>CAWAMR010000007.1:0-344413 GCA_963783095.1 uncultured Planctomycetota bacterium | reverse complement strand
GATAGGGTAGGGAAGACCAAGCATATTGGTTTCCCCTCCCTCCAAACCGGACTGGCGGATTTCCCGCATCCGGCTTTCCTGTTGTTGGTCTTACCCACAAGGGGATTGACTTGCTCGGGCATGGGCAGCTTCCACTATAGTACCCATGTTTGGCAAAGAAGGCATTCGGCCAGTGCTGATGATCCGTTCCCCGTCCGCGGCCTTTTCCGCCGGAACGTTTGCGCAGTATGCTCCCAAACGTCCGCGAATCCAACCGTCCACGGTCTTAAACGTCGTGTGGTAACTGTGCTGGAAGAATCCAAACCAGCCACGCAACGTCAGGTTGATATCTGCGATTATACTTCGCAGCGATCGGCCGTTCGTCCGTTTCGTCTTCGTCCGGATGGTCTCTTTGAACTTCGCCATGCTCTTCTTCCTCGGCCAGCGCTCAGACGTCCCCGCCGCGTGGTTAGGAAGTGATAGCCCAGAAAGTCAAAGCCTTCCTGCTGTACGTTGACGATTTTCGTCTTGGTTGGATGCAGCCGCAATCCCTCCGCTTCACACCACTGACGGATATACCCAGTGTTTGTTCCGCTTCGGCCTGATTGCGACAGAGGATCACGAAGTCATCGGCATAGCGCACATCTGCCACCCTTGGGCCGCCATTTGGTGATCCAGAGGATTGAGATAGATATTGCTCAGCAAAGGACTTAACACCGCTCCTTGCGGGGCTCCCGCTTCCGGTTCCCATTCTTTCAGTCCGTCCATAATGCCGGCTTTCAGAAAGGATTCGATCAGCTGAAGCATCCGCCCGTCCGCGATGCGTTCCCGCAGCCGACTCATCAGCCGGTCATGTGGGATCGTGTCGAAGTAGCTCTTCAGATCGGCATCGACCACGTAAGCGTAACCTTGCTTGAGCAGTTCATCCACTCGCCGCAGTGCGTCTTTGCAACCCCGCCGGGGCCGAAAGCCGTAACTGTGCGTGGCGAATTCTTTCTCAAAGATCGGTTCGATGACGTGTCGGACTGCTCCCTGAACGACTCGGTCGCGTACCGTGGGAATTCCCAAAGGTCGCTGCTCCTGGCTACCCGGCTTATCGATATACGTTCGCCGAATGGCCTGCGGCTGGTAAGTTCCTTCCTGGAGGGCTTTGGTGAGTTTCGCCACGTTGGCGTCCAGGTCGTCGGCAAATGCTTCGACCGTGACATGATCCACTCCCGGAGCGCCCTGGTTGGCAGCCACTTTGCTGTGACTGACGCGCAGATTGCGTTCCTTCCACACTTTATCGATCAGACTAAACCATATTCCTCCTTGGACGCCCTTTTCGAGGCCGTCAACATGCGTTCGTTCCACACCGCCGGTTCGGTCCAGAGCCAGCGCTCCATAACGTCTCCGACTTGATTAGTCATTGCTGACACTGCCGTCGGGTTGGTTTCTTGCGGTGCTGACATCACGCCTCCAACTTCCTACGTCCCTTGGCTCCCCCGGCGTTACCCGGCTTCTTCGCTACTACGGACGCTCTGACTTCCGATTCCGATACTTCCCAAGGGGCATGCAGCGATCGCTTCGCTCCGCGGATGCTCGCTGCAACATCCCGGCCCAGACGCCTTTGGGTACGGTCCATCTGCGGCAACCGTTCTCGACCCTCGTTCCATACATCCAGCGAAATCGGATCTCCCTACTTCCCGTCATGGAACCTTCTGACCGTTCTGTCTCCAACCACCCCTTGTCGTTCTCGGTGCTGAGTTTGACGCCCTCCGAGACTCCTTGGACTTCGCCTTTCGCTAGCAGGCTCGTCACGACAACAGGCCGAATCGAGTTCGTTATCCTACGGACCAGTCGTTCGCTTCCGGTTGCTCTCCACCTCGCCTTGCGACGACGCAGTTACCTTCAGCTACAATGTCCAAACTCGAAACATTGATAGGGACTTTCACCCTACCGATTCCATGCGCTCGTAGGCGCACTGCGGCGGCTTCCAGCCGCCGTGAGTTTGCGGACGGCGGCTGGAAGCCGCCGCTACGGCCCATGTGAATAATCGTTCCAGACAACGAGAATATGCACCGGCTCACTCCGGCTTGCGAACAATCCTCTCCAATTCTCGTAATTTCGCTTTCTGGCCAACCGCAATAAGGGTGTTGCCCCCTTCAATCACCGTATCTCCTTGCGGGTTGTAAACGATTTTCCCGGCCAGATCTTTGATGGAGAGAACCACGATGCCCAGTTTTTGGTGGAGCTGGCTTTCGCGCAAAGATTTGCCGGATAACTCGCTGCCTGCATCCACCAGGACTTCTTCGATTTGGAAATCATCTTCTTCGCGCCGAACCATGGCCTGTTCGAGGAAATGCACTACCGTCGGACGCAGCACCGCCTGAACAACCCGGTGCCCGCCGATCACATAAGGCGCAACCACGTAGTTCGCACCCACTCTGCGCAACTTCGCTTCTGCGGCCTCGTCCTCAGCGTACGCACGATGATCGACAGTTTCTCATTCAAGACCCGCGCTCAGAGTGATGTAGAGATTGTCGGCATCGGAAGGCAGTGCCGAGATCAGCACGCACGCCGAGCAACTCCTGCGCTAATCAAGATTTCGTCGGATGTAGAATCGCCGTGAATAGGCGTGCCAAACTTCATGGTCTGATCCTGGAGGACGGCAACATCACGATCGATGACGACATAGGACGTCTGACTGCGTTCAAATTCCTGGCAGATGAGCAGGCCCATTCGACCCAGACCGCAGATAATGATGTGATCTTGCAGATTGGACAAGACTTTCTCCCTTCGGTCTTTTCCCATGACGACCCGAAACTCGCCGCTCACGATCGCACGGATCGTTTCAGTTGCCGTATAAAACAACAGAAAAACGCCGGTAAACAAGTAAACGATGGTGAATAATCGGCCCGGATCGGAAAGGGTATGCGTTTCTCCGTAACCGACTGTGGTCAGCGTGATAGCGGCCATATGATCGCGCATTAAACCAGGACCAGCGATCGCCTTCGATCAGCCGATAACCCAGCATGCCGACGAAGAGCAGCGCAAACGGGATGGAAAGGGGAATCCAAATCTTGCGAGGCAGCCGGCTTACTCGCATCATATCAGCCCTCTTCCGTTCCAGGCTGCGACCCGGATTCATGGGTCATCAGCACCTGCAAGGCGCGGCGCATCGTTCGAGGAGGTGTTCCTTGCACTTGGGATTCTGAAATCGTCCTTCACTCTCGATCCACTGTTGCGTTTCTTCGACGCAGCGCTCCAGCGCTGGGAATGCGCTGCGCATCCGAAATTCAGAGTTCGTCGCAGAGGGCAATTCAAGCGTTGATGTATGAGCAAACACTGCTTGAAGCGGGTACAGGTCCGATTTGGCAGCTCCATGACATCGGGCCGCGATCCACCCTCCCTGTAAAGGAAGTTTTTCATGAACGATTTCCGATCGCATCGAGGAATCCATCCCGTGCTCCGCGACAACCTCACCGTTGACCACAATCTCTAGATGATCGAAGGCAACGGGTGACACCACGCCGCTGACCTGGCGCAGCGAACGATTGAGTTCCAGGTGGATGATCGGCCCATTGCTCACGATCGTTCGACCCTGCCGAACCGATTCGACCCACTGGCCATAGCTGTACTTCTCACGCTCCGCGTGAGGTTTTTCCTCACGCGGAGCGTGAGGAGTACAGCTATCGTTGCTTGAGGTCGGCGAATAAGTTCTCATGCTGCCCAGAGCAATACGGTTATTATCTTTGCCGCTTCCACCAACGATCGGCACGCGAAACCCAGCGTTCAGAAGACGATACCACCACGGCAAAATCGGCGGCGCACGATCGCGTGAGTCGAACTCGATCGCATCAATCTCACCCAGAATCAGACAGATCAGCCCTTCGCCGCCCACAAGCCCGGCATCGGATCGGAACGCATCCGTCCAGACGACCAGCCCCTTTTTGCGGTGGCATTGATTGCACCAGTCCCCCAGCGACCAGTCATCGAAATCATCGCCGCCGAACGTGAGCGGATAGACCGGTCGATGACAATTCAATAGAGACAATGACCAAGCGCAGGGTGCGTATTCAACGTGTTGACGACCACACCACCAAGAACCTGCTCCTGTCCGCTGAATGCCAAAATATTGGGGATGGTTGCATACAAATGACCATCAACGGAAGGGGAATGCTGAACCGTTGCCAGCAAATTCACGCAATCCAGGCCCTCGGCTTCTCCTTCCAGTCGCGCTGCGTGGGGCGTGAGAAAATAACGCACGCGTATCGGCGCTATCTCCAGCCAACCCAGGCGGGATCGGTTGAGGCCTGGATGGAGAACCGAAGAGCAATTTGACCTTTTCCCAGCACGACCGTTGCGAATGGGCAGGTAACGAGGCCCCTTCGTGATTTCAACGGTCAACGGTACTTCCGTCGGCAGTCGAATTTCGCAGGAGCCGTCGATGTAGGCAAACTTCTTTCCGCCCAGATAGAGATGTCCCCCGACATCCTCGTTTCGGCCTGTCGGGAAATCGACCAGTCTGCCGAACGGAGCGTCGTATTCTCCCGTCGGGCCGGAGATGTGCAGCCGGGCAGGAGTTGGCTGGCCCGTTCCGGCGTCGTTGACTCGAAGATGAACCGTGAGCAGGCCGTTCACTGATACTTTGCTCCTGCCTTTTCGAGGATCGCTTTGAAGGCCGCTACCGCTTTCGGGAACAATTCGGGTCCCGTCACGCCGCCCGTTGGGCCGCCGCCGAGCAGGTGGGGCTCCATGGTGGCGAACCCGCTATAGCCTGACTTCACGGCGTCGGCGATGACGGCGGGAATCTGTCCCTGACCTTCCCCGGCATGCTGCCGTGCGTGTCGCCGGCCTTCCAATCCTTGATGTGAAAGTGTGCGGTGTGGGGTTTGCACACTTCCCAGCCCTGGAGAGGGTCGTAGCCGCAGTAGACAAAGTTTGCCGGGTCGTAGGCGGCTTTGAAGTTTGGCTCTGGATGGCCGTGAAAAGATCGTGATGCCGTCGGGGGAGTCGCCGTAGATGCGGTGCTCGTTCTCGTGAAACAGCGTCAGTCCATTTTTTTCGGCAAGCTCCACCGTTGCCCTTATCCGGCGCAAGACCTCGGCACGATACGGAGCCCAGTTGCCGTCGAAAGTTTCGGGCGGGTAATAGCTGAAGATGCGGATGTTCGGCGTGCCGAAGACCTTGCATAGCTCGATGGCCCGGCCGAAACTTTTCGAGGTGCGGCTCGAACGGCTGATCGATCGCGAATCTTCCCGATGGGCGAGCCGATGGCGCTGAGCTTGAGCCCTGCGCGGTCGAGGAGCGCCTTGAACTCCGAAATCTGCAGGTCGGTCAGAGCGAGCACGTTCGTTTTCAGGATCGACCGGAACTCGATGTGCCGGACGCCGCACGATTTGAGGACGTCGATCTGCTTCCTGCGGATCGGGAGAGATTTCGTCGGCGAAGGCAGACAGCGTGAACATGACAGGTAACCCTCAGAAGTCATCGTGGATGTGCAATAGTTTAGGGGGTAACCCTCCGGGACGCCAGTTTGTGTTGCTCATCTCAGTTTGCCTAAACATTTCCGACCTGCGGGTCGAAAGCTGTTCTAGGACTTACCGAAGTGCCTCGACCGGCCAAGGTAAACCCGGTTGATCGACACGTCTTGCGGGATGGTCCGATTTTACCAGCGAACTTTGGGAAGAACTCGCAAGAACGCAGAAGAAGGCTGTGAAATGATGAATCAACTGCAAGTAAGATAAAAAAATCTCAATCTATTCTTTGCTTCTGATCTGGAGTTGCCATGCATTTGAGCCTCATGTCCTTGAAGCTTCGCCGAGATATTTTTCGCGCCCTGGTCGCTCTCCAAGATTCGGGAGAAACGGTGGTAGTGTCTCGGGACATCATTGCCAAGCAGTTCGATCTTACGCGCAGGCAGATCCGATCGATCGAGGATGAGGGGATCGACAACGAATGGCCGCCACTGTCGCAACTCATCGAGGAAGATTCCGAACTTTCAGAAATCGACGACCTGGACGGCGCGGGCCGAGCCGATGAACCGGTCGTCCTGCCGGCGAAACCCGACAGCGAGAATCACGCGGCCTGAGTAGGGAGTCGAGTCATGGCCCCAAACGAAGCCGAGAAGCGTGTCAAGAAATCGCTGATCCTTCAGCTATTCCTGGCATTGGCTGAGGACAGTAGACGCGAGACGGAGCGTTTGGGGCATTACATCGGCGAAGAGATGATCCGAGCGAAGCGGAAGAACGCTGAAGTTAAGGAACCAGGTGAATCGGACCTCGAAAACAACCGAAACGCTGGTTAAGACCACGTTCTAACGGGCCGGAAGCGTTAGCGACGGATTAGCTTCCACCGTCGCTGACGGCAATCGCTCTTTGCTAACGCTTTCGACTCAAACGAGCCAACAAATGAGTTGCAAACGACAGCGTTGACGGAAGGTAGTCCGTCGCTAACGCTTCCGGCTCGTAACTCAGATTGCTCAAACTCTCCACATGATGTATTAGCCACCATCTTGGCCATGAGGGCCACTGAGGTTGTACACGGAGGTTCCCCCATGTCGCGAGTTATTCCCACCAAATATCCTTACCCTTTCCACCGCTTTTTCTGCAATCTGGGTCTGGTAGTAGGATTGGTGTTCTTCGGGTGCGAAAAGTGCGCTTTCGCCGACGAAGGTCCATCAGCTGACGACAAGCAAATTCAAGCGGACATCGATGAGATTATGAAATTCCAGGCGCGGGAAAACAGCTCTCTTCCTTACCTCTCGAAGGTTGCGAAAGATCGAATCGAGATCTGGAAGTCGGCAGCGAAACGCGGTTCCGCTGCGGGACAGTATCTACTCGGCCGGGCATATCAGGTAGGTTTGGAGGTCGCGCCAGACGAGGTCTTGGCGGCGAAATGGTTCAGCTACTCTGCGGAGCAAGGGTACGCGCTGGGCCAGACTGCCCTCGGGTGTTGCTATCGGGATGGCAGCGGAGTCAAGGACGATCCTGCAATAGCCGTCTCGTGGTTTCGCAAGGCAGCGGAGCAGGGATTTTGCTGCGCTCAACACCTGCTTGGCTGGTGTTATGAAAAAGGGTTCGGAGTTGAGAAAGATCCAAAGGCCGCTGTCCCGTGGTACCGTAAGGCTGCTGAGCAGGGATATGCTGAGGCTCAATTCAATCTTTCTCGGTGTTATTCCCTCGGTGAAGGCGTTGAGAAAAATCAAAAACTCACCGTCGAATGGTTGCGCAAAGCGGCCATCCAAGGACACTCAAAGTCGCAAAACTCTTTGGGTGTTTGCTACGCACTCGGTGAAGGTGTCGAGAAAGATCCGAAGTTGGCAATCGAGTGGTGTCGCAAGTCCGCAGAACATGGAAATCGCGATGCTCAGTACAGCCTTGGTGTGATCTACATTGACGGAAAGGAAGTGAAACGCGATCCAAAAACAGCGGTCGAATGGCTTCGAAAGGCCGCTGACCAGGAACATGCCGGGGCTCAATTCGTATTGGCTCGATGCTATAGCCGTGGTGCCGGGGTTGACAAAGATTTGAGAACAGCGTTCGAATGGGGTCGCAGGGCAGCAAGGCAAGGACATGCCGAAGCCCAATTTGCTTTAGGTAGCTGCTATGAGAATGGTCTCGGGATTGAGAAAGATTCGACAGCAGCCTTCGAGTGGGTTCGGAAAGCAGCCGACCAAGGGCTTTCCGAGGCTCGAATATCGACTGGGCGTTTGTTATCAGACCGGAACGGGTGTTGAGAAAGATCCAAAGGCGTGTGTTGAGTGGTATCTCAAGGCGGCCGGGCAGGGGAATCATTTCGCCGAGTGTTGTCTTGGTAATTGCTATTGCTACGGAACCGGTGTAAAACGCGACCCGAAAATGGCCATGGAATGGATGCAAAAGTAGTGGATCTTGGCGAGCCTGCTAGCCTGTCCGGTTCGGAGGGAGGGGGATCGGCTCAACCGATTCTCCCTACCCCTATCGTCAAAAGCCATGCCCAACGCCGCGGAGCGGCAAGACAAAAGACGTTCGCCGCGGAGCGGCAAACGATGGCGCTGACGCTCGAACTACCACGGGTCTTTTTAAATCCCTTTATGCTCCCGGCGCTGGGTTCTTGAGGCGATCTTTCAGTCTGCGGACAGCTTCTTGCGCATCCCAAACCAATGGGTGTCCCTCGTATGCCGTCACCTGATTGTAGGCCTTGATTGCTTCCGGGAGATTTCCGTTGGCCTCGTGGGCCCGGCCGAGATCGTACAGGGAAGGCGCTCCACTGCCGATGTGCTTCAAATAGGCTTCAAAGCAGCCAACCGCCAAATCGGGCCGGCTCAGTTCGTCCAGGTAGATCAGACCCAGTTGCTTTTGCGTAAAATACCACGCATCCGACTCCTCTGTACCCGAAGGAGTGCGTTCGCGGATGTCTTCCAGAATCTGCACCGCTTCCATTCGTTCGCCGCGCCGTAAGTGACATCGCGCCTTCATCACTTGCGCCCCCATCCGGCCGGGCTGCATCACCAGCGCCAGCTTCACCAGATGTTCCGCCCAATCGAGATTGTCGAGATTATCGACCGGGCTGGTTTCCAGGATGTTCTTGCCGCGCCGAATGCAATATTCCACATCAAAGTATTTGCGAACATTATCATCGGCCTTCGCAGCATCGCGCAATTGGTCCGGCTCCAGGGAGTAGTAGTATCGATCCTTGCGCGCCAGCAGATCCGTATCCTTGCTATCGTAGATGAGCGCCTTCTCGTTGATGCGCAGGGCGTTGAAAACGTCTTTTTTCTTCTCGTACATCTCGGCTAGCGAGCGCAGCGTTTCTTTGATGCCGTCGTCGGAATAGGTGGCCAGGCTATAGTTGTAGATCGCCTCGTCGTACTCGTCGCGGAGCCTGGATTCATCGGCCAGTTTTTTCACCGTGGCGATGTAAATTTTCTTCTGATCCGCAGGCAGATTCTCCACGCCGACCTCGATCGCCGCGTCCCGAACCCGCCGGTAATACTTGCCCGATTCGATCGTTTCCTCAGCACGAGCATGAGCCTCGGCAAGTTTGTGGTAGATTGCCGGTCGATGCATCGGTGACCCGCTCGCGGCGATCCGCAGAAACTCTGCGCCCGTCGCCAGCGTTCTCGATCGGCGATCAATCCCAAACCGATTTGCTCTGCGAAGCCGTAACCGAAGTCGACGGGTAAGGATTCTCGTGCCACGTCCCAGAACTCCGCTTCTTGCAGATCCTGGTAGAGCAAGGTTCGGAATTCCTGCAACACAGGATCGGTCCCGACCTTGGCCAATTGCCGTTCCAGCGACCGATCGCCTCCATGCGACGGCCTGGAAGTTGAATCTGTACTTCGCCGACCCGCTGTTTCAACACCGGATGGACCAACAGCACCAACTGCCAGGCGTCGAACAAGATGTCTTTGCGGTGCAGGTCGTCGGCGAACCAGCCTTCCGGATTGAGCAAGTCGTTGAGTAGCTCGGCAGCTTTGTCGATATGGCCCTGGTGAACGGACAATACCGCGCGGAAGTAAATGACGTTTGAAACCCACTTCGGCCACTGTTTCTCAACCAGATTCAGGAATCGCTCCGCCTTGATGCGCTCGGTTTCACTGGGTTTCTGGTTCAATAGAATGCAAGCGCGGTTCAAACATAGCTCTCGATCGAGCAGGCCCAAGGTGTGCGCATCGAGTTTGTCGATGTCGATCCTTAAGTGAACGGCCTCCATGCCCTGATGGGCCAGTCGATTGCCTCGATCCAGTTCCAATGCTTTACGAAAGGCAATCAGGGCCGGTCGGATCCGGTGGAGTTCCATGTAACAGTAGCCGCGCACAGTGTGTTTGAACGGTCGTAAACCCGGCAAGACATAGATCGTGTAGGTGAAGAAGATGGCCAGAGGAATAATGAAGACGCCTGAAGGATAATCCTTGGGGAACCTCATCAGGTATATAGCGAGCCCGAGGAAGGCGCAAAGAATACCGATATCGGCTTCCGATTCTTCCGCCTTGGCAGTGAAGATCAACAGATACAAGAAGGGTAAACCAAACAACAGATGGGCACCGATCGATTCGCGCCTCTGCCTCCGTCGGGATCGATGGAAGTTTCTCGAACATGCCATCGATGCCATAGCACAGTCCCACCCCGACCAAACAGATGAAGCCGACGCGATAGCGCCAATCGGCGACGCCACGCAGTTCGTTGATACCGTATCCGAGCGCCAGGCCGCTCAGAATGCAGAAGTAAAAGGTCTTATCATTCCAGCCGGTATCCCACGAATACATCCAGCCGCCGGCCAGGCCAAGAATCAAACCGGAATAGACCAGTAAAGGATTTTCCAGCAACAGAAACAAAAGCGAGGTGTGCGGCTTGCGCAACAGGTAGAGCGCATCCCGAATCTGGATCAGGAACGCCAGCGCGATCGCGCCGCCCAGGCCGATGGCGATCCCCACGCCGAGTTCCGTCGTGTGTTCCCAATTTCGATGAGAAGGGATACGTAAAAGAGCAAGCCGAGGAAAACGCCCTTGAGAAGATATTCAGAGAGTGAGGCTCGCATAATAAATTCGCCTGGACGCGGAAGTTCTGGTAGGAAATCGTCAAGGTTCAAGATAGCAGGTCAATGGCTTGGTCGGTAGGTGCTGCCATCGTGTTGCCGGCTGGGTTGTGGGACAACGGGGCTTGGTGCAAAAACTCCAAATCCCAAATCTCAAAATACAAACAAATCCCAAATCTCAAAAGCAGACCAAACGCAAAACTTGCTACAGACTATTACGGTATGCGGCCCAAACGAGGCGTTTATCGGGAGGGCAAGGCTCCTGCCGAGCCTTTTTGCCTCCCTGGTTCGGCAAGAGCCTCGCCCTCCCATCGTTTGCCGCTCTGCAGCGAACGTCTTTGTCTTGTCGCTCTGCGGCGTTCCCCATTTTATCCAGATTCGTCAATCGGAACTCCTTGCGTTCTTTCATGGGGATATTTCGTGCCGATGGAAGGCGAGTTGACCATGTTTAACGACTATGCCGAATAGAGAGGTTATGACGAGACTGTGTGACGGTTGCGCTTGCGTCGAGGAGAAATCGAGATGATCCTGCAAAATCGCTTGAAGTTGTTCCTCGCAGCGTGCAGCCTGACCGCATTCCCAGGCTGCTTCAGCGTTTTCTACCACGACCCAATCCCACCCGCTGAAGACCGCGAGCGCTGCGCTCAAATTGAGCCGTTGAGCCGGGCAAAGCTTTATGTCTTTATGTTCAACGGACTCGATCCTTTCAACTCCGACACCTTGGGGTGGACCAGAGATTATTTGAAGGGCCTGGGCTTGTCCAAGATTTACTGCGGTCAGGCGTACCATGAGGGCATGTTCGTCGATGAGATCGTAAGGCTGCACGGGTTGTCGGAGGATGCGCGGTTTGTCGTCATTGGCTCCGATACCGGCGCAGAGGCCGCTCGAAGCCTGGTGCAGACGGTCGGGGATAAGGGCATCACGACGGAATTACTCGTTTACTTGCAGCCCAGAGGTCTGGTGTTCGCCACGCCGAGTTCGGAGACGCCCGTCCACCGCATTCTGACCATACAGGGCAAATCCATTTGGAATAAAGATGCGCCGGCATTGGAAGGTACTGAGAATATCACATTGCCGAACACCGGACTTTACGGAGTTGCCCGGCATCCGGTGTTGTTGGCACGATTGACGGAAGAATTGACCCAAATGGCGGAACAAATCCCGAACGGTCTGATTCCGGGCGAAGCATTCCCGCCTTTGAACCCCGACGATTTGCCGGTTTACCCGAGAAACGTCGCGAAGAATAAAACTGAAGCGTTCGATGAGTGGGACTTCCTCAAACCGACCAGCGGACCGCGCATCCGCGATGCAATTTTGATGAAGCGTTCCAGCGACGATACGGTTGAGCAACAGAAAACGCCATAACTTCCCGAGCGGGATTCCTTGCGGTGAACTGGGAGAGCCTATCGGGATATGCGGCGAAGCCGAAGTGGCGCTCATTGAAGCCCAGCTCCCGTAGTCGTAAACTGGCCTCAGTTTCCCATACCATTTTCAAGCGTATTCCCATGACAAACAAACCTCTTCATCCGTTGGAACCGCTCACCGCTGCCGAGGTCGGCCAGGTCGTTCGCCTCCTCAAGGAACTCGGTAAAGTGACGCCGACGACACGATTCGTCTCCATCAACCTTCAGGAACCGGCGAAACACTTCGTTCATTCCGGGACGACTCCGCCAAGCCGGGATGCCTTCGTGGTGCTGTTCGACAACGCCAAGAATGCCTGCTTCGAAGCGACGCTTTCACTCACGAAACAGTCGCTGCTGACCTGGCGGCATGTGCCGAACGTGCAGCCGACCATGACCATCGACGAGCAGGCCGAGTGCGAGCAGGCCGTTCTCGCCAGCGAAGAATTCCGCGCTGCGCTGAAAAAGCATCTCGGTATCGATGACACCCGTCTTGTGATGGTCGATATTTGGAGCGCGGGCAACTATGGCAGCGATGAAGACCGGACTCGCCGTCTGGCCCGGCCCCTTTGCTTCGTGCGAACCGACCCAACCGACAACGGCTACGTCCGACCGATTGAAGGAATACGCCCCGTCGTCGATCTGAATACGATGAAGGTCATTCGCATCGAGGAGCATGGACGCTGGCCGTTGCCGCCCAATCCCGGCAACTATTCGGCCGACCGCGTACCCAATCAACGCGCTGATATCAAGCCGCTGGAAATCACCCAACCTTCCGGACCCAGCTTCGAGGTCAACGGGCATCAGGTCCGCTGGCAGAAATGGAGTTTCGTGATCGGCTTCAATGCCCGCGAAGGATTGACGCTGCATCACGTGCGCTACAACGATCATGGCAGGGATCGTTCCATTCTCTATCGCGGGTCGTTGACGGAAATGGTGGTTCCCTACGGCGACCCAGGCCCGACTCAGCGCCGGAAAAACGCTTTCGACGTCGGCGAATATGGCATGGGGATGTGTGCCAATAGCCTGGAACTGGGCTGCGATTGTCTTGGACTGATTCGCTACTTCGATGCCGATCTCTGCAATAGTCGTGGTGAAGCGCTAACCATCAAAAATGCGATTTGCATGCACGAAGAGGATTTCGGCATCCTCTGGAAACACACCGATCGCCGATTACCGGATCGCCCGGAGGTTCGTCGCTCGCGCCGGCTCGTGATCTCTTCCATCTCAACGGTCGAGAATTACGAGTACGGCTTCTTCTGGTATCTCTACCAGGATGGCAATATCCAGTTTGAAATCAAGTTGACGGGCATCCTCTCGCTCGGAGCCGTGCAGCTGGGCGAGAAGCCCAGGTACGGTGCGCTGATCGCGCCGCAACTCTATGCTCCGAACCATCAGCACTTCTTCAACATGAGGCTCGATTTCGACCTCGACGGCACGGCGAATACGATCCAGCAGCTAGATGTGGTTGCCGATGAAACTGGTCCGGATAACCCCTATGAAAATGCCTTTCAGGTCAAGGAAACGCTCCTGAAAACGGAGAAGCAAGCACGTGCGAATCTGAAACTCGAAACCGCTCGCACCTGGAAAATCGTCAATCCCGGCGTCATGAATTCGGTTGGGCAGCCCGTCGGTTATAAGTTTCTGCCTGGCGACAACTCCATTCCCTTTGCCTCTCCGAACGCTTGGTGGCGCAAACGTGCGGGGTTTGTGAACCATCACGTCTGGGTCACGCCGTTCGACGAGACCGAGCGTTTTGGCGCGGGCGATTATCCCAATCAAAGTCAGGGGGGCGACGGCTTGCTGCGCTGGACCGAAGCGGATCGATCAATCGAGAATACCGATGTCGTGTTGTGGTACACCTTCGGGCACACTCATATCCCCAGGCCGGAAGACTATCCGGTGATGCCGACTGCATACATTGGATTCCTCTTGAAACCCAACGGCTTCTTCGAGGAAAATCCGGCCAACGACGTTCCACCCTCTCCGAAGAAGGTCGTGAGTTGTTGCGGCGGTCAGGGCTGATCGTCATTCAACGTGGAGTGAGCCCGATGATCCTTGGCATCGACCCGAAAGTCGATTACGCATTCAAGCATCTGTTTGGCGCGACTCCACGCGTCCCATTCTTATCAATGTGCTCAATTTCCTGGATCACGTTCTGTTTCCAGAGGTTCCAGACTATCATTTGCGTTTTCGCCTGTTGGAGGAAAAGCACCATTTTCCGTTGACAGAGGACATGGAATATCATCTCATTGAACTGCCGAAATTCCGGAAAGCCCTCTCGGAACTAAAGACGGACCTGGACATTTGGCTTTACTTTTTACGTCATGCGGCGATGATAGATACAGAAGCAATTCCAAGGGAATTAGTAGTGCAACCCTTGGTGGTGCGAGCGTTGGAGGAATTGAAGATGTTAGGGCACACAGAGTTGGAACGGGAACGATATGAAGCTCGCCGGAAATTCCAGTTGGACTACAACACCGCGATCCTCACGGCCCACGAGGACGGCATCGAAAAAGGAGAACGAAGGGAGAAGATTGCCACGATACACTTTTGCGAAGGTCTGCTTCAACGCCCGCCGACTCCGATCGAACAATTGGCGGGATTATCGTTGGATGAGTTGGCTCGTTTTCTGACAGATTTGCAGAGTCAATTGACGAAACGAGAATAGGTCACTTGCATCGGCCGATTTTTGCCGGTCGTCCTCGTTTGCGGAAGGGAATAATGGTCTCGATGCTGACCTTGATGGCAATGATTGTCGCGGTCATTCTCATCTTCCAGCGCGTTCATGAATTCGGCTTTCTGGATGGCTTTCGACCGGTCTGGTTATTCGCACTTTTGGTCTTTCCCGCGTGGTTCTTCATCCCTATGCGGTCCCTGCACGTCGACGTGCGTTCGGCCACAGCCATCGCAGTCCTGATCGCCTTGATGATGCAGCCGTTCGCCTCACGCGGTCGAACGCTGTTGTTTCTCTCCGACTTCCTTCTGCTGTTGCTCATTGTCTCCATGTTTTTGAGCAACGTCGTCAATGGCAACCTTGCACCTCTGATGCCCGTAGAACTCCTGCGAGATTGGCTGCTTCCGTATCTGATGGGCCGGCTTTTCCTTCAGTCCTCTTCCGACGTTGACCGTATCTTGCCGGTGTTTTGCTGGATCGCGGTGGCTCTGTCGGTTTATTCCGTCGCGGAAGGCATTCTGAAAGTCAATGTCATCGACCGAGCAATGAGCAAAAACTGGTCGGAGTTTGGTATGGAAGCCCTGGGCGAACGCTGGGGAATGAAGAGGGCTAACGGCAATCAAAGCCACCCCATCTATTTTGGCGTCACGCTCGCCATGCTGTTGCCGTGGGCCTTGCGAGCGGCCCGGCTCGCGTCGTGGCGGCGAGGGCCGGCCTGGTGGCGGCTCACACCCTGGATCCTCTGCGCCGGGATGATTTGCACCGGCTCACGCTCCGCCCAGGTCGCGGCCCTGTGCGTATTCGCCGCGGATATTTTCTACCACCATCCGAGGTATCGCCTGCCCATCGTTCTCATGGGATTGCTGGGAGCGCTCTTGATGGCCACCTATCGGGATGACGTCGTCGCGCTATTGAGTAAACTCGGTCAGGAGCACGAGGAACTGGAAAAAGTGAAAATCAACGGCGTACCTTACGATTACAACGGCACGATCCATCGGGATTTGCTCGACGTTGTTTACAAGGATGCTGCCAATGCCAACGGCTGGCTGGGTTACGGCACGGGGTTGGAAACGATGGAGAAACACCTCGACCCCCACATGGAAAACCGCTTCAAATCGATCGACAACCATTACCTGCGCTTTTATTTGCAATATGGGATCGTTGGGCTGATTCTGTTCGGCCTGTTCTGCGCAGCAGCAATTTGGAATCTCTTCCCAACTCTCTATCGCGGCAGCCCAATGGCCGGCTTCTGCGCCTGGGCTTCTGGGTGCCTTGATGGGAGTGTTTTTTGTGTTGCGAGGTGTGTATCTATCGATGGATTTCGGGTGGGTCTTCCTGTTCACCATCGGAGTTGGAGTGAGCGTGGAACGCGTGCGACGTTTGGAAGATGTGCTGCCCGGCCCGATACCTTGCAGCGGTCAGATAGCGTGAAATCGTATCACCACCATTCCAGATGGCTGCCGATCAACCACAGGCCGATGCTGTTGACCGCGATTTCCAAACCTCCCAAAAGCATGCTGACATAGGCATGCCCGATCCCTCGTGAATTCGGATCGACCTTGCCCGCACGATAGCCGAGCCGGCCGAATATGATGGCTGGCAACCCCAGCAGCAGGCCGCACCCCGGGATCAGGCCGATCACCGCGCAAAGATAAGCCCGACGGGCATTCGGGTTGCCTTGGGGCAAAAATGTTACGGGAAGTTCGCTCTTATCCTCGGAACGTGTCCGTCGTCTTCGTGGGTCGGGGGGTGTTGATCCGGACATCCCTTCCTTGCGTGGAATTGATCCTTCCTGTGAATACACAAGAGAACATGGTTTTATGTCTTCTCCGATCTCCGGTCAAGGGAGTCAGGAATGCATCCGTCCATGAAAGGCGTACGCGCTGTGTTCTTTGACGCCGTCGGGACGCTTCTTTTGCCGGCGGAACCGGTAGCGGCGACGTATCGCAAGATCGCTTCTCATCATGGTCTGGATCTCGATGAAATCACAATTCGCGACCGGCTCATTGCTGCCTTTGAACGTCAGGAGCGTGTCGATCATGCTGCCATGTGGCGGACCAACGAAGCCCGAGAAATCCAACGATGGCAAAGCATCGTGTCGGAAACTCTTGCACAAGCCGATAATCCGTTGGCGTGCTTCGAGGAACTTTGGGCATGGTATAGCGATGCAAAAGCTTGGACGGCAAATCCCGAAACGGCAGAGATATTGGGAGTGTTGCACCAGCGCGGATTCACTCTGGGAATGGCATCGAACTTCGACGCCCGGCTCAACGGGATCATCGGTCAGATGAACGAGTTTGCTTTGGTCAGGGACCGATGCGTGGTCAGTTCGCTCGTCACCTGGCGCAAGCCCTCGGCCGAGTTCTTTGCAGAAGTGGCTCGCGTCGCCGGTCAGGAGCCGGAGCAAGTCTTGTTCGTTGGGGATGATCGTCGAAACGATCTCGAAGGCGCAATCGCTTCGGGATTTCGCGGTTTATTGCTGGATAGCCAAATGAAAGAGGAAAAGGGGGCAGACCGGATTCGTCGTTTGCAGGAACTGGTAGTTTGAATCGACGGTAACTTTCTGCTTGCGATCCAATCCGGCCCACATTAGAATCTTTGTTTAGTTGTCCATTTGCGGCACGTGACCGCGTTCCCATTTCCTCATTTCAGGGGATCTCATGTTGCAAGGTTCCATTCGGCGTTTCCGCAAAATCCGAAACAGCATAGCGACCAAATGGCAAATTCACCTGGCGCTAGCTCTTTCGACTCTGGTTTTCCAGAGTGCATCTGCGAATGCGAACCTGCTGATCGTGGAGCGATCCGCAGTCGGAATTGGAACGGCGAATCGCTCGTCAAGGTAAAGGATCTGCTCCCCGCTCCCCGTAGTGCGACGAAGCCGCCGAAGCCGCTCGTCTCTGAGAGTCTTTGCGATGTCCCGGAGGTCCAATTCCAGGAACAGTTTGAAAAAGAGCCTTGTTTCAGTGAAGCAAAAGAAACAATGGCGAAACTTTTGCGCCGAATTAACGAGCTGAATGGAAAGAAAACCGATGGTTTTGTCGAGGGGTTGATTCAAGAGAGGCCGGATCTGGCCGGGTTGCCGTTTGCAATGGGGGATGCCTGCCGAACTCGTTCCCAAGATCACCAGTGGTTCCGAGACGAAGTTGCGGTTATTCAGGAGAGGCTGAGACTTGCCAAAGCTCATCAATTACCGGAACATCGTGCCGATGCATTCTGGGAAGTGCACGAAGGTGGACTCCAGGCTAAAGCACCTTCGTCCAAGCAGGACTTGGAACGCTTCATGTCGGCGCGCTACGCAGCTCTGACACAGATCTTGGCACCGGACACGCCCGCGATGCGCCTTGGGCTGGTGCGGAACCTGGCCAGTGCAAGCAACGCTGCCGCTACACGCTCACTCGTTGTCTTGGCGGTCTTTGCGCCCGAGCGTGAGGTCCGATTGGCTGCTCTGGATGCTCTGCAATCTCGATCGACCGAAAACTGTAACGATGTCCTGCTCAAGGGACTTCGTTATCCCTGGCCACCCGTGGTCCGGCAAACCACCGAAGCGATTGCGGCCCTCAAGCGAAAAGACTTGATACCGCAATTGGTGGCGATGCTCGACGAACCAGACCCACGCTCGCCGAGTGTGCGCGAGGTTAAAGGGAAGAAAACGATCGTGGCCCGAGAATTGGTTCGGATCAACCACCATCGGAGTTGTGTCCTTTGTCACGCACCTGCAGATCGAGACACTCCTAATGCGGTATTGACCGTTCAATCGCCCTTGCCGGATGATGCACCTTTAGAGCCAGGTCAATACTACGGGCACGACCTTCTGGTTCGCATTGATGTGACCTACCTGCGGCAGGATTTTTCAGTGCTCTTCCCCGCACAACTGGCCAGATTCAAGGGAAAAATGGAGCGATTCGACTTCTTGGTTCAAGAACGCACGTTATCGGAACTTGAAGCAGAAGAGTATCGCCGGGTGCTGGAAGGAAAAAACGATGCGAAATTGGCTCCCCACCGGATTGCTGCTCTGGAAGCGCTTCGCAAGTTGACAGGCCGAAATGCTGCCCCGAATAGTAAGGCATGGCAAAAGACCGTGACACGCCCGCTTTGAATTCTTTCTTGATCCCTCGTCGTTTGTCGCGAGCGGCAAACGATGAGGTTGCCCTTGTTCAGTTGCGTCATTTCATCCGTCCCCGCGTCCCCGAAATGGAACGAGTGGGTATATCTCTTTTGAACGATTATTGTTGATTATCTAGAGCGGGTCGGATAGGCTCCAATTTACTCTTATCCTCCCTCCGCCTTCTCAGATTTGGATCCAGCCAGCGCCAAAATTCACGACAAAGAGGTTCGGCCATGTTTTTCCGCTTGTTCACATTTTCCTTTCTTGTGGTCGGCATTCTCTCTCTGCCTTCCTCAATGACCGGCCAGAGCAAGGTCGATCCGAAAAAGAAGAAGGTCGATGCGAAGAAGAAATGGGATCTGGAAGAGTTTGTCAGGGAAATGGCCAGCCGGGGGCCTAACGAACAGCTCAAGCTCGTTTCCGAGAAGATGCACGAATTGAACCCGCTTTTCAAAGACTTCACACTGCAGAAAATCGAAAACAATGAAGTTGCCCGGATCGGGTTCGATACGACCTACGTCGATGACGTCTCGCCCATTCGAGCCTTCGCGAAACTCCGGGAATTGCAGGCCGCTGGGGCCACGTACTACTCGGGAAAGCTAGCCGACATCTCTGCGCTCGCCGGTTTGAAACTCGAAATAGCCAGTTTCAATCATAATCCGGAACTCACCGAAATCACGGCACTCAAGGGCATGCCGCTGAAGACGCTCGAGTTTGACTATACCAAGGTGGCAGCGCTGACTCCGCTGGAGGGCTGTCATTCGCTTGAAGTCTTGAAGTGCAGCGTGACGCGCGTGACCAATCTAAAACCGCTCAAGGGTTTGAAACTCAAGGAGTTGTGGTGTTCCTTGAACAAGGGAGCCAAGGACGAAACCATCTCGGACCTGGCACCTTTGCACGGGATGAAGTTGGAAAAGCTCGCTTGCGCGCTGCGCGGTAGTGGATTTCAACGTCATCAAGGAAATGCCGATCCATTATCTGCAGATCGGCGAGACGCCGCCGATTGAGTTCGCATTCCTGAGGCACCTGCCGTTGAAAGAACTCTGGATCGACCATACGCGCTTCAACGAAAAGGATGGATACCTGGTGAGGGACAAGCGCATCACCCATCTCGGGTTGACGGCAACGCAAATCAAGGATTTGACATTTGTCAAGCAGATGCCCTTGCTGAAGCTTTGGTGCAACTCCTGCCTTGAACTGCGGGACTTGGTGCCTTTGAAGGGCATGAAAATTGAGTCGATTTACTGTCACGACAGCCCGATCAAGGACTTGAAGCCTCTGGCGGGCATGCCGCTCAAGGATCTCTACTGCTACAACACGAACGTGGCGAGTTTGCTGCCTTTGAAGGGAGTTCCGCTGGATACTTTGTATTGCGGCATGAAAGACAAGGAGGGCACTTCAGCGATAAGCGATCTCGCGCCGCTTGCCGGCAGCCCTTTGCGGATCCTCTGGTGTGCGAACAGCAATGTGAAGGATCTGAAGCCGGTGACCAAGTTGCCGATTGTGCTGCTCTACTGCCAGCACACAGCGATCAAGGATCTCAAACCAATCGCAGGCTTGTCGGTGGTAGAACTGCATTGCGAGGGCACGAAAGTCGTCGACTTCGGGCCGCTGAAAGATGCCCTGAAGCTGACCACGCTGCAGTGCGATTACAAATTACCGAAGGATGCCGCAGTGCTCAGGGCGATCAAAACCCTTACGACGCTCAATGCCGGCAATGCGCAGAATATTCTCGGCAAGTGAGGAGCGAAGTTCGGCCGTTACCAAGAATAGGTCGCGATCGACCGCCAATTTCTTGCGGATATTCGTAGCGGGGAAATTGTGCGGTGCGGCATCGCCCAGTTCCTCGTTCCACAGGGCGATGACGGCCGGTTCGTCCAAGTTATCGTAGGGTCGAATTTGCATGGCGCTAACGGTCATTTTCTGCTTGATTGTCGGAAGCTTCTTTTGCCGGCTTCGGCCGTGCCTTGTGCTCGATCGCCACTTTCACCAACAGTGTCAAGAGCGCCAAAAGCGTCAACACTGAGGCCAGGGCAAATGATGCAGGAGAGTTATACTCCTGAAACAATTTTTCCACGCGCAGGGGCATTGTGTCGGTTTGACCGGTGATGTGACCGGACACAACATACACTGCTCCAAATTCACCCATGGCCCGCGCATTACAGAGGATCACGCCATACAGGACACCCCATTTGATGTTGGGCAACGTGATTCGCCAGAACATCTGCCAGCCGCTGGCACCGAGACTCTGCGCGGCCAGTTCTTCCTCGGTGCCGGTGGCTTCCAGGATCGGAATCAGTTCGCGCGCGACAAAGGGAAAGGTCACAAACGCCGTTACCAACACTAACCCGGGCGGGGCGAAGATGATGCGGTAGCCGTGATCTCGCAACCAACCGCCCAGATGTCCCTGCAAGCCGAAGAGCAATACGAAGAGAAGTCCTGCCACTACCGGGGACACGGAAAACGGCAGGTCAATCAACGTCGTCAAGATTGCTCTTCCCCGGAACCGGTAGCGTGCAATCAGCCAGGCGGCAGCGACCCCAAAAACCAGATTCATCGCGACCGCGACGGGAGCCACCATCATGGTCAAGAGAATCGCCTGGCGAGTGTCCGCGTTCCCGGCCAGGTTGTTCCAGTATATCCGCACTCCCTCGGCCAAGGTGAATTTTTCATCATTGAACTTGTCGCCCCCCAACGCTTGATAAAACACGTTTGCCAGAGGTAACACGATCAGAATTCCCATAATTCCAAGTGCCAAGCCCACGATAATCCAGCGGACAAGCCAGTGATCGGAACGCGCTGAGCGTGCAGTCGCGGCGATCGGCACAGGCAATCCCGGCTTGTTGAGTAGCTCGGTTTCAAGAGACATGCCGTTTACTCCACCGTTCCAGCAAATTGATCAGTCCCAGCAACACGAATGAGAAGCTCAATAACATCACAGCAATGGCGGTTGCTTCGGCGTAGGCAAACTCCTCGAGCCGGGCGACGATCAAAACCGGGGCTATCTCGGTTCGGAACGGCATGTTTCCCGAAATGAAGATCACGGAGCCGTACTCGCCAATCGCGCGGGCGAATGCCAGCGAAAACCCGGTCAGCACTGCGGGCACGAGAGTTGGCAGAATCACGCGACGAAAGGTTTGCCAGCGATTGGCCCCAAGAATCGCTGCCGCCTCTTCCGTCTCCGCCTCGATACTCTCCAATACCGGCTGCACAGTGCGCACCACAAACGGGAAACCTGTAAAAACCAGCACTGCGATGATCCCCAACTTGGTATAGGCGACATTGATGCCCAGAGGCACGAGATACCGTCCGTACCAGCCGTTCGCTTCGGCGTTCGCTACAAAGAGGTTTGCAAAGACTAGTCCTGCTACGGCGGTTGGCAAGGCGAACGGTATATCGACGAGGGCATCCATGAGGCGCTTGCCCGGAAACTGATAGCGGACCAGCGCCCACGCCACGATCAACCCCATAACAGCATTGATGACTGCAGCGATCAGTGAGGAACTAAACGTCAGCCAGTAGGCAGACTTGGCACGCTCGTTCCAAACACAGGCCCAAAACTCCGATGCGCTCAACGACGATGCTTTCCAAAAACAGGCTGCCAGGGGAATCAGGACCAAGACGCTGAGATAGAAGACCGTATAGCCCAAGGTCAGGGAAAATCCCGGTAATACTTTTCGATTCACTGCCGGCATCTTGAATTCCCGATCTTGTTTTCATCCGTGAAGGCGAAACATTCGCAACTCATTTCTTTGGGCCAGAGAAGATACTGTCGAAGATGCCTCCCGTCGAGAAAAATCGCTTTTGGGCATCATCCCAACTTTCGGCAACCAAAGTGATCGGGAACAGGGAAATATCGGGAAGCATATCGAGGTGCTTTTTCCAGATCGATTCTTTGTAGGGTCGATAAAAATGGCGAGCGATTATTTCCTGTGCCTCATCGGTGTAGAGAAATCGAAGGTAAGCCTCTGCTGCTTCTTGCGTGCCTTTGCGACGAACATTCGCATCCACCACCGCAACGTGAGGCTCCGCTTTGATGCTGACGGATGGATAAACCAATTCCAGGGCACCGCGCGATTCGCGTACTTCAAGATCGGCTTCGTTTTCCCAGGTCAAATGCACGTCGCCGATTCCTCTTTGACCGAAGGTTGTTGTTGCACCGCGAGCACCCGAATCGAGCACCGGAACTTGACGGTATAACTGGGTAACGAAGCGTCCGGCATCGTCATCTGAGCCCCCTTTCCAGGGGCCGTTGGCTGCCAAAACTGCTCCCCAGGCGGCAACGAAACTGAGTTTGCCGTTGCCGGACGTCTTCGGGTTGGGAGTTATGATCGAAACTCCCGGTCGGACCAGATCCGGCCAATCGCGGATGCCTTTGGGGTTTCCCTTGCGGACCACAAAGACGATGGTTGAGTAGTAGGGCAAGGAACGATTCGGAAATCGATCTTCCCAGCCTGGATCGATCAAACCGCGTTTGCAAATTGCGTCGGTATCCGACCATAGAGCGAGGGTGACCACATCTGCATCAAGGCCGTCCATGACCGCTCGCGCCTGGCTTCCAGAACCACCATGCGACTGGCGAATGGTCAGGCGAATTCCCCTCTCCTCAGCAAATCGAGGAATAAACGCTGAATTCAGGTCGCGCCATAATTCCCGAGTCGGATCGTAGGATACGTTCAGCAAATCTTCCTGCGAGGATGGAATGAATCCGCTTTTGAAAATCCACGCCCCAGACCCGGCAATGTAGGCAACAATCACCGCGATAAGAATTCGGTTCATCATTGTTTGATTCTTTATTCCACACAAATCCAGCCTTCCAAAAAAGACATTACCCTCAATGGCCCAGCAAGTCAATACAAAAAACATGACTAAACTGATGATGATAGTAATCTAAAAATCCAAGAATGGGTCTTGACAATCTATATTAAGTTTATCAAGATAATAGTCGATCATGATCTGGCTTGGTCGTGATTGTTGGAGCAAAAACATTACTTATGTAGTGATGTTTCTAAAGCAAAACGTGTAAAACCTTGATGATTAAGGAGTAATGAAGATGAGAATTCGTCACTTGTCGCGTCGAAATGCGTTTACACTGATCGAACTTTTGGTGGTGATCGCCATCATCGGGGTTCTGGTGGCGCTCTTGTTGCCGGCAGTTCAAAAGGCTCGCGAATCGGCCAACCGTGCGAGTTGCAAAAACAACCTCAAGCAACATGCCCTGGCAATTCATCAATACCACGATGCCTACAAACAGCTTCCTCAAAACCATCGCCCGCCCAGTGCCGCTGCCAGCAGCGTTCGCGAGAGGTGGTTTACACAAGTGCTGCCATTCATTGACCAGGCACCTCTGTACAACCAATATTCTCCCGCCAGCAACTGGGATTCCACCGCTTCGACGAACCCATCAGGAAACAATCTGGCGGTGACATCCATCGCACTGCCAATCACGCAGTGCCCGTCCGCTCCGAATTCGACTCGACTGGATCTGGATCCATCGCTTACGACCCCGGAAAACTGGAGTGGTACACCCATCGTGGCCCCTACCGATTATGCGGGAGTGTATGGAGTACATCCCACGTTCATTGCCGCCAATTCGGCGGCCTATCCGACCATTGCGGCCATTACAAACCCCTACGGCGCTATCAACAATAATGTCGCTACGGATGGAGACACCGCACCCATCAAACTTACCGATATCACCGACGGTACTTCCAACACTATTCTCGTGGCGGAATCGGCAGGCAAACCGTTCCTCTATCAAAATGGCGCTTTGGTTACAAATAATCTCACAGTAGCTGAGATCAATGGCGGAGGCTGGTCGCGTCCTGCCAGTGAAATTTGGCTAATTGGTTTCGCGAACCAGGGTGGCACGACGCCGGGAGGACCTTACACGGTCAACGCGGCGAATGGAATAAATTGTAACAATACTTATCCCATCACCGTGGCCAGCGCCGGAATTGCACTGAACACGGATGGTTCGGGTCAAATTTACGGCTTCCATGGTGCTCTTGCCAATATTGCTCTTGCCGATGGATCTGTACGCGAAGTCACCACGGCCATTTCGCCCGCTGTCATCGCCGCGTTGGTTACGCGTGCGAATAACGACATCGTGCCACCCTACTAAGCCCTACCAAGCCTTGTTCGGAAATGCGTGGATCTCGTACCTTACCAACAAAAGATCCCGCTTTAGGCAGTGTTGACATTCGCTCAGGCAATTTACGGAACCTGCGAAAGGAGGCTTCGTCGGCCGCGAGATTTCGCCGCTTCCTTGATCGTTAAGGGCTTCCCATTGTACGAAAAATATTCCACGCAGTTTCGGCATAGGTAAAGCTATTTCGCCTCGCCGGATTCCTACGATTGGTTGGCAGCCATGACGGTTGCCTTCAATCATGGAACCGAACACGCGAGGCTTGATACCCATGGTGCGACGACACGAAATCAGTGATGAGCAATGGAACATTATCAAGGACCACTTGCCGGGCAAGGAAGGCGATCCCGGTGCGACCGCTAAGGATAATCGCCTGTTCATCAACGCCATCTTTTGGATCGCCAAGACCGGCGCTCCTTGGCGTGATTTGCCGGAACGGTTCGGCCCGTGGAACAGCATGTTTCAGAGATTCAATCGCTGGTGCAAGAATGGCGTGTTCCCCAAAATCATGGATCTGTTGAAAGATCCCGACGTCGAAGTTTTGATGGTGGATTCCACGGTAATTCGTGCCCATCAGCATTCCGCAGGTGCCAAGGGCAGCAACGCCGAGGCCGAGTGCCTGGGACGCTCGCGCGGCGGATTCAGCACGAAGATTCACGTTTCGTGCAATGGTGTCGGCGAGCCTGTGAAGATTCTTCTGACGCCGGGCCAAAATCATGATGTCAAACAAGGACCGGCTCTGCTGGAAGGCAGCGATCCACAGAAAGTTCTCGCCGACAAGGGCTATGACAGCGACGAGTTCGTGGCGACGATCGAAGCGAAGGGCGCGGAAGCAGTCATTCCGCCGCGCAGCAATCGCGTCGAACCACGCGAATACGACACAGAGACCTATAAGCAACGCAACATCGTGGAGCGGATGATCAATATCATGAAACAGTCCCGCCGAGTGGCAACGCGCTACGAGAAAACGGCACGAAATTTTCTGGGATTCGTGGCTTTCACCGCGCTCGTGACGCTGTTAACCTAAACCCAGCCTCTCCAGTTTCACGGCTGGAATGTCAACACTACCTAGTGCTTTCGCAGGTTAAGAGCGCAACTTCGGGCTAAACCTGCTTCAGGATTGCAAGGCTACCGCGTTTTTGTGCGGTAGCCTTGAATCGCTTAAATGGTTGGAAACCTCCAGCGGAGTTGACGGCCTATGCAACCGAATGTGAATACTACGGTCGATGGTTCCCAAGAATTTCCACGGCTTTCGAATCGACCGGACGCGTGGTCCGATGAAGCGGACGGCTTTGGCGAACACGCCGTTTTCGGCAATGAGTCGGCAGATCTTGCCGCGGAAAAGGTCCAACAAGGCTTGGATTGCACGCTCAAAGCCGATTTTCCCGAGGCCATCGCTCTGTTTTCCGCCGCTTTGCGGCTCGATCCGGCAGCACATCCGCGCATCCACTTCTTGCGCGGCGATGCGTACCGGCTCCTGTGCGAGTACGATAAGGCACTTGCCGACTTCGATGCGGCAATTCGCCTCGACCCGACTCAGCCCAGGAACTACATAAGCCGAGGACTGGTCCATCGATCCATGGGCAACCTGGACTTGGCCGTTGCCGATTGTTGCGAAGCGCTCCGGCTCAATCCCGATAATAGCGCAGCGTATCTGAACCGTGCCCGGGCTTATGGCGAGTTGGCCAGGCAGGATCAGGCAATCGCCGACTTTTCCGAGGCCATCCGGCTCAATCCTACGGACCTGCGCGCTCACCTGAATCGCGGCACGGCCTATTCGCAAATCGGCGAATATGCCCAGGCAATTGCCGATTTTAGCCGGGTGATCGAATTGAACCCGAATTATGTCCTGGCTCACCTGCACCGGGGTGATGCCTACCGAAATAAAGGCAACTACGCTCAGGCCATCCTCGACTACAGCGAAGTTCTCGACCTTCATCCCGACAACGCGCTGGCTTACACCAATCGCGGACATGCCACGGAGCTCCTCGGAGATCACGACCGCGCCATCGCCGATTACTCCGAAGCCATTCGACTCGAACCCTCGAACGCGGCCGTGTATTGCTCTCGGGCCATTCTGTATCGAGTGAAGAAGCAATACGACCTCGCGCTGGCGGATCTCGACAAGGCCGTCCAAAAAAATCCGAAAAACGCTACGGCCTTCTATCACCGGGGCATGATCCGGCTTGCAAAAAATGATTTTCGCGGAGCCATCCAGGAGTTTACCGAAGCGATTGATTTGTCCCCGGAGTACCTGGCGGCGTATATCAACCGCGCGCTTGCGCACGATCGGATTGAAGATTACCCCAGCGCGATCGCCGATTGCTCCAAGGCGATCACGCTCGATTCCAAGGTGGCACCAGCCTATCTGATCCGCGGGACTGCACATGCCCATGCAAACGCCTTCAGTCATGCAATTTCCGACTTGAGCGAAGCGATTCAAATCGACTCGGACTTCGCGCACGCCTATTTGGAGCGAGCCAGGGCTTACACGCAACGGCGAGCCTTCGACGAAGCCCTGGCCGACTACGACAAGCTTCTTAGCCTGGAACCACTCAATGCCCTGGCCTTCGCAAATCGCGGCATAGTCTATCATCTTCGGGGCGACCATCGGCGCGCTGCCGACGATTTCCACCATGCACTGGAGATCGATCCGAAAAGGATCTTAGCCGGCTGGAATCACGGTCTGGGTGAACTTGCCAAACGCCAGAGTTCGGGTCTTTTGTCCGATTATACCGAAGGACGTCGACCCAAGCGGCCTGAAGCGAGCCGAAACCATGCCGCGAGCTCGGTCGGCAAAAGAGCCGAAAGTCGTTCTTCCAGCCCTTCCAACCCCGATCTGCCGGTTACGCCACCTGCCGACCCAGGGTCTGTTGACGTGGGAGAGACCGTTTCGGAAATCACAGTGACGAACATTTCAGTCGCGCATCCCGAGGAATCGGCAGAACAAATTGATGGATTGATCGGAGAAGTAATTCTCAATGCCGAAGATCTCGTCGAAGAAACCTCACCGGATCGGGACGATGCTGACCAAGTGGCGGATGAATTGCTTTCGACGACGGTAGAGTTCCACGATGCTCCCCCTCAAGCTCGGCCTCAACAGGCCCTCGTCATGTGTCCGATTTGTAAAGCGATTGCTCCTGCGGGTGAGATTCTACCGGATCAGCGTGTTCGTTGCAGCCGATGCCTCGTAACATTTTTGCCGGGCATTCCTTCGAGCGGTGTTCGCACGCTGGCACCCGTACCTCCAAGGCCGACAAAACCAACCCCGAGGCAGCAGGAATTTGACGAACCAAGCTTTTTTGAACGGCGAAGAAAACCTGTCATCGCTGCATTCATCGCCGTGGCTGTGCTCGGTTGTTTCACGTTATTCTCATCCGGAGCACCGAAGCGGGCGCGAGTCTACCCAGCCCACGGCGAGGTAATATTTCAAGGATACTCGATGGAGGATGCCGTGGTCGAACTCTATTCAGTTGGCAACGCGAATCCCGACGTACCCCGCCCTCGTGGAATCGTGAAAGAGGATGGCACCTTTGTTCTTGGAACTTATGGAAAAGACGATGGTGCTCCAGTTGGAGAATACGCGGTAACGATCCAATGCTTTAGCAAACCCAAAAAAGGAGATGATGGGTTCGGAAAGAATCTTCTCCCCCCGAAGTACGCAACGGTCAAGACTTCCGGTCTGAAGGCTCACATTCAGGTTGGAGACAATACAATTCCGACCTTTGAAATAACCAAGAACTGACCGGAAGACGATGCTCAATTAGAACTCCTGATAGAACCTGCGATTGCTGTGCCGATGTCCTTTCTGCAATCGAAAGATCTCTTATCGATCTTCGCTGGCCGGCAGCGCAGCAATCTGTGCCGGTTGCAAGACGGCATTCACGCTGAATTGACCGCCAACAAGCCTGAACAAGCTGGGTGATCGATCTTTACCGCTGGTTGTCGGTCAACTGGCAGTGAGTTGGCGGGAGTCGCGTTACGTTCCCGCCAGCCTGTCGATCCACTCCACTTCCTCCAAATCGAGTTGGAAATCGAAGATGTCGAGATCATCGCGCATGTGTGCCGGACTGGTTGTACCGGTCAGCGGAATCATCCCAACCTCCAAGGCGAAACGGAACACCATTTGACTGGGACTTCGACCATGCCGTTTAGCAATCCTGATAAACTCCGGATGCGCTATCTCCTGACGGTTTGCGGTGAGCAGTGAAAAGCCCTGGTAAACCAGTTGATTGGCGCTGCAGAACTCCCTGACAGCGCGATCCCAACCTCGAACGGCGTAGCACCGGTTCTGGACAAATCGAGGAAGAACGCGTGCTTTCTTGCATAGACCTTGAAGCTGTTCCAGCGTTACGTTGCTGATGCCGAGAAAGCGGCGTTTT
This sequence comes from uncultured Planctomycetota bacterium, assembly GCA_963783095.1. Lineage (GTDB taxonomy): Bacteria > Planctomycetota > Planctomycetia > Gemmatales > Gemmataceae > CAWAMR01. The sequence continues at coordinate 315,222 of CAWAMR010000007.1, read as the reverse complement.
GCCGCTGTTCTGAAGGGATTCCATGGCGCGCCAGGCATCCCAGTCGGCCAGACCCAGCCCGATGCGTGGCTCGGTCCATGCAAGACATAGGAGTCGATTCTGTCGGTGCCGAGGTGTTCGAGTGAGCTGGCGAACGATTGCTCGACTTGCTTCGGGATATCCGCCTTCGGATCGTAAGGGAGGCGATGATCCTGCCCGTCCCGGAACGTAAACTTGGTTTGCAGGAAAAGGTCGTCGCGTGCGATCACTCCGCGTTTGATGGCGGATGAAATGCCCAGTCCCACCGCTGCCTCGTGGTAGTGCCGACGTTGGTTTGCGGTATCGATACCGCGGAAACCCTGTTGCAATGCAAGCTCGGTAAGACGTTGCGTTTCATCTTCCTTCCAGGCAGTGCCATACAGGAATCGTGGTACAGCAATCCCTTCGATCGATAGAGTTCGGTCGGTCATTGACTTCTCCGAAGGAACGGGATGCGAGATGCGGGGCGGGCGAAAAGACAACGTCATTGCATTTCCCGCGCCCCGCGTCCCGAATTCCGCGCCCCGTTTTTCTAAGCGGGCGACTCCATTCTATTTATTCTTGCCGAGGAACGCGGCCATCGCGCACTCTCCTCGGGAAATAAGAGTATCCACCCTTTCCTTGCTCATCTCGAAGTCCATAAAATCGTATCCCCTGGTGCCGATTTCACAGACCACGGCCTTGCGCTTCACACCGAAGTGACGAAGACCATCCTTGTCCCAGGTGTCCAGCATTGTGTCGAGCAGCCGGGAAGCAGTACCCATGATTGGCAAGTCGTCGTACCATCGCGCCGGCAGCTCTTCCGCATTGACGGGACTTTGCTGGTCGAAGAATAAGCCAACGGGGCGAACATCCTTTTCCGCGACTCCATTGGGCGGAACGGGCGGCACGCCCAGGATTCCGTTTTTCTCGGAGTGGAGCGGGTCGAGGAAGAAACGCAATGGAAAATTCGACAGCACTCCGCCATCCACGATCAGCTTGCCCGTTTTTGGGACATCGTTGGGGCGACGACCATAATTCCCCCATGCTTCCTTCCAGGAGACTTCGCGCCACAAAAAGGGTATCCCAATCGACATCCGCACGGCTTCGATCAAAGGCAGATCGGGAGCTGTCAGGTGATTGAGAACGAGAAGTTCTTGATCCGAGGTGTTGGTGGCGACGATCGAGAGTTGCTGCGATTTTTTCAGGCTGATCTCATCGTGAAACTTCTTCAGCGTCATGGTCGGGGTCAGACCGAGTTCCTTGTTCGTGAGAACCTTCTTTTCCAGCCATTCTCGCAAGGGGGCATCGCTGCACGCCACGCCGTACTGGAGCAGGGAAATGACTTTCTTGGCAACCGCAGCGGCATGTTCGCCGCCAATTTTGGTCAGTTTCGGAACTAATCGTTCGACAACGGGAACGAGCGCTCTTCTCGATGGGTAGGGCCGGCAATACATCGAGGCCAAGCTTCAATACGCCCTCAGAGTCGAATTTGTAGCCGCCGAGAAAGAGTCGCCGCGTCACGCCGACGAGAATGCCGGTTCGCGGGCCGAGCATATCCTCATCGATCATCGGTGTTGCCATGAAATCGGCGAATGGAAGTTTTCCGTCTTTGTTCTTCTCGGTCACGAGATGTTCCATTTCCGCGACGGAGTAGCCGGCAGCCAATCCGGTTGCGAAGATGGCACCGACCGATGAACCGATCATGCGACGAACGGCGTGTTTCTCGGACTCCAAGCGTTTCAGAGCACCGATGTAGGCGATCCCTTTGACGCCGCCGCCGCGAAATGCGAGATCGAAAACGGCCATGTTCAGATCCTTCGGATGGGACTTGCAAAATCGTGGTTCGGGCGTGAATTGGATTGTAAAGCGTTCTTGATGAGCATGCAATGAATCTCGAACATGAAACGTGAAGGCTGGAAACCGCCCCTGGCTCGGCAGGAGCCTCGCCCTCCCGGCCCGATCCGGTTACAATCTACATTGATTGACTGAACCAATCGATTGAGAGAGGGGCGATCCGATGGCAACCCGCCGTGAATTTCTCTGGCAAGCCGGTGGTGGTCTTGGCGGCATTGCTCTCGCACAACTTCTCGCCGAGACGGGATTCAGTGCCGATTTGCCCAAACCGGAACTCAACGGCGGCTTGCATCACAAGGCCAAAGTAAAACGAGTCATTCAACTGTTCATGAATGGCGGCGTCTCGCAGCCTGACACATTCGACTATAAACCCGAACTCGAAAAACGTCACGATCAACCCTTCCAACCGGGTGGCGAAGAGAAAGTGGAAGGAGTAACAAGCGTTCCGGGCAAGTTAATGAAAAGTCCCTTTCCTTTCAAACAACATGGTAAATGTGGTCGATGGGTCAGTAGCGTCTTTCCGCATATTGCAGGCTGCGTCGATGACCTGGCGTTTCTGATGGGTGTGGCGTCGAAGTCCAATGTGCACGGCCCCGCCAGCTACATGATGAATACCGGCTTCATTCAGCCCGGCTTCCCCTGTTTGGGCGCGTGGTTGTCCTACGGTCTGGGAAAACTGGGAGATAATCTGCCGACATTCATCGTTCTCCCGGATGGCGCGGGCTGCCGTACAACCAAAAAGGGAATTTCGCTTCCGGTTTTCTGCCGGTCGCCCATCAAGGAACCATTCTGAACACCAGCGCCGACCCACCCATTGCAGACCTGAAGCCGTCCGCCAAAGTGAAATTCGTGACGCCGGAAGCCGATCGGGAAGGGGGCGAATTTCTTGCTCAACTGAATCGCCGGCATGCCGAAGCCCATCCCGGCGATTCGCGTCTGGAGGCGCGCATCGCCAGTTATGAGCTTGCTGCCCGGATGCAGCAACATGCTCCCGAAACCCTCGATCTTTCCAGGGAAACGAAGGATACTCACCGGCGCTACGGCCTCGATAACTCGATTACTGCGGATTTCGGCCGGCGCTGTTTGCTGGCTCGACGAATGCTCGAACGAGGCGTGCGCTTCGTTCAGGTCTGGAGTGGAGCAGGAGGGCCGAGCAATAACTGGGATAATCACTCGGACATTATCAAGGAATTGCCGTCCATCGCCCGGCAGGTCGATCAGCCAGTAGCAGCGTTGTTGAAAGATTTGAAAACCACGGGGCTTCTCGCGGACACGCTGGTTATCTGGTCAACGGAATTCGGCAGGCAGCCTTTTACTCAAGGTGCGACCGGACGCGATCATAACGCAGGCACATCGGTGGCCTGGCTGGCAGGGGCCGGCATCAAACCCGGCGTCGCTTATGGAGAAAGCGATGAATGGTCGTGGCGGGCCGGCGATGACAAGATTTATTCTTACGACATCCATGCCACTATCTTGCATCTCATGGGAATCAACCACGAAAGGCTGACCGTGCGCCATAATGGAATCGATCGGCGATTGACCGATGTTCATGGTGAAGTGATCAAAAAGATTCTGGCGTGATTTTTTAGCGCAAGGAGAATGATCGTGACTCAAATTCTAGCCAATTCAGAAATAACAAAACGACTTGAAGAAGCCAATGGCCCCGTGCAATTCGTCAACGACGCGGGGACCGTGATTGGTGTGTTCACACCCGTCAAATGCCCGCACTCGCCTTTTTCCCGCGAAGAACTGGAACGACGGCGCGAAGCGGCACGAAAGAACCCGGAGCAGGGTAAGTCGCTGGGTGAAGTCTTGGCTTGGCTAAAGCAACTCGATGGGGCATTGTTTTATTCAATTAATCAATAAGCACAACAGCAACGGTCATCGTGTGCGGAGAAATCGCCTCAATGGAGCAAATCATGGTAGTCAAAGGTCGCGTACAAAACGGCGTCGTTGTGCTTCCAGCAGGTGCCGGCTTTGCGGAGGGGGAAGAAGTAACCGTGGTTGCGAACGAAGTCGCTCGGCGTGGAAAGCATAGTGTCATGGATATTCCAGTCGTGAGCTTGGGCTCGGTGGTGTGCCCCTTGACTGCCAATGACGACATCCTCGGTGAGATGCTTGAAGGGCGCAAATGATTCATGGAATTGATACGGGAATCCTCGTGGCGGCGGAAGTCGCTGAGCACACGGATCACGTTGCGGCGAGAGCATCATTGGCTCGACTGATTGCGGCCGGCGACTCCTTGGCGCTCGCACCGCAAGTGCTTGCCGAGTTCATTCATATCGTGACCGATTCCCGCCGTTTTAGTAAGGCGCATGGGTATGACATCTGCAAACCAGCTTGCCGAGCAATGGTGGACAGCAAGAGAAGTTATGCAGGTCTTTCCCACCAACGACGCGATCCGACAGTTTCTTGTCTGGCTAAATCAATTCGCTCTCGGTCGCAAGCGACTACTCGATACGCTTCTCGCCGCCACGTACCTGCAGTCCGGGATTCTCTCCATCTTGACCACAAACCCTTCGGATTTTGCAATTTTCGGAGTGTTCACCAGCATATCTCCTTGAGCGTCGAGGGAGGGACTGCCAAGAGTTGAGTTTGCACTGATTTGGTACATCTGGGGTGCAGCCCTTCCATTTCTTATTTCTTGATCTCTTGCGTGTAGTCCGGTAGTTTTTTCAACTCGGGATTGAGGCGAACGGCCTCAGCGTGATCTTTGAGCGCCTTGCCAAAATCCTTCTTGTAAAAGTACGCTGCGCCACGATTGTAGTAGGAGTTGGCGTCCGTGGGGTCGAACCGAATGGCCTCGGTGTAATCCTTGATGGCTCGGTCAAAATCATCCTTTTCGAAGCGCGCCACCCCGCGATTATAGTAGGACTTGGCATTTTTCGGATCGAGTCGGATCGCCTCGTTGAAATCTCCGAAGGCTTTGTCGTAATTTCCCTTTTGCTTATGGGCAATCGCTCGGTTGCAAAAGTTGTCTGGGTCTTTTGGATCGAGTCGGATTGCTTCGTTGTAGTCTCTGATCGCTTTGTCGAAATCGTTCTTGCTTGAATAGGCATTGCCTCGGTTACCGAACGGAACGGCGTCTTTGGGATCAAGGGCAATAGCCTTGGTGTAATCCTTGATGCCCGCATCCAATTCTTTCTTGGAGACGTACGCCAATCCTCTGTTGTTGTAAAATGCGGCACGCTTGGAATCGAGTCGAATGGCTTCTGTGTATTCTTTGATTGCCTTATCGACATTCCTGATATTACTGTCGAAGTAGGCTAATCCTCTGTCCGAATAGGCGTCGGCAAGATTGGGATCGAGTTTGATGGCCTCAGTATAGTCTTTGATCGCTTTGTCGAAATCCTTCTTGTGTGACCACACCAGGCCCCGATTGTGGTAGGGCGCGGCGACCTCGGGATCGAGCCGAATTGCTTCTGTGAAGTCTTTGAGAGCTTTCTCGAAATCCTTCTTGTCGCGGTATACCAAACCTCGATTATTGAAGGCATCGCTCAGCAAGGGAGAGAGCCGAATCGCGTCGGTGAAGTCTTTGACGGCTTTCTCGAATTCTTTCTTCTCGCGGTAAACCATGCCCCGGTTGAAGAAGTTGCCGGTGAATTTGGGATCGAGTCGAATCGCTTCCGTGTAATCCTTAATGGCTTCGTCCCAGTTCTTGATGGATTGGTAGACGAAACCTCTGTTGAAGTAAACGGAAGGATATTTGGGATCGAGTCGGATGGCTTCGGTAAGATCCTCAATGGCTTTCTTGGAGTCTCCCTTCTCGAAGTTCTCGATCGCTCGATCGACGAAAAATCCAGCGGTTTTCGGCTCATCTCCAAGTCCGATGGACGAGAGACCCAAAATCACGCAAATAGCAATCGTCTTGGGCATGGTTGCTTACCTCAAGGATCAAATGCGGCACGCGAATGAGAATCATTAGACTTGACGGTTTGATGCCGGACAAGTGGACTTCGCGATTTATATCCGAACTTGTCACGCTCGATCATGGCAACCGGTTGCTCAAGCCAAATCTTTTTTCATTATTTTGAAACATTTCCTCTTGCCTAATTGGACAAATATACAGTACATTATATATGTGGAAATAAATTCAGTTCCTGGGGCCGTCAACAGCCTTGCTCGACTTCATCCCTACAAGAACGAGGGATGCGAGTTGCCAAAGGAGAATGAATCATGGGTAGCACTGCAATCGACAACAGCGAACAACAAATCCCGGAATTATCGCTGGCTCAACTAAATGCCATCGACAGCCTGGTTCAGGGCAACAATGACCGTGAAACTGCGGCGTTAGTCGGCGTCACTCGCGTTACCGTTACCCGATGGCGGCTCGATGATCCGGTATTTAAGGCCGAATTGAATCAAAGACGTGCGGAAGTCTGGAACGGGGCAATCGATCGGCTGCGTTCCTTGATTCCCAAAGCCATCGAGGTGCTCGTGGCGATGCTGGAAGACAAACAGAAACACGGCGACATGAAAGCTGCTTTTGGCATCCTTCGACTTCTTCAGAGTCGTGCCATGCTCCCGGCCGGTCCCACAGATCCTCAACACATTCCGGACCGCACGGAAAAGCCCCCGGTCCAATGAGGACACGACGGAAGTTCTGCACAAACGCGGACACTTTCGGCGCACGCATCATTATTCATGATCGCGAAAATGCCAGAGAGAGTGAACAAAATGATACAAAATGATACAAGAAACGAATTTGATTTGTTGAGTCTATGGGGTGCAAGCGCAAGAATTCAGTTGCCATCCAACGACTCGTCAACGGGCTGCTTTGTCGGAGATTTCCGCGGCGTTTTGTTCCGATCTCGGGGGTGGTCCCATTTCAATGATGGCCAGGAACAGATGAGGATTGGGCAACTGGTAAAGTGGGCTTTCGGCCCACGGCCGCCATTTGCCGTGCGCACGAATGACGATTTTTCCGCTGTCCACGCTGGCGAGTTGAAAGTCCTTCCACTTGAGCCGGTCGTCGTTTTTCCAGAGTCCGCGTAAACTGAGCATCCAATCGCCGAATTCCAACTCTTTTCCTGCAATGAACTCCGACCAGGCTCTCGTCCACGATGCCCGGAAATGCTCTTCCTGGACGAGTCGATTCAGTTCGTCGAACTCACTTAGGGCCGTCGGCAGGATCGCGGTCGTTCCATCGAATCGCGCAAGCTGCATGTATGCTCCCAGAACTTTCGACCCCGTCTGGTCCCAAGGGAGCCAGGCAGTCAGACGATCGCCCTCCTTTGAGATTTTCCCTTTCAAGGTTTCGCAGCGCGTCACCCGAATAAAGGAAATCGATTCAATCTCGGACCAGGGGAAGGAAACGACCAGGCCCCGCTGCCAGCGGAGGATGCCCATCGGATAGACGAGCACCCATAAACCTCGATCGCGCCAGGCCGTGTAAATCAGGGCACATCCCGAAAGCGGAGCGCCGAACAGCAACAGAATCAGAAAATGTTCCGGGATAGGTGGACCGGCGAATTCTACCCAGTACAGGTAATTCGCCACGATGCCCCCGAGGATCATGGCAAGGCCAACAAAAGTGCGGCGCTGGGCGTGATTGGGGGACGTGCGGAAGATAGCAGTGGGTTTGCCCAACTGCGCCACCGGCTCCACAAGTTCCGCAGGCCAATCAGGCCCGTGAATGAGCAATGATTCTTCCGACATGACTAGCAGACTTCTCCAGGCGGCGATCGGAACCGGGGTACGAGGATCATGAATCATCGAAGGAGAAAAGATCGGAACTTGAGGAGAATCCAACCTTTCCGACTTTATCTTTTCCTCGGGTGTAACCAGATTCTCTGGGGGGGCATCGTCGTAGTGGCGGCATCCTGCCGCCGAGAGGTTGCAGACGGCGGCAGGATGCCGCCGCTACGACGATGCCCCCCCAGAGAATCTGGTTACACCCTTTTCCTCGATTCCAGCCCCTGATTCCAGAATCCTCTTGGGTATAATAGCACTCGTCGGCTTTCGATACCATGCAAGAAGCACAAGAAGAGAACCATCAATGCTAATCGTCATGCAGACCCACGCGGAGCCGGAACAGATCGCTGCCGTCCTCGAAGCGATTCGCGCTCAGAATTTGACAGCCCATCCGTTGCCGGGAGCGACACGTACCGCCATCGGAATCACCGGCAATGTCGGCGCGGTCGATGCGGGCTTGTTCGAAGTCCTGCCGGGAGTGAAAGAGTGTATCCGAGTTACGAAACCGTATAAGCTCGCGAGCCGGGAAATGCACCCTGCGGATACGGAAATCGTTCTCCCGATGACTTCCATCACTCCGCAGACGTTCACCGTTATCGCCGGTCCTTGCTCGGTCGAGAATGAGGCGATGGTCCAAAAGACCGCTGAGTTCTTGATGGAAAATGGTGTTCGTCTACTGCGTGCGGGAGCATTCAAACCCCGGACCAGTCCCTATGCGTTCCAGGGCATGGGTCTGGACGGGCTAAAGATTTTGAGCCGGGTTCGAGCCAAAACGGGGATCGGCATTGTCACCGAACTGATGGATGCCGAAAACGCCGATGCCGTGGAGGAAGCTGCTGACATCATCCAGATCGGCACTCGGAACATGCAGAATTTTTCGCTCTTGAAGCGTGTTTCTTTAGCTCGCAAGCCGGTATTGCTAAAGCGCGGCATGAGCGCGACGCTCGAAGATTGGTTGATGGCGGCTGAGTACGTCATGGCCGGTGGGAATTATGAGGTGATTCTCTGCGAACGGGGTGTGCGAACTTTCTCCGATCATAGCCGCAACACGCTCGATCTCTCGGTGATTCCGCCCGCCAAAGCGCTGTCGCATTTGCCGATTTTTGTCGATCCCAGTCACGGAACCGGCAAGCGAGCCTACGTGCCGGCCATGGCCCTTGCATCATTCGCGGGTGGAGCAGATGGCTTGATGATCGAGATTCATCCGGAGCCGGACAAGGCGCTTTCGGACGGTGCTCAATCTCTGGATTTCCCCGGTTTCAAAAAGCTGCTAGAATCCTTACGTCGTCTCGCCGGCCCGTTAGGTCGGAAGTTGGGCTGACGGCAATTGCCGAGCCGTACTCCTCACGCTCCGCGTGAGGAAATTCTTCACGCGGAGCGTGAAGAGTACAGCTAGCCCTAACCGGCTTCAAGGCCGAATTTCCCCACATAGCTCTCCAAGAATGCTGAACCAGACTCGATTGTTGTCCCATGAGCAGGGTACATGTCCAACCAAACTACCGGCACCCAACCCTTTCGACGTGCGGCCCTGATTTCGGGGATTTCGTTGGGATTAGGGTTCGGCTACAGTCAAATCATCCGGCTCATCTCGATGTTCGTTCTGGCAAGACTCCTCTTTCCCGAAGCCTTTGGCCTGATGTCAATGGTTTCCGTCATCATGATCGGACTGACCCTGTTCTCCGATATGGGCATCCGAATTTCCGTTGTTCAGCATCCGCGCGGAGATGATTCCGATTTTCTCAACACAGCCTGGACATTGCAGATCGTCCGCGGATTCGTCCTTTGGTTCGGGGCATGCCTGTTGGCCTGGCCGGCTGCGTACTGGCGGCCGGTACCTGCGCCGGATTTATTGTGGCTCTTGCCGCTGATCGGTTTCACTGCGGTTTTCGATGGATTTACTTCAACGAAACTCTTCACCTTGAGTCGAAACATATCGCAAGGACGTGAAGTACTCATTGATGCAATCTCGCAGACCGTCGGAGTGGCAGTAACGATTACCTGGGCCATGATCGACCGGCGCATTTTCGCTCTAGTCGCAGGCACGATGCTGTCGTTCTTTGTGAAAATGCTGCTCTCGCATCTGCTCGTCCCCGGAGTGCGGAATCGGCTCTGCTGGAATCGGGCCGCCATGAAAGACCTGGGACACGTGGCCAAGTGGGTCTATCTGGGAACGATGTTCACGTTCGTGGCAACCTATTCCGATCGCCTGGTGGTGGGATTGGGGTCGATCAAGGAACTCGGCGTCTATCATTTCGCCCGTCAAATTGCCGATATTCCAGCAGAACTGATGCTCGCCCTCGGCGGAAAACTCATTTTCCCCATCTACAGTCGAATCCTCCGATCGGAATCCGATCTCGCCCGACTCTTTCCTCGGGTTCATCTGCTTGCCGGCGGTTTGTCCGCTCTCCTGGCGGCGGGCGTTCTGGCCACGGGGTCAACATTAATTCATTGCTTGCTGGACGAGCGCTATCACGATGCGGCCTGGATTCTACCTCTGCTGGCGGTCGGATCCTGGTTCCGAATGCTTGCCTCGAACGCCGGATCTGTGTTTTTTTCCAAAGGTTTGGTGCGCTATTCGGCGTACTGCAACATTGCCAAGGTTGCGAGCTTGGTGCTTTTCATGCCGCTGGGGCAATACCTGGATGGGCTTCGAGGGCTTATCCTCGGATTCATCGCCGGCGATGTTGTTCGCTATGGGTTTATCGCTCTATTTATGGCACGCGAAAGGTTGTACGTGTTGCGCGACGATCTGTTGTGGACATTGTTTATCGCGGTGACGGCGTTTGCAGGGTCGGAAATGGGACAGCATATTCAGCTGCTTTCCGTCCAGCAAAGAGGACTTGCCTACATTCCCCGACTTCTGGTGGAAGGAGGCATCGTCGTTGTGTGTTGGGGAATCGTGGTCTGGATGTGTCGGCAGCGAGGTTACTTCCGAATACCGCCTCCCGCGGTTGCTGTAACCTGATTGATTGCGGCTGGCTCTACGTTCTGCGAGCCTCGCGCACGAGCCAGAGGGCGAGAATTCCCAACCCGATGGTGCGCAAATCCTGCACGACGTTTCCTACTCCCGCCAGATTCGCTCTCGAACTGACCAATGTTAGCCAGTAGTAGGTAGCGTCCGGCACGCTGAAGAAGAGCAGCATTCCCACGAACATTAACTGTTTCCGCGGGTTCCCTTCAGAGATAACGCGCGCAGCAAGTATACAAAGCGGAAGCATGAGATAGACGAGGTAATGCTCCCATGCGACCGGGGACAGCAGCGGCATCAGAGTCAGCGCCAGCCGCAAAATGCAAATCATTATCGGTTCGGCACCGGATGTGCCACGCGAACGCAAGCGCGATCACTACTGCACACAAGAGCCAGATCGCCCGCGCTAACGACAGGGTGATGTTTAGGCGTGCCAGAGTGCCAAGCAGCGAAACATTGCCTGGATGCGCAGCATAGTCATTCAAGACGCCCTGGCTCGTATGGAAATAATCGATGTAGTCCTGCAACGACGTCAGGCCGAGCACGGCCAGGCCGATGACCAAGATCGTCAGTATTGCGGAAAAGAACGCCTGGCGATGCCGTAGTGCCAGCACGAGAAGGATGAGACCGGGAACCAGTTTCAACGAGATCGCGATGCCTGTTGCGATCCCCGCCGATCTTGGCCGGCCTCGCCGCAGCAAAAACCACGTCGCGGTTAGCAAACAGATCAGCACCAACCCGGTCTGGCCGCGCCAGAAGCACTCCCTGCACCGGATCCCAGCCGAGAATGGCAATGCCGATCAGCAGGGCGTTCCAGAAACTCACATTCGGGCACAGTTCGAGCCGGATCATTTGCAGAGTCAAAACCAGGGCTGCGAGCGCGACGAATGTGAACGCGATCTGCGTGCCCAGGATGCCGAGTTTCCACACGAAGAGCGCGGTGTAGAGCGACATGAATGGGGGATGCGCCTGGACCCATTTTTCCTTCAGCATCTCGTCGAGTTTTTCCTTCTCGCGCTGGCGTTTGGCCGGCCACTTATCGAGAAGTGAGCCGCGCGGGCCTTCACGGGCGAGCACCTGGTCGATCTGCGCCGTCATGTCATTGGGATAGATCGGCCTGCCTTCGAGGAATTCCTGTGCGGAAACGATGTCCTGGATGATGTCGCCGGGCAGCGTATAGGCCCGGTACAACGAGAGAAACAAGTTCCCGGCCGTGCCGATGATGAGAAAGAAAAGGACACTTGCGTAAACCAGACAATGTTCACGCGGCCTCCATCGCAACGTGAGCGCGAGGCTTGCGAGGAGAACAAACCAGAGGGTCGAATTGTAAACGCCGCTGTCGAGAATGTTCTGTAGCATTGACCCCTTAATGTGGGCAAAGCCCACTGCCAAACAGATTCTTCCTCATCCTCTTACTTCTTCCCGTTGCTCGCAAGCTTCAACGCAACGCCGGAGGTATCGGGATAGTTTGGTATCCAGAACACTGGGAGCCAAGTCTCCTTCAAGGTAGTGATAAACAATTGGATCATTCCCATCATCGAGATCGAAGAAAGTAAACTGATACCCTTGCGACATCAGAAATACAAACGCAGTCCGTGGTAGAGTAAATGACGCGTTCATTCGCCTCAACAGTTCCTCTGCAGGTTCCTTCAGGTGAAGCTGAAAATGTTGGCCGACGGCATAGTCCGACCCCCGAAACAACTCTCCAGCGCTTCGCCCAAGTTGTTTCAGGAATTGCTTGTAAACGGCCGGGAACTGCCCGCCGGCATAGTTCTCCAACTCCAGGATGTCGCGTTCAGTCGCACCTTCCAAATTTGCATCCCTGCCCAATGGAAGTGCGAGCAAGCGTTGCTTGATTTCGATACCGATGTCGGACATGGTCATGATCCGTCAGATATGGACAGGGCGAAATTGGGAAACATTGCTCGAAAAGCAGCGACTACGCCATCGCAACTTGGACAGATTGTAAAGTGCGAGTAGAGCCGAACAGATCCGCTGCAGTTAGGATAACATTGGCCTTTTTGTGCATTTGGCTCGATTTCCTTCGCGATTGCTTCTAATAGTTTCGCCTCTGCATCGTATCCTCGATAATGGCCTGGGGGAGTATCAAAGGTATCGAACAGCCTGGAGGCAGGAACCGCCACCGTTCCAGGCGGAGAAACTGTCCCACTCACACCAATGAGTTCGTTCAGATGCACTGCAACCTTGATTTCGGCATAGGCAATGTTTTGCGAGGCAGGGACCCCAAAGTTTTGATATAGAAGTGCAACTTCTTGCTCCCCCTCTGCCTTGGGAATCGGATTGGGGCCGCCTGACACATTATTCACGAGCAATCCCTGCTCAACTCTAGTATTACCCAGATAAATTGACTGTGCGACAATCGAAGGTTTGAGATACGTTTGGATGAACCCTATCACTTGTTCATCAAAACTGCCCCGTAGACGGATGCGTCCGTGGCGCGCAAATTGTGGATATATCCCTCTACTTCAGTCGGGTTCGTATGCTCGTCCAGAATCAGCACGACTCCTTCCGCCATCGTGCTGAGGTAGTCTTCCTCATCGCCGAGATACTCCAGATCGGGGGCCATCATCAGAACCAAAGTGTACCGTTCTCGCATTTCCTCAGCCATCCGTCGATAGCGATAGGTGGCGATGACTCCGTTGAGATGTTCGGACAAATCGGCACCGGAATAGTCGACCGATGCGAGTTTGGTGGGAGTAAAGCATCCTCCGGCCCGGTCGTTGGTTCCTTCCAGGAACTGGATCACCCGATTCTGGGCGGTCGGCGCATTCGGTCCTGCCCAGGATGGGATCATTGGATTTCCGGGACGGGCGTCGAAGACCAAAACGCGATCGCCGAGTTGCGCAAAGTGACGGGCCAGTTCACCTACCAACGATTCGATGTTCATCCTGGCCGTGACCGGGGTGAACATGACGATCGAACCGTGATCGTGAACGTTTTGGGTGATTTGCGCGGCCAGCGATTCCATCTGGGTATCGCGATTGGCCAGCACCGACATTGCCGGACGTAAAGCAGGTGGCAGGAGATTTTCCGGCGGGTTGGTGTGATCGTTGGAACTGGGCAGATGATGTCCCAGCAAAGGCAAACCGAGGCGTTGCGCAGTCACTTCCCCGGAAGTCGAGTGACGGGGCATCGCAACCAGGAAGATATAGGAGAGAAACAGAGCGATCGAGATCACAAAAGTTCCGAGTGCCAGCTTGATGGCGTTGGTCGAGGCGCGGTGTTACCTCCGCAGTCGCTTCGGTGTGGATGCGAAATCTGCCGAGTTGGGTGTGAGCAGATAGTCGTGCTGTTTCTTGTTCTGCGTTGCATCCGAGAAATCTTTTTCTTTCTGTTTGATTCGTTCTGCCAGATCCTGCAATTGGATCTTGACATCTTCCTTCTTTTTCAGGTTTTCTTCTTTCTCTTTCAGGTTCTCATCGGCGTCCTTGATCTTGCCGGGACACGCGGAGAGTTGCTCACGCAATTCTTGCGCTCGCCTTTGCGCTTGCTGGATCGGCAAGGTCGATCGGGGCATGCCGATTCAATGATTTTTTTCTCCGTCATTTTCAGATCGGCAAGCTCTTTCTGAAGGTCTTTGTCCTGATCGAGATCAATCTCAAGTCCCTTGACCTCCGCCTTGATTTCGTCGAGTTTTTCCGTCGTTTCGAACCCCTTCTCCCAAAGCTTGAGCGTCGACTTGAGTCTCTTGCGCTTAGACTCCAGTAACGCCTCGTTCTTGAGCTTGTTCTTCATGCGAGTCAGTTTCTGTTCTTGTGCGGACCTGATTCCGGTTAAGGCGCTCAGTTCATCGGAAGTATAGACTCCATTCGATTTTGGTTTGTTGGCTTCGAGTTTTTGAAGTAGCGCAAGATTGCCCTCTGCCGTATCGAGCTGCTTTTTCGAGGGACCGTTTTTCGGTCTTCTCCTTGGCCAACGTGTTTTTGGCTGCGATCACATCGGCTCGATCAGCTGCGATCTCATTATCGAGATTGTTGACGTGGTGCGTCCGAAGGGCAGCGTTCATCTCCTTTTGCAGGGCTTTTAGTTGTTCGCCCTCGGTCTCGGCAGCATTCGTTGCCGCGGTCGTCGCTTCCGTTACCAGTTTCTCGCGGAGCTTGTTGTAGTGTTCGATGGAAAGTGTCAACAGACGATTGGTGATGCGCACCACATCATCGCGAACGGGCCAGTCGAACGAGACGCCGATTAACTCGGATTGCTTGGTGATACTGATGTTGGTCTTGGCTTCCAAATCGTCGATACTATCGGGGAGATTGAATTCTTCTTTGAGAGTTCCCAACACTTCTTTCGATTTCAGATGCATCAAGACCGTTTGAATGCTCGGGGGGTTGTAGTATCGTCGTCCACCCGTCACGTTGTATTCGGGGGAGTGCAGCAATGTGCCTTCCGCTCGCCAGGTCGGCTTGCCGTATTTCATGACGATCATACCAGCGGCGAAACCCGTGGCGATCAGCCAGACCCCCAGCAGCTTCCAACGCTCGCGGATGAGTTTCCCCATCACGTGCATCATGGTCGGGTGATGGTGTGCCTGATGAGGCTGCGGGAACTGGGTGCCCCCCATACCCGTTTACTTGAGGTAGGTAGCCATTCGTGGTTGAATAGTTCCCGTTTGCCCCGGGCGGAGGGAGAGGGGAAAGAGTTTCAACACGGCTGTAGGGTTGAACCTGCATGGGAGGAGTCTATACCAAGGCGGCGAAAAAAACAATTGAAAGGATTCTACCTCAAAATTCCGATTTATCGAAAGACTAGTTCTTATGATTGGGCAATTTTTTTCGTTTATTGTGCTGCAAAAATTGCATGCAAGACCTCATTCATGTCTCGCATGATACGATCGGGATTGGATTGTTCGATCTTTTCGAGTTTATCTGATCCTGTCAATACTACCCAAATTGCCACCTTTGCGGCTTTTGCGGTTTTTACGTCCACCTCCATATCGCCTATATAGAGCGCATCGCCGTTAGAAACGCCAAGTCGTTTCAATGCCAGTAGAATCATTGCCGGATGGGGTTTGGGAATTCCTGCATCCTCCGGACCCAATGTCGCATCGAAATACTTGGCGATACCCAATCCGGCCAGAAGTTGGGTCGAAAATTGAGAAGGCTTGTTGCTGCAAACCGCCATTTTGATTCCGTGAGCGCGAAGTGCTTCCAGGCAGTCAGCTACGCCCGGAAGCAAGTGCGTCAGACTCAACATGACCGTCGGATGATGGATTCGATAGGATTGAGCATCGGCTACGGGATTGCCGTCGGGAATAACATCGGCCATCAGTTGCTCGAGACCGTGCCCGACAAGTTGCCGTACCTCATCGATGGATAAAGGTGTCAGATGATGGACCGAACGGACGTGGTTGACACTCGCCGTAATGGCGGCGTAACTATCGATAAGCGTTCCATCGAGATCGAAAAGAACAGCAAGTGGAGGCATGAGTCGTTCTTCCGGTTGAATTCAGCTACCATCCCAATCGGTGGTTCCCCTTCTAACCTATAACGTAGAGTGGTATCTTAACAAATACTGCTCAAGCTACGTCGAGGATTGGTTGGGATGACCGAGCCGATTGAATCAACTCCGCTCACGCCCACGCGCGTTTTCCGCGAGTACGCGCCTCGAATCTATCATCTGGCTCGTAGAATGTTAGGCAATGACGCCGATGCCGAGGATGTTACCCAGGATGTCCTTCTTCAAGTTGTTCGGAAACTGGATACTTTTCGAGGAGAATCGGCCTTTCCCACCTGGTTGTACCGAGTCGCCGTGAATGCTGCACTCGCTCATCGCCGCAAGCGGCAACATCAGGAAGAGGGTCGAGTGGCCGACCCTCTGGAACATTTTTCCGAGGATGGTCATCACGCCGGTACGATCCGGCCCTGGACGATCCGGCCGGATCAGGCAGCACTCGAAGCCGAGCAACATGTGCTGATCGAAAAGGCGATCCGGCAACTGCCTGAAATGTATCGGGATGTATTTGTGCTTTCGGATGTCGAGATGCTGTCCAATGCCGACATCGCCGACATGCTGGCAATGAGTGTTCCTGCTGTAAAAAGCCGGCTCCATCGGGCACGCATGATGATGCGAGATCTATTGGCACCGCACTTCCAGGCCGCGGGGTGACGGGTGGAGGGTGCACAGGATGGAAGCTCCAACCTGCACCCGTCACCCTTGAGAAGGAAGTGAGTTATGGGGTTCACCTGTCGTGAAGTGACTGAACTTCTCATCGACTATGTCGAGAATGCCATGCCGCTCGAACAACGGTTGGTTTTACAACACCACATTTGCGCCTGCCCGCCTTGCATGGTCTATCTCCACACTTATCAGGCGACGATTCACTTGACGCACCGATTGCCGGAGGAACCGCTCCCTCCCGAGTTTGAACAGCATCTTCAGGCAGTGTTGGCGGCAGCAATGGCGACGGAAGGGGAGTGCGAGTCTCTTTGATTGCCGGAACTTGAAACTTCTTTGGCTTTCCTTGATATTCCCAATTCCCCGACACGGCCTGGTCTGGTAGAACAACAAGGGAATTGCTGGCTTGGGTTCCCCCTGAGGGGTCTGCATGGGTATCCAAGATCGAGACTATTATCGGGAATCTAACCGCGGACTCGGCATCCTCGGCGAGAGAATGCACGCCTGTCTGGGACTATCGGCGGTATTCGTTATCGTGTTTTTCATCCAAATCGGAACCAACGAAGAACTTGGCAATCCGCAACCCGGTGCCGGCTCTATTACCAAGATTCTCCAACTCGATACGTCCAAGATTTTTTCCGGCGAGGTTTGGCGAATCTTTACCGGCCCGTTCGTACACAATATTGGTCACGCCAACAACCTGCTGAGCCGGCTGCTGCCCATCGGTTTGACGCTTTTGTTCCTCAACTGGTTCGGCCGCCATGTCGAGGACATTTATGGCTGGCAGGAATTTCTGGGTTACTGTTTGATTGCGGCATATCTGGGTAGTATCGGTCTGGTCGTCGGTGCGGCGCTGACTCAGCATCCCATTGTGCATCTGGGACCATCCGGAATGATTACCGCGGTGTTGCTGCTTTATGCCTTGCACTATCCGCATCGCACTGTGCTGCTGTTTTTCTTCATTCCGACGCCCGTATGGCTCTTCGCGGTCTTCTACGCGCTACTCGATGTTGTCGGATTTGCGGGTGGGCGGGTGCATCCTGCGATCTTCTTTGCGCATCTGGTTTCTGCCGGTTTTGCGCTTTTGTACTATCGCTATTCGCTGCGAGTCAGCAACTGGATTCCTTCTTTTCAGCGCGGGCAGATCCGACGTCGGTCTGCATCGCCGCGAGCACAGCTTTTCGCCGAGATTCCCAAACCGGATCGGCCGGCGCAAGTGGATGCCCCCGTTCGGCGCAGCAACCCACCTGCACCGGTCTCGGCAGAAGTCGAGCCCGATTCTCACGATGAGAAAATGGATGAGAAATTGGAAGCGCAGATGGATACCGTCCTCGAGAAGATGAACAAATACGGGCGTGAAAGCTTGACGGAAGAAGAATGGGCGATTCTTCGTCGAGCCAGTGAAGTTTGTCAGAAACGTCGCCGACAAATGGGTTGAGGATCACTTATGCCTCTTTACGATTTTGCCTGCCGGGATTGTGGTCAATCATTCGAGGCGCTGATTCGCAGCGAGACGGAACTGGCAGACCTGGAATGTCCGCAATGCGCGGGTAAACAGGTCGAAAAACAATTGAGTGTGCCCGCTCGCCCGGTGATGGCCGGTTCAACCGGGTCGTCACTGCCTGCGGCGTGCGGCCAAGGGCCGCCGTGTGGAGCTCCCTGGTGCCAAAGAGAATAGATGGATACAGAAACGATGGGCCGGCATCTTGAAAAGTGAAGGCGCGTTGCGATAATTCGAGTTACCGACGATTGCCGGAGTGGCGGAATTGGCAGACGCGCCAGGTTGAGGGCCTGGTTCCCGTCAAGGGAGTGCAGGTTCAAGTCCTGTCTCCGGCACTCAATACAGGGCAAGGAGTTACGGCGAATCCGTGACCTCTTGCCCTGTTTGCTTTACCAGACCTCTTGGTAAAATTTTGGTAAAGTGGCTGGCCTGACATTGGAGTGATGCTGCGGAGGACCGCATCATGGCGTCTCTGCAAGAGCGAAACGGCAGTTACCGAATTCTGTTCTGCCACCACGGCAAGCTGCACACCTTTACCATTGGTAAAGTCGAGAAGGACGAAGCCGAGAACAAAGCCCGGCAGGTCGATTACCTGCTCATGCGGCTGAAGCAACGGCTGATCGTGCTGCCCGATGGCACCGACATCGTCACCTTCATCGAGCACGACGGCAAGCCGCCGGACACCGGGCCGACGCTGGCCGACGCCCCGCGGCAGGCCGTCACCCTCGGCCACCTGAAAGACCGCTATCTCACCACGCACGGCAACGGCACCATCGAGGCCAACAGCCTCGACACCTGCAAGCTGCACCTCGGCCACTTCTGTCCGCATCCTCGGCGAAGGCTTCCCGCTCGGCGAACTGTCGCTTGCCAAGATGCAGGAATACGTCAACCACCGGGCCAAGGCGAAGATCAGCCCGGTGACCATCCGCAAGGAAATCGCCACGCTGCGGGCCGCGTGGAACTGGGGCGAGCCGATGGGCCTGACTTCGGGCAAGTTCCCGAACCGCGGCCTGCGCTACCCCAAGGCCGACGAGAAGCCGCCGTTCATGACGATGGCCGAGATCGAGCGGCAGATCGCCGCCGGCGGCGACCCGGATACGCTCTGGGAGGCGCTTTACCTGCAAGCCAGCGAACTGACCGAACTGCTCGCCCACGTCAAGGAGAAGGCCCCGCACCCGTGGATTTATCCGCTGTTCTGCTTTGCCGCCCATACCGGGGCCAGGCGGTCGGAGATCCTGCGGGCGCTGGTTGCGGACGTGGACTTCACCGGGAACACCGTGCTGGTGCGAGAGAAGAAGCGGAGCCGAGGCCAGCGGACCACCCGCCGCGTGCCGCTGACGCCGTTCCTCAAGGAAGTGCTGAGGGAATGGCTGGCGGTTCACCCCGGCGGCCCGGCCCTGTTCTGCCACGCCGGCACCGTCGCCCGCAGCAAGAAGCGAAGCCGGACCACCGGCCACCAGAACGAAAAGAAACGCCCGTCATCCCTGAAAGGCAGGATGGCGACCGTGAAGAAGCGGAAGCAGCCCGCACACGTCGGCTCTGACCCGCAACGAGGTGCATGACCATTTCAAGCGTGTGCTGGCGGGAACGAAGTGGGAGAGGATGCGTGGGCTTCACACGCCTGCGGCACAGTTTCATTTCGGCGTGTGCCAGCAAGGGCGTCGATCAGCGGCTGGTGCAGGAATGGGCAGGCCACATGAACGAGGCCACGTCGAAGCGATACCGGCACCTGTACCCATCGACGCAGCAGGAAGCGATCAAGGGGGTATTCGGATGAAACCGCACGAACGTCTTTTCGTCGGAAACACTTGATGTCGGCAGCGAATGACGGCACATTGAGTGAACAACAAAGAGTCTCGGAGAAGTGATCATGGGCGATCGTCCACGTCGAGTTGATAAATACCGGCTTTCGGCGACAACAACGGTGGCCGGTTATCGGAACATGGAAGCTTTCAAAGACCGGGAAGGCATTATCAAGTTCCTGCGCGAGAGATTTGAAGAACGGTACTTCTCTCAGCTCAGCCAGATTGCGAAGCCCAATGGCTTTTTCACTATGTCCATTTGCTCGAACTTGGTTGAAGCATTGCAGGCGTTTCGAAGCGGGTGGAAGGACATGACGGAAAAGCGGGACAAGCCCTATAAGGAGTTCTTCGAGGATCACCCTGAATTTGGAGTTCCCGCCAACAGGTCCAAGGAGCTATACGACGCCATTCGTTCCGGCCTGGATCATAACGCTGAAACCTACAGCGGTTGGAGGATTGTTGGCCCACGCAAGCAGGGAGGTACGCCTGTGAACTTTAAAGCCAAGACAATCGACGCAGCTGGTTTTTTGCGGGCGTTGAAGGAAAGTTTCTCTCGTTACTTCGATATGCTCGGCAAGGCAAAATGGACCGGTACACCCTGGGAGAAGTTAAGGAATCGGATGAATGGCCTGATTCAGATGTGCGAGGGCGGCCCGATCCCTGACGATGAAGACATCATCTTGGCGATACGCCATACGTCATGACAAACATCCCTACCTCGGTGTAACAGGACAAGCGATTACGCGGGTCTGTGAAGAGGAAGCAGTCCTTCCCGTTGGTATCGCAACAATTCGGCGTGGGGTACTACCCACCTTGCATAGGCCCCACGTCCAGACAATTTCTTCTCCGCCCGGATGCGACCGAGGCGGCACCATTCCCGGCAGGTGAAACACGATTTGTGAACCGTCTTTGCGAATTCCTCGACTTCGTAATAGTCCTTGACCGTCTGCCGTTCGACCAGGACGGTCAGCATGGATTCGATCTTGTCCAATCGTTCTTCGAGTGTCATACCTGTCCCCATTCCCAGACGTAAACATGGCCGGGGAAGACCCCGGCCATTATCGTCGCAGCCTGCGATGTCAGCACGATGTTGCCTCCGGTACTTTGCAAGGACCACATCTCGGAAGCAGGTAATTGCGGATGTATCTTTCAATGACCAAACGATTGAAATCGATCATCGTCTTGTGGAACTCTGCTCGGCGGGAGTTACTCAGTTCACCGTTCATTCTCTCATACTCATCGACGTACATCGTCGCACATTCCGTAGCCGTAAGTTCCGCCTGCTCAGCATCGAAGAGTTTTGGCCTGAAGCCCAAGGTCCATTTGATCCTGATCCACAGGCTGTTCAAGACAATGGCGGCTAAGACTGCTCCAGCGATCGTGAAAAACAAAAAACAACTCCATGAAATGCTCCATTGAAAAGCCGAAGACGAAGGAGGCCGGGAAACGATCCCGGCCCTTGCGGATGTTTTCAGTTTCAACACCGCACACTTACTCGAAACTGCCGACGACCACTTCTTCGATCAGATAGACTGGCCAAAAAATCAAAACGCACATGAAAGTCTCCTTGGAACGAGTGTTGAAATGCCGGAAAACGGAATCCCGGCATCGGGGATTATCCGTAGAGCCATTGATCGACAATTTCATCGACCACCAACTCGATGGCGGTCATGAGCATGGACTCAAGCATGTTTATGTTCCTTTCGTGGTTAAGATTCGGGCGAAGGTGGTTTCACGAGAATATCTACGAGCAGGCGATCATTTCTTAGTCGCTAGAGTGAACCACGGATTTGATAATCTCGCCGATAGCCTCGCTAACGATCCAGATGAAAAGATCCATGTCTTATCCCTTCGAGTGTTAATGAATCGGGCGAAGGTGCTTTCCTGAACTCGTGAAGTTTACGAGGTTACGATGACGGCTTCGACCACATCGGCTGCCGCCTCAGTGAAGATTTCCGACAGAATTTCCACGCCAATGGCGATGAGGATTTCCATGAAGTTCGTTCCTTTCAAAGACAAGAGAATGGGCGAAGGTTTGCGACACAGTTTGGTTATTTCTTGAAGAAGCCGAACAGAGATTTTCCAACAGATCCAGCGGGACCAGGGTTGTTCCAAGCGAATCTTATCAGCATCAGTACAGCGATACCGATCGCCACAAGGCCCACTCCGATCGAGTCAACTATGAAATCCACGAGTTCTCCAGAGGTTTGTCATCACTGAATCGTGAGGGAACATCCCTCACTTTTTCCAGATTTTTTCCACGTAAGATAGCACTGTCGAGGTCTTTTCGGGGTTCTCCCCGGCAGACTGAAGGACTTTAGTGAGTCCATACATCCCATAGGCGACTGCGATCAGAAAGCCGATCATCGTTAAGTCATTCATCACTGTCTCCATAGACGGTTTTGGATTGGTTTGGCGTCCGGGTAAGGTGGATCACGATTCCGCTTCGGCATGATTACATCTCCCTTCCGAGGTCCGGTGCTTCGATCTCCGGACTTTGCGGACCTTGCAGGACAGATTCTTGCTCAGGACTTGGCGTATACTGGCCAGGTCCGTAAGGCACGAAAGCGCTGCCGTTGAACAAGGCGGAACTGAGTTCCATGCTCCCTTGCGTGCCCAACCTGGACAACTCCGCCGTCATCTCCGGCACCATGTTATCGAGACCGGGCAGCGCACAGCGCCACGCCCTCGAAAAAATCCCTTACCACCGACATGCTGCACTCTCCTTTCAATGCCACGCTTTCCTCGTGGCCATATCCACGACGAACACCATCAGGCTCGCCGCCGCCAGAACCAGCAGCGAAGCCACCAGCGCCCCGCCGCCGCCTTGAACTTTCCCCACAAGGACGGCGGCGCGTCCAGGAGCGACTCTTCGTAATACCTCACCAGATTGGTCCAGATCGGCCTCATGCCCTGCGCGAAGGTGATCGCCGTGCGCTCATGCAGCGCGAGGATTTCTTCGGGCTTCAGCAACTTGCGACCTGTCTGGCTCCAGTTATCGTTTTCCGTCTTGGAAACACTGGAACTCCCTTTGCCGCCTTCATCCGATGTCTGGCGTGTCGTGCCCGTGCTCGTTCCGCCGCTGGCGACGACAATGGTTTTTTCCCCGAGGCGATTGCTCACATATTCGGCGGTCTGGTAGTCATTGATGCCGAAGTACACTTGCGTGCAGTTGCTCAGCAAGGTTTGATCCTGTCCTTCAGGAAAGCATTTCTTGAGCTGTCCGAGGGACTGGTAGAGGAATAACAGCCTGATTCCGTACCCACGGAACTTGTCCACCGCATCGTCAATGGACTCCATGTGACCCAGGCTCGCCGCTTCATCGAGGATGAAGTGAACTTTGTTTTGCTCCTGAAGTCCGCCCCGCACTACGGCCCGCATCATGCTGTCCACCCACAGCCGAAGCAGCCCCGATTGCGCCCGCATGTGGTCAGGGGGAAGCACCAGGTAGACCGTCATCCTCCCTTGCCGCAGTTCCGCCGGATCGAAACTGCTGGTCTTCGTGCTTTGCGCCACCGGCGGAGTATCGAGAAACCGCAGGTACCGCGATTCACCGTAGTGAGCACCGAGGCAAGTTCCTTGTCCTTGAAATGCGACAGTTGATGCCCGAGCCGGGCAAGCAATCCTCCCCACGCATCCGACTCGCACAGCAGCTTGACGACGCCCTCCATTTGCTGCGGATCGGTCAGCAGCCGCCGCGTCGTCTGCAACGACCTGTCCCCGGCTTCGCCGAACATCACCACTGCTGCCGCCATCGAGGCGATCCAGATCGTCGCCGCGTCGTTCCAGTGCGGGTCTTTTTCCTGCCCGGTACGGATCACGATGGCATCCGCGAGATCGCGGCATTCATCGATGGATTGCGGTGATGCCTTATCGATCCAGTCGATCGGGTTGAAGGAATCGGGATGCTGCGTGACGCAGCAAAACGGATCGAGGATGACGACGCGGTGGCCAAATTTTTCCCGGCGATGCTCGGCGGTTGCCCGTGTCAACTCACCCTTGAAGTCGATCACCACCGCTGAATCCGGCGATGTCAGCAGGAACGGGATCACGAACGATGCGCCCTTGCCCACACCTGTGGGGGCGAAAACGGCGGTATGGACGGACCGCACCAACCGCACCATCTCCTTGGCAGACCGTTGGCGTATCGGCAGCGCCCGGAAGAATTGCCAGCACGCGAGTTTTGAATCGAGTCGCGGGTTGAATAATGCCCTCATCGCTTTCATCAGCGACCGCCGCTGCCGGGAGCCGAGACGCCCGAGCATGATCCCTTCTTTCGCATCCAGCATCCCGGCCCGGCGGAGATCTTCCTCATCCGCCCAGCGCCGCGTGCCGTAGCCTGACAGGGTCGCGTAGCCGCGCTGACCGGCGGCAACGCACAGGCACACAATACCCGCGAGCAAGGCACCTTGCGGAACCTGATACGCGATCGCTATCAGGCATAACAGCCCCGCCAGCGCGCTTACGATGAGTAACAGGCGCGAGAGTCTATACATGGGTCAATTCCGTGACGGCGTGATGGTCCTTCGGATACGAGCGGCCTTCAACTCGTACTCTTCGATGCCGGACCTGCACACTTCGTAAAAGAGGGTAAACGCTTCGCGTTCCTCCTCCGGTCGCACGCACGACGAGATGATCTCGACCAGCGCCGTCGCCATGACGAAGGCATGGTCGTGGATGAGGGAGGCCGAGAGCATCATCCACCTGCTTTCGCCTGATCGCGGAACACGGCGGCCATTGTTTTGATGTTCAATCCCGATTCGCGGGCGCGTTTCGCGCCCTTTTGCGCTTCGGACAAAGCCTCGATCAAATCGTCGAGCGCCAAGTCCGACCCTGCGACCGTGATGCTGATGCCCGAAGGCAGCAGTAGCTTGGCACGGCTCAGCCTGACCGCTGGGGTGTTACCGTTGCGCCACTTCTGCGCCGCATGCTCGATGTCGTTTCGTGACGCTCCGTTGAGTTTGGCGGCAAGCAACTCGTGCTGTTGCTGTTCGTTGCCCCTGCTCATCGCGTAAACATCCGATACCCCTATCAGGCCCGACGCGAATGCCTCCTGCACTGCCTTGATACACTTGCCCGGCGAGCGAAGCCGGACGATCATGCTCGGATCGATCTGGAGTCGCCCTGGCAATGTCCTTGCCGTGCCATCCCGGATTGAGTTCGACCAGCCGTTCGATGGCTTGCCATTGCTCGTAACCGGTCAGACCTTCGCGGTGCATCGCAGAGATAATCTGGATTTCCGCAATCTGCGACGGGGTCAACTGCTCCTTGGTGACGATCACATCGAGTGCGTTGATCCCGGTTTTTCCAGCCGCCCGCCACCGCCGTTCACCATCGATGATGGTCCCGTCAGGACGCACCAGCAGCGGGTGGATCTGCTTGACCTTCAGGGACTCGCCCAGCAGCCGCAACTCGTCGTCGTTGAACTGCTTTCTCGGCTGGTTCGGATCGGGCTTGAGCGACGTTATCGGCTTGCTTTCGACCGTTGGCCGCATGGAAGCCCACCTCCTGTCTGTCGTTGAAACCTTTGCTGGTTATGTTTCCAAAAGGCATTAGGTTGATTGCTCACCCTTTTAGCGGAGCCGGTGAAGCAAAAAGGGGAAATTCTTTTTTTCTGGTTTTCCGAGGCTAGAATTTTTGGCAAGCAGCGAACGCAGTGCGGCCATGTTCGCGGAAAAAATAAAATAATTTTCCCCAATCGCCGTCTGGCGGACGCCAGTGAGTTGAGATGTCCTTGATGGCTCAGCAACGAGACTGAACAATGGAAATGCCAAAACGACTCGATCATGACCAACTGCTGCCGCTTTACCTGATGCCCGGGAACGCAATCGGACGGTCCAACCGGATTTGAAGCATTGGCTGGAAATCACGCGTGAATCGCTGAACAACGCCGATAACTGTCAGGACGATCTGAGAGCGCTGATATACGTTGGCGCGGATTACGAAACAAAGCGGTTACTCGAAGGGCAATTCGCCGATGTCGCGAGCTTCACGACGGAGGGCACCATCGCCCACGAAATTTGGGAGAAAGCCTCCGATTTCATCCGCTGGCTTCGCGAGGATGACTCGGCTTCGGAGAAACTCGTCACATGGACGCGAAAGGTAGCTGTCCATTCTATGGATTAGATGATTAATAGCTTCCCTGTGCGCGTTGGAGTGTCGCGAGCGGTTAGGCGGCTATAGACCCTCAACCCCATGAAGTTTCGCTGCGCAGCATCGCAGCCTGAGTCTTGGTCAGGATCGCATGGACTTGGATCGGGAATCAGGAAAATCTTGGGAATCGACAGGCAGGAACTCTTTTTAGCCGCTTGGCTTCGGCAGCAGGCGATCGAGAATCGATTGCTCGGGCATTTGCAGGTTGAGTTTCTGCACCAGTTCCTGGAAGCAACTTTGCCCGACCTCCCACCAGCGTGTCATTTCCTCAAGCACGCTCTTGAGTGAGAAAATCGGCAAATACAATCGTAGCGACTCCAAGACACTGGTGAGTACGGTTCGCCGCCGAGCCCCCGTGCTGGTCTTGTTGGTGCGCCCGTGTTTCGCGCCTCGGCACTGGGCCGGAGCGTTCGCTCGGCTTCGTTATTGGTTCCGGGGACCGGCACGGTTTGACCGTTGGGCTGGGTCGCGGCCGGCTCCGTCACGAAGGTAAAAAGCTGCTTCTGAAACAACAGGTCCATCAGTTCCGACGTAAGCAGGCGGAAGTCGTCTTCAAGGCCGGCGATCGGCCCTTCGTTGTGCAGCCACGACCAGCCGCACAATTCGATAACGCGGTTCTCCAGCACCGTCACTTTCGCGGCTCGACCCGCATTCCCCAGGCGGCCATCGACTTGGACGCGACGGGCCTCGCGATAGATCGCCAACAGTTCATCCGTGAGTTGCCGATACTTGGAATTCTCGGGATCACCCAGGCTGAGTTTGATCGCCTTGCGGAGCAAATGAGCCCAGCATTTCTGCGACCGGGTGAAGTGCGCATACACGGCGGCATCGTCGCTGATCAGGATGCCCGCAAAGGTGTCCGGATCGAGGATCATCCGCAAGGTCTCGGCGTCTTTATGAACTCCGAACCAGATGATTCGGGCTTTCTCCGAGAGAAAGGCCCAGACGCTGTTGATGCTCCAACCGGTTTCGTCGGCATGGACGATCGCCGAATTGGCCACGAGCAAGCAGAGCCTGTCGAACTCCTTTTCCCAATAGCGGGACAACTGACGCAGCACGGCATCCGCCTGCGATTTCTTCAGAGGCAGGTTCTGCAAAAACTGGAGGATGGAACAGACTTTGTCGAACGACAAGCCGACGATCTGGATCAAATAGGCGATGGATACGACAATCTCCAGACCGAATTCGCTGCGGCCCAGAACGCCGGGTATCTTGCCATATTGACTGCCCGGACCGCGATAAATTTCGTAGGCGACCAGCACGGAGCGACCTTGTTCCATACGCCAAACCGCTCGCGTGTGCGAGAGTTGACAAGCGCCCGGATCGATGCCTTCGGGGTAAACTTTCTCGATGCGCTCGGCTTTGGCCAGCTTTTCCGCCGTGGTCAAGCGGCCCCGCCGACCTTTTGGCTTCTTTGGGCGTATTTTCTTGCCGCGCGCCTCTTGCCGCTTTTCTTCGGCATGGACGGAAAAGGGTTGATCGATCTTGGGAGTGCCGGAATCCCCCAGCTTTTTCTCAAGATCCTCGATACGCTGCTGGGCCGCTTGGAGTTGTTGCTGGGCCGCTTGGAGTTGTTGCTGGGCCGCTTGGAGTTGTTGCTGGGCCGCTTGGAGTTGTTGCTGAAGGCGCACGACCCAATCGACGAGGCTTTCAGCAGAGACTCGTCCGTCTCGGACATCTTCTCGGAGTTGGTTGATGGCATCCATGCCACGACAAATCTACCCAATCCCGCCGAGCTTTGGTACACCAACTTTCAGAGATTAGACAGCTACCGCGAAAGAGGGTGCGCTATCGCCTGCTAGATGCCATTCGT
Source organism: uncultured Planctomycetota bacterium (assembly GCA_963783095.1). GTDB lineage: Bacteria > Planctomycetota > Planctomycetia > Gemmatales > Gemmataceae > CAWAMR01. The sequence continues at coordinate 287,302 of CAWAMR010000007.1, read as the reverse complement.
CGCCGACAGCAGGAACGACAACAGCATGTCCCACTCGAAAACGCCGAATCGCTGGCAAAAGAGCAGACCGGAACGGAAACACTTGACTTGGAAGAGGAAGCAGAGCGCTTCGGGAAAGAGCCGAAAGCGCACTCCACCGCCTATCCCCTCGTGAAAGAACCTGCTTCATTCTCAGCGAAAAAAACCGCCTGTCGCAAGAGGAAATCGCCTATGCGTTGGATCTCACTCGCGATCAGGTCAAATACGCGCTCGAAAGCGCACACCGGAGGCTTGCTGACGGCCAGACGGAGTGACCCTCAATCCGCAATGGCGCGTTGATTGACAAATCACGCACTCGGTGTTAGCCTGCGCCGAGTCTACAACGAAACAGCGTTGGTTTCATGCCCCTTCGTCTCCAGTTCAAAGAAGGAAAGAGCACCTTTTATGTCCGTCTTGACGAGGGCAAGGATGACGGCCCTCCAAAGCTTGAAGTGCGCTATCCCCCGCTGGAAGGGAAGGATCCTTCAATCTTAGAACGCGACGAAGAACGCATGCTGGCGAAGCTCACGACGGCCCTGGAACAAGGCAACGAAACCGGTCCTTCTGCAAGATGTAACGAACTACGACAGCGATTTTTGGTCACGCTTCCTGCTCCGGCCGCATTCCGGCCAGAGCAATGAAGAAGTGTATGCCCGCGCACGCGCCTCCTTGACGTCGTTGCGTGGCCGCGCCTGGGAGGCTATACGCCCTGCCGATGCCCCGGCTGCATCGAGGCTGCGCACCGCCTTAGAGCAAGCCTTTGCAGCGGTATTTCCCGATGCCGATGACAAACTCAAGACCGCCTTTACCGATCACGTCCTGAACTCGCCGGAACTGACGCCGAGAAGAGGTGCTTCGCGCTAGTCCTTTCTTCGGGTACAATCTTTCCTGCCGTCGCCTCAATCACTCCCTCCGCTGGATCGCAACAATGACGAAGCGCTATCGGCCAGACCGGCGCTTCGGCGAAGGCGGTTTCGCTGAAGTATGGCTGGTCGATGATCTCAAACTGAATCGACAGGTGGCGAAGAAGCAACTCAAGGAACGATACGCGGACAACACCCTTCGGCGGTTCAAACGCGAGTTGACGATCCTCGCGAGCATCGACGACCCTTGCGTGCCCAAAGTATTCGACCGCGAGTTTCGGCCTAAACCGATCGAAGCGGGAACGGGGGGCTCAGCAGCTCCGGTCCCGCCTTATTTCGTGATGGAGTACATCGAAGGTGCGACCTTGGCGAACGATATCGCCGCGTTCCACCAAGGCTCAGCGTTCGATCGTCGGATGACGCGCGACAATCCGATCTTTACGCGCGGCCTGCGGCTCATCATTGCCATCGCGGACACCGTGCAGCGCAGTTCCACGACCACGGCGTTGCGCATGGCGACCTCAAGCCGGAAAATGTGATTGTGAACCTGGCCCATCGCCCGGTCATCGTCGATTGGGGATTGGCGGTTCGATTTAAGGCAAAACGTAACAGCGAATACCGCACGGCTCCCGGCGACGCTGTTGCGAATTCTCCCGCAACCGCCGACCCGAAGTTGCAAGTGAACCCGCGCGGGCGATCGCCGTCTCGCTGATATTTACGCATTGGGATCGCTTCTCTACTGCACTCTGACGGGCACCCCCCCTGCGCCGGAAGCCACAGACCAGATCGATCGCCGACAAGGCAAGCCTTGCCCTGTTCCCTCGTCGATCAATCCGCTGGTGCCGGACGCACTTGATTACATCTGCATGGGTGGATTGGAATTCGAGTACGAAAAACGCCGCGCGAAATCCGCCGGTGAATTCGCGGAACTCCTTCGCGCTTGGCTCGACGACTCGCCGATACCGGGTTTTCGGGAAAGCCTATCTGACCGTGGACACCGATTCATCCGAAAGAATGTTCGTCGCATCGCCGTCGCGGCGGTTGCCGCTATCGCATTGCTCTGCATTGCCGTTACCCTGTATGTCAAAGAGAGGTTCCATGCCGAGGCCCTCTCCAAGGTCAACCATGAGCTTGAAATCGCCAAACAAGACGCCCTCCAAAAAGCAACCGAAGCAGACAACGCCCGATTGGCAGCCCAGAATGCTCGCAAGGACGAGGCGGCCATGAAGATCGCAGCGATTCATAGCCGCGACCGTATGATGGCTGTGATAGATAGCACACTGAAGCATTTCGGGAATTTAAGCACTGTCCTCGGAGGCAACCTCATCCCCGAAGAACGCGCTTGGCTTGTCTCACTCTATGAGCGGATTCAGCAGGCGATCGAGGATGAACGGTTAAGTCCCTCGCCGGGTGACAGAATCGTGTATGTAAGGCTTCTGGGATACCTCGCCTCCGTCCATAACCTGCTGGGTGAAACCGATGCCGCGTTGCTGGCATGGGACAAGAGGAACAAGGAATGTGATGCCCTTGCGTCATCCGAGATCCGCTTAGAGCGACTGCTCTTTGTAGCGGAATGTGCATTGGGCCACGCAGAAATTATCGAAGTAGCCCGTCACCAGAGACGAATGGAAAAAGCCGAGGAATCAGCCAAAGCAATCAGCGCATACCTTGCTATTCTGGGAGAGGAGTTTGCGGATGAACAACTCTCGATCTATGCGCGTTGGCGGGCACAGGGAATACTGGCTGGACTGCGCTTCGATGAGGGCAACCTTGACGGAGCAGAAACGCTTGCGAGGAAAACCATCGATCTCGGCAAAAAGGTCACAACGTATGCCACCACCGGTGAAATCGAAGCGTTTCCCATGCTCCTCGGGCTGATTCTCCAGGACCGCAACGACTTCAAACAATCGATCGACGTATTCGATGGCTGTATCAAGCAATTGCAAACACTGCTCAAAGAGCAGCCCCCCAATCATTCCTCCCGGCTGTTTCTGAATATGACGCTTTATCGTCTGTGCATCAACCGGGGAATATCCAAGACCCACCAGTTCAAGACGGCCACCGTCCAGTCTGCGAAAGAACTCAGCGACAAAGCTGCCATCGCCGAAATGGATCTTGTCGATGCCATCGGGCAAGTGAATGCACTCATCAATCAGTTTCCCAGCCGGACTGTTTTCAAGAAAGAAGCCTGCGATGCGTACAACTGGTATGGCAATCTCTATTCGATTGCAGGCGATCGCGTCCTCGGACGTAAGGAAAAGGAAATACTCTACGGGAATGCTCAGAAACAGTACGGGGTAGCTTTGAAATATGCGACGTACCTGAACGGAATCGATCCGAAGAACGCCGGATGGATTCAACTTGGCGCACACATATTTCACAATCAAGGACGTATCGCCGCCCAGCTTGGAGATTACAAACAGGCTCTAGCACTTGAGGAGAAAGCGAAGGACGCGCACCAGAAAATCCGTAAAGCTCTCAGGCAGTTGACACCGCAGATGGATAGCGAAGGAATCATGAACGACGGATGGGTTGGGTATTACCGAGCCAAGACCGGTGATCCGATCAATGGGCGAACGATGCTGGAACAAGCTGTGAGCGATATGGAGGCATTGGCCAAGATTCACAAGGACAAACCCATCTATCGCGAGCGTGTGACAGAATTGCAGAAGCGCTTAACAGAAATAGGCATCCCCACAAAAAAGAGTCTCTAAACTCGCCAACCGAAATCCGGCAAGTAGAAGTGAGAGGGATGCAGAAATCGCCTCTGTCGGACTGTTATTTCTCAAATCCAGTGCAGGGGTTGAGCGCAAAAAAGGTTTTATATCTTGAACCAATGCTATGATAACCCGCAGGAATTGTCCTCAATAGGAGTGCATTGATGGTGTTTTCATCTCGGCGATTGACGTGGGCGGTTCTCGCCGCTTTCCTGTCTATCGGAACCATTGCGGGAATTCTTGACCCGGCTCCTGTTCCCGCTGCCGACCCTCCGGCGACACCCCGGCAACGCCCCCTTCGCATCAGCCTTTTCCCCTACGTCCCTGATCCGGCATTGATCCAGCAGATAATCTCGAAACGGTGGAAGCAACTTCATCCCGACGTTCCCCTGGAATTCGTGGACGGCTCGAAGTTCGATTCCTACAAGCAGGATCCGCCCGACGACCTCGACGTGTTCGAGTTCGACTCGATCGGTCTTGAATACTACGTCCGAAACAACTTTGTCAGTCCATTATCGCAGGACGAGGTTCAACAATCGGAAGACATCCTCGACTTTGCCTGGAAGGGCAGTTTGGTGGATGGACGGGTCTACGCGATCCCACGCTTAGCCTGCACCTATGTGCTGATCTATCGCAAGGACGATAAGGAGTTGGCCGAGGCCGTGGGGTTGCCGGGCCTGCATAAAGTGCTCGGCGATGGTCCGAGGAAATTGATGGAGGGACAAAAGGAGCCCGTTCCGGAAGACGGGAAAGGACTGCTCATCGACATGTCGGGCGGCACTGACTGCGCTTGCCTCTATCTCGATGCGTTCGCCGACCTGACCGGAAAATACACCGTCCGCCCGAAATTGCCCACCGCCATTGAACTCGACACGGGCGGGCTGAATGATCTGAGGCTACTCGCCCGCACTGCCGGCAAGCCCCAAGCCCTGTTTACCGAACCCTACGGCGCTCCACCCAAACGACCTGCATGGTTCGGAGCCGGTAAGGGGCGGGCATTGGTCGGTTACAGCGAACGGCTCTATTTCATCCCGAAGGATATCCACGCCAATCTGCGCAGTCCGCGATTTACCCATGGCCGACCAGAACCGGGTGAACAGCTTGTTTGTCGATATGCTCGGAGTGAACACGAACGTCCGTGGAGAACGCAGAAAGCTGGCGGTGGAACTTGCCAACCTCTGCGCAACCAAAGACACGGTTCTTGAGTGTTTACTACCCGCAGGCGATAAGCCGTCCCAGTATCTCCTGCCGGTGCGTTCCAGCGTCCTCTCGGACAAGGAGTTGCTTGCCAAGGCTCCTCTTTATGCCGATCTTTCCAAGCTCCTCGACCCTTCGACCAATCCGCGCACTTCCGGATTGGCGTTGAGTATCGGGACTGGCTCGACCTGAACAAGCGGTTGATCCAAAGCCGCCTCTTTGAGTGAGGCAAATGGCCCGTTCCGGTAAGCAAGACCATATGCCGCGAGTGGATAGAGACCACTTGCCAAGTTTCGCGTCATAGTGCTGTCATGCCCGCAAATGGCCACAACCATCAGAATCCCTTGGATACTTGCAGCAGGATGCGGGGGCCTTCCTTGCCGCCGGGGTAGAGGGGCGTTGCGATCTCGCGTGTCAGCGGCCAGGCGAGCCCGAGATTGCCGTTCAAACCGTATGGGCCATTGCCCCGGATGCCAAGACCGGCGGAGGCACCTGATTCGCTTTTGACCTGACCGATGGCATCGTTCCACACCTCGCCAATGTCGTAGAACGCATAGGGCTGGAGGCTGATGGGTTGCAGGGTGGCATAGCCGTTATACCGCAGTTCCAGCGAGCCGCTGACGCCACGGTCGCCGGTGATGTCCGACGAATCGTAGGCGCGCCCGAACGCCTGCCCGCCATAGCCGAACTCCTCCGACGAATAGAGCGTGCCGGAGGATAACTGCCCGGCGGTGGCCATCTGCACCGCCCAGTCGTTCGTGATGCCCTGGAGGCGGGACAGCGACCATTCAAACTTGGCAAAATCCGGCCTTGCCTGTGCTCGCGACAGGTCGAGATCGCCTTTCTGGCTGGAACCTAATCCATTGATTCCCTGGCTTACGGTCAAGGTGCCGGTGTTATAGCCCTGCCAGCGATCCGTGAGGTCGCCGGTCACGCTGGCGCGCACAGCGCGGATATAGTCGCGCGTGAGCGGCGTGTGCAGGATGTCGCTGATGACATCCCTTTCATCGAAGTCAAGTTTGAACGATAGGTTTTCCTGCCGCTGGCGAATCCACTGGTAGATAAGCGCAACCCCGGCGGAAGTTGCCGTGCTGTCGATGTCGTAACGCTTTAGCGTGAATCCCGGATAAGCTTCGGTGACGCCGCCATTGGCATCGAGCGTCAAGTCGGGGGCTATGACGGCGGAATGATCGACGGTGCCGTAACGCAATTTGTTGACAGGCGCGCTCGACAGGCCGGTGAGCGTGGTTTGTTGCAACGGCAGCAGGCTGGTCGAATAGGAGGCGGAGAATTCGCTCGGTCCCAGGTAACGCGAGGAGTAATTATCGAACCCGATCGACCCCTTGCTTTCTTTGGGAACGGGCACCAGCGTCAGTCTTACGGCACCTTCATCGGCTCCCTCCAAAGGTGAAAGCGTGCCGCTGAAAGCGTATCCCGGCAGATCGTTCAGGAGAAGCAGAAACCTTTCCATCGCATCCGACGTTAAGGGTCTTTGCGCCAACAACCGACTGATATAGGCCCTAACCACCCGTGAAGCCCGGATGTCCTCGGGCATGTCCACCTTGCCGACATAGCCTTCGGTGACCTTGATGGTTATCACGCCGTTGTCGATCTCCTGCGGGGGCAGGTATGCCCGCGAGAGAAAGTAGCCGGCATTGCGGTAACGCTCGGTGATGGCACCTGCGATCATCCAGGCAACGTCCAGCGTCACTTCCCGGCCCATGTACGGGGCGTAGATGTCGGCCAGTTGCTGCGCCGTAAACGCCGTCATGCCGTCGAGGCGGATTTCCTTCAGGATGAAATGAATCTCCTTGGCGGCTTCCGGTATCGTCGTCGTGACTACGAAGGAAGGCAAAGCCACCTCCCGGTCGTTGCTGTGATCTGGCGGCGGTAGTGTTTCTTCGGGCCTGATCCTGCCCACGTCCGCCGGGCCGGGAATAATCTGTGCGAATGCCGCAGGGCACAGCATGAGCCATGTACCGATGCTTATGGTGGTGCCAAGTGTGAGGTGCCGGTTCTTCTGCTTCATGCCTTAGTTACTTCGATTGAAACGGACTCTGTCAACTGAATAAAAGCACTTCCGGGTTAAGCATTGGTAAATGTCAGGGTTCATGGGTGCTTACGAGGATTTTGTCCTACCTGCTAGGTAGGTCATTCAGCCTGCGCGGGGACGGCGAGCAAACCGTCCGGTGAACTCCGAGAAGTAGCGATGCAAGTACCAGAAAATTGTGCTGCTGCTTTACCGAATATTAACCATTCTTTTGCATAGTGGCCCTATCCAACAACGACACAGGATAGAACCATGTCTCCGCAACCCTCTCCTTATCACACCGCCCTCGGCTTTATTGCCATCGGAATATCGCTGCTCACCGCCGTCTATGTCATGAATGGCCATAGCAAACAAAGCTCCGGCAACATCGCCTTCGTCGATTTCGCGGCAGTCATGCAGGAATCACAGGCGGGAAAATCGATCAACGAGCAGGTCGCGCCCAAACAGAAGCAAATGCAGGATGCCACCGAAGCCAAGTTCAAGGAATTCAAACAGGAGGAAACGGAACTCAAGAAGCAACAGGGTTCCCTGACGGCGGAACAATATGAAGCTAAGAACCAGGCGTTCCAGGCAAAGATCGCCGACTGGAATGCGCAGATGCAGCAACGCCAGGCGGCGCTGAACACGGCCCTCGCGCCTGCGGGACAGAAGGTGCAGCAAACCTTGCGCGCCCAGGTGGCCGACATCGCGGCGGAAAACCATTTCGTGGCCGTGCTGCCTTTGGAGCAGTCCTTCTATGCCGCGAAAGCCCTCGACATTACCTCGGAAGCCATTCGCCGCCTTGATGCCAAGCTGCCCAAGGTGGACATCCAGTTCGATAAGGAAGAGAAGTAGGCGTGGCAAGTTTGGCGAAGGCCCAGCCAAAAGCGAAAGAGCCCGAACCTCCCACAGCCGAGGAAGGCAAGGAACCGCCCACCGAAACCGTTTCCGAAGAAGGCGATCGAGTACCTAAGAAAGCTAGGAAAAAGCTGATTATCATGGGTGCGGCTGCACTGGTCGTTCTGCTCGCAGCCGTCACTGGTGTCTATGTGACGCTTTCGGGCAAACACAAGGAAAGCTCGGAAGTGGAACTCGGCCCAGACGGAAACCCCCTGGATAAACCCAACTTCTATACCATGCCTGATTTCGTCGTGAACCTCGCTCCGGTTGGCAAACAACCCGCCTTCCTGAAAATGACCATCCTGCTTGAACTGGCACACAAGGAGGATGTCCCGAAGATTGAGGCAAACTTGCCGAGGGCGCTCGATGCGTTCACGACTTACCTGCGGGAACTGCATCCCATCGATATCAATGGTGCTGCTGGCACCGAGCATCTGCGCGAGGAGTTGATGAGGCTGGCCGAAAAAACGCTCGCTCCCGTCCAGATCAACGATGTGCTGTTCAAGAACATCATCATTCAATAACCCACTCATCCAACACCGCTTCAGAATTGCACTGCCATTGCGGCATCGAGATCCATTCGTCTCGCCAGTTCCGGGTCGATCATCAACCAGTTATCCCAGCCGGGCGCGGGCAGAATGTCGGCCTCATGCCGATAGACGGGTTGCGGCGCATCGGGATCGCCAGATGCGGAGGGCGACAGGGTCGAAAGCGAATCGTGTGTTGAAGCATGCGGATCGTTATCATTGACCGGTAGGTTCACAGGCGGAGTGTTCGTATCGATGGTCGTATTGGTGGCGGGAGCCGGCGGAATGTTGGCTGGCGAAGAAGTGTTGAGACTGCCGGTGCTTGCCGGAGCCGGTGAAACAGTGATGGGCGAAGAACTCGCGAAGCTGTTGCTGAACCCGGTATTGACGGGCGATGCAGTGCCGAAACTGTCATTAAGTGCGGCATTCTGCGAGACGCGGATCACCGTCTGCGGGATATTGGCAAAGGCCGAGGTGACAGTCAGTATGCCATTCACGTAATCAATGTTGTAATTGGCTGCCGTCGCGCCGCTTGCGGTAATGCTGTAGGTGCCGGGTGCCGAAGACGTATTGGCCGGGCTGGTGAGGCTCAGGCCGCTGATGACCGAGGCGGTGTCGTTATTGGCAAAGCCGCTATAGCTCGCCGTGAATGTGGGGTTGGCCTGGCCCTGCGTGCGGGTTTTGTTATCGGCGGTGGCGGTCAGGGTCGCCTTGTTGACGGTCAGTGTGCCGGAGACATAGTCAATCGTGTAGCCGCTATAGAGCGCATTGAACGTCAGCGACCCGGCGGCTGCGGCAATGCTGTAAGTACCCACGTTGCTGCCGGCGTTACCGGCGCTGGTCAGCGAAACGCCCCGCTTGCAACTGCCTGGCTCTGTGTGCAGCCGGTCGAGCAGAAGAAGGCATAGGTAAAGGTGGGCGTGTTGCCGTAGGTGATGCTGAGATTATTGGCGGTAAAGGTGATCGTGCCTGTTTCAACACTGCTATAGACCCAGGTGTTTTGCGTGCCGTTATACGTCGCAGGCACGATGCTGGAAGGAGCCAGCGAACCATAGGTCTTGTTGTTGATCGTTTGCGCCGGGTTCAGCGTCGCCGCGCCGCCGGTATCATTGGCCACATTGGTGGAATAGACGATCCAGCGGCCCGACGCTGCCGATAACGCCCCGGCCCCGGCATTATTGACGAGGTTCTCTCCCGATGCCAGGACGAGTGCGTTGCCGTTGCCGGTAGCGGTCAGCGTGACGCCCGCGCCGATCGTAATGTTGCCCGTGCTGTCAGCGATGGTGTTGGCGAGAATCGTGGCGGCGTTTACATTGCCATCGAAGGCAATCCCGCCCCCGGCGGCGATGGATAGCCCGGTAAGAGGCGTACCTCCTCCGACGGCACCCGAGAACGTATCGGCACCGGTGCCGGAAGTCAGCGTGAGGGCATGTGTTCCATCTACCGTGCTAGTGAAATGGATGTTGCCGTTGCTACCGCTGGAGTCGAGCGTCGTGTCAGTCCCGAGCAGTACCGCACCCGAATAGGTCTGGTTGCCGGTGGTGGTGACGCTGCTGCCGTTCAGGTCGATATGGCTGGCCGTATCTGCGAGGCTGGATAGCGCCGTGGTTCCAACCGCACCCGAGAAGGTATCCGTGCCGGTGCCCGAGGTGAGGGTCAGGGAATGTCCCCCATCGACCGTACTTGTGAAATGGATGTTGCCGTTGCTGCCGCTGGAATCGAGCGTCGTGTCGGCCCCGAGCAGCACCGCTCCCGTATAGGTCTGATTGCCGGTCGTCGCGATGCTTCCACCATTCAGGTCAATGTGGCTTGCCGTGTCGGCGAGACTGGACAGTGCCGTACCGCCGACGATGCCTGAGAAAGTATCCGTGCCGGTGCCCGAGGTCAGCGTCAATGCATGCGCCCCATTGATGGTACTGACGAAGTGGATGTTGCCGTTGCCGCCGCTCGAATCGAGGATGCTATCGCTAGTGAGCGTCACGGCATTGTTGTAGGTCTGGTTCGCGGTCGTCTTGATGCCCGAGTTGATGTTGGTGAGACCGGTAACCGTGAGAGAAGTGAGTGCCGTGCCACTACCCAAGTTGCCACCGAAGGTATCAGTGCCGCCGCTCCCAACATTTACGGTGAGGTTATGCGCCCCGTCCACGGTGCTAGCGAAGTCGATCGTGCCCGAGCCGCTGGTACTTTGGAGCGTTGCATCAGCGGTAAGGGTCACGGCCTGGTTGTAAGTTTGGTTAGCTGTCGTCTTCACGTTGCCGCCGAGATTAACGAGGCCGGTGGTCGTCATGCTGGTGAGCGCGGTGCCGCTGCCCACGTTGGCAGCGAACGTATCCGTGCCGGTGCTTCCGGCGTTCACCACGAGCTTATGCCCGCCGTCGATGGTCGATGCGAAGTTGATCGTACCGCTGCCGCTCGTGCTTTGCAGCGTGGCATCGCTAGTGAGAGTCACGGCCTGGTTGTAGGTCTGGTTGGCTGTCGTCTTGATGCCCGCGTTGATGTTGGTCAGGCCGGTGACGGTCAGCGAAGTGAGCGCCGTGCCGGAACCGACCGCCGCGTTGAAGGTGTCGGTGCCGGTGCTTCCGGCGTTCACAATGAGATTATGCCCGCCATCGACCGTCGATGCGAAGTCGATCACGCCCGAGCCGCTCGTGCTTTGCAGCGTCGAATCCGCCGTCAGCGTGATGCCCTGGTTGTAGGTCTGGTTACCTGTCGTTTTGATCCCGGCGTTGAGATTCACAAGGCCGGTCGTGGTCAACGAAGTAAGGGCCGTGCCTGAACCGACCGCCGCGTTGAAGGTATCCGTGCCGCCCGAACCCGCGTTCACGGTCAGGTTATGCCCGCCATCAACCGTGCTGGCGAAGTCGATCGTGCCCGAACCACTGGTACTCTGTAAGGTGCTGTCCGCCGTCAGCGTGATGCCCTGGTTGTAGGTCTGGTTGGCGGTTGTCTTCACATTGCCGTTGAGGTTCACAAGGCCCGTCGTGGTGATGCTGGTCAGCGCGGTGCCGGAGCCGACTGCCGCGTTGAAGGTATCCGTACCACCCGAACCCGCGTTGACAATGAGGTTGTGGCCGCCGTCGATGGTCGAGGCGAAGTCGATGGTGTTACTGCCACTCGTGCTTTGCAGGGTCGAATCCGCCGTCAGCGTGATGCCCTGGTTGTAGGTCTGGTTGGCGGTTGTCTTCACATTGCCGTTGAGGTTCACAAGGCCCGTCGTGGTGATGCTGGTCAGCGCGGTGCCGGAGCCGACTGCCGCGTTGAAGGTATCCGTACCACCCGAACCCGCGTTGACAATGAGGTTGTGGCCGCCGTCGATGGTCGAGGCGAAGTCGATGGTGTTACTGCCACTCGTGCTTTGCAGCGTTGAATCCGCCGTGAGCGTGATGCCCTGGTTGTAGGTCTGGTTCGCCGTCGTTTTGACGTTTCCGCCCAGATTCACAAGGCCGGTGACGGTGAGAGATGTGAGCGCCGTGCCGGAACCGACCGCCGCGTTAAAGGTATCAGTTCCAGCGCTTCCGGCATTGACCGTGAGATTGTGCGCTCCATCGACCGTGCTGGCGAAATCGATCACACCCGAGCCGCTCGTGCTTTGCAGCGTGGCATCGGCCCCGATGGTAACCGCGCTGTTATAGGTTTGATTACCGCCTGTAGTAACATTCGCATCGAGTGTCGTCGGGCCGGTGGTGGTGAGAGAGGCGAGTTTCGTGCTGCCCACCGTCGAGCCGAAAGTGACAACGCCGCTCCCTGCGGCGATAGTCAGGGCGTCCGTATTGGACGTGGTGTCATTGACCGTGCTGCCGAAGGTGACGTTGCCGTTGCTGGTGGTGATCGTATCGGAAGCGCCGATGATCACCGCGCTGTTAAAGGCGATGGCCGATCCGCTGCCGGTGCTGGTCACGCTGGCCGAGAGCGTCGTCGGCCCGGTGTAGGTGAGAGACCCGTTGCCCAACTGTGCGCCCGTGACCGCGATGCTGCCGGAGGCGTTGGCGTTGAAGCTGATGGGGCTGGTCCAGGTCGATGCGCCGACGGTCATCGTGCCGGTATCGGAGGTGCTGCCCAGAACAATGGCGGTCCAGTCATTCTGGATATAGCCCTGTTCGGCACTGGTGAGGTACAGCCCGCTCGATGTGCCGTCGTTGATGTGGAGGTTGGTGCTTGCGGTAGAAGGAGCAATGGTCAGCGTCCCCGTGCCGAACACATTATTGCCGAGCGTCAGGCTGTCGGCGGTGATGGTCAGGTTATTGAGCGGCGTGCCGTTACCGACCTTCCCGGTGAAGGTCGTCGTTCCCGTGCCGGAATTGACCGTCAGGCTTTGCACGCCACTGCTGGTTCCATCCACCGTGCTGCTGAAGGTAATGTTGCCGTTGGTGCTGCTAACGGTATCGGACGCGCCCAGCGTCACGGCATTATTGAACAGGATGGCCGAACCGCTGCCGGTACTGGCCACGCCTGCCGAAAGCGTCGTCGGGCCGGTGAAGGTGAATGACCCGCTGCCCGACTGTGCGCCGCTGACGGTAATGCTGCCGCTGTTGCCGCTGATGAAGGAAACCGCCGTGGTCCAGGTACTATAAGCATTCACCGTCATCGCGCCGCTATCGGAGGAATTGCCGATGGTGATGGAACCGGCGGAGGTGTTGGCAAGGATGCTGCCGGTACCGCTGGTGATGTTGAGCGTGCTGCCCGTACCCGCTACAGCGATGCTGGTGTTGGCGGTGTGCGGTGCGAAAGTGACATTGCCCGTCGTGTTGATGGCAAAGTTGGCGAGTGAAAGCGTATTGGCGTTCAGCGTAATGCTGCCGGTGTCGGAGCCGCCGCCGATGGCGTTGGAACCCAGAGAGGATACCACTCCATAATTGCTCGTACCAGAGCCGCCGGTACCAGTCAGCGTAATCGTACCGATGCCAGTCGATAGGATCTGGCTACTATTATAAAGTGAGATACCAGAATTATTTGATCCACTTGTACCACCGGTACCGGTGAGAGCAATTGCTCCGCTCCCAGTCGTTAGACTTCCCCCTCCACCATCAAGTGTTAGTCCGAAGTTAAAACCGCTGCTCCCACTTCCGCCGATGCCATTCAGACTCGTATTGCCGCTGGTGGTTGTAATGGAACCGGTTCCGCCAAAGTATATGCCGGTATCAACGCCGCTGGTTTGGGCACCACCGCTGTCGCTGCCGTTGATGATGATGTTCCCTGCGCCGGAGTTGAGGCTGGCATTCTTGATAACCACACCGGCATTGAAATTAGAACTATTTGATACAGCCGTAGAAGTTGAACTCGCATCCCCCACCGCATATCCCGTCCCGGCGACGATGTTGGTCGGGGTGGTTTCGTCGCCGCCGAGGGTGATGTAACCGCCGTTGCTGGTGATGTTCCCCGTGACATTGATTGCGCCGCCGCCGTTCAAAGTATCCGAGTCGAACAGGACGTTCAGCAGGTTGCTCGATCCGCTGGAGGAGATCGCCCCGTTATCGACGATGTCCGTTCCTGCTTCCAGCGTCAGCGTGGTCGTGCCGCCGCCATTCTTGGTCAGGGTTTGCGGGCTGGTGTCGCCGGATTTGTCGAGGTAGATTGTCCCATCGCCGCTGACGGTGAGGTTCTTGTTGGCAATGGTAGTGGCAGTGTTGATGTCAATCGCGCCCGCGTTGCTATCGCCGATGGTCAGCGTGTTGTAGGAACTCAGATCACTGAGGAACGTATCGTTCAGGTTCAGCGAGCCTGTCGCATTCGTCCCCACGCCGATCGTAGTTCCTGCGGTATGTTCGTTGACCGTGATATTGCCCGTCGTCTGGATGGTGGGGACGGAGGTCAGCGACAGGCTGTTTTCGGTCAGGGTGATGTTGCCATTCGCAGACGCGCCGCCGAGCGTGCCCACCGAGGCACCGTTCAGGGCGTTGGCGGCTGAGAGGGTCAGGTTATGGCCGCTCGATACATTCAGCGTCGTGCCCATCAAATCGAGGTTGATGTTGTTCGAGGCGGTGATGCTGGTCGTGCCGACCTGCCACCGTCGCGCCCGCGTTGTTGTAGAGGTTAGAAACGTCGGTCGCAGAGAGAGCGGTGTTGTAGATGCGGGCGTCGTCGAGATTACTATTCCATCCCAAACCGGAATACGTTGGCTTTTCTCCGATAGCCAAGTATTGTGTTCCGGTAGTATTTAGTGCCCCTACCGAAGAATTTGAACCAACAACAGCGCCATCCAAGTAAAGCGTGCTGGTGGTATTACTGCTGTTGTAAACGGCCGTAACAAGATGCCATCCCGAGGCAATTGTATTGTTATCTGCAACAGATACTCCTCCCACATAGAATGCAAGACCGCCACCGGTATCCCAAGCAATTTGATAATTTATGTTCCCTCCATTTCTCCGAGAAATAATACCTGCTTCTGTCGGAAGAGTAGCGGGTCTGTACGCCCACACCGAGAGTGAGAAAGAACCGCTCATTGCATCCGATGTTCCCAAATTAACGTAATTACTACCATTGAAGACCAGGCTATAGGGGTCGTTGGAGAGTGCCCCCGGCACGCTGCTTGAATAAGTTGGGCCACTGGTTAGTGTCCCGGTGTTGCCGGACCCAGAATCGTCAATCGCCGTCGTGCCGCTGCCTTCATTGAAATTGTAATAGCCGACCTCATTCCCAGGGCTCGGCAGTCCGCCTCCATAGAGATAGACGTTGGTGGCGTTGACGGTCAGGCTGCCGGTGCCGCTGTTGATGGCGTTGAGGTAGGCGTTGCCCGTGGCGGTGAGCGACACGGCGGAATTGGCGGTTGTCAGACCGAAATTGTTGAGGTTGATGTCGCCGCCGGAATTCATCGTGATGGTGCCGGAGCCTGCCGTCGTGATGATCCCCGAATTGCTGGTGTTGATGTTGCCGCTCGTCGTCGTGGCGGAGAAATTCTCGTTGCTTCCGAGCGTCTGGTTGCCTGCGAAGGTGATCGCGCCGGAACCGCTATTGAGCGTCAGCGGGTTGACCCATGTGCTGGCCCCCAGCGTCATGGTGCCGGTGTCGGCGCTTGCGCCGAGAGCCACCGATGCCCAGTCACTCTGAATGTATCCCTGTTCGGCGCTGGTGAGGTACAGGCCGCTCGACGTGCCGTCATTGATGTGGAGGTTGGTGCTGGCGGTGGAAGGCGAAATCGTCAGCGTACCCGTGCCGAAAACATTATTGCCCAGCGTCAGGCTGTCGGCGGTGACCGTCAGGTTATTAAGCGGCGTGCCGTTACCGACCTTGCCGGTGAAAGTCGTCGTCCCCGTTCCGGAATTCACCGTCAGGCTTTGCACGCCGCTGCTGGTCCCGTCTACCGTGCTGCTGAAGGTAATGTTGCCGTTGGTGCTGCTGACGGTGTCGGACGCGCCCAGCGTCACGGCATTATTGAACAAAATGGCCGATCCGCTGCCGGTACTGGCCACGCCTGCCGAGAGCGTGGTCGGGCCGGTGAAGGTGAATGCCCCGCTGCCCGACTGCGCGGCGGATACCAGGATGCTGCCGCTGCTGCCGCTGATGAAGGAGACCGGCGTCGTCCAAGTGTTGCCGTTCACCGTCATCGTGTTGCTGTCGGAGGTGGAACCGAACGTGTAGCTGGTGCCGGTAATGTCGGCGAGCAGGCCGCTGGTATATTGCACCGTGCCTTGCGTCCCGTACACGCTGACGGAATTGCCGGGGGTGTAGGGGGCCAGCGTCACTCCGGTTGCGGAGTTGATGTTGTTCGCGCCGCTGAGGGAGAAGGTGTCGGAGAGTATCGTGATACTGCCGGTGCTGGTGGTCTGGATGCCGTTGGTGACCTGGTCGTAGAGGCCGTAGCTGCTGAGCGCCACTACCCGGTGCGCCCGTGATTGTGATGCTTCCAGAGCCCGTTGTGGTTACTACGCCACTGCTGGTGATTGAGACACCGCTGCTGTTTCCCCCAGTCGTACTCGCCCCGGTACCGGTGATGCTGATGTTCCCGGTGGCACTGGTGACTTTGGTATTGGTGCCGGTGACGAATACGCCATAATCATAGCCGCCTGATCCCGTACCGCCCGCACCGAAGCCATTTAACGTGATGGTGGCGTTGCCGGTTGACGTAATAGTAGAGCCATTTGCAATCTGGATCCCGGAATTAGTGAAGCCACTGCTGCTGCCGGTTGTATTGCTGACGGTTTGGCCACCGACACCAGTATTCCCATCGATAAGAATGTTGCCATCGACGCTGCTGATGGCTCCGCTATACAAGAACACGGCAGCGTTGGTAATGCTTGATCCCCCATTATCGCCACTGTAGCCGATAAGGGTAATGCCGCCACCGTTTGTTGCCGTGCTTTTTACGCCGTTGGACTCAATATCTATCCCTTCATTATTATTTTGAGATGACCCGGCTCCTCCACCAATGCCAGTGATACTTAGGGTTCCGGTGCCAGTCGTCTGCACAACTGCATTGCTTACAAGACAAAAGCCGCGATCATCAGTTCCACCAGACGTGCCCGTACCAGTACCTGCTCCGCCAGTTGCCGTAAAGCTCAGGTTACCATTGATGACAGTAACCGCCGTAT
Source organism: uncultured Planctomycetota bacterium (assembly GCA_963783095.1). GTDB lineage: Bacteria > Planctomycetota > Planctomycetia > Gemmatales > Gemmataceae > CAWAMR01. The sequence goes on along the minus strand of CAWAMR010000007.1, from coordinate 270,526 downwards.
TGGTGCCTGTCAGGTACACCCCCATATTGTCCGAGCCTGTTCCGGTTCCGCCGCCGATGCCGTTCATGGTTATCGTGCCAGTGCTGCCCGTGCCTGAAGTCTCGACAACCCCACCCGCTTGCACTTCGATGCCGTAGGCACTGCCGATGTTCGATCCCGTGCCAAGTCCCTGTCCATTGATGACGATATTCCCGCTGCCGGAATTGATCGTCGAGGCGTTGATTTTGATGCCTGCCGCCTGGTAGCCATCACCAATCGCATACCCCGTCCCGGCGACGATGTTCGACGGGGTGGCTTCATTGCCGCCCATCGTGATTGGCCCACCGTCGCTGGTGATGTTGGCCGTGACGTTGATAGCGCCGCCGCTGCCGCCGGTGTCGGAATCCAAGATGATCGCGCCGCCCTGGCCGGTGATGGTGTGGCTGGAGATGATGTCGCTGTAAGACGAGAGCGTCACGTCGGTGCCGCTGGTGCCGGAAAGCGCAAGCGCACCTCCCACCGTAATGCTGTCCGATGCCGCCGTCGTATTCACCGAAAGGCTGGCGGCACTAATGGCCGGTAAGGTGATGCTGCTTCCCGTGGTTAGCGATACCGCGTTAAGCGGCGTCGTGCCGCCGATCGCGCCGCTGAGGGTCGTGCTGCCTCCCGTCCCGTCATTCACGGTGAGGTTTTGCGCACCGTTCACCGTGCTGCCAAAGGTGACTGCTCCGCCACCGCTGTTGACGGTGAGCGCGGAGCTCAGGGACACCGCACCAGCAAGGTCAATCGCTCCGCCTTGCGAGGCGAGCGTCACGGCGCTGCTGCTGTTGAGGATGATGCTGTCGCCGGAGCCTGGGGTGAGGGTGATGTTGGCGTTGTTCGTGGTAATGGTGCCGGGCGAGATGAAGGTGATGTTACCGCCGGTGCTGGTGATCGCAAGGCTTTTACCGGAAGAAAGCGCCATGTTGTCGCCCTGAAGGTCGAGCGTCACCGCGCCAGATGCCTCAAGGATGATGTTGGAGGTTGCCGACAGGCGCGTGAGATAGGCGTCGGAGAAGACGGAATAACCATCGGTGGTCGCGCCCGCCTGCGTCGAGGCCATTGCGGCTTGCGCTTCAGGGCCGGTCAGGCCCGACTCACCGGTAGCGTTGCCGGGGCCGGTCAGTGCGATGCCCCATTTCGCGGATTCGTATTGGTTGATTAGGGCTTGGGCGTTCGTGGAGAGATTGGTGTTGTAAACAATGTAATCTCCGAGTTTCCCTGAAAAGTTGGCGTTATTTGTGGCACCGGGTATGCTACCTATGACAATTCCTGAGACAGTTACATTTGGCGTACAATTGCAGCCGGGACTTGCTACGTTCGTAGTGCCGTCAAGATAAGTCGTGCTGTTGGTAAGGCTTCCGCCCGAATAAACGTCCCCAAATATATAGGGAGTGTTTGTGCTAATAGCTGACGTTGTCGCAACAGCTGATTCATGTGATTCGACCTCAACTCCACTGGGAATATACACGTCGTATCGTTCACCACCACTGCTATTAGTTCCCCATCCACCTAATGCCCCACCACCGGTACTCGAAAACATAGTGAAAATTGTCCACGCATTTGATCCTAGTGGCAACGTGCTTGACGAAGCAGTCAACCAGTCATTGCTAAATATTGCCTGCCCAATGCCGTTTTGGGAATTACTGATCCAAAGCGGCTCCCTCGAAGCAGTACCCTGCGATACGTTGTTTCCATTTCCGCTCAGATCGTTCATCTGGCTGACAAACCCACCATAGAGTGTCGTCCCGGCGGAGTAGGTGGAACCGAGATTGGCATCGAGAGTAACGGTGGTGCCGCTGATGGCGGTGATGGTGTAGACGCCATCGGCGTTGTTATCGTTGACCGACGCGGCGTAGGAATGCGTACTGCCGCCAAGCTGGATGCGTTCGCCGACCACAAGGCCGGTATTAGCGGAAACGGTGATGGTATTTTGTCCCGACGTGCCCGACGCCGTATCGCCGGTGCTGTTGTAACTCAGCGTGATGCTGCTTTGGTTCGAGGCATCGAGCCAGAGTTGCAGGCTTGAGGACAGGCTGATGCTGCTATCGGTGGCGTTGAAGGCCGGCGTGACGTTGCCGTAGATTTCAATCGTGCTGGGGTCGAGCAGGTAGGTGCCCTTGTTGCCGTTCAGGGCGAGCAGATCGACATAGCCTTCGGCATCGAGCGTTCCGTGTCCCGACGTCTCTACAAAGCCGCCGTTACCGGAATTCTTGCCTCCTTCGGCCATGATGTTGCCGAGGAACCAGGTGTTGTTGTCCGACCAGACGGCGACGTTGCCGCCGTTGCCGGAGGTGTTGGCGTTGGCCATGATGAGCGAATTGGCATCGACGTAGGTGTTCAGTGCCGTGGGCGTTTTGCCCGAGCCGTGGAAATCGCCGCCGATCTTGATGTAGCCGCCGCCAATGTCGCCGGACGCATCGAGGTAGGAACCGTTCAGGATGCCGACATTGTCGCCGAGCACGCTGATGTTGCCGCCGGTCTGCCCGTTGCCGTAGCCAGAAGCGTCGAGTACGCCGCTGTTGATGACTGTCGAGGTTCCCTGTTTTACTCCCTTGTTAGCCGCGACATTGCCTTTGACGGCATTGCTTCCTTCGGCGTAGAGGACAATCTTGCCGTTTTTCTGGCCGACGCTCTCTGCCTGAATGACACCGCTGTTGGTAATCAGGGAGTTCACGATCTGATTGCCAGCCGCAGCGGTGAGCGCGATCTTGCCGCCATTGGCCTGGATCAGGCCCGAGTTGGATACGAGCTGCGAGGTGACCGCGTCCGACACCGCCACATTCATCATCCCGTCGCCGTACATGTCCACGGTGGCGGTATCGCCCGAGGCGAGATGCACCTTGCCGAGGTTGGCGGTAATGATGCCGTTGTTGACGACGTTGGGCGCAACGAACCCGACCAGCCCGGCTTGTCCGGCGGTGATAACGCCGTTATTGACAATCGCCGCATCGGGATTGCCCGGCGTGGTGAAAGCGAGGTTCCCGCCGGCCATGAACTGGTTGTTGTCGATGTCGGCAGTGGTGGCGACAAGGCTGTTGACATTGACGTTGGCACCCGCGCCGAACATGACGCCGTTCTGGTTGACGATGACGACGTTGCCGTTGGCGGTGAGGTTGCCGTCGATGTGACTGGCGGAGTTGCTGTTGACGCGGTTGAGCGCGATGGCGCTATTCGAGGGTTGCTGGAACTGGGTCGTCTCGTTCGGGGCGACGTCGAAGCCGCGCCAGTCGATCACCGTGCGGTCGCTGCTCTGCTGGACGGTGAGGACATTGCCCGAGCTGTTGATCGTCGCCTGCCCGGCGCTCACCACTCCGCCTTGTGGGTTGGCATAAGCGACCGTCGCGTTGAACGGAATCGCGAACGCAGCCAGGAGGGCGAGCGGCAGCGTACTATAACACGCGACCCTGACGCAAGCAGTGGCTATCCCGAAATGCCTGACCGATTCCATAAACCAATAAACATATGTATTGACTATGAAATGTTAGCATTTTTAGGTGAAATATTCGTTAATTGGTTAACTCTCTCGAATTGCTTGGAAATTTGTGCCAAAATGCGACGGTTTTCCTTGCTGGCTGGGGGGTGGTAGGCCGACTGGCCCTATCCGCTACCCCCGATCCGGCGGCCCGGATTCTCCCTCTCAGCGCACAAAAACCGGAGCGGCCTTCCTTAACCATTCCTTCGCATCCTCATGCGTCTCGAACTCCGCGACCTCGATGCGGTCGATGGTGGGTTCGTCCTTCCCGGCTTTCCGCAGTTCATCCTCTTCCATCTCACGAATCCAGGTGATGCGGTGCCGCTGCAAGCCCATGCCCATCAGGTTCGCCGATTCCCGGTTGACCATCGCACCCAAGTTGCTGCCGCGTATCAGCACCAGCGTCACCAGATCGCCCGTGAATTTGAGCAACAGCCCGATGGAGGGGTTGTACCGCCACGAGGCAAGCAGGCCGTAAGAAAACCAGTCGCTGTTCCCATTGCGGAAGCGGAGTTGCAACGCCAAGGCCCGGTCATGCAGCCCGCGCAGATAACCGAAGGCGGCACAGGATTCCTCGTCGGAAGTAGCATCGGGTTCCTTGCCGTTCTCCTTCGGCAATCGCAACGGCGCAAACGGCGATTGCGAGTCGGGGAGGATGCGGTCCCTGGTATTATCGAACATGCGCTGCCTCCAACTGCAACGAGGGTATCAATGCTCTCTCGTGGCGACGCGGCTCATAGGTTTGCTCGAAGGTGAGAAGCCGGTAGAGCGTCGCCAGATGTTTGCGAAGACGCTGGCGCAGCGACGGTTTCTTCGCTGCCTTGCACGCGAATTCCGTCGCCGACATCGGCTCGTCTATCCGCTGCGCGACGCGCAGCAGTTCTTTTTTGTCGTCGGTGAAGATGACGGCCTGTTCCTTGCCCCGCGTCAGCGACACATAGGCGGTGCGCTCGTTGGCAGCGGGAAAAGACTGGCTGGAGAGTCCGACAAACACCTTGTCCACCGTCTTGCCCTGACTGGCATGGCTGGTCACCACATAGCCATGCGCCAGATGCCCGAAATCTTTACCGATGATCCAACCACGGTCGATGATGGGATCGCCCTGCCGCGTGAAGCCCTGGACGGTGTAGAGCGCTCCGTTGCTGATCCGGTGCTTGCCGTCCTTGCTCCTGCCGTTGGCGGTGACGCGCACGCGATCCCCTACTGCAAGTTCCAGCCGTGCCGGGCGGAAGACCTCGAAGCGAGCGGGATGTTGCAGCGGAAGCTGTGTGTCTTCCGTAACCACCAGCCGCGAGCCTTTCCTGTGCCCCGGCGCGTGCTGGTGAAACTGGATCATATCGCCGGTTGAGTAGTGCGCGGGATCGGCTTTTTGCGCTTCGGTGAGGTGGGCCGGTATCCAGGCATCTAAGGTGCGCTCTTTGCCGAGTTTCCCTTGCGTCTGCAAGGTTTCGCGGATCGCTTCCGTGATGCGGGCGGCTTCGGCGTGGGTTGCGCTGACCACCAACGCGGACTTGTGTTCCCCATCGTGATTAGTTTCTCCCGTCGCTGCCAGATAGGCCGAGGCCAGTTGCTGGTAGCGCTCTGCGTCATTCACTTGCCTGATCCAGCCGAGCGTGTCGAGTGCTATCAGTCCCTCCTCGATCCTGCCTTCACAAAGCGCGAGGGCGGCTTTGCGGTAGTCGCCGGACTGGCGCAGGATGCCGGTCACTTCGGCGACAGGTAACCCGGCGCGCTCTTCGAGCAGCCTGAGCGGTTCACCGACGGACACCGATCGATGTTGCTTGCGGTCCCCGACCAGCACCACCCGCGCCGTCGCTTGCTTCCGCCGTGTTGAACAGCCGCAGCATATCTTTCGTGCCAAGCAAACCCGCCTCATCGACCAGCACGACGCCACCCCGTACCGAATGCTGCATTTGCTGGTCGCCCAAGAATCGCGCCACCGTGTCGGCAGTGGCGAACCCAGCCTCGGTTCGCAACACGCCCCGGCTGGCTTCGGCTGTCGGTGCCAGTGCCACCACCGAAAGCTTGGATTCGACCAACGCTTCACCCAGTTCCTGCTCCAATGTCGTTTTCCCAGTGCCCGCCGCGCCCCGAACGATCGTCACCTTGTCGCGCGAGCCGAGCACATGCCGTATCGCTGCCTTTTGCCCGTCATTGAGCCAGTCACGCCGGAATGCCCGGTCGGGATTGCCAAGAGGACGGCAACGGCCCCGCCCGTCGCGGGCAAATGCGACCAGCCGCGATTCCGCCGCCGATAGTTCATGGGTGGTGACCATGTTCCGCCCATTGTGTTCACCGCGTATCAAGGAACGCTGCGCCAGTTCCCGCATCACGCCTTCGACGCTGACGGAACCGATGCCGCGTTTGAGCGCTTCGGTCAGCAGCTTTCGCTCCGGCACCACCGCTTCGCGCTCGAAACTGTGCGCCAAAGCGTGATCGACCGCCTGCGCTTCACCGCGCAGGGGACGGGCATAGGGGAGCGTTCGCTGGTACGTTTTGTCTAATGCTTGACGTTCCTTCTCTGTCATTCTCTCGTTCCAGAGGTTGCGCAGTTCTGCCGATGTCATTTCCTTGCATTTCTTCTCGCGTGTGACCGCGCCTAACGCCGCCTTTTGGTCGGGATCGGTGATACCCAACTCCTTCGCTTTCTTCTCGATAGCGCCGGTTCGCCGTGAGAACGCCTTGATCGATGCTGGCGGAATACCGGCAATCTCGAAATCATCGCGTTTGCGTTCGATCCCGTACCCCAGATCCTGGAGACGATTGGCGAGGCGGACGCGAAACCCCGCCTGAAAATACGGTGCATCGCGTTTCAGCTCGCGGAATTGTCCCGCTTTCCAGTGCTGCTCGGAATGGTCCCACGTCGCATTGAACACGAAGCAATGGGCGTGCAGTTGCGGATCGGGAATGCCGTCCACCGGGCGTGAAGTCGTGTGGATGAATTCCCCCCAAATCATCTTGCCGGTTACCCGGTTGCTATCGTTGCCGCGCTTGCGGACACGGGTTTTCATCTCCTTCTCGATGTCGCGCATTGTGTCGGCGACCGCTGCCCGGAAGGCGGAGACGATCTCCGCATCGCCGCTGATCGCGTGCAGCAGTGAGACTGATTTCGGGACGGAAAACGTGAAATCATAGCCGACCGTGCGGTCAGAACGGTTGCGAATCGTGAGTTGCGTCTCGTCTTTGGGATGGAGGTTATCGCATAGTCGCTCAAAGGAGAACTTGTCCACGATTCCGTTCAGTCCGAGCAGGCGCGCAGCCTCTCCTCCCCAGGCACCGATTACTTCCTGGCCCTCGGTCAGATAATCAGCCGTGCTGTAGTAAGTCTTGGCTGCTGCCGGACTCGTCTGTTGCGTGATTCGAAGCATGCGCGATTATAGGCGTGCATTGTCCAAAACAAGCCTGATGGGATGGGGGATTACGGCGACCCGTGTATCCTCCGGCCCGGCTCAGGGCAGGGCATCGAACCTGCGTACCTTCCCGCCCGCTGGTGCAATGACCACAGAGGGAAGTCAAGCCGCCCACTTGCCTACGCACATTCAGCCCATCGACCTGTCGCACATCCACGCTTGCGCATCCCCGCTTTGTCTTGCGTCCGGCTGCCGATGCCGCTTGCCGCTTCCCCGAAGACTCCCGTTCTCTGCATGGTCGCCCCTGCGTTGGGTCCGGTTGCTCCTGATGGATTTTTCTCCTTCCTCGCGTTCCTCCCCGCCGGGCCTTCTCCCCGGCACGTATGAAGCCGCCGCCGGGCCGGTCAAGCTGCCAAGGCCGCTTTCCGCAAGCGGAAGCCTTCGGCCTTTCGCTTGACCGGACGCTGGCGCTCCCGTCTTGGGCGGCTTCGTGGGTCGTGCCGTAAGGCCCCGATCGGCGGGGCCGGAAACGCAAAAGAAAGGAAATCATCATGTCTAGCAAACCAGCCCACAAGATCCGCATCGGGGTCCTGCAAGTCACGATCTGGAGAAATCACGGCGAGAAAGGCAACTGGTACAGCGTCATTCCCAGCCGCAGTTACAAGCAGGGCGAAGACCTGTGGAAGGAAACCGACAGCCTTGGCTTCGACGATCTGCTGACGATGGCCAAGATGTTCGACCTCGCCCATAGCTGGATCATGGACCAGCAGCAGGCCGACAACAAGGCCCGCAAAGAATCCGTACAGGCCGCTGCCTGAACCGGATACCGGCGGGCGGCCCGCCCGCCGGTTTTATCTCAACCGCTACTTATAGGAGACTCTTATGACTACCATCGAACATACCACTTCGCAACTGAAACGTATCGCCGCATCCAACCTTGAGAAATCGCCTCTCAATGCCCGTCGCACCGTCAGGCAGGACGGCATCGGCGAACTCAAGGCATCGATCCTCGCTCACGGCCTGATGCAGAATCTGGTCGCCACCGATGCCGGGAACGGCACCTACCGCGTCATCGCCGGAGGCAGGCGGCTGGAAGCGATCCGTTCGCTTCAGTCCGAAGGCAAACTGCCGGAGGACTTTGAAGTGCCGTGCCAGATCGTCACCGAGACGCACGCGCTGGAGATGAGCCTTGCCGAAAATACGGTGAGACTGGCCATGCACCCCGCCGACCAGTTTGAAGCCTTCGCTGCATTGATCGAGCAGGGAGATAATGCCGCACAGGTGGCGGAGCGTTTCGGGATCGAGGAGAACCTTGTCTTGAAGCGCATGAAACTGGCCCGCGTCGCGCCTTCCCTGCTTGAGGAGTACCGCAAGGACGGGCTGACGCTGGAATGCCTGATGGCCTTTACCATCACCGACGATCACCGCCGCCAGATGAAGGTGTTCAAATCGCTTCAGGACTGGCAGAAGGACGATCCGAGCGCCATCCGCGCCTGCCTGACCGAGAAACTTGTCGAGGCGTCCGACAAGCTCGCCCGCTTTGTCGGGATGGATGCCTATCTCGCGGCAGGAGGCACCAGCAGGGCCGATCTGTTCGGAGACGAAGTCTATCTTGAAAAGCCAGCCCTGTTGCACCGACTCGCCGAGAAGAAACTCGACGCCATCCGCAAGGAACTGGAAGCGGAAGGCTGGGGCTGGGTCCAGATCGACCCCGAGCGCAATTGGGAGTTTGTCAACCGTTGCAGCCGGATCCAGCCGAAACTGATCGATGCCCCTGCCGATCTGCTCGACCTCAAGACCAAACTCGACTCTGAACTTGAACAGGTCGAAACGCGCCCTTGAGGATACGGAGTCGGATGCGTTGATCGAACAGCAGCAGGCCCTACGCGACCGGCTGGACGAGGTGGAAGAAAAACTCGCCGCCTTCGTCGGTTTCGATCAGGAGCAGAAATCGCTTGCGGGCTGTTTCATCTCCATCGGCCAGGACGGCACGCCCTTTCTCGACAAGGGACTGGTCAAGCCCGAACACAAAAAGCAATTGGCCAGCTTGCTGAAAGCAGAGAGCGGCGATGAAGCGGTGCCGGTCGCACGCAATGGCGGGATGTCCGAATCGCTGCGCCGCGACCTTGCGGGTTACCGCTTGCAGATTGCCCAGGTCGAGATGGCAAAGCACCCGGCCCTTGCCTTCGACTATTGCGTCTTTCATGTGGCAAGCGGCATCCTCGGCGATGCTTCTCCGCTGGACGGCCCGAACGTGCAATTCAAGCGGCATCCTTCCAACCGGACGAGCCCGAAGGAAGAGACGCTGGCCGGTTCTGCCTTTGACGAGATCAAGGCATCCTTGCCGGTGTCGTGGCTCAAGCCTGCATCAGAAGCCGCACGCTTCGAGGCGTTTTGCGCCCTTCCGGACGCTTCAAAGCAGGAGCTGTTCGCCTTCTGCGTGGCGCTGACACTGCAACCCACCCTCGGGAGTGACGAAGGCGACGGGATCACCGCCTTTGATGCGGTGCTTTCCCGCACGGGAGCGGATGTGGCGGGTTACTGGCGTCCCGGCAAGGACAACTATCTGGGGCGTTTGCGCCGCGAACAGTTACTCGCGATTGGCCGCGAGATGCTGGGGGATTCGTGGGCGCAGTTGCGAGCCGGTGACAAGAAAACCTTCCTCGCCGAGCAACTGGATCGGGCGTTTGCCGACCCGGCCCAAGCTGGCCGGACTCCGGAGCAGGTAGAGAAACTCACCCGCTGGCTTCCCGAAGGCATGGAATTCAGCAGTGGCGTGACCAGACCGGCCAAGGCCAAAAAGACTCGTAAAGCAGCATGACAAGATCGGGCGGGCGAAAGCCCGCCCTTTCCTGAAAGGATCGCGCCATGTCCTCCCGCACACCGCTTCGGCTGAACTACGAGTTACCGGCCAACTTTATCCAACGCTTCCGGCCCGTGAAAGCCCATGCCAAGGAAAAGGGCCTGCAACTCTACCTGTTCGATCTTTATGGATTGCGTTTCTACCAGCGCATGGCGACCGCCGGGCCATTACCGGACGATGCCATCTGGAGCGTCATCAATCCCGAGGGCGCAGAGTTGCGCCTAAGCCAAGGCTTCTGGGAAGAGGCGGTCGGCTACGTTGTCGCCCAACGCCTTCCCGCCCCTGACGATCTTCACTCTTTTCCGTTGCCCATCCGTCTGGGTTACCGTGCCAAGGTCGCCGTCCAGGCGTTGCAGCGCCTGCGCGAGGATCTTACCCGCTGCGATCCGCTGCCCAATAGCGACCTGCTTCTGGCCCTCATCGATCAACGCATCGATGTGTATTTCCATCCCTCTGCCTGACTGCTTCATTGCTTCAATGCCACCGATGGCATTTCACATGGCCTCGCCGAACTCTTCCTTTCGTTATTCTCTGCCCCGCCTGTGGCCTTGACCGGCGGCACTTCTGAACCCGCCGCCGGGCCGGTCAAGCTGCCAAGGCCGCTTTCCGCAGGCGGAAGCCTTCGGCCTTTCGCTTGACCGGACGCTAGCGCTCCCGTCTCACGCGGGTTCGGCAGGCGTGCCGCAAGGCCCCGATGGCGGAGCCAGACAATCGAGCAAAGGAGACTACTGTATGGCTGACAAACCCAATGATTCCTCGGATGAACATACTTTTGATTCGGTATCCGCACTGATGCGTTACGAAGCGGACGAACTGGACGAAGCGGAGACGATCGACTTGTTCCAGCACCTTGTCGATAGCGGCCTCGCCTGGAAACTTCAGGGCCATTACGGACGGCGTGCCCGCGACCTGATTGCTGCCGGACGGATTCACATGCCGGATGGCGGCACCCGGGCGGCCAGTCGCGCCGATCAAGTGAGCAAGACCCGGCGGAGGATTCGCTTTCCCTTAGGCCAAACCGTCATCACGAGCCACGCCGCTCACCGGCTGAACGCTGCCGACATCGCGCAAGGGTTAGCCCGCCACGCCAATGGCGACTGGGGCAATGTCTGCCCGGAGGACGCTCAAGCCAATGACGATGGCCTCGAACACGGAGAGAGGCTGTGTTCGGTGTACGGCGAAGGCAACGGACGCTTCTGGATCATCACCGAATCGGACCGTTCGGTCACGACGATCCTGCTGCCAGAGGACTATTGACTCGTATTCGGAAAGGAATCCGCCATGACACCCACCAGCCCATCGACCGTTTCACCCTCTGATCCAGAGCAGGTTTCGACGCTCACACACAAAACAGGGGTACTCCCCCAGCGGCATCAAGGATACCCTCCGGCGTCCGTGGCGGCACCTCCCCATCTTCCGCGCTCGCAAAGCCTCGCTTGTGCAGACGTGGCCCCTCCACCCGGCCCGTCCTTGACCCCGCTCCCCCCTTGTCAAGTGGCCTCCGTTCCGGTCGTTCGCGCGCGAGATCGAACCGAACCCATCCATTCAAAGAACGGAGCATCGACCATGACGACCTCCTCCCGCCCGGACGTTTACACCCGCATCACGGCGGACATTGTCACCCAACTCGAAAACGGCGTCCGACCGTGGCACCAGCCATGGAACGCCGCCCACGCAGCCGGGAGCATCACGCGACCGTTGCGCAACACCGGCCAACCCTACCAAGGCGTTAACGTGCTGGTGCTATGGCTCACCGCGTTCGAGCGCGGTTATACCTGCCCGATCTGGCTGACCTTCAACCAGGCCAAAGAGCTTAACGGATTCGTCCGCAAAGGAGAGAATGGCGCGACGGTAGTCTATGCCAACACGTTCGAGAGAACCGAAACCGATAGCCAGACTGGCGAAGAAACCACCGAGCGCATCCCGTTCCTGAAAGCCTATACGGTGTTCAATGCCGCGCAGATTGAAGGTTTGCCCAGTCCCTACTTTGCCACGGCGGAAGCTCCGAAAAATCTGACCGAACGCCTGACGCAGGCGGAAACCTTCTTCACCGAAACCAAGGCCGACACAAGGCACGGAGGCGACCGGGCGTTCTATGCCCCTTCCGCCGATTTCATCCAGCTACCGCCTTACGAGAGCTTCGAGAACCGGGAAAGCTATTACGCGACCCGAGCCCATGAATCGGTCCACTGGACCAAGCACGAAAACCGCCTTAACCGGTCATTCGATTCCAAGCGGTTCGGAGATGATGGCTACGCGATGGAAGAACTGGTTGCGGAACTCGGAGCCGCTTTTCTGTGTGCTGACCTCGGCATCACCCCGGAAGTGTTACCCGACCATGCCGCCTACCTGAATTGCTGGTTGAAGGTACTCAAGGCCGACAAGCGGGCAATTTTCACCGCCGCTTCCCACGCCAGCCGCGCTGCCGAGTACCTCCACGGGCAGCAACCGTTACAGAAATAATGCGAATTTCGTTTATTTACAGCCGTTTATCTCATACGGCTGTTTTTCTTGATGGTGTCTTGTTCCACCGCATAGGAATGGAACCGTTCCAGCCACTACACGGTAAGGCGGCAACGACCGGACAATCAGCGTGTAAAATCCGCTTGAAAGCACCGGCCTCTCACGTTTTCCCGTCTATAGGTTGTGGGTAGAGATCGGTGTCGAAACTAGAAAAGTGCAAAAATGCCACTATTTTACACACTCTCTTACACATACAGACTTGTTTGGATAAATAATCAATATAAATCAGTATTATACACTACATTGCATCAGAACCTAAATCCAGTAGATTGAACTCAAAATTGTACAAAAACACCAGTAAATCAGCCGCTTTCTAATTGACATCATCCGTAAATAGTCTTACACATGTCTTACACATTTTACACACTTTCTACGCCTTTTCTGGGCAGGGAGGCCCCACATGCCAGAGCATCACGAAATGATGGGAGGAAGACTGCATCTCTACCGTCGTGAGAACAGCAGCTATTGGCAATGCTCAACCTATCTTGGAGGCAAGAACAGACGAGTCTCCACGAAGGAGGAGAGCCTCGCACTGGCAAAAGACTTTGCCGAGGACTGGTATCTCGGCCTCAAGGTCAAAGTTCGTTCAGGCGAGCTTAATGGCGGAAAGACTTTTCGGCAGGCTGCCGAACAGTTCCTTGTCGAGTATGAAATCATTACTGCCGGCGAACGCAGCCCGAAATACGTGGAGGGCGTGAAAGACCGGCTTCGAGTTCACTTGCTTCCCTTTTTCGGCGACACAGCTCCTGTCAGGGATAACGCCGGGTTTGGTTCAGGACTATCGTATCCATCGGGCAACATCCCGGAAGGATAAGAAGACTGGCAAACCCCTTCGGCCAGCACGAAGTACGCTTCAACAGGAACTTGTGGTGTTGCGGCAAGTTCTAAAGACAGCCAACCGCCACGGATGGCTTCCGTTTTTGCCTGATATTTCCGCGCCTTACAAAACCTCCGGCAAGATTACGCACCGGGCATGGTTCTCCCCAGAAGAGTATAAACAGCTCTACGAAGCAACTCGCGCACGGGCGAAAAGCCCGAAAAATCCTCGGTGGAAAGCGGCGTGCGAGAACTTGCACGACTATGTTCTTTTCATGGCTAACACTGGCTTGAGGCCGGACGAGGCCGCCCGCCTCGAATTTCGAGACGTTGCCATCGTTACCGATGAAGCAACGGGCGAACGCATCCTCGAAATCGAAGTACGCGGCAAGCGCGGTGTTGGTTACTGCAAAAGCATGAACGGAGCAGTCATGCCCTTTGAGCGGTTGCGGAAACGCAAGAAACCGCAGCCAAAGGATCGGATTTTCGGTAAGACCCAACGTGACTTTGTTCAATATCATTCTGGAGGAACTCACTTTGAAATTCGATCGTGACGGCAACCGCCGGACCGCCTATAGCCTGCGGCATACATACATCTGCCTGCGGCTGATGGAAGGAGCCGACATCTATCAGATTGCCAAAAACTGCCGCACAAGTGTCGAGATGATCGAAAAATACTACGCATCCCACATCAAGAACACGCTGGACGCAGCAGCCATCAATGTCCGAAAGTCGAACCCGTTCAAAGTAAAACCGGACAAATCCGCTCCTCAAGAAACCGAATGAACGGAATATCTGTTGCGGAATCTCTTTTCGATGTTACAAGATGTTATCGGGCGGGCGTGGCGGAACTGGCAGACGCGCGGGATTTAGGTTTCCGTTCCTAACGGAGTATCGGTTCAAGTCCGATCGCCCGCACCATACATGATCGAAAAATTCTGCACATTTCACAGCATCCTGCTGTGGCGGGACCAAAGCAGCGAGGAAGCGATGAGATTGAACCTGAAGAAATCACAAACTGAGTTTGCCAAGTTGATGGCCGCTGCTTGCGTCCGGCGCGGCTATTTGGAAAAACTCCATGCCGGTTTCTCACCCGTTACCCGCTCCGGCGATTATTCCGACGTGAAGGTGGTTGACGCCGAAGGACGGGAAATACCGTGGAATCAGGTATCGCGCATCAATCAGGAGGAAATGAAAACACTCATGACTGGCGTGGTGAATCGCATCCATACTTTCCTTGCCCGCACACTGTTCTCCGTATCGGAAGATAAAGCATTCCAGAACGCCCTGGACAGAGCCGCCGCACCCTGGACACAGGCATGGGATGAACCGCAATACATTCCGGACTTTTTGATGCCGTATTCCGAAGAGCAGGAGTGAGCAGGTTACCGCAAGAACCCCGGCGCTTTCTTTTCCAGCCATTCCTTCAAGTCCTCGTGCGACTCGAACTCTGCCACCTCAATACTGTCAATGGTCGGTCCAGCCTCGCCAATTTGCCGGATTTCCTCCTCGGTCATTTCCCTTACCCAGAGAACGCGATGACGCTGCAAACCGGCGGTCGTCAGGTTCACCGGAGTATCGGCAAGCGGACGGTCGAGATTGCTCCCGTGGATCAGCACCAAGTAGACAACATCGCCTGAGAACTTCATGAGCAGGCCATCGGACGGATTGTACGACCAGTTGCCGAGCCAGTTGTAAGGGAACCAGGTGCTGTTGCCGTTGCGGAACCGAAGTTCGACCGCGTCTGCGTGTTCGCGCAGGCCGCGCAGATAGCCGAACGCCGGGCAAGCTCCCTCGCTACCATCACCATCCGATTCCTTCCCGCGCACTTGCCCGGTGTCGCTGGGATCCGCGTTGCGGCGCAACCGCTCCCGATGGCTTAGCTTCTCATCAGGCATGGTCCGCCTCCTGCTGCGAGTCCTTTGTGGCAGATGCCTGCAACGCGACGTTTCTCGACTGTTTCATGCGGTTCTCGCGATGGATGGCCTTGTCAGGACGCTGCCCGTCAAGCTCGGTCGCCGACATCGGATTGTCGGGACGGCTCATGGCGTCGAGCAATTCCGCCGTGTCTTCCGTGAAGATCACCGCTTGCTCCCTGCCGCGCGTAACGGCGACATAGGCAGTCCGCTGGTCTGTCGCCGGCACTGACTCATTGGCGATGGCGATGAAGACCTTATCGACCGTCGCGCCCTGGCTGGCGTGACTGGTAACGACATAGCCGTGGGTGAAGTGCCCGAACTCCTTATCGATGACCCATCCGTGATCGACGATGATATCGCCCCGTCTGGTGAACCCCTCGACAGTCAGGAACGATCCATTGGACAGGCGATGCTTGCCGTCCTTGGTTTTCCCACCCGCCGTCATGCGGATGCGGTCTCCCACACCGAGGGCAAGCTGCACGGGTCGGTACAGCTCGAAGCGGTCGGCAAGCTCGAGTGGAGGCAGGTCATCCTCACCCACGATCAGGCGTGCGCCTTTGTCGAAACCCTTGGCATTCTGGTGGAACTGGACCAGATCGCCACGGTGTATTCCGTTGGATCGGTCTTCTGGGCATCGGTCAGGTGTGCCGGCCCCCAGACTTGGACGAGGCGTTCATCGCTGAGCTTGCCTTTCGCCTTCAGCCCGTCGCGGATCGCATCGGTGACGCCGCTCGCCTTCCGCATGGGTCGGTGACACCACCAGCGCTGACTTCGGCTTCGCCGTCCTTCCGCTTCTCCTCGACCGCCGCAAGATAGGCTGCCGCCAGTTGCTGGTAGCGGTCTTCATCGCTCGACCTGCCTGATCCAGCCGAGCTTATCCAGTTCCTCGAACGCCTCATCGATCACGGCCTTCGCTCAGCGCCTTGGCCACTTTCTTGTAGTCGCCCTGCTGGCGGAGGATGTCCGTCACCTCCGCCACGGGCAGGCCCGCCCGCTCCTCTATCAGTTTCAGCGGCTCGCCCGCCGTGACGCTGCGATGCTGCCTGCGGTCGCCCAACGAGGATAACGCGGGCGTTTACGCTTCCCGCCACGTCGAAGAGTTCGAGCATATCCCGCGTGCCAAGCTGGCTTGCCTCATCGACCAGTATCACCCCGCCCCTGGCGGCTTCCTGCATCTCCCGATCCTTCAGGAACCGGGCCACCGTGTCGGCATTGGCGAAGCCTGCTTCCTGCCGCAATACCTCCCGGCTTGCTTTGACCGACTGCGCCATGGCAACGACGGGACGGCCCGCTTCGGCCAGCGCCTCCCCGATCTCCTGCTCCAGGGTGGTTTTGCCGGTCCCGGCCACGCCGCGAATCAGCGTCACCCGGTCACGCGAGCCGAGCACATGCTTCACCGCTGCCTTCTGGCCATCGTTGAACCAATCCCGCGAACAAGGCCGCGCCGGATCGGAAAGCGGTCGGCAACGGCCCCTCCCTTGACGGGCGAAGGCCACCAGACGGGATTCAAGCGCCAGCATCTCTTTCGTGGTCGCCACGTCACGACCGGCGACCTCGCTGCGGATCAAAGGACGCCCCGACAGTTCCTTGGCTGTTGCTTGCACCGTGACGGAGCCAAGCCCGCGCTTCAGCGCTTCAGTCAGTAGCTTTCGTTCGGGGACCACCGCCTCACGCACGAAGCTATGATCGATGGCATGGTTGACCGCCAGCGTGTGGCCCGGCTCCGGCCTCTCTGCCTCCCCTTCACGCCGGTGAACGGCGGCAAGGGAGGCCTCGTTCCTCGTCGGAAAGGCGGGCGTTCCATGCCTTGCGTAGGCTTTCCCAGTTCAGGGCTTTGCCTTTCGCCTCCCGGGTTTCTGCCCCGAGTTCCGCCTTACGGTCCGCATCGACGATACCCCGTTCCTCGGCCACTTTCTCGATGAGGGCTGTGCGGCGCGAGAAGCGTTTCAGCACATCCGCTGAGATGCCCGCGATCTCGAAATCGTCCCGCTTGCGTTCGACGCCAAACCCGAGATCCCGGAGCTTGTTGGCCAGCCGGACCCGGAACGCCGCTTGGAAGTAGGGAGCGTCCCGTTTCAGTTCCCGGAACTGACCGGCCTTCCAGCGATGTTCCTTGCCGTCCCATGTGGTGTTGAAGACAAAGACATGGGCGTGGAGTTGCGGGTCGGGCAATCCGTCCACCGGACGCGAGGTGGTATGGATGAACTCGGCCCAGACCATATTGCCGGTCCTTCGGTCGGTGTCTTGAAAGCCCATGCGGACGCGGGTTTTCATCTCCGTCTCGATCTCGCGCATGGTCTCATCGACCGCGATGCGGAAGGCTTCGAGAATGTCCTGGTCACCGCTTGTGGCATAGAGCAACGACACCGATTTGGGGACGGAGAAGGTGAAGTCGTAACCGACCGTCCGCTCGGACCTGGTCCTGACCGTGAGCGGCTGGCCGTTGCGCGGGTCGAGGTTGTCGCAAAGCCGCTCGAAGGAGAACTTGTCCACCGTCCCGGACAGGCCCAGCCGGGAGGCGGATTTGCCGCCCCAGAGGCCGACGATTTCCTGACCCTCGCTGTAATAGTCGGCGGTCGCGTAATAGCGTTTGGCGTCGTTGGCACTGACTTGTTGCGAGATGCGAAGCATTCCCAATTTTAGAATATCACCACTTCGTTAACGAATTGTTAACACTCCTATGCTCCCCGCAGCCTGCCTCGGTTTGCTGCGATTTTTACTCTCACCAAGCCCCTTCCGATCCGGTCATTCTTGACCCATTCCTGCACTTGCTTTTGAGCCTCGTTTCCTTTCGGTGAAACGCTCCGAAGCGTTTCGCGTCAGACACAAAAGTTACAAGCCCGGCATCACCCGCGAGACGCGCTTGCGGCGAGCGGCCCGGCTTGTCTTCCGCATCCCGATTTTCTCTTGTTCCAAACACTCCGAAATCTTCCATTACCCCGCCCATCCTAAGCGGGTTCGCTTCTCGTTGCGAACCTGATTCCATGCCCGGAATCAGGCCATTTCAGCCCGCTGGATTGATCTGTTTGTAGTGGTCTATGTTGATTGTTTCTGAGATGAGATTGTCTAATCTTTGTGTTCAGGCGTCTTCCCTATGCTCTGCATAGGCAAGATGGAACCGTTCCAGCCAGCCTACAAACGGGCTCGTTCGCCGGTTTGCTGGCAGAACGGTTTCTCCTCCTGCTGACGGGACATCTCATCTCAATTCGTTTGCCGCCGATCTATTCGTCTAAAATATCGTCACCTCCGGCTTCCTGAACCTTGCCGACGAATTGCGCGTCTTTGTTTGGGAGGATTTGCTCCTGCCAAATGCGTGGATGAGGGGATGATATGACACGCTGTTTGTTTACGGATGCCGAGTTGAGTGAAGCCACTCGGATTGAACATACGATTCAGCGCTCCCTCGGTGGACGGATTCGCTCTCGCGCGGTGTCCTCTGATGCCTTCAACGAGCGTTGCGGCGGGTTGATCGACACCTACATCCGCAACGTCTACGCAGATACCATGGCGATTCTCGGCCCAGCGCCCCCAGGTGCCAGCAGCGCAGGCGATCAAGCGGTCCGGATACCCGGTCAACCGGGCCGCTACATCATCGACGGCCAGGGGAACCTTACCATGCGTGGGGCAGCGGTCATCGATCGCGACCCCGAGACGAACCGGCCAAGAGCGGTACTCGGGGCTGACGAGGCTGCCATGAGGCGCATCATCGAGCAAAATTGGCCTCCCGGCGTGACGGAACACCGGACGAATGTCATGCCGCCGAGCCAAGACGTATTGCACCCACAACGAGCGTCCATCTGTCAGGAAATCGAGCTTGCGGCACTGAAGAGTTTGCTCCTCACTTTTGACCACCTGCTGCGTTCCGACCCCGACCGTTTCACTCGATCGTCGGCCTTGCAGCCTGTGCGCGAATTCGTGCGGCGTTCGGTCATGTCGAATGACCGGGTAGACCCTCTTCTGATGCAACGCTTCGTCCTCGGCTTGCAGTACGAGCCCGAGTATCTTGCGTTGTATGAAGACCTCCGGCGAGAGATAGTCTTCCCAGAAACACCTTTCGAGCATGTCCTCATGGCGTCGGCAAACCCGGCCACCCGGACGCTGGATCTCGTCTTTTGGGCTTTCCGAGTGGACCCTCATGCGTTTCGAGTTTGCGATGACTGGCAGGGCGATGGCTTTACCTACGTTGCCGTGAACGGAATCCTGGCAGGCACTACCGTTAGCGAAGCGATCCCCCTTGAGCGTGCGCCACCTCCTTGGCAGGCCCACCCGACGCCGGAGTAACTTTAATGTTCCTCTTGACTTTCAGCAGACTGAGCTAGACCCGATCCGGCAGGAAGTGTTCGAGCGGAGGGCGGGCCTCTATCGGCGGGCTGTGGATTATGTCGAACGGCGATTTGATGACCTCGCCATAGAGAACCTGAAGGTCTATGCGTCACTCAACCCGGACGGCGATCACCGGCTGACAATCGCGGTCGCCAGAAGATTGGCGATCATGTTCCATCGGCGTATCGGCGAGGAAGAAGCTCGCCGACGCTTCGAGGAGATAGTGGCCGGGGTGTTGGCCGGGGCTCCAGACGATCGATGGCCGCCAGCCGCCGAGGAGGTTCTCGCTCCTGTGGTGGACTGGTCAGCCTGGTTGGTTCGTACCCGAACCTGCCTGGACTCGCTGCGCGATCCGTTCGGCCTGCCTGGCGACATCTACCGAGCGAATAGCGGGGGTATCGTGTGGGAGACCGATGGCAGACAGCTTGGGCTCTGGCCTGAATAGCAATGAATTTTCTCATACTGGCCACAACACCCATGCGGTTGGCCACCTTCTCGAATTCCCGTTCTGCCCACGCTGCGGCATCCATGACCGCAGTTTGGGATACGCGACCGGGAATTCGGGGCGATGGGCGTCGGCCCGAAGCCAATGCATCAGGCTGGGGTGGGAAGCCCCTATTGGTCCCTTGGCTCTTCGTAATCACCCCTCTCTTCAACATGAGGAAATCGCTGCTTGTCCTCGTCTGTGCCGCCACACAGACCTCCAACATTAAGATTAAGATAAGGTTAATTTCGATTGACAATCATTTACAATTGGACTACCAAGCACATCTTTAAGCTAGCCGCCAATCAGCATTGAATAGGAGCCGCCCATGCACATTTCGCCCAAGTCATTAGCACTACTGGCCTTCACCGCCCTTTCCACTTTGCCGCAACTGGCACTGGCAGGCGGTCAGAACGCGGTATCCATTACGCAGTCCTCAGGCAACACGGAAGGCACCGACGTCAATACGGCGCAGAGCAACGGCGATACCGTGTACGGACTTGTGGCCGGAACCGGCAATAACGGCTACGTAGTAGAGAATGCGGGCAGCAACAACTCCGCCAATTTCCAGCAGAACGGCACGGGTAACAGCTTTTTCATCAGCAATACCGGCAGCGGCAACACTGTCGGAATGTACGCGGGCAACTCCCAAACCGCCGCAGCAAGCAATGGCCAAGCCATAAACCAGGCGGATCATAACGACTCAAACCAGATCATTTCAGGCAGCGGCAACACCGCTCTCGGCGTCCAGAAGGGCGATGAAAACACTTTGGGGCAAACCGTATCGGGCAGTGGGAACCAGGTGAATACAACCCAGGAAATGGTGGATGTAGCCGAAGACGCTATTACCGACTCCAACGGCACGCATAAGGGCGGCAATATCTCCAACGTCTACCTCGACCAGAACAGCACCGATGTGGCAGTGAAAACCAACCAGTTCAACGGCAATATCTCCAACGTCAAAGCGACAGGCAACGATATCAACGACACGATCAACCAGGCGCAGAATGTTTTCTCCGTCGATTGCACCTATTGCAACGTTGCCAACATCGACCAGAGCCAGGGCGCAAACAACAACCTGACCGTATCCGTCAGCCAGAATGGCGCGGGCGAGCAGGCCTACATCACCCAGAGCGGCGGTTCTTCCGCATCGGGTAATAACATAAGCGTCACTCAGACACTCGGTGGTGCTTATGCTGCCATCACACAGGTCGGCACCGGCGAGACGGCCACCGTCAGCCAGTCCGGCGTCGAAGCTCTGGTTAGCACGATCAGCGGCTCCGGCAGCGCCAATAACGCCATCACTGTTGCCCAGGATGGCGGAACGAGCGCCTCCACCCTGAACTATGCGGTCCTGCCGCAGACGGGCACCGGCAACAGTGTCAATGTTTTAGAGACAGCGCAGGGCTCATTGAGCGGCAATAACCTAGTAACCGGTGCCAACAGCGAAGGCGGCACAGTCTCGTTTACCAACGGCGTGGTGGCCTTCGGCAAGGTCAATGCCGATTATGCGACATGGGACGGACAAAACGGAAGCGGCAATACGCTGGCAGTCAGTCAGTACGGCACGTTCAACGGGGCCATGTACCAGCAGGATGGCACCTCCAATAGCGCCGTCATCGACCAGAAAGGCCAGGATGCTTTCGCCCGCGTCAACCAGTCCGGATCGGACAATAGCGCGAACCTGACGCAGGTAGCCCCCAGCGGAAACCAGGCCCCCAATCTCATCGATTCCAGCCAGTCCGGCAACGATAACCAGCTTGAGGTCAAGCAGACGGAGACCATATCGAATGTAGCCAGCGACGCCAATCTTCTTTATTCGACCCAGATCGGAAACGATAATGAACTCACGGTCACTCAAACCGGTCTCAATTATGCGGAAGGATACCAGTCCGGCAATTCAAACCAGGCATGGATTACCCAGGATAATACTTCGGCAGGCAGTACGACAGCCACCCGCAACATCGCCGGTATTTACCAGGTCGGCAGCAACAACATCGCTTCGTCTACGCAGAGCGGCGGCGGGAACCAATCGTATATTTATCAGCCCAGCAGCAGTAACACCGCCTCGGTCACGCAAACCGGCAACAACAATGTTGGGCAAATTTACCAACCGGGGGGTAGCGATAACGCCAGCATCACGCAAACAGGCAACAACAACTATGCGGCGTGGTCCCAGTTTAATTCAAGTCTGACCCATTCGATCGCTCAAAATGGTAACGGGCTATATGTGAGCGTGGGCCAGTATCATAATTAAGCGACAGCCATTGGAGATCATACGAGGGTAGGCGTTTCTCCAACCGCACGGGTGGCACCAAGCGGTTTTTCAGCAACAGCACCATTAAATTACAACGGGTTATGATGGTATCGTGTTGTCATAAATCCTTAACACTAAAATGGTAAGATTGATGTCATAGCTTCAAGAGGAGTCGTTATGGCAGATGATGAGGCAACGAGGATGAGCAGGGCGATTGCGGAAGCGCGTGACGCACTCCAAACCACAAACCGAAGCCGCACCACGAACACGGTCGTTGGTGCCGTTTCAGGAGCATTGACAGGCAATCCTCTTATCGCGGCAACACAAGCAAGTGTCGCGAATCAACAGCCGACCCCTTTGGATCGCATTGCCGCGAGTGCCACAGATGTGAACCCGAATCGCGGAATGATGCCTCCAATCATGGAAGACTTGCAGAACAATAGGGCAAGAAACACACCGCCAATGATCGATACCTCCCTTGCAACTCGTATCGCCGAAGCTACTGCTCCTGATGTTAAACTCAGTGGCAGTTTTACGCGAGGAGAATCGGTGAAGCCGTCTGCGCCAGGAAAACCTGGTGATGGGACACGAATTCGCTAGCCTGCCTTCACCCACACAGCAGTCGCCCCGACTGGGAATCAGATGTCTTGATCTGATTCATTGCGGCTCAATGCCCTTGAGCAGCCGCACTTTCGGAAATCGCTCCACGACCCGGTCGCGGAAGACGCGATCGGCGGTGACCAGCGGGATATTCCATCGCTGTGACAGTTCCAGGTAAAGGCAGTCGGCCAAGGGATGGCTGAGCGATAGTGCCAGCCCGCACGCATTTTGCAACAGGGTTTCATCGGTAACGAGTTCCAGGACCCGTTGCCCCAGCAGGGCGAGCCAGCGTGAACATAGTTGGTCAGCCTCGGCTTTGCTCAAGCGCGGGAATTGCCCCGCGAGCCCGGCAAATCGCACCGGCTACTTCCGTCCGGATCAAGGAGGGAGCCGCAAGATTGTGAGGGCCGGATTGCAGGGCAATAGCTTCGCGGCTTCCTGCCTCGGGCACGAACCATTTCACGACCACATTGGCATCGACGATCATCATCCGCGCTATCGCTGCTCCTCGCGGATTCCCTTCGTGCTGCCTTCAAACAGCCCGTGCTTCTCCTCAAGGGCATTGAGCCCGGTGAGCAGTTCATCGGCGATCTGTTGTTTGTGCGACCGGACCGTTTCGGTGAGTAGTTCGCGCAGTTCCTTTTCGAGGCTCCGGCCATGCAGTTTCGCTTGCGACTTCAGCCAAGAAGTCACCCATTCATCGAGATTGCGGATACGGAGTTCAGTCATAATGCCTGCAAGACTTGTGTAACCGCGATCATAATGGCATGACCAGAAAGTGATGTCAAACGGAGATGATATGGCATGAATCAAATTACGGACAAATATTTATTTGTTCCCATTTTCTGATGAAAACCGCGTAATTTTGAAACAGAAAAAAGCCAGAGTTTCAGAGGCTTTCGGCGTGTTAATTGCCTTGTAAGCCGCAGTTTTCCTCAGTTTTCATCGTATAAATCCACTCAAAACCGCGATCAGCCGATTGCGCGAAGATTTAAGTAGTGCTACACTTTGCTTATGTCATCGCCCCCAACATTCCACCTTCAAGACCTCGGCCCCCAGGCTCAAGTAATGGCGAAAAATAGCGGCAACGAACGGATGGCGATGATCCTCCAGTATGTTGCCGTCGGCTCCATGATCATTATGGCCGGTGCTGCCGCCAGCCATGTACTCAAGGAGGCATTCGGTTCGACCGATCATCGCCGGGACCATGACCGGATGAGGTGACCATGCCGCGCCATCTCCGCCAGTTTCACACACAACAATGGCACCGGGAGACACGGCAAGCAAGAGATAGTCATCAGCGGACGGAGGCATGCGACTGACGTATGCCGAAGAAACCGCCCAAGCAACCCTCTCTTTTCGACGATTCCCCTGATCCGCCCGATCCTGTAACTTCAACCATCAAAGGAGACCACCATGCAGTACATGACCATCGTCCTCGAACTGCTCAGGGAGAGGAAGGAACTCCACGAACAGCTACGGCTGACGCGACGGCTACTTCCGACCCTGGAACGCTGCGCACTGGAACTGAGGGAAAGCCACTTCGCCTGGACGGATCACCTGTTGGAGATGAATCCCGACCGCGACCGGACCCAGATAGCCAGCGAAGCAATGGAAATAGCGGTGAAAGAACTGGAGGATCGTTTGCCCTCCGCGTTACCGCCGGACGACCAGGAACCACTGTCACTGGACAAGGCAATGGCTTTCATCCAAAGTCCTTCGCCGAAAAAGTAAAGCATCGCGCCAGCCCAGCCTTTTCGATCCCGCGCCCGACCAGTCCACCACCGATACACGCCCCCCGCCCGAGATAGATGAACCGACCGTCGCGGTACGCGAGCCTCCTGCGGTCCACGAACCTCCGCGAATCCCGCGCAGCCTGTTCGACATTGTTCCGACCCGTCCCCCGACACACCTCTCCCGCCGCAGTCGCCAAAGCCGACCATACCAGAAACCCATACTCCCTCCAGTCAGCCACCGGCACCTCCCGGGATCGCCAGCGGCGAGAAGAGCAAGGCCCGCGACATCATCGCCGCCATCCGCACGCTACAGGCCATCGAGCAAGCCCACCGCCCGGCCACGTCGGAAGAAAAACAGGTGCTTGCCCGCTTCGGCGGTTTCGGGCCGGTCGCCCTTACACTCTTTCCCGACCCGGTGACCGAACGCTACAAGGATGCCAACTGGCAAGCCCTGGGCGAGGAGTTGAAATCACTGCTCTCGACCGAGGAATACGACAGCGCCAAGCGCACCACCTTCAATGCCTTCTATACCTCCCCGACCGTCATCTCCGGCATCCACGAGGCCATCGCCCGGCTTGGCGTGCCCGAGGGCGCCACGATCCTGGAACCTGGATGCGGCACGGGCAATTTCATGAGCTACGGCGCAGCCCAAGGCATCGCTTCATCGGCGTCGAGATGGATTCCATCTCGGGGCGCATCGCCAGAGCCCTCCACCCCGGCCACGACATCCGCATCGAGAATTTCCGCGACACCAGGCTGCCCGAGGAGCGCATCGATGCCGTCGTCGGCAATGTGCCGTTTGCCGACCTCAAGCTCGACTATCGCGGCCAGAAACTGTCCCTGCACGATTTCTTCTTCGCCAAATCCATCGATGCCCTGAAGCCCGGCGGCATGATGGCGCTGGTGACGACCCACTTCACGCTCGACAAGCAAAATGCCGCTATCCGCGAATATCTGGGCTCGAAGGCCGATTTCGTCGGAGCCATCCGCCTGCCGTCCGATGCGTTCAAGCGGGAAGGCACCGCCGTCGTCACCGACATCGTCTTCCTGCGCAAGTGCGCGCCGGGGCGAACCGGCCCGCCATGTTGACCCGGACTGGCTGCGGCATGGCCACGCTTGCGAGTCGAAGGCGCAGAGGTCACCGATCAACCGCTATTTCCCGAACCATCCTGAAATGGTGCTGGGCAACTGGAGCCGCAAAGACCGCCTCTATGGCGGCGAAGGCTACAGCGTCACCGGCAACGGCGATCTGGCCGAGCAGTTCAAGGAGGCCATCGGACGCCTGCCCCGCTTCGAGCTCCCGCAAAGCCCGACCGGTCCCAGAAATCCAAGGCACCGGCGTTCACGCCACCGCCGCAAGAACGCCACATCGACGAAGGCAGTTTCTTCGTCGGCGATGATAAGGTCATCCACCAATTACAAGACGGCCAGGGCATAGCCAGTCGTCTATGGCGGCACGACCCTGAAAGCCGACGGCACGCTGGTCGGCAAGCGTCTTGCCGCTCTCGTGGGCCTGCGCGACCGTGCGCGCCGCGTGCTGCAATCCCAGAACGAGGGCTGGCCCGATGCCAACCGCGATGAGGCGCGCCGGGAACTGGACCGCGCCTATGACCAGTTCGTCTCCACCTATGGCCCGATCAACAAGACCACCTTCGGCGAAACCTCCGACGGCAACATCATCCGCCGCATGCCCAACCTCGTGAAATTCCGGGAAGACCCGGATGCCATGCTGGTCATGTCGCTGGAGGATTACGACGAGGCGACCGGCAAGGCGACCAAGGCCGCCATCATGCAGAAGGACGTGGTCGGCAAAACCCCGCCCGTCACCCATGTGCGCAGCGCCGAGGAAGGGTTGCTTGTCTCCCTCAACCAGACGAGGCACGGTCGACTTGCCTTACATCTGCCACCCTCTACGGCAAGCCGGAAGATCAGGTCATTGCCGAGTTGGGCGACCTGATCTTCCGCGACCCTGAATCGAAACACTGGGAAACCGCCGATGCCTATCTCTCCGGCAATGTGCGTGCCAAGCTTGCCGCCGCCGAACAGGCTGGCCCGGCTTATGCCCGCAACGCCGAGGCGCTGCGGGCCGTCCAGCCCGAAGACGTGCTGCCTGGCGACATCGATGCCAATCTCGGAGCCCCGTGGATACCGCCCAAGGACATCGAGGCGTTCGCAGCGAAGCTGTTCCGTGTCGATCCGTCGTCGATTCCCGTCGCGCATCTGTGAAGGATGCGGTGTGGAGCATCGAGCCCAGTTATGCCACCAAGGTATCGGTCGGCGCCACGTCCGAGTTCGGCACGCCGCGTGCCAACGGCACATGGCTTCTGGAACTGGCGCTGAACATGAAAACGCCGACCATTTACGACACGATCGACCACGGCGACCGCGAGGAGCGCGTCATCAACCAGGAAGCGACGCTGGCCGCACGCGAGAAGCAGAAGCTCATCAAGGAGAAGCTTCCGCGCCTGGGTATTCACCGATCCCGACCGCACCGAGCGCTTAGTGCGGACTTACAACGACACCTACAACAATTTGCGTCCGCGCCTCTTCGACGGCTCGCATCTCGATTTTCCGGGGATGAACCAGGCCCTGAAGCTCCGTCCCCACCAGAACGACGCGGTGTGGCGCGGCATGAGTTCCGGCAACACGCTGCTCGCCCACACGGTCGGCGCGGGCAAGACCTTCACGATGGCCGCGACCGGCATGAAGATGAAGCAGGCCGGGCTCATCAAAAAACCGATGTACGTGGTGCCCAATCATTTGCTGGAACAGTTTTTCCGCGAATTCATGCAGCTTTATCCCAATGCCAAGCTCCTCGTCGCCGCCAAGGAGGATCTCACCCGCGAGCGCCGCAAGGTGCTGACCGCCAAGATCGCCAGCGGCGAGTGGGACGGCATCATCGTCACCCACAGCAGTTTCGAGCGCATCGGCATGTCACAAGACTGCCAGGTCAAGTTCCTGCGCGAGCAGATCGCCGAATACGACCAGTTGCTACGCGAACATGCCGGTGCAAAGGGAGCCAGCCGCAATCTCATGAAAACCATCGAGAAGCAGAAAGCGGCGCGGGCGGAACGGCTGGTGAAACTGCTGGCCGAGAACAAGAAGGATGACGGGCTGGTGTTTGACGAGCTTGGAGTGGATCACGTTTTCATCGACGAGGCGCATTAT
The DNA here is from genome assembly GCA_963783095.1 of uncultured Planctomycetota bacterium. Classification (GTDB taxonomy): domain Bacteria; phylum Planctomycetota; class Planctomycetia; order Gemmatales; family Gemmataceae; genus CAWAMR01. The sequence goes on along the minus strand of CAWAMR010000007.1, from coordinate 242,994 downwards.
TTCAAGAACCTCGAAACGCCGACCAAGATGGACCGCGTTGCCGGCATCCAGACCGGAGGCAGCGAGCGCGCTTTCGACATGTTCATGAAAGCGCGTTACCTCGACGAGCAACATGCCGGGCATGGGGTGACGTTCGCCACGGGGACGCCGATTTCCAACAGTATGGTCGAGATGTACACCATGCAGAAATTCCTCGACCCGGAGGGATTGCGCAGCCGGGGACTGGAGCATTTCGACGCCTGGGCGGCCACCTTCGGCGAAGTCATCGACACCATGGAAATTTCCCCGGACGGCGCGGGATTGCGTCCGCGCAGCCGCTTCGCGCGTTTCACTAACCTGCCAGAACTCCAGCAAATGTTCCGCGCCTTCTCCGACGTGCAGACCGCCGAAATGCTGAACCTGCCGCGTCCACACCTGCAAGGCGGCAAGCCCAGCATCGTCGCCTGCCCGATGTCCGAGGAGCAGCAACAGCTTCAGCAGGAACTGGTCGAACGCTACGAGCGCATCCGCTCGCAGAAAGTGGACCCGAGGGAAGACAATGCGCTGGCCATCACCACGGACGGCAGGAAACTTGCCACCGACGCGCGGATGTTGTCGGCTTCTGCACCGGATTTCCCGGAATCGAAAGTCAACCGGCTTGTGGAAAACGTCGTCGCCACTTGGAGCCGCACCGCGCCGATGCGCGGCACGCAGATGATCTTTGCCGATATGGGGGTGAACCCGACCAAATGGGGGTATTCTCCCTACGACGAAATCATCGAGAAACTGGTTGCAAACGGCATCCCCCGCGAACAGATCGCCGCCATCGGCGATGCCGAATCCGACGCCAAGAAACAGGCGCTCTTCGAGAAGGTCAGAAATGGTTCAGTCCGCGTTCTGATCGGCAGCACCCAGAAAATGGGCACCGGCACCAACGTCCAGAAACGGTTAGTCGCCCTGCATCACCTCGACGCGCCGTGGAAGCCCGCCGAAGTCGAGCAACGCGACGGGCGCATCCTGCGCCAGGGCAATGAGAATAAGGAAGTGGCGATCTACCGCTATGTCACGGAAGGGTCATTCGACGCCTATATGTGGCAGGCATTGGAGACCAAGGCGCGGTTTATCTCGCAGGTTATCACCGGCGACAATGCCGCCCGCCGCGCCGAGGACATCGGCAGCCAGGAACTCTCCTACGCCGAGGTCAAGGCCATCGCTTCGGGCAACCCCGCCGTACTCACCCTTGCCGAGGCGGATGCCGAACTGCAACGCCTCACCCTGCTCAAGAAGAATCACCTTGATGAGCAATATGTCGCCCGCCGCAGTGTGCGTGATTTACCGGGCAGCATTGCCAGCCTGAACGAGCGGTTGGCGAAAATCACCGCTGATGATGCCACCGCGAAAGCGCACGCCGCAGATCCCATCACCATCGGCAATCGCACACCCGCCCGTGAGGAAGTTGCCGATGTCCTTGGCGGGAGGCTCGATGGGTTGCCGAGAAGCGTCAGCGAGGCAACCCCCATCCCGCTTGGCACCTATCGGGGACTGCGCTACGGCATTGTCCTGCATCCGCAATTCCCGCCCGATGTCTATCTCGACGGCAGCATCACCCGCCAAACCATGCTGTCGCGGGAACATCAGGGACCGCGTGCCGTCCTCAATGCGCTCGAACGGTTGGCGAGCGGCTACGGTTTTGAATGCGAGCGCATCCGGCAAGACCTCGCCATCGCCGAGGCCCAGCTACGCGACTACCAGGCACGGCTTGGCAGGCCCTTCACGCTCGATGCCTATTTGTCCGAACTGACGGCTTTGCGCGACCAGCTCAAGGGCGGGCTTTCCGCCACTGGCCGGGATGCCAACCGCGAGGAAGGACAGGGTGTTGCCGAACTTGCCGAGAAAATCAAAGCACTCAAGGCCGCGCACTCTATCGAGTCCACACCGCAGCGCGTCCGGCAGAAGCATTCCACCGCCGAGGAACCGATCACCGCCCGCATTCGCCGCAAGACCGAGGCAATGCCTCCGCCCAATCCACCGGCCGATGCCGATGACGCCTCTGGGCCGGGATCGGTGCCGCTATCGGATCCACCCGAGGATTCTTCCACCAAGACGCCAATGTCGTTTCAGGAGATGATCGATCAACAGCGGAAACGCAAGAACGACGGACCCACGCCGCCGTGAATTCGCAACGCGGAATTCATGGGTGAATGTCCACACTTTCCGGAAGAAAGTCTCATTTCGAGGTATGTATGTTCGGTGCGATCTCAAAAGCAAGTTTTCGTCGAGAGCGTAAGCGTTCCGGATAAGGGATCGCTCTCGAAAGCACCATATTCGTGTGAGTAGTCAGCAAAAAAAGCAAAAATTGACCAGCTATGTTTGGCGTTTCTTGTCCCTCAGGAGTGGTGGGACAATAGAAAAATCTAGTGATGGTGCCGTCTGACCGATGCAATGCAAGTTTCGGAAGCACCATCAAAAGGTCCGGAGCGTCGCAGAAACCGTCGTCTTGATTCAGTGAATCTCTGAAACGGTTTTCAAACGATGTCGAAAACTCCTTGCGTTTCAGACCCAGGTCCTCGCCGAGGGTAAATGCAAAGATGCAGGTAAACACCTTGTTCGATTCATGCCGCCAATGGCGTAAGAGGCAACGCGTTTCACTGATGTTTTTGACTGCCTCATCGAGACGTTGCCATGTCAGGCATTTCTTCACTTCGATAATAGCTCGCACCGCTTCGGGAAGCACGACAACAAAATCTTCCGAACGAAATAGAGGGGCATAGTCAGTCGAATCGTGAACAATAATATCGAGTTGAGGAGTGGCAATTACGGACTCCGTTGTGACTCCTCGTGATGACGTCACGAAATCCGTCGCCGAAACCTTTCTGATAAATCCGCCGTCAACTGAAAACTGCCTTGGAAGGGTTCGTCGGAGAAACTCTTTCAGAAGTGCCTCACAATAGTCACCTTCGGAAGCCGCATGATGGCTTCGACCAATGAGTTTTTCGATTTGCCTGTACTTAATCTGCAATGTTTCGGCATCAGCGGAATAGAACTCGGCAAGGTCCAACAGTTCGGCTTCCGTTTCCGGGTATGAAGGAGGCTTGTTTCTTTTCTTGCCCATTCGCGGTCTCTCGTTCATTTTACGCTGACTGCTCTCGGAGTGGCCAGTCTCCGCTCGCAGGTCTCATCTTACGCCCAAAGGCCCGGCATTCCGAGAAGCGCACCAAACTCACGTCGGAGTCAGGCAAATACGTTGGGTAAGATTTTCTTCAACCATGCTATCCGTCGCACCGGTCTTGCAAAGATAAGCCAGTAAGTCTTCTTGGCGCGGTTGCCCGAATGCCAAGCGATAGATGGCAAGCATTTGCTTCAACCTCTGCAACTTCGCGACCTCTCGACTGAGGGGAAGGAGTGGAACGCGGCGTTCGACGGACCAGCCACCTTCGGTCTCAAACAACCAGTACGGCATCAGCTCGCTCATACCTTTCGGACGGTCCTCCGCCGCTCGCGAGAACAATTTGTCCCACGGATCTCGCCAGCCACCTGACTTCAAGGCACTCAGGCCGTATGCTTTTGAAACATTGCGGCGCACTGCATGTCCCTTGTAGCGATGCACTCGCCCTTCGCGCTGCTCAAGATCGACTGGGTTTGACGGTAAGTTCCAGTGGTAAACAACGTGACAGTATGGATGGAAGTCAAGCCCTTCTTGTCCGACGGAGGTCGATGCAAGAATGAATGGTCGAAACGGCGAGTTAAACGCCTGCCGTACCTTACCCGAGTGGACCAGCGTTTGTCCGTCATCGTCCCGGACATCGCCAAACCGCAGCGCAAACCGACACCGAATGGAGAACTCCTTGCTCCGTATGTGACCGTGCTGAGTAGCTTTAAGGTCATCAACTCGCACCAACGACCGGAGGGATGACAATGCCTCGTGCATCGCGTTGGCAACTCCGATGGCAATCTCTGCTCCTGGACGCTGTGCCAGACCGACATTCTCCTTAAGTACATGCGCAACTCGTCGAGGACCGACTGAAGATTCCCGTCTATCCCATACGTCAAAACTCGCCGCCAATAGGGTATCCGCTCATCGTCCACTCGAAGCAGTGCGGTTGCCTCCGGTTGGTTGAACAACGCTCGCAGGCCGTTACCGATTTGTGAGGCTGCCGAGAGCAATGACGGACTTGTGTCTGCCAAGTCTGGAGCTATGCGCAGTAAGGCACGAAGCGCGCATATCGCCGGAGATGCCAATGCAAAATCAGCCAGGACTTCGAGTAAATCGTCCGGCTTTCTTCCAAGATCAAGGACCCCGCCGAGTGCTTCAATAAATTGATCGATATGCGTTCGGAAACCATCGGCAGCGTCTCCTTCGGCATCTGCCTGTGTACTCAGCCAGCCTTTGGATTGATCTCGAACCCAATTCGCACTTTCACCAGAAAACTGGTCGTCGAGAATAGCAAGGGCTGCCCAATACCAGCGTTGATCGGCAATGCCATCCGTTGTTGGGTGAGTTTCTGTTACCTTTGCAAGCATGTCCCCGATTCGCCGTCTCGCTTCCGCACGCACAGTCTCGGCATCAACCGGCTGTCCGTTGCCGAGGGAAAGTACGAGGTGGAGAGGATCGATTTCACGGGCAAGCGTCGCGCACGGGTAGAGTAATGCAAGCGTTGGCATGCCCGAAGGCCTGTTGTCCTTTGGATCGATCCGGAATTGAAGCAGTTGCCGTCGCTTTTTGTGCAAGTCCCGGTACTTTGGAAGATCCGGTTGTTTTTGCAGCATCAATCGTTCGGATTCATAAGAACAGATTGCGGCGATCGCGTCCGGCACGACTTGCCAGCTCGAAAAGATCAGGGATTTTGTGGCAGGAATGTCCTTTGCATACACTCCACTTGGTTTCAGGTACGGCAGTGAAGGCGGAAGCCAGAGCAATTGCCACTGGCCGGCATCCACCGTTTTCGCCAAGAGCTGCCGCAATCGCGCATTTCCCGGATCGATCTCCCGATACCGCTGTATATCAACATTCCGAAGCAGTTCATTGTCCGCCTCACGAAACACCGCTAACAACTGAGTCGAGGGTGTTTCACAACACTCAACGAGCAGCCGTTTTAACTCATACTCGCCCATGAAATTGATCAAATATGGGCTGGATTTCCAGTATTCAATCGTTTCGCCGGATCCCACTGCCTGAGCGATCCGGTCAACGAATCGCGCTGCCTTCAGGTCAGCCGAGGTGAGTATGGCTGGCTCAGGCGGTTCTGCAACCATTGCATTTCGGGATTGCGTTACGTCGATACGCTCGGTGCGAACGATTACCGATCGCAGATGGTTCTCCAGTGACGACCGGACACGGTTCGCTTCTACTCGGTTGTCAGCGCTCAACCGGTAGAGTGTCTGGCGAAATTGCCGGAATTCGTTCTTAATTTCCTCGATCTTCTGATGGTCATTATCGAACAGAAAACCGAGGGTTTTCAAAAAATCCTCGTAGTGATCGTCTTCATTTTCATGGTCGAGCGACAACATCCGATACGGTGTCGCCGAGAGGAGAAGCACCCGGACGTCCTGGCATCTGAATAGCTGCTGAGCAAGCTCAGCCGCATCGTCATCACCCGTTAACAGATCCCTGAACCGTTGAAATTCATCAAGAATGACAAGATCAGGATTCAGTGCATCGATGCATACGTCGGCAAGCCGAGACCGTAACTCGCCAATCATTTCGTACCGTCTGACCACCAACTCGCCCCTGGTTTTCTTCGCCCTCCGGAACTCATGACAGATAGCCAGCAATCTCGCAAGGAAGCCAGCATCATTTTTGATGCTATGACGGAACGTCTCGGCTAATGATTCATCGTAATCGAGCGCATATGTCTTTGCCCAACGCGTCCATCGGTCGAGGGATACTTTGGCTTGAAGGAGGTTCAAGAGCGGTGTCGAACGAATGCCAAAGTGACCGTGCAACATGCGAAAGATCAACGCACGTTCCTCAACCTTGCCACCGCGCGAGCGCAAGTCAAATGTCGTGCCTGGCGTAAAACTGATGAAGTTGATTCCGTTCGCTTTAAGGCTCTGCAACTGCATTGGCAACAGCGTCAGCCGAGTCGCAAACGATGAGGTTTTTTGTTCAGTGAAGTTCAAACGATCAAGGTTTTGCTGGGCAATCGTCGCGTTTGAACAGATATAGAGGATATCGATCCGGTCTTGCTTCTGCGATTGCAGGCGTTCTACGACCTTGGCAATGATTCCACGAGCAACCATCGTCTTGCCCAGGCCAACCTCATCGGCAACGAGAAAGCGCCGGGCGGGCGATTCGTCGAGGTACATTCGCTTGAAGACGTAATCGATGGTCCGACGTTGAAAGTCCTTCAACCCGGCCATCGCCTTGCTGACATCGATCCGGTTCTTACTCATCCTTCGACCTCCGGCAACAACGAGTCGAATGTTTTCCAGAGGTTCATGAATTCCGCAGGAATGACCTCTGCGGCCTTGGGCCGTTTCGCAAAGCTGTTTTACGAGTTTTCTCACCGATAGAAGATGGTTCGGATTGCGGCTATAAGCCTTCGTCAGTTCCTCCAGCAACGGGAGGGATTCAAACCCGATCGCAGATGATTTCCAATCGCCGCCGATAGTCGAAGCAATATCTCCGGCACTCGGGATTGAGTCGAAATCCTGTAATAGCAGCATCAGGTAACGGAGGAATCCTTCACGGTTCGCGATGATCGTGCGTAGCACCGCTGCTTCCCGTGAAGCAGGCATATTCGCAACCGGAACATTCAGGACAAAACAAACGGAGTAGTTGCAAAGCCTGCTTGCAAGCTCAAACGCGATAAACCCCGTGACCGATGCCGTAGCACATCGCGGCACGACGACTTCCCCCGTCGTCGCCAGAGATGATGCATCCACTGCCCGCTCCCGGACGAGAGAAATCGGCCACAGCCGTATTGATTCGATCTGGTCCAGAGGAATTTTGTCGTGTGATTCAAGTTTCAAATCCCAAATGTCCTCGCCTGCTGGATAGCATGTTAGTTGCATCCTTGCAGCGCGCCATTGCCAACCTAACCGAATCAATGATCTCTTCTGCTTGCTCTTCGAGTGAAGGTGGTGGTGGTGCAGAGGGGGGCACAAAATCAATCAGGTACTCCTGAAGGCCATCATCTCCGAGCAGCGCATCAATCCCACCAACAGCGCTCCTATAACCAGTAAGCTCGGCAAGAATTTCCACATTTACACCCGACACCAAACATGGAACGGTTGCATTTGCTGATCCCAGATACAGTGTCGTTTTCCATCCATCTTCGATGATATATGCCTTCGCATGTAACCCTCGTGTTACATGCTGCGTGGCGACGGTATCATCGCCGTCGTCGGTTTCGGCACTTTCATGCAGAATCTTTACAGCCCCAAATCGATCCAAAGAATGCTTCGGAATGCGCGAAAGCTCATCGGGTCGAGAGATCAATACCACCGGCTCTTGGCTTGTCTTCGCAAGTGAATCCAGAGCGCTCGCCGACACAAACGGCGAAACCACAGCCAATCGCTTCGATGGTTTCGGCAACCAAGGCCGTTTGTTCAAACCAATCGCATGAAATGCAAGGGATTCAAACTTTCCCGGCAATTCCCAGGGCGTGCGCAACATTTCCTCGGCAATCAGCGTGCAGTGTTCTCTGATTCGCGCCGATTGTATCGAGTTGCTTAGATCCGGAAGCGACGCAACCAAATGGGCAAGCGAGCGGTTCTGCGAAACCGTCCGTTTCCCCGGCACACCTTCGACCTTCAGGCTCAAATCCCACGACCGATCATTTCCAAGGTTTCGTGAAAGAACAAGAAGACGGAGCAGAACGTCATCGGCACTGGTGAGGTTCTGAAACCGCAGAACCCACAGTTTGGGATGAAACACGCCACCGTGCGGCGCATTAACTTCGACCACACATTGTTCCAGCAAACCATACAGCACATGTGGCAGATTCGGTGCGCCGATGCGCCCCTGTTGGCAGAAAATTGAAAGCTTATCGGTAGTACGGCGAAGGGATTCGAGGAGCGCAACCCCGTCCTGAAGCATCTCCTTACGATCGCCAGCCGACATCAAAGCCAGGTGAAGAGGTACGGACATCAACGTCGTCAGGTCGAGCGTGTAAGTCGTAGCAATACCGTGGGTAAATGCGTACCCGGCAGGCGATCGGAGGGAATCGACCAATAGACTACGGCTGTTGGGATCAAGCATTTTATTCTCTCGCCAGTCCATCCTGCAAATCGCTTGTGAATTGCGTCACCGTCGGCCAGCGATAGTTCAGCCGGAACAGGCCAGCCGCTCCCCTCCACTGATCAAGTGCCCGTGGATTCGTGAAGCGGGATCGACCACCCTTGAGGCGGATTTCGCGAGCACGTATCAGCCCTCGTGCGGCGGGATCGTCGAATAGCGAATTGCCTCGCGCAAATCATCCCAAGCCACTTCTCGCAGAAATCAAGAGTTTGCGGGGAGACAACTTGTTGATGCTCGAACGCCAATGGCCTCACCCAGTCGAATGACCACTGTTGAAGCGCTGACCGATCGAGCGATCGCAACCATTCCTTTGCATTATCACGCCGCGCCTCAATCCAGTCTTCGTTGCTCTGAACTTCAGCCAACATCAGGTTGTACAGTATTGCCGCTCCATACGTGACTTCCGAAAGCAGCCTTGCGTGGTGCAGCAATTCTCGATGCACAGAGCTGAACCGAGCCAGATCCTGATGTTCCCATGGAAAGGCTATGGGGTGCATGGGAAGCATAATAATGTGTGCCAGGAGCGATTTCGGATGCGTTGTCACAATCTGGTCCTGGATGAACTGCGCTTCCTCCCGGAGCAGTGGAATGCTGGTTTCTTCGGGGAATCCCAAAGGGGCTTTGGGTAATTTGGGATGCCAAGTAATGGCTGCATCTTCATGGATTGCATCAAGCCCTTCTCCCCGTTTTTTCGCTGAATCCTCCGATCGGCTTCGAGTTGTTCGCAGGCGGCAAATCTTCTCAATGATTGCGTGATATTGGTCTTGCGATCCCGCGAATCTTCGGATCTGCCACATCCCCAATCCTGCCCAGTAGACAGAACTGGGAAGTCTTTTCAGCCCTCCCCCGGCGCGTTTGCCAAATACCCCGGCAGTATCATCGCCGCTGGCCATCAGCGCCTTTACAATCCCAACTTCCAAGCGACGGGCTTCTTCGGTAAATGTCTTTTTGTCCCGAAGTTTTTGCTCAAGCCTCTGATAAATCCACGGCACGAACAGCATGTAGCGCAATCGAGTCTGGATTGTACTCGTGCCAGGAAAAAGCTCATCGGCAATGAGATCGCGAATGACACCGATTCCAAGTTCGTCCCGCGTCTCCCTCTCACGGAACAACGCGAGAATTCGGTTCATCCGATCCCGATCCGTCGCATCGTGGTCAAGCCAGGTGAGTGTCGCTGCCAACTGGTCATCCCCCATTCACTTGGCGTTCGATTTCCCGCAGCACTTCGAGCAAGTGCTCGAATGTCGGCGGTTCGCCGAAGATCATCTCCTGCATTTTGCGGTAGTCCTGCTCCAACTCCGGTAAGCCGGGCATCCGGCGGCACGAGTCGGAGTGTTCCCGGCTTGGCGTCGGCGTACCGCGCCCATGCCGCCGGAAAGAATACTTCCTTGTGCCGGGCGACCTTGAGCAGCAGGTCGGTGTCCTTGATAGCGGCCTTTCCCGAGTTCATGCTCGTATAGCCTCACCACGTCGTAATAGTGCCGCGACTGCCGATCCCGGAACTTCTTGTCAGCCGGAGCATGGTGCCACATGTGCAGCACCGTTGCCTTCTCCCAGAATGTCCGCTCGGCGGCCAAGGCCAGAACTCTTGCATCTCGGCTTCCTTGAACAGTCTGGGAAATCCGCTGCCGCATAGGACGTGACCGTCGCCTCGACCGTAGGCCAGTGGTCCGACCGTGCCCCCATCTCCAGCCGCACGACCGGCTGGATATAGGCCGGCTCATCGGCAGGACGACCCAACCGGGTGCCAGACGGATAGCGAAACAGCAGCGTCTGGCCGTCCGGGTCATCCTCGGCCAGTTCCAAACCCCATGCCGCCGAAGGCGGTTCACCCAAGGCATTGCCGAAGACGGCCACCAGTTGGGGCAGGAGCCGTTCGCGGATGACCCGCTGGCACGTTTCGGTCAGTGCTTCGAGCCCATGCTTTCGCCGCTTGCCCGACTTCGCGTTGAGCGGATCGCTCTCACCGCCGAAACCCAACCCGGCGCGGTCGAATGACAGGTCCACGTCTTCCGAAAACCGCTCGATGACCCCGAACACCTTGGAGAGCGAGGTGCCGCCCTTGAAGAGCAATCCCGCAGGGGGATCGGGCAGGGTGAATATCCGCTTGAGCGTCCAGCACACCCAGAAATCCTTCTCGATCATATCAGAAGTCAACCCGCGACCGGTGCCGGTTACCTTGAACAGGTCCGCCCGATCAGTGGCCGACAGTCGAGCGATGTCATCCATGACTCATTGCCTCCACCTGATCCCCGGCGATCTTCCGCACTTCGTCCGCGATCCAATCGGTCGTATAACGGGCGTCGTGCAACAATTGGGTCATCTGCTTGGGCGACAGGGCCTTGCGGATTCGGCTGACGACAGTTGAATCGACTGCATCCTTGCCGAGATACCGCAGTGCTTGCAACACCGTCGCGCTGGTCTTATTGCCGACCGGCAGTTCCTTCGGCGACACGTGTTTCACCACGACGAGAAAATTCCCGACCCGTACCTGGCGGCTCCTGCCATCGGTGAGATAGACCGGTTTGGCGGGTACCTGAGTCGAAAGCCCGAGGGCGTTGGCTGCCGTTGCTCCCGAGGGTGCGATCCGGCTTCCGGTCTGGCGGGCAAGCGCATCCGCAATCTCATCGACATCCGGCGGGATAGCAATCCCGAGCCGGGCGTTGATGTTTGGGTAGCAGTAGAGACCGCGTCCGAGGCGCTGCACCGTCTCCGCCTTGGCAAGGCGCGACAGGGCCTGATCGACCGCATCGCGGCTCCCGATGTCGAGAAAATCCTTCGGCGTAAATACTTTACCGCGCCCCTGGCGGCGCAGGCGATCAACGATTTTGTCCTGCATGCTCGTATCCATAAATGTCTCCTGTCAGAAAAGTGTATACTGTTTTCTGACGGAAAGCAAGGGCATAAACCGAAGCATATCTCCGGAATCAATCAGGCGTAAGATGTTATATTATAAGAAATTACGAAAACAATCCGTCAGAAATTCGACTATGTTTTTCTGACCATTTGCCAAAGAGGCTCGCCAACTACTTGAATGACTGGACAACCTTGCTGGCGATTTCAAAGCCATGCGGCTTTCTTATCGTCAGGCTATCGAACGGAGCAACGGAAGCAGCCCGATGGCATCCCGGACCAAAGCCAATGATTGCGGGAAGGAATCGCTGATAGACGCAATTCCCGAGAGCATTTGTTACGAGATGCGAAGTCTTTGGATGGTTTTGATGGCGAGAATGGCGTCTTGGAGTTGCTCGACACAAACACCGCGCGTCACGGGTTGTCCCTCATGCCAAAAGACACGTCTCCTGTGTCTACCATGTTTTTCCCTCGGAAACAGTCGTCGTCACTGATTTCACATACAATTTCTCCTTGCTCAAACTAACCAAACGCAACCGCGCATCCACTCCGGGTTTCAGCCGATTCAATCTGGCTGCGACAATGGACCGCCCCCATGGACATCTTCGATTTCCGGCGCAGGCTGATCGACGACTACGCCGCCTATACCCGAAGTTTCATCACCGTTCGCGAGCCGCGACTGCATCAGTTCGTGCGCGAGCAACTCGATGCCGGGGTTCTTTGGCCGGAACCATTGATTCAACTCAATCCATCCTTTGAGCCGGGTGACGGGATCGATGATCTCGTAGCCGATGGGATACTCCATGCGGAGTGCCGGCACATCTTCCGCATCAAATCCGAGACTGATCCACAAGGCCGAGCCCTCAGGCTTCATAAGCATCAATCGGAGGCGATTCGTGTCGCGCGCACCGGATTCCCCTATGTACTCACGACCGGGACCGGATCGGGAAAAAGCCTCGCGTACATCGTCCCCATCGTCGATCATGTGTTACGGGTCGGAACGGGGAAGGGCATCCAGGCGATCGTCGTTTACCCCATGAACGCTCTCGCCAACAGCCAGGTCAACGAGCTGCACAAGTTCCTCGGCCTTGGATACCCCGATGGTCGCGGACCTGTGACATTTGCTCGCTATACCGGACAGGAGAAGTCGGAAGAACGGGAGCGGATTTTGTCCCGCCCGCCGGACATCTTGCTTACGAACTATGTCATGCTGGAACTAATCCTGACGAGACCACGGGATCAGCAACTGGTGCAAGCGGCGCAGGGTCTACAATTCTTGGTCTTCGATGAATTGCACACCTATCGGGGCAGACAGGGAGCCGATGTCGCGATGCTGATCCGGCGAGTGCGAGACGCGATGTCTGCCCCCCGGATTCAGTGCGTTGGCACTTCGGCGACACTCAGCACAGACGGCGATGTCGCCGACCAGCAGCGCAAGATCGCAGAAGTCGCGAGGCAACTGTTCGGCACCGAAGTCCGCCCCGAACACGTCATTGGGGAAACACTTCGACGCGTTACCGCTTCCCTGACTTTTGACTCTGCCGAAGGTCGGACAGCGCTCGCGCAACGAGTGCAGGAAGAAGGCCGAAACGCGCCCAGCAACTACGCTGAATTCATCGCAGATCCACTTTCTGCCTGGATTGAATCGACGTTCGGAGTGACCACCGCCGCCGGGGGCACAAGGCTGATTCGGGTGCGCCCTTCATCGATCGGGGGAGAAAACGGGGCAGCAGCGAAACTTAGCGAATTGACCGGACTACCGCCGGGTAGCTGTGCCGTTGCGATTCGCGAGGGCTTGCAGGCCAGTTACAAATGCGAACCTGAACCGGAAACCCGGCGACCCCCATTCGCTTTCCGACTGCACCAGTTCATCAGCCGTGGTGATAGCGTCTATGCATCGCTCGAAGCGGAGGCCGACCGGCACCTTACGGTGCAAGGCCAGCGGTTTGTACCGGGCGACCGTGAGCACATCTTGCTGCCTCTGGTGTTCTGCCGCGAATGTGGCCAGGAATATTACTCCGTGCGGATTGTTCAAGAGAACGCTCCCGGAGAATCCTTCGTGATGCCGCGAGATCTCACCGATCGCTCTGACGAAGGCGGGACACCGGGTTATTTCCACTTCAGCACCGACCAGCCGTGGCCCAGCGATGAACCCCAGCTTCTCGACCGAATACCGGAAGACTGGGTGGAGGATCACCCACGACTGGGCGTGCGGGTAAAGAGAACCCAGGAGAAGAACCTTCCACGGTTAATCTGTCTTGCTCCCGATGGCCGCATCACTACCCAAGGAACGGGACTGCAAGGACATTTTGTGACGGCACCGTTCCGTTTCTGTCTGTGTTGCGGGGTCGCGTACAATGCCCGCCAGACATCAGATTTTGGGAAGCTGACCGCCCTCGGTTCAGAAGGACGAAGCACCGCGACTTCGATCCTCAGCCTTTCATCGGTGCGGCTGCTCAGGCAAAGCGAACTGCCCCCACCCGCCCGGAAGTTGCTGAGCTTCACGGACAACAGGCAAGACGCATCGCTTCAAGCCGGGCACTTCAATGATTTCGTAGAAGTCGGGGTACTCCGAGGAGCCTTGTTTGCCGCCGCCGCACTTGCCGGTACAGAGGGGCTGCGGCATGAGGTGCTTACTCAACGGGTGTTTGATGCCTTGAAACTGCCCGTCGAAATGTACGCGAGCAGCGTCGCGGGAATGAAGTTCCAGGGTAAGATCGACACGGATCGAGCCTTGCGCAGTGTGCTTGGCTATCGGCTTTATCGAGACCTGAAACGCGGTTGGAGAGTGACCTCACCGAATCTTGAACAGTGCGGTCTCTTGGAGATATGTTACCCGGCCCTTGATGAACTCTGTGCCGCCGAGGACGAATGGAAAGTGACGAGCCGCCACTTGCAATCGGCATCCCCGGACCAGCGAAAACAGCTTGCCAAGGTGCTTCTCGATTTCATGCGTCGGGAACTCGCCATCAAAGTCGATTATCTCACTCCGTCATACCAAGAGTCGTTGGTCCAGCAGAGCAGCCAACGGCTCATTGAACCCTGGGCGATTGACGAAAACGAGTCCACGGCGATGGAACACGCGTTCGTCCTCTATCCGCGAGGACGGGACGAAGGGGATTATCGCGGGAACGTGTATCTGTCCGGGCGGAGTGCCTTCGGACAGTTCCTCGGGCCGTTCTTCGGGGGCATTCAACGATTGACCTTGGGCGATAAGCAACAGGTCATTCAGGACCTGCTGCGCATGCTGGAACTGGGGGGCATCGTCGAGGCAGTCGTGCCAAAACGAACCCCGGACGACGTTGCCGGATACCAGATCGTAGCCGCTGCCATGCTTTGGATAGCGGGAGATGGAACGCGACCGTTTCACGACCCGATCCGTGTGCGGAGGCAGTCGAGCGAGGGGGGACGAACCAATCCCTTTTTCGTCGAGTTTTACCGCCAAACGGCGAGTAAATTGCTGGGGATGGCCGCCCGCGAACATACCGCGCAAGTACCCTATGATGAACGGATCAAACGGGAAAATGATTTCCGCTCGGCGAAACTGCCCATTCTCTATTGTTCCCCGACGATGGAACTCGGGATCGACATTGCCGACCTTAATGTCGTCGGTTTGAGGAACGTCCCGCCGACACCGGCAAACTACTCGCAGCGAAGCGGAAGGGCAGGAAGAAGCGGACAGCCAGCGATCGTGGTGACCTATTGTTCAACCGGCAGCCCACACGACCAGTGGTTTTTCCGTCGCCCGCACTTGATGGTCGCCGGGGCTGTCTCCCCACCCCGCCTCGACGTGGCGAATGAGGATCTCGTCCGGGCTCATATTCAAGCCATCTGGCTATCCGAGACCAATCTCGATCTCAAAAGATCCCTCGGAGAACTCCTTGGCCTGAAGGACTGTATCAACCCTGATCTTGCCCTTCCTGAGAGCGTTCGCACACAAATCAGCGAGCCAGTCGCCCGCGAGCGTGCGAGGATCCGGGCCGAGCGCGTCCTGGCCGATGTGAAAGAGGAATGTCTGAAGGCCGGGTGGTTTGGCACTACCTGGCTCGAAGAAGTTCTAAACCAGGCTCCAAGGCAATTCGACGAAGCGTGTAATCGATGGAGAGGGCTCTACCGGGCGGCACTGGATCAGCAAGCGCGGCAGAATGAAGTGATCCGGGATGCCGCGCGATCCCCGCGACAAGCAGCAAGCCGACCGGCTCCGGCGGGAAGCAGAGCAGCAACTTCGGCTCCTGACCGAAACGGAGGACTTCTCTCAGAGTGACTTCTACAGCTACCGGTATTTCGCCAGCGAAGGGTTCCTGCCCGGCTACAACTTTCCCCGCCTACCGCTCTCCGCTTTCATCCCTGCTCGCCGCACTCGCCAAAAGGAAGAATACCTTTCACGACCACGATTCCTGGCGATTTCTGAGTTTGGACCCCGCTCCGTCGTGTATCACGAAGGCTCGCGCTACCTCATCAACAGGGTGATCCTCTCCGTTCAGGATGATGAGTTGATGACGACGCGGGCTAAGAAATGCGAGGCATGCGGCTATTTGCATCCGATCCTTCACGGCCCAGGACCGGATGTCTGCGAACGGTGCGGAACGAAGCTACCAAGAGAGTTCGAGAACCTTCTCCGGCTCCAGAATGTCGCCACCAAGCGGAAGGACAAGATCAATTGCGATGAGGAGGAGCGGCTTCGTCTGGGATACGAGATCCGCACCGCTGTCCGATTCGCGGAGCGTGGCGGAAAACTGGTGCAGACGACGGCCCAACTGCTTGAAGGGGGAGAGCAGCTTGCCAGCCTCACCTATGGGCGGGCAGCGACGTTGTGGCGGATCAACATGGGCTGGCGACAGCGAGCAAATCGAACCCAATACGGTTTCCTGCTCGACGAGGAGCGGGGCTTTTGGGAAACGAACGATCAGGATCCAGACGATCCCGACGACCCGATGTCAGCACGGAAACGGCGTGTAATACCCTACGTTGAGGATCGCCGGAATTGTCTCCTGTTTGAACCTGCTGGCTCATGGGATGCTGGGCCTATGGTCTCGCTCGAAGCCGCGTTGAAGCACGCAATCCAGCTAACCTACCAGCTCGAAGATAATGAACTTGCCACCGAGCTTCTACCAGCGAGCGATGCACCGAGGGTTCTGCTGCTTTACGAGTCCGCAGAGGGTGGGGCTGGTGTCTTACGGCGACTGCTCGAAAACCCGAACGCGTTCGCTCAGGTAGCCCGGAAGGCATTGGAAATATGCCACTTCGATCCGGTCACCGGGGATGATCGGCGACGGTCATCTTTGAGCGCAGAAGAATGCGAAGCCGCCTGTTACGACTGCCTGATGCACTACGCCAACCAACCGGTCCATCGATTGCTGGACCGGCAGGCGATCAAAGAGGTGTTGTTGCGGATGAGCAGAAGCCACACCGACACCGCGCCCGGCGGTCAAACCCGGAGTGAACACCTTGAAATCCTGAATCGACTGGCGGGCTCCGACCTCGAACGCCGCTGGCTGGCTCATCTGGAGCTGCATAACCTGCGCCTGCCTACGCATGCCCAGCACCTTATCGAACTATGCCGGACCACTCCGGATTTCTTCTACGGCGACTATCAGACGGCCATATATGTCGATGGCCCGCCCCACGACTTTGACGATCGACAACAACGCGACGCCGACCTCACCGAAGCAATGGAAGACGCTGGCTTCACGGTCATACGATTCCATCATCAGGGAGATTGGGAGGCTATCTTGGCCCGGTATCCGCATGTATTCGGGAGGCCCTCATGAGTTTCGCTGTCGGATCGCTCGTCAAGGCACGCGGAAGGGAATGGGTGGTTCTCCCGGAATCGACAGCGGACACCGTGATCGCCCGCCCACTCGGCGGAGGCGATGACGAAGTCGCTGGGTTTTTTCTGCCCATCGAAAAAGTCGAGCCTGCTTCTTTCCAGCTTCCAGATCCTGCACAGGTCGGTGACTACCGTTCATGCCGGTTGCTGCGTGATGCGTTGAGGTTGGGATTCCGTTCGATGCGCCGGGCCATTCCGGTCCTTTGCCAGACTGGGTGTTGAACCTCGACCGTATCAACTTGTTCCGCTTCTCCTGGCCTTAAAACTCGACCCTGTCCGCCTTTTGATTGCAGACGATGTTGGAATCGGCAAAACGATCGAAGCGGGCCTGATCATCCGCGAATTGATCGACCGGGGTGAGGTGAAACGCTTTGCCGTGCTGTGCCCGCCCCAAATCGCGGAACAGTGGCAGGCAGAACTGAATTCAAAGTTCCACCTGGCTGTTGAGCTTGTTCTCCCCGGCACCGTCGCGCGTCTGGAGAAAGCGTGCCGGATGGGCCAGTCGATCTTCGATCGATTCCCATTCGTTATCATCTCGACTGATTTTATCAAAGCTGACCGCCGAAGGGACGACTTCGTCCGCGAGTGTCCGGAACTGGTGATCGTTGATGAGGCCCATTCCTGTGCGAAGGGGAGCGATGGTCGCGGATCAAGACATCAGCGACATCAACTGGTCCAGCAACTCGTAGGCGACCCTGATCGCCACTTGTTGCTCGTAACGGCCACACCGCACAGCGGTAATGAAGACGCATTCCGTTCATTGTTGTCCTTCCTGGATGCGAATTTTGCGAACCTCCCTGCCGACCTGAGCGGTGATAAGAACCGGCCCGTCAGAGAACGTATAGCTGCCCACTTCGTACAGCGCCGGCGAGCCGACATCCGCCATTTTCTGAAAACCGATACTCCTTTCCCAGAACGCCAAGAAGCCGAGGATACCTACAAACTTCATGCCGACTATCAGGCCCTTTTCAAGCAGGTACTGGAGTATGCCCGCGAGAGCGTGTCGGACCCAACCCTAAACAAACAGAGGCAGCGGATCCGCTGGTGGTCAGCCCTGGCGTTGCTTCGCTCGATGGCATCGAGTCCCGCAGCAGCAACGGCAACTCTCCGCACACGTGCGATCGAAGCGAATACCCCAGAAGAGGCGGATGCCCAAGGACGCAGGTCTGTTCTCGATCTCGTGGAAGATGATTCCACCGAAGGCGCGGACATGGCCCCAGCAGGGGCAGACGTAGAGCCAGATGAACAGAATGAAGCTGCAAGGCGATTGATGGCAATGGCGAACGCTGCCGAAGCCCTCCACGGCACCAAGGACAACAAGCTCAAGAAAGCCGTAGCGTTGGTAGAAGACCTCGTATCGAACGGATTTCACCCCATCGTATTTTGCCGTTTTATCCCAACGGCGGAGTACGTTGCCGCCGAACTCAGGAAGAAGCTCAAAGGGGTGGCCGTCGTGGCTGTCACTGGGCTTCTACCGCCGAATGAACGCGAAGAGCGCGTAACTCAACTCGGCAATTCAGACAAGCGAGTATTGGTCTGTACCGATTGCCTCAGCGAGGGAATCAATCTACAGCATTTGTTTAACGCTGTCTTCCACTACGACCTGTCCTGGAACCCGACCCGGCATGAACAACGGGAAGGACGGGTGGATCGTTACGGCCAGCCAAGCCCAAAGGTTCGTGCGTTGACGTACTACGGTATCGACAACCAGATCGACGGAGTGGTCCTGGATGTGCTGCTGCGAAAGCATAAGGCGATCCGCACGTCGCTCGGCGTCTCGATCCCGCTGCCAACGGAAAGCGAGCGGGTCATCCAAGCTGTCTTTGAAGGCATGTTGCTCAAAGGCAAGAAGAAGGACACGGGACCAGGGCTTTTTGACGACCTGCCCGAGGAAATAGACCAGGAGTGGAAATCAGCAACGGAACGAGAGAAGCAATCACGCACCCTGTTTGCCCAACAGACCATCAAGGTTGAGGACGTTGTCCGCGAATTGACTGCCGTCCGTGATGCTTTGGGCAACGGTGTCGATGTTGCCGCGTTTGTCCGAACCGCTCTCGAAGCCAGCAAGGCATCCGTCGATGGAACCGATTCGATCAAGGTGGACCTCACCGAGGCTCCGCGTGCCCTGAAAGAACGGCTCGACCTGCCGACTAAGTTCAAGGCTCGGTTTGAACTCCCCGTCGAGAACAATGAATTCCTACTGACACGTTCATCACCAGCAGTCGAAGCGCTTGCAAACCACGTTCTCAATGCCGCTCTTGATCCGCACCTGGAAGGTCCGGCACGGCGTTGTGGCGTGATCCGCACCAGCAAAGTCGGCAAGCGCACCACCTTGCTGGTGCTGCGGCACCGCTTTCATATCGTGACCCGAATCGGCCATGAGGAAATGCCGCTGCTGGCAGAGGACAGTCAACTGGTCGCGTTTGAGGGTTCGCCCCAGAATGCCGCACTGGCTTGCTCCGGAGTTTGCGGAACAACTTCTCTTTGCCGAACCCGAAGCGAATGTCGTTCCGGAGCAAGCCCGTGAATTCATCCAGAAGGTGATTGACGGTATCACCCTTCTGCATCCGAAATTTGCGGAGTTTGCCCAAAGCCGAGGCGTAGCTCTCTTGGATGCGCATAGCCGCGTGAGGCAAGCCAGCAAAGCGAAAGGGGTGAAGCACCGTATCGAAGCCCAGGACTTACCGGATGTTCTCGGAGTGTTCGTTTACCTGCCGAAGGTATAAGGAGACTACCGCTGAAATCCAACACTTTCGCCTGCGTCCGCGTCGAAGGCTCGATCCTGCCGACCGACTTGCTCCAACGTGTTGCCGCCGGGGAAGCACGGCTTGAAGGTCTCCGCGCCGAGGACTACGGCCTCGTCGGAGAAAAGCTCAACGAAGCGACCAACCAGGCATGGAGCAGGCTCTTGGCGGTGTGGGATGCTTTCAAGACCATCTCTGAGCATCTGCCTCAATCCGACTCAGGCCACAAAGTCACGGTCGAACGCTGGCTTCTACCTTTCTGGAAGGTACTGGGATATGGCACTCTCGATAAACCCCAGCCTTTCGTCTTCGATGAGAAGAACTATCCGATCTCGCACACCCGCTACCATAGCCCGATTCATCTGGTCGGGTTTCGTCATGATCTCGATAAACGGGTTGAGACCGAAGGCAAGCAATTCAGCCCGCACGGCTTGGTCCAGGAGTTTCTCAACCGTTCCGAATCATATCTGTGGGGGTTCGTCTCCAACGGCTTGAAACTCCGTATCCTGCGGGACAACATTCGACTCACCAGGCAAGCGTTTGTCGAGTTCGACCTCCAGGCGATGTTCGAGGGGAAACAGTACGCCGACTTCGCCTTGCTCTGGCGCATCTGTCATGAGTCCCGCGTCAATGCCGAGAAGCCGGAGTGCTGCTGGCTCGAACGCTGGTCGAAGGTCGCCGCAGAACAGGGGCTTCGAGCGCTCGATCAACTACGCACCGGGGTGGAAAATGCGGTGAAGGCCCTCGGTCGTGGCTTTCTTTCTTGCCCTGCAAACACGGAACTGAAGGCTGCTCTCAAAAACAATCGCCTGAGCCCACAAGATTACTACCGGCAATTGCTCCGCGTCGTTTACAGATTCCTCTTCCTGTTCGTCGCGGAGGATCGAGAACTACTGTTGGATCCGGCGGCCTCCGACACCGCTACAGAGCGTTACTCTCGTTTCTACTCCACGTCCCGGCTTCGCAGACTGGCGGAACGTCTGCGCGGAACGCCGCATACAGACCTCTTTGAAGGGCTCTCGCTCGTGTTGACCAAACTGGGCACGACGGGCTGCCTCGACCTGGGACTACCGGCCATTGGCGGCTTATTCGACCCGATCCGCACTCCCAACCTGTCCGATTGCCGTTTGGCCAATGCCGACTTGCTCGAAGCGTTCCGGGCCTTGGCCGTCATCAGTGATGGGCAGGCCCGCCGGAGTGTGGACTATCGTAACCTGGGGGCAGAGGAACTTGGCAGCGTCTATGAATCCCTCCTCGAACTTCAGCCCAGGTTTGACCCGGACGCGATCGCCTTCACTTTGCAAACGGCGAGCGGGAACGAACGAAAAACCACTGGTAGTTACTACACGCCGACTTCGCTCATTACCTGCTTGCTCGATTCGGCTCTTGATCCTGTCCTCAATGCGGCAGCGAAGGAACCGAACGCAGAGGCCGCGATTCTGAATCTGAAGGTTTGCGATCCCGCGTGTGGGTCCGGGCATTTTTTGATTGCCGCCGCCCACCGCCTCGCCAAGAAACTGGCCACGGTCCGAACCTTTGAAGATGAGCCACCCCCCGATGCCATCCAGCACGCTTTGCGGGATGTGATTGGCAGATGCATCTTTGGTGTGGACATCAACCCAATGGCTGTCGAACTATGTCAAGTTGCCCTCTGGATGGAAGCACTCGAACCGGGAAAACCGCTTTCGTTCCTGGATCATCACATCCAATGCGGCAATAGCCTGCTCGGAACGACGCCAGCCCTCCTCGCAACGGGAATTCCGGATGAGGCCTTCGAGCCAATCGAGGGGGATGAGAAAGCAGTTTGCCGAGAACGAAAACGGCTGAATCGTGAGCAACGCAAGGACAGAGAACAAGGCCAAGGCTGCCTCTTTCCGGAACCCGAAGGATCGTTAATCTCTGCCTTCGCGGAAATCGACCTGACGCCAGACGACACCCTGGACCAAATCCACGCAAAGGAAGAACGATATCGCCAACTGATGGGGGAGGCGAATTATCGGACTTCAGGCCATCTGCTCGCTGATCTTTGGTGTTCCGTGTTTGTCGTCCCTAAACGATCCGACTATCGGGTCATTTTCACCGATCGGCTCTTCCGTGCGGTCGAGGGGAATCCAGACGTAATCTCCTTAGAAGAGTACGCAGTTGTTCGTCAGTTGGCGGAGCAATATCAGTTTCTTCACTGGCATCTCGCGTTCCCAGGTGTCTTCCGTTTGCCAGCCAAAGGCAAATTGCCAGACAACGAGTTGACCGGTTGGTGTGGTGGGTTCGACGTGGTACTTGGCAATCCTCCGTGGGAGCACACTGAGCTTAAGGAGATCGAGTGGTTCAACTCTCACGGACGCCCTGAAATTGCGGGGGCTCGTACAGCGGCTATCCGTGGCAGGATGATTCAGGAGTTGGCCAAGACCGACCCGACAACGTACCGTTCCTTTCTGGACGATCGCCGACACGCTGACGGTGAAAGCCACATAGTTCGCAACAGTTCAGGCATCGACGAAGTAAGCAACCAACGCTGGGGCCTATTCCCATTGTGTGGGCGTGGACGAATCAACACTTATGCAATTTTTGCGGAGTTGAACCGCAACTTGATCCATCCCACTGGTCGGGTCGGATGTATCGTTCCCAGTGGCATCGCCACGGATGACACTACAAAATTGTTCTTTCAAGACTTGGCCAAATCACGTGCTTTAGCGAGCTTATTTAGCTTCTTCGAAATTCGTTTGATATTTACCGCCACAGACAGCCGCAGTTCGTTTTGTTTGCTCACCTTGACTGGCAGTGAAGAATCGGTCAATGCTGCTGAGTTCGTATTTGACGCTCGATCACTCGAAGAGATTTTTGACCCCGCGAAGCGGTTTACCCTATCGCCAGCCGAACTCGCGTTACTGAGCCCGAATACGCACAATTGCCCTGTATTCCGGTCCGCTCGGGATGCTGAACTTACAAAAGCCATCTATCGGCGGGTGCCAATCCTTTTGAAGGAAGGCCCACCCGAGGTTAACTCGTGGGGAATTACCTTCAAGCAGGGTCTATTCAACATGGCCACCGACTCTGGCCTGTTCCGCACAAGGGCGGATCTGGAAGCGGACGGTTGGCGACTTGACGGCAACATCTTTCGCAAGGACAAAGCCGAATACCTGCCGCTTTACGAAGCGAAGATGCTCCATCAGTACGATCATCGCTGGGCCACCTACGACGGCACAGACAGCCGCGAGCTGACAATCGATGAGAAGGCTGCCCGAAAGTTCGTCGTGCAGCCTCGCTATTGGGTGCCAGCATTTAACGTGGTCGAACGGCTGAAAAATCGTTGGGAGCGAGAGTGGTTATTTTGTTGGCGAGATATTTGTCGAAACACCGATTTTAGGACATTCATCTCGAATCCAACACCGCGTAGTGGTGCAGGCGCGACGGCCTTGGCGTTATTCGTCAATCATGATTTTGTCGGCAAGGCATATGTACTTCTTGCTAACTTGAACTCGTTTGTTTTGGACTACGCCTCTCGCCAAAAGCTCGGGGGTACACATATGACGATGTTTATTGTCAAGCAACTCCCTGTACTGCCCCCCGCTGAATATTCAAAATCATGTCCCTGGCAACCATCGCTAACGCTTGCCGAGTGGATCAAGCCCCGCGTGCTGGAGTTGACCTATACTGCGTGGGATTTGGAGCCGTTCTCCGAGGATTGCGGCTACACAGGTGACCCGTTTGTCTGGAATGACGAACGCCGACTTCAGCTCCGCTGCGAACTCGACGCCGCATTCTTCCACATGTACGGCATCGATGAGTCTGACGCGGAGTACATTCTCGGCACGTTCCCGTTGGTTCGCAAAGCGGACGAAGATGCCTACGGGACCTATCGAACGAAGGACACGATCCTGCGTTTGCACCGCGAGTTCGCCAGGCCGCCGCTCACCTCCGCTCAGTTCGACATGCTGAAAGCGATGGCTTACGTCGCCGCCTTCGTGCAGGTCTGGAAAAAACGCGTCGAGTCCGGCATCTTGGAAACGGGCCTCGTGCTTATGGTGAACGACGCGCTTCGCAAAGCTTATCTGACGAATTCTCAAATTCCCTCTCGGCAGAGTGGTCGTCATCACCCAAAACTACTCGACTGGATGCCGCTCGCCGTGACCCAGTTGCTCAACAACAATTCGATCCTGATCGATCCGAAATCCCCCGAGGGCTTGCCGTTTTACCTAGTCGGCACATCCCCTTTCGATCTGACGAATTTAGGCAGCTATCTGAAGAAAGCAGAAGAAGCGGTGAAGGTAATAAAACACATTGGCGAACAAAAGGCCCGTGCTGAAGTGGAAGAGTGCATTGATGATCCAAGCAACCTTGTTCCCGTCTGAATCGGAACCGCTAGCCTATCCGGGTGAACCGGCCATTTGGCTCCAGCGCCTATTGATCCTCCCCTCCCGTCGAACCGACGTCGAACCAATCCGTAACATAGAGTTCCGTCGTGGACTTAATGTGATCAACACCAAGAAAACGCAGGATGTCGAGGGTGACGCGTTTGGGCACAATGTCGGCAAAACGCTATTGGTGCGAATGATTCGCTACGCCCTCGGCGACGACCACTTTGCCAATTCTCGTATCCGTAGCCAAGTTAAGGAACACCTTCCCGATGGTTGTGTGTTTGCGCAAGTCCGAGTGAACGCAACGACGTGGTGCGTTGCTCGATCAATGGGCAAGCCGCGAGAATCTTTCTGTTTGCCGACAGATAACTGGCAAAGCCTGTTGGCGGAGCCATCCTGCTTGCGTCCCTTTACCGAATTTGCATCAGCTTTGGGAACCCTTGTTCCCTCGGAATTTTCAAGCGTCCGTGTCGCTCGGGGAAGTCGGCAGCCAACCTGGCTCGACCTTCTCGGCTGGCTGATTCGTGACCAGCATTGTCGGTACACGAGCCACAACACCTGGCGATACCAAGCGGATGACTCCGACCCGGAGGTGCTTCTTGACTCGGAAGCCAACCTGATTATCCGTTTGGTGATGAACATCTTTGACCGCAAAGAGTATGATTACACCGATGAATTGGACGGCCTACGAATCCGACTCCGCCACTACCAGAACGAACTCTCGCAAATCCGCCAGGATCGGGAGCGAACGGCCAAACTCATCAGCGAAGAGGCAGGTATCTCGGAGGACCTGACGGAAGGCGATCTCGCTCAGTCCGCCATTCGTGGTAAGATCGAGGACCAACGAGAAGCCGAAGAATCCCAATTGGAGCGATTGCCGGAAGCGACGGCCTTGGATGCCGCCGAACACGACCTCGTGGCTCGGAGGTCAGAACGCGACAAGATCGAAGGGCGCATCGAACAACTTCGTAGAGATCTGATCTTAGCCAACGACAGATTGACGCTGGCACAGACGCCCGACCAGAAGGAATCCCTCGCTCAACGATACAAGGCGCTCAGTTGCGGCCTGGAAGGATGCCTGCATCTGACCTCAACTTCGCTCCCGCCCGACCCAAATCGGCAGGATCGTATCCAGGAGTTTCAAGAAAACATACAACGGCTCAATCATGAGATTCTTATCGCAACTGCGGAGTTCGATCAAAAACTTGCCGCAGTCCGCGAGTTGGAACAAGTCGCTCAAGCGGCGAAGCAGGACTTTAAGAGAGCGGCCGCAGGACCACGCCAGAAGATCGCTCGGTGCGATCTACTCCTCTTTCAACTCGATGCCTTCGCTCGTGCAGCATCTCGAAGGAATGAGATTGAAACTCAACGGCAGGCAACCGAGGCACGCATCAAGGAAATTGACCAACAGCGAGAAGCCAGGGCGAAGAGTCGGAAAAAGCAAATGGCACAGCTCAACGAAATATTCCAAGAAGTGACGAACGGCCTGATTCGCCGCTCGACAGGAAAGTTGTCACTGGATCTTCGCTCGGGTCTCGTCCCGAATCCCAATAGTTCTTCGGGGGAAGCATTTGGATCAGCCGGTCAGGTCGTCGGTTTCGACCTCACCTGTCTCTCGGCTGGGATCAATGGCCACTCGCGTCACCCGCGTTTCTTGATCCACGACAGCCCTCGCGAGGCCGACCTGAATGAGTTGATCTACCGCAACCTGTTCCGCTTCGTCCTCTCGCTGGAAACCCGGTTTCCAGACCGCGAGCCCGCTTTCCAGTACATCGTCACCACGACTTCGCCGCCACCGGAAATCGTGGAGCAGAAACATATTCGCGAGACCCTCCACGACGAGACTCCCAGCGGGCGGCTGCTCGGGTTTGACTTTTGAAAACAATAACATGGCAGGTCATTCGGGACTGAACCTTCTACAGGACCCTCGACTTGGTTTTCCCTCGCAGAGTCCCGTAAGTGCGCACAATTCCCATGTCAAGCCGCGCTGGCTAAAGGTTCAATCATTCCGTTGACACCCACCCCCGATGTGTGGCATTCTGGACGTAGGAACATACGTATGAGTTGCCCATGACCCGAAAACTGACCATTTCAATCGACGATCGCGTTTATGATGGCTTGCAAACCGTCATCGGGCGCGGAAACATCGGAAAATTCCTCGAAGACCTAGCCCGGCCTTTCGTAGTGTCTGATAGCCTGTTTGCCGCGTATGCCGCGATGTCCGCCGACACGACCCGTGATGCCGAGGCGGACGAGTGGTGCGAATCCTTGGCCTCAGACGGACCCGATGCGACGCGGTGAGGTATGGTGGGTGCGTTTCGCCGAAAGCACGGGAGGCGAGGTGCGAAAGACTCGGCCCGCAATCATCGTCAGCAATGATGCCGCCAATCACCACGCCAACCGAGTCCAGGTCGTGCCGCTTTCCAGCAAGACCGGCAAGCTCTATCCCTGCGAGGCCAGGGTCGTGGTCGAGGGCAAGGAATCGAAGGCGATGGCCGACCAGATCATGACCGTGAGTAAGGAACGGCTTACCGACCGGCTGGGATTGCTCTCGGCGGACGAAATGCGCGGCGTTGAGATGGCTATCCGCATTCAACTCGGACTCGCCGCTTGACCCTCGCGTCGTCGGCGCGAAGGGCCACTTCTGAAACACAGAGCCACTTTCCCCATCACTAAAAATATTTTCGATCGAAAATCGTGGGATCGAGAACATCTGAGTTCCTCGCCAGCCATCGATACATCAGATCAACTTCAGGCCCGGTCTGATGCGCCCCAAGTCCATAATGTTTCCATCCCGTAACTCTTTCCAAAAGGATTCGATGAAAATGCTCGCCCAGAGCATCGCGAATCACAAAGAGCGGCGCGATGATGAAAACCAGGAATTTCTCCACAATGAGAAGTGGAAAAGGATTGGAAGGATCATAGAAGTTCGGAGGCATCACCTTCTCGCGCGGACGCGGCTGGTGAGACTGCGGATCAAGAAAAGGGTCATGGTCATCGTGGGAACGGATTGGGACGGGACTTCGTGTAAGATATATCACAAGGCCTAAATTGTAATGCCTGGCTCAATCCGTTGAACCCTTGAAGTGCCACACATGACCCACATGCACTCCGACCCGGCCACTCTCATCAGCTTCATTCGGACGAACCTAAAAGACCGCTACGGAAGCGGGTTCCCGGTACTCAAGGAACTGATCCAAAACGCCGACGATGCCGGGGCTACGACCCTGCGGCTGGGTTGGGCGGCGGCGGAAACTGCTCCAGGAGGTCATCCACTTCTGTCGGGGCCCGCCCTGTTCGCTATCAACAATGGACCGTTTGACAAACAAAACGCCCTGGCGATCTACAAGATCGGCCTCAGTTCCAAGAGCGGCGATGTAGCAACGATCGGAAAATTCGGTCTGGGGATGAAAAGCGTCTTCCACTTTTCCGAGGCGGTGTATTTTCTGGCAAAGTGTGACCGGCTCGATGGCGGTGAGACGGCCGGGCAACTCAACCCGTGGTGTCCACCGGATATTACCGTGCCACCGTTGCGGTATGGTTGGGACCAATTCACCGACGCACAACACCGATGGCTACGTAAGCGGCTGGGCGTGTTGCTCCCTATGCCGCAGCATTTCGTACTCTGGATGCCACTCCGCCTTACGCACCACCACGACTCCCAGGACCGGCCGCTGATCGTTGCAAACTTCGACAACTACCAAGGCCCCAACGGATCTCGCGATGACAAAATCTTCGTGCACGATCACGTCAAGCAGACGGCTGGCCTTTTGCCGATGCTGCACCATCTTGAGACAGTCGAGGTGTGCTGTATCGATACAGAAAACGTAATTCGGCATGTTTCATCGGTACAGCTTGAGGCCAACGTCTCGCGCTGCCTGCGACCGAATGACATGATGCCGGGTAAGCGTGCTCCGCTGGGTGGGAAGGTGAACACCAAGGAGAAGAGCGAGACCAGCTATGTCTTCGCCGGGGTGACCGAGTTACTCAACAACAACGCAGTCCAAACCTTCAGCAAGTCCGAGTTCTGGCCGTCCGGCCTACGTGTACAGGACGGATTGTTGGTATCGGAAAAAGAGAAAGCGCCTCCACACGTCGGAGTCTTCTGGTGCCGATGGCCGGCAGAGGGAACGGCACGACTGGACTGTTCCTGGGCGGTCTATCTGCCGCTGTCGGACGAACCAGAACCAGTGGATCTCAAGGGAGAGTGGAGCTACTCGTTGCTGTTGCACGGCTGGTTTTTCGTTGATTCCGGACGCAAACTGTTCCGGCTATCGAGCAAGTCTGAGAGTCAGGCAGTTGACGAGTCTTCGCTACGGAGTGAGTGGAACCGCGAGTTAATGAACTCCGGGACGCTCCCTCTGATCCCCCCATCGCTGTTTGAATTCCAGAGCCGTGCTGGCATGAACCCCGAGCAAATGCGGCAACTCATCAGTGGACTGACAAAGACCAAGCTCTTCGATAACAACCGTGCTGTGATCTGTTCCTTCAATCAATGGGGCTATCGCTGGGGGCCCGGTGGAGCGAACTGGACGTTAATCGAGGCGAATGTCCCTCTCTATGAAATTCCCGACCCCAAAGAGGGAGTGAACCCCGCCGACGCGCTCCCCGGTCTGAAAAAAATCGCCGACCGCATGGCGCTGATGCCCTGTGGTTGGCCGGCCTGAGCAGCCAGAAACGCAGCCCTGATTGGCCAGATATAGAACTTTCCGACGTGCTGGATTCCGTGGAGCCAGAAAGACTCTTCACTGACTCAAGCCGTTTGGAATACCTCGCCGATTTCTGCGAGCATACTCGGTCCAAGGAAAGGCCGATGGCCATATTGCTCCATCGTTTGCTCGCCCAGCCGTTAAAACTCTTGGCAGAACAAAGTGCAGTGCTCGGGCACTTGGCCAAACGCTTGCCCGCAAACCGACGGCTGGGGCTTCCTGTCGATGACGATCAGGACGGGTGCGAGCTATGGAAAAACTTGGAGGGCCTGCAACTCACAGTCGTCCTGATGCCGAAGTTCTGTGAACCAACTGACGACAGAGGGACTGCCGCCTTGCCGATCGCAGACGGGGCGTGCATCTTGCGGTTGATCGCGCTTGGAGAGAACGAAGAAGCGACCGCCGCATCAGAAGAACTGCGAAGTCAAATAGCGCAGTTGGTTTTGGAAAAAACCGTTTCCAACCTGAGAGATGGTCTGCTCCAACAATGCACCACCTTACGTTTGTTCCGCGTCTACGAGGTGGAGGAGGAGAAAGAACGAGCAGCGTTGCTGAGTTGGGGCGAGATCAACTCTCGATGGAAGCAAGGAGTGCTGTTCAAACGCCAAGATCTACCATCCATTGCTTTCGCCCTTCGACAGACGCTTCCGCAAGAACCTGTCACCTTAGCCAGCGAAAAGCTTGGTGATCTCCTCTTCGGTTTGAAGAAAGTGCCAACCTGCGATGTTGATGCTTGCAGCAAGGTGGTCCTTCGCCAAACTGATCCGGCAGCGTTAGCGGAGGTAGCTCGTCGCGGCCAGTTACTTCAGTTCTTCCTGAAGTCTCCGTCTCCAGCCGACACATCCATTCGCCAAGCAGTCTCTACTCTGTTGCATGGCCAGTTGCCGCCCCCGTACGGCCAACCGGATCTACTCGTCAATGCTGGCGCGAGCGAGTTGATTTGGGCACGGATCACCAATGACGTATTGTGCCGACAGAATGAATCGTGGCGACTGGTCGATCACGGCCTCTCCAGCCGGATACCAGAGAACCGTTGGTCCGAGTTTGCATTGTCGGCTGTTGATCAGAACAGCGTTATCCGCCTGCTGGAAGAACAGACCACTGGTGAGGAAACAACAGATCTGCGGTTGAACTTGACCGCTGCTCAGCGAGAGGAACTACTGAGCGTGGTGAATCTGGCCAACAAGTCGATGTTGCTCAAACGCCTCTCTATTCACACTGAGTACGTCAACGCGCAGCCAGACGAGAACGATCCGCGACATTCGATCACGGAACGCTGTTACTGGTACGATGGCTTCGGCTTCCCGCTACCGCCCGCAATCCACTCGCATGTGACACTCCTGCGCCTGAGCGATAATGCTGGCTTGCGGGCTGCCCAGAAGGAGCTGGCACCAACATGGGACGCCAAAGGAACAGTCAAGGCCATCCTCAAGTGGTTGAATCCTGCTGACCACTGGAAAGTCCTCCTTGAGGCTCTCGGACAGATCGAGAAGAGGCCAGATGAATTGGTCGACCAACTACAGAACGCCGCCTGGTTGCCGCAGGCTGGTGGTGGCCCCCCGGTTCGCCCATGCGATGTGATTTACCTCAAGCAGATCCGCGAAAGAGTCAGCCGGGATCTGGCGAGGGCGACGACGAAGGAATTTGTCGACTACCAAGATCTGCACGAAGATGTCTGCAAGCCCAAGAACCTGGCCGTTCTGGCGAAATGGCTATTCCCCCCGAGGCGTCAATCGCTTGAGATGCTCGGGAAAGTCCTGGGAAAG
This sequence comes from uncultured Planctomycetota bacterium, assembly GCA_963783095.1. Classification (GTDB taxonomy): domain Bacteria; phylum Planctomycetota; class Planctomycetia; order Gemmatales; family Gemmataceae; genus CAWAMR01. Next base: position 212,516 of record CAWAMR010000007.1, on the reverse strand, counting down.
GATGATGCGTTCCATGTCGGCAGTCCTGACAAACTGACCCAGCCAACGGCCCTGACCCGCTTCTGTGACGTTTTTCACCACAGCACTGACGAAGTGATGGCTGCTGCTTCCGTCGTCATTGAAGTCAATGACGTATTCGGCCCGGATGAGTGCGTCAACGGGCTACTTAGGCCACTTTGCAAGGCACTGTCGGTTGATCGGCTCAAGCGAATCCTTGCGTTTCTGAGGAAATGCCACAAGAAGAGTCAGGGATCGATCGACAGACGGGCTCAGGTGTTGGAGGTGTATAGCTGGTATCTGCGTGAGTTAGCCACACACGGACAGGCCTTCCAAAATGCGCTGGCCGACCCTGAGCCAGTGTTTTTGCTCAGCCAGGCCGACCACTGGAAAAACGCTACTGAGTTGTGCCTCGGTACCGATGACATCGACGCGGACTATCGTCTCGATGAGGAGCAACAAGCCATCATCGAGCCTTGGCTCCATGGCGAGGCGAACGAGTCAATCGAGTCGGTGCCGGCCCGCGAACAGGGCGCTGACAGTTCCTCAAAAGCAGCTGGAGTGTTAGAGGAATACTTTAAGCCCTGGCTGGAATACCGGCCTGACCTGCGGGTTGTCATCGGCGGTTTCCTGGCGATTCTCGGCGGTGAGCCCAAAATGAAGGAACTCGCCACGAATTATCTCAAACCCAACCGCACCGTAACCAACGTGCGGCTGCGGCTACTCGCCAAGAACAAGTCCGCTGCAACGGTTGACGCCGAAGTCGATCAGGTTCTCGTTCAGGTGCGAATCGTTCAAGAGACATCGGTACTGGTGAACAACCTCGTCGGCCAGCAAATCAACGTGCCGCTCTCACCGAAGGTTGAGAATCTATTCGTGCCGTTCCTCCCAAAATCTTGGTTCAAACCGGTAACCATCCAAAACTCCAGTAAGTCCTACTACCGGATGCGTCTTCGAAAGTTCGCACCTGGGGACGTTGGCGACGAGAAGTTGATCACACTACTCCACAAAGCTGCGCAAGATCGTGGCCGAATTCTACAACCAGTCCCTGGGGACAGGCTTGGATGAGTTGTTCAAGGGATTGAAAGAGGATGACACCTACCAGATTCGCGTCGCGCAGAGATACCTCCTGGATCACGCCCCGGCTTCATTGCGTCAGTTCGACTTGACCTCTCAGCCGGGACTGCGCGACCTGTTGCGGCGAATGGACGAGGTGCATCGACGTCAGTGCGAGGAGGATGAGTTAACCACTGCGGGGACGACTCCCAGTACTCCAAGTCGCCCCTCCGAGGAACTGCGACGACAGGTTCAACAAGAGTTGCGCGAGGCGATGCGAAATCCAACGATCTGCGGCATCTTACTCGACGCAGTTCGACGGAAGATAAACGGACAATTTCAGTACAACGAATCGTCCGTCCCGTTTGAATTCCTCCAGAATGCCGATGATGCCTGCGTCGAACTCCTTCGGCTCGGGGGCCTGCCCGGCGATTGGTTCAACATCGTCTTCGCCGAGGATTCTCTTGAGTTCCTTCATGCGGGTCGGCCTATCAACGTGGCGGCCTGCGGCGACAAATCGCTCACCGACGAAGGCTTCCATCGCGACCTCGAAAAGATGCTTATGCTCTCCACATCTGACAAGCAGACCGGCGCGGAGACCTCAATGGTGACAGGCAAGTTTGGCCTGGGCTTCAAGAGCGTCTTCCTGATAAGCGACACACCGCGTGCGATCAGCGGAAGTCTTGGGTTCAAGGTGGTCGGCGCACTGTTGCCGTATGACTTGACTGAAGCCGAGCGGAAAAAGCTGGAGGAAATTTACGAGCGGGTGACCGGAATGGATATCCGCAAGGCACAGGGAACGATCTTTTCGCAGCCGTTGCGCACCGAACTGAAAACGAAAATCGAGACGATCTTGGGCCGCTTCCGGTCTTTGCTATCGGTAATGCTGGTTTTCACACAACACATCCGCAAATGCTATCAGCGAGGGCTGATCCCCGAGCAGATGTTGACTGAATGGAGCGAGAAGGTACTACCACATGCCGAAGGCTGGGAAGTTGGTCTGCTTTCCAGCCCCGACCCCAATTCACTTTTGAAAAGGCGACAAGCGGCTGTGATACGCTTGGGTGACAAGAAATCGCTGTTGCTCGGTCTCGATGACCAAGGCTTCACAGCACTCCCCGACAAGATCCCGACTGTCTGGGTGACAGCACCCACAAGACACGAGGAGAAGCTCGGTGTGGCGCTGAACGCGCCGTTCGCTCTGGACCCCGGCAGAGCACAGTTGGCGCGTGACACCCAGGTACATCATGGCTTGGTTGACGAATTGGGATTCTCGATCGGGTCGGCATTGGAACGGCTGTTCGACGCGGTAAATGACCATTGGGAGGATGTCCGTCCGGCGCTGGGCCTGCTCTCCAAGACTACGAAAACATCTCTATGGCGCTCGCTCTGGCAGCTACTGGGCGTTCAAATGGCCAACCGTACCCGTCAGTCAGACAGCGAGGCGTTGGGACTGTTGCATCGCATCTTCTGGGGAGGCACGACAAAGGGACTAGCGAAACTTTACGAACAGAAGTGCGCCCTTCCCACCGAACTCGATGTTGGCGATCACGCAATCCTTACCAAACGCACCTCTATCGCTAGACGGCTAACGGGCTGTCTCGACGAAGAGGTGGGGTTGATGATGTTCGCGCGGGCAGCAAGTTGGCCGCAGGTCAAGAAACGGCTCCCACCAGGCAGCGTTGTCTCCGGTTCTCGAGTTTGGGACGCGCTAAAACAACTGGGTGCTGTGGACGAGCGGCAGGTTTCCTCAGTCGATTTGTCGGACCTCATCCGTTGGGAATTGGAGGCTGAGACAATCGTCACCCCCGAACGGGCCCGGATATTCGGCGCGGTTGTCAGGCCGGAGTTGTTGAGGTGGTTGGAGAACACATCTTCAGGTATGCCCGAGGCAAGGCGCGTGCGTGAGGCGATGCAGAAAGTGCGATTCTACAGTCGGAAAGGGACAGAGGAACGCGCGGAAAACCTGATCATTGCCTCGTCCACGGATTCCACCCGTCGCAACGAGGTGCTGATCTCAGCGTTTGCTCCCCTCGATCGCGTTCTTGATGCTGCATATCGAGCAGAGGGCATCGAATTCTTTCTTGCAGGCCGTAAGTTTACCGTTCCCAAACTCGATGTGCTGGCTGACTGGGCGATCCGCGCTGATACGCCAACAGCTCAGAAAGCCGTCTTGCTGTTTCTCAAAGAACACTATCCCTTGCAAAACGAGTTGCATGGTCGGAAATTCAAGGGGTGGCTCGGAAAGCTCGACCGTAAACAGCTCAAAGAAGCTGGTTATGACGACCCGCGCCAACAAACTACGACATTGATCACAACCGGAGTTCTTCTTCCAGACGGGTCGCCACCCGCATCGGACCCCACTTCTCGTCAGACGAAACCTGCACATGAATCACTTGCCCGAATTGCCCGGTGGTGGAAGGCGGAATCTACCCAGCACATCCTCCGCCATGATCGCGAATCCGTGCCTAACGGCGAGATGGTGCGGAAGATCCGAGAGGCTGAAAAAGGCAGCAAAAGAGAGCGCATCGCGTGGTTGAAATTGTTTGCGAGCGGTTCCTTGTGGACAATGGGGCGAGTGAAAGATGAACAGAACAGCAATTTCATTGAGATTTGCGATGGATTGGATACCTTCCCTATTTTGTTAACCCCGGCGACTGGATCAACCGAATGGCTCACCAAGGTTGAGTCCTACATCGACAAACCGACGCAGCACATTCGCTACTTTCACTGGTTGCGACACTCATTCCTCAGTTTCGGATTCATTGCCCGTCACTTGGATCATTTCATGGCCTCTTTCCAAGCAATCGATGATATGCGGGGAAAGTTCCGAATGGAGCAACTTCTTACGACTCGAATCAATCCTCACTTCAGCGGTACCGGCATCGACGCACCTCCGTTGGGCCCTGTCTTAGGCATTGGTGCTTGTGTAATCCTTCGGGAACTCGTTCGCGGAAAATTCTTTGTGCGAGAGGAAGACAAGCTCCATCCTTACTGCTACCCACCTTTTAAACGGGTACGAAAACTGCTAACGGAATTGGGCTGGAAGGGAGGAGTTAGTTTTTCTGAACAACCGTGGGAGTTGTCTCGTACCATCTACGACTTTCTCAAGACAGAATCCGATGATCCTACCTTCGACAATTCTTTCGATCTGCCGTTACTTGTGCTTGCCGACAATAGCGAGCTAAAAAACCGGGTTCTGGGAGACTGAACATGTTAACCAAGGGCGACCGGATTCGTCACGCTCGATTCGGACTTGGCGATGTCGTCACACAATGCGAGTTGACAGCAATCATCCGATTCACGCACGGTATCGAGGAATGCCTCTGTGGAGAACTCCAGCGCGTCGATTCGTTGGACGAGGCGTTGGGACGAAACGAATGGCCGGCACCCATTGCCGTGATGACTCGTGCAATGGGAGAAGCGATTCGATCGGTAAACGATGCTTGGGGCGTGTTTGCACGTTCAAAGATTGCATTGCTTCCGCATCAGCTTTGGGTCTGCCGGCAAGTCAATCGCGATCGCCCGGCCCGGTGGCTTGTCGCTGACGATGTTGGTTTGGGAAAGACGATTGAGGCCGGGCTAATTCTGATGCCCTTGATCGCGCGCGGCGACATCAAGCGATTGCTCATTCTCTGCCCGGCATCCCTCGTCGAGCAATGGCAGTTCCGCATGAGGACGATGTTCGACATCCGACTTGCGGTTTACACCACACAGGCAGACACCCCGAGGTCCGACTTCTGGAACAGCACTCCCCATGTCGTTGCCTCCCTCCATACCATTCGCGGGGATAGTGATAATCGCCACAAGCGAATAATGGAAGCTGAGCCGTGGGACATGGTCATTGTCGATGAAGCGCATCATCTCAATGCCGACGAGGATCGCGGACCGACATTGGGTTACAAACTGATCGACAAACTGCAAACGGCTGGCCGAATTCAAGCAATGGTGTTCTTCACGGGCACTCCGCACAGAGGCAAGAACTTTGGGTTCCTCTCGCTCATGCAACTGTTGCGACCGGACTTGTTCAATCCGCGCAAATCGCTCGAAGAACAACTTCCTCATCTCAAGCAGACGATGATCCGCAATAACAAGCAGAGCGTAACGGACTTGTCGGGAAATCGCCTGTTTCAAGAGCCGCTCGTTCGTGCCGAAACCTATGCCTATTCCCCGGAAGAAGCAACATTTTACGAGACCTTGACCGATTTCATTGTCACCGGCAAAGCCTATGCACGTGGATTAAGTGACTTTGAAGAGCGTGCGGTAATGCTCGTCCTGATCGCCATGCAGAAACTGGCCAGCAGTTCTGTTGCCGCGATTCGCCGAGCCTTGCATGGCCGCTTGAATCGCATCGTGGCAGGACGAAAGCGACTCGCTCAACTGGAGAAACAATTGCAACGGCTCCGGGATGAGGAAGCCGATGGCGATGATACCGACGATGGCTTGAGCGACCTTGAGGCTGAGATCGCCGAACAATCCGCTCAGATCGTCCTCATGTCGGACGAAGAACCACGGCTGCGGGAACTCGTCGCGACGGCGGACGCAGTTCGCCAGGAAACGAAGATCAACAAGATTATTGGACTGATCGGAGATGACGGCCCGTTTGCGGGACGGTCAGTCCTCTTTTTCACCGAGTACAAGGCCACCCAGTCATTGCTGCTTACAGAAATTCATCGCCGATTCGGACCGAATTGCACGACCTTTATCAACGGCGACGAGCGAGCCGATGACGTTCCGGACGGAACCGGGCCAACGCGGTCCATCAGCGTGCGGCGAGAGCGCGCTGCCGAGTTGTTCAACTCGGGACAATCGCGGTTTCTGGTCTCGACAGAGGCTGGTGGGGAGGGAATCGACTTGCAATCGAAATGCCACAGTCTCATTCACGTCGATCTCCCTTGGAATCCCATGCGGCTTCATCAAAGAGTAGGTCGTCTGAACCGTTACGGCCAGCAGCGACAGGTGGAAGTCTTCACCGTCAGAAACCCAGACACGGTCGAGTCCCGCATTTGGGACAAGCTGAATACTAAGATCGAACAGATCATGCGTTCGTTGCAACAGGTGATGACCGAACCCGAAGATTTGCTGCAACTTATCCTCGGGATGGCCTCTCCGGGATTGTTTCGCGAAGTGTTTGCGGGAGCCGCTGGCGAGAAACCGGAGGCCGTCGGGACTTGGTTTGATTCCAAAACGGCACAGTTTGGCGGCCAAGACGCTGTCGCAACGGTTCGTGAATTGGTTGGCCACTGCGCTCGGTTTGACTTTCAACAGATCGCCCCACAAATTCCTCGCCTCGATCTGCCTGACCTCGAACCGTTTTTCCGGCTGATGCTCGCACAAAATGGCCGGCAGTTACGAACCGATCCAGATGGATTGTCGTTCAAAATGCCTGACACATGGATCGATTTCCCCGCGCTCGGCGCGATTATTCTGGCATGCAGTTTGATCGCAACGGGCCAGATCCTCAAAAAATCCTCGGAGTGGGTCATCGGATCTTTGACAACGCTGTTCGGCAGGCTTGCGAAGAGCCCGCATTGACGGCGAGTCTGCCAGCAGAATTGCTCCCAACACCACTATACGTGTTCCGGGTAATTGATCGTATCACGGGACAATCTGGTCATATTCGCTCGCTGATCGTCGGCGTGCTGACGGTCGATGGCAGTTGGCAGATGCTCCGCGATTGGGAACTCATCCAGAAGCTTAATGCGCTCGCTCGGGGCCGTGACCTTCGCCGAACTTCCGCTACTCCCATCGACTATATCACTTCATTGCGAACTGAAGTTAATGATACGGCCTTTTGGCTATCGGAACGACTGCCGCAACTCGATCATCCATTCCGCGTCCCAGAGGTCGGGCTGTGTTGCATGTTTGCACCAGCAACATCCTGAGACAGTCTTTTCGCGGGGTTTCTGGGGGAAATAATGATGCTGTGAGATGAAATGCCTCACTGATGCCGATCCAGCTTCGGACAGTCACGGGAAAAAACGGCGGCAGACGCGATCGGTGTATTCGCAGACAGGAAGCATATCCGGAGAATGAACATTACAGAGTCAGGTTCGTTTCACGCGCCGTAACAGTCCAATTGACATATGTATTGCCATCGCTCTTCAGACAGTCAGGAAGTCGTTCTTTCGTAAAATCAGCCCCGTTTGAAACTCGAATCTGAATAGCCATCTTACTTTTCTCATCCAGAGCGTTCCACCATTTCGGTGAGAAGTATGTGTTCTCGAAGAACTCGAAAGTGATACGAACCATCGCCTGAGATAGATCTGCATCGGATAGCTTGTGCAGAGACTTAATCAATTGTTCAGCCGATGGATTAGCACCAAGCCACATGAAGACTGCCGCTCCCCCTGTTTCAGTAGCCACAAGGGAAGAGGAGAGATGATTCGGGATCTTTGTATCATCCATGAGATCCTGTAGCACATTCCCATCGAAATCGTGGGTGGGGAAAAAGCCGGATGCGCATAACAGATCGGGGGTCGCCGACAATCTGACAACGTAGTAGTTAACCGATGTAAAATCTTTCGACAGCAAAACCTTATCGAATTCTCCTTTAACGTGCTTGATCCAACTGAGACCAGTCTTTTGCCACTCCGAAATGAGGCTGGCAAATCCCTGAATCCCTTTCTGCAATTCCTCATCGAGACCTTGGTCGAGTCGTCGCAATAAAGGCTGCATGGCATCGGCTGATTCCTTCGTGAATAGTTCCATACAGACATGACGGTAACCGAAAAGGAAAATATGATCTTGCCGTGTGAGGAAGGATGTCTTTTCAATCGGAGCAAATACGGTATCGTCATGATGGCCACAGAATCCTGTAAACGTCGAAGCCTTTCCAACCCCGAATGGCAGCGGTGTGAGCAACCCTTTCCCTTTCTCAATATCCATCATGTTGTTCACTTTGAAACTCAACACCTTCCCATTTTCGGCGATCTTGGTAAGCCCTCCATTGCGTGAATCGTGTGCGCCAGAATGATATTGCCGCTACAGCACGATTTGTCCGGGTGGAGGCAATATTTGGAGGAGAAAGCCTTCTTGGACTCGGAAAGCACTTCGGAGATCGGAATCTTGGGCTGATCTGCTCGATTCAAATGACATTTCTTGAATTTCTTACCGGAACCACACCAACATGGATCATTCCTACCAATGTGCTCATTGTGCTCATTCATTTTTGCTCCGACGGAAATCGCGGTAATGATCTCAAGCCATAAAAGACGTTTCTTCACCCCAAATGGTTCGCTCACGTCCAGCTATTCTATCCCTGAACCCACCGCTCCGAATCCTCCTCCGGCTCAAGTGGACGGTCGAACCCCGAAGCCATGACCGCCGCTCATCTACGCGTTTCCTCGCGGGGACCCCCTGCCTGCGAACCCCCGCGATGAAACACTCCGATGGCGACGGTCGAAAAGGCAGGGGAGGAATATGGCAGGTGAAAAAGGATCGCTGCCATGTAATTTGAGGGCTGATGGAGGGCAACGAAAAAACCGGCTTGCAGCCCCTATCTCCGTCGCCCAGTCAGAGAAGGAACGTGCTCGCCGGTCTTTCGACATTATACGCAACCCACGACCACCGGATCAAGAATTTTTTCCAGCTTCGTCCAACGCGTTTCCTCCGATTCTTGCGTTGCGGCATAAGTCATCCGGCGGATCCCAAGACAGCCGGTCTGCTCGTGAAAGATTTTACCTCTTCGATGCTGTAAGGAGGTTGTCTGAGATGAATCACGAAATGGCAGTTGGGACAAACCGGGATGAGGTCTTTTATTGGATCTACTTTGTACTCTCCCCTCTTTTCCGAAATAAGTACGTGGTGATGGACGTGAATAATTCCTTCCGCTACTTTGCCGTAGGTCTTACCAAAATCGAACCCGCATACCGCGCAAAATCGGACCGTAATGGGCAATACAACTTGAACGTGCGTTTTTATCGCGCTCATATTGATTCTGTTCAACGCGATGCAATGCTCCTTCGGAAAAATCCTCGGAAATTGGAGTCTCGGGAGGCAACGCTGTCTGGGAAGTTCCAACTATAAAATCAATCTTCTCATGGTAGCGTGGAACTCCATTTTCCCAATAAACGCCAGCGTGCCAGTCGAGACTCCCTATCCCAATCCCGAATCGAGGATTACTCGTCATCGTCGTTTTCTGACCAGGATAGGGTTCTCCTGTTTCAGAGTTCAACAAGACCAACGACTCTTCCTCAACTGAGGGAAAATAGCCAGCGGCCCATTCACCAACCCATGCAGACCATTCTTTACCCTCTTGGTGTGCTTCTTCTGCCATCGCCATCACTTCTTCACGAGTGGAAATTTTCACATCAATCACGAAGGGTGGCTTACTCCAGATCCCTTGGGGTAATCGCATGAGTGCATAACTTCTTGTGATCTTGACTTCGGTCCATCCTCTGGCCTTTAGTAGTTGCCCACCTTCTTTGAAGAATCTGTATACTCCTTCTCCAAATTTCCTGGGTGATTCCTTCCCACGCGATTCGATCGTCAGCTTCACTTCTTTGGTTGGTAGGATTATGTTCATATCTTTCCTCTCATTGGAATGAGCCTATTCTCTCGCCATCCTAACCTGCATGATCGTTTGGTCGTTATGGACTGGGCAGGTTCATCGTAGTGGTTCCGTCCGTGGAAATTCATGAAGGTGTTTTCAAGAAGTTGCAAATCACTGAGCAACATCTATGGCTACGCGCGCTATCGTTTTTCGATCTATGAATCGAAGAACTTCGCCGAAGAAGCTCCTGATTTTTCTGCCGGGAAGTATGTTGGATGGGAGATCAGTTAGTGAATCCCCAGCGCAGATTTGAAGACCTGAAAAATCGTCGAACCAACTAGGCTCAATCCGATCTTCCCAAAGATTCCTTTGACCTTCTCCTTTAATTCTGGCGAAGCAGCGACGACAGTTTCAGCAGCAGACTGTGTTTGTTCATGGCCGATTGAATCATTTTCGGCGGAAATGACAAGAGTTTGAAGTGCGGCCTCCAAAGTCTTTCTCTCTTCTGCCGCCACACCTTGTAGCAGCGGCTTGAGAGCTTTGAGAGCCTCGACCAAGTCCGTATTATTGGCGAAGGAAGCGGTGGATCCTGTGATGCTCGCTCCCTCGCCAGCGACATTACTACCCTGTAAATTGCTGTTGTTGATGTTCATGGAATGATCGTTGAGAGTGATTGTAATTGCTGCGGCTTGCGAAACTCCGATTGTGCCGCTTGTCCGAGAGGAATGAGATTTTGGTTGTGCCATGCAATCCTTGTCGAAGCCGTGTGTTGGCAAACCAATCGCTACGAACCGACTCCGGAACATTGTTGCATGCTCTGGGCTTGAGCGATTTGCAAGTCGCTGAATACTTGCGAATGCCGTGGGGCTTGGTTGTGGGAATCCTTCTTTCAGTTTCATCTCTTCCACTTTTATCCGAACCGTTTCAAAGTGAAGTGCGATAATCTCCAATAAATTTACCGCAGTGTCAGCTTTATCGCTGAACCAAATTAGATTCTGATCGGCCCCTGTAATCGCCCCGAGTGAAATGATCTTCTCGAAGGCGTTAAACAAGGCCACAGCAGAGTTATGCCATCCCCAGAACGCTTGCTCAATTGATCTGCCTTTTCTATGTTTCGCAGAGAGACTTTGAAACGTGTCGCATCGATCATTGTAGGCTTCGTAAAGAGCAGTGAACTCGTGTTCGGAATCGATCACTGACGCAACAGGTTCTTGTCTCGAAGAGATGTCGATCACTGGAAGGATCCAAAAAAATCAGTGGGTCAATCACTTCTTTGGCTTTCCAGAACTGTCTTTGGCTGATTCAGGCTTGACTCGCACGACCGGGGCAGAACTCGTCGCTTGGAGTTTCAGCAGCCGTTGTTTGAGGGTGGAAAAATCTTTCCCCTCCAAGAGAGATCTCGTTCCATGAAGGAGAACCTTTTGGACCCGCTTTATACTCTCACCCATTTGATTATTCTCGTTTCGGTAAGACAATTTCAAGATCGCCTCTCAATAGGCTTTTTTAACAAACTCATGTTCGGTGGTCCAGAGATGGATTCTTATTAACTAGCTCTGCGGTTCAAAGGCAACGAAAAAAACGGCGTTCAGTCCCAATCTCCGTCGCCCAATCAGAAATGCGCCGCCCAGCGTCGCTGGCCAGCCGGTTTGAAAGCAGGGCAAGGTTTCGTTGCGGGATCATCCTTTACGTTCCTGTCACGGCATGGAATTCGTCGCGATCCACGTTGAGTCGCAAGTGCCATCGCGCGGTGTATTTTCCCTGCGGCGGCATCATGGGATCGAGGAGGGAATAGGTTCCGCTCGCTCGCCCACGCAGCCGTTCCCGGTCGGAGGCGGTGCCGAGATTGTAAACCTCCATCAAGAAACCGACCCGCCGCATTACCGCACCGACGTTGAGACGCAGGGCATATTCGATGAGCCGGGCTATGTCCATGTCGGCCCGACGAATCCACAGACCCTTCGCCACCTCGGTTACTCCGCCGCAATATTCCGGCTGCCGCAAGCCGTCGAGCACCGTGCGCTCCAGGTCACTGACCGTCACTTTTTCCTGCTTGTTCACCCATTGGTCTATGGTCCCGAAGAAGTGTTCCGGCTTGCAGCGGATGAACCGGAATTCTGTTCCGAGGACGAAGCGACCACGCATCGCCTTGGGCGAAGTCACGCATACGACGAGTTGCGGCTGTGTCACCATGTTGTGGATGTCCATTGCGGACGCATGCGAAAGATAATACGGCTTGCCTCCCATCAGTTCCCGCGCTACGACATATGGGTTGCCGAGGTAGTCGCTTTCGCGGCCCAGTTCCGCCGGAACCAGTTGGAAAACCCCAGGTCGAAGTCGCGTCGCCACCCCCCGGCCAACCATTTTGTGGACCAGAGTTCGCGCCGAGTTGTCCTTCAGACCCGTGATTTTCTCGGCGTCAGCAAGGGAAAAGATCAGGTGGCCCTGCTCGTACAGTGCCGTTACCAGTTCGGCAGACCTGTGCCCGAGCGTCTTGCCGGGTGTATTATGTTTTGTAAGCATTTTGTTCCCTCTAAAGGAACATAATGCACGAAAATTACAAGTACGTCAAGGGTTGATTACTTTTCATTGTCGATTTGTTCCCTATCACGGCACGTTTTGCACTCGCGATATGATTTCGTTGGCTTGAATCGCCGCTACCATGTGCTCTGCGGAGATGGATCTCGCGCCTTGATGCAATCATTTGGGGAAAGGCTGCTGTCCTTCGGCACTCATGAGGAGGTGATGATCTTCCGCAAGTATGTCTTCGACAATGAATGGGAAGAAGCCATTGACCATGCACCGCCCGGTATTTTTGAGCCGCGATCATGGGCTTACTGGAATCTGAAAATGGGCCGCTATCCAACGCTGTAAATGTCCAACTCCAACTCGCAGACGCACCCTTCATCAAATGGTAAATATTTGTTTACTTTTCACTCATGAATGATGTATAATCGTTTTGTTGTCGAATTGAACTAATAATGGAGAGTTTATATGAGCGTTTCCACGAAGAAGTCGATTCTATCTATGTGCATAATGATAGCCGTATTGCTATTCACGGCTCACTCCAGCTTCGCGCACCCATCACCAGTTTCCGTACAAACTCACAGCACGAACAGCGCGAAAACCCCCTAAAACAAGAATCATTTTTTTGGGTCCGCGCCCCCGCTCCGCATCCATGCTTCGCTTCCCACCTCCGCCGCAGGCGCAACCGTGTGCGGCATCGTGCCGCAATGCGTGTTCGTGTCTCCGGCGGTATAAATCCACGGCTCCGCCGTTCCACGGTGCGGTTTCGCTTCGCGGCGTCATCTGCCTTCGTTTGCGTTTGGCCCCGCCCATTCGGGACCTTTAAGGGGCCAAACGCAAACGAAGGCAGACGATTCGGCTTCGCCCGCCGCTACGCAAGATTCTGTTTATTCCGTGGGGGACCTCCGCACCAAAAGCAGCGCGAATATCGTGCCAAACCTGCTGGCAAGGCTAGTATTTCACATTCGGATCCCGCACAACGTGGCGCATGAGCCGCTCGATAGTGAACCTGTGTCTCTGCTACCATCACCGAAGGAGGAATTGCGATGCGCGAACAGATCCAGGTTGTTTACGAGAATGGGGTACTGCGCCCATTGGCGGTTCTTTCCGGCCAGTTTCAAGAGCACCAGCACCTGACCGTCACCATCGAAGCCGCTGACGAATCCACAAGCTGGCTTGCCGATGCCGATCCCGCCTTGAGCCTCGAAGCCGTGCGCCGGGCTCTCGGTAAGACGCCTGGCACTATTGCGCAACTGGTGTATGCCGAGCGTGAAGAACGCTGACCTTGGGAGCCAGGATGGCTGACCGCTTTTTCGATACCAGCGCCGTTGCCAAGCACTACCGGGTTGCCGCGTCCGAGGGCCTAATTGTCGTCAACCCCGATATTCCCTAGCCGGAAGGCTTGGTTCATCGCCGATATGAATCGTCGCGAGCGAAGAATATGAACGACGTCGCCCCGTCCTGGGGAACGCCTTTACCATTGGTAAAGAGAAGTGTGAAATCCACGGCGAGCATTGCCGAAGCGGAACAATGGCTTGAAGCCTTGGGTGGAGATGCTTCTTGACAAATGCTAGGTGGAAGATAGTCATTGATCCGGGCCATTTCCCGGCACATTTATCAACTTGACGGCAGTATCATCCGATGATACTATGAGGGCGGGATGAATCAGAAGCACCAACGCACGCTGGAAGCGATTTTCGACGATCCCGTCAAATCGAACATCCCCTGGCGGGACATTGAGGGCATGCTCAAGGCGGCAGGTGCAGAAATCACCGAGGGCGAAGGATCACGGGTCCGGATCGCCCTAAATGGGGTGAGGGCGGTTTTCCACCGGCCACATCCGCAAAAGGAAACCGACAAGGGAGCGGTTCGCTCTATGCGACGCTTCCTCACAGAGGCAGGAGTTACGCCATGATGGAATACAAAGGATACGTTGGCAAAGTTGAATTCGACGACGAGGCGGGGATTTTCCACGGCGAAGTTCTCGACACGCGGGACGTGATCACTTTCCAGGGACAAAGCGTTGACGAGTTGCAGAAAGCCTTTCAGGAATCGATTGACGATTATCTCGCCTTCTGTGAGGAACGTGGCGAGGAACCGAACAAGCCGTTTTCGGGCCAGTTCGTCACCCGCATTCCCCCCGAACTTCATCGTCAGGTCAATCTGGCGGCAAGCATTTCCGGGAAAGAGCCTGAATGCCTGGGTTTTGGAGCATCTTCAAGAAGCAGTTGCCCGTATCAAATCGCTAAAGCCAGCGAAGACGGCCAAAGGAAAGAGCAAGCCAAAGAAGGGAGCGGTGGTTTTTGCCAGGGCGAAAGCGAAACGGACGAAGCAACATGCTTGATTCGTCCCGCTGCAACAAGGGACGTTGATCCGCATCGCCGGGAGCCATGTGATTTTACCATTGGTAAAGAAAATGGTAAAAATTTGGTAAAGATATTGGCAATGCGACCGCTGGGCGAGTACAATACGAGTGAAGGGTTTGCACGTTGTAAGCCTATATTATTCCTGAACTTACAGCATCAGTCCAACATCACAGCAATATGACACCCTGGCACTAAAGCCAGGTTGAGGGCCTGGTTCCCGTCAAGGGAGTGCAGGTTCAAGTCCTGTCTCCGGCACTGCTTACCGGGCAAGGACTTACGTCAAATGCGTACTCCTTGCCTTTTTTCTTTTCCCCTCGCTTGGCATAGAATTCGGAGATTCAAGACAGACCTCCACTCCATCTCACACTGTTCCTTAAACCGACTGAGTGTATAAGATCTGCAAGTTCGAGCGAAGGAGGGCAGAGTGTGGGTAAAGTGGTATTAGAAGCCCTCTTTACGTCGAACGCGGCCCAAACGAATTTTGACTATGATTCTCGCGCTGAGCGAGAAGCGGGCCGATTACTCTTAGATTCTCGTTCGATATGCAAAACGGTTCAGGAATTGCATTAATCCTATCCATCTCAGAACGCCATAGGTTGTCTCGATTCGGTAAATTGAATGCTCCGAGGTAGAATGATCCGCAAACAAATGTGGTAGCAATTGTCTTTGGCCTTCTTACCTCCCTTATATGCATCACGGTGCTCGGCTGAAACCGCGACCCAAGTC
This sequence comes from uncultured Planctomycetota bacterium, assembly GCA_963783095.1. Lineage (GTDB taxonomy): Bacteria > Planctomycetota > Planctomycetia > Gemmatales > Gemmataceae > CAWAMR01. The sequence continues at coordinate 197,354 of CAWAMR010000007.1, read as the reverse complement.
GGGTCGCACTGCAACTCGAGTTGCGGAAACGAACACGCACATGATTGGTGCTTGCGCCGGCAAGCCGGTCGCGTCGGCGGCTTCGACACTTGCCGATCCTTGAATCCGCCCTATCTGCCCCGAATGTAGTAGCTGCTGATCCCGCCCTCTTCGGTCAGGAAGGGCGTCCATACGGTGAAGCTTTTTGCCATGCCTCGCAAATGTAGGAGCAACGGATGAGAAAAAAGATTCAGTGCAGCACCTGGGTGGTATATCGGAAGACCGCGATCATTTTGAAGAAGCCGATTGAGGTAAACGTCGTGTGCGAGCAGGGCGAATGGGAAGAGCTCCAACGAAAGAAGCCCAACCAGCACGCGCTCGTCCGCGGGGGAATCGCTACCGAGGCAGAGGCCGACAAACTGGCCCGAGGCACTTCCGGTAATGCCGTGCGCCCCGGAGAGCGAGCCACCTTGAGAAGTTTCGCTCTAAAAAAGTTACTCGAATCGAGCCCCGACAAGACTTCTGACCTGTGATGAGGTTCCAGCGGACTCGACGTTTCCATTCTCATCGGAAACTCGAACGGAATCGGACCGTCAGGATCATCTTGGTGAGACCAATGTGCGGAAGTACCGGAAGCCGGACAAGGTCCGCAATGGGTAACCAGCCTGAACGGAGGATTGCGATGTATCCCTTTCGGGCTGTGATCGTCGGGGGCAGTGAGACGGAAAGAACCGCCATACGCCGCGAGGTGACCAATCTGAGCGTGGTCGTCGAACGCGAGTTCGACGACATCGACAAAGTCATCGGCCAACGACCGTTATTGGCGGATTCCAAGTGTTTCTTTCTCGTCAAGGTAAACTCCAGCGCCAACATGGACCAGATGGCGAGGTTGAACCAGTCCTTTATGGGGAAACCCATTGTGGCCCTGCTCAACGAAGACAGCGACCTCTCCGCCATCGTTCAAATCCAACGCGCAGGGCGCGGCGAAATCGTTATGATTCCGCTCCGCTCCGAGCAACTCCGAGCAGCCCTGGACGCGATCATGCGTCAGTTCGGCTGTCCAACCACGAGTTCCAAAGTGATTGCGGTCCTGGGGGCAAACGAGGGGTGCGGTTCAACCACCGTGGCCATCAACCTGAGCGATGCCATCGCCAATGTACTCAATACGAGTTGCATCCTGGTTGAGTTATCGCTGCGCCTCGGCCGGCTCGGTTTCATCCTTGACATCGAGCCGACCGTCACCGTTTCCGATCTCCTTGCCGGAGACAATTCCGTGGAGGTCAACGCCGTCAACCAGGCACTCATCCGAGTGACGGACCGCTTCCAAGTGGTGGCGGGGCCCCGGCGGACTGTGGACCGCCGGTCGATTTCGCCCGCCCGGCTGGTGCCGCTGGTCGGGTCTGTTCGCCAGATGGCCGAAGTGGTCGTGCTCGATTTGCCGTATACGTTTGACGACCTGTATTTTGAGGCCCTTTCCGTCGCCGACCAAATCGTCCTGGTCGCGCGGCCGACCCCCCCTTCAATGCAGGCACTGAAGGTAGTCTCCGAGGCGGCGGCTCATAATGCGCTCGGTGCTACGCAGCATCTGGTCATCAATTGTTATGGCTCGCGCGGGAGGAATTCACTGAGTCTCAGTTACGCACCGCGCTTGGGGTCGAACGGATTTGGACCATTGCCAATGACCCCGAAGGCTTCAAGGCAGCAGTGAATAACGGCCAACTTCTGCACCAGGTGGCACCGCGTTCCCGAGCTTGGCCGGGAATCATGGCCCTAGCCAGCAAATTGATCGGTCTGGTCGAACCGATTCCCCCAAAACAAACAGCATGTTGGTCGAAATGGGCGAGGGCGCTATTCCGCGGAAGGCCCGCCATCACCGCCGTTGCACCGCCGGGATAATGGAGTTCGCATTCCCGTTCCGAGCACTCGTACCACCAAAATTCCCGCGCACGAGGGTTTCATCCGATGGCCGATTCGAATGGCGTTTCATCCACCAATGCAAGTCCCACCGAGCCGCATTTTTCGGGGCATTTCGGCACCTCACGGGGCGACAGCGCCCCCATCGACTGCTTAACGATCAATCAGTTGGCGTTGGCCAAAGGATTCGAACAGTTCAAGCAGCAGATTCACATGAAGTTGGTGGACACGCTGAACTTTGAAGAAGTGCTGAAACTCTCCGAGGACAAGCGACGCAGTGAGATTCGCGGAGTAATTCAGCGCTTGCTCGCGGAAGACAGAGGAGCGCCGTCGGACCAGCACGAACGGGAGCGCCTGATCCAAGAATTGTTGAACGACACGCTCGGGTTGGGACCCCTCGAGGATTTGCTCCGCGACCCCACGATCAGCGACATCCTCATCAACGGGCCCCACGAAGTCTACATCGAGCGGAGGGGCAAGCTTTACCGGTCCAAAGTGGCGTTCAAGGATGACGAACATCTAATGCATGTCATCGATCGCATTGTCTCGCGAATCGGTCGCCGAGTGGACGAGTCGTCGCCGATGGTGGACGCCCGTTTGAAGGACGGATCTCGAGTCAACGTGATCTTGCCCCCGTTGGCGCTGCGGGGACCGACGATGTGCATTCGCCGCTTCGGCACCGCGCCGCTTAAGATGGACGACCTGGTGAGTAAGAAGGCACTCTCGTCCGAAATGGCCCTATTCATGGAATCCGCGGTTAGAGCGAGAATGAACATTATTATCAGCGGCGGCACTGGTTCGGGCAAAACCACGCTCTTGAACGCGCTGTCGAGCTTTATCGCTCCCGACGAGCGGATCGTCACGATCGAGGACGCCGCCGAACTACAGTTGCAACAGCCGCACGTAGTGCAGCTCGAGAGCCGGCCCCCAAACGTCGAGGGGAGAGGTCAGGTTACCATAAACGACCTTGTGCGCAACGCGCTGCGAATGCGTCCCGACCGCATCGTGATCGGCGAATGCCGCGGGGCCGAAGCGCTCGACATGCTTCAGGCGATGAATACCGGCCATGAAGGATCGCTGACGACCTTGCACGCCAATACGCCGCGCGACGGTCTTGCCCGGCTGGAGACGCTGATCATGATGGGCGGCTTCGAATTGCCGGTCAAGGCCATGCGTCAGCAGATCTCCTCAGCTCTCGACTTGATCATTCAGGTCAATCGCCTTCAGGGAGGCGGACGAAGGGTGACGAGCGTTACCGAAGTACTCGGAATCGAGGGGGAAGTGATCCTCATGCAAGATATTTTCCGGTTTCGACAGACCGGCGTGAGCGTCGGCGGCGAGGCGCAGGGCGTGTTTGAGGCCTTGGGAATCCGCCCCTGTTTCATGCCCCGTCTCAAAGCCAAGGGGGTCGAATTGCCCGTGAATATGTTTGAGGCAAGGATGCTGCTGGAGGCATGATCTCCGTAGGCCAGGCCCATCCATATGGCCGGAAATACCCTTGCGAAGTTGGCGTGTGAAGTAACGATCTTTAGAACTCGCGTCTCACATTGACCTGGCAAATCCCCGCCATTCCGGCAAATCCTTAACACTTTCGTTTGTATTCGCGTTACATTATTGTCGAGAAGGTAATGCCTCATGGGGAAATAGTTCTTGGAGGCAGAATCATGATAGCCAAACTGGCGCACGAACTTTCCGATCTGAAGCAAGGCGATCACATCTGCTTGATCTACGAGAGCACGGCCGAGCAGCTGGCCGCAGCTGTCCCATTTATAACTGACGGGCTCGTGCGCGGAGAGCGCTGTATCTATATCGCCGACGACCGTACTATTGAAGAAGTCGTCCAGGCGCTTGCCGCAACGGGAGTCGATGTCGCGAAAGAACGTCAGCGGGGTTCATTGCAGTTGCTGACCAATCTGGACACATACTTCGCGGACGGTAAATTCGTTCCCCAAACAATGATTGACTTCCTCCGCCGAGCGGAGGCCGAGGCACTCGCGGACGGGTTTTCCGGTCTGAGGCTGACGGGAGAAATGACTTGGGCGCTCGGGCCGGAGCCAGGTTGCGATCGGCTCATCGAGTACGAGGCCCTCATCAATTACTTGCTCACGGCAAGCAAGTCAACGATCTTGTGCCAGTACAATCATTCGCGCTTCGATTCGCCTTGCATTCACGACGTCTTTCGAACCCACCCACTGGCCATCTTGTCCGACCAGGTTTGTCGCAACTCATACTACGAATCGCCGGAAATGGTATTGAGCAAAGATCAGGCGGTTGCGAGTGCCGATTTCATGTCGAAGCGGGTCGACTGGTGGATCGCGCAGCTTCAAAGGGCGCGGACGGCCGAGCAAGAGCGCGAGCGTGCCCTGGAAACGCTCGAGCAAACCGAACGAAGATTCGCCGAGGCCCAGCAGGTGGCACGCATCGGCAGCTGGGAGCGCGACCTTCGCACCAATCAGGTCACTTGGTCGAACGAATTGTACCGGCTATTCGATGTAAGGCCGGTCGAGATCGATCTCTCCTACGAGCAGTTCCTGAAACGCCTCGTGCCGCAAGACGTGGAGCGGATTCGCGCCTTGGTGGACGAGGCAATTCGCGAGCGCCGGCCCTTTAGCTGCGATTACCGAATCGCCCACGCCGACGGGAGCATCCATGTGCTGCACGACCAAGGCGGCATGATCCTGAACGAGGAAGGCGAGCCCATACGCCTGGTGGGCACGGTTCAGGACGTCACGGAGCGTAAACGCGCTGAAGACGCGCTGCGCGAAAGTGAGCTCAAGCTGGCTCAGTCGCAACGCATCGCCCATTTCGGGTACTGGGAGTACGACTTCGACGCCGACCGCATCACCTATTCCGACGAGGCCTGCCGGATCCTCGGTATTCCACTACAAAGTGTGCGGACCTTGACGGAATTCCGGCAACAACTGGTCCACCTGGAGGATCGGCCCATCCACGCCAAGGCGTTTGCCGTGCTGCAAGGCCAGGGGAAATATGACGTGGAATACCGCATCCTACGCCCGGACGGCGAGGTACGGTTTCTCCACAGCATCGACCAAATGATCCTGTACGAATCGGGACGGCCGTGCCGCCTCTTCGGCGTGCTGCAGGACATTACCGAGCACAGGCGTGCCCTGGAGGAACTCAAGCGCAGCGAACAAGAACTCCGGGAGAGCCGGCAACAATTGCACATCGTCCTCACCACTCTGCCAGTGGGTGTGCTGGTTACCGATGGGGCAGGCGACGTCATTCTCGCCAATCCGGCGGCCAAGCGCATTTGGGGCGATACGATCGTCTCGGGCCCCGAACGATGGGCACAGAGCAAGGGCTTTTGGCACGACTCGGGAATGAGGATTGCCCCGGAAAGTTGGGCCTCGGCGCGGGCGCTGTCCGAGGGGCAAACCAGCTTGAACGAGCTGATCGATATCGAGACCTACGACGGCCGGAAGAAGACGATTCAGAACTCCGCGGCACCCATCCGCAACGCCGAGGGGTCGATCGTCGGGGCCGTTATCGTCAACGAAGATGTCACAGAGCGGGTGCGCGATCAAGAAGCGCTGCGCGACATCGGCGGATCGCTTGCAGCACCTGTCCCGGCAGATGCTCCAAGTCCAGGAGGAGGAACGGCGGCACCTGGCCCGCGAATTGCACGACGAATTCGGCCAGATTCTGGCCACCATCACCTTGCACCTCCACGCCGCGCGAGGCCTCGCTGGGGAGGCTGCCCTGGCCAGGTTGGACCATTGTGCCATCCTCTTGCAGCAAGCAGGGGAGCAGGTGCGCAGCCTGGCGCTCGAGTTGCGTCCGACTATGCTCGACTCCCTCGGACTGGAAGCGACATTGCGCTGGCTCGCCGAGCAGCACCGACAGCGGACCAATGGTGAGGTTCTGGTCGAGGGCCACCTATCCGGAGCGCCGCTCTCCTCCGAAATGGCGATCGCTTGTTTCCGCGTGGCGCAGGAAGCGCTGACGAACGTCGCGTTGCACGCCAAGGCACGGCACGTCTGGATCGAGATAAGCCAGAGTGAGCGCGTATTGCTGCTGATGGTTCGCGATGACGGGGTGGGCTTTGATGTGGCTTCCACGCGGCAACAGGCCGCCAGGCGCAGCAGCCTCGGCCTTTTGGGTATGGCGGAGCGAGTGCAGATATTAGGCGGTACTTTACAGGTGGAGTCCGAACCGGGGCGCGGCACTCGGATCCGTGCCTCATTCCCCTTGACTGAGGTTCCCGAGAAACCGCTGGACTCAGAGGAGTGAATTCATGAGTGCCACAGCACCTATCCGCGTCCTGCTTGTGGACGATCACAAGCTCTTTCGGCGGGGATCCGTTCTCTGCTCCAGACGGTAGGCGGCGTCGAGGTCGTCGCCGAGGCCAATGACGGCCGTGAGGGTCTCCGAATGATTGAAGCTCACCGCCCCGACGTAGTCCTGATGGACATCATGATGCCTGGCCTCAACGGGCTCGACTTAGCCGCTCGTGTGGCGCGCATCTGCCCGACCACCCGCGTCCTTATGCTATCTATGAACGCGAGTGAGGACTCGGTGCTCCAGACACTGCGCCCGGTGCTGCCGGCTACCTCGTCAAGGCCGCCGACCCAGCCGAACTGGAACTGGCGATCCGGGCGGTCTTCCGGGGCGAGACATTCCTCAGTTCAACGATCTCGCGACACGTCGTTGCCGCCTGCCTTGGGCGGATCGGTCAGGAGCTGACGTCGCTGGAACGTCTGACACCTCGCCAACGCGAAGTACTCCAGTTGATCGCGGAAGGGCACACAACCAAGGAGATTGCCAAGAACCTGGGCATCAGCCCCAAGACGGCCGAGGCCTATCGCGGCGAGCTGATGAAGGCGCTCGACATCCACGACATCGCCAGCCTGACACGTTATGCCATCCGCATGGGCGTCGTTGCCATGGACGACTGACTCACATTCTTTCGTCCCCGCGCCCGGTTTTTCCCCGCCATCCCCCTGGCTTTTCTCCCTCGATCCAGGGTTTTTCCCTGGGTGCACCAGCGGACTCGATGTCCCACAATAGCATTAAGATCTAGACGGCATCCCCCAGAGAAAATGGTTACACCCGCGCATAGGGGAGATAGGCGACGAAATCGCATGCCGGCAGTCAGTGTCGGTTTTTTGGGCGCTGTGTCCGAAAACCCGACAATTTGTCGCTCGCGCCAGAAGGACTGGTCGCAGAACTTAACTCATTGTAGGCGAATAAGTTGCATTCTGAATTGGCCAATTGGCATGAATCCTGCCTTAGTCTATCGTCACCAATCTTACATATTGGTGATGTGCGTAACAACCTCCCTGATATTCGGTTCTCTAACTCTCACTCCCTCGGCCCGGAGGCCATCGAGCAAAGCCCGAGTAAGCGGTAATGATTCACAAGAAACTCCTCGAAGAACTTCGGAATAGTCCGTCGATCCACGCTGCGTTGAATTTGCTTCGGGAAGGCGCCGCGGCGCTCAGGCCACACGCCAGCGACAATGGGCATTTGCAGTGGATCTAGCCAGCCTGCTGGCGACCGGTTGCACGCTGACACAGCTCAGGCTGCTTGTGTTTACCGGGTTCGTCGAGCATGCCGTAGAGGAAACCAAGCGTCGCGCCCGTACCCGTTCTTTTCGTTCCGAGGCACCGATGAGTTTCGCGCCGGGAACCTGCTTCATCGTCACTGACGCGGGCGTCGAGTTTCTCAGAGATTTCGACCATTTGGCTTCGGCTAAGAACCCATTGGGAGAACGAACGGCACCACGGTGGGATCCATTGCTCAGGGAACTTTGGGTTCGTGAGGTCTTGGTGAAGCGCTTTCGACGTTTGGCTCCGGTACTTGAACTGCTGCTGACCTCTTTTCAGGAAATGGACTGGCCCATTCGGATCGATGATCCGCTTCCGCCGCAGCACGACATCGAACCGCACGAAAGGCTTCGCGATGCGATCAAACGCCTAAACCGATGTCAGAGGCCGCTCATGATACACTTCATGGCCGATGGATCGGGGCGGGGCGTTAGATGGGAATTGGTTGAACCGACGGGCGAGATAAACCAGGGATGAGCCTTAGATAAACCCTTGCACGGCGACATCCAATCCACGATCCTTTCTTGAAAGGTAGAGTGCCCGATACCGGCGAGCACCGAACGTAAAGAAATTGACGTCGTCCGTTGCGTCAACGGATATGTTTCAAAGCCCTGACCAATTGTTTCAATCGGGTGACTAGGCGAAAAACAGCCCATTTCGGGCGGTTTGTCGACGAGTAAACCGGCGTGAAGGGACCACCGCAATCGTGTGGGTGTCTCTGCACGCCGGTTTTTTTTTCAGTGGCCCCGTGGCAACTGCTCGCAATCAGGAGACTTGTGAATCGATCGCCTTTTCTAGCGGCCCGAGTCCTGATCGCGGATGCGGATCGGCACTTGCGCCGGAGGGTAACCGCCACCTTGAACGATCGAGGCATTGAAGTGCTTGACGCCGAAAACGGGCTGATTGCGCTGCGGATTTTAGCGCAAGGAATGGCCGACATCCTCGTGCTCGATCCAATGCTGCCCGGATTCGAAGGTTTGCAGGGCGTTCGCGACCTCTGCCAGTTGCGCCCGATTTTCCAGTGATCCTCATCACCGCTACGGGCACCGTCGAGGATGCCGCCGCGGCTGGTTCTTGGGGAGTTCGCGGCATCTTGACCAAACCGATCAAGAACGACGAATTGATCCTGACGTTGGCCCTGGCGTTGGGCAAACAACCGATTCCGTTCGCGGGTCGAACCGCGGCGGCCGAGTCGATCAGTCCCGAGAACGGCGTGATGGTCAGCGCGGCGATTCGGCATGCTCTCGCCCAGGCGGAGTTGGTCGCCGCAACGGATTTTACCGTGATTATTGTCGGCGAAACAGGGGCCGGCAAAGAGGTAATGGCCCGAGCGATCCACCAGCGCAGCCATCGTTCCAACGGTCCCTTCATTTCCGTCGATTGCGGCGCGATTCCGCCGAACCTGATCGAAAGCGAGCTGTTCGGGCACATCAAGGGTGCCTTCACCGGTGCGGATCGGAACCGGATCGGCAGCTTTGAAGCTGCCGCCGGCGGCACGCTGTTCCTGGACGAGATCGGCAATCTGCCCATGGAAATGCAGGTCAAACTTCTGCGCGTCCTGCAAGAACGTCGAATACACCGAGTCGGTTGTTGCGATCCAGTAGAACTGAACGCGCGAATCCTTGTGGCCACTAACGACAACCTGGAGCAAATGATAGAGAACGGGCGTTTTCGCCGGGACATCTACTACCGCTTGAACGAGTTCAACGTCGCCGTCCCTCCGCTGCGGGAGCGCGGCGAGGACATTCTCATCCTCGCTCGGCGATTCATCGAGTGGACTTGCCAGGAATTGAAGAAGGAGATTCAGGACATTTCAATACCGGCACGCCAGATGCTGTTGGACTACCATTGGCCCGGCAACGTCCGCGAGCTGCGCAATGTCATGCGGCGAGCCGTTTTGCTGGCCCGGAACAGGATCGAACCGGAACATCTGCTAATCGTAGGGTCTGGTCCGCAGCACGGCGTCGCGCCATCGAATGGATCGGTCGACTTGCAGCCGGACCCAAGACCCGCCGGCAACTTAACCTTCAAGGAGATCGTGCAGCAGTGCGTAGTGAGGGCGGAGCGCGAGATCCTTTCAGGAATCCTCAAGCAAACCATGGGGAATATGAAGAAGGCGGCCCAGATCTTGCAAATCGATTACAAGACACTGCGCAACAAGGTGAAGCATTATGGCGTTCATGCCTAGCAATCGAGACGCCTGCGGGAGAAGGAAGTTGCATGTTTATCCGATTCGCATCGCCAATGGAAAGAGGGCTTAGAGTACCTCTGGATGAGGCAAGCACCCCGCTTTGGTTCCGTATTTCCCCGCTTTCAAGTGAAGGCGCGAAACGATCTCAGGATGTAAGGACAAAGGTCGAGGGCTCCGGGGCCTGTGTGCCGCCTATGCGCCTTGTTGGCCAGGTCGCTCAGCTTGGATCCCCGTCGAGAGTGCGTCGCCCGCTACGCGGTACAACTATGATATTACCTGCACTTCCTTCTCAGGGCGACTCTCTCGATTCGCCAGGAAGACGACAATCCGAGGCATCCGCTACGATCCGACATCCGGCGCGGCCAGCCGCCCCGCAATGTTTGGCCTTACTGGACGCTTCGGCCGAGCAAGACTTCGACCGGCTGACCCGTTTGGCCGCCAAGATCTTCCAGGTGCCCGTTGCGCTGCTCTCCTTGGTGGAGGGGGACCGATCGTTCTTCAAGAGCAGCGTGGGATTGCCGGAAGCTTTGGGCGTCCCGGCGCGAGATGCCGCTGTCGCATTCCGTCTGCAAGCACATTGTCGACCTGAACGCGCCGCTGGTCATCAACGACGCCCGCGCGGACCCGCTGTACCAGGACAACCAGGCCGTTCGAGGAACTGCGGATCGTGGCCTACCTGGGTATCCCTCTGGTCACCTCCGAGGGGCACGCGTTCGGGACGTTCGCGGTGATCGACACCGTCCCCAGGGAGTGGACTCCGGACGACGTCGACGACCCTCGGCGATCTGGCCGCGTCGGCGATGACGGAGATCGAGCTGTACGCACGAGGCCGACCAGCGTCTTATGGTGGAACAACGCCTGCATCATGCTCGAATCGATCGTCGCCAACTGCCGCCGGCGCCGTCCTCATCGCCGAGGCCGATCCGGCGGAGCCCTTCAACCCTCGCATCGTCTTCGTCAACGACGCCTACACCCGCCTGACCGGCTATTACCTCGGACGAGGTCGTCGGGAGAACCGACCAGGTCCTGAACATTTCGGAGACCGACCGCACCCAGACTCGACACCATCCGCACGGCCCTGGCGGCCTGGAAGCCGGCCCGCCTGGAATTTCTCACCCACCGGAAGGACGGGTCGGCGTTCTGGGCCGAGTCGAACATCGTCCCCATCGCGGACAAGACCGGGCGGTATTCGCACTGGGTCGTCATCCAGCGGGACATCTCGGTGCAAAAGGCAGCGGAGGAGGCCCTGCGGGAGAGCGAAGCCCGCAGGTCAGGCCATCCTGGAATCCTCGCCCGGATTGCATCATCACTCTCGACAACCAGGAACGAGTGACCGAGTTCAACCCGGCGGCGGAGAAGACGTTCGGGTACTCCCGCGCCGAGGCGATGGGCAAACCCCTGGTCGAGTTGATCGTCCCTACGCTGCACGGCGAGAGCCAGATTCTGGGGCTCGCCCAGTGCTCGACCGCCGAAAAGAATTCCTTTATCGAGAACCGCCTCGAAATGACGGCGGTGCTGCGCGACGGCACGAAGTTCCCGGCGGAACTGGCGTTTACCACAATCGGCCGGGAAGGTCCGTGTTCACGGCCTTCCTCCGCGACATCACCGAACGCAAGCGGGCGGAGCGGCGGCTGGCGGCGCAGTACGCCTGCACACGGATCATCGCCGACAGCCGCGGTCATGGACGAAACGATCCCGAAGATCCTGCAAGCGATGTGCGAGAACCTCGGCTGGCGCCTCGGCCAAATGTGGCAGATGGACCCCAAGGCCGGTTTATTGCGATGCGTCGCAGTCTGGCACGAACCGGCTGCCGCCGTGGCCGCCTTTGCCGACCTGAGCAGGAAGACCACTCTTCCGCCCCGGTGCGGGGCTGCCGGGCCGCGTCTGGGCGAGCCGCGAACCCGACTGGGTGAGCGACGTGGGAAAGGCGACCTCAACTTTCCCCGGGCCGAGGAGGCCGCCCGTTGTGGCCTGCATGGCGCCTTTGCCTTCCCGATCCTTCACGGGGAAGAGGTGCTCGGGGTCATGGAATTCTTCCACGAAAACATCCTGGAACCCGATGGGCCGCTGCTCGCCATGATCGCGGCGGTCGGCAGCCAGGTCGGTCAGTTCATCGAGCGCATGCGGACGGACGAGGCGCTGCGGTGTACTCAGGAATTGCTTCGAGAGGCCGAATCCAGGTATTGGATAACCCGCGTCGCCCAGCGCACCGCGGAATTGAGCGACGCCAATGAATTCTTGAAGGCATTGCTGGATAACGTCCAGGACGGCATCGTGGCCTGCAACGCCGAAGGCGAGCTGACACTCATGAACCGGGCAATCCGTGAATTTCACGGCACGGTGGAACTGCCCGTCGATGCCTGTCCAATTCGGCCCTGCTCATGGACCTTTATCGTTCGGACGGCCGAACCCCGATGGGTGCGGACGAGATACCGCTCAAACGAGCGCTTCGGGGCGAGCGCATCCAGAACGTCGGAAATGGTGATCGCCCCGAAAAGAGGCAACGGCACACACCGTCACTGGCAAGCGGCCGGGCCGTTTATGACGATCGGGGAAGCAAGCTGGGTGCCGTGGTGCTCGATTGACCGACATCACCGAGCGCAAGCGGTCCGAGCGGGAATTGCAGAAGACCCACGACGGAATTGGAACGGCGCGTCGAAGTACGCACGGCCCAGTTGGCCCTGGCCAAGGAGGCCGCCGAAGCCGCCAACCGGGCCAAGAGCGAGTTCTTCTCGCGCATGAGTCACGAACTGCGCACCCCTCTGAACGTCATCCTGGGCTTCGGCCAACTGCTGGAAATGGACGCCCTGAGTGACCCGCAGCGCGAAAGCATCGAGCAGATCGTCAAGGGAGGCCGGCACTTGCTGGCCCTGATTAACGAGGTCCTCGACATCGCCCGCATCGAGGCCGGGGGGACGGGAATGGTTTCCCCGGAGGAAGTGGATTTGGGCGAGGTGGTGGGAGAAGTGCTGGGGATGATCCAGCCCCTGGCCGACCAGGCCGGCGTGCGACTCCTGCCGCCGCAACCCGGGATCTGTGACCGTGCCGTGCGCGCCGACCTCCAGCGGCTCAAGCAGGTCCTGTTGAACCTGCTGTCCAACGCCATCAAGTACAACCGGAAGGGGGGCACGGTCGCCATTTCTGCGCGGAGGCAGCGGGTACGATGTGCGGATCAGCGTGACGGACACCGGCCCCGGCATCGCCCCGGAAAAAATGCACCGGCTGTTCGCCCCGTTCGACCGCCTGGAGGCCGAGCAAAAGGGGGTGGAGGGCACCGGGCTTGGGCTGACGCTGTCCAAGGGACTGGTGGAGGCGATGCAAGGGAAAATGGGCGTGGAGAGTATGCTCGGCAAGGGGAGCACGTTCTGGATCGAGTTGCCCCGGATCGACAATGACGGGCGAACCGAAAGGTGACAATCGGGACAACGGTTGCGGATCCCGAGGAAACGTCGGTCACGACCGGAACGGTGCTGTGCGTCGAGGACAACCCCGCCAACTTCCGGCTGATCGAGCGAATTCTCAAGCTTCGTCCGGGGGTGCGTCTGCTCTCCGCCACGCAAGGGACGGCTGGGCATCGACCTGGCCCGTCAGCACCGCCCCGACGTGATCTTCCTGGACCTTCATCTCCCGGATATCCAGGGCGACGAAGTTTTGCGTCAATTGCGCGACGACCCCGCCACGCGCGACATTCCGGTCGTCATCCTCAGTGCCGATGCCACCCCGCACCAGGTCGAACGTCTCCTCGCCGCTGGGGCGATCCGCTACCTGGTCAAGCCGCTCGACGTGAAAGAGTTTCTTCAGATCCTGGATGAGACGTTGAACAAAGTGGAGCATTGAGACATGGGAGAAAGAACCATTCAAAGCGGTCGGGTGCTGATTGTCGACGACCAACCGGCGAACATTCTGCTGCTGGAGAGAACGTTGCAGCAGGCGGGTTTCACGTTCTGCGGTCTACTACGGACCCTCATGCGGTACTGTCGATCTTCGCCGAGTTCCAACCCGACATCCTGCTTCTGGATCTGAATATGCCCGGCCTGACCGGATTCGAGGTCATGGAACAGTTGCGGGATGTCGTCGGCAAGGACACCTATCTTCCCCATCCTGGTGTTGACGGCCGATCAAATGCCGTTGATGAAACAACAAGCTCTTGCTTTATGGGGCCAAGGATTTCTTGGCGAAGCCGTTTGACCTGACGGAAGTCATGCTGCGGATGAAAAACCTGCTGGAAACCCGCTTCCTCCACCTGCGATTGCAGGACCAGAATCAGGTCTTGGAGGTCAAGGTGCAAGAGCGTACGCGCGACCTGGAAGGGGCTCGGATCGAGATTCTGCAACGGTTGTCCCTGGCCGCCGAATTTCGCGACGATGACACCGGCCAGCACACGCAGCGCGTGGGCCGTGTCTCGGCACTGCTGGCTCTGGCCCTTGGACTTCCCGACGAGATGGTGCAACTGGTCCGGCTGGCGTCCCCCCTGCATGACGTAGGCAAGATCGGAATTGCCGACGCCATCCTTCTGAAGCCCTGCAAGCTGACGCCCGACGAGTTCCGCGTCATGACCACCCACACCGACATTGGGGGCCACATTCTCTCGGGGAGCCAATCGCCGCTCCTCCAACTGGCCGAGGAGATCGCCCTGACCCACCACGAGTGCTGGGACGGCGGCGGCTACCCGCTCGGCCTCCGGGGCGACAGACATTCCTCTCGCGGGCCGAATCGTTACCGTGGCCGACGTGTTCGATGCGTTGACGCACCGACGGCCCTACAAGAAACCCTGGCCGCTCAGCGACGCCGTGGCCGAGATCGAGCGCTTGGGCGGCACCAAATTCGACCCGCGAGTCGTCGAAAGCATTTCTGCAATTGTTCAAGGACGGACTTCTCCGCGGGGACCATCCGATCGATGAGCTTTTCACACCAGAGGTTCCGTGATCTCTCTCCCAACTAAGCCTGCGCAGGAAAGTGAACCCCCGGTTTCGCGAACCATTCGTGCGGGACTTACCCACCATTTTGTCGCCAGGCAGGACACTTTCGCACTACGTCGTCTCCAGCGCAAACTCTCGGAGCTCCTGTTGGAGACCAACCAATCGCCGTTTCAACTCGCCGAAGTCGGCCTCGACGCCGATCAGATCGGCGTTTCTCCCCTTGTTCTCGAGGCGCGACGCTTGCTCTACAGTCGGCGCAGGCGCAGAAGTTCGCAGCGTTGCCCTTGAGAGTGTGTGCGGTCTTCTCGATCGCCGCAGCGTCGTGTCCCTTTACGGCCGCTTCAAGTTCGGCCAGTTGTTTTGGGTTATTATCGAGGAACATCTGAACCAGCTCTTTAAGGAACGGCGTATCGTTGTCGACCCGCGCAAAGCAGCTGTCCGATTCCAGCTCGCGTCGAGCTGGCCAGGCGCGAGCACGTCATCCCGAGAGCTTTCGGGAATGCCGGTTGACGACGGCACGGACCAAAGGGCCAGCCCCTCAATGGTTTCGTAGAGTTCCAACGATGTAATCGGTTTGCTCAAGTACCCATCGAAACCTTCTTCGAGAAAACACTCCCGGTCTCCTTTAATGGCGTATGCCGTCAGTGCTACAATGGGCAGATGCCGCAGCGTGCCCTGCTCCTGGCGACGGATGGCACGTGTCGCCTCGATACCGTCCATCACCGGCATCTGTATATCCATTATCAACAAATCGAACGAGTGGCGCGCCAATGCTTCGATCGCCTCTTGCCCATTGCTAGCGACTTTCACCGTGTGCCCTCGCTTTTCGAGCATGCGGACCGCCACGCGCAGGTTGATCGGCTGGTCGTCCGCGAGCAAAACGTGCAAACTTCGCGCGGGCTTGGGGGTTTTTTTCCGCCGATCGCCGTCCGCGTCGGCTGACGGTGTCGCGGAGGAACCCAAGGCGGTCAAAATGGCCTCGCGGAGCTCCGCCTGCTCGATCGGCTTCACCAGGTAGGCTGCGACGCCCAATTCCCTGCAGCGGGCAATATCGCTAGGCTGGTCCGTCGATGTCAGCATCATGATGACCGCGTATCCAGTTCGGGCCGGTGACGAATATGGTCGATGAGAGAAAAACCGTCCATCCCGGGCATCTGCACGTCGACCAGGAGCAGTCGAAACGGTGTTCCTGCTTGCACGGCCGAGTCGGAGCGCTTGCAGCGCCGCCCCGCCCCCGTCGGCTTCAACGGCCTGGACACCCCAGGCGCTCGAACGTCACTGCCAGAATCCGCCGGTTAGTGGCGTTGTCGTCCACGATCAAAGTGGACACGTTTGAAAGTTGCGCGAGTGGGAGCGGCAGAGACTCCGGCCACTCGTCGGTTGCAAGGCCGGCCTGGAACGTAAAGTGAAACTCGCTGCCGTGGCTTCCCCGACTCTCGATCCAGATCCGCCCACCCATCAGTTGAACCAGCCGGGCGGAAATCACCAGTCCAAGACCAGTACCGCCGTGGAGGCGATTGATGGAACTATCGACTTGCTGGAATGCTTGGAATAGCAACTGTTGTTTCTCGGGGGGAATACCGATGCCGGTGTCGGCGATGCAGCAATGCAGTTCGACGCGATCAGCGCTCCGCGCGGCGACGTCGATGCTCACGACTACCTCACCGTGCTCCGTGAACTTGATGGCGTTGCCGACCAGGTTGATGAGGATCTGCCGGAGCCGGTCGGCGTCGCCGACCAGTCGCTCGGGCACATCGGGAGCGATTTCATACGCGAGCTCGAGCCCCTTTTGCTGGGCTCGCAATGCCAGTGACTTCAAGACGCTCCCCAGCGTAGTCGCGCAGCGCGTAACGGGCAACGTCGAGCTCCAGCTTGCCGGCTTCGATCTTGGAGAAGTCGAGAATGTCGTTGATGATCGTCAGCAGCGCATCGGCCGACTGATTTGACCATGACCCAGGTACTCGCGCTGCTCGGCGGTTGAGCGCGTGTCCAGCAGCGAGCTCGGTCATGCCGATGACGCCGTTCATCGGCGTGCGGATTTCATGGCTCATGTTGGCCAGAAACTCGCTCTTGACTCGATTGGCCGTTTCCGCCTCCTCCTTGGCCCAGAAAAGCTGTGCGGTTCTTTGCTGAACCGTGCTTTCGATATCCGCCTTGACGGATTCCTGCAGTGCCTGGTCCAGGGCTATTCTTCGAGCATTGCGTGTGCCCAGGACGCAAGCATAAATCAGGAACAAATCCTCGTAGACCACCCAGCCGACGTGTTCCAACCAGCGCCACGGGCTGGTCGTCAGGACGCCAAAAATCGACCGTGTCCAGAAGATGCCGCGCACATAGTGATCAATGGCGACGACTGCTGAGGCCGTTATCAGCACTTTCCAGTCGCGGTAAAATGCCAGAAAGGCCAGCGAGCCGAAGATGTGGAAGTGCGTCTCGATGCGGCCGCCGGTTAGGTGAATTAGCAGGCCGACCATCAGCATCTGGGCGATGGCGATGACTTGTCGGGTGACTGCCCGGCCCGGGCCGTATCAGGGCCAGCATGATCGGCAGGCTGACAATGCCGCCGCCAAGCAGCAACGCCGCCCATACGTTATAATGAATGACACTCTGGTCCCCGGCCCAGGCCAATGGTGAAATCCACCAGGCAACGGCGTTGCCTATGACCCATTGAAACGCGAACAACCCGGCAAAGAGTCGGTCGGTCCGCACGAAGTTCTCTTCCTCATGTTGGTGGAAGATGACGTCGGCCCGTTCGGAAGTGGATCGCGAGAGATCGGTCCAGGTCATCGTTGAGCTCCTTTGCAACTCTGCAAAGGGCACCCAAATACGGGTGACGGCGAGCGGTCTGGATTGCCTTGGGTCAAACATGCGATTAGCGAATCGAAACCGGGATTGTCGCCATGGTGGCCACGCGAAACGGTGATGCCACCGTTGAAAAGCAACGCCCCTTCCGCGGAATACAGCACCACATGACCCGATGTCATGGCACCGAAGCGATTGGCCTCGATTCCGCCCTCGTCACAGACGGCTCTTACTCCTGGGATACGGGCCGCACGACACCAAAGATCCGTCCTCTCCCAACCTTCCGGAAAATCGGCCGGCCTGTAAAACAAGACCTGTGCCGTTGCCAGTCCCTGGCAGCGGGTCATGAGGTCGGCCAGCGCGTCGATCGTCGCCCCGCTGCATGGACAGTGTGGATGGATCGCCACGACGAGATTCGCCCTGCCCGGATCGCGAATCAACCGACTTTCGGCGGGCCAGGCGGAAACGGGCCGGCCGGCGTCGCCGGGCGTGCTTCCATATTCCAGCAAAACGTAGAAACCCACGGCCACTGCCAGCATCCAAATACATGCAAGCGTTTTCATAGTTTGCCCAAGTACCACGTTCGGCCGGAAGAAAGCCGTACCTTACTCGAAGGCGCGTTCAACACTTTACGCACTTTCACAGCTAACTCCACTGGATTTAAAGGCTTCTCGCGGTGTGAATAACGATCGGTCGAGCACTTCACGTACCTTCTGGACCAAGGCTATCGGCGTAAAAGGCTTGGCCAGGTTCGAAAAGCAATTCTTGCGATGATGGTCAGGCTTTGAGCAACATTCGTTGCCGGAAAAAATCCGCGGGCAGCGTGATGTTCGCCGCTCGAAAGCGCGGATCGTAATGGCTCGCCAGTCCGGTCGCTTCGAATTCCCCGTAAGCTCTTCCGACACTATCGAGGCCGGCCTGTTTGAAGAGGAATACGTCCTGCAGCGTGATGACTTCCTGTTCCATTCCGATAAGCTCGGTGATGTTCATGATGCGCCTGGGTCCCCCCGGAAGCCGTTCGACCTGGATAATGACGTTAACGGCAGAGGCGATTTGCTGGCGCATAGCGCGCAAAGGCAACTCCAGTTGGCTCATGATGATCATCGTTTCCAGGCGCGACAGCGCGTTGCGCGGGGTGTTGGAGTGCAGGGTAGTCATCGAGCCTTCGTGGCCGGTGTTCATGGCCTGCAGCATGTCGAGCGCCTCGGCGCCTCGGCATTCTCCGACGACGATCCGGTTGGGCCGCATCCGCAGGGCGTTGCGCAACAGTTCGCGGATCGTGACCTGTCCCTTGCCTTCCAGATTGGGCGGGCGGGATTCCAGTCGGCCGACATGACGCTGTTGCATTTGCAGTTCCGCCGCATCTTCAATGGTGATGATGCGTTCGTTGGCCGGAATGAAGCTGGAAAGGGCATTGAGGAGCGTAGTCTTACCGCTGCCCTGTTCCGCCGCTGACGAGAATGTTGAGCCGGGCCTTCACCGCCGCCTCCATGTATCGGCACATTTCGGGAGTAAACGCCTTGAGGGCCAGGAGATCGGCGATCCGCAGCGGGTGCTTGCCGAACCGACGGATGCTCATCATTGGGCCATCCAGCGCCAGCGGCGGAACGATGGCGTTGACTCGCGAACCGTCAAGAAGGCGGGCGTCGACCATCGGCGACGATTCATTCACTTGCCGTCCGACCCGCGATACGATGCGCTGGATGATCTCCAGCAACTGGGCGTTGTCCCGAAAACGAACATCGGTCACTTCTTCCAGCACGCCGTTGCGCTCGACGTATACGCAGTTTGCGTTGTTGATCAGTATGTCGCTGATACTCGGATCGCGCAACAGTCGCTCAAGTGGGCCATAGCCGAGCACGTCGTTGAGCAGCTCGCCAATGAAGGCCTGCTTCTGCTGATGACTGAGCGGGTAATTCTCAGCATCGATCATCGCATCCAGAATGCGACGGATTTCTGTCCGCTGGCGATCGCCGGCGAGAGCTTTGAACTCTTCGGGGTTCAGTTTTTCAACCAGCAACGCATGAATTCGTTGCTTGACTTGCTCGAGAGCCTCTCGTCCGGCGGTATTGAGCGGCGGCCGGATGTCCTTCCCCAAAGCAGGGGATCGCGGCGTTGGCACAATCGTTTCCGGCACGGCGCGGGCCTCGTTGCCTGGCGACATCTCGCCGTTGGCTGCTACGATCTCAGACTTTTTCTTCCTCTCGCCCAGCGTCTTGATGAATTCATCCAATTCCATATCGCCGCTCTCTTCCGTTCCGGAATGTTGACAAGGGCGTACGTACGTTCTGTTTCACAGCGATTCCATCCGGAAGCAAACGGCATACCGGCGGCAGTCAGAACAGATCGATTGCAGCGCGACAAGTGTGGACCCGCGTTAACGTTGTCTTCCGTTCCGACGAACTGGCACGCCGTTTGCCGTTTCCTAATTCTCTTGCCCTCCAGTCTGGGCGAGAGACTTTTTGTGCTCGAGATCAACTATGTTCCCGTTTCCGGTTATCGTAATCGGCGTCACCGAACAACGGCTGTCTGGCCTGCGTCAGGAGCTGGCGCAAGCGTCGGCGACGGTAGAGGCGGACTACGGGAATGCCGATTCAGTCGTCCAAGCGTTGTCTGACGAGAAGATTCAGAAACGACTGTTCGTAGTGGGCTTCGACTCGCCTGCCGACGCAGTGGTACTGGTCAAACTCGCGAAGGCTTTTCGCAATTGGCCGATCCTGGCACTGGTGGGCGGAAGCCAACAGGCAGAGAACCTGATACTGGCGAACCGCTCCGGAGCAGTGCAGGTAGTTGCTGCACCCATCCAATCTTTGGATCTTCGCTCGGCACTGAATTCCATCGCGATCTCTTATCGGCCCGCAGAGCAGGACTGTCGCGTCGTGGCGTTTACCGGTTCGGTCGCAGGGTGCGGCACCACCACCATCGCGACGAATGCCGCCTACGAAATCGCCACGCTGCGCCAACGGCAAACCGTCCTCATCGAACTGGCGTCGCAGATGGGTGTCGTGGCAATTAATCTTGGCATCGAAACTCCTCGCACACTTGAGGGAATACTGGCGGATGAAGAACACCTGGACGCAGAATTGGTCAAGAGCTCCCTTGTGTCCATTTCCGACCACCTGCGAATCCTGGCGGCCAGCGGGAACATGGTGCATGGCGGCGGATCGATCACCGTGGACGGCGCCTGCGCGTACTGGACTACGTCCGTGCCATTGCCAACGTCGTCGTCTTGGACGTGCCCTGTACTTACGATGATTTTCAGTTTGATGTGCTCAGTAACGCAACCCAAGTGATCCTCGTGGGGGAACAGAGCATCACTTCCGTTCGCACGCTGAAATTAATCCTCGACGCACAGAAATCGAGAGCCGGGAACTACCAGGTCGTGATGAACCGTTATAACCCAGCTGTTGAGGGACTGAGTGTGCGCGATCTGCAGCGAGTGCTCGGGGTGCCGAAGATTCACACGATACCGGATGACCGGCTTGCAGTACTGGCAGCGGCGAATGAAGGAAAACTCCTGCGCCAGATTGACCCGCGCTCTGCGCGTATTGGCAGCAATTGACGGGTTAGTGAACTGCATGCTCGACGACGCTGCAAAAAGCGGCCCGGCGGCGGGTAAGAGCCTGATGCACCGCTTTTTTCACGCCTTTGCGAAATAACGAGGCACCACATCATGTCCACATTGACCAATGAGCGCTTATTGCATGTTGAAGACGACCCGATGCAGCAGCGCGTGCTCTTACACCACCTGAAATCAATGAAAGAATTCCAGTTCGAGACTACGGCGGTGACAAGTGAAGACCAGGCGATGGCGGCCTTTCGCGCGGGCAAGTTCGACATGGTGGTCGTTGATTTTCAGCTTGCACAAGGCAATGGCCTGCAATTGGTAAAGCATCTCCGGCAGTTGGACCCGGTGATTCCGATCATCTGCATCTCAGGCGTCGCAACGTCGGAAGTAGCGGCCCAACTGGTTCGAGCGGGTGCCGATGATTACTTCGACAAGGTTAACCTTACCAACGTCAATCTCGCTCGGAGCGTGCGTGCGGCGCTGCTTCGTGCAAAGACTGTTCGCAAGCGCCAGAACTCCGCCGCAGTCGGCTACAGCCCAATAACGCAAATGCTGCTGGACCTCAGCCAATATTTCACTGAGAAGCTGGGTGCCGAGTTTATTCAGAGACTCGATGCGCTTCAAAAGGAGGCGCGGCAAGCGGGGTTGCGTGCAAAGGATCTTGAACAACTTTACCTGAGCGCCAGTTCGCAATTGGATTCAGTCGGCACATCGCCTACTCTTACCGCTCGGGTACTGCGTCTGTTGGTGCTGGAACTGATCGTTCGCTTCTCGAGCGACTCAACGGAAAACGATTTCGATGAGTTCGCCCACGATTCTTGAAGGCGTCGAACCAAGTATGGCAAACTTGAGCGGGGCCGTTTGCCCGCGCAAGCGGTATTTCTTGCTCGGAATGTGGTATGTACTGTCTCACAGGAAATTCGCGTCGAATCAACAATGACAATAATGGCGGCACAGAGGCACATCGATCGTCGCTGAAGAACCACGGAAGTGTGGTGCTCATTTCCTGGTTCTGGCATTTCGTCGACGCCGTGTGGATCGTGGTATTTTCGGTGGTCTAGCTGATGCCGCAAGCGAGTTGAACATACAAGCCGCTTCGTCTTGAGGACAGTGCGAAATGCTCGATGAGCCAGCAACACCGAATCGGCATGACGGCGTTGAAATGCCTCTCCCCGCAGCGGCACCGTCGAGTGAAACAACTTCAGGTTTTTCCACACAAAATCTGTCTGGGTTCCTTGATTTCCCCTCACAATCGGTAAATCCGTGAGAATCAGCAAGATCGGCTGATGTTGGCGAACGGCAAAATCCGATTAGTTTAATGGGACCATCGAGACGGATGACCAGATCAATCAGATTGCGCCCAAAGTGTGTCAAGGAGGACCGTGATGAATTCTTTACATTGCACTCGCCGCCTGGCGGCGTGCGTGTTCACTTTATTTGTCTCGTTCGCCGCCCTCGCGCAGCAACCTCCATTGTTGCCGCCTCGGGTGTCGTCTCGACCGGCCCTGGAGTTGCTCGATCCTCCGATGAAGACTGATCCCTCGAATAAATTGGGGATGCCGGCCTTAGGCAAAGGCTACCCGCCGCCCCCGCCGGGAACCATCCTCAAACCCGGTGAAATGCCGATCGATCTGGGGACAGCGCTTCGTCTGGCCGGCATCCAAAACCCGGAATTGATGTTGGCCCGCGAACTGGTGACCCAGGCCGCGGCCGAACGGATGCTGGCCGCTGCGCAAGCCTTGCCCAATCTCAACGTCGGC
The DNA here is from genome assembly GCA_963783095.1 of uncultured Planctomycetota bacterium. GTDB lineage: Bacteria > Planctomycetota > Planctomycetia > Gemmatales > Gemmataceae > CAWAMR01. The sequence continues at coordinate 174,654 of CAWAMR010000007.1, read as the reverse complement.
GGCAGCATCGATGCCCACAAGGGTGTATTACAACAGTCCAACGGTAACATCCTCGAAGTCAATCGAAGTGCCGCGACTTTTGGAATGGGTGTCAACGCCATCGCGGCGGGCACCGTCAACATTCCCGGCCTCTATTACAATCTCAACGTTGGCACCGCATGGTTCGGATTTCTCCAGTCGAGGCAAAATGAAGTCCGCAGCGTTGCGGCGAGCCGAACCGCCGAAAACGACATCCTCCTGCGCGTCGCTCTGGCTTACAGCGAATTGCTGCGAGCGGATTCCAGGCGAGCGATTGCCAGGGAGAACCGCGAAAACGCGGCCGAGGTTGCCCGTTTAACCCAGGCTTATGTCGCCGCCGGTCAAGGACGTAAAGCTGATGCCGATCGTGCCGCTGTCCAGCTTCAAAGAGAAGATTTGAATATGATCCAGGCCGATCAGGATACATTGACGGCCTCCGCGCGCATGTGCCAAATCCTGAGTCTCGACCCCTCCATCCGGCTCAAACCGGTCGACGGCTGGGCTGTTCCGGTCCCTATTGTTCCCGACCCAATTCCCCTGCCGCAGCTGATAACGATTGCCTTGCTTCAGCGACCCGAATTGGCCGAACGCCGAGCGGAGATTCAACAAGCACTTTACGCTCTGTCGAGCGCCCGATTGCTTCCATTTTCGCCGAATCTCATTCTGGGCTATAGCGTCGACGGGTTTGGCGGCGGCAGCAATCTCATCACTCAGGGGTTCATCGGGTCGGATGGCAAGCCCCAGACCGGGCCCAGTTTCGGCAACTTCAACGGGCGCAACGACCTCGACGTGGTCGTTTACTGGACGGCCCAGAATCTAGGCATCGGCAACCTTGCCATGATCCGGGCGGCGGACAGCCGAACGCGCCAGGCGAACTGGCGACGATTGGAAACGCTCAATCGGGTCCGCACCGACGTTGCGGAATTCCATGCCCAGGTTCATGCGCGATATTTGCAGATCGATACTCTTGCCAAGGCAGTCGAGGCGAGCAAGAACGCTCTCAAGGAAGACTCCCTGCGAATCAAAAACGGGGCGGGCTTGCCCATCGAGCTTATCGACAGCTTGAGGCTCCTGACCCGGTCCCGGAACGAGTACCTCGATAGCATCATGGATTACAACCGATCGCAGTTCCAGCTCTTTGTTGCTCTGGGTAAGCCGCCCAGAGATGCGCTGGCCCGCGCGGTTCCATCCGATCTCGTCCCGGCTCCCAAAAAACCGGCGGAATCCGGTCCAAGGATGCCTTTGATGCCCAACCCATAAGAACCGACGCCGAAAACAGCCTGTTGATGCATTCCGGCGAACCAATGATAAAGTCCGTCTTCTAGTAGGTTTGTTTGGGTGCGCGCCGCGAATGATGAGGATTTGCCACCACGCACTCGTCACAGGGATTCGAGAATGAACGCGAAGTCACTCTCTTTCATAAAGAGATGCGCTCCTTGGCGGTGGAGGACATGGTATCGAGCTGGGGCTGCTGGAATCCTGTCGTTGGCGATGGCCGGGTGTTCCATCCTGTCTCCAACGCCTTCCGAAGATATTCCGGTTGCGCTCCCCACGGCGCTGATGAAGCCAAACTCGTCAGATGCAGCGCAGGCATCGGACGCACTGGATTCTACGGACATCGTCCAGGTTTCCGCGACTGAGCCCGAACCTTCCAAGCATGTCGAAAAGGAAGATGTTGAAGGCGCGGAACAGGTTTCATCGTTCAAACGGACTGCGTTTGGCGAAAAACAAGAGGTGAAGAAGTCGGGACTGCAAACGCCCTCGGTTCCCGCGCCACAGGACGAAAAACCGATCGATCTGGCCACTGCATTGCGGCTCGGAGGTGTCGACAACCCGACCATCAACCTCGCTCGCGAGCGCATCACCGAGGCGATCGCTCTGCAGCTGAGTGCCCGGGTGATGCTGCTGCCCAGCCTGACCGTCGGCGGCAACTACCACGCTCACTTTGGCGATTTGCAGCGATCCTCCGGACAGATTTTGGACGTGAACAGTTCGAGTTTCTACTTTGGTTTCGGTGCCCGGACCGTTGCGGCGGAATCGGTTGCCTATCCAGGCTTCCGGATTTTTGCGCATCTGGGAGATGCCTACTTCGAACCTCTCGCGACGCTACAACAGGTTACCACTCGAAGAGCGCTCGCGGGGGCGGTTCAAAATCGCGTTCTCCGCGATGTTGCCGAAGCCTATTTGAATCTCTTGAGCGTGGAAGCTCAACTGGAAGTGGCCCGGAGCGGGGAAACGGAGCTCGCGGAAATCGTTCGGCTCGCCGTTGCCTATGCCAAGGCAGGACAGGGTCGGGAAGGCGATGCTCAGCGGGCAAAATCGCGAAACGAGTTTCTCCGTAGGGATATCGAAGGTCTCGAGGGAGAACTTGAAGTCGCCTCAGCGCGCCTGGCGGAGTTGCTCAGTCTCGATCCCTTGGTTCGGCTCCGCACTCCAGGTGGGAAAGTTCCAACGATTCAGTTGATTGACCAGAACCAGGAATTGGAACGGCTCCTGAACCTGGCATTGGACACCCGACCGGAGATTGTCGCCCAGACTGCGGCGGTACTCGAAGCGCGGACGCGGGTTCGTCAGGAGCGAGTTCGACCCTTTCTGCCGACGCTTTCCATCGGACTCAGCTATGGCGAATTCGCGGGAGGAAGCAACCTGGTTGCCGAGAACCCCCAGGCATTCCTGGGGAGAACCGACATCGACGTCTTCGCCACCTGGACCTTGCAAAATCTGGCAACGGGAAATATTGCGATGCGGCGACGGGCGAGTAGCGTTCTGGGGCAATCCATCGATGACTTGAACCGAACCCGAAACGAGATTCGCGACCAGGTGAGTGAGGCCTTAAGCCAGGCTCAAGCCGCGGCGCGGCAACTGGAATCAACTCGACGAATCTTCCAGCGCGCCGACGAAGGCTTCCGCGAGGAAATGCTGCGAATCAAACAAGCACCGGGCTTGCCGATCGAAACCATCAACAGTTTCGAGCAATGGCTCGAAGTCCGGCAGGAACTGGTGCGGGCGATCATGTCTTTCAATGTGGCTCAATTTCGATTGTTCGTCGCAACCGGTGCCAGTCCCGACGCGGACAATGTTCCACCCGGGATGTTGACTGCTGCGCCGCCGTTGATCGATTTTACAATACCGTAGACGGAAGTATTGTGCTGACGTGCGCCAATCGATCAGCAGCCTCGCGATGGAAAGAGCTCAGGGAGCGGTCCTGTGTGCTCGGGTGATCCTGATCTTTCTCGGCGAGTGGAAGATGACGGTAATCGCGGCCATTTTGATCCCGCTGGCGGCGTTATCTGCTTTGGTGGGTTTGTATTCGCTTGGAGTGACTGTCAATGTGATGACACAACCATTCCACGCTTGGTTTACCCAAACGAAAACGATCGAAACTCAGGACACCCGGAATTGCCGCCATTCCGGGTGACCGTGCTTCGCTCAATCGCGTCGCACCGTGGGGCCGTGACCGTTGATGGGGATGTAATTGTAATACGATTCCAGGATGAGCAGCGAAAACGCGGTGGACATCATTCGACCACCTGGCTTGGCCCATTCATCCCCAGTTGGTGCCCAACTTCCCTTCTGATGTGCCAGCCCTTGTGCGTCGCCTTGATCCTGGATTTCGAGCAGGAATTCGCGACACTTGGGGTTCCAGGTTTCCCAGGCCTCACCGCCGGTGTGGTGCATCAACTGCTGCGCGTAAAAGAGGTAGTAAAAGCTGGGCCGGTCCTTGGTTACAAAGTTTTGCGGAAGCAACAGTTGATTGATCCCCTTGACCTGCAACGGGTGACGAGGCCCCCAACCGAAGTATTCCCTGCACATTAGCCCGGTGGCCGATGTAGCCCGTCCAGCGCCTGGTACGTTGTAACCGTAGCCCAGGCCGCTCGGGTCAGCAACCGAATCAAGATATTCGCCGAACCTTGGGAATACCGAGGGTGAAACCTTCAAGCCGGCGAAATATCCCGCCTTCAGCGCGGCGAACTGCCAGCCGCTGATCGACGTGTCGCCTTTGGTGTTTGCGGAATAGCCCCAACTGCCGGAGTTGGAATCCTGGGCCGAGATGATGTAATTCACCGCGGCCTGGGCGGGGCCGTACAGCAATGCTTTATCCTTGGTCATGCCATACGCTTCGCAGATGGCAAGGGTTGCCAAGCCGTTTTCATAGGCATTGTCGCTGAAGTTCCCTCCTTGTTTCTGCTGCGACAGAAGGAAGGTCAAACCGTTCTTGACCGTCTTGAAATGGCGTCCCCGCCTGTGCGTCTCGCCCGCTCCGAGAAACGGCAGCAATCCCAAAGCAGTGCCCGCGATGTCGTGGGCCTCGCCTTTCTCAGAGCAGGAACATTTGTTGGGCAGATTGAATTTGTCCATGCTCCACTTGCCGTTGGCGAACTGGTGCCTGGCCATCCATTCGAGGCCGCGTTCCACTGCCTCTTCCGACCGCTTGGTCCCTCCGCCTTCGCGCAGCAGCAGGATTCGGTCTTCGGCGCCGTTGCGACCGTAATAGCTGCCTGGAACCAGTCGGGAGTTGGCCCAGTCGGCCGCATCTGCTTTCTTAATTCGATCTGTCACCCTGGCCAGCTCGTCCCCCGCCAGCGTCGGAAGAGCAAGTTCATACCAGGCCACGGCCCGCTCCATCAAGTTTCTGCGGTATCGACCGTCGAAGTCTTCCGTCAGTTGCCACCACGCGTCGCCGACAGCGATTTGAGCATTCACGTTTAGCGGAGGAGCAAGGTCTTGCTGGGCAATCGTCGCTTCCTTTTCCGTCGTGCCTTTGGCCAATATCGGTAAGCCCTCGTCCCAGCGCCCCTCGAACATGCAGAGATGTTTGCCCACCACGAAATTGGCTTCCGGGTCGGCAGGTGTCTTGCGGAGGGTCTCGCGGGCGGCCACAACCGCCTGGGACGCCTTCTGAAATACGGTGAATTCCTGCCGGCGTCGCTTCAGTAAGTTGAGCGGGGCGTCTTCGAGTTTTGGTCTTTTCCCGATTGCCTCGGCCATATCCATGAGTTGCTGGCCGGCCATTGAGTTGCCGGCGGTGATCGCTTCGTCCACCTGGTCCAGGGCAGTTTTCATCACGGCGCGAGCAGGTGCGGCATCGGGCGACTCGCTAATCTTGCCCAACACCTCCAGTTTCGAGGGGAACGCATCGATGACGAACCACTTGTCGATTTCATCAATGGCCTCGACCGCCAACCTGGGCTTTCCCGCTCGGACGGCTGCGTCGGCGCTTCACGCAAGAGAACGTACCAGGCAGCGGGGTCAGCGCGGTTTTCCCGACCCGGTTGGAGCAGCTTGACGGCCAGATTCAGATGGTCTTCCGGCTTGGGTTTATCGTAAAAGGCCTTAAATTCTTCCTTGAGTGCTTTCTCAGCTGTGTCCTGAGCGGCCTGGTCCGGAACGGCAAGTTTCACAACCTTGGCAACGGGCTTCGGTGGGGCCGGCCTGTTTAATCCAACAGGGGCCGGCGGCTTCGGAGCGGGCGGCTCGACTTTGGGTGCCGGTGGGACAACCTTGGGTGCCGGCGGATCAATCATGGGCGCTGGAATTGGCATAGGCGTGGGCATCGGTTGGGGCTGAGTTTGCATTGGGAATGGATTGGGACCGCTCATCTGCGGAGGCATCATCGGATTCGGAATATTCCCAGGCTGGGGGCCACCTTTCATCGAGCCTGACCCGGAACCCGGCTGGGGACCGGTAGCGACCGAAGGGGTCGAAGGAGGATCAGCCTTTTTCTTGTCCGTCAGGAAGATAACCGCCAATACGCCGCCGATGATCAATACCGCACCGCCGCCGATCGCGGCCCAAAGTTTGGCGCGAGACGCCTTCTGTGCTGATTTGGCTTTCCGGGAAGATTTGCCCGATCCTTTTTTCTTGCCGTTTTCTTCCGAACCTCGTGCAGGAGTGGGTTTCTCGGTTGCTTCTGCTTCCTCGTCCTCGTCGTTGACTTTCTTGCGCAGATTGGCCGTCAATTCTTTTTTCTTGCCGTTTTCCTCCGCACGTCGTGCGGGAGCAGGTTTCTCGGTTTCCTCGGTTTCTTCTTCCTCGTTGTTGGCCTTCTTGCGGAGAACGGCCAGGTATTCTTTTCGTTTGGCCGGGTTCAGGAGGGTGGCTCGTGCCTGTTCGATTTCTTTTAACAGGCGATCGCAACTCTTGGTGTGCGGCCCGTCCTGGTGAGGGCTTACCCGCGCAGATTGTTTTTTGGCCGCTTTCTTAATCGCCTCCGGATCGGTTTCGTCCGGGTCGAGGTCGAGCAATAGGAAGTAGTCGATCGGTCTTTGGTCCTTGGAAATCCCGAGCCATTTTTCATACGCGTCGAACATGATCGCTCACCTCTGGATATGGGGCCGCGGTATTATGGGTTGAAATGAAAGTATTCCGCCTTAGACCCAAGCGCAAGTATACTCTCTCTCGCAGCGAGTTCCACCTTAAATTTTGAAATGTCGTTTGTTTATTAGGCCATTATTCTTGGCGGAGCCTGCGGGGAAACCGGATTTGCCCTTCAGCCTCCACCCACGAGTCAATATCTGGGCACTTTGGGATCGATCGCAACCGACCACGCATCAATGCCTCCTTCAAGTGACACCACCGGACCCAACCCTGCCCGTTGCACAATGGCCGCACCCGTCAGACTGCGAATGCCATGATGACAGTAAACCACAATCAATGCGCCAGCCGGCGGGGTTACCTGATCAAGTCGATGAGCTAATTCGGGCAGTGGAATCAGGACGCTTCCAGGGAGATGGCAGAATTCATATTCCCAGGGCTGACGTACATCGAGAAGGTAGACAGGTTCTGTTGCCCGCATCTTGCGAGCAAGTTCTTCGACGTGGATTTCAGGGATCATGGCAACTCATCATTCGATGGTGAACTCAACTACCTCATTTATCTCAACGCTACGAAATTGCTTTCCGTTGGCCACCATACTCGCCATAATCAGGCCCAGCTGCTATGCTGGCGGAAATGATCCGTCCTGGAGTGCCGCCATGAAACTGATACTGGCAGTGATTCAGCCCTCGAAACTCGAAGCGGTGAAGGAAGCATTGAATAAAGTGGAAGTGTTTCGTCTCACGATCGTTGACGTGCAGGGTTTCGGCCGGCAAAAAGGACATTCGGAGGCATTTCGCGGTCACGAACTGACCGTGAACTTGCTGCGCAAGGTTCAGCTTCAAATCGCCGTAAACGAGGATTTCGTCGAACCCACTGTGAACGCCATCATGGAGGCCGGGCGAAGCGGAGCGGAGGGGCGCTACGGCGACGGGAAAATCTTTGTCTTGCCGCTGGAAGAGTGCATCCGCATCCGCACCGGCGAGCGCGGCCCCGAAGCGATCTGACATGGTGTTCGACTCGCCTTCCATCTCGGCACCTTCCACCGAGGGCCTGATCGACGTTCAACGCCAGCGCTGTGGAGTGCGGCCCTATTCGGCCGTTTTTTTTCCGAACAACGCAGGGATTACCTTATATTCGCGTTTTCTGAAGAGACGCATAGGATAAAGTAGAATTGAAGGGGAGCAACAAAAGGAGGAAGAAGATGGTGGAAATTATCTACGATCCGTGGGTGTTATGCGAAATTGTAAAAGGAGATGGTTTACTTGGCACTCTTATCATCGGGGTCCCTGATGAGAAACAGAACAAGCAATATCTCCGGGTATCGCCTTCGGAAATTGAAAAGGTCGATGAAAAAACGGCATATCTGCAAGTCGGAATCGTAGAACTCGATCGCAGACACCGGCGTGTTTTGGTGGAATTGCCCTATGAGGCAGATTCCGGAGCCCAACGTTTGTGGGTTCCCTTCGATCACTTTCGCAGGCAGGAGAGTGTAGCATGATCCTCTGCGATCGCGAAATTCAAGCGTTGATCGAGGACGGTCTGTTTCTTATCGACCCAATTCCGCCCAAAGAATATTGCACATCGACTTCTCTCGACTTGACTCTGGATAATGTTGTTTTGAAATGGGAACCCAAGCCAACTCCGAATGGATCACCCATCGAATTAAGGCCAAAGCAAGCCAATTTTGCGATTCAGCAAATGATGGAAGATCCCCAATATGCGAACAAGATTAATCTGGGGGATGCAGGATATTCTCTCAATCCAGGTAGCTTTATCCTCGGTTACACCAAAGAAAAATTGCGGCTGCCAATCCGCTCGCGGATTGCCGCACGGGTGGAAGGCAAATGCAGTCTTGCTCGGATTGGAATTGGAATCCATGTCACCGCACCCACGATTCACGCGGGATTTGGAGCCAAAGACTCAACGAGTCAGGGCACTCCGATCCAGCTCGAAATCTTCAATGTTGGGCCGTGGGTGGTACGCCTCGATGTAGATATGCGTATTTGCCAACTCATTTTTGAAGAAGTTCGGGAAATACCCCAAACAGGTTACCGAGGTCAATTTGGCGAGCAACAACATTTTACCGCCTGAACTTCGCTTAAAGTTTCTTCTCGCGAGGCAAAAAAACTCGCTGTTCTGAGTTGCATAAGAGGACTCGAATGGAGAATCAGCAACCTGTTGTATATCTTCTCAGCGAGGATCTGCTCGATTCGAGCAAGACCATCGCATCGGCGCGGGCGGCCGGGCTCACCGTAAAGCACTTTCGGACGCCCCAGTTACTTCTTGCCGCTCTCACCCAACGACCTGCCTTGATGATCCTCGATTTGCAAGTGAGCGGGCTGAATCTTGCCGAGATCCTCGATCCGAGCATACGCAGTATCGGCTACGGCTCGCATGTCGATTCAGCTCGATTGCACAGCGCCAGACAGGCGGGTTGTGAGATCGTCATGCCGCGCAGCCAGTATTTTGAAGAGATGCCTGCGAAGATTACAGAATGGGTTCGACCGAAAGAGGTTCAAAGATAATCGATCCGGCGAATCGCAATTCTGTCCCGATTGAAAAAGAGGTACTCGCATGAATTCCCGCATCGTGTTGCTTTCATTCCTGACACTCTGCGCGACTATTCCGCTCAACGGGGCAGAGCCTGTCAAACAATCGCGACGGCCGCTGGCGGTTGATGATCTCTATTCGCTCGAAACCATGCGCCAACCCGTTCTGTCCCCGGATGGTGAAAAAGGGGTCAGCGTGCGGCACTGGATCGATAAGCAGATGAAGCAGGATCGTTCCTCACTTTGGCTGGTCACGGGTGCCAAGGACAATTCAAAGCCTCTGGAAGTGGGCGAACCGGACGGGCGAGCGCCCGTTTTCTCTCGCGATGGCAAGTGGATTGCGTTCCTCTCGACCCGGCCCCGGCCGAAAGGCTGGCAGCAAACACCGACCGTTCCGCGGCAATCCGATCCGGCCACGGATATATGGCTCATTCCAGCGAATGGCGGGGTTGCGATTCCGCTTGCGCCTGCGGAAAAACCTTATGGCCGGGTGTTTAACGATGGCTTTTATGGTCGTGTCGCCTTCAGTCCGGACAACAAAAACCTGGTCTTTGTGGCCGATGACGGCAAGCCGGCCAGGACTGCCGACGAGATAAAATCCCAGGTCTATAAGGTCCGCGACGATCAGGGCGAGGGCTACACCGGTTACGCTACTGCTCAGATATGGGTTGCGCACCTCGACGATAAACCGGGCGAGAATGCGGCGAGCCGAATCGATCGTCTCACTGAGGACGATGTTTGGTATGGCGACCCGCAATGGTCCCCCAAGGGTGATACGCTGGCCGTGCATGCGAACAAGACATCCGACCGGGAATCGGTGCGCTACTTCAACATCAACAAGAACTTCGATATCTACGCGATCGACGTAACTTCCAGGAAGCAGACACAGTTGACGACGGGACCGGGGCCGGAAGTTTCGCCTCGATTTTCACCGGATGGAAAGCGAATCGTTTGCCTGAGTGTGCCGCGCCGGGGCACTCATCGGGATGTCTTCAACTTCGCCGTCATTTCGCTGGGCGACAGCGGCAATAGTACCGAAATCGTATTCGATCATCATGGGCCCAAGGCGGACAAACTGCCTCATCTGCCTCCGAGTTTTCCCTTGCCCGAAGATTGCTGGGACGATGAAAATCATCTGGTTTACACGGCGGAAGCGGGAGTCCGTACCAAAACGATTCGCGTCGATGTTGTTTCCGGCAAGGGCGAGCCATTTCCGCCTCCCAGCGCAATTCCCGGCCCGAGGAATCTGGCAGCGCAAATGCTTCGGCGGAAAGAGTTAACACCACTTGGTGGCAAACTGCTTCGAGAGGTTCAACTGGGTGAGAGCCGGGTATTCAATTGGCAGAACAACAAGCTAAAGCTGGAAGGGGTTCTGACGCTTCCGCCCGAAGGACGAGCAAAAGCGCCTTATCCGCTGATCGTCTATCCGCATGGCGGGCCGCATAGCCGATCGGTGCTGGGATTTGACTTCACAGTGCAGATCTTTGCCGCTCATGGCTATGCGGTTTTCCAGCCGAACTTTCGCGGCAGTGCGGGCTACGGTCAGAGGTTCATCGATATGAATCACGCCGATTTCGGCGGCGGCGACATGCGCGACATCCTGACCGGAATCGATGAACTGGTGAAGCAGGGCATCGTGGACCGCGAGCGCCAGTTCGTGTACGGAATCAGTTATGGCGGCTTCATGACCAGCTGGCTGGTGGGGCATACAAGCCAGTTCCGTGCGGCCGTGGCGCAAAACGCCGTAACCGACTTGAACATGATGTGGGCGTTATGCGACATCAAAAGCTGGGTCGAATGGGAATTCGGCGGCAAGCCCTGGCAAGTGTCCGAAGTATTGCGCAGGCATAGCCCGTTGACTTACGCTCCGAACGTCCGGACACCGACACTGGTGCTTCACGCGCGCGACGATCGTCGCTGTCCGCTGCCGATGGGTCGAGCGTTCCATGAGGCGTTGAAGGTCAATCATGTGCCGACGGAAATGATTATCTATCCCGATGAAGGGCACGGTATCCGGCAGCCTGGACACCGCGAAGACGTGTTGAAGCGAACACTGGCATGGTTTGAGAAGTACGATAAGAAGTAGGAAATTTCAGGGCGATTTGGGAACGAAGGGTTCCATGCACTGGCAGGCGGTCAGGAACGACAATGCCGCAATGGTGAGTGCCAACGCCAACAATCCGGAGAAGAACCCCAGCGCCAGCGGCCGAAAGACGCGCCTGATTCGCAGCAGCTTTTGACGAGAAATCATGGAAACATCCTTGAGGAACTGTCCCAAAAAGTTCAGTTCGAAGGGCTTGTCAGGTCGAGCTTGGTTGTTGGAATCTGAGATGGTTTTTCACTGGCATCGGCCGGTGGATGTTCCGGATCCTGTTTTGCCGGCACCTCTTCCTTGTGCGTCGTCAACCAGATGGTATGTGGCAGCATGACAGTGTCCGCGACCAGGCTGAGCGGCAGATCGATCACGCTGCAAGCCTTTACTAAATACTTAGGAAAGTAATCGAGTTCGTTCGGCGATTGGCGGCACGCGTCGCTCCATGACTGATTGCCTGCGGCAATACAATTGATATCCGTGCGAACTCCGCCGTAGATGACTTCTACCTTGGGATCGTCTCGAGCTACGGACAAACACGCGGCGGTACCGCAACCGCTGAGGAGGAGCATTGAACTCGGGAATAAGATTCGCATCATTGCCGCGCCCTCTCCCACGGTCGTCGGCGACGATAAGCAACGCGCTGAAATTGTCAAGTCCAGACCGGATTGGATCGCTGGTTCAGGTTTTGGTTACCCGAGCAATTCCTCACGGCAACTCCAAAGCCGCCTTCAGGCAAGCGTCGATTTGCTTCATGACGGATCCGGAAAGTGTTCCGATCTTCCGTCTCAGCAGCAATTGGTCAATGGTGATGAAATTGTTGCAAGAAGCCACCGACACAAACCTCAATCCGGAAGCGGTTTCCACGGATGGGTCGATCAATACTTCCGTCACTCCAATGATGCGTGACGTTTTGGTCACAGGGATGAGAACGGTGTCATGGATTAACGTATTTAGAAAGTCTGCTTGAACGACAATCGCCGGCCTGACTTTGCTCCCTGTGCGGTCGCTGAACGGCCAATCGACCATCACGACTTCACCACGAGTCATTTGGTTTCCTTGGAAGCCAGATCGTCATACACATCGAACGCCGAGTCATCCCAACCAGCCCTCAATCCAGCTGCTCGCAAAAGTCTCTTCTGTTCTTCGAGCGAGATCGGGTCTTCCTCGAAAAACGCCTTGAAGCGTTCATAGCGTTCGCACGGGACCAGAGCATAAGTTTCCTGTGTGCGAGGATCAGTCAGATGCTCTGCTTCTGGCTCATCCCCAAGAAGTCCCCGCATCCATTCAAAGTCAGCGGATTTCAGGAGAACAGCCATCGCCCCAGTGGTCGGATCCGCGACTCGCGGCGGAGCATCGGTCGCCAATTCCAATGCTTTCATTTGCTGTGCCGTTAATTTGACCATAGTCTTCTCTCCTGAACGATAAGAAGATTATACTATGTCGTTCGATCTGGGTGTTATTCAATCATGCACTTTCGGCTAATGGTTCTTCACCGCCATTTTTCATATGTGCCCACCTCTCCGGCGAATACAAAACCTCGCGCGCCTGGGCACCATTGTACGGCCCCACGATTCCGTCTTCCTCCATGTAGTCAATTAACCTCGCTGCCCGGCCATAGCCGATCCCCATCGCGCGTTGCAGTAGCGAAACGCTTCCCCGTCCTTCCCGGATGATGATCTCGGTCGCCTGTTCATAGAGTTCATCTCGGGGACGGATTCCACGGGCCGGAGTGCTTGGGTTCTCTTCTTCTTCTTCATCTTCGAGACGTTGCGCCAACTCGCTGTCGAAATCCGGGTTCTCGACTTCCAGAAAGCCAACCACCCGCAGGATTTCGCTGTCGCTCGCATAAGTTCCCTGGGCGCGAACAATGGTACTCGTGTTCGGCTGCAAGAACAGCATGTCGCCTTTGCCCAGCAGCTTTTCCGCGCCCATCTCGTCGAGGACCACTCGACTATTGGAGCGATCGGCGACCTGGAAACATATTCGCGCCGGCAGGTTCGACTTGATTAAGCCCGTGATGACATCCACGGTCGGGCGCTGGGTAGTCAGAATCAGATGAATCCCCGCCGCTCGCGATTTTTGGGCGAGCCGAATGATGTGGCTTTCGACTTCCTTTTTCATCGCCATCATCAGGTCGCCGACTTCATCGACCACGATCACAATGTAGGGCATCCGGGCCGGCACCTTTTGCATTTCGGCATCGTCGATCGGTTTCACGCGTTTCAAGATCTCGTCATGCGTTAATTCGTTGTAGCCGCCGATATTGCGCACTCGCGCGCGCCGAAGAATCTCGTAGCGCTCTTCCATCTTGTCCACAGCCCAGGACAGAATCGCTTCCGCCTTTTTGTTGTCGGTGACGACGGGGTGCATCAGATGGGGCAGACGGGCATATTCGGCGAGTTCGACTTGCTTGGGGTCGATCATAATCAGCTTGCAGTCTTCGGGCTTGCGCACCAGCAGCAGGCTGAGAATAATCGAATTCAAACAGACCGATTTGCCGGTTCCCGTTCGACCCGCAATCAACAGGTGGGGCATGTCCGAAAGGTCGTGAACGAGGGGCCGGCCTTCCGTGTCTTTGCCGAGAAACAGCGGGAGCTTGGCTTTGCCAGATCGTCCTCCTGCCGCGATGATGAGTTCCTTGAGTCGGACCACGTCCCGGCGTTCGTTGGGCACTTCGATGCCGACCGTATTTTTGCCAGGTATCGGCGCGACGACCCGGACGCTCGGTACTTTCAAATGGAGAGCCAGATCGTCCGAGAGTGCCATGACCTTGGCAACCCGCAGACCGATCTCGAGCGCAATCTCATACTGCGTAACGACCGGACCCGGATGAATCCCCACGACTTTGACACTCATCCCGAAATCGCTCAGAGCCTTTTCGATTTGCGCGGCAACCTCGCGGAGCTTGTCGTCCTCGGCGACCGATGCGGGTGGTGAATCTTCGAGCATTTCAATCGGCGGCAGATCGCTGCCGCGAAAAACAGTCTGATTGGCATCAGGAACCGTACCACGCTGAATGTTCGGTGAGGCCGGTAGCGTGGGTAGATTCGCCGCCGGTTCCGGTGCAATGACCAAAGCAGGCGGGGTACCGGAAACAGTCGAAGTGATGGCTGGCGGCAAGGAAATCGCCGTTGGCGATACGCTCGGAATGGCAGCTGCGGTTATTTTTGGATGCAGTATTTGGTCGAGGTGGTTTACCAGAGTTCTGAGCGCTGAAGCAATCGTCTCAAGAATGACTGCTTTACCCAAAATCGCACGCCCAAGAAAATGCAACGCATTTCGGATGGCAATTCGCGTCAACGAGGCCATGCGCAGCAAAGCAACATCAGCGAAGAGCCACGAGCCGGAGGCTATCCCCAGCGCGAAGATCAAGGTCGCAATCAACGGTGAAAAATGCGAATTGAGCCAGATGGAACCAGCTGCGCCCAGCGTTCCTCCACTACCGTAGAGCGGCCCGATGCCGATTTCAGAAGTGAATCGATCTGCACCGAGGGCGAAACACGGTATAAGAATAAGATAGCCGGCAACCCGGCGTGCCCACGGCTTCCAGCCCGGTCGGATCAGCAGCACCATTGCCAGAATCAACCAGGCACCGACGAGGAAATAAACAGTGACACCGAGTGAAATGACCAGCCGATCGCGCAGCGTATCGCCAAGATCGCCGAAGATTCCCTCGAAGAGAACGGGCAGGCCGTAAGGATCGGGGTGAGTTCGGCCCAATACAACGCCGCACAAACCCAGACCCAGCACTAGGAGTGTCAGAGCGACCCCGTCGATCGGCGTGTGGCGCTTGGGCCAGGGTTCGGACATGGAGGTTGGCTCCTGATGCGAAAACATTGAGTTATCATCGATCATGGCACACCATCGCCATTGATGAAACACGCATTGCCGCAAGAGATGCTCCGGAACCCGAAGCACTGGTCGGCATGACCCGCGTCGGAGGAAGAATCGACGATGAACCCACCCCTTTTACACGTTGCGTTGTGGGAGCCGGAGATTCCGCCCAATACCGGGAACATCGCTCGACTTTGTGCGGCGACGGAGGTTCGCTTGCATCTCATCGGGAGATTGGGTTTCCGGATCGACGATCGTTCGATGAAGCGGGCCGGTCTGGATTATTGGGATTCCGTAGACTGGAAAAGACACGACAGCTTTGCGGATTTGGAGGCCGAGGTTGGTGCCGAACGTATCATTTGTATCGAGACACCGGCAACCCAATTTTATACTCAAGCACCGATTTGCTCGGGAACTTGCCTGCTCTTCGGCAACGAATCGCACGGCCTGCCCGACACAATACGACAGCGCTATTCGGATCGAATCTACGGAATACCGATGGTGGCGGACAAGGTTCGCAGTCTCAATCTCTCCAACGCGGTGGCGATCGTGCTCTACGATGCGCTGCGCCGGCTGCAAGGCTGGTAGAACCGTTATGGCTTAGCGCGGTTCGTTCACAGGAATCTCGGATGGAGCCGGGCCATGGGTGGGAAGTGTCGATACATCGGATGCCCGGAGTTTGAGTGTTCCCGAGGATGTGATGATGGCAAATCCGGTCGTCGCCTTGACAACGAGCGAAGAGTTGCGCGAATTCGTGCGCAAGACTCTGTGCGAACACGACCGGCTCGACCCCGTTCAAACTTCCCTGTTCGGAGCCGTGATTACCCGATTGGGCCGGGTTTGCGGAATGCTCTTTCATGTCGAAGGCCCACGGATGCTGAAAAATTCTGCCGTGTGGACCGCCGATGAAAATCGGATCCTGTTCTACGATTCGCTGGGGGTGCGATTTCACGAAGTCGATTTGAGTGAGTCACCAGCTCCCGATGCGATCCCGGTTGCAATGGTGGCGTAAGGAGTCGTGGCGTACATTTTCTCTCAGGTTGCGCCTTTTGATGTTGCGCTTTTGGCGATAGTTGAAAGCGTCCGAAAGGAGGATGGAGCCCGCAGCGCAAACGAGGGAAGGAGTTCCGGCGATGTCGCAGTCTTGCCTTGCTTGCTTGCGCTGCGGGCTCCCAACACCTTCGGTATTCCGCGGGTTTTTCACAGGCGCAACTTCGAAAGTTGCGCCAAGGGATTACTGCCCATCCAACACATAACCGACGACGTTGAACAGATACTTTTCGTCGTCGATGAATTCGGTATCGCCGCCTTCGGTGAACCAATGTCGCCGGCCGGCCTTCTTGGCAACCTTTGTCGTCAAGCCCGCATTTTCTGAAAGCTTGCGCGAGCACCACGCCTTCAATTGGTTGCGCACAACGTCGGGCTCGCAGTTGGCTGTGACAACGACATGAACGTGGTTGGATCGCGCCGTTGACCGCATGGAGGATCCACCCTCGAATACGACAATGTTCTACAATCGCCTGCTCCGTCAACTCTCGCTGTTCCTTCGTCAGAATTACCGGCGGTTCCGCCATTTTCTCGCGAGCAGATTGTTCGATTTCTGGATCGGGAGGACGAATTCCGGGGACACCGCTTTTAATCCAGCCGCGTAAGTCGCCAGGCAACCATGTGCCGTATGTTGTCCAGACAATGTGAAAAGCGAGAATGGAAGGGTGGTACTCCATTAGGATTACATATGTGAGCCCGCAGCGCAAGCAAGGTGGAGAGCAAAGATTGCAAAGTCGGGCAATGGGAGCCCGCAGCGCAAGCAAGGGAACCGCAAAAGATTGCGAAGTCCGGCAATGGCAATGGGAGCCCGTAGCGCAAGCAAGGGAAGAGATCGAGGCGGACAGCGAATTGAAAGACCAGGGGCGACCGCGGATTCGCTCCTTTCCTTGCTTGCTTGCGCTGCGGGCTCCCATCGCCCGGCATGCGAAGAGCGCAATGGCTCTTCCCCTTGCTTGCGCCGCGGGCTCCCATTGCCTGGAAGGCGAAGAGGGCAATGGGAGCCCGCAGCGCAAGCAAGGTGAGGAGCAAAGTTTGTGAAGTCGGGCAATGGGAGTTCGCATGCGAAAGCAAAGTGGAGAGCAATGGGAGCCCGAACGCAAACAAGACCGCAAGGATGCCAATTCCTGAATTGGGTTTGTCGCGACTCGATTTCTGGACTACAATCATTCGTAGATCAAACTCTCCCGCCGACTGCACGCCTTCCTTCCTGTTAGCTCTCACGAGTTCAAATTGATGCGATTGCCGCTTGTCCTTGCCATTGCGCTAAGTTTTCCGCTGTTCGCTCGTGCCGATGCAAATCCCACGTTTGCGAAAGAGGGTATTGCCTTCCTTCAGAAACACTGCATCGATTGTCATGGGGAGAAAAAGCAAAAGGCCGATCTGGGTCTTCACAAATACCGCGATGAGTCATCGTTACTGAAGGATCGCAAGATCTGGCAAAAGGTTATCCGCCAGGTACATGCCGGTGAAATGCCGCCCACCGATCGACCTCGCCCCACGTTGGCCGAATCCGAAACATTCCTGAAATCGATCGATGCCATCTTCGAAAAAGCCGATCGCAACGCCAAGCCCGATCCGGGACACACTACGATCCGCCGGCTCAATAAGGTCGAATACAACAACACCATTAACGATTTGATTGGCATCGACTTCAATCCATCCGAAGACTTTCCTTCCGATGATGTCGGTCACGGCTTCGATAATATCGGCGATGTCTTGACGATTTCCCCCGTATTGATGGAGCGCTATCTTGCCGCTGCCGAATCGATCATGCAGCGTGCAATCCTGGTCAATCCGCCCAAGCCCACCGAGCGCCATATCAGCAGCAAGTATCTGGAACCCGCTCTCTCAAATCCCGGCAATCAGAGGTTTCGGCCGATCACTACGGGGAATCTGCATACCCTTTATAACCTGGTGGTTTCGGGTGACTATGTTTTTCGGTTTGCCGCCTACACCAAACGCAAGGGCGTTGAGCCGGTCAAAGCGTCGGTCACGATCAACGGTAAAGAAGTGAAAGCTTTGGAAATTACTTCCACCGATGAAAAGAAACCGATGGTCGTCGAGCTTCCTTTGCGGATCGAAAAAGGTGAGCGGCGAATTGCGGTCAACTTCGTCAATCCCTCCAAGAAAGGGGACGGCGAGCCTCGCACGCTTTTGGTCGACTACTTTGCACTCAAAGGCCCGCTCGATACCCGCCCCGAATCGCAATTTCGCCTGCTCAAATGCGACGCTTCCAAGCCCAAGCCGGAACAGACTCGCGAAATCCTGACACGCTTCATGAGCAAGGCCTATCGTCGCCCGGCGGCCAAAGATGAAGTGGATCGTCTGACCAAATTGGTCGAAGCGGTCGAGAAACGCGGCGAGAAATGGGAAGCCGGTCTGCAACTGGCAATGCAAGCAGTACTGGTTTCACCCAAATTCCTTTTCCGCGTGGAGTTGGATAGCCGGCCCGATTCGGCTGAAGCGCATCCCATCGACGAATTTCAGCTTGCTTCCCGGCTATCGTACTTCCTGTGGTCCACCATGCCGGATCAGGAGTTGATGAACCTTGCCGCCAAGAAGCAACTCACGGCGAATATCGATGCCCAGGTCAAGAGAATGCTCCGCGATTCAAGGTCGAAAGCGCTCGTCGATAATTTTGCGATGCAATGGCTCCAGCTTAGAAACTTGCGGCATTTCGCCCCGGATGCAAAGCTCTTCCCCGGTTTCGATGAATCGCTGCGAACGGCAATGTTCAAGGAAACGGAACTGCTCTTTACCGAGATTATCAAGGAGGATCGTCCCATCCTCGACCTGATTGATGCCCAATACACATTCTTGAATCAGCGCCTGGCCAATCATTATGGAATCGCGGATACCAACGGCACTTGGATGGGTCAGAAAGCCAAAGAGCCTGGCGGGAAACCGATTCGCGGCGAGGAGTTTGTGAAGGTCAAACTCACCGATGGAACCCGCGGCGGCGTTCTGACCCAGGCGAGTATTTTGGCCGTGACTTCCAATCCCACTCGCACTTCACCAGTGAAACGCGGTCGTTGGGTTCTGGAGCAGATTCTGGGAACGCCACCGCCGCCACCGCCGCCCAATGTGCCTGAACTCCCAACCGATGCGAAGGCGATTACGACCGGCTCCCTGCGGCAACGGATGGAACTGCATCGCGCCCAGGCCGCATGTGCCAACTGCCACGCGAAGATGGACGCCATCGGCTTTTCTCTGGAGAACTTCAACGCGATCGGCGCATTCCGCAGCAAGGATGGTGAGTTCCCGATCGATCCTTCGGGAACATTGCCGGATGGGAAAAAGTTCAAAGGCGCGGCAGAGTTGAAACAGATTATCAAGGGGCAAAAGGATTCCTTCGCTCGTTGTATGGCGGAGAAAATGACGATTTATGCTATCGGACGCGGCCTGGAGTATTTCGATAAACGAGCGCTCGATCGCATCGCCGACCAACTGGCGAAAAACGATTACAAATTTTCGACGCTGGTCATCGAGATTGTGAAGAGCGATCCGTTTCGATTAAGACGGGGTAAGCAATAGTCAGCGCCTGGACGACAAACTCTCCATTCTGGACGTCAAGGCCATCGATTCGCAGGGTCGGCGCTACAACGTGGAAATGCAGATGTTGCCGGATCGCTATTTTTGTCCTCGGGTGGTATATTACGGTAGTAAACTGCATTCACAACAGTTGCGGGAAGGTGAGGATTAAGATGAACTACAACCCACTTATGTCGTATGTTTTGTGAATGGCATCGTCTTCCGCGAGGTTGCCGAATATCGGTTGATGTTGAGTTGCGGAATCGGGAATATCCGGAATTGTTGTTCTCGCCCCAGTTGTCGATCTGTCTGATCGAGTTGCCGAAATTCCAGGTTCCTGTGGAGCGACTTCAACCCCGTTGGAAAGATGGTGCTGGCTACTTCGCCATGCGCAGGGACTAGACACGACTGCGTTGCCGGAACAGTTGAAGAGCCCAATGATCGAAGAAGCTGTGGAGGTAATGAGTATGCTGAGCCAAACTCCTGTAGAACGAGAACGGTACGAGGCCCGCCTGAAAGCGCAGCGCGATCTGTCGAGTGGCTTGAAAGGTGCCCGGTTGGATGGCTTGCTGGAAGGTAAGCGTGAGAGCAAACGCGAAGACCTTGAGAAACTGCTGAAGTCAAAATTTGGCGGATCCGGACAACCGTTGGTAGATCGGTTTCACGAAATGCACGACCTTGCCGAACTGGAGCAGGCGTTTGACCTTCTCCTAACTGCCCATTCTCTTGAGGAATATCGGCAGATGCTTGAGGACCTTCCGGGCAAATCCAGTTGACAGTGAAGTGCTCCATTCCACCTAGTTTGAGGGATTGTGAATAACAATGTTGAAAAAGAAAATCTCGCGTCGAACGATGCTTCGAGGTTGGGGCCACCGTTGCCTTGCCCTGGCTCGAAGCGATGGGCCCGGTGACCGCCTGGGCGGCAGCGCGACCGCGAGACCAAGACCGCGCCGAACCGCATGGCGTTCCTCTACGTGCCCAACGGCAAGAACATGGCCGACTGGACGCCGAAGACCGAAGGGGCCGACTTCGAGCTGCCGGCGATCCTCGAACCGCTGGAAGGCGCTGAAGGACGACTTCCTCGTCCTGACCGGCCTGACGGCCGACAAGGCCCGCGCCCACGGCGACGGCGGCGGCGACCACGCCCGCGCCCTGGCGGCGTTCCTGACCGGCTGCCAGCCGCGCAAGACCGACGGCACCGACATCCGCGCCGGCATCTCGGTCGATCAGGTGGCCGCCGCGCGCATCGGCGACCAGACCCGGCTGGCCTCGCTGGAAATCGGCTGCGAGCACGGCGCGATGGCCGGCAACTGCGACTCCGGCTACAGCTGCGTCTATTCCTCGACCATGTCCTGGCGCTCGGCGACCCAGCCGCTGCCCAAGGAAGTCAATCCCAAGCTGGTCTTCGAGCGCCTCTTCGGCGCCGGCGCCGGATGCAGACCGGGCCAAACGCGATCAGCAGCGCAAGAGCATCCTCGATTTTGTCCGCGAGGACGCCAAGGATCTGCACAACAAGCTCGGCGCCAACGACCAGCGCAAGCTGGACGAATACTTCACCGCCGTCCGCGACATCGAGCTGCGCATCGAGCGGGCGGAGAAGCTGCCGCCGGTGAAGACGCCCGACTATCCAAGCCCGCCGGCAGTCCCGGCCAAGTTACGAGGAGCACATCAAGCTGATGTGCGACCTGCTGGTGCTGGCCTTCCAGGCCGACGTCACGCGCGTCTGCACCTTCGTGCTGGCCAACGAGGGGAGCAACAAGCCGTATCCGTTCATCGGCGTGTCCGAAGGGCACCACGACCTGTCGCACCACGGCAACGACCAGAAGAAGAAGGAAAAGATCCGCGACATCAACCGCTTCCACATCAGCGCAGCTGGCCTATCTGCTGACCAAGCTGAAGTCGATCCAGGAAGGCGACGGCACGCTGCTCGACCACTGCATGATCGCCTACGGCAGCGGCAACTCGGACGGCAACGCCCACAACCACGACGACCTGCCGATCCTGCTGGCCGGCAACGGCTGCGGCACGATCTCAAGACCGGCCGGCACATCCGCTATGCCGAAGGAAACGCCGCTCAACAACCTCTGGCTGTCGATGCTTAAGCGCATGGAAGTGAAACTGGACGCACTTGGAGATAGCACCGGAACCTACCAGGTCTCATTTAGTTCCAAGGTTCCTGCATTAGTTCCAGTTGAAAACCCGTAGGTAACGGTATTCGACTTTGGAACATTGAACTTGGAACTTGGAACTCTGTCCCGAATCCAGCTCAACAACACCTCCACTGCTTGATCGTTATGCACTTCCCAGGGAACGATCAGATGGGCGTGTACTTTGCTCGGCTCAACGAATTCGTTATGCATCGGCCTGACCGTCGATTGATACTGCTCCACGATAGAATTCAGCGTCCGGCCGCGTTCCAGCACATCGCGCAACATTCGGCACACCATTCGCAGATCGGCGGGCGTATCGACAAAGACACGCAGTTGAATCCGCGAGCATATTTGGGGAATTGCAAACAACAAAATACCTTCCAGAAGCATTATTGGCCGCGGTTCGACCAGAATCGTCTCTCGATTGCGCGAATGCATTGCGAAATCATAACTCGGCTGCTCAATAGCCTGACCGGAACAAAGTCGGTCGGTGTGTTCGATGAAGAGTCGATTGTCGAGCGATTCCGGATGGTCCCAGTTTTGCGATTCACGAATCTCTTCCGGCATCTTCGCGGCATCGAGATAATAGGCATCGTGAGCCAGCAGTGAGATCTGGGAAGCATATTCGCTGTGCATCAATCGGCTAACAAGCGTCGATTTCCCGGAGCCGGAACCGCCGGCGATGCCGATAACGAACATGAAATACGCTCCCCCGCGAACTAAAGTGATCGCTCTAACTGCGAGCTGATCCTTTCCGCCGCTTTGAGGTTCAAGCAGAGCGTCCCGACCGCCCCAGGATTCCACCACGTCTGGGAAGGCCCCCACGATAAACTCAATGCTGCGATTGAGGTGATGCAAAGGCACCTTCATTCGCGATCGGCGTTCAAAGCGAAAATACCATCGGCACGCGAGAAAAGTGATTAGTCCTGTAAGCACAAACCAGCCACACCTAACAATGGGATGGCGATGGCCCGCGCCAGGTTGCTGCCGTAGATCGTGATAAAAACCGTAGGTAGCGCCGGGATCAGGCCGCCCGCGATCGCCGGAACAAAATATCCGATAAGACCCGCCACGGCCTTGATTCGATAGGGTGTCCGATCAGCCTTTTGCACTTCGGCATGAGCCTCCCGAAACTGCGCTATCATTTCCCTCAGCATCACAGGCTTGAGTTGAGTAGCCGTGCTTGCCCCTGATTTCGGTGTGGAGGCAATGCCCGTCTCCAAGACCGATGCAGGTGCTCGATTCGGCCGATTGGGTTCAGATCGACCCACGGGTTTACGCTTCCGTTTTCCATGTGCTATCAATAATTGCCGATAAATTTTCCCGACATCAACCGACCGCAAAAGAACCTTTCGACCTCCCCATGCGGCAACTGTTGCAGGAGCAGCCTTTACGATGGCATCAGCTTGCGCGATAATCGATCGGTGAAGTGCAGATGGATCACCTCGAAGTCTCTTCACCCTGCGCCCCATCCGCCTCGCCATGTAAATCCCGGTCAAAATAGGCAAGATCAACACGAAAGCTGATGCATCCTCAATCACTCCGAGTTCAGATGCGATCAACGCGAGGCAAACAGCATCGCTATCGTGCCAATGAAGAAACCAAAGAGGGGAGTGACAATTCCTTCCGCAAGGTCGAACAAGTAGAACCCGTAGGGTGCAAGAGCTTTTTCTGCTTTTCGATGGGTCTCATGAAGCTCCCGCAGCAGGCTCAGCAAGTCTTCCCGTTCTATTGTCACGTCGAGGTTATTGCTTGACGGTTGGAGAGCATCCAACAATGTCAACAATTCTCCTGCATCGGTCGGACGTTTTTTTACGACACCGACACAGCGACGGATCAGTTCCAGGTGAGATTGGGGAACCTGAATTTCTTCTCGTAATTCTTCCTCCCAACCAGGATGCAGTTCCCGCGAGCAATCGCAGAGGAGCAACTGATACCAAATGACGCCAACGCTGTAGATGTCGTGCCGAGGGTCAGGCGCGGCACCGCGCCGCTGCTCTGGGGCCATGTAGAGAGGGGTTCCCGCTCCGCGCAACATGCTGACGGTTGCACTGACTCCAAGATCGGGAACGACCGTGCCGCCGATGCCGAAGTCGGCAAGCTTCACACCATCGGGAGCAAGCAGGATGTTCGATGGTTTCAGATCGCGATGAACGATCCCATGCCGATGAGCAAAGGCCAGACCTTCGACGATTCCGCGAATCCAACGCAATGTTTCCTCCGGTGTTGGAAGATCCATTCGATTCGCAATCAAAGATGCAAGATCGCCTCCAGGAACCCATTCGTAGACAAGGTAGGGTGTGGGATGTTCCAGGTTGTAGCCGTAGAGACGAATAACCCTCTGCGACCATGTGGCCGCTCCCGTTTGGATCAGCCTTTCGAGATTATCGCGCTCGCAAGCTTGAGAACCGGAACGCTCGAAGAATCCCGGCAAAACTTGACTGCCAGCGGCATGTACGGCATTCCTGGGTCGATAGCCCGATAGACGGTTCCAAAACCCCCCATACCGATCAGCTCTTCGAGACGATATGGGGTGTTTGGCAGATGGCATGGCGAACTGTAAGGAGGAAGATCGACGGGCAAGAGTTTCAATAATTCAGCGGCATCGAATGCAGAGTACTGAGCGACACCGGTTCGTTTCATTGAGCCGGGAGCATGTCCGACTGATCGCGCCAAAACTTGCGGAATCGCTGTCAAATAATCGAGTGCGACTTGTCGATCGGCTTCGGAAAAAGACAATTGCAGGCCGGCGAGCAATGCCTGTGTTTCACGCCGAACTTCTTCGGGTGGAATGGCTGCGAGTTCTACCAGTGATTGTTCGAGTTGTTCACGATTCTGATTTTGTTGTTGTGCCAGCCAGCGCTCGACGATACGTTTCCCGAAATAGTCAACTGCCCGCTCGATGCCGCCGCCAAGCGCTCGACCGAATTCGGGGTTGCCGACTTGATGCCCGACCAGCGCCCGCACACCCGCCGATGACCGGAGCGATGGCTTCAACCGCTTCGTGCAATAACCATCGACCCAGCTCAACAACGGCGATCATGTGTGCGAGCCTCCACGAAAAACAACGTCAGAGGGGAGCATGGGCGATGCTCCAATTTTTCCAAGGTTCGGTCCAGACGATTGCTTTCAACGTGCGTATTGGAAGATCGTACCAAGATTTCGCGACCGAATGAAGAGCCTAAGTGATACATTGTTTGCAGACAACGCGAAAACATTCGGAGGCCATCCAATGACGAATCCATCACGACGAGTCTTCCTCGAAACAACGATTGCCGGGATCGTTGCTTCGCCCAGTTGGTCGCACGGCGTCGCCGTGAGTGTCGAAGAAGCAAAATCGGCCATGAAGATCAACGTGGTTGTGTGGGATGAACAGCAACCCGCCCAAAAGGAAGCCTATCCGGACTTTCTCGGCAATTGGATCGCCAAGTATCTTGAAACCCGCGATGGGCTGGCAGTCAAGTCCGTCAAACTCAACGATCCCGATCAGGGACTAAACGATGAGGTACTCAAGGATTGCCAGGTTTTGATCTGGTGGGGTCACGTTCGCAACGCGGCGATCAAGCCCGAAATCGGCAAGAAACTGGTGGAGCGAATCAAGGACGGCAAACTCTCGTTCTTTGCCCTGCATTCGGCGCACTGGTCAACTCCGTTCGTGGAGGCAATGAACGAGCGGACTCGCATGGATGTCGAGAAAAAGTATGCAAGTGTCCCGAAGGACAAGGTTCAGTTTCGCTACGTTGACCCGCCGCAGCGATATACGTTGCCGAAGATCGATTCGCGCCTGACACCCTTCATCGTGGAACGTAAGTTTCCCGACAATAACCTGACCGTCACGGTTCACCTTCCGTATTGCTGTTTCCCGGCCTATCGCACGGATGGCAAGCCGAGCCAACTTCGCGTGGCGTCATCGGAACATCCGATCGTCGCCGGTGTTCCGAAGGAATTCGAGTTGCCGCGTACCGAGATGTACGATGAGCCGTTTCACGTGCCGGAACCCGATGAAGTGATTCTCGAAGAACGCTGGGCAAACGGTGAATGGTTTCGCAGCGGAATGGTCTGGAAAGTGGGACGCGGGAAGGTGTTCTACCTGCGACCCGGACATGAGACGTTTGCCGTCTACAAAGAGAAGCCTATGTTGCAGATCATTGAGAACGCGGTTCGCTGGCTGGCAAAGGGATAAAGAATTAGAATCAACCACGAAAGTCACGAAATACACGAAAAAAGACACTGAATTGCAGGGTTTCATGACTTTCGTGGTTGATTCTTAAGTCTTGGTTTTTTGCGACAGGTCATTCTTCTTGCCGTTTTGTGTTGTCTCGATTCTCCAATTTCCTCGCCACATCGTTCGCCTCGATTCCTGCAACGAATCTCGCTCGAACAGCAACATGTGTGGATCAGTCAATTCTTTATCCCGCAACGGCACAATGACCAATTCGGCAGATTTTCCGGGAGTCAAGCTCCCTGTTGTACATTCCCAACCCAGTGCTTCGGCACCACTCAAGGTAATCATTCGCAGCAGAACATCGCCAGGGATCGTGGGGTTATGCTCATGAACAAAACGAGCTTCGGCGAGAACATCCAGATCGGGGTTGGAAGCCAGCGAATCAGTAGCCAGCACTATACGAGTGCCGGCACCGAGAAAATCTTGGAATGGATGAGGTGAGTGGCCGAACGCAGCGTGCGTCCGGGGGCAGTAAACAATCGTCCCGTTCCTGGGGATCTGCATCCTTCCCGATAGATAATTGGCGTGAACAAAGAGCGTCGGGGAAGAATAATCGCGAACGATATTGTCATAATCCCGGCTCAGAGAATCAGGATCCCAAATTGCCAACTCCTTCAGGAAGACAACAATTGGTCCCTCGTGGTTCGCCAAAAGATCGAGTTCGGCCTTAGATTCAGCGACGTGAATGGCGACGGGACTGGTTGTCTTCGCAATGTTCTGGAAGATTGATCGATGAACGCTGTAGGGAGCATGCGGACTGATACCTGCTCGACAATGTTCAAGAGCTGGCCGAGCCCTTATCCATTCCGTGATGGTGGAAAGTTGCTGAGCGGCTCGACCTTGCGAAAGGCCAATCAATTCGTGAAAGACAACCGACCATGCGCCCGCTTCCGATAAAGCTGTCCAGCTCATTCCTTCGGCGGATATATCGCCGATCAGGGTTGTTCCATAGCGTAACGACTCATCCAGTCCTGTGCGAATGTCGCTTTGAATCTGTTCGGGAGTTTGCGATCGTCGATGAGCGATGATGCTCTTCAACCATCCGGTGAAGTCGGCCGAGGGCGGAACTTTGCCGCGCAATCCGCTCAGATCGAGATGGGTATGGACGTTGACCAGCCCAGGAATGATGCCAGAGTTGCCGAAATCGATGTCTGCGGAACGTGAACCAGCGGGTTCCACGGCGACGATTTTATCGGCTACGATCGTGATTGTGCCGTGTTCAAGTGGCGGTTGATCGACGGGGAATATAAAGCGGGCCGTCAGGACTTGAGGTTCCGACATGAGAAGTCTCCGGCTAACGAAGCTAACCGGGCTGCCAACCTAGTGATTATCGAAACCCTTTGAGCGATTAGAGCAACGCAAACCAGATCAGGAACCCGGTATTCGAAGCCACAAGGAACACAGCCACGCTGGCTAGGAACCACCGCATCCGGCCAACCTTGCTGGTATGGAAGTTGATTAGCCCGGGGTGAGCAACTAGATCCTCCGCGCCGCCGCACCAGATCGCCCAAAAAGCGAGGAGGAGGAACTCTGCGTACACCACTACCCAGAACGCCCACACAAACGGCCCGCCGACAACTGGAAAGATGAAGTGGAGGAACGTCGGCACGCCGCCGATGGTACACCCGATCCCCGTTACAAGCCACGGTAGGTTCATCCAGAACGCAAGCCCACGAAGCAGTCGGTGGTAGCCGGCCGCCAGTTCTGGGCGTGCCGAGACATAGGGCCGGACGTGCCGTCGCATGAATCGGATGTTGGCAAGTCCGCAAACAAGCAAAAATGCCCAGCCATATTTACACCAAGCTATCGCTGTGTTGTCTGTTGGCAGGACCATCGATTTGTCCACTCTTCGCTCCCTCGCGGAATGAAGGGTCTGAACATTGCTACTGTTTGTAGCTACTGTTTTAGCCGGCCAGCAAACCATACTGTACCAAGGTCTTGCGCACCTTCTCCTTGCCCGCTTCATCCAAGGCGCACATCGGTAAGCGCAATTCCCCTGTTCCACGGCCCAAGAGTGCCAGTGCGGCCTTGACGGGAATAGGATTCGTGGCGACACCCAGCATATCGCGGCAAAGCGGGAACAACTTTCGATGCCACTTCATCGCATCGAGGATATTACCGTCGTCGAATGTCGTCACAAGTGCCTTCATATCCGCTGGGACGATATTGCCGACCACGGATACGACCCCCCGGGCACCGATGCTCATCAACGGCAAGGTCAGGCTATCATCGCCCGAAAGAATCGTGATGTCGCATAGCGCTGCGATCGATGACGCCTGATCGAGAGAACCCGTAGCTTCCTTGACCGCGACAAGCTGGGGGATCTCGTCGGCCATGCGGCCAATCGTTTCAGGAAGGATGTTGGAGCCGGTGCGTCCGGGAATGTTGTAGAGCACGATCGGCAGATCGACGGCATCGGCGATGGCGGCAAAGTGCCGAAAATAGCCTTCTTGCGTCGGCTTGTTGTAATAGGGACCAACTATCAGGCGCCGTCGGCTCCTACCTTTTTTGCGAATTTGGTGAGCCGAATTGCTTCTCGCGTTGAATTGGAGCCCGTGCCGGGCATGACCTTGATACGCCCTCGCCCTCGTTCGACGACCGAGGCAATGACCCTTTCGTGTTCCTCGTGGTCGAGCGTCGGCGACTCGCCTGTTGTGCCGCACGGAGCGAGACAATCGGTGCCTTGCTCGATGTGCCAATCGACGAGTTTGTTGAGTTCCGCGTAATCGACCTCGCCGTTGCGAAAGGGTGTTACGATGGCAACAGTCAATCCTGCGAACTTTTCTCCCCGCGTCATGACACTGGACTCCCATTAAGTTGATCAGGCAATGCAGATGGTTTTAGGGAAGGTTCAACATTACGGCGAGGGAATCGAAACGCTCGGCGAATGGGGAAGCTCCATTTTTCCGGCAATGAGGCATCTCAATACCTATCGAGAAGGAAGCCCGAACAATTGCAATCTGACCAGACTGCCCTTATGATAATTGCAAAGATCAGGTGGTGGTTTTCCAGTTAGAAAGGCATTTTGTGAACATTGCTTTTTCGATGATTGCCGCGGTCGCTGTTCTGTTCGTTACCAATGTTACTCGCGGAGCGGAGGATGCGAAGGTGCTCGAAAAATCATTCGAGCAGCACGTCAAGCCGTTTCTGAAACAATACTGTGTTCGCTGTCACAACGCCGAGAAAATGAAATCGGGCATTCGGGTCGATCACCTCAATGCGGCGATCGAGGACCGGCACTTGCGACTATGGGAAGACATCGACAAGCAACTCAGCACCTCGGCCATGCCGCCGGAAGGTGAGCTTAAGCCATCGAGCGATCAGCGTAAGCGCGTGGTCGAATGGATCAAGCAGTCATTGGAGGTTGCGCGCCTACGCCCCGTTCCGAAAAACGGTGTGGTCCGACGCCTGACCGGGCGCAGTATCGCAATACCCTGCGCGAACTGCTGCTTTTGAACGAAGATGTGGCGGATATACTCCCGCCGGACGCCATTTCGCGCGATGGGTTCGTCAACAACCAGGAGACGCTGCAACTATCACCCCTGCTCTTGGAGGCGTACTTCGACATCGCCGAAAAAGCACTCAATCGATGCATCGTCGACCCGAAGTCGAAGCCGACGATCCAGAACTTCCAGGTCGAATCTGGGGGCCGGCATCAATAGCAAACCGTGTCCCGACCACCTTATCCTTGGGGCTGATAGCCTGCTTCTGGATAACGCTGATTTCGTGGTGACGCAGCCCAAGCTCACCAAGCCGTTCGACTTCGACCCCTTCGCGATGCGGACCAAGTATCGCTTCATTGAAGGCTATGCGGGGAATGACACCGTTCGTGGCTGGAGGAGCTACGACAGCATTTATCACGCGGTTTTGCCTGTATGCGCGGCACGCACGGCTACGCCAAGGGGCGTGCCATACGAAATGGTCCCGCAGGGGTTGTTGCTCAGGCCGGCCATCCCGAGCGACGAGATCTTTGGAGTCGATAGCACCTACGGCCCCAGGGCCAATTTCAAGATTGCTCTTCGCGAATTGCCCGACCACGGACGATTCCGAGTAACGGTCAGGCCGCCAAATACAACGACGGGCTGCTGCTCGACCCGGGCACAGCTGCGCAACCCAGCGACGGGGCCAATGCTATCGTCTGGTGCGACGCGAAGAAATCGGAACCTTTCACGCTCAAGCAAGCCGGGATCTATCAGGTGGATGCTTACCTTGCAAACAAGGAGAAGGCATCGGAACTCCTGTTGACGCTGGGAGACAAGCAGGTCGCCGGCACGTTGCAACAGCCCGCTTTTCTGGTAGCCAGGCTCCCGGCCGGTGCGCTGGCTGTAAATGCTCGCCTTGCCGGCGGCAAGCCTTTGGATCGCTTCGTATTCACGCCGCTCGCGGAAACGCACGAGATTGCCCGGCGGTTCGCCGCATTCGAGAGACGCTCGCCGCGGTTAGGCGTCCACCTGGGCCTGCGCCGCGATTGCGGCAGTACGCTGGCGCCCGTTGGAGCGGCGCAGACGGTGTCGAATGAAAAGCTCTCTCGCTTTGTGTTTGAAGGGGCCATCCGCAATTTCCCCAGTCCGGATGTCGAGAAGGACAATGTCAATTACCTTGCCGGCGTCCGCGAAATCGGCGTGCGCAGCGAGTACACCGATGGCCGGGACATGCCCCGACTGCTGATCCGGTCCGTGGAATTCGAAGGCCCGTTCTACGACATCTGGCCGCCGGCTTCGCATCGCAACATCTTCGTCGATTCGGACCGGAAAGACGATCCGCCTGCCTACGGGCAACAGGTCATCCGCGAGTTCGCCGCGCGGGCGTTTCGCCGCCCGATCACCGCCCAGGAAGAGTCGTCATTGACGGCGGTCTTCGAGAATTCCTTGGGCCGGGGTCGAGTTTTCAGGAGAGTGTGAAGCAGGCACTGCAGGTGGTGCTGACGTCGCCGCAGTTCCTGTTCTTGATCGAGAACAGCCGACACGCCCGAAGCGGAGCCGCTCGACGACTATGAGCTGGCGTCGAAGCTGTCCTATTTCCTGTGGAATGGCCCGCCCGATCCGCGACGCTGAAACTGGCTGCCG
This sequence comes from uncultured Planctomycetota bacterium, assembly GCA_963783095.1. Taxonomy (GTDB): domain Bacteria; phylum Planctomycetota; class Planctomycetia; order Gemmatales; family Gemmataceae; genus CAWAMR01. Next base: position 143,821 of record CAWAMR010000007.1, on the reverse strand, counting down.
CTGGCACGCTGCGCAAGAATTGGATGCCGAAGTTGCGCGGATGATCGACGATCCGCGGTTCTCACGGTTCGTCGGCGAGTTCACTTCGCAATGGCTGGCCCTCGACAAGTTCCAAGTCCTCGAACCGGACCGAACTCGCTTCCCGAAGCTCACGCGCGACACCCGTGCGCAACTTCGGCAAGAGCCGGTGCAGTTTGTGCAGTACCTGATCCGCAACAACCTGCCGGTGCGGAACCTGATCGACCTCGGATTTTGTCGTCGCGAACGAAGTCGTCGCCAGCTATTACGACTTGCCGACAAACGGAGAGCGGCTTCCAGTTCGTGCCCGATCAAGCACGGCCGGCGCGAGCTGGGCGGGCGTTCTCAGCCAGGCGGCGATCCTGGCGGGGTTGTCGGACGGCCGAGAATCGAACCCGGTGAAGCGCGGAGCCTGGCTGGCCCGCAATCATCGCCGAACCGCCCGACGATCCGCCGCCGAACGTGCCTGCCCTCAAGGAAGAGACGAAACAGCTTACGCTCCGCGAGCGGCTCGAGCGACATCGCAACCAACCGGGCTGCGCCCAGTGCCACTCGAAGATCGACCCGTGGGGTGTCCCCTTCGAGGAATTCGACGCCGGCGGGCGGCTGAAGCGAAACCGTCCGATGCCCGCTTCGACATTGCCCGACAAGACGGAAGTCGCCGGCAGTCAACGAACTGAAGCGATACCTGGCGGAAGACCGGATCGACCAGGTCGCCTTCAGCGTTCTCAAGCATCTCACGACCTATGCGACCGGCCGCAGTTTGACGTACAGCGAACTTGACTTATTGAAACGAGATGGAGTTAAACTGAAGGCCGACGGCTACCGCATGCAAGACATGATCCGGTATGTGGTGAACAGCCGATGTTCCTGGAAAAGTAAGGCGGGTCGAGGCTTGCGAGGCCCGCCGGAATGAAACGGCGGGTCGAGGCTTTGCGAGGCCCGCCGAAATGAAACTCGAAAAGTAGGGCGGGTCGAGGCTTTGCGAGGCCCACCGCAATGAAACTCGAAAAGTAGGGCGGGTCGAGGCTTTGCGAGGCCCGCCGGAATGAAACTCGAAAAGTAGGGCGGGTCGAGGCTTTGCGAGGCCCGCCGTTTCATTCCGGCGGGCCTCGCAAAGCCTCGACCCGCCCTGCCTAGATTGCCGCGTTGACTCATTGCGGCGGGCCTCGCAAAGCCTCGACCCGCCCTACCCGAATCAACCTCTCCTTGAGTGTCCTACCTTCCAAGAACTGTCCACTGGATCCTTCCCATGACTTCCTCCCTTCCCATCGACCGCCGCGCCTTTCTCAAGGGCGTGGGCGGAATCGTGCTGGCCCTGCCGGTCCTCGACGCCATGGGCGCGGAGGTGGCCGACGAAATCCCTCGCCGCTTCTGTGCCATCTACACCGCCAACGGCATGTCGCTGCCCCAGGCCGAGCACGGCATCGACGAGTGGAGCTGGTTCCCGCGGGCCGAGAACAGATGGCGAATTCGTCTTCGGCAAGTCGACCGAGCCGCTGAGCCCGTTCCGCAAGCAACTCAGCTTCATGGGCGGCCTCTATCATCCGAGCGGCCCCAAGGCCGACCCTCATGTCTGCTCCGACATGTGGCTCACCGGCGCCCCGCTTGCATAACCCGAAGCCGGGAACCTACAACTCGGTCGGACTCGACCAGGTCGTCGCCCTGCACACCAAGCAGTTCACTGCCGGCAGCCTTCGCTGGTGCTTTCGATCGACGCCGGCACCGGCTTCCTCTCGCGGACCGGCACGATTTCCTACAGCCTCGAAGGACGGCCGATCCCGGCGGAGAACAATCCGCGCCGCGTGTTCGACCGGCTGTTCCGCGGCGACCGCTCGTCGCTGCAACTGAGGCACAACGCGACAATGCTGAAGCGGCGCGATCAAACTGGTGGACGCCGTCGCCGCAGAATGCGCCGTCGCTCCACCAGCAGCTCGGCAAGTCCGACCGCGAGCGGATGGATCAGTACCTGACCTCGCTCGACGAAGTGGAGTCCCGGCTGATCGCCTCCGAACGCTGGATCGACGTTCCGCTCAAGAAACAGGATTACTCGCATCTGAATCTGGACGCGACGCAACGAAGGCGAGCCCCGGCGAGTACTACCGCAACATGTTCGACCTGATCGCGCTGGCGTTCGACGCCGACATCACGCGGTCCGTCACCTTCATGCTCAACCGCGAAGACGGCATGGGCATCAGCGACACCTTCCCGCTCAAGCTCGGGCTTTCGCAAACCCACCACAATCTTTCGCACGCGACCGACAAGGAAGGGCAGCTGGCTTTCGCCAAATACGACCTGTTCCTGAGCAAGCAAATCGCGCACTTCTTCGGACGACTGACCGAGTACAAGGATCGCAACGGCAGCGTTCTCGACAATACGATCGTGCTGTTCGGCAGCGGCGCCAGCACGACGCACAATCCCCGCAATCTGCCGACCCTGATCGCCGGCGGCGCCAATATGGGTCTGAAGCACGGGACCTACTGGCGGCAGAACGGCGAGACGCGGATGTCGAACGTCTATCTCAGCATTCTTCGGTCGCTCGGCATCGCGCAGGAATCGTTCGCCGACAGCACCAGCACGCTGAGCAACTCGATCTTCAGTCGGGTTTAGCTCTGGGCATTCAGCTTCCATGTATGCTCGTTTCCTTCTGCTGGCTTGTGCATGCTCGATCATCGTCGTCAGGCGTTGCTGCCGGATGAATCAAGGCATCCATTCCCTGCGCCGCTCGGCGAAAGGCTTGGGGATCGGTAATGCTGCCAACGACGCGTTCGTGTGCAACTACCCAAGAAAACCACTCATATCTATAGTACTCAGAAAATGTCCAAACGTACACTCCCAGTGGGTTAGGACTCCGATCCGATCGGAGTTCTGACCCACGGAAAATCTGAGTCGCTGACTGATGGCGAATTTATGAATTGGCCATCCAGCCAGGGATCTGCCTCATTTACCAAAGAACTTCGTCGGTGTATCAAATCGAAAATTGTTTGATCCAGTGCCAAGTTCGATCGGGAACGTCGCGATCCCTGGACATTGCCGAAGGTATGAATTCGTTCAATCATTTGTGGGATTGCGCTCATCTCGCCATGCTCCGCAAACGGTCGCGGGCCGATGTTGCTGTTTTTTGGCTCCATTTCGAATCCGAATTAATTCTCTTGCAGGATCAACTCAAAAACCGCGTTTATCGATCCGGCGGCTATCTCGCCCTCGCGATTTACGGTAGTGGCTTATCAGTTTGTTGATCCACAATCAAAAGAATGTTCCATTTCTTGGTTCGCTGGTGTGTAATCCGAGCAGTTTTGGGTAGAACCCCCAATCGGGAATAATGCAGTAGTGTGGCACAATTCGATTTGGATGATCGCCAATTAGAGGCTGAATGCTCTCGATGGGAATTTCTGGCGAATACAGCCGAATCGAAGTTGGCGAGAACTTCGTCCTCGCTCCATATACAAATTTCTCGCCAGTTGCCTGTACTCGTCCTGGGTAACTCCCATGCTTGAAATCGATGACAACCGCCTCTCCGACGATGGTATTAATATGAAGGAAAAGTACGATCGAACCACAAGGCAATTGGTCGATCGCCTTTCGCTCTCGAACGAGGTATATGCCGCCCCCTGCCTTGACCGCGATTGCCAACCAAATTGCCAAGGAATCGATCGTTGGAAATTCGTCTTGGATATGCGGAAAGACTCTGATGTGTGGTTTTGATGATCGGTTATCTTTTTTGGCCATTGAGATACTCTTGAAATGGCTTGCTTCTCGTGCCAAGTTTCACGAAAGAATGTATCAGCGTGTTGATTGTTGAATGAATTCTGCCAATTCGGCATTTATCTGATAAACACCAGCAGTCAGTACGCCTGTTCCCGTTCCTCACATCAGCGGGTCATCAAAACCAACAATAATTCTGGTAGGTAATCCATCTTCATCCTGTCGAAAAAGTGGTCTACCATCCTCTCCAGGAATCAATGTTGGAACGAAAGCAGCATTCCCCGCAATCCCCTTGAGAACAACAACTTCTTCGGCGTCCACTGTATTATTTGTGCGAGAGTATTTCCAGACTTGGCCACCGTCATCCTCAACGACAAGCCAAGTAATCCGTTGTTCACCTCCAGCACTTTGGACTTTCTTTGCGCTTGACATTGAATTCACCTTTCTTCACGGCATAACACTAAGCGTAACCCGAAGTAGATATCGGGGCTCACTTCAAGATCGTAGCCGCGGGTAGCCGCACGACAGTGTTCAGGAGCGTCGGCCCAGGAACCACCTCGCAGGACGCGAACTTTGGTTGAATGATCTCCTAATGGGTCTGTTACTTCGTTCGCGGGATAGGTTCCGTGTTCGTCCAAACACCACTCGCCCACGAGATTGGAGTTACCCCTCAATTTCGTGTTACAGTGCGAACAAACAAAAACCTCTTGTCGAGCTTGCTGTTCGCCTGTCTGACCCGACAATTGCCCGATCAATTCCGCCAGTCTTTTACCGTGCGCGGGTCGCTCGTTGGGCGTATCGTCGAAGGTAGCTTCCAGCAGATCGACATGATCCGATGGCACTTTTGCCGTTGCCAGTGCAGCCCGCCAGCTTCGCCCACGCGGTGCTTCCGCGAAAAGATTACCGGTAATCATCTGATACCAGATAACCCCCAGCGCATAGACATCGTCTCGAACATCCGGCTCACCCTCCGGATTTCGGCGCTTCTGCGGTGAAGCGTAAAGCGGACTGCAGGCTCCGCGAAATGCCGTAGGCAGACGATCGACTGATACCGTCAGTTTCCGCGCTTCCTCGATCGCCCTGCGTGAGGCCGTTCGACCGATGCCGAAGTCGGCGATCTTCAATCCTGCGGTCTTGGCATGAGACACCAGAATATTGGACGGCTTCAAATCGCGATGGACGATCGGTTCGGGTAAGAGGTGGAAAAAACCCACGGTTTCCGCGAGTTGACGGATCGTGTCTGCCGCCCACATTGCACGCTCCGCCATCGGAAGATTCATCTTGGAGAGTATGAGCCGGGTGAGATCGCCGCCGCGAATGTAGTCATACTTCAACCAGGGAATTTCGCTTTCGAGGTCCACATCCTCCAGCGGCACAATGCCAGGATGGTCGCCATGATGCAGGACTTGTTGCACCTTGGTGGCCTCGTGCAACAGGACGCTTTCGCTGCCGGGTCGGTGCAGAATTTGAATGCTTTCAAGAGCGGTGTTTCGGCGGCGGCATGGCGATTGTCGGCCAGCCAAACTTCGCCCATGCCGCCTGAGCCAAGTTGATACAGCAGTTCCCAGTTGCGTTCCGGGCGATAACCCTTGCGGAGCCTGGGAAAACGATCGGGCAACATTTGGGCTATGCCTTCGACCGTGTCGAGAGAAACATTGGCCGGAACCGTCTTGCCGGTTAAATCCTCGACCCGCTGAAACGAGCGACGAGCCGTTTCGGGGATCATGTTAAGGAAGATCGTAACGGCTTCTTTTTCTTCGGGCGAAAGTCGGGGAGAAATGCACCGACGGCGTCCTGGGCAGCCTGCTCGATTATTTTGGGATCGGCTTGCAGAGCTTCTTCCAGGGCGGCGCGAGTTTCTTGGGGCGAAGTACCTTTCAATTGGTTCCGAACTTCGGCACAGAATTCGTAAGCCTGTTCGCCTCCAGGAACCAGTGCTGCGATAAATTTCGGCCCCTTGTGGCGAATTGCGTTGACGACCGCCTTGAACAGCTTCTTGATGCCAAACATCGGAATTACTCCCGCAAACAAAGCGAGTGAAAGGAGTTGTTTTAGAGTCGTTCTCTAGATGATAACAAATATTTGCGCAAGTACAGAAAAAAACAGTCACCCGTAAAAGAACAGCATCGCGGGAAAATGACCTATTGGTTTGACACCGGAAAGCTATATCCAAATCTCCGATGGAAATGCTGGCGAACAACGTTGTTCCGCCATCAAAGTTACTGATCGGAAATTCAAGAATGAAAATTGCAGACGTAAAACTGACGGGCCTTGCGGCGGCACCGTCGAAGGCGGCTGGGCCGAGGAGCTCAAGCCCGACGACGACGTGCACACCATCGTCGAGGTCATCACCGATGAAGGCCTGACCGGCGTCGGCAGCGCCATCACCAGCAAGGCGCTGGTCGCCGGCAGCGGTCAAGCTGCTTGCGGCCGTTTCTGATCGGCGAACGGGCCGACGAGCCGGCCGCGTCACGGAAAAGCTGCGGCAAAGCACCTTCTGGCAGGGCCGCGGCGGCGCGGTCGAACACGCCATCAGCGGCATCGACATCGCCCTGTGGGACCTGTTGGGCAAGATCTGCAACCAGCCGGTGGCCCGCCTGCTGGGCGGCTACTATCGCGACCGGATCAAGCCGTATGGCTCGATCCTGTTCGACGAACCGGACCGCTTGCGCGAGAAGCTGCAGCAGGCGCGTGGCCCGCGGCTTCAAGGCGATCAAGCTCGGCTGGCGGCCGTTCGGCCGACGCGACGCAAGACCGATGAACTGCTCATCCAGACGGCCCGCGAGACGGTCGGGCCCGGACGTCGAGACTCATGGTCGATGCCGGCGGCAGCGAGCAGTTCTGGCCGCACGGCTACAAATGGGCCCTGCGAACCGCGAAGATGCTGGCCAAGTACGACGTGGTCTGGTTCGAGGAGGCGCTGCCGCCGGACGATCTGGAAGGCTTCATCGAGCTGCGCCGCCATTCCCCGCTGCCGATCGCCACCGGCGAAGTGCTGACGCGCCGCCAGAGTTTCTGGCCGTTTCTGCAGCAGCACGCGGTGGACATTGTCCAGCCCGACTGCACCAAGTGCGGCGGCCTGACCGAAGCGTGGCGGATCGCCTGGATGGCGTACGAACACAACATCCTGTGGGTGCCGCACGGCTGGAACACCGCCGATCGGCCTGGCGGCGGACCTGCAACTGGCCGCGGCGATGCCGGTGGCCCGCTATGTCGAGTTCTTGACGCCGTCGCCGTACATCGATGAATTGATCACCGAGCCGTTCCGGCCGGATGCGGAGGGGTATCTCACATCCCGACCAAGCCGGGCTTGGGAATCGAGCTGAACCGCGAGGCGCTGAAGCGGTTTGGAGTATAATGGGAGGCATGTGGCTGGATTAGCTGTACTCCTCACGCTCCGCGTGAGGACTTTCTTCACGCGGAGCGTGAAGAGTACGGCTGGAGCACCCTTATCGGAGGCCGAACATGGACAAATTGGAAATCGAAGCAATTTATGAGAACGGAGTCTTGAAACTGCCCCACCAGCTACCACTCCAATTCGGCCAAAAGGTGACGGTCACCATCCATCCGACGGAGGTTGCGCCGCCGAAGTCGTGCCTTGATACACTGGAAGGGAAGCCCAGAAGACCTTGATGATCTGATACTCTCAGCTGACAATGACCCTCTGGAGGCGTCATGATCCTGGCCGATGTTTCTGCTGGTGCAACGGTCTTTGTGGACGCCAACATCCTGATCTTCGCACTCACCAATCATCCCACCTATGGGGCTGCCTGTGAAGCGTTCCTTGATCGCTCCGAGAATCAGGAGATCATGGCGGTCACGTCCACTCATGTCCTCGGAGAGGTCGTTCACCGGATGATGACCATCGAAGCAGCTGACCGCTTCGGTTGGCCGAACCAGGGAATCGCCAGCCGTCTTCGCCGCCACTCGGCTGAGGTCCAGCAACTGATCCGGCCCAGACAGGCCCTGGATGAAATCGCCGCCGCCCATGTCCTGGCACTTGGTATAGTTCCGCCGCAGGTTTCACTGGCGACGGACCTCTCCCGGCAAACGGGGCTTCTGTATGGGGATGCGCTGATCGTTGCCGTAATGCGTGACCAGAGACTAAGTCTACTCGCAAGTCTCGACGCCGACTTCGACCGAGTACCGGGGTTGACTCGTTATGCTCCGACGTGAACCGGCGCGTCAAGGCCGCGGTCGACGGGTTTTGCGCTGCCGTCAAATTACCAACCGATTAAAGCCTACGATTTCCTACCGTGGGTACGATTTCGGCGAGCAAGAAGGAAAGAGAGAAATGTCCCGCGTTTGCACTGTTGCGGTGATCGCATTTGTTTTGTTTGGAGCGTTCACTGCTCGCAGCCAGTCTGCTGACTTGCCTCCAAACATCGTCTTCATCATCGCCGACGACCTCGGTTATGGCGACTCTGGGCTGTTACGGGCAAAAGAAGATCCGCACGCCGAACCTGGACCGGCTTGCCACTGAAGGAATGCGGTTCACTGCCCATTACGCGGGCAATAACGTCTGCGCTCCGTCGAGGTGCGTCCTGATGACCGGCAAGCATCCGGGCCATGGCTATATCCGCGATAACCACCAGGCCAAGGACTTCCCGGAAGGGCAAGAACCAGTCCCCGCCGGCCTGCTGCAGCTGCCGCTGTTGCTCAAAAAACAAGGCTACACGCTGGGCGGCTTCGGCAAATGGGGACTGGGACCGGTGGGCAGCACCGGCGATCCGCTCAAGCAGGGCTTCGACCGCTGGTTCGGCTACAACTGTCAGGCCGTCGCCCACAACTACTACCCGACCCATCTGTGGGACAACGACCAGCAGATCAAGCTGGACAATCCGAAGTTCTCCGCCCACCAGAAACTGCCCGCTGATGCCGATCCCAGCGACCCAAAGAGCTACGCTGGCTTCGCGGGCAAAGACTATGCCCCCGACCTCATCGGCACGACAGGCGCTGGAATTTCGTCAAAGCCAACAAGGATCGTCCATTTTTCCTGTATTACCCCACCACCGTGCCGCACCTCGCCTTGCAAGTGCCGGAGGATTCGCTGAAGGAGTATGCCGGCAAATTTCCTGAAACACCCTACAAGGGCGATCGCGGCTATCTCCCGCACAGGCAGCCTCGGCGCGGCCTATGCCGCGATGATTACGCGGATGGATCGCGATATTGGCAAACTGTTAGCGCTGATCAAAGAACTGGATCTCGATCGGCGGACGATCGTTGTCTTCACCAGCGACAACGGCCCGCTCTACGACCAGGCCGGCGGCACCGACACCGATTTCTTCAACAGTGCTGCGGGTTTTCGCGGGCGAAAGGGCTCTATACTACGAAGGTGGCTTCCGCGAACCGTGTCTGGTCCGCTGGAAAGGTCGTATCGCTCCCGGCAGCGACAACCGACCGGGTCACCGGCTTTGAGGACTGGCTCCCCACGCTGCTCGAACTCATCGGAGCCAGAGAGACGACACCCAAGGATCTCGACGGCATCAGTTTCGCTCCAACCTTGCTGGGCCGGAAACAGGAGCCTCGACCGTTCCTTTACCGTGAAGCCCCCGGTTATGGGGGCCAACAATGCGTGCGTGTAGCCGACTGGAAGGCGATTCGACGGAACTTGAACACCAAGAAGCCCGGCGCGATCGAGCTATACGACGTTGCCACGGATCCGGGCGAGAAGAGCGATGTGGCCGGCAAGCACCCGGAGGTGGTCTCGAGACTGGTCGCTATTATGGAGAAGCAACATTTGAAGTCGGACTTGTTTCCGCTTCGGGCGTTAGACAACCCTGGGATAAAGCAAAGGTAACCGTGAACCATATCTTATCTGATATGACATTCATCTTGGCGGAATCGACCGATCAGGTACTCGCTGCGCCGTTGCAAGCGAAGTAATACAAGACTGTTTCCGACCGTAGTCAAATGCGCTACCAACTAAGGAGGACATCACATGTTCGTGACGAAGCAAGCGTGGTTCGGGCTGAATGCTCTCGTTCTCTGTTACTGCGTGCTCGTCTCGGCTGCTCGTGCGGACGAAACACCACGAGCAATACTCGAAGCTGCGATCAAGGCTTCATGGTGGGGAGAAAAACCTTGCTAAGACATTGACTGGGACACTTCTTGCCAAGGCCAAACTGGCGCTACCAGATGGCACCGAGGGATCGATATCTTGGGAAGAAACCTTTGAATTGCCTAGTCGGTATCGCAGAAGTATCAAGGGACGAGTCATGGGCAAAGATTTCAGTATGGAATACGCGATCACGAATGGACTTGGCTGGATTCGCGAGAACGGCGGCGAGGTGCGGGAGTCCAAAGGCGAGAAACTACCACTGAGCGGCAATTGGAACGCGGGCTTGGCGACGTTGCCGTCCTATCTGAAGGATGACGTCAAGTTAGAGTTAGCGGGAAAGGATAAGATCAATGGTCGAGAAGCAGTAGGCGTGCGTGTGTCGGGAAAGGCGGTCGGAGGCGAAGTTATTCTTTTCTTCGACAGAAAGTCCGGGTTTTTCGTGAAGTCGAAGAGGCGAATGCGGCACCCGATGTTACCCACGGAAGTGGAACTCGAAGTAGTCGACAGCGACTACAAAGAGGTTTCCGGAGTTCAGTTCCCGCACCGGACCACTTCGTATGTTGACGGCAAGAAGGCAATCGAGATGGAGATTACACGCATCGAATTCCTAAAGAAGGTCGAAGATCGTTTATTTGAAAAGCCATAACCGGATCGTGTCAAGAACGTCAAAAGGGATTTCACTACAGATACGACGCGGCTCGCGCAAGGCGAAAGCGCAGGAGTAGCAGATCACCTTAAGCAATTGACCGCAATACTTAGGAACAACTCGATGGCATTCAAACTGCTTGGACTGGTGGCCGCGACCCATACTCCCTTCGATGCGAATGGCACCTTGAACCTAGCCGCTGTCGAACGACAGGCCGAGCATTTGGTGCATAGCGGTGTTCATACCGTCTTCGTCGCCGGCAGCACGGGCGAGAGCAGCTCATTGACCGTTGAGGAACGTCTCGCCCTGGCCCGGCGCTGGAGCGAGGTGATCCAGGGAACGAAGCTCAAGCTGGTCGTCCACGTTGGGGCCAACTGTCTCGCCGATGCGGCACGCTGGCATCCGGGGGCGCAAGTGATCGGGGCAAACGCCATTGCGGCGCTGGCCCCGAGTTACTTCAAGCCGAAATCCGTGGAAGCCCTGGTTGCCTGTTGCGTCGAGGTTGCCGCTGCAGCGCCGGGTGTGCCGTTCTACTTCTACGACATCCCGATACTGACCGGCGTGCAACTGCCCATGCCGGAGTTCCTGGCCCGGGCTTCCGAGCGCATTCCAACGCTCAACGGCGTCAAGTTTACCAACCCCGATTTGATGGCCTTCCAGCATTGCCGCCACATTCAGGATGGGCGGTTCGACGTTGCCTGGGGCTTGGACGAGTATCTATCGGCGGCTCTGGCGTCGGCGCGAAGGCGCTGTTGGCAGCACCTACAACTTCGTCGCGCCTTCTACAATCGGCTGATCGCTGCTTTCGAGCAGGGGGATCTGGCGACTGCTCCGCACGAACAATACCGCTCGGTGCAAATGATCGAATTGGTGATTCGATTTGGGTTCATCGCGGCAACCAAGGTGATCATGGGCTTTCTCGGCGTCGATGTTGGTCCGGCCCGGCTTCCGAATATGGATCTGACACAGGAGCAAAAAGTACAACTTCGAGCCGGCCTCGAACAACTTGGCTTTTTCAACTGGGTTAAACGGTAATTGATGCGGCAATCGAGTAAGATATCATCTGAGAATACATTGGAGGAATTGTCATGTCTACCGTCTTGAAAGCCGAAGCAATTACGACGAACTCAGATGGATTGAAAGAAAAACCATATTCAGAGACAACGACGATGGGTCGTGTGCTGACCGAAGCCAGAATCGAGAACTTGAAGGACGCCTGGGACATTGAGCGAGGTCTAAGGCCGGCCGATCAGGCCCGGCTCGTGACAGTTCAGGATGCCCTGGTGGACACAGGTGCAACTCTCCTGTCATTGCCGACAAGGCTCATTCACCAACTGGGCCTGATGCAGACGGCGATGAAGCAAGTTACCAGCAGTATCGGACCGACCGAGGCGCGGATGTATGAAGCAGTTCGGCTCACGATACAGGGAAGAAGTTGTACGATGGATGTCCTGGAAGTGCCGGATAGTGTGCCGGTGTTGATCGGCCAGATTCCTTTGGAGCACCTCGATCTCGTGGTCGATCTGCGCAATCGGCAGTTGACGGGAAACCCAGTGCGCACGGTGGCGAGCATGTTTACGAGATGTATTGAGCGAGATCAATGCTCTTGAGGAGTACATACCATGACGACCATTTCACGTCGCCGTTTCATGTCGCTGGGCATCGTGGCTGCCGGCAGCCAGGCACTGTTGGATCCTTTATCGGCCTCGGGCCGAGCCGCAGCCGAAAGCCGCCGCTTCGCCCCTATATCTACACGGGGTCAGGGCCCGGGCCGGGGCAATCCGCCGCCGCATACGCTCATAGGGGACGACTCTGGTCAAGGCCCGCCTGACTCCGGAGACCTGGCGGCTCGAAATCGTCGGCGACGGCACGCAAGGTCGAGAAGCCGCGCAAGCTCGACGACGGCACGGCCATCGACTTCGCCACGCTGCTCGAGCTGGGGAAAAAGCACGGCGTCAAGTTCCTCAAGGCGATGCAATGCCGCAGCGGCAACTGGCCGCAGAGCCACGGCCTCTGGGAAGGCGTGCCGCTTCGCGAAGTGCTCAAGCTGGCGGGCAACGTCGACAACGTCATGCGCGTCTACTGCAACGGCTTTCACAACAACGACCCCAAGCAGATTTTCCAGTCGTCGGCCAGCTTCACGCAGGTGATGGATAACGCGCCCGGCGAATTGCCGGTCATGGTCGCCTACCGGCACAACGGCGCACCGATTTCCCTGCTCCGCGGCGGCCCGGTGCGCCTGATCGTGCCCTGGGGATATGGCTTCAAGAACATCAAGTGGCTGCAGCGCATCCGGCTGACCAACGACACCAAAGCGATCGATACCTACGGCGGCGACCCCGATGCCTACCTGAAGACGCAGGTCCCGCGGATCGAGGGGCCGGACTCGTTCAAGGCCGGTGCCCCGAGCACCTATCGCGGCGTGGCCGTGGTCGGCCTGCCGGGCTTGAAGCGCGTGGAATACTGGCTGCGGCCCGACGCCGGCACGGACGGCAAACTGGCCGACGACGACCCGGCCTGGCAGAGCGCCGACTGGCAGCCCGCGCGTCATCGACCCGCCGCCGGAGGACTGGACGGGTCACTTGCCTGACGGCATTTCCTCGAAAGATCTCTGGGGCTTCGACCCCAAGACGGGCAAGCCGAAGGACTGGCCGCTGCGCTACAGCGTCGCCATCTGGACGGTGACGCTGAAGGACATGAAGCCCGGGAGCTACGAGTTGCGGGTCCGGACGGTGGATCTGAACGGCTATGCCCAGCCGCAACCTCGGCCGCAGCAGGCGACCGGGAGAAATGTGATTCCATGTAAAATCATCAAGGTCACGGAGTAGATTGGTAGCGACCCAGCCCGATGTGATACCCATTCATGATGGTCTCAAATGGTTCTCCGACGGCCATGTCGGCGAGGACCACCGAAACCATCACCCGAGTGGCTTTGATGCACAATTGCCCGTGACACACACGTGGATTGGCGTGATTCGATCTTGCCATTTCATTAGTTGGCTCCCTTGTCCGCTCTATTGATATATTGCATCTCAAAGCCCGATGGAATGTACATTGCACTGACACCCTGACGGCAAGTCTACGGAACGCTGGCTTTCCTCGTGCGGCATGAACATGGACCATTGACACAACCTGTGCCTCCGCATTTCCGCATCGGCTCCGCTCATCTGCGGCTGGACTACTCGTTCTCGACTTCCGTCGCTCCGGCAAAACGGGCGCTGATTCCACTCCGCAACCATGCTTCGCTTCCTGCCTCCGTCGCAGGCGCAGCGGTTTCGCTTCGCAGCGTTATCTACCTTCGTTTGCGTTTTGGCCCCGGCCATTCGGGACTTTTAAGGGGCCAAACGCAAACGAAGGCATATGATTCGGAATCGGCTGCCGCTCCGCCAGCGGCAGTTTGTTCTATGCGGAACCTCCACGCCAAAAGCGGCGCAAAATCGTGACAAACTTGCTTACGAAGCTGGAAGCATTCAATTCATCGAATCGGTTCCTGCATTTGAGGTTGTCCGATTGTCAACTTTCGCGAGCTAGGCCGAGGTTCGTCTGACTTTCGGAGTTGCCTTTTCTGTTGGCGATTTTGTCTCACTACAAGATGGGCACCAAGAATTCCCAGCATCTCCGACATTTCGAACAGAGGCGTTCGCAGTGGCCAAGCCTTCGCTGCCATACAGGATACGATCAACCTCGGCAAGGCATCCGTCAACCGTCGATGACTCCATCCCACCTCTTGCACCCACGTACCCACAGTTCCAAGCTGCCAACGCTTGGCCGAACTTTAGCCTCACTTCGAGGTCAATTGCGGAAAAATCTTGCAATCCTGTGATTCCATCGACGCAAAGCCGATGGATTAACCCAGCGCTACACCAATCACCGGCCCCTGCCGTGTCTCTTACGATTGGTGCCTTGAAAGCTGCGAGTGCTTTCCAGGAGGAACTAGCTCTTCGCCTGAACCGAGTCCGATACCGCAAGCCATCGCCTCCGAGCGTCTCGATCTGGAGGAGCATATTCTTGCCGAACTCTATTCCATCGGGCAAGTCTGTCAATCGCATGTGAGAATACTTGACGATGTGCGCAATCTCCCAAGCTTCCTTGAAAAGAGATGGATCGCCGACAGCAGAGGGTTCGAACACGACCACCGCCCCAAGTTCGGCCGCACGCCATGCAAGAATGATTGATCCCCTGTTGACGCGGTCAAAGAAGAATACCTCCGGGGACGGCATCGCCACTGCGATCGTTTCAGCCGTCGCTGCGAGTGCTGGCTTGTAGCCCGGGAAGCGTGTCCCACAATACGGGCATCGCCAACTGAACGTATGGGTTGGATCTCCTCCAGGATTCGGGCGAATGGTCTGCACAATGACAGGAGTACTGCCGTCGTCCTCAATGGAAACGTATGTGGTATCAACTCCCCACGCGCGAAGTTCTTTCCGGATCAATCGAGTAGCCCCATTGTCCTGAAGGCGGCAAATCGGCACGGTTTCCCACCCGAGGAAGCGAAGGGCAAGCAGCACATTGCCGCACGTCCCGCCGGTGCAAAGCTTGGGAGACGTTGGATCGTCGGCACTTACGATCACGTCGAGAGCCACCAAGCCGGTGCCCATCGCGCGCGGAATCTTCTCAATATGTTTGATGTTTGGTTTCATGCCTCGCCCTCCAGTTTGGCCGTAGTGTACGCATCACCTTGCAACCAGATATGGACCAATTCGCCACTTGAACACGCTTGTACGTTAAGAACGGTAGGCGAGGCGTTATACGCAAGTGACTCAACGAGAACAACCGCAAAATTCCGCTCCAGCGCGGCCATCAACATCCCTAAAGAAAGTGCCTTACTTCCGACCGGAGACAGAATAATCTGCGAACCGCCTGTCTTTTCGAAGACTCGCTTCCGAGCGTTGTCAATCCTGAGAATCGCCCGGTAGAGATCGACCGGACTCTTCTCATGGGCATAGATAAGATCGCGTGCATCAACCTGCCACGCTTTTTCAAAGAGGTCGCCATAATCCTCTATTAGCGTATCCGGTGAGCGAGGCCAAGCTGCTGGAAATGGTAGAATTGGGCAAACCGCGTGAGGATTTACGAATTTGTGCACCTCTTCCAGTACGGACCGTTTGCCCCGCCCAAGTTGCGGCAACCAAAGGCGCAGCCTTTGAATGTCGTTCAAGTTGCCATTCCCCGTGGAACCCGTGCGGCGAACTTGGCCGTCCACAGTGCGTCGCCTCGATTGCTCCGTCCGTGCCGGGATGATCGATGACGATCAAATGCACGTTAAGGCCAGATCGGTCGGCGAGCTGAAAGCAGTACTTTGTGATCGAGAAACAGACACCGACGGAAAGTGCGCTGCAATCGATGACGAGATCGGTTAGCCCAGCCACGATCAATTTTTTTCGGAGAACCTCTATGACACGCCTCCCACCGACGGGAGCAATGTCCACTTTGTCGAACACATCGAATGACTCAACGATGGCATTCGGGATAAAGCTTGTCAGTCGCCCCACATTCTGCTCGGCAGAGGTACGCAAGCTGTCATGAGGAGTGGGACGCTCTTCCCGAAGGAAAAGACCTCGCATTCGGTCGTTAGCAACATGAGAGAGAATCTCGGCGATCCGCGCCGATCTCGGGTCGAACCCGGCTCCGGCGATTAGTCCAACGCGGCGGTCCACAGCCTTGAAGTAGTCGCGCACAAAATCTTCCGCATCACCACTTCGGTGGCTAACGCATCGTTCCCATATGGGCGTCGTGCTCATCCCGGCTCCTCCGCGATAAACTCCCGAAGTCGAGAAGCACTGCCCTTTATAAATCCACCTCGTTTTAAGGTCAGCCCGTATTTAAGCAACGCGATTCCGCCCAATTCCAACAGGCACCAGATTTCGCCTTGGCAACTATGGTGCGGTACAAGGGTGATCGCGTTGTACGCCACGGCGAACTGCAAGACACGCGCCACCGTAGGGGCGGACTTCGGAATTGCTTCAAATTCGATTTGGGGGATGCCGAACGCGTTGGCGATCACTGCACCATTTGGTTCGATGGATTTCTGAAGACATTCCTCCGCAATTTTATTCACCATTTGCCGAACCGCAGAACTCTGGGGAAAACTCCATTTCTCCATGATCCGCTCTGCCGTATCCCTTAGCAATTTGTGCTGTGTCAGCGGTGAAAGGCTAGGTGGCTTGGAGCGAGCGAGTTGAGTCACTACCGCTTCCACCAATTCCGCTGCCAGGCGCAAGAACTGCTCTGCATTCTCTGAGCCAGCGTCACAAACGGCGTCTATGCCGTAGTAGTACGAGCGTTCATAACCACGGAAGAGTTGAAATACCGTAGCCTCATACACAGTGTCGTTTGCTGCCACCGGGCGATTCTGTTCCGGTTCTTCATCTTCGTCCCCGAACAGGCTGGGACCTGATTTGCTTCGGCGCACGTCGTGGCGGTACATCATTACAAGAAGCATCCCAAGCGCAATGTCGTTTGGAAGGGGTATTTTATCGCCCCAGTACTGGCTAATTTGCTTTTCGAATCCCTCCCTTTGCGCTGGCGAAATGCGAAGCTGGCTCTGCGCGGTTTCGGCCTTTTCTCCAAGTTCGCGAACTCGTCCAGGGGTCAACCCGACCCCGCCCTCATGAAGGAGGTTTCCGAGAACCGTCAGCCCTTTGTCATTCAAAAGAGGCATCCGCCTTAGATAGCGTGACGCCATGTCCTTGGCGAGCTTACGGAACCGATTCCGCTGCTCTTGGCGTCGTCCCGAACTTTGAAGCAAGATCAAAACCGTATCTCGCCCTGGCGCAACACCGGGGTAATCCACAACATCGGACCTGTCGTCCATTGCCTCGGCCAGCGCCTGCTCCGGTAGAAGCACATCGAATCTGGCGATGATCCATCGAGCGATCCTCAGCTCGCCGAACCAAAAACTGCTCCATCGCCTGGAATTGCGCGGGGTGCAACTCATGGGCATCGTCGAAAATAGCAAGCGGAATCAAGTCCCTCGTCGTTGCTTCTGTTCCCTGAAAAATTGGGACGCGGATTCGCTCAATGTGGTCGAACGGGCGATACGACGATCCGATGTCTTGTGACAGCACCGACACATCCGGCGGGACCAGCGCAGTGATCACTTTGTAGATCCGGTTCTCCACATCTGCTGCTCGAGCGATGACCGATTCACCTCTCACGCCGCCAATCGTGTCTAGCAAAGCGTGGGATTCGGGGCGGGTAACCACCTCCACTTGGTCAGCGCTAATGCCGCTTACCAGCAAGTGCCGGAACCAACCGAGTACAGTTCTCGCTTGTAGCAACGAAATCATTAGGTTTGTTTTGACTTCGTCGCGATAGGGAAACTCCCAAAAATCCCGGTAATCGCTCTCCATCGGAAGGCGACAACCGAGGATCAAAGGCTCCTCATCCTTGATGGCACGGCATTCGGAAAGCGCAGCGTGCAACTCTTTATACCCCGTGGAACTCTTGTTCCTCAACAAAGTGAAAAGAGTCGGATACTCGAAAACGCGAGCCATCGTCGTCTTCCCGCTGCCAGGTGTGCCGCGGATCAGCACCAGACGGTCGTAGAGAATGCCGGCTTCGCCCGATTTCTTCAAGTGGTGAGTGATTGGCTCGGGACTGACGACCGCGAGAAATGCTTCATCGTCGCGTAATAATTCAGCAGCTCGGCTCAGGAATGGATTTTCCATTGGTCCCTCCTACGACTACCTGTGACGCTGCTGGCGTCGGAAGAGCGGACGCATGGAGTGCTTGCCCCCATCGCCAGCCGTTTCCGCCCACAGTAGGGCGAGTGAGTTGTTCGGGGTGTTATGTTCCAACACCAGGGGAAGTCCACATTGCCCGAATCCGAATCTGGCATTGTCTCCACCCTTCTTCATGTGCTCGTCCTCGATCGCGTCATCGTAGTAATCCTGGATTAACGCTCCAAAGATTGAGTGGGACTGTAACGTCACCCTAAAATCTTCCGGCAACCTCATACCAGCTGTATGTTCGATGCCACAGAACCAGCCGTCCGATCCGCGAGCAGCCCGCATTTCCGCGTCGCGTTGAATAATGTACTTCTCAGACTGGATGGTCGAAATGTAGTGGTGAACACAGAGTTTCCAATCATCTTCGAAGATCGTAGTTGCCATGTTCTCTTTCGACACATCCTCCCAGAACCGACACAACTTCCCTTTCCACTTCCCCTCTTCTTCCCGGAGTAAAGTCATCCCACTGGCGGTAAAATCGTCAATGAGATACACAAATGCAAACCGAGCGTTCGGATCCTTGGTTGCTTTCCTCAGATCGCTGAGTAGATCTTCCCATTTGTCCTTGTTGATTCGCGGTGCCGTCACGATCTGTTCATTTCCAATTACCCCCGCGTTGGATCTTCGGAAAACGTCGATCCGACCACCATCGCTCAACTCGATGAACAGCGTCTTTCGTAACAGTTGCCAATACGCCGCAGAAGCGGCAGCGTCTGCCCAAACCCGATAGGACGGAATGTTCTGACTGCGGGCAACTTCGCGAAGTAGCCTCGGCTGAACTGTCTCTGGATAGAACAATTCGACCAAATGACGCATTTCTGCCAAACTAATAAACACAAGGTTTTCGCGAACGAATCCGTAGGCATCACTCCGATGTTCAGCTTTGAACTGTTGGAGCCAATCAGCTAGGCTCTCGATGAACCGCATCCCTGCCAGGAACTCCTGATACCCGTCGTACTTCATTCGTGACATCAGGCGAAGCCACGCGAACTCTCGCTGGGACGTCTCGTCGTCCCACGCCATCAGGTCGCTGAGCTTGCCGAGCGCGAACTCCTGATTCATCGTCATCTCCTTGCCGGGGACGGTATCACAAATTGGATGCCGCTCCGAGTCCGCTTGAGGAACCGCAAGTAGCCGAGCGTTGCTTGCGACTCTCGGACCCCTGGGGGCGCAAAGTTCCAGCAATGGTCAGGGTCCACTGAGACAACATTCGAGCTGAGCGAAAGCGGCGCGCTGCAAAGCACATAGTCATTTCCAGGCCAACAGCCTTGATCTCCAATGCAGAGAACTTCTGCTTCTCCGCATCCTGCCATCTTCCGGATTTTCTCGACGACCAAGACCTTGAAACTCCGGGAGCAAGAATGTCCACCAAGTGACCAGACCGCAGAACGGCGACGCCTGGAAAAGCGGATGGCGTGACCAGACCCTGCACTCGTTGCCAAAGCTGTTCGATTGTCATGCAAGCAGCGGCTTTGAGAGTGATTTGGTTACGGCGAAATTCAGGAACTTCGATCCCAAGGAACGACTCGTAATGAAGGATCATCTCCTCGACCGGTTTCAGTGGTTCCAAAACGCGGTCGGTCCCGTCCGGCAGTGCTTCGTCGGAAAGCAATTTAATATCACTTCCGTTATAATACCCCACCACGACCAAATCCCACAGGTCAGAGGGGATCGCGTTCTGCAATTGTTCTCGGACGGATTTCCCTCTTCCTGTGGCTACTCCGAGATAAATTCCGGCACGTAGCAAGCGACCCAATTCGGTTGCAATCGCTTTGGGCAGCGGGGCAAAACGTTTCGCTTCATCGCACAATGTCCCGTCGTAGTCCACCACGAGAGCATGGATATGAGCTTGACGAAGGCGGCTGAGGAAGTAGTTATAAGCCGCCTTCCACCGGCGTTCGCGCCGGAAGCGGTCAATATCTCCGAAGACTTGCGACATTTCCGTTGTATTGCGAGGTTTGGACCAGCGATCCGATCAAGTTTCGTCGGTGGTTGACGCGGAAATACCCGAAGATTGTACAGTTCCCGGCCAAACATCGGAACTCCCGGGTCGCCAGGATCGATTTGTGCAGCTTCTCCGGCTTGGCGAACCAACTCGAACACCTGCACGATTCCCGCAAGTATCCCAGACGGCCCTTCGTGGGGGGCGACGAGCCGCGAATCGGAATTATTTTCGGGAGGAGACAAAGCGTCCTTTCCATAACTTCGGTTTCGGATTTTGTGCACAAAGCTAATACGGCTGACCTGTCTCCCCTCTTTGCCAACCAATGGTGGCGGCCGTGAGCGAATTGACGGTAATCGGCGAGTTGGACGTTCCCGAGCGCCGCTTCAACGAATTTAGATTCAATTTCAATCGCCACGGTCTTCATCGACGGCGAATAGAGAACGACAATTGTCTCACGCGCCAACAATGGCGAAAAATCTATCTCTCGGAATTCACGCCCTGCCAAAGCATCGAGGCTCTCAGGCAAAGCGAAACTCTCTTCCGTCGCCTCTGCGTAGGCTCGCATGAGAAGGATCGAAGTTGCAAGCAGAGAATTTGTGGCAAGGAATCCATCTCGTCCGGACGGCAAGTCAAATTCACAAAACTCCACTGTTGGGTGTCGGGCGATCTGTTTTGCGAGAGGCGACCCGGTGGTGGCACACACAATTGTCAGACGTCGAGGCTCTCGCAGGATGGCTTGGTTAAACGCACCGAGAATATCTGGGTTCTTCCCTCCCGCGGTGAGGAGCAATACGGCCATCTCCCGCAAATCAGTTGCGGTGGTGGCAAGTTCCAGCGGGGAGCACGGTAATGCGGGAAGTTGAAAATGGTGTTGGTGAAGGGCACACGCCAGATGCGCTGTCGTGAACGATCCGCCCGACCCGATCGCCAACAGAGGCTGCATCGACCGCCGGATGGCGTCAGTGAAGGGTCTAAGGTGAAAACGAACTGCCCAGTCGTATGTCTGTGGAAGCATTCCAAGTTCTGTTAGAAACGGTTTGCCCACCGGAACCCCCCGAGTGACCGCCATCCTCGGCAGCCTCTGCTCTGACAACCTGATACCGTTCCTACTATTGTGCGGTGAATTTGGATTCTGCACAGGATCCAAACGGAATCTCGATTTTCGGAATGTCAGGTCCAGTATCAGTTCCTATGGGCGAAACTTTGAATAGGCGCATTATAATGCGCATATTTCTTGACATCCGTTTTGTTTGTGCATATATTTCATAAAAAGCGCATTGGGTTGCACATTCTCTGAAAACAACCAACACCGACTCCGCACCTATGCTTGAAAACGCACTATAATGCGCCTGCACTATGTCAAAGAACCAAGAAATTGGGCAGAACATCCGAGCCCGCCGTAAGTTTCTCCGGCTTCGTCAGCGTGACTTGGCGGAACTGGCTGGGGTGACTCTGCGCGGTCTTACTGAACTTGAGAACGGTCGAGGCAATCCGACCCTCAACCAACTCACGAAAATCGCGGAGGTTCTGGGACTGGAATTCAAATTGATCGAGCGATCGCTCCATGCGTCAAGCTAATGTCTATTGTCGAGGTATTCTTGCGGGAGTTCTGGGCAAAGACCGCTCAGGATACCACTTTCAATACTTCCCCGAGTATTTGCGCAGTTCCGAATGTCCGGCCATCAGCTTGTCGTTCCCTAAACAAGAAGCGGCCTTTGAATCGAGCGTGTTGTTCCCATTCTTTTTTGGATTGCTGGCAGAGGGTGATAACAAGGCGCTGCAATGCAGGCTCCTCAAGATCGACGAAAACGACCACTTCACACGCCTATTACGCACCTGCGAAACCGAAACCATCGGAGGCGTTACCGTTCAGGAGGTCTCGTGATGAATTGCCCAGGATGCTTGAAACACGGATATGACGCCTTCTGCCTTCCATGCCGGAAACGATTGTTCGACGGCAAGAAGGTCTCCTCGATGCTGCCTTTTTCCCGGCCCATGTACAACCAAGCAAAACTCGCATCGGCGACGGGTAAACTGTCCATCTCCGGTATCCAAACCAAAATGTCGGTTGCTTTACGCGATACTCAGCTGGAAATGACGGAATCGGGCGGCCAGTACATCCTCAAGCCGATTCCACATGGAGAATTTCAGCGATTGGACGCTGTCCCAGTCAACGAACACCTGACAATGCAAATTGCCCGTCAAGTCTTTCGTATCAGCGTCGCCGAAAATGCACTGGTTGCTTTCGATGGCGGCGAATTGGCCTACCTGGTTCGTAGGTTCGATGTCCAGCCTAATGGGGTTCGCTTGCTGCAAGAAGATTTCGCTCAAGTTGCCGGCAGATCCTCCGAAACGCATGGGGAAAACTACAAATACGATTTTTCCTATGAAGAAATCGGCGGGTTGATTCGCAAACACGTCGCCGCTTATCCTGTGGAGATGGAGAGGTTCTTTCGGCTGGTTGTGTTCAATTACTTCGTCCAAAATGGTGATGCCCACCTAAAAAATTTTTCGGTCATCAGGAATGAGCAGTATGGCGATTACACCTTGACCCCTGCCTACGATTTATTGAACACTCGGCTGCATGTGCCAAACGAAACGCGAACCGCATTGGCGCTGTTCAGGAACGAGGATGAGTTCGAGACAGATAGTTTCAAGGCCAATGCCTTTTACGCTTACGACGACTTTCGTGAGTTGGCCATACGCCTCGGACTACGCGAAACGCGAATTAGGCGAATCATGCAAGCCTTCATCGACGGAGAAAGTGCGGTCTTTTCGCTGATCGATCGGTCGGGCCTATCGGAGGAATGCAAGCAGTTGTATAAAGAGCATGTGCGAGATTCGATCAAAGTGCTCTCTTACTCCTATGCTGGATTCCGATAGTAAACCTTCACCAGGCTTTCTGCCCGTCGAATTGCGGAAATCGCGGAACCTTTACTTAACCTGGGCGCTTCCTGTCTCGATCAGAATAAGCTTTTGGAGTCTTCTCCATTTGTCCGGGTAGGCACGAAATTTCATCTTCCTGATTGAATCATCTGATTTCTGCTGGCATGCCGGTTCGCAAACATGCTATCCTATCTCCAATAACTTCCTGCCAATGCCTCTGCCTTCTTCCCGCCGATTTGCCTGTTCCTGCTTCATCTGCGAGGTTCTCTTCCATGTTACGATGCCTGCTTGCGCTGGGTGATTCGCAGTGCCCCGGTTTATTGAACCATGACGGTGTGGTCTTGCATTAAGGGATTTCAATATGCTCACTATTTTCGATCCTTCCTCCATGAATCGGCGGGCCTTTTTGCGCATCGGCTCACTCGGTCTGGGCGGGTTGTCGCTCCCTTCCATGTTCCAGCCCCAGGCCAAAGCAGGCGGGGTCGTCACCTCGTCTCGTCCCGTTCACGAGAAGTCGGTCATTCTCCTGTTTCTGCACGGCGGCCCAAGCCAGATCGAAACCTTCGATCCTCACATGGGTTCCCCTGTCGAAATCCGCAGCGCCACGGGCGAAGTGTCCACGAAGATCCCCGGCATCACTTTCGGCGGCAGTTTCCCAAAACTCGCGAAGCTGGCCGATCGGGTAAGCATCGTGCGCTCTTATGTCAGCGGCGACGGCAATCACGACATTAAACCGGTCGCGAGCAAAGATTCATCCGGAGCCAATCTTGGCTCCGTCTACTCTTATGTCGCCGGGTTGAACCACCCCAGCACCGGGATGCCGAGCAATGTGGTGCTGTTTCCCAGAGCGGTCGATCCCAGCACCGGGCCGGGCCAGATGGGCTTTGGCAATTTTTCCTCAACTGGAAGCCTCGGCAGTGCAACCGCTCCTTTCGTCCCCGGCAGCAAGGGTAGTCTGCAAAAAGACATGAAACTCAAGTTGTCGATGACTCAACTCGACGATCGGCGCGGCTTACTCAAGGAACTCGATCGGGCCAAGGAAACATTGGCAGCGGCGAGCCGGGATGGCATCGATAGTGCCCGTGAAAAAGCCTTCAACGTGATCTTGCGAGGTGTCGGGGAGGCATTCGATTTGACGAAGGAAAATGCCAAAGTCGTTGAGAGATTCGATACCGCGCCGCTGGTACGGCCCGAAAACATCGACAAGAAGTGGAACAATTATAAACACTACGTCGATAACGCGAAATCGCTGGGCAAGTTGTTGCTTTTGGCCCGACGACTCTGCGAGCGAGGCTGCGGCTTTGTGACGGTGACCACCAATTTTGTCTGGGACATGCACGCCGATGTGAACAACGCGCCTGTTGCCGAGGGGATGCGCTACACCGGTACGCCGCTCGATCATGCCTTGTCGGCGTTTCTTGAAGACTTGCAACAACGCGGACTCGACGAGAACATTTTACTCGTTTGCTGCGGTGAAATGGGCCGAACGCCGAAGATCAACAAGAACGGCGGCCGGGATCACTGGGGCAACCTGGCCCCATTGCTGTTGGCGGGCGGCGGGCTGAAGATGGGACAGGTGATCGGGCAATCCTCGCGCAACGGCGGCGAACCAAACTCGGAAGCGATCCGCAACAAGCACCTCATCAGCACGATCATGCACACACTGTTCGATGTCGGCCAACTTCGAGTAACGCGCGGAATGCCGCGCGAGATCTTGACGATGGCTGAAAGCGAACCAATTCCGGGTTTGATGGTGTGATTACTAACCACAGAGTCACCGAGGACACAGAGAAGACAATAGAAGAATTAGCCAGAGGTGACACAGATAATTCAAGTGGTTTATCTTGCCTTCTCTGTGTCCTCGGTGACTCTGTGGTTAGTCCGCATTTGGTGTGCCGAAAACACAAGAGCCATCGGTTCTTCAGGCTTGAAAAACCGATGGCTCGTAATTCTTGCCCGATCGGCGATCACTGCAAATCGACTCTCCCACCGGCTGCCTTTTCGCGGAGGATCTTCATGCCACGCACGTTGATCTGACGCACGCGCTCTTTGGTGATCCCAAAGTGCCGGCCGATCTGTTCGAGCGTCATTTCCGCAGACCCATCCAGGCCGTTGCGCATTTTGATCACGTCGCGGGTTCGTGGGTCCAAACCTTCCAGGAGCCGGGTGATCTTGTCGCGCGCCTGATCGGCTTGCACAGACATTCCTGCTCGTCGCTGCGGGCATCGGGACGCGCTTCGAACATCTCTTCGTGACCGGTCAGGTAACGCTCCCGGTGATGCTTCTCGTTCGGAATACTGCGGGCAAAATTCTTGCGAATCGCCCAGGTTGCATACGTGCTGAACTTGTTCCCGAACGCATAGTTGAATTTCTCAACCGCTCGCATTAACGATTCATTGCCATCCGAGATCAAGTCAAACAGATTCTCCGTTTGCCCGGCGTGCTGCTTGGCAATCGAGGCAACGAGTCTCATGTTGCAATTGATGAGCCGATCGCGTACCCACTTGATCTTTGCTTGCAACTCGTCGATTTGTTTCAATTCGCTCACACGAACCGAAGCGGGATCGATCGACTCCTTCAATTGGTGCAATTTGTACTTCAGATAGTTCATTTGCCGGAACATGTGCTGCTCTTGTTCCTTGGTCAAGAGCGGCCACTCGTAGAGCGATGCCAGTTCCGGGGGCACATCTCGTGGTGGCTTCATGTTGTCGTGAGCGGCCTCGAATTCGGCTTCGCCGGACATCGGAGCGAGGTAGGCTTCCTCGACCGATGGATCGTCGAACGACTCGTGGTGCATGTAGTCCAGTTTTTTCTGCACGACCTTCTCAGCGCACGATTCATTGATCACGCGGTAGACTGAAGTTCGTGTCCGATTATATGTTTTAGCAAGGGTTTCCACGGGAATGCCCTTCTCGTAAGAGTTTACAATCTGTTCTTTAGTAATGCCGTCCAATGGCCCAGTCGCGTCGGGGAAGATGGCCTGGTCCGGGCAATCACGATCGAAGTTTTTGATCGTGTAGCGGATAGTCTCGACCGAGCGTTTCAGCTTGCGAGCAACTCGCTTGCTGACTTCGGTTAGGCTACCGCCTGCGCGGGCCAGCCGGGCGGCGCGACGGAGAATTTCCTCTCGTTCCTCAAGGGTGAGGTGAGAGAATCGGGCGCTCCGTTCGACCCGATCCTGATTCGTGGCGACAAACTGCTCAATCACAGACTTCGGGAAGGCAAGCTGGCGACGCCCGTTGACGATCACGTGCCGGCCCACCAGACCGCGAACCCGCCAGCGCCCAATCGTCTTCGTCGATACGTTGAACTGCTTGCTGATCTGTTCCAGAACGAGCATCGGCTCCAGTTCCTGCTCGATGGGCAGGGGTGGAATCGAACGCTCCAACTGTCGTATGAACCGCAGCAGTTCCAGTTTCAGTTCATCGCCGGGGATCACCAGCTCGGCATGAGTCTCCGACCGGAAATCGGTGATCTTGAAGCAAATAAACTGGTAGGGATACCGGCGTTGCGGATCGATCTCCGCAAGAAGTGTTTGAGCGCGAGCTACCTGTTCCCGCCTTCGGGGCGGCGGAGCAAACCGAACCTGTTGGTCGGTAAGCTCCTTCAATGCTGGGTATAGGAAGTCACTCACAAATCACTCCGTTTGGCAACCTACTTTCGGGAATCTCGATCCTAATATTTCCTTCGACGGTCCTCTATTCATTAGTTCGCCGGCAAGAGAAAAAGATTAAAGTTTTACCTAATCTTTACCGACTCTCCATCTATTTAGAGCGTCCATGAAGGTAAAGGGTTCGTGGTCTTTTCCTCTCCTGGTCCAATTCATTTTCTCCGATGAATCGGGCAAATGAAGTCTTTCAAGAGAGGCTCAACTATCTTCGTGAAGAGAGTAGCAAACCTCTTGCCGATCCTGGCAAAAACCGGATTATTTGAGCGCCGGCGATAAGTTTAGCAATGCAACTTATTATTTAGCAATCACTTGCGACTATTGAAATTTGCATGATTTGCACCGATTCTGCTCTTGTGTCGTGACAATCCGTTGTCGTTAGGTGACAGATTTACATTCCTCATGTTCGATCTTGCAATGCCGGCTCAGGCGAATTGCACAATTGACGTAAACCCTTAAACTCGGCGCGATCGGCAATCTCAGTCTATCTTTCACATCCATCGCCACGTTTCCGACCTGCCCTGAAAAAGTGGCTTCGGCAACGCATAGTCGGGTGGGTAGAATCAAAAACAGTGTTCAGTGTTCAGTGTTCAGTGTTCAGAAAAAACACGGGGCACTTTCTTAGTACTGCCGAACACTGAACACTGAACACTGGATGATCCCATGAATCGCTTCCTTCCCTGTTTGATCTTCTTCGTTCCACTTTCGGCGCAAGCGAACGACAAGACGTTGACGCTGGTGGAACGGTTCGTCTCCGGTTATCAGTACCGGGTCATCACCAACGTCAGTCTCCAGGGCGAGCTCTCGATCCCCGTCGAGGAGGACAAGCCTGCCCAGAGGGTAAAGATGGCGGGCAAATCCTCCATCGAGTACGACGAGCGGATCTTGCCCGTGGACGCAAAACTGGCAGATCACAAGTCGCTCCGGCTGTACAAGAGGATCGACTTTTCCCGAACGATCGGGGATCAAAAACAGGAAATGACCGTTCGGCCCGAAGTGCGCCGGCTCGTCATAATGCGCAAAGTGCAAGCAAAGGTTCTCTTCTCACCGGATGGCCCATTGACCTGGGGTGAGATCGATCTGTTGCGCACCGATATTTTTCTGCCCTCGATCGCAGGGTTGCTGCCGGCAACTCCGGTAAAACCGGGCGATCGTTGGAAGGTGTCGGAAACTGCCGTCCTGGAACTGACCGACATGGAGAAAATCACGGAAGGCGATTTGACCTGCAAGCTTGAAGAGGAAACTATTCTGAACGGCCGGCGAGTTGCGCACATTACTTTGAGCGGCGACTTGAAAGGGATCAACGAAGATGGGCCGGTTCGGCAGAAACTGTCGGGCCGGTTGTATTTTGACTTGACCGGCAATTACATCGCCTACCTGTCGATCAACGGCGAGCATTTGCTGCTCGACAAGGATGGGAAGACAACGGGGAAGATCGAAGGCGGTTTCGTCATGGTACGCCAACTCAATCCGCGCAGGCGCTGGACTGAGTGATGAAGCGATCGCCAAAGTCACCTTGGAGCCGAGCGCGGAAAATACGATGTTGCTGTACGAAAATGAGCAGCTTGGTGTGAAGTTTGCCTATCCACGCACCTGGCACGTAGTGCGCGTGCAGAATAACCGCATCACCCTGGACGAAAAAAACGGCAACGGCATGATGATTACCGTGGAGCCTTTGAAACAGCTGCCGACGACCGATGATTTCCTGAAAGAAACGCAGGGTTATCTGAAAGAGTTGAAAGCGAAGGTGAGCCGAACCTCGGAGCCTGTCCGTCTGGAGAGGAATCCGCGCGAGTTGGATCGTTTCACGATCGAGGCCGAGATCGGC
This sequence comes from uncultured Planctomycetota bacterium, assembly GCA_963783095.1. Classification (GTDB taxonomy): domain Bacteria; phylum Planctomycetota; class Planctomycetia; order Gemmatales; family Gemmataceae; genus CAWAMR01. The sequence continues at coordinate 115,335 of CAWAMR010000007.1, read as the reverse complement.
GAACAGCGCGTGGCGATGGACTATCTGATCGCCAGACAGGCAGGCGGAGGCGCAACCTTCGCAGCCCGGCTGCTCGATTCTCAGAAGGAAGCACTGATGAAAGAGGTTGAGAAGATCGCAAGGTCGTTTCAGATAACGAAGCCGGCAAAATGAAATGGCGATATAATAATGCTCGTGACATTCGCGATATTGAATAGGAATCCGCCATGAATTTTTCCGTAATGGTTCACGCCACTCACGGTCTGTTTGAAGCCGAACTCGTCGGTGCGCCGATGTGCGCGCCTCCGCACCCACACGTGCTGAAGCTCTCGCGGCCCTCGAAACTGCACTTGAAAACCGAGTGGAGCAAGGGGAACTGGTCACGTTGGAGATCGGCCGAAAGGGGCTCGCAGGGCTTTTCGGCAAATATCGTGACGACCCGACGCTACAAGACATTTGCGACGAGGCTTACAAGGAACGAGACGCCGACGTGCGAGAATGAAAGCATTCGACACGGACTCTCATAATGCCAATCCCACAATCCTACGAACTGTTCAATCCTTTGCTCAAAGCACTCCGTGAACTCGGCGGCTCAGCGTCCATACAAGAGTTGGAGGATGAAGTCGGGAAAGCTTTGCAGTTATCAGAGGCCGATCTCGAAGAGATTCACAAAGGAAACCAAACCAAGATCAGTTACAACCTCGCTTGGGCCAGAACCTATCTGAAGAAATATGGGCTGTTAGAGAATTCAGCACGGGGCGTATGGGCACTAACGGAAAAAGGGAAGAACACAGAAATAGTAAACTCGCCCGAAGTAGTGGCTTTCGTTCAACAGCAAAGTCGGCTCGCAAGAGAGCAGGAAGATGAGGACGACGAGGAATCAGACATCTTGATTCCGTCCGAGCTACGTTGGCAGGATACCGCTCTCGAAGTGTTGAAATCGATGGCTCCGGATGCGTTTGAGCGATTGTGCCAGAGATTACTTCGCGAATCAGGTTTTATTCAGGTCGAAGTAACTGGCCGAAGCGGTGATGGTGGCATTGATGGCCGTGGGGTCGTAAAGCTTGGGGGTATCTTGTCGTTCCATGTGATATTTCAGTGCAAGAGATATCGCGACAGCGTTTCTTCATCTGCCATCCGCGATTTCCGTGGCGCAATGGTCGGTCGAGCCGACAAAGGACTATTCATTACCACCGGCACTTTTACCCGAGACGCCAGAAGTGAGGCACAGCGGGATGGTGCTCCGCCACTCGATTTGATCGATGGTGACGAACTCGTTGTCATGCTAAAAAAGATGAGACTCGGAATCGAAGTACGTGAAAAAATCACAGAAGAGGTTTTCGTCATCAAAGAATGGTTCGAAAAGATATAGGAGACTGGCGATGGTACCAACCCTCCAACAACTCGGCATTGATACCCTAAGCCCCGAAGACCGCTTCGCCTTGGCGCAGGCATTGTGGGACAGTTGTCCACGACTTCCTGGAAGGGCAGCCGATTGCTCCAGAGGTGCGCCTGAAATGGAGCGACGGGCTGCTCTGGCAGATGCCGACCCATCTCGTGGCGTTCCCTGGGAATCAGTCCGGGCAACGGCACAGGGACGTTGGCAGCACCCCCATTGATCTCCTCTGACAAGTGTCCACTCAACACCCTCTCAGACTCCTCCTTGCCGCCGATAATACACCACTCGATAAACCACCGCCCCCAGCAATATGAACCCCAGTCCCATCAACGACTCCAGCGGCCTTTCGCCGAACATGTTGTACAACACTGCCGCCATCACTCCCACATAAATCAGCGGAACCCAGGGATAGAACCGGCACCGATACGGCAGTTGAACCTTATCCACCGGGTAACGCCGACGAAACACGAAGATCGTCGCCACGGCCAGGGTCTCAAATGACACTGCCCCAAATATCGCATAATTGGTCAGTACGTCGAAACTGTCGGTCGTCTTCTGGTAGACTTTTGCATCCACCAATCCTTCCGCTTTCGCCTCTGCGGGCTGCACAATGGGAGATGCACCAGCTCCCGAAGAAGGAGTTTCAGCTTGATACTGGACCACCACTCCCACTCCGATCAGTAACAGACTTGCCCAGGCCGCATGACAAAGGATTGCCCAGACCGGCGTCTCATACCGGGGATGCAGAGCAGACAGTTTTCTCGGCGCAAGGCCATCCTCGCTCATTGCGTAGAGGAGCCTGGGAGTAACCAGGACAAGTCCGTTTAACGCCCCGAAAACGGAGGTCATCACCGCAGCGGATATGAGCAGCAAGCCGACCGAACCTAACGCGCGAAATCCAAATTCTCCCGCGATGGTTCGGCCCGCGATCCCTTTCATCTCGCTGCCCGGAATGAGCAGATAATAGGCCAGATTCACCGAGAGATACAGAACCATTATCGTGACTGTACCAGCGATCAGGGCGAGTGGAAGGTTCCGACTCGGGTTTCGCACTTCTTCGGCGACAGGGGCCACGTTCATCCAGCCGTGATAAGCCCAGAGCACTCCCAGCATCGCCACCCCGAACTTGGGCCAACTGATGTCCAGCCAGTTCTTCGGCCAGACCGGTTCGAGACGAGAAACGGACGGAACGGTTCTTGGCTCGCTGACAAGAAAAAGAAGCACGAGTGGCAGCACGGCAATGGAGACTAACGAGAGAACTTTCACGGTCGTCACCAGGAGCTGAACGCCGCCGCCGAGCCGGGTACCGCGCACGTTGATGATGGCCAAAGCCATGATGACCCCTACCGTCACCGCATGACGGCCCCAGTAGGATAGAAGTTCCTCGTGGGTGGCCATGCCCTGGGATTGTTTCAATATGTCGTGGAGAGATTCCGTGAAAATGGTTGCCAGCGCTGCGGTCGAGGCACCCTTGATAATCAGGAAATCGACCCAGCCGAACATGAACCCTGCACCGCGACCATACGCTTCGCGCAGAAATACGTAATTGCCGCCAGCTCTCGGAAAGCGCACCGCAACCTCGGCCAGAGCTAGCGACCCGCACAGGGCCACGACGCCGACCAGAACCCAGGCCAGCATCGCCAGGCCGAACTCGTCGATCTGCTTGGCGACGTCGGCAGGTTTCTTGAAGACCCCGGAGCCGATCACGGTGCCAATGACGATGGCGATCGCCATCCACGGACCAAGGACGCGGGGCAGATGATGTGCTGCGGCGGGATGCGTGTCGGAGGTAGCCATGTCGCCAATGTATATGGAGGAAAGACTGATTCGGAAATGTCTCGAACGACTCTTTTACACACTGCTCTTGCCCATCGAGGAAGCCGCGACTCGGGGCATCGCGTCGAAAGGCTGGGACTATCTTTGACTTCTGCCAGCGATGCGTAGAGGAGCGCTTACGCCGCAACCCGCTCCGAAGGCTCTCATCATTGCGTTGAAATCGTTGCGCGGCAGCGCTCCTCTACGCATCGCGGCGTTGGTTTTGCCTGAGTCGATGTCATTCGACGCGATGCTTCGAGTCGCGGCTTCCTGTGCAGGCACGCGCGACCCAAAAAAGCCGTTTCCCTACACACCAACGCGGTCCAAACCGCACCGTATAGAAAATTTCATCTTTTCCCCATGCTTGAGTGGGTATAATCGACATTGTCTCTTGTCTCCACGAAACCACGGCGAGTCTAGCCATGTCATCAGCCATCGTCGATCCCGCCGAACTCCGGCGGTTTGCCCATGCCCTCAAGCGTTTCAACGGCAAGGTCCACGGGAACCTTGCTTCGATGCACGTGCAGTTGCTCGCTTTGGGCGACACCTGGCGCGATCAGGAACACGAGCATTTCGTGCAGGAATTTGAACAAACCATTTCCATGCTCGAACGGTTCCTCGATACGGCAGATCAACATATTCCCTTCCTGCTCCGCAAGGCGGAACGCATCGAAGAATACCTCCAACAAAAGTGATGCTCATGACTCCCGGCGCAGAAGTAAATTCCATCATGGTGCTCGCGGATTGGCACGCGGCGGTTTGCAACTATCGCACCGAGGCGACGGAGAGCCTGGCTTCGGTGGCGATGACCATTCAGCATGCCGATGAATGGCTCGAAGAGAAGCTCAATTTCTGGCAGAAGGAAAAACGGGAGGCCGACCAGGAAGTCGTGCAGGCCCAGGCCGAATTGCGGAATCGTCAAATCACCGATTTTCGGGGGCGAATTCCGGACTGCACCGTTCAAGAAGAAAACCTTCGACTTGCCGAAGCCCGTTTCGATCATGCCGAAGAACAAATCAAGGTCGTTCGTCGCTGGCTGGTCCAACTGCCGCGAATGGTAAACGAGACCTACGAATCTCACGGCCGCCGGCTGAGCCGATTCCTGGAAGGTGAATTGTCGCGCAGTCTGGTCCAGCTCGACCAGCAAATCCGAAGTTTGGAAGCGTACGTAGCCATGAACCCTCCGGGCTAACGTGACGCAGATGTTAATTAACCCGACGCGTATGTTTTGAAAATTCAACGAGGAATCAAGGGAGTTATCCGATGAAGATCGACGGGGGGCGAGGCCGGCTTTACGATGCGCTCAAGACGATTCGCCTGCGCTGGGACGAAGTCACCGTTCACTGGACCGACTCCATGCGGCAGGAATTTGAAGAGAAAATCTGGAACGAACTCGAACAGTTGACCACCGATGCCCTGCGGGCGATGGATCAACTGGCCCAGATTTTCATGCAGGTCCGTCAGGATTGCGACGACACCAACATCGTGAGGGCGCTTTATTCATGATCCCCCGCAATCTCTTCGACGTCGAACGCGAAGCGCTCACCGATCTGGCTGCGCTCACCGACCGCCGGGCTGCTGCCGAGGTCGCTTGTATTGCCGAGTACGAAGCGGCCAAGACCAACGCCAATAAAGAGATCAGTCGATCGCGCAAGACCATTCTCGCCGAAAAAGACCAGGAGATGGCTACGGTTCAGGCCGGTTGGGATGAGGCGCACGCGCCAACATCGAAGCCCAGTTGGCCGAGAAGCAAACGGCGGCAAACCGCCTCCAAAAATTCACCCTTCAGGAAGCTCACGAGCGGGCGAAAGCCGAAGGGATCAAGACCCAAACTTCCTATTCCGATGCTCTCTGGACCGCGGATTCACTCTACGAAGCGGCAGAGAAAGAAGCGACCGATCAACGCGACGCGCTTCGTCGAACGGTCGTGGAAAAAGCTGCCGAGATCGCCGAGACCTGGAGCGAAGCCGCCCCGACCTTCGAGCGTGCCGGACTGGCGGGGAAGTTTGCCGCGGATAACTCACCGGCGGCGATTACCACAACCTTGCTCTTCAGCGGCAACCATCTTGCGGAGCTGGAGGCCGCCCTTGCCAGGAGCGCGGTCTTACTCGAAGAACTGGAAACTCTGGTAAGCGGCATCGGCTTCAGCGTTCTCTGGCTGGTGAAGAAAGCCACGAAGCAAAAAGCCCACGATCTTGCCCAGGAGATTGCCCAAACCTTGAACCACGCCGAAAAGAAGCGGCAAGTTTTGCTCGCGTTTGCGGAAGCAGACTACAAACGCAGGTTGCGCGAGGCCGACGACAAACGCAACCAGGGAAAACAGCGTGCCCAGATCAAATACCCGCCGATCTTGGCAAAAATTGCCGATCGGGAACGGTCGGAAACCGCTCTTGCCGCCGACAAACACGAGCGCGATAACGACAAGCTGCGCAACTGGAACTATGAAGCGATCAAGAAGGCCGAAGCTCACTTCAAGGCAAAACTCGCCGAGTGCGCCGGGCGGCACGACAAGATTCTCGCGGAGGCCGAGGCGTTATTTGAAAAGCGCAAACTCGACTCCCGCAACGCGCGCGACACAGCCTGGGATGCGCTGGCCAGTGATTGGCGCGCGGGTCAGGAACGCCTGGGGCAAATCTTCAATCAACTCAAAGGCGAGGGGATAGAAAATTGTCCCGATTGGAGCAGTCCTCTGTGGCAAGCGCCGCCACCCGCCGAGGCTTGCCTCTTGGGATTCGCTTCGGCGACATCAGCGTCGACATGGCTCAGCTACCCGGCGGCCTGCCCAACGACGAGGATTTGGAGCCGACGATCCCGCGACGCATGAAGCTGCCGGCGTTTCTCCCTTTCCCCAATCGCACTTCCCTCGTCCTGAAGGCTCGCGACCAGGGTCGGGCCGTTGCCGTGCAGTCGATGCAGTCGATAATGCTGCGGTTTCTCACGGCCGTGCCCGCGGGAAAGGTAAAGTTTACGGTGATCGATCCGGTCGGTCTGGGCGATAATTTTGCGGGCTTCATGCACCTGGCCGATTTCGACGAATCGCTGATCGGCTCCCGCATCTGGACGGAACAACAACAGATCGAAAAACGCCTTGCCGATTTGACCGCGCACATGGAGAACGTGATTCAAAAGTATTTGCGCAGTCAGTTCAAAACGATCGAGGAATACAACGTACAGGCCGGCGAGGTTGCGGAAGCCTTCCGCGTTCTGGTCGTTGCCAATTTCCCGGCGAATTTTAACCTGGAATCCGCGCCGGCTGGTCAGCATCGTCAACAGCGGCTCCACTTGCGGCGTCTTCACCTTGATGAGTATCGATACCAAGCTGCCGATCCCCCAGGGATTCAATGCCGCCGATCTGGAACAGTCGAGTCTCAACCTCGTCTGGAAAGACAATGGTTTTACCTGGAAAGATCCGACCTTGGCACCATTTCCCTTGACGCTGGAAATGCCGCCCGACGCCGAAACGATCGTTCGGCTCGTCCGGGTTATGGGTCAACGGGGCCGGGATACCAAGCGGGTTGAAGTACCGTTCGATTACGTCGTGCCGGCACCGGCAGAGATCTGGAGCCGGGATAGCCGGCGGGGGATTTCGGTTCCGATCGGACGGTCGGGTGCCACCAAGCGCCAGGCATTCGACGTGGGTAAAGGCACAGCGCAACATGCCCTGGTCGCCGGTAAGACAGGCTCCGGTAAATCGACGCTTCTCCATGCCTTGATTACGAATCTGGCCATGCATTACAGTCCCGACGAGGTGGAACTGTATCTGATCGACTTCAAGAAAGGTGTCGAATTCAAGGCCTATTCGACGCATCGCCTGCCCCATGCCAAGGTCATCGCCGTTGAGAGCGAACGCGAGTTTGGTCTGAGCGTGTTGCAGCGCCTCGACGTGGAATTGCGCGAACGCGGCGAGCTTTACCGGGCCGCGGGCGTCAACGATCTGGGCGGTTATCGCGACTGGCAGGATCAGCAAGCCAAGAATGGTGCCGGTGCAAACGGCAGTTCGCCGCCGCCGCGAAGTTGCCGCGCATCATGCTGCTCGTGGACGAATTTCAGGAATTCTTTGTCGAGGATGATCGTCTCTCGCAGGAAGCAGCGCTGCTTTTGGATCGGCTGGTCCGTCAAGGCCGGGCCTTCGGTCTTCATCTGTTGATGGGTTCGCAGACGCTGGGCGGCGCTTATTCCATGGCCCGAAGCACGATCGATCAAATGGCGATTCGCATCGCGCTGCAATGTTCCGACGCCGATGCCCAGCTGATTCTCAGCAAAGACAACACGGGTGCCCGTTTGCTTTCTCGCCCCGGCGAGGCGATCTACAACGATGCGAACGGATTGATGGAAGGGAACGATCTGTTTCAAATTGTCTGGCTCTCGGACAAGCAAAAGGAAGAGATTATTCTCGACCTCGCCAAACGCGCTGAGAAGCTCTATGGAGCCCCGATGGCCCCACCCCTGGTCTTCGAGGGCAACGTCGATTCCATCATCGCCGAGAACGCGTTGCTCAAGAAGGCCCTGGAAACACCGGCCAAGCTACAGCCCGGCAAAGCCGCTCTGGCGTGGCTTGGCGATGCCGTGGCGATCAAGGAGCCGACCGCAGCGATATTTCGGCCGCACAGCGGCAGCAACCTGATCCTGGTCGGGCAACACGACGAGGCCGCTCCGGCATTGTTTATTTCCACAATGTTGAGTCTCGGCGCGCAACACGACGAGCACGTTCGATTTGTGGTTCTCGATGGAACCCCCGATGAAGATGCCACGTTCGGCAGCCTGGGCCGGGCGGCGAATGTCTTGCCGCAGCGCGTGGACTTTATCGAGCGCACCGGCGTCGGCGCGATGTTCACGGCGCTGCTCGCGGAAGTGAACGCCCGGCTCAAGAACGAAACCCCGGATCGGACGCCGATTTATTTGATGATTCTCGGCTTGCACCGTTACCGCGATCTGCGCAAGGAAGAGGATATGAGTTTCGGCCGGCGCGGCGGATCGCGTAATCACTCCTGTCGAGGCATTCACGACGATTTACCGCGAGGGGCCTGGGGTTGGAGTTCATTCGATCGTCTGGTGCGATGCCTTGACGAACTTGAGCCGAACCATCGACCGCCAGGGCTTGCGCGAATTCGGCATTGCGCGTGCTGTTCCAGATGAGCGCCAACGATTCCAGCACATTGATCGACCATCCCATCGCCTCTCGTCTGGGCCGGCATCGAGCACTCTATATCGCGGAAGAGATGTCGCAACCCGAAAAGTTCCGACCCTACGGGCAGCCGACGGCGGACTTCTTGAAATTGGTCCGAGAGAAATTGCGGCGCTGAGATTTGGAATTACTCAAGAGCGCATCAACAGCCAGGGAGGATGTAATCATGCGAATCCGAAAGAGGGCTTTTATATACTCTTGCGGATTTTCTTTGTTGGTCGCTCTTGCGGCAACGGTTTGGATATGTAACGATGTAGAGCGGAAGGTACGTAGCCTGTTGAGAGAACTGCGAGCGACCCCGAAAGGATCGATGGATTTTTTGTACAGCGGCAGGTCAGATGAAGAGATCCAGGCTGATTTCGATCGCCTTGGCCGCAGGGCAGTCCCAGCATTGATCGATGCACTGAATGATCCCGATGGGTCGATTCGTTATCTTGCAGTAGGCCAACTTGGGAGACTGCGGGACGCTCGCGCTGTCCAACCTTTAATACATTGTTTACAAGCTGATCGTGACGAGATTGTTAGGCACTGGGCCGCAGACGCTCTGGGAGAAATTGGCGACGCATCTGCCGTAAGACCGCTCGTTGACAGTCTAGCCGACCAAGATTCAGGCTTGAGGTTTTGCGCAGCGAAGGCGCTCGGTAACATTGGTGACAAACGGGCATTTGAACCACTGCTGGTTCTACTGACTGACAAAGACCTTTATCCTCGTGCATACGCCACCGAAGCATTGGGGCGACTCGGTGACACGAGAGCATTTGAACCACTGCTCAAAGTTCTCAAGAGTGACGATGATTCATGGGTACGTAGCATGGCCGCCACTGGACTCGGTCATCTCCAAGATGCGCGGGCAATTCCAGCACTTTTGACCGCGTGTCATGACGAATCTTCGAAAGTGGCCGAAGCGGCGGAAGCTGCGTTGGCTCAGATTTCTCACTGAACCAAGAAGAGCTACGATGCAATATCGGATCTTCCGTGAAAGGCATTCGGGCCATTCCTGAGTCATGACCCCGGCGACATGATGGAATACCATCGGGAGTTTTCGATGCAGACGATGACGGCGATTTTTGAAAATGGTGTGTTGAAGCCAACAAGCCCCCTGAGCTTGCCGGAGCGAACCGAGGTGCGCATCACGATTGAGCCCCTTGAGAATGATCCGCAAAATGCCCAGAAGCTGGCGTCTCTGGAAGCGTTGTGGCGCATCAGCAGGCCTCATTCAAAACACTTGACGCGCGATGAACTTCATGAACGCCGTTGATCACGCAGGATAGATTCCTTTGCATTCAGCAAGAGGAGGAGATGACAGGTGGAGTCGCATTGTTGTAAAGACATGCGGCGAGAGGTTGAGCGGGTGTGTCTCCAACACCCAAATCGATTCGATTGCCCCGACTGCCTCATCAACTATTCGCCGCAATACCGTGAATACGGGCTGATTGTCCACGATGGTGGCACATCGGTGATTGATATTCAGTACTGCCCGTGGTGCGGAAAACCCTTACCCGAATCACTTCGGGAACAATAGATTGCCGAGATGGTCCCGGCAGCATTGATCGACCATCCCATCGCTTCTCGTCTGGGGCGGCATCGAGCGCTCTATATCGCTGAAGAGATGTCGCAGCCTGAAAACATCCGGCCCTACGGGCAGCCGACGCCGGAGTGGTTGCGAATGGTTCGGGACGAGTTGCGGCGCTGAGACATTGGTCGGCATCTTAAGATTTGACATATGTCTCGATTACCGGAAATTCTGGGCACTCGTTATCGCCTGGCCACGGCAAGCGAGGTGCGTTCCTGGTCGTATGGCCAAATAACAGCAATTCGGCAATCCTCCAGAGTCGGCTATCACCAGCAAATCGGCACCCTCGACGATCAACGGATATTTGGGCCGGTTAGAGACTTTGAATGCGCCTGTGGGAACTATCGTGGCCAGTTGCATCATCGAATGGTTTGCGATTTGTGTGGTGTGAAGGTAACGGTTAAAGAGGAAAGGAGAACGCGGTTCGGTCACATCGAACTACCAGCACCAATACCGCATCCTTTTCTGGACGAATCCGAGCAACTCAATGCCGTCCCGGTTCTGCCTGCGGTCTTCTTCGAGTCGAGTGCGGGAAGTGAATTGGCCCTTGCTTATGATGACTTGGCAGGAAGGGTGGCAACAGACTCAGTTGTCAGCTTGAGTCGGTTATTCTGTCTTTTACTTCCGGTTGTGGTATTTGCTCACCAGTGGTCCTTGGCAGAGTCATCGCTTTTGGCCCAAGGGTTGGCTCTTGTAATCATGGCTGATGAGCCGGAATGATTCAGCAAATCTGGGATAGTCTGCCGGAGCCGGTGAACCCCGATGAGGTACCCGCATCATCCCGATGAGAACGGCCACCATTTTCTCGATGACCGCAACGTCGCTTCTCCTCTCTTTCCATCCACATTCAGGATGAGCTTATTCGCCCTAATCGCACGCAAACCAAAGATGGGTAATCGAGGGAACTCGTCTCCTGGATAGACCGCGATCCCGGTAAATGCTTCGACCCGATGTGGAGGTTGGTCCTCAAGCTTCTCCCGTTCGCCTCGTTGATTCGAATGAACCCAGATATTCGCGGCTCGCTGCAATAACCGTTGCCCGCGATCCCGTACTCCACTCAAGATCTGCAACGCATCGGACTGAAGGCCGGCCCATTCCACAAGATGTCGTTCATGGATGGAGAAACTATGAGTATGTCCGGTATCGAGAATGACCGGAAAGGGTTTTGCGGAAGGATTAGGGATTTTCAACCGTTGAAGGCCCAGTGTGACCCAGAGGATAATTTGATCGGCGCGAACGAGGATCGGTTCACCGTTGACGGTAACGTGACTCGGATACTCGGAGAAGGGCATCCGATTGAGAAGTATGGGCATTGTCAGTCCGGGTTGATTTCGATTTCTTCCAACGCATCACTTTCAGATCTGTCTACTCCCGGCTCCACTTTCTGGATGAGGGATTCGTTTTCAGGGATTTTTTTCGCATTCAGTTCGTCGATTAGGGTGCCATAATCCCTCGTGACCGCCACCAGTTTGTCCAAATGGTAGCCGACATATTTCCCTCGGGTCTTGCGATTTGCCATGAGGGTTTCAAAGTCGCGAGGAAAGCCAATCGCGCGATCCTGATCCCTTCCGGGACGCCCTGAATCACTTGAGTCGGTTCGTTCATAGGGTTCTCCATACTTCTATCTTAACCCGCTTCCCCTTCCCTGTCTGCCAGAATCCGCATTGCAATTTCTCTACTTCATACTTCATAATCCATCCTTTCTGAGTTTCTTTCAGAGTGAAACAAGGAATGATTACTCGACGGAAGTTCCTGTGGCGATCGCTTCAGGTCGGTGTTGCGGTTATGCTGGCAAAAATCGGTGCTGGTTATCAATCTTCAGCAGGTTATGAGATGCTTTCTCGACGCAAGTTCATTCGCCGATCACTTCAAGTGGGCACTGCGCTCTCCGCGGGCGCGGGCCTGGTCGTTGGCTATGGCTTCTGGGAGGCCAGGCACATCCGTATCCGGCGTCAAACCATTTTCGTTCCAAATTTGCCTTCTCCATTCGTGGGCAAAACGGTTGCCGTCGTGGCCGACTTGCATCACGGCCCTTTCGTCGGCATCTCCTTCGTTCGAGAGGCCGTTAAGATTGCGAATTCGCTCCAGCCCGACTTGATTGCGCTGGTCGGAGATTATGCTCATCGGGGTAATAAGACTGATGTCGATTTGCCGCCTTGCCTCGAAGCATTGTCGGAATTGCGTGCCCCATTGGGTGTTTTCGCCGTTCCGGGCAATCACGATATGCAAAATCGGGGTCAAGTCTACCGCGACTTGATGTCCACGACGACCACGCTCACCGATGTGACGAACCGCAATCAGCGCATCTCGCTATTTGGTGAACATCTTTGGCTGGCAGGAGTCGACGATTTGTGGTGGGGCCGACCGGACCTGGACCGCGCTCTGAAAGGCATTTCGGAAGGTGCAGCGGTGGTGCTGTTCAGTCACAATCCCGATTATGCCGAAACTCGGCCCGATCCGCGGGTCGGCCTGATGTTGAGCGGACACACTCACGGCGGGCAGGTTTATCTTCCGCTCTTTGGCTCACCCTGGATTCCCTCCAAATATGGAACCAAGTATTGTTGCGGATTGGTACAAGGCCCAGCTTCGCAGGTCTTTGTCTCGCGTGGTTTGGGTGAGGCAGGGGTTCCAATACGTCTGAATGTTCCCCCGGAAATAAACCTCCTCACGTTGCTTGCGGCTTGAATCGACGCACACTACTTCGTTCCGGATTGACACAGATCCTCCGAAAGTCTATACCCCTTATTCTGCTGCAACTGCCTGGATACCCCGTTCGAGGAGTCGAGTGTGTCGAGTGGCCTTCCGAAACAAGAACCGCTGCGCCTCGGAATCTGGTTCTATTACGGTCAAACGCTCCCTCCCAATGAAGGCATCGGCGTCTTCGTTCACAATCTCACGGCCGGCTTGCTCGCTCTTCCCGAAAACGTCGAGTGTACGCTCCTGATCCGTCCGGGTGATGAAGCAGTTGTGGAGCCGTTGCGGGCGCAGCTCCCCATCGCGTTCGAATCTTGCCGGAAGGACCGCTGCGAGTCGGCTGGTTCAATCCGCGCCGGCTGACTTCGCCGTGGGTGCGTCACTTCCGAACGATTGCGGTCTACATCGAGACGCTTTGTCGATTGGTGGGACACCACACGCGGCAATGCCTGGGAATCGGTCGAAAAGACTCTCCTTCATCTGCTTCGGCAGGCTTCCTACGGAAAAATCCTGGGCATTCTTGGGACACTGATATGTGTGCCAATGCTCTTGATTTCTGCCTGGATCGTCCTGAAGATTCACGCCGTTCTCGAAGCAGTGACTCGTATCGCGGTCGCACCTCTGGAATATGCCGATCAGCTCGTGCGCCGTTGCGATGTCAACCCTCGGTTCATATCCAGGTCGCTCTTCGACGTGGCCCGAAATGCAGGCTGCGATATCTGGGTTTTTCCGCACATTGACGTGCGCCAACCCGTGGACTTCCCGGCCGTGATTTTCATCCACGATCTGATCCCGTATCACTTTCCGGAGATGTTTCATCCCGGATTCATCGAGATGTTCAAGCAGGTTGCGCCGGGCCGGGCTGCGGATGCCGTCCGCGTTGCCTGTATGTCCGAAGTCATCAAGGAACAAGATTTGAAGGGCATTCTGCATATCCCCGATGCGAAGATTCGCGTTGTGCCCGCCGTGCCGCCCGCCGATTTGCTGGTAATCCCGCCGGCCCTGGCGCGCGGCTCCTCCCGCCCGAGCTCAAGAAACCGTTCTTGCTTTATCCATCCGCATTTCGCGGCTACAAGAACCACACCCGGCTCGATCCAGGCTCTATCCTTGCTTGGCGATCGGGACATCGACCTCGTTTTCACCGGGCCGAAAGCGGGCTTTCTACCGCCGAACCTGGAACGATTGGCCCGCAAATTTGGAGTCCGGGATCGCCTGCACATCCTCGGCCGGGTCGAGCGGGAGGTGTTATCCGCTCTGTATCAACAAGCAGCGGCGACGGTAATGCCGTCTCTGTACGAAGAATGTGCCTTTCCCGTATATGAAGCCATTCAAGCAGGATGCCCGGTCGCGTGCTCGGACATCCCCGCCCTGCGCGAACAATTCGCGGGGATGGGAATGCGCCATGCGTGATTTCGATCCCCACTCGCCGACAGCCATTGCCGGAGCCATCCGAGATATTCTGGGACATCGTGAAGCGGTTCAACTGCAACAATCTCAGGCCGGGCAAGCGCTCTGGAATCGAACGTGGAAAGATGTCGCCGCCCTGTGGCTGGAAGTCTTCCGCGAAGCCGCTCCATTGCGAGCAAAATTGCGTGCAGCCTGACGTGGCTCAGGTTTGTAGTTCCGCCTTTAGGCGGTGTTCTGAAAAATCCGCCTGAAGGCGGAACTGCGAACAGATTTCACGTGACGGTGTTATTTACTCGTTTTCTTCGGTATTCGTTGCATCCGCAGGCACAGTTGACGCCGCAATCGCAGCAAAAATCTCTTCCATTTGTCGAACGCAGCCAGTGTAGGAAATCGCTGCCATTTCAAAATTGGTGTGCACCGAAGCACGCTTAAACTCACGGGCAAAGAACTCTGCGGACTTGCGAAGTTTCGGCAGTTTGCCTTTGAGCCGGCGAGATACTCCGCATGATCGCCCCGCAAATAGGCAGGTTCAACCGCGCGGATGGAATCGTAGAGCAGCCTGGGAACTTCGAGCAATTCTTCATCTTCCTGAATGTCGTCGGCGTGCTTCAGGAAGGTTCGGATCATCCACAGATGCGCCAGGACCGCGTTGAGCCGATTGACTGCTTCGATAGGTGTCATGACCTGCTAATCCGGATCAGGGCGCGGCGAAGACGCAACCAAAATAATGAGGCTCGCCAAAGGCGAGCGTCGAGGCGTCAGCTCGACGTGGACAGTAACAGTCAATTGGCCCCATTATTTCTAGCAGAGTCCGAAGCCGCGGAAAAGAAAAAGCGCATTGGCTATGGTAGTCCACGTCGAGCTGACGCCTCGACGCTCGCCTTTGGCGAGCCTCAACTGCCTCCCGACGGATTTTCAGGAACCTGCACAGGAACAACTTTTGCCGGCGGTCCGGCGGGTTCCATCTCTTCCTTCGACAAAAGGATCAACCCGGCTCCGATTCCGACCATCACGACACCGACAAACAACTTCCACGAGGGCATTTTCTCCGGCGAGTGAAATTGAAAAGGATTGTCCGCCGAGGGATGCCAGAACAGACTCACGAGCGTGTTCAACAACGGCGCGAGCGTGAAAATGAGGGGACCAATATACATTCGGTCGTCTTTGCCCGCGCTGGCGGTGGCAAAGATCACGCCCAGCGCCCCCAAAACGCCTGCCACCCCTGCCAATGACGCAAAAATGACTCCTACTGATTTGGTTGGAATCGGTTCGCCCACGGACCACGAACGCGCCAGCGGAAATACGACGGCGATGATGAAATAGGCCACTCCGACGCACAGAAACGCGGCATATCGGCCCGCAACAGGAAACGCAGGCCCGGCGCTTAGATTCTTGCCGCCGAATGCGATGAGCGGAACGTAGGTTCCCCAGCAAACGCCCGCCATCAGAACGTAAAGCAGCCAGGTATTCGAATTCGGCATGAAGGACTCCGAAGACTAAGATCAGAATTTGAATGGAGATGTCCAAAGTCGAAAGCAGACCATCGGCGATGGCGGATCTCGACTTCGGACTCAGCGCGGGGAGGAACGACCCTGAGGGGATTGAACCCTTGCGAGAATCTTCGGGAAAAACAGCATCTTCGACAAGAGGCGAGGAAACATTTGGCGTTGGTTGGCAACCCCAACTCATGTCGAAGATCGAAGTTATCAGCGCTCATCAACCGGCAAGTTCGAGATGCGCTCCCGCAAAATGTCTTCGTACACGATCTTGTAAATGTCCTTTACCTTGGGCGACTGGTAACTGGCCAGCAGCCACTGCGTTTGAGCCTGTTTGCTCATGTGCATCGGCAGCCGGGTGGGGACATTCGCGTTGGGTTGCCTCCAGGACATATTCGGTGAGAACTCTGCCATAAATCGTTCGGCATGGGCCTTGCGAAAGAACGTGTTGTGCGCTGGGGTCGCTTTTGTGATCTTCGGTTTGTTCGGAACGACGGCCGGCGGAGGAGTGGGACCGATATCCACGTCGTCCAGGTCATCGCGCCGACGGTCTTGGGCAACAACGACAAGAACACCTGTTTGCTTGGGTTTGGGGTTGCTTTCGGTCAGTGCGGTCTTGTGCGTTTCGACAACCCAGCGGGCGGCCTGGAGAAATTTCTTGGCGTCCACCGGACCCGCAATGACATCGAGCACCGTGCCGTCCGGCATGCAAAAATAAGTGGCGACGTTCCCACCCTGCTTCTGACCGTTGACAATCTTGAAGGTTCCCACCTTCTGATAGGAACTGACGAAATGCTCATTCACGTACGAACCAACGCTGTCGTCGGATAATGCGCCCGCACGGAGCGCTTCGGCATTGTTTCAGGTCAACCCTCGTTCTTCAAAGTTACCGGCGATATGTAAGATCATGACGAGTTTATTCGGGTCGGCATTGGCCTTCTCGTAAGCCAGGGTTGGCAACGACACGAAATTGATCTTAGTGCCGTGTTGCTCGCACTTCTGTTCATTCTCGATCAGATCCCGGCCCAGTTTTTTCAGCCCGAAGTTTCCTTCCGGTTTTTTCACTACCACTGCGGGTGGCTCGGGTTCAGGGTTCTCCTGTTTGAGAGCGGGTTCTTTTGGAACGGCAGCCACCGTTGGATTATCTTTCGGCGCGGCAACAGTAGCATCGTTTTTGGGAGCCTCAACGCGAGGTTTCGGGGCAATCGGCTCCGGGTTGGGCCGGAACTTGGGCTTCGGAGTCGGAAGGGTTAAACTCTCGTCAAGCATCGGCGGAATCTTAGCTGGCTCCTGCTTGATGGTCGGCGACGAAGGAACAATGGGAGCGAGAGGAATCTTCGGTGGCACCCGTTGGATGGACGGTGACGAATGCACAATGGGAGGGGCGGTATCAACAACGACTTTCGTTTGTTCGGGAGCTGAGGGGTTCTCAGCCACCTGCTTCGCGGGGCCGCGAAACGGCACCAGCAAGGCAGCAAGGAGCGCGACGAATTGCACTACCACGACAGCGCATAGAAGTTTGACCCTTATCCCGGAGTTGCTGGTATTGGTGCGAAGTTCGCTTTTGGCCACCTTGCTGGCCGGGATGAATCTCTTGCTTGAAGCGAATTCCACCCGGTCGACACGAATGGGTTGATGATGGGCCGGTTTTCGGTGATTTGGGTCGGCGGGTTTCTTACCGCTAACCGAAACAAAGATACCGACAGGAATTGGATGATTCGAAGGGGAACGAGAAGGATTTTCGCGGGACATACGATTTCTCTCCCTGAACCTGACAGAGATCAGGCTCTAAAAATCTGATGCTTGAACGACAATCATGTGATTTTACTATGCAATTGTATCCTGTCGGTCAATGACAGGTTTTTTGAAGTTTTAGAAAAAGGGAGGAATGACCCTGACGGGATTCGAACCCGTGTCGCAGCCTTGAAAGGGCTGTGTCCTAGACCTCTAGACGACAGGGCCAATTCTGGACTCTTCATTTCTAGTTGTGCTGAGGAATCGCGTCAAGGCATCGCCCTCAGAAGAACCGGCGGCAACCAGTTTTGCACATAAATTCCAAATCCCAAATCTCAAAATACAAACAAATCCCAAATCTCAAAACCAGACCAAACGCAAACCATGCACCAGACTCATTTTGAGATTTTCTCTTCGTTTGGATGTTGGAGGTTGTTGATTGTGATTTGGAATTTCTGTGCAAAGCCCCAACATCCTGAAAAACCACCGCTATTTACGCTCCATCCTCAGATGTTTTCTCGGGCAAGAGGATGCCGCGCAACTTCCGCATGCTCGCAAATAGCGCATCGACGCCGCGGCCTCGTTCAAGCCCAGGGCTGCTGCTACATCCTGATTCGAGAGTTGCTCGTGATGCCGCATCAAGATAATATCGCGATCGTCCTCGTTTAACTCGCCTAGCGCCGATTCGAGACGACGCTGCAATTCCTGTTGGATGGCCGCCGAGGCCGGTGTTTGTTCGGTATCGACGAGTTGGGCCACCAACTGGATCGAGGACGCATCGACCCAGGCGGGCCGATCGATAGGCTGCTCGCGATCCACGCCTCGCCGCTGCGCCTGACGATGGCGGCGATGCGTGTCGATGATCCGGTCCTGGGCCAGATGCCTCAGCCATAAATGGAACGGCATCACGGGGTTGCGAAGATAATCGTTGAGCCTTTGATTCGCTTCCAGGAGGACATCCTGAACGATGTCGCTGGCATCAACCCGCCGCGACAAGACCGGGTCGAGACGCAGATTGATGACCCGCCGCAGGGGTTCGCGAAATTCCGCCAGGAGTTGATCGAGTGCACCGGCATCGCCGGTCTTCGCCCGGTCGAGTAACTCTTGAGTGCGTTGGGGTGCAGGCCACATGAGTACATTGTATGAATCGAGTCGTTTGGGGGATTGGGATCTTGAAAGGTTCGGACTTCTGGAATTCTCACTTATTCGCAAGGTCGGAAAATCTATTTCCACTCGGTCTATGTGCTAGAGTATTATGTTGGATATTTTATTGGGAACATTCGATTCGTGCGTTCCCTGAAGCTTGCCGATCGTTGGTGCGGCCCGACTCGCCTCGCGGATCGGCAGCGGAAGTATCCTGCCGGGAGTTTGCGATGGTTGGCCGACTTAATCTTGTCGAGGGTGACGCTCGACCGGACATGATCGAAGTGACGCCCGATCGACCCATTTCCATTGGACGCAGCAGGGACAACAACATCGTCATTCCTCGGGATGAACTCACGTCCCGGCTCCATGCCAAGGTTTATTACGAGAACGGCCAATGGTACGTTCAGGATTTCGGCCTCAACGGCACGCGCGTTGACAATGAGCGCATCGATCATATTGCCGAAATCGACCACGGAGCCGAGATACGGATCGGCGATGTACGGTTTCGCTTCTCCTTGCCGGATTCGGGCAAAACATCGTCCGCAAAGCTCAAGATCTCGGCCGACATGATCCCCAATTCGGATTGCGCCACCCTCTCAACAACGCGCCTCGAACTCGACGAATTGTCGATTCTCTGTCAGTTCATGGCTCAGTCGGTCGATGCCCGCAATAGTCAGGATCTGGTGAAACTTGCTCTGCAGAACGTCTTGAGCTTGACCAGCGCCACGTTGGCGGGTTACCTCAGTCTCGATTCCACCGACCCGCTTACCAAGATGGTTTTGCCGGAGAGCATGCAGGTCGATCTGCCCTTGAGCCGGATGCTCACTCGGCGCATTCAGCGTGAAGGCAAGCCGGTCTGGTTATGCGGAGACAGTTCACCGACTCGACCCGTCAGCGAAAGCTTGAATCCCTTTCAGGATGCTCTTTGTTTGCCCCTCAAGGCGGCCGGCGAATCGCTGGGGGCGTGCACGTTTACAAATCGAACGCTTACTTTACCGAACGCGATGCCCGCTTTTGCGAAGCGCTCGCTGGATACCTGGCGCACGGTTTACACGTTCTGAAACATCGCCGCAAACTGGAAGCGGAGAATACCAGGCTCCGCTCCCATCTTTCCACAGGCGACGACTTGCTCGGCGATAGTCAAGAGATGGTCAATTTGCGAGCGCGGATCAGTCGAGCCGCTCAGCAAGCGTTCACGGTGCTGGTTCAGGGCGAGAGCGGTGCCGGCAAGGAACTGGTCGCGTTATCGCTGCATCGATCGAGTCCTCGGTCCGATGGGCCGTTTGTCGTGGTCAATTGTGCTTCGATTCCTTCCGCATTGATGGAGGCGGAGCTTTTCGGCTACCGGCGCGGCGCTTTCACGGGGGCCGACCACAATCATCCCGGGCTCTTCCAGCAAGCCGATGAAGGGACGCTGTTCCTGGACGAAATCGGTGACTTGTCGGCGGATTGTCAGGCTAAATTACTGCGTGTGATCGAGGGAAAAGCCTTTCGCCCCATTGGAGCAACTACGGACATCAAAACCGATGTTCGCATTCTTGCAGCGACGAACCGAAATCTGGAGCAGGAAGTCAAGAACGGCCGATTCCGGCAGGATCTCTATTTTCGGCTCAAAGTGATCGAGATCACTGTACCTCCCTTGCGGGAACGGACCAAAGATATTCCCTATCTGGTCCAATATTTTCTCGATAAACTCGCGGTGGAATGTCATCGGGTCATTCACATCACGCCATCGGCATTGAAGATATTGCAGAATTACAGTTGGCCCGGAAATGTTCGACAGTTGCGGGCGCTTCTGGAAAGTGCTGTCGCCATGAGCGAAACGGACACTCTGGATGGGGAGACGATTCGGCGGATGTTACCCAGCGAACGGACCCTTGAAGGGCCGGCCAGTTTGAAGTGGGAAGAGGTCGAGAAGTGGGCGATCGAAAAAGCGCTGACGCAAACGGGTCGAAACATCAGTAAGGCGGCGGAGGTTCTCGACATTTCCCGCGATACGCTTCATACGAAGATCAAGAAGTATGGGGTATAAACCATTGAAGGAACATGCCGCGACAGTCCGGGCACCTTGTATGTCCGGAGACTTGAACGGCAACTGCTGATGATTCATGCGACAGGCTGCTGACAGTAGTTCCCGATAGCTTCCTGCTTCAAAGTGTTTATATAATCTCGTCCATTTCTACATCCGACTCGATACCCGTCTATGAAACCGTCGGTTCGACAAAAATTGCTTCATTCGAAAATATTACTGGGTGGA
Source organism: uncultured Planctomycetota bacterium (assembly GCA_963783095.1). Lineage (GTDB taxonomy): Bacteria > Planctomycetota > Planctomycetia > Gemmatales > Gemmataceae > CAWAMR01. The sequence goes on along the minus strand of CAWAMR010000007.1, from coordinate 94,650 downwards.
GAATCCTCTCCCTGCCTGATAGATTCATATTCATCGAATTAACTCTCTTCGCTCATGATTTTGAGACGACCCTATGCCACGCAATTCCCTCTGCCTTGTCGCTTTTCTACTTCCCGTCCTTGCCAGCGCTCAACCAGCAAAGCCCGCTGATGAAGGGACGCTTCCGCTCGGTGCCGACGGCAAGCCGCTCAACCTCGACTTCGAGACCGGCACCCTCAAGGACTGGACCGCCGAGGGCGACGCCTTCAAGGGCCAGCCGATCAAAGGCGACACCGTCTTCCCGCGCCGCAACGACAACAAGAGCCACCACCAGGGCGAATACTGGATCGGCGGCTACGAGAAACTTGGCGACAAGCCGCAGGGACGCTCACCTGCGTGCCGTTCAAAGTCACCCATCCCTGGGCCTCGTTCCTGGTCGGCGGCGGGCCGCACGATTCGAAACCTGCGTGGAACTGGTCCGCAAAGATACGAACAAGGTTTTCTTTCGCGCCTCCGGCCTGGAAGAGGAAAATCTTCGCCGGGTCGCTGGTCGATCTGAAAGATCATTTGGGCAAGGAAATCTTCATCCGCCTCGTCGATCAACACTCCGGCGGCTGGGGGCACATCAACTTCGACGACTTCCGCTTCCATACCGAGAAGCCGAACTTCCCGCAACGGCCGGCGGCAATGGCTGCCCGACACCTACAAGTTCGCCGGGTCTGACGCCCGAAGAAGCCGCCAAGGCCATGACCGTGCCGGAAGGTTTCAAGGTCAAGCTCTTCGCCGGCGAGCCGGACGTCCAGCAGCCGATCGCCTTCTGCTTCGACGACCGCGGCCGGCTCTGGGTCGCCGAAGCTTACTAGCTATCCCATCCGGCGCAACCGACGAAAGAGGCCAAGGACCGCATCCTCATCTTCGAGGACACCGACGGCGACGGCAAGTTCGACAAGCGCACCGTCTTCATGGAAGGGCTGAATCTCGTCAGCGGGCTGGAAGTCGGCTTCGGCGGCGTCTGGATCGGCGCAGCCCCGTACCTGCTGTTCGTGCCGATCAAGGAAGGCGAGGACAAGCCCGCCGGGCAGCCGCAAGATCCTGCTCGATGGCTGGGGCTATCAGGACACGCACGAGACGCTAACACCTTCATCTGGGGGCCGGACGGCTGGCTCTACGGCTGCCACGGCGTCTTCACGCACTCGCGCGTCGGCAAGCCGGGCACGCCGGACAAAGAGCGCACGCCCATCAACGCCGGCGTCTGGCGCTATCATCCGACGAAGCACGTCTTCGAAGTCTTTGCCCACGGCACCAGCAATCCGTGGGGCCTCGACTTCAACGACCACGGCCATGCCTTCATCGACGGCCTGCGTCATCCCGCACATCTGGCACATCATTCAGGGCGGCCGTTATCAGCGGCAGGCCGGCGCAGCACTTCAACCCGTACACCTACGACGACATCAAGACCATCGCCGAGCATCGGCACTATGTGGGCGGCGAACCCGCACGGCGGCAACGGCAGCTCCGACAGCGCCGGCGGCGGCCACGCCCACTGCGGTGCCATGATCTACCAGGGCGGCACCTGGCCGAAAGAGTATCGCGGCAAGATGTTCATGGGCAACATCCACGGCCATCGCATCAACGTGGACATGCTCACGCCCAAGGGATCGGGTTACACGGCCACCGCCAGCCCCGATTTCCTGCTGGCCAACGACGCTGGGCACGCTTCATCAACTGCATACGGCCCGGACGGCAACGTCTATCTCATCGACTGGTACGACAAGCAAGCCTGCCATCATGGCGATCCGAATATCTGGGATCGCAACAATGGCCGCATTTACAAGATCTGCTGGAAAGATGCGAAGCCGGTCAAAGCAGTCGATTTGCAGAAGCTCAGCGACAAGGAACTGGTAGAATTACAACTCCACGAGAATGACTGGTATGTCCGACATGCGAGGAGAATCCTTCAGGAACGGGTGGCAAGAAAAAAGCTGAGCGACGAAGCTCTCAGACTGTTGGGAAAAATTGCTCGAAGTAACAACAGTGAACGAATTCAACTCCGCGTTTGGTGGACCTTAGATGTGACTGAGAGCACCTTGCCGCCAATAAATCTCGACGTGAACGAGATCCCGTTCGAACACCTCAAGGCATGGGGATACCGTGGGATGGATCGCGATTCCGTGAAATGGTTTGGAGGATTGGGTAATCTTTTGCTGGATGTGCAATCTCGTCCAAACTCCCCAATAGTTCGGTTAGCCATAGCCGGCACCCTCGGGCGAAAGGGGTTTCCACACGAAGATGTGCGAATCATTCTTGCCGAACTTCTATCACATGCGGAGGATTCGACGGATCACAACCTCCCGTTGATGTACTGGTATGCGGCTGAACCGCTCGCCTCGGTCGATCCATCGAAAGCACTGGATCTGGTCATCAACGGCAAGATTCCACTCTTGCAAAGCTTCATGGCTCGAAGGATTGCTTCAGCTGCCACGCCCGAAGCGATGAAATCGCTGGTCATTGCGCTTGGTAAGACCGGCTTGGATGATGTTCGCCTTCGACTCTTGCAGGGTATCAACGAAGGACTACGCGGACGGCGCGATCTTCCTACGCCCGAGTCGTGGGCTGAGACATTCAGAAAACTTTCTGCCAGCAAGAATGCTGAGGTGCGCTCGCAATCTCTCGCTCTGGCGATTACCTTCGGGGACGCCTCGGCATTCAAGCAACTCCGCGAGTCACTCAGCAACCCCAAAGTCGAATTCAGTTTGCGTCAGAACGCTTTGCAAACGCTAGTCGCGGCCCGAGATAAGGAATTGCCGCCTGTGTTGCTGGCACTGATCGGTGATGCCCAGCTTCAAACCGCAGCTTTGCGTGGGCTTGCTTCCTACGATGATACGAAGACCCCCCAAGTTATTCTCAAGGCATATCCTTCATTCAACACCGAGGCCAAGCGCGATGCACTGGCCACACTAACATCCCGATTAGCGTATGCCAAAGAGTTGATGCAAGCCGTTGCGACAAAGAAAATCCCAGCCACCGATCTTTCCGCCGATCTGGTCCGCCAACTGCTCAACTTCAACGACAAGTCGATCGAAAAACAACTCGGACAGTTCTGGGGCACGGTGCGCACAACCCCCGCCGATCGGCGCAAGCTGATTGCCCAGTGGAAGAACGCTCTTTCAACTCCGGAGGCGATGAAGGCCGATCTCCATCTGGGGCGCGCGGTGTTTGCCAAAACCTGTCAGCAATGCCACACGCTCTACGGCGTCGGAGCCAAGATCGGTCCCGAGATTACCGGAGCAAACCGGGCAAATCTCGATTATCTCCTGGAAAATATCCTCGATCCCAGTGCGGTGATCCCGAAGGAATATGCCGCGACAACGATCGCTCTCTTGAACGGTCGGTCGGTTCTTGGAATCGTCAAGAGTGAAACTCCCGCCGCCGTACAAATACAAACCGCGACCGAGTTGCTGACCATTGCACGCAGCGATATCGAAACGGTTCGACCCAGCGCCGTTTCCATGATGCCCGACGACTTGCTCAAACCACTCAAGCAACACGAAATCGCCGCGCTCTTCGCCTATCTAAAACATCCCCAGCAGGTAGCGATCCTGGCAACCGCGGAGAACGTCAAAGACTTCTTCAACGGCAAAGATCTCACCGGCTGGTATGGCGACGCGCAACTTTGGAAGGTCGAGAATGGCGAGATCGTCGGCAAGTCCCCAGGCATCAAGAAGAATGAATTCCTCAAAAGCCAGTATCTTGTCGGGGATTTCCATCTGAAGCTCAAAGTCAAACTGACACCAGACAAGGAAAACAGCGGCATTCAGTTCCGCAGCGAAGTAACGCCCGAAGGCGAAGTGCAAGGCTATCAAGCCGATGTCGGCGCGGGCTGGTGGGGCAAGCTTTACGAAGAAAACGGCCGAGCGCTGCTTTGGAACAAGCCGGGTGATGACCACGTCAAAGTAAACGACTGGAACGAATACGAAATCATCGCCGTCGGCAGCAAGATCAGGACGTATATCAACGGCAACTTATGCGTTGATCTGGACGATCCCAAAGGTGCAAAACGGGGAATCTTCGCCTTGCAAATCCACTCCGGGGGAGCGATGGAAGTGCGCTACAAGGATTTGCAACTGATACTCGATCCGAAATCAGACAAGAGATAAGACGTTCTAACCACAGAGTCACAGAGACCACAGAGAAGACAAAAGACAAATGCAAATCAGCCACAAATAAACACGGATAAATTCAAAATGCTCTTATCGGTGTTGATCCGTGTTCGTCTGTGGCAGTTTTGCATTTATATTTTGTCTTCTCTGTGGTCTCGGGTGGAATCTCTCTGGTGCGCTAAAAGTCTCGGGTTTTTCGAGCATCCAGCGCTGAATAACCCCTTGAGTCCCTTTTGATCTTGAAAAAATGCGGCGTTCCTCGTCTCGTAGTGTTTATCAGAACAACACGTGCGAAGGAACGCCGCATGAACTACTCTATCTATCTGCTTCTGAGTTTGGCAACTGCAACTCCCAAGTTGCCGGATGATCTCGACGAGGAGAAAGACCGCACACCCGATCTCGATGATGTCCTGGATCTGATCGCTCAAGACCTACGGAAGTTCCTCGCAGAGTTCCTCACGCAGCCCGTCACGCCATCGGGCACTCAGACGTTTGAGCGAGAACTTCAGAAGCATCTTCGTGAAGCCGGCCGACAGTTGGTTCAGTGCGTTTACAATCATCGAGAGCCTGCTGCCGTGGATGAACTACCCAAGCATGCACAGTTTGAGGGTGATTCCTACACTCGGCTCAACCGCAAGACGTCGCAGAACGCCTGGACTCTCTTCGGGCAAATCCAGCTTTGGCGTGTCGGCTACCGCGATAAGGTCAAGGGCGGAGAGCCCTCGATCTTTCCGTTGGCATTAGCCTTGGGGCTCGTTCAGGGAACCAGCCCGGCATTAAGCGAGCGTGTTTCCGAGTTGCTCGGCGAAGCCGGGGCGACCCAGAAACGGGTTTTGCAGCGATTGCGGCAGGAGTGCGCGGTGGGTTGGGGAGTCAAGAAGTTGCGACTCTTCAGCAACGCCATGGCGGCCGAGTTGGCACCCCAGCAACACGATGCTCAAGTCGAGCAAGTCCTTCAGTGGCTTCGACAGGCGGAACTATCACGAGGCCGACATAAACCGGTGTTGTGTGTCGGACGCGATGGGGTCACCCTGGGATTGCGTTATAAAAAATGTTGCTGCTTTGAAGTGGCCACCACCGGCACGGTCAGTGTCTTGGACCGGCGTGGCAAACGCTTGGGCACGGTCTACCTGGCTTACGTACCCGAGTTGGGTCAAGAGACGATGAGTGCGGCGTTGACGCGCTTGCTCCAAGACATCTTGCGTCGTTGGGATCAGTCGTTACCCCGACTGTGCTATGTCACCGATGCCGGCCACGGCGAAGCCGGTTACTACCAAAAAGTGCTGGCCCAGATGGTCCATCCCCGAACGGGCGCAGCGCTTCAGTGGCTGCGCGTCGTCGATTATTACCACGCCAGTCAACGCGTCTGGCAGATGGCGGAGTTGCTCTTCGGTAGTAACAAACGCGGCAAGAGTTGGGCGTGGAAGATGCTGAGATGGATGCTTCGCAAACCGCGTGGCGTGAATCGAGTGCTACACTCGGCGGCGGCGTTGCGGGATCAGGTCGGTCTTTCGGCGAAGAAACGAGAGGCGTTCCAGAAGGCCTACCGATACTTGCGCAAGCGGATGAAGTACATGTGCTATGACGAGTACAAACGTTTGGGAATGCCTCGGGGCAGCGGGGTGACAGAAGCGGCGTGCAAGACGGTTTACACGCAGCGTCTGAAGCTCAGTGGCATGCGCTGGAAAAAAGCAGGGCGCAAACGATTTTGGTGTTCCGAGTTCTGCAACTCAGCGGTGTTTGGGGAGCGGCGTACGCACGAGTGCTGAAGGCTCGTAAGCAGCCGCAGATAACGACAGAACAACCTCGTATAATGGGGGGTAAAGCAGGTGCAGGCCAAAAGATCGCAAAACGGGCGGCATAATCAGGCGCACCAGAGAGATTCCACCCGTGGTCTCTGTGACTCTGTGGTTAGATTAAAAAAATGTCACATCAATTCTTTAATCGGCACTGCCCCGTCTTCGACAAGGAATTGCGGACGGCCCGAAGGATCGAGAACGGTTGCCCGGCTCAGATCGATGCCAAGTCGGGAATAGAGTGTCGCAAAGACTTCTTGATGCGTCACCGGGCGTTTCGTTGCGTATTCGCCAAGACGGTTGGTGGCACCGATTACTTGCCCCATCTTCATGCCGCCGCCCGCCATGAGGGCGCAACTGACCTGCGGCCAGTGATCCCGGCTCGCGTCCTTGTTGATGCGCGGCGTACGTCCGAATTCACCCCAGACTACTATCGATACATCTTCGTTCAGGCCGCGTTCGTGAAGATCGGTCACCAGCGCGGTAACGGCCCGGTCCAACAGCGGCATGTCTTTGCGACCCTGGACAAAATTCTTGCCGTCTGGACCGTGCCAGTCCCAACGAGAGAAGTTCATCGTCACCACGCGTGCCCCAGCCTCTACCAATCGGCGCGCCAGACAAAAGTTGCGGACCATGCGCGAGCGCCGTCGCGCTCGAAACCCGCGTCATCGACACCATATCGTGCCAGAATCTCCGGCCGTTCTTTCGTGAGATCGAGTGCATCCTTCAGTCGAGATGAAGTCAATATCCCCATCGCCTGCTGGCCAAAAGCATCGATGCCATCCATCGCCCCTTGTTGATCGACCCGGCGATCCAGTGTATCGAATGCCTTGCTCAAGCCGACGCGATCCTGGAGACGATCGAGAGTGATCCCCTGGAGAACCATCGACTCGGATTTGAGATTGTTTTCCTTGCCGCCCACCAAACGAAACGGAGCGTGCGCCATGCCGATGAATCCGCCATCACCCGGATAACCCCAGCGGGCTTCGCCGGTTCGATACATCAGCGTCAGGTGAGGTGGAATCGCCGGGTTTACCGGGCCCTGAATTTTCGATACCCAGGCTCCCAGAGCGGGCCAGTAGCCTTGTTTGCGCGGGTCGCGCTTGTGTCCGGTCATGCACTGGAAGGCATCGTGATCGCCGCTGGCACCCGAAATCGATCGAATAACAGTGAACTTATCCATCATCTTGGCCATGCGCGGAAAGTGTTCGCAGATATCGATGCCTGGGACATTGGTCTTGATGGGATTGAACTCGCCGCGAATCCCGGAGGGAGCATCCGGCTTCAGATCCCACATGTCCTGGTGCGGTGGGCCGCCGGGAAGGTAAATGTTGATGATCGCTTTGTGGCTCGAATGAACACCCGATTGAGCCTCGGCGGCGAGGATGTTGGGCAAGGCCAACGAACTTCCAACGATGGCTCCGCCAATGGTCATGAAGTCGCGCCGGGAAACTCCATCGCAAAATCCGCCAGTACGGCTCGGTTTTCCGAAAATCGTCAACATTGTGGTGCTCTCTCTTGAATTTGAACGTGTTTCGCGTTTCCAGCAGGTGGGAACAATCTTCCTTGCGGAAGGTATGGGCCGGCTTGGTGCGTGGAGAGAGAATCAACCGGCGTTGGTGGGACTCACTCCCTTATATTTACTCGATTTCACTGCCGAATGAAAGGAGAAAATTTCAGAATTTCGGTCAAGGAAGATTTGGTTGTGAGATGAGGAATTGAGTCCGCAAAGCAGCCAACTCCAGGAATCTTCTTGACTCTGTTGCACCTTGCGGACGATGATGCTATAGCAAAAGAAACGGTCTTCCAAATCGCTTCGGCCCACCTGAGAACGATTTTGGAAGTGGATCATCCCCACCCCAGCACGTTGAAGAAAGAGGACGGGCGTGTTATACGGCGAGCCTGAAGCTTCCCGCTTCGTGTCGGCAGTTCAAAAATGGAAACAAGAGCAACGCCAGAAAGAAAATAAAACTCGACAGGCCAAACGCCGCGCCCGAGTCATGCTCCGGAAACTTAGAGTTTGTTAGCACAAACCAGTTTTCAGTTTTCAGTTTTCAGCAAATACCGAATACGCAAAGGCTTTTATGTCTTTGCATTTTCTGACCACTGTTCACTGACCACTGTCCACTATTCCCGATCACTTCTTGAAATGCTTATCGAAGAACGTAATCATCGCTTTCTCGGCAGTTTCTGCATCCTTACCTCTGAAGCCGTGTCCTGCTCCTTCAAGCGTCAACAATTCCGCCTCGACCCCGGCCGCTTTGAGCTTGTCCACGATCCACACCGCCTGTTCGTGAGCAACATATTTATCTTCGGTACCGTGAATACATAGCGTCGGTGCGGCATTGGGCGTCACCCAATAAAGTGGGCTGGCTCGAAGATGCCGGGCACGAGCTTTCTCCAGATTCCCGCCCAGGAATAACGGCAAGACCTCGGCGGCATCCACGCTCTTTCCATAGGATTTGGTGAAATCGCTGGGGCCGTAAAAGTTGACGACGCACGATACTTTGCTCGATTTGTCGGCGTTGCCGCCATCCCCTTCAAACTCTTTCACATCGGCTGTGACTCCCAGGAATTGCACCAGATGCCCACCCGCGGAGCCGCCCGTTACTCCGATCCGGTCGGGGTCGATGTGATACTTGCTCGCGTTAGCCCGCGCCCAGCGCACCGCCGCCTTCGTGTCGTGAATCGCCGCGGGAAAGGGATATTTCGGGGCCAGCCGATAGCTTACGGTCATGGCAACGTAGCCATGTTGTGCCAGCTTGATGCAGAGGTTGTTGTATCCCTCCCGGCTGCCGGCGCGAAACCCACCGCCGTGGATACAGATGATCGCGGGGAAAGGACCATCTCCCTTTTTGGGCCTGGCCATGTTGAGTTGAAGATGCTGATTGTCGGGATTGGTATATTCGAATGCCAGTCTCGAAAATGACATCGTCGGGAACCATCGGCGTCTTCTGAGCCTGAGAAGCGCCGGCAGTTGCGAGCAAGCCGAGGATGGAAAAAAGCAAGAGGACCAAAGAACGTCGTCGAAGAGGACACATGCGGAAAATCTCCTGAACGGATCGGGTGGAGAGCGAATCGAATAGACTTTCGGGGTGGGATACCGACTATTCATTTGGACGATTCGAGGCTTCGAATGATTCTATGGATGTGCATCCTGGTGCGAATCGTTGCCAACCCCTTCTCCAATGTTTTTCAAAAACTGCTGACCCGCAAGGCAGCGGATCCGCTTTTCATTATAGGGGCAACCCACGGGTTGCTTGCGCTGGCATGCGTGCCCATCTTTTTCTTCGATCCAGGGGTAATCTCGGACGAGTTTTTGGGCTACATGTCGATCTGCACTTTCCTGACCATCGGCGGCAATGTGCTGATCGTTCAGGCGGTGAAACGATCCGACTTGTCGGTGCTCGGCCCCATCAATTCCTACAAGCCGGTCGTCAGTCTGGTTCCCGGAATGATCTGGTTAGGTGAGTTTCCCAGCCCGATGGCGTTGATCGGTATCGCTTCGATCGTTGTGGGGAGTTATTTCCTCCTGGAAAAGGATCCAACGCAAGCAGGCAGAAACCTCTTCGTGCGCTTTTTCAGCGACCGCGGCATTCAGTATCGATTCGCTGCACTGATTCTCTCGGCACTGGAAGCGGTGGTTTTGAAAAAGGCTCTTTTGGTCTCGACTCCATTGATGACGTTTGCGTTCTGGGCGGTGTTTGGGTTTGCTGTTTCCGTTCTAGCGATGGCCCTGATATTCAACAGACGAATGTTTGGGATGGAACACTCGATTTTTTGGGGTAACCGATCGACCTATTTCATGCTCTTCGTGACGACAGGGCTAATGCAGCTTTCCACGATCTACACCTTCCAGGGCTTCCAGGTCGGCCCCGCGCTGGCTCTGTTTCAAACCTCCACGATTATCGCGGTGATACTCGGGTGGCAGGTTTTCCAGGAGCGTCACTTTGTGCGCCGGCTCATTGCCTCAGCGGTAATGGTGGCTGGCGCAGTTTTGATCGTTCTTGGAAAAGGACAATTGTAATTCAACCAATGCTTCGCTCACACCTTGCGCACGACCCCGACCAGGACGCCGAGGATCTTGATGTCCTTCCCAGGGTCAACGACGATCGGCGCGACGGAACTGTTGCAAGGCTCCAGGCGGATGTTGTCCTTCTTCTTGTAGAAGCGCTTCAAAGTCACTTCACGCTCGACCATCGCCACCACGCGCTCGCCATTTTCCGCCGTTTCTTGTCTGCGAATGATGACGAGGTCGCCATCGGCAATGTGATCGTCGATCATCGACTGTCCGCGAACCTGCAAGGCGTAATGTTCCTTGCCGCCGAGAAGTTCGCCGAGATCGACTCGCTCATCCTGGGGCATCGCTTCGAGAGCAGGGCCGGCGGCGACCAGACCCAGCAGCGGCAGGCTCGCCCCGCCGGATCGAATTCCCGCGATCTGAATGGCGCGGGCGTGCTTGCCTTCGCGCTTGATAAGCCCTTTTTTCTCCAGCGCCTTCAGATGGCACATGACCCCGTTGGGCGACTTGATTTCGAAAGCATCGCCAATGTCGCGGATGGAGGGCGGATAGCCGCGCTGCTCAATCTCGCGCACAATATACTCGAAAATCTGTCGCTGCTTATCGGTCAGCATATCCCCGGCTTCACTTCCTTTACGTCCCATGTGTTTCTCCTTACAAATGGAATAAAATCTCTTAATATAAATGAGTATATCTGACATCCGTACACAAAAAAAGAGGAAAATCAACACAAATTGAAAAAAATCCAGTATGCTCAGAAAATTGTGCAAGATCTTTCCCAATTCCTGATGGCAGGTGATTTCATCGTGACTTCCGTTCGTACACCCTGGTTTGCCGAGACATTGCCTTTGTTGCTGGATCGACGCGATCTCGACGCCGCTCAGATCCGGCATATCGTCGGGATTTTGACCGAAGGAATGTTCGACGAATCCGAGGCCGCGGCCTGGTTGACTGCGCTGCGAATGAAGGGGGAATCGGCAACGGAAATCGCCGCAGCGGCAGATGCACTGCGCGAGAGGATGATCGCTCTGCGTCCAATCGGGGCTGCGGTACTCGATACTTGCGGCACGGGCGGCGACGGCAGCGACACGTTCAACATCAGTACGGCGGTGGCGCTGGTGGTTGCAGCAGCGGGTTGTGCGGTGGTCAAACACGGTAACCGATCGGTATCGAGTCGAAGCGGCAGCGCTGATGTATTGTCAGCTCTCGGAGTCCCCATCGAGGCCGGGCCGGCCTGGGCGCAAGCGTGTCTGGAACGATTTGGATTCGCTTTCTGTTTTGCTCCGCATTTTCATCCGGCTCTGGCAAAAGTCGGCCCGCTGCGAAAAAAATTGGGTTTCCGCACGATTTTCAATTTGCTCGGACCTTTACTCAATCCTGGAGCGGCGGCATACCAGTTGCTGGGAGTAGGCAAAGCGGAATTGCTTGACCCGCTAGCGGGCGCTGTGGCACAATTAGGACTGCGACAAGCATTTCTGGTTTGCGGCCGGGACGGACTGGACGAAGTCAGCCTTTCAGCACCTACCATGGTTCGGCGCATAGTAGGCTCGAAGGTGGAAGCGCTGGAATGGACGGTCGATGATTTTGGAGTCAAGCCCGTTCGGCTGGAAGAGTTGCAAGCAGATGGTCCCGAAGAAAGTGCTCGAATCATTGAGGCCATACTGAGCGGCCAGGCGGGACCAGGTCGGCGGATCGTTCTTGCCAACGCGGCGGCAGCGCTATTGAGCGCTGAGAAGGCCCGAACATTGCCGGAAGGTATTCAGCAGGCTGAAACGGCAATTGATACGGGGCGCACACTACATATCCTGGAGCAATTACGCGCGGTCAATGACCTCACGACGAAATGAGCCTTGAATCCCAAATTTACACCTCAAGCTCCGCGTGAGGTATACATTTGAGGACCGGACAGGCTCTCAATGCGAAGGAATACTATGAGCCAGAAGGTTGTTATCATCGCCGATCCCGGAATCGATACGGCGTTTGCCATCGCTTTGGCGCTGCGCGATCCCAATATCGATGTCCTGGGCCTAATCGCTTGTGCGGGCAATGTCGATGCGGAACATGCAACGCAGAACGTCCACACGCTCATCAATCAGATCGATTGCCCGCGCTGGCCGCGAATTGGCGCTGCGCTCCCGGTAGAGTACGAGATCGACGGCACGAAACTGCATGGTCCGGGCGGCCTGGGCGGAGTCTCCTTTCCCGCAATCAGTCTGCATCAGCCGACACCAGGGGACAAACTCCTGGTCGAGTTGGCGCACACCTATCCCAAAGAACTTACGGTCATCGTACTGGGGCCTGCAACGGTACTTGCGCGGGCGTTCGATCGCGATCCCGAATTGCCCAAATTGCTCGAAAGCATCACGATGATGGGCGGAACCTGGCACAGAGCCTGGCAACGCCACGGCAACGGCGGAATTTCACTTCTTCTGCGATCCCGCCGCAGCGCCGGGTGTTGCACTGCGGCACGCCGATTCGACTCATTCCCCTCGATGTCACGCGCAAATTGGTTTTTTCGCCAACGGACTTGCTCGAACTGCCGGCCCCCGATTCGCTCACGTGTCGATTCCTCCGGCAAATTGTTCCCTTCGGAATTCGCGCCAGCTCAAACCTCTACGGAATTGAGGGCTTTCACTTGAAGGATGTTCTGGGTATAGCGGATATCGCCCTGGACGGTGCGGTCCAGACGCAGGCGGTCTATGTCGATGTCGAGTTGCGCGGCGAATTGACGCGCGGCATGTTGGTCGTCGATAATCGACCCAGTCCCGCCGGCCCGCCCAATGTTCGACTCGCTATGACCGTCGATACGGTGGGGGTACGGGATTATATCCGTCGGACTTTGGAAAACGGGTAATTCAAACCCTTGAAAGAGGGGGAAGGAAGATAGAGTTGTACGCTTTTCTCGCAGCCTCGGAAGGATCTAATTTTGCCCGAGGGGCTTATTTGTACATCCTCGGGTTCGCTTGCATCGCCCTTGTCCTTATCACTGCGGCTATCTTCGGATTGGCTTACCTGGTGAAATGGTTTGTCAGACCTGGGCGATACGGAAATCGATCGGTTGAAGAAAACGAGCTCGAAGACCGAGCCGAGCAGTAACATACCAATGAGGGTTCCCATGCACATGGCGCGATTGCTCTCTCTTCTTGCCCTGTCGTTCCTGACGATGCCGGTGCCGGCCGCTCCGCCGACAACTGCGGAAGCGCCAAGCGCCGAGGAATTGAGCAAGATGATCCGAAGCGTAGTGCTGCCGAGTCTACCCTTGCCGCTGGTGGAACAGAACTACCGTTGGGGTCAGCAAAAGAATGTGGTTGTTGGCATGAAATGGGAAAGAGAAGGGATTTTCCTCAAACCGGAGTTGCAAAAGAAGATGCGCAACGACGGCATCTGGCGGAAAATCCAGGTCGAGGCGGACCACCCGGAAACCACTTTGAAGGTGCAAATTCAAGACGTCGCCACGCCGGAGAAGGGCAAACTGACGTTCAAAACTTGCTTGAGTTTGCAGACCAACATCAAGTTCGAGCAACAAGTCTGGAAGGCTGGAACCCGGTTCTACAGCGGAGAAACTCGTGCCCGCGCGCGGGTGATGTTGAGGCTGAATTGCGAATCGACTTCCCGGTTCGACAAAAAACCCGATTCCTTGATCCCGGATTATGTATTTCGATTACGAGTAACGGGAGCTTCGCTCGACTACGATAACTTTGTCTGCGAGCACACTGCGGGAGTCGGCGGCGACGCTGCCAAGATTCTCGGACAGGCCGTCCTCGAAACCATCAATCAATTGAAGCCATCTCTGGAGCGGAAATTGCTCGACAAGGCCAATGCAAAAATCGTCAAGGTCGCCGATACCAAGGAAGTCCGGCTGAGCTTGAGCAAGTTGCTCGAAAGCACACCCGGTAAATAATTGGATTTCCCTATGCACTCCTCGTTCTCTCGTCGCGGTTCGACCACATCTCTGATTCTGGGTTTGCTGTTTCTTGCCCTGGCGGGTGGCGCACTGGTTTACTATTTCTGGCTGCGGCGCGACCCCGAGAAGTTCGATATTCCCTTCAAGAATGCCGGTCCCGAACTCGCAGAAGCTATGCCTGCGCCCGGTGACTGGCCCTGGTGGCGAGGCCCCACGCGCGATGGGCATAGCCCCGATAAGCAGGCCCCTCTCACCTGGAGTGAGAAATCCAATATCCTTTGGAAAGAACCGATTCCCGGACGAGGTTTTTCTTCGCCCATCGTCATCGGAGACCGAATCGTTCTTACCAGTGCGGAAGAGGATCCGGCCAGGCAGTTTGTGATTGCCCTCGATCGGCAAACCGGAAAGAAAATCTGGGAAACGACCGTTCACAAAGATGGTTTGATGCGCAAGCATGGCGAGAATACCCACGCATCGGCCTCGTGTGCCTTTGACGGCGAACGGATCTTCGCATCGTTCGTCAACAGCGACGCATTACGGGTAACGGCACTCGATAAAGCCGGTGGCATTCTCTGGCAAAAGGAAGCAGGCCCTCACGGCGGTCGAGGCTCGCACGGCGGCGGACCATCACCCGTGCTCAGCGGCAGCTACGTCATCGTAAGCGATGACAGCCCCGCGGGCGGTTTTATCGCTGCGCTGCATCGACAAACCAGTGAGATCGCCTGGCGCAAGACGCGCTCGCCCGGTCAAGGCAGTTACGGCACTCCCATTGTTGCGGAACTGGGCGGCAAGAAGTTGGTCCTGTTGAGCGGCTGCGGCAACCTCACCGCTTACGATACTAAAACGGGAAAAGAAGAGTGGGTTTGTCCCGGCATCGCCACCACCAGTGCCAACACCGTCACTTTCGGCGGCGACATGGCGTTTGCGAGCAGCGGCTATCCGCAAAAGATTCTAATCGGCGTTCGAGCCGATGGTTCGCGCGCCTGGAAATACGAACGCGAAAGTGAATTGCCTTATCCGCCCAGTCTGATCTTTGACGAAGCTTTTCTTTATGTCATCGGAGACAAGGGCCGGGCAACCTGCCTGGAAGCGGCGACGGGAAACGAGCGCTGGTCGGCCCGGCTCGGCGACGATCAAATTTGGGCATCTCCCATTCTTGTGAAAAAGCGCATCTATGTATCTAACCGAAAAGGAGTTACATTCGTCTTCGCAGCGACGCCGGAAGGGTATGAAGAACTCGCACGGAACAAGCTGGATGGAAGTATTTCGTCCACGCCGGTTGCGATCGGAGGGAAACTCTACATCCGCAACGAGACGCACTTGTATTGCATTGGACAGTAAAGAATTCCGGAGGCTCAACGCGGCCCCGATCTCCTCCGGAAGACGACCGTCCCGTCCTCATCCTCGATGATGAGCGTATTTTGACTCACCTCCTTGATAATGGACGCATGATCGCTGATTTTTCGATTCTCTTCGAGTGTCGCGGAAAGTCTATTTCCATTCAGTTTGTAAAACCCGATCCGCATTCGGATGCCGTTGGGCGAGACAATTCGATTGCTGATTCTTCCGGTTCGATCAAAAGTCACGGTGGCATTTACCGTGCCCGAGGCTTCCCGTCGCGTCATATACCACGTACCGATGAGAAGTTCGCCCGGGGAAGGCGCTTGTCCCGGAACGCCAGCGGTCAATGCTACGAATATGAGTGCGTTCGACATCATGGCAATTCTCCTTTTCAAGGTTTATAACGATCCGAAGACCGCTAAGGAAGTGCAAAATGCGTACCACTACGCCACGCTTCGGTAAAACGGGGCATCGGCCACCCGCAGTGTAGCCGAATTCGCCAGAATTCGGGGATTGGCCCGCACTCTGCAATAACCCGAATTCTGGCGAATTCAGCTACCTGGGTCTTAAATCCCGTCCCCGTCAACATTCTCCGTAAGCATCCGGCCTGCGTCCAGCCGGAAAAGGACATCGGCGAGCCGTTGCGATTCATGCCCAGAGTGGGTTACGTGCAGAATAGTCACCTCAGCTCGTCTGCGAATATCCAGAAGCAGATCGAACAACTGGTTCCTCATCAGCTCATCCAGCGAACTCAACGGCTCATCCATCAACAAGAACCTTGGCCGAAACGACAGCGCCCGACCCAGCGCAACGCGCTGGCTTTCGCCGCCGCTCAAGCCCGCCGGATAGCGATTCAGCAGCGGTGCGATACCCAACCAGTCGGCCAGTTCGCACACCCGTCGCTCGATTTCCGCTTGCGCCACCCGCCGGATGGTCAGGGCAAAAGCCAGATGTTCGCGGACAGTCATCGTAGGGAATAAAGCCCCGTCTTGCGGAACGTAGCCGATCCCGCGCGCACCCGGCGGTAGTTGATCGACTTGCCTGTGCCCGAGCGTGATTGCTCCCGAAGCCAGGGGGCGCAAACCGGCGATCGCTTCCAGCACACTCGTTTTCCCGCAGCCGGTCTTGCCCATCAGAACGCCGTATTTGCCGGTGGGTATCGTAAACGAGACGTTCGCCAGGGAGAAATTTCCTTGTTGAAGTGCGAGATCGTTTACCGCAATCAACGAGGGTCTCCTCAGGTTCCAGGTTCCAAGTTCCAAGTTCCAAGTTGAAAACCCAAAGGGTTGATGGTTTTGAACTTGGAACTTGGAACTTGGAACTTACGAGTCAGGCCAACAATTTCTTGACCACTTCACCGTGAACATCGGTTAGCCGGAAATCTCGTCCCTGGAATTTGTAGGTCAATTTCTTGTGTTCCAGCCCCAATAAATGGAGAATCGTGGCCTGCAAATCGTGGACGTGAATCCGATCCGCGGTGGGTGCAAAGCCAAACTCGTCATTCTCGCCCACGGTGATGCCACGCTTCACGCCGCCGCCTGCCATCCACATCGTGTAGGCGTCGATGTGATGGTTTCGGCCCACGGTGTCGCGGATTTCGCCCATCGGAGTTCGTCCGAACTCGCCGCCCCAGATCACCAACGTCGAATCGAGCAGGCCGCGCTGTTGCAAATCCCGCACCAGCGCTGCGCTGGGCCGGTCGGTCTCCTTGCAGGTGCGATCCAGACCCGGACCAAGATTGTTGCTGCCCTCGCCGTGATGATCCCAGTCGGTGTGATAGAGCTGGACAAAACGCACGCCGCGTTCCACCAGTCGGCGCGCCAGGAGGCAGTTATTCGCATACGACGCCTTGCCGGGCTCTGCACGTACATCGCCAGAGTTTTGTTGGTTTCCTTGCCGATGTCGATCAGTTCCGGAGCGCTCGACTGCATTCGATAAGCCATTTCATACGAGGCAATGCGCGTGGCGATTTCCGGATCACCCGTCGCATCGAGTCGCTCGCGGTTTAGATCATTGATGGCATCGAGGGTCTGTTTTTGTCGATCGGCGCTGATGCCCGGCGGCGATGAGAGATTCACGATCGGGTCGCCGCCGGAACGGAAGGCGACGCCCTGATAGGTCGTCGGCAGAAAACCGCTGCCCCAGTTGAGCGTGCCGCCGCGCGGTCCGCGCGGGCCGGACTGCAACACCACGAAGCCGGGCAGGCTCTTGGATTCACTGCCGATGCCGTAAGTCACCCAGGATCCCATACTCGGACGGCCAAATTGCGGCGAGCCTGTGTTCATAAAGATTTTGGCGGGAGCATGGTTGAAGACATTCGTTGCCACGGAACGAAGAATGGCGATATCGTCGACGATCTTGGCCAGTTCCGGAAGACACTCGGAGAGCCAGGCACCGCTCTTGCCGTGTCGAGCAAATTTTCGCCGGGTGCCCAGGAGTTTTGGTCTCTGCTTTGAAAAGGTATCCATAAAAGCGAAGCGTTTGCCCTTCACGAACGATTCGGGGATCGGCTGGCCGCTCAGTTTCTGAAGTTCGGGTCGAGGCTCGAAGAGTTCAAACTGGCTCGGACCACCGGCCATGAAGAGGAAGATGACATTTTTTACCTTCGGCTCAAAGTGAGGCTTCTTCGGCGCGAGGGGATTGATTGCCGTGGGCGACTCTTCGCCATGAAGCAGGGATGCAAGCGCAAGTGAACCCAAACCCACGGAGCAGTCTTGAAAAAAGTGACGACGAGTTCGTTGAAGTAATGATGTCATCGTTGCGTTTCTGTTGGTTAACCACGAATAACACAAATAAGAATCGGCAGAGATCCTTTCAATCGACCCTTCGGACTGGAAAATTACACCATCCCTATGTCAATGCTGAGTGTCGGTAAGGCCTTTTCGAGTTCGGTGATTCCAGCATCCGATACCTTCGCCCCATCGAGGTACAGCCATTGTAGGCTCTTTATTCCAGCCAGTTCTTTCAGACCCTCATCCGTGACCGCCATTCCACGGAGGTTCAGCGATCGCAGGTTCTTCAATCCGACCAGTTCCTTCAGACCCTTGTTCGTTACATGCACAGAGTAGAGCCTCAGCGATTGTAGGTTCTTCAGTCCTACCAGTTCGCTCAGACCCGCGTCGTTTATGCGCGTAGAGTCGAGACTCAGCGATTCCAGGTTCTTCAGTTCGGCCAACCCCTTCAGACCCTTGTCCGTTACGCGCAGTGCTGTCGAGGTTCAGTACTTGGAGGTTCTTCAGGCCAGATAGATCCTTGAGGCCCTTGTCCGTTAGTTCCGTATTATCGAGGTTTAGCGTTTGCAGGTTCTCCAGTCCCGCCAGTTCCTTGAGGCCCACATCCGTAACTATCGTGTTGGCGAGGTCAAGCGTTTGCAAGTTCTTTAGGTCGGTTAGCCCCATCAAACCCGCATCCGTTACGTCTGTGCTGCCGAGGTTCAGCGATTGCAGGTTCTTCAGTCCGGCCAGTTCCTTCACTCCAACATTCGTTACATGGGTGTCGGCGAGATTCAGAGATTGCAGGCTTTTCAACTCAGCCAATTCCTTCAGACCCGCATCTGTGACCTTCGTCTCACGAAGGTCCAGTGATCGTAGGTTCTTCAGTCCGACCAGTTCCTTCAGATCCTTGCCCATTAGGTTCGTAGAGTAGAGGCTCAGCGATTGGAGGTTCTTCAGTTCGGCCAAGAACTTCAATCCCCCATCGGATACGTTCGTGTTGCCAAGGTTCAGCGTTTGCAGGCTCTTCAGTCCCGCCAACTCCTTGATGTCCGAGTTCGTTACTCTGGTTAGACTCAAATTCAGCGCCCGCAGGTTCTTCAATGCGGCCAGATTCTTCAAACCCGTTCCGGTTACCTGATCGTAGTCGAGAGTCAGAGATCGCAGACTGTTCAGTCCAGCCAGTTGTTTGAGGCCCGCACCTGTTACGTTGGTTCTACCGAGGTTGAGGTCTTGCAAGTTCTTCAGACCGGCCAATTTCTTTAGGCCCAAATCTGTTACCTGCGTGTGAGTGAGATCCAGGGATTGCAGGTTCTTCAGGCCAGCCAACTCCGCCAGGCCCGTATCCGTCACGTTTGCGCAGCAAGTGAGGTTCAAGGATTGCAGGCTACTCAGGCCAACCAACTCCTTCAAACCCGTATCCGATACCGGCGAGCCACAGAGGTCCAGACCGAACGCCGACCCGGGATCGGGCAGTTTGACGGCCTTAGCTTCTTCCATTAAGAAGCCAAACGCTGGAATAGCTCCGGTCTCGACTATCTTGCTCTCTCGAAACTGACCCCAGCCGAATTCGTCCCTTTTCATCCAACCGACTTCAGCGCCGGCATCCCGCCAAGCCTTGACGATCTCAGGTCGAAGTGGCTTGGGTTCATCTTTCTTGTCGGTGCCCTCAGCAGCGAACGCGCCCAGACCGCAACTCGCCAGCAGTGCCAGCACCGCCAAATAGCACCATGTTGTCCGCTGCCTTTGCATGGTCAACTCGTTTGGATGATTGACTTTGTTGAGCGTTAGCTCATCGTTTGCCGCTCTGCGGCGAACGTCTTTTGTCTTGCCGCTCCGCGGCTTAGACCGCCTCGGTCGGTGGCCGACTCCGATAAACCAACGCGCACGGTTGGTGGAGCGCATAGCCGCGGAGCGGCAAGAGAAGACGTTCGCCGCAGAGCGGCAAACGATGGGGCGAACCGCGAAGTCTACTATGTTTTTGTTTTGTCTTATTCGTGGTATTCGTGGTTAAAAGGAATTTAATACTTGCTCACCGGCGGCGGCTCTGAACATTGACGGACCGCATGTTCCTCGGAGGAAACGACCTCGAATATCTTGTCGCCCTTGAAGAGGCGAATGCTTTCCTGAATCTCCGGTGCAAAGCCGCACAGGATCATGCGCGCTTTGTGTTTTAGCACACCTTCACGTACCTGTAATAATACCTGATAGAAGGCAGTGGGGAAGTAATGAACCAGGCCGAAATTGAGCACCAAAGCTTCACCGGGTGCAAGACGATTCAGTACCTCTGAACGTAGATCATGATACAGATCGCAATCCTCCACGCCCGCGCCGTCGAGCTGTTCCCTGGAGTCGGGCCGGGTAAACCGCACTACCCAGATGTTGGCGGCAGGCTGCACTAACAGGAAATTTCGGCCATTGCTTAGTTCCATGATCTTCTCCCGACAGCGTTTCATGTTGGGCAGCGTTCTACGCCCATAATCGTGAAGTCATCCTCAAATTCCGCGCCTTCGATATAGCCAACGGCCATTGTCACCAGTCCTTCCACCATCTGCCTCAGCGATTGTTGGCGGGTTTCTCGCAAATGGGAATCGAGCCGACAGCGTCCGAATTTTTCACCGTAATAGTTCTGCGCCTCATAAAGCCCATCGGTGAATAACAGCAGCCTTTCTCCCGGCTCAAGCTGCCACGATACCGACTGATACCGAACTTCGCCATCAACGTAGATACCCAGCGGAATATCGCCGAGATCGAGATCCACAGGTGGAATCGAACCGTTCGGCTTGACGCGAATGGGGGGATGATGTCCTGCTGCCGCCCATTGCACCTCACCTGCCTTGTCGTCAAAAATTAAATAGAGCCCTGTCATAAACATATCAGAAGGAATCAATTGCTGAAACATTTTGCTGGTAACCGCCAGAGTGCCGCCGGCATCCCGATGCAAAGAGGGATGCGTATGCAGCATGGCCCTCATCATGGCCATGAGCATGCAGGCGCTTGGACCATGGCCGCTGCCATCCCCAATGAACAGGGCCATGCGTTCGTCCGGTCGGCGAAAGAAGTCGTAATAGTCGCCCGTGGCGATAAACGCCGGGCGAAAAGCGAGATGGACTTCAAATCCCGGAACGACGGGAGCCTGCTTGGGCAAAAGGCGTTGCTGCGCCTTGGCGAGTTTTCGTAACTCCTCGCGCCAACCTGATCGGGGTCTAACCACTTCGAAGGCATCGGGGCGACCTCTTTTCCGGCAGGAAATTATTCATTTGAGCATAGCCGTTTTGTGTCTGTGATTACAAGCGCCGAATTGAAGAAAGTGATGGGAACTTGGCGAACGGCAACAATTGCACAAATGTGGCGGCGATGCGCCTTCGCAATCGTTTGATTTGTGCTTCGAGTTCTGGTCAGGATATTCGGATTTCTCTTATCATAACCAATATGACCTGGTAGTAATAACTGCGCCTGTCATTTCCTCTTCAAGCAATAGCAATGGTTTTTTGGGGAGACTGCCCATGAATCGACGCGAATTTCTTTCCACAACCGCCGTCGCAACGCTCGGCGGTTCATACCAAGCTTCCCCCGCATCCGCTGGGCCGGGGTATGCATCCCCTGCGGACGCCATGAAAGCTCCGGCGGAAAAACTGTTGCATGTGATCGCACTCTATACGGGCACCGATATTCGCAAACCGGACTATCTGGCCACAGTCGACGTCGATCCGAATTCGGCGAACTACTCCAAGGTCATTCATCGTCTACCCATGCCGAATCTCGATGATGAGTTGCATCATTTTGGCTGGAACACCTGCAGTTCCTGCCACGCCGATCAGGATAAGGAACGCCGCTATCTCATTCTGCCCGGTCTGAAATCGGGCCGAGTTTATATCGTGGATGCTGCCAATCCCAAAGCTCCGAAATTGCACAAGACCATTGAACGGGCGACGATTGCGAACAAGACGAAACTAACCGCCCCGCATACGGTTCATTGCTTGCCCGACGGCAACGTCATGATCGCAATGCTCGGCGATGCCGATGGCGATGGGCCGGGCGGATTCCTGCTTCTCGATGCCGCGTTCGATGTCGCGGGACGATGGGAGAAAAGCGTCGAGGGGATGCACTTTAATTACGATTTCTGGTATCAGCCCCGACACAATGTGATGGTGTCCAGCGAATGGGGCGCTCCCAAGACTTTTAGCAAGGGCTTCAATCCCCAGGATGTCCAGGCCGGGAAGTATGGCACCCGACTTCATTTCTGGGACTGGAAAAAACGCACTATCGCCCAGACCGTCGACCTCGGGGCCAGTGGCAGAATTCCACTGGAAGTTCGCTTTTGCCACAATCCCGATAGCGTGCATGGATTTGTCGGAGCAGCGCTGAGCAGCACCGTTTGGCACTGGCACAAGGCCAAGGATGATTGGAAGGTCGAGAAGGTGATCGATATCCCACCTGTTGAAGTTCGAGGCGTCGATTTTCCTGTGCCCTCGCTCATTACCGATTCGGTGATTTCGATGGACGACCGATTTCTGTACTTCGCCAACTGGCTTCACGGCGATATTCGGCAATACGACATCCGCGACCCGCGCAATCCCAAGCTGACCGGGCAAGTGTGGGTAGGCGGGATGATCGGCAAAGCATCCCAACTCGGCAAGAACAAGCTGCGCGGCGGGCCGCAGATGCTGCAACTGAGTCTCGACGGCAAACGTCTGTATGTCACCAACTCTTTGTTGAGTGTCTGGGATAACCAGTTCTACCCCGATATCGGCAAGCTCGGCTCGCACCTCCTGCAACTGGACTGCGCTACGGAAAAGGGCGGCTTGAAAATCAATGAAGCCTTCTTCGTAGACTTCGGCAAGGAACCCGATGGTCCGGCCCGTGCCCATGAGATGCGCTATCCTGGGGGCGATTGCACTTCGGACATTTTTGCATAATTCAAGGATCGCGAGATGGGTGCTGTTTCCTCTGATACCTTGAATGTTCTACGCAGCCATGCCGAGGCAGCAGATACCCTTTCCGACTGGCCTATTCAGTCCTGGGAACAGCTCCGGCAATCGGGCGCATTGACATGGGGAATCCCCACTGAATTCGGTGGAACCGGTTTGTCGCCCGTGGAAATCTTGAGCGGCAATGAGCAATTTTCGAGCGCCTGTCTCACAACGACTTTTATTCTTAGTCAGCGCGAGGCAGCGGTACGCCGGCTATTGGCTTATCCAGTCCCGGCTTTGCAGGAGCGTTATTTGTCAGCGCTGGCTCAAGGCACGATGTTTCTGACGGTCGGGCTTTCCCAGTTGACCACGTCGAGGCAACATCAATCCCCTGTGCTTCGAGCGGAGCGATTGCAGGGTGGAGGAATTCGCCTTGACGGCGAGATTCCCTGGGTTACTGGGGCGGATCACGCGGATGCCCTGGTCGTTGGTGCAACCCAGGAAGATGGCCGGCAGATTCTCTTGGTCTTGCCCACGAAACTACCGGGTATCGCGATCGAACCTCCCATGGTTTTGGCCGCACTGAGAGGATCGCGCACCAGCCTGGTTCGTTGTCTTGGCGTCGTCGTTGAGCGCGAGCAAATTCTCGCTGGGCCGGAAGAACAGGTGCTTGGCAAAGGAGGCGGCGGGGGTCTGGAAACCTCGTGCCTGGCTCTTGGTCTCGCGGGCGCTGCGATCGACCATTTGCAAGACGAAGCGAAACACCGGCCGGAAATTCAACCCATCGCCGAACGCCTGGAGAAAGTGAGAATCGAAGCTCGTCGAGAACTTCATACCCTGGGTGAAACTCGACCGAAGATCGAAGAGGTTCTGGCCTTGCGCGTGCAATGTACCCGACTTGCCTTGCGCAACCCAGGCCGATCTGGCACTATCCAAGGGGAGTGGATTTGTATCGCCACACCCAGCGCAACGATGGGCACGGCAAGCTCTGTTTTTCCTGGTCTGGTCCTGTCCCAGACTAGCGAGCGAAGGAATCCTGTCCGATTTAGTACCGGAGGCGGCATTGTGAAACCAATCCTGTCGCAGGATGGGACAAAGAGGATGGTAAAATGGCTCGGTTTGATCCTGGTCGTTGGTTCCGTCTTTGCCCTGGGGCGGGAGGCCTGCCGTAATGGTGCTCGCAAGGAGCAACGACCCAACATCATTCTTATTCTCGTGGATGATCTGGGGTATGGCGATCTCAGTTGTTACGGCTGCCGGGACATTCGCACACCTCATCTGGACGCGCTGGCGAAACAAGGTGTTCGCCTCACGGACGCCTATGCCAGTGCTCCCGTCTGTTCGCCGACGCGCGCTGCCTTGATGACGGGCCGATATCCACAGCGCTCGGGTTTTGACTGGGTTATCCGCTACGATGAAAAAAATCGCGGGCTGCCGGCAACGGATGGCAGTTTGCCTCGAATGCTCAAGAATGCCGGCTACCGCACTGCTCTATTCGGCAAATGGCATCTGGGATACAGGAACAAGTTTGCCGCCTAATGCGCATGGCTTCGATGAATTCTTCGGTTTCCTGGCTGCCGACTTGGATTATTACTCCCACAGGGACGCCAACGGTGATCCCGGTCTCTACGAAAATACCGAACTGGTGGATAGGGACGGGTATCTGACCGATCGCATCACGCAACGCGCGACCAACTTCATCGAAGCCAGCGCCGACCGGCCTTTCT
Source organism: uncultured Planctomycetota bacterium (assembly GCA_963783095.1). Lineage (GTDB taxonomy): Bacteria > Planctomycetota > Planctomycetia > Gemmatales > Gemmataceae > CAWAMR01. The sequence goes on along the minus strand of CAWAMR010000007.1, from coordinate 70,098 downwards.
TTCTTGAGCTGGCCTACAACGCGCCTCACTGGCCGTTTCAGAAACCGAATCAACCGGAAGACATCCGCGACAGCAAGACCTATGGCCCGACAACCGGAACCCGTGCCGATTACATCGAGATGGTGGAGCACCTCGATCTATCGATCGGTCAGGTTCTGAAATCGTTGGAGCGTAAGAATCTAGCCGGAAATACGCTGGTCATCTTTTGCAGCGATAATGGTGGGGAACGCCTCTCCGACAACGGCCCCTTCTCTCACGGAAAATATACCTTGTGGGAAGGAGGCATCCGCGTGCCTTGTATCGCGCGCTGGCCAGGTGTACTGCCGGAAGAAACTATCTCAACGCAGCCGATCACTACTCTGGATATCACGGCTTCGATCCTTGCGGCGGCACAGATCGATCCACCCAGGCACCCGCCACTGGATGGGCAGGACATCTTTCCCGTTTTGACAGGCAAGATGCCCCCACAAGAGCGAACCTTCTTTTGGCGGGTGGTCCGGCCAGATGAGCCAGTTGGCCAGTCAGCGCTTAGGCGTGGAAAATGGAAATACATTCGCGATCGGAAAGAGGAGCTGCTTTACGATCTGGACCTTGACCCCGGCGAAGAAAAAAACCTGGCCGACCAGTATCCCGATATGATCGCGGAACTTCGCCAGGCGCTGGCGGACTGGGAGAAACAGTTTCCCCTTCCTCCGTGAAGAAATGAACTGCAATTGTCTTTACCTCGAAGAGGCCTCTTCGAGGTAAAGATCATCGACCGATTCGACTTTACCTCAAAAATAAGGCTTGACCACGCACTTGAGTCGAATGATCCGACAATACGAGAGCCCCGCTCTATAATTACTTAGACGTATTCGATTGGGAAGGCGGGCAGTTTTTGCCAGCTTTTTTGGGAGAATTGTACGATGTACCGATTCGTAATGACACGCGCTCTCCTTGCAGTCCTTTCCACAGTTGTTGTGGCGACAACAAGCAAATGTAGTGCTGACGAGCCTGTCTATCAGGGGATGCCGCTATCAACTTGGACAAAGCTGGCAAAGGACAACGATCCTAAAGTGCGGCGGAATGCAATAAGCTGCCTCCTCAGCACGGTGTCTACGGATTTGGAGAAAGATAAGGACTATGAATACGTGGAAAAATCGGTGCCGGTATTTGCAGAAGCGCTGAATGACCCTGATGCCGAGATTCGCGCCAAGGCCGCCGCGGGCTTGGCATTATTTCATCGCGGTCCCCAAAGTGAAAAGGAAGTAGCGGAATTAATCGATCGGCTAAAGCACAACGACCCGGATGTTCGTTACCAAGCGGCTTTCAATCTCAATCTGATGATGCCGGCGGCGATCGCTGCCGCCCCGGCGTTAACGTGCGCACTCAAAGATCCTGACGCAGGTGTGCGACGTCAAGCCGCCGTCACCTTGGGGAAGATTCTTGGACTGGAAGGCAAGGCAGTGGTTCCGTTACTCGTGGAAATGCTGAAAGCAGATCTGTCGATATGGGATCCTTGTGCGCATGGATGCTGCCATGGCGCTTGGCCACATTGGGCCAGCTGCAATAGAGGCTGTGCCAGCACTTACCACGGTGCTGGGCGATCCGTTATACTATGACCGTGCTTACGCGGCACGCTCGCTGGGGCAGATTGGACATGCGGACAAAGAAATACTGGAAGCATTGCGAAAATCGCTTGTGGATAAGCACCAAGAGGTCCGAGCTTACGCTGCAATTGCGATTTGGCAACTGAAGCGTGACACGAAACTCACGCTGCCGGTAATGGTTGAGGCATTGAAAAACAAGGATGACTTGCTTGAACATTGGACCAAAAAGCTAGTTATCCAAAGTATCGGAGAAATGGGAAAGAATGCCAGGAATGCTGTTCCCATCCTCATCCCGCTCTTGCAAGAGAGACAACACGGCATAGCCCGCGTGACCGGTATTGCCCTGCAAAAACTGATTGCCGAAAATGCAAAGTAAGGTCGTTTCGTTCGGTACAAAATCGTTTCATCGAAACCGTTCTCGACAGCTCCTAACGACTGAGCAACCCGGCATCGATAACAAACTGCGAGCCGGTGATGAACCGTGCCCGATCCGATGATAGGTAGACCACCGCATCTGCCACGTCCTGAGGTTCGATCCAGGGTACGGCAAGAAGGTTGCCGGCCGATCGCTCGGCGACTTCTCGCGGAGTCAGTCCTTCCAGGGCCGCCAGTCCATCGTTCATTGGCGTGTTCACGCCGGTTGGGTGGATGGAGATCACGCGAATGTTGTAGGGGGCCAATTCGATCGCCCAGGATTTCGTCAAACCCACCAGACCCCACTTCGCTGCTGCATAATGGCTTAGCCGCGAAGCACCTCGCAGACCAAGGACCGAAGAGTTATTGATGATGACCCCGCTTTTGCGCTGAATCATTTGTGGAATAACATGACGGGCGACAATCCAGGCCCCTTTCAGATTGATATCGATCATTGCATCCCAGGCTGCTTCGGAGATTTCGTGAGCTAATCCATATCCGCAAATCCCAGCGTTATTGAAGAGGATATCGATCTTGCCGAACCGTTCGATCGTCCAAGCGACAGCCTGGGCCACTAACGGATTATCGCGCACGTCCGAAACCAACGGCAACGCGTTCACGCCCAGCGCCTGGCATTCCGACACCAGCGCTTCGAGCGCTTCGGAAGTTCCCAGCGCATACCCAGGATAATCGAGTTGTTTAGCCACATCCAGTACGGCAATATGCACGCCTTCCCCCGCCAGTGCCAAAGCCGTGGCACGTCCCTGTCCGTGGGCTGCGCCGGTGATGAGAGCAACCTTCCCTTTCAAATCGCTCATGTGCTGGGCTCCTTTCGAAAAGCATAGAGATATTCATCTAGATCGACTTTGAGGGCATTGTTGAAAAGGTTGGTCGCGATCATCAGGCCGGCGAAACCGGTGAGCACTACGATCTCATCGGCCTTCAATTGAGCAGCGAGTCGGCCGAATAGTTCATCCGAGACTTGATTGGCATTGCGAGCCAGTTGCCTGCCATAATCGATGAGAACCTGTTCGCGCTCCGTCAGTTGCAAGGCATCCGGGTTCTCACCGGCCTGGATTAGCCAGCGTCGAAAAAATGTTGAACAGATGAGGCAATCGATTTGGGTCGAAATCGCATGAGCGAAAAGCATCGCCGCCCGTTCGCCCAGAAATCCTACTACCTCAGCGTGCAGGTCGTACCAGTGCATGTAGGAATGCAAAACCATCGGCGAACGTGCCAGGGTTCGCTTCATATTGGTGGCCCGGCCATACTTGGCAATGTGCGCTTCGAGTTGTGTGCGGGCTGATGGATCGGTCTCGTCGATCGCGAGCGGTTCAATTCGGCTCATTAAATGTGCTCCACGATTTTGGTGAGAAACTCTGCCATTGAGTTCGGCGTCGCAGCCTTTTGCCTCAGTATATCCATTGGTAGGAATCGATCTGCAACAGCCCCTCGATTCCGGGAGCGATTGCCATACTCTTGACTTTCCAGGCTCAACACATGAGGGTGCAATGGGAAAGATTCTGGTTTTATTTCATTCCAACAGCGGTCACACTGCGAAGATGGCACAGCTTGTCGCCGAGGGCGCAGCAGCCATTCCCGGTATGGAAGTACGGTCCCGGAATATCAACGATGCAACGGCACAAGATGTGATCTGGTGCGATGGAATCGCCGTTGGCAGCCCGACCAATCTGGGGATTCTCTCCTGGCAGATGAAGCGATTCTGGGATGAAGTCATGAACGAACACTGGTTCACGGTGGATGGCAAGATCGGCTGCGCGTTCTCTTCATCCGGCGGCTGGGCCGGCGGTGCGGAGTTGGCCTGCCAGGCGATTAACACCGTGTTGATGAACTTCGGCTTTCTGGTTTTTGGAGTAACGGATTACGTCAGCCCGCTGATGACATTACACTATGGTGCGGTAACTGCGCGCGAACCACGATCCGAAGAATCGCAAGCCGCCTGCCGAAAACTGGGCGAACGTCTTGCAGAATGGGTCGCGGTATTCGTAGATCGGCGCGCTGAACAACATCCGTTGAATAAACCGCAAACACGAATGAAGCCGAGTTGAATGAATTACTTGGGAATCTGGTTCACCGCGAATCGTGTGGGGATGATAGTTTTACGGCGAGCCAAAGGCGAGCGTCGGGGCGTTAGCCCGACGTGGGCTTCCGCCCCAAAAACCAATCCGATTCCTCGGTTACCTGAGAGAAACCAAGCGTTTGATGGAGAAAGCCCACGTCGGGCTAACGCCCCGACGCTCGCCTTCGGCTCGGTTTCAACAAATTGCATGGAACAAAATCCAGTTGTTCTCCACAGCTTTCGCGGACAACCGGAAATCTCTTTCTCCAGGAGTCTGCATGTTTCTCTCCACGCTATCGCTTCTTGCGCTTTTATCCGCAACCGCTCCACGCCCGGACCCCTCAAAACCTTATCGACTGCCTTCGGTTGATCTGAAGCAACCGATCATCTGGGGAGCGGTATGCGAGGAACCCGAAGGTCAAGGACTGGCCTTCGGTGGACAGGATCAACGATCTGAAGATGGAAAGGGACATACCCGGATCAAAATGGATGGGAAGTGGGTGGATATTTCGAACGAGTTTAGACGCTGGCTCGAACCAAAAATTGCTGAAAGTGCTCTCAAGAGCCTGAAAACCCAACCGATCTACCGACGAGCATATTTTGACGGTGGCAAAGTGGATCACGGAATATGGGAGAATCAACTTCTGTCAAGACTTGACCTCATGGCCGGATTCATTCGTGTCATTGCGCAAAACATCGAGTTGGAAGCGGTGCAAAGGGATCTGAAACCTGAGTATGCGCAATTCTTAGCCGTTGTTTGCGAACGATTGCAACAGCGATCAGCAAACGCTAAACGTGGGCGTCAGTTACGCAAGGATCTCACAGTCCAGGGACTTCTACAAGAAATCAACGATTCTCGTATCGAAGCGGAAAGTCTATTTGATCTGCTTCTCGCCGAACCTACACCCCGCGCGCTAAGTCCCATCGTTTACGACCCGAAATCGAAACGCTATTTCCTCTTCGGCGGCGATCATCTCGATTACTTGATGAACGATGTCTGGCTTTTCGATCCGGCGAAAAAGCAATGGACTCCCCGATTGCCGAAAGAATCGCCTCCGCCACGAGCGAATCATATACTCAAGGCCAATGGCGATGGCACCATCACTCTCTCGGGAGGTTACACTTACGCCAACAACACCGACTATATGGGTGGGCAATACAAAGATCTCAACGATGGTGAATGGATATACGACATCGCTGCCAATATTTGGAAAGGAAAAGAGAAGGGAGTTGAATCGCCGCAACGGGTTTATCGCACTGGCCCGTTCCAACCTTCCTATTTCATGCAGGAGCCTCATCCGGATCGAGATGCTTTTTCGAAATGGCTCGATGAACTGCCGGTCAACACCTGGAAAATGACCAAGCCTCCCCATTTGCCGCAGATGAATCGCGATTGGGGCACCGCTGTTCTCGATCCCGATCACGATGTCATTCTCCGTTGGTCGGGTGGTCACAGTGCCCACGGTGGAACCGATGTCCTTCACTTTCATCTGGCGACGAATCGCTGGGAACTTCCTTTTCCGGTCGAGTTTCCGCTCGGCCAGCTCTATACCAATACCGAATATCCGGATGGCTGGAACTTCAACAGAAGACCCTGGATCACGGGCCACACCTATCAGAATTATGCCTACGAAACCAGGCTGGGAATGATGGTTTTTGTGGGCCGGCCCAAGCACACGTACTACTACGATCCGAAGAAACTGGACTGGGACGGCGTTCGACAGAGCAAACCCAAGGGGATGAGTTACGATAGTTGTTTCTACACGCTTACATTAACTCCGACACCCGATGGCGTGGTTTGCTGGACTCAAAACGGCGAGCTATATCTGTTGCAGCCCGACCACAAGGGCACCTGGATCCAGGAAAAAACCGAGGGCGAGAAACTTCCCGGTGCCGTCGTCGACAATTCAACGCTGGTGTACGATTCCAAGCGAAATCGACTCCTCTTCTTTCGCAAGGGTTATGGAGATAAGGCGGAATACGACGGTGAGATTCACGAAATGGAGTGGAAGACCAAGAAGGTTCGCAAACTATCGCCGCTAGGAATGAAGGAAGCCAAGAGTATCCCCTATCTCTCTCAGATACGTTACCACGCCGAGCAAGATGTGCTGCTGGCGGGTTGCACGCTTCCGCCGGATGCCGATGGATTTCGCCGGACACCGGCCTACGATTGCGCGAACAACCGGTGGGTCTCGTTGAAGATCGCTGGTGAAGATCCCTCCGGACCAAAGGGTCGGAATGTGTCGCTGGGAATGATGTATGATACCAAACGAAATCTCTTCTGGGCAGTTGATACGAAGAGCCAGGTCTATGTGTTAAAGCTGGATGTGAAACGGGCAGATGGTAAACCACTGGGTGCGATGGAGTGAGAATGATCGATTATCACTGAAAACCCGCTCTGGGCGGCACCGGCATGATCAAGGGACGCACCGCGTTCAGGGAAAAGACCAGGAAGAAGTCGAGAATCAGGATCGCCAGAAACGAAAAGACGAACGCTTGGGTCGCAGCCCGGCCCACACCTTCCGCGCCGCCCTTGCTGTGGAAACCTCGATGACAGCTAATCAGAGCCAGCACGCCACCGAAGATGATGGACTTGAACAAACCGGTCAGCACATCCCAGGATCCGACAAAGCGCAGGGTATGTTCCCAGTAATGGTGCGATTCGATGCCGTAGGCGTAAACACAGATGAGCGTGCTGCCCACAATCCCGGCCGAGTCTGCGAGCACGGTCAGAAGCGGAATCATGAGCAGACAAGCCAGGAAGCGCGGCGTCACCAGGTGATGGACCGGATCAACTCCCAGACAGGCTAGCGCATCGATCTGGTCGGTCACGCGCATCGTCCCGAGTTCCGCAGCCATCGAACTGCCAACTCGCCCACCCAACATGATCCCCGCAAGGACTGGGCCAAGTTCGCTCAAAATCGCATTGTTGCTAATGGTGCCAAGGGCTGTATCCAGACCGTAAGGATGAAATTGTGCATAGGCTTCAACGGCCAGCACCAGTCCCAGGAATAACCCCGTGACGATCATTACGCCGACGCTGTTGACGCCAATGTTATAAAAGATCGGCACGACGGTACGGAACCGAAGATGCCTGTCGAAGACACCCCACAAGGCGCGAAATGAAAATGCGGACCAGTCGCCGAGTCCCATCATGGCGGTCTGAAACCAGCCAGGCTTTGCGCTCGGAACCTCCTCGCGCGGTGCCGCAGGACTCGGTATCGGGTTGGACTTCCCTGGCATTTTCAATCTCCGATCAGAGCATTGGCGGCAATCGGAGTACCGTTGTACCATTCAATCCAGAGGCGATTCCTGGGACTCCAGGTAAAGCCGGTAAAGTTCGATTCCGCCGGTTTGGCTTCATCTTCGATGACGTGGTCCACCGGCGCTTGGATCGGCGGGCTGCTGCCCGGGAGGACCGCAGGTGCGTGCTGTAGCGATGCGAAGTAATAAGCATGCATCAGTTCCTGCTGGCCGCTGATATGCACGATGATACCCAGAACCATCAACATCCCACCCCATAGTTGATTGATCCAGATCATCCCCAGGATGAGCAAAACAATCGCGATGAAAGAACTTAGCAGCGCGGCCACTTCCGTAGCGCGCAGCCGGCGCGCGGAGAGTGCTAAGGCTCCTCGAAAAAGTCGGCCTCCATCCAGTGGGAAACAGGGCAGCAAATGGAGCACGGCCAGAATCACGTTCAACCAGAGCAGCCGATTCCAGAAAACTTCGCCGAACGGTTCTGTTCTCTCAGCCGGCGACAGCGGCATTCCCGCAATCAGGGTAAAGCACGCGATCGTCCCCGCGATTAGCCCATGCACTGCGGGGCCGGCCAGGGCAACCCACACTTCTTGCCAGGGGTGTTCGCTCAGGCAGGTCAGCCGATGCGTTCCGCCGATCGGATAGAGGGTAATGTCGCGGAAAGGCAGCTTGAGCATCGATGCGACCAGTACGTGCCCGGCCTCGTGAAACAGCAGACAGGCATACAGCGCAAAAACCAGGCTCATCTGCAGAAAAAGTTCGGTGCCCGATTCGACAACGTAGCCGCGCACGAATACGAACAACGGCAGCAAACCCATCGTCCAGTGAAAGTAGACGGGAATATCCGAGATTCTGCCGATTCGCCAGGAACTATTCATTCGGAAACAAGATCCTCCGTCGTTGGTTGAACTCACAACAAGTACAGTTTCGCAATCTGGAAGTACAGATAGATTCCCGTAACATCGACAAACGTGGCAACCAAGGGACTCGCAGCCAGTGCAGGATCCCGACCAAGGGCCCGCAGTACCAGCGGCAGCATCGCACCGATGAGTGTCCCCCACAAGCAAATCGCTGCCACTGCCTGAGCAATGACCAGAGCAAGCGCCCAGCGTCCAACGGTCTCCGTGCGCGTTACCGACTTTGCCGGGAAACGAAATCTCTTTTTATCGGGATCGTCGGAGAGAACTTCCTTGACTTCCTTTCCTTGAGGCAGGAATATCTGCATGACTCGCTTTTGGGCAACACTGGTGGCGAGAACGGTTCCTTCGGGGAGAAGATATTTACCATGTTCTGCCGGCCGCAAATCCTGATCGACAGGAATCATCACATCGAAACTTTCTTCGTGTTCTCTCTTGTCGCTGCGCAGATCTCCCGAAGTTGCTGCACCCCGAAAGAATGCGACAAATCCCAGCGTCAATCCCAGGACTGTCCCCATCATCAACTCATGTCGAAGCACTCGCTTCCAATTGGCGACACCAAAATGACCCAGAGCCAGCGATCGCGTGATGAGCGTTGCCGCCTGAGAGCCGGAATTGCCACCCGTGGAAAGACACAAGGGTATGAACAGACTCAATACCATGATGGTCCTGATGGCATCTTCAGAATCTGCCAAGGCTGTGAAGGTGAGTAACTCCGCACCGAACAAACACGCCAACCAGCCCGCCCGTTTCCACCAGATCGTAAGGAAATTTGCCTCCAGATAATTCTCGGTAATCAAGCCGACGCCCGCTTGCTTCTGCATATCTTCGGTTGCTTCCGCTCTGATCAAATCGATGACGTCGTCGTGCGTGACGATGCCGACGAGCCGATCCTCTTCATCGACCACCGGCAGCGCCAGTAGGTCGTAGCGGGCTACGGCCTCTGCGGCTTTCTCTTTTTCGTCGCCCGCTTTGAGTGTCAGGAGATCCTTCTCCATGATGTCGCGGACGAGTGTATTGCGATCGGCCAGGATGAGATCCCGCAAGGAGACTACCCCTGCGAGCTTACGAGTGGTTTCATCGACAATGTAGACATAATAGATCGTTTCCCGATCGGGCGCTTGTTGCCGAAGCCGATCGATCGCTTGCCCGGCCGTCAAGGTCGTGGGCAGCCAGGCGTAGTCCGTGGTCATCAGCGACCCGACGGTATTTTCGGCATAGCGGAACAGCGTGGCGATGTCGCGCCGATCGACCTCATCGACGAGCCGTAATAAGCCTTCCGCGACCTGAGGACTGAGCCTGCGCAAGAGATCGACGCGGTCGTCGTGCGACATCTGCTCGATGAGCTTCGCCATCTGTTCCCGGCCCGCGCCCTCGACCAGTTTCAACTGCCAGGCGGTCGGGAAATATTCAAAGATCGCGGCCTGTTCGCGCACGCCGGTGTGTCGCAGTACGGTCCAAACCTGTTCCGGGGTGAATTCATCTTCAGTCAAGGTTTCCGCAATAGTGCTGGGATGGAGCGTTTCGCAAAACGCCTTCATCGAAGCGGAATTGTTTTCCGCCAGCATGTAGCGAACATCGGGACCGAACAGTGGATGGGCCATGAATTCTCCCGGCCTCAAGGCATCAAAATCGCGTTATCGATGAGTCGGGTGGAACCGAAGTACACCGCGAGCGCTGCCAAAGCAGGACGATCCAATGCCTCGATCGGTTGCAGGGTCGAGGCATCGAGAATGTGGGCGTAATCGAGCCGGGCTGCGGAAAGCGCGGCAATCTCCGACGCAAGGCGTGCTTCCAGAGTTCTCACATCCCGCTGCCCGTTTTCGACCATGATTCGGACGGCTTCCAAAGCCCGAAACAGAGCCGGTGCCTGCAATCGTTGCAAAGAATCGAGATAACGATTTCTTGAACTCATCGCAAGCCCATCTGCTTCCCGAATCGTCGGCAGAACCTCTATTTTCACCGGAACGTCCAGATCCCGCACCATGCGCTCCAGGATCAGTGCCTGCTGAGCATCTTTCTGTCCAAAATAGGCCACGCCGGGCTGCACGATATTGAAGAGTTTCAGCACGACGGTTGCCACGCCCCGAAAGTGCCCGTGCCGGGCCACGCCGCACAGGACATCTTGAAGCCCCTGAACTTCGACAGCTGTGGCGAAGCCATCAGGATACATTTCCTTTGCCGCAGGCGCAAAAATCAAATCCGTTCCCACAGCTGCACACAACTGGCGATCCGCTTCCAGTGTGCGCGGATATTTGTCGAGGTCTTCCTTGGGTCCAAACTGCATCGGGTTCACGAAGATCGAGACGACGACGAAGTCGGTTTGCGAACGAGCCGTACGAATCAAGCCCGCATGTCCGGCGTGCAATGCCCCCATCGTCGGAATGAAGCCGATCGTTTTACGAGCATTTTTCGCACTGGTGATGATCGATCGAACCTCGGCAATGGTGTTTGCAATCGGGCAATGCATGAGTCCCAACCTTTCAAACAGGTGCGCCATTACTGCGCGGCCAACAACATTTCCAAATAGGAGCGCCGTTCCGATTGATTCAATCCCAGATCGGCGGCAACGCGCAAGCAATTCGACCTTGGCTGCGGGAAAATCGCTTTCATCCGCAAGGATTTCCACTTCCGCGAAGGTTCCGACCTGTTCCACCTCATCCAGGCTGACTTCGACCCTAAACCTCTCCCGCTGTAGGCGATAGATCCGCCTTTTCTTGTGGACGATCGCCACGGGCCTATACCGGAGCGACTCGAGTAATCGCAATAAATCCGATGCTGCTTGCTCGCCCGCGGCAAACTCGACTTCAATCTCCGTTCGGGTCTTGGTTTCGATGTCGCGCTTTGGTCCTTTGTACGTCAGGTAGTTCGAATTGCCGATCCGGCGCAGACGAAACGCCTCATCGGTTTGTGCGAAGTCGCGATCGGGCGCATTGTGGTAGTAATCGGCATCTTCCCGCGTTGCCGCCAAGGTAGCGCCCGATGCAAGAAGCCGAATTTCCAGGACAGCCAGATCAGAGACAGGATATTTGGCTTCAATTTCCAGCATTTGTAAGTTCCAATCTTCTTCTGTTAGAATAAGATGATTGTTGTATGAGGGAAACCGCAAACGCAATGAGAATGGATAATGGCAACGATGCACCGGGTCGGGAACGTGGACGATTTGAAGGATGGCGACACCGCAACGGTGACGATCGATCAGAAGACGATCGCCGTCTTTCGCACCGGTAACGAATTTCACGCGATCGACGACATGTGCCCGCACATGGGGGCTTCCCTGAGCAGCGGATACGTCGAAGCGGGGATTGTGACCTGTCCGTGGCATTACTGGCGCTTTCGGCTCGCGGATGGGGCCTGGGCCGACAACCCGCGCATCTCGATAGGGTGCTATAAAGTTCACATCATCGGCGATGAGGTTCACCTGGAAATACCCGATTCACCATCCACAACTACTTCGGCATCCTGCCCCAAATGAGGACGTACCATGTACCGCGCTCGTATTCTGATCGCGATTCTCAGTTTCGCGGTAATTCTCCCTTTGACGGCCACCTCGCAAACGAAGACGGCTCCCGATGTACCGCTCTCGCCGCGCGGTACGCAGTTGAAACTTCCTACGGTTGCGCCATCGCCCACATCGACAGCGCGGACAGCGCCTGATGTACCGCTGTCGTCGCGCATTGCGCTGCCGAAACCGGTTCCGATCGCGGAATCGAAATTACTGATGGAGGCGATAGCTGAGCCCAATCTGCGCAGGTTAGAGAAGCTCCTTTCGGAAAAACCACCGACGCCGGAGGCTTGGAAGTTTGCTCGCGGACAGGCGCTCTTAATTGGTGAAACGGGGAACTTGCTGATGGTGCGGCCACCGAGAACTCAGGGCCAAATCGATTGGCTGAAGCTGGCAGCGGAGCTGCGCGATTCCGCAAGCAACGTCGCCAAGCAAATCTCGGCAGAAGATTACGCCGGCAGCCGATCGGCGCTGGTGAATCTCGCCGGGACTTGCAACAAATGTCACGAAACCTTCCGCGTAGCCGCAAAGATTGCCGTTTTTCAGGAAGCAAAGAAGTAGTGTTTTCGCAGACAACCAGTCAGACTTTCGATCGTTAAAGGGGGTGGAGCGTGATGACGTTCCGTAGCGTTCTACCCCATTTCAGACTGCCGATGAGCGCTGTCTGGCTCATGAGCGACATAACGGAGGCGAAGGGGCGACAAGAACTTTACACCAAGCAATCGCCGCAAATTCTCAAAGCTTTGCGCGAGATGGCTATCGTTGAAAGCGTTGAGTCCTCGAATCGCATCGAAGGCGTTACTGTTGAACCTTCGCGTTTCGCCCTCTCGTGCTCGGCAACACACGACCAAGAGACCGCTCGGAAGAAGAAATCCAGGGTTACCGCAACGCCCTTCAGCGCATCCACACGGACCCGGCAAGTCTGCCGATTGTTCCAGACACCTTGAGAGAACTCCATCAGACGATCCAGCACGGAGCAGGCGATGCCGGACTATGGAAACGGATTGAAAACGACATCATCGAATTTCGGGAAGGGAAGGCTCCCCGCATTCGATTTCGTCCGGTTTCTGTCGCGGAAACACCCACGGCGACGGATGAGCTTTGCGTTCTCTATCGCCACGCCTTGGACCAGCAACACATTCCCGCCTTGATTGCGGCAGCCTCCTTGATTCTCGACTTTTTGTGCATTCATCCGTTTCGCGATGGCAATGGGCGCATCTCTCGGCTGCTTACAGTGTTGTCCATCTATCAACACGGCTTTGAAGTCGGCCGATATATCAGCTTGGAACGCCTCATCGAGGAATCGAAGGAGGATTACTATGCCGTACTCGAAACCAGTTCAAAGAAATGGCACGAAGGGAAACACGACCTGTTGCCGTGGCTGAACTACTTTCTTGCGGTCATCCGGCGGGCCTACATTCTGTTTGAAGAACGGGCGGGACAAGTCAAAAGCCCACGCGGGGCGAAAACCGCTTTGATCGAAGCAGCAATTGAGAAAATGCTTGGGGAATTCGGGCTGTCCGACGTGGAACGCACGTGTCCTGGCGTAAGCCGGGATATGGTGAGACGAGTTCTACAGCAAACGCAAAGGAACGGAAAAATCGAATGCCTTGGCAAAGGACGCACCGCGAAGTGGAGGAGAATAGGGTAATAACGTCTAAATAGGGTAATAAATAGGGTACTACAAGCGACAAACGAGTAAGCGTAGTACCTCCAAGTAAGGGTAGTAGTGAGTGTATTACCCCCTGCAAGGTTTGCTTTCGCGGATGCTGTCAACTCAGCGTGACGCCTTGGTCGCGGTCGAAACTCCTTCTGGCGCAAGACTTCCGGTTGAATTAGGTAATATCGAGTAAATTAGGTAATCAATTGGGTAATAACTCGCCCGCCGAGGACAATCGCAGATGCGGCGCTACTTTCACTTCCATCTCGCCTGGCCTATCGTCGTGCTCGGCGGACTGCTCGCGGTCGCTTGCCTCATCAGCACTTGGTACATCAACAAACTCCAGACCGACCTCGCTCGCGCCGTGGGACAAGACGTCGCCAGTGTCCAGGTTGCCCAGGAACTTCAGATCCACCTGCGCCAACTTCGCTTGCGCTTGCTTCTCTACGAAGCCAACCCCTCGCAAACCCGGCTCGTGGAAGTCAAGGCCGATCAAAAGGGGTTTGAAGCGGCAATGGCCAAGGCGCAGGAACCTCGATGATACACCCCTGCTCGATGAGATCGAAAGCGCCTACCGTAACTATCGTTTGCAGCTCGGCCCCGACGGCATTCCGATTTCCACCCTTCAAAACCTCGATGACCTGGCCCGTTGGGCCGATCAACATCCCGTCCGCGAATTGCTCGTTCCTTGTCAGAACCTGGCCAACAAACATCGCGAACGCATGGACAGAACGCTCGAGCGCAGCGAAAGTCAGACGCGCTGGGCGGACGCTCTTGATCGTGCTCGGCTGCATCGGTGCTCTGGGCGGCTTGCTGTGCGGCTACGCCATCGCACGCTGGATTTCGCGGACGGTGGCCCGGCTATCGGTTCGCGTCCAGGCGGTTCATGCCCATCTCGATCAGGAAGTGGGAGCGATGACGGTAGAATCCTCGCAGGATCTGGGCGAGATCAACCGGCAACTCGACCGCGTCATCGGGCGCGTGCGGGAAGTATGCGAAAAACTGCAACAACAGGAACGCGACATTCTTCGGTCCGAACAACTGGCCGCGGTCGGTCAACTTGCCGCAGGGGTAGCTCACGAAATTCGCAATCCCTTGACGGGAATCAAGATCCTCATCGAGGCAGCGCTTCGGCCTCACTCAGGCGCACCGCTGATTGAAGAGGAACTGCGCATGATGCTCAATGAAATCGGTCGGGTCGAACGCACCGTGCAGGGGCTGCTCAATGTTGCCAAAACTCCACTCGGAGATCGCCGGCTGGAAGACCTCCGAGAATTGATCGATCAGGAAGTGGTCTTGATTCATACTCGTGCCGATCGCCTTCAGGTTCAACTCATCACGCACAAACCCGATCTTCCCGTGGAAGCGACGGTCAATCGCGACCAGTTTCTTGCGGTCCTGACCAATCTCATGCTCAATGCCCTCGATGCCACTTCGGCGGGAGGGCAAGTCGAAATCACGCTGTCGCCACCTACCCAAGGTAGAATCACTTTGAGTATCGCCGACACCGGCACGGGCATTTCCAAGGCGATCGCCGACCGACTCTTCCAGCCGTTCGCCACCACGAAACCGACCGGAACGGGCTTGGGTTTGAGCGTCTCGCACAATATCATCCGGGAGCATGGCGGAACCCTGACCGCGCCAATCTTCCGCAGGGCGGTGCCTGCTTTACCATTTCACTGCCATTATCCGAGGAGGCCGGGAATGAAACTGCTCGTCGTCGATGATGAACCGATGATCTGTTATTCCTTCAAAAAGGTCTTTGGCCGGGCGGATGTGCAAGTCCTGACGGCAGGTTCTTTAGCCGAGGCGCGCGAGCATTTGACCGTCGATGCCCCCGACGTCGTCGTGCTCGATCTGCAGCTTCCCGACGGCTCCGGGCTAACCTTCTTTGAGCAAATCCTGGCGCTCGATCCCAAAAGGCCCGTGATCTTCATCACAGCGCATGGAACGACCGACACCGCGATCGAGGCCATGAAAAAAGGAGCCTTCGACTACCTCATCAAACCGATCGACCTGGAAAAAATGACGGTCCTACTGGAACGCGCCTTCGATGCTGTTCACCGGATGCGCATTCCTACCGAATTGCCCGACGATCCGGGCAGCGATCGGATCGTTGGTCGCAGCCCCATCATGCAGGAAATGTGCAAGAAGATCGGCCGAGTCGCCGCACAGGATGTCAACATTCTGATTCTGGGGGAAAGCGGGACAGGCAAGGAGCTGATAGCCCGCGCAATTTACCACCATAGCCGGCGTGCGAATAAGCCGTTCCTGGCCATTAACTGCGCAGCGCTGCCGGAAAATCTGATCGAGAGTGAACTATTTGGTCACGAACAGGGAGCCTTCACGGGTGCTGTGAAACAGCGGATCGGCAAGTTCGAGCAATGCGATGGCGGAACGATACTCCTGGACGAAATCGGCGATATGCCGCTCGCAGCTCAAGGGAAGATACTCAGGCTCCTTCAAGACCAGCAGTTTGAACGAATTGGCGGCAACAAAATCTTGTCGACCCACGTTCGCATTCTCGCGGCGACCAACCAGAATCTGGAGCAGCGCATCGCCGAAGGCAAGTTCCGAAATGACCTTTTCTATCGTCTCAAAGTGGTAACCGTTCATGTGCCGGCGGTGCAGAGCGCAAGGAGGATATACCTGAATTGGCGCATTATTTCCTCTATACTTATGCCCGCGAACTGAATGTCGATGTACGCGGGTTTGCACCCGAGGTTCTGGAATGGTTCCAGCTATATCCCTGGCCGGGAAACGTCCGAGAACTCCAGGGGGCGATCAAGGAAGCGATCCTGCGAAGCAGCGGGCAGTTGATTCTCCCCGAGTTTCTCGCAGAAGAGCTTCGCGGCGTCGTTTCGTCAGCTCCGGAAGCTGCAACAGGGGCGGTCGGCGGCGAGTTCGATCTGGGGCAACAGATCGAAGCCTATTTGCAGGATGGACAGAGAAACGTACACGGCCGAATTATGCAAGCGGTAGAGCGCGAATTATTGGTTCGAGCGTTGCGATTCACCAAGGGCCATCAAGCTCAGGCCAGCGATTTGCTGGGGATCAATCGCACGACCTTGCGAAGCAAACTCCGAGAATTGGGGATAACCCTGGAGAAGGTTCTAAGCGATCGTTCGGATGGGAGTGACGAGGGCTAAGTAAGGGTCGAGAAATAACCTCCCGATTTCAATGGGGCATCGGGATGGCCCGGTAGTTGAAACGAGGCAGCACGTTGTCGAATAGGATTCGCATGGTGTTTTTGAATCCTTCGGCGACCTTGCGCCCTTTTCGTAGATTTTGTCAAGGATGTTCACGGTTACCGTCAAGCCAGTGCGCGTTGTTGCTTTAGCCATGTAATGTTGCACTTGTTCGACGCTTTTGAAGACGATGCCTTGGCAGGCACGTGTCAGGTGCGGGAACACGCGGTGTTCGATGGGATTGTACTTGGATGTGTACGGGGGATAATGGGTAGGCAGCGGGGCCGATTTATTCGGGGGCAGCAAAGCAGAAGTCACTGCAATCTCGACGGCCAGCTTGCGCATGTGGAAGCCGTTCCCGGTAAAGGATTTTTGCAGGTTCGCCAAGGTACTCGGCCCATAGGCCCGGATCGGCTGCTTTACCAATTGATGGAACATCTGCTCAACGAAGGCGGCGTGAACTTCCTCGCTGCCGGCCAGGAACTTCGCCAGATCCTTGACGCCGTTGAACGTCACCGTTTTGCCGGTACGCATCACATATGACCCGGTGGAATTGACCGATTGATTGTTGTCCTTCTCTCGGTATCGTCCAACCGCATCGTAATGCTCCAGTGTGAATCCAAGAGCATTGATGACGCTATGGCAGGTTTGGCAGGAAGATCCCTTGGTCTGGGTCGTCACACGCTCGCGCAGTCGTCAGTTTTGGGTGCAGATCCTCGGGAATAGGGGCGAAGGCTTCGGGCGGTGGTCGCAACGTCAGCCCCAACATTCCCCGCGTGAGGAAGACCCCGCGATGAATGGGCGAGCTTGCGCCTGCATAGGCGAAATTCGACATTACATAGGGATGGGTCAACACGCCCGCTCGTTGCTCGGGATCGAAGCTCATCTTTTGGAACGGAGCAGTGTTCGGTAGATCGGCTTTGTAGAATTTGGCCAGACTTCCGTTGAGATAAAGAGTGTCGGAGAGCAATAGTTGACGGAAATCCGACGATTCACTCCAGAGGATGTCCTGGACGAACAGTTCAAATGAAGTCCGCAAATCGCGAACGATCGCGGCATCGAAGCCGGGAAATCGTTTGGGATCCTTGGAGATTTCCGCAGCTTGATCGAGCTTCATCCAGTTCAAAAAGAATTCTCGGAGTTTTGCCGCAGCACGGGAGTCGTTGAGCATTCTCTCCGCCTGGGCTGTTGCTTCTTGCCGGCTGCTGAGCCGGCCTTCTTTCGCAGCACGCAGCAATTCCTGATCGGGCAAAGAATCCCACAAGGCAAAAGATAGGCGTGACGCCACATCATAGGCATCCGATCCCCCCGCCGGCTCCCGGTAGAGGAACCGGGGCGACTTCAGCGCCAGCAGTACAACACGTTTGACCGCGGTTTCAGTTACTTTCGCCGCCTCGAACTGGCGCTCGACAAAGAGCCGTTGCTGCTCGGATGTCAACGGACGTCGAAACGCGCACTCGACGAATCGCCTACAGAATTCGCGTACTTTCACATCGCGATCTTTCGCCCCATCCCCTACCCCGGCCAGTTCGCAGGTGCGACACGACGTATGTCGCCGTCTCGATGGCGGCAGCTGTCTCCGCTGCGTCCCAGGCCTTGGAGATCGTCGTGCCCCGTTCCCATCCCAGGCTGCGATCGTCCGGTGGGAAGGGGGTCGAGACCACAAATAACTCCGGGAATCGGTTCGGCTGCAAATTGCGCGACGAGATCGTCTCCAGAACGCGTTTAGGCTGCTTCCACAACAATTCGATCGATGCCTTGCCGGCCGGCTTATCCTTATTGTTCTTGGAGTCATCGACGCCCTGCTTGGCCTTGGAAAACTCCAGACGAAGCGGATAGCTGCGTCCTGCCAACAGGAAGATGGACCCGCGCTGGTCGGTATCGTTGCCGGATTTCACCCAGGCATCCACAAGCGGCGTCCGGTTGTCGTTGATCCAAAGTCGGACGGCATGATCCGTGCGAACGATGAAGTCATAGTCTCCGGTTTCCGATGTGACGATCGACCCTTCCCAACGAATCGAAAACTGGTGGGGATCGAACTGGTCGGGAATGGGGCCGGTCTTGCCAAAATCGAACTTGACTTCGGCATCGACACGTTGAATGAGTCTCTTGTCTCGATTGAATCCGCGCGAGTTGAAATACTCCCGCGCAGGCCATGTTGATCGTCCCATTTCCCGGCCGACCGAAAACTTCCCACAAGATCTGCGGCAGCATTGCGATATTGCCCGACGGTGAGCCGGGATAACTCGACCCTGGGCGGCTTATTTCGCTGTTGCGCGGCCTTCGAGTAAAACGTGTCGTAAACATGGGAGGAAACTTTCTTGACCTCATCGACTGTGAGAGTTCCGGGCTTGTTTTCGGGCATGGTCTTGGCAATGACGCGAACGAGTTGGTCCAGCGCTTGATCGCCCGTGAGGTTGTGAGGATACTTCTTGCTTCCTTCTCCGCTCGTGCCGTGGCAAGAGGCACATTGTTGACGATAGATCTGCTCACCCGATCGGCCCGGCTCTGCGCAAATTGCCGAGCCGGTGCCGACTGCCAGAATTATGATCGGCCCAACAAAGAAGTTCGGGCACAACGTGCGTCTCATGGTTTGCCTGATGAGTAGTCCTGCGGATGGTTTCCCGTCGTTACGAGATCCCCATTGGAGGGTATGGGCATAGTTTAGGTAGTGTTGACATTCCAGCCGTGAAACTGGAGAGGCTGGGTTTAGGTTAACAGCGTCACGAGCGCGGTGAAAGCCACGAATCCCAGAAAATTTCGTGCCGTTTTCTCGTAGCGCGTTGCCACTCGGCGGGACTGTTTCATGATATTGATCATCCGCTCCACGATGTTGCGTTGCTTATAGGTCTCTGTGTCGTATTCGCGTGGTTCGACGCGATTGCTGCGCGGCGGAATGACTGCTTCCGCGCCCTTCGCTTCGATCGTCGCCACGAACTCGTCGCTGTCATAGCCCTTGTCGGCGAGAACTTTCTGTGGATCGCTGCCTTCCAGCAGAGCCGGTCCTTGTTTGACATCATGATTTTGGCCCGGCGTCAGAAGAATCTTCACAGGCTCGCCGACACCATTGCACGAAACGTGAATCTTCGTGCTGAATCCGCCGCGCGAGCGTCCCAGGCACTCGGCCTCGGCGTTGCTGCCCTTGGCACCTGCGGAATGCTGATGGGCACGAATTACCGTGGAATCCACCATCAAAACTTCGACGTCGGGATCTTTCAACAGATCCATGATTTTGGGGAACACGCCATTCTTGCACCAGCGATTGAATCTCTGAAACATGCTGTTCCACGGGCCGAACCGTTCCGGCAAATCACGCCAAGGAGCGCCGGTCTTGGCGATCCAAAAGATGGCGTTGATGAACAGGCGATTATCCTTAGCGGTCGCACCGGGATCGCCTTCCTTGCCCGGCAAGTGGTCCTTGATAATGTTCCATTGCTCATCACTGATTTCGTGTCGTCGCACCATGGGTATCAAGCCTCGCGTGTTCGGTTCCATGATTGAAGGCAACCGTCATGGCTGCCAACCAATCGTAGGAATCCGGCGAGGCGAAATAGCTTTACCTATGCCGAAACTGCGTGGAATATTTTTCGTACAATGGGAAGCCCTTAACGATCAAGGAAGCGGCGAAATCTCGCGGCCGACGAAGCCTCCTTTCGCAGGTTCCGTAAATTGCCTGAGCGAATGTCAACACTGCCTAGTCTAACCTATTCATCGTGCCGAGGCGATCCAAAACTCTCTTTTCTCATCGACTCGTCAACTCCAAGATTTTGGGACGATCGCCATTGAATTTGGATGTATCGTTCAGGTAGAATAACCCACCTCTCCCCATTCTTTACTCGTAATCGAAGCATTCAAATCATGCCCAGATTACAGATACTCCTGGAATGCGTGGCCCGCGCGATTCTCGAAGGCAGCATTCGCTTGCCGGACCCTCCTGCGCCCCTTGGCGATTCAATTCTGGCGATCGCCGAGCGAACACACCGCCACGTCAACGCTAAACTTTCGCCGCCCGACCTGCGTGCTGCGTTGCGCGAGGCAGTTTCCGCTCCTCTGGAAACAGTAGAGCTTTCCTTGCGAGACGCCATCGGTCGAGCGTCGGGCGGGGAGAACGAGTCGGACCACAAACGCCTCGCGGCCTTTCTTGAACTGATTCCAGAAACGATCCGGCAGTTCCTGAGGCGCCCGACGATCCCGCAGGTCACTCAGTGCCCGAACAATTATCGTTCGCAACACCAGACGATTGGTTGCCGGTTCTTCCCGATCGACTCGAGCGGTTCCATTCCGGCGATAAGCCGGCCGATTTGGACAACTGGCAAGTCACCGACTTGCGCGGTTTCGGCAGCGCCGGCGAAACCTGGCGAGGTTGGGACGATAAGTCGACCGAGAATCCAACGGCCTGTCTGAAATTCATCACGGAGCCTGGACCGAGAAAGACCCTCGAGCACTTGGCGGAGTACCTTCAAAAAATCCTCGACATGGAGCCTGTCTCCGGGTTGGTTCGACTTCGATCGGTGTATCTGTTGACCGATCCGCCCTGTCTGGAATGGGACTATATCTCGGGCTACGATCTCGCAGGATTAATGCGTGACTGGCACTGGCGCTATCAAAAAACCCGCCCCGCCCATGCCGCCATGATTATTCGCCGGGTAGCGAAAGTCCTTGGGAAGTTGCACACGCTGGATGAACCGATCGTGCATCGCGGCTTGAAACCCTCGAACATCTTGCTCCATCCCACTTCGGATGGGAAGGTCACGATCTGGATTTCGGATTTGGGGTGGTCCATCATCTCCTCCGGGTATGCGCTGAAGAACACGAGCGACGTTCAGGCTCGACGCCAGATCCGTCGAGGAGCTCATGCCGCTGTGTATGCCTCGCCACAACAGCGCGATGGTGCCAGGGCAGAACTTCGGGATGATGTCTATGCTCTGGGAGTTATCTGGTATCAGTTGCTCAAACGCGACCCAACCGCTTTGCCGCCGTCGGGAAATGCCTGGGCGCTCGAATTTCGTCCTTTAGGTTTTACGGATGGACAGGCCATGTTGCTCGCGGCTTGTTTATCGCCAAACCTGGAAGATCGTCCCGCCAACGCCTCGATTCTCGCGGATCTGATCGACAAGAACACCGCGCCGGGCGGAGATGGTGGATCGAAGACTTTCCAACTCAAAGGAACTTCAACATCTCTCAAACCGTTACCCCCCGAACCCGCGAAAGCTGTGCCTGTCAAGGCGGAAAGCATTTCAACGAGGGATGTGACTGAACAGCCCAGAGCCTTCCAGAATTCACTGGGTATTCAATTTGCCTTGGTCCCTGCCGGAACTTTTTTGATGGGTTCACCCGAAGATGAAAAGGGCAGGCATCCCGGTGAAGGCCCGCTCCATGAGGTGACTATCACGAGGCCGTTTTACCTGAGCATCTACCCTGTCACCCAATCGCAGTATCGGGCGCTTACTGGGAAAAACCCGTCGCATTTCCAGCGCACGCTCGGGGGCGGGCCGGATCATCCAGTCGAACAGGTTACCTGGGATGAGGCCGTCGCATTTTGCGAACAACTCCACCTGCTGCCTGAAGAAGCCGTAAACTCCCGACTCTATCGCCTACCCACGGAAGCGGAGTGGGAGTACGCCTGCCGGGCGGGTACGACGACGACTTACGCCTTTGGCGACGCAATTACGCTCCAACAGGTTCATTTTTTTGGGTTGTCAGCTGCCACTTGGGCGAAGGAAGCCGGCAGTGTCGGCAAAACGCAGAAGGTTGGTAGCCATCCGCCGAACCCCTGGGGTCTTTATGATATGCACGGAAATGTGCTGGAATGGTGTTCCGACTGGTGGGGAGAGGACTATTACGCTGAAAGTCCCGACGCCGACCCGACGGGACCAACCGAAGGCTGGCTGCACGTTGTTCGGGGAGGCAGTTTCAGTCAATTTGAGAAAGAATGCCGTTCGGCCTCTCGACTGGGACGGGCACCTACAAGCAAACTCAATACGATCGGGTTCAGGGTTGCGTTGACAATTCCTGGCGTGTGAGCTTTTGGGAGGACATAATCGCATGTTCCCCATCGTTTGCCGCTCCGCGGCGAACGCCTTCTCTTGCCGCTCCGCGGCGTTGCGCTTCCACCCACTGAGCGCGGCTTTGCTCGATGGCAACCAACCGACGACGGAGGAAGGATTAAGCCGCGGAGCGGCAAGGCAAAAGACGTTCGCCGCGGAGCGGCAAACGATGAGCAAATGTCAATCAGGAAATTGGCGATATAGGGAAACAAAAAGAACCCCGGCAGTTGCCGGGGTTCTCGAAAAGATTCACCTGACCTTTTGTTATTTTCCTTTCAATCGCATCGGCGTCCCTGGAACCCAATCGGCTGGGATCGGGCGTCGTTGACTCTCTTCCTCATAGTTCCAAAACTGGACGTTATCTTCACCCATTTGCCAGGAAAACACGGCCGGTCGGCCATTGATTCGAGTGGGGAAACCAATTCGTCCGACTAGTTCATCCAGCAATGCCAAACCGAGCTCTTTCAGTTCTTGCACCGCGTCCCTTAGAGTCTTTTCTGTTGCTGTGATTTCCTCATGAATGTGATAGCGTCGTTCTCGTTCCATCCATACGAGGTCGTGGCGATGACGGTCGAGATTATCTTGTTCCGGTGACAGCCGGGTCAGTTTTTGCTGTGAATTGACAATATCGCGCACAATGCTTTCGACTAATGGAAGCATTTGCCGTGCCGTGGCCAGATCCAGGTTAACATCTTTGCGCTTGGATTTGGCGGAGGAACCAAAGGCTCGTTTGGGTGAATTACTCATGTTTCCTCCCCCCCAATAATGGTTATTTTCAACTCTCTGCCCCCATCTATCTTACACATCAAATCAAGCCTGCTTGCGCCCTTTTTACAACGGAATGTCAGTTTTTTGTAGTCCTGTTTCCCAGGGTGCCGCCGAGTACGGCGACCCTGGGCTTTGTTGTGGCACTCCTTCAGAGTGCAAACCACAACACAGCCCAGGGTCGCCGTACTCGGCGCACCCTGGGAAATTGACAACCCTGGGTGAGTTCCCGGTTCGGTTTTTCCCTGGTTGCGGCCTCATTCTTTCCATCGTACAAATGCCTCAAGAGCGTAGAACTCCTGAAGTCCTAATGAATCATATACCTCCGCGGTACGGAGATTGCGTTCTTCTGATCGCTGCCAGAATTCACGCTTATCGGTTCCTCCA
This sequence comes from uncultured Planctomycetota bacterium, assembly GCA_963783095.1. GTDB lineage: Bacteria > Planctomycetota > Planctomycetia > Gemmatales > Gemmataceae > CAWAMR01. The sequence goes on along the minus strand of CAWAMR010000007.1, from coordinate 46,285 downwards.
GGGAACATCGCTCGATCTTTTTGCGATTGGTGGCGAAAAATCGCTTGCTTTTTTCGCTCCAGGGCCTCGGGAGTGATTGGGACCGCCATTTCAATTTCGTGAGGCTCCCACTCTTCCCAGGCTCCCCGATATAACCATACGTCAAAATCCTGATTTTTCCTGCGAACTTTTCGGACTGCCTCATAAATCGCCTCGGCGCAGAGTCGGTGCGTGCCGTGCGGGTCCGAAAGTTCGCCTGCAACGTAAATTTGAGATGGGCGCAAATGTTCAAATAAACTCACAATATCGGCAATGTCTTTTTCGTGAATCGGGTCTTTCGCTATGGTGCCGGTCCGATAGAAGCGAAGGTCCATGAAGACGAGTTGTTCCGGTGGAATACCGCATGCCTTCGCGGCCGCCCGGGCCTCCGTTTCCCGGATCAGAGCCTTGATCTTCAAGATATCGGGAGAATCGGGTTGACCGGGTTTTTTCAGAGTCATGAACTCCTGAACTCGTTTTTTGACTGCTTCCGTTTGTACGGGGTCTATCTCAAAATATCGGTTAAACGCATCCACAAAATCGGTGAATCGCCAGGCATCGTGGTCGAAAACCGCGATGTTTCCGCTGGTCATGTAGGCCACATACACTTTGTGGCCCTGTTCATGAAGGCGAATCAACGTACCGCCCATGCTAATGACGTCATCGTCCGGGTGCGGGCTGAAGACGAGGATCGGCTTCGACTCCTTTCCCGCTGGATAATTCTGAATCGTTGCTTGTCGATCCTGAAAGATCCTCTCACCGAGATTTGCCGCCGGACCATGTTCGCGCACCAGATCGTATAGGTGATGTTCCCGAAAGTCGTTATCCGATAGTTTGAGCAGAGCTTTTCCAACTTTCAAGCTCAACCACATCACTGCCTGCCGAATCAATTCCGGGGTCCACGTTACAACAGTTACTTCCCACGGCCTTCGGAAGAGGGCGAGTTCCGCAGCAGCGGCCTGATCCAGCAGAAAGGTCGTATCGGGATGATATTGAAGGAAACTAGCGGTTACCGACTTGGTCGGCTCCCGTTCGAGAGTTTCCTGGACGACGGATGCCTTGTGCTCGCCAAAAGCCATGATGATGATTTTGCGCGATTCAAGGATCGTCCCCACCCCCATCGTGAGTGCCCGGTGGGGCACGTTCTCTTCACCAAAGAAACCCGCAGCAGCATCCCGGCGGGTAATGGCATCGAGGGTGATAACCCTGGTTCGGCTCGTGCGCGTGGAGCCAGGCTCGTTGAACCCGATGTGGCCGGTTCTTCCGATACCCAGAACCTGGAGATCGATACCGCCGAATTTCCGAATCTCGGCTTCGTAAGCGTCGCAATAATCCTCAATGGTTTCAGGTCGGATCATCCCATCGGGAACGTGAACATTTTCCGGTCGAATGTTGATGTGATTGAAAAGTGTCTCATTCATCCAGCGTCGATACGACTGCGGATCGTCGCTGGGCATCGGAAAATATTCATCGAGATTGAAGGTAACAACGCGCAAAAATCCAGCCCTTCTGCCTTGTGGATTTGGATCAGTTCACGATACAAGCCAACCGGAGTCGACCCGGTTGCCAAACCCAAAACGGTGCGCCGATTGGCAGCGTTGTTATCGCGAATGATTTTTTCGATGAGACGGGCGGCATGTCTGGAGGTTTCGACGCTGTTCTTGAAGACCAGCGTGGGAATCCGGGTATTGGGAACGTGATGCCCTGCCATACTTCGTCTTTCAGATCCTGTCTCAAAGGGGCAGATCGCGGGTGAAGTCAATGTTGTAGAACTATGGGGGAAAACAGGCAACCGTGCACGCCGGCCATTCATTGCAAAGCGATTTTGCAATGATGAAGAATAATTCATTTCCGAGTGACGACCGGATTCGGTATTATCTGGTTGATGGGACGCAGCACGGTTACCCTCCACCCTCTTTCCTACAAGTGGTCATGTTCACACCCTCTCGACGCGCATTTTTCGGCGCTCTCTGGCCGGATTGGTTTCCAACTACTCCTTCGCCGCGGAGCCGGACAAGAAACCGGCTCCGGATGATGCAGCCTTTCATCCGAGCACTCTTTTTCTCACCTGGTTTCGCGATCCGACTACGACGATGACGATTCAATGGATCGGCACGGTCGGTGAAACTGCGGATACCAAGGTCTATTATATTCCCGCAATGAAGAGTTTCTTGCCGTGGGGCTGGCAGTCGCAACCGACTACCCCTCGGCCGTATCCCAAGACCGACTTCAAGGTCTTCCGCGCGGAATTGACCGGTTTGGAGCCTGGCACCGATTATCTCTTTCACATTGGAAAAGAGTCGCGAATCTACCGGTTTCGCACCATGCCGGCCAAGGCCGTGAACCCGATCCAGTTCATTTCCGGTGGGGACTGCGGGGTGAATATTCACGCGGTCGCCAACAACATCCAGGCCGCTCGCCAGGATCCGGCGTTTGCCTTGATTGGCGGCGATCTTGGCTACGACAACGGCAAATCCGTCGAAGTCAGTCTGGCGTTCTTGAAGAACTACAGCAAGCACATGATCGGTCGAGACGGCAGATTGATTCCGATGCTCGCCTGCATGGGCAACCACGAAGTGGACGGCGGCTACGGCAAACCCCGCGCCAAGGCTCCGTTCTTCTACGCCCTGTTCGATGGGTTGTTTACCGAGACTTCCTACGCCACGATCGATTTCGGCGACTATCTGAGTTTCGTTCTGCTGGATACCGGCCATAATTCGCCGATCGGCGGGGATCAAACCGAGTGGTTGGAAAAGACGCTCAAGGCCAGGGCCGATCACCCGAATCTGTTTGTTGTAAACCATGTGCCGGCCTATCCATCTTTCCGAAATCCGGGGGATGATGTGCTTGGCAAACCGGGGACCGGAAGTGGCAACCGAAAACACTGGGTGCCGTTATTCCAGAAGTACCGCGTGCCGGTCGTTCTGGAACACCACGATCACACTTTCAAGCGCACCAAACCACTCGTGGATGGCTTGGCGAACGACAATGGAGTGCGTTATCTGGGAGATGGATCCTGGGGCCGGCTGCGGAACCCGCAGAAATTGGAAAAAATCCCTTATCTGGAAGCCGCGAGCGGCGAGTATCACTTGTCGCTGCATCGAATTCAGAAGGAAGAGCGCTTTCACCTGGCGCTGGATGAGAATGGGCGAGTGATGGATATTTGCCGAACCGCGCAACGAACGAAGGGTCTTGTGCAAGTGCCGGGTTGAGCTACTCTTCCACCGCGTAGCGGTCGCCGATGGTAGCCGGGTGTTTTAACACCCGGAAATCGGTCGCCAACATGTTTTTGCGTCGCCGTAGCGACGCTTGAGACTCTTACGACTGAAGTCGACAAGAATGTTTTTGGAGAAACACGAATTCGAGTACGACATGCTCTTCGTGTGCGGATGACGGCTCAAGCGTCGCTACGCGACGCACTAACCTCTGCCCCCTTATCCGGGCGTTGAAACACCCGGCTACCATCGGCCACCGCTACGCGGTGAACGCCCACCATCAGATTCTAGCAAGCCTGCGCCTTAGGATGTTGGTGTGGTGCCGTTCGTGACCGACCAGAATATACGCAAGGGCACGAACGGAAACCTCGTTTTGGTTGGCAAGCCCTCGTCGTTCCCAGGCATCGGGGGCAAGGTTTCCAAAAAGGTGGAAGTGGGAGCGCCTGACCGACTCGAACTCTGCCGTCAATTCTTGGAGCGGAAATCGATCGAACTGTGCAACGCAAGCATACGCATTCTCGTCGAAACCGGGCAAAGGGGTCGAGTCGCCGCGCCAAACCGCAAAGCGCGGTAGCCAAACACGCGCTCGCAATCCATCAGATGGCCAACGACTTCCTTGACGCTCCAGGTATATGGCGGATGTCGAACAATGGACTCACCTTCCGCAACGGAATGTAAAAAGGCGAGTGTTTTGTTGAGTTCCGATCGTAGCGCCGCAACAATGTCGTCCTCAGGCACCAGCGCCACATACTTTCCGTAATAGGGTGCGTAATCAATTGGAATGGGTCGGGCCATAGAGAAATTCCCTTGTAAATCGACTTCCACGTGTCTGCCAATATATCTATTGGCAGGTGCCGTTGTTGTATCAGGTTGAGCGGGCCTCGTTCGCCCGAATCGTCAAGTCATTTGAAACTGTGCTCCAGGATCGATACCGACATTCACAATTCCGAGGCAGGTCACGACCATGATCAAACTTGGCATTCTCGATTTCGATACTTCTCACGCCGTCGAATTCACGAAACGCATCAATCACAGCGAAACCATCGACAAGGAACAGTGGGTCGATGGTGCTCAGATCGTCGTCGGCTGTCCAGGCGAGTCGAAGCTGTCCCCCGAGCGTATTCCCGGGTTCGCCAAGACCATGAAGGAGCTTGGAGTCCCGCTCGTCGATAAGCCGGCGGAAATGATCGGCAAGATCGATGGCATGCTCATTGAAGCGGTCGATGGGAGCGTGCATCTGGATCGCGCCCGGCCCTTCCTCGAAGCTGGCATTCCCTGTTATGTCGATAAGCCTTTCGCATGTTCACTGACCGATGCCAAGAAAATGGTGGAACTCGCGCAAAAGAAAAAGCTGCCGATCTTTTCTTCGTCCTCGCTTCGGTACGCCCCTGAACTCGTTGAGTTCCTGAAAACGACTCCGCAAACCGATATCATCGGGGTGGTCGCCTATGGCCCGGCGTCCGAGCATGTGCGAAATCCCGGCTTGTTTCACTACGGCATTCACGCGGTGGAAATGCTCTACACTCTGATGGGCATCGGCTGCGAGCGCGTGACCTGCACGCACGAAAAGGACGTTGACGTCGTGACGGGTCAATGGAAGGACGGCAGAGTGGCGACGGTGCGCGGCACTCGCAGTGGTGCGGGAGGGTATGGAGCAATCATCTTCGACAAGAAAAAAGTTTCCACACTCAAATTCGACACGAAATACATTTATCGAGAGTTGTTGAAGAAAATCATCCAAATGTTTGCGACAGGAAAATCTCCTTTGGATATTCAGGAGACATTGGAAATCGTCGGCTTTATCGAGTCGGCATGGAAAAGTGCGATGAACCACGGCAGCGGTGAAAAAGTCGCAACGTGAAATTCTGCACCGTTTTTATCCGTTGAAAGTGGGCTTTGCCCAAAATTCCAAATCACAATCAACAAATTCCAAACAACCTCTAATACCCAAACGAATAGAGAATCCCAAAATGAGTCTCTGCGAAGAGTTCGGATCTGTTTGAGTTTTGGGATTTGGGATTTGTTTGGATTTTGGGATTTGGTATTTGGAGTTTTGCCCAAAGCGCTGAAAGTCTTCATTTCCTCTGCTGCAATGAGCCGTCTGGCATCTTGTTTGCAGACTCAAATCTCGCGTCTTGCTGCTATACTTGGTTGCTGATGGAGCAACGTTCACGCTACCTTTGCCCGAGTGTCGGCAGAGGGCAATGCGCAGGGCGCTTCCTAGTCTCGGAAAGGAGTTTGCACCATGTTTTCAGTCGTTCGGTCGGGGATGATTGCCCTTTCTGTAGTCCTGGCAGCCGGCTTTGGGGTCAGAGTGCAACGCCTGCACCTGCACCGACTCCGCAGCACCGAGGTTATCTCGGCGTCCAGGTCATTCCTTCAGATGATGGAGGAAACGGGGTCGTGGTCAGGGATGTAATGCCCGACACTCCCGCCGCCAAAGCGGGACTGAAAAGGGGCGATCGGGTCGTGAAAATGGCCAATGAAGAGGTTCGCAACACGGAAAAGTTCCTTCAGTCCATTGCTGCCAAGAAACCCGGGGACAAAATCGCTCTCGATATTATGCGCGATGGCAAAGAGGAGAAACTGACCGTGACCCTCGGCGATTGGCCCGAGTCTATCGGCTTTGCACCGCCGCCCCTTTTCCGCCGGCCCGCCTTCCTGGGTGTGCAAACGGAGCCGATGAACCAGGAACTCAAGAAACGGCTCAATGTCGAAGTTGACGCTGGTGCCGTCGTCACCGATGTGGTTCCCGATTCTCCCGCGGCCAAAGCCGGCCTGAAACGCGACGACGTGATCACCACGTTCAATGACCATGGGGTCAAAACACCCATCGATCTTCACGATGCCGTCCTTAATGCGGGGCCGGGGAAAGAAGTGGGCATCCAGATTACGCGCGGCAAAGAGAAGATGTCGGTCAAAGCGATGCTAAAGGAAGCTCCGTTTGGCTTCGTTCCAACACGGGCCGACCGGCCGTTCCCATACTTCGGCGAACCCATTATCGATCCGGCCCAGCGCATCCGCGACCTGGAGCGGCGAGTCCAAGAATTAGAGAAAAAGCTGCGTGAGATGGAGAAGAAGTAACGCTTTTTCCTTGCATCACTTGCAGGATGTAAACGAGAATAAACTCTCAATCCGAGTGGCCTTCAATCGCGCCAAGCGGTTGGAGGCCGCTTCGGGTTTTTCGTTTTGATGCTCGAAACCACTGCCATAATAGTTGTAATCTTGGAAATAGAATAACATATTGGTGAAGTAATGTTTAGATCTAAAGCCAGTGAAATGCTGCATGTCTTGCGCGAAGCGAATCAAAAACTGCGAGAGCCATATCCCGGCGGCTGGGAACATCCTGAAGACATCGTACATGTCCGAAGAATTATCGACGATGATCCGTCAGTCATTAATGCCGAGATGGATGAAGGACGGTTGCCGTTGCATGAAGCAGCCTACCAATGTTTGCCGGCAATCGCGGAAATCTTTTTGCAACATGGTGCCGACGTCAATGCCCGTGACGACTATGGATTGACACCATTGCACTGGACCGCAAAGCATGATGAAAATCAGGATGCGGATTATCGCATGGCGCGTTTGTTGCTGCAACATGGTGCCGACCCTCAGGCCCAGAGCAATCGTGGAGTGACTCCTCTGCAAATTGCCGCCGAACGAAATCCTCGAATGGCGCGAATCTTGCTGACAAAATCACCGACAGTTGATTTCTTGTCGGCAGTCCGGCTTTCCGATCTTGAACGGGTCAAGCATTTTTGCCAGCACCTTCGTGACGATCCGGGTAACATTCCGGAAGAGATCTTCTCAGGCCGCCGATTCAGGCATCGCGTTCTCTCAACCGAACCCTTGTGCATTTGGAAATAGTCGCAGAATTGATCAAGGCAGGCGTGAGTCCAAATGAAGAAACGTCCTCCGGCTCGGCTTTGTTATGCTTGTCTCGGTTTATGTCCGACCGAAATCATTCAGTTCCTGATCGATTCGGGTGCCGATGTGAATTATCGATCTCAGTGGACGGGATTTTCTGCGACCCCTCTTGAAGTGGCAAACGGCGCGGGGATCACGAATTGGTAGCGATTCTTCAGCGTTATTCCTTCGCCGAACGAATGACTGCGTGGTGTGCTGTCCAGCCAGCTCTCGTAGCGGCAGCCATTCTGGAGACTTCGCTTTTTTTCACATCTCTGCTTGATTATTGTAATTAAGTACACTATCGTAGATAAGAGTGAGGTTGTGAACTATCCCGAGCAATCGTGGAACAAAACTGGAACGTCGCTATTGGTCGCTGATGTGCTCGAATAGAGATCGACGCTCCGCATTGACTGAATGGATTTCCTATGCCAGAGTCATCTCTCTCGCTTTGCTGCTGATAACATCCCCGGTGTTCGCAGAAGATTGGCCGCAATGGCGCGGGCCGAACCGCGACGGAGTGGTGCGTGGTACCATCCTTCCAGACAAATGGCCAAAGAATCTCACGAAGGTGTGGCAAATAACGGTCGGCGCGGGACATTCATCACCGGTGGTTGCCGGCGATCGCGTCTATCTCTTAACCGGCGCAATGACCGCGAAACCATTGCCTGTTTCAAGTTGACCAACGGCGAGACTGTTTGGAAAGTTGCCTACGACGCTTCCTATGAAGTGAATGACGCCGCCGCCGATCATGGCAAGGGGCCTAAATCAACTCCCGTTGTTGCGGAAGGGCGGATCTACACTTTTGGAATCAGCGGCATCCTTTCCTGTTGGGATGCCTCGACCGGAACCAAAATCTGGCGGAAAGAGTTTGGCAAACAGTTCAAGTCGACTTCTCCGCTCTTATGGAACGGCGATGTCGCCTCTGGTCGTGGATAGTTTGTGCTTGCGCATGTCGGCGGTCACGACAAGGGAGCTCTCGCGGCATTCGACGCGAAAACCGGTGACCTAAAGTGGTCGGCCGGCGACGACGGGCCCGCCTACGCCTTGCCCGTTGCCACCCTTGCCGGTAAGAACAGATCGTCACTCAGACTCAAACTCATCTCGTTTCGGTGAATCCCGGCGATGGAAAACTGTTGTGGAAAATGCCCTACACCACGGGTTACGACCAAAACACCATCACTCCAGTTATCTATCGAGACTTGCTGATTTATTCGGGTTATCAGAAGCCGTTGGAGGCACTGCGGGTGAGCGAAAGGAATGGCAAACTGATTCCGGAATCGATCTGGGAGAACAAGGATTGCCCTCTCTATATGAGCAGTCCGGTTGTTGCCGGCGATCGGCTCTATCGGCATGTCGATGAAACGCTCCGGACATTTCTTTTGTGTCAACGCGAAAGATGGAAAGACCATCTGGCAAAGTGAGGGACGCATGGCCGAAAACGCAGCGATCCTGAGCGTCGGCAGCGTGGCGCTGATTTTGACCAATGCGGGTCAGTTGCTGGTCGTGGATGGGAAAGCAGACAAATATCAAGTCATCGCCACCTATTTTGTTGCGGATTCGCCTACCTGGGCACATCCGGTATTGATCGGAAATCAGTTGCTCATCAAGGATCGGGAAAAGCTGACCCTGTGGCAGATCAAGTGATGGTCGCGAATGCAGGAGCGTGAGGAGTACCACATGTATTTTGTCTCCGATCCTCTCATGGCAATTGAGTGTCCCTCAACTATAATCGCTGGATATCCCACTCAGGAGAGTTCATTGTCATGGCCAAAGACGACAACAAAATCACGACGCGGGCCGCCAATTACTCGGACTGGTACCTGGACATCGTCAATCGGGCCGGGCTGGCGGAGAACTCCGACGTTCGCGGCTGCATGGTCATCAAGCCGAACGGCTACGCCATCTGGGAGAACATGCAGCGGGCCCTCGACGGCCTGTTCAAGGACACTCGGCCACGTCAACGCCTACTTCCCGCTGTTCATTCCCAAGAGCTTCTTCCAAAGGAAGAGCAGATGGCCGAGGGGTTCGCCAAGGAATGCGCCGTCGTCACGCATTACCGGCTGCGATCCGTCGACGGCAAGATCGAGGTCGATCCCGAGGCGAAGCTCGAAGAAGAACTGATCGTCCGGCCCACCTCCGAGACGATCATCTGGAACACGCTACAAGAACTGGATTCAGAGCTACCGCGACCTGCCGCTGCTCATCAACCAGTGGTGCAACGTCGTCCGCTGGGAGATGCGCACGCGGCTGTTCCTGCGCACGGCGGAGTTCCTCTGGCAGGAAGGCCACACCGCCCACGCCACGCAAAAGGAAGCCGAAGACGAGGCGCATGAGATCGATGCACGCCTACCGCGAGTTCGCGGAAGAATGGATGGCGATGCCGGTGCTGACCGGGCCGAAGAGCGACGGCCAGAAGTTCCCCGGCGCGGTTTACACGCTCTGCATCGAAGCGATGATGCAGGACGGCAAGGCGCTGCAGGCGGGCACCAGCCATTTCCTGGGCCAGAACTTCGCCAAGGCGTTCGACGTGACGTTCCAGAACGAAAAGGGCCAGCGCGAACACGCCTGGGCGACGAGCTGGGGCGTCTCGACGCGGCTGATCGGCGGCCTGATCATGACGCACTCCGACGACAACGGCCTGGTGGTGCCGCCGCGGCTGGCGCCGATCCACGTCGTCATCTGCCCGCTGGGCAAGAACGATGCCGAACGCGGCGCCGAGCATCGCGGCGGCGGAGAAGCTGGCAGCGCGCGATCGCGGCATTGCCGCGCGACGATTTCTTCGGCTATCAGCCGCTCACCGTCAAGATCGACAGCGACTTCAAGCACATGCCGGGCTTCCGCTTCGCCGAGTGGGAACTGCGCGGGCGTGCCGGTGCGCGTCGAGATCGGCCCGAAGGACCTGGAGAAGCAAGCCTGCGTCGTGGCCCGCCGCGACATCCCCGGCAAGGAAGGCAAGACGATCGGCGTGCCGCTGGCGGCGCTGCGGCGCACATCGACGAGCTGCTCCGCGAGATCCAGACGAACCTGTTCGACCGGGCCAGAAACGTTCCGCGACGCCAACCCACGAGGTGCCGACAGCTACGACCAGTTCAAGCAAATGATCGAACAGCCCGGCTTCATCTGGGCCCACTGGGACGGCACACCCGAAACCGAAACGAAGATCAGCGAAGAAACCAAGGCCACGATCCGCTGCATTCCGTTCGATCGGCCGGAAGAAGGAGGGAAGTGCATGGTGACGGGCAAGCCGCGGCGGGACGGGTGGTGTTTGCCAGGGCGTATTGAGTAACTCGCGGATATTGTTCGTAGTTCCGCCTTTAGGCGGCTTCGGAAGACCGCCTAAAGGCGGAACTAGAACAATATTTCCCAAAACAGTGCTAGTTTACGACTTCGTGGTCGGCACCTCCGTCACGAGTGTGCCATATACTTCATTTGCGGTATTGCAGATTCGACCCGGATCTACGCTCCTGGGATCTCCGCTGCCGATCACTGCTAGCTAGATCCGATCTACGAAAGATCGAATATGGATGTCGTGCAGTGGAGTAAATCACCAGCAGAAGGTGATCCGTAACACCCGGAAGCATTTCTCCTTCATCCTTCCCTTCCATCACTGCCCTGAGTCTTTCTTCTCTGCCAGAATCCGTTCCACCTTCCGCAGAACCGCACCCCAAATCTTCGTGAGCCGTACTCCCCGCTCCACTTCGAGAACCATAAGCGAGGAAAGCAGGAACCGTTCCTGCTTTCCTGCCTTCCTCATCGATTTCTTTGGTTGTGCCGTAACCGGCAACAGCGACTACCGGCGTCGATGGATCATGTGCATCCCGGGCGAGCCGAAACCGCCGCCGTTTGGATGAACGTGTGGGAAGCTGGGCCGAATTCCTCCGGAAAGGCCGCCGCGGTGAAACGACGCGGTGCCGGAACTGGTGCGGCCAGACGGCCCATTAAAAGTCTGTGTCCGATTCACGTTGTTGCCATTGCGGTTAAAAGAACTGGTTTCGGTTCCACCTTTTGGCCCGGTGGCCGTTTGGGTTCGGCTCACATTGTTCCCATTTCGAGTGACGGAACTGGTATCCGTGGTCGTCTTGCCGTTTGGCCCGGTGAAGGTATTGGTCCGGTCCACCGTATTGCCGTCGCGACTATAGGTGCGGGTATTGGTTCCGCCCTTCGGCCCAGTGGTGGTTTGACTTCGTGTCACATCGTTACCGTTACGGGTGGAGGTGTCTGTGGTCGTCTTGCCGTTTGGCCCGGTGAATGTATTGGTCCGGTCGACCGTATTGCCGTCGCGACTATAGAATAACGGCGTATCGGTTCCGCCCTTCGGCCCCGTGGTGGTTTGAGTGCGTGTCACATCGTTACCGTTTCGGGTGGAAGTATCCGTGGTCGATTTGCCGTTTGGCCCGGTGAATGTATTGGTCCGGTCGACCGTATTGCCGTCGCGACTATAGGTGCGCGTATTGGTTCCCCGCCCTTCGGCCCCGTGGTGTTTTTAGTGCGTGTCACATCGTTTCCGTTTCGGGGGAAGGTACTGTTTTGCATTGCGCCCTCTGGTCCGGTAGAGGATTGAGGCTGAGTTGCGTTGTTGCCGTTGCGAGTAACGGAACTGTTTTCTGTGAACGTCTTGCCGTTGGGCATGGTGATGGTTTCCGATCGGTCGATCGTGTTGCCGTTTCGATTGTACGAAATGGTCTGGTTTCCGCCGCGACGCTGGTCCGGTGATCGTTTCGGTTCGGTCAAACTGATCGCCGGCTCGGGTTCGGGAAATGGTTTCGGTAGCTGTCCTTCCGTTCGGACCAGTGATCGTGTCGGTGGTTGTGGCCGATCGCTGCATGGAGGGAAGCACGGTTGAGCCTGCGGCAAAGGCCCCCGAAAGGCCAGGAATAAAGAAGCGAAACGCATAGAGATTCTCCGCGCTTTGACCGTTGACGGTGCGGCAAAGTGATTGGAATTCCCCTTGGAAAAAGGGGAAGAAGGCTGAGCAATGGGGCGTGATTACCGCATGCCGGGCAAGAGGGGCCCCTGTAGATCGCTGGCGGTTAAGTGTCGCGAAACAATGGAATTCAACAATCCATTGGTTCGAACGAGGTAAGAGATTTAACCCGGCAGCGTGGCGAGAGTGTCGAAAGGAAATGAAAATTCTCTGGCACCGCATGTCTTGATGCCGGAAACTAATTTTCCGGTCACACAAGAAATAGCCCATGCATTCGGTCGTGCCCTTCGCGGGTCAGTTTGGTCGCAGCTTTCTTGTCGGACATAAGCCTCTCCATTCCCTCATCTGCCGTGCTACGTCCCAGGGTATTTCCTTAGCATTTCTTCGTAATGCCGATCGTCCTTGATCGATTCTTCGAAGAAGTTCACAATCCACTGCGCGAAGCTATCGGCACAACGGTACACGTTAAATGATTCAAGGTCCGGCTGATAGTCGCTGGGATATATGTTAATTGAGCCGAATGGGTGCTCGGAATAGGTCACAACATGCCCGCCGTCCCGCGCGAGTAACAGATGCCAGTAGCCACATCCTTGCCCCTCGCCAAAGATCATGAACAGTGTTTGCGCCGGATCAGAAGGCAGTGGAACAAGCTCATCTGGAAGCTTTATCCAAATACAATTATGTCTCAACCTGCTGATATAGTCGTCTGACTCGACCAATTCCACCAAAGCCTCGGGAAGGACCAACCCGCGTCGACCAACCTCGGCCTTCAACTGTCGAAACTTTTCGCGGCGCTTCTGGTGTTGGTCAGGAGAAGGCCCGCGCCGAAAATATGCTATTTGGGATGTCACGTACCCACCCGAGAAATCTCCCCTTTCGTAACAAGCTGCGAGTTCGAGTTCTGCATCAGACAAGTCGATTCTTGGCGGCAAATATTTGAATGGGAGCGTTTCGCAATCGGCCGGAAGAACGCGAGTTGGTTGCGGCCGGCCGTCTGCGACCGGACCGAGAAACGGACACGTCGGGAGGGTAGGTCGCATAATGGCGAGCACCTTGGTTGATGCAGCGAACAAGTGATTACCGCGCCGGAGCGCGTTGAAACAATGGCCGACCCGGCAATACAGAAGTCAGCAAACCATTCCGTCGCCAGACGGTGAACGAACTCCGACCAAATTTGTGTTGCTCGGAAATTTCCTTCGCCTCCGCCGGCTAGACCACGGAGCGCCTGCTTTTTGGGGCGGAACCTCTTCCTGAACGGTCGTCTTACGGCAGGTGTTACTTTGTGGCGGGCCAGTGATGCGTTAGGTCTTTTCGATGGCAACAGTTCGGGAAGGAAAATCGATTCGGAGCCGATAATTGCGAGAATTCTTGTGCCAATCAGTATTTCTTGACCAATGCCCTCGATCAACGATGACCTCCCTTGCGGTAATACGTTTCAGACCCCAGCGGCTTGAAGAACAACGGTTGCGCGTTTCCATGGGCGTCGCGTTGAGCAATAACGTCCTGAATCGAGTCGCCAAACCACATGTAGCCGCTAACAGGCTCGATGCCGACAGTCTGCCCTATTCTTGTCGAGATATCGTGGCTTTGCTGATACTGCGACCAAATCTCCTGAACTTGGTTTGAATCGGCTTCGGTCCAACTGGGAACGCTCATTTTGATTCTCCGAATGATCGAAATACGTGCTGTTTCATACTATAGTTGCTTTTCCGTTCTACATGGTGGAATTATACCCGATGCACGTTGGTCATTCCAATGGCCATTGCACGTTCACGCATACACCTCGATCGCTTTGATAATCTCATCCAGATCGTTCGGAACCTGCACGGCTCGATTGGCAAACAGCGCTCGCCGCACACCCTTCTGGCCCAATACCTCTTCAAAGGTTTTCGGGTCGGCGGAATGATAGGCCACAGTCACCGTCGGATCTTTCAGCGCGTGGCCGGTCAAGACACAGGCAACCCGTTCTTCCGCTCCAATGATTCCTTCCGCTCGCAATTTCTTGACGCCCGCCACGCTTGCTGCGGATGCCGGTTCGCAGCCCAAGCCGCCGGCAGCAACCTTCGCTTTTGCATCCAGCATTTCTTGATCGGTGACCTCGGCACCACGCCGCCGCAGCGCTCCAATGGCGCAAGGCCTTGGGCAAATTCACGGGTCGATTGATTTCAATGGCGCTGGCGAGCGTATGCGCACGAAGATCGCCGGCATCCATTGCCCGGAAATACGAATCGATCTTGGTCTCGTCGGGCCGGCCGGCGTTCCAGCGCAAACCCTGCTTTTCGTAAATTTGATAGAAGGTATTCGCGCCCGTCGCATTGATGACTGCCAGTCGCGGTGCGCGCCTAATCAATCCAAGCTCAAGCAATTCAATAAAGGCCTTGCCAAAGCTGGAGATATTGCCGAGGTTCCCGCCCGGGCACGGCGATCCAGTCCGGGACCTCCCAGCCATCGCCTCCAAAATCCGATACATGATCGTCTTCTGGCCTTCGAGCCGAAAGGGATTGATGCTGTTGACCAGATAGATGCCAAGCTTTTTGCTGACCTGCTGGACGCGCTGCAAAGCATCGTCGAAATCGCCGGCAATCTGCACCGTCAGCGCTCCATGATCGAGCGCCTGGGCCAGCTTCCCGTAGGAGATTTTGCCGGAGCCAATGAAAATGATCGCCCGCATGGCCGGTGGCAGCGCAGTAGATGGCCAGGAGGCGCTGGTATTTCCCGTGCTGGCACAAGCTGCCCGGTGGCGCCGACCATTCGCGCATGGGCGAACGCAGCTGTCATGCCGTTATCCTTGAAACTTCCGGAAGGATTCATTCCCTCATACTGCAAATACAGCGAGCCGGGATTCAAGCCGACATAACTCGCCACGGCATCGGAGCGCTGAAGGATCGTCTGTCCTTCGCCGATGGTGAGAATATCTTCCGTTTTCGCAAACGGGAACAGTTCGCGGAAGCGCCAGACGCCGCTGAAACTGAGTGGTTCCGTGCGCTCGGCTCCATTTCGATTCAAACCACTTCAGCGATTTTGGGGGCGGAAGGCGATTCCAATCGTAGACGACATCCAGTAAGCCCCCACAGCTCGGGCACTGGAATGAGGTATCGTCGAGAGAAGCCGTCCCGCCACAATGGGGGTGGATGCAACGAAGATAGACAGGTTCGGTCATGCGATTCAGTCGCCGTCAAACAACTTGGAACTTGGAACTATTAAGAGTCTGGTGCAAAAATCAACCCGCAGTGTAGGGCGGGTCGAGGCTTTGCGAGGCCCGCCAGGAATCAGCATCTGCCTGGCGGGCCTCGCAAAGCCTCGACCCGCCCTACACGTTCCGCTGATGACCCACCGGCAAGCGAGACGCTTGCCCTACGGGCCTCGCAAAGCCTCGACCCGCCCTACACGTTTTGCTGATGACCCACCGGCAAGCGAGACGCTTGCCCTACGGGCCTCGCAAAGCCTCGACCCGCCCTACACATTTCGCTGATGACCCACCGGCAAGCGAGACGCTTGCCCTACGGGCCTCGCAAAGCCTCGACCCGCCCTACACGTTTCGCTGGCGCTGATTGTGCAACAGGCTCTGAATCAATGTATCGCACTGAGATGACTTCGCCTAATGAGCGAGAATCTCCGGGAACAGTTCGTGTGCGAGACGATCGGTAAAAGTTTCTGCGCCTGCCGGTAAGAGGTGATGACCATCGGCAAATTGATCGTCGGGAACCCAGAGTCTGGCATCGCTCCAGGGGCCGATTCCGTCCGATGAAAGTGACTCGCGCAATTGCCTTAGACGACCTTCAACTCCCGGCGCGTAGCAGCTTCGGAAGCTCGACGATTCCGGCATCAGGATCCAGCGTGTATTGATTCCGTTCTGGTCGCAGAGTTTTTGCAAGTCACGGATGATGGTCAGCGAGGGGCCGCCAAATTCCTTTGCGCAATACACGTTACCAATCTCGATCTTTGTAAGAGCGGTATTTTTCTGCCGTTGTTCCTCGGTTCTGGTGGCGGGAAAGAGCGACACCCAGCCTCGCGAATCGGTCTTTCGTGCCCAGGTAATATGCGACATTATTCGGCATCCAGCTCGGCTGGAGTTGATTCATGAGTTGCCATCGCAATTCCCGAAAGGGATTGAGCAACATTTCCCGATAGCAGGCATTGATTTCATCGGTTGGGATGCCATACCGGCCGACGATAGCAGTTTCATCGAATTCGAATCGATCCGCTTTGAGCCAACGCGCTTTGTAGGGTTTTGGGCCGTCATCGGTCAGGAAAAGCGGGTAGACTTCAATGAGCAGCAAATTTGGTTTGATCCCGGCCTTTATCAACCTCTGCAAATAAATCAACTCGACGAGCGGTCCCGTGCCAACCATGCCGTAATTGAACACCAGATGCGGTTTTCCGAAGCCGGCTTCGAGGCGTTGTTCCAGGCGGGATGCATCGAAACCATCTGCGGTGCGCGAGCTTCCCAGCATTAACACCAGGGTTGGATTCGATTGCTTTTTTTCGTTTCTCACTTTTTGAAGAAGATGAAGTCGATCGCCGTAGAGTGGATCTCGGATTCGAGGAGATCGGTGGGCGATAACCAGTATCCCTCCCTGAAATAGAACGAACATCAGGACCGCCCAGCCGAGGGCCTTGCTTGCCTTGCGCGGAGATCTTGGCAGGCGCGCTGAGATTCGGGGCAATCGTGGCTGTAGGTGCGCAACGCAGAAGTCGAACCCTGGGTAGTTTCATGGGTGGATCTTCAACTCCGTTCGATCAAAACTGGAAATAGATAAACGCCTTGCTGGTATCGGGCGACAGAAGCAGACTCATCACCAACATCATGGCATATCCAAACCCCAGGACGGGGGCAGGACAGCGTGGAGCCAGTAGTTTCCACCACCCGCGTACCATCATCGCATGTCCAAGCGCCATCATGCCCAGACAAAACCAGAAGCGCCCTTTGGTCATGGGAAAGCCGATGCCTTCGAACGGACTAAACATCCGCTCCAAAATCGCAAGTGCCTTGGGCAACGATGGCTGGAAGAAGACCCAGCACACCATCACGCAAAAGAATGTCAAACTGATCCGGAAAGCGGTTCCTACCCAGGTTTGCAAAGAATCTCGAAGGAACGGGCTCGTCGGCGAATGCTTGGAACCGCCGATGCGAGACCAACAGGACGCCGTGGATCACACCCCACAGGACGAAGGTCCAGTTGGCTCCATGCCAGAGTCCGCCGAGTGTCATGGTTATCATCAAGTTTCGAGCAGTCATCCATCCGGAGCCTCTGCTGCCTCCGAGCGGAATGAACAAGTAGTCTCGCAGCCAGGTCGAAAGGGAGATGTGCCAGCGTCGCCAGAACTCGGAGACATTTACCGCCAGATAGGGCATTCGGAAGTTAATGGTCAACTTGTAACCGAGCATGTGAGCACAACCCAGTGCCATATCGGAGTATCCGGAAAAATCGCAATAAATCCGTATGGCGAAAGCAAGCACACCTGTCCAAACTGCCACGGAATTGAGTTGAGAGACATCCGATTTGTTGCCAAATACTGCATCGCTGTAAAGAGCCATGCCGTCGGCGATGACCAGCTTTTTGAACGCCCCGATGAGAAAATATTCGACACCCAGTTGCATCCTCAGCCAACTGAAGCGCTTGGGCCGAGCTGCCTGAGGCAAAAAGTCTCGGGCGCGGACGATAGGCCCCGCCACGAGATGGGGAAAGAACAAGATGAAGAGCATGAAGTTCGGCAGGCTTTTCTCGGCGCGAATTTGCGCCGATAAACGTCCATTGTGTAGCTGATCGCTTCAAAAGTGTAGAAAGAGATGCCGAACGGGACGATTACCTCAAGCAACGGCATGTTGGAGGATACCCCAAACCTGGCCAACGATTCTCGAAGGGCATCGAGGAAGAAGTTGGCGTACTTGAAGTAACACAACAGACCCAGATTAACGGTCAAACTCGCGCCGAGCAGAAAGTGCCGGCAGTTCCGCGACGATGCACGATCCAGCCCACGTGCAAGAAGATAATCCATCACGGTTGTGCATGTCACCAATAGCGCGAGCCATTCGCTCCATTTGGCATAGAAGAAGATGCTGGCAGCCAGCAGCAGCCAGATGCTCGCGCGCTGCCACGGCAACGTCCAGTAACAGACAAAGACAACGAAAAAGAAAACCAGATAGGCTTGCGTATAAAAGAGCATCCGCCCACCTCTTGCCGGCTCATTGAGCATTTCGACAACGAGAGGCTATACCCGAATTGGAGAAATGGGTAAAGAGGAAGATGGCGTTTTCCAGCTTATCAATTTCTCGTACTGCTGCGCCAGTTGGTAGTGCCGGACCTTCTTCGAGGCATTGGCCAGCTCGAAAAACCGCATATCCAGCCAGCGCTTGTACAACTCCGCGCCGTTGCGCGGCGACAGCCCGAAAAATCCCGCCACTTCCTGGGAGGATACTTCCTTGGCACGGCGAAACAGCGAAAGCACCTTTCGTTGCTGCGCATTGAGCGAACGCAACACATCCGACTGATCGGGTTCGCCCGCGCTTGTGCCTCGGCGGCGCCGTGCGCGTACCGTCGCGAGGGCATCAGCCATCCCTCCGCAGAAATAATGCGTCGCCAGCAGCTGAGCCGTCCGACGCAGCGATTCCAGCATACCGGTCGTGAGCGGCAATCCGCCGATGGCTTGACGGTCCGCCTCGATGCTCATTAACGCCTTGGCAATGGCGGGAGTGAGTGAGAATTTCGGACTAAAAGAGATGCGCGGCATGGGATTATTCTGTGAATAAACTGGGATTAAACCATAGCCGCAAGGCCAAATAAACAATCCCCTTTTTAGTGACATATCATCGCGGAACGAGCCGAGTTCCCAGAATTCGATCGTGGATTCCCCGATCGGGATTGGTCAAAGCCAGAGCAAAATAAACGGGCAATATTGCCAGCGCTGACAACCAGCAGACGCTATGAACGACTACCAGACCAGGCATTTTTGCCTGAATCCATACCGCTCCACAGAGGAGTAATGCCACAGGAAACCAGATGATGAGCGATCGCATCGCACAACGACGATGCGATCCCTTGCGCCCGTCAGGGCGCATCACGGCGATTCCGAGAATCCAGTACGAGATTCCGCCGCGCATCAAGAAAGCACCCAGCCCCCAAACAAGCGGGCAAAGGATAATCACGAGACAGCCTTCGCGCCAGCCTGCAAATGGCTCGCGATGCAGCACTTCTTCGTCCGGCTGCATGGCATCTTCAACGGTCTGCTGGATTACTTGCGAATTCATTTCTTTTGGTGCGGTCTTCCATTCGGCCAGCAGCCACCGTTCGAGGGCGCTTAAGGCTGGGTCCATGCGATCCGCTTCGCTTTGTTGCAACGCGATGTAACACTGCAAACGGTCGCGGAAATCTTCGGGGTCGGAAACGGCGGATGCAATCTTTGGATCGGAATGAAGTTGTTTTCGACCATCCTTGCTGTCCAGCATCGCAATGATCTGTTCCGCACGATAGATGTTCGTTTCGCGTGCCAGGATGTTGAATACCGCGAACAGCCCGCTGATGCCGAACATGAGTGCCAGACCAAGGGACAGGGTCGCGGCCTGGACGGTCAGTTGACCGAGTCGCAAGGATGGATCGACTTCGGTAGGCAAATAGTGCGTTTCTTTCAGCGCCATCTGAAAATCGTCAACGGAAGTGAACGCCTTCCCGCCGCCGAGCAGACGTTGCAACATCTCCCGCGCGTGCAAAGGGATCGCTGCATGAATCGGTTCGAGGGCCTGACCGGGTGGGCGTAGTTGTCCTTCCAACGCCGCAGTCGCAACTGAACGGAGTAGTTGCAACGGATCGGAATTCGGCAACGTGGGCGGATCTGTCGGTCGTGGAATCGGAAAATCCAACAGTTGGACTCGACCGTCAGGCTGGATCCAGACTTGCTCGATATTCAGGTTTCCGGGTAAGTTCTTGTCGCTCTGAGCGCAATGTAATTCAGAAGCTAATTGCTCGAGGAAATATCGAGTCTCGCGCCAGGATAGCGGCCGGCCCGATCGGACCAATTCCAATAATGGAATCCCCGAAGGTTCGACATACGCTTCCCACACCCAATTGTTTCCCAGAATTTGTACGTCACCGTGGTGAATGAAGCGGAGTCTCGTGGGCCGGATTAGCTTATCTCGATCCCCGGGTATGCTCAGCTGCGATCCTGGAAATAGTCGGATCAAGATTCCTCGACTCAACACCTCATCTTCAGCGCGAAGTATCCAATTGCCTTCTGCCGTAAGAATCGCGCCCTTGACGGAGTAGGGGCCGATCGATTCGGGAACCATAGCGGGTCGTGGAAGTAAGGAGCGAAGCGGATTGGGTCGCCGGGCGATGAGTTTTATCGCCCTTCGCTTGGGAGGTAATTTCAGAACGCAGGTTCCGCTGAGTGTTTCGTGCATTCCGCGAAAATGATTGGATCGGCGCATCGGTACGATCAGCACTACCAGCCCCGCCGCGAATGGCAGCATCGATAACAATACCGGCAGGCCGCCGCCGGCATGTTCGAATGCAACCCGCATCGGCATGAGGGTGAGCGTGATAAGAAGGTAAAAGGCAAAGGTTCGTACGGCGGCCAATTTCAACCCTGGAGGATCGGTGGAACCTGCCCGACATACTCGCAAACGCAAAAGCCGTTTCCCGATCGAGGCACCAAAAAGCCCTTCGAGAATCACAAAATAGATGGGAAAAACAAACAGTGACAGGTATCGTGCCGACGGGCTTTCTCCAAAGAAACCTTTGATCAACCCGGTTAGCGGTAATATCAGCAAGAGCCGAACGAAAACCTCATCGAGCAAGTACGCCCCAATGCGAATCGTCAGGCCGCCGAAGCTTAATCGACTCGGCATCAAAGCGACCAGAGCATCCCGAAACTCCTCCATGTCCTCCCAGCGTCGCGAACGGTCGCGCTCCAGGCCCTTTTCGACGACGCGAGCCAGACTGCGCGGCACGCTGGGGTTGACCGATCGGATCGGCGGAGCGTCTTCCGAGATAATGCGAGCCAGAGCGGCGGTCACGTTCTCGTGTTCAAAAGGAGGCCGGCCGGTCAAGAGCTCGTAAAGCGTTGCGGACAGGGAATAGACATCGGAGCTAAAGTCCACAGACTCGCCGCGAATTTGCTCGGGGGAAGCATAGAGGACCGTCCCAAGAAATGCCCCCGATTGAGTCAACTGACCGTTCGCGCCAGTGACTTCGACAGACCGAAGTCTCCTACCTTTACGTGGCCATCGGCCATCAAAAAGCAATTGGACGGTTTGACATCGCGGTGGATTACGCCCAACTGATGGGCTTCCTGTAAACCCTCAATAACATCGAGGATAACGGCGATGGCTTCCTGAGGTGGTAACGGCCCGCGACGTTGGAGCAGATCGCGTAATGTCTCACCCTGCATCAGTTCCATCACGATGTAGGGCCGATCATTCTCGGTGTCGGCTGCAAGAACGAAAACGCAGCGCGGATGGGAAATCTGACTGGCCAGCCGGCCTTCCTGTCGAAAACGCTCCAACGAAACCGGGTTGTTGGTAAAGCGAGAGGAAAGAAGTTTGACGGCAACTTTTTGGCCGGTTGCCAGGGATTGGGCTTCAAACACCCGCCCCATACCGCCTGCCCCGATCAGTCGAAGCAACTTGTAGCCGCCGATCTCAGCAGGCGTCGTTTCCTCGGGAGGCAATTCGGGCGCGGATTCGTGACCGATCGTACTGCCGAGATCGAGGCCTCGTTCGACGGTAGGCTGCGAGGCGTCGCTGAGTCGTTGGCCGCAGTAGGCGCAAAAACTCGGAGGATCCTCCGAAGATGGAAGCGTTCGCCGGCAGCGCGCACAGACAAGGGGCATAAGCATCGATCGAGAGAATCCAAGAAGGGCATAAAGGGGTATTATCCGAATCAAGTCAACAAACGCAAGAACCCGTCCTTGTGTGCAAATTCCAAATCGCAAATCCCACAACTCAAACAAATCCAAAACTCCAAATGCCAAATGCAGGCAAAAAGAGCGAAGAGTGACATTGGGTCTTATACATTTGTGCACTATAATAGGAAGGGTTGCGCGCGTTCGGCACTTCCCTTTCCGGAGTTCGCCGGTCATCAGTTCGATCACTTCGGCGGGCACGAGCTGAGGTTTTCTTCCCCGAAAACTGTGACGGTCATAATGCCATACCCTCGTGCAACCGCGCCGGAGGCCAGGTTGCTACACATTGTTACAAGACTTGGTTTGCGCACAAAAGATCATAAACCCAAACGAATGAAGCAGTGAACCCGATGTTACAAATTGCTACAAGAATTGGCTTTGATTGCGAACCGAACGAATGAATCAGTGTCCGAAACTGGTGACAGACGCTACAAATTGCTACAAAAATTTGCTTCGCGTCGACGACCGGAAAAGCAAACGAATAATTCAGTGAACAGAATGTTACAAATTGTTACAAATTTTCAGGTTGCTCTGCGACCAGGAAATGCAAACGAATAATCCAGTGAACAGAATGTTACAAATTGCTACCGAAGAACTTGCCAGTGGAATGGTAATGGGAAATGATGTCACAAGATGTTACGCGATTTCGCTTGTTCTGCGACGCTCCGCTTGGCACCCCGGAGTGGTGCTTGTGCTATTCCCTCTACCTGACTCGTCGCGTATCTTGCACAATTAAGAGGTGGGGGGGTGGGGGAGTGACGAGCCTGTTGGGCTTCCGGATCGTATTTGAATAACGGATAACATCAAGGCATCAAGATATGTCCAAGAATCTATATATCGAAACCGTAGGCTGTCAGATGAACGTCCTCGACAGCGAGTTGGTCGTCGGCAGTCTGCGCCGGCAAGGGTATCAACTCGTCCACGAAGCAACAGACGCCGACGTGATTCTCTTCAATACGTGCAGTGTTCGAGAGCATGCCGAAGAGAAAATCTACTCGAGCGCTCGGCCGGCTGGCGGGACATAAACGGAAACATCCCGATAAGGTGATCGGCGTCTTGGGGTGCATGGCCCAGAAAGATCAAGAACTGGTTCGCAAACGTGCTCCCTACGTCGATCTCGTTGTGGGAACGGGCCAGCTCTCGCAGATTCCTCGACTTGTGGAGGAAATTCAGCGAACTCGTATCCCTCAATATGCTCTGAGTTTGGGCCGTAGCGATGGCGGGCGCAAGGAGGTTGAAGCCAGTTTCGAGAGCTTCGACCCGATGCGCGATGCCGCAATGCGACCGACACCTTTCCAGGCGTATGTTCGCATTCAGATCGGCTGCGATAAGTTTTGCACCTATTGCGTCGTTCCCAGCACGCGCGGCCCGGAACAGAGCCGGCATCCCGACGACATCGTGGCCGAAACTCGTCATCTGGCCAACGAGGGTTGCAAAGAAATCACCTTGCTCGGTCAGACCGTCAATAGCTATGACTACGATCATCGGGATGGCCGGCGAACTCGTCTGAGCGACTTGCTCACTCGAATGAGCGATGTTGCGGGGATCGAGCGCATCAAGTTTGTGACCAATTTCCCCAAAGACATGACCGATGATTTGCTCGATGCGGTTCGGGAGTTGCCGAAAGTATGCAAGTATCTGCATGTCCCTGTGCAATCCGGATGTAATGAAGTCTTGAAGCGGATGAAACGTCTCTATACGGTCGAGTATTACCGCGAGATGCTTAATCGTTGTCGAGAAAAAGTGCCGGGCGGAGCCATCAGCAGCGACTTCATCGTTGGGTTTTGCGGCGAGACTGAGGAATCATTTGAGAAGACCTGCGACCTGGTGCGCGAGGCGAAATTCAAGAATAGTTTCATTTTCAAGTACAGCCCTCGTCCGGGAACCAAGGCCGATGATCTATATGCGGATGACATTCCCGAAGAAGTGAAGAAACGGCGGAATAATGATTTGCTGACGATCCAGAATGCGAATAGCCTCATCGATCATCGGGGATGGATTGGAAAATCAGTCGAGATTCTGGTTGAGGGATACAGTAAACACGGCGAACGACAGACCGGTTCCGGGCCACGTCAATTGACGGGCCGGACCATGACCGACCACATCGTCGTGTTCGACGGCAATCCTCGACTCATTGGCCAAACCGTTTCGGCGGTGATTCACGAGGCGACTTCCTTTACTCTCTATGGTGGCATCGAGACCGACGAGTATTCAGTAAGCAAGTTGAACGAACCCGCCGTTTCGGAAACGGCCTGCCTTCTGCCGCAATCCGAATCGCTTGGCCGGCTGGCGTTGCCTATAATCCATTGACATCGGCATTCTCCCATTTGTCACTCACCTGCGAGTGGCGCTGGGTTTCTTCCGAAAGGTTTGCAGCCATGACCTCGGTGCCGATTTGCCGGATTATCACAGTTCATACATTCTGGGGCAATCGGACGAGTGCATTCGGTAAACGCCTTTTCCGAGCGCTCGACGATGAACGGAATGGTCGCGGTCCTGGCCCATCGGTAATCGATTGCTTGCTTTTTACAGGTCACACCGGGGTCTCAACGGATCGGACACCGTGATTTACGGTTTCAATCCGGATGGAGGAACTGACCCAATCTGGCGAGTGGTGCAGCGGCTAAGAAGCGGTGCTGCTTGCCCAAGGATTGTCCGCGATGATACGGCTTTGTACAGCGTTTACGTTAGTGAATGCGCTGGGACTCGAACCCAGGACCAACGGATTAAAAGTTCTTCTTTGCTCTACAAGTTGACAAGCAGGTCAGAGATCACAAATCGCGAGAATCACCGTTGAGATAGGCAATCACCTTTTTCAGGTTGGTGAAGGCCCGTTCGCGGTCTGGATCGTCCTCCGTGTGCCAGAGGAAAGCACCGGTGAGAGACTCGGTTAGTTTCGCCGGCTGTAGGAGCCTATTGTCGCAAAGATGTTGCAAGTCGGCCGTGTCCTTGGCCGCGTACCGCTTCAACTTTGAAGCCGCAAGGTCATTCGCATCCGGCTGCCATACGGTTAGCACCTTCCAACTGTGAGCTATTTGGGTGCATCGTTTCTTGAAACTATTAGCCAGGGGCGGGATCGCATTTAGCACAGCCTCAAGGTAGAGGTCGTTCTCTTTCGCAGCAGAAGTTTCTCTACCGAATTGCTCAAGTGCAGCTGACAGCAATGGCGCAGGAGGATGGCTGATCTGCACCACGTCCACATCCGATGTCATCGCCCCTGCCTGATCGCCGCCGTAGAACAGTATCACGGCGGCCTTTCCGATCACATACAGATCGAGGCGCTGCCCCTCCTCGGCCTGGGAAACCAACCAGGTGTCGATAGCGTCGAGGAATTTTAGGATTCGCTCACGCATCTCCTTTGCCCTCACGCATTGACCATAGTCGCTCAGCCCTCTCCCGGAAAGCGGACAATTCCACTGAGTAAGTGATTCGCCAATATCTCCAGACATGATGGTCCGGAACCGGCTCACCAGGTTGGCCAAGGTCGTCTGGATCGTGGGGGCGGTCCACTTTCCTCGCGAACTCATCCAGTTCATCAATCGACTCCAGAACACCCGGAAATACACCCGTGCGTCCAAGAACAAAAATAATCGAGATGAGCCAGGCCAAGCGGGTGAGAGCCTTCGGGTGCGTCGCTCTCGCGAATGCCTCCAGGACACCTGGCTTCCATCGGTTCCAGGCCAGCACCGCCGGCAGAGCCTCGATCACGCGTGGGTCGGGCCGCGCCGTCCCGACTGCGAGGGCCAGCACCTCTTCCTTCGACCGATACGTCCCAGGTACCCGCACGTGCGGGACGATCAGGTCCACGATCCCCAGATGCCACAGTTCCTCTGCAATGTCCGGGAGCGTGGTTCCCGGCTGCTCCTTGCCCGTCACGAACCACTCCAAGGGGAGGTGAAGCGCCTCGGCCAGCTGCACCGTCTCACGAAATGTGACGTCTCGTTTGCCGCTCTCGATACGCGAGAGGATCGACTTGTGCATTCCACATCGTGCGGCAAGCTGCTTTTGGGTCAACCCTCGTAAATTCCGTGCTTTTTCGAGATATTCCATGTCTCCGTCTCTTTCTCGCGCCGATGCTATTTCGGCATCTTAATTGCTATTTTAGCATCCATCTTGGATATCTACGAAAAAAATATGATATAAAATGTTATTTTTTTCATCATCGGTGCTAAAATGGCATATTATGTCGTCTTTCGGGCCTACTAACTGAACCGATTTGTTCTTGCTTTAGTGGCACACAGGAAGCCTAGTAAATACTCTTACGGTTTCCCCGATGGGGACGGCGACTGCAACTGTATGACATGGTGTCCCGAATGAAACGTATCATCATTTCCTGCTTCACGCTCTTGTTGGCATCCGGTGTCGCCTTTGCTCAAAACCGGGGCGGATGGTATTCCGACTACTCCGTGGCAAAAGCCGAAGCGAAGAAATCCGGGAAACCGATTTTCCTCACGATTCGATGCGAGCCATGCGAGGATATGCGGAAGTTCGATGAACGAGTCGTTCGACTTGTGCCGGAAATCGCCGAAAAGTTCATCCCCGTTCGGCTCACTCGGATCACCGGAATCGATTTGAATGTGTTCGAGTTCGATTACGACCTGACCTGGGCAGGATTCTTCCTCAATGCCGACGAAACCATCTATGGCCGGTATGGAGGACGGGACGCGAAGGGGCCGGAAGAGCGACTGTCGCTGACGGGCTTGAAGTACGCGCATGCAACATGCCGAGGAATTGCACAAGAATCCTCCAAAACCTCTGCCACAGCCCAAGGCGATCCGCGCTGAAGACCTGGCGGGTGCCAAGAAAACGCAGAGGCTGCATTCACTGCCACAACATCAACGAAATACAAAGGGCAGACTACAAGGCCCAGGGTCGATGGAAGCGCGACGACTTCTGGGTGTATCCATTACCGGAGAATATCGGTCTGGGTTTGGAGATTGACCGCGGCAATCAGGTAAAGAAAGTGCAACTTCGATCCTCGGTTGAGAAGGCAGGTATCGAACCGGGTGACATTGTTACGCAACTAAACGGCTACTCAATCGCATCGTTTGCGGATGCGCAATTCGCCTTGCATAAAGCCCCGGCGAAGGGAGAAATCTCGATTCGCTGGTTGCATGAAGGAAAGGAGCAATCCGCCAAGCTCGAATTGATCGAAGGATGGCGAAAAACCAACCTGAGTTGGCGGCCTTCGCTGGTTGACTACTTGCCTTCGTTGCCGATCAGCGGAGAAGATATCGGTGTCGAAGAGAAGATGAAAATGGGAATCACAGAGAACCAGCTTGCCGTCCGGCAGGACAAATTTGTCCATTCGACGTTGAAGAAGATTGGTTTGCAAAAAGGGGATATCGTTGTGGGATTGAGTGGTCAAAAGATTGACGGAAAAATGAAGACTCTTCTCGATCGAGTCCGAAGCAATTATCTGGCAGGCGACAAGGTCACGTTGGAAGTATTGCGCGAAGGGGAAGCCACTCAGTTTGGAGATGGTGTTGAAATAGTCTGTATTCAAGAGGCGAATCAGTGTTCGAGTACCGTGTCACGAAGTACGATCCTGCATTTCGCAACGCTCAGGGTGCATACTCCGGAGACGACTGGACTTCAATCAGTGACATCGGCAAGACGTTCGCCGGGGAAATCTTGACTCGCGACGAGTACCAAAGAGTAGAAGACGCCTACATCACCGTTGCGCTGGCATTTATCCGCAAGGCAGGCATTCCAATGTTGACTGTGACCGGACTGGAGAACCACGCTGGTGTAACGCTGGATTTCGTCGAAGCTTGTTGCTCTCGTTCCCACGCTCCGCGTGGGAACGCACGGCTGCGACGCTCCGCGTCACGATTCAGTAGAACCGACGACGCTGTTAGTGCCGTCGCGTTCCGAAATTGAACGGGACGCAGAGCGTCCGGACGTGCGTTCCCACGCGGAGCGTGGGAACGAGAACGTTTGGGCTGAGGCGATATCTTTGTCTGGTTCAGCGAGAAGGAGACGATCATGCCAACACGCAACATCAATTTGACCGAACATCTCGATTTGTTTGTCGAACGCCAGATTTCGTCGGGGCGCTACGGCAATGCCAGCGAAATCGTTCGTGAGGCCCTGCGTCTTCTGGCAGGACAGGAGGAAGTACGGGAGGCAAAGCTGAAAGCAATTCGGCAAGCGGCAAAGCTGGGCTTTGCTGAAATCGATCAGGGCGAAGGTATTGTCCTGAAGGGCAAGAAAGCCATTAACCGATTCATTGAAGAAATCGAAGCCGAGGTCAGGACGAAGACTGCCAAGAACGGCGGTTAGAAAAATGGAAGTCACTATCGCTCCAAGGGCGCGCAGCGACATCGCTACCATTCTTGCCTGGACCGAAGAGAGTTTTGGCACGCAAACCGTTCATCGCTACGGCATGCTCATTGCGAACGCGATCGAACAAGTCGCGGAGAATCCTGAAATTGCAGGTAGCATTCGGCGTCCGGAGATCGCGAAGCACTGTCTTACCTATTTATTCACTTTGCCCAACGGCGGCGGTGGTGTGAGCAGATCATCATCTTTTCCGCGAGCGGCGGGGAGATTCAACGGAAGCGGATCGGCTGGTTTCGGCCCGACGACATCATCCGGGATTTTCTCCAGCAAAACCTTTTTCTTTTCCGGCTCCGCTTCGCCCTTGAGATCGGCGTCGGTGGCTCGATAGATCCATGAGTAGTTGTCTACATATCGGATCGCGTTAGGATCGTTGTGGAACTCATCGCCAAGCCGTTTGAAGTTGAGCTGTAACGTCTTACGTCGAATGATCTTGGTGATCGGATCTTCTTTCCAGCCGTCCGAAAGTCCTGCGATAAAGATGCTGAAACTGTTGGTCTTCGGAGCACGATCGTAGACATCGGTCCAGATCGCCACGCCCCAGACGATGCGTGGGAATGAATCCTTCGGGAAGATCGGGATGGGATCCTTGCTGATCGTGACAGAGTTCTTGATGTTCATCTTGCCGGTTGGATCCTCGATCTTGCTGATGGCAGTCTGCACCGCAGGCATCACTTCATCCGAATGAAGGGTTTCGGAGTCGTTCGTCTTCAAAACAAAGTCGGGGATAAAGACTCTTGGCTCGCCGCTCTGGTTGATAACGCCATAGAGCATGTACCAGACAATTTTCCTGCCCCGGCCCGGCACATCGACCGTAATCACTCGTGGCGACTTTGAACCGGAGACTGAGGTTCCAAATGTCGGCTTTATCGAAAGCATGTTTTTGGGTTTCGATCTCGTATTCATTGAACGGCAAGACTTTCGTCTGTGCCCGAACTACGCCTACGGGTGCAATCAAGAATATGGCGATGAAAATGTATCGCCACACCTGTGAATGAAATCGCATCTTCATGCCCTCTCATCAGTGGTTAGTGGTTAGTGGTTAGTGGTAAGTAAATGCAAGGACAAGAACCCGCATTTACTGAACACTGAACACTGAACACTGAACACTGAATACTAGATGATGTTACCTTTGACCATACCCAGCAAATCGTCCCAAATCAAGCACAACCCGATTCGATCGCTGGCGGACCTTACTTGTTGATCTTCTCCAATCGCTCCAATCGCTCCTGAAGCGCCTGGTTTTGCTTCTTGAGCTTGTCCAGCTCATCGCGCAGTCTGCCCGAGTTCTGCTGGTGCAGGAGTATTGGCTCGCGTCTGCTCGATCGCTTTTTTCGTTAATTCCTGCACATATTCATCCGGATCATGCCTCTGAAGCGCTTCGAGAACATCGAGCCGGGGCTTCGCCATTTGACCCAGTTCTCGCAAGGCAGTCACCCCGTTTCTGCGAATTTGCGGCATCTCTCCTTCACCGGTTATGCAGGTCACGATCGCATCCAGGATCTGTTTTTGTTGCTGCGCTGTAGGTGCAGTTTTTTGGGCTAGATTTGCCAGGGCCAGCATGGCCGTGATCCGCGTGGGCCGGCTCTTGCCGCGTTTCGTCCAGGTTATCAGGGTATCCACGGTTGCCAGATCGCGGGAATTTCCCAGTCCGCGCAGGCGCTGCCACACGCAAGACATCCGAATGGGAATTTTTGGCAAGCCAGGGCAAAAGCACGTTTGTGGTGTCCAGCGCTTCGATCGCAGCGTAGCTACCCAGCGCAGCGGATTCGACGAAGTAACTCGCATCGCCTTTCTGAAGTAACCCCTTCAGGGCCGCGGCAACCTTCACATCATTGCGAAACTTGCCCAGTTGATCCGCACAGGCGCCGAACTTTCGGATGAGCGTGCGCCAATCCCGCGATCAGCGCATCCCGACAGACATCGCCGCCGTTATCGGCCAGGGCATGGGCGATTTCCGCGGCAACACCCCAGAACTTTTCCTGTTTCATTGCTTGCGCAAGCACGGCTCGATCTACTGCGGTTTTCGACTTCGCAAAATAGGCTGCTGCTCGGACCCGGCTCATCATGGTTGGGCCAACCAGCAGCTGGTTTATCCATTGATCGCGCGGCTTCGTTTCATTGATTTCCGCCAGAACCGTCAACTCCGGATCAATGAGCACTTGTTGCGGGACGTCGGGGATCTGGAAGTAAGCGACCTGTTCGCGATCCGCGATCGAAAGAGAAAAATTGGTGGGTTTTTCGGTCGTCATGACGCGGATCGGCAAAGAAAAATGGAAAGGCTCTCCAGGCTGCATCTGCTTCACCGAGATGCGCAGTTGCCGGCCTTCGGCAAGATATTCGCTGTTGACTTCCAAAACGGGGCTTCCAGCGCGTTCGGTCCAGTCATGGAAGAATCTCTCCAGATTCTTGCCGCTGATCCGTTCACAAGTTCGGCGCAAATCCGAAGTTTCGACGCTTTTGAACTTGTGTTCGATCCCATAAGTGCGAATGCATTTCCAAAAAATCTCTTCCCCTAACTTGGCACGCAACATCTGCAATACCCAGGCCCCTTTCGGATAGGCACGCGCATCGAACATCATGCGCGGCGAAGTACAGCGCCGATCGACGACGGGCCGATCTTTGCCGCCGGAAATGGCC
This sequence comes from uncultured Planctomycetota bacterium, assembly GCA_963783095.1. Classification (GTDB taxonomy): domain Bacteria; phylum Planctomycetota; class Planctomycetia; order Gemmatales; family Gemmataceae; genus CAWAMR01. The sequence continues at coordinate 15,337 of CAWAMR010000007.1, read as the reverse complement.
GTCCGCAACTTGTTGAGCAATTCATGATCCGCTTCTTCGCGCCCGAGATTATGCTCGGCCCAGATGATTTCGCAGAAACTGGCGAACCCTTCGTTGAGCCAGATGTGAGCCCAGTCCCGGCAGGTCAAAAGATCACCCCACCATTGATGACCCAATTCGTGCGCGATCAGCCCGTCGGGACTGCTATCGAGAAAGGCGCGTTCATCGTGCAAGGCGCGGTCGGTGAGGGTCGTGGCCGAGGTATTTTCCATCCCTCCCGAAGTGAACTGCTCAACCACAACCTGTGCGTACTTTTCCCAGGGATATTGAATCCCGAAACGCGAACTGAAAAATTCCATCATCTCGCGGGTTCGACCGAACGTCCGGGCCGTTTCATCTTTGCGTTTCGGCGGTACGTAATAGAGCAGGGGCACGCCTTTCCAGTCTTCCTTGACGATCTCGAACTGCCCGACCACCAGAGTCACCAGATAACTGACGTGCGACTTTTCCTGCGACCAGTGAAACGTAACCGTCTTGTCGTCGTTCTCTTTTTTGGAGAGAAGCTTGCCGTTGGAAAGCGCTTCAAACCCCTTGGCCACGGTGACGACCATTTCGGTGGACTGCCGCTGATCGGGATGATCGAGGCAGGGAATCCAGTAGCGGTTGGTAACGGCTTCACCCTGGCTCCAAACCGTCAACGGCACTTCCGGCTCCGCAGCGGTCGGCCCAAAGAAGAAAAGACCTTCTTTCGGTTCGTGGACGAGATAATGAATCACCAGCCACCCTTCCTTGTCGGCGGCCCAGCGCATCGGCAAATCGATGGAGAGCTTCTTGTCATCCGTTCGGAATTTCAACGGTACACGCGGTTTCTCCAGCGCCGGTTCATTTTTGGGATCTCCGATAACACCGAGATCGACACTTTTGACTTCAAACCCGACAGCGTCCAGAGAAATCGTCTTCACCGGAGAAAGCGTCACGAAGCGCAAATAGGCAATGCTATCGACGGTCTTTTTGGGCAGATCGACTTTCAGATCGAGTCGAATGTGTTGAATATCGATGGGGCGATCGCCGGCGGTTCGGAGCGGTTCGGCGCTGGCGGTGTTTGAGCAACGACGGGAGAGGATGTAACGAGCAAGAGGAAAATCAAGCATCGAAATCGCAAGGGTGAGTACCTCAAATGAAAAGGTTAAGGGACGGCCAATCGTCCTGCATCTTGAAGGATGATTATCACTGTAACGCATCGAAGGATCGGAAACAATCATTTCGTAACTCTCTTGCGTACCGGCCGATCGATGGGTTAATCTGAAAAGAAGTTATGAAACCCACTTCTGAGGGGCAATCATGTCTGTCGCAGCACCTCCCGAACCAGGTAAAGAATCACTCCGGCACACACACGAAGAAGATTTCTGGGAACGTCATTCGCCGCACTTTGAATTTTCGCTGGCGAATCTCGCATCCATAGTCATCCACATCATCGTGTTCGGGCTGTTCCTTTACTACATCTCTCTGGCGCTCCACTCGATTCGAGAACGTCGCCGCCCGTGCACGTGATGGTGATCGATGACGGCAACGGAATCCGGCCAACCTCAACAGATTCGACAGGTGGTCAGCCGGAAGCGAAGGATGTGCCAATTGGCCCCAGGGAACCGGAGCCGCCGCCTTCGAGGTTGGATGGCGTCGGACTGAAGCGACTTCGACCGCCCGTTATATTCAGTGGCGACCCCAAGCCCCAGGTTCCAAAGGAAGGGGACAAGAAGAGCCCTGCGAAAACTGAAGATGACAAGCCGTTGATAACGATCGGTCGTGCCGATCCCCAAACTTCTTTAGGACGTTCGCAACGATGGATATTGCTGTTCCGCACAGAGAACGGCAAAGATTATGTTTCACAACTGTCGTTCTTAAGAGCGGGATTGTTGTGAAGAAACCCAACGGACAATATCTATACTTTTCGGATTTGAAGGATCTAAAGGTTCGCATGGAAGCTACCGTCGAGCAAATCCCGGTGAAATTGATGAATTTTATTGACGACAACGAAGACTCTGTGAAAAAGGTCGCTGAGGCATTGGGTTTGGATTTCACTCCGAAAGAGTTTGTCGCTCTCATTCCAAAGGATGTGGAAGACGATTTGGCTGCTAAGGACGCAACTATCGAAATAGAGCTGAAAAAGATATTTACTCCACGACATTTCGGATTCTGGTCAGAGATGGGAAGTATACTGCAACCGTGACGGATCAGGTGCCCAATAAGAAGTGACGGTTCGACCGGCCTGCCGGCAGTTCGCCCAGGGTGTTATCTTAGTGGTCTTTTTCGCAATTAACTGTCGGGTTAAGGCCACAGGCGAGCGTCGCGGCGTAAGCGCGACATGGCTACCAGCCCCGGTGTGCTGATCCTCTGTCAACAAGTTCAACTCGGAGAAAAAAGCGAGCGTACCGGCACTGGTAGCCACGTCGCGCTTACGCCGCGACGCTCGCCTGCCCCGTAAACCTACACTTAATAGGAAAAAGATCACATAGGCTCAATACCCTGGGCGGTTTTGCGAGCCCTGGGTAACTTTCCAGAATCAATAAGCCGCTTGCTCCTCTCATATCTTGTTCCGCTCCAGGAATTCATTAAATCCGAATCGGTTAACAATATTTCCACTTGATCGATTCTGAAACTATCGCTAATGTCCCGCCGCGTTCAATACGTATGCGTCACCTGTAGATGTCGAACGATTCGGCATCGATCGCGAAAGTGGTCGATGGGGGAGTTGCATCGGCGCGGGGGCGAGCGAATCGCTCTCTACGGGGGCCGATCCAGCGCGGCTACAGCACCGGACGCCTACATGTTAGGAATTCACGTATGGATGGGAAAAGGAGGCCCGGAATGTTCCAGGCGAAAATTCGGGGGTTTGCACGTCTGGCGGCCGGTCTGCTGCTGGTGCCAGGACTCACAGCATTCGACGTCGTGGTGTTGCCGCAATTCAATCAGAGTTACGCGCAAGACCTCCGGGCCGGCGCTTCGGGGAGCCAAAACTCCAGCGAACTAGCCCAGGAAATGATGAAGCAGGCTCGCGCTGCTTTCGATCGTGGCGACTACGATCGAGCCACTGAGCTTGCCCAGAAAGTCAAGGCGATGAATGTCTCCATGCCATTCTGGGCAACCGCCCTGTCACCCGATCAATTGCTCTCGGAAATCGCCGCGAAGACCGGCAAGAAGCCGACCATCACGGTCACGACGCCGATTATGCCGACCAAGCCCACGAAAGAAGATCCGCGCATCCTCATGAAGAAGGGGCGCGATGCCCTCGATGTCGGCCATCTTCAGGAGGCCATGAAATTTGCCCGGCAGGCCGAGCTCAACGGCAAGAACACGAGTTGGGGCCTTTTCGAGGACACTCCTTCATCCCTGGTCAAGGAAGTGAAGAAGGCGCAGGAGAAAAAGAACAAGCATGAGGCCGATCGAAGGTTGGCGCAGGCCCGCGAGCTATTCGAAAAGAAAGCTGCACAACGACAACGAGAAGGCCGGCTTTCTCGACAAGGCCAAGCTGCTGGCCAAGCAATCCGAAGCCCTGCATGGCGAATACAGCATGTGGGATCTGGGCGATCGGCCGGCATCGCTCATCAAGGAAATCGATGCCGCCCGGATGAAGCTCAAGGTTACCGTCGCCAGGCAACCTGCGCCAAAACAGGCGCAGACGCAACCGACCCGCACGACCGCCTCGAATAATCCTTCTCCCTACACGCCCAACGATCCAAACTTGCCGGCCCCCTTGCGTTCCCCAGCTGGTTCGCAGGGTGGAATGCCTCTCGATCCGACTCCCGGCGCAATTGACCCTCGCAAGAAAGATGTGTTGGCCAGGAACGACCGAATCCTGCCGGAGCCGGACGATAAATCGATGTTTCCGAACGACCTGGTAAAACCGACTCCCTCCAGTCCCGATCTTATCCTGCCGCCGGAGTTGACAGGCAAGCCGGTGGAAGCCTCCGGGGTGAATCCGCGCAAAGTTCAAGCCTTGCATTTGATGCAAGAGGCACGCGCCAAGCAACGGGCAGAGAAATTTGTGGAGGCCAGGGATCTTCTCAGGGCTGCACAAAAGCTGGATGCCGTTTTCTCGGATCGCGAAGACTCGCCGGGAATGGCGCTGCGCATCCTCGACGCAGCTGCGCTCAAGGAAAATCCAGAGCCTGTGCCGGGACGCACACGAGTGCATCGTCAGGAAAGAACGCCCGAAGCTTGACCGAGGCCGACACCAAATTGAACGATGCCGAAACCATCGCTCTGAGCATGTCGCTCGATGCTTCAGCAATCAAAGAGCATCGTTCCATGCTCATTGCGGCAAGAGGCACTTACGGAAAACCAGTTGGTGGAAATCCGATCGTTTCGACCCCGATGCAGGATCCAACCTTGATTCTGCCCGGCGTAGCCGTCTCGGTTGGCTCGACCTCCGATACGCAACTGGTGGCGGCACAGCAAGCCGACCCTGGAAAAATGCTGCTATTGAGCGGACAGGCTGAACTCCGCGCCGGGCAGTTGGAGTCCGCACGGAAAATCGTTTCGCAGGTGCTCAACGGCCCCTATAGCTGCAAGCGCGAAGCCGCGGATTTGCTTCGGAGCATCGATGCCGAAGAATTCGTACAGCGCCAGCGGACGGCCGGCCGAGCCTACGAAAACGGGATCTTTGCCTATCAAGAGCGAAACTACGAGCACGCTCTGGCGATCTTTCGGCAGATCGATCCCACGCTGTTGACTCCCTACCAGAGCGATTCCTTGAAGGAGTTGATGCGAAATGCCGGCAAAGTTGTAGCATCCAAACAATCTCCCAACAGTTCAATCGTTCGAGCCGGCGGCGTTGATCCGGGGCTGCCCAATCTTCCGCCCTCGCGAAAGCCGACGATGCCCAGCGACATGCTGCCCGATCCGATGGCAACCCGCACAGGCCCGGATAGCCTCCTGAAACAAACCGAGGCGCTGCAACAGATTACCTTCCAGAAATTGCGCTCGGAGGAGCTGAAGGTCGAAAGCGATGCAGTCGCTCGCTTCGGCAAGGGCGAAACCGATGAGGCAATCCGGGACTTGCAGAACTTCATCTCGAAGGTGAAGCATACCGACCTCGATCAAGCCAAGGTTGCCCTGTTGACCCGCCCGGCCGAAGACCCGTATCGAACGGCTCAAAGTATTGAAGCATCAAACCGATTTCCTGACCAAGGAATCGCGCGATCTTCGCAACTTCAGGAATTCGCAGACTCAGGAAGCACTCACCCAACAGCACAAGCAAGAACAAGTCGCTGCCTTACTGAAGGATTACAATCGGTTGGTAAAGGAACACAAGTTCCTGGAAGCCAACAAGGTTGCAATGGAGGCGAACACGCTTGACCCCGACAATCCAGTCCCGACGGCGATGATGGAAATGTCGAAGATGATGTATCGCAGTGAGATGGTAAAAAAGGGGCATGCGGATAATGAGGAAATGAATTTCCTGCAGATTCAGAAAACGCTCGAACTCGGTCGTGCTGCAACCATGGAAGATCCCCTTCTGTTCGACAGAGATCGTTGGCGCGGGATCACGAATCGCGCGAACCAGGGTGGCGGCTTTGGTACCATGAGAAATCGCAGCGAACGGGAAAAAGAAATTGAGTCTCTGATGGACAAGAAGTTGGTCAATTTCGACTTCAAGGGCGTTCCGCTCAAAGACGTTGTCAGTACCCTTAAACTGCAAACGCAGATTAACATCGTTCTCGATGAATCCGCTCTCAACAGGATGAATTTTCCTGTGACCACCCCGGTCAACTTGAGCCTCGACAACATTCACTTGCGGTCAGCACTGAAGGTGCTTGTGGACGGGTTGGGCCTGAGTTTTATCATCGAAAACGACGTGCTGAAAATTACCACCAAAGAGGGAACCCGCGGCAAGCTGATGCAGAAAACGATCCCGGTTGCCGATCTGGTCGTGCCGGTTCATAACCATCCGTTACCGGCGATCTACGACCCGGTGAAACAGGCCGAGAACGAGCTGGAAATGAGTCGGCCCAGGCTGGGTGGTACGACAGCCTATTTGCCCGCGATGGGGATGCGAAACGGACAAATCGCTTCTCCCAACAGCAGCCTTGGCGCTCCGACTTCGCCAGGCTCCCAGGGCGGTCGATTGGTAAACACGCCGCAACCCGAACGAGAAAGCGAGCAGGGCACGATCGAGCAGTCCTTGATTCGGCTCATCACGAACTCCGTGAAGCCGGATACCTGGGCCGCCGTCGGCGGCTCCGGGACGATCGAGTATTACCCGCTGGGCATGGCGCTGGTTATCAACCAAAGCCCCGATGTCATGGGTGATATCGAAGTCTTGCTGGAACAGTTGCGCCGGCTTCAAGACCTCGAAATTGCCGTCGAAATCCGAGTGATTAGCTTGTCGGATATCTTCTACGAGCGCATTGGCGTGGATTTCTCGATGAATATCCAGACCCACAACAGTACCAATACCGTCAACGCCATCGCCAACGGTAATTTCACGCCGCCGACCGTTATCAATGCCGTGAACCAGGGTATCAAGAATGCCGTCATCGGCCTACAGGCCCCCGGCGTTCCGACACCCGATCTGTTTGTGCCGATTGCACCCAGCAGTTACGGGCTGGCAGTACCGCCATTCGGGGGTTACAACAATAACCCGGGCGGAAACGGCGGCCTGTCGTTGGGACTGGCGTTCCTGAACGACGTGCAGGTCTCGATGTTCCTCGAAGCCGCCCAGGGCGACCAGCGAACCAACATCATGCAGGCTCCCAAGCTGACCTTGTTCAACGGCGGTACTTCGACGCTTTCAGTCTTCGATCGACAGTACTTCTTGACCAATATCTCTGCGGTTTCCGTGAACGGTCAGTTGGTGTTCCAGCCGACCAACACGGCGACCACGCTGGGAACGACGATGACGCTTCAGGCCGTCGCCACCGGCGATCGCCGGTTCGTCCGTCTGGGCATCGCTCAGAACATGACGAACCTGTCGTCGGCCTCCGTCCAGTTGTTCCCGATCACCACCTTCATCACGCCGACCTTTGAAGGCGGTTTCCAGGGTCAACCCATTCCGTTTACGCAGTACGTTCAGCAGCCGACGTTTTCGACGATCTTCGTGCAAACCACGGTAGTCGTTCCGGACGGCGGCACGGTGATGATCGGCGGCTTGAAGACACTCCAGGAAGGGCGCAACGAATACGGCCCACCCGTGTTGAGCAAGATCCCGTACATCAACCGGCTCTTCAAGAACGTCGGTTATGGACGGGAAGCACGAAGTTTGTTGATGATGGTAACGCCGAGAATCATCATCAACCGCGAAGAAGAGTTCAAGCAGACGGGCCTTGGCCGTGAGGACGAAGGCGAAGGCCGATAGTTCGACCGAGATCTTGGCAGCTCACCCAGATCGCCGAGTAACCCGACGCGCAAGCAAGGATAGCAATCTATCCTCGCTTGCAGCCGGGTTACCTCGTTCCCAAGCTCCGCTTGGGAACGCACTGCCCTCGAAGCTTTGCTTCGAAAAACTCCGTTTTGTCCCCTCTCCCGGTACGTACCTGTTTAGCCAAAGGCGAGCGTCGAGGCGTAAGCTCGACGTGGACTGCCACCACTCGTGCGCTCATTCTTCGCCGGTAACCCAACCGCTGTATGGTGACTGTCCACGTCGAGCTTACGCCTCGACGCTCGCCTTTGGCTAGACTGATAGCCGAGCAGAGCTTGGGAACGAGGATTCTGAACTTGGAACTTTAGTCATTCATCTGCCGGACATGCAGTGCCCGGCTACCGGCTCGTGCCAGGAATCGGGCTTTCTGGGCGGCGTTCAACTCTTTTACAAACCTGCCACGCACTGCTTCGATCCAGCGTACCTTTCGGTCCCGATAATCGGTGACAATCCTCGTCAAGACAGGCCCCGGATAAGCCAGAGCTGCGCGAATCCCGGATTCGAGCTTGTCGTTGCCGTCGATTTCCAGGTATCCGACGCCCAAGCCTTGGCCAGCGAAGGATAGTCCATGCGGGCCAGGATCGTTGCGGTCGTGCGCAGGTAGGCCGGCTTTTGCAGCATCTGCATGTAGTGGTAGGCCTGGTCGTCGAGGATGAAGAACTTGACCGGCAAGCCCTCGCGGGCCGCCGTCGAGATTTCCATCGCCGACATCAGGAAGCAGCCGTCGCCCGTGATGGTCGCCGACTGTCTTCGGTGCGGCATGACCTTTTGGGCTCCGATGGCGGCCGGGATCGACCAGCCCATCGCCTGATTGTCGGTCGGATTGAAATAGGTGCGCGGCTGACAGACGCGAAACGCCTCGGCCGCCAGATGCTCGGTCACGGTGACGTCGACGAAAACCAGGCCGTCTTCCGGCAGTGCATTGCCGCAGCGCCAGCACGAACGCCATCGGATCGGCCCCGCATTTCGCTTCGGGAATCGCATAGTGCTTCGCAATCCTCGGCCTTGAGCTCGCGGATTTGCGCCGAGCAGATGGGCCGTCCGGTGGGCCGGCGCAGGCATATCGGCGTGTTCCAGCAGCTTTGGCCAGAAAGATGCCGGCGTCGGCGTGGACGCAGACGTCGGTCTTCATGACCTTGCCGAGATTGTCGGCGTTGGCGTCGACGTGGATGAGATATTTCGTTTGCGGGTCGCGAGTAAAAGCCGGTGGAGACTTCGCTGTAGCGCACGCCGATCGCCGAGAACGCAATCGACGCCATGATGATTGGGCAAGATCGGCTTGCCCTTGAAGATCTTCTCGGCGGTCATGGTGCCTTGCGGCCCGTAGCCCCAGCCGACGGCAAGCGGATGCGTTTCGGGGATGACGCCCTTGCCGGAAACGCTCGTGGCCACGGGCGCCTGCAACATTTCGGCGACCAGCGGCCAACGAGTCGCTCGGAGAATTCCATGCACCCTTGCCCGGCGTAAATGCCGACCTTGAGCTTGCGATTCGATCAGCAGCCTGATCGCCAGGCTGAACGCGTCTCTTCGGTAAACGGCACACCTTGCGGTTCCAGCGGCGGCGTATTTGAAATGGTGCGCCTCGATCAGCATCGTATAAGGGATTACGACCGCGACCGGGCCCGGCTCGCCGGCGACGGCCAGGGCGAACGCCTTGCGGATGGTAACAGCGGAATTTGTCCGACCTCGGCGACGTGGAAGACGGCCTTGGTCACCGGCTTGAGCAGTGCCGACCTGGTCGAGACAATGCACCTGAAACGGCCGATATTTTTCGCCCTGGGCGATGTCGCCGACGATGGCGACGATCGGGATCGAATCGACCAGCGCCTCGCCAAGACCGGTCAGCGAGTTGGTCACGCCGGGACCGGGCACGACGCACATCACGCCCGCTTTGCCGGTGCTGCGGGCATAGCCGTCGGCCATGCAGGCCGCCGAAAATTCGTGCGTGACCAGCAGATAGGGCAACCCCTTTGGTCTTCATCGCATCCCAGAGTTCGTTCTCCTGAGCACCGGGAATGCCATAGACGCAGTCGGCCCCTTCCTGCTGCAAGGTTTCCACGACGGCCATGGCCCCGGTCATGCGTCCTTCGACCCAACCCGGTTTGCGATGGAGGAATTTCCCCGCCACGGCAGACTGCGCGATGATCGGGACAGGCCGCCGTGGCGAGAGCCATGCCTTGCAACATCCGGCGACGACTAAAGGAGTAATCCATGACCGATCCTTCCGCGCGTGAAGTCGAGTGACTCTGGGAAGTATCGGTTATGCGGAGAAATGGCTTAATAACGAAATGAAGGAAAATGAGGGATCGGTGGCAAGCTGGGAAAAGGGTGACCCTTTCAATTGGCTTTCTCTGAAGCACGCTTCAAAATCCCATGCAGTCTTTCGGCAACGATCTGCTCTTCTCCTTCGAGCAAAACGAACACCGAGATCAGGATTCCCTTATCCCCGGTGCCATGCACTCGACCAATATGGATACTCGGATCACCCTCGAAGAGTTCTTTGGTGACCTGAGCGGGGGTCAGATCGAACTTCTTCTCATCCCAGGTTATCTGCAAGTGCGGAACATGATTGGCGATCTGGGGCGTGATCCGTTTCATCCGGATCGTGGGAATATCTTCAAGCACCTTCTGGATCACATCAATCCTACGCTCCCACTCGCGCTGTTCCGCTTTGTGATCCATATTCACGAATCGATCGACTGCCGCGAGCAGTGCCACCATGTCTTCCTTGCTTACCTTCATCATTCGGCCGATCGTTCCGCAATGCGGATTCGCGTTTTTCTTCGCAGCTGCGATGAGTTCCTTGCTCCCCAGAAGAAGCCCGGTATCGTTGGGACCGCGAATTGCCTTGCCGCCGCTGAACGCCACCAGGTCAAAGCCCAGTTTTAGGTATTCCGTGAGCCGATCCACAGGGGCGCATCCGCTGCGGCATCCAGCAGGGTCGGGATCTTATGGCGTTGCGCCAGTTTCACCCATTCCGCTCGTTGAATCTTGCCTGCCCCGTCCGCGATGTTCATGAAGAACATCATGGCAGTTCGAGGATTGACCGCTCGCCCGACATCTGCCGACGTCTCGACATCGATCAACTTGATCCCGACATCGGTGAGTTGATTGTCGTAGCAGGAGTGATGAGTCTTTTGAAGAATCACCTCATTTTTCATTCCGGCGGTATCGGGCAACTGCTTGATACAGGCCGGATCTCCGCGCGTGACGACTGCAGCGGTTCCCAGGAGCAATGCCCCCGATGCTCCGGTCGTGACCAGCGCTGCCTCGACGCCGATCAACTGCGCAATCTTCTGGCCGACCTTGTCTTGCAACTCAATAAGGTTGACAAACCGTTTGGATGCCTCCACTCAGGCAGCAACCACTTCGGGAGGCATTACCGAGCCTCCCAAGTTGGTGAATGTCCCGGCTGCGTTGATGATTCGTTTCAGACCAAGAGATTCATACGCAAAGGGATTTTGGTCTTGAGCAACTGCGGTATCGCCAGCGCTCAGGATTCCACCCAGTGTCATACCGGCACCTGCCTTGATCGCTCCGCGACGAGTCACTTTCGCTGGTTCCATGTTCGAGCTTCTCTTGGTGGGAAAATCTTAACCGGCAATTCGTTCGATCAGCACCACCGATGTGTCATCGTGCCGGCCATCTCCACCGGTGAAACCGCGTGAAGATGAGAAGAGATGTTCCATGGTTTCTTCCAGCGTCAAATGATTGCACCCCAGCAGTGTATCGCAAATCCCGTTTACGCCAAATAGTCCATTCTCGCCGCCGGTGGGCGATAGGGCATCCGTCAAGCCATCCGAATAGATCAGTACCCGCGAGTTCGGCGGGATGTGTGTGATTGCCGTTTCATAACCGAAATCGGCAGTGATCCCCAGCGGCAAGCCGCCATCGGAGTTAGTACCTACTGGAAAGACCTCGTTGGTCGTTCGATTATGAATCAACGCCAGCGGATGCCCAGCGGATGCCCAGTGGATGAGATGTTTATCGGTCTCGATCATGGCGTAAAACAGCGTGATGAATCCGCCGCCGCTCTGGACCACGACGTTTTCGCTGAGGCGTTTATTGATCTCGGTCACAAATGCCGCAGCATCGCGGTAGGTTTCCGACGACAACATCCGAATGAGCGTGTGCATTGTGATGATCGACATGCACGCCTTCAGTCCGTGTCCCGAAGCATCGCCGACCAGAGCCACCAGCGTAGAATCGTCGATCGGGAAGACTTCATAGTAATCGCCACCGGCCATTACTACGGGTCGGCCTCCGGTGACGGTCATCTCTGCCGGTTCGTAGCGGGCAATGGTGCGGTAGCCCGTTTGCGATTGAATGCCGCGCGGGATGAGCGTTTCTTGCAACTTGCGGACACCGTCCATCTCTTCGCGGAGCTTCTCGGCGAGCATGCTGGTTCGCTGTGCCTGCACTCCCGCCAGAGTCGATTCCAGATTGGCGAGCAACAGGAAGATCCAGTCGCCCCGTTCATCGCGGATGATGTAGCTGCGCAAACCCAGCTTCAGATAACGCGGCAGCCCCAACATCTCATTGGATCGACAGCCCAACACCACCGGCGTATCGTGTATCAGTTTTCCCATTTCCAGAAACACTGCGAACCCTTCGTCCGTAGTGGAAGGAAACGTCTGGGAGATGAAGAGAATATCCCAACTATCCTGAGCCGCCTCCTGACGAAGGTGCTCGGGAGTCAGACAGACCGTAACCCGGTTCTCACCGAAGGATAAGTAGAGTTGAAGGAGATCACCTTCCTTGGCATCGTCCCAGCCGACGAGGATTTTCACGATTAAACCTATATCGAGAGCGTGCCTGTGCTGTCTCCAAACGATTTTGCCGGACAACCCAGACGTTTGAACATCGCCAGATACAGATTCATCAACGGCGTGCCCTTGGGGAACTTCAGATGCCGGCCCGTTTCGATCGTGCCGCCGCCATGACCCATCAGCAGAATGGGAAGTTCATCGTGGTTGTGGCGGTTGCCGTCACCGATGCCGCTGCCGTAGACGACCATCACCTGATCCAGAAGCGTCTTGTCGCCTTCTTTCACCGATTTGAGCTTCGTGAGGAAATAGGCAACCTGCTCAATGTGGAACTTGTTGATTTTCTTGATCTTTTCGTGTTTGGCCTTGTCGTTGCCGTGGTGGGATAGGTCGTGATGTCCTTCCCTCACGTCGATGATCGGATAGGGACGATTGCTGCCGTCATTGGCGAACGGAAAGGTGATGACTCGCGTGAGATCGGCCTGGAAGGCCAGGACGCTCAAATCGCACATGAGCCGAATGTGTTCCTTCATTTCTTTGGGAATTCCCGTCGGCATCGGCATATTGGGTTTGAGCGTCGGCTTGGCGTCCTTGATCGCTCGCGCCCTTTCAATGCGTTGCTCCAACTCGCGAACCGCGCTGAGATACTCATCGAGCTTGCGCTGATCGTTCTTACCCAGTTCCTTGTTGAGCGCTGCGGCATCTTCTCTGACGAAATCGAGAATGCTCTTGTTGTAGCGTTCGCGTCTGGCTCTGCTCTCATCCTTATCTTTGGAGGAGCCGTTACCGAAGAGGCGTTCAAAGACCTGTTTCGGGTCCACTTCTTTTGCGTTAGGCGTGGTCTCGTTCCGCAGGAAAAGTTCGACTGATAAGCACAACTGTAGCCCGAATCGCAATTGCCCGATTGCAGGCCGCGTTCAATCCCAAGTTCCAGTGAAGAAAACTTGGTGTTATCGCCGATGTGGGTCGCGATCCATTGATCGGCCGACTGCCCGATGCGGATGTCGGCACCGTTGGTCTTGCGGGGTTGCCGGCCCGTCAAGAAAGCGGACATGGCGCGAGCATGATCGCCGGGGCCGTCGCCGTTGGCATTGGCCTTGTCCAGCGCCATGCCTGAGATGACGTTAATGGATTTCTGAAACTCCTTCAAAGGCTGCAACGTGGAAGGGAGTTCAAAACCCGTTCCCAAACCGGTGGGAGTCCAGTTCTGCATGTGAACGCCGTTGGGCACATAGAGAAACGCCGCGCGGATCGGATGATTGCCGGCAGCAGTGGTCGAGGCGGGTGCGGCCAAGAGATTCATCTGCTCGAGCCAGGGGAGTGCGATGGCGGTGCCAAGGCCCTTCAACATGGTTCGGCGGGAAACAACTGCTTTTTTCATGATTAACTCCGGTATGTTCGATTCTTATATCTGTTTCCAACCCATTGCATTAGCTGACACCTGGCCATTGCTTACAAATGCAAAGAAAACGGGGCGATGACTATCCCCTCTCCCCTGTACTCAGGGGAGAGGGCTAGGGTGAGGGGCGAACCTTCAACTTGGCGGGACACGCAATTTTGAGGGTGGGAGTTCCTTCCCCTCACCCTAACCCTCTCCCCTGCGTACAGGGGAGAGGGGATCAGCATTCGCTTGCCTTTTTTCAATTTGTTAGTGAGTACATGCCGATCACTTCCCGCGTCGTTTCAAAAACGGGTCGCTTTGGACCACTGAGAGAATCATTGCCGAAAATCGGTCGTCGTGCTTTTGCACCCTCGACACCATATCGTCGATGGCACACTTATCGTAATACTCTACACCACGACCCAGCGCAAAGGTAAGCATTTTTTCCGCCAAACAGTGACGGAATAAATCGGCTTTCCCCAGCAGAATCTTACGCAGTTCCGCCGGACCATTAAACTGCTTGCCGCCGGGCAAGGTTCCGGACGAATCGATATTGAATGTACCTTCCTTGGTCCGCCAGGTTCCAACGCCGTCAAAATTCTCCAGCCCGAATCCGAGCGGATCCATTTTCTGGTGGCAGGTAGCACAGGATGGGTTCGCGCGATGTTGCTCCATCCTTTGTCGCAGCGTCCCCTTCAGCGCCAGTTGTTGATCTTCTTTCAACATCGCTGCATTAGGATCGGGCGGGGGCGGGGGTGTTCCGAAGATATTGTCGAGAATCCATTTGCCGCGCTTGACCGGCGAAGTCCGGGTCGGGTTGGAAGTCAGCGTCAAGATGCTGGCCTGAGTCACAATGCCGCCACGGTTCGCATCGGTCAACGTCACCTTGCGAAACTCGCTGCCCTTGACATCCTTGATGCCGTAATGTTTCGCGAGCCGATCGTTCAGGAAGGTGTAGTTGGAATCGAGAAATTCAAGAATACTGCCATCTTCCTTGACGATATGCTCGAAGTACAATTCCGTCTCACGCGCCATTGCCGTTTTCAAATCCGCGTCGTAATTGGCATACGTTTTCTTATCGGGAGCGATGGTTTGCAGCGTGCGCAACTGAAGCCATTGCGCTGCGAAATTCTCGGTCAATGCCTTGACCTTCGGATCCTTGAGCATCCGTCGAACCTGGGCTTCCAATGTGGCCTTCTCGTGCAGTTTCCCTGCCTTGGCGAGTCCGAACAATTCCTCATCCGGCATGCTCGACCAGAGGAAATAAGAAAGCCGGCTGGCAAGTTCAAAATCGTTGATGGTATGAACGGCCTTCGGATTGCCAGGCTCCTTGTCCTTCTCAATACGGAACAAGAAGTTTGAAGAGACCAACACCGCCTTCAGAGCATGTTGAACGCACTTTTCAAAGGGATCACCCTCGGCCTGGGCCATTTTGAATAACTTCATCAGGCGATCGAGTTCGTTGGCCTGAAGCGGACGGCGATAGGCTCGCCGCGCGAAGTTTTCGATAATCTTCCGTCCGGCAGCTTCTTTATCCGGTTTCGGCGATGCGATCATGATCCTCTGATGCGTTTCCGGCAAAGGCTTGATCACCGGGTTAAAGGGGCCTTCAAGTTCCATGGACTCGATATAGAGATTGCGATCGAGTTTCTTTTCCTTATCGACAAAATCGTTGGTGAACGCAGCGCCGAGCGTGTGCCTGCCGGTACGGATTTTCATGCGATGTTCGAAGGTTTGAGGTTTCCCCTTGATCGCTTCGACATCAAAGCCCTGCACGTTTTTGCGATCGAGTCC
>CAWAMR010000006.1:0-333228 GCA_963783095.1 uncultured Planctomycetota bacterium | reverse complement strand
TGTACTTGCCGCGCTTGTTCGGTTAACCTGCTGCTGCTTTCGAATGCCGTATCGCCAGAGGCTCAAATGGTAGGGCTCGACCGAATGCACGCGGAACTCGGATTTCTCCCCCGCCTTCAACCACTTCGGCCAGGCGTATCCGAGCAGCCCGTCGGCGAGAAGCCGCAACTGGTAAGGCTCACGACCTTCTGTGATCTGCAGATGCACGCTCTTGGCGCCGAACCCGGGCTTCTGAAGCGTGACCCTGTAGTTGCCCGAAGGCACCTCGACGTACACCGCCCCGGTCGCTCGGGAGCGTGCCTCGAACGAGCCGGCCTCGCCCTTCGAGCTCGAGGAGCACGTCGGGCAGAGCAACATAACGTTCGTCACTGACGTAGGCGATGAGCATCGGCGGTAGTTGTCCGATTTTCTACAAAAAGTGGGAACGATTGACGCGGCTCCCGGCATTACAATCGTTTTGGCGGAGGAATCCGAGCCGGGGTCAAATCAATGGCCATCGAACAGAATAGCATCCTGCACTACGTCCGTGCGATTTTTCGCGACGGGGTCGCGGCTGAGCTCTCCGACCAAGAGCTTCTGGATCGGTTCACCAGCCTCTCTGGTGGCGATTGTCGGCGGAAAGCGCGTTTGCTGCACTGGTCGCACGTCACGGCCCGATGGTGCTGAGAGTGTGCCGGGCTGCCCTCCGTGACGAACACGACGCCCAGGACGCCTTCCAGGCGGTTTTCCTCGTGCTCGTCCACAAGGCGAGAACGCTCTGGACGCGAGACTCGCTCGGTCCCTGGCTTCACGCCGTGGCGCTGCGCGTCTCGGCTCATGCCAGGGCGTCAGAGATGCAGCGTCGAATGCATGAGCGGCGGTATGCTGTGCTCGGATCGCGATCCGCCGGCGATCAAGACCTCGTCGCCGACGA
This sequence comes from uncultured Planctomycetota bacterium, assembly GCA_963783095.1. Lineage (GTDB taxonomy): Bacteria > Planctomycetota > Planctomycetia > Gemmatales > Gemmataceae > CAWAMR01. Next base: position 332,315 of record CAWAMR010000006.1, on the reverse strand, counting down.
CTTGGTCGCCACGATTCACGAAGAGCTGGGGCGCCTGCCGGAGGGCTGCCGGAAAGCTCTGGTGCTCTGCGACCTCGAGGGTCTGACCCATGAGGAGGCTGCGGGTCGTTTGGGATGGCCGGTCGGAACGGTGAAAAGCCGGCAGGCCCGAGGGCGCAATCGGCTGCGCGAGCGGCTCATCCGCCGCGGCTTCGCGCCTGCTCTCCGCAGGGGTGGCCGCGCTAATGGTGGCAGGGCAGGGCAGGGCGGAGGTGCCTGAATCGCTTGCGGCGTCGACCGTGAAGATGGCGGTTCTGGTCGCGAAAGGCAGCGCGGTGGCCGGGCTCGGCTCGGCAGCAACGGTTTCCTTGACGCGCGCGGCGCTCAAGGCCATGTTCGTGAGCCGCGTGCGAATCGCCGCCGTGGTCGGACTGCTTCTCGGCGGCGGTTGTGACGACGACCGGTTTCGCAATCCAGTCGGGCGCACGAGCGCAAGATCCGCCGGCGGCAAGCACGCGTGCGCGCAGCGATAATGAGGCGAAGGCCGCGGACGACCAAACGCAACGAGTCCGGGAGCTGATTTACTTCTTCCGCTCCTATCACGTGTTCAATCGCGATGAGGAGTGGGCGCGAACGATTCGCGAGCTCGCGACGATCGGCAAAGCCGCCGTGCCCGAGCTGGTCGCTGAGCTCGACCGCACGGACCGGGATGCCACGATCAGATCGCTGGCGTTCTGCCTGCGCGCGATCGGCGACCGGCGGGCTGTCCCGGCGCTGATCCGGGCGATTCCGAAGGCGCTGCGCCCGGCGGGTTCAGACTGCGGCGTCAACATCGCCGACCCTGATCTGTTCGATGTTCATGCTGGCGCAACCAGAATTACCCGGACAAGAGGCCGGAGGCAACGTACGTCGCGTGCGGCCGCCCCGTCAACGAGATTCTCAGTGCGCTCGAGCGGATTACCAATCACAGCGAGCCCCCGGACGTGGGAGATCGTGACCCTCTGCGGCATGTCTTTCTGGGCGGCACGCCCGAAGAGCAAGCCCAGCAGCGGGCGTTGTTCGCGGAACGGCAGAAGCTCTGGCAGGCGTGGTGGTCGAAACACTGGCAGGAATTCGTCACCCAGGAGGAATTGCAATCGGTCGAGCTGCCGAAGCGCGACGAGGACCTCGTTGAGATGGCCGGGGTTGCCCGATATGGGGTGCTGTTCCCCACAGGGTCACAGCCGTCCGGCTCGGTCCGGTCCGAATGCTGCGGCTGGCCGAGTCGGTCTACTCGAACGGGAAATCGCATCTGGATTTCGACACCGGACGGGTTTTCAGTCAATACGAGGGAGCGAAGACCGCGGATTGGGGCCAACCGGCCGAGTTCGGGGATCGCGAATCACCGCTGGTATCGGCAGAACGGTATCGACGTTCGTTGCCAGGGTCGGCTCGACAGCATCGATCTGCAACTCTGGCTGGTCGACGCGAGTCGATGGAACACGCTCGAGGCGGAGATCCAGAAAGACACACCGCTCGAGCTCGGCCGGGAAGCGACCAGTTCATTGGCACGTTTCGAGAAGAACGACCGACCGTCCAAGGACGACGAGCTGGCTGACGTTTCTGTTCACGACGCGAGAGGGCGGACGCGGAATCGTCCAGATTTTCCCGAAGGATCGCGATGCCGATCGGTTTCGACTGCGATACAGGATGTGGTCGAGTCCACGAGGCGAAGCCGGCTGCGCGGCCGCCGGACGAAAGGTTGTCGCTCTGCCAGGTCAGGCAAAGTCACCCGGAACTTCATTCGGAGAGACCATGACGGCGACGGTCGCGCCGCCGGTGACCATCAAGAGTTCCTGACCGATCTCAACACAGGGCAGAAGTTGACTTTCATCGGACCTGGCATGATTCCAGCGCACATTCTGCCGGAGACGTTCAACGAATTGACCACCCGAGACGCTCGCGAGATCTCTGGAGCGGGCGCGGACGTGCAGTCCGGATTTGGGTGGATCAAGATCGACGCCCGACTGGCGGAACGGCCCGATACGTTTGTGTTCAAGACCCGCGAAGGCCTCGTGGGACTGTTGCAAATCGAACCGTCGGAAGAAGAAGCGGGGAAGCTGACCGATGCGGTATCGAATCGAGCGGCCGGATTGACGGCGAGACCGGATCGCACGGCTGGGCATGCGATCGAGGCATAGAGGATGTGCCCAGGAAGATATACCCATTGGGTGAGTCGCCATCGGGGCGTTTATTTTTCCAGAAAAAGCTGGAACCATCGAGCAGGGTCTCGGCATTACTCGCGATTTCGTAGAGAATCCGAGTGGGGATCCTTCTCATGGCCATCGAACACAATAGCAGCGTTCTGCAGTTCGTCCGCGCGATTTTTGCCGATGGCGTCGCGGCTGAGCTCTCGGACCACGAGCTTCTGGAGCGGTGCAAGAGCCGGACGGACTGGGATGCGTCGAGCGAACGGGCATTTGCGACCCTGGTTGCGCGCCACGGCCCGATGGTGCTCAGAGTGTGTCGAGCGACAATCGGCGAAGAACACGAGGCCCAGGATGCCTTCCAGGCCGTATTCCTTGTCCTGGTGCACAAGGCGAGATCGCTCTGGGTGCGCGACTCGCTCGGTCCGTGGCTGCACGCCGTGGCGCTGCGCGTCTCGGCTCACACCCGGGCAAAGTTGTCGCGGCGGCGAATCCACGAGCGACAGTATACCGCGACGGCATCACGATGCGTTGTGGATCAGGAAATGCTCGACGACGACTCGATCGCCACGCTTCACGAAGAGCTAGGGCGACTTGCCGGAGGGCTGCCGAAAGGCCCTGGTGCTCTGCGACCTTGAAGGATTGACCCATGAGGAAGCTGCGGGTCGACTGGGATGGCCGGTCGGGACGGTCAAGAGCCGGCAGGCGCAGGGCGCGACCGGCTGCGCGAGGCGGCTGATCCGCCGCGGGTTGGCACCACTCTCAGGTGGAATGGCCACGCTGCTCCTCGCGGGCCCGGGAAAGGCGGCGGTGCCCGAGTCGCTCGCCGCGTCCACGGTGAAGATGGCGATCCTGGTCGCGAAAGGCAGCACGACGGCCGGAATGACCACCGCAGCGACGATCCTCCTGACGACCCGGGTCCTCAGGGCCATGTTCCTGCGCCCGCCTCCGCATCGCGGGCCTGGCCGGCCTGCTGCTGGCGGGGTCGTGACGACCACCGGCTTCGCGATCCACGCGTCCGCATGCCTGGAGAGACCCGCGGGTGCCAGGTTCGGCGCCGGCGGCGATCAGCAGGCAAGGGTCAAGGCTGAACCAAACCCCCCGCCGCTTGATGCACTTCAGGCCGCCGAGATCCCGGACCAAAAGCGCCCGCTCGACCTTCCGAAGGACGCAGTGGCCGTGCTCGGCGAATTGCGGGGCCGCCACGCGGGCGAGGTGCGCTGCCTGGCTTTAAGCGGCGATGGCAAGATCCTTGCCACCGGCGCCGACCAGGATACGAAGGTCCGCCTCTGGGACGCACAGACCCTTCGGCCCCTTGCCGCGCTCGCCGGGCACCGAGCGTTCGTCAACTGCGTCGCCATTTCGTCCGACGGCCACTGGCTTGCATCCGGCAGCGCCTATGGCGACTTTCTGATGTGGGACCTGCGCACCGACACCCCCGACAGGGCCAACCAGTGTGGCAACTCACGGGGCGGAGAACAGCTTCAACAACCTGATCCACGCTGTCGCATTTTCTCACGACGGGAAGCGGCTCGCGGTGGCCGGGAGCGGCAAGAGCGTCGCGGGTTTCGACACGTCGGGCTCGACGGTGGTTGAGCGTGGCGTCCTGCCCGGGATCGACCAGGAGGTCCGCTCGCTGACCTTTTCTCGCGACGGCACGACGCTGGCGCTCGCCGGCCTTGACGACCAGTCGGTGCGGCTTTGGGATGTGAGTGGCAACCCGCCGCGGGAGAAAGCCACACTCAAGGCACAGAAGGGGGTGTGCGCAACTTTCTCTCCCGACGGCAAGACTCTCGCAATTCTCAATAAAACCGGCCATGTCCGTTGCTGGGACGTGTCCATGCCGCAGCCCGTGGATCGAGGCCTATTGGGCGGCCGTGACAAGCGGCTGGGAGCCGCGTGGTTCCGGATCCAGGATCAAGCAATGGTGGCATTCGCCCCGGATGGCAAGTCGCTCGCGGCGAGTACGTTCGACGGCGGGATCCGGCTGTGGGACATGACGCCAAACGCCCCGGCGGAACGCGCGGTCCTTTCACCGCATGACGGCACTGTGGTCCAGAGCCAATGGCCAGCCACCGGCCCGCTGGCGTTCAGCCCGGACGGCCAGACGCTCTTCTCCGGCGGTGCCGATCATCTTGTCCGGGCCTGGAACGTCACGGCCGCCGATCCGCAGGAGAAGCTCAGGCCGGAGGGACCGGTCGGCGGGCTGGGAGCGGTCGCGTTCTCGCCGGATGGGACGAGGCTCGCCGTGAGCGATTCGGCGTTCGTCCGAATCTGGAACTTGACTGATAAGGACGAACTGGCGCACCGGGCGTCGCCCAGGATCAAGATCGCCGCCTCGGTGCAGGCTGTTGCTTTCAGCCCTGACGGCAAAACGCTCGTCTGCGGCAACTCGATCTGGGATATCACCGGGGATGAGCCCGTCAAGCGTACGAGCTTGCCCATCCCGCCCGACGCCGAGTTCCGCTCGCTGGCCTTCGCACCGGACGGCCAGACTCTCGCCTCCAGCGGCGACGATCACAAGGTCCGGATATGGGACACGCGAGGCGTTCAACCCAAGAGATGGCTCGTAATTGAAGGGAACGATCAAGCGTACTCGGTTGCGACCATCTCTCGCAGCGCCCAGCTCGCGTGCAGCGGACCGAAGAATTCGATCAGGCTCTGGGTCCTGGCCGGGCTCGAACCCCACGAGCGCGCTCTTCTCGAGGGTGCGGGGCCGGTTTGGTCGGTCGCTTTTTCCAGAGACGGCAAGACCCTTGCGGCGGGAAGCGTCGGAGGAACGCAGTTGTGGGATGTCTCCGGCGCGAAACCTCGGGTGCTGCATCCCACCAAGAACTTCTTCGGATTCTCGACCGCTCGCCCGATCACCGAATGCGCGGGGATTTCCCTGGCTTTTACGTCCGATGGAACGAAGCTGATCGCCGCCGATCACATCGCTGACAAGACGGGTCAGAAGCCGTCCAGGCCGGCGGTGTGCGTCTACGACGTCGCCTCGGGCAAGCGGCTTCATCAGTGCGACCTTTCCGCGCCGTGCTGGGCGATTGCGCTGGCGCCAGACGACCGGCACGTGGCAGCCGCGCAGCAGGACGGCATCACAGTAATCTTCCGCATTCCCCCGCCTCCCGTTCGATAAAGGCGAGCGGCGTTTTGGATCGATTCGTGTCACGTGGGCGGGGGAGGATCGGCCTCAACCCTGAGCCACGGCATGCTGGCGGCACGTTCGTATTTCGCCGCGACCCGCTCCAGGAATCGCCGCACCGCGCGATTCTGCTCATACACAGCAAGACGCGTCGCGCATGCTCGAGCCTTGCTCGCAAGTCGGAGACGTGCTCGCGATACAACCATCGAGCGCCACTGTCGGCTCCAGCCGCCGGCGGCGCGGTGGCCGCAACTTCGCGTTCGAGCCTCTCGACATCTCCGATGGAGTCGAGTTGCAACGACTCCTTCTGCGCATAATACGCGGAATCCGCGCGGAAGCGGCGTGAAAGATCCAAGAGCTGGCTTCTCCTCCAAATCATAACACCGCTCCAAGCGATCGCCGCAACCACCGCGACCACGAGCATCAGCGAGCGAACACGAAATCGCACTTTGAGACGTCGCACAGTGTTTGTCCTCGCGAATCCCAGCGACCGCCAATCAGCCGCCAACGGGAGTGATCCCTTTCGAGATCCGCTCGAGCGCGTGCATCGGATTGTCCACGAAGAACAGCTCCGCCCGGTCGCCAACAAGAACCAGACGCAACCATACCTTGCTGCCGTTCGGAGGGCTTTTGTCCTCAAAAGACTTGAGACCCACGTCCGTGACTTCACGATTTCGCACCTCGAATGCGCGGTCGCCGCAAAGGCGAGCGACGATCGACGGGCGATAAAAGACCCGCCGGTTCGTTAGCACAAGAACCCCACCGCCGGATTTCGTCGTCCTGCGGGCTGCGCACCGACCACCGGACGATTTCGTCGGCTTCGAGGTCGATGCCACGCAATGATTCGCTCTCAGAATCCCGGGCTAACCGCAGTTCCCGGTGGCTCAGAAGTCTCCGGGCCCGAGCCAGCAAGCCGTCGGTTCTTACTTGCTGGACGACACTTCGCCCCCCACGTCGAACAATCACCACGGTCGGCTTGCGCTTGGGCGGAGGCGGCTTGTAAGGCACCGGCGGAACGCGGCTGTGCAGGAGTTGTCCCTCCCGATAGGGCGGCTCCTCGACCGTCTCGATCGGGACGTTCGAGATCCACGAGAGCGGCCTCGTCTCTTCGGCAGTTACCCCGAGCACGCGCAACGCTTCGGGCTCAAAGGGCGAATACCAGGTCCCGGTGATGTGCCACGTTCCCAGACCAACCAGCAGTGTGGGACTGCGCGTGTCGATCTCGAATTGCGTCGGGACCTTCGCACCACCTGGCAGGATTGTGTACCCAGAGAAGATATAAGACCGATAGTCGTAAGGGATGGACGTTCCCTCGAACGATCTGAAGCCTCGAAAACCCTCGGTGCTTACACGCACGCGGGTTGAATTCGGCGGCGGCGGGGGGCCGAGGAATTTCTCGACAATTTCCGCGTTGATCGGCATGGCGTGCTCCTGAGCACACGCGTGCGGATGGTCCGCAATAGCGGACCCTACATTTGTTGGCGCTCAATGGGGTCCACTCGCCTGACACCCTCCGCTTCCACCCATCGCTCAGATCCCCAGCTCGTCGCGCACCTTGGTAAACGCCTCGATCGCGAAGTCCAGGTCCGCACGGCTGTGGGCGGCCGAGACCTGCACGCGCACGCGAGCCTTGCCCTGGGGCACGACGGGATAAAAGAACCCGATCGCGTACACGCCGTTCGCCAGCAGCCGCTCGGCCATCTTTCCCGGCCAGGGCGGCATCGCCGATCATGATCGGCGTGATCGGGTGCTCGCCCGGCACGATGTTGAACTTCCGCTCGGTCATTGCTCTGCGGAAGTATCTGGTGTTGCCCTCGAGCCGGTCGCGAAGCTCGGTCGACCGCGTGCAGATCTCGAGCGCCTTGAGCGATGCGCCCAGGATCGGCGGCGCAACCGAATTCGAGAAAAGATAGGGCCGCGACCGCTGGCGCAGCATCGTGATGACCTCGGCTTGGCGCTCGTGTAGCCGCCGCTGGCGCCCCCAAGGCCTTGCCCAGCGTGCCGGTGATGATGTCGACCCTGCCCATCACGTCGCAATATTCGTGCGTTCCGCGGCCTGTCTTCCCCATGAAGCCGACGGCGTGCGAGTCGTCGACCATCACCAGGGCGTCATACTTTTCCGCCAGGTCGCAGATCGCCTTGAGGTTGGCGATGATCCCGTCCATCGAGAACACGCCGTCGGTGGCGATCAGCCGGAACCTCGCACCCTTGGCTTCCTGGAGCTTGGCCTCGAGGTCGGCCATGTCGTTGTTCTTGTAGCGCAGCCGCTTGGCTTTGCACAGCCGGATGCCGTCGATGATCGAGGCGTGGTTCAGCTCGTCGGAGATCACCGCGTCCTCGGCACCAAGGATCGTCTCGAACAGCCCGCCGTTGGCATCCCAGCACGACGAATAAAGGATCGTGTCCTCCATTCCCAGGAAGTCGGAGATCGCCTTTTCGAGCTGCTTGTGCGGCTCTTGCGTGCCGCAGATGAAGCGCACCGAGGCCAGCCCGTTGCCCCACTTGTCGAGGGCGTCGATGCGCGGCCTGCACAACCTCGGGATGGTTGGCCAGCCCGAGGTAGTTGTTCGCGCACATGTTCAGAACGCCGGCACCGCCTTTAACGGCGACGTGCGGCTGCTGGGCCGTGGAGAGCACGCGCTCGCCCTTGAACAGCCCGGCCTTGCGGATCTCGTCGATCTGGGTTGTGAGATGCTGTTTCAATGGCGCCGTACATGGTGTTGGGCCCTTTGTCTGGATTGAATGGGAGTCAGGCTGAAAGCCTGACGTCTTAACCCTCGTGCCAGGTCAGGACGACTTTGCCCGATTCGCCGGACTTCATGGCGGCGAAGCCTTTCTCGAAGTCGCGAAAATCATAGTGGTGGGTGATCACGGGGCTGATGTCGAGCCCCGATTGGAGCATGACGGTCATCTTGTACCAGGTTTCATACATCTCGCGGCCGTAGATTCCCTTGATCGTGATCATGTTGAAGACGACCGTGTTCCAGTCGATCGCGATCTCGCGCGTGGGGATTCCCAGCATGGCGATCTTGCCGCCGTGGCACATGTTCGCCAGCATGTCGCGGAAGGCGTCGGGGTTGCCCGACATTTCCAGGCCGATGTCGAACCCCTCCTTCATTCCCAGCTCTTTCTGGGCACTTTCGATCGAGCGCTCTCTGCACGTCGACCGTCAAGGTGGCGCCCATCCGCTTGGCCAGCTCGAGGCGATAGGGGTTGACGTCGGTCACCACGACGTTGCGCGCCCGGCGTGCCGGACGACGCCCGCCGCCATGATTCCGATCGGCCCCGCGCCGGTGATCAGCACGTCTTCGCCCAACGAATCAAATTGAAGGGCCGTATGCACGGCGTTGCCGAACGGGTCGAAGATCGACTGCACGTCGCGGGGGATACTCGGGTCGTGGGCCCAGACGTTGGTCATCGGCAGGGCCAGGTATTGAGCGAATGCCCCGGGGCGATTGACGCCGATTCCCTTGGTGTCCTTGCAGAGATGCCGCCGGCCGGCCAGGCAGTTGCGGCAACGGCCGCAGACGACGTGCCCTTCGCCGCTGACGATCTCGCCGACTGGAAATCGGTCACGTTCGAGCCGACTTCGACGATCTGACCCACGAATTCGTGACCGATCACCAGCGGCACCGGCACGGTCTTTCTCGCCCAGGCGTCCCAGGTCTCGATGTGCACGTCGGTGCCGCAGATCCCGGTGCGCAGCACCTTGATCAGCACGTCGTTGATTCCGATGCGAGGCATCGGCACCTCGTCGAGCCAAAGGCCGGGCTTGGCCTCTTTCTTCACGAGGGCCAGCATCGTCTCCATTCTTGACTTCCTCCCTTTTTGTACATCGATCGGAAGTGCTGTCGACAAGAGCTTTCGGCTATGCGCACGCCCCTTTGAAGGCTAACTTCGCTCGCGAAGCCTCGCAATGCCCAAGGGACTGTCGAACTTTTGTAGGATAGCACGATGGCATCACTCGTTCGCGAGGAAAACCTCGATCGCCTGCGCGATCGAAAAGCCGTGGGACGTCGTCGTAATCGGCGGTGGGGCCACGGGGTTAGGATCGGCCGTCGACGCGGCTTCGCGGGGTTATCGAACGCTCTTGCTCGAAGCGCTCGACTTCGCTCACGGAACCTCGAGCCGCAGCACCAAGCTCATCCACGGCGGCGTGCGATACCTGGCCCAGGGAAATTTCGCCCTGGTGCGGGAAGCCCTGCACGAGCGCGGAGTCTTGCTGCGCAACGCCCCTCACCTGGTCCATCGCCGCGACTTCGTGGTCCCGGCGTATCGCTGGCTCGCGCTTCCCTACTATGGAATCGGCCTGAAGGTCTACGACTGGATGTCCGGCTCGCTTGGCCTGGGCCACTCGCGCTGGCTCGGGTCGAGACGCGGTCATCGCCCGAGCGCCGGCGATCCGCGCCAAGGGCCTGCGCGGGGGCATCGTCTACACCGACGGCCAGTTCGACGATGCCCGGCTGGCGATCTCGCTGGCGCGAACTTTCGCGGACCTGGGCGGCACTGCGCTCAACTATGTGAAGGTCATTGGTTTCAACAAGCGAAGCGGGCGGATCGCCGAGGTCGTCGCGCGCGATGCCGAGACCGGCGAGGAGTTTCGGGTCGAGGCTCGCTCGGTGATCAACGCGGCGGGGGTTTGTGTCGACGCGGTCAGGCGGCTGGATGATGCCGCCGCGCCGCCGCTCGTGAGCCCGAGCCAGGGTGCCCACCTGGTGCTCGACGCTTCGTTCTTTCCGGGTGACACCGCCCTGCTTGTTCCGCGCACCGACGACGGCCGCGTGCTCTTCGCGATTCCCTGGCACGGCCGAGTGCTGGTCGGCACGACCGACACGCCGGTGGCCGACGTCGCGCTCGAGCCTCGCCCGCTACACGAGGAGATCGCTTATCTTCTTGGCTATCTCGAGCGCTACTTCAACCGCCCGCCCGGCCGCGGCGACGTTCGGAGCGTCTTCGCCGGCCTGCGCCCGCTGCTGCGCGGCAAGGCCGGCGAACAAACAGCCAGGCTCTCGCGCGAGCACGCCGTGATCATGTCGGACTCGGGCCTGGTCACGATCACCGGCGGAAAATGGACCACGTACCGCCGCATGGCCGTCGACGCGGTCGACTGCGCGGTCAGGGTCGGCGCCCTTGCGCCACGTCCATCGGCCACCGCCGCTCTGAAGCTGCACGGCTGGCGCGAGATCGAGCACAACGGCACCGAACCGCTCGCAGGTCTATGGTTCGGATGCGCCTGCACTCGCGGCACTTTGCAACGAGCGACCGGAGTGGGCGCGGCTGCTCCATCCCTCGCTACCGTATCTGGCAGGCGAAGTGGTCTGGGCCGCCCGCCACGAAGCGGCGCGCTGCGTTCATGACGTGCTCGCTCGCCGCACCCGCGCGCTCTTTCTGGATGCGCGTGCCAGCATCGAAGCCGCCGCGAAAGTCGCCGCGCTGCTTGCCCCGGAGCTGGGCCGTTCCGCCGCATGGCAAACCGAGCAAGCGGCCGAGTTCAAGAAGCTGGCGGCGACGTATCTGCCCTAGCTCCAGAAGCACTCCATCGGATCGTTGGAGATGAAGTCGAGGGCTTCATCGAGGGAGAAGACCGATCCGCCGAACAGGCTGACCAATCGCCAGCGCCCGGTCTCGCGGTTCCAGTACAGGACCTGGAACTCTCCGCGTTTTCCCTTGGGGCGAAGTTTGGCGACCGGGACTCCGGTCTCCTCGCCCGTCAGGATGTAACCTGTGTCATCCTTGCTGACAGCCACGCCGCCTCCTTGCTCTCGGTTGAACGCCTCGATCCGGCATTTCACAAAGTCGAGGATCACCGGGCCCTCGACGCCGGGTTCCCGGCGAGTTGCGGCGGCGGCCACGCTCCCGAACGGCGCGGCGCTTGGGCGGTTTCTTCGGCTCCATCTTCCGAATCCTCGTGCTTTCCTGGGCCGGCCGCCCGGCGCTCCGCTCGGCGGTCGTCCCACTGCAAGCGACTTCCTCATCATGATCGCTGACATCATACACGACCGGCGCCGAATCAGGAGAAGGTAGTCCCTTTCACGCCAAGTCGTCGCTTCATGCGCACCACAACCTGTTACAATTCCAGACGCTAGGAACGGCGTGCTCCAGGAATTCACAAACGATTGACACGGCTTGAGTGCGCCGGGGCCTTTGTGCGAGCGTGGTTGGGCACGCAAGCGGCGGGTTGTCGATCGAGGGGCTTTCTGATGAGAAACGGTGCCGACGTTCTGGTCGAGTGTCTGAGCCACTTCGGTGTCCGGCATCTTTTCGGCATGCCCGGTTCGCACTCGACGACCATCTATGACGCCATCGCGCGGCGGCCTGGATCGATCGACACCACCTTGATTCGCAACGAGCAGGCCGGCGCATTTGCCGCCGATGGATACGCGCGTGTCACCGGCCGTCCCGGCGTCGTCTGCACCACCGCCGGTCCGGGCGCGACCAATGCTCTCTCCGGCGTCGCCGAATGCTGGGCCGATTCGGTGCCGATCCTCCTGGTCTCGGGCCAGGTCAACGCGGCGACGCTCGATCGCGAGTGCGGCAATTACCACGAGATCGACCTCGAGCGCATCTTCCAGCCCGCAACCAAATGGTGCGGAACGGTGCGAGAAGTCGACCAGATCCCGCAATTCGTCGCCAGCGCGTTCCAGGCCATGACCACCGGCCGGGCGAGACCGACTGCGCTCTTTCTGCCTCAAGACCTGATGCGCAGCGCGTGCTCTCCATCGATCCGTCCAATTGACTTCCAACCGCCGGCCGCGCCGTGCGCTCCGGCAGCGGCGATCGCGCAGGCCGCTGTGCTGCTCTCGAGGCGCAGCACGGCCCATCATCCTGGCCGGCGGCGGCGCTCTTTGGTCGGGCGCGGCCGAAGCCATCGAAAATCTGGCCGGCCGCCTGGATGCTCCCGTGATCACCACCTTGAACGGCAAAGGCCTGCTCGACGAACGCCACCCGTTTTCGCTCGGCCATGCCCGGTCAGCGCGCCAAGACTGCCCTCCCTCACGCCGATTTCATGCTCGCCGTCGGCTGCCGCTTCACCGAAGTGATGACCGACTGGCGGCGCATGACCGTGCCCGCCAACTTGATCCAGATCGATCTCGACCCAAGCCAGATCGGCATGAACTTTCCCGTGTGCCTGGGAATCGTCGCCGATGCGCGATCGGCGATCGAGGCGATCTCAGCCGCGATTCCTGAGTCGCGCCCGCGCGACGGCTGGGGCCCGATCTGGCAGGAGGCCCGATCTGCGCGGTCCGGCACGGCCCGAGTGGCTGATCGACACGCTGCGAGCCGCGTTGCCCGGTGACGTTCCCGTCTTCACCGACGCCTGCGAAATCGGCTATCGCATGCATACCGACTGGATCTCGCACGGACCGCGACTGTTCTTCTATCCCTCGAACTTTATCACGCTCGGCTGGGCATTCCCGGCGGCGGTGGGCGCGGCGGTCGCGCTAGGGCGGCCGGCCCGTCGCCGTCGTCAGCGGCGATGGCGGCTTCCTGATGACCGCCCAAGAGCTTGCCACCGCCGCCAGGTACCGCCTGCGGGTCATCGCGCTCGTGCACAACGACTCGACATATGGCGCGATCAAGAACATCCAGGACCGCAATCACGACGGACGTTATCTCGACGTCGAGCTCAACAATCCCGATTTCCTCGAGCTTGCGCTGCCTACGGCGTCCCGGGCCGCCGCGCGACAATCCCGAAGAGCTCGATCAAGGCCGTGCGCGAAGCACTCGATCGCGACGGCCCTCGCTGATCGAAGTGCCGGACGAGTGGCGCTATCTGCGCGACGTCGCCAACCCCGTTCCCGGCGTTCAGTAGGAATCGCTGCTGATCGGCTCGCCGTCGGCCCGATTGCCCAGCAGCCGGTACACCCGCGCGTCGACCGATTGTTTCAATAATCGAACCGAGCCGTCGCAGAAAAGAAAGTTGCAAGTCGACCCGTGAAAGCTCGAGAAACCGCCGGTTAGCTCGACCGGCCACAGTCCATCCTCAACCATCGTGCCAATGGTTTCGAACATCGTGTCGCGCCGAAGTCCGTCTGAAAACGCGGGTGGTAGATTCTTGCGGCCGGTTGTAGACGCTTCGGTCGTTCATGGGCACGCCCGTGTTGCGCAGCGTCGACCGCGTGCCCGAGACCCATCCCAAGGTCGGCGCGTCCACGATTTCGCCGAGCAGGATCGTTTGATTGATCCCGTCCGTGATCTCGTCGTAGCGGACCCGGCTGTTCAAGTAGAGCACGCCGTGGTTATTGGAGTCAATCGCAGCGTCCACGTCGTTGTGGCAGCCCACATAACTGGTCTGGGTGGGAAACAAGGGGGAGCTCGGGCAAAGCAACGTCGCGATCCTGACTTCGGCGACCGTGTCATTGGCCGGATGGTACACACTCAACCTGAGATCAAGGTGATTGTATGTATTGGCCTGTCCGATGAACGGCAGGATCTGGACCACCCAGCTATGATGGTAGCCCTTGGGCACGTTCTGGATCGGCCCCTTGTCGTTCACGACGCCGGGCGGGAGCACCGAGTGGGTTGACGCGTAGTTGGCGATCCCGACTCCCAGTTGGGCCATGTTGTTCGTGCACTGGGTCCGCCGGGCCGCTTCCCGCGCGGATTGAATGGCCGGCAGGAGCAGGGCGATCAGGATCGCGATGATCGCCAGCACGATCATCAATTCCACCATCGTGAATCCGGGCTTGTTGCGGTTCATCGTTCTTCCCGCTCGCTAGTACTGGTCTGAGCTCAAGAGATCGCCGTCAGCCCGATTACCGAGCAGCCTTCGAACGCGGACGTTGTTCGACGACTTGAGAAATCGCACCGACCCATCGCCGAACGCGGCATTGATGCCGCCGGGATGGCGGCTGCCGAAACCGCCGACGAACGAAGGGTTGGGCTTCTCGCCGTCGCCGTAGTCGATGACAGTCTCCGGCTTTGCCCTGCGCGCCTCGGTGCCCTCCTCATCGCTCTCGATCGTGAACGCGACCTTGCCGCCGATTGCCGGATTGGACCTCGAGCCCATGTTTCGCAGGCTGGCGCGAGTGCCCGAGGCCCAACCCAGGTCGAGACCATCGTTGAGCTTCTCGGCGATGAAGATCGTCTGCGACGTGCCGTCGGTGACGTCATCGAGTCGAATGGAGCTGTTCAAGAACAGCACGCCGTTGTTCTTGGCCGAGATCGGGGCCTCCACATCATTGTGGCAGCCGGCGTAGCTCGTCATGGTCAATCCCGTCGCGCCGCGGCGCAGATTGCCCATGTCCGAGGGGCAGAGAAAACCATCGACCATGATCGTCCGGCACGTCGAATTGGCATGCGTCGTAGACGCCGAATTTGAAATTCAAGTGGTTGTAGATGTTTTTCTGCTCGTAGAAAGGAAGAATCTGGGTAAGCCAACCGAAGTGGTAGCCCTTGGCCTGATCGAGCACCGGATCGGTGTCGCTCACCACGCCCGGCGGCAGCCGCTCGAACGCCGCCTCGTAGTTCTGAAGCGCCATCCCGAGCTGCATCAGGTTGTTGCAGCACTGCGCCCGCCGGGCGGCTTCTCGCGCCGACTGCACCGCCGGCAGCAAGAGCGCGATCAAGACCGAGATGATCGCAATCACCACCAGCAGCTCGATCAGCGTGAAGCCTCGTGCGAGCGGCCCGCGCCGCGCGAGCCCGGGTGCTCGCACTGAACGAAATTGGAAGATCACACTCGAGGTCATGGCGTCGCTCCAGTCTTTTGTGGTTCGAGATCGATGCAATTGTTCCTCAGAATGCCGCGATCGGGTGCGGCCCGTCGCGGGGATAATCGGCCTGAACGCGGCACTCGCCGCCGCGGTCCTGGCCCGAGCGATCGACCGTGATGGTGACGACACCGCCGCCACGATCGCCGTTTCCTGCACCGGTGACGATCGCCGGCGACTCCGGCAGCCCCAGGTCGGACGCGCCGAGCGTCCAGGTTTCGCCGGCGTAGCTTGAGTCGGCCGCGAGTCGAGCACGCGCTCGCTCGAGGCCCGACTCCACGAGCCACTCGGCTTGAAGCCTCCGCTCCCCCTCGCGATTGTTCTCGACGCTCCAGGAAAGCAATTTTGAGGAGCGCGGCTCCCAGTAGTATCATCACGACCAGGCAGACCAGAACGGCGACCACCATCAGCCCGCGCCGCGGGTTGCTCCTCTTGCGGTGGATCATGGCTTCGGCCCCTTCCGTTTTCTCGATCGCCGCACCGCGATGCTTGCCCACCACGGCGAGCACCTCGAGTGCACGCGACGGGACCGCCCACGACTTCGATCCTGCGCCGGGCTCGATCAAGAGCGACACGGTCGCCCGCCCGGCTTCCGCACCGAGCTCGAACCGCGCTTCACGGCCGCGAGGCAGCACGAACGACTCGTGCCGAACCCGTTTTCCAGCCAGGGTCTCGTCACGATCGATCGACTTTCCGAGCATCTTGTAAGTCACCACACGGCCCGCGTTCCGGCGACGAGCTTCAGGGGCGCCTTCGCGGCGCTGCCTTCCCCCGGCGGGCCTTCCAGCACGGCGGTCTCGCTCGAGTGCACATCGGCGCGAAGCTGACGCGCCAGCCGCTCGACGCATGATCGAAGAGCTGAGCCGGGCCTGGCTGTCGGCAACCAGCCGCAGCATCACCTGAATCGTGACGCGCCGCCAATCCCAGCACGATGGCCACGCACGTGACCAGGATCAGTGTCTCGATCATCGTGATGCCGCGGCGCGGCGCGCCGGCGTGCCCGTGTCGGTTCTGCCGAATCATGGGCGTCGTCCTCCCGGGCTCGATCCACGAGGTCAGCCGCACCGGGGCTTGCCACTGGCCTCCCGGTCCCTTCCATCGCAGCCGGATCATCACGCGCTTGGCAGATGGCATCCCCGTGGCGCTTTTGCCGCCGCCGCTCATGTCGATCGCCAGCTCGCAGTCGCGCAGCGACCCGCGAGCGAGATCCGAGACCGACATTCGCCGGGCGAGCTCCGGCGTGACCTGGTCGAACGGATGGGCGGTGATGCGCTCCATCAGATTCCCCGCTTCGAGTGCACCTAGCTGTCGATCCGCTGCGGCGCGGCGCTCCTGGGCGATCGTCGCGAGCACCTTGACCGTAAGCCCCATCACGATCACGAGCACAGCCGTCGAGATGCCCACCTCGGCGAGCAGCGAGCCGCGGCGGTTGCCGCACGGCTTGCACCGACGCGGAAGCGTTCGGGCCGCCCTGCGGTGTCGCGTCGCCCTTCAAATTTGCGAGAATCGAACAAAATCATGTTCATGCCAGCTTTTGGATCAGGTTGACCAGCGGCAGAAAGTAGGCTGTCGCCAGGATAAACACCACCATGCCCAGGATGATGACAACGATTGGAAAGGACGTCTGAATCACGATCTGAATCCGGGTGGCGAGTCGACGCTCGGCCGTTTCCGCCAGCTCCTCGAGCGCCCAGGCCAGGTTTCCGACTGATTCGGCCGAAGCCAGAACGGCGGCGTCCGCGCGCTCGAATCACGCCGTGGCGTCTGAGAGCTTCAATCCAATCGACCCCTCCCCGAACGTACTTGGCGGCTCCGCGCAGCCGGCGACGAAACCAGAAGGTCGGGTAATGATCGGCCAGCATACCCAGCCCGAGTGAGATCGGCTTGCCCCCTTCCACGATGAGAGACAGCGATCGCAGCACGAGCGCCGTGTGGCGCCGGCCCAGCAATCGGTCGAAGACCGGCACGCTGTAATCTTCCCCAGCCCAGGAAAGAAATGGGCAAGAAGAACAGAAGGATCACCTGCCGCAAGGAGAATCAACGACGTCACGGGGCCGAAACCAACAAGAAGTGGGCCGCCTCGATGACCGATGATCGTGACGTCCGGCAGCGGCAGGTCGAAATCTCTGAAGATCGCCTCGAACTTGGGCACGATAAAATAGAGGATAAACCCGCTGATACCCTCCATGCCCAGCATGAGCACGAGGATGTAAGCCAGCCGCGCAGCGATGCTCGTCCAGATCGGAAGCTGGCTCGAGCGCGATTCCGCGGCGGTCCGCAGTGCCTTGGGAAGCAGGCCGGCGGCCTCCCCCACCCAGGCCAGCAGAATCGCGTCGCGCGTGACGAGAGCTGCGCGCCCCTTCGAGTGCGTCTGGAAGAGTCGCGCCCCAGTTCAAGCGGGCGGCCAGGTGCATGATCCGCCGGTATCGGAAGCCCCGGTATTGATCGGCGAACGCGGCGACCGCCGGAGCCAGGGGCATTCCCCGCTCGGCAGCGATTGCCAGGATATGCAGGAGCGCATCCTGCTTCGTCGCCGACCCCCACGCCAGGATCACCATGGTGCCCATCGCGGCGACGAA
Organism: uncultured Planctomycetota bacterium; assembly: GCA_963783095.1. GTDB lineage: Bacteria > Planctomycetota > Planctomycetia > Gemmatales > Gemmataceae > CAWAMR01. The sequence goes on along the minus strand of CAWAMR010000006.1, from coordinate 314,719 downwards.
CAGGAAGATCAACAAAGCCGCGACGATCGAGCACCACGGCCAGAACGACCCGACCAGGAAGATCATCCCTAGCCAGAGCAAGACTGCCACGACGGCGACGGCATACATCAGGTGGCTGAGCCGCCACGGACTGGGACGCGATAACCGTTCGAGGTCTCACCGGGTCGAATTCCAGGTCGGGCTCAGACGCCTCCACGCCTGTGGGCTGCGTGGCGACTTTGCCGCGGAGGTCTTCTTCGCTGCCAGCGGGCTCGATCGATCCTCGTACCACGGCGGTCTCCCGAAGCAGGGCGAGCTTACCCCGAAAGCTTGGCGATCAAGGTGATGAGCGGCGTGAACAAGGCCGGCACGGCCAGCACCATGCAGAAGACCATGAGCACGCACAGGAAATTGAGGACGATGCCCACGAACGTCGACTGCGCACGGCGCGGGCCTCGAACATCGAGCCGGCCATGTGCAGGACCTCGGGCACGCTCTTCTGGTTCTCGGCCCACCGGAGCAACCGGGCCAGGCCGATCGGAAACCGCGGTCGCGCCGCCATCGCCCCTGAGAGTGATTCTCCCAGCTCGACTCGCCCGGCCATCACCCGGCAGTCCTGGTCGATCGAGGCGTCTTCGATTCCCTGGCCCGTCAACCGCAGGGCTTCCGACATCGGAACCGTCCGTTCACCAGCAGCGCGAGCAAGTGGCAGAACTCGGCAAGCGACATCGAGCGCCACACGCCGCCCAGGAGCGGCAGCCTGCACGCCATGCTGCGCCGCTGGCCGCGCGGCAGGAAAACGCGACCGGCCAGCCATGCACATAGAAATGACGCCGAGGAGGATGCCCACCGGAACGAGCAGCACGCGAAAGCGTGTGCGAAAACGATCAGCAGTGCAATTGTGATGCCCGGCAGTGGGATGCCGAAGTCTCGGTAGATCGCCTCGAATTGCCCGACCAGAAACAGGCACACGAATACCAGGAGCGCCAGCGCGCCAGCGACGGTGAGCGCCGGGTAGGCCAGGCGCGAGCCAGAGCTTCCGCTTCAAATCGACGCCGATGTTCAAGTATTCATAGAAACGGTCGAGCAGCTCGCCCAGCTCGCCCGAGCGCAATCCCCGCCAGGAGCAGCCCGCGCAGATGCGGCGGCATGCTGCTCGTCGCGGGTTTTCACCGCCTCTTCCAGCGGCATCCCGCCTTTCGAGCTTCGTCGCCAGGTCTTCGATCGACCGGCGCAGGCCGCCGCGCGGCAGCTCCGCCGCCAGCGCGGCGAGCCCCTGGGCCAGCGGCAGGCCCGATCGAGTCACGGAAGCGATCTGGCTCGACAGCTCGGCGGCGTCGGCTCCGCTCAATCGAGCGCTCGATCGGTCTTGCTCCGTTTGAGTCGGGCATCCCGCGCCCCCCCGAGGCGCACCGTCGCCGGCTTCGCGTCGCGTCGTTTCAATTAGTGGAAAGTTGACCCAGCAGATTGATGATCGGGATGAAAAGTGCGAGCGCGTAAAACAAGGCCGCGCACGCGCCGATCACGACCATGATGACCGTCGGCAAGAATACCGAGAGCTTTTCGGCCAGGTACTTGCCACGCTTGCGGTAATGCCCGGCCAGGTTTCGCAAGCGCGCGTGACAGCGAGCCTTGCTCCTGCCCCGTCGCCAGGACCCAGCGCAGCATCGGCAGGAACGCCCTTCGGTCGATCGCCTCGAGCGCGCGCGGCACGGACTGCCGCGACTGATCGCCTCGGAAAGTGAGCGTGCGCCCTGCAAGAGCCGCGGGTTGCCGGTCGACTCGGCGGCCAGCTTCAGTGCCTCGGGATAGGTCACCCCGTGCTCGAGCAATAGCGCCAGCGAGCTCGCAGAAGTTGGCACCCTCGTAATTGGTCAGGATCGACCTCATCCACGGGAAAAGCTTGAGCCAGCTCCACGACGCCGACTGGAACCTGGCAGCGGCCCCCGACCGGGCCCAGGCGATCGCCAGAGACTCCCAGCGCGATCGGCCCGGCCAGCCACCAGTATTCGGAGGTTCGCCCGAGCGCGCTCAGCCAGCGCAAGCGGCGGCCGGCGACGAAAGGCCCAGCGATTGGAACGCGTCGAGAAACCGCGGCACGATCACGAGCACCAGCCCCACAAAGAGCGCGTACGCCAGGCAGAGAACCACCAGCGGGTACCAGAGCGCCAGCCCGATCGTGGCCCGGGCCTCGGAATACCCGCGCACATAGCGAGCCAGGCCCTCGAGCGCAACCGGCAACTGGCCGGACCGCGCCCCCGCCTCGACCACCGCGCGATAGAGCGGCGGCAGGACCTGTTTCTTCACTCTCCAGGGCCTGGACCAAGCTCTCCCCGCGGTTCAGACGACCCGCCAGAGCGCTCGTGATCCGCCCCAGCCGCCCTCGCAGCTCTCGCGCGGCCGTGAGCAGCCCGCTCTCCAGCGGTACCCCCGCCCGAACCAGCGCCCTGATCTCTTCATTGAGAGCGAATAATTGCTCGATCGTGATCGAACCCGACGATTTCGGCCCAAGCTCGCCCTCCTGCATCACGCTCGCCGCCCCCTTCAACCGCCACTTGCCTACGACATTTGTGGAACGCCCATCTCACCACAAATGTCCGAGGTTGTCAATCCGGCTCTGCGATCTCGGGCGGTCCGCCACTGCGGATCGCTCGACGGCGGGGCCGCCGACGCCCAGGACGCGGCGAACTTCCTCCGGGGAGGTCAGCCCGGCCTGCTACTGCCGTGCAGGCGCGCTGCCAGCGATCGACCATCCCGGCTCGCAGATGCCACTTGTTCGAGGCTGGCGAACGTCCGCTTGGGCGCAGGATGGCGCGGGCGATGTCCTCGTGCTCGGGAAGCAGCAGCTCCGCGAGCACGGTGCGGCCGCGGTACCCTGTGCCCCGGCAGAGCTCGCAGCCATGCGGCACGCGAGCGGTTTGCACGGGCAGGCCCAGGAACTGGTCGGCGTGCACAGCGGTCTTCGAGCAGGAGCAGAGCCGTCGCACCAGGCGCTGGGCCACCACGCGCGCAGGCCGCTGCGCACGACGTAGGGCTCGATCCCCATGTCGAGCAGCCTGCCGATCACCTCGCAGGCACTGCCGGCGTGAAACGTGGTGAGGATCAAGTGGCCGGTGAGTGCGGCCTGCAGGGCGATCTCTGCGGTGGCCCGGTCGCGAATCTCGCCGATGGCGATGACTTCCGGGTCTTGCCGCAACAGCGACTTGAGGCCCGACTCGAGTGTGAGGCCGGCGGCCAGGTTGACCTGGGCCTGGGCCACGCCCGGCACGACGGCCTCGATCGGGTCTTCGAGCGTCGCCAGGCTGCGCTGGCCCTTCGACCGCGCGGCCAGCTCGCGCAGGCACGCGTAGATCGTGGTCGTCTTGCCGCTGCCGGAGGGGCCGGCGAGCACGATCGCGCCGGAGGTCTCGCCCAGCAACCGGCCCAGGCCGTCGCTGACCTCCGCGGGCAGGCCCAGTTCTTCGATCCGCAGGAAAAGCCCCGGGGCCGCGAACAGACGAACCACGGCCTTCTCGCCGAAAAGCGTGGGAAACGTGCTCACCCGCATCTCCACCTCGCCCGGCTCGCCCTTGATCCGCCCTTCTTGCGGGACGTCCGTCCGGTAGGTGAGCAGCTCCGAAAGAACCTTGAGCCGCGCCACGATGTTGGGGCCGACCTTGGCCGGAATCGACGTCACCGCCTGCAACACGCCGTCGATCCGCCAGGTCAGGTCGAGGCCTGCCGCGCCAGGCTGGAAATGCACGTCGCTGGCCCCGCTTGCGCGCGGCCTGAAAGAACTCGATCGACGACTTCGGTCGCATATCGCGGATCGGCCGGATCGCACTTCTTCAGAGGATTCGGAGAGATCGTCGGCAAGCATGATTGGATCACATTTCCCGGACGTGGGGTTCTTTCCGAGCGGCATTCACTTCTGGCCTGTTGCGATTGTACGGCGCGTCGAGATGGCGGGTCGAGCCCGATTCCGCTAACGACTCATGCCGGTGGCGCACCCGATCGGCTATAATTTGTCTGCGGGCCAGCAGGCCCGAACCGAAATGACAATTGCCACCGCTCCTCTTTCGACTTGGAGCCGGAATCATGTCAACAGTCACGCGCGCCCCGCCAAAATCTGCCATGCCGCAGGCGGCGATGCCGTGCGCAAGCACGCCGCGCCCGGAAAAGCGAATTGCGATCCGGGGCCTATCGTGGGAGCTCTACGACGCGCTCTCCGCCGCCATCGATCCGCGCCAGACGAGTCTATCTGGCGTATGATGGAAAGGATCTTGAGATCATGGTGAAGGGGCGAGTGCACGAGCATTTCAAGGATCGATTCGGCAAGTTGGTCACCGCCATCACGGACGACCTCCGCATCGACTGCAGCTCGGCGGGCGAAACGACCTGGAAAAGGCCCGAGATTGCGCGGGGCCTGGAAGCCGACCAATGTTACTACTTTCAGCCCGAGAAGCTGGCCAAGGATCGCGACGCGGTCAAACGGCGGTCGCAGGATGTCGCGGACTATCCCAACCCCGATCTCGCGATCGAGATTGACATTTCGCCATCCGAGATCGACCGCCAGGCGATTTATCAGGCGTTGCAAGTGGATGAAATCTGGCGATTTGACGGCGAATCCGTGGTCATCGAGCAGCTTGGCGAGCAAGGACAGTATATCCGCTGCCGAGATGAGCCGCTTCCTGGCGATTCGGGCAGAAGAGGTGCAGCGCTGGGTCGTCGACGAAAACGCCGATGATCCGGCCGCGTGGCGCGATCGCCTGCGGGCCTGGAACCTGGCCGTTCTGGCGCCGCGACTGCAGAAGTAGCGGTTCAAGATGGTTTGGGGCATGATAGGGAGGTAGGCGGTCGGGTTCATGCTCTCCTCGATGACCGCTCGACGATCGAATTGGAGCCAGTTCATGTCAACGATCGCCAGTGATCCGCCAAGGGTTGTCGGTCCGAGGCCGTCGTGCGCCGCATCGTCAGACACTTCCGGCGAACAGCGAATCGCAGTGCGGCGGATTGTCCTGGGAGCTCTACGACGCGCTTTCGGACGCCATCGATGAGAAGCAGAAAGTATTCTTGGCGTATGACGGAAAGGATCTCGAGATCATGGTGAAAGGTCGCGAGCACGAAGACTACGAGGACCTGTTCGGTCAACTGGTGCACGCGATTGCAGACGACTTGCGCATCCCCCGCCGCGGGGCGGGTGAGACGACCTGGAAACGTATTGAATTATTGCGAGGCGTCGAGGCCGACCAGTGCTATTTCTTTACGGCCGAAAAGCTCGCGCGAGATACAGCAGCACGTAAGCGGCGATCCCGAAACATTGATGATTATCCCAACCCTGATCTTGCCATCGAAATCGACATGTCACCACCGCAGATCGACCGGGACGCGATCTACGCCGCGTCTCCGAGTGCCCGAACTCTGGCGGTTCGACGGGGAATCAGTCGTGATCGTGCAGCTCGGGTCGGATGGCACGTACTCCCCCACTGAGGCGAGCAAATTCCTGTTGATCCGGGCTGACGAGATACGGCACTGGCTGCGCGAAGAAGACACAAACGATCTCGTCGCCCTGGCGCGACCGGCTGCGGACATGGATTCAATCGGCGCTCGCGCAAGAATACGAGCCTGAACCGATGCGGGACACCGGAGGCTGTCGCCCCTGAATCGATGTGGGACGACCCCGCCCTCTGTCCTACCGCGGGCTCGGCGGCTCACGGCTTTCCATTGGGGGCCTTTTGGTCCGGACCGATCGCTTGCGGCGTTTGCTGCTTTCGCTTGGCTCGTTCTGCATCGATCCGCTTGAACTGCGCGGCGTGGTCGCCGGGGAAGTTTGTCTTCACATCCTTGACGCCCAGTTGCTCGAGGCAATAAAGCATGTCTTCGCTCAGGTTGCGATTTGCGTACTCCGCGGGATCGATCTCGCGCCAGGCATTCCAGTACACCATCGCCGCGAACCCAGGCTGACCGAGATCGAGGCGCGATGTCGGCATAACGAATGATGTCGCGTGTGAAGTTCTCACGTTTCTTGAAAAGCGTTTCGATTTCTTTGCGCAGCAGTAATTCGTAGAGCTCGTCGGTGCTCGAGGCTTGAGCCATCGACTCATAGAGCGGGTCGGCCTTCAGGATGGCCTTGCGGGCCGCAGACCAGTCGGGCGGGCGCTGGGCCTGTTTTTCACCGATCTGGCCAGTTGAGTCTGGAACCTCTCGTAGAGCGCCGAAGGTGAATTCGGATCGTCCTTGAGAACGTCGTCGTAGATCGTAAGTGCCTCGTCGAAACGACCCTCGTCGTGAAGCGCAACGCCGTTCCGGATGCGCGGGCTCAATTCGTCTTCGTAGAGTCGGACTCTGCGCGAAAGTTGCGCAGGACGCCGACTGCACCGAAGTCTTCGGAGGCGAAGGCCTCGAGAGCGGCGGCGAGCCGCCGGGCGTAATGGATCTCCCCACTGGCGGCGCGAAGCGCGACGGCCGACGTGGCGATCAACAAGTCGCCGCGCGGTGACTGGATCATCGCCCGCCAGAACTCGGGGTTCTTGTCGGTGACCGCCGCGACGTCGATCGGACCTTCGCCCTTCACACCCTGAAGCGCCTTTCCGAATCTGCGAGTGGCTTCGTCCTCGGGTCGATTGCGGTGGAGCGCGAACGCCGCGAGAAGGGGTATGGCGTCTGTGCGCGCCCAGCCCCGCAAGAGTGCTCGCTTGCCCGCCACCGTGTTCTGGCGCTGAAACGAGGCGAGCTCGCGATCTTCCCGCGATACCAGCGGCGGGGAAAACGGCCCCGATTCGTCGGGAGTGCCGCCGTTCACCTTGGTGACGATCCGGAACGTGCCATCCACGACGAGACTGTGCGGCGACTTTGCGATATCCGCGGTTTCGAGCACGGCCTTGGTATCGGCGTCACTAAGCGCGGGCCGGCTCACCACGACAACTTCGGCCGGCCGATCGGTATGCAGCGTGACCTCGACCACGATGGTTCGCGGCTTTGTCTCCTTGACGAATCGGTGATCCAGGACCTCGAAAATCGGCTTGAGCCAGGGGACGACCGACTTCTGGTCGAAGTTGACGTAGATGGCTTCCATGTGGGCCTGGAACCTCAGTGAGCTTTCGACCTTCTCGGGTTCCTGGCCGGCCGCCGCGAGCGGCGAGCTGGCGAGACTGAGGATGACGCACAGGCCCAGCGCAGTGTTTTCGTGTTTCGAGTCGCGACATGATAAAACCTACCTTGACTAGCTCGACCGATAGACCTGTCCTTTTCCAACGACGACGAGCAGGGTCTTGAGAGGGCCGCCGGGGCTTTTCACCAGCGTGAGGTCTGCGCCGTCCGGGATGCAGCCGATCGCGCTTTTCCCATGGAATTCGCAGATCTCGGTTCCGCTCGGGTCGCTTGCCCCGACGGAGATCATTGGCGTGGGCGACACTGTGCCGATGATTTCAAGGAGCTCGGTGCCCTGAAGCGTGATCGGAGTTCGGAGCCGGACCGTGGCGGCCGCAGTCCCATCGTCGTGGCAGGTCTCCGTGAATGTCGCCACCACGTTGCCTTTCTCGGGGTCGGTCAGTTCTGCCTTGCCTTTGAACATCGCGAGGTCTCCCTCGTTCATGGATTGGTTGCGTCACATTGCGGTCACGAGGTTGCCCGAGCGTACTTGGTCACAGTCATGCGGATCAACGTTCGTGGCGGCTCTGCACACCGTTTCCATTCATAGTACCGCTTTGCACGCGTGGTTCCCAATGCCTGTCGCCCTGTCGGACGAAACGCTTCAGTCACCCCTGGACCGCACCAACGGCAACGGGTCCAATGAGGAGGAAACCCGTCTTTGGTTTTCCCGGCCGAGGCCGAGACGAATCGGAATAGCGAATGCTGGATTGTCCAGTTCGGGGCCTGTGTGCAAGGAGTCACGTGATGCGTATCCGGTGGGGGGCGGTCGCTGGGGTGGCCGTCGTCCTCTTCGCTTCGACCGGCTGGTCAGCCAACCCATCAATCTGAAAGTGCTCTACGCGGGCGATCCCAAGAGCGATCGTACGGCCGACTTTCGGTCCTTCCTGGAGAAGCACTTCACCTTGGTCGGTCTGGCCGATTATCTCTCGCTCCGGCAGGCCGACACCAAGCGCTACGATGTGATCATCCTGGCCGATGCATCTCCATGCTCGAGCACGGAGATGAGCCCGATAGGGCGCTGCGGGTCCTCAAACGTTACACGACCGCGGAATTCGCCGACGCCAAGGCCTGGCGATCGTGGCTTCTCGCCAATCGAGACCGGCTGTTCTTCACCGACGTCGGTGGCTTCAAATTCATGATTGCACCCGAATCGATGCGCGGCGCGTCGAGCACCGTGCCCGTTCGTCCCGAGCCGGACCCGGAACATCCTGTCCTATCCCAGGCCGAATTGTCGCCACGGAAGGTCATGTCCGGCGATAGGCTGGAGCTGATCGTTCGGGTCAGAATCGCCCCGACCTGGCACATCTACGCGATCAAAGGATCGAACGGTCCCAACATCCCGACGGCCCTGAAATTGGAACTGCCCAAGGGCATCACGCCCGAAGGCGAATGGATCGGTCCCGTCTCCAGCCGAGGCCTGGACGGCCAGATGATCTATGAAGGGACATTTGAGTTTCGCCGCAAGCTGCGAGTCGAATCGGATGCGGCCCAGGGTCCATTACGAGTGCTGTGCGAGCTCAGCAATCAAGCCTGCAACCTTCGCTCCTGCCAACCGCCTGCCCAGGATAACTTCGAGGCCACGGCCACGATCATCGGGCGATCACGCACCGCGCCGTAGCCATCAGCTCATCGGGGCGATCCTGGTCATTGTTGCTGGCCTCACGCCTCGGGGACGCTGACGCACGACGGTTCCTCACTTCGTGAGCAACCGCACGATCCCCGCGTGCGCGCGCCCGATCTCCGCCGCCGTCTTCCCGCTCTTGTTGCGAGCGTTGCGGTCGGCGCCGTGCGCCAGCAGCCACTGCACCGGTTCTGCTTTGCCCTGCCGCGCGAAGTACATCAGCAGCGTGCCCTGAGTCTCATCTCGCGCATCGAGGTTGGCTCCGCTTGCGGCCAGCAGTTCCATCACCGGAATCGGATCGGCCTTCGAGCGTGTCTTCGACAGATGCAACAGCGGCGTCAAGCCGTCTTCGTCCAGCGCGTTGGCTCGCAGCGCCGCGTTCGAGCAGCAACTTGATCAGCGGAAGTTTGCCGCCGCGCACGGCGTAGTGCAGCGCGGTGAGTCCATATCGTCCGCGGTCGTCGAGGCTCGCGCCGTAATCGAGCAGCACCGTGACGCGGTGCAGTTCGTTGGTGCTCACGTCCGGCCGGCACGCGCGCGGCAGCATCCAGTCCGGCACTTTCTTGCCATTGGCGATGAGCAGATCGGCGACGGGCCGCTCGGCGTCGTCGAGGCGGCCGAGAAAACGCGTCCGCTCGACGTCGGCGCCGTGTTCGATCAGGAGTTTCACCAGATCCACGCGGTTCATCACCACCGCAAGCGTCAACAGCTTTCCGCTGTGCCGCTTCACCTCGGCGCCGCGTTCGAGGAGCAGCTTCACGGCGTCGATGCTGCCGCCGCAGACCGCGTGGCACAGCAGCGAGACTTCCTGGAAGTCGTCGGCGGGATCGATGGCATTGACGAGCTCCGGATTGCGATCGACATGGCCGCGCAGCGCGGGCAGGTCGCCCAGCCACGCCGCCGTGAACACGTCGTCGATGGCGCCGTGCTCGAGCAGCGGCGCCACGAGCGCCGGCCGCCATTTCTTGGCGATTGCCAGTGGCGTGACCGCGACGCCGGTTCCCATCTGGACAACGTCGCAGGCCATGGTCGCACGCATCGGATCGCACGCGGGCGTATTGCAATCGGCGCCGGCTTCGAGCGTCAGCTCGAGAATTTTCGGGCGGTTGCGGTACGTCGCGACCCAGGCCAGCGTGCGGTTGTCCGTGCCGCGCCGGCTTGCGAGCGTTCGGTCCTTCTCCAGCGCCTTGCGGACATTTTCCGTGCGTCCTTTGGCGGCGTCGTCCAGGAGCGTCTCGAACTGCACCTGCGCCGGATCCTGGACGGCGTCGCAGCTCTTGCGAAGTTCTCTCGGCTCCGTCTCGGGACTGTGAATCATGGCCTTCGCGATGCGCGCAAGCGGCCGCATGATCTGCTCCGCGTCGAGACCGCGGGCAACCAGGGCCTCGCGCATGCAGCGCAGCCACGCCGCGGCCGCTTTGGGGCTGATGTAGCGGTGCTGGTGCCGCCGCAGGAGGCCACCGGCAAGATCGTCCGAATAGCCGCGGCTGCCGCCGAACCACTGCATGAAGAAGGGCGTCGCCGCTTCGCTGTTGAAGTGCGGAAACGCCACGCGCAGCAGTTCGTCCTGCTCGATGCGGCGATAGAGGTCCTTGATCAGCGCCGCCACGCCGTCGCTGCCGCCTACCGCCTTCCAGAGTTCCGCGCCGGGATACGCGACCAGCGGTTCCCCGCGATGGCGCAATTCCTTGTGAATCGAGTCTTCGGCCTGGTCTCTAAACTCGCGCAGGTCGGCGTCGCGGGAAAGCCGGCGGGAGTGGGACATCTTGATCACGGGATGCAAAGGATACGTCGCGTTTCCTCCGCATCATGATAATCAGTCACCCGTCGCGTTCCCAGTCACTCTTGCGGCTTGTCGGCTAGCGGCGCGAAGACGTCGGCAGGCGTATCGTCGAGCGGGCCGGCCAGAACGGCCTCGGCCTCGGCGCGGAACGCTGCCAGTTCCTTGGCACGCAACTCGGGCAGGCTCTTCTGTGCCGCCAGCCAGCGCACGGCTTGGTCAAAGAGACTATGGGCCTCTTGGTGGCGTCCTTGCTGGTGATGGGCCATCGCCAGGAAGAGAAGGTCATAAGGTGGGAACCCGCTGCTGCCGGCGGCGCGACTTCGATTCAGGGCCTCGATGGCTTCCGTATACCGGCCCGCGCGATAGAGAATTCGCTCATTTGCCGGTATCCCGATCGTTTTCTCTTCGGCACCGATCTTGTGACCCGACATAGGCTGGTGCCGGAGCATTATTTGAGCCGATACTGGTGTCAGTTCACGCTGTGGGAAAGCACCTGGGAAGGACCAAGCCCGATCGCGGATGCCGATTATCTGCCTGGGGAAGGCGAAGGATCGTCCGAGATGTTACGCGGTGTGGGCTTGCCGCATGAGGTGCTGGAGAAGGTTTATTCGGGTAATGCCCGGCGACTATTGAACCTGAATTTTTCTCGATTGGAGCTTTGAATGCGTTGGGTCAGTTTCATTCTTTGCACTTTCCTATTCAACGCGGCTGGGTGTTCCAATAAGCCTGGAATAAGTCCGAAAGGAGAATCTGCGCCGGTCGGCGTAACGGTCCAGAAACCGGAGCGAAAGACCATTCGTTGGACGGTCGAGCAGCCTGGTTCGATCCTCGCGTATGAGCAGGCCCCCATCGTTGCCAAATTGCCCGGCTATGTAAGCAGGATGTATGTGGACATCGACGACAAGGTGTTCGGCCCCGAACGCAGTTGGTGGGGGACCAGGAGCCGGGAAGGAACACTTCTGGCCGAGATTTCCATTCCGGAAATCAATGATGAAGCAAAACAAAAAGAAGCTCAAGCCGTTCAGGCGCGCGCTGAAGTGGAATTGTCGCGGAAAAATTTGACCGTGGCAGAAGCGAATTTGACTTCATCCCGGGCCATGACGGCCGAGGCGGTTGCCGCAGAGAAACAGGCTCATGCCGACTACGACCGCTGGCAATCCGAATCGATTCGAATCGATGGGCTGGTGAAGCGCGGCACGATCGACAAACAGGCGTCCGAGGAAACGCGCAATCAGTTCCTCTCCGCCGAGGGGGCCTGGGAAAAAGCCAAGGCACATATCGCTTCCGCACAAGCCACCGAGAAAGAAAGCAAAGCAAGAAAAGAGCGTGCCGAGGTGGAGATCGTCACTGCGCTCGCCCGACAGGCTGCTGCTGAAGCCGATGCCGGCCGGCTCGTGGTCTCGCCAATATACGCAAATCCTGCGCACCCTTCGACGGCATCGTTACCGGGCGCTTCGTTCACACCGGACATTTCTTGCAGCCAAGCTCGGCGAATGAGGTGAAGCCCCTTTTCACGGTGTCTCGCATCGATCCGGTGCGTATCTCGGTCGAGGTGCCGGAACTCTCAGCGGCGCTGATCGAGAAAGACAAGAGCGAAGGCCGCGTCCGCATTCAAGGCCTGCGCGGCGCGGAATTCAAAGGGCTGGTCAAACGCACCACATGGGCATTGAACCCGGAGGCGCAGACGCTGCGCATTGAGATTGAACTTCGCAATCCGGACGGCAAGATTCGTCCGGGGATGTACGCGACCGCAGCCATCGATGTGGAGTTGCCAAACGCCATGGTTGTGCCGATGACGGCGATCACCTACCGGGACGAGCAAGCGTATTGTTTCATCGTGGAAGAGGGTCGAGCGGTCGAATTTCAGGTCCGCCTCGGTCACAATGACGGAGAGTTGATCGAACTTTTGGAGAAGCGCAAACCGGTCGGCAAACACATTTGGGAGCAGATCACGGGAAATGAAATGGTGATCGCGAAACGCGAAGGAGCCATCGGCGACGGGCAGGCAGTGATCGTTCGATAGGAATGGGAGTTGTTTTATCTAATAAAGCCCAATGGCACGACCTGGCCCGCCATGACAGTCTTTGACTTTGACCGCTGCAAACATGAAATAAGCATCCTTTGGCAACTTGCCGACCTGAGCGAGAAACTCGACCCCGACCATATTCTTGCTTCCCAGCGCCCAGTAAGTCTGCAAGGCCCGTTTCGGCTCAACTCCCCCAAGATTCGGCGAATCAGTAGCGACGCAACGGATTTTTTTCTCTGCGAGATAGTGAATCGCTTCCGGTCCCGGAGCGGGCCAGCCTTCGCACCTGCCGTTGAGAGGATTATCCCAGCAGTCGGTGCCTGCCGGAAGCGGACGATAGTGCTGGTCACTCCAGTCGCTCCGGAAAATGACGATCTCGCCCGGTTTCAATTCACCTTGTTCCTTTTCAAATTTTTGAATTTCCAGAGCGGTGATTTCCGGCGAAACCGGCCACTGCTCCTTTCGAGTCAGGCCCATTAGATGTTTGACATCGACGATGCGCGACCGCCCACAAGTCTGAGAAAGAGGCACTTGCTCCGTGGTGACATCGCTGGTGCCGCGCGGGCCGAACTTTCCCTCGTATTCGAGTAGCCATTCCCGAACTTCCGGAGCGTAGCTTTTGTTTTCGAATCCCTTCGGAGGCAGAGCGTAAGCCGGCGGCACCAGATGCGTGCCCGCGTGACTGTCCATCATGTGCATCACGAAAGACGTTTTCGTATTGGGGTTCATGCCGAAGCGTATGGTCATGTAAGGTTGACGATGATTGCCGACACCTCGTCCCGGTGAAGACACCGGCAACTCATCGGCGAGCGCCAGCGACAAATCGACGACATTCTTCTTTCGGGCCGAGGCGATGAGCCGTTTGGGAAGATCACCCCCCACAACCGCGAAGGCTCGTCCTTCACTATAGGGATCGCTCGGCATGCTTCGGGCCGATCATGCAATAGAACGCGCCAGTCGAGGGCAACGAGCCCAGACCGATCGCGCTCTCGGTCCAGATCATGCCGTGTTTCAGGCCGGCATAGTGGGTTGGCTCCGCCAGGTCCGGCAAAGGCCCCATGCTGGTACTGTCCGTTCCCAGCGTCATTACCTTTCGACTCGCGAGATACTCCATGCAATCCGGATCGGGATCGGGCCACGCCGGCGCTTTACCGGCGACTGGGTCTGCGGCAAAACGACGCCCCTCGGGAAGTGGCTTGTAATGCTTGTCGCTGTAGCCGCTGTGGAACAGGACCACATCTCCCAAGCCCAATGGACGGTGTTTCTTCTCCCAGGCCATGATGCGCTTTTTTTGACCAGATCGCTTCTGCCGTTGGGAGTGGTGTCGAGAAGATCCTTGCAGTCGATAACGCAGGCCTCGCCCACGAATTGCCACGGAGCAATCTTATCGGTGTAGGCGCGGCCAAATGGGCCGGCGTTGGGCAGACCGGAATTGCTGGGAGTCACGGAGTGGGGCGGAACATCAAGCTGGGTTCCGGTATTGCCGTCGAGGGTCAGGATGTCGCTGTTGTAGGCGCTGCGCGGCCCGATACGTCGATAATGGTTGATCTGAAAGGGAGGAAATGTCGGCCAGGTACAAGGATAATCCGGCGATATCAACAGCGACAAATCGACGAACTGGACCGACTCGTCTTTCTGGGCTGCAACACTGGTCCGCGGCAAATGCGCTACGGGTTCAACGGTCAGGATGAACACGAACAAGACGACTGGTCCTGACCATCGCAAACCATTACGGAGATTGGACTTATGGAGATACATCTGTCTTCATCTCAGGCTTGTTGTAAGCGGTCTTGCCATTCTGCCAGAAGTTTTCCTATGTCCTTGAACCCATAGTCGAGGTTGGCCAGTTCATGGCCCAAATCCAGCGCCTGAGGAATTTCGTCCACTTCGGCGTGACCGCGAGCTAACGTGTACAAAATCTCCTTGCGCAAGGCCTCATCCGTGGTTGGAATGAACTGAAGGGCCTCTTCGAGGTTGCGTTGGGCCAGACGCCAGTTATTGCGCTTCTTGAAGCAGAAGCCCAGATAGGTCAGCGTTTTCCCGGCCAGTTTTTGATCTTTTCGGGCCTGCTGAAGTTCGACGATCGCCTGTTCGATCTGCTCGGCCTTGAAAAGCCGAATGCCCAGTTCGAGCCGATAGCTCAAATCTTGCGGGAAGCGGTCGGCCCGCACTCGATACAGTTCGATTTCCCGGCTGGAAACTTCGCGCACCAACTCAGAGCGCATTCTCTGAAGATTATCGAAAGCCGGACCATCTCGATCGTCCTCATCGGCCTGCATCAGGACGGCAATCTTTTCTTCGGCCGCTCGCAAGTTGCGCGGATCGGCTGCAAATCGAGTTCCATGATTTCGAGTTGCAACTGAAAGTGGTTGCCGGTGGCACCAAGCCCACGCTCCAGTGCCGCTCGTGCGCGATCGAGCTGATTGGCGCGACGATAAATCATGGAGAGTTGCAGATACAATTGCGGCTCCGTCGGATTTGCCTCCAGCCGGGCCAGCACCGGAGCGGTTTCCCGATTCAACTTTTCTTGAGGATCTTCCTTCTTGCCTTCGACGAGCAGTTTCTTCAATGGCGCTTTTTCGCCGGTCCCGGAGTTTTCCTGGTATTGGCCGCGCTGAATCGTCTCGCTCGCCGCAAGATCTTTTGCTTTGTGGGCTGCTTCCACATCTTTCGGAGCGGCTTCTTTCACCAGTTGCCAGAGGGCAATGGCGTGCGTAAACATCTTGGATTTCTCGAAAAGCCTTGCCAGAGCACGGTTGAGCGTGGCGCTTTTGGGAAACTTTTGGCGTGCCTGATCGAGAATGAATATCGCCATGTCGAGCAAACCCAGAGCATCCGCAGCAGCGGACATATCCAACTGGGCTCCCAGATCCCACGGATTGCGAGAAAGAATCTCCTCACCATGTTCCAGAACCTTGATGTAGTTGCCGGTACGCCGAGCGTTCTTAAGTTTGGCGCGATCGAAACGTGGTTAGAAAGGCAAATCGGCTGCCACGCAAATTGTTGTTGAATTTCGATTTCTGAGTTCGCCTCAATGTTTGACGATAGAGCAAATTCGACGGATCGAGCTTACAACAGGCCAACAGAAGTTGGACGCCGTAGTCGTAGTTACCGCTGCTGATGACCTGGTTGGCGCGGTCATACCGTTCAGTAGCGATCCGCCGGCTCTCCGGAGAAACGGGTGGTAGATTTTGGGATGCGGTTTGCGACATTGGAGTCGATCCCGTGGTGCGGCATTTAGCCAGTATGGAGAGAAATCAAGAAGTTTCCGTACCCTGAGTTCAGAGGGAAAGACCAACTTGTTATACCGGATTTACCGGCGATACGGAACAGGCTGTTTCGGAGTTTACGAGAAATATCGAAGAACTCCTTCCTTTGTTCAAAAATTCATTCCGGTAAAATGGTGAATCCCAATCCTTTTCCGACCACCCATGAAAAGGCCATGTCTGCTCCTACTCCCGAAACGATAACCGAAGTCCTGGCAATCGACCTTGAAAATCCGCAGATGGAAATCCTCGAAAAAGCGAGTCAACTCCTCCATCGCGGAGCGGTCGTGGCCTTCCCAACCGAGACGGTATACGGACTGGGCGCGAATGCGCTGAATTCTCTGGCCGTGGCCGAGATTTTCCGGGTAAAGGATCGCCCCGCCACCAACCCCCTCATCGTCCACATTGCGGATCGCGCCCAGCTATGCAGGTCGTCTCGGACTGGCCGGATCGGGCACAAAGGTTGGCAGACCGCTTCTGGCCGGGGCCGTTAACCATGATTCTGCCGAAGTCGGCCGGCATTTCCGAGCTCGTCACCGCCGGCGGCCCGCACCGTCGCAGTGCGGATGCCCGCTCACCCCATCGCGCCTCGAACTCCTGCAAATCTCAGGATTACCTCTGGCCGTGCCCAGTGCGAACCGATCGACGGAATTGTCTCCCACCCGGGCCGCAGCACGTTCTTCGAAAGTCTCGGAGGCCGCATACCTTTGATTCTTGACGGTGGGCGAACACTCAATGGCATCGAATCCACCGTCATCGATCTGACAACTCAACCCCCGACACTCCTTCGACCCGGGCCAATCTTACCGGCACTCCTGGAAGCGGTCATTGGACCACTAGGTTGCGCCACGTCCAAGACAACCGGCCCACTTCGATCACCTGGAATGATGGCCCGACACTATGCCCCCCGTACACCGTTGACTTGTGTGGACTCGATCGAGGAGGCAAGTCACATTCAACAAGGATTCCGGATAGGGTTGGTGCTCGTCGATTCAACCAACATCGCTATTCCGTTATTCGCTGTTGAAACGAGAATCCTTCCCGCGAATGCTCCCGAATATGCAGCACTTCTCTACGAGACGTTGCATGATCTGGACCACCTGGTGCTGGATCGAATTGTGGTGGTTCTGCCACCTGCCACCGAAGAATGGCTGGCCGTAAGAGATCGACTCAATCGTGCAGCAACGAACGAGACGGATGTACAAACCGATTTTTGTAACAATTTGTAGCATGGCCGCTCACCGCCTCGTTTGTTTAGTTATTCAATCGTCGATCCGAAATGGTGAATACCAGCCGACTTTCGTGGCACTTTTGCCGATTGCGTTACAGAACAGCCTTCTGCGTGTACTCATGGCACCCCTCCGGCCGGGGGGAGAGCGGCCCTCGGCCAGTACATCATCACACTGACGCCAATGAGAGCGATGGTGCCGCCGATTACATCGGGCCAATCAGGGCGGTTTCCGTCGAAGTACCAACCCAGAGGAGCGACAACACGATGAAGAAGCCGCCATACACCGCATAGACCCTACCGAAGTGGCTGGCTTGCAGGGTGGGGATGATGCCGTAGAGGATCAGCACCACCGCCCCCACAAGTCCCCACCAGCCCGGCTTGTCGTCGCGCAGCCACTTCCACGTCAACCAGCCGCCACCGATCTCACAGACCCCGGCGACAATGAACAATGATAGCGAGTGCAAGATCATCATGATGGTGTCCGTTCTGCCTCCTGTTGAAGCGCCGTCTTGAGGAAGGGGGGGGATTTCGTATCGGCGGGCCGGATTATTTCGGCCTGAAAGGCCGAAGAACATAGTAAAAATCCGTCACCGCGTTGCCCTTCCCTCACATTTCATTATAGTATTTATTTGTACACGTCAAAGACCGGTTGATTCAGAATTGCGGAAACATGTTTCGTTCACTGTCCCGGCCAGCGTTTGACATCGTTGAGAATCTTGTTCATCGACATCTCCACAAGAACATAAGGCGGGTCTTTCGTAAAACCGGTGCTGTTGAATAACACCGCCCAGGTGATGTTGTCGAAACGATGCACAAGCCCCGCTGAAGTCCCGTCCGCAAACCCGCTGTGCCAGTAGTTGAACTGTCCCGGCCCGCCGTCCTTCTTGATCGACCAGCCGCACGCATAGAACGAATCTTTGGGTTTGCCGTTGGCATAGTATCCGGCAATCCCCTTGGGTCGGGCAAACATGATCTGAATGCTCTTCTCGTCCAATAGCTTGCAGCGGGCAGGGTTCTCAAACGCCGATGCGAACCGCACCAGGTCCGGGGCCGATGCGATCCAGCCGCCGTGCGAATCCATCGCCTCAAGGCACCAGCCGCCATAGGGCCAGGGCACCGGTCTGCCGAGATTTGGACCCATGACCCCGGCCGCTTCCTGATTCCTGCCACCGAAATAATACTTCACTTCGCCACGGGCGCGATCGCTCAGCAGCGTCTTGCCGAGTCGCATGTGCTTGATCCCCAGCGGTATCAGAATCTCCTTGTTGACATATTCCTCATAGGATTTGCCGCTGACTTTTTCGATGACTCGACCGAGCAGGCAATAGCCGAAATTCGAATAGCTATAGCCTTTGCCCGGATCGAACTGGAGCGGCTCGCGCAACATAAATTGGATGATCGTTTCGGGCATTGCCGGGGGTTTGGCGCATCCTGGCGACGATCCTGGGGGAAATAAACATCGGATCGAATGTTTTTTCGCGTTCCCAGCCCCCGGTATGCTGGAGGAGATTGAGAATAGTGATTTCCTTCCAGCGCGGATCGAATTTGAAGAACTTGCCTTTGGGTTCTTCCAGCTTCAGAACGTCGAATACATGGTCGTCGAGTTTCAGTTTGCCGCGCTCCACCAGTTGAAGAACGGCAACACTGGTAAAGGGTTTCGAGATACTGGCAATCCGAAACATCGACTCGGGTTCGACCTTTTCGTCCTTCTCGCGATCGGCATTGCCGAAGCCGCGCGCGTAAACGATTCGGCCCCGATGCGCCACCGCGACCGAGGCCCCAGGCAATTGATTTTCCCTGATAATCCTGGTTATCATCGCGTCGAGTTCGACCAGTTCCGGAACGGCTTTGCCCGTGACAGGGATATCGTCGCTCGCGTCTTTCTGCGCCGATTCAACCTCGGCGACAGAAAAGGCCAAAACCAGGACAATCATCTGCCAGCGCATCACTGAACTCCGGAACTTACCACTTCACCGCTTGCCAAATCCTCCCGGTCGGAGCTATACTCCGCGCGGTCAGGAATGAGACATCGGGCTGTTAACAAAGCATGTCTCAATCCCGACCGATTGCATTGTGGCTCACTGTCCCGGCCAGCGTTTCACTTCGTTGATGACCTTGTGCATCAAGCCGTCCACCAGGCCGTAAGGTGGTTCTTTGCTGAACCCGGTGCTGTTGAATAACACCGCCCACGTTATGTTGTCGCAACGATGCACCAGGCCGGTCGAGGTCCCGTCCAGAAGACCGCCGTGCCAGTAATTGAATTGGCCCGGCCCGCCATCCTTCGCGATCGACCAGCCGCAAGCATAGTAGGAATCTTTCGGCTTGCCATCCGCTTCGTGTCCGGCGATCCCCTTGGGTCGGGCGAACATGAACTGAATGCTCTTCGCGTTCAAGAGCTTGCATCGGGCGGGATCTTCAAATGCCGATGCAAACCTTACCAGCGCTGGGGCCGATGCGATCCAGCCGCCGTGCGAATCCATGGCCTCAATGCACCAGCAGCCGTATTGCCAGGGCACCGTTTTGCCCAGATTCGGCCCCATGAGCGAACTGCCCTGTGCATCTTTGGTGCCCACATAATACTTCACTTCGCCGCGGGCGCGGTCGCTCAGAAGCGTCTTGCCGAGCTTCATGTACTTGATCCCCAGTGGGGCCAGGATCTGCTTTTCGACATATTCTCCATAGGGCTGTCCGCTGACTTTCTCGATCACCCGGCCCAGCAGGCAGTAACCGAAATTGGAATAGCATTCGCCTTTTCCCGGATCGAACTGAAGCGGCTCGCGGAGCATGTAGCGGATAATGCTGTCCGGCATCGCTGGCGACTTGATGCCGAACTTCTCCACGATCTGCGGAGATATGAACATCGGATCGAACGATTTGTCGCGATCCCAGCCGCCGGTGTGTTGGAGCAGATCGAGAATCGTGACTTGTTTCCAGCGGGCATCAAATTTGACATTCGCTCCCGTGGGTTCCTCTAGTTTCAGGACGTTGAAAACACGATCGCTGAGCTTGAGTTTGCCGCGCTCGACCAGTTGCAGAACGGCGACGGAAGTAATAGGTTTCGAGACGCTGGCGATCCGGAACATCGACTCCGGCTCGACCTTTTCCTGCTTCTCTCGATCGGCCCAGCCGAAGCCGCGTGCATAAACGATCCGCCCCTGATGCGCCACCGCCACCAAGCCCCGGGCAAATGATTTTCTCTCATTACCTGCGTCATCATCCGGTCGAGTTCGGCCAGATCGCGGTTTGGCCTGCCCGTGACCGGGATAGCCTCCAATTTGTCTTTCGGAGCCGCTCCAACCCCGGAGACAGACAGGGCCAAAACCAAGACACTCATCCGCCAACCCATCGCGCAACTCCACATTTCGATTCGGGGTACTACTTCGGAATCCGGCAAGCACTAATTCCCTCTCCCCTGTACTCAGGGGAGAGGGTTAGGGTGAGGGGTTAAACCTTCAGCCTTCCAAAACGCGCGTTTCATGGTGGCAGGCTCTTCCCCTCACCCTAACCCTCTCCCCTGAGTACAGGGGAGAGGGGATCAGAACTCGCTCGCCTTTCCAACTTGTGGCTAATAGCCGTTGCCGGTGCAAACACGCACCCGTAGAAGTTGATTCTACCGCCCACCGGCAAGCGCTCAAAGAATAAAGTCCGATGAATCAATCGGACAGCACGAACCTGGTTTCTGCTTGCCCATTCCCGCCTGGCAACCCGATAATGAACCCGTTGCCCCAATACATCTCGACATCGATCGGAGACATCATGCTTTCCAGGCGAAATTTTCTGGGCACTGTCGGCACATCGCTTGCGGCTTCGTCGCTGGGCGGTGCGGAGCCTGCGAAGCAGGGGCCAAAAAAAATGGCGATCGTGACGACGGTATGGAAGTACCGTTCGCACGCCTGGCACATGGGCGAGCGGTTCCTGGTCGGCTATCCGATCAACGGCAAGTGGCACCACCCGGCAATCGACGTCGTTTCGGCTTATGTCGATCAGACGCCCAAGGGCGATCTGAGCCGCAGCTGCGCGAAAAGAGTTCGGCTTCAACATCTATCCCACCGATCGCCGAAGCGCTTCGTTGCGGCGGCGATAAACTGGCCGTCGATGCCGTGCTGGTGATCGGCGAACATGGCGAGTACCCGGTCAACAAACTTGGCCAAACGCAATATCCGCGCTACGAGTTCTTCAAGCAGATTGTCGAGGTTTTCCAGAAGGACGGCCGGACAGCACCCGATCTTCAACGACAAGCATCTATCCTGGAAATGGGAATGGGCCAAGGAGATGGTGGAGACCGTCGGAAAAGATGAATTTCCCGTTGCTGGCGGGCTCGTCGCTGCCGCTCACCTGGCGAATGCCGAGCATCGACTTGCCCTATGGGGCCGAGCTCGAAGAGGTGATGTGCTCTGGCGATGGGAAGTGTCGACAGTTATGACTTCCATGCTCTGGAAACCATTCAGTGCATGGCGGAGCGGCGACGAAGGCGGCGAAACGGGTGTGAAAGCGATCCAGGCGCTGCGCGGCGAGTCGGTCTGGAAGGCCCTCGAAGCAGGCTCATGGAAGAGGGAGGCTGGGATCCCAGTCTGTTCGAGGCGTGCCTGTGCCGCACGCAAACGCTGGCGCAGCCCGAGACGTTCTAGCGATCGCTTCCCGACGCCAGAAGCAGATACGCGAATTTGTCGAGGACCCGGTCGCCTATCGCATCGAATACGCGACGGTCTTCAACGCCACGATGCTGCTCATGAATGGACTGGTGGACGATTTCACCTTCGCCGCGCGGCTCAAAGGGCAGGAGGAGCCGCTTTCGACGCTGTTTTACCTGCCGCCCAATCCGAATGTGGTCTATTCGGCAGCACTGATGTCGAAGGCCGAAGAAATGTTCATGACCGGCAAAGCCGCCTTACCCGATCGAGCGCACCCTGCTAACGACCGGACTGGTAGCAGCGGCGGTGGAGTCACTTGGATCGGATCAAAAGCGGATCGAGACGCCGCATCTGGCGATCAAGTACAGTGCTCCGAAAGAGTCGGGCTATATGAGAAGCTGAAGCCGTCGAAGTCGAATCACCTATGAATCTTGACCTTTGGCAGAGCTTTTTGCAGTTCAGCTACTCCGTCATCTGTAACCTCGTTTCCGACCAGGTTGAGTTCCATCAGGTTTTTGAGTTTAGCGATTTCCTTTAGCCCTGCATCTGTCACCTTGGTTCCACCGAGGCCAAGATCTGTTAAATCCTTGAGCTTGGCGATTTCTTTCATCACGGCATCCGTTGTCTCGGTTTCGATAAGATCAAGCTCGGTCAGCTTTTCGAATTTAGCGATTTCCTTCAGTCCTGCATCCGTCACTTTGGTGTAGCTCAGGTTAAGTTGGGTCAGGCTTTTGAGGTCGGCTATCTCTTTCATCCCTGCATCCGTCACTTTGGTGCTTCTGAGGTAAAGGCAAGTCAAGCCTTTGAGTTTGGCGATTTCCTTCATTCCGGCGTCCGTCACTTCGGTGCTGTCGAGGACAAGGGTCGTCAGGTCTTTGAGGTCGACGATTTCCCTCAGCCCTGCATCCGTGACAGGGTTGCCCAGAAGGGTCAGGTTGGTCAAGCCTTTGAGTTTGGCGATTTCCTTCATCCCTGCATCTGTCACCTTGTGGGTGTGGCAAAATTTCCTGGCATACCTAACCCTTTGAGGGCAAATGACTTTCCCAGTAGACCTTCCATTGGTCACTCTGTGAAAGCGATTCGATCCCCATGATGGCCTCGGCGTTCGGCGGATCCCAGCGCATTCCTGGGCCTTTCACACGTTCCGTAAGTGTTCTGCAGGTCGCTTCCGTTGGGCCGCTGCCAATCTGCCACCCCTTGGCGATGAATTCGGGATAGCGGATCATGTCCGACCGCTCGCTCACGTAAAAGAGCAACTCGTCGGCGTGCGCACGCTGGCCTCGTTTGAGGCCGACGCGCCATTGTAGGAGCGACTCCCAAGCAGGCTTGTAGCCTTCGTGCTTGAACAAATGGAGCAGGTCCACCGCCCATTTCTTTCCCGTTTCGTCCCCATCACCGTAGATTTCCCGCCGCGTTTTGTGAACGCGCTCGCTCAGGTGATAGAAATCCAGACCCAGCGCATCCAGATTCAGATTCTGTCGCTCGACTTGATTGCGGATCCACGGCGCGCCGTCGACATTGCCGATCTTCTCGTCCGCTTCATCCAAATGAATGCGGTCTGCTTCTCGACGCATCAGGCGTCCCGCTACTTGGTGGTCGCCTTTGGTCCCCGACACCAAGCGATGGTCTTGCGTTTCGTCGTAGAAGGCTACGATCTTGAATTCCTTGTATTTCTGGTCCGTGCCGACTTTTCGAGGCGGCAGAGGCTTTGCCTTCTTGCCGCGACGCCGACGCTTTGCCTTGGTCTTCTCACGCCGTTTCTTTTTCTCGACGTCCGTCACCTGGGGCACCATCACCCCATCGCTGCCGAAGTAAACCCGCGTACCGGCCGCTTCCGTTTTGCAATCGCTGGCCGACCAATTGACGGGTAACTTTCCCTCCTTCTGCGCTCGCGCGATCTGCGCCCCTCCGTCTCCACTAGGCACCGGAATGATTCGCCGCTGATCTGCACTTGAGCCGTACGACCCAAGTTGTCGGCTGACTTGTCGAAGCTCCTGCCATCACGGTTGAGCCGACAGGCCATCTCGCGCACGCCCAGGCTGATGGTCGCTTCGACCGCATCGACCCAAGCGTCCAGCGGTGTCGTTGTGCCTTCGTCCGGCGAATGCCAGCGCCGCCGCCACAGTCGGATGCGGCCGTTGATCGTCAGAATGCTGTACTCCTGCCGTCCTTTATTTCGCTTGCTCTTTCCGGTCTTCGCATCCTGCGGAGGGGGGAAAAGCGGCTTCCGCCGCATCGATCCGCATCTGGGCTGCTCGCTCGAATGCCTCACATCTCAGCTTTGCGAACAGGTCGCGAACTTGCTCCTCACTTCCCGAAATGATGTGGCCTCGCGTCGCGTCGTTGACTGCATCCGCCACCTTTCCAAGGATTTCTTCGACCCGTTGTCGCATTGATTCAATGTACGCTTCGCGGGAAAACTTCGGTTCTGGCTGCATGATAGGATCCTGGTCATGGTGCTCAATTCCTTCCGCTCAACACACCTTTTACCTATCTTGACCAAACTACTCAAAATGCGCCAGGAAATTTTGCCACACCCTCACCTTGTTGAAGTCGAGGTCAAGGGTCGTCAGGTTTTTGAGTTTAGCGATTTGCTTCATCCCCGCATCCGTCACTTTGGTTTCGCTGAGATCCAAGCCAAAAGAGAATGGAAGGTTGGGTATCTTCTTCAGGTCATCATCCTCGGTGTCGCCGGGCATATCGAAGTAGGGAAACTTCTCGATGTCGAAATACTTTCCCCCAATTTTTGCGAACGCCTCTTTCGCAGCCTGAAGCTGCTCGGCAGTCGGCGCAGTTGATTTTTTGCCGCCTTCGTCTGGTTTCTGCAGCGCACTGCTACATCCCAGACCAATCGACAATGCGACAAGCACGACGAGTGACTCTTTCATGTCTACCGCCTTTGGAACCGATTGATGAAAAGTTCAGAACAAACAAGAATCACTCAAATATCTCGGCTTTTGGCAATGCTTTTCGCAGTACAGCTATTCCCGCCGCCGTCACCTTGGTGCGCTCAAGATCAAGCCATTGTAGATCCTTGAGGTTAGAGATTTCCTTTAGCCCCGCATCCGTTACCTTGGTGCGCGAAAGATCAAGGTGGGTCAAGTTCTTATGTTTGGCGATCTCCTTCAGCCCTACATCCGTCACTTCGGTCCCGGAAAGGCGGAGCTCGGTCAGGTTTTTGAGGTTGGCGAGTTCCTTCAGCCCAACATCCGTCACGTTAGTTCCGATGAGATTGAGGTTGGTCAATTCCTTGAGCTTGGCGATTTCCGTCATTGCCGCATCCGTTACGTTGGTGATGCCGAGCGATAGCAGCGTCAGTTTCTTCAATTTGGCGATTTCCTTCAGCCCCACTTCGGTCACCTTAGTTATTTCGAGGCGGAGTTCGGACAAGTTATTGAGTTTGGCAATTTCTTTCAGCCCGGTATCTGTCACTTCGGTGACATTGAGGTTGAGGTTGGTCAATTCCTTTAGTTTGGCGAGTTCCTTTGCCCCTTCATCCGTAACTTTCGTTAAGCAGAGTTGAAGGTTTGAAAGGTTCTTGAGTTTGGCGAGTTCCTTCAGCCCCGCATCCGTTACCTTGCTGAAGCTGAGGCCAAGGCCGAATGAAAATGGAAGATCGGGTAACTTCTTCAGGTCTTCATTCGTCGTCCGCTCAGGCATTTGAAAGAAGGGTACGTTCTCTCTGTCAGAAAACTCTCCACCAATTTTTGCGAACGCCTCTTTCGCAGCCTGAAGCTGCTCCGCAGTCGGCTCAATTGTTTTTTTGCCGCTTTCGTCTGGTTTCTGCAGCGACACTGCTGCAACCCAAACCAATCGACAACGCGACAAGCACGACGAGTGACTCTTTCATGATCTATCGCCTTTGGAACCGAATGATGAAAAGCCCAGAACAAGCAACAATCACTTAATGTTAATGATGTTGGCATTTGGCAATGCTTTTCGCAGTTCAGCTACTCCCGCATCCGTTACCTTGGTGTAGCTAAGGCCCAACTGGGTCAGGTTTTTGAGGTCGGCGATTTCCTTCAACCCCACATCCGTCACCTCGGTTCTGGCGAGGAAGAGGCGGTTAAGGTTTTTGAGTTTGGCGATTTCTTTCATTCCCGCATCCGTTACCTTGGTGACGGAGAGAAAAAGGTCGGTCAAGTTTTTGAGTTTGGCGATTTCCTTCAGCCCCCCATCCGTTATCGTCGTGCCGTTGAGACCAAGATCGGTCAGGTTCTTTAAGTAAGCGAGTTCCTTCAGCCCCGCATTTGTTACATTGGTGCCGCTGAGGTCAAGGCTTGCTAAATTCGGAATGTTGGCGAGTTCCTTTAGCCCCGCATCCGTTACCTGGGTGTAGGCGACAACGAGGTTGGTCAAGTTTTTGAGGTTGGCGAGTTCCTTCAGCCCCGCATCCGTCACCTTGGTGGAGTTGAGGTCAAGGCGGTCCAGATTCTTGAGGTTGGCGATTTCCTTCAGCCCCGCATCCGTCACCTTGGTTGCCAAAAAGGTTGAGGTCGGTCAGGTTGTTGAGTTTGGCGATTTCCTTCAGCCCCACATCCGTCACTTCGGTTGCAGAAAGGTCGAGCTTGGTCAGGTTGTTGAGGTTGGCGATTTCCTTCAATCCCCGCATCCGTCACTTTGGTGTCTGAGAGAAAAAGGTCGGTCAGGTTCTTGAGTTTGGCGATTTCCTTCATCCCCGCATTCGTCACCTTGGTGACCCGAAGGCGGAGGTAGCTCAGGTTCTTGAGGTTGGCGATTTCCTTCAGCCCCGCATCCGTCACCTTGGTGTTGTCAAGGCCCAAGCCGAACGAAAACGAAAGGTTAGGTATCTTCTTCAGATCTTCATCCGTTGTTTGGATGCGCATCTGAAAGAAGGGAACCTTCTCTTTGTCGGAAAACGAGCCGCCGATTTTTGCGAACGCCTCTTTCGCAGCCTGAAGCTGCTCCGCAAACGGTGCAGTTGGTTTCTTGTCGCTTTCATCGGGTTTCTGGTCCGCACAAGTGCATCCCAGACCAATCGACAATGCGACCAGCACGACGAGTGACTCTTTCATGGTTTACCGCCTTTGGACCGACGTTCGATTCCGCCAAATCACCTGAAAATTTCGGCTTTTGGCAATGCTTTTCGCAGTTCAGCCACTCCCGCATCCGTCACCTTGGTTCCGACAAGGTCAAGGGTGGTCAGGTTCTTGAGTTCGGCGATTTCCTTCAGCCCAGCATCCGTCACCTTGGTGAAGCCGAGGCCAAGTTTGGTCAGCTTCTTGAGGTTGGCGAGTTCCTTCAGCCCCACATCCGTAACTTGGGTTAAACCGATGTGAAGGTAGGTCAGGTATTTGAGGCTGGTGATGTCCTTCAGCCCCGTATCCGTCACCTTCGTTTCGGAAAGGTTGAGGTCGATCAGGTTCTTGAGGTTTGCGATTTCCTTCAGCCCCACATCCGTCACCTTGGTTTTGGAAAGGTTGAGGTCGGTCAGGTTCTTGAGGTTGGCGATCTCCTTCAGCCCGGCATCCGTCATTTGGGTGGCGGCGAGGTAAAGGTTGGTTAGATTCTTGAGGTTGGCGATTTCCTTCAGCCCGGCATCCGTCACCTTGGTTCCGTCGAGAACAAGAATGGTCAGGTTCTTGAGGTTGGCGATTTCCTTCAGCCCTGCATCCGTCACTTGAGTGAAGCCGAGGAAAAGGACCGTCAGATTTTTGAGGTTGGCGATCTCCTTCAGCCCCGCATCCGTCACCTTCGTTTCGTAAAGGTCGAGTTCGGTCAAGTTCTTGAGGTTGGCGATTTCCTTTAGCCCCGCATCCGTCACCTTGGTTGCGAAAAGGCTGAGGTTCGTTAGATTTTTGAGTTTGGCGATTTCCTTCATCCCTGCATCCGTCACTTGGGTGGCGGACAGGTAAAGGCTGGTCAGGTTTTTGAGTTTGGCGATTTCCTTCAGCCCAGCATCCGTCACCTTGGTGTGGCCGATGGAAAGCTTGGTCAGGTTCTTGAGGTTGGCGATTTCCTTCATGCCCGCATCCGTCACCTTGGTGCGAGTAGAGGTCGAAGGCTGGTCAGCTTTTTGAGTTTGGCGATTTCCTTCAGCCCCGCATCCGTCACCTTGGTTTCGGATAGGCGGAGGAAGGTCAAGTTCTTGAGTTTGGCGATTTCCTTCAGCCCGGCATCCGTCACTTTCGTGGAGTCGAGGTAAAGGTAAGTCAGGTTCTTTAAGTTGGCGATCTCCTTCAGCCCCCCGTCAGTCACTTTGGTGCCGCCGAGGCCCAAGCCAGACGAAAATGATAGGTTGGGTATCTTCTTCAGGTCTTCATCCACAGTATGGAGGGGCATATGGAAGATGGGATCCTTTTCTAAGAAGGAACACGTTCCCCCAATTCTTGCGAACGCCTCTTTTGCTGCTTCAAGCTGCTGTTCCGTCGGTGCGGTTGGTTTCTTGCCGCTTTCATCCGGCTTCTGGTCCGCACAAGTGCATCCCAGACCAATCGACACTGCGACAAGCACGACGAGTGACTCTTTCATGGCTTACCGCCTTTGGAACTGAATCGGGCGAAAACTTCCGACGTTTAATACGCCAAATCACCTGCCAATTTCGAGTCTTGGGAGCGCCTTTCGCAATTCAGCTATGCCCACTTCCGTCACCTGGGTGCTGATAAGGCCAATGGCGTGCAGGTTTTTGAGGTTGGCGATTTCCTTCAGTCCCGTATCCGTCACTTTTGTGCCGCTGAGATTTAAGTAGTTCAAGTTCTCAAGTTTGGCGATCTCCTTCAGCCCCGCATCCGTCATCTTGATTCCAGTCAGGTTGAGCCTCATAAGGTTCTTCAGGCCGGCAATTTCTCTTAACCCGGCATCGGTCAAGTTGATGTCACCGAGGTCAAGGTCGGTTAAATTCTTGAGGCCGGCGATCTCTTTCAGCCCCGCATCCGTTACCTTGGTTTTATAAAGGTTGAGGTCGGTCAGATTCTGGAGGCCGGCGATCTCTGGTAGGCCCGCATCCGTCACCCTGGTATAGCTGAGTTGAAGGTTGGTCAAGTTCTTCAGTTTGGAAAGTTCTTTCAGCCCGGTATTTGTCACTTTGGCGGAACTGAGGTAAAGTTTGGTTAAGTTCTTCAGGCCGGCGATTTCTTTCAGCCCCGCGTCCGTCAATTCGATGCCTACGAGGTCAAGGCTGGTCAGATTCTTGAAGTTGGCGAATTGTTTCAAGCCCGCATCCGTTATTTTGGTGGACCTGAGGTCAAGCCTGGTCAGGTTGCTGAGATTGGCGAATTCCTTCAGACCCGCATCCGTCACGATGGTCCAACTGAGGTCAAAGTTGGTTAGGTTTTTGAGTTTGGCGATTTCTCCCAGCCCTGCATCCGTAACCTTGGTGGAGTTGAGGTCAAGGTTGGTCAGGTTTTTGAGTTCGGCGAGTTCCTTCAACCCCGCATCGGTAACATTGGTCCAACTGAGGTCAAGATAGCTCAGGTTCTTAAGTTTGGCGATTTCCTTCAGTTCCGCATCCGTTACGTTCGTCTGGTGAACGCTGAGTTTGGTCAAGTTGTTTAATTTGGCGATTTCTTTCAGTACTGCATCCGTCACTTTATTGTCACCGAATTTAAGACCGGTCAAGTTCTTGAGGCCGACGATTTCCTTCAGCCCCACATCTGTCACCTTGGTGTGGCCGAGGTCGATCTCAATCAGGTTGTTGAGTTTGGCGATCTCCTTCAGTGCCACATCTGTTACTTTGGTCCGGCTGAGATCGAGGTTGATCAAATTTTTGAGCTTGGCGATTTCCGTCAGCCCGGCATCGGTCACTTCGGTGAAACTGAGGTCAAGGTCGGCCAGGTATTTGAGGTTGGTGATTTCCTTCAGCCCCGCATCCGTCACCTTGGTGGCGGCAAGGCCCAGGCCGAACGAAAACGAAAGGTTAGGTATCTTCTTCAGGTCTTCATCCGTCGTTTGCCTGGACATTCGAATGTAGGGAACTATCTCGCCGTCGAAAAGCACGCCTCCGATTTTTGCGATCGCCTTTTTTGCAGCTTGAAGCTGCTGTTCCGTCGGTGCGGTTGGTTTCTTACTGCCCTCGTCTGGTTTCTGCAGCGCACTGCTGCATCCCAGACCAATCGACAATGCCACAAGCAATACGAGTGACTCTTTCATGGTCTACCGCCTTTGGAACCGAATGATGAAAAGTTCAGAACAAGCAAGAATCACTTAAAAATCTTGGCTTTTGGCAGGGCCTTTCGGAGTTCCGCTACTCCCGCATCCGTTACCTCTGTGTCACTGAGACTTAGGAACGTCAGGCTTCTGAGTTTGGCGATTTCCTTCAGCCCTTTGTCCGTTACCTTGGTGGAGCCCAGATCAAGGAAGGTTAGGTTCTTGAGGTCGGCGATTTCCTTCAGCCCCGCATCCGTTAATTTGGTTCCACCGAGGAAAAGGACGGTCAGGTTCTTGAGTCTGGCGACTTCCTTCAGCCCCGTATCCGTTACGTTGGTGTCGTCCAGGATAAGCCTGGTGAGGTTCTTGCGGTTGGCGAGTTCCTTCAGCCCAGCATCCGTCACTTTGGTGAAGCTAAGGTACAAGGCAAACGAAAATGGAAGATCGGGTATCTTCTTCAGGTCTTCATCGGTAGTCCGGCTGGGCATATGAAAGAAAGTAACCTTCCCGCCATCGGCGAGTTTTCCCCCGATTTTTGCGAACGCCTCTTTCGCAGCCTGAAGCTGCTGTGCCGTCGGCTCCGGCGGTTTTTTGCCGCTTTCGTCCGGTTTCTGGTCCGCACAAGTGCAACCCTGACCAATCGACAATGCGACAAGCACGACGAGTGACTCTTTCATGGTCTACCGCCTTTGGAACCGAGAGAAGACGCCGACCGATTTGCGGTAGTTTATCCCGACGATCAATCAATAGCCAAGATTTCCGGCGTTTTGGGTGATCGCTGAAATTCAAGGTGGCAAAGAAACGCAGTGTGCTTCGGAAACCGAAAATCTTCATAAGCACCATTTCTTCAGATGACTTTCCCACAACAATATGCGAAAATCTGATATTAGTGACCTTGAAGATGGGACACCCTTGAGCTTTCCCGGCCGTTGATCCCCTCTACCGTTTTACCGCTCGGATGGAAATTCGATGTCAAGAAACTCTTCCCGATCAACTTCAACGTACCCCGCGATGCCCCACCAACACGGGGCCAACGGAGCAGATTCGCCCTGGAAAAAGCACTGGCCGGTGGGTGTATTTACGCTGTTGCTGCTGAGCGGTTTTTCGTTCGGCATTTTCATGGGGCTCGAAAAAACCAAGCACCCAACCAAATCGACCAGATCGGTTGCCCAGAACGACAAAGCAAAAGCTTCCAAAACGGATCCCAACAACGAACCTGACTCAAGGGACACGCCGCGCGTTGATCCCAAACAGGAACCTAAACACCCGGAGCCGAAAAAGAAGGAGCCTGCGGTTTCAAGTGAGCCGAAGGTCGAACCGAAAATGGAGCCGAAGGCCGAGCCCAAAATGGAACCGAAACCGGAACCCAAACCCGAGCCGAAGCCGGAACCCAAGAAGATCGAGCCGAAGCCGGAACCTAAACCGGTGGAAGTCGTCGCCTTTAACGACAAGATC
This sequence comes from uncultured Planctomycetota bacterium, assembly GCA_963783095.1. Lineage (GTDB taxonomy): Bacteria > Planctomycetota > Planctomycetia > Gemmatales > Gemmataceae > CAWAMR01. Next base: position 283,490 of record CAWAMR010000006.1, on the reverse strand, counting down.
AAACCGATTTTCAAGGCCAAGTGCAACGTCTGCCACGGCGACCCGACCATCAAGGGCAAACTCGATTTGCGAACCCTGGTATCGATCAAGAAAGGCGGCGATAGCGGTACCGGCTTCGATCCAGGCAACCCCGAAGGAAGTCAAATCTGGATGAGGATCATCGATCCGGACATGCCCATGCCTCCCGATGGCAAAGAGAAGCTGACTGCCGACGAGAAAAAGCTGATCCGAGCCTGGATTGCATCGGGCGGGAAGTGATCACCATTTGGAAGCCTTGATGTCATCGCCAAATGTTTTCATCGTTCTGTTCGTGTGTCTATTCAGCTCTTCCGGCTCAGCAGCGGAAGAGCCATTGGCAAATTACGCTGATTCTCCACTCCCCAAGGGTGCCGTTGCACGGCTCGGTAGGGTGAAGTTCTGCTTACCTGGTTCGCCGCAGGCAGTGGCATGGTCCGCCGATGGCAAACGCATCGCCGCCGCCGCGAATGGCGAACCCTTGATCGCGGTGTGGGATTGGCCTTCCGGGAAAGTGGTCAGGGAATTACAGCCGCCGGAAGTCTCGTACTGCGACCTGATGTTTTCGCCCGACGGCAATTGGTTGGTCTATTGCCAGAGGGCTAGGCGCAAGCAGCCGTTCACCGTGATGTGGGATATTGCAACCGGACAAAAAATCTCACTGCCGCAAACGCTGCAATCGACGCTGTCCTGCGCAAGCCTTCTCACGGGATGGCAAAAAGCTGGCGTTTGCGCCGGTCGACGGTGACGTTCGCGAATGGACCATTGGTACGGACGCGGTCAAATTCCTGAAGCAAACATCGGGGCAAAGTTGTGCCCTAACCTACAACTCAAAAAATGAACTACTCGTTCTTCGCGCAAAGAAGAATGTGGTCAGGCTCTTGAACAGCGCGACCAATCAGGAACTTATTTCAACTTTCCAGAAAGAACAGGAGGTTCGTCAGGTCGTTTTTTCGCCGGATGCGACTCGAATCGCTTTCTATGTTCACCCAACGAAAGTGATCGTGAGAGATCTGCGCACCGACAAACAGTACACGATCGACGTCGCCAAAGTGGAGTGGATGTGGAATTTGGCATTCAGTCCCGATGGGAAGATCATCACGGCTACAACACCGCCGTCCGAAACGATTGCTCTGAACATCGAGAGCGGCGAGAAACTCTTCACATTGGGCAAATTCGCCCATTCGCAAATCGTCTTCAGTCCGGATGGCGATCGACTGAACTCCTTCGGATTCAACTCGGATCACGGCCTGCTTTTCTGGGATGCCAGGACAGGCAAGCGGCTCGACGTTTCCGGCGGACACGTCACGCCCATCAACCGAGTTCTGTTCTCACCGGACGGCAAACGGATTTTGACCAGTACGCTGCGTGCCGGCCCAGCTCGCTTGTGGGACGCCAAAACGGGCAAGCTCTTGCGGATCTTTGAAGGCGACTCGGGAGCTTGGCGAGACATCCTTTGGAGCGCTGATGGGAAACAAATCGTCTCAACGGATTACTTGGTCAAAGCACAGGTCCATTTCTGGGATGCGCAAACGTTGGGAAAGCAACGAACGATCACTTTTGAAACCCATCGATTTAGTGTTGGAGCCTTTGCTTTCTCGAGTGATGGCACGCGAATGGCAACCTGTGGTGTCGGCACGATCCCCGATGACGTGATGTTGTGGGATTTGGCCAGCGAGAAAAGACTGGTCGATAAACCTTACGTTCTGGACAGCATCAGAGATTTGTTTTTCTTACCCGGCGACAAAGAGATACTGATTGAAGGATTTGATGAAGTTCGAATCATCGGGTTGAAGGGTAAAGCATTCGAATCACGCCGGCTCATCGCGGCTCGCGATGGCAGATCCGCGCTTTCGCCGGATGGAAGATTTCTCGCTCACACCGGTGCTATCACAGATCCAGACAATCCTCCGAGAGCACAGATCGTTGAAATTCTCACCGGGAAAACAGTGCTCGATTTGAACAAGAGTATTCGCGGATACAGTGTTGCGTTCACGTCGGATGGACGAACCTGTGCTATCGGTTCTGGAAATGCCATTCGTTTCATCGATCTGCCGTCGGGGGAGGAATTTGGGAGCCTGAAAACAGGTATCGGCGGCCCCTTCGCCATCGCCCCCAACGCAAAGTTGTTGATCTGCCCCGGCGGTGGCTACGAACAGGCTACCCCAATTATTTGGGACGTGGATCAATTATTGAATCGCCCGTTTCAATTGAAGAAAAAGCCGGAACCGAGCGAAGTCGAAAAGTGGTGCAAGGAACTGGCGAATTCAGAACCCGCGATCGGGGTTCAAGCTGCCTGGAACCTTGCTCGCGTGCCGGGCTTGGCGATTTCAGCGCTGAAATCGGCGTTGCGCGCCGATCTTCGACCCGATCCGAATGAAGTTGAGGGACTGATCGCCCAACTCGATGATGATCGGTATCGGGTTCGTGAGAAAGCCGCCAAGGAATTGTTGCTTCTGCGGGTAGCCATCCGGAAACCGATCGAGAAAGCATTGAATAACAGCCCGACCGCGGAGAAAGAGAAACGCCTTCGACAGATTTTGGAGAATTTGGAAAAGCAAGCTCATTCATCAGAAGTCTTGTTTGCATCTCGAGCAACCTTGGCTCTCGAACAGATGGGCAATGCCGAAGCGAAAATGCTATTGGAAGAAGCGGCAAAAAGTGCGGCATCCTTGCCGTTGCGGGAAGAAGCGAAGTTGTCGCTTCGTCGGTGGAAAATATGTGATGCGAAGAAGTAAGCGTGCATCGCCGCGTCGCATTTGCACGAAATAAATGCGTAGGCCAACAGAAGCCTCAATTGGTGACCAACTGAATCCGCGCCACGGAATAGACCAGGAACTTCGGCACCACAAACTGAATGCGGCCATCCTTGATCTCATGCTTCAATTCGATCGGATCGGTCAATTCCGGCGTCAAGAACAAAACGCGCGCACTTGTGAGCCCCTTCGGTAATACGAAGTCAACTTCGATTCCCTCGACCGCGATCGGCTTCTCGTCCTTGATGCCGGTGCCTGCGCTGCGCTTCTGAGCCGGTTCTTCCCTGTCATAATTGACGAAATGAAGGCTAAGCTCCCTCCCTGCTTTGGGTACGCTGGCCGAAACTCGAACCGTAGTCGGTGCCTTGAACTTGCTCAAATTTCCCGGCAAATCGGCAGGCTTGCGTGCGTCCAAAACGATTCGGTAATTCGCTCGCTTCGCTGCGGTAAGCAGATCGTCGGGCAGAACGTCGAACAAAACATGGTCATCCAGCAGTTTCTTTCCCATCTGCTTGAACGCTTCGACTGTTTCGATATCGCCGGCATGAAGTTTCGTTCGAGGGTACAGAAGTAGCACCTCGGCATGCGATCGATTGCCGCGATAGAGGGTGTCATTTTTTTCGATGAACCGATAGTAGCGGATTATTTCTTGGCGTGCGGCAGGATCCTTGAACGGGGTGTAGAAACCCATCGGCGCTCCGCCGTTCGCGGCAAGTTCGGCGATCGTCACGCGAGTCCGGGTCGATTCGTATTTGCCGAGCGTGTACGGCTTATTGTCGAATGCACCGCGAATGTAGCGCGCCTGCAGCGTTCCTTCGCCGAGAATTCCCTCCTTCAAATCGGTGAAGTAGGCAGCAGCGCCGGTGCTATACCACAAATAATCTTCATCGCGGCCCCAAAGCCCGCCCGGCAGCATGCTGCGTTCATCGCCGCTGATCTGGTTGAAATTCCCCAGGTGGTTCCATTGCCCAAGGATCAGCCCAGGCTTCAGCGATCGACCGTACTCGACAAAAACTTCATCGAACGCTTTCTTGCAGCAGGTTTGCGACCAGCTCAACACTTCACGCCGTAGCGGCGTCGATTGTTTGGGGTCGTGCCAACCCATTAGCTCCGTGAACTTGTGCTCTTTCACACTGGCGATATTGAAGCGTTCGCGGATTTGTTCCGGCGTGTAGTGGTCCACCAAATGACTCCGAAACCCGGCCTGACAGTATTCGCACAGGCAGTTGTGGCGGTAGAAATAGTTGATCATGTAGCCGTCCACGCCCCGTTCGATGCCGCGTTTGGCCCAGGCTTTCAGGACCGTTCGCCAGTGCGGATTGTTCAGGCAGGCCGTGAATTCGCGCATGCCGCCGATGCTGTAATTCTTGGAAGCCATCGGCGAACCGTCGGCGTTCCTGGCAAGTAGATCGAGTGGATCGGCCACTGGCTTCGGACCCAGTTCCTTTTCATCCCAAAGTTCCTTGTAGAACTTGAAGAAGCCTCGCGGCCCCTCTTTGCCGTCCGGCTCGCCAACGAGGAAACCGACGTTGAAATGACCGATGACTTTTGACCCACGCTTATGAATTTCGGCGTTGCGCTCGGTAAACCACTTGCCGCATTCGGTCAAACCCTGCACGGGAAAGTGCGACGGATAGCCGTTGAATTGCGGGGTGTGGGCGAGGCTATAAAAGTGTCCGCCGTAGAAGCCGATCTGACAGATTTCGGGCCGGGCCTCTTCGACGAATTTCAGGTAATCCGAATCGGCGTACTCGGCCCAGTGAGCGATCATCCGGGTGAATTCGACGCGGGGCCGAAGGTGACGATCAATGAATGTGTAAGCTTGTAGCCGAGTTGCCGGCGGGAAATCGTGCGCTGCATCGGGATAAGCGGCTTCAAGATTATCCGAGACTTCATGAAGCTTATACACCGGCAGCGCAGCGCGAACGCAGTCTTTTACTCCGTCCACGTCAAAATTCGCATCCTTCAGCGGTGCATTGATGAATACTGCTCGCGGTGCCAGAACGCCAAGAATCTCCGTGAAGTCGAACGGCATCTTGGCGGGGTCTTTGTCATACTCGCCGGCGATGCGCGGCATGTAGCCCTTGTGGCTCCAGCCGGTAAGGTTCCCCTTGTAATACTTGAAAAACGAGTTGAACCCGCAACTGGTAACGACAACCTTGATGCGCGGATCAAACGCAGCAACGAACAGCGAGTTGTGCCCTCCCAGCGAATGACCGATGCAGCCTATCTTTGCACCATCGACTTCGGGCAACGATTGCAGCAGATCTACCGCGCGCATGTGGTTCCAGATACCCTTCATGGTCGCGCTGACATAACCCTTGGCATAGACATCGATCTTGTAGTCGCCGAAATTCGGATAGTCCGGGGCCAGCGTCACGTAACCGCGCTCGGCCAGTTCCAGTCCGTATTTGAGATTGTCGCGTTTCCCCAGCCCGGCAGGCTCGGCCTTGCCGATATTGACCGTCTGATGCAGGCAAAGCATGGCCGGCGCTTTGCCCTTCAAGTCACGCGGGATCAGGAGATAGGCAGTCAGGCGATCATCTTTCTCGACGGCAAACGTGATTTTCTTGCGGATGACCTTGGCGAGCGTTTCCGTGGCTTCGACTTTGAGATCGATCGGCACTTTGCGCGAGTCGGGAGGCATCGAACCCATGACGAGCTGCATATTGGCAAGGATGTGGTCGCGACGTTTTTCCCAGTCCGAAACCGTCTTGATCGGCGTGGGTTTTCCCTGCGCATCGAGATATTGGAGCAGGTTCGACTTGTCGGTGTAGAAGGGTGGTTTGGGCAGTTCATCCGGCCGTGCCCATTGCGGCATCCCAAGCAGATTCAGCAGGATGAGAAACGACAGAGCTGTCCTTCGCATGATGCACCCCGGCGGGAGATTGTGGATAGTTGCTATGGATGTCTTTATACGAGAGAGGTCGACGACTGGGGATTTGGTTGTTCGCGGAAGGCGAGCCACGATAGGGTAGGGAAGACCAAGCATATTGGTTTCCCCTCCCTCCAAACCGGACTGGCGGATTTCCCGCATCCGGCTTTCCTGTTGTCGGTCTTACCCACAAGGGGATTGACTTGCTCGGGCATGGGCAGCTTCCAGACTATAGTACCCATGTTTGGCAAAGAAGGCATTCGGCCAGTGCTGATGATCCGTTCCCCGTCCGCGGCCTTTTCCGCCGGAACGTTTGCGCAGTATGCTCCGCAAACGTCCGCGAATCCAACCGTCCACGGTCTTAAACGTCGTGTGGTAACTGTGCTGGAAGAATCCAAACCAGCCACGCAACGTCAGGTTGATATCTGCGATTATACTTCGCAGCGATCGGCCGTTCGTCCGTTTCGTCTTCGTCCGGATGGTCTCTTTGAACTTCGCCATGCTCTTCTTCCTCGGCCAGCGCGTTAGACGTCCCCGCCGCGTGGTTAGGAAGTGATAGCCCAGAAAGTCAAAGCCTTCCTGCTGTACGTTGACGATTTTCGTCTTGGTTGGATGCAGCCGCAATCCCTCCGCTTCACACCACTGACGGATATACCCCAGTGTTTGTTCCGCTTCGGCCTGATTGCGACAGAGGATCACGAAGTCATCGGCATAGCGCACCATCTGCCACCCTTGGGCCGCCATTTGGTGATCCAGAGGATTGAGATAGATATTGCTCAGCAAAGGACTTAACACCGCTCCTTGCGGGGCTCCCGCTTCCGGTTCCCATTCTTTCAGTCCGTCCATAATGCCGGCTTTCAGAAAGGATTCGATCAGCTGAAGCATCCGCCCGTCCGCGATGCGTTCCCGCAGCCGACTCATCAGCCGGTCATGTGGGATCGTGTCGAAGTAGCTCTTCAGATCGGCATCGACCACGTAAGCGTAACCTTGCTTGAGCAGTTCATCCACTCGCCGCAGTGCGTCTTTGCAACCCCGCCGGGGCCGAAAGCCGTAACTGTGCGTGGCGAATTCTTTCTCAAAGATCGGTTCGATGACGTGTCGGACTGCTCCCTGAACGACTCGGTCGCGTACCGTGGGAATTCCCAAAGGTCGCTGCTCCTGGCTACCCGGCTTATCGATATACGTTCGCCGAATGGCCTGCGGCTGGTAAGTTCCTTCCTGGAGGGCTTTGGTGAGTTTCGCCACGTTGGCGTCCAGGTCGTCGGCAAATGCTTCGACCGTGACATGATCCACTCCCGGAGCGCCCTGGTTGGCAGCCACTTTGCTGTGACTGACGCGCAGATTGCGTTCCTTCCACACTTTATCGATCAGACTAAACCATATTCCTCCTTGGACGCCCTTTTCGAGCGCCGTCAACATGCGTTCGTTCCACACCGCCGGTTCGGTCCAGAGCCAGCGCTCCATAACGTCTCCGACTTGATTAGTCATTGCTGACACTGCCGTCGGGTTGGTTTCTTGCGGTGCTGACATCACGCCTCCAACTTCCTACGTCCCTTGGCTCCCCCGGCGTTACCCGGCTTCTTCGCTACTACGGACGCTCTGACTTCCGATTCCGATACTTCCCAAGGGCATGCAGCGATCGCTTCGCTCCGCGGATGCTCGCTGCAACATCCCGGCCCAGACGCCTTTGGGTACGGTCCATCTGCGGCAACCGTTCTCGACCCTCGTTCCATACATCCAGCGAAATCGGATCTCCCTACTTCCCGTCATGGAACCTTCTGACCGTTCTGTCTCCAACCACCCCTTGTCGTTCTCGGTGCTGAGTTTGACGCCCTCCGAGACTCCTTGGACTTCGCCTTTCGCTAGCAGGCTCGTCACGACAACAGGCCGAATCGAGTTCGTTATCCTACGGACCAGTCGTTCGCTTCCGGTTGCTCTCCACCTTGCCTCGCGACGACGCAGTTACCTTCAGCTACAATGTCCAAACTCGAAACATTGATAGGGACTTTCACCCTACCGATTCCATGCGCTGGTAGGCGCACTAGCGGCGGCTTCCAGCCGCCGACAGTGAGTACCGGATGTTCGGTGCAGGTTCCGAAAGTTCACGGCGGCTGGAAGCCGTCGCTACGCGGCTCGCCTTCGGCGAGTAGGCTATTATTTCTCAACGACTTTACTCAGAAGCACTTGCTGAACTCCGGAGATTTTCGTCAGGCGATCGGCAAATTCATTGGCATCCGACATCCGATCGACCAGCCCCGATACTCGGACCACCCCGCTCTTTACTGTGAAGCGCAATTCGCGGAAGCGCAGCTCGCTCATGCGTACCTTCTCCAGCGCCATCAACATCTCTGTCGTCGGGGCCGACAAGTCGGGGTGAAACAACACGGTCGTCTGCATTTCCGGCATGGGGGGCTTGCTCGAAACCGTTCGGCGCGGATCGAACGGGATCGGCCGAGTTTCATCCGGGTTCGTCGTTCGTCCCGTTAGACCAGAAGACGCTGTCTCTTCTTCGGGCTTGCCGGTCTGCTGGCTTTGCGCACGCTTCACCGCTGCTGCCACGTCATCCGGCGTCGAGTCGGTGGGCACCACGATACATTCGTTGTCAACCGATGCCATGCCCGGAATCTCCCGTATTACTTTTACAGCGCGTTTGGCTTGTTCGTCGGAGTTGACCGTGCCTTTGATGGTCGCGATTCTGTTCTTGACGGTCACGATAATCTGACCGGAGGCAAGTTTTTCGTCCTTTTGAATCGCGTCCTTCGCCTTGCGCGAAAGCAACACATCGGTCGTCGAGAATTCAGCAAGTCGCTCTCCCAGCCGGCGTGCAGGCTCCTCGGCAGGAACCAGCCCCGTGATCGGAGCCGGCATCAGTCCTAAGAGAAGTGCAGCGCTGCCATAGAGTGCAACTCTCGGCGGGAAAATCGAGTTGAACCAATTCATGATGTCTTTCCCAAATTTCAGCGCCCGTAGTCAAGATGAGCACGGGAACGCGATTGCGATGTTTATATTCTTCACGCAGCGCAGCGCGATTGGAATGTGAAACGCGAGAGAATCTTGCTTCGAGAACGGAATGGATGGAAAAGACTGGGGATCAAATCGGTTGTTCAGATCAGCGAAAAGGATTGGGATAATAGGGTTAATCCGATTGGGTTGTGTTCGATAGGGCCAGGATTGGGTTGGGGCGTATTCCGATCACGTTATCGATGTGCAATACGGCTTTGTCGCGACCCATTTCCCTTCCCTAAGCTCGAATTCACCCTCGTATTCCGCCGAAAAATTGAGCTTGCCGCGCTCGCCATTGTCCACGTGATACTTATACTTCCTTGCCTTCAAATCGAAACTGAAGGCCGCCCAACCGGCGCTGCCGTCCTTGTAGATTTCGACAGGTTTGTTGACAAATTTGTCGAGTGGAAAACCTTGCATGTAGGGAAGCTGGTCCGCACGAAGCAACTCGATCATTGCTGCTTTCGCTTGCTCCGGCGTCAAATCATCGGATTGTGCCTGGCGAATGTCTGAGGTAGAACTGTCGCGCACGCACCCAGTTGTTCCGAAGATTACCATAACAATGGTCGCACATCTCATTAACGGAACCTCCTGGAAAGCCACCGAAAACCGGATGCAAAATCATTCATCCTGCGGTCGAAGGATAGGCTGCTCTCGCGTCCCCGATCCTTCCGAGAGAAGCGGACTCTTCATCGGGAGCCGAAGCATGAATTTGCTGCCCTTGCCGACCTGACTTTGCACTTGAATGTCCCCGCCATGCTCGCGGAAAATCTTTCGGCTCACCGCCAGCCCCAGGCCGGTCCCGCGTGCGCCTTTGCTGCTGACGAAGGGGCGGAAAATATCGCCCTGCTTCTCGGGCGGTATGCCGACACCGTGATCGAGGACCACAACGCGCGCCCATTGCGCCGTTGTTTTCCAGAAGCGTCTGCACGCCGATATAGGGGTCAGTGCGTCCTTCCACGGCATCCACGGCATTACTGACAATGTTTAAGCAGCGCCTTGTGAAAACCATCCGGGTCGGCAGGGACCAGCGGCAGCGACAGAGAAGTTCGCACTTCGAGGCGAATTCCAAGCCCTTCGATCCGGCCCCGGACGATATCGATGACATCCGCCACGATCTTGTTCAGGTCGGTCATCTCGATCGCCGGCTCCCGATCCTTCGAGAAACTGAGCATGTCCATGACCAGCTCGTGAATCTTCGCCTGGTTTTTTTCGACGAGCCTCCATCCTTTATGAAGCAGGTTGTCGTCCTTGTCCGCCAGGCCGGAACGAACCATGTCGCTGCCGAAGACGACGCCTTGCATGATGTTTTTGATGTGGTGCGACAATGCGGCGATGGTGTTGCCGACCGCGGCGAGACGTTCTGCATGGACCAGTGCCTGATGATAGCGCGTTTCCTCAACCGCCAGGGAGGCCTGGTGAGCGATGGCGATGGCGAGCGCAAGATGGTCCTCGGTGAATTTCGCCGACCCGTCCTCTTTCCCGGCGCTGACGAGATCCTTGCTGGTGCTTTGCGTATCCAAAAACATCACGCCGTGCGTTTCGTGACGCCCCTTCATCGGTACGCAAATCGCTTCGCGGATCTTGAAACGCTTGATACTGTTGCCGCCGCTGAATCGATCGTCGTTGCCGGCGTCCGCGATGAGCACTCCCTGCTTGTTGGTCAAAACGTAATCCATGATTGTTCGGCTAATGACGATCTTTTCCTCATGGTTGATTCCTGCCCGAAATCGGATGGCTTTCGGCTCAAACTCGCCGTTGTCGGCGTTACGCAGCATGATGCAGCCGTGATCTGCTTCGATGGAACTGAAGATCAATTCCATGATGCGATCGAGCAACTGATCCAGATCGAGAATGTGGCTGATTGCCTGGATCGTCTCATAGACGATGCTGAGATTGGCGAGTCGATCTTTCAGCCACTGGGTTGGCGCTCGTTCGGGCCGGGCCAGCATCTGGCTGCCGGCGTTTTCCTCGATGGTTTTGACGATGGCCGAAGAGAACTGGGTATCCTGACGAGTGACCATGCGGATGCGATCCGCAAGATCGGTTTGTGGGGCACCTTCGGTTCGTGCCAGCGAATAGACCAATATCGTCTTGCCGATCTGGATGTGATCGCCGGGATTCAATAGCGCTTCGCTGACGGGTTTCGTGTTGACTTGCGTACCGTTGGCGCTGGCCAGATCGCGGATGCGGAAAGCACCGTTTTCGCCGGGAACAATCTCGGCATGCCGGCGCGAGACTTCGGTATCGTGAAGGCAAATAGGATTGGTGCGCTCGCGGCCAATGCCCACCGTTTGAGTGAGCAAGTCGAACTGTTTGCCTTCATCGGCACCCTTGATGACAATTAGCCGAGCCATTCGCAGCCTCGTTGCAGACTCTCCGGGACCGGTACTTGTATGGTATAACCTTCCGCAGGCGTCGCGGAAAGCCTCGATCGATTCAGAGCACGAGCCTCACACAGTTTATGACAGTCAACCGAAATTGTTGCCGTCAAACGATTCGGGTATGGTATGATGTTGTTAAAACGCTTCATGGAGACCTTAACTATGCGTATCGTCTGGATGGCCGCGATTCCTTTCATCTTTCTCTCATCTATAGCCGTTTCCGCGGCCGACGCGCAAGAACATCGACTCCCAAAGAGGCCTTGCAGCCTTTCAACCTCCTCATCGGCAGTTGGAAGGGCGCTGGAATTCCGGAGGGCACTCCCGATGAGCGCCAAAAAGGTCACTGGAGCGAAAAAGTGACCTGGAGCTGGCAGTTCAAGGGCGACGATGCCTGGTTGAGCGTTACTTTTGAGGACGGCAAACATTTCTCAAAAGGCACACTTCGCCATCTCGCCGACAAGAAACTCTTCGAGCTGAAGATTACCACTACCGACAAAAAGACGATGACTTTCCAGGGAACCCTCAAAGAGAAGCAACTTGCCTTGGAGCGAGTCGATTCGGCAACGAAAGAAACGCAGCGCATCGTTTTCTCATTACTTCATCATAATCGTTTTTTGTATCGACTTGAAGTAAAACCCGAAGACAAGACGTTTTTCACCAGGCAGTATCAGGTCGGCGCGACCAAGGAAGGCGTTCCTTTTGCTGAAACGGGACTGTCGGATCGAGAGTGCGTCGTCAGCGGCGGACTGGGCACGATGGCGGTAAGCTACAACGGCAAGACTTATTACGTATGCTGCACAGGCTGCCGGGACGCCTTCAAGGAATCACCGGAAAAGTTCGTTAAGGAGTTCGAAGAGAAGAGGAAGAAGAAATGAGGCATAGCTGGCTGGGATTGCCCATTTCTTGCTGAACACATTCGACCGGAGAACGAACGATGGAGCTCATTCGGACAATTACCCGCCTGGACAAGCGAGCAAAGCCACAGGATGAAGTGACATGCACGTATTGCATCCGCCGCGACAAATTGACGCTGCATACTTACGGCAGCGATGATCGAGAGCATCCTGAAATCGCGAGTCAAACGATTCAATTCGATCTTCAAGGAGCGACAAGGTTGAAGGAATTGATCCAAGAAGCATTCCCGTCTTTGAGGCGGTGATATCGATCAACACGCTTTTAAGCCATTACCCATTATTACGAGAAATCCAAGAATCCAAACGGCCCGGTTGACGCATGGCAAGCAAGATCTTCGGTCCCCACAAGCAACGGACAAGAGCGCATGTCATAGCGGACTTGAGCGTGCATCATGTCGAGGGTTTCATTCTGGAGGAGGGCCACACGGCCCAACGACTCGGCAGCGATTATGGCTATGACTTGATCTTGTGGACCTTCGACGAGCAGGGATACGTAGAGCCAGACGAAGCGTACATTCAACTCAAGGCGGCGGAGTCGCTGCAAGTCGGCGGTTCGCATTACATTTATGACTTGGACATTCGGGATTATAATCTCTGGATGCGGGACACAACGCCCGTGTTTCTCGTACTTTTCGATGCAGGACGGAAATGTGCTTACTGGAACCACGTCCAGAATTACTTTCGTCAAGGTCTTGGTCGGCTTCCCAGGAAAGGCGCGAAGACTGTGCGCGTTCGTTTTTCCAAGCGGCAAATTGTGAACCGGCAAGCCATCGCCAAAATGCGCGAGATTAAAGCCAAGACGTTTCTATCCGGCTTGGGAGACCAATCATGAGACGGACCAATTTCACTTATGGCCAACTGGAAAAAGTGCTACGGTCATTGGGTTTCAAGGGCGGACTTGTGGAATCGGATCCGCCCGCAATGGTTTATGACCATCCAGAAACGGGCTGCCATATCATGGTGCCGGCATTTCCGAGCCACGATTTGATGCTTGAGCATCATTTTTACACGGCGCGTTTCATGCTTGACCAATTCGGCATCGCCGATCCGGAGGCTTTCGACGCCCAACTGCGGAAGGCAGCCTGACTTTGCCTTGCGGGGCACTTACGAAATCGTTTCAAATGTCCGTAAAATGATGAAGGAACAGGATTTCGCGGCTCCGTTTGTTTACAGAAGAAACGAGCATCAAATGAAGAAGGTGTTGACTCCTACTGCATCTCTGCCTCTACGCGAATTTGAAAAGCGCGCTCACCGAATTCTAGCTGAACTCCAAGAGACACTCTTGCCCGAACATGCGTCCGACGTCATCGGCCTCAATGTGGACACAGGCGAATACGTTTTGGGGCAAACCAGTGGAGAAGTCTGGCGGGCGTTTCGAAAGCGGTGGCCGGGCACCCTGGGTTATGTGATTCGTGTGGACGGGGGGCCGGTGGCCAAGTTCCACGGGATGTAGCGGCATGACTCCGACCGTTAGCATTGAGGTAATTGGTAGCCGGCAAACCCTTGCGGTGTCTGCCATCGTTGACACAGGGTTCGATGGGGATCTTTGTTTACCCATTCGCCTTGCTGTACAGTTAGGCCTTGAACTAGTCGGCGAGCAATTGATCGAATTGGCCGATGGCATGCAACGACACGAACTGGTATTCGCGGGCTCGGTCCTGTTTCTTGAGGAAGCACGAGAGGTGGAAATCATGCTCACCAAAAGCGAAGATGCCTTGGTGGGAACAAACTTGCTGAACCATTATCCCCTCGCAATTGAGTTCCCAGGTGGGCAAGTTAAAGTTCGCACCCCTCCCAAAACGAGAGGAAAACGAAAACGCACGTAGATAATCCAATGCCCTACACTCCCATCCTTGCTACCCTCGGTTACATCCTCTCTTCCGATGGCAAACAGGTTCTTTTAATCCGCCGGGACAAGAACCCGGAAGATCACCATTTCGGCAAATTCAACGGCCTTGGCGGTAAGCTCGAACCGGGCGAAGACGTGGTCTCCGGCATGAAGCGCGAGATCCGCGAGGAAGCAGGCATCGAGTGCGAAAAACTCTCGCTGCGCGGCACGATTAGCTGGCCGGGGTTCGGCAAAGAGGGCAAGGATTGGTTCGGTTTCATCTTCCGTATCGACACATTCTCCGGCGTCCCGTTTCACGACAATCCGGAAGGCTCACTGGTCTGGGTTTCTCTCGACCAAATTATGACCCTGAATCTCTGGGAGGGAGACCGCCACTTCTTGCCCTTGGTATTTGATCCTCAGATCCCCCAATTTCACGGTGTAATGCCTTACCGCGATGGCAAGCCTTTGACATGGCACTATTCCATTCTCTAAACCTCCTGGACCGGCTGATCCCCGCCCATTCACTTTCATCGACAAAACCCGCAAATCATTAACGTATTGCGCAACCCCATGCCGATTCTCTGTTGTGTCACGGAACTGTGGCGCATGGAGATCGTTTCATGGCCGATTCGGATTGGGCGCAGTACAAGCAATTGCGCGGCAAAACTTTGCCCCCAACCATTGCTTTTCGCGATGCCGACTACGAATTGGTACAAATCTTCAAGCGGGATTTTTACGCGGCTACCGGCTTATATCGCCTCAAAGATGAGACAGAATTTCTGGATCTTCCGCGCGAGGTCGTGCTGAAAATCTATCACACCGAGCCACTCGGAATCATTCCGCTGGGCTGGATGGGCAGGTTCCTTTGCGACAGGGAAGTGTTCTTTTACGAACGAACCGCCGAGGTGGCGGGCTTGCCTCGTTTTTTTGGACGATTCGGAGAATCGGGATTCATGTCGCGAGTACATTCCAGGCTGCCATCTCCGCGATTATCGCAAGAAAACGAAACCGGATTCGCGATTCTACGCTCGGATTTACACGATTTTGAGCGATCTGCACAGCCGGGGCATCGCGCACAACGATTTGAGCAAAGCAGAAAATATCCTCGTTCGTTATGATGGCACTCCAGTACTCATTGACCTGCAAATCGCTATCTGTTCACAATTCCGCTTCCCGCTATTGCGCCTGGATCGGCGCACGTGTTCTGCCTTATATGCAGTCGGTGGACCGATACCATATCGGCAAACATCATCGCAAGGATCGTCCGGAAGATTTTACCGCCCAGGAGCTTGCCAACTCGCGCCGCAAAGGGTTGTTGCTCACTCTGCACGCCTGGCTATTGCGCAAGCCCTACCGTGCAGTGCGCCATTTCGTCATGGGGCGATTCATGAAGGTGAATAGCAGCGCAATCGGCATGGAATCTTCCCATTCCAAAAGTGAAATTCCTCCCGCAAAGGCAGCCTGATCTCACGAGCCAGTTCCAGGTTTCCCGTGAATACACAGCAATTCCAGCCCTGGCAGCGCATGCCAAACACTTGCCCCAACTCCCGATAAAGTGAGCGCAGATCGTCTTCTTCACCCAGTCGTTCGCCGTACGGTGGATTGCAGAGTATGGTTCCGGGTGGGCCATCCGGCGGATGAAAGTCGCGCACATCGCGACGGTCGAAGTTCAATAGATGACCCACGCCTGCCGCCTTGGCATTAGTTCGCGAAAATTCGACGGCATCTCTTCGGATGTCGAAGCCATAAATTGGTGCGCTGAGTTTTTTCCGAACGGTTTCGCGAGCCTCATCGCGCAGGTCGGCCCAGAGACCGACGTCGTAATCCATCCAGCCCATGAAGCCAAACCGTTTTCGAGTCAGGCCGGGTGGTCGATTCAGCGCGACCCAGGATGCCTCGATTGGCAACGATCCCGATCCGCACATCGGGTCGATAAAGGGAGTATCGCTCTTCCAACCGGAGCGTTGAATGAGCGCTGCCGCCAGGGCTTCATTGAGGGGTGCTTTCGTGAGAATTGGCCGATAACCTCGTTTGTGCAGCGATTCGCCGGACGAATCGAGACTGAGAATCGCGTTGTCCTGATAAATATGCAGATTGAGGCCGACCATAGGCGTTTCCGTATCGACGCTGGGGCGCTTGCCGCAACGGGCGATGAACTGATCGCAGATCGCGTCCTTGGTCTTTAGCGCGGCATAGAGGGAGTGTGTGATTCCCGAGTCGCGCACGTTGCAATCAACGGCCAGGGTATGCCGGGGCGTCATGTACTGCGACCAGTCGATGGTCTGCACGGCCTCGTAGAGCTCTTCGGGATTGCGGACTCGTGCTTCCACGATTGGGAGCAACACGCGCACCGCGGTTCGCAGCCAGAGATTGGCACGATAGAGGATCAGATGATCGCCGGTGAAACTGACACCACCACGGCCGGGCGAAACGCTGTCCGCACCGAGGGCGCGCAGTTCATCGGCGAGTATCGGTTCCAGAGCGCAGAGCGCATGTAGCGAAAAAGTTCATTGAGAATGGCAGACTATCCCAGGGTTCGCAAAGCGTCACCGAGGGATGATTAAAAGCAACTCGCCGAAGGCGAGCGTCGGGGCGTTAGCCCGACGTGGGAGTCCATAGCCAGCGCGCTGGCTCTTCTCTACGAACTGTTTCGGATAGAAGATGAGCGCAACGGTTGTGGAAGCCCACGTCGGGCTAACGCCCCGACGCTCGCCTCTGGCGAGCCTCAGTTGGTAGCCTCATTATTGAATTGTATGGTTGCTTGCCATGGTCTCGCAAGTGCGGCGCAATCGGTGTCAAACAACGAACATTTCTGAAATCTCTTCGGGCAGGCAAGACTCCTAACTCTACAGTCCGTAATCATACAATAATAGTTGAATTCGTATCCCGCTACCGGAATTGCATGATTTCCTTCCTCACTCAGCGTGGCCGACCGCTCCCTCTTGGAGTATCCAACGCACCCGATGGTTTGAATTTCGCTCTCCTGTGCCGGCACGGCACTGAAGTTCACCTCGTTGTCTATCCCCTCGATGGCGATTACCATCCACTCACCGAAATTCCTCTGCATCCGCGCTTTAACCGCACCGGCGATCACTGGCATATCTCCGTGTCCGGCCTGCCGACGCGCGGTTTTCGATACGGCTGGCGGGTCGATGGCCCTTCCGGCGATGGACACTATTACGATCCGTCGCGTATCCTGTTCGACCCTGCCGCCACGATGCTGTCCGAAGGCGCGGTTTGGGCGGGCACCTGTGAAACCGACCCGGAACGCACGGGAAGACGATGTGTTTATTTCCGCGGTCCCCGCTTTGACTGGGGCAACGATTCGCCGCCGCTCATCCCGCTCGAAGATTCGATCGTCTACGAACTGCACGTCCGGGGCTTTACCTGCCATCCTTCCTCGGCAGTCTCCCACCCAGGCACGTTTGCGGGCCTGGTGGAAAAGATTCCCTACCTGCAATGGCTCGGCGTCACAGCGGTTGAACTGCTGCCCATCCATGAATTCGACGAGTGCGACTGCCCCTTCACGAACCCCGATACCCGCGAGCCGAATTACAATTTCTGGGGCTACAACACGATCGCTTTCGCCGCGCCGAAGGCAGCCTATGCCGCGAGCACAGAGATCACGGCCAGCTCACCGAATTCCGCGAAATGATCAAGGCATTCCACTCGGCAGGGATCGAAGTCTGGCTCGATGTCGTCTTCAACCACACCGGAGAAGGCAACGAACATGGGCGAACTTTTTCGTTCCGCGGGCTGGACAATTCTCTCTACTACATGCTGATGCCCGATGGCCGATACCTTAATTTTACAGGCTGCGGCAACACCCTTAATTGCAATCACCCCGTCGTTCGCAGCCTGTTGCTGACCTGTCTGCGATTTTGGGTCGGAGATATGCACGTCGACGGGCTGAGGTTCGATCTGGCGTCGATTTTGGGGCGAGATACCAAGGGTAACGTGCTGGTTGAGCCGCCAATCATTGAAATGATCGCGGAAGATGGCGTGATGGCCGACACGAAACTGATTGCCGAGCCTTGGGATGCAGCGGGGTTGTACCAGGTGGGTGACTTCCCCTTTGGCCGGCGCTGGAGCGAGTGGAACGGACGTTATCGCGATGACATTCGCCGCTTCTGGCGCGGCGATCAGAATACGATCGGTTATTTCGCTACCCGGCTGTGCGGCAGTTCCGATCTTTACGAGTGGAACGCCAGGCTGCCTCGACACTCCATCAACTACATCTCTTGCCACGATGGTTTCACTCTCAACGATCTGGTGAGTTACAGGAAGAAACACAACGACGCCAACGGTGAAAATAACCGCGACGGCATGGATGAGAATTTCTCCTGGAATTGCGGAACGGAAGGCGACACCGACGATGCGAAGATCCTGGGGCTTCGGCTGCGATACGCCAAGAATCTGATGGCGACGCTGCTGTTGTCGCAGGGTGTGCCGATGATCCTGGCCGGCGATGAGTTTTTGCGCACCCAGCGCGGCAATAACAATGCCTGGTGCCAGGACAATGAAATCAGTTGGGTGGACTGGTCGCTGATGAAGAAAAACGCCGATTTCTTGCGCTTCGTGCGCGAGATGATCCATTTTCGCAAACGGCATCCATCGCTGCGGCGGAAACGATTCTTCCGGGGCGAGTTCCTGAAACGTCGTGGCAGTTCCACCGGCCTGTCGGCGTTTCCGCCGGCCGGGCCTGTGCGTCCCGCCGAAGAGGGTGTGATGGAGGGAAAAGTCGATCCCGCGTCGGAGGTTCCAAAGTTAGAGGGAGTCGCCGACATTGTTTGGCACGGCCCGGAACCCCGAAAGCCCGACTGGACTTCGACGTCGCGGGTAATCGCCTGCACGATGGATGGCCGCTTTAATGGCCGGGAGCTCGACCCAAATTACACCGCAGACAGCGATTTTTATGTGGCGATCAACAGCAGCATGGAGTCGGTGGCGTTCAGAATCCCGCCGTCGCCCACCCGTCGCAACTGGCGCCGGGTGATCGATACCTCGCTGGCGTCCCCGCTCGATATTGTGCTGGAACATGAAGGGCCACAGGTAACCGAGGGGAGCCGGCTAATCCTTGCGCCGATCTCGCTGGTTGTGTTGGTTTCGGAGAACTGGGAGTGAATATCAGGATATAGTGCGAAAAGGACTGGATTGACTAATGGTCCTTGCGGTAGTTTCAATTCCCCATCTCGTTTTTTGTCTTCAGTGAGAGTCTAAATGGACAATTCGATTCCGGATATTTATTGCGACGGTGTTCAAGTAAACTTGACACTTTTCGATGCGATATTGACGTTTATGAAGCGGTCGCCCAATCTTGGCTCGCACGACCAAAAGCCAACCGCGCACATTCGAATGGCAACAGCGAACGCCAAAGTGCTGGCAATGTCGTTGCGAAAACTGCTGAAGACGTTTGAAGAACAGCACGGAGAAATCAGCCTGCCGCAGGCCGTTTGGCAACAACTTGGCCTGAGTCCTCAAGAGGACTGGTAGGTAAACCTGGAAAGCTAAGTTTGCTTGACCTCAAGCGCCCGAATCATCTCCGCTCGATATCGTGCTGGAACATGAGGGGCCGCAGGTACCCGATGGGAGGAGGCTGATCCTTGCACCCATACCGCTGGTGGTATTGGTTTCAGAGAATTGGGAGTGAGTACGCCGGTCTACCAATTACAGCCTAATCTGCCTGAGGCCAACCTACCTCAATCTTTCGCGTTCTGTTGAGTTGGCGTCCAGTTTTCAGATCCAAAATCTCGACAAAAGTGCCACTTGAACCCTCACTGGTGACCCGAATTTTATCGTCTTCGACAGTGATTTTCGCCGAATGCAAATACTGCGAATGCATCACTCCCAGGCCGGCGCAAAAGGTGGTCCATTTTTCGTTGCCGCTCGATGGGTCGAAGCGAATAACATTCACGCCACTATCCGCAATGCGATGGAAGTGAAAAACGACGCTGTCTCCGCTAGGCAGGTCGATCATCGTGCCCTCTTCATCCCACTGTCTCTCGTCAAAAAGAATGGTCCAAACGACTTTGCCCTCTGACGTAACGCGAACCACGTTTTTCCTGGTAAGGAAGACTCCGTCTTCGCCGTATTTCTGGGCGCTCAAAACCTGACAGTC
Source organism: uncultured Planctomycetota bacterium (assembly GCA_963783095.1). Lineage (GTDB taxonomy): Bacteria > Planctomycetota > Planctomycetia > Gemmatales > Gemmataceae > CAWAMR01. Next base: position 263,594 of record CAWAMR010000006.1, on the reverse strand, counting down.
AAAGCGATGGCGAACCGCTCCCTGCCGGTCGATGAGAAACGCACACCCGTGGCTATCTGGAATCTCAGGAATCTGCACCAGAAACAGTCCCACGACCTGTTGAAGCAATTCTGGATTGGACATTTTCTTGGCAATCCGAGCCTCGAGTTCTTTCTCTAAATCTTTGGCTTGAGAGTCGCCGCTGATCAATTCAACGGGTTTTGACGAACTTTGACCGCACCCGTGGCCAAGAACTATCGACCCAACGATCATTGCGACGACGCAGAATACTAGCCGAAGCAATTGACACCTCCATTCAGAAAAAACCAGACCTGGAAAGCAGGACTTTAGAAAGGATTCTGAGTAGTCAAGGCATTCGCTCGATAGCCCGAATCATTTCTGCTGCCACATCGACTCTTGCCGTTGGCGCGATGGCGCGCCAGCCTGGCACGGCGTTGACCTCGATCACGTAGCGCTCGCCATTTGAGCCCGGCAACAGATCCACTCCCGCCGCGATCGTACCAACCGCCGCCGCTGCACGCAACGCAATGTGCTCTTCTTCCGGTGTCAGGTGATAAACCTCCGTCCTGGCCCCCTGGGCTACGTTGGTCCGCCAATCCCGGTGCGCTATCCGCCGCATTGCTGCGATGATTCGACCTTGAATCACGAAGGCCCGGATGTCCCAGCCCGGATGTCGAATGAATTGCTGCACGTAGAGAATCGACTGCATCCGCTCGATGCTGCGAAAGGTGCGCCAGGCCAACTCCGGGTCGGAGATTCGCATCATGCCGCGCCCTTCCGACCCGAAAATCGGCTTCACCACCACATCGCCTCCCAGTTTCTCAAAGGCTTCCAGCGCGGCTTCCGAAGTTTGGCAGACGATTGTGGGAGGAACTAATAGCCCCGCGGCTTCGAGGCGAACCGTGGTTAGATATTTATCGATGCAGGTTTCCAGCGCTCGGGGCGGATTGAGAATTGGAATGCCTCGGGCCGCGAGAGCATGAAGAATGTCCATGCGAAAGACGACCTGTTCCAGTGAACCCGGCGGCATGGTGCGGACGATGACTCCATCGAACTGATACAGATCGCGCTCGATGCCAACCTCAGCACTGAGTGCGCGAAAATCGAGGGTGTGAGCCTCACAACCGAGATGAGCAGCGGCCCGGATAAGGTCGCGGACGTGCCAGCCATCACCACCGGAAAGCAGAGCGATTCGCATCAAGATATGATAAGCGAATTTGCTGACTTTGAGAGGGGAGTTATTTAGAAGTCCAATTTTCGGACCACGCTTCGTAGAATAAGATAGAAAAGCACTAAACAGTTGTTGTTCTGACCAGAGCGCCCCCATGCCGCCGCTCAGTGACCTCAATGATCGTCTGGCAACAGCCGGCACGGAGATCCGACAGCGGTTCGAGATCAACTTGCGTTCGGCAACCCCAATCGCCGACAAAGTCCCTCTGGTGCATGTGATTCGAGGAACGGATCTTCTGAGATTTCTATCGCAAACACCTTGCGAAATTCCCACGTCTGATAGTGGCTATTGCCACGATGGGACGCGGGCTGCTGAAGATGAATTTGGACTGGGCCGGTGCGTTTATTTCTATGCGGGCAAGGCACATCCTGACTTTGGCAATGTGGCAATGGCCTTTTCTCCAGACTGTGAAGCGAGTCACAAGAATGGTTCTGCGACTCCATTCGATACCGGTGGTTTGTGGCACAGTTTTATTACGCCGAACTTGTGTTCGGGGATCTCGAAAGAATTTTGCCGACAAGCGCTGATTTCCTTATCGGATTCGCGCCCGAGCTTGCACGATTCTTGGCTGCGTATTTCAGCCCACTCGTTGACTACTGGACCGGGCGGCCAGTCGCGGATTTCCACGATCCGGAAGATATATTCGTCTATGGGGCAGGAGACTGGAGACGATGGGTTTTCGAGGTTCGTTTTCATGAGGGCCACTCTCTTCTCGCACACAAACTTTGTTGGACGAGAACAAGGTCTGCTACCGATTTGCTTCACCAAGAAATGAGAAATGAACGAGCAGCGGGATCAGTAATATCGACAATCGAAAGCTTTCTGAGCCAAGGCGAGACGATCGATTTCGAACTGGAAGACGAAGTTTACGAAGGAATGAATCGATGGATACAACAACACCTCGGGCTTTAGGCGATATTCCCATTAGTGATTTGGAAATCGTCGGTTTTAACAGTGAGCCGGTGGTTCAATGTGGTCAGGCGTTCGCCGTAGCACGTCGAAAGTCCACCGATTTGTTTTTTCCGCTGACGAAAGGGGTGCTTTCGTCCCAATTCAAGTGGTATCACCGAATGGAGATCGAACAGTTGAACAAGGAAGGGCACTTGACATTGTTGCCCCATGCGGTGCCCGTTCCCATCGAAACCCGCGAAGATAATTCGGTCATTCTTCCCCGCGTGGCTTGGGTGAGCGAGTCGTTATTTCAAGAAGCCAACTTCGATCGGCCTCCGAATCGGCACGCTGAGGTTTGCTTTGATTGGCAATTGGTCCCAAATTCAAAACAGCGAATCTGGGCAGCTTGCGTTTCCGGGCGAGCATCGGCGGGTTTCGTGGACCATCTGGCAGAGCTAATGCGCGACAAGGCTGACGATCTTATAGCTGGAAAAAAGCCGATCGACTGGAACCGAGTTGAACGCATATCCGATTTAGGGCTTTGTGCAGCGGATGCGAAGAATCTAAGGTACGAGTTGTGGACAAGGTATTTAGCTGGAATTGCTTGTTCTTCGCGACCAGAGAAAGCCCGAAAGCTGTTCGATTTCTTCGTTTGCAAAGAGTTTCCAGGGATCACCTGGGAAAAAATCCAGAGTTCGGTTGATGAATTGCAACAGTCTCTTAACCTGCGACATTCGATACAGCATCCAGGAATAAGCAACAAATTTCGAGGGATTGCCAGGGAACTCTCAGAACCGAAGGCGGCATAATGAGTTCGTTTCCTTACATCTACACCTTCTACAGTTTCAAGGGTGGCGTCGGTCGCACGATGGCGCTGGTCAACGTGGCCTATACGTTGGCGGCGCGTGGTCGCAATGTTCTTCTCGTTGATTTCGATCTCAAAGCGCTTGGGTTGAGTGTTTTTCTTCAGCGCGGCGATGAATTGGAGGGCGTGCCGCCTCGCGATGGTCTCGATTTGTTGGCCTGGGCAAAAGGTCAGTTCGAGTCCATTGACACTTCAATTCAAGCCTCTCGGTTAGATTATGTTGTTTCCGTTCGACCCGACAAACTGGATTGTAAAGCCTTACGTCCGCAACTCGGTGAACTCGGTCGCGTTGATGTAATCCCTCTCCATTTTGACCGAGATTACACTGATCGTCTCGCCCAAACCGCGATGAATTCGTTCAGTCGGGAAGAATTGGTCGAAACTGGGCGAGTTTTACACAGAACATTCAAATCCTGGCGCTGGCCGATTGACGTGCCCGAATACCTCGGACCAGAAGCGGATCAGTTTGCATCTTACGATTACGTCCTAATCGATAGCCGAACCGGATTTAGCGAAATGGGGGGCTTGTGCGTCGGTCCGCTCTCAGATTTTCTAGTGGTGCTGACGTCATTGAATGAGCAAAACGTCGAAATGACGAAGCGATTTCTCCTGGAGGTCGGCCTGGAAATACCGGGAGAATCGCAGGAATCGAAGAACCAATCCAATGATCCTGGTGCTCCAATACTTCATTTTGTTGGGCCGAAAAAAACACTCTTGGTGGCATCTCCGCTTCCTGTCGGGGAGGGATCTCTCCGAAGGGAACGCTTAGAAGAGTTGGGCAGACGCATTGCCGCACATTCGGTGTTTCTCACATATCACCCGCGTCAAGCGTTGATGGAAACCATCTTTGTTCGGGATTGGTCTGAAGAACATCTTGCTGCAGAATACAATGCGTTGGCTGATCAGATGATGGCACTGATAGACGACCATGCCATGCAATTGTACCGTAATGTTCAAAACGCATGGAATCAACGCGAAAAATTGAGCGAAGTCCTTGAGGCGATCATTCGTCTCAGCCCTCAGCGTCCAGACTTGGGCGAAGTTTGGATCCGACAATTCTCAACCCGAATCACTCCTGCCCCTTGGGAGGACAGCCTCGCCCTGATCCGTGATGAGAATGGACCGATTACCCAGCCAATGAATCGGCTTGACGATTGGCGTGTCAATCTCACTCTGGAAAAGGAATGGCTATTGGCTTTACAGATGTTGGATCTTTTCACTCGCTCATTCTCCACATTTCGATGGGTTATAATTACACTTCGTGGTTGGTTGTTGACCGAATGGAGCAAGATAACGGATCAACCGACCCTTCGAGATGCTCGATCCAAAGCAGGGCTACTCGATTGGGCATCCATCGCAAAAGCGGATGAAATCCCAATCGCCATCAAAATAAGAGCTTATTTCGATCAAGGATCCTACAGACTATCCCGGAAACACTATTCGGAGGCGATTGCGGAGTTCGATGACGTGATTCGGTTACAGCAACCGCACGATCTTGGTCTACGGAACCAATCGCTTTTGCATCGTGGTTATGCTCATTGTGAAATGGGAGCCCTCGAACTCGGAATCGAAGATTATTCAACTGTGATTTCCGATCGTGTAGTTCCCGATTATCTTCTGGGTCCAGCCTTGTTGCTCCGGGCACGAGCATTCTCTCATCAGGGCCGATATCCCGAACAAATTGCCGATTGTCGGCGCATCTTTACGTTGGACGACGTGGAACCCGTCGTCAAGGCACGGGCAAGTGGGGAACTTGGATGGGTTGCATATCTGCGCAAGGACTTCGTGGACGCAGAAAGGTTGTTTCAGTTCGCTGTAAATACAGACCCGCAAGATCTGCTGACCCGAGCGAAGTTCGGGCTAATCTTGCTCCAGCTTAGCCGACCAAGAGAGGCTTTGGAAGAATACAATTTGGCTCTGGACCGCTTGAAATCCTCGAAAGTATTGGACGAGATCGAGAAAGATCTGCGAGATGCTCTGAAGGAAACTCCTACTCTCCCCAATGCCGACGAAATCCTCAGACGAATTGAATCACGAAGAGAAGAACTCAAGAAGCCGGTTGCTTCAGACGGGTAACGACAGACACTTTTCGGCTCCCTGAAAACCGTTTGATTGACGACATCATGTTCCCGAAGGATGAACCCATTCCGTCCGGCAATCGGCCCAGTTTTCCTTTTTCCAGATCGGGACCAGCTCCTTGAGCTGATCGATGGCGTATCGGCACGCTTCAAAGGCGTCCGCGCGATGGGGACAGCTAACCGCCACCGCGACGCTGATTTCCCCGACTTCCAACCGACCGAGGCGATGAACCAGAGCAATCGCGCCGATCGGCCAACGCGAGCGCGCATCCGCTTCGATCTCGGCTAACTTCTTTTCTGCCATGGGAGGATAGGCTTCGTAATCGAGCGCAATGGTGATGTCTTCACCCGTCAGATCGCGCACCGTACCCAGAAAGGTGACGACCGCACCGCAATGAGGTTTCCGCACACTTTCCATCAAGGCGTGATGGTCGATGGTATCATAAACGAGTTGGATCATGGAAATCGCTGGAACAGACTGGATCGTTCCAAGTCCCAGATCCCGGACCGGCAGGTCTGGAATCTGGGTGAGTGATGGTGATGTGGTGAGTTGATCAATCCTTTGGAAGTGCGGGAGGGGGAACGACTGGGGGCACCCCTGGAAGCAGACCACCAAGCCCCCCAACGCCTGCTCCAAGCCCCCCAACGCCGGGTACAACTCCGCGTTCCGGCCCGCCGGGAAGATCCGGGTGCGGGTTCGGAACGAGGTCGCTTTCCTTGTTGATTTTATCGGCGCGATCCTCTGTCGTGATGTAGATCACGTTGCTGAGCCGGGCGGCCTTCAAACCTGCCATTTCGGTCATAAGCCGAACCGCCGCCTCAAAAGCGACATCTTCAAGCTCCAGGGTCACAGCAGCCTCGGTCGTCTTCGCCTTAACACATTTCGGGTCGAGTACAATGTTCACGCCGTATTTCTGCGATAGCTCCTTCATCGCCTTGCTCAGCGGAATCTCGGTCAAGTTGATATCGATACGCTGTTTGAACTGCTTGTAGAGTGCTATCTCTTCCGTGGTGACGACAACCTGATCGCTGACGATGGCGAGAGTCAGGCCGAAAGGACTGAGGACATTGCGAAGACCGGTTCGCAGCTTGACATCTTTCTGGTTGGTATCGACCATCATCGAGTTTTCGTCGTAGCCCATCAGGGTCAGAGCATTGCGGTCGAGGATGAACTGGATCTTGTGGTCATCGCCAAGTTTATTTAGCAGCATGGGCAGCGCGACCTGATTGCTCTCGAGGGTAACGACCGAATCGAGCGCCTTGCGGATCTGATCGATCTTGAGATCCCTGCTCGGCGGATTGTTTTTGAGTGCCGGCGCTGCGGAATTGAGCTGTGCGACCAGAACGACCCCCGCCAGCGCTATCGCGCACAAGGATCGCAGGATACATCGTTGCATGGACATGAACTCCTTGATGGAGAAGGTGAGTTGAGCATGAATCGTGCGATTAACGCATGATTAGAGTTTACCGTCTCATTGCGACGTTGGGTAGCTTACTTTTTCGGCTCTGGGTCAATCTCCTTAGTACCGGGTATGGTCTTCGGTTCGGCTGTTTTGGCCTGGCCGTCGCGTTTTCGTTTCTCGGCGATCAACTCGGCCGCTTGCTCCTTGGTGGTAACGAAAAAGGCATCTCCCTTCGCGACCACTTTCAGATCGACGCTGGCGGCGAGCAGTTCGATCGCGGTTTCAAAGGGAATGTTCTCGATGAACTCCTTGCCGACCAAGTAAACTCCGTCCAGTTGCTCGACGACCAATTGAAGGATAGTTGAGAGAGGAACGTCGGTCAGTCAAATACCATTTTTCCTACGCGAAAATTAAGCATGAACAGCGCACTACCCCGTTTCCATCATTCGTGCAATCTGTTACACTGCATAGGTTATTGTGGGCCGGGCCAATCGTCTCACGAATAGCGTTCCCGGATCGCATGTTGAGGATTTTCTACATGTCATACCACCTTCCTGCACTTGGTTTGGGATGTTGTCTCGTCGTATCGATGTGCATGGGTGCGGATCAGCCGGCCGTTCCCGATGCCAAGGAATATGCAAAAACCCTCAAAGAGGCGGGAATCGCCGACGACCCCAAATCGTTAGTCGACTTCTTTCGACAGCGGACACTCTCCGACGATGAAAGGCTGCAACTCTTCAGCACGATCCGGCAGTTAGGCGATGCCGATTTCGATGCGCGCGAACGCGCAACAGCTCTGTTGACGAAGGCGGGTCTTGCCGCGCTGCCGATTCTTCGGGCCTCGGTCCAGAATCCCGATGAAGAAATTGCCCGCAGGGTCGAACGCTGTCTGGAAAAGATTTCCCAGACCCGCGAAACCGAACGGATTGTGGCTGCGGCCCATCTTCTTGCTGCCAAAAAAGTCGATGAGACAGTTCCGGTTCTCTTGACCTATTTACCGAGTATTGCAGACGACGAAATGGTGAGCGAGGGGATTCGTTCGGCACTGATCGAGCATACCAGGCTTATCGGCAAGGCGCACGATAAGCTGATTGCCGCCCTCTCAGACAGCGATCCTTCGCGCCGGGCCATGGCCGCCCAGATTCTGGGCGAGTCTTTACCCGGCCAACGAGTTGCAGTGGCGAAATTGCTCGCGGATCCTCAAGGAAAAGTGCGCTACGCAGCGGGTGTGACTTTGCTGCGGGCCGGCGACAAGAAAGCGGTTCCCGCATTGATTAGCTTGCTGGGCGACGGTCCTATCGAATACGCCTATCAGGTTGAGGATTTGCTCTGCCAGCTTCTGGGCGATCAGAAACCACCCGCGACGCTGGCCGGAACCGATGTCAAAATTCGCGCGAAATGTCGAGAAGCCTGGGATGCCTGGTGGAAAGAAAAGGGCGCTGCCGTCGATCTTGCCAAGATCAATGAAGCACCGGCGATCAAGGGGTTGACTCTGATCATCGAAGTTGATGGCGGTGTGGCAGGCGGTCGAATCTGGGAATGCGGCGCGGATGGGAAGCAGCGCTGGGAAATGACCAACCTGGGCGGTCCCGTTGATGTTCAAGTCTTACCGGGCGAGCGACTACTGATCGCGGAATACTATACCGCCCGCGTTACGGAACGCAGCCGTGACGGCAAAATCCTCTGGGAGTCGCCCCGGCAAAACAGCAGTGTCGTGAGTGCCCAGCGCCTGACAAATGGCAACACCCTGATCGCGACCATGACGGAAATCGTTGAAATAAGCAGGGATGGCAAGAGAGTATTTGAAGTCAAGTACAACGCAACCGTTTTTCAGGCGCGGCGGAACAGCAAGGGACATACGTTCGTTTTGGTCGGCAGCGAAATGATCGAATATGATACCGGCCGAAAGCTAGTCCGCAAGATTCCCATCGGGGGCCATTCGGGCTGGGGAGGTTTCGATTTTCTCTCCAACGGGAATTTCCTGGTGGCGTTTTACACTTCCGGAAGCAACTATGCCGAGGTCAACGGCGAAGGCAAAAAGGTATGGGAACACTCCACGACCGGTGCCGCAACACCCCTCCAGCCGACCCGCGTCCAACGGCTGCGTAACGGGAACACTGTAGTGGCAGGGGGCAACGCGCTATTTGTAGTGGAATACGACCGCAACCGGAAGGAAGTCTGGAAAGTGGCGAGCAAGGGCAGACCGTTCAGCGTCTTACGATATTGATCACTTCAGCTAGGTCGCAATCGCCACGACAGCCTGGGAAGGCCGTCCTACGTAGGACGGCCTTCCCGTCGAACTTGACTACACCTACTTAGTAAATGCCAGTCCCATCATTTCAATTCGTCAACGCAGATGGCACGCCGATTGCTGCTGTAAGCTGGGTTGCAATGCGACGTATCGCAGAAGCATCACATGTTTTACGTCAATTGGCCACCCTCCCCAACCGAAAAATCTATCGGGAAATCGCGACACTTTGCGAAAGAAACACCATGAGTTTGCTTCGCTCTACAGAAAGCTTGTTGACCAGCGAGCACGCAAATCACGTTGTCTGCGCAGGCCGGAATCTCCGCCCGCAGCCGATGGCAGCGATGGAGCGATCGCGCACTTTGTTACTCATGTTTCGGCGGGATCGAGCACGCGATCGCCAGCAGGGTCGGATTCACTATGCGGGCTTTCGGATCTTATGGCCGGACGGTGAACCGGTCGCGCTGGGACTGGAATCATTCTGCGAGCGCGGCCAACGTCTATTGGGGCTCGACCGCCACATGATCGGACATGAAGCCCGGCTTATTAAAATGATTTGTGCTCCTGTGCAGAGCGAGAATGACAACATCGTTCGCGTTGCCGGTCATCGAGTACGGCGTTTTTTTCTCGAACGGAAGGACCGCCTGGGCCGGCTCTATTTCATGAACGGTACTGCCACGGAGACGGTTTTTGATCTCGACCGCGACGATCCGCAGATTCTCGATTGGATTGGGCTGACCCTTCTGGACGATGGCGACAGGCAGTGGCTCGACCTGGTGGCTCGGCCTGTGGAAATTGTTGTATCGTAACCCTACTTTGCGACCTTTGAGGTCAGCACCGTCACGACGTTGGCGCGAATCTGGGCAAAGCCGCCTTCGATTTGCAGTTTCTTGACGACGCTTCCCGTAGTAAGGCGCAGCTCTCCCTTGCCCAGCCGGCCAATGAGCGCGGTGTGCTGCGGATAAACACCCAGTTCGCCGTCCACCATCGGCAACACCACGAAATCGGCCTTCTCATCGAGAAAGGACTTCTCGGGAGTAACGACCACACACTGCAATTGCTTTGCTTCGGTTGCCATGCCTCACCCAATGAATAGCTCCAAATTCAAAGAAGAACTAACCACAGAGTCACAGAGGACACAGAGAAAACTACACTGCTCGATTTTGTGTCTTCTCTGTGTTCTCTGTGACTCTGTGGTTAGTACCTCTTTGAAAGAAGAGTTTGTTATTTCGCTTCCGCCGCCATCTTCTTGGCTTTGGCTTCTGCTTCCTCGATCGTACCGACATACATGAAGGCCGATTCCGGCAGATGATCCCACTTGCCGTCGCAGACTTCTTCAAAACTGCGAATCGTGTCGGCGAGCGAGGTGAAGTTGCCGGGGAACCCGGTGAAGACTTCCGCCACAAAGAAAGGCTGCGACAGAAAGCGCTCGATACGCCGGGCGCGGTTGACGTTTTGCTTGTCTTCTTCCGACAGTTCATCGATGCCCAGGATGGCGATAATGTCCTGCAATTCCCGCGATCGTTGCAGAATTTGCTGCACCCGTCGCGCCACATTAAAATGTTTCTCGCCGATGTACTGGGCATCGAGGAGCCTGCTATTCGAGGCCAGCGGGTCGATAGCGGGATAAATGCCCTTTTCCGAGATCGACCGTTCGAGGTAAATAAAGGCATCCAGGTGCTGGAAGGTATTGGCCGGCGCAGGATCGGTAGGGTCATCCGCAGGCACATACACGGCTTGCACCGAGGTAATCGCCCCGCGCGAAGTCGAGGTGATTCGCTCCTGCAACTCACCCATTTCGGTTGCGAGCGTTGGTTGGTAGCCGACAGCGCTGGGCATACGTCCTAAGAGTGCGGAAACCTCCGAACCTGCTTGCGAAAAGCGGAAGACGTTATCGACGAAGAGCAGAGTCTCAGCACCCGTGGTATCGCGGAACCACTCGGCCATGGTCAGGGCCGAAAGTGCGACGCGCAGACGGGCACCGGGCGGCTCGTTCATTTGCCCGAAGACCATCGCCGTGCTGTCGAGCACCGACTTGGCATCGGCATCGGCACCGGTTTTGGCTTCCTGCATTTCCAGCCAGAGATCGTTGCCTTCGCGGGTTCGTTCGCCAACACCTGCGAAGACCGAATAACCTTTGTAGACCTTGGCGATACGGGTGATGAGTTCCTGCAAGATGACCGTCTTGCCCAGACCCGCACCGCCAAACAGACCGGCCTTGCCGCCCCGAACCAGCGGCATGAGCAAGTCGATGACCTTGATACCCGTTTCGAGAATCTCGGACTTCGGGGTGAGGTCGGAGAACTTTGGGGGCTTGGCGTGGATCACCCGTGATTCCGTGAAATGAATCGGCCCCCGGCCATCAATCGGCTGACCCAGCAAATTAAACACCCGGCCCAGCGTACCGAGACCAACCGGCACCGTTACGCCGGCACCCGTGTCGATGGCATCGACCCCGCGCATCAACCCATCGGTTGAACCAAGGGCCACGCAACGCACCCGGCTGCCGCCGAGGTGCTGCTGGACCTCACCGACAAGGTCGATGTGGATGCCTTTGAGGTCGGTTTGCACCCTGACAGCGTTATAGATGTCGGGAAGGTGCCCTTCCTCGAACTCGACATCGAAGGTCGAGCCAATCACTTGAATGATGCGGCCTTTTTTGGCGGCGGCAGTAATCATGATGTCTCCGTGGACGAAAAACCAACAACCACAATGATCTATTTCAGCGCCTCGGATCCGGCGATCAGTTCCGAAATCTCCTTGGTAATGTTCGCCTGGCGGGCACGGTTGTATTTTTGGCTGATTTCCTTGATCAAATCAGCGGAGTTCTTGGTGGCCGCCTTCATCGCCACGCGACGAGCGATCTGCTCGCTCACCGCTGCATCGAGAAAACACTTGAATAACCGGGCCTTGAACGCCGCAGGTACGATCTCTTCCAGGATTTCACCGGCGCTGGGCAGGAAGAGGTAATCGGCATTGCCGGCTTCGGCCGGGGCCTTTGCGCCGGCAGCGGGCGAGGCCAGAGGCAGCAGAGTCTCCACTACCGCGCGCTGGTGCGCTGCGTTCATGAACTTCATATAGGCGACCTGCACCTGATCGATGCGTCCGCTGGTGAAAGCCTGAATGTAGCGATCCGCGATCATTTCAACTTCGGCGAAGGCGGGCTTGTCTTCGAAGATCGTATAGGTCTGCTCGGCCTTGACGCCCTGAAATCTGAAGAACGTGATGGCCCGTTTCCCGGAGAGTTCCGTCTCAAAGGGGAGATTCTCTGCGGTCATTTGCCGGATACGCAGGGTCGCCTCGCGAAGAATACTGCCGTTGTAACCGCCGCACAGGCCGCGATTGGAGCAGATCACCAGAAGCAAACTCTTCTTCACCGGACGAGACGCCAAGAGCGGATGCGAAACATCTCCGGCGTTCTTCGTCAAATCGGCGGCGATCTCCGCGATCTTGCGCGTGTACTCTGCCGCTTCCGAAGCGCGATCGAGAGCCTTCTTGAAGTGCGCGGTGGCAATGAGTTCCATCGTCCGCGTAATCTTGCGGATGTTGCGAACTGCTTTGCGCCGTTGAACGAGAGAACGAAGTTTAGCCATTTCGGAGTTTGAAATCCTGGTAACGGGAATGGTCTTCCACAAAGCAAATGAAGCCAAACCCTTGATAGAACGTCAATACATGGTGCGGAGCCGATTCAATCCGCCGACACAACTCTGTCTCGAACTCGGCATTCGTCGGAGAGACTTCGACCGTAGCTTTTCCGTCAGCAAATGAAGCTCGGTTGATTCGATATACATTTCCATTCCAAAGAAATGGAGAATTCAACCCTCCAATAGCGATGGCGTTGTTCCCATCAATGTCGGATGACATCTGACTTAGGCGAAGTCTTTCGTCGATCGCCCCATGGATCGACCACCCAGTTGTCGCGTCCACCACAAGAAAGTTCTCGTGGGCATCGGCAATCTCTTCATCCGCGTGAAGTCGATCCAAGGAACGAAACTCGGGCTGAACTGTGATCGCACGCATGTTTGCCATCCTCAATAAGCGGTAATCACAAACACTTTGGTTTCTCCATCCAAATCTACATCATACCGCCAAATGATTCGGATTACCCTCCCGGAAGGACAAGTTCCAACGCTTTCGAAATACGGTCCATTCACCGGATGAACCTTCTGAATGAGGTCTTTACGATTATGCCAGGCATGTTCGACCTCATCGGACGACAAACTATGGTTATCGATCTTTTGGAGGCTCCAATCGATCCATAAGAATTCCTCCACGATCGAAAACTCCGAAGCTCGGCAGGAGCCTCGCCCTCCCGAATCAGCCCCTATTCGGGAGGGCGAGGCTCCTGCCGAGCCGGAACCTCCCTAGGCGAAGCTTCCAGGGCTTGGTCGTCGAACTATCAGAAACCCAGTCCTGGTAAGGGGGTCACAGTAAGTGCCAATTCAATTCGCCGAAACAGGATTTTATTGGCCCTGTCGTCTGTCTGAAAAAAACACCTCGATAATAAAGGCTGGCAGCCACGCAGCGAGGCCGATGAACACGATCATCATACCTACGAACTCGTGCCAAACAACTCGGCTAAACATAGTAAGCAAGACTCCGGAGAGCAAAACGATGGTGGGAGAAAGTGATTTCATGGATCATCTAGTTTGCCGCCCAGAGCGTTCAGGCGGTGCGTTCCGCGCGAACGAGAACCAATTACTCCCGGAGGATTCTACCCCTTAAACTGTCCCTTGAAAGCCTCCAACGCCGCATCGAGCAGTTTGACGATTTCATCGGTCAGAGCCTTTTCCTTGGTCAGTTTCTCGCGGACTTCGGGTCGTTGTGTCTTCATAAAATCGAGGAACTGCTCTTCCCAGAGCCGCACTTTTGGGACGTGGAACCTGGTCCAAATCGCCCTTATTTCCCGCGTAGATCACCATCACCTGATCGGCAACCGAAAGAGGTTTGAACTGCCCTTGTTTCAGCAATTCGACCATCCGATAACCGCGATCGAGTTGCTGCTGAGTCACTTTATCGAGCTCGGTGCCGAGCTGAGCGAAAGCTTCCAGTTCGCGGAACTGCGCGAGAGTCAGCTTCAAGCCGCCGGCCACCCGTTTGTCCTTCATGGCCTTGATCTGGGCGTTTCCACCGACGCGCGATACCGAAATACCGACGTCCACGGCAGGACGGACACCCGCAAAGAACAGCGCCGGCTGAAGGTAAATCTGCCCGTCGGTGATGGAGATCACGTTGGTCGGAATGTAGGCCGAGACTTCGCCTTCGAGCGTTTCGATGATGGGCAGTGCCGTCAAGGAGCCGCCCGAAGTCGACCACCTCGGCCGGCCTTGTGACCGGGGAAATTTGCAAGATCGTGTTTGATCTCGTGTTGGCCCGGCTCGCCGATATAAACCTTGCCGGCCTCGCCATCACCGCGATAACGCTTCGGATCAACTTCAGCGTTAACGCCCCAATCATCGCCGGCATTTGTGGTATCGACATCATCTTTCACAATGACGTAGCGATCGGCCAATTTTGCGGATCGCTCCAAGAGCCGGCTATGGCAATAGAAAACGTCGCCGGGATAAGCTTCCCGTCCGGGGGGCCGGCGAACCAAGAGCGACAACTGCCGATAAGCGGCGGCCTGCTTGGACAAGTCGTCGTAGACGCAAAGCGTATCCTTGCCCTTGTACATGAAGTATTCGGCCATAGCGGTTCCGGCGTAAGGCGCGATATACTGTAGCGGAGCCGGGTCTGCGGAAGTCGCCACGACGACGATGGTGTATTCCATCGCCCCGCTTCGGCGCAAGTCTTCAACGGTCTGGGCCACTTTCGCCTGCATCTGGCCGCAAGCAACGTATACGCAGATGACGTTTTCAGACTTCTGATTGATGATGGTGTCGATGGCAATGGCGGTCTTGCCGGTCTTGCGGTCCCCGATGATGAGCTCGCGCTGGCCGCGGCCGACCGGCGTCATGGCATCGATGGCCTTGATCCCGGTCTGTAAAGGCTGTTTCACCGGCTGCCGGCCCGCGATGCCCGGTGCCGTCGTTTCCAGCGGTCGGAATTCCGAAGTGAGGATCGGTCCCTTGCCGTCGAGCGGATTGCCGAGAGGATCGACGACTCGACCGATCAAAGCCTCGCCGCAAGGAACGCTCAACAGCCTCCCGAGCGAGCGAACCTCATCGCCTTCCTCAATCTCCAGATAATCGCCCAGAATGATGATGCCGACGGACGATTCTTCCAGGTTGAACGCGACGCCTTGAACTTTGGTGGCCGTGAACTCCACCAATTCGCCGGACATGACGTCGGACAACCCGTAGACGCGCGCAATGCCGTCGCCGATCTCCAACACATGCCCGACCTCTCGGCTATCGATGCGGTCGCGGATGGTGTTGAGTTCGTTAGTTAAAACTGAAACGATCTCGTCCGATCTGAATCTCATGGGAACTTCTCGCCAGAAGTTGAGTGCGAATGTTCTCGATCTTGCTCAAGACCGAGCTATCAAATACATGATCGCCAACCTGTACGATCATGCCGCCCAGCAACCCCGGATCGATCCCCTCAACGAGGATCGGCTCCAGTTGCAACTGGGACTGTAATATCTGACGCAATCTGTCTTTTTGGGAATCGTCGAGCGCTAT
This sequence comes from uncultured Planctomycetota bacterium, assembly GCA_963783095.1. Lineage (GTDB taxonomy): Bacteria > Planctomycetota > Planctomycetia > Gemmatales > Gemmataceae > CAWAMR01. Next base: position 248,255 of record CAWAMR010000006.1, on the reverse strand, counting down.
GGCCGAACGAACGTAGACCCGTATCCGTTTGCCGCGAACGTCGAAAAGATCGCGATAGGCAAACGCGATCGGACGAAGCAAATCGAGCCGATCTTTGCTGTTGAGAATCCGCAGAAAGTCGTAGAAGAGGTCGCTGGTATTCCCTGCAAAAGCCTTGGCCAGGATCGGCTCCTTCTTGAGGCGGGAAATGGCTCGCGTTGCCAGCATTACCTCGAACTCGGGATGGCTCTTGAACACGTAATCGATCAAAGCAGCCAGTTCATCGCCGATTGCATCGACTTCATCGCGGCGATCGGCAACGGCGAGCAGTGCCTCGGCATAGAGCTTTGCGAGCCGACGAATGCCGGTTCCCTCTCCGCCTGCCGCAGTTTCGAGTATTTCCATCTGGCTGTCTGATCCGTGGGTTGGTTACGCAATGTCTACGGTTTGCTTCAATTCACTGAGCGATTCTTCGACCAGTTGGCGGTGTATTTCGGGGGAAATTTCCCGACGCACGGCCTTGGCTGAAATCAACGATGCCAACTGCACGGCTTGATCCCAGATCTGCTTGAGGGCCTGATCCTTGGCGTTTTCGATTTCTCGACGGGCCTGATCCTTGTCGGCCTTCGACTTCTTGCGCCCCCTGAGCCTTCATCGCTTCGATGAGAGCCTGTCCCTGTTTGCGAGCCTCCTCGATTATGGCCCGGCCCTGATCGTTTGCTGCGGCAAGCTGCTTCTCTACTTTATTGAGGAACTCCTCGCCTCGGTTCGTGCTTTTTCCGCCTCTTCATGATCTTTGCGCAGCGATTCTTCGCGCTTGTCCAGACCCGCCATGATCGGCTTCCAGGCCCACTTGCCCAGAATAAAGATCAGCGCCCCAAAAACGATCAACGTGTAGATAGCCAGGTCATAGGCTTCAGCCCTGTAAAACCGAGCTTGTCCTCGTTGGCCTCCTTTTCGACCAATTCCCCTTCTGCCTTGGCAGATTGAGCATCCGCCAGGGCAATGCCCGTCAACAACGAGGACGCAAGAATCAATCCAAGGATGAACTTCGTTAGGCGTGTAATCATGAGACCCTCCTATCGCGGTTGGGGAGATCGCCAAACCAGGATCAACCACCCATGATACGGGCCGCAACGACGAAGCAGAGTAGCAAAGCGATAATCGCAGCACCTTCGACGAGAGCTGCGAGCACATACATTGCACCTTGAATTTTCCCGGCCTGTTCGGGCTGGCGGGCGATGCCCGACAAGGCCGCAAAACCGATCAGGCCGATGCCGATGCCGGCTCCCACAATGGCCAAACCCATACCGACGCCCGCACCCAGACCGGCCCAGTTTGGATCGGCGGCAGATGCCATCGGGGTCGCTACGAATAAAACCGCCATAACCAGAAGAACACGGGAAACAAGATTCATGAGTATAGGCTCTCAAACTAGGTTGTGATGACTTACGGTAATATCCCCTCACAATCGAGCGGATCTTAAAAACGCTTAATGCTGCGGATGCATTGCCAAGCCAATAAAGATAGAAGTTAGGAACGTAAAGACAAACGCCTGCAAGCAGGCAACGAACAATTCCAACATGCTCAGTCCGACAACCGTGAACACGCTGGACACCGTGACGCCCCAAAATACCAGGTCCGAAGCTCCGGCGTTGTGCGCCATCGGAATGAACGACAACAGGATGAATAGGACGGTGTGACCCGCGAGCATGTTGGCGAAAAGACGAATCGCCAAAACCAACGCGCGAATGAAGGCCGTGAGTATTTCCAACACGAACATCATGGCCAGGATCAGCGGGCCCAGCCACTTCATAATAGGGTCGCTGGTATCGATGTGGGGGATGAACGACTTCATGTACCCCTTGAAACCGTGATTGGCTTGAATGCCGTTGTAATGAATGACGACAAAACTAACCAGCGCAAGTGCTCCCGTAACGGCCAGACTTGCGGTTGCCGAGGCCATGAACGGCACCATTCCCAAAAGATTCAATGTCAGGATGAAAAGAAACAGCGTCCATAAATACGGCATGAATCGCTTGTAATCGTGGTCGCCGATGCCCGGTCTCGCCACCTGATCGCGGATAAAAATCAGAAGAAATTCCAGAAAGTTCCAAAGCCTGCCCTTGGGAGGCTGACCGGTCGCGACCTTTTTGGCGAACGGCAAAAACACGCACAAGAGAATGGTCGCCGCGATCAACTGAAGAAGCATGAATTTCGCGGTGAACGGCAAGTGAAGGCTGACGCCTTCAAGAAACTCGAAATGACTGGAGTCCGCAACGTGACTGAATGCGTCGAAACCTTTCTTTTCAGATGCCATGTCTTCAGTTTCCGTTGTTCGTTGTCTGCTGTCGTTCGCCGGCTGCGGAGGCTAACATCCCCGTTTCAACCGCCAATGTCACTAGATAGAAAACTATCATCCAACCGACAAATGCCAAGCCGTTTTCGCGGATCATTGTGGCCTGCTGAACCTGCACTGCGCCGCCGCCAACGTATGCCAATCCGTTTTCGCGGAACGGGGGCAACTGATGATAGACTACTGCCCCCGCCGAGCGCTGCGCCCATACGGATGAAGGTTGCCAACAATACTACGACCACTTTTGCTTCGGGTGTTCGCTGCGAAAGCCCATCGGTGAGATAAAAAACAATCACTCCTGGGACAATGCACAACACCGCCGCCCATGCGCTTATTTCAAGGGGAGCTCCACCAATCAAAATCCGATAAGGAATTGCCGTTATCAGCCAAATTCCAGTGGTGACTAGGACTAATAGTCCTGCTTTACGAAAGCGAGACCGTTTAGTCACCGGGTTTATCTCCCCGATTTGCCATGCGGATCAACGAGCGAGATACACCCCACAAAACCGACAACAACTCCCGACAAGGTGGCCCAGGGGGTCCAGCCGAGTTGAGAATCGAGCACAAGACCAATGATGACTGGGCCAATCAGTGATGAACTGGCCTGAGCAGCGATGGCCCATTGCGAAAACGGCGGCTCGCCACCGCCAGCCATGAGAGTATCCCAAGCAGCCAAAACGAATTGGGGAATGTCGAGTCGATTGTGCAGACCCCAGCGAAGCAGGGTCATTTTAGGAGTGAGGGAAGAAAGTCAACGGGAGGATAAGATTTTTCGGCGAACTAGGCAGTGTTGACATTCGCTCAGGCAATTTACGGAACCTGCGAAAGGAGGCTTCGTCGGCCGCGAGATTTCGCCGCTTCCTTGATCGTTAAGGGCTTCCCATTGTACGAAAAATATTCCACGCAGTTTCGGCATAGGTAAAGCTATTTCGCCTCGCCGGATTCCTACGATTGGTTGGCAGCCATGACGGTTGCCTTCAATCATGGAACCGAACACGCGAGGCTTGATACCCATGCTGCGACGACACGAAATCAGTGATGAGCAATGGAACATTATCAAGGACCACTTGCCGGGCAAGGAAGGCGATCCCGGTGCGACCGCTAAGGATAATCGCCTGTTCATCAACGCCATCTTTTGGATCGCCAAGACCGGCGCTCCTTGGCGTGATTTGCCGGAACGGTTCGGCCCGTGGAACAGCATGTTTCAGAGATTCAATCGCTGGTGCAAGAATGGCGTGTTCCCCAAAATCATGGATCTGTTGAAAGATCCCGACGTCGAAGTTTTGATGGTGGATTCCACGGTAATTCGTGCCCATCAGCATTCCGCAGGTGCCAAGGGCAGCAACGCCGAGGCCGAGTGCCTGGGACGCTCGCGCGGCGGATTCAGCACGAAGATTCACGTTTCGTGCAATGGTGTCGGCGAGCCTGTGAAGATTCTTCTGACGCCGGGCCAAAATCATGATGTCAAACAAGGACCGGCTCTGCTGGAAGGCAGCGATCCACAGAAAGTTCTCGCCGACAAGGGCTATGACAGCGACGAGTTCGTGGCGACGATCGAAGCGAAGGGCGCGGAAGCAGTCATTCCGCCGCGCAGCAATCGCGTCGAACCACGCGAATACGACACAGAGACCTATAAGCAACGCAACATCGTGGAGCGGATGATCAATATCATGAAACAGTCCCGCCGAGTGGCAACGCGCTACGAGAAAACGGCACGAAATTTTCTGGGATTCGTGGCTTTCACCGCGCTCGTGACGCTGTTAACCTAAACCCAGCCTCTCCAGTTTCACGGCTGGAATGTCAACACTACCTAGCAATGATTCGTGGTATAATCGATGAGAATTACCGGATGCTTGGAGGATAGCAATGGCGATTGTAATTACTGATCCAAACTTACTAACTCAGTTGGTCCAGGCGTTTAACCCGGTGGAAATCCGCGATGCGAACGGAAATCTTCTTGGGACGTTCGCCCCACCGGCTGGGAAAATGCCGCCCGGCCTGACATCTCCATTTTCCGATGAAGAGATCGAGAGAAGGCGCAAACAACCCGATGGCCGACCCTTGGCAGATATTCTCCGCGACCTTGAGAGGCGAGGATGAATTATTCTGTATTTTGGGTTCCCGATGCAGAGCAGGAATTGGCGGCGATCTGGCTTTTTCCCCTTCAATACGTCATTCAATGTGTCAAGCAGCGAACCTTTCTGATCATCCGCGCTCAATTCCCAGATCATCGCACCACCCAACTTGTTTTTCTTCGAATAGCCCGCTTTGATCTTTCCATCGGTTATATCGTTTGCCACCCATATAATACTGATCTCTCTTCGGTCTACTGAGCACATTCTCCCAGGAGAAATTTCCGTGAAATGGCCAACGCTGCTGACGCTCGCTTGGGCGCTTTGTGTGTTATCTGCCGGGTCGGCCCGCGAGCTGATCCGCTTTCCCAACAATCCTGCTCTCTCACCGGATGGGAAGACTCTCGCCTTCGATCATCTCGGCGACATCTGGACAGTGCCCATCGAGGGCGGCATCGCCAAACCTCTGACTCACAATCCAGCCCGCGATACGCAGCCAAAATTCTCACCCGATGGTTCGCAGCTTGCCTTCATCAGCGACCGCGAAGGTTCTCCGCAAGTCTATGTGATGGCCGCCGGCGGGGGTACTCCTTGCCAGGTGACATTTCACACCGCGGGCTATGCTCTCCAGGAATGGACTCCGGACGGCAAGCTGCTCGTCTCTTCCGTGCGAGATCACTACTGGCGGCATGCCGAACGATTCTTCATCGTCGATCCCAAGGATCGCAAGGCCGAAAGACTACTCTTCGACGACTACGGAAACAGCGGCGCTCTCGCACCGGATGGCAAGTCGCTGGCCTTTACGCGCGAAGGGTGAACCCTGGTGGCGCAAGGGTTACAAGGGTTCGCGGGCTGTCCAACTATGGATCTACGGCCTGGAGAGTAAGGGTTTTACGCCTCTCGTCAAAGAAGAGGTCGATGCGCGCTGGCCGATGTGGCACCCGCATGGCAGTGCTCTGTATTTCGCGAGCAGCCGGGGTGGAACGCTGAATCTGTGGGAGAAGACCATCGCGAGCCGGTCGACGGTTGCCGATCGACAAATCACCCACTTCACGGATGATGCGGTGGTATTTCCGTGCATTTCCCGTGACGGCTCCGCGATCGTGTTTCGTCACCTGGCCGATTTGTATCGTCTCTCACCAGGCAAGGAGAAGCCTACCCGGATTGAGATTTACCGCGATGACGATCGACCCGCTGAGCGCCTCGAACGTCGCACCCTTACCAGCGCCTCCGCGGCGGACTTTACCAGTGATGGTCTGGAAATCGCATTCGTTTCGGGCGGCGATCTCTGGGTCATGGACACCGAACTACGTGAACCCAAGCGCATCACCCATTCGCCTGAGGAAGAGCGTTCCCCTCTGTTTTCCCCCGATGGAAAGTCCATTTTCTTCGTCAGCGACGTGGCCGGCGCAACCGACATCTGGAAAGCGACTCGAAGCGATCCCAAGAAAGCGTGGTGGCTCAACGACCGTTTCAACCTGGAGAAAGTCACTACGGATGGAGAGCCGAAATCAGCGCTGAAATTCAGTCCGGAAGGATCCAAACTTGCGTATCTGCGCCGCGGCGGAAATCTATGGGTTGCCGATGCCGATGGCAAAAATCCGAAACTCGTAATCGAGTCGTGGGATGCTCCCTCTTATGACTGGTCGCCCGATGGCAAGTGGCTTGTCTATGCCATCGACGACAGCGATTTCAATCGCGATATCTGGATCAAGCCTATCGATGGTTCGCGCCCACCCTTTAATGTCTCACGCCACCCATTCAATGAAGATGACCCCGTCTGGTCTCCCGATGGCCGGGCGATTGCTTTCATCGGCGCTCGGGAAAAGAAGGAAGAAACAGACATTTTTTTCGTCTTTCTTCGCACCGAGGATGACGAGAAAGGCAGCAGGGATCGAACGATTGAGAAGGCACTCGAGAAGATCCAGAAAGGTCGCGCGCCAATGGGTGTGAAACGCGATCCGATGCCGGCGGAGGATGCCGAGGAGCCTGCCGAACTCGCACCGCAGCCGAGAGTTGTCAAGGGTGGCAAGGACGGGAAGAAGGTCGCAAAGAAGGCCCCGCCGGAAGTCATTATCGATTTTGCCGGGATGAAGGAACGCATTCGGCGCATCACCATCGAGAATTCCAATGAGAGAGGATTATTCTGGTCGCCCGATTCCAAAAAACTTGGGTTCGCCGCACGAGTGAATGGGCAAAACGGAACCTTCACCGTCGAAATCCCGGCCGGCCTGACTCCAACACAAATCTCCGGTCAAACCGGAACCAACGCCAAATGGCTCAAGAATAATCAAATCGTTTGGCTCTCCGGTGGGCTTCCCGGAAGCATTTCCAGCACTCCCAGCCCCGCAGCGGGTGTGTCCCCGGCCCCTTCTACGGAGCCTCGCGGCCCCCGTCGATCGGGTGGTTCTGGCGCTGGGCCGGCTGCGAGTGGAGGCTATCGCTTCACCGCATATCAGTCGATCGACATCGGCAAACGCAACCAGGCGGCATTCGATATGTGTTGGCGCACGATGCGCGACAACTGGTACGATGATCGGCTCGGCAACAAGGACTGGAAAGCGGTTCGAGCCAAGTATCTGCCTCTGGCGGAGTCGGCCGACAACGAAACGCTGGCGACCATTGTCCAACTGATGCTCGGCGAGTTGAACGGCTCCCATCTCGGCTTCTTCGCCGGTTCCACAACCCTGCCGGCGCGCCGACCAGCTGATCCGGGCGGCGAACCATCATCGGGAACCGGCAAGTGGCGTCCGGTGACAGCGCATCTGGGTGTGCGCTTCGACCCGGAATATGCCGGGCCTGGGCTAAAAATTCGCGATGTCATACCCGAAAGTCCCGCCGATCACAAAAAGACCAGGTTGGAAGCAGGTGAGATCATCACGAGGATCGATGGAACCAATGTCGATCCTTCGATCGATTTAACGGTGGTGCTGAATGGTTTGTCGGACCGCGACATTCATTTAACCGTGAACAACAAGGCCGGCAAGGAGCGTGAAGTCACGATTCGGCCGATGAGCCAAACAGCTGCGAGAGCTCAGCTCTATCGAGCCTGGATCCGGCAGAATCAAAAGGCGGTCGAGGAAAGGTCCAATGGAACGCTCGGGTACTTGCATATCAGCGCGATGGACATGCCCAGTTTCTTCAAGTTCGAGGAAGAACTCTATAACGCCGGTGCGGGCAAGGACGGCTTGATCATCGACGTGCGCGAGAACGGCGGCGGTTCAACCACGGACCACCTGTTGACCGCGCTGACCCAACCCAAACATGCGATCACGGTGCCGCGCGGCGGCGGGCCCGGCTATCCGCACGACCGGACCGTTTATGCAAGTTGGAACAAACCGATCGTCGTGTTGTGCAACCAGAACAGTTACAGCAACGCCGAGATATTCAGCCATGCGATCAAGACCTTGAAGCGCGGTCATCTGGTGGGGGTCACCACAGCGGGTGGGGTCATCAGCACGGGCGGTGTGCCGATCATGGACGTCGGCTTTTTACGACTCCCGTTCCGGGGCTGGTTCTTGAGCGAAAACGGCGAAGATATGGAGTTGCACGGCGCAAAACCCGATTTCACGGTCTGGCCGGAGCCAGGCGAATTGCCGCGCGGCAAGGATAGCCAATTGGCCAAGGGTGTCGATGTGTTGCTGGCTGATGTCGAGAAATGGAAGCGTCAACCGCGACCCAAGTTGAAGAAAGCAACCGAGCGCTAGTAGTTCCAAGTTCCAGGTTCCAAGTTCCAAGTTGAAAACCCGGAGGGTCGATGGTTTTCAACTCAACGATCCGTTAAAGAGCTAAACGCGGGTTTCCGGGATAACCCGACGCGCAAGCGAGGAGAGAGCCAAAACCTCGCTTGCGCGTCGTGTTATCCCCAGCGCTAGAAGTGACAGGTAGAGAGGGAACGGCTCGTCTTAGCTCTTTATCGAACCGTTGTTTCAACCTGGAACCTGGAACTTTGAATTTGGAAAAAAATGACGCCAAACCTTACCATCGCCCAAGCGGTTTTTGATTCGTCAAACCTGCGGACCAAGTCCAGGAACTTTGTCGATGACTGGTTGCCACTGGCCCAGCGCTTAATTACGGGTTTTGGAAAACCAGTACCGGAAGTCGAATTTGCCGAAGCCTTGTTCGCTCAACCCTTTGGTCGCGCGCACGTTGCCATTGTGCAAGTTGCTCGACCAGCGGCAGTAAGTGAAATGCGATTCCGGTTCTTGATCCTGGAAGCGAATCTTTATTCCTATCTTCACGATCCTTTCGCCATCGCCGGTCGCTTTCCACCTTTTTGGGAAGCAACGGGCGGGCTTGCCGAACTGGACTGGCCCCGCGAAGTGCCGGCTCCACGAACGATCGGCGTTTTGGATGCGATCCTGAAGAATGGAGATGGTCCCTTATTGCTGGGTGGCGCGCAGACACTGGTCGATGGAGCGAAGATTCTCTTGCAGCGATCCGGCCCGGAAACAAAGCTGGTACGCGATCTATGGACTCTGTTGCCCGACAGTGTGCGCAGAAACGCCTGGCCCAGCACTTTTGCGTTCTCCAGTGAACTTGGCTTCGATGTGCTGGTCATGCCGGTACTTCCCGAAAAGTGGATTCCAGGGTATCTCTCGGAGGATCAAACGCGCGACTATCCCGAAAGTCGATACGAGCGCAACTTGCAAGCTGCCATCGAATCCGGGGATGCCGGTGCCGTGGAGCGCCTGCTGCGCGCGAGACTACATCGGATATGATCCGTTTTGCACTACGGTTGTTGGCGGCAATGATGGTGTTTGCGGTCATTGCCAAGTTGCTTTTCCATTGAATTGCAGGAGTCATCGTGGATGCAGACAAAGCGAAGGAAAGGGTGCTGGTGATTCCCGAAGCACGCTTCAAAGCCGCTGGGATTTTTCACGGGTTTCGGCCTTATTCCGAAAGTTACCTGCGCACCATTCTCGACCCCGAATACCTGTCGTATCGGCCGCGGGGAGAGGTCGAGACAGATCCGGGCTTCAAGCAGCTCATACCGTATGTGATATTGCGTTGCCGGGGTGAGGTTTTCCATTACACGCGCGGTTCGGCGGGAACCGAACAGCGGCTCCAGTCACTTCGATCGATCGGCATTGGCGGCCATATCAACCCGGAGGACGGATCGGAAGCGCTCGACCCCTATCGGGCCGGAATGTTGCGGGAACTCCGCGAAGAAGTGCAGATCGATAGCCGATATGTCGAATCGTGTCTGGGGTTCATCTACGATGATAGAACGCCCGTGGGATCGGTTCATCTGGGCATCGTTCATCTGGTGGAGTTGGAGGAGGCACTGGTCTGGCCGCGCAAGGCGGCCATCGATGAATCCGGTTTTGCACCGATGGACCAGTTGCTGCGTCACCAGGATGAATTTGAAACGTGGTCCCAGTTTGTGCTGGAGGTTTTGCCTGGCTGGTGATGGGACAACCCGACCCGGCCGTTGTAGGCCGCAGGCGACAAAACCAGTGCGGGGCGACGCCCTGCCTGCTCGTGGCCTGCTTGGGGGTCGAAGGGGGATCCAAACGGCGTCGCCTCGTTCGGGGATGTAGGCACCTTTCCGCTTCACCAGACCTCCTTGCCGACGGCAGGCCCAGTATTCCACTCGCCAGGAAGATTTTCGTCTGTGACACCGCGCAACAACTCTTCAAGCGTGAGCAACTGCGGCGTGATGGGCGGCACGACCAATCTGCTTTCCACAAGGGACAGTTCGATAGCTGTGTCCGCACGAAGGCCCGCCTCCTCGGCGAAGGACTTGGGGATGCGCAGAGCAAGGCTGTTGCCCCACTTCTGAACTCGTGTCTTCATCGTAGCCTCCCGTATCTACAATGAGGATATGAAACAGCACTTGGAGTCAACAGGGCTTAGCGACGCCGCTCCAGCACGTCTTGCGCGTGACAGCGCAAAGCCGCGGAGCGGCAAGACAAGACGTTCGCCGCGGAGCGGCAAACGATGGGGAACGATGGAGAGCTGCGCGTTTCCATTTGAAGTTGCAATTGAACTTCATTCGTGATAGATCCCCACATCCCAATTTGCAAATATGGAGAGAAACAAGATGAAAGCCTAGTTACCCGTCGTGGATCATCTTGAGGAGATTCGCATCGTCGCCCTTTGTCACGCTCCGTGGGACAAAATGAAGGGTGATCAACAGGTTCGACACTGCGAGCAGTGTAATAAGCGCGTCTACAACTTGTCGGAAATGAGTACCAAGGAAGCTGTTGAATTGATTCGAAAGACAGAAGGTCAACTTTGTGTCCGTCTCTATCGGCGAACCGACGGAAGAGTGCTCACATCTGATTGTCAAGGTGGTGTACGTTGGAGAATCTGGACGTGGTTGCGAAAGAAAAACGCGTGGGGTGCCGCCATATTCGCCATGTTCTTTTTACCGGCCTGTGCACAACGAACGATGGGATTGGTCTATGATGACAATCGGGCCATATCTTTACAGACTCCGCCGACAGTTCAATCTGAAGGCAAGACCCCGATCCCAATCGAGCAAGACCAAGGCGAACCAAGCATCGTCTCCGAGCGGCCATCCTCAAAAATGGAAGCCTTTCCGTAACTGCTACTTCTTTTTATCTTCCACGATGAATTTGAATTTCCCATTGAGATCGTAGTCAAATTCCACACCGTCAAATTTGAACCAATTGTCAGCCGTTGAGAATGAGATGCTGAGCCACATTTGTCTTGATTCGGCCTTTTCCCTGATTGTGCGGCTGGCAATCTTCCGTACCTTTACCAGATATACAAATTTCTTTCGCCTTTCTTTTTCACCAAGTTGGATTACTTCAAATCCGAGTTCACCTTGACAGAAGATCTTTGGGAAATCCTTTTGGCTGGAAAACATCAGTTCTCCCGATGCTTTCCGAATAGGCTTATCGAGAACATACACATCACATTCATTTAGTTTAGAGTGCGCATCCTTGACACTGAACCCAGTATTTACAATAAGTGTCTTGATCTGTTCGTCGCCGATTAAATCACCCAACGGCAGTGGACCCACAAGAAACATTGCCGTGTCTTCGTTGAGGGCAATGGCTTTTGGTTCAAGATTGGACCGGCTTTCCTGGAGAGAGAAAAAGACGATTGCGATTGCTGCGAATGCCAGACACGTCTTCTTTAAGAATCCTGCCATTTCATTCCTCCGAATTTCGAGAATCTGCATCTGAAAATTGCGAATAGATGCTTGAAAGTTTCTCACGCATCCGGCAAAACGATACTCAATCCTTTTTCGCGGGCGGTGGAAGTTTCTTGATCCATTCGCGCATCATTTCTACTGCCTCTTGATCGACGATAAAGGTCGAAAGCGGCGGCATGTGCCCCTGATCCCGATGGCTCATTCGGCGCAGCAGGATCGAGTGTTCGGGACGGCCGGGTGCGACCAGCTTTGCATCCGGAAGATTGAAGGTGCTGTGCACCGGTTTCACATCGAGGATGCGCATCTTGTCGAGCTTGGTCACGAATTCCAACTCCATCTGGGCGTTTCCTCCACCTGCTTCGACATGACAGGAGGCACAATTCGTGTGCAGGAACGATTTCGCGCGCAAATTCAGATCGGCAGTTCGGTCATAGGGGCTGACCAGTTTCTTGTACTTTTCGGCGCGAAACTCAAAAGCGCCGATTCCCGCACCGGTTCGCGCTGATCGCGCGTCGCAATGTGTTTCTCCATCGATTCATTAATCTTCGTCGTCGCCAGGCCGCCGGCCTCCAACTCTTCGCGCATCAGACTCTTGGTGTCCTCAAAGTAGTTCATCTTCAACATGCCGAGATGCTCCAGGGTGCGCAACTGGTTGTCGGTGCAGGTTCCGTAGTTGTGCTCCTTGTTCATCTGCAACTCGGAAAGTCCCAGCACCCAGTTTGCTGCCCGGCTATGACAGACCATGCACTCGGATCGGCTGGGATAGTGCCACTTCTGGACCTTCGCCCCCGTTTTTGTTTTGATCGCGTAATCCTTGTCCACTCCCGATGATGCGATCAAGGTGGCATCGGTTTGTTCGGCATTCCATAGATAACTGTAACCCGACCACTCATTGTCTTGCCGGGTCAAAAAACGCGTCTCAATCCACTTTCGGCTTTTGGGGTTGCCTTCTTCCAGTTCCAGCGCAAATGACTTCACCAGCACCGTTTTATCGGGAAAATTCCAGCCTCGCGAGCGCGTGAAGTCGATCTTGGAGTCGGCCCCCGGCATCACCAGAAATCGCTCCTTGTAGGCCCCATCCGACCAGAAGGGTGCATTGACCGAATAAGGGATCACGCCCGGTTTCATCACGTGACCCTTGACCGATTCAAATAGCCCGCTCTCGCTCAAAGTCTTCGGGAACTTCGAGGGCGCTGATTCCTTGGGTGTTGGCTCCAGGGTATAAAACCCGCCTTTCTTACCGCCCACATGATCGCAGATCAGAATCTCGCCTTTGGAATCGGTTCCGAAACCGGTGATTTGCAGCCTGGTCTGGGCGATTTCCTTGTGCCAGATTACCTTGTTTCCATCGTGCTTGCCGGCCCAGATTCGGCCCGTTGAATAATCGCCGTAAATGTAGGCACCGACCAGTTCGGGATATTTCTTTCCGTAATAAACCAGTCCACCCGTCATCGATCGCGCCTCGGAATGATGATGTTCGAAGGCGGGTGGGGTGTGAGGCGCGGGGCCAAGCTTGCGAGTTTCGTAAAAGGGATGGCTGCCCTCGAAAACGCTCCAGCCGAAATTGTCGCCCTTCTGCACGAAGTAGATTTGTTCCCACAGATCCTGTCCGTTATTCCCGACCCAAATGTGGCCCGTCTTGGCGTCGCAGTGAATTCGCCACGGATTGCGAAAACCAAACGCCCAAGTCTCCGGGCGAGCCTCCTTCATTGCGATGAACGGGTTGTCCTTGGGCACCGAATAGGTCTTCCCTTCGTCCGTATGATCCACATCGATTCGCAGTACCTTGGCAAGAAGGGTATCGATCCTCTGGCCCATGACATTGGTATCGGAATCGGAAGTCCCATCGCCGGAAGTGATGTAAAGCATCCCATCCTTGCCGAAACAGATCGCGCCGCCATTGTGACCATCCGAGGGCCATTCGATGATCAGTTTCTCCGATTTCTTGTCCACCGCATAGGGAGGCTTGGTGTCCATCGTGAAACGACTAACCTTGGTGTGCTTGCCGGTTTTGCCCGACGGGCCGTTCCAGCCGATGTAGAAATAACCGTTCTCGGCGAATTTCGGATGAAACAGGATGTCATAGACAACCCCATCCGGCTTCAACAACTCTTCGGAAGTGCTGACATCCGGGACATCGCGCAGCCGACGAATTGAAGTATTCCCGTAGCTCCATTCTTCGGCAACGTAAAGCAAGAGGTCCGAGCCTGGCTGATGCCTGACAATAATGGGGAAATTCGGAATGAAGTTCGGATAGACACGCTTCACGAAGTAGGGCGGCGGCGGCTCCGGCCTGCCGATCACGGTGCTCGTGTTCACGGGGATGCGCTTCTCGATGCCGTGAGGTTTGCGCGACACTTTGGGTGGTCCGACGAATTTCAGCGTGGCATAATCTTCAAAGAAATGGAAATTCGGATATGGATTTGTGGACATCGGAGCGCAGGTCGAAAGTTCCGGCCCCTCGAAATCGACCGAGTAATCGTAGCGGCACAGGGCAAACTTCCATTTCTCTTCGATTCCCGGCCTGCCTCCCGTTTTCAGGAAATCTTTCCATGGAATCCGGCCCTCGACCGACCAGCCTTCATCCTTATCGCTCCATTTGTTGAGCGTTCCGCGCAAGACCACCTTGGCGTCGATGTGGAAATCGGCATCCTTGATAAAGCGCTTGAAACCACCGGCACCGCGCCGGGGCAGGAACATATCGAGAACTGCGCCGGCGGCATTGACCTGGAATTCGTAATAGCCCCCTTTGTCATCTGCGGGTTTGAAGAACAGTTCAAAGACATCGTTATCCCACAATATGCCGTCGTGATCTTTCTCATCGGCATAGAGATCGGAATCTTCCATGTCGGCGAAGAAGTAAAGATATTCTCGATCCCAAAGCAGTTTGGCCTTGGTTGAGGTTTTGGAAGCGCGAGCCTTCTTGCCGAGCCAGGGGAGATAAAAATGGTCGATGACCTGGGCATCTTTCCACGCAGGTTCATCGGCTTTGCCGTCGATCGTGATCTTTCCATCGGCCCAGCGACACTCAAAACTGATCGGGGGTGCCTTGAATTCTTTTTCCTTGGCGGGTTCCGACTTGGCATTGGGTGCAGCATCTCCCTGAAGCGGGAATAAACCAACAGTGAATAGAACGAAGAGGAAGGTGGTTAAGAGGCGGGAATAGTTCGACCACATGGCGGGGTTTCTCGGAGGAATAGCGGAATCACAACTTGGTGGGAAGGTCTTTCATTAACAGTTTGGTTGTTTCGTAGGCGTGTTCTATTTCGGTCGACCGTATTCGCATTTCAAGGCGAGTTAAGTCATCGAGCCTTATGTGCTCGATCTGACCTGCAGCACGCTGAATGATCTCAACAATCATGGGCTCCATTTCGTGGAATCGCGATTGTAGTTCCGCGAGTTCAATTCCGGACAGCTTTGCGATGTTCGGTGACTGTCGAGTATTTCCACGAGCATGAATCTGTAGCGCGATCGCGCGCATGGCATCCATTTTTTCGGAGTATTCCTTCATCAGTTTTAGAAGTCTCTGCGGCGTGTTCGGAGTTATCGGCACTTCGAGATCTTCGGTTTCCGAACTGATCGCATCTGCTTGAGCCGTGCTCATGATTCTACCTCCCATTGTTTCAGGCTTTCGACCGTTTCAAATAATCTTCGAAGCGAATGCACTTGCAGTTGATGATCGTATCCCTCGGCATTGGCTTTCAATCGTTCGTTCTGCGTCGTAACAAGATTCGCGATGACAAGCGACGCAAATACCAAATCATGCCGAAACCGGTGTGGGTCGTGTCGTTGGAGCAATTCTTGGATCAGGTCTCCGTATTGTCCCGATTGATAGTGCTTTTCAACCACTTGTCTTTTCGGCCACCAGAGATCTTGTTTCACAACTACCGTGATTAACCACATTTTGTTTGGAACAACCTGCAAAGTCGCGATAAGGTGTTGAAGGATCTTTACCTCCTCAGTTTGACGATCCTCAAAGAATGTTCGAAGAAAAGCTTCCTTGTCGCCCTGATAAAGTGGGTGTCCCTTGTAATTGACCCCCGGACTGAGGTTGTGGTGTCCATAAGCATTCAAAAGAATAACGCCTCGAAATCGACCGGCTCGGAATTCACTTTCTAGTTTAGCCCACGTCGCTTTACGCTGAAAGACATCTTGCTGTCCTGGAGGAATAACAAGCTCAACTTCCGCGTCATCTTCGAGAGAGTATCGCTCGGTTCCGATGCTTTGTTCGTACTTCCATGGAGTTTCTAAGAGGAAATCTAACTGGCCCGACAACAATCTCGCCAAAGTCGTTTTCCCAACGCCAGCTGCCCCCACGATTAAAATGCCAGGAACCGGTCCCTTCCGTTCAGTCTCTCCGCGAAACCAAGAATATATCCCAGCCAATGCCCTTCGGATTTCATCCTTCCGATCCCAAAGCCATTCGACAATCTTCCAACTGGAATTGCCTTCAGCCATAGGAAAGCCCTCGTGAGGATTGGCATTAGCGTGCAGAGTGTCAAGAGCGCGAGGATGCTACCAGAGGGGATTGGATCATCCGATTCCGGTGGCTGGTCCCGCCTTCATCGGATGATCGATTCGTCGGGAATCGAATTACTTCGCATTCGCCTTTTGGAAATATTCTTTGGCAGCGCTCGGCTTGATCGCCATCGAACCCGGCTTCCAGTTGGCGGGGCATACTTCGCCAAATTGCTCGAAGTGTGTCAGGGCATCGATCATGCGGATGGCTTCATCGATGCTTCGGCCCAGCGGCGCGTTGTTGATGAGCATGTGTTGCAGGATGCCCTTCTTGTCGATCAGGAACAAGCCGCGCAGGGCAAAACCGGGGTCGGCGAGGACGCCGTAATCGGTGCTGATTTTCTTGGTCAGATCGGAGACGAGAGGGTACTTGAGTCCACCGAGTCCGCCTTCGCTACGAGGCTGGGTGATCCAGGCCAGGTGCGAGTACTTGCTGTCGATGGACGCACCGAGTACCTGGGTGTCGCGCTTCTCAAATTCGGCAATCTTATCGCTGAAGGCGATGATCTCCGTCGGGCACACAAAAGTAAAATCGAGCGGATAGAAGAAGAGCAGAACATTCTTCTTGCCCTTGTAACTACTCAGTGTAACGGACTTCATTTCTCCATCGATAACGGCATCGGCAGTGAAATCGGGAGCTTCAAACTGAACGCGTGCGGCCATGAAACCAACTCCTTGAATGTTGAGAGTCTTTAAGAGGGGTACGCCAACAAGTGGGGTTTATTTAGGGAAGAAGTGGGTTATCGGCTACCGAAAGCGATTGTGAGAGGACTACTCCGTTCGGCGAACCGATTCCAATAAACCCGCACTGGAATCGAAAATCTTGCGCCGACGTTGCCGGCTCGCCGATTCCGCCTGTTTTTCTTTCAGGTCATCCAGATTGGCAAGACAGGTTGGACAGCAGATCGTGCCCAGGTGAAAATCGATAAAGGCGCGAAATTCGGCATCGTGTATTTCGTGCAGGTAGCCGTTGAGTTCTTCGCGAGTGAGGCAACTGACCCGATACCGTCTCCAGATTGCGCCGACCGTATGTTCACCGCGATCGCGCTCCTCGCGCGCCTGACGGAGACGAAGGCGCACCTCCTCCGAACTGCGCAAAGCCTGCTCAATGTGAGCTGTCTCCGCATCGGTGAGAGCGTCATCGAGATAGGCGTGCAACTGTTCGCGGGTGATCGCTACCATTTCCATATTGTCCAGTTTTCTTACTGCGTTGTCCATTCTCGTTCTATTCAAATCTTGAAAATCGCTGACTCCGTTCCAACGAGCCGGAAGCGTAAGCGACGGACAGGCTTCCACCATCTCTGGCCCCCATCGCCGATTGGTAACGGCTCAACCTGCCAACGAACGAGCCGGAAGCGTTAGCGATGGCGGAAGCTTGTCCGTCGCTTACGCTTCCGGCTCGTTTGCTCGTTGGTTGGGTTCAATGGTTTTCGTGATACTCCACGGGAGTAAACGTGGATCGGCTGGTTGAACTGGCTGCCGACAGCCCCGCACCGCCGATCTGATAAATCATCTTGTCGGCGGTCATCTCACTCCAACTTTTCCCCTTTAATTTCGTCTTCATGTGCACATTGCCCTTGAGCATCACCTCTCCGGTTCCCGAAAGGATCGACAACTCATCGCAGGTTCCTTCGATCCCTGAGCTGGTGAACTTTACCTTGCCGCTGGCAGTGATGCCGGCCAGAGGAGAAGCTTTCACACCCTCCGGAGCGCTCTTCATCTCGATCTTCTCGGCGTACACTTTCAGCAACAATTCCTCACCGGTAGCGTTGCGAATCTCGAACCGAGGCATGCCGACACCCATGCGCAAAAGCATCTTCAACTTTTGCACCTGCGCAACTTTCGACGCGGGCCGCGGTGCGGTCGGTGTCTGGATTGGCAGAGGAGGCGTAGAGGTGGGAGTTGGTGTTGTGGGCAGGACACGCGGCTCCACAGGAGTTGCGGGAACCAACGCCGGTGCCGGAGCCGACGGTATCACCGATGGCACAGTAAATGGGTCAGGAGCCGTCTTCTTTGGGACATTCGGCAGAGGGTTCCCCTCGACTGCTTGATCCGGTACCGGTACGACACGTTGCACCCTTTCCACATCAATCTTGGGCGCAGCGGGATGGGGGGTGGGCTTCGGCAGCGGCGGCGAAACTTCCAGAATCGGAGGCGCGACGGGTTCACTCCAGGCCGGGCCGGGATCCGCCGTGATTGGACCCTTTTCGACCCTGGACTTTGTCGGCGCAACCGGCGTTGAGCTGGACTCGCGCGGCAACGGCAAGGTTTCTTTTTTATTATGGACAGCTGGAGTTATCGGTATGTCGACCAGCGTGGGAACCACTTCGACGGTCCGGTTTTGGGGTGTTGCAGGCTGCGGCGGCATGGGGAGTTCGAGTTCGAACTCCTGTACCGGTGCAGCCGGGATCGATCCGGCAGTTCCGAGGAGGGGCGGCAGCGTATCCGGAGCGCTCGAGGGCGCGACGGGTTTGTCGGGGTTGGCCGCCACCATGGGGCGCGCAGGTTGCGGAGGTTTTGTTTCGGCTTTTTGCGGTTGGTTATTTGATTGGCCGACGCACACGGCAAGTCCACCGACGGACAGCACAAGGATGCAGGCCATTATTTTCCAGCGGGATAGGGTCATATTGCCTCTTCTCCTGTTCGCGAAAGGTGCGTATTTCCGTTACGCGCCGGGGACGTTACCACTTCTCCAACTTCCTGTCAGCGCCAACTCGCCGTCATTCGCCGCGCCCGGTAGAATCCCCCGAACGATCCGGCTTGACAGAATCGCCGATTCGCGCCAATCCCCATCCTTGTAATAACCCTCAACCCAAGAAACCTTGATGAAACCCTGTGTTTTTGTCTCCCGGCGGATACCCGATGCAGGATTGCAACGCATTCAAGCTCATTGCGATGTGGAGGTCTGGCCCGAACAACTGCCACCCCCTTATGAAGTGTTACGCGAAAAGGTCAAGAATTGCGTGGGCCTGGTCGCATTGCTCACTGATCGCATCGATGCACCCCTCATGGATGCAGCTCCCGCGCTTCGAGTCATCAGCAATTTCGCGGTCGGGGTCAATAACATCGACATCCCGGCCGCGACGCAAAGAGGCATTGCGGTCGGCAATACTCCCGGCGTTCTCACCGAGGCGACGGCGGACATTGCGATGACGCTACTTCTCGCAGCTGTGCGAAGACTGACCGAAAGCTGTGACGACGCCAGGGCGGGGCGCTGGCTGACCTGGGAGCCGACCGGATGGTTGGGTCAGGATCTCAAGGGGCGAACCCTGGGCATTGTGGGGATGGGGCGCATCGGCACGGCAATGGCGAAGCGCTGCCGGTTTGGGTGGGATATGCGCATCCTTTACACCAAACGAAATCGGGATGAAAGAACCGAACAGGAACTCGGGGCCAAGCACGTCGAACTTGAAGAATTGCTCGCGCAGAGCGATTTTGTCTCGGTTCATGCCGATTTGAATCCGCAAACGCGCGGCATGTTCACAACCAAACAGTTTCAACAGATGAAGCGCAATGCAGTCTTCATCAATACTGGCGCGGCCCGCTCGTCGATCAAAAAGCCCTCGCCGAAGCCTTGCGCAACGGCACGATTTTCGCCGCCGGGTTGGACGTCACCGATCCGGAACCTTTACCGATGGATCATGAGTTGTTTCAATTGAAGAATTGCGTGATAGCACCCCACATTGCCAGCGCCACGATTCAGACGCGCAATGAGATGGCTCGCATCTGCGCCGAAAACCTTATTGCCGGAGTCACCGGGCAGAAATTGACCGCGATAGTGAATCCGGAAGTCGAAAAACCAACGCAATGAATTGACAGACCCCTCATTAACCGGCTATACTTGTGTAAAGCTAAATTCCTCTCCACGACAGTCTTTAGTTTGGCGGGTGTTTTTTTGCAGGGATGTGTCCCTTCTTTGTCATCTGGCGGATGCAGGAATCCTGGATGGGTTCTTTCACTTTCTGCATCTATACGTGGGTCGGTTCGTGCATGATTCGGGTCGTCCTGCTGACCACCCCAAGAATGTGCGTTCCATTCGTGGACCGATTATGGCGATCCCCGTCAATCCCGAACCTGGACGATCCTCGGTGCATCGACACCAAACCGCAGGCTCGCCTTCGGTTTCGCCGCCGACTGTATCCCTGCCAGCTCCGATTCCGGGCAATACCCCATCTCCCACAACCCCGCCTCTCTCCTTGCCGGTTGCTTCAGATGATTCAAGCCCAACCGTGATCTCGAGCAATCGACACAAAGGAACTTCTGTCGATGTAGCCCATGCCGAAAGTCTTACCGGCCGGCGACTGGGCAATTATGAGTTGATCGAATCGATCGGGGTTGGTGGTATGGCGGCCGTCATCAAGGCTCACGATGTCGATCTGGGTCGGGTTGTGGCGCTGAAGATTCTTCCCCCCGACATGGCGATTGACCCGGAAAACATCACCCGCTTCAAGCAGGAAGCCCGGGCTGCGGCGCGACTCGATCACGAAAACGTGGCCCGCGTTTACAACTGCGGAGAGGATCAAGGGCTTCATTTCATCGCTTTTGAATTCGTCGAGGGTGAGGATCTGCGCGCTCGTATGACCAGGTTTGGCGGATCGCTGCCGGTTGCGGAAAGCGTTCATTACTTGATGCAAGTGGCGGCAGGGCTATCGCACGCGGCTTCGCGAAGCGTCGTTCACCGCGACATCAAACCCTCGAACATCGTCATAACCCCTGAAGGTAAGGCCAAAATAGTCGATATGGGCCTGGCTCGTAATCTCGATCCGCGGACGTCGAATGGACAACTGACGCAATCGGGTGTGACGCTCGGCACTTTTGACTATATTTCACCGGAACAGGCTATTGAGCCTCGCAGTGCCGATATTCGGAGCGACATTTATTCGCTAGGCTGCACGTTTTATCATGTGTTGACCGGACACCCCCCCGTCCCCGATGGAACAGCAGCCAAGAAATTGCACTGTCAGCAGCACGTCGCCCCGCTCGATCCCAGAAATTTCAATTCGGCGATCCCCGATGAGCTTGCAGCGATTCTCGGTCGAATGATGCAAAAAGATCCCGCCAAGCGCTATCAGCATCCCGATCATTTGCTCGTTCATTTGCTGTCCCTGGCGGAGAAGTTGAAACTTCCCTCCCGACCCGCCGTTTCCGAATCGGCGCTGAATCAACTGCGCTATGACGATAAGCCTTTGCCCTCGCCGCCCCGCTGGTCGCCTTTGTGGATTGGAATCGCGGCAGTGGGTTTGGCGCTGGGATTGTATGCGATCTCCGGACTGAATTCCAAAGATCCGTTGGAGCCTCGCCGGTTGTGGGACAACGAGAAGCCTCCGCATCGGCCTTCGACCGGCCTTGCGAATGCTCCCCCGTCGAATAACGTCATCGCTCCAAAAGACATCGGGAATCCCACGCAATTGCCGCGCGAAGCGAAAACTGTGGCAGAATTGGTGCAATATCTCAAAGACTCCGTGCCACATATCAAACTCACGCCGGGCGCTACGTACGATCTGACCCGGTTGGGAAAAAAAGATGCATTCACCTGTGTAAAGGTGTTCCTGGATTGCGAACGTACCAGGGAACCAGCCACGATTCGTATCAACATGACAGCACTCGACGATGAGACAATGGTTCGTCCGGGCTCATTTTCGCTGCGCGGCATGGAAGGCGTAGCCTGCGAAGCCAGATTTCGCGGCATTCGGTTCCAGTTTATTGAGCCGGCCGACTGCGAACCTTCCTTCTGCGGCATTAACGCAATTGGTTTGGATAAAGTCGAATTTGACGAATGTTGGTTTGTACCCGTGCACAATAAGCCCTCTCAGCCTGGCCCTGCCGATCTGTATTTTGACACCCGTCCGAAATCAACAGCGGCTGTGACGGATGTTCAGTTTCGTCATTGCTATTTCGCACCTGGCTCGGTTGCCATCAGGCTCGATGGCTGGGTGGATGTCAAAACCACCGAATGCGCATTTGCGCCGCAAGAGACCCTCTTCCAGGTACAATCTGCCGACAGCAAACCCGCACAGGTGACTCTGGACAGCTGTACCGCCGTGATGCTGAACGGCTCCGTCGTCGAGTTGGCCAATCAGGTTGCTTGCCACGTCCAGGCAGGTCGTTGCATGTTTTCGAGTCAACCAAGCGAAATCGGGGTTTTGATCGATCAAAAGGGTGAGCGATCTCCTGCGACGCTATACGAAGGCTTGAAGGTGGATGGAGAATCGCAGCCGAACGGCTATTATGCGATGAAAGCGTATCTGTCCGGCGAACAAGGATACTCTTTTGCGGAGTGTAAGGAACAAGGGATTCCTGTCAAAGATTCTGCCGCCAGGCTCATCGTTGCCAATCCATTTGAACGGGATCCATTAGCCCGTCTGTCGGCGAATCCCCGTCAGCTGAACAATGTCTTCAAACTCAACCCGAATATGTCGGAACTTCGCCTGGAACCTGAGCCGGACAAGCTCATTCTGGGCACCATGGCGCTGCCGGGAATCCCACGGTTCTACGATGATCCGCTCGGCAAGCCTTCGCGCGAAAAGCCGTTACCCGCCAACTACAGAGTCTGGCAACCCGACCTCCCGGAAGGCAGCGAAGCGAAGTCTCCGTACTTCAAAGAGCTATCCGAGGCAATCAAATCACTCAAGGAGGATGGTGTTATTCTCGTCCGCGCCAAAGGCCAGGTTCCAGTTAATCCGCAGAAACTTGTTCAAGCAAATACGAATATTACCATCCGCGCCGACGAGGGTTTTAGGCCCATCTTCGTTGCTCCAGAGAAATCGCCGAATCGGGAGCCCTATCAGGAGTTTTTCAAACTCTTCGCAGGCAAACTAACATTTGAGAAAATCAATTTTAGTCTCAAACCGAATCGAGATCGCGCGCCCACCACCATCGTTTCTTTTCCAGGCGGAGGGGAATGCACCTTCCGCGATTGCTCGATCACACTGGAGGATGCCGACGATCTTGCAGTCGTTACTTTGGGCGATCCACTTCGTGAGATGATGAAGATGATGGTGGAGGGCCCAGAGAAAACAGCACCGACGATCACGTTTGAGAATGTCTTTATTCGCGGCCGGGGCGATGCGATTCGCGTTCGAGCCAGCCGAACCTTTCAATCCAAAATGACGAATTCTCTCGTTGTCCTCGACGGTAACCTCCTGACAGTCGATCCGAGTACGGGGGATCTAAGCGGGATGAGTCATAGCGACGTTGAACTCGATCATGTAACTACCTACTTGACCAAGCAGTTGGTACATCAAAACGCCAACGAAAAAAAGCCGGACGTCAAGGGGTTGGGTCTTGTGGAACTCCAAGTTCGACCAACGAACTGTTTGTTTGTTCCGGTCGGCGAGATCCATAATCCCTTGGTCTATCTCGAGCACATCGACAGCCTCGAACAAGTCGACAAGGTGTTTGCCTGGAAAGATTCCAAACAAAACATTTTTGGATACAAACCCGAGGAAGATATTCTGCTCGATATTCGGCCCGATGGCGAGAATGCCATGCAAATGGAGCGGATGGTAAGAGACCGCTGGCTCATGAAATACCGGGAGGACGCTCCATTCGTCGACGTCCGGTTCTTGAAGGTGGAACCGGAGTCTCGAAAGTTCTTCGGTGTTCATCCGGAAGATTTCGAATTGAATAGTATTAACCTCCCGATCTCTTCCAAAGAAAAATCGCTTTACAGCGCCCGTCTGAAAGAGCTGGAGAAGAACTTTAGGTTGCAAAATTGAAGAATGCCGATTCAAACCCCCAACAACCTCCACAATTCATCCAGAGTGTCGGCAACCTGTAATCGTTCCCGATACCTCGGCTTGAGAAACCCATCCGAGACCATTCGATCCAACCATTCCAAGAGCGGATCGAAAAAGCGATTCACATTAAAGAGGGCGATCGGCTTGACGTGAATACCCAATTGGGACCAGGTCAGTATCTCGAACAATTCATCGCAAGTGCCAAAGCCGCCCGGCATCGCCACGAAGCAGTCCGCCTTGGAGGCCATCAGCGCCTTGCGCTGGTGCATCGTCTCGACGACAATCAACTCGGTGGCTTCCTGCAACGCGATTTCTTCACCCGCTAAACTTTCGGGGATGATGCCCACCACTTGACCTTTGCAGCGCAGCACGGCGAGAGCCAACACTCCCATCAGACCAACCCGGCCGCCGCCGTACACGAGACCATGCCCGCGCATTCCGATTTCCTCACCGAGATGCCGGGCTGCATCAGCATAGATGGACGCCAACCCGGATCGAGAACCACAGAAAACACAAATTTGGGCCATCAAACACCCTTTTTTGAAATCGATTCCGGTTGTTCATGGTTCTTCATCGTTTGCCGCTCTGCGGCGAACGTCTTTGTCTTCCCGCTCCGCGGCTTTCGCTACCACCTTCGGAGTGATTCAAGTTCCAAGGAAGCCGCCGACCCAGGAAGATTTAGGCCGCAGAGCGGCAAGACAAGACGTTCGCCGCAGAGCGGCAAACGATTGATGGATTCATCCGTGTCCGAACGGGGAGGATTAGGTTCCCGGTTCTTCATCCAATGGAAAGCGAATCCGAAAGAGTGCTCCTTTGAATGGCTCGGATTCGATTTCCATGGTCGCGCGATGATGTTCCAGCACGACCACGACAAAGGATAGTCCCAGTCCCATCCCCGCTGTGAAGCCTTCGAAAATCGCGTTGTCGCGCTTGGTGCTGAAGTGGGTCTGTATACATTGCTCCCGAACCTCGGGGGTCATGCCGATGCCGTTGTCGCGAATTTCCAGCACCGCTTGATTTGCTTCGCGGAAAAGACGCATTGAGACCTGGCCGCGCCACGAGGCGGCATCAATCAGAGCTTGTTTGCGCCGGACCGGTTCGGTCACGGCCCGGGCCGCGTCGCGAACGTGATTGCGCATTTCGAAGCCGGCGTCTCGTGCGTTGAAGAGCAGATTCTCGATCGCTTGTTGAAGGTGCGAGTGGTCGCCGCGAATCCACACCGGGCCGGCGGGTAATTCCATCTGAAACGCGAGCTTCCATTTCTCCCGACCCATCGCGCTCCAGGTCTGTTCGGTATCGCGGATCAGCGCTGCCAGATCGAAGTGCGTCATCTCGGATCGGCTGGGATCGCGCCGAACCGTCTTGAGAATCTGCTGGAGGCGTTCGGTCACGGTTCCCAGAGTCGAACGGACCTCTTCCAGCATCACCGTCTGTTCGCTGGGAATGCCATCGACTTCAAGACATCGAGTCAAAAGATCATTGGGACGAACCAGCAGATTCTTGATGTTATGGGCATACGAACCGGCCATGATGCCGATGCCTGCAAAGAGTTCGGAACGCATCTGCAACGAGGTTTTCTCGGCTTCGGACGCACGAGTTTCCTGCTCGGCAACTTTCAGCTTTTCTTCCAGAAGCTGGCGCTCTAGTTCTTCCTGATCGCTCTTGGCTTGTTCAGCCCGCAGTTGCTCGGCCAGGGCGGCATTCTTGGCCGATTCCAGGGCGCGAGCGGCCTCAAGCTGCGAGATTTCCCGCAGCCGTTCGCGACGAACAAACAGCCAGACCGACGTGGCCGCCAGCGTGATCCCGGCCAGGACGACGATCCCGATACCGAGAACCATTCTCTGTCGCCGGCGTTCCACCAGCTCAGCGCGAGAGTAGGCGTGGAGCCGATAATCGCAGCGAACCTCCGCCACAACCACGTTTTCGTGGACGGAATCTTTGACCTGGAGAAGCACTTCCGAGCCGATTTCCTGATTCGCCCCCGGAGAATGCGGCAGCGGGACCGGTGAAACCCAACCGATATCGGCGTGATCGCCTTGCGGGAATCGAATTTGAATGCGGTATAGTTCCGGGAACAGAGGCAACATCCCCGGAAAGGTTCGGATCGGCTCGGCCATGGCATTGAGCTGATCCTGAAGTTCTTCACGCCGTTCCGGGGTTGGGCTGGCAAGGTATTCTTCCAACAATTCGGTCAGGTTTTTGCGAAAGGGCCGCAGCTCCTTGACCCATTCCTCCATCGCGTGTCGATCGTATTTCTCAGCCCAGGTTGAGCGTTCATAGAGCAGATAGGCTGCCCCTCCCACCAGGCTCAGCCAGAACAAGCCGGCGGGAAGCAGAACGCGCAGCGTGTTTCCGGAACGAAACGGGGAGAGATTACTCGGCGGCATCGAGTTCTCCTCGATCAGTATGGTCCAGCGAACCTTGGTCGGGTGGAGGAACGACCAAGGGCCGGCGGCGGATCGGCACCCACTGCCCTCCATCGCCCCGACGCCAGACGGTCAGGGCTGCGGTTGACTCAATTCGTCCGAGCGGTCGGATGTCGGGCTGAAAGAAGACGATGTACTCGCCGCCGCTGTGCCGATTGCCGGTCTCATCGAAGATGGGAACTTCCGTCCGATGCCGCAAGCGGTCGGCCAGAGCATCCGCATCTCTCAGAAGCCCCGTACCTTCCGGATAACTGCCTTCCACGAGAACGCGGAGGATCTCGTCGGCTTGCAAAACTTCATCCGTTCCATTCGGCGGCGGTAACAGATCGTCCCAGGCAATCGGGTTTTGATGGGCGAAAAAGACTAAAGGCACGGGCAAGTCGCGGACATTCCACATGATTTCGCTATCTCGGTAGACCGTGTTGAAACTGATTGAATCGCCGGTGACAACCACCAGCCTTCTCCCAATCAAGGGGGAATCTCCCGTCAAGGTACGAAGGAATCGGCGCGCTGACCGTGCGCTTGCGGGCAGAGACAAGATTGTCCGCGAATAGCGGGGAGTCGGCATATTGTGGACGATTTGCAGTGCCCGCTCTTGCTCGTGACGATTGGCAAGATCGAAAGTTCCGACACTGTAGGGCAGCGGCTTGCTTCGCGGATACGGCGGGAGCGGATGCAGAAAAACTTCTTCGACCAAGGCCCTATTGAAGTCGATGGAGTAGGGGTCGTCCTTCCAGTCCTGTAAAAAACACTCGCCGCGCTGCGGTGCCAGCAACACTGCTTTGGGAGCAAGCTCGTTCCAGGCGGAAACGCCGAATATCGGCAGGGCATTGACTGCGGCTTCCGGTTGGATATCGATGGCACCGCGAGGACGGAGGTTGGGGTTTTGCAAGACAAAATCGTAGACGGCGCGGGCCATTTGGCGGTTTGAAAAACAAAAGCGGAATGTCCTTTCGGGATAGATCTTCAGCAAAGGGGTTTCGGAAGGTTTCTCCGGATCGTCCTCCGGTCGAAGTTCATCCACCGTGGCGGTCGTGATGAAAAACAGCGGGGGCGAGCCTTGCCAATGCTCTTGCCCAGCGATCGCTCGAGCGAGATCCCGGGCACGGTCGCTCGTATCGCCGCCGATGATCGCCAGCGGTGCCGGTTTGCGATCCGCCAGGGCGTGGACCCAGTTCTGCGTGTTCGCCGCATCCGACAATTTGTACCAGCGGATATGGATTTTGCCTTCACGCCCGACCTTGCTCAAGACCAGCTCGGGCACATCGGTGCTCCGATCGGGAAAGGCGCGAATCATCCACGACCAGCCCTTCGAAGCCGCGTTGCGTCCGTTTTGCCCCTGCGACGAAACGCTCCCAGGTTGAATTGCTGGTCGAGGTGTGAAGCCATGCGACCTCCTGATCCCCACGCGGAACACTCAAAGGCTGCAGTGGACTGCGCATCCAGTTGCATCCGCAAGAACAGCGCCAGCATCACGCCGAGCGCTAGCACAACCATAAGGATGAAGACGGATCGAAAGCGCATAGCGAATGCCGGTTGAGTTTAAGGTTCGATGACGAAGGTCTCTTCGAGCTTGAGAGTACCAATACAACGAGGGATATGGCAATCCGAACTCAATCCTTCACCTCTTTTCAAGGTTAGCCGTGACACCATTAACTGTCATCATCTTAGGGGCTTCCGGCGATTTAACTTCACGCAAGCTCATCCCTGCCCTGTTTCGACTGGACGTTACCGGCTTGTTGCCCGAGGAAACGCAAATCGTCGGCGTGGCCCGTTCGACATTCAACTCGGAAGAATTCCGCACCCGGTTGGAAGGCCCCGCTCGTGCAGCGACCGAAAGTATGGGTGAGATCTGGTACCCCGGTGCCTGGACGCGGTTTACGCGGAAACTTTTCTATGTACCCGGCGATGCCTCGCAAGCCGACGGGCTGATTTCCTTGCAGCAATGGCTTTCCAAACGTGAAGGCGAGCAGGGTGGCCGCCGGCTGTACTACCTTTCCGTTTCGCCGGAACTTTACCCGCAAATCGCAACCCAGTTGGGGCAGTCCGGCTTCTCGAATGAGGCCGGCGGTTTTCGCCGTTTGGTCATCGAAAAACCATTCGGCAAAGACCTGGCCTCCGCCGAGGCCTTGAATGAAACATTGCATGCCCACTTCCGCGAAGATCAGATTTATCGAATCGATCATTATCTCGGAAAAGAGACGGTGCAAAATATCTTGATCTTTCGATTCGCGAATACGCTTTTCGAGCCGCTCTGGAATCACCAGTACATCGATCACGTGCAGATCACGGCAGCTGAGAAAGTGGCCGTCGGCCAACGAGGAGGTTATTACGATAAGAGCGGGGTTCTCCGGGATATGTTTCAGAGTCATCTCCTGCAGGTGATGACTCTCGTCGCCATGGACAACCCGGGCAAATACTCTGCAGATCGACTGCGCAATGAGAAAATCAAGGTTTTGGAAGCGGTCAAAATCCAGAGCGACGACGATGCTTGCAAATGTGTTTCCGTGGGGCAATATGCCGGGTATCGCGACGAACCGGGAGTGCCGAAAGATTCACGAACGCCGACATTTGCCGCTGTCCGTCTGGAGATCGACAACTGGCGCTGGCAGAATGTTCCCTTCTACCTGCGTTCGGGCAAGGCGATGCGATCTCGCTATAGCGAAGTCGTGATTCAATATCGCTGCCCGCCGCACATCATTTTCCCATTACCGGCGGGCGAACAGCTCGATTGCAACCGAGTGACTCTGGTGCTTCAGCCGAACGAAGGAATCCGCCTCAAATTTCAGACGAAGGAGCCTGGCGTCGAGGGAACCAGGATGAAGCCCCGCGATCTGGCGTTCGATTATCGGGAAGCATTCAGCGAACGCAGTCTGCCCGAGGCTTACGAAAGGCTCCTGTTGGACGCCATCCAGGGCGACCCAACTCTCTTCATGCGCAGCGATGAAATCGAGCGGGCGTGGGCGATAATGGACCCCTTGATCAAGGCTTCGGAACGTGCTGATGCAGCACAACCGGATGCCTATGCAGTTGGCAGTGATGGGCCCACATCAGCGAATGAAATGTTGGGATGCGAAGGGCGAACCTGGCAGCCTTTGGGGTGAATCGGTTTTTGGCGACCGCAGTGTTTTCTAATAACCGGTCGACCATTCTATCCCTCTCCCCTCGGTCAACGGTCTTCGCTTTGGGTGCAGCCATATTCTCTGGGAGGTTGTCGTAGCGGCGGCATCCTGCCGCCGTCTGCAACCTCTCGGCGGCAGGATGCCGCCGCTACGACCCCCCAGAGAATCTGGTCACGGCCTTCGCTTTCGGCGTGAATCGACTTGGTTTGACAAAAGTGGTGAATTGAGTGTATCTTGTTAGGAAAAGGTTGCCGGAGAAATCAATGACCATTCAAGTTTCTGTCACACTGGAGTTGGAACAGTTCATCTCTCAACAACTCGCCGCCGGACATTACCTTAGCGCCGACGATGTTGTAATCGAGGGCCTGCAGGTTCTTCGCGAACAGTTTCAAGAGCGACAACAGAAATTGGCAGCTCTCCAGCGTGATGTCGATATCGCTCTTGAGCAGTCAAAGATGGGCCAATCGACCGTGTTCGATGATAAGGTCGCCGACGAGATCAAGGCCGGCGGACGAGAGCGAATCAAGGCCAAAGGTACTCCCATCGCATGAGCAAACAACCTCGGCTTACCGACCGCGCAAAAGCCGACTTAAATGAAGCGTGGGACTAGTTGCAGAACGTAATTCCGAAGCGGCAGATCGACTCATTGACGCAATTCTGGAGAAAGCCCGCTTTCACGCCAATTTTCCGAATACAGGGCGAGCACGGGACGATATTCGACTTGGAGTGTGGTCGTCCTCAGTGCCTCCTTATGTTATCTTGTTTCAAGCGGTCGAGGACACGATTGAAGTTCTTCGCATCCTATATGGTTCGAGGGACATCGAAAAGATCATGGCACAAGAAGATTGATCCTCCTTTGTTTGTGAAGGGCGACCATGGCAGCCTTTGGGACGAATCGATTTTTGGCTTGCCAAAACCGCTGAAGATCAATTGCAAGTCATGTGGCTGAACAAACTGGGAGACACCGTAGGAGACCAATGCGATGATGGATTGAATAACCTTCGGGATGTCGGAATAGCCGAACTTGATTAGTAAAGTAATCGTGCTGTACAAGAAGCTTGATCCGGCCTATTCTGAACACGTCGCGTCCTCTGCAAAAACGTGATTTAGAACTTTTGTGCAGCCCCATGCGTCTTCACTTCCAAACGAACAGATACCCCACCAACACGGCAACCAACAATGCGGTCCCTATCGCTGCGACCCAAAGCGTCCAGTTCGCGGAACCGCGTAGCTTTTTCCGGGTTGAAACCGGTGGCGGCGTCGATGCGGACGTGACTGCGACAACGTCGACTTGAAGAGTCATTGCCATGTTGCCATTTTCAGGTTCGGTATCCATCTCTTCTGCCGAGGGCATGTCGATCATGGCAGCAAAGGTCGCTGGACTTTCGGAACTCGTTCCACTACTGCTCAAAAGGCCGGTCGGTGCCCAGGGCGCGAGGGCATCGAGCACCTCAGCCGGTGTCTGATAGCGATCTTCCGGTTTCTTTGCCATCATTTTGGCGATCACCGCCGACAATCCGTCGGGAACTTCCTTGCGAACCAGGCTCACCGGCAAAGCAATCTCGGACTGGTGTGCTGTGAAGATTTGAGTGATCGAACCGGTGAAGGGCGGGGCACCCGTCAACATTGCATAGAACGTGCACCCGAGCGAGTAAATATCGGAACGAATGTCAACTGGATTGTCTGGAAGGGTCTGTTCGGGCGACGCGTAGTCCGGAGTGCAGACCGGCCCCTTATTCTGGAATCGGCGCGTTAGATCGTCCGATGCATCGAGAAAAAATCGGGCCAATCCCATGTCGAGGATTTTCAGGCCGGGTTGCTTGGCGATCATCAGATTGGAAGGTTTGATGTCCCGATGAATCAAACCCTTCGAGTATGCATGTTGCAAGCCGGTGCAGGCCCAGACGGCGCAGGCAGTTGCCGATTCGATGGGCAACGGTTTCTTATGTGCCAGGATGGCACCGAGGTCTCGGCCTTCGACGTATTCCATGACGAGAAAGTGAAGGTTGTCCTCATGACCGATATCGTAAGCCCGCACCAGATTTGGATGATCCAGCGCCGCGGCCGCTCGTCCTTCGCGATAAAATCGTTCCAAAGTTGCGGGGTCGTCTGCAAGCTGAGATGGCAATACCTTGAGGGCAACTTTTCGATGCAACGATACGTGTTCCGCCAGGAATACCGTTGACATGCCCCCTTTGCCCAGGGGTTTGAGAATCTTGTACGACCCCAGAAAAAAACGTTTCCATCGACCGGAAAGCAGAATCTGTGCCTGATAGCGAGTCAGTAATCCCTCGTGGACTAGTTGGGCCGCTGCCTCATCGGGGCGATCGGAAAGAGTCGGATGTTGCTTGAGGTAGGAGTCGAGCTGGGAATCATCCATCAATCGACTGCGGCGGAGCAGTTCAAAGAACATACTCGCAGTCGTGGGTGCGGCCATCGGAGGTTGTCACCAAATGATATGGAAGAAGATTCGCAACGGACTACTTTAGAATGTATAACACAGTTTCTGAAGTCGACAAATCCACCCAAGTCTTTCTGACAACTTCTTCCGGGCCAAGCGAAATTCTATTCTCTCGAATGAATCTTTTGATGGTTTGAGCTTAGAGTGAAACTCCAACCTTTATTTGATCTCGACAAGCCCCACATCAATGTACTGGCCGCCTGTGGTCTGTTTGCAATGCACCGCGATGGTATTCTTACCCGCCTTGACGGTTTTGCGAGCTTCTTCACTGATCGAGAATTCCTCGTATTGGGTAGTCCACCCGGTGACTCTGATCGCAAGGACGCCGTTAAGGTAGACCTCTGCGTCCTCATCGTGGTGCATTGAAAGATATATAGTGTTGTACGAGTGTTGCGGCAACTCGAATTCACGGCGAATCCAGATGTCGGGCGTTTTCCATTCCGTGCGAACCATCGCACCAGGCGTTCCCTCCGTCCCGAATCCTGCTTTGCCTTCCTTCCAGGTTGAGGCATCGAAGTCGGGTTTGAACCAGGCCTCGGAGGGTTTGGTCAAGGTGTAGCGCCAGACGATTTCTTTTGTCGCCGCCGTCGGAACGATCTCCTTGATTGCGGGTATCTTGGATAAATCACCTGAATTCACCGCGGCAATGCGCTTCTCATCGACTTTCACTATCGCGCGATCGTATGTTAATAGTCCGTTGGCCTCGGTTTCCACGTCGGTGATTTGGGTATACACGGCAGCGCTGAGGCCGGGTTTTTCCTTGAGGTCGTGTACTTTTCGCATGAGGCGCTCATACCTGCACGTTAATTCAGCGCGATCCTTCACGCCCTGATAGCCCCAGGTTTTCTTCTCCCAGGTATGACCGTCCAAGCCAAGCCCAAGCCCGCCGAATTCGCCCAGGACGGCCGACCGTTTCTCTTCAGGCCTCGGCGAATCGGGACCGGGATACGAATGAATATCGAAGACATCGCCGACTTTCATATCATTCCAGCCGCTGGCGCTGTTGACGAGCCTGGTTGGATCGTAACCCTTGACCCACTTGGCAATCCGCGCCGTGTCGTATTGCCCCCAGCCCTCATTAAACGGAACCCACATGACGATCGAAGGATGATTCCGCAACGCATCGATCATGGCTTTTAGTTCGGCCTCGTATTGGGCTGCCGATTCTTTGTTGCGAGTAATCTCCCCCTTCCCAGGATCGATGCTCTTGTCGCCGCTCGGCATGTCTTGCCACACCAATAGCCCAAGTTTATCGCACCAATAATACCAGCGTTCCGGCTCAACTTTGACGTGCTTGCGAGTCATGTTGAAGCCGAGTTTCTTGGTCATCTCGATATCGAATTTCAAGGCTTCATCCGTGGGAGCGGTATAGAGTCCATCCGGCCAAAAACCCTGGTCGAGTGGCCCAACCTGAAAATAAGGCTTCCCGTTGAGGAGGATGCGCGTCGTCCCCTTGTCGTCTTTGCCGACCTCGATTTTCCGCATCCCAAAATAACTCTCGACCGAATCGGTGCCACTCGATGCTTTCTCTCCTCGCACGATCACGCGGAAAGTGTACAGTTTGGGCGTTTCAGGTGTCCAGCGCTTTGCATCGGGGATTTTGAACGTGAAAGAACTATCGAACCCACTGGCCTTGTAAACCACTGCATCATCCTGAATTTCGATGGAAGTGAGTGCTTTTCCGAGAGATTGGCTGAGCGACACGGAGATCGTGATTTCGTCCTTGTCAATATTCGGCACGATTTTCAGCGACTGGATGTAGCCCGCGCGATTCACGGGTTCCAGCCAGGCGGTTTGCCAGATTCCGGTGGTAGGAGTGTAGAAAATCCCACCCGGATTTTTGACCTGTTTCCCTCGCGGCTGCGGGCCGCCATCGGTCGGATCCCAAACGCCCACGATGATTTCTTGATCGCCTTCTTTTTTCAATGCCCCGGAGATGTCAAACGAAAACGGATCGTATCCGCCCCGATGCTCACCGATCCATTTGCCGTTGACCCAGACCCTGGCTTCCCAATCGACCGCTCCAAAATGGAGCAACACGCGGTTATCGCCCCATTGCTTCGGCACGGTGAAAGTGCGGCGATACCACAGTCGATCGCCATGCTTCATGACCCCCGATAGCGCTGACTCGACGGGAAACGGTACGAGAATCTTTTCGGGAAGATCCTTGCCGAACGGTGCGGACTCATCCTTTCCGGCAAAGGCAAGTTGCCACAACCCGTTGAGGTTCAACCAGTCTTTGCGAACCATTTGCGGACGGGGATATTCCGGGTGTACTTTGTCGGCAGTGACATCCTTGGCCCACTTCGTCATCAGCGGGCCCTGTTTTGCGGTCCACTCGCCGGCAAGCGAGACTGCGGAGAACCAAAGGCATAAGATCAATGCGGATAGGATGCGGAACATGCCGATCTCCTGGAAGATGAGAGGAGAAATTGGGTAGCGATGAGTTTAACCTTACGAAATACCCGGCAATCCGCCATCGGATTTCTGGGTGCATGACACGGTTTGCGCGTGTTGCGTCGCTCAAGCGTCGCTACGCGACGCCGACAGTTAACCTGGACTTATCCGGGTGCTAAAACACCCGGCTACCTTCAACAACCGCTACGCGGTTACCGTTCACCGCGTAGCGGTGGTTTGAAGGTGGCCGGGTGTTTCAACGCCCGGAAATCTCATTGAACGCTTCCCCTCCTCACCGTAAAACATCTTTTGTTCCCTGATCTTGATGGAGTGTTTTCTCGAATGCGACACGTTCTCTCGGCGATCGTGCAGAATCAACCCGGTGTGCTGGCGCACATCTCCGGCATGCTCGCCTCACGCGGTTTCAACATCGATAGTCTAGCCGTCGGCGAAACCGAAGTGGCCGATTTATCCCGGATGACTTTCGTCGTCCACGGCGATGATGGCGACCTCGAACAGGTTCGCAAGCAACTCGATAAAGTCGTCACCTGCGTTCGGGTCATGGACATTTCCAGCGAAGATTATGTCGAGCGCGACCTGATGATTATCAAGGTCAAGGCAGTATCCAGTCAGCGCGTGGAACTATCGCTGCTGGTGGAAATGTTCCGGGGCCGGGTGGTTGATATTACTCACGACACGCTGATGATCGAGGTCAGCGGCCAGGAAGGGAAGATCGAGGCTTTTATCGAACTGATGCGCCCATATGGAATCTTAGAGTTGGCACGAACGGGCCGAATCGCCCTGGTGCGAGGTACGCCCATCCGGGAGGAGAAACTGTGAGCATCCCCGACAAAATCGAGTTGCCCACTCGACGACTCGATCCGAAGCAAGTTGAACTACTGCGTTCCCTGCAATCGGGACAGCGCATTGCGGTCATTCAGACGGTTCGCGTCGGCTCCCGAACCTGGACCACCGAAGCGCAAGGTACGTTTCGAGGCATCAATTACCTGGCAACCGGAGTGACGACCGATCGCGTGCCGGAAGACGATGTGATCGTACCGATGGTGCATTTCACCAAGGATAACGGCGAGCTTTCGAGTATCGCAATCGACGAGAATAGTCAGATCAAGTTGGCCTAGATTAGAGTCTCAAGTTTCACTGAATTCAGAGACGGCAAACGAGGGTTCTGGTGTGGAGGTTACTTATTATCCCGGTGCGTTTTCGGAGCGCATATCACCGCAACTCCATCTGAGTTCGCGGCGATTGCCGAACGAATTTTCGAGTTGGCTCACGAAGTGGCAGGAAAGATTGTGTTCCCAGCTTCAAGCAGTCGAGTTTCATCGGCTTTAGTTGTTCAAATTGCGGTTGGTCCCGTAAATGTGACGTTTGACGGGGACGCACTCTTAGTGTTTGGAAGTCCAGAAGCAATTAGTTTGTTCGGGCAAAATCTTCCTTGCGAATTAGCATTGCCCGCAGGTTATCACATTCACTTCGAACATAATGGTCGAGAAGAAGCCGTGGCACCGGAATCGATACCGTTGGTCATGATAGTCGCGTAGTGCCCAAAATCCCGAATGAGCGTTACCAATATGGAACTTGGGACAACGCTTTCTCTCGAATCGCCACTCAAACACGAGGCCCAGCGTCTCGATAACCCCGACAAACCTATGCCGCCGGTTGTTCGGCCTGGGCTTTCTCCTGCAGTAGCAACTGCGCTCGCACAGCATCGCCGATTACTTCCGGGATCTCCTCCGCCGGGCCAGGGCCTTCAACCGCTTGCTTTAGTTCGGCAATGCGCTTGTGAAGCCGGGAGACCCGTCCGGACGATTCTGGAGTCTCAGGAATATTCACAATGGATCCCGACTGAGACGGAACCTCCCAGAATGCCCGGCCGTCGTACCGGCCCTCGGCTTTCGCCCTGGCGTTAAACTCTTCTACAAGCTCGTCAATGGATCGTTCGTTGGTCATAAGCGTGGCATCTGTATGATGAATTTCTGAATCCCAAATGTTAATTGCGAATAATATCTTTTCAACTCTTCGATCAGGGCAGACGCAGCGGCAAGAAACTGGTGCCCGCTCATGCCCAGATTGTCCGTATGGTAGATAGCGACTTCACCTTCGCGCTTCGGCGCAAAGGTCGCCCCTTTGAACCCATACGTCCTCACCAGTTCAGCAATGATGACCGCTTCATCGATCGGCACCGAAGCGTGAAGGGTGATGGTCAAACCCATTCGTTCATCGGGGTCGCTCTCCCCTTCCCTGAATTTCCGGGCAATCAGCACCATCTCTTGTGCATGGCGTTTGCCGAATTCTGAACTAGCCGCCAAAACATCATCGGTTCGCCCATCTACGTGGATGTCATAAGTTGGCTCAATTTGCCCTTCGTAGATACCGAACGCTTCATGATCGAGATGGAGTACCGTCACTCGATGCTGTTGGAACACTGCTGCCAATTCGTCCTTGTTGCGGGCAGTGATTTCAAGAGCGATCGTGCCAGCTTCCCTGTACTTGCCGGCCTGGAATTCCGCGTTCATCTGTCGTGTGAGCTGGGCAAGAATGGGGTCTGGGTTGTTCTCTTGGGCATTTGTGACACCGACCTGATGCTCCGCAGTAGACTGGTTTGGAGTTTCCACACGAAGGATTGTACACGACATGGCCATATTCTGTCTACTCATGACCTTATTTGGATTGCTGTCTACTTGGAACGGGTGTGGCAAAATTTCCTGGCGCATTTTGAGTAGTTTGGTCAAGATAGGTAAAAGGTGTGTTGAGCGGAAGGAATTGAGCACCATGACCAGGATCCTATCATGCAGCCAGAACCGAAGTTTTCCCGCGAAGCGTACATTGAATCAATGCGACAACGGGTCGAAGAAATCCTTGGAAAGGTGGCGGATGCAGTCAACGACGCGACGCGAGGCCACATCATTTCGGGAAGTGAGGAGCAAGTTCGCGACCTGTTCGCAAAGCTGAGATGTGAGGCATTCGAGCGAGCAGCCCAGATGCGGATCGATGCGGCGGAAGCCGCTTTTCCCCCCTCCGCAGGATGCGAAGACCGGAAAGAGCAAGCGAAATAAAGGACGGCAGGAGTACAGCATTCTGACGATCAACGGCCGCATCCGACTGTGGCGGCGGCGCTGGCATTCGCCGGACGAAGGCACAACGACACCGCTGGACGCTTGGGTCGATGCGGTCGAAGCGACCATCAGCCTGGGCGTGCGCGAGATGGCCTGTCGGCTCAACCGTGATGGCAGGAGCTTCGACAAGTCAGCCGACAACTTGGGTCGTACGGCTCAAGTGCAGATCAGCGGCGAATCATTCCGGTGCCTAGTGGAGACGGAGGGGCGCAGATCGCGCGAGCGCAGAAGGAGGGAAAGTTACCCGTCAATTGGTCGGCCAGCGATTGCAAAACGGAAGCGGCCGGTACGCGGGTTTACTTCGGCAGCGATGGGGTGATGGTGCCCCAGGTGACGGACGTCGAGAAAAAGAAACGGCGTGAGAAGACCAAGGCAAAGCGTCGGCGTCGCGGCAAGAAGGCAAAGCCTCTGCCGCCTCGAAAAGTCGGCACGGACCAGAAATACAAGGAATTCAAGATCGTAGCCTTCTACGACGAAACGCAAGACCATCGCTTGGTGTCGGGGACCAAAGGCGACCACCAAGTAGCGGGACGCCTGATGCGTCGAGAAGCAGACCGCATTCATTTGGATGAAGCGGACGAGAAGATCGGCAATGTCGACGGCGCGCCGTGGATCCGCAATCAAGTCGAGCGACAGAATCTGAATCTGGATGCGCTGGGTCTGGATTTCTATCACCTGAGCGAGCGCGTTCACAAAACGCGGCGGGAAATCTACGGTGATGGGGACGAAACGGGAAAGAAATGGGCGGTGGACCTGCTCCATTTGTTCAAGCACGAAGGCTACAAGCCTGCTTGGGAGTCGCTCCTACAATGGCGCGTCGGCCTCAAACGAGGCCAGCGTGCGCACGCCGACGAGTTGCTCTTTTACGTGAGCGAGCGGTCGGACATGATCCGCTATCCCGAATTCATCGCCAAGGGGTGGCAGATTGGCAGCGGCCCAACGGAAGCGACCTGCAGAACACTTACGGAACGTGTGAAAGGCCCAGGAATGCGCTGGGATCCGCCGAACGCCGAGGCCATCATGGGGATCGAATCGCTTTCACAGAGTGACCAATGGAAGGTCTACTGGGAAAGTCATTTGCCCTCAAAGGGTTAGGTATGCCAGGAAATTTTGCCACACCCACTTGGAACCTGGACGTTGAATCTTGGAACTCTTCCGACTCTTGAAACTCTTCTAAAAGCCGAAGCCCGACGACTCGGATTCGCGCTTTCCGGCGTTGCGCCCGCCACTGCTGCCGATGGCTTCGATCGTCTACAGGAATGGCTTGACCGTGGTTATGCGGGCGAGATGACCTACATGCAGCGCCATGAAGAAGCTCGCCGGCATCCGCGTTCGATTCTTTCCACGGTTCGCAGTGTGGTCATGGTCGGGATGGAGTATGCCGAGGGAGCACCATCGCATCTCGATACGTCGATGGGAAGAGTGGCACGGTATGCCCAGGGGCCGGACTATCACGATACTCTCTGGGAAAAACTCGATCAGCTTCTGGCGTGGCTACGAACGGAAGTGCCCGAGTGCAATGGGCGCGGAGTGGTGGATAGTGCTCCACTATTGGAAAGGGATTTCGCCCGGCGTGCAGGCTTGGGATGGATCGGTAAGAATACGATGCTCATCGACAAGCACCGTGGGAGTTTCTTCTTTCTGGCGCACTTCTGGTTGACATCGAATTGCAAGCCGATGCACCTCACGCGGCAAGTCATTGCGGAACTTGCACGGCCTGTCTCGATGCCTGCCCCACCCAGGCGTTCACCGCGCCGGGCTGGCTCGATGCCCGCAAGTGTATTAGCTATTTAACCATCGAACTGCGCACATCGATTGACGAGGAACTGCGTCCCAAGATAGGCGACTGGCTATTTGGCTGCGACGTTTGCCAGGATGTCTGCCCCTGGAATCGGAAAGCCGGCCAATCAAATGTACCATTTACCCATCGCACCGACCTGGAAGCGATCGACCTGATCGGCCTGCTGAATATGAACGACCAAGAATTCTCTCAAAGATTTCGTGGCACGGCGATCATGCGAACCAAAAGGCGCGGACTGCTTCGCAATGCGGCCATCATCCTCGGCAATCGAGGCGATGAAAGAGCGATTCCAGCGCTGGAACGAGCAATGATGGATGAGGAACCTCTCATTCGAGAGGCTGCTGAATGGGCGATTCGGGCGATTCAGAAACGCGTGCGCGCTGGATGATGATATACGAGAGTTACGATTTTTTCTTCGATTCCCAAGCACTTTTGTTTGAATTCCCTCCAGCGCTGCCGTCGTGCGATCCACTGCGACAACATCCTTATCCTTGAACCATTGCTGTGCCTGTTTTTCCGTGCGGCGTTCTTCCGCTTCGATCAATTGCTGCCATTGCGAATTGTTCGCCATCGTGCCGATCATCACTTCGAAACATAACGCCGGCAGGAAGGCAATCAGCATAGCAATGCCCATTCGGCGCGGCCCAACGGAAAATCGATGGTAATGCAACAGCGTTCCGGTGAGAAACCCGACGACCCCACCACCGAAATGTGCAGCAGCACTCACGTGCGGCAACGTACTGACCAGGACATTCAGCAAAACGATAAACCCGTACTGCCGAAATCGGGCCGATACCTCTTGGGGAGGCAGATGCTTGCGGTTCAACCACACCCACGCGAACAAAGACAGCATCAGACCCCAGAGCGCACCGGAAGCGCCGGCAAGGACAATCGGCGCTGTCGGGGAGCCTGGATTGAATATCATCGCCGCACAACTTCCTCCCAGGCCGGAAAAACAGAAGATAATGAGGAAACGAGTGCTGCCCCAAAGGGCTTCCAATCCGCCCAGAACATAGAGGGCATACATGTTCACGCCCAGATGAAGCAGGCCGAAATGCAAAAAGCAGCACGTCAATAACCGCCACCACTCTCCGTGAATCAGGTCGGTTGCTTCCAGGGCACCGGCCGAGTGCAACACCTCCGCGTCGCCGTTGAATATGAAGTCATTGAGCGGCTTGCCCATGCGAATCGCCACGACAAACGCGGCCCCGAACGTCAGGAGATTCAAGATCAACAGAACCGGCATCACGCGCGGCGGTTCCGGCTCGTAGTAACCCTTGCGAGCCGTTTCTCCTCGTTGATAGGTGGTCGGAGCATCCGGCTCGCCGGGGGGCTGCGCTTCGGGCGAAGTCTCGGCCGGCGGCGTTTGTAAAGAGGCTTTGAATTGTTCCAGAAAGGCGGAATTCTGGAGGACTTCCTTACCCAGATCGGTGAGGATATAGCCCTGCCCGATGCCGGCTTCCCACTCTGTGAGTTGAATCAACCCCGCAAGACGTAAATCATTCAAGGGGATGTCGAGACTGTCGCGGTTTACACCCGAAGTCCGCGCATAGATGCGCGGATACCAGGGTTTCGGGTCCACGGCTAAGCATAACCGCAACAGCGCTTCGTGAGTCGGTTCAACAGTGTCGGGCATGTCGATCCTTGCGAGGTACAGAAAGATCGCGGATTCACTGGTTGTCGAGATTCCGTTATGCCATTATGGG
Organism: uncultured Planctomycetota bacterium; assembly: GCA_963783095.1. GTDB lineage: Bacteria > Planctomycetota > Planctomycetia > Gemmatales > Gemmataceae > CAWAMR01. Next base: position 207,415 of record CAWAMR010000006.1, on the reverse strand, counting down.
GTTTGGATGCGCGTTTGTCGATCCGTGCTGAAAGGTTCTAAACTTCGCACAGCCTGAAATGACGCAATTTCCTCAAACCGACCCTTCCAGTGCATCTTCCAGCTCCGCGTAGGTCTGAAATCGTTCGTCGGGGTCGCGCGCCATCATGCGCATCAAGAGCGCTGAAAAACTCTTGCCGATCTCGGGCACGTACTCGATTGGCGGAACCGGATCCTCTTTCATCCGCCTGAGAATTACCGAGGTAATGCTGCCGCCTTCAAACGGCAATCGCCCCGTTATCGCGTGATACATCGTCGCTCCCAGTGCATAGATGTCAGCGCGATGATCGACCGTGGAAGTACTGCGGGCCTGCTCGGGTGCAAGATAGGCAGCAGTCCCGATCCAGGTGTTTGCCGGCACCATCGCTACAGGCGGGACAACGGTATCGACGATGGCAGCCAGTCCGAAATCAATAATCTTCGCGGTTTGATCCGAAGCCAGGATGAGATTATCCGGCTTGACGTCGCGATGGACGATGCCGAATTCCCAGGCATGTGCCAGCGCTTCGATGACGCACTGGGCCGCACGGGTCACTTGCCGGCGATCCAGCTTGCCTTGATGCCGGATCGCCTCTCCGAGTGTTGGTCCCTCCACGAATGTCGTCACCAGAAAGGGACAATCGGGGTCGTTGCTGAAATCCCAGAGCCGCCCGATGTTCCGATGATGAAGCTGTTTCAAGACCTCGGCTTCGTTGCGCAGGTGATTGATTGCCTTGGCACGATCGGGATAGCCGGCCCGGTTCACGATCTTGATGGCAACCGGCAGATCGAGCTCGACATGCTTCCCCCTGAAAACCACGCTGGCGCTGCCGACTCCAGCCCAGGCGACGATGCGCCAACGACCCAGCAAAACGCTATCGACCTCCGGCATGGCTGCGTCCACAATCGGTGCTGAACCGGGACGCACCAAGAGCGGGGTAAGATTGTCGTTTGCGCAGATCGCGGTGGCCATCAGGTTCGATTCAGGGATTTTCTCCTCCGAATTCTGAACGCGCGGCAGTTGCGACGATTCCATCGGCTCTCCCAAATGAACCGAATTTGCCTGAAAATCAAAGCGTTTGGATATATATGATTGCAGAAGCAAAGATATGTCAACATTATCCTATGTTGATTTCTGGATGCGTTGTACCGGCCGTCATCATCTTCGGAGTTACACCGATGACTTGCCCAAGCTCTGTCATCTCACGAAACGGAATAATTGATAGAACCGGCAGAAAATTCCAAAGACTGGTCAGTGAATAGTGGTCAGTGGTCAAGGAATAGTGGTCAGTGAACAGTGGTCAGTGGTCAGTAAATACCAATACCATCACCGCAGTTGTCTTTGCATTTTCTGACCACTGACCACTATTCACTGACCACTATTCCTTGATCCACCCTGCCCCTTCTTCCAGCATGATTCGTTTCATGGCGTCGATCCAGGCTGGATGATCGTTCAGGCACTTGCAGGCGTGCAGCAATTCTCCACCGCATGCCTTGAAGTGTGTGGACGACTCGTGCCCGATTTCGTCGAGCGTTTCGAGACAGTCCGACGTGAAGCCCGGCAGGGCCACGAAAACCCGCTTCACGCCTCGTTTGGCGAGCTTTCCCAGCACATCATCGGTATAGGGTTTGAGCCATTCGCTTCTGCCGAAGCGGGATTGATAGGTTTGCGTCCATCGACCCTTTGGGAATTGGAGTCGTTGCTGAAGCCCACGAGTCGTTTGCACCACTTGCCGTGGATAGGGATCGCCGCGCTGGGCGTATACTTGAGGCAGGCCATGAAAACTGTAAATGTAGTGTTCCGGCTCCCAGATCAGGTTGCCCAGTTCTTCCTTGATGACGGTCGTCATTGCGTCCAAGTATGCTGGATGGTCGTAGTAGGGCGGCACAATGCGCAGTGCCGGTACTCGACGTTCTTTCAGGAGTGTCGTGAAAAGTGCATCGGTTGCGGAGGCGAAAGTAGTGGCAGAATATTGGGGGTACATCGGCAGCACCACCAGCCGATCGATCCCCGAACGGATCATCTCGCGGACGACAGCGCCGACGGCAGGATTGCCGACCTGCATTCCAAATCGTACCGGAACGTGCGGTATTGCCGCTTGCAATAGTTCAGTCTGCCGTTTGGTGTAGTGCATCAGGGGCGAGCCTGTGTTCGAGTCCCAGATACGCTGATATTTTGCTGCCGACTCCTGGGGCCGTTTGCGCAAGATGCTCAGGTGCAGGATGAGCCACCACAGAAGACGGGGGGCCTCAATGACTCGGCGATCGCTTAGAAACTGGCGAAGATAGGAACGTAGCGCAGGCGTCGTCGGTTCGTCCGGCGTGCCAAGTTGAATGAGAAGAATGCCGGTCATGGAGGTGATCTGTACTTCCTAACTTCCAAAATCTTCGCGGCGGGCAAAGATTTGAGCGGGGCATCAAGTCTTTCCCCCTCTCCCCCTGGCTCTGGCTATTACCCACAAGCGGAGAGGGAGACGGGCAAGCGCTAATTCCCTCTCCCCTGTACTCAGGGGAGAGGGTTAGGGTGAGGGGAAGTGCCTTCCACCAAATAAGACGGGTCGTACAAGGTTGAAGGTTTCGCCCCTCACCCTAACCCTCTCCCCTGAGTACAGGGGAGAGGGGATCAGTGCTCGCGCACTTTTCAATTTGTGGGTAATAGTCAGCCAAGGGGAAAGGAGCCCATGTTTCCGCTCCTCGGGATTTGACAAACCCGACCCCAGGCCGACGATTGCAGCGGACTACTTCTTCTTGCACTCCGGACCCTCTTTGGGATCTTGCTTCTCGGTGATGTGCCCGCCTGAGTTTTTCAGGTCGGCGCAGCGGTCGGCGTTGAGCTGGATGTATTTGTCCCATTCAGCAGCAGCGATGTTATCGGATCGTTTGTCCTGGTGGAAAATGGCTTCGACGGGACATTCGGGCACGCAGGCTTCGCAGTCAATGCAATCCTGCGGGTCGATGTACAGCATCATTTCGTCTTGGTAGAAGCACTCGACCGGGCAAACGACACAGCAATCGGTGTACTTGCAATCGTGACATGGAGCGGTGACGATGTGAGCCATGAGAGAGCAGTTCCTTTTATCCAAAGATCAGGACTTACCCGCGACACGGTTCGATTCGTGTTACACTACACGAAGATGAGCCGGCACAGGGAGTTAATTACACCTATTGATTAGTTATCGGGTTCTCCAGTGTCCAGGGCAAGGGAAAATGTCGATCTTGGGTTGTGGATTCTCAAGACAATTTCCGTTTGCGATCCTTGCTGGAAATCCTGTATCCTATTTATATCCTGCCAGCGCGCTGCGATTCCCTCCTTCGCCCGATAAATTTCTAGCGGACGTCAACCATGAAGCGTGTGCTTCTTACCACAATCACCTTGTTTGCCTTGAATGGTTCCTCGCTGTTTGCAGCGGAGCCTGTCCCTTACCAGGTCGTGAAAAACATCTTCGCGAAACATTGCATTGCCTGTCACGGCCCCCAGAAATCCAAAAGCAGTCTAAGGCTCGATTCCTACGCGGGCATACGCAAGGGCAGTGATTCCGGCGCGATTCTCGTTCCCAAGAAGAGTTCGGAAAGCAAAATCATTCACGCCCTTCTTGGAAACAAAAAGAGTGTCGCCAAGATGCCGCCGGAGGGGGAGATTCACTTGGGCGGTGCCGACATTGCCCTGGTTCAGCGCTGGATCGATGAAGGAGCGGTCGGGCCCGATAAGGAAGAAACCGTTCGTGAAGTGAAAAGTAAGCACTGGTCGTTCCAGACGGTTCGGCGTCCCCCGGTTCCAGACGTGAAATATGGCAACTGGGCCAGGAACTCCATCGACCGTTTCATCCTTGCGCCTTCAGAAAGAGCATCTCGCGCCGTCCCCGGATGCCGACAGAGCGACGCTGATACGCCGGCTCACTCTCGATTTGCTGGGTTTACCCCCGACGATCGCGGAAGTCGATGCGTTTTTGAGCGACACACGACCGGATGCCTACGAACGCCTCGTCGATCGCCTGCTTGCTTCACCCCACTATGGCGAGATGCAGGCGCGAAATTGGCTCGATCTGGCACGCTACGCCGATTCCAACGGCTATAGCATTGATTCCTCTCGTTCGATCTGGAAATATCGCGACTGGGTCATCAACGCATTCAATAAGGACATGCCCTTCGATCAGTTCACGATCGAGCAACTGGCTGGCGACCTGTTGCCAAACCCGACCACCGAGCAAAAAATCGCCACCGGCTTTCATCGCAACACCATGTTCAACCAGGAAGGCGGCATCGATCTGGAGCAGTTTCGCGTCGACTCGATCATCGACCGGGTCAACACGACCGGCGCGGTTTGGCTCGGCCTGACGGTGGGTTGTGCCCAGTGTCACGATCACAAGTTCGATCCGATCAGTCAGCGCGATTTCTACCAGTTTTTTGCCTTTTTCAACAACTGCGATGAGCCGACCATCAATATTCTGACCCCGGAAGAGGAACGAGTGTACAACGACTTCCTTGCCAAACTTTCTCGCGTCGACAAATCGTTGAAATACCTCGATCCCACGACTCCGGAACGAGTGGAAAAATGGGAGCGCGGCATCACCGATGAATCCCGCGCAAGCTTCCCAAAGCGATTCAAATGCTCTTTGAAGTCGCCGTGAACGGCCGAAATGCCAAGCAAATTCAAACGCTCGAAACTGCTTATCGGCGCAACGATCAAACGCGCCATGTCGTCGGCGGACTCATGAATCCGTTCGGTGCAGCCGTTCATGCACACTTGCTGACAACCCGTTTAAGACTCGAGAAAGAGCGCGACGCCATCAAGAAAAATGAGCCTCATGTCGTCACCACGATGGTTCTGAAAGAACGCAAGTCGCCGAGAATGACGAACGTATTTCTGGGCGGCGATTACCTGCGCAAAGGCATTCCGGTCAGCGCTGCGGTTCCCGGCGTGTTCTCTTCGGCAAAGCCGACCCGAGCGGCCAATCGATTGGATCTGGCGCGCTGGTTGGTTTCCGGGGAGAATCCGCTGGCAGTGCGCGTTGCTGTCAACCGAATATGGGCGCAATTGTTTGGCGTCGGCATCGTCGAGACCGAGAACGATTTCGGATCGCAAGGCAGGCCGCCCACTCATCCCGAATTGCTCGACTGGCTCGCCTCGGAATTCGTTCAGAAAAAATGGTCGATGAAGGCGATGCACCGATTGCTGGTCCTGTCCTCGACCTATCGCCAAACGTCGAAGGCCCGGCCCGATCTCAACCTCGTCGATGCGCGCAATCAGTTACTGGCCCGGCAGAGCCGGCTCCGCGTCAATGCGGAGATCGTCCGCGACGTCAGCCTGGCCGCCAGCGGTTTGCTCATGAATGAAGTCGGCGGTCCCAGTGTGTTTCCACCGCAGCCGGACGGAACGTATCGATTTACGCAAATTGACAAGGGGTGGAAGCCCAGCAACGGCCCGGAACGCTATCGTCGCGGCATGTATACTTATTTCTGGCGCTCGGCCCCTCATCCTGCCTTGATCGTTTTTGATGCGCCCGACTCGACGACAACCTGTACTCGTCGCAACCGATCCAACACCCCCCTTCAGGCCTTGACGCTGCTGAACGATACGGGCTTCTATGAATACGCCCAGGGGCTTGCGACACGAGTATTGAAAGAAGCCAAGGGAGCTGATCGAGATCGCTTGAAGTATGCGTTTCGGTTATGTCTGGCGCGGGAGGCAAGCGATCGGGAACTGAAACGATTGGAAGCGTTCTTGAATGCCCAGAAAGCAGAATCGGCGGGATCGAAAGGCGATGAATCCGCGAAGGAAAAAGCGGCCTGGGTAATGGTGGCGCGGGTGTTGTTGAATCTGGATGAATTCATCACGCGGGAGTAGAAAGCAGCATGGCTTAAGGATTCAGTATCGCACGTCATGCTTGTAACCATTCTGCCAATTCATGGGAATTCGGAATCATGGGATTTGACTGCACTCTGCACCTCGTGAATGAGCAAGCAATTCGTGACGAATTCGTGCCTTGGTTGCTCGGAAGAACACAGGCGGAAACCGCATTGGATCGAGTGGTAAAAGATGCGGCAAAGAACTGGGACATTGTGCGAAATTCACTGGAAAATGGCGATCCGGAAGAAGCTGCTTCTCTGGTATGCCAGCTTGCCGTGATGTTCAGCGCCGTTCATTGCCCCATCAATATGAACGCGGATTTGCTCTGTGTATGTGGCAAGAACAAGGAGAAAATACTTCGGTCGAGTATCCCGAAGAGTTCGCGTTTTCTCCCGAATCTCTTTTTGCCGAGGTTGTGGCAAAATACCCATCGCTGGCCGGTCGTTTCCCGACCTGGTTCGCCGGAAATTATTCAACAGGCGTCTATATCCCTTCGGACCATGTTTCGGAAGTTCTTGCCTGGGCCGAAAAGGTGATCGCCAATTTCAAAAAAGGGGACCAGCGTAAATTTAAGGGACTTCTGCGAATTTTGCGGGCTGCGGTCACAAACAATCTGGCTTACTGGGAAGCAACCGATCTCGCGATTCCGATGACGGGTCAGTCGGCAGGCGATCCGAAACTTATGATCGCGAGTTACCTAGGAAACGAGCCGGGGACGACAAATCAAAGCGTCGAAGAAGCACCGGTTTCAGGACATTTCCGCTCTCTCGGCTGCAAAACTCGCGGTCGATGGTTGATTTCCGCGGATTACGATCCTTTCGTGACGAATTTCTGGGACATGTCCGTTTGGCCGCCCCGGCTCGTCTATTCCCTTCCCGAATTCGCTTCTCATTTGGATTACTCGCGCGACGGTCGCTGGCTACTCTTCTCCGAAACCAACGCTGATGCGTCCCCGCGAACATTTTGTCCTCGCCTTTTCTCGGACCTGTCCGGCAAAGTCGATGGCGAATTTCCTCTCCTCGTCAAAGGTGCGGGCTTTTGGGCGAGGTTATTTTCAAAGCAAAGCAAATTAGAACCGCAAAGCGTCCGTGATGGCGGATTCGTGGGTAATCGACCGGTTGTATATCCAGACCCACAATCGAATTTGAAAGTAGGCGACGTGGTGCCATGCCCACTCTGGCTCGAAGGCAAGAGTTGGAAGCCACTCGCCGGTCTGCCCGCTGTGCTGGCCGGACCATCAGCACTTCCCGGCTGGGTCGAGACTCCGGTAACGGGGATCATTCACCTTGCTGATGGCAGCGACGTTCTGCTCTGGGATGGAGACGGCTATGAGTTGATTGGGGATCAATTCGAGAAGCAGTTCATCATGCGAGCGAAATCTTCCCAAGCTGACTGGACTTATGCCTGTGCTGGTCCGGATGGATTTTTCTATCTGTCTGAGTGCCGGCTGTTCGAGATCCATCGCAACGGCACGGCGGTTTCCCATGTGAATAAATGGTCAAACATTATGTCCATCGGAACGGGGCCTGACGGAAGCCTTCTTCTCAAGGAAGGAAACAACGACGACGGCGATGTTGCGAAGCTCTATTTTCCAATGGACGGCACATACATCCACATCGAGCCAGAGCTTTTCGACGACAAGGATTACCCGTGCATATACTGGAGCGCTGAATCCGATCGATTCTTGGTGTTGGCGGGAAACTTTCTATCGGTTCGGACATCAATGGTCCTTTCGCTTCCGCGGTATCACGCCGAAACCGGCAAGCCGGTCAAGAAGTAATCGGATGAAAAAGAGGGACTGGCGCAAGCAGTCAGCCGCCTCCGGGAGTTTGTCGAACTCATCTGATGAGCATCAGCCGAAGTCGTCGGGAATGCAGTTTCACCCACCTGACTATGCCGGAAACAAGGAACGGATGGGAATGCGGAAACCTGGCAGCACCTTGCCGCCGTCCAATTCGTCCGCCTCACCCAAGATGTGCACCTGGCGCGGCGAGTCGTAGATATAGATCAGGCGAAGTGTGGGGTAGACGATCCAAACCACTTTAGTTCCAGCGGCAAAGTACTCGTTGATGCGTTCCATAACCTCCTCGGCCAGATCGCTCGGACTGACTACTTCCACCATTAAATCCGGAACGATAGCCCAGGCATTATCGGATCCCAGCTGCTCGCGAGTCTGTGCAAGAGTCTCAGCCAAAACTACCGCCATATCAGGACGACGATTACGATCCGCCGGCAACGGGAGCCGGAACAGAGCGTCCAGCAAGGTTTCACCGATAGGTTTGCCCATGAGATAATTTGCAACGCAACCGTGAAGTTTGCTGGTAACTCTGCTGGCAAGAATGCTCCTGGGAGGTAACTCCACGTATTGTCCGTCGATGATTTCGAAGAGAGGATCATCGTCGACACGCTGCCGTAAACTCAAGGGTTGCGTCGTGGGGTTGATTGCGGCTATCATCTTGAATCTCCGTTTGGGGCTGTTTCGATTTTATCAGTTTACGCGAAGCGATGCATGATGGAATTCGGAAGACCCGACGAAAACAATAGGAACCGATCATGATAACCACCCGCGTAGCGGCAGTAAGTATGAATGGGTTTTTGGGGGAGCCTGAGCGCATCCTCCAGGGGATCGACTTGTGGTGCGATCTGGCGCGGGGACAGGGTGCCGAGCTGGTGCTGTTTCCGGAACTGGTCATTCACGGTCACTGCACGCCAAATACCTGGGAACTTGCGGAATCGATACCCGACGGTCCAAGCATCATCAAGTTGGAGCAAATCGCTAAACGCCTTCGACTGGTTATTAGCGCAGGGATGAGCGAGAAAGAACGCGACATCGTTTTCAACACCCAGGTTCTCGTCGGTCCAGACGGCTTCATCGGCAAGCAGGCGCAAATTGCACCTTTCGCGCGATGAGGTTTTTCTCTACAAGGGTGGGAAAGAGATTCCGGTGTTCGACCTCGGCTTCTGCAAAGTCGGGACGGCGATCTGCTACGATAACCAGTTCCCGGAAATTGCCCGAATTCTTGCCCTCAGAGGCGCTGAATTGATTCTGATGCCCCACGCCGCCCGGTTCAAGGTGTGGGATGACACGCCCGAAAGCGAGGCCGCTGCACGGCATCATTCGCACCATTTCTTCGCCAAATATGCACTGCGAGCACGAGAAAACGCCTGTTTTGCGATGCTTGCCGATCAAACGGGCCGGGCTGGTTATGTCGATCAGTGGCCAAAGGACAGCGAAAACCAGCCTCACCATGCGGGCGCAGCGCTGATCTGGGGGCCGGATGGCGAGTTGATCGCCAGCACCCAGGAGAAACGGATTCAAGAGGAGATGCTCGTCGCGACGCTCAACGCAGCTCAGTTGGCGCGGGAACGGTCGTTGGCGAACTACATGCTGCGAACCCGCCGGCCGGAACTTTTTGCGGAACTCATTCGGGATCAGGTGAGTAGTTAGTCAAAGTGTTCATCTCGGGCGCGGATCGCCTGGAGATCGCTTAGACCGGGCGAACGATCCATGCCGGGACTGGTCTGCCAGTTATCGACGGGGCGTTTCGCCGGTACAAACCGTGGCAACTCGAAGTGAAGGTCATTTGCCAGAGCATTGACGAACGGCTCATAGAAGTCTGCGCATTTCGGTTAGGGCCGTTGTCATTTTCGCCTCATCGCGCAGCGGAATCCCCGCCGAATGAAGCCATTCTCGTAACCGCGCCAGGTCCAGAGCCGGCAGGCGATCCGACTCGGGCATTCGCATCGGAATGCGCGAGACCAGCATCATGTCCACCGCGGCATGTCGAGACATTGCAAAGGTCAATTGAGCCTGGTAACTGTCCGATGTTTCGACAGCGGCAATGAGAAATGCCGACGTATCGAGAATCGTGGTCAGCGCCCCGACCCAGGACTGGTTATCGTGCTGGGAACGGTAGAAGCGCAGGACGGGAAACGACAAATGGCTCTCCAACAACTCGGCGGACCAGCGTTCCCACTCGACGAGCATGGAGCCAAGGCTGGTCAGGCTTCGCGCATCGGCCAGCCTGCGCAGCAGTTCACCAGCGCTCGGAGGTGAACCGGCGCGGGCATCGAGCAAAGAAATGACGATCTCACGCCGAGAGAACGCCTGATGGAGTACTGGAAGGTAGCTGATAACAACGGCGAGGAACCCGAAGCCGATGCCGGCTTCGGTCACGCTCAGCGCCCGACCCAGCCCGTCCATTGGCACAAAATCGCCGTAACCCAGCGTGAAGAATGTCGTCCCGCTCAAATACAGATGAGCGGTAAAGGCGTAATCGATGGGGCGAGAAACATTGAGCGTTGTGTCGAGCGACCAGTGCAACAGTGCGAAGCCGGTGATGAGTCCCGCAGCCCAGACGATGAAAAGTGCAAAAAGGGACAGGGGGCCGAAAATACTGAGAAAGGCCTGCCGTTTCCTTCCAGGCGAAAGCCATTGCGCCCACTTCCTCCACAGATACCAGGTGGCCCTGTAGAAAATTCGCGCGAAGCGGTAGGAGTGTCGAATGCGCCGGGGCAGAATCATCGCCTCGAAGGCATCAATGAATACAACGCCGATCAATGCTATTGCTGCGATCGTCCCAAGCCACGCCATGAGCAGCCTCCAACCATTGCCAACTGACGCCGAATACTCAGAGATTCGCACGCAAGTCTATGGCGGCCATTTCTACATGATTTCGGATGTATAAGATCCCATCGGAAATCGCCGGGTTATTCCAGGTCTTGTTCCCCTTGAGGAATCTCCACCGCCCCAGCTCGTGAAACTTCTCCGGCGTCGGCTCAACGATCACCACTTCCCCATATTCCGTCAACACCACCAGCAGATCATCGCACAAGAGAATTTGCCCGTGACTGTAAGCGCCGGTTGCTTCTCGTGGCGATCGGCCGTCGGTCCATTGGACTTTCCCGGTCTCGACATCAATGCACTGGAGATGCCCATCATCCAGCCCGTACAGGAACCCACGGTGCATGACCGGGCTGCTGAACTTGCAGCGCATGGCGACGCGTTCGGTGTCCCAGACCGTCTCGACGGACCACCGCTGATTCTCGTCTTTGTTGATGCGAAGCAGCGCGCTGCCCCTGCCGTAGGCCGAAGCGATAAACACCTGATCCTTGCCAACGACAACCGGCTGGGCCACATTGATGCCGTCATCGCCCTGTGTTTTCCAGGTCATGCGCCAGAGTTCTTTACCGTTGCGCGGATCACAACCGGCAATTCCGCGCCCGTCGAATAGCAGGATCTGCTGGACGCCGGCCAACGTGACCAGCATCGGCGAGGAATACCCTGCCTGATGCTTTCCTTCAGCCCAAACAACTTCGCCGGTCGTTCGATTATAGGCCGCCAAAGCACCCGGTGGGCCGGGATTCACCACGACAATTTTATCCAGTACCAGCGGGGAAGCGCTCACGCCCCATTGCAAATTCTTTCGCCCCCGAAGAGTTTCCACTTCCCACTTCGGCTTGCCGGTCTTGCCGTCGAGACAGACAAAGTGCCCCTTTGCACCCAGTGCATAGACCTCGCCATCAACCACAGTTGGAGTGGTCCTTGGTCCTACACCGCCAAGCGTCTCTTCAAATCGGGAGGGCCAGCCATAAGCCCAGAGTTCTCGTCCTGACCTGGCGTGATAGCAGATGACCGTTTCCTCATCTCGGCCTGCATCCCGATCCCGGCGCTGTTCGATGGTGAATAGAAAATCATTCACCACGGCAAATGCACCATACCCCCCGCCGACCAGTTGCTTCCAGAGTTCGCGCGGCGGGTTTGCCGCCCAATCGTGAGAGATTCTGCCATTTCGCACCACTCCCGTCCGATCCGCGCCCCGATAGCCTGGAAAATCGCCGGGCTTTGGCGTGAGATCGACCTCAACCGTGGGCAAATTGCTTTTTTGCTGTTCGCGCTGGTCCCTCAGATCATCGTCGTGGCTAAGCCCGACCATCTGAGTGACCCAGCGACGGAATTGAAAGGAGGGATTCAAGTTGCCGTCGAAATCGACAGTGATGATTGCAGTACCCAGAATCCCGGCCCCCAGCAGGCAAAGGGCTGTCCGAAGACGATGCAATCCGGAAAGAAAAATCGCCCAGAGCGACAAAACAATGACCATTACGAGTACCAGCCCCATTTTGGCCATGGTGGGCCATTGATGCTCGATGTGATGAAACGGCATGGAGAGAATAATGAGGGCAGTACCGCAAAGGGCGAGCACCGTTCCCGGCAGCCCAAGGTGCGAAAGCCCCCGCGCGGGGGAAAGTATTGATAGGAACCCGTAGTTGTTGGAGTGGTGGACATGGAGCTTTCAGATAGTGTCAAAATGATTTCATTGACTGCATTATAGACACATAGGTATTGTGAAGCCATGAACCTAATTGAACTTCTGGGATGGTGTTTATGGCTGGTGGATGTCGCTTCAGGTCGCATTAAGGCTCGCGTTCGGGGCTTCACTGTGGATCACCTGGGCGAATCGCATTTGCCGCTAAGACTAGGTCACATAATGAATATTCTCAGTGAATTCATGGCAGCCATTATCAATGCTTTCGAGGCTAACAAGCGTCTGGCCGATCGAGTGGTCGAACAAGTTAGCGACGACAAGCTCCACGTTGCTCTCCACGAATATGTGAACTCCATCGCGGTCATCATGAAGCATATCGCCGGGAATTTGCTCTCGCGCTGGACCGATTTTCTGACGACCGACGGGGAGAAGTCGGGGCGTAACCGGGATTCCGAATTCGTGGACTCGTTCGTTAGTCGAGCGGAACTGATGGATTTCTGGGAGCGTGCATGGGGCTGTTTGCTAACGGCTATCAAAAGCCTGAAGTCTGAGGATCTCGGAAAAACAGTATCGATCCGTGGAGAGCTGCATTCTGTACCATTAGCGCTCGAACGCTCTCTCGGCCATACGTGTTACCATATCGGGCAGATTGTTCAAGTTGCTCGAATCCATGCAGGAAATCACTGGAAAACACTGACAATTCCAAAAGGTGGATCCGAGCAGTTCAACAAGGAAAACTGGGGCCGGACCGGGAAGTCGCATTCGTAAAACCCGCCTGAAAGAACAGAATGTGCATCAACCATGCAACGGCTTGTCACCCAAGATCAGGGTGACGTTCAGAGTCCCGCCCAGCTTGGCAGTGCCCAGGACCGTCAGCGTATCGTAGGAGTTCGCCCCGGCCAGTTCCATGTCCAGTGTCCCGCTGGCCTGGCTAAAGTTCCCGTCCACGGTAATGTTGCCGATGCTGTCCGCACCACCGACGATGATGGTGCCGCCACTATTGGTCAAGTTATTCAGGATTGTTCCTGAACCGGAAAGCGTGGCACCGGAGTCAACGGTCACGCTCGAAGTCTTCAAAGGTTCACAGGCGGTCTACAACCTCCATTGGCGGACCGTAACAGAAAAAACCGATTTGCTTCGCGGTGGTGATGTGGTGAGGTAGGGCGGGTCGAGGCTTTGCGAGGCCCGCCGTGGACCGTGGTGCCGCTCCGGCGGGCCTTGCAAAGCCTCGACCCGCCCTACGTGCGAGGCCCGCCGTGGACCGTGGTGCCGCTCCGGCGGGCCTTGCAAAGCCTCGACCCGCCCTACGTGCGAGGCCCGCCGTGGACCGTGGTGCCGCTCCGGCGGGCCTCGCAAAGCCTCGACCCGCCCTACGTGCGAGGCCCGCCGTGGACCGTGGTGCCGCTCCGGCGGGCCTTGCAAAGCCTCGACCCGCCCTACGTGCGAGGCCCGCCGTGGCCACGCTGCCGCTCCGGGGGGCCTCGCAAAGCGTCGACCCGTCCTACGTGCGAGGCCCGCCGTGGACCGTGGTGCCTCCGGCGGGCCTCGCAAAGCCTCGACCCGCCCTACAGGATTCGCACAAGTTATTTCTGCAACAGGCGTTAGTCCTCAGATTTGCGGAACGCCCCCAATACGTTTGCATGATCGTCTGACCAAAGCGATGTTCGTGGCGGAACCTTGATCTGGGTCCAGGTGTGCGCCAGAATGCCAAAGTCTTTGGGTTGCCGGGCCATCAGAACCCAGATTGATGGATCTTTTCCATCCCTTTTTTGCTCGTCGGAAATACCTCGATCATCGTAAACCTTCGCGATCAGCGCAGGCTGCGCACCTTGAGACAGCCGGCCCAGAATCGGCGGCAAGTCGAGATAGCGATTCGATACGTGAAAGAGCAAGATTCCGCCGCGGGCCAATTTTTGTTGATACAAATTCATGGCCTCAATGGTCAATAAATGGATCGGGATCGCGTCGGAGGAGAACGCATCGAGTACCAGCACATCGAACGAGTGGTCCGGTAACCGAGCGAGTTGCAGCCTGGCGTCGCCGGGGATGACGTCGAGTGATTGCGCCCGGCAGTCGTGCAAAAAGGTAAAGTAGTCGGCGTTGCGGGCCAGATGAATGACCGCTGGGTCGAGTTCAAAGAAGGTCCAGTGCTGATCGGGTTTTGCGTAGGCTGCCAGCGAGCCGATCCCGAGCCCCACGACACCCACTTTCCGATACGTTGCGGAGGGTCGGACCAGCGTCCGGAACACCTGTCCTGCGGGGCCGGTGGGATGATAGTAAGTTAATGGCTTATTCGGCGCGACCAGTAGTCCTCTGCCGCCTGGTCGATGCAAACCAGTTGCAGCGGTCCCGCTGCTGCCAGAGGTTGTAAACACGATGCAATGAATTTGGGTTTCAATCCGATGCGTTGTTGGCCGTGAATGGTGTTGCCGTGAACCATCCGGTGAAATTTCCCCTCGGGATCGACGGTCACGCGAATGACGCCCAGGTAATTGCGTTCGAGGAACAGTGTTTTGCCCATCGGCCCCGGATCGAAGATCGATGCAAAGAATAGCGCTGCGACGCCCAAGGCGAATCGCAGGGGCCGATCCACAAAAGTGTATACCAGCACCGCTGGGATACCGAAAAGGATGGCGTTGCGCACAATCCGCAATTCCAATCCCGATGACTTGGCCATGCTTGGAACCAGCTTTTCAAGTCGGCACGATCTTGAGCGGCGATCACCAGTGCGCTCAAGAGTGTTCCAACGACCGCCGGCAAAACGAAATCGAGGATTTTTGGCCGCCAGTTGGGAACTCGACCCAGCCCCGACACTACCACCAGCATCAAGGGATATTCAACCAACCCCAGCTTGTGGAAGAGGATCGGGGCAAGCAGGGCGTTGAACGTGCCGCCCAGCACTCCGCCGACCGACAACCACAGGTAGAACGCGGTCAGTTGTTGCGTAGGGGGACGTTCGCTCGCCAGAATTCCATGACATAACAGCGCAGCCAAAAACAGCGTGATGAGATGAATCGGAATGATCGCCGAGATCGGCTTGGTTGCGCCGATCAGAATCACCAGTGTCGAAGCAATGACGCTCATGGCGAGAATCCTGCCGATCCACTTGAGTGGAAGGGTAATGCTTTTGCTGAAAGCGAGGATGAAACTCAGCAGGTAAAGCGTCAGCGGTATGACCCACAAGAGCGGAATCGGCGCGAGATCGGTAGTCAAGTGAGCGGTCACGCCCATCAGTAAACTGGAGGGAATGAAGGCCAGTCCCACCCAGCGCAGAGCTGTCCTGGATGCTACGGGAGAATCGGCATTCTGCAGTGGTCGAGTAGATTGATGAGCGTTGCCGGTGTACTCCTCACGCTCCGCGAGAGGCAGGTCTTCACGCGGAACGTGAAGAGTACACTGGCCGATTTCTTGTTGCTTTGGTTCCGCACTTGTCAAAAGGACTGCCATTGCACACAGCGCACACAGTCCGATAAAGCCAACATAAACCCACTCCCAAAGGGTACTCTGTTGACTCAAGGCCAGCCACGATTCGACGACGGCCGGGTAGGCGACCAGCGCCAGCAAGCTTCCCAGGTTACTGGCGGCGTAGAGGTAATAGGGATCGCTTGCCGATGGATGGCCGGTTGCGGCGAACCACTTTTGCAAGAGCGGTCCGCTCGTCGACACGACAAAAAACGGCAAGCCGACCACGATGAAAAGTGTCCCGAGCAGCCACCACGCCGGTGCATCGGCATCCGGCACGCGCGTGGCATCGACCGCGATGGGCAGAACCAGAAAAGGCAGCGCCAAGAGCAGCAGATGGAGGGTGGACTGCCGACGAATGCCGAGGCAGCGCGTGGAGATGTGAGCGTAAAGATAGCCGAGGAGAAGTACCGCTTGAAAAAAGACGAGGCAAGTGTTCCAAACTGCCGGGGAGCCTCCCAGCGCGGGCAGAAGCATCCGCCCGACCATGGGCTGAACCAGAAAAAGCAGCGCCTGCGCTGGTAAAGAGTGTCAGAGCGAAGAGCAGAGGCATAATCACCCCATCGGCCTCTTGGAGAATCCCACAGCGCTTCGCACCAATTCCATCGTCTTTACCGCTTCGAGGCGAGCCTTCTTCGCCCCTTCGCGGAGAATGTTCTCGACAGTGGCCGGATCGGCGGCAAGTTGCTTACGGCGTTCCCGGAAAGGCGAGAAATAGCCATCGATCTTTTCCAGGAGCATAGACTTCGCTTCCCCATAGCCCATGCCGCCGGCGCGGTAGCGCGCTGCCAGAGCATCTTGTTCCGCAGTTGTCGCGAAGAGTTTGAAGAGTGCGAAGATGGTGGACTTCTCAGGATCTTTTGGATCTTCAACGGTGCTGGCATCCGTGACGATGCCCATGACGGTTTTCTTGAGCGCTTTACCCTCGGCAAAAATCTCGATGGTATTGCCATAGGACTTACTCATTTTCTGCCCATCGGTGCCGGGCACTTTTGCACCTGCATCGAGTCTCTCCTGGGGCATGGGGAAAACTTCCACGCCGAAGGCTTTATTGAAATATCCGCCCATATCGCGGGTCATTTCGACATGCTGGACCTGATCGAGGCCAACCGGAACCAGATTGGGTCGATAGATAAGGATGTCGGAAGCCATCAGGATCGGATACGTGAACAATCCGACGCTGGGTGTGATCCCACGCTCCAGTTTATCCTTGTAGGAAGTGGCACGCTCCAGCAAGCCCATGCCCGTAACGGTCGCGAAAATCCAGGTGAGCTCCGTCACTTCGGGAACGTCGGACTGTCGAAAGAAAACCGCCTTGTTGGGATCGAGTCCGAGGGCCAGATAATCGAGGGCGACATCGCGCGTGTTGTTCTGCAAGATTTCTGCGCCCTTGAGCGGCTTTCGACCCGATTTTTTGGCATCCTCAGCTTCCCGCTCCTCGGCTTCCTTCAAGGTGGTCAGGGCGTGATAGTCGGCGATGAAGTAGAAGCACTCGCACTCATCTTGAAGCGCAATATGCTGTTTGATGGCACCAAAATAGTTGCCCAGATGTAGCTTGCCGGAAGGCTGAACGCCGCTGAGTATCCGCTTTTTCACTACAAAAGTTCCTTCAAAAGTACCAAGTTCCAGGTTCCAAGTGGGTGCACGACATAGTTTGCGCTCATTGCGTCACTCAAGCGTCGCTACGCGACGCCAGCCGCTGGCCCTGATATATCCGGGCGTTAAAACGCCCGGCTACCTTCAACCAACCGCTACGCGGTAAACCGTACCGCGTAGCGGTTGGTTGAAGGTAGCCGGGTGTTTTAACACCCGGTAATCGGAGGCCCGCGAGTTTGTGCGTCGCGTAGCGACGCTTGATCGCTCCAACGCGCAAACCATGTCATGCACCCTTTTCCTCCGTTCCAAGTTCCAAGTTTGAAAACCGAAAAGGAACGGGTTTAACTTGGAACTTGGAACCTGGAACTTGGAACTACTGGGATTATTTCCAGTTCATCAAGACGATGCTCGGAGAATCCACTTTCAGATCGATCGGGACCACCAGAGTGTTGCTGTCTTTCAATTCACGCACTTTCTTTTCGCCTTCGAGAAATTCTTTAGGCTCCTGAACGATGTCGAAAACCGATGTGCCATAGTGCATGGGGAGAATATAGAGCCGGGGTTTGAGTTGCTTGACGACCTCTTTTGCTTTTTCGCCGTTGATCGTGAAAACCCCTCCCACCGGGATCATCAAAATATCCACGGGGCCTATCGCCTTGATCTCTCTCTCTTCGAGGGCATGTCCCAAATCGCCGAGATGAACGATTTTCAGACCATCGACCTCAACGCAAAAAATCGCATTCTTCCCTCGCTTCAGACCACCTTCTTCATCGTGGAACGATGGTACCGTTCGGATCTTGACGTTACCGACTTTCTCATCGATCTTCGTAAAAGTTTGCGATTTCCCCTTCACGGTGATGCCGTGAAACACTTTGGCTTTTTCGGAATCGGTCAGAACCTCGAAACGGTTGTGGTCGTTATGTTCATGGCTGATGCAAACGATATCGGCCACGCACGTGGGGCGATCGTATTCGGTCATTGCATGCGGATCGAAAACGATTTTCGTTCCGCCGCTCGAAATGACCTGAAAAAATGACTGGCCAAACCAGCGGATGGTGAGATTTTTTTCTTTTTCTTTGTCTTTCTCTTGAGCGTTGACTCCACCCATCAGCAAGAGAATAATTCCGGTCACAATCAAGCGGATCATAAGTTTACCCGAGCAAGTTAGATGAAGCAGTCTCATTGGATACGTTCATTCTATCAGACGGTTAGGGCGTGGAGAGGCTAACATGTTCTCGAAATTTAGCCGAGAAACCATTTCATGAGTTGCCAGCCCTTCTCAAATGATAGAGAGCTCGAAGCCGAGGTAGGTTCGTCGTAATGGGACAAACCGAGGGGCTCGACACCTGTTCCCGCGACGGCAAACGGCACTTCGCCATAGGCATGAGCACGAGTCCGAATCGTAGTTCGATGGTCAGGCGAAACGAGTATCCGGTACTGCGCCGTACTTGGGCAATTCCGCGAGCAGGGGTCCGACAATTTTCTTGTCGATCATCTCAAGCGCATCGATCTTTGCTCCGACTCGCCCTTCATGAGAGGCTTCATCGGGGGCTTCGACGTGGACGCAAACCAGATCGTGACTCTTCAAAGCCTCGATCGCAGTCCGGCCCTTGGCAGAGTAGTCGGTATCGAGATAGCCGGTGGCACCAGGGGAATCGACGCGATCCCAGCCGATCAGCATGCCGGTGCCGCGCACCAGATCGACCGCACTGATGATAGCGCCGTGTTTGCCATAGAGCTTCTCAAAGGATTGCACCGAAGGCGCTCTTCCTCGCCCCCAAAGCCATATTTGCGTCGCAGGCTTGGCCCCAGGTGCGCTACGCTCTCGATTGACCGGATGCTCGGCAAATATCGGCACGCTTCGCTTCATCAGGTCGTTGAGCAATTCCGAGCCGGGGCCTTTGGGTAAATGTTCGCTGATGGGGCGATCGGGAATATCATGAGGAGGCTGCGTTTTCGTTTCCTGACTAAAGGGAGCCGTTTTTTGGTTAGCGCGAAAGAGGAGGATGTTGCGATACTGCACACCGGGGTAGAACTCCAGTTTTCCGCCGGGAACTGGGCCACCGAGATTTTCCTCGATAGCGGCCATGAGCTGAGCGCCGGCTTCATTGTCGATATGGCCGGCGGTGAAATCATCCATCAAACCGTTTTTGACGGTGACGAGATTGCAGCGTACTGCCCAGTCATCCGGTCCGAGCCTGATACCCATTGCCACGGTTTCGAGCGGCGCTCGGCCGGTGTAAACGACGAGAGGATCGTAACCAAAAAGGCTCAAGGTGGCGACGTCGCTGGCCGGAGTCAAGGGTTTGGGCACATTGTTGGATCGACCAACAACTCCCATTTGTGCGATGCAATCGATATTCGGCAGCGACGCGGCCTGAAGCGGCGTTCGGCCCCCCAGTTGATCGAGCGGCTCATCCGCGCAACCATCGGGGATGACAATGACATATTTCATGAGGCAATTGTAGGTGAGAACAGCAGAGGCGGAAACGTCGGGGGCGGTTCTCTTCTCGATGCCTTTGCGGTTCAATCTTGCCGTCAGTCCTTGCGAATGTGCGATTCGGAGTTGATGTACCAATTTTGCATCCTGCCGTCCGGTGTGCGCAGTTTCAAGCTCGCCTCGAAGTCGTGATCCGTCACCTGCAGTTTGATCGGTGCGAATCGTTCCTTCTGCAATGCGTCCAGCTGTAATTCTTTGAGTGTCGTTGCGAATCTTCCGTGCCGCATGAAAAATGCTTTCTGCGCATAGTAGACTCGATGCAGCGTATGACGCGCTGGCCCCACCGGATCGGGACGAAATGCCACACTACCGGGCGTGCCCGTGCTGAACTGCAAATAACCCCAGGTTTCCGGACGGTGCATGTCGATTACGCCCTGGGGCGACCAGACCCAGTTTTCTTCGCGTTTCCCTTTGACTTTGCGGTACTGGCCGGCGACGATCGAATGTTCCCACTCCACCCGAGAAAAGTTGATCCGCCACTGATCGCCATCGGCGGGAGGAATCGGGCGATTGGTCAGTTCCAGCAAACTTTTCCAGGGCCAGGCGATCTCGACCGACCAGCCTCGATCGGTATCGCTGGGATCATTCAATGTCCCGTCAACATGAACCGCCGTGCGCAAACCCGTAATCTCCCAGGCATCAATGGCTTTGCCCTGATCCTTGTAAGGTTTGGAAAGGAGCAAATCCCAGGTTGTATTTAGGGCGTTCAATTCCAGCTCGCCATAGAGATGGTTGTCACCGTCCGGATCGATGAAGACCTCAAAATCGTTGTCCTTGAAGATTACGGAATCATGTTGCCGCAGCGTTCCCCAGACATGAGGCTCCTCGAGTTGCGCGGCGATGTAGAGATTTTGGTCGTCCCAGAGCATTTTGACTCGCGTGCGGTAGCGCGGCTTGGGCCTTTTATCGCCTTCAATATCTTCAAACGGGTCGGACCAGGGAGCATCTTTCCATTCATCCTCGTCGATGCGCCCATCCACCTCGATCGGTTGATGGGCGCGGTAACAGACATAGCCCTTGGGCGGGAGATAGGGGTTGTCGGCGACGGGTGGGGCAGGTGAAGACAACGGCACAATGGGTGGCGACAGCAAGCTGATCGAAAGGAATAGGATGACAACCAGAGAAAATTTTTGCGTCATAGATGAGTCGCTATCGCCTGACCGTTATTTCGCAGCCTTTGTCCAGACTGTCAAGGTTCGTCCGTCCCCCGAATTCGAGACGAACTCGGTGGGCCGGGCTGCTCCAAGAGCTGAGAAACATAGGCGATTGCTTCCTTCCGCGAACTCATAGATGCCATAAATGACTTTCCCTGTTTGCGGGCCGGCCAACACCGTGTAATCGATCGATTTGGGGTTGACGGAAGCATCCAGGGTCAAAGCGGCGTTGAGAAAAACCTGTCCACCGAAGCTAACGGTGGTTTCATTCCCCGCGACAACTCGCCTTCCACTTGCCACGAAATCAGCTGGAAACGATGTACCGCCCTGAATACCGGAAACCATGATCCAATCACCCTGGAAAAGAGCCAATTCCGGGTGATCCGCTTTCGAGGGATCGGCGACGGCCGACGATTGCTCAACTTTGCTCTCCTCAACGATCTGGCGTTTAAGTGTTTCAAGAGCGTGCCCACTTCCGACCGCGGTCGTGAATTCCTTGGGGCGAATGCCGCCCGCAAAACAGAGACAGATTTTCCAGTCATCCCCATCGAGTTCATAAATCGCCAGCGACATCTTGCCGGCATGTGGCCCTTCGGTAAACATCATGTCAAGGGTCTTGGGCGTACGGCTATCATCGAGCGTGAGCGTCCCGTTATACGTATCACCCATTGAACTCGTGGTAAAGGCGCTCCCTCGAACCACGATTTGGGAACCCGAACCAGCCTGGCTCATGGTCGCGCCTTCGACTTCGAGCGTTACGATGTTCCAGGTTCCTTGGAGTTTTTCCAGATCTCCGCTCATCACTGTTTCCTGCGCTGAAGCCATTCCAGTGTGTCCGACCGCAAACCGAACTGCACTAGAGTCTTTTTTCATGCAATTTGCGCTCTGCGCAAATTGCATGTTGTAGGGCGGGTCGAGGCTTTGCGAGGCCCGCCGTGAGCCGGGATGTCGTCCAAGGCGGGCCTCGCAAAGCCTCGACCCGCCCTACCAGCAGCCCGCCGTGAGCCGGGATGTCGTCCAAGGCGGGCCTCGCAAAGCCTCGACCCGCCCTACCAGCAGCCCGCCGTGGGCCGGGATGTCGTCCAAGGCGGGCCTCGCAAAGCCTCGACCCGCCCTACCAGCAGCCCGCCGTGAGCCGGGATGTCGTCCAAGGCGGGCCTCGCAAAGCCTCGACCCGCCCTACCAGCAGTTAACGCGATAGGGCAGTCTCCAAGCTGCATGATGCGATCACGCTTTCTTTTTGAGATCTGCTTCCGGAGTACTCGGCGAATCGGCTTTGAACCAATCTTCCTTGAAGACAACTCGTTCGCGGTTGGCCATCGCGATATTGGCGGTGAGCGCCAAGATGGCATCGGCCATGGCAATCTCGCCGTGGCAGCGCGGCAACTTGGCTTTGTATTTGCCCGACTCATCGCGGTCGTTGTAGTAGTGCTTGTCTTCATCCCAGCGTCGAACGCACACGGCGAAATCGGCCATTTCCTCACGATAACCCCGGCTCGGGTCGGCCGTTGCTGCGCCAACGGAAGCAGCGGCGACCGTACCGCTGGGCGTCGCGCCGCTGTCCAGAACGGGTTTACCCGCAACCGATTCCTTGACCGATATCCCTGTGTCTTTACCGCCGCTGCCCGAAACGCCCGGTTGAGGCTCCTTGAAGAGCAGCCCGACTTTTTCGCTTTCCACCATGAGCGTGCCGCGCGAGCCCATCACGCTTTCGCCATAGTTCTCCAAACCGCTGGTGCTGATTGAAGAGTAAGTCACGACCACCACGTCGTGCTCATCGGTTCCCTTGTGGACGCCCTTGGGGTGATTCTTGCCGGGGAACTCGAAGGTGACGAAGACATGATCGTCGATTTCACGAGGGTTTTTGCCGTGGTGATCGAAGCCGAAAAAGGAGTGGGTGCCGATGCCGGACACCGCCAGCGGATGCACCTTGCCCAGGAAAATGCTGGCCGCATCCAGTTGATGGCTGCCCAGTTCGGCCATCAGCCCGCCGCCGGTTCGCTGGTATAGACGCCAGCGAATCAGTTCATAGATGTCCTTGTAGTCGTACTTGGCAAGTTTGTCTTTCAGCTCCGCATAGTCCATCTCATAGATTGGCGGCGTCCAGCCGTCGCGGATGGTAGGCTGCTCCAGGCCGGCCTGTACTTGCGGATCTCTCGCATCGGGTTTCCAGTCCCACGTGAAATTGCGGTGCCACTGGGCGCGGATGTGCTTGATGTCGCCGAGAATGCCCGACTGGATCAAAGCCAGCGACTCCGCGTAAAGTACGCTGTAGTGCCTTTGATGGCCGATCGACAGGATGCGGTTATTCTCCTTCGCCGCCTTGATCATCTGTTTGCACTGCTCGACCGTCCGCGCCATCAGCTTTTCGCAGAGAACGTGCTTCTTGTACTTCTCCATGCACTCGATGGAAACCGGGGCGTGCAAATGCAATGGCAGCGCGATGACTACCGCTTCGATCTCTTTTTCCTTCTCCAGCATCTCGCGATAATCGGTGTAGAAATGATTGTCGCGGATGTCGTTGGCGTACTTGGCACCGTAGATGTTTTTGAAACCCTTTCGTGGGCTTTTCGGGTTTCGAGCCAGTTCGCCTTCGATAATCCGATTTTTGTTGTAGGGCCGAATGTCGCAGGCCGCGATGAACTGAAGGGTATCGGGGTTATGTTCGCCCAGAAGGACACCACCTTCATCGCCGCAGCCGATCAGGGCGGCCTTGACGGGCTTGCCCTTCAGGCTCTCGATGCCGAAGTAAACCGCTGCGGCTACGGGTGCCACAGCGGCCACGCCGCCGACTACTTTGAGAACATCGCGCCGGCTGGGGTCGGCGTTAAGCGTCTGGGTGGCAGTCTTGAAATTCGCCTGGCCGACTTCTCGTTGTTCTTTGGTCAAATCAGGTGCCATTGGAGAGTTCTCCGGTTATTTTGAAGTTTTGAATTTCGCAGTGTGGACCTTTATCGCACCAGGACGAGTCACTTCCAACTATGGTGTAGCAAGCAACTCGTCCCAGTTTCGGGCATCGAAGATGTTTTCGGCGAGACGTTCCAGCCGGGCCACATCTTGAATATTTCGCAAGGCTGACTCCACCTCAGTCGGGCAATCGCCGAACCGCTTACGTCCTTGCCGCATCAAGACACTCTTGGCCTCGGCTAATGCACCTCGTTCGATGCCTTTTTCGATGCCTTTTTCGATGCCTTTTTCGATGCCTTTTTCGATGCCTTTTTCGATGCCTCGTTCGAGAATAAGCTGGTAGGTTGAAGAATCCTCTAACGTCATGCTCAAACTCCTGTAAAGCTCGGCGACCTGGGTCGGGTTGTGGCGCAAACCACACAAGACAAATGTGGAACCATAGAGGCTCTTTTCGACGTTGAGTGGCAAATTCGCTTGCTTCAGGCGTTGCCGGAAGCGTTCAAATATTCCAGGCAAGTCGGCGACAGCCTCATCCGTCAGCAGGGCCAGCGGGGCCAAGCCCACACCTGCATTGAGAAACGTATCGGCACTTTCCTGCCAAACTCTCAACACTCCGTAACGAAAAGTCAAGTACGTGTTACGATCGCAGCCTACGATAGAGTATTCCCCGGTCAGATCGGACGCATTGGCCTTTGGTCTCAACAGTACGATCAAGCTGTGCACAGGTAACTGATGGTTCAGATGCACAAAGGTATTGTAGCGTAATAATTCAGCAGGCCAACCGAGTCGGCCCGTCGATTCGAATTCCTGATGCAGGATTGCCGGATGGTCGCCGAAAAGTCGAAAGAGCTTATCGGGCTGGAGGGTCACCGACAGATCGGTATCGAGGATTTGAAAGGGAGCGAAAGGGATTCCCAGTCGAGCACACTGCATGGCGACCCAATCCGGAGAATGATCGTCGATGATTTCGTTAAGGGTTGAATCGAAGCGCTTGGTCACGGGGATTCCAGGTTCTCACGGGTAGAGCGTTTTCCCCGCCGACCCGAGTGAGGTTCACCGCACGGCAAGCTACTTGCCGGATTTTGCCTTTTGCTTTTCCTTTTCCGTGAGAAGTTCATTTTGAACCTCAAGAACGTAAGCTTTGGCTAGTGACACGGCATATCTGGGTACTCTGGCTGCATCTGCACCCATTTTGGCAATGTCCAAAATTGTGTCCGCAGCCTTCATGTGCTTTTCAATTGCCCGGATCCTATCTTCCGGCTTGTCGAGCAAATCCAAATCAGCTTTGAGCGACGCTTGTTCGGCCTGAAGCACTTCTTGCACAGTGATGCGACTTGCAACGAGCAACCTAGTCATTACGTCTACGGCTTCGCTAAACAAGTCGCGGCGTTCTTTCAAAACCTTCTTGATATCATCGGATTTGTCTTGTGCATAGCATGTTTCTGTTCCAAAGGACAAATAAAGAACTCCGAAGAATAACAATAGATTGCGCAGCTTCCGCTGAGTCATACCAAGCATTTGACACCTCGTTGTAAGATCCGTAGCTGTCTATTTCTCTGACGAACTCGACGCCGCTTTTGTTCTTTGGAGTGCGGTGGCTTGACACCGCTTTCTTTCTTTAGAGTGCTGTGTTGAGTAACTGCTTTCGTTTGGGCCGCGCCGCCCAAAAAAGAAAGAAAGCGGTGCCAAGCCACCGCACTCCAAAGGTAGCCAAATGCCCCGAGTGACTTCATCGCCCGGCAAGTTACTTGCCGGGTTTTGCCTTTTGCCTTTTCTTTTCCTTGACGAGTTCCAATTGAACTTCAAATACGTAAGCCTTGGCTTGTAATGCTTGGAATTTGTCTGCTCTGCCGCTATCTACTACCCTATTGGCCAGTAAATAAATTTCATCCGCGGCCTTCTTATGCTTTTCAATGGCCTGGATCCTGTCCTCGGGCTTATCAAACCAATCTAAATCAGCCTTGAGGGAATCCCGGTGGACCTGAATCAGCTCTTGGTAGTGGTCGACCTGTGCAAACGCTTGATATATTTTATACATCCGGGTTGCAGCTTCGCTCAAGAGGTCGCGGCGTTCCTTCAAAAGCGCTTTGGTCTCATCGGATTTGTCTTCTGCATAGCATGTTTGGGTTCCAAAAGACAAATAAAGAACTCCGAAGAATAACAACAGATTGCGCAGCTTCCGCTGAGTCATGCCGAGCATTTGACACCTCGTTGTAAGATCCTCATAGATATTCAAGGTCGTATTGAATACCGGGTAGCTGTCTACTCTCTGACGAACTCGATACCGCTTTCCTTCTTTGGTGTGCGGTGGCTTGACACCGCTTTCTTTCTTTGGAGCGCGGTGTTGAGGCATTGCTTTCGTTTGGTCCGAACCGCCCACAAAAGAAAGAAAGCGGTGTCAAGCCACCGCACTCCAAAGGTGGCCGCACTAATGCCCCGATCGCGTCGTCGGCGCGTCAAATAGATTTACTCCATCGTTATCGGGGGCCTTGCGTTTCGTCGCCGTTTGCGCGGGTGCGGCCTGCTTGGCGCAACATCGGAACGGCCACATCCGCGACAGGAG
The DNA here is from genome assembly GCA_963783095.1 of uncultured Planctomycetota bacterium. Classification (GTDB taxonomy): domain Bacteria; phylum Planctomycetota; class Planctomycetia; order Gemmatales; family Gemmataceae; genus CAWAMR01. The sequence continues at coordinate 181,102 of CAWAMR010000006.1, read as the reverse complement.
CGCATCCAGCCCCAGCCATTTTCCGCTGGCCGTGGTTGCCAGCGCCAGCAAAGCCAGAAATTCGATCACATTCTTGTTGACGAACAGGTAGTTGCCTTCCGTCATCGGCGACTTGGGCAGCCAGGGGAACGCGGCTTGCGACAAATATTCGACCAGCAAGAACCCGGCCGCGACAAGACACGCCATCCGCGTGAATAAGCCGGCCAGCAAACAGCCGCCCGCGATGAACAGCGTCCACGGTGTCACCGTGTCGAGCCATTCGAGATTGCTGGTCGGCCAGTTGATCCAGAGGAACCGGTTCTTCGGTTTCTCGACTTCGACGACACCCTTCAAGTTGGCAGCGCTGAAGCCGCCGAGATCGTGTTTGAGAATGTCGGTGAAGCGCTGAATGTCCGCGACAAAATCCTTGCGAAGCGCCACAACTGCACTGCGCAGGCGTCGAGCTTTTTCTTGGCGTTTTCCGGGGCCGGTTTCTTTGCCATTTCGGCTTTAGCCTCGTGGAACCTGGCGATGGCCGCTCGATAGGCCTTGATTCGGTCGGGCACATCGCTTTCGCGCGGGTCGCCCGTGTATTGGTCGACACCCTGGAGGAATCGCACATACTGCCGTTTGGCCTCATTCAATGTTTCCTCTTCCACAGTTGCATCTTTGCGAAAAGCGGGGTTGCCGAAATCCTTGACGAAGCCGAGATAATCATCCCACTGTTGTCCCAGAGGTTTCGGCATCTTGTTCTGGGAATCGGCGTCCAGCGTCAAGAAGGTAAGTAGCTTGTCATCGTACTTGGGATCTTCGGCGGGCAAACCGACGGCAAATCCAACCGAACGAGGGTCGAGCACTTTGTTCAGCGAATCTTTCATCTTCGCGGTCTGTTCATCGATATCTTTTTGAAGGTCGCCGCGCCGTTTGGCGGCATCGGCCTTCAGTTCGCGCAGTTGAGTCTTCTCCGCATCCCGACCCGGCGCTGGATTGATGGTCGAGTAAATATCGTGGATATCGGCCAGCACCTTTTCATAACGGGCCACGTCGTAGGGGATGTTCTGCGGCATTTCCACGGAGCCTATGTGGGGGATCTCCTTCTTGACCATCTTTCGTTTGCTCTTGGTCTTTTCATCGTCGCTATCCGAAGGTGCGTACGTTCGCCAGCGCACAAAGTCTGCTTTGGCCTGATCGACCCTGGCCTTGGCCTCGGCCTTCTGCTGATCGTTCAATTTGTAATAGTTGGCAAACGTGTCGAGATAGGTGTCCCACTCCGAAGCAATGACTTTGGGCATTTGCTCGATGGGCGTTGCTCCCTCGGCGAGTTGAAGCTTGGCCTTCAAGAGCAGATCGGGATCGCCCAGTTCCTCGCGGATTTTCGGACCAAGAGGCCCCTGCGCTTCATTAAAATACCCCTTGCTCGAAAACGGTTTGTCCGTGTTCTGCGAGCGGATCTTATATAAACCTTCAAAGAAAAAATGCCAGCCGATCGCGAGCCTCAACAGGATCAGAAAAATGCAGGTCAACCAGGAGATGCGTACCATGATTCAGGACTCGGCGGAGAGAATGGTATTCAACACGATCGGCTTTGGGTCATCGCCATTCGGCACAACGATCGCACCAATGGTGGGGTGCGTTTCACAATAACGCCGCACGGCCTCGATTCCCAACACAAAGAACGCCGTGGAAAGCGCATCGGCCTCGGCAGCGCTCGGCGCGATCACGGACACTTGCTGCACCTGCTCGGCCGGCCAGCCGGTACGGGGATCGAGCAAATGTCCGAGTTTCCGACCATTGTACTCAAAATATTGATGGGTGGCAGCAGAAGTGCCCAGCGCCTGCCCTTTCAGATTTACAATGCCAAGATTTTGGTCAACTTCCCACGGATGTCGAAGAGCCACCGGCCAGCCCCTTGGCTGACCGGGTGGTGTACCCAGCGCCAGCACGCTACTCGACCCACCATGCAGTAGCGCCGACCGAATGCCGCAGGAGTTGGAAAGCATCTCACCGACACGATCGAGTACATAACCCTTGCCGATTCCGCCGAGATTGATCTCCAATCCCGGTCTTAAATAGCGAACGATTCGGCGTTCCGAATCGAGAATTACATGGCGCATCCCGGTCTTGTTCATGGCCTCGATTCGCTCGGCAACGGTGGGAACTCGTCCCTGTCGTTGGTAGAAACCCCACGCCTTGATAAGTGCGCCGGTTGCGATGTCGAAAGCGCCTTGAGTTGACAGGCCAAGATGTGCTGCGAATTGCAATAGCTGAAATAATCGATCTTCGACTTGCACGGGCCCAGCGCACGCCGATCGATTGAGTTGGGAAACTTCGCTGCTCTCGCGAAAAACGGTGAGTTGATCTTCGAGTTCGTCGACGAGATCGAGCGCCTTTTCGCCTATTTCCGTGAGATTGAGAAAACCGTACGGGATCATGACTTCAAAAAGGGTGGCCATGGCCCGACGGGAGAAGCAGATGAGGGAGAACGACGAAGGCGGAGCTGGCTCGCTCCTCGAACCGAGATCGACAATGGGACCAGGATGAAGGAAGGAGCGTCGATTCACGGGGATGTTCGATGGTTGGAAGCCGGAGTACAAGAAGATATTCTACCATTTCAGAAGACTACCGTCGCCGCACGCTGGCAAGACGGTTCGGTTCCATGAATTATCACTCAATGTGAGGCCTCCGATCAGTTCGATTCCGACGAAGCAATCATTCGGCGGCGTCCTCTTCCGCGCTCGCGGTCGTGCTTTCAGTCGGTAATTCCTCCTCGCTATCCTCCGGCTCCTCAACCTGATCGTCGGTGCGCTCTTCAAAGGCCACATCTTCAAATCGACCCTGTATCTTTCCCCATTCGGCCCGTCGGCCCGGACTCATGTGTTCGGCATAGCGATCGACGGCCTGATGCAGCACGGTTATGAAGAGGAACGGAGATTTAGATCGTGTGGCCGATTCAGCCAGTTCCTGCAAGACGAATATGTCGCCCTGATCGGGGTTGATGGCCCCATGCTCAAGAAACTTACCCAATTCATCTATTATCAAGAGCAAGCCCGCGCAATCATGTCCCGCGCGATCGAGATATTCGTTCGCCTCTTCAAATAGCCCAACAATTGCGGTGCCGGAACTGCCGGCTTGGTTCGCCAGCTGATCCAACTTATCGATGATCTGGGGCGGTCTTCCTCGGCTGATCAAACTTCGCAGCGAAGCCGACAGTGCAGCGGCCAGCGCTTTCTCGATAGGCTGGCGTGAACCGGTCAACAGCACCGGGCAAAGACGGTCGGTTGCCTTGGGCAGCAAGTCAGTCCCAAATAACTGGTCCGCAAGTTCGGGATCCATTGATGCCAAGTACGCTTTGGCCCGTTTCCTTACCTTCGGTTCGCCGGAAAGCAGTTGGGCGACCAGCAGCACAAATGCCGATTTACCGGAACCATACGGGCCGGTCAGCGACCATGCGCGCGTCGAGGTTTCGCCGCGCAGAGCGTTTGCCAGCCTGGTGAGCATATTTCGGCCCGTGGGCGTGAGAACGTATCCCTCCAGGGCATCGGCCCGATGCACGTCGCGGACCAGCGACACCGAGCGGGCAAACCTCGGGCTGACCGCGACCAACTGGTTGAGGGGTGGGGAATCGCTCATCGGCGTTTCCCTTCTGTGGCGTATGCTTCTCTCAGCAATTCGATCGGGTCGAGGGGCCTATGCCGATATAGCTGGCGAATCCCGGCGGTCTCGACATAGGAAAGAGCACCATCGGTTTGCTGTTCCGCAGCTTCCAGCCTTTCGGCGAGAGAGGACTCGTCAATCTTGAAGAGCCTACCCGGGCTGCCCGGCTGCCTAGCGATGTCTTGAAGCGCGAGCGTTTCGGTGGATCGGGAAAAATCTTCCCAGAACTTTACGATCGCATAAAAGAGAATGCCGTCCGGAAGGCCGCGCTGTGCGCCCCGCTGAAATTGGAAGGTTTGGCCGTCGCCGGGCTGGACAATAAGCCCCAACTCGATGAGCGGACAGTCCAACGAGTCCTCGGCGACCACGCCGCGTTTGAGCCGGGATGGGACGTAGGTACGCAAGAATACGTCCACATCGCGCTTAATCGAGCTGGCCACGACCTGCTTGTTGGGAAGCGTCTGCACCCACCGTAGAAGCGCTGAAGAGAGCGCTTCACGCGTGAATTCGGGTTCGTTGAAATGGCTGAAGGTCCAAAACCAAGTCGCCGCCCGCCAGCGATTGGAGGCGATCTGCCAGTGCAACAGCCAAAGTGTTGTGGGATCTTCGAGGTAGGGATCGAGCCCTTCATCGTCGAGAAGCAATCTGCCGAGAGCGGAAGTCTTCATCGCCGCGCCGCCGGTTCGGTTCTCGTCCAAGATCCCGGCCGCCAAGCACCAGTGACGGATTGAGCGGACCATGTTCCTGCCGACGCCGAGTGTGGTAATGTCATCATCGCGCACGAAGACAAAGCCATCCTGGCTGACGGCATCGAAGCCTTTTTTCAGCCAAGGGTAGCGCAGTGGAAAGCTTTCGTGTCCCGAAAACGAATGCTGTACGACGCTCACACCCATCCAAGCGATCCTTTCGTGCAACGAAGATCGACATCGCGCGCGCAATTGCAGAGAATCGCAGTTGGGAGTGGGAATTTTTTCCGGCAAGCCGCAATGTAGGAACCATCTATTGAAGCGCGCGGTCGTGAAGATTAGGAGGCAATCCAAAAGATCCGGTCATTCTGGCTAGAGGCCATTTTCTGTTACAAACCCCGACTAGTGCGCACCCCAAACCGCCTAAAGGCGGAACTACAAACGACTTCCGCAAGCCGTGCCAATTAGTTTGCCCCAAGCCGCCTAAAGGCGGAACTACAAACAACTTCCGCAAGCCGTGTCAATTAGTTTGTAGTTCCGCCTTTAGGCGGTTTTGACTCTCTGCCCTCATCGGACGGCCTCTTTGGGCGTGGGCCGCATCGCGGGCCGCTCATGCTCCAATTGTTGATGGACTTTAATTTACTTATGAATATCTGTATACTATAATTGAGAGTGGGGAAAAAGGAGAAATGAAATGGACCCTGTAACAAAAATGAATCGGTTGATCCAGAAGTATACTGTCGAAGAAACGGGTTCGTCCGCCGGCGACTTAGCACTGGCCGTTGAGAAAGCCATGAAAAAGACTTCGGATGGACTGGTCCTTGCCGTCTTAGAGCGGCTCGTCAATAACCATATTCGTCTTGAAAACTCCCCGCGGTATGTCGGTCGAAAGTGGTTCAATGAAATATTCATGGTGCGACCCATAGTCGAAAAGAAAACCAAAGAACTTGGCAGTTGATCAGACGATTATCGATTTAAGAAACTGACGAGGTTATTTGAGGAAAGAGGACATCCAAAAAAACTTCGCCTCAATCCAACGATTATTGATTTGATATTCTGGCGAAGTTACTTTCAGATGAGGGTCCGAGCATCGGGCGCGAACGCTACAAATTGCTACAAAAAATCGGTTTGTACACCAGTGATCGCAAATGCGAACGAACGAAGTCCCGAACGTCGTGTTACAAATTGCTACAAAAACTTGGCTTACGGATCAACGATTTAATAACCAACAAACGAGGCATAGAACGCCATGCTACAAATTGCTACAAAAATTGGTTTGTGCATCAACGATCACGAATACAAGCAAACGAATGAAACGAATGAACAAATGTTGTGTTACAAATTGCTACGAAAACTGGCTTGCGCGTCAACTATTTAATGTACAAACAAACGATTCTGATAACGCCGTGTTACAAATTGCTACAAAAATCGGATTTTTCATCGATGATCGATGAGCAGATATACAAACAAACAAACGAACGAACAAATGTTGTGCTACGAATTGCCACAAAAATTGGCGTGCGGATCAACGATTTAATAACCAAACAAACGATGCTGTGAACGGCATGCTACAACTTGTTTCCGAAATAGGTGATCCGTTTGGATGCCTCCTCAATTCCGAACGGGTCTCGGTGCCAGCATGGTCGCTGCCGGTTCTTTTCTTTTCTTGGCTTCCGGCATGGCCCCGCGCACCGTCTTGTCGGAGATCGTCCCTGCCAGACATTGCGCGGGTGTCCCAATGCTCGATATAAGCGAAATTGCGCCCGATTGACATCGGCCACCGCGGCGAAATAATCGGTATTTGCGTTTCCCATCGCTTGCAGGGCGAAGACCACTTCAGAGGGGCGAATCACCAGAAAGAGCACATTGCCGACGCGCCGAGTTTGCATCATGCCTTCCAGATTCTTGGTCAACGACTCGCGTGCATCCGTCAGTGCAGGCTCCGCGGCGGCGAGCCTTTCCGCTGAGGATCGTACCTGCGCATAGGCTTGCGTCACCTCCGCGGCGACGCGATCCTGAATGCGGAACGATTCCAAGACGGCAATCTCGTGTTCCCGGTTACGCTGCCTGATGCTGGCCCGGTTGCCGAAACCTAGATTCTGAAGCTCCCAGACGACCTGAAAGTCGATATCCATCCTCCCGCCAAAATTGGCGAAGTTGGAACCAGTCCCGCCACCCATAACTCCCACTCCCAGCGTGCCGGTGGGGTTCGTCGAGGCGCTGCGCAGCAGCAGGCTCGGCATCAGGGGCCGGAGCTTCTCCTGCCGGAGCCTTTGCAGGGTTGCCTGGACGAGAGCCTGGTTGGCGGCGAGTTCCGGGCGGGTCGTCAGAGCAACAGTGATCAAGTCGTCGAGGCTATACCGCGAGTCAATGAGCTGAATCGTCAGATTCGTGGGTTCGATCGGTTCAACCAGCGCGCCGGGTTCGAGTCGCAGGAGCCGAATCAGCTCCGCGCCGGCCACGCGCCAGCGCTCGCGATCGGTAGACGCCGTCTGTCTTCGACGCGCCAGTTCCGTGCGGGCGCGATTGGCTTCCAGTTGCGGAGCCAGTCCTTCCGCGAGCTTTTCGGTGCGTTCGGCCAAAACCTCCGCGTCCTTGATAATTTGCAATGCGCCGGCCCATTCGCCGCGCGCCTGCTGGACGGTGAAATAGGCCTCGGCGACAGCGAGCATCACATCGTTGCTGACGGCTTGGCGAATGGCTTGATGAGCGCGAAGATCCTGTCGAGCTGCCAGGGGTGAAAAGATCGCATCGTTTAAGCCGACGACGAGGTTCGGCCCCGCACCGTACATCACACTGCTGCGGTTCGACCGGATCAGGTCGCCGGTAAAGTTTTGCACCGTGCCGTCGTGACGAAAATAGTCGCCGCCGATATCGACGTTTGGGAGCAGCAGATACCTCGACTTGTCGTATTGCAGGGCCGCGATTTCCACTTGTCGTGCGGCAACATTGACATCAATGGGTCGAGTGCCCGCGAGTTGCATGGCAATGGCAAGATTGATGGGTAACGGTCTTGGAAGATCTTCCTTTGCCGGCCGACTGCCCTCGCTGGGAGCTGGGAACGCGAGAGTGGGAATCGGGGCCAATTCTGCGGGAGGGCGTAAACTGGGAGGGTTGGATTGACCTCGCGCAACGGCCTGGAGCATCAGCAGCCCGAACAGGGTACTCCTCCAGGCAAATCGTTTCATCTCGAATTCTCTCTCACCGGGGTGCGCAGACTCCCTCTTTATCTTCTCATCGACCACTCACCCAAGTTAGTTTAGGTTGAGTTTGCCGATTTTTCAGATTCTACCGGCATGAGCTTGGCGAGACGAGCGGCCTAATCGGCGAGGTGAAATTTGACGCTCACCCGGCACATAAAGCCGGCTTTGCCCGCAACCGTACCGTAGGGCGGGTCGAGGCTTTGCGAGGCCCGCCATGAATCGCCAAAACGCTATTGCTGTACCGGCGGGCCTCGCAAAGCCTCGACCCGCCCTACGTAGGACTTGCGTGATCAGAATCGGAATTTGTGAAACTTTTGGCGTGTCAGCGGGTTGAATAAATATATTCTAAATTGTTGTAGATTTAGATTCCACGGTCCTCCTTCGAGGTTAGATCTCGATGAACATCCGTCGTATTCTTCCACTCCTTGTCCTTGTTCTCGGATCCGGTTTCCTCATCTCTACCGTGGAAATCGACCCTGTCTCTGCACAAGTTACCAAGGAGGAGAAGAAGGCCGCTCGTCAGAAAAAGAAGCGGGAACAGGCCGAGAGTGATCGGACCGAAGCGATCCCAACTCGACCCGGGCCGCCGGCCAACTCCGAAAAACCAACTTCGACCGGAAAACCAACGGATCCAAAATCAATTGCGAAACAAATTGATCGCGAGATCGATAAGAAGCTCGTTGAGGCAAAACTATCTGCTTCTTCCAAAACAACCGATGCGGAGTTCATTCGCCGGGCATCTCTCGATATTACCGGGATCATTCCAACTACGGAGCGTGCTCAATCGTTCATTGAAAGTCGTGATGCCGATAAGCGCGGAAAACTCATTCGCGAACTGCTTTCCGATGCGCGCTACGGCCAACGGATGTCGGATCAGTGGATCTGGCAGATGTTTCCGACCGATTCCGAAAATCGAGCGCTCTCCAAGGAGCCTTTGGTCAAGTGGCTCACCGAGACTTTCAATGCCAACAAGCCTTGGAATCAGATGGCTTTTGAGATTCTCACGGCGACGGGAACCCAAGGCGACAAAGGCGAGGTAACTTACTATTTGGCGAATCGCGGCGTCGACAAGATGACCGACAGCGTCGGCAAGCTATTCCTGGGTGTTCAGATCCAGTGCGCCCAGTGCCATAACCACCCGTTTTCGGACTGGAAACAAACTGAATACTGGGGGCTGGCTCAATTCTTCTACAAGGTCGATGCCCAGGCTCCGCGAAACGCCAAGTCGGAGACGATCCCGGCCGTCAGCGAGGAGGGCAGACCGAACCGCCGGCAAAATCCTCTGCCGGTTTCAGCAAAGAATGTTGCCGCCAAGTTCCTCGATGGCGATGCACCAGCGATAGACCGTTCAAAACCCTATCGGCCGGTCCTGGCCCACTGGGTAACCAGCGACAGCAACCCCTATTTTGCCCGGGCGATGGTCAACCGCATTTGGGCACAGTTCTTTGGGCGCGGACTGGTGAACCCGATCGACGACATTCGACCCGAAAATGAGGCGACGCATCCGGAACTCTTCACTTTGTTGAGCAACGAATTGGTGAAGTCGGGCTTCGATGTCAAACACCTCGTCGAGTGCATTTGCCTCAGCGATGCCTATCAACGGTCCAGCGTTCCAACGGCAGCGAATAAGTCCGATGAACGCTTCTATAGCCATCAGGCGATCAAAGTGTTGAGCGGCGAAGAACTATACGATTCCCTCGATATGGTCGTAGGCTTCGGCGCGAATCGCGCGAAGATCACGGGTAAGGAACGACGCAACCCGGTCACTCCGCGCGATCGGTTTACGATGTTCTACATGGGCAGCGACAATGCCAAGCCAACCGACTATGAGGCGGGCATCCCGCAGGTTCTCAAGCTCATCAACAACGGGAAGATCAACTCTTCTCCGAAGTTGATCCAGGAGATTTCGCGGGTTGGCGTAACGCCGAATGCGATCATTGAAAGACTCTACCTGTTGACGGTTTCCAGGCTCCCGACCCCTGCCGAGACCAAGAAATTGGTTGAATACGTCGTCAAACAGGACGACCCGAAGACCGCCTACAGCGACATCCTTTGGGCGCTCCTAAACAGCAGCGAATTCGCCTTGAATCGATAACGTAGGGTGGGTCGAGGCATTGCGAGGCCCGCCTTGGACGACATCGTAACTGACGGCGGGCCTCGCAAAGCCTCAACCCGCCCTACGAAACAATTGCAAGCTTTTCATCCTCCAGTGAGGTTTTCCATGTTTTCTCTGCCTTTTCAAGAACAATCGCGTCGAGACTTCCTCAAGCTTTCCGCGGCCGCCGCAGTATTGGGGATGTCGTACTCCGGCTGGCTGAAAGCTCTGGCCGGCCGCCTCGCTGAACCGACAGCGACATCAGCGGTCAAGCCGAAATCCTGCGTGTTGCTGTGGCTCGATGGTGGTCCAAGCCACAAGGACACTTTCGATATGAAACCCGATAGCAAGGGCGCAGGCGACTTCAAGTCGATCAGCACCAGCGCAGCGGGGATCAGAATCTCCGAGCATCTGCCCAACCTGGCCAAAATGATGGATCGTGCCACCTTGATCCGCTCGATGAGCACCTTGGAAGGCGCTCATCCTCGTGCCAAGTACAACATGCACACCGGCTACCGCGAAGGTCAAGGCGGACTGAGTTATCCGAGTATGGGAGCGATCGTCGCCAAGGAAATTGGTAAGACCGATGTGTCGCTGCCCAATTACGTTTCCATCGGCGGTCGAAGCTATGGTTCCGGGTTCCTGGGTCCGAAATATCAGCCGTTGATCGTCACCGATCCAGCGCACGGCGTCGAAGACCTTCGGCCCGTCATCAGCACGCCGCAATTCACGAAGCGCCTGGGCCTGCTCGAAGAAATGGAACGCGCCTTTTATCACGACTATCAGGCCGACAACATCAACGATCACAAGACGACCTATTCTCGCGCCGTCAAGATGATGGAGTCCAAGGAGGCCAAAGCCTTCGATCTTTCGCTGGAAGCTTCCTCATCCAGGAGCGCTTACGGAACCGGAAAATTCGCCGATGGCGTCTTGATGGCTCGTCGCTTACTCGAAGTCGGCATTCCCTTTATCGAAGTCACGCTGGGCGGCTGGGACACCCATCAGGATAACTTCGATCGCGTCAAAAAACTCTCGACGACCCTGGATCAACCCGCTGCCGCTCTGGTAAAAGATTTGAAGGATCGCGGCATGCTCGATTCGACGCTGGTCATCATCATGGGTGAATTCGGTCGAACGCCGAACATCAACACACGCGGGACCAAGCCGGGCCGGGACCACTATCCGAAAGCCTGGACTGCGGCGATGTTTGGCGGCGGCGTCAAGGGTGGATTTGTGTACGGAAAAACCGATAAGGAAGGCGCAACGGTCGAACAGGGGAAAGTCTCAGCGATGGACTTCATGGCCACCATTTGCACGATTCTGGGCATCGATTTCACCAAAGAAAATGAAACATCGGTCAAACGACCGGTCCGGATCGTGGATAAGGCCGGCCAGCCAGTGAAGGAGATTATTGCGTAGTTGCCCGTTGGTTCTGGCGGTGTCTACTCTTGCGGTGAGTATGTCCTAGGGCGGAAGTGGGTTTCAGTTTCACTGAAAGAGCAAGGCACTGCTTCGAGTTGCCAGATTATCCCTGAAAGAGATTCCTCCGCGCCAAATTCCAGAGGGAAGTTGGTAACGGTACTGAAGATGCCGCATGCGGAGACTGTATCTGGTTCTTAATTGAGCGTACCCTGATTTCACATGGGTATTACTGACATATCCAGTACAAAACACGTGCGAAGCGATTGGAAAGAGCAATGCGGAGATGTACATAAAAACAACTAGAGCCACTGTTTCCAGCAGCTCTAGGATTTACCGCCTGGAGTGAACCAGTAATCGGTTATGGGCCAAACCTATTTAGCTTTTATCGAACTTCGGGGTCGAAATCAAGAGGAAAACGACAGGAGATATATGAAATTCCCTGTCAAAATGGCGTTCGACAGCGAAGCCATTTGGTGCCGAAATCGTCAAAGGATCTAACGTAAACGCACCTTCCCGCCGCTGCCTCATTTCGTCACAATGACTCCATGTCCATTCATTCCATCCTCGGATCGCGCGGCAGCATTGCCAAGCAGTGGCCGGATTTTGAAAGCCGGCCCGAACAACTGAAGATGGCCCAGGCCGTTGCCGAGGCTATCGATGCGCACCAACACCTCATGGTCGAGGCCGGCACCGGCGTCGGCAAGTCGTTTGCCTATCTCGTCCCGGCCATCCAGGCGGCCCTGGCCAACAAGGAATGTCGGGTCGTTGTCTCGACCCATACCATTAGCTTGCAGGAACAAATTCTCAACAAGGATATTCCCTTTCTCCAGTCGGTGTTCGATCGCGAGTTCAAGGCGGTTTTGGTCAAGGGACGTTCTAACTATTTGAGTTTGCGTCGGCTCAACGTGGCGCAACAAAGAATGGGCAGCCTGTTCGAGGAGCCGAGTGCGATCGAACAGTTGACTCAGATCGGCAAGTGGTCGCGCACGACCACCATGGGCAGCAAAAGCGATTTGCCGCAGCAACCCTCGCCGCGGGTATGGGATCAGGTGGAAAGCGATAACGGCAATTGCATGGGTCGAAATTGTCCCGAGTATGCCGACTGTTTTTACTTCAAGGCCCGGCGGGCCATGTATGGGGCACAGATCTTTATCGTCAATCACGCCCTTTTCTTCAGCGATCTCGCTTTGCGTCAATCCGGCCCTGGTCTATTGCCCGATTACCAGGTAGTCATCTTCGACGAAGCGCACACTCTGGAAGATGTTGCTGCCGATCATCTCGGCTTACAGGTCGGTCAGGGTTCGCTCGATTACTTCTTCAATAAACTGCTCGCGCCGCGCACACAGCGCGGACTGCTGACAGCGCACGGCGACTCGGCAAGCATGATGCAACTCGAACACGCTCGACACGCTGCGGATCAATTCTTCGCGTCGATTCAGAGTTGGAACTTCGCCGCAGCGCGCGGTTCAGGGCGAGTGCGCGAGAAGAATATCGTGGTCAATCCTCTTTCCGAAGAACTTCTGAAACTGGCCACGCGAATCAACGCCTGTGCCGATGCCTTGAAGTCCGAAGAACAGAAAATGGAAATGGTCAGCGCGGCGAGCCGATGTTTGGAATTCGCGGGGGATGTCCGGCAATGGCTGGGACAGGAATTGACCGGCCAGGTTTACTGGACCGAGACCCGCGGCGAACGGCAGCCTCGCGTTACTTTGTGCAGTGCCCCCATCGATGTCGGCCAGGCGCTGAAGGCGCAACTCTACGATCGTGTCCCCACAGTTGTTATGACGAGTGCCACTCTCAGCGCTGGCGGCTCGGATGGCTTCCGGCACGCCCGGCAGCGCCTGGGCCTGGAGCCTTGCAAGGATCTGCAACTCGGCAGCCCGTTCGATTATCGAAGACAGGTCGAGCTGCACCTGTTCCGGGAGATTCCCGATCCTTCATCCCAATTGAAAGCTTACGAAGACGCGGTCGTCGCCAAGATTCCCGAATACGTGGCCAAGACCGAGGGCCGTGCCTTTGTCTTGTTCACCAGCTATCAGTTCTTGCAGCGGACCGCGAATCAACTCCGTGGGTGGTTTTCTGCAAACGGCTATTCGCTCTTGTGCCAGGGAGAAGGGTTGGCATCGACCCGCCTGGTCGAACAATTCCGGACGACACCGAATGCGGTATTATTCGGAGTCGATACCTTTTGGCAGGGAGTCGACGTCAAAGGCGATGCGCTCTCGAACGTGATCATCACCAAGCTCCCGTTTGCTGTGCCGGATCAACCCCTGACCGAAGCCCGCATGGAAGCGATAAAGGCCGCCGGCGGCAAGCCGTTCTTCGATTTCCAGGTTCCGCAGGCCGTCATCAAGTTAAAGCAAGGATTCGGCAGGTTGATTCGGACGAAAACCGATACGGGTCTTGTCGTAGTGTTCGATCCGCGCGTGCTGACGAAGGGTTATGGCAAAAGTTTTCTAGCCGCGCTTCCGGACTGTAAACGAATTGTGGATGGCGTTGAGCAGGTGGAAGGCGAGAAACCAACCAGAGTCAAAAAGATTTGACCGTATGAAAGGGGGAATTTAACGAGCCTGTATGGGTACAGCAAATCCTTCTGGCCAGCAGCCTGCCGATGCCATCTGCGTCTTATCCCCTCTCCCCTGTACTCAGGGGAGAGGGTTAGGGTGAGGGGCGAACCTCTAACCTTCTCACACACGTCCTTCAGGGGGGGCTTTTCCCCTCACCCCAGCCCTCTCCCCTGAGTACAGGGGAGAGGGGATAAGTGTTCCTGCATGTTGCCAGAAAAAAATGCCACACTCGTCGGCACGAAGGTAGTCCGTCGTTCTGTCGTCAACTTTTCGTTTGCAGATCACAACCGCGGTAGAGTAGGATACACCATATACCTTGATTGCCTGAAACGCCGTGAACTCCCTCCTTCCTCCCACGTTCCTACTACTCAGACTGCATTGATGACACGCTTACTGTTCACCAACCTGATTGCGTTTTTCGCCATGCGTGGCCATGTTTTTGCGGATGATAGCCCCTCCTATCAGCGCCACGTCACGGCACTATTCAGCAAACTGGGCTGCAACGGCGGTGCCTGTCATGGTGCCGTGAAAGGTCAAAACGGATTTCGACTATCGCTCTTTGGCGGCGACCCTGCCGGCGATCGCGATCGACTGGTTCGGGAATTCGGCGGCAGCAGGCTAAACCTTTACGATCCCGATTCCAGTCTGTTGCTTCTGAAGGGTACGGGCCGAATCTCTCATGGCGGCGACGCCAGACTCCGCGCTGATAGTGCCGAATACGAAATTATCCGAAAGTGGATTGCCGGCGGGGCGATTGCCGATGATCCGGCCCGCTCTTTAGTCAAGGAACTAAAGGTTTCACCGAGCGAACAGGTGGCCAAGCCGGGCGAGACCTATCGTTTGCAGGTGCAAGCAAAGTTCGCAGATGACAGCTACTGAGGACATAACCCGTTTCTGTTCGTTCGATTCGCTCGATCGGGCGGTGGCGACAGTGGATAGTGCCGGTTTGGTGACGGGGGTAGGTGTGGGCGAAGCCGGCTTGATGGTCCGTTATCGCGCTCAACCCCTGGCGGCACATGTCCTTGTACCTCGTCCCGCGATCGACCGAATCTCCTGAAGTGAAGCCGAATAACTTCTATCGACACCCATGTGCTGGCGAAACTGCGTCGGCTCAAGCTGCCGCCGGCAGAGGTCTCGCGATGATGCCATGTTTCTGCGCAGAGCTCATCTCGATGTCGTGGGCGACGTTGCCGGCACCCGAAGAAGTTCGCGAGTTTCTCAAGAGATACTTCCGCCGATCAGGCGTGCGAAGAAGATCGACCAGCTATTGAAACGTCCAGGACATGCCGATCTGTGGACGTTGAAATTTTGCGACCTCCTGAAGGCCGCCGACTTCGGCGTCTATGCCGATGCCCTGTCGCTGGAACACGACGCCCCGCGAATGCAGGCCTGGGTTCGCGCCCGGCTCGCCGAGAACATGCCCTACGACGTATTCGTGGAACGAATCCTGCTCGGCCACCAGCCGCGAAGGACGGTCGATGGAGGAATACGCCGCGGAAGTAAAGGCGATGTTTGAAGGCTACGCGCCCTGGCCGGCCCGATCTGGAACTGTACGCGAAACGCAAGACGCTCGACCTCTACTGGCAGCGCCGAGGTTCCGACGGTGTCAGCGGCACGCTGCAGGTGGCCCACGCTTTCCTGGGATTGCGGCTGGAGTGTGCCCAGTGCCATCGCCACCCTCACGACAACTGGCAGCAGGAAGATCTGCTCGACTTCGCCAACTTCTTCATGCAGGTCCGCACGACCGGCTTTCATGGCGACAACGAGAAGAAATTCCCCGATGCCGCCGCGCTTCTTCAAGAAATTCAACGACGATGGCAAGACGCTCGAAACGGAGGTCAAGAAGCGCAAGGATGGACGCCGGCAAGAAACACGAAGAGGATGCCAAGAAGGCGAAGGCGGAAGTCGACAAGCTCAACATCGAGATCGCAAAATCCGAAAAGATAAGAGCGACGCGGCCTCGATCGCCAAGAAGCAACAGGAACTCGAAGCCGCCAAAGAAGTGATCGAACGGGCCGAGAAGTTCCGGCAAGAAATGGCCGAGATGGAGAGGCGCTCGAAGATGATGCCTGAGATTCGCGCGTCGAATTCTGCAGGCGGAGTGCCGCCTGCTCGCCGCCGGGAGCCTATGCCAAAGTCGACCAGCACGCTCGGCACCCGGAATCGAAGACATTCCGGCTGCTGGGAGATTCCAGGCCGGTCAGTGCCGGCGGCAAACCGCGATCCCCGCGAACTGGTGATGGCCTGGATGCGCAGGCCCGACAATCCGTACTTCGCCCGGGCGATCGTGAACCGGGTCTGGGCGCATTACTTCGGCCGCGGCATCGTCGATCCGCCCGACAACCTGTCGGCGTTCAACCCGCCGACGCATCCGGAACTGCTCGAAGGAACTCGCCGATGGCTTCGTGAAAAACCAGTACGATCTGCGCTGGCTGCACCGCACGATCCTGAACAGCCGCACCTATCAGCAGTCGCAGCACGCCGGCACAGGCGCGTGCAGCCGACCGCACCAACTACGCCTACTTCTCGTTGCGCCGCCTGCCCGCCGAGGTGCTGCTCGACGCCCTGAACCAGGCCACCGGCACGACCGAAAACATGGACATGAAGTATCATCACTGGCCCGAGACGATCAAGACGGTCAAGTGCCATTCGTGCCAAGAACAGCCGTTCGTGGTGTTCATGCTGGAGACCTACGGCCGGCCGAAGCGGAACTCGGCGGTGCAGTGCGATTGCGAACGCGACGGCAACGCCTCGGTCCTCCAGGTTCTGACTCTTGCCAACCATCCGCGGGTCTGGGAAAAGATCAAGCGATCAGCGGGCCGCGTGGCCAGAATCGCCAAGGAACGACGAGCGCCGACAAGCAAGATCGAAGAGTTGTTCCTGGCCACCCTGGGCCGCCTGCCGACCGATGCCGAGCGCGCAGGCGTGCCTGAAGTCATGAAGAATGCGGACATCGCCCGTGAAGGGATTGCAAGGTGTGCTGTGGAGCCTGGTGAATACACGGGAGTTTCTGCTGCAGCAGCGAGTGCCCGGCGATACCGGGCGTAAGCCACCGGATTGTGGAGCATGTCATGAAGAATACCTGCGAACTAGTTCCGTCGCCTGCACCGCCGCGACTTCGTGCGGATCGGCGGCATGTCGCTGTGCGGTCGTGACCTTGGCATGCGCGTGCCCGCGCCTAGGCAATCGGCCGGCCGCCAAGCCAACTGCCAAGGCCAAGCACATGATCGTGTGCTGGCTGGGCGGCGGCCCGCCGCACATCGACATGTTCGACATGAAGCCGGACGCCGCGGAAGATTATCGCGGCGAGTTCAAGCCGATCCAGACGCAACGTGCCCGGCCTCCAAGTCTGCGAACTGATGCCCCAGACTGGCCAAGCTGGCCGACAAGTACACGATCATTCGCTCCGTCATCGACGCTGAACAAGCCGGGCGACCACGCCCGCGCCCCGCTCTACTGGCTGACCGGCAATCCGCGGCTGCCCAGCGGCACCGACGAATATCCGATGTACGGCAGCGTCGTCTCCAAGTTCCGGCCCGGCCCCGCCGACCTGCCGACCTTCGCCACCCTCGGCATCATCGACGTTCACACCATCAACGCCCTCGCGCGCAGCTTCCTCGGCCCGGCCCACACGCCCTTCATCTTCGACCCGTCGCAAGGACAAGGACGACATCACACGGATGCTGACGCCGCAGATCGAGGTGCCGGCGTTCGAGCAGAAACGCCGACCTGCTCAAGGCCCTCGACAACAACTGCGCCGGCTCGACCAGCTGGACGAACTCGTCGCCGGGCTGGACAAGTATCAGCAGACGGCCTTCAACATGCTGCGTTCGCCGAAGCTGCGGCAGGCCCTGGACCTGTCGAAGGAGCCGCCAAGTCGCTCGAGCGCTATACCACGAACATGCCGGCGAAGACACGCTATCCGTCGGCAACCCGCTGCACTTCCTGCTGGCCCGGCGGCTGGTGGAAGCCGGCGTGCCGGTGGTTCACTTCAACCTCGGCTACTGGGACTGGCACGGCGAGAACTTCGCCGCCGGCAAGCAGCAGATCCCGATGTTCGACGCCGGCCTCGCGGCCCTGCTCGACGACCTCGAAGCGCGCGGCCTGCTGGAATCGACCATCGTGCTGGCGCTGGGCGAAATGGGCCGTAAGCCGAAGATCGGTAACCACAAGGCCCCGGAGCCGGCCGCGACCACTGGGACTATGCCCAGTTCGTGATCGCGGCCGGCGGCGGCTTCAATCGGGGCAGCATCGTTGGCGCCACCGACAAGATCGGCGAGCGCGTGGTCGACAAGTTCTACAAGGTCGAGAGCTTCGGCCGCACGCTGTATCACCTGCTCGGCATCGACCCCGACACGATCGTTCACACGCCCGCAAACCGCCCGGTGAAGTTGATCGCCGAAGATGCGCCGATCATCAAGGAAGCGATTTCGTGATACGGTAAGAATGCGCCACAAAGATATCGGTTAACCACGAATAATACGAATAACACGAATCAAATCGCGGTCTTTTATTCGTGTTATTCGTGTTATTCGTGTTATTCGTGGTTAAAAATAAAAGGTGATTCTTCCTTCGAAACTTAGGAATGCCATGACAACCAAGAGCATCCCAGCGAACTTGTTGCTGATCGGCATTCTTGGCACATCACTTCCTCTCCATGCAGTTGAGCCTCAGCCTTCGCCGGAGGAAGTCCTCAAGGGACTGCAAAAGTTCTACGCCAAGACAGCTCGTCCGGATGGTTCATTTCAACCCGGCGTCGATCCGGACTACCGCGGCATGTCCGATTGTGCCTATAGCGATCTGGCCGCCATCACCTATGCAGTCACCCTTCACAAGACTTTTGGCTGGAAGCTCCCTTTTGAAGAGAAGACGATCGCGCTGCTCTTAAGTCGGCAGAAATCTTCAGGGGAATTTGTCAATGTGGCCGGTACGGTCCTTCCCGAATCCCCGGCAGGAAAGACCTACAACACCACACAGGCGCTCGTTGCCTTGCGCTCTGGGAGTAAAGCCGAAATACGATCCTCTGCCCGTGTTCGACGAGATTCTCAAGGCGGACTACAAGGAGCTGCCGCCCTACACCACCAGTTTTTTCCCGCTGGCATATCTCTGCGGGTAAACCGATTCCGGAAAAAGCTGATCGCGGTATCCGGGCACTGATGATTCAGGATCGCACCGGCTACATGAATGACCACATCGCGGCCACCTTTCATGCATCGCACTATTACCATCTGGTCGGTGAACCTACACCCAAGTCGACGGAAATGGTGAGGCGGATCATCAGCGATCAAAGTAAAGATGGAAGCTGGTTTCTGAATATGCCCTCCCGCGATCGACACGCCACTTTTGACGCAGTGTTTACACTTCGTCATGAAGGAAAGGACAGCAAGGATTGCCAGGCGGCGATTCAGCGTGCAGCGCGCTGGCGCTATCATGCCGAAACGACGATGGAGGGTTTGGTCACTTCCCAGGATCGACTTCCGATGCCGATGCCAATTACTTTCAGATTGGCACACTGGTGATGGCTGGTTTCCTCAAACCAGTTGATCCACTCCCGGCAGACCCACATTTGCTTTCGTGGGGTCATCTGATGCCGGTTCATAAAAACAAGCCTTCGAGCCAAGTCTTTTCGGCACAGCTCGACGGTTGGGTTGGGGCAGTGGCATTCTCCGATGATAGCAAGTCGGTCTTAGCGGGTTGTGCCGACCACACGCTAAGAGCCTGGGACATCGAAGGTGCTCGCGAAAAATTTGCGCCAAAAGCGATGGAATTATTTCATCAATAAGTGTCGACACGGCATTTCCGCTTTTTGCCATCGGCTCGCACGATTCTTCAGTATCGATCTGTAGATTGCGCACGGGAGAAAAGCTCGGCGAGCTTAAAGGGCATCGCGGTACAGTCCTCACAGTGGCCTTCGACCCGAGTGGTCAAACGCTTGCGACCGGTGGCATTGATGGGACTATCATCCTTTGGGACGTTAAGTCCAGGACTCTAATCCGAACACTGCGCGGCCACAAATCATGGGTCAATTCGTTGGTTTTCTCGAACGACGGAAAACGACTCTATTCGGGTAGCTCCGATGGCACCATGCTCATTTGGAACCCAAGTGAAGAAAAACCATTGAAGAAAATCGAAACCACAAAGTCCGAAGTACGCTCGATCGCTGTTTCCAAGAACGGCCAATGGTTGGCAGCTGGTATTCGCTACGGTCAAATCTTGATCTGGGATCTTGAATCCGGAAAATTCGTTCTGAGCAAGAAAGGCCATGAAAGCGATGTCTGGGCAATCGCGTTTACTCCCGACTCACACACACTCATTTCGGGCAACGGCGACTGGAATCGACCCGGTCACATAAAACTCTGGGACGTCGGGAGCGGCAAGCAAATCGATTCGTTTCAACACACGGGCGAAGTATTGAGTCTGGCGGTATCACCGGATGGAAAATACCTGGCCGCCGGCGGTGGAGACAAGGTACTGAGAGTGTGGGAGTTGAAAAATCCTGCTCCCGATAAAGGCGAGCAACGGAAATGAACCGTGCCTGCCGCGTAAATTTTGAAGTTGCGCAACGAAAAACCCGCGGAATTCTCAAGATATTGGGACCCCGCAGCGCAAGCAGCGTGGAACTCCTTCCCTTACTTGCGCGTTTGGTGATAGTTGAGAGCGTCCGAAAGGACGATGGGAGCCCGCAGCGCAAGCA
Source organism: uncultured Planctomycetota bacterium (assembly GCA_963783095.1). Lineage (GTDB taxonomy): Bacteria > Planctomycetota > Planctomycetia > Gemmatales > Gemmataceae > CAWAMR01. The sequence continues at coordinate 160,802 of CAWAMR010000006.1, read as the reverse complement.
AGGAATCGAGTTTCGGCGATGTCACAGTTCCGCCTTGCTTGCGCTGCGGGCTCCCAATACCTTCGGTATTCCGCAGGTTTTTCGCTGGCGCAACTTCAAAACTCGCGCTGCGGGCTCGTATCCTTCTATCGAACGCTCGCAACCAGCGACTGAATGACAGCCCATCACTTCCCATTCTCTAGCGTCACCTTGGTGTGAACACCATCCTCCCGGAATCGCAGCTCCAACTGAATGCCCTTCGACTGGTCGAGAATCTTCCTAAGCGGTGAATTCACTCCCAGCGTGCGCTGCATGGTCGGCTGCCGGTAGGAGCCGTGTCGTTGATTTACCACCTCGTCGCGACGAGGATCGTAGATATAGGTGCTGGCATCCGGGCTAATCGGCACATATCCAAGGTACTGTCTGGCCACCGCGATTTCCTGGGCTTCCGAACTGCCTTTGGGGATCAAGCCGCTTCGATGCAGGGCATACCAGGCCGCGTTTCCCATCAACGCTTTTCGATGTGTTTGCCATTCGAAGTATTGGTAAAGTGCCTCCCTGGTATCGGGTGCTGCCCTGGGATTGAGCCGAATCGCCGTATTCACTTCCGGCCCCTCGGGCGTGTGGGCGGGTTGGTCCTTGTTCCGATCGATCAATTCCTCGATAAGATCCTTGCGCAGGCTGAAATACAAGCCTTTGCCAATCTCTGCATAGTAGAAGGTGGGTTGGAAAAGTTCCTTCGAATCCGGCGAATTGCATTCCCTGGTAAACTCGTGGTCCTTGGGACATTTGCGGATTTCGATCGTCACTTCCCGGTACTTTTCCTGCGATTCCTCAAAGGCAAGGGCGGATTTGAGCATGGGCAGAAGTGCTTTGATCGATTCGACCACGTCGCCTTCGACGCCGACAACGATCGGTAGTTGCAAAAGTTTCTTGAGCAGTTGGGAAGTAAGCTCGGTCGAACGCCCGTCCCGCTCATTTTCGATGAGGAGTTGCATGATCTCTTTGATTATTTTGTCATCGTCCACACGCACAAATACCGATCCGCTTCGGGTCGGCCCGCTGTTGAAAAAGAATCCGCCACTCAGACTTAGACTGGTCATCATGTGCAACATGGTGCGCGAGTTGGTCCTGGAGAGGTCGAACTTCGCTGTGCCGCCGCCGCTGAGTTGTCGGAGAATTTCATAATCCCGATTGAACACCAGCGGCAAGATAAAAGCCTCGACGCTGGTCTTCTTGCCGCGCTGCTGGAAGCGCATTCCAACCGGGTCAAAGAAGCGCTGCCAAAGTCGAAGATAATCTTGACGGAACTGTTCGTAATCATCGTTCTCCGCCTTGGAAATCGTATCGATCGGCAACTCGACCAGTGGTGTCGCAAAATGGATCGTGCCATACGTGGCCGATTCAGCCCGGTTGTCCTTCCATTCCAGGTATTCTTTTTCTCCGACCCGAAGATCGTTCTTGGCAAGCAAGTCGAAGCGCAGTAAATCTTCCGTTTTTTCGGGCAGTTTCCCGCCGTACAACTTCAACAGGACGGCGGCATGGGTAGCAGACTGGAGCGCGGCCAGTGCTGTCGCCCGACGAGCTTGTTTGATTCGCATTGCCGGCCCGGCGAGCCGGCGGATAAAAGCATCCGAAAGAAACGCAAAACCATCCTCCTCCTTGTCGCCGGCACGAAAACACGTTCTCATGAACTGGAAGTCGAGCGATTGCGCGAGAGCCTTTTCCTTCTTTGCATAAACATCCCTGATGCGCTGCAAGCCGACCGGAGAATTGGCGCAAACGACGAACTCGCCGAGAACAATGCGATGAAGGGAAATCTCGCGATGCGGTGCCAGGTAGCTTTCCACGTGGTTGTTGTGGTGGCCGGGCAATCGATGGGCGATCGATACGTTCAAGTCCTTCACCAGTTGTTCGATGTAGCGGTCCTGCAAGGCCACCAGTCGATCGGGGTCTTCGGTTTGAAAAATGACGGCAATATCGGTTCCGTCGCGCAAGTAGGGATCGCTTCCGGTAATGGCGATGCCTTTGATTTTATCCGATGAAAACTGCTTTAATGCATCCCCAGGCGGCAGACCTAACTGCCGCTCGTAGCGCTGTCGCAAGCCGTAATCGCGGGTCTTGTAATCGAAGGCGTGAAGAAGATTGTTTCCCCACTGATCGATCAGTTCACCAAAATTGTTAAGTTGTTCCAAACTGCGGAATCGCACGTAATAGTTGTCGGCGGGGATGAGCGTCGCCAGCGGTTCGGGATCGGGCTTTTTATTGCCCATCATCTTGGCCCAGGGGTGTTCCGGGACATCGATTCCCCGCACCGCGTAATGTGAATGAAAGGCTGCTGGTCCCAGGCTTGAGGCTTCAGGATGCGGTCGATCTGCAAGGAATCCGTGAGCGCCGATCCACCGGTGACGATTTCATACACGTGGCGATATTCGGGGGCCGTCTGCTTGTCCGGAACTGTCCGCCACAATGACCACCTCGGCATCTCAAAGCCACGCGCCAGGACGGTCTGGGCAAAAGCGTAGAAACCCGAATCGGGACATTGCTTTTGCATGGCGGCAAAGTGTCCCTTCATGGCACCGCCCCAGAGGTCCATGATGTCCGAATACGGGATCGGGTTTTTGCGGTCGACTACAGCGGGCGAATAGCCTTTCTTGGCCTCGCTCCATTTGAGCACCACCGGTTTTTCCACCCATTCGCAGTTGTCGAACTCGTCCCTTCCGCTCTTTTTCTCGCGTTTGGAAGAGATGGGATAAAACAGTTGACACTTGATTTCAAACTCCTCGGCTCTCTGGTTCGGCCAGATGCCGACGAACTCGAGAGCGCCCGGCTTGAAAGCAAGGTTGTCGTGCAGAATCAAGTGGACTGGTTGGGTCGAATCGCTTACGAGTCTGGGGAGGTGGGCAAGCGACGCGGCATCGTTACTGCCGAACGAGGGAAGGAGCAAGTTGTCGGGGGCCTCGAAGCGAACATGAAAAAAGTTCATGTAGCAGTACTGAATCCGAAAGGCCTCGATCTTTGGGGTATCTGCCGAGCAAGCGAGCGACGAAGCGACGAATAGACCGACAAGCGCGGAGCATGCAGCGCAACATTGCACACCTCCGATTCGGGTTAAGTGCGGGGAACGATCGATGGAAATGAAGGGCGAATGATGTCGTTAAAAGATACCCAACGGGTATTGAGAAGTTTCAGCGGGATTTGAAAAAGACTCTTCCGGACGTCGAGGGTCACCGTTGCCCGGGGGCCTTGGGCTTTGATTCAAATTTCCAAATCACAACTTCCAAATGACAAACAAACAACTCCAAAATCGCAAAGAAAACATGAAAATGAATTCGGAGGCGGAAGGGATTGCGGTTTGGTCATTTTGCACAAATAATGAACGCAAATCCAGTAATTGACGTTGCATCATCTTTTCTTCGCGTCCATTCCCGCTATCGTGTTCGGAAGCACTCCCGATGTTTCTCATCGAAAAAAATGACCTCATGTCAAAAGATACATCGGTTTCGGTAAGCGCTTTGGGGATGTATTGCCCCCGCATCCTCGTGTGCCTGGAGTACTAATCCTTCCATGAGCCAACCTGACTCAGCTGCACATCCCCACAAACCCCATCAAAGCTTCTGGCTCTGGGTCATGTGTCTTACGGGAGTCGACTACTTCAGCACTCTTGGCTATCAACCCGCGATCGCGTTTGATGCAGCGGGTGTGCTAGCACCCCTGGCAACGATCGTTTTGGTTGCGGTGACGCTGTTCGGAGCCTTGCCGGTTTACGTTTACGTGGCCCGGAAATCGTTTACAGGTCAAGGCTCCATCGCCATGCTGGCTCGACTGGTGTCGGGCTGGCCCGGAAAGATTCTCGTTCTCGTCCTGCTTGGCTTTGCCGCCACCGATTTCGTCATCACCAAAACACTGTCCGCGGCCGACGCTTCCGAGCATCTCATCCAAAATCCGCTCTGGCCAATGTATAAGGTCCACGAACCCGACTCGTCGGCTTCCGAGGAAGACCGGAAAAACCTCACGAAAGACCGCGAGACTTCGGAAAATCGTCAACGGCTCATCGTCACCTTTGTGTTGCTGATGTTGTTGGGGGCCACGTTCATGCGTGGTTTCAAAGAAGTAATCGGCTTGGCGGTTGTGCTGGTGGCGATTTATTTGCTGCTCAATCTGCTGGTTGTCTGCAATGGACTGATCCACCTTGTCGAACATTCGCATTATTTCACCATTTGGTGGGACCGTGTGGTGTCCGGCGAGAATCACTGGTATATCGAGAAATGCCCGACTGAGGGAACCGGTTTTTGGTCGACGATCGTTCTGATCTTGCTGATTTTTCCAAAGCTGGCTTTGGGCTTGAGCGGTTTTGAAACGGGGGTCGCTGTCATGCCGCTCATTCGCGGCAATTCAACCGACAATCCGAACCATCCGGAAGGGCGTATTCGGAATACCCGGAAATTGCTCATCACCGCTGCGGTCATTATGTCGCTGTTTTTGCTCGGCTCATCTATGGTCGTGAGCACCCTGATCCCTCCCGATGCATTTAGCCGAACCAGCAGCGACGATCCGGGGAAAAGATGCGCAGGATCGCGCTCTCGCTTACCTTGCTCACGGTGACGGTCCCAACAAGATCCTTTTTGCGGGCGAATTGCTGGGAACCGTCTACGACCTGAGCACGGTTGTCATTCTCTGGTTTGCGGGGGCCAGTGCGATGGCCGGCTTGCTCAATCTCGTCCCACAGTATCTGCCGAAGTATGGCATGGCTCCCGAATGGGCGCGCGCCGTTCGCCCGCTGGTCCTCCTTCTGACCTGCATCAACTTGCTGGTCACCTGGCTTTTTCAGCGCCAATGTCAAGGACCAGGGCGGCGCGTATGCCACGGGAGTGCTGGTGCTGATTACCAGTGCTTGTGTGGCATCGATCATCGAGAAATGGCGAGAGCACTCCGATCGAACCTTCCGGCATCGACTTCCCTGGGGATTTTGCATCATCACGGCGATATTCGCGTACACGACCGTCGCCGTCGTCATCGAAAAACCCGAAGGCATCAAGATCGCTGGGTTCTTCATCTTCACGATTCTGCTGACTTCACTGGTCTCGCGGATCATGCGCAGCCAGAGAACTGCGTTTCATCGGGTTCAAGATCACGGACATCGAATCGAAACTGTTCTGGGACACCATCAAGCATCTGGAAATGTCGGTGTTGGTGCCGCACCGTCCCGGCCGACGCTCCCTCGCATCCAAGGAAACCATCATTCGTCGCGAGCACCGAATTCCTCGAGATGTGATGATTATTTTCGTCGAAGTCGAGTTGACGGATGCCAGCGAGTTTACTCAGGAACCCTGGCTGGAAGTCCATCAGGAAGAAGGTCGCTATGTGATGAAGATCAGCCACGCGGCCTCCATCGCCCATACACTGGCAGCGGTTGCACTCGAAATGGGGAAGGTCGGCAGGCCGCCGGAAATCCATTTCGGCTGGACCGATGAAGGTGCCTGGAGCGGAACGCTGGGGTTTCTGCTTTTCGGCGAGGGAAATGTGCCGACGATGGTGCGCGAACTAATCATCCGCGCGGAGCCGGATGAGGAAAAACGCCCCTTGATCGTGGTCGCGGGGAAATAAAAAACAGTGTTCAGTGTTCAGTGTTCAGTAAATACTCGGATGTCTTTGCATTTACTGAACACTGAACACTGAACACTGAACACTGTCCTTTCTTACTTCCGAACCACAGCTCGGACCGAATCAATCGATTGACGCAGATGATTGGCATCGATGCCTCCTGCGACCAGTACGATCCCGACGATCACTGCCAGATCGAGCGCCCCCAGCGAATAGGGAACGAGCCGACCCTTCCAGTTCAGCAAGCGGGTTCGCCAGCTACGGAACATTTCTGCAAATGCGCTCCAGGTATCGAATTTCGCTTCCAGGCGATCCCGGATCTGAACCAGTCGGCCCAATTCGTACTGTCGCCGCGCATTCGTGAACAGGTCGTTGTGGTTGCTGTTGCCGTTCCTGTAGCTGAGTTGCTTTGCCAGTTGATCGGCTTGCTGGGCAGCAGCGACATATTTCCGTTCCAGTGAACGTGCCCGGCGCTGAGTGATGAGCGATCCAAAGCGCAGGACCAACCAGCCCAACGTGTACAACAGAATCATGGGGTTCCTCCTCTTTAGTTGCGAGTCGAGCCGAGACAATCCCGGCTCGTCCGTTCCAGGTGTGAGAAAAGGGAGACTCGACAGAGATGGGAGGTTCGCTCGGCTCGGTAAAATCACCCGTTTAATGATCGAACCGGGATAAGTTTCGGTCGAGGAACCACATGGCCGACAATCTTGCCGTGTCGATGTCGAAGTTGTGCGTAGTTGAGCCTGAGAAAGGCGAATTTCGTGGAGTCCGCGCCGCTGCTGAGGTATTCCCGCGCCAGCGCGGCCATCTCCTGATCGTAGCGTTTCTGGCTGGCCGTATGAATCGAACATCGTCCGCGATGACGACGAAGATCGCCATCGAATGCCTGTGATATGTGAAACAGTTCGTGAAAAATGGTGACAAACTTGTCGTCGAAGTCGCGGTCGAGAAATCGAGGTAAACAGAAGGTCAACACATAGAGCATCTCTTGCCCATCGTGGAAATATTGCTGCACGCGATAGGGTATGCCCCGATGCAGCCGGGTTAGATCACCGTTATGAAAGCGCAGAGGTGTGATGCGAGCTTGCAATCCGTGACTTCGGCCGTTGCGCGATTGGGTAAACGAAAAGAGAATTCTGGATATGTGCAGATGCTTCAAAGTCTCCGTGCGGGCCACGATGTCTTCGCAGAGTTGTCGAAGGTGCAAGGAGAAATCGAACGGAGTTCCTTCAGGCCCCGTCTCGATCCAAGGAGCAGGCTGCGTTCGCGCTGCATGTGACCTGGCTGTCCCCTGAACTTCCCGAACCGGCAACGGACAATAAAGACTATTCCAATGGAGAGCCAAGGGGGTAATGGGCCGGGTTCGGCGGCCCGATCCCCGCTGGGATGAAAGCATCGATTCTACTCCGACCGCGCGAGGGGTCAATTATTCATCATCCCTTGAATATCCGGCGATTGTGCCATTTCCTGATTATTCCTAAAAATCCGTAAATACCATACCGAATCGTGCCGATAAGAAAAGCGTGTCACACTGCCGCGAGCGCATTCGCAACGAGACGATCGGCTGTCTTGTTCTGCGGCAACCGACTAAACTAGGCGAATCCGGCAAGCCGGGAGAGACGGGGGCCATGCAGATCACTCACCGCAAAACAATGTTGTGGCTGACCGGACTGGGATTAACTCTGTCCTTATTCACCGGCTGCCAAACCTGGGAAGGCGGCATGACGTTGCCCTCAGGTCGGTATCTTCAACATACTCCACAATACTTGCCGCAGGAACCTGACTTCCCGCTGCCGCGTGAACAGGCGTATCAGGAAGAAAAAGCCGGCCTTTTGGGTCCGAATGTTGCCGTGCTTTGGGTGGTGTCGAACCGGTTGCGCCGCCTCCACCCGCAATGCCTCCGGGAAGGTAATCCTATAACCGAACAGGTGAAATACCTATGAAGCTATATCGACTGCGATTGGGGTTAGGGATCGCGGCACTCTTTCTGTCGGCTGGCTGTTATGAAACGGGTGCAATGTCCGTCAAGACGCGCGACTTTTTCGCTGACCAACCGCAGTTCTCGGCGGGTGAGGATCTTCCTCCTCCAACGAAGCCGAACACGCTTGAAAACGTAACCAGCCCCGACCCGACAGATTCCAAAACAGAAGCGAAGTAGCACTTCGTTATCAACGAATCCAAAGCCTCCGAGACCGTGCGGCAGGGACGCCCCGATCTCGGAGGCTTTGTGCCTATTCAATGTCTCCTCCGAGCCAATTTCTTCATCCGGAAACTGTGCAAGTTGAAATGGACTTGTGCGATCCGGTGCAATTGGTATAGCCGTTGTTTCCGGCAAGGTGCAGGGCGACGTCCCGCGATGACGTGCCGGAAGATGCGAAGTTTGCTCAACCTCGGTGGGATGAGTGCCGACGCAGGTAAGTGGGGGAATCCCGACGCTGCGCCTCTTTTGTTGTGGGGAGGTGTTCGATGCACGGCTTCCGATCGGGGGCAATCCTGCTCATCTTGATCTGCGCAACGACGATTCGCGCCGAGAACGGCAGATTTACCGCTGCTGTCGTCCTTCCCAAAATTCAAATGCGCTCCGGGCATTCCTGGCAGTTTCCCGCTGTGGGTGAACTCAAAAAGGGCGAGCAGGTGCTCGTCCATCATGAAGAGGATAACTGGGTTGCCATCTATCCTCCTCCGGGTTCCGTTAGCTGGATCCAAGCTCGTTTCCTCGGCCGGGTCGATCCCAATCTTGCCCGACAAAATGTCGAGGTCGTCATCGATCCTTCGGCACAGGCAGAAGTTCACGTGGTATCTCCGGCGTCGCCCAAGGATGTGAATCGAATCTATCAGGTGAAGTTGCCGCGCGGGTCGATCGTCGAAGTCATCGGCGGCGCAGTGCCGGTCAAGGATGACACGACGAGCACGACCTGGTATCCCATTACTCCGCCCGAGGGCGAATTTCGCTGGATCCCCAAGCAGGCCATCGGCACGCCGTCGCCGGCAGCGCCGCCACCCGAATTTGTCCGAAACGATCCACAGAATACGAAAACAGTTGTTTTGCGCGGCGATCCGAAAACTCCTGGGAGTGGAATCGCAACGCCGCCGCTGCCCGCTGGATGGGAGAAGGCGGAGGAAACAGAACGTGCGGGGAATTATCTTGAGGCCGAGCGGCAGTACACGTTCATTTATCAGCGGATCCGCACGCAGGAGGTATATCGGGAACTGGCTCTGGTTTGCTTCAACCGAATCGTGCGGTGTCAGGAGCGACAAAAACTCGAAGGGTTCAATAATCCGCGCGGAACTCCGCCGCCGACGCCGCGACCAACCAGCAGCAGCAATTCACCGCCCACGAGCTATTCGAGTCCGATGGGAACAGCTTCGGGCAACGACGTTGTTGCAGCGCGTTCCCGAAGCACGAATGAAACAGCTCAAGAAAGTCCCGGAATTGGTTCCGGCCAGAGGTGGACGGGACCAGGAATCCTGCGTCGGGCAGGCTCACCGATCGACGACAAGCCTGCATACGCCCTGATGGATTCCAAAGGACGGATCATTTGTTATGCTACGGCATCTCCCGGAGTCGACTTGGATCGCTACCTGAATCAATCGGTAAGCCTCTATGGATCGCTCGAAACTCGAGGCACGATTCGTGGCGGGCCGTATATGGTAGTCGCTCAGACGAAATAAGATTGGTTTCACATTTCAAACCGGAATAACAACTCCGATCGAATTCAGACCGGGGTCCGGAAATGCCGATAATATGGGTTGCATAATTCGTTTCAGAGGTAAGAACTGATGCGCATCCGTTGCCTCGCGCGACTACTTCTGATTTTCATTGCCTTGGAAAGCTCCGCTGCGCTTGCCGAGGAGCCTTTGCCGTTCATCTCGACTGAGGCAATACCGCCTCAGAATCCGCCTGGATTGCCCAACGATCGTCCCACAGAACTGCCCAACATTCACCCGGATGATTTGCCGCCGTTCATCAAGCCGCCGGCCGCCACCGAACCCCAAAAAAAACCGCCGACCCGGCAGCCTCTGTTGGGACCGCGTTCGGATTACAACCCTTCTTTGCTCTACTTGCCGGATCGCAATCCAGGTTTGCGCCAACCGCCATGCCCATGCTTGCCGGCGGGTTTGTGGTGGATCAATGCTTCTTACTTCCTGGGAATTACCCAGGATGGAACTGTTCCCAACCTGGCAACAGTCGGAGGCACCGGTGTGGCCAATGCTCCCGGAACGCATGTTCTGTTAGGAAACATCGACCATCCGTTCCGGTCGGGCATGCAACTGGAGACGGGCGTCTGGCTCGATCGCTGCCAGAACTGGGGAGTGGAAGGATCGTTCTTTTTCCTGGCTTCCAATCTGGGAACTTATGAGACTACCGCCACAGGCTCCACGGTACTGCGCGGCCTTACCTCAACGCCGCAACCAATATGTCCTCGGCCCTGGTGCTTCAGAATCCCAGTTCCTTCTCCACCAGTTCCCCCATTTCGTTCCTGGGTGCCGGAGTGAATCTCCGACGGAACCTCTGGTGCGAAGACAACTACCGCATCGATTTCACCGGGGGATATCGCTTCGTGAGTTTGGGGGAAAGTATTACTGCGACATCGAACGACGTCTTATCCAATGGCGGCAATCGCGAACTGGAAGATACCTTCACAACGACCAATCAGTTTCATGGCGGGCAAATCGGTCTGGCCGGCGAATACCGAATCGGCAATTTCTACTTTGACGGTGCTCTGAAGACGGCATTTCGGGCTTAATTTTGCCACTTCGAGCGCCTGAAGGGCATACGACCGACACGGTCGCGGGCATCGCGACGACAACTCCGGGCGGCTTTCTGACCGGTCCGGCCAATCTGGGCACGTCAAATTTTGCTCGTTTCGCGGTGGTTCCGGAAGCGACGTTTGTCTTCGGGTATCAGATCACGGAACACTGGCGAACCTTCGTCGGTTACAACGTAATCTATATGACCCAGGTTGCCAGACCGGGCGAAGCGATCGACACGACGATCGGCACGGGTCGGGGGGATCCTCCACCCGCAGGTGCGCGATCCGATGGCCAGTTTCTGGATGCAAGGAATCAATCTGGGATTGGAAGCGCGTTACTGAACCGTTTTGCTCAAAACGGAAACGCAACAAAGAATAGCTCATAAAATAGCGCCGTTCTCTCAACAAGCAATTCCTCCTTACAAACCGAGGCAGCCGATGGCCAGACAACCCACTCCCCTCATTCTCGACGATGATGACGAGGACGATCGGCGACGTCACCGGGACCGGGAAGCAAAAGATCGGTCGCGCGACGGTTTTGAAATGGGGCTGGCTTCGAGCATCATCGGCGCTGTATTCCTGGTGGTCGGGACGCTCGCGCCGCTCTTGCTCATGACGCTCATGCGCGGCCGCTACAATGGCAGTGGTTACGGCGGAGGCGCAGAAACATTATTGGATGTAGTGTCATTCTTTAGCCTGGCAGGTGCTGAGCTCATGTGCCTGATTGGGCTGATTCTCGGTAGAAAAGGTGTCCGGCTGCGCTTGTGCCGGTCGAACTACAACTGCGTTGCCTGTTGCCGGCGTGCTTCTGAATATAGCAGCGCGATCCCTCTGGCTGTTTCTCGCAATATTCGTGGTCGCGGGAAGTCCGTAGCAGAGGGTTCCGAAGGGTTCACTCATACGCGCCATCATTTCCCACTCGACTCATCTGTTGCACTGCCAGTCGTGCACCGATCTTGGCTCCAAAAATGGATGTGCCGGCGACCAACACATTCGCACCTGCTCCTACGGCAACCGCAGCGGTGTGCATATCGATGCCGCCATCGACTTCCAACTGGCGCACGCGGGGTTTATTCGTTGAATCAATTTCCGCAGCGCACGGATGCGGTCCGGGCTTTCAGGCAAAAAGCTCTGACCGCCAAAACCCGGCCAAACGGTCATGCATAGCGCAAGATCCATTTCCGGCAAATAGGGTTCCAACACCTCGACGGGAGTTGCGGGGTTGATCGCCACTCCGACACGCTTGCCCTTTTCGTGAATCTCCCGAATCAGGGGCAGTGCATCGAGGATCACTTCGTGATGGACGATCAGTGTGTCCGCTCCCGCGAGCAGGAACGGATCGACGAATTGTGCCGGATTCTGAACCATCAGATGGACTTCCAGCGGCAAGTGCGTGACCGGACGCAGCCCTTTGACGACGACCGGCCCCATACTGAGATTCGGGACGAAGTGACCGTCCATCACATCGACGTGAATTCGGTCAGCTCCGCCGCGATCGGCTTCGAGAACCAGTTCGCCGAGTCGAGCGAAATCTGCGGCGAGAATCGAGGGTGCAATGGCAATCATTGGAATTTATTCCTTCTTCTCTTCAAGTTCGACCTGGACGGCCTGAAGGACTTCGCCGCTGGTATCATCTTGCACGAACGCAACCACGCGCAAGTTCTTAAGCGACATGACGCGAGCGGCCTGCGACAGGTCGGCTTGTCCCATGGTGATCTCTTCGAGCGCCTTGTTGAGTTCTTCCCGCAGTTTGTCGAGGTTTACCGTTGCCATATGCTCGGCATCCTTCTTGGGCAAGGCAAAACCCTTCAATCCGCCGGGAAATGATCGGACGACAGCGTGCTGATAGCGCGTACCGTTGCTGCCCGAATATCGGATGCGATCTTCGACGAGGACGAACCGCAAACTTACATTGTCTCCCGGTTTTGCCAGTTCGCTGACAACCCCTTTGATCGTGATGTCGTTGCCTTTTTGCGAGGCGGTCAATTGTATTTTGACCGGGGCCGGCTTTTCCAGCCATTCGTCGATTATGTCGCGATAGGCAGTGTACTTCAACTTTGCCGTGCCGCGCGGGCCTCCTCCGGTTTCGTCCTTTTTGCCGTTAATGAAGACCGATGGAGATTGTTCCTTATCCCTGGCTTCAAAACGATCAAGCCCATCCTTACACATCAAAACATCGAAGCCGCCAAAGGGGATATGATATTCCAGCAAGACAACTTCCGCCGGCTTGTAGGAATTCATCACGGCATCGAATGCCAGTTCCATGGGCAGGCACGACGCAGCTTGAACCCCGGTGAACAACTCCACCAGTACCGCTCGATCGCTCTTGGCCTTCCGACCCTTGAATTCCTCGGCTTTAACAGGATTCGCTTTCATGTATTCGGCATAGTCGTGCGCCTGGAGCTTCAGTAAACGGGTTTCGAGCGGCTTGAGTTCATCGGTCTTCTTGGCCTTGCGGAGTATTCCTGCCAATTCGTCGAGAACTTGCATTTGCAGGGGCAATTCATCTTCGGGTTTGAGCATGCGCTCGGCCTGGCGAGCCTGCTCAATGGCAACGGTGGCGAAACCTTCTTCACCGGCGAGGATGTTGGCCGATTTGAGCAGAACCATCCGCTGCCAGCGCGGCCCATATTTCTCCGCGATTTTATTGGCCTTGTCGGTCAGCACGCGCACCTCTTCCGGTTTCAGTTTTTTTACCGTTGCTTTCCCCAGCACCGTGAAGAGCGAAGTGAAATAGTCTTGACCGCCTTCCATCGTTTCCAGATTTTCCTTGGCCAAAGCGTAGGCGTCGGTAAGGCTTTTCAACTTGGAGGGAAACAATTCCACCAGCATCATTTGCCCCAAAAAGTCAAAAGTGCCGATGATCCGCTTGCCGTCCTTGGAAACCCGACCGTCGAAGGTCCAATGATTGGTGCCTAACTTGAGCGTGAACTGGACGTGATCCTCTTTGACGGTCACTTTCTCGAAGGTCGGATCCTCTTTGGCCAGGGCTTGAGACGATCCGATGAAATCGCCGACCCACCCCTTGTCCGACTCGCTCAAAAGAATCAGGAAAGTCAGAGCAACGGGGCCGCGCTGGGTCGGTGCGATGAAGGCAAATTTCCAGGTTCCCGCTGCGGGATTATCCGCAGCGCGGACGGAGCCTGTGGGAAGCAAAAGCAACCCGACGAGCAAAGGGATGGCGTAGCGTGCCATTGTGAAGTTCCTTTCGAGGGCCGGTAAGAGACTATCATTCGCGGAGTCTATCCGCGTTACGATACGTCTTCACGATAGCCTGAGCAACCTGTTCCACACCTTCGTTACCCAATAATAGCACCGGATGATGCAAAAGAACGATCTCCCGATCGCCACGATCGGCCTCGGAAAGGGGCCCCGATGCGGAATCGGCTCGCACTCCGACCACTGTGCAAGGCACGAAAACCGGCATCGAACGCAATTCCCTCCGCGCGCATCGCCTTCACGAAGAGATCCCGGCTCAATCCAAATGCTTTGGCATCATAGCGAAACCCGACCTTGTAAAAAGCAGGTTCGCACGGAACGCGGTTCTCCAGCAGCCTGATTCCGGGAATTTCGGCGATCAGGGTTGCGAGATCATTTACTCGTCGCAGGCGGGTGTCGTTGCGCTCCGACAATTTAGCCAGTTGCGGCAACAGCACGGCCCCTTGCAATTCCGAGAGAGCAGCCCATTGTTGAATCCCGCGCGACAAAAACAGCCGGGCACGTTGAAGGATCTCAGGCCGATGAATCAGTAATGCCCCGCCTCGGCCCGAACTCAGCAATTTTGACCCGCCGAAACTCAGCACACCGATCTGGCCCCAGGAGCCGGCCCGCCGGCCTTCGATCAGTGCTCCGGTGGCCTGTGCTGCATCTTCGACGACCGGCAAGCCATGTCGCTGGGCGATCTCCATGACCCGCGACATGGGGATGACGCCGCCGTGCAAATGAGAAACCAGAATCGCCCTGGTTTGCGTGGTAATGGCATCTTCGAGCATGTCGGGGTCAAGATTGGCATTGTTGGCAGCAAGATCGACGAGAACCGGTGTGGCTCCCACGGCGTGAATGGTGAGGAAATTGGGTTCGTAATCGTAGGCCGCCTGAATGACCTCATCGCCGGCACCGACTTTTAGGGAGCGTAGCGCGGTTTCCACGGCGAGAGTTCCGCTGGCGCAGGTGAGAACGAAGGGGGTTTGATGAAATGCCGCGAGAGCAGATTCGAGGCGTTCGACGTGGGGACCGTGATATTGTCCCCAGGACGAATCCGCATGTGTGGACTGGATGGCGTCGATTACGTCCATATCGGGGAAGGGCCATGCGGGCGGCCCGGATGGCCGAATTGGCGAGCCACCGAGTAGCGCGGGAAGATTGTGGTGGGTCTTCTTTGGTGACATCGCTATTTCATTTTCGTTAATTGCCCAAGCTTCACCTCAGCCTTATGCCTGGCCGAATCGAAGATTACCAAAGTCCCGTCGTCGCCAATCGCTTTGCGATATGACTCGATTGCGACCGCATAGCTTGTCGGAGCGGGTTGGAGTGCGGGCGGGGCGGAGAAATGAACCATGTCTCCGCTCTTTCTTCCTCCAATGTAGCGAATGCCGATCGGCGACGTCGCCACAATCTTCTGCTCGTTGGCATCAAAGGTCACTTTGATTTCGTTTGGTCCCGCGGCCGGCGGGGTGTCGAGTGCGAACCACGGAGAAGTCATCAGACTTGCCGCACTGATCGGTGCGAAGGCGGCCATATCCTTATCTGCAAACTGGATGGGCTGTTTGTTGGTCGCACTCTCCGGATCGACGAAGGTAAACACGCGATTGAAATGATCGAACCCTTGCGTCATGATGTCCATTCGGTCGTTGGTATGCGGAAGTCCGAAGGTGTGTCCCATTTCGTGAAGCGTCGCGCCAATGGTGGTGGACGCCGCGGCCCAGAAAGTATGCCGAAACGCGGAATCGCTCATCACTTCTTTTGGATTGATGCGGGTTGTGTTCATGAAGGCGGGTTGAATGTCGGATATTTTCGAAGGCCAGGTAAAAAGGTTCCCGCTTCCGAATAGGCCTTGCCCGCCACCGCCGAGGGCCGTGTGCCCGAGCATCTTTCCCGTCTTCGGATCGAAACGGGTGTAGGCAGCGATGACGATGTTTTTCAACATGCCCGTCGGCTGCGTTTTCTCGATTTCATTCGCGACCTGCCGGTACCACACCTGATCGTTGAGTTTGTAGAATTGGCCGGCAGGTTTGTCGCTCTTGAATAAATGGACTTTCACTTTTCCATCGTTATCGAGCTCAAGATTGAACGTGCGCCGACCAAAACCCAGTTCCGACATCCGCTCCGCTGTGAAAGTCTGCATCAACTTCATGGCTGTGTCGAGTTTGTCGCGATAGTTCTGCGGATCGTTCTTGAGCGGGGTCTGGTATTC
This sequence comes from uncultured Planctomycetota bacterium, assembly GCA_963783095.1. Lineage (GTDB taxonomy): Bacteria > Planctomycetota > Planctomycetia > Gemmatales > Gemmataceae > CAWAMR01. The sequence goes on along the minus strand of CAWAMR010000006.1, from coordinate 145,052 downwards.
CGTGTTGCCCGTGTTGTCGGTCATGTAGACGACGCGAACAGCATAGGGATTCGTCTGCGGGACGTAATTCAGCGAGAGCACCGCCTTCGCTTTACCTGCCTTGATCTCCAAACGATTCACTCCGGGCACAAGTTCGCACAAAACCTTGAATCGCCCTTTGTGAACCAACCCCGCCATCTCCCTTTCGGAGCGAGTCGAGGAGAGATTGATAATGTGGATGGTCGCGCCTTCGGCAATTTCACCTTTGATCAGTGGGACGGGGTGACGCACCGATTCACCATCGGCGTAATTGGTGACGCGAATAGGTAAAACGTACGGCCCGTCCGCGCCGAGTGAAGCAAGAGCGAAGAGGAACAGGAATGCAACGCAGGTGATCGATCGGGAGATCATAAATTCTCATCAGGTCGGGATCAGATTCGGTTGAGATACGGTATTGTGATAGGTAAAAGCAGTTTGGAAAGGAGGGCGAGCGCTGCCTGTAGCTCGCACAGTGTCTTAGGCCGCCTTTCGATCGGTCCCGTTTCGAGGTCTCGCTCCGGACGTACGACGAATGCCGTTCCTTTTTTGCTATGCAGGTGCTTCCCATGTTGTCATAATGAGCAATGGATACTTTGACTCGCCTTACACCCGGAAATTTGGTTCCATGAAAGCGGCCCAATTCGCGGTACTTCTGATTCTCCTGGCGCTTCCCAGTGCTCGCAGTGAGGCTGAGTCCCCAATTGCGGTAGCTGACGAACCGTTCCGCACATTCCTCACCACGCATTGTCAAGAGTGCCATTCCGGCAAGAAGCCGAAGGGTGATTTCGGCCTGGACAAACTCTCGGAAGACTTCGGCAACGCAACGAACCGGGAACGTTGGCTCGCGGTGCAGAAGCGCGTGCAATTGGGTGAGATGCCGCCCAAGGAGAAGCCCCGGCCGCCGCAGAAGGACGTTCAGGCGCTCATCGGTTGGATCGATGCAAAGTCCGGAGCCGACCGGCTCCTACACGGTCGCACGGCACTGCGCCGACTCAACCGCTCCGAGTACCAGAACACCGTCCGCGATCTCCTTGGTATCGATGTCGATTTTCAGGAGATGCTCCCTGCGGATTCATCCGCCAACGGCTTCGACAACAACGGCGAGGCGCTGCACGTCTCCTCGTTCCTCATGGATAAATACCTCGAAGCGGCCGATATCGCTCTGGGTCTCGCCATCGCCAACGGCCCGCGGCCGGCAGCCATCAAGAAGCGTTACAGTCTCAAAGATCAGCACCATGTGAAGACTTCGACCGAGAAGGTCTTCCGAATTAAAGACGACACTGTGACGCTGTTCAGTTCATCGGCGTGGAACGCGGTCCACATTTACCAGTTCTACCCGCCGGACAGGGGCCGATATCGTTTCCGTATCTCCGCATCCGCGATTCAGAGTTCCGACAAGCCGGTCACCTATTGCGTGTCGATGACCGGCAAGCAGATGGCCGGGAAGGGCGGGCTGATCGGCTACTTCGATGCACCTGCCGAGAAGCCCGCTATCGTCGAATTTGTCGAGTTCATGGAGCCTCGGACTACCATTCACATTCTCCCCTACGGGCTGGCAGGAGCCCAGACGGTTGATAAGATTGGTGCCGACAAGTACAAGGGATCTGGGCTGGCGGTGCAATGGGTCGAGGTTGAGGGTCCGCTGAACGACCGATGGCCGCCCGAGAGCCACCGCCGCATTTTCGGCGACCTGCCGCAAAAGTCCGTGCCGATCTTCAATAACGGTAAGCGCGTCGAGGTTGCATCGAATCACCCCGAGCCCGATGCCGAGAAGATTCTCCGTGACTTCGCCCGCCGGGCCTTTCGCCGCAGTGTCACCGATGCCGAACTGAAGCCGTGCTTCGAACTCGTTAAGAATAAACTTGCTCAGAAATACTCGTTCGAGAAGGCTGTGCGCGTCGGCCTTAAGTGGATCATGGTGTCGCCGGACTTCCTGTTCCTTCGCGAGAAACCCGGCAAACTCGATGACTTTGCGCCTGGCATCCCGGTTGTCGTACTTCCTCTGGAGTACGATGCCCGATGAGGAGTTGTTGAATCTTGCGGAGAAGGGGAAACTCTCGCAACCAGGGGCGTTGCACAGTCAAGTCGAGAGGATGTTGAAGGATCCGAAAGCGGCCGCGTTCACGGAGAACTTTGTCGGCCAGTGGCTCGGCCTGCGCGAGATTGACGCTACCGAGCCGAGCTTCCTGCTCTACTCCGAATTCGACCATATGCTCAAGGTGTCGATGATCCGGGAGACGGAACTGTTCTTTGCGGAAGTCCTGAAAGACGACCTGAGCCTGACAAACTTCGTGGCTTCCGATTTCACGATGCTCAACGCCAGGCTCGCCAAGCACTATGGCATCCCCGGCCTAAACGGTTTTGCCTTTCAGAAAGTGAAACTCCCGCCGGGCAGCCATCGCGGCGGCGTGCTGACGATGGCAAGCGTGCTGAAGGTGACCGCCAACGGCACGACCACATCGCCGGTCAAGCGCGGGGTGTGGGTGATGGAGCGCATTCTGGGCACGCCGCCGCCAAAGCCGCCCGCCGATGTGCCGACGATTGAGCCGGATATTCGTGGAGCGACGACAATCCGCGAGCAACTTGCCAAACACCGACAGATCGCCTCCTGTGCGAGTTGCCACAACAAGATCGATCCGCCAGGCTTCGCTCTCGAAAGCTTCGACGTGATTGGCGGCTGGCGGACGCAATATCGAACTACCGGTAACGGAGACAGGAAAGATGTAATTGTGGATGGTCGGAAGATGCACTATCGAATGGGTCTGAAGGTCGATCCTTCGGACGTGATGCCCGACGGTTCGAAGTTCACAAACATCGACGAGTTCAAGCAACTGCTGCTGAAGGACAAAGATCAGCTTGCTCGCGCTTTGGCGGTAAAGTTGCTGACCTACGCCACATCCACCGCCCCGGAGGCATCGGATAAAGCCGAGATCGAGGCGATCGTGAAGAAAGTTCGCGAGAAAGATTATGGATTCCGCACCCTGATCCGCGAGATTGTGCAGAGCAGGATGTTTCAAACCAAGTAAGTGCCGTGAGGCATCAGTTGGATCCGAGGTGTCATATGGTAATTCCTTCTCTTCAGGAAGCGACCTGGGAAAGGATGATTCGAGCCGTGGAAAAAGTACGCGAACGATGCGCGCGGACTGTGCGCATTCTCGAAGCCGCCGGTGTACCCTACGCTGTTGTTGGTGGTAACGCTGTGGCAAATTGGGTGGCCAGCATCGACGAGGGCTCAGTGCGCAATACGCGCGACGTGGACATCTTGATCCGCCGCAGCGATCTTGAGGCCGCGAAGGCGGCCATGGAAGCCGACGGTTTTATCTTTGGCAATGCTTTCGGAGTGGACTTCTTTCTCGACAGCCCAGACGCCAAGCCGAGCGAAGGAGTGCATCTCCTTTACGCCGGCGAAAAGGTCAAGGAATCGGACCCCGTTCCCACTCCGTTGCTGTCGGAATCCGAGCGCGGTGCCGCATTCCAGGTCGTCTCGCTGGAGCCGCTCGTGCGAATGAAACTCGTCTCTAACCGCGACAAGGACCGGACTCACGTCCGCGACATGATTGCACTGGGCCTCATCGACGAGACCTGGCCCGCGCGCTTTCCGACAGTGCTCGCCGAACGACTCCAGTCGATGTTGGATACGCCTGGTGGGTGAGTTCATGGAGGGTCGGGGGGTGATGCATTGAGGCCGCAGGCCCGTGAGATCTCTGCTGGAAACAGAAGCAAGTATTGCTTCGGCCCGCACAACGCAGCCTCAATTGCCACTGTTACCGCATTTGGAGAAATGATAGAATGTTTTGAAAAGGAGATGAGATCATGCCTGTCGCCGCTTTCGACACCCACAAATACGCCAAGCAACTCAAACAAGCTGGTGTCTCCGATGAACAGGTGGAAGCTCAGGTATCAGCATTGGCGGAAGCAATGCAGTCCGGATCGCAAGATCTCGCGACCAAGAACGATATTCTCCTGATCAAGCAGGATATTGCCTCGGTCAAGCAAGAATTGAAACATGAGATCGCGTTGCTTAGACAGGAACAAACGATCATCAAGTGGTTGTTAGGAATCACCCTTACCGGAGTGCTTGGAACTCTGGCGCGACTCTTGTTCTTTCATGGCGTCTGATGATGGGCGATGGCAGACAAGTATATTCTCGTCTGCCGAATCAGCACAACACTGAACAATGTTAAATCATGGCAGCGCGGAGCGTAATGCACCGAACACGATTTCTACATTCGAGGCTTTCCCGATGAGATTAAACCGCCGAACTTTTCTCCGCACTGCCGGCGTCTCGCTGGCACTTCCTCTGCTGGATATAGAAGCGAGTAGCGCACCGGCAGAAAAGACGCCCCGGCGGCGGATGGTGTGCATCAACACGCCATTGGGGCTGCATCCCCCGGCGTTCTTCCCGGAGAAAGCCGGAAAAGATTACACGCTCTCGCCATACCTTGAGGTCGTCAAAGACTTCCGCGACGACTTCACGGTCATCTCGGGGCTTTCGCACCCGGACATCGGCCCAAGCCACGACTCCAACTACAGTTTTCTCACCGGCGCTCCACACCCGGAGCAACGGGCCGGCTTCAAGAACACTATCTCGCTCGATCAGTTCGCGGCCGACTTCCTTCATGGCCAGACCCGGTATGCCAGCCTGGCACTCGTCGTGCGAAGGCTTCGGCCTGTCGTGGACCCGTAGCGGTGCGCCTGTGCCGTCGGAGGGCTGGCCGTCGAGTGTGTTTGCCAAGTTGTTCATTGAGGGCAGGCCGGACGAAGTCGAGGAACAGAAGCGCAGGCTCCAGGATGGCCGGAGCATCCTCGACTCGGTGCGTGAGCAGGCGAAAGACCTGCGATCGGGAGTGGGTACACGTGACCGCGACAAACTCGACGAATACTTCACCAGTATCCGCGAACTGGAACAACGGCTGGCACAATCCGAGGAGTGGGCGAAGAAGCCGAAACCGAAGGTGGACGTCAAGCAGCCTCAGAACGTCATGAACCCGACCGATCTGATCGCCAAGACGCGGGTGTGGTTCGACCTGATTCACCTGGCATTACAGACCGATTCCACCCGGCTGGTAACGCTGCAACTGTTGGGCACGAGCGGCGTGCCGCCGGTGCCGGGCGTGTCTCTGGGCCACCACGACCTGTCGCACCACGGCAAAGACCCGAACAAGATCGAGCAGCTCAAGAAGCTCGAAACCGAGAAGATGAAGACCCTGCGCGACTTCCTCAAGAAACTCAAGGATACCAAGGAGGACGGCGTCACCCTGCTCGACCGGACCACGGTGTTCTTCAGCAGTAACCTCGCCGACGCCAGCACCCACGGCGTCAAGAACATGCCGGTGCTGCTCGCCGGCGGCGGCTTCAAACACGGCCGACATCTCGCCTTCGACCCGAAGACCAACCCGCCGTTGTGCAACCTTTACGTCTCGATGCTTCAGCGCCTAGGTCTTGAGGTGAACAAGTTCGGCAGCAGCACCGGCACCTTGACCGGACTGGAAATGTAATAGTTCTGCCATTGGAGGGTCCATGATAATTTGGGAGTAACACAAGCTGTGCCATGAAACTCCACACTTCGGCTATTCTGTCGCAAGTCGCTGAGGTAGAATAATTGTAGAGATGCACAATTGCCTTGACTGGACGTGAAGGAACAAGGAACTGCCAAGCATTGAATCTGACCTTGAAATGGCCAAAGACAATCCCAGGGTTCGCTGGGCTTACCCTGGGATTGTCTTGAATCCTTACTTCTTCGCTTCAACCTTGCCCTTCACATCAACCGACTTGGCACCGAGCAGTTTGGCTGTCTTCTCCGAAACCTTGTTCGCCAGCAAACCGCTGGTGTCGCAACCGGCAGCGATGGAAACGATCTTCCCGCCCTTTTCAATCAGGAAATTGGTCGGCATCGTCTTGGTCTCGAAGGTCTTCCAACTCTCTCCCTTGGCATCCACCGCGTAAAGCATGTCGAGTTTCTTCTGGGTGGCATACTTGGCGACCTTGGCATCGGGTTCCTTGAAGATGAACAGGCTGACAAGCCCTTCGCCCTTGTAGGCTTGAGCAATTTGCTGGAAGTAGGCCAATTCCTTGTCGCAGCCCGAGCAGCCGCACGTTAAGCGGACCAGGACCGGGCCTTTTGCAGTAAGTTCCGCAAGATCAATAACCTTGCCCGAAGCATCTTTGATCTTGAATTCGGGGGCCTGCGTGCCAATGGCCACCTTCTTGGGTGGGACCGGATCCGCTGCACGAGCACTGACGGCGAAAGCAGCCAATAGAACCAAACCGGCGAGGATTCGCGACATGGGTCACCTTTTGGAAAGGGGAATTAGGTGGGTAGGTAGGGGTAGGTAACAACTCCTCCAAACTACGGTGCGGGTTGAAACGAGTCAAGCAAGAAAATGGAAAATGGAAAATGGAAAATGGATAATGGGTAGTTGATAACTTGCTGTCCATAATCAATTGTCCATTATCCATTATCCATTTTCCACTTTCCATTGCTGGATGATCTTTTTGCGACGATCGGTCGATGTTTTCAGTTTCTCGGTAGCCCTGCTCTTATCACTGTGGTACTGTAGGATTATCTCAAAACTTCCTCCTCAGCGCGATATTCTCTTATGACTCTCCACATGCGTTTTTTTTTCGCCATCATCCTCAGTGCCGTTTTCGGTGCTTCTACAATCTGCGCCGCAGATGTTGGCTTCCTCGATCGCGTCCACAAGGACGCCGATGGCAAAGAGGCGAAATATGTTCTCTTTGTCCCCCAGAGTTATAAGTCCGATAAAGAGTATCCGCTGATCTTGTTTCTCCACGGCTCAGGCGAAACCGGCACCGACGGCAAGAAAGCAGCAGCGGTCGGGCTTGGGCCGGCGATCAGGAACAAGGAGAAAGATTTCGGCTTTATTGCAATCTTTCCGCAATCGCAAGAGCGGACCTGGCTAGCCGGCAGCGATGATGCGAAACGTGCGCTGGCAATACTCGCTAAAGTGCAGAAAGAATACAAAGTGGATGCGAAGCGAATTTACTTGACCGGTCTTTCGATGGGTGGATTCGGAACCTGGAGTCTTGCGGCAAAGTATCCCGAACAATGGGCGGCAATCGTTCCGGTTTGCGGGGGCGGGGATCCCAAGGACGCCAAGATAATCAAGAACATACCTTGTTGGTGCTTTCATGGTGATGCCGACAAAGCAGTCAGCGTCGAGATGTCGCGCGAGATGATCGAGGCCATCAAGAAAGCAGGCGGCTCGCCCAAGTACACCGAATATCCGGGCGTGGGTCACAATAGTTGGGATAAAGCTTATGGAACCGCCGAATTGTACGAATGGTTGTTGATGCAGAAACTCAAGTAAATTCTTCCTCTTCCAAGGAGATCGAACAATGTCCGAGAATACGAATCCAACTCCGGTCGATCGCCGGAACTTCCTGCTCACTACCGCTGCCACCGGGGCAGCGCCTGAGTCTCTCCGCGGCAAGTTACGCTGCGCGTCAAAGATGCCAATGAGCGCATCAACATCGCCTTCCTCGGTGTCGGCGGACGCTGCCAGGCCCACTTGAACATCGTCAAGGAGATGATCGGCGAAGGCAAGAAAGTCGCCTGTGTGGGCATGGCCGATGTGTGGGATGGCCAGGAAGATGAATACGACCACGAATTTCCCAAGGGCGTGTTCAACAAGCGGAAATACGTGCAGGGACTGTATCCCTCTGCGAAGAAGATGGGCCTCGACCCGGACGATAAAAAGCGCGTCGTGAAGGACTATCGGAAAATCCTTGAGACGCCCGATGTCGATGTCGTTTGCATTGCCACGCCCGACCACTGGCACGCCCGCATGTCGATCGACGCCGCAGAAGCCGGCAAGCACGTCTACTGCGAAAAGCCGATGACGAAGACCATTGATGAGGCGCAAGCGGTCGTCGAAGCGATGGTCAAACACAACATCGTCATGACCGTCGGCGTTCAATCGATGGCCGATCCAGAATGGCTCAAAGCCGCGGAGTATATCCGGGCGGGCAAGATCGGTCACGTTTCTCAGGCGCAGACGAGTTACTACCGCAACGACATTCGCGGACAATGGCGCTACTACCGCCTGACCAAGAACATGAACCCGAAAACCATCGATTGGAAAATGTTTCTGGGCTGCAATGTCAAAGGTGTGGACGGCAAACCTCTCGCCGCGGAAATGCCGTTCGACCGCGCTGTGTTCGGGCAGTGGCGCTGTTACTGGCCCTTCGGCGGCGGAATGTTCACCGACCTGTTCGTCCACCAGACGACGCACATGATCGCGGCGATGAATGTTGACTATCCGACGCGCGTAACCGGCGCGGGCGGCCTTTATCTGGAATACGATGGCAGAGACGTGCCGGACGTGGCTACCGTGGTCGCCGACTACGGCGATTACGGCTGCCAGTTAATGATTACCGCGGCCATGATTAGCAGTTACCCCATTGAGGAAGTCATTCGAGGGCGGACCGGCACCATTCGCTTCACACCCAAGGGCTTTGAAGTCTACGGCGACGATCCCAACAAGGGAGCGGGCATCCCGGCCCGGCTCGGCGACAGGGTGCTGAAACCGGCAGATACGGTCGAAGTGGAGCGACCCAAGAACAACACCCGCGCTTTGTGGGAGAATTTCCTGGAATGCGTGCGGATGCGCAATCGCAAGACCTTCTCGCCTCCCGAACTGGGCGCTGCGGCCTTCACAACCGTATCGATGGGCGTGCAAAGTTATCGCACGGGCAAGGTGTTGTTCTGGGACAAGGAAAAGCGAAAGGTCTCGGAGGCCGACGAGAGCTGGGCAACCCGTTGGGAGAAGCGAAGTAAAGCTCACGGAAAACCCCAGGAGGTCATCGGCTATCAAGGCGGCGTGAACGGCAGCAACATGCTGCCGCCCGACTACATGAAACTGGCTGGACCGTGGACCGGCGAGAAAGACCCGGCCGAGGGATAACCCTTTCGGTAAATGCGAAATGCACAAGTCTCAAATCTCAACCAAGTTCGGCCGGACTCGGCGTTCGAGATTTGAGATTTTTTTGTTGGTGCGCATTGGTTTGGAATAGATTGCTTCAAGTCTGATACATTTCGGAGGGAATCGCCATGTCTTTCCGGCTGAGATCGTTCCAATGGATCGGCACCGGGCTGATGATTTTGTTCGTCAGTTCCGCTCCCGGCAACGACGAACCGTTGCAAAATCCTGAAGAGATCCTCCCAATTCCCGATCTGATCGGGAAAGCTCCGCGGCCAGATGCCGAACCGATCGAAGACATTCAAATCGATCGAGATGACTGGATCGTTTCAGCTCCCATGATCCTGGGGTCGCCTACGGAAAACAATGCGAAGGAACTCATCCTGATCGGCGACCTTGAGCCCAAAGAGTCATGCCAGCGAATGTCGAACGTTCTGGGACGAAGCGTTTGGGGTTTCTAGGATCACACGGAGAAGACGACGCAACTAACCGAGCTATCGCTTATGGCTTGCGTTGGCTGGCCAAACAGCAGGCCGATGACGGCTCCTGGAAATTTGACCGCAATGCGAACGACATGTCGCCGCTATTCGGCTCGGAAGAAATGGAAGATAGAATCGCGGCGACAGGTATGGCTATCTTGCCGTTTCTCGCTGCCGGCGAAACACATATTTTTGCAAAGAAATATCGGCAAACAGTGAGAAACGGTCTGGACTATCTCAGCAAACAAATACTGGTGACTGGCCAGTTCCCGAATGCAGGGAATTTTGCACAGGCCGTTGCTGCCATTCCTTTGTGCGAAGTTGCCCGGATGACGGGAGATCCCAAGTACAAACGACTCGCCCAGGCGGCTTGCGATTGCATCGTCCAAAACCAGGCCAATGACGGGAGTTGGGGTTACAACGGAAAATCGCCGGGAAATACATTCATGCTGGGCTGGCAGATTCAAGCGCTCACCGCCGGAAAACGGGCCGGCCTGAAGATTCCGGACGAGACTTTCAGGAAGGCCGCGAAGTACTTGGATAGCGTCTCATCCGAAAACCTATCTCGCTATAGCCTTCGCTCCGGAACCGGTTCTATACGAATGACGGCGAGCGCTCTGTTGTGCCGGCAGCATATGGGTTGGACTCCCAAGGAGCCGGCGTTGGCTCGTGGTGCTGAATGGTTGTGGAGAAACGAAAAGCCCAGAGCTTCCGACATCTATTACACCTACCATGCAACCCAGGTCTTTCATCTCCTCGAGGTTGGCGTTCGCAAGTGGGAGGTCCGTTGGAAACCGGCTATGGACCTCGCATTGCTGCGAGGTCAAATCACAGAGAAGACGAAGGAGGCGAATCAAGACATCGGGAGTTGGAATGCCGACGAGGGAACAATCGGTCTCAATTGCGGCAAGCTGGGGACGACTGCCTTGAGCCTATTGACGCTGGAAGTTTGCTGCGAGGAACTTTCCTTGTACAAACGCCAAAGAGAAATCGATGAAGGGCTGCTACGAGAATCTCGATAAGGAGTTGCACGAAATCATTCGAGAAGCCGAACTGGGCGCGACCCTGGCGGATAAACTCTTTCGCGTCCATCTTCGTAATGGAACCGACTTGTTGCTATTGATCCATATTGAGGTTCAGTCCCAACACGACCCCGATTTTGCCCGCCGGATGTTCGTCTACTATTACCGGCAACTGTATCGGCTGATCGACTGGCTGTTGGAATTACCCAAGGAACTTCAACAGCAACTCCAAATAACAACAGCGGATTCGTTGTTGCTTGGCGGCGCGGGTGCGTTTGTCGTTTCTCGACCGGGGTTTGCGCAATAGGGATCGGGGATCGTCGCCGCCGCCAAAATCTAATCCCCGGTCAGGACGCCAGTAACCCGAACCCAGAGTGTCACGTCGCTGTCATATTATTAGCGTACCCAAGGTGACAACCTATCCCAACCACGCATTCCGCTCAGGACGCGGCTCTTCCAGGGGTGGACTCGCATTCAAGTACCCGGTGAACATGAACGCTGACCTCTGGTCGATGGTTGGCGACGCCGGGCAGCCTCAGGGCTTTCCTGCACAAATCGAATGGCAACGAGACTCGCGGATAGAAGAGGTCGCAACAATGTCGTCCGAACAGCAACTCGAAGAGCGCTTCATTCAAAGGCTGTTCAGTCTGAAGTACGAATACCGACATCCGCGATCGCGCTGCTCCCGTTAGCACGACATGTGCCGCAACAAGGGAATTTTGGGCATTCTGAAGTACGTATCTATGTGGATGCAAGTATGATTCTTGTGGAAACTATCACGGGCATCCAAAAATGTATTGTTACCAGATACCGAAAGTAATTAGTAATTGACGTTATATTCTGCCGGCCAAATCGTGCAGACAGTTCCCAATTGGTGCTATGATATTCTCTGACCCTTGTCTTCCTGTGTGTTGATCCAAGAGCGCAGCACTTCCGCGACGCTCCAGGCCTGGGCGATGCAGCCGCGCGGAGTAAACGGCGCTTCCGCGTCGAAGACTTCGCTGATTGAGCCGACGCAGGCTTCATCCAGATGCGGCACAAACCCTTCGAGCCAGCGACGTGCGCCCAGCCGATCGTGCGGATAGGCTTTCAGCCAGGCATCGAGAAACGGGCCGATGCACCAGGCCCAAACCGTTCCTTGATGATAGGCAGCATCGCGCGCCCGTAAATCGCCGAAGTATCGGTTTTTATAGTCGGGATGCCCAGGTGCCAATGAGCGAAGTCCAACGGGGGTCAGGAGCCTGTCCTTGACGATCTCCAAAATGGATTCCCAGCGCGTGCGATCCAGAACCGGATGCCGTAAGGAAATCGCCAATAATTGATTGGGCCGACAGGCAGAGTCGTCGCCGCTCGGTCCATCGACCACATCGTAAAGATAACCCTGGTTGGCATTCCAAAACCGCTGATTGAAACTGAGCCGGGCGCGATCGGCTTGTTGGGCGAGGACAGCTGCTTCCTGAGCACTGCGGTGCTCGCGTACCCAACCTTCCAGCAAACGCAAGGCGTTGTACCAGAGCGCATTGATCTCGACCGCCTTGCCCCGTCTCGGCGTCACGACCCAGTCGCCCACTTTGGCATCCATCCAGGTTAGTTGATAGCCTTCTTGACCTTGTTTTAGCAGGCCGTCGCGGAGATCGACCCCGATACCGAAATGAGTGCCTCGAACGTGGTGTTCAATTATGTCAAGAAGCGTCGGCAGCAAACGGGTCAGAGTCGAAGTCTCGTGGGTATAAGCCAAATACCGATCCAGTGCGTGGAAAAACCACAAGGTCGCGTCGGCAGTGTGGTAAACGCCGTCAACCTGGTGATCGGGAAAGAAGTTCGGAATAAGACCATCGCGGACGTAACGTGCAAAGGTTCGGAGAATAAAGCCTGCTTCGGCATGCCGGCCGGTAGTAAGTGCCAGTCCCTCCAGACTGATCATGGTGTCCCGGCCCCAGTCGGTAAACCAGTGATACCCTGCAATGACGCTTCGCAACTCGTCGCCGGATGCTTTGGCGCGAGCGGCATCCTCGGAGCGCCCTATCGGAGTAATCAGGAATTGATCGGCAGCCAATACCAACTCGGCCCCGATCTCGCAATGGGCAGCGCTGCCGGCGCTTTCAAGCAATTGACCGCGCCGATCGTATTCTGCCTGAAACGCCTGTTCGGGAGACAATGCTTGAATCGTGTCCCAGGATTCGGTCGATGCCACCAGCGTGGCGGAATTATTGTGCGAAAGATCGACCCGGAAGTAGCCCGGCGTCCATAGTTCCCCTGAAGATTCGTAGCCGCGCGATTGTTCGGTTCGGTACAGTACTCCGCGCAAACGCTTGCCCTCGATCGTGAAGGCGCGATTCTCACCGTAAAGCAGCATCCTGAGTCGAGGCAGGTCTGGGGTCGCGGCCAGCTCGCACATGTCATTCACTGCGGTGAGCGTATACGCCTCGGCCGGTTCCGACGACACGCGAGCATCGTGGGAGCGGAAATGAACCGCCGGTCGAAGTTTCAGTCGAATTGTGCCCTCGCCTGCTGCGAGCCGATAGTTGATGTAGGCGGTATTGAGGCGATGCGCCAGCAGTATCCGCTTTTCAATGATGAATTCGTTGAGTTGATAACACCATACCGGCAATCCTGCTTCCAGGCGAAACTCCCTGATCCGTCCCTCCATCTCCAGGTGCCCGCCCACCCATTCTTGTCCCCCGAAGCGAACAATATGGTTATCGGAAAGCCGGACCTGTTCCGACAGATGATTCAGCATCATCATCCGACCCAAAGGTGCCGGATGGGCAGCAATGAGTAACCCATGATACCGGCGTGTGGGAATGCCGGCGATGGTTCCCGAGGCGTAGCCGCCCAGGCCATTGGTGACCAGCCATTCCCGCGCGAACAAAGGTTCGACCGGGTCGGTCCCTTCAACGGCGCTGAGAGGTATTCGGCGAATCAGACGTGGCGCAGGTTCGAGATCGTTCATTCCTTATTCCTTTTCGCGTGTCGTTCATGACGCAGAGATGAGCATTGCGACCGGAAAATCGGCTAACACTTCGCCGAGTGAAAAGCCGTTCTCCAGCTGCTTTCCGGAAGCGGGCAGAACGAATCCCGTAAAGACGTTGTGCCAGGACAGAATCGGCATGTCATCGGGAAGATGAAAGCGCGTGTCTGCCCACGCTGTCGATCCCAGCGGCAAGCCGGCCGGCCCGTCGACCAGACGGGTCACAAGGCGCGGAACCACAATCAGTGCTTGCGTGTGGTCCATTCGCCGGATGAAGCCGAAAGCATGTTCCTGCATTCGGCCGAGGAATTCGAGCGGTATGTATTCGCCGCTGGAGAATAGACCGGGGTACTTGCGCCGAGCCTGTAGAGCTTGCCAGGTGGTATAAAGCTTGATCCGCCCATCCTCCTTGGTACGGAGCAAGTCTCTTGCCAGAGAGCGCCGATCGGATCCTGCTGCAACCAGACTGACCTTGAGTCCATCCAGTAGCTCGCGCCGATGATCGTAGTCCACCGGCCGACGGTTATCGGGATCGACCAGGCTAAAATCCCATAGTTCGGTCCCCTGATAGGTGTCCGGCACTCCAGGCGATGCAATTCTCAGCAATGTTTGCGAGAGAGAATTGAACGCGCCGAACTGCGCGATTCGCTTCACATATCCCCGTAGATCCTTCAAGAATGCTGCATTCCTGGACTCGTCGAGTATCGATGCGATGAAGTGTGCGATCCCGTCGTCGTAAGCCTCATTGGGGTTAATCCAACTGGTATGAACTTTTGCTTCGTGCAGGGCTTTCATTATGTAACCTTGAATTCGATCCACAAAGCCGGGCGGGGCTTCCGTGGCCGCGGATTCCAAAGGCCAGGCACCGAGAAGCGTTTGATAGAGCAAATATTCTTCATTGAGATCGGGCACCGGAGCATCGTCGACGATCGTGCGGAAAGGTTCATTCAGCCGGCTCCAGCGCTCGAGGCATTGCTGCCATTCTCCCGGTACTTCCGACAGGACGTTGAGCCTGGCTCGCACATCTTCACTTCGCTTGGTGTCGTGCGTGGACAGCGCCGATAATGCATAAGGCCATTGACGCTGACGGTTTTGATTGTATTGGTGGACAGACTCGGGTGAGTTGCCAAATCGAGAGGGGTCCGAGCCGACTTCGTTGAGCGAAAGAAGCCTGCAGAACACATAAAAGGACGTATCTTCAACGCCTTTGGCCATTACCGGTGAAGTGACTTGTTGGAATTTGCCGGCGAATCGGCGCTGCTCCGCTCGATCGTCTTCCGATGCAAGCTCGGGATAGCGCAGCAGCAGCATATCCCGGATAAAACGGAACAGGGATCTACTCGTGGTTGGATTATGTTTGATGGCTCGGCGAACGGCGGTTTCCACGTGCTTTCGATCCGAATCGGCGAGGCCTTCGTCCGAGATATAGGAACGGTAGACTGGAAAACAGGCGATCACCTCGGCCAGACCCGAGCGCAAACTATTCAGAGTGAAGTCGCGCGACCAGCGATTCTTTTGGGCCAGTTTATCGAGCTGCCGGCCCAGCATCTGAAGTTCACTGGAGAGTGCATCACGAAGGATCAGCGATTTTTTTTGGTAAACGACTTCAGCGAATGACGTGTCATCTCCGATCCAATCCTGATAAAGAGAAGTGAACAATTCCTCGGAAGATGAATCGATGAACAGGCCGTTCACCATACCCAGAAAGTCGTAGCCGCTGGTGCCGTGGGTTGCCCAGCCCCCTGGCAGATCCTCAGTTGCGCCGAGAATCTTTTCCACCACGACATAGAGCGTTTTTGCATAAGGTAGTGCCCCCGTTGTAATTTCTTCCAATACGGATCCTTCGATCGCCTTCCAGTCCCGATCGCGTTCCTCGGCATCCGAATCGAAAACTTGCCGGGCACACGCGAGCAAATAGTACTGCTGTAACCAGCGCAAGTATTGCACCGGATCGTAAAGGCCGTCGACGTGATCGATGCGCAAGCCATCGACTTTGTTTTGGCTGAGTAAACGCAGGACCAGCTCGTGAGTGATAATGAAAACTTCCCGTTTCTCCATGCTTAGCGCGGCCAGTTCGTTGATGTCGAAAAATCGGCGGTAATTGATTTCATCGGCGGCGACGCGCCAGTAAGAGAGCCGATAAGCCTGGTCATCGAGAAGAGTATCGAGCAAATCAAAACTGTGCCGATCGCCCACTTTCCCATTGAACAGCACGACGGTTTTTTCGATCGAATCGTGCACCGGCAGCGACTGCTCCGTAAGGGTTGCCAGCCGTCTCTTGACGACCTCTTTTTCACGCTGTCTCTCGGCAATTTTCTCGGGATTGGTCTCATGCCGGCCGGGAAGATGCCCGATGGCGGTAAGTATACTTTTGTACTCCTGAATTTCGGGCGTATCGGGACCAAGAACCTTTTCCAGATTTTCGATGTTTTGCCCAAGAATCATGGCATAACTGCGTGGCGCGACGGGAAATCGGCGATCGAAGTAGTCGATGGCAAAAGCACCGCAATCATAGACCAGCCGGATTTGCTGCGCCTCCAGTACTTTTCCGTAGGGATCGCCCAATACCGGCAACAAAACCCGGTGGTGCAATTCCGAGCGCTGGGTATCTTCCCAGGCTATGTCGAAATAGCCTGAGTAGGGTGAAGACGGCCCATTCTCCAAGACATCGTTCCACCAGACGTTGACATTGCCGAAGATCCCCATGTGATTGGGAACCATATCGAGTATTTGGCCCATGCCGTGCGCGTGGAGTTCATCCACCCAGGCATCGTAGTCCTCCTGGTTGCCGATGTCGGGATTAAGGACGCGGTGGTCTGTGATGTCATAGCCGTGCAGACTACCGGGCCGTGCCTGTAGGTAAGGCGAGGCATAACAATGAGTGATGCCGAGATCGTGCAAATAAGCAACCAAGGCGGTTGCGTCTTTGAAGGTGAAACCTGCGTGGAATTGCAGCCGATAGGTGGCCTCGGGCAGGTGCTGGCGAAGAGCGATACGGCCCGCCGTTTCTCGAATAAGTTTTTCGGCACGGTTCATGAGCGCTGTCACCTCATCGAAGAACGACTTAAAGTCCTTCCTTGGGTCACGAATGATGCCAATGATCTAGGCCGTTTTTTCGGGCTTTTCCGGCACGGCCTGGGAAACGAGGAGCATGGCGGAGTGGCCCAGCAGGTGCCAATTCTCTTCGGTCTCGGGGCGGTAGAAGCCGCGCCCGCCATAGCGCGGATCTTCGCTCGACCAGTGCACTTGCCAGCATTGATCTTCGGGCGGTGCCAGCAGGGGTTCGGGAGCGGGATCGAGATGGAGATCCCTTCCCAAATTCACGATCAACAGACGGTCTGAGGCGTTTGCCCCAAAATAACGCAACACGAATGCATCGGCAGCCAGAACTGCACCATCATAGGCACCTCGGCAAGGCGCTCGCAGGACCGGATCTTCGCGTCGCAGATGGATCAGGTCGCGATGCAGCGCATATACATCGGCATGTCGTTCGCGTTCGGACAGATCGAGCTTGCATCGTTCAAATGTTCCGGGGTCTTCCGGATGCGACAATCGTTCCTGAATCGCCGGTTGAGCCAGGGTCTTGAATTGAGAGAGAAACTCCGCTCGACCTCGACGAACCAAAGGAGCCAGATCGGGATTGTGATCGGCAAAGTACAAGAACACCGAAGAGGCGGCGAATTCTTCTCCTTGAAAGAGCATGGGCGTGCCGGGCATCAAGATCGTCAACGCCGTCAAGGCTCGAAATTTCCCAGGCGAGGTAAGAGCATGGCACCGTTTGCCATCCGCCGAGTTCGCAACTTGATCGTGATTCTGAAGAAAATTGACGAACGTAGCCGGATTTAGCCCCATCGTCGGCGTGCCACGCGGCTGTTTCTGCCACCGATAGCGCTGGCCCTGAAACAGGTAGCCCCATTTCGCGGCAGAAATGAACTCCTGAGGAGTGCCGGGGTAGTCGGTGTAATAGGCCTCGCTACGGGCCGACAATGCCGACATGGCGCTATGATGATAATCGTCGTTCCAGAGCATATCGAGTCCATAGCCGCCTTGCGACATTGGACGCACCAGGTTCGCGTGTTGGTGCTCGTTTTCCGCGACGACAATGCTGGAACGCCCCCGTGCCGCTTGGCGGACCCGTTTCCCTATTGCGGCCAGGATATTCTCGGGTGAGCTATCGAAGATCTGCTGCGTAGCATCAAGGCGCAAGCCGTCCAGATGAAACTCGTCGATCCAATAGCCGGCGTTGGCAACGAAGTATTCGCGTACAGGTTCCGCGTCCGGACCATCGAAATTGATCGCTTCACCCCAGTCGTTTTTGTGACGATCCGTGAAATAGGCGGGCGCGAATTGCTTCAAATAATTCCCATCCGGACCGATGTGGTTATAAACGACATCGAGAATAACCCCCATTCCAAGCGAATGCGCGCGGTCGACAAAGCGGCGGAAGTCATCCGGCCTGCCGTAGAGTCGAGTCGGTGCAAACAGATTAACACCGTCATAGCCCCAGCCGAATCGTCCGGGGAAATCGGCAACCGGCATGACTTCGAGAACGGTGACTCCCAGGTCGGCAAGGTTTGGCAATTCTCTCATGGCAGCCTGCCAGGTTCCGTCGGGCGTGAAGGTGCCGATGTGCATCTCGTAAATGATCTGTCCTTCGGGATCGCAGCCTTTCCAGTTCCCATCGGTCCATGAGAAAGCGTTCGGATCGATGACTTGCGATGGGCCATGCGGCCCGTCCGGCTGAAACCGGGAAGCGGGATCGGGATACAGCTGTGAGCCATCCAGCCGGAAACGATAACGAGTTCCAGCCCGCTCGGCGTCGATGTAGCCGGAAAAATAGGTGCCTGGCTCGCGCGTGAGGGGAATGTCCTTTCCGGCAAGGCGGCGCATCCTCGAAAACAACACTGACCGAGTGCCGATTTTGGCACCAGACCCGGAAATGAATTTCTCCGCCGGACTGAATCTCCGCCCCCACGGGCAGGCGGCGTCGCAGCTCCCGATTTGCCATGGACTACCCCTCCAAGCACCGCGGATGGTCGTTCTTCAATCAGGATATGTTCTTAAGAGCAAATGCGATTCCAATCGCCAAAATGTTGAAAAAAGGAATTATCTTCAACTCGAAGCCAAGCCGGTTGGAGTCAAGGATGCTTTCCGAATCGCTTCTGCCTGAATGGATGTGATTGTTTGCCCTTTCTCGGTGAGCAGAACAGTGCGCAAGACTACTACAGAACGGCCCTTAAAGGGATATTGTTCGCCACCGTTCATTGGTTTGACCTTGCCGGAATCATCCATATCGAGAAGGCATTCCCAGTGATGTTCCGCCTTGGCAATCGGTAATACAAAGGGAACCGGTTCGCGACGTGCATTGAGCAACAGGAGTAACGTCTCCTCCAGTACAGGCTCGCCTTTCTCGTCCACATCTCCGATGAGATCACCCGCGAGGTGGACGGCCAGCCCGCGGATGGATGTCGCTGGAAGACGGGTTGCTCCGCCCAGATGCGGGAAGATATGAGAATCTTATTTCGACAGTTCTGCCGAGCGTCCGAATTTCTCAAAACCCGGAATCAACCATTACCGTCGCCACCGGTCGCTTGAATATTCATTGCTTGTTGGCGGTGGCAGACCATGGAAATACCTTGGAATGTTGGTTGTCGTGAGCGGTGCATCATAAACAGGGAAAGCCGATGGATAGATTCCTGAGGGAAGGGCGGGCGGGTTGAGGTAGATGATGGCCGAGTAGGGGTCATAATAGGCGGTGTAGGTTGGGCCGGGCGGATAATAGGGGGCCAGGTAACCGGAGGTGTAGGCCGTGGCGGCCCGGCCACGAGGCGGCGAGGCTTGAGCTTCGCCGACAAACCAATTCAGGCCAATTAAAGCCAGAGTGAATAAAACCGAGAATCGCATGGATCGAACCACCTTTCAACGGATTGAGCAGGGGTGGCAGCCATGCCGGATTGGTCGCATTCCGCACACGATCTGTCGCATGGAGCAAATGCAACGGATGTGCGCATTAACCTGATTATCTCGTTTTATACTTTTCTCGCGAGGCTGAGAAGAGAGTTATAACGGTTATCTCGATCAAATTGCTGGTTCCATCTCGCTACCGCTGTTACAACTCGCAAAGTCGAACCCAATGGTTTTGGAACGTCGCGGTCGATTGGAAATCCTCGTAAAATTCATTCCACAACGGGAATCTATGCCATCTGTCGTTCGGCCGCAAATAACGGCTTATTCGCATTGGCGAGCGTTGCCGCGATGCCGCACAATATGAACGCCACAGATCCTGCGACCAGCACCGGATCCCAACCCCATCCGCCTCTGGACAACAGTCCCATCAGGGACGGGGCCAGGCCGGCCCCAAGGTTGCCCCACATGTTGCCCCAGCCCAGTACTGCGCCCACCTGCTTGCCGCCGGTGTCCTGGGAGAAAGCCCATACCGCAGGGATGCCGAAATCCTGAAACACTGCCATCAGCGTGAGGGCAATGGTCACCGCCCAGGCGGTTGGAAGTACGATGCAGGAGAGTAGCGCCACGGCACATGGAAGCTTGAAAAGTCCCATCGGAATGGATCGACCCCAGCGCCGACCGTAGGCAGCAGTGAGTCGATCGGTGAACCAGCCGCCGGCAATCAGTCCAAAGGATGCCGCGAAGAGCGGTATTGTGGTCATCAAGCCGCGTTCATCGACGGGAACCTTGAATCGTTCTGCCAGGAATCGGGGCATCAACGTAATCAAGAACACCCAGCCCACATTCGAGAAAAAGTGCGCCGCCGAGAAATACCACTGATTTCGACTTTGAATCAACAGCCGAAAGGGTATCCCCGGCGGCTCCCGATCCTCCCCAATCCTCGACTGACCCTCTTTGATTAACGAAACCTCTGCGGCGTTCGCCCAAGGGTGTTCCCACGGCCAGTTTCGGACGACAACCCAGAATACGGCCCCGACAATGATGCCAAGCACCCCGTAGATCAGGAGTGTCGGTCGCCAACCATCGGTATGGATTTGTCGAATTGCGCCGGAAAGGCTTTCTCAACGACGAGTCGATTGAGACGCTGCGATTCGATCTCGGTTCGATCGGTAGGTGACTTGTCGCGAATCTCTTGGCCGTCTTTGGTGAGAGCAATGTTCTTCCAATCAAGCGACGCGAATGCACCTGGCGAACGAATCACGGCGTTGATCGCTTCGATAACTTCGTTCGGGGTAGGACTGGATCCGGCTTGCACGACCTTGGCTCGAACCTCGGCAATGATCGGAACCACGGCCTTTGGAGGTTTGGGATCGGTTAATTGATCCACGAACAACTTCGAGTCGAGCAGATCCGCCGGTGTGACCGTGGCCGGCGTGGTGATCGGTACGAACGCGACGATCAGAATTCCCGTAAGCCAAGTGGCACCGGCCCCGCCCAATCGTCCGCCGAAAGCCACGATGCTGCTCGCTATGCCCCTGCTGCGATCCGGAACCCATCGTTTCACCAGGAGTGCCGCGGTTGGGTAGGCCCCGGCCTGGGATAGACCGAGCAAGAAGCGTGCGAGAAAAAGCGTCCAAAAGTCCTGCGCCAGGGCGATGAATACGCCAAATACCGACCAGCCGAGCATGTATAATGCCATCATCAGTCGCGGGCCGTATTGTTGGCTCAACCAGCCGCTCGGAACCTGTCCCAGTGCGTAGGCGATGAAGAAGGCCCCGAATGCCAGGTCCATTTGCGATTTACCGATCCGGAGATCTTCCCGGATGTAAACCTCGGCGACGCTGACGCAAACGCGCTCCAGATACAGGAGGACCGCAGCCAGCATGGCGACGGCGATAATCACATAGCGAATATGGGTTGGCCGAATGGAAGAACTCGCGGTGAGATTGGATGTCATTGGGGTGGGACTACAAGACGGTAAACCGGCTGGCGTCGGTTCCGGAAGGTTGGAATTCAAGACGATCGCGGGAGAGATTTGCAGAACTGGGGAACAAGGATTCGAACCTTGACTAACTGGTTCAGAGCCAGTCGTGCTACCGTTACACCATTCCCCAATCTATTTCCTAAATCTTTATATGCTAATGATTTAGGATATTCTTACGCCAAGATCGCCCTTCCTGAGCAAGTTGGATGATCCGATGAATCAACTGCGTGCAAGATCTTTTTAGCATCTCGGACGGTGCGCGTAAAGTCTGTTCTGCCTTCGACGACGGACGAGGGTGTAATTAGATTCTCCGGGGGTTGCCTTGGACACAGACGGCCGGTGAATAAAGTAAACGCGTCTAAAGAAATACGCTCCATTGTTCAGACGGCGAGCCGCAATGCCTGCGCGTTGCATTCGATCCATCGCTTGGCGGCGTTGACTTGATCTTCCACGGGCTGGAGCCCGTAGTTGCTGCGCATTTGCCCCGGTTGGTATTCGTGTGCATATTTAAGCATGCCGCTCAAGAGCGGTGGTTGGCAATCCTTCCAGGACGCGGTCGGGGTGTTGCGGGTCGACCATATGTAGGCACTGCAAAACCAAGTGGTCCGCGGTGATCGCGCCAATTTGGTACATCTCGACAAGCTTCTCAATCATGCACCACTCGCTTTCCTCATGTATTCGACGAGCGAATCCGCATAGTCCCACGCTTGATCGTGAAGGTTTCCCGGCCTGCCGGGCCGCGTGTGCTCAATGAACTCGTCAATTGTCATTCTACCATGTTGGAGCAGCGGACGTAATTTTTCCAGCTCATACATTTCATGGGCGAACACTGCGACAATCGCTTCATCCGAGTCGAGAATTCCTGGCCAGAAACGGAATGGCACCTTGCCAGTTATGTCATGAACGAGATCAGTCCAATCGACGATCGCTCCCACCGGTTTGTCCACGCGTGGACCACAAGCAGTCCATTGCGAATGGAGTTCGTTCAACTCATCCTGAAAAAACTCCACGTCGTCCGCAATAAAGACACGATGAACCATTGCAATGGACTTGGCTTGGTCGGGCGTGCGAATTTCGCCTGCCGGATTCGGCCGCCATTCAATCTTTGGTGATTGGCCAGTAATCATTCTCACCCGCATGTCCCCATTTCAACGAGTACAGACACAGCATAAAACACGGATAGTAAGCACTGTACGGCCCGACGTCCGTGGCGCCGATGTGATAATGATGCGACCATCGCTGCATGGGGTCTGCTCGCTGTAGAAGTGCTTGTTCGCACGGGATGGGAGAACCGGCATTGGGTCACTCAAGAGTCTCGTGGGATTTAGTATTTTCGCCGAACGAAGGATCCGATTCAAGGTCCGTGAATCTTTTCTCTTGTTGAGAGCGAAAGATGCGCAGGGTGGCCAAGCCGCAACCGAAACAAGAAAAGCAACGAAACCGTTCGCAGTTGCGAATAATCGCAGAACTGTCGAACAACGAAAATTCATACACAGTGCATTGAAATTGCACATCGGCTGCATGGAAAAATCCTTGCCAATCAATCGCTGCCTTTTTTCTCAGGATCCTGACCTTTTCGGATTGGCGGGCTTGACTGCGGCTCGGGTTCTGAAGCTGGCGGAGTATCCAGAAACACGGGTTCATCGTTTCCCGTCGGGTGAGGCTGCGTGGCTACGTCCGGCAATGAAACAGGATGCTTTTCCTCATTCTGCGTGGCGGATTGAATTGGAGATGTGTTCGACATGGTCGGTTTCTCTACGTTCTGAGATGTGACGAGAGCGACAAGTGGAAGATGTGCAAATATTGCGCCGTGCAGAAGAGCGGCATCCGGCGGAATTATTGTGTTGACTTGATTCACCGAGATTGTTCCGCTAGAGCAATTATCGTCTGCCTGGACTATTGTGGCGAAGTCGTATGTCATTTGGCGCGTCACAAACGATTGAGGAAGCCCATGCAAGTGAGTATGCAGGCTCTTTCCAAATTGCTCGAAGCAACCGATTCCACGATAGTGCGGTGGATCAAGAAGCGCGGTTTGCCCGCCCAGGAAGTTGGAGGACAGTATCGCGTCAATCGGACGGAGCTATTGGAGTGGGCGACGGCAAACGGCGTTCGCTTAGCGCTGGATCTGTTCGACCACCTTGAAGCGAATGCCGCTGTCGTTCCCACCCTGAACGAAGCCCTGCAAGCAGGCGGCATCCATTATGGTCTTCAAGGTTCCACGCGAGAGGAGGCATTGCGGGCGCTGGTTCAGATTCTTCCACTACCGGAGGGAATCGACCCGGAACTCCTCTTGAGCATTTTCCTGCGCGGGAGCTTTCCGCATCGACCGGAATCGGTGACGGCATCGCCATACCGCATGTCCGCAACCCCATCGTCCTGCATGTGTCCGAGCCGTCGGTGACGCTCGCGTTTCTCGATCGTCCGGTTGAATTCGGGCGCTCGACGGCAAGCCGGTTCACGTCCTGTTCTCCATCATCAGCCCAACGACCCGAAGTCACTTACAGCTTCTGTCGAGGCTGTCCTTTGCCCTGCACGACTCTAAGTTCCGAGAAGTCGTGACTGGCCATGCGTTGCGCGAGAGAATCATGGACGAAGTTCGCCGTGTGGAATCGGAGTTGGGTGAGCCTGCTCCCGCGTCGGGAAAGGAGATGCGGTAGCATGGAGGCTGTGCTCTACGCGATCGGCTTGCAGGTGCTGGCCGGAACCGCCGCCCTTTTCCTTGGGAAATGGCCCCGCGCTGCCACAATTGTTGGTGCCGGCGGCGCAGTGCTGGGTTGTCTGCTCGGCGTTGCCCGCGACTCTGGGTGTCCTTCTGGGAGATTCAGCGCGAGTCCCTGCGCCTGGCTTGGGATGCCGCCCACGGGGCCTTCTGGGTAGAGCTGGACGCCCTGAGTGCCTTTTTCCTCCTGCCGGTGCTGGGATTGTCGGCCCTGGCGGCGGTGTATGGCGGCGAACTACCTGCTCGCCTATCGCCACAAAAAGTCGCTCGGGGCCGCCGTGGTTCTTCTTCAACGTGTTCGTTGCCGGCATGGTGCTGGTCGTCGTCGCCCGGACCGCCTTGGTCTTCCTGGTCGCCTGGGAAGTCATGTCGGTTGCGGCCTACTTCCTGGTGACCTTTGAGCAGGAAAAGGCCGAGGTCCGAAGGGCAGGCTGGATCTACCTGATCGCCACTCATCTCGGCGTGGCGTTCCTCTTCCTTGCCTTCGTGCTGCTGGGCCACAACGCCGGCAGCCTGGAATTTGATGCATTCCAGCGTGACGCCGGCTCTGGAGGCCGGTTCAGCCGGGCTGATCTTTGTGCTCGCCCTGGTCGGCTTTGGGGCGAAGGCCGGACTTGTCCCGTTTCACGTCTGGCTGCCCGAAGCACACCCGGCAGCTCCTTCCCACGTGTCCGCCCTGATGTCGGGCGTGATGATCAAGATGGGCCTCTACGGGATGCTGCGCGTGCTGACTTTTCTGGGGCCGCCGGCTCCCTGGTGGGGACTGATACTTGGCCGGACTTGGCCTGCTGACGGCTCTGTGTCGGCGTCGTCATGGCCCTCTACCAGCGCGACATCAAGCGGCGTACTGGCCTACTCCAGCATCGAGAACATGGGCCTGATCGGCCTGGCCCTGGGCGTGGGACTGTGGGGATGGGCCAGTGGACTTCCTGCGGTCGCCGCGCTGGGAATGACGGCTGGATTGCTCCATGTCTGGAATCACGCCCTTATGAAAGGGTCTGATGTTCTTTGCTGCCGGCAGTGTGCTGCACGGGACCGGCACGAAGGACATGGAGAGACTCGGCGGGTTGATGAAGACGCATGCCCTGGACGGGCAGTGCCATGATGGTTGGTGCCGTGGCGATCGCGGGCCTGCCGCCCTTGAACGGCTTTGTCGGCGAATGGCTTATGTACATTGGCCTGGTGAAGGCTGGGCTGGGCGTGGGTGGCAGTGGCGGTCTGCTACGGCTTTTTTCGCGGTCGCTTTCCTGGCCCTGATTGGCAGCTTGGCAGTGGCCGTCTACGTTCGGCTGACCGGCATCGTGCTGCTCGGGTCGCCGCGTAGCGACGCCGCCCAGACACGCGCACGAGTCCTCAGCGTGGATGCTGGTGCCGATGCTCGTGTTGGTGGGCCTGTGCCTAACCGCTGCAGTGGTTCCGCGGGCGGTAGTCGGTTTGTTGTCTGCCGCTTTGAGTCAATTCCTCGGCAGGAAAATCGCGGAACCTTCCGCGGAACTTGAAAGGTCTGGAGCGCCGATCCAGATTCTCGGCAGCCTGAACGCGGTGCTAATCTTCCTCATTGGTTCTCTAACTCTCTATCTGATTTACTGGGCGCGGAAAACTCGGCAGCCCGAATGGGGCACCTGGGGCTGCGGATTTGTCAAACCGACGCCGCGGATCCAGTACACGGGTCGCTCGTTTACCGAAATGCTTGCCGAGCATCTGCTTCCAAGCTTCCTCCGTCCACGCACGAAAACGCGAGTACCGCAAGGTCTGTTCCCAGCCACGGGCGACTTCCGCTGCGAAACCCCCGACCCCGTCAGTGAGCGTATCTACGAGCCGTTCTTTCGCCGCTGGGGCGAGCGGTTCTACCAACTACGGATTCTCCAAATGGGACATCTTCATATTTATTTGCTCTACATTGCGGCCATGGTCGTTCTGGCTCTGGCCTGGGTATCTGCACGCACGTGGTGGGCTGCCTCATGAGCGAACGGCTGGTACTTTGTGGGATCGCCATTGCCGGTTCGAGCGGTGTCCCGGGGCTTTTTGTGTCCCGCGCTTCGATGATCGGACAGCGGGTGACCACGGTGCTGGCTGTGTTGGGGGCAGGACTTGGCTTGATGGGCATTGCCTGGTTTTGGGCGACAGGACAGAGTGAATCGGTTGTGTGGCCGTGGCTAATCCCAGGGGCCGAGTTCAATGTTGCCGTGGACGGCTTGTCGGCCATCTTCCTGTTGCCGATTTTCCTGATTTCACTGCTGGGAAATATTTACGGGTTGGGCTACTGGAAGCAGACAGAACATCCAGAGAATGGTCGTAAGCTTCGAGTATTTTACGGGATCCTGACCGCCGGTATGGCGCTGCTGGTGATCGCCCGCAACAGTATCCTTTTCCTGGTCGGCTGGGAAATGATGGCGCTGTCGGCGTACTTCCTGATCACAACCGAGGAACACGACCGGGACGTTCGCGAAGCCGGCTGGGTCTACCTGGTGGCCACGCATACGGCGACGTTGTGCCTGTTCGCACTGTTCGCGGTGCTGCGCGCTGCGAGCGGCAGTTTCACACTGGATCACCTGAATCCAGGCAGCCTGACCCCAGCCGCCGCGACGGCCGTGTTCATCCTGGCGCTGGTCGGCTTCGGAATCAAGGCCGGCATCATGCCGCTGCATATTTGGTTGCCGGGTGCCCACGCTGCCGCGCCTAGTCACATATCGGCCTTTTTGTCGGGCGTAATGATCAAGATGGGCATCTACGGCCTGGTGCGAGTGACCTCGCTGGTTCCCAACCCGCCTGCCGAATGGGGTGCAATCATTCTGGTGCTTGGTGCCATCTCAACCGTGCTTGGAGTTGCCTTCGCCATCGGTCAACACGACTTGAAGCGGCTCCTGGCCTACCATAGTATCGAGAACATCGGCATCATCGTCATGGGTGTGGGCCTGGCTCTTATGGGCCGTTCTCTCGGAAGGTTTGACTGGGTTATCCTTGGCCTGGCCGGGAGCCTGCTCCATGTGTGGAACCATGCGATCTTCAAAGCGCTGCTGTTCCTCAGCGCCGGTTCGATCATCCATGCGACCCACACCCGCGAGATTGACCACCTGGGCGGTCTATCCCGGAGAATGCCCTGGGCCTCGCTCTGTTTTCTCGTGGGAGCGATCGCCATCTGCGGCCTGCCGCCGTTGAACGGTTTCATCAGCGAGTTCCTCATCTACATCGGCTTGTTTAGTACCTTGCGGAGCGAGGGAATGCCTTTGGTAGGAATCGCATCGTTTGCCGCTCCGGCTCTGGCCCTGAGCGGAGCGTGGCGCTCGCGTGCTTCGTGAAAGTCTATGGGGCGGTCTTCCTTGGGCAGGCGCGCGGACCATGCCCGGCATGCCGACGAAGCTTCTCCAACGCTTCTCGGGCCGATGGCGGTGCTGGTCTTCAGTTGCTTCCTGATCGGTTTGGTGCCGCTCTTGGTGGTCCCAGTCATCGCACTGGGAATCTCGGCCTGGTTGCCCGGCCTGAAAGATGTCGGACCGCACCTGATCGCACTGGCTCCCCTGGATTGGATCACCGTTATGGGGCTGGCATTGAGCACTGCACTGATTGGGGCCGGAGCATTACTGTGGCTGCAGTTGCGGCGGAGTGCTGTGGAGAAAGGCAGCACCTGGGGCTGTGGCTACGTCGCTCCAACACCGCGCATCCAGTATACATCCTCCTCCTTCGCCGAAATGTTGGTAAGGCTCTTTAGCTGGGTTTTGCGCCGCGCAGTCGCGCGCCCGAAATCTGTCGCTGTTCCCGAAAAAGAGCGACTTCCAAAGCGATGTGCCTGACCCGGTGCTCGATGAGGTGGCGTTGCCGGCATTCCGGTTCGGCGGCAGGCTATTCTACGGGTTCCGAGTGTTCCAGCAGGGTAGCATCCACACCTATCTGCTGTATATCTTCATCGCCCTGATTGCGCTGTTGCTCTGGCGTTAGAAAGGAAGAGATGGACGCGATCATCGAAAACACTGTCCATGTGCTCTTGGCTCTGACGATGCCGCCCCTTTTGCTCGGGATCATCAACAAGACCAAAGCCCTGTTCGCCGGCCGAGTCGGGCCGCCGGTGTTGCAGCCTTACTACGATCTGATCAAGCTCTTCCGCAAGGGGTCGGTCTTCAGCACGACCACGACCTGGGTGTTTCGTGCCGGGCCAGTGGTCGGCCTCGTGACCGTGGGACTTGCAGCGCTCTTGTTGCCGCTCGCGGAGGCAACGGCACCGCTCTCGTTTTCGGGCGATGCGATCTTGTTGGCTTACCTGCTTGGCCTGGCGCGATTCTTTACGACGTCGGCGGCTCTGGACACCGGCTCCCCTTTCGAGGGCATGGGCGCAGCACGGGAAGTTACCTTTGCGTGTCTGGCGGAACCGGCGCTTTTTCTGGGATTTCTCGTTCTCGCCAAGCTGTCCGGATCGCTCCAACTCGCCGACATGCTCGGCAGTTCGCTGGCATCGCAGTGGCCGACGGCAGGTGCTTCTCTGGCCCTGGTCCTGCTGAGTTGGTTCATCATCCTGCTTGTGGAGAACTGCCGGATTCCCTTTGACGACCCGAATACGCACCTCGAGCTGACCATGATTCACGAGGTCATGGTCCTCGATCACAGCGGCCCGGCCTTCGGCATGATACTTTATAGTGCGGCGATGAAACTCTTCATCTTTGGGGCACTGATTGTACGCCTGGCCTTGCCCTGGAAGACCGGTTCGCCCGGGTCGGACTGGCTGATTTTTATCGGCGGGATGCTGATTGTCGCCGTGGCAGTCGGGATCGTCGAATCAACCATGGCCCGGCTGCGGATGCCGTACATTCCGATTCTCCTCGTCGCCGCCTGCTTGCTGTCGGCCTTTGGTGTCATCCTGGTGGTGAGGTAAACTTATGGACCAGTTTCTGAATCCGCTATTGATCGTGGTCTTGTCGTTCAACTTCGTCGCGCTGGGAGTCAGTCGGCTCCGTGCCGTGATTAATATCGTCGCCTACCAAGGCATGCTGCTTGGGTTGATGCCCTTGATGATCTCCGACCAGGAAATCGGCGTACACAGTGTTGTCGTCATCGTCGTGGTCGTCGCCATGAAAGGATTTGTCATCCCCGGGTTCCTGCACCGCGCCGTCCGCGGCTGCAGGCATTCAGCACGAGGTCAACCCGGTCGTGAGCTTGATGACGTGCCTCCTGCTGGGCGCGATAGGCACCGGACTGGCGCTCGTGTTCTCGTACACGCTCCCGTTGACGGAGAAGCACGCCGGTCAACTGGTGGTGCCGACGTCGTTTGCAACGGTGTGGACAGGCTTCCTGATGCTGACGACGCACCGAAAGGCCATCTCGCAGGTTTTGGGCTACCTGCTGTTGGAGAACGGGTTCTTCCTGTTCGGTCTGTTGTTGCTGGATGCAATGCCGGTGCTTGTCGAGCTTGGCGTGCTGCTCGACCTGTTCACCGGCGTGTTCGTCATGACGATTATCATTCACCACATCAATCGCGAGTTTGCCTCGATCAGCACTGCGTACCTTTCAAACTTGAAGGAATAAGCGATGATTTACTTGCTGATCCTGTTTCCCCTGGCGATGGCGCTCGCGACGTATGCCCTGCCATCCAATCGCCGGCGGCCCTGGCTCCTTCCGGCGGGAGCATTGGGACATCTTGCGCTGGTGGTCGCCGCGATAGTGCAGACGGCGGATGGGAGCAGCCTGACCGGCCTGTCGCGCTGGTTGGCGCTGGACGCCCTGGGCAAGGTGATCCTCGGTTTTCTCAGCGTCCTTTTCTTTCTCAGCTCGCTCTACGCTCCGAGCTATCTTGCCCTCCGCGTCGATCGACCCAACCGCGTATTCTGCGCAAATCTCTTCGTCCTGCTGTCGATGATGACTCTGGTGACGCTTTCCCACCACCTGGGTCTGCTTTGGGTGGCGATGGAAATGACGACATTGGTCAGTGCTCCGCTCTTGTACTTCAATCACAATGCCCGCTCGCTGGAGGCGACCTGGAAATATTTGCTGATCGGCTCGGTCGGGATCGGCCTGGCCTTGTTCGGCTCCTACTTCCTGGCCTACTCTGCGATCAAATCGGGTCTCGA
This sequence comes from uncultured Planctomycetota bacterium, assembly GCA_963783095.1. Lineage (GTDB taxonomy): Bacteria > Planctomycetota > Planctomycetia > Gemmatales > Gemmataceae > CAWAMR01. Next base: position 114,954 of record CAWAMR010000006.1, on the reverse strand, counting down.
ATCGACACTGCTGTTCGACCAGCTCATCGATATCGCGCCGCAGCTATCTGCGCCCTGGCTGCACGCGGCGTTTGCGCTGCTGTTCATCGGCTACGGAACCAAAATGGGCCTGGCCCCGATGCACACCTGGAAACCGGACGCCTACGGAGAGGCACCCGGGCTGGTGGGAACGCTCCTTGCCGGCGGGATCACCAGTTGTGCGTTCGTGGCGATCTTGCGGATCTACCAGATTTGCCAGGCCGGCTCCAATGCGGAGTTCGCGCGAGAAATCATGATCTTCACTGGCTTGCTGTCGATGGCGATCGCGGCCGTATTCATGGCAAGGCAGCGGGATTTCAAACGAATGCTGGCTTATTCGAGCGTCGAGCACATGGGCATCCTGGTTCTCGGCATCGGTATCGGCGGGATGGCCATCTACGGATCTCTGCTTCACCTCATCAACAACGGCCTGACGAAGGGGGTGCTTTTCCTTTCGGCGGGCAACATCCACCGGGTCTACGGCAGCAAAGTCACGGACAATGTCCGGGCGCTATCCAGCGTGCGCCCGTCTCAGCAGCATTGTTCCTGACGGGATTCCTGGCCATCACCGGGACACCTCCTTTCGCGCCGTTCGTGAGCGAGTTTACCATTGTCAATGCCGCAATTGGCAGCGGACAATACGTCGTCGGCGGCCTGATCCTTTTTCTCATGGGGATCGTATTCATCGGAATGGGGGCCACCGTCCTGGCCGTCGTTCAGGGCAACGCTCCCTATTCATCTAAATTGAAAGGATTTCGCGACAGCGCCGGCACCGTTCTGCCCATCTTGCTGTTCATGGCGCTGGTTCTGCTTCTGGGCCTATATATCCCTCCGCCGCTCGACGGCCTCTTGCGTGACGCCGCTGCTTTTTTGGAGGGGAAACGATGAACAACAACCGCTTTGCCGACTTGTATCCGGGGCAGGCGATACCGCGCGAACGGGTCACGCGCACGTCCTTCGAGCAGTTCGGCCAAACCATCGTAAAAGCGGTAGCGGACGGCCAGCGCATCGTCTCTTTCTTTGGAGATACATCGTGCTCGACCGACCGGGTCGACTTATACGCGGTCCTCGCCGACAGCGCCCGGGGCTTGCTGCATGCCGGCATGACGACGCTCGATGCGGATTCGTTCCCGTCGTTGACGCCGGAGTGCCCGCAAGTGCATCTGTTTGAGCGGGAGATCGCCGAGCAATACGGCGTTTGTCCCGAAGGCCATCCGTGGTTCAAGCCGGTTCGGTTCCATCTTTCGTATCGGCCCGGCCACGACGCCTGGCAAAGGAAGCCGGGTGAGGTGCCGATTATTGGCGATATGGACTATTACCGTGTCGAAGGCGAGGAGATCCACGAGGTGGCAGTCGGCCCAGTCCATGCAGGCATTATTGAGCCGGGACACTTCCGGTTTCAATGTCATGGGGAACAGGTCTACCACCTGGAAATTTCGCTCGGCTATCAACACCGAGGTATCGAGAAAGCGTTGCTCGCCGGCCCCCACAAGCGAACCATGTCCATGATGGAAGTAATCGGTGGAGACGCGACGGTAGGCCACGCCACGGCCTACTGCGAAGCAATAGAAAGTCTCACCGGCAGCCGGGTTCCCATCCGCGCTGCGGCGCTGCGCGGCATCGCTCTGGAACTGGAACGGCTGGCGAACCACACGGGTGACCTCGGTGCGCTGGCGGGCGATGTCGGTTTTTTGCCGACGGCGTCTTACTGTGGCCGCATACGCGGCGATTTCCTCAACTTGACAGCGCTGATCTGTGGCAGCCGATTCGGCAGGGGCCTGATTCGTCCAGGGCGGATCGGCTTCGACGTGGATAACCAGCGCATCGGGCTGATGAAGGATCGTCTTGCCGGGGCGTACCGGGATGTCGCCAATGCCGTTCAATTGCTTTGGGATTCGCCATCGGTGCAGGCGCGGTTCGAGGGGACTGGAGCGGTTTCAACCAAGGACTGCCTGGCGATCGGCCTGGTCGGCCCGGCGGCACGTGCCTGCGGCGTTGAAAGGGACGTGCGCCTTGAATTTCCCTCGGGTATCTATCGCTTCGCCCAGACGCCCGTCTCCACCTGCCAGACCGGCGATGTCTTCGCCCGCGCTTACGTGCGCTGGCTGGAAATCCAGCGCTCGGTGAATTTTATCGGCACGCAGTTGAATGAACTACCGGGCGGCTCGGTTCGCGCGGATGTGCCGGCTCTCAAGCCCGACCACTTCGCGGTCAGCCTCATTGAGGGCTGGCGCGGCGAGATCTGTCATGTAGCGCTCACGGACAATCAGGGACGCTTTGCGCGATACAAAATTGTGGACCCATCCTTCCACAACTGGTTTGGGCTGGCGCTGGCGCTGCGGGATCAGCAGATCTCGGACTTTCCGCTCTGCAACAAGAGCTTTAATTTGTCGTATTGCGGTTACGATTTGTAAGGAGAAGGGAATGCTGCAAGTCTTGCTGGCTCGTCTCAAGCAGGGCCACCGGACCATCGCTTACCCGGCGAGCGTACCAGCCTTGCCGGATCGTCTTCGCGGCTTACCCGTGGTCGATACGTCCAAGTGTCCCGACAATTGCCGGTCTTGCGCTGAGGCGTGCCCTACGGACGCTATCCGTGTGGATGACAAGGGATTTTCACTCGACCTGGGGCGGTGCTTGTTCTGCACGGAATGTGTGGACGCCTGCCCCGAAGGAGCGATCCGTTACACTCAGGAACACCGCCTGGCAGTCCGCAAACGCGAGGATCTGGTCTATGACGGCAAGACTTTGAAGTTAGCAGAACCCCTCGACATGAAGCTGCGAAAAATCTTCCACCGGTCATTCAAACTCCGTATGGTGAGTGCCGGCGGATCTGGTGCTTGCGAGGCCGATCTGAATGTGCTGGGCACGGTTGTCTTCGACCTGGGCCGATTCGGAATCCAGTTCGTCGCTTCGCCTCGCCATGCGGACGCCATGGTCGTCGCCGGGCCGGTAAGCGAGAACATGAGGATTGGCCTTTTGGAAACATATGCCGCGATACCCAGCCCGAAGCTGGTAATCGCGGTCGGAGCCGAGGCGATCAGCGGTGGCGTATTCCGCGGTCACTCCGAGGTCCACGACGGATGTACTTCGCTGGTTCCGGTGGATTTATTCATCCCAGGCTGGCCGCCACATCCTTTGACGATCCTCGACGGGCTTTTGCGACTACTTGGTCGTTTGGAAGGAACCCCGGCGTTGTGAGTGGTAGTATAACTTCACACCGCTGATTTGACTGCGGCTTGAGCCTCAGCTTCGGTGATCTGGCGAGTCGGCTTGTTCAGTTTCTTGCTTAACCAACTCATAACGGTCGGCGTATAAGGATACTTGCCCTTCTTGATCAACTCTGCAAGGCGCAGCTCGCGACGCGCTCGCTCTTTCCGCTTGAGATGGCCATTTTCTCGACGGGATACCTTCTGATCGGCAATCTGAGCAGCAACCTTGCGCCCGCGGGAAACACGTTCCGCCATGTAACTCTCCCTCTCGCTAATCCGTTGGAAAATGCTAATTTACGATTGTCGCTGCCACAGACAAGATTAGATGATTAGTTTTCGGTTTTCGGTTTTCAGTTTTCGGTTCCGAATAACAGGCTTTTTGCCGAAAACCGAACCTTGTAACTGAAAACCGAAAACCGAAAACCGTAAAAGTCATGACCGAGCGTGAATTTGCCGTTGAAGTCGTCGAGCGCCTGCAAAATGCCGGTTTTGTGGCATACTGGGCGGGTGGTTGCGTGCGCGATGAGCTTCTCGGTCTTACGCCCGCCGATTACGATGTCGGCACCAACGCAACTCCGGAACAAGTTCGCCACCTGTTTCGCCGCACGGTCGAGGTTGGGTTGAGTTTCGGCGTAGTGGAAGTTCTCGGTCCCAAACCGCTCAAAGTTCAGGTGGCGACTTTCCGCTGCGATGGCGATTATTCCGATGGCCGGCGACCCGATCACGTTGCGTTTTCCTCTGCCGAGGAAGATGCGAAGCGACGCGATTTTACGATCAACGGCATGTTCTTCGACCCGTTGACGGAAACGGTTTTCGACTTTGTAGGCGGCCAGGACGACCTTGCGAAACGAAGATTGCGAGCCATCGGCAACCCCCACGATCGCTTTCGAGAGGACAAACTTAGGCTGCTTCGCGCTGCGCGAATGGCTGCGCGATTCGACCTGACGATCGAAACGGAAACATTCGATGCCGTCAAGGCAATGGCTCCGCAGATTACGGTTGTGAGTGCCGAACGGATTGCCGATGAACTCCGCAAGATGTTGGTCCATCCCCGGCGTGCGCGCAGCATGGAACTTTTGCGCGAACTGGGTCTGATCGGGCCGATTCTAAAAGAATCGGCCGAGATGATCGGCTTGCCTCAGGGCTTGCCCGATGCGCCAACGGGCGATTTGTGGCAGCATGTGATGAAGGTGCTGGATGTTCTCGAAGGACCAACCTGGCCGGGACCGCAGCCTGTCTCTTTTCCGTTGGCATTTGCAGCGCTCTTGCACGATGTCGGCAAGCGGCGCACGGCCGGGCGAACACCCGATCGGTACACGTTTCACGGGCACGAGCATGTCGGTAGACGAATGGCCGAGGTGATATGCTCCCGGCTCAAACTCTCGAACGCCGAAAAAGAGCGGATCGAATGGCTGGTCGAACGTCACCAATACTTGTGCGAAGCCCCGGCGATGCGAGCGAGCAAACTGAAACCGATTCTGGTTCATCCGGGGATTGGTGAGCTTCTGGCGTTGCACAAAGCGGATTCCATTGCCAGCGGCAGGAGTATCGCGCATGTGGAGTTCTGCGAGCAGATGCTGCGCACTCATTCATCCAGCGAACTCAATCCGCCTCCGCTCATAACGGGAGATGACCTGATTGCGCTGGGCGTGAAACGGGGTCCACAGTACAAGGAATTACTTGATGCCGTGCGAGAGGCTCAGTTGGAAGGGATCATCACGACACGCGAAGAGGCGATCGAGTTGGTAAAACGATTATTAGAAGGAAATAAGTAGAATAACGGGTAGCCGCCAAATTCCAAGTTAGGTAGGTGAGACAGTGAACTTTAGCTATTTCAAGTCTGGAGGCGACGAATGCTTTTCCATCCCCGACGATGGCCCAGACATTTCGGAGGTGATAAGAGTGTTGGAAAATATAAACGGTGCCAAGGTTGAATCGCTCGACAATGTTTTTGGGGAAACATTGGTCACGATTACCGAGGGAAGCGAGCAGGTATTGATTTTTTATGAGCCAATGGGAGGCATCATCTTGCGATGGCCGGAAACACAGCCTAAGTCCAAGTTATTCGAAAAAATTCTGGACTTGCTGGCGGTTCTGTCAGCACTCTGGCCGGAGAATGATCGAACCGCTGCCGAACCCCCAGGTTCACGACCCCTCTGAGATTCAGCCTCGACTTCGGCATCGGCTGGTCCGTCGCTCACGCTTCCGGCTCGTATCGATCGACACCGTCGCTCACGTGCTTTGAAGTCGCGCTTTTGGCCATAGTTAGGAGCGTTCGAAAGAACGCTGCGAGCCCGAAGCGCAAGCAAGGGAAGGAGTTCCGGCGATGTCGCAGTTCTGCCTTGCTTGCAGCTTCGGGCTCCGAATACCTTCGGTATTCCGCGGATCTTTCATGCACGCAACTTCAAAACTCGCGCTTCCGGCCTGTATCGACCGAAGAGACTATGACGAGCCGGAAGCGTTAGCGACGACCAGCCGATGCCGAAGGCGAGGCTGGTGCGAAACGGACAGGTCTTGCCGACGTTCTAGAATTGCTTCTCGAATAGGTGGTTTCCAGAAGACCTCTTTGCCTTTGTCTTCCCCCAGCATTCCGACATAATAAGACTTGCTCTCGCGCAGACATTCCGCATTCGAGGTCGGAGAACGATCCGTGATCAACACCACTCTCAAAGAAGCCGTTTTCCGCATTCTTCCTCGCGTTACCACGCCCGCTCAGTACGCCGGCGGCGAACTAAATGCCGTGGTGAAGGATCATCGGCAAGTTCGCGGCAAGATCGTGATAGCGTTTCCGGATGCCTACACGCTCGGCATGAGCCATCATGGCTTGCAAGTGCTGTACACGATCCTGAATAACGACCCTCAATGGGCCTGCGAACGAGCCTTTACCCCCTGGCTCGACTTCGAGGCCGAGCTGCGCGCCAACCGTTTGCCTGTCTATTCTTTGGAGACCTTCACTCCCTTGTGCGACTTCGATCTGGTTGGTTTTAGTCTGCAATATGAGGTCTGTTACACCAATGTCTTGACCATGCTCGATCTGGGCAAAATCCCGATTTGGAGCAAAGATCGCAGCATGCTCGATCCCTTGATCGTTGCGGGCGGGCCAGGCGCCAGAATCCCGGAACTGCTCGCTCCGTTCATTGATCTCTTCATCATCGGCGATGGCGAGGAATCGCTGCCCTGGGTCATGGAAAAGTGGATGAGCCTGAAGGAAGTCGCTATCCGCGAAGGCAATCTCTCTTACGAACACAGACTCGATTGTCTTGCGGAAATCGTCGGCTCGGCAGGCTGGGCCTACGCCCCGGTCTTCTACGAACCCGAATATCACACCGATGGCACGCTCGCCGCGATGAACCGGACTCGCGCCGATGTTCCCAAGGAAGTCATCGCCTGCACCATCTCCCAGGATTTCGACGATATTCCCTTACCGACCAAGCCGGTCGTGCCATTCGTGCAAACTCCGCACGATCGCATCGCCATCGAGATCATGCGAGGCTGCCCCTGGCAATGCCGATTCTGTCAATCGACGGTCATCAAACGCCCGTTGCGCGTGCGCAGCGTCGAGATGATCGTTCAGTCAGCCCTCGAAAGCTATCGCAACACCGGAACAAATGAGATTTCGCTCTTGAGTCTATCGAGTAGCGATTACCCTCAGTTTGAGGAACTCGTCAAACGAATGCACGAAGTCTTCACGCCGCTAGGGGTCAATGTCTCGCTGCCGAGTCTGCGCGTGAACCATCAACTTCGATCGCTGCCGAAGCTCATGCAAGGGTGTCCGCCGGGCGGTCTGACCTTGGCTCCAGAAGTGGCGCGCGACGATATGCGCGAACAGATTCGCAAGAAGATCAAGAATGAAGATCTCTTCGAAGGTTGCCGCGAAGCGTTCAAGAACGGCTGGGAACGGGTGAAACTCTACTTCCTGTGCGGCCTGCCCGGCGAACGAGCGGTCGATCTCGACGGTATCGTCGAAATGTCCGAAACCATTAGCCGGATCGGCAAGGAAGTGCGTGGCCGATTCGCCGAGGTAACGGCATCGGTATCGAACTTCGTCCCGAAACCGCACACGCCTTATCAATGGAACGGCATGCAGTCGAGAGAATACTTCCGTTGGGCTGGTCAATACTTGCGCTCGAAATGCCGCCTCAAGGCCGTTCATATCAAGCAACACGATGTCGAAACCAGCCTGCTGGAAGGGATTTTGACGCGCGGCGACCGGCGGGTGGCTCCTGCACTCTACGAAGCCTGGAAACGCGGAGCCAGGCTGGATGGCTGGAAAGAATGTTTCAATGCCGATCTGTGGTGGAAGACGTTTGCCGATCTGGGAATCGATGTCGGTTTCTATTCCCAGCGCCAACGACCGATGACCGAGCTATTGCCCTGGGATCACATTGCGGTGAAGAAGGGGCGAACCTATCTGGAAAAGGAACAGGAACGAAGCGTGATTCAGTTGAAGGTGATGGCGGAGGCGATTTCCGGGTGCGGGGGTTGAAGGTAATCCCATCCGCGACAAACCTCGAAGGCAAACACCTCTGGAAATCGAGGGCAGTTGGAGTACACTCTGTCATTGCTAGGAAACCTCTTGGTTTGGCATGAAGTGCTTGTTGGCACAACCTTTATGTCAAATCAGAGGCCCTGGCAAGAGGATAGGTGAGAAATTCGGGCTAAGCCATGAACCTGATTGAACTCCTCGGATGGTATTTATGGTGCGTGTTCGCCGTGGGGCTGATTCTGCGCATCAGACTCTATAAGTCGCTCGTTGGGGTTGTTTGGTTGTTTCCAGGACGTTGGCCGCACTTGTTTGAGTTGGTCAAGAAACATCGTCGAGTGTTCGTGACCTGGAAGACTCTTCTGCCTGGGTTCGCAGCGCTGACATTGTCGATTGCCCACATGTGCGCATTTCGTCTGTTGTGGCCCGAAGCGGAACTCACAGTTGCCCAACTCGCTCAATCAACTTCCGGAATGCTGGCCGCCCTCCTTTTCGGTTGCGCTATGGTGACATTCGACCTTTATTCCGCGTTGCGAGTCAGTAAATGGGATCGAGAGGCGGTTCAAAAACAATTCGATCAGGCGGAATACTGGCTAAAATCGTGGAGCGCCGCCGGTGGTGCGCATCCTTTCGCTGGGGTTCATCAATCCGCGAAAACTTGTTGGCGTGGAAATTCGAAAAGCTCTCGAAAATGCAAGTTATCAGATCAATTCCTCGCTCTGGTGGATGTCCCTTCAGGTCGCATTGCGAATCGCCTTCGGCGCTTCGTTGTGGATCACTTGGGCTGACCGAATCTACCAGGGTGTATGACATGGTTCGCTTCTACGCGGCCATTTCATACACCCGTTCCTCGGCTTTGTTTTTTTGTCTAGTAGTATTGTATTCGCGTTGTCCTGTTCGTGCCCCAGGCCGGGCCTTGCTGGCCATACAGGCGATCCACCAATTCTTTGGCGAGGTCTTCGATCAAAGGACTTCCAGCCGCCGAGAGGTTGCAGACGGCGGCAGGATGCCGCCGCTACGACGGCATCCTCCAGAGAAAATGGTTACACCCTCGTACACCCCGGTTTTGAGAAACTGGTCTAGCCCTAATGACGGAACTTGGGTATGAGATAACGCTGCCTCAGAAGATGCCTACTGCGGGCAGGATGCCCTCAGCTTAGCCATGGTGGAAAGGATTCCCATGCCCGTAGCACCTTCAGCGAACGTACACCCCACTGCCATTATCGATCCTGAAGCGGATTTGGAAGAAGGCGTGCAAGTCGGACCGTACGTCATCATCGAAGGCCCGGTCAAGATAGGTGCCAATACCATCATTCGACCGAGCGCTTATTTAGTCGGACCAATGACGATCGGGAAAAATAACGACATTGGAAAGAGTGTCGTGCTCGGCGAGCGGCCTCAGCATATGCTCTACAAAGGGGAGCCTACGTCGACGATTATTGGCGATGGCAATGTCTTTCGAGAATTCGCGACGGTTCATCGCGGGCATGGCCCCGACGGCGTCACCACCGTCGGCAACAATAACTATCTCATGAGCAATGCCCACGTCGGTCACGACGTCCAGCTGGGCAACAACGTCATTATGGCGAATGCTTCCCTGATCGGCGGGTATGGCGAAGTACATGACCGCGCGTTACTTTCGGGAATGACGGGAGTGCATCAGCTCACGCGGATCGGGAAAATTGCTTTGATTAGCGGCTTATCCTGCGCGACCAAGGATGTATTGCCCTATTCGATCGTTATCGGTCGAAACGGAGTGGTTGGGATCAACGCCGTCGGGATGCGCCGGGCCGGGATTGCGCCGAAAAGATCCTTGCTGTTCGGGAAGCGTATCACATCCTCTATCGCAGTAAGTTGTTGCAGAAATTGGCGGTCGAGAAATTGGACCGAGAACTCGGCCACGTCGACATCATCGCCGATATGCTGGTCTTCATTCGAGGCTCCAAGCGCGGTTTTATCAGCTCTTACCACTTCGACAATCAAATTGCCGCGAAAGTAGCATAACTCTTCGGCGAGCCATGACCGATACCCAAAGTATTGCCGATGCCTCACCGATTCCCGCTGTCCGGGACCACCGCCTGGGCTTTGGAAAACCGTTGTCGGTACTAGGTCAATTCTTTCCACATTCCAATCAGCAACTGGCGTTTTACCTCTGGACGATTCTGGTATTGGTCGTGACCGTGCGGGTCGCGATCGTCAAGCCGACGAGCGGCTCTGTATTTCCCATCTACACCATGGCAGCGGGAGACTGGATTCAGGGCAATCCACTCTACACGCTCGATTTCTCCCGCCCTTGTTACCGGTATCACCCGGCGATCGCGGTGTCGTTCATCCCGTGGACCGCCCTTCCCGATAAGGCCGCGGCCATCCTCTGGCGCTGGTCCGGCGTGGCCTTGTTGCTGGGAGGTATGCTTCTCTGGGCTAGAAAGATACTGGGCAACCCTTCACCGGCCCAAATGGGGCTTTATTTCGCCGCGGTTGTTCCGCTGGCGCTGCCGAGCGTCAACAATGCCCAGGCGAACGTGCATTTGATGGGGTTGTTGTTGCTCGGTTTGTTGGCGGTTCAAGAGCAACGATGGAACATTGCCGCAGCCTTGATCGCCGCAGCTGCTCTTTTCAAGCTGTATCCAATCGCCATTGGCTTGCTGGTCACGGTCGCTTTTCCCCGAGCGTTCGGCTGGCGCTTTGCGGGCATGCTCGCGCTAGGAAGCCTGATCCCATTTTTGATGCAACGTCCCGCTTACGTTTTGGGCCAATATCAACTCTGGTTCCAGTACCTCTTCGGGGACGATCGTCACTCCGCCGCGATCGAACAGACCACTCGCGATCTGCATCTTCTCTTGCGTGTCTGGGTGACAGCAACTCCGGAATGGCTCTATCAGTTGATTCAGGTCGGCAGCGCGATTGGGATGGCCTTTCTGGTCCGGCAAGTGAGCCGTTGGGGTGTGCCAAAAGCGATCTTGCTCTTGTTGATTCTCAACCTCGGTTGCGTGTGGATGACCTTGCTCGGCCCGTCCACGGAATCGTGTACCTACACGATGCTTGGGCCGACGATCGCCGGGTTATTGCTGGTCGAATCGAGAAAGCGATCCAGATTCCAACAAGGAATCTTGATGATTGCCTACGGCCTGTTAGTTCTGCCCGTTCTGGCGCTGGCGATTCCGGAAGGGAAACGACTTCAATTGTGGGGGCCACAACCGTTGGGGGCGTTGTTGATTCTTGGGGTGGTGGTGGCTGAAACCCTATCCGACCGGAAAAAGGGCTATCGCATCTCGTAGCCGTCGATTCTCAACGATTCGATAAAGATGAAAAACCAAAGCGGCGGAAAAGCGCCGAACTCCAAAGCGATTCAGCATGTGGCTTTTGACAAATTTGGAGTGCGGCGCTTTTCCGCCGCTTTGGTTTGCCGTTTTTGGTTCTTTTGGAAGTTCAGATCTGTTTGCGATACGGATCGTGGGGAAGCATGCAGTATTCAGATTCAATAAGATGCAACGCCAGTTGCCTTCGGGTGCGGTCTCTGTGGCGCGCCTGAGCGTGGAGAAAATGCCGATCCGTTCTCGAAACTGCTTGTTAGGTGCCCCGAAGGGGTTAAACAAATCAGCCCAGGGCAACGCCCTGGGCAGGGACGGCAATCCAACAAAAAGCCCTGACAGGGCGGCACAGTTTTGTGTCAAGCACTACCTCGCAACCCAAGAGGAGCATCACCAAAAAATGACCTTTCAAGACGAATTGCGAGCGTTGTTTCGACGGCACAAGATCCAATACGATGAAAGATATATTTGGGATTGAATGTTTGTTTCACCCTTTCAGGGCTTGGCGTAGGGTCGGTGTGCAAACCCAGGGCGTTGCCCTGGGCTGATTTGTTTAGCCCCTTCGGGGCAAGGACGGGGTACCTAACGACCGATTTCGAAAACGGATCGGCCCTTTCTCGACCCTCAGGCGCAATGTAGTAACCGCACCCATGTGATTTTGTGCATTGTGGCCACGCTGCGAATGTCAAAAATCCGCTGCATAGCGTACACCAAAGAGATCGCACCCTTGCCTTCTTGCCACAATTCAACTTTCAAGTTCCTTTGTCCTTGCTCCCGAATTGATTGTCGGAGATAATCCATCTCCAACAAGTCCATCCGGGAGTGCAAAGATGTCGAGACGAATGGTTGCAATCCTATTTTGCTTCGCTGGTCAGGTCGGCTCACTCCAGGCGGATGAACCGAAGTACAAGCCAATCGACGCAAAAACCATCGTCGCCTACGAAGAATTGGGGGCGATCTACGGGGGATTCAAAACCAATAAAGACGGCTTTCTCAGTTTTTCATCGGGAGCAATTGCGGCATCGGAGGGACTTCCAGGGTTTCGATTTCGAAAACAGCCCAAAGTTGGATTACCAAAACTTCCTGTAGTCGCGGTCCCCTTCGGGGTTGATTTGCCTACCACATCCAAGGATTCAGATTTGAAGGAACTAGCCAAACTCCAACAACTCACCACACTTGACCTCGGTTACAAGAAAGTAACGGATGCAGGTTTGAAGGATCTTGCCAACCTCAAACAACTCACCACGCTTCACCTCACTTTCACAGAAGTAACCGGTGTAGGTCTAAAGGAACTTGCAAACCTCAAACTTGCCACACTCGATCTTGGTTACACGAACGTAACGGATATAGGTCTGAAGGAACTTGCCAACTTCGAAAAACTGACCACGCTCCACCTCACCGGGACGAACGTAACGGATGTAGGTCTGAAGGAACTTGCCAGTCTCAAACAACTCGCCGCACTCGACCTTGGCGGGCCGAGAATAACGGATGAAGGTCTGAAGGAACTTGCCAACCTCAAACAACTCAGCAGTCTCAGCATTATTGGGATGAACGTAACGGTTGCGGGTTTGAAGGAAGTTGCCAAACTCAAACAACTCACCAGTCTCAGCTTCCTTGGGACGAATGTAACGGATGCAGGTCTGAAGGAACTGGCCAACCTCAAACAACTTACCGCACTCGACCTCACTGAAACGAAGGTGACGGATGCAGGAATAAAGGAACTCCATGCGGCCCTGCCGAAGTGTAAGATAACCAAACAATAGACGGGTTGTGAACTTGGTGGAAGGCAGTGAGATTCGGCGAGCACCAGGATCGCCATGCTCCACACTGATATTCCAGACCGCTGGCCTTCGAGAGTGTTGGACCGGCAGTGGAGCGTTCCAGATGAACGACAATTGGCGACCGCAAGCGACAATAGCCATTTCATGCGTCGTTCTGCTCCCGCTATGGTTGGCCTTGAGCTTCGCGATGCAAGCAACGCGTTTGGGCGCAATGGTCGGGATTGGGTTTGTCGTCGTTGCATCATTTTTGATCGTCGTCGTTGGTATCGTGTTCGCGGTATCCGGCTCTAATCGCGGTAGCAAAGCAAGCCGGAGGGCATCGTTGATATGCTTATTCACGCTCTTATCGTTGTTATTGCTAATCGCCATCGCGGGTCTTATGCTTCTGTCGCTTCGCAACCAGCGTTGGGCTGGGTAATCAGCCCAACGGCGAACTTCTAACGATGACTCGCCTTTCGCCTGGCGGTTTTTGCAGCAAAGCGGATATTTTTTTCAACTGCCTCTAGTCAGGTGCAGGCTTGCCTGCCAAAATAACCCACTCCCTTTTTTTGGGGGAATTGAACCATCATCGAAATTGGCTTTCAATTTCGACAGGGAATGTAGGAATCGAAATGCCGACGATCAATCAGTTGGTGCGGAAACCTCGTGTTGCTCAGAAGTCTCGTCCCAAGCACCCCGCCATGCAGGGTTGCCCGCAGCGGCGCGGCGTTTGCTTGCAGGTCAAGACGATGACCCCCAAGAAGCCGAACTCCGCGCTGCGCAAGGTAGCCCGCGTTCGTCTGTCCAACGGAATCGAAGTCACCGCCTACATCCCCGGCGAAGGCCACAACCTTCAGGAACACTCGATCGTCTTGGTTCGTGGCGGCCGGGTCCGCGACTTGCCCGGCGTTCGCTATCACATCGTTCGCGGTGTGCTCGACTCCCAGGGCGTTGCCGATCGCAAACAAGCTCGTTCCAAGTATGGTGCCAAACGCGAAGGTAAGTAATCCGGATAGTCGAGTGGTCAGTGATTAGTGGTCAGTGGTCAGTAAATGCAAAGACAATTACCCTAGATTTAGGTTGATGGAAGGTAAACGAAATGGCTTTTGAACCGCGCGAGCCCAAGATCAAGAAACGCACCTACGCGGAAGCGAATTTTGCCAAGCTCCCCGCCGATCTTCGTTTCAACTCCAAGCTGGTAACGAAGTTCATCAATTGCTTGATGTGGAACGGCAAGAAGGCCACCGCCACGCGCATCTTCTACGACGCGATGGACATCATCAAGAAGCGCATCCCCGATGCCGACCCGGTCGAAATCTTTACTCAGGCGGTCGATAACGTCAAGCCGAGTCTGGAAGTTCGCTCGCGTCGCGTGGGCGGTGCTAACTATCAAGTCCCGATGCAAGTGAAGCGCGAACGGCAGCAATCGCTCTCGATCCGCTGGCTTATTGGAGCCGCCCGAAGCAAGTCGGGTCGGCCCATGTGCGAAAATCTGGCCAATGAATTGATGGCTGCTTACCGGCGCGAAGGCGAAGCCATGAGCAAACGCGAACAAACCATCAAGATGGCCGAAGCGAACAAGGCATTTGCGCACTTTGCCTGGTAACTCGATAGCTGATTCAAATCAACAAAGGACACAAGTTCACATAGAATGACCACAGAGGAGAATGGAGCGATCCTTTCTCTCCGGTGATGTGTCTACTCCGTGGATTTTGTGTCTTTTTTAGTTCCACCAAAACCAAACCAAACTATATAACCAAAGAGGCACAGGTGCGGCAAAGCCGCCGCCAAATGCGGAAGAATTAACCACGAAAAGCACGAAAGACACGAAAAAACTCAAATGAGATGGGAAACGATGAAGGCTTGCTTGCAGTTCGATCTTCGGTCTTTTTTTCGTGTCTTTCGTGCTTTTCGTGGTTAATTCTTCTGTATGAAGTTGTTCCAAGTTCTAATGTCTTCTCGGTGTTCTCTGTACTGCTAATGTCGAAAATCTTTGCGCCGTACAAAGATTTCGGGCGATTTCTCGCCGAAGGCGAGCGTCGGGGCGTTAGCCCGACGTGGGCTCCACCCACTGTTGCTTGGATTTAATTCAAGCGGCGAATGTCCGGTGCAAAGAGGAGCGGTTCGGCAGATGCAGTCCACGTCGGGCTAACGCCCCGACGCTCGCCTTTGGCGAACCTTTGCATCCTTTGGTTGCGGCTACGCCGCGCTGTGCCTCTGTGGTTCGTTTGGATTTGAATTTCGGATGCGGCTTGACAACTATCGAAATTGGGACCGATCATGGCTGCCGAAAAAACCTCTATCGACTTGCACAAGGTCCGCAATATCGGTGTGATCGCGCATATCGACGCCGGGAAAACGACCACCACGGAACATCTGCTCTTTTACGCCGGTGAGAAGCACAAACTCGGCGGCGTCGATGAAGGTACGACCGAAACCGACTACGATCAGGAAGAACAAGAGCGCGGCATCACCATCTATAGCGCCTGCATTCCTTTGCGCTGGGCAGGGCACACGCTCAATCTCATCGATACTCCCGGCCACGTCGATTTCACTGCGGAAGTCGAGCGATCTTTGCGCGTTCTGGACGGCTGCGTTTGTGTTTTCGATGCACAAAAAGGTGTGGAGGCACAATCGGAAACCGTTTGGCGACAAGCCAACAAGTACTCCGTACCCAGGCTGGCTTTCATCAACAAAATGGATGTCGTCGGCGCGAATTTCCCTAGTTGCCTCAATCAAATCCGCGATCGCCTCGAAGGGGTTCCTCTCCCTTTGGTCGTTCCCATTGGCAGCGGCGGCATCAAGGATAGCGCCACACCCTTCAAGGGCGTTATCGATTTATTGGAGATGAAAGCCCTCTACTTCGACCCGGCCGACAAGGGCAAGACGATTCTTCGACAAGAGATCCCGGCCGACTGCATGGAGGATGTCAAGCACTATCGAGAGAACCTCTTCGATGTCCTCACTCGCAACGATGAAAAAGACAAGATCACTACATCCTATCTCGAAGGAAAAGAAATCCCGATCGAAACCGTGCGGGAGTTGATACGGGAACAAGCCATCCGCAGGTTCATTCAGCCTGTGCTGTGCGGCTCCGGCGCGACCACATCGGCATTCAAACGTTGATGGACGCGATTTGCTTCTACCTGCCCAGCCCACTCGATCGGCCTCCGGTGACGGGAGTGAATCCGCGCAAGGAAGGCAAAGAAGAGAAGCGTAAGCCCGAGGCGAAGGATGCTTTTTGCGGGTTGGTCTTCAAGGTCATCGCACAGGATAGCGGCGACCTCTTTTTCATCCGCATCTATTCCGGCACAGTGAAGTCCAATAGCCGGCTCTATAATCCGGGCCGGGATTGCAAGGAAGTGCTGGGAAAACTTTACCACATTCACGCCGACCCCAGCCAGCGCGATGAATTGCCGGAAGCCTCGGCAGGCGACATTGTTGCTACGATCGGCTTGAAGGACTCCGTCACCGGCGACACGCTTTGCGAGACGCAACATCCCATTCTTCTGGAACGTATCACCTTTGCCGATTCCGTGTTCGCGCAGCGAATCGAACCCGACTCTGCTGGGGACAAGGACAAACTGCAAACGGTTCTCAATAAATTGC
This sequence comes from uncultured Planctomycetota bacterium, assembly GCA_963783095.1. GTDB lineage: Bacteria > Planctomycetota > Planctomycetia > Gemmatales > Gemmataceae > CAWAMR01. The sequence continues at coordinate 98,564 of CAWAMR010000006.1, read as the reverse complement.
AACGAGAAGATCCCACGTTCATCTGCAAGCCCGACAAGGAAACCGGTCAGTTAATCATGTCGGGCATGGGCAAGCTGCATCTGGAAGTGAAGGTCCATCGCATTGAGCGCGATTTTCGCGTGAAAGTGCGCGTCGGCAATCCGCAAGTCAGCTACCGCGAAACGCTCCGCCAAAATGTGCAAATTACCGGCATCTGCGACCGGACCATCGGCGGCGTGCAGGTGTTTGCCAAGGTGGTCGTGGACTTCAAAAGAATCACGGAAGACGTCCGGGAAATCACGAGCGAAATGACGGTAAAGGTCAATAGCCGGGTAAAGCCTGGCGATATCGATTCGGTGTTTGTGCAGGCCGCCGAGCGCGGCTTGAAATCGGCGCTGCAATCGGGAGAACTCGGCTATCCGGTTTTGAATGTGCAAGCAACGATCGTCGATACTGGCTTCGATCCGGAAAAATCAACCGAAGTGGCCTTTGAAGTCGCCGCCGATGATGCGGTTCGGAAAGCCTTCCGCGAAAACATTCTCTTGCTCGAACCGGTTGGAAAACTGAATGTCGGCGTTCCCGATGAATTCCTGGGGACGGTTTTTTCCTACGTAATAACCCGGCGCGGCGAGGTCGATAAACAGGAATCGGATGGTCGATACGCATCGATCGAAGCCCGCGTGCCGATGGTGAAAATGTTCGATTACGCCGATGAGTTGCGAAGTTTGACACAGGGACGAGCGGCACCATCGCTGGAGCCTTATGCGTTTGCGCCGGCACCGGAGGAAGTGTTGCGGGGGTTCCTGAATCCGGAGTATTGAACCGGCACGCCAGAGGACAGAAAACAGAGGCCAGAAAAGCTCATACGAATTACGGTGAAATTGTTCAGGCTTATTCAAGTCGTAGACGAGGACAGTGCCATGATTCTTTCCGAAGCTGTCAACCGGGTGATCGATCTCGCTGACAAGGTTCGCAGATACTACGAGACCGAGCTTCCGAGGTACCATCGAAACTACCCCTTGATTGGTCCAGATGAGGAAACTGCCCCACCTCCTCCCGAGGAAAAGGAGCTGAAGGATTTCCTTTCAACACTTTCGGACGAGAAGATCTGTCAGCTGATGACGATCATGGATCTTGGTCGCGAAGATTTTAAAGTCGACGACTTTGCGGAGCATTACCAGAGTATGAAAAGTGAATTCGGCAATCGCGAACTCGCGGTGTCGCTGATGGTGCACAAGGCTCCCCTCGCTGCTTATCTTTCGGACGGTCTGGAAGAACTCCGCAACCACAAGATTGATGTTGACAAGATGCCATTGAAGAAAGTCAAAATGCGCAAGCGATAATCTCAATCGATGATCTTGGAGGAACTTCGGTGGCATCAAACGCCTTCCGCGACCATCTCCTGCCATTGCTCCGGGATGCTGAGCGCCTGGCTGAAGCTTCCGATCAACTTCCCGTGGGAATTTCGGGACGTGCCGAGATCATTTCACCAATGTTCTCGGTGTGGCCAACCCTTGGCCTCCCTGAACCGAAACCCGCGAAAATTGGTTGGTTTTGCCTTCGCTTCTTCTCATAATCTTCAGCCTGACTCGATCTTGGATATTCCGTCATGTCAAACCACGAAAGTGTATCAGCAATGCGAAGCCTTCGACTTCAACTTCCGATCGCAATTCTCTCCCTTGCTCTATTTGGCGAGTCGAGTGATGCAGGTACTCCGCCCGATTTGCTCTTGGGCTACACCGAGTTGCGAACCGATTTACCGGACGGCCGACATGCCAATGTAACCACAATGCGGGCCGTCGTCGTCAAGGTCGATGGAACCGGCAAAAAGGTTCTTGGAGAAAGTTTGACGCGAGAGGCAAACGCCTGGACTCAATTTGCAGGCTGGTCGCGCGACGGCAAGACCGCCATCATCGGACGAGGCTGGGAAAGTCTCGAAAACGCCAGGTGGGAGGAAGAACACAAGACCTTTCGATTCACCCCACAGGGCTGGCTTTACGACATGTACTTGCTCGATCTCAAAGGTGGTGAACCCACCAATCTAACCGCGATCGATCGCGTCAGCATCTACAACACGGGGCTATTCTTCTGGCCCGATGACCCAACGAAGCTGGGATTTCAGGCGCTGGTCGACGGTAACTCCCATCCGTTCAAGATGGACCGCAACGGTAAAAACAAACGCGATTTGACGAAAGATTCTAAGGAATTCAGTTATGGGTTCAGCGCTTCTCCCGACGGTAAGAAGATTGCCTACCACAAAAACTACCAGGTCTATGTTGCGGATGCCGACGGGACGAAACCAAAACACATCCAAACCAATGCAGGCTTCAACTTTAACCCGCAATGGTCGCCCAATGCAGACTGGCTGCTGTTTCTATCGGGAGCGCATTACGATTGTCACCCATACATCGTCCGGAAGGATGGGACCGGTCTGCGTCGGCTCGCCAGCCGATCGGGCTACCGAGGCGTCATCGAGTTTCTCGACGTCCCGGATTTTCATGGTGGCAGCAGCGATGTCCCGGTTTGGGCACCGGACGGGAAATCGATCTATTACACGGCGAAGGTCGAGACAAATATCGAGTTGTTCCGGGCTACTCTCGACGGCAAAAGCGAGCAATTAACCAAATCACCGTCAGGCTCCCACCAGTACCATCCACAACCTTCACCCGATGGAAACTGGCTTGTTTTCGGTGCGCGTCGAGAAGGCGTCCGCCAGCTTTACTTAATGCAGTTGAGCGACAAGAAGGAAACGCGCATCACCAATCTCATCAAGGGCCATGCTGCAATGTGGGCGCACTGGCAGTTGAGTGAGCCGCGATGAGATAACCATACGTTCGCATCCCACCGAACCACCACGGATATCGCAATCTCCCATCAACGGACGTGCTTATCGGCCACACATCGACTACTCGAAATCCCGCCAAACGCAACTCTTTGACAATCTCGCGTTTCGTGAAGTGATGGAGCGTCAACTCCGCTCCAGCGTAGTGCTGGGGCATGGTGCGGTCGCCGGATTCCGTGCCGCGCTTGCCAAGTCCCAGTCCCCAGTGAAACCGGTGATTATGCACGTGGAGAATGAATCGCCCGCCGGGCCGAAGTATCCGATGAACGTGCGCCAGGACCGAGCGCCGATGGATAAGCCCTCGAATCATCCCAAATGTGCTGAACAGACACGCGGCATAATCGAATGAACCGTCTCCGATCGAATCGAGTTCAACGAGATTCGCCTTCATCCCCTGCACTACAACCCCGGCCTGTCTGGCTTTCTCGGCGACAACCTCCAACATCGGGGCTGACAAATCGATCCCCAAACACCAGTAACCGCGCGCTGCAAAGGGAATCAGCAATCGGCCGGTCCCGCAACCGAGATCGACGAGCCTGCCGGGTTGCGGAAAGTGTTTTTGAGCAAAGTTCAAATCGACCTGCAACAACGATGAGTCGGCGAGCGCAACATCGTAATTGCGCACCAGAGACTCGCTATGGAGATAGTCCCACAGACCGCGATCGGTACCGGGAGGAAGTTGCCAGTCTGGGAGCATGGAGCCGTTTTTCAGTAATCGGTTTTCAGTGAATTCCTTTTGAAGTCCCGATCTAATTGCTTACTGCTTAGATTCAACGCGGTCCACCGCCTCGATCATTATTGATTACTTTTCGGCGGTTCATAGCCATCGGCAGCGCTGAGCATATCATTTCGTTGACGGCAATCGAGACAAAGGTGCCACGATGGCGCAATATCACTCGATCCGCCCGGGGTATTCACGATGAATAACACACAAATGGTTAGCCGAGGCATCCTGAACGAACAGCAGGTACTATTAGAGTTGGTCGCGGAAGTTGACCCAATGATCGGGGAAGCATCTGCGGCAATTGGTGCCATCACCACTGAAATCATCCGCCGGACGCTGCGCGGCAGCGTCCTGAAGGTGGGCCGGGAAATCAGCGACTTCGTCGGCGACTCGGTTCGGCAACACATCGTCGATCAGCAGCCGATGATCGAAAAGACCGCAGCCATCATCGCCACCGAAGTATCGCGCGGCGAGGTCGAGGCCGTGCGCCTGGCCGCGAAGGAACAGCACAAGCACCTGGCCGAACGAATCGATGATGCCTTGCGTCGGAGTGAGGAACAAAGTCAAACGATCGCGCGCGAACTCGCCGGGCGTATCGAAGAAACGTCGAGGCTCGCCAATGAGCAGACTCAGACGGTGGCTCACGACCTGCAGATGCGCCTGGAAGAAACCGTGCGCGAAACCCATCAGCGCATCGAGGTGGTCGCCAGGTCGGCCGACGACACCGCCCGACAAACCACCGAGACGGCCTCGCAATTATCGCGCACGCTTGAGTCGGAGGTTGCAGCGGTCGAGATGCGCACGCTTGAAATGGCCCGCAAGGAGTTAATCGAAAAAATCGAAACTCTTCGTGAGGGTGCTCGCAGCGCCGCCGGCAAATTCGTGGAGCGGCTCGATAAAACGGATGCCGCCACGGCCCAGATCGCTGCGCAGCAAATCGCCCTCAAGCAAGAACTGATCGAGGCGATGCGGACCGAGCGGGAGAATCTCATCGAGGAACTTAAGGAGTTGCGCCGGGCCAACAAATCGTTATTGAAACGAGTCGATGTCCTTGAGGAGCCTCGCGGTCTGTGGGGATTTTTTGCTCGCCTGTTCGGCAAGAAAGGATCCAGGCCGAGCGCACGCACAAAGCGCCAAATCGCCGAAGAACGCGAAGCGGAGTAACGGTGTAATCCCGTTACCGAGTCACTTGCCAAACTTCGCTGACGTAGTCCGTTGCTGCGGCTTGTCGATGGAATTGGGAGGTTTTCCTGCGGTCGTCATGCGCCCAAGCCTGCGCGCTCTGAATCAACTACTTGGCCATGATCTCGGCGAGCCGGTCATGGAGAGCAAGATATCGTTGCGTCAGTGCGCGACGTTCAGCTTCATCCTGCTGATTGCCAAGACTCTCTTCAATGTGCTTCGATCTCTCGGACCAAGGGCCGAATTTCGAGCACTTTTTCTACGCCCATCAACGAACGAATCTGGTAACAATCTGCGCATCTGCACAACCACAATCCGCCCGACATCAGGTCTCGTTGGATGTGATCGCGGACCGTTGCTTTCATTCGGACCATTTCATTTGACACGGGCGGCTTAGAATCTTGTTCTGCGTTCGACATTGTTCAGCGCTCCAGTTCCCGATGTATTGACACCCCTAGCCCGGATTATTCATTTAAGATTGAAAAAAGTGGCCTCGGTGAACGTCTAAAAGGTTACACAACAAGCCTTTATGGACATTACGCGAGGCCAATATGAGTATACAGTCTGCAACCCTCTTTGACTTGGATTTTTTGGGATTCTTGCCCATCCAGGTTGAACTCAGCGAAGCACCTCTGACCTCCGATGCGGGTCTTCTCCCCCTCCGACAGTTCGACGAACGCATCGGCTTGACTCGGGAGTTTGCCCAGGTCTTGGATGACCCTCGTGATGCCGACCTAATCGATCATTCCTTTCTCGAGATGGTACGCATGCGCGTCTTCGGTATCCTTGCCGGCTATGAGGACCAGAACGATCATGATACCCTACGAACCGATCCGGTTTTCAAACTCGTGACCGAACGCTTGCCCACCGACAACGACTTGGCCAGCCAGCCCACCCTGTCGCGCTTTGAGAACCTGATCAATATCCCGTCGCTGTTTCGACTGCTGCGTTATTCGTGGAACAGTTCATCGCGTCGTTCGCACAACCGCCCTTGACGCTGACCTTCGACCTGGACGCGGTGGATGATGCGACACATGGGTTGCAGCAACTGACACTGTTTCATGGTTTCTATGAACAGTATCAGTACCTGCCCTTGGTGATCACCTCGGCCCAGACCGATCAGGTGGTGATGATCAGTTTACGGCATGGCACGGCTACGGCGTCCTTGGGAGCCGACGACGACTTGGAATACATTGTCAACCGGGTACGTGCGGCATGGCCCGGCGTCCAGATTCGGGTCCGTGGCGATGCAGGCTTTGGCAATCCGACCATGTACGAGATGTGTGAACGGTTGGAAATCACCTACACCTTCGGTCTGTCGACGAACGCGGTCTTAAAGCGAGAAAGTGAAGACTTGCTCGCGGAAGCGGTGCGTTTGTGGGAGCAGACCGGCCAAGAGCAACGGCTGTTCCAGGGCTTTTGGTATGTGCGGGTACCTGGCGTGTGCCCCGCTGGGTGGTGGTCAAGGCCGAAGCCAATGCTCAGGGAACGAACCGGCGTTTCGTGGTCACCAATCGCTTGGGTGCTCCCCTCTATCCGCAAGCAACGTATGACGAATACGCCATGCGTGGGGAAAGTGAAAACCGCAACAAGGAACTCAAGTGCGACCTTTGTATGGATCGACTGAGCGATCACCGCTTCATGGCCAACTTCTTCCGGTTGTATCTGCATGCGGCAGCATTCAATTTGCTGGCGCGGTTGCGTCGCGAGGTGGCCGAGCCACCGCCGCACGACCCCCACACGGAAGTTCCCGTGGAAGCCTTGACGGGTGCGGCGCGGAAGCAATATCAGAACGAGCGTCGCCGTCGCGACCCCCTGGGTGAAGGACAACCGGCCACGTGGCGGTTATTGCTCATCAAGGTCGCGGCCTCGGTGGTCGTGAGTTGTCGCCGCATCGTGATTCGCTTGAGCGGCAGTTGGCCCAACCGGGCCTATTTTGAACAGGTCAGTCGTCATGTCTCCAAACGTCCAGCGGTCCGCTGCTGTTGGACGGGTTAAGCCAAGAAACAACCCGAAAAAATCAGATGGGGGTAGGGGGCAGTGCGCCTCCAGCATCGCGCAACGTCGGCAAATACCGCGCCCGAGCGAAAAATGCTCGTATATTGATTATCTTGCGAGCACTAATGAATAATCCGGGCTAGGTTGAGGACCGTTACCTACCTGCCGATTTTTTTCCCCAGTTCATCGCGAAGCAACATGGTTTCCAGTCGCAAAAGGCAATCCACACCCGTCTTCGAAGGTCGTTCCGGGGTAGGCAGCTCCGCATCGAAATGCCGAACGGCCTCGTTGTACAACTTCCTGGCGTTTTCGAGTTTGCCGCGTTGCAACTCGCACCATACTCGGAGGAATTCCGCCATCACGCTCGAAATGCCGTTCTCGGATCGTAGACCTCGAAGGACTCGTTCCGCTTCGTCCGTCTCATTGTGCGCAGCAGGTTCAGGACCAGTGTGCAGGCGGTGTAGTCGCTGGGATTTGCCGCCAGATCGGCGACGCAGACCCATAACGAATCCTCCACTTCCTTTGGAGTCTGCGTTCCCAGTAATGCGTTGATTCGAGCCAGACGAACGAGAAGCCAAAGGCGGCGATCCTTGCCGAAAGCGGATTTCAACAATGTCATCTGTTGTTTCACTTGCGACTCCTGTCCCAACATCTTTTGGACGCAACCCAACTGCCGGATCGGAGCCTCGTATAACAGACCCTTTTGCCTGGTTGCTTCTTGCAAGAATGGTACCGCGTCGGCCCATTTTGCTTGCATCTGAAGGACGTTCGCCATTTCCAGTAATCGATCGGCTCGCGCGGCAGCGGGATAATTGGGCTGCTTCCGGACGAGATCGAGCATTTGTCGAAAACGCTCTTCGGCCTGAGCAAATTTGCCTAACTGCATCAGACAGCCGGCATAACACCGAAAGAAGTTGATCCCCGAATCGCCGCGAAGAACCGAGGTGTTTTGCGCTTTCATTTCGGCTTCAACGTAAAGCAATTCCGCTTCGGGGCACCGTCCCTGTCCATTGATCACGAATGCCTTATTCCATAGCACCTGGGCGAACGCATCGGGATGCCGGTCGCCAAGACGACGGCGAATATCAATGGCCTGCTGATACAGTTTCTCCGCGGCGGCATCTTTGCTCGGGCTGGGCAGAGCGACGGCCAAATTATTCAGCATGCCGGCCTTCTCATGATCGGATTTAGGTGTGATGGATACCAGGGACGACGCCTCCAGGGCGAGCTTCTCGGCCCGGTTCACATCGCCGTGTTTTGCTTCCAGCAGGCTCAATTCGGAAAGCAGCCAGAATCGCCAGCGGCTACTCAAGCCAAAGCGCTTTTCGTTGGCTTGAAGTGCCTCGTCGAACAGCGCGATGGCTTCCTTAGCGCGATTCAGCTTGATGAGTACAGCTGAATACGTGCGCAACCCAACCGTCTGGCGCGGATGCTCCATCCCGACTGTGGCCCGAGCGATTCGCAAGCACTCCTTCAACTGCGCGTCGGCTTCCGCCCATTTGCCTTGCCGAAATAAGGATACTGCAAGTTCGTGACGTATTATCGCCATGTAGTAGTGATCTTCGCCCAATTGCCTTCGCGAGATTTCCAGACTTTTCTCAAAGGATTTTTCTGCGCTTTGGCGTGGAATCCCATTGCCGCGGTGACTGTGCCTTGCTGGAAGACACTGAGTGCTTCAAAATTGTTCTTGCCTCCTTCCAGACTTTTGGCGTACAGGAAGATGTCATTGATAAAAGGCAAGGCTTCCAGGTGACGATGCTGATCGATGAGAAATGCCGCCATTCCTCCTTTGGCAATGATCGTATCCCGATGAGTTGGTCCGAGTTTGGCCGTTCGATAATCGATGACGCTCTTGAAGAGCGGCTCGGCCGCGGGGTCGCCGTACATGGCAAGCACCCAGGCGATGTAGAATCGCGAGGTGAACGGGGCGGGGTCATCCGGCGGCAGCTTTGCTTCCTGAATCTTCAAAGCCTGACGAAACAGAACCTCTGCCTGATCGAAGTCGCCGCGGTCCAGCGAGAGCCAGCCGAGCGCGGAAAGCGCCGCTGCGGTTTCGACGTGATCTTCCCCAAAATGTTTCCGGCGCAGCTCCAGCGATTCTTTGAGTAAGCCGGCCGCCGGCTCAAACAAGCCCATGCTGCGGTACACGTCGCCGATCGTATTCAACAGCGAGGCTTTGGCCTCGTGTTGATCGTTCAGTTTTTGAGCAAGTTCTTTCGCTCCGCGGTCGAGCAGTTCCTTGGCGGTGAGGCTTCTGCCCCGTTCTTGACTGGTGCGCAGACTGTAGCCCGCAAAGTCCAGAGGATCGGAAACTCGAAAGAGATCGACCAAGAAGCTCAACGATTGCTGTGCGCGCTTTGACTCGGAAACGGCCTGTTTTTCGGCGAGGATGGCGCGTTCCGATTCTTTCTTTGCATTCTTCTCCGCACGTTGCGCATTGACGCGCGCCTGAGATTCCTGAATGGCCAGTTGAGCGTTGGCCCGGGCTATCTTCTCTTCGCGTTTTTGCGCTTCTTCCGCTTCTTGCCGTGCCGTCTCCGCATCTTTCCGGCGCGATGTTCCGCTTCTCCCCGATCGATTGCCCGCTGCCATTGCCAGGTCACCAGGGCGAAACCCACCACGATCAGTGCGACGATGCCGGCCAGCAATCCGGATACGACCGGGTTGCGCCTGGCCCATTTCACAGCGTGCTCTACCGTGCCGACCGGTCGAGCTTGAATCGCCTTGCCCGCGAGAAACCGTTCCAGATCATCCGCCAGAGCCAGAGCGGAGCCGTAGCGTTTCTCCGGCTCCTTGCGCAAGCATTTCAGGCAAATGGTTTCCAGATCGCGCGGGATGTTGTCGCTGAATTTTCGCGGCGGCACTGGCTCCTCGGACATCACTTGCCGTAGCGTGTCCAGCAACGTCGCCGCCCGGAACGGCGGTCTGCCGGTGAGCAATTCGTACAGGATGGCTCCGAGCGCATAAACATCGACCAGCGGCGTCATTTCCTTGCTTCTGCCGCCCGCTTGCTCGGGTGCCATATAGCTGGGTGTGCCCATCACCGCGCCCGTGGCAGTCTGGCCGGCGCGGTCAGGCGTGTCCGCATCGTCGCCGGGATGCAGGTTCTTGGCCAAACCAAAATCACCGATCTTCGGCAGGTAGTACGCCGACTTACCCGAACGATCTTCGATCATTATGCCTTCGCTATCCTTCGCCGGTTGCAGAAACACGTTTGCGGGCTTCAGGTCGCGGTGCAAAATGCCGTTTTCGTGGGCCGCATGCATCGCCAGGGCAAGCAGTGCCGTCATGTGGGCGGCAGACTTGGGCGGAAGCGGTGCGCCCTGGAGCATGCGGTCGAGGCAGCCGGCTTCCACGAACTCCATCGAAAAATAGGGCAGGCCGTTGTGCATTCCCGATTCATGGATCTGCACGATCCCAGGATGCTGTAGCCGCGCGACGGCCTCGGCCTCAGTTCGGAAGCGGGCCAGACTATCGGGTCCAGCATGACTGCCGGAGAGAATCATCTTCAGCGCCACGACTCGCGACAACTGCGTTTGCCGGGCTTTGTAAACCACGCCCATGCCGCCACGGCCCAGTTCACCGAGAATTTCATAGCCGGGAACCGAAGTCGCGACTCCGGAGGGCGCTGTCTTTTCCTGAGTCCGGCTCAATAAGGTTTCCGTTTCGTTGGGATCGTGCGCCAAGGCCGGCGACACGCCGAGGAACGCCTCCATCGCCGCCACGGCCTTGGCACCATCCGATAAACCGCGCCTCGGTTGCGTATCGTTGGGCGATCGGGAGTCCGTAGAAGCTGCCATCGAAGCGGCGTCAGCGGATTGATTTTGGGTAGCGTCGTCAGGCATCACAAAGTCCTCAAGTGCAACCGGGATTGCCTCGTTAATTATTGGCCCAGAACCCGGCGCAATTTGGTCATGGCGTCTTCCCAACGCCGTCGCACCGTGCGATCGCTGATTCCAAAGAGTTCCGCTACTTGATCCTGTGTCCAGCCATGATAGAAGATCAAGCCGACAACTTCACGTTCCTCGACCGGCAGATTCTCCACCAATTCGTGAAAATTTCGCCACCGGTCGAGTTCGTCCGGTTCTTCGGCCCGATCAGCAATCAAGTCTTGCGGTGCTTCCGAAGTGCCGGGCGACTCGGCGGAGCTGATTCGATTTCGGTGATGCCGGGCCAGATCGAGCAATTCCCGACGGATGTGCAAAGCGGCGAGATTGAAAAAGTCCCGAGTGGATTCGGGACGGAGCTTTTCCAACGAATGCAGCAGCCTGAGTACGGCATTTTGCAGCACGTCTCCAGTGTCCTCCCAACGACGCACATTGGGAAATCCCTTGAGCATCTTGTGGGCAAGGGGTTCCAGGCGACCGACGGCAGAATTAACAAGGGCATCGCGCCCGGCGAAATCACCGCCGTGCCAACGGTCGAGGCAATCATTCAAATAGGCGGTATTCAAGGTGGAATCTGACATCGGAATCCCGGGCGGAAGATTGTATTGGATAAGAGAATGGAACGTTGAATTGTAGGAGAACGAAGGGATTCTAAAAAGGCAAAAAAAGAATTGTCCACATCCGGCCGCTCGATCCGTTTCTTCAGGTGTAGAGATGAGCAAACCAGCGAGGTCAAGCTGACTCAAATCTCTGAAAACCAACCCTACAACTGGAGAATAACCATGCGTCGCATCCATCTGATGATTGCTCTGTTCGGGCTCACCGCGATTTCCACCCCGGCCTTTGCGTTGCCCCGAGTCAAGCTGCCTTCCGTGCCCCATGTACCGCAAACGCCGCACTACACCCAGCCAGGCCATCCGCCTTATGGCCTACCAGGCCCCGGTTATTATGGACCCGCAAATCCGGGAATTGGCGGATGGCAACCGAGTGGAACAAACCATTTGGGCACAGGAACTACGAACTACAATGATCTCCAGAACATATCTCCGACAGGTCGATCAAACCAGGCTGTTGGCCCAAACCATACCGGGACGACAACGAGTACGCCAAAAGTCGGCGGAACTTCGAACTTGAACGCTCAACTCAAGGCGAGCGGAAATTCGACCGGCACATTCAGTAGCATTGCGAAGTCCCAACGGCACGGTCAGCACAAGCTGGTAAAAGAGCTCACAGCGCTCGGTCAACTCGCGTCCGGTCTTGGCTCCGGCCAATCCGGGGACAACGGTTCCGGCGGGGGCAATTCGGGCGGTTCAACCGAGGGCGGTTCCGATGACGGCGGTCAATCGATTGGTAGCCCGGCACAGGACGGCGGCGACATTCTTCCCGCCAGCTACACTGCCGACGCACCGCCGGCGAACGTTGACTCGGGGACGGCTCAGGAAATGGGTATGAAAGTTACGCAAGTAGGCTCCAGCGGTGCAGCTGCTCAAGCCGACCTCCGCGTCAACGACATCATCGTCGCGGCATCCGGCAAGCGAACCCAATCCTTCGAGGATCTGGCCAACATACTTGCTGCGGCCAAGGGGCCGATCGAGTTGGTGATCCTCAATGGCGAAACCAACAAGCTTGAGAAAATGAATATCGTGCCGGTCAGCGGCAAGATCGGTATCATGACTGAGCCGGTTGCAGTGGAGTAACAGATTTGGCTTCCAAGACCGGCGAGACCTTCAAAGACAGTGAAGGTCTTGCCGAATCAATCCCGCGCTGGACCTACATCGCATTTGCTGGAATCATCTGGCTCGTTTACCACTTGAGTTCTTTTTCTTGATCGCATTGGCGACCGAGTTCCTCTGCAGTGTCCTCAAGGCATTCTGAACCTCGGCCAAAATGCTCCTGCATTCCTGGAGAACCGATGTGCCTTGGGAGGACAATACCTGCCGATTCTTGAGCAGGTTATCGAACTCTGCGATGACCTGGTCCACCTCCGGCAAAGGAATTCGCGGTTGAACGTGGTTCGTGAAAATTTCCTCCACCTTTTTTCTTTCGGGTATGCCCTTGGCCCAAGTCGAACGATGGACAAACTCTTTCAACTTGGGCAAAGCGTAACGAATGCGGTTTTTGGCCCCGTTCCACGAGGCTAGGTCAGCGCTTAAGGCATTTACTTTTTCTTCCAGGTTCAATGCTCTGGCCGCTGCGGATTCCAATTCCATCCGAAGCCCCCCCATACTCGAGCGCAACGCATCCACACTCACTTCCACGCCCAGGATGGCATTCCATCGGCCCTCCAGATACTGCCAACTGGCCTCGGGAATCTCCGGTTCATCGCACACAATGGGGGCTGCAACCGGTGCCGGCTGCTTTAAGCGGATGTAAAGATTCAAATAGTCAACGTCCTGTGGGGGTGGCTGGATGGGTTGACCCAATTCAGAATTCATGCCGGAATCTGGGTCGTCGTCACGGCTCCAGGATTCAACCTCTTCTGCCGGAATCCCCACGGCACTGAGAAGGTTTTTTGTCGTCAATTGTTCAACGATTCCAGGAATTTGAAAACTTCTCTGGGGGATACGAAACCTGAGACCGAAAGACTCCCCCTCAGGTTTGAACCAGACCTCTGCGATGCGTTCTTCCCGGATTTTCAGAGTTGCCCATTGTTTCGAGGGCGGTCGTTCAGAAAAGTTCACTTTGCACCTCACATTGAGGACCAGTCAATACCGCCGATGAAATCACGCTCGGCGGCAGCAAGAAGCAAGCGAATGCCATCTGAAATACAATTAAAGTCTAACGACGATCAACGTCGTGGCAACCGAAAAATGGTACAATTCTGAGTTTGCCGGCCCCAATGCGTGCCACAGTCAGATGACCGAGTGTCTGAATCGCAAAGAAAGCAAAAAAATGGCCGCCTATCGTGTTCGGCGCTCACTATATAGAGGAAGGCTTGGAGTATAATCGGCTTGAGTGAGGTCATTCCTATGGCTAGTCAAACCATCCCTTTGCCCGGCCTGCTCAAGCGGGCATTTACCGATTCCCTGAGCGCATCGAGCGATCATCAACTCCTCAGCCGATTCGTCGAAACGGGCGACGACGCAGCATTTGCGATCATTACGGACAGGCATGGCCCAATGCTTTACGGCGTGTGCCGGCGCTTGCTCGGCGACTCCCACCTTGCCGACGATGTTCTGCAAGCGACGTTCTTGCTGCTGTCGCGTCAATGCGGGTCCATTCGAAAGCGCACCAGCCTGGCGGGCTGGCTCTATCGGGTCGCTCAACGTCTCGCGCGGCAAGCCCAGCGCGCGGAAGCTGCGCGTTCGTATCGAGAGCGGTTAGCAGCGAGTAGTCGCCCGGCGGTGCCTCCAACCGATCCGGGGTGGAATGAACTATGCCTGGTTCTCGATGAAGAGCTGCGACAACTTCCCGAACGCTATCGAATTCCGCTGCTGCTGTGCTATTTGGAGGGCCGAACCCAGGATGAAGCGGCCAAACAACTGGACTGGAGCGTGCGAACCCTGCGCCGTCGGCTGGAACGCGCTCGAAACCTACTCAAGGCAAGGATGATTCGACGAGGTGCCACGCTTGGAGCAGGGTTGTTCGCCGGGTTCCTGGCACCCTCATCGGCCAGCGCCGATCTGACGCCCGAACTTCGGCAGTCAATTCTCACGACTACTACCAAAAACTCTGTTGCCTCCCCCGCCGTGCTGCGAATGGTCGCCGCAGCAACACGTGCTGCCGTTGTCACGAAGATTGCCATTTGGTGCGCTGGCGTGCTGGCGGTGGTCAGCACGGCTGCGGGGGTAGTTCAACTCACACGACCGGCAAACGGTGTGCAAGAGCCAATTGCACTGCGTCAACCTCTTCCACCTGTCAATCAAAACGCTGAAGCAGAAGAAATGAAGCTGGCCGCTGAGCCGGGCCTGGACCAATTTCACGATCGGCTGCCGGACAAGGCGATCGCGCGCCTCGGCACGGTCGCTTTTCGGCACGGTGCCGCCCTAAACCCTTTGGATTACTCGCTGACGTTCACGGCAGATGGCAAACACCTGGTTTCGATGGGTGGAGGGTGGATTCGCCGCTGGAATCTGACGACCGGCAACGCGACCGTCAACCTCGGCGAGCCCTCGCCACAAGGCTGGGTCGATTCGAGTACGCAAGTAACCGCGGACGGCAAGACAGCTTGCATCTGCCGGGAGCCGTTTTGGAACCAAAAAAAGGGATTCACCCGAGACTTCATTCAATACGATCTGGCCAGCGGTGCCCAGAAGCAATCCTATCCACTCAAGTTTCACCCATCCATCTCATTACATCCCATTTTTTCGCCGGATGGCAAGGTTTGCGCGGGATTCGGTTACGTGGAGAGTGATGACCAGCGCCAGCGCGGAATGCCGATCGTTCTATGGAACGCCGCGGACGGCACGGTTCTTCACGAATTCAAGCTCGATTTCAAGGATCGATATTGGCAGACACGGGTGTTCGCTGCCGATGGACGCAGCCTGATTGTCGCCGACAATCAGGATACGATCCACGTTTTTGACGTGACATCCGGTAAGGAACTGCGAACATTCGGAGTATCCAACGTCAATGGCCCTGCGCAAATGGCGGTTTCGCCGGATGGAAAACTCCTTGCCACGCAAGTCAACGGCGACAGCTTCATCCGCCTGTGGGATCTGAAAAAAGGGACCGAGAAACGGACGTTTGATCTCCCCGAAAAATCCGTGTCAGAGTCACTGGTCTTCACGTCGGACAGCAGCACGCTGTTTGCCGGTGCCAGAATTTTCAGCGCGGGGGGCGGTTGTGCCGTCTACTCCTGGAACGTCGAATCGGGGAATCCCGGAAAACGCTGGACCGACGAACCGACGATCGGGGCGATTGCGGCACTTAGCCCGGACGATCGCTTGCTTGCGACGATGAACGGCAAGACCGGGGTCATTCAATTTTGGGATCGCAAAACGGGCAAAGAGCAGCGCTCCCGCGAAACGAACGCCAGTTCGCTGGGCGTGTGTGCTTTCGGCCCGACGGCAAGACCATCCTGACTGTCGGCGACGACGACCTGGCCATTCGGGAATGGGATACGTCGAGCGGACACCTGCACGAGTCTCCGATCGCGAAGGCGCGGGGCCGGATAGCGCGATTCTTAGCGCACGGCAAGGCCCTGATCGGCAAGAGCGACAAAACGATCTGGCTTCAGGATCCGGCAAGCGGGAAGGTTCTGGTTGAGTGCCCGGGAACTCAAGGCGTCCTTTCTCCCGACGGCAAGCGCCTCGCCACAACCGACGAAGACGGCAGGGTACATCTCATGGACGTGGAGACGGGCAAAATCGTTGCGGACTGGCTGCCCGACGAAACCGAGACACGTGACGGCTTGCGCCCGACAGTGCGTGGCTTCTCGGCCGATGGCAAGTCCCTGATCTTGCAGGGCGACATCGTCTCGATTTGGGACGTTCAGACTCGGAAACGTCGATCGTCATGGAGCCTCGAACGAAACAAGGTTGTGGAATATTATGAGAAATATGAGCAGATAACGGAATTCAAGAAGGGGCCAGAGAAGAAGAACCCTCAAAGGAAGGGCCCTGAGAAGAAGGGGCCTGCGTTTGCCTACGTGTCCCACAAGGAAAAGCCCGAGTCGGTTGCCCTCTCGGCCGACGGCAGCAGAATCACGTTCGCGGTGCGCAAGCAGCGCCGGAAAGAGCTGCCGGACGGCAGTTGGACCTACGTCAACGATCTGAGGCTCATGACTCTGGAAACAGCAACCGGCAAGGTAATCCACCAGAAAGATATCGAAAACGCCGACTTTCGTCCGTGGCAAATCGCCCTCAGTCCGGACGGCGGCATCCTGGCGGCAGGTGCCCGGAAAATCCATGTTTGGGACTTGAAGACCGGCAAGGAAACCCACCAATTCGACGGGCATCGGGCGGAAGTGACATCGTTGGCCTTTAGCCCGGACAACAGCCGGCTTGTTTCCGCCAGCAAGGATAGCACCGCATTGGTTTGGGAACTATCGAAGTAGTCGATCCAGTGGTAGATTGGAAGTGAACCATGTCGTACACCCTCAAAACCGGTGGTGGCTTACCCGATCTCCGTGATGATGGCATTGGTAAATTCGATGGTTCCCGCAGTGCCGCCGAGGTCCGGAGGGCGCACTTTTCCAGCAGACAAAACGGTCTCGACGGCCTTGATGATCCGTTCAGCGGCATCAATTTCGCCGAAATCCTTCAACATCTCGACGGCAGGGAGTATCAACGGCAACGGGTTGGCCCGATCCGCGCCGATCGCCTCGCGCGAAGCCCCAAAGATGCACTCGTAAACGCGAACTGCTTCACCATAATTGATCGCCGCCGTGCCACTAATCCCTCCCACCAAACCGGCCCCCAGGTCGCTGAGGAGGTCGCCGTAGAGGTTTCCTGCGACAAGGACATCGAACTGCGCGGGTTTGCTCACGAGCTGCATGCAGGTGTTATCGACGATCAGATCTTTGGCCTGGATCGCGGGGAAATCCTTGGCGACACGCCGGAAACATTCCAGAATCAATCCATCCGCGATTTTCAAAATGTTCGCTTTGTGGATGCAGTGAATCGTCTTTCGACCTTGCTGCACGGCGAGTTCAAATGCGAAGCGAAAAAATCGCATGCAAGTCGCTTCGGTGACAATCTTGAAGCTTTGGACGACGCCCGGAACTATTTCGTGTTCGCTGGTTGCGTACAAATCTTCGGTGATCTCGCGGATCAAAAGGAAGTTCACATTACTGAATCGGCTCGGCAAACCGGCGAGATTATGAACGGGCCGAACCGATGCATACAGCCCCAAAGCTTTGCGGGAAGCAACGTTGGCGTTCGCCGGGGGCGCTGAAGCACCTGCGGGGTCGGGCAACAATTTGGTCTTCAGTGCAACGCCGGTTTCGCGAACGGCACGCAGCATTTCTTCCGGCAGGATCGGCAACCCTTGTGACGCAGCGGCCCATCCGGCAGGGTAAACCTGCCAATCGATTTCGATGCCGACGGCGGAAATAATCCGTCGAACGGATTGCTCCTGGTCGAATCCAATTCCTCCACCTTGTATGAAGACAACTTTTCGCATTTCATCCTTCACAAATTAGCAACGAGTTCGCGCGTAATCGTTTCGGTGTTGCCATCACCACCAAGGTCGCGTGTCAGTCCAACGCTTCGCTCAAGCGTCTTCTGAACTGATTGTTCGATGCGCTCGGCGGCCTTGCGTTGGCCGACGTGTTCCAGCATCATTGCGGCCGAGCGTAGAAACGCGATCGGATTTGCCAGACCTTTCCCGGCGATATCAGGTGCGCTGCCGTGAACGGCTTCGAACACCGCATAGCGATGGCCCAAATTTGCTCCCGGCACCAGACCCAGACCACCCACCAAACCTGCGCAGAGATCGGAAATGACATCACCGAAAAGATTTTCCATTACCAGGACATCGAAGCGCGAAGGTTCGAGCACCAGTTCCATGCAGACGTTATCGATTGTACGCTCCTCGAACTGGATGAAGGGGAACTCATCTGCCACTTCGCGGGCACACTTCAGAAATAGGCCGTCACTGAGCCTCATCACGTCGGCCTTATGGCAAAACGTGACGCGATGGCGGCCTTGATTGCGCCAGCTCGAAGGCGTAGCGCACAATCCGTTCTGCCGCCGGTCGAGTGATGACGCGCAAACTTTCGACGACGCCGGGCACGACAACGTGTTCCAACCCGGCGTACAGCCCTTCCGTGTTTTCTCGCACCACGATGAGATCGACATCGGTAAACGGTACTTTTACACCGGGCAACGTCTTCACCGGGCGCACGCTGGCATAAAGATCCAGTCCCTGACGCAGGCGGACATTGATGGAACGGAAGCCTTTGCCCACGGGGGTAGTGCACGGGCCTTTGAGGGCGACACGATATTTGCGAATGAGATCGAGCGTTGTTTCAGGGAGAGGATCGCCATGCAAGGCGACGGCATCCAGACCGGCAGGGGCATTGATCCACTTGATCGATACGCCTGCCGCAGCGATAACTTTTTGGGTAGACAGTGTTACCTCTGGACCGATGCCGTCGCCCGGGATAAGGACGATATGCATGTATGAATTTACTCGCGAGGTTCAGTTGATGGTTGTGACACTAGACTTTCCAGTTTACAAATCCACTCGTCAAAGTGGGGACATCTGTTCCTTAACAAGTCGAGACCGATCTTCATAGCGACAAGTGGACCAGCTGAGACTTTCATTCCTTCGTACTCCGGAATTGCGGCGATAATTCTTTTTGAAGGAGGTTCCTGATCGTCGATTCTTTCAGGAGAATCGTAGGAGGCAGCCAGATTATTCAGCAACCGTATAGCTGCATCGTGTTCGATAAATGCCCAATTCATTTGCGCAATATCCGCGAAAAGCAATGCCTCGAATTCATGCAGTTGAAGATATGGAATCAAGCGCCTGATCTGGGATCTCCGCAGCGAAAGACTTTTCCAATGCGCTCACCCGTTGCAACGGATCCGGCAGCGATTTCGCTTTGTCAAAGTCGGGAAAGTCGTTCGGCAAGGCGTAGAGATCAAACATGGTCGTGAAGCGAACATCGGGTGCAGGGTCTTCTTTCATCCAGCGTTCGAGATCGCGTTTCGCGCGCTGGTACGTTGTCATTCCACCTCGATAAATCTTGTGCCTTTTCCGATCCCGGCTGGTTTCAACACAGCGAACGGAAATGAAAATGTTTCTTTCGGCAAAGTGCAATTCCAAGACATCATGAACGAAGCGTTCTTCGGTCTGCCCTTCGACGATCATGTTGAGCCGAATCATCGCCCCGGTCTCCCGCCGATGACGTTTTTCTCCCAAAGTTCACCGAGCGAATAGTCTTCCAGCCAGGATTGAAGCTTATCGGGATCAAGGCGTTTGAAGATCGATTCGCGCCCATGTCGTTCGACCACGATCACATCTTCGGGATCGAAGTGATTGAGCAGCGTCGGCGATTGCGTGGCAAGAATAATTTGAGAATGCAGGGACGCCGAGCGTATCAATCCAGCAATCAAGGCGATCGCAGCAGGATGCAAGCCGAGTTCAGGTTCATCGAGGATCATCACAGCAGGCAAATCTAGTTTTGGTTGCATCAAAAGCGTAATGAGAGCCATCGAACGAAGAGTCCCATCGGATGCCTGATGTGAGCCAAAGATCACATCGGAGCCAAGTTCTCGCCACCGAAGCAAAAGCTTACCATAGTCCGGTTCGAGATGAAAATCGGCGAAGAATGGCACAACCTGTCGAACAGTGTTAGCGATCAAAGAGTATGATCTCGGTTCGTTCACCTTTAACCGATGTAGGACAGCAGCGAGATTGCCTGCGTCTTCCTTGAGAGGTTTGTTGTCTTCTGCATCGCATTTCTGTCGGATGCGTGCGGTCTCGGTTGTGTTGTGGAATTGATAAGTTCTGATTCCTCTCAGGAAACCCGTCGCCCAGACGTATGCATCATCCCTGAGTTGGACTGTGTCAAATGGTGATTCCCGCGGTGTTTGAGTTACTCCCCATTTCCGTGAATGTCCGGAGTCGCCGATCAGATCAACCTCCAGTTCGCCGTTTTGAAACAGCAAACTATCGTTTGCAGCAATTAGAAACCCGGTGTGATAACAGCCGAGGTATTTCGATGTTCCAAACGTCAAAGTGGACTTGATTTGTTGAGTTCTACCGGGACCGTCAAACAACACCGCACTCACGCCACCACACTTCGCCACGTATATTTGCAATTCACCAGGAGGAGTAACCCATGACCGCAACATTCGAAAAAACGAAACGAAGTTCGATTTCCCGGCTCCATTCGGACCAATGAGCACGTTCAGCGGGCGCAGCTCGAGATCTTTCAGTTCTCGAATCGACTTGAAACCTTCGATCGTTATTCGGGTCAGCATGGTTCGTCCTTCATGGATTCACACATATCTTACCAAACACACACGTTGTCCGGTATTCAGTATTCTCGATAGATTTCTTCGCCCCCGCGTGGCACAATAACAACATCCCACCCTCGCCCTTTCTCGACTTTCGGTATCGATCTCATGACGCAGCTCTTCCGAATCTTCCTCGCATTGGTTTGCATCTGCCTTCCGCCTTCGATGTCTGCCGAGGAACCGAAGCCGCCGGCCAAAACGAAAGAATCCCCTTCCACCGAAAAGACCGTCGAACAGTTGGCGAAGGAACTCCGAGCCTCGATCGTGGTTATCACCGGCAAGGGACGCGATGGCCGCAACGAAGCACTTGGCACCGGCTTCATCGTCGATGCCAAAGGAATCATCGCCACCAATCTGCACGTCATTGGCGAGGCGCGAGCCATTGAAGTTGAAACTGCCGACGGCAAGAAGCATCAAGTTTCGGCAGTGTATGCCACCGACCGGCCCCGCGATCTGGCTTTGATCAAGATCGATGGGAAAAATCTGCCTGCGCTTTCTCTTGCCGATTCAGACACCACGAAGGATGGGCAGCCTGTCGTCGTGCTCGGCAATCCGCTGGGATTGAAATTCAGCGTGGTCAGCGGCGTGATCTCCGGCCGTCGAGACATCGACGGCAATTCCCTGATTCAAATCGCCGTTCCGGTCGAGCAAGGAAATAGCGGCGGGCCGTTGCTCGATATGCAGGGCCGTGTTCTGGGCGTGGTCAGCATGAAATCGTTGGTCACGGCCAATCTTGGTTTCGCCATGCCGATCAATCTGCTCAAGCCGATGATCGCCAAACCCAACCCGATCAAGATGGATCAATGGGTGACCATTGGGGCACTCGACTCCGAGGAATGGAAACCGATCATGGGGGCAACCTGGCGGCAACGTGCAGGTCGGATCACCGTGGAAGGCGCGGGCACCGGTTTCGGGGGCCGGGCGCTGTGCATCAATCAGAATAAAGTCCCGGAATTACCATATGAAATCAGTGTCGCGGTCAAACTCGACGATGAGCGCGGGGCCGCCGGTTTGCTCTTTCGCGACGATGGTGAACGGCACTACGGTTTCTATCCCACCGGCGGCAAGTTTAGGCTCACTCGATTCGATGGCCCCGATGTCTTTTCGTGGAAAATTCTCGAAGACAAGGGTTCACAATATTACAAACCCGGCGAGTGGAATACGATCAAGGTTCGCGTCGCGAAAGACGGCGTGAAATGTTTTGTCAACGATCACCCGGTTTTCGAGTCGGATGATGCCGCCTGGACCGAAGGCAAAGCGGGTCTGGCCAAATTCCGAGATACCAAGGCCCAATTCAAGTCTTTCCAGGTTGCGAAAACCATTCCCTCGCGCAAGGTCGATCCGAATGGGATCAAAACGATTCTAAGACAGGTCGATGGCTTGGTCTCAAAGAAACCCATCGGCGGTGATGTCGTAAGGGGCTTGAGCAAGGAGAAAGGCAGTGGTGATGTACTGCGGCAAAAGGCGAAAGAGCTGGAAGCCCAAGCGGTGCTGTTGCGCGAACTGGCCGCACGAGTTCAGCAACAAAACGTCTACGATGAACTGGCCAAGGTCTTATCGCAAGACGATGCCAAGACCGATTTGATTCACGCTGCTCTGTTGCTGGCCAAACTCGACAATGAAGATGTCGATGTGGATGCCTACCGCCATGAAGTCGATCGTATGGCGAAAAAGATCCTCGCTACCTTGCCGAAGAAAGCTGATGAAGCGGCCAGACTCAAGGCACTGAATGCGTTCTTTTTCGAGCAGCGCGGCTTTCACGGCAGTCGGCGAGATTACTATCACCGATCCAACAGCTACCTCAATGAGGTGATCGACGACCGGGAAGGAATCCCAATCTCATTGTGCGTGCTCTACAGCGAAGTCGGCCGGCTCATTGGCTTGAAGATCGTCGGTATCGGCGCGCGGGCCATTTCGTGGTCCGGCACATTCCCGCCAAGGGCGACGGGGCGTTTATCGACGTCTTTGAAGCCGGGAAATCGGCCACCGAGGAAGAGATGAAGAAACGGATTGAGGCAAATGGCTTGCCATTCCGTGAAGACTATCTTAAGCCGGTGACCAAGAAACAAATCGTCACGCGAATGCTCTATAATCTGTTGCGAGTTGCCCAGGAGGAAAACGATCTGGATAGTGGTCTTCGCTATCTCGATGGCATCGTGATGCTGGATCCCAGCGCTGTGGAAGCACGCTCCTCTCGATCGGTGCTGCGTTACTCCAAGGGTATGAAACGCGAGGCAGCGGAAGACATCGAATATCTTTTGGAGCACACTCCAGAGGATTCTCCCAATCGAAAAAAGCTGCTGGAAATGAGAAAGGTGTTGGAACGCGAACTGGACGAAAAACCGGAGTAACCATACAAGACCTGTTTAGGTTCCAGATTGGAACAATACCAAAGAGGAAAGATATACCATTCGAAGGATGATTGCGCAAACGCAATTAAGGACTTTGACTCAGCAATTAGTAACGCTTCCGGCTCGTATCCCCGAACGCTTCGCGCTCGTATCTTTCAAAATGACTCGAATGAGCCGGAAGCGTTAGCGACGGGCCAGCCGATGCCGAAGGCGAGGCTGGTACCAGTCAAACTGATTCACTACTGTCAACCGCCGACCGGCGCAATTCTTCCTTCCATCGGGCTCGACGCCGACGCATACAGCTTCTTCGGAATCCGGCCCGCCAGATACGCCAGCCGGCCCGCCTCGCAGCGCATATCGCATCGCCCAGGCCATCCGCAGCGGATCTTGCGCATGGGCGATGCCGGTGTTGAGCAGCACGCCGTCGCAGCCCAGTTCCATGGCCACGGCCACGTCGCTGGCCGTGCCGACGCCGGCATCGACGATCACCGGATAATCGGGATCGCCGTCCTTGAGATATTCCAGGATGATGCGGATGTTGTTCGGATTGAGCACGCCCTGGCCGCTGCCGATCGGGCTGCCGGCCGGCATGACGCTGGCCGCCCCGGCCGCCTTCAGCCGCCGGGCCATGATCGGATCGTCGCTGGTGTAGACCAGCACCTGAAAGCCTTCCTTGACCAGCTGCTCGGTGGCCTGCAGCGTGGCGATCGGATCGGGCAGAAGCGTTTTCGGATCGCCCAGGCATTCCAGCTTGACCCAGTCGGCGCCGGGATTGCCGAGGTTGGTCAAGCAGTTCGCGGGCCAGCCGGGCGTGGCGGATCGCGTCCTCGGCGCTGAAGCAGCCGGCCGTGTTCGGCAGGATCGTGTAGCGCTTCAGATCGAGGTAATCGAGGATGTTGCGCCCTTCTTGATCGACCAGCCGTTCGCGGCGGACGGCCACGGTCGTCACCTCGCAGCCGCTGGCGGCGAGGCAGTCGCGCATCAGGTCGTAGGTGGCGTACTTGCCGGTGCCGGTGATGAGCCGGCTGCGGAAAGTGAACTTGCCGATGACCAGCGGTTTGTCGGTGGGTGGCGGAGGCTCGCCGCTGCCGCCGCCGACCAGGGTGACGATCTCCACCTGATCGCCATCGCAGAGTTGATGGCGGATGTGCTCGTCGCGACGGATCACCGTCTGATTGACCTCGACCGCCAGTCGGCGCGGATCGCGACCGAGTTGCTCAAGCAACTCGGCAACGGTCAACGAGGGCGGGAAATCTTGAGATTCTTCGTTGATGATAATAGTCATTTTTCATTTTTCACTGTTCGGTATACTCTGCGAACATCAGTTCAATCAATTCCTTTGGGTATTGAATGGGTGCTTCCCGCAGGCGATCGATCAGTCGGGCTCGTTGTTCCTCGGTCATCGCACCGTGGGGTGCGCCTGGCATTCGATCAAGCTTCAATAACTGTATCGCATGAGCTGGGATCAGATCTACTGCGGATTGATCCAGCAACACCGACACCATGCGCCAGCGCATCGGCACTTCTCGCCCAGGCTCGCGGGCAGTCACTTCCGCAATCACTTTTTCCAGACCGGGTAGACGTTCCTTGCGTGCGGTGGCATCGGTCATAACCATCAGGATCGCCTCGAAGTCGGCAAGTTTCCCGCCCGGGTTATAGGGATCAATCGCAGAGGCACGCTCGCAATAGCCGATGATCTTTTTGGACTCCTGGTTGGCACTCTTTATATTGCGCATTGCCCAAAGATAACGCCAGTGCTGCCGGGACCATTGCGACATTTGCAGCAAGAGGGCCGAATTATCCGGATCCCATTGCAACGCCCGCCGCATCGGTCCGAGCATGTGAGCGTCGAGAAAGTCATCGCGCGAACCGCAAGAAACCTTTCTGCTCCCGTCTTGCAGTCGATGTTCCTCTGGAGAGAGTCGAACTCTTTGCTCATATGCCGGGCTTCGCGGATGGCAGCGGTAGTTCGCAATCCAGGTAGCCCGACTTGCAAAGCATTGCTGATGAAGAACGCCAGAGCCAGCGGAACTGGAAGATATACCGCCAGCCACCTCCTCTGCGCAAGTGTCTCAGTAGCAATCCAGGGCTTTCGCAAGTTCATCGCGAGTGCGACTACCAGCCAGAACGGCTGGTTTAACGAAGCGAGCGCTGGTAAACCATCGGAGAAAAAGCCGAAGAGGGCCGTCAAGACGACGCCGATGAACAGGCGGCGCATCAATTGGCGAAAGTTCCACGGTACGGTCTCCAGAAGAGCGAACGCAGCAAACCAGATGATCGCGCGAACTGCGGTCAAAATACCGAGTCGAAGGATTTCCGCAGGTGTGGATCCGGCAAGGAGATCGCCCGTACCAAGCACCAATCCTAAAAGTGAGCCGGCGATCGCGCCATAATAGAACTCCCAGCGCGGGCCTGGCCGTTTAGGTGTCTCGGCAGACGGCGCAATTGGGGCAGAGCGCAAGCTCGCAAAATCATGGCCGAAAAGTATAGAAGGGAGCCTAGCGCTAACGCCAGCGCGACGATCCCGGCCGTTGCAAATAGGCCGAGCCAAACATTGTCGGGAGATAACAAATCAGCCCCGGCTCTGCGCGAAAAGTTGCCAGGCCCGATGCCCTTCCACAATGATTCCATTCCCAGTGACCAGG
This sequence comes from uncultured Planctomycetota bacterium, assembly GCA_963783095.1. Classification (GTDB taxonomy): domain Bacteria; phylum Planctomycetota; class Planctomycetia; order Gemmatales; family Gemmataceae; genus CAWAMR01. The sequence goes on along the minus strand of CAWAMR010000006.1, from coordinate 73,045 downwards.
CTTTCTGCCATGCAGCGAGTCGATGTTCCCACGATATTTGAAGGATGGTCGGGACGGTCAGTGCCAATGCGGTGAGCAAAAGCAGCGGGATCAAGAGGATCAGCTTGCCGATAATCCCCGCTCTCCAACTGGAATATGCCGCCAGGATGCCGGCGGGTAAAAGGAGAAGCAGCAATCCGGCAAACGATTCGGGTCGATCGAAAGTTGCTTTGGCAGTGCCATGAATGGGCGAAGACTGATTGAACGGGAGGATGAATTCGTCGTCACCGACGAGTGGTTGCGGGATGTTTGGCGCGGGGGCCGGTTCGCCCGTAGGCAGACCGATCTCCCGCGCTAGCTCTTGATATCCGGCCATCGCCGACAAACTTACTGCGGAGGCAAGCAAAACCGAAGCGATTCCGCTCAGGGCTGCGGGAGTGGCCGCAAGCTGTCTCGCGAGGAAAAAGAGTGTCGCCGCCGTAAACCATTCCCAGCTGATGTACCAGCCGGGATGTTGGTAGCGATCGGAACCCGCAGCGCTGACAAAAGTCGCCAGACCGATCCCCAATAAACCCAGCACGATGGGGCCGGCCAGAGGCCGACGCTCTCGTGCCCACGCTCGCCAGCTGGCCCAGGCCAAAAGCAAAAGGAACGTCAACAGGTTAAGCGTCAACGTGCCGCCGCCGCTGGTCAGATGTAATCGTCCCGGATCGTCGCCAGCAACGAGCGGCCTGGCAACAATGAGAGCGGTCATAGCTCCCAACAAGATTCGTTCAACTTGCACACCGGAAGATGGGGCAGGAGGTGGTGAAGGCACAGGTGGGACAGGTGCCGGCGCGGAAAAGGGTAGTCTACGTCGGCTCATTGGATCGTCCGATCAGTGTTCAGTGTTCAGTTTAGACATTGGGTCCACAGATGCCGTCTTCATTCTGATGGGATTGACTGAACACTGAAAACTGAACACTGAAAACTGTTTTATTACCGCAACTTATGGGCCTTGAGCAGATCACCGAGCCATTTTCGGTCGTCGTCTTCGAGCTTCAGGGCCGGGTCGCGTTTGTAATCGATTTGCGCAGCAAAATTCGACTGATCGAAACATCGGCTAAAGGTGGCCTGAAGGTCCAGAACCGTGTCGCGATCATCCGCCGCCAGCGGAATCTTGAATCGGGGCAAGCGCTTCTGCAAGGTCGTGGTGTAAATCTCATACCGTTCAGGCTGCGTACAGCGCGTCACCGTAATGGCGTAGTCCCACTCCGGCAGGCCGTCGCGGGAGTAATCGAGCAAGGGCAGCCCCTGAAGGATCAGGTCCACCTCGACAATGCTGGCATTGCAACTTCGAGCAGCTTTGCGCGTTTCGAGATAACTCTCTCGACCTTGTTTGCGCGTTTTGTTTACCGGACTGACGACATCGATCAAAGTAATGAGGCGATTATCGCTGCGTTGTCGAATCTCAATGAACTCCTCCTGATGCTCTTCGCGAATGATCGAAGTAAAGAGGGCTTGCTCACTGGAATAGCTGCGCGATTGATGCGGGCACGATAGCGATCGACCAGACCGGGCAGCAGAATCTGATAGAGGCACGAGACTAGTTGGTGCTGGAATGCCGGCCAGAGTTTTTCATCCTCCAGGTAGGGATCCATTCCAGGAAACGGACACGGCATGGTGTATCTCCAACGAACACGGAACCGACAGGTTTTCGTCGAGCGATCGGTTCCGATGGGTGATATCGACTCCGGGACTCTCTTCTTCTTCGCAGAGGATTGATTATTGTACCGGACGATGGCCTCATCCGACCAGATTTTCCGTCAGGAAGGATTGAATTTGGTCTGCCGCCGGCGACTTAGCGGCCTGAGTTGGCGAAAAGCCGATAAAATCGAGTCTTGGCAACGCCGATTACAAGTGTTTTTCGCTCAAGGGCTGCGAATAAATGAGCGGATGCGGAAACCGAACGAGAATCACGTCGCCACGGTTCATGTGTCCTCCGGGATTTCATCGTATTCGTCCATCTCTTCCCAGCCCGCATGCTTTCCCGCTTCCCATGCAAGGGCGTGACGTTCTTCGCTCGTCCAGGGGCTGTCGTCGTACTCGTCCTCTTTCAGGCGCTCGTATTCGTCGGCACGGAGCAAGACGTAGGTTTCGTTGGTTCGGGGGTTGACGAGGCGCAGGGGCACGGCTTCAGGGTTTTCCATCGCTTGCAACAGTTGCTCGGTCATTTCGATCATGGCAGTCTCCTTCCCTCTGACATGGTATCGTTGGCCATGTCTTCGTGCAACGCATCCAGACGAAACAGTACGGGCTGACTGCTGGAACGCACGGCAAATTAGTGGACAGTAAATACAAAGACTTGAGAATTTTGAGTATTTACTTACTGTCCATTGACCACTAATTGGGTTGTTTTTGTTGCCCAGTCGTAACAAACAAACGGAATCCCCATTTCGTTCGTCTTATAGATGGGATACTCTTCATCTATTCACCCTTGCGAACCTTCGTGGAGTTGGGGCAATGACTCTCTTGCGCTCGATCGCTTCTTACTCTCGTCGTTAGTCTGACCCTGATTCACGCCGCCTCGGCCGCCGATGCCGACAAGACTGCGCTGGCACAGAAGGCTCACGCGGTGCTGCGCGGAATTGCTATCGCTGTCATGGCGAGGAAGGTGCGGTCGAAGGCGGATTCAATTACATTCTCGACTCGGCCCGGCTCGTCACCCGAAAGAAAATTGTACCCGGTAAAGCAGAAGATTCTCCGATCTTCAAACGAATCGCTAATGGATCGATGCCGCCTCAGGAAGTCAAACAACGTCCATCCGATGAAGAGAAGGCGATCCTGAAAAAATGGATCGATGCCGGTGCTCCACACCTGGATTCCGAAAAGCCGCGAATCATCCTTTCCTCGGCCAATGTCGAGGATCTCATCCTCGCCGATCTCGAAAAACTCGATCGGCGTGCCCGGCGCTTTGTCCGCTACATTTCCTTGCACCAACTCTCAAACGCAGGTTTGGCAGAAGATGAATTGCAAACCTATCGCAACGCGCTGGCAAAATTGATCAACTCGCTATCGTGGCATCCCAAGGTCAGAGTCCCGGAGTCGATCGACCCGCAGAAGACGATCTTTCGCATCGATCTGCGCTGGTATATGTGGGATGCAACCATCTGGAATCGGATCTTGACCGATTACCCCTACGCCATCCTCGACGACAGCGCCACTGCGCGGGCCATCATGGTTTCCACTGCCACGAAAGTTCCACTCATTCGCGGCGACTGGTTTGTTGCCACCGCTTCTCGACCGACCCTATATCAGGACATCTTGCAATTACCTGCCAATCTCGCAGAACTGGAGCGACAGTTGCGCGTCGATGCCTCGGTGAATATCACCCAGGAACGAGTGATGCGCGTCTCCTTTAACGGCTCCGGGATCTCGCGGAACAATCGGATTCTGGAGCGCCACGATGCCATTCACGGCTACTACTGGCGCACCTACGATTTTGAGGAAGTCCCGCAGAATCTGATCGAGCGCGGCCTGCTCGCCCCCGATCGGCGCAATGCCTTTGCCTATCCGCTGGGGCCGGGCAGCCTGGAAAACAATTTCCTTCATGCCGGCGGCGAAGCAATCTTTAGCCTGCCGAACGGCTTGCAGGGCTATTACATCATGAACGCGGTCAATAATCGTCTCGACAAGGCCCCCACCGCGATCGTCAGCGACCCCCGACGACCCGATCGCGCGGTGGAATTGGGCGTCTCGTGCATGGGTTGCCACGTTCCCGGCATCATCACCAAGGCCGACCAGATGCACGATCATCTGGAAAAAAATCCCAAGGCGTTTCTGAAGGCAGACCGAGAACTCGCCTTGTCGCTCTACCCCGCCAAGGAAAAATCGACCGCGCAAATGGATGAGGACAGCAAGAAGTTCCGCGCTGCGCTGGCGTTGACGGGCGTTAAACTGACGCGCACCGAACCGATCGTCACGATGACCCTGAAGTATGAAGGCGATCTTGATGCCGTCACCGCGGCGTCGGAAGTCGGTATGAAACTGGAGGAATTTCAGAAGAGGATTGCTGAGACCGAATCCTTGAGCCGAAATCTCGGAGCGCTACGAGTTGCGGGAGGAACCGTGGCGCGGCAAATCTGGGTGCAGGCTTTCGGCGACATTGTTCGCGATCTGAAGCTGGGCGTACTCTTCCAGAACAACCAGATCGGTGCAAGTTTGCCGGACAATACCGGCGAACTCGATCCTCTCGAAGTCTCGGCAGGCCAATCGAATCACATGGTTTTTTCTGCCGATGGGCGGAAGGCGATTATCGCCAGTGCCGATCGAAGCGTTCGGAACTTCGAAGTCGAAGGCAAGCGCGATCTGAAACGCTGGATCGGCCACACGGCCTCGGTGTGGTGTGTAGCGCTGTCAAAGGACGGTGAACGGGCACTCTCAGGCAGCATGGACGGAAGCGTTCGGCTCTGGGATGTGTCAACGGGTCAACAGTTGGCAAAACTCGATGGGCACTCCAGTCTTGTCAGCGCTGTGGCGATATCACCCGACGGTAAGAAAGCGGTTTCCGGCGGTTACGACGGCGCGGTGGTGGTCTGGGATCTTACTAACGGGAAAGAATTGAAGCGTTGGGAGGGGCCTTTGAAATATATCAACGCCCTGTGTATCGCTCCGAACGGCAAGGATGTCCTGGTTGCAGCGGATTCGCTGCTTCGGCTCTGGGACATGGAGGCCGGCAGCGAAATCCGCAAGTTTGAGGGCCACACGGGACCAATTACTTCGATTGTCTTTTCCGTGGATGGCAAGAAAGCCCTTTCCGGAAGCGACGATCGCACGGCCCGGCTCTGGGAGGTGGATACCGCGAAGCAATTGCAGATATTCACAGGACACGAAAACGGCATCCGAGCCGTGGCGCTCAACGAAAAGGGCAACTGGGCCTTGACCGGTGGTTCGGATACGACGGTTCGACTCTGGCAAACCTCAACCGGGAAAGAACTTGGTAAGTTCGGCAAGCACGTCGAACCGGTGGTCCAGGTCGCGTTTCTCGACAACGGCAAGCAAACGCTCAGCGGCAGCAGAGATAATGCGTTACTTTTGTGGAGTGTCGAGAAGTTTTACCCAACGCCCCCGGTCGATCCCAAGAAAGAGTATCCGGTCAAAGAATTGCCGCCGATAAAACCAAGTGCGGTCATACCGATCGATGGAACGGTTGGGAAACTGATCTTGTCGCCGAACAAGAAATGGCTGTTCTTTCTGGACCGGAGCAACAACAAGATCGGCCAGATCGAGGCCCCCACGTTCAAATTGAACAAGGAAACACAAAAGCTCGACGGGATCGAAGCGATCACACTTACTGCGGATGGAAAAGCTCTTTACGGAGTTGGGCGCGGTAGCGAGAATTCTTCAGGGACGCTCTATTCCATCGATCCAATCACATTGAGAATCCGCAGGAGGCCGGATGTTCTGGAAGAGTTTGCTCCGTTCGACATCGCCGCAGCCAACGACGGTAAACTCTATCTAAGCGAAGCCAAACGTGCGCAAGAAAAAAATCTGCGCATCTGGGATTTCGGCAACGAATGGGGGATCGATCCTATTGCGGATGTGCCGGGGTATTCGGTGCTAGTAATGTCCAACAAACAAAATCGACTCTTTGCCAGCGTTCCCGGCAGTGCGCCGAGGGGGTTGAGTGTTGTGTCGCTGTTGCCGAACAAGGCTGCGGTTCGTGCTCGAAAAGACCTTGGCAGCACATCGGAGTTACCCATTGGCGGCGATCTGGTGCTCACTCCTGAAGGACGATTCTTATTGTGTTCCACGGGATGCGTTCTCTGGCTCGATCCGACCTGGGGGGAACCCAAGAAGGAACCAGTGCCCAAGAATGCCAAGCGCGATCTGGACGTGGTAGCGAAAATCGACCCTTTCACCTGTGCAGTGGCCGATCCCGAAACAGGTCGGGCCTTCATCGTCGCACCGACGGGCTGGCTCAAACAATACAGCTACCCCGACTGGAAGCTACAAGGAAAATGGAAAATTCCAGCGATCGCTTCGCACATACAGTTCGATGGCAAGGCAGGCCGGCTCTATCTGAGCGTCGTCGATCCGCAAGCAATGCGGGAACGCCCGCACGCCAAGGGTTTTGGCGATGTGTGGCTGATTGAGGTGAAGGATTTGCCGAAGTGAGATCGGAGTAAGTTTCATCAAAAGAGCCACCTGATTATGTCAAGACTGTTCCCAATCAACAACGGCTATTGCATCCCTCTTATCATCGGTGACGGCAAGAGCGATACTGGTTCACGGCTCGGTGGACAGCCTCCAGCGGGGGTAATTCCGAGTAATGTCACACCGTTGACAAGGTATTTTTGCACCATCCGTATAGCCGAGGATCCCACATTAGAAGTTTCGGTTTTCCTTTCATTCGACTTTGATCGCATGGCAGATAATGCAGGCAGCATTCAGTCGTCGGTGAAACTATTTGAAGTGGTCACCCACGGTGAAAGCATTCGCAGTGACCAGTCCGCATTGATATCAGAACTGACTCCGCATCCGATATTGCACGGCCTGGTCTGCGAAGACTATCTTGTCGATGACGATGGCAGTCGGATTGTGCGATCAGATCACAAACTTGGCGGATACCCATTCATTCAGGACATTGGCGAAGGACTTCCTGACGCCGTTGCTCAGGCGCATAAGGAAGAGTACTTCCAAGTGGTCCAAATCGACTTCCCTGGCTATCGTGATGGTCCAGTTGCGGGAGATTGGCCATTCGCGGGGGGTATTGTTCACCTTCTTGGGCGAGAACCACTGGAAAAATGTTCGTGGAGGTGTTTTTGGGAGTTTTGATGTTCGAGGAGCAGGCTGGTTGTCGTAGCGATGCTGTGGTGTTCGACGTCAAATCGTTCAAGTAATCGCGCACGATCGGAGCGACCAGTCTCGGCCAAACAGGAGATTGGCATTCCTTGGAGCGCCAGTCTCCCTTGGGTTAGCATTTCAGGTTACTTCGCTTATCTTGCGGCGAAACAGCATTCACTATCCGAACAGCAGTCAGCGTCTGGGCAGCAGGATAGCTCGGCTACAGTCATTGCCGAATCAGTAGCGCAGCAATCCCCGTCGACGCAGCAGTCCCCATCGGGACAGCACGATGCATTGGCAGTGGACTTCGCCGAGAAGCCCACACAGCAATCGCCATCCGAGCAGCAGTCGCCGTCGGGGCAGCAGAAAGCAGTCTCACTCGCAGCTGGAGCCGCGAAAGGCTTGTTCTTGGACAGCGAGAAAGCCATAGCGGTCCCGGCCAGAACCAAAACGATAGACGTGCAGACGTACATCTTGGTACGCATGTAAAATCTCCAAGTTTAGAAAAGTTTAATGGATTGTTGGTACGACACCGTAAACATTCGCGGTCTTGCGATGTTCACGCGGTCATTTCAACAGAGCCAGACGCAATGAATGATGTGGAGTCGATGAGTTGGAGGGTGCACATCGAAGATAGACTGGCTCATTACGCCCGTGCCGGCCTGCCAGGCAACCAGCGAAACGGGAAGAGCCCAGGGTGCGGAATCGAGGCCAGGTTGGTCGAGAGCGAACTCAGAAACGGGGAGGGTCGCTCGATCGAAGCAAGGGCATTCACTGGGAGATGGAGACGAAGGCTTTTGGTGAGAGCCGGGCTGAGTGTTAGTGTGGCAACAGTCGCAACTGTCCTGTAAATTCAAAGAGGTTGCAAATGTTGTCTCGGCTTTGGCCGGAATGCAGCACCACCCCTGCGGTAATGCCAAGAGCAGGCTACAGGCAAACACCAGGGATCGCACAGCACGACATCTCATTCATTTACTGTATACTGATGCACATGGCTGGTCAACCCGACCTTTGCTTCGTGCCTGATGGAGGTTCTGATGAACCCGATCGAATTCGCATTGCGCCGACCGATCACCATCATGGTCGCGATCGTTGCGCCTGATTGCCGGCGGCGGACTGGCTTTGACGCGAATGAAGATCGATATTTTCCCGAGTCTCGATCTCCCGGTCATCTATGTTGCTCAGCCTTATGGCGGTATGGATCCTTCCCAGATGGAGGGACTTATCACCAACTATTACGAATACCATTTTCTGTATATCAACGGCATTCATCACGTCGAATCCAAAAACGTCCAGGGCATGGCTCTGATGAAACTTTACTTTCATCCGGGGACCGATATGTCCCAGGCCATGGCCGAAACCGTCGGCTACGTCAATCGTTCGCGCGCCTTCATGCCGACGGGAACGGTGCCCCCGTTCATCATGCGCTTCGATACCGGCAGCGTGCCGGTCGGCTATCTGGTGCTTTCCAGTCAAACCAAGACGATCGGAGAGATCCAAGACCAGGCGCTTTTCAAAGTTCGGCCCATGTTTGCCTCGATCCCCGGCGTCTCTGCACCGCCGCCTTTCGGCGGCAATCAGAGGACGATCGTCGTCCGAATTGATCCGGATCGGCTGCTCAATTGCAATGTGTCCGCCGATGACGTGGTGAGAGCGCTGACGGCCGGCAATACGATCAGCCCTTCGGGAAACATTCGGACCACCACCTCCATGCCGTTGGTGCCGAGCAATGCGCTGGTAGCGGATCCGGAAGAGTTGGGACGAATTTTCGTCAAGGAAAATGTATTCCTGCGCGACGTGGTTCGTCGTCATCCGGTTAGCAGAAAACCGCTCATTGAAGACGCCACCGACATACCGAGCGGTTATGCACTGGTCAACGGCAAGCGGGCCGTTTACATACTTGTGACCAAACGGGCCGATGCTTCCACGGTTTCTGTGGTCAACCGCGTCCGTGCCGACCTGTCGAAAATGAAGGCGGTCTTGCCCAGCGATATTGATGTGAGCTTCGAATTCGACCAGTCCGTCCATGTGACCGATGCGCTGCGCGGGCTGGCTTTTGAAGGTGGGCTGGCCGCTGGGCTGGTTGGCCTCATGGTCCTGCTCTTTCTGCGCGACTGGCGAAGCGTGATCGTGGTCGTGCTCAACATCCCACTCGCGTTGACCGGTTCGGTGGTCGCGCTGGCTCTCACCGGCCAGACCATTAACCTGATGACGCTCGGCGGCCTGTCGCTGTCGGTCGGTATTCTGGTCGATGAGGCAACCGTCGAGGTGGAGAATATCCATACTCAGATGGCCGGGACGAATTCGATCGCCCTTGCCGTTCGACGTGGCAATTCGGAAACCGCTGTGCCTCGCTTTCTGGCGATGCTCTGTGTCCTTGCCGTGTTCATACCCTCGTTTTTCATGCAGGGTTCAGCGCGGGGATTATTCGCGCCCTTAGCGCTGGCCGTCGGTTTTGCCATGGTGACCAGCTATCTTCTTTCCAGCACCTTTGTACCAGTTCTGTCGGTCTGGCTACTATCAGGTCACGAATCCCGCCCGGCGAACGCTCCTTCGAAAAGGCAGAATCCTTTTATGATGGGGCTTGCGAGACTGTTAAGTCTCACGACACGCATGCGGAGATTGCTTGTCCCAGCCTACTTGCTGGCGGCGGGGCTGATTGTTGCACTCCTGGGCCCCCGGCTGGGAACGGATATTTTCCCGCAAGTCGATACGGGTCAATTTCAATTTCGACTTCGCGCTCCCGAAGGAACACGGATCGAACAGACCGAGGCGATGGCTCAAGAGGCGCTCGATTTCATCGGCAAAGAGGTGGGGCCGGAAAATGTCGACATTTCGCTGGGCTATGTGGGTGTGGTGGCGTCCAGTTATCCGATCAACGCCGTCTTCCTGTGGATGGGTGGACCCGAAGAAGCAGTGATGCGCGTGTCTTTGAAACCCGGATCGGTTCGGATCGAGGAACTCAAAGCGCGACTTCGAGAGAAGTTGCCGTCCCATCTTCGAGAATGGGCGAAACAGAAGTGGACCGATGAAGGGGAGCCGATCGACAAAGTGAATCGATTGGTCGAAACCATTCAACTTTCCTTTGAACCGGCAGATATCATTAACGAAGTAATGAGTTTTGGCTCTCCGACGCCGATCGAGGTGGTGGTCAGCGGACCGAAAATGGCAGATAATCGGGCTTTTGCCGAGACCCTCCACGAAGCATTGGCGACCGTGCCGACCTTGCGCGATCTTCAATACGGCCAGTCCCTTCATTACCCTACCGTCGATGTGAAGATCAATCGTGAGAAATCGGCCGCTTCCAAGGTATCGACCGAGGAGATTTCTCGGTCGGTCCTGGCCGCAACGTCTTCGAGCCGGTTTGTCGTTCCGAACTTCTGGCGCGATCCAAAATCCGGCATTGGCTACCAGATCCAGGTAGAGGTTCCGCAGGCGCTTATGCGTTCCATAACCAGCGTCGAGATGATTTCCGTCAAGGCCCACGACGGAACCCCGCTGCTGCTTCGTGCGGTGGCAGATGTGACGGAAGGGACCACGTCCGGCCAAATCGACCGGTACAATATGCGCCGGGTGGTGAGCATGACGGCCAACATCGCGGGCGAAGATCTGGGCCGGGTCGCGGGCCGCATCGATCGGGCCATCGCGAGCGCTGGACCGCCTCCGGTGGGTTGCCAGGTCGATGTGCGCGGCCAGGCGGCTCCGATGCTCGAACTCTTTCGGGGGCTTGGGTTTGGTCTTGCCGTGGCGGTGGTAGTGATTTTCTTGCTATTGACGGCCTATTTTCAATCGGTTCGACTATCCTTGATTTCGGTCGCCACGGTGCCTGCGGTACTTTGTGGAGTAGTCCTGATACTCTGGCTAACGAGGACAACCCTCAACCTTCAGTCATTCATGGGGGCGATCATGGCAGTGGGCGTCTCCGTGGCCAACGCGATTTTGCTGGTCACCTTTGCCGAGCGCCATCGGCAATCGGGCCAAACTTCGGTCGACGCGGGGATAGTTGCCGCGAAAACAAGGATCAGGGCGATATTGATGACCAGCATTGCGATGGTCGCCGGCATGGTACCGATGGCTCTGGCAATCGGGGGAGGAGATGAAGCGGCACCGCTGGCTCGATCCGTCATTGGCGGCTTATTGGCGTCTTTGATCGCAACGATCCTGGTCCTGCCTGGGATTTTCGCGGTGGTAATGGGCCGAAGCGCAACTCGGTCGGTATCGCTTTCTCCGAGCGACCCGGATAGCCCATACTACGTGGCTGACGACTTGACAGTGAGGACAACTCATGCGTGAATATCGGCACGCCCGCATATTTTGGCGAATTGCACTGCTATTGGCTGGGGTCGCCATCGGAGGATGTGGCGTGTCCAACCCGCCTCCTCGGGTTGCCAAAGCCGGCAACACCGTTACCACTGTCAGCGTGGTTTACCCACAGCGCAAAGCTCTTCGTCGGATCATTGAGCAGCCGGGCAGCGTCCAGGCGTATGAGGACACCTTGTTATTTTCTCGCGTGCCGGGCAATACCCAGCTCCTCTACGAAGCCGATGGCAAACTCACTCACGACATCGGAAGAAAGATTCATGGCCCGAAATTTGATTCGGACGGCGTGGAAATACCTGATACGGGCGAAGTGTTGGCCGAATTGGTAATTCCTGAACTGGAACAGGAGAAGAATCAAAAGGAGGCGCTGGTTCGTCAAGCCAGGGCGGAAACCGACCAGGCTGCCAAAGCTCTGCTGGCGGCGAATGCCACGATCGCGGTCGTTGAAGCAATGGTGGGCGAGGCCAAAGCACAGCACGATCGCTGGAAGTCGGAAAAGACCCGAATGGCATCGCTGGCGAAAGACAAGATCATCGATACTCAGAGCAGTGAAGAAACGCTCAACCAGTTCAAGGCGTCGGAGGCTCGACTCGCCTCTGTCAACGCTGCCGTTCTGAAGGCGAAAGCGGATCGAGACAAAGCCGAGTCGGATGTGCTGGCGGCAAAAGCGCGCGTGGAGGTGGCCGCTGCCGAGGCACTTCGAGCGAAAGCGATGTGGGGCTACGGGAAAATTCGCGCTCCTTTCGACGGCATTATCACAGCTCGGAAGGCGACCAAGGGAAAGTATGTGCAGCCGGCCTCCGGAGTCGACGACTGGCTGTTCAAGGTGAGCCGGCTCGATCCGGTTCGGATCGTGATAGCTGTGCCCGAAGCTGATGCGGGGTTGGTAAAGGAAGATGCCGAAGTCAGGATGACGATCCAGGCCGATTCGCCTCTGAACCGGAGCGGAAAAGTAGCCCGGACTTCCTGGGCTTTGGATCCCGGCTCGCGCACTTTGCGTACCGAGATCGATCTGCCGAACAAGGATGATCTGCTGCGGCCCGGCATGTTTGTCTCAGCGCGTATTATTCATTCGTTTCCGGCCGGCTGGACGTTACCCGTATCCGCGGTCGTCCAAGAGGATTCTGCGCTGGTTTGTTTCCTGATCCAAGAAGGCAAAGCGGTGCGAACGCCGGTGCAGGTGGGCGGAACCGACGGCCAATACATCGTCGTTTTGAAGTTGCAAAAGCGCGGGTCATCTTCCTGGGAAGAGCTGTTGGGCAACGAACCGATTGCCGTCCGCGCAGGAGTCTTGACCGATGGTCAGACCGTTCAATCGGCGGCTTCGACCAAGTAGCACCGTTTCGCTGGTTTATACTCCATGTGGTAGAGTTTGCTACAATTTCGAGAGGAAACTCGTAACGCCGCGCTACGGGTCTTTCACCCAAAAATGGGTCCATTCCCACCGCATGAAGTATCGTTCATTTGCACAGGAGAAATGTATGTTCCGACTTCGTTGCTCGATAGCAGGCTCTGCACTATTGCTTCTGGTTCTGCCTGCTCGGGCTGACCACTTCGACTACTACACCAATCCCGTGCTCGCCAAGGCGATCGAAGATGGGGTTCTCAAGGAGCTCAAAGAACTCACTTCGGACCAGATGGCCGAGTACGCCGACGTGCTGGGCGACAGTTCCGCGGTTTTCCTGATCGTTGTCACGAACGATAATCGCCATGCCAAACTTCTGGTCCGCCCCGCACGTCAACGAGTCGGGACGGATCAGCAGGTTTCGATGATTCTGATCGAGAAATACGTTACCTACAAGGAAGCCACCGAACGCACCGTCAAGGCCAAGGCGGAAAACGTCCACCTCTACGGTGATTCCAGACTGCACCTCGATCTCGGCCAAATCGTTCCGGAAAAAATGGGAGGCGATCTCATTGTGATCGAGTCGCCGAAAAATCCGAATTCGCTCATCGTTAAGCCGCTCAACAAGGCCAAATTGTTTGTCGTGACCAAGGCGATTGCCAACGTGGTGCCGAAAAAAGCGCCGAAGCTGGTTTTGGGAGAGAAGTTTGAACCGCGATTCTTTATCGGGACTTATAAGTTGTGCGATGACGGCCGGCACTCCGGCCAACTCAAACTGGAGGTAAACGAATCAGGAGAAGTGACCGGCTCCTTTTATTCCGACAAGGACGGCGCGAAGTACGAAGTCACCGGGCAGATCGGAACGGTGAAGCACTCGATCACTTTTAAGGTCAAGTGGCCCGCGACCGAGCAGACATTCACGGGTTACATGTTCACCGGCGACGGCAAAGCCATCGCGGGTACGACGAAGTTACAAGACCGCGATGCAGGCTTCTATGCCGAGCGTGCGGACCCGTGAGTTTTCGCGAGGTTTACCCACTGCAGGCAATCTCTCTCATTTCGGCTTTTTGAAGGTCGCATACCAGCGGCGAAGCTGAGCAATATCTGGCGGATTCAAACGTTCGATGGTTTGAAATTCTCGCTCAGCTTCAACGAGTTTGTCTTCTTTCAGAAGGCAAAACACCGACAACTGGCGTGCTTCGACACTAGCGGGTACGAGTTGGAGCCATTTGCCGACAATCATTCGCATCTCGGCGAATTCCTTTCTCTCCATGAGCAGAGGAGTGATCGCCCAATAAGCCCCTGCATTCCACGGGTCAAGTGCGATCACTTTCTTCCAGCATTCCAACGCTTTCTCGGGTTGTTGAGTGCGCTGGTATAATGCACCGATTTGAAGCAGAGCTTGTTCGTTTTGTGGCGAGTTGTGCAGTATTTTTTCCCAAAGACCGATGGCTTCCTCGAGTCCATCAATCATGGAGAGAAGGTATGCCCTCTCTTCCCAGAGTACCTCATCGTCGGGAAAAACCTTCGACGATTGACTCAGCATCTCCAAGGCGTTATAGAGATCAGGCTTGACGGGAATCTTGTTGCTCCGAGCAAACTGGCTTAATGCGATGCCAAGGTCGCGAGCTGATTCCTCATTCTCCAAGTCGATTCGTCTCTGAGGAAACAACACGATTGGACTCGTAATCGCATTTCTCTTCTCGTCGGCGCGAAGGTCGATCCGGCGCGGCCGGCGCTCGATCAAATGATTCGTTGCGGCCACATGGGCAACGTCGGTCGCGGAAAACCGGGGCATGTGACAGTCGACACAACTGTTATCTTTGTTCGTCCGCAATCGATCGGCCAGAGCAAGCGAACAATCGTCGTGGCATTGAAGACAACTGTTCCGGTAGTGAGCGATTCGGTTCTGCGGCAAGACCTTCTGGTGGGGATCGTGGCAGGTCACACAGCCCATTTTCCCATTGCTTTGGGTAAAACACCTGCTCAAATACATCTGTTCGACATGATTAACGAGGTGTCGATCATTGCCCTGATGGCTTTGGACGAATGTTGACAGAAAGTCTTCCAGAGGCAGGCCAGGCCGATATTCCTCGCGCGTTCGCCCGCGCCGAACGATCCGGGCTTCTCCTTCCAGGTGGCATTGCTGACAGACCGCTTCACGCAAGTTGGGAGGGAGGTGTTTGGGGTTGACGATTGTATAGTCGGCTGCTCCGGCCGCCGGTTTGCTCAAATGTCGTTCCTGAACGTGTTTTTCACCTGGTCCATGGCAGCGTTCGCAACCGATCGGCTCAAGAGTGGTTGCCTCCGCGAAGCCGTTCAGGGTACCTTCGCGAGGCGTAACACGATTGGCATGGCAGAACAAACAATCTGCCTGAATCGGCCGACCCGGAAACCATTGCAGGGGAAAACCCGGGTGAGGTGTCCCAGATTTTTTTTTTGCGGAAAATAAGATATCGGAGTTTGGAAAATAAAACCATCTCGGTTCGTCAGGAAAGAGTGCCCGCTGTTTCCGGAACCAACGACATAATGAACCTCCAGCAAATGGTCGTAGATCTTTTTCCCTTCGCTGTCGAATTGACTTTCGCGATGCCACATCCGGTCTTTGTTCCGGATGACCGTCATTTCTCGACCGAACGCCTCAAAAGGATTACGTGACTCTTTCGTATAGGTCAGTTGGTCAACCACTTTCGACATGGGCAGCAATGAGCGGCCCATCGGATGCTGATGAAATTGATGGTCGATTTTGGCATGACATTCCGCGCAAACCTGGCTGCCCACATATCGAACCGAAGGGTGGATATTCTGAAAGGGGCCGTTATAGGCAACCCTGGGATCGACGACCGTTCTGTCTGGAATTGGAGTGGCAGTTGGAACTTCAGAATCCTTGGAAAAATGCCAATAACCCAGCGCGGCAACAGTGCTCAACAGGACAATTCCGATCCACATCAGCCGATGAACTTTCCCGGTTCTGAATTGATGGTTCACGTTCATGACCGGCAATTCTCCTTCGACGAGAAATGAGATCGAACTTTGGGCAATGGAACGTGAAACTCTGCTTAGTATATCATACCGGGAGAACTCATTTTGTGACACCCGATTATCAACAGCTGTGGCGTGCGCAGAAGCTAAGGAGGAGTAACTGCTTTGCACGTTTCCGAACTTCGTGCCATCCGAATCTACGCGATTATCAATTGGCCATTATTTCGGCCTGGACTCTTGCAATCGGCTTGTCGGTTGCTAAATTGAAGCAATCCCAAAGTGTTTATTTGTGAGAATCAGGTAGGAGTCAAAACACCGGGACGGGAGTGTGAGGATAGCAAATGTCGATCACAAAGGAACGCAAAACAACGGTTATTGGTACGCACAAGCACAGTGAGCACGATACCGGCTCACCCGAAGTACAGATTGCGTGCTCACCAAGAGGATTAACTCTCTCACCGACCACATGCACACTACAAGAAGGATCACTCCAGCCGTCGGGGCTTGTTGAAAATGGTCAGCACACGGTCGGATCTGCTCAAATACCTTCAGGTTGTTGATCGCAATCGCTATCTGGCCATTATTGGAAAATTGGGCCTCCGCAAGTAGTTGTTGTTAGTGGTGGGCAAATGGGCATCAGACAAGTCTCCACAGCATCAAAGCTGTGGCCGAATTGAAGCCAAATCATTGTTGAACTGTCCACCGCACCCCCAATTCACTCCTCTCCACCGGTGGTTGACTCCTACCGTAGCTAACTGAGAGGAACCTATCTGTGCAGGCAGTTCGCGTTGAGTGGCGCTATTGGGCGCACACCCTTAGCCTTGAAACCGGAAAACTCGCCAAACAAGCTCATGGCGCAGTTTTGGTTCAAGTCGGAGAGACCATTTCTCTTGTCGCAGTTGTCCAGGGTAAACCTCGTGATGAAGGCGACTTTTTCCCACTGACCGTCGAATATCGCGAACGAGCCGCGGCGGCCGGCAAGTTTCCCGGCGGCTTCCTCAAGCGGGAAGGCCGGCCCACCACCAAAGAAACCCTCACCGCCCGGCTCATGGACCGGCCCATCCGTCCGCTGTTCCCCGACGGGTTTCACGACGAAGTCCAGGTCAGGCCTTCGTGCTGGCCAGCGACCGGCAGAACGATGGCGACGTGCTGGCGATGATCGGCGCCTGTGCCGCGCTGCACATTTCGCCGCTCCCGTTCCGAAGCCGCTCGGCTCGGTGCGGTTGGACAGGTCAACGGCGAGTTCGTCCCTCTCCCGACGCACGACGAACTGGAAGAGAGCGATCTCGACCTGATCGTCTCCGGCAGCGCGAGGCCGTCCTGATGATCGAAGGTTTCGCCCGCGAATTGCCCGAAGACCTCATGGTCGAGGCCATCCTCTTCGCGCCACGAATATATCATCACAGATTTTCGAGCTGCAGCGAGGAATTGCGCGAGAAGGTGGGCCACGGCCAGAAGGCAGTACCGTGCGCCGACGCCCGAACCCGCTGATCGACACGGTGCAGCAGAACGTTATTACGACGATTTCACGCGAGGCCAAGCTGACCAAAGGCAAGGCCCGGGCGCGTGCCGGCAAGGTCGATGAAGATGCAAGGCCAAGATCGAGGCTGATTCCTGACCCGAGGGCGGAAGTCGCCGATCACGCCGAGCAATCGAGTCGACGCGGCGATTATGCACCTTGGAAGAGCGCGTCTTCCGCGATCTGATCCTCGCCGGCACGCGCTCGACGGCCGCGACTGCAAGACATTCGCCCGCTATCTACTGCGAAGTCGACCTGCTGCCGCGCGTGCACGGCTCGGCCCTGTTCCAGCGCGGCGAGACGCAAGCCCTGGTCACGGTCACGCTCGGCACGGGCGGCGACGAGCAGCGCGTCGACGGCCTCGGCGAAGAATACTGCAAGAAGTTCATGCTCGACTACAACTTCCCGCCGTTCTCGGTCGGCGAGTGCCGGCCC
Organism: uncultured Planctomycetota bacterium; assembly: GCA_963783095.1. Classification (GTDB taxonomy): domain Bacteria; phylum Planctomycetota; class Planctomycetia; order Gemmatales; family Gemmataceae; genus CAWAMR01. Next base: position 55,640 of record CAWAMR010000006.1, on the reverse strand, counting down.
ATCCGCGGACCCGGCCGGCGCGAAATCGGCCACGGCATGCTGGCCGAGCGAGCGTTAAGCCCGTCATTCCGCCGCCGACGAAGTTCCCCTATACGATTCGCCTCATCTCCGACATCCTGGAATCCAACGGCTCGTCCAGTATGGCCAGCGTGTGCGGCGCCACGCTGGGCCTGATGGACGCCGGCGTGCCGATCAACAATCCCGTGGCCGGCATTTCGATCGGACTGGTCAAGGAAGCCGACAAGTTGATCATGCTTACCGACATCATCGGCGACGAAGACCATTTCGGCGACATGGATTTCAAGGTGGCCGGCACGCAAAACGGCATCACCGGCATCCAACTCGACCTGAAAATCGACGGCATCAGCGAGGAGATCATCCGGGCACTCTGGATCAGGCCCGCGAAGGCCGCCGCGAGATTCTCAAGGCGATGCTCACTTGCCCTGCGCAAGCCTCGACCGGAAATCGAGCAAGTATGCCCCGCGGCTGCTTCAATTCAAGATCGATCCGAGCAAGATTGGCGCTGCTGATCGGCCCGGGCGGCAAGACCATCAAGGCCATCCACGGAGGCGACCGGCGCGCAGATCGAAATCGAAGACGACGGCACCGTGTACATCGCACACCGGGAAGCAGCGGGCGCCGAAGAAGCCAAGAAGCGGATCGAAGCGCTGACCGCAGCGGTCGAGGTCGGCCGGATCTACGAAGGCCGCGTCACGCGATCAAGGATTTCGGTGCCTTCGTCGAGATCCTGCCCGGCAAGGACGGCCTGTGCCACATCAGCGAACTCGATCACAGCTTCGTCGGCAAGGTTGAGGATGTCGTCCGGATGGGCGACATCATCCAGGTCAAGGTGATCGCCGTGGACGATGTCGGCAAGGTGAAGTTATCGCGGAAGGTTCTCCTGCCGCCGCCGCCGCCGCGAGCAGAAGGCGACGGACCATCTCCAGGCTCACGCGGTCCTCGTCCCGGTGGCGACCGGGGCGGCGACCGAGGTGGTGACCGAGATCGGCGACGGAACTGAAAGAAGCTGCGAAATCGCAATCAGGACACGGTGAGCGGGGGGACGTAAGTCGCCCCGCTTCTTTTTTCCCGTACCAGTCATGGTCGAGAAACAGAGGACTCGTTTTCCCGCGCGCCGCTCGCGAAAGCGCGCCGATGAGAAGACAGACTGATCGGGACGGCAAGTGGCCAAGTGCCGACTGGTGGACTCTCTGCAATTCGGTGGAAAAGTAGTAACAGCAGCACATGGATCGGTTCAATATCGATGTTCCACGTGGAACATTTTGGCCGAGACCTGATCGAGGATCTTGGGGGAGTTGTCGGCTGGCGGCCGATCGGCCGGAGAGAAGGCTGAATCTGGAATTGGAAACGCAATATCGAGGCAACAAGCAAGAGTGCCTAACCCGGATTATTCATTAGTGCTCGCAAGATAATCAATATACGAGCATTTTTCGCTCGGGCGCGGTATTTGCCGACGTTGCGCGATGCTGGAGGCGCACTGCCCCCTACCCCCATCTGATTTTTTCGGGTTGTTTCTTGGCTTAACCCGTCCAACAGCAGCGGACCGCTGGACGTTTGGAGACATGACGACTGACCTGTTCAAAATAGGCCCGGTTGGGCCAACTGCCGCTCAAGCGAATCACGATGCGGCGACAACTCACGACCACCGAGGCCGCGACCTTGATGAGCAATAACCGCCATGTGGCCGGTTGTCCTTCACCCAGGGGGTCGCGACGGCGACGCTCGTTCTGATATTGCTTCCGCGCCGCACCCGTCAAGGCCTCCACGGGAACTTCCGTGTGGGGGTCGTGCGGCGGTGGCTCGGCCACCTCGCGACGCAACCGCGCCAGCAAATTGAATGCTGCCGCATGCAGATACAACCGGAAGAAGTTGGCCATGAAGCGGTGATCGCTCAGTCGATCCATACACAGGTCGCACTTGAGTTCCTTGTTGCGGTTCTCACTTTCCCCACGCATGGCGTATTCGTCATACGTTGCTTGCGGATAGAGGGGAGCACCCAAGCGATTGGTGACCACGAAACGCCGGTTCGTTCCCTGAGCATTGGCTTCGGCCTTGACCACCACCCAGCGGGGCACACGCCAGGTACCCGCGCAATACCAAAAGCCCTGGAACAGCCGTTGCTCTTGGCCGGTCTGCTCCCACAAACGCACCGCTTCCGCGAGCAAGTCTTCACTTTCTCGCTTTAAGACCGCGTTCGTCGACAGACCGAAGGTGTAGGTGATTTCCAACCGTTCACACATCTCGTACATGGTCGGATTGCCAAAGCCTGCATCGCCACGGACCCGAATCTGGACGCCGGGCCATGCCGCACGTACCCGGTTGACAATGTATTCCAAGTCGTCGTCGGCTCCCAAGGACGCCGTAGCCGTGCCATGCCGTAAACTGATCATCACCACCTGATCGGTCTGGGCCGAGGTGATCACCAAGGGCAGGTACTGATACTGTTCATAGAAACCATGAAACAGTGTCAGTTGCTGCAACCCATGTGTCGCATCATCCACCGCGTCCAGGTCGAAGGTCAGCGTCAAGGGCGGTTGTGCGAACGACGCGATGAACTGTTCCACGAATAACGCGCGCAGTCGAAACAGCGACGGGATATTGATCAGGTTCTCAAAGCGCGACAGGGTGGGCTGGCTGGCCAAGTCGTTGTCGGTGGGCAAGCGTTCGGTCACGAGTTTGAAAACCGGATCGGTTCGTAGGGTATCATGATCGTTCTGGTCCTCATAGCCGGCGAGGATACCGAAGACGCGCATGCGTACCATCTCGAGAAAGGAATGATCGATTAGGTCGGCATCACGAGGGTCATCCAAGACCTGGGCAAACTCCCGAGTCAAGCCGATGCGTTCGTCGAACTGTCGGAGGGGGAGAAGACCCGCATCGGAGGTCAGAGGTGCTTCGCTGAGTTCAACCTGGATGGGCAAGAATCCCAAAAAATCCAAGTCAAAGAGGGTTGCAGACTGTATACTCATATTGGCCTCGCGTAATGTCCATAAAGGCTTGTTGTGTAACCTTTTAGACGTTCACCGAGGCCACTTTTTTCAATCTTAAATGAATAATCCGGGCTAAACCGCTGCTGGACCTGACCCGCACCGCTGGCACGGATTTGGGTTGTTAGATATCCAAACAAGGACGGCACTGGACGAGCCGTTCGGCCACCGCAGTCCGCCAACCTGTGGCGGCATGGCGAACACATCACGTTCGGGCGATTTTGGGCAGACGTGCGCCAACGGGCAGCGCTGGTCTATGGTGTGACATCGGAAAGGGTATTAATTGTATCGGGGCTGTTCTTCCGAAGCGTGAAGTCACTTAGCATCGAGACTCTAACCGATGTGTCGCTTACGGAGCGAAGTGGTGGTCGGGGAACGATTACCTTCGAACCCATTCTTATATTGTATTGGTATTGGTCGCTCGGAGGCCCATTTTGGCAAGGAGTCGGGTCGCAAGCGCTCCCAAACTTCGATCTTCCCAATAACGCGCGCGAAGTGTACGAGATGATCCGCGCTGCCCAGAGCGCAGCGAAAAGGCAGGTTGCAACAGGAGCTAAAATCGACTAGCGGAAGCTGTGGAAGATCGACCGCCGCGAACAGGTCCCTTTTCGGATTCAAAGTCACCATCGCGGCGGCAACTTAACTTAAGCAACGATGAAACACCTGGCACCTACATTATCCGTGGTGACGCAGAAGGAATGAAACGGCTCGAGGTGCTGGCGTGCGTGATGTGGTCCACGACATCGCGCCTGTTGGCTGATGCTATCCAACGTCACCGGCTGCACAATTGCAGAATTGTGTTATCGATTTCCGTTCCGGAGTTCCTATGCAAAACCGAAGACCTTTTGCCACGTTGTCGCTTTCGCTGACTTTCCTGATCGGCTGGACATTGGCCGGACTCGGATTGTCCGCCCCGGCACCAAAAGCGAAAGCCCCCGCGAAAATCACCGGAACCGAAATCGCCGTCACGCCGGCGACCGACGACAAAGACGAAATGGCTAAAAATGAAGTGGTCAGCAACGGTCATCTGAAACAGTTGATCTTGGCCATCTTAAACTGCGCGGACTCCAACAAAGGCGACCTGCCTCGCGACATTACCAATAAAGACGGCAAGAAATTGCTAAGCTGGCGAGTGCACATCCTCCCCTACATGGAAGAGGGGGAACTCTACAAACAGTTCAAACTCGATGAGCCCTGGGACAGCGAAAACAATCTGAAGCTGGTGGAACGGATGCCAAAGATTCTCTCATCGCCTCGCGTTTCGGTGAAGCACTCGGGCTTTACGGTCTATCAGGGTTTCGCCGGCCCAGGTTCGGCGTTTGAACCCGGCCAAAAGCTTGCTTATCCCGCCTCATTCACGGACGGGGCGTCGAACACCATCATGATTGCCGAGTCAAGCATCGCGGTGCCGTGGACCAAACCGGCTGATATGCCCTTTGACCCCGAAAAAGATCTGCCCAACTTCGGCAAGGCATACGGGAGCAAGCCTTTGGTGACATTGGCCGACGGCTCGGTTCGGATCGTCGATACGAAAAAGGTCAGCGCCACGACGCTGAAAGCTGCCATCACGACTGCTGGGGGAGAAGTACTGGGCGAGGATTGGTAGGTTCGATCGAGGGACAGCTTATTGCATCCCAGAGGTCAGAAAACGAAACTCTTTTCTGCTCACTACTAGATTGTCTCAATCTCCTCCAGACTCACTTTATCGCCGGTTTGGACTGGACCAGAAAGTCGAACAGTTCTCCGTAGTGTTTGTCGTCGAGGGTAATGTCGAACGGGATCATTTGAACGCCCGCGCTGGTCTTGGCAGGGTCTGCTTTCAATACGACTTTGAACTGTTTGCGAGACTTGGCCGCAACCGTTCCTTCGAGAATCGAAGGCGTGGCAGTGATGCCCGGTGGTAGGCGCAGGCAGATGCTGTGCCGCTGGATGCGGTCGCGGAAGTTGCGGACGGTGATGGTCACTTCCTGTGTGGATTGCTCCTGGAGATCGACCCGATACGGATAGGCGGATACCCAGAATGGATCGAACTGGTATTCGTAATTTGAATCGGGCAGGAGTTCCTTGTAGTGGGCCACAATTCTCTTCGACCACTCGTGGTAACGCTCGACAAACGCGGTTGGGTTAGTCATCAGGACGTTGTGCGCCCCCATGATGATGTCGGGCTTCAGGTCGCGAAGGTATTTGCTGCCGAGGATGTAGCCTTCCTCGAAGATGGCGCTGTTGCGGGCGACGACGGCTTCATGGCCGTTCTGCTTGGGGTCGGATGGGTCGCCGAAGAGATTGTCGCCCGTGAAGGCAATTTTTTTGCCGTCGAGTTCCAGCCACAGGCAGTTGCCGAACTCCGTCTGCCCCGGCATCCAATCGATGTGAAGCTTCAGACCCTCCCACTCGACGACCTCGCCGTCCTTCAACGGCCGATCGACCGGCAATCCTTCGTAGCGCGGGTTGTAGGATGTGATCAGGGCACAATAGTCGTACCGAAGCGGGTTACGCACTTTGTCCACAATCTTGTCGAGCGTCCAGATTTGCACATCGTATTGCTTCTTCAGGACCGCGCCGAGCGTGAAGTGATCGCCGTGCATGTGGTTGATCCACAGCGCTTCGATCCGTTTCAGGCCCAGGTGTTTCTTCATTTCGACTATCAATTCGTGCAGCAGCGGTTCGGGAAATATGCCGCAATCGAGCAACAGACCCCGGCCCTTGTCCGAGATGATGATCGCGAAATTCTTTCCGGCCAGCGTGTCGCTGAACTTGTACAGGTGCGGCGTGACCTGCACGATCTGCGGAATGGCAGTCGGCTTGATGATCGGATCGACCTTCGTCCGCTTGGTCAGATTGTTTACCGGGTAGCCGCGCAGATAGTCGGGACGAAACGCCGTGAGCCTGGCATGGTAGGTGTCGAGTTGTTCGGCGGCGTTCTGAATTACCGGCCCCTGAGACGGGAACACCACAGCCGGCTTCAGGTCGCGCAAGCGCTGCACGGAGGCAATCAGCGCATCGAGCCCCTTGCCGAAACCGTAGTCCCACTCGATATCGTACCAGTTGCTCATACGCGCGCCGTCGTAGATGACGCCACCCGTGAAAGCGACCGTTTTGTCGCCGCGTCGCAGGAGGTAGCTCATCCCGCCGGGCGACGTTCCGGGCGTGCTGAGGCAGGTGATCTCGAATCCGCGCCAACGGAAGACTTCACCCGCTTCGAGCAAGCGATCGAGCTTGATGGCGTTGGCCGGCGGGCGGACGTAACTGGCCCCGTGAACGGTGTACGCATCGTTCAGTGTCGGCCGCCATTTGCGAAATTGCAATGGCGTCTCGAACAACTCCTGCTCGATCTTCGGGGCCGCGATTTTAGTAGTCGCTCGGTCGACGGCCCGGATACCCTGGCAAAGTTCCCGGTGGTGATCGGTGAACAGAATCCATTCGACCTTCTTGACGCCTTGCTTCTTCAATTCCCGGAGCACGCCGCCGTCGCCAAGATTGACGAGCAGCGCCGCGTCGCCGTCGCGCAGGACATAGACGTCGCAGGTATCGCGATAAACGAATACGTTCGGGACGCCTTCCGCGGCCAACTGGAATCGCTCCGGCTCAGCTGCGGTTAGCGTCGTGGAAAATATCACCAAAACGGCGACAACTGCGAAGATAGATCGCAGTTTCATTGCGGATCTCACTTTGTGTGAAGGTTGGTTAGCAGGCGATCCTCCGCGCCCCTCGATTCGGAGCATGAGCACAATTTCGACGGGTTCGGAGTCTCCGTGGTATAGATAGTTAAGTAGCGAATGATCCGCCAGACAATCGAGAAGCTTTCAGGAAACTTTCCAGGGGTCGTCGAGGAATTCGGTAGAAATAAAAAAGGGCTTTCGACTACAATCCGAGATGCCCGACCGGCATAAACTCGGAAACAATGCTTTTCAAGAGTCTTCGATGAGATACCTTGGACCAATGATTGCGGTTTGCTGTTTCGTGCTGGCCACGAGCGCGGTGTCAAATACTGCCAACGGCCAGTCCGTCGCCCCGAAAAAAGGAAACGAGTTGAAGCCGCCAGTCGACGTTACGGACTTGCTGCCGAAGGGTAACGACAAAGATTACGGCGAAACATCTAATGGTCTGACGAAGAAATACGCCTCCGTGGAGGTGTGCGTGGTTGGAGAATTCCACGTAATGTCCTTGTCCGACTCGAAAGGCCTTGGGGGGAAATTGTGCTGGGTACAAACGAGTAATGGCGCAATAGTACATGTTGTTGCTCGAGGCCTTTCTCTGACGCCAGAGATCGGTTCGTTTAAAGACCTCTCGACCAAATATAAGGGCAAGAAAATCTACCTTACTGGGACTTTCATCCCATTCCGAAATGACGGCACTGTCGAGCGCCTAACCATTTATAAAGCTACAGTGAGCAAGTCTGCGCCGGGGAAATGAAGAGTTTCCACTGCATCCAGAGGCGTGCATTTACGGCCTTATGGCTGTAAATATTACTTTTTTCGGCGGGGAAGCGATGAAAAACACTTGGCCTCTGGGAACGTATCTCGCAGGGATGTTGCACAATGCTTGAGCCGTATGCATGAAAGGTGCATGTGCGGTTGTTAGCGAGGGCGGTGGTAACAGCATCCTCTTACCCGACCAACGGAGTATAGCACCTTGGAATTCGTCACAACCGACCTGCGTAATCGCCTTTTTGGGGAGTTGGCGTCGGCCGCCCATGTCGACATCGCGGTTGCATACTTCTGCCCCGAACCGTCTATGCTGTCCGCACTCCAGGCGGTGCCGCGCCTCAGGCTGTTCGTCTCGAACGACTTCCAGATCAACAACCCCGATAGTCTCGAAGCCCTTCACGACAACGGCAAATGGGTACGAGCGATTTCGCCAGAGGAACACGGCGGGAACCTCCACGCCAAAGTTTACCTCGTTACCCGCACGGATGGTTCTCTCTGGGCGATGGTCGGATCAGCGAATCTTACGCGTTCGGGACTGACCTCGAATCAGGAAGCGTGTATCCTCCTCGAATCGAACGATCCAACGGACGCGATACAACTCAGAGTCATTCAAGGATGGATAAATAACTTCGGCGGACACAACCTGCCAGCAATCGATTTCGACTTGGCCAGGACGGTCTACCAATCGCGGAATCAGCAGCTCTCTAGGTCTTCCTCCACCACGTTGGGAACAGAATGCTGGGCGTTAAAGCCAGGGCGATCCGGCGAGTTCTGGCAGCACTGGCTTGCTGAGAACGTAGTCTCAATCGGGTGGCGGCAACTTCCAGACACTTCCCACACGAACCGCTCTGGAGCGGAGGTGGCCTACCGTGCCGCACGCCCCCAAGACTCCGATGGGCAAGTCAATACTAACGTGCCGCAAATCCTTAACTTCACACAGAACATGCAGCCCGAGCAATTGGTGTTTATTTGCGGTCGGTATGACGGCGTTGGGGAAATCGATCGCGACGTGTACATCTACGGAGTGGCCCGAACCATTGAAATTAATGGGCAATGCTTTTACTTTGACACGAATTCAAACTGGCACCGATGCAAGCGTCACGCGCGGATTCAGCCCATCGAACAGTCCCTTCCTCGCAGCCTTATTGTTCAGGCAGTGCGACGAGGTTCGTTCGTGCCGACAATAATGCAGCTTGAACAACAAGCATTCAACGCACTGGAAGCAGTACTTCGGGTAGAACTCGGCGTGGTGGTGGTCGTATGACTGACGTGCTATGAGGAAAAGTGGCAAAACGAAACGCTTCAGATGTAACGCTGGCGTTGCTCGAAAAAGGCATAAAACAAAAGGCAACACCCGTGTTAGGGATTTATACGAAGTAGAACTGCAGACCTGCGGAGGTGGAAAGTGCCCTGGTACTTCCTTAGCAAGACAAGGCGTAACGCGATTACATGGCTCCAGGTTCCCGAGAACGACGCTGGCGAGGAGGCAGTACCCCGGCTCTGCCTTGCTCCGACGGTCTGGAAATCCCTCCTCGCGATTGGCGGCTTTGAGGTCGAATACTTCATCCACGAGATAGAGGTCGCTAACCCTCTCCCATCCCGTTTCGCTGTCGATGCCGTGCCGACAGGGGAACATGTCGTTACCCAGGACGTGCTTGACGCGGCTGGGGGATCGCTCCCAGCGCGTTGCGTCGGCCGTGTTCACTGCAACGGAACACTGATGAACCTACTGGACGTTCATTGTAAGATTGGCCTTCTTCCCGCTGATGCTGCCGACGAACTGTAAACAGTCTGGGACATCGAGGGAGACCTTTGGAGATACCGCTTGGCGACGGTCTGAAATCGTTCTCGCTGTTTACACCGATGAACCAGGAAAAGGCCACATACGTTCACTGGGGCGGGCGTTGCCGCAGCATCGAAGAGGTGCGACAGATTTTGAGTTGGCAAAAACACGCTTAACGGATCGCCGAACTTGAACGGTGGGGGCAGAAGCCGTTTTAAGCCGTTTTGGGGTTGGGATCATTGCGAGTGCGTCCTATTAGATTTTCCATAGCCTTTTTCAATTGCGGCGGACCAGCCACTGACTGGGAAGCTATCGCATCGACCCTGTACGCAGCCGTTGGAGACCATCCACATATCTTGGGTTTCTGTGAGGCGTACGATAACGGGAACGTGCCGGAACTTGTTGCCGTCTTGAGCCGTGAGACGGGTAAGAAAGAGTATCAAGTGATAAGTAAAGTGTATCCGCCGGGGCCGTGCTTGGCGATTCTGATTGAAGTTAGCCTGGGGCGGTTGCAGCATGTTGGCGACGATGAGGGCTTTGATCATTGCGCGGTTGCCATCACCGTTGAAACCAAATGAGGGAAGTTGAAATGCTCAACCCTTACACAAAAATGTTGCCACAGCCGGCTGCGGAGGACAAACGCGAGGCGGTTAAAGAGCTCCGCCAATTTGCTGAAGCGCTGCAGCGGTTTGAAAACCGGATTTTTGCACGCCCTCCCCTGCCGAACTGCCGAAGCAATGACTCGCTTTCGCCAGCAAAACCGGGTATGATTAGCATTTGTTGGATGAAAGTGAGGCCAAACTAACTCAAGTTGAGTTTACCGCCATGCAATTATGGTCAGATCCTTGCGACGGTCTCGACCCGAGCGACCCTCTTTCCGGCCTCGATCCTAATGATGCTCCCTACAACTGGCCACCGGAGATTGATTGCTATTGTGACGGTCCTACTACCAACCCACCCAACGCAGTTCCAGGCTGGGAGCGCTGGTATTTCCTTTACGAAAAACCCGATGGAACCAAAGTGAAGGTGAGCGCCGACCGCGACCCGCAGACCGGCCAATGGTTTAACCCTCACCTCTCTTCTTCCCAGGTATGGCCATGAACACGAAACTCGTGAGTAAGCAGTCTTCCTTGAAGCGGAGGATTCGGCAGTTCTATGATCTGCTGAACCAACACGATTTCAAGCGATGTTTTCAGATGATCGATCCTCGGATCCGGCGAATGCCAACCTCGGTCACGTTCTTCCAGTATGAGAACTCCCTTTCGCAGTTTCTCGAAAGTCATGGTCCGATCACAATTCAAAAAGTGGAGGTCACACTTCACTTAGGCGAGCCGAGCACTCTCTATGAAGATCGTGATTTCGCCTTGGGGAAGATGAGTTGGCTGAACGAGGCGGGGGAATTGCAAGTCTTTTTGGAACGGTGGGTTCGAGAAGGACGGGTATGGTACACCCGTTCCACCGGCTTCGTTGCGTCAGCGAAGCAGATCCCTTTAATTGGCACTCCAAAGCGGAAGGTAAAAACTGCATGAGTTGAGCAGCGAGTCTCCGTGTCTTTGGAGGCCGCAATCGCCACGTCGGCGGGAAGGGCGGTGATTCCGACCATTGAGATTCAGCCTTTGGGAGCGCCCGGCCAGACCGCTTCGGTGCCGCTCGCCCAGGTCAAGATCGTCAATTGAGGAGAAGCCATGTCCAATCTCGTTCCTCCCTGAAAATCAACCCGGCTTGCTGCGCGTGATGCATCGGGCTTTTGTGCAAGCGCGGAACCTTGCATGAATGGGGATTGCCAGCAACTTTACGAGCTGGCGGACACGTTCGAGTTGCTGCCGGAGTTGATGGCTCATTGGGACGATTCAACTCTCGGGCGGATACGGGCGATCTTGACCGAGTATGAGTCCAGCCACCCACGGTCTGGCTATGAATACCTTTCGCTGCTCGATGAAGGCTCTATGCCGGCGGTGTGCAGCCGAACTGGCTGATCGTGAAGGACTGGAGCGAAGAAAGTCGGTACGAGCGGTGGACGGTCCTTGAGGCGACCGCCCTCATCGACGCCATCCGGGAACCGAATCATGGGGTGCTGCAATGGGTCAAGGGACACTGGTAGAAATGCAGATAGACGGCGGGAAAGCTCTCGTCGATTCCTTGCGGAACGCGGGGTTCGATGTGACCGTGAGTGCTTGCTGTCACTCATGCTCACTGCAGGCAGCGTACATGGCGAAATCGAGTTTGAAATCAATCATCCCACCCGCCACGTCGTTCCCGCCGGGCGATCCTCCAAAGTCACTCCGACATCTGCCAAGCGCTTGCGGATGAGATCGGTCTGATCGAACAACAACTTGCGCGTTGGATCGGTTTTGTCGGTGATCTTCTTTGCCTCGCTCCTGAAATTGTTGCGCAATTCGATCACTAGCTGCATCAGGCCGCTGACCAGTTGGTCGTTGGCACCCGAGGCCGACTTGGGGGTTTCGAAGAACAGTCCAAGAATCTGCCCCAATTCTTTGAGCAAGAGCGATCCTTCCTCAAACTTTGCCTTGACCATGGGATTGGGTGCCGATGAGTCTTCGAGCTTGTTGTTATCGGCAAGTCGGTTCAGTCGCGTGACGAGCTCAAACAAAACTCCGACCGCGCCGCCCGTGTTGAAGTCGTCATCCATGTGTTGCCGGAACTCGCGATATAACTCTGCTGCAGTGAAGTCACCGATTTTTTCCTGAACCTCGGCGTCGTCTAGCTCTGAGCGGTCCTCATCGGACGGAATTTCTATCTTCGCCTTGCGGTAAGCGTCGGTCAGTTGCGGCTCGGACAATAATGGCAAGAACTTTCTATCTTCGGCAACGGTAGTTGGCGCAACCAGGTCGATGAAACGCTTTTGCGTGATTCGTTCGTATCTCTCCGCGAACCGCTCAAATGCTTCGTAGGCTTTCTGCGCTCTCTCCAGACCCGGTGGAATAGGTTGTTTCTCGGGATCGAAGTCGCCCAGATCGATCGGAGAACGATAATGTGTTGCCAGCATGAAAAATCGCAGCACTTCGCCGCTCACGTGCTTGAGCGCATCAACGACGTTGATGACGTTCCCAACCGATCCCGCCATCTTCCCCTTCCCCATTTTCAACAGGCCATTGTGCATCCAGAACCTGGCAAACGGCTTATCCGTATCGGACTCCGATTGCGCCAACTCGTTCTCGTGATGAGGAAACTGCAAATCGAGGCCGCCACCGTGAATATCGAGCGTTTCGCCCAATAGTTCCTGACTCATTACCGAGCATTCGATGTGCCAGCCCGGCCTTCCTTGCCCCCAGGGGCTTTCCCAGGCGGGTTCACCCGGTTTCGATCCCTTCCACAAGGCGAAGTCACCAGGGTTGCGCTTCTTGTCGCTCACTTCGACCCGGGAGCCTGCTTCCAGTTGCTCCGGATCGCGATTGCAGAGCTTGCCGTAATCGTGATCCTTTGCGATGTCGAAATAGACATCGCCCCCGGCAGCATAAGCGTAGCCCTTGGCGATCAGCCGTTGCATCATGGAGATCATGCCGGGGATATGGTCGGTCGCTCGTGGAAATTGGTCGATTCCGGTGACGTTCAGCTTCTTGAGGCAATCGAAGTAATCGCTGGTCATGCGCTCGGCAAGTTCCTTCACTGTGGTGCCGAGTTCCTTGGCGCGAACGATCAACTTGTCATCGACATCGGTGATATTGATGACCCATTTGACCTTGTAACCCAGATAGGTGAAATAACGCTTGACCGTATCAAAAATCACCGGCCCCACCATGTGCCCGATATGGCTGGGCTTATAGACCGTAGGCCCGCAGACGTACATGGACACTTCCTCGCCTGGCTTTTTGTGGAAAGGCTCCTTTTTGCGAGTTAATGTGCTGTACACCTGCAATGACATGACATCCCTCATCCTTGCGAAATCAAAACTACCGCATGACAGCCAATCGCCTCACCTCTACCAATATGCCCAACGTGCTCTCCCGTCTTGGCCTTGATGTTTACCGAGTCGACCGGCATTCCGAGCAACTCGGCGACCTTAACGCGAATCCTGTTCTTCACGGGGCCAAGCTTGGGTTCCTGGGCAAATATCGTTACGTCCAAATTGACCAGTTTCCAGCCCGATTGGTTCAACTTTTCGAGTGTTTCCGTCACGAATCTTGCGGAGTCGCAGCCTTTATGCGCGGGGTCGGTATCGGGGTAAGCGTCACCGATGTCGCCCCAGCCCGCAGCACCTAGCAGAGCATCGGTGATCGCATGCAGGACGACATCGGCGTCGCTGTGCCCCACCAGGCCGCGCGGATGTTCGATCTTCACACCACCCAGAATGAGCGGATAACCTTCGGCGAGACGATGCGTGTCGTGACCGCTGCCGATGCGCATGAGACGCCCTTCTCACGATTCGATACCAAAAGCCCCGTCAATAGCGTGGTTTTCGAAACGCATGAATTCTTTCACGAAGGCTAATGTGACTTCACCCGTTGGGCCGTTACGCTGTTTGGCGACGAGAACCTCGATGATCTTGTCTTCATCGGCACCTTCATATTTTCCAGGGCGGTGCAACATCATGCAAGTGTCGGCGTCTTGTTCAATCGAACCGCTTTCGCGCAGATCCGACAGTCTGGGTCGATGATCCTGGCGATCTTCCGATGAGCGGTTGACCTGGGCCAGCGCCATCACGGGAATCGTCAGTTCGCGGGCCAGAAACTTCAGTCGGCGCGAGGTTTGTGCGACCTGCTCTTGTCGCGGGTCGCGTCGATTTTCCGGTTCGATGAGCTGCAAGTAGTCGATCACCACCAGCCGAATGCCGTGCTTGAGCTTGAGCCGGCGCGCATTGGCCGCGATCCGCAACATGGTCTGCATCGGGGTGTCGTCGATGAATAGCTTCGAGTTATGCAAAATGCCGCCGGCATCGAGGAGTTTCTGCATTTCATCGCCGTTGAGCGTTCCCTTGCGTAGTTTGTGGCTGTCGACCCGCGCCTGGGCGACCAGCAGCCGTTCGGCCAGTTCGATGCGCGCTTGTTCCAGACTTACGAAGAAAACGGGAATTTTCTCTTCAACGACGATATGGCGCACGACGTTGAGCGCGAAGGCCGTTTTACCGACGGACGGTCTGGCAGCCACGATGACCAGTTCCGAATTCTGCAATCCGGCTGTGAGGTGATCGAGATCCACGAAGCCGGTCGGGATGCCGCTGTATTCTGTATGATCCTTCTTCTTGCGAGCATCCATGCGCTTGTACGCATCATGCAAGGCTTCTTGAATGGTGGTAGTGGTTCCCGTCACCCCTTTTTCGGCGATATCAAGAACCATCCTCTCGGCATTGCCGAGTAGCTCATCCGCAGGTTGGCTCTGGTCGTAAGCGTCGCGAAGTATCTCGGTGCCGGCATTGATGAGACTGCGCGTGATGCTCTTGTCGCGGACGATCCCCGCGTAGTATACCGCGTTGGCGGCCGTGGGAGCAGCATCCCATAATTCGGCGAGATAGAGATAGCCTCCTACATCCTCGATTTGCTTGTGCAGCTTGAGGCGATCGGCAAGGATGACTAGGTCGACCGGCTGACCGGCATCGTAGATCTCCTTGATCGTCTTGAAGATTTTTTGATGGGCATCGAAGTAGAAGTTGTCTTCGGTGCTGATAATCTGAACGACATCGTGAATGACGGTATTATCGCGCAACATGCTGCCGAGAACGCGGCGCTCCGCATCCCGGCTTTGAGGCGGCAGGCGATCCGAAGGAGTATCATCCCTCATCCCTCATCCCTCATCCCTCATCCCTCATCCCTTCTTCCCGGTTGCCTGGGGTACGACCGCGACTTCGATCTTCGCTTCGATATCGTAACCCAGCGCCAGGCGAATGTCCGGAAACATGCCGCAGTTCTTGATAGGCTCATCCAGCTTCACCATGTCCGGCTCAACCACCAAGTTCTTACCCTTGAGCGCCCGGCTAATTTCCGCCGGGCCAACTGAGCCGTACAACCGACCACCCTCTTCTTCGGTGGCATTGGCTTCGATGATGATCCGGGCCGTTCGGTGAATCTGATCGGCCAACACCTTCAAATCGGCGATTCGTGCCTCGCGCGCCTTCGTGACGCGGATCTTGTACTTATCCAGCAGTTTCATGTTGTGTGGGCTTGGCACCACGGCCAGACTGTTTGGGATCAGGTAATTGCGTCCGTACCCCGACTTCACCTCGACGATGTCGCCTTGCTTGCCCAGGTACATCACATCCTCGATCAGCACCAATTGCATGCCGCCATGCTTGCCCTTGAGGACTTGCTGGCGCTGCTTCACTTTCTTAACGGGCTTTTTTGGCCCCGTTGCTGCTGCCGGCTTCTCTTTTTTGGTTTTCGTTGCCATATCCCAATCCACTTCAAGTTTTGAAACTAAAACGGAATTTCTTCGTCGCTGCTGTTTTGGCTGGGCGATTCATCCATCTCGTGTGCGTGACCGGATCCCGAATCGGAGCGAGCTGCTGACGATCCGCCACCGCTCACATGCGTAGACGATCGCGATTGCATCGGACGGTTTGAGGAACCTTCGCCCGTACCCATGCCGTCGGCTCTTGGTTCAAGTAACTGAATGTTATCGACGACGATCTTGTGCTTGGTTCGCTTTTGCCCGGTAGTCTTGTCGTCCCAGCTATCCAGGTGCAGCCTGCCTTCGATGCAAATCTGTGCGCCCTTGCGACATCGGTCTTCCACGAGGTTCGCCAATGTTCCATTCTCACCACGATTGAAAACTTCACAATCGATGAACATCGGCTCATCTTCCCATTGCCCTGTCTGGCTGTTTTTCTTGCGGTTTGTTACCGCGAATCCAAATTTTGCGACCTTACCGCCATTGGTGAAGGTACGTGTTTCAGGATCGCGTGTTAGCCGACCGATCAAAATCACCTTGTTGAAATTGGCCATACCGTTACTCCGGCATTTGTGAGGAGTCGTCGAGGTGCGACATCACTCTATCATGAGTTAATTCGAGTTTCAAACTCCAATCACTATCTCTCTGAACCGATTCGGACACAAGGTCGGTAGTCAAAAAATCAACGGATTGTTAGCCGGACTGCGCAAGCGACGGACAAACCCATAGTCCGTCGTTTTGCGCTTCCAGCTAACAACAACGGCTATCCGGCGCGTCGGTATAACTACGCGTTAGTCCTTAGCGTCAAGCGCCTCGACCGAACGATGCCTGCCACCCCCGCGACGGGCGGGGCGGCTCGGCCCTTCGTTCAAACTGGGTATCCCATCTTCACCCAACAGCGGATCCAGTCCGTCCGGCTGCGGCTCATCGTGGGCGGCCTGATACGCCATGCGATGATCGTCCTTGGCGACCTCCATCATTTCGTTGAGCCACTTGGGCGGAATGAGCTGGACCATGTGCCGAAGGATCATTTCGTTGAGGCGAAAATCGTGCTGCATCTCCGTCAATTTGGTCGATTCGCAGCTATAGAAGATCAGGTAATACTGACCTTTCTTGTGGCCGTCGATTGGATACGCCAGCTTGCGATCGTCCCAGGGTCGGCTGGCAACGATCTGTGCGCTGTACTTCTCCAGAATGGCATGGAGTTGGGTCTTTGCACCCTCGATATTGCCGGAAACCTTGGTGGGATCCAGCAGAAACAAGCACTCGTAATGTTGAATGGACATCGCTTCCTCAATAATCCGAATCAGTGATCGGTAGCGGTGGAATCCGAGCCCGCGGCCGGCTTACCACCTTCCTTCTTCTTGGTTTTCTCTTTGGACTTCTCTTTTTCCGGCCCGGCGTTGACTCGATTCATCGTTTTTTCGAGTCCTTCCCGAACCCAAAGCAAGACACCTTGCGCCGCCTGGGCGATGGCTTCATCGATCGCGGCCCGTTCGCCCGGACGAAATCGGCTTAGCACATAATCGACAGCATCTTCATGTTCGGAAGGCGAATCAATGCCGATTCTTAGGCGAAGATACTCTGCTGTTCCCAGTTGTTCCTCAATGCTCCGCAGTCCTTTTTGACCGCCATCGGAGCCTTTGGCCCGAAGCCTTAACTTTCCGAGCGGCAAAGCAAGATCGTCGCAAATCACAAGAATGTCGGTCAGGGCAATCTTGTAAAAGTCAACGATTTGACGCACGGCTCGACCACTGAGATTCATGAAGGTTTCCGGCTTCACAAGTAGAACCTGTTCGGCCCCTTCTGTGAAGTCCGCCACCTGCGATTCAAACTTCTTGCGAAAGCCCCCTACACCCGGAGCTGAGGCGAGATAGTCGATCACGGCACAGCCGATATTGTGGCGAGTACCGGCGTATTTCGGGCCTGGGTTTCCTAACCCGATAATGACCTTCATCGCAATCATCCATTGTCGTGGGGCAGACTTCCCAGGGTGCGCTGAGTACAGCGACCCTGGGCTTCGTTGTTGTACCTCTTCAGGGTACGCAACCCCAACGCTTCGCGTCGGCGTCTGTTGTGTTCGCGCTCTTCCCAGGGTGCGCTGAGTACAGCGACCCTGGGCTTTGTTGTTGTACCCCTTCAGGGTACGCAACCCCAACAACGCTTCGCATCGGCATCTGTTGTGTTCACAACATAGCCCAGGATCACTCCTCGCCCTCTTCCTTTTCTTTCTTCTTGGCGGTAATGACTTCCGGCTCCACGGCCCCTTCGATCGAAGGGGCGGCGACCACCTCGGCCGTCGGGGTCTTGATCTGAACGACGACTGCTTCGGGATTATCGAGACACTTCACTCCTTCGGGGATCGCCAATTCGCGTATGTGAATGGCCTGGCCGAGTTGCAGGTCATCGAGCTTGACACGAATCGAGTCGGGGCGGTTCGCGACCGTACATTCGACGTGGATCGAGTGCAACGGTTGAATCAGAACACCGCCGCCTTTTAGTCCCGCTGCGGTTCCACGCAGTTCGATCGGTATTACCACGCGAATGATGTCGGTCGCCGAAGCCCGGAGAAAATCGACGTGCAACACCTCTTTGCCGAGGTAATCGTACTGGATTTCCTGAATCAGCACTTCCTGCTTCTTACCGTTGATTTGCAGCGCAAGTGCTTTGGCGTGCACTTTCAAAATGCCGGCAAAATCCTCTTTGGAGATGCTTATCTGTTCCGGGGTTTCCTTGTGCCCATAGACAATGGCCGGCAACATACCTTGCTTGCGGAGGCTGATTGTCGCCCGTCGCCCGGACTTTTCGCGGGTTTTCGTATCCAGAACCAGTTGTTCCGCCATATACCACCATTTCGGGGCTTCGTACCCGACGAACAAAAAACAAAGAAGAGCAGCCTGGGTCAGGCTGCCTTTCGAGAATGAGCCACGTTAAAAGTAAAGAGAGATTATCGGAATCAGGAGACGAAACTACAAGGGGTCGGCGCGAAAAATCTTTGGGGATCGGGATGCGGGACGCGACGTGCGGGGCGCGGGACGCGGGGCAGTTCGACGAGCTACGACAATCATCAATTCGCGTCCGCCGCACCGCATCCCGTATCCCAGACCGGTCATCACTTTATACGCCAATCGGCGGAAATAGTCCGATGTCGATGAGGGATTGCCGCAGTGCTACTCGGATGTCCAGGTTGATTTGCAGTACACGAATGGTGGCACGGCCAATCAATGTTTTGCCCTCAAGAATCGGCCCGTTCCATTCGAAATGTCGCTTCCACTTCTGCCGGCGCGGATCAAAGAGACGAACGATCTTGCCCGATTGGAAGTCAATCCCCGAAAGATTCGGGTCCTTATAGAGATTGCAGAAAGAGCAATCGCTCTGCCACTGAACATTACCGGTCTCGACCTTCCCCGGCATATCCAGTAGTATCCGTTTCAGCTTTGTTGAAATTGGCCGATTGGTACCGTTCCATCGGCAGCAACGGTCAAGGAGGACTTCCATGCAAGGATCCCAAAAAGGGGGGTACTGAAGGTACGATCGAACCCGCCGGCGATATTGTATCTGAACGAACTCTGGACGGCTCTGGGGGACGACGATCGGCGGCGAACGCTGACGACTCTGAGCCAAATTGTGGCCAAACAATTGCAACCACCTCCGGAAGCGAAGGAGGTGGAGCATGAATACCGCTAAATCCTCATTGCCGTCGTTCGAATCGCAGGCCGGTCTGGGCCGGGTGCGGCTGACCTCCTCGAAGATTCGCGATGCTCACCTGGACAAACTCGCCATTGTGTACGTCCGGCAATCGTCGCCCCAGCAGGTGCTGGAAAATCGCGAGTCGACGGCCCGGCAATACGCGTTGGCGGACTTTGCAAAGGTTCTGGGCTGGCCGGCCGAGCGCGTCATCGTCATCGACGAGGATCAAGGACAGAGCGGCGCTCGTGCCGACAATCGCTCGGGGTATCAGCGGCTGCTCGCCGAGGTGACGCTGGACCATGTCGGCATCGTGCTGGGCCTGGAGATGAGCCGACTGGCACGCTCCTCCAAGGACTGGCATCATTTGCTGGAACTGTGCGCGATCTTCGGGGCCTTGCTCGCCGATCAGGATGGCGTGTATGATCCTGGCGATCCCAATGACCGGATGCTATTGGGACTCAAGGGCACGATGAGCGAGGTCGAATTGCACACGATGCGCAATCGCCTGATCCGTGGTCGAGACAACAAGGCACAACGCGGCGAGATGTTCCATGGCGTGCCGATGGGGTATGTGATTCTGCCGAATGGCGAAGTCGCTTTCGATCCCGACGAACAGGCGCGGTCTGTGATGAAGATCGTGTTCGACAAATTCGACGAGATTGGCACGATCTACGGACTGATGCATGACTTGGTTCGAAACAAGATCTCCTTGCCCGTGCGTCTGCGCAGTGGGCCCAAGAAGGGCGAACTGGACTGGCGGCGTCCGTCGTTGCCGACATTGTGCCAACTGCTGCATCATCCGATTTATGCAGGCGCGTACGCCTATGGCCGGCGTCCCAACGATCCCAAGGCCAAGTACTCGGCAAACAAGAACCGGGGCAAGAAGTGGAAGTCGATGGACGAATGGAAGGTGCTCATCAAAGATCGACTCCCTGCTTATATCACGTGGGAACGCTACCTCAAGAATCAGGAACGCCTGCGGCAGAATGTACGCGGTCAAGCGACGGCGGGCACACCGGGCAGAGGGACGCGTCGCTACTGACGGGCTTGCTTGTGTGCGGAAACTGCGGTCGGCGGATGAGCGTCTCTTACCGCACGCGCCACGAGCCCCACTACACCTGCTCGCACCACCTTCTCTATGCTCACGAGCAGACGTGTTATGGGCTGAAGTCCACCGAGATCGACCGGCTCCTCGCGGAGCAGGCATTGCGGTCACTGGAACCGGCAGCGCTGGAACTGAGCATGAAGGCGCTGCAGGATGTGGAGAAAGAACGCGCCCGGCTTGACAAGAACTGGCAACAGAGTCTCCAGCGAGCGCAATACGAGATCGATCTGGCCGAGCGACGCTACCGCGCCGTCGATCCGGAAAATCGGCTGGTGGCGGCAACGCTGGAGAAGGGCTGGAACGAGGCGCTGCAAAAGGAGCGGCAGGTCCAGGAAGATTACGACCGCTTCCTGCGCGAGTCGCCGCCGCGACTGACCGAACAAGAACGAGCCATGATCGAGGCGCTGGCCAAGGACATTCCAGCGTTATGGAACGCACCGACTACGACCAACGTGGAGCGAAAGCAAATCCTGCGCTGCCTGATCGACCGCGTGGTGGTGCAGGTCCGCTGTGACAGCGAGCACGTACAAGCGACGATTTATTGGAAAGGAGGCTACGACAGCCGGCATGAATTCATCCGCCCTGTGAAGAACTACGCGCAACTTCGCAACTACGAACTGCTCATGGCCCGCGTCGTCGAATTGCGCCAAGCCGGCAGTGATGCTGCGGAAATCGCTGCCGTCCTCAACCAGGAAGGGTTCCGCCCGCCCAAACAGCCCGGTTCTTTCAATAAGCCCATGATCTACCAACTACTGAAACGCCGGGGATTGATCGGCAACGAACGCAGCCACGACGAATTACTTGGAAAAGACGAATGGTGGTTGATCGACCTGGCTCGCGAACTGAAAATGAGCGACGATAAGCTCCGCGACTGGAGTACTCGCGGATGGGTGCATTATCGTAAAACGCCCGTGCAGGGCTACCGCGTTCTATGGGCCGACGCCGCCGAAGTAAAACGTCTCAAGAAGCTACTCGCCCAAAGTCGCCGCGGAGTGCATGGCTACACCCAAGACCTGACCACTCCCAAAGCTCGTCCGAAGCAACCAAAACGCCGATAACACATTCTGCAAGCGTCTCGAACCGTTATCGCTCAACGGTTCGAAGCGTTGATTCCAAGGATCCCAACCACTTCGAAAAGGAGGCATTATGAATGCGAAATCCACGCCACGCAAGCGATTGCCAGATTGTCGGGATCATCCGATCCGCCGTGTTGCTTGGCAATGATGTGCTCAATCTGAAATGGCAGATCGTCGTGCTGTTGCGGCATCCGGCAATATTCGCAACAGTCATGGGCACGTAGACGAACGAGATCAGAAGTCGCCTTGTCCATGCGTTTTAATTGGCACCAGCCGTCTTCCCCAATTTCCCGCGGATTTTCGCCTTGAGAATGGATAAGAGATGGCCGACGTGTACGTACCGCTCGAGCTCGACCTTTTCATCCGGTCCCAGCATGCCATCATCGGCCTTGGCAGAGAGTAAATTGATCCGTGCAAGATCGTCCGGAGAAAAACGAACCTCAAGGAGATAGCGCACTTGTTCGGCAGTGATCTGTTGCTGGTCGGGGACGAATACTCGTTCCCAGATTGCCAGTTCGGGGTCAGTAATGGTCTCGGCGTTTCGCATTTCCTTATTGTGCCATGCGACAAAGTTCTGTCAATCAAACCGGCAGCAGACGATGAATTTACGTGAGCCGATTTCTTTCAAGATCGGGACGTGGTGTGCGTGGATCGGGACGCGGGGCCATTCGGCCATGACGATCATCAACTCGCGTCCCGCGTCCCGCACACCGCGCCCCGCCATTATTGCCCCTTCAATCGTGCTGATGCCTTTGCCCAGTCGCCGACGACGATTTCCGTTCTCATCACCTTCCGTTCCCGCCAGATTTGGAGCCGAACTTTCTGACCCACCGGCAGTCCGCTAATCAGGTTGATCAAGTGGTTCTCGTTGCGAATGACGATACCATCCACCTGCAAGATCACATCGCTGGCATGAAGTCCGGCGTTTGCCGCCGGGCTTTCCGGATAGACCGATTCCACCAGGGCCCCCTGGACCTTGTCCAAACCGAGTTTCAAGGCATCGGCAGCTTCCATTCCTTGCGAAAGATGAACGCCCAGGTAGCCGCGTGAAACCGACCCTTTCTCGATCAATTGCTTCACGATTCGTTTGACAAGATTGGAAGGGATACTGAAGGCCACGCCGCTGTTGCTGTTGTTGTGCGAAGCGATAGCGGTATTGATGCCGATCACATCTCCTTCCATATTGACGAGCGGCCCGCCGCTGGAGCCTGGATTGATCGCCGCATCCGTTTGCAGAAACTCCTTGATGCGGATCGTGGAACCCAAACTGACCTGCCCTCGATCCCTGGCGCTGATGATTCCCTGTGTGACCGTTTGATTCAATCCAAAAGGTGAACCGAACGCCAAAACCCACTGACCGACGCGAGATCGGTCGCTGTCGCCGAGCGATATCGCCGGGAGGTCGTCGCTTTCGAGTTTCAGGGCGGCAATATCGCTTTCGGGGTCGGCCCAGACCATTGTCGGTCGAAATACCCGATTGTCCGCCAGGTGAACGGTGATATGGTCGGCTTTGGCGTTCGACACGACATGATTGTTCGTGACAACAATGATGCCGCGCATACCGTCAATTTTAATCAGGACACCCGAACCCGATTCTTCCGTGGGCTTGGTCTTGCCAACAGCGGGCGGTTTCGTGGCTTCGATGGACACGACCGCTGGTGAAACCTGGCGAATCACGGTTTCAAATCGATCGCTCGATGGATAGATTGAACTGTTTCTTGGACCTGAGGGCGGAGGTGGAGGGTCATTCTTGGTGTTCTCGGCATTGATGACAGCAGGGTATTGAAGGAAGGCAGTAGCGACCAATCCACCTGCGAAGGCACATGCGCCGAGAAAGAGGATATTTAGGCTGCGTCTCATGATAGTGAGTGCTCCGTTTGGCAGGTACATGAAACCCGCCTTGTAGGAATTTCACTCCACTTTACTCATTCGGAGACTCAGGCCAATTAGCAAATCCAGCGCAAATAAGGTTCTTTTTTCAGGTGGAGGTGTCAAAAAAGGTACATCTTACCCAATCTTGAAGTGGTCAGTGGTTAGAGGTCAGTGGTCAGAAAATACAACGGTGATTGCTGACCACTGACTACTGACCACTGATCACTGCTAATACGCTCCCTTACCGGAGAGAACCGCCGGAATCGTCATCATGATCAATTTCAGATCCATCCACAAACTTCGCTCGCGGATGTACTTGATGTCGAGGTCCACTTGTTGTTGGAAGTCCAAATCGGCTCGACCGCTCACCTGCCAGATGCAGGTTAAACCGGGAACGACTGCAAGTCGGCGGCGTTGATGAGCGTTGTATTTTTGAACTTCGGCGATGACGGCAGGACGCGGACCGACCAGACTCATTTCGCCCTTCAAGACGTTCCACAACTGCGGCAATTCATCGAGACTGGTTTTCCGCAGAATTCGCCCGATCCAGGTCACGCGGGATCGCGCAGCATTTTGAAGGTGATCGAATTATGATGTTTGTTTTGGCCGGCAAGTTCTGACTTCCGTTCTTCCGCATCCGGAACCATCGAACGGAACTTGTAGAACCAAAAGGCAATACCGTCGAGACCAACCCGTTGTTGGCGGAAGAAAACCGCGCCGCCATCCGTAACTTTGATCAACAAAGAGACTATGAGAAAGATTGGGGAAAAAACAACCACGAGCGTCGCGGCAAAAACAACATCAACCAGGCGTTTTGCAGCACAATAGGCTGCCGTGGGAAGAACTGCCGACCGAACATACACGGGCAGAGTGCGCACCCCTGGCAGAACTGGGCGGGTTACGAGCGGCGGGGAGAGCAAAAGGGTTTGCATGGAGTTCACTCAAACACAGAACAACACCAGGAAAAACCCAAACGGCCAGCAACTGGGAGGGCACTGCGGGCCAGCAAGAATCATACCTCAAGAATCAACGAATCTCGGATCGTTCCGTTCGATTCCATATCCTTTGTGGAGAAACAAGCAATTTCAGATAAATTGGAATCTTCCACAAAATATAAATTGGCAGCAACAGCAAATGATTCAAGGGGAGAATCTGCTGCCCATATCGAATCCAGCCTAGTAATATCGTCACAATCGCTACACTCACTGTAATCAAAAATAACTTTACAGGAAGAAAACTTCCCCCAAAACCCCAATTCACTAAACTGACGCACTCAAACAAGCCCAACAGCACTGCCAAAAGCGACAACGGCGGCACACTCAATTCCAGGGCCAGCCCAATCAGTCGAGGCCGGCCCGCGAACAACCCTGCCAACATGAGCCGAGGGGTTTGCGTCAAGAGCGTCTTGACGTGACCGTGCTCCCAGCGGGTCCGTTGTTGACGAACTGCTGTCAGGTGCGGCGCGGATTGCGCTGTTACTCTCGCCTCGGGGCACAAACGGGGGGGATGACCCTCGATCGCCAGATCGATCCCCAACTTCATGTCTTCGACGATGTTTGCCGTACCGAGCGTCGTCTTCCGCAGGATTGCCAAGGGGAATGCCATCCCGGACCCTGTCAGCAGGCACGGAAAACCGAGCCGATGCAGTCCGAGAGGTCGGACGCCATTCTTAAAGAGCATCGCAAACGCCGACCAGCGCTCGCGCGAACCCGGATTCACCGGGTCCTCGATGTATACCGCCTGAACCGGGCGCTGATGCTGCACGGCATCCTGAACCAATTTCTCCAGCGCTGTCTCTCCAAGCCGCGCATCGGCATCCATGATGACGACCACTTGGGGAGGAGCGCTTTCCAGAGAACGAATCCCATATTCCAGGGCAAAGCCCTTGCCTCGTTGCGCAACGTCGTTTCGTTCGAGGACGTCCGCGCCATTTTCACGGGCAATGCGAGCTGTGTGGTCCTCGCAGTTGTCCGCCACGACCAGAACGCGATCGTCCTTCCCCAATTGTGGACGGATCGTCTGAATCGTCGCCCCAATGCCGAGTTCCTCGTTGTGGGCGGGGATTATGACAACACAACTCGGGGCGCGGTGTCTCCGTTATCCCTGTCCGCGCACGTTGAGGTAATAGAGCGACGATCGTTTCCAGAAACAGAACTCCAACGGGGATCATTCCCACGATGGCGATTCCGGTCAGGATCCAATCTCCAATCAACATGGATGACCTCAAGACGATTCACGTTCAGCCGGCAAGTTGGCCGGAGGCTGAAGAACGAACTCGCGTAATGATCGAGGTAGAGGTGGAGTATTGCGCCGCAGGGTTGGAATGACAGTTTGCGGCGGAAACCATTTGCTGGATAAGGAGAGTATAGAATACCCCTTACAGATAGGGCAAACGGTTTTTTCGCCTTTGCGAAAAAAATCTGCATAGAGTGTTAATCTTCTCCAACCCGATTAATCTAACTATCCAAAAATCCCAGCACGGCATTAAATATTGGCTAACTACGTGATTCAGACATGCCACCAACGATTGGACAAGCTTCCCCGCGATGTCATCTGCCATTCCAACCATCATCGATTCATGCTCGATTTCAAATCTGAAGCTCACGCATGATCCCGTTTGGGTTTGGGGAGTTCCTCTGACCCCATTTACTCGAGATCAAGCACTGAAACAGATTGAACAGTTGGTTGCGGATCGAACTCCATCCTATTTCATCACTGCAAATCTCCACTATGCGATGCTGACGGATCGCAGCTGGGCGTTGCAAGAAGTAAATCGGCGTGCAGCGTTCATCCTGGCCGATGGAATGCCTTTGGTTTGGGCTTCGCGCCGGCAGAAGCGCTGTTTGCCTGAACGCGTGGCAGGATCGGACTTGTTGTTTTGGATATGCGAACGGGCTGCAATCAAGGGTTGGAGAATCTTCCTTCTCGGCGCAGCGCCGGGAATAGGCGTTGCCGCGGCCGAGAACTTGTGCCGACGTTATCCCGGAGTGCAAATTGTAGGAACCCAATCGCCGCCCTTTCGAGCTTGGACCACCCAAGAGAAGACAGAACTCTTTGCGCAAATTCGCGCTGCGAAACCCGATATCTTATTTGTGGCTTTCGGCCAGCCGAAAGGAGAAATCTGGGTCGCACAGCATTGTGAAGAATTGGGAGTTCCCGTTACGGTTCAGGTCGGCGCATCCCTCGATTTCGCAGCAGGTCGAGTTCGCCGGGCACCGCGCTGGATTCAGAGAACAGGATTGGAATGGATTTATCGCATCGCCCAGGAACCGCGACGATTGTTTTTGCGGTACATGGACAACATCGGCTTCCTGATGCAAATGCTTTTTGGAAGAAAGGGACGAAAACTACGTCGTCGGCATTAGGCATTAGGGGCTAATGCCTAGGCAGTGTTGACATTCGCTCAGGCAATTTACGGAACCTGCGAAAGGAGGCTTCGTCGGCCGCGAGATTTCGCCGCTTCCTTGATCGTTAAGGGCTTCCCATTGTACGAAAAATATTCCACGCAGTTTCGGCATAGGTAAAGCTATTTCGCCTCGCCGGATTCCTACGATTGGTTGGCAGCCATGACGGTTGCCTTCAATCATGGAACCGAACACGCGAGGCTTGATACCCATGCTGCGACGACACGAAATCAGTGATGAGCAATGGAACATTATCAAGGACCACTTGCCGGGCAAGGAAGGCGATCCCGGTGCGACCGCTAAGGATAATCGCCTGTTCATCAACGCCATCTTTTGGATCGCCAAGACCGGCGCTCCTTGGCGTGATTTGCCGGAACGGTTCGGCCCGTGGAACAGCATGTTTCAGAGATTCAATCGCTGGTGCAAGAATGGCGTGTTCCCCAAAATCATGGATCTGTTGAAAGATCCCGACGTCGAAGTTTTGATGGTGGATTCCACGGTAATTCGTGCCCATCAGCATTCCGCAGGTGCCAAGGGCAGCAACGCCGAGGCCGAGTGCCTGGGACGCTCGCGCGGCGGATTCAGCACGAAGATTCACGTTTCGTGCAATGGTGTCGGCGAGCCTGTGAAGATTCTTCTGACGCCGGGCCAAAATCATGATGTCAAACAAGGACCGGCTCTGCTGGAAGGCAGCGATCCACAGAAAGTTCTCGCCGACAAGGGCTATGACAGCGACGAGTTCGTGGCGACGATCGAAGCGAAGGGCGCGGAAGCAGTCATTCCGCCGCGCAGCAATCGCGTCGAACCACGCGAATACGACACAGAGACCTATAAGCAACGCAACATCGTGGAGCGGATGATCAATATCATGAAACAGTCCCGCCGAGTGGCAACGCGCTACGAGAAAACGGCACGAAATTTTCTGGGATTCGTGGCTTTCACCGCGCTCGTGACGCTGTTAACCTAAACCCAGCCTCTCCAGTTTCACGGCTGGAATGTCAACACTACCTAGGCATTAGGTATTAGGCATTAGGTAATACCTAATGCCTAATGCCTAATGCCTAATGCCTAATGCCTAATGCCTAATGCCTAATGCCTAATGCCTAATGCCTAATGCCTGTTCAATTCAATCTCGGCATTCCCAGCCACCATTTGCCTTCTTGCGGCGAGAAACTGCCGATCAGCTTGCCATCGTTGATCCAGAACACCTGGATTAACCCATCCACATGGAGATCCTTGTAGAGTTCCTTTTTCATCTCCAAATCCCAAACGCGCAGGGTCTTGTCTTTGCTGCACGATACCAGACGAGGTTCCTTGGGATGGAAGTTAACGGACGTAACCACGTCCTCGTGACCGGCCAGACTGAACGATTCTTTCCCAGTGGCGGCATCCCAAACTCGCAACTGGCCGGGTTTCTTCGGGGCACCACTGCCGGTCGCGATTTGTTTTCCATCGCGGCTAAAAGCCACCGCCAGCACCGGCCCTTCGTGCTCGCCGAGGTTGCGCTCTTCCATGATCTCCACGGAAATCCTCCAGAGTTTCGCGGTCTTATCCGCGCCGCCGCTCGCCAGCAAGCCCCCGTCAAAACTGAAAGCCAGACAATGGACGCCTCCTTTGTGTGCCAGCATGGTCGCAATCGGCTTTTTCGTATCCGCTAAGCTCCAGATCTTGATCAGCCCGTCCGCGCCCGCGGTTGCCAGCTTCTTGCTGTCCGGAGAGAACGCGATCGATACACTTCCAGCGCTATGTGCTTTAATCAACTTTGTCATCGTCGGGGGAGGAACCTTGCGAGCCTCCTTCTCCTGTAACTTTTCGGTCTCTTCGGCGAACTTCGCAGCGGAGTCGTAATCCCAGAATTTGACGTTACCATCCATCGCCGCTGAAGCGAATATGCTGTTGTCCGGGCAGAACGCTACCGAGGTAATCGCTTTCTTATCGTGCCCAGTCCAGGGCGTGAACCAGCGAAATTTGTCGGAATGAATCGTGAAGAACATCAATTTGCCCTCGGCAAATGCAAGGGTCAGATATTTGTCCTTGCTGTCTCCCGCGGCGGCGGAAATCTTAAGATTCCGAAAGGTGAATTGCCCGTTGAACCGTTTGTCCTGAGCGCTGAGGGGATTGCAGAAGCCGATCAGTGCAAAGCCCAACGCGAATCGGCAAAGAATTCGACTCATGAAAGGTCTCCCAAAAGGATTTTCCCTACATCATACCGAAAACGTAACGAAAACTCCGTTGAAGTTCAGGCAGATTCCATCGACATCGGGCTTGCCGGGGAGTAACAATAAACAGTGAAGAGTCATCACCCCGCGCTAACATCCCTGTTCGAGAACAAGCATGAGTCAGTTGGAGATCGTGCCCGGTCTGGCCGATGTGCCGGTGGCCAAATCGGCAATCAGCCTCATTGACGGCAAACGTGCCCGGCTCGCCTATCGCGGCATTGCCGTGGAAACCCTGGCAAGGGAAAGCACATTCGAGGAAACGGCCTGGCTGTTGCTCAAGGGCGAACTCCCGACGCAACGCGAGCTTGCCGACTTTCATCATGAACTTCGGCAACGGCGTAAGATCCAATATCAACTCAAGGACTTGATCAAATGCCTCCCGGTGAATGCGCATCCGATGGATGCGCTTCAGACATCGGTGGCAGCCCTTGGATCATTTTATCCCAACTCGCGCAATGTTACCAATGCCGGCACCAACTGGGATGCAACACTTCGTCTGATTGCTGCAATGCCGACCCTGGTGGCAGCGTTTGGCCGCTTGCGCAACGGCGACGAAGCCATCGACCCTTGTCCCGATCTCGACCACGCTGCCAATTTCTACTACATGCTCTTTGGCCGCGAGCCGTCGCCATCGGTCCGGAAGGTTTTGGATGCCTGCCTGATTATACACGCCGAGCACACCATGAATGCCTCGACATTCTCTGCGCGCGTGACCGCTTCGACTTTGAGCAGTCCGTTCAACACGATCGCCGCGGCGATTGGCACTCTCGCCGGTCCGCTGCACGGAGGAGCGAATGAAGAAGTGGTGCAAATGCTCGATGAAATCGGCCCGGTCAGCAATGCTCGGCCCTGGCTCGATGCGAAACGTCGCCGCGAATCCCGGTTTCAAGGTAATGGGAATGGGTCACCGAGTCTATAAAGTGAAAGATCCCCGCGCAACGGTTCTACAGGAATTGGCCGAGCATGTTTTCTCGGAATCGGCTCGACCGGCGAAATATGAAACCGCTCTGGAACTGGAGCAGTATTGCAATTCGATTTACGGCCCCAAGGGCGTCTATCCCAACGTCGATTTCTTTTCGGGTGTGGTGTATGAATCGCTTGGCATCCCGACCGATCTTTTCACCCCGATCTTCGCGATCTCTCGCGTGGCAGGCTGGCTCGCCCACTGGCATGAGCAATTGAAGAACAACCGCATCTTCCGGCCCGAGCAGGTTTATGACGGGAAATCGGATGTGCCCTATGTGCCGTTGCAACAGAGGCCGTGAATATCACTCACAGCGGAGAAATCGCGGATTGACTGGGAAGACTTCTCGCTGGACGCGACCACGATTCCGCCTCTGCCCTCCAAGCCCTCACGTTCGGCATGGGTCGGAGATGCGTATGTCTAAAGTGCTGCAATCTTGGCCAAAGTTGCCCCGTCGCGTCGTTATGTTAGCTTTCATATTGTTTGTCTCATGCATTGGATGTCACAAAGGTCCAATGAATGCCGGCGATCACGAACAGCTATCCCCCGATGGACGGGTGTCCGAGTACGGTATGACCGCCTTTGTGACAGATATTCGAAATGAGCACGGAGAGTTAACATTTGTTTATCACCTTGAAGCCGGTGCGGACAGATCGCTTGAAATTTTCCATCCGACGACAGGTCTCATAATTCGCTTTTATGATAAAAATCATGTTCCGCTCGGATCCAGAATAATAGTTTATCTTGAAGTAGATCAGGGGTGGAATCTCTCTGGTGCGCTGAAAGTCTCGGGTTTTTCGAGCATCCAGCGCTGAATAACCCCTTGAGTTCCTTTTGATCTTGAAAAAATGCGGCGTTCCTCGTCTCGTAGTGTTTACCAGAACAACACGTGCGAAGGAACGCCGCATGAACTACTCTATCTATCTGCTTCTGAGTTTGGCAACTGCAACTCCCAAGTTGCCCAAGTTGCCGGATGATCTCGATGAGGAGAAAGACCGCACACCCGATCTCGATGATGTCCTGGATCTGATCGCTCAAGACCTACGGAAGTTCCTCGCAGAGTTCCTCACGCAGCCCGTCACGCCATCGGGCACTCAGACGTTTGAGCGAGAACTTCAGAAGCATCTTCGTGAAGCCGGCCGACAGTTGGTTCAGTGCGTTTACAATCATCGAGAGCCTGCTGCCGTGGATGAACTACCCAAGCATGCACAGTTTGAGGGTGATTCCTACACTCGGCTCAACCGCAAGACGTCGCAGAACGCCTGGACCCTCTTCGGGCAAATCCAGCTTTGGCGTGTCGGCTACCGCGATAAGGTCAAGGGCGGAGAGCCCTCGATCTTTCCGTTGGCATTAGCCTTGGGGCTCGTTCAGGGAGCCAGCCCGGCATTAAGCGAGCGCGTTTCCGAGTTGCTCGGCGAAGCCGGGGCGACCCAGAAACGGGTTTTGAAGCGATTGCGGCAGGAGTGCGCGGTGGGTTGGGGAGTCAAGAAGTTGCGACTCTTCAGCAACGCCATGGCGGCCGAGTTGGCACCCCAGCAACACGATGCTCAAGTCGAGCAAGTCCTTCAGTGGCTCCGACAGGCGGAACCATCACGAGGCCGACATAAACCGGTGTTGTGTGTCGGACGCGATGGGGTCACCCTGGGATTGCGTTATAAAAAATGTTGCTCCTTTGAAGTGGCCACCACCGGCACGGTCAGTGTCTTGGACCGGCGTGGCAAACGCTTGGGCACGGTCTACCTGGCTTACGTACCCGAGTTGGGTCAAGAGACGATGAGTGCGGCGTTGACGCGCTTGCTCCAAGACATCTTGCGTCGTTGGGATCAGTCGTTACCCCGACTGTGCTATGTCACCGATGCCGGCCACGGCGAAGCCGGTTACTACCAAAAAGTGCTGGCCCAGATGGTCCATCCCCGAACGGGCGCAGCGCTTCAGTGGCTGCGCGTTGTCGATTACTACCACGCCAGTCAACGCGTCTGGCAGATGGCGGAGTTGCTCTTCGGTAGTAACAAACGCGGCAAGAGTTGGGCGTGGAAGATGCTGAGATGGATGCTTCGCAAACCGCGTGGCGTGAATCGAGTGCTACACTCGGCGGCGGCGTTGCGGGATCAGGTCGGTCTTTCGGCGAAGAAACGAGAGGCGTTCCAGAAGGCCTACCGATACTTGCGCAAGCGGATGAAGTACATGTGCTATGACGAGTACAAACGTTTGGGAATGCCTCGGGGCAGCGGGGTGACAGAAGCGGCGTGCAAGACGGTTTACACGCAGCGTCTGAAGCTCAGTGGCATGCGCTGGAAAAAAGCAGGGCGCAAACGATTTTGGTGTTCCGAGTTCTGCAACTCAGCGGTGTTTGGGAAGCGGCGTACGCGCGAGTGCTGAAGGCTCGTAAGCAGCCGCAGATAAGGACAGAACAACCTCGTATAATGGGGGGTAAAGCAGGTGCAGGCCAAAAGATCGCAAAACGGGCGGCATAATCAGGCGCACCAGAGAGATTCCACCCTAGATCAGGATTTAGGCATCGCCGGCAAGAACACTTTCACTTCGCCAGTTAAGGTCACCCATGGACAACCGAATGCGAAATACTTTGCAGTTCAGTTTGGAAATACAGACTTGGCGACGCCGCTGATACCTATACCAGTGATTCAACTGAATCATCTTGGGGATCCTGCTGACGATCGATAATTGCTGTGTTGGTCAAGCGGATCTTGTGTAGCGGTATGTTCACTGGTTCTTGTCAGCAAGATTGCGGGAGGTCCGTACCGGAAATCGCTTGGCGAATGAAAGCAGGCAGAAGTAGCATAATTACTTCGGTCCAGTTCATTTCATTATTACCTTGACGGCCTTTTGCGCAGACTCAGGAAGACTATAGATCACCAATCCGGTGATCAGCAAGCACGACAACCAGCCCGCCGATCGTAAAAACCACCCGTTGCGATGTTCCCCCATCCACTTCCTCGAACTGGTGAAGTGTAAGAGCGGAAACATCGCAAAAGGCAGTTGAAATGCCAGGAACACCTGGCTCAATACTAATAGATCGGTGACGCTGGCGTTCTTGTGCATTCCAATAATCAATATTGCCGGCACGATTGCTATGAGCCGGGTAATGAGCCTGCGAATCCATGGCTTCATCCGCCAGCGCATAAAGCCTTCCATCACGACCTGACCCGCCAATGTTCCCGTGATCGTGCTGCTTTGCCCGCTGGCCAGTAGCGCCACCGCAAACAGAGTGCTGGCAGCCGTCAGACCCAGCAAGGGGGCGAGCGTCAAATAGGCATCGCGAACCCAATCGGTGTCGTCATTGAATGTGACAACTCCACCACTCGGTAGAGTCACATGGTCTTGTCCGTGAAAGACCATTGCTGCCAGTACCAGAATCCCCGCGTTGACCAAAAACGCAACCGACAATGCCACGATCGTATCGATGGTATTGAACTTGATCGCCCGACGAACATTCGTCGGCTGCTCGGTGCGCAATGCCCTCGACTGAACCAGAGCCGAGTGAAGATAAAGATTGTGCGGCATGACCGTGGCACCGATGATTCCAATGGCCACGACCAGCATTCCCTCATGGGCAAATCCAGGCGCTGTAAGCGATCGTCCAATTTCCAGAAAGTTTGGGTGCATTTGGGGCAGAACAAAAATCTCGATGAAGTAGCAAACCCCGATCGTCGTTACGAGGACCAGGATCAGCGCCTCGATGAACCGCATCCCCATTCCCTGAAGTGCCAGCAACAGCAATACGTCGAACGCAGTGATAAGGACCGCCCAGAGCATCGGTATGTGGAAGAGAAGGTTGAGTGCTACCGCACTGCCCAAGACCTCGGCCAGATCGCAAGCGATGATGGCGAGTTCACAGAAGAGCCAGTTCGGCAGACGGGTCCAGGCCGGATAGAAATCCCGGCAGGCCTGGGCTAGGTCTTTGCCGGTAACGATTCCCAGTCGGGCGGATGTGATCTGCATGACGATAGCCATCATGCTTGAGAGCCGACAACCCAAAGAAGCCCGTACTTGTAGGATGCGCCGGCCTGTAGGTCAGTCCCCCAATTACCGGGGTCCATATAGCCAACGCTGATTAAAAACGCCGGCCCCGTAAACGCCCGCCATTGCTTCCAGAACCCAGCGGTTGCCGGCGGCAGCGCGACGCTGTTGTGCAGCCCTTCCAACGAACGAAGTTCCCCGGAAGTCGTCTCCGAGTCCGGCGCGTTCGCCGACCAGTTTAACTTCGCTGCTAAAACTCCATCGAGACTCACCCAAATTCTCCCGTTGGGAAGGCACGAGCCACTAATTACGTGTTTTGGAGTTGCGCCTGCCCAAAAGCCCGCGGAATTGCGAAGGTATTGGGAGCCCGCAGCGCAAGCAAGGCTGAACGGCGGCATCGCCGGAACTCCTTACCTTGCTTGCGCTGCGGGCTCCCAAAACCCGCGAAATTCCGAAGGTATTGGGACCTGAACGGCGGCATCGCCGGAACTCCTTACCTTGCTTGCGCTGCGGGCTCGTATCGTCCTTTTGAACGCTTTCAACTATCGCCAAAAGCGCAACTTCAAAAACTGCGTGCCACTCGCTCTTAGTTTAACCTAATATCGATAATTAGTCAAGACAAACGGCTTGAAGAAGCGTCGGCTAAATGTTATTGGTGCGCATCTTTGTCACCCAGTTTTCTTGCTTGATTCGTATTATTCGTATTATTCGTGGTAAACATTAAAGCGGATTCATTACCACGGGGCCGATATCGATACTTTGGCCGGGTCCGGGGGTTTGAGAAGGAGTGCGATAAGTTCGTAAATCAAGTTCGCACCAAAACCGAAGCTCGCCCTCCGCACCGATGCCTATTTTGACACTTGAGCCTCAAGAAAGCGTCATCTCAAATCCACCCTCCGCGCCGTCACCGGCAACACAGGAGACTGGTGTGTCGTCGCTCGTTGGGGGTTTGAGCGGTCCGCCGACTCGCCTCCACCATTACTTTGAACGCTCTGCCGCCCGCTCACCCGCGGCGACCGCCCTCATCCACGAAGGTCAGCGGTGGACCTATGGCGACCTCGAATACCAGGCCAACAAACTGGCCCGTCAACTGATCCGAATGGGTATTCGACCGGGGCATCGGATCGGCCTGCTCTTCGAGCGATCTCACAATACCTACGTATCGCTTCTGGCAGCACTCAAGTGCGGCGCGGTCTTCGTCCCACTCGATCCTTCTTTCCCCCCCGAGCGCATGTCCTTCATCGCTCAGGATGCCGGCTTGCACGTCATTCTCACTCACTCCCTTTGCTCCGAAGTCGTCGCCCGGATTGGTAGCTGGGTACTGGATGTCGATAACGTAATGCAAAGCATTTCCGGCGAATCTTCGTCACGCCCGATGATCCAGGATGCGGATAATGCCCCATGCTATATCCTCTACACATCCGGCACAACCGGGCGACCCAAAGGGGTTATCATCTCCCACGCGAGCGTTTGCAACTTTATCGATGTCTGTGTTCCGATCTATGGTTACAAGTCACACGATCGCGTCTATCAGGGAATGACGCTGGCTTTCGATTTTTCCATCGAAGAGATCTGGCCGACTTTCGCCGTCGGGGCAACGCTGATCGCCGGGCCGACCGATCACCGCAAATTAGGATCCGGATTGGCGGATTTCCTGATCGGGCAGCAGGTATCGGTCCTCTGCTGCGTACCGACTTTGCTGGCAACGCTCGATCGCGATATCCCCTCCCTCAAAACTTTGCTGGTGGGAGGTGAGGCCTGTCCTGCCGACCTGGTTCGCCGCTGGAGCAGGCCAGGCCGGCGTATGCTCAACACCTACGGCCCAACAGAAGCCACCGTCACGTCGACCTGGACCGAATTGTTTCCGGACACGCCCGTGACCATTGGTGTGCCGTTGCCAACCTATTCCGTTCACCTTCTCGATGAGGTCTATCAACCTGTGCCACCGGGATCGGCAGGTGAGATTTGTATCGGCGGTCCGGGAGTCGGCGTGGGTTACGTGAATCGACCGGAGTTGACCCGGGAGCGCTTCATCACCAATCCTTTTCAGGTTTCCAAGTCCGGCAACGACAAGCTCTACCTCACCGGCGATCTCGGCCGGCTAACACCCGATGGCGACATCGAATATCTCGGGCGCATCGACAATCAAGTCAAGATTCACGGGTATCGCATTGAACTGAGCGAGATCGAGGCCATCCTTCTCGAACACGGGGCCGTTCGTCTGGCCATTGTCAACGCGGTCGCGGGTGCAGGCGGGGTAACGGAACTTGTGGCTTATGTCGTTGCCGACGGCGACATCGATTTTCTCGAACTGCGGCAATACCTGTTCACCAGCATGCGCCGACAACTGCCGGCCTACATGATACCGGCTTATCTCGAGAAGCTCGACTCCATACCCAGGCTGCCGAGCAACAAGGCCGACCGGGCCAGGTTGCCCAAGCCTGTCCTGCCGCGTTATGCGGTGGCGACTGACACCTTCGAGATCCCTCCCGAAACAGCGCTCGAGCGCGAGATTACCGCTGCCTGGTCGCGCGTTTTCGGCAACGAGATCCACTCGGTCGAGGCCGACTTCTTTCTCGATCTGGGCGGCCATTCCCTCTTCGCGGCCCTGGCCGTTTCGCACTTGCGGCAACGCCCCGATTTGCATCGCGTGGCACTTGCCGACATCTACGCCCACCCGACCATTCGCGGCCTGGCGCGCCATTTGGAGAAAACGATGCCGCGGGGCGTGGAGCCGGCGACTAATGCCACGGTTCCGGCGGCACAGCGTTACACTTCCGCGCGCGTCTGGACCGCAGGTGTGGCCCAGTTGGCGATGCTGTTCATCTCGCTCATTCCCTGGCTGGCCCCATCGCTTTTCGCCATCCTGATTTTGGAAAGTGAAACGCTTTCCGCGCTGGAATTGGTGGGATGGGTGGCGGTGGCCATCGTTGCGACACCGTTGATCGCCCTGCTCTTGCCCATCGCCGCCAAGTGGTTGCTGCTCGGCAAGGTTCGGCCGGGACGCTATCCGCTCTGGGGCTGGTTTTTCTGTCGCTGGTGGCTGGTCCGAAAACTTCTGCAAACGGCACCGATCGACTACATCGCCGGCTCGCCGCTCTTGGCTCCCTATTTGCGCCTCATGGGAGCCAGGATCGGCCGGGGTTGCCATATCGGCACGAGCCGGGTCGATGTTCCCGACCTTTTGGAGATCGGCGACGGAGCGAGCATCGGCTACAACGTCGAACTCGACCCATCGACCGTGGCGAACGGCTGGCTGACGATCGCGCCGATTCGAATCGGCGCGAGAGCGTATATCGGAACCAACTCGGTGGTTTCGCCTGGCGCAACGGTCGGCCAGGGCGCGCGCGTTGCTGAGCAATCTCTGGTCGCCGAGGGGCAAACGATTCCCGACCACGAAACCTGGGCCGGATCACCTTCCCAGCGCACCGCTGCCGATCCGCAGCTCGATCTGCTCGCTTCGAAAGAGTCGTTGCAACGCTGGTCGATCGGCCTGCTCATCGGTTTCGCGCTCGGCTTCATCATGTTGGAAGTATTGCCATTGCTTGCGGTTGTGCCCGGTCTGGTCCTGATTTGGGGACTGTACGACGGCGACATCTGGCTGGGGCTGGCGCTTACCCCTGCCGCGGGATTGCTGCACGTTCTGGTTACTTGTGCCTTTGTCGTGATTGGCAAGCGCCTGGCGCTGCCGGCCCTCAAGCCGGGCGTATATGCGATGTATTCGTGGTTCGGACTGCGGAAATGGCTGGCCGACCGCCTCATGGTATTGAGCCTGGGTACGACCAATTCGCTGTACTCGACCCTGTATTTGTTGCCGTTTCTGCGGGCGCTCGGCACGCGCGTTGGAGCGCGCGCGGAGGTCTCAACGGTTTCGCACATCGATCCCGACCTGCTGACACTGGGCAATGAATGTTTTGTCGCCGACCTCGCCGTCATCGGCGCAGCGCGCTTCTTTAACGGCCAGATTGTGCTGGGCCAGACGGTTCTTGGTGAAAGAGCCTTCGTCGGCAACGCCGCACTTATTCCCGGAGATACGGTACTCGACCACGACAGTCTAATCGGCGTGTTGTCGATCACGCCGAATCAATCGGTGGAAGCCTGCACATCCTGGCTGGGTTCGCCGGCTATTTTTTTGCCGCGTCGTCAGGCGAGCGAGAAATTCGACGAGTCGTTGACCTATAAACCGCCGGCCCGGCTCATCGCCTGCCGGCTCGCGATCGAGTTCTTGCGAGTCATTCTCCCCTCAGCGCTTACTTTCGTGGCGATGTTCCTGTTCGCCCTGGGGATCATCGAACTTCTCGATGAAATTCCGACGGCGCTGGTGCTGTTGTTATTGCCGGCACTCTATTTGGGAAGCTCGTGTCTGGTGACGGGTGTGGTGGCCGGGCTGAAATGGCTGATTATGGGCCGATATCGCCCGCGCGTCGAGCCTCAATGGTCGCATTTCGTCTGGCGAACGGAATTGACGACGGCCCTGTACGAAAACGTCGCGGTCCCCTGGCTATTCCACTGGCTGGCTGGCACGCCGTTCATGGGGCCTGGGTTACGGCTCTTCGGTGCCCGGGTCGGCCGGCGGTCTTATATGGAGACGACCTTCCTGACGGAATTCGATCTGGTTAGGGTGGGGGCCGACACAGCGGTGAGCGGCCAGGCGGCTCTGCAAACGCATCTATTCGAAGACCGCGTCATGAAGATGTCGACGGTGACGGTCGGCGCAGGCTGCTCGGTCGGCACGCGCGCGGTGATTCTATACGATTCGGAGATGCTCCCGGATACCGAGCTTGAAGCGCTATCGCTGGTCATGAAGGGTGAGACGCTGCCGGAAGGGACGCGCTGGCGCGGCATTCCGGGGTCGATTGTCGAGCAAGCGCGCAGGAATGAAACACCAGAGCAAAGGGACAAGGGGCACCGAGTCCAAAGATAGCCGTCGATCCCAAGTAGGTGTCCATTCTATCGAGCAGTAGCTGTCTAATCTCTGAAAGCTGGTGTACCAAAGCTCGGCGGGATTGGGTAGATATGCTGTGGCATGGATGCCATCAATCAACTGAAACAGGATGTCCGCCATTAGACAGATGCTGGGTGTCTTTTGCACTATTACCGCGCGGCTTGAATTAACAAAATCAAAGAAATCGCCCTGTTTCGGCGCGACCAGTGCGCGCCAATTTCACTTTTTGTCTCGATTCGCCAACGCAGAGTGCCGGGAAACCCCATTCAAATTCATTAAAACAAAGTTACACATCGGCATGTATTGATTCGAATGGCAGCGATCAAAGTTTTTGTACAGGACGCTTCTTCACCGACGCATTATGCACCAGCAACAGCAAGCGACCCAAGAACGGACGAGAGATCACTGCGAGCAATCGTGCCAGCAGAAACAGGTAAGCCATTAGAAAGCTGGTCCTCGTAGGTAAAGACAGACAAGAACCATTTGGAGTCTGGTGTAAACTGCGCGTTTTCGCCAGTAAGCCATGCGTGACCGCGCGCACACCCAAGAGTTCTTCCACTAATCAAATCTGCAAATAATATCACATTGGGTGAATAAGTCCCGCTCGCGTCGGCCCGTGAAAAAATAGCTGCCAGGTCTAACCGTCCTGACCAGAGAACATTCCAAGATGGAGAATTATTAAAGCTCTGAACACAATCCCCGGTCCGAAAGTTCCAAATCTCGAGAATATCTCCATTCCAGGCGGATCGTGTCGATCGAGGATCATATCCATAAGATAAATGCGTTCCATCGCAAGCAAAGGAAACATGTGTAGGCCGTTTTTGGAAAGGAAGAATCTGCAAGAGGTGTCCTTTTTGAATATCCCAGATTTCTGAATGGTTTCGAGATCCTCTCCAAACCAACGCGTGAGGCGATGCTGATGAAAATTTGAACGAATCGCCAAAACTTAAAGGAATGGTGATTGCATAAGAGGATGAAGGCTGAACGATACGAAGCGCGTAGTCATGTTGGGTTGGGTAGGCTTCGCAAAAACAAACCGATAAATTATCGCCTATTAGGTCCATCTTGAGCAATGTGAATATTGCTGGCGCTCCAAACCTCACTTCGGTAATCAGGTCCGCAGTCCTAATGTCAAAAATCAATACCCTCCAATCAAAGCCAACGAAAAGGCGAGCCTCATTGCTATCAAAGAGCACCGATCTGGGAAGATCATTTACTTGGGCAGCCCAAGTAAATGATCGCATAAATGATCTTGAGGAAGCTTCCCAAATGACCCCCTGACCCATAGAACAGCTTGCGAAAAGCCTTCCTGTCGGCGAGAACCCCGTTGCTGAAACCAAATCTCTGTTTAGTTCCGGAAGGATAACGCAGTCAACGATATCGACTACGCTTAAAGAACCGATTTGTGGATCGCTCAGAGTCGCTAAAGTGCCGGCCGGAGAGATAGTCAACCGCACCGCATCATAACTCATTCCGGTAAAATGTTTCGTGGGGACATTTTCCTCCGCTACGGTATTAAGTAAATTCACCTATTTAGTACTCCTATAAATGGGACCACGAACGATTAGTTTCTACGTGGCACCACAACTTAGCCAAGGCCGGAGCGTATCCCGACCTTGGGAATTGTTGCACCAGCACAACGCCGCTTTGAGGGAGAGATCAAGTTCTTCGCCGCTAAGTATATGCGCCTTCTGAAAGATCTTATACTACCATCGTTCAGGTCTTGTCTTATTAGTTTCTTACCTATGAACTTCTCTGCACGTTGCGGAGAAGTTGTACACCGATTTGTTCACTGTCGTCTCCGGCTGCAGGCCGGCCGCGTTAAGAGTAAACTCAGTAGTTACCTCAAGATGCCATCGTTTCCCAAATACCACTGGCGCAGGTCATCGTCGCTGTTTGGACCGTCTGGAACGAGGAACCAGATCGGAATTACGGATGGACCACCAGGTCCATTGGGTAACGGTTGATTGTATGGCATAAGTAACATCCCCAAGACTCCTTGGCAAGCCCCGCAAGGCTCACGTTCGGAAAAGAACTCAACAACGATTACGTCTGAAACGGGGCATAACATTCCCCACTGTAACCCCTCAAATCTTGTGAATAGTTGTTGTTCGGAATGCGTTGTGTCGGGATTGTATCCTCGCTGTGGTGCTGGCGTCGGAGTTCCAAGTAGTTGACTAAAAGGAACAGGTTGTGGGCCAGCTCCTAATAGAAAATTGGGGCCACCGACTCCACGTTGATTGGTGAATGTAAGATAACCGTAGTTGTATCCCCACCTTGGACCCTTCATGGCGAAGTTGCTATCCCGTCTTCGGTAACGCCAAGTGGCTATTGCGTAACGCAACCCTACACTGCTCGAAGAACTTGTTGCCATAACCTGCACTGGATTGACGGACGCATTATGCACCAGAACCCCCTGCTCCCCGATCCGGTAGCAGTGATCGCCCTCTACTTCGATATTATACACTGTTTCCCTTCGATCAGTCTTCTTCACTTTCAGCACTGGCACGAAACCATTGACACCCGACAGTCGTTCTCCTACCCGCAGTTCGCGCAGAGGCACCCACGTGATGCGATCTCCACTCCAGAACGGATGGTTCTCGGTTGATTCGATCGGCTGCGATTCACC
The DNA here is from genome assembly GCA_963783095.1 of uncultured Planctomycetota bacterium. Taxonomy (GTDB): domain Bacteria; phylum Planctomycetota; class Planctomycetia; order Gemmatales; family Gemmataceae; genus CAWAMR01. Next base: position 14,198 of record CAWAMR010000006.1, on the reverse strand, counting down.
CTCAACCGTCAATTCCCAGATTTCCCCTTCTGAATGCTCGAACACCGAGACGACCAGTGCGCCTGGCCCTGGCTCAATTGCCGGACACGGCCCAATCGACATCACTTGCGCTTCACCGACCACTCCCATTTCTTCCAGATCGAACCGCACGCGATCGCCGACTTTGTGTACGCCAGAGACAGCCATCCAGAGCACGCTCTTGAGCATCCCGAACTTCACCCAGCGGCCATCTTCTTCCAGCATGAACCAGACCGCTCGATACGCCCACGGATTCGCTTCGATCTCCGACAACTTGCCGCTTTGACCATAGCCCGGCTCGCCGGGCTGGAAGGTCTGTACCTTCTCACCCAATTCCGATGCGCCCATTGGCCCACGACCCAAACCGTCTCCCTTCCGTTTGGCCACTCTTCGAGTAAAGCATTGGCCCAGCGGGCTCTTCCCGGTCCCGGTGTTGCTGCCTGTGCCGCATCCCGCTTTCGCCGCAGCACACTGGCCGCACTTGCCCAATAGCCAGGCCATGAGTTTCTGCAACGCACATTGAATCTTCATCTTCAGCGATTGCAAGATGCCCTGGATCTTCGTCTTCACCGTGTCCAGACCAAACGCGCCTAGCAACGTCAGCAATGTCGTCGTCAGAGCATTCAAGCCCTGGCTCACCGCACTGGCCACTGCCGTTCTCGACTTCGCACCCGCCGCGTTCAGCACCGCCGCGAATTTGCTCGTCAAGTCCTGGAACTGCTTGAATATCTGACCCCCCTTCGACACCAGGTTTTGCAGCATGCTGAACATCTGCAAAAACCCCGCTGCCGGCGTCAGCGATTTCAGCACCTGGACCGCGATCGTTTGCCACAACTCGGTCTGGAACGTCCCCAGCACTTGGGTCTGAATGTCCTGGAATATCTGGTCCAGATTGATGCTGTCCGCTCCCGTCTCCGGATCGCTGTTGAACTGGCCGATCAACGACTGCAAATTGTCGTAGCTGCCTAGCCACTGTTGAATGGTCTTGCCCCCAAAACTCAAGCCAAGCACCTGCGACAAATCGAAGGGACTCCCGTTGCTATTGGCCGGCAGCAAGCTCGTTAAAGCACTGGTGTTCAGCCCAAAATACTGCAAAGCGAACATCACGATGTCGCTGGTATTGTTGGATTGGGGAATCGTCACCCCGGCCGGCAACGGGCGCGGCATTCCGGGGTCGTTAGTCGAGCAAACGAGATGATTTTCCTCGAAAGGGTTGACGTATCTCCCCATCGCCATTAGCCTGATAAGCGGAAAATCAATCTCTCCTTTCAAAGGCCCAAGGCTTTTGCCGAGGGCTTTTTTATGGACCCGGCGGCTCGACGTGAAATCAGAACAACAACCTGGCTGTACCTGTGTCGTCGGTCTTCAGTGGGGCGATGAAGCCAAGGGCAAAATCGTCGATCTTCTGGGTGATTCGCATCAGTTCGTGGTGCGCTATAACGGCGGGGCCAACGCGGGTCATACCATCGTCTGGGGCGATCGAACCTTCAAACTTTCATTGCTTCCTACAGGAATTTTGAAGCCTCATATCCGTTCGGTCATTGGTAATGGTCTGGTCGTTTATCCGCCCCGGCTCCTGGAAGAAATCGATTCGCTCCACGCCGCCGGGATTCCCGTCGGCGATAACCTTGCCGTCAGCGAACATGCCCATGTGATTTTCCCGTATCACATGGAAGAAGAGCGTGTTTTTGAAACCGAAGGGAGTGGCGGGATCGGTACCACCGGGCGAGGGATCGGCCCCTGCTATCAAGATAAAGTGGGCCGAAATAGCGGCATCCGGATGGGTGAATTGCTCTATCCCGATCATCTCCGACAACGGCTGCGAGCAATCGTACCGCGCAAAAATCGCATCATCGCCGCCCTCTCGACGAGCCTGGAAAAGCCGCGTACTTTTGATGCGGATGAGTTATGCGATGAGTACCTCAAGCACGCTGCCCGGCTCAAGCCGTTCATCGCCGATACCACTGCACTTTTGCACCAGGGTTTGAAAGAGGGTAAACGGATCGTCTTTGAAGGTGCTCAAGGGAGTCTGCTCGACATCGATCATGGAACCTATCCTTATGTAACGAGTTCCAACAGCTTGCCGGGCGGAATCCCGAACGGCTGCGGCATCCCGGCCCGATACATCACGCGAACCATTGGTATTGTGAAAGCTTACACGAGCCGGGTTGGGAAAGGACCATTTCCCACCGAGTTGGACGATGGCCCAAACGGGATTGGCGAACGCATCCGCAAGATCGGACGAGAATATGGAACCGTGACGGGCCGGCCGAGACGTGTTGGCTGGTTCGATACCGTTGCGGTTCGATATACCGCAGCGCTCGCGGGAGTCGATGAAGTCTCGGTGATGTTGTTGGATGTCCTGAGCGGGTTAAAGGAACTATCGATTTGCATCGGCTATGAATGCGATGGGAAGAAGATCGATGTATTTCCCAGCGATGCGTTTCGGCTCGAGCGCTGCAAGCCGATCTACGAGACGATGCCGGGCTGGGACGCCGATTTGACCAAAGCGCGCAAGAAGAGCGATTTGCCGACGTCAGCGCTACGATATGTAGACAGGCTATCGGAGTTATTGGGTTTGCGAGTATCGATGGTTTCGGTAGGTCCGGATCGAGAACAGACCATTGAAATGTGATATTCAACTAGAGCCAAAACCGTACTAACCACAGAGTCACGGAGGACACAGAGAAGACAATACCTTCGAGCCTGTTGCAAGATTAGCCGGCAACGTAGGGCGGGTCGAGGCTTTGCGAGGCCCGCCGTGAACCGCCCTGTCACTCTGGCGGGCCTCGCCAAGCCTCGACCCGCCCTACAAACCAGAGAGCAAAGACTATATGTGTTCTTATTGATATTCTCTTATTTCTTGGTATTTGTCTTCTCTGTGGCCTCTGTGACTCTGTGGTTAGGACACATCTCAACATTTGACTGGATCAATCAGTGGCTGAACTTGGCCTATCTTCGGATCAACTCCCTCGACATATTGCCATCATTATGGACGGCAACGGTCGATGGGCGCAGGAACGCGGTATGGAGCGGGTTGAGGGCCATCTCCAAGGCGTGAAAAGCGTTCGCACCACCATTGAAGAGTGTTGCAAGCTGGGCATCGGCTACCTGACGCTCTATTGCCTCAGTTCTGAAAACTGGAAACGTCCCAAGGCTGAACTCGATTTCCTGTTGGGGCTGTTGAAGGAATATCTCATCGGAGAACGTGAAGAAATTCGACGCCAGAATATCCGCTTCGCAGTCATCGGCAGAAGGCAGGGCTTGCCCGATGATGTCCTGGCGGAAATCGATGAGAATATCCGTCAAAGCGAACACAACACCGGCATGACGCTGACGCTGGCGATCAACTACGGCAGCCGAACCGAAATAGTCGATGCCGTGCGCTCGATTGCAGGTCGAGTGCAGCAAGGCGAGTTTCGGCCGGAAGAGATTGAAGAATCCACCATTAGCGCGGCCCTGTATACTCATGGTATGCCCGATCCCGATCTTCTGATTCGCACCGCGGGTGAAATGCGAGTGAGCAACTATCTGCTCTGGCAGATTTCCTATGCGGAGATATGGGTTACGCAGCGCTGTTGGCCCGATTTCGATGCAGCGCTATTGCAGCAGGCGCTGCGCGATTATTCCGCCCGCGAGCGGCGATTTGGCGGCCTGATTTCCCCCACTTCATAACCGGTAGCCCATGCTTCAAACGCGGTTATGGATGGGTACGATTCTGATCGCTCTGGCAATCCTTATCCTAAGCGAGGATCGCTGGTTTGCTCCCTGGTATCCGTTCCTGTTCATCAGTTACACCAGTGCCCTGCTTCTCGGCGTCCACGAGCTCTTGCAAATGCTCAGGCAGGAGATTCGGCCTTCCTCACAACTTTGTCTTCCTGTTGTCTTGCTGCTGTGTCTGGCCAACTGGCAAGCGCCTCTCTTGGATTGGTTGGCTCCGAGAAGTTTCGGATTCGATTCTTGGCATCTGATCGGTGCCATAGCGCTGGCCGGTCTGATCGCGGCATTCTTGATTGAGACGGTCACTTTTACAGCGCCGGGACCACACACCGAGCGCATCGCCCTGACCTTTCTCGTCATTGGCTATTTGGGTGTGCTCCCCTGTTTTCTGGCTCAACTCCGCTGGATCGAGCCGACTTCGCGTGGGACGATAGCGATCGCCATGACGGTCTTCATCCCCAAGTGCGGAGACATCGGAGCCTATTTCACAGGGAAGTTTCTGACGGGCCGTTTGCTGGGCCGAAATCTCATGACCCCCGCGCTGAGTCCCAAGAAGACCTGGCAAGGTGCTATCGGAGGGTTGGCAAGCTCGATGCTCGTTGCGATCGGTTTTCAGGAGCGTTTCTCCGTGTTCGCGGGTGGAATACCGACAGCGATCGGCTTTGGCATCACGGTCGGGATCGCGGGTCAACTGGGCGATCTGGCAGAGTCGCTTTTGAAGCGCGATTCGCAAATCAAGGATGCATCGCGGGCGATTCCCGGGTTCGGTGGGGTGTTGGATGTGATCGATTCATTGATCTTTGCTGCGCCGGTGGCTTATCTGTGGTTCGTTCTCTAAATTTGTCTTTCCTTAATCCATCGGCCTTTTTTCGGCCCTTCGATTATGTTACCGTTTAGATAAGTGCTGCTGTCTTTGCGGCCAAGAACGCAGACAGTCAATTCAACGGTTTAATTCGAGGTATTTGAAATGTCGCGTTTTGTACTGCTGCCTCACATTCAGCAAGAGATCCAAAAAATGGGCGATCACGTGGAATTGTGCGACGAGAGTGGGCGATTGTTGGGTTACTATCTTTCACCGGAAGCACATAACAGGTTACGCTATCAGCTTGCTAATTCGCTGGTCAGCGACGACGAACTCGCCGAGGCCAGGAAACACCCGGCAGGTCGAACGACGGACGAAGTGATCGAACGATTAAGAAAGATCGAGGGGACTGAGAAGTGAATTTCTTGGGGCGGCAACTGCAAATGTATTGGTGCCAGCCATGTATCAAATAATCTGGAAGCCCCAGGCGGAAGAGCAGTTAGCTGCAATCTGGATCGAACATCCCTTTCTGCGCGATTACGTTACCAAACAAGCTCACCTAATCGATATCCGATTGAAGGGAAATCCCTTGCTCGAAGGCGAAAGCCGAGCAGGAGCCACACGAGTCGCCATATTTGGGAATTTGGTGGTCTTTTTCGACGTGATCCAGGATGATCTTCGTGTCGAGATTCTGGCAATCCGCTACCACGAATTTGAGTCCCAATAGTTCACCTCATCATTCCATGCCATTGAAAAACAAAGCACTCAAACGAGATCGATTTACGGCATCTGAACCGAGTGAAGGTCGGTTTGAGCGAGGAGATCGCATGGATGAAAGCCTCAATCTCGATATCCGAGGTTATTGCATAGTCCGGAACGTGTTCAGTTTTGCTGAATGCGATGGCCTGATTGCTGAATGGTCGAGACTGATCGAAAGACAAACCGTTTTTCTCAAATCGCCGTCATCGGACCCTGAATCATCCCATTCGCTGCCGGAAGGATGCGCCTATCCATTTTCAGAGAAATTCTCCTCAACTCCCCCGCAAGTCGCGCCTCGCGCAGAGTTCTTGTTAGTGTGAGACCTCTACGGTCAAAGAGGTAATCTTCGCTGATCCGCTACTGCTGTCGGGAGGCAAAACATGCGTTCCAAGTTTCTCATCCTGAGTTGTCTGCTGATATTGATGCCTGCGACCAGCCAAGCCGGCCCGAGAAGGCCGCCGGCTCCGCCCTATGATTTGATTCGACAGGGAGGTAGTGCAACCTGCTGGATCCTCGCCTCGATGGAAGCACTGCAATACAGCGGCGTCGATCTATCTCAGCAAGTCCAAAGGGTCGGCCCGAACCGTTACCGTATCCATCTCTTCAACTATAAGGATCCCAAGAACCGGCAGGGAGGCGGGACGCATCCGGAAATCATTCCGGTGCTTTTCAACGGGAAGACGACCGACCAGGACGCCAAGATCAATCCCGGTGAGCAGAGAGCATACTGGGTGGTTGCGTTGCATCGCGGTGTCATCCAGGCCGTGCATGAGTGGGACCCGTCGCAAACCGTTGAGAAGACACACGGCGGCGGTGCCAATGACGCGTTTGGCATCCTGACCGGTCGGCGCGGGTGGATCTGTCCGCCAAGGATGCCAACATCCGCAAAAAGGTCGAAGCGGGTCTTCAAAGGTGCGCAGCAATCATTTACGGGTCGAAAGGTCACGTTTATGCAGTCCTAAAATCCTCCGCCGAAGGACTGACCGTGCACGACCCGTATGGCTCGACGAAAACGAAACCCTGGAAGGTCGCCATCGACGAGGGGGATAACTTCTGCATTCTCGACACCAAGTGAAGAAGCGAAACCGTTGACTTGTCAACGTCTACTTTGAAGATCGATATGATGTGAATGATTGTGGTTCGTTCTGTGAGAGGTTCGACAAAAGATCGTCCAGACCGGTGACGTGGATGCGATGATGTCGATCCGCTCGAACTTCTTCTACACGCGGACGGTCCCTTGCGAGTTGTGGTTCTTCGACCGGGGCAAGCCGAAAGAGCGCTGCGAGCAGGTCCTGATGATCGACGCTCGCAACGTCTATCGCAAGATCAATCGCACCATCAACGATTTCTCTCCGGAGCAGATGGTCAATCTCAGCGCCATTGTCTGGCTCTATCGCGGCCAGAACGATCGCTTCCTGAAGCTGGTTGCCGACTACCTTCGCTCGACCTGCGCGGAAGTGAAAAAGGTCGGCACTACACTTTGCAGTTTTGAGTCTTCTTTCGGCAACGTGGACGAGGTCTTCGCCAATGTCCGCATGGAGATCGAAGAATCGGAAAACCCCGTTGACGATGGCGAATTCCTGAGCGCTGCGGATGAAGTTTCGGAAATCTACCAGGCTTACAGTACCGACCGCTCGGAGCTAGAATCGGGAATTGTGAAGTTTTTCAGGAAGTACGCCGATGCGCCATTGGCCACCGTTGCCGAGCAAGGCGCAGCCCGTCAGGCTTTCGATCCCATTGCGGAAAGACTGCGCGGCATGGTCAAGCAGATCGATCTGATTTACAAACTGACGGCGTGCGCAGCGGATGAAGCCCGCGTCTTTCTGAAGAATCTCGAGGATGACAACGAGGGGGGAAATCTCCCACTTCGTATTCGACCGGCGCAGGCTGGCCCGTTTGCTCAAGGACATGGATAGTGCGCGAAAGGCAACGACCGACCAGCTCAGGCATGCGACCTATTTTCATCGTCAGGCGGCCTGGCTGTTGGATCGCTTCCCCGAAGGCAAGCTGGTCGATGTGCCTGGTTTGGTGAAGCGGGTGAGCCGGGCCGAGATCGAAGCAGCGGATTGGAGCCTGACGCCTGGGCGCTATGTCGGCGTTGCCTCAGCGGAGGTGGATGAAGACTTCGACTTCGAGCAGACGATGCGCGACATTCACACGGAACTTGCCGACTCGGATCAGGAGGCAGTGGAACTGGCCGCGAAGATTCAAAAGAACTTCGAGGATCTCTGCCAATGATTCGTCGCTCGCCAAACAAATGGAATGAGGTTCCTTTTGGAGAGATTGTGTCAGACAGTGCATTTGGGCCACGATTCAGTGCACTGACTATGCAACTGATGGAAACATTGCAACTTTTGCGCACTACAGACCTCGATGAAGACGGCCGTATTGACTACGACACCATGCCACTTGCCAAATTGAATGAAGGAACCTTTGAAAGCCACTTTCTCCAAACAGGTGACTTGGTGATAAGTAGATCAGGAACTTGTGAATCACTGCTGTATTCAAGGAGTTCTCATTGCCAGTGCTTCCAGGTGCGTTCTTGATTCGTTTTCGGCTCGATTGTAGCGCTGACCCGCAGTTCTTCCGTTACTACTTTAACTCGCCGGTTGGGCGAGCAAACGTGTTGTCTACCGCTCGTGGTGCGTTCCAGCAAAATCTAAACATCACTAGCCTGGAAGCACTTCGTGTCCCGTTGCCTGCGATTGGTGAGCAGCGGCGCATCGCGAACATCCTCTCCGCCTACGACGACCTGATCGAGAAAAACCGGCGGCGGATGGCGTTGTTGGAGGAGTCGGCCCGGCAACTGTACCAGGAATGGTTCGTGCGCCTTCGCTTCCCTGGCTACGAACACACGCGCATCATCGACGGCGTGCCGGAGGTGTGGGAACGGAAGACGATAGGTGAACTCGTTGAACTCAATGAGATCGACTTGCAGACCGGCCCGTTCGGAACGCAACTCAAGGCATCAGATTATAGCGAGGACGGATCACCGGTCATCAATGTACGGAACATCGGATTCGGCAACATTCGCCCCGAAAAGTTGGAATTCGTTCCTGAAGAAGTCGTGGACCGCCTACGACAGCATGTTCTTAAACCGGGCGATATTGTGTTCGGGCGAAAAGGAGCCGTAGACCGACACGTCTTGATTCGACCAATTCAGGCTGGCTGGGACCAGGGTTCAGATTGCATCCGTCTGCGATCAAACTCAGAGCGAGTCTCAACATTGCTTCTATCCTTGGGATTCCGCGAAACCTCCCATAAGGAATGGATGCTAATGCTAACTCAGTGTTCAAACAAGGCCACGATGGCCTCTCGAAACCAGGATGTACTCGGCCGGATCGCCATAGTTTTGCCGAATCACAGCATACACCGCGAATTTGTCGAGATGGTTTCCGTCACATTGACCCAAATTGGGATTTTGGAACAACAATCGGCCAAAGCCTGTGGCGCCCGCGACTTGCTCTTACCTCGGCTGATGAGCGGGGAGGTGGCGGTATGAGGATTTGCACGGTATTTCGCCTGGATGGTTTGACAAACCGTTTATGCGAAATACAATACATTCATGAAGACACGTCTCGGACGCCAGGAATCGCTGCTATTGGCCTACGCGCAAATGCGCGGCTTGCGGATCGTGCGCACCGGCGAACTGACCGGGCCGTTGCAACTGTCGTTGGAACAGGAACGGGAATTGTTTCGTCGTATGAACCGCTGCGATCTGATCGCACGCGTTCGGCCCGGCTTATACCTGGTGCCGCCCCGGTTGCCGCTGGGTCTGCGCTGGGCACCGACCCAGGCCGAGGCGATCACCGCCCTGATGGACGATTGCGGCGGCCGGTATCAGATTTGTGGGCCGAACGCGTTCAATCGCTACGGCTTCGACGATCAAATCCCCAATCGGCTCTACGCCTACAACAATCGGATTTCCGGAGATCGGAAAATCGGCCAAGTCGAGATGACGTTGATCAAAGTGGACGACGAGCGGCTGGGTGCCACCGAGACGACCACTGTGCCGGAAGGTCCGACCCTGGTTTATTCGTCGCGAGCGCGGGCACTGGTCGATGCGGTGTACGACTGGTCGCGGTTCGACGGCATCCCGCGCGGCTATCGATGGATTCGGGACGAATTGGCAGCGAAGCGGGTCAAGCCTGCAGTACTGGCGGAACTGACGCTGCAATACGGCGACATCGGCACGTGTCGGCGCGTCGGTATGTTGCTCGAACAATTGGGGGCGGCCGAGCGGGTGCTCCGAATGCTGGAAGATCAGTTACCGGCCACGCGCAGCCCGATTCCGTTCGTTCCAAACCAGCCAAAACGCGGGCGCGCCAATCAGCGCTGGGGAGTTATCCTCAATGAGTCTGCGAAAGACCGATCGTCGCCCTCATGACGATCCCATCTTGTTTTCCGACGCGATCGGTCTGACCGCAGCGCGAACGGGTTATAACCATCGGCTCATCGAGAAAGATTATTTCTGTACGGTATTGTTGGAGTACCTGGCGGTAGCGGACTCATCGCTCGTCTTCAAGGGCGGCACGTGCCTTGCAAAAATCCACGCCGATTTTAATCGCCTGAGTGAAGATTTGGATTTTTCGATTCCAATGGCATTCAGCGCAACACGCTCTCAGCGCCGACGAGCAGTTGAGGCGTTGAAAAACGCATTGAAGGCATTGCCCGAAACATTACCCGCATTCCAAATCGTTGAACCGTGCGTGGGCGCGAACAATTCGCTGCAATATGCCGCTGTCGTCGGCTATCGATCCTCGCCGGTGAAGCTGCCGACACCATCAAGATTGAAGTCGGGCTGCGCGAGCCGCTTCTGACACCGCTAATGGTCGGTGCTGCCCGGACGCTCTTGCTCGATCCGATCACCGAACAACCGCTACTCAAGCCGGCAGCGGTGAACTGTCTATCCCAGCTTGAAGCATACGCGGAGAAGTTCCGGGCAGCGCTGTCTCGACGCGAGGCCGCCATCCGCGATTTCTATGACCTCGACCACGCTGTCCGCCGACTGGGCCTACAAATCGAGGCAGCGGAATTGATCGATCTGGTCCGAAATAAGTTGCGCGTGCCCGGCAATGATGCCGTTGATGTATCCGCCGTTCGGCTCACTGAACTTCGCATGCAGTTGGAATCGCATTTGAGACCCGTGCTGCGGGAAGCCGAATTCGGGGCATTCGATTTAGCTCGGGCATTTGCTCTCGTCACCGCGATGGCAAGGAGGATGGAATGACAAGGGTGAGGTTGTTGCTATGGCTTTAAGTCTCGACGACCGGATACCGAACGCTGGTGCTTGCCCGAGAGGTTTTCTTGTCCCAGCGTTTTCGCTCAACTGACCTTTGATCTGCAAACTGGTACACCATAATCGATGGTTTGAGGAAAGCGCGGTGCGTCGGCGAGGTTAGTGATTGGGGTATATGACATAGAGACTGGGAATACGGGTGCCTTTACTTTTTCGAGGTAAAGACCGCCGACCGATTTGAAGGGGGACTTCCAAGAACTAAAGCCAATGAAACGCTTATCGATTTGATGGCTTGGCGAAGTTTTTGCTGATGATGGCCCGAATCCGGGCGCAGACGCTTCCAAGAACTAAGAGCCAATCAAACGCTTATCGATTTGATGGATTGCCGAGGTTTTTGCTGATGAGGGCCCGAAACGGGCGCAGACGCTACAAATCACTTCCAAGAAACTTCGCCTCAATCCAACGATTATTGATTTGATATTCTGGCGAAGTTACTTTCAGATGAGGGCCCGAAACCAAGCGCAGACGCTACAAACCGCTACAAAAAATCAGAGTGCGATGATGATCTTTTGATCGTTCGCTTCCAAGAACTAAAGCCAATCAAACGCTTATTGATTTGATGGATTGGCGAAGTTTTTGCTGATGAGAGCCCGAAACCGGCGCAGACGCTTCCAAGAACTAAAGCCAATCAAACGCTTATCGATTTGATGGATTGGCGAAGTTTTTGCTGATGAGAGCCAGAAACCGGGCGCAGACGCTACAAAATACTTCTAAGAACTAAAGCCAATCAAACGCTTATCGATTTGATGGATTGGCGAAGTTTTTGCTGATGAGGGCCCGAAAACTGGCGCAGACGCTTCCAAGAACTAAAGCCAATCAAACGCTTATCGATTTGATGGATTGGCGAAGTTTTTGCTGATGAGGGCCCGAAAACTGGCGCAGACGCTACAAATGGCTACAAATTCGGCGTATTCATCCAAGGTCCGCAAATGCAAACGAACATGCTTGCGAATGAAATGTTACAAATTGCTACAAAAATAGCGCTTCTCGCTGAACGCAACCGAGGGTTCGACTCCGGCAGAACCTTCACGTTCCCAAGCGGAACGTAGGGTAAGCGTCTCGCTTGCCCCTTGCGGAACGTAGTAAGCGTCTCGCTTGCCCTCGCGGAACGTAGGGTAAGCGTCTCGCTTGCCCGTCCGCCGATGCCAAAGGCGTGGCCGACGAAGAACCACAGGCAAGCGAGACGCTTGCCCTACGATGCTGAGAACCACAGGCAAGCGAGACGCTTGCCCTACGATGGTGGCAAGCGAGACGCTTGCCCTACGATGGTGAGGTGAACCCTCATGATTACCGACATCAACAGCGAAGACCGGCTGGTCCAGCAGACATTCGCGGACTACCTCCACGATACGCTGGGCTGGGACAGCGTTTTCGCCTGGAACGATGAAACTTTCGGTCCGCACGGCACGCTGAGCCGGGACAGCGAACGCGATGCCGTTCTGAAACGCGACCTGCACCAGGCACTCACCCGCCTCAATCCAGCGCTGCCGGACTCGGCGCAGCGAGGCGTTTCAGAAACTGACCCAGGTCGATTTCGTGCGCTCGCTGGTGCAACACAACCAGCAGTTCTACAAGTTCATCCGCGACGGCGTGCCGGTCTCCGCGCGACCCCAGCGGCGAGACTCGCCACGACTATGCCCGCGTTTCACCACAACGCCTTCCTGGTGGTCAGCAACGGCGACCGCGCCAAATACGGCTCCATCACCAGCAAGTGGGACCACTTCGCCGAATGGAAGAGGAAGGACGAGAAGGAGAAAGGCGATCTCGAGCAGCCCCGCTCCGGCCCATGTCGTTAGCGGCCTGCGGTTCCCCGCGTTCTGCGCGAACGCGGCTACGGGAAATGATTTCCTGCGTGGTAGCCGCGTTCGCGTAGAACGCGGGGTATCCCCTACGGTCGCAACTCTGAGCGTCGGCTGAGTGCCTGAACTGATATGCTAAAAGATGTGATGCTGTAATCCTGGAATTCTCTGACCTCTCCAATGAACATGTGAGCCAGCAGACTTGTCTCATCAACTGACACCACCGACCAAACCTCCATGAGAGCGCAATGGCCGAATTAACCACCGTCTCCCGTTCCATCCCTCTGGATAGCCGAGAAGAAGCGATCCTCCTTTTTGGTACTCGGGATCAATATCTTCGGCTCATCAAGGATGCCCTTGGTGTTCGCGTCATTGCGCGTGGCGATGTCGTGCAACTCGACGGCTCCGAGGAAGCGGTTGATCAGGCCGAGCGTGCCTTTCAGCAGCTGCGCGCGCTTTTGCGGGTCCAGCGGAAGATCACGGCCGAAGATGTCAAGACTATTTGCGAAGTCGTTCGCGCCGGGTCCGAACGCGTTTCCTCACAGAACTTGACAATGTTGGAGGGTGGCAAGTATCTTCGCCCGCGCACTCGATGGTCAAGGACGTTACGTCCAGGCCATGCGCGAGAACGAGTGGTAATCTGTGTCGGTCCTGCGGGAACAGGCAAGACCTTCCTTGCCGTCGGCATGGCGGTGACGCATCTTCGGCAGGGAATCGTGAAAAAGTTGGTTCTGGTAAGACCGGCAGTTGAGGCAGGCGAACGCCTCGGCTTTTTGCCGGGCGACCTGGTTGCCAAGATTAACCCTTATTTGCGCCCGCTGTTCGACTCGCTGCACGATATGATCGACCCAGAACAGGTTCGGCGCGATATGGAAAACGATGTCATCGAGATCGTGCCGCTGGCGTATATGCGAGGCCGAACGCTCAATAATGCCATTATCATTCTCGATGAAGGACAAAATGCAACGGTGACGCAGATGAAGATGTTCCTTACCCGAATGGGCCAGAACTCCAAGATTATCGTGACCGGCGACATGACCCAGATTGACTTGCCGCGCACCATGCCCAGCGGCCTGATCGACGCGGTACGCCGGCTCCAGGACATTCCGAGATTAGCCATTGTGCATTTGGACGAAGCGGATATTGTTCGCCATCCGCTGGTGCAGCAGATCGTCAAAGCCTACGACGATGAAACGCCCAAGAAAAAGTAAGTTATCCGAGGGTTCAAGGACGAACCTATGTTCGGTTGGGGCAAGAAACAGTCGAGGTTGGATCACTGGAACGGACGACGTCGTTCGACGCACGTGGAACCCCCGTTAATTCCACCCGTTTGGCGCAAAGCGGTTTTGGCTCGCCTCCTTGTCGTCTTTCTCACCGCCGGTTTGGTGGTCGCCTTGCTCGCCGGTCACGGACCTCCTTTCCCTTATCGATTCGGCTCGACTCTATCTCACGATTTCCGCGCTCGCGTCGCCTTCGAGTACCCAACGAAGCCTATGCCGCGCAACAGGAAGATCTAATCGAAGACGGGGAATCGGGCCGTGTTTCAACCTCGCCGCCGCTGGATGAATATCCTGCCGGTGCAATCCTCATCAAGCGCGGGCAGAGAATCAATGTGGTGAAACTTGCGTCCTCCAAGCCGAACATCGTGCCTATCTTGCACACCGTTCGTTTCTCGATCGCCTGTCGAACGTCCTTTCATTGACGCTCATTATCTTTCTTTTGACGGGCCTTCTGACGCTCTATGTCGTTCGTTTTCAAACCGCTATGGCTCAGAACCTTCGACATATCGTGGGCGTGTGTC
>CAWAMR010000005.1:0-93887 GCA_963783095.1 uncultured Planctomycetota bacterium | reverse complement strand
ACGCATTGAGCCAGACCCCCGTCACTTTCGTAAACATCAAGTTGAGGAAAGTGAGTTGTTTGAGATCTTTCAGTTCCTTTATTCCCACATCAGTCACTGCTGTGCCAGCCAAGTCGAGAAAGGCGAGTTGCTTGATTTCCTTCAGTTCTTTCAGCCCCTCATCTGTCACTTTCGTGACCCTCAAGTACAGCCCGAAGGTCTGTTCCAATCCGCCAAAAAAGTTGCTTCAAATCCGCGTCTCGGGTCATCGGATCGAACATGAATGCAGGAATGGCCTCGGTGAGTTTGTTTCGGACTTTGGCAAATCGCAGATAACCATCCTTGTCCTCCCAGCACCACCCGTGAGTAGCACCACGCTTGGTCCAGTCCCTCGATCACATTTGCCGGGATCGGCTTCGGCTCTTCCTTCATTGGCTTTGGAAAGGCGAACACAGCCGTGTGTGAGCTGAAACTACCTAGCAAGAGGACAAGCCAGGTCAAACCGTTACGCCGTCGGGTATACATGGATTTCTCCCCTTTCGCGGAGCTCGATGAAACTCAGAACATCCCCATGAAATGGAAATGCGAAACTAAAACTCCGGAATCGCGACCAGCGCTCGCCGCCTTTCAATGCCGATTGATGAGCACAGATCCCCAACAGCGGTCCAGTCGCGATTTTGTTTCAATTCCTCCCCAAACGCTCCAGCGCCTCGACCGCCGACCGTGTTCGCGGACTTAATTCCGCCCCCGGCCAGCTTCTCCAGTAATTGCCGGGCCCGTCTGGTGCCGATCCGCTCCAGCGCCTGAACAGCACGAATGTGAAGAACATCGTCCGTGGAAATGTCGGTCTGTTTTTGATCC
Source organism: uncultured Planctomycetota bacterium (assembly GCA_963783095.1). Classification (GTDB taxonomy): domain Bacteria; phylum Planctomycetota; class Planctomycetia; order Gemmatales; family Gemmataceae; genus CAWAMR01. The sequence goes on along the minus strand of CAWAMR010000005.1, from coordinate 93,047 downwards.
AGTTCTTCACAAGAGCCTTTCGATTCGCTTCTTTGAAACATCGGGCGTCTTGTTGGAAATCAATGCGGCCCGCAGAACCGGTCCCACAAGTATTCCGAATCCCAATAGCTCGTTCATCGCTTTTTCACGCCGGGCAAGCTGGTCGTTGTTCAATTCGGCAATCAGGCGGCTAGCCCGCTCGACATCGATTTTGTGATCGGCGTCGCATGGTCCAGAAAGGCGATGGCACCTGCTCGGGGTCGCCAGATCCCGCGATCGCCTCGAGGCCGGCCGGGGCGAGCCGGAGCTCGTCGAGATTTCGCGACAGGCTTTTTTATCATCGGTTTGCCGCATCTTCTCAGCGGCTGATGGTTATTGATGGCTGCGCCGCACAGCGACCATTTGCTGTCGGGCTAATCCGAACCGGCTCGACGAATTGCCTTCGATCTTGCGGAGCATAGTCCGCCCGTATACAAGTCCAACACTTTCACGGTTTCCCACGATTCCAGCAGCGTACGGTTGTCGGGCGAATAGGCGTAGATTGCGGTTCAGCCCTGAACCTTCAAACCCTGTGGCGACTTCCCAGACATTCGTAGGAGTATTGTTCGCAGTCGTCAGTAGAGTCTGATTATCCGGCGAAACGCCACACCAGACAGACCGCCGAACCTCGCCACCAGTTCCGCGATTCCCGCTCGTCCTTTGACTGTAAAGACGTGGAGTTTGCTGTCCTCGCCAACCAGCGCAATCCGCGAACCATCCGCGGAAAACTTGACATTCGATGCTTGATTCCACCATCTTGGTTTTTCGCTGGTGGGATATCGATAGCACTTTTCCTGACCCGTGCCGACGTCGAAGAAACAAACGAGGCCGTTGCCGGCGGCGGCGACCGTCTTGCCGTCGGGCGACAGCGCGGCACTCACCGCTTTGCCTTCTTTCCAGATGAATTCGCCGCGCTCCGATGACTTCCTTCGGTTTTTCCTTGTCTTTGGCTTCGCTCTCAATCACTTTCAGAACCTGTAGACGAATGTTGCCATTATCCGATTGGACAAGGATGTGCCGGCCATCGGCCGACGATCCAAGAAGCCCTTCACGCCGCTCATCGGGATCATCCGCGCCGATGAGGATCCTGACAAAGCCCACGGAAAAACGATCTTCACACCGCAGCAAACTGTTTTGGCCGAAAGAAGCAAGCCATTCGCCTTTGAGTTGCTTTGCGCCTTGTTAGGCAGCGGACAGGGCTTGCCTGTCCGGGTCTCCCAGAGGCAAAGATTGTTGCCCTTCGAAGACGACAGAATCTTGCTGCTGTCAGGGGAAAACAAAAGCATTTGGGCCGGTGCCGTCGCGCCGGTGATTTCACCAATGGGCTTCCGCGTGGCGACATCCCAGCGGCGCAGAACATTTTCGCTGACATGGCCTGAGAAAAGGGTTTTGCCATCGCTGGAAAAGCCAAGTGCCAGGACGAAGTTCTTGAACTCGGAACAGTCGGCCAAATGCTTGCCGGCAACTGGATCCCAGAATCGCATGGTTTTCTCGCCGCCGCCGGCAAGGAGTTTGCCGTCAGGAGTGAACGCGATGGCTCTGATTTGATCGCCATCCAGCGGCAATTTGTGGCAACCTTGCCAGTGGTTACTTCCCAGAGCAGGATTTGATTCTTGCCGCCCGTTGCCAGCCATTTGCGGTCCGGTGAATAAGGCGCGGAAAACAGTGGATCTTTGGAGGGCCAACGGCGGCATTTCCTTGCCGGTGCCGGCGTCCCGGAAACCGATGCCCGCGCTATCCACGACCGTAAGGGTTTTGCCATCGGGAGAAAAGGCAATGGAGTTGATTACTTCCGCCGACGCCAGGATTCTCCAGAGTTCCTTGCCGGTGGCGGAATCCCACGCGATCAAGTGGCTTTCTTTTACCTCGGATTTCTTGCTGCTGAAATGGCTCCATACAAATCGAACGGAACCGACCAGTGTCCGGCCATCGGGAGAAAATTCCGTCGCCGAGAGATACTCCATAGTACTTGATGCGGAAAACCCGCCCTCATCGACTACGGTCGGAACTGGATGCGATTCCTTTTTTCGAGAATAACCGATTTTCACCTTCTCCGACTTGCCGCGATCGAAGACTGCCAGCACACCTTTGGATTCTGCAATTTCCACCAAGCCGACTTTCCGCCAGTCCGCGGATAAAGCCACTCCTCCACTGAGGTCGAGCTCCAGGCCGGGCAACCAACTCCCGATGCGCTCGATTTTCTTTCCGGACTGCGCATCCAGTATTTCCAGGGAGCCTGGGCCGTTCACGACTGCGACCATTTTCCCATTCGGAGAAACAAGGATTCGCAGCGGATCACTCATCAGCCGCCAGCGGGCGCTGCCCAGCCTGGCGATGGCACCCGGCGGCATGGGATCGCCTTGAAGGTCCGGCAGAACTGGGCTCGACGGCAGTTGGCTGTCGGCGACACTCGATTGGGCTTTGGGGATTTCCGGCAGCGGGCTCTTCTTTTTTTGGACTCTTGCAACAACTGCTTTGCTTTGACTGGTGATCAGGCCGTCGGGATTTCCCTTCGCAAGTTGATCGATGATCTTGAGAGCTTCGGGCGTTCCAATGGTTTCCAGGATTTCGACGTCTCTTATATTTCGCAATTGAGTTGGCGTGAACTGGTCCAGATTGGATAGCAGAGTTTGTAGCCGCTGGTGGGCTTCGGGCGGCGGGTTGCCGGCCAGCGCTTTGCGCATCGTTTCCTGGACCAGTTCGCCCAGTTGCTCCAGCTCCTTGGTGGCCTGGTCGCGTTCCTTGAAAACGTCGCTGTCGAGGCTCTTGATCAATTCCTGTATGTGTTTGGCATCGATTGCTGGAGCCGGCTTCAACTGCTTGCCGAGAAAGAGTACACTGCTGTTCGGCGCGTGCAGTAAATCAACCTTGGCCTCATAGGCCCCGGCGGCATCGAGTCTGGAAAGGATTTCCCAGCGGGCTGAGAGTTCGGTTTCGGACAACCGATCGGCGCGTTTCTTGCCGGTGAGATTGTGTAAATCGAGGACCACCGCCGTCGCATCGTCACCGCCGACGACCAGCTTGCTGCCGTCGGGAGAGAACGCCGCTGCGAAGATAGGCAGATCTTTCTTGAACGGGAGAATCTCCGATCCGCTGGCCATTTCGAAAATGCGAATGGTTCGGTCGTGCTCGCCGCCGTAGCCATCGGAAACGCTGGCAAGGTATCTGCTGTCGGGTGAAAAGGCGACGCAGCCGCGACGGTTATGGTGGCCCGGAAGTTTTCTCAGCACGGCGTGAGTGGCCGCGTCCAAAAGCCACGTCGTCCCATGGGCACCGACAGCGAGCAATTTACCATTCGGCGAGTAAGCCACGCTGGTTCCTCCCATCGCCGCGGGGATTTCCTTCACTTTTGTTGTAGACAGATTGTGAAGCATGAGTGGCCCATGGTCGCCCGCGACGGCCAGCGTTTTACCATCGGGGGAGATGGCCAGTCCCAGAGCGTAAGTCGAGTCGATTTGGTCGAGCAACTTGCCGGTGGCCGGATCGCGCAAGGAAACCACACCCGATCGGCCGGTGCTTGCCAAAAGAGTTCCGTCCGCAGAATACGCGGTCGCAGTCACCGCATTCCCTTCAGTTTTGGACACGAACACGTTCTTGGCGAGGTCGATGTCCCAGAGACGCACTCTGTTATCCTCACCGCCGGATGCCAGCAGTTTTCCATTAGGAAAGAGCGCCAGCCCGTGAATTTCCCCAACGTGGCCGCGCAAAACGTGCAGCGATTCGCCCGTATTCGCGTCCCAAATGCGAATCGTTCCTTCCTCACCGGCGGAAATAATCCGTTTCCCATCGGGATGGTAGACAAGCGCTTTGATGGCCCCGCGATGGCTCGCTGCCGGATGAAGATCCTTGCCCGTGGCGCGGTCCATGAAGCAGAGCGTTTGGCCGTGACTGGTCCACGCCAGCGTTTTGCCGTTGGGAGAGAACAGCACTGCGGAAATCCCCGGTGCCGGGTATTTCACCGGGGGAGTCTTGAGATTGGTAAAGTCCCAGATCTGAACGACGTGAATCTGCTCTCTAAATGTGGTGCCGTTGATCGCGGCGGCCAGTGTCTTGCCATCGGGTGAAAACGCCACCGAAGCCACTCGCTCCGGAACGTACAGCGATTGAACCTTTTTCCCGGTTTCGACGCTGTAAACGATCACCGAATTCCTTTCGCCCGCTATGACCAGTGACTTGTTGTCGGGGGAGAATCTCATGATTTCTCGCACGCTTGGCACATCGATTTTGTGCAGCAACTTGCCGGTTTGAGTGTCCCAGAGATGCATGTTTTCACCCCATGTGGCTGCCAGCATCCCATCCGGCGAAAACGCAATCACAACACCGGGGACAGGCTGATTCAAATCGAGAAGCGGCAATTCCTTGAGTTTCTTGCCCGAAGCGACGTCCCAGGCATAAATCGTTGTGGTACTCCCGGCGTACAACGTTTTGCTATCGCTGGAAAACGCGGCGGCATTACTCCAGTCGCCCCCGGTAACATTGCCCCATTTCTGTTCCAGTTTGACGCTGTTGAAAGTGTCCAGATTCCAGTATTGAAGTCTGGCACCGGTATCGCCGACCGCAGCCAGCTTTTTCCCATCAGGCGAAAAGACCACGCTGACAATCCACCTGTTTTCCAAATCGGGAGTGAGTTCGCGAATTCTCCTCGAAGTTTCCACGTCCCACAACGTGATGTTGTGCCCGTCGTAAGTGGCGATGATCTTGCCATTCGGCGAATACGCGGCCCGAGTGCAATGGTGAAATTGCAGCGTTCCCAGACGGGCCAGCGCACCGACCGGTAGCGGATCGCCGAAGCGGTCGAGGCGAGGCTCACCGGGTTGTTGCGCGTGCGAGGTGTTTGCGATCAGTTCGATGGCGAGAAACGACAACATCAGTGTCCTGAACATGATCTCTCCTTAACCACGAATAACCTGTTGCATTTGTTCTCTTCTGTACTACTCATTCCTCGTTTCTTGCTCGACGAACAAGGAATCTTAGGCAGGTAGCTTCACCCAAACCAATCTAACCACAGAGGCACAGGCGCGGCATAGCCGCAACCAAAGGATGCAAAGGTTCGCCGAAGGCGAGCGTCGGGGCGTTAGCCCGACGTGGACTGCATCTGCCGAACCGCTCATCTTTGCTTCGGACATTCGCCGCTTGAATTAAATCCAAGCAACAGTGGGTGGAGCCCACGTCAGGGCTAACGCCCCGACGCTCGCCTTCGGCGAGAAATCGCCCGAAATCTCTGTACGGCGCAAAGATTTTCGACATTAGCAGTACAGAGAACGCAGAGAAAACCAGACTAACTTCGGAGCTTGAAGCGTGGGCGACGGTTTCGCATCCTGAAACATCACCCTCGCAGCGATGTCTTCTCGGTGTTCTCTGTGCCTCTGTGGTTAGTTTGATCTTTGGTTGCGGCTCGGCCGCGCTGAGTTATTCCTGTTACTCGTGGTTTACTGGAATTCAGGAATCGCGATGCGGTCTCCGCCTTTCATCGCGGAGAGATGAGCACAAATCCCAACGGCAGTCCAGTTGGCCGAAGTTACCACGTCCGGCATCGCCGGCTGTTTTCCTAACACTGCCATTAAAAAATTGTGAGCCAGATGAGGATGGCTTCCACCGTGCCCGCCACCCTGCAAGAACGATAGATGTTCCGCATCCTGAATCGTGGCCGGTTGCGTGAACTTTCGGATCGGTTCCGGCAGCCGGCTCGCATAATCGGGCACCTTTACCCGCTTGGGAATCTCAGGTTCCGGCAATCCTCGTGTATGAATAACCGGTTCTTCGTTCTCGACTTGCTGCCACTCGAAACTCTTCTCGCTGCCGGTCACATCGAAGCTTTCGCGATACTGTCGGGCAATATCGAACAAACTGCGCGTCACCTCGGCGACAACGTCGGATCCCTTGATCTTGAACGTCGCCGTTTCCAAGGCAAACGGACTGTTGTAGCGTTTGATGAGTTCTTCCCGGATTCGGCCCGAGCCGTGACAGACGACGCTTTCGCCAGTTTGCCCAGGATCGCCAGGCATGGGCTGACGCAATGCGTGGCGTAGTGCATCGGCGGCAGGCCGGGCCAGTAATCGGGCCAGCCGTCCATGTCCTGCTGATGGCTGCCGCGAAGAAACTGAATCCGGCCCAGTTCGCCGTTGTCGTATAGCTCCTTGGCGAATAGATATTCGCGGCTATACACGACCGTTTCCATCATCATGTAGACTTTGCCGGATGCCTTTTGCGCTCGAACCAGCTGCATGCAGTTCGTCGAGCGTGGTCGCCATCGGGAACCGTGCAGGCAACGTGCTTGCCGGCCTTCAGCGCGGCAATGCTCTGGGGTGCGTGATCGGGGATTGGACTGTTGATGTGGATGGCATCGACATTGGGATCTTTCAGCAGATCATCGAAATGGGTGTAGCGCGTTTTGATGCCGAATTTGTCGCCGCATTTGTCGAGTTCCGACTTGTTTCGGCGGCAAATCGGCATACATTTCGGCATCGGGATGGGCCTGATAAATGGGAATGAATTCGGCACCGAAGCCGAGGCCGACCAGGGCGACCCGAATCTTACGTTGCGACATCGCGAGATGCTCCTCTTGGATTAGTATTCAGTGTTCAGTTTTCAGTGTTCAGTATTGTACGGTGCGTAGACTCTTCGGAACCCAATAGGTATCAAACGAAACCCCAATAGCGACAGCAGGTTTGGCCGCGCCCTTGTCGCCCCAATTCAATTCGGCGATCGGCAAATCGCCTCGTTCCCACGGTCCTCCGTGGGAACGCACGCCCAAGACGCTCAGCGTCGCGGCCAATTGCGCGATCGATCCCCGACGACTTGACTATCTCTACGGGAACGTGACGCGGAGCGTCCTGAGCGTGCGTCCCCACGGAGGACCGTGGGAACGAGGGGCGAAAGTTAGCGTTTCGTCGGTTCGGGATACCTCAACTTCCTTTCGGGATCGAGGAACCGCGCATAGACGGCCTCTCCCTTCTTCGCGTGACATCGAATCATGATCGTGTTCTCGCCCTTCTTTAACTCCACGTCGGTACTCACCTGATCGGGTAGCGCAGCTACGTCTGATCCCTTCCCTTTTGCTGTTTCTTTTCCATTGACTTCGACCGTGAAATGGTTGCGCACGCCCAGCATTAGCTTCGCCTTCATGGCATCGGGCGCGATCACAATCGCTCGGATGATGGCGGTCTGGCCGTCATCCTTGATAGGAATTCGACCGGGAACACCTACAACGGGGCGATACGGGCCGATTTGGTAATCCGCACGACCCAAAACGGTGATCTCGACATCCGTGAGAAACGGGTTCGCCATCACATAGCGCACCAGATCGCGAAAGTCCTGGACCGACATGGTGCCGCTCAAGCCTTCCGGCATCAGCGACTTTTCTTGAACCTTGATCGTTTCGATATCCTTCTTGGCGAAGGTTTTTAAGACCGCGTTCTCCGTTTTGAGAGTAATCGATTGGTCGTCCTCGGCCTGAAGAACACCCTGTTCGTTGCGGCCATTCAATAACGTGACCGTTCGCATGAAGTAAGGTGCACCGATCACTCGATTTGGGTCGAGGACGTTCACGAGCAAATATTCAATATCCCGGCCCGCCCCTTCGATATTGGGACCGACCTCGGCTCCCGCACCGTCAAACTTGTGGCACTTGGCGCAGTGCTGGGTGAATAACTGCTTGCCCTTGGCGAACGATGCAGGGGCTTCATAAAGCTGATCGCGCATCTTGTTGATAAGGGCATTCAACTCATTCGGAGTCTTGCGAACCCTGCCCCAATGATTTTCAACCAGCTTGTTGATTTCCGGATCGTTGAAGCCCTGCATCCGAAGAATGGTGTTATCGGTCAATTCCGTTCGCGCCACCGTTCTCGCGCCCACCGCATTCATCAGCGCCCTGGCCCATTCTTTTCGCCCCGCGAGCACTCGAACGACTTCATTCTTCACAAGTGGCGAAGACTTTTTCCAATCTGCGAGAACGGGCGTTCGGGATGATCGGCTGATCGAACGAAGCAAGTGCCCGTATCGCTTCGATGCGCAATTCCGGGACGGCATCCGACTTGACCAATTTGACCAGAAGCGAAACCGCTTCCTGAGGATGAGTCAGCGCCAAAGCTTTGACCGCCTCGACGCGATCGGCAATCGATTTGGCGGAGTCACCCGCAACCATGAGGGCCTTTTTCACAGCTGCCACATCGCGGAAATTGACTGCAAGCCGATTCGAGAGCTTCACGATCTCAGGGTCTTTGTCCTCTCTCAATTTGGCGTAGACGGTTTGCCATTCTTCCGGCCCCCTGACGACCCGGTTCTCCAGGCCCATCGTCAATCCTTGCAGCGCTGACCTTTTGACGACCGAATCTGTCAAAGCGCCGATGAAGACCACACAGGCAGCAAGGTCATTCTGCTTGCCGGTTGCCGCAAGTCGGCGATGGTGCGGCGGAACGATGGTTTCGGTGATGAGCGGATTTTTGCTGGCGTGGTCTTTGAGCCAATCGAGTTCCTTGCCGAGCGATTTGCTAATTTGCTTTTCGTAGGCGATCCAAAGAAGTTGTGGGATGATTGGATCCTTGTTGTCCTCTTTGTGAGATAACAAATGTCGGAGAAGGAGTGAAACATTATGCTTGTCCGCAAGATGAATGGCCGACGATGCTAATTCTCGCCGAACGATGACGGCAGGATTATTTTTACACGTCTCGATCAGGGCCGCTAAGGCATTCTCCGTGTCATTTGGAAACTGATAGCTAATCCGAATGATTGCTCCCACTGCTACTTGAGCCTCTTCAGTCAGTCCTCTTATTGCTTTAAGGGAATTCGAGAGTGCATCCGAAGACTCATCAGATGTCAGCCGAGCATCGACCGCTAATACGCCACGGAACAAAGATGACCATTTTCTCATCATGAGTTCGGGAATGAAGCCTGTGCGGGGAATGAAGCCTGTGCGGGGAATGTGAGTTCGTGTTTCCCGGAGCAACCGCAAAGCTGTCCTGTAGAGATAAGGATTGGGATTTTCCGCTAATTTATACAAATCTTCATATCTTCTTAAACTTAGATCCTCCGCCTTTTTCGTCTTCAACCCCTTCGGCTGAATGCGATAGACCCTTCCTCTCGAATAATCCCAACTCTCCGCGGCCGCCTGATGGCAAGGATTCTGATCGTGCCAGTCGATGCAATAAATCTCGCCGTTTGGCCCCCAGCGCAGATTGATTGGTCGGAAATTCTTGTCTCCCGATACCAGGAAATCATCGCCCCGGCTCGCCGTGTACGTCGAGCCGTTCGGCTTCAGGATATTTTGCTTGATCGAGCAGCCGTGAATGCTGCCGAAGATCACGCTGTTTCGATACTTTTCCGGCATCAACGGCGTATCGAGCGAAATCAGCCCGGCGTGCGCCCAGCCCGCCTCTTTGTGGAAGGTGTGATCGCAGATTTCCTTGATCTCGCCGTAGGCATATGGGTTGAAGCTCTGGCCGGCTTGCCGCTTGTAGTTGCCGCCCGGAACCATGTGATAGAGATGCGGAATCACGCAGCAACAGAGAATAAACTGCCCATCGGTATTGCGCCAGTCCATGCCCCACGGGTTGCTCGTTCCTTCGGCGAAGATTTCGAAGCGTTTCGTTTTAGGCTCGTAGCGCCAGACGCCCGCATTGAGTCGAGTGCCGGGGCCGTCGGCCTGTTCCTTTTTCACCTCGGAGTGGGTGAAGACACCGTGCAAGCCGTAGAGCCAGCCGTCCGGCCCCCATTGGAAGGTGTTTAATGTTTCGTGCGTATCCTGGCTGCCGAACCCTTTGAGCAGGATCTCGAATTTTCCGGGCTTGTCGTTCTTGTTTTCGATGAAGAACAGATACGGCGGTGCGCCGACGTAAACGCCGCCGTTACCGACTTCCAGGCCGCTGGCCAGATCGAAGGGCACGGGAAAATCCTTCCCTTCGGCAAAAACCGTGCGTTTATCGCAAACGCCGTCGCCGTCGGTATCCTCGAGAATGACGATCCGGTCGCGCGGCATTTTCCCTTTGGCGGTGCGTTTGGGATACTCGAAGCACTCGATCAGCCAAACTCGCCCTTTTTCATCGACCGTCATAGCGATAGGATTAACAACATCGGGTTCGGCCGCGAAGAGTTTGACTTCGAAGCCGTCGGCGACCTTCATTCGCGCCACCGATTCTTCGGGCTTCAAGTAGGGTTGTCCGGAGGGTTTGCGATTATCGAATCCATGTTCTCCTTGCGCGGGCGTGTGAAGCAATGACGACAGAGAGTGAAAGTACCGAGAGGAACGACACGCGCATCGTAGAGGCACCTCGAAGGAGAGTTTTGAGCAGACCGTTTTGGTACTCTGATACTAAACGACTGAAAGAGGCTAAACAAGGATGAGGGCACGGATTGCCGAATTCGGAGAAGAAACTTCGATACGATTCGAGACCGTCATTCGTCGAAACCGATAAAATGACTTTAGCCTGCGGAAACGCAAGAAGACCCGAACCGATTTTTGTTGGCTACTTGCATCCATGAGTGTATTATGCCGGGAAGCACACTTCTTTGGGCAATTCCGGTAGAAGGAGAATTTCATGAGCTTCAAAATGGACCGCGTTCACGTCTGGGCCATCGATGTTAAAGACGAGCCGGGCGGAGTTGCCGCGAAACTGGCCCGGCTCACCGATGCCGGTGCCAATCTCGATTACGTATATACCCAGCGCAGCCCGAACAAGCCCGGTCATGGTGTGCTCTATGTTGCGCCGTTGTTGGGGCAGGAACAGATCAAGATTGCCAAGGGAGAAGGCTGGCATGAAGTGTTCGACCCGATTGTCATGCGCGTCGAAGGAGATAACGTGGCGGGATTGGCGCATCGCCTGAAGTTGGAATGGGCCAAAGCGAATATCAACTTGCACGGAGCGATCTTGACGGTTCTGGGGACGAAGTTTCTCGGATACGTGACTTTCGACAGCGTCGAGGACGGCAACAAGGCCGCCCGCATTCTCGCGGAACTCGGCGTCCAAAGCGGCGCGCCGAAGAAAGCATGAATCTTCAGAGGAAAGCGTGACGCTTTTTCCAAATCGGCAAGCGGGACGCTTTTTCCAAATCGGCAAGCGGGACGCTTGCCCTACGTTGACGTAGGGCAAGCGTCTCGCTTGCCTGTAAGAACTTACGGGAACAACCCGCGCAGCTCCTTCTCCCTCGCCACCCTCTGAACGCCCAGGCTCAACGCGGCCATTCGCATCGAGATTTTCCGTTCGACCGACAGTTTTCTTACCTTTTGGTAGGCCCGGCTTATCAACCCCTTGAGATTCTCATTGACTTGCGACTCGTTCCAAAAATACTGCTGAAGATCCTGAACCCATTCAAAGTACGAAACGGTCACGCCGCCCGCGTTGCACAGCACGTCGGGAATGATGAAGACGTCACTGGCTTTGAGGATCGAATCCGCCTCCGGAGTGGTTGGGCCGTTCGCCCCCTCCGCGAGAATTCGACAGCGCAATTTCGCGGCGTTTTCTTTGGTTATGACCCGTTCCATGGCGGCCGGGACGAGAATGGTGCAAGGAATGCTCAACACTTCGCTATCCGGAATGGCCTCCGCACCGGGAAAACCTTTGACGGTTTTGGTTTTCGATACGAATTCGAGCAACGCTGGAATATCGATGCCGCGCCCATTTCGGATCGATCCGAAGCGGTCGCCGATCGCAACTACCCTTACGCCGCGCTGGTGCAGTTCCTGGGCAACCACCGAACCGACATTCCCGAAGCCCTGTACCACTGCGGTGGCATCGGCCGTGTGGATATCCAATTCGTCGAGCGCTTCCAAAATGCAATAAACGACACCGCGTCCGGTTGCTTCGCGCCGCCCCACGCAGCCGCCCAATTCAACGGGTTTGCCCGTTACAATCTCCGGGCAGGCGTGCCCGATTTTCATGCTGTACGTGTCCATGATCCAGGCCATGGTTTGCTCATCGGTGCCCAGATCGGGAGCCATGACGTCGATGCGCGGACCGATGATCGGCAATACCTCTTCGGTATATCGGCGGGTCAGACGTTCGAGTTCTTGCCGGCTCATTCGCGTCGGATCGCAGGCGATGCCGCCTTTGGCACCCGAAAACGGCAAATTCATGATGCCGCACTTCCACGACATCCACATGGCAAGCGCCGCCACTTCGCCGATATCGACTTGCGGAGCATAGCGCAATCCGCCTTTGGAGGGGCCGCTCGTCAGAGAATGCTGCACCCGATAACCGATGAAACAGTGAATTTCGCCATTATCCATACGAATTGGCACATTGACGATCAGCGAGCGCTTGGGAAAACCGAGCCGTTCGATAACATCGGGAGGGAAATCCATGATCCCGGCAACCTCCCTGAGTTGCTGACATGCCATCTGGTAGGTTGGGGACGTGGCGAACATGGGTGATTGCGGGGGCATTGCGGTAAGAGCAGTTGCCATGAGAAAAGCCTCCAAGCTTATCGGGGAGAGGTCAAAAGGTCAGCCGTCAAATTATACGCAGCAGCGGATTTGCGAAAGGGGAAATATCCGGTTACATTGTGATAAGATAATGTGCTCAGAATGGTGGTCATCAGGTCGTAGCGCTTTCGCAATGGCCGTTCACATAGTAAAATCGACTTTGTCATCCGTATCATTTCAGGGGTGCGAGCCGTGCCGATCAACGTCGAATGCCCTGCCTGCAATAATCGATTCTTTCTTCAACCGGATCTGCTCGGCAAATCGATGCGCTGTCCTGCCTGCAAGGATATTTTCATCGTGGAGGAGTTCGCCGCACCGGTTCCAACCGCGCCGCCCGTTGTCGAAGCAGCTCCGCCCGTGGAAAGAACGGGGAACGTGACGCGGACGGATGCACCGACCCCAAAGTATCAGACCGGCTCCATCGGCGATTTTCTGCCGGTTCTCCAGAGTACCGCCGAGGTCGATGTAATACCCGTCGTTAACGAAGCAGCACAGCAAAAGGACACCTCGGATGGGGGTTTGTTCCCCGACGTGCTTGAATTATTGGAGGAAGTCGAGATCGTAACCGACTGCGTTGTTGACGAACTCCAGAAGAAAACGTCATCGCCTCATAACAACGGTCAGCAGGTGCCGGCTTCATCTCAGGCCGAAGCGCCCAACGCACCCGCCAAGACGAAGAAAGAGAAAAAGAAACCGGTCGCATCGCCGGTCGTCCAGGTGGAAGCAGCACAGATTGTCCAGCCGCCGGCTACCGCTCCCAGGGAAATCGTCTGGTCCGACACGGTTCGCGCGCCGGGACCGAAAGAAATCGTCTGGTCCGATGAAGCACCGGAACCGCCCAGTCCCGGCCAACAGGTCGAAAGCGATCACGAGTCAGAACACGAACACGATTCGGATCACGAACATGACTCGGAATGGGACCGTCCGCGTCGTCGAACGGAAGATCATGAAGAAAATGAGGATGAGCTCCGCCCGCGAAAAAGGAAACGAGGCCGAAAGGCACTCTTGATCTTTGGCATCCTGGTAATCATCGTTGGGGTGGGAGGGGGTGGACTCATCCTCCAAAATTACCTGGCGAACCAGCCGAAGCAGATCTTTAAGAAAGCACATGAGGAATATGATAAGGGGCAATACGAGCAGGCTCTGAAATTGTTTGACGAGATTGTCAGCAAGCATCCCGATTTTCCCGATTTCCAGGAAGCCAGGTTCTTCAAGGAACTTTGCGGCTTTCGCATGGCAATCGCTTCCGTGACCGTAGTCAGCGATCCGACACTGGCACACCAAAAACTGACGAATTTTATCGCGGCGATGGATGACCCGGCGATGCAACCTTTCGCCGATCGTTTCAGTCCGGACATCTGGGACACCATCAAAAGACTCGCCGAAAACACTTTCCAAAAAGCTCAGGATGTTTTCAATCAGGATGACACTGCCGAAACAGAACAGTGGCTCGACAAGGCAGCGGGTCTGGAGCCATTGCTGGCTCGTTTCCGTCCGAAAGAATTGGGACGAGAAGAAATCCTGGGCAGAATCGAAGATTACCGAAGAGACACAATTCAGAAAGCTCACGTTCGGTTGGAGGTTCTTGCTTGGGTCAGAGATCGTCTCAAGGATCAGCTGGATGACGACGCGATCGCCGAGGTCAAGAAAAAAAGGGACGAGTATGGACTTCAAAATGATCCAGCTGTGCTAGCGTTGATCGAAGCGGCATATAAGAAGATTCAGGATGCTGTGGTTTACACCCCTTATGGGGAAAACCCGATTCCCCCGATCAAGATGCCCGAATCGGCAAATACCGGCTTGCTATTTGTTGCGCGGCTGGATCAAGTGAAGGGGGATCGCCCTGCCCCCGCTTCGGGACTCAGCACCGTCTTCTTCGCGCTGGCGCGAGGTGTTCTCTATGCCCTGGATGACAGCGACGGCCGAGTCTTGTGGGCTACGCGGGTGGGCATCGATTCCGAATCGTTGCCGACACGTATTCCGGGCGGCGGCCTGAATGAAGTGGTGCTGGTCACGGTCAACGACGGGAGCCGATCGAGCATTTCGGCCAGGTCTGCCCGTACCGGCGAAGCATTATGGACTCAGCCCCTGCCGGCCCCGAGCATGGGCCGGCCGATCCTGGTAGGTAAACGAGTGTTCGTGCCCACCAGCGAACAACACGTCAAGGATCTGAACCAGCTTCGCCACGACGAGCATGGTGTCGTTCTCGAAATCGAAATTGACGGCGGCTTCTTGCTGGGCAAACTTGCGCTCGGCCGGCCCCTGGGAACGGGTGGTGTTGCTCAACCTGGAACGGGGCTGCTGTTCCTCCCCGCTGAAGCACACGGCGTTTACGTCTTTGATGTCGATGAGAAAGATGCGGACGGCAAACGGCTCCCTCCCGTCCTGCTTGGCATTGTGGCAACGGGACATGCAGCAGGAACTCTGCGCGGAGCCGGTGATTGCCAACCCGGATCCTGATGCGCTCGGCCCCCGCTACCTGATTCTCAATCAAGCCGATGGACTCAACGAGATGAAGCTGCGCCTTTTCCGTTCCCTCCTCCGGGAGTACCGCAGCTTCCCAGTTCAACCGCCGTCGAGATACCGTTGCCGGGCTGGAGCTGGTTCCCGCCCTATTGCGACAGCGAAAAACTGGCCTTCGTGACCGATCGGGGCGAGTTCGGCCTGTTCGGGATCAACCAGGATCGAAATAACGATAGCGCTTTGTTCTTAATCCCGCCGGTACCTTATCATGTTGCCGAGGCAAACCGCCCAGCGCACGGCCAGGTCGCCTATGCGGATGAAAACACGTTCTGGATTCTGGCACGCGGCCAGTTGCAGCAACTCAAAATCGGGTTTGACGCCGTGAATGGTTTGACTCTGGTTCCCTTTGGCCAGCCCAGAGTGCTCGGCGAACCGCTCCATGCTTCGCAGGTGAATGCCCGAAAGGATACGGTCATGGTCGTGACCCAGGTCGCGGCCTCCGGATCGTGTCGAGCCACGGCGTTCGATCCCAATACCGGACTGATTCGCTGGGAACGGCAACTCGGCCTGCTGTCGCAGGGCCCACCGGTTCAATTTGGGAATTCGATCATCCTATTGGATCAGGATGCCGGGCTATACCGCATCGACGCCAAGTCGCTGGTCGCACCGACCAACGCGGAATGGTTGCTCGACGATAGCTGGCTGGTTGCGCAGCCCCTGCTCAACGTCGCATCGCCGCCAGTACTGTTGCCGCAGGCGGACGGTAAGACCATTGTGGTGGTGACCAGCGTGGAAAGCCCCGACGGTCTCAAACTCATGGTGCGCATCTTTGCGCCGGAAACCGGGGTTCAAGATCATGAGTTTGCACTGCACTCGCCCCTGGCCGGCAATCCGATCGTCGTCAACGGGACTTTGGTATTCCCCTTAGCGAATGGTTTGCTGCACCGCGTCCGGCTCGCGGCCGGCAAGGCGGTCGAGGCAGGGCCGACCTGGCGCGGTGCTCGCCTGGGTCATTCCGCAAAATGTCATCTCCTCGCTTACCGGGACAATGACTTTTTCGCCACAGATGGGAACCGCAGCCTCCAGCGCCTGGCGCTGGCCGGCCGACCAGGATTCGTTTGAGTCATTCGGTCAGTTGCCATTCACGGAACGGATCGCAGCGCAGCCGATTCTAATCCCGGGAGCGGACCAGCAACGGCTCGTGGTCGCCGACATCAAGGGCACCGTGACGCAGTGGGATGCAGACAAGATCGGCCCGAACGCCACGGCACTACGGACCTGGCGGCCAACGGCAAAAGGGCCGATCCCGCCTGGGCCGATTACCTCCGGCCCATTCCTCCTACAGGATGCCAAAGGGATTCAGCGCATCGGCTATATCGTCGATGGGATTCATCTGGTTTGGCTCTCTCCGGATAAGGATCAACCTCTTTGGGTGAATACGCGCAAAAGCACAAATCCGGGGATGGCACGCTGGGCCGACTTGAACTTAAGGATGGGCGCATCTACTTGACCGACCGATCGGGAACCTATCGAGCCATCGATGCCGAAACCGGGAAATCGCTGGGCGAGATATTCCGCATTATCGGAACGGGGACCGCAGCAAGCTCAGCGCTGCCGCTGGAGAAGGGCAGATTGCTGGCACCGCTGACGGATGGGACCGTGCTCCTCGCTATCCCGAAAATCAAGGTTGATTTACCTTTCGTATTGGTCCCGATCGGTCCCTTGGGAATTCCTTTTGTGCCGGTGCCGTTGGAGTAGTTGGATCGACAATACTTCATGCGGGGGACATGGACACATTTTCGTTGGTTCACGCACGAGCAAAAACGTCGTGTAGCCGCGACGCGAAGGTACTCCGGAGCGGAGCGAGACCTGTCCGTTCCATGAATCTCACGATGCACTGCAAAGGCCTTATCCTGCAAGTCACTGGACGTGACAGGCTCACGCTCCGCTCCGGAGTACCTTCGCGTCGCGGCTACACGGGCGTTTCGCGTGAAAATGTCTCAATCCTGACCCCGCGTAGCATAACCACGCGGAAACGCTGGCTGTTGTTCGATCGGCGATTTCTATCGGAAAAAGATTGTTCTCTCTGCGCTTTGCTCGTCTAATAGATTGGGTAGCAACTGACCGTACTGGTGCGCCATCGCGCCCGTGCGGTTGCCCTAAGAGCCTTCAATTCCCCTCGGCTTCCTTCATCTTCCGGAGAATCGGCATGTATCGTTTGGCCCTTACTCTCAGCGCATTGGGATTCTTGCTGCCCACCCTGCACGCGGCAGACATCGATTTCACCGAGGATTTCGCACTGGCGAAAGATCGCGCTTTAGCCCTGACCAAACTCATTCCCGGTACGGAAGATTTTTACTATTACCATTGCCTGCACTACCAGAACATCGGCGAGTTCGACAAAGCTTCGCTCCTCTTTGCGCCCTGGTTCGAGCGCTTCAAACAAACGCCCAGGCTCACCGAGATGCAAACTCGACAGGCGCTCTTGACTTACGCGAAGAATCCCCAGCAATCTCTCGACTACTTCAAGAATCGGCTGGGACTCGTCTTTAATCACGAGCGCACGCACCGGGTGTTTCGCCGAACTTGCCGACCGCGCTCGATCCGAAATCGATAAGCCGGGAGACGCTGTCAGCTCAATCGCTGGAGCGATGGAAAAAGGGGACCGACAACTATGAGGAATCGGCACTAGACTGGATGCTGACCGATACGATCGACGCCGGCTTGAGACGACATTTGCTGGGCCGGGTCACTCGGCCCGACATCCCCAACCTGGCCAAGATCGTCGCCCTCGATCTCGACACCGAAAAATCGGCAGGATTCGGCTCATTCAAACTTCATCAACAATTGACGCTCGTGCAATTAACGGAACTGCTTCGGCTCAAACCCGACTTGCTGAATCAAACCAAGTTCGTCGAAACCTGGATCTCGAAACTTCATCCGGGCGCTGATGAGGACTGGCATCGCGATGCCGCCCAGGCCAAAGCATACCTCGATCGCTTGCTGGTTTTCACGCGCGGGCTATCCCCGGCGTTCAATTCTCTCAAGGCGCATGTGCTGTTTCATCGCCTGGCCCTCGATCTGTCGCTGGGAATCCACAGCAAGGCGTTGTTCGTCGAATATCTGAAGTTGCCGCGTGCCCAGAACTACCTGTCCAAAGCGATGCTCGACAACGAAACGCTGCGCGGTCAACTCGCCAACCTCAGCGCTGACTATTTCTCCTCAACGATGCTGCCGACGGCCGGTGACGATGAAGTCCTGGTGCGCAACTATGTGAAACATTTCTTTGTGGCCGCGGATTCTCCTGGGGAATTTGCGCCTTACATCAACGACGTTTGGCTGAAACACGCCTTTGTGGAGACCAAGATTGAAAATGGACTGGGCGATCCCCAGACCTGGGCAGCTCAACTGCCGGCGGAACTGTTTCGTCAACTCAAGGAGCGCATCGACATCGATTTCGCAATGACGAACAAGATGAACTTCGCGGTCGATGATCCGGTGAAACTCGACTTGTTTGTCAAGAATGTGCCGATGTTGACGGTAAAAATCTTTGAAATCAACTGCCTCAATTTCTATCGCACTCAGAAAAAAGAAGTGGATGCGAGTATCAATCTCGAAGGGTTGGTGGCGACCTCCGAAAAGACCTACACTTATGCCGATAACCCATTTCGACGAGTGGCGCGGAGCTTTGATTTTCCCCAACTGTCCAAGCCGGGTGTGTATGTGGTGGACTTCATCGGTGGCGGCAAGAGCAGCCGGGCGCTGATCCGAAAAGGGCAGTTGCGTTCCATTCAAGGCATGAGTTCGGTCGGACATAAGTTGACGATCCTCGATGAGAGCGACAAGGTTGTGTCCGGTGCAACCGTGTGGCTGGGCGGCCAGGAATACGTGTCGGATGAAAAAGGCGTCGTCCTGATTCCATTCAGCACAGCACCAGGCCGCCGGCCCATCGTGATCAGCAAGGCAGAGCGTGCCAGCCTGGATTTTCTCGTACATCAGGAAGAGAAATATGAACTGGTCGCGGGCATTTACGTCGACCGCGAATCGCTTTTGGCGCAAAAAGTCGCTTCGGTGCTGATCAGACCGAGTTGCGCCTCAATGGTATCCCGGTATCGATCAAACGGCTGGAGGATGTTCGGCTCGTCATCAACACAGCGGATCAGGACCGAATATGGTCTTCGATGCAAGTCCCCAACTTCAAACTGTTTGATGATCGGGAATCGGTGCACGAATTCCGCGTACCGACAAGGCTTTTGGGAGTAGGGTTCGCTCTACATGCAAAGGTGAAGGCACTCAGTCTGGGCAAGGAGATCGACCTGGAAGTGAGCCAGAGTTTCGTTATCGGCGAGAAAAATCCGAAGACCAATATCGAAGACCTTCACCTTGCCCGGTTCGGCGACGATTATGTGATAGAGTTATTGGGCTTGTCCGGCGAGCCGAAAGCGGATCGTCCGGTTGAAGTCGCGGTCAGACACCGTGAATTCCGCGAAGCCGTGAAAGTAACGCTCAAAACGGATGTTCGAGGTCGAATCAATCTCGGCATGCTGACGGACATTGTCGATGTTCGTGCGGATGTTCCCGGCGGCATAGCCCGGAGCTGGTCCCTCCCGTTGGACCGGCATAGTTATCGACAAGTCGTTCATGCCAGAGCGGGCGATCCGATCGTGTTGCCATACCTTGGCGCATCGCCAAAACCAATGCGCAATGAACTTGCACTATTTGAAATGCGTGGCGATTCCGTAGACGCGGATCGCTTCGATCGCCTCGCCATCAAGGACGGGATGATCGAGATCACCGGCCTGAATGCAGGCGATTACGAGCTTTGGCTCAAAGAAACGAAGGAACGTATTCAACTGCGAATCGCTGCCGGTACGGTCGAGGCGGGTTATGTCCTTGGCAAGTTGCGCCATCTTCAACTTCCGGTATTGAAGCCGGTGCAAATCGCGAACATCACGACCGATGCCGAGACCGTCACCGTCCAGTTGCGCGATTTCTCCAACTTCACCAGGCTGCACGTATTCGGAACACGCTATTTGCCGGGCCATTCCGCGTACTGGACACTGGGCACCGTGCGGGACGTCGAACTCTGGAGCACTTTCCCTATCAGCGCGGAATCGAGTTATCTCGCATCTCGGAAGATTGATGATGAATACCGTTATGTGCTGGAGCGTCGGTTCCAAAAGAAATATCCCGGCAACATGCTCACCCGTCCATCCTTGCTGTTAAACCCCTGGCAAGTCCGCTCCACCGACAATGGCGAGCAACTCGCCAAGGATGGTGAAAAGATTCCGGAGGGGCGAAGCGCGGCATCGCGCGAGAAGATGCTGCGTGCTTATGGCGGCAGCGATAATTCGGAGCGAAGCGCTGCCAACCTCGATTTTCTGTCGGAAAGCGCCACAACCATACTGAATCTTGTGCCGGACAAGAACGGCGTCGTAAAGATCAGCAGGAAGGAACTTGGATCGCATTCCATCATCCGCGTTGTTGCGGTCGATCCATTCAATACGACCACGCGCTCGATAAGCCTGCCCGAACAAAAAACTCAGTTTGTCGATCTTCGTCTCCGGAACGGCCTCGACCCTCAAAGACATTTCACGCAACAGCGGCAGGCAGAGATTCTGTCCCCAGGCCGGCCATTCGTTTTGGCGGATGCTGCGCATAGCCGCTTCGAGATTTACGATAGTCTCGGCAAGGTATATGGCCTCTATTCCACACTGTCGCAGGATCCGAAACTTGCAGAGTTCGGGTTCATTTTGAACTGGCCCAAGCTGAAACAGAATGAAAAACAGTCTCTGTATTCCAAGTTCGCATGCCATGAATTGAACTTCTTTATTGCCAGGAAAGATCCTGAATTCTTCCAAACGGTCGTGAAGCCATACCTGGCCAACAAGAAGGACAAGACCTTCCTCGATCGCTGGTTGCTTGGACATGACTTGAAGGAATACCTGCAGCCCTGGAAATATGAACGCCTCAACACCGTCGAGCGAATTTTGCTGGCCCAGCGTTTCGCCGGGGAGCCGATCAAGACTGCAAGGCATCTTGACGACTTGTTCAGACTGATGCCGGCAAACTCCGAGCGCGATCGAATGTTATTTGAAACGGCGCTGAAAGCAGGGGACTTGCGCAAGTCGTTGGGCTACCCGCTTGTGGCAAGCGCCGGGTATATGAAGACCTACCCAACGGTTCCCGGCAACGCGGAGGCGCTGGCAAAGTCGCTCTCGGAAATCCTTAGACTCGGCCCCGGTATGCGCATCTGGAACGTGGGCCAGAATGAAATTTGGGTTTGGGGCAGTCCACAGGATCATGCCGAGGTCAGCAGACATTTGAAAGGAATGGATAAACCTGGAGCAACTGATGGTTCGCCCGATTTGCTAGAAGTCGAAAAGTACCGCGGAGCTCCCCCCAATATTGTTGGGCACAATGCTGCGAAGCCAAAGAAACGCGAAGGCCGAACCAAAACCGACCCCAAGGAAGATCTCACCAATGATGATCCGGGACTCGATCCCGATCTTCCGGCAGCTGTCGAGGTTGACCGAGAAGATCGAACGATCGATGCTTTGATGGACGGGGTTCCACAAGGAATGGAGGGCGAGCGTCACGGCGGGGGTCAGCTTCCTAATCCGACAGAGGTCATGGAATGGCAGCAGAAAAAAGCGAGGGCTTTGGCTCGACTCTATCGCAAAGTCGATGTCACTCAGGAATACGCCGAGAACAATTACTACAAACTTCCCATTCAGCAGCAAATTGCCGGCCTCATCCCCGTCAGCCGTTTCTGGCTCGATTATTCCAGGCACACCGGCAACGGACCCTTCCTTTCCCCGAGTCTGCCCGAGGCTTCGCGCAACTTCACCGAAATGATGTTCGCCCTGTCGGTTCTCGATCTTCCTTTCACTCCGGCCAAGCACGACATCCAATTTGCCGGCGGCCAGATGACTCTCGTTCCCGGCAATACCGTTCTGGTCTTTCATGAACAAGTCAAACCAGTCAATGCTGCCGGCAACAAACTGCCAATCCTGGTAACCCAGAACTTCTACCGTAACGCCGACCGCTACAACGAGGAAAATGGAGAACGCTTCGACAAGTTCATCACCCAGGAATTCGTTATCCAGACCGTTTATGGCTGCCAGGTCGTGGTGACGAATCCGACCTCTTCCCGACAACGTCTGGCGGTGCTGGTTCAGATTCCCGTCGGTGCATTGCCGGTCAACAACGGGCAAGTGACCAAGACGGTGTGGCTCGACCTGGAGCCTTTCCATACTCAGGTCGTTGACTACCAGTTCTATTTCCCCAGGCCGGGCAAGTTCGCTCACTTCCCCGTCCATGTCGCCAAAGCGGAAACGCTGGCAGCAGTCGGGGCCCCAGTCACGTTCAATGTCGTGGATAAGCCAAGCAAACTCGATACCGACTCGTGGGATTATGTCTCCCAGAACGGCTCCGATGACCAAATCATTGCTCTATTGGAGCGGGAAAACGTCCGGGTTCTCGATCTGGAGAAAATCGCTTACCGGATGAAGGATAAAGCGTTCTTTGACAAGGCGCTGGCGCTTTTGAATGCTCGGCACATCTATCAGCCGACGCTCTGGTCCTACGGACTGTTTCACAACGACGTATCGGCTGCCCGCGAGTATCTGACCCATATCGACTCGGTCGTCAACGAGTGTTCAGGCCCCATCGACAGCCCGCTTTTGGTCCTCGATCCGCTCGTGCGCGATCAATACCAGCATCTGGAATACAAACCGCTCATCAATGCTCGTGCCCACGCCTTGGGCCAGACCCGGCAGATCGTCAATCGGGTAGTGCACGAACAGTATTTGCGCTTTCTCAAACTATTGACCTACCGAACGAAATTGACCGATGACGATCAGTTGGCCGCGACTTATTACTTGCTGTTGCAGGACCGTATCGAAGAGGCCATGAACGCTTTTGCCCAGGTAAAACCGGCCAACATCGCCACACGAATGCAATATGACTATTGCGCTGCCTATCTCGACCTGTTCAACGATGAGCCAAGGAAAGTTCGGGCGCTTATCGCGCCTTACCTGAATCATCCGGTCGAGCGCTGGCGGAAAACCTTTGCCGCAATCGCCTATCAAGTTGACGAGTTTGAAGGGAAATTGCCGAAGGTTGCCGACCAGGAGGACCAGGCCCAGCAACAGGCCGAACTGGCCGCGAAGGAATCGAGCTTCGAGTTCGGCGTCGCCGGCAGGACGATCAATCTGACCTGGAAGAATCTCGAAACGATCCAGGTCAATTACTACCTGATGGACGTGGAGCTGCTCTTTAGCCGGAACCCATTCGTGCAGCAGTCGGGCCGGCAGTTTTCGATGATTCGTCCCAACGAAACGCCCAGATCAAGTTGCCGTTGCTTCAGAACAAGACTGGCGATCCCGAATGCCCGATAGCCTTGCCGACAAAAATGTGCTGGTGGAGATCACCGCCGGCGGCAAGACCCGATCGGTGCCAGTGCTGGCGAACGCCATGAGTGTGACCGTGAACGAGAACTACGGCCAGTTACAGGTTACGGATGGCGTGAACGGCAAGGCCCTTTCGAAGGTCTACGTGAAGACGTATGCCCGGCTGGCCGATGGGACCGTGAAGTTTCACAAGGACGGCTACACCGACCATCGCGGCAAGTTCGATTATGCCTCGGTCAGCACGCCGGAACGATCGGGCATCGCCAAATTCAGCATCCTGGTCCTGAGTGAAACGCAGGGAGCCTTGATCCGCGAAACATCTCCGCCCCAGCAGTGATCGAACGTGCGGCAAACATTCCTGCCTGCCAAATGCCAATGACATGCCCACAAAGCCCGCCGTTGACGGGTACCTGACACGGGTTGCGCACATTGCGAAACTCAAGCGTCGCTACGCGACGCCGGCAGTTGACCCGGACTTATCCGGGCGTTGAAACGCCCGGCTACCTTCACATAGCCGCTACGCGGCGAACAGTGACCGCGTAGCGGTTCGTTGAAGGTAGCCGGGTGTTTTAACACCCGGAAATCGGACGCCGAAGTGTTTTTGCGTCGCCGTAGCGACGCTTGATTGCGCAAAAACATTTCAGATTGAACCAATTGCCCAATTTGTGTATTTATCACATCGCAATTGTCGGGAAGCATTATCTCGGCCTCATTGGCGATGCCGACGAAGGCCATCAGCCATCCTTCCCCTATCTGATTTCCAACTCCAATTCTGGAGGTTCCGACCATGTTATCTCAATCACCTTCCAGACTGACCTACGCTTTTGCCAGCTTCCTTCCGTGCATTACGTTTATTGCCGGATTGCTCATCGCGGCAACGATGCTCGTGTGTTCCGAAAATCGCGCTTCCGGCGCTGAGGAAACGCCGGCTACCCAAGCGGACAAAAAGCTCCAGTTGGACATGGATGAGGTCAACAAACTCGTGGCGAGTGGAAAGGGTTCAGTAGGCTACATCAAGAAAGTTGCGAAGGATCGATTAGAAGCCTGGAAAGCAGCGGCCAAACGAGGCTCCCCGATCGGTCAATATCTCTTGGGGAGGGCGCTGGAAGTAGGTGCAGGCATTCCACCGAATCCGAAAGAAGCTGTCGAGTTGTTTCGGAAAGCCGCTGAACAGGGATATGCGACTGCTCAAAGGAGCCTTGGATCGCGTTACCTGCGTGGCGACGGGGTGGAAAAGGATGTACAAGAAGGTATCGCTTGGGTGCGCAAGGCAGCAGAACAGAAGGATGGATTGGCCGAATATTACCTCGGTGGTTGTTATCTCCTTGGCGAAGGCGTAGAGAAAGATCCGAGCGAGGCTGTTTTGTGGTATCGCAAGGCTGCCAAACGAGGAGTTTCCGGGGCTCAAACTGCCCTGGTCATTGCTATATCGTTGGCGCAGGGGTAGAGAAAGATCTCAGTACGGGGGTTCTGTGGACTCGTAAGGCTGCCGATCAAGGTTACCCCGTTGCTCAGTATAATCTCGGTCAATGTTGTCGGCGGGGCGACGGCGTGCCAAAGGATGAGAAAACCGCTGCGGATTGGTTTCGGAAAGCTGCCGAAGGAGAGCTTCCCCAGGCACAGGACGAACTCGGCGCATGTTATTTCCACGGTCGCGGCGTGGAAAAAGATGTCAAGGCAGCGGTTACATGGTTTCGCAAGTCTGCCGAACAGGGTTATGCCAACGGCCAGAAGGATCTTGGCAATTGCTACTTGTTGGGTGTCGGAGTCGAGAAGGATGCCAAAACTGCCACGTTGTGGTTGCGCAAGGCTGCGGAGCAACACCATGCTGCTGCGGCATACAATCTGGGCGTCTGCTATTCCCAGGGAATCGGGGTAGATAAGGACTTAAAATCGGCGGTTCAATGGTTTCGGGAAAGTGCCGAACACGGAAATATGAATGCGCAGAGTAACCTTGGGGATTGTTACCAGGATGGAAAGGGGGTCGATAAAGATGAAAAAGTAGCCGTCGAGTGGTTCAGAAAGGCTGCGGCCCAAGGGTGTTTTCCAGCTCAATATAACCTGGGCATCTGTTACGAGAATGGTCGGGGGGTAAAGGAAGATCCAAAAGCAGCGTTTGAATGGTATCTTAAATCTGCTGAAGGCGGGCACGCGGAGGCTCAATTAGCGGTGGCAGACTGCTACTACTTCGGGAACGGCGTGGAGAAGAACGTGGGAAAGGCCGTCGAGTGGGTGGCAAAGCTGCGGATCAAGGCAATGCGGAGGCCATCAAAAAGCTAAAGTCGATCAATGCGAAACTCAAGTAGCTCAGACGCTGAAAGTCATCGCCCCAGCCTCATCTTATTCTCCACGCGGGCCAAAATGACCCCTTCCTTTTGCCCCGATTGCCCGTTAGCCGGATATGCCGGCGATGGCCCAATAGGCTTGATATTTGAAAATATGTACACTATACTAGAGGGTGATGTGGTTGTGTGATTCCAAGAACCAAAGCCAATCAAACGCTTATCGATTTGATGGATTGGCGACGTTTTTGCTGATGAGGGCCCGAAAACTGGCGCAGACGCTACAAATTGCTACAAAAATCGGTTTGTACATCAATGATCGCACTCGCGGACGAACGAATTTCCGAAGCCGTGCTACAGATTGCTACAAAATTTCGATTGCGAATCAACGATTGAATAACCAAGCAAGCGAGACAGTGAACGCGATGCTACAAATCGCTTCCATATATGCTGCACGCGGTAGAGAATGAGGCTTCGCTATGGCAAGCGTCGGCCTCGCTTTCGGCATCGGCAGGATCCTTGCTAACGCGTCGGGTTGGTGTATAGTCTGCCGTTTTTTTCCTGACAAAGCGCGAGATTGACACTAACCCGATGCGTTAGCGAGGATCCTGCCGATGCCGAAGGCAAGGCCGGTCTTCGCGAATGCGAGAATGTCTCATTTTCGACCACGTCGAGTGTATGCTTCACGCGGTAAAGTATGAGCCGTTCTCGGTGTGTCAGAAACCAGCCTCGAAGCCATCGGCTGGATCCTTGCTGGCGCGTCGGGTTAACGATACAACTGCATTCCCAGAGACCAGAACACCGCAGGGTCGTTGTTAACCCGACTGCGCCAGCGAGGCTCCACCCGATGGCTTCGAGGCTGGTTTTGGCGGGCGGGCAGCGGAATCGTATCGCAAGTGTGAATGTCTCTTTTTTACCCGCGTTGAGTATTACTTGCAGTGGGTCAAACGATTATTCATTTGATACACTGACGAGGTTCTTTAGTGAAAGGGGCCGTCCGTCGGGCTGGGCTGCTTCCAAGAACTAAAGCCAATCAAACGCTTATCGATTTGATGGATTGGCGAAGTTCTTGCTGATGAGGCCCGAACATCGGGCCAGACGCTACAAATTGCTACAAAAATTGGTTTGTGCATGTTTCCTTTACGTGGGGTAGGCGTTCCCGCCTGCCATGTTGCTTCCAAAAACTAAATGCCAATCAACGCTTATCGATTTGATGGATTGGCGAAGTTCTTGCTGATGAGGGCCCGAAACCGTGCCATGCTTCCAAGAACTAAAGCCAATCAAACGCTTATCGATTTGATGGATTGGCGAAGTTCTTGCTGATGAGGGCCCGAAACCGGGCGCAGACGCTACAAATTGCTACAACAATTGGACAGTACATCAACGATCGTAAATGCGAACAAACGAATTGCTGAATGGCATGCTTCCAAGAACTAAAGCCAATCAAACGCTTATCGATTTGATGGATTGGCGAAGTTCTTGCTGATGAGGGCCCGAAACGGGCGCAGACGCTACAAATTGCTACACGATTTGGCTTTGCTGATCAACGATTGAATAACCAAACAAACGAGTCGGCGAATGGTCATGCTACAAATTGCTACAAAAATCGGTTTGTACATCGATGATCGCAAATGCGAACAAACGAATTACCGATCCCATGCTTCCAAGAAACTTCGCCTCAATCCAACGATTATTGATTTGATATTCTGGCGAAGTTACTTTCAGATGAGGGCCCGAAACTGTCGGCACAGCGCTTCCAAGAAACTTCGCCTCAATCCAACGATTATTGATTTGATATTCTGGCGAAGTTACTTTCAGATGAGGGCCCGAAACCGGGCGCAGACGCTACAAATTGCTACAAAAACTGGCTTACGCATCAACGATTGGATAACCAAACAAATTATGATGTGAAGGGACATGCTACAAATTGCAACAAAAAATGCGCTTCTATCAGATGTATGTCAGAATGTCGCGAAGGGGAAAATGAAGATGTTCGACGTGGAACATCGATTTTGATTTGATCGAGTTTGGGGTTTCGCACACTTATGGGTTTATTTATACTCACTAACTTCTCTCCCAACATTTGACCATTCGCATTCGGAGCAGGGCGAACTATGTGTGGAATTATCGGATACGTTGGAAGGCGGGAAACGCGCAGCCTTTACTGCTGGATGGTCTTCGCCGTCTGGAATATCGCGGTTACGACAGCGCCGGCATGGCGACCGTCACCGGACGACATCTGCATCTTCGCAAGAAAGCCGGGCGAGTCAGCGAACTTAGCGACGCATGTCCGGCTCAAGCCCATTCCAGGCTGTCTGGGTATCAGTCATACGCGCTGGGCAACGCACGGCCCGGCCAACGATATTAACGCCCATCCGCATATCGCCGGCACCGGCGACGGCGTGTCGCCGTCGTGCATAACGGCGTCATCGAGAACTACTCCGTCCTCAAGAAGCAACTTCAGGCCGAAGGGGTCAGTTTCACAGTCAGACCGATACGGAAGTCATCGCTCAACTATCGCCCACCATCTCAACGGCGATCTCGTCGAAGCCGTGCGCAAGGTCTCGGTATGCTGAAGGGAACTTATGGCCTCGCCGTGGTCAGCCCGCGCAATCCGGACGTCGTCGTCGGTGCTCGGCTCGGCAGCCCGCTGGTCGTCGGCATCGGTCGACGGCGAGCATTTTCTCGCCAGCGATCCGATCGCGCTGGCCGGCAAAACCGAAAAAGTCGTTTTCCTTCAGGACCATCAGCTCGCGTTCTGAGCCAGGATGAATGGCATGTCTACGACGCCGAAAGAACCCGAGTCGAGTGCCCACGTTCAATCCGTCGAGATGGACACCGACCGAAACCGACACGGCGGCTTTCCGCACTACATGCTCAAGGAGATTTACGAGCAGCCGGAAACGATCGAGAATGCGATGCGCGGTCGGCTGAGCGATCCCGATGCCTCGGCCCATTTCGGCGGCTTGAACCTCGACCCCAAGCAACTGCGCCGGATCGACCGCATTATCTTGACCGCCTGCGGCACCAGTTATCACGCGGGCATTGTCGGCGAATACCTGTTCGAGGAGTTCGCCCGGATTCCCGTCGAGGTCGAATACGCCAGCGAGTTCCGCTATCGCAATCCGCCCGTCGATCAGCAACACCATCGTCATCGCCATCACGCAGTCGGGCGAGACGGCGGATACGCTGGCCGCACTGCGCGAATCGAAGCGCAAGGGCCACCCAACGCTGGCGATTTGCAACGTCGTCGGCAGCACCATCGCCCGCGAGGCCGATGGCGGCGTCTATCTGCATGCCGGCCCCGAAATCGGCGTCGCCAGCACCAAGGCGTTCACGTCGCAGGTGACGGTGCTGGCGATGCTGGCTCTGTTCTTCGGCCGCACGCGGCATCTATCGAGCATTCAAGGCGCGAAGATGATCGAGGAACTGCGCGCCATGCCCGATTGATCCGCAAGACGCTGCGCTGTCACGACGCGTCCAGCGCATCGCCGAGAAGTATCACGGCGTCAACAACATGCTGTACATGGGCCGGCAGTATCTCTATCCGGTGGCGCTCGAAGGCGCTCTGAAGCTGAAAGAAATCAGCTACATCCATGCCGAGGGCTACCCTGCTGCCGAGATGAAGCATGGACCGATCGCCCTGGTCGATGAGCAGACACGCCGTCGATCTTCCTGGTGCCGCGCGGATCGATTTTCGACAAGGTGATGAGCAATCTCGAAGAGGTCAAAGCCCGCGGCGGACCGGTCATCGCTATCGCTTCGGAAGGTGATCGAGCCGCGGAACACATCGAAGCGAAGGCAGATGATGTGATCTATGTTCCCGATGTGCCGGAGTATCTGCAACCGCTGGTGACGCGCGATTCCGTTGCAATTGCTCGCCTATCACATGGCACTGCTTCGCGGCTGCGATGTGGATAAGCCGCGAAACCTTGCGAAGAGCGTGACCGTTGAATAGCATCGGGGACGGTCCTCCGATTCCTCATCTTCATCCTCATCTTCATCGTTATCCTCATGCTAATCTTCGTTCGTGCAATTTGAATAAGTATTATGAGTAAGATGAGGATGAAGATGAAGATGAGGATGAGGTCGCATGGGAGGAGAAATCGTGGAGCAATCGTCGTTCGGTCACGAGAAATTGGCGGTTTATCAGGAAGCCATCGGGTTTATTGCCTGGCTTTCGGATCTTCTCGAAACGCTTCCCAGAGTCGGAGATATCAAGGATCAGCTTGAGCGGGCGTCGATTTCTATCCCGCTAAATATCGCTGAAGGTAACGGCAAATATACGGCGAAGGATCGGTGTCGTTTCTTCGACATAGCGCATGGCTCAGCGCTCGAATGTGCTGCCAGCCTTGACGTTCTGGTGGCAAAAAAGAAATGCGCTGCCGAGCAGATCCAAGCCGGCAAGAATCGTCTTGAAAGTATTGTTCGAATGCTATTTGGCCTCATCAAGCGTAATTCAACGCGCGAATACGAGAAGCCCAGCAGCGAAACATGAAATGGCCTGCCCGTAGGCTATCCGGCCTTCTTCCGATTCCTCATCCTAATCTTCATCTTCATCTTCATCTTCATCCTAATCTTCGTTCGCGCAATTTGACTAAGCATCACAAGTAAGATGAAGATGAAGATGAAGATGAAGATGAAGATGAAGATGAAGATGAAGATGAAGATGAAGATGAAGATGAAGATGAAGATGAAGATGAAGATCAAAGACCCAGCAGCGAATTATGAAATGGCCTATCGGGCTGGCAAAATAACTAGCCTGTCAATTCCTCCTGCGGTATACTTTCACCTATCACTTTTCCGTTTGCCTCCCGTTGAAGAGGTATCCATGTTTTCTCACCGTATCTGTCCTCTTGCCCTCATGATTGTGTTCTTTTTTTCGATGCCCGTAGCGAGTGGCGCTGACCCCAAGGACAATCCAGTCGCTACTTTCTATTCCGGCCCCGAAGGCTATCCGGCCTGGACCGATGATTTCCGCTGGGCTCGGGTCATCAACATGAAAACCTATCCCAAGGGTAAGACGGCATTCGACAAGTTCCAGAATGCCCGGAAGGAATTGTCCGAAGGTGGTGGCGTAATGTATTATCCCGCCGGCACTTACGATTTCACGACCATGAAGCCGGGAGTTCCACTTAGCCTTTACTCTGGTACCGTCATTCGCGGCGACCCGCCGGCCGAGAAGCAAATCGCCAGCGGCGGCAAACTGGATTTGCCTACCAAGTTCGTCTTCGGATTCCGCGAACGTGGCGGCGGCAGCGTGCCTCGCGATTTTAACCTGATTGGTCTCCAGCCCGACGATTTCAAAAACATCAAGAAAATCAATATGGTTGGGATCGCCTGGGTGCATCTGCAAGGAGCCACCATCAATTTTGGGCCGCAACTCGACTGGTTGGGCAAGAACTGGGGATCCGCCAAGACACCGATGAGCGACAAGCTCAAGCCCGGAGGCTATAGTGACCGCGATTCATCGGGCACACACCCTTTCGATGCGTTCGTTAGCGGTGGAAAGACCTACAAGGGAGCGGGTGGAGGGCAGGCTTGTCTTCGGCTGCGTTCTGGACGATGCCGCAGTTCTGGACGACTATCTCGATCCGGGTTATGGTCCGAACGGCTTTGAAGCTTCTCCGCAATGTGCGCCGGATTATCGCGTATGGCTCGCGCGTGCTGGTGGCCAATAACGTTATCCCGCGCAGCAAGAAGAACTTCACCCATCGCCAGGATACCAATGCCAAGGGAAAAGCTCAGAAGTTTGTGATGTTCGACTACGGCAATACCTGCGGCATCGACATCAACAAGGATATGTTGGCGTCGGCCGCCAACGATGGCATGTGTCCCGGCTATTTCGAGGAAGGAATCGTGGTTCGCGACAACTATGTCTTCAACCACGGACACAAAGGCTACAACATTGCCGGCAACTGGGTCACAATCACCGGCAACCGAAACGAACGGCTCTATCTAAAGAGCGGCGCAGATGTCTACAATCTGGGGACAGGCTGGGTCTTGACTCACGACGGCTATGAACTTTCGGTCGCGAGTTCCGACAACCACTCGCGGGCCTTCGATCTGGCGGGCCGAAACCTCTGGGTCGATGGGAACAAGTTCAACAACACCGGATCATCACCCGGCAGCGACGGCGAAGGCATTTGTGCCAGGGCCAATGGCGGCACAAATATCTTCTCCTGGGCCATCACCCATAACATCCACACGCGGGCATCGGTGCGGCCAGTTCAATGGGCGGCTCCGATGTCGATTGTCACGGCCTATTGATCGCCTGGAATCAAACCACCGGATGGGTAGGCAATTCCGTCAAGCGAAACGACGTGAAGATGGCCGATTGTTCGTTCGTCGCGAATAAATCCGGCTTCGTCCTGCCCGACGACAAGACCATCGCAAAGCTAGGGCTGCCCGCGCCGGTCAAAGTCAGCCCGCCGGCCGCTCCAAAACCGCCCGCGAAGGTTACGGCAACTCTCTACAAGACCGACGCTGTCCGGATCGTATGGACCGAGGCCTCGGAAAACGAGATCGGCTTCCGCGTGGACCGACGCATCGGAGACGGCAAATGGCACGCAATCGCCTATCGACCTCCGCAAGTGCAGAGCGATCCCGAGAACCCGCAGGAATGGGTCGATTTCACTGCACCGCCACGCAAGTCGTTGACCTACCGAGTCGTTGCCATCGGATCCGATGATACCGATAAAGGAGCCAGCGAGCCGATCGTCGCCGGTGACGGTGATGAAATACGCGCATTTCAGTTGCGTTTATTCGATTAACTAGCGAGTAGAAACATACGAGCAATATTAACTTTTCGTTGGCCAGTCCGAAGGCTTATTCATGGGTAAAGCACTTGGGGCAAGAATCCATCTGAGTGTGACGCCGTCACCAACTGAGTTGGAACAGGCGCGGGAGCGGCTAACGCGGGAATCGTGTCCGCGTCGGTATTGCTGGTACTGGCACACGCTCGCGTTCGACTGGGACATTAACCCGGAGCAAGGTTGCGAGGTTGCGCAGCGGCACATCCACCGTTTAGTCCTCGAGATGGACCAAGGTCAATCAATCCCGATGTGGCAGCAATGTTGTCGGGCTACTGGCAACCCTCAGCACGCGGACTATTACGAGCCTCGCGAGCCGCACTTGGAAGCTGATGGTTGGCCGGAGAACTACTTCATGATCGTGGGCAAGGAAGCTCGCAGGCGCAAGTTTGAGCGACGGCAACGTGGAAAAGATCGTCGATGCAGGGAGAAAGATGCCGAATGATAAAGTGATCGCCCGCCTGACGCCGGCTGAGCCGAGGCGCCCCTCACAGTCGGCGAGTTGAACGCGTTCTTGCGCAATCTTCCCTCGTTGGGCGATGATGCCGACGAATTCGCCGAGGACGTTCGCGCCATCCGTGCCAGGTTTCCGGCGGAGGCCAACCCATGCATGGGATTGATGGGTAGCGGAGCGGGTGTGGCAAAATTTCCTGGCGCATTTTGAGTAGTTTGGTCAAGATAGGTAAAAGGTGTGTTGAGCGGAAGGAATTGAGCACCATGACCAGGATCCTATCATGCAGCCAGAACCGAAGTTTTCCCGCGAAGCGTACATTGAATCAATGCGACAACGGGTCGAAGAAATCCTTGGAAAGGTGGCGGATGCAGTCAACGACGCGACGCGAGGCCACATCATTTCGGGAAGTGAGGAGCAAGTTCGCGACCTGTTCGCAAAGCTGAGATGTGAGGCATTCGAGCGAGCAGCCCAGATGCGGATCGATGCGGCGGAAGCCGCTTTTCCCCCCTCCGCAGGATGCGAAGACCGGAAAGAGCAAGCGAAATAAAGGACGGCAGGAGTACAGCATTCTGACGATCAACGGCCGCATCCGACTGTGGCGGCGGCGCTGGCATTCGCCGGACGAAGGCACAACGACACCGCTGGACGCTTGGGTCGATGCGGTCGAAGCGACCATCAGCCTGGGCGTGCGCGAGATGGCCTGTCGGCTCAACCGTGATGGCAGGAGCTTCGACAAGTCAGCCGACAACTTGGGTCGTACGGCTCAAGTGCAGATCAGCGGCGAATCATTCCGGTGCCTAGTGGAGACGGAGGGGGCGCAGATCGCGCGAGCGCAGAAGGAGGGAAAGTTACCCGTCAATTGGTCGGCCAGCGATTGCAAAACGGAAGCGGCCGGTACGCGGGTTTACTTCGGCAGCGATGGGGTGATGGTGCCCCAGGTGACGGACGTCGAGAAAAAGAAACGGCGTGAGAAGACCAAGGCAAAGCGTCGGCGTCGCGGCAAGAAGGCAAAGCCTCTGCCGCCTCGAAAAGTCGGCACGGACCAGAAATACAAGGAATTCAAGATCGTAGCCTTCTACGACGAAACGCAAGACCATCGCTTGGTGTCGGGGACCAAAGGCGACCACCAAGTAGCGGGACGCCTGATGCGTCGAGAAGCAGACCGCATTCATTTGGATGAAGCGGACGAGAAGATCGGCAATGTCGACGGTGCGCCGTGGATCCGCAATCAAGTCGAGCGACAGAATCTGAATCTGGATGCGCTGGGTCTGGATTTCTATCACCTGAGCGAGCGAGTTCACAAAACGCGGCGGGAAATCTACGGTGATGGGGACGAAACGGGAAAGAAATGGGCGGTGGACCTGCTCCATTTGTTCAAGCACGAAGGCTACAAGCCTGCTTGGGAGTCGCTCCTACAATGGCGCGTCGGCCTCAAACGAGGCCAGCGTGCGCACGCCGACGAGTTGCTCTTTTACGTGAGCGAGCGGTCGGACATGATCCGCTATCCCGAATTCATCGCCAAGGGGTGGCAGATTGGCAGCGGCCCAACGGAAGCGACCTGCAGAACACTTACGGAACGTGTGAAAGGCCCAGGAATGCGCTGGGATCCGCCGAACGCCGAGGCCATCATGGGGATCGAATCGCTTTCACAGAGTGACCAATGGAAGGTCTACTGGGAAAGTCATTTGCCCTCAAAGGGTTAGGTATGCCAGGAAATTTTGCCACACCCTAGCGGAGCCGCTGCTTTGAGCATGTTGGTAAGCAGTTGTTTCCATGAGTACAATCGCAGTTGGAGGAGTGACCCTGACCACAATTTCTTCCGTCGTTCATAGCGATCCGGACATTCTCGGAGGCACGCCCGTTTTCGTCGGCACGCGAGTGCCGATCCGCACACTTATCGACTATCTGGCTGCCGGTGACTCGCTGGAGGAGTTCTTAGATCACTTCCCGACGGTCTCGCGTGAACAGGTAGTCGCTGCACTGGAACAGGCAAACGACCAACTCTGCTCAATGCACGGCGTTTCGGAAGTAATACTTGATCGAGCGATACTTGAAATTCAGGGCTTCTTGGAGTTGCAGTAGAACTTCAGAATGGCGCGCGTAGGATTACAGATGGGTCAATCCACTATCACCGACAGGGAACGACGTGCATCATGAATGTTGCGGAAGCCGAAAAGAACTTTTCCAGGTTGGTCGACAAAGTCTACGTCGAGGGTGTCAGCGTCGACTTAGAACGCGACGATAGGGTGATAGCCCGTCTGACGCCGGCCGAGCCGAGGTCGCCCCTCACGGTCGGCGAGTTGAATGCGTTCTTGCGCAATCTTCCCTCGTTGGGCGATGATGCGGACGAATTCGCCAAGGACGTTGGTGCCATCCTGCGCCGAGTTCCCGGCGGAGGCCAACCAATGGGATTGATGGTTGACACGAATATCTTCATTCGCTTCGAGAAAAGCGGTAAGCCGATCGACTTTTCTTCGTGGGAGAGTTCGCAAAAGGTCTACATTAGCGCCGTGATCGTGTCCGAATTGTTGATGGGAGTCCACCGGGCGAACACGGAAGAACGCCGGCAGCGCCGGTCAGCCTTCGTCGAGGCCGTCATTTCCGGAGTCGGGGTGCTGGACTTTACCCTCCCCGCAGCGCGCGTTCACGCCGAAATTCATGCCGAACTGGCGAAAAAAGGTCAGATCATCGGCGCACATGATTTGATCATTGCCGCGACCGCTCGTTGTCATGGCCTGTCGGTATTGACCGATAATGTCCTGGAGTTTTCGCGAGTGCCGGACTTGCGCGTAATCCCGTTCGCGACTTGAGGCGAAGTGACCTATGGCTCGCTTGGTCTACATCGGCGATCGGAAGGATAAGTGAAGGGTCCAATGCCAAGCAGGAACTGCTACGAGCGGGACTCAAGAGACCGCGATAACGTCACCGCCGTCTTACCCATGAATCAAGAAGGTACTTTTGTTGAAGCAACTCTTCCATTCGCAACATAGGCAATGGCAATTCGCCCGAAGCCGACCACCCGCCGGCCAATAATTCTTTCAATGTGTCTGCGGTCGTTGGCAGGTTGCCCACGAATTCGAGATGAGACCGTCCTTGCCGATACTCAGGCTGTTTCTCCGGCATCCGCAAATACCGCGAGATCGCTGGTAGGTCAAAGTTGTAGAGCAGTGTGCCGTGATGCAGGAGATAATGGCGTTTGCGCTGTTGGGCATTGCCGGAGAATTTTCGTCCCAAGATACACAGATCGCTGATTCCCGCAACCTCGATATCGGGATGGATCGCTCGCAAAATCGTCTTCATCTGCCCCATGATCCAGCGATAAGAAGCGGTCACATCGCGTAATTCCGGCGCTCGGTCATAACGCAAAACAAGGCTATAAAGTTGACAGCTCGATCCCAGAAGTACGGTTCCACCACCGCTGGCACGCCGGGCCAATGGCACATCATCTGCTTGGCACTCGGCCTCATTCACATCGACCGCTATCTGTCCGCCGGCCCCCAAAACGACACCTAAATGTGGCCATTCCCACAATCGCAGAGCCTCGCCTCCCATCCCGTCTTCGGCCTGGAGTAACAACGCCTCATCCAGCGCGAGGTTCTCTTCGAGTGTCGGTAGCGATCGATCGACGAGAAACAGAGGACGCTCCTTCATAAGATGACATTGGGAAACATTATTCACATCGCCACAACCAAACGCTATGGAACGACTAACACCGGCCCAGATACACTATTTTCTGCGGCGATTTCGCTTTCAGGGCGGGTTGCTGCGGGCTTCCAGATTCACAATCATTCCGCCCGGAATAGCACCGGCGAAATGCGGTTGATCGTCCGCGAAGGCGAGCGCGCGAACCCGACCCGTCTCAAGTTTGTCTTTGAAGGGGTCGAGGAATTTCGCTTTCAGCGCCGGCCCGGACCTGGGTTATTGCGGTTAAAGGAAGTTCGCCTGGGACATTTCAATAGCTTATTCTATCTGAATCTCGATGCCTTCGCCGACGATGGCCCCCAGGGCGTCCATGACTTCCGCGCCTCGGATGCGTTTATCGCAGCGCGGGAGATTTCATGGGAGATCGTTCTACCTAAAACACCACCCAAAACCTGAAAGGCAGTTCGCGTATGCTCCTGGCTCACAACGTCTTTTTCAAGCTGAAAGAAAATTCCCCTGCCGCAGTGCAAAAACTGATTGCGGATTGCAAGAAGTACCTGACTGTCCAAAAAGGCATCGTCTCTTTCTGTTGCGGCAAGATTGAGCCCGACCTGGCTCGAGAAGTCAACGATCGCGACTGGGATGTCGGACTGCATCTTGTCTTTACCGATCGACGAGCGCACGATGCTTATCAGGATGACCCGATGCACGAGAAGTTTGTCCACGAGAACAAGCCGGGCTGGGCGAAAGTCCGCGTGTTCGATTCTTTGGTGGAAAAGGTGTAATCGATCTGAGACCTGTAACGACAGCAATCCCGTGCTTGCTTTCCATGCAATCACATTTTCTCGTGCTCGACAAATGGGCACGGCATGGGCGAATTATCGGCATATTGTAAATCGCAACCATTGGGCAAGTAGGCACTTACATTCGCAGTCCCGGCATGGCACAAAGATTGCTCAATTTCCCTCCATCGTTTGAAACTCTCCACTAACGATCGTCGCCGCAAAGCTCGATCGGGTTACGTTCTTCCAGCGCTGGAAGGGGTAAATCTTGTCGGAACTTGGCGAGAGCATCTGTCCTTACTGCGGGGTCGGGTGTCGTCTCAAAATCGAAGGCACCAACACACAGGTTACCAAGATCCGTGGCGTTGAAACCGCTGCGGCCAATCTCGGCAAGATGTGCGCCAGAGGGCGGCGCAACTGGGTCCAACCATCAATAGTGCAGATCGCGCCGCCCATCCACTTTACCGCACCAATCGTCGAGCAGAGTTTGTTCAAACCGATTGGGATACTGCACTCGAACGGATCGCATCCAAATTTCAGCAACTTATCGGCCGATATGGCCCCGATTCGGTGGCATTTTACGGTAGCGGTCAGCTCGATTCCGAAAGTGCTTACACCATTTGCAAGCTCTTCAAGGGTTTCATCGGCACCAATAACACCGATTCCAATAGCCGGCTTTGTATGGCGGCTGCGGTTGCCGGTTATCGCAGCAGCCTGGGCAGCGATGCTCCGCCGACCTGCTATGAGGACATTGAGTTCGCGGATGTCGTGTTATTGATCGGCAGCAACATGGCGGAGGCCCATCCTGTCACCTTCGATCGACTTCGAGCGGCCAAGAAGAATCGCCCCGAAATGCAAATCGTCGTTGTCGATCCGCGCTTGACGGCAACTGCAGCGATCGCCGATCTGCATATCCCCGTTCGAGCGGGTGGGGATATCGCCTTGCTCAATGCGATAGCCCGAATACTGGTCGATGCCGGGATGATCGACGAACATTTCATCGCCCAACATACACGCGGTTACGAGGAGTTTTTGGGCTATCTGATTACCCAGGATCTGGGAGATCTCTGTCGCCCTGCCGGCGTGGAACGATCCGTGGTTTCCAAGTTAGCCCGGCTCATCGGCAACGCGAAAGCGTTCTTGAGTTTCTATTGCATGGGGATGAATCAAAGCACCGTCGGGATGTGGAAGAATAATAGTCTCATCAATCTTCACCTCCTTACGGGACAGATCGGTAAGCCGGGGGCTGGTCCTTTCTCGCTGACCGGGCAGCCGAACGCGATGGGTGGGCGGGAAACAGGGCTTTTGTGCCATCAATTGCCGGGCTATCGGCTCGTCGAAAGCGGAAACCATCGAGCCAAAGTGGAAGAGTTTTGGGGCCTCACACCTGGAAGTATTCAGGATCGCCAGGGATTATCGGCGATCGAGATGTTTCGCGCTCTGGAACGCGGCACGCTCAAGGCAATCTGGATTGCAGCAACCAATCCTGTCGTCAGCATGCCCGATCTGCACCAGATTCAGAGGGGACTCAACCGCGCGGAACTCGTCGTCGTATCGGATGCCTATCATCCTACCGAGACAACACAATACGCTCATGTCGTGCTGCCTGCTTCCCAGTGGGGTGAGAAGAACTGGACCAGCACCAACAGCGAGAGAATGGTCTCTTTCAGCCCCAAATTATGGGATGCTCCCGGCGAGGCGCTGCCCGACTCCGAAATCCTCTGTCGCTTCGCAAAGAAAATGGGCTATTCCGGGTTCGATTACTCATCGAGTTCCGACATCTGGGATGAGTTCATTCAATTGACCAAGGAACGGCCCTGTGACATGTCTGGCATGCAGAGCAGCCGGCTCCGCGACGGCAGCTTGCAATGGCCTTGTCCGAACGCTTATCACTACGGAACGAAACGCCGCTACACCGACCATGTCTTCCCAACACCGGATGGCAAAGCGATTTTTCTGGCTCGACCTCATAAAGACCCAAGAGAACTGACCGATCACGAGTTCCCCTTTGTGTTGAACACCGGTCGGCTCTATAGCCACTGGCACACTTTGACCCGCTCCGGAAAAGCCGAGAAGCTCGTGAAGCGTGAGCCAAACCCGTTCGTAGAAATTAATCCTGAAGACGCTTTGAAACTGCGGATTGGCGATGGCGACATGGTTCTGATTTCTTCCCGGCGCGGCACGATCCAGCTGCCGGCCCGGTTCAAAGAAGAGACGCCTGCGGGAACGGTCTTCATCCCATTCCATTGGGGCGACCTCTTCAACAAAGGCAATGCGGCGAACTATTTGACGATCTCGGCAATTGGTAGCGTGGCAAAGCAGCCGGAATTGAAGTTTTGCGCGGTGAATGTGGAGAAGATTCCTGCTTCGCTAGTGACGAATGAGAGCGGGAGTAGCAGCGACCGACTCTCGTTGTCGGTCGTCGGCGAATGAAGCGCAAATAAGTGTTAACCACGAAAGGCACGAAATACACGAAAAATGAACAAGATTAGCAAGCAATCGGGAACAGACGCTCATTTACGCCGACTATTGACCTCTTTGTTCTCGTCTTTTATCGTGACTTTCGTGACTTTCGTGGTTGATTCTTTTCTCTTGATTCAATCAATCCATATCGTCGTAGCCACCGCCACCGCCACCGGACTTCTTTTCGTCCTTTGGCAGATCGGCAACGAGGGCATCGCTCGTCAAGAGCAGCGTCGCAACGCTGGATGCGTTTTGCAATGCACTGCGAACGACCTTGGCCGGGTCGATGATTCCTTCTTTGACCATGTCGCAGTAGCGGTCGAGCCGGGCATCGTAGCCATATGTTACCGCTTTGTTTTCGAGAACCTTCGACACGATGACGTTGCCGTCAGCGCCCGCATTCTCAACGATCTGCTTGATCGGCGACTTGCAAGATCGGACCACGATGTTGTAACCGACTTCTTCATCCGTGCTCAGTCCTGTAGGCTTCAAGCCTTCCGCTGCTCGAAGCAGTGCCACGCCCCCGCCAGGGAGAATCCCTTCTTGATTGGCTGCGCGGGTCGCGTGCATCGCATCTTCGACGCGCATTTTCTTTTCCTTCACTTCGCTCTCGGTTGCACCGCCGACGTTGATCTTGGCCACGCCGCCGGAAAGTTTTGCGATTCGCTCGCTGAGCTTTTCCTTGTCGTAGTCGCTCGTCGACTTATCGAGTTCACGCTGGATCATGGCCACGCGGGCCTTGATCGCATCGCGTGCGCCTGCGCCTTCGATGATGATGGTGTTGTCCTTGTCCACCTTGATCTTCTTGGCACGGCCCAAGTCGCTGATCTTCACGTTGTCGAGTTTGACGCCAAGATCCTCGAAGACGGCCTTGCCGCCGGTGAGGATGGCGATGTCTTCGAGCATGGCCTTGCGGCGATCGCCGTAGCCTGGGGCCTTCACCGCACAGCACTTGAATACATCAGGCTGGCGAACCTTGTTGACGACCAGAGCAGCGAGGGCATCACCTTCGATGTCTTCGGCGATGATGAGGATTTGTTTGCGCTGTTGCAAAACTTGTTCGAGCAAAGGAGCCAGGTCGCGGATGCTGCTGATCTTCTTTTCGTAGATCAGGATATAAGCATCTTCCATTTCACATTCCATCGTCTCCAGGTTGGTGACGAAGTACGGTGAAACGTAACCGCGATCGAACTGCATACCTTCAACGAACTCATGGCTGGTTTCGATCGTTTTACCTTCTTCAACGGTCAAAACGCCGTCCTTGCCGACCTTCGACATCGCCTGAGCAATGATCTTGCCGATGACCGTATCGTTGTTGGCGGCGATGGTGGCAACGTTTTCCAGATCCTTTTCGCTCTTGATGTCGACCTTCATCGTTTTAAGTTTGGCAACGATGTCTTCCACCGCTTTCTCGATGCCGCGCTTCATGAGCATCGGGTTGACGCCGGCGACCACAGCGCGGAGACCTTCGTTATAAATCGATTCGGCGAGCACGGTGGCGGTTGTCGTGCCGTCGCCGGCCACGTCGGAGGTCTTGGAAGCAACCTCGCGGACCATCCGGGCACCCATGTTCTCGTACTTGTCTTCGAGTTCGATTTCGCGTGCAACCGTCACGCCGTCCTTGGTGACGGTTGGCGAGCCGAAGCTCTTCTGAATAATGACGTTACGACCCTTTGGCCCGAGCGTAACCTTGACGGCCCGCGCGAGTTTGGACACACCCCGGCGCATGGCCTCGCGGGCTTCTTGATCGAAAGCAATCTGTTTGGCGCTCATGAAAACTCCTCAAGAGTGAATATAGGTGCAAGGCCGCTAGCGGCTCAATTTATGACGGTGAGCAGTGTACTCCTCACGCTCCGCGTGAGGAGTACATTAATCATCCTTCAAGGACAGCCATAATATCTTCTTCACGCATCACGAGAATTTCTTCGGTGGTTAGACGATCGCGGTACTCATCGCCCGCCCATGAAGTGAACAGCACAGTATCACCGACTTTCACCTGAAGGGGCTTGCGAGTGCCGTCTTTCGACGGTTTGCCAGGACCGACCGCAAGGACTTTGCCTTTTTGCGGCTTGTTCTTGGCGGTATCGGGCAACAGAATACCACCGGCGGTGGAAGATTCCGCAGATTGCCGTTGAACAACGACGCGATCCCCAATCGGTTGCAGTCCCATCCGCATTCTCCGTGATGCCATCTCTGACGAGACGGGTTATGATGCAATGTAGTGGTGAGGCAGAGAGCAACTTGCGTGCCCTTATGGATGCAGTTGACGCAACTGCTTAAAGCTAATAAGGTTGTGCAATGGGATATTAGTGCGATTTCTTAGAATGCTGCCAAGATTGCGCGGCGGAATGAATGGTGGGCTGTCGGATTGGCAGGTTGACGCCATAGTGGAGTCGAGGTGAGTTAATGACAACAATTCCTGCAACTGCTCATCCCTTCATAGTCTTATCCCGAACCCATTGAAGTCTCGCCGCAGGTAGTTCAATCAGCGTCCTTCATTTCGTTGCAACAGCTTTTCTAACCAATTCAATGTTTCCAGACGGCAATTCAATTATAGAAGGTACGTCACCCTGGTGTTCATAGGTGAATTTTATTAGGTACAGGCGTCGGCCATTGACCCCGATTGTTGGATTGCCTCCTGTTACGACGTCATCACTTGATAAATGAATTGGAGGGCATGGAACCATTACTTTGAATCGCCCGGCGCGAATCTGAGGACATACCGGGATTGGCGAGCAGCGCGGGTCATCTCAAGCTCAACACTTTTGTCTGTAAGTCTTCCGCCAGGCGAGTCAACTCTTCCGAAGACATTTGTTGCAATTGCTCCAGGGGTGTTTCGGAACGTAGCAGCAATTTTTCGCAGAAGTGGATCGAGCGGATCGTGACGGCCTTTTCCCCTTCAGCTAGCCCTTTCAAATGAGCAGCCTTCATACCGGAGTTAAAATCCAACTGCGCCTTACGGCGCGCCTCGTAGCGTTCGCGTTCGATGTCCGATTGCATGAGCATCCTGAGTTCCTCCAAGGCCTGGCGAATGAGGGGGTGGTTCAAGTTCTCCGGCAGCGCCTCCAAATCTATTTTCTCCGCATTTGTTAGAAAGTAAAGCCATTTGTCGAGGTCGTCGGCCAACTCGGCGACTCTCTTCTTGAATTTCGGCAGTTCCAGTGTGTGTATCTCCAGGTCGATGGCAAACGGGAACCGATGCTGTTCTTCAAGCAGGCGGAATTTCAGGTGGTAGTCAGGAACCTGCGGAAATAGAATCTCGTTTGTGAAGATGATCGCGATCGTCGGCTTCAGGACCGAATAGTCTTCACCTTGGTGCAGTTGCTGTTGGTGAAATTTTGCAAGGTAGTAAACAATGCGACTTGGAAAGTAGGAATTGAGCAGCATCTGCATTTCGACGTTGAACTGCCGGCCCGATTCATCGCGCGCCTTGATGTCCAGTATCGAGAGCTTGTCGTCGAACGCTTCCTTGGGATTGAAGGGATTGAGCAGTTCCACGAAGCTCAGCCGGTGTTCGGGCGGCGGCTTCAGAACGCTGTCAACCAGATGGATGAGAATTGGGCGCATCGATTCCCGGCCGAAACACGTGCTTGAACGCATAATCGACCGTCGGGTCGGCGTTGATGAACATGAAATGCACTCCAAGGAACTGTTTCGCTTGTATAGCGGCGACGGTACACGCAATTCGCCCTTGAGTTCCTTCGCGGGCGCTTACTTTTTCGGCCTATCCTTCTTGTCCGATTTCTTCGTGAAATCGCCCGCATGGATGATCGCCATCTTGCTCGGGTCGAGCACTTTTTTCCATGTGCTCTGCACATCCTCGATCTGTAGTCCATCAATCTTCTTTTCCAGGTCGGCGTAATACTGATACGTCCGACCCAGTTCCAATCCCTTGGCCAGTTGTTCTGTCAGATTGGCGTCGTTGCTGCGTCCGACTTTTTGTTGCTCAATAAAAGCTTTCTTCCCATCACTCAGTTCGGCCAGGCTTACGCCATTTTTCAGGAACCTGTCTATCTCTTCCTTGATGGCAGTGTCTACCTTCGTCATATTCTTCGGATTGGTAATGGCGAAGACCATGAACCGGGCATAATGATCCTTGGATTCAGCTGAGAACCTCGAACCGATCCCATAGGAAAGCCCCTCCTCGCCTCGAACACGATTACTGAGCCGAGATGCCAGCGGCGCTCCGCCCAGGAGATAATTGCCGACCTGAAGCGCTGGATATTCCGGGGAAGCGTCCGTGAGCGGAGTAATCAAGCCCGCGATATATACCGCGTTCGCCTTGTCGGGAGTATTGATCGTTTCTTTCGTCCCCTTTGGGGTGAACGTATAGGAACGATCGATTCGCTCATAGGGAGTGCTGGGTTTCCAATCTTTGACGAGGCCGCGAATCTGCGTCAAGACAGGCTCCGCATCGAAATCACCGACGATGGCCAGTTCTCCATGCTCAGCGCTGATTTGCTCGTAAACCTTCTTGAGATCGTCGAGCGTGACCGCTTCGATGCGGGCAATGCCTTCCTCGATGGTGGGAACATAGCGGATATTGTCCTTCGGGTACGGCAACAGGGCGCGTTGCAGGGCCTGTCCCGCCAGCGCTGCCGGCTCCGTTTTCGCGGAAATAAGCCGTTCGAGGTTCTCACGCTTAAGAATTTCAAATTCGTCCTTGGGGAAACTCGGAGAACGAAGAATCTCTCCTAAAAGTTTCAGCGCTTCCGGCAGATCATTCTTTTTCACATGAAGCGATACGGAAAGGTCGCCGACGTCCGAGCTGACCGACAACTGAGCACCGATCTTATCCAGGCGCATCGGTCAATTCCTGTCGGGTATGCTCTTTCGTGCCGCGCCGCATTAGACTTCCGAGCATCCTCGAC
This sequence comes from uncultured Planctomycetota bacterium, assembly GCA_963783095.1. GTDB lineage: Bacteria > Planctomycetota > Planctomycetia > Gemmatales > Gemmataceae > CAWAMR01. Next base: position 48,431 of record CAWAMR010000005.1, on the reverse strand, counting down.
GCAGCGTTCGTACCATACAGGCTCTTCTCCGATCCAAAGTGAAGATTCAGTTGGAGTTGCAGCACCTCGCCGCGCGTCTTTTTGGGGAGAATGGCGTATTGCAGACTCTCGACTTTTCCGCGTTTCACGCGCTTTTCGATATTTTCCGGACTGGGGTCGAAAGCTTCGCCCGCAACCACTTTCTCTTGCGATTTGTAGTCTTTCAGGAGTGCGGTCACGTCTGGCGTTGAGGGGATGTGCGCTCGTTCGGCTTTTTCCGATGGATAATAAACCCCGACGGTTCGGTTATTTCGGGTCAGATACTTGGCTGCGACGCGATTCACATCCGCGGCGGTTACCTTCTCGATCCGGTCGCGATGGAGGAAAAATAAACGCCAATCCCCGGCAGCGGCCCATTCGCTCAGGCGAACGGCAAAGATATCCGTAGAGTTGAGAAGTTGCTCCTGATATTTCTTGAAGCGAATCTTGGAGCGATTCACCTCAACGTCAGTCACAGGAGTTTTCGATAACTGCTCCATCGTGTCGATCAAGGTATCGCGTGCTTCATCAATCCCCTTACCTTCCACCTTGGCCGTGATTTCCAGAACGCCCGGGTCGTGCCAGCCGTAAATGGAGCTATCGATCGAACTGGCCTTCTTGCTCTCGACCAGTGCCTTGTAAACTCGCCCGGATGGAGCGGCAGTCAACACGTCTTCCAGCACTTCAAGCGCAGCATAGTCCTGGTGTGCTCCGGCCGGAATGTGATAGATGACGCCCACTGCTCCGACAGTGCCGACACGACGCAGAACCACATGCCGCTCGCCATCCTGAGCAGGTTCCTCGGTATAGGTATTCATGAATTCCCGGGTCGGTTTCTTCAGCGCTCCGAACTCCTTCTCGATGATCGCGATAGCTTTTTTGGGTTCAAACTTGCCGGCGACGATCAGCATGCAATTATCGACTTGATAGTATTTGCGGTAAAACGCCTGCAAATACTCGATGGGAACCCGTTCGATGTCGGAGCGATTGCCGATCGTCGATTTGCCGTAATTGTGCCATTCGTAGGCGACGGCCATCATCCGTTGACTTAGAATCCGCTGGGGATTGTTCTCGCCCGCTTCAAATTCATTGCGGACGACGGTCATCTCGGAAACCAAATCCTCGCGTTTGACAAAACTGTTGACCAGTCGGTCTGCTTCCAGCTTGATGCCGAACTCCAGATTCTCATCGGAGGCCGGCATGGTTTCGTAATAATTGGTTCGATCGACCCAGGTAGTGCCATTGAAGCGATTGCCGGCCCCATGATCGCGCAAGGCTTTCGGGACATTGGGATGAGTCCGAGTACCTTTGAAGAGCATGTGTTCGAGCAGATGGGCCATGCCCGTTTCCCCATAGCCTTCATGGCGGGAGCCGACAAAGACCGTGAGGTTGACCGTCACCAGCGGCTTGGAGTCATCGGGGAACAGAAGAAAACGGAAACCATTCTCGAGCCGATACTCGGTAATGCCCTGGACCGAAGCAACCTTCTCAGGCTCCGCGGCATCAGCCTTAATGGTGGCAATGAAAGTGAACAGGACGAGAGCTACAAGGCGAGAAAGCGATGCGAATAGACTCACGACAGTATGCTCCTTGCATGATGATGAAAAATACCTCCTAACCACAGAGTCACAGAGTACACAGAGAAAAAACGCAGAGGAAAAAGAGATTATCGAATGGGCTTCATTCTGGTTCCTTCTTTCTCTTATCTCTCGGTGTTGTGTCTTCTCTGTGTTCTCTGTGACTCTGTGGTTAGCTTGTCTTTTGTCTTTTACGACTGCTGCATTCTATACACGACAGCGCGGATGTTTCAAATCCTTCCAGGCTCCGCCTTCTTTGGAGCTGGCGACGCACTGGGTTATGAAGTTCATGCCATCGACGCCGTCCGCGACATTCGGATAGATGCTGCCGGCACCATCCACCTTTTGGCCGGTTGCGCGCTTCGCAATGTCTTCGTAAACGGCAGTATAGATGTTGGCGAATGCCTCAAAGAAGGCTTCCGGGTGGCCGGCCGGCAGCCGGGCGGATGCGGATGCCAGTGCGCTCAAATAGGGGCCACCCGCGCGCGTGTAAAGCTGATGAGGCTTGCCGTTGATTCGCACCAGGAGTTTGTTAGGCTCCTCTTGATGCCACTCCAGGGCACCCTTCGTCCCATCAACTTCGATCCACAAGTCGTTTTCCCGTCCGTGCGAGATCTGCGAGGCGGTCACGGTTCCCAGGGCACTGTTTGCATAGCGGATCACGGCGGTTCCGTAGTCGTCGAGGGCTCGGCCCGGTGCAAAAATCTTCAAAGTCGCGGAGATCGAATCGGGCAGCAGGCCCGTGATGAATCGGCCCAGATTATAGGCATGTGTGCCGATGTCGCCGAAACAGCCCGCGATCCCCGACTTGGCCGGATCGGTGCGCCAGGCCGCTTGTTTCTGATTGTCGGTTTCGAGCCGAGAGCGCAACCAGCCTTGAATATAGAAGGCGCGAACGGCCTGTATTTCACCCAGTTCGCCGGAACGAACCATTTCTCGTGCCTGACGGACGAGAGGATAACCGGTGTAATTGTGGGTCACGCCGAAGACGATGCCCGTTTTCTCGACGACCTTCGCCAGTTCTTCTGCCTGGGCCAGATCGAGCGTCAGCGGCTTATCGCAAATGACGTTGAACCCGGCCTCGGCGAATGTCTTGGCGATCTCGAAGTGCGTATGGTTGGGTGTGGCGATGCTGACAAAATCAATGCGCTGGTCGGCGGGAAGTTTCGCCTCGGCCTCGGCCATTTCCTTGTAGGAACCATAGGCGCGGGAGGCAGGGACATCATAATCGACAGCGGAAGCCTTTGACATTTCCGCACTGCTCGAAAAGGCCCCAGCGACCAGAGTGGCGCGGTTATCCATGATGGCAGCGCGCATGTGAACAGCGCCGATGAATGCGCCCTGGCCACCGCCGATCAGACCCATGCGCAGTTTACGATTCAGAGGAGCATTGACGGCCGGCATGAAAGGATCTCCGTGGAGAGGAAAGAGGTTTGCCTGATTGAGGGATAAAGATATGAATCAGAGGCAGAAGAGAAATCCTGATTGTTTCCGCACTTTGCGCAACTAAACCGCGTTCGAGGAGAAGACCGGAGTTTTCTCCTCGAACGCGGTTCAGGCTCGATCTCGATTCTCATCGCCGAGTGGCGATCGAACAAAGCCGCAAGCTGCAGCGCCATGAGCCCCGCTCGAAACAAATAATTTGTATCAGCCGGTATCATGTCTCTGAGCCGACAGCAGATTACTTGCCTATTTGGCACTTCGGTAGAGTTTCTCGGAGTATCTTCAGGCCGGCGTCTGTCACCTTCGTGTTGTGAAGGTCGAGCTCCATCAGGTTCTTGAGTTCCATTAGTTCCTTTATCCCGGCGTCCGTGATTTTCGTATCCCAAAGGCTCAGTTGAGTAAGGCCTTTGAGTTCCTTGAGTTCTCTTAATCCAGCGTCCGTTACCTGGGTACCGTTGAGGTTCAAGATAGCCAGGTTTTTGAGGCTCTTGAGCTCTTTCAATCCAGCGTCTGTTACCTGGGTTCCTTCGAGGCCCAAGACGGAAAGGTATTTGAGTTCCTGTAGGTTCTTCAAACCATTGTCCGTCACTTTTGTCGTGCGAAGACCCAATGCAGTGAGGTTTTCCAAATCCTTGAGTTCATGCAAGCCGGCGTCCGTCACCTGGGTATGGTTGAGGTTTAGTTCGGTAAGGTGCTTAAATCCCTTGATTTGCTTCAACCCAGCGTCCGTCACCTTGGTCTGGTGTAAGTTCAACGCAAAATCAAACGGCAGGTCAGACATTTTCTTAAGGTCCGCATCGTTTGCATGAGCCGGCATGCGGAAATCGTGACTCGCTCGGTTTGTCTGCGGGTCGGTTCTGTGCTCATACCTGGCACCGAGTTTGGCATACATTTCTTTTGCGCTGGCAAGTTGTCTCTTGGTCGGCTTGTGTTCCGTCCTCGCCTCAACTCTGCGTTCCGTCTTCCCCTCAACTCTGGGATCCCGCTTCCCCTCAACTTTGGGGTCTATCTTCCCCTCAACTTTGGGGTCTATCTTCCCCTCAACTCTGGGATCCCGCTTCCCCTCAACTCTGGGGTCCGTCTTCCCCTCAACTTTGGGATCCCTCTTCCCCTCAACTTTGGGATCCCTCTTCCCCTCAACTTTAGGGTCTATCTTCCCCTCAACTTTGGGTTCCTTCTTCCCGTCAACTTTGGGTTCCTTCTTCCCGTCAACTTTGGGTTCCTTCTTCCCCTCAACTTTGGGTTCCTTCTTCCCGTCAACTTTGGGTTCCTTCTTCCCGTCAACTTTGGGTTCCTTCTTCCCCTCAACTTTGGGTTCCTTCTTCCCCTCAACTTTGGGTTCCTTCTTCTCGCCCTTCTTTTCTTCGCCCTTCTTCTCGCCCTTCTTTTCTTCGCCCTTCTTTTCTTCGCTCTTCTTCTCGCCCTTCTTTTCTTCGCCCTTCTTTTCTTCGCCCTTCTTCTCGCCCTTCTTTTCTTCGCCCTTCTTCTCGCCCTTCTTTTCTTCGCCCTTCTTCTCGCCCTTCTTTTCTTCGCCCTTCTTCTCGCCCTTCTTGTGGCCCTTCTTTTCTTCCTTCTTATCTTCGGCCGACACTTGCTCCGATGAAATCACGATAATCGAAGCGGTAAGGAAGCCGAAGGCAACCAGCAAGGCAATGCGCGATACAAACATGGGGATGCTCGCTATTGAAATGGGGTGAGGTTCGATCTGGCCGAACCCTTGATGATTATTCTACACCTTGCACGATACAAAGTTTCGCACTTTCGATGCGGAACCTCAGAAGTTCCGCGCTCTCCAACTCTTTTCTACTTCTCGATCCATCTGTTCTTGCGTTCATTTCACCCATTTTCCATCGAGTTGGCCATCCCATTTGTCTTTGCCAAACTTCCACTTGTAATGGGTTGCGAAGATCCGAACGTAAACATTCCGGCTCTTGTCATAAAGCTCGATGTATTCTGCGTTGCGGTCCACTTCCTCAAAGTTATTCAATCCATCCCCTCTTGGGCCAGTTTCGCGCCAGGCTTTGCCTTCCACATGTCGAAAGTGGGCCGTGCCCATCCCCTTGTAGGGGATGGCGAAAACAGTTCGCTTGGGCTCTACGGAAAACACGGCCGCCGGAAGAGCAAACGAACACAGACCGAGCAGTAACAGAAAACGAAACATCGCAATTCTCCTTTGGAAAAATGAGGAACACTCTCATCGAGCAGTTGGCGGCGGTTCCAGCTCCGCAACGCGCCCGCGTATCCAGATCGCCACATAGCGAACGTCATCGTCGTTCCCGTAGGATGCCAGGGCCAGCGGAAACAGTCCCCGCGTTTTTTGTCTGGCCGACTCCTTCTGGTACTGAGGGAGGGTCATGTCCATGCGGAAACGCCATTCGATTCCATCGCGATTGTCAACCGCAACGAGCATGAACTGAACACAGTTATCATCCCAGCACGGTGCCACGACGTCGGGACGCCAACCCTTGAGACGATACAATTCGACAGTTCTCAAGAGATCCTCCGGAGTTATGCTGTAGACCGCTTCCCATTTTCGGCCCTGATTGCGAGCAAGGATGGCCTGGTAGCCTGGGCCTTGAAGCGCAGGCCGACAGTCCAGGTAGATCGGTCGGAAGTCCTCTTTGGATTCCTCGACTTGGGCCTTGATGAAGTCCAGATCTCCGTGCCAACAAGGTCGTTCCTCGCCGTCTTTCACCCAGAGCCGGGCTTGCGTCCAGTCGGCATTCGGCTCGGGTCGGTAAAAGGTACAAATATTGAGCGGCTGGAACTCCTCTGCCGTATTCTTTTCCCATTCCTGCTGGTGGGTCTCCGACGTTACCCCTTCGGGGAGAATGCGAACCGGCTGGGGGATCTTCTCCCGAACCGCGACGGCGTTGAACAAAGTTGGACCGGTTCCTCGTCGGATGCTCACCAGCGCCAGCCGAAAGTCGGGGGCGAGACTGGAGTGCCAGGCGCGAAATTCGTCGTGCGCGACGCCGACGAGGTCGCGAAAATCCAGCACGTCCTTCAGCGCATGGGCTCGATCGCTGAAGACCGACTTTGACCCGTTGCCGACGCCAACCACAACCTTGGCGGCACCGTCTTCCTCAACTTCGGGGTTTGTTGGGCTGACTGTATCCTTCCAGATCATCTGCCAAACCCCGATGCCGGCCCCCAGCAACACCCCCAAGATCATGGCAGCGGCAACCCAAAGCCATTGGCGCGAGCGGCCAACCGGACGACTCCGGTCGCGCTCGATGGCGCGGATGGCCTCGACCACCGCACCAGCAGACGGTGGCCGGTGGCACGGATCCTTGGCCAGCAATGACTCGATCAGCGTGCATAATGCAGGTGGTAGTTCCGAATTGAGTTCCCGCGGAGGACGCGGCACTGTGGTGACAATGGCAATGAGAGTCGAGATCGAGTGAGCCCCCTTGAATGGTTGCTCACCGGTCGCCATGCGATAGAGAACGCAACCCAAGCTGAACAAATCAGCGCGGGCATCGACCGCCTGGTCGCGGAGTTGTTCGGGTGCCATGAAGGCGGGAGTGCCCAGAAGGGTTCCTGACTGGGTGCGATGGTCGGTATCGGAGATCGGAAGTGCCAGGCCGAAATCGAGAATTATTACCTTCCCACCCGCAATTGGACGAACGGACGCATTTGCATGGACCGATGGGTCGAGAGTATTGTCGGGCCCTCGACTGCCTTCGAGCCAGATGTTGGCTGGTTTGATGTCGCGGTGAATCAGCCCATGGCGCATGCGCCGCCGCGATTCCCTCGGCAGTTTCGCGAGCAATTCGAATCATCTCGGACAGATTGAGGCGGCCTTTGCGCTGGAGTCGCTGTTCGAGCGATTCACCTTCGAGCAATTCCATCGCCAGAAAGACGATGTTGCGGTCCTCGCCTACCTCATAAATGGTAACTATGTGATCGTGCTTGATGGCCCCAGCTGCCTTGGCCTCGCGCAGAAATCGCTGTTTGGCGGATGGGTTCAAGGCGAGCGCCGGCGTGAGCGTCTTCAATGCCACTTCACGCTCCAGTTGCGGATCGTAAGCCCGAAAAACGAGTCCCATACCGCCGCCACCCAGTAGTTCCCGGACGCGATAGCGCCCAAGTTGTCCCAACTCATTGGATGATGGTTCAGGCGTCAACAACTGGTGGAGCACTGAAATACATGCCTCCGGCATACCCGTGGATAAAGACGAGATCCGGTCCAACGGGGTAGTTGCCTGAACGGCTCGATCGTCCGCGGACACGATCGTGTCGGTAATGGGCCGCAACCTTTTCAACGATTCCTTGAGCAGCAGGACTGCCTCGTCCGTATCCGCGTCGGCAACAACGCGTTGTGCGCGGATGGAGTGAACCAGGCTATCCTCGATCTGAAGTGTTTGCAGACTGCCAGCGCACCGATCGCACTGATCGATATGCGATTCCAGGTCTGCGGATTCCGTTGGCGTGGTCTCGCCCAGCAGAAATCGTTGCAGCGCCAGTGCATCGGGACAGTTGGAAACTCCGCGCATTGCTCCCCCGGCTCGACGGCACCCAGGCCGTATCCCATTGGTCCACGTGATTGTCTCCACTACCTTGTACGCGCTTGCGGCAGATTTTCCTCTCGAAATGATTCAACAATTTTTCGCAGAGTTGGCAGGTCAATCCCAGAGGCCGTCGAGTTCCTCGCGCAAACGACGCAACACACGGGCTTTGGCCAGGTACACCGCCTTGACCGTAAGACCCAACTGCGCCGCGACTTCCGCCGCCGGGCGACCCTCGGCAACGTGTTCCCAGCACGCTTCCCAGGTTGCCGGTTGAAAATCCGTTTTCATCACCTGCATGGCCCGGCCAATGAGATAATCCCGGTACTCCTGTTCCATCAGGCTCTCCCCATCATCGGGAGCGACCAAGGAATCGTCATCCAGCGTTTGCGCCGTCCTTCGGCGAAGCCCCGTTCGCCACTGATTGAGCAGAATGGTCCGCAACCAGCCCCGGAAACTGCGGCGACGATCGTAGACGAAGTCGGGTATCTTCCGAACCAGGATTTGAAACACGTCCTGAATGAGATCCGCGGCATCGGGTTCGCGCATCCCTGTATTTCGAGCCCAATGATACAACAGAGGGGTATACAGATCGACAAAACGCCCCCATTCCGCGTCATTGCTCGGCTGGCGCAGACGTTCCAGGAGACTAAGCGATGTCGTGTTCATGGCTCAGTAAGAATATGAGAGTTGTGCCCGATCCGGCTGGCGACATTCTATCGGAGTTTGGGCTGCGGATTCAAGGACGGAGTCCGGCTCGTCCGGCTTGCTGTTGCTTAATGCTCCCATTCTTGAGTTGTTTCTGACCCAACCTCAAGGATCTAGAGTCGGGCTTTGACTTGTTTCGACGATTCCACTTCGGGATGGCTCAGCAAAACACTTGTATTCTGAGACAGCCGCATTTACGATAACAAACCGAGAAACAGAATTTGATCCTTTGATACTCGATCTGGAGTCCAGCATGATTTTGCAAGGGTTAATGGTTGTCGCCTTGGGGCTGGGTTTTGCCGCCGATGACAATGCCGAGAAAATCGTAGGTGTTTGGACGACGATCAATATGAAGGACAAGAAGGAAGTGGACATAACGGTCGAATTCACCAAGGATGGCAAATTCAAGGCGTCCAGAGTGAGCAACTCGACCGGAAAAAAAACAATGGAGGAGGGAGTTTACAGCATCAAGAAAGACCAACTTTCAACTACCTTCAAATCGCCTGAAGGGAAGGACTATACAGAGGTGGTTACCATCAAGGAAGTTACGAAGGACAGATTGATTCTGATTAGTGGAGCAGAAAAAACTGAAGTGGTTACTTTCAAGAGGAAATGACGCGCCTGTTCAGACAACCGAAAAGTGAGCCATTTGAAAGTAGGTCTTCGCACCGAGTCCCCACGGTAGGAAATCGCAGGCTTTATTCGGTTGGCTGGAATTTCTCCTCTGATGATGCTCATAATTTTCGGTAGGCTTCAAACTACCAACCGAATAAAGCCCACGGTTTCCTACCGTGGGTCGAATCTGCCTCAGGCGAATATCTCCTTTACTACCCGCCCCGATACATCGGTAAGCCGGAAATCCCGTCCCTGATAGCGGAAGGTTAATCGTTCGTGATCCACCCCCAGCAAATGTAACATCGTGGCGTGCATGTCGTGGACGGTCACCACATCCTTTTCGGCATTGTAGCCAAAATCGTCGGTTGCGCCATGTGTGATGCCAGGCTTGATGCCGCCGCCGGCCATCCACATTGAAAAGCCCTTGATATGGTGGTCCCGGCCATTACCCTGGGCCATCGGCGTACGGCCGAATTCGCCGCCCCAGATCACCAGCGTGTCCTTCAGCATGTCGAGGCGTTTCAGATCCTTCAGCAGCGCCGTCATCGCTCGATCGACTTCTTTCGCAACCACGGGAATATCGTTCTTGATGTTGCCGTGATGGTCCCAGTCCCGATGGTACAGCTGGATGAAGCGGACGCCGCGCTCGGCCAGCCGGCGGGCCAGCAAGCAGTTCGCTGCGAACGAGCCATCCGAACCTTGCGTGCCGTAGAGTTCCAGAGTTTCCTTCTTCTCTTTGGTCAAATCCATCAATTCGGGAACGCTGGTTTGCATGCGGAAAGCCATTTCGTACTGGCTGATTCTTGTCGCGATTTCAGGGTCGTTCACGCTTTCATCGTAGAGCTTGTTCAACTGCTGGGTGGCATCGACGACATCGCGCTGTTGTTTGGGAGTAACACCGCTGGGATTTCCGACATACAGCACCGGCTCCCCCTTGCTGCGGAAGTGAACTCCTTGAAATTCTCCAGGCAGAAAACCGCTGTGCCATTGCCTTTGCGCGATCGGCTGCTGCTGGCCCGATCGGCCCGTGGAACTGAGAACCACGAAGCCGGGAAGACTTTCGGAAGCACTGCCCAGACCATACCAGATCCACGATCCCATGCTGGGCCGGCCTGAAATGGTCGTGCCGGTATTCATGAACGTATGGGCTGGGTCGTGGTTGATCGCCTCGGTCTTCAGCGACCGAATAATGCAAATATCGTCGGCCACATCCGCGAACATCGGAAAGATTGAGGATATTTCCTGGCCCGACTTGCCGCATTTCTTGAAGGGATGTTGCGGGCCAAGACAGGTGAGATTCTTGTTCCCCTGAAGCTGGGCGATCGGCTGCCCCTTGGTGATCGACTGGGGCATCGGTTTGCCGGCCATTTCTGCGAGCTTGGGCTTGTAGTCGAAGGTTTCCAGATGCGAGGGTCCACCCGCCATATAGAGGTAGATGACCCGCTTGACCTTGGCGCAAAGTGCGGCTTGATCGCACCCGGCCACTGCTTGACCTTGGAATCGGCGAAAAGATCACCGCCGAGCAAGCCCGTGAGAGTGAGCGAGCCGAGGCCAAACATCGACTGGCCGAGGAAGGTTCGACGATTCGCTCGCGTTTGAAGTTGCTGGTAAAGATTCATCATCAGTTCCTCGTGATCGTCTCGTGTAAATTCAAAATAATGCGCGCTACCGAAGTCCATGCAGCCAGTTCAACTACGTCCAGATCCTTTGGCATCGGATGTTCGCCAACCGTCAGCACCTTTGCCGCAGCGGCCTTGTTGGCGGCGTACTCGGCACGATGCTTGGCCAGCACACCCAACAAGACACTGGTTTCTTTGGAATCTGCTGCTCGTGAAAGCGCACGCCGATAAGCATAATCGAGTTTCGACTTGGCGTCGCCTTTGGCTTCGTGCAGGATCTTTTCTGCGAGCGCGCGGGCGGCTTCGACGTAAGTCGGGTCATTGAGCAACACCAGTGCCTGAAGAGGTGTACTCGACCGGGGCCGTTCGTTGGTGCATTCCTCCCGGCTCGGCGCATCGAAAGCGGCAAGGCTCGGATGCAGGAAACTTCGGCACCAGTAGGTGTACAGTCCGCGACGATATTCGTTCTCTCCCTTGTCGCTCTGCCACTCCCGCGTTGGGAAGTTGAGGTATGCCCAATACCCCGACGGTTGATAGGGCTTGACGCTGTTGCCACCCACTTTCGGAACCAGCAAACCACTGATGGAAAGGGCATTGTCGCGGATGAATTCGGCATCCAGTCGGAACCGATTCTGATGAGCCAGCCAATGGTTGGTCGGGTCTTGTTCGGTCAGCATCTTGTCTGCAAAGGATGACTGTTGATAGGTCCGCGACAAAACAATTTGCTTCATCATGGCCTTGACATCCCACTTCGATGCCATGAACTCCGTGGCGAGATAATCGAGCAGTTCAGGATGCGTCGGCAAGGTTCCTTGCGTGCCGAAATCTTCCATGTTCCTGACCAGTCCATGTCCGAATGCGATCTTCCACAAGCGATTGACAAAGACGCGGGCTGTCAAAGGGTTTTCGGGAGAAACCAGCCAGCGGGCCAAGTCCATTCGATTTGCTTTGCGGCCCTTGATGTCCAGCGAGCCCAGGAAGGCTGGGATATTCGGAGAGACAATTTCACCCGAATCATCCAGCCAGTTGCCGCGCGGCAAAATTCGGACCATCCGGGGACTCGGCATCGATACCGTGACTAATGTGGTGGCAGCGGACTTCTGAATTTGATCGCGTTTGGCTTGTGTTGCAGCAAGTTCCTTGCGGGCGGTGGCCAGTTCGGGAGCAACGGTCCGGAAGTGATCGCGGATGGTTTGCTTCTGTTGAGCATTGCGTCGATCCGGTTCGATCCCAAGTACAGCGAGAATTGGCTTGGGAACACCCTTGCCATCCTTCTTGATCGAGGCTTCCCACTTGGTTTGCGACGCATCGAGTTCAGCGGAAGGCTTCTGCATTTCGATCTTCAACTTGGCAATTTGAGCATCGAGCTTTTTCAATTCCGCTTCCTGGGCGGGCGTCAGGATTTGGGTCTGACCCTGCCGGCCCACAGCTGTCTCTTGCACGTCGGCGAAGAATGCCGCGAAGCTGTAGAAATCCTTGGTCAAGTAGGGGTCGTACTTGTGATTGTGACATTCGCAGCAACCCATCGTCGCACCCATCCAGGCTGAGGAGGCGTTGCGTACCCGGTCTGCTGCATACTTGGCGGTATACTCCTTGGCTTGTGCGCCGCCTTCCTCGGTTGTTTGCAACATTCGGTTGTAGCCGGAGGCGATTTTTTGCTCGATACCGGCCTTGGGAATCAAATCGCCCGCGATTTGTTCAATGGTGAAGTGATCAAACGGTTTATTGTTGTTGAACGAATCGATCACATAATCGCGGAATAAGGCAACATCTCGATGATTGTCGCTATGGTAACCGGCAGTGTCGGAGTATCGAATAACATCCAGCCAGTAGACCGCGAGCCGTTCGCCGAAATGCTTGGAAGCCAGTAATCGATCGACGACTTTCTCGTACGCCTTCGGCGAATTGTCCGCGACAAAGGCATCAACTTCTTCCGGGGTTGGCGGCAGGCCGGTTAGATCGAAACTCAAACGACGAATGAGGGTCACTTTCGTCGCCGGCCCCGAAGACGTGAGGCCATTCTTCTCCAGTCCGGCGGCGATAAAGGCATCGATCGGGTTAGTTGCCCAGTCCTTATTCCTTACCGCTGGAATCGACGGAACGGTGGGCTTGACGTATGCCCAGTGCTGGTCGAATTTCGCGCCTTGATCGATCCAGCGCTGGAACAGAATGGACTGTTCCGGGGTGATGGCATGCTTCTTGGAGGTCGGAGGAGGCATGATCTCATCGGCGGCCTTGCTGGTGATCCGCTTGATGAACTTGCTTTCCGCAGCCTTCCCCGGTTTGATGGCCCTCTTGATCGCTTCTTCGCGGACATCCAGACGCAGCTCACCTTTGCGCTGTTTTTCATCGGGGCCGTGACAGGCATAGCAGGAGTTCGCCAGAAGCGGTCGAATATCCCGACTATAATCGACCTTCGTCGAGTCAGCGCCGACGCTGATTGTTGGAAGAATGAGAAGAGTGAACAAACAGAGTTTTTGCATGATGCGCAACCTGACGGTAGGCAAGGTAGGTAGGTTTAGCCGAAAAAACAAAATGCAAGCTAACCACAGAGTCACAGAGAACACCGAGAAGACAAAATACAGTCACAGATGAACACGGCTAAATCCAACAATATCCTGTAACTTTATCCGCGTTTATGTATGGATATTTTGTCTTCTCTGTGTTCTCTGTGACTCTGTGGTTAGCATCTTTCTTTACTATGAACATAGAGGATGGACGGAGATTTCTCAACCCTTTTCCACCCAATCCACTGGGGTGGGTTGAATATCGTCCATCGGTCGGTTACCGGGGTTGGGTCGGCCGCTTCCTGCCAGCCTGCTGATGATGCGTACCGTCATATCGTGATCGCACAGAATCTGACAACTCAGCCGAATCCCGCTCAGCCCGCGAGCTGCCAGGAGGGTTTTCTCCGCGACAGTCATTTTTGTCGGCTCGCCCGCGACATATTCAACTCGACAAGTCGTGCAACGGGCATTACCCCCGCAGGCGTGCAGTTGATCGATCTTGGCCTCATCGCTCAGTGCCAGGACCAGACGTTTACCTTCCGGTACGTCCACGGTTGAGCCATTTTCAATCGTCAATTTCGGCATTATCGTTCCTCTCAAGTGGTCTATCTCAGGTATCCCAACTCAAACATTTGGCATCAAACACTGGGCCGTCCACACAAACTCGTTTATAATCCCAGCCCTCGGCAACCTTCACCTTCGTGACACAACTAAAGCAGATGCCAAAGCCGCACGCCATCGGTGTTTCGAGTGAAACATGACAAGTGCTTCCCCATTGGGCGGCCAACTTCGCCAGAGCGTGCAACATCGGTTCCGGCCCACATCCAACCAACGGCCCAGAAGGATGCTGTTGCTCTAATAGTTGGGTCACATAGCCGTGCATTCCAATGCTGCCATCATCGCTGGCCAGATGCACCTCAGCGCCGGCCTCTTGAAAATCATTAACTCCCGCAACTAGCGAAGCAGATCGAACACCATAATAAATCGCCACCCGTTGCGCGGTTTGTATTGCCGCTTTCCCGCCATAGCCTCGCGTTCCCAAAAGCTCCCGCGCATATGCCAGAAATGGAGTTTGCCCAATCCCGCCTGCAACGAGGTTTACCTGTTCTTGTGTGCCTGGATCGAGAAAGCCATTGCCGAGTGGTCCCCAGACTTCAATCGGTTCGTTGACTTTCACCGAGGCAAGCAAGCCCGTCATCTTCCCGACGACCAGATAGACAACATCGATGCCCGTCGGGTTTCCCTGGCTATCGAGGACTGTGTCGTAGAGAGCGAACGGCCGACCGAGCAAAGGGTCGGTTGTGCCGGGGATGCGACACATCACAAACTGGCCGGGACGAATTTGGGCGGCGACCTCGGGAATGTGAAGGCGAATGCGAAAAATTCGTTCCGCCATCGCGACATTTTCAATGGTTGTTGCGGTGCGCTTTAGCATTCGCCTTCATGGGCTGGAGTTTAGCTGCTGTGCGTTTGGGTCGTTCCGCAACTGTCTTTTGAAGCAATTGAATTTCTTCCAAGCTTAACTTGCGCGACTTTCCTTTGGGCAGCCGATCGAGTTGCACGCCTCCAATGGCGACTCGCTTAAGTCGCATCACTTTATGGCCCAGCTTGGCGAGCATTCGGCGAATTTCGCGGTTTTTGCCTTCGCTGAGCACGACTCGCAACCAGGTGGAATCACCCTGTTTTTTCATCTTTCGTGCCGAGGCCGCTTTGACGTGCCCTTCCGCGAGCCAGATGCCTGTGAGCAGTTGTTGCATGTCTTCCGCATTCGGCGAGCCGGCCACCAAAACATCGTAACTCTTGGTCACGCCAAAACGCGGGTGCATGAGCCGATGAGCCAGGTCGCCATCGTTGGTCAGTAGCAACATCCCTTCGCTGTCTTCATCGAGCCTGCCCACGGTGTAGACGCGCTGTTCGACGTGAGGAATCAAGTCGAGCGCCAACGGCCGGCCCGCCGGGTCGTGGTTCGTGCAAAGATAGCCACGCGGCTTGTGAACGACCCAGTAAACATTCCGCTCCAGCTTAACGGGGTGATCGTCCACGGCGATTTTTTGCTTCTGGACATCAACGCGCACGCCGAGATCGCGAACGATTTGTCCATCGATCCGGATTCGACCGGCGACGATCAATTCATCGCAGTGTCGTCGGGAGCCGACACCAGCATGTGCCAAAACCTTATTGAGACGGTCCATAGTAATTGGAATTCTAGCAGAAGTTAGGAGTTAGGAGTAGGGAGTTGGGAGCATGTCGGGAGGGCGAGGCTCCTGCCGAGCCGGAAACCTCCCTGGCTCGGCAGGACTCTCCCTCCCCAACTCCTAACTCCCCGACAAACACCCAACTCCTGACGAACTTGGAACTATGTAGTAATCCCCAACTCTTGCTGCAACTTGTTCAGCAATTCTCGCAGTTGGGTCATATCCGCCTTCATTCCTTGAATCTTGGTCTTCTGCCGATTGATTTCAATACAGGCTTCCGCCAATCGGGCTTCAAGGCGGGCGACCACGTCCGGTGCGGGCGGCGGTGGCACAACGGGTGCGACAACCGGCTTCGGCGTTGGCGTTGAGGGAACTTCTTCAACTGCAATTCCGGTTGAATGAAACGCTTTCAGCCGGGCGAGTTCTTCTGGGGCATGGAAGCCATGCGTGAGCGTCGTTCCTCGGCGGCCTTGCGGTGTGAGATAGACAACCAGCTTACGTTCGGCTAATGGTTTAATCACTTCGCGGAGTTGATCGATGTCTTCGATCGGCTCCATCCGGGAAACTCGCGATCGTAATTCGCCCTCGGTTTGTGGGCCTCTGCAACAGCAACTCCGTGAGAACGGCCAACTGGACCTTGTCGCTGGTCCAGACCTCGTAAAGTTGATGACGCCAACGGTCAACGCGCGTTCCGGTCACGATGACGGTAAGCCCGCGTTTGCGAAGTTCATCCAAAGTCTCTTCAATATCGTTCTCATCGACATCCATGACAGGGTCGCGGTTGCTTTTTTGGTTGCAGCCGTTGACGAGAGAGTTCATGGTCAGGGGATAGGCGTCGGGAGTTGTCTTCGCTTTTTCGACCAGTACCCCCAAAACGCGCCTTTCCAAAGCATTCAGCACGGGCCAGGTTGGTTCAGGAGCGGTCTCGGACATTGGAAACTCGATGTTCCGGGAGAAGGGTACAAAAACACAATTTAACTTGAGTTGGATGGATCGTCTACATCTGCGTTCTTTGCTGGTCGATCGAATTGAAAGTTTGGATCAATGGGTTGATCGGATGGGGGTCTTTTTCGGTGTTCCAATTGTCGCTTCTGGAAATGCCTCCAGACCGCTTCACTGTACCGTCGTTGGGTGAGGAGGAAAAAGTAGACAATGGCGAAAGCGATCAAATTGATCCCAGCAATCAATTGAAACATCGCAAAGCACCCCCGGATTCAGCTGCGAAACATCCGGGGCCATATTCAATCGTCCTACCGGACTCGGCATTCTTGTGTGGTTGGTGACTATACCCCGAAACTCTTATGTCGCGCCACGTGGGCAACGAAGCGCAGGACACAGCCCAACGCAATCCGTGGTCGGTATCGGAATCCACAACTCCTATTTATTCAGCTCGGCGACTTTCGAGTCTACCGGCCCGCTTTCCAGTGGCGCAAGAACAACACAAGATCCTTTTTCTCTTCCGGCGTCAAGCCAAGCTTCAGCGGTATGATCGGTCGGCCTGCCTTCGTGAACACTTTCACTTCGACCCCGGTCCAGGGCTTCTTGGCGAGGATCGCTTTTTCGTAGTCCGACTCAGCGTTGACATCGCGCATCTTCGGATCGAGGTTTTCGTTGGCGTTCCCACCGCGATCGTAGAAATCCACGACAGCTTCCAGGGTCGCTTCACTGCCATCGTGCATATAGGGGTTGGTCAACAACAGCACCCGGAGATTCGGGGTCTTGAATGCTCCAAATTGTGAAGGATCCTTGTGACCGGTGGGCTGACTCCCGAATCGCCCTGCCGTCCCGGCAGGAAGTTTTCCATCGACAACGCCGACCCCCAGGTTATGGAAAAGCCCATCCGTGAACGATTCCCCGACGTGGCAATTACTGCACTTCGCCTTCCCGAAGTAGAGTATTCTGCCTTTGTCAATCCGTTTCGCGATTTCTCCGACCTTACCAGCATCTTTCTCAGGATTTAATTCCAGCGCCTCCAGGGGATTTTTTTCTTTTGCTTTGAATGCTGCTTTGAGTGCCGTTTCGTAATCCTTCGGTAGAATCGTGAAGTTTGTCGAGTCCTCATCGGCAACGCGCGAACGCATGGCGAGTTCAGCGCGATCGTGAATGGCATTTCCGGCGATCACGGTTCGCTCATAGGTTGCGATCGCCTTGGCGATAGCATCCCTTGTCGCCGGGTGGCCGAATTCGAGTTCAAAGAGCTTGTCGTATTCCTTCTTGGCCCGGACTCGTTTTACAGCTTCGTTCCACGAATGCCCTTTGCCATCGAACATTTCCACGGGATTCTGAACCGGTCCTTGTGCCTGGTCTTCCAATGAAGTCGCCCGGCCATCCCAGAATTGCAGGCGATTGTACGCAGAATTGATCACCGTAGGCGCACTCATTCCACCGAGTAGGCCATTGATACCGGTGGAGAACTTACTGCGATCCGTGAAACCGGTTTCGGGCGCATGGCAACTCGCACAAGCTACCTTACCATTGCTCGAAAGCGTTTTGTCGAAGTACAGTTTTTTGCCGAGTTCCCAGCGTGCCAGAGTCATCGGATTCTCAATCGGAACCGGCGGCAGAAGATTAATGCCGAGAGGAAGCTTGATCCGAATCGCCTTGCGGGTGATTTTCGCACCTGTTTTCGGATCGTTGGCGTCCTCAGTCACTTCATTCCAGTATTTGGGCAGAGTCTCCCAAAGTTTCCGATCGCTGCCCCGGCTCACAAAACTGATGGGGACTTGCGCGGCAAACGGACGTTTCAGGCTGTCATTCGGAATCATCCATTCCAGATGGGTTTGATCCCCAGGGGAACCGGTCGGCTCAGCAGTTTTGATCGGCTCAAACCACACTGATGAGAGCACCGTCAAAGTAAGAGCCACAATTGACAGCGGTGGCAGTCGTCGAGACATCGGCATGAACTGTTCCTTTCACGATGGCAGAAGGAGATCCGCATGGGATCGGCGGGTGGGTCGAATAGCGAATTCTGTTTCGATTAACGTCGGAGAGAATAGCGTCAACGGGGTCTGAAGGCAGGCATTTCCATTTCGGGCAGTCCTATTGATCTATAAACTAACGGCTGAGTGTTACAGTTCGATGGATAAATTACGGTACGGATTCTCGGACCATTGTGTATGTTGGGGCTCATGGAGTGAATAGTGGTCAGGATCTACTCGTTTTCAGAAGTCGGCGGCCACCTTAACAATGAAGATGCCTTTCTCACCGAACAGCATCCATCAAACCCGGATATTTGGATTGTGGTTTTGGCGGATGGTCAGGGGGGACAACGCGGCGGGGCAAGATCTGCAACTTTGGCTTGCCGATCCGCAATGGATCTTGCACTGGCGTTGAAGCCGTCCGAATTGCTGAAATTGGGAGCCTGGCCCAAGGTGCTGATGCAAGTCAATGCGTTGGTCGCTGCAGATCCCGATGCTGGATATACGACCTTGATTGGTTTCTGCTTGATCGGAGACAATTTGATTGGTGCCTCCAGCGGCGATAGTGCTGTGATGATCTGCTCAGAGGGTGTAAAAATCCAAGAATTAACTTCTTCTCAGAGGAAGAACCCACCTGTTGGTTCGAGTGGAGCGGTTTTTGTTCCCTTTGCCTGTCAATTGATTCGCCCGTGGCAGATTTTGGTAATGTCGGACGGTGTCTGGAAGTACGTCGGCTGGGAAGCAATTCGCGACCTTGTTGCTCGTGAAAAAGGGCAGTCAATGCTCGAAGCGCTCCAAGGATTGGCCCGATTACCTGGCAGCGGTCGATTTCAAGATGATTTCACGCTGGTCTTGATGGAGTGCGAACCTGAATCGGAGAAATAAATGAAAGCTCCATTGGCTCTGTTGTTTTGCGTATTGCCGGCAACTTCCAACTTAACTTCGGCGCTTGAACCGAAGAATGTCTTCCTTCTGGTCAATAAGAATGTTCCAGCATCCAAAGATGTTGCGGAGCACTATTGCAAGCAGCGTTCGGTTCCTTTGGCCAATATTATCACCCTCGATTTGCCCTCCGGCGAGGATATTTCTCGAAAAGACTACGACGCCAAAATCGTTATTCCAGTGCGCGAGGCGCTGAAAGAAAAGAAGCAAGACGCCAAAGTGCTTCTGAGTATTTACGGGATTCCTTTGCGTGTTGGAGGTCAAGACTTGAATGAAGAAGAACGAGAGAAACTGAAGAAGCTTGATGCTGAAATAGAACCACTACGAAAAGAGGAAAAGAAATACCGCGAGAAAATCGCCGAACTCGAAAAGAAGAAAGTGGATCCCGATGGAGCCAACGCCTTAATGCTGACCGCTCAACAAGACAAGCTCAAGAAAATCCAATCTCAATTGAATCCCCTGAACCGACGCCGATCGTTCCTCACCTATTCCGAGTCCCACGCCTGCGTCGATAGTGAATTGATGCTTCTTTGGTGGGATAAATATGAACTTCGGCGCTGGCAGGTAAACCTTCTTTATTTCCAGATTCCCGAAAAAGCCCGTGAAGGCAAACCGTCTACTGTGATGACCTGCCGGCTCGATGGCCCAACCCCTGAGATTGCCAAACGGCTCGTCGATGACTCGATCGAAGTCGAGAAGACCGGCCTGTCCGGAAAAGTGTATGTCGATGCGCGCGGCATTCGCTTCGATCCGAAGAGCGAGCCTCAAGGGACCGGCTACGGAGGTTACGACGAATCGATGCGCGAGATGGCCAGGCTTTTGCAGAAAGAAGGGAAAATGCCGGTCATTCTCGACGACAAGGGCGAGCTTTTTCCCGTGGGAAGCTGCACCGATTGCGCCCTCTATTGCGGCTGGTATTCCCACGCTAACTTCATCGATTGCTGCAAGTTTGTCAAGGGAGCGGTAGCCTGGCATCTGGCAAGTTCCGAAGCGGTTTCCCTGCATAGCCCGAATGTGAAATACTGGTGCAAGAACCAGTTGGAAAAGGGAGCGGCGGCGACGCTCGGTCCCGTCGCGGAACCCTATACCATCGGTTTCCCGAAGCCTGAGGAATTTTTTGGTTTCCTCGCCACCGGCAAATACACGCTGGTTGAAAGCTATAGTCGAACCGTCATGCTCAATAGCTGGATGGGAGTGCTCGTGGGAGATCCGCTCTATAATCCCTTCGCCAAGAAGCCGGCATTGAAAGAAGATGATGTGAAGCCCAGTCCACAGGGAGCGAAGTTTCCGTTCCGAGTCAGATAATTCGGGCACGGATGGCTCCGCAGATAGCCCCAGCCGAATCCGATGTGAATTGCCGCAAACACGAAGGGAATCCACAGGATTGATTCTGCCGGCGTCCTTCGACCGAGTCGAAGCGTCTCTGCGCAAAGCGCTGCGATATAAAGTAACAAGCTCACACAAAAAGCGGTAGCCACCCAACTCGACAGGAAGCCGAGACAAAAAGTCGTCGTCAGCCAGATCAGCCAGAGAGGAGGAACCAAACTCGGCAAAGTGATGGAACCGGGATGCTTTCGGCCGAGCCTGTGCGCGACCAATGCCATAGCGAAACATTTGATAGAGCAACCCTTGCAAACTCGATCGGGGCGCGTAGTGCAATCGAATGGATGGTGTGAAGAAGCAAGTCATTCCCGCCAACCCGATGCGGGTATTGAATTCCACATCCTCGCACGCATCGAAATGCTCGTCGAAAAGGCCGACGTGCTCGTACACGCCTTGCCGATAGGCAACCGCCACGTTATCGGCTTCGACAAATCGTTCCTGGTTGGAATAAATGGATGAGTCCGGATTGTGGCCCAACCACGATTCACGCGCCGTTGCGACGGCCTCCTGAAACGATGTTTCGGTTCTGGCCCGCAAAGGCTGGGGCCGGCCCAGACAATCGGCACCACTTTGCTCAAAGGCCTGAATCAGGTTCGTCAAATACTGGGGATTATCGATCGCGCAGTGGCCGTCGATCACAACGGTATATTTCCCGCTCGCGTGGCGAACCCCGAGGTTCCGAGCTGCACTGGACAAGCGACGGGGATTAAGTAAAAGTTTGAGATTGCGGAAGTTAGGCTGCATTTCCCGGACGGTGGCGACGGTTTCGTCGTCGGACTGGCCATCGACGACAATGAGTTCAAATTCGCCGGGATCGAGATCCTGATGAAGCAAGCCGGTAAGAGTTTGGCGGATATGCGCTGCCTCGTTGCGAACAGGGATAATGACACTGACAAGCGGCATGACTCACATCTCCGGTCCGCAGTTTCGCACAAAGGCTCAATCATCCGTTTCTAATTTCCGCATGGGCAGCAGGCCCAGGATTTTCAAAGCCGTACTGAAAAGAATCCTCATATCGAGCCAGAACGACTGGTGGCGAATGTAGTGTCGATCCAGCTCGATCTTGAGCCGGACGCTGGCGATCGTGGTGTCGGGAGGCAGGTTAATCTGTGCGTAACCGGTGATGCCCGGCTTGACCGAGTACGCGCCAGTCGTAAAGATCCACGGTCGCGTCCAGTTTACCGGCGATTTCTGGACGCTCCGGTCTTGGACCAATCAAACTCATTTCACCCCGCAAAACATTCCACAACTGCGGCAATTCATCGATGTGCATTGCCCGCAGTACACGTCCCATGCGCGTAACGCGAGGATCGCCAGGCACGCACCAGCGCGGCCCCGTCAGGCTTTCGCAGTTGTGATACATCGTCCGGATCTTGTAAATCGTGAAGACCAGTCCGAACTGGCCCACGCGTTTCTGCGAGTAAACCGCCGGCCCGCGCAAGGTCAACTTCACCAGCATCATGCTCAGAAGTATCAACGGCGCACCGATTACGAGCATCAACACCGCTATCGAGCGATCGAGGCAGTTCTTGACCAGCAAATGCCGTCGAAGTTGTCTCGCCGATCGCTGCGGCAGCAATTGTTCCGGTGGCAAAACGCGGAGTGGAGACATGGAAGGCTTCTCCACATAGCCCGGATGCGGGACTAATGCGGTCTGCGCCGACGAGTGCGTCATGGGGGTCATCATAACTCCCGAACCAGTATCTCTCGACACGTACCAGCACTGATCACTGGGCAAGTTGTCGATTCAAAGCGGGCACCAGATCGGCGGCGAACTTACGATAAGGGTCTTCGCGGGTCAAGTCATCCTCTTCCGACACGATGTGATGGATGTAGAGTTTGTACAAGACAGGCGCTCTGGCAAAGAGAAGTGCGGGTAGTCGGGGGCTTGCCATGTGCCATCCTTCGACCAGCTCCAGCGAACCCGGACGGTTTCGGAGCCAGTTGCGGTCGATTTCTCGAAGTCGGCCATCCAGAAGGCGGCTTCCTTGCCATCCCGAGTTTGGATCACTTGCCGCACGACAGCAGTTTTGATCTTGTAGCCGGCACCGAGATAACAGACGTCCGGTGTGTGAACCGCGACCTCACCCGAATAGCCGGAACAGATCGAAACCACGACCGGACTGCGTCCGCGCAGCGAATGGAATCGGCGCTTACTCAACATGGTTTTTGGTGGAACGTCACCGGACTCGTTGGGAATGATCTCGCCCGCCTGCCAGTCTCCGACCAATTCGTCGATTCCTGCGAGCAAATCCTTGCCTAGCACTTTCGGCCCCGTGTACCAGCGATTGGTCCACATACCGTGAACGAGGCCGGAGATGCCCAGGATGATCGCGATTCCGACGAGATGGACCGTGCGTATTTTCATGGCGCTCTTCCCTTTGATGTCGAACACAATCAATTCAGACATTCCTCTTCGCCGGCACCGACAAAGACGATCCCCATCGATTCCGGCGAGAGTGCAGCGATCTTTTCATGGGCTCGCGTTACCATCGGCAGCCGACTCTCGTACTTCTCGACACACAGGAGCACCGCATCGGCGAACTGGCTAATCAAACTTGTTTCGGCAACATTCAGGATCGGGTGCGTGTGGATGAGAATGTTGTCGCAGTGCTGCTGAAGTTCCTGGAGGAGAGCGGATAGCCGGTCCACCTGGAGCGCAATTCGAACTGCCGGAGTCCATTTGCCCGCAGGCATCATCATCAACCCTTCATCCGACACTTTGACCACACTGGCCAGATCTTGCTCTCCGCGCAACACCTCACAAATCCCGGCTTCATTCGGAACATTTATCAATGAGTGAAGGATGGGAGTGCGCAAATCGAAATCGATCAACAGCGTTCGCGCGCCGAGCGCATCATGCACTCGGCAAGTTGCCGGGCGATCAACGATTTCCCCTCGTCCTGCAACGCACTCGTCAACACGATGATCCTGGATTTGGGTCTGGCAAATTGTTGCGACATTGCACTGTGCAGCTTGGCGATCGCTTCCTCGACTCGATCGCCGGGACCGGTGCTGGGCATAAGGGATGACTCCCAGCACGGGACCGAGAACCGACTGTTGCACATCGGCCAGCGACATGGCGGCGTTTGACCCGGCTCTCGTAAACGACCGCCATGAGACCCACAAGGCCGAAGCCCATCATCCCGGCGACAACGGTGGCAATAATCTGTTTTTTCATGTCCTTTTTCTGGGGCACCGCAGCAGTTTGAAACTCCGTGACACGCGCTGGGGCATTGATTTCCAGGTTGAGGCGTTTCTGCTTTTCGAGCATGCTTCCCAGAATCTTTTCCCGTTCCTTGATATCCATTTCGGTAATTGATTGCGGCGTTTTGGACGTGTCACTCGTTGCCAATTTGGATTGATATTCTTTCGTGGTCTTCTCGATCTGTTCTCGTTGAGCGCGTGCATTGAACAGATTGACTTTCCGTTGCTCCAGCTCCGCCTTCAGTTTCTTCTCGATCCCGGGAAGCTGCGACTTCCGATATTCGGCAAGCTTTTCCTCGTTGTGCTTGTCGTGCTTTTCGCGAAGAGCCTTGATTTCCTTCGCCAATCGATCGATTTCAGGATTGTCTTTGTTCAACTTCGCGAGGTATTTCTCTCTCGTCTCGAGCTTCGCAAGTTCCTTGGCCAGAGCTGGATCCTTCTCGATCGGCTCAACCAGGCCCGCAGGAGGCGGCGCAACTTCCGCTTCGGGATTTTGGAGTCGTCTCTCCGCGGCTAGTTTTTCCTGTTCGAGCAGACGTAGGTTCGCATCAATGTTCGACAGCAGATCCTGATAGCGCATGACTTGCCCAATGAGCAAGGCCGGTTGCAATAGCCCCGCAGATTCGGAGTTGGCATCGGCGGGTTTTGACTTTTTCAACTGCTCGTATTTGCTGACAATTTCCTTGTGCATGCTCACTACTTCATCGCCGAGTCCTTTGAGCCGGGCTTTCTTGAGGGTTAGTTCCTTCTCGATGATCTCGCGGAAGTAAACGCTGCTGGATCGCATTGAGAATTTGCGAGATCGCCTTCGGGTCTTCCCCGCTGAGTTTCAACTTGATGAGTTCTGACCCTTCCTGGGTTTCGATCAACAACTCCTCTTCGAGGAACTTCACCGGATCAACATGGGATCGCAACATAGGAAGTTCAGCGATGCCGGGTTCTCGCAAGGCGGAGTGAAGCACTAAATGGGTGCGAAAGACCCCAGCCTGTGTCTTGAGGTACGTTGAGAAACCGTTACTTCCTTGAGCAGCGTCCGTATGGTCGTAAAGAATTGGAATATCGGGGTTCACTCGAACAATGGAAGTGGAAGTAAATTTCGACGGAAGCAAGGTCCAGGCCGCACCGGCAAGCACACTCCCGAGAATTCCGCCCAGAAACACCACCATGACCCAGTGATGCTTCAGGTACGCCAACGGTTTCATGACTACCGGCCTGGGGTGGTTCCGGATTCTCGAATTGAACAGGGCGCGCAGGCGGGGGTGTATGGATGCGAATGGTGCCGGGGCCGATTTCTTCTACCGGCAAGGCATCTAAAATCCGGGATGCAGCGGCAGTTGGCGGTATCATGAGTATTCCACTTTCCCGTTTGCCGTGAGGGGCGAATTAGGCCGATTGAAACTTCGTTCTCGGCTCCAGAATGAGATGTTTCAACATCCATAATTCCAACATCAAGAACGCCAGGCCGATCGGCGGCATCAGCAAGCCGTAGAACTCATGCAGGAATTTCATGGTCGCTTGCCGGTGTTCGCTGTGCTCGAAGATTACTTCCGACATACCGGTCGCGGTAATCCGCAGAATGTTCGTGAACAATGCGATTGGAATCGCACTCGCCAGGACCAGTGCCTTGACGGTCCAGTGTCGTTCCATCGCCATGACGGCACCCACCGAAAGGCGCGAAGAATGTCATGAGCATCCGCAGGCCGCTACAGGCCTCCACCACGCCAAGATGAATGTCCTGGATCAGGATCGTATTACCTTCCGCGATCGCAGGCTGGCCGATCGTTTGCAGAGTGAATGTGCTGAGGATAGTGGCGATCCTCTGCAATTCAGTACCCATCATTCGTTCAAACTGATAGGGCAGCGGAATCATGAAGATCAAAAACACCAGGCTTTGCCAGGTCGAGCGAGTAGGCCTTTTCCTCCGGCAATCAAAACGACGCCGGTCAGGCAAAGAATGAACGATAGGCCGTCCAGCGGCAAAAATGCCAGCAGCGTGACAAACCCCGGAAGCCCAGAGCCATCAGTAGAGCGGCGTATCCCAGGATGGGCCACGGCTGGGGATCGACGACGGCTCGATTGCGATTGCGATACAGCAAATAAAGCGAGAACAACGGGACGAGAAAACCGTGGGAGTATTGAGGCTCCGTGGACCATTTCTGGAAGAGTTCCTGGAAAGTCGGGAAATAGGCCCATCCCAGCATTCCTGCGAGCAGAGTAATGTTCCCGAAGAAGGTGACGCGGTTCGTGTTCATCGAGGATGAGTCACTCAACAAGAGAAACGCAACGACCATTCACGCCGAACACAAGCGGCGACCATCCCGAAAAAAAAGGATCGTCGTACTGCTGATTCGAGTTTCAACGAGGTTGCGAAAATACCAAGACGAAACACCTTCCTCCGTGGTGGAGAAGTGGCAAACGCATCCTGCGTTCGCAATTCGATCGGGCTGCTTTCTGTCTTCGATGCAGAATCTTACCTTTCCGAATTTTCCATTGCAACCCCATTCCTCAGCACCCTGATTTTCCAAGAACCGGTTGTTCTGTTCCCGTCTCGGCTATGATGGAGGTAGAGATGTCGAGACCGCCGTACCGGGAGCCGATCATGCTTGAACCGACCGAGGGATTTTGCAGCATCGATGAAGCACTCGCCGAACTTCGTGCCGGCAGGATGATCGTTCTCGTGGACGACGAGCAGCGCGAGAACGAAGGCGATCTCGTCATTCCAGCGGAGAAAATCACGCCGCAGATCGTCAACTTCATGATTCGCAATGCTTGTGGCCGGCTCTGCCTGGCCATGTCAGGCGAGATGTGCGACAAAGTCGGACTGAGCTTGCTACCAGGTGTGACCCTCGATCCGTCCGCAACGCCGTTTACGCACAATTTCGATGCGCGTTTCGGGCATTTCCACCGGTATTTCTGCATTCGATCGTGCCACAACCATTCTTGCCGCGATTGCCGACAACGCAACGCCGCACGATCTCGTACGAGACAAGGGTCATCTGGATGGACTCCGCGCCAAGGAAGGGGGTGTTCTGGTACGGGCAGGTCATACCGAAGGGAGCGTCGATCTGGCCAGGCTCGCCGGGTTCAAGCCGGCCGGCGTGATCTGTGAAATCATCAAGGAAGATGGCTACATGGCTCGGCTCCCCGATCTCCGCGAGTTCTGCTCAGCGCATCAACTCAAAATGTGCACGATCGCCGATTTGATTGCTTATCGTCGCCGACGGGAAAAACTCATCCGTCGCGAGGTGGCACTGAAACTTCCCACCACTGCGGGAGAATTCGATCTCTTCGCCTACTCGTCCATCGTCGATCCGGACCTTCATCTGGCTTTGACGGTCGGGGGTGTGGGCGTCGAGCGCGGCGATGAAGGGGTTCCCGTGCAGAGTGAACCGGTGCTGGTCCGCGTCCATAGCGAATGCCTTACGGGAGATGTGCTGCACAGTGCTCTCTGCGATTGCGGCTCCCAACTGCATTTCGCCATGCAGCAAATTGTCGAATCCGGTCGAGGTGTCTTGCTATATATGCGTCAGGAAGGGCGGGGGATCGGCCTGCTGAATAAACTCAAAGCATACAAGCTTCAGCAGGAAGAGAAGCTCGACACAGTAGAAGCCAATCAGCGTTTGGGATTCCCGCCTGACCTGCGACATTATGGCATCGGAGCACAAATCCTCCACGACCTGGGTGTAAGGCAAATCCGCCTTCTCACGAACAACCCCAAGAAAGTAAGTGGATTGGCGGGACACGGATTGGAAATCAAAGAGGAAATCCAGATTCAAATACCGCCGAATCCGAACAACCTCCGCTACCTGATGACGAAGAAAGATAAGATGGGGCACCGCTTACATGGAATCGGCTAAGTTTTCGATGGTGGCGACAGGCATTGGAAATTCGCACTCACCCCGAAGCTCACGCATCGGGTTCGCCTTCGCTTGGGCATGAAAAACAAAACAGGGTGGCTATCTCAGTACAGACACTTTCTTTTTGGGCAACGGCGAACCCGATGCGTGAGCTTCGGGGTGGCCTTCACCATCGAAATGCTGCCCCCAAGTCATGGAGTTCACTCCACGAATGGGTTCTGATCTTCCCCTCATTGACACTTTTGCTGTATTCTTCCTCGAAGTGCGATTGTCTTGTGGGTTCAAGGAGGAATCCTCCATGCAATTCTTCGCCGTAATCTTCGCGTTGTCATTGTTTTTTTGGTCACCCTGCCCGGCGGCCGATCGGGACGCATCTCCATTTTTGAATACCGATCAACTCGGCAAACTCCTCGAAGAAGCCGGCTATCGGCCGATCGCTTTGACGCGGGAGGTTTTCCAAATCACGATCGACCATCAGGGATGGAAAGTGCATTTGCTGGTGTCTTTGAGCAAGGAAGGAGAACGAGTCTGGCTGGAATCGAAGTTCTCACCCATCCGAGAACCCGATCGAGTTCCTGCCTTGACCTGGCGACAACTACTCGAGGCAAACGACAAGATTGGCCCAGCGCACTTTGTCTTCGACAAAAGCGATAAACGGGTTCACATTTTGAAAGCCTTTGACAATCACAACATCACTGTCGATCGACTCAAGAAAGAAATCGCGGCTCTGGATGCAACGATCCGCGCGACCCACGAAGTTTGGCAAGCCGAGGCTTTTGTACCTGAGTATGAACTGCTGACGGTGAATCCCCGTGTCCTGGAGGATGCGAAAACCGAACTTGCATCGCTTCAGGGAGAATGGCAGATTGTGAGGATTGAACTGCGTGGCAAAGTCGTGAACGAAGCGCAACTCGAGGATTCCAGGCCGACTTTGACCTTTACCGACAATTCCGCACGTCTCAAAACGAGCGCGGAAAGTCAGCGCACCGTCAAAGTTCATCTCAACCCGAACGGCAAACCGAAACAAATCGATTTCATCGATGAAAAGGCGCCAGGAAAAAGGGATTTATCAGCGTGCGGGCGAGACGATCAAACTTTGCTTCGCCGCGCCGGGCACCGATCGACCCAGCCGATTTGTCGCAAATGAAGAGAACGGAACCTGGATCCTCGTACTGAAACGAAAACGTTGAATTACGAAGAAAGTAGACCTCAGTCGCTATGTCTGCCACGAAAACAACTCGTTTTTTTGAACGAACAGGAGAGAAAAATGGTATTGCTTGTACTTCCCTTTCTTTTCGAGGCTCTCGCCGAGCCAATGGCGCTTGAGCGCACCGAGTTTCTACTTGGCAGCAGCGCGACGTTTCTTGAGGGCGAGAACTATGATTATCTTTCGATAACCTTTCCACCCATCATTCTGGTTTATTCAAAGGATTTTAGAAGTTATCATCGGTTCCTAACACTCACAATGAAGCGAAACATGCTTGACGATCCCATTGCCACAGCGATGACGAAGAAATTGAGTGGGTTGTGGCTCTGTGTTCCTTTTGAGTTGCTGCCGATCAACGACAAGAAGCCGCTACGGTCAGATCGTCCATATCTAGTAGCGTTTTCGGGCGACATCTTGACCATTGACTATGGATTTTTCCAGCAAAAAACCGCTTACCGATCGGCGCGATTCGGTCCGCTCCTAAAGATTAGCACCGAGTTTCACACCGAACGGGACCGCCGAGCATCTGCGAAATACGGACACATGATATCACGGTATTTTTTGCCGCTTGGCCAGCTGCTGATTTGTTGGGAACCAACTGATTCACGACTTGGAAAATTCTCAATTCTGGCCCATTACAAGGCGAAGTAGATTCGTGATCGTCGTCTGGTTACCTTTTTGGATCTCGCGCGATGGCTTTGAGTTCTGCCGATCTTCAAGATCCCGTTATCAAGCACATGCGCAAAGATTTCGTGCAGTTGGGCGGCGAGCAGACCGTTTCGGAGTCCCTGCAAAAAATCCGCGAGCAGCAGCCTGAAGGACGAATCATTTACTTCTACGTGGCCGATGGCGAAGGTCGTCTGATCGGCGTGGTGCCCACTCGCCGACTGCTCCTGAGTCCGCCCGACTCCCGCCTCGATGCCATAATGGTCAAACAGGTAATCGCTATTCCCCAGACCGCCACCGTGCTTGAGGCATGCGAGTTTTTCACCCTTCATCGGCTCCTGGCATTTCCGGTCCTGGATGAAAATCTACATATCGTGGGTTTGGTCGATGTCGATTTGTACACGACAGAACTGCAGGAGTTGGAGCGTCGTGAAAACACCGAAGACTTGTTTCAACTGATTGGCGTTCATCTTACCGAATCACAAGAACGTGCGCCTTGGATCGCCGTTCGGAAGCGGTTTCCTTGGCTGCTCGCCAACATGGCCGGCGGAATTTTGGCCGCGTTTCTTTCGAGTATCTACGAACTTGAGCTACAAAAGGTCGTGGCGCTGGCTCTGTTTATTCCCGTCGTGCTCGCGCTGGCGGAAAGCGTCAGCATGCAATCGGTGAGCCTGGCGCATTCAGAATCTTCACGGCGAACGACCCACCTGGAAGACCCTGGCGCCAAGGTGGGCCGGGAACTTCTGACCGGTTCACTTCTGGGTCTCTTGTGCGCGAGCCTTATTGGAGTCGTCGCGCTGGTCTGGATCAATCAAAATCGCGTCGCGGTGTGCGTTTTCGGAGGGATCGCAGGTGGTGTGGTTTGTGCGGCGTCGATCGGTCTGGCGATTCCGAATATTCTCAGGATCATGAGGCGCGATCCGCAGGTAGCGGCCGGTCCGATCGCTCTGGCGCTAGCGGACATGGCGACCTTGGTGATCTACTTCAATCTTGCCCGTCAACTGCTCTCATAGAGTTCTTTGCGTGCAATCTCCGAGCGATTGCAGGTAGCCCGACACGTAGGCAAGGGTGAAGCTTTCACCCTTGCTTACGCGACGGGCTACCATCGGTTGCCGCGTTACCGCATGAGAAAAATGGTATAATTGATGGTGGGAGGATCACACGTCGGAGCGAGATCAAGAGAACAATCTGGTTTTTTCTTTGCGTTTTGAGCCGAGGAGTGTCACACTTTGACGGAAAATCGTGTGATTCCTTCGGTTCCGACCTGAATTTGCTCTATATATACAGGAAGTCCTTGAATCAACGTCGCAGAGGATGCCCATCCGAGGATTGAGTCGTATTTGTAGAATAGATAGAATGCATGCTTCCCAGAGCATGAAACTCAGTCTTTTCGCCCGTTGACACCTCTCCGACACCTCTCCGTTCGGAACAGTGAACGGATTGCTTCGCGTACCGGCGATGTTCAACTGTCGTGCCTGTGAATGAATCTGGGGGGAATGCCCTCCAAGGCTATTTCACAGACTCCTCTTGGTTGGGAAAGGTGGGCCGATGCCTGCACCTGCAACGGTTGATGAATTCTTGGAATTAGTTCGCAAGAGCGGCGTCGTCGAAGAGGCCCGTCTCAAGAGCTACATCCAAGAAAAGAATGCGCTCTCGGATACCCCAACCGAAGTCAACAAGTATGCCGGGCTGATGGTCCGGGATGGGCTGTTGACCTATTTCCAGGCCGAGCAATTCCTGCAAGGTAAGTGGAAGCGCTTCACCATCGGCAAATACAAGGTTTTGGAACGACTCGGTTCGGGCGGCATGGGTCAGGTCTTTCTGTGCGAACACAAGTTGATGCGGCGGAAAGTAGCAGTCAAGGTATTACCCACGGCGAAAGCGGAAGATCCTTCTTCGCTGGAACGGTTTTACCGGGAAGCCCGCGCGGTCGCAGCTCTGGACCATCCCAATATCGTCCGAGCTTATGACATCGATCAGGATGACAATCTGCATTTTTTGGTCATGGAGTATGTGGATGGGGCCAGTTTCCAGGACATCATCAAGAAGCACGGTAAGATGGACGTGACGCGGGCCTGCCATTACATGTATTGGTCGGCGATCGGCCTGCAGCACGCTCACGAAGAAGGGTTGATCCACCGGGACATCAAGCCGGGCAACATTCTGATCGATCGAACCGGGACGGTCAAAATCCTCGACATGGGCCTGGCGCGGTTCTTCAACGACGACGAGGACTTGCTGACCAAGAAATACGATGAAAACGTTCTGGGAACTGCGGACTACCTCGCTCCCGAACAGGCGATCGACAGTCATAGCGTGGATGGCCGCGCCGACATTTACAGCCTCGGCGCAACCTTTTACTTTCTTCTGGTCGGCCACCAGCCGTTTATGGAAGGGACCGTAGCACAGAAGTTACTTTGGCATCAAAACCGGACCCCCAAATCGATCAAAGAGGTTCGCTCCGATGTACCTGACGCGGTGATTGCGATCATATTGAAGATGATGGCGAAAAATCGACAAGACCGCTATCAAACGCCTGCGGAACTTGCAGAAGCTCTGGCACCGTTTGTGCAAACCCCAATCGACCCGCCTCCCGAAAAGGAAATGCCCACGCTTTCCGCCGCTGCACAAGCGAGCGGAACCGGACCCAGTTCATCCACCGCTGCCGTTCGAACTGCGACCGTAACGCGCGCCATCACGCCGATCCCGCGCGTCAACCCGACGCAGCCCGGTTCGGGTTCGGGAAAGCCGATACCTCAACCTGCGGCATTCTCGCATACGTCAGACACTCAACGAGTAGCCCCTCCAGTTCCTGCTCCGACTCCGGCACCGATCGTGGAGATTCCCGAATCGGGTGACCCGGTCTGGGAATCTTTCGCGGACGAATCGAATACACCGTCACGCAACGACACGCAACGACAACCTCCTCCGGAATCCAAGCACAAACCCAAGCCCAAGCCCAAGCCACGATCTTCCCGCCGGCTCATGGAAGATGCCCCTCCGAAGAAGGCAAAAGCAAAATTCCCGACCGTACCTGTGCTGATCGCTTTGGTACTTGCCGTCGTCGCGAGCGTTTCTGTTTGGTGGTTTGTCATTCGCACTCCCAAGGGGCAGGACACCGGTGGCCCTGCAAATTCGGATGGAACCAGGCTGACGGTTTCCAAGCACGCGGGAGTCGGGCAATTTTCCAAGATCAGGGATGCGATCAGCAAGGCCACGCCAGGCTCCCACATCGTCTTGATGGACGAGGAATGGGAAGAATCGCTCATCATTTCATCAGCTCCACCCAAAGGTCTTGTGATCGAGCCTGCCGAAGGAAAACAGGTGACCTGGAAGCCCGAAAAGGGCAAAGAGCCAACTCTGCTGATTTCCATTTCGCGGGCAGAGAATCTGGTCGTGCGCAGAATTCGATTTCAAGGGGAAGGGATCGTTCACACCGGCATAAGCGTTTTCGGCAAATGCCCGGGCGTGACGTTGGAAGATCTCGAATTCTCGGAATTCAAGAAGTCCTGCATCTCTTTCGTCGACTGTGTCGGCGCTGAAAAGCGGCCTGTTCTGGTGCAACGAATTCGCTGTCAGTCGCAGCAAGCTCAATGCGAAGCAGCCATCGATTTGACGGTTAGCCCGGTATCCGGTCGAACGCTCCCGAATAAGAACGAATCGATTCAGATCAGCAATTGTCGCTTTGAAGGATCATTCAAGTCGGCCATACGAATCGATGGGAGCGCCACAAATCTGGAAATTCTCCACGATCGCTTCTGGCAATGCACGGACGGCATTTTCTTCAAGGAGTCCAAATCGGAATACACCTATCAAGTCAAGATCCAGAGTAATACCTTTTACTCGATCAAGAAGGGCATCCACTTCCAGAGTTCCGCCGGCATTCTCCAACCCGCCGTGGCGGACAGACAAAGAGTCGCGGTTATCCAGAACTATTTCTTCAACACGACAGAAGGAATCCTTGTGGCGGACGACAACCCCGCAGCCTTGCCGTTCGTTCAGAACCAGAGTTCTGAAAATGTTCGCAGTTCAACCAGTCCTGATGTCAAGACCGTCGGTTGTCTGCCGGCAACAAGCGATATTGCTTTGCCGATTGACCCCAAGGATGAAAAGACGTTTTTGCGTTACGACAAGAATAGCCCGCTCTTCAAGGCGGCAAACGGGAAACCTGTGGGACTTCCTCCGATCGAATAGTGAAGCTGTTCCATCAACGAAATCACTTATGTGACTGTGAACACAAGAAGGTGCTCGTGCGAGCACCTTCTTGTGTTCACAGTCACATATCTTTTTACGTAAACAACTTCCAGACACTAACAACTTTACCAGGGTAATTCCGGCCCGAATCGGAATTCAATTCTCGCCCGATTGAAACATGAGATGAGGCAATACTTCAACCCTACAAAGCCATTTTTCAGGAAATCTTTCTCATTTTATCCATTTTATCACGAATCTCTGCATTTTCAGCATATCCGGTGTTTTCTGCGTGATCGTAATTTGCTTTATCTCCGAACCCGAACTAAGAACTCTTTACCGACAGGAAATTCATTTGTGAGCATATCCATCGGTTGGAAATGCTCTTCGTAAGCGAGATGAACAGTGACGGATACTTCCGGCGTCACCGCGAGATTTCAACTTCTTTCCAGGCTCCTCGATCGACCGGGCCGGGAAGCGAAACCGCTGGAAACTGCGCCTCGCAGAACTGGTCAATGTTTTTGGCTTGCGAGCTGCCGGGGTTCGCTGGCCGGCAGTTGGCACACCTCGAATCGATATTCAGGCAGGGCAGGATGACCGCAATATAAGTTCCGAGTGGACTGAGGATATCACCACAAAACTCGGTACTGCGCGAGCCGCCACCAAGGTCATCGTCGAGAGATCATCCGCCGAGCGGCTGATTGTGCCGCTCTTGCCGGAATCTCGTCAGCCTGGGGCCTTTTGGGCAACCCGCCACGCAGCCTCACCTTGGCCCGAATCCGACACCGCCGGATTGACTCTCGCAGCGCAAATCATTGCCCTTGCGCCCGATTTCAACCAGCGGATGGGGCCGGTTCTGGATCAAAGCCGGGTTGCTCAAAGGATCAACGATGCCGCCGTCGTCGCCGGCAAGATTGCCCACGACTTCGACAACATCTTCACAGGTGTGGTCGGCTTTGCGGATATGGTTTTGCCGATGCTTCAGACCGGCTCCATTCCGCACCAATACATCGCCGAGGTGAGTTCCGCAGGCAATCGTGGGATTCAGTTCACACAGCAGTTGCACACGCTGAGTCGGTGTGGTCATGCAAAACCGATGCCAAGCACGCTCTCGATGACGGTTGCCAAAGAGGAAGTTCGTCTGCGCCGGGCCACGCCAAACTTCATTCGGTTTCAGACCAGCGCTGCTGCCGACCTGCCGCCTGTCGCGGTCGAAGCAGGAACATTGCAGCTCATTCTGGGAAACATCCTCGATAACGCTGTCGAAGCCTCTCCGCAGCGCGGGGTCGTCCGGCTGGAAGCTTCGCTTATCGAACTCTCCGAGTCCGAAGCTCGAGATTATCTGGGTCAGGTCTCTGCGGGACCGTATGTGCTCGTCCGAATCAGCGACGAGGGGCCGGTTATCCGCGACGAATATCGCCGCAAGATGTTCGTGGAACCGTTCTTTACGACCAAGGTTCGCCACCGCGGCTTAGGACTGTCGATCGTCTATCGTGTTCTTTCCGCACACCGCGGAGGTGCCCGCGTCGAGGCTGTCTCGGATCGTGGGACCACCGTTTGCATCGTCTTACCGCTTGCCGCCCGCATTCCCGATTCTGCAGTTATTGGACCAGAAGTTCTTCGCTCCCAAGGAGGCAAAACATCATGAGTTTGCAGCTTGCCGATAGCCCGATGAGTGTTTTTTCAAAACCGCCGATCCGCATCGCTCCCGCAGCATCTGCGGGATTGGGGGATTTTCAGGCGTCCAGCGACATTCGCATCCTGGTATGCGACGACGATCCTCAAACGTGCCATCTGATCCAGGCATTGTTGAGCAATCACGGGTTCACCATTGATACCCTCAGTGACCCAAGCCAGCTTGAAGGCTGGCTCAAGGGACAACAGTATCAATTGATCTTGATGGATTATGTTCTCCCTGGATTGGAACCGGATCAGGTTTTCAATTGGCTCAGGGATTTTCAGCCGGACGCCAGCGTGATCGTGGTATCCGCCTATCCATCGGTAGAGAGCATCCTGAATTGTCTTCGCGCTCGCACCTACGACTATTTGTCGAAGCCGTTCCAGGTCGACCAACTGCGAAACCTCGTGGTGCGCTGTTTGGAGAACAAAGGACTGCTTCGGATGACGGAAGAGGCATTGCGGGAATCGCTGGGCTCCATCATCCGCGAACGCCGCAAGGCCCACAAAATGACGTTGCAGGTTCTGTCGGATCGAACCGGCGTGTCATTGGGTTACCTGTCGCAGATCGAACTCGGCAAGAACTCAGCCTCGATCGAAACGCTTTACCGGATTTGCCTGGCGCTGGGAATGAAGATGTCGGACCTCTTCCAGGCTCTCCAACGGGCCGGACACTAGTTGTTTCACAGATTTCGTAGTAGTTATTCTCCATGCGGTCGAGAATGAGGCATTTTGGGCCGTGTGGAGAATAGTTCATCATTCGTTTCGAAATCGATGTTCCACGTGGATCAGCTTCACTTTCCCATCATCCGCCGCATCACCGTCATCGCCTCAGCGGCTTTGCCCGGCTTGCAGCAGATCACGAAGTCGTCCGCATAGTTGATCCAGCCAGCCTTGCACCTCTCGTAACGCCGCATGTGCGTCGTGATCGGCTCGGTAGGCGTGCTACTCCGGCTACAAGGCTTGCGTGGGTTTTTACTGCACTCTGAACACTGAAATCTGAACACCGAAATCAGCCATACTTCTTGTGACACTCCACCCCGCTCATCTTCTTCGCTTTGATCAGCCCGCCTTCCAATTTTTCACCGTCGGGGTCGAGATACAGCCGGCCGCTCGGCTCCTTGATCGTTTTGTCGTAGCCGGTGAAGTGCGTGTTAAAGATGAAGCCCGTGTCCGAAAGGGCCGTGAACCAGTGGATGTTGTCCTTGTGATCGGAGATCGTAGAAAGTTCGCCCGGTTTGAACTCGCGGTCGATCGTCGGCTTGATGATGTAATGATCTTTCGCAGTTTCGAGGCGATCGTAGTGCTTCCCTTTGAATGTGCCGCGCAGAACAATAAAACCAGTACACATATTTTCATGTCCGTGCGGCACAACCGACCGACCCTTCTTCATGCAAAAGATTTGTCTGCCGAACCCGACATCTCCGCTGACTCCCTCGATTTTCAGGCTGAACGAAGCGCTGAATCCGCCGCTCATCGGGGAGCTTGGTGCGCTGAGCGATCTTGTCGAGTTCGACGTATTTGATTAGGGTTTCGAGATCGACCCGCCGATACAGATCTTCCATCCTGGACTGGAATGCGGTGTCTTTGAGTTTTGAGCCGCGGAGTTGTTGGCCGATTTCGTAGAGTTCCTTAAACCACTTGTTGATGTCCGGCTTGACGTCATCGGCAAATAGATCGCGTGCCCAAAGGAACTCGATCAGGCCGAAACTCAGGAGTGTGGCTTGAAACTCGCGACGGCTAGGTGTGTTCATGATAGTTTTCAGTGTTCAGTTTTCAGTGTTCAGTTCAATCAATCCTCAGTCTATCGAAGACATGAAGCGGATTGCAAGCAAACACTCCAAATAACCACGAAAACAGGTCTGAACACTGAACACTGAACACTGAACACTGTTATGAATAACGCACCGGTGATTCTGAGTTTTGACGTCGAAGAGCACAACCGTATTGAAGCGGCGAGAAAATTTGTTTGTCCCCCGGACTTGCGCTGCACCTACGCGGAGCGGATGGTAGCGATGACCCGCCGGCTTCTCGACGAGCTGGCCAAACGCCAGGCACTTGCGACCTTTTTCATCGTTGGCGAGATCGCCCGAAGTCATCCGCAACTCGTCCGCGACATTCATTCGGCCGGGCACGAAGTTGGCAGCCATAGCTGGGATCATCGGAGCGTTCATTATTTCACTCCGGAATCTTTTCGCGAGGACTTGATGCGGAGCAAGGACGCTCTGGAACAGACAATCGGTGCGGCAGTGGTGGGGTTCAGGGCACCGACATTCAGTATCGTCCGCCAAACAGCGTGGGCCATTGACGTGCTGGCGGAATGCGGCTTCGCCTACGATTCGTCCATCTTTCCCACTCAACACGATCGTTACGGCATCCCCGAAGCACCGCGAACGCCGTTTATTGCACTCGGCCCATCCGCAACCATCCTCGAACTTCCACTAACGACTCTGCGCTATTTCGGGATAAACATACCGGTTGCGGGCGGAGGATATTTTCGGCTCTTTCCGCTGGCGTTTATGCAGGCAGGCATTCGGCAATTGCTCAAGCTTGCGCCGTCGATGGCGATGCTCTATTTCCACCCTTGGGAATTTGACGTTGATCAACCCCGCCTTCCTATGGGCCGCCTTGCTACCTTCCGAACGTATGTCGGTATGAGCCGAAGCATGGGACGTTTTCGCCAGCTCATTTCGAGCCATGTCTTTCATCGCGCGATCGATGTCGTCAATGAATTGCGAACCCGCGACCAGGAGATTCCTCGATTTTCCGTCGCCATCGATCCCAAAGCGGGCTGAGCCCTGATCCCCTCTCCCTCATTGCAGGTGGTGTCGGTGCTGAGACATGTCTCGACACCGACACCACCTGCAATCGGGCGACAGGGTTAGGGTGAGGGGGAGGAACCTGCCACCACAAAAGACGCGTATGGGAAGGGTGAAGGTTCATCCCCTCACCCTAACCCTCTCCCCGGAGTACCGGGGAGAGGGGAATAGCAATTGCTCCTTTTTTCTTTCCACTTGTGGGCAATAGTCAGGCCAAAGCATGGTGGAGTTCTTCACTTCATACTTCATCTTTGGCTGCGTGCTGATCTTGTGCGGAAAACCGATTTTCGCTATTCCACCGTTTATTGGACACTGCGCTGAAACCTCGTTTGTTGATCACTTTGGGAGACGTCGCTGGAATCGGCCCGGAAATTGTCGCGCGCGCCTGGCCCGAACTCTGCGCGATGCGATACCGATCGTCATCGGCGATCCCCATTGGGTTGAGCGCGGCATTTCAACTGGCGCAATCTGCCGCGTCGTACAGGTGATGAGCCCATCCCGCCGAAGCACTCCCAGCAACAGGCCGGATTCCCTGCATTCGCTCAACCCGGCAATCGCTCTCGGAAATCCAACCGGGGAAGGTCTGCGCCCGGCCGGCCAGGCCGCCTATGACTTCTTGTGCGATACGATCGACCGCACCCTGGCGAAGCAAGCCGATGCCATCGTGACCGCCCCATTACATAAAGAAGGCTTGCGTGCTGCCGGCTTGAACTATCCGGGACATACTGAAATTCTTGCGGAGCGAACCGGGACGAAGACTTACGCGATGGTCCTCTTCGGCGATGGCCTGGCGGTTGCCCACGTCACGCTTCACATGGCTCTGCGAGATGTCTTTTCGCAGCTGAGTACGGATGCGGTCCTGGAAAAAATTCAGTTGCTCGCCGACTTGCTGCCTCGACTTTTGGATCGCCCGGCTCGCATTGCCGCGGCAGCGCTGAATCCGCATGCCGGCGACGGCGGCTTGTTCGGCAATGAAGAAGCGACCATCATCGCTCCTGCGGTCGTGAAAGCCAAGGCGATGGGTGTCAATGCAGTTGGCCCCTTGCCTGCCGATACACTCTTTGTGCGTGCTCATAAAGGGGAATTCGACGGGATCGTGGCGATGTATCACGATGCAGGGCACATCGCCATGAAATTGCGGTCGGGCCGGCGCTGTGTGAACATCAGTGCCGGCTTGCCGATCATACGAACCAGCGTTGCTCACGGCACGGCCTACGACATCGCCGGCAAGGGCATGCGCGGATGCGAGTAGTCTCATTGAAGCTGCCAAAGTTGCGGTGAAACTGGCCTCGAATCGATGAACGAACTCGGCCCGGCAAGGATGTCGGGCGATTTTTGGAAAGGAGTCCTCTCCATGCGGACAACTCTGTACTTGCTACGTCACGCGGCGACACTCGCCAATCTGGCCCATCCGGCCAAACTTCAGGGTCGGCGGAGCGACCCGCCCCTCGCGCCGATCGGAACGCAACAGGCCTGCGCCACCCGCGAATTCCTTGCCATCCGGGCCTTCGATGCCTGTTATTGTTCGCCGTTACTGCGGGCGGTGCAGACAGCCCAGATCGTTGCGGAGCCGCACCAACTGGCACCGATTGCTATCAACGGACTGACCGAATGCGATATCGGCGACTGGGAAGGCAAATCGTGGGAAGAGATTCGCCGAAGCCATCCCGTGGAATATCACCGGTTCATGGCGAATCCCGCCGTTCACGGCTATCCCGGCGGCGAGGATTTTAAGCAAGTCTATCAGCGTGCCCGCGACACGATAGAGGAATTGCTGCACCGGCACGCGGGCAAATCGCTCCTGGTCATTTCGCATCATATCGTCAATCGGACTTATCTTGCAGGCTTGCTGGGACTCGAACCTGCCAGCGCACGCAAAGTATCACTCGACAACTGCGGAATTTCTGTAGTAATGCGCGAGGAGGACAAGACCACGGTTTCGACGTTGAATGCCGTATTCCATTTGCAAGGACTTGCCGCCTAGAATACAACGGCCACAGGAAGACGGTGTATAATGTCCAGGTGGATGGCGATCGCTGCTGTCAAGTTGGAGAACAAGTGTTGCCGGTACATAATCAGTCGGCCCCGAAACAACTTTATCGGGGCGATAAATCGGGGTTGAAGGCAGTTGGTTTCCGGTCATTTGAAGCGACTCGTGAGACGTCTGTGGATTTGTCTGATGGCGACAACCTGATTCGACAGCTTTTCAATGCTGCCGTGGACCGCCTCTGCAAACGCGGCATTTCAGTCCATTACACCCCGCTTGTAATTGAGTGGATGGTGAAACAATCTGATTGGATTGAGTCGCTCAACCCACTCAAGACGTTACATGGCTATTGGCATCATGAAGTGGCTTCCGCAATCGAAAAGTTGATACTTGACGGAAAGTTGCGGACAGGTGATACTTTGTCTGTGTATATTGGTGAAACGCCTGTTCCCGGCCTGCGATTTGATGTCTCTGCCCCAGCTAAGAGCAAGACCAGTGATGGTCTACAAATAGGTTGACGTTAATGTGTTGGTGCACAAGCCAATACGATCTGGGATACGTAATTCGTTACGTAATGGGTCGCACGGCTGGCCCTTCAACACGCAACCGGAGATTATTATGAACCCAGCTCGACGAGACTTTCTTCATCAAAGTTATGCCATTCTCGCGACGCCGCCACTGATCACCCAACTCGATGCCTCTTGCAACGCGGCGGAACCGCCAACTCCGAAATCGGCCAAGTTCGATTTCTATGTGATGGATACGGGGCTGCGCAGGCTCGGATGTCCCAACTCTCGAAAAGAAGGTCGAACTGGTCAAGAAGCTGGGGTTTGTTGGAATCGGCTATACGCTCAATCATCGAGAATTACCCCAACTGCTTGAACTACTCGACAAAGCCAAGCTGGAACTTTCAGCGGTTTATCTCACTCCAGCGCTGGAGGGGCCGCTCGACCCCAACCTGGCCGACTCGATTAGATGTATGAAGGGACGAAAGACTCGGATCGAACTGGCTATCGGAAGCAAGAAGTACAAATCCTCCGATCCCGAAGGCGATAAACAGGGTGTGGAGTTGCTCAAAACAGTATCGGATATGGCTTCCGACACGGGGCCAGTTGTCTCGGTGTATCCCCATACCGGCAGTTGGACGGAGCGCGTCGAGGATGGTGTCCGACTTGCCAAGCTGGTGGCGAGAAAGAACGTGGGAACGCACTTCAACCTGGTCCACTGGAAATGGGTGGCTCAAAAGAGAGCTTTGCCCGACCTACTGGTAGAGGCACTGCCTTACTTGTTCGCGGTTACGATCAACGGACTGGATGGGAAGAAGATTGTCTCCCTCGATCGAGGCGATTACGACATTGACGCTTTTCTCGCGTTGCTGAAGAAAACTGGGTATAGCGGACTGGTTGGGCTGCAAGGGTACAGTGTGCCGGGGCCATCGAGCGAGCATCTTGGGCGATCGATGAAGAAGTGGAAGGAAGCCATGAAGAGACTGGAAGAGTGAATCTCCGCAGGTAGTGCTAAGATCTTACTCCTCCCTATAGATCGCGACTTCAGATGGCCAACCAATAACCCTTTGCCATCGTTGTTGCATCGGCGCGTTCTCCCGAGGGTACACCACCACCCCGTAGTGATAGAACCCGCCACCCAGTTCAATTCGCACTCTCACCAAGTCGCTCCAGATTGTGCCTCCAACACTGACCCGTCCGGGCAAAAAGGTCCGCACACCCATCGGAATCCGATCACGATCGATCCAATCCGAGTCGGCTCGTTCCTTTGCTCGCTCACTGATAACATTCTGGCCCCATTCGCTAAGCGACTCGGGGCCACCTGCCATGTAAACTCGACAAATGAGGTGCAAGTCGACCAATATGCCCCCCGAGGCCCACGCAAGCACCAAACAACAACATACCGTCGCAAGGGGGAGAATTCGCGGTCTTCGCGAAGTGCGAATAGCCAGAGCAACCGCGAGAACCAATGCCACCAGTATTAGCAGTGCCACCATTAGTAGCCCGGCGAGCAACAAGAACAAATCGGGACCAATACAGATCGCTGAAGCAACCCACATGACAAAAGCGAATGATAGCGCGCAGCCAAATTTCCCATCCCAAGGCAACCTTCTCCACCGCTCGCGCAGGGTCATATTTCTCTCCGCTTATCGATTCATTCGTGTCCGGAATGAATTATCTACTTCATCTGCCAGCGCTGCCAGGCCAGTCCTGGAGTATCCACACGAAACTGGACCAGTCGTTGGTGTTTTACCTCTGTCACGTAAATAGTCTTTCCATCCTTGCCGCCAAAACAAAGGTTGCTGGGAGCTTCGCCCAGCACGTCAATCTCTTGCAGAATCTCACCCTTGGGTGAAAGTTTTACTACCGTTCCTTTTCCGTAGCGCGAGATGTAAAGATTCCCATCCTTGTCGCAGCGCATCCCGTCGAAGCCGGCATCCTCGAACTTCTTGAGCAGTTGCTTGTTCTTCAGACTGCCATCCGCGGCGATATCGAAGACCCACACATTGCGCTGGGCACTTTCGTTGACATAGAGCTTTTTGCCATCCGGGCTGACCTCGATACCGTTGGTCGTGCCCATTTTCCCGGCCGCCAGCGTAATCTTTCCTTCGCGATCCACTTTCCAGACCTGCCCGGTGCTATTGCCCCAGTTTGGATCGCTGGCATACATCGTGTCATCGGGGGCGATGGCCAAGTCGTTCGGCTGGTTCATCTTGTCGTTGTGTCCAAACACGGTCACCTTCTTGGTCGCAGGATCGATCCGTAAGACGTTGTGTTCCGCATAGTCGGCGACGTACATCATCCCTTTCTTGTCGAAGACGATACCGTTGCCGGTACTCTTGCCCGGCAAAGTCACCCACACTTCACCCTTGCCGTCGGGAGTGATTTTGCCGATGGTTTGCTGTTTTTCAAAGTTGACGACATAAATATTGCCGTCCTTGTCGCAGGCAGGCCCCTCGATGCCCGGAGTGAAAACCTTGTCTTTGGTCAAAGGTGTCGCCTTCCAGAGAACCTCTTGCGCTTCGAGCGGATTCATGCCGACAAAGTATGCGATCAACAAAACAACATATAAACGCATCAATACACCTTGATTTTTAGTTATTTATTCATAACCACGGAACACACAGAAAACACGGAAGAATTCAATTCTTATTTCCGTGTGTTCCGTGTGTTCCGTGCTTATGAATTTACTTCTTCAGGAATGGATTCGGTCTCAATTCGATTTTCTTCACCGATTGCAGGTAGTCGAGAACTTTCTCGGATTCCTTTCCACCAACCTGGGCATGGAAGTGGAGCGAAAACCCGTGCGGGCCCTTGGCATCGATCAACTTTGGTTGATGCGTCAAGGATGTCTTGACGACATCGAGCAAGCCCAGCATGGCCGCACAAAAGATGTCGATTCGAGCGCCATGTTCCAGGAGATAATCTACGATCCCCCTCTCACCCATGTGCGATGCTCCACCCAAACCGCCTTCCCAGTCACCGCCGCCCCAGTCCATCATCGCATTGACCAGTGCAGGCTGCTTTTCCAGAAGCTTCTTCACCATGCCGAGATCGGAATGGGCATAGATCACGAAATCCTGAACCAGCAGCCTGGGAATCTGCTGCTTTTTCCAGGATGGTTTGAAGTCGGGTGGTGTGTAGTCTCGCTCAAATGGGGCCTCGATTGGTCCAGTGGGTGTTTTGGGAGTATCCACTTTGGGTTTGCCTTGTGCATGTGTTTCGGTTGCGCCGCCAACGGTAATACCGGCTGCGACAGCGGCGAAGGTTCGGCGAGAAATCGGCTTGGTCATGATACGTTCCTGTGGATGAAAATCTCTGTAGTTCCATGAGCAATCAAGAATTATACTCGGCGTGGCCAGGAATGAGCCAAACCTGCCG
The DNA here is from genome assembly GCA_963783095.1 of uncultured Planctomycetota bacterium. Classification (GTDB taxonomy): domain Bacteria; phylum Planctomycetota; class Planctomycetia; order Gemmatales; family Gemmataceae; genus CAWAMR01. Next base: position 4,497 of record CAWAMR010000005.1, on the reverse strand, counting down.
AATCCAAAGCAGGGCCAACGGCCGCGGAATTTCCTGAGCGTAGCAACCCAGACGGACGGATGGTCCCAATTCACCAAAGCACTTTGTCAGTGTATCACATCGAAAAGCGTTTGATTCATTGCCAAGTTCTTTGGAAACATTTTGTTGCGACGCCTTGTAGGAGTCATCCGATTCGTGGACGAATTCACCACACCTATTTTGTAGCAATTTGTAGCATGGCATTGGGGAATACGTTTGTTCGCATGTGCGATCGCATGTGTACAATCCAATTTTTGTAGCAATTTGTAGCGTCTGCGACCGGATTCGGGCCATCATCAGCAAAAACTTCGCCAAGCCATCAAATCGATAAGCGTTTCATTGGCTTTAGTTCTTGGAAGCGTCTGCGCCGGTTTCGGGCTCTCATCAGCAAAAACTTCGCCAATCCATCAAATCGATAAGCGTTTGATTGGCTGTAGTTCTTGGAAGCATGGCATTGGGGAATACGTTCGTTCGTATGTGCGATCACAGATGCACAATCCATTTTTTGTAGCAATTTGTAGCATGGCCGTTCGCATCATCGTTTGTTTGGTTATTAAATTGTAGATCGCAGCCATTTTTTGTAGCAATTTGCAATTTGTAACTCCGGGCTCGATAGATCGTTCGTTTGTTCGCATTTTGCGATCATAAATGTACGAACCTATTCTTGTAGCAATTTGTAGCGTCTGACCCGATGCTCGGGCCTCATCTGAAAGTAACTTCGCCAGAATATCAAATCAATAATCGTTGGATTGAGACGAAGTTTCTTGGAAGCAAGGCGATCACCGCCTCGTTTGTTTGGTTATTCAATCGTTGATCCGCAAGCCAAATTGTGTAGCAGTTTTGTAGCAGGGCGTTCGGTAATTCGTTCGTTCGCATTTGAGAATCGTTTCTGCACCATCCGATTTTTGTAACAATTTGTAGCAATCCAGCCCAACGGACGGGCCGCATTCACCAAAGAACTTCGTCAGTGTATCAAATCGATAATCGTCGGATCCACTACCAAGTTCTTTGGAAGGATTTTAGAGCCGTCACGCCAGATGCATAAGCATCCCTCACCAAAGTAGTTCGTCAACATATCAAATCGATAATTGTTTGATTTTAACTCGGTTCTTTGCAAGAATTTGGCCCATCAGCGTCACTGATCTCATCGTGTTATTATAGTGTAGTTATGTTCAAATACAACCGCTGCCGGCCCCTGAATATAATCGATGTAACCATTCGCCCTTGCACGACCTGTGATGCTCATGACACACGTTAGCCTCGACAATCAGAACGAATCCGTCAAACAATTCGTCCTAGCTTTGTCCGTGGATCGAGGAGGCTCGATCCTGGAATTGGAAGGCAAGGAAATCCTCCGCGCTCCCCATCTCAGAACGACGATACCGGAAAAAAATCAGGTTGGACGGAAAGCAAAAACAATCGTCGATGCGAGTTGATCGACAAAATGATTGATGCGAAGATTAGTCCGGATGAAGAGAAGGAACTCGAAGACCTACAGGACCAGATGTTACCTACCGTCGCCGTGTCGCTCCTCTTCCGCTCGCCCATGCAGCTCAACTTCTTGAAGAATTTGACGAAAGCGTCCCAGGCCTACCGAGCCGTCGACATGACACCCTTTGATTATCCATCGGCACCGCACGTCCGTCGTCATGGTCCGATGGGTTATGCCACCTGCTTGTCTCATTTCTTACCGCGCGGTGTATAAAGCAGCTCGACTTGGAGGAATGCTCATGATCCAACTAACCCCCGAACCAGCGTCTCGCTGTGACAAGCCGTGCCGATGACGGTGTACTCGTTGCCCTTGTAGTGACGGTAGCGACCGGGCTGGATTGAGGTCTTGTCATTCATCGTTTTGTCTTCTTTCCCCTCGGTCCCGTCTTCTTCGCCACGAACTCTAAATCGTCATCTTGTGTCTCCGGTACTTGGGCGATTGTTACTCGTCGCTCGTTTCCACGGATGGTCGGCTCCTTCATTTCCACTTGCTCTCCGCAAGTCATGGCATCTCTTTCACTCGAATGTTCCGAAACTCGAACTTTCCATATTCCGACTGAAGGCCGATGGTTCCCCCTCACCGAAGATGCCGACGAGTACGAAGAATACTTGCTTCATTCGCAGACCTCACCCGTTCCTTGAGTCCTACTCAGAAAACTCTGATCGCCTCGATTTTCGCCGGGCAACTCAATCCACTCATGCAACTAGCTCCAACCAGACGCGGATGTCATTTTCGTATTCGCTGGAGAGGTCAGATTTCACCAGTTGGCGGTGGAACTCAGCAGCGCTTTTGCGACCAAAGTCGGCAACGAGCGCTTTGGAAAACCACCGATTGGGATCAGGCGCAATCAAGCGCTGACACAGGTTCATGAGCATTTCATTGCAACTTACCTCCGAAGGCAGTAAACCAGGCAGATCACGGTCCAGTCTCCGCTTCGCATGGATCAACTCTCGGTAAGTTTGCAGACCGTGGAAAGGGGACCTGCCGGCGAGCATTTCCACAAGGATGTAACCCAGGCTCGCCAGATCCGCTCTCTCGGAGTTCGGCCCTCCCTCCAGTACCTCGGGCGCAGCGGACAAGGGCGACCACATCCGTCGTGCAAGGCCGTGTTCCAGGTTGATCGCCGAGCCGATATCGATGATCTTCGCGTTCCCTGTACGCTTCAGCATCACGTTGGAAGGCTTCAAATCGCCATGAACGATTCCGTTTGAGTGCAAGGCCGCCAGCCCTGCCAAACAGTCGCGTAGAATCTGGATCGCCACGCCTGGTTTCAACCGAGGCTGTACCGGACCATTGGTGATGATGACTCGATCGATGTAGTCCCAGCGTTCCGGTGTTACGCAGTCTCGTGTTCGGTCCAGCATGCCTTGGTCAGCACTTCGCCCAGATCGTAGCCCTCCAGGTACTCCAAGGCCATGACGCGAATGCCGTCGATCGCGAAGAAATTATGCACATCCACCAGGTTGTCGTGCTGAGCTACCGATGCCGAAGCAGCGATGTGGGCGATGCGTGCCATGTCCTCTTCATAGCTGCGAACATCGGCATAGGGTGCTGGCGAGAAGATTTTCAGCGCAACCGGACGGACGAAGCCGTCAGTACCGCAGCGCTCGGAAAGGTACACGACGCCTTGGCCACCGGTGCCAAGCCTGCGCAGTTTGCGATAATTCGTCGTCCAGGGGATTATCTCGTTGTGAATGACGGTTTGATACTCAGAAAAAAGCTCGCTTTCATTGGCAGTGGGATTGTTTGATGGTTGTTCTGAGGTAGTCGTTATCAACAAAATGTAAGATCCTTCTTTTTGGGAGAGCAAACCATCATTATAGGGATTGGCTGAGAATTAGTTCGGAGCGGATAAGCTGAGGTAATGAGATGGTTTTTCTGCAACGAGCCAATGCATCAGACAATCAAAGTATCGTCATATTTTAACAGCGAATAAACGCTTATATACGCCCTGAGCCTTTGAAGCTGAGGGGGCAAGCCTTCTCCAAAAGGAATGAGATCGTTCGTGTCAGTGTCGAACAAGTGGCATTTACCATTCCAGACAGCATGGACAACGACAAGATATTGGTGGGTGTTGTCGAGATTTACCGAACTCTTACCCGCCAATTTGAGATCCACAACCCTCGCAGGTGATCGAGAATCGGCACTTCGCTGGCAAGCAGGAGGGAATGCACGGGCTGGCTCAGGTCGCCGGTGTCGTCAATGTTCAGCGAGTCGATGTAGGTTATCATCTCGTCTTCAACGACGTGGCTGACATCGACCAGCATGGTTTGCTCCCGTGCCGTTCAGAGGTTGCGGACACGACGGACGATCCGCTCGTCCACCTGATAGCCGACCGCCTCCCAAAAGTTCATGGCCCACGGGTGATCCTTCTCCACCAGCGCCGTGATGCGCTTGGCCCCCTGCTGGATCAGCCTCTTCTCGACCTCGGCCACCAGCGCACGGGCAACTCCCTGTCGCCGGTAATCAGGGTGGACCGCCAGCCGGTAGATGTTACCTTGCCAGCCGTCGAACGTCCCAATGATCGAGCCGATGACTTGGCCTCCGACTTCGGCCACGAGGACGTGGGCGGGGCTTTCGGCGATGGCCCGCCGCAGATCATCGGCGGTGTCGGTCACGCCGGGCGTGGCGTCGGCCTGCCGCCAGAGTTCGAGGACCCCTCCTATATCTTCCAGCCGGCACGCACGGATGGACAGCCTATCCGCTTCCTTCTCGGTCATCATATCCTCCAGCAAGAGAAAAAAAGCCCGCAGCAGGCGCAACCTGCCACGGGCCTCTTCTTGTTCCGACCAATGACCCAAGCCGTCAATCGAGGAAGGCCACGTTCCGCATCGCCTTCGACCGCCCCTCGGTGTTCATCAAAACCCGGTGCCAGCCGTGCAGGGTGATCGTGGCCTGGTCCGCGTGCCGTTGCGGGCCCCGGACTTAGAACCCCTGCATTGCGACTCATCGTTCGCCAGCCCCACCCTTTCGCCTTTGGGCTGCTA
>CAWAMR010000004.1:0-330630 GCA_963783095.1 uncultured Planctomycetota bacterium | reverse complement strand
CCCGTCCGGGGTATCGACATTGACACGCTCCGGTTCAGCTACTTGTGCGCGGGCTGAGGTGGTGACGAAGGCGAGTGTTCCTGCAAAAATCGCCAAATGGCAGAATCCTTTGTACATTTGTTTCTTCCCCCAAGAGTGGTGGCGGCGAGATGAACCGCTATCTACCAAACACTATTGGATAATAATGCGTTCGCGCAAAGGAATCAAGGATTTGATTAGAAACACAGCGGGTCGGCTCCGAATTCGGGGTCAAAAGAGCGAAACCGACCTGTTGTGAGTTCGTAGTTTCCCAGACCACGAACGAACGCGAGTCGTTGAACTTGCCGCTGTCCGAGCAAACCTCTCACTAACGAACAGACACCGATGGTCAGCGACAAAAACGACTTTCTCGCGGAAGGAACGCTGGTTGCGTGTGGTTCCTTCATGGTCCCCGGTAGCAGCCGGTGAGAATTATCACAGTGGACCCCGATGACTCTCCGGACCGACACGTTTTGGGGAAACTCCACTTTTTGACGGTGGAAAGACTCGCGAACCGACCCGGAAGCAGTTAGCCTCTGGAAGTCCTCCCCTGACGAGTCCAATTCTAATATCATGCGTGGTCGTGAAGAGAACCATTGGAGGTTGGGATTGAAGGGCCAAAAGGATAGGCAGGGGGCCAGCGCAATGAGAAGAGATGGCAGAATCGGACTTCGTCGGTGACAAGGTGACAAGGTGACAAACAATAGCGTGTTTATGAACATTGATCGTGCGTCGCCATACCCGGCCTCGTACCAAGGGTGTTTGGTCACCTTGTCATGTCACCTTGTCACCTTGTCATCCGCTAGTGTCCTTCTTTCGTCAGATTCGTGTTCCAGGCCGGTACGACAACCATCAGGTTTTTCGTTCCATTCGGTACACATTGACAGCTAAGACGCGATTCCAACTGCACGTCGCGGGCGCTATCGAGCTGATCCAATTCATCATCCGTGGCTTCAGAGCAGGTATCGAGACCCTCTTTCACGTGAACATGGCAAGTGGCACAGGCGCAAACTCCCCCGCAAGAGTGGTCCACATCCAGACCCGCCCCCAGAGCAATATCGAGGAGACTCCCCTCCTGACCGGTTCGGCCGAAGGGAATCTGCGCCGGGTCCACCTCGACGACCTTGGTTTCGCCGGTTTCCTCGAGCTGGAAGGTCACCGTAAACCTTTTCGTCGGTTTCTTGACCGGTGGTTTCTCGATATAGGGATTGACTCCGCCCATGCAACATTCCTCAAGATGGGGACACACTAATTAGGGTAGATGTTTTACCGAAATGGGTCAATGAATGGTGCTGTCTGGACTGTCCCATTATCGAGAGAATGCTAAAGTACCATCAATGAACCAAATGGATTACCCCGATAAACGAACTTCGATTCTTCTGGATGCCCTACGCAAAACGATCGGCAATCAGTCGGAATATCGACTCTTCAGGAGCGGCAAGTTCGACGGGCTTTTCTCGCACCGTAGCGAAGCGAGTGCGGAAGCAGCGACTCTGGCCCTGCGCGAAGGTTATCTCGATTCCATCCGGCGTGAAACCAAAGGCAAAATCGTCGTTGAATGGGTTCGCCTCACGCCCAAGGGGGTCGAATTCCTTTATGAGCACGACTCGCCGCACGCAGTCTTGGGAGAGATGCGCGAAATGTTGCAATCGGCGCAAGCAGGAGTGCCGACCTGGCTCGACTCGGTGTTGGAGCAACTGAAAACGCTCGCCGATCGATTTGGCGTGGAAATGCAGCGCTACCTGCAAAGACTCGATGTGTTGACCCATCGTGTCGAAGAAGCCTTGCGTCGAACCGACGCCGGAGTTCCTGCACTCGCCGCGCCGATTCACGGAATCGTCCCGTGGGGTTGGGAAGCGTTGACCTATCTGGATCATCGGAAACTGGGCGGGGCGCTGGATGATTGCCCGTTGCCCGAACTATTCGCCGCCATCAAAGCCAGGCAACCCCATCTGAGCATTATCCACTTTCACGATGGAATAAAACAACTGGAAGAGAACCGGGCTATCAGGCTGCTCCCCTTTCTGGAACCGCCCGATAAGCTCCCCGCGCCGGAATACGCTCTTCTCGACGGCAGTCGAGTGCTGTACTATGCGAAGAGATGAAGGTTTGGGCATTAGGCATTGGGCATTGGGCATTAGTTGGTCGATCAGCGGCCCAACTAATGCCCAATGCCCAATGCCCAATGCGTTCGACCAACGAAGTGTCGGGACTACGATCCTGGAGAAAATATGTACCCACAACTGACAAATCGTGCCGAACTGTTAAAAATGCTGGACGAGATGATCCAGGCAAGACAGAAAATCTTGGATATTTGCGGACGCTGTTCCGTTGAGCAATTAAACGACTCCGTTTATGCAGGAACCTGGAGCGTGCTGAAGAACCTGGCTCATCTGGCGTGGGCCGAGCGTTATATGCTGGCATTCATCAAGAGTCGGCCCAATGCCCCAATGAAAGATTCACTGCCGAAGGAGCCTGCACTGGAGTTGGCAGCAGTCCGAACGGCGCTCGATGAAGCACACGCGGAAGCCATTGCGTTCTTGAAGTCGAACTTCGAGTCGGTGCTGACCGAAAAGTGTGTTTATGGCCGCGATTTGCGCGAAGAAACGGTTGGCGGCGTATACTTTCATCTCGTCGAACATGAAATCGGGCATCGGTCCTTCGTTCTTCATAAACTCCGGAAATTGGAAGAAGCTTAATGATTCTTCCGCTTACTCCATGCGCAGGCTCTCCACCGAATGAGCAACAGCCGCGACACGAAGTAAGCGGTAGTCAGCGAATGGGCAGGAGCCGTGCACGAAGTAAGCCGTAGCCCAAATGGCCCGACGAAACGTGAATATCCAGTGAACCTCTACTCGCCAACTGGCGTACAGGAAATAGAACGCGGTGCATTCCAACGATTCGATGCCGCAATGTTCCGATGAGGAACTGCTCAACCGTTTCCGCAATGGGCAACGGGAGTTGTTTGGCGTTTTGGTCCGTCGATATCAACGGGAACTCTACGGCTATCTTCGCCGTTATCTTGGTGATGCGAACCTGGCAGATGATGTGTTTCAGTCGGCTTTCTTACAGGTATTTACGAAGATCAATCAATATGAACCGGGTCGACCGGTTCGGCCCTGGCTGTACACGATCGCCACCAACCAGGCCATAGATGCCCTGCGGCGAGCGGGCCGGCATCCAACCGTCAGTTTGGAACAATGCTCCGGCGAAGCGGAGAATGGCGAGGAACGCAGTCTGGTCGATATGATCGAGACCCGCGAGACCGGGCCGCTGGAACAATCGCACCTCGAAGAACGCCGGCTGATGATAAGGGCGTGCGTCGATCAGTTGCCTGAATTTCTGCGCCAGGTCGTGATCCTCGTTTACTATCAAGGCTTGAAATATCGAGAAGTTGCCGACATCATGAGAGTCCCCGTTGGCACCATAAAATCCAGGCTGCACACCGCGCTGATCAAACTTCAGGAAACCTGGAGTCAAACTCTGTCCGCTCCGGAAATTTGATTTCTTTAGCCCGCTGGAACCGTTCTTGGAACAGGAAAAAGGTGCGAATGTGGAAGAAGCATTCATCGGTTATCTGCTCGGATCGCTCGATCCTTCCGAGTTCCAATCGGTCGAATCGTACTTGCTCCTTCACCCTGAAGAACGAGCAAAACTCGACGCCCTCCGCCAGGCGATGGAACCCCTGGCCGTCGACCAGGATGCGTTTGCGCTGCCTGGCGATTTGGCGGTTCGGACCATCGCTCATGTCGCGGAATACCTCGTCAATTCGGAACCTCGTTCCATCACATCGGACGATACCGCGGTAAGCCAATTCTTGCGAAACGTGGCAAGTCAACCTTCATCCATCTCGCCACAGGCACCCAGACCGCGACAGCTTCCAGCGCCCGCCGACGGACTGGAACTCAATACAGTGCTGCGACGGAACATCATCGCGGCGGTAGGTTTGGCAATGGCCCTTCTCGCCATCGCATTACCGACGATTGCCGGTATGCGACACTACCGCAACCTCGAATCCTGCGAGAACAACCTCCGGCAATATTCCCATGCGCTCAATACCTATGCCGAGGTAAACAGCGGCGCTTTTCCAGTGATTAAACCGGATGAGACGGCAGGGAACATGATGGAAACATTGCACAAGGCAGGCTTCTTCCCGCCGGGAGCGACGCTGGTTTGCCCGGCGCTGAACATTCGGCAAATCAGCCCGACGGCGCCGACATGAATATCGATTATGCTTATACCTTGGGATACCGCGATCCATCGGGCACTGTGCGGGGAGTGACCCAACAATTAGGCGACCTCACCTGGCGGCCCCTGCTTGCCGATGCACCATTGCGCAAAGATGACACTGCCGTTCCACACAATCACCGAGTCCACCAGGTTCTGTTTGCCGATGGTCATGTGTTGCGATGCCCCAACGGCGACGTGGGTTATGCACGCGACAACATCTTTTACAACATGGACTCTCAGGCGCAATGCGGGGGTCAATTTCCTCGATTCCGTTTTGGGCAGGCCGGACGAGCAACCTTGATTCGTTGGTTTGTGCGTTCTTGATCGTCCCCTTCTCATGCGATCTCTTCGCCCAGATTCGGTTTCCTCTTCCAGGCAACCTCTCGTATACTAATTTCTGTGATCTACCCCTCAAGAATCTCCCATCGAGGTCTGTCATGCGTGCCGTGCGATTTCTTTTCTGCATGCTCACTCTGAACATATTCGCTCTTTCATCCTCGGCGATCGTGGCCCAGGACAAACAGCCCAGCGCTGAAGATGTCAAGGTGCTGCAAACCAAATTCCTCGCGGAACGCAAGGCCGCTGTAGAGCAAAAATTCTCCGACACAGCTCTTGCCCTTGCCGATCAACTCGCGAAGGCGCGGATGCAGGACTTGCGAACGGTTCGATACGCCAGGCACTTCGAGCTTACCGCGAAGCTCGCTGGCAAATTCCTTACCTTCCACCCGATCTCCCCAAGCACGTTTCCCGCGTTTTTGGAAATACCAGGATGCGGCAAGGGGATTGGGTCAACGTCGTGGCGTTCAATCCCGACGGGACTCGACTGGCTTCTGCAAGCCGGGACGGCAGCGTGAAAATCTGGGATCTGGGCAATGGTCGCGAGATTCGCAGTTATCGGGGACAGAAAGAAGCCGTCCGGGCGCTTGCCTGGTCGCCCGATGGGAAATGGATTGCCTCATCGGGAGGAAACGAAATTCATCTTTGGGATCCGGAGACCGGAACACTGAAACGCACGCTCAAGGGTCATACCGGCGCGGTCAATAGCGTTGCTTTCCGCCCGGATAACAAGACTCTGGCATCCGGCAGCGATGACCGCAGCATTCGCATCTGGAATGTGGAGAAAGGGACCGAAGAACAGATCGTGAATCAGGGCAATCTGCTAGCCGTCATCTATGCTGTTGTTTACAGTCCCAACGGTCAATTGATCGCATCCGTCGATGGCGACGGTCATCTTCATGTCTGGAAGCCGGAAATCGCCGGCGGGCCGGCCGCCCCGAAGATGGTTCTTGGAGCCAATGCCCATACCGGGGGAGCTTATCAAGTTGCCTTCAGCCCAAAAATGGATGCTCTTTATACCTGTGGCGGCGATAAGACAGCGCGCCAGATCGGCGGCACTTCGCCGGATGGTTCCAATATCCCCGGCACAGGTGCCCGCCAGAAAAACTTTGACGCATCCGGTGGCGGGCATACCGAAACCGTCACGGCCCTCGCCCTCAGTCCCGATGGCCTGACTTTTGTGACGGGCAGCCGGGATAAGAGTATTCGGGTGTGGGATCTGCATTCGCAAAAGGTCATCCGGACGCTTCAGGGCCACACGGACGAAATCACTTTCCTGGCTTTCTCCCGAGATGGAACCCAGCTTGCATCGGCGAGCAAAGATCAGAACATTCGGGTTTGGAGCCTTTCTTCCAGCGATGAACATCGCAATTTTGCCGGCCATACCGACAAGGTTTGGTCCGCAGTGTTCAGTGCCGATGGCAAGGTGTTCGCTTCCGCCGGTGCCGACCGGAAAATCATCATCCGGAATGTGGGCGGTGAGATCATCAAGGAGATCGCCGGCCATACCGCGCCGATAACGGCTCTGGCGATAAACCCCGACGGCAGCAAGCTCATCTCGTGTGGCGGGGATCGGTTGGTGAAGTTGTGGGAAGTCAAGACGGGAGAGTTGTTGAAGACATTCAAAGGCCACACGTCGGCCGTCATGGCGGTAGCATTCAGCAGTGACGGCAAGCTGATTCTGTCGGGCGGTGCCGATAAAGTCGTGAAGCTCTGGGATGCGGAGAAGGGAACACTGATCTATGACTTCCCGGACAATCGCTCGTTCATCACAGCCCTCGCCCTCCGGAAGGACAACAAACTGGCCTTCGTCGGCAGTGCTGATGGAATGATCCGGGTTTTCGATCTGACGGGCAAGTCACCCAAGGAAACCAGTGCTCTGGTCGCTCACCTGTCCGGAGTGGGAGCGATCGCCATCAACGCCGAGCAAAATCGCCTGGCGACTTGTGGTGGGGACAAAATCGTCAAGGTCTGGACCTTGACCGATGCGGGTGCTCCAACACTGCAGGCAGAATTCAAGGGTCACAGCGATCCGGTCAGTTCGGTGGCTTTCAGTCCCGATGGCCGGCTACTGGCTTCCGGCGGTGGTGATCTGGTCGTCAAGGTCTGGGAACTGCAAAATCGCACCGAACTTCGCAGTCTGCGGGGTCACAGCGACTGGATCAGTACGGTGGCTTTCGGCAATGACAGCCGATTCATTCTCACGGGAAGCGTCGATAAGACGGTCAAAATCTGGGAATTGAGCAATGAAGAAACCACCCCGCCGATCGGTCATACTCGGAAATTGAACACATTGGCGGTAAGTCCGGACGGCAAACGACTGGCCAGCGGCTCCGACGACCGAACCATCAAGATTTGGGACATGCAGAGCGGTCAAGAGTTATTTACTCTGAGCGAACACACCGGCGATGTCACAGCGCTGGCCTTCAGCCCGGATGGGAAGAAGCTCGTTTCCGGCGGTGAAGACCGCAAGATGTGCATCTGGGATCTGGAAATGAGAAAAGTCATCAGCACCTTCGACTGCGAGCGCGTGCCGGTCATCGTTTTCACGAACAAAGGCGACAAATTCCTGGCATGGTTCCTTAGACCGGGTATTGCCAATCAGAATGCCAGTACCGCGCAAGTATTCGATGCCAACGGCAAAGAACTCTTCTCGTTGACGGAACGCGAAAAAATGGTTGGCTGCCTGAACTTCACACCCGACGGCGAGCTGGTAGCGATGGGGACATCCGATGGAATCGTTCGGGTCTGGATCCTTGAGAAAGCCGAACGAATGGGCGGCGATATGCCGGCCCACCAAAAGGACGTTTGCGATCTGGCCTTTACTCCCGACAAGACCAGGCTCGTGACGGGCGACATCGATTCCGAGATCAAGATTTGGGATCTGAAAAAGCGTGAGGCAACCAAGACGTTCAAAGCCAACAAGGGTGGTTTGCTGACTTTGGCAATGAGTCCCAACGGGAAGACATTTGTTACGGTGAGCCTGTCGGGAGAGGTTCGACTCTGGAAAACAGAAGATGCCACGGAATTACGGTCCTGGGAACTCTCAACGCCCGTCAAAAACATCGTGTTCACTCCAGACAGCAAACATATCGTAACCGCCAACGCAGATACGACCCTGTATGTTCTTGACCTTCCCGAATAAGCGGAGTACGCTGGGATTTGTGTAGATCGAGTGGAATGGGAACCAAATTGGTGCTGATTGCGTCCAAAAAAAATGCTTGCCCGCTCCCATTCGTCGTGAAAAGTGAATGCGGAATCTTCTTTTACATCCTCTGAAGGATTTTTCTATGAGATGTCGTTTGCTATTGGGGACGGTAGTGTTGTTCCTCACGATGGCGGGAATGACCTATTCGGCAGCTCCGGCCAAAGATAATGATGCTTCCAAAACCGCTCTGCAACAATTGCATGAGTTTATCGGCCAGTGGAAGGGGGAGGGTCAAACCAAGTCGGGAAAGACTGAGGAATGGGAAAAGAAGGCATGAATTGGGGCTGGAAATTCAAGGGCGATGACGCCTGGATGATCGTCGAATTCAAGGATGACAAAACTCTGAGCAAGGGTGAACTCAAGTACGATCCTGACAAGAAGAAGTTTCGTTTGACACCGCCGGACGCCAACAAGAAGGAAGTCGTTTTCGAGGGTGTGTTCAAGAGCAAACAACTGGTCTTGAGCCGGATCGATGATGAGAACAAGAATAAATACATCATCACGATGAGTACCAATAACGACGGTGCGAGGTTCATTTATAAGTACGAATACCAGGTCAAAGGACGGGGACTGGAAAAGCCAATCTTTATGGTAACGCACAAGAAGGAAGGCGTTTCGCTCACGGGCGGAGCCAAGAAGGAATGTGTCGTCAGCGGTGGGTTGGGAACCATGCAAGTATCATACAATGGTAAGACTTACTACGTTTGTTGTTCCGGCTGCGCTGAAGCCTTCCGGGAGACGCCGAAGAAATTCGTCGACGAATTCGAAAAGAAGAACAAGAAGTAACTTGGTTTTTACCCTTTATCCTGGGCTTTACTATGGAATTCGCATTCGAGCTGAATTTCGTAGCAGGTCGTGCAATATCGCAGCAAACCGCAGTTGGCACACTATTCCCGATAATGACTGCACCCATCTCGTTCCCACGGTCCGCCGTGGGAACGCAGCCACAGAGGACGCTCCGCGTCCCGATTAAAAAAATGCTCGACTCCTGTTGCACATAGCGATGGTTTTCCCCGAAACGTGACGCAGAGTGCCGGTCCGTGCGTTCCCAGGGAGGAACGTGCGAACGAGAGGAACTGTATGACACTGTTTGGGATTACTGGCTCGTTCTCACGTGTTGTCTTTTGACCGTGATTCGAGGTGGTCTTGCGGTAGTGGAAATCGGTCAGCGATTACACTGGGAGCAACCCCCATCTTCATTGCCAACTCGAAAGCCCGTTCCTGCGCGCTTTCGCCCAACGGTATGTCAAGGCGTACAGGCCAGCCAGCAACAGCATGATGGCTACTATCGCCCCAGCGGCGACGAGAGGATGAACAGTCATTTGCTTGGGGTTCGCGTTGTAGATGGGGATGAACATCATGCCGGAAAACACGAGTAAGCACCCGAGAAACGTCCGCGACCAAGTTACCAGAACGGACTTCCAACTCAAGCGAATCCGATGACCGCGTTCGCCACGGCCGTCATCCGCGACTACCCACGACTCACACGGGGCGAAGGGAATCCACCAGAAATGCAAGAACCGGGTCTTGACATAGAACAAGCCCGGGACCCAGTCTACGTGTCCATAGTACGCGTGCCCGAATACAATCATAGTCCAACTCCTGAAACTTACCCACCGCGCCCAACACCGACCGAACGACGCTTGGCATATTACTACACCATTTTCCTGGCTGACAAACTTATTTTCCTTTTCCTTTGAAAATGCGGTGGCATGCGCGAAGCTCAGCGCTTCTTCACAAATTATCGATGGTTTGCATTTTCTTCTCTATGCCCACGCCATTTCATCGGTAAAATCATTTCTTGAACCCGAAGATTCTGGAATCTTCCCGCTTGCGGCAGTCAGCAGGCAGCCGTAAACCAATACAATCCGAGTAGCGTCAAAAAGCTGATGTTGCCTCGATCGGTGTTGAATAGGCACTCCTGATGTCGCAATCCAGTCCCGTCACGAGCGATCTCTCCGTCTCAGCTTCGCCGGCGAAATTGAGTCTGTGGGATGCTATCTGCCTGATTGTCGGCATCATCATCGGCGCATTGATCTATCAGTATCCACCCGACATCTTTCGCAATGCCGGCAGCGCAGAACTGGGTATGATCGCCTGGATGATCGGCGGCATAGTCTCCTTGCTGGGAGCTTTTTGCTACGCAGAGCTTGCCAGTTGCTATCAGACGGCGGGCGGCGACTATACCTATCTGACTCGCGCCTACGGCCCAAAGGTCGGATTCATCTTCGCCTGGGCGGAGTTGTCGGTCATTCGGACCGGTGGCAGCATTGCCTGCATGGCCTATATCTTCGCCAATTATGCCGCCGAGTTTTGCCCGCTGGGCCCGAATTCCAAACTGATCTACGCCGTCGGCGGCATCCTGACTCTAACCTCGATAAACGCCGTCGGCATTCGGCCCGGCCGATGGCTTCAGAACACGTTGACGATCGCCAACTTTGTCGGGCTGGGCGGGATATGCCTGATCGGGTTGTATTGCTTCGCCAGCCAACACCCCGTTCCAGCGATAGAAGCTCCTGCCTGTCAACCCGATCCCGAAGGCCCGATCGAGTTATCGATCGCCTTCATGATGGTTCTGGTCTTCTACGCTTACGGTGGGTGGAACGAGGCTGCCTTCATCGCTTCGGAGGTCGAGGAACCCAGGCGAAATATCCAGCGCTCCTTGATTCTCGGAACCTCGCTCGTCATGCTGATCTACGTCGTTGTGAACCTCGCATACCTGGGTGCTGGGTTATCAGGGGGTATGCAACTCGCAAAGGGTGGCCGGTGAAATGTTTGCGCTGCCGTTTGGCGAAGCCGGTCGCCGGGCAATCTGCGCCTGGTAATGATATCTTCGCTCGGCTCGATCAATGGCTTATTGTTTACCGGCATGAGGCTTTACGGCACTTTCGGGTCCGATCATCGATTATTTCACTTGCTGGCAGGAAAGGGCGATCGTCCGCATGCGTAATGGTGCCGCTCTTCGCACAGGCACTGTTTAGCCTGTTGCTGATCGGGATGGTTGAATTCGCGCTATATTGGCGGCAAATCTTGTCCGAGATAGCACCGCTCTTCAATCTCCAACTTTCTGCGGAATTCAGCAAAACCGGAGATATCGAGCGGATCGTCACCTGCACCGCTCCGGTGTTCTGGATTTTCTTCCTGTTGACCGGCTGTTCTCTCTTCGTCTTGAGAAACAAAGAACCCGATCGTTATCGGCCGTTCCGAGTGCCGTTCTACCCGATCGTCCCACTCATATTCTGTTGCTCTTGCGCTTCATGCTTTGGCGCAGCACGGCCTGGGCCTTGAAACAGGAGCCTGCGGAAGCGTTTATCGTGGGCGGATTGATGCTGGTAGGGATTCCTCTTTGTATTTTTTCGGGAAAATCGCGCACGTCGTCTTCGGACGACTCTGCGGAACGACTTTCTCTTTCCAATGAGACCGAACAAGACAGTCAAGGAGAAAAATGGTGAACAAATTCCTAACACTCTCGCTGATCGGGTTGTTGGGCGGACTGCTGGTGCAGTCGAGGCCACAGCAATCGTTCGCTCAGGATGTGCCAAAGAGCACTGCGGACTCCGTTGCTTTCTTGAAAGTCAAAGTGCCCGCGGATGCGATTCTTGAAGTGGACGGGGTCACGCTCAAGTCGACGGGTCCGGTACGTGTATTGCGGACGCCGTTTCTCCCGATCGGCAAGAAGTACTCCTATTCGTTCAAAGCAACTTATACTTTGAACGGAAAAAAAGAAGTTGTTGAAAAGAAAATCCTCGTGGAGCCTGGCAAGGAAATTGAAGTTGATTTTCTCCCGGCCGTGACTCCCAAGAAAATAGAGGAGCCCAAGAAAGAAGTACCCAAGAAAGAGGTACCCAAAAAGGAAGAAACCAAAAAGGAAGTCAAACTCGATGTTCCTTATGTGCCGACGCCGGATCCCGTTGTCGAGGCGATGCTGAAACTCGCCGAAGTGAAGGAAAGGACGTGGTGTACGATCTGGGTTGCGGCGATGGCCGGATCGTCATCACCGCCGTCAAGAAGTTCAAGGCGAAGAAGGGCCTGGGTATCGAACTCGTTCCCCCTCGCGTCAAGCTGTCCAAGGAGAACGCCAAGAAGGAAGGCGTCGACGAGCAAGGTCGAAATCCGCGAAGGGAGCGTGTTCGACCTCAAGAGCGTCTCGGAAGCCAGCGTCGTGACGCTCTATCTGTTGCCGGAGACTCAATCTGCAAACTGATGCCGATGCTGAAGAAGACTCTCAAGCCAGGCTCGCGGATTGTCTCCCACGACTTCGATATGGGCGACTGGAAGCCGACACAGGAACTCACCATGAAAGTCACGGGCGACCGGGATCACACGATCTACCTGTGGGTCATTCCGATCCCAACAAGAAAGTCACTCCCAAGAAGGACGAGCCAAAGAAAGAGACTCCCAAGAAGGACGAGCCAAAGAAGACCGATCTCTCGCCTTTACCCAAAGTGTCGATCCGAAGAAAGAGCTCCCAAGAAGGACGAGCCGAAAAAAGAACCCTTTGAAACAATCAACGTTCCTTACGTGCCGACGCCCCAAGCCGTTGTCGAGGAGATGCTCGAACTTGCCAAAGTCAAGGAAGGTGACGTGGTGTACGACCTCGGCTGCGGCGATGGTCGGATCGTCATGACCGCAGTGAAGAAATTCAAAGCCAAGAAGGGGTACGGCGTCGATCTCAACCCGGAGCGCATCAAGGACTCTCTGGAAAACGCCAAGAAGGCAAGGCATTCTCGACAAAGTGGAGTTCAAACAGGGCGACGTGCTGCAAGTTGCCGATGTCTCAGCAGCCAATGTCGTGACTCTCTATCTGCTGCCCGAAGTGAACCTTCGACTCAAGCCGATGCTTGAAGAGGACTCTCAAGCCCGGCTCGCGCGTCGTGTCGCACGACTTCGACATGGGCGATGACTGGAAGCCCGAAAAGAAGATCAAGGTCAAGGCCGACGGCTTCGAGCACACGATTTATTTGTGGACGATCCCGGAGAAGAATAAAGATTCGCAAAAGGATGAAGAGTTCGCAAAAAGGAGCAGAGGAGCGGGGAGAGAGGGAGCAGAGGAGAAAAGACAATCGCGGCAACGCTACACCTGCAATAATCGATCGCTTTCTCCACTGCTCCCCTCTCCACTGCTCCTCTGCTTCCTTATTAAGGATCAAGTGTTCATGTCTCAATCTTACGACGCCATCATCATCGGCGCCGGGCACAACGGCCTCGTCACGGCGGCGTATCTGGCCAAGGAGGGCTATGAACCCTTGGTGCTGGAACGCCGCGAAGTCATCGGCGGCTGCTGCGTCACCGAAGAAGTCTGGCCCGGCTTCAAGGTCTCCACGGCCGCCTACGTCAACAGCCTGCTGCGGCCGGAGATCATCCGCGACCTGGAATTGAAGAAGCACGGCTTCGAGATGCTGCCGCGCAGCCCTTCGTCGTTCTCGCCGTTTCCCGACGGCCGCTATCTGATGATGGGGCCCGACAAGGAACTGACCCATCGCGAAGTGAGCAAGTTCTCCGCGAAGGACGCCGAGAACCTGCCGCAGTACGAGGCGATGCTCGACCCGCGTCGCCGACTTCCTCGAACCGATGCTGGTGCAGACGCCGCCCGATCCGTGGTCGAGACCGGCTCGGCGATTTCTGGAACCTCGGCAAGCTCGGCCTGGAAGTTCCGCAGGCTTGGGCAAAGACGGCGCCGAGGCGATCGAGATCCTCACCGGGGCGGCCCGGCCGATCCTCGATCGCTGGTTCGAGTCCGAACAGTTGAAAGTGACGCTGGCGACCGACGCGGTCATCGGCGTGCATGGCCTCGCCGTCGATGCCGGGCACGGCCTACGTGCTGTTCCATCACGTCATGGGCGAGTGCAACGGCGTGCGCGGCGTGTGGGGCTACGTGCGCGGCGGCATGGGCGGCATCAGCAACGCCATCGCCGCCGTCGGCCAGAGCTGCCGGCGCCGAGATCTCGACGAACGCCGACGTGGCGCAGATCATCGATCAAGGACGGCCAGGTCGGCGGCGTCGCCCTCAAGGACGGCCGGCAGTTCTACGCTCCGCGCGTCGCCTCCTGCGCCGATTGCAACGTCACCTTTTTCAAGCTGATGGACCCGAAGCTCCTGCCCGACGACTTTCGCGCCAGCGTGGCGGCCATCGACTACACCAGCGCCACCATCAAGATCAACGTCGCCCTCAACGAACTGCCGAACTTCAAGTGCCTGCCCGGCTCGCAGGTCGGCCCGCAGCACCGCGGCACGGTGCACATCTGCCCCGACTTCGACTACCTCGAGCGGGCCTACGACGACGCCAAGTACGGCCGGCCGTCGCAGTCGCCGATCCTCGAATGCACGATGGCCACGGCGCGTCGACGACACGCTCGCGCCGCCCGGCAAGCACCTCATGTCGATGTTCATCCAGTACGCGCCCTACAAGCTGCGCGAGGGCAATTGGGATCACATCAAGGACCGATTTGCCGATCGCTGCTTCGACATCCTCAACGAGTACGCGCCGAACTTCAAGAACGCGGTCATCAATCGGCAGATCATCTCACCCGTCGATCTGGAACGCATCTACGGCATCACGGGAGGGAACATCTTCCAGGGCTCGATGTCGCTGACCGCATGTTTTCATGCGGCCGGCCGCCGGCTACGCCAACTATCGCACCCCGATCCGCGGCCTCTATCTGTGCGGAGCGGCGCACGCACCCGGCGGCGGCGTGATGGGGGCTGTGGAATGAAACGCAGGCGGCGAGATGCTCAGAGATGGATTATGATTAGTTCCAAGTTCCAAGTTCCAGGTTCCAAGTTGAAGACAGACCGTTTCTTCGAAACGATTGTGCTTGTTTTTAACTTGGAACCTGGAACTTGGAACTTGGAACTTAAGTGATGGAGATCGAAAATGGTGAACTTCGATTGTCCTGTCTGCTCCAAACGCATCGAGAACGTGGCAGCTCATCACGGCCAAACTGCCTGTCCGTTTTGTCTCCAGATCATCACCATTTCTTCACCCCAGCCCGAATTTGCCGAGATCGTGCAACCGGTGGCGGAAGTCGCAGCGCCTGGATGAGAAAATCCTTGAGGCCGAGATTGTCCCGGCCGGCCCAGGGGAAAACAGCCCGCAACCGTCGGCGGCAATGGCCCTTTTGGATCCTGCCTTCTCCGAGGAAGCGGCAGCTGTTGAAACCGTGGAGGATGTACCCGAAGAATATTCGGACGAGGAGCCTGTCCGTACCGTCGACTGGCGCAGGTTCAAGACGCCGAAGAGCGACATGCATCGCCAGCGCGTGCGAAAGATGGTGATCAGTTGGTTGGTATTGATGTTCAATCTCTCCGCACTCGTCGGTTTCACTTACTTTGCCGTGGACATGTGGGATATTAACCGCGCTGCATCCTTCGTCTGTATCAGTGGCGCATCATCGACATTCTTTTTTCTGGCGGTCCAATTCTGGCCGCGCCGACGGCGGCGACCGCCAAAGGTTCAGGAAGGATAAAACGAAACGGCAACGACTACCTTTTCACGGCCAATTTCCATTTTTTGTCGAGTTGTCATTTTTAGGTAGAAACTCTCAGATGTTTCGGTGGTTTAACCTATAGTGAATGAAATGCAATGCCCCGATGCAACCCACCAATAACCAACGCCGCTCACCGGAGTTAATCGATGATCCGCACACTTTTCGCAGGGATTCTTGCCTCGGTCTTGGAATCTGCGTTGCCCACGCGGAGGAAGTCAAGGGAACCGTCAAGAGCGTTGATGCCTCGACAAACAGCATCACTTTGACGGTCGAAGGCAAGGATCAGAGTTTCGCCGTCAGCAAAGATGCCAGTTTCGTTTCCGTCAATCTCGGAAAAAACAAGAAAGGCAAGCCGGTTGAGACGGTCGCGACCATCGAGAACGGACTGGCAGGGATCATGAATGGAGCGAAGGTTACGGTTTTGACAGAAAGCGAAGGCGGGAAGGATGTCGTCATGTCGGTGAAAGTCTCGACCGGAGCTGCGGTCAAGAAGGCTGGGAACAAGAACAAAAAGAAGAAACCGAAAAAGAAGAAGAATACCTGATATTTCAACCGGGTGATCGCCTCTGGGCTTAATAAGTAGAAGCCTGTTGCAAAATTAGGGTCAGCGAATCTTGTAGGGCGGGTCGAGGCTTTGCGAGGCCCGCCAGACTTAATCAGTAGCGAGGCCCGCCAGACCGAGAGGCCGCTTCATTGCGGGCCTCGCAAAGCTTCGACCCGCCCTACGATTCTGAAAAACCGGGTTATCAACACATCCGCCCCAACCGAATTTGAACAGGTGCAGTTGTGAAAGCAGAACTTAGGTACACCCAATCCGGATCATCCCTGAAGTCGTTATGGGCGGTTGCCGCAATACTCTTCATGCTCTTCGGCGTTGGCTTTGTAGTCGGCGGCGGCGAGGATTCCAAGCCGGCCAATAACCCGAAATCGAAGAACGATACCGCGCCGACGACCGGCACGCCCGACAACGAGCTGGATAAACACGTTGAAAATGAAGCGAAGAAGTATGGGGATCCTCCTGGAGACAAAAAGCTGCTGCCGCCGTTGAAGGTGACGGCGAAATCTCCAAGGACAGTTTCCGACATGGCAGCACGTATTGATGCGATTCTGGACCGCAAACGCGAGGCCGCCAAGATCCCCGCATCGCGTGGGGCAACCGATGCGGAGTTCCTGCTCGGGCCTACATCGACATCGTCGGCGTTATCCCAGGTGAAGCAAAAGCCGTTGAATTCATTGCGAGCAAGGATGGCGATAAGCGCCGAAAACTTATCGCGGAATTATTGGCCGATTCGAGATACGGCCAGCACTTTGCACACTACTGGCACGATCTATTGGTCAAGCGCGATCCGGATAATAATCGACTGATCAAGACCCCCGACGTTTTCATCAAATGGCTGACCCATCGCTTCAACTCCGACGGGCCCTGGGACGAAATCGTCCGCTCCATGCTGACGGCCAAGGGCGATCAGAGTCTCGCGGGGGAAACATTTTTCATCCTGGCCAATAGCGACAACGGGCAGCCTGCGGCGAACAAGATCGTCGGCACAGCATCGGCCTTGTTTCTCGGCAACCAACTGATGTGCGCAGAATGCCATGTGCATCCCATGACCTCGGCATGGAAACAGAACGATTTTTGGGGCCTCGCCGCCTTTTTCGGCAGAACCCTGGCCGTTCGCGAGAATCCCGCCAAGAAGAACGTCACCAACAATGCCGCACGCATTGCCGATGCACCGCTTGGGAAAGCCGTCGGTAAAGCAGCGACGGATACGATTTCGACGTTGCCGGATGGAAGCATTCCGATTCCCGACCCGCGCAATGAAGGCAAATTCATCGGTGCTGCCAGAGCAAAAATACTCGATGGAAATGCCGTCACGAGGAGCGATGTCTCCCGCGACTATGCCGCGGAGTGGCTGACATCACCCGATAACCCATACTTTGCGCGCGCCGCAGTGAATCGGTTATGGGCGCAGTTCTTCGGGCGGCTTCATCAACCCGCTCGACGACATTCGGCCCAATAGTGTTCCTTCTCATCCCGAAGCGTTCGATTTGCTCGCCGAAGAATTCATCGTTTCAAAGTTCGATCAGAAACACATCATCTCCATCATTTGTTCGACCCAAGCCTATCAGAGAAGCAGCATGACTGTCCCGGAAAACAAAGATGATGTGGAGTTGTACAGTCACATGGCGATGAAAGTTCTCACGCCGCGCAGTCTGTTTCTGTCGTATGCGGTCGCGACATCGGATCAGCTGGGTTTACCCAGAGAACCCAAGCAAGGCAAAAAGCAGGCAAAATTGGACAATAGCAGTCAGGGTATCCAGTTCTTCGATTCCCGCGAGTACGATGAGAACCCCGGTGAATATACCTACGGCGTCCCTCAACTTTTAAGACTGATGAACTCCAAACTCCCCCCGGCGTGCGATTCGGTCGCTCAATCGGCAATGCAATATAGCGTGAAGGAAAAGGCCATCGAACACCTGTACCTGATCGGGCTTTCTCGCTACCCCACTACATCCGAAGTGACACGTATGAGCGATTTTATCTCGAAACAAGGCAGCCTGGAAAAAGGTTACTCCGCCGTGATGTGGGCCTTACTCAACAGTGCTGAGTTTGTGAATAACCATTGATGCGGGCATCAACCAACAAAGGAATCAACCTATGTTAACCAATAGTCAAGCAGTTGTGTCGCGCCGCGACATGCTTCGCCTCACGTCGGCGGGCTTCTTGGGGACTTGCGTCGCTCCGTGGTTCAACGTGCTGTCCGCACGGGCCGCGAGCGCTGCGAAAGTCGGCGTGGCGCATAAATCGTGTATCCTGGTGTGGATGATCGGCGGACCGCCGCAATCTCTGGTTTTCGACGTGAAATCACACAGCGCGCTTAAGCCGATCTCCACCGCTGCGCCCGGTGTGCGCATCAGCGAGAAATTCCCGAAGCTCGCCGCGGAAATGAAAGATGTGACGCTTCTGCGCGGAATGCGCACGGCGGATTCAAACCACGCTACCGCCCGCTACCTGATGCACACCGGCTTTCGCAAGGGCCAGAATGGTGTGACTCACCCCGTTCTCGGATCGATCGTTTCCCGCAAGCTCGGCGATGAAAGCAACGATCTGCCCAACTTTATCTTGGTCGGCAGTCCGAAATTCAACGGCTATGGAGGCTGGCGATCTCGGTCCCAAGTTTGGCCCGATTCGCGTCGAGGAAACGGGAGAGTTGAGCGATTTACAACCCGTCGGCTCGCTTGCCGATTTCGACGCCAAAGCGAGCCTGCTGGATGAACTCAATACCGCCTTCCTCACCGACCACGCGTCGCCATCGGTTGAAGCGCACCGGGTAACACTCGATCGCGCCAACCGTCTGATGCACAGTCCGAAGAGCAAGGCGTTCGATCTTTCGGGAGAGCCGGCCGCCATGCGATCGGCCTATGGAACGACCCATATCGGCAACCAGATGTTATTGGCCCGCCGATTGATCGAGAGTGGCGTCAAATTCGTCGAAGTTCGTCAAGACGGCTGGGATGTTCACAAGGACACGGTTCGGCGCACGGTGAAGCTGAGCGAAGAACTCGATACCCCACTGGCCGCGCTGATCGCAGACCTCCGACAACGCGGGTTGCTGGATTCCACCCTTGTGATCGCGATGGGCGAGTTCGGCCGAAATCCGCAAAACGGCTCCAGCCACTTCAGTCGGGCCTGGACGACCATGCTCGCGGGGGGCGGATTGAAGAACGGTCACGCGATTGGAGACACAGGGCCAAATGGGGGCACGGTGGAAAAACACCCGGTCTCTCCTGCCGATTTTATGGCAACCGTATGTAAAGCTCTCGGAATCGATTCCAGCAAAGAGTGGACAACAGGGACAGGTCGTCCGGTTCCGATGGTAGCGACCGGAGCTACTGTGGTGAAGGATTTGTTTTAGAGCCTGTTGCAAATTCAGCGTTCACCGAATTGTGTAGGGCGGGTCGAGGCTTTGCGAGGCCCGCCAGAGTGCGAGATGCCGCTTGATGGCGGGCCTTGCAAAGCCTCGACCCGCCCTACTGCTTTACCTTGATTTCGCCAACGCCCACGGCATTGATGCCGTTGGGTGTTTGCTTCTTGTGCTTCGTCCAGGTCTTCCCGTCGCGGGAACTCAACATCTGTCCGGGCCAGTTGGTGCCGATATAGATCTTCTCATTCGCGTACAGCAAATGGCAGGGCATCGCTTTCGCGTCCTTGGTCCATTCGATTCCATCACCCGATCGATAAGTAGCACCGCCGCCACCCGCGATGAACTCTTTGCCTGTCCAAACGATACTCCGAAGTTCAACTCCCTTTTCGGTGGCCTCGTGTTCCCAGGTTTTACCATCCTTGGAACTCATCCTGCGACCATCGGCACCAACCGCGACGAATCGCCCCTTGCCGAAAGCCATGTTGAAGAATTGCGGCAGATTGACATCGACGTGTTCCAGTTTCTCGCCATCCTTGGTAGTTGCAACCCAGGTGATCGGGCTATTGCCACCGGCGTTGCCCATGAATACGAGCAGGCCGTTCCCAAAGGCACCGAAGCGGAAATGGCTGGCTTCCTTGGCATCGATGATCGCGCCTTTCTTCCACGTTTCTGCATCCTTCGACCAGAGCAAAGTCTTGTCGGGCCCGCCGGCAACGAACCGATCGTTTCCGAACAGGACCGGGTTCACTCGAAACCGGGGCGATTCCACTTCACGCCATTTGCGGCCATCGGATGAAACCAGGATTCGGCCCGGAAACGAGCCGCCGACGACAACGAACTTATCTCTGGCAAAGGCGATGCTCATCAGGTTATTGGCGTCGTCGCCGCCGTTTTCTTTCCACTCAGCCGTGATTTCCCATTTGATGCCATCGAGGGAGATCATCCTGCGGCCACCGTAGCCAACTGCAACGAAAACCCGTTGTCGGGCTTCTTCTTTTGCCGTAGCTGGCTGGGGTTTCGCGGAGAGTGGTTCTGCCACGACTGGCGTGGGTCCGTAAAGAATGCAAGCCAAGATGCTGCGCAACGACAAATAGGAAAGACGGTCGGCAGACATAGGTGAAGAGATGTTTCATCGGGATGTTCTTCCAGTCCTTCAATAGAAGTTTGCAGTTCGTACATATGGTACACACCGCCACGAGCGAGTTACGAACCTGAGCCTGTATCCAGTACCTGCCAACGGCTGCCCATTCGAAGGTACAACCGATCCGAAAGGGGATGGTCGATAGGTGAAGAATGGGCCGCTTGAGAAACTCGTTGCAATTCGCGGAGCCCTTCGACCGATGACGAGTCGCAGAAAGCCAATATGTTGTGCTGGAATGGCGATAGCATATTGACCAGCAGCGAACTGCCGGAACGAATCGTCCCATAGGCAATCGAGCAAGATCAAACTGGCCTCAAAGTTGCCGCCCATCAGAACGGCGAACATTTGGCCCTTCGGATGCGGCGCGACCCGTAGCGAACCTGCTGCCAAGGCAAGAAGATTGCCAAGCCCTGCTGCATGCAGTTCGTCCTCGGTGGCGGAGTCTTGGGCAAGATGGCGATACTGGACGAACTGATACTCGTCGCCGGTATCGACCACGTAAGACACCAACAGCCCATTATTCAGGCTGCGAAACACAGGCGCATCGAGCCCCGTGAGAGTCACAACCGGAGCAGGATCCTGTTCCGGCACCGATGCCTTCAAATAGGCAATTGCGCGGATGAAAAACTTCCTGCCGTCATTATAGCGCACCTCCACAAGGTGACTGAGGACTGGTAAGTAGAATGTATTGAGTGTGGTTAATCGATCTACTTTTCGAGGGATCGTGAGTTACAATGAAGGTCATCGCAACTTGCGCCGTCTGATTGAAAGATACCGCATCGGAATGAGAGAACCCGATGACCACCGTTTCTGTGAGTGAATTCGCTGCGCGGGCCGACGAGTTGCTGAAGTGTGCAGAATCGGGCGAGACCGTGCTCATTCAACGCAATGGTCGTGCTGTTGTCCGCCTGGAGCCCAATTCAACGCCGGCGACCCGTCTCCTTGCGGCCATCGCCCAAATCGAAGAATCCGAGGACGAGAAAACCGACGACATCTTATCGGGAAACATTCCTCGCGAACCCCTTACGGAGTTCTCGTTTACATCGGCGACGATCACGTTGGAACAACGTCAGCCTGACTTGAATCTCAGTTGGTTCTTGCCGCAAGCGGTCGATCTGCCAACCTAACTCCGCAGTTCCGCCATCGAAGTCTCGTCGCCTCATTGCGAGAATCAGGCAAAAGCGCGTCTGATGTATTGCACCAGATTCTTCATCACAAAGCCCTGATCAGGCGTAATATCGACTCGTCCACCTTTCGCACGTAAGGTTTCTGCGACAATCGGCCCCACTGCTGCGACCTTAGTGCGTTCTAACCCTTGCCGAAGTTCGAGTTCAAGATGCTGCTCAACTGCGACCTCGTAGACTCGATCGACCTGCGGTGAACTCGTGAAAACAATCGCTGCAATTTGTCCTTCGGCCATCTTGCGAATCATGTCGCTGACTCGCTCCGCATCCGCAGATGGCGCATAGTAGTAAGGCTGGACCGTGCGAAAGTTTCCACGCACGCTCGTGATAAAATCGGTCAAAGGCCGGTTGCTTTCGCTGTAGAGTTGCACCCCGATGGTCGAGCCGCACAGCGTTTCGGTTTTCAGAGTGTCGATCACTCCTTCGGTCGTCGGCGCACTGGCGATTTTAGTGGGCGACAGGCCCAATTCCTTGAGCGCCTGAACCGGCTTTGGGCCGCGTGTGATAGCCTTCGTCTTCGTCAAAGCAGTGATCGTTTCGGCGCAGCCCCGCGATCCGCGAAGCCGATGAGTCGGCGCAGACCTTCTCCGGTCAGGAGAATGACATAGGCAAATTTCCCTGCGATGAGTTCCTTGAGCCAGTTGACAACGGGTTCGGCGTCAGGTGCATCCAGGATGCTCAGAAGCGGGCAGCGCAGAATGCTTGCACCTTCTTTTTCGAGCATCGCGGCGAGTTCTTCGAGTTGTCTGCCTTCGGCCAGAGCTATGGCCTTGCCTTCGAGGGGAAGCGGCATGTGGGAGTCCAGGTTATGATTCAACGAATGCCTGTAAATGGCATTCTCTGTCGAATTTTATCAGATCGAGGCCCCGATTTGTAAAACAACCGAACAGAAGGATCTATTTCATACCGGGGATCGATTCATGACCGAGACTCTTGCCGACCGATTTGCCAGATACGCTGCCCAATTGCGGTTTGAGGATCTTCCCGCAGCCGTCGTGCATGAAACCAAACGCCGTTTCATCGACTCCTTCGCCACGGCCGTCGGCGCGATGCCGGCCGAGGCCTATGCCATCGCCAAGCGTTGCGCGCTGCGGGTGTCGGGCACTCCCGGAGCCTCGATTCTCGGCGGCGGCCGAGTCCAGCCCCGAATGGGCCACCTTCGTCAACGGCTTGCTGATCCGTTACCTCGACTTCAACGATACCTATCTTTCCCTGGAACCTGCCCACCCCAGCGATAATCTTGCCGCCGTACTGGGCGTTGGCGAGGCCGTGGGTGCTCATGGCAAAGACTTGATCCTGGCGGGAGTGCTCGGCTACGAGATTCAGTGCCGGCTCTGCGATGCCTGTAGCCTTCGCGAGCAGGGTGTTGATCATGTGACCTATGGAGCCATCTCATCGGCCATCGCGGCGTGCAAATTGCTGAAACTCGAAGCTGCGCAAGATTGCCCATGCGATTGGTCTGGCGGGTGTGGCCAATGTGGCATTGCGACAAACGCGATCCGGTGAATTGAGCATGTGGAAGGGCTGCGCTTTCGCCAATGCAGCCCGCAACGGGGTCTTCGCCGCAACGCTGGCAGCGGAGGGACTCAGCGGACCAGCGCCCATTTTCGAAGGCGACCTGGGCTTCATGAAACTGGTAACCAGAGACACTTTCGCGGTTGCGCGCGCTGGGAGCGGAAAACCCGTCCTCCGACGGCTTCATGATGACGAAAACCTACATCAAATTCTGGCCGGCCGAGTACCATTCACAAAGCGCCATCGATGCTGCGCTTGCAGCTGCGCAAAGAGATCGGCGGCGATGTGTCGAAAGTTAAGTCGATCGACATCCATACCTTCGAGGCATCGTACAACATCATCGGCAAATACAAGGAAGCCTGGACGCCAAAGACCCGCGAAACCGCCGATCACAGTCTGCCTTACTGCACTGCTGTGGCCCTGCTCGATGGTGAAGTCGGGCTGAAGCAATTCGATCCGGAGCGATTTACTTCCCGCGATATCGTGGACTTGACCGCCAAGGTAAAAGTTCATCTCGACGATGCCTTGACACCGCGCTATCCGAAGGGCATTCCCAATCGGATCGTAGTAACCCTGACGGATGGCAGGCAATTCACGAAAGAAGTCGAGTTCCCACGCGGTCACGCGGGGAACCCAATGACCGATGCCGAGGTGGAACAAAAGTTTCGGATGATGGTTGAGCCGAAGTACGGAAAACAACGCGCCGATGCAGTGTTGTCGCGCTGTTGGGACCTGGAGAAACTGACTAGCGTCACCGATCTTATCCGGCTCTTTGATTAACAGGAATGAACTAACCACAGAGTCACAGAGAACACAGAGAAGACAAAAGACATATGAGCAATTTGCCACAGATGAACACGGATCAACATGGGTAAAACCAAGAATTTGCGATCGGTGTTCATTTGTGGTCGATTCTGTCTTTTCTGTGTTCTCTGTGACTCTGTACTACTCATTCTGCGAATTTTGCTTTTCTAACACAATTTTCTAGGCCACTTGGCTTAGGGTTTTCAGATCGCTTTCGTGGACGTAGGACAAGGCACTGGCGAGTTGTCTGCCTCGCACGGTGATTTTGTAGCGGTGACTCTTGGGAACCTTTTGGACCAAGCCATGAGCGCACAACAATTGTAATCGGCGTGTGACTTGACCGCTTTGCTTCTTTTTTTCCACACCAGTGGCCGTCCCGTACAGCACTGCTCGCAAATCCCGGTTGCGCAAGCCCAGCATCGCATATTCGCCTCGGTTGATGGCCCGCAGCAACTGGCTGTCTTCTGCCGACAATGGGTTTAACCCCCGATAGCGTCGCCCTGCTCGCTCGACCGGACTGCTGACCGGAGCCGTCAACGACTCCAACGTCTCGGATGATTCCACCACCGACATCGCCTCCAAGTACGACTCGTTGGCTTTTTGCGACAACTGGCAGCGACGGTACAGATCCGCCACGCTGCGCCGCAATGACTGCCACGCCAAACGCTTGTGCGGATCGTTCTCGCGAGGTCGATATACCTTCAGCCCTTCCGCATTGTGGATCGTCGTCTCAATCCGCAAGATTCGCCCGAACTTGTCGTACATCTTCACGCTGTTGGATCCCACCCGATGCTTCATCCGCGTTCCTTCATAACGGGTCTTGCGATCACTCACCACTTCGCCTTGGAACTTGCCATGAATCGCTCCCGACTCCGTCACATACTGCTGCAAAAACCGCATCACATCCGCGCACGAGAGGTTCTCCGTGGCGTGTCGGATCAGACGACGATACAGCGGTTGCAACAATTCCTTCGAACGAAATGCCACATCGGTTGCCCATTCAGTTTGCTCGGCGGTCCAGTAATACTCCGGCAACGACAACTCCCCGAGCAAATCCAGAAAGGCCGGATGGTACTGCCGCAACAAGCCCGACAGCATGGCCCCCCAATCCGTTTTCAGTTGCTCATCCAACCATTGTTGCGCTTGAGCAAAATCGGCAACCCAGGCAAACGTGTTGTCGAACCGTTGGTAAGCAAGTCCCGCTGCATTCATCTGCCGGGCCAACCACTCTCGACCGTTCATGCAAATCTGAACCTGCATCGGGAACCAAGTCATGATGCGAATGTGCATCAGGCCGTACCGAGGATCGCGAATGTACAGATAGTAGTGCAGGCACTTGCGCCAGGCCGAGTGTACTTCCAGATGTTGGGTGCCAGCGTTCTTGTGAAGCTCGTAACTGTTGCAATTCTCCACACAACTGAGCACGGCGATCAACCCGGTGAAGCTCTCGGGGATCGCATACGTCCGCAGCAGTTCGTCGAGGACTTCCTGCTTGTCTCGGTTGGCTGCCAGGTAGACCACTTTCCCCACCGGCGTTTTGCGGGCCAATTGCTCCGTGGTCTTCTTGAGCTTGCGCGAAGTACCATCGACGAAAGCCCGAAAAACCTTAAGCAGCACACCGATGAAATTCAAAAACTTGGCGAAACCCTTCACATAACAGATCCGCCGCTGTGTTCCGCGAAAGCGAATTCGGTCGAATCCGGAAAGAACCCCATAGATGTTCGCTTCGTGTTGCTGTACAAACTCTTGCATGGCATGTTCGGTGGTTGAGTTAAGTGAATCGTGACAAATCCACTCTATTCAATTCCGACATGCCTGTTTCATTTTTCATTTGGTTGCGGCTATGCCGCGCTGTGGTTTAGAATGGTTTTGTTAATTGGATCCGGCGCGAAAAATCAGTGCCACGTCGGTCTGAGGTAATACCTCGCCGATTACACTTGCCCGTATTGCCCCGCGCTGGTGAAGTTCGCGCATCAGCAAATCGACGTTTTCGGGGGCGATACTGATGAGCAAACCGCCCGATGTCTGGGGATCCCACAAGAACTCAAGTCGTTTTGGATTGGGCTTTCCTTCAATTCGCGTGTGCGGAGCAACATACTCGGAGTTGGATTTGCTGTGCGTGCGGAACCGGGTCAAGCCATGCTCCTCGACACCTGCCAGGGTCGGTAACTTGTCGAGGTCGATCCCTAACGTGACTTTACTCCCATCGGCCATTTCGTAACTGTGCCCGCACAGGCCGAAGCCGGTAACATCCGTTACGGCGTGAACCCCGCCCGCTGCACGGCAAGCGTCGCGTCCGATCGCATTGAGCTGCACCATGCTCGCGCAGGCAGTCTTCAATATTTCCGGCGGGCAGACTTGTTTCTTTGCTGCGGTTGTCACGAAGCCGCAGCCGAGCGCCTTGGTGAGAACCAGCTTGTCTCCGGGTTGCGCTCCGGCATTGGTCCAGAAGCGTTTGGGGTGAACAATCCCGGTCACCGATAGGCCGAATTTGATCTCGCGATCGCGAACACTATGCCCGCCGATAATGGCCGCACCCGCTGCTTTGCATCGTTCCGCTCCGCCTTGAAGGATCTGGCCGAGCCATTCCATGTTGCCGAGTTCATCGTCCGGATAGCCAACCAGGTTGAGGACCGTCTTGGGTTCGCCACCCATTGCATAAACATCACTCAAAGCGTTGGCGGCGGCTATTTGCCCGTAGATAAAGGGGTCATCCACAACGGGTGGAAAGAAGTCGATCGTCTGAACGATGGCGATCTCATCGGTGAGTTTATAGACGCCGGCGTCATCGTGAGTTTCCGTGCCGACCAACACATTCGGATCGAACACCTTCGGCAAGAAGCCAAGAACTTCGGAGATGCCGCCCGGAGCAATTTTGCCCGCGAACCTGCACACGAAGCGTAGTCGGTCAAATGTTTTGCGACATCCATCGGTTGCTCATTTTCTTATTCGGTGGCTGGAGGAAACACTACTTGTAACGAGCCAGCACAGCTGTTACCGCACGGGCCAGAGCCGTTTCCGGAGTGCCTTTCGGTGGGACAAGTTTCGCCGAAGCAATCGCTTCGGGATGCGCATGATCCATAGCTACTCCCAAGCCGGCCCACTTCAAAAGATTCACATCGTTCAGCCCATCGCCGAAAGCCACAACTTCACTCGCTGTGATGCCAAAAACCTCGGCGACAGCAGCAACACCCGTTGCCTTGTCTACACCATGCGGGACGAATTCGATGTTTTCCTTCTCCGTTGAGAAGATCGTCAAGACTCCGCGATATTGGTGGATCAGTCGATCCTTCAGGCGGTGATTCGAGCTGGTGTACCATACCAAGTGATTTTATGAGGCCGACGACCCGCAAGGCGAGCATAGTCGCCAACCGGAGTTGCAACTTCGCTGCTTCGCCTTTCATAAAGAGATGACCACCCATCCTTTTGCCGAACGAATAAGCCGGTGTTATCGTGAAACATCGGGGTCACTCCCTCCGCTTCGCCAAGCCGGAGGAGGTCGGCGGCAACCGACTCGGAAACGGTGAGTTCCCGGATCACTTGCCCCGTTGCCGGCTCACCTGCCCAGGCCCCGTTACAAGCAACGAGCGGACCACGCAGACCCAGTTCCCGATACGCGGGGAGCATGTTTGGAACAACTCGGCCGGAAGCCAGCACGACGATCGCACCCAGGTCAAGGAGTTGAGCGATAGCATCGGCGTTGCCTGGACTGATCCGCTTGCCCGGTCCCAGGAGCGTATCATCTAAATCGATGGCGGCGAGGCGAAAAGGAAACATCAATGCAATCTCTGTGACGGCGACGTACATATTGTAGTTCTCCGATGCCGGACATCTATACAATCAAATCCAACTCTCCATTTATAGGTTGCTGCCTCATGCCAAAAGTTCTCGTCACCGATCACACTTTTGATCCTCTCGACATCGAACAACGCATCCTTGAACCTCTTGGCGCGGAACTCGTTGTTCGCCAGTGCAAGACGGTCGAAGAGCTATTGCCACTCGTCGCCGAAGCGGATGCGGTGCTCACGCAGTTCAGCCCGGTCAATGCCCAGGTGATCGCCGCCATGAAGAGGGTTCGCATCATCGTCCGCTACGGCATCGGCGTCGATAACGTCGATCTTCAAGCAGCGAAAGAGCGAGGCATTCCGGTCTGCAATGTGCCAGGTTATTGCATCGATGAAGTCGCGGACCACACACTGGGGTTCATCCTTGGTTTGACTCGGCAGGTCGTTGCCAACTGTGTGCACGTCCGCGCCGGAAAGTGGGGTCTGGCACTGCCGCTGTCGGAAATGAGAACATTGCGAGACCAAGCCGTGGGGGTCGTCGGCTTCGGTCGAATTGGGCGGGAAGTCGTGCGCCGACTGCCGGCATTTCGCGGAGTCGTTCGCGTTTTCGATCCCGTAGTGAATGCCAAGGAAATCGAACTGGCCGGCGCTACCGCGGCAACGTCACTCGATGAGCTGTTGTCGCAAAGCGACATCATCACGCTCCATTGCCCATCCACAGGCGCAAACCCGCCGGATGATTAATGAAACCAGTCTGGCGAAAATGAAACGTGGTTCGATCCTCATCAATTTGCGCGAGGGGATTTGGTGGATACGCTGGCACTGGTCGCGGCCTTACATAGTGGCCATTTAGCTGGCGCAGCGCTCGACGTTTGCGATCCGGAGCCGATCCCAGCGAGCCATCCATTATTGCAGATGCCGAATGTCATTGTTTCTGCGCATGTGGCCTCCGCCAGCGTTCGGGCGGCCCGGATGCTGCGCGAGACGGCAGCGGGATTGGTAGCCAAACGGCTTCGCGGCGAGCCGTTGCCAAGTGTTGTCAACGGCGTGAACCAGTAGTTCCATGTTCCAAGTTCCATGTTGAAAAAGCCATGTCGGAAACAAAAATCAGCATCGATGGACTCCGGCGATTTTGCTGGGACGCATTGCGTCGGGCCGGGATGTCCGAAAGCGATGCGCTGAGCAGCGCGGAAGTTCTGACCATGACCGATGCGTGGGGCGTCTTCACGCATGGAAACAAGAGCCTGTATGGCTATCTTCGACGTCTGTATGGGGGCGGCCGAATCCAACAGCACGGCCCATCGTGGTCTCGGAAGGTCCAGCCTGGGCCGTCATGGACGGCCAGTCTGCCGCTTGGTATGGTCGCATCGCGCACGGCGATGCAGGCCGCCATCGATAGAGCCAGGACACAAGGTATCGCCTATGTCGGAGTCCGCAACAGTTGTCACTTTGGGGCAGCAGGATACTACGCCTGGCTGGCGGCGAAGGAAGGGCTGATCGGCATCGCCATGGCCAACGATATTCCGAGCGTCACCGCTCCCGGCGCTCGCGGTGCCATCACCGGCAGTAATCCGCTCGCCTACGCAATCCCGGCGGAGAAAAACGCGCCGATCATTCTCGACATGGCGACCAGCACGGTTGCCGGTGGCAAGGTCAATGCCGCAAAGGCACTTGGCAAGTCAATTCCCAACACTTGGATCGTGGACCGTGCCGGCCGGCCCACGACCGACCCGTCGGAATTCAATAACGGCGGCGCACTCTTGCCGATGGCCGGGCACAAGGGGTATGGGCTGGCCCTTCTCATCGAAACGCTCTCGGGGATTTTGAGCGGAGCAGGTGTCACCTGGGGCATCCGAAGCTGGATGCTGGCGGATACTTCGCTGCCAACGGGACATGGGGCTGCGTTCCTGGCCATTGACCCCCGATGCATTGCCCCTGAAGGTAACTTCTGTTCGCGCGTGGACGCTCTGATCGACGAGATTCACGAAGCGCCCAAGGCCGAGGGGAGCGAACGAATTTTAGTGCCGGGCGAGCGCGAATGGGATTACTACCGCCAAGCGCTGAACGAAGGTATCGCCTTGCCTTTCGACGCCTGGGAAAAGATCCACGACGCAGCGATACTTTCCAAACTCGAAGTGTCGTCGTATCAGAAATGAAGAAAGTTCGAAACGCCGCCGAGATTCTGCTTCCGGGTCTCCAGTTGATCGCGGGTGGGAAAAACCCGGCGTTCCTTTCGGCAACGAGGGTATTGAGAAAATCCATTGCCTGCCAGGTACCCCATGCGCCGTTTGGCGAGCGGCAGGTATTGACGTTTCTTGGCCTGCACAAAATCAAAAGTCTGATGGCGATAGTTGACTCGATTTCATCAAGACGACAGCGGTATCGGCAAAAAAAGCTTCAGTGAATCGTCTAAAACCGGCTCGAAGCCGTGCTTGCGATAGAAGTCGGCGGCGGATTCGTCTTTGGCATGGACGAAAAGCAGTTTCAGATCCGAAAACGAGCAAATTCGAGGAACTAGGGGGTTGACCACCTCTGACGAACTGCCCGAAATGTCGGCGGTCTTTTTTTCCCTCAGAGCAAAAGTCTGGGGATTGATCGTAGTGAGATGAGCTCGGGTTTACAGCAAAAAATCGTGTATCTCGGGGCCAATGGCAAGTCCTTCGAGAAAGCCCGTGAGGAAGTGGCGGAGTTGATGGACTTGGAGGTCGATGCCAAGCAGATTGATTGAACGCTTGACCGAGCGAATCGGTCAGGAACGACAGATCGAACGGCAGGAAGAGGTCGAATGTTACACCTGCTTGCCGTTGACCGAACGGAAAGACAAACCCCAGGATGTGGTGGCACCGAGCGTGGCCGTGGTGGTGGTCGATGGCGGAAATTGGGCTTTTTCCAAGCGTCGCGTAAAGCCTTTCTCGGGGACGGTTCGGAGAACAACTGGACATTGTGGCAAAACCATTTTTCCTCTTTCACACCGGTCCTGGATATCATCCATGCCATCAGTTACGTATTTGCAGCAGCGATGGCAAACCGATCCTTCAAGGAGGGTTGGGACTGCCATGTCCGCTGGGTGAATTGGGTGTGGAAGGGTGAAGTCGAAAAGGTCATTGAGGAATTGGAGCAACGTCAGGCCGAATTGGGTATGCCGCAAGAGGGGGATGGGGAAACGCAGCCGCGACAGATAGTCAGTACGGCGTTGGGCTACTTCCAAAAGCACAAAAACAAGATGCGCTATGCCGAATATCGTCGTCAGGGCTTGCCGATCACATCCAGTTATGTGGAATCGGCCGTCAAGCAATTCAACTATCGTGTGAAGGGAACGGAGAAATTCTGGGGCAACCAAGGAGCGGAAGCGGTATTGCAACTACGAGCGGACTACTTGAGTGATGGCCAAGAAATGAAGGATTTTTGGGAACGCCGACAAGCGAACGCAACAGGACAACGCGAATACAACACTACCAGACAAAAAAACAAGGCTGAGGAACGGGTGTATGAAATGGCCGCTTAGAAGCGAACCATGTCGTACACCCGGGCTTGTCCTGGGTGAATGGTCATCATTGATCGTCGCGTTCGGGAATTTGCAACCCCTGGATCGCTACCTGTAACTTGGCTCGCCCTTCCGCTGTCGTCTTCGTGTTCCACAATTGTATAAATCGCAATTGCTTCATCCCCTTCAGATTTTCCAAACCCTTGTCGGTGATCGGCAAGTGGTGCAGCCTGAGATAATTCATCTTCGTCATGTCCACCAGATGAGCCAGGCCGGCATCGGTCACTTTTGTTTCACCCAAATAGAGTCCGGTCAGATTCGTCAATTTTTTAAGATGAGCCACGCCTTTGTCGGTGATGGCGTCGCCGCGCAGCCCAACGTATTCGAGTTGCGTCAAAGAAGCCAGGTGTATCAACCCGGCATCGGTGACTTTGGTATGCCCCATCGGGATCGAGGCCAGCTTGGGGAAGCGTTTGAATTCTTTCAAGGCGTCGTCGGTGATGCCGGATTCAAAAAGGTTGAAATGATCCAAATTAGGCAAGGTCGGCAGCGCTTTCATCTCCGCATCACCGAACTTTCGCGTCGTTGCGGAGATTTCCTGAATTTCGGGAAATTCCTTCAGCAGCGGCAGTATTGCTTTCGGTTGCTCCACCGCGTCCAGATTGACCCTGTTAAGGTCATTTCCGTCGATGCGTAAGGAACGCCCGCGTCCTGGAGCGCGCACAATGTAGGTGCCCCTCAGGCGGCCCAGCGCCGCCTCGGCACCTGCTGCACCGGGCGAATTCGATGCGGCAATCTGTTTGAGGGTGCGCTGGGGGCCTGCGCAAGCGGCTCTTCGGAGGAATTCAACATCTCATCGAGAATGTGCAAGGACCGATCCATCGATTCCGTACTGCCGCCGAGCACGGCCTTCCTTAACGGTTCGATCGCTTCCTTGCCCGCAGCGCAATTTCTTGCCGGCACGAACGCGAACCTTGAAGTTGTCTGAATCGAGTTCCCGAATCCACTCTTGTAGTTGTTCGGGTGGAAAGGACGGGGGCGGAGTTTTTGGAGTAGGTGCGGCAGAAAGGGATAGGGCACACAGAAGGCAACCCGCGAACGATAGGAAGTTGTACATGAAAGGCTCCGTCACGTTTGATGTCGTGATTTTGCGATCGTCCGGCAGATCGTATTCTATAACAGAACCGGTCGGCGACGCCATTTGGGGTGGTCCAGAGGAGATATCGATCATGGAAATTTTCCCTATCGCACTTTCCCGATCGGAGGTCCGGCTCCTCGATACGTTTGCCATCGAACAATATGGTGTTCCCGGTGTGGTGTTGATGGAAAACGCGGGACGGGGCACCGCCGAGCTTTTGACCCGCCTGAATCCCGAGCGCAAGCCCGTCATAATCTTTTGCGGTCCCGGCAACAACGGCGGCGATGGTTTTGTTATCGCCAGACATCTCGAAAATCTCGGATACCCGATCGAATTATGGATGACCAAGCCGCCCAAACCGCTTACGGATGCCGATGTCAATTACCGAATTTGGAAGAACTGCGGCGTGGTTCGACAACTTGTCTCCACCGAAACTGTCAGCTTCAGCGACAGATGGATTATCGATGCGATCTTCGGTACGGGGCTCGATCGTCCGCTCGCCTCGCCTTTCGATGACCTCGCTGCCCGGATCAACGCGAGCGGAAATCCGGTCCTTGCCGTGGACATTCCATCCGGATTGGATTGCGATACCGGGCAGCCTATGGGAGTAACGATTCGAGCGACCCATACCGCCACTTTCGTAAGCTGGAAGAAGGGATTCCTCGAAGCCGCAGCAAAGCCCTGGATCGGGGAAGTTCATGTCATCGATATCGGCGTGCCGAAAAGATTGGTAGATCAATTCCTTCACGAGGGGCATTGATGGACGCTACCGTCTTCATCGATAAGGCGAAGAAGGCAAAACCGCAGCCGATCTACGTGCTGACGGGCGATGAGGAATTTCTCAAAAGACGGCGCTCGCCGCCATTGAGCATATCGTTATCGGCGATTCCGATCCGGCCCTGTCGGTTTCGAGTTATGCCGGCGATAAAGCCGAATTCTCTACCATTCGCAATGAACTCGATACGCTGCCCTTCCTCAGCGATGCCAGGTTGGTCATCATCGAACAGGCCGATCCGTTCGTAACGAAGTTCCGACCGCAACTGGAAAAATATGTCGCCGAACCATCCAAACAAGGAGTCCTGGTACTCGATGCAAAATCGTGGACCGCGTCGACCAAACTCGCCAAAGCAATACCGGAAGAAGTCACGCTCATTTGCAAGGGGCCAAAATCGTATCTTCTGCCGGACTGGTGCGTGAAATGGGCAGATACCCATTACCAGAAGAAACTGCCGAAACCCGCTGCGCAAATGCTGGTCGAATTCGTGGGCGATCAGATGAGTCTGCTCGATTCGGAATTGAATAAACTCGCTATCTACGTGGGCGAAAGGACGTCGATTACCGCCGCCGATGTCGATCTATTAGTAGGCCGCAGCCGGGGTGCTAATGTCTTTCGGATTCTGGACTCGATCGGCGAGGGAAAAGCCGCAGAAGCTCTGGGAATACTGGGCGAATTGTTCGAAGAAGGCGAAGCCCCGATCGCGATGCTGGGGGCGCTGGGTTCGCAACTTCGGAAGCTGGCCATGACCGCTCGACTTCACAAACAAGGGATGCCGCTCGAGGAAGCAATGAACGAAGCAGCGATTTTTCACTGGCCCGCAGTGCGCGATAGCGCCCGCAGGCAGATGAAGCATCTCGGCTGGCCCCGGCTCGACAAACTCTACGATTGGCTGATTGAAGTCGATTTGGGACTCAAGGGAGAAAGCCCACTGCCGGAGCGGGCAGTGTTTGAGAGGCTCATCGTTCAGTTGGCGCGGGAAGGTCCGGCCAAGCCAAGTTCGGGTTGATCGAATCTTCGTTCACCCGCTACACTCCGGTGGAGTCGCAGCGACACATTACGGGTATAGCCACAGACAACGGGCGAACCCCGTGCGTAAGCTTGGGGGTTAAAGAGGCAGGGTCGGAATGCTGGTAGACACCCCCAAGCTTACGCATGGGGTTCGCCGTTGTGTAGCAACGAAGGTATTTGGGCTAAACTGATACAGCGACACCACTGAGACCCCCCCAATTCGATGGAGGATCGAACTATGGAAAATCTACCCGTCTCCATTGGCGCACTCAAATGCGGCAAGGGGCAGCCGATCCTCTGGATCGCGGGGCCTTGTGTCATTGAATCGCACGATTTGACCCTGTTCATCGCCGATCGCCTGCGAAGCTATTCCGATCGGCTCGGTTTCCCTCTAATATTCAAAGCGTCGTTCGACAAGGCGAATCGCAGTTCGGGGAAATCATTCCGTGGGCCTGGCTTGCAGGAAGGGTTAAAGACGCTCGATACGGTTCGACAACGATTGGACATTCCGGTCACGACCGACATCCACGAATGTCATCAAGTCGAGGCAGTGGCTCAAGTATGCGCGGTATTGCAGGTTCCGGCGTTTCTGGCCCGGCAGACCGACCTGGTGCTCGCAGCGGCGCAAACAGGCCGAACGATCAATGTGAAAAAGGGTCAGTTCATGGCACCGTGGGACATGAAAAATGTCATTTCCAAGATGGATGAGGCCGGCAATCCGAATCTGCTGCTCACCGAGCGCGGCAGCACATTCGGCTACGGAAATCTCGTGAACGACATGCCGCGATTCCGTGGATGCAGGATCTCGGCAAACCAGTGATCTTCGATGCCACTCACAGCGTACAAACTCCAGGGAGTCAGGGGAACAGTACAGGAGGAGACCGTCGGATGGTCCCCTATCTGGCTCGGTCGGCCGTCGCGGCAGGTTGTGATGGTGTTTTTGTCGAAACCCATCCCGATCCGGGCAAGGCGCCGAGCGATGGCCCCAATATGATATCCCTGGACGACTTCCCGGCACTCGTTGGCATTTGTCTTCGCATCCGGCAGGCTTTGACCGAGCCTGTCATCGGGGCTTCGCATGATATTTTCCGCGCATCGGCGTAGTTCGCTTCGACTCGTATGGCTGGGTTCGATTCTCATCGTGTGTTTGACTGGGACAGCGTTTGTTGGCTGCGGCAATAAGGCCCGGCCGACCAAAGTAACGAATCCTCGGTCTGAAATCGATACAACCAGCGCTCAAGTTGCGCGTCTGGACGCGGAACCGACCAATGAAGTGTGTCAGGATGTGCTGCAAGGACTGGATGCCTCGGCGACGAATCGAGAACAACGCCCGAAATGGACCGATTCAGACCGGAAAGCACTGGTTGAATTTGCGAACTTGACCGATCGGGAATCGCATGAAGTCGAGTCCGAAGTATTCAATGAAGTCGATCCATTTTATGTCGAAGAATGTCTGCTGTTGCGCGATATCGTTCGCTCGCTGAATGCGGCAAATGCCTCCGATCTCAAGAAAGCAGTGCTGGCATTTGAATTTGTCTGCCGGCAAATTTACTTCGAGCAGCGTAACCTGCCCGTTGCTCCACCCTGGTATAGCCTGGAGGGCGGCAATGGCAGTGGACTGGATCGCGTCTACGCATTTCTCGGTTTGCTCCACCAACTAAAGCTCGACGGCTGCCTGATCGGTCCTCCGGCAATTCTGGAAGCACCCGTTGTGCAAATCGTCAACCTCAAAAAGGGACAACGACGGGTTTTTACTCCGATTCGGGCGATCGGCGTCCGCATCGGCAAAGAGATCTTTTTGTTTGACCCTCTCAAAGGCAAACCATTTCCCGACGCCGGGGGCCAGGGGGTCGCAACGCTGGCTCAGCTGCGAAGCAAGCCGGACCAGTTGAACGACTGGACGGCCAAACACGACTGGAAGCCGGGTGAAATCAAACTCTGGGAGCCGTTTCTTGCCTGCCCCCTCAGCGGTCTTTCGTCGCGGATGGCCTGGCTCGAAGGGATCACTTCGGATTCCAGCCCGGTCAAGCTGCACTGGGATGTTCTTGCAACCCGCGACCGGATCCTCAAAGAAGCCGGCGAGACAAAATGCCGATTCTGGAATCCCCACCCCAAGAATCCGGATGATTTGAGTTTTGAGTTGACCTACACGCACATTCTTCGTCGCTTTCACATGGAACGAAGGCTGTCCAACGGCACGATTCTTCCTCCAGCCAAAAACGAATATACAGTGCAATACGAAAAGGAGTATATCCCATCGAACTTCATGCCGATCCTGGTGCTGCGCGACAAAAATCGCCCGAATCTTGTGACTCGGGTTGACGGTCCTGGACAAGAGTGGGTTCACCAACTTTATGTGCAACCGATGCGAAACCTCTTTTTTCGATACGGTTCGCCACGCGATCGGATCTTGCGCGGACAATTCAACGATGCCAACCTTGCTCTGAGCACATTGAAGTACGATCAAGATAGCCTTCTGAGGGAGGCCGACGCAGCTCCGGATATGGAAAGAAGGTTCCAGATCTGGACGGAACAGGCTGTGAGTGTTTTTGCCGACGAGGCGCGTGCGCTACACGATCAGAACCAGGCGGGGATCGAGGCCGCAAGGTCGAACAAGGCTCACCTGTTCCACGATGCAACCCTGCACCTTTGGGTCGGGCGCAGCGCCTCCAAGCTCGTGCGCAGCGAAGCTGCGTATTTGACGGCCGAGTGTGCCCAGGAAAAAGCCGAGCATTTGCAGGCAGTGTCGGATCTGACACCGACAGAAGGATTGAAATCCGAGACGCAGGTGCTGTGGGTAAATGCCAAGGACTATTGGGAAACCTTCATCAATAATTTCCCGGAGCTTCGACCGCTTTTCCCTGCAAGAATGGAGCATGCGAAAGCGATGCTTCTGCGCTGCGAACAGTTCTCGGCAGCTTCGGGAAAGAAGACTCAATAGAATCTACTGCAGTGTCCAATCAGGTCATTTTGGCGTGCCGAGCCGCATCGATGGATCCTTTCAGCGTCAATCCGTTTGCCGTCTTGACCTTTATTGTTGCGCCTGCGGTCTTGACCAATGCTTCCTCGGTCATGGGTCTGCAGACATCCAACCGTTTTGCCCGGTCAATCGATCGTGCCCGTTCTCTGGTGGCCGCGTTGGAGGGTAAAGAAAGCGCGGACGATCCCGAAACTCTACTGCGCTGGCGACAGGTCGAATATGCGGAGCGACGAACGATTCTTTTGGTTCGCGCGTTGACCGCCTTTTACCTCGCTGTGGGATCGTTCGCCGGAACGAGTTTTTTTTCGCTGGTAGGAGCGATCTTCTTTATCACTCGCCACGAACTCTTTCGCGATATGGCTCTGATTGCCGCGTTTTGTTGCGGAGTGGTAGGAATTGGGGGCTTGCTGATCGGGTCCGGTATCCTGGTTTGGGAAACACGACAAACGCACTCGATTCTGAGTCTGGAAATCGAATTTC
Source organism: uncultured Planctomycetota bacterium (assembly GCA_963783095.1). GTDB lineage: Bacteria > Planctomycetota > Planctomycetia > Gemmatales > Gemmataceae > CAWAMR01. The sequence continues at coordinate 293,131 of CAWAMR010000004.1, read as the reverse complement.
TGCGACAGGGCGCAAGAAGAGGCTCGCCGCAGATCTCGACAACGAGCGAGCCCCAGGAAACAACGCGATCGGCGAAGCGGATTGATAACGTTATGGAGACTTCGGACTCGTTGCATGAAACCTGCTGCGATCTTGACGATTTTATGGGTTGGAACTGCTGCCTTTGGGCAAGCTCCGCGCGAAAAAACGCTGCCGGTCTCGGGCGTTGCCGTTCCCGATCTGAAGGGTTTCGACGACGCCGTGCTCAAAATCTTGAAAAAGCACAAACTCCCCGGCGCTGCGCTGGCCGTAACCAAAGACGGCCGACTGGTTTATGCGCGCGGTTTCGGCTATGCCGATCGAGAAAAAGAAACGCCGATGCAGCCTGATGCGCTGTTTCGGCTCGCCAGCAATTCCAAACCATTCACTGCTGCCGGCATTCTTCAACTCGTCGATCGAGGTAAACTCAAACTCACCGACAAAGTGTTTCCGCTACTGAAACTTCAGCCGGTCCTGGAACCAGGCAAGGAGTTCGATGCTCGGTGGAAAACCATTACCGTCAAGCATCTGCTCGATCACAAGGGCGGCTTCGACTACGAGAAGTTCGGCGACCCGGTCTACATGCCCTTTCGCATCGCCGATGCTCTCAAGGTCGATTCGCCGCCTCGCCCGGAGCATATTATCCGCTTCATGCTCGGACAAACGCTCGATTATGACCCGGGGACGGAGATGCATTATTCCAACTTCGGCTACCTTATCCTGGGAAGGGTCATTGAATCGGTGACGAAGGCAAAGTACGACGACTACATTCGAGAAAATGTTCTCAAACCGATCGGCATTACCCGAATGAAGATCGGGCGAACCTTGGAGGCCGATCGATTTCCCGACGAGGTGAAGTATTACGAGCTCGGCTGGGGGCCTGCGAAATCAGTCTTCAACCGGACTGACAATGTGCCGCCTCCCTATGGAGCGTGGAGCGTGGAGACGATGGATTCTCATAGCGGCTGGATCGCCTCGCCCGTCGAGATGACGCGGTTTTTGAGCGCTCTCGCGGAGCCTGACAAATTCCCGGCGCTGCGTGGTAAGAGCATACAAGCACACTTTGAAGCGGGCTGTTACCACACCGGTCGACTCGACGGGTCTTCCACAAAGTGGCTCTGGTTGGATCAGGGGAACGTCATTTATGCGGCAATGTTCAACGGCACGCACAGACTCACCGTAAAGGACGATATTTCACCGGTGGCGTTCCTATCGCCGGAAATGCGCAAGGTGATCCGTTCCATCAAGAACTGGCCGAAGAACGACCTCTTCCCGAAGTATCTGGCCCGCTCAAAGGAGAATTGAGCCATGATCCTTGGCATCGATCCGAAGGTCGATTATGTCTTCAAGAAGCTGTTCGGCAGCGAGGCGAACAAGCCTTTGTTGATCGCGTTGCTCAACGCAATCCTCCGCGCGTTCCTTGCGGAGCCGATCGTCGATGTGGAGATCTTGAACCCGTTTAACGACAAAGACTTGTTGGATGATAAGCTCTCGATCCTCGACATCAAGGCCCGCGACCGGAGCGGGCGATTGTACAATATCGAAATGGAGATGGCGGCCGGGAAGGCGTATCCGAAGCGCATCCTTTTCTATTGGTCGAAGCTTTACCAATCGCAGCTTCACGAGGGAGATGACTATCGCTTGCTGCAGCCGACGATTTCGATCAGTTTCGTGAACAGGGTTCTTTTTTCGGCAGCGGGGTTCCATCACGAATTTGCCGTGCGTTCGAGCAGTCAACCAAGTTTTGCCCTATGCGAGGATCTCTCGATTCACGTGATTGAACTGCCCAAGTTTCTTGGTAAAATCGAGGAATTGAAGGACGATCTGGAACGCTGGTGTTATTTCCTTCGATATGGTGAGAGTTTGGAGACGGACCCGATTCCCGACGGCATGAATACGCCGCCGTTGGTGAAGGCCGTGGAGGTGATGAAAAACATGACGCTGAGCGAAATCGAACGAGAGCGATACGAGTCGCGACTGAAAGCCATACGAGACCGGCAATTCTATGTTGAGTCCGCTCGTGAGGAAGGCATCGAGGAGGGTCTCGAAAAAGGTCTCGAAAAAGGTCTCGAAAAAGGCCGGCAGCTGGAGCTAGTCAATTCGCTTGAGACTGGCTTGGAACTGAAGTTCGGCGAGCCGGGCAAAGAGCTTTTCGCGCGGATTCGAGAGATCATCGACGTCGCGAAACTGCGAACAATTCAACAGAGATTGCTGGTCGCGCAAACGATCGACGAAGTCCGCGACGTGGTGAAGCAGTAACCGCCACGCGATTCCTCGAACCTTTTAAATTCGGAGCCCGATTCGGCCCGGCGTTGCCGAACGTCAAAATATTTTCCAATGTTGGCGCACGGGAGCGTCCCGGGCTCGCCGATTCAAGTTCCGATACTCGCCGTTGCCGTCCCTGCGGGAAGCGCAACCGGCGCGGCCCAAGCCCGCCGTTTGAAAATTCTGGTGCATCCACTCGCAAAACGATGTATCCTCAACCGAATAGAGTCGTACAATATCGGTTGAAATGTCCTATTTGTGCATCGACGAACGCTTATAACTTGTAGGGGGGGCGCAACCTCTCATGAAACCTTAACCCCCTTACAGGTTATACTATTTCATCGGTGCCATTCTCTCGTCAGGAGTTGCTTATGATTCTTCCCAAAACAGTCCGGAAAGTCGCTGCACGGCGATCTGCTTTCACTTTGCTCGAAGTTCTCGTGGTCGTTGCGATCCTCGTGATCCTGGCCGGTACGGCGGTTGTCTTCATTCCGCAATACCTGGAGGATTCCAAGGTCAGTAAAGCCCAACTGGAATGCAAGGCCTGGGAAGATGCGGTGAACAAATATTACATGCAAAATGGGGCGAACGGATTCCCGAGCAGTCTCCAGGATCAGAACGTGATGCAAAACATTCAGGATGGGCAGACGAAAATCAAGGATCCGTGGGGAAATATGTATCAACTCGAGATCGACACCGACCCCACGACACAACTGCAAACTCCGTTGGTTTATACGAAACACGCCAAGTACGGCAGGATCACGAGACGCGGGCCGAATACGTGATTCTTGGTATTCTTCGGAACCTTTGCCTCAGGCGAGATCATGAAGCGATCGCGACGGCGAGCGGGGTTTACCCTCCTTGAGGTGTTGGTGGTGATGGCCATCCTCATCATCATGATGTCGGTGGCCTACCTCACCATGCAGGCGTGGTACGGCGATACGAGAGTTAAAGCCGCAGCCGACGAAGTTCGGGGTGCCTGGGCCAACGCCCGCGCCCATGCAATTGAAGAGGGGGTGAACTATCGATTCGCAGTGAATTTCGACAGCGGCAGATTCAAAGTTGGTCCGGATGACACCGATCACTGGCAGGGTTCCGATGATGCAAAAGACACCGACTCAATTGGGGCTGGGCCTCTTACTTTGCGAATGACCTTACCCAAAGGAATCGTGTTCAAGCGCGAAGACGATTTCAACGCAAGCCCCGACGGCAACGGTTGGACGAACCTCATTACGTTCTTGCCCGACGGTACTTGCAAGGAAAATGCCTACATCAAGATTGAGGGTGATCGGATGAAACCAATCACTCTGCGGATGCGTGGACTGACCGGAACGGTGACCACGGAGTGAACCAAGGAGAATCGTAAAGATGCGACTGGCTCCTCACACAGTCCGTCGGGGTATGACTTTGTTCGAAGTATTGGTGGCAATGGCGATCTTTCTATTTTCGCTTATCGCCATCAGTCAACTCATGACTCTTGCCTCGCGAAATGCCGATGATGTCCGCTGGCAGAGCAGGGCGACCCGGATGGCACAATCGAAACTCGCCGAGTTTGTTGCCGGGGTGCAACAGGTTTCCTCCGGAGGCACGAGCGGAACCTTTGACGAAGATCCCGATTGGAACTGGAAAGCGGATATCAACGCCTACGACAATGTCGCCAACCTTTACACGGTCACGCTGACTGCTTACCGCGATTTCCCAAACGGCAAACATATTGAGTCAGTCTTGAACGAATACGTGCTCGATCCCAATTATCGCGGCAATGTTTCCATCGGGTCGTCTTCGTCGTCAACTTCAACCAGCACCACCACGAGCGGGAGCGGCCAATGATTCATCGTAAACTTCGCCAATCCCGTTCGGGCTTTACCCTTCTGGAAGTGCTCCTTGCCAGCGCCATCACACTTATTTTGCTGTTTGCTCTGTACGTGATTATGCGAATGCAATTACAGGAAGCAGACCTCGATCGCGTTGTGGTCGAACGTGCCACGGTGGTTCGCGGCATCATGAATCGGCTCACCATCGATTTGAGCATCTGCGTTAGCCCGGTTGCTCCGTTCAGCCAGGCACAGGTTGCTGCAAGTTCAGGGACAACTGCTACCACGGGCACCACCGGTTCAACCGGTACGGGGTCCGGTGCAAGTGGAGCGGCTTCGGGCAGTGGCAGCGGAGCGAGTGGCAGCGGCAGTGGTAGTGGTTCGGGTGGCTTATCGAATACGACGAGCACATCGCCGCCGAACGATAACCCGATTGGCACGCTGTCTTACTTCGTGGGAGTAATCGGCAATACCTCGTCCAGCGGCGGATCGACGCCATCGGGCGGCCCGGCATCCAGCCCCGATCAACTGACGCTTTGGGTCGCACGGGTTCCGGACTATGTGAATGTAAGCGATGACCAGTCGGGCAATGCCCCGCCCCTGCCTTCGGACATTCGTCGAATTGATTATTGGCTCGACCCGGACAATGGTCTGGTTCGTTACGAGAGCATGTGGGTTACCAGCGACAACGTCTCGACCCTTTACGGCCCGCCGACTCCCGATCCAACAGCTTACCCTGACCCCAAGTTGTATTACATTGCACCCGAAGTAACTTCTTTGATGTTTGAATATTGGGATCCCACCAATTTGGTTTGGCAGTCTCAGTGGGACGGCAGCGTTGTGGGACCGGACGGTCTGACCCCCACCGGACCTCCCGGTGCCATTCGTGTCACGATGACATTGAAAGCGGGCGCGGGTGAGTCTGAGGATAAACAATATGTGCAGGTGATCCCCATTCAAACTGCTCCTGGATCGACGCTTACATCGACATCGACAACGACGACAACCACCACGACAACCACGCCGTGAATATGAGAACGTCCTTCGATTTCCGAACAGCACGCACTCGATCCGGCAGCGAACGAGATCGCCAAGGGTACGCCATCATCGCCGTGTTGATTGTGATCGTCGTGCTTTCGCTCGCGGCCTATCGGTTTGGCGATTACATGATGGGAGAATTTCGCGCTGTCTCTCGGATTCAACAAGGTGCCGAGGCCAGAGCGCTTGCGGATGGGGGCATGTACTACGCCACGGCCATGCTCGCCGACCCGACCGCCTACACGGGCGTTCTCAACAGCAATCCTTACGATAATTCAACGCTTTTTTACAGTCAGATCATCGCACCCGCGACCGGCAACCAGCGCCAGGGCCGATTTTCTCTGGTAGCACTCGACTACAGTGTGACCGACAACAACGGTCAGCCCACGGTTCGCTACGGCGTCGCGGATGAATGCGCTAAATTGAATTTGAATTCTCTCTACCAGCTCGATACCGGAGGAGCGGCCTCCACTGCCGCCGTTGCCACTGCGGCCACGATCGCGGGGGCAACCGGGACAACGCAAACGACGAATGCCAGCGGTATGACAACGACGCAGGGCACGATCCTCTACAACGCCCTGATGAATTTGCAGAATGTGCCGAATGTTACGATGAGTAGCTCGATCGCCAACTCCATCGTCGATTGGATCGACGTGGATGAAAATGCCCGAGACGGCGGAGCGGAAAGCTCGTATTACATGGGTTTAAGTCCCGGCTATCGTTGCAAAAATGCCCAGTTTAGCAGCGTCGAGGAATTGTTGTTTGTTCAGGGCGTCACTCCCGATGTTCTGTTCGGGACCGATCGGAACCGCAATGGCGACTTTGGCGATGACGGCGGCAACGCGCAAAATACCAATGGCGGGTTGTTGCCCTTTTTGACCGTCTATAGCCGGGAGATGAATGTTTCCAGTTCGGGGACACCCAAAATATACGTCAACAGCACTCCTCTCTCCACGCTCTACAGCAATCTTACGGGTCAGGCCGGTCTGAGTGCCGATCTGGCGAGTTATCTCATTGCCTATCAGCTTTATACCCCGCTGACGGCGATGCCGGCGGGGAAGGTCACTCTGGGAATGAGCTCGGACCTGGACGCAGCCGTGCAAACGGCCCTGGGTGCCAGTACCGCGCCGACGGCGAAACAACAAATCACATCGCTGTATTCGATCATTGGATCGTATGTCCAGGTTCCCGGCAGCAAAGGCCAGCCCGACACCGTTTATCCTTCGCCCATCCAGTCGATCACCGACGCCCAGACCTTGTTTCCAACGCTGCAACAGCAATGCACAACTTCCCAGTCGTCATCGCTGCCGGGTCGGATCAATGTGAACACCGCCTCGCAGTACGTGTTGATGAGTATTCCCGGCTTTACGTCGACCGATATCCAGAACATTCTCGCCCAACGGCCCACCCTCGATGCCCTTGCCTCCGCCGATCCGGTCTTTCAATCAACCATTTGGTTGTACACCCTGGCGAGCGTCACTCCTGCCAAGTTGCAGGTGGCGGAGCAATTCATCACGGCGAGCACTTACATCTATCGGGTACAGTCCATCGGCTACTTCGGTCAGTCGGGCCCGCAGCATCGCGTGGAGGCCGTCGTGGACACGAGTCAATTGACGCCCCGCATCATGTACTATCGCGACCTGACCGAATTGGGACGAGCATTTAGAGACTTGCAATAGCGAATAGTGGTCAGTGGACAGGAGAGACAGGAGAGAAGGCCGGAACACTATCCATTGTCCACTGGCTGTCCTCTGTTACGACGTGCTTCTTTAGGAGATACCTTTGCCTCGTTTTTTGACATTGGATGTGGAGCAGGGACAGCTCCATATAGCATCGGCTCAGGTGCGGTCGAATTCGATCAAGGTGGATCGTGCGCTCATCGTGCCTGATGTCGGGGCATCAGCGTTGCCACCGCACCGGAACTTGGACGCCGGCTGCGCGAGGCATTGAAGGATGCAGGGGTGGCCGCTGCGCCGGTGCTTATTTCCGTGGGGCGAGAAAGGCTCGTTCTCAAAGAAATCAAGCTGCCCCCCGGGATCACGCCGTTTGAAGAAGCGAATGTCGTTCGCTTCCAGGCGCAGAAAGAATTGACGGAGGCAGGCGACTCCGTCGTGATCGACTACTTCGCAGCGCCGATCCCCGATGCCGATGGCCAGCGCCGGGCGCTTGCTTTCGCCATGCGCAAGGATCTCACCAACGCTTACAAGGCGCTGTGCGCTGCGGCGGGGTTGAAACTGGTGGGACTGACCCCACGGCCTTTTGGTGCCATGGCCTCGTTTCAGCGTGCGGTCAAAGACGGCGCGGTTATGCCGCCCGCTTCCGCAGAATGGCCTGTCGCCGTCTTGACGCTGGGCGATAAATGGGCGGAATTGCTGATCGGTCGAGGCGGATCGGTCATTTTCTCGCGTTCCTTATCGACCACGTCGGTAAGCTCCGAAACGGCTCTGGTGTCGGAGATTCGCAGAAATCTGGCGGTCTTCAACGGCCAGTCGCCGCAAAATCCGGTGCGTGCTCTGTACGTCGTCGAAGCGGAAGCAGCAGGCGCATGGCAGGGCCGAATTCAGGAAGGTATTGCGCATACCGACCTTTGCCTACGATCCGATGGCGGGGGTGGATAGTGAACTAACCCCGGAATCCAGGGCCAACTTCGCTTCACTCGTCGGACTGTTTGCTTACGCATCCCGGCCCTCTACCCTTCCCATCAACTTCCTGGTACCGCACGAACCTCGCGCTCGGCGCGACCCGCAACAGCAAAAGCAGATACTCATCGCCGCGGGGGTTGGTTTTTTACTCTTGGCGGGAATAGTGTTTGGGCGTTGGCGAGTGGCGCAGAAAGATTCGGAAATCGAACGACTTCAGGCAACGATCTCGGACACCGAAGACGAAACGAAAAGGCTCGATCCGGCCTGGAAGCAATACAAGGCAGTGGCGGATTGGCAGAATTCAGGGGTGAACTGGCTGGATGAACTTTACGATTTGACCGCTCGATTCCCCGATACCAAGGACACTCGGGTCGACTTGTTGATCGGCCAGGCAGTCGATCAAATGCAGGGAGCCAAGACGAATCAGCCCAAACACTCGGCCAAACTCGATCTCACCATCGGCACCCTCCATCACGAAGCGGTCATGGCACTGAACGATTCGCTGCGGAACGATAAACACTACACTCTGGGAGGTCCTGAATCCAAAGGGGCTGCCAGTTCGACAGCAGCCAAGGGTGCCAAACCCCGACAGTTGTACGTGATCCGCGCAAGTGGACCATCGTGGCGCAACAGAGTATAAACTCATCCTGGACGCGGAAGTCGGAGCCCGTCCGGAAGCGCCGGCCGACTTCGCCGGGGGATTTGACCCTGAAGAGGGCGGTTTCGGCAATCCATTTGGCAACCGCAGAGGCGGCGGGGGTGCCGGCCGATTCGGAGGGCCTGGCGGGGGCATGGAAGTTCCCGGTTTCGCACCGCGCAGGACTCCCTGGGGCAATGCCTGCCGATCCGTTCGGGCGCGACCGGAATCCAGCGCCGGTACCAGGAATGTTTCCGCGAAATCCCGGTATGTTTCCCCCGCCAGGAGGACTCCCATGAAAGATGTTTCTCGGCAGACGGTCCTGCTCCTGGTCCTCGTTCTTTTGGGTGGGACTGCTTTCGGTGCCTGGCAATTCGTTCTCGTTCCCCTGAACGAGCGCGGCGATACGATCGGCCGGCTCCGGGAGGATCTGGAAAAGAAGGAGAACGAACGCGATCTCATCGTTTTCCATCTGAGAAAGAACGAACTCGACCAACGTCAGATGAGCCTGCCCGCCGATCAGTCGTTGGCCATCAACGAATATGGAAAGTTATTGCAAAACCTCCTCTTGCACTCAAAACTTCAAGTTCGCGACTTCAAGCCCGGCCAGCCCGATTCGCGCAACGCCCCGATCCTGGCCGGCAAAAAGCCGGCCTACACCCGGCTGACTTACAGCATTCAGGTGCGGGGCGATTTGTATTCGCTCGTGGAGTTCATGTACGGTCTGTATCGCCAGCCGCTCTTGCATCAGATCCGCAAGCTGAACATTCAGGTGCCGCAAGCCGGGGCCAATGTGCGCGGTGCGAAGTCGGAAGATCTCGAAATCACGATGACCATCGAAGCGTTAATCATCGACAAGGCCGAAAACCGTTCGACTTTGATCGCCGTGCCCGCGCGGATGGGGCTGGTTGCAGGCGGAATGGGTGGCGTCGCCTGGATCAAGTTTCCCGCCAAGAATCAGGGCTATGGAAGTCCCTTCAGTCTGGCATCGGCTCTGGCGCGGGGTCAGGATGACGATCCCCCAGTGCCGAGAAGAAACGCCAAACCTGGAAATATCCGCCGACCGCGCAGGAGTATCTCAAAATCCCCGGCAAGAACATCTTCATGGGCCCCGGTCCCCCACCACCCAAGGAAATGGCGGCCCCGCCGCCGGCAAGAGACCATTCACCCTTTATTAAACTCAATGAGATCACCATGGACAGCGACGGATATGCACAGGCTTCGATCCGAAATCTCATGTTGAAGAACGATTACACCGTAACGCAATCGCCCAAAGGCGAAATCTGGGTCACCTGGTATTACTACATCAATGTAACGACGAAAGAACACACCGTTTCGGTGCGAAAATTCTACCGCCCCCAATTCAATTGGAAATTTGAAATCGGCGACGAAGGCAAGGCGAATCACAAGGAATTCGTTATCCTGCGGGTCATCGACAATTCCGATCTTCTGATTCAACGAATTGAAGACTATACCGCCCAGCGACGCACGCAGACTGCCGCCGCCATGATGTTTGGAGGGAGTGCGCCCGTTTTATTTCCTGGAAAAGTCTATCGTTGGCATCTCGGCCAGTCGTTGACCGAGGCCGTGGACAGCAAAAAAGGTTTCATCGTGGATGAGGATGGCGAGGAACAGCCGAGTTCAATCCCGGTACAGCCTTTGGCACCCCACGTTGCGACCGCGGCGATGGTGACCAAGGGTGCATTTCCCGAGAATGTACCCGATCCGAAAAGCAAAGCAGGTGCAAAAGGCTGGCCCAAAAAGGGTGGTTGGGGGCCCAGAAAGATGGGGCCGTAAGAAGATAGGGAATTTTGAATCGTTTGACAATTGTTTGTGGTACAATCTGTTTTGAGTCGGACATTAACCATTTCTGAGTCTTTGCAGATTCTCTTGATGTGAATGTGGTGGTTTTGCCGACTTTACCGATAACGCGGGGCGTTTCGATCGTCCTGATTAGAATCGTCCGCTCATCAGGACGGAGAGCGGGAACCAGGAATCCGTTGTTGCACGGGGATCCGCGCAACACAGGGTTTTAAGGGGAATGGAGAGTATGGAAAAACTTCGCAAAAGAGCTTCCTGGCCGAAGCTGGCACTGGGCACCGTTGCTGCCGCCTTGGTGCTGTTGGGCAGCAGTCTCAACATTCTCCTTGCGCAGAAGGCCCCGGAGCCGCTCAAGGAACTTCCCAAAATCGTCGTCAAGGATCACGGAAAAGACACTGTTCCCGAGGTCAAGAAGGTCGTCAAACCGCCGAAAAAATACTCGGTTGCGCTGGTCGACAAGACCTGGCAGGGGATCATGGATTGGTTTGCTGAAATCAGCAAACTCGATTTCGTCAGCAACCATAAACCCCCGACCGGAACGGTCACTCTGAAAACCCGCGACAGCACCCTGCCGGAAATCCTCGATCACATCAATGATCTGCTCTACGAGAAGGGCTACATGCTCATGCGGCGGGATACGAGCTTCGGCTTGTTCCCTCTGGACGATAAACCGGACGCCGGCAATGCCCGTCAGGTCGAAGAAATGGAACTCGACGAGCAAGCCTCGCGGGAAATGGTCAAAGTTGTCATTCAGTTGAAAATGTGGCCGGTGGACGAGGTTGCTCCGCAGATCAAGAAGATGCTGGGCAAGTTCGCCGAAGTTCAAGCTTTCACGGCCGCCAATCAACTGATGATGTTCGACCAGGTCGGCAATTTGAAGCGCGTGATCGGTCACATCCGCAGCGGCGAGAAGCAAATGGAGGAGGGGGTGGTACATTGAAGGTTGTCCTCAAGTACCGCAAAGCGCAGCGTGGTTGAAGAAATTCTCCGAACCGTGCTGGGTGAACCGAAACCGGCGATCCCGGTGCAGTCCGGTACCTCCGCAACCACCCCAGTTCCAAACCCAACTCCAAACCCCGGCGAATTTCCCTTCCGTCGCGGCGGCGGCGGCGGCGGATTGGCTGCTCTTTTCGGGCAACCTCCTCCTGCTGCTCCCCCAGCCTCCGGCGCTGCTGCTGCGGCTGCTGCGTCAAGTTCAGCGGCCAACAAATTACGAGCCTACAGCATCGCCTCGGATGAGGATAACAACACGATTATCGTCAAAGGACCGCCGGACGTTATCGCTACAGCGAAAAAGGTGATTGCCGACATGGACAAAGGCGATGTGCCGATTATTGTCGCCCTTCCGTACATGAAGACTTATCCCACCGTTCCCGGCACGGCAGAATCACTGGCAAAATCGCTGACCGAAATTCTCAGACCAAGCCCGAATATGCGCATCTGGAGCGTCGGCCAAAATGAGATTTGGGTTTGGGGTTCTCCTCAAGATCAAGTGGAAGTTGCCAAACATTTGAAAGGTGTCGAACCTGCGAAACTGGTCGCCGAGTCCGTATTGCTGTCGTCGTTCGATGCCGGCAAGGTCGCGGAAATCCTCAAGGGGATGTATGGCGATCCGGCCAAGGGCGCACCCTACATATCTTATGATGAACAAAATGCCATAATCATTCATGGAACTGCCGACCAGATCAAGGATGTGAAACTGGCGATCGGGGTCATCACCAATCAGAGCGGAGAGTCCTCCGGCGGCAGCAGCAAGAATATCTCAATTCCGCTCAAGGATGCCAGTCCTCGCAACCTGGCCGATGCCCTGGAGCCTATTCTGCGCGACATGGGCTACACGCCGAGAGTCATTCGACCGGGCATCGAAGATATTGCTCCCATGAAAAAGGATCTGCCCAAAGCGAAAGACCTGCCCAAAGAGAAGGAACCTGCCAAAGAGAAGAAAGGCCCGATGACTTCGGTGCCGATCCGCAATCCGAAGTTCGTGGCGGCAACGGCAAACCAGCAATTTTCCGATCCCCAGGAGGTTCCGAAAAAGGAGCTTCCCAAAGGAAAGAAAGGCCCGATCTTCCTAATGGGTGTAGGCGATCGACTCCTGGTTCAGAGCGACGATCCGAATACCACGGCGATGGTCGCCGAGTTGGTTCGACTCATCACGATTCGGAACACGGATACCAACGACTACACGGTTCTTAAGATCAAGAAAGCCAACGCAACCGACATCGCCAAGACCCTGGACGCATGGTTCAACAACAAGGAAGATACCCCAGCTGCCCCTCAGCCCACTGGTGGTCGTCAGGGCGGTGGAGGCTTCGGTGGTGGTGGAGGCGGCCGGGGCGGTTTCGGGGGCGGCGGCGGTCCAGGAGGCGGCGGCGGGTTTACGGCTCAGGGTTCAGCGCCTACCGCTGCTCTGATCGATCCCAAACGATCGACCACGCGCGTGCGGATTCTGGCACATGCGGAAACCAATTCGCTTTTGGTTCGAGCAAGCTACCTCGACTTGATTACCATTAAAAAGATGCTCACGGATTTTCTCGACGCAGAAGATACTGATTCCGGAGGCCTCATGCGGACCCACATGATCAAACTGGAGCACGCGGTCGCCAGCGAGGTCGCCACTACTGTCAAAGATGTCTTCAAGACATATATGGCACAGTCATCCACAACAGGAAGCCTGGGCGGATTCCCGGGCTTTCGGGTTCGGTGGCGGCGGTCGAGGAGGCTCGACGCAGAATGTCGATCCAACTTCGAGCGGCAGCAAGGCGACGCTCACGGTCGGCGTCGATGACCGAAGCAACACACTCGTCGTGAACTGCACCAAGACCGTGCTCGATCAGATCCAGGTACTTTGCTCGCAACTGGACAAGGCGGCAGCGGACACCTCGCGAACCGTGCAACTGGTTCCCGTGAAGAATATCGATCCGGCACTGATTCAGCAGGCTCTCGACGCGATTCAAGGCCGGCGCTCGAACCGCTCGACCCATTTCGACTCAGACTGGAAACACCGGCGGCGGCGGCTTTGGTGGCTTCGGAGGCGGCAATCAGGGCGGGGGCGGCGGCTTCGGCGGCAACCAAGGCGGGGGCGGCTTCGGAGGAGGTAACCCCTTCGGCGGCTTTGGAGGAGGCGGGGGCATGGGCGGAGGTGGACGCAGAGGCGGGGGCCAGGCACCTGCTCCGGAGAATGAGGGAGCTAGAGGACCAAGTTTTTTTGAACAACGGGACATGGATGTCCCTTCCCGAGCTTTCTTCTTCGATCCTCGCCCCAGTAACATCAAACTCGTCAGTTTCGAGGAACTCCCACCCGTTCCGGGTCTGATGTTCCCCAAAGGTGATGAATACGTCCTTCAGAAAGAACTGAAAAAAGATGCGAAAACAGCTCCTGAGCTGGCTCCTCCGCCCCGCGAACAGGGTGGCCTGAATGCATTGCCCGGCTTCCGCGGATCGGTGGTGACCGAGTCTCTTCCCGAGCTCGGCTACCTCATCGTCAACGTTAACAACAGAGCAGATCTCGAACAAGTCCTGGAAATCATCAGGCAGCTCTCCGCAGCCGCGGAGAAGGCGCAACCGAAGATTGAGATGGTCCCCCTGGAGTATGGGGATGCAACCGCCATTGTCAACATTCTGAACCAGGTCTATGCCCGACTGGTTATGAACGTGACCGGCCCCTTGTCGCTGCTTCCGCCCAGAACTGGTGGCGGCGGTGGGGGTCAGCAACAGGGTGCGTTGGGAGCGCAACAGCAGGGCGGCGGAGGCCAACAGGGCAATTTACCGATTTCGTTGATGCTCATTCCAATGCCGCGCTTCAATAGCATCATGGTGGTGGCATCGGGCATGCGCATGGACGATATCATCAAGGAGATCAAGAAGCTCGACCGCAAGAATTCGCCGCAGGCCCAAGCTTTTGCGTTTCCGTTGCATAAGGCTTCGGCGCAGACCGTTGCGACGATGCTCAACAGCTTCTACACCCAGCGCTATCCGGGCGAAGCTGCCCTTCAGCACCAGATTCGCTTCAGCTTCGATACCAGCAGCAATCAGGTCTTCGTCCAGGCCGGTCCGGAGGATCTGGAAGAGATCCGGGGATTGATCGAGCGCATCGACACTACGGTGTCGGGTGCAGTCAACGATCTGCGCGTCGTTCGACTCAGAAATGCCCTGGCCGATGATCTTGCCACTGAGCTTCAGACAGCCCTCTATCAGGGAATTATGCCGCAATCGACGGCGTTTCCCAACGCAGCAGCAGGCGGCGTGGGCGGCGCTGGAGCAGGCGGCGGGGCGGCCGGGGGAGTGGGTGCCGGCGGTGGTGCGGGCGCGGGCGGTGGGGGAGCGGGTGGTTTTGGAGCCGGCGGTGGTGCGGGCGGTGGCGGTGCCGCGCGGGTGGCGGTTTTGGTGCCGGTGGCGGAGGTGCGAGCGGCGGTGGCGCGGGTGGTTTGGGGGCAGGCGGCGGTGGTGGCGCAAACAGCCAGCTGAATAGAACCAAAACTGTCAGCCTACGTTTTTTGAGTGGAAACGGCAAGGGGGGGGCTATTGAGTCCGGATATGTCGAGGATGTTCACTTGACCGCGGACATCCGCACCAACAGCCTGATCGTTTCCGCTCCGCCCAAGACGATGGATCTGATTCTGGCAGTGATCCGGGATCTCGACGTTACCTCCGTCGCCAAGTCCAACGTCAACATCTTCACGCTCAAGCGAGCGGATGCGGTGTTGACCGCCAATCTCCTGTCGCAGCTGTTCTACGGCGGCGGCACCACCGGCACAACGGGCGGCGGTGGTGGTGGTGGTGGCGGCCCAGGCGGTGCCAACGCCGGCGGCTCGAACTTCGACCTCGACTCGTCCGCTGTTGTCTTTGACAGGCCAGCCTTCCGATAGCGCGAACCTGGTTACCATCCGAATCAGTGTCGATGGGCGCACCAATTCCGTCATAGTTGCCGGTACTCCCAACGATCTCGACGTGATTTCAGCGATCGTCGATCGGCTGGAAAACCAGGAGGTGCAGAACCGGGTCAACCAGGTGCGTGAAACTGCGCAACGCCGCTGCCGCCGACGTGCAGACTGCCTTGCAGACCTTCTATACCGGGGTTCTTGCAGTCTATAGTTCATCCAACTGGGCCACCGACTGGCAGATCAATTCGCGGACGGTGTTGATAACGCCGGAACCGGTCACCAACTCGATCCTGATCAATGCCACCGAGTACTGGTTTGAAGATATTATGCGGATGTTGCAGCGGCTCGATGCGGAGCCGCTTCAGGTGTCGATCGAGGTGCTGATCGCTGAAGTGACCTTGAACAACACCGAAGAGTTCGGCGTCGAAATTGGTCTGCAAACGCCGCTGGTCTTCCAGCGCTCGATCATTCCGACCAGCGGCACGACTTCCATCACCGCCGGCGGGACGACCGTCAGCAGCACGGCGTCGCAGTATGCCTACCCCGGCACCCAGTTCAATACGACTGCGGCACTGCCCTCCAATAGCACCGCAGGAGCTGGACTTATGGGGTATCAGGCGATCAACAGTCTCGGCGTTGGTCGAGCCGATGCCAATGGCATGGGCGGGTTCGTTTTCTCTGCCGCCAGCGATTCGGTGAGCGTCCTGGTCCGGGCCTTGAAAGTCCAGGGCCGAATCGACGTGCTCAACACCCCGGTACTCCAGGTGCTCGACAATCAGGTCGGTTATGTGCAGGCCGGTCAATCCTACCCGTATGTAACGGGTGGTACGGTCAGTTCTTTGGGAACCTTTTCGCCGTCGGTCAATTATCGCGATACGGGTGTTACGCTGCAAATTACTCCTCGTATCAGTCCCGACGGGAAAGTGCTGTTGCGGGCGGCACCGAGCGTGACAACGCCGCAGGCCTCGCAAGTCACCCTGGGTAACAACATTTTTGCCACCGTATTCGACGTGCAGCAGGTTCAGACGACGATCCTCGCAGGAGACGGCGAAACGGTCGTCATCGGCGGCTTGATCACGAAGCAGAACACCCGCACCGAGAACAAGATCCCGTTGGTCGGCGATCTGCCTTACGTCGGTGCCTTGTTCCGCTATCGCACCCAGACCCAGTCCAAGTCGGAATTGATCGTGATTCTGACGCCGCACATCATTCGCTGTTCTGCCGATGCCGATCGAATCGCTCTGGAACACGTCAAGCGCATGAACTGGAATCAAACCGAGGTGGAGAAGTATGCCGGCGGCAAGGACAAGCCGGTGCTTCGCGGGGAATTGCCGCAATTGCAGCCTCCCCTGGTTCCGGTGCAGAATTCTCCCATGAACGGGCTGCCCCCATCGTTGCCTCAGCCGCAACCCACTCCAACCCCGGCCCCGGCTCCACTGCCGACGCCCGCTCCGATGGTACCGAAGGGAGGAGTATCGCAGTCGTTCGATCCTAATGCTCCGATACCTGCTAGCTTGCAGGTGCCCGGTTTCGACGCCCCACCGGTTCCGACCAAGGGATCTCAAACCCAGGAACCGCCGATCAATTACCCAACCCCAATCATCCCTTAAACGGAGAAACGAGGATGGAACCTGTTTCGTCGAGACCAATAAGGCTGGGAATTCAAGGACTGGCCGTGTTGCTCGCGACCACGATCGCGAGCGGTTGTCTTCCGATCGCGAAGCAGCCCACGAATTCGCCCACGGAGGCCTCTCAACAACCGCCTGTGGCGGCGAAGCCGCTGCCGAGCTCGGATCTGTTCGTCGAAGCAATGTGGAAGAATAAGGTGATCCTGGTGCAGGATTCCCTGGCCGGCGGCAAAGAATTGCCCGGGCTGTTCGTACGAATCTATTTATTTGGAATCGATCGCGGCAGGCCGGTGCTCCGCGACGGCGAGTTGCTGGTGAAGCTCTTTGATGCAACGAACCGGGACGAACCCAAGGAACTGGAAGTCTGGCAGATCGACGCGACGTGGCTGCGCCGACTGCGCGACAAGATATTCTGGGTGATGGCTATAGTATCAGTCTACCCTGGAACCGCTACAGTCCGTCGATCGTGCGCATCAACATGCAGGTGACCTTTAAGGAACCTGGCAAGCAGCCGATCATGCACCAGAGCGGAACGATCACAGTCGATCATACGCCAATGCAAGTTCGTGAAATCGAGCACAAGGTGGAGCGGCTGAAGGAAGGGAAAAATTGATCGGGATGCGGGGCGCGGATGCGGGGCGCGGGAAATGCAAATACATTCCCTGGCCGTTCGCGCCCTGCACTCGCATTTCCCGCACCCCGCACCCGCATTTGTATTTCCCGCGCCCGCATCCGCGCCCCGTCAATCCAAGGCGTGTTGCTTCTTGTGATAGGGGCCATCGTAAACCTGAGTCGATTTGAACTGTTCGTGCCGGCCATCTCCTGCCGCCGGCTTCACTTTCGCGAGCAGCGTTTGCAGTTCTTCGCCCTCGATCGGTTTGAAACTTCGGGCGATTTCCAGATCCTGTTTGAGCACCTTCATCGAATCGATGCCGACCACCAGTGAACTGATCGGCTGGGAAAGCGCGAATCGAATTGCTTCTTCCACCGTGCAGACTTTTTCCGCTACCAGTCTGCCGCCTTTTTCCGCATTACCGCCGCCCAGGCTCTTCATGCCGATGCCGCCGATGCTTTTGCGCGTCAAGCATCGGCACGATCTCTTTGGCGAAACTGCGATAGAAGTAGTCGCAGATGTTGATCGGCATCTGCACGGTGTCCCAGGGGTGGTTATCGAGCATTATCTGGTGAATGTGCGGCGACTTGTGGCCCGTGAAGCCGATGAAACGAACCTTGCCCTCCTTCTGGGCCTTCAGTGCCTCGGCCAGTGCCCCCTTTTCGACGATCCATTCCGGGTCGTTGTCGTAGTTGATCTCGTGGAACTGCCAGAGGTCGATGACGTCGGTTTTGAGTCGTCGCAGGCTGTCTTCGAGATGCTTGCGGGTGCCGCTGGCGTCGCGGGCGCAGTTCTTGGTCATGAGGAAGACCTTTTTGCGCTTGCCGTCCTGCGCCAGGGCCTTGCCCATGATCTCTTCGCTGCCGCCGTCGTGATAATCCCAGGCGTTGTCGAAGAAAGTCAGCCCCTCGTCGATGGCGGCGTGCATGATCTTGATGGCTTCTTTTTTGTCCTTGACATCGCCGATGTGCCAGCCGCCCAGGCAGATCATCGACACTTTCACGCCGGTTTTGCCGAGCGGCGCATGGGCAATCCCTTGGCAACGGCATCCGCGGCGAGCACCTCACCGGCAAGAAGGCCGATGGCAGCAGTACCGACCGCGCCGGCCTGAAGAAAATCTCTGCGAGAGTTGCTGTTATCGGCCATGAAGAGATCTCCGGAGCAGGCGAGATGGATGTCAGGTGGTCATCCTATGCAGGTAGTGGGGTCCACGCAAGAACTTGTGCGAAGGAAGCTCTCTGACGGAGCACAACCGTCCCGGTTGTGTTGGGAGTTCCACAACCGGGACGGTTGTGCTACGTAAACGAGCCTGAAGGTTGCTCTTCGCTTACGCTCCAGGCCTGTCCGAGTTGATTCTCATGAAATCGCTTCAAATGTCGAGGATAGGAAATTGAATTCGTGGCACAATCAGCAACCCTGTACCACGAATTCTCGGCATTCCGAACTTACTGCTGCGGCGGCGCCACCTCCCGAATCAGCGCCCCCTGCGTTTCGCTCAGCACCAGGATGCCGAACTTGGCGATCGGCGAATGCTCGGGCGTGCTCACCGAAGCGTAATCGAACTTGCCGCGATGGTCGGTGTAGCCGTCCTTGTGGAACTTCACCGCTGCCGTCCGCCAGCCGTGACGTAGGTCTTCACGTAGACCTTGGCAAGCGGCTTGCCGTTGGCCGCATCCGTCACTTGCAACTGGCCGTAGTTCTCGTTCATCGTCACGCCCATGGCGTTGGCCAGCACCGGCACCGAGCGCGTCTTGCCGTTGGCGGTGATCTCGACCAGCACGTTCTTGTCGGCCAGGTTCTCCGGCATCGGGATCGCCAGCTTGTTCTGGAAGTTCGGCAGCTTGATACTCCTTGGTCTCGTTCGGGCGGATCATCGAGAACTGGCCTGCCCGATTGCTGCACGAACGGGATTGCGGCTGAAGAGCAGTTCCACGTCCATCAGGTAATAATTGATGCGGACCGTTTCGATGTTCTTCCAGGTCAGGTTGATCGTCTTGGCGGCGACGCCGAACTCGAAGCTCGCTTCCTTGGCGGCCAGTTTCGCTTGCTGCTGGGCCTGATCGTCCTTGTCGGCCACGTTTGCCGGCCTTGCCGTCGATCTCATCGAGCTGATTGCGCGATCGCGGCGAAGGCGTTCCGCCAGCGCTCGACCGGGATGATTGCTGTAGTTGGCGATGATCGAGCGGACCTTCTTCGGCTCATCGCTGAACATGTCGAGGTAGGCGGCACAGTAGTCGTACTGCATCTGCGTCGCGACCTTGTCGGGATTGACCTGGGCGAAGGCATGTCGGTCGCTTCTTCGATGCGGTCTTGCAAAAGCAGGTAGTAGGTCACCGCCAGTTGATCGTCGTCGGTGAGCTTGGCGCGGTAGCTCAACAGTTTCATGATAGCGCTCGTACTGCTCGTGGAATCGGCCGTTGACGATCTGCCGGGCCTGACCCAGCGAATGGGCGCGGGCGTTGACGAGCGGCTTGTATTCCAGGTGCTCGTACTGATGGCGAACGACCGGATCGACGGTCAAGAGCGGGCTGTCGATCGGGCCGCCGCACTCGTTGACGATCTGGTCCATCTGGGTGAGATACTCCTGCGCGACATCGGGCACGGCGTTGTGGAACAGCGCCATACGACCAGAGCGTCGGCTGGAAGGCGTGCCGTTCCTTCAGCAGGGCCAGATCGCCGTTTCGAAGAAGGCCTTGTCGCTGCATGCGGAAGGCGATCTTCTCCAGGTCGAGGGCGTTGATGTTCTCGCGGTTCATGATGGCGACGACTTCCTCGGCCGGTGCCGTTCTGCGAGACGTAGTCCCACGATTCGGTGTCGAGCTTGGTCGGCTTCTCGACCACGTTGAAGGTGAACGGCGCGGCGGCGGCCACCAGCGTCTTCGGCCTTGGCCACGTGGACCGGGAAGATGCGCAAACTGGCCGGCCTTCGGGAAATAGAACTGGTAATCGACGATCTGCGTGTGGTACGGCTCCAGGTCGAGCTGAACCGTCTTGGTCGGCTGGCCGTTGGCGACGGCGATGGCGCCGACCGGAATCTGATCAGCACCGACAGCCGTTGCCGCGAGGGCGTCGGGTTGGTGACCACCACCTGGCAGCCGTAAACGGTGTGGATGACGAACTCGTCGGTGACGAACTTGTCGAGCGCTCGCCGTTCTCGTCCTTGTAGCGGTCGCCGTGGCGGTAGAAGTTCTGGCTGACCAGGATCTGCACCTTGTCGCCCAGGCCGGCAACCGGCTTGACTTCCTCGTGGAAGACCAGCGCGATGCCGCCGGGCGTGAAGGTCATCTTGCCGCCGCTGGAACTTGACGTCGTGCTTGCCGGCGGTGAACGGCAGATCGAGCACGGCCAGGGCGAACATCATTTCGGTGAAGTTGCGCGAGGCGTCGGCCAGATTGCGCGACAGGAACGGGCTTTTGCCATCGTGCCGGGCATAATCGACCCAGAAGCCGCTGACGCCGGACCAGGCCGGCCACCTGCTGCTGGATCGGCAGCTTGTAGTAGTTGTTTTCGGCGAGTTCCTGGGTGGGATCGACCTTGCGATAGAGGCGGGCGGGAGCCTGCTTTGCGCAATCGCGATCGTCGCTCATAAGAACACGCGTCCATCTCTGCTTTTCGGCGTCCTTTGCTGCTTTGGAAAGCATCATCGAGCATTTCTGCGTCCGCTGCGTCCGCCTTATCGCCGTCATTCGACCCTCCCGTTTTCCGCCGCCGAATCCGCCGCTTCGGGGCCTGCACTCGAGTCGGCCATCGGGTCTGCTTGGAGCAGGAGGCATTCCGTCGGATCTTGTGGTGCGAAACTGGCCTGGGGTTCTCCTTGTCATTTCCTTTGGGGCCTCTTCCAAACGCTTCAGACTCCAAGGCAGGAAGAAATGACGTTGTTGCCTTGTCCCGATCCGGCAAGTTCGCCGGCCTTCAACGCGGTCTCGTACAGCATTCGCTCGCGTTCCAGATTCGGCGGCAACAGTCGGACCAGATCGTTCAAATGCCGGGCGGTCTTCGCCGGTTCGCCTGCGAGGCGCTGGGCCAGCAGAATACGCTCGACGGAATTGAGCCGGGCGTGCTGCCACGGTTGCAGATACTCATTCAGATCGTCTTCCAGCAGCCAGTGGTCGAGGAACGTCTTGTCCTTCTTGTTCGCCAGGTACGGCTTCACAACCGTCCGGAAGAACTCGGGGTCCTTCTGGGCGAGGAAGAAGCTCAGTTCGTGGCAGGCGAACTTGGAATAGAGCGTCTTCTTCTCCTCGAGCTTCAGCGTCGGCCAGGTCAGGATGAACGAGAACTCGGCCAGTTTCGGATCGTGCGACAGCGTCGCATACAGGCCGTAGACCTTCGCCAGGCTGTCGTAGACTTCGAATCGGCTGGCGGCGGCGTCGGCCAGCACGAACGGCTGCCCGGCTGGCAGCACGTTCACCTGTTTTTGCTGCGTGAAATGGCTCTTTGGGTCGAGGCCGTTGCGCAGTCGCAGATCGACGAAGTCGGCCTTCTGTTCCGGCAGACTGATCGAGCGGGCCGTCGTGTTCACCGGATCGACCGCCAGCACGTGAATCATGGCGTGTGCGCCGAGATCCTTGCGCGGGATCTTGACGAGGCCGTCCTTGTCGGGAACCAGGTTCAACAGCGTGGCCGAGGCATCGTAGAGGAAATCGAGATTGGCAAAGTCGCCGCCCACTCGCTCCGGCGGATCTCCAGCCGATGTTCGAGTCTGGCATGCCAGGCACTGGCGGACTATCCCGCCGCCAGACTTCCTTCAGCATTCTCCGGTATTCTTCGCCGGCCTGAGCCATTTGCTCGCCCGTTTCGGTCGACCGCAACACCCACGGATTGAGCAGCAGCGCGGGGCGTTCCAGCATGTTGCCGGGGAACTTCTTCTGCATTGCGGCGGTCGAGGACGTAGCGGTATTCATCGCCGATGTTGCGGCCGGCCAGATAGATCGATTCCGCAGTCAACGGGAAGCTGCCCTGCAAGCTCGACGTCGCGCACCCTGCCGAGATCGGCAAACGCCGAGAACGCCGGCATATAGCGGGTGGCATAAACGTGCAGCGCGCGTGAAAGTCGAGAAATCGCGCAGGCGAATCGTCACGGTGTCGGCATCGCTAGTGATGCTCGCAATCTGCACCGGCTTGAGGGCCGGCAAGTTGCAGGTGACGCAGCTTGCCGAGCACGTAGCCGGCCTGCAGTCGTGCCGTCGACGACGCGAATGCGCATTCGTTCGCCGGTTTCTTTCAACAACAGTTCATAGTCGCCCGGCGGTCAGGCCGGTGATTTCGATCATGCCGTCCTTCGATCGCCAGGCGCTCGAAGCGATCGGAGTGGATCGTCGTCGCCGCGCATCTCGAACAGGGCCAGTTCCTCGCGTCTCGGCTTCTCCGAGCGAGCCGAAGATACGGGACTGGCGATCGGCTTCGCCCGCCTTGGCGTGGATCGACCTGCCGATAGGTGTGCTGATTCAGCGGCAGCGGCCAGGTGTGCGAAGTCCCTTCCGGGCCGGTGGCGGTGATCGTGGCGATGTCGGTCAAGGCGCCGAGTTTGATGCGGCCGTGCGCATCGCTCTTCAACAACACGTGCGACCGGTTCGCGGAATTCGCGATGCTTGATCGTCAAGTCGCACCGGCCGGTCGGGCTTGGCTTCGCCGGTGCGGCCAAGAACTTCGATCACATATTCATCGCCGAACTTGGCCAGATGCAAGTCTTCGATCTTGTCGGTCTTGGCTGATGCCGTTGAGGCGCGAAGGTCTCCTCGCCGCCAGGTCGACGTCCTTGCCGAGGCTCAGGCTCTTCACCTTCGCCTGCAGCGAAACGGTCAACGCTGCCAGCCGCGACGGCACGCGGAACTCGTGGACCGATTCGCGATCCTCGAACAGCTTGAAGTCGGGCACTGCGTCGACGTCGCGATGCCGTCCTGATCGGTCGCGGTGATGACCAGCCGGACGTCCTTCAGCAACTTCACCGAAACCGGCAGGCCGTTGATGCGCAGGCTCGGCCGGATCAACACCGACGGCAAGTCGCTGGGTCAACAGCGACTCGCGATCGACGTGGATGCCGGCAGTCAGGCTATAGTTCTCCGCCTGGTGCTGGAGGAAATCGAGGCTGGAGAAATCGCCCTTGCTGATGACGATCGGCTGCCGGCGCCGGCGTCGTGCTGAACGGGACGAGGACGACGCCCTTGTCGTCCGCCTTAAATTCCTGGCCGCCGAGCCAGACGGTCGCGCCTGGCACGAACTTGTTGCGACTCGTCGATGATCGTCAACTTCTGCCCGGCCGTGCTCATGCCCGCGAGCGTGCGCAGCCGGCCTTTGCGGATCAGCGCCCGGCTGCTCTTGCCGCCGCCGATGAAATCGACCACGTAGACGCCCGGCTTGGTCAGTTGCGGAAACTCGAACGTTCGGCCCACCCGCCGGAACGGGCGTTTCGGTGTAGGTGTAGCGTCTGCTCCGAGTTGGCCACCAGGCCGTCGAGGTTGATCGCCGTGTCCACTTCGCGCTTTTGCGTGCGGTAGAAATTCTGCGTGTTGACCTCGAAGACCTTCACCATCAAGCGTCGGCACGTTCTTGATGAACAGTTCGAGCTTCACCGGCTCGTCGACCGCTGAATCGGTCTTGTTGGTGAAGGCGAAGTCGATGTCGATGCGGTCCTTCAGTTGCCGGAACAGTTCGGGCGGCAGTTGGGCGGCCCAGGTTTCCGGCTCGCCCAGGCCGTTTTCGATCTTGGTCTCGGCGAACAGGTGCTTC
The DNA here is from genome assembly GCA_963783095.1 of uncultured Planctomycetota bacterium. Lineage (GTDB taxonomy): Bacteria > Planctomycetota > Planctomycetia > Gemmatales > Gemmataceae > CAWAMR01. The sequence continues at coordinate 269,043 of CAWAMR010000004.1, read as the reverse complement.
AGGTAGATGTCGTTGATAAACGGCTCGTATTCTCTCGGCGAGTCGGCCTTGACCAGGAACTGCTTCAGATAGCTGCGCACCAGCGGCTCGTCGTTGCCGACGATCGGCAGCATGGTCCAGGGCGTGAAGTTGGCGTTCAGGTCGGCCGGCTGCCGGCGGAGTTCATCGTTTTCCAGCATCGCCTTGGACATGTAGCCCTGGAAGCGCGGCAACTTGCAGGTACTCGACGAACAGCGCCTTGTCCATGCGCCCTGAGCGACTGATCGAGCACCAGCCGATGGTGCAGGACGTGGGCCTTGAGCGCCGATTGAACGACCGGGGCCAGCTTGCGGGTGAAGACCAGCAAGCGATCGAGATACGCCTTGGTCAGGGCCGGGTTGTGCCGCCAGTCCTCATCGTCGCCCGGATGCAGCTTGGCGATCCAGGCCTGCACGAAGTTGGCTTGCTGCAGCAGTTCGGGCTTGAGCTTCAACAGTTCATCGAGTTGCGCGAGCGTCAGCTGGCGATGGATGTTGAACGACCCGAAGCCGCCGGAATGCTTGGTATTCAGATCGTCCGCGACGATCTTGGCCAGATTGGCGATGTCGGGCCGGGTCGAGGCGGGACAGCATATGCCGGCGCAAGTTGGCAGTCGAGTTTGTCGGTCAGCAGCCAATCGAGGGCGGCATCCTCGTAGTTGTCGGCCCCTTGCTGCCAGCGGTGCCAGCGAATGGGCGGCCAGCGTCGTCGCGGGAGATCGCCTTCGGATCGAGCGCCGTCGGCAGGTTCGGCGCGCCCGCCCTGCACGATCTTCTGATGATCGAACGTCAGCCCGAGCCGGTTCTTGAAATAATCGAGCGATTGCTGCGGGTTCTTCTCATAATTCAGAAGGGCATGGCGGGTCTGAATTTCGGTAAGCCGTGGCGTCTGATTGAATCGCTCGAACCACGGCTTGAACAGGGCCGCCGCCTTGTCGTTCTGCGCCGATGTTCAGGTAGTGCAAGGCAGTGGTAGTAGTAATAGTCCTCGGTGCCGGGAATGAGCTTCTTGAGCGCCTCGGCCCGGTCCTTGGCGAGGGCGAACTCCTCGGCAAAGCCGATTTCGCCCGCTTGAAGGGCGGCATTAAAACTCAATCCAATTCCAGCAAGCAAAAAGGCTAACCGGCACATCGTGATTCTCCAGGAGAAGGAGGAAAATTATCCGAGAACGATCTGATTAAATGACGAACAGTTGAATTTTAGTTTTGGCGTTCTGCTAGAGTCTTAGACGATACGACAACGAAACCGTTTGGTGGATGGACCTGTCAAGTAAATGATTTGTTGAATTCCGGGATTCAATCAAACGACGATTAGCCTATGCAGTTGTTACTTCGTTTGCAATCAGGGTTCTTTCTGCCGGGCAAGAAACTTTTCGCCGAATTCGACTTTGGCACGTTGATTGCGATCTTCAACTCCACTAAATGCTTTCGCCCATTTAAGGAGATTTGAGATGAACCCCATCATCGATTCAGCTGTTTTTTGGGCATTACTTGGAATTGGCGCGATCGTTGCGATCCTGTTGATTAACGTGACGTTTCGAGCGGTTTTCAACGAGCGTGCGGCGGAACAAGATCGTTATCCCCATCGAATTGGAACCCAGTTGCCTCGAACGCTCCATCAAGGCGATCACGATGAGGTACTCGACCTGGTTCACGGAAACGCACATGTAGGACATACACACTAACTTGTTGGGCAGAATTGGCCGGAATTCGGAGGTATGTGAAGATACCTCCGGAATTCCGGCAATTTTGGCCACAATCCCGCCAACAATTCATGAAACTTCGTAACCGAGGGTGGTTGGCTCTTGTCGCATTCTGTGTGTCGAGTCTGGGCTGCCGCACACACACAGGTCCAATTCCGCACGATGATCCCGGAGCAGAAACCATGAAACTCGCCTCAACGGCCTTCGCTGAAGGCCAGAGCATCCCGCGCAAGTTTACCGCCGATGGAACGAATGTTTCGCCGCCGTTGAGTTGGAGCGGAGCACCCTCCGACACCAAGACTTTCGTAGTCATCTGCGATGATCCCGATGCGCCGCGCGGGACATGGGTACACTGGGTGTTGTTCAATCTCCCCGGTACGGAACAAGCATTACCCATGGGAGTGCCCGCGAGTGCGACGATACCCCAGGGCGGAGTTCAGGGTAAGAACGACTTCGGCAATCTCGGCTACGGTGGACCGTCTCCCCCAAAGGGAAAGCCGCACCGTTACTTCTTCAAGGTCTACGCGCTGGATACCGTTTTGGAACTTGGGGAAGGAATAACCAAAGATCGCCTGGAACAAGCGATGAAAGGACATGTGCTCGCCAGCGGACATCTTATGGGCGAATATGGCCGATAAAGTCCGAGCGTGTGGCACCCGTGGCCATGCCGTCCGTGGCTTGTTTGCCTGGCAAAAAAATCGTCACTGATGCCGGCTTTGGCACATTGATTGCGGGATTATTCATTGGATCGGGATTCTTCTCGCCACTATTTGGGGAGATCCGAAATGTACCCGCTTATCAATTCAATCATGTTTTGGGTGATGGTTCCGATTTGCGTTGCGAGCCTTTTGCTGCTCTTTATGACTCTTCGCGTGCTGGTGACCCAGCCCGACGAGCATGAAGATCACAATCCTCATGGAAACGCAACACCGCAACACGGCTAATCTACAACAGTCCCAATAATCATTGGGGGTTGGCGAATGACCGACGCGGTCAGAACCATAGTGCTTTATTCACCACATTTCGCAGCGGATCGCCGCGTACGAAGCGCGAAATGTTGTCCAGGAGTACAGCCAGATGGCGCTGCGCGATCCTGGGCGAATAACCTGCGACGTGCGGCGTCAGGATCGCATTGGGAAACTTCCAGAGCGGATGCCCCGCAGGCAACGGCTCCACTTCGTAGACATCGAGCGCTGCTCCCGCGATCGTTTTGGCTTCCAGCGCAGCGACCAGATCGGCAAGATCTACGATCGCCCCTCGACCGATATTGATGAAATAGGCGGTCCGCTTCATCTGCTTGAATTGGGCCAAACGAAATAGCTTTGCAGTGTCGGGGGTGTGCGGCGCTGCGACAACAACGAAATCGCTTTGCTGCAAAAGATCACTCAATCGCTCGACCGGCCAGACCGCCTCCACATATTCCGGCACCTGTTTCGGCACAGGGTCAAGCGCAAGTATCCTCATTCCAAATGCCGAAGCTCGACGAGCGATCTCCGCGCCGATCGCGCCAAAGCCGACAATGCCCATCGTAGTATCGGCAAGATGCAAATGGGCATGGTCGATGTCGGTGATCACTCCCGGTCCCGACGCGAAGGTGACGCGGGCCGCTTCACCGCCGGCCGGCTCCCACTTCGATTGAACCTGGTTGCGAATGTATAGGTGGAGATTCCGCGCGAAGCAGATCACATAGCCCATCACTTGATCGGCGATCACGTCGGAGAACAGGCCGCGCATGTTGGTCAACGTGCAGGGATGCTCGACCAGTTCCGGAAAAATGTAGTGTTCCAAACTCGCGGTCGCCGATTGAACCCAGTGCAGTTGGGTGGCACGCGCCAACAACCCCGGGGTGATTTTTCCGAAGAAGGCATCTGCATCCGCAATCGCAGCCCCGGCAGCGGCCTCGTCGGGTGCGTTGACGACCTGAATCGCGCCGGCAGCGTCCTGAATCTTGAGCAATCGATCGGACTCGACCGGTGGGCAGATCACTAATTTCATTGGGCCAGTACCATCCGGAGATCGTTATTCCTGGGAACGCCAATCAGGAGATTGGTACCTGTTTAGCCAAAGGCGAGCGTCGAGGCGTAAGCTCGACGTGGGCTGCCACCACTCGTGCGCTCGTTGTTCGCCAGTAACGCAACCGCTGTATGCTGACTGTCCACGTCGAGCTTACGCCTCGACGCTCGCCTTTGGCTAAACAGGTACGGAGATTGGCGCTGCCGACATCGGCTACTTCTTGTTTTTCAACTCGCCGATCGTTTTTTCAAGCTCGGCGATCTTCTTTTTCATCTCTTCAATTTGCTCGTTGTGAGCCACGGCGCTCGGAGCCGGAGCCGGCGGCGCTACCATGACCGGCAGTCTCGGCGTGGGCGGGTCGAATTCCTTGGCTCGCTCGCTGGTAGTTACCAGCAAAACATTGCCTTTCCGGACCATTTTCAGTCCTGCCATCTCGGCCAACGTCGCCACCGCAGTGTCCACGGGAACATTGGTCAGTCGGGTCGTGATACTCGTCTTGCTTTTCTCACCTGCTTGTGGAGCCAGGGCGATACTTCGGTTCGTTCGAAGCTCGACTTCGCGAAGCGCACTTTGCAGAGGCTGATCCTCGAAATGCACGTTCACCAGAGGTATCGAGCACATGATCCGGTCAAGCGGCTCCGTCGCCACCTGCTCATCAGCTGGATCCGAGTCGACGCCAGCCTGGTTGAGGAAGTTCACGATTGGACCGACCAAGGTTCGAACTCTGAAACCGCTGACCAACTTAATATGATCCGGATACAGAAGATACGTACCGGGAATCTGATCGCAAACATACTTCAAAATGGTCGCGAGCCTGACCTTCTTCATCGCCGGAAGACTGACGGGCCGTTTGAGAACCTCTTCATCCTGATTGACTTTTGCCGCGAAAGCTGCATTGTCCATATTTTTGAAGGAAGCCGGATCGACGAGCACGGTCAGCTCATATTTATTCGATAGATACTCCAAAACCTCGCTCAGCGGAACACGTTCGAATGGCTTCTCAATCGTCACCCGTTCCATGAGCCGATCCGCGATTTGGTCGCGATCATCTATTGGTGATTTGGCTTCGGCCTTCGCGGGCACCGGAGCGGCCCCCGATCCCGACAGCCAGCCGAGAATCGCCGCTGCGATTAACAATATCCCGCAAAGTCCCAGACGTGCGCATAACCGATCTCCAAAATGGAAGGAAGTGAATTGGACTCCTACACTATCCGAACACAGCCGTGCAACAATTGTTGCGCAAAAGCTGGGGGATGCCGTCGTAGCGGCGGCATCCTGCCGCCGTCTGCAACCTCTCGGCGGCTTGAAGCCGCCGCTAGTGCGCCTACGAGCGCATGGAATCGGTAGGGTGAAAGTCCCTATCAATGTTTCGAGTTTGGACATTGTAGCTGAAGGTAACTGCGTCGTCGCGAGGCGAGGTGGAGAGCAACCGGAAGCGAACGACTGGTCCGTAGGATAACGAACTCGATTCGGCCTGTTGTCGTGACGAGCCTGCTAGCGAAAGGCGAAGTCCAAGGAGTCTCGGAGGGCGTCAAACTCAGCACCGAGAACGACAAGGGGTGGTTGGAGACAGAACGGTCAGAAGGTTCCATGACGGGAAGTAGGGAGATCCGATTTCGCTGGATGTATGGAACGAGGGTCGAGAACGGTTGCCGCAGATGGACCGTACCCAAAGGCGTCTGGGCCGGGATGTTGCAGCGAGCATCCGCGGAGCGAAGCGATCGCTGCATGCCCTTGGGAAGTATCGGAATCGGAAGTCAGAGCGTCCGTAGTAGCGAAGAAGCCGGGTAACGCCGGGGGAGCCAAGGGACGTAGGAAGTTGGAGGCGTGATGTCAGCACCGCAAGAAACCAACCCGACGGCAGTGTCAGCAATGACTAATCAAGTCGGAGACGTTATGGAGCGCTGGCTCTGGACCGAACCGGCGGTGTGGAACGAACGCATGTTGACGGCGCTCGAAAAGGGCGTCCAAGGAGGAATATGGTTTAGTCTGATCGATAAAGTGTGGAAGGAACGCAATCTGCGCGTCAGTCACAGCAAAGTGGCTGCCAACCAGGGCGCTCCGGGAGTGGATCATGTCACGGTCGAAGCATTTGCCGACGACCTGGACGCCAACGTGGCGAAACTCACCAAAGCCCTCCAGGAAGGAACTTACCAGCCGCAGGCCATTCGGCGAACGTATATCGATAAGCCGGGTAGCCAGGAGCAGCGACCTTTGGGAATTCCCACGGTACGCGACCGAGTCGTTCAGGGAGCAGTCCGACACGTCATCGAACCGATCTTTGAGAAAGAATTCGCCACGCACAGTTACGGCTTTCGGCCCCGGCGGGGTTGCAAAGACGCACTGCGGCGAGTGGATGAACTGCTCAAGCAAGGTTACGCTTACGTGGTCGATGCCGATCTGAAGAGCTACTTCGACACGATCCCACATGACCGGCTGATGAGTCGGCTGCGGGAACGCATCGCGGACGGGCGGATGCTTCAGCTGATCGAATCCTTTCTGAAAGCCGGCATTATGGACGGACTGAAAGAATGGGAACCGGAAGCGGGAGCCCCGCAAGGAGCGGTGTTAAGTCCTTTGCTGAGCAATATCTATCTCAATCCTCTGGATCACCAAATGGCGGCCCAAGGGTGGCAGATGGTGCGCTATGCCGATGACTTCGTGATCCTCTGTCGCAATCAGGCCGAAGCGGAACAAACACTGGGGTATATCCGTCAGTGGTGTGAAGCGGAGGGATTGCGGCTGCATCCAACCAAGACGAAAATCGTCAACGTACAGCAGGAAGGCTTTGACTTTCTGGGCTATCACTTCCTAACCACGCGGCGGGGACGTCTGACGCGCTGGCCGAGGAAGAAGAGCATGGCGAAGTTCAAAGAGACCATCCGGACGAAGACGAAACGGACGAACGGCCGATCGCTGCGAAGTATAATCGCAGATATCAACCTGACGTTGCGTGGCTGGTTTGGATTCTTCCAGCACAGTTACCACACGACGTTTAAGACCGTGGACGGTTGGATTCGCGGACGTTTGCGGAGCATACTGCGCAAACGTTCCGGCGGAAAAGGCCGCGGACGGGGAACGGATCATCAGCACTGGCCGAATGCCTTCTTTGCCAAACATGGGTACTATAGTCTGGAAGCTGCCCATGCCCGAGCAAGTCAATCCCCTTGTGGGTAAGACCGACAACAGGAAAGCCGGATGCGGGAAATCCGCCAGTCCGGTTTGGAGGGAGGGGAAACCAATATGCTTGGTCTTCCCTACCCTATCGACCCCCAGAGAATGTGGTCACACCCGCAGATAGCAGATCGGGAAGAATCATGAGCAAGGCCCCTCACCGGCGACGATCGCTAACTCATGTGGGCGGGGCGATCGAGACTGAAGGCGATGCTGCGGAAGCGAAAGCGCTTGCCCATGCCCTTGATGTCGTTCCGGCCACCCAGGAAGAAGAAACGACTCGAACTAACGTCCACGGCTTTCACACTTACCCCGCCCGCATGCATCCCGAAACTGCCGACCGTCTGGTCCGGGCTTTCTCATCCCAGGGAGCGCGAGTTCTCGATCCATTTTGCGGATCGGGAACCGTTCTCGTTGAAGCCCTCATCCACGCCCGAAGCGCATTCGGAGTGGATTTGAACCCTCTCGCCGTGCGACTTGCACAATGTAAACTCCGGCCCCGAACCGACCGAGAACTCCAGCATCTCGTCACGGCAGCACGAATGTGCGCAGAATATGCGGATCGTCGCCGTCGAAACCGAGATGGCGCAACCAGGCGATTCCCCACGGACGATCTTGAACTCTTCGAGATGCACGTGTTGTTGGAGCTCGATTCGCTCCGATCCAAAATCGAACAAATGCCGGATGATCCCGCTTATCCGGATCTTACGTTGGTGTTGTCGGCAATGCTTGTGAAAATGTCGAGGAAACGTGGCGATACATCCGGCCGGGTTGCCGGCCGACGGACGGCTGCGGGCCATGTGGCCCAGTTCTTCATTCGGAAAATGGAGGAATGGGCGCGTCAACTCTCTGTGCTGTCGAAACTCCTCCCTTCGCCGCCACCTCTGTCGTTTGTTGCCCAGGACGACGCCACCCAACTGCGTCAACTACCGGTTGAAAGCGTGGATGCGATCATCACTTCGCCCCCGTATGCTGCGACCTACGACTATCTCACCCACCACGCACTTCGACTGCGCTGGCTGGATCTGGATCCCGCGCCTCTGGCTCGTGGCCAACTGGGTGCTCGATCCACCTATCATCGCATCGATCCGCACCAGGCGCGAGAGAAGTGGTCGCGCGAGTTGGCCTCCTTTTTCCAAGCTGCAGCAAGAGTGCTCCCTCAAGGGAAGCCCATGATATTGCTGATGGCGGATTCGGCGGTAGGTTCGTGTACGCTTTACGCCGATGAAATCGTGGCCGAAACGGCTCGCTGCTGCGGATTCCTGCCCATAGCTCGAGCATCCCAGCAGCGCCCCCACTTTCATAAACCAACGATGTCGGCGTTTCGCAGCCGGCCTCGATCGGAACACGCTATTCTGTTGCACCGAGCGTGATTCCGCCTTCCCGCGTGACCGCATCAATCGGGAAGATGAATGAATCCACCGACGCGCCCAAATCGCGCGTTCTGGGTGCCCAGGAACAAGTCGTAACTGCCCACACCTAAAAAGATCCGCCGACACAACGGATTTATACGCCGAAATGGAGAAAGTTGGATTAAAATCTCGATATGTCCGGCATCACTCGCCTCCTCAATGGCACCGCGGCCGAAACCTTGCGTCGTTTTTTTGGTGGATAAAGGCCGCCGCAAGCGGACCCAAATAGTTAGTAAAAGATCAGCGACGAATCCAGCGAAGTCTCGGTTCTCTAAAAACGACCCCATCCTGCTCCGACGTCCAGACTAATGCCGTGCGGCAGGATTGACTTCATACTCCTTAGAAAGATTCCCATGAAAAAGATTATTACCGCGGCGACCATTGCGATCGCGCTGGCTACGCGGGCCTCAGCACAGGACACGAATCTCCATCCGCTGACGGCCGTTCCCATTCAACAGGTCGCCATTAACGACGAGTTCTGGTCGCCCAAGCTCAAGGTGTGGCGCAGAAATCACCATTCCCGATTGCTTTACCAAGTTCGAGAAAGACCGTGGCGGAGCGATCAACAACTTCGATCGTGTCCGGGACGGCAAGAACGGGGAGCACGCGGGGCCGGAATGGTACGACGGGCTCATCTATGAAATGATCCGGGCGAGCGCGGATTTCCTTGCGGCGGGCTCGGACCCCGAATTGGAGAAGCGGGTGGACGGCTACGTCGAGCGCATCGCCGCAGCTTCGGCCAAAGACCCCGATGGCTATCTAAACACGTGGACCCAATTGATGGCACCCCAACGGCGCTGGGGCCTCAATGGCGGCAACGACGTCGAGCAGCACGATGTCTATAACGCCGGTGCGATGATCGAGGCGGCGGTGCACTACTATCGCGCAACGGGCAAGACGCCGCTGCTCAAAGTCGCGACCAGGCTGGCCAATCATATGGCGGACGTGATGGGACCTGCCGCCGAAGAAGAACGTCGTGCCGGGCCATTCGTTGGGTGAGGAGGCGCTGATCAAACTGTACCTTCTCTATCGCGAAAAGCCGGGCTTGAAGAAGCAGATCGGTTTGCCGGTGGAGGAGCGGCGTTACCTTGTTCTCGCAGAATTCTGGATTGAGAACCGCGGCAAACACGAAGGGCGGAAGAACTTCGGCTCCTACGCACAGGACGACATGCCAGTCCTGGAGAAGACGACTATCGAAGGGCATGCGGTGCGGGCCACGCTGCTCTGCGCCGGTATGGTCGCTGCCGCCAACGCTACCGACCGCAAGGACTATCTCACGGCCGCACGGCGGCTTTGGGAGAATATGGTTCGGTGCCGTATGTACGTTACCGGCGGCCTGGGTGCGGAGGCCGCACACGAGGGATTCGGTCCCGATTACGTCCTGCCGAACAATGGTTATTCCGAGACCTGCGCAGCCGTCGGTGCCGGTTTCTTCCACCACAATATGAGCCTGGCCTTTGGCGACGCCCGGTACGTGGATGAACTGGAGCGGGTACTTTACAATGGGGTTCTGCCGGGCATCTCGCTCGAAGGCAACACCTATTTTTACCGGAATCCGCTCGAAGCCGGTCCACAGCGGTCCCGTTGGGCTTGGCACGAATGTCCGTGCTGTCCGCCCATGTTTCTCAAAATGGTGGGCGGATTGCCAGGCTACATCTATGCGGAAAGGCCGGGTGCCGTTTACGTCAACCTGTTTGTCGGCAGCCGGGCGACCTTGACCGTTAACGGCACCAAGGTCGTGCTCCGGCAGACGACGCGCTATCCGTGGGACGGCGCGATCGTGTTCACCGTCGAGCCGGAGCGCGAAGCCGACTTTGCGCTCGAACGTGCGCCTGCCCGCGTGGTGCGACAAACCGGTGTTGAAGGTGAACGGGAAGCAAATGTTAACGATCGAGAAGGTCCGCGGCTACGCCGTTCTCCAACGGAAATGGCGGAGCGGTGACGCCGTTGAATTGTTGCTCCCCATGCCGGTGCAGCGACTCAAGGCCCACCCGAAGGTGGAAGCTGACTACGGGCGTGTCGCGATCCTGCGGGGACCGCTCGTCTATTGTTTCGAGTCAGTGGACAACGGCGGCCACATAAGAAATCTGGTGCTCCCTAAAGAATCGCCACTTACCACCCGATTCCGAGCAGACCTGCTTGGCGGCGTGGCTGTGGTTCAGGGGTCGGCGCTGGCCCTTCACCGTGCTGAATGGCCGGAGGCGCTTTACCGTCCATTTCCCGAAGTGCGCGATGTGACGAAGACCAAGTTCGAGTTCACTGCCGTCCCCTACTTCGCGAACGCCAATCGTCGGGCGGGTGAGATGATGGTCTGGGTGGCCGAGAGCGAGGGCCAGGCCCGTCCGCTGCCGCCTCGCACACCCGCAAGCCAGGCCACGCCCACGGCCTCCCACTGCTGGCGTAACGATTCGCCCGCAGCACTGAACGATCAAGCCGAGCCGACCGCTTCTGACGACAGCAGGATTCCGCGCTTCACTTGGTGGGATCACCGCGGCACCAAGGAATGGGTACAATACGATTGGTCGACTCCCCAGACGGTTTCCGGGGTCTCGGTCTACTGGTGGGACGAGCGGCGCATCGGAGCCCATTGCCGCGTGCCGCGCTCCTGGCGGGTGCTCTATTCCGCGGACGGTTCGTGGAAACCGGTCACGGCAACTTCCCCTCACGGCAGTGAAATGGATCGCTTCAACCGGGTCACCTTCAAAGCCGTGATAACCAAGGCTCTTCGTCTCGAAGTCCAGCTTCAGGACGGTTGGTCTGGAGGCATCCTGGAGTGGAAGCTGGAATGACTTGGCGCAGTTTGCTGCGAGCGATTCCGAGCAAGTGAAGCTTCTTCTCAAACAATCGGACGATTTCGTCGAGGTCTCAACCTGGTCAAAATGGTGATTGCGCAAGAACGGATATCGATCGGCCGCCAACTGATTCTCGATTCGGCGCTGTCGGAGAAGAGCCCTGCGACGTGGCAGTTCGGCGGGTAAGCGTCGCCGCCAAGCAGAAGTCTCGTCGGCTCGGTCGGGTCGATTAGCGAGATGCCAAAAAAGAACCCCCGTCCGTGGTTGGGTGGCCCACGGAGGGGGTGCCGAGTGGCGACGGCGTATCGAATCCGCCCGCTCTTGGCATGTAGCCTCACGGATACGGTCATTTCCCTGTAGGAATCGAAGAATGCTCAGAAGTTGTCGATGTAAGCGAAGGGGAATCCTTCTATGGTGGAGGTAATTGCACCTCTTCCACATTAACCCCGATCTTTCCGTTCACCAGTTTCACAGGCAATTCTTCATTCTTGCTGTTTTCGCTGTTCAGTATCAGCAACAGAGCCCTTTACCCTCTTAAGCGAAAGCCGACACCAAAACAGGACATTAAAATGAAAAAAACACAAGATTTTTTTTCTGGCCGCGCGGCAAGCGATAGCGGGCGTCATCGGCCTGCTGTTGGCGCTGAGCCTCTGGATCGTGCCGCTTGGGACCATGTTGTTGGGATGTTACGTCTGGGTCCGGAGCATGGTGGCATCTGTTGACCTTGAAACATTACGCGTGGCGGCTGATGGACTGTCGCGCGGTCTGCTGCTTGTCTTAGCTTCTCAACGGCAGGGTAGCGGCTTGCCGAGGTTGTGCGCTTGCCTTCGATGAACTTCAGGTGGTCGTCGATGTGATCGATGTAGCCCGCCACGTACCCCGCCACGGTGACTGTGCCGCGGCGGTTGTGCTGGCCAGAGCGCGAGAAGGACTCGTCCGGGAGCAGGCGCAGTACCCGCGCCCACTGCCGCCGACCGACTTCCAGTAGCGTGAGCGCATCTTCGATATCCTGGTCATGAGTGTGTAAGCGCTGGACGTAAACCGTTTCATCGGCGTACAGCAGCGGCGGGTTGTCTTCGCTGAGCATCCGCTTCATGCGATCGATGCTGATGGCGTCGCTGTCCGCGATGTGAACGACTACTTCAAGGATCGACCACGCGCCCGGTCCGGGGCGGGCCGTGAGGTCTTCGCGCGTCAGTCCCGCGACCGCGGCGCGAAGCTTGGCCGGTCCGGCTACGTACGTTTCGATCAGCGAACGGTCCATGTGCGAGCTCCGAGGGCAGAGTGTGGGAAGGTGTGCCGTCGTGTTTGTGGCAACGGTCATCCGGCAGGTGCCGATCAGGTAGAGCGTGTCCGGAGCGAAAAGGTTCGGGGCCGGTGCGCGAAGAGCCGGCAAGGCAGCCGTTCGGATCATTCGCGTTCTTAAACGCAATTCCGCAGCAGCATTACTTGGCCGGATTCAAGGGCAGCCTTTGCGATACCTGCCAAGGGTTTGAGTAGCTTTCGAAGGTCTTTATCGTCAAGTGCGGCAAGTTGCTGGACGAACTGCGTGGGGAAAGCGAAAGTGATCTGCTGATAGTCATGTTGAAAACGGCGGCGGTCGGGCGGACCGCAGCGCGTAAGGTGCTGAGATGATAAAAGCCAGCAAGTCTAAGGAAGCGATTGACTATGACGGTCGTGCGCGGCAAACTGTCTCTCTGACAAGTATCCGTTTTGTCTACGGGCTCGGTGGGCAGCCTTTGTGCGTCTCACTCTTCGACCGTGGGCAATCAGCGCGTCCGCGCAGCGGGGCCATCTCGATGAGGCACAACACGTCATGAAAACCTGGATAAGCATTTTGGGCCTCCTCTCCCTGTCGGTAACCCTTGGCTGCCTCCTCAAAGACGAGAGGGCTCTGAAAGCAACCGAGGAGAAGCTCGTCGAAGCCGACTTCCTCATCCGCAACGTCACGATTCACGACGGCAGCGGAGAGCTTCCCTACAAAGGCGATCTGGCCATCAGGGGCGAGCGGATCAGCGCCGTCGGCACCTTTCGCGTGGCCGGCAAACCGAAAGAGATCAACGGGGAGCGGCTGATCGTCGCCCCCGGCTTCATCGACCTGCATACGCACTGCGATCTCGAGCCCGGTCTCACCAGGCTGGACCGCCGCGTCAATCTCAATTACCTCTTCCAGGGCGTCACCACCGTCGTGACCGGCAACTGCGGCTTTGGGCGCGTCGATGTCGGTGCCGTCCTGAAGAAGCTTGAGGATGGCAAGATCGGGACCAATGTCCTGCATCTCGTCCCGCACAACGACCTGCGACAGCAGGTTATGAAAGGCAACGCCGCGAGCCAGCCCACAAAAAAAGATCTGGCCGAGATGAAAAGAATCACGGCACAGGGAATGCAGGACGGTGCCTGGGGCCTGTCCACCGGCCTATGGTATGTGCCCGGCTCCTATGCTGACCGGCAAGAGATCATCGAGCTGGCGAAGGTGGCGGCAATCTACGACGGGCTCTATGTCACGCACATGCGCAACGAAGAAGAGGGGCTGCTGGAATCCATTGTGGAGGCTCTGGAGATTGGCGAGCGAGCTGGGCTGCCCGTCCACATCTCCCACCTCAAGCGGGGCTCCCTGAAGGTGCGGAGCGTGACGGTGGAGGCGGCTCTCGCACGCATTGAGCGGGCGCGCGAGGCAGGACGGAAAGTCACCGCCGACCAGTACCCCTACACCGCCTGGAGTACCAGCATGAGCGCCACCGTGGTGCCTCCCCGCTATCTCCGCGGCACGCCGAAGGAGATCGCCGACCGCCTCGCCGAGAACAAGCCCGAGCTCCTCAAGGCGGTGAAAACGCTGATCGTCGAATGGGACGCGGAAACCAGCCTGCACATCGCACGCTACGCCAGACGGCCGGAGTGGCAAGGCAAGACCCTCGGACAGATCGCCAACAAGGAAAAACGTCCCGCGGAAGAGATTGCGCTGGAGATCGTGCGCAACGGCGATGCCTCTGTGGTTGGCTACACCATGAGCGAGAAAGACGTCGAGTTCATCATGAAACAGCCCTACGTGGCAACGGCCAGCGATGGCAGCGCCCAGCTCATCACCGAGGACACCGTCCCCCATCCACGCTCCTACGGCACCTTCCCGCGCAAGATCGGTGAATATGCGCTGGCGAAAAAGATAGTCCCGCTGGAGCAAGCGCTGCGGAGCTGTACCGGCCTGCCGGCAGACATTCTGCGGCTTCCAGAGCGCGGCTACTTGAAGGCCGGCTACTTCGCCGACGTCGTGGTCTTTGATCCGAAAACGTTCCGCGAGAAAGCGAGCTACGAGAAGCCCCACCGGTACGCCGAGGGGGTTCGCTACCTGTTCGTCAACGGGGTGCTGACGATCAGCGCGGGAACATACACGGACGCTCTGGCGGGGAAAGCGATCCGGCACAAGAGCATGCCGAGAGGCGACTAGCTCCAGGATTGCCTTCTGCAACACGGCCACAAAGCCTTGCGCGTCGGTCTGATCGACCGACGCGCGCAAATCGCGTACTCGATGCTTCGGTCGGGCGGACCGACGTGCGCAAGGTCACAATCCGCAGCCTCAATTTTCCGAGTTGTGATCGATCACTCGTACATGAATCTATCAGAATGGCTTTCGCCAAGCACTCTCGGTACAATTTCGGCAGAAACAGGAACCTTGAGTTCTGGGCGACTTGAGCCATGAACGACTCTGAAGAAACCGGTGCTTTCCAGCCGAACCGCAGAGAATCGTCCGCTGTGGATTCCGCCGCCGCCGCCCTACCAACGCAAATCGGTCGCTACCGCGTCGAGAGGGTTTTGGGCAAAGGCGGCTTCGGAATCGTTTACCTCGCCCACGACGGGCAGTTGCAGCGGCTCGTCGCCATCAAGGTGCCGCATCGCAAACTGGTGGATCGCCCCGAAGCCGCCGAAGGCTACCTGACTGAAGCCCGCACCGCAGCCAACCTCGATCACCCGAACATCGTGCCCGTTTATGATGTCGGCAGCACCGAGGATTGCCCTTGCTTCATCGTCTCGAAATACATCGATGGCACGGACCTCGCCACAAGGCTCAAGCAGTCCCGTCTTTCATTGAACGAAGCGGTCCAACTGGTGGCGACGGTGGCCGAGGCGCTTCATTACGCCCACAAGCAAGGGCTGGTCCATCGGGACGTCAAGCCCGGCAACATCCTCCTCGACAAGAGCGGCAAACCGTTCGTCGCCGATTTCGGGCTGGCCCTGCGAGAACAGGACGTCGGCAAGGGGCCACGCTACGCCGGGACTCCCGCCTACATGAGTCCTGAGCAAGCCCGTGGCGAAGGACATCGGGTCGATGGCCGCAGCGACATCTTCAGCCTGGGCGTCGTCTTCTACGAACTCTTGGCCGGACGCCAGCCGTTCCGGGGCGACTCGCAGGCCGAACTGATGGAGCAGGTGGCGACTCACGAACCTCGTCCGCTGCGGCAGATGGATGAAGGCATTCCGAAGGAACTGGAACGGATCTGCTTCAAGGCGCTGGCGAAGCGGGCCACCGAGCGGTACATGACGGCCAAGGATATGGCCGACGATCTGCGGCACTTTTTGGCCGAGCAGACCGACAACCAACAGTCTAACCCTGATGCCAGAGGGTGCGATTTTCGTTCGGGCATGGCGGTCGTGCAACCGCCATCCACATCGCTGGCATTCGGGCGATCCGGTGCGGCCTCGGCCACGCCGACGCCGACCTCGGACCACCAGCGGATCAAGATCGTGCCGAAAGGCTTGCGGTCGTTCGATGCCCACGACGCCGACTTCTTCCTCGAACTGCTGCCGGGGCCACGGGATCGGGACGGGCTGCCCGACAGCATTCGGTTCTGGAAGACCCGGATCGAAGAGACGGACGCCGACAACACCTTCTCGGTGGGCCTGATCTACGGGCCATCCGGGTGCGGCAAATCGTCGCTGGTGAAGGCGGGGTTGCTGCCTCGCCTGTCCGAGGACGTGATCGCCGTTTACGTCGAAGCGACTGCTGAGGAAACAGAAGTCCGCCTGCTGAACGGTCTGCGGAAACGATGTCCTGGGCTTGCCTGACAACCTGGGTCTGAAGGAGACGCTGGCCGCACTGCGCCGGGGCAGGGCATTCCTGTGGGCAAGAAGGTGCTGATCGTCCTCGACCAGTTCGAGCAATGGCTCCATGCCAAGAAGGAAGAAGAAAACACCGAACTGGTGCAAGCCCTGCGGCAGTGCGACGGCGGCCGGGTGCAGTGCATCGTCATGGTGCGGGATGATTTCTGGATGGCGGCGACCCGGTTCATGCGGGACTTGGAAGTTCGACTGTCGAAGGCCAGAACTCGGCGGCGGTCGATCTCTTCGATTCGCCATGCCAAGAAAGTGCTGGCGGCGTTCGGTCGGGCCTTCGGCGTACTGCCTGACAATCCCAGCGAAACCAGCAAGGACCAGAAGCAGTTTCTCGAACAGGCCGTGTCCGGCTTGGCCCAGGAAGGCAAGGTCATCTGCGTCCGGCTGGCCCTGTTTGCCGAGATGATGAAGGGCAAAGCGTGGACGCCGCCACGCTGAAAGCAGTGGGCGGCACGGAGGGCGTCGGCGTCACCTTCCTCGAAGAAACCTTCAGTGCGGCCACGGCTCCTCCCGAACACCGCTACCACCAGAAAGCGGCCAGGGCCGTCCTGAAAGCCCTGTTGCCCGAATCCGGCACCGACATCAAGGGCCACATGCGGTCGTATGCCGAGTTGCTGGAAGCGTCGGGCTATGGGAGCCGTCCCAAGGACTTCGATGACCTGATCCGCATTCTCGACAGCGAAATCCGCCTCATCACGCCGACCGACCCGGAAGGGAAGGACGAAGGCACCGATTCCGTTCTCCAGGTCAAGCCAGGGCAGAAATACTACCAACTCACCCACGACTATCTGGTTCCTTCGCTGCGAGACTGGCTGACCCGCAAGCAGAAGGAGACTCGGCGAGGCCGGGCCGAACTGCTGCTGGCGGATCGTGCGGCGGTCTGGAACGCTCGCCCGGAGAACCGGCAACTGCCGTCGCTGTTGCAATGGTTCAAGATCCGCTGGCTGACGCAGAAGAAGAACTGGACGCCGCCGCAGCGGAAGATGATGAGCGAAGGCGAGCCGGTATCATGCGGTGCGGGGATGGTGGTTGCCGTTGCTGGCTGCGTCGCTTCACGGTTGGCGATTCGTGATCAGGTCGAGGGCAATGGGCGATCCGTGAGCAGGCTGAGGAGAAGCGGAAGGCAACCCATGCCGCTGGGCTGGTGCAAGCGGTTCTCGAATGCGGACACGGCTCAAGTGCCAGCATCATCGGCGAGATGGCCGAGTATCGCCAGTGGACCGATCCGCTGCTGCATGAAGAGTACGACAAGGCGGCAGACGAACTCCCGGCAGAAACTCCACGCCAGCCTTGCCCTGTTGCCGGTGGACGCCACGCAGGTCGATTACCTCTACGGTCGGCTTGCTCGATGCCGAGCCGCACGAAGTGCCGGTGATTCGTGACGCCCTGGCCCCGCACAAGGACGAATTGCTGGACAAGCTGTGGGCGGTGGTGGAAACGCCGGAAAAGGGCAAGGAATCGCAACGGCTGCGGGCGGCGGCGGCGTTGGCGAAGTACGACCCGGAGAGCGAGAAGTGGGCGAAAGTGCAGTGGCCCGGTCGTGGCAACGATCTGGTGGCGGAGAATCCGGTGTTTCTGGGCCTCGTGGATCGAGGCGTTTCGCCCGGTGCAAGGGAAAGCTGCTGCAGTCCGCTGGCAGGCATCTTTCGGAATCGCCAATCGGTCGGGAATCGGAACGGACTCTGGCGACGAACATCCTTGCCGACTATGCCGCCGACCAGCCGCAGGTTCTGGCCGATCTGCTGATGGACGCCGACGAGAAGCAGTTCGCCGTGATCTATCCGAAGTTCAAGGATCGTGGCGAGCAAGGATTGTCCGTGCTGATCGGTGAGATCGACAAGAAGTTGCCACCCGAACTGCCTTCCTCGGACGACGAGCCGGGAGAAGCTGGCGAAGCGGCAGGCGAATGCGGCGGTGGCCCTGTTGAGGATGAACCAGCCAGAGAAGGTCTGGCCGCTGCTTCAAGCATCAGCCCCGATCCGCGGGTGCGGAGCTATCTGATTCATCGCCTGAGTCCGCTGGGTGCCGACGCCAGGGCCATCGTCAAGCGTCTGGACGAAGAGACGGACATCACGATTCGGCGGGCGTTGCTCTTGAGTTTGGGGGAGTTTGGCGAGAAGGATTTTTCGCTGGACGATCGTAAGGCGTTGCTGCCGAAGTTGCAGGAGATGTATCGGACGGCGAGCCGATCCGGGCCTTCATGCGGCGGCGGAATGGCTGTTGCGGACGTGGAAGCAGGAGGCGTGGCTGAAACAGGTGAACGAGGAGTGGGCGAAGGACGAGGAGCAGCGAGAGAAGCGGCTGGAGGGCATCAGGCAAGTTGTTGGCGAAGGACAAGGAGAAGACGCCGCCGCAGTGGTACGTCAACGGTCAGGGCCAGACGATGGTGGTGATTCCTGGCCCGGTGGAGTTCGTGATGGGATCGCCGCCCACGGAAGCAGGACAGGTATGACGATGAGAGTCGCAACACAAGAAGCGGATTGGTCGGACGTTTGCCCTTGCCGCCAAGTCGGTGACGATGGAGCAATTCCGGCGGTTTCAGCCGACGATTCGGCACAGCGAGATGAGAGCGTTATCCCGAACCGACCTGCCCGATTGGTGGGCGTGATCTGGTATGAGGCGGCGGCGTACTGCAACTGGTTGAGCAAGGAAGAGGGGATTCGCCGAAGACCAGTGGTGTTACGAGATCAAGGGCACAGGTGACGAAGTTGAAGGAGAACTACCTGAGTCTGACGGGTTATCGGTTGCCGACGGAAGCGGAGATGGAGTATGCGACCCGTGCGGGTGCGTTGACGAGCCGGTATTACGGGGAGACGGAAGAGTTGCTGCCGAAGTATGCGTGGTACAAGAAGAACTCGCAAGAACGGACGTGGCCGGTGGGGAGCCTGAAGCCGAACGATCTGGGGTTATTCGACGTGCAGGGGAATGTGTTTACGTGGTGTCAGGAGAGTTACAAGGCGTATCCTCAAGGAGAGGAAGCGAGCGAAGACAAGGAAGATGATATTGATGATCAGTAAGTACAAATAGCCGTGTGTTGCGTGGCGGCTCGTTCGTCAATCCTGCGTCGATACGTGCGCTCTGCCTACCGTAACAACAATGTGCCGACGAACCGCTACATCAACTATCGGTTTCCGTCCGGCGAGGACTTTTACGCCTTGATTTCTTTACTGCTTTACTCTTTGCTTTGTATTGGTCTTTCCCTACCCCGAAGGGGTCGAACTGAAAATGCGAATTGATTCAAATGTTTATTATAGAGACTTGGAATGGCCGGGAAAAGTTCGAGGAACTGATCGTTATCGCGAAAACCTATGACTTGATCCTGTGGACCTGCAACACACGGGCAAATTCCCCCGCAATCACCGCTTTGTGCTGGGCGAACGGATCGAACGGAACCTCTATGACCTGCTGGAAATCCTGATCCGGGCCAAGTTCACCACGCAACCGCCAGGAGTTGCTGGAGCAAGCCAATCTCGTGCTGGAAATCCTGCGGTTCCAGATGCGGCTCGCCAAGGACTTGCAGTGCCTCAAGGTCGAGAGCTACGGCTTTGCGGCGAAGGCGATTGACGAGATCGGTAAGCGGTCGGCGGCTGGATCAAGAGCAGCAAGGCATGAAACGACACGGCAAGCTAGCAAGGGCATGTTCAATGCTTCGGTCTGATCGACCGAAGGCAGCTCCAGTGCCAGTGCCAGTTGTTCGGCCGCTTAACCTAAGCGCCCTTTATCAAGGCACCTTTTCGACATCCGGCAACGTCCAGGTCTGACGTCTGCGACAAAAGTCGATTTTGGGCTCTCCGACCTCAATTACGCCGCAGTTTTTCAGGCGTTGACTTGAGAAAACGGACTTTTGTCGGAAACGTCAGGTCTTATCGAACAACGCCTTTTCTGGCCCGTACAGGCGAAAGATCAGTCAGCCGCTGGGAGTACTCAACGCCTTCAGCGAGCGTCCCGGCCCCTATGGCCACGGGGTGACAAGCCGACATAGAGATGGTATGTCTTGGGCTTATTGAGCAAATAGCCGTGGCGAGAGACCATCGGCTTTGAGAAGTAAATGATGTCGTTGTTCGTGGCGTTCAGATCGCGTTTCGCGTCTTGCGCACCTCCATCATGCTCACGGCTGGCATACCCCATATGTTCCGTACTCACCGTGGCTTTTCTTTGATCGGTAGCCGTCAAGAACCATACGATGGGGCTTCCTTATCGAGCCATTCAACTTTGGGAGGTTTGCGCAGATTATCGAGATTCCACGGTCCGATTTCAGCGCTCTGCGCAAGTAAGGGGACCAGCAGAGAAAGGAGAACGGCGAATCGCATGATGAAACTCCTGATTCAGTAAACCCAGCTGAGATTGAGATTCGATGATTAATTCGGAATGCGGTGGTCAGGCGGCGCGGCGTAAGCCCGGTTCAGTCTCGGTTGTTGCCGGCGTGCATACGCTGCCACGCCTCTGCGCCCCGTCAAACAGGAGCATGCCATGCCAGTGACAGAACAATCTCTGGTCGCACGTCCCCAGGAAATAACGAATCCAATGGTTGATGCCGGACCGATTCTTTCTTATCGCGATTATACTCGTTCGCTTCGGTACATGGCGTTACTGCTACTCGCAATCGGCTTGATTGTCCGCGTTGAGCGCTATGCCCTACGATTTCCGATCTGGGGCGACGAGGCGTTTGTCACCGTGAATTTTTTAGAACGGGATTATCTCGCCCTCACCAAGCAACTCGAATGCGGGCAGGTGATTCCGGTTTTGTTTCTCTGGACCGAACTCGCGATCAAACGACTTCTCGGCACTTCAGAATGGTCGATGCGCCTCATGCCGTTTCTCTTCGGCTGCGGTTCTCTATGGTTGATGTGGTTTCTCGCCCGGCAGACGGTATCTCGCCTGGCAGCGATGCTTAGCGTGGGCATCCTGGCCGTTGCCAGTTGGCCGATTGCGATGTCGTGCTTCGTCAAACCCTACAGCGCGGATCTCTTCTTGCGCTGGCTCTGGCGTCGATCGCGGTCAGTTGGCTCCGGCATCCAAGTTACTCAGGCAGGCTCGCGCTGCTGGCATTCATCGTTCCATTCGCAGTGGCAAGTTCCTACCCGATCGTATTTGTGGGCGGAGCGATTAGTTTGGCATTGTTCCCGACCGTGTGGCGACAGCCGGGCCGGAGGACAAAACTCTGGTTTGCGGTTTACAATCTTTTGATGATCGCCAGCTTCTATGCCCATCTTTCATTCGTGGGGCGAGAACAACTCAACCCAGAAACGAGCGACGTCCAGTCCTATCTGTTGGAGTATTGGGCGGACGGCTTTCCTCCCGATTCCCTGGTCCAGTGGCCGTTGTGGCTGCTCGACACGCAGGCCGGGCAAATGATGGCCTATCCCTATGGCGACTCGCACGGCGGCAGCGGCCTCACGTTAATCATGGCACTGATCGGTTCGGTCGTTTGGTGGCGAACGGGTCGGGGCCGCATTACTCACGATGATGCTGGCACCGTTTGCGCTAAACCTGCTTGCAGCAATCTTGCACAAGTATCCTTATGGCGGCTCCTGTCGATTATCGCAACATCTTCGCCGGCCTGTTGTCTGTTAATGGGAACCGGAATGGCGCACGTCATCGAACGCTGGTCCAAGTCGTTGACCGTTCGGCTCTGGTATGCTAGGGCCTGGTGTTGTGTTCTTCTGTTTCTTGGACTCGCAGCGATTGTTTATCAGGCCTATCGCCCCTATCGAGACAATGATGCGTTGTGGACGCGCAAGGTAGTCCGCGAACTCACTAGTAAAATGCAACACACAGACCAGATAATGGTCACCACCGGCAAAATGTATGGCAATGCGTTACTGTGGTGGAATCTCGGCATTCAGAAATACCCTGTAACCTGGGAAGGGAAGATCAACTGGGAGAGTCTCGAGGCGCGTGGGGGACGATTATGGATCTGCGATATACAGATAGGACCGACTAACTCTCCTCGGCCTCGTAAAGAAATCGAGGATCGCCTCATAGCCGGCTGGCGAATCGTCGGTATGGTTTCGTGGTTTGTGATGCCTGGAGACGGCAACATCGCCGATGCGATAAGGTGCGACCTGTACTTGTGTGGGAGCAAAGAGCAACACATCGAAATGCCGTTGTTCACCCAATGGCCGCAGCCGTGAATGAAAACTTGAACTGAACTGGATCCCGATCATCCGAGCCGCGACCGTTAGGAAGCGGATTGATAGATTGAGTTTAACCGATCCAGGCAGCATCCGTCATCGTGTATGAGACTAACTCTTTCGGGTCAAACCGAAGCGCAATTTCGTTCGCGGCATTGTCTGGGCTATCGCTCCCATGGATGAGATTGTTTTGGACGCTTAGCCCAAAATCTCCGCGGATCGTACCGGGAGCGGCTTTCGCACCATCGGTTGCGCCGATCAAGTTTCGACAAACCGCAACGGCCTCACGCCCTTCCAGGACCAATGCCAGCGTCGGCCCGCTCGTCAAAAACTGGATCAAAGATTGATAGAACCCCTTGCCGGCGTGAACGGCATAATGCTTTTGGGCAAGGGGAATGTCGGCATTGACCAGTTTCATGGCTGCGAGCCTTAATCCTTTTTGTTCAAAGCGTTGAATGATCGAGCCGGCC
This sequence comes from uncultured Planctomycetota bacterium, assembly GCA_963783095.1. Taxonomy (GTDB): domain Bacteria; phylum Planctomycetota; class Planctomycetia; order Gemmatales; family Gemmataceae; genus CAWAMR01. The sequence goes on along the minus strand of CAWAMR010000004.1, from coordinate 246,223 downwards.
AAGCGACGCTGAATGCAGTCGGGCTTTAACAGAATGAGTGTTTGCTGCATGACAATGACTCCTCATGGAATTCAGGAAACCTCCACCGGGATTTTACGGAATGGACGGCGAAACCCAAACGGGGGTTTCGATTCATCCGAATTCCCGGATGAATCGAAACCCCTGTTTGGAGGAGTCTGTGCTCTGCGCTGAGCTGACTACCGCTTTAAGGACAATCTTGCCAGCCAGAGGCCGGCCTCCTTGCGAACCCGCGCATCCCGATCCTGCTGTGCGGCGACCAGGGTCGTCATCAGAGCCTGGTCCTTGATGCCCTGCTTCGACAGGCAGCGAAGGCAGGTTAGCCGAACGGTCGGTGCCGGGTCTTGCTGAGCAGAAACCAGCAACAACGAGCGGATTTCCGGAGTGTCGCCCTTTGGACTCTCAATCAGTTTCTCGGCCGCGATTTCACGCTCGGACGGTCGAAGCGCTCCCTTCAGTGCGATCTTGAACTCCGTAAGGTTCAATTCGCCATCGTTCACCTCGGGCAGGGGACCGTACTTGGGCAATGGTGCCGCGGCGATGATCGGCAACATTTGTGGACTTGTTTGTGGCAGCACCGGACCAGGGATCGTCACGTTCGTCCGCCCCGATGGAATCGCGGTAATCGTCTCGGCAAGCGGCGGTTGCTCGGTGCCGTGCTCGGGGAGTACGGTGTCACGGCAGCGGTTGTCGGTTTCCCGCCCGCGCTGCCCGTAGGCTGTGGCTTGATGAGCGGAACAGGGTTGCCGTTCTGACAGGCCGTGCAAGACGACGATGATTTTGAACACGTTGCTGACGGCCCAAAGATGCGGGTCCACAAACCCTTGCTCGGCGGCTTTGGCGGCGGAGTCTGCGATGCCACGGCGGCGTTGGCGGTTAGATTCGTCGGCATCGACGGTGCCGGTGGTTGATCGAACTTGGTCGTCGAGTCCGGAGGGAGAATCGATATCGTGCCGTCAGGACCGGCGGGCGGATTTTTCACGACCGAAGGAGGTCCGACTGCGAGTGGATCATTCGGATGGCGATCGAAGATCGTCAAAATCTCACCGTTATCCAGCGCCTTGACCTTATAGCACAAACTGCCGTCTTTCTGCTTTGTAGTTGAGGTGATCAGGCACTTCCGATAGGGTTTCCCCTGCTCCTTGAGGACGATCACTTGTTCGGGTTTATAGGAATCCGGGGATACCTTGCCGTTGTTTGATACTGGTCCTGCAAGTGCGTACACACCTCCGCATGTCGCCGTAGCGAGCGCAGCCAGAAGCGTTCCCTTGCGGATAATACGGAACATGCCTTCTCCTTCGCGATGAGGACGGGTTTCGTCGAGTGACAAAACTGTCTATTACGCCTAGTTCATCGGCGGAAATGGGCAGAGGGATGAAGCAGAGAACGCTGGTTATTCCGATGAGACATACAAGATAGGAAAGAAGTAGGGGCTGGCGAAGCCCCCGAATTCGCTTTCTAACCTTGCGGCGTGACGCCGATCACTATGTCGAATCTGGCCGCCAACTCACCAATCTTTGAATTCTTCAACGGCGTGAAGTCGATCGTTACCGCTTCGCGGGCTTTTGCATCCTTGACGGCGCGATAGATCCCATCTCAACCCATTTCGAGCCGGGAAGTCGATAGCATCCTTCACTCTTCGCGCGGCGGGAATATGATCGGTCGTAGCGATGCTTTCTTTCAGGAGTTGCTGCGATGCCGAAGGTCATGATCTGCCCAGCGCCGCTGGCGGGTCTGCAGGGTGAGTTTCTCGAAGTTCTCAAACATGCCCGGTTTGAGTTTCGCTATCCGCTCAAGCCGGTCCAGATGGTTGAGGAGGATCTATTGACCCAGATGAAAGGCATCCACGCTTCTCTCGCCGGGTCTGAGCCCTACACTCGCAGCGTCCTTGAGGCGCTGCCGGAATTGAAAGTTATTGCTCGTGCCGGCGTCGGATACGATGCAGTTGATGTGCAAGCCGCGACCGATCGCGGCGTTGTGGTCACTTTTGCCCCAGGTACCAATCAGGATTCCGTTGCCGAACATACCTTCATGCTCATTCTGGCACTGGCAAGAAACTTGATGGCGCAACATACGCGGATTCAGCAGGGAGAATGGCCCCGCAAAGCGAATCTTCCCTTGCGGGGGAAAACGCTTGGCCTGGTCGGCCTCGGTCGAATTGGCAAAGCCGTGGCGCTTCGTGCCGGCGCGTTCCAGATGAAGGTTATCGCTTACGAACCGTATCCCGACAAGGCATTTACGGAAAAGCACTCCATCAGGCTCTGCATGCTGGAAGATGTCTTTAAGCAGGCCGATTTCCTCTCGCTTCATTTACCAGCGACGGAGGACTCGAAACATTTGGTCAACAAGAAAACGCTCGCATTGATGAAGCCGACCGCATTCATCATCAACACATCAAGGGGAGCCGTCGTGCATGAAGGCGATCTGTGTGAAGCATTGCGAGACAAAAGAATTGCCGGTGCCGGGCTGGATGTATTCGACGAGGAACCGCCCCGCGATAATCCTCTGACAAAACTCGATAACGTGGTGCTGACATCTCACACAGCGGGGGTAGATTTGCAATCGCGCGATGACATGGCGCTATTGGCCGCACAGTGTATCGCCCGGCTCGCGCATGGGGAATGGCCGGCGGAGTGCATCGTTAATCCGGAGGTGAAAGGCAAGTTTCGGTGGAAGGCTGAATGAATTACCCGTTTCGAGGGACGTCAAGAGTGAAACTCAGAGTACTGTTGCGGCCGAGCTTGTGCATTCCGGCTAACTTCCGATGCTTACGGGTTGTGCGGGCTTTTGCTGGTCGGACTGGGATTGTATTTGATCTTCGCGCATGGCTGCCACGGAAAAGAAGACGCCGATCTATTGATCCGATCACCTTGCACGATAGTAGGCCATTAGCAGATCCATCGTCATCGAAGAACGTGAACATTTGCCCGTTAACGATCTCCTCGAATTCCTCGAACATTGTGCGAATGGGAAGTGGAGTACAGGCGAGATCGATATTTCCCCCGAAGTAGTCGCACTCGTCGGAAACTTGAGCGGTTGCCAAGACTCTCCGGGACTGATCGATAAGTTGAACGCTTCGTGTGTTCATGGTTAGTGCCCCGTTGTGTTGATCAAAAATGGCTTCCGGGGGGAGAATGCGACTCAATCACTTGTAATCGGTTGAACCACCCTTGAGGTACTATTCCCATTTCGGAGTAACGCGTCTACTTCAATGTCACGTCCAGGAAGAAGCCTCAAAAAAACCGTCATATTCAAGTGTTCTTACCCAATTTCATCCATTGGGCACTTTCGCCATTGGATCTTGGTATTGACGTGAATGATGAATCTGCTCGAATTGGACAAGTGCGTAATCCCAGATTACCTCCCAATCGGTCGAGGTGGTTCGCGCTTGTGGGAGTTTGGCATGCGGTTTTTCCTTGCAACATTGGCTGTGGTTTTCGGCTCGCTTTCAGCATTGGCCGCCGACGATTCCTGGGTTGACCGGAATGTCGTGACCAGAACCGCGAATGTCAAACTCACCGATTCCATTGATGGCAAACAGGTTCAATTCGAATTGAATGGGCTTGTTCAGCGAGTCATCGAAGAGAAAGACGGCCGATTGCGGATTCGAGACGCTCTGCGGAAGGGTTGGGTCGAAAAAGCTGATTTCATTTTGTCGCAAGACGCTCTCAAGTATTACACCGATTTGATCCAGGCCGACAAAAAGCTGGGCTGGGCATGGTTTCTGCGCGGCAACGCCTGGGCGAATCAGCACGACTACGACAAGGCCTTCGCCGATTACAGCGAGGCCATTCGGCTCAATCCGCAAGATGCAAAAGCCTGGAGAAATCGCGGTCATGCCAGGTTCCAGAAGCAGGAGTACGACAAGGCGATTGCCGATTACAGAGAAAGCATTCACCTCGACCCGAAAAACGAGTGGACCTGGCGGAATCGAGGCGACGCCTGGCTGGAGAAAGAGGAGTATGAAAAGGCAATTGCGGATTACAACGAGGTCATCCGGCTCGACCCCAAGCAGCCTTGGTTTTTCTGCCGGCGCGGCGACATCTGGCTTGCCAAGCGAGATTACGATAAAGCGATTTCCGATTACAGCAATGCAATTCGCATCGATTCCAATTACTCACTTGCTTTCAGAAGGCGCAAGGGTTTGGTCTTCGAAGCCGAATTTTGAAAAAGCGATCGAGGATTACAGCGAAGCGATTCGCGTCGATCCGCAGAACCCAATCGGTTATGAAGAGCGGGCCGAATTCTGGATGCAAGGATCATTTCAGCCGGACTATGGCAAGGCGATCAAAGATTTCACCGCGGCCATCTGGCTCGATCCCAAGCATGTCGACTACTATCTGGGTCGCAGCGCTGCCAGGGAGTTCTCCAAGGACTTCGAAAATGCCATGTCCGATTGCAATGAAGCGATCAAACTCGATCCCAAATTCCCGATGATCTTCTTCATTCGCGGGCAGATGTGGGCTGCCAGAAAGAACTACGACAAGGCAATTCAGGATTACACCGAGGCCATTCGTCGCGATCCCAAGAATACCCTGCCGATCCTGAGTCGCGGCGATGCCTGGATGGCCAAAAACGAGCACAAAAAAGCTATCGAAGACTACTCCGAGGCCAGTCGACTCGATCCGAAGGAAACTCACGGCCTGAACAATCGGGCGGTTCTTCATATGAATGCGAAAGAATACGACAAAGCCATAGCCATTTACAACGAGATACTCCGTGTTGATCCCCAAAACTCCGTTGCGTTCTACAGTCGGGGAGTTGCGTGGGCGGAAAAAAAAGACTACGTCAAGGCGATCTCGGATTTCAACCGGTCTCTCCAGATTGATCCCTCGTCCACGCAAGCGTGGTGCAATAGAGCAACCAGCTTGAAGGAATTGAAAGAATACGATGCGGCCATCCGGGATTTCACCGCACTTCTCAAGGTTACTCCCGATTTTGCATGGGCTTTCAACAACCGCGCCAACACGTGGTCAGACAAGGAAGAGTACGATAAAGCGATCGCCGATTATGACAAAGCCATTCGCATCGATCCCAACTGCGCGGCTTTCGTTGGAAATCGCGGGAATGAATGGCTCGACAAAAAGGAATTCGACAAGGCCATTGCCGATTACGACCGCGCCATTCGCCTCGAACCCAAGGATCCAGCTAACTTCTTCCATCGCGGTCAAACCTGGGCAAGAAAGCGGGATTTTGACAAGGCAATCCAGGATTATACTCAGGCGATTCGACTCGACCCCAACTATACGCCGATCTGGCTTCATCGTAGTGCGGCGTTGTCTCAGCAGCACGACTACATTAGTGCGACCAGCGACTTCGTTCAGGCTATTTTCGTCGCTCCATCCTATCTTGTGACACTCCGCGATACCTCGCTCCTCTGGTTGTGCAAATGGAGCCGGGACGCGGAATCTGCGAAAGCGAAATAGGCATCTGCCTCCGGCCGCAGGGCTATACTGGGTAGAGATTCTATTTGCTGGCGAGGTCATCATCCGACAGCGGCTTTTCCTCAAGGAACCTTCCGATGAACCCTGATCCCACCACTGCCATTTCATTGGATTATCTGCTCGAATTTAGCGACGACGCCAGCCATCCGGAGCAACCCGATTCGGAGGTCATTGTTATCCCGCCGCTGTCGTCGCAGGGGATGACTGGATCGGGCGCTGCGCAAGAACCGGAAGCTTAAGGAGGGGAACCTTCTCATCCTGTCGGGTGTAGAGCCGGCAACAGCCATTGAGCGAGTTGGCGAAGCACGGGGGGTTGCGCCGTTCCTGAAACGCCGGAGCAGCGACGCTGGATCGCCGATTATGCAAAAATCACTCCGGATAAAGCCTGTTGCTGCAGTCGCCGACCCACTTGACTAGGCCCGGCGGCCGAGATATTCGATAGTTGATGCTGAGGGCAAGACGTGAAGGGCAGCCATTCCAATCGCAAAGCGTCGAACGACGAGATGGCGTATGCGACCCAGGTCATCCAAGAAGCTTTCCCTGAATACGATGTCGTTGGGGCAGTCACGGGGATTATGGCGGTGGTCGGGTACCACGCGATCACACTTTGTCGTTCCGACTTCGCGATCGCTGGGGCAAGTATCACTCCAATGTGATCTGGGTCTTGCAGGAGTGGCTCTCCAGGATTACCGTGGAGTGGGTCAAGAAGATGGTCAAGCGAGGAACCAGCAACAAGGCGCGGTCGCGGCGACGTTAGTGGGCCACGATGAATACCTGGCATTCAGAGATTTTTCCACTTTGGCAAACATCTCCCCGGGTCTCCGTCCCGCTCAAAAGCGAACCCGGAACTCGATTCCCTCTCCCCACGTCCAATCATTTAAGCTACCCTGAACACAATCGACTTGAATCTCGGCTCGACCGGAGACCTTCGGATGAAGCATTTGTCGCGGTTTATCTTGGCCATCGGCCTGCTCTTGATATCTTGCGGGTTTTATTCAGCGCAGCATGCGTTGACTTGGAACGATCTTGCAGCTCAACCGGCATCCGAAACGAAAACGGACTTCACCAAGCCGGAATCCCCAATGCTTCCAATGCCCAAGGGCATGAAGTTCGTCGATCAGGGTAAATTCGATCCCAGGCTCAAAGGTTATCGCACCCCCGAAGGTTTCAAAGTTGAAATCGTTGCGGACGCTCCGACGATCATCAACCCCGTGGGGATGCGTTTTGGCCCCGACGGCACTCTCTTCGTCCTCGAATGGACCCCGGATTCCAACACCTGGCCGGAGACACCGGAGAAACTCACTTACAAGGATGGCACCACCCGTTCGGTCGCCACCATGAGAAAGAAGGTCAAGGATCTCATCAAGGTCTTGACCTACAACCCCGAAAAAGGCGTATTCGATCAGGCCAGAGTAATTCTCGAAGATGAGTTGCCATCGAGTCTTTTGATTCACGACGGCTGGCTCTATACCGCGAGCCGAAGCACCGTGCGCCGATGGAAACTGGCCGACATCATCAAGGGCGACAACAAGAACGCCAAACCGCAAATCATCGCGCAAGGATTTTGCGGATTCCACCACCATCAAGTATCCGGACTGAGCATCGGCAACGATGGCTGGCTCTACATCACCGCCGGCGATGACGACAACTATGTGGAAGGCTCCGACGGCAGCAGGGCTACGGTGCTGCGGACGGGCGGGGTTTTCCGTTGCCAGCTGGATGGGTCCAAAATGCAGACCTATTCGATCGGCTATCGCAACCCCTACCGCGACATCGTTTGCGACGAGAACTTTAACTGGTTTCACGTCGATAACGACAACGAGGACGGCAGTAAATTTACAGGCTGCCGGCTCATGCACGTCGCCGAGGAAAGCGATTTTGGCTGGCGGCTCTATCAAGGCGGCACGCTGTTGCCGGCCCGATCCCGTGCGCGGCGCGGTATACGGTGAATTACCGGGGAAAATGCCGCCCATGTTGAAGACGGGCCGGGGAGCACCGGCAGGACTATTGATCTATAACGACACCCAACTTCCTGCCTTCTATCGAGGCTGGCTCTACTATCCCGATGTCTTTCGCAAGCTGATTCGCGCCTACAAGGTTGAGCCGAGCTTTTCGACGTTCAAGGCTGTCAGCGAGTTTGAGTTCCTCCGAAGCGATGATCCGCTTTTCCGTCCCTGCCAAATGCTGACTGGCCCCGATGGTGCGATCTACATCGCCGACTGGCGAACCGATTCCGGAGGCGCGGGCAGATTATTCGGCGATGGCCAACATGGGAGAATTTATCGCGTCACATGGGCCGGTGGAGATGTACCGGGAGCAGAGAAGGAGACCCCGGCGATCGAGCGACGGGCGATGAATTCGTGGGCTGAGGTTCTCAAGAAAACCGACGCGGAATTGCTCGGGTTGCTTGGCAGTGAAGATTCGACGATCCGTGATGTGGTTCGCTCGGAACTGGTTCGCCGGGGCGAGAAAAATCGCGTAGCGCTTTCGGAGTTGGTTGCGGATAAGGATGCGCCGAATCCCTGCTCGGCTGACGGCGCTGGGAATCGTTCAAACGCTGTGGAATGACGATGCAAAAAGAACTTGCTTCGGAGCGATCTGGGACATCGACCCCAACATTCGCCGTGTCGCCGTCGAAGGATTGGCGCTTCATTGTGCGACCGGGGATCAGCAAGCTCACAACGTGCTATTGAAAGTCATGGGCGATCACGACCTTGCCGTGCGCAGAGCGATCATGTTGGCGATCGGAAGAATCAATGCGGACAACGCTGCGGAGGTTCTCGTTGAAGCCTACAAGTTCGATGAGGGCAAATGCGTTTATCTGACCGATGGCATTGTGCGGGCCATCGAACGAACGGGCAAACGCGGCATTCAACAACTCATCAGTGCGGCCAAGTCCGGCAAAGACGTCGATCGAGACAAGGTCGTGGCCGCGTTTTTGACGTTGCGGACCAAGGACGGTGCCGAGGCGATACCGGAAATGCTTGCCGATCCGCACCTGAGTGTGGAACAGCGTGTGGCACTGATCAAGTCTTACTCGAATTACCTGTTCGATCCGCCGGTCTCACTTACTCCTTTGCTGGAATTTCTGGTCACGCGCGTCAAGGAGCCGATCGAAGTGCAAACCGCAGTGATAGAGGTTCTCGCCGACACGGGCAATCTAAAGGGCGCGAAGGTTTCCAATGTCTTGACGACCTGGCTCGATTCCCCGCAGGATGCCGTTCGACTCACCGCGATCAAGGCGATCGAGAAAGGGAAAATCGTCGAAGCCGCGCCCCGGCTTATTCAGGCACTGGGCGACGACAAACGATCGGGCGAGGAGCGGGTGGCCATCATCAAGGCGCTTCGGCAACTCAATGACAGGTCGAGTTCCGCAGTGCTCAAAGAATTGCTCGAGCGCCGATCATCCTGCGTTTTTGCGCATCGAGGCGCTACGAGCGCTCGCTGCCATCGATCCGGCATCGACGCCTGCGCTTGCCGAAAAGCTGTTGGAATCATCGGATGCCGGCTTGCAGAGCGAGGCCGTGCAGATTCTGGGCACCCGGCCCGAAGGCGCGAAAATCATCGGACAACGGTTCGTCGACAAGAAATTGACGAAGGATCTTCTACCGCAAGTTTCCGAGGCCCTGCGCAAGCACGGCGAAAAACATCCCGAACTCAAACAGATGCTCACAGAAGTGATGAAAGGCGGCTTGCTGCTTTCGGCGCAGCCTGGAGAAATTGAGAGAGTTCGGCAGTTGGTGCGGACACGCGGCAGCGCCCAGCGCGGCAAGATGATCTATCTGAACTCGAAGCAACTCGCCTGTGTCAACTGTCACAAACTCGAAGGGCTCGGGGGACAGATTGGGCCGGACCTTACCAAATTGTGGGAAACCGGCACGATCGAGAAGATCATGGAATCGATCATCGAGCCGAGCAAGGAAATCAAGGAAGGGTTTCAGTCGTTCAAAGCCACAACCAAGAACGGCCAGACTTTCACAGGTCTCAAGGTCATCGACAAACCGGCGGAGATCGTCATCCGCGATGCCAATGGCAAGGATACAACGATCCTTCGCAACGATCTCGAAGAATTAACCGCTTCGAAGCTATCGCTGATGCCCGATAACGTCGTGTCGCAATTAACCTTCGATCAGTTCATCGATCTGGTTGCATTTTTGAAGAGCCGGGAGTCACAGGAGTCGTTGCGCGGCATGGTCACGGAGTTCCTGGTCGTTGGTCCATTCGGCCGGGATCTGCAAACCGAGTACGGGCCGGAAATCGAAAGCCATCCGCAAATGAAATACCGCGACGAATTGAAACGAATGCTCAGCTGGGAGCGGCGGAGTACTGAACCGAACGGCTTTCTGAATCTTCGGGCAGCGTTCAGCAAGAAGGGTGCCTCCGCTTACGCGATGGCTCATGTAGATTCTCCGAAGGCACAGAAGGCGGTGATTCTCGTGGGAGCAGATGACACAATGCGCGTGTGGGTCAACGGCAAGCGAGTTCATGAGTCGAGCACGCCGCGCAAGGCAGTGCCCGACAACGACCGAATTGAAGTGGAGTTGAAAGAAGGCTCGAACACTGTGGTAATCAAGGTGGCGAATCGAAGCGATGAGCACGGATTATTCCTTCGACTCAAAGGCGAGGGATTGCAATTCGGGCTGAAGAAGGAGTGACATTGCCGCGAAGATCGGCCCCGCGTTGGCGTTTGGCCTTTTGGCCTCCGCGAACCGATGCCGACCATTCCAGTCCCACTCACGGCTCCGGATGGGCCGGTTTCGCTCGATCTCAAAGCAGTGTTGGATCGAACCTATGATGCCGGCGGCTACGGCAAGTACATCTATCAGGAGATCCCCGAACCGCCGTTGACCGAAAACGAGATGGAATGGGCACGGCAGTTTGTTCCAGGGTTGTGAGAACGCCCTGGCGAACATTCCGAGTCTGATGACCATCAATTGGACTTGCGAAAGTCGGATGAAAAGGGACAATTGACATTCATGAACTTTCGAACCTTGCTTGCGTGCGGGCTCACCCCGGACGCCCCGAACAGCTCCAGGGAGCCCGCAGTACAAGCGAGGGTTGAATTCTTGAAACATGCACGTCTTGCTCCAGGATGGGGGAAACGCCTCATGTCCGTGTATCTTGGCTCTTCCACGTTGGTACTTGCATTCACTTTCACATCATTCGCGGCCGAGCTGCCACCGATGGACCGTTACGGCGATCCTCTTCCAGACGGCGCGATCGCCCGCCTGGGAACCACACGGTTTCGACCTTCGTTCAGCTTTTTTGCGTTCAGCCATTTTGACTCGGTGGTTTCCCGCGATGGCAAGATGTTCGCAACCAGCGAAGGCAACTCGGTAGACGAACGCTTGGTGATTCGGCTCTGGGATCGAAAAACGGGGAAAGAGTTGTGGGCTCGGTCTCTTGAGCAGGACGATGACACAGTGACCGATGGGCTGTCGTTTTCTCTCGATGGCCAACGGCTGATGGTGATTCGCAGTCCCATCCAGTGGACTCGGCATCAAATGGTGTTGCTCGATACCGCATCCGGTAAAATCGTGCAGCAGATTTCTCCTGAAAAGGCGTGTTTCAAGGTGGATGAGTGCGGCTTCTTGTTCAACGGCAAACAGTTCCTCACGCCCGATCATCTCGAATTCCGTCGAGTCACCCCAGGAACAGCAAAAATGGACGGAACTATTCCAATCGTTTGGGATCTCGAAACGGGAAAGCAAGCCTATCAACTTCCAAGTTCGACGGAGTCGGCTCTTTCTCCCGATGCACGAACGCTAGCGACCACATTCGGAAGTTTCGTCCGTGTCTGCGATCTGGCATCGGGGAAAGTGACAACGGAATTCGAGTATCCAAACGCTCGATTCAAAACCTTTTGTTGGTCCGCCGACAGCAAGACTCTTGGCGCGATAAGGAAGGTGTCAAAATCTTCCCCACAGGGTAAAGCCGCGAATTTGGAATCCGACGAGAGCATCGACTACTGCGGCAAGCCGGTACTGGGGTGGCCGCAAGCTAAAGCCGAGAACTTGGAATCCGCGGGTGGAGACCTTGTCTTTTGGGATATGACCACTCGCAAAGAACGACGCGCATGGGATTTCTCAGCGTGGAAATTCGTGTTGTCGCCCGACGGGAAATATGCTGCTGCAATCGACAATCACGGCCATCTCCAGGTTCGAGAAATCGACACCGGAAAGGATCTTTCCGGAGGATGGGGCGTCGATAACTGGTTGCTCCGACACTCTTTCAAATTGGGACGTTGGGATCGTTGGCATTTGGCGTTCACTTCCAAGGCCACACTGCTGATTAGTGACCCGATCCTCGGTCTGCGTCATTACGTTCTCGATTCGGGTCGTTGTCTGCGTCGGTCCGCCTCTGGACATCTGGATTCCTATGGTTTGCAGTTAATTGAGGATGGGAAGACCATCGTGACTTCCAGGCCGTTTCAGATCCAGCATGTTGAAACGGGTAAAGATCAAAACTCGCTGGGTCATCATCAGGGATCCATCTCCAGCATCGCCTTCAGTCCCGAAGAGAAGATTCTGCTTTCACGAGATAGCCACGGTGGGGTGCGCGTCTGGGACACGATCAATGGAGAATTGTTGCCAACTCCATTGCCCAAAAACGGCTGTCTTGTCCGCTATGATTGCTTTGGCTTTGTCGATGCTGGAAAAACGATTGTGGCCGTTACGGAGGATCTTGATGTGTACGTTTGGGAGGCGCGAACCGGAAAATTGACCCGCCGTTTTTCTGTCGCCGAGGTCTCAAAAAGGTATCGCCAACACGATGGGCTCCGCGAATATGATGTGGAGGAATCTTGTCTATCTTTATCCGCTGACAATCGCTGGCTCGCCATTCTTCGGAAAAATGAGGTGACGGTCTGGGATCTTACTAAAGGACAACGCGAGGAGTTCTTACCCCGGTTCGATGAAACTCTGCGAGGCATACGCTCATTCGAAATTGCCGCAGATGGGAAATCGGTCATGGTGCGGTATATGGGACCCGACAAGGTTCAAATTCTGGCTGGTAAACACCGTTGGAAGTTTTCTAAGGGAGGTTTTAATGGTGCGTATCCTCATCTGCAACTGTCACCGAATGGAAAATGGTTTGTCTGTTTGTCGGATAAATCCTTGAGTATACATGAACTTAGCACTGGCAAGGAGTGTTGGTCGATACCCAAAGCCGATGCAAGTGAAGTATGGCTTTCTTTCACCGGCGACAGTACCTGTTTGGCAACGATTGCAAAGGATGAATCGATCACCCTGCGCGATTCGGCAACCGGCAAGGGGATCCGAAGAATTGAACCGCCGCAGCGAGAAAATAATCTTTGGGACTCTGTAGACATTCCCTGGAAAGGCAAAAACTGGATCCGCAGGGACGATAATGGACCTCGATCTAATTTCCGGCTCTACTCTGCCCAATTGGGTAAACTTCCGCCGGAATATCGGAGTGGTCAACGCTACATTTGCTCTCCGGACAACAGCATTTTTGCATTCGGGAGATACGATTCGATCGGATTGATCGAGGCGCAAACCGGAAGTTTGATCGCGCGGTTCCGAGCTCCTCATCGGGGCGACATCAGTTGTCTTCTCTTTGGCTCCGATAGTCGAACCCTCATCACTGGACGATCCGATTCTTCGATTCTTTTGTGGGATTGGCCGGCGGCGGCGAAGTTGAACCCGGAGCCGAACATCCTCCCCTGCCAGACAACCTGGGATGCCCTCGGCGATGAAGACGCCGGCACCGCCTACCGAGCCATCTTCACTCTAACAGCTCATCCCGACGAGGCGATCGCACTCTTGCGGGAACAATTGAAACCCGCCCAGAAAGAGAAATCGGGCAGGATCGAGAAGTTGATTCGTGAACTGGATAATGACCGCTATTCCATCCGGGATAAAGCCAACAAATCGTTGTTACGACTAGGGGAATCCGCTGCTCCGTTCTTACAAGAAGCGTTGAAACAACATCGTTCCCCCGAAAATGAGCAACGAGTTCGAGGACTATTGGCTTCTCCACAACTCTACAAACCCGGCAAAGAGGCCCGACGACAATTGCGAGCGATCCAGGCTCTGAACTGGATCAATACTCCGGATTCCCGCATGTGGTTGCAGGAGCTTGCCAAAGGAGAACCGAACGCTTTTCTAACCAGGGAAGCTCAGGCAGGATTGAAGCGCTGATCGCGTGCCTCGTTCCTTACGGCCTCAAGGCCACTCAACCATGCTCCCGACTTCTTCGACCGAGCGCCAGATCACCTTCGCCGCGCACGGGCATATCCTCACCAATATCAATGTCTGGTCGCCGGATAGCCGGCGGATCGTTTATGACATCCGATCCGAAGTGGCAGGGGCGGTGTTTGACGGAGCGCGGATCGAAAGTGTTGATGTCGAGACTGGGGAAGTTCGCACGCTCTATGAATCGAAGCACAGCTCAATGTGCGGCGTGGCATCCTATCATCCAACCGAAAGAAAAATTATCTTCATTCATGGCCCCGAATATCCCACGGACGATTGGAAGTATGGGCCAAGTCATCGTCGCGGAGTGATCGTCGAGGAAGCGAGCCCCGGCGTGGGCATCGCGCTCGATGCCTGCGACCTCCTAGCGCCGTACACTCCAGGCGCTTTGCGGGGCGGCTCCCACGTTCACGTATTCAGTCCCGATGGGCAAGCAGTGAGTTTCACCTACGAGGATCATGTTCTCTCGCAATTTACCGAGGAGAATGCGCTGCAACAGATGAACCTTCGCAATGTGGGCGTGAGTGTTCCCGTTGGACCGGTGAGTGTCCGACACCAGCATCTGCGCAATCACGATGGGAACTGGTTTTCGGTACTGGTGACGCGCACGACAGCGAATCCAAAACCGGGTTCGGATGAAATCAAAAAAGCCTTCGAGGAAGGTTGGATTGGTACTTCAGGTTACACGAGGTCCGATGGCATTCGACAAAAGCGAGCACTCGCATTTCAGGGACACGTTCTCGATGAACAGGGCCGAACCGTTTCGGAGGTATTCATCGTCGATCTCCCGGATGATTTGACGATTCCCGGTGCTGGTCCACTGGAAGGAACGGCAACGCTGCGACCTTGCCCACCCAAGGGCACGGCCCAGCGCCGACTGACCTACACAACCGATCGACGATTCCCCGGAATCCAGGGGCCACGTCACTGGTTGCGCTCTTCACCCGATGGCTCGCAAATCGCGTTTCTGATGAAGGACGATAATGGGATCGTCCAACTCTGGACGGTTTCACCTCTGGGAGGCCAACCCAGACAAGTTACGCGCAATGAATATGGGATCGCCTCGGCGTTCACGTGGAGTCCCGATGGTCGAAACATCGCTCATGTCATGGACAACAGCATCTGTATTACCGAAGTAGCTTCGGGAAAAACGACTCGACTTACCGAACGCTGCGATGATGCGACCGCTCCTCGACCGGAAGCATGCGTCATTTCACCGGATGGCGGAAAAATTGCTTACGTGAAAACCGTGCCGTTCGAGGAGATGCGCTTCAACCAGATATTCATTTGCGATGTGCCCGAGCATTGACCCAAAAAATCCCAAAATCCAAATCGCAAATAACAAACAGATTCCAATTTCGAAATGACCCAAATGCAAACCCTTCAGCTGCCGGAGCTTGGTTTCTTGTCTTCATTGGGAATTTGGATTTGTTTGTGATTTGGAGCTTGTGATTTGGAGTTTTGGGTCAAAGCTACGTGCCCGACCAAAGATAAACACACCAGTCCAATCATCGGATGCGCAACTCTTGGATCAGACTTCCAGCATCCATAGGATTCTCTCATGATTGATATCCTCATCACAGGCGGCCGAGTCGTTGATGGCAGCGGATTACCCTGGTACTGTGCCGATGTCGCCATCCAGGGCGATCGCATCGCGGCGATTGGTGCACTGGCCAAGGCCGAGGCAAAGACGCGAATCGATGCCAAAGGCAAAGTCGTCGCGCCGGGCATGATCGATGCTCATGTTCACGGCGATCTTGTGCTTCTCGCCGATCCTTATCACGAACCGGCCGTGCGGCAGGGCGTCACCACGTATATCATCGGTCAGGATGGTGTCGCGATGGCACCCGCGTCGAATGCGACGCTCGACTACATGCGCAACTATACTGCGGGATTCAACGGCAACTTCCCCACACCGGGCCGATCGTGGTCGTCGATGGGAGAATATCTCGATCAATTCAAAGGCAACTGCGCGATCAATGCCGCTTGCTTGGTCCCAAACGGCAACATCCGGATGGAAGTGATGGGACTGGAAACCCGTCCGCCCACTTCGCAGGAACTCACGAACATGCGTCACGGGGTTCGACAGGCGATGGAAGAGGGTGCCATAGGACTTTCCACCGGACTCGATTACATACCCAGCCGGTATGCCGAGACCGATGAGTTGATCGCCCTTTGCCAGGAAATTGCTCCGTTTGGCGGTATCTACGTCACGCACATGCGCGGCTATTCTCCGGAAAACGTGATCGCCGCGATGGACGAAGTTGAACGAATCGGGCGCGAAGCGAATTGTGGAGTTCACATTTCGCACTTCAACAGCAAGGCCGAGCAAGTGATCCCGAAACTCGATGCCATGCGTGCGGCGGGAGTCGATACCACTTTCGATCTTTACTGTTATCTCTTCGGAAGCACGATCCTGGGTATGATCGCCTTGCCCGCCGATGTTCAGCAAGGCGGTATCCAGGCGACGCTCGATAGGCTCCACGATCCGGCAACCCGCAAGAACCTCGAGAAGTGGTTCACCTCACCACGTATCCCTCTGGAAAAGGTCAGGCTCGGCTCGATCCCTGCCAAGGACTATGCGCATCTGGAAGGGCTGACGCTGGAAGCTGCTGCAAAGGCGATGAAGCAGCCTATCGGTGAGTTTGTTTGCAATGTGCTTTGCGCCACGAAAATGGCAACCAATTGTGTCGCACCCCACGATTCCCGCCGCACGGAACAGGACATACAAGGTCTTATGCGACACCCGACGATGATGGCAGGAAGCGATGGGATCTACGTCGGCGGCAAGCCGCACCCGCGCGGTACAGGCTGCTTCGCCCGTTACCTTGGACATTACGTTCGATCGGGAGTCTGGTCTCTTGAAGAGGCTGTCATGAAGGGAGCCTATCACTGCGCACGGCGATTCGGGCTAAAGGATCGGGGCTTGCTGAAACAGGGCTTTGCCGCAGATGTGATCGTCTTTGACCCTGCACAGATTGCAGATCGTTCCACGTTCGATGACGGAAAAACGCTCGCAGCGGGAATGGATCACGTGTTCGTAAACGGAGTCCCGGTCCTTACCGAAGGAAAACGAACCCAGAGCTTGCCGGGTCGTGGCTTGCGACCATAGCGCATGTTCGTCAAGACCAAATCTCTTTACTGAAAACTGAACACTGAAAACGAGACTTCTAGCCGGACGCTACCGGTAGCGCGATCCCAAAGAAAACCGCAGTCGTTCCTACGCTCTGCGTGGGAACGAGATGGCTTGGGCAAAGGCGGCATCTTTGTCGCGTCCAGCGAGAAGTGTCCGCCTCATCGCTCTTTTTTCCGGAGAATCTCCTCGACCGAGCGAACATCCAAACGACGCAGTGCATCGCGCGCGTGAATAGTCAACAGGGCTCCTTCGTAACCTTGGGCCAAATCGCGAAGAAAGTCGCGTGCTTCGCGCGTTTCAATCCGCTCCAATACTTCCACCGCGCGAACTTCGCGTAGCTGATCCATATTTAGCTTTGCTTTCAGATACGAAAGCAGTTTCTCAATGCGCGTCTCCGCTTCAACGGATGGTTTCGCTTGAAGTTTCTTTCTCAAGACCGCCTCGGCGAGCGGCCCCAGGGCCGCCAATTCGCGAGTGGCTTTCTCGCGGACAGCGAACTTCGAGTCGTCCAAATCGGCGACCAGTTTATCCAAGAATTCCTTTGTGATCGATACAGGTTTTACTTTCTTGCGCAAAACAATAACAGCTTCCGCCGGCCTATCGACCAGGGCGCAGATCGCTTTGCCCGCCTTTTCGGCATCGGCACCGGCCAGCAATTCGTAGAACTCCTCGGCTCGACCGGAAAGCTTCGTGCCGGTTCGCATTCCGGTCACATCCCAAATCAATAGAGTGGAGTCCTGGCTGGTGGTAACCAGGGTCTTGCCATCAGGAGTGAAACGGAGTCCCGTGACGCCGCTCAGATGACCTCGCAAACGGCTACGCGGCAGCCCCGATGCTGTTTCATAAATGCCGATGCGGTCGTCCCATTCTGCAACAGCAAAGGTCCGACCGTCCGGCGAAAAAGCAGCGGGGGCGGCTTCGCAACGAGCGCTGATCCAGCCTACATTCCCGCCTGCGATCTCGGCTTTGACGCTTTCAAGCTGGGCGGGGTCTTCAAAACGGCGTTTTTCGCGAACGAATCCTTCATCCCAAATGCAGATTCTTTCAAGGTAATCTTCCGGAGACTTGGTGGAGTCTTTGAGGGTTTTGGCCGGCAAATGGATTGCCGCGAGAGATTTTCCTTGAGGATGAAAGACGACCGTATGGGCCATTGAGCGAAGATACTCGTTTATGGTCAGTTCTTTGCCGCTTACCGAATTCCAAAGTTCGACAAACTGGCGCGATTTGCTTGGATTTTGCTCGGTGTTGGAGCGCAAACGTTCCCCCGTCGTCGCGAGGATTTTCCCATCCGGAGAAAAGGCGATGTCGTAGGTTTGACCGGAAGGTTTGACTTTGAGGGCGACTTTCTTGGCAGCGATGTCGTAAATGCGAACAAGTTTGTCTTCTTCGATCGTGGCCACGAGGGAGCCGTCCGGTGAAAAGACGAAGAACTGAACCTTTCCCTGGCAAGTCAAAAGAGTTTTCGAATTGGCCAGAACAGTTTTCTCGCGGTTGGCAACGTCCCAACTGACAATGGTGTTGTCGCCGGAAGCAACGGCGAGTGCGCCCCGAGGCGAGAACCTGATGCCTGCCTTGCAGGAAATGTCGCCTTCGAATACGACTTTGCCCGTGGCAATCTCGACCAGTCGAAAACACTTGTGGTCTTTCTGGATGGGATGATCGTAGAGTTCCTTGACGTGGAAATCTGCAAAAGCGGCAATTTTGCCGTCCGGTGTGATGGCAAGAGCGAAAATGGGATCTATTGTCTGCTTCAGGATGGCGATGGGTTCCGCGTTTTCCACCCTCCAGGCATCGATCATGTTTTGGCCCGTGAATAGAGTCTTGCCGTCCGGCGAAAACGCCAAGGCTTGCCCCCCCTGCGTCGTCGGCAGCCGGCGCAATTCCCGACCTTTTGCATCGAGAATTCTGGTTGAACCGTCTTGCAGGCAGACCGCGAGGATCTTCCCATCAGCAGACAGAGCGAGGGTCGGAAAATCGACATCGAGATCCTGGCCTTTCACCGGCGGCAAATCGAGTTTGGCGATTTTCTTGCCGTCCGAAGTCGACCAAAAGAAAAGGTTGCCTTTATTGTCCAGCGAGATCAGCGTCTTCGCATCTTTTGCGAAGCACAGACGCGTGACTTTTCCAGGATGTCCTTTCAGTGTTCTGCCCGAGTCGGCGATTGCCGGAGAATATAACGAGATGTCCCGATCGATGGTTTCAGCAGCAAGATATTTGCCGTTGTCGCGACATGCAAGAGCGACATCATTGACGACGTCTTGCGATTTTTCTTCGATCGGCATGTCGCATTGCAGAACTCGGCCAGTGGACATGTCCCAGCGGCACACCCTTCCGCTCTCTTTGGATTTGGAGTTGGATTGCGAAACGACGGCCAGTTCCTTGCCGTCCCGAGAAAAGGCCAGCCCCCATCCAGACAACTCCGGCCCCGACATCTTGAACGTCCATATTGGCCGACCATCCTTGGGATCCCATACTTTTACGATCCTGTCGTAGGCACACGAAGCCAGGAATCGACCATCTTCGGAAACCGCCAGTGTCCGAATGCCGCTGTGCTGCAATCGATTCGTGCCAATTCGGAAAAGAGCCTGCTCAGGCAGTGGATCGCCCAATTCATCGACGCGTGCCTGCTTTGGAGGTGTTTCCTTCTTGGCTTCGCCTTTCATCGGCGGCTGATTGGACTTCTCTATCACCGGCTGGGTCGGCCCCGCTTCGATTTGCATCGACGCAATGCCGAAGCTCGTCAAGGCTGTTGCAATCATTGCCAACGCCAGGCATTTCGTTTTCATCGTGATTCCTTTCACGGCAAGACCTTTGGTACTCAATTGACTGTTTGCCACAGCGCTGGCCTCTGCTTTAAGATCTCCTTTAGATGTGTTATGTGCGCTCAATGTCCGTTGTCTTCATTTTTTTCGGAATTGAGAGCTTCGGAAGTTTCAGCAGCCTCGCATGGGTTCACTTCTCGACCGGCTTCTCAGCGGAAAAGTCCCAGAACCCGAGGCGCATCCCACCCATCCGGTTGTTCTCCACAATGGCCAGAATCGGCTTGGTCGGGCAGACCGAGAACTCTACACGCTGGTTCCACTTCTTCAGAAGCTTTCCGGTGTTGGTGTCCCAAACCGATAGGAACTGTCCTTTGAACTCGTACTCCAAGCCACGAGGTGGTTCGGCGAATTGTGTACCGCATAGGGTAAGGAGCCGACCGTCGCGCGTGAAATAGCATTGACCATAGCCCAGAGGTTCGGCTTTCTCCACTCCGGTGTCACCGTGATGAACCAGGGGACCACCCACAAACAAAAGATCTGCTTGCTGCAATTCCGGGAGAGTTTTGCCGGTCCGGCCATCGAGAACGATGGGGCGACCGATGCCCCTCGAATAGAGAACTCGGCCGCCATCGGGCGAAAGTGCCAGAGTGGCTGCTGCGTATGCTTCGGTTTGTTTGGACTTCGCCTGCGTTTCGAAACCAGTGAAAGGAAGAATTCTATTGTCTGGCGTCCTTACCATTGGCCGGGAGGGCGGAAGCAGTCGGGGATCATCTGATAGCGGGACATACATCGGAGTTGTTGGAGTCGCTGGCGGGCTGGTTGGAGCAGACTTGCGGTCGGACCTTACGACAGTGGTCCACAGTTTCGTTGCTCGGTCCACGTCCCAGACGGCGACCCGATCCTGCGCGTCCATCAGGGCAATTTGCTTGCCGGTGGCGGCCAGATGGAACGCGATGAACTCCCCATCGATTGTCAGTAGCGTCTTGAGTACCTTGCCGGTCTCGACACTGACAGAACAGACCTCGAGTTGGGTGTAGATTGACTTTTTCCCGGCTTCTGTGCGGACGGTTCGGAAAGTTCGTCCGTCGCGGCCAAAGACGTTGCCCTTCGTCGGGTCCGGGTTGAGGTTTACCGTCCGAAGGCGTGGGAACATAGGCCGACCAGATTCTCCGACATCCCAAAAGCTGAGCCGATGGAACCCACTGAGCAATTCGTATTCTCGAAGTTCCGTCAAAAGGGTTGTGCCGTCCGGCGCAAATCCGACCAGTGCGGTTGTTTCCGGGAGGCTCTTGGTGACCTCTTTCGGATCCTTCGAACCGATGTCCGATACGATCGCGAGCCGATGCTGCGCTTCCCCGTTGCCGGGCCGCGGGGAATAGCCGTGGATTGCCAGTTGCGCCCGATCTTCACTCCATGCTAACCCCAATGTCTGCGAAAGATCGAGTTCCAATGCGCTGCGCAGTTCCGGCCTGGAGGTGAAACCAATTGCCGAGTCCGCCAACTTGGGCGCATTGGCCGGTTTCGCCGTATCGGCAGGCTTGGCGTTGGCTTCGGGAGCGAGCGGCTTGTGCTCTGATTTGTCTTTCGGTTTCTGTGGTTCGGCGTTGATTTGCATCGACACCAGGCCGAATCCCATCGCGGCCATTATCACGAGCGCCAGCACTTTCATTTTCAATGAGAACCCGTTCATAGCAACTCCATTTGCAAGTTCGGCCACCGAAACGGACGGTGAACCGCCAATTGTAGTCAAGATCGATTGAATTATTTGCGGCGAAGACGCGCCGGCCGAGGAACTGGCGGCAAGGGCCATCATCCCGATGCTGACGACGATGCCGCGTCTCGTCAGTGCATCGGCGAGCTTTTGCCGTCCGCGTTCGAGCTGACTTTTCAAGGTGCCGGCAGGAATCCCCAGGCGAATAGCTGCTTCCTCCCGGCTCAGCCCTTGAAGGTAACACAGAGCCAAAGGTTCGCGGTAGATCGACTGCAACTTCTCCAGTTCTTCGTCCAGTGCGGCGAATACTTCTCGTCCGGTCAGTTGATCGAGTACCGAGATGGGAGGATTTGGCGTCGCACCGGATTCGTGCTTTTGCCGACGGGCTATCGTTCGGTTTGCTTTGGATGCGACTCGTCGCGCGGTGGTATAGAGCCAGTTGGCGATGGATGATTGCCATACACCCGATTGGGCTTTCCAAGCCAGAATTAGAAATGTTGCCTGGCAAGCATCTTCAGCGTCTTGAATCGTCGGTAGCAAACGACGGCAGACGCCGAGAACCATATTGGCGTGGCGATTGAGAATGATCTCAAAGGCGGCCTGGTCGCCTTCGCTGAAGCGGGCGAGCAGATCGCGATCCGTAAGCGCCTTTGCCGATGCGGAAGATAATGCCGCTCGAAGTACGTCAGTTCCAATCCGTGTGGCCATCCATTGCTCTCCGTCGTCGAACAACTTCCACTATGTTATCCCCGGTGCGCATAAAAAGGCAGCGAGATTGTGGGAAAATGTCCTTGAGAGTGTTCGTTTGGCTCACTACGAAGTTTACGGAACGAACGAATCGTCTGGCCACTTTGTCGGTTCCTTTCCAAGATGATTCTCATACCTGCCAAGATCGATTCTCAAGGAATGTGACCGTGACTCTTCCCTCCCTGACTCTCATCCGTCAAATTGCCAAGCAGCCCACCGTAGCCGATGTGCCCGGCGAAGTTCGCCGGCAATGGCTCAACTCCAAAATCGCCAGACGCATCAAGAAGGGCGATCGCATTGCCATCGGCTGCGGTAGTCGAGGTATCGCCAATATCCACGCCATCGTCAAAGCAACTGTGGATGCCCTCAAGGACATGGGGGCGCTGCCATTTATCGTCGCGGCGATGGGGTCGCATGGCGGTGCCACATCCGAAGGTCAACGAGAACTCCTGGCGAGTTATCGAATCACGGAAGCGGAACTGGGTGTGCCGATCAAGACCGACATGGATTCCCGACAGATCGGGGTCAATAGCTGGGGCGAGCCGGTGTGGTGGGATTGCAATGCGCTGGCCGCAGATGGGGTTGTCACCGTCTCGCGGATCAAGCCACACACCGATTATCGCGGCAATTTTGAATCGGGCATCACCAAGATGTGCGTTATCGGGCTTGGCAAGCGCGAAGGAGCAGCGCAGCATCATCGCTGGGGTTGGAAGGGTTTGAAGGAGATGCTCCCGGAAACGGCGAAAGTCATTCTGGAAAAAACCAGGCTGCTCGGCGGCCTGGGAATTATCGAAAACGCGAGTGAACAGACAGCCCATTTGCAAGTCGTGGATCGAGACGATTTATTCGCCGTGGAGCCGGGCTTGCTCGATCGTTCGCGTACCTTAATGGGTCGATTGCCATTCAACGAAATCGATGTTCTGGTGATTGGGGAGCTTGGCAAGAATTATTCGGGCGCGGGGATCGATCCGAACGTGGTAGGTCGATTGCTACTTGAGGCCGCCCCCGAACTGGAGACGAATAAACCCAAAATTACCCGAATCTGCGTTCTCGATGTTTCTCCAGAAAGTCACGGCAACGGCACGGGCGTCGGCATTGCCGATCTCACGACGCAAAGACTGCTGGACAGCATCGATCCAGTGCCCTTTCGGATGAACAATTTGACGGCGTGCTTTCTGTGGCGTCCAAGTTGCCGTTTGCCTTCCCGACAGACAGCCAGTGTTTGCAGACCGCGATCGAGACGTGTTGGCAGCCGATCCCGGAAAAATTGAAGTTTGTGGTGATCCCGAACACGCTGGAAGTGAACGAGCTTTGGGTTTCCTCAGCGCTCTTGGCAGAGGCAAAAGCGAACGCCGATCTGGAAGTTATGGGCGAGATGAAACCGTTACCCTTTGACCGGCAAGGAAATCTGGAACAGGAAAAACTCTTTCCCCATTGCTGGCGGGCGCGTAGAGTTCATGGGTAAGGTTCTGCCGGAGGATGCGCTGAGCGTCAACTCGTAAGCATCAAGTAAAGGAATGTGGGTGGAAGCAGGAAAGCTGAGAGATGCCCGCTAAGCGCTCCTGTGGTAAGAGACATGCCCGCTTTGGACGTTCCCCGCGTTCTACGCGAACCCGGCTACGGGCGACTTCCTGCGTCGTAGCCGCGTTCGCGTAGTACGCGGGGCATCACGCTCGCAACAAACGCCTCATTTCGTACCTGCGCCCCTAACTGTATTGCGAATCCTAGGATTCATGGCACTACTTTTTCTTCTTGGGCTTTGGCAACGGTACATAGTTGGCCTGGGCCAGCATCTTGCGAACAAAGAGTTCTTTGCCGCAAGCCACGAACAGCAGATCGCCTTTCTCGCCCCCAAACGCTATCGCGGTAACGGGTTCCTTGGATGGTTTGGTCAACACTCCGCAGAGCCGACCCGTAGGATCGAACACTTGAACCCCTTCCTTGGTTCCCACGTAAAGTCGCCGCTTGTTATCGATGACCATCTTGCTTGCTTCGCTTCGAGTTTCGCCACGTCGAACATAGAGCGAGTAATAGCGATCTCCTGGTCCGAGCGAACCGTTTTTCTCGATGCGAAACGTCCAAAGGAATTTATCCGCGGCATCGGCGATCACAGCTGTGCCCGCATCATCGAAAACGATATTTGTCGGTTCCTTGAGAGGAATCTTTACCTCTCGCCGTACAATCTTCAGCTTACCCTTCTCGATCGAGTATACCAGGCCGTTTCTGGAATTGAAAACTGTGTGTTGAACGATCAGCGGTTCCGTTTTGCTTGGCGGAGTGATCTTGTCCGTTTTGCTTGGCGGAGTGATCTTGAATGTTTCATCCAGGTATCCAAATGGTTTGCCTTTGAGATCATAAAGGGTAAGTTTCTTTTCCTTGGTTTCCCATTCGAGGCCGCCGATCAATTCAAATTTACCTTCAACTCGCTTCCAGGTTTCGCCCTCCTTGATAATCTCCGAAAGCGGCATGTCCTGCGCACGCCGTCGAGCAACCCAGGAGCATCGTCACCAAACATAAACGCATCTGCATGGGTTACTCCTTTTTGCTTTCCGCCACGGGGGTATCGCGCCAGAGCCATTTCATCGATTCGGGCAGAATCGCCCGCCGTGCTTGCCGTTGTGGCCGCCGTCGCCGAACACGAACTTGTAGTCGTACTTCATGAACTTCAGCGCCGCGGCCATCTGCTGATTGGCCAGCGGCCAGTTGCCGTGCAGGTTGTCGAGGTCGTTCGAGCCGTCCTGCAGGAACACGCGGATCGGCTTCTTTTCGGTCTTGCGGATCAGGCCGGGATAGACGTCGCCGCCGCGGATGTTGGTGAAGCTGCCGACGTGGCTGAGCACCTTGCTGAACAGGTCGGGCCGTTCCCAGGCGGCGGTGAAAGCGCAGATGCCGCCCGAGCTGATGCCGCAAATGCCGCGGCCGGCTGCGTCCTTGCGCAGGTTGTATTCCTTGCCCACCTCGGGCAGGATTTCCTTTTCCAGAAACTGCGCGTACTGGTCCGAAAGCGTGTCGTATTCGAAGCTGCGATTGCTCGCGGTTCTTTTCGCCGGGATCGGCGGCGGAACGTTGCCCGGATTGATGAAGATGCCGATCGTCACCGGCATCTCCTTCTTGTGGATCAGGTTGTCGAACACGATCGGCACGCGAAACTGCCGCCTTCGTTGACGTAGGCGCCGCCGTCCTGAAAGACCATGACGCAGGCCGGCGTTTTGCCATCGTACTGGGCCGGGACGTAGACCCAGTAATCGCGCACGGTGCCGGGAAAAATCTTGCTTTCCCAGGTGTCCTTGGTGACGGTTCCCCTGGGGACGTCCGGCTGGCGCTGCGAATCGGGTCCGAGTTTGTAGTCGTCCGCTGCATTGGCGGAAGAAAGCAACAACCCGCATAGAAGCGCGGTTGTCAACGAACGAGAGATCATGGAGAGGCTCCTTTCGATGAAAATCCAAATTCGCAACAAAGCAAAAGACAGTTGCGGGTAGAATATCAACACTCAAGGGACGGCATGACACAGTTCATCTGGGTTGTCACACGCGGGGTCAATACAATCCTACAAAGTTCCACCCCACTATCACTCCCTTGTGTGTCTCATGCGTTTCCGCACCTTCATCTATCGCTTCTGTTTTATGACCTTGCCTATTGGCATTATCGTGTTACCCGGTTGCAAATCATCCTCTTCCGAAAAAAGCCTGGATGATGCCAAGAAAGAGTCGGCGAATAACCTTCGGCAAATTGCTTTGGGAATGCTCAACTATGAGTCGGTTCACCGTACGTTTCCTGGTCCAGGGTCACACAAAGAGATGAAAGTTCTCGAACGATCTGTGTCTCCTTTTAGCTGGCGAGTGGAGATCCTGCCATACATAGACCACACGAATCTTTACAATCAAATCCCTGGGCTCGAAATACCAGAGACAGTGAGCAATACCGAAGTCAAAATATACCAAAACCCCATGGGGAATAAAGGAAGACCCACCGATACCCACTACCGCGTTTTTGTCGGAAACGGAGCGGCCTTTGAATGGGGCAAAGAGTTGAGCATTCACGACTTCAAGGATAAACTTGCCAAGACGATCCTGGTCGTCGAATCCGCAGAACCGATCTCTTGGGCCAGCCTTGACGACTTCAATTACGATCCGAAAAAGCCTCTTCCCAAACTCGGCATCTTCCCGGATGGATTCTTTGCCGCCATGGGTGACGGACAGATTCTGTGGATTCCCTCAGATACCAGTGAAAAGACAATCCGCGGTTTGATCGAGCGAGACGGTGAGAAATCATTCTCGGAGACTCCCGGAAAATCTGAGAAGAAGTGAGATATTCCCTGGATCGCAACCCAATCGAAAAAAATGGCCGGTTCCTCGGCCACTCCACTATAATTCCCCCATGCAATTCGACTCGCTCTCGATCGTTGGCGTGGGCTTGATTGGCGGTTCCATTGGGCTTGCTGCTCGTCGGGCTAAAATTGCTCGCAGAATCGTCGGCGTCGGCCGGAATGTCCAGTCCCTCAAACAAGCCCGCGTGCTGGGGATTATCGACGAGTTCACGACGGAATTATCCAGCGGAGTCCGCGCTGCGAATCTGGTTGTGATGTGTACCCCGGTAGACCACATCGCAGCGCAAATCAAGGAGGCTGCGCCGCACTGTTCGCCAGGGACGCTGTTCACGGATGCTGGCAGTACCAAAGCCGGCATCGTGCGCGATCTCGAAGGCCGGCTGCCTTCAGGAATTCACTTCGTCGGCAGTCATCCCCTGGCCGGTTCCGAAAAGCGTGGCGGAATTCGCCCGCGCTGATCTCTTTCAAAACCGGGTTACCGTCATTACTCCCACCCAACAAACCGACGGCAAGTGCTCTCTCACATTCGAGAATTCTGGGAGTCATTGGGAAGCAATGTCCATATCCTCGACCCGGAGAGTCACGATCGTGCCCTGGCTGTGACCAGCCATCTGCCCCATCTGGTCGCTTCCGCGCTCGCCGGGATTCTGCGCGAGCAGGATCGGCCATTCGCCGCGAGTGGTTTTCGCGATACAACGCGCATTGCTGCGGGTGATCCCGAACTGTGGGCGGCGATTTTCCGAGAAAATGCCCTCGCCGTATCGGAAGCACTCCAACAGTTCAGTGCCCGGCTCGAAGAATACCGCGATGCGGTACTGAAAATGGATCAATCCGAATTACTTCGCTTGTGGACTCAAGGCAAACAGGTGCGCGATGCTCTGGGAAGTTGAAATTCATCCGCTCGGTCGAGATGTTGAACGAGAACGCGTTTGCAATGAATTCGACCTGCTGACTCATTCCCAGCGCGGGGCCGATCTGGTCAATGCTTCCGCACGAGGATTCTTGTTGGAGGGTGACCTGAATCGGCATCAGGCCGAGAAACTTCAAACGGAATTGCTCGCCGATCTGCTCGTCGAATCTTCGAACCTGACCGAATTGAAATCAGAGCGTCCCGTTTCTTCCTTTTTATCGCTAACGGTGTTGCTCAAGCCGGGCGTGATGGATCCCGTTGCCCAAAGCGTTCTGGATGCAGTGCGCGATCTGGGCATTCCACTGGAGGGTGTGCGAACCTTTCGTCGTTATTTCGGACGCGGTGAGATTCCTACACCCGATCGCGACTTGCTGTTTCGGAAGATTTTGGCCAACGATGCGATCGAGCAACTCGTTCAGGGGCCGATTCAAACCGAACATCTTGGTATCGGCAGCGTCTATCATTTTCGTCCCATCACCATCTCCATCGGCAATCTCGACGATGCCGGTTTGGAGAAACTGAGTCGAGAAGGTCAACTGGCCTTGAACCTTGCGGAAATGCGGGCGATCCAAGCTCACTTCCGCGCTCAAGGCCGCGATCCCACCGACATCGAGTTGGAAACTCTGGCCCAGACCTGGTCGGAACATTGCTCGCACAAGACGTTGAAGGGTCCAATCGACTACACCGAATACCAGGAGGGCAAGCCGGTCACGCGCCGGATCAAGAATTTGCTCAAGGAAACGATCTTTGGCACAACTCAGGAACTTCGGAAGCACTGGGGGCCTGATGACTGGTGCGTCAGCGTCTTTTCCGACAACGCCGGTGTCGTGAAGTTCGACGAGCAATTTCATGTCTGCTTCAAAGTGGAAACCCACAACCATCCGTCGGCCATTGAGCCTTATGGCGGTGCCAATACCGGCATCGGCGGCGTCATTCGCGATCCCCTGGGCACGGGACTGGGTGCAAAACCCATTTGCAATACGGATGTATTTTGCTTTGCGCCGCCCGACTTCCCTCCGGAACAACTGCCGGCGGGCGTGCTGCATCCTCGGCGAGTCATGCAAGGCGTGGTGTCGGGCGTGCGAGACTACGGCAACCGCATGGGCATCCCGACCGTCAACGGTGCCGTTCTTTTCGATGAACGCTATCTCGCCAATCCGTTGGTCTACTGCGGTACCGTGGGCCTGATCCCGGTTGATCTGGCGTTCAAAAAGGTAAACCCCGGAGACCTGATCGTTGCCGTGGGCGGCCGAACCGGACGGGACGGCATTCACGGCGCGACGTTCTCTTCGCTCGAACTCACCGATAAGTCGGAAGCCGTCAGCGGCGGGGCCGTGCAGATAGGTAATGCGATCACCGAAAAGAAAACGCTCGATGTGATCCTTCAAGCACGCGACCGCGGTTTGTTCTCCGCGATCACCGATTGCGGTGCGGGTGGATTCAGTTCGGCAGTCGGCGAGATGGGCGCGGAACTGGGAGCGCGAGTGCATCTCGAGAACGCTCCTCTTAAATACGCCGGGCTAAGCTATACGGAAATCTGGATCTCCGAGTCGCAGGAACGAATGGTGCTGGCCGTGCCCGCCCAGCACTGGTCCGCGCT
Organism: uncultured Planctomycetota bacterium; assembly: GCA_963783095.1. Lineage (GTDB taxonomy): Bacteria > Planctomycetota > Planctomycetia > Gemmatales > Gemmataceae > CAWAMR01. The sequence continues at coordinate 217,352 of CAWAMR010000004.1, read as the reverse complement.
GGAAAAATTGTGTCGAAGCGAGGGAGTAGAGGCCGCGATCCTCGGCATCTTCGAGGCTACGGGCCGGCTCCATCTGAGTTACAACGGTCAGGTGGTGGGTGATTTGTCGATGGAGTTTCTCCACGATGGTCTTCCACCGGTCGTGCGCAAGGCAGAGTTCGATCGCGCCGCCGTGCCCGGTCAAAAGCCCGGCTTCAACCCTGTCGCCGTTGGCAGCGCTTCAGAAGATTCTTTCCTCGTATACTGTCTGCTCCAAAGAATGGGTCATTCGACAGTACGATCACGAAGTACAGGGTGGCAGCGTCATCAAACCGCTGACCGGAATCATGGACGACGGCCCATCCGACGCTGCTATTGTCATGCCTGTTCTCGGGTCTTGGACCGGCCTGGCGATCGGCTGCGGGATCAACCCGCACTATGGCGACATCGACCCTTACTGGATGGCCGCATCTGTCATCGATGAAGCCGTTCGCAATGTCGTGGCGGTAGGTGCCGATCCGAAAAAGACTGCCATTCTCGACAACTTCTGCTGGGGCAATGTCAATGACCCGGCCGTTCTCGGATCGCTGGTTCGAGCGGCACAAGCCTGTCGGGACGTAGCACTCGCGTTCGGTACACCCTTCATCAGCGGCAAGGATAGCCTCAATAACGAGTATCGCTCGGCGGATCGGCGCATTTCGATACCCGGCACGCTGCTGATTTCAGCGCTGGGAAGAGTTCCCGACATCCGCAATTGCGTCACGATGGATCTGAAAGAACCCGGCAATGAACTATTTCTGATCGGCACCACGCGCAATGAGATGGGAGGCTCGCACTTCAATCTGGTCACAGGTCAAAAGGGCGGTGAAGTTCCGCGCGTCGATCTTGCGCAAGCGCCCATGTGCTTTCAGGCGGTCCACTCAGCAATCGAGCGCGGCTTGATTCGGGCCTGTCACGATCTGAGCGAAGGTGGCTTTGCGGTCGCCATTGCAGAGATGGCTTTTGCAGGAGGTGTGGGCGCGGATATTACCAATCTCAATCTCTTCGGGGCAGAGGCTGAATCCGACGTGGTGAAACTTTTCAGCGAATCGGCAACGCGATTCATCGTGGAAGTTCGACCGGAAAAGTGCCGGGAGTTTCATGAAGTATCTCAGAACCTCCCCGTGACGCCGCTTGGGAAAACGGTTGGGGAACCCCGACTTCGCATCGCCGGAAGCAACGGGGAATGGATCATCTGGGCGAAGCTCAGCGATCTGAAGGAAGCATGGCAAAAGCCGCTGCGATGGTGAGCTCTTTGCGAGGTAACCAGGGATGAATATCATCTATTCCGGCGACCCTCCTGTCTTTGAGGCACCCAGCCTCTTTCTGGCAGGGCCAACTCCACGTCGAGCGGAAGTTCTTTCCTGGCGGCCAGAGGCCATTCAGATTCTCGGTAAAGGTCGATTTTCCGGCACAGTGCTCATTCCGGAAAGACTCGTTGATCCTTTCGGCGATCGACGAGATTGAAAAAATAGCGATCGAAAGGAGTTGATCCCTTCCAACTTGTTCAGCTTACTGCTCCATTCGCAAGGAGCTGAACAAGTTGAAAGCGGTTTTCTGAAAATGAGGGTTATGGCTTCTCGAACATCGCCGGCTGGTTTGGTTTGCCCTGGATCTCGTTCAATTTCACTTGAGCGGTCAGAGCGGCCGGCTTGTCTGGACAGAGTTTCTTCACCCTCTCATAGAAGTCTGCGGCCAATTCTTTCTTCCCTTCATTTTTATACGTTTCGGCCAAGGTCAGGTAGATTCCGGCGAGCCGGTCTGACAGTGATTCCGCGACTTTCGCCATTCGCTCTTTATTGTTTTTGATGTCGTTGCCCAGTTGGACGCCTTCTTTACCTTCCGGAAACTCCTTGTACGCCGAACCAAGGATTTCACAATGATCCAGGCAACTCAGATATTGCCCATGTTTGAAGTCGTCTTTGGCCTGAGCGAGCAACTCCTGGGCGCGCCGAGAGCGCTGTTTGGTCCGAATGTCCGGTTTATCGGCGAGCGAGGCCAGCAGCCTCGATCCCTCTTCCGCTGCTTCGGTGCCGGCATAGCGTTTGAGCAGGTCGGTCAACGTATCCACGGCTTCCAGGCTCTGTCCCTTGTCATGCATTTGCCGGTGCGCGCGCCAGCCGGCCGGCCGCCTGGTTCTCGACCTCGTGCAACGTCTCGCGCGCCTTGGTCTGAATCGACAGATCTTTTCCTTCGGTGATGATCTTCTTCAAGAGCGCCACCGCCGTCGTGTAATCGCTGCCGTTGATCGATTTGGTCGCTTCCTGATAATCGCGAGTCATCCAGTCGGGGGCCTGTTGCGCGGTGGCCCGAAGCAGGTGTTCCGACAGCCTGCCGGCGTCCATATAACCCTCGACCCAGGCGTGTATTTTGCCGTCGCTGCCGGCGAGAATGATGGTTGGAAAGGCCTGAATCCGAAGTACCTGAGTGAGGCGAGGCTCCCGGTTGGCATCCACCTTCAGCGGTACAAAGTTTTCGTTGAGCAGCCTAATGACCGCAGGATCTTTGAAAGTAGAAGTGTGGAGACGTTTGCAGTGGACACAATCTTCCGTTCCAAAATCGAGAAACAACGGCTTTCCTTTGTCGACCGCTTCCTTGCGCGACCACATCGTAATCGGTCCGCCATTCCACTTTGTCGGCGGCCCGTCCTGTACCGGTAAGGATCACGATGAAGAGGAAACCCATCCAATGGCGCAATGCAGAGTAGCGGATCAAAGACAGAGTCATGGAGTAGTCCTCAATAAATGGATCGAGTCTTTCAGGCTCGCGGATGGGCTTTGTGATAACTTTCCTGCAGGCGCTGGGTCGATACATGGGTATAAATCTGCGTGGTCGTCAGGTTCTTGTGGCCGAGCAACTCCTGGACCCCGCGAATATCCGCACCCGCATCCAGCAAGTGAGTAGCGAACGTGTGTCGCAACGTATGGGGAGTCGTGGTCGGATTCAGCCCTGCCAACTGAAGGTATTTCGCCAGAATCCGACCGATACTTCGCACCGTCAAGGGCGTGCCGTTCTTGTTCAAGAAGATCGCTTCGCTGCTGCGGCTCAGGTGTGCCAACAACTCTTGTCGCCCCGGAAGCCAGGCCTCGATCGCCTGGATCGCAGGCGCACCGAGCATCGCAAGTCGTTCCCGTTTGCCTTTGCCGCGCGCTGTCAGAATCCCTTCCTTGAAATCGACGTCGCCGAGTTTCAGGCCGCACAGTTCCGCCACCCGCAAGCCGGCGGAATACAGAGTTTCAAGGATTGCCTTGTCGCGCAGAGCCAGTGCGTCGCCGCTTCCCGGCGCGGCCAACAGTCGATCGATCTCGGCCTGCGTCAAAAACTGGGGCAGCTTCTTGTCTTGCGCGGGCCGCGTAAACCATGAGCGGGATTCGACGTCAGCATTCCGCGCCGGCACAAGAATCGAAACCAAGATCGTACTGAGGCGAGGCGGCGGGCAATGGTCGCGCGAGAATAACCCTGTTCGTGAAGCCAGGCCAGAAAGGCGCGAACCGTGCGCGTGGAAACCTGGCCAGGCTCGATCGTCGCAGATGCGAGTCGTTCTTGAAAAAACTGCACGGCCTGCGTCAAATCCTCGCGGTAGGATTTTACGGTATATGCCGAAGCGTTCTTTTCCAGCTCAAGATGCCGGAGATAGTCGGCAAGAGCCTGCTCCATGATCGAATCTCGCACGTCGGATGGACATCCTACTCCTCCGACGTTTTTAGCAGATTTGCCGACTCCCTGGCTTGCTTGCGGGCACGCTCCGCAAGCAAATGATATTCACTCCAGGAAACTCCCACAGATGGATTCGCAGCCTGTTGGCGAATATGATCCAACAAAGTTTCCCGGCTGGCGTCGTCGTACACGTAAATGAATCGTTCCTGACACCCAATCAAGGCAAGCACGCTGAGACTCTGTTGCACGGTTTCGCCTCGCACCAGCTAGATCACCCTTGCCGTTCAGAAAAATCCTGAACGGATGAGGTTACGCGCTTATCATCTCCTATCGGTGAGGAAACTTGAGAACTTTGCCGTAGATCGTCAATTCCTGCTGCCTGAAAAAGGTCGATGCCGGTGCATTCGCGGCAATGGGTGAAGGTGGTCGAATCGCGCGAACCGGAAACGTAAGAAAAAGGCTTGCATTCGCTCCCGGCTCGTCCTACGATCAACCACCTTGGGAGAGAGCCACTCTTGAGCCGGGCCAGGGTTCCGACCAGCAATATCTCGATCTGATGGGTTCGCATGGTTCAGAAACCTGGAAAGAGCGTCGCCATCACTGCGAATCGGGTAGCCCGATTATTTCGATTGCTGCAATACGTGTCGGCGGCTCCAAAGACCCGTGCATTCGTGGTCCGACACTTGAAGATTGATACTCGGAGTTTCTATCGCGATCTGGAACAACTTCGGATCTTGGGAGTGAAAATCCGCTACGAGGCTCAGAAATACACACTTCGACAATCGCTCGACGAGGCGCTGGCAAAACTTCCTTGTCCCGATCCCGGCTTATCCTTTCACGAGGCGATCGTCCTGAGCAAGGGCTCCACGAAAGCCCATAAGAAGCTGAAAAAGTTTGTTGATCGACTCAAGGGAAGATCGGGAGGACGTACTTCATGAGCCGTCACGAAGATCGCGGATAGAAGGGACACCAATGTCCAGAAGCCCGTGTTTCTGGAACAATTCGTCTCGGATACGGTCAGCGCGAGCTCACGGATTCGGCGGTAGGTTTCGGGATCGAGAGGCATTCCCGTAATCAGCTTTTCGATGACAGCCCGTGTATCCGCTTCAAGTTCGGTAGGAATGGTGCCGGCGAAAGGAATAGGAATTGTCTTATTCATGATCACATTTTCCCAAAAGATCCAGATACGTCAATAGCCGCACGCGTAAGGTTGTTCAACGCGAATCATCGTACCAACACCACGCGAACATCCATGACGTTCGTTTCGGTCAAGCCGGTGCGGATCAACCCTCCGGTTGCATCAAAGAATGAGTAAGCGTCGTGTTGGGCCAGGCATGAGCCGATGTCGGATTCCCGATCCAACCCAATTGCCTTTCGATAAATCTCCTCGTCAGCAACTGCTCCCGCGGCATCGGTTGGTCCATCTTCGCCGTCGGTTCCCCCGCTCAAGACCGCCACGCCTTTCATTTCTTGAAGCCCAAGTTTGTGGAGCAATGCCAGCACGAATTCCTGATTGCGTCCACCCTTCCCGGAACAGGTGCCGAGCGTTACCGTCGTCTCGCCGCCGATCAGGATGCACGCCGGCGGCTTGATCGGCCGGCCGTCTCGGCGGATGCTGTCGCACGATTCCGGCCACCACAACCGCAACTTCGCGCGTCTCGCCCTCGACAAACGACCCGAGTTGCAGAACTCGATAACCCGATTTCTCGGCCTCCCTTTGTGCAACATCCAGTGCCACTTCATTGTTGCCGATCACAATGTTGTGAACATTCCCCGGCAGATGCTTCAAGGTTTCAGAAACATGTCCGGCAATACCGGCCTCAAAATGCAGAGGATTCTTGAAGAAACTGCATCGCACAATCGATACCGCTCGATGACGGCCAGCGCATCGGCAAAAGTGGATGGGTCGGAGGCCGTTGGTCCGGAGGCGATCACTTCCAAAGGGTCGCCAACCACATCGGAAATGATCAAACTAAAAATTGCCTTGCCGGTGAACGCTTTCGCCAGTTGACCGCCTTTAATGCGTGACAAATGTTTGCGAACGCAATTCATCTCGTTGATCGAGGCACCGCTCGAGTGCAGCAATCTCGTCACTGCCTGCTTGTCGGCAAGAGTGATCCCTTCGATCGGTGCCGGCAACAAAGCGGAGCCGCCCCCGGAAATCAAACAGATGCCGACATCTTCGGGACCGGCATTGGCAAACAGAGCGAGCATCCGATTGGCACCGACCACTCCTGCTTCCGTGGGATGATTGCTTCCTGCCGGTCGAGCTGCATGAAGCTGGATTTTCCGTAGCGGTCGGATGCAGTTCTCCGGAACATTGACGATCCCTTCCACCCGATCGAGATGCAATGCCATCACCTCTTCCAAGGCGAGTGCCATGGCACCGCCGGCCTTGCCGGCCCCGACCACTAGAATTCGTCCCCTTCCGGACACAGCTGCCCGCAAGACATCGGCGGCGCGGTCCCGAATGAGATCACTCGGTTGAACGGCATTCACTCCTGTCGCCAGATGTGAAGAGCTTGTTCACGCAGAGAGGCAGAGGTGTTCATTCGCTCGGCTCCGAGGTTCCCCACCTTTTCAGGAGTTGATGTTCTACACCGAGTTGATCGCAGATTCTGGCCACGACGAAGTCGATCATGTCTTCGATACTGCGTGGCTTGGTATAGAACGCGGGCATCGCCGGCAAGACGATTCCCCCCGCCTCGACGATCGTCGCCAAATTCCGCAACTGAATCAGTCCCAGTGGCGTTTCTCGTGGAACCACAATGAGCTTTCGCCGTTCCTTCAGGTGAACGTCGGCAGCGCGATGAATGAGATTCTCCGAAACTCCGTGCGCGATAGCGGCAATAGTACCCATGCTGCACGGGCAAATCACCATGCCGGCGGTGAGGAAAGATCCCGAGGCGATGCCCGACTGGAAATCGCGATAATGGTGATAGTGGAGCTGGCTTAATTCCAATGGAGAGCCAACTAGAGTTCTTGGCTCAAATTGTTGAGCGCTATCGTGCGATCGAGTTCTCGCTGCATGACTTCCACGGCCGCGGGGCTGATGGTCAGATGAACGGTTCGGCCCGCGCTAAGCAGAATCTCCAGGAGCCGAACGCCGTAAGGCGTCCCGCTTGCTCCGGTGAATGCAAGTACCAGATCCGTTGCCGCCATAAGAAGCCTCAGCGAACCCAGGGTTGCGAGCGTGGTATCAGTTTAGCCCAAATACCTTCATTGCTACGCAACGGCGAACCCCATGCGTAAGCTTGGGGGTGTCTACCAGCATACCGACCTTGACTCTTTAACCCCCAAGCTTACGCATGGGGTTCGCCGTTGCCTTTGGCTAAATGCGCACGTGGCTCGCTACGCTGAGTGTGGTGTCGATGGATCGGGGTTCAACTCAGGTTCCGGGTCGAAATCGTCGTCGAAGAGTTCCAGATCAATCCCGTTTTCTTCCTCGGTTTCTTCAATGATGACCGAGCAGATTCATCCTAATGAAGATGCTTTCGGAAACCACTCGTGTATCTGTTCACCTCCTCGCCGGCTTCGGAAACAATCTTCGAGTTGCTATAACTATCATCATGCGTCGTATGGAGCCTTTGGTACAAGACTCACCCTGTCCAGATTCCTGGGATGTTGCACACGCTTTGGAAATTTTCCGCATCTTCTTGTCCTCGAAAGTGTCGTCGCCATCCCAGAAGCGCGGCCGATATTCATTCATCGCGCGGATCCGCCACACTGGCACCCCCGATCGGTGCGGAACTGGAAAGGATACGACCCCTTCACGTTTCTCGATCAGAAACTCCGCGAATTCTCCGCGCAAACGCTTGCCGTTTTGCCACCCTTTAAAGGTGGATGTCAGGGTGTTTTGGTTACGGATAGGCCGCCGTTGAGCGCATTCCGGCATCGTGTCGATGAATTTGCGGTGCCCGATCTGGCGGTGGGCTCTTGCGATTGGGTTATCGCGTTCGATCATTGGCGCGATGGTGCATGGTTATTATCAACGGGTTATCCGGAGTTGGAGGAATCGGCTCGAATCCAACAGGCTCGTTTAGGATCAATCAGGTTTTGCATCGACTCGACCAATCGATCGTTCACATGCCCCGATGGATGGGTAACTCCATCTCCTACAAGAAGCTGTCTCCACAGTTCCCCTTCACGAACATCCGACCATTACATCCAATTTTGAGCCGGCGAACTTCAGGGAAATGATCAGACGAACCGCAACTATATCCACGCCGGCGATTGCTTTCAGGTGAACATCGCGAAAGGCTGCTTGGCGAGTCTGACGATGCCCCGCTGGAGCTTTACGGAAATCTGCGGCAATGCCAATGCCGCGCCGTTTGCTGGCTATTTCGACCTGGGGGATTTTGCGATCGTCAGCGCCTCGCCGGAACGGTTTCGTGCGCGATCACCGGCAACATGGAAACACGGCCGATCAAAGGAACGCGGCCGCGCGGCACAACGCCGATGGAGGATCAGGAACAGATCGCCGAGCTGGCCGCTCGGCCAAGGACAGGGCCGAGAACGTCATGATCGTCGACCTGCTCCGCAACGACTTGGGCCGGGTCTGCGATACGGCACGTCCGCGCGCCAGGCGTCTGCCGGGTGGAAACCTATCGATTATGTCCATCACCTGGTTCGGAAGTGCGCGGCACCTGCGCCGGACTGGACGCCGTGGACCTGTTGCGGGCCGGCGTTTCCGGGCGGCTCGGTGACCGGGGCCCCCAAGGTGCGGGCCATGGAGATCATCGCCGAGCTGGAACCGACCGCCGCGGCCCCTACTGCGGCTGCCTGGGCTATATTGGATTCGACGGCACATGGACACGAACATCCTGATCCGCACATTCACCACCGGCCGGGGCTGGGTACAGTTCCCCGTCGGCGGCGGCATCGTTGCCGACTCCGATCCCGAGCGAGAATACGCGGAAACGCTGCACAAGGCGGAAGGACTCTTCCAGGCGTTGGTGGAATGACAATGTACGATCGAACCCATTGGGCAAGGATTGTGAGCTTGAGATCCTTTATGACGATACGCGGGCGACTATTGCTCCTCCTGTTTGGGCTATTAGCGAGTTGTAGTCGCCCCGCACCCGTCATGGTGGTGCCCACTGCCTCGTCCGAGTCGCCCTGGTTTGATAGATAAAACGGAGAAGGTAGGGACTTCGATTACATGATGCCGGGCCGATCGGGCAAGACTTCTTTATGCCTCAGTCCGTAGGGTCAGGTTGGCCTTTTCGATTTTGACGGCGACGATAAACTCGACATTTACTTGATCCACAACGGTGGGCCAAACAGCAAGAAAAAATCAGCTTTTCCACCAAGAAGACAATGGTTCATTCCGCGATGTGTCGGCAGGTAGCGGTTTGAATGTCGCGGGGTATGGCATGGGAGTGGCTGTCGGCGATTTCGACAACGATGGACTACCGGACGTTTTGCTCACCGAATATCGCGATTCACCTCTTTCGCAACCAGGGTGGCGGACGATTCATCGATGTTGCTTCCGCGGCAATTCTTGAGAATCCACTTTGGGGTACATCCGCGGCCTTTTTCGATTTTGACCGCGACGGTTGGCTCGATCTGATCGTTGTCAACTACGTCGATTACGCCCACTCCTTTCATTGTCCGGGAGCAGGTGGCAAACTCGACTTTTGCGGACCGAAAGTCTTCCGCGGCAGCATTCCGCGGCTTTACCGCAACCGGGGTCTCCGGCCCGACGGCAAGGGTGTTTTTTTTGAAGATGCTTCGTTGAAAGCAGGTCTAGTGAACGGTCCAAAAGGAAAGGGTCTTGGAGTTCTGCCGCTGACTTCAACGGCGATGCCTGGCCCGACATCCTTATTACCAACGACCTCATGGCAAACCATCTTTGGATCAATCAGCATGACGGATCTTTTAAGGAGGAGGCGACCTTGCGCGGCTTGCCTTTACGCAGTCCGGGGCAGCGGCGAATATGGGGATCGGCTGGGCTGATGTGGACGGCGATGGATTGCCCGATTTGTTCGTCACGCACATAATTGACGAGAACCATACGCTCTGGAAACAGGGGCCTCGCGGTTTCTTTGAGGATAAAACCCTGTCTGCAGGATTCGGTGGCCCGTAGTACAGGCTTTGGGACGGCGTTGTGGATTTTAACCTCGATGGCTGGCCGGATCTTGCCTTCGTCAACGGTAATGTTCGGCGTAACCAGGGTGCGGAGAACGGGGGCAGGTTCTGGTCGGGTTATGCGGAACACAATCAGATTTATACCAATCTCGGAAACGGCAAATTCCGCGATATATCGAGTTCCAACCCCGCTTTGTGTGAAAAGCCTGCCGTTGGAAGAGGGCTTGCCGTCGGCGATTTTGACAACGACGGTGCGCTGGACTTGCTGATCACCGAAATTGACGGACCGGCACGGTTGTTGCGGAACATTGCTTCCAAAAACGGACATTGGTTGACGGTACGCGCGACGATTCCGAAACTCAAGCGGGATGCCTATGGAGCCGAGATTACGGTTCACGCCGGTGATAAATCGTACTGGCGGCTGCTGCAACCAGGCTATAGTTATTGCAGCAGCAACGATCCTTGCTGCCACTTCGGATTGGGTGAACTCACCCATTATGAAGCAATTGAAGTTCTTTGGCCCGACGGTGTCAAAGAAACTTTTTCCGGCGGCTCTGTCGATCGGCGGGTTGAAATTCGCCAGGGTGCCGGGAAAACAACGGCAGCGTCTTAGAAGCCAATAGGCGTTTGGCTTAGATACACTTTTTTGCGGCCCACGGTGGCGCAAGCGTCAAGGCTTTGGAAGGTTCCAGCGTGACCAGTCCGGTTCCTCCTTTAACATCCGCAAAGCCCATTCGACGACATCGTCGGTTGCCGGCCCTCTTTTTATTGGTTGTTTTGGTCGGTACCGGAATCGGCGCGTATTTCATCTGGCGCCTGAGCAAGGCTGTTATTCCGACCTTTCACACGGAGGGGCTTGATGACGAAGTCGTCAGCGCAATCAACAATGCTCGAACGGAGGTGGAGGCTCAGCCTGACTCCGGTACCGCCTGGGGCAGACTGGGAATGGTCTTGTTCGCTCAAAATTTGTACCTGGATTGCATAGGAGTTTTTGCGGAAGCAGAGCGATTAGATCCTGCCAATGCTCGATGGCCCTATTTCCGTGGTCTGGCTTTGTTGCTGGTTCGGCCGGAGGAGGAGGGGCTTGTTGCTCTTGAACGAGCCTCACAAATCGCTCCTCCCAGCTTGCACGTGAGATTGCGGTTGGCGGAGCAATATCTGAAATACGATCGCATCGATGCAGCGGACGCGGTCTTTTTGGAACTGCTCAGCGAGTATCCGACGAATCCTCGAGTTTTGCTTGGACATGGACAAATTCTGTCGCGACGCGGTAAGTGGCAGGATGCCGTGGCACCGCTCCGGAGTGCCGCAAGACACCCTACTTCACAGCATGAAGCGCATCTTGCTCTTGCAACCGCTTATTTTCGCCTCGGCAAGACGGCCGAAGCCGAACGGGAAAATGTAATCGCGAATGCTGGGCCGAAAGATGCCGATTGGCCCGATTCTTTCCGCGCGAAACGAGAGATTTGAAGACTGGGTTGCAGCCTCGCATCGATGAGACAAGGCAGTTGCTCCGCGAAAGGAAAGTTCGAGAAGCGTTTATGCTGATCGAAGACGTATTGCGCGACCATCCCAACTCGGATGAAGCATATCTCACGCGGGCCCAGGCGTTCATGAGTGCCAATGCTTTTGCCGAAGCAGAAAAGGATTTGAAAAGAGCGATTGAATTGAACCCCATGTTAGTCAATGGGCACTTCCTGTTGGGTAGCACGCGAGTGAAATTCAAGGATTACGATGCTGCAGAATCCAGCTTCCTGCGGGCAATCGAGTTGAAGCCGTCTTATGGAATGGCCCACTATGCCCTGGGCGATTGTCGGCTAAAAATGGGAAAAACCGAAAAGGCAATGGACTCCTTTCGCGATGCGCTGCGTTTTCGGCCCGATCTGGCAGCTGTGCACGTCGAGTTGGGGGATTTACTGCTCAAAAAAGGAGAGAACGAGGATGCGATCTCTCATCTGGAGGCCGCAAGCCGTCTCGATCCGGCCGACAAACGAGCGCGAACCCTGCTGGAACAAGCTCGATCCCCGAAAAAGCCCTGACCTGGATCGCCGATTTCGTTTGCTGCCGGCACATTCCTGCCACGGGAATGCTGCCGTCCCCCGCGCTGAGAATCGATTTTTGCACCCATGATAAAGACGCTGCCGATTCTTGAAGGGCTGGTCACAACAACGAATCCCGACGGCTCCATGCACTGTGCGCCGATGGGACCGCATGTCGATTCACATTGGCGTTATTTGTTGTTGCGGCCCTTTCCCACTTCTCATACCTTCCATAATCTCAAAGCGCGTGGTGAAGGAGTTTTGCATGTCACAGATAATGTCTTGCTCATGGCAAAAGCAGCGGTAGGCGAACTGGAAACTCCGGAGTTTCGCCTGGCGGAACGAATCGAGGGATACATTCTTTTGGATGCTTGCCGATTTTATGAATTCCAGGTCATCGACATCGACGACTCGGGTGAACGCATTGAAATGAATTGTGAGGTAGTGCACACGGGTTCCACTCGCGACTTCTGGGGGTTCAATCGGGCCAAACACGCTGTCTTGGAAGCGGCGATTCTTGCGACGCGACTGCATATTCTCCCAATTGAGGATGTACGGATCGAATATCGCAAGTTGGGGATAATCGTTGAAAAAACGGGTGGAGAAAGGGAAATTCAGGCTTTTGAATTCTTGCTGGCATATTTGGATCGCATTCGAAAAATGAAAGAGCAAAGATGACACGTATCGAAGCTCCGAGTCGATTGCATTTCGGATTGCTCCACGTTCCAATCGAAGGAGAAACGCACCTCCCGAACGGACTGCCGATTCGTCAGTTTGGCGGAGTGGGTTTGATGATCGATTCGCCCGGCATAGTGGTTCGGATTGAACAATCCGCCACGTGGCGGGTAAACGGATTCTGCGCACGACGCGTGCTCGACTTTGCCCAGAGTCTCGTTGGCGCTTTCGCAGCCCATGCGCATTGTCCCTATCAGATTACGGTCGAACAATGTCCAACCGAGCACATCGGCCTGGGTGTTGGGACAGCACTTGGATTGGCGACGGCCAAGGCGATTGCCGTCGAAATCGGCAAACCGGAATGGTCGGCACTCGAATTGGCTCCCCTCATTGGGCGCGGGTTGCGTTCGGCGGTTGGGGTTTACGGTTTCGACCTCGGCGGCTTGATCGTCGAGGCAGGAAAACTACCCCAAGAGCAGATATCGCCCTTAATCGGACGGTATGCCTTTCCCGAGGAATGGCGAATTGTGCTGATTCAACCCAACATAGAGGCAAAATGGCACGGATTGCGGGAACGGCAAGCATTTCGAGATGTGCTGCCCAGTCCCACAGGAGAATTGTCCCAGCTGCTGTTGACGGGCATCCTTCCAGGTATTTTGGTCAAGGATCTCGCTATTGTTGGAGAGTCATTGCACGAATATAACGCAAAAGCAGGAGAAGCGTTTCGACTGGTTCAAGGTGGACCGTACTCGCATTCCATTATCGCAGACACCATTAAAGAACTCCGAGATGCGGGAATCCGAGGAGTGGGGCAAAGTTCCTGGGGTTCGACCATTTTTGCGGTACTCGGCGATGCAGATCAGGGAAATCACCTGGCTCGAAAGTTTAGACCTCGATTTGCGCAAACTTATGTGACGACAGCTTCAACTGGGGTGAAGGTCCAATGACGTCAGGCAAGCCCGGCTTGGATTTGATTCAGTCAGGTTTGGCCTCAGGCGGTTTCGGAAACGATGGGGCGTTGAGTTTGCCCTTTGCATCGTTCACTCGTGGAGGTGGCCCACTACTTTTATCACCTCCACTTGTAGAAGTGTCCTTTTGCTTGCCGCATCCAAGCAGTACAACGAACAACAGAAGTAACCCAATACGAGCAACCATCATGCGTTTTCACTCTTAATAGGATGAGGGGGCGATGCTTCAACAGTAGTCAATTCAATTGCCCAACTGACTCCAGTCAATAATGCTTCCATCTTGAATACCACCTGCATATTGCAGATTAAACCACTGGGTACTGAACCAAGGTGTACTGGGACCGATCTTCGGGAGACCGCGAACGGAACCATCGCAAAATGCGAACTGCACTAAAGTGGTATGTTTGCTGCCAAATGAGTTCCATACACATGGTTCAATCAGATCCCAGGCCAATACCTGTGCCCCACAGCCCATCCAACTCCCCGCCCAATCTCGCGTTCCCTGATCGGTTCCCCACAATGTTTCTCCAAACCCAATGGTATTCGAAGTACCGTCAGTGATCGAAACCATCGTGGTCATGGAATTGACGTCGTAAGGCCCAAACCATTGCCCATAGTATGGATCCCCGCTCTGTGTCACGGCACCCAACGATCCGGCACTGGCTGCATAGTCAGTTAAGCCCAGCCCTGGATTGCCGTAAAACCCGTCCCCGCTGATATAGTTGTCGTATGTGAATATATAGAAAAATGTATACTGAGGAGTTACGTGGTTCACATTATCAGCCGGACACACAAATGTCTTGATCTGCGTCGTGGCCGCGTTCCAGGCAGATCCGTTGTAGATCCATAAACCATTGTACGAATTCCACGACATCATCGTCGACGGAATCTGATTGTAGACATTACCCTGTTCAATGTACGGAAGAATGTAAGCCAGGCAGCCCGTGTAGCTTTGATTGTTAAAACCCGGCGGGAGCCAGCCATAAGCCGATTCGTAGTTCAATGCCGCGAGTGCTATCTGCTTCAGATTGTTTTGGCAACTCGTTCGAGCTGCTGCCTCGCGGACTTTCTGGACGGCGGGTAGGAGCAAGCCGACGAGAATTGCGATGATCGCGATGACCACCAACAACTCGATAAGGGTAAAAGCCCGTCTTCCAGACAACATTGTCCTGTGGACCATAGTATTCAAACTCCGGGGAGAAATGAAAGAAAGAAGAGAACTATTCCTATTCACTTTGTACTTTCTGCACTTAATTAAGAATGAATGAAGGGTTAAATCAAGTCACGGCACATATTGGACCGAATGCAGCAATGCGCACAAAAATAATACGCCCAAGTTTGACTAAACCATCGTGTAAGTCAAACCAACGTAGATTAGATTCACGTCTATCTTAGAACGAGTCAGAAAAGGAAAAGCCCAATCGTGCGCAAAATAACTGCGAATTTGAGCCTAAAACTGATTCTGAACAAATTCGACAGGTTTTACAAGCAGATTCTTCACATTTTCTTTGTGAATTTAGCGCTAAACCCCGTTCAGAATGAAAACCGGATTTCAGTCCTTGGACGTAAGCTCCCTGAAATAAACATGTTGTGCCAAACGTCACTTTTTGAAAAACCCGGTTTTCATTGTGAACGGGGTTTAGTTCCAAGAATAGCGTGAAACGTGTGTGCGTTTCTTTAGATTTCCCAGATTGAAGGGGAAACTTGAGGCCGCGACTGCCTGCTAAATTGGCAATCAACGCACAAAACTGTGCAGTTCAATCGCTTTGTGGGTGTTCCAATTTGAATTGATTTCCACGAGTTCCGGCTACGCGCCAGGTGCAATTCTCGTAGTCGTCACGGTCGTGCTCGATATGTGCCCTTCAAAAACCCCAGTTGATCTGCCGAATACCTCGCTGCACCGGTGAGGATCGCATGCGGCTTGTTCTCACCGCCTTTTTCTCCTGGCTCTGCGGGACATCCATATTCCCAAACAAGTTGTTTGCTCTGCGTCACTTCGAGAATGCGACCACCCATAGGATCAATAAACAAGACGTTTCCATTCGCGAGATGTTGTTTCATACCTCGAACCGGCGCGATAAAACTGGCGGAGTTTTCGTATGAGTACGACCATGGATAACTCTGAAACAACGGATCATACTCAAGCACCCGCGGAAGTCGGTGCGAACCTGCATTGTCGTACAGTAATATGTGGCCGTTATCCAAAAACTCCGGATCATGCTGCGATGCGCCAGTTACCTTGTGCGGCCCATACGATTGAACGAGTCGGAATGCTCAACATTGCAATTGTATCGATTCCTCGTACAGAAATAAGAACTTGGCCGACTTTGAACAGCCGGAACTTGTCCGCGCGGGAAGGAGTGAGAACCCGCACTCCATTTGCATGCAGCACATCGCCGGACTCGCGAGTGTCTGGCGCTGACTTGGCCACCACCAACATCGCGCTGAGAACCGAATTTCACCGGTGTGAGCGGTCCACCCGGCGCGCTTGGCGGAGCAGGTGGCCGGATTTTGGAAGAGTCCCGAGTTGGATCATTACTGATCGATCCCAAAAGCAGTAAATACTTTGAGTCTCGGAATGCCTCCAACAGGGGAATCTTGTGCTGCTCCTTCCCATCCGAAGACAATACAACGAGATAATCTGCCAGATAAGGCACATGAAGGGAATCCAATCCAGCCGGTTTTTCGCGAACAATTTCGTGAACGAGAGTGTAGATGGTTCCATCTTCATCGACATCCAAATCGTGATGAACATTCCCCGAGTATGCCCAAATGAGTTTCGAGTCCTTGTCGAATTTGGCCAGTCCGTAGCCGTGCGGAGTGTCCGAATCCGCCTGATAGATCGCGAGCAAATCACCGTTTGAAAAGAGATGACTGCGAAACCAATGAACCTGTTCATCGGCGACCGGATATTTTACATGCGAAGGATTCGGCCAAACCTTGCTGAAAGGTTGATGCCAGCGATGGACCGGATTTCCATTCATGTCGATCAGACGGGCCTCGCTGGCCAGCGTCGTCGTGTAAAGAGTGAATCCATCAAGTGTTTTTTCCGGGCGATCGCAAGTGACTCCCAATTGAGTTCCGAAGTCGGAAGTGGGAATCGGTCGCGGGTTTTCCGTGTTCCTGCCACGCCTGAATCCCTCCGAAGGAATATCGCAAAACCGAAGCCGGCCCAAAATCAAAATGCATTATCGCCGCGCCGAGGATACAACACAGAAACATCAAGCCCAGAATCGAAATACCTGCCATAACTCTCCGCATTGGCAGAAAACGCAGAGAGATTTTCGTTCGTAGCAACCGCTTGAGGCTCTGCCGCAGTATTCTCAAAAATCGCATCCATCGGTTTTTCATTGAACCTGTTCCTGCCTATGTAATGGTCGGATTCCGGCCCCCTTCAAATCATGGTCGTGGCGAGCTCTGCCCATTCAGAAACAAGAGTTGTGCAGGCGAATGTCTTGATGCCCCCGTAATGATGGCGTAGGGGTTCGTCTTGATAGCCGCGTCCGCAGCCACCCGCGCGCAGCCGAATTCCCAGACAACCTGTTTGCCACGGGTAACTTCAAAAATTCGCCCGTGATCCGGATCTACAACCAGGATATTTCCATTGGGTAGATGTTGTTTCATGCCGCGAGCGTGCGCGAAGAACGGCGAGGAGTTTTCTTGTGAATAACACCACGGATAACTCTGGAGTACCGGATCATATTCGAGTATGCGGGTTGACCGAAGAAAGCCGGAATTGTCGTAGAGCAACAGATGCCCATTTTCCAAGAACTCCGGATCGTGTTGTGCGCGCCAGGCACCTTGTGCGGCCCAGACAACCGAACGAGTCGGCAAGTCAAGCATAACGAGGGCATGAATTCCACGCAATGAAATGAGAACCTGACCTTGTTTGAAGAGCTGCTGGAACTTGCCGGCAAGGGAACGCGTAAGTACCCTGACCCCGTTGGCGTGCAGGGTATCACCATACTCTTGGGCCTTCGTCGGTGCTTGAATTCCATCTTGTTTGACTTGAGCCGGCCGGCCTCGACCGGCGTTCGGTTGAGCAAGATTCACAGGTCCGGTGGTTCTCCGAAGTGATTTTAAGCCCTTGGTAATCGATTGCAACAATAGTGAATGGGCCGAATCTCGCAGAGTCTCCAAAAGGGGAATCTTCTCCTTAAGCTTCCCATCAGACGTTAGGACGACAAGATAGTCCGCCAAATAAGGAACCGCAATGTTTTCTAAACCAGCGGGTTCTTGACGAACGATTTCGTGTGCAAGCGTGTAGATCGTGCCATCTTCATCCACATCCAGGTCGTGGTGAACATTGCCTGCGTAGGACCACAGTACTCTGGAGTTCTTATCCAGTTTTACCAGTCCATATCCATGTGGTGTATCCGAATCGGTTTGGTAGATTGCCAGCAGATCTCCGTTCGAAAACAAGTGGCACCTGAACCAGTGGACCCATTCATCCGTGACCGGGTACTTAACGTGCGCAGGCTTGGGCCAGACAGCGCTAAACGGCTTATTCCATTGATGGACGAGATTTCCGCGCATGTCGATGAGACGGGCCTCGGTCGCGTGCGTGGTCGTATAAAGTGTAAAGCCGTCAAATGTTTTTTCCGGGAGATCGGAAATGATTCCCATGGGGGAATCCTTTCCGGCGATCGATGAGATGGGCTGCTCAGCGTGTTGCTGCCAGGCTTCAAACCCCTCAAAGGAATTTCTGAAAAACATGGCAGGTCCAAGATCAAAATGCATCACTGCTGCACCGCAGACGCAGCTCAGAAACATCAAGCCGAGAATGGCAAATCCGGCAATGATTCGACGCAGTGGTGGAAAGCGCAGGCGGATTTTTCGCCCTATAAGACCTTTCAATCTCTTGGATGCCGTTTTCAAGTATCGGATCATTGCCGGTTCCCTATTATTGACGGGACTGTGACTTCGATCACTTCACCTTACCCCGTCAAACCCAACTTCTCTAACAAAATCCCTGGTTGACTCAAATCTCTCAAGACAAAATCAGCTCCGGTGGCCTGAAGTTCTTCGATCGGGTGCCAGCCCGTCGCAACGGCCACAGCGTTCGCACCAATGGTGCGCGCGCGCACTTTACATCGTAAGGTGTATCGCCAATCACCCAGATGCTTCGAGGATCGACCTCTCGTTGCAGGTGCCTGCACGTTTCATTCAAGGCGTGGCGGGCAACCGCATCCCGGTCGCGGATGCCATCGGCAAAGCCGCCGAAGGCAAAATAATCCCATAACCGGTAATGCCGAAGTTTGTGCTCGCCCCCGGCCCTTATGTTTCCCGTCAGCAGACCCAGTGCCACATCGGTTCGACGCTGGAGATTCAAGAGCAACTCACACACACCCGGCAGCACCGTTCCTTGATTTCTGTGCAGACATTCCGGCAAATGGTGCAGATAGGCATCGCGCAATCGACCGATGTTTGCCTCGCTCGGCTCCCGATCGTGAAGCTGCAACAAATCGGCGGAAATGGCGACGTCGGTTCGGCCGCTGTACGAGACGCGATCCAGAATTTCCCGCACGCCGAACTCCGACGCAAGGGCCAATTCCATGGCCGCTTTTCCCGCTCCGCCGCTGCGAATCAGCGTTCCGTCGATGTCGAATAGGAGAATGTGCATACATTGGTCCTTGAAGGCGATTCACAGTCCGTTGTATAGGCAAGCAAAAGAACCTTCCATTGCGGCTCGGTTCAGAAGATTCACCCATAAGGAGAACACCCATGCGAATGTCGGCGGCAATTCTTGGGATCGGTATGTTGTTGGGCTCCATCGCACCGGCCTCAGCTCAATATGGCGACATCAGCGATGTGAAACTGCTCAAGCCCGAAGATAAGCAAGACGTGAAGAGTTCTGCTGCGCCGGAAGGTGCCATCGTGCTCTTCGACGGCAAGAGCCTCGATGGCTGGGTCAAACGAAGCAACCCCAAGGAAAAAGCAGCCTGGAAGCTTCTCGACGGCGGTATCGCTCAGGTTGAGGGCGGCGACATCATCACCGAGAAAACATTCGGCGGCCACTTCAAGCTGCACGTCGAGTTCCGCGTTCCCTACATGCCGAAAGCAACCGGACAAGGACGGGGCAATAGCGGGGTCTATCTCCAGGGCCGTTACGAAGTCCAGGTACTCGACAGCTATGGCCTCGACAGCAAAGACAACGATTGTGGGGGGATCTACAGCGTGGCCAAACCGCTCGTGAATGCCTGCAAAGCACCGACAATCTGGCAAAGCTACGACATTGAATTCTATGCACCCGTTTGCGCGGATGGCAAAAAGAAGGAACCTGCCCGCGCCACGGTATTTCAAAACGGGGTCAAAATCCACGACGATGTGAAGATCACCAAAGACAACACGACGGCAGGTCTGGGTGGTGATCCCTGCGCCCGGGTCCGATCCTGCTTCAGGATCACGGCAACCCGGTGCAGTATCGGAATATTTGGCTTCTACCGATCAAGAAGTAACTCAAACGGAGGTCGATCGATATTATGTTGACGCTGGCAAAATACTCGATCGGCGTTGGCGACCGCTTCGCTCACCAGGCCAAGGCGCAGCTGCGGGCCTGCATGCAGGCCGGCAAGCTTGGCGCCGAGGTCATTCCCGTCTGGAACAAGTCGTATCGGGAACACTCGACAGTCGGCTCGGAGCCCGGCAGCGTTCGCGCAGCCGCCGATGCGGCCGTGCGGGAACTGGGCTGGAAAAAGCCCTACCACGTCGATGCCGACCATATCCGCCTGGAGACTGTCGATGGCTTTCATCGCCTCCTCCGATTTCTACACCATCGATGTGGCCGACTCGATCGGCCAACCGGCCGATCCGGCTGCGCTGAAGGCATTCGTCGACCGGCATCCCGAACTGATCGGCCGGCATCGAAATCCCCGGGATCGACGAGCCCTTTCACGACAGTCGCGTCGGATGTCGAGCGGATCGCCGGGAAAGTATCTGCGCGCGGTTCAGGATGCCGGGCGAGATCTATCGGCACATCGCCGCAGCCAAGGGCGAGGGCCAGTTCATCACCGAAGTGTCGATGGACGAGACCGATAGCTCCGCAAACGCCGCCGGAACTTCTGGTGATCCTGGCCGCCATCGCCGATGAGAAGATCCCGATTCAGACCATCGCGCCGAAATTCACCGGGCGCTTCAACAAGGGCGTCGACTACGTCGGCGACGTCGTGCAGTTCGAGAAGGAGTTTCAGCAGGACCTGGCGGTCATCGCCTTCGCCGATCCGGCAATATGGGCTGCCGGCCAACCTGAAGCTGAGCGTCCATTCCGGCAGCGACAAGTTCTCCATTTACGCCCCGATTCGCCGAGCGATTGCAAAATCCGGACGCCGGGCTTGCACGTCAAAACCGCCGGCACCACCTGGCTCGAAGAAGTCATCGGCCTGGCCGAGGCCGGGCGGCGAAGGACTCGACCTGGCCAAAGAGATTTACGCCAAGGCGCTGGAAAAGCGCGAGCGCTGTGTGCGCCCGTACGCCGCCGTGATCGACATCGATCCCGCGCAAGCTCCCATCACGCCGACACGGTAAAGGGCTGGTCGGCGGAGCAATTCGTGTCGGCCTTGCGGCACGATCCGCGCTGTCCCGGCTTCAATGCTCATCTTCGGCAGTTGATCCACGTCGGCTACAAGATCGCCGCCCAGATGGGCGATCGCTACTTGAAAATGCTCGAGGCCTGCGAACCAAACATTACGAAGAATGTGACGGAAAATCTGCTGGACCGCCATTTGAAGCCGCTGTTCATTGCGGAGAGTTGAAACAGCCCCGCCTCTGGCGCGCATTGACAGACAGGCAGACACTAACCCGAAGCGTGAGCGAGGTTTATGCCGAACGAAGTGAGGCGTAGCGGGCGAAATTGCATCGGCCTCACTTCGTTCGGCATAAACCTCGCTCACGCTTCGGGTTGGTGTCCGACCTTCCAAGAACTAAGAGCCAATCAAACGCTTATCGATTTGATGGATTGCCGAGGTTTTTGCTGATGAGGGCCCGAAACGGCGAGACGCTTCCAAGAACTAAAGCCAATCAAACACTTATCGATTTGATGGATTGGCGAAGTTTTTGCTGATGAGGGCCCGAAACCGGGCGCAGACGCTATAAAAGACTCACCGTAATTCGAGACCTCTATGAAAAATGATTTATTCAATCTGGAATCCGTGACGGCAATCGTTCTCGGTGGTACCGGGGTTCTTGGCGGTGCGATGGCCGAGGCTCTCGCTTCGGCCGGTGCGGGTTGCAATCATCGGTAGGAGTGAAGAACGAGGGCTTGAGCGAGTCCACAAGATCGAGGCCGCAGGAGGTACAGCGATCTTTCAGGCCGCGGATGCGATGAGCGTCGATTCCCTCGTTCGTGCCAAAGACGCTATTCTTGGCCAGTGGGGTTCCATCGGCGTGCTCGTGAACGGAGCGGGCGGCAATAAGCCGGAAGGAACGGTGCCTCCCGGCGGCGATTTTTGCAAACTCTCGCTGAAGGGTTGGGCCGACGTCTTCGACTTGAACCTTCTGGGCGGCGCTCTTCTACCGTGCCAGGTTTTCGGTGAAGTGATGGTCAAAGCCGGACGAGGCAGCATCATCAATATCGCATCAATGGCATCTATCTTGCCTCTGTCGCGCGTGGTTGCCTATTCCGCGTCGAAGGCTGCGGTCCTGAACCTGACGAAATTCCTGCGCGCGAATGGGCCACCAAAGGCGTGCGCGTCAATGCGATCAGTCCCGGCTTTTTCCCAGCGGAACAGAACCGTGCCATGTTGCTGAAGCCGGATGGGACTTATACGGAACGGGGTGGTCAGATCATTGGCCATACACCAATGGGCCGCTTCGGGGAAGCCGAGGAACTTGCCGGTGCGGTGATCTGGCTGGCTGCACATCGCGCTTCATCATTCGTCACCGGCCAGAACATCGTCGTCGATGGAGGCTTCTCGTCGGTGACGATTTAGAGCATTGAGACTAACCACAGAGTCACAGAGCACACAGAGAAGACACATTACAAAGAAATTGGATTCGATTCCTTCCAACGGATTGTTACTGTCCCAATTCTCTCGTTTCTATTATTAAAGTATTTTCTCTGTGTTCTCTGCGACTCTGTGGTTCGTAAGCATTTTCAGCCGAACTAAGCGATGATTTCCGTAATGGGCTTGCCGTGATCGATATCGAGTCGCTTGCGGCCGGGAATCTCCAGTCTGCGCGAATCCAGGCCGAGCAGATGCAGAATCGTGGCGTGGACGTCGGTGACGTAATGGCGGTTCTCCACCGCGTGGAAGCCGATCTCGTCGGTGGCGCCGTGAACGACTGCCGCCCTTGATGCCGCCGCCGGCCATCCACACCGAGAAGCCGTAGATGTGGTGGTCGCGGCCATCGCTGCCCTGCGAGCCGGGCGTTCGGCCGAACTCCGTGGCGAAGACCACGATCGTTTCCTTCGAGCAGGCCCCGGCGCTTCAGGTCCTTGCAGCAAGCCGGCGATCGGCTTGTCGACTGCCGGCAGTTTTGCGAATGGTTGGCCTTCAGGCCGCCGTGGGCATCCCAGACGCCGGCCCCGCCGGCGCCGTGCTGGATCTGGATGAAGCGCACGCCGCGTTCGACCAGGCGGCGCGAGGCCAGCAGTTGCATGCCGAAATTGCGCGTGGCAGGCTGATCGAGGCCGTAGAGCTTTTTCGTCTCTTCGGTTTCCTCGGCGAATTCCAGCACCTCGGGCATGCGACGTTCTGCATGCGGAAAGCCAGTTCGTAGGACTTGATCCGGGCCGCCAGGGCCGGGTCGTCGGGATACTCGACGCCGCGCAGCCGGTTGAGCCGGCCCACGAGATCGAAGCCGATCTGCTGCTCCGCGGGCTGCAAGGCTCCCTTCCGGCTTGCCGTAATCGAGTGGGTTGCGCGGGATCGACGCGCACCGGCACCGCATCGTGGGCGGGGCCGAGGTAATGGCCGTCCTTGGCGTTCCAGTATTCGCGGTTGCCCATCGAGATGAACTGGGGCAGGTTGTCGTTGAGCGTGCCCAGGCCGTAGTGGACCCAGGCGCCCAGGGTCGGGAACTCGCCGTCGAGCATGTGCCGGCCGGAGTGAAACTGCGTCTGGGCGCCGTGGTTGTCGTCGGTCGTGTACATCGAGCGGATCGACGGCGATGTCGTCGATGCACTCGCCGATGTGCGGCAACCAGTCGCTGACCTCGATGCCGCTCTTGCCGCACTTCTTGAAGCCGACCTGCGAGGGATAGAGCTTGTTGCGCTGCTGGCCGTTGGCGTCGTTGATGACGACCACGCGGGCCAGCTTCAGCTTCGTCGGGGTTCTGCACGTCCTTGAACGGCGTCTCGGCGATGGTCTTGCCGGCATACTTGGTGAGCATCGGCTTGGGGTCGAACTCTCCATGTGGCTGACGCCGCCGTTCATGAACAGCCAGATGACGCTTTTGGCCTTGGGAGGAAAATGCGGCTTGCCATCGGGCGGCGACCATGTTCCCGGTCGGAGGCTCGCGCGTTTTGCTCCTGTTGCAGCATCGCACCGAGAGCCAGTCCCGTGAAACCCATGCCGCAATCGGCAAGAAAGCTGCGACGATGAATGCCATTGCGAAAAAGCTGTTGCATTTCTTCTTGCTCCCGAAATCAAAGTGATCCTATCTCCAAATCTATATTTCACCCGACGAATCATGAGGCATTCGCGCGACGGCCAACGTGGGGTACGCGTCTCGCGTGCCCGTGGTTTGCTGGCCCATGTCAGCCTCGCCTTCGGCATCGGCTGACGGGCAAGCGAGACGCTTACCCCACGACTTCTGGCTCTTAATTGGCGGCGCAAAATGGAAGATCCACGCTACCGAATCGTCGAAAAATCATTGTGATTCAACAGAGCATGGATAAAGTTCACCCTTGCCCTTTGAGCGTGTTCTGATTCTTTTCGCGAACAGCAATCTCTTGCAATTCCTTGAACGCCTTCTTACATTCCTCCAGTTCTTCCGCTGTCGGCGAACTGCCCAGAATCAGCTCAAAGGCAGCCTTGATGAAGGTTCCATCCTCTTTCGCGGTGATTCGAGCGTTAATCTTCTCCGCCGAGCTCATGGCCAGCAAACTGTTTTCCAGGGCCAGCGATTGCTGCGGGACAATGCTCTCCGCGCGGCGATAGCACTCCAAGACATTGGCGTCGTCGAAGATCGATAGGAAACGGTTTCGGTCGTTGTGCGAGTGGACGAAATACATGCTCCGCCGTCGTGCAGCCTCATCGCCGACCGGGATGGATGGGCCGCCGATTTTCAGGTCGAGTTCACCCGACAGATAAAGCAAACTATCGCGGAGAACCTCCGATTCCATTCGGGTTGGGTTCATGCGCGAATAATAGCGGTTCTCGGCATCCGCCGGCA
This sequence comes from uncultured Planctomycetota bacterium, assembly GCA_963783095.1. Classification (GTDB taxonomy): domain Bacteria; phylum Planctomycetota; class Planctomycetia; order Gemmatales; family Gemmataceae; genus CAWAMR01. Next base: position 192,571 of record CAWAMR010000004.1, on the reverse strand, counting down.
AATTCTTGGCAGCACCCGCGTCGAGGAAGTCCGTCGATAGGCATCACTGGTCACAAGGAGCCGATGGAGTTTCTTCATCTGCCAGCCGTTTTCGCGGAGTTCCACGGCGAGGTAATCGAGCAATTCGGGGTTCGTTGGGGGTAAGCCTTTTCGGCCAAAATCAAAGACCGTACTGACCAACGGCCTGCCGAAATGCCGTGCCCAGATGTGGTTTACGGCCACCCTCGCCGGCAAAGGGTTGCGGGGATCAGTCAGCCACTTGGCCAGAGCAGAACGCCGACCGGAACTGCTGACGGGAAACGGTTTCTCGCGTGAGGCAGCCGATTCCAGATTGGTTTCAGGTGTTTTCAGCGCTCCACGCAATGATGTGTAAGTGGTGCCGGAGCTCGAACTCCTTCTGTGCCTTCTTGAGCCCTTCAAGCAAGGCGGCATGTTTTTTCTCGGCCTCGACTTTCTTTGGTCCGGTCGACTGAGCGATTTCCAGTTCGGGGCGCTGGCTTCTTCCGCTGAAATGACGGCGACTTGACGTTCGATCTTCGCTGCTGCTTGGGCAAGTTCTTTTGCGTTCGGCGCTGGCGGTTGCTGGGCCGCTGCATGATCTGCTGCCGACCGCGCCTTCCATAAGCCAGGCTGGAGTTCCGCCAGCATCAATGCTTTTTCGGCGATAGCCACCGCAAGACGAGCTTGTTCGGGGGTTGAATTTGCGACTAGTGGCCCAGCATTATCATTGCTGGGTACAACCAACTTGGCATCCTCTGGCAGAGTCGAGAGTTCAAAACCAGTGAATTCGGCCTTGGCATCGAAGGTGATGATCTCCATGTTCCCGCTTTGTCGAGGAATGGGGAGCTGGTAGGCAAGAACCTGTTCACCGTTCGCCGAGGCATTGATGAGCGTTCCACGCACGCGGATGGTGATTTCCTGAGGTTCGTTCAGCTTTACCACGCGAAGCTGCGTTCCCATTGGGGGATAGACATAGTCAGCACCTCGTTTGTACGCCACTTGCAGTTTGGAGCCTCCGGTTACTGCGCTTAAATAGACCAGTACATCGTTCCCGTTGACGGAATCGAACACCAGCCCCACCGATTTCCACATTTGACCCCCGGTTGGAATGTACTTGAGCGTTGCCTGGAAGTCCCCCGGCGATTTTGCTTGAGTCGAAGAACTGCCCGGTCGGTGCCGACTTGAGACTGGACCAGCTTACCGCCCTCAAACTTCCACTTGCCTGCTTTCATCTCCCAGACATTGGGATTCTTTTTGGCAAAATGGTCCTTGACGAGCAACTTGGGCGAAACGGATTTGACAGGAGGCACTTCGGCTTTTTTCTTCTCCAGCTCCGCTAACGTCCTCTTCGATTTTTCCAGGGCTGCGCGGGCCAGTGCAATCTGCCGATCCGCATTGGCCAATTGATTCTCCAACACCAGGGACGCAACCCCGGATTGTGCGCTTTGGGAGGCAGTTTCACGGGAACGATGGCGAGTTTCTCGAAAGCCAGAATTTCGGGTACACCGGGTGCCATGCCGCGATCTTTGCGTGGATTCTTTTCATCGCCACGAACCAAGAGATACGTTGGTGTATCCAGATTGCAGTCAAAAACGCGCGGGATACCATCTCTCTCGTAGCTCATTTCGTTTTTTGCCATATCCAGCCGGACCTGGTAAGGCTCAAAGAACGCCCGGAAGCGATAGTAATCCTGCTGGGTGATCGGGTCGATACTTGTGGTCGTGGCACTTGGCGCAATTCATGGTCAGGCCCAGGAATGCCTTCGACGTGTGCTCGACGGCTTCTTCCAGCCAGGTGTTGCGATTGAACATGAAATACTGCCGGGCCAGAAAGCCGGTGGCGCGAAGGCGATCGTCAGGTCGGTGGGATAGAGTTCATCGGCGGCCAGCATCTCGCGCAACATCTGGTCGTAGCCCTTGTCGGCGTTGAGCGACTCGACGATCCAGTCGCGCCAGTGCCAGATGTGCTTCTGGCTGTTGCGGACTTCCGCGCCCAGGCCCCACCAGTCGCTGTAGCGCCAGATATCCATCCAGTGCCGGCCCCAGCGCTCGCCGTATTGCGGGCTGGCGAGCAGCTGATCGACCACCTTCTCGTAAGCATCCGGTGCCGCATCGCGCAAGGAAGGCAGCCTGTTGCTCCGCGTGGGCGGCAGGCCGATGAGATCGAGATAGACTCGACGCAAGAGTAAACGACGATCAGCAACGGGCTGAGGTTTTAGCCCTCTCTTCTCGTGTTCTGCGCCGAAAAACAGGTCGATGGGATTACGGACTTCAGACTTTGGGGCCGAGAGTTTCGGAAGAGGAGGCCGAACAGGGGCTTTGAACGCCCAGTGCTCTTTCGGATCAAGCTCCGGTATTTCATAGGCGGGGCCGATCGCTCCCTGATCGATCCATGCCTTTATCGTGGCGATCTCTTGCAGTTTCAGGCTGTCTCCTTCGCTGACAGGCGGCATTCGACTCGCATTCCCGGAAGCGGTGATGTGTGCGACAAGAAGACTCTTGCTGCTTTTGCCGGCAACGATCGAAGGGCCTGATTCGCCACCTTTTTTCATCAGTGCCACGGTGTCGAGTCGAAGCCCGCTTTTTTGCTTCAAGGCTCCGTGACAGTTAAAGCAATGTACGGTGAGGATTGGCTTGACGTTCCGAAGATAATCGACCGGTTCGGCGGCAAAGGCGGCTGAAGAACCGAGGAAAATGATGCAACTAACGAGGAGGCGGAAAAGGGGAACGACAATCGATCGTGACATGGAAGCCTCTCGTGGGGAGAGTTTGAGCCGGAGGGAAACAGAAAGCATCAACAATCGAAGGCAGGTCGGATATTGAGCGAACAAGAGCATTTTACACGAATGCACCGAGTCATGTCGCCTGAAAAATCAGGCGACATGGCGAGGATTAAACAGCGGATCACGATCTCCTCCTTCAATGTGGGCGTCAGTTCTGTCGTCGGTTTTTTTTCTCGGCGAATCTCTCTTGACAGTCGTCGGCAGCGAATCTATAGCCCATGACTTCCGCATCCATTGCGTAGTCCGGGGGGACGGACTACACCGCCAGTGGATCTGGTTCAGGTTGCTGTCATGAACTCGTTCAAGGTCCGGCTCCGAGCGTGGATCAAGCAGATGTTGCGCCCCTTTTCACGACCGGTCAAGCGATTGGCCAAGCCAATCTATCTGCGATTGCGAAATGGGATGTTGACGCTTCGAGCTCACTACCAAATGGGCAAGCTGTTGCCTGTCCTCGAACGAACGGTCGAGCACTTGCGCCACGAGCGCGAGCAATCCGATCAACTTATCTTAGCTCTCTTTCAGACGCTCCATTATCCGCCGATGCAGGCAAAAAGCTCGTTCCGGCGAACTTCGCAGTGTCCCTGAGCAGTGACCGGCTCCTGGTCGCCCATCCGTATGCCTCCTTCATCTTACTCGACAGTGAAGATTTACGAGTCACGCCGCGCATCGTCATGAACCTCTATGAGCCGGGTGTCAGCAGTGCGATCCGTCAACTCCTTCGACCCGGCGACGTTGCGATCGATCTGGGAGCTGCTCCCGGTGTTCATACTCTTACGATGGCGGCAGCGGTCGGGGAGCGGGGCCGAGTCTATGCTTTTGTTCGCGACCGCCGCGAACAGCAATGGTTGGAGACAAACCTCCATTCGACCGGGCTGAGTCAGGTAGTGCGCTGCTGGGTGGATCGAGATCCAGGCAGTGCGATGCAAGAAATCGGTTGTACGCCAAATTTGATCCGAATCGGTTCTGTCGAGGAACACGCAAGAATGGTGCTGCTTCTGTCCGAGAATCTTGTGCCGGCGACAGGACGAATTCTATTCTCCTGGCCCCATGCACAGGGATCGAATCTTCTCGCCGAAGCATTGCGCGATCTTGAGCTCAATTTTTGGAACATCGAAACGGATGGGACATTGTTCCGCACTACCTGGCATGAGATGTCGGCGCGGGCTTCGCAAATTGAATCGTACTACATCGCAGCGCAAACCCTCGACTGAGTTGCGTCACGAAAGGTGTACCGTTGGGAAACTGCGGAAAAACAGGACAGATGTATGCAACTATTCGTCGATGCTCGTTGTTTGCAAGATCCGAATTTCGCATCGCGCGGGATTGGTCGGCATTCTGCGGGCGTCATCCGGCACGCCAGGCACTTTCTGCCCGCACCCCTGGAGTTGATCGCGCTCGTCGATGAAAAGATGCCGGCCATCGCCCAGGAGTACCGAGTGCTTTTTGATGCAACTCGGGCTTCTGTCGCTGTTCCGAGCGACCGCGATGGGCCGGTGATATTCTTGCAGCCTTCACCCATGACGCATCCGGCGTCGAGAATCGTGCCGTGGTTGATGCGCAAACATATCCTGTCCTGCGAAATCTTTTACGATTTGATTCCCCTGGATGAGCCGTTGCGATACCTTGGCTCGATCGAAACTCGACTTGCCTATCTGGCGAGCCTTACCTGGTTAAAACACTATTCCCTCCATGCACCGATCTCGAAATTCGCCGCGAGTTGCCTGGTCGATACGGTCGGCGTTGACGCCAAAAACGTGGTGGTGACGGGGGCAGGGATTCGTCGGGCTTTCACCGAATTCGATGCTGAGCGCATTGCCCAGCGGGGTTCGATCGCACGGTTTGCACCGAGGAAATACTTCATACAACTGGGCGGCGGCGATGCCCGGAAGAATGCCGAAGCCGCGATGAAAGCGCACGGCATTTTAACAAAACAAGGCCGCCGAATCGGCCTGGTGATCGCCGGTCATTATGTCGAAGGCTATCGAAGCGTACTGCTGGCCATGCACCGCGACTATGGCGGTGCCGATAGTGATGTCCAGTTTACTCCCGACATCAGCGATGAAGAATTGACTGTCCTGTACCATCGCGCATTGGCCTGCATTTGCCCGTCAAAAAGTGAAGGGTTTTCGCTGCCCGTCGTCGAGGCCATCGCGTGCGGTTGTCCCGTCGTCGCGGCGAGTTGCCCGGCGCAATTGGAGCTCGTTCACCAACCCGAAGCGCTTTTTGATCCGGATGATGTCGAGATGCTGGCCAAGCGGATGGATCGCTTTCTGCACGATCCATCCATTCGGGAAAGTCTGTATCGACAGCAGGAGCCGATGGGCAGTCGTTATCACGAAATCGATGTTTCCGGGCGAGTCTGGCTGGCGGTTCGAGAGCGCTGGCAGCGTGAATGGGTCGAACCCGTTTCAGCCCGAACCGAGTGCAGACCGCGAATCGCGGTGTTGATGCCGTACCCCGAGACGCCATCGATCGAGAGTGCAGTCCGATCCGGTGAGGATTATTTCGCGCGCGTACTGAAAGAGATTGCCGAAGAAGCCGATGTGGAAGTATTCGCGCCCAATCAATCGCCGCGCCGAGATCCCTGGATCAATGCTTTTCATCCGCTGAGCAACCTGCCCTACCTTTCGCCGCGCTATGATCACGTGCTGGCCGTGCTCGGCAACGACGCCGCTTTTCGACGCATCCTGGCCTTACATCATCAATATCCCGGTCCCTGCATAACTTTCGATGATCGACTGACCGAGTTCCATCGAAAGGTATTTGGCGATGACTCTGCGCTGGAGGTTGCAGGACGGTATCTCCAGCGCACGGTCGATGGTAATGAACTCGATGAATGGCTCAAAGATCCGCACCGGATGCCGATGACCTTCCTGGAACCGATCGCCCGTAATGCTCACCCGTTGTTCGTACATTCCCGACAACTCGAGCGCCGACTTGCTGGCCGGGGTATTCACTTGGTGGTCCATTTGCCGCCTTGCGGCATGCGGCGATTTTCGGATGATGCCGTTTCGGTGCGATCTCGGAACGACGCCAAGGAACGGCTTGGATTCCGACCTGACCGGGTTCATTTATTGGTGCCTGGCGGCGACATCCACGAATGGGGTCACTGGGAAATCCCTTACGTCCTCGAACAATTACGCCGGTGGGGCATCGATGCCGAATCGCATTGGGTCGGCAGCATCGGTTCGGCACTACCATTTGAGATGGAAAAGGTTGCCGGCCGAATCGGCAATGGCGATCGCCTTCATCTTCATGAAGTCTCATCCGGTAGTGCGATTCCTGCCGATTATTACCTTGCAGCAGACTTCGGGGTCGTATTTCGGACGCATGGGATGCTTGGCGTACCGATGGACGTTCTCGATTGCGTGGATGCCCGAATCCCAACGGTAATGAATCGAGAACTCTCTCAAGCTTTGGCTTTGGACTCTGTGGTAATGGAAGTACGCGAGCCGATCGGGGCATTCCTGATCGCGGAATCGATCCAATCCGCGTATAGGGCCGGTTTGCATCGGCAACGACAGACTTCACGCTGGGACCGATTTTCGGAAGGGCGTTCCCTGAAGATATATGCCGGGAAAGTGCTCGAAGAACTTCGAATCGCAGCACGCGGTTTGTCTGCGGTGGCCTAGATGTGTTTTCGTGATTCGTATGGGATGGATTCGGGAAAGGCTGCGCAGCAGTATGGCCGAACGACGAATCCTCTTTGATCTCACCGATTTTCTTAGCGTTCCTCTAAGGACCGGGATTCAGCGCGTTTGCTACGAAATCGTTCGCTCCTGGCCGAATACGAGTCAATTGGTTCCCGCCTGGATTGACCCTCGGGGCCGACTTTTCGTGTTGCCTCCTTCCGTTCTCGATCTGGTTGTCGAGTTTTTCCAAACACCCGTCGAAGCACTCCATCCCATTCGTCTTAAAATTCGCCGCTCAACCGGCTTGGGCACGCCGGTTCGCACGCCGGCATTTGCGAGTTACGCCGGCTTGCTCCTTGCTTCCCTTTTCTGGGAGGGAGGCCGAGTCGAATTTTACCTGAATGCAGCGAAGAACGGTTTGGCAGAACGTATCTTTGCACTCGTTTACGATATGCTTCCCTGGTTGCATCCGGAGCTTTTTATTCCCGGTTTCGGATCCGGAATGATGAACTATATTTGGGGATTGCGGGGGCTACCCAATTGCGCTTATATCTCCGAACAAACTGCGCGACCAGGCCATTCATCGTGTCCTTTCCGACATGCCCCCCCAGGGCCAGTGCTTCCACTCGGTGCTGAGAGTCTTGGTTGCGCGGAGCCTTCATTCGACCCCTCACGCCGCCGGTTCGCCGTCATCGGTACTCTGGAGCCTTGCAAAAACCATCGGGTCGTGATGGACGCATTCCGGGAACTCTGGTCGAAGGGCTTAGACGTTGAATTGACCTTCGCCGGACTGAAGGGCTGGATGTGCGATGAAGACCAGCAGGTGTTGAAGCATTTGTTGGGCACTCAACCGCGATTTCAATGGTTCGGATCGCTCGGCGATGATGAAATGGCAAAAATGATCCGAGGGAGCCGGGCCACGATTTATCCAGCGCTCAGGGAAGGTTATGGGCTTCCACCGCTCGAAAGTCTCGCGCTTGGCGTTCCGGTCATCGTAACTTCCTCCATACCCAGCGTGGCGATGCTCAGCCCACTCGGCCAAATTCGGATGAGTGAACCCACTGCAGAGGCGGTCAAAGAAGCGGTTCGTTTAATGATGAACGATTCCTTCGCCCATGAAAAAACGGAAGAAATCCGCAATTTACTGCTACCGTCCTGGGACGACATCGGTCCCAAAATGGAAGCATGGATTTTGGGCAGCAAACAGCGTACAAGTTTGGAATTCCCGAAAGCTGCATAAACTACGCCGTTGCTCCGGTGTCCGGTGAACTTCCTGAACTGCGTTCAAGACGGGTTGAATCATCTCTTTCGGAAAATCCCCTTCAATCCGAGTTCCCGATTGAACCGATACAATCGTTACGAATTCTTTTTCAGACAATTTGTCCATTTGGCTGTAGCGTCCGATAGTTGCGTCGTGTTATGATTGTGAGTTAAGTTCGTTCGTGTTAGACACGGACGGCGAAAAGGAGAAAGTCACATGACATCTCTGCGAAGGCGATATTTCCAACAAACTGCCCTCCTTTTGGGCTTTTCCTTCCTGCTGATTCACGCCGGCACTGTCTTCGGCCAGGGTGGCGGGGGCGGTGGAGCTGGTGGCGGGGGCGGTGGAGGTGGCATGGGTGGCGGTGGTGGAGGCGGCATGGGTGGCGGAGGCGGTGGCTCCGGCGGTGGAGGTGGTGGTTCCGGAGGCGGCTCATCGGGCAGCAACTCCTTTAATCCATCGACCGGACTGAGTCTGACGACTTCGACCGGCTCAAGCGGTGGATCATCCACGAACTCGATGAGTTCAACCAATTTCCTTGGCCCCACTTATTCGAATCCGTATTACATGGGCCGTCCGAATAACTTCAATACCAACAACACGTCCACCAGCTTATCGGCGACCACCAATCTGGGCGGCTTCGGTCAGGCCTCTTTCGGGTCGAGTACGGGCGGAAGCAGCAGCGGTACCGGGGTTTTTGGCGGAACCGCGACATCGTCGAGTTCTCGGGCTTCAGTCGGCAATTCCGGCGGATCGTTTGGTGGCGGCGGATCCTCGAGCGGGACGAAGTTTTCCCCGTCTTCTACCAACCAGACTGCAACGCGAGTATCATACGTGGCAACGGTCAAGTTCCCGACTCGCACCGTTCAAGCTTCACAACGGCGAGCGGATCTTCAGGCGGTCATCTATCGATCTTCGACCATCAAGAATCCAGCGGCGATCCAGGTGGAAATGGAAGATGGCGTGGTGGTCTTGAAGGGACGAGCAGCCAGCGACGATGAAAAACGTCTGGCGGAAGGATTGATTCGGCTAACCGCTGGAGTAAGACTGGTTCGTAATGAAATCGAGGCCCCAGGCGAGTCACCCTAAACTCACTGACGCGACAGCAAAAGACTTGAAAGGTGTTGACCTTTCAAGTCTTTTTTCCTTTTCTGGTAGTCATTTCCGCTCAGGCTTCGTAGTCCTTTTCGCAATTAAGTAGGGTTAAAGCCACAGGCGAGCGTCGCGGCGTAAGCGCGACGTGGCTACCACCGCCAGTGGTCTGATCCTCTGTCAACAAGTTCAACACGGAGAAAAAAGCGAGCGTACCAGTACTGGTTGCCACGTCGCGCTTACGCCGCGCCGCTCGCCTCGGCGAACCCTACACTTAAATTGCAAAAAGGACCACTTAGCCTTGACGAAGCGCTAGCTAAAAAATGTCCAGCCCGGTGCTTCGAGAATCAGTGCACCGCAAAACGAACCGGTCATCGCCATGGGCAGATGATTTGCTCATCGCCTTGGGATGTCCCGTTATTTTGCCGTCAAAGCGCATAAAAAACGGAGAGCAATTGCTCTCCGTGGAAACCGATAGCGGGGCGATCGCCGATCACCGATAGCCGAAGCCGATGGCGACAGGTGGTGGCGGGGCATAATAATAGGGCGGTGGCCGACGATAGACTACCGGCGGGCGATGCTGCATCTCCATAATCACGTTGGGACTGACACGATTCTGCTGGAGCAGATCAATATCTCCATTCGACAACATGAACGTCGAACGGGTGTTGCGAATTTGATTGATAATGATCCCTTCATCGATTCCCTTCCTGGTCATGTCAATAACTTCGGCCAGTCCCATCGGCGGGCCGGCCGCTATAGCGGCGGCCTGAGCCTGAGCCTGTTGTTTCTGGGCATCCATGTTATTGCCGACAGCCCCGCCGACCAATGCCCCTGTTCCAGCCCCGACGGCTGCCCCCACGAGTGGGTGACCGGTCGCAGCCCCCAAAAGGGTGCCAATGCCGCCACCCGCACCCGCGCCTACAAGTGCCCCGGTGCCGGTATCGGTAGCGCATCCGGTTCCCATAACCGAAATGCCGAGTACGAGCAGTATTCCAGTACCTCGTTTGATGGTCGTCATTTTCTTCAGCTCCTCGACCTGCCATGGTCGCTCGACCTGACTAACAACGAAAACAATGCCATTGGATCATGAATCCGTCAATACAGACTCATGGACGTTACGCACGGGTGTAACCACATTCTCTGGGGTCGTAGCGGTGGCTTCCAGCCGCCGTCTGCAAACTCTCGGCGGCAGGATGCCGCCGCTACGATCGTTTCAGCCGCCGCTACGACAACCCCCCAGAGAAGTTGGTTACATCCACGCACCTTCTCCTTCCTTTTTATCGGCATTGAGAGCTCTAACACTATTGGCAAAATGATGTGACCCCAAAACTCCCAGTCTCCCTGATTTGAGGCTAACCTTCCGGTAGACTCCGGATCAAAGCGATCAAGAGCGCTGCACAACCCAGGCCCAAAACGATCCATTCGGGCGATCGTCCCAACTCCCGGAGCAACGGATACCAAACTCTGCGCGATAAAGGCTTTGCGGTTTGCCGAAAAAGCTCCGCACGTATTTCTTCGTATCGTTCCGAGAGTCGAAAATGACCGGTTCTGCAATCGTGCGCCAATGCTTCCCGCTGACTGGGCAGCAAGGAGCGAAACATTTCCACGACGAGAGATTGTTTGGCCAGGGTGGCGATGAGATTGCCCGGCTGATCCGGGCCGCCAACCAGGTCCGAAACGGTTGGGAGCATGCTCGCAAATCGCTCAGGCAAGTCATGAACCCAACGGTATCGGTACGACGATTGAATGCCTTTTCCGGATCGGCGAGATACTGGCGAAGCTGTTTCCAGATGCGCAACACCCGCCGAATTCGAGCCAGCTCGGAATAGAACGGCCGGCGTTCTTCCGGATCAACGCGTTTGCTCTTTTTTTTGCTCGGCCGGGACTCTTCGTCCTCAAAGGATTCCTCCAATTCCTCGATGTCTTCGAGTTGGAGAGGCTCGTCCTCTTCCTCGATCAGTTCGGGAGTGATCGGCGGCTTGTTGATCGGCGGAGGTTCATCCCCCGGAGTGTAAACTTTCTCCAAGCGTGGGGCAGGAGTCGATGAAGATTCTCGTAGCACCGTTGGGCGGGATGGAGATCCGGATTCTGCAACGACCGTCGGCTTTGATGATGGTGGCAGCGGCGGCGGCAACTCGATCACCGAACCGACGGGGATGCCCATAGAAGGAGGAGTCGAGCGATTTTTGGGCAAGGGCGGTGGAGACAAGTTCAGTTTGGCGTCATATGCTCGGCGCGAATCGAGGTCCATCAGGCAGTTCATCGCCTGAGCCAGACGATTCATTCCTTCAGTGACTTGTTCGGGATGCAGCAACTGATAGCGCCGCAACATGTCCATCCGTTCGAGAACCCGCATTTCGATTTCATCGGTTGCACCTTCGCCGGGCCGTAAACCGAGCAAAGTGTAGTGATCCGGAGGCCACGACGAGGCCGATAGTTGCAGCCAGGTGCGCAGCAAGTCATGGCTCATGGCGGGGTCTCGCGATGATCGATCGCCGAACGATGCCGGTGAACGTCCGAAACGGTCTATCAGTTATCATCATAATCGACGACGCCCACGAGGAAAGGTGAGCGGGCACGAGTTCTCTTCCCCCGTTCGCCATGCCGACAGTCGCAATTCGTGCAATTTGCCACGAGCGCGTGGCCTGCCAGTTGTCGCCGTTGAGAAAACGTGATTCAATAAGAGCATGGCACGGTTCCTTTGGCTCGGGTTACTCCATGGACGAAATTCCGGTGGTTCGGCATTTTATCGCATGTGTGGCGATCGAACCTTCATCTAGCCCCCATAGCGTAACCCTTCGAGACATAATCTATGCCATTGTCCGACTTCCAGGCGAGCCGTTTCCTTGTATTCGCGACAAGATGAGCCTATTTGCAATACTAACGAATGGGCGCGGCATACATGAGTTTACAATTGAATTGAGCCGGTTTGATCGCGGCGAAGAGCGTTTAGTCCGACCTGTTTGGGGCCCCGTTCAACGCGACTTGGGGCAAGACCCGACGGTCGTTCACGGCTTTCCTATTACGCTAGGGAATATCGTGTTTCAAGATGCGGGCCAGTTCATTTTTCGCCTCTTCTGCGACGGGCAAGCTATCGCGGAAGAGCAGATTTTAGTGAGGTGACCTTATGAGCCTTGCCACAAAGATTTTCGGACACACCGGTCCTGCTGCGATCGAATTACTTGAACCCGCAGTGTTTGACGTGTCCGATCAGTCCGAATTGTTTGGAAAAACCGAATCACCCATAAATGTCCTGCCCAATTGGGCGATCGACATGAACGATTCACCAAGTTCTCATGTATTGGTTTTAACATTCCGCCTCCGCCCCAATGCAATCCCTTCGGCAGTTACATTTGACCTCTTCGCTGTCTATGCTGTTTTGAACCGCTATGAACTTAACCTGGGTGGAAGCGGCTTGATACCGAATGAGACTCAGAGCGACCTGGCGACGGCAAATGGCATTGTCCGCCTAGTTCTATCTGCCACCGAACCTGACGGAGCTTCTGCGCGGCTTTCCACGTTGGCCGACGTCGTTAATGGAGCAAACAAAGTAATCCGTTGGGATGAGTTCACTCTACGGTCCTTCGAGCGTTCTGAGGCGGAAATCCGGGTTGCCGCGTAACTCCGTCGGAACCCGCCTTGTTCGATGCGGTAAGTTGGTGTATAAACGCCAGCCTTGCGAAAGAGGCGTGATTGCGCCGGACAGGGAGGTCAGGCAGCAATGAAGAATTTTTTGCGTGCGCTGAAGTATACGCTCAAGTATCGAAAAAGTCTGGGACTTTCGATTTTTTGCGCCTCATGGCTGCCGCGTTTTGGGGGCTGAGTTTCACCGCCGTCTACCCGGTAATGAAGATCCTCGGCAACAATCTTACCTTGCACAGTTGGGTCGATCAGCGCATCGATTTTCTTCAGAGTGAAGGTGATTTCTTCAATAACGAACTGGTCAGGCTTCGTACCGAACTCAGAGACAAAGAACAAATCCCGCAGACCAATGTCCGAGATCGTGAAGTTCATCGACTAATGGGAGAAATCGCCCGTTATGAAGCAAAACAAGACCGAAGTGCCTCTTCGCTTTGGCGCTACCAACAACTCAAGCGCTATTTCATTCGCTTCCTCCCCGCCGATCGCTTTTTGACCCTTACCTGGTTGCTGGTTCTGGTGGTCATCAGCGTGGCCCTGAAAGGTGTCTTCGAGTTTTTTCAGGATTATCTCGTCGGCAGCGTACTGAATCACTCTCTTTACGATCTTCGCAACCGCTTTTTCCGAAATGCCATTCATCAGGATTTACGACAGATTCAGGAGAACGGCTCCGCGGAGATCATGGCCCGGTTTACCAACGATATGGAGACGGTTGGCAATGGGATGAAGATCCTCTACGGCCGGGTCATCGCGGAGCCTCTACGCATCCTGGCTTGCGGCGCGATCGCCTGTTGGATCAGTTGGCAGCTAACCCTTTTATTCTTGATCCTCGTTCCCAGTGCCCTACTGACGATGACAAAGGCCAGCAAGGTAATGAAACGTGCAACCCGGCGGGTGCTGGAGCGGATGTCGAGCATCTTCAAGATTCTTCAGGAAACTTTCGTCGGCGTGCGCGTCGTCAAAGTATTCACGATGGAGCCTTACGAGCGTAGGCGCTTTTACGCGCTGTGACCAGGGACTACTGCAACCGATCGATGCGCGTTCACGACCATCGATGCGCTTTTCAGGCCCGATTATCGAGGTGTTGGGCGTCGTCTCGGTTTGTGCCGCATTGCTCGCAGGGGCGTATCTCGTTTTGAACCATCAAACTCATCTGTTTGGGCTGCAAATGTGTTCTCACCCACTGGAGCCGGAGTCGCTGATCCAACTGTATGCCCTGCTGGGCGGCATGGCCGATCCGGTGCGAAAACTTTCCAGCGTTTATACCAAACTCCAGTCGTCGGCGGCCGCCTCGGATCGGGTGTTCGCGTTCATGGACCGAGTTCCGAAAGTCCAGGCCAACTCGACCGGACCGCGCATTGATTACGCAACGAAGTTCAAAATCACGGAAGAAACCTTGCTCTCGTTAGCGGCGGTTGGTGTGCCTGAACCGGTGACGGCGAAGCTCAAGCCGATGAAGGATAAGGAGTTTGACTCCCAGGATGCCTTCCTGAGGGCACTTTCGGGAACGCTCGACGATCAGGAACTGAAACTGTTCCGAAATCAAGTATTGAATCATACCGATCGCACCGAAAAAGAGATCGAGTTCCACAATGTCTGTTTCTCGTACCAGCCTGGGAAACCGACGTTGGAGAATATCTCCTTCAAGGTTCGTGCCGGTGAGACGATCGCCATCGTTGGGCCGAACGGCTGCGGAAAAACGACGTTATTGAATTTGTTGCCGCGCTTCTACGATCCGGATCATGGGACGATCCTTATCGACGGCATCGATTTGCGGAACGCGCACCTGCGCAGCTTGCGAAAACAGATCGGCGTTGTCACGCAGGATACGATTCTGTTCGACGACACCATTTACAACAATATCGCTTACGGCAGTCCCGGTGCAACAACCGAGGAAATTGAAGCCGTCGCCAAGAACGCCTTCGCTCACGAATTCATCATGGAAGCCCCTCTTGGATACCAGACGCAAATCGGTGAAATGAGGGTGGTATCCGGTGGTGAGAAGCAGCGGATCGCCCTGGCTCGCGCGATGCTCCGCGATCCGAGTATCCTGATACTCGACGAATTCACCAGTTCGATCGACGCGGTGTCGGACTCGCTGATCCACGCAGCGCTAAAGGAATTTGTCAAAGGGCGGACGACGTTCCTCATCACTCACAAAATGCACACGTTGGAGATTGCCGATCGAATTATCGTGCTAAACAGGGGAAATATTGAAGCGATCGGCACGCATACCGAGTTAATGACGACATCGCCATTGTTTCGCAGTCTACAGGAAGCGAATGGCCAACGCGTGGCGGCGTGAGGATCGAAATGAACAGTCCTCTGCGAAACGCCTTTGTGTTACTTCTTCTTTGCCTGGCGCTGTTCTTCCGCGACTTGGATGGAAAGGATCTTTTCAACAGTCATGAAGCGCGCGCAGCGCAAGATGCCCAGCAAATGCTCGACACCCGTTCCTGGGGGTTACCGCATCTCTACGATGGGCAAGCCGATCTCCAGAAACCACCCGGCTATTATTGGCTGGTGGCCGGGATAGGAGCCTTGCGCGACGGCAAGGTCGATGCCCTCGCAGTTCGCCTGCCGGCAACCATCTCTGCCACCATAACCATTCTTGCGATATTCCATTTTCTACGAAGTCGACAACGAGCATCCGCCGCCTTTTTCTCGGCGGCGATTCTGGCGAGCGCGATTCATTTTACCGGCATGGCCCGCGTTGGTCGGATTGACATGCCCTTGACTTGTGCCATCACGGTGGCGCTACTGTGCATGCAATCATCTTCACTTTGGGTACAACTCTGTGCAGCTTTCCCACTCGCGTGTGCTCTTTTGCTAAAAGGTCCAATCGGGTTGGTCTTGCCGCTTACGGTCTGGACAACCATCTGTCTGGCGGAGCGCTGGAATGGTTCTTGCTCACCTCGATGGCTCATCCCCGCGCTGAGTTCTTTGCTCGGCGCTGGGTCTGGCACTCCCGTGGTTTCTGTGGGCGAATGCCTCAACCGCCGGCGAGTTTTTCCGAGTCTTCTTTTGGTATCACAATTATCAGCGCACTGGGTGGCGCAACCGCCCTCGGCAACCACCCCTGGTGGACTTATTTCCCGCGTTTTGCCATCGATTTCTTACCTTGGACAGCGGTATTTTTGCCGGCACTCTGGAAGCTTCGGCGCAATCAATTCCTGAAAACGGATCAAGAGGCAAGATTTGGATTGATCTGGTTTGCCGCCGTTTTCGCGGTGCTTTCTTGTTCTTCCTTCAAGCGTGCCGATTACCTGCTGCCGGCCTATCCGGGTGCAGCGATCTTCCTCGGCGCGCGACTTGACTCATGGTTCCAGATGTTCAGTGCCAGACAGCGCCGATTTGCCTGGACCGGCTTCTATTCCATTCTAGTGGGTTGCGTGCTGGGGTGGTGGGGCTTCGATCATTTTGTGACACCCCATCAGGAAGCCGTGCGCGAACAACGGCCCTTTGCACACAAAATCCGGGAACTGGCACCGGTCCCACAGCGCATTCTGCTTTTCCGGGTCGAGTCTCATCTGCTCGTCTACCATCTGGGTCGGCCCGTTCATACCTTGGTGGAATGGGGTGAGTTGAACGATGTTCTGCGCGAATCGGGCATACACTATTTCGTCACGCGGCAGAATTCGTCGCCGAATGCCGGGAAAAGATTAAAACCCGGCGAATTCAGGTTGTTCTCCGAAGTGAAGATTTTTGCCGTGAAGCCCCGTTGCGCACCCCTCGTTTTGATGTGCACCGTAGAGGAAGAACCGACCCCATGTCCCAACACGAACTTCCCGGAATAACCGTCGTCCTGCCCTTCTTCAATCAAGCAGCGGTCTTGGAGTCTATTCTGAATTCGTGGTCCCACACCTTGCAGAAGTTGGGGCGATCCTACGAGATTCTCCTCATCGATGACGGCAGCACCGACGGCGGCGTGAGTCTCCTGGAGGGCACGGAGGGCAAAGCGGGGCTATTCAAACGGATTGCTCATCTTTATTTGGAACGACACGAGGCTCGGCGGGGTTATGGAGCTTGCATCCGCACCGCACTGGAAAAAGCTCGGTATCCATTGTTTTTCTACACCGGCTTCGATCATCCCTACCAGCCTGCCGACCTGAAGACGATGTTGCATAATATTGAAGAAACCGATCCCGATTCCGGTGAAAAAGTCGATTTGGTCAATGGCTTTCGCGCTATGACTCCGTTGCCGAATTGGCGACGAATTCTCGGCAAATGGTATCGGGTTTTTCTGCGTGTGGCGCTGGGTGCAAATTCAGACCCGTTGCCCGGCTGGCTGGCGCGGAAGCACACCGCTTGGCCAGGAAAATGCGCATACTATTCGGGGTTCGGCTCCACGACATCAACAGCCGATTCAAACTTTTTCGCCGGAAGATCTTCGATCGATTCCCAATTCAGTCCGACGGCGATTTCGTTCATGGCGAGATCATGGCCAAGGCGAATTTTCTAGGCTGCATGATGCTGGAGTTACCGATCGCCCAGCGTCCGGGTCCGATTCCGGTAAGTCCTGAACCACCCCCGCCAACCGATGCAGGAAAGGAGCTTTGGGCCGTGTTTCATAACCCGAAATTCACATCGGCGCAAGCGGAACCAAAACCGGATCCGGTCGCCCCTGCCGCTTAGAAAATGTTCCACAAGCCTGACCGACAAAGTCTGCTTGGATCGCTGCGCAAAACCGCTTCGGTGTGTCGGATCGAAGTCGGCAATAGCACGCGGCAAAACTGGCAAAATTGGGTCGGTTCCTGTACAAAACGACAAGCGGTTCAGTTCAAACTGAATCTATCCCGCATGGTCCGCCCCGTAGCCGCTCGACATGGGTCAAGCTCTTTGACGGCGGACCATGCGGGATAGATTCCTTTGCGTTTCGGCATCTGCGGGAGGACGGATGACACGACGAGCGTCGCCAATCATATCGGGCCGCATTGTGGCTCGCTTGCGGCCTCTACTTGGCGGCGTGCGCGCTTCCCGCAACGAAAAGTTGGACAATCCCCCCCTTGGCTGGTGGCACCGGCGGCGATCACTATGTGACCAGCCCTGGGTTGGCATGCCTGGCTTGGGTGGCTTGATGTTGTTTTTGCAGTCCAGTTAGGCTGGTTCGAAATGTTGTGTTGGCTAGGGCTGGCGGACCCGCTCGCCTTCGTCCGCGTCGAACTCCAGTTCGGCATGTTGGCTTGGCTGGCGAACCCGCTCGCCTTCGTCGGCGCGGTGCTCCTGCTCGCCCGGCGGCCCACTGGGGCGGCGGCGTTCGGGGCCGCGAGCATCGTTGTGGGCGCGCAGTACGTGATCGATCCACCCGACCACCGTCCACTCGCACTTGCCCCAGATAGGAGCCTGGCTTTGGTTGGGCAGCTTGCTCGCACTGACGGTAGCCGCCCTCATTCGCCGTGGAAGTTCGCAGGCACAAAGGCCATCTGTGCTTCGAGCTGATCCTTGAAAACAACTCACGGTTGAGAAGCTTCTCGCAATGCCTCGGCAATTCGTGCCAGTGCCCCGGGAGTGGCAGGCGCACCGAGCAAGTCGCGTGGTCCATATCTTGTTCCATCCGGCATCCAGGCAACCCAGCGACCGCCGCGAATACAGAACATGCACACCAGACGCGACCGATGCGTATCGTACATGATCAGTTGATTCGCGCGAGCCACGATCACATCCATCGAGCAAGATGCCGCAGCCGTGAACCGCCAAGGGTCGTAACCGGTCAGTGGAGACTGAATTTTCCGCGCGGGCACAAGATCGGGGTCAAGTGTCGCGTTGGGATCGCAGCGATGGATTGAAACGGTCAACTCGCCGTCATGCCAATCGAAATCGAGCCGGCGCTTGTTCTCGAAGACCGACATCCGGAAACGACCCAAGGCGACATTCAAGACGTGTCGAATGTCCGCTCGAACCGTCGTCAGCAAAACTTTCTTATCCTGCGAATCGACGATCTTTACTCGAGCTTTTTTGCCCTGAACGGCGTAGTACCTGCCGTTCGGCGCGAGCAAAAAAAGACTATCGGCTCGAACGTTAAGATCGCGAAATGCCCAAGGTTCCTTGTCGAAATGAATGAGGCCCCAATGATTGAAAGAAAAACCCTTGGGAATGTACCGCAAGGCCAGCAAGCCGCCGGCGAACTGGGCCTGGTCAATCCGAATTCCTTCCAAGAAACGGGAACCTTCTATTTCGGGACACCATGACTTCCTTTCTAAATGGTTTCCCGCAAAAAGCCAGCCTCTGTTTGGGTTGTAGTAAATGGCAAAATGCTGCGGTACCGGCGTGGCTGAGAAATCACGCAGGATTACTTCAACCCAAGGTTCGGGAACCGGCCGATCGAGCGCCCCGCACATAGGCTTGATGGGCGCAAGCACTGGAATGATCGCGTATTTTGGGTTCCGCATATTGCGCCCCGATTCGAGATCCAAGCCCCGACACACAAAGTCCTGTCGAAGCGCAACCGCGTGCAAGTCGGGAAAGCTGTACCAGCGCGCATCTTTTCCATCGGATTTTCCGAGCCGATGCGCTTTGACGATTCTGGTTCGGAAATCGTAGTGGACTGCGAATAAGTTGGCATCCATCGTCCCGGCGACGATAAAGCCGTCGCGGACGCCAAGGAAATGCGTGCCCGTCGCGAGCCGGCCGGCGATCAGCGGGCGCGGCAGCACCTCAACCTTCCCATCTGCGATCGTCCACACATGCAGCATCGGCTGTCGAGTCGCAACCAATAGGCGAGTTGCCTCTGCATCGAAAGCAATTCCGGCAAGCTTGTCGGAAGTAAGCCCGAATGGAAACGGAAAAGGGATCGGCTCGACATCGCCGCGCCACATATCGTCGGAGGGAACAAAAGGCGAAATGGGCCTGGTCTGAGTGGCCGAGAAATCAACCCGAATGCGAGTGATGCACACCGGTTCGCCACTTCGGAGTTCGCTGAATTCGACCTGCCCGTCCTCCTCGGCCGTCAAGGCAAATAGTCGACTGTGCTTGCCCAGTTCGTCGGCAACGGACTTGATTTCTGCTTCCACCAAGCTGCGCGGATGTGTGAGCAGCACCACATCGCAATCCTCATCGCCGTCCTCGGCCTCCAGCAGTTCCGCAGGGTGCGCAGAAAGGTCACTTGCCTCGAGCAGGTCGCCCAGCTCGGTCAAATCGCACATCGCCGGGTCGATGCGTACTGAGCAATGGCTTCCAAACCGAATCTGGAAGGGGAGTTTTTTCTTCCGGGCGATCCGCGCAAACGCCAGCACCGCTGCACTTAGCGCCAGCCGAACCGTGCCCCAGGTGCGCACGCCCTGGTCGAGTAACAGTATCAGGTTCTCGCGGGTTCGCTCCGGTGGTTCCTCGCGGCGAAAATAAAGCAGTTCCTTTTCTGCGAAACGACGAACAAAATCGTCCGGATCGAGTGCCAACTGACTCAGCAGCAGTTGTTCCGGCTCGCCGCGCGTCGTGACGTCGGCATAGCCGCCCAGAGGTAATTGCGGTGGCGTGCGTCGGCGTGGAGGCAGGCTCAAGGCACTCACCATGGCATTGACCAGTGGGATTGCACCACTGAGGCGGGTGCGTTCCTTCATGAGAGTTTCGAGCGATCCCCGACGCGGCGGCGGCTTGACGGCGACCAGTTCCCTGGCAATGGTTTCACCTTCGGCATCGGGTGAGGCCTGACCTTGCCGCAGCCAGTAATGAAAATCTTCTTCCGAGTATAGATCGAGTTGCTCGCCAACGTATTGATGAAATCGTTCCGCTGTCCAGGGCATCGATTCCTCGCTGTCGCGGGCAGCGCAGAGGGCATTCCGATAGGGTGACCGGGTAAGCCAGCTGCTGAGATCATCGACAGGAGCTTGCACGGCGCGGGGCAGTTCTTCACAGAGGCTTCCCAGAAAAGCCCCGGCGTTGCGCGTCGATGCGCCGGTAGCGCGAAAGGCTTTCCGGATTGCCAGGCTCTTGGGGATGGCGGTCCAGCCCTGAGGAGCGTCACCGAAACCGAGAAGGCGAAACAAATCGAGAAGATAGCCAAAATGAGGCACCGGCCTTTGGGATGCAAAACCTTCGACAAAAAGGGACACCTGGGGAGTGAATGCGAAGACTTGTCCTGCCCACGTGATGATGGAATCGCCCTGAGTCGACCAAAACAAACCGGTCGTCGGCCCGTATTTTTGCGGGATACTCAGATACCGAAGATAAAGGTCTACCGAGTGGCGCATGGCATTCTCTCAGGGCAAATCATTCCAGCACTGCGAGTCGAATCGCCGCTCGCGTCAAGTGTTGAAAGGCATCCAGTGGCAAAGTCTCCACGCGGTCCGGCCGCAAGACCAGCAATTCACCTTTCTCGATCCCAGCCACATCGACCAAGACCGATTCCGGCCAGGCGGGTTCGGGTCGATAACCGAGTGGTACCAGTAACTTGTTTCCCCAAAATCGTTCGGCTTTTGCGAGTACTGGTAAATCGCTCCCCAGCAACCAGGCCATTTTCCCCTTGCGCGCTGCGCGAATGGCGTTGATCTCGCGGGTCAATGCAGTATCAGCCCAGGTGCGCAGCGCTTCGATTTCACAACACACCGCCGAAGTTGGGTGGGCTTTCTCGCAGCGAACCGGAGAAACGGAAATTCGCTGAAAAGTCGATTCCGAGATGAGAGTCGGTTGCACCGCGAGAGGAAGGATCGTGTTTTCCAAACGGGTCGATGCATCTCGATCCGGAACCGCGAACGTGGGTACATGGCGATCGATACGGACCCAGTCCGAGTTTTTCGGAACGAACAATTCAACATTCGGAATGCCCAGAAGCAGTTGCAAGACGGTGGGACGTTCGCCCTCCCAGAAGATCCAGGCTCCGTCCGCAAACTCAACGACACGGATCTCCTGCTGGTTCCGCAAATGGGCAAGGGTTGCCAGCCCAGCCTTCGGGAGCCTGGTGTCCCGAACGCGATCGAGTGCGGCCAATGTTGTCATGAGCCGATCTTTTCCAGAATCTCCGCCGAACGGGTGAGAAGATGTTGTCGAACAGCGCCATCGGCCACCCAAGCGGCCTGATCCGATAGCCGGTACGTTTGCTCGCGCAGCCGGGCCAGAGCCGCAAGACTGGGATTGGATTCCTGCAATTGCCTTTCGACATCCACAAGTTCCGAAGCAAGACGTTCGGCGTCAACCTTCTCGGGAATCGCGGCCAGTCGATGCGCTTGTTCGGTAGGCTGCTTGCGAAGGACTTCCTGAACCAGCGATTCCAACGGACCGATTTGCTCGTCGCGATCCCACACATAGCGGAATACCCAGAGATCGGACCCCAGCACTGTCTTCCTGCCACACAATACCGCCGATGCAGCGACCAGTTTCAAGACTTTCACAGCGCGTCGATCCGACAAGGCGATACCCAGATCGCGAATCTTGAAGGCGACATCCGCATAAAGCTCGCCGATCGGAGATAGATCAACATCGAAGACTCTACGCGACAGGTCGCGTAGATTGGCGGCGGTAACCGGATATTCTTCCGGTGTAAGTTGCCGGCTCAACCCGCGTTCCAGTTCCCAACCGGCCTGAAATAGTCGAGGCATGCTTTCCCGAGGTAACGGTTGAACCCGACAGCGCAACAAGAATCGGTCGAAAAGAGCACCCAGAGCCTCATCTTCGGGCAGATGATTCGATGCGGAAAAAAGCGATAGCAATGGGAGCTGATGCGTTTCCGCGCCCCGGCGAAAAATCCGTTCGTTGAGGACCGTCAGGAGATTATTGAGAATCGCACTGTTGGCATTGAACAACTCATCGAGAAAGACAAACTCAGCTTCCGGCAACATCCCTGTGATGACGGTGGTGACCGTTCCTTCGCGGAGTTTGACGAGATCGATGGGGCCAAAGAGTTCATTGGGTTCCGAGAAGCGAGTCAGCAAATACTCAAAGTATCGACCGGCAACGGACTGTGCAAATGCTCGAATCAAAGCCGACTTCGCCGTACCTGGGGGGCCGTATAGAAACAGATGTTCGCCCGCAACCAGTGCCAGGGCGATGAGGTCAACGACTTCCTCGCGTCCGACGAAGCGATGCTTGAGCGGAGCGATCACGGATCGTTGCAGGTTCGACGCGATATCGTCGTTCACGGGCGGTTCCTCGTTTATCATTTTGTTCGGACGCAGTTGTTGCCAGCCAGACCGACGACGCGAAGCGTCTTCGGTCTTTGCACTCTGAAGGAGTGCGCTGAACACAGCCCAGGGTCGCCGTACTCGGCGCACCCTGGGAAATCTTCACCGGCGGTTCCTCATCTATCATTTTGTTCTGACGCGGTCGTCGCCGGCCAGACGGACGACGCTCCACATCGTCGTTGAAGCTGCCGTCGGGTTGCGAGTTTCCCAGGGTGCGCCGAGTACGGCGACCCTGGGCTGTGTTGTATTACCCTTTCAGGGTACGCAGACCGAAGACGCTCCGCGTCATCGATAATTTGGTGTCCGGTTTTCAACTATTCGGACACGGTTACGGCACGATTGGTTCGGGTTCCTTGTGTGACCCACTCAACCACTTCGAGCGTTCGGCCTTCCTTCGGCATCCAGTGCGGTTTCGGGTTTGCAGCGAGGCGCTCAGCGTACAACAATTGTAAGCCGGGATGCCCGCCGAAGTTCAGATCCCCAGCTGGTTCTGTCGATAGATCGGCCAAAACTCCCGAAAGGGGCCAACGGGAAAGCTCGCGTTCCAGTACTCGAGTCAGAGGATCGTCGGCTGCCCGTGCGAAAGCCCGTCGGTGAAGCGTCGCAGCAAATCTTAGAGTCAGATCTGCCGAGAGATCGGCAGTCCAGGTTCGGTGTTTCGTTTGGATCGCGAGAGTATCTTGCCATGTTTGGGCGGGTTCATCAGCGCAGATGAGATACCATCCCGCCCTTGCAACGAACCAGGCCGCTGAGAGACTCGCTTCAGGGTCGAACGGAATCGGTGGGCCTGCAACCGCCAAACGGTCCAGTTCGTAACAGTCTGTCAGGAAGCGAAGGCAGGCAGTTCGCTCCGCGTCCACAAGGGCCGGAGGAGCAGCGTAGACAATTTCCCCCTGAAAAAGAAGTCGTTCGAGAAATCGGGCGAAACTTGGCATGGATATTGATTGTCGGTGCAATGATTGGATGGCAGGGAAGGTTATTGACAAACTCCGCGTTAGACTGGTGTCATCATCGAGCGATACTGCGCCCAAGCCCTCTGGAAATCACCGCGTAGGATGGCGATCAGGGCTTCAAGGCGCTGGACCGTTTCGTCGCTACGAATCGTTGCCGCTTCAACGGTATGATATTGGGCGAGGGACCAGTCTTCCGCGCGGATCGCTTCTCGTGCAGCGTGAATGCAGCAATCACGCTGTTGCTCCAGGGCGAACAAGAGCGACAAGTCGGCTTTGCAGCGCCGACAGTTTGGTCCCTGGCTATTCTCCGCACGACAAACGGGACAGCGTAGCATCGCAATACCTCGAATCGCTCAAGCATCTTCCAGATAAAAAAGCACATCCGCCAATTCATCGCCGGCGGTTTGAACGATGGGCCATTGCCGATCGTTTAACGCCACGCGAACCTTTTCCATGAGGCGATCGAGATCGCGCTGATCGTCCGTTGTCGCCTTCTCGCGAAGTCGTTCGGCTTTCTCCAGCAACGCGCGGGCATGGACGGCCTCTCGCTGGCCTTCGCGCGGACCCGCATCCAGCACCGGCATGACCGGAGCCATGTTGCGGCCCGTCGATTCGACGAACGGTGATTCTTCCCCTTCGTCCTCGTCGTCCTCAGGTGAGTCGGCAAATTGTTCGTTGAAGCCTTGTTGCCACAACTCTTCGAGTCGTGACGATGCTGCATGACGTTCCTCGTCGCTGAAACGTCCCAGAGCGTTTTCGATGGTGATATGTTTCTGCAACCCTGTCGCCTTCTCGCGGGCCGACACTTTCAGAATCCCATCGAGTGTAAGATCCAACTGCACGACCAGTTGATTGCCGGCCGGTACCGGTGCCAGTCCCTCAATATGAAACATCCCCACCTGATGATTGCGACGGACGTCATCGCTCTCGCCTTGGTAAATGTCGATCTCGACGCGTTCTTGCCGATCCGACACCGTCCGGAATACTTCGCTTCTCGAAGCCGGCAACGGCGTGCCGCGCGGGATGATCGGGGCAAAGTGAAAAACAGGCCCATACATCGAGAATGGGTCCATCGAATCGACCGCTTTAATGCCCATCGAATGAGGAGTGATGTCCACCAGCACTGCACCGACATCCGATCCCGCGATGATTGCGCCTTGAACCGCAGCGCCCATGGCCACGCACAGATCGGGGTTGATCTCGCGGTGAGCGGGCTTGCTGAGCCGGCTTTCGAGAAGTTGGCTCACCAGGGGCGTGCGCGTGCTGCCGCCCACCAGGACAACGCGATCAATTTGCCGGGCAGTGACCTTGGCATCGTCGAGGGATCGTTGCACGCAATCCATGGTGCGATCGATCAGGGGCCTGATCAAGCCCTCGTATGCTTCCCGGCTAACCTCCATGGACAGATGTAATGCGATCCCGTTCTTCTCGCCGATAAACTCTTCCTCGACCTTCACAAACGGATGATCCGAAAGCGCACGCTTCGCCGCCTCGGCAGCGTGGCCAAGGCGGGCCTTGGTCGTTCGATTCTCGCGCAGATCGATGTCGTGCTCTTGCTTGAAACGATCGCAGATATGGTTCAGCAAAAGTTCGTCAAAATCGTC
The DNA here is from genome assembly GCA_963783095.1 of uncultured Planctomycetota bacterium. Lineage (GTDB taxonomy): Bacteria > Planctomycetota > Planctomycetia > Gemmatales > Gemmataceae > CAWAMR01. The sequence continues at coordinate 167,493 of CAWAMR010000004.1, read as the reverse complement.
GCCGCCGAGTTGGGTGTCACCGTGGCTGGCGAGGACTTCGACGACACCGCCTTCGGCATGAACAATCGAGACATCAAAAGTTCCACCGCCCAGATCGTAGACGAGAACCCGCAATCCTTCCGATTGGCGCGGGTCGTAAGTCAGCGCTGCGGCAGTCGGTTCGTTGAGAATCCGCATCACCTCAAGACCGGCCAGACTCCCGGCCTCGATCGTGGCCTGTCGTTGACTGTCGTTGAAGTATGCGGGAACGGTGATGACCGCTTTCGTGATTTCCTCGCCCAGATACTTGGCCGCGCGATCCTTCAGCGCGCGCAAGATCATGGCCGAAATCTCCGGCGGTGTATACTCGGTGCCGCCCAGAGGAACTTTGACGTCCTGTCCCATCTTCCGCTTGATCGATTTGATCGTTCGTTCCGATGCCAGCGCCCATTGATTGCGCGCTGCCTTGCCGACCAAAAGTTTGCCGTCAGAGGATAAGCCCACGAACGACGGCAAGATGGGGTCGCCGTCCTCGCCGGGAATGACAAAAGGCTGCCCATCGCGAATGATGGCAACCTCGCTGTTGGTGGTGCCCAAGTCGATACCGACAATCCTGTTTGCCATGGCATTTTCCTCCTTAAATGATGCAACTCAAGCCGCCCTATTTCGCGACGCGAACCTGCGCATAACGATAAATCTGTTCGAGCCTGCGATAACCGCGACGAACCTCTTCGATGACCTCGCCCGAAGGACGACCACTGTCGATGACGACATCGATCACTTCCATGATTTCCGGATCGAAAGGCTGCCCCAAACAGGCCATTGGCTCCAAATCCAGAAGCGGCAGCAGCCGATCGATACGATTCAGACTCATGCTATATCCGGTAATCAAACCATCGAATACCTGGCCGAACATCAACGAAGTCGACTTCACCTTCTCGTGTCTCATCTGCGACTCCCGCGTGACTCGGTCATGCCACTGGTGGAGCGATCGATGCAGGTCGTTGCCCACAGTCGCAGCTGAATTTCCACCAAAGAGTCGAGCCCAAAAACCGCGCTCCGGTTTTGCAGGAAGCGCAACGTCATCGATATTCGGAGGCGACTCAATCGTAAACGACTGTTCCAAATCCCGGAAAACCTGCAACAGAGAGTCGCGTTGGCGCATCACTTGATGACGGGCCAAAGCCAAGGCATCGTAGACATCGATAATCCCCTTGATCGCCGGCTTGAGCAATTCCTCGGCTTTCGTCGCGCCGGCCGATTCTTGTGACGTGCGCAGGTCATCCAGAGTTTCTTCCATTTGAGCCAGCGCGGAACGATATCCGTCCAGGGTTGCCGCATTCTGCTCGAGCGCGGAGCGCGTTGATTTCGTCTGAAGATTTACCTCCTGTCTCAACCCGGTAAACTGGTTTACCAATGTATAGAGATCGACGGGGTTTTCGGGAGGTCGTATTGCGGATTCCGGTTCGGACGTCTTACGCAGCCAGTCTCGAAAATCGCCCAGAACCTGCTCGATCCGCTCGTTCGTCAACGGTTCCCTCGATGCATCTGGAGCAGCGATTGCAGGCTGAAACGGCGGCGCGGCGTCCGACATGCGACCTCCTCGATAATGTCTTCGATGCTGTCTCGTTTTCCTTGTTCAAACAATCGGTGCTTCACGCGACTATCGAGGTTGCGCAAGACCTCGTAGGCAGCACGGATGGCGGAGAACTTTTCCGCGTGCTGCTCCGGCGGAAATTGTCGCACCAGTTCCAGGTAACGTTTGCGGATGGTCTCATCGTCGCTTTCGGGGGCAACCCCGAGGACTATATAGGGATCATTCATGGCGAGTCGAACGCTCCAAGTAAAGAATTTCGATTCGTTGGCTTAAGAGACGACGGAACGATCAAAAATCAAAGAACGATCCCCTGTCCTGCATGAATCCGTCAATTTCAGGGAATTCTTGCCGGGCGCGGTCAATCGCCTCGCGCAGGAATCGATACCTCTCGTCATTAGACCCTTCCATCAATTTCTGCGCTCTTTTGAAAAACGCTGCGACTTGATATTCTCGGCAATTCTTCTTGCCCAGCTCGTGCTCGCCCAGAAAGTACTGGAAATAGGGGTTTTTGGGAAACCGCTTATGTCCCTGTTCGGCGCAGGTCTTCAAAAAACGCCACGACTTCAGTCTCAGCAAAGTCATGCCGAATTTCTCCAGTTCGCCCTCAGCTGGGTTGTTGCTTATAAGCTTCTGTACCAGACCGGCAATCTTTTTTTCGTGCGTTTGCAAGCCGCGATAGGGGATCGGTTCGTTCCGATAGGCTTCCACAGCACTTGCCAGAGGGAATATCTCCGCAGCAGGCGGATGGCCCTCGAGAGCATCGCTAAATTCCTTCTGGTACGGAGCAAGGATTGGCTTGGGAGCCTTTAGCCGGCTCCCTTCAACCGTGACGCGATATGCGACCGCCAGGCGCAGCGAAGGATCGCTTTGGACTTCCGCAAGCAACTGGTTGCCGCGCTCGATATTCTTCCATTTGAACTCGCAGACCGCCCAAAGACAACGGATGGCAATGTTGGATCCTCCGGGGTCCATCTCCAGCGCTTCGCGCAGGGCGGCACGAGCCTGATCCGCCTCACCGTCAATGGCCAAATCCCTGCCGTGGCGGTACGACATGACCGATACTCCGCCGCGCAGAGTGCGATCCAACGGATTGGATTGGAGCGCTTTCTTGAAACATTGCAGCGCTGCTGCGGGATTGCCGCGTTTTTCCTGAAGCATGGCGACCGATGCAAGCACTTCGATCTCGTTCGGGAATCGCTCCAACAGCTTTTCAGAAAGTTTCTCGGCCGCTTCGAGCTTGTCGGTATCGACGAGCACATTAAACAATGTCGTTGCCGGTTTTTCCCAGGTTGGAGCGAGTTCCCAGGCACGACGGAAGCATTCTTCGCCCGAGGGCTTGAGCGCTACCGGTTTTTGGAGTCGCGGCATGCGGGCTGAAAATGTCGAGGAGAGAGTTGAAGTCATCGTCATCCGGCATCTCCAGATGATTCATGGCGTTTTCGCCCATGTGCTGCCAGAGCATGGCCCGAGCGCGATTACCTTGCTCGCCCGGCCAGCGCGCCGGATGATCGGCAATCCATCTCTCATAGGTTTGCCAGAACTTGTTTGCAGCTTCAAATTCTCCCATTTTGTCCATGACCAGGGCTTCAAGACGAGCAAATTCCGGATCATCTTTGGGTGCGCCAAACGCTCTGAGATACGGCTTCAAATCTTCGGGTTCACCACCGGTATAGATCGCCCAGTAAAAACAATTCGCCAGTTTCTCGACCAGATTCGGATGGGTGCGTTTCAATTCGGGAACGATGGTCTGGACGAACCGAAGCGCCTCCGGCAAACCCTGTTCGGTGGCGAGACGGCGTTGAATTTGCCGCAAACCCGGCAATACTCCTGAAGACGAGGAATCGAGCTGCTGTTGGAGACGAGCTGCTGCCTGGTGAGGCTGGGCCGTGCGGAAGGTCGGATCGATGGTATAGCGAAGACTTGCGATCAAATGAGCGGGTAGCCTTTTGCCGTCGAGCCGTTGCCAGTTTTCGACGGCTCGCGCGTCATCGTTACTCGAATAGGCGATCAATCCGCGCAGCATCAATTTCCAGTCAAGGAACGGCGACTGGGTGCCGATTCCTTGAAGTATTTCGCGCGCCTGCTCATCCTGGCTTAGCTCATACTTCTGAAATGCGGTCGAAATCAGGTCGAAGCCGGCTTGAAGATCGGGGGCAAGCCGTTGCGTCCCTGCTGCCCGTGCCGCAAAGCTCGGTCGGCGATTACACCGGTCAGACGCTTCGGTGCTTCCGGATCCGGGACATTTCCCAGAACCTTCAAGGCACCTGCCCAGTCGCCGAGTCCGGCACGAAAGACGGCGATTTGCTCCCACCACTGGGCGTCGTTGCCCGGGAGGTTTTCCATCTCCGTCAGGAGCGGATGAGCGTTCACAAAACTGTCGCGCTCGCACAAACTCTGGACGCTGGCCAGATAGACCTTGCGCAGGATTGCATAATGCTCGGCGGTCGCTGTTTGACGCACCAACTTTTTGGCTTGGTGCAAGGAGTCCGCGAACATTCCCTTCGCGAGTGTCCGTTTGATGACCTGCACGGGAGAAATCTCTCGGACAGGTTCCCTTTTGAATTTCTGTTTTCGGGACAAGTCTGAACCCTCTACCATGAGTAAGATCAGCTTTTCTGTACTATATCCAAAACTATCGAAGAATACATGCCTTGAAACTTATCCTATGAGCGAACGTCATTTATTTTTGCTCTCGCCTTACCGATTGCCAACCAGTCATCAGATTTATCTGAATGAAGACGAGATGTCTGCCTGGCTGAGCGGCTACACGGTTCTCTGGCATCCGGCATTATTGCGGATGGCAGCCGGCCCGCCGAAAGTCGACTCCTCCTACGATCACGACTTTCCCTCTGCGGGCGATGTATTTGCAATTCCGGAAGCACCGCCGCTCTTCCAGCCGGACGACTGGGCGGATCGTGTCGAGCAGTCGGGCGCGCTGCGTTTCCGTGCCGGTGCGGATCGAACCGGCACCCTCGCCGAACTCAAGCAGGCGGTCGAGGCATCAGCTCACTTTGCCGATCCGGAAACACGCGGACTTCTGGATCTGCCTCTGGAAAAGATACGACCTTTCTTTGCCATCGGCTTCGGCTACATCATGATCGAATGTTTGTTCGACGCGATGGAGCACGAACATCTTCTGGCCGTCGAGGAATTCTGGCAACACGTCCAGCGGGCAGTAGAGGCGCAGATCAAACCGGATAACGATGAAGAAGTTCGCAATCATCTTCAGGAAGCAGCCAAACTGTTGATTTCAGCGCGGAGGTTCTCTACCCGATCAACATCTATTTGCTCGACCTCGCCATTCTCGATCCCGATCGGCTGGATGCAGCTCTGCCTGCTTCTTTAACCTACGGCTTGCCTCTGAATCTGCTGGCCAGCGGCCAACTGCTCGAGAGACTCGCAAACGAGCAGCCCGATCAATTCTCTACGATCAAGGCGAAACTTGATCCGGAAACTCAACCCCCTGTGCTGGAGGTGGTCGGCGGGGTCTATCGCGAACGCGAGGATGCCCTGCTCCCGGTCGAATCGCAACTGTGGAACTTGCGTAAGGGCAGGACCGTCGGGAAGGCGCTTTTGAACACCGAGATCAACGTGTATGCCCGGAAGCGGACGGCATTCCATCCTCAGACGCCGCAGTTTTTGCAAGTTTGCGGATTTCAACAGGCGCTGATCTTCAATTTCGATAATGCGGTGATTCCCAATCATCGTGCCGTTGTCGTGAACTGGCCGGCACCGGATGGGAAATCGATCAATGCCTTCACGCGGATGCCGCTGCCCGCTCACTCGCCACAGACTTTTTTCAATCTGGTCTATAGTCTGCATCAAGCCATCACGCAGGATCGGCACCGACACTCGCTGCTCATGCACCAGGGGCAATCCGCTTCGCCGCTCTATGAGGATTGGTTGACTCTCAGCAAGTTTGGTCCGGTCCTGGGGCAGTGGATCACATTCACACGCTATTTTAGCGAAGCGCTCGCGGGAGATTACACCGGGCCTGCCAACGCCGACGATTTCTTCAACGACTATCTCGAAGAACGAATCAATCTCCATCGACCCGACCCGGTAAGCTCGCCTTTCCTCGTTATGCCAGGCTGCGTCGACGCATCGATGCAATCTGGACGCAGACTGCCATCTATCGCGCCCTGCACACCTCGCCACCGACAGAGATTGAACTGGCATCCCTTGCGAGATTGCGAGAAGTCGAGGATGCTCTGGAGACTGAGGGACTGGACGGGATTGCAAAACTGGGCGACGCAACCACTCAGGATCCTGGCCCAGACTCGCTGACCGCACTGGAAAAAGAGTGGTCGGAACGCCTTGCCGATCGCCTGCAAATTCGCGCAGCTGAGAATCAGCCCGGCTATCTTTTGTTGAATTCGTGTGCGTTCACTCGTCGAATTGCCCTGGAACTGGATGATGTACGCGGCCCGCTCGCCATCGAAACGCCCTTGAAGGCCGGTCAATTCGACCCCGACAAGGCCCGTCTCGTGGCGGAGGTGCCGCCGCTGGGTTTCGCCTGGATTCCCAAGGTCGGCAAACCGGGTACGGCAGTACCCAAGTCACGTCTGCGCCTCGCCGATGGCACTACCGTTCGCAATGAATTCTTTGAAGCAGAAATCGATCCGGCGACGGGATGCCTGCGGGCCTTTCGCGATCCGCGAACGCGGATGAATCGAGTTGCGCAGCAACTCGTCTTCAATCCGGGCAGCCGGGTGCAGGCACGTTCCGTCGAGATCACGATTCAAGGTGCACGCTCGGAGAGATTGTCACAGAGGGCGATTTATTCGATGAGCAAAATCAGTTGCTGGCAACTTTTCGCCAGCGCTTCCGCGCCTGGCTGGGCCGGCCTGTGCTGGATATGCGGGTCGAGATCGAGCCGAAGCATCTGCCGACCGGCTATCCCTGGCACTCTTACTATGGGATTCGTTTTGCCTGGCGGGAAGAGCACGCGGTGTTGATGCGAAGTGTTCACGGCATCGCCCATCAGACCCACCACACCCGTCCATTGTCGCCGGATTACCTGGAACTCCGGGAAGGGAAAAGGAACCTGATATTTCTCACCGGCGGCTTACCTTACCACCAGCGTCACGGCTCCCGGATGCTCGATGTGATCCTGATTCCCGAAGGTGAACAGGGTCGAGTGTTCGACCTCGCTCTGGCGATCGACCGGGAGATCCCGGTGCAACCCGCGATCGGGATGATTTCGCCCATCTCGGTGGTGCCTACGACGAAGGGGCAGCCTCACATCGGCCCGAGCGGCTGGCTTTTCCACCTCGATTCGCCCAACTTGTTCCTCTCCAGCATCCGGCCCGTTGACGGTACGGTACGAGCGTTTGTGCTGACCCTCGTGGAAACCAGCGGCTTCGGCGGCTCCGCAGAACTGCGTTGTGTTCGCGATCCGGTTCGCGCGATTTTGCTGGATGGACACGATGCTTCCATGATGGAGTATCGCGCGGAGGGAGATGCCGTGAAGATCGATTATGCCGGGAACGATCTGCTGCGAGTTCGTGTCGATTTTGAGTGATGTAGCATCACTCAAGGTGCAACGTGCGCTGATTGTTACAACTCTCCTATTGAGCCCGCCATAAGTTCGAAGCAATTCAGCGGTGGAAGCTTGGTCAAATAGGCTCCTGTCGGGAATGTTGATGATGCTGGACAAGGAGCGGTCTCAATGCCGAGGCTGCGGTTCGGCATTTCTCCCAATAGGAATGACGTTATGAAACGACTTCTCTGGCTCAGCGCGATTAGTATTACCTTCTTCTTGAGCGTACCAGGCTCCTCCAGCGCGGATGGGAGGACCCCCCCGGGCAATCGCGGGTTTAGCTGCTGGGAGGCATGCGCGTTGCGGTGGAATGCCTGGATTCATTTTCATGGCCCCCTGTATAGTTACGGTCCCTACTGTGGCCAGGGCTATGCTTATATGTTTGTTCCCCAGCCTTTCTGCGGAACTTACTTGCCGGCATATCCTGCCGCCTACTATGGCTACCCAACTCCCAACGCAACCATCAACGGATTTCACTCCTGGAATGGGACAGGCACCGAACTCGGCTATCCAACCGCGTTGAATGCCCCAGCGCCTGCTTATTTCAACGAGGCAGTCCTCAACAATCCACCGACACCCCCTTCCACCACCTCAAAATACTACGATGGTTCTGCTGCACCGGGTTATTTCCCGCAACTGCCGCCAAGCCAGATTCGATGATAGTCCTGCCGGTTATGACAGGAAGTCCGTTTAGACTGCCTGCGCCATACATCGGCCTTTATGTCATGCCCCTTTTTCTCGACTTCATCTGGCACTGTCGAGTTTTGTCGGGAATATACCCTCGGTTGTTTCTTGAGCGCACTCGCAGGGAGCGCGCCGGATCTAACGGATTGGAACCTTGCCGAGATCAGCTATGTATAAAATCGTTTTGGTAACTCTTGCCTTCGCGGCATTCTCCGCAAAGGCGCAGGCACAACAAGTCCCGGACCCAGGTGCTTACTCACCAGGGTATACTTCACAACCGGGTGCCCCGGTTGCTCCTCCGGGTGGGCCGTTCAGACCGACTCATGCCTCGGGCATGGATAATAACCATCGAGGTGGTATATTGGGCATCTTTCGGCGCAGCGGCCAGACGCTGCCGGTTTATCAGGCCGCTCCGTGGTATAACTACTGGCCTTATGACGCTCATTTCCTGACTCCCGCACCCATGACCGGAGCCTACTATGCTCCGCCAATGGGAGGCTATTCCATTCAGCCGTTCTTTCCCCAAACGAGTTATGGATATGCACCGCCCTATGGACCAGGAACAGGGTTTGGGCCACAGAACTATGTGCCGATGGGACAACCACCTCTTCTCAATCCTCCCGCGATGAGATAAGGCAAGCGGTAGAGAAAGACTTCCGCTTACCATGTCGGCTCTCTCCGAGAGGTAAAGAGCCGCGCACGTAGTAAGCGGTAGCTCTCCGAGAGCTAAAGAGCCGCGCACGTAGCAAGCGGTAGCTCTCCGAGAGGTAAAGAGCCGCGCACGTAGTAAGTGGTAGCTCTCCGAGAGCTAAAGAGCCGCGCACGTAGTGAGCGGTAGCCGGTAGATTTGTTTCTGTGGCTCACGTACGTGCTGAAAACGGATGCCTGCTTCCGATTTTGCCTCCAGGCGTCTGAAGCGATCATCCGGCTGACTGAAACTCCCAACCTGTACATCCGGAAGATGTGCAGGTTTTTTTTCCGAGGTCGCATTGCCACGATCTTCGCAGCCAAAGGGTTGATAATAATGGACTCCATTCGGTAGAATGAAATCGTTCTGACTTGTTCGCCACAAGTCCTTTTTGTCGAAATCCCGACATTCTGTGGCGGGATTGGTGCTGGTATCCCCCCACGGACTGCCGAAGCTACATCCATTATTTGGACTTTTGGGGATTACGTCGGTTCACATCTTCATTTTTCATGGCCTTTGAACATTTTTTCGAGGTAATCGGATGGAGTATCAGGTCCACGGCGAATTGGTTCCGGTAGGTGGTGGTGATCCGGTGCCGCTGACGCGGAAGGTCTTGACCATGGGCAGACGGGAGTCGTGCGATATTTGTCTGAAATTTGCCAACGTATCCGGATTGCATTGTGAACTATCCTTCAAAGACGGCTACTGGGTCATCCGCGATCTCGGCAGCACCAACGGTATCAAGGTGAACGGAACAAGGGTGGCAGTACCAAAACCGCTTCGTCCCGGCGATGAGATTGCCATTGCCAACCGTCGTTATACGATTCAATACAACCTCGTCGGACCGAGTTTCGACAATCTCGAAGCTCAACTTTCCGAGGATGAGGATATGAGAGCTCAATCGCTGCTGGAAAAGGCCGGGCTGGCAAAGCCCAAACGCCCGCGCGATGATGAATGAGTGGTTTTTTGCACGACGACCCAGCGAAAACCCGGTTTCTCTGTGAGACCGGGTTTGATTTTTTCCGGTGCCAAAATGTCTGAAGCATTTCCCCTCCACAACAGAGTAGCTGCTGATTACCGGGGCATCCTCCGGAATCGGCAGGGCGACCGCAATCCGGCTGGCCCGCGAAGGTGCCGACATAGCCCTCAATTATTTGACGATGCCCGAAGGGGCGGAACAAACGGCAACGGAAATTCAGAAGCTGGGTAGGAAAGCATTGCTGTTGCAAGCCGACGTCAGTGACCAAGGTGCGGTCGAAGGCATGACCAAAAAAACGGTTGAGGAGTTGGGACGGATCGACATCTTTGTTTCCTCCGCCGTCTATAGCGATCGAGAACCATTCACAACGGCAAATATGGCAGGTTTCCGCAAAACAATCGACGTGTCGATGTGGGGTGCCTTTCGCACTTCGAGCCGAGCGCGAATGTGATGATCGAACAAGGACAGGGTGGCAGGGTCGTTATCGTAAGTTCCCCGCATGCGGAAATCGCTTTTCCAAACTGCATGGCCTACAACATGGCGAAGGCGGCGCTGGATCAGATGGCGCACGGCCGCCCTCGAACTTTTGCCTTACGGTATTCGCGTCAACATTCTCTACCCAGGCTGGACCGATACTCCCGGCGAAAGGAAATTCTTCACGGACGACAATCTTCAAAAAGCCGGCAAAGCAACACCGATGGGTCGGTTGGCGACGGCGGATGAGATCGCCCACGGCATCTTTTTCCTCATCGATCCTCGAACGCAATACATGACCGGAGCGACGGTCAAAATGGACGGAGCCCTGGCTTTGCCCTGGTGGTCGAAACGCGGAACGGGCGAATTCTGAAGTCAGCGGCTTACTTTTTGAACTCCCCCTTGTCGTAGCGCTCCCAGAACTCCGCCGCCGGCCAGGATTGGTTCCAGTCGATGCCGATGGTCTTGAGGCTCTTCATGTCGCGGAGAATATCCAGGCCCTGGGTGATGTTCTTCGGGGTCAGGCGGATTTCTTCCAGCGGCATGCCTTGCAGAGGAGTCAGGTCGGTGATGCCGGTATCGTCAATCCACAACATCGCCTCAGCGGCATGCCCTTGAAGTTGGCCAGGCCCGCGTCGCTCACCTGCGTCGTCCAGACAAGGAGGTGCGTCAGGTCCTTGCAGTCCTTGAAGTGGGCCAGGCCCGCGTCGCTCACCTTCGTGCCGGCCAGATTGAGGTTGAGTCAGGTCCTTGCAGTCCTTGAAATGCCAGTCCCGCGTCGCTCACCTTCGTTCCGGTCAGAGCGAGGTACGTCAGGTCCTTGCAGTCCTTGAAGTTGGCCAGTCCCGCGTCGGTCACCTCGTTGCAAGATCTAGGTCGAGATAGCTTAGATTTCTTGCAGTCCTTGAAGTAGACCATCCCCGCGTCGGTCACCTTCGTGCTGGATCAAGCTTGAGATGCGTCAGGCCCGCCAGGTTCATTCCCTCGAGCGGCGTCAGGTCCGCCAATTGCCCGTTGGGCCCATGCATTGTGCCCACGTACCGCGTGCAATCGAGCACCCGCAGGGCGCCGAAGACTCGAATCGGGGCGATGTCCGTCACCTTGTCGGTTACGATCTTGAATTCCGTGACGACGCCGTCCTCGATCTTGCGCTCCACTCTTGCCGTCGAAGCCGGGGTTGCGCCGCATTAACTCCTTCCGCACTTCCTCGACCTGCTCGGTCGGCGGGCAGGGCGGCGATCCGCTGGACGTCGGCGTCGGTGAACGGAGCGATCTTCCGGCGCTGCGGCTTTGTTCTTCGCCCCGCTCTCGGACCCGAACCCGGCGGGAGGCGAGACGTCCAGCACGACACGAAAGCCATAGTTGACTGTCACGGTCACCGGGAGACATGTAGCCGCGATGAGCAGAGCCGCAGCGGACACGGGGCCGTCGGCCCACGCCCCGCCACGAAGCACATGATGGTCGCTTTCGCCGTCCGGGCGGGTCGATTCAGGACTCTTCCTGTAATAATCCGCATCGTACCAGTCCTTACACCATTCCCACGCATTCCCGTGCATATCGTAAAGGCCCCAATCATTCGGTTTTTTCTTGCCCACCGGGCGCGTTCGGTTCGCCTGAATTCTTGTGGTACCATGCATATTCCCATAAATGGGCCTCATTGACGCCGGAGAAGTACCGATCCCCGATTTGCCGGCACGGCAACTATACTCCCACTCGGCTTCCGTTGGCAGCCGGTATTTTTTTCTTTCCTTCTTGCTCAACCATGTGCAAAAATCGACCGCATTGTTCCACGAAACCCAGACCACCGGATGCTCGTCCGTCTGATCGAACCCCGGAAGCTTCCAGCGGGGATCACCGACCGGGTAGCCCACCTCATCAACGAATTGTCGAAATTGCCCGACCGTGACTTCGGTCGTTCCCATGTAAAACGGCTGCGTGATCTCCACTTCATGCTCTGGCCCTTCACTCGGTATGCGGTGTCTTGCCCCATCATCTTCCTGCATCTGCTTGAGGCAACGGTCGATCTCTTCTTGAGACGAGCCCATTGTAAACTTGCCTGCCGGGATGAGCTTGAACTTCATCCCCAGCGTGTTGGTGTATTCCGAGGAGGGAGGGGAAGGCGTCAGGATGAGTTTATGAACGACCACCGCGCAGTCGTCATTGGTGTGCAGGAAGAACTGAGTCCACGTCGGCAGGCCGAGGGGGTTGGCAGACAGCGCCTCGTACCCGTCGCGGTAGTTGGCCACCTCGCGATCGTCCAGCCAGGCCCGAATCCCCGAGGCGCGGACTTCGCACCGCAAAGTGTGTCGGCGGCCGTTGGTCAGCCACGGTCCCTTACGCATCGTCGGGTTCCCGATTGTGAACGCGCCGTTCACGTCCGAGACGCCGGCCCACCGTCCCAAATTTCCTCCTGTGTCGAGCAGCACCCCGAACCGCCGCCCGCGGGCCGACATCCCGAACGCAAGGAAGTCGTTGCCGGAAGTGCGCTCGAAGACCGCCTCCAGATCGAATTCGTCCGGGCCCTGAACCGCCAGAGGCATCGCGGGAGGAATTTCGCCCTCGCCTCTCGCCGGGTGAACGAGTTTGCCGTCCCGAACTTCCCACCGTCCGCGACTAAGGTCCGGGCGGGCGAATGGAATCATGTCGGTCGGCCCTACCGAAACGAGGGGAAGATCGTTCGCAGTGAGCGGAAGCAAAGGTATCCCAGGCACATCGCCGCCGTTCTTTGTGCGGTCGGGCGGGGGTTGCTGCTGTCCTGCGGTGCCAAACAAATGCGTGACACCGGTGGCCTCCGTGAGCGCCAAGGTAAGGACGGGAAGCAACAGAGCTGCTACTGCGACCCATTTCCACTGGCCGCTCGCTCTTGCTGCGGGTTTGCTCTGCGGGATGCGGGAGAAATCCCGCACCCTGGCGTTGGCCTTGAGTTGGGCCTCGCAGTCGGCGAGCACGTCAGCCACCTCCCGGGCCGACTGGTAGCGGTCGTCCGGATTTTTGGCGTGCAGCTTGGCGATGATGTCGCACAGCCATTGCGGCGTTTCCGGGGTAATCTCGCGGATGTCGCGAGGCTGGTCCTCGGCCACGCGCTTGAGTACAGCCACCGCGCCGTTGGCCCGGAACGGCGGTCGGCCGGCCGCCATCTGGTAGAGCACGCTGCCGAGGCTGAAGAGGTCGGCCCGCTGGTCGAGCTTCTCCCCCTTGGCCTGCTCCGGAGCCATGTACATCGGCGTGCCGGCGATAAGCCCGCTCTGCGAAATGCTGGCGTCGTCGGCAGCGCGGGCCAGTCCGAAGTCGGTGATCTTTACCCGCTGGGCACCGCCCTCGAGCAGCACATTGCCCGGCTTGATGTCGCGGTGGATCAGGTCGGTCGCGTGGGCGGCGGCCAGTCCCTCGGCGATTTGCCGGCCGACCCGCACGACCTCGGCCGGCTCGACCGGCCCGACACGGTTGAGCCGTTGTTGCAGGGTCTCGCCGGGGATGAACTCCATGGCAATATACGGCAACGGCTGCTCGCCAACTTCGTAGACCTGCACCACATTCTCGTGCCGAACCTGGGCCGACGACCGGGCCTCGCGAAGGAAGCGTTTGCGGGCCGGCGACGTGGAGGCCATCTGCGGGGAGAGCACCTTGACCGCGACAACTCGGTGCAGCACTTCATCGAATGCCCGGAAGACGATCCCGAACCCACCCTGGCCGAGAACTTGAAGTACCTCGTAGTGCCCAATTCGGCCGAGCGCATCGGGGCGGGTGGCGGGGGCCAGGAACCCGAGCGGCACTTCGTCGTCGGCACCGGCACCGTTCCTGTGACTAATTGTCTGAGTATCCGCGTAATTGGGGTCTTGCGCGGGGATCGGCGGGTGGTCGAGCAGGCTGTCAGGCTGGTCGTGAGCGTGGAGCAGCGCCTCGACCCGCGTCCGCAACCCGGCATCGGCACCGCAAGCTCCGTCCAGATATGCACTCCGACTCACCGGGTCCGTCAATTCCCGTGCAGCGGTGAAAATCTCTCGTTCCGTCATGACAAGCCCCCTCAACCGAAAGGTATCTCACTCCCCAATGCGAGAGATGCGTCAAATCACGCAACGAAATCTGAAAAAAAAGTAAAATGCGGAAGTGTCCAAGTGTTCCTAATTTCGTTTCTTACGCACGTTTTTCGAACTGACAAGTGGCAAAAAAACGCACAAAAACTCACAATGCATTTGAGACTTCGATCTGGACGCGACTCTGACTTCGACTTTGCCGAGTTTCTCTCGGAAGACAGGAAGTGACTTTCCATTTGTTGGGAAACGGTCTACACATCGCGTGTGACAGGCGAATCGTCAGACCAGGTTGATAGAGGAGAACTCGACCGCCTCTGCCGTGCTCGCACACGCTTCGTGAACGTGGAGCAGGAATTCGCGGCACGCCGCTTGCACAACGAAAATGAGGAGGTTCCGAGGATGCAACCCTTGCTTGTCGGCATCGCCGCGATTGCCTTTTCGGTCGTAATTCAGACCATTGTGGCGGTAGCCGGCGTCGCCATTCTGGAAGCCAGGATGCGGCAAGGGCATGCCCAGAGTTCATTCTGGAACATCAGCTTTCTACTCCAAGTGATTGTGTTCCTCCTGCTCACGGCACACCTGGTCCAGATGTCTTTCTGGGCCTTCGTTTTCGTCTGGTGTGGCCAGTTTCCTGATTTTGCCCCGGCGTTTTATCACTCTGCGGTGAATTACACGACGTTGGGCTACGGCGATGTGGTCATGGCCCGCCCCTGGTGCCTGCTCGGGGCGATGGAGGCCATGGACGGGATGTTGATGGCAGGGTTATCCGCCGCCATTCTTTTCGCCGTTCTGCACCGCCTTGTCGAGCACCGGGTTGCCGAACGTCAAGCCGGCAACCAAGCGATGCGGGCGGAGCCAGGGCGCTCACGGCTCGGCAAAGTGAGCGCGAACGACGCTCCGGTGGACCATGGGCTCGACGGACGCCACACGTAAGTTGTCTCCAGATCCTTGCGGGAGGAAGGAATCATGCCGACGAACGAAGGCAATGCTCGGGGGCCAGGAGATGCACCTACGGCGAATACCGGCGTGGCACAGGTCGGGTCCGTACCCCAGGCAAAAGAGACCGGCGATCCGCCCAATTCTGCTCCGCCCGGCGATCGCCCTCATAACAGGCGACGCCAACTGCTAATGGGCGGGGCCACCATCTTGATCCTCGCGGCCGTCCTCTGCTACGGCGTCCCCTGGGTCGAACTCGAACTCAATACGATTTCCACGGACGATGCCTACGTCAACAGTCACGTGACCTTCGTTGCTCCGCGGGTCGCCGGTCAGGTCAGCGAGGTTTTCGTCGATAACAACAGACTCGTCAAGAAGGGTGATATGCTCGTTCAGCTCGACAAGAAACCCTACGAAGTTCAACTGGCCATCAAGGAGGCCGCTGTCGTGGCAGCGAAAAGTGATCTGATGGCCGCCAAAGCCCAGGTGAGGGCTCTGGAAGCGCAGGCGCAGTTCTCCGCGCTGGCAAATGGAATATGCCGTGGAACAAGTGAAAAATCAGATCGCGCTCTCTGCATGCCAAGGTCGCCGCCTACAAGAGTAGGATGGCAACTCTCGAACTGGCGCGGGCGGATCTGGAACGCGCCAAGAGACTCTTACCCAACAATGCTATCAGCAAGCAAACCTACGATCAGGCGATGGAGGCGACCAAGGTCGGCCAGGCCCAGGTCAATCAGGCTCTCGACGACATCTATCAGGTTCGGGTCAGCCTGGGTCTTCCACCTCAACCGCCGGAGGGGAAGGTTTTCACGGACGTTCCGGCGGATCTCGATCAAACGTATTCCAATGTTCGCAGTGCCCTGGCGAACTTGAGACAGAGCGTCGCTCAGCTTGGATTGCCCCTGACGAGTAACGATTCCACCCCCAAAGAAGTCCTCGAAAACTTTCGCAAGCGTGACCCCAAGGGCGATATCGATCGCATTCTCGCGGACCTGGTTCCCAAGGCTCCCGCAGTGAAACAGGCGGAAGCCAAGTTGCTCCAGGCGGAAAGCGACGTTGCCCAGGCGAAACTGAACCTCGAATACTGTGACATCACCAGCGATATCACTGGTGTGGTAACGCGAAGAAATATCAACAACGGCAACTATGTCCAGGTGGGTCAAAGCTTGATGGCGGTCCGATCGCTCACGGAAGTCTGGATCGATGCAAATTTCAAGGAAACCCAACTTGCCGAGATGCGCATCGGTCAGCGCGTGCAGATCGAGGTTGATATGTATGGCTCCCACCAGGAGTTTCAAGGTCGAATCACCGGCTTCACGATGGGAACTGGGTCAACCCTGGCCTTACTACCGCCCGAGAATGCGACCGGCAACTTCGTCAAGGTAGTTCAGAGGCTTCCCGTTCGTATCGACTTGAACAATTATAAACCGGGTAAGCACCCCCTGTTCGTGGGACTGTCCGTCACTCCTTACATCTACTACAAGGATGAACTCATCGGCAACGACCCCGGCAAGGGCGATTTTCTGCAGGATTACCTGACGCCTCAACCCGCCAAGACTCCTGCGATTCCCAAAAAGGGTCAGCCATGAGTGCGCCACCGTCTACCATCTTACCCAAGCGAACGGTAAATCCCTGGTTAGTGGCCGTCGTGGTTGTTGTGCCGACCTTCATGGAGGTTCTGGACACAACCATCGCGAATGTTGCCCTGCGCTATATCGCGGGTGGTTTATCGGCCGCTGTCGTCGACAGCGAATGGGTCATCACCAGTTACCTGGCTGCCAACGCCTTCATCTTGCCGATCTCCGGCTTTCTCTCCTCCCATCTGGGCAGACGAAACTACTTCCTGATGTCCATCGCCGTCTTTACCATCAGTTCCGGGCTGTGCGGGATGTCCTCAAGCCTGGGAGAGTTGATCTTCTTCCGGGTAGTCCAGGGGCTGGCTGGTGGGGGTCTGCAACCATCGAGCCAGGGTGTCTTGCTGGATAGTTTCCCTCCGGAAAAACAAGGGGCGGCGATGACCATGTTCAGTATCGCCGCACTGCTGGCTCCCGTGGTCGGCCCGACACTGGGAGGCTACATCACCGATAATTATTCCTGGCGCTGGATCTTCTATCTCAACCTTCCGATTGGCGTGCTCGCGTTCGTGTTGTGTTACAGTCTGCTCGAAGATCCCGAGTATTTGAAAAAGGAACGAACGGAACTGAGACGCCGCCCCATGCAACTGGATGTCGCCGGCCTGATGTTGCTGGCGACCTTGATGATTTGCTGGGAGGTGATGCTCAGCAAAGGTCAGGAATGGGACTGGCTCGGCGATCCCTTTGGAAGAGTGCAGACACTTTTGATTCTATTCGTGCTATCTCTGGGTGGATTGATCTGCCGAGAAACGCGAATCGCCAGTCCGATCGTCAACTTTCGCCCGCTGACCGACGAAATTTCCTCATTTGCAGTATCATTATTTTCTGCGCCTACGGCATCCTGTATGCCGCCAGCACCTCTCTGCCGGCACTGCTGCAAACTCTGTTCGGCTATGACGCCTACCATTCCGGGCTGGTGATGTCGCCGTCAGGAGTGTTTTCGATTGTCGCGCTGATAATCGTTGGTGCGTCTGCTTGGTCGCGGCACGGATGCTCGCTGGTTGATCGCGGGTGGGTTGCTGGTTGCCGGCGCGGGAAATTACTGGATGTCCCAGACGAATCTGCAAATCAGCCCCTGGGAACTCGTCTGGCCGAGGGTGGTCCTGATCATCGGGCTGTCAATGCTCTTCGCTCCCATCAGCGTTGCGGCATTCAAGTACATCCCGATGCACTTGCGCGGGGCAGCAGTGGGTTTGTTCAGTCTCTTGCGGAATGAAGGCGGCAGCGTCGGCACCTCGATGGCGCAAACGATCGAGGAACGGCAGGATCAATTTCATACTCTGCGAATGAACGAAAATCTCGACTTGTTGAATCCCGCCGTGACCGATTTCGCCGGACGGGGTCAGGCCATTTACTTCCAGGCTACGGGCGATCCCGCCGGCTCCCAACAAATGACATGGCAGAGGCTCTCGGATCTTCGAGACCAGCAGGCCGCTTCCCTGGCATATTTCGATGTATTCTGGATGACGGCAATCCTGGCGATCGGATTGGTGGTGCTGGTATTTTTGATGAAGGCGCTCTGTGGCCGAGAAGAAGGCACCCGTCGGAGCCGAATGAGGCTCGCAAACGAATCAAAGCGTTCAGTCCTCCTGAAGGGCGGTGACAAGCCAGGCCCGTGCGTAAGCCCAGTCGTTGTCGGCCGTTCTGGCCGAGATGCCGAGGATGGCAGCGGCCTCCTCGACGGTCAGGCCGGCAAAGTAGCGGAGCTTGACCACTTCCGCAGCGCGTGGCTCGATGGCCGCGAGCCGGTCGAGCGCCTCATCGAGGGCGAGAAGGCGTGGGGACGCATCCGCGAGCGAGACTTGATCCGGGTCGAGAACCCGGCGGGTGAAGTCGCCGCCGGCGCTCCGTGCCGTGCTTGCGGCGAGCGGATTCAATCAGGATTCGGCGCATGGCCTCGGCGGCGGCGGCAAAGAAGTGCCCCCGGCCGGCCCAGCGCTGGTCGTCGCCCCGTCCAACCAGCCGAAGGTAGGCCTCGTGAACCAGGGCGGTGGGCTGGAGCGTGTGGTCGGGTGACTCGGCGGCCATGCGCAGCGGCGAGCTTCCGCAACTCATCGTAGACGAGAGGTAGAAGGTCGCCGGCAGCTGCTCGGTCGCCTGCCGCCGCGGCATCAAGGAGGCGCGTTACCTGGGACATTCAGTCTAATATAACGGCTCCGGACGACAGCGGAACGAGAAATCGGGCGATCCTGTCGTCGCCGTCTCCAACAAAAGTCTAATGAAGCACATTCTCCAAATCGGGTTGGGGTTGACCTGACCCAATACTTTGAGCAATAATCCCAAAACCCGATTTTGTCGTTTGTGTGTGTTTGAATTGAAAGGCTGAGGGATCGCCTGCCAACACACCTTGTTGCAGCACCCAGGCGAAGGATCAAGGAATGATCATCTGCCGGACTCCATATCGCATTTCGTTCTTCGGCGGCGGTACGGACTACCCCGAATGGTCGCGCCAGCATGGCGGGGCGGTTCTCGCGACCACCATCGACAAATACTGCTACCTGACCTGCCGATACTTGCCTCCTTTCTTTGAACACCGCATCCGCGTCGTCTATCGCCAAATCGAAACGTGCATGAACGCGGACGAGATCAGCCATCCGGTGGTTCGAGAAGCCATTCGATACCTCCAGATCGATCGGGGCATCGAGATTCACCACGACGGCGATTTGCCGGCTCGCAGCGGCATGGGATCGAGTTCCTCATTTACAGTCGGTCTGCTGAATGCACTGCATACGCTGCGCGGCGAGATGGCGACCAAGCAGCAGCTTGCCCATGAAGCGATCCATCTCGAACAAAATGTGCTGAAAGAAACGGTCGGCTCGCAAGACCAGGTTCTCGCGGCGCACGGTGGCCTGAAGCATGTCTGTTTTCAGCCGGATGGGGAAATCGAGGTGCGCCCGCTGATTTTGCCGCGAAGTCGGATCGCCGAATTGAAGTCCCACCTGCTACTGGTCTATACCGGGATCGCGCGAACTTCCGAGGAGGTCGCCAAGAGCTATGCTGTCGGTATCGCGTCCCGGCATCGTCAGCTTCGAATCATGCGCGAGCTGGTCGATGAGAGTATCGACATTCTGGCCAGCGGCATGAATATCCTTGCCTTCGGCGACTTGCTCCACGAGGCCTGGCAGCTAAAGCGGAGTTTGAGTGCCGTCGTCTCGAACACCGAAGTCGATGACCTCTACGAACGCGCCCGGGCGGCAGGCGCAATTGGGGGCAAGCTCACCGGTGCCGGCGGCGGTGGCTTCATGCTGCTGTTCGCGCCCCCGGAGAAGCACCCCGATATTCTGGAAGCGCTCAACGCCCGGTTGCACGTCCCGTTTGAATTCGAGTCCGGCGGCAGCCAAATCATCTTTTATGAACCTGGAGTCGATTACCTGGAGGCCGAGCGTGCCCGCAAGCAATCGGCCTATTCGTTCAAGGAATGGCACTCTACCGACCTGCTCGCGGAGGCGTCATGAACCGCACCGCACGCATTTTTGTCGCCGGCGCTGAAACTCTGGCCGGTGCTGCGCTGTTGGAGAAACTGCCCGAACAGGGGTACGCGAACCTTGTCGGACGCGATGATGATCAACCAACCTTGACCGATCTCGATTCCGTGGAGGCTTTTTTCAAGGATGCCCAACCCGAGTATGTTTTTCTCGTGGGCGGCAAGTCGGGAGGGATCGCTTTGAACCGAACCCGGCCGGCAGAATTGATGCTCGACAACCTACGCGTGGTGTCGAATGTCGTTGACGCAGCACACCGCCACCGGGTGAGGAAACTGCTCTATCTGGCCAGTTCCTGCGCGTATCCGAGGGACACACCCCAGCCGATGCGGATCGAGTCGCTGGGTACTGGTCCGGTGGAACCGACGAGCGAAGCCTACGCCATTGCCAAATTTGCGGGCTGGAAATTGTGCCAGGCCTACCGCCGGCAATATGGATGTCGATTCATCACGGGGTTTTCAGCCAATGCCTTTGGCCCGCACGACGATTTCTCATCCGACAGCGGGCATGTGATCCCGTCGTTGCTTCGACGGGCGCATGAGGCGAAGGAATTGGGACGGGCCGATTTAACCGTCTGGGGGACAGGAACACCCCGCCGGGAGTTTATCTTCTCTCGCGATCTTGCGGATAGCTGTCTTTTTGTGATGCGGCATTATGAGGGCGAAGCCCCGATGAATCTCGGAGGCGGAACGGAACATCGTATCGCCGATGTTGCAGCCATCATCGCGGATGTTGTGGGTTTCCGAGGGCAGCTCCGATTTGACCGTAGCCAGCCCGATGGCGCTGCCTTCAAAGCACTCGATTCATCGAAGTTACTGGCACTGGGCTGGCGGCCCACAACCGATTTCCGCTTGGCGGTAATCCAGACCTACCACTGGTTCTTACACCATCCGGCCATGGAGGGCCGCCTTTATGCAAGCCCGACTCTATAGAGCGCTCTATCGAATCCGTCGACTTGAAGAAGAGGTCGCACGGGTCTATGCCACCGACAAGATCAAAAGTCCGGTACACCTCTCGATCGGCCAGGAGGCCGTATCGGTCGGCATCTGCGAAGCTCTTCAGCCCAGTGATGTCGTTTTCGGAACCTATCGGGGTCACGCACTCTACCTTGCCAAAGGCGGCGATCTGAACGCCATGGTTGCAGAGTTGTACGGCAAATCGACGGGTTGCACCAAGGGCAAGGGCGGATCGATGCATCTGATCGATCCCGAGCATGGAGTGATGGGAACCTCGGCGGTCGTGGGCACAACCATCGCCAACGCCGCGGGCTATGCCTATGCCCTCAAACATCGGCGGAAAGACACTGTGGTCGTCAGTTTCTTTGGCGACGGTGCCACAGAGGAAGGCGTATTCGCCGAAACCTTGAACTTCGCGGTCTTGAAACAACTCCCGGTACTGTTCGTGTGCGAAAACAACGGTTACGCAATCCACACCCATCAAAATCGAAGGCAAGGCAGGCCCGACATATGTGCGCGTGCTGAGGCCTACGGCTTGCCGGCGGAGCGACTCGATGGCAATGATGTTTTCGAATCTGGTTAGGCGAGCCCGGGATGTTCTCGCCAAGATCCGTGCCGGCGTGGGGCCCTGGTTTTTTGAGGTGGCAACATACCGCTGGCAGGAACATGTTGGCCCCGGGCAAGACTACCAACTGGGCTACCGTGCCGAGTCGGAATGTGAGCCTTGGGTTGCTACGGATCCGATCCGAGTTCTGGCAAATGACTTGCCGGCGGATGAACGGCAGCGGATCGAAACAGAAGTAAAAGAAGAGATTGCCAGTGCCTTCGCCTTTGCGGAGGCCAGCGATTTCCCTGCCCCGACCGAGCTGATGTCCGACATCTTCAAGGAGGATAGCCATGCTCTCGCTACGTGTCAGGGATAGAGCGGCGTGCCAGCGCGAACTTCAAAGGAGTTCCGAGCCGGCAGTTGAACGGACACTATCTTTTGTCGATGCCGTTCGCGAGGCAACCGATCAGGAAATGGCTCGCGATCCCGCCGTGGTCGTGTTCGGGTTGGATGTGGACGATCCCAAGGCCATTCAGGGAACGACGCGGGGACTGGTCGAAAGCTACGGCCCGGAACGAGTCTTCGGCACACCGCTATCGGAAGATGCGATGACGGGGGTCGCCATCGGCATGGCGCTGGCGGGGCTGCGGCCGATCCACGTTCACATTCGCATGGATTTCCTGCTTCTGGCAATGAACCAGTTGCTCAATGTTGCCGCCAAGAGCAGCTACATGTACGGTGGTCGGGTCCATGTACCGCTGGTCGTGCGGGCAATGATTGGCAAGAGTTGGGGGCAAGGGGCGCAGCACTCCCAGGGTCTGCACGGCATGTTCATGCACGTGCCCGGCATCAAAGTCGTCGCACCAACCACCCCCTACGATGCCAAGGGCTGTCTGGCCGCCGCGATTCGCGACGATAACCCTGTCCTCTACGTCGAACACCGTTTGCTGCACTTCCAAAAAGGCCCGGTTCCCGAAGCGTCTTATTCGGTCGAGCCCGGCAAAGCGCGGATCACCGCATACGGTGAAGATGTCACTCTCGTCGGCATCTCGTATATGCAGGTCGAGTGCCTGCGAGCCCGAAAGTATCTGGAAAGTGTCGGCATCAAGGCCGAGGTGATCGACCCAATCTGGCTCAGCCCTCTCGACATCGAAACCATTGCCGAATCGGTCGAGCGAACCGGTCGATTGCTCGTGGTGGACACGGCCTGGGACACCTGTGGCGCTGCAGCTGAGATCGTGGCCCAAGTCGCCGAAAGGCTTCAAGGAGTACGAGATCTTCGACTCAAAAGCATGGGTTTTGCAGCAACGACCTGCCCGACGTCACCGGCGCTCGAAGACCTTTTCTATCCCAATGCCCGTACCATCGCCGCGGCCGCACGCGATTTGGTGGAAGATGAGCCGTGCGGCTGGCTGCCCGCCGAGCGACCCGATCTCCAGACCATCGAATTCAAGGGGCCATTCTGATGACTGACAACAACCAAAACCCGTTCAACGGGCCTTAACTGGCCGCTGATGAAGAACAACATCCCTCGCGAAGATCTCGATGCAGTGTGCGAGTTTCTCCAGCAGGATGACCCAATCCTCACGCAATCCAAAAACGTCCGCGCCTTTGAGGAAGAGTGGTCGGAGTGGCTGGGAGTCCGGCACAGTGTATTCGTGAATTCCGGTTCTTCCGCCAATCTGGTAACCCTGGCTGCGCTCAGCGAGCTCCACGGTGCGGGCGGCGAAATCATCGTCCCGACCATCACCTGGGTCTCGGACATCGCGGCCGTGCTTGCACTGCGGGTTCGAGCCGGTGTTCGTGGACATCGATCCGCGCACGCTAGGGATGGACAACGATCAGGTTCTGGCAAAAATCACTTCGCACACGCGGGCGGTATTTCTGACGCATGTGCTGGGCTACAACGCCTTGTCTCGCCATCTTCTCGATGAGCTGAAAGAGCGCGGCATCACCTTGCTCGAAGATGTCTGTGAGTCGCACGGCGCGACATTTGAAGGCCGGAAGCTGGGCACCTTCGGCCTGGCCTCGAATTTTTCGTTCTATTACGCGCATCACCTCAGCACGATTGAGGGCGGCATGGTCTGCACGGATGACACGGAACTGTATGAAACCGTGCGCATGATGCGGGCACACGGCATGGTGCGCGAGACCGATTCCTATGTGCGGAAGCTGGATTTCGTGAACGAGTATCCGGATCTAAACCCGGACTTCATCTTTGCCTTCCCGGCCTATAACGTTCGCAGTACCGAGATCAACGCGATCATCGGCCGATCCCAGCTACGTCGACTCGATGACGGCAATCGCCGGCGAACCGAGAATCTTCAACTCTTCCTGAAACACCTCGATCCGGACCTATATCGCACCGACTTCGCAACCGAAGGAAGCAGCAACTACGCTTTCACTCTGATCCTCAAAGAACCGAACACAGTACTTTGTAATCGAGTCATGTCGTTGCTGCGCAAGAAGGGTGTTGAGTTCCGCCAGGGAACTGCAGGGGGCGGCAACCAGCTTCGGCAACCCTATTTGCGCCGATTGCTGGGCTACAACGCTTACCGGTCGTATCCCCAGGCCGATCACATACACTTTTACGGTTTTTATATCGGCAACTATCCCACACTCGATCAGGATCGCATCCTTCGTTTATGCGAACTTCTGAATAGTCTGGCGGCTGGACATGGCGGATTCTGACCAGGTCTCGTTAGCTCAACGCGCAAGCAAGGGATGAACCCGGGTTGACTGAGAGTAACGGCCAACGGCTATTAGTTCTTTGTGGATAGGAATCGCAAGCGGATTCTAACAAGACGAAATCATGGGAGTCACATTATGAGCACAGCGTCCAAGAAACTCGATGTTGTTTTGATCAATCCATGCAGCCGACCCCAGGTATACCAGTCGCTGGGGGCGAAACTCACAGCGATCGAAAACCCCGTCTGGGCAGGTTTAATGGCCATGTTTTGTCGACAACGAGGTCTCTCGGTTGAGATCATTGACGCCGAAGCTGATGGACTTGGGCCGGAAATTGTTGCCGACTGTGTGAAACACTTCAACGCGGTGCTTGCAGCTGTGGTCGTCTATGGACATCAGCCCAGTGCCTCAACGCAAATCATGACCGCATCGGGTCAGGTCTGTTCCGCGATCAAGACCAAGACGCCGGACCAGTCCGTTCTTCTTCTCGGGGGGCACGTTGCCGCTTTGCCCGAGCGAACCTTGACGGAAGAAGCCGCGGATTTCGTCGCATCGGGTGAAGGACTTTACACGCTGGTGAGTCTTGTCGAAGCACTCAAGAGACGGGCTCCGGCGTTCTCTCGAGTCCCGGGACTGGTATATTGCGACCAGGACCGAATCCGCCACAATCCCGGCAAGCCGCTGGTAGCCAACCTCGATGATGAAATGCCGAGGGTTGCCTGGGATCTGCTGCCGATGCCCAAGTACCGCGCGCACAACTGGCACTGTCTCGATGGGAGCAACAGACAACCTTATGCAGCAATTTATACAACGCTCGGCTGTCCCTATCATTGCTCCTTCTGCTGCATCCAGGCCCCGTTCAAGAGCGGCGAGGAGGCCGCTGGGATCAAGTCATCCGTGAACAGCTATCGCTCCTGGAGTCCCGACAAGGTTATTGACCAGATCGACGTCCTCGTGAATCAAGTTACGGCGTGCGGAATATCAAGATCGCCGATGAGATGTTCGTACTCAATCGCCGGCATGTCTTGGGTATTTGCGACCGGATCATCGAGCGCGGCTACGATCTGAATATCTGGGCGTATACGCGCGTGGACACCATCAAGGACGGCATGCTGGACAAACTGAAGGCGGCTGGGTTCAACTGGCTGGCCATCGGGATCGAGGCAGGCGCAGCACGTGTCCGTGCCGACGTCGACAAGGCTTTTGGGCAGGAAGAGGTGTACCGGGTCATCGACCAGGTGCGCGAGCGCCGGGATTCATCGTGATCGGCAACTACATTTTCGGCCTGCCCGAAGACGATCACGACACCATGCAGGCCACTCTCGATATGGCTCTCGATCTCAACTGCGAGTTCGCCAATTTTTACTCCGCAATGGCTTATCCCGGATCGCCGCTTTACACGCTGGCAGTTCAACAGGGGTTGCCGTTGCCCGAACAATGGACCGGCTATTCGCAACATTCGCGCGATTGCCTGCCGCTGCCGACGCGCTATGTCCCTGCCCGCGAAGTGCTGCGCTTCCGCGACGAGGCTTTTCAGACTTATTACTCTTCTGAAAAATACCTCAAGATGATCGAGAAGAAATTCGGAGCGCAGACGGTTGCCCACATTCGCCAGATGATCCGTCAACCACTCGAGCGCGACTTGCTTACGGGCGCTCTGATGTTCCGGACGACCTTCTCCCCAGGGAATCGGATCGCCGGGAACTCATTTCGCTGGCCCCGCGTGCAATCTGAGTGAGTTCTGCAGAGACAATCATGCCAACCACGCTCCTATTGCTCCGACACGGTGCAACCGCAGCAAACCTCGTGCGCCCGTACACAATCCAGGGGATGCGCAAGGACAGCGCGAGTTGACCGATATCGGTGAATCGCAGGCCAAGGCAGCGGCGAAATTCCTCGGCGGTTTTCCCATCGCCAGTGCTTTTTGTTCGCCGTTGAAGCGAGCGCGACGGACCGGTGAGATTATCGCAACGGAAGTATCGGTTCCCTTGCAGATCATCAATGAATTGGTCGAAGTGGATGTCGGCGTCTGGGGCGGGTTGACCTGGGAGGAAATCGAGTCGTGCTGGCCGGAAGCGTGCAGCTGCTTTTCACGACGATCCGGAACAGCACGGCTACCTGAATGGGGAGAACCTAACTCAGGTCCGCGATCGGCTGATCCCTGTGTTCGACCGACTGGTCTCCGGCCATCCGAAAGAGACGTTGGTGGTGGTCGGACATGGAGTCGCCAATCGGGTGGTACTGTCGCACTGGCTGGGACTGCCGCTTCGCTACGCGCGCCGACTGCCTCACGACAACACCGGTATCAACATCATTGATTTTCATGGTGGGATCGCGAAGGTGCGCTGGTGAATCTTGCGGTCCATCTGGACCGGATGCCGACGCCGCGTTAATGATTTGCAGCAATTCAACATAGGTCGCGATGAAATTCTTGTTGACAAAGCAACTTTGAAGGCCGCGTAGTGCCAAGCAGCAGGCTGCAAATGGCTCTGCCCCATCCATTGCGAGCATCGCAATCGTGACGGCTCCTCTGATTCCCACCTCGTACTCCCGACTATCAAAAAGGTCGGGGAATTCGTCATGCAGCCTGCCGCAATTCGTGCCCGACTTCTTCTTGGAGCTTTTCCATCCGGCTCCGTGTTTCGGTTGGCAGGATGCCGAATCTTTTGGTCGTGTCATTTACCGAAATCAGCGAGCAGCACGGCCTCGCGTGAGCCTTCGAAGGGTAGATGGTATTCCAACAGCAAGTCCAATAGCCGCAATGTAATTTCAGGGAGTTGCTCGGCCGAAGCTTGGGTAAGTACCGTGTGAAAGGGCCGCCAAACCCCATAGAGTAAAGAGATGAAATCCGTATCACTGCTGGGCGCTTGGGCTGGGAGCAACGGTTCAGGAAAACAGGTTGCCAGAATCCGGTCGATCGACTGCCGGTTCCTGATGCCTCGCTTCATCTCGGTATAAGCCAGAACCGCGCGTTTGTGCAGCAATGTAAGCATTCGACTCCATGAGAGCAGCACACGCTCCGAGAGCCCAGACCTTGAGGTATTCGCCCGGCCGCAACTTGTGCAATTTGGGTATGCTTGCTCTCACCAATTGTCGATTTCGAGCACGTGCCCAGGTCAAAAAGCTCAACAGCGGCGCGGCCTTCGCGGCAAACAGGCCTGCCGCAACCGAATTCGCAGGCGATTCGGCGTCAAGCAGACCGGTGACCACGTGATCGAACGAATCGTCCAGTTGGTGCAACTCGTTGAAAGCAGCTCGAGCAACCCGATTGGCAATACTGCGCATGGCGCGCTCGGATGCTGCGGAGCCTTGAGTGTCTTCCAGCCGGTCACGGAGATTCAGGAGTTCAATGCGAGGATTCATGGGTGACTCTCCGGTGTTTTGCCCTCCGGTGTTTTGCCCTAAACGAGCGCCAAATCGTCACTTCAACCAGCGCTCGAACCATTTTAATGTCTCTTCGCGCATCTCGGCCGTATGAGTGTGCCCCAACTCCGGGTAGCGGATGCTCCGGAATCTGTCCTTGGCACCGATCGCGCTATAGACTCCGCCCGCTTTTTCCTCGATTATCTTGATTCCATCCGCCGGCGACCCCGGATCCAGTTCGCCGGTCAACGCCAGAAAGGGCCGGGGTGCAATCAGGGCGATTACCCCCTCGGTATCGCAATGCTTGAGTAACCCGTTGACGTAATAGTAGACGCCATGTTGCCGGGTCTGACCGTGCGCGATCAGATTCGTATAGCGCGTCAAGCAGGCCACGCCAACCGTGCAGGCGATGCGATCGTCCACAGCTGCCAGCCACCAGGCGCGGGTGCTGCCCATGCTCATGCCCGTGGCCCCGATCCGTTTGGCATCCACTTCCGGTCTACTGCACAGATAATCCAGGGCAATTTGATCGTCGCGAACAAACATTCCCCACAATGTCCGCCCCAGCCACAACTGAACTTTGTGCAGGCTCTGCTGTTCGTCGTTGCCAAGCTCTTTGGCACCACCCGGACCCGTCCCAGCGCGATCGCCATGCCACCAGTTGTCGAGTCCCAACACGACGTATCCCTTCTTGACAAGCGTGATGCCCAAAGGCTCCGCGCCGCCATTTCGATTGGGGGTAAGCAAATCGGTGGTGTTGGCGCTCGAGGAATGCAGCCAAAGAATTGCCGGAGCCGATTTCATCCGTTTTTCCGGGATGAGTAACAGCACCGGGATTTCGTTTCCTGCCTCGTTGTCGATGAAGCGTTTTTCGAGCCGAAAACCCGGCCATTGTTCCAGACACACGAGTCTGACTTTCTGCTTTTGGGGTCGCGCCGGCAAATCTCCCAACGATGCAACGACGTTTTTCTTCAAGGTAACTCGCTGCTTGTCCCAGGCCTCGGCATCCTTGGGGATCGGTAATTCGGGGGCCTGGATTGCCTTGAAGAATGCTGGCACGGCCGCGTCCCGATCTGCTTCCGCCTTCGTGTACTCCTCGATCGATTGCTTGACCCGGCCGGCGTTGATTGCCTTGGGCGTATTGCGCTGGATCAACCCGTGCCGGGTCAGCGAATCGATACAGGCATCGGCAAGTTTTTCGTAACCATTCGGCGTATAGTGAGTGCCGTCGCTGCTGAGCAGGTCTGCCGGGCCGGCGAGTTCCACGATGGCGTGCAAGTCATTGACCGGGATATTGGCATCGGCCATGACGCGAAGGGCAATCTCGTTGAATCGTCGAACATCGGCCTCGAAGCGATCGAAATTCGCCTTGCGATTGGCATGTCGATCATCAATGATCGGCGTGGTTGAGGCAAAGATGATCCTGGCTTTCGTCTCGTTCTGGATTCGGGCGACGATTTTTTTGAGATTCGCTTCATAGTCGGCGAGCGATACCTGGAATGTCTCAGTCTTGCGATCTTTTTTAAGGTCGTGCAACCCGCAATTGATGTGAACGAGGGCAGGGTTGACCTTGATAACCCATTCATCGAGATGCTTGAGCACATTGGCACTGTCCGCACCATTTTCGCTGGTGCTGATAATCTCCATCCGATCCGCGAGTTTTTTGGCCACGATCGGAACATATCCCAGGCGAATCGAATCGCCGATCAAGACGACCTTGAGGAGATCTGCCTTGGGTTGCGCCACAACGGGCGAAAAGAAGGTCAACAGACAGCAGGAGGCCAGGATTTTTCGAAGCGGAGTCATGAGGAGTACTCGTGACGGGAGGGATCCATTATGACGTTGTTATCATCGTAGCTGGGTAGAATGTAAATAGCTCGAAGAAGCCAACTTTCCTCATTTGCCGCTCTAGAGCGAGAAGGATTGCTCAGTGTCCGCGGGAGCAACCGTTTGTAGTTCCGCCTTTAGGCGGAATAAGGACCGCCTAAAGGCGGAACTACGAACGGCCCCAAGGCCTTATTGGCTGTCTCACTTCCGAAGCGCGATGGCCGTCGCCGTGGCGTAGGCCCGGCAAAACGCCATCGTCAACAAAACTTCTCGGATGCCGCGCGCTTCCATGATCTCATGGGTGGTGCCGCCGAGATTGGCCTTCATCGAGCCGGTCCCGACAATCTTGGTTTCGATGTCGGTCCATATTCCGTTTCGACCACTGGTGCCTAGCGCCTTGAACACCGCCTCCTTGGCCGCCCAGCGCGCTGCGAAATGTTCGGTTGCGTGCCGGCGCGTCTGGCAGAATCTTATTTCTTCATCCGTGAAAACACGTCGAAGAAATTGTTCGCCGTGATCTTCGATCATGCGGCGAATCCGCAGGCATTCCACGATCTCGGTGCCGATTCCCGCGATTTCCATGTCCTTTCTCCAGAACCCGCCGGTGGAGCTACGCAACTCGCTGCGATCCGGCTACAATACAATTTCATTCATGATGACGCAAATTCCCAGTGCGGGCAATCATTTCCTCACAGGTACAGGACACCGCGATGCCGGAACATCAAGGCAAGGATCTGCTAACCGATCTCACATTTGCTCAACAAGAAGCCGCCACTCATTTTGAAGGCCCTCTCTTGATCCTCGCCGGGGCGGGCTCCGGCAAAACGCGCGTCATCACGCGCCGGGTCGCCTGGCTTCTTCAACAGGGGGTGCGAGCCTCCAATATTCTTGCGATCACATTTACCAATAAAGCGGCGGCCGAGATGCGGCAACGGGTCGAAGCGCTCGTGCCCGGCAACCGGGTGTGGGTCAGCACTTTTCACAGTCTTGGTGCCAGGCTCCTGCGGCAATTTGCCGATCGGCTCGGCTTGGATCGCAACTTCACGATCTACGATACCGACGACCGGAACAAGATCATCAAGAATGCCCTCGACGCATCGGGAATGGACAACGTCAAATTCACTCCCGATCGCATTGGCGGCGCGATCAGCAAGGCCAAAAATCAACTGCTCACGCCCGCGAAATTCGAAGCGACCGCAACCGATTTCTTTGCCAAAACCGTTGCTCAGGTTTATGCGCTCTACGAGAAAAAGCTGCGAAGCTCCAGTGCGATGGACTTCGACGATTTATTGTATTTGCCCGCGATGGCGCTGCGTCACAACGAGGAACTCCGTGCGGAACTTGACCAGCGCTTTCGCTTCGTCCTGATCGATGAATATCAGGATACCAACCAGGCGCAGTACGAAATCGCCAAACGTCTTTCCGTCGACCAGCGCAACCTGTGCGTGGTAGGCGATCCCGATCAAAGCATTTATAAATGGCGCAACGCCGACATCCGAAATATCCTCGACTTCGAAAAAGATTTTCCGGATGCGCGCATCATCACGCTCGAAAAGAATTATCGCAGTTCGCTGGCGATTCTGCGCGCGGCGAACAGGCTCATCGAACACAACAAGCAGCGCAAGAAAAAGTCGTTGGTCTCGGATGGTCCAGAGGGGGAACCCGTTCGCGTCTTGACCTTCGATACCGGCCTGGACGAAGCCGACCAAGTCGTGAAGCGCATCAAGGAAGCGGTCGTTGCCAAACAGCATTCATATCGCGATTTTGCCATATTTCTGCGCATCAACGCGCTGTCGCGAACGCTTGAATCGGCCTTCCTGAAGTACGGCGTTCCTTACCAGATCGTCAAGGGACTGGCGTTCTTCGATCGCAAGGAAAACAAGGATGTCATGGCCTATCTTCGACTTCTTGTGAACCCGCAAGATAATCTTTCGTTCATGAGGATCGTCAACGAGCCGCCGCGCGGCATCGGCAAAGTCTCACTCGATCATTTGCAGACATTCGCTGAAGAGGCCGGTCTGAATCTCCTGGCGGCCTGCGCTGAAGTCCACAAAGTGAGCGCAATCAAGGGCAAAGCTGCGCTCGGATTGCGAAGCTTTCACAAGTTGATGACCGAATTGCGCAGCGTCGTCGAGCAGCCTCCCGAAGCGGTCATGCGCGAGGTTCTCGACCGCACCGGCTACCGGGCCATGCTGAAAACATCCAGCGACAACGAAGATCAAGATCGGCTCGCCAACATCGAGGAGTTCATCACCGCTGCGAAGCAGTTTAGTACCGAGAAACCGGAGGCAACGATCGGCGATTTCCTCGAGCAGATCACTCTCGCCAGTGATGTCGATGGCTGGGACGAACGGCAGGCCTGTGTGTCCGTCATGACCTTGCACTCGGCAAAAGGGCTGGAGTTTCCCATCGTTTACATGCTGGCCATGGAACAAGGGATGTTACCCCATGAGCGGAGCCTGGAAAAAGTCGAGGATGTTGAAGAAGAACGCCGGCTCGCATTTGTGGGCATCACGCGCGCGATGAAGGAGCTTTATCTATGCCATGCCAGAATGCGCGAATTCCGCGGCCAAACGCTGTACGGCATGCCGAGCATGTTTCTGGACGAACTGCCGGCCGAGGTCGAGAGCGTCGACCTTTCCAACGCAGCTGGGTATCGCGAGGCCATGGATTCCTTCCGCGGTGGGAGCAAAGCGGCCTCGGCCGCGTGGGTGGATACCGGGGTCGCCCTACCGCCGATGAAGCCGGCCCGGCCTGTGGTTCCCTTCGGCGGCGGGACATCGACCAATCCGGATGAGTTTGAAGCGGAACAAGTTGTTCAGCATCCCAGTTATGGGATCGGGAAAATCACCGAGGTTAATGGCTTCGGAGCGATGCGGAAAGTCAAGATCCGCTTTGCGGTCGGCGGGGAGAAAATTTTTGTTGCGTCGAAGGTGCAATTGAAGATTGTGAAGAGGAGGTGACACGCAATCTGGTGATGTTGAACCCGCCCTGACTCGTAGGGTGGGCGTCTCTTCGGAAGCCCAATGGCATCAAGTTAAGGAAATCGCGTGAAAGCTAGGGAAACGGGGGCCTTGGGCAGGGAAACCCAGCCCCTACAAGCTTCTACCAATGCCTTGTAGGGGCTGGGTTTCCCTGCCCACGACCTCAAATCTCCCCAACCTGCCGCTCCAATCCCAGGCGAGTGACCATGTACAATTTGTACGATGAGTGTTCGGAAGCCGATGTGTCGAGTGCCAACTCGTCCTCGCTGATTTATGCCGATTCGGATGCAAAGCTGATCGAAAATGATATTGGCATGCACCTATTCGCACGACTTCGCACTCCACCATCATGGTCGTCACCGATTCATGCTGATTTTCCATATTTGTCATTGCCGGATACACTATGTTGGTACTCCAAATTGGATAAGTGGAACCTCTCATTCTTGGGATGCGATCCATTCCTTCTTCAACCTTCCAAATCGTTAAGTTCAATTCATTTATTTGCCCGCGATGAGATGACCGAGATATTTCGATACATGGGGAAGGGAATAATGGTTATCTTTGGACCTGTCTCGCACCATTGCCTTATGTTGCGCTATCACATTCAGCCAAAATTGCACCGAGACGTTTGGGTAAGTCTTGGAGGCTATGCAAGTTGGCTAATCACAATTGGGCAAAGTGATTTCGCCATTTCATCTCCTGAAGCAGGAACAAAACTAATCGAATCGCAATGGGGTAAGGTCAGTACTTATCT
Organism: uncultured Planctomycetota bacterium; assembly: GCA_963783095.1. Taxonomy (GTDB): domain Bacteria; phylum Planctomycetota; class Planctomycetia; order Gemmatales; family Gemmataceae; genus CAWAMR01. Next base: position 134,345 of record CAWAMR010000004.1, on the reverse strand, counting down.
TCGAATCACACGATACGAGGGAGATATTTTGCAATGTGCAACCAACGATCAGGAACAAACTGTTGTGAGTTACTTGGCGGACTCGAATACACCTGAGAAGTTTTCAGGTTGTTACGACCCGACTGAAGAAGAGTGGGTATCGTTCTCCATATGGAACTGCGAGGCCTGGGAGACGCCGAAATCAACGGTCATTACTCGAAAAGCAGCGCTATGCATCGTACGAGAATATCTTTCGACGGGACAGATCACCAGCGGCTTGAACTGATGCACGGGGGACGATCTTTGGAGCCCATCATGTGCGACCGATCACGAACAATGGTAGACCAATCAATAGTGGTTTGCTCGGGTTGAATGCCTAGCTGTACTCCTCACGCTCCGCGTGAGGACAGACCTCACGCGGAGCGTGAGGAGTACAGCTTTAGCCCGCTACTTTGGTGTGGATGGTCCACTACAAGAATCCGCTTTGTTCCGATTCTGGATGGAAATCACACCTCACCCCTTCCACTTCGCCACGCCGCCGTTGCGAACTGCCAAATTCGCCATATGTGCAGCCGATGCGCTCGATACACCTGCCTCAGCCGGCGCTCGGCTTCTTTCGACTTCCAACACATTCGATCCAATTGACGAGATGCAGTAACTCGCCATCCGGTTTGTCGTAGAAGTCCAAACCCTTTGCCCCCGTGCCCAGGATCATTTGCTCCGGCTCAACCTTCTTGTTCCTTTCCGGTACGAGTTCGTAGCGGCCCCGATCGATGTAAATCGTCGCCTCCGTCCCCATGAATTCGATCATTGCGCCGGCACGAGCATTGCTGAAGGTTCCTTCAAAGTGCATTTGCACGCCTTCCGGATAGTGCATAACGGTCTGAACCGTGTCGGGCGTCTCCCAGACACCCTTGCTGTTGAATTGTTCGCCAAGACTCACGGCCTGGGTCGGGTGATTGACGTTCAGAATCCAGTGCGCTACATCGACCCAGTGAACCATCAAATCGGTGAAGATACCGCCTCCGAAATCCCAGAACCAGCGCCAGTTGCGGAAGCGATATTCGTCGAAGTCCTGCTTCTTGGCAGTACCAAGGAAGGTCGTCCAATCGACCTGCTTGGGATCGACGCCCAGCTTGAAGCGCTGTACTCGATTCGTGTTGCGATTCCAACTCATCCGCACTTTGACGACCTTGCCGATCTTGCCCGCCCGGATCAATTCGCGGGCCTTGATGATGTGCGGCATGCTCCGCTGCTGCATGCCGACCTGAACGACGCGCTTATGAGCGTTTTGCGCTTCGATAACCGCTAGGCCTTCCGAAAGATCGTGTGTTAACGGCTTCTCGACATAGACATCTTTCTTCGCTTCGCAAGCAGCAATGCTCAGCGGGACGTGCCAGTGATCGGGCGTGCCGATGAGGACCGCATCAATGTCTTTGCGGTCGAGGATTTCCTTGTAATGTTTCGTGGCAAAAGCTTTCGGGTCGGCGAGTTTCTTGCCTTCTTCCAGCGCTACGTCCCAGACATCGCACACCGCAGCGATGCGAACGCCGAAGACTTTCACCAGCGACTTCATGAGGGTCCGACATCGGCCGCCGGTGCCGATGCAGGCGACATTGATCACGTCACTGGGAGCATACGCGGAGGCCGACGAGTGGGTGATCGTCGCCGCGGCAGCGGTGCTCGCGGACAGAATGAACGATCGACGGGAGAGGTTGGATTGCATGGTTCGATACTCCATAGTACTGTGTTCAAGTTAGATCGGCTTGGCCAGTGCCTTGTTGACAATTTGCTGGGCCTCGCTCACGATGCTGTCCAGGTGAGCTTGGTCTTTGAAGCTTTCCGCATAGATCTTGTAGACGTTTTCCGTTCCCGAAGGGCGGGCAGCGAACCAGCCGTTGGCGGATACCACTTTCAGTCCGCCGATGGGGGCGTTGTTGCCGGGAGCGCGGGTCAGTTTGGCCACGATCGGCTCGCCGGCAAGTTTCGACTCGTCAACTGCTTCCGGCGACAACTTCTGAAGCTGAGCCTTTTGCTGCGGCGTTGCCGGGGCATCAATGCGGGTGTAAAAGGGCGTGCCGAATTTTTCCGTCATGGCGCGGTAATGCTCACCGGGATCTTTGCCCGTGCGTGCCGTGATTTCCGCTGCCAAGAGGTCCATGATGGGGCCGTCCTTGTCCGTTGTCCAGACACTCCCGTCACAGCGCAAGAAACTCGCGCCGGCACTTTCCTCCCCACCGAAACAGCAGGAGCCTGCGAATAATCCCGGCGCAAACCATTTGAACCCGACGGGCACTTCCATGACCGTCCGTCCGAGATCCCGCACGGCCCGATCGATGATGCCGCTGCTGACGAGGGTCTTACCCACCACGCACTGCGGCGACCACCCCGGCCGATTGCCGAGCAGATAGCGGATGGCTACCGCCAGGAAATGGTTGGGGTTCATCAATCCGGCCGAGGGCGTCACGATGCCGTGCCGGTCCGAGTCGGGATCGTTGGCAAAGGCGACTCGAAACCGATCCTTCAGGCCGACGAGCCGAGCCATCGCGTAGGGACTGGAACAGTCCATGCGGATTTTGCCGTCGTGGTCGACGGTCATGAACGAGAAAGTCGGGTCGATCTTCGCGTTTACTACCTCAATGTTCAGGCCGTAGATTTCGTTGATGGGTGCCCAGTAATGAACTGCTGCGCCACCCAGCGGGTCAACCCCCAGCTTGAGGTTTGCCGCGCGAATCGCGTCCATGTCGATGACGTTGCGCAGATCGTTGACGTAGGGCAAGATGAAATCTTCCTCATGAGTCGTGCCGGCCTTGAGTGCGCTGGCGAACGCCATCCGTTTCACACCGGAATTGCCGCCCTTGAGCAATTCATTCGCTCGGTCCTGTACCCACTTGGTCACATCGGTGTCGGCAGGTCCGCCGTTGGTGGGGTTGTATTTGAAGCCGCCATCCTCGGGTGGATTGTGCGATGGCGTGATAACGATGCCATCGGCGAGATGCGCGTTGCGTCCCCGGTTGTAGACGAGGATGGCGCGAGAGATGACAGGTGTCGGCGTTACGCCGTCGTTTGACTGGATGACCGTTTCGATTTTGTTCGCTGCCAGAACTTCCAGCGCAGTACGCTGGGCAGGTGAAGACAGTGCATGGGTGTCCTTGCCCATGTAGAGGGGGCCGTCGATACCTTTGAGGTTTCGGTAATCGCAAATGGCCTGAGAAATGGCCAGGATGTGAGCCTCCGTGAAGGTGCCATTCCGTGGTGTGCCCCTGTGCCCGCTGGTGCCGAAGCTGACCAACTGGTTCGGGTCGCTCAGGTCGGGTCGACGTTCAAAATACTCGCGTTCGAGTTGGTTGACGTCAATCAGCATTTCGCGCGGTGCAGGCTGCCCCGCCAAGGGATGGATTGGCATGGTACGTTCCGTTAAGGATTGCCAAATAACAAGAAGCGTGATGATGAGTGTTTTGGACTTCGTTCCAGATTGATTCTTGGTATTTGGACATTACGCGGTTAGTGTACCCGCTGCGTTTGCGAGTTCCAGACCTTGGCGATTATTGAAGAGATGAGATTCGCAAAGCAGTCAGGGCCTGCGCAACGGAGTCGGTGCCGTTGCCGTCGGTATTGATTTTATGAAGCACGCGCTGTTCGTCAGTGGTCAGCTCATCCCATTTTCCGGTCATGTGTTGATGGACTGTCCAGTCCGCGTCCGAAGCATCGTCCCGGCGGGACTTGAGGCGAGCGCGGCTGGTTTCAGGTGTTGCCCGACAGACCAGGAACACAACCGGCAACGCCCAGCGCCTGGCAAGATCCAGAAATAATTTGCGTTTGGAATGTTCGTGGAAGCTCGCATCGACAATGACTCGCTCCCCTTCCATGACAAGCGCTTCCGCCCGATGCAGGCATTCCAAATAGGTACGCTGATTCCACTCTTCGGTGTAGATCTCTTCCCCGAAAGATGACGTAGAGATTGGCCGAATGCCCGACGTTTCAGCTAATTCCTTGCGCACAACGTCGGAACGGATCACACGAGCATGAGCTTGTTCGGCCAGGCCGTGCGCAAGCGTGGATTTCCCTGTCCCCGGCAATCCTCCGATCAGGATTAGGCAAGGGCACCGGGCAGGCTCTTCGAGTGCGATCAATGCTTGCAAAAGGAAGATACGGGCTTGCATCAACGATTCTTCGCGTTCTTTTTGCGGCACTTCCTGCTCAATTGCCTTGAGAGCACTGACCTTGGCCCTGACCGCTGCCCGATAAGAGACATAAAACGGCAGCAGGGCTCGCCCTTCCTCATCACCCCGGGCGCTGAAGTAGGCATCGGTCAATATATTCGCCAAATCGCGGCGGGCGTGAGCACGAAGATCCATGACCAGAAAAGCCATATCTGCCATCGGGTCGGCGAAACGAAATCGTTCGTTGAACTCGATGCAATCGAGGATCGCCAGGTCATCAGGGGGTGTCGAGTCGGGAAACAGATAGATGTGATCGAGCCTGAGGTCGCCGTGGGTATCGCGCGGGATGCCGGCAGCGGCACGATGTTCGATGAGTGGACGAAGTTGATTCAAATAGGATTCGTTGAGCGCTTTCAATCGGCTAAAAACCGCCTGACTGACGGCGCTGCCGATCTGAGATTCCAGTTGGTCGAAATTCTCTCGGGCATTTCCGGCCACGACATCGAATCGGCCGAATGCCGAGATCGCCGGTCCTGCATCAGCACTTGCATGAAACTCGGCGATCCGCTCGGCAACCATCTTCACGATGCCCGCGTTCACTTCCCCTGCAAGCAAACGATGTTTTAATGTGGCGTGTTCGGGCAGCCGGCGCATCTTGACCGCCCATTCGATGACTTCGCCGTTCCCTTCAACTTTGATGTCATTGCCGATCAAGGTGATCGGAACCACTCCCAGGTAGATGTTCGATGCAAGCCGACGGTTAAGCTGAACTTCCTCGCCGCAGAAGTGTTCTCGAAGAGATAGCGTGCTGAAATCGACGAAGCCGAGCCGGATGGGCTTTTTCACTTTGAAAGCATAGGGGCCGGCGAGAAAGACGGCCGACAGGTGAGTCTGGAGAACTTCAACCCGGTCGACCGGAAACGGATAGGCATCCGGAAGAGAGAGCCTGCGAATCAGATCCTGAATTTCCATCGGCAAGCTCGCGTCACGTATTGGCTTCGGCAGAATCGGCATCAGCCGTTGACGGCTACTGCCTTTTCCTTGGCGCAGGTCATGCACTGGCGAACATACGGGATCGCATCGAGTCGGCGCGCCTCAATTTTCTTCCCGCAACCTTCACAGACCCCAAACTTTCCTGAAGGAATTCGCGCGAGCACTGCCTCCACTTCTCCGAGTGTGTAATCAGCGCTGGCATACAAACCCATTGCTACTTCTTCCTCTCCTTCGCTCGTCCCGACCGTATCGGGGCGAAGCGACGAAGTTTCAATGTCATTGTAGTCCGTATTGCCAACCGGCTTTTCGACCTGCTCGCGCAGCTGCTGCCTGTTGTGGGCCAAGCGATCTCTCAGATCGCCAAGCAATTTCCGATATTGTCGAATCTTTGCATCATTCATGACAGGCTCCCGGTGGACACAGTAATTGACGACAACCTACTCGAAGCAAGAGGTGTACCAATTGACCATCAAGCATATTCGGCAGCAATCTGCAATCTTTTCATAGTAAAGGTGTGCGTAAGATGTACGCCCTGTGTCAAAAACGCCCCGCACTCTCGGAATCCGCACGCAATTCGATGATCGCGGAATATACTTTGGTAGAACCGAATCCTTCCCATCGGGATCAAGGAATCCTCCATGTTACTCCGGATGTTTTGTTGTCTCACCATGACCACACTCTCGTTGTCCAATGTCGCGGAAAGCGCCGAACGCAATATTCCTACCCCGTACAAAACCGGGCGTTCCGTGACGTTTGCTCCTCACGGAATGGTCGCCACCAGCCATCCCCTGGCCGCGGAAATTGGATTGGACATCCTGAAAAACGGCGGCAATGCCGTGGATGCAGCCATCGCCACCAACGCGGCGATCGGGCTAATGGAGCCGATGTCGTGCGGCATTGGCGGCGACTTATTCGCGATTGTCTGGGATGCCAAGACCAAGAAACTTTATGGACTTCACGCCAACGGTCGGGCACCCGTGAAGGCAACACGGGAGTTCTTTGCGCGCAATGGTTTGAAGGAGATTCCCGAAACCGGCCCGCTGAGCTGGTCGATTCCAGGCTGCGTCGATGGCTGGGACGAACTCCGCAAACGATTCGGAACCATGTCGTTCGCGCAAACGCTGGGGCCAAGCATTCGCTACGCCGAGGAGGGGTTTCCGGTCACGGAAGTGATCGCCGGGTACTGGAAAGCAGCGGAAGCCAAACTCCGCCAGGATGCCGATAGCTCCAAGGTTTACTTGCGTGGGGAATCCGAACAGGCTCCGGAAGCAGGCACGTTGTTCAAGAATCCCGCTCTCGCCTGGAGCTACCGTCAGATCGCCAAGGAGGGGCGCGATGCGTTTTACAAAGGAGCCATTGCGGAGCGAATCGTTGCCTATTCCGAAAAGAAGGGTGGATTGATCCGTAAAGAGGATCTCGAAAAGCATACCTCGCAGTGGATCGATCCGGTCAAAACCAGTTATCGCGGACACGATGTCTGGGAGTTGCAGCCTCCCGGGCAGGGAATCGCTGTTTTGCAAATGCTCAACGTATTGGAAGGCTACGACCTAAAAAAGATGGGGCCGTTCTCACCCGACTATTGGCACCTCTTGATCGAGTCGAAGAAACTGGCCTACGCCGACCGCGCCAAGTTCTATGCCGATCAAGATTTCTCCAAAGTGCCGGTGGCAGAACTCATCAGCAAGCCTTATGCCGATCAGAGGCGGAAACTCATCGACATGAAAGAGGCTCAGACCAACGTCGAAGCCGGCGATCCGAAACTCGGTCGCAGCGACACCATCTATCTGTGTGTGGTCGATAAAGACCGCAATTGTGTTTCGATGATTCAGAGCAACTACTATGGCTTTGGATCGGGGTTGGCCCCGGCGGATGCCGGTTTTGCCCTTCAGAATCGCGGGACGTTGTTTTCGCTCGATCCGAACCATGCCAATCGGCTCGAACCCGGCAAACATCCTTTCCACACCATCATTCCAGCGCTGGTCACCAAGGGTGGCAAGCCCTGGTTCGTATTTGGGGTCATGGGCGGCGATATGCAGCCTCAAGGACATGTCGAGGTGCTGGTCAACCTGATTGATTTCGGAATGAATGTTCAACAGGCCGGCGAGGCACCACGAGTCGAACACGTCGGATCGGCCACCCCGACCGGAAAGCCGGCATCCAAAGGCGGCGGTATCGTTCAGGCCGAACTGGGGTTATCGAAAGAGATCGTCGAAGAGTTGATCCTGCGCGGTCATCAGGTTCGCCCGGTGAAGCGAAACGGCGGCGGGTATCAAGGCATCCTGATCGATTGGGACGCGGGTGTGCTGCACGGCGGCTCCGAAGCGCGCAAGGATGGAGCGGCGGCCGGCTATTGAGCCATTCAGAACCGGAAAAGAAAACCTCGAAGATCGTGGCTAACACTAACCGGAGGACATCAATGCCAAGGTTGTGTCTCACGATTCTCTCTGGAATCGTGCTGCTGTCCAGCTTTGTGGCTGATGGACTGGCTCAGCCCAATTGGCCTCACCTTCGTGGACCTCGTTACGATGCCATCTCAACGGAATCCGGACTCGCCGACACTTGGCCTGAACTTGGACCACCAGTACTTTGGTCCATCGAGCTCGGCCAAGGCTATTCGGGGTTCGTCGTGGGGGGTGGCCGATTATTCACCCAATTTCAGACGAGGACAACACAATATCTCCTGGCGCTTGACCCCGATTCAGGCGTTGAGCTTTGGCGGACCCGGGTCGGCCCATCCTGGCAGCCTTTGGGAGCTTATCCCGGCCCCTATGCCACTCCAACCTGGGACGGCAATCGTGTTTTCTTCACTACGCCAATGGGAAAGGCCGGTTGTCTGAACGCAGTTAGCGGTAAAGAGATCTGGTCGGTCGATCTGCGCGAGAAATTTGGTCTCAACGGCGTCGATTTTGGATATGCCGCCACCCCGCTTGTCGAAGATGGGCGAGTAATCTTACCCGTGGGGGGAATGGGAGCAAGCGTAGTGGCACTGCGAGCTGAGGATGGCTCAACGGCTTGGGCTGTCGGTAATGATCCCGCCAGTTACTGCCCTGTCTACCCTATCACCTTTCGTGGCCGCCGGCTGATTGTTGCCTATTTGCAAAATGCTCTGGTCTTGCACGACGCGGCCACGGGCGAGCGACTGTTTCGGCAACACCTGTCGAACCATTACGACGAACATTCTGCCTGGCCCCTGTTCTCCGAACCGGATCTGTTTCTCGGCCGCCCCTTTCAAACACGGCGCTCAACTGATTCGACTCGATTCCACCGACAAAGGAATTTCGGCAAAGACAATCTGGTTTGGCAAAGCTCTCTCGAATGATGTCTGCTCGAGCATACTTTACGATGGCCACGTGTATGGATTCGACTTGCACCAGCTTCAATCCAGCCCGCATCGTGCATCGCGGGGAATGTTCAAATGCCTTGAGCTCTCGACGGGCGCGACAAAATGGGAGACCGATCGTATCGGGCAAGCAACTTTATTGTGCGCTGATGGCAAATTGATCCTCTTGAACGATACCGGTACGTTGATCCTCGCCAGGGCAAACGCGAGCGTATACGATGAACTGGCTCGAAGCAAAGTATTTGAGGATGGACTGTGCTGGACTCCTCCGACTCTTTGGAATGGCAGGTTGTTTATTCGAAATCAGTCCAAAGCGGTGTGTCTCTTTCTCGGCCCGGAAACGGCTTTGGATCCGGATCGGCCAGTAATGCGAAACTCTCCAATGCGCGATCACTTCGACTGGTCGTGCTTGCTGCCGCGCGAGCCAGAGTTTCCCCACGATGCTCCAACACGTTCCGAAGTGGCCCTCTGGTATCTTTGGTGCATTGGGGGCGTGTTTGGTCCAGCGGCACTTGTTGCCGTCACTGTGGCCCTGTTCATCAGATGGGCGAAGTTAGGCCAGTCGAGTTACTGGGGACATGTTGTTTTTCTGACAGTGCCATTTCTGCTGGGGATGGTGGGGACAACTATCTTCAGCGAGTGGGCTGATACCTTTGTCCTGACCTGGCCAGCTTGCCTCTACGTGTCGTTTCGGACGATTCTGGCACTGGGTGTCTGGGCCGGAAACCAGCCTCGTACTCTTCGGATTCGTGTGCGATCGGGAACAGCATTGATGGTTTTTCTCGGCATCTGTTTTGGCTACTACAAGCTGTGTGCAATGATTGGTTATGCCGTGGGCTGGTGTTTTCTCATTGGGTTTCTACCCGCGACGCCTGTGGCAGTGCTCGCGGCCAAGCAACGTCGCTGGTGGCTGCGCTGGATACTGGACACAGGGGGATTTACCGTCTATTTCTGGTTCTCGGGTTTGCTCCCGGAGTGGAAAGGGCGAGGCGGAGTTTAAGAATCCATAGGGCTTTGCAGTGTTGAATCGATGGACTTTGAGCGATAACGCATTTGAGAATGTAATGGCTATCTCATGCCCGAATTCCATCGGAGAAGCACATGAATCCCAACAATCCCGAAGACACGACTCGTGAGTCGAGCGATCAAGAGTCGTGTGCCAATACGAGAGGACTTGAAGCTCCTCAAATGAAGAAGGGCGGCTTCCGCGATATCGGATGCATCACTTGGAGCCTCGTCGCAGTCGCTCTCCTTGTCGGCATATTATTGCCCTCAGTGGAAAAAGTTCGGGAGGCAGCAAATCGTGCCAAATCCCAGGACCAACTCATGCAGATCGCGTTCGCAATGCTTAATTCTGCGAGCAACAACAAAGATGAGACGCTCCCCGCCGTTGCCATTTACGATCGAGACGGTAATCCGCTGCTAAGCTGGCGCGTAGCCATTCTTCCATTCATTGAACAGCAGCAGTTGTACGACCAGTTCCATCTCGACGAAGTCTGGGACAGTCCACACAACCTGCCCTTGTTGGCCAAGATGCCCAAGACTTATCAGATGCCCGGCAACCCGAATGACTCCAACACTTACTACCGAGTATTTCACGGTGAGGGGGCACCGTTCGACGGCACGAAGGGAGTAAAATTGAAGGATTTTCCAGACGGTATTTTAAGTACTATTCTGGTTATCGAAGCCGACGAATCAGTCCCGTGGACCAAGCCGGAAGAGTTCGAGTACGACGCAAATTCACCTCTGCCAAAGCTGGGGAGCCATTGGAAGGGTAAATTCTATGTGGCCCTCGCTGATGGCTCGGTTCGGAGCGTAGAATTGAAAGGGAACGAATAAAAATCTTCGCAAAGCGATCTTGCGGAACGATGGAGAAATTCCAGGACCGGAGTGGTAGATCACGCCGACAACGCGCAAATAGGCAATGCGGGAGTGCGGCACGGTGGCTCCGAAGTGCCCAAGGACGCAGTAAGTCATTTCGGTGGTTTTGGCGTATTCTCGTTGACCGGAGCAGTTGCTCGAGTGTCGATGAACACATCGACTAATTGGCCAACCAGTACCTTTTTCTCTTTTACGAGCCGATGATTGGGATCGACCGCATAAAGCACTTGGACCACGCGCGTATCGACCCGCTTGGTGTTGGCTCCCGTGAGCGAAGTCTTGGGCACGACATAAGGCTCCAGCCGAACCCAGGTCAATGGGACTTCCTCTTGCTTGACATCGCCCCGGATCTTGGCGCGGGCGGGTGCATTGAGCTTCAGTCGCGGCAAATCTTCCTCGTCGATGTTCACGCGCACATAAAGCGGCGCAAGATTGCCCATCAGGATCAAGGTTTGCCCTAGCGCGATCGAGATGTATTCGCCCGGTCGAACATTGATTTGCAAAATGGTGCCGTCGCTGGGTGCCCGTATCTCCAACACTGCCAGCGTGACTTTGTCCTGTTCGATCTGCGCCTTGGTTTGCTCGATGGTTGCCTGAGCCAGCGTTAACTGGGCCATGGCCGACAGATAGGTTTGCTGGGCAGTCACATAGTCCTGTTCGGCGATCGCCCCCGTGCCAAGAAGGCTCTTGGCACGCTTGTACTGGTCGTTCATCTGGTTGAGATTGGCCTTGGCCACGCTGATCTGGGCTTCGTTCAGCGGCAATGCAGCCTGCCGAAGTTTCAAATCGGCGTCCGTCAGTCGTTTGTCCAGCTCGAACAGCAGGTCGCCTTTCTTGACCGTCTGGCCGACACTAACCGATACCTTGGCCACGATCCCGGCCAGTTGTGAGCCGATGGCAATGTTCCCGGTCGTGCTTGCCTCACTGGACGGCTCTACCATTCCCGCTCCGGCGACAGTATCGCCAAATGGGGAAGTCGGCGGCGGAACGGGCGGCGGCGTTTGCGGCTCCTGTTGCTGAACATAAATGGCGTGCCCGACGGCAAAGGCCAACAACCCAACCGCGAGCAGGGGCAGAAGAAACTTGCGGATCATGGCTTACTCCTTATACCTGGTAACGAGCCGGGCTTGGTTTCGGGTTCGACGTGCTTTTCATGCGATACCCGCCCGTCTTCGAGCGTGATGATTCGATCGGCAAAACCCAGCACTCGCGGGTCGTGCGTGACCACGATGGCTACGCGGTCCGGTTGCAGTGCCACCGCACGGATCAACTCCATGATCGCCTGACCCGTTTGGGCATCAATGGCCGAGGTTGGCTCATCGGCGACGAGGAGGCGGGGCTGATGCACCAGCGCCCGGGCAATGGCCACCCGCTGCTGTTGTCCTCCCGATAGTTGGGAGGGCAATGAGTTAATTCGATCGCCGAGTCCCACGGACTGGAGCACCTTTGCAGCACGTGCCACAGCATCTGCTTTGCCATGGCCGTTGATCACAAGTGGCACCGCCACGTTTTCTGCAGAGGTCAAGGCCGGCAACAGGTTGAACTGCTGAAACACGAAACCCACGTTTTTCGCACGAAACGCAGCTTTCTCGCGCTTCGATAAATGTTTGATGTCTACGCCCAAAACCGATACTTCGCCCCCCGTAGGGTCGAGAGTGCCGGCCAGGATTGAAATCAAGGTGGTCTTGCCGCAGCCGCTGGGACCGACCAGAAGCGTCAACTCACCCGGGGCGATTTCGATATCCACGCCGCGCAATGCGCGTACCCGCGACTCGCCGCTGCCGTAGTCTTTGACCAGGTTCCGGCAAGCAACACCGTTCCCGGTAAGGAGTGCGGGATTCATGCGCCACCCTGGAAAACAATGGCTGGCTCCAGCACGAGCACCCGGCGGATACTGAGCAAACTGGCCATCAGCACGATGACAACCATGGCAAGTGCGGTAAGGCGCGAGCACCTGCCACGGCAGAAAGAACGCCAAGAGCGGCATCGCCTTTTGCGAGAAGATGCCGTACAGCGTCGCCAGACCTACTCCCACTCCATAACCGATGCTCCCGACCACAAACCCCTGGATCAGGATCATGCCGACGACCCGTCGATCGCTCATGCCCATCGCCTTGAGTGTGCCAAACTGCTTGAGGTTCTCCACGGTGAACAGATAGAACGTCTGTCCGGCGATGGCGCTGCCGACCAGGAAGGCCAGTATGACGGTGGTGCCAAAGTTGAGGGGGATGCCCGTATGCCCCAGATAGTAATTCATGGTCAGTTGCATGAACCCCTGGTTGCTCAGCGCTTTCAACCCGGTGCGGTCCTGAATCCGCGCTGCGACTTCGTCGGGATCCGCTCCCGATTCAGCTTTGGCCAGTACGAAGGGCATGAGCCGGCCTGTGGGAGTGGGCGGGACGAACAAGGTGGCCTGACTGAAGCGCGTGTAGATGATCGGCATCGTCATGAATGTTTGCGCCGCCCGATAGACGCCCACGACAATCGCCCGGCGTTGATTCATCTCGATGGCCTTCCCCACCCGCAGCGGCTCGCCCGGCCACATCTGATGGTAGCCCGCCTCATCGACAAGAATGGCGTCCGGGATTTGCAAATCGCCGATTTTGCCCGCGAGCATGTGAGTCGGAGCACCCGTCAGGCTGGCATCATCCAGACCCATCAGAATGACGCCCTGGTAAGTGCCGTTGGCCAACTGTGCCTGGCCCTGTCCGCGGTAGAGGTTGACCGCCCAGGCCACGCCGGGAACGCTGCGAACGCGGAAGAGGTCATCGTCGGAAATTGCCTTCAGGTCATCGACATAGCGAACATCGGGGTTCATCACCCAGATGTCGGCTCCGTGCGTGTCGCGGATCTGGCCGGTGGTCCGAAGCATGACGCCGCAAAAGATTGCGCTTTGCTCGGCGATGAGAAAACAGGCGAAGCTAACGCCAAAGATGATGGCGAAGTACTTGCTTCTGTCTCCCATCAACATCTTCAAAGCGATCCAGGTCACGGATTTACCCTTTCTCCCATTCTGTCGGGCGCGATATGGTCTGGGCTTTTGGCACGAGACACTTTTTGAATCAGTTCAGTACATTGGGCATCACCACCGATGAGGCAATTCTTAAGTCGCCGTCATCGAAGCATTCCTATTCGGAGAAACGGGTTTGGAAAGGACTCTGTACTCTTCTGTCAAATCGTGTTTGGGTGTGGTATCGCAACTCCGATGCCATCGAATGTCCGAACCCATGAGATTTCACTGAAGAGCCATATATTGAATCTGAGTTCCACGAATCAGACAGTCCAGATCCAACGCAGCCTGAATAGATAATTGAGCGCGGGAGCAGAATCGAGGAGAAACTGCCGTCTCTGGACAGAAGAGTTCATGTGCGGTTCTGGCATTTTCATGTGACATCATGGTCCGATATGACCCAAGAACCATTAAGCCGACTGGGCGGACGCCGCCGATTTCGATCGCCTCTGTCGGCTTGCATCTGTCTTTGCAGTTACAGAATTCGAGATTCGGCTAGCGCGACGCCCTGTCCACGATTGGAATCGGGAGGTGGAATTGCCCGCAAGTATGGCGTCGGCAACCGGCGAAACGAATAGCAAAGATACAGCGACAACACCGCCGAAAAGAAGCACCAAACTGAGACAAAAGCATACCAATAACAAAAATGGGTCACTACCGCCGCCACCAGAAGCGCAATGCCGAAAACCACAAAGCCTCGCGACGGTGCGATCAGTAACGGGATTCCCACGACGACGACATACAACACTTGCCACCAGACAGTCGGCATCATCTGAATCACTTCGGATTCAGAGATATCATAGAAGAGGTAACGGACCCGTACGGTCACGGTTAGCAAAGCTGGATTGAGAACCAGCGGCAGATAAAGCATCAGGCCCACAACTAAACCCAGCAGACTAAACAACGCCAAGAGCCGCTTCTTGCGAATGTTATCTGTCGTGATAAAAGCGCAAAACGCGATCCAGAAGGGCCAAAATGAAAGCGCGAAGTATAGAAAGACAAAGGCAGGTGCTCGTATCAAGGCCGGGTTGTTCTGGTCGATTCCGATCCACACTAACCCTTCACAAAACTGCTGAATCGCGAAGACCACAGGAATGATCGCTAGGGTCAGCAAGGCTCTGTTTTTTTGGAGTGCACTGCGCACACAATACGCTCCAGCTGGCAACAGTATTGCCGTTATTCCAAAACTGGCCTCGGCTGAAAAACACATGAAACGTCCTTTGAGGAAAGATCGCGATTCTCATCGCCCGAAGTCAATTGCCGGTGCCCGTCGAGCAAATTATGGTCAACCGGAGTTCGAACTCTGTAGAGATTTTGTTTTACCGTGAGGGAGACGGCTTCGATATGACGAGATAGACGCTTGTAATCGGGCAAAAGCGCCAATAGACGGTTTTCAGGAATCTTCGGCATCGGCTGTCCTCGAGGGACCACCGATGACACCGACAAGACTCCATTGGAGTAGCTTGATGTCTAAGGGGTGATAACTTCAGAAAGGGAACGAACTCGATCCCCTTATTACTCTCATTCTATACCAGATAGAGAGAAAATGTGAACTCGGCACGATTTCCGACCGGCAAGAACGACGGCTTTTGCATCGCCATTGCCATTCTTTTGAGCTGAGGTAATAGATCGGTTACAGCCAGCCCACATGCACTGGAGATGGGAGCAAAGTTGAAACTTCACCAGCGGAGAGTGAATGGCCCATCAACGCGCATTCCCCCGGCGGACTCCTGCATCATTGCCAGGAGGGTCGGCAGATCCAATGGCTTGCGCAACACTGTTTTAGCACCTTGCGCCAAGACTTGATGGATCTTCTGGTCCGTCTCGACATCGCAGCCCGTAATGATGATGACTTGCGTGGCGGGAGCGTTTTCAATCGCGGCCCGGAACACCTGGCTTCCATCGCCATCCGGAAGTTTCATATCCAGAAGAATTATCTTGAATTCAGCGTTTTCTATCTGATGGATAGCAGTCATGACATCATTCGCCAGACAGACGCGGTATCGATCCTGCACAAAAACCGCCAGTCCATTTCTTGATTGCGCTGTGCAGTTCACGTCGGCATCGTTTACTTCGAGACTGGAAGCAGCGGGAGCCCAGGTGAGCATGGATGGCAAGGGTCGCTGCCTCGACAACGTGTTCGTGGAGCGGCTCTGGCGTATGGTGAAGTACGAGGAAGTGTATTTGTGGCGGCATGAGACGGCACCGGCATTACAGGTGGGTCTGGCCCGGTACTTCCCGTTCTACAACCAAGAGCGTCGCCATCAGTCGTTGGAGAACCGAACCCCGGCGGAAGTGTACGGAAAAAAATGGAAGTCGCCGAAACGAGGAAGTCGCAATGCGTTTTGAGAGGCATGGCTCAGGTAGCCGATAGAAAAGAAAGGCCCTCGCGTTTTTTTTGACGCGAGGGTCTCATGCCATCGGCATACCTTCGACCGGATTATCCCTCGGCTGGATGCTCGCCAGCAGAGCCAACCTCCGTTTCACCCGGCGAAAGGAGATACCGGACACACATGAAACCGACAAGAGCAATCCGAAGTTGCCCGCATGGAAGGCTGGCAAAACTGTAGCGAAGGATCGCTTGTTTTTTGTCCAAATAAATGGGTCCACCTCAGGCTCAGGCGGCGGTGTAGAATTATTGCAATTCCCAGCGGATCAAGTATGGTATCGGCATCCGAGCCGGTACACTGATGTTGCGATATTCCCGTGCTGTCCAGACAAAAGCATATGCGATTATGTTCCAATACCTATTGGACAATTCTTGGATGAAAAAATCGCACGTAACAGGCAAATAGGTATTGGCGACGAAACCATCACAATTGGTCTGTTTAATAGACACAAAGGATCATCATTAGATTTTTGGGGTCAATACAGGTCGCGGCATCACCGGAGTTATGCTTGCTTATCTCATAGAAATGAGATCGACAGGCGGATTGAGCGGCTCTCTGGTTATTGTCAAAGAAACTTTACGATTCACTCTTTACGAGAAAGAAGATCGTAGTATTCAAACTTCTTTCCGTGATGATTTGTGTGGTCCGAAATCGGTTGTTCAATGCGAAGGAGAAGGATACTTGCTCGGACTGGCTCAAGGCCATTGGGAAATCGATCCGAAGGATAGGAACACTCAGATTCTCAGACCGGGCGGTGAATCAATAAATCTAGGGATTGCTCTTGTGGTTCCATCTTTCGTGATTCACGAAACTCTCGACCAAACAGAGTTGGTATCTATGCGAAATAAAGCTGAGCAATCAGAACTTGGCAATGGGGTTACTACACCTGATTGAGTGTTGCTTTTTTGTTTACAAGTGCGTAGACTTCTGAAATGGAAAAAACAAAACCCGATTCCGAAACCGTCGCAACGCTCCGCGACAAGTTGCGTCAGGCTGCAAAAGACAGTGGCATGACGCAAGAAGAACTCGGCTTGCGCATGGGTTTCCCAAAGAACATGCCCGACAAGCCGTATCTCGTCTCTTGAATGTGGAAATCGATTATGACCCGCGCCTTTCAACCCTCATTCTCTTCTCCAAAGCAATTGGCAAATCTCTAAGCGAAATCCTCTGAAATCTTGACATTTCTGTAAACAAATACGTTGACATTCTCCACTATTAAGTCTACAGTAACGTAGACACATAAGGGAGAAGAAAATGGACGCCAGAGAACAACGTGGTGCAGTGCTTGCAGCAACGAAACAAATTACCCAACGTGGCAAAGCGTGGATTGTGCCGTCGCAAACTGGCACCGGGCGATATGCCGTTGACCCTAACAATGAAAATCCAAGTTGCACTTGTGCTGATTTCATGGATAGACAAAGTGTTTGCAAATGTGTTGGTTCAGCGTAATGTGGAAGAAGCGCCTTGTTGAGTTAGCAGGTAAAAGATAGTGCCCGTCTCTGCGGGTGGGTTCATTGTACACGTTGATGGTGAACAAGCTACGTGTTCCTCTTCCCTGTTCCGGTTTGCAGTGGCGGCAGTGTGGGCAAAGGGATGTGGAGACGCTCGCACAGATCGATCGCCGCGTCATAGACGGACAAGCGTCTGGCCTTTGCCCGCCTTCTTGAAGGAAGCCATCGCCCGTTGGTTCAAAGACGAGCCAGCGCCGTCACTACTACCCCAGGGAGCAATAGCTTGAGGAAGGCTGGAAAGCACCGAGAACAAGAGTCATAACACGCGTGTTCGTCGGCCACGGAGTGCCGGATTGATGCATAGTCATTCGACTGGGAAGTCTCCGAAGCAAACGCGGCCGATGCGAAGGATCGAGGGAGAAGCTATGTACTGAAATCATCCTAATCACGAGGAAGGACTCTCGTTGTTCGATCGCAAGATGCAGGAAGCGCGAAATGGGTGGCAGTGTGCGCTGATGACCTTACATTAAACAGCAATACTTAAATGACATCGTGAACGCCTACAATTAAATAAACTTCCTGATCGTATGTTTTAGAATCGACGACAACTGGAAGTTGCTCTCCCTTTCCAGGAATCATGGCAACATTGCCAACGCGCACAAGAGGAATATCCTTTGAACGTCCTTCAAGTTTGGTAAAAAGTCCAACTATTGCCACTTCGTCTCCAGGACCGATCCTCCCAATCTTGATAGCCTCATCCGTAAGAAAGCAAGAACTCAGAATATGAGTTCCTAGAAAATCTGCGCCAGGGGAAAAACGAGCAACGGCGACATCAACACATGCCGCTTCAAAAGGATGAAATATCCAGTCCGACTCTTTGCTTTGAACAAGTCGCCAGTCACCATCTTTAGTGTTATAGCGAATCTCGATGTTCGGCGAATAAGAGAACATGTTGTCGATACAGTGCCTAGCTGTAACAAGATAAAAAAACCGGGATTGAGGGTCGCTCTCATCCGGGACGCTTACAACAAAAGCTGTCCCGCCAAAACGGAGAGATTCTCTTCCTTTCTGGTCAGATTTTCTCTGTCCAATAAAGACGACGGAATTCAAAAGGTCTTGTGGAACTCGCATATAATAATCATCTGGCGCGAAAGCCACTGTTTTTCCACACCAAAGCGCGTATCAAGAAACATAGCAAGTCGCCCCCTTGTTGTCAACATTTACGTTGTCAGTGATTTGTAAGATGGTTAGCGCAATCGAGAAATTGACTGGCGGTTTTTGTGCAAGATCGATCGGTAAATGTGCAGCGGGGCTGATCCGGTCGGTAAAAATGCAAAGCCGGGCGACCTGTCAAATGAAAAAATGTTGATTTGGCGAGCGGGCGAGTGTTTTGCCTCAGCAAAGAATCACCGGCTCGGAGCGGCAATCGAAAGACACACGTTTATAGAATTAGCGGCTATGCGTCGGGTGAGGATTCTCCTGGTATTGGAAGGCAGAGACCGGGATGGACTCGCACTTGCCAGCGGGGATGAAAGCACTATATGTTAGATGATATTCCGCGATAGCTCAATGGTAGAGCATCCGACTGTTAATCGGACGGTTCTTGGTTCGAGTCCAAGTCGCGGAGTTCGCCCTAAACACTTTAGCCGTCGTAGTTTACGTTTCCTCTTGTACGTGCAAGAGTGCGGCACGAAACCCGAAATAATGCGGAACACTTCCGCAATACGGGGAAAATCATGCCGCGTACTCCCAAAGGTTCGCTCCCTTCGTACCGACTTCACAAATCTAGTGGGCAGGCCGTTGTAACGCTCACAGACCCTTCCAGACGCCGGTTCGATGTCCTACTCGGTCAGTTCGGCTCTGAAGCCTCTTACGCCGAATATCGGCGTGTATTGGCCGAATGGGAAGCAAACAACCGTCGCCTGCCCGATCCGACGAATGCGGGATCACCACCCCTGACAATCGCGGAACTGATACTTCGGGGATGGAACGAGTTCATTACGCAACACTATCGAGACATGGACGGTAATCCCACTAAAGAACAGGAGAATTTCAAGCAAAGCCTGAAGCCACTTCGGATGCTTTATGACCACACCATCGCTGCTGAGTTCGGTCCACTGGCTCTGAAAGCTGTCCGAAACGCCATGATCGAAAAAGGGTGGTGTCGAGGATGGGTGAATCAGTCTGTGGGACGGATCAAGCATCTGTTCCGTTGGGCAGTCTCGGAAGAATTGATTCCGGCTTACGTGCTTCACGCGCTGGAAGCCGTCTCCGGCCTGAGTCAAGGTCGAACCAATGCCCGCGAATCAAACCCTGTTGAACCAGTTCCGGATGACGATGTTCAGAAAACCCTTCCCGCACTGAATCGCCATGTTGCGGGAATGGTACGGCTTCAACGGCTCACCGGAATGCGACCGGGTGAGGTTTGCCGAATGCGGAATTGCGACATCGACAAAACTGGAGAAATCTGGATTTATCGCCCAAAGAAACACAAAACCGCGCATCGGGGAAAAAAGCGGATGATCGCTCTTGGGCCAAAAGCCCAAGAGATAGTCAAGACTTTCATGCCGGATGACCCGGAAGCCTTCTTATTCTCCCCGCAAAGATTGATGCAAGAAATCAACGCTCACCGTGCTGCGAACCGCAAGACGAAATATTACGGGAGTAGTCAGAAGGGGCAGAAGCGCAAAACTAACCCAAAGAAGAAACCGGGTGAACGCTACTCTGTCATGGCCTATGGGTTCGCGATTCGACGCGCGTGCGCGAAGGCGCGAATCACACCCTGGCATCCGAATCAAATCCGCCACACCTACGCAACCGTGGTTCGTCATCAATTCGGATTGGAAGCTGCTCAAGTCGGGTTGGGCCATAGTCGGGCGGATGTTACCCAAGTTTACGCCGAACGGGACTTGAGCCTTGCGGAACGGATCGCGGCAGAGATTGGCTGATCTTCTAAACCTGAGTTGATTCGCAGCAAATCGGTGCGCTGGGCAGAAATGCCCCTCGCCCGTTGACGATGAAAATCAGAATTGAGAACACAATGTCCGAGACGAAGAAGACGGGTTCTCTCGATTTCCTTCTTGATGATCCTTCCCTGTGCCATAGTTTCGTAAAAATTCTTGTATCCATCTTTGAGACACATTTCTCCGACCCTGGAAGGGCGAAGAAGTTAATCCTCCCTCATCTTCTCGCCTCTCTTCCGGAAGATGAGCAGATTGCGATTCATGAAAGGCATTTTCGGAGGTTGTCCGATGATAAAAAGAGCGGACTCTACGGTTTGTTCTTGGATAGTAGGGATTTATCGCCGGAAGCCCGAATCGGGGTTTTGGATGCAGACCGCGACCGGACAGTTACCATTGCTGCCACAAAACAAGCTCATGTAGATTTGCTTCAAAAGAAACTGACGGGTTCTAAACGGCCACACGACCCCGAAACTGTTCGACTTGCGGAAGCCGTTCGTCATCTGCGGGTCCAGGTGAGATTGTCTTGGAAGAAAACGGCTGAGCGAATCCATGCAGAACATGCAGATTGGTTCCCTCCATCTGCTAACCTCAACAATATCCAAAAGCGATGTGAAAAAGCCTACCGTCGCGTCGTTGAGGGGAAACGCGACTAACTACTTTGGACTTTGAGCATTGCCCTCCCCAGACGAGTCTGGGGAATTCTCAAGTTGGTCATTCTCTACGACAATTCTTGCATGGACCTTTGAAACCGTGCGAGGATTATCCAGCCATGACAACCACTTCGATCGCTGCAAATCTACTAACAGAAACCGTACTAAGTTTTTCTCAGGCAGCGCGCCGTCTGCCTCCCTTTCGTGGAAGCCGCCCGGTGGCATCCGCAACCATCTGGAGATGGGTGTCTGAGGGTGTGCGTTTACCCGATGGCACGCGGCTCAAACTGGAAGCCGTGCGTCTTGGCGGACGTTGGGTGACAAGTCTTGAAGCACTCGGTCGATTCTCTGATAAGCAAACACAAGCACAGTCAACGCAAATCCCTTTATCCGGACACGAACCAGAATCACTTCGGACGCCGGCGCAACGCGAGAAAGCAAGTCAACGCGCATCCGCCGAACTGGAAGCGCTTGGGATGTAACACGCCACGATACGAGTCAAGAATCTGACTATATTGATATGTTTATATGTTGATTCGTTAGAATTATCGGCTTGAAAAAATGGTCCGGACGTGATTTGCGTTCACGTCCGGACCCGACTTAACTCTGATAACCCCACTGCGAATGAGGAGGTGGCATTTTACCACAATTTCCCGAAATGTACAATAGCAAGCGATGCAAATTCCCGCGACGTGGACGATATGATTTCGTCAACAATAGGGCCACTCAAATTCCATGCGGTTCACAGCGCTGTCCAGCGTGCCGACCATATTGGGCATGGAAGAACGCGATGATACTTCGTCAATCGTTTCTTACCTTGCCTCCTGATTTCTTCGTTGTCTTGAAGGTGACACAACGACGGCCATTGACAGGACGCGAGTTTGCCGGGATCAAAGCAAGGTTTTTCAACAACCTGCAATATTTGAAAAAGAAAGCACATGCGGACTTATCATATCATTGGCAGGTTGAGTTTTCACACTGCAAACCGCATCTACATTTATTGCTTCGTTCTGATCTCTTCAAAGACTCCAAACAAGCGAAGCGTGAAATTGTTCGCTTGTGGAAAAAGTGCTGTCACGGCAAACGGATCGAGGTCTGCTGTCAAGGCAATCCGAAGGTCTATTGTGAGAAGGTTCGGAACCCAACAGGAACAGCAATCTATATAAAAAAGGCACGGTTGAAATATCGCGTCGAAATGCCTCCGCGAATGGGTTGGAAACGTGTTTGCTTGACATTTACATCACGAGGGTTCCTTGCCAAGTCCAAGACGAAATTATGGGATGAAATCAAGAAACTCAGAAGCACGATCCACAAATACACCCATCTTGGGGGTAAAACGAGATCAACATAATAGTGTCAAAAATCTGACGATCGGCGATTGCATAAAATCGTTTTGAGACTTCTGAGCTAGTTGGTGGAGCCATGTCGGATGATGCTCTTGAAGTGTCTGGAAACGTGCTTCTTGCCCTTAACAGAAAGGATGTCCGCAAATGTCCGCAAATGCCCGCGCGCGAGCGGCTCTTTTGCTGGCCGGTGGCATGTCGATCGTCAAGGCCGCTACAAGTATCGGAGTTGACGAAAAGACGATACGGCGATGGGACAAAGATCAAGAGTTCACGAATCAGGTGAACGCTCTGCGGGGAGAGTTGTTGGCGCGCGGAATGGGAGTTTTGGTAAAAACATCCACAAAGGCAGCGATGACTCTCCGAAAATTGTTGAACAGCGAATGTGAGGCTATCCGACTGAGAGCAGCGGTAGCAATTCTGTCGGCGGGATCGGACCTGAGAAGAACGGTGGACCAGGACCAAGAGATTCGTGAGTTACAGGCGACTATTGAACGGATCGAATCCGAACGCAAGACGAAAGGTTGACATGAAGAGCCTTAACAACATCCGGAAGAGAATCGAGAAACAGGCCCGGTGTCCTCATTGCGGAAAGAGACCCGGTGATCCGGTTTTAACTGAGCAAGACCGTGAGCGCCTTGCCAACAAAGCGCTAGAGGAAATGAGTGACACCGAGCTTGCAGCTTGGGCAGGGATCACTCTTGAGGAATTGATGGACAGTATCAAGTAAACCCGATCATCGCCCGCGACTGGCAACACCGAATTATTTCCCCGATTCAAGCAACTTCTTGAAGAAATCAGTTGCGCCGGCACTAAGGATCAATAAGCGCGCTTCTTTGTCCAGCGATCCTAACCCGTTCGCTTTCGCTGCCTTGCAAGCCTTGATCGCCTCAGTCATCGCGTTGCTTGTGAGATCGTCGAAAGGATGCAATAGAGACCATTCCCTCTTGTCTCCGGTAGTCTCTGCATAGTCCTTGAAGAGTCGTTTTCGTTGATCGCATGGGAGACGAGAATCGAGAATCAGTTTCTTTGCGTCTTTGTCCAAAAGAATCCGGAGTTCGTCATAACTGTTCGCAAGTTCGTCGATTTTTTTCGCGTCGAAAGTCCGTGCAATGCGCACGACAGCTTCTCTCCGAATGAGTTTGAAACTCCGAGGCATCAACTTCTTACCCTGAAGATACTTGCTCAAGATTTGATCGGATAGCGTCAGCACATTCAACGCAACAGCGTTCTCGAAATCGGCAGCAAGCCAGAGGTTGATAGTGCCCTTGTATTGGCGAACTTCCAGTTTGGCGAGTTCATATTCTTGTTCGGTCATTAAAGGCAGCTTGGCAAGGGGTTCCGATTCTGGAATTGTCTTCAACGCAACCTGAAGTTCCCGCTCTGCTTCTTCTCTCCAATTTTGATCCTTCTTGAATTCGCTTCGCTCGTCGCGTGCTGTCGTCGGGTCTGGGTTCTGCTGTGACTCGTCGTATGGGATTTCTCGAACACTTTTGGCACGCGCCTTTGGCAACAGCGTTGGCAATCCGGGCATCACTCCTTGCCGATTCGACTTTCACTTCGGCTTCCATTTTTGCCCTAGCAGTCTTAAACTTGTGTGTGTCTTCCTCGATTTGTTTTTTTTCGCCGTCGTTTTTCTCAGTTCGGTGACTCATGAAATAGACGACGCCACCAGTCACCACGAGAGCAAGAACAAGAATCGCGATGATGACGGTTCCGGACGAAGAATTACTCGCAGAACGGTTTCTGGTTCGCGGTTCAGACTCAGAATCATCAAAGTCGAAATTAGGACCGGGCATGGGACGAACTCCCAAAAAAGGGGAGCGGCAAACCAGAACTGCTCACCCAGGCCCGGCCAAGAGCCACGAAAGAACAGCACCCAGCCTACCGCTCCTTTCGGAGCGGTGGCGATGGATACTGCTTCTTCGTAACACCATAAGCCTTGGCTTATGTTTGGCCGGTTCGGGTGAAGCAATGCCATGCACACGCATGACTCGAATTGTTACCGAGGCGAAGTTCGCCACGGGTCAACGATCTGGTTTGATACTCCAAGGAAAGAATGAAAAAGTCCGGAAACATTCCGGATACTTAATCGAGTTTACACTATCCATTTCCAGATTCCAGTCTGTTCAAAACAGAACCAACGGAAGCCCATCATTGGTCAAACCGATGGACTTCCTTTTGAAATCTGATATGAATTCGAGCAGAGCTAGAATTAGCCGGAAGAGAGCGAGAATGGCTGAATGAGGCATCCGACCGGAAGAGATAGGACCAAGCAAGGGGAAAGCTATGGCATCGCTAACCGAGAATCGATTCAACAAGGCCCAACCGATATTTGATCGTTACACAAGAATATTACTGGAAACGCAACATCTTCCCTTCCCCGAATTTGAGAAAGAACTCAAAGAGTTATTCGGGATGGGATACCAAGAACTCAAAGGGGTCATGATCGATCTCTCAAAAAAGACAGAATATGTGCTTTTGGCCGCTCGATACATGGAAGAAGGGTATCCGTCAGTGATCTCTGAGTTCAAGCATCACCTTGCGACTTTGTATGGTGTCGAAAACTTTCACGGTCCCGATCGAGACGAGAAGCAGAAGGAATTTTGGGCGAAGGCATTTGCACAACGCGGTTGAAGGACTTCCATGAGCCTACATCCCGACAAGGAGTACACCGTCATGGAAAAGTTCGCTGGAACCTTTGAGATCAGTCCCGACGCAATTAGTCTTTCGCTACCAGATGGTAGGCGGTTTACCCTTGTCTTCCACGAAAACAAGTTGGTGATTCACGATGTATCCTGGAACCAGTATTTCACCGGAGAAAGAACAACCTTAACACGAGATGCGATACTCGCAATTCAACACTCCGAGATCGAGACCGGTCCTTCCACCATTCTTTCCGTAATGAAGTTCATGGACAATACCCCAGTCCCACCGGCAAAACCAGTTTGAACTTGCCTTGCGCGTTCCCTCCGGTTATTTCCGGAACCCGTGGTCGATTCTGACTTACGGATCGACCCCCTTTCTGAGTCAAAGATTTGACGCTGTGAGTTTCCGCATTCCTTCCGCAATCAACATACTCTCAAAACATCCGAATTGCGAAAGTTCCGTAATTGCTTGTCCGTCTATCAATCTGCTCATTTCTTTTCGTCTCTCTTCACAACGTCTCTTGCAAGGCAGAAGATTGAACGTAAAATGTGATAGTGTAAATGGTTTCGTTGTGTTCTCCAACGGCACTGGACCTTCTGTTAATCGGACGGTTCTTGGTTCGAGTCCAAGTCGCGGAGTTTCGCCCAAGTCCTTAACCGAAGCGTATTTACGCCTACCTCTCGATGTTCGGGAGTGCGGTCTGCAACCCAAGTGAGTTTCCGTAATTACGGAAATCAACCTTCCATCGCAACAGATGGAAGCGGTTGGAGCAAGCACTTTCATGTCAGCACGCAATTTCAGAATTCCCAAGATTCAGCATCACAAAGCCTCTGGGAAGGCCGTCGTTTGCCTGAGTGGGCAAGATCACTACCTCGGCGGGTACGGAACGCCTGAGTCCCAAGAAAACTATGCCCGGCTCATTGCGACCTGGCTTGCCCGTGGTCGAAAGCCGATCCGCGCCGCAACCGTTGCGGAAAGCAAGGCTACCCTGTCGATCAATGAATTGATACTCAAATTCTGGCGACACGTCGAGGTTCACTACCGACACCAGGACGGGAGGCCGACTTCCGAAGTAGGAAACTTCCGATCGTCGTTGAAGATGTTCCGCGCGATGTTCGGACCATCCAACGCTTGCGAATTCGGCCCGATCGCTCTCAAAACCTTCAGGCAGTCCCTCATTCCCAAGCATTGCCGGAATGAGATCAACAAGCACATCGGCAGAATCAAGAGGATGTTCAAGTGGGCAGTCTCAGAGGAGTTGGTTCCTCCGTCGATCTTCCACGGCTTGCAAGCCGTGGCGGGACTTCAGAAAGGCCGATCCGATGCCAGAGAGAGCAAACCCGTCCAGCCGGTCGGCAGTGAGGACATCGACAAGATCCTGCCCTACCTCCGGCCGCAAGTCCGGATGATGGTGGAGATTCAACGTCTCACCGGAATGCGGCCCGGCGAGGTTTGCAACCTACGGGTGAAGTTCATCGACCGAGCCGGGCCCGTTTGGCTATTCTCGCCACAACAGCACAAAACCGCATGGAGAGGCAAACGCCGATTCATTCCCATCGGACCCAAGGCCCAGGCCATTCTTGCCCCATTGCTCGAAGGGATGAATCCGGACGATTGTGTGTTCTCAGCTCGCGCGACCCTCGAAGCCAAGCGTCGGGAAATGCGGTTGCTTCGGAAGACGCCCGTTCAACCATCGCAACAGAATCGACGCAAGAAGAACCCCAAGAAGGTTCTGCGGGATGACTTCTCGACAACCACCTACTCGAAAGCCATCGCTCGCGCTTGCGTCAAGGCCGGCGTTCCAGTCTGGGCACCGAATCGGCTGAGGCACACCTACGGAACCGAGGTGCGGAAACGCTTCGGGTTGGAAGCTGCTCAAGTGTCCCTCGGTCACTCCCGAGCAGACGTCACCCAAGTCTACGCCGAGAGGGACTTGACCCTTGCGGAAAAGGTGGCCGCCGAGATCGGTTAGCCGGAATCAGCGAAACCGAAAAAGCAAGCATTTTGGAAAGTCGAACCTTGGTGGAAGAAAAACCGCCCGAATCATCAAAACCGATCGCTTTTTCGGTTTCGGAATGTTCGCAGTCCCTACATCGGCGGATTCTTGGACGTTCTCAGTTCAGCCGGTTTGTTCTGATCGTTGCCTAAGTTGTATCGGGCAGTATCACCACCAACAGGAACCGAACAATGACAACGATCAATGCGGTTAGCCAGGGCGATTCCAATCTTGGGGAGTATATCCGTCTGAAGGATGCTTGCCGGCTGTTCCCCGGTCAGTCTGGGAAAGCACTATCGATAGCGACGATCTACCGATGGGCAACGATCGGCGTGAGAGGATCGAAGTTGAGAGTCGCCCAGGTCGGCAGCGGACTCTGCACAACCAAGCGATGGGCAGAGGATTTTATCGACACCCTCACCAAGAAGCGACTTGAACGACTTGGACAGACCGAAGAGAAGTCGGAGCAAGAGCCAAGCCGGGCCGCAATCGCAGCGGGAAAGGAGTTGGAATCTTGCGGTCTCTGACCATTGCGACAACTGACATGGATGCAGCACATGAAAAAAGTGAAAATGTGCAATGATTTGAAGCGAATGTAACCCAACCACCAAACCTAACCAAAGCGTCTCTCTAATGAACGGTAAGCTTGATCGTCAAATTTTTGAAGCGCCCATTACCATCGATTACTTTAGCGAAAAGGAACTCTCGAAAAAGATCGGATTCCAGAGAGATCAATGGCCAGCCGCCACCATTAAGGAAGTGATCGACAACTCTCTTGATGCTTGCGAAGCGGAGAAGATTGATCCGAGAATCGACATCACCATCCGCGATGATCTGGTCATTATTACGGACAATGGCCCAGGGATTCTGCACGAAGTTGTTAAGAAGTCAGCCGACTATTCCGTCAGGGTGAGTAACAAGATCTTCTACATTTCTCCAACGCGCGGACAGCAGGGTAACGCTCTGAAATGCATTTGGCCGATACCGTACATTCTGAATCAGGAAGCTGGGTACGGATCGACGAAAGTTCGTTCGCTTGGGAAGGAAACTGTCGTCGCCGTCGAGCAACGCGATCCCGTGCCAATCATATCCTTTGAGGATAGAGATTCTGATGTCATCGCTGGCACCGAACTTGTATTAAGATGGCCAGGCGCACACAGGGATTTTGTCAGGTACTTTTCGATAGATGATCCAGAAGACGCGGATGCAGACTTAGACTTTACATCCACCAACGATGAGGATGGGAAACGGATTTTCACCCCCAAAAAACTTGGATCGATAAAGAACTTGCTTTTGAGTTATGCACTGTTCAATCCTCACGCTCGATTCACCCTGACTGTGACCGGGACGGAAGTGACTTTGGAACCCACATGCGATCTTGGGAATTGGAAACGATGGACTCCGGGAAAGCCGACGTCAATCCACTGGTATGATAAAAGGACTTTCCGAGCCTTGGTTTCGATGTACATCAAAACCGCCAATGACAAGATAATTCCGGTAATATCTCTTCGCGACTTCGTCGGAGAGTTCAAGGGCTTGAGCGCTGACAAGAAGAAACGTGAAGTAGCGGAACTGATAGACGCCCCGAACCGCGCCGATCTGACGTTTTTCCAAAAATACGGCGAAACGGACCACGATAAATTAGATCGGCTGTTATCGGCGATGAAAAACAAATCCGATCCAGTTCTACCAGGGGACTTGGGGAAACTCGGCAAAGAACGGATGCGCGATGGAATGGCAAAGTTGTATGAGGCATCCGGAGATTTCAAATATAAGCACGCACATGGAACCGATGAGTCAACAGGATTTCCTTGGAGTCTCGAAATCGGTTTCGCGGTCAAGGATGAAGACGCCAAAGACAAAATAAGGGATTTGGTTGTTGGTTTCAACTGGTCACCATGTTTGCGAATTCCATTTGATGCCCTTTTGGAATCGCTTCAGGATGCGAGATGTGATGCAACTGACCCCGTTGCCCTTGTAGTTCACCTTACTTGTCCCAGCCTGCCACCGACAGATATCGCCAAGAGCCGTTACGATCTTCCGCCTTGCATTTCCGATTCGTTGAAGAAGACGATGAAAGAGGTTTGCAAGGACTGGACAAAATTGAAAGCCAAAAGCGAACGCAACGAGAACCGGGAAATCAACCAAAGAGAATTGGACAAGATGAGAGGCAAGCGAGACAAAAATCAAGCTATAAAGGACGCTGCCTTCAAACTCATCCCGCAAGCTTATGAGGTTGCAAGCGATCACGGCAAATTGCCTGCAACTGTGCGGCAAATCATGTACAGTGCCCGAGAACAAGCCATGAAGCTGGGACTGCCTTGGGGATGTCAGAAGGCATTTACGACCAGACACGTTCCCGATTTCGTTCGCAAGAACCTGGACCTCTGCAAAGAGTGGGATGTCGTCTACGATTCCCGTGGCCATATCGAAGAACCGCACACTCAGCACAGAGTTGAGTTGGGTACTGTCAATGTGCGGGACTACGTAAGGGGCTGGACCGACTCGGTTTCACCCCATGGCGAAAGCATCGCAATTCCGCACAAAATAAACACTATTGGCCCGGCGAACCGGTACAGGTTCGTACTCTTCATCGAGAAAGAAGGGTTTAACTCTTTGCTGCGCGCCGCGAAAATCGCGGAAAGATTCGACATCGCGATAATGTCAACAAAGGGCATGTCTGTAACCGCAGCTCGCCAGCTTGCCGAGGACTTGACCGAAAACGGAGTCACTATCCTCGTTCTTCACGACTTCGACAAAACAGGTTTTAGCATAATTCATACGCTTACTCACAGTACCGAAAGGTACACATACAAGACGAATCCTAAGATTGTCGATCTGGGGTTGCGACTTGAGGACGTGAAAAGACTGGGTTTGGCCGGCGAGCAGGTCGGCTACAAAAAGGACAAGGATCCGAGCAAGAGGCTTCGGGAATGTGGAGCAACCGAAGAAGAATGTAAGTTTCTCGTTCAACGCAGGGAAGGCCCACAAGGCAAAGGCCAATGGATGGGCGAACGGGTAGAACTGAACGCCATGAACAGCCGTCAGTTCATCGATTTTTTGGAAGCGAAACTTGTTGAGAGCGGAGTCAAAAAACTCATCCCAGATGAAGAAACACTAAAGTTGGCATTCTCGCAAGCAAGCTTGATGATTGAAGCGGAACAAGCGATGCAAAAGGCCATTGCCAAGGGACGAAGCAACCAGGTTCCATTTCCCAGCGATCTTCACGAATCAATCGAGATTCGCCTGCAAGGAGATCCAACAATCTCTTGGGACAAAGCGGTTTACTTGGAAGTACAGGATCGAGCATCAACCGTGAAACCGAAAAAGTGAGCATTCCGAGAACTTTGACGGCTTCGGATTTGTCAAGACTCATTCTATTGACCAGGATCCTCAATTTGATCCATCCAACACGGACCAAATCCATACTCGGCAAGGTGGAGCGCCAGAAGTGCCGGCACCGATCGATTATCCCAACTGGCTTCTCCTCAACTCCCGAATCAACAAACCTAATCTCGACATCGGTTCCGATGGTGTGACGCTCACTTATAAGGCTACCGGACAAATCGAATGGCTATGGGTTGGAACGAACGAAGATGGGAACTACTCAATCCCGGATTCCACCTACCCGATCCCCACATGGTTGAACATCGATTACACGACGTTGCCGGACTGCATCCTTGTGAGCGATGACAACCTTGGAACTCCACCACTGACCGAGCCGGACGCAACCGAGGGAGGCGGCGGCCAAGGCATTTGACCGAATGTTAACCAATGTTAACCGAAATCGAAAGTTGAACCATGCTGAAAGGGCAAGAATATGGGGGCGGAAACACCGGTGAAGCAGCGGGCGAAACGCCCGAATAAATCTGAGATGGAGAAGAGACTTGCCGACGTTTTCCGCCTCCGTTTAGAAGGTGCCGGGATTCTCAATTTATTGGAATATATTCGAGAAAAGGAACTCGAACCCGGCTCTTGTTGGTTTCTTGAACCCGGCGAAAAACCTTTATCCCTGCGATCGATCGAGCATTACATTGAGCAGACCAACAAGCAAGTCAGAGAAGCGTTCAGCAAGGACCGCGAGAGGATCCTCATCGAACACCGCAGCCGGCGGGAGTGGCTATACCTCAAATCGGTCAGTGTTGGTGATGGAGAGAATCCAGACTACCGCGCAGCACTGGCCATACTCCAAGACCTAGCCAAGATCGAGGGGGTTTACGCCGGCGGCCAAGCGTCCGATACGAATGGCGATTCCGGCCCCGTTGACAAGCTCACCGACGAAGAGCTTCAAGAGATCATTCGCGATCGTGGATGAGTCAAAAACATATGCGGGAATGTGCGGGTTTATTCGAGTTTATCAGAGTTTTGGGGAAGAACGAACCCACGGCCGGCGCTGTCATGGAGTGCATGGAACCTTTTCGCCACATTTCCGGGAAGCCAAATGAGAACCATCCACCCGAACCACACCAACGAGCAACTTTGCGGGCTTGCCCAGGCCGGCGATCGGGACGCGGC
Organism: uncultured Planctomycetota bacterium; assembly: GCA_963783095.1. Lineage (GTDB taxonomy): Bacteria > Planctomycetota > Planctomycetia > Gemmatales > Gemmataceae > CAWAMR01. The sequence continues at coordinate 103,022 of CAWAMR010000004.1, read as the reverse complement.
CAACGACCTCATCCTCCGCGTTCGCTTGCTGATCTGCAATATAGCCAACGGAATCCTTGAACAGTCCATTGGTTTTGACTTCGACGATTTGCTTCAGGAGGGGTTGCTTGCTTGCGTCGATGCCATTCGCTGGTTTGACGAGTCGAGAGGTTTCAGGTTTACCACATACGCAGCGGACGCGGCCCGCCGGCGAATCTGGAAACACACCAAGGAGCGGAAGAATAAGGCCCTGCCCCAGGAGGGCGAAACTGGCCCCGACGCTGAACGATCGCTCAATCTCATTCCCGACCGGCATTCCGCCGGCTTCGATGAACGGGAAGACATGCCCCGGCCCGAATCGCTGGGATTGCTTGCGAGCTTGACCCGAACCGCCTTAAATCGCTCCTGATCGATAATCGGCGGTTCTTGACCTGATTCCCATCTTGGACAGCCAGCGCGCCGCCTGAGCGATCTGGTAACGAATTCGGCACGTTTGGAGAAAACGATTGAAGTGAGATTTAGGAAAACCAGTGTCGAACTAGATTGAGTGTCGGAGAAGTGCGGCTGTCGTTTTGACCGCCGATCCCAAGTCAAGAACCAGAGTGACTTGGGATGAAAACTTGTGAGTACCAAAAAAGAGGCCGTCCGGTAACCAGCCGGACGGCCCGAATCCCAACCACCATTACCCCTCAAAGATTCGCAGCCAGCAACCCAGGCATCAACCGGGAACCAACTTGGAAACCAATCGGAGACATGGAGACATTCACATGATAGGCATTGAAACCGCGAACCGCAACCCAATTCGTTTTTTCCCACGCCGAAACAGCGCGATCCCCCCGCTCTTGCGTTACTCCGATCGCTGGGTTGCATGGAGATACGCTCCCAACCGAAGCAACCCGGCCAGGCCAAAGAAGATCCCCGTCAACCCGAAGACTGGAGACGAGGCCGACGTCACACGCCCGGAAAGCTGGGGTTCCCTCAGCGCGGCAAGATCGATGCTTCGGGCAAAGGACCTGGACGGCATCGGGTTTGTTCTGGGGGATGGTTTTGCCGGGATCGACCTGGACGGCATCGCCGATCCGCAGACGGGCGAAATCGATCCGTGGGGAGAGTCGATCTTGAATCGGCTCAACTCTTACACCGAGATTTCCCCGTCTCGAACGGGAATCAAGGTGTTCGTTCTCGGTGAGCTGGCCGTCGGCCTCAAACACCGCTACAGCGAGTCTGCCGACGTGCATATCGAGCTTTACGACGGCAAGCGGTTCTTCACCGTTACGGGCAACGTGGTAGAAGGTTTTTCGGCATCGCTCGAAGATCGATCGAGCGAGCTTTTGGAACTTCATCGCGCCCTCGAAACCGCCGATCAAATCAAGAGATCGTCGGCTCCGCGGAGCCGACGGAGCCGTTGGGATCAATCCGCGATCGTGGCGGAAGACGCGGAGATAATCCAGCGGGCAACAACGGCCCGCAACGGTGCGAAGTTCAGCCGGCTCTGGTCCGGTGATTGGTCCGGGTACCGTTCGCGGTCCGAAGCCGACTTTGCCCTTGCTGCCATTCTGGGTTTCTGGTGCGGACCGGATGTTGCGCGGATCCGTGGGTTGATGGGTCAATCGTCCCTCAATCGCCCAAAGTGGAACCGTGCCGACTATCTCCCCCGGACAATCCAATCCGCCCTGGAAACTGTTCCTCTCTTCTACTCCCAGAGAATACCCCAACACTGTGTTCTTAAGAGTGGAACCCCCCTCCCCCTTGCTTGGAAGCTGGCGAGCGAAGAATCAATTCCCGAGCAAGCAACGGTTTTCGACAATGCGAATGTCCGGACCCTGGCGGCTCTCTGCTTTCACCTTCAACGGCTCAAGGGTTCCGACTTCGGTATTGATCGACGGAAGGCCGGCGAACTTCTCGGAGTCAGCCACAACACAGCCAACAAGTATTTCCATGCCCTGATTCAACAAGGGTTCATTCAAGAAACCAAGAAGGGAACCTACGCGAGCCGCAAGTTGAGCGTGTATCGCTGTCCGTCCGCGATAGGGGGAAAGTCGTGAGCAAGAAACGGCACCGGAAGAGAACCAATGAACCCCGATGGTTCAGGGAATTCAGCAACATCGTCGGTAGGGACGGACTATTCGCGGCATGGGACAACAGGACGAAGAACGCCTTGCTTTTCGATTCAGTTTGGACCGGCGAGAAAGTCGCGGTCTACCACCACACAGACCGCAAGCTGGTAATCGGGAAAGTCATTCGGTATGCAGACGGCTGGGAGCAGATCGGAAGCCTTGTTGCCCAGAATTGCAAGCCACGGCTTGCGGGAAAGTGAACCAAATTCCCGGCAGTGATTGGAAATATAAACTTCTCGCACGCGCGAGAAATGTGATTGACGGGTTGCCAAAGAGCAATCAATGACAATAGCCTGACCGTTTGATGTTAAGGAATGTTATGGTCGAGGCGGAAATTGAACGGCGGGAAAGTGAGCTACGATGGTAAACTATGGTATACAAATTTGGTTCCCTATGGTTCCCCAAATAGCCCATCCAAAGAGGAATCGATGACAATAGCTTAACCGTTAGCTTAACCGTTCGATGTTGAGTAATGTTGAGGTAAAAATGGAAATGGAACGGCAACCGGATCGCGGACACTCCTTTACCGAATCGGCGGATTATTCCCCTTCCAGTGAAGAGACGGTTGGATAGGTATCTATCTCGCGCGAGAAAGGTACCCTTCGCGGCCCAGGCCGACCGGCATTCCTCCCCGACAACCCAACACTGAGCCTAATCGACACGGCGGCAGTGAACAAGCCGGTATTCCACGAACTCAGGGAACCTGGTTCCGTCCTTCCCTACCGTTGCCCGATGGTGAATCACCCGTAGCGTTCCTTCGACGACAACAGCACTGCCATTTTCCGCCTGCCCTGGACGGACGAACCACACCGCGCGAAGCGTATCGTCGCACGATTGGCAATCGTGCCACCTGATGCCTTCAAACTCCCATTCCGGGGAGTCGATGCGCGCCAACCATCGAGACGGCTTTCCGTTGAGCCGGCAGGCATCGAGTGGCGTCAAGGCGGCGAAATCCCGATAGCCGACCTGTTCCGCCGATCGAGGCAGGAAGACTTGGTAGCGATCGTGGAACGGCTGGCCCGGTACGCCGCGGATCAACACCGGCTTGGCGACGACATCGACTTTTCCCCGGTGTGGAGCGCAGGCCCGGAAGTCGCCTGGACTCGCGACCAGTTCGACGCGGTGAACCGGATGATGGAACGGGTAGCCAGGGAGATCAAAGCCTATTTCACCGGCGAGATGACCCTGCCGAAACCGTCGAGGCTTGGACCCGTTGACCGCAATGCTATGGCTCACATTCGGAAGACTCGAAAGAAGGCGATGAAGCAAGCGCCATCGACGGAAACCGCGAAGGTAGCTTTCGAGCGAAGGAACAAAAAGGCCCAAAAGGAGTTCAACAAGAAGTATCCGGAGATCCTGCCATTGCCGGCCAAGGTTCTTCGAGATGTCAACGCCCGGATGCGCGGCGATGTCGGAAGCCTGCCAAAGAAGCGTAAGGCCGCAAAGAAGGCGGCATGAAACCCCTCGACCGGGAAGGCACTTCACCCCCGGTCAAGATCACCCCTCAACACTCGATCGGCGGAAAGTGGATCATGTCCCACTTTCCGCCGATTCATCCATTGGAGAAGACTTTCAATGAAAGCGATCCGCCTTGCGCCGGCTGAACAAGATGCTCTTTGCCGTCGTGCCCAGAAGGGAGAGCAAGCGGCAATAGATCGGCTTGTGGCATCCATGCTCGACATGGTTTACAGTGTCGCCAATCGCTGGCAACGGTCGAGAACCATGAGCCTCGAGGATTCGATCCAAGTTGGAGTTCTGGCAGTCCTGCACGCGATCCGATGCTTTCGGCCCGGCAGCACTTCGGCATGTTTTTCCACCTACGCGGCCCGGTGCATTTACACGAACATTCAGGAGGCACACGAGAAGCGGCAACTACCGCAATCGATGGACCTGGACGATGGAACCCGGTCGATGGAAATCCATCCCGACCCGCTCCATCACCGGCGACGAACCCGACTTCACGCGAGTCGAGCTTGAAAGACTACTTGCCACTTTGCCCAAAACCGATCGCGAATTAGTCGAGATGGTTTTCGGGTGGGAAGACGGCAAGCCGAAAAGCAAAAAGCAAGTCGGGCAAATGCTGGGGGTTTCCCATCAACGCATTGCCCAGAAGGTGAAGCGATCCCTTGCAAAGATGAGACGAAAGGCGGAATGAACCCTACGGAAATAGGGTTCAAGAACGGATCAAAACTGAGGCTTAATGAGTGAATGTAATAACAGTTGAGAAAGCAGTCCGGATTGTGTAAAGTGCTGTCTGCCGTTGTGGTTGCGGAAGGGACATAAACATTCTAATAACTGTCTGTTAATCGGACGGTTCTTGGTTCGAGTCCAAGTCGCGGAGTTTTCTGGACAGTAATGCGAACCAGACTGCCCAGGGTTAAATCTTCGAGCCTTTGAGGAGGAACGACGTATGACTTACATCACCAGCATCGAACGACTCGCCCGAGAGGAAGGGATTCTCGAAACATTACAGGGGGGCTGCCGCTTGTATTGGAACTGAAATTCGGAGATAACGGGTTAATGTTTGCAGAGGAACTTCGATCCGTGAATGATCTAGAAAAACTACAGGCAATTCAGAAGGCCATCCGAACTGCTTCTAAACCCCGTTCACAATGAAAACCGGGTTTTTCAAAAAGCGACGTTTGGCACAACCTGTTTATAGCAGGGAGCTTACGTCCAAGGACTGAAATCCGGTTTTCATTCTGAACGGGGTTTAGTGTGGATGAGTTGAGAGCAACACTCAATACAGAGATATTGCATCATTCAAACGATTGACAACCTCCTTGCCCGATTAGCAGAGCTATTATCAAGTTGATCCGGATACTGCGATTTTTATTCAAAGGAAATCTCATGACTCGCTCGATTGCTGCTTGCTCGTTCATCGCCATCGTGTTCGGCGTGTTCTCCGCCACAGGTTGCGTTCCAACCACTGCTACAAAGCAGGACAATTCCAAATCGAACTCAAATGTCTCGGCTCGTCAAATCGAACCACCGTCGGGTAAGCCGAATCGTATCCAAGAAGTTTCGGAGCCGAAAGCAGGAAGTCAAATCGAGGAGGATAGTGGGGAGAATCTGGCCCACGAGGATCCGGGGCTCTGTCCGGATTTAGCGAATGCCGTCGAGGTCGATCGGGAAGACCAAGTTGTGGTTGATCCTGCCGTGAAGGAATTGCCGGCCGAACCCAAGGCGGAGGAGCCGAAGGAAGCGAATCAACCCAAGACCCCCGATGTGAAGGAAAAGGAAGCATTTCCCATATTGGTGAGGACCGCGGCATTGCGTGGACGTTCCGGTGCAACGAGGGAGAAAATGCTGCGTGCTTATGGCGGTAACGACGAAACAGAACAAGCTGTAGCAGCTGGGTTGGCTTGGCTAGCAAAGAAACAACTCGATGACGGCTCATGGAGATTTGACGCAAAAGGAAACAATTCAAAAGACCCCAAAATTGCTGCTGAAGAGCTGAAGGTGGCGAACGATCGAATCGCCGCAACCGGAATGGCACTCCTGCCGTTTCTGGCAAATGGTGAAACACACGTCTTTGCTAAAAAGTACAAGAAAATTGTCAGAGATGGCTTGGAGTATCTCGCCGATCATCTCGAGGAAGATGGCCATTTCAAGGGCGCTGGGAATTATTCGCAAGCGATCGCCACGATTCCACTGTGTGAGGTTGCGGGTATGACCTCGGATCCCAAATACTTGGAAGCTGCTCAGCGGGCCTGCGATTACATCGTCAAGAACCAGGCCGAAAACGGAAGTTGGGGCTACTCGGGTAAATCGGACGGCGACACCTCCATCCTGGGCTGGCAAATTCAGGCGTCAAAGCCGGTAAACTCGCGGGATCGAAAATCCCGGACGAAACTTTCAAAAATGCAGAGAAGTTTCTGAAAAGCGTTTCATCCGAAAGTGAATCGCAGTATGGTTATCGTACTCCGGATGGGTCCGAACGGTTGACGGCAGCGGCCCACTTGTGCCGGCAATACATGGGTAACTGGGGCCCAAGGCAGACGGGCCTGATGCGCGGAGTCACCTGGATGTGGAGCAATTACAAGCCGACCGCGGACGACATGTATTACACCTACTATGCCTCGCAGGTTTTCAAGTTCTTTGACGGACCAAGCTGGCATCGCGATTGGAACCCGGCCATGCAAAAGGCTCTTTTGCCGGCCCAGATAACGGAGAAGACAAAAGGGGCCAAGGAAGCAGATATTGGCAGTTGGAACGCTGACAAAGGGACGATCGGCCAATATTGCGGCCGATTGGGAACAACCGCGTTGACTGTCTTGACGCTGGAAGTTTATTACCGGCATTTGCCGCTCTACAAACGCGAGGGGGCTGCCCCCAAATTGCCGTCACCGAAAAAATGAACCCGCGGCGAATTGGTCTTTCTGTGGATCATCTGCCTATACGATAAGCTCAAAAATCAGTTTTTGATGTGCCTTCATCTCCGGGGAGATTCATCATGATAGGCAGTTGCCTTCGCGTCGTTGCCGTGTTCCTGGTGCTTCTAACCGTGAGCTGTGGTGAGAAACAACCGGTTCTTGCGCCTGCTAATCGCTCCAAATCCCACGAGGAAGCCACCGACGATCTGCCGATGCCGCGACTTGCGCCAAAAGTCAAAGAACTCACCCCCGTTGAGTCGGTTGGCGGAGAGGTTTTGCCCGAACCGCGCGTTATTCCTGCGCCGCCACCGGGCTAGGGTAAAATCTCTTTCCCAGCGTTGGACATCCGTAAACCGTCCCGCCCGGACGGTTTATTCTTTCTTTGGTTCGTCTTTCTTTGGCTCGTCTTTCTTGGCATCGTCTTTCTTGGCATCGTCTTTCTTTGGCTCGTCTTTCTTGGCGTCCTTCTTGGCATCGTCTTTCTTTGGCTCGTCTTTCTTGGCATCGTCTTTCTTTGGCTCGTCCTTCTTTTCTTTCTTTGGCTCGTCTTTCTTTGGTTCATCCTTCTTCATCTCTTCCTTCTTTGGCATTTCTTTCTTCATCTCTTCCTTCTTTGGCATTTCCTTCTTCATCTCTTCCTTCTTGGGCGGCGGTTCTACTTTCACTTCTTCTTTCATCGGCGGTACTACCATCTCCGGTTTTTCCTCGATGATCGGCTTCGGCTCTTTCTTTTTCAGAAGTTCCGGCCTTGCGACACCACGATCGTGGAGGCACAGCAACAAACCACTGCTGGCTGTCAGGTACAAACGATCGTCGTGCTCGTTGACGATCGCCTTGAACCCGTGAATCTCATATCCGGACAGTTTCAAGCCGCGCTTTATCGAGAATCAGCAAATGCCCGCGACGATCCAGAGCGTAAACGAATTTGGAATTCACGGTAAGGATGCTTTCTACTTCCGGGTTTCTCCAGGCTTTCTCAAAGGTTCTTCGATTGATGCGGGTCATGCCGCCCGTGCTGGAGACCAGGTAAATCGAGTCATCCGTCACGAACGGTTTGTGGTTGATCGAGACGCCGACCATGAATTTTCGCAAGGGATGAACCGGCAGGTCGCGGTAGCGGAAGCCTTCAATATTGAATGCAAAGATGTTTGAATCGCTCAGAGGAACGTAAAACTCGTCTCCGTATTGGCCCAGTGGTGCAGAAATGAAGGAATCTGACGAAAATTCCTGGGTGATTGTATTGCCCGTTTCGACGACCTTTCGGCAAGCGAAAAGTGTTCGATTGTCCCCCGGTACGATGAGTCGCTCCCTGAAAATCAAAGGCGGATAATCGATATGCCGATGTGTGGCCATTTCCCAGTGCATCTTGGGACGATCGGCCGAGTTTACCGCGGCCAGTTCCTCAGTACGTGCCATCGACTGTTGGCCCATTCCGATCGACGGCGTTCGGTTGGCAACATCGGCTCGATAAGGCGGTCTCAGCGACGCAAGCATGTTAAAGGACGGTGTTTCATCTTTCGTAACAGTTCTGAATGGTGGTCGCAGAGTATGCAATAGTCCGACCGATGGTGACGGATTCTTATGGGTTGAAAGCTCATCGAGCGGATCCGGGACAGTATTTGCGCCGCTCGGCGGCTCGGGTTTCTCAAAGTATTTGGGCTGTCGAAGGCCACGAATGATGTCTTCGCCCTGGTAACCGAACGCGACAAGTCGATTATTCGTCAGACAGAGGTAAGCTCCGGTATAATCGGCAACCGGAGGCACAGCAGCCATCGAAGGGAGGTCGACTTTGTAGGTTGTTCTGCCGGTTTTTCGGTCAATGATGTAGAGGTATGGCCCATTGGCAACGAACACTCGGGTGGGATTGACCGCGATCGGCAACACCGGTGCGTACTTTTTCGGCAGGGGCGACTTCCAAATCATTTCGCCGGTCACCGCATTCAGCACGACGAGGGGGCCGCTGCGCAATTGAACGAACACCTGGTCATCGACCAACTGAACGCTGACGACCCCGTCTCCGACACCATCTACCGGCAATGAGGTTTGCCAGGCCATCTGAAGGTTCAAGCGCTCGAGATCCTTCGGTGCCGGAACTAAAGGACGTGTATAGACTCGCGTTTCAGCGAATAGCGAAGTGGAAAGTGCCAGCCAACTCGCTACTGTGGAAAGTACCAACGGTCGAAACATGGTGAAACCTCTTGCGGGCAGTTACGGATATATTTTTATCATACCAGCGCCGCAACCAAAACACACGCCCTTCTGGACGAATAAACGGGTTAGGGTGGATGGATTGTGATGGTAGAGTGGCGATTGATGCTCCGATTTGTCGAAAAACGACCGCATACGCGATAAACGAGCAATGGAGCAATAGCCCGGCAAGCGAATCAGGATCTTGTCGCGACTTGCGGGATGAGATAAGTTAAGAATCCACGCACGCCGGAGTGGCGGAATGGCAGACGCGCCGGATTCAAAATCCGGTATTCGCAAGAATGTGTGGGTTCAAGTCCCACCTCCGGTATCTCGCTGCAAGCGATTGCAATAGACTGCGTTTCTGTGCTAATTGCTGTATTTTCAGGTAGTTCGGATAACCCGTCTCTATCATCTTCCTCTTCTTCCTCTATTCGTTCACTACTGCAAGGAAGTGCATCGGAACGCATCTGAGAGCGCGGGATGCAGCGGACTTTTCCGTACAACTTTTCCGGTCTTATCTCCCCTTCAAGTTGAACAGCTTTCCCATCCGTACCCGTCGCTCGAAGGACTTGCTCTTGGGAGCGATCGTCCTTCACCGGGTAGAACTTCGGAAGCAACTCAGCATCGTTCGCCAATTCGCTCAATCGTGTGTGAGTGTAGCGTGCAGTGAGGTTTGGGGTTGAATGCCTTGCCAGTTTTTGAGCGTTCAGCAATCCCACTCCCCCACGGTTCAGAAGGCTGATGTAGGAATGACGGAGCGAGTGGAAATCCGCAAAGAGAGGGCCATCAGGACCATCGACCACATAGGGAATCTGAGCGGCTTCGAGATCCGTGCGAAGCATCTTCGCACCTTGTTTCCGCTTCGCCCATGTTCCCGGCCACAGGGGTTCATCGGCGGGTTTGTCCGTCACGTATTCGCGGAGGATGGATACCAGATCAGCGGGAATCGGTTGCTCTGCCGGTTGCTTGTTTTTCGTGTAGGCAGCCGGAACAGTAGCCGTTGCAGGAACACCATCGAGGTTCAGGGTGCAAGGAGTCAGGCTGGCAAGCTCAGAGGCGCGAAACCCACTCCCGCAAGCAGTCGCGTAAAGAACGTATCGGGCTTTCCCATCCAATCCTGCAACGGTCTTTTTGCTGAGAAGCGTTGCGGTGAGAATCCGTGCAAGTTCCTCTGCGCTCAGTTCGCGGCGGTCATGTCGCCGATCAAGTTTTGAATTTCCACCTTGGAGATAATCGAGAGGGTTTTCGCCCATGCGACCATCCCTAACCATCCAGCGGCAAAACGACTTCACGTGGGTAAGAAAATAGTTACTGGTCTGAATGCTCATTCCTTGTATTTCCCGATCATCCATCAGCTTGGTTTCCCGCTGTTCCGCCAACCAATTGGCAACTTTCGACGCGGATAAATCAGGGGTTCGATGAAATCCACAACCATCAAAGAGCTTTCGCAACCGACCCACAACGAGATCGATATACCCAGTTGTGTTATTCTTCGCTTTCAAGTGCTTGCGAAAGTCGCTTAAATGTGCAACACATTCGCAGCAAGCTCCTTCTTTGGTTAAACCTTTTGAATCGCAGAGAGAACAAACGAGTAATTTTTTGTAGTTAGCGGACGCTGTTGGATTCCGAAGTCCCTCCGCCACCTCGCAGGCTTCTTTCTCAAGGCGTGCCGCAAGTTGTTCAGACGCCCGCTTGTCAGTGTAGCCGACAACGCATTCTTCCTTTCCATCAGGAAGCGTGTAAAAGCAGTAGTATTTCCTTGTTTCCCCGGTTCGACGTTCGCCTGTCTTTGGGTCTGTCTTCGACCATTTCCGTTTCGCGACTCTTGCCATGAGATTGAGTCCTTCTGAGAAGAGATCGGGGTAGCGATTTGCTTTTCGCGTCGCATCGCCAACACCCAATCCAAATCAATAAAATCATACCGGATTCGTCACACGGCGCAAATGTCCGTAACTCGGATTTCTATTGCCTTTGTGAGAAAATTAGGCCCATCCGTTGAGCGCAATCGACTGATCGCCGTTTGGCAATTTCCCGCAAATATTTTGGAATACTCTTTGCAAGGTGCCTCGCCAATCCTAATGCGCGTTCCGGCTTACCTTCTCGCCAGATTTGCTGGCAGTCGTTCACTAGATTTTGGACTGCTCCAAGCAATTTCGGTTCGGGAGTCAACCACGATGCTTCTCGCGAAATGGCAGATATTATTTCATCCAGTTCCGCAGTCGGATCGGAGAGCAATCTAAGTAGCTCGGCCTTGTTCCGCTGGATCACAGTTCTGTCTTCGTGGGTGAGCAACGCACGAGGTCCGACTCGAATCTGACCATCATGAATCGTAACCGACAAGCCCCGACTGCGCAATTGATCGACCAGTGCCTTCATGCTCAGAATTCCTCAAAATCCGCTGTAGCTGTGCAAGTTGCTATTTCCGCTCCCTTATCTCCATCTCTTGTCTCTAAGACCGGGACAGTCGGGACAACTGGGCCATTGACGCCTTTTCCCCACATAATCGACGCATTTTCTTGTCCCGGTTCTGCGGAACCATTCTCGAAACCGGGATGCAAAACCGGGACAGCCTCATCGGAGTCGTCTGGCGGTTGTCCCGCTTGTCCCGCTTGTCCCGGTTCCGTGACGACACCAGGGAACAGCGTTTCAAGCGAGATTACCAGTACATTGCGACGACACCCTTCGAGGGTTTGTTTGGCGCTTGTGCGATCCTTTTGTGTTCGGAGCAACAATTTCGCTTCTTTCATACGCCGATACAGGGTTTGTTGAGTGAGCGGAAATGGATCGCCTTGACTGTGCGCGAAAGCCTGAACTGTCAAATACGCTGTGTCAGGGTCCAAAAAGATATCGGTCTCTGCAACCCAACCGATCTTCATTCCATTCGGTTGATACTCCTTTCGTGCGCTCTCTCCACCCCCAAGATTCCGTTCTTGCCAACCCCAGAAAACTGGGTCAGCGGGGAACCCCGGCTCTCGACCATCTACAGTCGCGATGTGCCCTTTTCCGGATGACACCACGGAGCGAAGCAAGTCGAGGAATCTGGGAACCGGGTCGTTGGTGCGCTGGTGTTCGGATTGTTCGGTAGCAACCTGTAGGAATGAGGTTTGCCCGCGATTCCAAAGGCTTTCCCGCATGGTGGAATCTATCGCGCCAATTTCTTCCGCGAACTTTAAGAAGTAACGCAAGCCGATCTGCAAATCGGCAAGAATTGTGGGTGTTCGAGCATGGGAGAACTGGCCGAGGAACTGGTCACGCAACTCGATTTTTTCGGAGTTCAGCCTTTTATGCACGGCATCGTATTGTGGGGCGAGCCTGTATACAAAGCCGGCCATCGACTGCGCGTAGTACCCTTGAACCGCATCTTGTTGGCATTGGGTCAATCGTTCGAGGTTCACCTGCTTTTTCTGAACTTCGGTGATCCATAGCCTGGCACCCAGTGATTGACCCTTCGGCACATCTTCTCCAGTGCCCAAAATCAGCCCACGGGGCGGACGCGACGGTCGCAACAAACCGTCTGCTCGCATCCGTTGACGCCCTGCATTATTTCCTTGCCCACGAATCAATCGATCGGCAACACGATGCATCCGATCATGGTCGTTTTTTGATCCCGCCGGGCAAAAATCGTCTATGACGAAAACACAGTTTTTGAGAGTGAAGGCCAATCCTTCGAGAGCGTTATCCGTTGAAGCCCAGTTTCCTGGCAGCTTGGTCCGCACCATCTCAGCACCGAAGTGTTGTTGAATCAAGCTAGCCAGTTCGGACTTGTTCACCCCAGTTGGGCCGCATAGCCAATGAGAATAATCCGCCGATCCGAGGACAGAGCGATACACCGTTGCCAACAGTGGGAAGGTTACGGTATCCGGGGCCAATCCATCGAGAATCGCAAGACTTGCGCACACCGATCGGATCAGTTGTTCCCCAACTGGAGGCTGGGGTAATCGAAATGTTGATGCCGCACCAGACAACGAAACTTCTACATTCCGCATCATTCCTGTTGGACCGATCGCACCATCTCCATGTAGGAATGCCCAATGTTCCCCGATACGGTGCCAGCCAGTGCATTCATAAAGCGTTCTGGATGGAATCTCCCCAGACAATTCTTGGATCGCAGCCCTCGTATGATCTCTCCAGCCTTGACCAGCGGAGATGATTGCCTTGGCTCCCCAACGCTCAACAACCCAATCCATACGGGCAAACTCCCCAGCGGGGACTTCGATCCGGGGGAATGGTCTGCCGTTTTCTCGCTCTCCTTCGAGGATGAACATTTGCCTGGTTTCCGCGCCGTCGTCTCTGCTAATTTGCTCGACGATCCGAGCATTGAAATTGCAGAGAGTTTTCGGAATTTCGTTGATTTCCGTCTCGGTTTCAACTCTTTTGATGTATGTTAGTTTTCCACCACACACCTCGTAATCCCTCGACCCGGTTCTGGATTCGCGAGTTGATCGATGAAGTTCTTCATTAACCAGCACATTCCCGATCAAAGGGCGCAGATCGTCCCAAGTTTTACAGTCTAGGCATTCTGGCTTTTTGCCTGCTGCAAGTAAGTCATCTAACCCCTTGCCGTCTTCTGGATTCCAGTATTCGATCGCAATTTGGTAGTTGCGTTCCCCCTTGTCCTTGATCGCTGACAGTTCTCGATACAGGTTGCGGATAGCCTTTGCGACATTGAGATTTGTCCGAAAGTCCGCATCCGGAGCCAGCACCACTCGTTCGATGGATGTTGACGGTAACAATTTGAGCAAGGGCTTGATCGTGCCGATGCCGGGCAGCCCGATTGTCGGGCAACCCGATAGTGCAACACAAACATCAGCCTTCAGCGCGCCCTCGGTCACACGTACTTCTTTGAGGTCGGCGAGATTCACTCCTAACGGCACATGAATTGGAGCGCCTGGGCCAGGGCCGCCGAATTTCATGCTCGATAAATAGACGTACTTGCCACTTTTTCTCGAATCCTTTCGTCGAATCAGTAACGCGACGATCCGCCCTTGCACATCGCGGCAGGGGATGAAAATCCCTGAGTCGGGTCCGGTGATTGTCCAGTAAGGTCCGTTTTTCCCGTCGCGCCGGATAAACCCCGGAACCGTTTGCAATTTTCCTGAGAATTTGCGGGATAGATTTTCAGCGATTTGGGGACGCTCTCTGAAAGCAGGTATCGCTTTATACTCACGCTGCTTGATCTGTTCCTGGGTCAGGCCACGTTTTTCAAGAATTACCGCTACCGTCACGCTGAATGGACACTTTTCCAACAGTGCAGAATAAACCGCGTGCAGAACGTCGGGATCGCCTCGCGCCACATCGTCCTTTGGTGTCCGCTGAGGCACGAAGGTCAGGGGTTCATTTGGACGCAGACGATGCAGATAGTAAGCATTGCCAGATGAATCCTCTTTTTGCCTGAATGATCCCTCGGATTTGCGCATGCACTTGGCTACTGCTCCATCAGAAGATATTGAGCACCAGTCTGTATTACCACAGATTGGACACGGGCTTCCGGCGGCCACGCGATTCCAGTCGCTCATCGGCGTGCCCTCCGTTCTTGCTCTTTGATTCTCTCCCAGTCATCGCGTTTCGGCGCACCGGCTTTCAGCCAAGCAAGCAATTCCGAACGTAACCAGACACATCGATGTTCACTGATGCGAATCGCTGCGGGGATTTCCTCGGCGGCGTTTTTTTGCCACCACAATCTCTCGCTGATACCGACCAACAGTGCTGAATCGTAAGCTGCAAGCCCTTCCGACTTGGTTGCCTCCATACTCGCACGGATCGCCCGCAACTCAGAAATGATTGCATCCAACCGTTCCGGGAAAGGAGAAGACGGCACTGCGGATTCGAGAAAATGGTTTAACTCTTGCATTGGGGGTCGCCTCGCATTACTGATTGAAGTTGCTACCCCTATTCAACGCGAGAGGCCGGTTCGCTATCACGCGAACCGGCCTGAAAATAGCGCGGACATTTGCAAAAATCCGGACTCGTTGCGGACAAATGCATTTGCCCGCAGCGGACAAATGCATTTGTCCACATACGCTATGCCTTCGGCGTTTGTTTTGCCCTCCAGCGGCGGTAGTCCCGCCACACGGAATCTTCGTCGGTCAATTGTTTCGAGGTGCCTTTTTTGAGTAACTCTGGATGGTGTTCCTGTAAGAACGGATAGACCTGCGAATCGGTTAATCCGTTCGTCTCAAGACAATCCCGGATAATCTCGTTCCGTCTGGCTTTCGGCCTTACTCCCTTCCGAACAAGTTTGACGAACGGCTTCATCTTTTCAAGAATGGGCATGAACTTAAACGGAATCGTTGCGGCTTTAAGGATCTCTGGGAACAAAGTCCGCACGATTTGCAGGTGGATTTGCTCGAACTCTCTCTTGACCTCGTCGCTTCCGGCTTCATGCCGCTGTTTGAAAACATCGAGTATCGAGAAAGCCAAGTCCCATAAAACTTGATTCGAGAACCGATTAAGGATGTTGATCTTTAGTTTCCGTCTAACAAGTTCGTCAATAAAGATGGTGCCAAGGTTTTCAAGCTGCGCCGGAGTGAGGGCAGTCAAGTCGCGTGGAGTAATGTCCATTGCCAGTGTCTCCGCTGGCGTCTCAAAAGGGAACAGCGGCAGGAGGCGAGACTACCTCTCTTCGACTGGCCGGTCTAGCCGCTGGTAGGTCATTTTACACTGCGAAGGGCGTTGAAACCATCGCCCGAAGAAATGCTGTGGCTCGCTCATGAATCAGCGGGTGCTTGCTCGCCCGTGGTCCCCGCGACTTTGAGACACCCAGGTTCGCGTTGATCCTCTCTCGGCCCTCCGACCACGCGGACACCAACCTCCACAGGAAATGCCAAGTTCGAGCGCTACGTCCAAGGCAGCACGGTCTACCCCGCTTTGACCTCCTCAAACCAGCCGACCAATCATGGGTACGTCAGCTTTTTCTTGGTCGGCCTACAGTTTGACGGAAGATTCGATCAGAGCGTCTTTGCAAAATGATCGCAAACACCATCCAGACCGTATTTCGCGAGGCCCGCTTCTGCCTCGTTGCACTCGTGTTGGGCTTTTTTTTCCTTCTGCGGATGGACAAAGTTCCTGTAATCCCGAAGCACTTGATCGATGGATTTTCCACGCTCTTTCGAGAGAATGTTAGTATTTACAGCTACTTCGATAAGCTGGATCAGTTTCCAACTATCGGGATCGACGCGAATATCGATGTTGATGCCGCTTCTCTTCGGTGCCTCTGAACTGGCGTTCGTCAGAGCGACTCGTTTTGGGTTCGACAGAACGTCGAAGAGGAGAACTTCAAGAATGCTTCCTGCCATGATGACCGTGCTATTCCACGAACCAGCAGGGAAAAGTCTCGTTGAGAGTTCGATGTAATCCCTCTCGATGATACTTTGCAATTTCGCATCGGAGAGGTAGGGGAATTGCCGACGAACTGCGCCACTGCCTGCACCACGGTAGTGATCGAGGGACTGGGTTGATGTCGTTCAAAATTGTGATTTCTTGCTTGTGCTGCCAATTTGGTGCGAAGGCAAAGTGATGAAGGTTTGCACGAACTCGGACAAATTCAGTCTGAGCAGATGGCTCAAAATCACGGGGATCAAGGCGCTGCAACTCCTCGTATAAAGCCTTCATTCCAGCCTTGCCATCCTGAACGATGTCGTTTGTTCCGGGCGGATATGTCCCACCATCGTAGGTCATTTTTACAGTCCTGATGACCAAATCAACATACTGCTTGATGTATTCGATCATAGACATATCCTCGGTGCTTCTGATCAGAGTCAATTGTCTCTGATTAAAGGAGGTATGCGCCACCATTATGCTTCTGCCAGCGGCGTGTCACGTCCTTCGTAATCCCGGTGTAAAGCGA
The DNA here is from genome assembly GCA_963783095.1 of uncultured Planctomycetota bacterium. Classification (GTDB taxonomy): domain Bacteria; phylum Planctomycetota; class Planctomycetia; order Gemmatales; family Gemmataceae; genus CAWAMR01. The sequence continues at coordinate 86,514 of CAWAMR010000004.1, read as the reverse complement.
GCCATCGGCGCACCGAACGATGTATACAAACCATTTGTCAACAGTCGATCTGGCCTTTGGCTTGCGGTCCTTTTTCGGCATCCAGATAAGATATGCGGTAAGCGACCCTCAAGCTGCATGGACGACGAACCAGCAATAGAATTCGACGACAACCGTGGCCATTGCATTCGACAAGCACTCGCCAGATCGACGCTCAAAAGAGGCATCCCCATGTGCGGTCGGTTCACGCTTCGATCCTCGCCAAACGTCATCGCCGAAGTCTTCGGCCTGGCTGAACCGCCTCACCTTTCGCCGCATTTCAACATCGCCCCTTCGCAACCAGTGGCCGCAGTGCGACAACAGGATCATCAGCGGGTATTTGTCCTCCTACGGTGGGGATTGATTCCATCGTGGGCTGACGATCCCTCCATCGGCAGTCGCTTGGCCAATGCCCGCTCCGAAACTGCCGCGACCAAGCCCTCTTTTCGCCGGGCCTTTCGATCCCGACGTTGTTTGATTGTTGCTGACGGTTTTTACGAATGGCAAAAGACCGATGCCAAGAAGCAACCCTGCTACATTCGCCTCAAGAACGACCGGCCCTTCGGACTGGCGGGATTGTGGGAGCGGTGGCATAAGCAAGAAGAACCCATCGAATCCTGCACAATTCTCACAACGGATGCCAACGAACTGATGAAGCCGATTCACGAGCGAATGCCGGTCATCATTCCGCCTGACCAGTTTGATCTCTGGCTCGATCCCTCCGTGAAGGATGAGAAGGCGCTTTCGGGATTGCTGAAGCCATTCGATTCGACCGAAATGATGGCCTACCCAATCAGCACGAGGGTCAACAATCCGAAGATCGATGTGGCGGCGTGCATTGAGCCGCTTCAAGAACAAGAGTGAGAACCATGCAACTCATCACCGTGAGAATTGAAAAGCCCGACGACACCAACTTCATCCTGGGCCAGACGCACTTCATCAAATCGGTGGAGGACATCCACGAGGCACTGGTCGGAGCCGTGCCAGGCATCAAGTTCGGCCTGGCTTTCTGCGAGGCGTCGGGCAAGTGCCTTGTGCGCTGGTCCGGCACAGACCCGGCCATGACCGAACTGGCGAAGAAGAATGCCGCCGCCATCGGAGCAGGCCACAGCTTCATCATCTTCCTCGGCGACGGCTTCTTCCCGCTCAACGTCCTGAACGCCCTGAAGTTGGTGCCCGAAGTCTGTCGCATCTTCTGCGCCACGGCCAACCCGACCGAAGTAGTGCTGGCCGAGACGGAAACAGGCCGTGGCATCCTGGGTGTGGTGGACGGGTTCTCGCCGAAAGGCGTGGAGGACGAGGGCGAGATCAAGTGGCGGAAGGACTTTCTGCGTAAGATCGGGTACAAGCTGTGAAGGGACCAAGCAAGTGCGAGAAGTCGTCGGGAAACCTGCTACACTTTCTACTTCATCAGCAGCAACAACATGACCACCGGCGTCTTCGCCCGGATGCTGTGGCGCAGGCCGGTCGGCATGTGGACCCAGGTGCCAGCTTTTGCCTCGTGCTTGTCGTCCCCCAGCGTCACCGTCGCCTCCCCCCGAAGGAAATGCAAGACGGCGGGCATAGAGGCGGTGTGTTCGGATAACTCCTCGTCCTGGCCGAAGCCAAAGATCACCACCTTCATCCGGTCGTCGTTGAACAGTGTTCGGCTGAGGATGCCTTTGTCGGGCGGCTGCACTTCTTTCGCCAGATCGAGGAACAACGTGTAGTCGGTCATGACCATCAGCCTCCTGCGAGTGCCTGCTCCCACCCTGCCACTTCGTTGCTGAAATTCTCGTGCCAGCCGGTTTGCCCTCGTTCCTGCTCGACCTGCGAGAAACGACTCATCACGTCGGCGTCGTCAGCTTCGCTCATCACCCGCTCGGCCATGTGGAAAAGGACGTTGTTCTCCTTGAAGATGTGCTGCCTCAGCAGCGGAATGCACTGGCGAGCGGCGTTGGCAAAGGTGTGGGCGTCGAACGGCTGGGCCTGGCTTGCCTCACGCATCCGGCCCACACAGTCCCGGCCCAGCACATGCTCGTGCAGCATGACGCCAATCGGCCCGCCCTGTTCCGGGATGCCTCGCTGCTTCAGAACCGGAAAGAAAACGTCTTCTTCCTTGGCGTGGTGGCACTGGTCGGCAAACTGCTGGAAGAACCGGGCTGCCCACGCCGGGAAACCTTCGGGGAGGGGCTGCCCGGCGTCGATGCGTGCCACGGCCCTATCGAGCAGGGACAGGCCACGCTCGATCAAATCGTGTTCGGTTTTCAGGCGCTCGACGGCTTTCATGACGACCTCTTTGATACACGTCGGCCTCTCGGCTGTGCCCAGGACGCATACTCATGGGACCGCATCCAGTTCTTTCGGGGGCGAAACAGGCTCCTTCTCTCCCGTGCGGATCGAGTGTCCCGTTTTCAGCCCGGCAACGAACCACACCAGGGCGACGGCTCCCAGGGCAAAAATCGTGTCGCCGGGCACACGCAGCCAACGAAGCGTCTGCATGACCTCAGTGTGCATGAATTCTGGACTGCGGGCGTACCAGTAACCCTTCTCCACCGAAGCCCAGGTCTGCATCAACCCGACCGGCAAGAGACTGATGACGCACATCGCCATCAGGCCGATGTTCATGGACCAAAATGCGAACTTGAGCGTCCTTCCTTCCACACGAGGCCCGGCAAGAGTGCCCGCAGGCACATCAGCATCAGCCGATGCCCAGCATCCCGTAGACGCCGAAGAGGGCGGCATGGGCATGAACCGGGGTCGTGTTCAACCCCTGCATGTAGTAGAGAGCAATCGGCGGGTTAATCATGAAGCCGAACAGCCCGGCCCCGACCATGTTCCAGAACGCCACGGCGACGAAGAAGTAGATCGGCCACTTGTACTTGCGCACCCAGGCCGTCGCCTTCGACATGCGCAGGTCTTCCAGGGCGGGGTAAGCCAACGATAATCAACGGCACGACCTCCAGGGCACTGAATACCGATCCCCAGGCCAGCGCCACGGTGGGAGTGCCCGCAAAAGTACAGGTGATGCAAGGTGCCGATGATGCCTCCAGCCAGGAAGATCGTGGCCGAGAGCAAAGACGCTTCCGCAGCCAACCGAGGCGTGACAAGGTTCAGTCGGTAGAAGAAGAAGGCGATCACGGTGGTCGCAAAGACCTCGAAGAATCCTTCCACCCACAGGTGAATCACCCACCAGCGCCAGTATTCCACAATCGACAGATGCGTGTGCTGGCCCCAGGTGAGGCCCGCACCATAGAACAGGCCGATGGCGGTCGAGGCCATCAAGAAAATCAGCAGCAGGTGCTTCTGTTCGCCCGATTTCTTCAAGGCCGGAATGACCACTCGCACGACCAGCGCCAACCAGAGCAGCAGGCCGACGAAGAGGCCGATCTGCCAGACTCGCCCCAGGTCGATGTACTCGTAGCCCTGATGGCCGAAGTAGAAGGAAGCGCTGGGTGAAAGATGGTTCTGAATGCTCAACCACTGGCCCGCCATCGACCCGACCACGACCACCAGCAGGGCAACGAACAGGATGTTGACGCCGAGCCGCTGGCCCTTCGGTTCCGATCCGCTCACCAGCGGTCCAATGAACAGGCCAGCAGCAAGCCAGGCCGTCGCAATCCACAGGACGCCGAGTTGCAGGTGCCACGTCCGAGTCACGCTGTACGGCAGCCACTTCGAGAGAGGAATGCCGTAGAAGCCGTCGCCCTCGACCCCGTAGTGAGCGGTGACGACGCCCAGCAGGATTTGCACGAGGATCATTGCCGACACGACCCAAAAATACTTGACCGTGGCTTGTTGTGAAGGCGTGGCCTTCCAGCCAACAATCGGGTCGGTTTCGGGGACTGGCCCGGTGGGGCGTTCTTGCGTTTGCGAGGCGTACCACCAGACCATCGCTCCGATCCCGGCGAGCAGCATGATGACGCTTACGCCGGTCCAGACGACGGCCTCGCCGGTGGGTCGATTGCTGACCAGCGGCTCATGCGGCCAGTTGCTCGTGTAGGTGAGGTCGGCTCCGGGACGGTTGGTGGACGCCGCCCATGAGGTCCAAAAGAAGAAGGCAGCCAACTGGCGCAGCTTGTCGGGGTCGCTCTGCGCCCCTTTGGGAATGGCATAGTTCGGTATTGCCGTTGCCGAACACGTCGGAGTAGTGCCGTAGGTTCGCCTCGAACGCCCTGGCCCGAACCGGGTCCACCGTGATCGTCTGCGTGGCGGGATCGAACGTGTTCGTGCGCATCACCGTTCCAGCCGCTTCTGAAGCTGGGCCTGCTGTTCCGGGTCGATCTGGTCGTAATTCTTTGTGGAATGTCGTATTCGCCCAATCGTTGAGAATGAACACGCACTTCTCGATGCAGCCAGTCTGCCGACCAGTCCGGTGCGACATAGCTGCCGTGGCCCCATATCGAGCCGACTTCCATGCCGCCCATCGCCTGCCAGACGTTCTGCCCTTTGCCGATGTCGCCGCTCGGAATGACCACCTTGCCGTCCGTGGTGACGACCTTGATCCGGGACTAGGCGGAGCTTCCTGATAAATGCGAGTGCCGACCCAGCCGAGAACCGAGAACGAAGACAAGGACCACGATGCGCAAAAGCCAGCCAGAGTTTCTTCATGGAAGCACTTCCTTCGAGCAGCCAGAAAGGCACTTCATCGGTACCGTTTGGAGGAATACCGAGCCGAGCATTACGAGCTACGCCCTTTGCTCAAGCCACGGAAACCAGCGCCGGGCTTTCTTGGTAGTGGCGATTGATGAGGTCGTTTTGCAGCCAGAGCAGCTTGTTGAAGGCCCGCAGCGTTCGGATTTCCTGGCTCCGCTCCAAGTCCAGGCTCAAAATCGTGTTGGTCAAGGCATCGGCCACAAAGCCGAGCAGGGCATTCATTTGCACCAGAGGCACAGCGAGTTCTTTGGCCCCCGCCTTCGACGTGTGTATCTTGCCAACCATATCGAGGTAGGCGACCATCTTCCCGTCGTAGGGCTTGCTGACGAGTGCAGTCAGGTAACGAGTCAGATGTTCCTTGCGGATAGCGGATCATCTCGTGGTCTTGGGTCACTTCTTCGAGAGTTCTTCGGCACGACCCCTTCGTACCCGTTTGCCGAGGGAGGAAGTGTCTCCAGGTGGCGTCGTAGCGGTAAAGTTGATCGTAAACCGCATTCACCAGCGTCGGTACGACCGGGGCGAGGACGGACGCAGCGGCATGAATCGCAGCGACGTCCTCCGCAGCAAATCCGATGAATTCGGACGTGTAGCGGAAGCGGTAGCTGAGGTCGGACTCCAGGCGTTGTTCGTTGACGTGAATCATCGGTGTGGCTCCACGGTAGGCGGCTTGACGGCAGAGCAGCCAAGGAGAGATAATTGGACATCGTTATCCAATTATCGGCTAGGATAGCCTGGCAAATTGGATGTCAAGGTCCAATTTTCCGGTCGAGGAAAAAATCATGTTTTCGCAGACGGTCGAATACGCCTTGCGGGCCGTCGTCCATTTGGCCGACCAAGTCCCCGTCGCCTCGGACCACCGACCAGATTGCGACGGCGACTCTGGTGCCCAAAGCGTATTTGTCGAAGGTGATTCAAGGCTTGTGCCATGCCAAGATCGTGCAGTCGAAGCGTGGCTTTGGCGGCGGCATGGTCCTGACGAAATCCCCGTCCGAATTGACCATTCTGGAGGTCGTCAATGCGGTGGAACCGATTGGCCGAATTCGAGAATGCCCGCTCGGATTGACGGCCCACGGCGTCCGTCTGTGCCCATTGCATAAGCGGATGGACAATGCTTTGGCGATGGTGGAAGAAGCATTTCGGCAAACGACCCTGGCCGAGATTCTGGCCGAACCGACCGACAGCCATCCGCTGTGCGACTTTCCGGCCAGAATCAGCCTGAAGTCGTGAGGAACTGTTAGGCCAACCTGGTGGCGGCTACATGCAGGTGAAAGGAAGAGTGCCATGAAATCCGGCAAACGCATTCTTGTTCTGACGGCAACGGTCATCGCCGTGTCCATCAGCGTTGCCGGCGAGGAACACCCACTCCGGGATGGCCCGGAAAAAATGACCTACCTCGACAACGGCGTCATCAATATCGGGGTAGACCTTGACCGGGGCGGGAACATCGGCTTCCTCATTTCTTCGGCGTCGTAACAAGACTGTATGGGTACTTGGTTACGGTTTCCCACGCCAGTTCTTGCAGTGACCGATTGAACTTGTCATCCCACGCTTCCCGTTTGGCTTTCTTCAACATTGCGGGCATCGGCAGGCCCACGGGACTTTGACCGTAGAGAACGGCGAAGTGCATGTAAGTATTCAGGGCTTCCATCGGGGCCGAAGGGTGAACCGCATCCACGAAGAGTTCACCTTGCTTGCTCAGGCCCGGCCATTCTTTGTTGGCAATCTTGGTCCGTAGTGCCACCATCGCCTGTGCGCTGGGAACGAGGGCAACGATTTTCTTGCCCTTGCCGTATTTCTTGTTGATTTCGTCGGCTTGGGCCTCACCCGCCTTGATGTTTCTTTCGTAGAGCTTCTTGAGTTGATCCGGCGTTTTTTCTTTGTCTACTTTGTCGAACGCACCCTTGGGGAAATCCTGGTTGTCGATGTCCCCGCCACCCCAAGAAAGCTGCACGACGAACCGCATGTCGGGATTATGCTCCAACCCCAGCTTGATGAAATTTTCAATGCCTTCATCGGGGAACGAAATGGGCGACATGACGAACACATCGACTTCGCCTGTCTTGAGAGCCTTTTTCGCCTGATTCTTGTCGTCGGGAAGTTTCCAGTGCTGAAGGGTCTTGGAAGCACCGAGGGACTGAAGGCCAACCAGTTTATGGTCCTTGATCCCAGCGGCTGCGGCCATCTCGCCGAGTGGTTTCGGGGCGTACCACATGAGACTGTGCGAAGCGAAGAACACCCGCAAGCCCTTCGGCGGCGGCTCATCCGGCTTAGGCGATGGCTTTGCACCACCCGGTTGGGCGTAGGAGTTTCCTGCAAGGCATCCATAGACCAGAAGCACAGTCAGCGTGGATCGTATCATTACATACCTCTGCCGCTTGGACGTTACAACTGTGCGACGGTTAATCTTTCAGCGGTTTGATCTTGATGTTCCTGAACCAGCATGGCGAGCCGTGGTCTTGCAGACCGATGTAACCCTTCACCGGATGGTCCTTGTAAGCAATATCGAATTTGTGGGTGGTGCCATCAGGCCGTTTATTTGCCTTGGTCCATTCGTTTGTGTTCATTCGAGTCACTTTTTCGCCATTCAGTTCCACTTCGATGATATTCTTGTTGCTGGTAATGACGATGTGGTTCCATTCTCCGGTCGGTTTGCGCATTTCCTTGGACGGCTTCACCAGGTCATATAGCGCGCCGGTATCGTGATAACCCGCACCCTTTGTATCGTCGATGGCGATTTCCATGCCGTTGAAACCGACATCCTTGCCCATCCGTGGAGTCAAGGAGAACGTGCGGATGAAGATTCCGCTATTGCAGCCCTTACTGATCTTGAAGTCCATTGACAGGATATAATTCTGCCACATTTCCTTGTGAACCATCATGTAGCCACCACACTTGTGCGGGTTGATACAGCCATCTTCGACGGGTGTGTTGCTCGGCTTCCCGTTGCTGGTCATCCAACCATCCAGGGATTTTCCATCGAAGAGCAAAAGCCACCCATCGGCCTTTTCCTGTGCGGTCAATTCGTTTTCACCGGCAATGGCTGGAAAACCCAGGACTGCCAGTGCGAACAGTGCAAATATTGTTTTCATCTACTTCACCGCCTTTTGAATCTTGGCCACAATAAAACGGCTGAACGATCACTCAACTCGTCGGCATCCCACAAGGCGATACTCCAAGAACGCCGGAAACCTCGTTCCATCTTTGCCAGTCTTCTGATGAACGACAACTACTTTTCCCCAGCGTGTTGCCTCATCGGAAAATGTTACCGAGAACCCTTGGCGGCCGGGAACCAACTCGGGTGCCGTGTCAGTTCGGCAGGACGACATTGCCCCATCGCATCGGTTTGGCATCCACGCGATAAATCCAACGAAATCACGCCAACTCCGCTACAAATACCCCCAGTTTTCGTTCAGATCTCGGTAACATCAACATGAGGCAACGACCCGCCATTGGTAACAAAAACCGTGAGTCAATGCGGTGGGGAAAAGTAATTGTCGTCAAACAGTCTTCGTAGGGTTCCCCGCTAAAAGAGTGCTTCATGCTTCAAACCGCACAACTTGTCACTTCGCTTTCTTCAGCACCAAGACCAAAGATGGCTTCGACCCACCTTTGGATTCAAACTTCGTCGGTCGCGTGGAATCTGTATCGAGGCCCAAGGCGATGGTGAGAGTGTCGTCCTCGAATTTGTAGATTCCCTTGAGTACCTGGACCTTCTCAACATCCTTGGGGTATGCTGCATCAATCTCCGCAGGTTCCTTTTCAGGGCGGAGGGTGATAGTCCACTTGATGGTTGTGCCGCCGTAACCAGTTATCTCCATTTTGTCGCCATCGAAAGTGACGGGATTCTTGATTTTCTCCGCTGGAGCGACCTCGCCCCGCTCCTCGGCCTCAGCGATCTGCCACTTGCCCTGAAATGGCTTCAGTCCCTTCTTCGCATCGGGTTCTGCGGCATACAAGACCCCACATGTTGCGAACAACAGGATTACAAAAATGCGCATGGGACAAACCTCTCTTCGATACAGGACATTGTGACGGCGACTAGGATAGTAAAAATGAAAAAAGCCTCGGTATCTACTCCTCACGTCAAAACGACTACGCGGAAAAGCCGACCTACTGCTGACATTCGTCACCACACCGCGTGATCCTACGTTGAGGCTATAGGAGGCGGCATAGGGATCGGGGGCTTTCTGTCCGAGCCAGGTTCCCTGATAAAATACAAGAGATAATCGTTGAAGTGGAGGTGTTGCAATTCTTGGGGCGGGGTGGGAGGCGGAGGGCCTTCGATCATGACCGGATGTATCGTTGGTGGGTTTTCGTCTTTGCCACCTTTTCGTGAAATAGCATATCGCAACTCTCGCAGCACCCATTCGGATTGTTTTGCGGCGGTGGACCAGAACAGAAGGAAAAGATCGCTCTCGTCGATCCGGCGGTAGAGTTCTTTCTCCCAACGGTCACCCGGACTCAGGTCGAGCAAGTCCTGAAAGAACGTGATGCCTTGGAGAGGAAGCATCTGGACTCGCTTGACAACCTCGGCGCGATCCTCCGAAGCATAGGAGACGAATGCCTTGAAATAGTGTCGGGCCATTTCCCCGACTGGGAGCAGTTGAGAAGGTGTCTGAACCTGCGTGATCGTTGTGACCGTCACCCGGAACATGATCTGCCCGACTGGTACGCTATCCATACTGACGATGACGATGCCGTTGATGCCCCCGGCCTGACAGTCTTTCGACACCCTGACATCGAACTGTACCGCTTCTGTCCGACTTAGCCATCGGAGCGACTGGACGGGATTTTCCACCTTCAGAGATGGCATGCTAAGGTGAAAAGTGAGAATCGAGCCTCGCCTGACTTCTGCTTCCAAACACTTGAAACCACGTCGAGTCGCGGTGTCGTCAAATTCCTTGGCAAGCTCCTTTGCTTCTGCTGCCAACTTTGGTGTATGGGCGAAGACTTGGACCAAAAAAACCTCGCCGGACACGACAGCGGGCGGCGCGAAGACGGTGCAGTCAACCGCTTCGTCCGTATGACCTCCGACTGACTTCTTCACCCTTTCGGCTGTCGCGATCGGTTCAACCGTCCGTTTGGGAAACGAGGCAACTCCACGACGAAGGGGAGAATCCCCGAATAACCAAGAGAACCATCTTACTACCGCGCTGCCAACGGAACTGCCAACGGAACTGCCAACGGAACTGTGCGAATCACCAAAGAAATGGCCGACACTGCTCTCCCGTTCTTGCCAGCGCCGAAGGATTCCTTCACGTGCGGCTTCTTGGAGGTTTTTTTTCTGCTCCGGCGTGAATTCCATTGAATCATTCGAAGAGGCTAGACTGTCTTCTGGCTCGCCGAGACTGGAGGGCTGGGAAAGCAGATGAGATGTCCCAAGAAAGAAGGTGATTATTCCCTCTCCACTTATCGACTTCAACATCTGGAAATATAGTTCTCTGCGCCAAGGCTTTCCGTCAGGCGTCGTCTCATTTGAATTCTCCACCGCAACTACCGGAACCTTCGCGGCAGTCTCAGCGCCGCAGTAGAAAGCGATCTCACTACGAAAGAATTTAGCCCGTTGCTCCAGTTTGGTAGGATATTCCTCCGTGGAAATATTGCCTGCGAAAGTGAAGACGATTATTGCAGCCTGCCATATTCGCCCTTTGTCTTGAAAGGCTTCCGACAGCAGGCGTATGGCTTGTTTCTCGCCGTCACTAACGGGATTTTCGTCGAGCCGAGACACAAACCACAAAAGATGGAATTCTTTGATGGCTGACTGCATTCGGCTCAGATAATCCCGGTCTTGATCCGTGGCTTGCAACGTGTCGCAAAGTCCGGGAGTGTCCAAAACAGAGACGGGAATGCCTTCCAACTCGATCTTGTAATGTTGGAATTCGACCGTGGTCGGCTTGTGATCTCTTACAGGTTCCACCACTCGTCCCGTAAGACTTTTAATCGTGCTGGATTTCCCAACGCCAGTCCGCCCTGCGACGAGAAATGTCAGTTGGCAGTTGCCTGCCTCTTCAACTATCGCGCGGAATCGGCTCTTTAGGAGAGACTCAATTTCCTTTGATTCAATTGACTCTTCTTGTGCTGCTTGGCGAATAGATTCGCTCATTGATAATGCTCGACGAATAATCGACGGACGTTGGGATGTTGATGTATGGAGGATCGTCTCACGCCAGCGCTGCCCTGTCAAGGATTCCGCTATCAGGGAATTAGTGTTTCGGCCAATAATTGGTTTATTCTGACGAGGCCAAGAGCATTCGGGTAAGTTACGAAGATAATTCTCCATGTTGGTCTGGCTTTGTGATCCTCGGCGCGAACAAACCAATCTGGCAGAGTGGGCGCAGAGTCGCCGCCTTTTTCGGCTGGAAATTCACGAAGCCCTTACGCTGCAAAGTGGTGATGTGATAATTCACTCCGTTCAGCGACCGTATGCCGCTACGAGCCATCAAGAGTTTGAGGGTAATCGGTTTGTCTTCGTGGGCCAGTTGGACGATGATGCCAAGTAACAGGAGTTGCCGTGGCGTCAATTGACTGTCTGGGGAGTAGTTGGGGTCGAGGTGGTTGGTTTTCATGATCTAGCTCCTGGAGATTGAATACTCTTTCAGAATGCTAGTGCACTACTGTTCTTAAATCCATGTCAGTTGCGGCCCGGCACCGTGAGCGCCGCCTTTTTGAGCACCGTGGTCAACAACTTAGCCCATGAAAAGCAAGAAGTGCATCGGGTCGGTGCGAAAGCATCGTTTGAACTTGCGGAGTCTCTTGCATAAAGGTAAGCTCCCCACCAAGCTCAAGACTGAAGGAGAATTCCGTGACCCAGGACAATGGCAACGAACAACTCTCTGAAGGTCTCCGCAAGGAGATTTTTCTGGCATTGGTGGAGGCCCAGGACCACGAGATGAGTGTACCTAAATCCCGCACAATGACGGCTCAACGCTTCGGCGTGAGCGAAAGTCAGGTTAGGCTGATTGAGCGAGAAGGGATGAAACTCGAATGGCCTCCGCTGGGGTAATGATCGGCAATCGTCATACTCTCATCGACGTTGTTGCAGAACCCGGCTTGGATCGGCGCAAGTCCGAGGTTATGCTGAATGGTGATGAAGGGCTGGATGCAATCACCGACGCAAATCTGCTGTCTCGGCGCAATCAAGTAGAGGGCGTTCCGGTCTTCATCATCAACGGCAAAACTCCGTTGTCCGGTGCCCAGCAACCTGCCACATTTCTGAAGGCGTTCGAGCAGGCGGTTGCGGAAACGTGAAGTAGCCGAAGGGAGCCGGAGATGAGATCACTTCACAGCATTCCTGACGCCCCCCGAATTCCGAAGATCATCCCACTTCCGCACGAAAATCACACATCCGATACGTCCTTGAGCCTGAACATCGTCGAAGGACCAACCTTGAATCTTTGGTCGATGGCGACCGCAACCCAGGGCGACACAAAGGAAGAACTCACCCTTCAACTTCAACCGGATGAGGCAGTTGTTATTGGTCGTCAAGAGGGCGGGCGGATCGAGTATCTTGACCCTCGCTATCAACCAACACAAATGCTACCGAATTCCGGTCAACGTGTGGTGACTTCACCGAAAAGCGTAGCGGATACCTATGTGAGCCGTGGACACATCATGTTGAAAGGCAGACTACATGGGATTCTGTTGGTAAATGGGGTGCCCCGGCAAGGCGGCGGCATTCGTCCACCGAAAAATGGAACGAAGATGCTTGAACCCACTCACCGTCAGATGGTCCAGGGCGAGGAATACATGATCGAAATGCAAGCAACAGTCAAGATTTGTCTGCCCAACGGCACGGTGATTTTGCTTCGTGCTGGGTATGGGGGCAAGTAGATAGAGACGCCATCAGTTGAGGTAGTGCGGCTGTTGAGGCGGGAGCTATTTGCTACCTTTCGTGCCAGGAGCATCGAGCCAGTCCACCCCGACCTTCTCAAACCCACTAAACTCCTGAATACCAACTACAACCAAGGAACCTTGCCGCATCATTCTGATTTGCAAAGTCGCATGTAGGCCCACTTTCAGCTTCTCGCCCTTGATGTTGGCTTCGGGCATGACCGGAAGACGAACAAACCTCGTTGCTTTATTCTTGTGAGAATCCGTCGTCCCCATCATGAACACTGCCCCACCGACTTTGCCGTGGGGAGGAACTACATAAGTGGTTGCTCTGGCTGTAATCGTGTTGGCGGATAGATCCACTTCTTCTATGACGACATTAACGGCGATGGTGCCCGTGTCTTTCTTCGCCTTGGATTCTTCGTCAGGCGAGGCACGTTCTGCTGCCGGGACCGTCTGCGACAGTATTGTCATGCCAGCAGCGACGACTCCAACCATCACCGCTACGACACCAAGGACGGTCTTGACTTTCATAGTCTTTTCTCCTCACTACTTCCCTTTTCCGCCACTCTGAAAACCGGCTTTCTCAAGTTGCGCGGGTATCGCTTTTTGACTGAATCAGGTCAAGTGCAACCGGCAGCAGTTCGCTCGACACAGTGCGAGTCGTGATCGACATGCACAATGCCTCTTCCAGCAATCTCTTCAGAAAATCCGGCGCTCGCACCGTGACGGGACGGTATCGAGGTTGTTTCATTCATTCACCTTGTCTTCCAAAAACCCCGCCAGATTCTCGGCGTCGTCCGTGCCGATCCGCAGCGTCCCGCCGGTCTTGAAGTGGACCACGACGCACGACCGGCCCCACAAGTTCCAGACCCAGCCGCCACGGATGCTGTAGTGGATACCCCACCCTTCGAGAATCAGCGTCCGTCCGACCTCAACCTTCACTATGTTGGCGTAATAAATCTTTCTTCGGAAAAGGCGTAGCGGGCCAAAGCAGATCGACAGCCAGTTGCCCTGATCCGTGATTGTCAGATGATCGAAAGTCATCCCCAGAAAAAGCATCAAGACGCCGGCAAGGATCAGGGCAATGCGAGACTGGTCAATTGCGAAACAGGAAATGATGAATAAGGCGATAGCGGTGCCGTACAGAAGAAGGTACAGCGGTGACTTCTGCGTGTGAGAATAGCCAGAAACATCCGTTTCCATGATTTACCGATAGTTAATCGTGATGCTCTCGATCTGGTCGCCCAAGTGACGATCCAGGTAGCCGATGAAGGCTTCGAGAATTTGCCATTCGTGGTCCTTCACTTTTGTTCGGATTTCAGCGATCAAGAGGCCACCCGCTGCGTCGTCCCATTGTATCCAGCCAGGGTACTTCACATGTTTCCACCGGCCCTCCTTTTCCCTTTCAAATGTCGTATGTGGGCCACGAAGCTGACGCTCCGTGTTCTTGAGAAGGGTTTTCAGTTTTGAGTCGATTCCGACTTTGGGAATGACCTGTAGGATTTTCATGCGGTACTCCTGTGTGTTCAATACTCGAAGGAAAGCAGTCCTCATCCCCCATGCACCTTGGTCAAAATCTTGTCCATCTCGGCAGCGGTGAAGGCTCGCACGGTCGTAGTGTGAACATTTCCTGACGCTCCCAGGTGCAGGAGCAATGTCGCAGCGGCTTCGTCGTCGGCAGCTTCAAAAATCAGGAAGCCGTCATGGTCGCCCAAGGTCCAGTAAATGTCCGTGACCTTAACGCCCATTTTTTTGGCCGACGCTTTGATTGCCGCCGCCCGCTTCGTGGTTTCGTCAATGGCCTTGATGCCCTGTTGTGTGAATTTGATCGTGGTGATGAAAGTTGCCATTTCGATTCTCCTGTTGTGCCGCCGCAAAAACTGATATTGCTGGGTTATCCATTTCAGGTCATACTTGCAAGCCACGAAGGGACTCGTCGCGCGGTGCGTCCGTTTTTCAGCACCGCTGCTTTCTTCTTTTTTGACTCATGGATGAGGTATTTACTCTTAGGGCTAAAGTGACGTACCAGATACGTTGCTTGCATCCCGAAAGGATACCGAACCATGCTCGCAATTCACGACCCACTTAGCTGCCCAATGCCCAACCGTAGCAAGATGACTGGCATCGGGTTGGGCCTCGTGCGACTGCTTCAAGATGCGGGGCGCATCGAGGAAGCCAGAGCGACCCTCTCTTTGCTCGAAAACGGTTTCCAAGGCGTTGCAAAAGAAACGAAGCCAAGTCAGAAGCCGCGAAAAACCAACCGAATGAAAGTCATCTCAAGAAGATTATCATCCACTGTGAGATCGGCGTAATGCACTCCGCTTTGGCGGATAACATTCCATTCCCTCAAACGAGGCCCATCAATGCGACATCTGAATTCGATCGCTCTTGTTCTGATGCTGCTAACACTTTCTCCGGTCCACGCTGACGAGATCGGTAAATCCGGTTTTATCGACTCGGATGGGGTCAAGTTGCACTATGTCACCGCCGGTGAAGGGCCGCTCCTCGTGATGCTGCACGGGTTCCCGGACTATCACTACACCTGGCGCGACCAGATTCCCGCACTAAGCAAACATTTCAAGGTCGTGGCAATCGACCTGCGTGGCTTCAACGAGAGCGATAAGCCCGAAGGAGTCGATAACTACAAGATGGAGAAACTCGTAGCTGATGTAGTCGCTGTCTTAGATCACTTCAAAGAGAAGAAAATGGTCCTGGTGGGCCATGACTGGGGCGGCGCGATCGCCTGGAATTTCGCGATGACTCATCCCGATAAAATCGATCGCCTTATCATCTTGAACCTGCCCCACCCAAGTGGCTTGATGCGTGAACTTGCCAATAACCCGGAACAACAAAAAAACAGTGCCTATGCCCGCAATTTTCAGAAACCAGGAGCGGCCAAACTCATCACGCCAGAGATGCTCGTGTTTTGGGTAAAGGAACCCGAAGCACGCAAAGTGTATCTTAACGCTTTGCGGCGATCGTCGATGGAAGGAATGCTCAACTATTACAAGGCGAACTACCCACGAGAGCCATACAAAGCCGATGTGAAATTCCCGCCAGTGAAATGCTCGGTCTTGATGATCCACGGATTGGATGACAAGGCACTGCTTCCCGGTGCGCTGAATGACACATGGAAGTGGGTAGAGAAGGATCTGACGATCATAACCGTGCCAGGGGCTGGGCATTTCGTGCATCGCGACAAACCGGAATTTGTAACGCGGAAGATGGTGGGCTGGCTGACGGAAAAATAATCTGCGGTGAAAACATGGTGTTGCAAGTTGACGTGATCTCCGACGTGATCTGCCCTTGGTGCTACATCGGCAAAAGGCGGCTTGAAAAGGCCATCGCTGCGTTTGGCGGGCCGATGAAGGTGCGGTGGCTCCCATTCCAACTCAATCCGCAGATGCCCGGAGAAGGGATTAGCCGCAGGGAATACCGCATCGCCAAGTTTGGCAGTTGGGAGCGGTCGCTGGAGCTTGATGCCAAGGTTGTAGCGGTCGGGGAAACTGAAGGCATTCATTTCGCCTTTGATCGGATCGAACGGACGCCGAAAACGGCAGATGCTCACCGGCTTATTTGGCTCGCCGACCAGGAAGGTGTTCAAAAGGCCATCGTGGAGGCAATTTTCCGAGCCTACTTCACCGAGGGCCGGGACATCAGCAAGCGGAAGGCGCTCATCGACGTGGTTGCCAAAGCTGGTCTGGACCTGCACCGGGCCGAGACGATGCTGAACAGCGACGAAGGAATGGAAGCGATGAATGAATCCGAGGGCCGGTCACGACAGGATGGGGTGAATGGCGTTCCCTTCTTCATCGTCAACAACAAGATCACTCTGCCTGGCGCACAGCAGCCGGTAGTGCTCGTTGATGCGTTCAGCGAAGCAGTTCCTTCAAAGTAGACTACTCTCGCTTGAACTTGGCCCGCAACTCAATGAATTGCGCTTCTCGCTCAGGAGGAAGCGGACCTCCGAAGTTGAGGAAAATCTTGAAGGCGGCGGCACCTGTTTGGTCAAAGAACTGAAAGCTACGAGTAGCCATGCCGTCCATGTGGCCTGGTTTTTCCACTGCGAAAGCAGCAGCCAATTGTTGCCAGCGGATATGCATGTCAAGCGAATCAGTCTGTACGTTGAAGAATTCCCCTGCTGTGCTGAAACCACCAAACTGCCCGTCAACTTCAATCGTTGCCGCTCCGTTGGACACCAACACCCGTACCGACCCGAAAGCCTCAAGACTCCGCAGCAATTCCTCCCATCGCCCGATGTCAAGTTCCATGACCCGTTCAGGCGGAAATGCTCGGATAACTTCGACCTCTGGTGCGCCAAGATCACGGGCCAGTTGCAGAGTCATTTTTCGGGGATTCTTCTCGACAGCAGCCCGAATGCGATCAGACAATTCACTCTGCTGTGGTTGGTTTGCTTTCATCGTTGTCTCTCTTTCCGTCATTGCTTCAACAGGTCTGCCAAACACTCGAACAACTGAGGGTCTTCCAACTCAACTCTATTGTTTCACCCGCTCATTGGACCTGGACTTACCGTTCGCTCTTTCATCGCTGTAGATCATCAGCCTTCGACTCATGCGCAAACAGCATTTCTTGAATCGCTTGCCAACGTCGTAGGGACAATGATCGTTCAGACCCACCGGCCTCTCGATTTGTCACCAGCCACTTGGTAAGCCCCAAACTCCAGGCGTAATCAACTCGGCCGAGTTCCCGGCTGGGTCACGAAAGTAGATCGACTTGCCTCCCTTGGGCCAATCGACTTCTTTCTCGATGCCGATACCGTTCTCTTGAAGTTTTCGCCGCCAAGAATCCAGGTCGTGAGCGTCGATCCCAAGAGCAAAATGTCCTGGTCCCTCTGCGCCATGTGCGGGCAGATGATCTCCTTTGAGCGTGGCAGCAGGAAGAAAGGCGAGAAGAACATTGTTGTCACCGACTTGGAAGAAAACATAACGACCCGCTTCCTTGGCGATCATAGGCAAACCCAGGATCGTTTTGTAAAAGGATTCAGCTTTATCCAAGTCGTTGACATAAATGGCAGTCTCGACGATTCCTTTGAGGTTCAAGTGGGGAGAGTCCATCTGTTATCAACCTTGAAGAGAAACTTGTTCAATCAAGGACACGACCTTCATGGGTCGTCATGACCTCCGACTGAATGGCACGAATAGGTCGTTCCAAGAAAATTGGAATCACTTCAATCGCCCAACTCCGAACTGATCGCCGTTACGGATGGGTATGCCCTCCTTGAAGTGGATCTCGATCATTTTCTCGCTGTGAACTTCTCGTCCCCTCTCATCCTTGAGTGCGGCAACGATTTTCTTCGACTTCGTGTCGATGATCTCGCCCGTGGATGGGTAGGCCCGTTTTCCATCCAGGCTAAAAGTCACCCAGCCCGGTTGTTCGCGAAGTTGAACGTCATGGATCTGTTTTGGCGGATCGTTCGTGAGATCAAAGACGTGCAGGCTGCTGTTGAAGCCATCACACAACCAGATTTCCTTCTCATCGGGTGTCAAGCCGATACCGTGGCTCGGACAGCCATGACGCTTGACTGGTCCTTTCTTGAACCCCACCACTTCCACGGTGTGCGTCTTCTTGCCAGTTATCAGGTCGCCGATCTCGAACCCGAGCAGATCATTGACATTCACGTAGACTTTGCTCTGAGCAGCGTTGACGGTGAAAGGACGAATCGACGCGCTGAATGGGCCACAGGTTGCAACGGCTTTGTGGGTCTTTGTGTCGGCAATGGTCAGCAGAGGAGACTTTAGCCCTGCCAAATACATTTTCGTACCATCCAAACCAACCACGGTATTGTGTGCTCCACTTTTCGGCTCGATGATTGCCGCCACATCGCCAGTCGCTCCATCGACGACGTTCCAGGTGTCTTTCTCGAAAGACGGCACGTAAAGGAACTTGCCATCGGGTGTAATCGACATGCGGTCACAACCCAACGGCAGCGCCTTCTTCCAGAGAGTCTTTTCGCTGACAAGGTCTATGCAAAAGAGTTTCTTGGTGGTGGTGAAGTACAGCTTTTTCGTTGCTGCACAGGCACAAATTCCCTTCATGTTGTCGGGCTTCTCACGTTTGCTTTCTGGTGTATCGATTCGTTTGACAAAGGCATAATCCTTGTCCATGTCAAAGACTAGAACACCCGCGCCCCCGAACTCCAGGTAGTTACGGATGCCCGGTGCGGCGACGTATAGGTAGCGCTGCTCATCGGCAGCGAAAACACCAGGAGGAAAGAGACCAAGGATCAAGAGGCAAACATAGACGAATCTGCTCATGGGTTGATACTCCAGGTGCGATTTCAAAGATCCAGCAATGTTTGGCGAATCATGAAGGGGTTTCGAGAACACAAGGGTTCCTTCTCTTCTTACCGGTTTTCCTCTGGCCAGGCGCAGATCCCTTCATCCAACTCTGCGAGAGCATCAATTAACGAACACAGCGAGCGTCACCTTCCCAGACGAGTCCACCGATTGTGAAACCCACTCTATATGAGGTGGTGAACGCTGGCGAATCGATCCCTTCGATCTGGTAACCCAAGTAGTCCAGGCGAGACTCACGATGAAATGCGCTCCTTCCTTGAGTCCCTCTCAGACGAGTCTGATCGCATCGATTTTCTGGCCGAGCAACTCAAGCCGCTCAGGCAACTTGCTCCAACCAGACGCGGATGTCATTTTCGTATTCGCTGGAGAGATCAGATTTCACCAGTTGGCGGTGGAACTCCGCAGCGCCTTTGCGACCAAAGTCGGCAACGAGCGCGTTGGGAAACCTCCGATTGGGATCAGGCGCAATCAGGCGCTGACACAGGTTCATGAGCATCTCGTTGCAGCTTACCTCCGAAGGCAGCAAACCCGGCAGATCGCGATCCAGTCGTCGCTTCGCATGGATCAACTCTCGGTAAGTTTGCAAACCGTGGAAAGGAGACCTGCCGGCGAGCATTTCCACAAGAATGTAACCCAGGCTCGCCAGATCCGCTCTCTCGGAGTTCGGCCCTCCCTCCAGTACCTCGGGCGCAGCATACATGGGCGACCACATCCGCCGTGCGAGGCCGTGCTCCAGGTTGATCGCAGAGCCGATGTCGATGATCTTCGCGTTCCCTGTGCGCTTCAGCATCACATTCGATGGCTTCAAATCACCATGAACGATTGCGTTTGAGTGCAACGCGGCCAGCCCTGACAAACACTCGCGGAGAATTTGGATCGCCACGCCAGGTTTCAACCGAGGTTGTATCTGACCATTGGTGATGATGACTCGATCGATGTAGTCCCAACGCTCCGGAGTGACACAGGCGCGTGTCCTGTCCAACATGCCTTGGGTAAGGACTTCGCTGAGATCGTAACCCTCCAGGTATTCCAACGCCATGACGCGAATGCCGTCGATCGCGAAGAAATTATGGACATCGACGAGGTTGTCATGCTGAGCTACCGATGCCGAAGCAGCGATGTGGGCGATGCGCGCCATGTCTTCTTCATAGCTGCGAACGTCGGCGTAGGGTGCTGGCGAAAAGATTTTCAGCGCAACCGGGCGGACGAAGCCGTCCGTACCGCATCGCTCGGAAAGGTACACCACACCCTGGCCACCGGTGCCAAGTCTGCGCAGTTTGCGATAACTCGTCGTCCAGGGGATTATCTCGTTGTGGATGACGGTTTGGTACTGCGCAAATAACTCGTTTTCGTTGGTGTTGGGATTGTTTGACGGATGTTCTGAAGTAGTCGTTATCAACAAGAGGAATGATCCTTCATTTCTTGGGGAGAGCAAACTATCAGTATAGGAATTTGATCGAGAACTAGTTTCGGAAGCGGATAGGTGAATAAATGCGGTGGTTTGGTTTTTCAACAATCCAGTGCATCATACAATCAAAATATTGTCATAGCAAAACGGCGAATAAACGCTTATATAACACCCTGAGCCTTTGAAGCTGAGGGGCAATAGACTGTCCGGATCGATTCTGAGGCCATTCTGGGGGCTTCCTGACGGTTTGGCATGATTGTTTGAGCAAAAACCTGAGAAACAATCGCTTCATCTTGATGCTGCATGGCGGGTCCGGATGATCCTGCGCAGCGAGAATCCGTTCAATCACCCAATTCAGCAAACCCGGTCGCAATTTCGTCTGGCCCCGGTCGCACCAGCACCCCCACGACCTCGCCGTCCCGCATGAAGATCAGAGTCGGCCATAGCTTGACCCGGAACGACCGGCCCAGCGGCTTCCCAGGTCCATCTTCGACGGGGATATGCTTCACCTCGGAATGACGGGCGAGTAGCGTTGTCATCTGTGGTTGAATCGCCTGGCAGTGGGGGCACCACGACGCGCCGAATTCCAGCACCACTGGCCCCGCCATCCGGTCAACTTCTTCGCGTGTCGGCTCGCTCATTCTTACCTCAATGGCTGGATTGGTCGCCACTTTATTGCATCTCTGCGAGAAGGCGGCAACTTGGGCACTTTATTCATTTTACCGCTTTCTTTCGCGAGCCTTTTTTCTTCTTCAGTTTCGCCTCCGAAACAAGTCGAACGACGAAACCCCGTGTTAGGATGAATTTGTACCTGTACCGAAACGCATCACCCGGTCCCGTTCGGCGGCGTCCATCAGGATCGAGGCTGCCTGATGCGCTAATTCGCACGCATAAGCCTGCTCTTGTTGATCTTCGCATAAGCAATGATTGCCACATGAATGGAAACGGCTACCAGAAGGCCGACCAGGTGGTGATTCCAGCCGACCTCGCCCGTCTGTTGCAATTCGTGGAGTCCGAAGACGCCGACCGGCAGGAAGAGGAACACCGCCGTCCCCAGGCCCGGATTGTAGGAGCGGAGCGCCACGGCAGCCACGAAATGCACAACACTGTTGACCAAGGTAAGGTAAACGGCGATGAGGCCGTAGCCGAGCGAGACGCAGGAGGCCAAATAAAACGAGGCGGCGTTGACTCCCCACACCCCTGGCACATTGATGACGAAAACGGCAGAATGAGACAGAACTTCGCCCTCGCCAAACACCCGGTTGAGATATAGCCGGAAGCGGTCGTTGTCGTGTTCCTCGTACTGGTGCAGCATGTAGATCGGCAACTGCAAGAACACGGCAACCAGGGCCATCGACCAATTCCGGGCGAGTTCGGGCAGCAAGACGAGCATCAAGATGCCCGCAAGAAATCCGCCGTAGACCCAATACTGCGTCAATCTCGATAACATGCCCGATTCCTGAAGTTAGCGGTCATAATACACCCCCAGCCACACGGTCGGCTCGTCCGGCGTCGTCCAATCGACTCGGTGCTTCCTGAACGCCGGAATGTTGATGAAGTCGCCGGGCTTCATCTCGACCATGCCATCCTCGAATTGAAGCCTCGCCGCTCCCTTCAGGACGATGACCCACTCGTGCTGCGGTTGGTCATACCAGAAGTCGGCGGGCGATGCATGGCCGTGCGAGATGATGCGCTCGATGCGCACGTCAGCGGCACGGACGAGAATCTGAACCAGTTCCTTCGGCAAGTGCTGCGGAAGATCGTCGAAGATGTTCTCGAAGCTCTCGCCAACTTGCTCGCCGCTCGACCCCAAGGGCTGAAACCGGGGCACGTCCCGGCCATCGACCTTCACCGTTTCCGAGAACATCGCCTTCGGGCGCACCCACAGGCCATGTTCACCGTACTGCTGCCGGTAGACGACCATCTCCTCCAGCGTCTCGCTGTGCCGAGCCGTGCCGATGACGGTGTATTCGTTGCCCTTGTAGTGCCGATAGCGACCGATGTTGATTTCAGTCATGGACTTACCTTCTCAATTCCTTCGCCTTCCTCTCGAATAACTCCAGCCAGCCCAGCGTCAGGGCATCCGAGATCGTCTTCGACCGGCGCAACTCGTCGGGCGTCTTGCCCCAATAGAAGCCGATCCAGCCAGCGGCGTGCTTCTTCGATCCGTCGATGAACTCCTCAAGTTCCTTCGGCGAGCAGGCCAGCGGGAACGTCTCCTCGATCACCACGGGCTTGCCGACCGAGAAGCCGGCCAGCGTTTCGAGGGCATCCTTCACCTTCCCTGCCTTGGGATAAAGGTGGACGCTGATGAAATCGAGATCGTCGGCGATCTTGGCCGGCACGAAACCCGAAGTCAGGCCGGGCCGATCCAGGCTCCAGTCCACGAGGCCGACCGTAATCAGGTGCCGCTTGTCCTTCTCCCGGATGGCGGCGGTCAGGTGACTGCACCCATTGACGGGCGATGTCGGGCCGGGGCCGATCCTGCTGGTCCAGGTTGATGAACTGGACGAAATGCTTGCCGGCGAAGGGCGCTGGCAGCCAGTCGCCGTCTTTCCGTTTTCCACCGGCGACGACCGGCTCGTTCATCAGGTCGTAGCAGAAGACGGCGGGACTGTCCTTGCACCTACCTGCCACGGCCTGCCAGAAGCGGGCCTGCACGTCCCAGCGATCCTTCTCGGCCAGCTTGTCGTACCAGGCTGGCACGTCCTTCTTGTGGTAGCAGCCCAGGCCGGTCAGGTCGAGGTAGAGGCGTTCCTTCTCGGCCAGAGCCAGCAACTTGCCGAGCCGGGCCAGCGCCTTTTCGTTCGGCTTGTCTGGCCGCTTCCATGAACTTGCCGAGTTGCAGGTGGACCCGGACGACGTTGGCCCCGAGCTTCTTCATCTGGCCGAAGTGCGCCTCGACGGTCGGCCACTCCTCGTCCCAATAGTCTTCGATGAGCCTGCCATCGGCGTCATGGTCGTAGTTGAAGCCCCAGGGGACGAACGGCTTGCCCGATGGATCGAGGATGAATCCCTTCTTGGAGACGGCG
This sequence comes from uncultured Planctomycetota bacterium, assembly GCA_963783095.1. GTDB lineage: Bacteria > Planctomycetota > Planctomycetia > Gemmatales > Gemmataceae > CAWAMR01. The sequence continues at coordinate 63,271 of CAWAMR010000004.1, read as the reverse complement.
ACCCACGGCATGTCGCTCTTATCCTGAGCCATGCTTGGGGCCAGGAGGAACCCCTCACCGAAGATGCCGACGAGCACGAAGAATGCTTTCTTCATTTGCAGACCTCACCTGTTACTCCAGTTCCATCACAAACTTGATCGCCTTGTCCACGAACCCAGGCTCCACCCACCGTGGCGGGCTTCGTTGAATGGAAACGTGGCCTCCGAAACTGCCGAACACGTTCTGCATCTTGGGCGACAGCACCTTGAGCGGCTTCCCGGCCCGGTCCTTGCCCTCCGTGCTAATCTGGTGTGCTTTCTTGAACAACCGGCTTCCAGGACCGCCCTTGACCAGCACTAGGTCGTCCTTCTGCTGCTTGAAGACAGCCGGATAGCGAACATGGAAATTCCGTCCGAACTCCGTACCCAGCACTCGTTTCTCGAAATCGCCAGCCATGCCCGCCAGAGCGACCTCGAAGTAGCCGGCCAGGTAGAGGGCCGGGCGATGCTCACTGGTTCCAGCCGCCTTCCGCAGTCCCACTTCTGTAAGCCGCAGTAGAAGACGAGAAAATCCCCAGGCTGCAAGTTCCGCAGGGACCGCTTCGGGGTCGTTGGATCGCCGTAGGTGAACGTCTCCCACTCCGGGTCAACGTGGACCTGCTGATCGGCCATGACTTTTCTGCGGGATTCGGCGAAATAATCGGCGTGCGGCCTGCCGTCCCGCCCGACCATGTTGCCGTAGGTGTGGACGCTCACCCCCTTGTTGTCGGGGATGCAAACGAACTCGAACGAGCCGTCCTTGAACAGCGGCCCCTGGATGCCGCCGCACCCGGAGTCGATCCCGACACGCAGTAGGACTACCTGCTTGCTCATGCCTGCAGCCCTTTCTCCGCACCTGGGTCGGGCATTTTGGCAGCTTTCAATTCCGAGTGCGGCTTGCAGGGCGGGCCGTGGACGCCGACCTTGAAGTTGGCCTTCAGCCAATTGGCGAACTCCTCGACGAACTCCTCGCTGAAGTCGCACCGATGACCCGGCCCGGTCTTCTCGAAGGGATGGTCCAGGTGAGTCCGGGGGATGTCCGAGATGTCGATGGCGTTTCGGCCAAAATAGAAGTAGTGGTAAGAGATCAGGGCGAAACGATCCTTCACGGGGATGTCGAAGTCGGCGTCGATCCGGTTGCCCTAGTTGCCCTCGCAATACTCCCGGAGCATGATCTTCTCATCCACCCGCATGGCGTAGATCAGCTTGCCGTGCCCGGCGCTTTTGCTCAGGTCCACGCCCCCGGTCCCGGCGATCCAATCGCCCTCTTCCGCCAGTTCCACGATGTTGCGCCTCGTGCCGTTCTTGCACTTGATGGTGCCGTACTTGCATTTTGCCAACGTGCAGAAGCCACCGAACGGGCACGGAGCGTAGCCGTAATCGTGGTCAACGACGTAGGAGAAGAGTTTGGGCATGGATTGGGCACCGTCGCCACCAAATATCCCACTTCATCGCCATCAAGTTCCGCAACGGGAGCAACCCCGTGGATGTTTCTTATGAGGTCGTCGGATGCACCGAGATACGCCTTGAACGCCGCCTCGCCGTCACAGCGACCAAGAACGTGGCCGTCCGGGGTGATGACCATTTCGACCAATCGGGGTGTGGTCCAGTCTTCACCGAGCAGGCATCCGAGGATCGCCTGAAAGTGTTCGCTGACCTGGACGGCACGGAGCTTACGGGCGCAGTCCTGCCGAATCTGGCCGGGATCACGGATGGCGGTGTCGTCGGTCATGAATTCCGCCTGCCTCCCTCGACCCAAATGACATGCTCGTTGCTCAACTTCTCTCCACCATTCCAGCGGTAGCCGAGCTTTTCGAGCAGTTGCACCAGTTCATCGGCATGGCCATGAATGTCGCCGATCACCGGGATCGCGTGGTTCCCGTTTGCAACATTGACATGGTGATCTGTCACTGCTGCCTCCCCCGACACCGCCTCGCCCGCCGATCCCCTCTACTCACTTTTTGCGCAGTTCTCCCATCACTGCACCTACGATCCGAGGCCAACCAGCCTCCTCTGCTGCCAACCCCAAGCAAGCTCAGGCTCAGGCCCACCGCCAGGCGTACAATCGTCGCAAAGCCCGGGCGATAATGGCCGGGATTTAAGTTCACCAATCACCGCCTAAAATGTCTTCTGAACTTGGTGTGCAGGCAGCCCACCGGTAGTTCCACTAACGCTCGATCTGACCGTTCGGACGCCACCATCCCCACTATCAACCTGATGGCTTGTCGAGATCATCAATGATCTCGCGACCCGTACTGCTATTGACAAAGCCGCAATCAGAACAAGGAATGCATTCGACGGAATTCAAGGTACTCTCCCCTCACTGTTTGTAGCCAATCTGCCGCAAGAAATCCTTCCGCCACTTGATCTCATTCTCGTCCTCAATGCCCTTGGGCGAGAACCCGTCCACCACGCCCAGGATGCCTCGTCCTTGCTCGGTCTCGGCCAGGATGACCACCGTGGAGTTAGCCGTGGCGCAAAAGATACGGCACACTTCGGGCACAACCTTCAGCGTGTTTAGCACGTTCAGTGGGTAGAAACCCTCGCCGAGAAAGACGATGAAGCTGTGGCCTGCTCCGATCGCGGCTGCGTTCTTCTTCGCCAGTTCAGTCATGTCTGGGTCTGTGCCAGACGAACGGATAAGGCAGTTCCCGGACGCCTCGCAGAAGGCCAGGCCGAACTTGATTCCGGGGACGGCAGTGACCAGGGCTTCGTGAATGTCCTCCACCGATTTTATGAAGTGTGTCTGGCCCAGAATGAAATTGGTGTCTTTGGGCTTATCGATCTTGATGCTGACGAGTTGCATGTCCGATGTCCCTCGCAGTTGTATAGGTGTCTTCAAACCGAGAAATCGTTTGCGCCGCACTGGATGTCAGGGAATAGTCCATCACGGCTCGCCTCGAGAGTTGCCTGGCGATGGAGGGATCAACCAGAAGTCCTGCGATGACGACAGCCAGTGGGGCGAAACTCAATGGGTCCAATCGAAGCGGTGTCACGTCTTCGTAACTTTCTGCGTAAACTCCTTGCCCGACGATGGCCTGGAACACCTCAAAAGCGATTTGGGAACGTGAAGCATGATTCTCCGCAAGACCGAGAAGAGTGGCAAGCAAGCCGTGGCTTCGAATGCCGACCTGTCCCGTTCTGATGCCCCCATCTTTGAAAGACTCGCCCAAAGACAAACGCACAAGTATGTCAGCCAGGTTGACTCCACTCAAGACGGCGTTCATCGGTTCGACAATGCGTGGATTCGCTTCGATATAAGACGGCTGCTTCGTACTCGGATCGAAGAAGTAATCGAGTGTCAAGGCCCCATGCCAGGAAAGGTGCCGTCCAAGCTGAATCATGTGGGATTGGACAATCGGATGATCTACGCTGAGATGGGCGCTTTGACTGCCTCCTACTCCGACAGAGCGCTGGCTGGTGCAGTGAATGGCAATCAGACTTCCAAGTTCAAAGATGGCCTGGGCTTGGCACTGAATACCCGTGGCGGATGATTGCACCACAATTTCCGGCATTCCGTTGAGATAGCCGCGACTGGCAAGTTCTTTAATAAGCACTCCGCGTTGCTCCGCATTTTCCACTCGCCATACCCCTTGCCCCGCGGTGCTGTAGGGCAGCTTGACATAGTAAGGGAATGCCGACTCTGCTTCAAGTTCTGCTCGGTGCTGAACCAACTGAATTGTCGGCTGCGGAATGCCGAGGTCTGTAAGTAGCCTGGCAAAGTTGGCTTTGCTTTGGAGCAGTGCAAAATTGTCGAAAGCAGTCACAGCAATTCCAACCCTGGAAGCAAGCGTATGCCGCATTCGAGCGAAAAGAAATGCTTGTTCGTGAACGGGGAGCAACACGTCATAGCGACGCTCCTTGATCCTCCGAAGTATGAATCGCAGATAGGCTTCAGGGTCGGCACCCAATCTAGGCGAGCGGTAAAACCGTCGAACGAACCGGGAGCACCTGCTCAGACAAAACGGATTGGGATCGCACACGTCGATTTTGTAGCCGAGTGGGCCGAGTGCCGACAGTGTTTCGCGGGAAGAAAGACTTGAACCTTCCGAGAACAGGATCGAAATGTTCTCCCGGCTCTGGTTTTGAGCGCTCACGATCCACCTAAAAACATGAAAACTCCCACCAACCCCGATGACACAACAATTTGGTTATGCCATCGGGTCAACTCATACTATCCCGAATTCTTCTTCATTTAGAAACTACGTAACTCAACGATTGCTCGTGAGTTGCTGGCCCGGCTCAGAAGGCAAGTCGAATGAAAGTCTAGTCGTCTGGCCTGCCCGAACTGTCACTTGTTTCTGGACCTTTATCTCCTTCTGGTTGCGGACAACCGTAGCGGACAGAGTATAGGTGAAGTCTTTCTCAGGCTCGAGGGGCGGTGTCGCCAACAAACGGACCATCCCTTGCGAGGTGGCTTGGTAGTCGTCCACAAATAGCTTGGCGTCTTTAGGGAGTGAGACCTCAATCGACGCCGAAGCAAACAATTTTGCTCCATCGTTGCTTGGAATGCCTGTGGTCACAGTGGGACGCATACTGTCCACGGTGGTCACCTGCTGCCCAATAATCACAATTCCACTCTGGTAGCCAATACAGCCCTGACAGCCGTAACAGTTGGCGTAACCATGGCAGCCGCAGCGCCGGGCGGGACGGACACCATAACAACCAGCACAGCCCCCATAACAGCCGGCGCAGCCCCCGTAACAGCCGACGCAGTTACTTGAATAGACTGGTCGACCGCAGTTCGGTGTTTCCGGAGCGGAAGCCATCGCCATCATCATCACTACGCTGTACATCATTGCCCTCTCTTAAAGAGTGTCAAAGTGGTCCCGACATTGAATCGTCAGGAAGCCTGCCTCCACATCGCAAATCTGATGCCGCCTTCCCAGACTTCCCATTTCATCAAGTCCCGCAGATCGCGGATGACCATTGTTTCGGAGATCCAGAACCCTTCCCAAATCCAAAAGCCGCTCCCAAGAATTGTACTTCAGAGGCCGAGGACCAGGCATTTTGAATCTTTCAGGATGTTTTGAGCAATTCTTTTGCTTGTCCTTAAAACTTGTTGAGAGAAGCAATCACAAAGACTAATTCAACACATCGGCAATACCGCAACCGCGCGCGATGTGCATACATGCCACAGGTGGACTCGATTGTCAGCGCAATGCAACCGTGTTTTCGCCCGGAAGAATCATTCCGGGCCAAAAAAGAGACCTCCGGCCCGAGAATTGCAAACACGGGATCGACAATGTGGAAACAATGGAGTTCAGCAATTCGCATATACCGACGCAAAGAGAGAAGCAGAATGATACCACAACCGATCAAGTTGTCAAAAAGCGAGGCGATCAGGATTGCGCAGATGGCCTTGATTGAAACCATCGCAAAGCGGCAAGGCATTTGGACCTATTTGAACGAGAATACTCGGCGGAAACGAACAACGGTGACCCCTTACCGGACGAAACGGATCAGAAAAGCAGACTCCAAAGATCACCTTAGTTCGTTAATTCTTGAAGCGTTGAACATCGCCGATGTGAGCGCGAGCGCTTTCAACCAGTGAATGTCGCGTAGTTATGGTTTGCATCCTTCACATTCGATTATGTACGCGCGGTCGGTCTTGGCCATTACCTCCAGGGATTCAACATCATGACATCATCGGCGAGCGAAAAGATTCACGTGTTGATCGGTATGAGAGATGGTCCGCTCAGCAAATCATACCAAGACGTCCTCCGCGGAGAACGGATGCGTGGTCGCGAACAAGATTGCGCTAAGTGGTATCAGCATTTGCCGAAAGGCCAACCTGAGCAAACCACTTTTGTCCAATTACCCAACGAGACTCAATCATGACCGTCTCTCATCGCAATTCCGAGGCGATGCCAAGTTTTCCAAGGTATCTGAGCTGTCCTTAACCTTAACAACGTCAATCTCGCTGTATTACCAACCTATTTTGGATTTGACGCGAACCAGCAATTGCCAGAGCGCTCGCCTGGGCAACCTGTTTCAGGTGATAGCTGGGGACTTTCCCGACGAGGTGGATGATTTGATCGGTGACTGACACTGTGATGTCCCGCAGTGACCCGTAGCCAGTCGCCTGCAATGCGGATTCGATGCGTTCAACCAGTTGAAGGTTTTCCACGCTCGCCGTCAGGAGTGCGTCGGTTGTTTGGGAAACGTGCTTCTCTTCAGATTGGAACTCACAGGTGTGCGGAGTCAGCACAATCGTGGACTGGGCCATTGCTGGTGCCACCTCATGATCGAACGAGACTTGTCCAGCACCAAGAACGCGATCCGGGTTTTCCGCATTTGCTCGTGGATTTTGTGGAACGGCAGAACGTATATGCTTTGAGAGCGTTGCCAGAGAGAAAGGCTTGGGAAGGTAAGTCACAATGGGCGGCACAATGCGTTTGGCAAGATCTTGCGCGTAGCCAGCTGTTGAGGTTGTTATGACGGGGATCATGTGCATGGAACTGACTTCTCGCAACAAAGCAAGAATTCCATCGCTTCCGCCCCAGAGAAGTTCCAGATCCAGTACGATTGCGTCCGGCATCGCCTGGCGGAGCTTCGTCAGACAGTCAAGGCCGTCCGAGGAAGTTACGACGTCATAGCCGAGATCCGTGAGCCCCTCTCCATAGAGTTCACACAACTCGGTATCACCATCGGCAATCAGTAGGGTCTGTTTCATAAAGTTAATTCCATTTCGACTCTCGAATGGCATGTTGGAAAAAACATCCCCGATACATTTTGGATTATCGGAAACCGGTGGGTCGGTCCAATCTCGTGCTCTATTTCGGGCACTTCCTCCCATCGGTGTCAGAGCCAGGCAAGTTGCCGGTTGGTGAGAAGCCTTTTGCTCCTCAAGTGGCGGCGGTGGCGAACAATTTTTGCTATTGTATGCTTTTGTCTCGGTAGTGCTTGTTTTCGGCGATGTTGTCGCTGTATCTTTGCTATTCGTTTCGCCGACTGAAGTCATCAGACTGATCCTTGAGCCCGCAACTATCCAACGCAGCGTCCCAACTTGAGTTCTTGCTTCGGAGTATCTTGATGTCGCAGAAAAACAGTGAGAAACCCGCAGCATGGATTATGGTCGTCCATGATCATCCAGCGGTGCGCGAGGCACTGGCTTCGCGGATCGGCCTGCAACCCGACCAGGAGGGTACCGAACTCGCTTGGAAAATGAGTAACCCGATCATCGGCACATGGTTTGCTTTGTATGTTGGGTCGATCCGGCCACCTCTGGGACTGATTGGGGTAGCCTGAGTTTCAAAATCAGCATTCTCGCGCAACGCCCTATCTTGATGGCGAAATGGGTTCAACAACAGCGCAAAAGAACGAACGATCAATGAGCCGCGGGATTTTCCAGCCAAATGACTGGTGACGAGTTTTGCAATGAATCGATGAAGAAAGGACTTTGGTCATGGTTCGCAGACGACATCTGGCAAACGTAGAACCGCCGGTAACCGATGAATTGCTGAGAGTTGTTCGGTCGCTCGCGAAACCGCTGCGCTCGGCCAGCGATCTCGACCCGTTATTGGACCGTATTAGCTCGGCAAACTATGTACTGATCGGCGAGGCATCTCACGGCACGCATGAGTATTATTCCTGGCGAGCTGAGCTGAGTCGACGCCTTATCGTCGAAAAGGGCTTTTCGTTCATTGCGGTAGAGGGCGACTGGCCCGATTGCTACCGTGTCAATCGCTACGTCAAAGGGTATGCCGATTCTGGAGAGAGTGCACGAGAAGTGCTGCACGCCTTCAATCGCTGGCCGACCTGGATGTGGGCGAATGCGGAAGTTGTCCGTTTCGCAGAGTGGTTGCGCCGGCACAATCAAGATCTGGCGGAAGTGAAAAAGGTTGGCTTCTACGGCCTGGACGTCTACAGTCTGTGGGACTCTCTTTACCAGATCATGGGTTATCTTCAAAAGACGGATGGCGCGGCATTGCAGGCTGCGAAAAAGGCGTTTCAGTGCTTTGAGCCGCACGGAGAAGATGTCCAATCTTACGCCCACGCGACTCGGTTTGTTCCCCACTCGTGCGAGAGAGAGGTGGTCGATCTCTTGCGTGCAGTGCGGAGCCAGTCACCAGCGCAATCCAAAGAGGACATTGAAGCTCGCTTCGAAACGGAGCAGAATGCAATCGTCTTGAAGAATGCGGAAGCCTATTACCGAACCATGATCGGTGGGCGAGCGGAGTCCTGGAACATTCGCGATCAACACATGGCCGACACTCTCGACCGCCTGATCGGCCACCACGGCCGGCAGGCAAAGGCCATCGTCTGGGAACACAACACTCATGTGGGGGATGCCCGCTTTACCGATATGGTGGATGACGGCATGGTCAACGTCGGCCAGTTACGCGCCGAGCGCCACTCGGAAGATGGGGTGGTGTTGGTGGGCTTCGGGTCCAATCGAGGCAGCGTCATCGCGGCCGATGAGTGGGATGCACCGATCGAACGGATGGAAGTTCCGCCTGCCCGCGATGGGAGCTGGGAGGATGTGCTGAACCGGGTTGGACCAGGCAACAAGCTGCTGTTGCTGGATGAAGCACGTAGCATCGATGAAATGAAGAGGGAGCGTGGGCATCGCGCCATTGGGGTCGTGTACCACCCGCATTACGAACATTTGGGTAATTATGTCCCGACAGTTTTCCCCGGCCGATACGACGCATTTCTCCACTTCGACCAGACACGTGCAATTCATCCACTCCATATCAAGGTTGTCGAGGACGGCGAAGTGCCGGAAACATTTCCGTCCGGAATGTGAGCCAACCATGATGTGCCGGTTGATGAGACGAGCGAAAAGCGCTTCTTCTGACTTCGCCTGCCAATCGCCTTCGCCGAAGCCCCATCAGCGAAGACGAAGATTGGGGTTCGCTCAAGTTTGCTCGGCCGGCGCAGGACAGCGGATGGTCAGCACCGGGCAAGGCGCATGCCGCAAAATCTCTTCCGCAACGCTGCCAAGCAAAACCCTCGAAATTCCCGTTCTTCCATGAGTTCCGATGACGACCATGTCGCACTGAGATTCTTTCGCCATCCGCAAAATCTCGCTGGCCGCTTCACCTTGAACGACCCGATACTCGACCTTGATCCGGGAATCCTGGGGGTCGAATTCCTTCAACCGTTCCTTGATTTCATCCGGGGTTCCGCCGGGTTCAAACTCGCCAAGCTCGCCCGGTGTGTAAGCCACTATCGGCGGCTGCATGACATGGGCAATCAATAGATGTGCTCCATAGTCTCGGGCCAGTGCAACGGCGAGCGGGAACGCGGTCTCCGATTGTGCCGAGAAATCCGTCGCGAAGAGTATCGATCGAATGGTGTTCATTTTCCCTCTCAGATTATGTGCCTTGGCCGTTTTCAGGGCTGCAATCATCGTCGATCCAGTGGCGATACCGTCGTCGGTGACGATCACTGATCGCCCCGCAATACTTGCTGGGCGTCTTCTCCCTCGAAAGAGTTTCTGTCGCCTGGCGATCTCGGCGAGTTGGTGTCTGGATTCTGCAGCGAGATACTCTTTGATCGAATCGAGGAATCCCGCCGCATGGTGGTTGAGGTAGACTTGTCCATCTTCGGCGATCGCACCGATCGCGAGCTCTGGCTGGCCGGTGCTTGCAACTTGCGCGACAGAACCACGTCGAGTTCCGCCCCGAGTTCGCTCGCCAGCACAGCTCCGGTCACGACTCCGCCCCGAGGAATTGCCAGAATCAACGGATCGAGCAAATCACGATCCTTCAATTTATCGGCGAGTTGGTGCGCGGCATCTTCTCTATCACGAAACATAAGTATTTCTCCTTAAGGTAGCAGACCGAGGGGTTTTTCAAAAAGACAACCAATTCTTCCGGGCATAGAGAATCCTTTCCAGCACAGGATCAATGGGGCGTTTCGCGGGACGTGCGGCGACTGTTTGCTTGGTAACTTCCTCAAGCAAGTTCATGCGGCCTGTTTCGCTTGCGGAAGTGGCCACGGCAAGCAAAGTTATGATCTTCCTCTCCGCCGTAAACCCCGTACGGGTTAAGGCAGGACCATGATCTGATTCTCGACCAACGTAACTCCGGGAGCGGCCCAAGCTGCTTCTTGTGCTTCGTCCCGCTCTGCCCACGAACTGACGTTCCCATGCAAGGTCACGATCCCATCGACGGCCTCGACCTTGACACGGCGAGCATCGATCTCGGCGTTACGCTTGAACGCTGCCTCGATCTTGCTCTTAATGTCTTCTGGTGAGACGAGTGGCTTGATTCGAATTCTGTTGGTGATTCCGTGGATTCCAGGCAGGATAGCAGACTCGGCAGCCTGCTTCTGGTGGTTCCATTCGACTTCGCCTTCCAACGTAACTCTTTATCTTCTCATCGGGCACTGCGTAGTGGGATTTGAGTGCATTGATGCACGCCATTGCGATGTCCTCATCGGTGTGATTGGGGCTGCCAAACAGCTTGACATCTATCTCGTCGGCCACGGCCTTGACTCCGTAAACGCGGTTCGCAGCCTTGACTGCCGCAGACTTTTCTGCGTAGGCAGTGACGTGGCCCGAGAGAGTGATAAGTCCGTCCTTACTGCTGACACCGATGTGGGGTTCATTCACTCTCGGGTCCCATTTCAACTCATTCTCGACATCTCGTTTTAGTTCGCTGTCGCTCTTCATTGCTTGTACTCCTTGTGTGCTTGATTCTGCTTCATTATTTTCCACTAGGCACCAGTGTTTTCGCGCCCGATGAATTCATTATTCGGCAATGACGATGTTGCTGATCGCAACGATCATGCCAAAACAAGGTCTAAGGTTGGAAGCGGTCGTTGCCGAAGCGAATGGTGGCTGCGGAGGCCAAAATCAGGTTGGTCTGAACTCTTAAAGGAATCGCAATAACAGGATCAGAGGCATTTTTGACACACAGCTTGCAAATTACGCACATCTCTCCACTTTCTATCCCAAGTGACGTTGTGGCACGATTAACCGCGAACCAATCCGACGATGGAGCGAGAGCGGACGAGGTAAGATGAAGACTCGATGGGGAGTCCCTCTGTCGGCTCGCGAAAGTCGTCCGGGCTGGCAAGGGCCGTGTCAATGATCCGTCGCCAATCACCGGATCGCCCCACCTGAATTTGGAAGGTTTCCTCTCTCTCTGAGGCGTTGATCATGACGTAAAGATCAACGTCATTCTGAGAGGCTCCGCTCAGGTAAAACGCCAGTGTGTGTGAACCAGGACTCATGTCTACGTTCGATCCTATGCCATACCAACGCACATCCTCGCGCCAAAAACGGCTTCGCCCCAGAGACGGATGGACTTTGCGGAATCGAATCATGCAACGGCAGAACCGAAAAACGTCCTGGTTAACGGCGAGCCGGTCCCAGTCGAGCCAACTTGTCTCATTGTCCTGGTTATACGGGTTGCTGTTACCGCCTTGCGTCTGCAGGAACTCATCGCCGGCACGCAACATCGGTGTGCCATTCGCCAGGAACATCAAGCAGAAGAAGTTCTTGGCTTGACGCTGCCGCACTTGCAAGACCTCCGCTGGCGTTTTGTCGTCCCCTTCCCACCCACAATTCCAGCTATAGTTCTCCTCCGGGCCGTCCATGTTGTTGTTTCCGTTCGCCTGATTGCGTTTCCGGTTGTAGGCTACGAGGTCGTGGAGAGTGAAGCCGTCGTGGGACGTAATGTAGTTGATGCTTTGGTAGGCGTGGAACGCATGCATCCGGTCGTCGGGGAACAGGTCATCGCTGCCGTAGAGGCATCGCATGAGCGCCGGCACCAAGCCCCTGTCGCCTCGCACGAATTGGCGAACTTCGTCACGAAACCGGCCATTCCATTGGAACCATCGCAAGGCGTGGAAACTATGGCCCAACTGATAGGTTCCAGCCGCGTCCCATGGCTCCGCGATCAGACGGAGGTTCCAGAAGTCTGGATCCGATACGATGTCTCCGAAGATCGGCGGATCCTCCAGGTTGAGAGAACCGTCGTCGTTGCGTGCAAACACCGAGGCCAGGTCAAACCTGAACCCATCAACATGCATTTCCTTGACCCAATACCGGAGGCTGTCCACAATCATCTTCCGGACATAGCGGTTGGAACAGTGCAGGGTGTTTCCGGTTCCGGAGTAATTCTCGTAAGGATTACCGGGCTTGCTGGACATCAGGTAATAAGTACTGTTGTCGATTCCCTTGTAGCTGTAAACTGGTCCGCTTTGGTCGCCTTCCGCCGTGTGGTTGTAGACCACGTCGAGGATGATCTCGATTTCCGCTGCATGGAGAGCTTTGACCATAGTGCGGAACTCGTTGTGTTGGTCGCGATCCTCCGATTGACTGAGGTAGCCGTGGTGGGGAGCAAAAAAGCTTAGAGGCATGTATCCCCAGTAGTTCCCGTCCCGAGTATCGAATTGAAAGACCGGCATAAGTTCGACTGCGGTGACGCCCAGGTCTTTCAGATACGGGATCTTTTCGATCAATCCCGCGAAGGTACCACGGCGCTCTGGAGCTACACCGGAATTGGGGTTATTCGTGAACCCTCGAACGTGCAACTCGTAAATGATTGTGTCCGATTGGTGACGAGGACACTTGTCTTTGCCCCAATCAAAGACTTCGCCTGCACCGGTGAGGCACCCCAGCGGTGCCTTGCCGGCGTTTGACCCAGGATGTGAGGCTGCTGCCCGATCAAAAGACGGTGGGAAATAGATCGACTTTGCATAGGGATCGAGAAGGATCTTTTTTGAGTCGAAGCAGTGCCATTCAAATTGGCTTTGCGAGACCGGTCCGGCGATTGAATAGGCGTAAAAGCGAGCATTTTGGATGTGGGCCTGAGCAATCCGACAGTGCCAGATCCTTCCTGATTTGTTACGTAGATAGCTGAAAGAGTAAGTGAAAAGTGGAGTCACCAGATCTTCTTCCGCATACAGCAGTAACGTAACGCTCTCTGCATGCTTGGAATAGAGGGCAAAGTTCCAGGCTTGAGTGCTTTCGACATAACTAGCTCCCAGGGGATATGAAGCTCCCTCGACAGCGATCCAATCCGACATGGTTTCTCCTTACCCTTCGTCAATGGTTATGCTTGTATTCGATGCACTTGATCGATCATCCATGAGTTGCTCTCCGCCCGGCACTCTCGAATCGATCGATGTTCAGTTTGAAATGATCAAGATCAACTCCGAGTAAAGAAGGTGGTCTGCGGATGATTTATCGACCAATCACTTTCAAATCGCTTGCTCGTCGTTGGCGTTTTTCGCACACCGATCACCGAATCGCTTCATCTAGGTTATTCGACAAGTATGGCCTTGAATCCGGAATCCCCGAGCAGTCAAAGCCGTTCACCATCACTTGAACGAACCAGACTTAGAATCAACCGTTCAACCCACCACCCAACGCCTGCCTGTTCCAGTCTAGCGATTGAAAATCCACAATCTTTATGGAGTCGAGCCGTTTGGTATAAGGTATGCGGTGAAGGGTTCGACCAATCGTACTTTGATTGAGCACATTTGAAGGAGAGAGAACTTATGCGAAAACATCGTCAAAGCACTATGACATTGGTGTCCACCGAGCCGGTTTCGGCACCAAATCCAACGAAACCCGAAAAAGCGGTCAACCAAGCTTGCGAGCCATGCGAGGCTGAGATTCGCATACTAGCCTACCACAAATGGGTATCTGCCGGAAAGCCGGAAGGAGATGGGATTCAGTTCTGGCTGGAGGCCGAAAAAGATTTGCGAAACCACTGATTTGGAACTGGTGGAGTGTTGCAATACGGATTTGCCTGTGGTTTTGGCAAGAGACTGACTGAGCCATTATCCATTATGTCACATGGCAGTCAGGAAACTTTGGCTGGTCTTTATATGAAAGCCATGATTCTCGACGTTCCACGCGCGCCTCTTCGAGAGGTTGACTTGCCGCTCCCGACGCTGAGCGACAATCAGATCCTTATCCAAGTTCGCGCCTGTGGAGTCTGCAGAACCGATTTGCATGTGGTGGATGGCGAATTGCCTGACCCAAAACTCCCCATCATCCCAGGCCATGAGATTGTCGGCATCGTCGCAGGGATCGGCAAAAGAGTTGAACATTTCACTGTTGGAGACCGGGTGGGGCTTCCCTGGCTTGGATACACGTGCGGTAATTGCCGATATTGCGCTTCCGGTCGAGAGAATCTCTGCGATCAGGCCCGTTTTACGGGCTACCAGTTAGACGGGGGATATGCGGAATACACTGTCGCGGATCAGCGTTTTTGCTTGCCGATCCCGAAGAGCTATACCGATGCCGAGGCAGCACCGCTGCTTTGTGCCGGCCTGATCGGCTACCGGTCCTTGGTAATGGCTGGGGACGCTCGGCGGCTTGGCATCTACGGATTCGGAGCCGCCGCGCACATCGTGGCACAGGTTGCTCGTCATCAATCTCGGAGCATTTACGCTTTCACACGGGCAGGCGACGTGAGTGCCCAGCGTTTCGCCCACGACCTCGGTGCTGTTTGGGTAGGGGATTCTGGCACAACTCCACCCGACGAGTTGGATGCGGCGATTATTTTTGCCCCGGTTGGCGACCTTGTCCCAAGTGCGCTTCGGGTTGTCGCGAAGGGCGGGATTGTTGTCTGTGGAGGCATCCACATGAGTGACATTCCGTCATTCCCCTATCGCTTATTGTGGGGCGAGCGAACCATCCGTTCCGTTGCTAACCTGACGCGGCGAGATGGCGAGGAATTCATGACTCTGGCTCCCAAGATCCCGGTTCGGACCGAGGTTCAGACCTTTCCACTGGCCGCAGCCAACGAAGCCTTACTCCGACTTCGACAGGGTAAGATTCGTGGCGCGGCAGTCCTGGTAACCAGTTAATCACGTCACGACTCCTGTTCCAACCTGACTCATTGTGCGATTCCGTCATCAAAAGATGAGCAAGTGTGACGAAAACGAACCGTCCAAATCACAAAGCATCGATGGGTTGCTGATATCGCGTGCAGATTTCCGACAAAATTGTCTGCTCCGCCGACCGGAAATAGCACATCGGTTTTCCCGCGATGAAGCTACAGGCGGTGAAGAGATGAAACCCCAGAGCAAGTCTCCTTTATGAATAACGATACGCTTACTCCCGCTCAAGGCTTGACCTCGGTGGAGGCCAGAGATCGTCTCGATCGCATCGGTCCCAATAAGCCATCACCCAGCCGACAGGGAGTCGGTTTGTTGCATTTGCTGACACTCTTCGCAAACCCCCTGGCGATTGTGCTGATTATTGCTGCTGGAATTTCCGCGCTGGTGGGCGAGGTCACGAGTTCGATCATTATCATCCTGATGGTGTTGGTAGGTATCGGTATTAACTTTTTCCAGACGCTTCGGTCGCACCGGGCAATCCAAAGATTGCGAGAAACGGTTGCTCTGACAGCAACGGTTCGCCGTGATGGAAAGTGGAAAGAGGTTCCCCGTCATGAAGTGGTACCAGACGATGTGATCCAACTCAGCGCGGGTGATCTGGTTCCCGCCGATTGCCGATTGTTGCGTTCCCGCGATCTCCACGTTCAACAGGCAGCATTGACCGGTGAGTCGTTGCCTGTCGAAAAAGAAGCCAGCGACAGAACACGAGAAGGGACAGCCCGAGCCGATGATCCAGGATTGGTCTTTCTTGGAACCTCCATCATTAGCGGCACCGCGACAGCAGTTGTATTTGCGACCGGAAACAAAACGGGCTTTGGCGACATTGCTGCCCGACTGAGTGAACGTGCCCCGGAGACGGAGTTTGAACGCGGTACTCGGCGATTCGGTTTGTTCATCACGCAAACGGTGCTGGTACTGGTGTTCTTTGTCTTTCTCGTTGACGCGGTCATGAAGTCGCGATGCACTGGAATCGCTGCTGTTCGCCATCGCACTGGCAGTTGGTTTGACACCTGAATTTCTACCGATGATTACTGCGGTGACACTCGCTCAGGGCGCGGTGCGCATGGCCCGGCAGAAGGTCATCGTCAAACATCTCGCGGCGATGCAGAATTACGGCAGCATGGACGTCCTCTGTTGCGACAAGACTGGGACTCTTACCCGCGGCGAAATGGATCTTGAGAAGGTCACCGATCCATTTGGGAACCCTTCCCAACGTGTTTTTCTCTTGGCCTATCTGAATAGTTACCACGAGAGTGGTATTCGCAGTCCACTCGATACTGCTATCCTCAAGCACCCCGCGCCGACATTGAAGCCTTTCAGAAACGCGATGAGGTGCCCTTCGATTTTGAACGACGACGATCTTCGATTGTGGTTGAGGATACATTCGGTGCCTTGTTGATAACCAAGGGCGCACCGGAGAGCGTTCTCACTTGCTGCACCCACTATGAGGAGAATGGTGCTACCGCGCCTCTCAATGACGCCACACGTAAGCGAATCGTCCTCGCGTATGAACAGATGAGCGAAATGGGGTTCCGGGTTTTAGCGGTGGCCTTTCGGAAGGTTCCCTTGGGAGGAACCTTCAACATGGTCGACGAGCGCGAACTGGTGTACGTCGGGCTGGCGGTTTTTACCGATCCACTTCGACCGGAAGCGAGTGAAGCCTTGCTTTCACTGGAACGAGATGGTGTTCGCGTTCTGGTCCTCAGCGGCGATAATGAACGGGTCACACAACATGTGTGTAAACAGGTCGGAATCAACACCACGGGCATGCTGCGAGGCGAGGACATCGACCGCGTGACCGATACCGCCCTGTTCCATATCGTCGAAGAAGTCCAGGTCTTTGCCCGTCTGGCCCCCACGCAGAAAATGCGGATCATTCTGGCGTTGAAACGCCGGGGTCATGTGGTGGGGTATTTGGGTGATGGCATCAACGATGCGCCGGCGCTGCACACCGCCGATGTCGGAATCTCGGTAGCTGCGGCAGTAGATGTAGCTCGAGACGCGGCGGAAATCATCCTGATGGAACCCAGTTTGCACGTTCTTCACGCCGGCATCATTGAGGGTCGGCAGGCATTTGGCAACGTCATGAAATACTTGTTCATGGGGACCAGTTCCAACTTCGGCAATATGTTCAGCATGGCGGCAGCCACCGTGTTCTTGCCTTTTTTGCCGATGCTGGCCATTCAGATCCTCTTGAACAATTTCATGTACGATCTGGCACAAATCACCATCCCGACAGATCGGGTCGATCCTGAATATGTGCAAAAGCCCCGGAAATGGGATATCGGTTTGATTCGACGATTCATGATTTATATTGGGCCGATCAGTTCAGTGTTCGACTTTCTGACCTTCTGGGTGCTGTTGGCAGTGTTCCACGCGTCCGAGACGCTCTTTCATACCGGCTGGTTCGTCGAATCGTTAGCTACCCAGACACTGGTGTTGTTCGTGATTCGCACGGGCGGCAACCCCTTCAGAAGCCGACCCAGTCGGGCGTTGACGATCACAGTCCTGGCAATTGTCCTGGCAGGATTCTTGCTGCCGTACTCGCCCATGGCAGAAGCTTTTGGCTTTGTCCCGCTTCCCACCGGTTATCTGCTATTTGTGGTCGTGGCAACGATAGTCTATTTGGGGCTGGTCGAAGTGGTGAAACGTCGGGTGTTGAAAGGTGCGTTCAAGTAATCGTCTTTTGCCCGCAATTGCGTTAATCTGTCGGACCGGAGCCCACAACCACTTCGGATGATCGTTTTCAACTCGACTTTCTGTGCGATGTCGTCTCAAAAGATGAGCAAATGTGACGAAAGGTTACAGTCCAAATGACAAAACATTGATGGACTGCTCATGTCGCGTACAAAACTTCCCACAAAAAGTGCTTTCAACTGCCTTCTAAATCCGATTTCTACGCAGGTATGATGTGCGGCACAGGCTTTGCGGAAGCACCTCTCGATTCAGTGGTCACGGGATTTGCCCGCGATCATATCTCAACCGTAAGCCGGGTCTCGCAGGAGAATCCTCGAAGAATGATCCGGCAGTTTCACCGAAAGGAATTTCGTCATGACAAGCATCATCCCATGGATTCGCCCGTCAAACAACCCTCTCGCTCAGTTCCGCTTGGACCTCCAGGAAATGATCGATCGGCTTTCCGACGATTTCCCGTACAGCAACGGCGATGCGATGAAAGCGTGGCAACCGCAGCGTCGATGTCGAAGAAACCGACAAGGAAATCACGGTCAAAGCCGACCTCCCCGGCGTCGATCCCAAGGACATTGAGGTCCAAGTGGCGAACGGCGTTCTCAGCCTCAAGGGCGAGAAGAAGGAAGAGAAGGAGGAAAAGAAGAAAAACTACCATCGCGTTGAACGGTTTGTGGGCTCATTCTACCGCGCGATTCCTCTACCTGCCGGAGCAGATGCCGACAAAGTGGTGGCGACCACTACCAAGGGCGTGATCACCGTCACTGTGCCCAAGAAAGCCGAGATGCAACCGAAGAAGATCGCCGTGAAATCTCAGGAATAATTGACCGTTAGCCGGGGAGGGAAAGGATAACCTCTCCGGGTTCGCTTCAGGTTACCGAAATCCGAAACGGATTTTGCAGGTAACTGTTCGGTTGGAAATCACAGGGGTTATCGTGGATCGGATTACGTTCCGCTGTGGAACCCGACAGAAAAAAGGCAGAGTTTTGCTGGTCGTTCTTGTTCCCAGAGTCTTTGCCAACACTTCGTCGAAGGCTTTGGGATCTCTTTCAACACCTATATTTTGCAAAAAGGAATGATCATGCGGCGATTTCTCGTTATCAGTGGGATAAATGGCGACCCCGAAGCACTCCTTCGGCTTCAGACGGTAGTCCGGGACAAGCGCCCTGACGGACTGCTTTTCGCGGGGGGCATTCTCAACTATGACGGAGTGAATGCGACGAAATCCGGAGTTGCAAATACACACTCCAAAGAGGGACCGTTCTTCGTAGAGCAATTCTTCTCGACACTCGGCTCGCTGGGAATATTCTGTGCTGTCATTCCTGGTGTTTTCGATGCCCCGCTCGACCTTTTTAAGAATCGGCATGGCCGCCGAACTTGAGTACTCGAAGATCCACCTTGTCCACGTCACTCCGGTGGAAGAAGGTGAAACTGGTGTTTTCGGGTTGGGTGCATGCGATTACGGACAACACTTCGACGGACATCGGATACTATTCTCGGACCCTGGCGGAATATTATTTGCGCCAATGCAGACTGCAACACAACCGCGTAAGGTGCTTCTCCTGTCCGACCTGCCGGAAAGCTGGCATAGTGACCTCGAGAACAGACGAGTCGCAGATGCCTTCATTACTACTTACCACCCTTCGGTCTGCGTAGTTGGGGGGTAGGGTGCGCAGGGACGCATTGAGCGCATCGCGAGAACCACGCTCATCCACCCCGGTCACTTCTCTGTTGGATCTGCTGCCTGGATCGACTTCGGCACGACTGGAGACGACCAAGCCCAACTCCTCAACTTGAGAGAATCGACCAAATCACGCGAATGCGTTGTTTTGAACTCATGACCCACCTCACGGAGCGTTGGGTTCGGCAGTCATTATTTCTCCCACTCATCACCATTTTGGCGGGTAACATCATGGCAACATCCGCAAGCCAAGAAATCCATGTGTTGATCGCCATGAGAGACTTTCCGCTCTTGAATGAATACCGGGAAGTCCTCATGGACAGTGGGTATGTCGTGAGGACGGTGCCGGACGGCCTTTCGTGCTTGCGTGTTCTCCGAAGCTTCATGCCCGACATACTGATTCTTGACATGGAACTCTTATGGGGCGGATGCGACGGAGTTATCGCCTGTCTGGGAGATGAACTTGGGTCTTCGCAACTTCCAGTACTCCTTGTTCCCACTGGACCGGTTGATTGTTCAATGGCTTCATCGAACGCGAACCGCCTCGCTTTACCGCTTACGCCGCATGACTTGATGCGGAAGGTTCGAGAATCCTGCCCAGCATTGATCGATGCAGCAGCTTCTTTCCTGACGTGCGGCTAAAGATGAAGGATTGCGACGGAAAGCCTAATTCGTTCAGGCTGATTCTGAAACGACCATTCCTCTATTACTACCAAGGAGCAATTACATTGGATGCAAACGAATTAGTGGTTGTCCAAACCACCAATAATCTCACTGAGGCAGAAATACTCAAGAATGCACTCGAGGCCGCAGGGATCAAGTGCGACTTAGAGGGAGAGAATCAGGGCAGTTTTGCTGGCATCCTCAATGTCAGAATCTTGGTGCGAGCGTGGGACGCGGACCGCGCCCGCCAGGTGCTTAGTTCACACGCACATCAGTTACCGGAATTTGACCATCTTTGAATCGGTCGAAGCTGGGCAAAGACCCGAAACTGAATGCCGTTGAGTTGCTGAACCTTGCGCACGTCGGTCCGCCCGACGAAGCATCGAAAACGCGATTTGTTTATATGCATCGGTCTGTCAGTAGCGTTTTCAATTGAGGCCCAAATTGCGGTCTGGACCGGCGCTTATCAAGACCAAATGGAATAATGACGATCGTTTGGCCGTCTGTGCCGCGCATAAACTAAACAGGGAAGGAAACGCCTTGAGAAAGGCGAGGCCAAGGAGACGAACTGAACCAGACGGCGAAGGAAACAGCTTTAGAAATGCCTGAACAAAGAATACGTAAAATCGGGTGCCCCTCTCCCGATCAGAAGTGGCTTTCTCTTTTACCGGTGTCACAAGCCGCCAAAGTACCTTGGCGGCAAAAACAGTCCTGCCGTTAGGGGGCGATGCCCATGCGGTGGCCACGCAAGGTCGCCTATAGCCGCCTAAACCGACCTCAAAGAAGAAAAGGCGGTACGCGCATTCCTTGGTCGATTCAGCGTAGTGCGGTTGATCGTGCGGTCGCCGAATCCGCTTTGGAACTGCACCGCCAGTACCGCATTAAGACTGCCGATGCATTTATTTGGGGAACCGCCCGCAACGCCGGGACGATGCTGATTACTCGGAATACGAAAGACTTTCCCGAGACCGAGCCAGACATACGGGTTCCCTACACCGTCTAGCCATGCAAGCACGCTTGGTGCCGCCGCAGAGGCTTCATATAAATAATCGTGTCCCGTTGCTGCCTGTTTCGATGACTGGGCGACGTTGACTCAGCTTCAACGGGACATTTCTACTCAAGCAGCGTGAGAACTTTTGCAATCACTTCATCAACGATATGCTGCGGCGCACGCTCCGCAAATTTTGCCCCACGGGATGCCAGGTCGAGAACACGAGGCTGATTGCACAGCACGACACCCTGCGTATTTGTGCCGGACCCGCTCAGGGAGACGGCAAACCCCTTTTCACGGGCGAAATTCCCGCCCTGCGTAATCGGACAGACAAGCGGCGTACCCAGCCTGTTGAACGCCCGAGGCGAAACGATAATCACATAGCGAGGCCCCGCCTGCTCGCGGCCCTGGATCGGATTGAGGTTCACATGGTAGATGTCGCCGCGATCCATTACAGCAACTCGCGGCCCGCCCCCGCTGCCGGTCAGAACCAAGCAGTTGGACCAGAAGAAGTAGGCCCCGATGCCCTGGCATCTGGTGGACGCCTGGTCGGACATCGGCAAGGACACGCCCTTCGAGAGCCTGGCTGTGGACGTGACCATCGGCGCCGATTTGCCTTCGTCGGTGAATCTCTACATCTCTTTTGCGACAATGAAGCTGAAGGGGCTGCTGCGATGCGCCTAGCACGAGAAGCTACACGCCGAGCAAATCGGCCTGCTGCGCCGCCACCTCGACGCCGTTGGAAAAGTCGTGCATCAAAATGCCGGGGTGCGGCAGCTATAAGGTAGAGACGGGCGAGGTGCCCGACGAGGGAGAGAAATGCGGACCAGTCCGACCAACAGCCTGATTGAGCAGCTTCGCCGGGCCGTGCTGCTGCCCGACAGTGCGGCGTTTGGTGATGCCGTACTGCTGGGTCGCTTTATCGAGCGTCACGACGAAGCAGCCTTCGCCGTCCTCGTCAATCGGCACGGCCCGATGGTGTGGGGGGTGTGCCGCCGCCTGCTGCACCAGCATGACGCCGAGGATGCGTTCCAGGCCACGTTCCTCGTTCTCGCCCGAAAAGCGGCGTCGATCCGGTCGAAGGAGATGGTGGGGAACTGGTTATACGGAGTCGCCTATCAGACGGCGTTGCAGGCACGGAGGACCGCCGCCAGACGCAGGGCGAAGGAAGTGCAGGTGACGACGATGCCCGACATCGAGGCAGGGGCACCCGACCCGTGGGCCGACATTCAACCGTTGCTGGATCAGGAGTTGAGTCGCCTGCCGGACATCTACCGGGCCGTCATCGTGCTGTGCGATCTGGAGGGACGGACCCGGAGGGAAGTCGCCAGCCATCTCGGCATACCAGAAGGAACCGTCGCCGCACGAGTGGCAAGGGGAAGGACCATGTTGGCGAAGCGGCTCGCTCAACGGGGCGTGTCGTTGACGGGCGGGGCGCTGGCGGCGGTGTTGGCACAAGAGGCGGCATCGGCGGGCGTGCCGAAGTCGGTGGTGGCTTCCACAATCAAAGCTGCGACCCTGATAGCGGCGGGCAAGGCAGCGGGGACGGGAGCAATCTCGGTCAAAGCCGCCGCCCTTACGGAAGGAGTGTTGAAGGCGATGTTGTTCACCAAACTGAAGGCAGTTATTACCGTCATGATGATCCTCGGTTTCCTGGCGACCGGGGCTACGCTTCTGACCTACCGGGCGGCTGCGGGGCAGGATGAAAAGAAGCCTATTGCGGAGAAGCCCGTGGAACCGGCACCGAAACAGGTGGCGGCGAAGGAAGCCTTCACCGCCTGGGGCAAAGAGGTTGGTGGCCTGCAAGCGGGCCTGGGCTTCCGCCTCGGTGAGCATCGGGCCTACCAGCATGGCGAGACGGTCACGCTGGTCCTGCGAGTTCGTAATGTCAGCAAGGAGGCCGTGAAGTTCTCTCATCTCCTGCCTTTCATCGAACAATCACTCACGGTGACCGACAGCGATGGGAAGCCGGTCCCCCAACCGAAGATGATCCCCGGCATTGGGGAGCGTGATGTGGGTCTGGAGGAATTACCACCGGGAAAGGAGATCGAGCTTTACGAACTGCAACGTCAACTCAGGCCAGCGAGTGAAAGCAGTACCACGAAGGAGAAAAGTCCAGTGTCGCTCTACGGGACCGGGAAGGTCAGCATTCGGTACGATCATGTGTTGGGGCCACCGGAGATGGGACTGCCCCGTTGGAAACTCGACCCC
The DNA here is from genome assembly GCA_963783095.1 of uncultured Planctomycetota bacterium. Classification (GTDB taxonomy): domain Bacteria; phylum Planctomycetota; class Planctomycetia; order Gemmatales; family Gemmataceae; genus CAWAMR01. The sequence goes on along the minus strand of CAWAMR010000004.1, from coordinate 40,206 downwards.
GTACTGAGCAAGCTCGCCACCGGGAAACTGCAACTGGAAGTGAAGGAGCCAGAGAAGGTGCCACAGAAACAGGAGAAGGAGAAGGAAGCCTTCACCGCCTGGGGCAAAGAGGTCAGTGGCCTGCAAGCAGGCTTGGGCTTCCGCCCCGGTGAGCAGCGGGCCTACCACCAGGGCGAGACAGTCAAACTGGTCCTCCGGGTTCGGAACGTCAGCAAGAAAACACTGAAGTTCTCTTACATTCGCCCCTTCGAGGAACACTCGCCCACCGTGACCGACAGCGATGGTAAGGCCGTTCCCCAACCGGATGTCCTCCCCGATGTCGGGATACACCTGCCCGGAGAAGAGGAAGTGGCACCGGGAAAAGAGATCGAGCTTTACGAATTGCAACGCCAACTCAGGCCAGCGAGTGAAAGCAGTACCACGAAGGAGAAAAGGCCAGTTTCACTTTACGGGACCGGGAAGGTCCGCATTCAGTACGATCATGTATTGGGGCCACCGGAAATGGGAAGGCCCAATTGGACACTCGACCCGATTCTGAGCAAACTCGCCACCGGAATGCTCGAACTGGACGTGAAGGAGCCAGAGACGGTGCCACAGAAACAGGAGAAGGAGAAGGAACCCTTCACCGCTTGGGGCAAAGAGGTTGGTGGCCTGCAAGCGGGGCTGGGCTTCCGGTCGTCCGGCGAGCATCGGGCTTACCACCACGGCGAGACAGCCACAGTAATTCTTCGAGTTCGCAACATCGCCAAAAAAGCCGTCGAGTTCGAGCACATCTATGGGTTCTTCTTGGAAAACCCTCCCAAGGTAACGGATGCCGATGGCAAGGTAGTCGAACTGCGAAGAGGCACGGACGAGGGAAAGCAGTTTCCCAGAACTACCAGCATCGCCCCCGGAAAGGAAGTCGAACTATACGAATGGAAACTCGATCTTCAGCCGAAAGGAGGCATCAACAAGGGGTTGTTCACGATACATGGAACGGGCAAGGTCGGCCTTCAGTGCGAGCGTATCGTTGGCCCAACGAGCGGCAATCCCAACCACCCGAATCCCACGCTGGACAAGCTCGCCACCGGGAAGTTGGAACTCGAAGTCAAGGCAATCTCATCAAGGCCGAGGCCGAAGGAGCCGGGGGAGCCGGAAGCCGCATCCAAGAACGAAAGTGCTGATCCTGAACTCAAACGCCTGACCCCACAGCACGCCAAGAAACTGCTCCCCGAAGCGGCTTCGGTACGGTACGAGGACTTCGAGGCTGCCTTGGAGAAGAGGGAGTTGCCAAAGGCGAACCAGTCGCCGACCCACTTCGTCCTTACCTTCAGACCGCCCAAGGAACTCCCAAAGGACGCCGACAAGGACTTCGAGTGGACGACGGATACCATCAATCCCAATGCGGTCGCTAAGGCGTTGACCGTCTCCAAGGGCAAGGGTTTCGCATCTATCATTCAGGAGGATTACATCAAAGAATGCACTTGCGAGTCGGACGACCAGAAGGCCCAAGGCCGGGTCAGGTTCAAGTGCGATCTCTATTCGGGGTGCATTAGCTTCAAGGCAAACATGGTGAAGGGGCAGTGGGTCATACAGGAGTTTGAGTGGCCGCACTTTGGGGTGCGCTTCATCCGGGGTGTGGGCGAAAACTGGATGCAAGAAAAGATAACTCCCGAAAAGTCGGGAAAGCTGGAACCGCAAGTGAAAGATGCAGGTAATCTGCCACAGAAACAGGAGAAGGAGAAAAAAGAGGGCTTCACCGCCTGGGGCAAAGAGGTTGGTGGCCTGCAAGCGGGGTTGGGCTTCAAACCCGGCGAGAAGCGGACCTACCACCCTGGTGAGACGGTCACGCTTGTCATCCGGGTTCGGAACGTCGGCAAGGAGGCGGTCAATGTCCGATACCACCCTGAATTCTTCGACTACCCTGCGCCCGCCGTGACGGATAGCAAGGGAAAGCCGATAACCCTCGAAAGAAAGGACCGTGATGGAGGGGTTCTTGACCGCCCGGTGGAAGTGAAACTTGCACCAGGAAAGGAGATCGAGATTGCCGAATTCAAGTTCCACGCAAGGTTAGCAACTCAGAGAGCCAGCGAAGGGGAGGAAAGGGAATGGACCCTTTATGGAACGGGGAAGTTTCAGATTCAGTATGAGCGGGTTATGTGGCTTGAGACCGACCCCAATCTGAGCAAACTCAGCACCGGCAAGCTGGAACTGGATGTGAAGGAAGCGGAGAAGTTGCCAGAGAAGGACGCAGAGCCGGAACCAACCGAGGAGCAGCTTACGAGGGCCAAGACGGAGTACGCCAAACATGGAGCCAGGTACTCCGTCTATACCGACGAGGAAAGGAAACAGACGATTCCCACGTTCGCCCTGCTACGGAGCAAGGCCGATGCGGACATCATCGGGCTGCCCGATCTGCCATTCCATTTCCGGCTCCTGCTGACTTGTTCCGAAGTGACGGACATCGGAATGAAGGAAGTGAAAAAGCTCAAACATCTCACGCAATTATCGCTCGTCTCCACGAAGATAACGGATACTGGGTTGAAGGAACTGAAAGATTCTCCGAACCTCACGAAACTATACCTCGACAACACGAATGTGACGGACGCCGGATTAAAACACCTTCACGGACTCAAGGATTTAACGGAGTTAAGCCTTGGCCGCACCAAGGTGACGGATGAGGGCGTAAAAGAGCTTCAAGAAGTTCTCCCAAAATGCAAGATTCGGAGATAGTCCGTATGCAGGGTATGAAGCCATGATCCACAAGGTCAAGCGTGTGCTGACGGCAGTGGTTGTCATCGGGTCCGTGTTCGGCGTCGTTGGGCTTGCCGTGGGTGTGGTGACCAGTTCGGTGGTCAATTTCGCACTGTTCTCGGCAGTGGAGGCCGGGGCTGGATTTGTCGCCGGTTCTGCGGCGGAAGTCGAGCGCTGCCGCCGTCTAAAGTGGTAGTGGATTCAGATGCCTTCCGTGGGCCTTGATGCACTGCCTCTCGTAGCTGGCGCATTCAGTCGGCGGATTGGACTCCACGAGGACATTGAAGACAATTGATTTGACGCCCCTCGATGTAGAGTCACAGGACCACGCCAATGGCCGACAAAACAGAGGACTGGCATGAGCGAGCAACTGAATAGCGTGCAGCAAGCCAGCAGCCCGAAATACCTGTCTCTGCCTTGGTTCATCACCTTGGTCGCAGCCTTCTGCGTTCTTGTTTTGGTGGCGGGAACTGTTGCAGAGGAGGCTGGCAGATCGCTCGGTTGGGTAATCTGGTTTGTTGCGAGCGTGATCTTCGTTGTGGCGTGGATCGTCACTTACAAATATGCAAATCCAAAACTTCCGCTGATCTGGGGCGTGTTGATGGGCGTCACGGCCCCTAGACCATCAGATGTGTGGCTTCGACAGATCGCTGGAGAAGGGTGGGGCAAGGCAATTGATATTGCCATTACAATAATCTGGGTTGCCATTGGAGTAACGATCTTTAATGCGATTGCGAAGCGGAATAAGTCATCGTCTGCGGGGTGAGCCTCGCCACGTTCTTCTGCTGCACGATCTTGGTGACATGCCGCACGGTGGGCTTCATGTGGGCGCGACGGATGCGGACGTAAAAGAGCTTCAAGAAGTTCTCCCAAGATGCAAGATTCGGAGATAATCCATTTGCTGGGGATGAAGGCATAATCGACAAGCTCAAGCGTGTGCTGACGGCAGTGGTTGTTATCGGGTCCGTGTTCAGCGTGGTTGGGCTTACCGCAGCACGAGGACGGCTTCCACCATGTTGATCGCGGTCAGAAATAGGGCCACTTTCGCGGCCAGAAACGAGCCACCTTCCTCAAAACATTTTTTCGCCGCAAACTCCCTACCCTACACCTTGCGCCAGAGAGTTTGCGGCGAAAAAATGTTCTCGGCTTAGCTGATCGCTGGCCCGCGAAACCGCGAAAATGGCCTCAATTGAAACCGCTGTTGACACCAAAGCCGATAGAAGACCAACTCTATTTACCTTTCAACTGTTTCCCTGATAAACAAATTCCGAAACCACACCGGCCCACGGTGAGTTTCCAACATGAGCGGGCCTTCGGCGGGGACTTTGCCCTCCAGAAAGACACAGTTATCAACAACCAGCTTGCCATTGAGCTTGACTGAGACCTTGTTGCCTTCCATCTTGATCCAGAACGTGTTCCATTCACCAAGTTTGTTGTCGGCGACAAGCAGCGGCATTTGGCCGGGCGATCCTCTGGGATTATTGAGCAGACCTCCGGAGCCATCCTTGGTGTCCCAAATCTGGACCTGTGGGCGGCCCCGCAGGAAGATGCCGCTATCGCCGCCCGACTTGCTGAGCTTCCAATCGGCCCACAACTCGAAGTTCTTATAGTTCTTGGACGTGGCCAAATCCTTGCCGCCCTTGCCGAGATAATGCAACGCGCCGTCTTCGACTTTCCAGAATTCAGACTGCTTCTCTCCGTCCTTCCACCCAGCCAAATCCCTGCCGTTAAAGAGAGGCGTGAATCCTTCTGGCGGTTTCTTGCTGTCGGAATCCTTGTCGTCCGCCAAGGTCGTCGGTGTTGAACTGAAGCCAACGACTAAGGTGATGAGTGCGGTGCGAATCATAAATTCCCCAGGGTTACAGATAAGTTTCACGAATTTGCCCTTGTTTCACGGGACCATCATGGGATGCCGAGCCAGTGTGCATCCACGTCGTCACTACCTACAATCGTACGCGGCTAAGACGGTCGTCGCTCGATTGAACTTCATCGGACACTCGTTCATGTTGTCTGTCACTTCGATTTCGCTCGGTTGACGAGTTCGCGATTGCCTTTCGGATGCGCCCTGTGAAACTGATCGAACGCACTTACAAAATACCACCTGCCGGTAGCGTCGCGAAAGCAGGACTCGGTATTCCAGATGAGCAGCCGACCTTCGCGACATCCCTTCTTCTCCGCGAGAAGTTTCTTCCGGTGTTCATCGGTAAATTCAACGAAGCACTCGATTTCTGGCACCCCCACGCTCTGAGACCAAACTTGAAAGCCAAAAACCTCCGAAGCCTTGTTGCTAAGAAATCCGGCAACATAATCGCGGGCGTCCTTTTCGCTTGCCCACGTTTTCTTGTTGAAGTAGCGGATTCGGATTGATTTGATCGTTCCCGCCGTTAATGTGCGGAACTTGATCGGGTATTCTTTTGCGGCGAGCGCTTCCTCCTGCGCCGTCGCTTTGCGATGCTCCTGGGCTTTTGCTTCCTCTGGTATTCCCGCTTCCGGGCGATTGTCGAAAACAATTGAGGGTTCTGCGCCGCTGAGCTGCCCTACCGAAAGACCACCGATCAGCCCGATGGTGCATAACGCCTGCCAAAGTCGATTTTTCGTCACTAGTAACCTCCTCCAAGCTCAAAACGCGCCTTCGTGGATAGTCTATGTGCGAGCGATGGGACGGAATGTCGATTCCGACTGTTGTTACTTCTAGGTTACGCTCGATCAGCCCTGTCGCTGGACGCTTACGATTGAACCGTACTCCTCGGAGCGTATCGTCGCTCGTTGTACAATCGAGCCATTTCACCCCCATCAAACTCCCATTCGGAAGAATTGATCTTCATTCAAAATCTCGATCGCTTGCCATAGAACGAATGAGCATCGAGCACGGTGAGGGTGGTAAAGACCCCGTGGCCGAACTGCTGGAAGCCGACTTCGGGAGTTGTGCAAATCTCAAGGTTGCCTGGCTATGAACTTCTGAATCCGCTCGCCCGCAACCTCGGTGACGTAAACTGCTCCCTTTGAATCGACGCACAACATATGTGGCCCATTGAAATCGCCAGGACCGGAACCCTTCTGTCCCCATCTTCCCAGCACCTTGCCTTCCAGGTCCAGAACCTTCACCCAGTTCGCCGGACCATCCGCGACAAACAGTCTGTCTCCCTTCAAGAAAAGTCCATACGGTGCCCCGCTTTCTATCCACTGAGCCAAGAATTCTCCCTCGGTGTCGAAGACCTGAACACGTTTGTTTTCCCGGTCACCGACGTAGAGTCGCCCCTTCACATCCAGGCAAATGGCATGAGGGATGTTGAACTCACCCGGACCAGTTCCTTTTTTGCCCCACTGCTTCAGGAATTTGCCTTCCTTTGAGAATTTCATGACCCGTGCGTTGCCATAGCCATCGGTGACGTAACACTCACCCGACGCGGCTACTGCCACATCCGTTGGTCGGTTGAAGTGATCTTGGTCCTTACCCGGCTCGCCCTTCTTTCCCAGGGTTAGAAGCAGTTTTCCTTCGGGGTTGAACTTCAGCACTTGATGGTCGCCCATATCGGTAACCCAGACATTATTCGCTGAATCTACTCGCAATCCATGAGGTGTCTTGAGCAGGTCATCGCCCCAAGAACGCAGGTATTTTCCATCTCGATCAAACATCAGGATCGGACGCTTGCTCCGGTGCAAGATGAAAATGCGGTCTTCGGAGTCTGTTGCCACGGCGGACACTGGCCCGATTTTGATTTCGTGGGGAACCTTCAGCCAGTTGGAGACAGGTTGATAATCGGGGAACTTGGAAGGTACTCTCTCGTCGGAGTGTGCTCTCGCCGCCACCATTGCATGGGATAACAAACTGAGAATACAGATGAACTGAGATGCGATCATGGCACCCTCGACAACGAGAATTCTTCGCTGGGAGCGATGGACATCAGGGAGTCTATCATTCACGGGATAAGGACGCAAAGAGATTGCTGAAGCGAAGATTTGCTTAAGTTCCCGGCCTGATAGCACCCGGCCGACTTCAAGATGCTTCGACCTGCAACTCCGACTTCTGAACAATGAGCGGACTCGGCTCCGTGTCTTGGGGCGGATGCTCGCAACGGCAGTGCGTTTCACAGCGCAAACAGTTTGAACATGGCTCGCCCTGGCATGAACAACGGCCATGAGAATGCCCAGCCCGACGTTCACAGCAATCGCAGAGGATCATTTCCTTGCACTCCGACTGTGGGCCTTAATGCCGTGCTCATTCCGCAAACGGCAAGCCGGCATGACCGGGAAAGGCGCAGACGAGAAAGAAAAGAATGGCACAGCGGCGGTAGCGCGGATAGCCTATCTACCACTCCACATGACACCAGATTCCTTACGCGATCGATGAAGTGAGTCCTAACGTGATTTCTCTCAACCGACGTGACCTTCTAACGCTCGGCCTTGCTGCGGGCACCGAGATTGCTTCTTACGGCGCGTATGCCCTGGGCGATGACAAACCCTTACCGCCCATCGGCATTTCTTCTCCGGCGGAGGTCGCCGAACGTCTGACTAGGCTGCGCGGCAGGCGGCACCATCTCGGTCCCCCAAGCGCTGAATTGATCAAAGCTTTCGAGCGCATCCCACGCCCAGTACTCGTCTATGATCTTGCCCAGATCGCGGAGAATTATTTCACCTTCCTCGAAGCCAGAAATGATGTGGAGGTCCACTACGCGATCAAAGCCTGTCCGAAGCCGAGGATTCTCCAACGCATTGCCGCCCTCGGCGGCGGATTCGACGTTGCGTCACGCGCGGAAATCGATCTTGCGCTCCACACCGGCGTTTCGCCGAACAAATGCATCTATTCCAACATCGTCAAGTTTCCAGACGACATTCATTATGCCTTCGGGAAAGGTATGGTCGCCTTCATGGCCGACTCCGAGCATGAGGTCCGCAAACTCGCCAAACATGCCCCAGGATCGAAGCTCTATGTCCGGTTACGGGTCGACAACAAGGATACCGCCCATCCACTGGGCGAGAAGTTTGGTACGACCTCCGAGAACGCGCGAAAACTCTTGAAGCTGGGTAAAGAACTTGGTCTAAAGCCCTATGGCACGCACTTTCACGTGGGCACTCAGTGTTATAGCGCGAAAGCGTGGGAACGCCCGGCGAAAGAAGCGGCGGCCATCTTCCGCGATCTCAAAAAGGATGGCATCGATCTGACGTTCTTGGACATCGGGGGTGGTTTTCCCGCGCCCTACCTGGGAAGAAAGATCCCGACGGTGAAAGAGATTCTTGACACAGTTGATCGTGTCCTGAAGCAGGAACTTCCCAATCGTCCTGTCACCGTCGCGGCCGAGCCGGGACGTGGGATCGTCGCCACGGCGGCGGCAATGAGTTCCCGCCTCATGCTGCGTGCGCTGCGGGCCGACGGGGAATGGCTCCATCTGGACGTCGGAATTTACCAGGGACTCAATGAGGCGTTGGATCACATCGTTTACCCCATAACGGTCGCTCATCGAGCTGGACCTCATCAGGCCGCCTTCACTCTTTGTGGACCGACATGCGACACGGCAGACACGATCAGCAAGGGTCAGAAACTGCCCGTTTCCGTGACCGAAGGGGATTTGTTCATATTTGACATTGCCGGTGCCTATTCAGCTAGCCTGTTTACTCGCTTTAATGGGATCGAGTCTCCCGTCATTCACTTTCTGGATGATCTGGTTGATCTTTAGTCCGTTCCCTTCACCATCAGCACTGGGCATTTCGAAAGAATGCTGATTTTGTAACTCAGGCTGCCCCAATTTGCGCCGGGGTTGGCGGGGTCAATTTGAGGTGCGGTGAGGATGATCAAGTCAGTGCCGCGCTCCGCAGCGTAGCGGACCGCTTCTAAAGCCCGGTGTCCAAATAAAATCTCGCAATTCCAGGATACTTTGCGCTCGTCGAGTTGCGCGCCCAAATGGTTGAGAAATGTTTGCGCAGCTGCCTGAAGCAACTTGTAAAAATCCTGGTCCTCTCCCGACGACAACTCAGAGATCGTTTCGATCACATGGAGCAACGTAACGATTGAAGCGCCCGGCTTGGCCAGCTTGGCGGCCATTTCCAGTGCGGGCTGGTGGCGATCGGCCAGATCAACGGGCAACAGAATCTTCTGAAACATGATGACCTCCTTGGGAAATCAAAATCAGCAAACAATGTGCCCAATGCCCGAAGCCACGTCTCTCAACCAGGTCCGACGATTACCCGCAAATAGGAAGGACGGTGGGCGAACACCAATTCCCTCTCCCCCGGTTGCGGATGAGTCCATCAAGTGGTTGCGTAGTAGTGGTATGTCCGCATACCCTCCGCGTAGGTACCGTCAACGGCCTCGGCGTAAGCACTGGTGTTGGCAGTGAAGGTGGCGGCATGGATAAAATCCACGGTTTCCACAGTGGCGACGTAGACGTTGTCGACACCATCTCCCTGGTTGACGGTCACAGTCCCGCTGAAGCTGGTGCTGGATGAAGAATTGCTGATATCGGAGCCGATATCGAGTTCGTTGTATCCGACGTCAGAGGTGCCCTGGTTGATGGTGGTCGCGCCGATGGAGGAGTCGGCAATGTCGATATAGTTGTACCCGGCACCCTGGGTGATGGTTAACGCTCCAATCAGGTCCGTGCCGAGATCTCCGGTGACAGAAACCGAATTGTTTGCCGCCGACTGGGTGATGTTCAGCTTGCCTGCGATCGAGTCGTTCCCGTAGACGTCAACCAGATTGCTCACGGCGGAGGATTGGTTGATGCTCACGTTGGCGACCGAGGAATTGGTCTCTATCCAGATGGAGTCAGACGCCGCAGCGGCCTGATTGATTGTCACGCCGACCGTCACCGAAGTGTTCTCGATGTAGGCTTGGTCAAATTCGCCGGCACCACCCTCGGCTATCGTCGCGCTGCCGTTAATCTTGCTGGACGAGAGAGTGATGGAGTCGGAACCCGAACCCGACCCGCCAGCTTCGTTGATGCTCACCCCGCCACTCATCGAGGAATTGTCCACAAAAACGTCGTCCTCAGATGCCAGCGCATTCGACTGGTTGATGGTCAGGGCACCGACGACCGACGCGTTCTGTGAGATATTGACATCGTTGGAATCCGCTGCGGTTTGATAGACAGTCATGCTCCCGTAGATCTTCGAACTGTTGACCCCGGTGTTCGCGTCCCATGCCCCGTTATTAACTGCCTGGTTCACCATCACATTGCCGGTGATCGAGTCGCCATTGAAGAAGACTCCCGTCTGGACACTGAGGTCGACGACGATGGCCTCGGAGGGGCCGGCGCTGGGAGCCTGGTTGACCGTCACGCTGCCAGTGATCGAGTCGTCCTCGAAGTAGGCGGAATTGCCTACCGCCGAAGTGGTCTGGTTGATGCCCACGGAACCTGTGATCGAATCGGCGGCGACAACGGCGAAGCTGGCCGACGCGGTTGACTGATTGACGTTCACCGCGCCGTGGATCGTGGACCAGTCGGTGATGCTGGTTTCGTTATACGCTTTGGCTCCCTGGGTGATGCTTACCGAGCCGTTGATCGAGTTGCTATCGTTGCCGAAAGCATCGAACTCGTCCGAATGTCCATTCGATTGAGTGACCGTCAAGCTGGCGCTGGGTAAGCCTGGTACATGATCGAACCTTTGTCCAGTGATTGTGGAAGCGTTAATTGAAGCGCTGGCATCAGACGCCGTACCGCTTTCGTTGATGTTAACGATTCCGGCGATCGAGGAGTTGGCGATGGAGATGCTCTCGTCATAGTTCGCGGTGACGCTGGCGTTAAACTCCAAGTTCTCGCCGACCGAGTAGTTCTGAAGATATATCTGGTCCTCGTTGATGTTGATCCCGCTGACGTTGATGCTGACATTGCCGGCGACATTGCCGGAATACAACTCGAAGGCGTCGTCGAATCTGCTGCGGAGGTCGGTAACGGTCAAATCACCGCTGATGCTGACGTTCGGTGCCGAGGTGTTGGCACCATCATTGGACGAATTACCGAGATCGAGGCTATAGTCGGTCAGGACGTAGCCGCCGCCGGCACCCAGGTTAATATTGGCCGCGCCAGCGATCGATGTGCCTTCGAGATCGACGAGTGCGCCGGAGACCGAGCCGTTGTGGATGGTGTCGCTTATCGAGACGAACGTTCTTGGCGCGGGGACAGCGGAACCGCCGGTGACGGTAAAGCTGCCGAAGCTGTCCTCCCCAGCGGTGACGTCAAGCGACGACCCGGTACCAGTGTCCGCGATGCTGACCTGGCCCTTGACGTTGAAGCCTTGCTGAAAAATGACGGTCAGGCCGTTGTACGTTCCAAGGCCGTTGATTGTGAGATTGCCGCTGAGAGGCGTGCTGGTGTTGGAGGCGTTGATGAATTCGATGCTGTTGTTTGCGCTAGAGGAGTTATAGACGATGGCCGTGACGCCGGAAAAGGTCTTCGATGTATCGACGGAATCGGTCACACTGTACTTGCCCGCTCCGGTCACGGTAACGGTATCTGCGAAGCCGCCAGACTGCGCTTCGGTGATTGTCAGTATGCCGTTTGATATAGATGAGCCCGAGGGGACGAGCCGCGACTCCAGAGAGCTCAGGAACAGACGAACTTTCTGTGCTGGGCGCACGGACTCGGCCGGGCGCGAGCGCCGGGACTTGCGGGATAACTTCGCCAGAGCACTTAGAAATCGAGGAAACTGCATGGGGGAACCTTTCAGATTGGCATCAGTGGTTATAGATCAGGGTGAAACAATTTCCGCGCAAGCTGCGAATACTCGCCCTTGGACGAGCAACCTGGATGATGGATTTCATTTGCGACAAGCGCCGGAAATCTGCACTGCCAGTGCGCCTCAAGCTCAGTTTGAGTACCTCGCTTGAAAGCGGTTCGCGGCGGCTAGGGATTCGATTTAAATCAATGCAATTCCGGGGCCATTGCGCCAGAACGAAAGCTTTATCGTTCTAAGTTGTGAATCGGTAATTGCTTATGTCGAGGCATCCTCGATGCTCTTTCTGGAAAACAGGGGGGGCGCGGCAGTTGGATTGGTGTGCGGACGGGTTTACTGCGATTGGATCCGCACAACCGCTCCAACGGTCGAACCCCAACCTGTCGAGCAAATAGAAAGTCCAATTTAACTCCCTGGTGCTTAATTGCGGTTTTGTCTCGAGGTTCTTGATTCGATCGATAAGCCGTTGGTTACTGAACGGATCAGGGGCGTGGCATCCTGGATGTTGTCGATGGATTCACGCCCGAGGGCATTGAAGACGAAAACGAAATCAAATGGCGGAAGGATTTCTTGTGTAAGATCGGTTACAAGTAGTAAAAACTTGTGGGGCAGAGACATTATTGTCCCGTCAAGACTCTGCAGGTTTCATTTGCGCTGACCGTGAGGAAGGAGCTATTTCGATGAATCGGATTGCCGGTACCGATCAACTGGGTGAGTTGGAACGGCTGCTCAGTCAATGCGAAATCCAATCTGTCCGTTCGGGTATCGCCTTGCCGCTCGGTGCACACCTGAGGGGTAACGGTGTTAACTTCGCCATCTTCAGCCGACACGCCAGCGGTGTCCGTCTCGATCTCTTCAATCGTCCCGAAGATTCGATCCCAAGTCGTACCATCATTCTCGACGCCAACCGCCTCATTGAGTCGCGCCATGTCAATGATGCTGTCGTAGTTTTCTCTTAGAATGGCATCGATGCGCCCGCCAAGGTGTGAGAGCAGCACAACTCCACTGACTCCCAATACGATCACCAGCAGCAGGAGTGGAACCAGTATCAGAAAAATCCGATTTCGAATGGTCAGGGACATGAGTCCTCAACGTCTTGTTCGAATGCTTTGATTATGCGTTCCAGTTGCCCGTCAAGGCGATTCACACTGGCAAGCCCGGGGGCCAGCGCCGTCGGTTCGATGTCCTACATGTAATTGTTCGATTCGTCGATTTGCCAAGAGTCGTCACGATCGATCAGCCTGGATAGGTCAGCCGGCAGTTCATAGGTGGACAGCATGTTAAGAACTCTTTTGGTGTGTTGTCGTTAACTCGCCCCATCGGCGATACGCGATTCGATGGAAGCAAACAGAATGCCAATCTTGTGTCCTGGAATTTCAATGGGCATTAGTTGTCTGACCAAACGAATCGATCAACAGTTGATTCTCCTTGGACTCATGACTTCGCAGAGCCTCAATCCAAGTATGAACCTTTTCATGCAAGCTATTTCCCATTTCGGTGGCCGATTTTGTTTCCTCAAGGATGTCTTGAAGAGTTTGCATCAGTTGAGAATGTTCTCCTCGGAACTCTTCGACCAAGTGCGGTACTCGCTCCTGAACAGAATTGAAGTAACCCGTTTGCTCCTCCATTTGAAAATGTTCGCGAAGACGATGCTTGGTGGTTGCCAGCATCGAGCCCAAACTCGCTGACCAGCGAGTTAATGTTTGTGTTGCTTTCTCAAGCTGCTGCAATTCGAGTTCAAGTTCTGCATGAGCTTGAATGAGCTTTGAGTTATGATGCAGGATTTCCATAGGAGTTTTCCTCATTTCATTTTTGTGTTTCGGCGAATTTTCACAGCGTTTTTCGACCAACGCCAGTTCAATTTCGACCCGAAGATCAGACTCCGAATGACGAATCGGACTTATATGGAGCAACTTCAACTGCCACACGAAGTTTTTCTTGCTCGCATAGCACAGATCGCTTTAGGTATTTCTTGTCTGCATTACGCGTGCCGCCAAAGCATCTCATTTTTTCCCGGCGACTATCCTATCCTCCGGTCAAGTCGAACGTGTGACTTCCGCACACTCTTTCGAGTTTCGCACATCCATGCATCGTTTCTGCGCCTGTACGTCAACTGAAAACGAGTTGGCAAAACCGGTAAGGCCAACGGCACTTCGTTTGCGTTAATGGTTACCCATTTTCCAATGCCCATTGTGTAGCGTAGTAAGCGAGTTCGATGCCACACGGAATGGTAAAAGACATGAAGGGATGCGCAAGTTAAGGTCAATTCAATGCGATTATTAGCTGCGGCACAGAAATCGCACCATCTGAAAAACCGAAAAATAATAGGGTCACTCAAATGAGTTATGAACTGCAACGAGAACAACTTGTTGAGAATGAATTGCGGATTCTCGGAATTCGCGACGAAGCTGTCCTGCGCGCGATGCGGATCGTCCCGCGCGAAGCGTTTGTGCCCGAGGAAATGCGGGAGTTTGCTTATCGCAATGTGCCGCTGCCGATCGGTTCCGGGCAGACGATTTCACAGCCCTTGGTCGTCGCGCACATGGCCGAGGCGCTGGAACTGTCGCCTCATGAACGGGTTCTCGAAATCGGTGCCGGTTCGGGGTACGCAGCGGCGGTTTTGTCTCGGATCGCAAAAGAAGTGTTCACGATCGAACGGCATCGCGAATTGGCCGACACTGCCAGGGAAAGACTCAAACGGTTGGGCTATGAGAACATTCAGGTGCGCTGCGGAGATGGTACGCGAGGTTGGCCTGAAGCGGCTCCGTTTGACGCAATCGTTGTTGCGGCGGGCGGCCCGGCGATACCGCCGGCTCTGTTGGAACAACTCCGTATCGGTGGACGACTCGTCATTCCGCTCGGTGAGGATCTCGACTCTCAACAACTGATTCGCGCGATTCGACGAGGCGACGACGACTTCGAATACGATGAGTTGGGCGCAGTTCGGTTTGTCCCCCTGATCGGCGAAGCCGGTTGGGCAGAGGAAGGGCAGTTCAAAAAACCGAATCAGAGTAGCAAATCGACTACCAAGGCTCGCCCCGGATTACCCGAACTCATACGGGATGCCGCGGAGCCGTTTTCTTCGATCGAAAACGCCGACTTAAAGCCTCTGCTGGATCGAGTGGGTAATGCGCGGCTAGTGCTGATCGGCGAGGCGAGCCACGGAACGTCGGAGTTCTATCGTATCCGAGCCGCCATCACCAGGGCATTGATCGAAAAGAAGAACTTTGATTTTGTGGCGGTCGAGGCGGACTGGCCCGATGCCTACCGGATTCACGATTTTGTCACCCACAAAGAGCGTGATGAGCCTCATGATTGGGAAGCGTTCTCTCGATTCCCGACGTGGATGTGGCGCAATCAAGAGGTGCTCGACTTCATTCACTGGCTCCGCGATTTCAACCTGCACAAGCGACCATCGGGGCAACGCGTCGGTTTCTACGGCCTGGATCTTTACAGCCTATTCACCTCCATGAATTGTGTGCTGAAGTATCTCGATCGTGTCGATCCCGAGGCTGCGGCGGTGGCAAGAGTCCGGTATGGATGCTTGTCGCCCTGGGAAGGTGATCCCGCCACGTACGGACGCGCGACTTTGTCCGGCCGATATCGAAGCTGCGAACGTGAAGCAGTGCGTATGCTTCAGGAACTGTCTCAGCGTCGAGTGGCTGCCGCCGTTAAAGACGGCGAAGATCTGTTTGACGCCCAATTGAATGCCCGACTCGTCGCCGATGCGGAGCAGTATTACCGGATCATGTATTATGGGTCGGATGAGTCCTGGAATCATCGCGACACCCACATGTTCGAGACACTGCGTTCATTGCTCGGCCGGTATGGAGGTAGCTCCAAAGCGGTGGTCTGGGAACACAACTCTCATCTCGGTAATGCAGCTGCCACGCAGTTTGGCAAACACGGCCAGATCAACGTCGGCCAGCTTTGCCGGCAAGCCTTCGGCAAGGAGGTCTTCGCTATTGGACAGGGGACCGACCACGGAACCGTGGCGGCGGCATCGGCTTGGGAAGGTGCAATGGAGATCAAAGAGGTACGCCCCGCTATCCCAGATAGCTACGAGAGGTTGATGCACCTGTCCGAGATCGATGCGTTTTTCTTGCCGCTGACAAAATCGCGGAATCAACAGTTGATCTCGGCACTGGCGCAGAGACGGTTGGAACGAGCAATCGGCGTAATCTATCGCCCCGAAACGGAGCGATTGAGCCACTATTTTGATGCCTCACTCCCCAACCAGTTCGACGAGTGGATCTGGTTTGACGAGACCTCGGCGGTCAGCACGCTCACGACTCAACAATCTGCCGCGCACGAACCTCCGCATCCCTTTGCCATTATTGATGAATGACGAGAGGTTGCTGAACATCGCACGCCCACCTAGCCGCACACTTCTACGCATTGAGTGCGGCTCATAAGTCTGGAGACCCAGCATGAGAGCCGATCTCACCCAAGCCCTGATGGAGGAATTCGCAGACAGCACCGGCGTCTCCGGAAAAGCGAAGCCACGCCGCTACCTCTGGACCGACGCGTTTGCGGTCTGTAACTTCCTCGGCCTCGCTCGGCAAACTGGCAACGATCGGTATTTGCAGTTCGCACGACAACTCGTCGATCAGGTGCATCATGTCCTCGGTCGCCATCGAGATGACGACCCGCGTCAGGGTTGGATCAGCGGGTTGCCCGACGAAGAAGGCGAGCGGCATCCTACGCGTGGTGGCCTTCGCATCGGCAAACCACAGAATGAGCGAGGACCGGATCAGCCAGCGGATTCGCAACTGGAATGGCATCAGGATGGTCAGTACTTCCATTACCTAACGAAATGGATGCACGCCCTCTTCCGCATGGGCCAGGAGACCGATGAGCCTCACTTTCGGCAATGGGCCGCTGAGTTGGCGGCAACCGCTTTCAATGCCTTTTCCTACAGAATCGCTTCCGGAAGTCCAAAGCGACTTGTGTGGAAGATGAGCATCGACCTAAGCCGACCTCTGATTTCCTCCATGGGCCAACACGATCCGCTGGATGGACTGATTACGTGTTTGGAGTTGCAAACAGCCCCAGGTTTTGACCAGGCTGACGGGACGGACTTGACCCCCGCCATTGTTAACTTGACCCAGATGTGTGCGCAAGGCCGCTGGGCCACCGAAGACCCGCTCGGGATTGGTGGACTTTTGGATGCCGCGACCCGTCTGACCGAGTTGATATTCGAGCGAGGAATTGTGCGTCACGAACTGTTGCATCAACTCTTGGTCGACGCCGAGCGTAGCTTCCAACTGCTGGACTGGTCAATTTTACTCCGCCGTCCCGCCGAGCATCGCCTGGCATTTCGCGAGCTTGGCCTTGCGATCGGCATTCACGGGCTGCCTCAGATCAGCAGGTTGGTGCAGCGAAACCAAGCGCTGGTGACCGTAAGCGAGCGTTTGCAGCAGTACCGATCACTTGCTGAACGCATCGAGGCTTTCTGGTCCGATCCGACACATCGATCAACCAAAACATGGATCGACCACCATGATATCAACATGGTGATGCTTGCCACCAGCCTTTCACCACAGGCCTACCTCGGGTGCAGTCCTTCATGAGCGCCGCCGCGGAACGTCTCCCCGTTCTATTTTTGGATCGTTTCGGAGTAACCGGTCAGATGCAGGACTCCGCCCGAGATGGTGATGTACTTGATAAGCAGACTTTGAAAGTTAAATCGGTCAACGCGAGCGCGGTCATGGCTTTCTGCGACTTGCTCGTTTCATGGTTCTTGTTTCCAAGTGACGGCTTAGTGCCCCGAGCCCAGGACCGCTGCCCTGCCGTTACGGTGCAGGGCCTTTCCGGCCTGTTTCACGAGTTCCATGATCTCGATCGGCACTGCGATGACCACCGTGTTCGACGCCGCAGGCCCCAAGCCGTCGATCGTCTGCAAGGTACGGAGCTGCATCGCGCCGGGGCTGGCGGACATCACCGCAGCCGCCGCCGCCAGGTTCTCCGCCGCCAGGCGATCGCCTTCCGCCTTGGTGATGGTGGCACGCTTCTCCCGCTCGGCGGCCGCCTGGCGGGACATGATCTTCTTCAGTTCCTCGGGCATGTCGATCTGCTGTAACCGAATACCGGTGACCTCCAGGCCCCACTCGCGAGCCTGTTTGCCTACGACTTCCTGGACCATTTTGCCGATCCGGTCGCGCTCAGCCAACAGTTCATCCAGCGTCACGCCCCCGACTACGTCGCGAAGCGCGGTTGACGCCAGTTGCTTGATGCCGTAGGCGTAGTCCTGAATCCGCATGACTGCGTCTTCGACGTTGACGACTTTGAAAAACAATACGCCGTCGATGGAGACAGGCACGTTGTCACGGGTGATAACCTCCTGCCGGCGGATGTCCTCCGTGAGTACGCGAGTGTCCATAAGTCGCACCCGGTCAATGATCGGCACGATCCAAAACAGCCCCGGCCCACGGATTCCCTGGAATGTCCCGAGCCGCAGGACGATCGCGAGTTCCCACTGGTTCGCCACCTTGATTGCACTGGCGATCAGACCTGAAACGATGACGCCCGCCAAGCCGACTATCACCCCCGAAGTCTGGTTCACTTGACCGCAAAGGACTCCCGCCAGGACGCTGACGGCAAGCAGGACCACGAACACCGCTACCGCGAAAAAACTTGTCATGCCTAATTGGAACTGCGGCATTGGAAACTCTACGCGTGATTGCATAGCCATGACGACCTCCGTTGGAGCCCAGAGAAGGTGGCATCCCCTTTAACTGGATAGATCAACCGCCTTCGATTTCATTGAACTTGTATGCACCTCTTGTGCCAATGCCGCGAAGTCCACGAAACCAGCGATTTACCAAAGAAAAAGTCCACATAAAGAAAGCTTGAACCACGCCGCCGTTCCATTCGGCTTTGTGCGCTATCCCCAATTCGCACACTTTCTCGACCGAATCACGTAACGAAAGCACCAGCAGTCTTCCCCGGACTTCCGTTTTCCGTCATCCTTCACCCTATCGCACGAAGACTTTGAAGGAAATGGTCACCAAACCATAAAGATCCATCTGATCATGGACAACTACGGCACCCATAAGACACCCCGCGTGGAGCGTTGGTTGCAAAGGCACTCGCGTTATGTGGTGCACTTCACACCCACCAGCAAAACATAATCAAAATCCCAAGCCCTTTGTCTGGACCGCCAGCGCCGAATTGATCTTCGAGAAGATCAATCATACTTGTGAAACGAATTTATAACTCAGGACACTAGAAACTTGTCGTCGGATGACAAGGAGGCGACTTCCATATCCCAATTTGCTATTCTCCCGACTTCACTCTCTTACGCGCACCGCGACGGGGAAATACGTGATTTCCATAACGACGTGGAAGTGCTCCCGCGGGCATCCTCCAATTGAGGTGGCGGAGAACATGTCCTCAAGGAGCTTGCCGCCGGAAGGTATAGGGCGTCGCGGAGTTTTTAGTCAAACACTGTCCAGACCAGGCAAAGTCGGGGCATGGTCGCCCAAGGTGTTCGCGTCGTAGGCTGGCAAGATCTGGATGTCGTAGTGAGGGGTGAGGTGCTGTTTCTCGGCCCAAAGCTTGAGGTAGGCAGCGGCAAGAGGGACGTTGCCGCGCACTGGGTCTGGCCCGAGCGGGGGAACCGGCAGTTGGGCGAGTACAATCTTTCGGCTTGGTGTGGTCCTCATATCTTGGATTGTAGTCTGCGCGAACTGGTCGATGAGTGACTGGCGCGTCATTCCTCGTTGAACGAGAAGTGAAGCCGGGCTCGGATCGTCTCATCAAGCGTGCGAATTAGTAGGTTCGTTCATGCATGTTGCAAGTCTGGTCGGGCTTATTGCAATCATCTCAGGTTCGTCTAGCAACGAGTTATGTCGTCCTGCTGTCCTGCAACCCGTTATTTCCGAAGCAATGCGAGATGCACGGGCTTGGTCGAAAGCTGCATGAATCAGGACCAGTTGCCGCCGGCAAGCAACGGCGTCTTTCTCCAGGTCGGTCAGGACATCCAGCGGGCGGCATGGAATTTGCCATTCCTCAACCTCCACTTGCGCCAACTGGGGAAAAACCGGTGCGGGCAGTTGGTCCACGCAGTTGCGCAACAGTACCGGTCTTACTGTTAGAGAAGGGGGTTGCGATGTCGAACGAGCAGCAAGGCAAGGTTTCTGTATGCTTATCACTAGACCGAAAGTTGCTGGAAGACATCGAAAATGCCATCCGGCACTTACCTCCGGGCTGGGACATGACGCGGTTTTTTGAGGTTGGTGCCTTTGAGTTATTGGAGCAACTTGCGCGAAAGCACAACGAGGGTAAGCCGTTTCCTCAATAACGGGGAACGTGCTGAGGCCGTCAGTTCCGATCGTTGCGTGCTGTGCCGAATCGAGTCGGAGACATGCGTGAACCGCACATTTGAAACGGAGTACCGCACGAAGTCTGACAGCGAAAGGCCCTTGTAATGTGGCTCCTTCCCTCATTGATCGTCGGAACGACAGTGGTTCTGTCCATACCCCTTGGAATTTACCTCGCAAGAATCGCCGATGGCCGATATCGCCCGCCAAAATGGTTACACTGGATTGAGCAACGCGTTAATACCGGCCCCCAGAACTGGAAGCAGTACGCGGTCGCCATGCTGCTGTTCAATACGGTCATGTTCCTCTTTGGATACGCTTGTCCTTGCACTGCAGGCCTGCGCTGCCGTTGAACCCGGACGGCAAGACCATGCTTGCCCCCACCACGATCTTCCACACGGCCTGTTCCTTCCTCACCAACACGGATTTGCAGCACTACTGCGGCGAACAGCATCTGTCTTACTTCAGCCAGGTGGTAGTCATCGGCTGGTACATGTTCGTTTCGGCCAGCGTTGGTTTTTGTGCGCTGGCCGCCATCACCCGCGCATTGCGAAGCGATCCCCACATGGGGAACTATTACCTGGACATGTGGCGGATGGTGGCTTATGTGTTTTTCCCGGCCAGCCTGGTCATGGGGGTGATCTTGATGGCGGACGGGATGCCGATGACGTTCGAAAAGGCCGCAACCGTTCCCACGCTCGAACCCGGAGCGATGGGAACGACGCCCGATGGCCAGCCAGTGCCACAAGTCATCGCCCGCGGTCCCGTCGCGGTCCTTCTGCCGATCAAGCATCTTGGGACGAACGGCGGCGGCTACTTCGGTGCCAACTCCGCCCATCCCTACGAGAACCCCAGTGCCTTGAGCAATTTCCTGTCGTGCGTCAACATCCTGATCTTCCCGTTCTCGCTGGTCGTCATGTTTGGGAAGATGCTGAAGAACAATGCGGCACGCAGCGATGATCTACGGCGTGATGCTATTCATGTTCGTCGGCATGATTGTCTGGGCGATCTATTGGGACACGCTGCAGGCCAAACCCGGCTCTGACGGACCAGCCTGCCCGGACGCTCGTTATGCGGAATGCTCATGGCGATCGAGTCGAGAAATCGATCCCTGCGATGGCCGGTCTGCCGGTAGACCAGTCGCTGGGAAACCTGGAAGGCAAAGAGCTGCGTTTCGGCACATCGGCCGGGGCCACGTTCGCGGCAATTACCACGGCCGCGACATGCGGTTCGGTCAACTGCATGCACGACAGCCTGAACCCGCTGGCCGGCCTGTCCCCTTTCTTCGGCCTATGGATCAACTGCGTCTTCGGAGGCAAAGGGGTCGGGCTGATCAACATGCTGATTTATATCATCATCGCCGTTTTCCTCGCCGGGTCTGCTGGTCGGACGTACGCCCGAGTACCTGGGCAAAAAGGTCGAGGCGCGCGAGCTGAAGCTGGCCGTGCTGGCCCTGCTGGTTCACCCGATTCTGATCCTGGGCGCAACAGGACTGTTCGCCGCGACGGGCTGGGGCGGCAAATCCACCAGCAATCCGGGTTCGCACGGCCTGTCGCAGATCCTCTATGAGTTCAGTTCGGCTTCGGCCAACAACGGCTCGGAATTTGGCGGCCTTCAACAGACCTGGGGCTTCAACCGGCCCGAAGACAACCTCAGCCCGCCTGCGCCCTATAGCCCGCACTGGGACATTGCCACCGGCCTGGTGATGTTGTTCGGCCGGTTCCTGCCGATCATCGCCCCAATCGCTTTCGCGGCAAGCCTGGGAGCCAAAAAACCAACTCCGTTCACGGTTGGCACTCTCCGGACCGACACGATCACTTTCGGGATCTTTCTTCTGGGAATCATCCTGCTGGTGGGTGCACTGTTGTTCATGCCGGCGGCCATGCTTGGACCGGTCGCGGAACATCTGGGACCGATGCCCTTTGGACGGCTAAGTCCTCGTCCCCGACTACGATCCGCTGACGGGCACTTATGCCGGAGCGAGAGGTCCGATGTCACGAGCAGAACAGTCCGCCACCCGAAGGGCCAGCCTCTTTGATCGAGCAGCTGAAGGAGGAACGCCGGGCCAGCAGGCGTCACAGCCTGTTTGCTCCGCGACCTGTTGGTAGCAGCGCTGAAGCAAGCGTTCCTCATGTTCCGGCCCGACATTCAGTGGAAAAACCCGGTGATGTTCGTGGTCGAGGTCGGGGCCGTGTCTGACGCTGCTCTTCATTATCGCGGCCTGTTTCGGGTACGAGAGCCAGGCGCTCTCGACCTTATCTGGTTGCCCTGGATGTCTGGCTTGTTTTTGACCGTCTGGTTCGCCAACTTCGCATCGGCGCTGGCCGAGGCCCGCGGCAAGGCTCAGGCGGACGCCCTGCGCAAGACGCGGCGTGAAACCCCGGCGTCTCGCCTCCGCGACAACGGCGAAATCGAGGAAACTGTCTCGACCGACCTGAAGCCGGCGACCGGGTGGTGGTCATCGCCGGCCAGACCATTCCCGGCGACGGCGAGATCATTGAAGGCGTAGCCTCGGTAGATGAGTCGGCCATTACCGGGGAATCGACGCCCGTGATTCGCGAGGCCGGCGGCGATCGCTCCGGCGTCACCGGCGGCACTCATGTTCTTTCGGATCGTATCGTCGTCGAGATCACCGCGGACCAGGGCAACTCCTTCCTGGATCGGATGATTGGTCTCGTCGAGGGAGCCCACCGCCAGCGCACGCCGAACGAGATCGCCCTGGCGCTGATTTTGTCGGCATTCACGCTGATCTTCTTGCTCGTCACGGCTGCCCTGCTGGCCGATGGCCCAGTACACCGAAGAATACATGACGGATTACTGGGATATTGGGGAACCGGTGAAAAGCCTGGGCACGGACGTGCCGACGCTGGTCGCTCTGCTCGTCTGCCTCATTCCCACGACCATTGGCGGTTTGCTGGCCGCCATCGGCATCGCCGGCATGGACCGCGCTCTGCGGGCCAACCTCATGGCAAAGAGCGGCAAAGCGATCGAAGCAGCCGGCGATATCGACACTATACTCCTGGATAAGACCGGGACGATCACAGTGGGAAACCGAAAGGCCACCCAGTTCATCCCGTTGGGCGGATACACGGAGCCGAATCTGGGCAGATTGGCCGCTCTGGCTTCGGTCGCCGACCAGACTCCTGAGGGCAAAGTATCGTCGCCCTGTTCCAAAGCATCATCGGACACGTCGAACGTCCACCTCACCAGTCCGTGCTCGCAGGCTCTGTTTTCGTGGCTTTTACCGCCCAAACTCGCATGAGCGGCATCGACCTGCCCGACGGCCGGAAACTGCGCAAGGGTGCTGTCGAGGCAGTGATCGAATTCGTTCGGAAGGCAGATGGGACGATCCCCGCAGGGATCGGCGAAGCAGGTCGAGGCGGTCTGTGCGCGGGGAGCGACACCGCTACTGGTCTGTGAAGGCAACCGGATCGCAGGCCTGGTGGTGCTCGAAGACGTCCTGAAACCGAATATCCGGGACCGGCTTGGAACGGCTGCGGCGCATGGGCGTGCGCACCGTCATGGTTACCGGTGACAACCCGCTGACGGCCAAAGCTATCACGGAGCAGGCCGGCCTGGACGACTACGTCGCCCAGGCCACGCCCGAGGCCAAGCTGAACTACATCCGTCAAGAGCAAGCAAAGGGCAAGCTGGTGGCCATGGTGGGCGACGGCACCAATGATGCCCCCGCGCTGGCTCAGGCGGACGTTGGGGTCGCCATGAACTCGGGTACGCAGGCGGCCAAGGAGGCCGGCAACATGGTGGATCTGGAGAGCGATCCTACTAAGATCATTGAGGTCGTGGAAATGGGCAAGCAACTCCTCATGACTCGGGGGGCCTTGACGACTTTCTCCCTGGCCAATGACCTGGCGAAGTATTTTGCCATTGTGCCTGCCATGTTCGCCGCGAATCTCCCGTGGCTGAAAGTAATCGACATCATGGACTTGCACTCGGCGACCTCGGCCATCCTGTCCGCAGTGATCTTCAACGCGATCATCATCCCGCTTTTGATTCCGATCGCCCTCAAGGGGGTCCGATACCGGCCCGTGGTGCCGATGCGCTGTTGCGCCGCAATCTGCTGATCTGGGGGCTGGGTGGCGTGATCGTGCCGTTTGTCGGGATCAAGCTTATCGACCTGCTGCTCGTTGCCCTGGGTCTTATTCAGTGAAAACACACTCCAGGTAATGGAAACGGAAAAACTATCATGCGTCATCTCCATGCGAATTTGTGGCTGCTCCTGTTCACGCTGGCCCTTTGCACCGTGATGTATCCGCTGATCTTGTGGGGCATCGGTCGGACGGTGTTTCCCAGCAACGCGCAGGGGTGGGCTTGTCGATAAGAATGGCCGGTTGACTACCTCAGAAAAGGATGCGGTTGGTTCTCGACTAATCGCCCAACCCTTCACCGGCGAGGAGTATTTCCAGCCTCGTCCTTCGGCGGCGTCGTACAATGCCGCAGCTTCCGGCGCGAGCAATTGGGGGGCGAACAATTACTTGTTGCGGGATCGCGTGGCCCGGCAACTTGGCCCGATTGTGAAATACCGCAGCGGTGTAAGTAAAGGGCAGCTGATACGGTCGGACATCGAGGCCTGGTTTCAAGAGAACCAGTTCCGTGGCCAACCCGGCATCGTGGCGCAATGGGCAAAGGCGACATCCCACCCTGGCAGTCAACTGGGTAAAGGCCGACCCGCTCAACAGCGAATACGTTGCCGCCTGGCAAACGGACCACCCGATCGAGATGGCCGCGTGGATCGAGAAGAACCCGCGAACGCCCAAGCCAAAACCGGAAGACCTCGCGGTGCCGTTCTTCACGAGTTATTCATCCGACCACCCGGGCACATTCCCCGGTTCAGTCGACCAGACGTTCGCCGAGGGCAAGACCGAGAAACGCATCGAGCCGGTAAATAAGGGCAAAGACATCCAAGGAATCTTCTTTGATATGTGGCGGCAAGAGCATCGCCGAAGCTGATCTGGAACCGGTGCCAGCTGACATGATCATGGCTTCCGGGTCGGGGTTGGACCCGCACATCACCTTGAAGAACGCCCTCTACCAGCTGGATCGAGTGGCGGCGAAGTGGGCCGAGAAAACGAATCGCAATCCGGAGGAAGTTCGCACCGAGATCGAGGACTTGCTTCGCGAAAAAAGCGACACTCCCCTCGGCGGCCTTGTTGGCACAGATCTGATTAACGTTCTAGAAGTCAACCTGACTCTGCGCAATCGATTCAAGTAGCATAATGGCATGGGACTTGCGCAATTGGTATCCTCGGGAAGGGGAATACCCTCCCGAAGGAACAGTGTCGGCTTCGATCCGGGGTGCCAAAGGCGAGTATTTCGAAGCCAAAGATACCAGCCCTAGCCCGAAGAGCCTCGTGAAGTTGGCTCCCTTTAAGGATGGGACGTTCAAGATCGTCGTCACGAACAACGGCCCGGGAGCGAACAAGGTGACCCTTCAGGTGAGGGTGGGTGAATGACGAGTCCGTGCTCTCCCGTCAATTTCTACCTGGATCACAACGCGGCAAAGCCGCAACCCTTCCCGAATCCAAAAGCTGCTCGCAAGAATCGTACTTCAGAGGGCGAGGGGCAGGCTTTTTGAATGTTTCCAAGATGTTTTCAGCAATTCTTTTGCTTAAGAACTTGTTGAGAGAAGCAATCACAAACACTGATTCCACACATCGGCAATACCGCAACCGCGCGATGTGCATAAATGCCACCGTTGGACTCGATTGTCAGCGCAATGCAACCGTGTTTTGGCCCGGAAGAATTATTCCGGGCAAAAAAAAGAGACCTCTGGCCCGAGAATTGCGGAGACGGGATCGACCAAGTGCAAACAATGCAGGTCAGCAATTCGCATATACCGACGCAAAGAGAGAAGCAGAATGAGCGCGATCGCTTTCAAGCGCTGAACGTCGCGTAGTTATGGTTTGCATCCTTCACATTCGATTATGTATGCGCGGTCGGTCTTGGCCATTACCTCCAGGGATTCAACATCATGACATCATCGGCGAGCGAAAATATTCACGTGTTGATCGGTATGAGAGATGGTCCGCTCAGGTGCCTTCTTCCGGTGTGGTTGGCGTCCAGGCAAACTTGTACGCATCTCCCAACTGCAACGAGGTCATGTGGACGATCTCCTGCGTGTGGCCCCGGAAATGCGGAACGCTGTCGAAGCTCGCTGCCGCCCCAGTCACATCGAACCCTTGAATGCGTCGGACTTCCACAAGCTGCCGGGCATCGATACCTGCCAGGATGTGCTTGGCTTCCTTGACGACCGCTTCGAGCCTACGCAATAACTCCGGGTTCGGGATCGGCCCACGTTCGGCAAACTCGACAGGTCGATTGCGAAGGTCTGATGCCCCGCCGACGCCAGCCATGATCCATTGACGCAGGTTGCCACATAGGTGCAGGATCAAATTGCCGATGCTGTTGAGGCTCGGCTGGGATCGCCCCCCAAACTCGGCCGCGAGGGCGTGGGGGGGGCTAGTGGCGACGGCCCGTGCAAGTCATCGGCGGTGTCGGTCAAGATGTAGTCCTCGAACTCTGGCGGCGGGCCGTCGCCACGCGGCAAGCTCGTAGGTGTCTAATCTTCGGGATTGTCCGCGAGACAACCGTAAATTTGGCAACATGACCTAACGATAGTCCAAGCAACAGTGCTCCAGAATTGACAGTTACCGGGTGTGTCCTGGATTGTTACAGGGACGTTGTAAACACCTTGTAAATGTCCTTGAAGATCATTCAAATACTCAATAACTGGATGATCTGGGCAGAACTGTTCAAATCTAGGGATAATCGTAGTCATTACAAGGGTGGAATCTTTCTGGTGCGCGAAAAGTCTCGGGGCAGCGGGGTGACAGAAGCGGCGTGCAAGACGGTCTACACGCAGCGTCTGAAGCTCAGTGGCATGCGCTGGAAAAAAGCAGGGGCGCAAACGATTTTGGTGTTCCGAGTTCTGCAACTCAGCGGTGTTTGGGAAGCGGCGTACGCGCGAGTGCTGAAGGCTCGTAAGCAGCCGCAGATAAGGACAGAACAACCTCGTATAATGGGGGGTAAAGCAGGTGCAGGCCAAAAGATCGCAAAACGGGCGGCATAATCAGGCACCAGAGAGATTCCACCCAGGAGGATGTTCATTGTTATTCGAGTACAGCAATCGACTGGAGGATGAGCTTGAAGCAAAGGCTCGCAAGGCAGGGGTCTTGGATCACCCCGATAATTTAGGAGGGGCGCGTGAGTGTTTTATCAAGGACTTCCTGCAAGATAATCTATCGCCGCGACTACGAGTTTTTACGGGAGAGATCATCGATCACACCCTGACGCAAGCAAGCCAAGAACGCCGAAGACAGGTAGATGCGGCACTTGTCCGAGACGACGTACCGAGTTTTCGGGTCGGTGGGGACAAGTATCTTCTTCCCTGCGAGGCAGTGTTAGCCACTGTGGAAGTGAAGTCAAGCCTCGACAAGCGCCATCTCTTCAATTCGCTGAATGCGATCCAGGCATGGCGGAAGTTTCAATATCTCCGCAATGAAGGAGGTATCTCTTTCAATGCCCCCGTCCGAATGTTCAACTACATCTTTGCCTTCGGCGGTCTCACTATCCCAACGATAAACAGGCATTTGGAGGAGTTTTGCCGCGACGAGAATCGCGAACAACCGCTGTTTGACATGTGTGTTGTGCTTCGGAGGGGACTCGTTTTCCCCAATGATGGCATGGTGATCGACAAACAACCCACGGGTGATTATTGTTGGTTTGAACAAGACCACGGGAGTATCGCACTTATGCTTCACTCTTGGTTTCGTCGTATCTGTTCGTTTGTCTCCACGCCTCCGAATCTATCCGGCTACCTTGCGGGGAGACCGATCCCATCGACGAACTCAGGACTTCTGTCGGTGGGAAGCTAGCTGAGGATGCATAAGGATAAAGGCAAGGCTGAACGAATTGCGCAAGTTGAGCGGCGAGCCTCCGCGTCGAGTGGTCGCGGACATCCCGCTGCCAGCTTATTAGCGAAGTGTTCGGCGGGAGAAACACCGTCATGCACCCCGTTTGTCGCCCTTGCGAGACTACCTGCTTCCACCTGCTATTCCGGCGGTGGATGTTGACTGAAGGCCGAGCCGGTGAGGTTCGAGGTTCAGTCTGATCTGAAGGACTTGTCGTTCTCCGAGGGCGGGCCGAAGGCGTGGTTCTTGGTGGCGAAGAAGGTGAAATGAGCGATCTCTTCATGCAGCAAAACACTTCGGCCAATCAGGACCAAGGTGCCTCAAGACCTTCTCCAACAGGCAAGGCAGCCGCGAACTCGTTTTCCAGATGGATGCGAGATTGTTCCAGGCCACAGAATGGGCAGCGATTCTGGTCCATGACGTTTTTTTACCAAACGGGGATCGTTGTCGAGAGATCGCACACCGCGCCCATTTTATTGGCTTGGCAACCTATTCGCGATCCGGCACCGGATGATGGCGTCGTCATGGACGAGGTAGCTATCAATGGTGATTGACATAACCCTCCCATACCTCCCGGTAGTACTTCCCCGGACTCGTCACCAAGAACTGAAGAATGCCCATCAAGAACTTCAAATCAAAGCACACAACCTTTCTCGGCCTGTTCTGCCTGAGATCGCGGTCGTAAATCGGGATATTGACTTCGCGGCTTGGAATCCGCCCCCTCAACGCGTCAATCTGCTCCTGGCTCGCGTACTTCAAATAGGCCAACCTTACGCCGAGGATCGGACTGACCTCCCGATCTTCTCGACGTAATCCGCCGCTATAAGCAAAGTGAACGGTTCGCAGTCCTTCAAAAGCCGACCGCGTTTAGCTTTCGCTTTTTCGCGCCTGACGTTGTTTGAGTGCTTCGTTCACGTCATTTCTCCGTCCGGGTTTGCTTATTTGGGATCAGCAGCAACCACTTCGGGTCGGGACACTCAAGTCTCATTAGGTTGATCTTTTTTTGTGGTAGCATCTTCCACATCCAAATAAGCATTGCAGTGTGGACAACTCTGAACCGTTCCATCTTGCTGGCCTGGAAATTCGGATATGGTTCCACATTCGGCACATCGCACTTTCAACGGTCCTCGATTTTTCCGTTGGGCTTCCTGTTCAGCATGGGAAGATTCGTGCTGGGCGATGAGTTCCCGTGCTTGGGGTATTTGATCCAGATTATCCACCCAGATCTCGATTCCGCGTGTTGAGATATTCGGAGCATAGGGGGTAAGCCCCTCCAAACCTCCGAGTGTCATGAGATCCATGACTTCAGCAGCAATGCCATTATTGTTCAGCCAGTTAGCGACTACAACAGCTTGGGCCATATTCTGGGCGATGAATACACACTGAGGATTGCGATCGGCCATAGGTAACATCCTTCTGCCGCGTTGGTTCCAAACAAGATGCAGCACCACTTACTGTTTGATGGGACTAAATCGGCTGATTCCTCTGCGGGTTGATGGGACGAGCCGATCTGCCTTGGGAAACGTGACGGAGAGATTTTACTGGCCTTTGCCCAGAATTGCCAAATCACAAATTCCAATCTGCATTTTTGGATGGCCTGGTTCAAGGTGAGTGCTTTGATCGTTGCGGTGTGAGTCTATATAGATGGATTCATGACACACATGCTTAGTCCTCCGAGAACCAATTGCAGAGCAGTTCCCCCACCTCCTCTGCACTCAGTCTTTGTCTTTCGATCAATACATTGGCGAGACGATCAATTACGTCTCGATGCTTTTTCACGTGCTTTTTGGCGTTCTTCAAACAGCGGGCAATGTAGCCCCAAGTCATCTCATCACCCACAGACCCGTTGCATTTTCCTGGAATTCGGAGTCCTAAACCTTCGAGTTTCATGATATTGTCAAAATCACCTTGTGCATTCTCGTTGTCTGTGTTCAGGGGGACTGCAAAGAAGACATGCTCGGATGCCAAGCCCGCACAACACGCAACGCACTCATCTTTCATGGCACTCTGTCGTTCACGTTCCGAATTGTAAACGTAGCCATAGGCGGGATGCGGACCAATGGCATGGCCTAACACGCCTGTATCCTCAACCTCGTCATGAGTTAATGGCAGCCAACCGCTGGTTGCGAGTGGAGATCGAGCATTCCCGCTTCTGCTCCAGTTCGTTCAGAAATTGCCGCACACGATCGGCCGACATGTCGGTTACGGCCAAGCGATCGATCGGTTTGCGGGCGAAGCCAGCGATCGCCGGGAGCAGCAACCGCAGAGTGTCACGGTAACTCCGCTGCGTGTTCCGGGCGAGGTTTCGCTCGCCGACCAGGTGTTCCATCAAAAATCGTCGAATCATGGGCTTAGTGGTCCGTTTTACAAATAACGTCCGAGTTGCCCCGTTCCTTTTCCCTGCACAGCAGAAGCTGCTAAAAAATGCGGCGACGCACGTTTTAGCCAATCCAGCATATCCTGTCGAGTGAACTTCCACTTGAACGGTCGCGGCGTGCGGTTGCTCAATTCCTCATACAGCGCCAAACGTACCCGAACCGCTTTCAACATCGGAAAATCGTTCGGTGTCAGCACCTTCCTCTGGATGATCGAAAAGTAGATCTCCACCTGGTTCAACCAACTCGCATGGATCGGCGTATGCACCAAGATGATCCGGTTGTCACGCTGACGCATGCGCTGCACCGAAGCCTCGCCTCGATGCGACGACCCATTATCCGCGATGAAAAACAACCGCGTTGCGGCCTTGTACGGCTCTTGCTCCAACACCTGATCCACCAACAGACCAAACGGCTTGATCCCCGTCTTCGGCGCGCATCGTCCCATGATCATTCCACGATGCACATCCCACGCTGCCAAGTATTGCAACGCACCATTGCGGTCATATTCCGATTCGATCCGACGAGTCTGATTCGGTTCCGGCGGCATCTCCTCATGAGTACGCCCTCGGGCCTGGATGCTCGTCTTTTCATCCATGCTCAGCACAAAGTCCTTCGGCCCCAAGGGTTGGCCTTCCCAATGGCCCGCGTACAAATCGAGGATCGGCCCGGCCTTCTCGGCGAAACGCGGATCCTTCGGAAAAAGCCAATGCTCATACTGCCACGGCTTGATTGCCGACTCGTGCAACATCCGCCACACGGTACTGCGGCTGATTTTTTTGTCCAACACCTTTTGGCTTCGTCGCACCAGGTCGGCGAGCGATTGGCGGCTGAGCGGTTCCTTGGTTTGCGCGATCGTTTCACAGGCCATGGCGTGAATCAACGCTTGATCCAGAGGGGAAAAAGCGGGCTTGCGCCGACGTCCAGGAAGATCTTCGATCGAGAAATCGCCAGCAGCCCATCGACTTCGCCAACGTCGCGCCTGCCGAAGTGACAGGCCGACGGCATCGGCCGCGACTTCGGTTCGCAGGTCAGGATGCTCATGAAGGAGCAATACGAGGCGAAAGCGTTGCACGACCTGAACGGCGAGGGTTCGTCGGCAAACGCTATCGAGCGCCTCTTGCACAAAATCGTCGGGGAAGGTACAACGAGCGGATCGCGGCCCTGGCATGGCGGAATCCTTTCCTTGCCGGGATTTTTTTTGGCGATCATCTCCTTATACCAAAGGTCTGGCCGAACTGGGACGTTATTTGTGAAACGGACCACTTAGCAAAGCGGTGCTTTCGACAAAACGGGACAGAATGAATCGCCGCAAACTATTGATATTGCTAAATTTACGGCCTGGTTACTTTGGTCAGCCCCAAGTGTCTGATTTGGTGTAGCAGGAGGTGTAGCAATTTTTGGGTGGCAACGATCGAGAATTGGACTGCGATATTTGAACCAACGATCTCTTTCCGCCTCAGATGGGGTGGCGAACTGGCTTCGATGTAAGATTAGGCCATCAAGCAGTTTACGGATTTCACTCTCCCAAATATTTTCGAATGTAGTAGATTCATTTCACCCACTTTCTCTGCCCGATCGAGAACTCTTCCAGATGCGGATCAGAAATCCCAACAGCCAAGGTCGAGCCTCACGTTCAAACTCCCTGGCTAGCTCTCTTGCGTGGGTATTGCGCAATTCCGATTTCCTTTGAGCGGGGAATATTTTAAGCTCTGGCGACAAGCGATTAATGATCTGTACCAGGCTGGCAATGTCTGCCGAGGCATTCGCAACCTTCGCACTCTCATCAAGGGTGCAGACGCCGAAATCGATGATTCTGGGCCGTTCCGCCGCGTCGATGACAATACTCTCTTCGCACAGCGATCCGTGGCTGATTCCTTGATCGTGAACTGCCGCGAGAGCATCTGCAAGCTTCGACCCAATAGCCGCCGCCTGTCGCTTTGAAAACGGCTGGTCTTCCCGGATTCGTTTCAGGCTGCGTCCAGTAATATGCTCGATTGCCAAATACGGCCGATCCTCGAAGAATCCGATATCCACCGCCCGTGCAATTAGCGGGTGTTTGACCCGGTCAAACGGATGAAACGCCGATCGCAGTCGATTCAGAGCCGTGTCGTCCTTGTTCCAGGCTTTATGGGACAAGAAGATCATTACCTCTTCTTTTTGAATCTGGGAATTCACCGCTCGATAGGCCGTCAGATTCTCACGTTTCTGATGAACTCCGAGTACCAGGTATTTATCGAGCACCGCAGGATGTCCTTCGTTCGAAAGGCATTTGGGCGCAACAGCCAGATCGCCGGACACGGTCGATAACAGGCTGAGGCCACTCATCAGTGATCGCAATTCTTCAAACTGCTTTCGGCAATTCGTGCAGGTAGCGATATGTTCGCCGACATGGCCGGAGTCCAACCCTACAGTCTCAATGGCGGCCTGGATCAAGGTAGCTTCATCCGGGCAATTTGTGTTTGTCATTATTCTGTCCTTCCATAATCTCACCACACAGGATTGCAATCGCATTCGGATGAAAACTCAAGAGTTCGCGGTAGTACTCGAGATCGCCCAGATCGGATGCGCAATGATCACGGCATTTCTGATCGATTTCGGCCAAAAGGGCTGCGACCGACGGACGTGGGGGTTCTTGCTCGACCCCGTCGGAAACTGCCCGAGTGTAAGATACTAAGGCAGACCAGCTATTCTGACGTTGACTGGTTTGTACGGAAGTGAGCGCGCCGCGCAAGAAATCATTAAAATAATCGCGAACCTTTTGAGGCGAGAGTACGAGGTTCTCCGTTTTCAGCAGATAACCAATAAGGTTTTTCATAGTCTTGCTATCCAGTTTGCTGATCGCTATCGACAATTCGCGCCCGCTCAATTCATCTGGATAATACGTGCGGCAACATGCCATTATTTCTTTGACCGTTCTGCTGGCATGCTGGTCCACGCTCGCAATGCTTATACCGAATTCGGCCGCCAACTCGCTGGAAGGCCGATGATGAACGACTCTCCCGACAAAACATCGCCATTTGGTCTCATGCCTGAGAATGTAGCGGGCGCGAATCTCACTGGTCGCCGAGGCGAGAGCTGCCAGAAAGAATTCGACCGATTCGTTCCCTGATTCATCAACATTATTGGGTTCGGGCAGTGTAGCCGGCTCGCCGGTCGGGAGAGGAGCGACAGAGGACAGCTTTCCAATCATCACGTCCCCGGTGGTGCCGTTAATGGTGATGAAATCGCCGACCTTGGCCTTTCGTCCTGCAAAGGTTGCTTCGCTATTCCCTGCATCGATCCTGACCGATTTGCAGCCGACGACACAAGGCTTGCCCGCGGTCCGCGCGAACACTGCCGTGTGGCACGAACTGTCGCCTGCTGTAGTGAGTATGCCGGCGGCGTGTCGCATCCCTGGCTCGTCTTCGGGGGCCGTACGTTCGCAAACCAGAATGAACGAACTTTGTAGATTTTTCTGAGAATACTCGATGGCGTCGTTCGCCGTCAGAACGATCTTGCCATCGGCGATCCCTGGGCTAATCGCAATCCCTTGCAATACATGTTTGGGCCCCTTGGTATGCTGGGGTTTGCACAGCGCGAACACCGCATTCCTGATACAAGCTTTCAAATAAGGTCGAAATCCCGCCCGCTCTTTGCGATAGCTAAAACGGTCTCGGGCCTTCTGTTGGTGCAGTGCGAGAAGGACGTTCTGCACCACCTCCATAACGTCCTCTTCCGGAGCATCACGCATCTCCATTCGGGCCTTGAAGACCAGCCAACTATAATAGGTATCGCAGAATCGCTGCCACTGAGTCGCATCGCCTGCAATCATCCCATCAATCATGCTGGTGGCCGTGGTTTGGCTCACGACCTTTTGTCGGTGTCCCATGACTTCAAATTAACGCTTCGGGACGGTCACGACTATAAGAATTTGCCTCGAAAGAACCTCACGATTGGATGAGAGTCTTAACCACTACGTTATCGTTTGACTTGACTGCTGAGATTACTTGTCATTCCAGTGCTGAACGCGGGCGTCGGCGTCGTATAGCTCAATGCCCGAACTAGTGAATGCCGCGAGCTTGCAACCGTCGGGACTGAACACAACTCGACGATAGGGATGGCATCCAGTGAGCGTAATGAGGATCCGCTTGTTGTTGGCGTCGCGGATCTGGATTGAACCGTTCGTGCCGACGATCTCGGCCAATCGCGAATCATCTGGGCTGAGGTCGTTCCAGCCTGGCATCAGGTTGAGGTTTTTTGTTGGTTTTCCAGTGCGCAAATCGAAAGCCCGATCAACTTGCGGCAACGTCCCAGTGGGGTTCTCCACCATCTGGACGAGTTCCTTCACCGGGTCGAAGCGCACGCCCGTTCCGTCGAAGTTGCTTCCTACCAATGTCGTCTCGATCACGGGTCGACCATCGGACGTCGAAAACACATTCATCGCTTTTTCAAAGGCACCAGTCAGGCTGAAACCGACTAACCAGCGCACATCTGGACTGAACCGGCATGTATAGGGACGATCCAGTCCGCCCGATTTGGTAAGTGGGATGTGCAGTTCCCGTTCGGATTCGACTACTTGTTTCACCGGATCCCACGTCCGAAGTCGGCCGTCCGAATAAGAGCGCGAACAGTTGGCTATTCGAACGGTATGCGAGATCCAGCACTTTTGGTGCTAACGGCGATGCCCACTCAGGCCGCGCCTGGAGAGTGGAGAGCTTCTTTCGGGAAACCAGATTCCAGATATGGATATTCCCTTCTTTGTCGGAAAAGGCGGCCATCTGCTCTTTGGGGTGAAAAGCCAGCGCGTTCGATCCCTGGGAGCAATTCCGGTCCGCCCAGTTGCCGGTCCGATGCGAACAGCCTGGCCGTACCGTCACTGCCGCCCGCGGTCAGCAGCCTGGATCCGTCGGGACTGTAGGCGATGGATCGAATCAGGGTTTCATTTCGATGCCCATTGAGCACAAGTAGCGAGGATCCGTTGGATAAATCGAATATCCGGACCAAGCCATCTCGCCCTCCCGCGGCGAGTCGCTTTTCATCGGGACTAATGGCGAGGACATTGGGACCAAATGGGGCTTCGATATAGCTCACACCGCCACCCAAAAAGCCGGGTTCAATCCGGATTCTCTTGGTCTCAGCGATGGCCACGCGCAGTGCCACGAGGCTCGACAGCAGCAGCCGTCCATATATCGTCTGCTATCTCAGCCTTGGCCGAAATAGGCTTCCCGCTCTCCAAATTCCACTGTTGATATTCGCTGCCCACACTTGCATTTGCTATGGGTGCAAATCGCCTTCTACCAGCTGCCATTAAAACTTCTCCATTTTTTTGCCAGCTCACAAAGTACACTGGTTTGCTCAATTCAAAGCTGCGCAATTGCTTACCGAGCGGGAGTTCAATGATATCGATCTTGTTGCCGCGACCGAGCGCGAGCTTGGTGCTGTCAGGACTGAACGCGAAACAATTCCCCTTCACTGATAGGCTGATCTTCTTTGTTGCCCGTTCGAAGATACTAATTTGGCCGATTGGAACTAGTGGTTCAAAGTTCGACCATTGGTTATAGAGCATTGTGCAATGGACCGCGACCCACTTCCCATCCGGGCTGACACTAACCGTGGTAGTTGAATCTTGATGACCCGAAGGCGCGGGGATTGTTTCCTTTAATTGTCCGGTGAATGCGTCCCAGAATCGAACCAGCGGTTCACCTGCTTTCACGGGCATCACACCGTTACGGTACGGCGTGCCTCCGCAGGTGATGAACTCTTTCCCATCGGCAGTGAATGCCGCACCAGTTACAAAACCACCTTGATTGATTTCACTGGGTCGCAAGTCACCCAACTGCGGGTACCGCTTGACCGTGCCATGATCAAGTACGCCGATCGCGCCGTCCAAGTTGGCCCGGCGGACGAACCATTCGAACTTTCGCAACGGCACCGGGCATTCGTCGAGGGACTCGGCTGCTGCTTTGTAATCGCGCTGGACAAACGATCGCTCGGCGGAAACTACCATTAATTGGTAGTTGGAGGCTTTCACCTGGTCACGTTCGATCTCGACTTGCGTCTTCGCTGCATTTGCTTCTTTGGTGGCGGCTATCGCATTCGTTTTCTCGGTTTCCGCTAATTCGGTCTTCTTTCGGGCGTCGTCTCGGGCCTCATCGGCTTCGTCAGCTCTTTGAATGGCCACATAGGCTGCAATCGAAGTGGCTGTTATCCCCACGAAAATAGTGAGGGCCAATCCAAGCAGAAGTACGGCAGCGAACCTATTGCGACCGGCCCATTTCCAGGCTCGTTCAAACCTTCCGACTTGCCGGGCACCAATCGGATTGCCACTCAGAAAGCGACCAAGATCCTTCGCCAACGCTTCACCGTCTGGGTAGCGATCGTCGGGATTGTTTTTCAGGCACTTAAGACATATCGCTTTCAGATCGCCGGGAATGCTGGAATTTGGAAACTGCGGGTTTGCTTCCCATATCTTGTTCAGTGTTTCGTTTCGGGTCTCACCCTGGAATGGGTGTCTGCCCGTCAATAACTCAAATAGGATGATTCCCATGGCAAAAACGTCAGCTGCGGCTGAAATGTCCCGGATTTGACTTCCACCTCGGGCTTGCTCCGGTGACATGTACGCGACGGTTCCAATGGCACTCGTCTGGCTGGATTCCTTTCTATTAAGCGCGGAAGCCAAACCGAAATCACCTACCTTGGGTTGATCACCCTCCGTCATGAGTACATTGGCGGGCTTTAAATCGCGATGCACGATGCCCTTGTGATGAATCTGGCCCATTGCCCGGGCGATGGTCTGCATTTGATGGGAGGCCTCCCGAGGCAAGTATTTCTTGCTTCCCATCCGATCGGCTAACGTGCCCCCACCGACAAACTCCATCACTAGGTAAGGAAGTCGTTTGACCTGACCCTTTCGGGATTCCCGGATGTTACCGGTATGAAAAACCTGAATCACATGAGGATCTTGGACTTGGGAAATCAATTTGGCCTCGTGCCGGAATCGCAGCATTTGACGCCTTCGAGCTTTGCCCCGGCCCAGAATCATCTTCACGGCCACGATTCGGTTAGTCCCTTGCTGATGTGCCTTCCAAACAACTCCCATCCCACCCTTGCCGATCGGGCCGGTGGACGACTCGATGGTATAGCCGGGAATCGTCGGCGGCTTTTGACTGGATCCTGATTCGTTCATTCTGATATCCCTCAGCCGATCGTAGTTTCGCATACGATTACCGGGGCGGCCAGTTGAAGGCTGGCCGCCCCATTTCAAGAGTTGATGCGGTCATCATTTCTCACTCAGGCATCGGAAGCTTCGCTGGTATCGGAATGCCAAGGGCTGGATTGAATTCAAAGGTTGCCCCCTTTGAGGCCGGGAGAATCCAGCGCCTGCTACCGACCTCCAGCACGTTCGCCACGATGACGATGACCGCTTTCTCATTCACCAAGGTACCGGCAGGCTCAAAGCGAGGACCGACCGCCTGCGGAATCGAAGCCTTGATCGTTTCATAGGGCATGAAGAACGATATATCCTCGGAGAGGGCACCTTCGTGACTCGGTGTAATCCGGTTCGAGTACAGCAGGGCAACGCTCTTCTCCGGCAAACCGACAGCGGGCTTTTTCAAAGTTTCCATTTTGGCATTGCAGAAATCCAGGACCACATCGCAAGGTAGTCCTTTGGCACGCTCGACTTCGATCGTGCAATGCACCGACAGCCCCTTTAAACCGTCCCGTTCCACATTCTGTTCGATACGAATGTCTGTCATCTTCGCCGCCGGGAGATGGGTGCCGATCAACGTCCAAATCTCCTTAATGTCGATGCCGAAGTGGACCGCGTTCTGATTTTCCCTCGACGCGGCGGTTATCGCCACCAGTTCTCCTTTGGCATTGAGGATTGGGCCGCCGCTATCCCCGCCATTGGTCGGCACTGTCATCTCGACTACCCTAGCATCCACCTTTTGCTTCGTCTCGTATGTCAGCTTCTTGGTGTAAACCTGGCGGACACTCCCGTCGATGTATCTCCAAAGGACGCCATCGGACACTCCTGAATTGCCGATAGCAAACACCTTCTGGCCTGCCTCGACGCTCTTCCCAGCCAAAGCGACGGCCGTTGCCCCCGAGGGGACGCGGGCAGCTTGACCAGGGCCAAGTCGTGACTCGCATCCGTCGCGATGATTCGACCTTTGAGGCCAAGTTTGTCGGCGTTTCTCACGTATTGGTCGGGATCGGTAATAAGTTCCCCGCGTGCATTTCGGACCGGGAAGAAGACGATCGCATCAGCGCCGATCTTCGACAACGTGATAGGCTGTCAGTACCAATCGTTGTCGAGCGTCGATCAAGACGCCGCTTCCGCTATTGTCTTTCCCGTTTCCTTTCGGAGAAATTATCCAGGTCGCCGAAGGCAAGGCCTTGTTGTAGATTTCTTCGTCAGCCCTCGCCCGCGGCAGGCTTCCGGCTAGAGTTAGCAACGTTGCAAGCAGCACTCCAACCATCATCGATCTTATGCTAGTCATGGTTTTTCTCCCAGGTGTCACTTCTCAGGGGCAATTCAACCTACCCCTCAGGTAACATCCAATAGAGAAGTGAGTGAAAAAACTGACACAAATCCGCGCTTGTCAGATTTCGAGCCACCTGCCTATAAGTCGATGTGAGAACGCCGGTTTTTTGTCGTCTTCAAGTGCTGATTTGCCTTGAACGTCGATTCTCAACCGTTTTTCTTTCAATTTCCTTGCAACGGAGATCACCTCATGCTCACGCGGACGTTGATCGCGGCCCTGTTCCTTGGCGGGTTGGTCATCCCAAGTCACGCGGACGAGCCGCGCAAATTCAAGCAGATCGATCTGGAAACCATAGCGGCCTACGAAAAAATCGGATTCAAATACGGTGGCTTTCAATTGATGGACCTCGACCCGAAATCGGCCATTGACTCCGGAAGGGCCGTGTTCTGTCCGGGAAAGGAAGCAGCGGCGAAGGGATTGCCGGGTTTCCGCCTCAAAAGGGTGCGGGACGGCAAACTTCCCCAATTACCTCCAGTTCAGGTCCCGCACGGAATTGCCTTAGATCATTGGGTCACGGACGCGGGTCTAAAGGAACTCGAGAGCCTTACGAACTTAATCTTACTCGACCTCAGCTTAGCAAAGGTAACAGACGCGGGACTGACCGAACTAAAAGACCTCAAAAACCTCACTTCGCTTCACCTTTCATACACGCTCATAACGGACAAGGGTCTGAAGGAAATAAAAGACTTCAAGTACCTCACCACGCTTAGGGGCGAGAGTTCCTCGTGGGTTCGAATCCCACTCTCTCCGCTAATGGAAACGGTCGAAAAAGATATGCCGTGGCAAAACCCCGTCCGGAAGGAGATTCTCATGTCTGAGCACAGCGCGGGAAAGAAGGTCGAGCCGGTGCACGACTACACCGACGTTGATCGAATCAGGCGCAGATCAGGGATCTGACTGGCCGGGACGAACTGTCAATCGAGGATGTTCCTTACCTCAATGAGCTTGGAGATGCTCTCAGCTTGTATCTTTCTTACTGCCCAAATGATTCTATCAAGGCTCCCGCGGGAAGGCTCTTGTCCTACCTGCTTTCTCATGTCAAAAAGATTTCGGCTGAACAAACTGCAGCCGACACTGGCATCTCTATAAAGGAGCTCGAAGAGTTCCTGAAATGCCACCAAAGCCCAAATTCGGACCAAGCAACCATCCTGGGCCGTTACTTTGGTGTAGTACCTGATGCATTCCTCGAGTAATCGGACGAAATCATGCAGACCGCATATTGTCACTGTGTTCTGTGTCATTGTCGATCCGCTAACAGAGTATCCTTTCGATGTTTGGTCACGGTAGGCTAGGCTAGACGGCGTCCAAGTTCGTGGCGCTCGGCTATTCGATTTTACCAACAATCTAAGCAAACCGACGAACCAAACGGATGATCGACCGATTTACGGCGTCGCTTGTCAGATCGCGGGCCGACTCCCATATAGGTCGATGCGGGAATAAAACAATGTCCTCTATACCCGCGCCGACGAATAATCTTAAACGGTCCGAATGAAAGGAATTTACAAATGTCGCGAATCCGCAGCTGGCTCGGGCGATTGCTCGAACCTTTCGATGATGACGGCAAACCGGGCAAAGCCTTTCTCTGGTCGCTCACATTGATGGGACTGGGCGTCTTTGTCCTCGTAATGTTGGACCCCAACTCGCA
>CAWAMR010000003.1:0-1067252 GCA_963783095.1 uncultured Planctomycetota bacterium | reverse complement strand
CTGTCGATCCGGTGGTTGCGGTTTCGAGTCCCGTCGTCCTCGCTCGTGTTTTTCTGGGATTTTGATGCTATAATAAGATTCCGGTTGCTGACTGGTACAGAATTTCGGTACAGAATTCAAAATCCCCTGCCCGGTTGCCGCCGGACAGGGGGAGCAAACCCGAAGGCTTGCCGTGAAGGACATTCACATGGCTCAAGCTGGAGGGTTTCCATATGGCCCGCATTCCGAAGCCTTGGTTCCGCGAAGATCGACAAACCTATTGCGTCACCATTCGTGGCAAGCGTCACGATCTCGGCCCCGACAAAACCGAAGCCGACCGCCTTTTCCATGAGTTAATGGCCAAGAAGCCAGAGGCTCCAAAACCCATCACTACCGGCCTTTCAGTGGCCGAAGTTTTCGACAAATACCTTGACTGGTGTGAAAAGCACCGTGCGCCACGCACCTTCGAGTGGTATCGCGACCATATCCAGAGCTTCATGGACACGGTAAAGGAACCGGACAAGATGCCTGTACCATCCCTGAAGCCGTTCCACGTCATCGAGTGGGCCGATCAGCACCCTAACTGGAGTAACGCCTACCGCCGCGGTGCCATCGTCGCCATTCAACGCCCGTTCAACTGGGCGGACGAACTCGGCTACATCACCGGCAGCCCGATCAAGAAAATCAACAAGCCCCAGCCAGGCCGTCGCGAAAATCACGTCACCCCGGAAGACTTCGCCGACATTATTGGCCACTACTCCGATGGCGACCCGTTCCGCGATCTGATCCTGTTCGCCTGGACTTCGGGTTGCCGCCCGCAGGAAGCAAGCCAGATCGAGGCCAGGCACGTCAACCTCGAAGCCGGGTGCATCGTCATACCGAAGGAGGAAGCCAAGGGAAAACGCCGTATTCGCATCATCCATCTTCACGGCGATGCCCTGGAGATCGTGAGCCGACTTGTTGCGATACGAAAGGGTAAGCTGTTCCTCAACGAAGACGGCAATTCGTGGAATCGCTTCGCTATCAACAACCGCTTCGACCGCCTGCACCTGAACCACGGCATCGCCAAGCTGAAAGAACTCGGCATCCAGATCGAACCGTTACCCCGCTTCAATCGTCGGAACTACACCGACAAAGCGCGACTTGTCGCCGCAAGGAAGGAACACCAGTTGAAACTCCGCGACCGGCGAAAGCGGATCGTTAAGCTCGCTCGTCAGCACGGCGTGAAGTTCGCCTGTTACGACCTACGTCACGGCTTCGCCAACCGTCTTCTGGTTAACGGCATCGATCATGTGACGGTCGCCGCTTTGATGGGGCACGCCGATGGCACCCAGGTCGCGAGAACCTACCAGCACGTCGATAAGCAGCAGGACTACTTAAAGAAAGTGCTGGAAGCCAACACCTGAAATACCTACCCTTGTTTCAGTCGCAAGTGCTTCAGGATTACTTTTCTTCTGGGGACCGATGGAATGGATTCCGTCGGCCCGTCGCCGCGCTTGAGCGAATCGAGGAATGCTTCGAAATCGCTCTCTGCAATCTTGATTGTCCCCCTTCGCCCTGGCCGTCCCATTCTGAAATGCGGCAGAACACCTTTTTCGATCCAGACATATACAAGGGCAGGCGAGATTCCTGCGCGAGCCGCAGCCGTTTTCACCGTCAACATCTTTCCTCCTAAAGAGCGGTTCACCAAACCGCGTCCGGCCGTCCTCCAGGAGGAAGCCGTTAAGCAGTTCTTTTGATCGATAAGAGTCCATCGCGCTGAAACCGCAAAAGCTCTTCATGGCTGATGACCCACGAAGCATAAGCCCCCCGGCCACAGCCTTTCTTTTCCGCTTTGATGCGGCCGTGCCTGCACCATTCGCGGCAAGTGAACTCGGCACGCCCCACGATCCGGGCGAATTCCTCGACCGAATAGTGTTCCCTGACCTGCTGGCGTTCCACCAGTACGACCAGCAGGTTTTCGATTTTCTCAAGCCTCTCTTCAACTGTCATGCCCCACCTCATCTATCGTTGCCCCGGTCCTTGTCATTTTCAGCCGCTTGAGTTTTCGTTTTCTCATTTCGCAGATCCTGCAAGGTTATTTTCCCATACCAGTGCGCGTCCTCACGCTTCGCGGCCGCTTCATCCGCCCGAATCTCTGCGAACAGGCCAGATAAGGTTTCATGGCCGTGTAGTTCGCAGTACGCCTTGACTCCCTGCGCAGGGCCGAAACGCTCCCTTTCATCGGTAGATATGATTGCTGGAATAGTTTCTTCCACACAAACGTTGGACAAAGCGGCCACATTGCGCTGCTCCTTAGTTGTCGCCGGATGCTCGAAATGATCGGCAAACGCTTCCGGCTTCGTCGTTGACAAATCGAAAGCGCCTGGCACCTGAAGTTCGTCCATTTTCTCCATTCCATCCTCCGAAAAAAGGCGG
Source organism: uncultured Planctomycetota bacterium (assembly GCA_963783095.1). GTDB lineage: Bacteria > Planctomycetota > Planctomycetia > Gemmatales > Gemmataceae > CAWAMR01. The sequence goes on along the minus strand of CAWAMR010000003.1, from coordinate 1,064,855 downwards.
GGGATGTCCTCCGCCTTCACTTGCTGCCAATCATTGTTCGCCGCCACTGCATCGGCTCCCATGCGGCGGGTGAATAGCCCCGCCGCCAATTTTGAGGGCCTGATGCACAATTCATCCAGTTCCTTTCTTGCTTGAGTTAAGCTGCCACCAATAGCGCAGCTGATTCGTGTTGAATGGCGATTTCCAGCCGCAGTCCCCGCAGCACGGGGACCGCTTTTTCGAGTCCGTGCCGCGCAGGCTCCGAATATTTGGGCAATTCGTCAATGAAATACTCGGCGATTTCCTCAAGCAGCGGGTTAAACTTGCCGGGTAGCCCGTCCTGTGCCTTGGTTAGGCATTTCATGCAGAACGAACGCTCGGTCAGCCCTTCCTGGGCAAGCTCGGTGTCTGAACGCGGTGCACTCATAATCACCCGCTCAATGGCCATCGGGCTATCGGTCTCACCTGCGAAAATCAGCAGCCGCCGGCTATTGACGATCAGTTTCTCGACGGCATCGCTCCAATAATTGTTCACGTATGCTTCTCCTCAGTAATCCTCTTCCGTGAAGTAGTTGCGATCCTATGTTTTCTCTTCAGATTCGCGGCGAAACGGCGGAGAAACCAACTCTCCGCCCCCCGGTCACTCGAAAAGCGACCAGAAATAGTCATCGATCGTGTCCTCTACCACCTGGCCCGCCACTTCCTTGCCGACTTCTGTCGCGATCTCTTGTACCGTCTCGTTGCTCATCAACCAGGTAACCGCCGACGATATCACGTAACCAATTCCAACAAGCAGGGCGATGAACACAAAGCAGGTCCAGCCCAGAAAACCCTCAAGCGACATTCCAAATATCATGTTTTGCTCCCTTATTAAGTCTCTACCCGAACGATCTGTTGTCCTCCCGTATTAAAAAGTTGATTGAAGTTTCTTGAACAGTTCCGCCCGAGAAACAAACGAAACCCACCTGGGGACGGTTGCGGTCCGTGATGCCTTGGGGCATCACGGATGAGCCATCGGCCTATCACACTGTCCTTTCGTTGTGAGTTGCGCTGGTTCCCGCCGTAGCCTCGGCGTTCTCACTCGCCGCCAAAGCCTCCGGCGATTTCGGCTTATGCGCCACCGCGTGCGTGATTCCCTCGATGAACTTGGCTACGGCCATATTGTTCGACCGACGGCATAGCCAATAGATGAGTAATCCCAACAGCCCCAAGGCCGTAAGCAATCCCATGAAAAAGCCCAGAATCAAGCTCATGTGCATCTCCTTTTCAATCCGACCTCTCGTCCTTTTCCATTAGCGAATCGAAGCATGTTTGCGCCGCCACAGCAGAACCCCGACGATCAACAGGAAGCCCACCGCGACGACGATGGTCAGCTTCTCATCGGGCGACAGCGATGCCGTTGCCGTCGCGGCCTGATTTAGGCGACCTGCCCGCGCCTCGGCGGCTCCGGCCGCAAGTTGCTTGAGGCCCATTGCATATTCGAGCGGGCTGCTCAAATAGGCGTCAAAGCTATCCGGGTCAGCGAGTTCGCGTGCATGGTGAATCGCCCACAACGCCACGTCGTCGCCGTGCCGTGGCTGAGCGATGACCCTAAGCAAGTCACGCGGTCTCGGAAGCTTGCCCATCTCGCCGCACATATGAAACTCGGCCAGCTTCGCCGCCACGGGCTTGGAACAGGCGAAGATGGCGGCGACCGCCTCATCCCCCTGCGTCTCCACGAAATCGCGTGCATTGGGACCGATTATGGCCACTGCCTCCTCGCGAACGGCGCGGCGCACGCGTGGATCGGAACTCGGACCATGCTGTTTGGGGCCGTACCCAAAGGGATTGAACTGAGCGGACAGGTCACCCGGTTGGCCAAACATAACAATGCTCAAAACACTGCCGCATGTAATACTGCGGATCATCGTCACTCTCCTTAAATAAGGGACTTGGGTGCGTTATCTCTCCAAACCGCCGCGCTCCTGGCCACGGTCATCCTGGCCACGGTCATCCTCCTGGCTGCGCCGGGTTGCATCCTGGCGAAGCTCTTCCAGGGACAGCGTTTTGTCTGGTGACTCCTCTTCAGGGCCGTGGCCGGGACCGCCACGCGCCTCGGCGATCTCGCCCTGCGTTTGCGTTCCATACAAGCCAATTTCCGTATCGGCCACGCTCTCGCGCGACGGGTTGGCCGCGTTTCTCAACTCCTTCAAGCCCAGACGCAACATCGCTTCGACGTGCCCGGCTCCAATCTTGCGCTCGCTCATTTGAATAGACCTCCTTACTGGTAATCACCCAACGAAGATCACATTGGCCGCCGGCCAGCAGCCCATACGACTACCGCGACCACCGCCGCCAGCAGCGCCCACCAGAGCGCTGCGTTGAAACCAATTCCTCCAATTCGCTTAAAGGCCGGGTCCTGGTACCACTTGATTCGCTTTGCCAGAATCGGGGGCACTCCTCGCTGAAAGGCGATCATGTAGTCGTCGCTCAAGTGTCAAGACTTCATCCGGCTTGAGAAGATGCCCGTCCGGTGACGGAATAGTTAAGGTTGCTGCCTCGATTCACTTGCTGGCCCTGGCCTGTTGAATAACCTCCTTCGTTCCACGACCGGGACGTGTTCTCGCCATAGCCTTCGAGCACCTGCGTCCATTCACCCAGACTCTTGGAAATCCGTTCCGCCGTTTCAATGCTGCTGGCCCCACCAAGGTAGATTTGCGTCGTGCAGTTGTCGTAAAGCAACGTCGGCTTGTCCTTGAAGGCAGTTCGCACCTGCGAATCGCTTTGGTAGGCCAGCAACATCCTGACACCCGCAGAGCGTCCGCGCACCAGCGCTTCTTCGAGCGCCGAGAGCGAGCCAATCGCCGCCGACGCTTCATCGATCAGGAACAGAACCTCCGACGTCCGCTCATCACCGCCGGCGTTGATGGTTCGCACCAATGTGGAAATCCAGCAGCGCAGCAGACCCTTCTGTGCCTCCAACTGGTCGGGGGGGATTTGCAGGAACACGGTGGTGCCGGGTTTCAGCAAGTCCGCCGGGTCGAACGTACTGCGTGCAGTAGCTGCGGCCACCTGGTCGCTGTCCAGAAATGCCAGGTGCCTCGCGACGCTGCTCAGCACGCTCGCCCCTTCCTTGCTCAGCGATCCAGCCCGTTCATTCTCGAACAGCGTCTTGAACTGGTTGCCAAGCCGCGCCGGGATGCCTCCCATCTGCCGGAGTTTTTCGGCGGCGGCGGCCAGCATTTGCGGGTCGCTGGCTATTTCCTGGACCGAGTTCAAACTGCGATCATCCTGGTCGAACCGCATAAGCACCAGGACCAACAGGGCGCAGATGACTTGTACGGATTTATCGTTCCAATGGGGATCGTTTTCCATTCCCGTGCGTGCCACCAGCGATTCGGCGACGGCGCGTGCTGAATCGATTAACGTTGGGCTTTCTTTGCGGATCGTATCCAGCGGATTGAAGCTGTCCGCGCCCTCGTTGAACGGAGCGAGCCGGATGATGCGTTCGCCTCTTGCTGCGCGGCGTTTACTGCACGTTGCGTGCAAATCGCCCTTCGTATCGAAACACACGACCGACCCCCGAAAATATGAGAGCAGATTGGGTATAATAATGGACACTCCTTTCCCTGTTCCTGTCGCACCCACCAGCAGGACGTGGCAATAGTTCGCTGCCCGGATCAGCTTGCCGCTCATGGTGCGGCCGATGATGAGCCCGGCATTGCCCAGCATCCCCGCCGCTGTGAGGGCACTCTCGGACGCCCAGCAGGCGGTGCCGAAAGCGGTAGCCGAGGGCCGCCAGCGGCGGCGCTTTAGCACCGCGAACATGACCGCGAGGACAATGAGAAGCACCAATGTCTTTTCATCTTGTTGGTTCATTGCGTTGAAACCTTTCGGGCGTTGGGTATTCAAATCCACGTTGTTAAATGGGCGGCTCAGACCTGACCTCGGCAGAGCCTGCCCCGAATTAGATCTGAAGTCCTCCTTGCAGCGCAAAGCGCGGATTGGCATCGAATAGCCCGGCGAACGCTTTGTCGCGGAGGTAATCAGGCCGCCGGCATACCAGGCTGCCTTTCCCACGTACCGAAACGGCTGCCTCGTCCAGAGCGAGCCGATCCAAGTCCTGCGCACGCATCCCGAGCAACTCGCCCCATTCCTTCGCCATGTTGTGGTTGGTAATTCCGAACACTTGCATCGCGCCCGAATTGTTCAGGATGCTCTCCCAGTCCTTTGGATAAGTTGCCCGCAACTGGCTCAAATCCTGCCAGAACGTGAAGGTCTGCAAACCGCTTCCGCGAAGCAAGGTAATTGCCTGCCGCAGGACGTTCAACTCGCCCAATTGCGCGCACTCGTCAAGGAGGAACAGCGTTCTTTGCTGCGGCATCACCGTCCGCCGCGTGACCGCCGTCAGCAGCGTGCCGATCCACAAGCGCAGCAATACTTTGTGGCTGTCGAGTTTTTCGGGCGGGATGACGATGAAGATGCTAAGCGGCTTTCCTTCGTACACATCCATCAACCGGAAAGTCGAGGCGTGCAAGCACTCCGCCACTTGCTGGCTGCCCAAGACGCTGATGTAACTGGACGCCGTTGTGCGTATGCACGGCCGCGTCTGCTCGTGCGGCGCTCCCAGATAGGCGGCTAAGTGGTCGTGTGCCATGCGGCTCTTGATCTCTTTCCGGTCGAGTGCCACTGCGATCGCGTAATCCATGTCGTGATGGAAGAGCCAGTCGCGCCAGGCCGCCCAAGTGCCGCTCACCCGGCGCGCCGTTTGCGATATGAGCGATGAGTCCGGCGAGAAGACCCTTGGCCGTGGTATCCCAAAACGGCTCCCGTGAAAACTGGTGCCCCACCGCCAGCAGCGAGGCAAGCATCTCCGCGTCGCTGTCGACATCGGCGCGAGGCAGCGTCAGCAAGTCGAGAGGGTTGAGGCCGTCGCTTCGCGCCGTCACCAGGCCGAAGGGGTCAAGCACCTTCACCTGCTGTCCCATTTCGCGTCTTCGGCGACCCGCCACTTGATACAGCTCGCCCTTGATGTCCACCACGATCACGGGGCCGGGGTAGCGCAACAGGTTGGGAATCAGCACGCCCCGGCCTTTGCCGGACCCAGTCGAAGCCACGGTCAAAACCGGGGCGTCGCCATCGTAGGTCACCGGATTGGCACCACGCGGCGATGCCGCCGTGCCCGGCCTGATGCCGAAAGGTTGCGGAGAATCACTGGCGTTCCAGCCCAGCAGGATTTGCTGTTGCTGGCGGTCTCCGTCTGCGCCCGACGAGGGTGTTCGGCGAGAAAACGGGTTCGACAACATCGGATCATACCTCCTTTAGAAATCGCCTCGGTTCGTTTGAACTGCGGCCAAGAGACCGCAGGTTAAGAGAAGACGGCGGCGAAGCCGCCGTACCGTCAGTTCTGGCTGAAATGCCGTTCCGTCAGCATGGCCACATGCTTGGCCTCCGCGTTCGACAACTCCTCCATCGTTTTGTTGAAAACTTCCCTGGCATAACCGCATGCAAGCCGATCAGCCCTCTCTTTCTCTTCTTTGCTCAGCCGGTCATACCAGATGAGGGTGGCACCGCCGCCAACGATGGCGGCGAGGGCCAATAACGGGATCAGTGGAAACAAGATAATCTCCTTCAAAAAAATGATCTGACACTGGATGTGCCTTCTACACCGAAGGCACCGTTGTTTCTTTGCTCACTTCACGGTGGGAGGCATCTCGGGCCACTCGCAAAGCCACTCGTCTACTTCCCCTTCAGCAACGCTGGGACTGAGGTCATTGGCAGCCCCAATCGTTCTGACTTCTTCAGCGCTTCCATCAGTGCGCCCACTTCGGCCTGTGCCGTCGCGTAATCGCCAGGCAACACGAACGACAAGCCATTCGACGTCTTTCCTTTCACGACTTTGGTTTTCTTCGGCCCTTTGCCCAGGCACTTGGCGACCTCAACCTCAAGCGATTCCGCTGTCAGCAAACCATCGAGCAGTTTCCTGGCCAGGTCACGCATGGTGGCCTCATCAGGCAACCGTGCAAGCTGGTAGGCGGCTCTGGGACCGACTTTCCCATCGCCCTTGCCGATCAACGCCTTCAACTCATCGGGGAGTCTTGAACTGACTTTCATCACCTTGCTGACTTGGCTGGCGGTGATTTTGAGATGGTGGGCCAGTTCGGCTTGTGACCAGTCGTTGGCCTTCAGTATCTCCGCGTACATCTCAGCCCGCTCCAGATCGCTGAACCCGCGCCGCATTTCGTTTTCAAGCAGCACCTCCAGCCAAATCTCGCCCGCAGTTAGCGGACGGTCGAGAATATTGACTGGCACCTTTTCCAAGCCCGCAGCAAGCGCCGCCTGCCGGCGCGTTTCCCCGGCCAGTACCACCAGAACGTCGCCATCCCGCATCACCTGAATGGGATTGCGGATGCCGCGTTCTTTCACATCGCTGGTGAGCAGCGCAAGCCATTCACGGTAAGCACTGGTGCTGCGGTCACGCTTATCATTCGGGTTCGGCCGTAGGGTTGCAGGATTGACCAGGGCGTATTTCTGTGGGTCCATAGATTCCTCTCAAAGTTAGGCTTGGCACACCATCGATCACATGACCTTGGCAAATCTCCCAAACCCACACTCGCAAGAGGGGGAGTAGAATTTGCTACAAGCATGGCACAACGGCTTTTACAACCTAGCGGGCCGAGCACCGTCCTAAACCCGGATGAACGACGATCCGCAGGCATCGCAGGTTGCCCGAAGTTCCGTCCCTGACGCCACCCACGCGGCGGCGCATTCTCCGAGGCAAACCCACTTCGACAGTTTTTTCTTTTTCGTCTGGATGCAGAGCTGTCCATCGCTCTGGGTGTCAACCACATTGCTCCCCGCCTCCCGGCGCGGAGCCGGAGGAAGGCGGAACAGGTCGAAAGCGCCCGCGTCAGGCCGCAGCAGGTCGATGCGTTCACGCAAAAGGGGAGTCAGCCCCGTTTTTGCCCACCCGTAGGGATTCATGCGCTCGCACGACATTCCGACAGCCAGGGCGCGATCGCGGAAGTTCCGATTGTGGTACTGGTTGGAAGAACAGTCCCTGATACCGGCGGCGTAGTTGGCCAGATGTACCAGCTCGTGCATCAGCGTCGCCGCAATGTCGAACACATCACGGCCAAGGTATTCGGCCACGAAATTAATCTCGTCGTGGATGCCGCCGTTCGTGCTCTCCCAGCGCGACCAGGCGAACCAGCCGTACGCCCTCCGCTCGCTGCCTTGAACGGTGATCACCGGCAGCGGCAATCCTTGTGGTTTAAACCATAAAACCATTTCCGCCGCCCAGCGTTCGAGCTCCGCAATCGCTGGCCGCAAGCTGATCGGATCGTACGCGAACATTCCCAATTCTCCCTCTCCAACCGGAGACGTCATTGCAAACAGTTCGGGCAGTTGCCGACCGTGCGGGGATGCCATACCATGCTTGTTGTGGGCGGCGTGGCTCGACAGGCTTTGCACAGAAAGACCGCACGGCACCCTCTGAAAATCCGGAAGAGCTCATCTTTTTTTGAAATCCATGATGAAACCACATTCGACCGTCGGCGTTTTCGGCCCGTGCCCTGATCGGGCCGATCTCCCCAAGTTGCTGGAACAGGCGAAATTGATGGCCGTCGTGAAAGAGGCGCACCGGGCGATATTTGCTTACCTCTGGGACACGCATCTTGCGTTTATCCAGAAGCACGCCCGGCAGGACTGGGGCAACAAGATCTCGACGCAATCGCTGGCTCATGACGTCGTCACCGAAATGCTCGATGGAATCGAAAGCTTCACCGACATCGAGCACGTATGCAGTTCATTCAGACAGCGAATCATGGGCCGGGCGATTGATCACCAGCGGCAGCGCGTGCGACAGCAGGAGGCCGCCGACCGCCTGAGCTACTCCCTCAGCAAGCGGGACCCTCAATCGCACACCGAAGAACTGGAAAGACTCGATCTGGTGCAGCGCATGATCCAGGCGCTTCGCGAACACAATCCCAACTGGGCAGCCGCGATCGAACTCAGGTATCTCGCCATCGACGACAATCCCGCAACCTATGCCGCTATAGGCGGGGCGCTGGACGTGACTGACTCAACAGCCCAGGAATGGGTTACCAAAGGGTTGGAATGGCTGCGGCGGAACTTCCCCCATTTCCGATTGCTTTGAGATGAATGCATCCGATGGACGCCTATGACTACGAGCGCCAGCTGCTTGACGATAATTGCGGGTTCGGACCGCTCCTACCTCACAGCCAGGGCTGCCGGTATTGGGTTTACCGACGGCTCGGCGTCGGCGGCCAGGGCGAGGTGTATGCCGCCTGGGACCGCAAGATGAGCCGCTTCGTGGCGCTCAAATTCGTCACTCCCGACGCGCCCGCTGCCGCCACAGGCGGCAAATCGCTTAGCCTCGGGCTTGGCAAACTAAGCCGGGAGGCCAGCCTCGCAGGCGAGGCCGGCAACAGCCCGCACGTCATCGCCTTGTACGAATTTGTCGATGATGACCCAAAACTGCCATACCTGGTGATGCAGTACGCAGCCGGCGGAAGGCTAAGCTCATTGAAGCACGAGGGCCGCGGGTCGGCGAAAGCGATCAGGAATCTCGTGCGCTGGCTACAGCAGGTCGCAGACGGCTTAACCCCGCTACACCGGATAGACAAAGTCCACGGCGACATCAAGCCGATCAATGTCCTGCTCGTGCTCTCTGACCCACGCCTCCCTGAGGGAACCAGTGGCGAAGCGCCGCCCTTGCCCGATCCGAACGCCTTCCACGGCAGCGACTTCGATGCCAAGCTGGCTGATTTCGGACTTGCCGGGCCGAGTGGACAAGTCGGGTTAGGCGTGGGCACACCCGGATACATGCCCCCGAATCCAGATGAGCCTCGCACCCCGGGCAGCGACGTCTACGCACTGGGCGTCACCGCCTGTGAGATGCTGACAGATTGCATCTCAAACGCGGCAATGGGAAATATGCCATACTCCCTTCCGACGAGGGAACAGCTGGCGCAGCTCCCCGGCGTCAGCAAGGATCTAGCAGCCGTCATCGCCAAGGCGATAGCGACAAAACCCGCCGACCGCTACCCGACGGCGAAGCCGATGGGTGAAGACCTCAATCGCGTTCTGCTTGATGAGCAGGTGACAGCTCGAGAGGCAGGACTTCGCGAGACGCTCGCCCGCTGGCGGCGCAAAAACCCGGCGCGGGCGTGGCTCTCCGGCGTTGCCGCGCTCCTGCTGGTGTTGCTGGCGGTTGGCGGTGTTTGGCTATGGTTCGCTGAGAATCAGCGACTCGCAGCACAGGCCGGAAACGCCCGGCTGCTTCAGGATGCGTCCATCAATGAAGCCCGGTTCGGTGACATCGGCTACGGCATCCTTCTTGCCGGGCACAGCCTCCGCATCGCCCCCAGCCAAGACAAGAGCCAGGCCGATGCCGTTCGGCACTGGATCTCGCTCATGGAATCTCAACTGGCTCCGCTGCGGTTCGTCCACCACCTAAACGGTGAACTGCGAGGCGCTGTCCATCACGGGCGCAAGCTGGCGATCGTGGGCACGAGCCAAGGCGAACTCTGGTGGGTTGATCTGAACACACCGGGACTGCTCATCGATCCCGAAACCGCCGCTCCCCGGCACGTCGTCATCGGCACTGATATTAACGAGAGCGCCGTCAGTTCCATCTCCTTCCGCAATGACGGACAGTTCTTCGCGGTCTCCACCGTCGGCAGGCGCATCCACGTCTATAACACGGATACGGCCAAGGAAGTGTTATCATTTCGCCACCCAAATCGCCCGATGTCGGTCGCGTACAGCCCTGACGGCAACGTCTTAACGGTCGCTTCGCACGCGACCAAGCAGCCGCGAGAATCGCAACTGATTTCCTATAGTGCAGCAACAGGGGAAAAATTCGCTGAGTTCCCTGTATCCGATGATCTGTACATGGTTGCTTACAGCCCGGACGGAACGCAGATAGCCTGCTGCGGCGAGGTCGATCCATCTCCACGCGTCACGCTGTTCAATCCCGTCAACGCGAAGGCGAAGCCGATTGTGCTGCAACACCCGACACGAGTTTTCACTGTCACCTACAGTCCCGACGGGGCAACGCTCGCCACGGGCGGAGTGGACGGAATCATCCGGTTCTGGAGCGTTGCGAAGCAACAGGAAAACCGCCCGCCTATCCCGCTCAACAAGCAGTCGCGGCTGCTTACCTTTAGTCCCGACGGGCGGCACTTCCTCGCCGGTTCCGAGGACAGAACAGTGCGTATCTGGGAATTGAATACCGACAACACCAACAAGCCCATCGGGCAAGTACTTTACCACCTCGGGGATGTCCGCTACGGCGGGATCGTCTCAAGCCTCGGTCGCGTCTTCACCGCCGACCTCAACGGCGATGTCCGCATTTGGGATATGCCCTCCGCGACCGAGGGAACGGCGGTGCTCAAGCATCCGGGGCCGGTCTGGGATGCCGAGTTCAGTTCCGATGGCCAGCAGGTTATTACCGGATGCCTCAACGGCCCGGCCGAACCTGGGGCAGGACGGGTGTGGAACCCGGCTACCGGTAAGGTGACCGTTCTGCCGCACGGGGCGGATACCCAGGTCGTTCGCTTCCGGCCCGGAGACGCCGATACGGCAGTGACGGCCGGCAACAATAAGCTGGTCAAGTTCTGGGACGCTGGCACCGGAAAGGAGAAACTTCCAAGCCTTTCCCACCACAGCATCATCCTGAAAGGCAACTTCAGTCCCGACGGGCGGTTCTTCGTCTTCGGCGGACGGGCGAAGAACGCCGATGAATTCGGCGGTTGGGACTTTGCGAGCAACCGCGAATTAAGGGTCACGCTCCCTCCAGGGTCGAAGCATCCCGTGGCTTCACTGTTCTGGAACATGACCTTCAGCCGCGACGGCCGATTGCTGGTTGACGGAGGCACCGAGGCACGCGTCTGGCGGCCGGATGAAGGACGGCTGCTCTATAGCATCTGGCACACGCCACCGCCGGCATCGCAAGAACAGGAAAAGCGGCACGACACCTGCGCGGTGATAAGCGGCGACGGAAAGTGGGCGGCCGTTTACGGCCGCCAGAAAAACAACGTCGTCATCTGGGATCTCGCCTCCGACCCGCCGAAGCTAACCGAAGTGACCTGGCCGCACGCGAGCGAGATCGCCGCGCTGGCGTTTCATCCCACGCGGCCGATTCTGGCCACTGCCGCCGAAGCGACAGTGAGGCTCTGGTCCATCGATAAGCCGCATGAGAAGGCGAAGGAAATCCGCCATGAGAGCGCAGTGGAGACTATTGCCTTCAGCCCCGACGGGCAATTTCTCGCGACCGGCACTCGCTACGGCCTCGTGCGCAACTGGTCGGCGGAGACCGGCAACTGGACGGGCGGGCTATGGATACATGACGGAGCCGTGGGGAAAGTTGCCTTCAGCCCGGACAGCCGCTGCATCGTCACCGCGAGCCGCGACAAAACCGCTCGCATCTGCAAACTCCCCAGTGACCAAACGCCTGAAAGCATTGACAGGTTACTGATCGAACTGGAATCCATGACGGGGATAAGCGTCACGATTTCCACGGAAGGAACCTCTGCCTCATTCTCCCCGCCACGGCCGCTATCGGCTGAGGAATGGCAAGCACGGCAGAAACAACTCATGCCTTAATTATGCCGTCAGTTGCGAGCACGATGACACAGTTCACGCTCGATGAAGTGGAAAGATAACGGAATGACGAATCACCCATCTTGCCTGACCCAAACACCCAAAGGTTTTCTCGATGTACTATGGGTCTCACCATGAATTCACATACAAATTCTCGGACGTTCCGATAGGGGGAAAGGCGGCGCAAAAAAGTAGATGATTTCTTCTCGACTCCGTGATACTCTCAAATCCGGTGCAACAGCGGGGAAGCGGGGCCGACGTACACGTCGGGTCTCGGCATGGATTGATAATGGGATGGGTGGCCGGATACGAGACTGAAGAGGCGGGATTCTTCGAGCGGATGGCAGCCGCTGGGAACGACAATCAACCGCGTCTGGAATACGCCGATTGGCTTGACAAACATGGGCGGTCAGCGGTAAGCGAATTCATCAAGATTCAATGTGGGCTGCACTCGACTCTTCCTGAAGGAACGGTCGCCGGACGTGAACGGGAAAAGCAACTGAAGGCGGAGATCCTCGGTCCCAAGATAGCCAATCTGCTTGAGCAAGCACCTTGGCGGGTCACGTTTGACCGCGGCATGATCATGCAACTTAATCTCTCGTCCGAACCAGTCACCCGTCTGCCGGACAATCTTCATATTGACGGCCCCCTCAAATTGGACGGCACCTCAATCACGAACCTGCCGGACCATCTTCATGTCGGTGGCTCGCTCAATCTGGAAGACACCGCAATCACGAACCTGCCGGACCATCTCCATGTCGGCGGCTACCTCGATCTTAGAGGCACCGCAATCACGAGCTTGCCGGAGCATCTTCATGTCGGCGGCTCGCTCTATCTTGCTGGCACCGCAATCACGAGCCTGCCGGACCATCTTCGTGTGGGCGGCGACCTTGATCTTAGTGGCACCGCAATCACGAGCTTGCCGGACCATCTTCATGTCGGTGGCCACCTCGATCTTAGAAACACCGCAATCACGAACCTGCCGGACCATCTCCATGTCGACGGCCATCTGGTTCTTCGAGGCACTCGGATCGATCGCGCCGGCGCGGAGGCCATGCTGGCCTTGCCTAGCCTTTCGGATAGCGCCAAAAGGAGCGGGCTTCGCGACCTGGGATACGATGATCTTATCCAGAGTATCCCACGCATTGGAGCTGTCGAGCGTCTGCAAAGGGACGACAGCAGCCCTGGCATTTTAGGCCACTAAAGGTAGGTTCGCGACGATGTGTTCTTCTCATTAGATTAGTACATGTTGTGATGGGTACACTTGTCGGAAGATCTGTTTCACTGCACAAACTCCGGCGCATTTTTACCGACCCATTCCTTGAGTTCATCATGCGAGTCGAACGACACCACCTCGATACTATCGATCGTCGGTCCCGTCTCCCCCACCTGCCGGATTTCCTCTTCGGTCATCTCTCGGACCCAAAGTACGCGATGGCGTTGCAGGCCGGCATGCGTCAGATTGATGGCCGCCTTCTTTGAGCGGCTTGTCGAGATTGCTGCCCCTTATCAGAACGAGGTACACGAGGTCTCCGGAAAACTTCAAGAGCAGCCCCTCGCTGGGATTGTACTGCCACGTCCCCAGCCAGCTGTAATTGAACCACATGCTGTTGCCGTCGCGGAAACGAAACTCCACGGCGGCGGCCGCAGTCGCGAATTCCGCGCAGGTAGCCGAACGCTTCGCACGCAGCCTCCGTTCCCTCGGCCTCAGTCTCTTTGGTCTGCAAATAGGCAGCGAGATCCCCGCCGGGGAAGGCGTTTCGCTGCATTCGATCCGGAGGATTCTGCTCATTGGTCATGGTCCATTCCTCTTTCAGCGTCTGGTCGTTCGCGACGCCCGGCTGCGTCGGCGCACGCCGCTGGCCAAAGACGCCAGTGCCGCGGCCAAACGCCGATTCCTTCATCCCCCCATTTCGTCCGCCCGGTTTCTCCTTGGTCGCCTCCGAAAGCTGGTTGCCGACAGCGGGTCGTCCGGCCGGCGCATCGACCCTCAGCAGTTCTTTCTTGTCATCCGTGAAAATCTCGCGCCTTTTCTCTGCCCCGCGTCACCGCGACGTAGCCCGTCCGTTCGATGGTCGCCGGGAACGATTCGCTCGACATGCCGATGAACACCTTATCAACGGTCACGCCCTGGCTGGCATGGCTTGTCACTACGTAACCATGGGCCAGGTGCCCAAAATCCCGGTCGATGACCCGGCCGTTATTAGCGATGATATCGCCGCCCTTGGTGAACCCTTCAACGGTCAGCAACGAACCGTTGCTGAAGCGTTTTCCATCATTTGTCTTGCCGCTGGCTGTAACCCGCACCCGGTCTCCGACGGCCAGCGCCAACTGCGTTGGCCGGTATACCTCAAATCGATTGGCAAGTTCTGTGGGGATCTTGACTCCGTCGCCGACGATCAGCTCGCGATCCCTTTCCATAGCCTTTGGCGTTCTGGTGAAACTGAAGCAAGTCGCCCGGCTCATATTGGGTGACGTCCACTTTTTGCGCATCCGTCAGGTGCGCCGGAACCCAAGCCGTAACTACGCGTTCCTTGCGAAGTTTGCCCTTGCGCGGTCAGACCAGCCCGAATCGCACCAGTGATGCGGTTCGCCTCCGCATGGGTAGGGCTGACCACCAGGGCGGACTTGGGCTTTCCGTCGTGTTTCTTTTCAGAAACGGCGGCGAGGTAGGCAGCGGCCATCTGCTGGTAACGGTCGGCATCGGGCACTTGCTTGATCCATCCGAGCTTTTCCAGTTGCTCAAACGCTTCCTCTGTCCGCCCTTCGCTCAGTGCCTTGGCCGCTTTCTTATAGTCACCCTGTTGGCGAAGGATTTCCGAGACCTCCACCACTCGCAGTCCCGCCCTGCTCTTCCAGAGCTTCGAGCGGTTCGCCAGCCGTGACGCTGCGGTGCTGATGGCGGTCACCGACAAGGACAACACGTGCGTTTAGCCGTTCGGCCACATCAAATAGCTTGGCCGTATCCACCGTGCCAAGTTGACTTGCCTCATCTACCAGGATCACGCCATTCCTGGCCGATTCCTGCATCTTTTCATCCTTAAAGAACCTTGCCACCGTATCGGCATTGGCAAAGCCTGCCTCCTCGCGGAGCACTTCCCGGCTGGCCTTCACCGACTGGGCCAGGGCAACCACTGGCCGCCCAGCCTCGGCCAAAGCCTCGCCGATCTCCTGCTCAAGCGTTGTTTTCCCCGATCCGGCGACCCCTCTGACGATCATCACTTTGTCGCGGGAACCCAGAACGTGACGCACAGCGGCTTTCTGGCCATCGTTAAACCAGTCCCGCGAGCACGGCCGTTCCGGGTTGCCCAGCGGCCGGTAACGCCCACGCCCCTGGCGGGCGAAGTCGATCAGCCCGGACTCCAGGGCGACCATCTCTTTCGTGGTCGCCATCTTGCGCCCGGCGACTTCACTTCGAATCAGGGGACGCTTGCCTACCTCGCGTATAACGCCCTCCACCGTCACGGCACCAATCCCGCGTTTCAGCGCTTCGGTGACGACCTTGCGTTCCGGGACCACCGCGTCACGCACGAAACTGTGCAAGATCGCGTGATCGACTGAGGCTACTTCGCCCCGTTCCGGTCGGGCAATCACCCGCTCCCGGCGGTGAACCGCCGCCAGTACGCGCCGCTCCGCGTCGCTAAGGCGTGCGTTCCATTCCTTACGCAGCGATTCCCAGCTCATCGCCGCCACTTTTTTCTCGCGGGTCTCGGCTCCGAGTTCGTCCTTGCGTTTAGGGTCTGAGATGCCCTTTTCTTCGGCCACCTTCTCAATGAGGGCGGTACGCCGGGAGAAGCGTTTCAGAACATCCTTCGGAATTCCTGCGATCTCGAAATCGTCCCGCTTCCGCTCCACCCCGAAGCCCAAATCCTGAAGCCGGTCCGCCAGCCGAGCGCGAAATGCCGCCTGAAAATACGGGGCATCCCGCTTTAGCTCGCGGAATTGCCCGGCTTTCCACCGGCTTTCTTCATCGTCCCAGGTAGTGTTAAAAACGAAGACATGGGCATGCAATTGCGGGTCAGGGAGGCCCTCGATAGGTCTGGCGGTAGTATGTATGAATTCCGCCCAGACCATGTTGCCAGTGGTGCGATCCGTGTCCTGACGGCCCTTTCTGACGCGGGTTTTCATTTCCGTTTCGATTTCGCGCATCGTCTCATCGACGGCTCCACGGAACGCATCCATGATGCCCTGGTCACCGCTCATGGCGTAAAGCAGCGAAACCGACTTCGGCACCCAGAACGTGAAATCGTAGCCAACCGTCCTCTCGCTGCGCGTTCGCACCGTAAGTGCCTCTCCGGTTCTTGGATCGAGATTATTGCACAGACGCTCGAAGGAGAACTTATCGACCGTGCCTTCCAGTCCGAGCCGTAAGGCTCCTTTACCACCCCAGGAGCCGACTATTTCCTGGCCCTCGGTGTAGTAATCTGCCGTCGCGTAATATGACGCAGCAGCCTTGGCACTATCCTGTTGGGTAATACGGATCATGCCTAATTATAACTTAGCGCAAATTAGTTAATTATTTACTAACGTGTCCTCGCAAACCCGCAGTCTGCCTACGTTTGCTGAGATTCGCCTTTTCCAAATATCAGCGATCTATCACCGAAATGTCACCCCTGGAAGTTGATCCGTTTCGTCTCGTCGCGATTTTTTGAGCGGCGGTTCCTTAATTACCCTAAAGGACACCTGGGTGAGGCAGGGCCGCAACATCGCGTTACAAATCAGCCTGTTATCGATATTTTCATCATCCCGAGATGCCTGGACGGATGATGGCTGGCAAAAGGGGTTTTTCTCTCAAACTTGTTCTTGCATATTCTCGCATTTCATGATTCTTATTCCCACTCATGCGGAGACAAGAAAATGACCGAATTTCCACCATATAACGAAGCGGAAGCGCTCGAAAGAAGCCTGCGCGAGATTCATGCAGATTGGAACGGGCTAAGAAGGCTATCAAGCAGAGGTGAAAAAGCGTGGCTGACTCAGATGAAAAACCACTATGTGAGAATAGTTCAGGCAGACGCCGAAGCCGCAGCGGAACTGCTCGCCATCCGTGAACATCACTCCAATCTCATCAGAAAACTCAGGCCAACATCAAACAAAACAATGAAAAAACCGGTTGATTAGCCTGGACCCTCTACGAATCTGGTGTATAAATCGCCACTTCGCCAGAATCACATGAGTCTGAAAAGGTCAAATCCTGATGTCAAATAGTCTTTTTTTGCGTTCTGTTTCCCCGTACTCCTAAATCCCTCTTCTCGACTGACGAATACCCCTCTGGGACGTCGAAAAAACGATCTCTCCCCCTAAGGAAATCTTTTGGGAGAAACAGCACTTGCTGGCACCAAGCCGGAATAAGTGGACGTCGCCCATACAATTCGACGGTGCCAAACGGACGCAGAAAGGAGAAAGCATGCAAAACACATGGGTAGAAAGAAACCTTCCTTCTAAAGACTTCAACCAAAAAATTCTCGCGCCGTGGGTCCAAATTAGTCTGACGATTGTTGCCATCTTCGTTGCGTGGAGTGTATTCCACGTACAAGAAAAGCAAGCAGCTACCGCCTATGAGGATCTGAAATTTCGATCTCTCGCCATTGCCAAGCAGCAAGTGCGAATGGATGCGCAACAAGAACGGCTAAATCAGCAGCAAGCGCGAATCGATAGGCAGCAAGAATCGCTTGAGGATGCAGTTCGAACCGCCGAAGCACGAGAGGTCAAACGTACAGCGACCGTTGCCGAGCAGTATGCGATCTTAATTCGTCAGTCAAAGCAGATTGCGGATCAGAGCATCATTACCGCTAACCTCGCCGTGAACCAATTCGATCTGAACATCGCAATGATCCAAGAACAAGCGGCCACATTAATCCCCCTCACTGACTATATTAGATGGATTTCATTCGCGCAGGCTAAATCCATCTCACTCACGTCAGACGAGCGAGCCCTATTTAGCACCGTTGCTGGATTGACGAAAGTTAGTAACCAACGCATCGCTCTGCGAGTCAAAAACATCAGCGAATTTGCCCAAGCAAGGAAACAGATTCTTCACGACTTTGACAAAAAGCAGAACGCGACCTCTCTCGAGGGATCGATGGGGGTTTCACCGGGGATCGGCTTAAAACCCTCCATCGTCACGCACTCCACAATTTGCGGCCTTTACCGGCCAGGAGTTTGGTAACTGTCTGTTCTTCCAGTTCCTTGAGCAGTTCGCCGGAGACGGCTTGCGCCTCCAGCCCCATCGTTCCCTGCGTCAGCCGGCTCAGCAATCGCGCCTTCCGCTTCGCTTCGCGGCGGCGCAGTTCCTCCGGATCGATCGGAGGGTGGCCAAAGGCAAGGCCAAGCACTCCCGCAACCTTCTGGACATAGCCGAACCGCACGGTGTCGGTCTTCCCGCGAAGGATGCGAAAGACCGTTGGCCGTGGCACACCGGAGCGTTTCACCAGCGCGTCAACCGGCATTTTCAGCAATTTCCGCCGGGTATTGAGATCGAGCATGATCGCAGTCATGGCATACCTCCTGCTATAATATTGCCGCCGATTCCAGATTCGGTCAAGAAGAAAAGTATCATCTATGAGACTTTATTCGTACCGTATGGGTTCACTCCGTCATGAGAATCATATCTTTTCAACTGGTTGGCGTAGCCTGATCCTGTACGGCAGCGTCAATGCGTCAGCATCCTACCGATGACCGGAGCATCGTGCCGCATGAGCCAGTTGATCCGGAGCGAATCTGAACCTCGGGGAATCCTTCGTAGTCAAAAGTCTGACACTCAACCAAAAGGGCAAACTGTGGAAAACTGGCTCTCACAGCCTTTCTCCGAGACATCGACAGCACAATTGTGGTATAATTGTTGAAATGACTGTTAGGATACGATCAGTTTGTTAGGCCACAGGGCAAAGAATTCGAAACTGCAATTGTTATTTAGTTAAAAGGAGACTTTGATGCTATGCACGATATTCCAGAAACGGGCTTTTTACGACTTCCGCAAGTTTTGAGCCTCATTCCCCTCGGCAAAACCAGTTGGTGGCAAGGCGTGCGATCGGGACGTTTTCCGAAGCCAGTGAAGTTGTCTGCGCGATGCACGGCTTGGCGGGCTGAGGACATTCACGAATTAATCAAGAACCTCTCTGATCGGCTGCCGAGTAGTTAGCATTTGTGATTGAAGACCATTCTGATAGCCAGTACGACTTGACAAGACGCATTGTGAGCTTATCGCTAGGGGTACGAAATCGGGATATAAAGTTTTCGGTGCATCGCAAATAAGCAGAGAGTTGGCGAGTATGTTTGCTGTGCGCGAATGAAGTCCGCATTCCACAAACTCAGCAACCATGTGTCGGAAGTCGAGTCCGCGCGGCGGGAACAATTTCTCGACGTCCGCGCGAGAATGGGCGCTTTTGGCTCAGTCGTGAACCCATTACCGTGACGCTATTCTGATCGCTGCCATCTCCTTTTTGTCAACAAATGACTTGCAATCGTCATCCTTGAACCCTTGAGATGACCAAATGAACGCAAGTGAAAATGGCCCCTTATCGGTTCGGTCAAAGGCCGATGCGCCTACCGCCCGCACCGACAAGCTCACCCTGAATACCCCATGATATTTGCCGGTCCATTCTGGGTATATCAAGAATTTCCCTTTTCCCAATTCGTCAGGCACCTTGGAGAAAGGCACGTTTCCACAATTCTTGAAGACTTGTGCCGCCAGGGATTGCCCTGAGCAAAGCTCGCCACAACGGAATTTCTGCCTCGTCTCCAGGCTTGAACTTTTCCTGAAACAGGCAATTCTCGGTTTTTGTGGAATCGAGGTGTGGCGTAAATTCAATCGGAACCGTTGGGGCATTCAAAGCAGAACTGAGAGCAGAATTAACGTACCATCCATTTTTGCTGACAGGCAACACCTTCAATTCCTGGACATGGATTTGGACGCTATCGATGATCTCGGTGCCTGTGTTTTTTATTCGAAGTCGCGGATTCACACGACACAGATCGTGCAAGTTTTCAAACGTCACGAAATCGATTGGGTTTCCTTGGGTATCTTTGATCGCGGGATTGATGGTATTTACAAAAGGTTTCAACTCACGCGATTTGAGTTCTGGAATCAGTTCGACAATTTCTGCCTTCGTTTCGATTCGCCCAGCAAGCCTATCGTTTGCTTGCTTTTGCTCTTTCACCCCCTGTTGAGCCTGTATGACCATCCAGATAGTTGCGACAATGCCCGCGATCGTAAACAAGCCAACGATGACTTTCGCTATACTTCGTATGCGTGTCCGATTGGATGGGCGCTTCCCAGCCTGCGCAGGCGCAATCCGAGGCGCGGGCGGATTTTGGTTTTGTACAGTCCGCGACTTCTTGTTGCGTTTTCGTCTCGACATCGAATTCTCCACAGATGTTCGGTTCAGGGCTTACCTGTTATTCGCAGCAGTCGGGCGCACATTTCTCTGATTTCCTTTATTTTTCTGATTCCGCGATGCGAGAGTCAGTCTTGTAAGTTAATTTGATCTTCACAGTGAAACGGTGCAGGCAAGAACCGTACCTCGTCGCGCCCTTTGCTGATCCCTCAAACCCCCTACAGTCGCACGTAGCCTCCGTCTCAGTTGCTTTTCGACCAACCATCTCTGCGATAATAGGTCTGAGGTCTGCCCCGCCGTTGAAGCAGACACGATTGCTGCAATCGACGAAGAGTCCCCCATTCCAATGACAAAATTGGTGGGGTGCCACGTCGTGCGAATCACTTTCCTTTGCACCTACTTCCACTTTTTCAACGCCAGGAAACATCGTTTCTAAAGTTTGCTGACCGAACCGAAAATCTGTCTTCTCGTAGACTTCTGAAGCTTTTGGATTTGGTTTCATAATCACCTCGTACCGGTGCTTTTGCGGGATACGGTAATTATACCCGAAAGTGACGCCAAAACGTCGTCAATGCCGCCCTGGTTGCTTGCCGTTCAAGATGCTTTGACGGGTCAAAAGGGAAAGTTTCGCGCTTCGGTTTCATCGACCCATGCACGCAAATTGAGGCACGCACGGCATCTCTGACACGGAATCACCTTTCTTTCACTTCCATATATTTCATTACCGTGACGGAGACGATGCATCGGCCGTCTTTATATCCCAATCTACTGACTGCCCATTCAATACAGCAAGATCCGCGTCGCCGACAATTCTCTCAGTTTCGCTGAGAAAATTACACCCGAGATGGCAACTGTCTTCAAGAACAACGAGCAAAGGGAGAAAATGTCTTGCAATCCACAACGGACTTCAGGATGCTCCTCATGTCGGCAAGGTCATCCGCAGAACCGGAAAACCTATTTTCTAAGGGGTACAAAAGCGGGGTATGCCTATTCTGCATTTGTATAAATCTGTTTTCTGTTCAACAAGTTGTTTGATTAATGTGAATACCGTAGGGGTCACCATTTTTTTGGACGACTCGGTTCGCCAACATCCACCAAACGCTGTATGAGAGCCAGTTTCATCGTTTTCAATCGCCGCTAGCGTTCAACGATAATCGTTGACAGCCAGCCGAATTTCGGGGTATGTCTATCCACACATACCCCACCGGATGAAAGTTTGTACCCCATGCCCATATCTCTCTCGGATGCAAAAGCTCGCAACGCGAAGGCAAAAACGAAGCCCTACAAAATCGCTGATGGAGAAGGGCTATTCCTCGTAGTTATGCCGTCCGGCAGCAAATACTGGCGGCTGAGATACTTCTTTGCGGGCAAGGAAAAACTCTTGGCATTAGGTGTCTATCCGGAGGTTTCGCTGGCTGACGCGCGGGAGCGGCGCGCGCAAGCACGCAAGGTGCTGGGAGCAGGAGGCGATCCAAGCGAGACAAAAAAGGAAGCCAAGCGGTTGACGACCCTCAAGACAGCCAACGCATTCGAGGTGGTCGCCCGTGAGTGGTTTGAAAAGCGGAGGCACGAATGGGCACCGAGTTCTGCCGATACCATGCTTGACCGTCTCGACAAGCACATCCTGCCCAAGCTGGGTAAAAGGCCCATTGCCGAAATCACCGCACCGGAAGTTCTCGCCATGCTCCGCGTCGCCGAGGCAAAGGGAACCCTGGAAACCGCGCGGCGCTTGATGCAGATGTGCGGGCAAATATTCATGTATGCCATCGTCACCGGCCGGGCCGAACGAAATCCCGTTCCCGATTTGCGCGGTGCACTGAAGACCCCAGTTGCCAAACACTATTCCTTCCTGAAAGAAGCAGATCTTCCGGAGTTCCTCGGCAAACTGAAAGAATATGACGGGAGCGTGCAAACCAAGCTGGCACTCCGATTATTACTGCTTACCTTCGTCCGCACCAAAGAACTGCGAGGAGCGCAATGGACGGAGATTGATTGGGACAAATCCGAGTGGCGAATTCCCGGCGAACGCATGAAGATGAAGGAGCTACATATCGTCCCATTGTCGAAGCAAGCAATCGCCGTTCTCCGGGAATTGGAAAAGCACTCGGGCAATCGGCCGTTTGTTTTTGCAAACCAGCATAATCCCGTAACATTCATGAGCGAGAACACCATGCTATATGCTTTGTATCGCATGGGTTACCATTCACGCACCACCGGGCATGGGTTTCGTAGCACCGCCAGCACCATTCTGAATGAACACGATTTTCGTGCAGATGTAATTGAACGCCAGTTAGCCCACAGCGAACGGAACACTGTCCGGGCTGCTTACAATCACGCCGAGTATCTGCCGGAACGCCGGAAAATGATGCAGTGGTGGGCCGATTATCTCGACAGGGTTGCGGCGAAGAAAAAGCGCCGCATTTGAGCCCTGTGTCATAAATCAGCAATGACCCGCTTCAATGGGGGGATTTCATTTCGACAGCCGGGAAACCAAACTGGAATCTCGGAGAAATCGAACTCCTTCATAGTGACACTCGTAGCGCGCCCCCCATTGAAGCGGGTGGTTGTAAATCAATGCCTATACGCTTCCACCTGCACCGGTTGCCGGCTAAGGACCACACTCCCGCGATTTGCGCTTCTGCCTGGGTCGGCGGGTACCGTCCGCTGGCATCGGCGCTGTCACGTTCCACTGCCATTTTCTTGGTTTTATTCCGTCCGCCACATTCGCCTTCTTTGGCGGAATTCCCCGGCTCTCACTGCTGGCTAATGGTCCGGTGCAATCGCGCTTCAGGCCAGTCATTTCTCAATGTCCGCGCAGGCTACCCGGTGTTCAGGTCTGCTCTTCAGGCAGCGGCTGGCGTGCCATCGCGGGCGGCCGCCTGCCGCTGACCCGTTGCCGCCTTTGTCTTTAGCGCCAGGATGTTTCATGATGCATCGCCGCCGAGCATATTCGTGGGCTGGTGTCCCGACATGCGGTCTCCCCTTCTTTTAGTCCAACCCCAGCCTGAGGCCATACTCACGGCACTTATGAAGCCGTCGCCGGGCCGGTAAAGCAGAAAATCGGTTCCCCCTAAGGTCTCCCCCGATTTTCAGCTTGACCGGACGCCAAGTGCTCCCGGACTAGCCGGCTTCTTTGTCAGTGCCGTAAGGCCCCAGGGTGGGGCCGGAAACCTGAAAGAAGGAGACCAACATCATGTCAAACACCAGCACACAAAATCCGCAACGGCGTCCTGCAAGTCACTATCTGGCGCAATTCGGCGACAAGGGCACCTGGTACAGCGTCATGCCCAGCCGCAGCTACAAGCAAGGCGACGATGCCTGGAAAGAAACCGACAGCCTGAACTTCGACGACCTGCTGTCGATGGCCAAGCTGCTCGACCTGGCCCACACCTGGATCATGCACCAGCAGCAAGCCGACCAGAAGGCCAAGAAGGACGCGAAGGCCGCCTGAGCCATCACCTCAACCGGGCGGGCGGAAGCCCGCCCAACACTTAGAAAGGAACACGACCATGACCAAGAAAATCAGACTGAACAAGATCCAACGCAACCTCATCGAGGAATATGGCCTCAAGCACATTCAATCCAGCATCGACCGGACGAATGAAACGAAGCTTTACGAGATGCTCCTGGAGGGTGCCAACAAGGCCATCCGTGAGAAATACCCGGAAGAGGAGATGGCGATACTTCGCAAGTACAAGTTAACGCGACAAGATATGTGTCTCAAGTTCCTGTTTCCATCCGGCAGGGTGGACGGCTATTGGTTCACCAGTGGCTGCCCGATGGCAGACATACCAAACCCGGCCGGCTGCTACAGCAGTGAAGTGTTCGCCGTACCAGCACCGTTCGAGAATGCGTTGGATGACCTCGTGCAAGTCAAGAAGGACAACGACAAGCTGGAACGCGACAAATTACAGCTTTTCCAGTCGTTCGTTACAGCCTGCGTTTATCTGGAAGAAGTGCTGGAGGTGATCGAGCTGCCTGAGGACCTGCGCGAACGGCTTGGACATCGCTCCACCGGCTTGATCGCGGTCACACCCGATACCGTCGCATCGTTGAAGGCGACGTTCAAGCACGCTGCTTAATGGGCAAAACGGGCGGGGCCGATGACGGCTCCGCCCCTAACGAGAGGAAACACCATGACACTCTACAACGTACATATCTACCGCGAGTTGAGACTACGATTCGACGGGATCGAAGCCGAATCGCCGGAAGCCGCTGCCAACATCGCCCGCGCCGGGCTGACAGAGGATGCCGACCACATTGAGCCATGCGACGGGGACACGTTCGCCGCCTTCGTTGATGGAGTGAGAGATGAAGAATTCAGACAGTCACAGGTCATCGACTTCGACCCGCCAGAGAAACCCATCGTCATCATCACGGTAAGGGGCGGATTAGTCCAAGCGGTTCATTCAATCAAACCCGTTACCGTTTTCGTGGAAGACTGGGATTGTCCACCTGATGAGCCACTGGTCATGGACTTCGAGTCCGAACCGCTCACGTCGGCACAAGATCAGCGAATTGAAGAAAGATTTTCTAAACGCACCTCCCAACTCATCGATGAAAGGAAACACCTATGACCCACTCGCCAATATCGATCCTTTCTACGCCGCATTCGGACCGAGCCGCCACGGCGAGTTCCCTTCCGCCCGACCCTGAAGGCATGAATGACCACCGGTCCGCCTGGGCTGGTGAAGCAATTGCCACCTTCATGCTTGCAACCGGTACTGACCTTGAAGATGCTGTTTCCGATTTACTGGCAGACATACGGCATTGGTGCGACCGGCATGACATCGACTTTGACGTGGAACTGGGGCGAGCAGTCGCCCATTACGAAGCAGAGACCCTCGGCGATGATCAACCCAACCGGGAAAAGTCATATCCATGACCAGGAACCAGACCCTGATGCATTCTCCGGCCCCGTGGGCCTACTATGAGAAGCCCTCGCTGAAAGGAACGGCAGGCGCGGGATGATTGACAATCAGCCGAGATGGGTATAAGGTCGAAACTGGAGGCATATCATGCGCGAATTCCGCATCATCCATACTGGGAACGGCCCAACCATTGAGGGCACCCGCGTCACGGTCTATAGAGTCTACGATTACTACCAGGACAACATGCACCCGCTGCTGATCGCCGGCAAATTGCGTCTCAGCACGCCGGAGGTGAAGGTCGCCATCGCCTATATCGACGCACACCGCGCTGAAGTCGAGGCCGAATACGCCAAGATCGTCGAACGCTGCCAGCGCGGCAACCCGCCGGAAATCAGAGCAATGCTGCTCAAGTCTCGCTCCAGATTCAAGGAACTGACGCGCCAGCGCCGTCAAGAGCGACCGGCGTGACCCCGCCTTGCCTGCGAGGCATCCTGCTTGACAACCATGTCGGCGAAGACTTTTCCAACCTTGTCGAGCGCAAATTCAAACGGGGGGATTGGGCCGCGTGGTGGCTGGATCTTGACCTCGAAGTGCTGAGTCTTGACGCAATAAAACTGCCTCTGCGATACCCCAGACGACGTCATCTGGCATGTGTGCCAGCGCGAAGGGTTGGTGTTGCTCACCGGCAACCGAAACCATGACGGCGACGATTCGCTGGAAGAGACGATTTGGCAGCACAGCCAACCCCACTCCCTGCCGGTGATCACTATTTCCGATGTACGGCGTTTTGGCAAAGATTCTGCCTATGACGCCCGCCTCGCTGAAGACCTTCTGACTTACCTTGTCGATATCGACAAGTATCGCAGCACCGGCCGCCTTTATGTTCCGATCGATTGATACCAGCGAATGTGTGCCGAAAGGCCCACACCGCTCCAACCGTTCCTTGCCGACTGCCCCACTAGGGTCTTTCGGCCTTTGTCACCGGCGAACACGCTACCGCGTGTCGCCTCATGAGAGAGAGTTCAAGGCTGGCATCACCCGCGTGCCACTCTCCGTGGCTGCGGCTGGCCTTGTCCGCATCCCACATTTCGGTTGACCCCATCACTCCGAAATGCTCTATTACCCCAGCCCCGAACCCAGGGGTTACTACGCCGGAGTAACTGATTCCATGCCCGAAATCAGCCCGTTTCAGAGCCCTTTTCTGGACTACTCACAGTAGTTGTTTCAATTGCCCCTGATACCAACAATGCTTAATTTCTGTTAACAGGCATCTTCCCTATCGCCTGCTTCGCAGCCGTTAGGCAAGATTTCCCCGGGAAAACCGCATCCAGTACGCCAAAAGAAGCCTATGGCGAAATGGCACGCCACGCCCCAGGCTCAGAGGTCACCCACCTTACAGCAAGGCCATGGGATCGCGGCAGGAGAGCGTACAGAAAGCCATCAATGCTGAGAGTCCTGAGTAGGCTGAAGATTCGTTTCGCTTCTGCTGACCCTGTTTGCTTGCGATTTAGGGCAGTCCTGCGGATCGTCCCCGGTTTAGTGCATTAGGCGCGTGACGCCTTGCAGCAAGAACACGACCAGATTTGGCAAACATCGCGGCATCGCGAACGCAGGAGAAGCCAGCATTTCCAAGCGTTTCATAGATATGAGTGTCACGCAAACCGCAGAAAACCTCGCTTTTTTGCATACTGACCCTCTGAAACCCGCAGCTCAGCCTATTGCGCAGACATATGTAAATGTGTTAATATCTCCTTAAGGGGTTAATGATTAGCCCCTCAATCGACAGGAGGATCGTATGTCACGTAAACGCACACCAGATCAAGAATCACCATCAGAAACCACCACTGCCGTCACTGAAGCGCCGCCAGCCGAAACCAAGCCAGACGGCCAAAGCTTTCGCCGACAGGGTCGGACAAAAGAAATGGGTAACCGCCGCCGATCCCTTCGGCATCGCCAGCGACAACCTCGCCGGCGTCCGCCTCTTCGAGAGCAAGCAGGATCGCCAGATGGCGATCAAGTTTGGCGAAGGCCGCCCCGAGGACAAGCCGAGCCAGGCCGTCATCGACAAGATGAAGGAGGCAGGCTTCCGGTGGAACCCGGCAGACCGGATATGGGCACACCCGGTCAGGGCTGACTCCGCCATGAGCACCCGCATCGACGCTGAAAAGCTCTATCAGGAAGTGCGC
Source organism: uncultured Planctomycetota bacterium (assembly GCA_963783095.1). GTDB lineage: Bacteria > Planctomycetota > Planctomycetia > Gemmatales > Gemmataceae > CAWAMR01. The sequence goes on along the minus strand of CAWAMR010000003.1, from coordinate 1,037,876 downwards.
CAGATGATCCGGCAGGAGAAGGGGATCGAGGCGGGACAGGAAATACCCTTCTGACCAGGTAGCCAGTCGTCCCATGACCATACCAGCAATCTATCATCTTCACGACCTTGGCCCCCAGGCCCAGGATGACGCAAGACATTGCAAGCAACGAACGCCTGGCGATGACTCCTCAGATATGTCGCCATCGGCTCCATGATGATCATGGCCGGGGTCGACGCCAGCCATGTTTTCAAGGATGTCTTCGGCTCGACGGTCATGACCCGGAAGGTGGACCGATGAGGTAACTATGCCACGCCAGTAATGCCAGCACCGACAGCAATCGCACCACGAGGCATGGCAGACTCGTGATGCTAACCAACGTAAGCGAGGCGTTCACTGACGTATGCCCAAGAAACCGCCCATGGGACAACCCCACTATTCCCGCGACCGCGATCCCATGAACCGACCGACCGCAACCTCAACACCCGAAGGAGACCAACATGCAGTACAAGACGATGATTCTCGAACTCCTGCAACAACGGACGGAGTTGCACGACCAGCTCCGCAAGGACGCGGAAGCTCCTGCCGACACTGGAACTCTACGCCAGGGAGCTGAAGACAGCCACGAAGCCTGGAAGGAAACATCTGTCGCAGGCGAGGCCGGGCAGCGACCCGAGCCAGATCGCGAGCGAGGCACTGGAGATAGCCCTCAAGGAACTGGAGGATCGTTTGCCCTCCGGTCTCCTCCGGACGACAGCGAGCCGCTTTCCCTCGACGCAGGCGATGGCGTTCCTCCGCCGTCACACGCCGCGCGCTAAAGGCGTCACGACACCAGCCGACGCTGTTTGACTCCCTCTCCGACGATCTCCACTCCCGCCACGCCGGCCCCGCCTGGGGCCTTAAGCGACGGCACGGTAATCAGCCCGCCGGGCCGTGCAAGCGGAAATCCGGTTCCCCCTGAAGGTCTCCCCCAATTTCCGCTGGCACGGTCGCTACGCGAGCGGAGCCCCGGCTTGGGGCTGATTCTTCCGGTACCGTCAGGCCCCAGGCGGGGCCGGCAACGCCAGGAGAAGGAGACCGCGCCATGATGGGCAGTACACAGCTACAGCTTGCAGTTCGACGCACCGCCCACCGTCCATCCGCTTGTAACGCCTCAGCCGACGACCAAGAGCCGAATACACGAACTCACCGACCGCCGCCGAGGCCACCATCGCCAGCGGCGAGAAGGCCAAAGCCCGCGACATCATCGCCGCCATCCGCACCCTCAAAGCCATCGAGCAGGAACAGCGGCCCGCCACGCCGGAGGAAAAGCAAACGCTCGCCCGCTTCGCCGGCTTCGGGCCGGTTGCCCTGTCGATCTTTCCCGACCCGGTCACCGGCCGCTACAAGGATGCCGGCTGGCAGGCCACTCGGCGAGGAGCTGAAGATCGCTGCTTACGCCCGAGGAATACGACAGCGCCAAACGCACCACCTTCAACGCCTTCTACACGTCGCCGACCGTCATCGCCGCCATCCACGAGGCCATCGCCCGCCTCGGCGTTCCCGGCAACGCCACGATCCTGGAACCCGGCTGCGGCACCGGCAATTTCATGAGCCAGGGCAGCCGAGGAGATGCGCTTCATCGGCGTCGAGCTGGATTCCATCTCCGGCCGCATCGCCAGGGCGCTCCACCCCGGACCAGGACATCCGCATCGAGAGTTTCCGCGACACCAAGCTGCCCGAAGACCGCATCGACGCGGTGATCGGCAACGTGCCGTTCGCCGACCTCAAGCTCGACTATCAGCGGCCAGAAGCTGTCCCTGCACGATTTCTTCTTCGCCAAGTCCATCGACGCCCTGAAGCCCGGCGGCGTGCTGGCCCTGGTCACGACGCATTTCACGCTCGACAAGCAGAATGCCGCCATCCGCGAATATCTCGGCTCGAAAGCCGATTTCGTCGGGGCGATCCGCCTGCCGTCCGATGCCTTCAAGCGGGAAGGCACCGCCGTGGTCACCGACATCGTCTTCCTTCGCAAGCGTGCACCCGGGCGAGCCGGCCCGCCATGTCGATCCCGACTGGCTGGGCATCGCCCCGCTTGCCATCGAGGCGCATGAGGTTCCCATCAACCGCTACTTCCTGAACCATCCGGAAATGGTCCTGGGCAACTGGACGCCGCAAGGACACGCTCTACGGAGGCGAAGGCTACAGCGTCATCGGCAACGGCGACCTGGCCGAAGCAACTGAAGGAAGCCATCGCACCGCCTGCCGGAATTCGCACCCATCACAGGCTCGCACGGTCGAAGCACACCGGCCCCGGCGTTCTCGCCGCCGCCGCCGGAACGGCACATCACCGAAGGCAGTTTCTTCGTCGCCGACGACAAGACCATCTGCCAGTCCGAGGGCGGGCAGGCCGTGCCCGTCGTCTATGGCGGCACCGCCCTGAAGGCAGACGGCACCATGACCGGCAAACGCCTGGCCGCCCTGGTCGGCCTTCGCGACCACGCCCGCCGCGTCCTGCAATCGCAGAACGAAGGCTGGCCCGAAGCCAACCGCAACGACGCCCGCCGCGAACTGAACCTGGCCTATGACCGGTTCGTGGCTGCCTACGGCCCGATCAACAAGACCACCTTCGGCGAAACCGCCGACGGCAGCGTCATTCGCCGGATGCCCAATCTGGTCAAGTTCCGCGAAGACCCGGACGCCATGCTCGTCATGTCGCTGGAGGAATATGACGAGGTGACCGGCAAGGCCGCCAAGGCCGCCATCATGAATAAGGACGTGGTCGGCAAGAACCCGCCCATCACCGACGTCACATCAGCGCCGAGGAAGGGTTGCTGGTCTCGCTCAACCAGCGTGGCGCGGTCGATCTGCCGTTTATCGGCGAACTCTACGGCAAGCTCCGCAAGGACAGTCATCGCCGAACTGGGCGACCTGATCTTCCCAGACCCCGAAGCAAAAAAATGGCAGACCGCCGACGCCTATCTGTCGGGCAACGTGCGGGCAAAGCTCGCCGCCGCGGAAGCCGCCGGCCCGCCTTACGCCCGCAATGTCGCGGCGCTGCGAAGCAGTGCAGCCCGAGGACGTGCTGCCCGGCGACATTGACGCCAATCTGGGGGCACCGTGGATACCGGAAAGCGACATCCAGGCGTTTGCCGCCGAACTGTTCCACGTCGAGCCATCGTCGATTCCCATCGCGCCACCTGAAGAAGGACGCCGTATGGAGCCTTGAGCCGGATTATTCCGCCAAGGCATCCGTGGGCGCTACCTCCGAATTTGGCACTGCGCGCGCCAACGGCACCTGGCTACTGGAGCTGGCGCTCAACATGAAGATGCCAACCATCTACGACATCATCCAGAACGGCGACCGCGAGGAACGCATCGTCAACCAGGAAGCGACGATGGCGGCGCGGGAGAAGCAGAAGCTCATCAAGGAGCGTTTCCGCTCCTGGATATTCACCGATCCCGCAGCGCACCGAGCGTTTGGTACGGCTCTACAATGACACCTACAACAATTTGCGGCCCCGCCTGTTTGACGGCTCGCACCTCGACTATCCCGGCATGAACACGACCATTAAGCTCCGTCCCCACCAGGACGATGCCGTGTGGAGGGGCATGAGTTCGGGTAACACGTTGCTGGCCCACGCCGTCGGCGCCGGCAAGACGTTCACGATGGCGGCAACCGGCATGAAGATGAAGCAGGCCGGGCTTATCAAGAAGCCGATGTTCGTCGTCCCGAACCATTTACTGGAACAGTTCGCACGCGAATTCATGCAGCTTTACCCCAACGCGCGGTTGCTGGTTGCCGCCAAGGAGGACCTTTCCCGCGACCGCCGCAAGATGCTGACCGCCAAGATTGCCAGCGGCGAGTGGGACGGCATCATCGTCACCCACAGCAGCTTCGAGCGTATCGGCATGTCGCGTGAGTACCAGGAGAAGTTCCTGCGCGAGCAGATTGCCGAATACGATCAGTTGTTGGTCGAGCACGCCTCGGCCAAGGGCGGCAACCGCAACCTCATGAAGACGATTGAGAAACAAAAGGAAGCACGCGCCGAGCGGCTGAAGGATTTGCTTGCCGAAGACAAAAAAGATGACGGGCTGGTATTCGATGAGCTTGGCGTCGATCACCTGTTCATCGACGAAGCGCATTACTTCAAGAACCTGGAAACGCCGACCAAGATGGATCGCGTTGCCGGCATCCAGACCGGCGGTTCCGAGCGGGCCTTCGACGTGTACATGAAAGCGCGATTCCTGAGCGAGCAGCATCCCGGCCACGGGGTGACGTTCGCCACCGGCACGCCGATTTCCAACACCATGATGGAAATGTACACCATGCAGCGGTTCCTCGACCCCGAGGGATTGAGAAGCCGGGGCATCGAGCATTTCGACGCCTGGGCCGCGACTTTCGGCGAAGTCATCGACACCATGGAAATCTCGCCCGACGGGGCATCGCTGAGGCCCCGGAGCCGCTTTGCACGCTTCACCAATCTGCCGGAACTCCAGCAGATGTTCCGCGCGTTTGCCGACGTGCAGACCGCCGAGATGTTGAACCTGCCGCGTCCCCGATTGCAGGATGGCAAGGCGATTGTCGTTGCCTGCCCGATGTCCGAGGAACAGCACACCCTCCAGCAGGAATTGGTCGAACGCTACGAGCGGCTCCGCTCGCAGAAGGTAGACCCCCGCGTCGATAACGCGCTCAACATCACCACCGACGGCCGCAAGCTGGCCAGCGATGCAAGGATGCTTTCCAGCACCGCACCAGACTTCCCCGATTCCAAGATCAACCGCCTCGTCGAGAACGTCACTGAAACGTGGAGACGCACCGAGCCGACACGTGGCACGCAGATGATTTTCTGCGACATGGGCGTCAATCCGACCGCATGGGGGTATTCGCCTTACCAGGACATCATCGAAAAACTGGTTGCCCACGGCATCCCGCGAGAGCAGATTGCCGCTATGGGCGAGGCCGAGTCGGATGCCAAGAAACAGGCGCTCTTCGAGAAAGTACGGCAGGGTTCCGTGCGAGTGCTGATCGGGAGCACGCAGAAGATGGGAACCGGCACCAATGTCCAGAAACGACTGGTCGCCCTGCACCATTTGGACGCACCGTGGAAACCAGCCGAGGTCGAGCAACGCGAGGGCCGCATCCTGCGCCAGGGCAACCAGAACGAAGAAGTGGCCATTTACCGGTACGTCACCGAAGGGTCGTTCGACGCCTATATGTGGCAGGCTTTAGAGACCAAGGCCCGGTTCATCAACCAGGTTATCACGGGCGATAACGCCGCGCGCCGTGCCGAGGACATCGGCGGGCAGGAACTCTCTTACGCCGAGGTCAAGGCAATCGCTTCCGGCAATCCCGCGATTCTGACGCTGGCCGAGGCCGACGCCGAGTTGCAGCGGCTGAACCTGCTCCAGAAAAACCACCTGGATGAGCAATACATTGCCCGCCGCAGCGTGAGGGATTTGCCGAGCAGGATCGCCGAACTGAACGGGCGGCTCAGCAAACTGGAGAAGGATGAAGCGACGGCAAGCGCCCATGCCCGCGACCCGGTTACGATCGGCAGGCGTGCCTGGACGCGCGACGATGCGCCCGCCATGCTGGCCAAGCACTTCGATACCTTGCCGAACACCGTCCAAGCGACGACCCGTGTGCCGGTGGGTATTTTCCGGGGACTCCGTTTCGGCATCGTCCTGCATCCACAGTTTTCGCCGGAAGTGTACCTCGAAGGCGCAATCACCCGCCAATCCATGCTCTCAAGGGAACACCAGGGACCGCGCGCCGTGCTGAATGCCTTGGAACGCCTCGCGACCGGCTACGGCACAGAGATTGAACGCACCCGGCAAGACGTCGCCATCGCCGAGTCCCAGTTGCGCGATTACCAGGCCCGCCTTGGCAAGCCGTTCCTGCTCGACGCCTACTTGTCGGAACTCACCACCCTCCGCGATCAGCTTAAAGCCGGGCTTTCCGCCACGGCTCAGGCACAAAGCGACGAGCACAAGCCGAACGTGTCCGAACTCGCCGAGAAGATCAAGGCACTGAAGACCGCAAATAACGTCGAAGCCGCGCCCCAGCGTGTCCGGCAGAAGCAATCCACCGCCGAGGAGCCCGTCACGGCCCGCATTCGCCGCCGGACGGAGGCCATGCTTCCACAGTCCGAATCCGATGACGCATCCGGCCAAGGGTTGGGAATGCCGGCGAAAGCGGATTCCAATGATTCATCCACGAAGCCACCGATGACGTATCCGGAGCGCATCGCCCTGGAACGGCAACGCAAGGACGATGTGCTTCCGCCATTGTGAAATTGCCATGTGGAATCGTTTGGCCATTAATCAGCGAGCCTTCCTTCCGTAGAAGGTCGCGCGGTAATTCCACCAGTTGCTATGAGGCGATTTATGCACTTGTTTTTCCATTCAAGCGCAACCGTGTCGAAGAATGTAATCGATGCTGATAAAGTGCCTCTTTTTTCGCGGCTATTAGACTTCCTTGTTGTTTTCTAAATGGTTAATGGTGCATAGAGTGCATTCGCAGCAAACAAGATTCGGCGATGTAACAAATCTGTCATAACATTGTAACAAAATATTCACACTCTTGACGTAGTTTTCATGATAATATGGCAATTACTAGATTGAGCAACCCGATTCAAGAATGGAGTTTCAAAATGGAAAAGACACACCAAAAGGCCGCCGCAACAAGATTAGTGATCACTGAAAAATTGAATGAAAGAAAGTATCGGGTCGAAATCGCCGGTGAGAAAGGCAGTCTTTATATTTCGAATTCCTACCCTCCTCAAATACAGTTTATTTATGAAGGGAAGAAAGGTTGGCACCGTGACGACGCAACATTCGAAGTAACAACACATTTCATATCAAAATCTGATTTTGAACAAGCGCTGGCAGAATTCAACAAGAGCAAAGACAAAGGAAAAGCTCCGATAACCCCGGCTCCTGATGGACTGGCTTTACCTAAACAGGTACTTTCAGCAGCTTTGGAAATCCCAGAGGCTATTGACTTTGCAGAGACGCTTAGGAAAAATCATTTACTGTCTGGCGTCTTTGTCGAGAAGGCGGGAAAACGCCATATGCTGTCTGAGAACCTCGAGAATAAATCGCTTCAACTGATAAAAAAACACTTGAAATCAGTTAAAGTTGACCGTGAGCAACTCTATGCTGACAAAGCCATCGACACAATGGCCGGACAGATCCTAAATGCCATCAAACAAGGGCAACTCGGAATCGAAAACGGTAAGGTGATTGAACTAAAGAAGCCGAAAGAATTCAATGAGAACAAAGCTCAAGGGGCAAAAGCGGAAATCCACGTATATCCTCCTTTCGATAGCGCCAATTCAGTTATAGAAAGGATAGTCAACTATGCTCAAAGAGTAATGAAACCGCTGCTTGGCGATGAACCCATTCAGTTTTCGGACCCTGCGAGTCCGTCAGTTCCGAGTGGCGTGAGCAGCACGCGGTGGCGAACCTAGCGAGCCGTCAAGGCTAAGTAAAGGGGTTGTGGACTTTGGCATCCTTTCAATAGACCGGTCAACTGCCAACTCGCAACCCCAAAATCAAGGCTCGACGGCGTGTCAGCATAGTTTGCCTGCGCTGAACTCCAGAATCATCAAAATAACAAGCTCTAATACCGAAGCTGGTTCACGCGGTTTCGGGCTGCCCGAAGTTTGGATAGCGCGTCATCAAGTTGCGATGCCAACCGTGTTGCCTCTATTCCCGCTGCGATGCCAGCAAGAATGCTAAGGCGTTCTTCAAAGGATCCTTCAGGAGCCCTGTCGGTGTTTATTTTCGCCTTTGCGACGTCTTCCGCTGCCTTCAACAATTGTGTTTTCAAGCTGCGGATCGTCTCCTCCCATTCCCTCACCGATTGTTCGGCTGCTGCGAGATCCCTGCGACGTTGACCAACGGCAGGATCTTCGGCAGGGGGAAGGATAGGCTTGGGCGATGGCGTGATCTTGGTGGGAGCATTCACTTTCGTTGGTATTTTCTTTTCTTTCGTCGGCGCGACGGATTCGGGGAACTTTGTTAAGTTCGAATCTGCTTTTTCGTCGGGCTTCCTGGTAACGGCGATTTCGCTTGGCGACTTACGGAGAACTAGAATTAGTGTCGTCAAACTGCCAACCCCGATCAGCACCACGATCGAAGCAACCATTACCTTGAATTGTGTTAGCTTAACCCCAAAGATAGACTGGTAGTTACCGACTGGGGTCGGCGGCGCGACCGGAAAAGGATCTTTACATTGTAAAGGCCGGCTCCGGTTCCAGTCATCAACCGACATCCAGGTCCGGCGATGTTCAGAGATGTCGTGAAAGTCTTGCAATTGGCCGGTCGCCCTCATTTCGAGAACTTCCTCATGGCTGAACGGCCCCATTTCTCTCCCGCGAATGCGGATCCACCAACGGCTCATCGGTATGTCCCCTTAACGTTAGAAGAGTTAAAGATTGATCCTGAACATCATGATATTGCGACACAGATGGCAATGATTCACCCGCTCATTCTGGGTGAGGACGCCATACGATGCCGCTGACCCGCTTGTCGAGTTCTCGCCGAAGTTGCGGCAGCATAAGGGAAAAACTAATCCCCGGGTCTTTTTCTATCGTCCAGGTGTTGACCCCTATTACAGTACCGTCCTTTGCGACGAGCGGGCCCCCAGAATTCCCTGGATATATCTGTGCGTTGTGTCGAAGGACGTAGCCTTCCTTCTCGTAAATACGCATTTGCTTCAATTCGGGTCGCTTATTCAATTGGCCCGAGCGACTCGAAACCTTGAATATTTCGCCAGGGAGCGCTTGCTGGACCGAGTTGAACAGGAAATCTGACTGCTTAGCCTCTTCTTCGCGGATGTCCTCATTGACCTGGCTGCGAAAGTCGATGGATTCACTATCTTTTCCAGGGAAGCCAACGGCTTCCAACCCTTTCAAAAGAGGGATGGTGTCCGGCAATGAGTCGCACAGTGCAAAATATGACTGACGAGGTGATTCGATCTTCAGCAGAGCGAAGTCGAAATCAGGACTTTCATATTCGAGGGTCGCGGTGTGTTTTTCGTCGATCCCGAAGAATACCCATAGCTGGGGACGTACTTTCTTCCAGCCCTTTACGGTCTCATAAGCGGTTATCACCTCTGATTCGGCATAATCAGAGAACGCGCTGATGACGTGGCGATTCGTAATTATGTATCCATTTGGTGAGATCACGAATCCGGTTCCCGACATGCCACGATAATGGATGCCGTTCGCCTCTATCTTTGTGGGCAAGTAGTACCCTTCCTGCACTCTGCCCTCGGAAGTGGTCACGACTTGGCCTGGAATCACTAAGCAGACCGCATTCTCGAGCAAACGAGTCTTTTCCGTCTCGGATTTCCCAGCGAGCGAGATCGCTCCCTGCGCTGACGCAGGTTGCGTATGTGTCGGCCTAGACTTACGTGGGATTAGAATCAGCGTGGTAGTAGTGCCAACTACGATTACGGCGACGATCGAAGCAACCAATATCCTGAACTGAGTTAACCTAACCCCAAATATGGGGCGATCTTTAGCTACTGGTGTCGTTGGATCGACCGGCAGAGCATTTTTACGCCGTCGTGACAAAGTGGTGTCTTCATCAACCGCGATCCACGTCCGGCGGTCCTGTGAGCACTGGTGATACCCTTGCAATTGGCCTGTGGCCCTCATTTCGAGGACTTCCTCACGGCTGAAAGGACCCAGTTCTCTCCCACGGTCGCGGATCCACCATCGGCTCATCGGTTGGTCTTCTTTAAGTTAGAATTTATTTCGGAATACTACGATTGCGATCATCATAGCCACGGACACCAGCAAACTGATGCCTCCGAAAAGCCATAACCCTTGCCGCGACTTCGCTCTTTGCGCAAACTTGTAGGCCACGTCATCCGGCAGTGGCCAACCGTATTGGAGCACCCCGAGATGCAACTTTTGCACATAGGCCCACCCAAGACCATCATTCAAAGCAAATCGCAAGGTGTCGACCGCTTGCAGGAACTGTTGCCACTTCTTTTGATTTTTCGTGCGATCGCGAATCCATTGCCTGGCACCGTCGAACGGTGCCATCAGCGATCCGCCGTCAGGAAGTTCGTATTTCTGTTTCAGCGCCTCGGCTCTACCAATCAAATTCTTGACGCGATCAATTTGATCGTCATCGATCGCAAGAGCAAGCTGGTCCGTCAGGGGCCGAAGTCCTTCATTCGCCGCTTTGTGCATGAGGCGTTTGCGCGCCTGTCTAATCTGGTCCACTAGATCGAGAGGAAAAGGAGTTCGCCAGATAGAAGGTGTGGTCGATTCCTTGTGCAAATCTTGGATGGCATCCCAGTCTTCGTTAGCGTGCGAGCCAGCCATCTGTTTGCGAATTTCATCGATCCGCTTCTGTTCGTAGGCAGCGAGGTCGTCCTGCCAAAACGCTTCCCGTTTCGACTCTTTTTGGATCAAGCGAAGCACTACAATTCGGCTTCGGATCGGGGCACGACTCAAGCGCCAAAATCCGGTGCTCTCGCAGCAGTAATTGCAGATGGTTTTCCAAACTATACGCTTCATTCAGCGATTTGGCGGCACTCATGTCCAGCCGAGGGGGAGTTGACAGGTCGAAATTCTTGCACTTTTCCGGCAACCACCCGCGATTTGCGAATTGTAGCTCTTTGTGCATATCGAAAACGTCTGGTTCGATCTGCACTTGGCGCAAAGCTTCTGACCGCTGGCCCAACCTTAACAGTCGATTGCATTCTACCAAGCGGTCATTGACCTGCTGGCACGCGGAATTGTAGATGTTTAATGCATCAACCACTTCGGGGGTGGGTTCGGTCCGCTCATCGACCACGAATTCCGCCAAGGTGCGCACGGCTTTTCGCAACTCCGGCATCGTGAAAAGCCAAATGGGGTCTGTCGTCATATCTCAGATCCTTTTTTGCTGAAATCATGGATGTTGAATGCGTAGAATCACCGGTTGCGCGGACAGTCCCTTAAGTCGCTTTGCCGGTACAATTTCCACGGAAGTAACAGTCGCCTTCTTTTTTTGGGCTTCCGGATTCTTCCCTCCAACGCGTAGTGAGATCTCACCTTTCTTGATCTGCAATTCGATCGTCAGTCTTCCTTCTTGGTCGGCGTAGGACAGCACCGTAGGGTAAGAGTCAGGATTCGGAGAAGGGTCTCTCAATAGGTATTCTTCGTCCCCGACCTTCACTGTCGCATTACCACCGAAGGCAAGTTGTGCAGTTGCGGGCCAGTTCTTGGCGTCGTCCTTTAGTTCCGCAAATACATTCAGGGTAGCTACGGATTTGTCTGAGGGGAACGTGATCGAGCGGGGAACGGCTAGTTGAAAATACTGTGTCGAATTAGTTTTGTTGTCAGTAACTTTCAGAACCGCCCCTGCCCAAAGCCATTGCGGCAAAGTTTGAACCGAATTGATTAGATTGACAGTCCCGGTTCCCACATCATATTTGAGTGTGCCTGCTTTCGCGTTTCCCAATTGAACTTCGATCGATTGTTGGTTTCTTAAGTCCCTCTTTCCCCATTCGGACGGGATGAGCAAATCGATAACAGCATTCGTGTTTGGTGGCAGCACATGATACGGGTGACCTAATGCCAGTGAGATTGGTGTCACCAAGGGTCGTCTCTGAGATTCGGCTAAAGCATTTCTCAAATTTGCTTCAGCCTGTTTGGCGTCTATTAAATCATTTTCCCAACTGGTTAGGAAATCCTGGAACAAGTTGCGCATTGCTTGTTCCTCTTCTTTGAATTTTTTTTCAAGATCCCCTTTTTGATTGCGCCACAATATCTCAGATGACCCTCGAGTTTTCTGGCTTTGAAGTTTCTCGTTTGCGAAATCTTTCTCAAGACCCGCTTTTTCTTCGCTCCACTTGCTCGCGGATTCTGCTTGCAGCCGACGCAAATCCTTCTCGGGTTTGCTTTCCACACCGAAGTGGCGGAGGATCGATCTGCCGACTGCCAATTCAAGCAATGTGGTACAAACCAATGTCAATCCCACTCCTAATCCTAATCCCAGGATCAAGGTCTTCACCCGAGAATCACTGGAAAGGATTTGGTGAGAAGTGCTCGTTGTATCAGTGGCTATGGACTCGTTTATGGTGTGTATTCCACCCTCCGGGGCAACGTCCGCATTATCTTCGTCAGGAATGGGTCGGTGGCGGCGCGTGACGCGAGGCGCGGAACTTCTTGCCCGGGGGCGTTTTTCTTCATCGGGGCGTGAGTCTACAGGCAGAATTCCCGTGCGGGCAGCGTCGACCAACTCACCCACCGGTTCACCGGGCATCTGCTTATCTATCCGGATGACTAGACTACGGCGGCCTGTCACTGCTGAATCTGCTTCGCGCGAATCGGCCAGTACGCATCGCCATTGGCATTCAGACCCTCCGCCGTCAGTGAAAAACGTGTTGAACGTAACTCGCCATCTCTGTGCAGAGGGGACTAGAGCAAGCGCTTCCGACAAGCATTCGAGGACCGGCTGACCTGGCTCGTAAAGGATATGCACTGGATCGCGTGAAGAATACGTTTCGGCCAGTTTGCCGGCCCAGCCTGCATCCCCGACCAGTCGCTCCCATACATTGCACTTATGGGGAATGAAATCGCCACCGGGAAGTCGGCGATTACCCGGTAACTGCATGGGCTTTCGATCTTGGGGCCACACCATTTGAAAAACATGCCTTTGCAAACACAACCAGGCAGGGCCAGCCGCTGGGAGTTCGTCTGTTGTGAGCGCAATGTGATGAGCTAGGTAGTTGGTTCGATGAGTATGATCGAATCCGGCGTCGGCAATGCGGCTGACAACATGGTAACGCACTCCAGATGCGACAACTATCGTATACGAGAATGCGACCGGGTTGTTCACCAAATCGGGAGACTTTCCTTTCACTCGGTGGCGATAACCGGACAGGCGTTCGAGTTGAGCCGCCAACGTCCTCGGAATGCCTGGAGTTTCCGCAATGATACAGTATCCGTCGGTCCCCATGTGCAGGCCACGGACTGCCGAGGTGTATAAAAGTTCGTGCGGCATATTATTGCCCTAAGTTTCTGGAATTCAACTTGCGTCCTGAAGGGAACAATCCCGGCAAGAGTTTATTCAATCCGTAGAGAATCGGGGCTTCGACACCTACCGGGCTGATCTCATTGGGGCGGATACACCACTGGGAATCATCCATTGTTGGCTTGGCACCGAGAGAACTCACACCGACGTAAATCACAGATTGGGCAAACGTCTCCGCCGCATCCACCATGCCCGGGCACAACTTCAGTAACATCTCACGGATACCGTCCGACACGGCAGTGATATGATCGACGTTGACATAGCCGACCCCCGCCCTGTCTGTGAGAAGAAGCGGTTTTGCCTGTGCGATGGCTGGAACAAGGTGCCCCCAGAGATCTTTCTTGGTGACGACGACGAATAGGGGCTTATTGTGCTTCTCCATTGTCGAAAGGTTTGCCAATTGCCGGATGCGGTTCGCCGCCTCGGTGAGGATAGTTTGTTGCTGCCTGAGAACAATGCGTTCATCCGTCGGCAGTGTCCCGTTTTCATTTAGGTATCCTTGGCGGAAATTGTGATCCTGTGTTGGGTCGAATAGGAACAGCAGGAGACTCGCGTGGGCCAAGTGACGAGTGACTGGGCTGAGTGTTGAGTCACTGCCCGTCAAGTACGATTCGCCGGCATTGTCATACAAGCACAAGACATGGGCTGCCGAGGGTGAATCCTCCAATCGCGGATGGTTTGGCTTAGGGCAGAGATTAAACATATATGGTCGCGGGTATTGGATCTCAACACTACCACTTCGAACAAAGTTGTACACGTCCCCATCCCTCCCTTGTTGAGTCTTCTCTATCAGTTCCCCGAGAGGAGTGAGGGTTCCGGACCTAGAATTTCCAAACAGCGATTGTTCGTAATGAATGATCTTCCGATTCAGAAGTGGATCGCTATCGGTGAACGAAACCTCGAAACGCGACGGGAGAATATCTCGAAGGGTGTGTGCCAATGCACTGAGATAGAACGACTTGCCAGCGGCTGGTGCACCGATGATCGATACGATCCAGGAGTTCATCTCCGTAAAGACTCGCGGGATTTCTAAGTGGCATTTTGGGCAGGCGAGCCGGTGACAGGGGGAATTCATCTCGTCCAAGGCAAGCCCTTCGGCGTTGAATCGAGTCGGCAGGAACCGTTTCTGAGCTTCGCGGATCCGCGGATCCCCAACGAGTGAGGGATGGGTGCTGATCCAAAGTATCAAATGGGTTTCAAACACCTCCCAGCAGTGCGGGCAGGTCACTTTGTCCAGCAGTGACATTCGATCCTCTCCCGATGAAAGACAAGCACGGTGCGCGACCCGGACAAATGGCTCGGCAACTGTTGACCCTTTTGACGCGTTGCTTGTGGCGAAGCACGCTGACCTGCGAGCGACACTCATCGTTTGATCTCCCACACATTTTTTTGTGTCTGGGTGAGTCCCCGAATCCGGGCGATACAGTGAAGGACGCAAACGCGAGTCTGAACCGTTGCGATAAAGCGCAAAATGTTCCGAGTGCGTCAAGCCATGTAAGCCGATCCGTTAGAAATCGTTATTTGGGGAGATTGGCGTCATATTGAATCGCGATCTCCTCGACATGGTGAAATGTCTTTCTGATTTCCGTATGCGCCACCTGGTAGCTCCTTTGCAATTGCGTCTGGGCGGCTTTGATCTCGTTTGCTTTCCCCAGAGGATCTCCGAGCAACCCGCGGATGAACGCTTCGACGAGTACACCGTCTGAGTTAGCTTCTTCCTTTAGGCGGCTTGCATCCCGTTGGACGTCTTCCATCATCTCCCACGAGTGGATGTGAGCGAGGTAGGCCAATCGGAACTCGTTTGGACAGTCTGAAGTGTCGATTGCCCTCATCCGGGCGACGAGCTTTGCCACAGTTTCTGAACCCTCGCTTGCTTTGGCGTCCTGCTGAAGCACCCTCTCGATGTTCGCCTTGATCTGCTCCTTTTCACCCCGTTGGCCACGAGAGTTCGCGTCGATGCTTTTCTTCATCTCTGGGTTCGAGCGACTATTCTCTGATGACTTCCGTTGAACAAGCAAACTAACGGTTATGCTGCCGATTACGACCAGAACAACGAGGGTGACAACGATAATCCGGGCAAATGTCTGCGGGGATCTGTTTTTTTCGCCTGGATCAGAAATAGCTTTTGAATGGATGGGATCTTCTGCAACTTCAGAAACTGCAATTGATTCTGATCGAGGTGAGGCAAAGTCCGGCCATTCATCGACGGGTCGCCATGATCTGCCATCATCATCAGAGCATTCGTGAAATCCTAGTATTTGTTTATTAGTCATCTTTTTTTGGATTTCTTCCCGACTGAATGGTCCCATTTTGCGACCTCGGATCCGAATCCACAATCGGTTCATCGACGCAGCCGTGATATCGGGATTTGGTCGTGGATTACTTACGCTTGACTGCCTCTCCGATGTGGTTGGCGGTGTTGCATAAGCGAGTTCCCCGATGATGTCAGCAATGGTGGGCCGGACTGCTGGGTTTTTTGCTAGCAAGCGCATGATGAGGTCTGATAACCCTGCCGGTAATTCCGTGTTGAATTCGAGCGGTTGGGGTGGATGGCGCTCACGCACTGCTGTTAATATCGCCTGTTCCGTCCGCCCGTAGAATGCACGTTGACCGGTGGCGCACTCGTATAGTACTGCACCAAGAGCGAACAAATCTGACCTTGAGGTTGCAGGCTTGCCATTGAGTTGTTCCGGTGCCATGTACTGAGGCGTACCGATCAGCGATCCTTGCTCTGTCAACGCTTCAGCACCCTTCATCTGACGAGCCAGTCCGAAGTCCAGAACTCGGGCGCGGCCCGTTCCTTCATCTAACCAGATGTTTGCCGGCTTCAAATCTCTATGAACCAATCCACGAGCATGGGCCGCAGCCAGCCCGGCGGCGACATCTCGACCAATCCGTCCAACATCGGATACGGGTAGCTTGCCAATACGTTTGAGCCGAGCCGCCAGCGACTCACCCTTCAGAAGCGGCATGACGATGTACGCGGTGCCCGACTCTTCGCCGATATGTAGAACTGGCACCACATTTGGATGTTCTACGGCTGCGGCAGCCCGAGCCTCTCGCATGAATCGGGTACTGGCACCTTGGAGCTTTGCTAGCGCTGGCCTCAAGACCTTAATCGCAATCCGTCGATAGAGCAACTCATCTTCGGCTTCAAACACAAATCCCATTCCGCCGTGCCCCAACTCGCGAATGATGCGATATATTCCCAGACGAGCCGGAAGCCAACTCGGGAGTGACCCTCCATGTTGCGAGAGGCCGCTGTGGGGTCCAGTGTCAGTGGCATTTGAGGGAGTGTCCCCGAAGTTTACATCGTGAATGTTGTTGAAGGCTTTATGCAACAGCTTTTGCCCTTCAAGGAATTCGAGTAGCTTTGGCCGCAGGTCCACCGGTTGCTGCAACAACCATTGCGTTGTCGCTAAACGCCCATTTTCCATCGCTTGGAAATAATCTCGTATTGCCACATCCAGACGCGAGCCGTTTGGGTCGCCGGAGTTGCCCAGAGTCGACTGGTCGGCCATGATTACTCCTCACCATTTGATCAAGTCAGTTTACCTTTTATTAGTGCACGAGTCGCTCGGCGCAACAAGCCGGACACAGCATCCTGCGTCTTCCCCATCGCGGCCGCAATTTGCGACAGCGCCATGCCACCAAGTTGTAGCCGGATGGCCTGTTGCTGGTCCTGTGGCAGTTTGTCAATGGCAGCCTCGAGCTGCTCTAGCTGTTCTTTTTTTTCATATCGTCCTGTTGGCAAGGTGTGGCCGGCAGGCAACAAACCTTCTAACCCAGGTGCGGAATCAGGTGAGTCACCGTCGACACCCACATCCACTCGAACCTCTCTGTTGGCAGCCCTCTTCTTGGCAACTAGGTGTCGGCGGTGCAGGTCATTCAGGGCCGAAGCGAATGTCTTCCGGAGGTAGTACTCCCAAACGGCGAGCGGTTGATTCGCGGTTGGGCCGCTCTCCGACGCTAAACGCAAAAGCACGTCTGATCGTACGTCGTCCACATCCTCGCGGGCACGCACCTTCCGATTTACCTTTGTCGACACGCATAACGTCTCAAGAAGATCCCGAAGCCGTTTATCAGACCAATTGATTGGGTTATTCACCTCGAAAACTCCAAACAGGGTATTTCGGCGTCAAACCACTGGAATGCGCCAACCTTCTTTGATCGGTCTGGCAGTCGTCGCTGACCTGCGAAAGGATTTCTCGCTTTGCCGCGACGGTTCTGCAACGCCTCTACGTCTTAGTCTTTGGGCGTTCGATAAAGTGGCTCACCCGGCCTGAACCAACTTCCTCGACGGTTCCAGGTCGGGAGAGATTTCACTCGCTGAGAGCCGTGGTATCCGGCAACCCCGTCGTCGTGGGCTGCCCAAGCTTCCGAGAGTTTACGACTTGTACAAACCTTCCGAGGCGTATGCTTCCCGCTTCAGTTGGTTAGAGTTCCCCATCAAGCGATAAATGCGATCCGCTCGAGTTCGCTGACTGTTGCGTTGTCGATTTGGAAGATTCGCGGCAAAACTGGGGATCGCCCAATTTATGAGAACGATTTCCACAGGATAATGGAACGATTGTGTTGTATCGCCGATGGTTTTGAAGGCAAGGGAAAAAATCTCGGAACAATCCCCTTAGTAACTGGTGGTGTTCGTTCACCCGCCCAAGTGCAAAGTGATCGATTTGAACATGATTGTGGCAAACTGGATCGATGTATGCGGAACGAATATGTGATCTTCGTAAAGGCGATGCCACGGTTGCCCGGTTGCCGTAGCATGGCACCCGAATAACGGCAACGTCTCGCCGTATGGATCCAATGGGAGCTGCCGATCGCTCGCTACTTCGGATCCGTTCGCGAACATTGCCACCTCATACTTCCCCGGGGGCCTAATGATCGTTCAGTGGCTCTTTCAACCGTCTCGGAAATTCCTTGCCAAATTCATTACCCGCACGGCTCTCCCATTTAAGGCAATTTGATGAACTTTAACAATTATTCCAATTATTCCGGTTTTTTGGTTGACAGTTACTCGGGCATCAGCGAACTCAATTTCTGAATTGCACAACAGGACCGACACTTATCCTTGGATGGCCCAGCGATGTCGACAACAGCGAATGTTGTGATCCCCAGCGACCAGATCGTCATCGATCCTGAGTTCGCCAATCTCGTTCCTCCACTCTCCAAACAGGAAGCGGATGACCTCGAACAGGATCTCAGAGCCAAAGGCTGTCTTGCTCCGCTGATTGTTTGCCGCATCCCTGAATATGCGCATTTCCTGCTTTTGGATGGGCGCTATCGCCTGGACATTTGCCAGCGTTATGATTTGCCCTTTGAATGCCAGGTTCTGGAATTTCCCGACTACGATGCTGCACGGACCTATCTGATCGAACTCCAACTCGGTAATCCCATTACCCCGGAAAGTGCATCCTACATGCGTGGCTGCCACTACCGGCTCATCCGGCAAACGCATGGCGGCGATCGTCGAGGGGAGTTTTCAAGTTTCCACTTTGGCCCTTTGAAGACAGCCCAACGATTGGCGCAAGTTTATCACCCCGTCAGCGAGCGCACCATCCGACGCGATGCTGAGTTTGCCGATGCCGTTGATACCCTGGTTACCAATTGCGGCCCGCATGCCAAACCGCTGATTCTGGCGCGCTATGCGGGACTCGGTAAACGGCGAATTCTTCGCCTTTCTCGACGCCCGCTTGCCTATCAACAAGCATTCCTGCAAAAGCTGCAACAAACCGGCAAGCCGCCGCGCGATAAACGGGTGGGACCGAAGACCATCACGCTGCCGACCGACATGCAGGAATTCACCGCCGCCTTGATTAAACGCTGGGGCGAAGCGCGTGCCGCCAAGCTGGCACAAATGATTTTGGACGAAACGGGTTGAACACGCTGAAAAGCCTGAAACGAACGAAGTTAATCAGAATTGCCGATTTCCCTTACTCTCTCACCAAGAATGGATTGCCCCTATGGGAACGCCCTGGTTGAATCCTCTGCGTGGCTGGAATGGCTCACCAATCTCCTTGGCGATGATACTCCTGCCGGTTGCAAGCCTCTCGTGCCAAACACCCGTCTTCAGCTTCAAAGGCTGGAAGCGCTAGTTTAGTGCCCGCTTTGACGGCGATTGGCTGACACGGCCTCCACTGCGTTGAACACTGCCGTTACCATCGCCGTCGAAGCGAATGATACGATACCGCCCGGGGACACAGTTGCCCTGTCGTACTTTGGAGGGGTATCTGACGGATCCGTCGCTGTCGTCGGCAATGACTTGGTTTACACACCTGATTCCGGTTACTACGGTGTTGACCATTTTGGTTACCAAATTTCGGACACATTGGGTGCCCATCGTACGCCGGCGTTAGCGTCACCGTGGGGGCCGGCTCCACTTTGCTGGCGATAGCCGACTCGGTCTCGACCCCCATTAACACTGCCTTGACAATCTCCGTAGAAAGCAACGATACAATCCCGTCCGGAGACACCGTTAACTGAGTGTAAGTCACTATGACTTCGCATGGTATGGTAGCCGTGTCGGGATCATCGGTCATATATACACCCCATGCCGGTTTCTATGGCACTGAGACATTCGCTTATACGCTCGCCGATTCCTATGGGCACACCACCAGTGTTACCGACACCGTAAATGTGACAGCGACCCTTCTGGCAGTGGCCGATACCACCTCGACCGCGCTCAATACTGCGGTCACGATCGCGGTGGAGAGCAATGATACCATCCCGGCCAGCGATACCGTTACGATGGGTATGTCTGGTAGTCAACCGGCAGACGGCTCGGCCACTGTAGTGGGGACATCGATCGTTTATACGCCCAAGCCAGGTTTCTACGGAGTCGATAACTTCACGTATATTCTCGCCGACTCCTACGGACACACTTCTACTGCCGTCGACACGGTGACGGTCGGGGCCGGTTCGACTCTTCTGGCAGTGGCCGACACCGCCTCGACGGCGCTGAACACTGCTGTCACGATCGCCGCCGAGAGCAACGACACCATTCCTGCCGGTGATACCGCCGGTATGACCATCGGTATCAGCGGTCAGGCTCAATATGGTTCGGCCACCGTCGCAGGAACATCGATCGTCTACACGCCGGATATCGGATTCTTTGGCATCGACGACTTCACGTATTCCCTTTTGGATATATACGGACATACTTCCACCGCTATCGATACGGTAACGGTGGGCACCGGCTCGACCCTTCTTGCAGTAGTCGATACTGCCTCAACGGCGCTGAATACTGCGGTTACGATAGGAGTCAAGAGCAACGATACTTTCCCGATCAGCGATAGCGTCACCGTGGGTATCGGCGCGGGCAGTCAACCTGCGAATGGGACGGCCACGGTGTCGGGATCGTCGGTGACGTATACGCCCGATGCAGGTTTCTATGGTATTGATGACTTTACGTATTCTCTAAGCGATGCTTACGGGCACACTTCCACGGCGATCGACTCGGTAACCGTTGGAACCGGCTCAACCCTTCTGGCCGTCGCCGATACCGCCTCGACGGCGCTGAACACGGCCGTGACCATGGCGGTGAAAAGCAATGATACTATTCCTGCCAGCGATGCCGTCAGCATCAGCCTGACCCAGCCTGCTTATGGTTCTGTCACCGTCTCCGGTTCCTCGGTGATCTTCACCCCCGCAGCGGGCGACTACGGGACTCGGACCTTTTTGTACACTATTTCGGATTCTTATGGCCACTCTTCCACCGCCACCGATACGGTAACAATCGGGGCCGGTTCGACCCTGCTGGCGGTTGCGGATTCCACCTACACGCCGCTCAACACTGCCGTCACGATGGCGGTGGAAAGCAACGACTCCATTCCTGTCAGCGATACCGTTAATATCAGCTTGACCCAACCTGCCTATGGCTCGGTTACCGTCTCCGGCTCCTCCGTCGTCTTTACGCCCGCAGCCGGTGATTTTGGACTTCGGACCTTCACCTATACACTTTCGGATTCCTACGGCCACACTTCGACGGCCATCGATTCCGTGACGATCGGGGCCGGCTCAACCTTGCTGGCCATTGCGGACTCGGCAACAACTACGGAGAATAGCTCCGTTACCATCGCTGAACTCAGTAACGACACCATCCCCTACAGCGACAGTATCAGTGTTGGTATCAGCACCCAGCCTGCCAACGGTTCAGCGGCCGTGGTCGGCTCCAATATTGTCTATACCCCGTCGACCGGTTTCTACGGAACAGATCTGTTCACATACACTTTGAGCGATAGCTACGGCCATTCTTCCACGGCAATCGACACAATCGTGGTCCAGGGCGGCAGCATTTCCGTAACGGGAACCGGGTTGGTCGGCATTGCGGGTCAGACGATGACGAATGTCGAAGTCGCCTCGTTCACCGATAGCAATGCGTTGACGGTGAGCGAGTTGGCGGCGACGATTATGTGGGGCGATGGTCAGGAAAGCTTCGGCGACGTGGTTTCCGTGAGTCCCGGCTCCTACGACGTGGTGGCATCGCACATTTTCTCGCTCCAGGGGCCTTATATCTACGCCGTTGAAGTTACCGACTCCACCGTCGCGGCAGGCGCGGGCGTTGGTGTGATCGATATCCTCCAGGCCAATAACCTTACCACCTTTGAAACCGTAGGGGCCTCGGTTTCTTCCAGTAATGCGGTTACCCAATCGGGCACCGATGCCGATGGCAGTTTTTCGCTGACCGATACCGGCTCGCTGAGCTATACGCTGACGGAAAGCGGTGTCGATCAAACCCAGAACTCCTCGACGACGCAGGTCGGCAGCCTGAGCCTTACGGTGGTCGCTTCGGGCACGGACACGATCGGTACGTTCGACCTCAATTCCTCCAGCATCACCGGCACGGGTGCGGACTCGGCCACGAGCTACTATACCCTTATCACGGCCGACAACCCCACCAGCAGTTCGCTGACCAGTAGCGATACGTCCAAGCTAGCTGGATCGGGTACGGCTGCGCTGGGCGGACTGTCGAGTTGGTCGGATACCTTGACGGGCAGCGATACCAGTGTCACCAGTCAAACCACCAGCACGGGTGGTTTCAACGCCACGCAAACCGATGCGGGGACCGAAACGCTGGCCTATACCGGCACGCCCTCGACCGGCGCTTATTCGCTGGCCGATACCAAGAACAGCACCCTTAGCGGCATCGTGACCACGGGAACGGCCGGCGCTGTCTCGTATACCGACACCCAGACCGGCACCGATGGTTTTGCGTTGACCAATACCGGCGACCTGTGGAGCGGCAGTTTTACTTTGACGGGCGACAGTAGCGATAGCAGTTACTCAAGCATTGAAACCGACGCCGACGCAGCGCTGAATGAGACCATCGCCGGCAGCCAATCCGCCTCGACGGGAATGCAATCAAAGGGGTTCGATAACAATCGCCTGACAGTCGGCCGCGCACCAGTTCGCGAAGGCAACGGCAGCGGTTGTGGTAGCTGTTCCGTGTTCGTGCCGACATTTCAGCTTCGGTTTTGGCAACCGACCAGCTTTCCAAGGTGTGACGGTCAAGATCGGCCAGTCGAGCGAAACGGCATTCCTCAGTCACGCAAAGAAGCTGACGATTCACATTCTTGCGATGCTCCGGACAGCATCCAATCGCTTCCATGTGCTTGATGTAAGCGGCAACATGGTCCACCAAGGGTGTTCCTTGATGTTCCGTTGTTGCTGCTTCCGCAGTGGTCATGATCCCCTGCTCGAATCCGCTCGGCTGCTTTTTCGAGTTCGTTGAGAACGCTTTGAGCGGCTTGCTTATCGCGGCATTCCGTCGAAACGGTTTGGACCTGCCCCGAACCATCACGGTATCGAGCGAAGTAAACTTTCGATTCTCTGACGATACGGGTTCCTTCCGTGTTCAGGAGTGCTGTTTGCTGTTTGCCTCTCTTGTTCAACCAGCGCGCACATCGACGGCCTTTCACACGGACAACTTCCGCGTTGGTGGGAATCGGTTTCGTGAATTGCTGTTTGAACAGACTGCCCATCGAATTACCCTTCGCCTTTCGGTCGGAGTTCCAAGTTGAAATAAGCGGCAAGGATTCCCGCCTTGTCGAGCCTCAATGATGTTCGGCCATCCAAAAAACGGGCGATGGTGTTTCGATTAACGCCAGTCGTCTTCTCGATTGTTTGGAGGGAATGCCCGCTGTCGCGGATAGCTCTTCGCAGCTTTCCGGAAAGAACGTCTTTGAGCTTCATGGTGCTATAATTGTAGCATACCACTCGGCGGCTTCAAGCTCAAAAATCTGACTTGGACGGTTCCGGAAATCTAAAGCGTCTAATCTTCCGGAACCGTCATTGATGGTTTGTTGAACACACTGAATAACACCAATAACGGATAACAAGAGTAACGACGGTAACAGAGACATCCACCCCCGTTATCGCTGTTATCGGTGTTACTCGCTACTTCATCGTCTCCCGATGTTTCTTCCTCCCGCGTTACCGCGTTATCGGTGTTATCAGCTACTGCATACCTGTCTTGGGAGTATCTCAAGATTGCATCATTCTTCATCTTGTACAGAAGTTGGCGAACTGCATTTGAATCACGGTTGATCTTTGCACTCAATTCCGCCGGGGTCATGGGGCCGAACTCAGTCAAACATTTGACGATCTCCTGCCGCTTTGATCCCATCTTGGATGGAGAATCGGGAGCGGATTCCCCTTCAAATTTCCAAAGCCCTGAGTCCGAGTCGAATCTCACAGCCAATTCCCGTTCTTCAACGTCACGTCCCATGACATTCAGGGTTCCAGCCGATTGACCTCTCCTACGGTTCAAGACCAAAACGCCATCGCAACATCCGGTCAATCCAAGTGTTCCGCTGACCGCTTCAAGAGGGTCAGGGGCTGGCATCTTCCGGAGATGGTGAACAACCAGAATAGCCAGAGCGAACTTATCCGCGAGCTTCTTTAACCCGGCCACGGAATCATGATCGTCGGTGTAGGCGTTTCCATTACGCCTTGGCTGCGGCGGACCTTTGCCAGACGTGTCGATGATGATAAGGCGCGCGGGAGTGGGCATCGATCCAACCTTCCAAATCCTTCAATCCGCCTTTGTCCAAACGCTCGCTGTTTGTACTCACGATCAAGCCAGATGGCGACTGTCAAGCCAGTCGCGCTCAATTGGCGGTTCAGACGGTCTTGAACTCTCCGCTCTGAGTCCTCCAGAGCAAGATAAAGCACGTCACCAGGCTGAACGGCTTGCAAGCCGAAGTCGGTCCCAGTCGCAACTGCAACGGCCAACTGAAGCGCAAAAACGACTTCCCCATCTTCGGTTTCCCGGCAAGAATCGAAACGCCTTGGGGAATGTAGCATGGAACCGCGAACTGTAAGGGAGCAATATCCTTCTTCATAAGATCATCCGCCCTGATTCCTTGGATGGACATTCATTGGTCCCCTCTGGGGTTTACTTCATCAAGTGCGAGCGTAAACAATCGCAACGCCGCTTCCTCTTTGGAAATTCCCTCAGCGACCGCAACCGCATCAAGTCGTTCGGCTTGCTCTTCTTCTCGCATAAGCGGGATTGTGATTGTGTGCGAGGAATCTGCTGCATTCATCAGTAATCTCCAATCGTCATAGTTTTCCATTTAGCACCCCCTGCGTTTGATACGGTCCATTTCCTGGTCAGGAAGCAGAACCCTGCGACCGATTCTGAAGACATGCACACGAGCCGCATCGATCTGTCGCCAAAGATGTCGCTCCGAAATCTTCAGGTGAGTTGCAGCTTCTGGGATTGTCCACGGTTCCCCCGGTGGGTGAATAACAGAGATGGAAGAGTTCTCGTTCATTGATAATCTCCTTCAACACGGTTGTGTCCGGTTCCTGACGGATTAAAGAACAATCCGGAAGGAAGCTGGACGAGTGTAAAAAAACACGTCATCGTCAAAAAAATCCCGTGGTAAAACCAGCGCGAGTAATGCGCTGGTTTTACCACGGGATTGAGTAACCGACAGGCTGTGCAATTCCGATGAGTTATATCTGTTCTAGTGAAGTTTGTGCTGCTGTCAAGATCTGCTAATAGATGTTATTATCTTACTTAACAATTCAGATTCAGTACAAGGAGGTCAAGGATCAGATCAAGGCTTCTTGGCTTCTGCCTATTCGTCTAATGTGTTCTCTGCATGAAACCCTCAAGCAGTCTTTGTTGCAGCTTGGTAATGGTGTTTGTTGAGATGAAAAAACCGCACTCGGCGGCAAGTGCATGGCTGCATGACACTCTTCAAAATCTATGCAAACTCCTGTTGGGGCTTGATATTGGTTTAGCGTTAGCATCCCCCCGGACTCTCCGTGCTTTTCACTTTCTTTGGTGGGGGTACAACAACCTTCACTCGTTCTTTAATCTTCGTCACAGGGACGAAAACTAGTTTTCCATTAACACGGGTTGCCACCATTTCTTGATAGTAATCGAATTTTTCGAGGTAGTCAGTAAAGAGAATCTCCAAAGCACCCTGAAAAAGCAGAGGGTCATGCTGAACAAGTCTCTTGGTGAGGTGACGCTTCGATTTTATCGTATCAATCAAAATGTCTGATCCGACAGAATTTTGAGTTAGCAGACTTTGATACAGGAGAATTGCTGCCTCTGCTCTCTCTTTTGCAGTGGGATATTTACCTTTTGCTATTTCGGCCAACATAATGTTTGCTTGTAATTCTAAGATTCTAATGTCCGCAAGCGTTTTTCCCCTCCGAATTGGCTCATATGCTCGAAGTAAATATTCAGTTGCTTTTTCTGGTTGAGCCAGACCTAAGAACAACATACCGAATTCAAGATCAACTCCACCGCAGTTTTCATCGGTTGTTCCGATTCGATTTGCAAGCAAGTCAATCTCTTTCTGATTAACAAGACGGGAATTTCGTTGCCAAGCGTATGCAATGACGACTTGCTTGTAGATCATTCGTCCCAAATCTGGCGAAAGAGTATCAATGTCTACATTTTCCTTTAGAAGTTTGTATTCTTCGATAGTACCG
Organism: uncultured Planctomycetota bacterium; assembly: GCA_963783095.1. Lineage (GTDB taxonomy): Bacteria > Planctomycetota > Planctomycetia > Gemmatales > Gemmataceae > CAWAMR01. The sequence continues at coordinate 1,011,914 of CAWAMR010000003.1, read as the reverse complement.
GGATAGTCGCCTTCGCAGTTCAGCGATTGAACTCGTTGAAAGAAAGCAGTTGCTCGTCGATCGTTGCTCAAGCGAGTTCGGTCGTCGTTTATCTCGGCTCTCGCTTTACCCAGACCGTCCTCAAGCCTTTTCTCGACTGATCTATTTAATTCACTCATCGAAGATTTGACATCTAAATAGAAGCCGAGCATGGCAAACACTACAAGACCCACTGCAATGACTTCGTTGTATTCTTTCGCCCAGGCTTTCGCACGATGATGAAATTTCTTTGCTTCTGAAGAGGAGGGTTCCGTTGTTGTTTTGGTCGAATCCGTGTTGTTCCCAGGTGAGGAAGATGGGGGTTCTGTTGTTGTCGTCCCCTTGTTGTCCACAGGCGAGGAGGATGGGGGAAGAGAGACGATCGAACCTGTGTTGTCCGTAGGTGAGGAGGATGGAGGAAGAGAGACAATCAGGGTTGTTGTCGTTGGCGCACCTCCTCCGCTCGAATTTGGTGAAACATTTGGGTCAGGTGGTAGGGGATCGGACGACATTTTCAGTTTCCTGTGGAGCCTTTCCAGAGCGTCGCTGATTTAGCATATCGAGCAGCAGGGATCGCAACAAGAAATCCCCTCAAAGTAGCAATGCTGCTCTCCCCCGATTACGCTCCGAAGTGACGTGCCTGTTCTGAGGGTCGATTCCCAGTCAGATTTTTGACCTGGCAGGTTCCGGAAACACGGGTTCGCCCTGACTGTTCGACTTTCGATCATACTCAAAACAAATAACTCTTCACGAGCGCAACGCTGCCAGCAAGGATGAGGATCACGAGACAACCAGTTTTGGATTGTGGGGGTTTCAGACTCTTCAATCGCTCGCAAACGAATTGGTATGAGGGTGATTCCTTTGTTGATGGACTGATCCGAAAAAACACGTCTCCCTCACGCGAATCTGTGGTCGAATAATCCCGGAAATCTTCGCCCGGATTCGCGGTTAGCATTTCTCTCGCAATTGCCAATGCGGTCGCTTCTGGCAATCCGCACTCAGCATACACTCCGGTTTTGATCTCTCGGATTTGCCGATGAACGCTGTAAACCCATGCTTTGCGAAGCTGAACCTCGTACAGTTTCCCGGCGGCATCGATCCGAGTCTTCACACCTTCGATGCTGATCCCAAGTTGCTTCGCCATCGAATGCTGATTCTTGTTGGGAGCCTCGTGATAAACAGATTTCTCTTTCGCGTTCTCAAACACCGATTGGGCCTCTTTTCGGTCAATTTTTCCAGCAAGCTCGAAACCCAAGCACGACAACCAGAGGCGTTGTTTCGCTGTTGATGTGACCGACATATGGGCTTTCTGAGTTTGGAGTAGTTGCAGTGATGGTTCGATCCATGCTGACTGAGGATAACTGTGTCTGGAACGTCTTGCAAGCAAATCCTCTCTGGGATCTGTTCGTGGTTGTGTTGTACCGCTCGAAGACATTCACGCTTAGATCTGGTCGGAACACGACAGTCAATCGATCCGTTTGTGAGTTCGCTCTTGGTTCTGTTCCTGAAAAGACTGGAATCCAGAAATGAACGGTGTAAACTCGATTAGGTGTCCGGAATGTTTCTGGACATTATGTCTTCTTCCCTGAAGCGAGAAACCAGCGCGTTTACCCGTGGCGACAGATTCGCCTCGGTAATAATTCCGAACCATGCGTGTGCATGGGTTACGCTTCTTCACGAACCGACCAAACGTGAACCGAAAGGTTCACGGTGTTATGCCAGAAGCGGACCTATCCGCGCCCCGAAAGGGGCGGCGGCTAGCGTCCGTTTCTGGCATGGCTCTTGGTCGGGCCAGTGGAGAGCGGCGCGGTTGCCGCTCCGTACTTTTGGGGTTCTATCATGCCCGGCCCACATCAATTCGACTTCGACGATTCCGAATCTCAACCAAACACGCCATACAGAACTCGGAAGAACTCTTCTTCTCCGATGTTCTTCCTCGCAATCCTCATCCTCATCGTCGCGGGGATCGGGGCAGCGGTCTACTTCTACTTCTCGACCGGTTCCGAGAAACTATCACGTGAAGAGCTTCGTCAACAGGATGGGTTAATGATTGACTACACGAGCGCGGAAATGTCGGTAACAATCGATGAGCGCTTGATAGCTGAGTATAAGGTGATGCGAGCGAATCCTTTACGATTTGCGTCGCCTGCACGAAACAATGTTGATGTCCTCGTGTTCGATAAACTCAAGCAGTCGTTGCCCCAAACTTACACAGAGCTAATCAGCGAGAACACAAGTGCTCTCAATAAACATCGAAAAGAATTAGAGGCGATAAAACAGAAAATCATAACTCGTTGGGGAAAAACGCCTGAAGAACTCAAAGAAGGGTTTTTCTCCCGATTCCCCGAATCGAGAGGCGAAGGAAAGAGAATTGCCGACGAAGCGATACGCGAAATTCGGGAAGCAGAGCGACAGACGATCAACGCAGGTCGCAGATAGCCGAGTCACTTCGGAAAGACTCGTCTTGGTTGTCTTGATCCAACTACCAACACAACATTTTTGCAGGAGACAGAAAATGAAAATTGGCGAATCGATAGTGGCTGTGGTTCTTCCGGTCTACAACTCATTCTTGACGACGCTCGTCCACCGCTCCGACACCTTCACCACAATGACCTGGGGATGGCAGGGGCAAGGGCAAGGAACCCGAATGGTGCGTCCGGGTGAACTATTGGCAAAAGAGGAACAGTCGCACCTTCCGTTCCTCTTCAGCGAAACAGAACAACCGACGAAGAAAGTGACGCATATCGCTGTTAGTCAGCTTGTTGTCCACGTCGAAGACGTAAAGGCAAGTCCAGAGTTCTCGACTTGGTTACAAAAGCATCGTGTGGAAAAGTTCGCTCGAAAGCAGCGCGTCGGGGACACTGAAAATCTTGCCGATCATGAACTGGAAGGATCGTCGGTGTATGTCGTGTCAGCGTGCCGTTGTCTGACGGAGCAGGAGCAAATCGAGTACGCCAACTTGCGGTTAGTGAGTGAGGATCGACCGCTTGACGCAAATAAGCAACGCGGCTACTCGATCGTGAAGTTGCCAAGTCGGCTATCCGACTGGTATTCTGAAGCGATTGGACTATGGGATCACTTGTTTGACCCTAATTTAAGGACGTTGTCAGCGATTCTGAGCGACTGGCGGGATCACAATCATAAGTCTGGATGAGTTCCTCTGGTGTCAGCGATGGCAAATCGACCCTTTGCCATCGCATCCTCACGGTTTCGGATCGTCAAGCGAAGCATATAACTCATCAAGCGAAACCCCGGCCCAGGTAGCCAATTCGAGATCCGAAAATTCATCTAATGGGACGTTGGTAAGATCACGCCCGGTTGAAACCGGATCGCTTGGAAGTTTCCCGCAATGCGGGCATCTGCTTAATTTTTCGACTCGTTTGCGAATGTTGTCGAGGTTCTTCATGCAATCCTTTCTTGGTTTCGATGCGTTCGATCTGTCGCTTCAATTCTTCGATCTCTTGATCCTGTTCCACGGTTCGTCTCAGGTCCGATCCCGCCTTCAGTATCTCCGCCGCCGCTCTCAGTTTGATAGCCTCAGATTCGGAGTTCAGAAGTTCACGTAGCACGTCTGCCGCTTCGCTCATACCATCGGCAAGCCTGCCAAGTGCCGTTGCGATTATCGATCCGCGTAGGTCCGCGACGTGTGTCCGGAACGCTGAATCATCGAGCCATCGGTGAATCGTCCGTTCGCCGACCTTGGCTTGCCTTGCCGCGTCAACGACACTTTTCCCGCTCGCCAGAAGCGCTGCAACAATCTCCGAATTCCTGCCAAAAATTGCCATTCCTGCCACTCCACGAATCGACGGAGTTACATACCTCGAACGATCAGATGTCTTAGACTTCGATCAGTTGGGTGAGGATTGTTTTCCAGTCGGTCAAAACCCCCCTTTCGTTCCATGGTTCCGTGATAGGGCGGAAAACCGCCCATATCCCTACCAAAACGAAAAGCCGATCTCTAGCCAGATCAGTTGATTAAGCCCCTCTGAGGACGTTTAATCGCGTTTCCGGTTGGACTCGATTCAACAGTGCTGAGAGTGCAACCCGATCTGCTTCGGAAAGGTTGGCGAGCAAGTTGGCGAGAGCCTGAACGGTCGGCGAAAGAGGGGTTTCTTGGTTCTTGTGTAAGCTGTTGTGTAAGCCGGTGTCTTGGCTGTCAGAATTGCCGTGTTTTTCCGTCTTTTTTTCACTGGTTCCAGAGCATGACACACTGGGGGTCACAGGTTCGAGCCCTGTAACGCCCACTAAACGTAAGAGCCATAATTTCAAAGAGTTATGGCTTTTTCTTTTTTCAAACCTATTTTAGAATATAGCCTCAAGTGCTGCCTAAGTGCTGCCAATCGCAAAACCTCCTCCAATTCAGCCCATCATCTGATTCAACTTCTCCGAAAGCTGCATATCATCGGACGGCATGCAGTGAGCGTACACTCGCAGCGTCATCGTCGGGTTGGAGTGCCCAAGACGTTGACTCACCGCTTTCAACGAACAACCCTTTGACAGCAGCAACGACGCGACCGTATGCCGCAAGTCGTGGAAGCGAAGTTTCTCCGGGATCGTCGTTAGCTTCTTCACGACAGCCCGGAATGCGCGTAGCACGTTCTTCTTACACAGATAGTTTCCGGTTCGCGTACAGAACACCGGGAACGACAACAATCCCGCCTTCATCATCTTCGCTTTGTGTTCCGTCAGCGGCTGAATTACCGAATCGGGTAGTGAGATCGTTCGGCGACTAGACTTCGTTTTTGGTGCCTTCACGATGAACCCGGAATTCGTCTGAGACAGGCTCTTCCGCACCGAGAGCGTCTTGCTCTTCAAATCGATGTCGTCCCATGTCAACGCGAGTAGCTCACCCTGGCGGCAACCCGTCGCCAGAGCAAGGGAGATAATCGGGTAACCAAGCCGCCAAGATCACTGGCACCAATCGCCAGTATGTTGCCGATGCCAAGAAGATCAACGAAGAGGCTCCTGAAGTATTCGAGAAGGTAAAGACCGGTGAGCTGACCATCCCACAAGCCAAGCGGGTAGTGGCGACCGCTGCCAAGACAGCAGATCTTGAGGAAAAGGCTAAACAGGCAAAGAAGGTCATTAGCGAATCGAAAGATAAGGGCGAACTGCCCTGGAAGTTGATTCATGGCGACTGCCTTACGGAACTCGCCACGCTCACAGAACGGCCGCGCCTGATCTTTGCCGATCCGCCTTACAACATTGGCGTAGACTACGGCGACGGCGCGAAGAAAGACCAGTTACCTGAAAATGAATTCGTTCAGTGGCTGGAACAGTGGATCGTGCGCTTGCGCAAGTCCTCGCCGACGATGGAACATTCTGGCTTCTCATCTCGGACGAGTTCGCAGCGGAATGCGGAGTTATCGTGAAGCAGTTTTTCACGGTAAGGAACTGGATCAAATGGTATGAGACCTTCGGGGTGAATTGTACGGACAAGTTCAACCGCTGTTCCCGTCACTTGTTCTATTGCGTCAAGAACCCCAAGAAGTTTGTGTTCCACCCTGGACCAGTAACAAAACAAAGTGACCGGCAAGCGATGGGCGACAAGCGCGCCAACAAGGCTGGGAAGATATGGGATGACGTCTGGGAAATCCCGAGGCTGGTCGGAACTGCCAACGAACGCATCGGCGGGTTCCCTACCCAACTTCCACTTGATCTGTTGCGCCCGATTGTCAAGTGTTCTTCTGACCCCGGAGATTTGATTGTTGATCCATTCAATGGCAGCGCAACCACTGGCGTTGCGGCGCTTGAGCATTCGTGCCGATACATCGGAATTGATAACCGAGAACATTTCTTGAATCTGTCCAAAGACAGATTATTGAGAACATACCATGAGAAAACTTGATCCCGGCGATTACTCAAAAATGTCCGCAGGAACAGATTTCCCAACGTCCACCAGGATGGGGGATGATGAGTAGTCGGTGAGGACTGGTGACTATTTCACGGGTCCGCCCGAAAGGTAAAACTCTGGTCTAAAGTGGAGGCGGTCAAGACCGGCATGAAACACCTGGGGATGCTCAAGGACCAGGTTGAGTTGACCGGCAAGGGTGGTGGACCGATCGAGATTATTGGAATCGAGATTGCTCATGGTAGCGCTGGACAGATCCAAGATACCACCGTTGATGCAGATAGTCCCCGTGGGGCCGCAGAAGGGGAAATTGAGGTTCAACTTCCATTCGGGCCAGTTGAAGGCGTGGGAGAGCAACCGTAGATTCGTATGCGTTCTGGCAGGTACTCAGAGCGGCAAGACATCCTTTGGTTCAATCTGGCTATGGCGGGAGATTAAGCGCTGCGGTCCAGGAGACTTTCTGGTTGTCACCCCGACCTACCCGCTGTTGGGTCTGAAGGCTCTTCCAGAGTTTCTGAAGCTGTTCCAAGACGACGCTGAAGTTGGGGAAGTTCGTTGGCAGTCCGACACGTCGATTTACGTTCTCGCTAGATGGTTCAAGACGGACGTTCGGATACGAGACGGATCAGGAAACGAACGTCTACTTCGGACACGCCAGCGACCCGGACAGTCTGGAATCGGCAACGGCTAAAGCGGTGTGGCTGGATGAAGCAGGTCAGAAGAAATTTCGTTTAGAGTCTTGGGAGGCAATCAGAAGAAGACTATCAATCTTTGAAGGACGTGCCTTGATTACGACTACGCCATACTCGCTGGGTTGGCTTAAACAGAGGCTTTGGGATCCTTGGAAAGAAGCTGGTGGCAATCACCCTGAGATTGACATCATCCGGTTTGACTCGACGGAGAACCCGGCGTTCCCGCCCGAGGAGTTCGAACGGCCGCGGAACAGTATGCCGCGTTGGAAGTTCGACCTGTTCTATCGAGCGATCTTCACCAGGCCGGCGGGATTGATCTACGATTCGTTTGACCCGGACGTGTGCAAGGTCAAGCGGTTCAAGATCCCCGACCACTGGCCTCGATATTTGGGCCTCGACTTCGGAGGCGTGAACACGGGTGGTGTATTCTACGCCGAAGAGATGAGGAACGATGGGACCGACGAGAAGCCTAAGTGGACGAAGACGGGCAAACTGTTCGCCTACCGACGGTACAAGGCGGGCGGCAGAACCGCAAAGCAACATGCGGATGCATTGCTCCGTGGTGAGCCTCGACTGCCGATAAGGTGTGTAGGTGGATCCAAGTCAGAGGACCAGTGGCGCAAGGAGTTTGCCACTGCCGGGTTCCCGGTTGGCGTACCCGATCAACCCGACGTTGAAGTCGGCATCGGTCGGGTGTATGGCGCTCACAAGGCCAATGAGATATTTGTCTTCGATGACTTGCATGGGTACTTGGAAGAACTTGCAACATACTCGCGGGTGGTGGATGACGCTGGGAATGTTGGCGAAGTGATCGAGGACAAGAGTACCTTTCACTTTATGGATGCTTCGCGCTACATACTTGCGTGGTGGAAGTTGCCGAAGATGAAGCCCGATTCGTACAGACTGGAGATGTTTTGATGACAGAAAATCACGTCGGAACAGGAACTTCCCGCAACTGACTTGGATGGCACCAGCGGTTTATATGTTCTGTCAGCCATCCGCCCGCTAGGTCAAGGTGAACAGGACAGAAGGGGACGATAGTTGACTGCACATCGTTTATGCCCGAAAGCGCGTCGGTCGGGCGGACCGACACGCGCAACAAACATCAAGCCGACTTGAGAATATGTGGAAATTGACGTGTGCTGACAGTTTCAGATCTAATCGCGCAAAGCCGCCGGTTGCATTTCCGAACGGGTCCCTTTCGATGTGGTTACGGGAAAATCGGCCACACAAGCCGCAGTGCTGTGCTTATCCCAAATAAATCCATTAAAATCTAGATATGCTCAACGTCACCCACCTGCTCGAAGCCGCGAACCGCGGTGACTGCAAGGCCGCCGCCGACCTGCTGCCGCTCGTTTACGACGAGTTGCGGAAACTCGCCGCCGCCCGCATGGCCGCCGAGGCTCCCGGCCACACCCTCAACTCCACCGCCCTGGTCCACGAGGCTTACCTGCGGTTGGTGGGGGACCGAAACTTTGAGGGACGGGATCACTTCTTTGCAGCCGCAGCCACCGCCATGAGGCGGATCCTGATTGAACGCGCTCGCCACAAACAACGCTTGATCCACGGAGGTGGCCGACAGCGTGAGGAACTGCACCCGGACATTGTCGCCGCTCCGGAAACCGACGAGCAGTTGCTGGCCCTGGACGCCGCCCTGGTCAGACTCGCCGAGCAGGATCCACTCAAGGCTCGCCTGGTCGAACTGCGATACTTTGCCGGACTCACGGGCGATCAGGTCGCCGAAATACTGGGCGTTTCTCCGAGCACCACGGATCGTCACTGGGTCTTCGCACGGGCCTGGCTGCGACGCGAAGTGCAAGCAGGCAAATCACTTAAAGAAAATTGAGAAGAATCTTGACGCTGCGGAGGCCCTTTCGTCGCATTGTAGATGGGAACCAAACCGAAGTTGCTGGAAGAAGAGCCATGACCGAAGAGACCCTGTTCCACGAAGCATTGGCCAAACCCTCCTCTGAACGTGCTGCGTTTCTGGACGCGGCATGCAGCGGACAATCCCACCTGCGTGCAGCGGTCGAGGCGTTATTGGCAGCACACGAGGCGTCTGGCAGCTTGCTCGACAGGCCCCCGGCTGACCTGGGCCAGACCGTCGATTCGGACCCTGGGGCGTCCGATCGCGGTGCCACGGGAGAGCATATCCCGCAACTCGAGGATGAGTCGCTCGTCCCCACCACCGCTCATCAGCCCCGTGCGGATGTTGAACCTGGTCTGGCGATCGCTTGTCGTTACGTGTTGCAACAGAAGATCGGCGAAGGCGGTATGGGCGAGGTCTGGGTTGCCAAACAAACCGAGCCAGTCAAACGCAAGGTCGCTCTCAAGCTCATCAAGACCGGCATGGATAGCAAAGCGGTGCTGACACGCTTCGAACAAGAGCGGCAAGCGCTGGCGATGATGGATCATCCCAACATCGCCCGCGTCCTCGATGGCGGACTGACGCCGACGGGTCAACCCTGCTTCGTGATGGAGCTAGTTAACGGTCTGCCGCTGAACAAGTTCTGCGACGAGATGAAGCTCACGCCCAAACAGCGTCTGGAGTTGTTCGTGCCGATTTGCCAGGCGGTTCAGCACGCGCATCAGAAGGGTATCGTCCACCGCGACCTGAAGCCGGCCAATATTCTCATCACGATGATTGACGCCAAGCCCGTGCCCAAGGTGATTGACTTCGGCGTCGCCAAGGCGACCGCGGGCAAGCTCACGGACGAGTCAATGTCCACGCAGTTCGGAGCGGTGGTCGGTACGCTGGAATACATGAGCCCGGAGCAAGCGGGTTTCTCGGGCGAGGATATTGACACCCGCGCCGACATTTATTCATTGGGCGTGATTCTCTACGAGTTGCTGACGGGCCTTCGCCCCATCGATGCCAAGCGCCTTAAGAAAGCGGCGTTGACGGAAATGGTCCGCATCATCCGTGAGGAGGAGCCGTCGAAGCCGAGCACGCGGCTGTCGACGGATGAGTCGTTGCCGTCATTGGCCGCCCTTCGGAAAACGGAGCCAAAGAAGCTGATGGCGCTGTTACGGGGTGAGTTAGATTGGGTGGTGATGAAATGCCTGGAAAAGCAGCGCGAGCGGCGCTACGAGACGGCCAACGGACTGGCCTGCGACATTCAGCGGTATTTGGCCGACGAGGTCGTCGAGGCCCGGCCACCCAACGCTGGGTATCGGTTGAAGAAGTTCATCCGCCGTCACAAGGGGCAGGTGATCGCAGCGAGTCTCGTTCTGTTCGCGCTTCTCGCCGGCGTGGCGGGGACAACTTTGGCGCTGCTGGAGGCCAGGAGACAGGAGCGGCTCGCGAGGACCGAGGCGGACGACAAAGAGGCCGAACGAGAAAAGGCAGTCGCGATTGGCAACGATCTGAAGAAAGCCAACGCCCAACTGACGCACTCGCAACAGGAGGTACTGAAGTCGAACGACCAAATGCTGACGGGAGTGGCGCGGAGTCTGCTGCGTCCGCTGGCCGTGCAGGTGCAACCCAACAAGCCGTTGCCGCCGTTGAATGAGCAGGAGATCGAACCCCTCTGGGAACTCGCGTCCACGACCGAGGAGCGCTTACGGCTCCGCTTCGTGGAGGCGGCCTTGGACGAACCAGTCTCCACACGGCGTCTGAAGGACCGGGCCGAGTTCGCGTTCCATGCCGCAATTGGGCTGGACCCGATACGACGCGCGCACGTCGAAGAACTGCTGGGTAAGCATCTCAAGGTCAAGGAGATCTCGCCGGAGGAGCAGGAAAACACGGCGCTCTGCCTGGTCAAGCTGGGCGTTCGCGATCGAAAACTGGTTCGGAGAACGGCCGCCGCGCTCTTGCAGGCCATGACCAGAGCGACGGACTCGAGCGCTCTGGAGCATCTGCGCAGGAAATATCGGCGCTGGCGGCCCGCATGGTACCGCAGGACGGCACCCGGGCGTGTAGTCAGGCCGCCGCCACCCTCACCCATGCGATGGCCAGCACGACGGAGCTTAAAGGCTTGCAGACTCTGGCGCAGGGCCTGTCGGCGGTGGCTGCCCGCATGGACACAAAGGACGCCCCCGCCCTTATCCAGGCCATGACCAAGACGACTGATCGGCACCAATTGTGGCGTATGTCGGAGGGCCTGTCGGGAGTAGCTGCACGCATGGGCAAAAGGTCGGCCTCCGAAGCCACCGCCACGCTGATCCAGGCCATCAACAAGACGACTGATCCGGTGGCGATGAACTATTTCTCACAGATCCTGTCGGCGGTGGCCGCTCATATCAACCCAAAAGAAGCAGCCGAGGTCTGTGGACAGGCCGCTTTCACTCTTTCCCAAGCCATGGCCAAGCCGACCGAACTCATGGAACCGGTGCCGCCTCAGGGTCGCCCGTGGCATCAGTCGTGGATGCAGTGTCTATCAGAGGGCCTGTCGGCGGTGGCCGCCCGGATGGATGCGAACGAGGCAGCGGTCTTACTCATCCGGGCCATGACCATGAAGACTGCCGATCCACACGCTTTGCGGCTGTTGGCAGAAGGCCTTTCGAGGGTGGCACCTCGCATGGACCGGAAGAACGCAAACAAAGTCTGCGAACAGGCCGCTGCGACCCTCATCAAGGCAGTGGCATTCCAGACCGATTTCCAAAGCACTGCTGAGGCACAAGACGTAACTCTGGCACGGGGCCTGTCGGCGCTGGCCGCCCAGATGGACGCGAAGGACGCCGTCGTCTTACTCATCCGGGCCACGACCAAGATGACCGACGAGAGCGCCTTGCTGTTTCTGTCGACCGCCTTGTCTGCGGCAGCGACACGTATGGACGAAAAGTCGATCACAGAGGCAGTTGCCATTTTTACAAGGGCCATGACCAAGATGAAGCAGCAATTCCGATTGCGCTATCCTGAACCAGATCGGCGAAAGGATGACAATTTCCTGATGATCAAGACGACGCATGAATCCAGATTGAGCTTTCTCTCGAACTCCCTTTTGGCGGTGAGCGCCCGCATGGAACCGAAAGACGCTGCCACTCTTACTAAGGCCATGACCAAGACGACCGATCCAGATGCCTTGGAGTCTCTCGCGGTGGCCCTGTCGGCAGCGGCCGGACGCATGGACGCAAAGTCGGCAGCCGAAGCCGCTGCTATTCTCACGAAGGCCCTGATCAAAACTCTCACGATCAAAACGGCCAACCGATTCGAGTCCGAGTCTCTTCTCGAGTTACAGAATCGACTATCGAACGCCCTCAGGGCGGTGATCAACCAAATGGACCCGAAAGACGCCAGCCAGACCGCTGTCATTCTCACACAGTCTATGACCAAAACGACTGATTCATACAGTTTTCTCTCGAATTCCCTGTCGGTAGCGGCCGGACGAATGGACGCACAGTCGGCCCCCGAATTCGCCGCCATGCTCACTCAGGCAATGAGCAAGACGACCGATCAAGGCACCTTGCTCTCATTCGCGAACACCCTCTCGTACTTGACCGGCCGGATGGACATGAACGACGCTGCCCAGTCCTGTAGACAGGCCGCGAGCATCCTCATTCAGGCAATGACCATGACGAGCCATGAGGGTGCTTTGCAGGCATTCGCGGGCGTCCTCTGGAACCTGGCCGACCGCATGGACATGAACGACGCTGCCCAGTCTCGGAGGCAGGCAGCTGCCATTTTCGCGCAGGCCATGAGCAAGACGACCAATCCATATGACTTGAACTCTCTCGCGAGCACCCTGTCAAGAAGGGCTACTCGCATGGACGCAAAGTCGTCCTCCGAAGCTGCCGCTAGCCTCATTCAGGCCATGACCAAAATGACCGACGCCATCCTCACCAAGGCCATGAACAAGACGATCGATCCAGCGATCTTGTCCTCTACTTTCTACGAACTCGCGAACACCCTCTTGGTGGTGGCAGGCCGCATGGACATCAAAGACGCTACCCAGTCCTGCAGGCAGGCCGCCGCTATTTTCACTCAGGCCATGAGCAAGACGACCGATCCAGATGCCTTGGCGGAACTCGCGATGGTCCTTTCCGCAATGGCTCCTCGCATGGACGCAAAGTTGTCCTCCGAAGCCGCCGCCGTTCTCACTCAGACCATGACCAAGACGACGGATCCGGACACCTTGTCGTCTCTTGCCTGGGCCCTGTCAGCAACGGCCGCCCGAATGGAACAGAAGGACGCTGCCCAGTCGTGTAGACAGGCCGCCGCCATTCTCACTCAGACCATGACCAAGACGACCGATCCAGATGGCTTGGCGTCTCTTGCGGAAGCCCTGTCAGCACTGGCCGCCCGAATGGAACAAAAGGACGCTGCCCAGTCGTGTAGACAGGCCGCTGCCATTCTTACTAACGATATCATTAGAACGACCGACCCAAGCTCATTATCTTGTATGTCGAACGCTCTGTGGTCGCTGGCCGCCCACATGGAACCGCAGCACGCCGTGCAAACGCGGAGACAGGCTTACGCCAGCTTTTGCCAAGCCATCATTGCAGACGGCCCGGACGGCTCGGCGGTAAACTCCCAGATTGACCCGAAGGAGGAATGGACCTTGACGCCGGGCGGAAACTCGGTCCGGGTGACCGCCCCGAAGGACGCACTGACCGCCCAGATCGACCCGAAGGACGCAGTTGTCGTACTCATCCAGGCCATGAACAAGACGACCGATCCACGCGTCTTAGAGGTTCTTGCGGAAAAACTGTCGACGGTGGCTCACCGCATGGGCCCGATGGACGCCGCGCAGGCACGTGGGTTGGCCGTGGGTGCTTTCATGCAGGCTATGACCAAGACGACCGATCCAAACACCTTACAGCGTCTGTCGAAAGGTCTGTCGAAAATTCTTCTAAGCACAGAAACCCGGCAGCGCCTGCTGGGGCTGACCGCCGCGGTCGGAGCATCGGCAGGGCCGGTCCCACCGTTCACGCTGTTCGCCCGCACTCAACTTGCACTGAAACCTGTGCCCGCCCTGCCCCAGACCCTGGTTGATGTGCTCAAGCATCCGTTCTGCGTCGGCGAAGCCCGGCGTGCGGTACTCGAACAACTCAGCCGTCACTATAACCGCCCTTTTGCCGATCAGTGGGAGTTAGTGGAATACGTCACCGAGAATAAGTTGCCCCTCGATTTGACCACGCCGCTCATGCGTCCCAAGTAGCCTTTGACCGCCACACCGCTACGAACAAGCCGGCAGAAGTGAAGAGGTGGCAAGCCGAGCGGGCGAAGTACCCGAAGGTGGCACCGATGCAACGGAAGAAGAGGTGAACGCCGGAATGCACCGCTCGACAACAGGAATGGCGAGGGCATTTGGTTCGGGTGTGAGGGATGGCCCGGGTGTCGCGGAGGAGATTGCCCACGTCAGCACGGCCGGTATGGGCACTGAGTTGATCGAGCACTTTGCGGAGAGACAGGCCGTTGGGCGCGTCGGTCTGATCGACCGAATGAACCGGCTACGCGAGCCTCGAAGCTTGCACCCGACTGGGCAAGACTCCCGCTTTGGTCCGCGCGGATGCAGCTTTGCTCCCAACGCAAATCATGTCAATCGCCTCCTCGAACGACAAACCTGTCCTATGCTTTCAGAAACGGTTTGATCTCAGTACTTCGTTACCAGGTACGGTGTTCTCATGCCTATGCGACCGGAAGCGACAGAGGCGTTAGCAGTCCTCATCCACGAATATGGCAACTCGATCATCAACATGCCGTCGAGCTGCCAGATGTATCTATCGCTGAAGCTGGCGGGCTATCCCGAGGAGAAAGAGCTTTTTGCCGATGCCCTGCGCCGCGGCATCCCGGAACAGATCCAGCAACATGCAGGTAGCGACGACTTCGCGACAAAGCTTACCGCAACGAGTGTCGAGTTCGCCAGGGTCCAAGGGATCGATCCCGAACTGGCGGCGGAAGTGGTCACAGCTTGGGCGGAGGCGTTGGACTTCCCAATCGGCCACCGGAAAGGTGTGATACCGGATCGAGACTATGGGATCCGCCGCCACCCGACCTATGGAAGGAACGAACGATCAGAGAAGTCATGACCGTGATCGTTGGGCTTGGTGGGTTCTTGGGTACCGCCATCGGGGCTGGGTTGTACAGCCTGATCATGCTGGGTACCGACGTTGTCGTCGGTGATACACCAGGCCGTAGCGGCAGGTATCCGCGTACCGCGAGTGCGCAAGGTCAGCTCTCACTTTTCTTCCTTCAAAAACTGGATCGCACGCTCGAGTACTTCGTCCTTGTTTTCACGAATACCAGCAATTGTTGGTCTCACCTCTATGTGGGGGACAAGGCCGATGCGTTGAAGTTGTCGGCCGTCCACGGAAACCAAAACGTCTCCAACCTGCACGCCAGCCTCTTTGGCTATCCTCTCATCCAACAAATGACCTCCAAACCTGGTTGGCTGTCGTAATTCAGATAGGAAGACCGATTTGCGTATGGTGGAAACGTATTGGGGAGCTACTTCACACGGCGCGAGAGAAACGCTGAGTGAAGTTGATCGACCCTTTCGCTCGGTCTGATCATTACGAATAGCTTTTTCTGGCCGCTTGTCCACTTTCCTGTCGGGCGCGTTGGTCACAGCGACGTTGAATCGACCGACGCGCGGAAGTCGAGGGCACGCTGCTTCGTCGGGCGGACCGACGCGCAAGACGTCTGCCATTTCAGGGCAGGACTCCAAAGGAAATTGCTTGAATCGTGGTCAACAGCTCCGGCGTGCCGAACAAGTTCCGAACTTTTGGGCACGTCGATAGTATAATCACAACTTGCCCCAGTTACCGGAAAAAGACCTGTCGGCTGACCAGCCTCGACGCCGGCGGCCATAACCATTTCCAGAGCCAGCTCCAGGAGTCGACAGAGGGTGAAACGCAGCAGCGTTTCGGCCTTTTGGCCAACCATGAATGACGTGACTCGAATCCTGTCCGCCATCGAGCAAGGCGACCCGCAGGCCGCCGAGCAGCTCTTGCCGCTCGTCTACGAAGAGTTGCGCAAGCTGGCGGCGCAGAAGCTGGCCAGCGAGAAGCCCGGCCAGACGCTTCAGGCTACGGCCCTGGTCCACGAGGCGTACCTCCGGCTCGTGGACGCGGACAAGGCCCAGGCGCTGGGATAGCCGGCGCCATTTCTTCGCCGCTGCGGCCGAGGCCATGCGCCGCATCCTTGTTGAGAAGGCCCGGCGCAAGCGCAGTGTAAAGCACGGCGGCCAGCGCGACCGTATTGACCTCGACGAGGCACTCGTCGTCGCGGACGAACCGCGGGAGGATCTCCTCGAACTCGATGAACTCTGGAACAACTGGCCGGGCGGACCCGCGGGCAGCCGAACTCGTCAAGCTCCGCTTTTTGTCGGCTTGACGGGCGAACAGACGGCCGCGGTTCTGGGCATCTCGCCGCGTGCCGCGGACCTGCTATGGGCCTACGCCCGCGCCTGGCTTTTCGAGAAGCTGCAACGCGAGAATCACTGAATCGACTCAGATCTCAGTCCCGTTTTTTTCAGATTTTTCCGGAATTCTTGCGCTTCGGCGCGACTGCGATTTCGCATAGAGGAGTGAGCAACCCATGAAAGGACCTGCCCCGTGAACGAACGCGACCTATTCATCGCCGCCCTGCAGATCGAAGACCCGGCGGACCGCTGCCGCCTATCTCGACAAGGCTTGCGCCGACAATGCCGAACTCCGGCAGCGCGTCGAGGCCCTGCTGGCGCGCGTTCGGGCAGGCGGGGAGTTTTCTGCAACGACCGGCGGCGGCCCGGCCGCCACTTCGGACGCCACCGGTTGCGCCGTCCCAGCATCGCACCGGCCGAGGAACCCGGGCACGTCGATCGGCCCCTACAAGCTGCTGCAGCAAATCGGCGAAGGCGGCATGGGCACCGTCTTCATGGCCGAGCAGACCGAGCCGGTCCAGCGCAAGGTCGCCCTCAAGATCATCAAGCCCGGCATGGACTCGCAGACAGGTGATCGCCCGCTTCGAGGCCGAGCGGCAGGCCCTGGCGCTGATGGACCATCCCAACATCGCCAAGGTGCTCGACGCCGGCACGACCGAGACCGGCCGGCCGTATTTCGTCATGGAACTGGTCAAGGGCGTGCCGATCACCCGACTACTGCGACGAGCACCGCTTGACGCCGAAACAGCGGCTGGAGCTGTTCGTCCCGGTCTGCCAGGCGGTGCAGCACGCCCATCAGAAGGGCATCATTCATCGCGACCTCAAGCCGTCCAATGTGCTGGTCTGCCTCTACGACGGCAAACCGGTGCCGAAGGTGATCGACTTCGGCGTCGCCAAGGCCACGGGGCAGAAGCTGACCGAGCGGACGCTGTTCACCGAGTTCGGCCAGGTGGTCGGCACGCTGGAGTACATGAGCCCCGAGCAGGCCGAGCTGAACCAGCTCGACATCGACACCCGCAGCGACATCTATTCGCTGGGCGTGCTGCTGTACGAGCTGCTTGACCGGCACGACGCCGCTGGAGCGGAAGCGGTTCAAGGAGGCGGCGTTCCTGGAAGTGCTGCGGCTCATCCGCGAGGAAGAGCCGCCGAAGCCGAGCACGCGGCTGAGCACGACCGAGGAACTGCCGCTCGATCGCGGCCAACCGCGGGCTGGAGCCGAAGAAGCTGAGCGGGCTGGTGCGCGGCGAGCTGGACTGGATCGTGATGAAGTCCCTGGAGAAGGACCGCAACCGCCGCTACGAGACGGCCAACGGCCTGGCGATGGACGTGCAGCGCTATCTGAACGATGAGCCGGTGGAGGCGTGCCCGCCGTCGGCGTGGTATCGACTGCGCAAGTACACCCGGCGGAACAAGCTCGCCCTCACGATGACGTCGGTCATCGTTATTGCGATGCTGCTCGCGATTGGCAGCATCGGCTGGACGGTGCGGGACCGGTCGGCGCGGGAGCAAGAGGTTGCTCGGGAGCGGTCGGCGCGGGAAGCAGCCTTGGATGAGGAAGCGAACCGTGCCATCAACGAGGCTCGATCGTTAATCCACGATGGCAAGTGGCCGGATGCGCTGGAGGTGATTCGGCGCACCGAGAAGTTGCTGGCCACCGCAGGCCGGCAACCGGAACAATTCCCGCCCGAGTTCAATGAACTTGCGGACGACCTGGCCATGGCCCAACGTCTGGAGGAGATTCACAGCCAGCCCGGTCGCGAAGATACCCAGCCTCAGAAGCAGCTCGACACGAACGGGGGCTCGGGTCGGGCCGAATATGAAGATGTTTTCGATGGCCATATGGTTTCAGATGCGTATGCACGAGCTTTTCGGGAATATGGGATCGACGTCGCGGTCTTGCCGGCTGCTGAAACCGCTGAACGCATCCGAAGGCGAAGCATCAGACTGGAACTTTGTCAAGCCCTGGATTTCTGGTCGAACATGCGCCGGCTACCGGGCATGCGCCGGCTACCGGGCATTCAAGGGACACCCGATTGGAAGCTACTGCTGGCAATCGCCAAGCAGGCCGATCCCGACGCTTGGCGCAACCTGCTGCGCGAAGCACTGGAACGTGGCGACCGCAAGGGTCTGGAATCGCTGGCATCGGCTGCGGACGTGCCTTCGCTCTCCCCGGTTACTCTCCATCTGCTGGGCAAAGCCCTCTGCGATGCCCGATCCGTGCAGGCGGAGTCTTTCCTGCTCCAAGGCCAACGGCGATATCCTGGAGACCTATGGCTGAACGACGCCTTGGCGCGGCGGTACCATTGGTACCATGATGGCGATGGATCGCTGCGATTCCTCTCAGCTGCCCAGGCGATTCGCCCGTTAAACCCTTACCTTGCTTTGAGAATAGGTTGGGAGTTTCAAACCAAACGGTCTTACCCGGAAGCCATCGCCGAATTCTCAAAGGCCATTGAATTGAAACCGGATCTGGTCGGGGCATGGGTCTTGCGGGGCAAGGTTTACTCTGAACTAAAGCAATGGGACAAGGCGCTTGCCGAATTCACCAAGGCCATCGAGCTAAATCCCAAGTACACGAGCGCGTGGTTCAACCGGGGCGTCTCCTACCTCGAGTTGAAACAATGGGACAAAGCACTTGCCGATTGCTCCAAAGCCATCGAGCTCGATCCCAAGTTCGCCTATGCGTGGACCAACCGGGGCTGTGCCTACGCCAATCTGAAGCAATGGGACAAGGCGATCGCTGATTGCACCAAGGCCATCGAACTCGACCCCAATAACGCATTGGCCCACTACGGCCTCGGCTGGATGCTGGAACGCCAAGGGAACCTGGCGGATGCGGAGAAACTGTACCGCAAGGCCATCACCCTCAATCCAAAGTTCGCCAATCCGTACAGCAACCTCGGCTGGATGCTTCAGCGTCAAGGGAGGGTGGCGGAAGCGGAACAGCTCTTTGCTAAGGCCATCGAGCTCGATCGCAAGTGTGCCGAGGCACACAGTGGCCTCGGCAACGTGCGCGAGCGGCAGGGGAAGCTTGCGGAAGCGGAGAAGTTGTACCGCGAGGCCATCAGCCTCGATCCAAAGTTCGCCAATCCGTACAGCAACCTCGGCTGGATGCTTCAGCGTCAAGGGAGGGTGGCGGAAGCGGAGCAGATGTTCGGCAAGGCCATCGAGTTCGATCGCAAGCATGCCGACGCACACAGTGGCCTCGGCAAGGTGCGCGAGCGGCAGGGGAAGCTTGCGGAAGCGGAGAAGTTGTACCGCGAGGCCATCAGCCTCGATCCAAAGTTCGCCAATCCGTACAGCAACCTCGGCTGGATGCTTCAGCGTCAAGGGAGGGTGGCGGAAGCGGAACAGCTCTTTGCTAAGGCCATCGAGCTCGATCGCAAGTGTGCCGAGGCACACAGTGGCCTCGGCAACGTGCGCGAGCGGCAGGGGAAGTTCGCGGAAGCGGCGACGTTGTACCGCAGGGGCATTGACCTGGAACCCAAGAACGCAACTGCATGGTACAACCGTGGCAACTGCTACTCCCAGCTGAAGCACTGGGAAAAGGCAATTGCCGATTACTCCAAGGCCATTGCGCTGGATCCCAAGAACGCGCTTGCATGGCACAACCGAAATGAGGCCTACGGCCAGCTGAAGCAATGGGACAAGGCGATTGGCGAGTACACCAAGGCCATTGAGTTGGACCCCAAGAACGCGCTGGCATGGCATTACCGAGGCAAGATGTTTCTGGAGCTGGAGCAATGGAGCAAGGCAGTTGCCGATTTCACCAAAGCCATCGAATTGGCTCCGAAAGACGCCAGCTGGCTCAACGACGCGGCCTGGCTGCTGGCCACTCATCGCAATCCTAAAGGTCGTGACCCAGGCCAAGCGGTCAATTGGGCCAAGAAAGCCGCCGAGCTCGCACCGAAGAATGCCGGCCCTTGGAATACCCTGGGTGCCGCCTACGTACTGCGTCGGCGATTGGAAAGCAGCGCTCGCGGCATTAGAGAAATCCATGGAACTCCGCAAGGGCGGCGACAGTTTCGACTGGTTCTTTTTGGCAATGTGCCACGAAAAGCTCGGCGACCAGAAAAAAGCCCGCCAATGGTACGACAAGGCCGTCGAATGGATGGATAAGCACCAGCCCAACAACGAGGAACTCCGCCGTTTTCGGGCGGACGCGGCCCAGGTACTGGGGATTGACAAGAAGAAAGATTGGCCTGAACGCAAAAAATGAACAAAGCGGCCGGTGAGCTCGCCGCCAAGCAGAAGTCTCACCGGCCCGGCCGGCCCCTGCGCTCAGTCTGCGCGCCGGGGACATGCACCGGCATTCTATCGCAGACCGGTTCGTTCGAGGAGATTCATTATGTGGTTCCGTTCTTTATTCGCGTCTTGGAAGTCGAGACCCTCCCGAAGCCCGCGTCCACAGCCACTCCCGGCACTCCGGGGTACCCTGGAGCATCTCGAGGATCGATCTCTCCCGTCGAGCTACTCCGCAGCGAGTACTTCGGCCCTGATCGCCGACATCACAGCCGCCAACACAGCCGGCGGTTCGAACACGATTACGCTGACGGCCGCCGCCACCGCGCCCTACGTCCTGACCGCCATCAATAACAGCACCGACGGTGCCACGGGGCTGCCGGTCATTGCCGCGAATGACAACCTGACCATCGTCGGCAACGGCGACACCATCGAGCGGAGCACGGCCTCGGGCACCCCGCATTTCCGCCTGCTCGCAGTGGCTGGCGGAGGCTCGCTGACCCTGGAGAGCCTGACGCTGCAGGGCGGGTATGACGCCTCCGGCTACGGCGGCGGTGCCATCTTCAACATGGGCACGCTGGTCCTGAATGGCGTGACAGTTCAGGACAACAGCAGGCACCCGGCAGCGGCAACGACGGCAAGGCCGGCGGCGGCATCTATTCCCAACAGGGCTCGGTCACGCTGGAGGGCGGCACCATCGTCCAGAGCAACGTAGCCATTACAGAACTTGTCAGTGGCGAAGATGGTCTTGGCGAGGACCTCGCCACTTTCGGCGGCGGGCTGTATGCCCTCGGCGGTACGGTCACCGTGACCAACGCAACCCTGGACAAAAATAGTGCGGAGGGCACCTACGGCTACGGCGGCGGACTCTACGTCAATGGCGGCACTGTGTCCCTTTCCAACGACACGGTCGAATCCAATAAGGCAGAATACGGCGGCGGGCTCTACATCAACGGCGGCACTGTGTCCCTTTCCAACGACACGGTCGAATCCAATAAGGCAACATGCGGCGGCGGGCTGTACGTCGTTAGCGGCACTGTGACCCTTTCCAACGACGCGGTGACATCCAATACGGCAGCACAAGGCGGAGGGCTGGACGTCCAAAGCAACAGGACAAGCTACTACCCCGCTGTGACCCTCTCCTACGACACGGTGGAATCCAATACGGCAACGGCATCGAAGATCGGTGCCGGCGGCGGGCTGTACGTCGGTGTCGACGCAACTGTGGCCCTTGTCGACGACACGGTCGAATTCAATTCGACAGGCGGCTCGGGTGCCGGGTTGGGTGGCGGGCTGTGCGTTGTCGGCGGCACCGTGACCCTTTCCAACGACACGGTGGAATCCAATACGGCAGCGGGCAAGGGCGGCGGGATCTACGTTTCGGCGGGGGCAGTCGTCGACGTGGATCCCTTTACCGTCGCCAACACCATCAATAACACCGACAGCACGGGTCTGAACGGAAGCACGGCCAATATTGATGGGACATACACGCTCACGTAATGAGAACCATTCGGAACGCGCGCAGCATCAGGGGCGCGCGCTAGCACAATCAACGGCGAGCAACCCGGAACTCGGAATCGGTTTGAGGCGATGCCGATAGGCGTTTCTCGTGGCGGCTCCTCTCCGAGGGCGTGCGAGTAGACTGTCAATCACGTCCGTGGAAAGAGCCTCCGTGGAAAGAGCCTGTCGGGTTTGATTCCGTGCTGTCGCCAACGGGACTGTCAGGCCAGCGAAGACCACACTTTTTGCAGTCAACACCAAGGCAATCCTAAAAAGATGGAAGCTAAGAGATGGGCGTGCAGCGCTCTTCATTTGGTCACACTCCCCGGTGCCCGTGCTTGGCAGAAATCTCAGAAAAGCCTTTGCAATCCTCAGCGCCCGGCTTAAAATCACGTTCACTACTCGATACTTCCGGTGGCCTTCCTCCGGGAAATTGAACTTGATACACAACCGTGTCTGGATTCCCTTCAAAGGAGCTCTTTCATGTCCAAGGACAAACTCGCCCCGTTCGAGGTTCTTTTGGTCGAAGATAACGACGAGGACGCGGATTCGACGATCAAAACCCTCACAGAAAAGACTGACGGTTGCCGGGTCACGAGGGCTGAAAATGGCCAGGACGCTCTGGACATGCTCTGCAAAAAGGGCAAGTTTGCCAACACTCCATCCCCCTCCCTCCTACTGCTTGACCTGACCTTGCCGGGTGGGATCGGCGGTCTGGACGTCTTGGCTGAGATCCGAAAAAGCAATACCGCGGAGCTGAAAAATCTGCCGGTTTTGATCATGACGGTCTCGACGAGCTTTCAGCATTACAAAACAGCTCACAATCTCCGGGTGGCTGACTACATGCCCAAGCCCGTCGCGCAGAAAGACCTGGTCGCAGCCGTGAAAAGGCTTCTCCCGGATCCCGACTTGTCGGAGAACCAACGAATTGACCTGGCGGCATGGGTCAGCGATTACCGCGACGCTTGATCGGTTGTCGGCTTTCGAGGGCCAAGCGATGGATAAACCTGTGAACATCTCAAACGCGAGCAAGCCCGTCGAGATTCTGATCGTGGAGGACAACGAGGATGATGCATTATTGACGATGGACACGCTCGCGAAGCAAGAGAATTTCCACGTGACCTGGGTTGAAGATGGTGAGGATGCCCTGGCATTCCTGCGAAAGAAAGGCAAGCACGCAGCCGGCGCGACCCAGTCTCATCTTGCTCGACCTCACCTTGCCCAGCAAGGGCGGCCTGGAAGTGTTGGCCGAGATCAAACAGGATCCCGATCTCCGACGTATCCCGGTCGTGATCCTGAGCCATTCCACCGCTGAACGAGACATTGTCGCTTCTTACGACCGCCATGCGAACTGCTACATCACCAAGACTGGCAGCCTGGGGGTCTTTCAGGATGCCATGAAGCAACTGGAAAGATTCTGGCTTTCCGTCGTGTTGCTCCCCAAGGAGTGATCCGTCTTGCTCTGAAACAACCCCGTGACCTCTGTCTCGACGCAGACAAAGCGGAGCAGCTGATGGTCTCCATCCTTTTAATCGACGATGATACCGATTTCAGCGAGGCGCTAGCCCTGAAGTTGGAGCAGTTGGATCATCGCGTTCAAGTATTCGATAACGCCAAGGATGGATTGCAGTTGCTTTCGACGCATGGCCACGGCATCGACCTGGTTCTCGTCGATAACCGAATGCCGAACATGACTGGACTCGAGTTTCTCGAAGTTCTGATGGAGCGCGACATTCGGGTACCCGCTATCCTCATGACCTCCGCACATCACGATCAGACCGTCATTCAAGCTCTGAAAATAGGGGCATTCGCCTATGTCATCAAGCCCCGTGCCGACGACGAACTCATCGATCAATTTGGGCCGATCATCCTGGAATCGCTGGAGATCACCCGTCGGCCCAAGGCGGTTGAGCTTTCAAACGGTGACGAGCAAGACGACAACTCGCTCATCGTCGGCCGTAGCAAGCCGATGATCGAAGTCCTGTCGAAAATCGGCAGAGTCGCTCGGGTAGACCAGTCCGTCCTCATTCTCGGTGAGACAGGGACCGGAAAGGATCTCGTCGCACGGGCGATTCACACGAATAGCCCCCGCCAGCATCGACCGTTTGTCGTCATCAATTGTGCAGCGCTCAATGACAGCCTTCTGGACGATGAACTATTCGGCCATGAAGCGGGCGCATTCACGGGAGCCGACAAGCTTCGCAAGGGCCGATTTCGAGCATGCCCAGGGCGGGACGCTCTTCCTCGACGAAGTCGGCGACATGCCTTTGCCACTCCAAGTCAAACTGCTCCTGGTGCTCGAGAATCGCGAGATCGTGCGGATTGGCAGCAACGCTCCCATCGCGGTCGATGTCCGTGTGCTGGCGGCAACGAATCGCGATCTCAAAGTTCTCGTGCGAGACGGGCTTTTTCGACGGGATCTGTTCTACCGTCTCGAAGGAATGACCATTCATCTGCCGCCGTTGCGCGAACGAACCGAGGACATCGAACTGTTGGTGCGACGAATCCTGAAGGGTTTGGTCGGTGCTTCAGCCGTCGCGCCGACGTTGCATCCTTCCGCTCATGAAGCCTTGAAGAACCATTCGTGGCCGGGGAACATCCGACAATTGCAGAAAGTCCTCTGCCGTGCCTTCGTCACGTCACGCAGCTCACAGATCATGCCCGACGATCTGGACTTTGGCGAAATGGATGCGCCGTCCGTGCAGCCCGCTCCCACGGATGAACCGAAGGCATACCTGCGCCAGACGATCGAGTGGTACTGGAAAAATGAGCCAGGCGGATTGTTGCCCGTGTTAAGTGAACTCTTGGAACGCGAACTGCTGCGCTATGCTCGGGCCCAACCGCGAGTGAGCGAGGTGAAACTCGCCGAACGTCTGGGCATGGCAAGGAACACTCTTCGCAAACGCCTCCGGGAGTTCGGCTTTGAAGACCCGATCGATGAAAGTTGATTACGCGATGCACAGCTGCGCTGTTCACACCATGAACCATTTCCCGATCGACTTGTCGATCCGATTTTTTCATTCACGTCGAGGTCTGATCCGTAACTTGCTGTATTAAAATAAGTTGCGGCGTTATTTTGAAAATCATTTGTCTTCTTTACCCAAGTGGCACACGACGTGCTTTTCATCTCGAGACAGGACGAAAATATGTTTTGCGAACCGATGTGATGTATCGACCGGCATCCAGAGCATCTTGATTTTTCTTTGGGGTAGGGCTGTTGATCGGCAACTTTACCGGCGCGTTTCCCACATTATCTTTCGCCGGCGGGGTCATGATGACAATTGGCGGAGTGATATTTGGGGCAGAACGTCGGAGGAGTGGTTTAGACTGGCCTGGTGAAATGAAAGTCAAGGATCGCCCGAATGGGAGTCAAGGATCGCCTGTTTGTTCGGATCGCGTGATGAAACAATTCATAACCTGGGAGTGACTGCAATGCGGCAATGGAACTTGGTAGCGATGCTTGGGGCAACACTGCTCTTCTTCTCGTGCGGCCTTGTGACCGCCGACGAGAAGAAGGACGAGGACAAGAAGGTTGACCTCCAAGTAGGGGACAAGGCACCCGTCTTTGAATCGATCGATGACCAAGGCAAGCCCTGGAAGTCGGCTGACCTGGTTGGCAAGAAGTTCGTGGTCGTTTATTTCTACCCCGCGGATTTCACGTCCGGATGTCGCGCTCAAGCGCAGAAATTCCGGGACAACATGAACAAACTCGCCGACAGCGGGGTCGTCGTTGTCGGCATTAGCGGCGATGCGGTAATCAACCATGAGTTGTTCAAAAAAACAGAAAAACTCAATTTCACGCTACTCGCGGATCAAGCGGGAAGCGTGGCGAAGCAGTTCGGGGTTCCGTTGGGTAAGGGCGGCGAGGTCAAGCCGAGGGACGAGAAAGGCAAACCGATCCTGGGTGCCGGAGGTGAGCCGATGGTACTCAAGCGCGAAGTGACTGCGGCACGCTGGACTTTCATCATCGGCAAGGACGGCAAGATCATTTACAAGAACATGAAGGTCAATCCCGCTCTGGATAGCCAGCAGGTCGGGACATTCATCGAAGAGTTGAAGAAGAAAGAACCCAAGTGAATCCAAACTCCGTTGAAAGGATCTTTCTCATGTCCCTGGACAAAAACAATCGGTTCAAGGTTTTGTTGGTCGAAGATAACGAAGACGACGCGACCTGGACGATAGATGCCCTCACAGCCGATGGCCGCTGCGCCGTGACGCGGGCTGGTGATGGCGAGCAGGCTCTGGAGATGCTGCACAAAAAAGGCGAGTTGGGGGAGCGAACGTCCCTCAACTTCATGTTGCTCGACCTGACTCTGCCGAAGAAAGGCGGCCTTGACGTGTTGCGCGAGATGCGCAAAAGCAATAACCCGGAACTGAAAACTCTGCCGGTCGTGATCATGACGGCCTCGACCAACTTCGGGGATGCCAAAGAGGCCCTCAATCTCCAGGTGACCACCTACTTGTCCAAGCCGGTCAAATTGGCCGAGCTTGTTGAGGCAGTGTCGAGGTTGATACCTCACCCCAATCTGTCGCCCAAACAGCGCGAAGACTTGGAGGCATGGGCACGCGAATGCGGTTATCGCAAGGATTGACCTCGCTTGCGTCACTCCTTGGGGAGATCCGCCGGGATGGTGAAGAAGAAGATACTCCCCTTACCCACCTCGGATTCCGCCCAGATCCTTCCCCCATGACGCTCGGCGACCTTCTTACAGAAGGCCAGGCCAAAGCCTGTCCCGGGATAATCCTTTGTACTGTGACCTCGCGACCCAATGCCGGCTTCAAAAATCTTCGTCTCAAGAATGTCAGGCTTGATGCCGATACCGTCGTCTTTCACGGAGAAAAGCCAGTAATTACCATCACGTCGGCACCCTACATGGACCTTCACTGACTTCTGCTTCTCGCGGTATTTGATGGCGTTACCAATCAAGTTCTGAAACAACCGCATCAGCTCTGTTTCGACAGCCAAAACCGATGGTAGAGGGTCCACAGTGATCTTGGAGCCACTCGTGGAAATCTCGCCCTGGAGGTTGGTGATCGCTTGATGGACCACGCGAGAACAGTCGATCATCGCTTTCTTCCCCTCTAGTCCCCCGACTTGCGAGTGCTCGTAAAGGGCGTCAAGGATTTCGTACATTGTCGCCACGCTGTTGAGAACGCGTGGGATTTTGTCCTCCGCTGCGGCGTCGAGTTGACCTTTCCATGCTGAACCAAGCTTTCAATGAGAGTTTGCTGGGTCCGCAACGGAGCGTGGAGGTCGTGCCAGGCGGCATAAGCGAACTGATCCAGTTCGGCGTTTGAACGATTCAACTCCGCAGTCATTTTTTCCGCTTTCGCTTTCCACACTTCAAGTTCTTTTTTCTGTCGGGCTATCGCCTGATGTTGCTCCAGCATGCGTTCCCCGGCGCGAAGGCGCACACGCAACTCTTCCAGTTCAAACGGCTTCACGATGAAGTCGTCCGCGCCGGCCTCCATCCCTTCGATCAGGTCCGTTTTTTCGGTGCGCGCAGTGAGGAGAATGACGTAGACGTACTCCTCCCTCTCCACCCCACGAATGCGCTTAACCAGCTCAATCCCGTTCATCTCCGGCATCATCCAGTCGGTCACGACGATCTGACTGGTGTTGCGCTGGAATTTTTCCCAGGCATCCCGTCCGTTCTCGGCGGCATCGACTTCAAAGCCGAGTTTCTGTAGATCTCGCGTCAGCATCCGGCGCGAAAGCATCTCATCTTCAGCGATCAGGACTCTCATCGAATCTGGCCCCCCGTAAGAACCCTCAAGGCATCGAGGACATTCTCGACCTCCTTTTCGAGGCGTGCCAAGGACTCGGTCGCCCCTTGAAGTCGGCCCTCTTTACCCATCAGCTCAAGAGCAGCTGCCTGTTCGATGGCGGACTGGGCATAGAGGTTTCCGAACATCGACTTGAGCGTATGTGCCGATCGGTAGAGGCCGTCAAAGTCCCGGCTTTCGATCGAGCGCTGAATCCCTGTCATCAGGCTTGGATGCCCGTCCATGAACATCCTAGCCATTTCCACGAGGAACTCCATGTCTCCATCAATGCGTTTTAACAGAGCCTCCCCATCGATGGACGCGTTGGTATCGGTAGGGTTCTTGGTTGTGTCGCGAGACCCGACGTCCGATGCCGGGGGCCGGGGACCTGAACCCGCGGACACCCGGTTAGTGGACGGCACCAACTTGGCCATCTTCCGCAACAAGAGTTCCCGGACGATCGGCTTGCTCACGTAGTCGTCCATGCCGGCCTCCAAACAATTCTCCCGGTCTCCGGTCATGGCGCGCGCGGTCATTGCGATGATGGGTATGTGTCGATCCGCCTGTTTCTCGATCTGCCGGATCATGATGGTGGCCGCGAAGCCGTCCATCACGGGCATGGTGATGTCCATCAGGATAATATCGAATGGCTCGCGCTGGTAGCATTCGACGGCTTCTTTTCCGTCGTTGGCGATCACGACCGTATGATGCTCGCGCGTCAGCAACCGGTTCGCCACCGCCTGGTTCATCTCGTTATCTTCCACCAACAGGATGTGCAGAGGAGCCAGTTCGAGCGCCGGCGCGACGTGCTGGTCGGGCTTGGGAGGTTGGCCCCGGACGGCGGTCAGCATCGCCTCGAGCAACCGGTTCTGTCGGATGGGTTTGGTGAGAGAGGCCGTGATGTTGAGCTTCGCGATTCGATCGGCATATTCGCTGGGATGGGCGGACGACAACAGGATGAAGGGGAGTGTTTCCGTACCTTTCCGGCGGCGAATCCACTTCGCCAGCGTCAAGCCATCGACATCCGGCATGAACAGGTCGCTGAGGACCAGTTGAAATGGCGTGCCTTGCTCCTCGGACACGTCGAGAGCGAGCATCGCGTCCTGGGCGCTCTTGGCCAGGGTCGGGTTGACATTCCACGTCTGAAGGATCTCCTTGAGGACATGGAGGTTCTTCTCAATGTCATCGACGACAAGAACCTTGACCCCTTCTAACTGTTTTCGCGCATTGTCGCGAAACTCCCGCTCCTCCAATTCATTGACGCGGAACGGTGCGGAGAAGTGGAACGTACTCCCCTTACCGACGGCACTTTCGAGCCAGATTCTGCCTTTCATCAAATGGACGAGTTCGGCTGAGATCGCCAACCCCAGGCCCGTGCCGCCGTATTGCCGCGTCGTCGAACTGTCCTCCTGTACGAAGGCGTGGAAGATCGCCTCATGCTTCTCCGGGGGGATGCCTTTGCCGGTATCCGCAACGGAGAAGTGGAGCACCCGATGCCCCTTGGTAACGTCGATCCCCCCCGTCGTGGAGGCCATTTCGATTTGGGCCGTGATCTCGCCGTTCTCGGTGAATTTGGTGGCGTTGCCGACCAGGTTGACCAGGATCTGACGCAGACGCGTCGGATCCCCTTCGATTCGGTCAGGGACATCGGGCAGGACGCGGAAGAGCAGTTCCAACCCCTTTTTGTGAGCGGGGGGCGCGAGCATTGCCATCGCGTCCTCCAACACCTCCCGCAGTTGAAAGGGAACGACCTCCAGTTCCAGTTTCCCCGCCTCCATCTTGGAAAAGTCCAGGATATCGTTGATCAGGCTCAGGAGGGAGTCGGCGGACTGCTTCACCATCTCGAGAGAGTCGCGCTGCTCTGCCGCCAACGGAGTCCCAAGCATGAGTTCCGTCATCGGAATGATGGCGTTCATGGGTGTGCGAATCTCGTGGCTCATTTTGGCCAGAAATTCGCCCTTCGCCCGGTTCGCCTTCTCCGCATCGCTGAGAGCCTTATTCAACTCCTTGGTCCGCTCCTCAACGCGCAGCTCCAACTCATCGTTGTTTCGGCGCAAACTCTCCTGGGCTTTGAGCAAGGCTTCTTCCGCCTCCTTGATCGCGGTGATGTCGAATGCCACACCTTGCAAGAAGGACGGCTCGCCCTCCATATCGCGCACCACGCTGGCGGAACCGTGGACCCAGACGACGCGGCCATCCTTGGCAATGAAGCGGTAGACTTCGTTGAATAGTTCGCCGCTGGCGCAGGTGGGCGCGAAATGGCCGTTCCATTTCTCGCGGTCTTCCGCGTGCAATTGTCGATACCAGAGAACAGGGTCTTCCAACCATTCTTTTTGCGAGAAGCCCAACATCTTTTGGATCTGGGGACTGACGTAAAGTTCGGGCACGGTGTCGTCGAGTGGGGCGATGAATGTGACGGCTGGAATATTCTCGACCAGGGTCCGGAACTTGAGTTCCGCCACTTTTCGTTGGCTGATGTCGCGAATCACGCTGGTCGCCAACGTGCCCCGATCGCTCTGCACGGGACTTAGGCTGATTTCGACCGGAAATTCCGTACCATCCTTGCGCCGACCGAAGAGTTCCAGCCTGGCACCCATCGGACGACTTCGCGGCTCGGCGAAGTAGCGTTTACGATTGCCGATATGGCCGTGCCGGAACCGCTCCGGTATGAGCATCTCAATCGGCCGGCCCGAGCATTTCCGCACGCTTGTACCCGAAGAACCGCTCCGTTTGTTCGTTGATCAGCAAAATGCGACCGTGTTGATCGATGACCACGACGGCATCCGGCAACGTCTCGAGCAGATCGCGGAGTGTCTTTTCCGACCAGTGTTCGACCACGAGGTTCGAGGAATCGAGTTCCCCCGGAACCAGGGATGTCAACTGCGCTTCAGCCTCCTCTTGCAACGGAGTTCGGCCACTCGGTTTCATCCGGGTCGATTTACCGGCAGCGGCCAATCTCTTCAAATCCGCGACGGCTTGCTTCAAATCTGAGTCGGCGTCGTCATGGCTGAAGTCCGCTGACAGAAGTTCGGTCATTGAATAACCTCCCCTTTTTCTCCCAGCAATTCCATGACCAGTCGCTTCACCAACAGAATCGCTCTCGGAACTGCCTCCTCGACCGGGTCACTCATTTTCCC
Source organism: uncultured Planctomycetota bacterium (assembly GCA_963783095.1). Lineage (GTDB taxonomy): Bacteria > Planctomycetota > Planctomycetia > Gemmatales > Gemmataceae > CAWAMR01. Next base: position 981,403 of record CAWAMR010000003.1, on the reverse strand, counting down.
ATCCTCGGCGGGCTCCAATAGCGCCGGCTCGCAACCAACGAGGCGAAGGAGCGGCAACCGAGGGCCCATCCGTTGGGCCATCTGGATGACCTGCACTGGGTCGAGATGGTGCATTTCCATCGTAGTCGTGGCTGGAATTGGCTCGGTGTCCGGTTCAATCAGATGCAACGTTCCGGGGGTTCCGCCACGCTGAATTGCATCGACGAGAATGACTGCATCATAGTCTTCTTGAAGAGCGCACGCGAGGTCGAAACCGCGGATGCCGAACTCTTTTGTTGTCACCCCAGTCGGTAAGCATCGCGGATCGAGTCGGCGCACGAGTTCGACGCCGAAAGCATCATCGCCGAAGAAGATATTGCCAATCCCAGCGATCAGGATTCTCTTCATGGCTCTCCCGGTGTCGCGCTCTGCCGATTTAACCTTCTCGATCTTGCCTTCGATAGGTTCGACCTCCTCGGGCTGAAAGTAGAAACGATGGCCCGGCTTTCCGGCGACACCAAAATCGCGACCGGGATCGTCGTCAATGACGACGCTCAGATAAATACGATCCTCAAAATCCTGTTCGATGGAAATGACCTCCGCAGTCATGCCGTCAAGGGCAAGGTCGAAGGCATCGGCTTTGCCGCGCGGTCGCAGGCGCACATGCATTCCGGTCGTGATCTCCCAATCGTTTACCCACGTTCTGGTGATCGGGGAACGGACCTGCTCGGTAGGTTCCCACTTTCCGTGAAGTTCTTCCATTTGCTCCTGAGTCAACGCTTCGGTTCGGCGGAGGAGAAGCTCGGCACGCGAATCGAGGGCTGAGATTTCGCGCTTTTCGTCCGGGGTCAACGTCTGGATTCGCAATGTGAGCATTTCATCCATCTCGGTGCTGTCGAACAAGTCACCGTGGCTCTGGGCTGCGATTTGCGGAAAATCCGACAGAATGATTGGCGTGGCCAGCATCGTATCGCACCGATCCGGGTCGCCAATCAGCACGGGCCAAACGCGGATCTGTCGGCAAGATTCTGCCAGGCCGTGAACCATCTCCGGCGGATCCTGCATCGAGAGAAAATTCCCTCCTCGAGTCCCGACCATCATGTGCGTGGAAATCATTGCCAAGGGCAGTCCTTCGTCCCTGGTAAGATGCTTGCCATTCGCCGATGGCGTGAGGTTACGCAACTGCACGCAGAGTTTGAAGAGGTTGTCGCCGACCGGCTGAGCCGACACGTCGATGCCCCCCCTGATAGGCGGGAAAGCAAATCCGCAATGTTCTTTCTGAATCAGTTCCAGCAGCTTCAGTCGAGATGAATTGTGTTGCCGCTCGACGATCTCGCCTGCCCCACGCAATTGCAGAAAACGGGCCTGGACTTCGACCTCGGTTTGGGAATCGCCGCGCAGGAGACATTCGACCTGCACGTTCGACCCCTCGAAGCTCGCCTCCCCTGGCGGGAAGAGACATCCGAACGTCCAACGCCATTGGTTCTTCACAGAGGACGTTCGATACGGATAGAGCAGATAGCCTTCATAGAGCAGGGCTTTGGCAATCGGATCGACGGCCTCGAAATTCATCGCGTCTCCGATTATGAAACGAGCGGCAACGGCAACCGGCCCACCGGACCCCGAGCAGCATCTTCGACCTCGATTACCTGCACGTCGGGCGCGACCATGCTAAACGTCTCTTCGAGCGCATGCTCCAGTGCTTGGGCCGACAGAGAGCAACTTCCAACAAGACGAACACGGACCAAATTCTCCCCGACTGCCACAAGCTCCAATTCACCCCCGTGGCCGCGGATCATCGGGCGAACCCGATCGATCGCTTCCCGGACGCGAGTTTCGACATTCACCGGATGCAATCCATGAAGAATCAACAGATCGCCCACGAGACTGTCTCGCCCCATCGCTGCGACGGTGACCGCGCCGCCATCGGTCTCGGACAATATCTTCAGCATCCGTTCAAGACCATTACGGTGGAGGGTTAGCAATGTCTTCATCAACTCTTGCGACGCCGCTCGCGCCACGGGATTGCCGAGTTTCTCCAGTGTATCAATCAGTTCCTCAATCCGGCGCATCTGTCGGTCGAGGGAGGTCGGTTCGTTCATGTCTTCTTTTCCGATTCGGACAGGACACCGAACATCGGAGAGTGCAGGACTTCGATTTGCTTGCCACCGCCTAGATACATGTGAACGCCGCACGGCAAGCAGGGATCGAAGCTCCGCACGGTGCGCATGATGTCGATCCCTTTGAAGTTGTCCGGGCCATTCTCTTCGAAGATCGGCGTATTCTGCACGGCGTCTTCGTAAGGGCCTGGCGTGCCGCTGGGATCGCGCGGGCTGGCGTTCCAACAGGTCGGCGGATACGGATGGTAGTTGGCAATTTTTCCTTCGCGAATGACGACGTGATGAGAAAGCACTCCCCGCACTGCCTCGTGGAAGCCGCAGCCGATGGCCTGTTCCGGAACCCGAAACTCCGTGGACGTATTGATACGTCCGGCAAACAGTTCTTCGCGCGCTTGTTCAAGGAAATAGAGTGCCGATGCAGCTGCGTATGCCTGGAAGTAAGTTCGGGCACGATTGCGTTCGAGCGTGTTGCTCCACTTGGGGATTTTCCACTCCAACTCGGTTTCGGGCAGATTGGCCGTGCGCGGCAAGTTGATTTTCACGCTGTGCCCGGTTGCCTTGACGAAACCGATATCGATGGTGCCCGCAAGGGCAGTCGCCCAGAAGCGGGCCAGCGGACCACCGCCCGTGTCCAGCGCCAATGTCTGTCCGCTTCGGCGGTCGTGCCAGCGCGGCGACATGACCCATGTGTATTTGCCGCCCGGTTCCAAGTTGCGCTTCTGCGGACGGGGCGTGGTGGTCTGGTTCCACGGATGGCGTTGATCGACGGGATTGCCGAGCGGGTCAGACTTGACGAATGTTTCCCCCGTCTCCCAGTCATCGTAAAAGGAACTGCCGAGCAGGATGCGAAGGCCGAGATTGATATCGACGAGATCGGTCGTTACCAGTTGGCCGTCAACGACAACGCCGGGCGTGACATACATGCCCCGACCCCAACTGCTCATGTTTTTGTAGGTGTAATCACAGATCTCGGGGTTGTTGAAAGTGCCCCAACATCCGAGCATGATGCGCCGCTTGCCGACTTCTTCGTAACCCGGCAAAGCTTCGTAGAAAAAATCGAACAGGTCGTCGTGTAGTGGGACAACCTTCTTCATGAATTCAATGTACTTCATCAGGCGGACGAGATAGTCGTTGAAAAGTTGAATGCTCGGAACGGTGCCGACGCCTCCGGGGTAGAGCGTCGATGGATGCACATGTCTGCCCTCCATGAGACAGAACATCTCGCGCGTCAGTCGGCTCATCTGGAGGGCTTCGAGGTAAAACTTGCCGGTGAACGGATTGAGCGAGCGCATGATATCGGCGATGGTCCGAAAGCCATGAAGATCGGCATGGGGAGCCAGGGTTGTCTCCGCTCGCGCGAGGACCGAAGGGTTGGTCTCCTTGACCATCCGCTCACAGTAATCCACCCCGACGAGATTGTCTTGATAGAGGTTGTGATCGAACATGTACTCGGCCGCCTCGCCGAGATTAATGATCCATTCCGCCATCGCTGGGGGCCGGATGCCGAAGGCCATGTTTTGGGCGTAGATCGCGCAGGTGGCGTGATTGTCGCCACAGATGCCGCAGATTCGGCTCGTGATAAAGTGCGCGTCGCGTGGATCCTTGCCCCGCAGAAAAACGCTATAACCTCGAAAGATCGACGACGTGCTGCGGCATTCCAGCACCTTGCGATTGGAAAAGTCGATCGTGGTGTGGATCCCCAGGCTCCCGACGATCCGGGTGATAGGATCCCAGGAGATCTTGCGGATGTTGTTGTCCATTGAACGAATGGCTCCGGTGACAGGGATCAGAAAACGTGCGACTTCGGAACGCTATTCTGGCCCCTGCCGCCGATGGGATGGTTCCGTATTCATCGAAACCTGCGTGTACTTCCGCAGTTGGCGAATCGCTCGGCCGTAGGTGGAGATTGCTTGGGTTGAGAGCTTGGCACCGGGCGGTTCGTCCATAAACGAGGGGTGCATGAACTTATCGGGGAAGCCCGGCATCGTGCAACCGATACAGATGCCGCCCACGTTGGCGCAGCCGCCGATACCGTTCATCCAGCCTCGCTTGCCGACATTGCACTGCACCACCGGTCCCCAGCAGCCAAGTTTGACGATGCACTTGCGTGAACCGTAACCCCGCGCGAAATCGGCTTGTTCGTAGTAACCAGCCCGGTCGCAGCCCTCGTGAACCGTGTTGCCGAACAACCAGGTCGGACGCAACTTGTCGTCGAGAGGAATCATCGGGGCCTGGCCCGATGCCTGATAGAGCAGATAAAGAAGCATCTCCATGAAGTTGTCCGGCTGGACCGGACACCCGGGCACACAGATCAGAGGCACCCCGGCGGTCGACTTCCAACCCCAGCCAAGATAATCAGCCAGACCGCCGCAATCGGTCGGATTGCCGAGCATGGCGTGGATGCCGCCGTAGGCAGCGCACGTCCCTGCAGCCACAACCGCCCAGGCGTTTGGGGCCAGGCGATCGATCCAATCGCACGTTGGGATCGGCTGTCCAGTCAGTTTGTCCGTACCGAATCCCGCCCAACAGCCTGCGGTCTTGTTTTTCTCGTTCGGGATAGACCCTTCAACGACGAGGACGAACGGCGCGAGTTTGCCATTCGCAGCATCGCTGAGAGACTGCATAAAGTCGTCGCCGTTCGCGTAGGCGAGGACAGGATTGTGAAGCCGGAGTTTGGGAATGTCGGGAATGGCTCCGAGAATCAGGTCTTCAATGCTCGGTTGTGTGGCTGCTGTGATGGAGATGGTGTCGCCATCGCAACTCAGTCCAGCCGTGAGCCAGATCACATCGAGATGTGCTAGGATTGGCTCGCCGTTGAATTTGCTGATCCTGCCGGGTATTTGCGTGCTCATTGTGAATTTATCAGATCGTAGTGTGGAACGATTGTCAAGAGTTGCGATCCATATTCACACGAATTTGCAAAATTTGTTGTCTTTTGTTCTCCGAATGTCTTCTGTCGGATCCCCCTTTGCGTATTCCTCAGCTTGCTACGCACCTTCCAAGTCGCAAAGTTCTTATGAAGCTGAATAACATCCGCACGGTGTCTGTCGGCTGCACACCTCATCCCATCCGTGGGGTTGTGTGGACCTGAGGCACTAGGTAATCGAGTACGCACTGTTCGACCGAGAGCGAAGGCGTCGCCGATCGCAGGATCGCTGACATGCGGCGAGTGCCGAATCAGTAGTCTCGCCGACACCCCACAAGCTGATACTCCAAGAACGCCGGAAACCTCGTTCCATCCTCGCCAGTCTTCGCCCGGTGACGGATTACCTGAAGCGTTCCCTCAACAGTGATGACCTCGCCGTTTACTGCTTGCCCGGCACGACGGAACATCACCGCTCGAAATGTATCGTCGCTCGATTCGCAATCGTGCCATCTCACGCCTGAAAATTCCCATTCGGGGGAATCGATCTTTACTCGAAACCTCGATCGCTTGCCATGAAGGGAATGGGCCTCAAGCGGCGTGAGGGTGGCAAAATCCCGATAGCCAATTTGCCTGCTGTCGGTCGAGGAAAATGTGAACAGGTAAGCAGGGCAAGAAACATAATAAGCAATTTGCTACCGTTTCATCTTCTTGTAGACACACAATACTCGATTGTCGCCCGGCTTCGACTTAAACTCGGTCGGACGATCGCCCTCCGCCAGGCAAAAGGTCAGGGTGTCATCCTTGATTTGGACGATCCCCTTGTGAACCTCCCCATCCGTGAAGGTAATATCCAGACACACCGGCTGCTTCATCGCATCGACCTTGTAGGTTACTTCAACAAAGACATCTTTTCCGTCTCGAACGGTGTATTTCTCCCCGTGAAGGTGATGGTCCGATTTTTGACTACTCCCTCTGGGGATACCACTCCGTCATCGATTCGCGAGGTCATTTGCCATGCGCCTTGAAGTGCCTCGATGTACTTTTTGTTCGCCTCCTCTTTTTCCCCTCCGTCAGACCGGCTCCCGGGTCCAAACACCAGTAGAGTGACCGACGCCAGCAGTGCGCACGTTCTCATAGGAATCTCAAAAAAGGAAGGTAGTACTTCGCGGTCAGAAAAAAGGGAGTAACAGCCTTGCAGCGGTCTAATCCTAGACTCTCCGCTAACGGGCAATGCGCGAATATGAGAAATAGGCTACAGGCCGGAATGGAAATAAGTCAACCAGATTCTTCTGGTTTCAAATTACTTCTGCCAGAAAGGACGGCTTGGGATTGGAGCAGTTTCACTGTCAACGGGCGATGGATTCTGAATGATGATCGGCTCCGGCTCGGCTTCCTCACCTCGTTGGCAAAGGCAATGCACCTCACAACGCAAACAGTTTTGGGGGATTGCGAACCGAGGCAGGCGCAGGCGTCAAGGGAATGCCCCTGTCGTCGTTCGCAGCAGTCGCAACAGATCATTCCGTCTTCCCTTCTTGGGTGTCTGATTCGGCTTTCTTCTTCTTGATGGCTTTCTGTCGTTCCAGAAAGTCGATGAGCGCCTTGGCTTCATGGAGGTAACCGAACCCGCTCTCCGGCTGCTGGGGAAGCAAGACGCCATCCAAGCTCACTTCAAACTTCGATCCAAGCTGCTTGATAAGATAACCTTTTATGCTTCCAAGTGTCGGCACTTACTTTTATCATTCCTTGTTCCCTGGACGCCGACTCCTGGTGGGCTGGTTGCTGCGAGTCTAATCACGTTCCCCGTCAATGTTTTGCTCGACTAAACTTCCGATGGAAAACTGAGGACACGAAAGCCCAGGTGACTGAGGAGGTAGCCCGGCGGGCAACTGTAGCGGTACGCCGAACGGCAAAAGCTTGGGTTGAAGTTTCAGGAACCACCCCGAATCCCCCGGAACGAGACTCCTTTGGGGCCACCTGGAACCATACATTTGCTCATATTTGGCGCTTCGTCTGAATACCAATCCAGACACCATACAGAGACGTTGCCGTGCATGTCGTACAAACCCCAGCCATTCGCGGCAAAACTGCCCACCGGAGTTGTTGTATAACGGAATGCACCCACTTCACCTTTGTCGTAGGCGAAGTTGCCGTTGTAGTTCGCCTGATCCGTCGAGAGCGTTCCACCAAAATAGAAAGGTGTTGTGGTTCCTGCCCGGCAGGCATATTCCCATTGCGCTTCCGTGGGTAAGGTACATATTCGGCCTGTCCGCTCCGACAGCTTTCTGCAAAACTCCATGCACTGTTCCCACGCCACCCTTTCCACCGGCAGATTCTCACCCTTGAATTCACTCGGGTTGTTACCCATGATCGCCTGCCACTGTGCCTGCGTGACTAGATGAATGCCCATGAAGAACTGCTTCCTCAAAGTGACCTCATGCAGCTTCTCATCGGGGTCTCGCTGAACCTCGGTCTCCGGGCTGCCCATGAGAAAGGTGCCAGGTGGAATGCACGCGAACGTCATCTCTACCCCCTCGGCAATCAGCACAGATATGAACGGACCCACTGGTTTCACGCCTCGGTCGAGGAGTTCTCTCTGGCGTTCTTCCAGTCGGGTCCGATTGGGAACTTCGATCCGTTGTGTGAGGGCATGTTGAAGACGAATCAATTCGCTTCGCGGATCACTACGTTCCTCCAACCAGTCAGCAAAAACCAGTCTTGCTGTCCAGTCCGAAGGGTTTTCGAGAATGTATTGCAGGAATGCTTGTTCGTCGGTCATCGGAAGCTCAGTGAGTTCACGGCCTGCCACCGGTCAGGATTTCGAAACTTCTTCTTCTGCTCGCCAGTCAAAACCGCTTCAACTTCCTTCGTTTGTTCCGCGAGAGCTTCTTTCAACTTTGCTTGAATCTCTCTCAGTTTGACTTCCAATTCGGCAATGGCCGGGGGCGTGCTTCTTCTGCGCTTTGAAGATGGCTGTTCTTGATTCTCGGTGAGTTTCAGCCGGTCGTAGTGCCGAGGCAGCGTTCCTTCGATGGTTCCATTCCGTCACCACTAAGAAAGAATCAAGGGGTTTTCAAATGACAAAAAAACTTATGGCATCACCTGTCCGGTAAATAATGCCATGCTGCCGCTAACATTCCATCCATACGGCACCTACATGACCAATCCGCCGACGAGTGCCGTGGTACTGGATTCAACTGGCAAGAACATACTTGCAAGCACTATTGTTTTCGCTGAGCCTGAAACTGGAATATGGCAAACCACTTTGACTCTTATGGCTGCGGCGACCGGCTGCCAATTGAAAGTTTCAGGGCCTGATGGTAATATTCCCACAAAAACAGTTAACTTCGTGGCAAATGGTGGTACAGATTGTCCCATTTTGATGCCGCCTCCGGGTTCGATTCCCATAGAGTCGCAGAGAAGCGGTTAACTCCACCCTAGCCGATGATGCGCGCGCCGACGACGACGAAGCCGAATGCCGCAAGCTCAACGAGCCTCTGGTTGAAATCAAGCAGTGCAAGGGTGCATCCGAAACACACCCGAGCCTTTCTCCGCACGATGAATTCGCCAGCTATGAGTTCCGCGACTTCTCGATGGATTTGAACGCCATCGGAACCGCACGGTGCATGCATTCGGTTCGATCGGCAAAGGGGACTTGGTGCGTCTTCCGTAGTTACTCCACCAATTGTGGGCGATGGTGCGCAGCCAACCGCGAAAGTTCACGTGCTGATCGTATTGAAAATCAGGGTGTTTCTGAATCAGTAGAAGCAGCACTTCTTAAATCAGGCCGGCTCGGTCCGCTTCGGGGCACAGCAAGGCTCGATGGCCCAGCCGGGTCTTTTGAACTTCCGTCTCGAAGAACCGATCAACCGCACGAAAACTGGGTCCGCGTTTTTGCGAGTGCTCCTCTCTGCGAGCGTCGATCTGATCGACCTCCGTGTGCAGCGCAACTCCGCCAACCTGTGTCGGTCTGATCGACCGAAGCGCCCAAATCGGGCGTTCGCTGCTTCGGCGTGTCGGACCGAAGTGCGCAAGAGGACTCCAAATATGACGTGACCTGTGTGGCACTTGTCACGGCAATCGACGTGCTTCACCCGGTTCGAATCCGGTCGCCCCGACGGTTTGAAAACACCAAATCTCGTCAATGGTTGCGAAGGCAACTGTTGGCGGGATTTGAACATTTTAACAGTGACTCGGCCTTTTGAACTCCGGAGAGCAATGGTCTATTCCTTTCTCTCGAGCGGTCGGCAGATCAGTAAAATGGAGTGGATGCAGATTCTTGTTATTTCTTTTAGACTTCCAGGTCATCGCCAGACATTTCGTGCGACTACCTTGGGTTGACATCAAATCCTGCTTCGCCGCAAAGTGAATCCCATGGTCGAAAGTGTATTTCCCGATTGGGACCGTATTATCGAACGCCACGCAAAACGAGTGTTTCGAGTGGCACTGAGGATATTGGGATCCGTCCCGGATGCCGAGGACGTATCTCAGGACGTGTTCACGGAAGCATTCCGGTTGCACAGCGCGGGGCCCGTTCAGAGTTGGACGGCAGACGGAAAAGCACTCGCAACAGTTATCGGCTTCGAAATGCAGTTGCGCGATGCAGCTTCCGGCAAAATCACGCGGAAATGGGCCACGGACAAGCCGCTTTCGCCCCTGGTGTTCTCACCCGATGGCAAAACCCTGGCAGCAGGCATCACCCAATGGGGACAATTTGGTGGAAACGGCGGAAAACAATCCGGTGGTGTCCAGTTTTGGGATGTCGAACGAGCCAGCTTACTGCGAACCATCTCCGACGACAAGCCGGTCACGTTCGTCACCTATTCCCGCAATGGCAAGTACTTGGCGACCTCGTCGAACGAGGGACCGGTGAAAATGTGGGATGAGGCTACGGGTAAGTTGACTCGCATCTTCCCAGGTTACTTACGCGCCGCTTTCTCTCCCAGTGGCGAAACCATTGCTTGTGTGTCGGCAGATTCATCCGCGGACAAGACTATCGACAGAGTCGATCTCTATAACCTCCGCGACGGTTCGCTCGTGAAATCGTTTGCCAGTGAAAAGGGAGCGTCCACGAGTTGTCTGCTGTGCCTCACATTCTCTCCCGACGGCCGTTTGCTGGCGGCAGCGGACTGGAATGGGAGCGTCACACTTTGGAATGTCGCGACAGGCCACCGCGAACGGACAACCGTGGGCCACAAGGCCGGCGTTCACTCGGTTGTTTTCGCTCCTGACGGCAAAACGCTTGCGACCGGCAGCGAGGATAAAACGCTTCGTTTGTGGAAACTTCCAGCTGAAATAATCGAGCGGGGGACCGAGAAGAAGTAGTCGAAAACGATGTTGAGCTTGCCGAGGTCAATGGCCAAGATGCTCGTTTTGTCGCGTCGAGTTTAGACTCGTCAAGGAGTTACCCTTGCCGATGTCACCATTCTGGGTCGAGCCGCGTACTGGAGCCGGGTCTTCGCCAGAGTGATGCTAGCGGCTGCCTTCTCGTTCTCACAACCGCGAAGTTCGCAGGTAGGCTCTTCGAAATGCGAAGGAGATCGCAAGAAGTGGGAAAGGCGGGCCTTTAACAGCGGTTTTGTGCGCATCGGTCTGATCGACCGAAGTATCAAACGGGCAGACTGGAGCACTGAATTCAGGTATCTAAGCGATAAGCCATAATGTGAAGATTTGGTGAATGTGATAACTGTCTACATCATGAGAACGTGGTCGCCGCCCGCGGTCGAGTCGTGAGGAATCTTGCTGGTACGCCCGTCCACCGCGTACATCACGCCTTCCTCAAGCCCGACGAGGAGGGCTAGCACCGAAGACTGTCGGCGTCGCTCAGCGGGAACACTGAACCACGCCACCGTTGCGTTCACGGCCTTTGTACACCGAATTGCAGAATCTCAGTAGTGAGGCACGATTTGTTCCGATTTTGCTCCTTCTAAGCTTAGAGCAATTCCAACCCCGCCCGGTTGAAGGTGGCGAGGCGAATGAACCTACAGCATGAATCAGGGGTTCAATTTGTGCTGCCTAAGTGCTGCCAATCGCCCGGACGGAAGCGCACAGTAGTGAACACTGAGACTTGAAAACTGTCGTGTTTTTACGGCGTTCCGAACAACGGCGAACGATGGCGTACACTACTTTGACTGTATGACACACTGGGGGTCACAGGTTCGAGCCCCGTAACACCCACTCGCAAAGGCTTCTTGTCACCCGTTGACAGCGAGCCACTTTGAAGAATGCAAGGAACCGCCAAGGTTCCAACCGCTTCCATGCAAGTCAACGATTGATCGGGTGAATCGTTGGACGGGCAAACTCTCTCGCCGGGGCAAATGGCTGTCGAAGAAATCGACGCTGCCGGGTGCGGCACGCTTCAGAGTACAGCTCCTTTTTGACGCCGGAGAATTCTCGAAACCGCCAGAGCCGATAGCCCAAAGAGAGCCAAAATGAGGGAACCCGGCGCAGGCGTCGCGACGACAGTCCCGACAACCGTTGGCGCGCAAATGTTGGGAAAATTGGGATCGGTACTATAGGAAGCGCAAACCATCTGTTGGCCGCCCGGATTCGTATCGATCTCCAAGAATGAATCATTCAGATTATTCGTTGCGATATTAGAGAATCCGTTGTAGCATGGATTTGGACAGGTGCCGTACAGAATGTTAAAATAAAAGCTGTCCAAGTCCATTTCATAGGGCGGTGAGTTGTCCGATTGTTTAGTCACATTCAAGGAAAACTGCAACTGACTGCCCGGCGTAAAGACCTCTGTGAACTCGGCATAACCTCCACTTGCCGATAGCACGATGGGTTGCGATTGTCCATCTCCCGTAACCGAACCGGATGTCAGAATGCTTGAAGGGTCTCCAACACCGCCGCCGAAATCAATTTGGCTGACGGTCGCGATATTCGAACTTGGTCCGCCGGGACTAAAAACAAAGTCAATTGCATAGGTGTACCCCGGTTGCAGCTCTAAAGATGAGGTGTCGAGCGTGACGATATAATCCTGCGCGGCCAATTGCTGGGGCAAACGCCACGCAAGTCGCAGCAAGCAGGGAAGTCGCGAACAATTTGTAGGTAGACTTCACAAAAGTATCCTTTAGTTAATGGCTTTATCCATCGAGCACTTGAACGGTGTAGCTTGTGCCCGGGTTCAGGGTGAATTGAAGGGACATGCTGACCGACTCGCCAGGAGTAAACGAACTCGATGAACTCAAGACTGTTATGTAGTATTGGCCGTTGCTATTCTGCAGCGCGCTCACGAATACGCCGTTGATGGTAGCACCTTTAACGGCCGTGCCACTCGCCAAATTGTTAAACACTATCACTATCGGACCGTTGTAAGTTGTCTTGCCGGTGTTTTCCAGCGAGGCACTTTGGACCCAGTAATTGCCGCTGGAGGATCGGACCTGAGTGGCACCGCCCCGCGTAAAAATCGTTTGGCTGGTAATGTCCGCCGCAGTAATATTCGCAGTCGTGGCCGGCTGAATCAGCGTGTAATCGCCGGACTGTGCGCCGTTAATTGCCAGACCTGAGATCGTAACTGTAACGCCGTTCGCCACGCTCGGAGAGGCGAAGGTGCCTTCGGCTCCCGAGGTGTTCAAAGTAACCGTGTCGCCGTTGTACACCCCGACCAAGATCGCACCGGCAGTGTTCAGGGTGGCGTTCGTGGTGCCGTCGTAGACCTTATTGGCAGCAGTGATGCCGGACACCGTCAAAGTCGCGGGCGTTATATTGGCCGTTGTGGTCGGCTCGGCCAGCGTATAGTCTCCCGCTTGCGCTCCGCTGAGTGTCAGTCCGGACACTGTAACCGTAATCCCATTGGCCACATCCTTGGACGCAACCTGCGCCGGTGGCACCCGAGGTGCTTAGGGTCACGCTATCACCACTGTAAACTCCGACCAGTGCAGCGCTACTGGTACTCAGCGTCGCCTTGGTCGTGCTGTCATAAACCTTGTTCGAAGCCGTGATGCCGGACACCGTCAAGGTCGCTGCGGTGATATTGGCCGTTGTGGTCGGCTCGGCAAGCGTATAATCTCCCGCTTGCGCTCCGCTGATGGTCAGTCCGGAGACCGTAACCGTAATGCCATTGGCCACATCCTTGGAGGCGAATGCGCCGGTGGCACCCGAAGTGCTTAAGGTCACGCTATCACCACTGTAAACTCCGACCAGTGCAGCGCTACTGGTACTCAGCGTCGCGTTGGTCGTGCTGTCGTAAGTCTTGTTCGAGGCCGTGATGCCGGAAACTGTCAAGGTCGCTGCGGTGATATTGGCCGTCGTGGTCGGCTCGGCAAGCGTATAGTCTCCCGCTTGAGCACCGCTGATGGTCAGTCCGGACACCGTAACCGTAATTCCATTGGCCACATCCTTGGACGCAAATGCGCCGGTGGCACCCGAGGTGCTTAGGGTCACGCTATCACCACTGTAAACTCCGACAGTGCAGCGCTACTGGTACTCAGCGTCGCCTTGGTCGTGCTGTCATAAACCTTGTTCGAAGCTGTGATGCCGGACACCGTCAAGGTCGCTGCGGTGATATTGGCAGTTGTGGTCGGCTCGGCAAGCGTATAGTCTCCCGCTTGTCGCTCCGCTGATGGTCAGTCCGGACACCGTAACCGTAATTCCATTGGCCACATCCTTGGACGCAAATGCGCCGGTGGCACCCGAGGCGCTTAGGGTCACGCTATCGCCACTGTAGACGCCGGACAGCGAAGCACTACCGGTGTTCAGGGTGGCGTTCGTGGTGCCGTCGTAGACCTTATTGGCAGCAGTGATGCCGGACACCGTCAAAGTCGCGGGCGTTATATTGGCCGTTGTGGTCGGCTCGGCAAGCGTATAGTCTCCCGCTTGCGCTCCGCTGATGGTCAGTCCGGACACCGTAACCGTAATCCCATTGGCCACATCCTTGGAGGCGAATGCGCCGGAGGCACCCGATGTGCTCAAGGTCACGCTATCACCATCGTAGACGCCGGACAGCGAAGCGCTACTGGTGTTCAGCGTGGCCGCAGTTGTGCTGTCATAAACCTTGTTCGAGGCCGTGATGCCGGAAACTGTCAAGGTCGCTGCGGTGATATTGGCCGTTGTGGTCGGTTCGGCAAGCGTATAGTCTCCCGCTTGCGCTCCGCTGATGGTCAGTCCGGACACCGTAACCGAAATGCCATTGGCCACATCCTTGGAGGCGAATGCGCCGGTGGCACCCGATGTGCTTAAGGTCACGCTATCACCACCGTAGACGCCGGACAGCAAAGCGCTACTGGTGTTCAGCGTGGCCGCAGTTGTGCTGTCATAAACCTTGTTCGAGGCCGTGATGCCGGAAACTGTCAAGGTCGCTGCGGTGATATTGGCCGTCGTGGTCGGCTCGGCAAGCGTATAGTCTCCCGCTTGAGCACCGCTGATGGTCAGTCCGGACACCGTAACGGTAATCCCAGTTGCCACATCCTTGGAAGCAAATGCGCCGGTGGCACCCGAAGTGCTTAAGGTCACGCTATCGCCACTGTAAACGCCGGACAGCGAAGCACTAGTGGTGTTCAGGGTGGCCGCAGTTGTGCTGTCGTAAACCTTGTTCGAAGCTGTGATGCCGGAAACCGTCAAGGTCGCTGGGGTGATATTGGCCGTTGTGGTCGGTTCGGCAAGCGTATAGTCTCCCGCTTGCGCTCCGCTGATGGTCAGTCCGGACACCGTAACCGAAATGCCATTGGCCACATCCTTGGAGGCGAATGCGCCGGTGGCACCCGATGTGCTTAAGGTCACGCTATCACCACCGTAGACGCCGGACAGCGAAGCGCTACTGGTGTTCAGCGTGGCCGCAGTTGTGCTGTCATAAACCTTGTTCGAGGCCGTGATGCCGGAAACTGTCAAGGTCGCTGCGGTGATATTGGCCGTTGTGGTCGGTTCGGCAAGCGTATAGTCTCCCGCTTGCGCTCCGCTGATGGTCAGTCCGGACACCGTAACCGAAATGCCATTGGCCACATCCTTGGAGGCGAATGCGCCGGTGGCACCCGATGTGCTTAAGGTCACGCTATCACCACCGTAGACGCCGGACAGCGAAGCACTACTGGTGCTCAGCGTCGCGTTGGTCGTGCTGTCGTAAGTCTTGTTCGAAGCAGTGATGCCGGAAACCGTCAAGGTCGCTGGGGTGATATTGAAAATGACAGTTTGGCTTGCACTGCTGTAGTCTGCGCTGCCCGCGAACGAGGCAGTGACTTCGTACCGTCCGACGTTGATCGGGGCCTGGCTGCCGAGGTCTGCTATCACGTTGCCGTTGGAATCAATTTGTTTGTAATCCAACATCAGCCCGACTCCCTCCAAGCTGCTCCCTGCCTGGCCGTTGGTACCGGCTATTGTGGCAGTTGCTGCGTAGGCCGTCTGATTGTACGTCCCGCCTGTATTACTCAGCGCGATCGTGGGAGTAGATAGGCTCGCAGAAGTGGTAACATCCTCGGTCAACTGGCCGTAGCTAAACTCGAAATTGCTGCCGCTCGAATAGAGTGCCGTGATGGTGTTGTCGCCATTCGGCAGGGTCGAAACGGTCAACAGTGCCTGGTCGACGCTATTCACAACGGAGAGAGCAACCGTTCCCAGGTCTGTTCCCGTTGTGCTATCGAAGAAAGTAACCGTACCTGTCGGGACTTCGCTGTCGCCGGCAGTAACTGTCGCTGTGAATGTTACAGGCTGGCCGATTTGAACCGTGGATGCACTCGTCGACAACGACAAGGAGGTCGCAACCGGAGCCGTGTTGGGCTGCGTGTAATTCCCCACAGAGAAATTGTTGATGGTGTCGTTACCGCTGCCCCCGATAATGGTCGTCTGGTTCGAGCCGGTGGAGTAGACGTTGAAGACGTCGTTACCCGAGCTGCCCACCAGAGTATCGTTGCCCGAACCACCCGAGAGCGTATCGCCCGCCCCTGCCGGGCTGGGAGTTGTACTGGTCGCGAAGCTGTAGACGAAGAGTTGGTAATTGCCGGCGGTTAGGTTGAGCAAACTATCCACCCCGATGTAGTAAGCCCCAGTTGTCGGGAGGGTGACATCAATTAAGGTGGAGTCCGCCGACTCAAATTCGTGGACATTGTATCCGATAACTTGCCCATTCGGGCCAACCACTAACAGTTCCGGGATGATTGGGTTGGTATTCTGAGTATCCGTGTTCGAGATGATTTGGAAGGTCATCACTTCGCCGGCTTGGCCGTTGAAGGTGTAGAAGTCGGTTTCTCCCTGCGCGAGATAGGCATTGACTGCTGTCGCGGTTACGTCGAAGGTCTTCCCGGAATCGGGCAGGCCCGCCGGCAGAGTGTTTGGTACAGCCAGAGTGGGAAGGTTGCCGTTGTTTCCGAGGACGTAAGCCTGGTCGATCGTGAAATTGGGATTTTCTTCCTGTGCCACGGTCTGGATCGCCGCCGGGGGAAGAACTCCCGAAACATTCAGCCCGGTGACAGTTGGCAGATTCTGCTTCTGTTGCACGGTGCCGGTGTCATCGAAGGCCAGGGCAATCGCATCGCGCTCGCCCACGTACGTTGCGCCCGCTGCATCCAACAGCGTAGAGCCGACCGCATCCGGCGACGCCATGATGTCGTGGACCGTTTCATAAGCATCGGAACCAAGTGTTTGGCTGGCGTTGCTCTGGAGAATATATGGCGAGCCGCTGTATGTTGCGATGATATCGTGGCCGGCCAGAGTCAGAGCGAGCATGGTCCCGGCACTTCCATTGACCAGCGACACGCCGCCCGGCGTCAGATCCTTTCCGGTTGTGGCGTCGTAGAAATCGACGGCTCCCGCCGGTGTCATTCCGCTCGAGGCGCTTACCGATGCAGTCAAGACGAAACACTGGGTCAGCGTCGGCGTCGAGACGGCTCCGTTTTCGTCCGAATAGATTGCCACGATGTTGTCGCCGGCCAGCGCACAGTGATACGGAAGTGCTCGCGCTGTTCCCGGTAAGTGGCACACCACCCGGCGTCAAGTCGGTTTCGGTTGTCTCGTCATAGAAGTCCACGCTCCCACCGTTCGGCGAGCTGACCGTTGCCGTCAACTCGAGAGTACCGGCCAGTGAAGTCGTTGTGCCGATCATTGCGATCGGCTGGCCGGCACTGCTGCTTGCAAAGTAACCATTGCTGCCACTGCTGAACGTGGCCGTGATAACGTCACCCACTGCGGGCGACACCGGCAAAGATGCACTGCCGTCGACTAGTTCGACGTTCTGCGCCAGGTACTTCCCGGTCGTGGCGTCGTAGAAGTTCACAGCACCAGCCGGCGTCGAGCCATTCGCCGTGATGACTGTTGCCGTCACGACTACATTCTCACCATTCGACGAAGCACTGTAATTCACTGAAGTTGTAGTCTTCACCGGGCTGACGGTCAATCCGGAGGCACTGGCGGCATAGTTGCTGTCGCCGCTGTAGGTTGCGATAATGCTGTCGCCGCTTGCCGGTTGCGCCGGGATGGAAGCGTCAAACTCCCCGATGGCCGAGTCATATAGGACCGTCGAACTTCCCAGATCGGTGTTCGTCGTCTCGTCGTAAAAATCTACCGATCCGGTAGGCGTTTCGTCGGATCCGCTAACCGCTGCTGTCAAGACGATGCTTTGACCGTTCGACGCGATGATGGAACTCAGTGAAGTCGTGGAACTCGACTTCGGAATAGTCACCCCGGCACCGCTCGCAGTGAAACTGCTCGAACCACTATAGCTTGCCGTGATGACATCGCCGATCGCCGGTTGCTCGTTGGCAGGCAGATCGAAGAAGTACAGGGTCGCACCGCCGTCCGATGCGCTCATGCCTCCCGGTGTCAGATCCGTCTGGGTCGTCGCGTCGTAGAAATCGATCGACCCATTCGTTACATCCGAATCCGTAGCTGGGACTTCGACGGTGGCTACGACATAGGATGTCGAAAGGCTCAAGGAGGTTGTCGTGGATGCCGTGCCGGAACTTCCCTGGCCATACGTGTAGTAATCGAACGGTTCGAAGGTAACGGTTGTGCTGCTGCTCTGGAAGCTGTTGTTGCTGGTGTAGGTGATGAGGATCGAATCCCCAGCTGAGGGCAGTTGTGCCAACTGGTAAGTGTCAACGTAGGCGTAGCCGTCGACGCTCACGGGCGTCGGCGTCAAGTCGGTATTGGTCGTCTCATCGTAGAAGTCGAGAGATCCGGTCGGGGCTTGGCCGTTGGCACCGGTCAAGCTCACGTAGAAGTATCCATAATCTGCATAGGCGTACACTACAATCGTGCTGGCGCTCGGATTCGGAACTGTCGCGGAATTGCTGCTGCCGACAAAACCGCTCCCACCCTGGTAGGTGGCAGTGATGACATCCCCGACCGTAAGCGGCGCATTCAGCGGCAGCGTCGCGACGCCATCAAACAGTTGCGCCTCCCCAGAGAAGTGTTTGTCGTTGTGTCGTAGAAATTCACCATGCCTGTCGGAGTCCACCCGCCTGAGGCGCTGACGGTTGCGGTAAGCTGACTGCCGGCTACGGTCAGAGTTGTGGTGGTGCCGCTCAGAACGGACAGGCTGCTCGCGCTATTCAGAAAACTGCTCGAATTACTGGTATAAGTGACGAGGATGACATCGCCGCCATTGGGCTGCGCATTAAACGACGATACGTAAATGTAAGCGCCGCCGCCGGAAAGCGTCAGAGGGGTTGCCGTCAAGTCTGTTTTGGTCGTGGCGTCGTAGAAGTCTATCGTCCCTGTGGGGGTGCCGCCGGCGGCACTGCTCACGTCCACCTGGTAATAAGAGTAGGGGCCGGTGCCCTCCGAGTAGACGTAAAGGTTCGTGGCACTTGGAATCACGGCTTGGCCGCTGCTGCTGCCGGCAAAATTGCCGCTGCCACTGTAAACAGCGGTAATGAGATCCCCTGGTGCCGGCGGCTGCTGAGACGGCGACAAAACGAGTGTGGCCGTGCCATAGCTGATGGAAGCAGTGCCGAGAGAGGTGTTGCCGTCAAAAAACTCGACGGCTCCTCCAGGGACTTCAGCCTCGTTGGCAGCACTGACCGTCGCCGTTAAGGTGGGAAGAACTTCGTAGTAGGTGTAACTGTACGAGGTTGAAACCGTCACCGAGGTCGTGGTGGCAATCGAGTCCACGGTTTCGCTGGCGCTACTGCTGGTGTAACCGCTGGAACTGGTGAAAGTCGCGACGATTACATCGCCGACAGCGATCGTTTGTGAAGGCGTGACGAAAGCGCTGCCTTGGGCCACGCTGACGCCGCCGGGTGTCAGGTCGGTATTTGTCGTCAGGTCGTAAAAATCAACCGTTCCCGTGGGCACGCCATCGCTTGGGTTGTCGGCGGTTACGGTAGCGGTGAATGTGACTCCCGCAGACGATACAAAGGAGCTAATTGCCGTGGAGGTCGGGTAGGCCGGATAGGCCGGGTAGAACGAATCCGGGTTGATGCCGCTGTCAATTCCGGTGCCGATCGGTCCCAGAGCGTCCTGGTGCTGGAGGCCCACCAGGTGGCCGAGTTCATGCGCGGCAATGGTGGTCGTCAAGCCGATAATATTCGCGCTCGTCGGCGGCACCAGGCCTGCCGATTCGCTGCCCAGGAATGGCGATACATTAACTTCTGCCGTGCCGCCCAGACTGAGATTGTCCGTGTCGAGCTCATCGGCAGAACCGCCGACGACCGGCGCATCGATGATCTCCGTAACGTATTGGCCGCCGGTAGTAGCCGCGACTTGTTGCGCGGTGGACTGGTTTTGCGTGAAGAAGAAATTGTAGTCGGCGTAGTCGGCCTCCAGGCCCTGTTGGATGGCGGCTTCTTCCAGCGGAGTATAGATGTGCTCGTCGGGATCCGCCTGATCGGGAGTTGGGAAGTCGAGATAGACGACCTGGGTGACGTCGCCCTGGAGGTAATCGTTGCCGTTGCCGGCCTGCAGACTGTCTTCGCCGCCGCCGCCAATGATGGTTTCGTCCGTGGCCGCGTTGCCGACGATGGTATCGGCATAGGGTGTGCCGACGACGGTGCCGAAGGCGGATGGATCGCTCAACGTCAGCGTCGGGCTGTTCGCGCTACCCGGTTCGAGGGTTTGGGCAACGCCGGCTTCGGATTGTTGCAAGCTGAGATCGATTCCCTGGCCAAAGTTATAGAAATTCAGGGCGTTGCCGGTGGAGGACTCATTGATGGTATCGTTGCCGAATTGCGTTCCCTGAAAATAGAAGCTGTCTTGCCCGCCGCCACCGGTGATCGAGTCGCTGCCGCTGCCGAGGTAGAATGAATCTCCCGCGGTATTACCGATAACGCGGTCGTTGTAGGCGCTATCGACAACTGCGTTGATACCGCTTGGATTTTGCAATGTCAGGCTCAGGCCGGTGCCGACAGCGGTCTGTAACGCGGTTGAGGCCAGGTTGATAGTGACCCCGCTGCCAAACGCCGAAAAATCGAGCGTATTCGTGCCGGTCGGGTTCGGGGTACTGATTGTATCGGTGCCCTGCGAACTCCGGTTGAAGACGAACGTGGTGCCACCGGTGCCGGCGACGAGCGAATCGTTCCCTGCGCCCGCGTAGAGGGTCGTCGAACCAGTGCCGCCGACCAGCGTGTCTTGGCCGCCGTTACCGTCGATCGTGGTGGTCCCGGAACCACCCGTGATGTCGTCGGCGAATTGCGTACCGACGACATTCCAGGAAGTGCCCGTGACGGCCAAAGAAATATCGGATGTGACTTGCTGCTGTTCAGGTACTGGGCCGGTTGATTCTTCGCCGAGGTTGAGCGTAATACCGGCGGTCGCGTTCGGAAACTCAATGGTGTTGATGCCCTGAGTGGTGCTATCGTCTTGAGGCTGGCTTTGTCCAAAAGTCGCGAGGTCATTCACCGAGACCGTCATGGCAGCGCCGGTGCCGTTGATAATCTCGTAGGTGTTGTCGCCTTCGAGACCATACATGCCGATGTCGTTGCCGCCACTGGCGGAGATGGTATCGTTACCGCCGCCGCCGAACATGCTGATGCTGCTGCCGCCAGTGGATTCGATCATGTCGCCGGAATTACCGCCGTTGAGCAAAGTCGCATCAGTATCGCCCGAGGAACTGAGAACGTCGTTACCCATTCCGCCGACGATGACAATGCTGTTGCCGCCCGTGGACGAAATCATGTCGTTGGCCGTACCGCCGAAAATGGTAATGCTGCTGCCGCCGGTCTCCATCAGAGTGGAATTGCCCAATCCGCCAATAATGATGGCATTGGTGTCGGAGTTGGATTGAAGCAAATCGTTGCCCATGCCGCCGACGATGACAATGCTGCTGCCACCCGTGGACGAGGTCATGTCGTTGCCGGTCCCGGCAAACATCGTAATCGAGGAGCCGCCCGTCTGCGTCATTGTCGTGTTGCCGGCACCGCCCAAAATCAACGTGCCCGTGTCGGAGTTGGATTGAAGCAAATCGTTGCCCATGCCGCCGACGATGACGATGCTGCTGCCGCCCGTCGACGACGTCATGTCGTTGCCGGTCCCGGCATACATGGTGATTGACGAGCCTCCGGACTGCGTCATTGTCGTATTGCCGGTACCACCCTGCATCATCACGTTGGTGCCGGTGGTGGACTGCAGTACGTCGTTGCCCATGCCGCCGACGATGACGATACTGCTGCCGCCCGTGGACGACGTCATGTCGTTGCCGGTCCCGGCGAACATCGTGATCGAGGAGCCGCCGGTTTGCGTGATCGTAATATTCCCGGTTCCGCCGACCACCTGAGCATTCGCGGAATTATTCAGGGAGACGGTATCGTTGCCCATGCCGCCGACGATGACGATGCTGCTGCCGCCCGTCGAGGATGCCATGTCGTTGCCGGTCCCGGCAAACATGGTTATTGATGAGCCGCCTGATTGAGTCATCGTCGTGTTGCCGGCACCGCCCTGCATCATCACATTCGTGCCGCCGGTCGAGGACATGGCGTCATTACCCATGCCGCCGACGATGACAATGCTGCTGCCGCCCGTCGACGATGCCATGTCGTTGCCGGTGCCCGCGAACATGGTGATCGACGAGCCGCCCGACTGCGCCATTGTCGTGTTACCCGTTCCGCCAATTATCAACACGCCGGTATCTGAACTGGAAGAAGCGCATCGTTGCCCATGCCGCCAACAATGACGATACTGCTGCCGCCCGTCGAGGATGCCATGTCGTTGCCGGTGCCCGCGAACATCGTGATCGATGAGCTGCCTGATTGAGTCATCGTCGTGTTGCCGGTACCACCCTGCATCATCACATCGGTGCTTCCGATCGACGACATGGCGTCATTGCCCATGCCGCCGACGATGACGATGCTGCTGCCGCCCGTCGACGATGCCATGTCATTGCCGGTCCCCGCGAACATGGTGATCGACGAGCCGCCGGTCCGCGCCATCGTCATGTTGCCGGTGCCGCCGATTATTAATGCCCCTGTGTCCGTGTTGGACGAAGCGGAATCATTGCCCATGCCGCCGACGATGACGATGCTGCTGCCGCCCGTCGACGACGCCATGTCGTTGCCGGTCCCCGCGAACATGGTGATCGACGAGCCGCCCGTCTGCGCCATCGTCATGTTGCCGGTGCCGCCGATTATTAATGCCCCTGTGTCCGTGTTGGACGAAAGTGCATCATTGCCCATGCCGCCGACGATGACGATGCTGCTGCCGCCCGTCGACGATGCCAGATCGTTGCCGGTCCCCGCGAACATCGTAATCGATGACCCACCTGTCTGGGTCATCGTCATATTGCCGGTGCCGCCCTGCATCATGACGTTGGTGCCGCCGCTTGAGGACATGGCGTCGTTGCCCATGCCGCCGACGATGACGATGCTGCTGCCGCCGTCGAGGATGCCATATCATTGCCGGTACCCCCAAACATCGTAATCGATGACCCGCCTGTCTGGGTCATCGTCATATTGCCGGTGCCGCCCTGTATCATCACGTTAGTGTCGCCGCTCGAGGACACGACATCGTTGCCCATGCCGCCGACGATGACGATACTGCTGCCGCCCGTCGAGGATGCCATGTCGTTGCCGGTGCCCGCAAACATGGTAATTGAGGAGCCGCCCGATTGAGCAATCGCGGTATTGCCGGTGCCGCCCTGCATCATGACGCTGGTGCCGCCACTCGAGGACATGGCATCGTTGCCCATGCCGCCGACGATGACGATACTGCTGCCGCCCGTCGAGGATGCCATGTCGTTTCCGGTCCCCGCGAACATGGTGATCGACGACCCGCCGGTTTGGGACATGGTCGTATTGCCGGTACCACCCTGAATTACGATCCCGGTGCCCGGAGCGGTTGGGCTGGCGGCCGACAGCGTGTCGTTGCCCATGCCGCCGATGATGACGATGCTGCTGCCGCCCGTCGACGACGCCATATCGTTGCCGGTTCCGGCGAACATCGTGATCGACGAGCCACCCGACTGGGTCATGGCCGTGTTACCGGCTCCACCGATCATTTGGACGCCGGTTCCCACAGCGACTGAAAGCGCATCGTTACCCATGCCGCCGACGATGACTATGCTGCTCCCGCCGGTCGAGGACGTCATGTCGTTGCCGGTGCCCGCGAACATGGTGATCGAAGAACCGCCACTCTGCGTCATCGTCGTATTGCCGGCACCACCGACAATAATCGCGCTGCTAGCCGAGCCTACCGAGATCGTGTCATTGCCCATTCCGCCGACTATCACGATGCTGCTGCCGCCCGTGGACGACAGCATGTCGTTGCCCGTTCCCGCAAAAAGCGAGACGCCCGAATTCGATCCGGCACTGAGATTGTCATTACCCGAGCCGCCGACCAACGCCTGAAAGGTGCCGCTCAGGGTGATGCTGTCGCCTGCGGAATCGATGGTCTGCATTCCTGGACTCAGGCTCGCGGTCACGCCGGTAGTCGAGGCGGCGAAGCTGAGCGTGTTGTTTTGGGTGCCGGCCGTCACCACCTCGTTGGAGCCGGGGTTGATCTGAAAGAAGTTGCTGCTGCCCGTGCCGCCCAGAAGCGTGTCGTTGCCGGTTGCAATCAAAGTGTCGGCACCGGAGCCGCCAACCAACGAGTTGGAACCGGAGTCGCCTTGCATGATCGTGGGACCCGCACCGGCGTAAAGAGTGTCGTTGCTGCCCAGCGCCACTTCCACAACGGATACCGTGGCCGGCAACAGCCTGGCGTCGATGATCGCGCCACCCAATGCGAAAGCCATCACTTGGGTTCCGGCAGTGACGCTGCCGGGCGAAAGCACCAGGTCTGTTCCTTGTGCGGCCACCTGGAAGCTGGTGGTGGTCGCGGCGGAATTGCTGAAATTGTCCGTGACGACGACTTGAACGGATTCGCCGGCCAATTGGCTGATGGTGCCCGCAAACGAAAAGTTCTGGCCCGTCTGGCCGGTGAGCACGCTGTTGAGATACCACTGGTAGGCGTATGCGCTGTTGGAACCTGGATCGGTGACGCTGGCAGTCAGTACCTGGGTTGAAGAGTTACTCGCTGCGGTATCATAGAGAATCGCAACGCTGGGCTCTGAGGTTGCCACAGTGAGAATGGTCGATGCGCTTGCGCTATAACCGTAGTTGTCGGTCACCACCACCGAAACCGTGTAACTCGTGCCCTGTTGGGTCGGAGTGAAGTCGATCGTCGGACCGCTGCCGGTCACCGAGAATCCGCCCGGACCAGCGATCGTCCAGCTATAATTGAGCGGCCCGGTGGCTGCATCCAATTCGCTCACTTCGGCGCTAAAGGCAACGAATGTTCCGGCGTAGACTGCATCGGTCGGTTGCTGGTAGGTCGTCGGAGCAATCAACGTGGCGATCGATACGGTCGGCACGACCGGGGCAACGGTGAATGTTTCTTGGGCCGTCAAGACGCTGCCATCGCTTCCCGTTGCTGTCACGATGGCGACATAGTTCCCAGGTTGTTCCGGAGTGAAAACCAAATCGGAAGCGGTAGCTGTGCTGACGGGATTGATTCCCCCATCCAGTCCGATCACGTTCCAGCTAAACGTATAGGTCACACCAGTTGTGGGATTGCTCACGCTGGCGGCCAGATTTGCTGAAACATTCGCCGTTGTGACGACGGGCGGCGACAGTGTTAGGGCAGCGCTCGGCGGCGTCACGGTAATATCTGCCGTCGCCCAGCCCTCATTGCCCGATCCATCAATTACTTCCAGCGTCACCACGTCCACACCGGCAGAGGAGGGAGTAAAGGGTATCTGCCGGCCGAATCCCGTAGTCGTGGTTCCTGTACCACTGCTGTAAATGGTCCAACTGTAGGTGTCCGTCGAAGTTGTCGGGGTCGCATTTCCCGTCAGCGATATCGTTGAACCCACGGTCGTGCTGGAAGGCGCTGTGATGCTGACCGAAGGCGGCTGCGAGAGGTTGCCAACCGTGAAGTTAGCTGGATTGGCAGTTACCGAGTCGCCGTAACCGTCGGAGACAGTCAGAGCGAATTCATAAGATCCTGTCTGCGTCGGTGTGTAGGTAAAAGTAGGGGAACTGCCCGACTGCGAGCCTGCCTCTTCGAGGAAGTAATAGTAAGGATCGGACGGATACGGAAAATACTCGTAGTACGCGATCCATTCGTAATTCAAAGGACCTGTCAGTCCGCTATCGCTGCCACCAGCTGCAGCAGTTACGGGCATGCCGGTGAAAGCAAGCGGCGGCGAAATGGAAATACTAGCCGCAGCGGTTGCTTGAGCAACATCGATGAACACGCTGTTGCTGCTAAAGACGCCGTTGCTGTCGATTACCGTCAGCGTTACCTGATAGATCCCGGCAATCGCGTAATCGAAGTCGAATGTCTGGCCGTTCCCTGCATCGTAAGTCTGGCCATTGGCGGTGACGCTCCAAGTGTACGATGCTGCCGTTGCCCCAGTCCCCGAGAAGTATGTTCCCGTCAGCGGCACCGACGTGCCTGCTTGCACGACATCCTGGGTCAGTCCGCTGATGACGACACCCTGACCTGCGGTCCCAGCGTTCAAGGTGATCGTGTTCGATGCAACGATGCTGACTCCGTCGCTGATCGCGAGTTGTACAGTATATTGCCCACTCATCGTCGGTGTGAAAGTAAAGTCGGGCTCATCGGTGATGACCGTGTCGGGCAACGCGAAGCCGGTGCCATTGAGGGCGGAGGTTCCCGGACCGGTTACGGTCCACGAGTAGGTCAGGTTGGGCTGAGCCGAGTTGCTATCGGTGACTGTGCTCGTGAATACGGTCGATACACCAACCACTGTTGTTGTCGGGCCGGCGATGCTGACGGTCGGTGGAGTGTGAGCTGCGGGAGTGAAACCCGTCAACACTTCGATGGGCGAGGTATCGGTCGGTTGAGTT
This sequence comes from uncultured Planctomycetota bacterium, assembly GCA_963783095.1. Classification (GTDB taxonomy): domain Bacteria; phylum Planctomycetota; class Planctomycetia; order Gemmatales; family Gemmataceae; genus CAWAMR01. Next base: position 955,226 of record CAWAMR010000003.1, on the reverse strand, counting down.
CCGGACGTTCCGAGAGAGGTGACGGTTGCCGTAAAGATCTGGCCGGTCGAACTGGCGACCGGCCAACTTGGTTTGAAGTAAGCCACCCCGCCGGCATCCGTCTCGACGATGACCGATCCCAGATAGTATTCGCCTTCGCCACCAACGTCGTTGGCGAAGAAATTCAGATCGAAAGTCGTGTTGGGTGTGCTGGTGAAGGAGCCGACGACTGTGGTGCTCGTAGAACTCGTGTAAAGCGAGATCACGTACGGAACCGTTGAGCTGCCGGCGGTAGCACCGTTGGTGAGCGCGATGCCCGCGACTCCGTCCTCGAACATGATATTGCCGAGGACGGAATCATTCGCGGCAATTTGACCGCCCGTATCGTCGGTATCGACGCCATACTGGGTATTGAAATCGATGACGTTGCCCGCATTGCCCGCATCGCCGCCGATGATATTGTTGCTCGCCCCGGAATCGATTTTGACGCCATCGTAATTGGCTTCCGCGCTCGTTCCGCCGAGATCGGTCCCGATGTAGTTGCTCTGAACGACGTTTCCCGATGCACCGTTGGAAAGTTCCACGCCCGCGCGAACGTTTCCGGAGATAATGTTCCCGCTGCCTGTCTGGGTACCACCCACTGTCACGCCGACAGAAGTGTCCAGGAAAATACCGACTGCGTTGCCCAGCGCTGCGTCGCCGGCGGCGTTCAGGCCAATGATGTTGCCTTCGATGTTGGAGCCGCCGCTCTGCCCGGTGACGACAATGCCGTAATCGTTGTAGTTCGTGAGGATGCCGGCCCCGGAAATGACGTTGCCTGGGCCAGTACCCGGTGTGCTCGTCAGGCCGCCGACCTGCGTGCCGGTAGCATTATCGATCTCGAGATTCTCGTTGCCGTTGCCCAGTGCCACGGTGCCGGTGACGTCGGTGCCGATGTAATTGCCCTCGACCACGTTGCCGGTGGTGTCCGTGGGAGTTGAGTCACCAATTACCACCCCTTGGGCGATATTTCCGGAAATGATGTTTCGTGCCGCGGAGGTCGTACCTCCAATGGTGTTTTCATCGGCACCGGTTGCAATTTGGACGCCGATGGTGTTGCCGATGGCTGCCGAGCCGCCGGGGTTGGTGCCGATGAAGTTGCCCTCGACCAGGTTGCCCTCGGTATCGGTGGAGTAGATTCCCACGCCAATTGCGTTGCCCGAGATGACGTTTCCGCTGACCGTGTTATCTTCGACCCCGGAGTTGATTTCGACACCGAAAATGTTGTTGGCCAGCGCGGCAGTACCGGCGGCGTTGATGCCGATGTAGTTGCCCTCGACAACATTGTCGGCAGTAGGGGAAAGGCTCGTCCGGATCCCGATATATACGTTCGCGACCGAGTTGCCGGAGATCACGTTTCGGGCTTGGGAGGACGTGCCGCCGATGGTGTTGCCGAACGCCCCATAGGTGATGGCAACGCCGTAGGTGTTCCCCACTGCAATGGACCCCGTTGCATCCGTGCCGATGTAGTTGCCCTCGACCACATTGCCGGTGGTACCATTTCCCGATGGATCTGTGAAAGACACCCCATCCTGCGAGTTTCCGGAGATGACATTTCCTGTACCGTTTGCCGTACCGCCAATGATGTTGTCGAATCCGCCGCCATCGGCCAAGATACCGTTGAGGTTGGCCAGCGCGGTGTGGCCGTCGACGGCAATCCCGATAAAGTTGCCCTCGATCAGGTTGTTGTTGGCCGGACCAACGCTCGTAGACAGATCGAGGTAAACTCCGTTTTCCTGGTTCCCCGAGATCAGGTTGCCGGCGTAAGCATTGGCAAATCCCAACACGCTTCCGACGCCTGGAGTAATAACGGCAGTGGCCGAAGCGGTGCCGCCGCCGATGATGTTGCCGCTGGCGTTGACGTCGAATCGGATGCCGCTTCCAGTGTTGGCCAGGGCGTGCATTCCCGTGGCATCGGTTCCGATGAAGTTGCCTTCAATGAAATTATCGCTGCCGAGATAGGCACCAAACCCAATCGTCCCGGTGATCTCAATGCCGTTGTCGCCCGTTGAAGAAAACGTGGTGCCGTTGGCGGAAATGACGTTCCCGGTCCCGGCAGTGCTGCCGCCGATCGTATTGCCGCTGGCGGAGATAAAGATGCCGTCATTTCCGTTCCCCAGGCCGCCGGTGCCGGCGGCATTGGTGCCGATGTAGTTTCCCTCGACCAGGTTCCCTGTCGACGTCCCGGCACCGATCAAGGAATTTTCGATGTCGATACCATCGTTGATATTGCCGGAGATGACGTTCCGGTCGGCGGCGGTCGTACCGCCGATGATGTTATTGCCGGCTCCGCCGCTAATCAGAATACCGGTGCTGTTGCCTTCTGCGGCCGAACCGGATGCATCCGCACCAATGTAGTTGCCGGCGATGACGTCGTTGGTCGCACCGGAACCGGAAAGGACGATGCCGGCAGCGGCGAAGTTGTCGATTACCAGGCCCTTGACAATGCTGTTGCTTGCTTGAAGGACCAAGCCAGCGGCACCCGTGTTGGTGCCGTCCAGCACGATCACTGGGGTGGACACTGAAATGCCAAAATTAGTCGACAGATAGGCATTTTCAGTCGAGCCGTCGATCGTAACGGAACTGGTGAGGATGGGCAGGGCGTTTTCAAGGTCGATCGTGAAGGTATTGTTGCCGGGATTGTAGCCCGGATCGGTGATCGCGATATTGAAGATTATGCTGTTGTCGAGTCCCAGGTTCACCTGGTTGATGGCATCGCGCAGAGTGCCCACGCCGGTATCCGCGGTGGATGTCACCACATAGCTGTTGGGCACCAGGCGCGGCTCGAGCAATTCGAGAGGATTGCGAACTGCGAACGGGCGTGCGGCTCGTCGCTTCAAACGTTTTCGGGGGAGAATGGAACTGAGATTGGCGACGAACCGCCGGATCCAGGCGCGATAGTTGAACATACTCGTCTCAAGTTGTGTGGGTCAAAAGAGGGAGGAGTTCGCGGGGGTAAACGGAGAGCTCCATTCGTGAGCGGTTGTTAGTATCTCTGTCAAGTCTTGAAAATGCAAGTCAATCCGAGATGAAAAATCAAAGTATTTTCAGACTGCGAAATTGAATTATTCTCTCGCAAGAAAATTCATGCGATCGGGTGCGAAACTGAAAAACGGGTAACAATTTCGTTGACATCTCAATCCCGGCCCTTATAACGGCGAACCCATGATTCGTGCTTTCAATTGAGGCGTTGCAAGACACAGATTCGCGGCATGCTGCCGTTACCCGGCCGCTTGCGAGCGCACAGTTAATATCATTCACCTGAAAGGATTGAACGAGCACGAGCATCCCAATGGCAACTTCCCAGCCAGCAATCGGGCTTTTTTACGACGACTCCGCCTACGTTGAAACCGTGCGCAGTCCGCACAGCGCCGGGAGCGACGGACCGATGGGGTTAATGGGCCGGCAAGTCGCCGGACGCGAATTCCTCGACGCTTTCCTGACTCACGGAAATCTGACCTGGCTCGGCGTGCTGAAGAACGAAGCCAGCAGCGCTTCTCTGGCCGTTTTTTTTCGCACTCACCCACGGATGCGAGATCGGGCGCTGCGTACTGTGGCAATCGATCAATTTCTGACCCGTTCCGATGGAAAGCCGGCGGCACCGATTCTCTATACTCCCAGTCCACCCGAAGCGGGATTAGCGTGGATGCGCCACGAGCGCGGGCCGGGGACTTTTGCACTATCGGGCGTGACGCATACCCTCTGCTCGTCGGGTGCCGTGCATCTTCTGAACGACCTCGTCACTGCGCCCTTCGAGCATCATGACGCCCTGATCTGCACTTCCAGTGCCGTGGTTCGCATGGTCCGAACAGTGACGGGAGCCTACTGCGAATACCTCAGCGATCGCTTTGGTAGCGCGGTTTCTCTGCGACCTCAACTGGTCCATATACCGTTGGGGGTCAATCCGCAACGTTACCGACCGGCGACGCCAGGGGAGCGGACCGAACGAAGAGCGCAACTCAATATTGCACCGGATGCGATTGCCGTTCTGTTCGTCGGTCGATTCACTCCTCATGCCAAAGCTCATCCATTCCCGATGTTCGCCGGGCTTGCTCGCGCAGCGCGCGGCACTGGGCAACCCGTTCATCTGATTCTGTCGGGCTGGGCCGCCGGTGACGACCAATTGCGCTATTACCTCAACGGCCTGCAAGCATTTGCGCCGGGCGTCCCGGTCAGCGTTGTTGATGGTCAAGATGAAAAGCTGCGTTTCGGCGTTTGGCAGGCAGCGGATATTTTCTGTTCGTTCTCGGATAGCATCCAGGAAACTTTTGGACTGGTTATCGTCGAGGCCATGGCCAGTGGTTTGCCCGTGGTGGCCAGCGACTGGGACGGCTACCGCGATCTGATCATCGATGGCGAAACGGGTCTGTTGGTGCCGACCGCTATGGTGCGAGGTGCTACGGAGGAAGCCACGCTACGTCTGCTTCTGGCGGCCGTTGATTACGATGCGTTCCTGGCGGAATGTAACCAGGCAGTGGCGGTCGATGTCGAAGCCGCGGCCGAGAAGTTTTCGCGCCTGATTTTGGATGCGGGACTACGCCAGCGTCTCGGTGCAGCGGGCCGGCAACGTGTCCTCGACCACTTTGCCTGGGAGCACGCTATCCGGTCCTACGAGCATGTCTGGTGCGAGCAAGATCTGGAGCGGCAGGCGCTGGCGAAAACTCGCTCGGCCGTTAACCGCAAGTTGGGACCACCTTATTATCCCGCACCGGAGGTGTCGTTTGCCGGCTATCCGACATTTTTTTTGGGAGATGAAGCCCGCGTCGTCGCTGGGGCCGATGCCCTTGAGGAACTCGCGCGCATCCTGGGAATGCCGCTGTGCATTTACGCCGGGCAACGAGTGAGCGACGAAGCCATTCTGCGAGCCGTTCTGAGCGAGGCAAGTTCGGTGCGTCGAATTGGCGAATTGGCGGACTTGCTGGTGGTCCGAGGTGCGACTCCAGCCACAGCACGGGCCACTGTCGCATGGCTCCTGAAGTACAGCTTGCTTAGACGAGCGTGAGTGTGGATGGAAGCCAAATGCAGCACGGCAAAGTTACAGGTGGGTCAGTCCTTGTGCTTGGCCCGTTGTTTTGCGGCTTCCTCTTCTTGCTTTTCCAGTTCAGCAAAAGTCTGGATGCCGGTCAGATCTTCTCCGGACATCTTGAGAATGCCTCCGTGCGTTATGACGCCATAGGTCACCTGACCGTCTGAACTGACCTCGGCCTGAAGAATCAGCACCTTTCTTTTCGCGTCGATCTTCATCAAGGCCATTGCCGGTAGCTGAATTTCTGCCGGCTTGTTTTTTCCCTCCAGGTGAAAGATGGCTTTGCCCTCTTTGACATCCTTGGCGGTGGCAGCTCGACCCAAAGGGCGAATGTCCGGGAGATAGGTAAGCGTCGAGGAATCACGACCGAGAATCTCGTTTTCTCGCCAGGTTGTTTTGCGATAGTTTCCGGCAAAACGATCGAATGCGGTCTTGACTGCTGCCAAACGCTTTTCTGCATTTTTGAAGAGGGGATGATAGAGCGGCAGCCCTGCGACGAGCGCGCCGAAATTCTCCATGGCAGCGTCGCAGACACGTTCTTCCGCCTCCTCGCGCCGCACGGCCCGCTCTGCCAGGAAATCGGGAATGCCCTCGCCACTGATGCCCACCTTCCAAAACAGGCCTTCCTTGATAGCGTACTTCACACCGGTCAGAGATGTGTCATCGAGCGCTTCACGTAGGACCGGTAAGCACACGGGGCGGGCAAACCATTGCCCATCCCAATGCCCGTCTGGCCTTTCCTTGATAACGCGATCTCTGAAGGCTTTGTGCTGAGGATGTTTCGGACTGGCGAGCGCTTTGAGAGCACGCTCAGCTTCCGGCGTCTCCACACTGATAAGGGCGCTGAGAACGAGACTCAGTTCGTCGTCGTTGCTGCGTTCCTCTATTGGTAATTCAATCTTGCCGGCTCGAAAATCTTGGGCGAAGGCCCGAAACGGTTTCGGGTCGCCAAGAAAGTGTGCGGCTTGAGCCCATTGGCGACGACCACGAATCGCCTTTGCGCCCGCTGCCCGTTTTGCCAATTCCGGAACGATGCGTTTGTCTCCAAGTTCCACAAGTGCCCAAATATAGCGATCTTCAATGCCCCGTCGGTAGTAAGCGTTATCGCTCGCGTTGTCCTTTGGCGGCTTGGCATCGAATGCTTTAAGGTCGGCATCCAGCGCTGACAGAATGGCCTCGGCGACGGTAGGTTTGTCGAACTTCATTACGGCAAGGTTCGGCCGGCGCTCCGGGTCGGCAACGATGCTCCCCGGACCGCTCCCGGAGTACCAGCGACGGTCTTCAGTGCGACATGCCAAGTTTGCCGCTGCCTCGTGCTTGACCTGATAGCCTATTTTCGGATCGGTCAGCACCTTCATCATGCGTTCGTGGAACGGCAACGCGCCGTACTCTTTCCAGTAGGCGCGCAATCGTTTGGCCGTGTCTTTGACCTTGCCCGCGTCGTGAAGATACGTGGGCATGTAGTCGGTCGAATTCGGTGCCAGCAAGGCAACACGCAGAATCCACCGTATTGCTGCAAGCTCTGCGTCGCGGACGCCGAGAACGGTTCGCCCATGAAAAAAGTCGCGATGGAACTCGACCGCGCGCGTCAATCTTTCATCCTTCTCCATGGCGTCGATCAACGCGGGGACGGCTTCATCGCCAACTTGAATTAGCGCTTTGATCCGCCGATCCGAGGGGAAATTTACGCCGCCGGGTTGTCCATCTTGTCTGGCGTCGATCTCATCCAACCTGTCGATCAGATAGGCTGTCTTTTTCTTGACATCCCACTTGTCGAACCCATCGGGCCATTTCTCCGGCGGAGCCTTGCCAAATGTCCCTTTCTGGCGACATCGCTGCAACTCACTCATGATTTGGGGAGCCTGAGAATATACTTCTTCCAGATCTTTCACTTCCTTGGGATATAGCCGCATCAGGCGCTCACCATGAGCCATAGCTTCATCATCTGCTCTCACCATATAGGCATGGACCATCCCGGCAAAAGCCGACCAAGCCAATTCGTTACGAAGATTCGCTCGAACTTCGCCATCCTGTCTGCGAGCTATGGCAAGCGCTTTCGCGGCCAACTTTTCTTCCCCTGCACGGAATAGCCAGGCCGCGAGGGCGAGGTCAACATCCATCAATTCGCCGACCGAGATTTGGTCCATTCGGTGGAAGACTTCAGCATCATAATCTTCTTGGTCGAATTTCTTTTTGGGGATTACACCGTAACGTGCTTTACAAGCGGCCTTGAAATCTACTTTCTTCATTTCCTTCTGAGGCGGAGCGAGAATGGACGCCCCATCGGTGAAGTAGACCCGCCCTGGCTTTCCGTCTTTGCCGGCCAACAACCATCCTTCACGGATCGCGTTATGCGATGTTCCCCAAGCAGTGCGAACTTTCGTCTTGACGGCGATGCGCTCGGCCCCCTTCGGGTCGAAGAGAAACTCTTTCATGAGAGCGTCGAAAGATTTCTTGTCCTCGTCTGTTAGGACGGGTTCTTTCATTGGGGCAGACAGCGCTTCAAAGGAGGAGAACGCCACAACGGCCAGAACGACAGACAACTTTAGAGCGCTCATATCTACTCCGTCAACGAATGTAAGAGAAGTTGATTGGGCGACGCCCGAACCAGAACCTAATCGGCACGCCAGCGAACGACACTTCTACCGTGCCTTGATCTTGGCCACAAGATCCTTGAACCCGGCTTCATCGCGCAAGGCGGCGAGTTCCGAGTCGGTTTCGAGAGGTACGGTATCCCGGTAATCGTCGCTCGTCGCTGTGACCAGGGCGGCGATCGCTTGCTCGACCAGTTTCTTGCGCTCGGCCGGCATGCCGACGGCGCAGAGTGCAAACGCGTCCGCCAGTTGAAGCATGAATTCGGGGCTTTTCACCATTCGCGGGCGGATCGACGTGGCCAGCCTGGATGCAGTTGCATATTCGCCCGTACGCGCCATTGCCAACACATATCCGACTTGCCGCGACAGCGTACCCGGCTCGACTTCCCACAAATTTTTGCGTATCGCCAGCGCCTTTTGGTGGTTGTCTTTCGCTTCAGCCGGCTTGTTTAATAAGGCGCTCACGAGTGCCAACCGTTCGTGGGCAAGTGCAAGAAACGGCTGCAACGAAATATCATCCGGTCTCATGCCCATTACGACTCGTAAGATCTGAAGCGCTTCCGTCAGGTGCTTCTCGGCATCTGCATCGCGCCCCATGCGGGTCAAGGCATCGCCGTAGGCGATTTCCATTTCAAGGTGGTCGCTCTTGATGTTTGTTGCATGGGGTGAACGCTGCATCTGCTCGCGGCCAATTTTCAGTGCGACGGCAAAGTTTTCCTCGACTCCCGCCGGATCATTGAGGTTCAGAGCGGCGATGCCGAGCAACATCCTTGCTTCTTTGATAAAGGAAGGTGCCAGAAGGTTTTTCGGCTCAGCCCGTTGCCACTCCTCGTAATAGCCCTGAGCCTCCTTGAAAAAATGCTGGGCTTTCGTGGCCTGTCCCAATGCGAGATAGGCACGGCCAAGGTGCATGTCGTCGTGGCCGATGGTGCGGTGGATTTCCCATAGAGTTTGGGCACCCTCGATTCGCTTGTGTTCGACCTCTATATGCAGTTGCTTGGCTTCACTGTAACGGGAAAGGGCCGTTCGCGCGTCGCCATTGAGTTCAAGCGCCACCTCGCCCAGGCGTTGGATCATCGTGCCCAGGTTTGACCGAATCTTGTCGTTGTCGGGATTCGCCTCCAGCTGGCGGATGGCCAGACTACGGCCCGACTCGTACATTTTCGCGGCTTCATCCGCCTGCCCCAACTTTTTGAGCATGTCGCCCATCAACTGCGCGGTAAGCACCTCGGCAGAAGTTCGACCGGCAGTCGACTGGATTTTCTTGCCTACGCTGGCGAGTGTCTGTCGGACATTGGTTAATACTTCCGCGCGGAGCTTGCGAATTTCCGGGCTGGCGTCAATCGACAAGCGCTTGCTCTGCATGACGCCATGAAGCTTTTCCACCATCTCAACCATTTGCCGGAGCGATTCATCGGCAGTTTGACGCTGCTGTTCCTCATTGTACTCGGCAATTCCTTTCGCTTCGACGGCTTTGCCTTCGCTGATCTCCGCAGCCTTTTGGGAGGAAACGGCGGCGTCCCGGGCGATTTCTGCGTCCTTTTTCTTTTCGTTCAGCATTCCTGCAAGAACGGACACGCTGATGGCATAAATCAAGACGCCGGCCACAGCTGCAGCTCCGGCAAGCGCCTTGCCTGGGTTTCGGCGGCACCACCGCCAGATCCGCTCGACCGTGCTAACCGGTCGAGCCAGGATCGGCTCCCCGTTGAGGAATCGCTGCAAATCCGCTGCCAGCTCGCCGGCATCGGCATAGCGCTTCTTTTGGTCCTTTTGCAGGCACTTCAAGCAAATGGTTTCCAGGTCGCGCGGAACGCTGGGTTGAAGCTGCGTGGGTGCAACAGGTTCGAGCGTGCGCAATTGGAGCAGGGTATCCATCACCGAGGTGCCCCGGAACGGGGGACGACCCGTCAACAGGTCGTAGAACACCGCACCCAGGCTATAGACATCGGAAAGGGGACCGACCTCGTGGTTCAAGCCGCCGGCCTGTTCGGGCGACATGTAGCTGGGCGTGCCGAGGATTGCCCCGGTACGGGTCATGCCCGACTCGTTATCTTCGAGACGCTTGGCCAGGCCGAAATCACCAATCTTTGGTTCGCCGCTTGCGGTTAACAGCACGTTGGCAGGCTTGAGATCGCGATGAATCACGCCGCGCGAGTGCGCATAGGCCATCGCCTCCGCCATTTTTTGAAGCATCCCGGCGGCCTCGCGCGGCGGCAACGGATTGGCCTGGAGCTTCTGTTGCAGGCTGGAGCCGTCGACAAACTCCAGCGAAAAGAAGGGCCGGCCCGCATCTTCTCCAACCTCATAGATCTGGACAATGCCGGGGTGTTGCAACTGGGCAACGGCGTTGGCTTCCGCGCGAAACCGGTTGAGCTCTGTGCTCGCCGGCGTGCTCGCCGGAAAGGATCATCTTCAGGGCGACCAGTCGTTGCAGGCCGCGCTGGCGCGCCTTGTAAACGACGCCCATTGCCCCACGTCCCAGGACACTGATAATCTCGTAGCCCGCAATCGTTTCCGGAAGTCGTTTCTCACCGGTTTGCCGTGCCTGTAACAGCAAGTACTCCAAATCGCTTTTGGACAAGGATGCGACATTAACTTGATCGGATGTCTGATCCTGGGCCGGAACATGATCGACCGTACCGTCGGGATTCGAGACGTGATCGACCGTACCGTCGGACGGTGGTATATGATCGACCGTACCATCCGGCTCAGGCTCATTTTGTTTCGTGTCAGCGGTGAAATCGGGCCGAGTGCCTTTAGCGCCGACCCGTCCCGGATCGTTCACTTGACCGAGTTGAGCATCGCGAATCCGCAGCAGTTCTTCGCGCAAGCCAGAGCGCTCCGGCTCATCGAACCCGGCGACGTAAACCTCGGGATCGGGTGGCAAACCATTACCCGCGGCCGAGCATGCGGCAAGGAACCGACGACAAATCTCGGCGCGGATCGACTCGGAATTAGACAACGAAATCGGCTCGGGAATCGGAGTCATGGTGTTCACCGTTACCGTAAATTCAAAAAGATCCTCGACTCGAACTTATGTTCAACCGCCCTGTTCGTTGTCGGCCAACTGAGATTGCGAATCGGTGCCGGCGTACATTTTCTCTTCTACCAGCCTGGATTGCAGCAAGTGGTTGATGGCGCGTTTAATCGTAGCACGCTCATCGTTCACGCGATACACCGACCGCGCGAGTTCAACAAAAGTTGCTCCGAAGTCGTGCCTTGCTTCACAAAGGCGAATGTCGTCTTCGATTTCCCAGAGCCTCTCGTTGACCTGTTTGAGCCTGATTTCCAGGACGTGCAGTTCCGAAGATTCGACGAGGGCTGCCCTGGCAACAGTCAAAGTTTCCAATTCCGAGCGGATGTTAAGCAACTTGGCCGCATCCGTAATGCGCTCGGACTTGATGCGCAGAATCGTGAGCTTATCGAGCAACTCGCCGGCAGCTACTTCGACCAGCAGAGGACGAATCTCGTGACGCCGAAGCACGCGGACAGGCAGCTCCTCGGCGATTCGGCGGAACACTGGTCCCCAGTCGCCCACAGTGGTTTGCCGAAATAGCCGGGCGGTCGGGTACCATGGGTTGTCCTCTCGATCCATTAGCCAGCGCCAGTCCGGAGTGCGGTGGAGAGCAACCCAGACTGGTACACCCAGTCCACCCGCCAAATGGGTAATGGCGCTATCGATGGCCACGACGACGTCGAGATTCTGAATGATTGCCGCAGTGTCGGCGAACGGGTCCGTTCGATCGACGCGGCCAGCCCAGATCGAGTACGTTGAAATTCCGGGCATTTTCCTGAATCTGCTCGGAACCGCTCCCCTTTTGCAGGCTGATTAGCCGAACGCCCGGCAGGCGGGCCAGCGGTTCGAACGCGGTCAGAGGCACGGAGCGGTGCCGATCCCAGGCATGCGTTCGGCTGCCTTGCCAGGCAATGCCTACGCGCAGCCCAGCGATCGGGGCCAGCTCGCGCCGCCAGTAGTCCACGAGGGCTGGGTTGGCGAACAGGTAAGGCACTTTCGCGGGCACCGTCGCCAGCGTTGTTCCGACGACGGCGGGAACGCTCATGAGCGGCAGCCAAACGTCGTGACGCGGTATCAGCGCGCCCCAGGCCGCCAGTTCATCAATTCCTTCGGTGCGCGATAACAGTGAAACCAAACCTCCCTGGCATTGCAAAATCACGCGCGCCCCACGTGCCTTCAGCATCGGTGCATAGCGAACGAACTGCAAGGTATCGCCCAGCCCCTGCTCGGCATACAGCAGGATCGTGCGATTTTCCAACGGCGAACCGTCCCAGCGAGGCTGAGACATTGCCGGCAGCGGCGACGGCCGTTTGCAGCGCCAGCGCCATTCATAGGCGGGCCAGCCCAGCTCGTAGTTGCCGCGCAGCAGGTATAGCAGCGAGCGGTTCCAGTTGGCATCCGGATAATCCGGCTTCAGCTGGATGGCGTGAGCAAATGCAGCCTCGGCCGCGTCGAGCCGGCCCTCCGCCGATAATACACTGCCGTAGCTGTTGTGTGCCTCGGCAAAATGGGGAAGCAACTCCACGCCGCGGCGCAGGTAATCGACTGCTTCGGCCACGTCGCCCCGTGCAACCAGCGCGACGCCCTTGTTGATGTGGGCCTTGGCATAATCGGGCCGCAGTTTCAGTGCCTCGTTGTAGCACACCAGCGCTTCGTCGATGCGCTTGATCTCGCGCAGGACGTTCCCCATGTTATGGTGAGCCTCCGGGATGCCCGGCGATAGCGAAAGAGCGCGTCGATACAGGGCGATCGCCTCCTCGTAGCGTTCCAGTTCGCCGACGGCATAGCCAAGATTGACGATCGCCTCAACGTGGTTCGGGTCGAGTTCCAGGGCGCGCTGAAAGATGGGCTCGGCTTCCGCGTACTTCTCCTGCCGAAGCAGCATATTGGCAAGCCGCACGTGATGGGCGCATTGTCTCGGTTCGTTCTCGACGGCTTGACGAACATAGGCAACGGCCTCGGCGAACCGGCCCTGCGCCTCGCAAATATCCGCCAGTGCCAGCCAAACCCGCAGGTCTTTCGGGTGGGTTCGCAAGAGCTTTCGATAGCCGTCTTCAGCCCGGTGAAAATCGCCCGCTTGTTGGGCTTGCCAGGCCGTTTGAAATGGATCGGAGGAGTTCATGGGATACATTCTACCGATAGGATGATGCGAATCGACGGCGTTCGTCTCGCCGGAGCACGGCTGACACGGTATGGTGAGTGTGTTCGGTGGAGTACACGAAACGGCCATCGCATTGAGAAGCTCAATTATGCACGTCCTGTTCATTCATCAGAATTTCCCGGCACAATTCGGACACATTGCCGCGTATCTCATCAAAAAGAAAGGCTTTCGCTGCACGTTCCTCTCGGAGGCAGCGCCGGCCACGATGGAAGGTATCGAGCGCATCCAATATCAGGTCGGCGGGGGAGCTACCGAGCGGACGCACTATTGTGCCCGCACGTTCGAGAATGCTATCTGGCATTCCCATGCGATCTATGAAGCTTTGGCTGCCCGCCACGACCTTCGACCCGACCTCATCGTCGCTCATTCCGGCTTTCTATCGACGGTCTTCTTGCGCGAACTCTACAACTGCCCGATTATCAATTACTTTGAGTTTTATTATCTGACGCGTGGCAGCGACATGGATTTTCGCCCCGACTTTCCCTATCCCGCCGTGAAATTGCTCCGTGCCCGCGCCCGCAATGCGAATCTTTTGCTCGACCTTGAGGACTGCGATATCGGCTATAGTCCCACGCGCTGGCAACGCAGCCTGTTCCCCGCAAACTATCGCTCGAAAATCCGAGTCGCTTTCGACGGCGTCGATACGAGCTTTTGGCGACCGCTGCCGGAACGGCAGCGCCGCGTCGGCAACTGGGTCGTTCCCGAAGGAACGCGCGTCGTCACCTACGTGTCGCGCGGCATGGAGAGTATTCGCGGCTTCGATATTTTCATGAAAACGGCGAAACTGCTGTGCGAACGCCGCCAGGATGTGGTTTTCTTCATCGTTGGCGAGGATCGCATCTGCTACGGCGGCGACGCGGAATTCATCGGCACTTCCAGCTTTAAGCAATGGGTTCTGGCCCGTGACGAATACGACCTCTCGCGCTTCGTCTTCACCGGTTTGTTGCCGCCGGCCAGGTTGGTCGAGTTATTCTCGCTCAGCGATCTGCACATTTATCTGACGGTGCCCTTCGTCTTATCCTGGTCGCTGATGGACGCACTCGCCTGCGGCGCTACGGTGCTGGCTTCGAACACCGCACCAGTGATCGAGATGATCCGGCACGGCCAAAACGGGCTCCTGGCCGATTTCTTCGATATCGAAGGGCTTGCCGACACGGCGAACAAGGTTCTGGACAATCCGGGCGATTATCGGCCACTAGGTCAGAGCGGGGTGGAAATGATCCGCGACCGCTACAGCCTCGACGTGTGCCTGCCGCGCATGTTGGACATCTACGAAGAAGCGCTGCACGCTCGCGGCGTTCGCTGACGGCTTTTCCACGTTAAAAAGGCGCTTTATGCCGCAGTGCAAGAGATTAAGAAATGGCCTTTTCTATTTTCAAATATTGACTGAGCGGAGTAAACCACTTGTATTCGAAATGGGGATCTCTACAACGTCTAACATGCGGATCGGGAGAAATCTCTTGAGCCGAAATAGATCGGGTTTGAGTTGTCGGAAGACGAATTAGAGAGCAACCCATTGACTGGGTGGCTCGATAAAGAGTAAACCGGCGTGGTCGAATACTTCAAAGTGTTCCACCACGCCGGTTTTTTTTTGCTAATGATTCCCGTCATGATCTTCGCCTTAGGAACATCACTTGACTGCACTCTATCTGAAACTGCTCCCCTGCTCGGCAATCCTTTCCCTTCTTTGGATCGGAGGATCGAGTCAGGCTGACGAACAACCAGCCCCTGCGAAAGAAACGCGCATCGTGCTTCGCATTTCCAAGGAGTTCATCCGCAGACACGCTCCTCCAGCGATAACAGAAGTTAGTCCGATCAATCGATGTATGTTCGGAGCGCATGTCACCGGTCAGTCCAATACGTCGGGTCAAATTCAGATTGAGATGGTGCCGCACGACCGCGACGCCGTCTTCACACTCCGTTTTTCGGGAACCACGACCACCAAAACGGTCGCCACCCGCAACCCCGTCGAAGTCTACGAGTCGGGAAAAACCGTGTTCGAAGCACAGCGTAAAATCACCTTCAATGGCCTTCGGTTTAGTGAAGGTCCGATAACGATCAAGACGAGCTATAGCTCTTCTTTCGACGGTTTGGCTACTCCTCGTGGGCTGCGCGGTCTGATTGCACGCAAAGTCGCGATTGCCCGGGTGGCGCGAACGCAGCCCCAAAGCGATGCGATTGGGTTGCAAGATACAACCAATCAGGTAGTGGCCGGATTCAACAAGGCGACAGAGGAGTTGCTCAAAGACTTGAACAAAATGGTTCCGATCGATCAGACGATCAACCTGTTCATACCGAAAACAAAAGATTGGATTTATCATCTGGGCAGCACGAAAGATTATATATTCGCCAGCCCAGGCCCCAAGGATGCAAAGATTCCCGTTTTGCCGAAGGAAGCTGCACGCATGAGAGCGCCGGTAGAATTATGGTTCCACGGCAAGCCCGAAGGTGAGTCAGCACGTCGAGTTCTTGAGATTTGGACCTTTGTCCATAATCAACTCGATCGATTTCGTGCGAAGAAAACCGCAAAGGCAAATAAGGTTCAAGGCGTGACGTTTGCCGTCGTTGGCGAATGGCGGATCCTCAAAATTGGTGACGATCTGGCTGATGAATGGATGGATACGATCGAAGGGAAGTCCAGCAAGTAGATTCCTGTCATTCTCGCCATCTAACCTTCCTCTTCCTGCGCCTTCAGGCGTTCGTCAATGGCCTGTTTCCAGATGGCGGGGTCGCCCAGCCCAACGGCTGCGTCTATTCCCACGTTTTCCAAAAGCAGTGCCAGCATGTTGAGCCGCTCTTCGTCCGTCCAGAACATCTTGCCTTCGATCAGTTCTATCTTCTCCGGGCAGAGCTTATAGTACTTCTGCTCGATCTCGGGCCGGCTCCACTTGCGGCCCTGACGTTGGATGTTGAATTTCATGGCTGCTCCTCGTGAAATGGCCGAATCACCCGCATGATAGGCAGGCTCTCCGGGACCGTCAACCCGCCAAATCTGAAAGCAAATTGCTCTGCAATTCAAGTCCGTATAGAATACAAGGTAGTAATTTGTTGTTATTCCTTCCGGAACTGATTCATGCCATTCCACCCTTCGCCCTCTCGCCGTGCGTTTCTGCAAGTCGGTGCCAGTTCCATGTTCGGGCTTGGTCTGCCGCAAGTGCTGATGAAGCGGGCGGAGGCGGCGAACAACCCATCCCCGCGCGCCGGAACGAAATCGGTGATTATCGTACTGCTCACGGGCGGAGCAAGTCACATCGACTGCTTCGATATGAAGCCCGAAGCTCCGGCCGAGATTCGCGGTGAATTCAAACCGATTGCGACGACGGTTCCGGGCATCCAGGTCTGCGAGCATCTCCCGCAACTTGCCGTCCGCATGAAAGACTGGGCGCTGGTTCGATCTCTTTCCCACGGCGAGAATGGACATTTGCCGGGAACACATCGGCTGCTCACCGGAGCGACGATGCCGAATCAGCGCAATTCCGACCTCGATAATGTTCTCTCTGGCGCGACTGGCCCTGTTACGGTGCCGCCCTTAACTTTATCCGCCCTCGTACGGATGGCATTCCCAACGGCGTCACCCTGCCTCACGCCCTGATCGAAGGCCCGCTGACCTGGCCGGGACAACACGCGGGCTTTCTCGGCCCGGCCCACGATCCCATGCTGGTCACCCAAGACCCGAACTCACCCAGTTTCCGGATGGATACATTCACCCCGGCAACTGGACTCGATTCCAACCGGCTCACTGAACGGAAACAGCTGCTCGATCATCTCAATTCTTCGGGAATGGGTGAAACGGCATTTCGCGGGCAGCAGGACAAAGCATTCGAGATCCTTTCATCGCAGAGGGTATCGGGAGCCTTTCACCTCGATCGCGAAAGCGATCGGGTGCGGGAGCGATATGGGCGCAACCAGTTCGGCCAGACCCTTCTTTTGTCCCGCCGGCTGGTGGAAGCAGGTGTTCCCGTGATTCAGGCGAACATGGGGATTGTGCAAAGCTGGGACACGCACTCGGATAACTGGGGCCGGCTGAAGAATAGGCTGCTGCCGTGGCTCGATCGGGCCATCGCTGCTTTGCTCGACGATTTGAAAGGACGGGGATTGCTGGAGGATACGCTGATCGCTGTTCTGGGTGAATTCGGTCGAACGCCCAAAATCTCAAATCTCCCTGGAGAAGCCATCCCAGGTCGGGATCACTGGGCTGCCGTCTATTCAGGCTTGTTTGCCGGAGCGGGAGTGAAAGGTGGGCGGGTCATCGGCAAGTCCGACCGCGTGGGCGCTCACCCCGTAACGCCGCCCTATACTCCATTCGATGTCGGTGCAACGATCTACCAAACCCTTGGTATCGATCCTCAAACCGAAATCCACGACGCAACCAAACGACCGACCCGCATCAACGATGGCAAATCCATCGAGATGCTGTTCCGCGATATCTGATCGCTCCCGCACTTCAAGAGGCAATTGCGGAGGGCGCTCAAAGGTCGGATCGGTGATGCTCCCCGCCATTGACCGCACGAATGCTCCCCATTCCGCGCACGTCATCGGCTTGCGGGCCGCTTCGATCACCACACGCACCGGTTGGTTCGCGTTCTCAATGCCAATGGGCACGGCCAGATGCAGAGTCGCACCAACGACTGGTTCGGCGGGCTCTAGATTCGTTACGTTTGACAAGTCTCCAAGATCCGTCAACTCTTGCGGCGGCGCAACAGCCAATTCCGAAAATTTCTGAGCTTGATAAGCCATGCGATCGCTGTGGCCTTCCACCACGGCATAAGCAAGGTTCGATGTACAGGCTCCATCTGCCCGGCCAGCACAGTCGTGGATATAGACACGCATGAACCCGAACAAACTGGAAGGTAGTTGCTTCACGTCAAACCAATCTACTTTCACCGTCTCTGGGCCACGTTGGATTGGTTGACCAGCGACGACGCGAGCTGTGAAGACATACTTCAATTGCCCACCCTGATACATTTGTGGAAGAGAATACTCGCCCACAAAGCGGACGATGGCGACTTGGTAACCCGTCTCCTCAATTGTTTCCCGAACCGCCGCTTCCTCCCAGGTTTCACCGGCATTAAGAGAACCGCCCGGAAGAGACCAGATGCGGAAGTCCTCCCGCTTGTGCAGCAGGACTGCGTTTTCCGTGTTCAAGACCACCACCGAGACCGATCGCTTGGAATTCACGTCGCACCTCGTGCAGCATTTGCCATCAAACCTTCGGGCACGGTCGGTCGGTAAGGAAGCGCCGTTACCGGCACTTCCTCCCCTAAGAACCGGACGTGCGCCTTCCGACGCATCCGGCTCAAGCCTTCAAAACGCCTCTTGCGAGACGCGGTAATTCCCTCGCCTCATCGGCGAGGCTGACTTGAGCTTGAGCGTACCCGAACCCAAGTCTCGGGACAAGTCCTTGATCGGCTCCGCCCAGAAGACTTGAGGCAGACAACAGGCTTACCACGTTCCGCCGCTGTACCGAGGTGGGGAGGGACGCAGCTCTTCGCCGGTGGTGCAACATCTACGCCAGGGAAGTTCGGAATCCCTGGACCTGACCACATGCCCATTTGGCCCAAGCGTATCAGCATCTTGGCTCGCACCGCATCTACCACTCTTGCGAGAGAGGCTACGTTGTACCGGAAGCTTCATACAGAACATCGCTGGTCCGCATGTCCCGGTAGGATACTGCTGGTAGAACAGCAGGTGTTGTCGAGCGATTCCCTTCGTTCGCAACACAGCTACAGCGGCGACATCGTGTCGCACCCGAACACGGAGCTAACGCGGCGTGTGCTCACGCTCGCGTTCAGCGATTAGTTTGATGCCGTCTTTTGCTTTGATACGCTTCATTCGAGCAACGCCAGCGTTACATCTGCAACCTGCATCACTCACTTTTCCTCCCAACACGCTGTTTGCGCCGTTTCCGCTTCCGGGGCGATTCGAGAAATCGTTTCAGGCCTTCCATCACCTCGGTCCTGTCGCCTTTGCGTTTGCCGGAGGCAATCTGTCGTTCCAGGTGCTGAATGGGATCCTCGCCCGTGGAAGCCAGCGCCTTTTCAATCTCTTTGCGAATCGTGCTGAGTTTTTTGGTTCCGATCATAGCAATGCCTCCAGGAGTTCCCACAATTCTTGAAGCTGACGGATTGCCGTCTCGGCATTCTGGCCGCAGTCGAGCAACTCGGCGGTGGCCTTGGCGTACAAGGTGAGTCGGTCGGTGTCTTCATTACAAATCATCGCGCCAAGAAGCGATGCCAGAATTTCTTCACTCGCCTCAGATACGCCCGCGACGCGCTTTGCGATGCGAGGATGGCGGGCCAAGATTTGATGGCCACATTCGTGGGCGATCATCGCTTCAAGTGAAAAATCCGCCGGGTCGGCATCGCGCTCAAACGCCTCCGCATAGACGGAAAGCAGATCAGCCTCTGGCGTACTGCCACGGCCATATTGCGCGCCGCCGGTCGGGCTATAGACATGGCGGTATTCGACATTGCCCACGAAACCAAAGGCTTTCGCGATGAGTCCGACTCGGTTCTCGCGTGCGAGGTGTTGTGCTGCGGAAATCGACCGTGGGGAACGCTTCGCCATCTCCTTACCTTATCCCAAGCTGGCGGATCCCGCAAGTAGGCGATCAAGGCGCTCAACGGTGAGTCGTGCCGGTGGCGCGTCATCTGCCGAAGAGGAACACCGAAGCCCCTTCACTTGGCCACTTACCTTTTGGTTTAAGCCTATCAGCACCTTATGCATCCCTTCTGGCTTGTTGAACATCACGGCCTTTAACAGCACTTGACTTGGATTGACCCGTCCCGGACTGCTAGCTCCCGACCACGTTATGGTGCTGGCAGTCGTCGTATTGGCTCACGCATTCACGACCGATCTTGCGATCGAGGTTACATTATCCCCCAGGCTTCGCACCAGCAACGTGCCGGCGCGAGGGTAGCAGACCGACGGCAGAACATCGAGTAACGTCCTTTACTCTCCTTTCTTGTAAAGTGTTACAGATTCAGAAAACGCGACGAGTCGCACCAGCGGATGGTTCGGCTTGTTAATACAGAGTCTTGATGATTTTTTCCACACCGCTAATAAGTTCCTCGACTTCCTCTGACGTTGGCGCGGCCAGAAACATGTTGGGGAAAGCCTCCACCACGAGTTGTCGGTGAATCGCGTCATGATGACTCGCCCGGGCGATCGACGTTTCCGTGAGAACAAGGTTCGCAAATTCAGTAGCGTGCTGGTGGAGCATTAAGCCCGTGGGTGAGCTCGTCTGGCCTGGCTTACCTCGGAATCGAAAGATGCCGCAGGTAAGCTTGGCTTCCGCAGCCCGGTAATGCCGGATTCTACGAAGCTCCTTGGTCAATGGGCCGTCGATGGCCACTCCATCGAGGGTGCGGTTCGATCCCAACAATGCATGCAATCGTTGCCGACGTTGGCCGGCGTTGATCCCAACAAGATCAAACGTAAGATCGACGGTGGTATTTGTCCATTGCATGAGGCAATAAGACGTAGTTGGGCTTGGGGCGAGAATCCCACATCAATGCCAAGGACAGCTCCAGACTCACGGATACCGTCGCCCAGCAAGTCGGGGGAAGCCTGATCATTCGCACCCGGCAACATGAATACGGTTCCTTGGCCGAACGGGTCAGCTTAGCGGCTGCGGGGGGCCGGGGTGCCGTAGAACTCGGAACGCCGTCATGCCCCCCGGAATGGTTAAGTAGACAACGTAGGCAGCCAGATAACCTCGATGTCGAACCCCAAACGAGCCACTGCCCTTTGGGCAGACTCCTGCATCGACTGCGTGCGGACGAAGTACAGCCGTTGCCCTTGCATTCCGCTCAGCTTGGTCAGAGTGAATATCATGCGCTCCCTTATCTTGCCTTTTGCTTTGGCCGACCCCGTTGCTTCGGCCGAAACCAGAACTTGGTTCCCTTCGGTTCCCCTCAAATCTGGCTCGTCCCCGCCTCCGGTTTGCTGAGGGTTCCAAGACCAACTCACCGTCGAGGCACGATACCGCTCTCGCTTCAGGAACAAAGCAGCGTCAAGAACTAGAGCCTCGTGCTGTAGTTGGTTGAGATCCTCGTACACTGCTTGCCGCAACTCCTCCACACGTCGGAGTCCTTCTCGAAAGGAAGCGACAGGCAAGGCAGCAATGGCTTTTGCTCGGTCAAGGCACCTTACGACACGCGCCTGGAGGTCCACTTCGGCTTCAGTCATGTCTTTCAACGGACGCATATTGAGACACCCACCTCTCGGTCGGGTAAGGAAGCGCCGTTACCGGCACTTCCTCCCCTGAGAACCGGACGTGCGCCTTCCGACGCATCCGGCTCAAGCCTTCAAAACGCCTCTTGCGAGACGCGGTAATTCCCTCGCCTCATCGGCGCGGCTGACTTGAGCTTGAGCGTACCCGAACCCAAGTCTCGGGACAAGTCCTTGATCGGCTCCGCCCAGAAGACTTGAGGCAGACAACAGGCTTACCACGTTCCGCCGCTGTACCGGGGTGGGGAGGGACGCAGCTCTTCGCCGGTGGTGCATCATCTACGCCAGGGAAGTTCGGAATCCCTGGACCTGACCACATGCCCTTTTGGCCCAAGCGTATCAGCATCTTGGCTCGCACCGCATCTACCACTCTTGCGAGAGAGGCTACGTTGTACCGGAAGCTTCATACAGAACATCGCTGGTCCGCATGTCCCGGTAGGATACTGCTGGTAGAACAGCAGGTGTTGTCGATGGTTCCACCATTCGCAACACAGCTACAGCGGCGACCTCGTGTCGCACCCGAACACAAAGTTCACCTGCTGCGGCGGCTGGTGAGACGTTGAACCCTGAAAACCGTCATGCCGCCGCAGTCAGGTGCAACTTTTGGTTCGGCGTCGGTTATGTAACCACGGTCCGTAGTGATCCTCGACGAGACCGCACGCCTGACCCCAAGGCTTGTTCGCGTAGACTCGCGGCTGCGCCTTCGGATCGTGGTCCATGATGCTCAACATCGTCGTATCCACTTCCAGTTGCAAGACGCGTGGTTCCAGATGACGGTGAATCTCCTCGTGGTCCGTCCCGGCTTCCATGAATGCGAGAACACGCTCGAATCGGTCGAGGTGTTCGCGCATTACGCTCAGCCACCAAACGTCAAAAGTCACCGGCATGGTCGGGTCGTCCGACGCGGGGGAGATCCCCGTCTCATACCGTGCATCAACCCAGACCTGCCCGGCCAACTCGCCCCGCACGACGAGCAGGAAATAAATCCCGCAGCCGTACTCGGCGATCATTGTGGTGCCTGTGATAGGGTCCTCCCACGCTGCCTCGTCGTCATCTGGGAGAGTTGTCGCCTTTGTGAACGGGAAAGGCCGGAGCAATTCTGGCAGTTCCGATTCCAGGGGCGGAACGCTGTAGAACGGCCCCGCCCCGCCGTTGCCCAGCTCCGTGAGGAACCGTCGGTATGGGGTCGGCAGCGGCACGCCATGCTTGGCCTCAAACGCCTCCACCTGCCGCAGTGAAAGCGGCGGATTAAACCGGTACGCATGGCGCTTCGATCCGAAGACGACTCGCCGCTTATCCAGATTGCGGAGTCGGTCAATGACTGCGGTCGCACTCTCGATGAAGTCGTCCGCCATCCGGTAGCCTCCTTCGCCGAACGAAATAGCTCACCGGCCGCGCACATCGCGATCGGTGCTACAAACCATGCATGTGCCGCGGTCCGGTGCAGCGAAAGGTTCGGCTCGCCTTCGCAACCCGCGCCGCGCTATGCGACCTCGTCGGAGACATCCTCGGCCTCCCACCCGAGGACCTCGGTCAGGCGGGCGAGCAGCACACTCCCCGCCCGCTGATGCTCCTTGGTGGCGAAGCACACCTGCAACCCCGACACGGACCCATCCCGCTCCGGCCAGATGGTGAAGTCCAACACGGCCTCGTCAGCGTCGGCGCGATCCGCCAGAACCACATCCACGGGACAGGCATCGCGGTACGCCGCCAGCACCTCCTCGGATACCGGAATCGCTAGGGACTGCAACGCGGCCAGCTGGCGAAGAGCGCTTGCCCGTGCGCTCTCGGGATCGAACTCGTGGACCGGGAACGCCTCCCCGAGCCGGGTGAGGAGGTCCGCGAGCGGCATCCCCGGTTGCCCGGCCGTTGGCTTTACATCCCAACATGTGTGGAACGACATCGGCTTCCGCGCTCTCTTGTGGCGGGTGGAATCTCTCTGGTGCGTGAAAGTCTCGGGTTTTTCGAGCATCCAGCGCTGAATAACCCCTTGAGTTCCTTTTGATCTTGAAAAAATGCGGCGTTCCTCGTCTCGTAGTGTTTACCAGAACAACACGTGCGAAGGAACGCCGCATGAACTACTCTATCTATCTGCTTCTGAGTTTGGCAACTGCAACTCCCAAGTTGCCCAAGTTGCCGGATGATCTCGATGAGGAGAAAGACCGCACACCCGATCTCGATGATGTCCTGGATCTGATCGCTCAAGACCTACGGAAGTTCCTCGCAGAGTTCCTCACGCAGCCCGTCACGCCATCGGGCACTCAGACGTTTGAGCGAGAACTTCAGAAGCATCTTCGTGAAGCCGGCCGACAGTTGGTTCAGTGCGTTTACAATCATCGAGAGCCTGCTGCCGTGGATGAACTACCCAAGCATGCACAGTTTGAGGGTGATTCCTACACTCGGCTCAACCGCAAGACGTCGCAGAACGCCTGGACCCTCTTCGGGCAAATCCAGCTTTGGCGTGTCGGCTACCGCGATAAGGTCAAGGGCGGAGAGCCCTCGATCTTTCCGTTGGCATTAGCCTTGGGGCTCGTTCAGGGAGCCAGCCCGGCATTAAGCGAGCGCGTTTCCGAGTTGCTCGGCGAAGCCGGGGCGACCCAGAAACGGGTTTTGAAGCGATTGCGGCAGGAGTGCGCGGTGGGTTGGGGAGTCAAGAAGTTGCGACTCTTCAGCAACGCCATGGCGGCCGAGTTGGCACCCCAGCAACACGATGCTCAAGTCGAGCAAGTCCTTCAGTGGCTCCGACAGGCGGAACCATCACGAGGCCGACATAAACCGGTGTTGTGTGTCGGACGCGATGGGGTCACCCTGGGATTGCGTTATAAAAAATGTTGCTCCTTTGAAGTGGCCACCACCGGCACGGTCAGTGTCTTGGACCGGCGTGGCAAACGCTTGGGCACGGTCTACCTGGCTTACGTACCCGAGTTGGGTCAAGAGACGATGAGTGCGGCGTTGACGCGCTTGCTCCAAGACATCTTGCGTCGTTGGGATCAGTCGTTACCCCGACTGTGCTATGTCACCGATGCCGGCCACGGCGAAGCCGGTTACTACCAAAAAGTGCTGGCCCAGATGGTCCATCCCCGAACGGGCGCAGCGCTTCAGTGGCTGCGCGTTGTCGATTACTACCACGCCAGTCAACGCGTCTGGCAGATGGCGGAGTTGCTCTTCGGTAGTAACAAACGCGGCAAGAGTTGGGCGTGGAAGATGCTGAGATGGATGCTTCGCAAACCGCGTGGCGTGAATCGAGTGCTACACTCGGCGGCGGCGTTGCGGGATCAGGTCGGTCTTTCGGCGAAGAAACGAGAGGCGTTCCAGAAGGCCTACCGATACTTGCGCAAGCGGATGAAGTACATGTGCTATGACGAGTACAAACGTTTGGGAATGCCTCGGGGCAGCGGGGTGACAGAAGCGGCGTGCAAGACGGTTTACACGCAGCGTCTGAAGCTCAGTGGCATGCGCTGGAAAAAAGCAGGGCGCAAACGATTTTGGTGTTCCGAGTTCTGCAACTCAGCGGTGTTTGGGAAGCGGCGTACGCGCGAGTGCTGAAGGCTCGTAAGCAGCCGCAGATAAGGACAGAACAACCTCGTATAATGGGGGGTAAAGCAAGTGCAGGCCAAAAGATCGCAAAACGGGCGGCATAATCAAGCGCACCAGAGAGATTCCACCCCTTGTGGCCTTACACAAAGTTCAGTGGCCCGGCGGGCGCTGACCTGAACCCCTAAACAATAGCTGAGGGCCGGGTCCACTGCAACGCCTGGATACTTCTCATGACCTCCTAAGGATGGGTCGGAGCCTGTCCTAATGAGTAAAAGGATCAAGGTGGAACCCTGTCCTAACGTGGATCTTTCAGGAAGTCATGTAGCCTTCCAACCACGAAGCAGGATCAGGACGACCCCTCCCTGCGGAGGTCATGAGAGATGAATTTCTACAACCAGCAACACCTATACTACGTATACGCAAAGACGTGGAACCATCGCCCGCTGGAGGTTGCCCGCGTGTTGAGCCGGAGACTAACTGGGACGATGCGTCCCTTGCGAAGTCGCCCCGGCCCCGCGAAGCTCTCGATGCTTCCGGGAGCCGCCTTCGCAGTGGCGTTATCCTTCGGGAGTCGATCCCGCTGCTTTGCCTGGCCAACGTCGCGGAACGGAGAGGTTTCTGGGGCGTCGTGGGCGAACCGCGACCGTCGTCTTCCTGGGAACGGGAAGAGGGCTCGACCCCGAATAGCTGTTTGGTGCCGCCTTGGTGCGGACATCCGAACCCGAACCATCCCGGTGCATGCCAAAGTTCGTTACGGTTTAACGTGTTTGCCGGAAATGACGTCGAACGTAGAAAAAAACGTTCTCGAAAAAGGTACGTATTTAAACCAATGAGGTCATGATAACGGTTCGGCGTCTGCCTGCACGGAACCTCAGTGGCTACGCCGGGCTTATTTTTGCTTTTGCGGCTTGGCATCGAGAAAGTCGTTCACCATCGGGACGATGTCGTCCATGCGCTGCATCAGCGTGACGTGGGTGGTGTTGGGCAAGATGGCCAAGCGCGAGGCGGAGCGCGGCCCCAGGTCGCCGTGGATCCCGCCGCCCTTCAAACGGAACATCTCCGCGATGTGCTCGAGCCGGATGCCGTCGGCATCGCCGTGGATGAAGAACATCGGCGCCTTGGTGGCCTTCAGCTTGTCGGCGCCGAGGTCCTGCCCTTTCGAAGCCGTGGCGAGCATCCGTTTGACGAACGTCGGAAAGTCGTTCGGCGTCGGGCTCAGCTTCTTGTACTCGACTTCGATGGGCGAGCCGTTGAAGACTTCCGCCGAGAGTTTCGAGATCGCGTCGAGCCCTTCCTTGGCCATGCCGTCGCGGCGGAACACGGACGAAATGACGACCACCTTCCGTACCTTGTCCGGATGACGGACCGCGCACGACATCGCCACGCCGCCGCCCATGCTGTAGCCGATGAGGTCCGCCCTGGGAATCTTGAGGTGATCGAGCAGGGCCGCCACGTCGTCGGCGAGGTTTTCCTGGCCGATGTCGCGTTCGATGTCCGCCGTGCGCCCGTGGCCCTGCATTTCGACGGCGATCACCTTCCGCGTCTTGGCGAGTTCGGCGATCCAGTCGATCCAGTTGTTGGTGATGGTCATAAACGCGCCGTGGAGCAGCACCACCGGCTCGCCGCTGCCGTGGACTTCGTAGTACATTTTGAGGCCGTTCACGGTCGCGTATTGGCCCCGAGCATTCGATGAATCCTTCTTCGGTTCATCACCCAGAACGTGTGGTGGCGTGGCGAATGCAACGAAGACCGCGAACAGGGGATATTTCAGAGTGCGCACTGGAAAGTCTCCTCCGAGGGAACAGAAATCACGATTAGTTCACACGCGTCTTCATCTTGCCGCCGAACGCCCAGTTCAGTTGCCGGGGTCGCCTGATACGACAACGAGGCGCGCGAAACCAGAATAGCGGCCCCGGTCAACTGCAGCTGATGGTTCGCCGGCACGCGCCTATTCCTGAAACGTAATCCAGACACCTTGCCCGCTTTGCTCCGCCACACACAGGACTTCCAAAATGGCGGCAACCTCTTCCCGATAATCGGTATCGTTGAGGGTGGCGATTTCGTCGTAATCCAACTCGCTCAGTCGCTCTATTTCATGTTTTACCAACTTGAGATCGCGGTGCCACATCACAGGTCCGTATTCCGCCTTCGGCAATTGAAAGGTGTCGTCCGACAGCAAATGAAAATCTTCTTCGTTTTCAACGGAACCCCAAACGAAGCACCAAAGGTCCGGCAACTGTTCCTCATCGACGTAGATTTCTTGGACAGTCCATTTGCGGGCTACGGCGCGGCAAAGATCGGCAAACGCGTAGATGTAATATGCACCATTTTCGTGTTCGCCATGTGGGTATGAGCCGGCGATGATGTCCTTGAGTGCAGCGGCAATTCGATCGTGAGTCATGGGTTCGTGGTGGAACTTTCCGCCGCACGCTTTCAGTACGGATGCAAAATGCTCGGACGATTTCGAGCCAATAACCGACTGCAGCTTCGGCAGTTCATCGGTGTAGACGCCAACAAAATGGCCCATGTCAGTCTCGATTTGGAGGGTTGAATCGCTAGGATTATGCCGGCAAACGCCAAAGCTCAGCAGCGGCGGCCTGCGCGGCGGATGCGATACGGTTCGTCTTCGCGCCCGACGCAGGTCACGAACGGATGTCGCTCTACCACCCCGGCTGTGTGGAGGACTTCGAGCGAGGTCTTACAGGCGGCGATGACGGTGGCGTCGGCAAAAGCAATCCACTGGCTTTGGTATTGACCGAGGAGTTGGTCGCGGACGGCCCAATCTCCTCCTCGTTCTTTCGCCAGCCCGGGTGGATTTGTCGAGCAATTTCGGGCGGCAGTCCGTCAGCCAGGCTTTTCATGATTCACCTCAGGTGCGTTGCAGAATTGATAGTTATTCTAGAACCGACCGATCCGCGAGTCCAGCGCCCCGAAACCGTCTGGACTCGCGCTTTCCCGACCGATCTTGCGATCGAGGTTACATTGTCCCCCAGGCTTCGCACCAGCAACGTGCCGGCACGCCGGGGTAGCAGACCGATGGCAGAACATCAGGTAACGTCCTTTACTCTCCTTTCCTGTAAAGTGTTACAGATTCAGAAAACGCGACGAATCGCACCAACGGCTTGTTCGGCGCGTATTTGATTTCTATTTCTTCTTTGCTCTATGCTTTTTTCTCCAAGCCCTCCTGCGGGCTGGGTCAAAGTCGCCAACCCGCGTGAAATTGCGATCTTGCAGTAATACCAAGTCTTCAAGATTAGGATGGACCATTACGCTTAGGATTTTATTCATCATTGCTTGGGCGAGGAATGTGCTAAGAGGCAGGTCCCAGCGTTCGTATTCTTTGTCTGAACCATGAGGTTTCACCAGTAGTGGCCAGCGATTTGGCTTGCCTTCGGTCAAGTAAATGAGGTCATTGCCGTTCTCGTTCACTCCAACTGGAAGCAACCCTGGCTGAGCAGGGAAGGGCGGCCACGGCAACTCGCCGTTATGGTAGTACGAATAAACACGCCCATTCTTGTCCGCTGCTTCTTTACCGAGATCATCGACAAACGGGTTGGCGATGCGAAGAAATGAACCAATGAAGGTGCCAGACCCATACTTCTGCACGAGTTCCCAGTAGTCCCTGGGTAACGGCATACCGAGTTTGCTCTCAACTTCCTTTTCCTCTACTGACGTTCCAACTTCGTCGGGATCGTCGGGGGGAGGAACTACCCTCATCAGCTGACGGATGCTCATTTAAGATTGCCTTTTCTTCCGGTCTGGTAAGGAAGCGCCGTTACCGGCACTTCCTCCCCTGAGAACCGGACATGCGCCTTCCGACGCATCCGGCTCAAGCCTTCGATAACGCCCCTTGCGGGACGCGGTAATTCCCTCGCCTCATCGGCGCGGCTGACTTGAGCTTGAGCGTACCCGAACCCAAGTCTCGGGACAAGTCCTCGATCGGCTCCGCCCAGAAGACTTGAGGGCATAAGCCGTTCACCACGGGAGGCGTCCGCGACGCCTGAACGAACCCGAAGAGAGCCCGTGTCGTCCGGAAGGACTGAGGTTCTTGCCTGAAAGCACCTTCACGATACTCGCCGAGAGCCGACGAGCCCTTGCGGGCCGGGAGCCGCACCAGCAGTGCGACCACTGCCGACATATCTGCATTGCTCCCTAAGTCGGTTGGCTGCGGGTTTCTCGTAAAAGAAGACCAGAGGGAAGTCTGCCGGCTTTCGCCGTGGGATGATGTTGTCGTTAGACTCAACCCCTATCCAGCCCATTACAGACTGGCCTTCGCTTGCTCCCTCTTCCTGTACCTGCTGTCCGATCGGCTTGCCTTACGGCTCGCGTTCCTCGCTGCTGGGGCATTGAGGCAGACAACAGGCTTACCACGTTCCGCCGCTGTACCGAGGTGGGGAACGACGCAGCTCTTCGCCGGTGGTGCAACATCTACGCCAGGGAAGTTCGGAATCCCTGGACCTGACCACGTGCCCTTTTGGCCCAAGCGTATCAGCATCTTACGCTCATTCTCGTGACGACGTTTAACACTGCTTCACATAAGTTGTCCAACCCACCCAATCCTGGTTCCCGACCACCTTGATGCTAGCAGTCGCAGACTTCGGCTTGCGCCTCATCTACCACTCTTGCGAGTGAGGCTACGTTGTCCCGGAAGCTTCATACCGGCCATCGCTGGCCCGCATGTTCCGGTAGGATACTGCTGGTAGAACAGCAGGTGTTGTCGAGCGATTCCCTTCGTTCGCAACACAGCTACAGCGGCGACATCGTGTCGCACCCGAACGCCAAGTTAAGTTGGCGGCCAAACCCCGGAACGCTGGGAAAGCGAAACCTAGGCCGCTCAACTTGAACGCCTGGTTCGGCGCGCGGCCTACGACCAATCAATTGTCGTGAGCGCAACCTTTTCTTTTGGATCGTAGAAGAGCATCAGAACGCCGTTAGTGTCGCCGATGTAGTTCCACATTTCCAGCTCGCCGATATAACTGAAATCTCTTCCATCTTCGGTTTGAGGGAGCACGCGATCACAAGCGTAAACTTTGCCGCGATCTTCAAATTGGTCTGGGTATCGTGAGACTGGGAAGTCGTCGCTCAGGTTTGACCAGTTGCTGTGGAAACTTACTCCTCCAAGATCGCGAACGAGTGAAACCCGCATCCAAGATTTGTCTTTCTTCAATCCCGTCCATTGCTTGGGGGACTGGCAGAGCCATCTGTGCTCATTGAAGAAATGAGCGTGGTTCGTGAATTCCTGTCGTATTCGTCGATAATGTGACGGGAGTTCTTGCACCTCCTGTTTTCTGTGTTCCGACTTGGGTGGATTCTCCGCGTAGTATGCTCTGTGGAAATAGCGAAAATCGCACGCTAGTTCGCATTTGCTTCCAAGCATTCGGTAGCCAATCCAATTCGGACGACACAAGTAGTTGTGGTATTGGTTCGTCTCTTCGCCGAGGACCCCATATCCTCCCAATGGCTCGATGGGGATGACGAAATGCACTTGGCCATCCCACTTGCGCGAGATGTATCGTAAGGAAAGCGTTGCTACTGGCAGCAAGAATTCAGCGTGCTTCTTCACGCGATTTGCGAACACCTCGCTTGGCGCCGGAAAGGACCGAAAGTAATTCGTCTCGCCGTAGAGCGTTTTGCCGTTCATGTTTCGCTGCAACCGTTCATGTCTTTGCCGCCGCCGTGCATGCCTCTTGCGCCGAACGACCTGTTCACCTGCGGGCAACCGCGCCAGCGATGCCCGTCAGGTGCAACAACGGGTTAGGCTCGGACCTCTTCCTCGTCGGCTTGCCACACCTCGATAATTACACCATCGGGATCTGAAATCATCATGAACTGGCCATCTGACGGCTGCAATACGTTGACTTCGCTTTCTGTGAACCATTGGGCGACAGCTCCTAGGTTTTCCGTTACAAGCCACAGCATAGCCATGGGGTGGTTTGGCATGCGAGCAGGGCTGGGTTCGATTGCATTTGGCAAAAGATTGATGGATAGTGTACCCAGCTTGTACCACCGGCACCCGTACCCATCTCCTGGTTCAACTACTGCACCCAGTATCTTCTCATAGAACTGTATAGAGCGGGGTAGATCGGTGCAGGCGATGGTAACGGCAGCACTCTGGAACATCGGTTTCGCTAGGCTCATCCCCCGCGCCTCTTCTCTGCCGCCTAACGCCTTGCTCACCTGCCCGAAGCCGCGAATGCGGCGAGGGTCAGGTGCAGCAGCGGGTTAGGCCTCTTCTCTAATGCAAGCTCCCAGTCCCACTACACGCCTCGCACTTTTCTCCAGCGGGAAGAAAGGATTCTTCACCGCTTCCGCCACAGTCCGGACAGATTTGCGTCTCTCTGATTAACCAAACCACATGCTCATCAAATCTACTGATGGTATCGTCTTCACACTCGCTGTCACGCATATCCTCTGCGTAGAACTCTCCATGCGAATACCCAACAAGAAGTTCAGAGTCGTAGCCATCGCCAGTGTCGAAGCCGACACGAGGCGCATTGAACTCTGACAGCTGCCATGCGCCCCCTGCCAGCAACAAGGACCAGAAAGCCCGAGCAATCCGCTCCCGAACGTCGGAGGGCGGTCCGAAACGACTGAACACGAGACCCGTTGATTGGCAATCATCCGTGCAGACGAATGGGTACGCAATCCAGCATTTCTCCGCTTCAGCTACGACTGCTACGAACGCTGTGTCGAGGAGGAACCACCTACCGTCGGAGACATGCAGTGGTGCATACCCGAAGACGTTTGGAATTGCCGCCCGGACCCAGACTCCATCCGCATCGCCAAGTTGAAACCCCTCACAGTGAACGATGATCGTATCGTACTCCTTGAGCGAGTGAGTCGGGGTTGGCTCGGCTTCATCGACATCACCGCAGACCGGAGCGAACCAGATGCCATCATAGGTCCGTGGCACACCGAAGACATCGATCAGCCAGCCGTAACGGATCACGATATCCATTTATGTACAAGCGCCTCTTCCCGCCTAACACCAAGCTAAGCTGGCGGCCGAAGTGCAGACGCCAGTGAAATACGAAGCCCTAGGCCGCTCAGCTTGAGCGAATTGTTCGGCCTGTTTGGTCTCGGGGTCTTGAATAACAACAGCCTGATTCAACAGGCTCGGGCATATTCGAGATCATACGCGATGGCCGCCGCGACTTCAACCAAGCAGCGACTTCGCCACCACCAAGCGACGGAGGCCAATGGCACCGTATGGTGCCGTTGGCCGATTGCTGCGAGAGTAGTTGTGCCACACAGTGCCCCGGCAAGTTTAAATGCCACCCCCTTTAGCGGTTGTTTCGACTCGGTCGCCAACATGTACATAACCGCCACACCCAAATGTGACGAACTCTTGCCGCACCCAAGACACCAACAATGGATTCTCGTCGGAATACAGAAAATTCGGCCACGCATCCAAAAACACACCCCAAGTGGCGAGGGTAGCGCACTCTCGCATTTCGATGAACAACACCGGCAGTTCTTCAGGCCACGGCAACTCCCGACGCAAAAACGCGACGACCGGGTCGGGCTGCGCGGGGTTGTTCCAAATCGGTGTCCAGAGGGGGCCCGTCGCGCGGTGGTTGCCAACCCAGTGGCCTCGGGGAAGTTGGTTTGGGTGGCGGTACTGATTGCGCTGAACTAATTCGTTCCAGACCAATTGAGCGGACGCCACCGATAATTCGCGAATCTGGGACCGAACCGCGTCAGTGAGCGGGTGCTTCTCGCGGAAGAAGTGCCAGTCTCGCTCTCGATCGAGCGGTCGAGTCACGATGCGGTCGAGCATCGGCAATCCCTATCTCTACAGCCGAACGACAAGGTAAGTGGCGGCGAAAGTGCGAACGACTTGGCCCAACGAGAGCCGAGCCGTCCACTTCACCGTCTGTATACTTTTCATGACCTCGTAAGGATGGGTCGGAGCCTGTCCTAATGAGTAAAAGGATCAAGGTGGAACCCTGTCCTAACGTGGATCTTTCAGGAAGTCGTGTGCCTTCCAACCACGAAGCGGGATCAGGACGACCCATCCCTGCGGAGGTCATGAGATGAATTTCTACAACCAGCAACACCTATACTACGTCGGCGGCGATCTGCACGCAAGATCCCTGTTTCTGCACGTGCTCGACGCCGAGGGCAAGACCCGCTTCGAGGGCAATCTTCAGGCCCGGCCCGAAACCTTCCTCAAGGCCGTTGAGCCGTTCCGCAACGGTCTCGTCGTCGGAGTCGAGTGCATGTTCGCCTGGTACTGGCTCGCCGATTTGTGCGAGGACCAGGGCATCCCCTTCGTCCTCGGGCACGCGCTGTACATGAAAGCGATCCACGGCGGCAAGTCCAAGAACGACCGCATTGATGCCGGCAAGATCGCCGGATTGTTGCGTGGCGGCATGTTTCCGCAAGCCTATGTTTACCCGCGAGCCATGCGCGAAACCCGCGACTTGCTGCGGCGTCGTACCGGCTTCATGCGACAGCGGGCCCAGCTGATCGCCCATATTCAGAACACCAATAGCCAGTACAACCTGCCGCCCTTCGACAAGAAACTCACCTATGCCGGCAAGAAAAAAGGATTCGGCGGCAAGAAGATCGGCAACGCCCATTTGAAGTGGGCCTTCGGCGAGGCGCCTGTCTGATGCTCCGCAGTTGCGAGGCGGCCAAACGCTGGATGCAGCGTCAGGAGAAGAAACGCGGCAAGGCCAAGGCCCTGGGCATTTTGGAAGCCAAGCTGGGCCGGACGATTTACCACTTGTGGCGCAAGCGTCAGGCCTTCGACGTCAAGCGTTTCTTGAATTCGTGAAGTCTCGAAATACCAAAACCCCTGGAGAGGGAAAGAAGGGACCAGTCGAATCCAAATATGCGAATTCGTTGAAGTGTGTGGTCCATTGAAACCGATCGAGGAGATACCCATGAAGACATAATAATTCGTTGATGCAAGTTCCAGGATTGGCCGCGAACCGCGAAGACTCGGCGCACCGCCCACCCTGGAAACTCCGGCCCGATGGCGGGAGCTGGACGCCGAACTGGGGCATTCCCGGGCGAACGCGAGCGATGGACCAAGTAGGAATGGGACAGCGATCCCGATTCATCCGCACGGTCCAGTGCGTCAAAGTCCCCGACCCCATTGCTTTGATTGGCCCCGCCGTCGGAAACCGGATATGCAAAGACGTGGAACCATCGCCCGCTTGAGGTTGCCCGCGCGTTGAGCCGAAAACGAACTGGGACGATGCGTCCCTTGCGAAGTTGCCCCGGCCCCGCGAAGCTCTCGATGCTTCCGGGAGCCGCCTTCGCAGTGGCGTTATCCTTCGGGAGTCGATCCCGCTGCTTTGCCTGGCCAACGTCGCGGAACGGAGAGGTTTCTGGGGCGTCGTGGGCGAACCGCGACCGTCGTCTTCCTGGGAACGGGAAGAGGGCTCGACCCCGAATAGCTGTTTGGTGCCGCCTTGGTGCGGACATCCGAACCCGAACCATCCCGGTGCATGCCAAAGTTCGTTACGGTTTAACGTGTTTGCCGGAAATGACGTCGAACGTAGAAAAAAACGTTCTCGAAAAAGGTACGTATTTAAACCAATGAGGTCATGATAACTGTTCGGCGTCTGGCAGCTCTGCGAACACCAGCCATCCGCCCTCCACCCGCTCCAGGGACTCGCCCCGCAACCCTAGCGCCACGTTGTCGCCGACCTCGGCCCGCTGCGGCGGCAACTTATCAAAGCCCAGACTGACCCAGGCGACTACGGCGGTCAGTGTCAGCTCCGCAGTGGCCGACCGCAGCACAAGTGTCTGCCCAATCGATACCGAGCCGGCGGTCAACTAGCCGAGCGCGACCAACGGCTTGCCCTGGATGCGAACGACCTCATCGAGAGTCATCAGTGGCTGCACGTCGCGGACGCCCTCCCCTCGCCGAACCAATGATTGGATAGCGCGCATGTGCGCTATCCAACAAGGGACACCGCCGACACTCCAAAATTGACGTAAGTAGCGGTCCCAGGTTATGCCACTTGCGTCAATTGTATCATTCCACTTTCGCGCAATCCAACAGGGTAACTACACCTTGCGCGAATTCATTTCTCGCCTGAAAACGAGATGACGTTGTTCGTCATTGATCCAGCGGACTTTTCACGCCCCGGCCGCCTTTGTTCTGCACATGCGTGTAGATCATCGTCGTTTCCACGCTTTCATGGCCTAACAACTCCTGCACGGTACGAATGTGGTAGCCGGCTTCCAACAGGTTGCAAAT
The DNA here is from genome assembly GCA_963783095.1 of uncultured Planctomycetota bacterium. Taxonomy (GTDB): domain Bacteria; phylum Planctomycetota; class Planctomycetia; order Gemmatales; family Gemmataceae; genus CAWAMR01. The sequence goes on along the minus strand of CAWAMR010000003.1, from coordinate 920,423 downwards.
GCTCCATCAATTCGCCCTGGATACTCTGCGGCAACATCGTTCGGCGGTCTTTGTCGCCTTTACCCTCTCTGATGGTAATCTGATTGAGCGTGAAATCAAGATCCTGATTGGGATTTTCACCGCGTAGCGGTGTTCGATGGTAGCCGGGCGTTTCAACGCCTGGATAGGGGACGCATGGGTTAATGCGTCGCGTAGCAACGCTTGAGCCATCATCCCCACAGGTAGCGATGGTCGTATTCGATTTCGTGCTTCTCCAAAAGAATTCTGCTGAAAATAAAGTGGTAGTGCAAGCTCGTGTAGGTGTTGGCCATGGTGACGTCTCCGGCCGCTTGAGTCTCAAGCGTCGCTGACGCGACGCAAAAACCCGCGGGGTTCCGAATCCGGGCGTTGAAACACCCGGCTACCATCGAACACCGCTACGCGGTGCAAGAGAATCTGGCTGTACCCGTGTTTCAATGTTTCTTGCAACTCCGCTTGATTATTATAATTATGTACACTAATATACATGATGGGTGAAGATGTAAATGCAGATGGAGGAGCGGACCAAAAAGGGGGGCGACCAAAATGGATTTCGAATTGATAAGTTGCCTGGCAACGGATCGCCGGTTTGAGGGCAGCCAAATTCACGGGGCCGGTAAATTTTCGATGCCTTCGATGATTCAAAATGGCCTGCCCCGACAGGAAAAGGGGCTAAAGTGTGCCAAAGTGTGCCAAAATTTACTCTACTTCCGGAGTGAATTATCAGGCGGGTCGATGCCTCAAATTGGGGTGGGATCGTTGCGGCAAATCGCTCCTCTACGCATCGCGGGAAAATGGTTCGCGGCTTCACGGGCCTTGATCGGTAGATGTGTACAACTAAACCCCGTTCAGATTGATCGCACCAACGCAGATTGGCGATGCCTGCGAGGGCTTGCTGAAGAAGAAGGATGAATATTTGGGCGATGGAACTGCCCGTCCTCGAGTCCGGCCAAGTCGCTCAGATTAAAGGTACCGAGAGGCAACAATGGCAATGTTATTCGAGGTCTTGACAAGCGGTGGCCCTTGGTGGGCCACACCAGACAACTACGCCAGCCTCCGGACGCTTCGGTTCGCCCTGGATGGGACCGGGCAAGTTCTGTACGGGTACGGGCAAACGATCTACGCCAAGGTTGCCTGCCGGCACGCCATTTCTGATCCGGATGTACTGGAGGTGGAGTACCAGGAGTCGCCGGCCCACCAACTATTTCAGGGGTTCCAACCGAGTGACACCAACCGCCGCAGGGTGCTCCGGGCTGAACTCACCGCAGGCGAGTTCGTGTTCACCGAGGCCATGACCAATCACTCCCGGCGGTTCCGGTGGCGGCTGGACCTGAGCGGCTCGCCGTATCCCCACGGACTGGCGTTCCCGTATAGCGTGCCCACAACCTTCTTCGGGCATGGCGAGCGAATCTCCCGGGCCAAGGTAAAGGCCGAACGCTAAGGAAGGCTCGAAAAACAACTTCCCGATTCTGGGGTGGTCTCGACTTACCATTCCCCAGATTTCGAATCGGACGAACTTGCCGTAGCCGCGTTCGCGCAGAACGCGGGCAACCTCTCGCGGGCAATCACCTGAATGTTGACTCTTCAAGCCCCCGCGTTCTGCGCGAACGCGGCTACCCCGCACACTTGTCATTCGGGGAAGTTATTTTTCGAGCGTTTCTAAGCGTTTTATACGTCGTCCTGGGCCGCGTCGAAAGACATGGCGTTCTCACCTGGACTCGAAGGGTGTTGCTACAAGTTGCTACAAAAATTGGGTTGTACATCAATGATGGCAAATACAAATGAACGAATTTCAGAATGTCGTGCTACAAATTGCTACACAATTTTGGTTTTGCGGATCAACGATTGAATAACCAAACAAACGAGGCGGTGATCGCCATGCTTCCAAGAAACTTCGCCTCAATCCAACGATTATTGATTTGATATTCTGGCGAAGTTACTTTCAGATGAGGGCCCGAAACCGGCGGCAGACGCTACAAATTGCTACAAAAATTGCGTTGTGCAGCAACAAACGAAAATACGGACTAACGAATTTGCGAATGTCGTGCTTCCAAGAACTAAGAGCCAATCAAACGCTTATCGATTTGATGGATTGCCGAGGTTTTTGCTGATGAGGGCCCGAAAACGGGCGCAGACGCTACAAATTGCTACACAATTTTGGTTTTGCGGATCAACGATTGAATAACCAAACAAACGAGGCGGTGATCGCCATGCTACAAATTGCTACAAAAATTGGGTTGTGCAGCAACGAACGAAAATACGGACTAACAAATTTCCGAATGTCGTGCTACAAATTGCTACACAATTTTGGTTTTGCGGATCAACGATTGAATAGCCAAACAAACGAGGCGGTGAACGACATGCTTCCAAGAAACTTCGCCTCAATCCAACGATTATTGATTTAATATTCTGGCGAAGTTACTTTCAGATGAGGGCCCGAGCATCGGCGCAGACGCTTCCAAGAAACTTCGCCTCAATCCAACGATTATTGATTTGATATTCTGGCGAAGTTGCTTTCAGATGAGGGCCCGAAACCGGTGCAGACGCTACAAATTGCTACAAAAATTGCGTTGTGCAGCAACGAACGAAAATACGGACTAACGAATTTGCGAATGTCGTGCTTCCAAGAAACTTCGCCTCAATCCAACGATTATTGATTTGATATTCTGGCGAAGTTACTTTCAGATGAGGGCCCGAGCATCGGTGCATACGCTACAAATTGCTACACAATTTTGGTTTTGCGGATCAACGATTGAATAACCAAACAAACGAGGCTGTGAACGGACATGCTACAATTTGCTACAAAAATCGGTTTGTGCATCAATGATCGCAAACGCGAACGAATGAATCGCTGAATCCAATACTACAAATGGGTGTAGCCAAATTCTCTGGGGGTCGTAGCCGAATTCGCCAGAATTCGGCTACACCATCGAATCCGACGCCCCCAAGAGAATCAGGTTATACCCCTTCCAAGAACTAAGAGCCAATCAAACGCTTATCGATTTGATGGATTGCCGAGGTTTTTGCTGATGAGGGCCCGAAACGGGCGCAGACGCTTCCAAGAACTAAGAGCCAATCAAACGCTTATCGATTTGATGGATTGCCGAGGTTTTTGCTGATGAGGGCCCGAAACGGGCGCAGACGCTACAAATGGCTACAACAATTCGCTTCGCCCGGTGGGCCGTCAGAATGTCGCGGGGCAAAACTTGAGCCGCAAGCGTCAAGCCTTGGGGGGGCCAATGACATCCTTGCCCACCCAGGGACGCAAGGCCTCGGGAACGATGACGGCTCCATCCGCCTGCTGATAGTTTTCCAGGATGGCCACCATCGCGCGCGTCACGGCGACGGCTGTGCCGTTGAGCGTGTGGACAGAACGCGCGTTCCCTTCTGGCCCGGAACCTTGCCGCGGATGTTCAGCCGGCGCGCCTGGAAGTCGGTGCAGTTGGAGGTGCTCGTCACTTCGCCGTAGTCGCCCGTGGGTTTGCCGTCCTTGATTTCACCCCGGCAGGGCATCCAGGCTTCGAGATCGTACTTGCGGTAGGCCGGCCCGCCCAGGTCGCCGGTGCAGGTGTCGATGACGTGATAGGGCAAGCCCAAGCCCTTGAAAGATCTCTTCCTCGATGCCGCAGGATTTCCAGGTGAATCGCCTCGCTCTGCTCCGGCGTGCAGAAGGCGAACATCTCGACCTTCGTGAACTGGTGGACGCGATAAAGCCCCTTGGTATCGCGACCCGGAGCACCGGCCTCCGTGCGGAAACAGTGCGACAGGCCGACATATTTCTTGGGCAACTCGGCCTCGTCCATGATCTGGTCGCGGTGCATGCCGCCCAGAGTGATCTCGGCGGTGGCGATCAGGCAGAGATCGCTGTCGGCGATGGTGTAAACCTGCCGGGTCTCCGGGTTCGGATCGCGCGGCATGAAGCCGATGCCCTCCAGCACTTCGACTCGCGCCAGGTCGGGCGTGATGATCGGCGTGAAGCCCTCCTTCAACAGCGTCTGCATGGCGTATTGAACGAGGGCCAGCTCCAGCAGCACGGCTTCATTCTTCAGGAAGTAGAACTTCTGCCCGGTCACCTTGGCACCGGCCTCGAAATCGACCAGATCGAGAGCTTCCGCCAGAGCGACGTGATCCTTGGGCAGTGAAGTCAAACCGTCGAGGCTCGCCCCACTTCTTGATGACCTTGTTGTCGGCGGGCGTGCCGCCGACCGGAGCGTCCGGATGGGTCATGTTGGGGATGGTCATCAAGGCCTGATGAAGTTGCGCTTCGACCTCCTTGATGGCTTTTTCGCCCAGGGTTATCTGTTCCTTGAGAGATTTCCCTTCCGCGATCAATTCCTGGCGTTTGGCCGCGTCGCGTTCCTTGGGAATCGATTTGGAGTTTTCGTTGGCCTTCTGCTGCAAGAGTTGAGTTTGCGACACGAGCGCCTTGCGCTCGTCGTCGAGTTGCACGATGCGATCGACGTCGGCGGTCACATTGCGGTTAAGACAATTGGCCTTCACAGCGGGGAGATTGTCACGAATGAAAGCAGCATCGAGCATGGCACAGCACATCGGGAAAAGGACTGGGTTGCCGACTAAAACAAGAAACCGGACTGCAACTTTAGACGTAAGAATCGTTCAGCAAATAACTTGCGTCAAAATAAAGAAACGGTCCCGTAAAGAGAAAGTGTATTCGTTCCGGGTTCGATTTCCAAGACGTGCGCCCGTGAAAAGCCGATGGCGAGGCAGGACCATCGGATGCTGACAGATCGAACCGGAGGAATTGGGAGCCCGCAGCGCAAGCAAGGCGGAACTGCGACATCGCCGGAACTCCTTCCCTTGCTTGCGCTGCGGGCTCCCAATACCGGAGCCGCAGCGCAAGCAAGGCGGAACTGCGACATCGCCGGAACTCCTTCCCTTGCTTGCGCTGCGGGCTCCCAATACCCGCGGAATTCCGGAGGAATTGGGAGCCCGCAGCGCAAGCAAGGCGGAACTGCGACATCGCCGGAAACTCCCTTGCTTGCGCTGCGGGCTCCCAATACCCGCGGAATTCCGGAGGAATTGGGAGCCCGCAGCGCAAGCAAGGCGGAACTGCGACATCGCCGGAACTCCTTCCCTTGCTTGCGCTGCGGGCTCCCGAACGGCTGCGCAGTTGCGCCTCCGATTGCTGCATAGCGCAACTTCAACACTGGCGCGTCCGGCTAATGACGGCGCAAATGCCTCATTCTGCTCGGGCCCGATTTCGACATCCGAAACGCAGGAACCTTGACCCACAGGAAGAGATTCCGGAGAATTGTCAACATGCCCTGGGGAGAATTCGCCATTCTGAAGGGGGAGAATTTATGCTTATCGAGCGTTCCGATGCCCTGGTTTTCTTCGGCGCTACCGGAGATTTGGCCTACAAGAAAATCTTCCCTGCGCTCAAACCATGATCCGGCGCGGCCGCTTGGATATTCCCGTCATCGGTGTCGCCAAGGCTGGCTGGAACCTCGAAAAGCTCAAGGAACGGGCACGGGATAGCCTGGAAAAACATGGTGGCGTCCAGGAGCCTGTTTTCGCGAAGCTTTGCGATCGACTCAAATATATCGATGGCGATTATGCCGACCCGGGCACGTTTAAGCAACTGCGCGATGCACTCGGCAAGAGCGCCCGGCCGCTCCACTATCTGGCGATTCCGCCAAGCATGTTCGAGACGGTTGCTCAAGGCCTGGCGAATTCGGGCTGTGCCGACAATGCGCGCGTCGTCGTGGAAAAACCCTTTGGGCGGGATCTCGCCACAGCGGAGGAACTGAACCGAACTCTTCACGAACATTTCCCCGAATCATCGATTTTTCGCATCGATCATTACCTCGGCAAGGAATCGGTTCTGAACTTGATTTTTTTCCGCTTTGCCAATTCTTTTCTGGAGCCGGTCTGGAACAACAAACACATTCACAGCGTCCAGATCACGATGGCGGAGGTGTTCGGTGTCGAAGGCCGGGGCCGCTTTTATGAAGAAGTGGGAGCGATCCGCGACGTGGTGCAGAATCACATGCTCGAAGTGCTCTCTTATCTGGCAATGGAGCCGCCCGGCAGCGGCTCCGCGGATGCCATGCGCGATGAAAAGGTGAAGGTGCTACGTGCCATCCACTCCCTGGAGAATCAAGATCTCGTTCGCGGTCAGTTCATCGGCTATCGCAAAGAAGAAGGTGTCGCGCCCGACTCCGAGGTCGAGACCTTCGCGGCACTGCGTCTCTACATCGACTCCTGGCGCTGGGGCGGCGTCCCATTCTATATCCGGACCGGCAAGCGCATGCCGTTCACGGGCACGGAGGTGCTGGTCGAATTTCATCGTCCGCCGCAGAAGCGCTTTGGACTTTCCGAACTGGTTCATTCGCGGAATCACGTTCGGTTTCGACTCAGCCCGACCATCGAAACAGCGATCGGTGCGCGCGCCAAGGCGCCCGGCGACCGGCTCGTCGGCGAAGATGTCGAGTTGCTCGTCCACCACGAGGTAACGGGTGAACTGGACCCGTATGAACGGCTGCTGACGAATGCTCTGAAAGGCGATACGTCTCTGTTTGCGCGCGAGGATTCCGTGGAAGCGGCCTGGCGCATTGTCGATCCGATTTTGAATAGTCCAACCTCGATCTACGAATATGAACCAGGCACGTGGGGACCGCAGGCCGACCGCGTTGTCGCACCGGATGGCGGCTGGCATAACCCGCGCCCAAATGGGAGTAAGTAGCAGGAAGTCGTTATTTGTACGGGAACTCGCCAGAGTCCGGAGTTGATGTTGGGGGAAACCAAAGACGCGAATTTTGTACAATAGTTTTTAATGTGCGAACACTTGATGCCGAGAGGTTATGCCATGTCCCTGGAAGTTGAAGCGATCTATGAAAATGGCGTACTCAAGCTGGATGCGCCTCTTCCTCTCCAGGACCACGAACGAGTAACGGTCCAAATCAAGCAACATACGAGTCGCATCTGGCAGCGGGCCGGGGCACTCAAATGGACGGGCGACCCGGAAGTCTTGCGGCAGATTGCCGAGGATGACGACGAACTCGACGCACGTGTCAAAACATCTTCCTCTGCTTCTGCGCTATCGACCATATCTCTGCGCAATCAACGCTGACAGAGATTCGATCTCCGCAGTACTCGTCTGGGGCACCTGAACGATTTGTTTCAGCAAGTTCCTTTGCGTACTATCTACAGCGAACATCGCCGCCAGCTTGAGCGCTTCCGTACTCAAATCTTCGATGATCGTGTGGAACAATACCGAAATCGTCGAAGGCGCGGGGAAACCCTCCGCCCATTGGCAACTTTCGGCGACCAGTTGAGAGTAGACAATGGTTGCAAAACACTTCCCCATTGCGATGGTCGAACCGGTATCGGCGACTTCTGTGTTTCCACCTTCCGATTTAGCCTCCGTGCTATGGGGCAGCGATGAATGCCCATCGGTCACAAACTGGTGGAATACCGTCACTTGCTCGACGAAGCGCTGGACGTTCGGGATCGACCGGAGCGCTCATAGGACTTCAGGAAGTGAGGAAACCGTACCGTCTTGGGATTGCGGTTTCGGCTCTCGATCCAGTAAGGATTCTCATCGGAAGAAACCTGGTCGAGCAAGAGCGATCGCGGCGCGGGCATGTCGGTATTGGAAGTGAAGTAGGGATCGATGAAGCGCGCGGTCAAGCCGAAATTGATGTGGGTGCTCCCCTCAAGACCGGGAATGAGTTGAGCGTCGCGCAAGGCCATCTCAAAATAGGTATCGGACTCAAAGCCCTTGGCACCAATACATTCGGAGAGTGTCGCCATGACCTTGACACCTTCCGTACTTACCTTGGCTTTCTGAACGGCGTTAAACAACAGATAGCGCCGGTCGTCCTTGCTGGAAGCCTGGAGATAGTCGAGCGCCCGGTACGCGAAGCACTTCATCGCCATCAGACGAGCAAACGCGAAGGTGCTCGTCGAGCGAACGTGCGGCATTTCGGTCACAGGTTTCCCGTAGAGCATTCGCCCGCGCATGTGCGCATAGGCCTCGACAAACGCATGCTGGCAAATGCCGATGGAACCAAATCCCAGGAAGAATTTTCCCAGATTCACCGTTGCAAAAACGGCATCCCAGGCATCGCGCCCTTGCGACAGAAGATCGCTTTCCGGAAAGTGGTGATCCTTCACTTCAAAGCCGCCGACGTAAGCGGTGCGAATTCCCAGCGTGCGAATCTTGTGCGGATTTTGAAAGCCCGATGATTCTTGAGGCCGAAGGGCAAAGAAGATGAAAGGAGCTCGTTTACTGACTCCCTCGGAGCCGTCTTTTGCCAGTACCGAAATGATGCACGCCGAGTTGACATTGCCGATATAATACTTCGCGCCGTTCGCGACCCACTTGCCCAATTCCATCGTGACGACAAACTCGTTGCCGAAGAGGTCCGCCCCATGTGTCTTTTCCGAGACGGCAAACGCAAACAGGCCGCCCGTTTCCAACCGGGCAATCGCTTCTCGCTTCAAGGTCTCATTGGCACTCATCAGGATCGGAAAGAGACCAAGGAATGAAACATGCAGACTGTACGTGTGCGCGGGACTGAAATAGGTACAGACTTCCAGGAAGCGGGTGAGTTTCTTGATATCGAACTGGTGCCCCAGGCTCGAATAGCGTTTGGGCGACAGCAGACTCGCGTAAATCCGATGCTCGGCTTGATAGGCGATCCAATCGGGATGCCAGTTTTCCTCCCGGTCTTCTCGCTTCAGGGTCTCCAGTCCCTTGGCTTGGAAAAAATCAACGAGTAGCCGAAGAGTCGGATCTTGAAGATATGCCGTGGCACCGGCATGATGCGAAGTGACATCGAATGCGAGGGGATAGAGTGCATCGATTGAAATGGGATTCTCCGGATGAGAGTTTTGGAAGAGAAAAGTCGCAATAGATGAGATGCTCGAAGCACCGTTGCACCTGAGTCAATCCGGCAAGAGCAGCCGCCCATCTCTTAAAGAATACGATTTACTCGCTATTTCGATTAGCCGGGGATCGTGGGAGGCAATCACAACCGTTTTGTTTTCTGCTTGCAACTCCTGAAGAACCGACAGGAAAATCCGAGTGGTCTCCGCATCGAGATTCGACGTTGGTTCGTCGGCAAGCACCACGTCGGGGTTGCCCGCGAGAGCACGAGCAATGGAAACGCGCTGTTGCTCGCCGCCGCTCAGTTCTCGTGCGCGAGCAGCACGTCGGTCTTCCATCCCGAAACGGCGGAGGAGCGCGCGAGCGCGCTCTACGCGTTCTTTGCGCGGGACGCCGCGCGGAATCAGTGGATAGGTGATGTTTTCCAGGACCGTGAGGTTTGATATCAATCCAAAATCCTGAAAGATGAAGCCCATGCGCCGTCGAATCCTCGCCAGCTCGACATCGGAGCAACGAGTTAGTTCCTTGCCGTCAAAGATGATGCTGCCGGAGGTCGGGCGTTCGAGCGCGCCAAACAGCGCCAGCAACGTCGTTTTTCCCGATCCCGATGGGCCGATAATCTTTGTGATGCATCCTTTTTCGATGACCACATTGAGTTCGTCCAGCGCGCGAACCACCGATCGGGATGAAGTTCGGTAAACCTTGGATAGGGCTTGCGCTACGAAAATCGGCGTGGTCATCGAGTCATCGGCGATCACCTCATCGCCTCCCTCGGCGATGTGCTGGCCGACCGCCACGTAGAGAAGATCGTACCTGTGAGGACGATCAGCAGCGATAGTGCAAAGCCGAGCAACAAGGGAACGGGAGATACCTGGAACGGAACCGTGAAATCAGGGAATGCGGCAATCTCAGGGAGGAAAATAGCTGCGATGCCGGCGGCGTTGAAGAAACGCAACCAGGCCCAGGCAAGCAAAAACGCCAGGCAAGCACCCACCACGCTCAACGCCAGACTTTCGACGAAACCGCGCAGTAGAACCTCATCCGTCTGCCAACCGGTAGCCTTCAGAATCCCGATCTCTCGCCGCCTTTCCGAAAGTCCCAATCCCGATGTCACCAGCAACACCAGAATGGCTACGATGAAGGCCAAAACCAGATGAAGCGTGAAGATGCCTTCCTGGTGCGGCAGATCCTTATGAAGCAAGGCGAGGAGGTCGGACGAAGTGGTCACCTCGGCCCGAATCATCCGGCCGTCGACTCCTGGGAACGATACGGTCTGTGCGATTTCATCGCCGACTTCGGCCGGGCTCCTGCCCTGGCAGGTGACCAACAAGTCCGTTGCGTAATTGGGTTGATCGAAGATGACCGCGGCATTATCGAAGGTCGTAAAAATAAGATTGGCCTGCCAGATCGGCGCTTCCGGCTTGAAAATGCCGACAATCTCCGAGGTATGTTCGCCCAGCCGATCGTTGCGGTAGAACGGCGGCAGTCTCGAGCCCACTTTCAAACCAAGTTGTTTGGCGAGTGTCGTACCGATGACGAGTTGGTGCGATCCTTTGTCCTTGGGAAGGTTTCCTTCCAGGCACGACAGCCAACTGGGAAATTGCTCTGGCGGCATCCCGATCAGTACACAACGCAGATGCTCCTCGCCCAAAAAGGTTACACCGAGGATTCGCGGTACGACGCGAGCGACGCCGGGAATTGCGCATTACTTCCTTGATTGCGGAAACCGGAATCGCCGCAGCACGACCAAATTCACTGCCCCGAACGTAGAGATCGGCACCGTAGCGGACGGAGGTTTCCGCCTCCGCTTCGATCCCGCGCCACAAACCGATTCCGACCAGGAAAGGCACGAGAACAACCACCACAGCCGTGATGGTAACAGCACTCCGTAATGGATGCAGAGAAACAGCGGCCAAACCGGTAGATCCAATCTCAAGGAGTCTTCGCATGGTCGTTCCCTTGCGAACCAACAGATTCCGCATCGATCATTTCCGGAGGCGACAGCACACTGCGAACAGGCGCATTGGAGCCGTAAACCTTCGAAACCGGTGTCATGGCCGTTGAACTTAACCCAATGAATTGAGTCTCGACTGCGCAGAAAAATCCAAGATTGAACTCTGGTCGAGAACCCAGACCGCCCACGAGCCTCTGAAAAACCAGGCTCGGTGCTGCGGGTTGGTGGTTCCGGCTTTCCGCCACCAGTACCGTTGCACTGGCAGCGGTTAGCGAAACCAGGGCCCAGAACAACAACCTGCCGCGCGATTCCATGAGCAACTTTCCTCGTTGTGGGTAACTATGGCACTCAGTTCAAGGGTGGGTTCTTGCCTTCCGCAAGTTCGTGAAGAGTGTTAATGCCCGGGGCGTCGATCCTCTCTTTGATACCACTCGGCCAGCGGATCTCCGCCCAGTCAATCTTGGAGTGCTTGCCCAGACCGAAATGGAGCGTGCGTGAGGACTGGGAGAGATAGCCGCCGGCAGTCTGGACCTGACGAACCATGACCTCATTCCCCAGATGCAGCGTAACCAAGGCACCCACAGCGTCCCGGCTGCTCTTCTTGACAGGTTCCTTGATGGGATCGCCCTTTCGCTTGGCTCCCGTCAGTCGAAATTCAACGTAATTCGTCCTGGGGCTCTCGTTTCGGAAAAAGCTGGCGTAGTCGTTGAAATTATTGACGACAATATCGAGTTGCCCATTGCCGCGGAAATCCGCAACCGCGGCAGTGCGGGAACTACGTGGGGCAGGTCGATCCGCGATCAGTTGATCCAGATATTCTTTGCCTGGGGGTGGATCGATTCCCGCCGTCGCGGTAACATCGGTAAAGGTCTCATCTCCGTTGTTCATCATCATTAGTGCGGTGGGCCAATATTCGTACGGATAGCCCATGCCGGATGGAATGAAGATGTCTTCATAACCGTCGTTATTGAAGTCACCCGTGGCAATACCCCAGGGCCAGAATGTCTCCAGGTTGGCTTTGTCGGAGATTTCTTCGAATTTACCCGTTGGAAGCCTTTTCAAAAGCGTATTGCCGAACACGACGGAGTCGTATGGAATCTGGAATAATTCCGCGAAGCTGCTTCTCCAGTTCGGGCCCATGGGGGTCCATGTCGTAGGCATAACCCGTCACGTAGGAAAACTTCTTCTTGAACAATTCGGGAGACAATCCTGCGGGATTCATTTTAGGGGGCAGCCACATATCTGAGTGCATGTCAGTGATAAATAGATCGAGATGTCCGTCGTTATTGAAATCGAATGCCTTGCAGCCAATGGCTCCAAAGGACGGCAGTCCGCCGATCTGCTTCATGACGTCGGTGAAAGTACCATCGTGGTTGTTCCGATAGAGTTGACTTAGGCCGAACATGTTGGTGACGAGCAGGTCAAGATAACCGTCTTCGTCAAAATCAAAAACAGAAATGTCGCCTCCCCAGCCTTTTCCCTTGACACCAGCTTGTGCAGTAACGTCGGTGAACGTACCGTTTCCGTTATTGCGAAATAGTTTGTTTTCCTCGCGAGGACTTTTCGCAAGTTCTTTTAGATTTTGTCCCCCTGGAAAGTGACGATCGCCTTTGCCCTTGTTCGATGTCCACTGGGCCGTGTTGGCGACGAATAGATCGGGAAAGCCATCCCGATTGTAGTCGAAGAAGACGGCAGTCTGAGAATGAGCGATACACTTGACGCCGGCCTGCTCGGTTACATCTGTGAACGTATCGTCGCCGTTGTTGTGAAAAAGGAGGTTTCCGCCACGGGTAGAGGTTACATAAAGATCGGCATATCCGTCGTTATCGTAGTCGCACCAGACGGCACCAACGCAGATACGATCGCCAATCCCCACGCCTGCCTTCTCCGTTACATCGTCGAAAGTGCCGTCGCCGCGGTTTCGATAAAGGCTGCAGCGGCCCATCTGGTTTGCAAAAAAAATGTCGTCCCGGCCATCCGCGTCGAAATCACCAATAGCCACGCCGCAACCGTGGTCGTAAAGGTTGGTCTTGAACGGAAAACCCTGTTCCGTGGGAATGAAGTCCATGTGGAATCGTATTCCCGATTCCGCTGCAAACTCGCGAAACATTTCAGTACGATGTTGGTCATCCTGCTGCTTTGGAGTAGCTTCATTCTGCCAGGCAAAATAGTAAAACGCCGCTGCACCTGACCCCGCAAATGCGATCATTGCGACGAACAATAGCCCTTTTCTCTTGGACATCGACTCGGACATTCGTGATCCCCTTTTTTGCAACGACCCAAGTGAAGAATTTTCAAGACCGTCGTGCAACGGATGAATCAGAGCATTATATCATGGAAGCATTAACCGTGTCATGTGTTTGCCGTTTGGGCACGCATGTTGAGATCAACCCCATGAATTCTATGAGCAGTTTTCCTCGTTGTGGGTAAGCATGGCACTCATCGCAGGGGTGGGTTCTTGCCTTCTGCAAGTTCGTGAAGAGTGTTAATGCCCGGGGCGTCGATTCGTTCTTTGATGCCGCTCGGCCAGCGGATCTCCGCCCAGTCAATCTTGGACCGCTTGCCCAGACCGAAATGGAGCGTGCGTGAGGACTGAGAGAGATAGCCGCCGGCGGTCTGGACCTGACGTACCATGATTTCGTTTCCCAGATGCAGCGTAACCAAGGCACCCACCGCGTCCCGGCTGCTTTTCTTGACGGGTTCGTTGATGGGATCGCCTTTCCGCTTGGCTCCCGTCAGTCGAAATTCAACATAGTTCCCCGAAGAGATTTCATTTCGGAAGTAGTAGGCATTGTCGTTGAAGTTATTGACGACAATATCGAGTCGCCCATTGCCCCTGAAATCCGCAACCGCGGCAGCACGCGAACTTCGTGAAGCGGGCCGATTTCCGATGCGGCGTTCAAGGTAAGCGCCACTGGGCGGCGGATCGATTCCCTCTTTGTCAGCGCGATCCGTGAACGTTTCATCCCCGTTGTTCATCATCAGTGCGTTGGGCCAATATTCGTACGGGAAGCTCATACCGGATGGAATGAAGATGTCTTCGAAGCCATCGTTATTGAAGTCTCCGGCGGCGATACCCCACGGCCAGAATGTCTCCAGGTTGGCTGTGTCGGAGACTTCTTCGAACTTACCCGTTGCAAGCCATTTCAAAAGCGTATTGCCGAACACGACGGAGCCGTATGGAATCTGGAATAATTCCGCGAAGTGTTTTTCCATTTCGGGTCCTTTGGGGTCTGTGTAGTGACCATACCCCGTCACGTAGGAATACTTCTTCTTGAACACTTCGCGTGGCAGTGTATGCGGATCAACATCAGCTGCAATCCACATGTCCGAGTGCATATCGGTCATGAATACATCGAGGTGCCCGTCATTGTTAAAATCAAATGCTTTGCAGCCAATGGCTCCGAAGGATGGCTTGGCACCGATCTGTTTCATGATGTCGGTGAAAGTGCCATCGTGGTTGTTCCGATAAAGCTGACTCTGGCCGAACATGTTGGTGACGAGCAGGTCAAGATAACCGTCCTCGTCAAAATCAAAGACAGCAGCATCTCCTCCCCAGCCTTTTCCCTTGACACCAGCTTGAGCGGTAACGTCGGTAAAAGTGCCGTTTCCGTTATTGCGAAAAAGCTTGTTTTCCTCGTGGGGGCTCTTGGCAATATCGAGGAAATCTGTTCCCCCAGGAAAATGACGATCACCTTGGCCCTTGTTCGACGTCCACTGGGCCGTGTTGGCGACGAATAGATCGGGCAAGCCATCCTGATTGTAGTCGAAGAAGACGGCAGTCTGAGAATGAGCAATACACTTGACGCCTGTCTGCTCGGTTACATCCGTGAATGTACCGTCGCCGTTGTTGTGGAAAAGGACATTTCCACCACGGGTAGAGGTTACATAAAGATCGGCATATCCGTCGTTATCGTAGTCGCACCAGACGGCACCAACGCAAATGCGATCTCCAAGCCCCACGCCTGCCTTCTCCGTTACATCGTCGAAAGTGCCGTCGCCTTGGTTGCGATAAAGGCCGCAACGGCCCATCTGGTTTGCGAAGAAAATGTCGTCCCGGCCATCCGCGTCGAAGTCAGCAATAGCCACCCCGCAACCGTGGTCGTAAAGGTTGGTCTTGAATGGAAAACCCTGCTCCGTGGGAATGAAATCCATATGGAATCCTATGCCGGATTGGGCCTCGCACTCGCGAAACCTGCCTTTAGGTTGCTGATCATTCTGTGCAAGTCTCGGGTCTGATTGCGTTCTCCAGAAATACACTGCGACACCTGATCCTACGAGCGCGAAAAGTGCCAGCAAGTAAAGTCCTTTTCCGCGCAAAGTCGATGCCGACATCTGTTCCTCCACCTGAAGCCCGCTTCAATTGAGCGGACTTCTTCGTTGTGGGTAAGTAGGGTGCTTAGTTCAGGGGTGGGTTCTTGCCTTCCGCAAGTTCGTGAAGAGTGTTAATGCCCGGGGCGTCGATCCTCTCTTTGATACCACTCGGCCAGCGGATCTCCGCCCAGTCAATCTTGGACCGCTTGCCCAGACCGAAATGGAGCGTGCGGGACGACTGCGAGAGATAGCCACCGGCAGTCTGGACCTGACGTACCATGATTTCGTTTCCCAGATGCAGCGTAACCAGGGCACCCACAGCGTCCCGGCTGCTCTTCTTGACAGGTTCGTTGATGGGATCGCCCTTTCGCTTGGCTCCCGTCAGTCGAAATTCAACGTAGTTCGTCCTGGGGCTCTCGTTTCGGAAATAGCTGGCGTTGTCGTTGAAGTTATTAACGACTATATCGAGTCGGCCGTTCCCGCGGAAATCTGCAACCGCGGCAGCACGCGAACTTCGTGAAGCAGGCCTATTGGCGATGCGATGTTCGAGGTAAACACCACCGGGCGGCGGATCGATTTCCTCTTTGTCAGCGCGATCTGTGAATGTTTCATCCCCGTTGTTCATCATCAACGAGTTGGGCCAATAACTGTATGGGAAGCCCATGCCGGCCGGGATGAAAATGTCCTCGTAACCGTCGTTATCAAAGTCTCCCGTGGCAATACCCCAGGGCCAGAATGTCTCCAGGTTGGCTTTGTCGGATATTTCTTCAAACTTTCCCGATGGCAGCCTCTTGAAGAAGGTATTCCCGAAGATTACAGAGTCATACTGGATCCGGAATATCTCTTGAGCCAATTCTTCTTCACTGAGGTTATTGCGGAAATAATATCCCGTCACATGCGAAAACTTTGTTTTCACCACTGCGGGGGGCAAATCTGAAGGATTTATGTCATGTGGCAGCCACATATCCGAGTGCATATCGGTGATGAACAGATCCAGATGTCCGTCGTTATTGAAATCGAATGCCTTCGAGCCGATCGCTCCAAAGGAGGTTCTTTTGAGGAGATCCGCGGTCACATCTGTGAAAGAACCATTGTGATTATTGTGATAGAGTTGACTGTTACCGAACATGTTGGTGACGAGCAAGTCAGGGAAACCATCCTCGTCATAATCAAATACAGTAACGTCGCCTCCCCAGCCTTTTCCCTTGAGACCGGCTTTATCGGTAACGTCCGTAAAAGTACCATTTCCATTATTGCGAAAAAACTTGTTCTCCTCGATGGGACTCGTTGCCAGTTCCAAAAGTGAGGCGGCACCTGGGAAATGCCGATCGCCTTTCCCTTTATTCGCTGTCCACTTCGCCGTATTGGTCACGAATAGATCGGGAAAACCGTCCTGATTGTAATCGAAGAAGACAGCTGTCTGAGAATGAGCCAAGCACTTCACTCCGGCCTTCTCGGTAACATCGGTAAAGGTGGCGTCGCCATTATTCTTGAAAAGGATGTTTCCGCCCCGCGTGCTGGTGACGTAAAGATCGAGATGCCCATCATTATCGTAGTCACCCCAAACGGCCCCCACACATATGCGATCGCCAATGCCCACACCCGCACTTTCTGTGACATCGTCAAAGGTTCCGTCGCCTTTGTTTCGATACAAGGCACAACGACCCAACTGGTTGGCGAAGAAAATGTCGTCCAGACCATCGTTGTCGAAATCCCCAGCAACCACACCGCAGCCATGGTCGTAGAGGTTGATCTTGAAGGGAAGCACGCCTTGCTCGGATGGTAGGAAATCCATGTGGAATCGGATGCCGGATTGGGCCGCACACTCGCGAAATCTGCCTTCAGGCTGCTGATCATTGTGTGCAAGCTTTGGGTCGGATTGCATTTTCCAGAAGTAAACTGCGACCCCCACTCCTGAAAGCACGAACAGTGCCAGCAAGAAAAGACCTTTTCCGCGAAAAGCCGATACCGACATCAGTTCATCCCCCTCAGGCTCACGCCAATTAAGCGAACTTCTTGTTACGAACCTTTCGTTGCACCATTGCCGGAATCAAGTGCGTGCCAATTGCCCCGACATTATCAGGAGAGAACAACCATATCCAAAAACGCCCACCCGAAAGAGTTTAGCGACCACTTCCGAAACGAAGGGCCTGGATTCGGGGACAATCCCAATCCACCCCACAATACAACCCCATCCCACCGAGAAACTCCCCATGAGAAAAAGCACAATCGGAACCAGACTTAGGGGGGATTTTGGCACGAGATCGTATGGGCAATGATGATTGGGCATGTGAAGCAGTTGGGGTGCTGCAACATCATTCAGAAAGGCGATATTGACCAAGATCGATCCCATTGCACCGATGAACAGAACAAGCATCCACCGACGCGACAACCATCGACGCGACAGTCGAGCACTCAGGCCGACGGCAAAAATCATTGCGACGTTGACGAGGTAATAGATCGCCGACAGATGCCGATCGGAATCTTCACCCAAGAGGTCTTTCGGAACAATTCGGTCCGTTTCAGCCCTCGTGGCAATCACCGTTGTGCAGCAACCCTGCGACAAGAACACTTCTTTTTTCGGGATAACCAGGTACGCGATCTCCCCCATTGCATCGGTCACTGCCAGCAGATTGGTCGCCAGTAACATGAGCAGAACCCGGCGCGTCAAAGGAGCGGTTTGGGTGCGCCGATTGACGAGGTACAGGGTAAACCACGCGCCGCTTAAAAACACAACCAGAGGTTTTGTCACTTGCAAAAATGCAAGCAGGAGAGGTAAAAATCGACTGATGCTCATGCTGCCCACCCCAATTCGGGTGACGCCGTAGATACACATGACATCAGGCCATTCCGTGACGTAGCTTTGCAGCAGCAGATAAAAGACTGGCCAACTGAGAAAGTTTAACAGCAACAGCAGACCGGCCAGAAGAAACAGTAAATAGGAACGATCCTCCAAACCCTTTTTTTCCTCAGGATCCGACGCATGCCGGCCCCATTTCACCCAGACAACAACGCCAAGCCAGCCGACCCACAAACCAAAACCGACTCTCAGAAAACTCACCATCGCATCGATGATAGCATATGTATTGAAAATCATGGATGCGTTGCTTCCGCGACCCTGTCGCGGCTATACAAAACCCGACACAATCTCAATTGGAATTTATCGTGGAACTAATGAAAGAGTAATGAGATTCCGCCCCGAACAGAGAGCATCGACCGAGGAGTACGGGCCGTCAGACGAAGGTGACAGGATCGTTATTTTTCCCGATCGACCGGCAGCTTATGCCCTTATGCTCGCCCAATCATCCGGATCGGACACAGTAGAAAATAGTTGCTGGATCGGATTACAAAGTCGCAAGCCAGGTTCCGTTGCAACTTCCTGGCACAATTTGAAACTTGGAAGGGTGTAACCATTTTCTCTGGGGGATGCCGTCGTAGCGGCGGCATCCTGCCGCCGTCTGAAAAACTCTCGGCGGCAGGATGCCGCCGCTAGTGCGCCTACGAGCGCATGGAATCGGTAGGGTGAAAGTCCCTATCAATGTTTCGAGTTTGGACATTGTAGCTGAAGGTAACTGCGTCGTCGCGAGGCGAGGTGGAGAGCAACCGGAAGCGAACGACTGGTCCGTAGGATAACGAACTCGATTCGGCCTGTTGTCGTGACGAGCCTGCTAGCGAAAGGCGAAGTCCAAGGAGTCTCGGAGGGCGTCAAACTCAGCACCGAGAACGACAAGGGGTGGTTGGAGACAGAACGGTCAGAAGGTTCCATGACGGGAAGTAGGGAGATCCGATTTCGCTGGATGTATGGAACGAGGGTCGAGAACGGTTGCCGCAGATGGACCGTACCCAAAGGCGTCTGGGCCGGGATGTTGCAGCGAGCATCCGCGGAGCGAAGCGATCGCTGCATGCCCTTGGGAAGTATCGGAATCGGAAGTCAGAGCGTCCGTAGTAGCGAAGAAGCCGGGTAACGCCGGGGGAGCCAAGGGACGTAGGAAGTTGGAGGCGTGATGTCAGCACCGCAAGAAACCAACCCGACGGCAGTGTCAGCAATGACTAATCAAGTCGGAGACGTTATGGAGCGCTGGCTCTGGACCGAACCGGCGGTGTGGAACGAACGCATGTTGACGGCGCTCGAAAAGGGCGTCCAAGGAGGAATATGGTTTAGTCTGATCGATAAAGTGTGGAAGGAACGCAATCTGCGCGTCAGTCACAGCAAAGTGGCTGCCAACCAGGGCGCTCCGGGAGTGGATCATGTCACGGTCGAAGCATTTGCCGACGACCTGGACGCCAACGTGGCGAAACTCACCAAAGCCCTCCAGGAAGGAACTTACCAGCCGCAGGCCATTCGGCGAACGTATATCGATAAGCCGGGTAGCCAGGAGCAGCGACCTTTGGGAATTCCCACGGTACGCGACCGAGTCGTTCAGGGAGCAGTCCGACACGTCATCGAACCGATCTTTGAGAAAGAATTCGCCACGCACAGTTACGGCTTTCGGCCCCGGCGGGGTTGCAAAGACGCACTGCGGCGAGTGGATGAACTGCTCAAGCAAGGTTACGCTTACGTGGTCGATGCCGATCTGAAGAGCTACTTCGACACGATCCCACATGACCGGCTGATGAGTCGGCTGCGGGAACGCATCGCGGACGGGCGGATGCTTCAGCTGATCGAATCCTTTCTGAAAGCCGGCATTATGGACGGACTGAAAGAATGGGAACCGGAAGCGGGAGCCCCGCAAGGAGCGGTGTTAAGTCCTTTGCTGAGCAATATCTATCTCAATCCTCTGGATCACCAAATGGCGGCCCAAGGGTGGCAGATGGTGCGCTATGCCGATGACTTCGTGATCCTCTGTCGCAATCAGGCCGAAGCGGAACAAACACTGGGGTATATCCGTCAGTGGTGTGAAGCGGAGGGATTGCGGCTGCATCCAACCAAGACGAAAATCGTCAACGTACAGCAGGAAGGCTTTGACTTTCTGGGCTATCACTTCCTAACCACGCGGCGGGGACGTCTGACGCGCTGGCCGAGGAAGAAGAGCATGGCGAAGTTCAAAGAGACCATCCGGACGAAGACGAAACGGACGAACGGCCGATCGCTGCGAAGTATAATCGCAGATATCAACCTGACGTTGCGTGGCTGGTTTGGATTCTTCCAGCACAGTTACCACACGACGTTTAAGACCGTGGACGGTTGGATTCGCGGACGTTTGCGGAGCATACTGCGCAAACGTTCCGGCGGAAAAGGCCGCGGACGGGGAACGGATCATCAGCACTGGCCGAATGCCTTCTTTGCCAAACATGGGTACTATAGTCTGGAAGCTGCCCATGCCCGAGCAAGTCAATCCCCTTGTGGGTAAGACCGACAACAGGAAAGCCGGATGCGGGAAATCCGCCAGTCCGGTTTGGAGGGAGGGGAAACCAATATGCTTGGTCTTCCCTACCCTATCGACAACCCCCCCAGAGAATGTGGTTACACTCCGTGGAAAGGCCGCGTCACTTTGCAATTGACTCCTGTTCCTCTTGCGTTATAGAAGCGGCGAGAGGTTGTGTGATGAATAGGGCACGTCCATTGTCGTTGGGAGTGATGTCATCCGTCATTCTCTTTCTCGTCGCGGTGCCGGGCTGCCATCTCTCGTCACTTCCCCTATGGACCGTGCCAACTCCGTCCGAACCGAGTGCGATTGAAATCGAAGAGGTCCAGGATATCGCCTATTATACTGGCTCCGACGCCGATGACTTTCGCCATCGATTGGATCTGTATCTTCCGAAGGGAATTCAGAATTTCCCGGTCGTCGTTCTGGTGCATGGCGGGGCCTGGGGGTCGGGAGATAAATGTCAGTATGGTCTGTTTTCGAGCGTTGGACGATTCCTGGCCCAGCAAGGGATCGGGGCCGTGCTGCCGAACTATCGCATCTCACCGGATGTCAAGCATCCCGAGCACGTCCGCGACGTGGCCCGCGCCGTCGCCTGGACTCACGAACACATTGCCGAACATGGCGGCAGCCCCGATCAACTCTTTCTGGCAGGCCATTCCGCAGGTGGGCATCTCGTCTCCTTGCTTGCGACCGATGAAACCTATTTGAAGGAAGTTGGTCTAAGAACCGCCGACATCAAGGGCGTTATCTCGGTCAGCGGCGTCTATCTGATTTTGCCGAAACCTCTGGAAGTCATCTTCGGGGGCACGACGAGACAGGCAGTTCGCGTGGATCAATTCTTGCCGCTGCGCTACGAAACCGACTGGAACTGGTCGCCGATTTCTTCGATTCCGCTCCTTCCGTTGCGCGTCGATGCTTTCTGCCCCGCATTCGGTGAAAACCCTGCAGTCTGCTTGGCGGCCTCCCCTATTCGCCACGTCCGGCCCGGGTTGCCGCCATTCCTGCTGTTTACAGCGGAAAAGGATCTGCCGACCTTGGCCGACCTGTCCAAAGAGTTCCAGGAAGCTCTGATCCGGCAAGGAGGCGAGGCGAAACTTTTCAAAGTGCACAAGCGGAACCATCACTCGATCATGTTCCGCGCCGTCACGACCGACGATCCGGTCGCCCGCCTGATGTTGGAGTTCATTCACCGGCACACGCAACAGAAATCCGATAAAGATGGTATCAACCACCGGCATTTTTGAAAAAATTGAAGGTTCCTGGCTTTGAAAGGCAGCGAACGCTTGACAGTCTTTCTAAACACCGCGTAGACTGATTGGATGATGTTCTGTGCTCCGAGTACCCCGGTCGTCCACGCCGGAGAAAGCGGAGAGCCTGTTTTATTGGGTTTTGCCAAGCCCGGGAGAGCCGTGGCGTGAAGGCCATTATCAGCGATATTCACAGCAACTTTGAAGCCCTTCAGGCGGTGCTGGAAGATATCCAGAAACAAAAGATCGACCAAATCTATTGTTTGGGAGATGTGATCGGTTACGGACCCAACCCGCGCGAGTGCATTGATTTGGTCATGCAATGCCAGATGGTATTGCTCGGCAATCACGATCAAGGCGCACTATTTGACCCGGATGGGTTCAACCATGCTGCGGAAAAGGCCATCATGTGGTCGCGGTCCCAACTGGAACTGCCCAGCGATCCTCGCCCCGTCCGGGAAAAGCGCTGGGAATTCCTGGCGGAACGTCCCCGTTCTCATCGCGAGAACGGTTATCTCTTCGTGCACGGCTCCGCGCGCAACCCACTCAACGAATACGTCTTCCCCGAGGACATTTACAATCAGCGGAAGATGGAGCGGATTTTTACGCTGGTGGAGAAATATTGCTTTCAGGGGCATACTCACGTTCCGGGCGTCTTCACCGAGAATCTGCAATTCCACACGCCGGAAGACATCGGCGGCGTTTATAAACTGGACGGCCGAAAGACGCTTTGCAACGTCGGCTCCGTCGGTCAGCCTCGCGATCTCGATCCCCGCGCCTGTTACGTCCTTTTGGACGAAGATACCATTCAATTCCGTCGCGTCGATTACGATGTCGATGCCACGATCAAAAAGATTTACAGCATTCCCGAGCTTGAGAATTTCCTGGGCGATCGACTCCGCGAAGGCCGCTGACCCTTTTGGTTCGAATCCAATATAGTTTTCCACGGGAGTTCAAAATGACGGGCAAGGACGAGTACGGCGTGGAAAACCGCTTTGGCCTTGTCACGCAGCTACTTATGGATGTGGGAAATGCGTCACCGTAAGAAAATCCGCCCACATCATGGAGGATGTCATGGATCATGCGGGCCGGTGGGTTGCCTGGACACGGGATCGACAGCGAGTTCTCGCCGTTGCCGATACTTATTCCGATGTGATGGATCAAGCGCTTGTAGCAGGGGAATCCGACCCGTATGTGAAGAAGGCACCAGGGATCGCACCGGAAACGAAGCGGAAGCCGTTTACACTCTTGGAGGATGAGTCTTCGAATATCATCGACGACGTGAATAAGATTTTCTCCACTCCTGAAGATTGGCTCGATGCGCCGAATGATTTGCTGGGCGGAGAGAAGCCCGCTGATCTCCTTGGCACTGACAGAGAAGTGGAATTACGCTATATTCTTCGAGGCATTCAAGATGGAATCATAACGTGAACCTCGGAGCATGCCGGAAACTCCACAGGACGCCTGAAACCGGCACGTGGTATCGAGTTGTGCGACTTGCCCACCTCCTCACCCCCTATCAATACTGGGCATACAACGAAATATCCCAGCCGGTTTTCGGCCGGGCCGAATGCGAAGGTATCGTTTCGGCCAAGCTTCCATATCACCGGAACCTCGTCATCTTCCCACAGAAGATGTTCAAGGGCAGCCGCCTTGAATTTCGTGACAATCCCTCTCACCTGCTGCAGGAAATCAAGGGGAAAATCCCGAAGACTGCTCGCCGTGGGTGGCCCCTTCATAATCACAATACTTCCGCCATCAAGAAACTTCCATTTCCTGAATTGCTTCGACTATCCGCTTTCCATTTTCTGTGGATGGCTACAATATCGCCGATGCCTTGACATTTGAGTGTACAAACAAGGAGACGGCATGAAACGATATCTGGCTCTGGCAACGGCGATCGTCTTCGCCGGTTCGGCACTGGCAGCAGACTTTGAATTGGCGGGAATGAAGTCAAAACTGCCCGCAGGATGGAAAGAAGAAGAACCCTCCAACAAGATGCGGATGGCGCAGTTTAAGTTGCCCAAAGCCGAGGGCGACAAAGAAGGCGCGGAACTCGCGATGTTCCAGTTCCCCGGCGGCAGCGGTAGCGTCGATGCCAATCTGGCCCGGCAGGTTGCAAAGTTTGAGCCTGCCAAGGGTGAAAAAGAGGTCAAGAGCAAGGTCGAAAAGATCAAGGTAGGTAAGATCGAGGCAACTTTTCAGGATGTGTCGGGAACTTACAAGAAGAAGGCATTCCCGATGGCCAAAGACTTCACCGCTGTACCCGGCTATCGGCAACTCTACGTCATCTTCACTACCGACAAGGGCGAGTTCTATATGACCTTGCTCGGTCCGGAAAAAACGGTTGAGAAGAACAAGAAAGACTTCGAGGAGTGGCTGAAGAATTTCAAATGAATTTCGGATTTCCGAGCCTGAAGCGTAAGCGAAGAGAAGACACAAACTTCGCTTACGCTTCAGGCTCGGATGGTTCAATTCCTTGCAGGCCGAATGTCTATCGACCATTTCGATTACGTTCTCCCACCTCACCTCATCGCCCAACACCCGACGACCGAACGTGAAGCCTCCCGTCTCATGGTGTTGAATCGAGGTGAAGGGGGAGTTACGCACCATTCTTTCCGCGATTTACCCGATTTCCTGAATCCCGGCGATTTGCTTGTCTTGAACGATACACGGGTTCTCCCGGCCCGGCTCCTCGGTCATCGAGCAGAGACCGGCGGCAAGTGGGAAGGCCTGTTCTTGAAAGCGACAGCGGATGGAATTTGGGAGATGCTTGCCCAAACCGGTGGCAGGCCGAGAATCGGTGAAGCGATCACGATCGAACCGGGGCCATTCCAACTGATTGTGCGCGGCCGGGCCGATCCATACTGGCTCATGGAGCCGATGCCGCGGGGTATGCCAAGTGAGCTGCTCGCGCTTTACGGTCATATCCCCTTGCCTCCTTACATCCGTAAAGGACGTGAGGAGGATGCCGACCAAGAGCGCTATCAGACGGTCTTTGCAAGGCACGCCGGGTCGATCGCAGCCCCTACCGCCGGACTGCACTTTTCGCCGACATTGTTCGATAAGCTCAAATCGCGGGGCGTTGAGTGGAAGTACGTTACACTCCACGTCGGCCTCGGCACGTTTGAGCCAATTCGCACAGAAGACCCGACGCAACACGTCATGCACCACGAATGGTGCATGGTGCCCGATGGGACGGTCGAGGCGATTCGAGCCTGCAAATCGCGGGGGAATCGAGTAATTGCGGTGGGAACGACGGCCACTCGCGCCCTGGAATCGGCAGCACAGGGGGGACTATTGCAGCCCTGGTCCGGAGAAACGAACCTCTTCATCTATCCGCCTTATGCGTTTAGGGTTGTGGATAGCTTGATAACGAACTTCCATTTGCCGCGAACGACGTTGTTGTTGCTGGTTGGAGGGTTCGCGGGGATGGAGTTACTGCGTCGCGCGTATGAGATTGCGGTGAAGATGGAGTATCGATTTTACAGTTATGGCGATGCGATGTTGATTGTGTAGGTTGGGTTATCGCAGCGCCGCCGATGACCCCGCGCAAATGAAGGTGATCGACGTGTTGGTGTTCGATATCTTTTTGAGCCCTCTCGCTGAACGCGACAGAGATTTGCTCTCTGCCGCTGGGACCGCGACACCTGTCGCGTTTGGTGAGAAGTCTCATTTTTTTGAACATTTCCTCTTGCCATTTTGGACAAATACACAGTATATTAGAGAAGTGGAAAGAAATTCAGTTGTGTGGTCCCGACAACAACGAGAAAGTGCCGCCTTCGAATTAGGATGCGACGGAAGTCCGGAACGGACGCGGGACGCGAGAGTGAACAAAATGATACAATGATACAAGATAACAAGATGATACAAAAAAACGATTTGATTTGTTCGCTCTCTGTCGTGCAAGCGTACGAGTGAACAAAATGATACAAAAAAACGATTTTGATTTGTTCACTCTGCGGCGCTTCGCGCTGAACGCGACAGTGCCTGGGTATGACCGCAATCTTGTTCTCGATCGAACGCGACGCGGAGCATCCCAAGACGTGTGTGAAGATGGAGTATCGGTTCAATAGTAATGGCGATGCGATGTTGATTCTGTAGTCTCAAGTGGCGGAGAAGAAGGGCATGTGGCAGATCCTTCCTGACCTGTTCTTGGGTGATCGTTGCGATGCGGCTGATCACGATCATTTGAAGGAGCGAGGCATCACCCATATTGTCAACTGTTCTAAGGAACTTTCCTGCCATTTTCCTTCAAACTTTGAATATCTTTGGCTTCGAATGGACGATCCAGATCCGGCGTTCGGTGGGAAGATCAACGAGTTCTGCAAGTACATCGACGCAGGGCGATCGACAGGAAAAGTCATGGTTCATTGCACTGGCGGTGTCAGCCGGAGCCCTGCTGTGATTTTAGCGTATCTATGCTATTTTGAAGGTGGCCTGGAACCAGCAGTCACCCGACTAAGCAAGGCCGTTCCAACAGGGATTGACGAGGATTTCTTCTTCCAGCTAGCTCAGTTTCGGGCGGAGACATTGACAAAATCAGAAGTGAAAAAGCTACAGATGAGACTGCTGGGAAGATGCAACGTCTGACGCAGGACACTACTCGCATCGATTGTATCGATCAATTTGAGGGTTCACCTTGCACATCGATCACGTACGCACGATCACCCGCGACGGCATCCATCTGGATGGAAGCTTTCAGTCATCGCCCGCCACCGCATCCGGATTCCCTCTCGATGCCATCTGTCTCATACATGGCACCGGCGGCAATTTCTATAACTCCACGCTGTTCGATGCTTTCGCGGAACGCTTTTTGGAGTTGGGCTGTTCCGTGCTTCGGGTCAACACGCGCGGGCACGATGGTATCAGCACAGCAGTTACCGCAACCGGCGGTCGCAGGTTGGGAGCTGCCTATGAAATCGTCGATGAGTGCCGATATGATCTGATGGCCTGGATCGACTGGCTCAAGCAACGGGCCGGGCCGCAAATCGCTTTGATCGGTCATAGCCTCGGTGCAGTGAAAAGCCTGTATACCTTGGCTCATGAACCGTCGCTGGCTGTCCGTTGTGTCGTAGCCATTTCGCCGCCTCGACTATCGTATTCGTGGTTCTGTTCCAGCCCGGAGGGGCCGCAGTTCCTGCAAACCTATACCGTTGCCAAGAAGCTGGTCGAGGGCCGTAACCCCGCAGCATTGCTCGAAGTGAAACTTCCTCTTCCGTTTGTCATCACCGCTGCGGGCTACGTTGAAAAGTATGGCCCCGATGAGCGCTATAACTATCTGAAGTTTCTTCCCGGTGTGCCTTCACCAATGCTCATTACCTTGGGGGGCGTGGAAGTCGAGAACAATATGGCCTTCCAAGGCGCGCCCGAAGCGATCGCCGCTCTGACAAGCCGTTCGAGGCAGTTGAGCGTTGCGACGATCGCGGGAGCAGATCATTTCTATAGCGGGTGTCGAGCCGATCTTCTGGGGCGCGTAGAAGCCTGGTTGCGCATTGCCAATACGATATAGCGAGCAAATTCTTGGCTTTCCCGCCCGCGATCCGTTAAACTAATTGGAGCCTACCCCCCGTTTTCCCCCTTCCTCTCCTGAGGTACTCCTGCCGTGAATCTGCGTTTCTCATTTTTCTGTTCGATTCTTTCGTTCGCTTTCGTTTCCGCGGCGAATGCCGAGAACTGGCCGCAATGGCGAGGCCCCAAGAACGATGGTATTAGTTCCGAAAAGAACCTCCCCGTCGAATGGGGGCAGGACAAGAATGTGGTCTGGAAGCTCAAGATGCCGGGCAAGGCACAGTCCACCCCTTGTGTGTGGGGAGATAAAATCTTTCTCACTTCAGTGGATGGCTCCGATGTCGTGATGCTCTGCGTCGGCGTTGACGGCAAGCAGAAATGGTCGCAAAAAATCGCCGCCACTGGAAGTGGAAGATCCGGACGCGGAGATGAGGGGAATGACGCCTCCGCATCCTGCTCCACTGACGGCAAACATGTATGGACTTTCGCGGGCGGCGGGAAACTGGTTTGTTATACCGTCGAGGGAAAGCCTGTCTGGAATCTCGATCTCAATAAGTACGGCAAATTAAAAACTCAATTCGGCTGCCACTGGACCCCCGTGTTGTACAAAGGCAAACTTTATCTCCAGGTGATGCACCGAAACGCCCAGATTGTTCTGGCTCTCGACGCCTTGACCGGCGCGGAAATCTGGAAGGTGGAACGGCCCGGCTATAGTCGAGGTGAAAGTCCGGATGTCTACGCATCGGGGTTCATGTGGGAAGGAGAAGGTGGGCCGTTATTCGTCGCTCACGGCAACGACTTCTGCACCGGCCATAAACTTGAAGACGGTGCCGAGGTTTGGCGTGTGGAAGCGTTAAACCCAAGATCCAACCCAGCCTGGCGCTTCGTTTCTTGCCCGCTCGTCACTTCCGATCTAATCGTGGTGCCATCTTGTAAGAATGGTCCGACGGTGGCTTTTAATCCGGTCGGTGCGAAGGGAACCATCGACCCTTCAAACAAGGCCGAACTGTGGCGATCCAGCTTTACGCCGGACGTGGTATCCCCCTTACGAGTCGATGACATGGTATACCTTCTGAACGGCGAAATCCTGCTCGCCCTAGACGCCAAGACCGGCTCCCAGGTCTACCGGAAACCATTGGCCAAACAGACATACCGAGGAAACATGGTTTACGGAGATGGGAAGATCTATGTCGTCGGACTAGAGGGAATCGGACAGGTGATACAGCCCGGCAAGGACTTCAAGATCCTGGCCACCAATGCTTTGAAAGAAAAGGTTCATTCTTCCCCAGCGATCTCCAACGGCCGAATCTACATTCGCACCTGGGAGCACCTCTATTGCATCGGGACGAAACGACCGATTGATTGAAGCCCTATCAAGGGTTCAGTAACCGGGGCCGGGATGCCGGTGGCAAGGTGAACCCCATGCGTAAGCTTGGGGGTATCTGCCACATTCCGGGGCTTGCTGTTTAACCCCCCGAGCTTACGCATGGGGTTCGCCGATTCCAGCTTTAAGATGCGTAAGCTTGGGGGTGTATCTGCCAGCAATCCGAGGATTGCTGTTTAACCCCCAAGCTTACGCAGGGGTTCGCCGTTTCCAGCTTTAACACATGCATCCAGAGGGAAAGGGAATAGCCCGCCGATCCTTTGCACCTTATCGCTTTGGCTTCATTTCCCCTATTTTCCCTGTGAATCTGTAGCGATTATCGCAAATAAACCAAAGATAACGATTGGTTCGAGGAGAATTGTTAAATCGAATGGATGGATTGTGCCGATTACTCATGAGTCATGCGCGATCTTGCCTGCATGGCCACCAGAGCGGTCGGCCCTTCGGAGTGATCGATGTTTCGTCACCCTCGTTGGATTATCGTGGCGATCATCTTCGGGATGACGAAATCCAGCCTGGCTCAAGTGCCCGTAGCAACGCCAATTCCTGTTACCAAAATCGCGCCGACGATCGCCGAGAATCCTTCTGCCAATCTCATCCTGCCGGATACCGATCTTCCGCTCCCGAAATCGCCAAAACCGGCACTGACAATCCTTCCGGGCGATGATGTTCTCAAGGAAGAACCTTCGGAAATCTTGAAGCCGACTCCAGCTGAAGAAGTTCTGAATTACGACGGACCATCGGCATCGCCTCTGGAACGAATGTGGGGCGTCATGGGGCTGCGCGGGTTCTATTCAGGAGTAAAGGAAGCGCCAAACGGCCTTCGCTACCATCCGCTTTTCTCGCTCGACGTCGATCTGAACGTGGCGATCACGAAAGATCGAAGCGTGTATTATTTCATGCAAACACGCTTTTGGGGTGAAAACGCAGAGGATGGAGTCGGCAATCCCACGCAGGGATCGTTTGACTTCAGCAAGCGACAATTCGATCTGACCGTTGGTGCAGCGTGGAATTACTACGATGCCCTGGAATTTCGGGCGTACGGCTACTCCTACAACAACCTCAATCGCGGCATTTCGGCAACCCAATCGTATGGCTACAACGACGGCTTCGCCCTCGAAAATCGCTATTACTTTACCGGCACGAACTTCGATCGGGGAATTTACAACTATGTTGGTGCCGGCTTCTACCCGAGCAAGACCTTGACCGATCTGGAGGGGAATACCTTTTCACCCGGTTGGTATCTTACGGCGAGCGCTAACGTGGGGATCTGGGAAGATTTCGCCTACGCTTATTGCCTGACCCAACTCACCGCCCAGCAATCGGGTTCCCCAAAATTGTTCTACCTCGACACGGGTATTGCTACCCGACCTTTCCTTGCTTACCCTGCTTTGGAGGTTCGAGTCGGTGCCGAGAACAATGCGGATCTCCAGTATAAAATCTGGCTGCCGATGTTTTATGTTTCACTGCGTTTTGGCTTCTAACAGCACGAGTAGTCGCTCCCTTTCTCGATCCCGCTACAATAATCGGATATGCGAATGTATTTCCGGGTGGGACTGCCATGCCGACTCCCTGGTATGTGGACGGATTATCGTTTTCATGCACGCGCTGCGGAAAGTGCTGTACCGGCTTTCCCGGATACGTTTGGGTCGAGGAAGATGAGCTTCAAGCCATCGCGGAATTTCGCGGCGAGACACTGGAAGAAGTGACCGCGCTTTACACGCACGTGGTGAATGGCGACCGGTCCTTACGCGATAAGCCAAATACCGATTGCATTTTCTACGATGCATCTCTTGGCTGCACGGTCTACGATGCGCGCCCCCGGCAGTGTCGGACCTGGCCGTTCTGGGAAAGTACCGTCGGGACTCCAAAAGCCTGGGAGAATACCAAACGGGCCTGTCCCGGCGCAGGGCAAGGCGAGTTAATACCGGTCGAAGAAATCACGCGGCGAATCAAGGTAATCAAGTTATGAGTTGCCAAGAGATCAGCCAGTAATGAATGCCGAACTCCATCACCGTATCCTCGCCTTGTATGCCGAGGTCGATGCTGCCGTTGCCGCCATCGGTCCGAAGTGCGATGCCTCGGGCCGGTGCTGTCGATTCAAAGAATTTGGACACACGCTGTTCATCAGCCGGCTTGAAGCTGAAGTATTGTTGGAGTCGGCACCGCCGTTTCAACAACCGGTTACCGATGAGTTCTGTCCCTTTCAGAAGGAAAACCTCTGCACCGCGCGCGCGCCTCGACCGCTGGGTTGCCGGGTTTACTTCTGCGATCCATCGTATCAGGAGTCCGGTCGCGAGATTACTGAAACCTACCTCCGTCGACTCAAGGGACTTGCGGAAGAATTTGAAACGGGCTGGCATTATGCACCCCTGCACGTATTTTTGAATGAGGTGAACTCTACCGAAGATTATTCTGCCTCTCCCGATAAAACACTTTCATCGAGAATTGCCTTACCTCTTGTACTGAAATGAATGGACACCCGGAGAATCCGCATGCGATGCACGAAAACTCTGTTCGCAGGAATGTTGAGCCTGTTGCTCGTGAACCCGTTGTGGGCAGCTGACTGGCCGCAGTGGCTTGGCCCGGATCGAGATGGTTCATCCAGCGAAAAGGTCAGCCCCTGGAAGGGCGAACTGAAACAGGTCTGGAAGAAGCCGGTGGGCGAGGGCAACAGTTCGCCCATCGTTGCGAATGGGATGGTCTACCTGCATGTGAAAGTCAAAGACAAGGATACTGCGGAATCGGTTCTGGCCTTCGATGCGCTGACCGGTGAACCGAAGTGGGAACAAACCTACGAAAAGGCAAAGTTCACGCCGCTGTTCGGAGCGGGACCGCGTTCAACACCCTGCGTTTCCGCCGGCCGGCTCTTCACGCTCGGCAACACCGGAGTTCTCGCCGCATGGGAGGCCAAGACCGGAAAGCCCATTTGGAGCGTCGATCTTCTGAAGGAGTACAAGGTTCCGAACTTGTTCTTTGGTATTTCGACATCGCCGATCGTCGAAGGCGACAAGGTCATCGTGATGGTCGGCAAGGGCATGGCGGTGGCTGCCTTCAATGTTTCGGACGGCAAACTTGCCTGGAAAGCCGGGACGGACGCGGGGAGTTATTCCTCGCCAATCGCGACGGGCAAGGGCGATTCGAGGCAACTGGTATTCCTGACCGGTGCCAACGTCCTGGGCGTATCGCTCAAAGGCGACATCCTTTGGAAGTTCCCATTTGTCGATGCGCTATTTGAAAGCTCAACCACACCTGTGAAGATGGGAGAAATTTTTATCGCCAGTTCCGTGAAGGCGGGCGCTGTCGGTTTACAACTGAAGGAAAACAACGGGAAAACCGAAGTGAAACGGATCTGGAAAAACCCCGATTTGACCTGCTATTTCTCGACACCCGCTCCTGCGGGCAAAGATCACCTGTACTTGATTACCGGGGTGGCCTCCATTTCCAGCGCCAGCGTGACGCTGCGCTGTGCCAAGCTGGCGGATGGCAAGGAAGTCTGGCAGCAACCAAAGATCGGCAAGTATCATGCGGCACTGCTCAAGTTAGGAGACGGCAAGCTCTTGTTGCACTCCGACAACGGCAGCCTGAAACTGCTCGCGCCGAATACTGAAAAATACGAAGAACTGGCATCGAGCAAGATCTGCGGTGAAACCTGGGCACATCCTGCCCTTGTGAACGGACTTCTGTATGTGCGCGACGGCAAGGAATTGATCTGTGTGCAACTGAATAGTGGTCAGTGATCAGTGGTCAGTGGTCAGTGGTCAGTAAATACAAAGACAAATACCCACAGGTATTTGCTGACCACTGACCACTATTCACTGACTACTAATTAAAAAGGAGTTTCCAGTGCGAACGCTGATTACGGGTGGTGCGGGTTTTATAGGCTCCCATCTTTGCGATCGATTTTTGGCGGAAGGTCACGAGGTTCTCTGTGTCGACAACTTCATCACAGGAAGCCTGTCGAACCTCGACCATTTTCGGGATAATCCAAAATTTACCTTCATTGGTCACGACATTTCCAATCAATTGAAAATCAAGGGGCCGATCGACAATATCCTTCATTTCGCCAGCCCAGCCAGTCCTGTCGATTACCTGAACTACCCCATTCAGACGTTGAAAGTCGGTTCGCTCGGAACCCATAACACGCTGGGTCTCGCCAAGCTAAAAGGTGCAAGGTATCTCGTGGCGAGCACCAGCGAAGTCTATGGCGATCCCCTGCAGCATCCGCAACGCGAAGATTACTGGGGCAACGTCAATCCCATCGGTATTCGCGGAGTTTACGACGAGGCCAAACGCTTCACCGAAGCGATGGTCATGGCCTATCATCGAACCCACAACATCAACACCCATATCATTCGCATATTCAACACCTACGGCGAGCGGATGCGTCTCGACGACGGTCGAGTGCTGCCGAACTTCATGGGCCAGGCCTTGCGCGGCGAGCCTTTGACGATTTATGGCGACGGTTCGCAAACTCGGAGTTTTTGTTACGTTTCCGATCTCGTCGAAGGGATTTTTAGGCTCCTCTTCACCGATTTTCACGAGCCGGTCAATCTCGGCAACCCGGCGGAAATCACGATTCTGCAATTCGCGGAAGAGATTCGCAAACTCTCCAGCACGAAAAGCGAAGTGGTCTTCAAGCCGCTGCCGCAAGACGATCCCAAAGTGCGAAAACCGGACATAAGTAGGGCAAAATCGTTGCTCGGCTGGGAGCCGATCGTGGGACGTGAGGAAGGACTGAAGCGAACGATGGAGTATTTCCGCAAGAAGGTAGGAAAGTGAGGTGATGCGATGGTGATGAACATTCAGGGTGAGGACGTGCGAATTCCAGTAGAAGAATTGACCGACCTTGAGGCATTTTGCCGTTGGGCAAAATCACCCGAGTATCCCACTCGGGGAAGGTTTTCTTACCTGCACGGCGAGTTTTGGGTGGACCTGAGCATGGAGCAGCTATTTACGCACAATCAGGTTAAGGCAGAGTTTTCCGAAATCTTGCGCCGATTCGTAAAAGCTGACCGTTCCGGCTATTTCTGCTTCGATCGAATGTTTCTGCGAAATGACTTGGCAGATATTGCCACGGAACCAGATGGGATGTTCATATCCTTTGCGTCAATCCAATCAGAAAAAGCCCAACTGGTCGAAGGAATTAGCGGAGGTCCTTTGGAAATCGTCGGTGCTCCCGATATGGTGTTGGAAGTAGTCAGCGATAGTTCCGTGCAAAAGGATACCGTCGAATTAATGGAGTCGTACTGGCTGGCGGGGATTACTGAGTATTGGCTGGTGGATGTTCGACATGACGCCACTCGATTTGACATTTTCAAACATGGGACGAAGGGTTACGTCGCTTCTCGTCGCCAAGCTGGAGGCTGGCTGAAATCCGCTGTCTTTGGCCGGACGTTTCATCTAGGCCAACAAATCGATCCCCTGGGCCATCCTGAATTCACATTGGAAATACGCTGAAGCGGTCTCGCATATTTGCCGACGGGCCTACCGTAACTGCGAACAAATGGTTAAAATGAGAGAATGAAGGGAGGTTTATTTTATGTCCACCACCATCACTGGCATCGTGAGCAAAGATGTCGTCGTGCCCGCCTCAGCGTTGCCCGAGGGGACGCGGGTTGAGATCCGCCTGATAACCGGCGAAGTGCAGAGCGCAAATCCGTTGCTTCATTTCCACACTCATCTCGACCCGAATGATCCGATTGAGCAGGAGTTCGTGCGAGAGCTGGCTCGTCGGCGTCGGGAAGATCTCGAACAAACGCTGCGAGAGGACGGCCAGGAATGCTCCAATTCCTCTTCGACACCGACCACCTGACCCTTTATCAGCACATGCATCCACAATTCACACCGGAACTTCTCTAACGAGTATCCCCGAAAGGATCATCCATGTCCGTTGAAGTGATCCAGTGCCCGGCCTGTCAGCATCAACTCAGAGTTCCGGAGAGCTTGTTCGGCGAGCCGGTAACCTGTCCGCAGTGCCGTATCACCTTCCGGGCACCGAGACGCTTGGCCGACGGCACGATGGAGCAGCCCGAGATGTTGGCGCAAACGAGTGCGTCGGCGGCGAAGGCGAAATCGTCATCGAAACTGTTGATGCCGGGCCTGGCAGTATTCCTGGTGGGAGTCATGGGACTCTTCAGCAACGGGTTGATCGTTTACCGGTGCTATAACGACCCGGACAAGTTGATCGATGAATACGTGGAGATTCTAAAGGAACCGGCCTATCAGAAAATGTTGGAGGGTAAACAGATTACCAGAGATGAAGTAAAAGAGGCAGTCAATCAAGGTCGGCAATGGTTCATCGGGATGGGAGTTTTGAGCGCGATCGTAGTTGCCGGCGGTATCGGGATTTTGACGAGTCGATTCTATTGGCTCTCGGTGATTGCTTCGGGAATTGCGATCGTCAACCCACCCTGCTGTTGTCTCGGACTCCCCGCTGGAATCTTCGGACTGGTCAGACTTTTTGATCCGGATTCGCGCGCACTGTTTGGCATTTCCGGCAGGGAAGGCGGTTTGCCGACGAATTCAAATCTCACGTAGGGCGGGTCGAGGCTTTGCGAGGCCCGCCGGGACAGCAATAGCGCTTTGCCGATTCACGGCGGGCCTCGCAAAGCCTCGACCCGCCCTACGTAGCGGTTGCGGGCAAAGCCCGCTTTAGGAATCGCCATGCCAGAACAAAATCCGCTGCAACAACGCACTGTCAGGATCAACTTCGGCTATATCTTTCGCTGGTTGTTGGGGTTGTTGGTTCTTTCCAGCATGATTATCTGCGTAATCAACGCCTGGTCCCACCGAACCGAACCGACCGATCCCTACGCTTCAGCGGAGTCCTCAATTCCGGCGACGTCGGCGAAGACCGATTTCCGGCCAAATGAACCCTTCAACGCCGATAATGATCTTCACAAGCCACCTCAGGGGCCAGGCAACGCGATTGGGGAGATACCTCATCAAGTAATACCTGGCCACACTCGTCCTAATGAGTGGCCTCCGCAGTTGCTGTTTCGTCGTAACTTCGACAACGAAAAGATGTTGGGCGCTTGGAGCGGAATATACCCTTTCGCTTTGAATGCTTCGGATAAGGATACTTGGATTTTTAGATTCCGCATCGATGGCACTTACACAGAAACAATAGAGCATTCCGACGCAGATGTTGAGCACAACGGATTCTATACGGTCGAGAAGAATCTATTAACTTTGATATATCGCGACCCACGTCATGGCACAGACCGCAGTGACACAATTACGATCAAGGAAGTCACCAATGAGATCCTCGTCATCAATTATGAGGGCAGAGAAATCACTTTCAAGAAAATGAAATGACCGCGACCTGGGAAAATCACTACCACACCACCTCACGCACTTTTCCTCAACTGTCGGCGCTGGGCTTCTTGAATCAGTTGCCGACGAACGGCATAGAGACGTTGATGAAGCCCGTCGAAATACTCGCGGTGCGCTGTCGTAAAATCTTCCCCTCGGCGCTGCATCATTCGTGATGCCGTTCGGAATAGTCCTTCCAGATCGTTGCGATCCACGACCTGGCCATGCTCCACCCAACAAAACGACGGCACCATTTTCGGCAACAAACTCCCGGCCGGGAGAAGGTTGCCGAAGACGCCCACGTTGGTGCCGGTGTTAATCAGCGAGCCAAGACCGACTTTGGTGTGGTCGCCGAGATAGCAGCCGACCTTGTGCCGACCGGTCGAAATGGACTGTCCGTCGACGATCATTTTCACTTCGCCGTAATCGTTGCGCAGGTCGCTGGTATGGCAGCCGGCACCGATATTGACCCATTCGCCCAGATAGCTGTGACCCAGGAATCCCTCATGATACTTGTTGGTATTGCCGTGTATGATGCTCGACTCAACCTCGCCGCCGACCCGGCAATTGGGGCCAATCGATGTCCCACCCCGGATGTTGGCACCGAAAAGCTGAGCGCGCGGCGCTAGATAGCAAGGCCCCTCAAGACGCGTGAACGAGGTGATGACCACGTCTCGATCGATGATGACCGGGCCATTACTGGTATCGGCGACTACCAAGGGATCGATGCGCGCAGTGGGATCGACGTGCAACTGATCCGAAGGCCCGATCAAATGCAACGAAGCCGGTCGAGCGGTGTTCACGGAATGTTTCCACTGCAATCGGAAATCGAGATCGATCTGTTCGGCATTTTGATCGACGACATCCCACAAATGCTGCACCATTTGGCCACCCGCATCGCGCTGCGGCAATTGACCGCAAAGCTCTTCGAGCCGATCTATCCATGAATCCGTTCCCAATTCTCGAAGCAATTCGGGCGTCACGAGGGCATAGGCAATTTCCTGATCGACCACTGCGGCAAACGGGGTGGAATCCAATGACTGTTCTTTTTTACGTGCAGGAGGCAACCAGCGAGCATTGACGAGCAATGTCGGCTCGGCGTGCAGCCAGGCCGTATCGTTGATGGCGAGACGGGCGTTTTCGCGCCGATAAAGAGGAACCAGTTCGGGACGAATGAAGACACCGTAGCCGTCGCTGTGAAAAAATCGGCGCTGTTTCTGAGCGAGCGTGGTCAGCCCGCAACGCAACTCGAACACCGGGCGCGACAGGCAGATCGGCTCTAGGGTGGCGACGCGGGCATCTTCAAAAAGGCAGATACGCATCCGTGCGTCCTTTCCGGCAGAGGTTGGTGAATGAGTATAACCGAAGGAAGAAAAATCTCGCTAGATGAGTTCAGAAACAGAGATACCCGTCTGACGCAAAGGGAAGAAGCGAAGCAAAACGATGAGGCTCTATATTCTCTTCATTCGGTGCTACTTGCAGCGTTGAGTTGCTGAGCAATCGTCTGGATCAGCTTTTCTTCGCCTTTTTTTGTAGGGTCATCGTGCCGAATCGATTGGATAGCTGCGTGAAGCAACACGCTGGCAATCTGCCCAGGAGACGGCGAGAATCCCGCCGAAGTAAGCTCCCCTGCCAGCTTTTCCAACTCCGTCCAGTCTTGATCGCTCAACGGAATCTTGACGCGTTGATTGGTCCCTTCAATTCGTGGCCGACCCCCGCCAGACTGACGACGCCGAAACAACTCCGCTCGAAGAGCGTAAAGTGTCACCGAGGCAGGATTGCCATCAATGCGGGCCGTGATTGGTTCTCCTCCCAGTGCAGCAGCAACCTGGCTGGCATCAATGCGAGGCTGAGCATTGCCAGTGATTTGCAAAATAGGTTGGCTGGTGCCGGTTACTTGAAGACGTTGGTTCATTTGCTTCTTCCTTCACTAACAGGTGAATCGAATTGCCGAATCCGAAAAAACCGACCGTCGAACTCGAAAGCGACTTCTCCCTGTGCCGTCTCTCGACCCATGCGATGAAGAAACTCTCGTATTTTGTGCAAATTCTTCAAGAATGGTTCGAGTTTGATATACGAGTAAACAATCACTGGCTCTTCCAAAATAACTCGACCCGAATCGTCCATCCATCCACCCTCAACTGGAATTGCTGTCGCCCCGCCATTGATTTCCGACAACAACCGGATAGCATCCAATACCCATCGTCTTTGGTTTCCGAATTCCTGGTCTTCTTTATCCTTATTCGGCACATAAAGCGAAAAGCATTGCGCAGAAAAGCTATCAGTAGCTCCCAGTTCCGTTCCCAAGTCAATGGGGGAGGATGTAGGGTTCGAATCGCTCATCCTTTCAGAATGCCATTTATGAAGACATAAGTCAAGGATTGCTCAACTTGCCAAATAGTGCCGCCCAACAGTGATTTTTGTTCAGAGTACCCCGATCATTCGCAGTCCCACCACAATCACCCAACTCCCCAACAGCGGCAATGCGACCCGCTTCGCCAACGTAAAAGGACTGACATTCGCCATCGAAGCGCACATCAGCGCTACTGCCGCCACCGGCGACATCGTTCGCCCGGCCGCCGCCGCAATCGCAACGATCGCGCCGACTCGTTTGCCCTCTTCGATCGTCTCCGGGGGAGTGGAGCTTCCCTCGGTGTGAATGGGGCATCCGGGGCCGACAAATAGTCCGTAAAGCGATTGTGTCGATGCCATTCCTGAGCCGCTGATGGCTGCGAATAGCAGTGGGATACTCCCGGCGAGCGGCAACAGCAACCCGGGAGCAGCTTGAACCAGCCTGCCAATACCGTGCGCCAAGCCTATTTGTTCAATGGCCTTGCCGAAGCAATTGGCGGTCACAATCAGGGAAACGACGTTGGCGAAGGCATAGCCCGCGCCGTCGAAAAAGGCCTTGGGTGTCGACTTGGCTTTGCTGGGTCGGGCCAGTGCCGCTGCCAAAACCCCGACCAGCATCGCCGCACCAATCAGACGGGTGTTCTTTGCGGAAACATCCTTGGGAGCCACGATCCACGATTCCGGGACGTGCAGTAAACGGATCGGTGGACCCGTCAGGAACAAGATGGCCAGGGGAATCAGCGGTACGAGCGCCAGGAACCAGTTGACGCGGAAAGCAGGCAACACTTCTTGCGGCTTCTCCTCTGCGACATCAGGTGCCTTCTCGGACCACCAACACAGCCACCAGAACAGCAATGTTGCGATCAACAGATGCGGAATCACCAGCGGCACGACACGTTCTACCACTTCACGGGTGTCGTTAAGATTGAGCTGACCTTTCACGGTCAATAGCTCCGGCGCAGCGGGATTCAACAATTCGCCGCCGAGCGATGATCCGAGCAAGATACTCGCCCCGATCGTGACGGGCGACAACCCGGCGGCACGGAGTAACGGCACGACCACTGCGCCGAGACAGACGGCCGTGCTCGTTTGACTGATCACCGGGATGTTGACGAGAAACCCAACCCCGACAACGCCCGGAATCAGGAGGATCCGCGTGTGCCGTAAGGGTTTTACCAACAGTTGAACCAGATGTTGATCGGCCTCGGTATGTCGAAGCACATAGGCAAAACCCATTGCCGTGCATATGGGAACGACGAATTTTTCATTGCTGAACGTAGCCAGAAATTCCCGAAGGACCGGCCTGACATCGCCCGCGAATCCAGCCAGTGCGAACGCAGCGAGCAGCAAACAGAGCCGAACATCCAGACCACGAAGAATGCCCCACACAGCGAGCACAATAATCAGCAAAGCCGCCACAGGCAGGAAATAAAGCTGCACGAGAAAACCCAAAAGAATGAACCACGGAAAACACGGAAGACACGGAACAACGACCAAAGCAAATACTCATGGATAATGGTGATATTGAGAATGGATTCGCATGTTTTGTCTTCTGATTTTTTCCGTGTTTTCCGTGTTTTCCGTGGTTGACTGAATTGCCGATCTCAGCGGACACGACTATTATCCCGTTCATTTCAGCCACGAATCCTTATATTTTCCCTCAAGTTCTCAAGAACGCATTCGCGCACAGCCTGCCTTCGTGGATAATCGCCTAGAGGTCGAGAACACGTGGGTGTTTTATCGACCAGCTTATCTTTCCATCGGACCCAAAGGGGGAACACCGATGCAAAACGATGCAAAATTCGGGTTAGTAGTGGGAGTGGGATTGGTAATTGCCGTCGCGGCACTGTTTTTCCAGAGATCCCCAACGACAAATCCAGCCGACCCTTCTACAGAAATTGTCTCCGAGATGCAGAAGAATCGAACGACGGCCCCCGCCATGTTACCGTCGCCGGCCTTGCTGCCCAAGCCTACAACTTCGGGAGCAACCCGGAATGACTCACCCGGCAAATGACCGTTTGGGTCTATTCCCGATGGAGAGGTCATGTTCCCAAGCAATGCCGCTGCGCCCCTTAAAGGCTGCCGGGTTCTGGATGCCTCGCGCATCCTGGCCGGTCCTTATTGCGGTCAACTCCTTGCAGACTTGGGCGCTGAGGTCATCAAACTCGAACGTCCCGGCTCCGGCGACGACACCCGAAGCTGGGGTCCCCCTTTCTCCGGCCCGCTTTCCGCCTACTTCTTGTCCTGCAATCGCAACAAACGCTCGCTGACGCTCGACATCGCCAGGCCTGAAGGCCATGATCTGTTCCATGAGTTATTGAAAAAGAGCGATGTGCTGATCGACAATTTCCGTACCGACAGTGCCGAACATTTGGGCCTGACGCCGGATGCGCTATTGACTCGTCATCCGCAACTCATCGCGTGCTCCATCAGCGGTTTTGGCCGGACCGGTCCGATGCGCTCGGTGCCAGGCTACGATTTTGCAATCCAGGCGATGAGCGGGTTGATGTCGATCACCGGCCCTGTTGACGGTCCACCCGTCAAGGTTGGTGTCGCCTTGACCGATGTCGTGACCGGTTTGCATGCCGCGGTCGCCATTCTTGCCTGTATGCATGCCCGGCAAACCTCGGGGCATGGTTACACCATTGATCTTTCACTGCTCGATTGTGCCGTCGCTTCCCAGGTCAATCTGGCTCAGGCCTATCTAAGCAGCGGCGAGGTTCCTCCTCGTCAGGGCAACGCTCACTTGCAAATCGTTCCCTACCAGTTGTTCGCCACGGCGGATGGCTGGCTGGTATTGAACGTCGGCAACGATAGCCAGTGGCAACACTTTTGCGAGGCCGCTCAAGCACCCGATCTCGCCGCCGATCCGCAATTCATCAGCAATCAGCTCCGCGTCGAGAACCGCAACATACTGATTCCCAAGGTCGAAGCATTGATGCGCCAGCACACCACCAAGGACTGGCAGCATCGGCTGCACGCCAAAAACATCCCGCATGCAGTGGTCATGAACTACGAGCAACTGTTTCAACACGAACAGATCGCAGCACGCAATATGAAAGTCACCGTCCGCGACCCATCGGGACAACCGATCGACTTGCTGGGATCACCGTTCCACATCCACGGCACGACCTTGCCGGAAGCCAAACTTGCTCCTGGGCTGGGCGATCACACGGAGCAAGTTCTGCGTGAGGTGCTGGGAATCGGTCCGGGAACGATTGAAGAACTCCGAAAAAAGAGGGTGGTGTAGCTCCCAGGCAATCGAACTTACCCGATGTTATCCCAGACATTTCGCCGCTTCGGCACACAAGCACTCCGCATCTGCCATGGCCGGAGCCTCCGCGATGATCCGGACCACGGGTTCCGTGTTGCTGGCGCGTATGTGCAGCCAGCGATCTTTCCAGTCGAGCCGTAAACCGTCCAACTCGTTGAGTTGCGCATCCGGCCATCGGCCCCGAAGGGCTGCCAGTGCCGCCGGCAGCCGATCGCGCGAAACTCCATACTTCGTCTTCAGCATGGCATAGCTGGGCAGCGCTGCCACCAGTTCGCTCAGCGACTGTTTTGTCTGGGCCATCAGGTGCAGAATCATACCCATGCCGATGAAGGGATCGCGAACCCAGCCTACGCGCGGATCGATCACACCGCCGTTGCCTTCGCCGCCGATCACCGCATCGAGTTCGCGCATCCGGGCCACCACATTCGCTTCACCCACTGCCGATCTCATACAAATACTGCCCGCCGTGTTGGCAATGTCTTCGATGACCCGCGACGTGGACATATTGATGACCACTGGCCCGCGCTGTTGCCCAAGTCGATACTTTACCGCCAGGGCCAGCGTCATCTCTTCCGAGATGCAGTTGCCTTTCTCATCGATCAGGGCCAGTCGATCGGCATCGGGATCGAGGACGAATCCCACTGCTGCCCCGTTCTTCGGAACCTGGGGGCCGACATCGACCAGATGGGCTGGGATCGGCTCCGCCTCATGAACGAAGTGGCCATCCGGCTCGCATGCCTGTTCGACGACCTCGCAGCCTAGCAACCGAAGCAGATGAGTTGCCAACGGGCCGCCGGCTCCGCCGTTGCCATCGACCAGCACTCGAAACCCGGCGGAGTGAATTGCCGATACGCTGACAAGATCGCAGACGAGGCGGGCGTGGTCATCGAGGACATCCGGTGCAGCGCGCATGGTGCCGATGCGATCCCAGCCCACCAGCCTGGACGAACCGCTTTCAAAGAGACGCTTGATTTCTTGTCCTTTCTCTGCCGACAGAACTGCTCCGTCGGAACCGAAAAGTTTCAATCCATTCCACGGCGCGGGATTGTGACTCGCGGTAATCTGCACAGCTCCCGATGCGCGCAGTTGACGAACCGCTCGTCCGCAGGTCGGAGTGGGGGCAATGCCGATATCCTCGACATCGCAGCCTGCCGAGAGCAATCCGGCGACAACGGCATGACGTAACATATTGCCGCTGGGCCGGCCGTCGCGCGAAACCACAACCCGGCCCCCGCCCAGGAAAGTGCCGAGCGCGGAAGCGAAGACGGTGGCGATCTGCGGTGTGAGTCCTTGACCCACGATGCCGCGAATGCCGGAGACAGAAACGATGAGTTCGGAAGCAGATGGAATCATCCAGAAAGTCTAGCCGGACGACGGGCGCATGGGAAGCTCACCGGACTGCATGACAATCACGATAATAGTTCATGGATCGTTTCAACATCGATGTTCCATGTGGAACATTTTGCCCCCGCGACATTCTGACGGCCCACCGAGCGAAACCGGTTTTTTTGTAGCAATTTGTAGCGGCTGCGCCCGATGCTCGGGCCCTTATCTGAAAGTAACTTCGCCAGAATATCAAATCAATAATCGTTGGATTGAGGCGAAGTTTCTTGGAAGCATGGCGTTCGCCGCCTCATTTGTTTGGTTATTCAATCGTCGATGCGCAAGCCATTTTTTGTAACAACTTGTAGCACGACGTTCCGGAATTCGTTCGTTCGAATTTACGATCATTGCTGTACAAACTGATTTTTGTAGCAATTTGTAGCGTCGCGTTCACCGCCTCATTTGTTTGGTTATTCAATCGTCGATGCGCAAGCCATTTTTTGTAGCAACTTGTAGCACGACGTTCCGGAATTCGTTCGTTCGAATTTACGATCATTGCTGTACAAACCGATTTTTGTAGCAATTTGTAGCATCGGGTTGACCGCCTCGTATGTTTGGTTATTAAATCGTTGGTGCGCAAGCCAGTTTTTGTAGCAATTTGTAGCGTCCGCGCCCGATCCTCGGGCCCTCATCTGAAAGTAACTTCGCCAGAATATCAAATCAATAATCGTTGGATTGAGGCGAAGTTTCTTGGAAGCGTCTGCGCCCGATCACGGGCCCTCATCTGAAAGTAACTTCGCCAGAATATCAAATCAATAATCGTTGGATTGAGGCGAAGTTTCTTGGAAGCACGAGGTTCGGTATTCGTTTGTTCAAATTTACGACCATCGATGCACAAGCCAATTCTTGTAGCAATTTGTAGCATAGTGATCATGAGTTCATTTGTTTGTGCTTGCGATCGTCGATGCAAATTCGATTTTTTGTAACAAATTGTAGCATTGAAATAACTGGCCCCACGCCCAAGCTTGAACAGGCTCATCAATCAACGATCGTTTGGCTAATCCCAATTACCAGCCGGGTGAAAAAAATCGAACTTTTGGAGTGAGCGTAGCATCCTCGGATTGAGCGCGCTCAAGGAAAAAGTTTGCCACAGCTTTGGGATCGAAAGACTCCATGACTACCTGTTAGGCAAGTTAAATTTGGCACACTTTCCTTAAGGGGGGTGCAACGCAAATCCCTGTCGAAAGGTTACTGGAAAAGTGAACTTTGGTTCACTACAATACCCTTGTCATTCTAAGCTCGGCTTGTCAAGTAGTCAATCTGCGATCTTTTTGTGCTGGATAGAGCAGCAATATGGTTGCGCGGGCTGTCTTCATGTATTATACCGCCCCAACGGTCGTTGCGGATAGAACAAGGTGTAGGTAAGCTATAAACAACATCAAAACCTGCGTGCCACTTCCTCTTCCCCAAAGGCTGGCGTCATTCGTGCTGTTTGCGTATCCTTTCCCTTAATTGACTGCTGGAAAGCCCGGGAGAGCTAATGGGAAAGCAGACAAAACCCTTGCAATCGCGTCCATTGCTTCCAAAGTACAGGATGCGGATCTCGCGTTTGACCG
Organism: uncultured Planctomycetota bacterium; assembly: GCA_963783095.1. Lineage (GTDB taxonomy): Bacteria > Planctomycetota > Planctomycetia > Gemmatales > Gemmataceae > CAWAMR01. The sequence continues at coordinate 875,890 of CAWAMR010000003.1, read as the reverse complement.
TCGACAAGCTTGGGGTCAAGCTATACGACCGTGTTTCAGCCGCCATCGCTGAGTTGGTGGCAAACAGCTATGATGCCGACGCAACCAAAGTGACGATCTCGGCCCCAATGGCGGAGTGGTTGGCAGAAAAGCACGAGGGGACTCTGAAAGACAAGGGCTACACAATCGAAGTCGTTGACAACGGCACCGGCATGACACCGGAGGAAGTCAATGACTTCTACCTTGTCGTTGGTGCCGAGCGAAGGAAGGATCCGAGGCGTGGAGACCTATCTCGAAAATTTAAGCGGAAGGTGATGGGCAGGAAAGGAGTGGGGAAACTTGCCCCACTGGGCATTTGCGAGCGTATCGAGGTTATCACTTCCGGTGGTGAAAGGATGCAGCAGGGAGAAACCAAGGGGTATCTCACGGCACACTTCACTCTCGATCGTTCGAGCATGATGCAGGACGACGACGCGCCATACTTTCCGAAAGCCGGTCCCCAGAATGGCACGCTGCAGCCGAAGACAGGAACGACGATTCGCATGAGCCAGTTTGATTATCGGCATGTGCCAAAGATCGAAGATTTTGACCGTCAACTCGCCCAACGATTTGGTGTGAAGACCGCGAACTGGGAAATCATCCTGCGGGACAGCGAGAAGACAGCCGCGGTCAAAGACGCCACCAGAACGGTTGGTGACTTTGACATCGTGCTCAAGTCGAACACGAAGATCGAGTTTCGCGAAAAACTCGACGATAGCGGCGAGCGCTATGACCCGCCACAGTACGGAGCTTTTTCGGAGGACGGAGAGGAACGCCAGGATGTGACGGCGAGTTTCGAACACGAAGGCAGGCATTATCCGGTAACTGGATGGATGGGCTACTCGAAGCTTCCGTACCATGATGATCTCATGGCAGGGGTACGTATTTACTGCAGGGGGAAGATTGCGGCGCAAACTAGTATCTTCAGGAGAACAGGAGGTTTCACGGGCGAATACGACATCCGGTCTTACCTCGTTGGCGTTCTAAACGCCGACTGGCTGGATGAAGAGGAGGACCTAATCAGGACTGATCGACAAGACATCCTTTGGTCGTTTCCACTCGGGAAAGCATTTGAGACATGGGGACAGAACGTTGTAAAGGTAATTGGTGCATTGACTCGGCAGCCAATGCGCATAGCAGCTTGGGACTTGTTCAAGGAACAGACTCACATCGAGGATAAAGTTCGACCACGAGTTCCCGGGCGAGCACCAAGCAGCCATTCGGGAAAAGACATTGGAGATCGCCGAGACAATCGCCAAGTCAGCACGGCCCGAGGAATTGGAAGACAAGCAGCATTGCGGCACTTTGCTCAAACTTGCGATGCTGCTTGGCCCGCACATTACGCTAGAGGAAAAGCTGACCGAGGCGGGGGGGATGCGCATACGCTTGAGGTTGTCACCAACATCCTTCGGATTGCCAGAGTCGCGGAGTTGTCATCATTCGGACGAATCGCCGATGATCGGGTTAAGGTCATCAAGAAAGTTGCGGAATTGAAGGAGGACACTAACACGATGGAGGAACCCTTTCAGGCACTTATTGAGCAAGCGCCTTGGCTAATAAATCCGCAGTGGTCACCAATCAGCGACAACCAGTCACTAACAAATTTGAAGAACCGATTCGTCCACTTTTACAAGGAACAAACCGGCGAAACGATAACGATTTTCGGGGCAACCCCGCATAAAGGAGACAAGCGGAGCGCGTTTGTGATGACATCACAGTTCGTGATGACGACTCAAGACGATGCGGTCGAGATCATTGAAATCAAGAGGCCAGGGCATGCGCTGCAGAACATGGAGATGGACCGAATCGTAACATATCATGACACTATGGATGCCTTCTTCCACGAGAACAAAAACGAGGATGTTCTGCGAGGATTCGAGAAGTTCCATATTACCTTGGTGTGCGACAAGGTGTCGTTAAAGGGTGCTCAAAAGGTTGCGTTCGACGGAATGCAGGCAAGTGGCGGTCTCACACAGGTGTCGTGGGGATCGTTTCTAAATAGGACTCGGAAGATGCATGAAGCCTTTCTCAAAGAAGCCGAAAGGCAGAAGCTCGATGCAGGTAAGAAATAAGCAATCGCCCCTTTTCGCCGTGGACATTTTCAGTGGTGCCGGCGGGCTAACGACAGGGCTGAAGGCTGCGGGATTTCGCGTCGCTGTTGGCGTAGAGATTGAGCAACACGCGGTATCGACATTCAAGGTGAATCATCCGGAGACTCGCGTCTTCAAGCAGGATGTCACTACAGTAACCGGAACTGATTTGCTCGCTGAAACCGAAGGTGCGACTATTCACCTTTTGGCCGGTTGCCCGCCATGCCAAGGGTTTACAAGCCTTACGTCTAAGTACAAGAGAACGGACCCGAGAGACCGGTTGATTATTGAACTGGCCCGGCTTGTCGAGGAAGCGCGGCCACTCACACTGATGATGGAGAATGTGCCTGGGTTGGCCCAAAAAGGGAAGCGTTTGTTCAATCAGTTCGTCCGGCGGATTGAAGCCGCCGGGTATATTCCCGAATGGGATGTACTTCAAGTTGCTGACTACGGCATTCCGCAAAGCCGTCGTCGGCTTGTCTTGCTGGCAGGACGCGGTTTCGGGGTGCCGTTGCCGAAAGCAACGCACTCGAAGACCGGCGTGGGGGGCTTGCCGAAGTGGAAGACTGTTCGGAGCGTGATCGAGGGAATGCCAACGCCGAAGACATTGGCGGAAGTCAGGGGGCTGGTCGGGTCGCGGGGCCATGATTGGCATCTTGTGAGAGAGCTTTCCAAGCAGAACCAAAGTCGCTTGCGTCATGCCACACCGGGCACGCACTGGAAGACGATACCCAAGCGGTTGCGGCCCGTGTGCCATCAAGATAAGGAAGCGGGCTTCAGTAACGTATACGGACGGATGAAATGGGACGATGTGTCGCCCACAATTACCGCGGGGTGCACCACGCTGAGTAAGGGAAGGTTTGGTCATCCGGAAGAGAATCGGACGCTGTCGGTGCGTGAAGCTGCCTTGCTTCAGACCTTTCCCGCCGATTACGTCTTCTCGACGCCATATATGGAACATGTTTGCGAGATGATTGGAAATGCGCTGCCTTGCGATTTTGCGGCAGCGCTGGCGGAAAGCTTGCGCAGACGCGATTCGCGAAAACACAAACAAATTTAGAATGATGACAAAAAGTAAGTCGCAACGTGCGCCATAGAACAACGATGTTCCGATTCGCATGGGGCTGGCGGCTGGCTTCAAAAGCGAGCTTTGATCCGAGGAGTTAGTGTAACTTATGTACTTCACTGTCCTTGACCCCGGAGCCAAACTACCGGTTGATGCTCGCGGCCGGGCGTACCTCGTCAAGGACAACTGGAACGATTGGAACAAGTTCACCACTCAATACACATTGATAATCTGCGACTCGGAGGGAATCCCCCACTACATCGGTGACGTTAAGATTGGCCAGTTCCGAATGAAAAAGGACCAGCAACGTCCCGACATTCCCGCCGAATTTGAGATTCTCGATGCAAAATTCTTCTCGCTCGGGCAGGACGACACATACTATGAACGTCTCAAGGAACGACGGAAGGCGATTCGAAACCGTGTACTAACAAGTCTTCGTGACATAGCGGCAGACGATGAACTATTCGAGAAAGCCAAGGCTGAGACCGTCACCATCGAGTCGCTACTGCGCTCAGTAACTGGTGTCACAGTCCAAGGACAATTCCGTCGACTCGCCCAAGGCCATGCTCGCCTAACTTCGTACGAGTTCAAATACACTGGTCCAAAGCCAATAGACGAGGAGCTAGAACCCGTAATTCTTTCATTTGAGGTCGAGCCAGGTTCACAACCGCCGTCCAATATCCATGTCTTGATCGGTCCCAATGGGGTTGGTAAGACTTGGATTCTTGAACACATGGCTCGCGCGCTTTTGGATGGGCCGGGAAGACGCACAAGAAAATGGCATCTTCGAGCCGCTCGGGCAGAGCAAAAGTGTTGACTTATTCGCGAATGTTGTTTCAGTGAGCTTTAGTGCGTTCGATCCGTTTGATCCGCTTCCGGATCGCCGGGGCGAAACCGAAGGCATTAGATATTCTTATGTGGGACTGAAGAGTACAAGCAAGAATGTAACCGGGAAGGGTACGCCGAAGAACTTGCATATTCTGACAACGGATTTTTCAAAAAGCTTGGAGAAGTGCGTCACCAGTTCTAGAGCTGATCGTTGGCGCGAAGCGGTGAAAACTCTTGAGGCCGACCCCAACTTCAGGGCAGCCAACGTCTCTTCATTGATTGACGGCTTTGGAGATGAAGAAGAACCAACGGTCGATTGGAAAGCCGCGATTGGAAAGTTGGCCGATGATGCCACATCACTGTTCTTGAATCTTAGCACCGGCCACAAGATCGTGCTACTTACCATTACTCGTCTCGTAGAAACGGTCGAGGAACGTACCTTGATCCTGTTCGACGAGCCAGAGTCACACCTCCACCCTCCTTTGCTTTCTGCGTTCATCCGCGCACTTTCCGACCTGCTCATTAACCGCAATGGGGTCGCCGTGATCGCCACGCATTCTCCTGTAGTGTTGCAAGAAGTTCCGGCCACATGTGCCTGGAAACTACAAAAATACGGAGATTTAGTCAAAGCAGAGCGGCCCGAGGCAGAAACATTTGGGGAAAATATAGGCGTTCTGACGAGAGAAGTTTTCAGCCTTGAAGTCAGGCACTCGGGCTTTCACAAATTGCTCCAGGAAGCTGTCGATAAAGGTGGCAACTACGAAGCGGTACTCGCTCAGTTTTCGAAGAAGTTGGGGGCGGAGGCTCGTGCGCTTATCCGAACTCTTATAGCCACGCGCAATTCGAACGGGGGGCAGTAAGAGAATGCTGCCACTCTCCCCGATTGCTGATACAGCAGATGTTGTTTTTCTTGCTTGCATAGGTCGCATCCAGAACGCTGCACTCAGAGAAAGGCTCGCAAACGTAAAGGACGAAATAATCCGGCAAGAGGCAGAGTTCACCGCCGCCGCTGCCTCGGCGATGTTTTACGAACTGGAATCGCATGATTCAGTTGGGGGAACGGTCGCCCGGGCTGAAATGATCTCAGTGTACGATGATCAGATGGTACCCATAGGATCTCGTGGGCGTGTATATTACAACAAGATCATGGCTCTTGCCAAGCACCGGAGATGCCCTCTTTGCGCGTTCGGTCAAGTTTCGACTCTCGATCACTACATGCCGAAAACACTATACCCTGGCCTTGCGGTATGTCCCAAGAATTTATTGCCGTCTTGCTATGACTGCAACAACACGAAACGGAATTCAGTCCCTGGTTGTGCCAGTAGACAGACGCTCAACCCATATTACGACAATGTAGATGGTGATATTTGGCTTCGGGCGACATTTGAGAAGCGAGTTCCGGTCGTCGTGAAGTTCGCCGTCCTAAAACCCGAATCATGGAGCACAATGACGGCTCTGCGAGTTCGCCATCACTTCAAAGCATTCAATCTCGCGCGGGTTTATTCATCCGAAGCCGCCAGTGAGCTTGAAGGTATTAAAGATCGTCTTACTCATCTGCTGAATAAGTGCGGAGTTACCGGCGTCAAGAGTCATCTGGAAGAGGAAGCAAAGAGCCGCACGAACTCGAGCAAGAATTCATGGATGGCCGCTCTCTATCGTGCGCTGGCTGCCAGCCGCTGGTTCTGTCGCACTGGCTGCCGGGGCTAGTCTCGCCACTTTGCGAAGCTATATAATTCACTCCACCACGTTTCAACAGTCCTTGTCGGAGTGGTTTGTTGAACCCTGAACGGGTAACTGATAGGGCATTCGTGAAAAGGCCCAATAGAGTTGACAAAGTCATGAAACGACACCCAAGTAATTATGCTGCCACAAGCTTCGGCGGATTATCACGTTCAGAACTGATGTCGCGAGTCCGCAGCAAAGGCAACAAGACGACTGAAGGAAAGATGGTACACCTACTTCGTGCTTTACACATCACAGGCTGGCGACGCCAAATAAAGTTGCTGGGGAATCCCGATTTTGTTTGGCGCAGGAACGGGTTGCTCTATTCGTCGATGGTTGCTTCTGGCATGGTCATGATTGCGGAAGAAACCTGAATCCGAAGAATAACGCGGATCTTTGGCAGAAGAAAATCGCTGCCACGCGGCAAAGGGACGCGAGCCGTCGGCGCAGCTTCGACGATTGGGATGGAAAGTAATCTGCGTCTGGGAATGTAAATTAAAACAAAATCCCGCTACTTGCACAACGCGAATTAAGGCCGCGCTCCTGAATCCGAATCGCCCGTCGTTCCTTTCGCGGCGATGAGGCGATCCGCACGTGCACTGCCTCCTGGTAATCCGTATCAATGAGTCGATTCAGTTCGGCTCGATCCTGCTCCGTCAATCCGCCGGCGCGGTATTTCTCGAAAAAGTCGCTCGATACATTCGCTGCGCTGCCGATCTCGCGCGGTCGGGCGACTCGGCAGCAGAACGATCTCGGAAACGAATGCCAGCAGCGATTCGATGGTCAAACCGCGCTGGGCTGCACCTTTTGCAAGTCTGACATACAACTCGTCCGGCAACGTAAGTGTTTGACTCATGGGACGTGCTCTGGAAGCTGAAACAGGAAGTGAAATGAAAATGGGTGAGGAAAGCAAGTTCGACACTCGCTTCCCTCACCCATTTGGACGCAGCAGTAACCCTTTTAGTTCATGGTCCTCATCACCAGTAATATGGGAACCGTCCCTGGTTTGCGTTCGCCGCGTTTCTCCAGAAAACTCTTGATCTCCTTGGAGTGTTGGGGCGCTGCATTGATCGGCGAATAGGACAGCACCATCGTCAGCTTCTCGGCCGTTCTATTCTTTGGAAAATTCTGAGCCAGTGCATTGGCGGTGTTCTCTTCCAGCGGCTTGCGGATGTCGATACCTAACGGAGTCCTTGGCCTGGGCATTTTCAAATGCCCGGAAGTTACACCGAGTAATCGGGCTAACTTGTCGAGGTCGCCGCTCAGGAAGGGGGCGAGAACGAACTTGTCGAAGATGCCGTCGCCGGCTTTCCTGGCTTCCAGCTTCTTATCATCGACTCCAAGCTGCTCAACAACTTGTGCAAACTCTTCAGGAGTCAAACTTTCGGTGAAGAAGAGAACCTCCGTCAACTGCTTCTTCTTGAAATGCTCCGCGACCAGAGATTCCACGATAACCTGATGGCCCCGGCGCTTGAGAATCGCCTGGAATGCTTCGGTGGCTTTCGCGGTGTCGCGAGCGAACAGATCAATGCGGATCACACCGTCCTTTTTCAAATCCTCACGGAATTTCTCACGCGGATAAGGCTGATCGAGATCCCGAAGCGGCAGGATCAATGGGAGCCTGATCTTCTCGACGATTTCCAAGCCCGGCCCCATTGGTAAACTGGGGGAAGTAATCGCGTCGTTGTTTTTCTCGACGATTCGCGGATCGGGAAGCACTTCGGGTTCGTGTTTGACGACGACCGGCTCCTTCACCTGCGGAGGGACTGGCTCGCTCTTGGGCGGAGTTCGCACGATCACTTCAGCGGGCTTCGCCACTTGTTGAGCATCATGTTTGGGTTGCGGCGCTGGCGCAGGAACCTCAGTCTTGGGTTGTGGGTTCAACTGCTCCGTTTGTTGAGCGACAAATCGATCGCTCATGGCGAAGTAAAAATAGGAGCCAAGGCTAACGACCAATACCACACTCGCCGCCAGGACCATGGGAATCCAGGACGGGCCGACCGAACTATTCCAGGAGTGTCGCTTGCGCCGGGTCGGCAACGGGGTTGGCCGGATGTCGTCCTGAACGATCGCGTTGACGATGGCCGCAGCGAAATCGAAATCCGGGGTTGATTTGGGAAGCTGGCGCAATCGACCGGCATCTTGAAGCAGTTGGGCATGAAACACCCGCGCCTCTTCCGAGGTGCGCAAGAGCCGTTCGACGATCCTGCGCTCGGCGGAAGATAACTCCCCGTCAACGCTTGCAGTCAACAGTTCTTTCAAGTGTTCGGGTAACATGGTTTTCTCGATTTCGTGTTCCGAATTCGATCCGGAACCGCACACGAAAGCATCCTTTTCATTCAATCAAACAACTAAGCAAACCTTGAGCCAATAAGACGGACATTCACGGCAAAATCAACTCGCCTGATCCTCTTCTGCCTCAATAATCTCGCGCAATTCTATTCGAGCACGATGCAATCGGCTTCGAATCGTTCCAATCGGCACATCCAGAATTTCGGCAATCTCTTCGTATTTTAGATCTTCGATTACTTTTAACACCAAAACTATTCGATGCTCTGGCGATAGTTTATTCAATGCGCGGAGCATTTTCGCTTCATCTTCCGACCGTTCCATCCGATCGCCGGGTTGATTCAGATCGGAGAGATCCGGCGGCTCCGCCGTCAGTTTTTCGTCGGTTCCCCAATCTAAACTCAGTACTGCACGCCGTTTGCGTTGAAGACTGATTGCCGCGTTGAAGGCAATCCGGTAAAGCCAGGTAAAGAATTCCGCATCGCCCTTGAAGCTGTTCAGGGATTGATACGCATTGAGGAAGGCATCTTGCACAACGTCACTGGCGTCTTCGGCATTGCCAACGACACGAAGAATACTGTTAAACAAACGATCTTGATATTTACGAATCAGTTTGCCAAAGGCATCGCGATTACCAGAGAGACATTCGTTAATAATTCGCAAGTCGTCGGTATTCACGACACTCTTCTATTTACGACGTAAGCTGCTGGAAAAAAGTTCCGACAGATGATTAGTTTTCGGATTTCGGAGCCACGCCTGGGAACCCACTTCCTTTCAGCGGGTTATTTTGTCGTCTTCGCCAGCAGCGCGTCGACTTGTTTGCCCTGTTTCGGCCTTACCGTTTGGGCGTTTCACTCCTGGGAGCCTTTTTCGTCCCTGCCTTCTTCTTGTGATTGCGGGATGGGGCGGGTGTCGCGTTTTTCGCATGATCTTCGATCAATCGCGCCACGACTCCGATGAGTTCGGTGGGCACGCATATCCACGTCTCGCCCGCCGTCTCGTGTGCCGTTTCGATTTCCGCCGCCGCGTCCTCTTCCGTCTGTTGATCGTAATGGGCGATCACGGCGAGGATTTTCTTCTCATTCCACCCCGGGGGGAATTCTTCGCGCGTTGCTCGTTTCATGACGATTTTCTCCGTCGGCGACGACGATAAGCCTTCAGTTCTTTGCCGCGCAACTCATAGGCGGTGATGACAAAAAAGCCTGGCCCGTCCTTGCGCGGGGCGTGGACCACTTTCAAATATCGACCGGCCGCCGTTTGGCCGAGCGCGATCCGCGAATTCTCACGTCCGTCGAGGACCAAACCGGGGCGGGCCAGGATCTCACGAACTTCCGCCTCCGTCACGCCATGATTGTAAATGTGCGGCAGTTCCGTATCTGGGTCGATAAAGAACTTCAATTCCATTCTAGCACTCCGACGCGAAGCACACACTCAAGCAGCCGCCCAGACGGTGATCCGTGTATGGCGAATGCACCCGTCGCCGCCGCAGCGATCGGCTTTCTTTGAAAACCAGACGGTTGTTGTGATCCGGGGCATTTGCTTCACGACGTCCCCTCCGCAAACTCACGAATTCCATGAATCGAAGACCGAACACTGAACACCGAACACCGAACACCGTAAACTAATATACATCCCTTTCCCGGCATTGAAGGAAGACTTCGTACGCGATGGACAACCAGCACATCATCATTCGCGGTGCTCGCGAACATAATCTGCGCAATATAAACCTCGAACTGCCCCGCAATGCGCTCGTCGTCTTCACCGGCGTGAGCGGCTCCGGCAAAAGCTCGCTGGCCTTCGATACGCTCTACGCCGAGGGTCAGCGCCGATATGTGGAATCGCTCTCCAGCTACGCCCGCCAGTTTCTCGGTCAGCTTCCCAAGCCGGATGTCGATTACATCGGGGGCTTGTCGCCCGCCATCAGTATCCAACAAAAAACCGCTGCTCGCAACCCGCGCTCAACCGTCGGCACGATCACGGAAATCTCGGATTACCTGCGCGTTCTCTACGCCCGCATCGGTCAAGGATACTGCCCCATCTGCCGACGGCCGATCACCGCCCAAACGCGCGAACAGATCATCGATCGTATTCTGGCCATCCCGCAAGATACCCGCTTTCTTATTCTCGCTCCTGTTGTCCGTGGTCAGAAAGGGGAATTCAAGGATTTTTTCGCAGAAATGTTGAAAAGGGGCTTCGTCCGTGCCCGCGTCGACGGGCAAATCGTTCGGCTCACCGACAATCTCCAACTCGATCGGCGCATCAAGCACGATATCGCCATTGTCGTCGATCGGCTCCAGGTAGCACCCAAAATCCGCACCCGACTTGCTGAAGCGGTCGAGCAATCGCTGGCGCTGGCGGAAGGATCGATCGTTATCAGCGTTGAAACCGAGACGCTCGCCGAGGGAGGGAAAGAGAAAGGCACTTCTTACGAAGACATCTTATTCTCCGCCCACTACGCCTGCACTTTTTGCAACAAGAGTTACGACCCGCCGACCCCGCAACTCTTCAGTTTCAATAGCCCGCAAGGAATGTGTCTGGACTGCGACGGTCTGGGCACGCGCTATACTTTCGATCCCCAACTACTGATCCCCGATGCGTCCAAGTCGTTCGCGGATGGCTGTTTCCCGATCATCGGTAAACTCGGCCCCATGGGTCGCTGGCGCAAACACATTTACGAGGGCATCGCCAAAACGCTCGACATCGATCTGAAAACTCCCTGGCAGAATCTCCCCGAAGAACATCAACAATGGCTGCTGTTTGGTTCCGGAGATCGGCACATCACCTATGAATGGAAGCAGCGCGGCGGGCAGGTCTGGAAGCATGGCGGAAAATGGGAAGGGATCATTCCCCAACTGCTCAGTAGTTTCAAGAAGACCGCTGCCGGTCCGCGCCGAATGCAGCTCGAAAAGTATATGCGGGTCGTTCATTGCACGACGTGTGGTGGTGATCGCCTCAATCCCCAGGCCCGTGCGGTTCGCGTCGGCGACAGGACGTTGATCGAAGTCGGCGCAATGTCGATCGGCGAGCTCGCGCCTGGCTCGATCGGCATGGAAACCAAACTGGAGCCGATCCGAAGAATCATTGCCTCGGAGTTGCTCAAGGAAATTCGCAGCAGGGTGAATTTTCTGCTCAATGTGGGTTTGCACTATCTGTCGCTCGATCGAGCAGCGCCGACCCTTTCCGGCGGTGAAGCCCAGCGCATTCGTCTCGCCGGTCAAATCGGCTCCGGCCTGGTGGGTGTGCTTTATATCCTCGATGAACCGAGTATCGGCTTGCATCCGCGCGATAACGAACAACTCCTGCGCAGCCTGGAAAGGCTGCGCGACATGGGCAATACCGTTCTGGTGGTGGAACACGATGAAGACACCATGCGCGCCTCCGACTTTCTCGTCGATTTCGGACCGGGGCCGGGGATACGCGGCGGAGAAGTCATCGCCTCGGGCACACCTGGTGAGGTGCTTGCCAATCCCAAGAGTGTGACCGGCAGGTTCTTGTCGGGACTGGAAAAAATCGACATCCCGAAGACTCGGCGCACTCCAACCAAACGAAAAATCGAAATTCGCAAAGCCAGACACAACAACCTCAAAGCGATCGATGTCGATATTCCGCTGGGTCTATTCGTGGGCATTACCGGAGTGAGCGGATCGGGCAAAAGTACGCTGGTTCATGAGATTCTGTTGGCGGGATTGAGCCTGGCCCGTGCCGGTTTCGTCACGACCGAGGAGCCGGAAGAGGACGGGGAGAGTGAAAACACCACCGATGTGCAAGCGGGGATTCGCGGCCGATTCGATACGATTCATGGCTTTGAAGAGATCGACAAAGTCATCGACATCGATCAATCGCCCATCGGTCGAACGCCGCGCTCCAACCCGGCAACGTACATCAAGGTTTGGGATGAGATTCGCGCGCTCTTTGCCGAAATGACCGAGGCAAAAGTTCGCGGCTATCAGGCGGGCCGATTCAGTTTCAATCGTCCGGGCGGACGTTGCGAAGCCTGTGAGGGAAACGGTGCCAACAAGCTGGAAATGGATTTTCTGGCGGATGTCTGGGTGACCTGTCCGGTATGCGATGGCAGGCGCTTCAACCGGGAGACGTTGCAGGTTCGCTATCGCGGCAAGAACATTCACGACGTTTTGGAAATGGACGTGCAAGAGGCCCTGAGCCTGTTCGAGAATATGCCGAAAATTCGCGGCATGTTGCAGACGTTGCACGATGTCGGCATGGATTACATCAAGCTCGGGCAACCCTCTCCGACGTTATCGGGCGGGGAGGCCCAGCGCGTCAAGCTGGCCAAAGAACTGTGCCGAAGAGGAACCGGAAAAACGCTCTATGTTCTGGACGAGCCGACCACCGGTTTGCATTTCGAGGATATTCGCAAATTGCTGCAAGTGCTGCACGGATTTGTCGAGGCGGGCAATACGGTGCTGGTCATCGAACACAACCTCGACGTTCTCAAAACGGCAGACTGGCTGATCGACCTCGGCCCGGAAGGTGGTGCGGGCGGCGGCAAGCTGGTCGTGTGCGGATCGCCGGAGAAAGTAGCCGATTGCAAGGACTCGTTCACCGGCCAGGCACTGAAACCGATCCTTTCCAAGAAAGCAATTGCACGCACGCGAAAAACGAAGAGTAAGCGAGTCGAGCAAGAACGCATCACGCACCTCACCGTGCAAGGGGCACAGCAGAACAACCTCAAGAATATCACCGTGAGCCTGCCGCGCGATCAGATGACCGTATGCTGCGGTCCCAGCGGCTCCGGAAAAAGCACGCTGGCCCTGGATACTATCTACGCGGAGGGCCAGCGTCGCTACGTGGAATCGCTCTCCAGTTACGCCCGCCAGTTTCTGGGACAGGTTCAGAAACCGAAGGTCGAGCACGTCACTGGGCTTTCTCCCGCCATTAGCATCGAGCAAAAGAGCACCAGCAAGAGTCCGCGCTCGACCGTCGGCACGATCACGGAAATCTACGACTACCTGCGGGTTTTGTACGCCCGGCTCGGTCAAGCGTATTGCCCGCACTGCAACATCCCGATCGGCACGCAATCGACCGATGAGATTATCGAAAAGATCCTCGGTCTTCCGGATGGGACCAAGCTCTATATCATGGCACCGCTCGATCGAAAAGGGCAGGAAAAATACGAGGCCATCTGGGATGAGATTCGCCGCATGGGCTATGTCGCGCATGCGCATCGACGGCAAGTCGTACAACGTCGAGGAGCCTCCGGCGATCGACCATCGCCGCAAGCACCTCATCGAGATTATTGTCGATCGCAACGTGATCCGCCCCAATACGCGCACCCGTATCGCCGAAGCGGTCGAGCAGGCACTCGATCTTGGTCGAGGCGTGATGCACCTGGCGCATGTTGACACCGAAAAGGATGAGTCTCAATGGAAGATCGAGAAATTCTCTCAGCATCTGGCTTGTGACCGGTGTGGCCGAAGTTACGAAGCGCTCAATCCCCATCATTTTTCGTTCAATAGTCCGCTGGGCTGGTGTCCCGCCTGCGAAGGGCTGGGGGTTCAGCATGGGGCCAATGTTCAACTGTTGATCCGGGACCAGGCCCTGTCGCTGAGGGCGGGAGCCATCGCGGCCTGGCCCGACCTGGATGGATCGAATCGATTTCTCTGGTTTGTCGAGGCACTGGCCCGCCACGTTGGATTTTCGCTCGACGTACCCTTCAAGGAGATTGACCCCCGGCACCAGCGCGCCATCCTGCACGGAACCGGCGAAGCCTGGATTCCCTTGAATGCCGATCCGGAAAAGCCTGCCAAAACCAGGCGCAAGAGCACGCCACCCGCAACGGAACCGACATTGGCTTTCCAGTACAAGGGATTGTTTCCCGCCATCGATGAAGCAGCGCGGGTCAGCTTTGTCTATCGCCAGAAGCTGGAACATCTCACGGATGAAGTTCCATGTACCAGTTGTCAAGGCTCCCGGCTCCGCGCGGACGCCGCGGCCATGCGCTTCACCGACCTTACCCTGGGCCAGCTCTGCGACTTGCCGATCGGAAAAGCGCTTGCCCACTTCCGCAATCTGAAGCTCTCGAAGCAGCAATCGCAGGTGGCAGGAGAGTTACTTCGAGAAATCTCCAGCAGGCTGCAATTCCTCAACGATGTGGGACTGGATTATCTCAGTCTCTGCGCGTCCCGGACCGACGCTTTCGGGAGGTGAGGCCCAGCGAATTCGCCTGGCCAGTCAGATCGGCAGCGGTTTGACGGGTGTGCTCTACGTTCTCGATGAGCCGACCATCGGCTTGCATCCCCGCGACAACGCTCGTCTCTTGACCGCACTGCAAAATCTCCGCGATCTCGGCAACACCATGATCCTCGTTGAACACGATCGGGAAGTCATCGCCGCGGCAGACTATCTTCTCGACTTCGGCCCGGCGCAGGCGATCGCGGCGGAGAAATCACGGCGCAGGGCCGCCCAAACAAGTGCTGAAGTCGAAGAACTCTCTTACGGGACAATATCTCTGCGGTAAAAAGACAATACCGATTCCCAAGAACCGGCGGATGCCTTCCGTATCAACGAATGCTCCCGAAACAGAGCAGAGCAGTCGCAGCGCCGGTTGTCGATCGTGGGTGCTCGACAAAATAACTTGCAAAACATTGATGTGCCTTTTCCACTGGGATGTTTCGTGGCCGTGACGGGCGTGAGCGGCTCCGGGAAAAGCTCGCTCATCAACGAAGTGCTTGTATAACACTCTGGCGCGGAAACTGCATCGCGCCCGACACACCCGGTGCAGCACACGATGAAATTCGCGGGCTGGAACAGCATCGACAAGATCATCAACGTCGATCAAGACCCGATCGGCAATTCGCCCTCCTCCAACCCGGCGACCTATACCGGCGTCTTCGATCTGATCCGCCAACTCTTCGCCCAGCTGCCCGAATCGAAAGTCCGCGGCTATCATCCGCGTCGATTCAGTTTCAACCAGCCGGGCGGACGGTGCGAAGCTTGCGAAGGCAATGGCCAGAAAAAAATCGAGATGCACTTTCTTCCCGATGTCTGGGTGGAATGCGATATCTGCCATGGTGCCCGCTATAACCCGGAGACGCTGGCGGTCCGCTATCACGAGAAGTCGATCGCCGACGTCCTGAACATGCGCATCAGCGAGGCACTGGAGCTATTCGGCAACATTCCCAAGATCCGCAACGTCCTGCAAACGCTCGCCGACGTCGGCCTCGACTATCTGGCGCTGGGCCAGGCCAGCGCCGACCCTTTCCGGCGGCGAGGCCCAGCGCGTCAAGCTGGCTGCCGAACTGGCCCGGCCCAGCACCGGCAAGACTCTCTATCTGCTCGATGAGCCGACCACCGGCTTGCACTTCGACGATATTCGCAAGCTCCTCGACGTGCTGCATCGGCTCGTCGATCTGGGCAACACCGTCATCACCGTCGAGCACAACCTCGACGTCATCAAGACGGCGGACTGGGTCATCGACCTGGGACCGGAAGCGGGTAACGCCGGCGGGCAAGTCGTCGCCGCAGGAACGCCGGAAGATGTCGTTGCGGAAGCCAGGAAGCCTGAAATCATCTCCCACACGGGCCAAATTCTTGCCGGCGTGCTCGCCGCTGGGCCCTATCTGGAACGCAAGAGATTTGACCCCGATGCCGCGCTGGCCGCGCGCGTCGGCGACATTGATCTGGAGAAAGTCGGCAAGGATTCCAAGTTGCCCTGGCAAGTCGATGGCATTCGCTGGCACACCCAGGATCGCGTGACGACGAAGGGCCAAACGCGCTCGCTGGGATGGCGAGATTCTCACCTGGATCGATGCCAGGATTCATGAACTGGGTACGTTTGCGGATACCCACTGGAACGAACGAACCATTGTGGAGATTGCGGGGCCAAGCAAGTCCAAGGGCTGGTTCTTTCACGGACATACGGGAATGGAATGGCTCGTTCGTCTGGTCTTTCGAGTGGGACGGAACACCTTCAAGCAAGATGAACTTTCCAATCGGCTGGCCATCAAACCACTCGATCAGATGGAGGGCTTGCAGGTTTACGGGCGAGAGTCAAGGGTGCAAGTTGCCAACCGCAAGGGGCCTTGGCAAGAGGTGTGGATGCTGATTTATCAACTCGAAGAGATCGACACACCTGCGTTTCACGAATTTCTCAAGCAGGCAGTGACGGCATTCCACAAGAATCTTCAAAAGATGGCGACCACGCCCGAAGACGTGATGCCCTGGAAGGTCAACGGCGAGCGCTGGCATTTGTCCGAGAAAGGTTTTCCACCGGGAAGGAAAATCCAGTGGGATCGGGCATTACTTCCGCACTTGCTGGAGATCCTCAAGAGCGTCGAACCCGATCTGGAAGTGCGCTGGGATACGCGCGATTCGATCAACATCAAAGTTCCGGGAGTTAATGTCTCCTGGTGTCGGATTCGCACCAAAGATCCGGCATTCCTCGACTGCCGGCTGGTGGGGAAGAAAGGGCAGTTCAACCTCAGCCAAATCGAGGGTTTGGGAAGGAATACGACCCTGACTGCCGATAAGTCGGACGGTGGGGATGTGTTGCGCCTCTATTTTCAGAAAGATGCAGAGATGCCGGTCGGGAAATTGAAGTCGGTTCTGAAAGATCACCTGATCGGATTCAGAGAAGCTTTCTCTACCGCTTCCAACAGCGCAACCGGGATAGACGCGTAGAAAATCAATCAGGGGGCATTGAATAGGGTTCGCAGGGGACGGAAGCCGACAAACGCGGTCTCGATCTCTCAACTGATACCTTGGGCATTTTCATTTGACAAGCTGCTCTTCGCGTAATATAGTCCTCACGTGCTGACGCTTCCCCTCTTATGGCGTCACTTGCAGGTCGATCTCGCAATCCAGAACATCGGCGACGATTGCCGATTTTGGGATGGATCCCAAATCGACCATATCTAGGGCGATTCTGCGCCAACCTGAGTTTTTTCAGATCTCATTCATTTATGGTATATTCATGCGCGCACGACTCTTCCTGCAACAACTCGAAGGACGGGACCTTCCCAGCACTTACTTCGTCGCTACAAACGGAACGGACGGCGCAGCTGGTACCCAGGCAGCACCTTGGTTGACGCTGCAATACGCCGTCGACCAGGTCAACGCAGGCGACACCATCGAAGTGGAATCGGGCACGTACGCCGGGTGCCGGATCGGCAACAACGGCAAATTCAACTGCAATAACGGAACCGCCACGGACCCCATCACCCTTGAAGCAGCTCCCGGTGCCACGGTCGTGGTTAATACTCCCGGTGCCAGCAACTATCACGGCTCCGACATTGAGGTCGAGGACTTCAACTACACCATGCAGTATTGGACGATCAGCGGCATCGAATGCGAAGATGCGTCCACTGCCGGCATCGACATCCGTACGTCGAACTACATCACCGTGGAAAACTGCACGTGTACCACCAACAACGATTGGGGCATCTTCCTGGCTTTCAGCAACGATCCGGTGATTGAGGACAACATTTGCGAGTACAGCGTCACTCAGCACGGCATCTACGACAGCAACAGCGCTGACGGTGCAACCGTGATCGGAAACATCTGCAACAACAACCACGATTGCGGAATTGAATTCAACGGCGATGTTACGCAGGGTGGCGACGGCTACATGGCCGACAATCTCATTGCCGACAACATTATCTACGACAACGGAGCCGGCGGCGGTGCAGGACTGAACTTCGACGGACTCATCGATTCCACCATCGAAAACAACTTGCTGTACGGCAACCAGGCTGGCGGGATTGTTCTGTATCATTACAACGCTTCGGAAGGATCGATCGACAACGTCGTGGTGAACAATACGATTGTCATGCCGAGCGGATCGCGCTGGGCCGTCAACATTAACGCCGACAGTACCGGGAACGTTCTTTACAACAACATTTTCTACTTCGACGGCAGTAATAGTGGTTGCATCGAGATTACTTCGGACAGCCTTGCCGGTTTCGTCAGCAACTACAACATCTTTAATGGTTCGCCGAGCTTCTCGACCGATGGCGACAATACGTCGATTTCGCTCGCGCAATGGCAGTCCACGACACAGCAAGACGCCCATTCGTTCACTGCCACTGCAACAGCATTGTTCGCCGATTATTCCAGTGACGACTTCCTATTGGCGTCGACAAGCCCGGCGATCGGTGCCGGCACCACGACGGATGAACCTGCCACCGACCTGCTCGGGAACCCTCGGCCCAGCAATTCCGACGACATTGGTGCCTACCAGTACGTCAGCTCATCTCCCACATTCACGACCACGTCACTTCCAGACTGGGACAACACCTTACCTGATTACAACCAGACCGTGGTCGCCGCCGGTGGAACGGGAACATTAACGTTCAGCGTGCAATCGGGAACCAGTCTGCCGAAGGGGCTGAGCATGAGTAGCGGCGGAGTCATCACCGGCACTCCCACTGCAACCGGCACATTTAATTTCAACCTGGTCGTCACCGACAGTCTGGGAGATAGTGATACCCAAGGATTTAGCATCACCATCAATTCCCTACCGATCGATAACGACCGCAACGCTGTCGAACTGGGACGCCAACCTGGCGAATTACAACCAGACGGTGGCGGCCAGCGGCGGCACCGGGCCGTTCTCCTTCAGCATAAAGTCGGGAACCCGTTTGCCGACCGGTTTGAGCCTGAACAGCAGCAGTGGTGCCATTACCGGCACACCCACGGTTGCGGGCAGTTCCACGTTCACCATTATCGCCACGGATAGTCTCGGTGACACGGCAACAAAGTCTTACACCGTCGTCATCAACTCGCCGCCCAGTATCACCACGACCTCACTGTCCAATTGGGATGCAGACCTGGCGAATTACAAACAATCGGTGACGGGCAAGGGCGGCACCGGATCGCTCACCTTCAGCATTGAGTCCGGGACCAGTTTGCCGACCGGTTTGAGCCTGAACATTAGCGGTGTTATTACCGGCACGCCGACGACTGCGGGGAGTTACACGTTCTCGGTGGTCGTCACCGACAGCGTGGGTGACACGGCAACACAGTCTTACACGGTCGTCATTAACTCGGCACCAACGATAACGCCGACTTCCCTGCCAAATTGGGACAAGAGTTTAGCGGGCTACAAGCAGACCGTAGCTGCCAGTGGCGGCACGGGCACCTTAACCCTGAGCCTGAAGTCCGGCACCTCCTTGCCGACAGGATTGACATTCACGGCCGGCACCGGAGTGATCAGCGGAACCCCGACTGCCGCTGGAACGTTTACCTTCGACATCGTCGCTACCGACAGTGTCGGTGACAAATAACCCAGTCTTACACCGTCGTCATAAGCTCGTCGCCCAGTATCACCACGACCTCACTGTCGAACTGGGACGCAAACCTGGCGAATTACAACCAGACGGTGGCGGTCAGCGGTGGCACTGGGTCCGTTCTCCTTCAGCATAAAGTCGGGAACCCGTTTGCCGACCGGTTTGAGCCTGAACAGCAGCAGTGGTGCCATTACCGGCACACCCACGGTTGCGGGTATTCCACGTTCACCGTTGTCGCCACGGATAGTCTCGGTGACGCGGCAACAAAGTCTTACACCGTCGTTATCAACTCGCCGCCCAGTATCACCACGACCTCCCTGTCCAATTGGGACGCGAACCTGGCGAATTACAAGCAGTCGGTCGCGGCCAAGGGCGGCACGGGAACGCTCTCCTACAGCGTTGAGTCCGGGACTAGTTTGCCGACCGGTTTGAGCATGAGCAGCAAGGGTGCGATTACCGGCACGCCGACCACTGCCGGGAGTTACACGTTCGCGGTGGTCGTCACCGACAGCCTGGGCGACACGGCAACACACTCTTACACCGTCATCATTAACTCAACCCTAAGTATGTCCACCACTTCCCTGGCGAACTGGGACAAGAGTCTGGCAGGTTACAAGCAGACGGTGGCGGCCGATGGCGGTACCGGGTCGTATTCCTACGGCGTCAAGTCGGGAACCCGTTTGCCGGCAGGTTTGAGCCTCAACAGCAAGACCGGCGCGATTACCGGCACGCCCACCGCTACGGCGACTGACAAGTTCTCCATCGTAGTCACCGACAGTTTCGGCGAGACCGCGACGCAGTCTTATACCGTCGTCATTAACTCACCGCCAAGCTTTACGACGACGACGTTGGAGAATGGAACCCTCAACACCTCCTATAGCCAGACGGTGATCGCCGGCGGGGGTACCGGCACCCTGACCTACTCCCTGGAGTCGGGAGACAGTCTGCCGCCGGGCTTGAGCCTCAGCAATACCGGTTCGATCACTGGCACACCCACCGCGAAGGGGACTACCACGTTTTATATCGTCGTCACCGACTCCCTGGGGGTTAGCGCTACCAAGGAATACGCCATCACTGTAACATGAACAATCGAGGGAAAGTTGGATAGAAATCAATCAGGGGCATTGATTAGAGTTCTTGCCGGACGGAAGCCGCCGCCGGTGAGCCGGTCGGTTGACTCGCTAAAGGTGCGGAAGGCAGATCGCACAGCGGACGACTGCATGTTGAACGAACTGCCGCGCACAACTCGGCGAAGCGCCGATTCGATGGCTAAACCGTCTTCCCTGTCGTCGCTTGCGCGCTCGCCTTGAGGATAGTCCTTGAAGCTCTCTTGACACCAAGTAAACACGTTTCCCTGCACGTCGAATAACCCCAAATCGTTCGGCTTCTTGCTTCCTACCGGCCATGTCTTTTCCTGCGCGTTCTTGTGAAACCAACTATACTTTTCCAACAGTTCGTCGGATTCTCCAAAGAAGCGGGCCGTGGTCGTGCCCGCACGCGCTGCATACTCCATTTCCGCTTCCGTGGGCAAACGATAACCGCGCAAACTCAAGTAGTCGGCCTTCAACTTCACCACCTTGACCGAAGGGCCTGCCTTTCCCACCGAGTCGGTTTCGTAGCACCACTCCCGTTCGGGAATACCTTCCTGTTGGCTCAACCAGTTGCAGTAGGATGCCGCCCGATACCAGTCTGTAGCCACCACGGGCAAGTTCGCCAGCCTGGTGTATGCTGGGGGAAGTGTGTACCACTTGTCGAACTGCTGGTATTGCTCAACCGTCACGGGCTTGGAAGCGATGGCAAACGCCCGGCCGATTCGGATCTTGTGCAGTGGCTCGGAATCCTGCCGGCCGGCTTCCGTGAGAGGAGATCCCATCAGGAACTGAACGGGGCCGGGGATAACCACCATGGTTTGTCCTTGCCCCGTGACAAACCACTGGGGCATCGCTTTTTCTTTATCTTTCTTGAGGAGTTGCTCGATGCCGTCGAGGCGTTTTTTCTGCTGCTCCTTTTCTTTCACCCACCGATCGTTGATCTCTTTCAACCAAGCTTCCTGCCCCCAGGTCCGCAATAGCCATTCTGCCGAGGCGTGCAGCCCTGGATCGGCATCCGTGCTGTAGATGGCTATCAGCTTCGGCAAAAGGGCCGTGCGCTCGGCGAGTGGAAGTTCCTTCTGCGTAAACTCACCCAGACACAGCAGGAGTGCCCGCCGGATCGTTGGGTCCAGCTCTTCGTCCAGATGTTTCACAATCGCTGCGGCATCGACACCCAGCGGACTCAAGCGATGGATGAGATAGCTGCGCACTCGTGGGTCGGAGTTATACTTGAGCATGGGCCAGACCGTTGCCGGTCGATCCATCTTCAGCAAGGCCGCCGCTGCATTCACCTGCCGTTTCGCCAGCTTTTCCTTGTCCTTCTCGTCAATTGCGGGCCGGTGCCAGATGGAGGCTGTCACGCTTTGCCCCATTCCCGATTCGGCGACCGACACCGAAGCGGGCCGGTAGCCTTCGGCAATCAGATCCCTGCTTCGCGCCAAATGCTCCACCGGATCGAGGCCATGAAGCTCCTTCGACGTCAAGGCCGCGCTTTCGTGCCATATAGCCGTGTAGTGTCGATGCAGCGTTACCTCTTTCAAGAGTGCCGCATAGCCTGCATGTTGCCGAATTGGATCGAAGTCCGCTTCCGTTTCCATGGCCAACAAACAGCGGGAACTGAAGGACGCGGCCTCCGTGAGCAACGTCACCGCGCGATCGGCATAGGTCTTGGCCCGTAATGGATCTTTCTTGGCGACGACCCCCGAACTGATGGAATACGCACAGGCACCTTGGTAGAGGAACGGCACTTGTTTGGGATTGGCGGCAAGGGTTGCTTCGAGCTGTTTCATGCCTTCCGCATCCGCGCCCAGGTTCGCGGCGACCACAGCGGCAGTAGGGCCATTGAGACTCGCATCGGGACTGAGTTGCAGAAACCTGGCCAGGTCGGCCTGGGCCTCTTTTGTCTTACCCAATCTGGCATGCACAATAGCGCGACAATGATAGGCGAATGCCCCTCCTGCCATTCGATTGATATTGAACGACAAATCGGCCAGAGCCTTCTGGTTGTCGCCAAGATAGTAGTAGGCCAATGCTCGTTGAAACCGGATATTAGCATCGTCCGGCTTGCCTCGCAGTGCCTGCTCGCACTCCTGGAGTTGCCGCGTATACCTCTCCCTCGTGCTTGGAAAAGGCGGGGCCTTGCTCAACCGGACGTCGACTTCCAACTCTCCAAAATGGTTCTCGCCGGAATAGCCTGCTTCGAGCCCGGCATAGATGTGCTGAGGAGGAACATTTTGACCCGGGAGTTTGGTCCAGATGGCACACATGCGCGTTTGGCCGTCCGTAGAAACCATCTGCGTATATGTGTTGAGCAGGTAGCCCAATTTTCGCACCGAGTCGATTGTGTTCCACGGTTGTTTTTTTTCTAACCCAACTACCAGTTCTGCCGGCAAGGAATCGGTTGGAACTTTTAGCCATAAGGCCGCATAGACGTCTTTGCCGTCGACCGAGTAGCCCGCGACATCGATCGGCTGAAAACCCCGGTTTCGGAGTTCGAGGTCATACTTGTGGATTTCAACAGCGGATCGTCCGTGAGACATTTGCCAATCCCGTCCATCGCGAATCCAGATTGCAGCAACTCGAACGCTCGCGGCAACGCCATACGGGCGGAACCGTGTGGGTCGATATCCCAACGGCCGCAATTCTTCAGCTGCCTGGATGAACTCCGACAGAGGCATGGTTTGACACAAGGCAAAGCGGCCGGCCAAGATTCCATGAGCTGATTCGATGCGACTTTTGACTGCCGTGCCCGGCTCGTTCCACGATGGATTCAAAGCCGATTCCGTCCATCGGGGCTGGAGTTGGATCGCTATCTCATTCAACAGTGTTTTCGCTGCGTTTTCGCCGGCTTCTCTGATCTTGGGAAAGAGCACTCCAAACTGCTTCTCATCAGCATCCATGAGCAGATTCGCCAGTTCGCCAGGCTGGTCTGAGACATAGTCGGCAAGAATGTTTGTTGCCAGAGTACGCTCGACGGGTTCCCCTTTTGTGTCTCGATCTCGATAAATCGTCAACAAGGTTTCGCGAAGCTGACTCCGGATCGGCCTGAGAGCGGCCATCCAGCGTTCCAGATATACCGGGGGAACGGCCACCAGGTCATTGGCGATTTGCTGCTGCACCTTCGACCACCGTGGATCGAGGGGAGCATACATCGCTAATGCGCATGCTGCCGCGCAGCCGTTGTGAATCTTTGCCGTTTTGCGGCGCTTCCACGACAGCCCACAACGTATCCAATAATTCTGCCTTGTAGGGGATCAGAGCATCTCGAATGACGGGAAGTTCTTGGGGAGATGCATCGAGAAGGCGTTTGACGAGGTAATTCCTTTCATTGGGGTCCACGGGCAACAGGGCCAGGCTGGTGTGAAGTTTCTGCGATGAGTCGTCGTCGAGCTGGGCATGTTTCTCCTTGAGCATCGGATCGACCCAACGGCGATACGGCTCGATTTCCGCCAAGATGCCCGGCACCTGGTCAATCTCGGCATAAAGCAGCGCTTGCACCAATCGGGCGGCGTGGGTTGCTTTGTTTCTCTCATCGACCCGACTACGAATCTCAAAGCCCATGAGGACCAATGCCGCCAAGAACCCCGCTGCGATTAACCCGCGCACGGTCTGATACCGGCTTGCCTGCTGCATCATGAGTCGTTGAGGCTGGGTCCAGGTCCGCTTTCCGGTCCACCATCGAATTTGCAACCATTGCAATAACGATGGCAGCTGGCGGTTTTCCGGCCGAGCGTTCCACACGGTCGCTCGATCCGCCAATAGCAGTTCTGCGCGTCCCCGTCTCGTTTCCTTTTGCTTTCGAGTTAGCCAATCCCGCAACGACGGCACGAGGTAGTCGTGTGTCAACTGGTAGTAACGAGTGGAGGGTGGCAGGTGGAGGGTGGCGGGAGCACCTTGGCAGACTTCTCCACCATCCTCCACCCACCACCCTCCACCCCCTCAGGATCGGCGGGCGTGATGAGGCGAACCTCGCTGTCGAGAATGCGCAGGACTTCCTCAAAATCCTGCGGACGATCCGCGTAGCCCGAGGCCTTCAGCAACTCTTGCTGCGACCTCATGTGGCCCCGAATGTTCATCCCAGCTTCGGGCAACAGAGCTTTCAGCACTGCTTGAGCTGCCTTTTGATGAAGTCGATGCTGGGGAGGGGCGTTGGAAGAGGAAAAAGTCTCTTCGAGAAAAGTGAAGCCCACACCTTCGGTTCCGCCGATTTCCTTCAGCTGGGATGGGGTCCAGGCCTTTCCCTTCATCATTTCGGCGAAGAGCGCCAGCCTGACTGGGAAGACCTTACTGTCTTGAGCCAGTCCGGCGACAGCTCGATCGAGAAAGGTGTTGCGCTCCTTGCCTACCTGACCTTCCGGCAAAGCGCCGAAGGCTCGACCAAACGTCGTCAGAACCTTTCTGGCATGTCGAAGATCGAAAAGATCGACAGCTGCCGAATTTTGCCCCTCCACCAATCGAATTTCCAGGGCTTGCATAAACCAAGTCGCCGCCATCCAGAAGTCGTCCCGAACCATCAAGATACATTGCAGCCGTTCGCCGTCGCACTGGCGTAAGGCTTGCACCAGTTCGGTGTTCTCTTGGTTTCGCGGGGCATGAAGCCATTGCTCGAACTGGTCCAACACCAGAAGTACCTTCTGGCCCGATTTCAAAAATTGTCCGCGCCGCAATACCGACAGGGATGCGACCAAACTCAGATTATTCGGCAAGTCCGGCACCTGCCGGCGCAAACCTTTGAGCAATTGGTTCTCGGTTTCGTCCGCGCTCGCTTCTACATATAGACAGGTCACGAATTTCGCTAACCGCGGCAATAACCCTGCTTTGACCAGCGACGACTTGCCGCAGCCCGAAGGCCCATAGATCAACCCCACGCAGAAAGTGTTTTCGGAGCGAGTCGCTTCGATCAGCGGTTTCCAGAAACGAATGCTTTCCGGCAAACCCTCTCGATCCCTTGGTCCCGGCAATAGCTCGAGGAAAAAGTCGGCATCATTCGCGTCGAACGAGCGCAAGCCCTTCGGCACGATCTTAATGGGATAACTGTCGCTGATCGGGGAAGTAATCGGCGTCGGGAGCGGTGTGGCAAAGTCGACCTCATTCTTTACCGCGCCGGTTAGCGCGGACTTTTCCTGTGCGGGAGCGCTCGCCAGAAAATGCCGCAAGTCATCGGCCATGTCCCTGCCGGTCGTATATCGTTCGGAGGCACGCTTGGCCAACGATTTGAGGCAGATGCGTTCGAGTTCTTTGGGGATATGGTCGTCAATTTGTCGCGGCGGCCGAGCCTCGACCGAGGCAATCTGGTCGAGCAGTTCCGCTTGCGAGTCGGCCATGAAGGGTCGTCGTCCCGTCAACAGCTCGTAAAAGACCACGCCCAAACTAAAAATGTCGCTGCGGCCATCGACCCGATGCCCTTCCCCGCCGGCCTGTTCCGGACTCATGTAGGAAGGGGTCCCGGCATAACGGAATCGCTTGTCCGCTTCGCACTCGCGCAAAGCCAAACCAAAATCCACGACGAACGGCTTATCGTTCCGGTCGAGCAGAATATTGCCGGGCTTTATGTCTCGATGCACCAACCCGTGCTTGTGAGCATGATGCAAGGCTTCGGCGACAGTCGCCACCAGCTCGACGACCTCATTCAGCGACAACCTGGCTTGCTTGAGCCGTGCGGCAAGGGTGGTCCCGTCGATATATTTGGAGACCACATAACAAGGAAACTGGTCCGTGCTGCCGATATCGTGTACGGGAACAATGTTCGGGTGATCGAGATTTGCCACCGTGCGGGCTTCGGTCAGATATGCTTCGGCATCGCTGGGTTTCGACACGAGATAACTGTGGGGAACCTTGATGGCAACCAGACGTCTCAACTGCTCGTCATGCGCCAAAAAAACGAGGCCGAAACCACCTTTGCCAAGCACTCTTTCGATTCGGTAACGACCAATGTGTTCCGGCAGAACAGGCGCTGGTTCGCTGTCCGCACCGGCATTAGGCTGGTAAGCACCTGTTTTTTCGGGGTCGTTCATGGACAAAGTCGATCAATCGTTTGTTTTGCGAAATGATTTTCTTCACTAGTATCCTATCCGCGATCGAATGAATTCGCAATCGAACGAGCCGGAAGCGTAAGCGACGGTTGGTGTATGCAAAACCGTCGCTTACGCTTCCGGCTCGTTATCCGTCGCTAATGCTTCCGGCTCAATCGATTGGCAGGGAGGCCGTCACTTATCCTTCGGCTTTTCGGGTTCCTTCACGCCGGTGAGGATTTCGATCAGTCTTTTCTTCTGGTCCGACGTCAACACGGTTTCGAGTTCCTTCTTTTCCTCCGCTTGCAGCGCTTTGATCTCGGCCTTGAGTTTATCGATCTTTTCGTTGTACTTCGCCTGAGCTTTGTAGACCTTTTGCTTCTGGTCGTCGCTCAAGCCGAGCTTACCCCAGTTTTTGGGTAACGTGCCCTTGATCGGCGCATCTTTTTTCTCCTGGGAGAAGACGCCTCCCGCGGAAACCATGCCGATGACGGCAAGTAAAATGAATAGGCGGAATTTCACCATCGAAAGATTCCAAACAAGAGAATTTTGGAGTGCGAATCACTTCAGGATCAATCAATCCATTGGGGGGAAGATATAAGTTAACCGGGCCGATTTTGGCGCGTCAATCCAATTTCCCCCAGTTCCTCGCCGAATTCCACAAATTTCTATGACCCTTCCACCGGTTTGGCGATCTCCAGGAGAAGCTGCTTCGCCATTTTGAAAGCGTTGCGAATCACAGTCACACGAACTTCCATTTGCCCTTCGTTAAATTGCCTGCCGGGCTCCGACTTGGGCAACCCTGCGAGTTCGAGGGTCAGCGGCAGCAGGCTCATGAACTCTTTCATTCTGGCTTGTCCGCGATCGACGGCGTCGGTGCTCATGGCGTGTTCCCCAAACAATGGACAATGGATAATGGACAATGGATAACGGCAAGGTGTCCATTATCCATTGTCCATTGTCCATTATCCATTGTCCATTAATTTCGACGGCAACGGGCAAAAGCCTTCTCGAAGTTCTCCAGTTCGGGCGTATCGACCGTCTTCAACTGGTGCACGTCCAGAACCGCTGCGCCGCCGACGAACGACAGAGCCGCCCATTCCTCGGTCAGCGCGGTCTTCAGCTTGCGTACGCGGTCGTATTCCATCGTAAACTGCACTTTCAAATCCGAAGTTTTCTTGCGCGCTTCGTCGCTGAGCAGTTGATCCCACGTCGATCGGTTAAATTTGAATTTTTGGTCGAGGGCGCGCAGGTCGTTCCACTCCTGCGCCAATGCTCGGAGATCGTCGCCCGCAGCGCCGGCGGTTTGCTGATCGTGAATCGTGGCCAGGACCGTTGTCGATTTCTCGAGAACCACGTTCAATTTCGACAGCGTCTGTTGGCCTTCTTCTTTGGGGGCCGAGCAGCCTGCCAAAAAGAGAGGAAGACCCAACACGAGCAGAGATGGACGCACAAAGGACATCGGCTAAACTCATTCCGTCGATGACGATTTCAAGTGTGAAGCATGTTGAATTGAGTCTATCCTTCGAGAAGAAGAGGTCAAGTTGGGTATGCTCAACCCCGGTTGAATCAGACTACGACTCTCCGGTGTGGCCAGGCCCACCCAAAACACCCTTGGTCGATGGGATGCCACCGCCGCGC
The DNA here is from genome assembly GCA_963783095.1 of uncultured Planctomycetota bacterium. Taxonomy (GTDB): domain Bacteria; phylum Planctomycetota; class Planctomycetia; order Gemmatales; family Gemmataceae; genus CAWAMR01. The sequence goes on along the minus strand of CAWAMR010000003.1, from coordinate 847,888 downwards.
GGATCGGGTTCCACCGCCATGCGCAGGGCGCGGGCGATCGCCTTGAAAATCCCCTCGATCTGATGATGGGTGTTGTGGCCGTGGTGCAATATCACGTGAAGATTGAAGCCTCCCACCGACGAAACCGCTCGCCAAAACTCCTCGGCAAGCGCAGGAATGAAAGTTCCCCAATAACTCGTTGGCTATGTCGGCCTTCCAGACCAGAAAAGGCCGGCCGCTCAGATCGACCGCAGCGGTCACGAGCGTTTCATCCATCGGCAGCGTTGCGCTGCCGTAACGGCGAATTCCTGCTTTGTTGCCGAGCGCATCGACCAGACATTCGCCCATACAGATTCCGACGTCTTCCACGGTGTGGTGCGAATCGATGTGCAAATCGCCCTCGGCCTTGACGGTCAAATCGAATAAACCGTGTTTGGCGAGATGTGTCAGCATGTGATCGAAGAAACCGATGCCGGTGCTCAAATCGGCCCGGCCCGTTCCGTCGAGATCCAACGTCAAGTCGATCTTGGTTTCGGTCGTTTCCCGGCGGATGCTTGCGATTCGGGGCATGTTAGTTCTTGGCGTTCAGAATGTCGGTCAGATAAGAGAATAACAAATCGATCTCAGAATCCGTACCCACGGAGATGCGTAACCCATCGCCGAAGTCCGGGTAGTTCATGTAGCGTACCAGTAATTTTCGCTCCTTCAACGCTTCGTAGATCGGCTTAACCGGTCGATCGAAGCGCCGGCACCAGACAAAATTAGACTGGCTGGGTGTTACCTCAAAACCAAATCCTCGTAAGGTCAGAGTCATCCGCTGCCGGGTAGCAAGGATTTTGGCGCGTGTCTGCGCAGATATTCTTGATCTTCCAGCGCTGCGGCGGCAGCGCACAGGCTCAGGACATCGCAATTATAGGAATCCTTCACCTTGAACAATTCCCGAATCACCGCCGGATCGGCAACCGCGAAGCCAAACCGAATGCCGGCCAGGGCGTAGGACTTGCTCAATGTCCGCGTGACGATCACCGACTTTCCAGCCAACTGCAACCCGTTGGTTTCGGCAAAATCGACGTAAGCTTCGTCCAGAACGATCGGTCCTTTCGATTGTTCTGCCAAGTGCTTGATGCTTTCCAGTGAGACCAGGGTTCCGGATGGGGAATTGGGATTGGCCACGAAGGTGAGATCGGCATCCGCGATCGGCCAGACTGGCGGCAATTGCCATTCTGCACCATACGGAACCATCTGGAATCGGGCACCCTGAATCTCAGCCAAACTGCGATAGAGAATGTAACTCGGCGTCGGCGAGACGATCAAGCCGCCTTCCGGCACGAAGGCGCGAGTTGCGATCGTCAGAATATCGTCCGAACCGTTGCCGATCAGGATGGAATCGGGATCGACGCCCAGAACCCGGCCCGCAACGCCTCGAAAAGTATGTCCGGAAGGCTCCGGATATTTTCGCAGATGATCGCCGGTCAGCGCAGCGCGAATCGCCTCGAAAACACGGGGGGAAGGCGGGTAAGGATTTTCGTTAGTGTTGAGTTTGACAACGCCGTCATCCCGAGGCTGCTCACCCGGAACATAGCCCGCCATTTCCTGGATATTCGCTCGAATCATCATTTTCAGTCAGTGATCTATGGCCGGTAATTGCACAGACAAATAACCCACTGTCACGATGGGCTATCTCTTTCGCGCATGTCGTAGCATGTAATCCAGGAGACCCAATACTTCCCGCGATTGCGCGAATTCTTGCAGCGCGTCATCAAGTTGTTGCCGGTCCTGGCACGGCGGGATGCCGTTTGGGAAGGTGCCAACGGCAAAATATGGGTCAATTGTAACAGGAAATCCATCGTTTCCCCGGCACCGCGCAACGAGTATGAGATTTGCATAGTCAGTCTTGGGAATATAGACGGAAAGATGCACCCGCGCGACTTTGTCAGGACCGTCTTCCGGATGAACAGTGACCGGAACCTCAACGTCTACATCTTGTCCCGCATACTGCTGCAGCGCCTCAGCGAATTGTCTGAGTGCTTCGACCGCCTGGCGTTTGTCTTCAACAGACGGGTGAAGCAACATTTTCGTGTAAGGATTGGTCATTTCAACGTCCTTCATTTGGTTTCAACGCTGATGGCAATTGCGCTGTGGTCGCTGCACCCCTTTGCGGCGGGAACGATGCGCATTGCCTGGCGTTCGTCGTTCAACGTAATTCGCATGTCCGGCCCGTCCCAAAGGGCGTCGCTGACAAGCATCCGATCCAGCATTTCAGGCGAATGAAGGTCGCCCCAGTCATAAGTGCCGGGAACCGGTGCCCAAGGGGAGGCCGCAAGACGCCGCCAAGAAAGGTCATACAGCAATGCATGTGTATCCCGTTCCAATTTGCGCGGATTCCACAGGCCTGGCTCGTTTCGCATCGCTTGGAGCGTAAATTTTCGAGGCGAGCGAAGCTCGGACGATCCGGGCTCACAATTAAAGTCGCCCATCGCAACGCATGGTTGTCGATAAACTGGAATTGCGTGTCCTGCGTCGTCAACGACGACCTGCTGACCGCGTTTGTCTTTGCTGCACATCCAACTGCCGACTTCCCAGGCGAGAATCTCACGGCTCGCTATCGTGTCCCGTCTGCCCTTCTTCATTGAGGTCCAGTGGTTTACGATAACTACAAGCTGTTGCAACGACGGAACTGTTGTGCCCGGCTTGAAAAGTTCGACTCGGCCCGCCAACCAGTTCCTCCAATCTGCTCCGTGACGATAGCCCTCGTCGTCGCCAACATGCTGCAACCGCCCGAGAGTCGTATCAATCAGAATCCCCAAGCGTGGCCCCGGCGGGTAAGGTTTACTGGTTATTTGACGATATTTCTTGCCCGTCTCATGGCTCAAAACGGCAATAAGTTCAATCACATTCTCGTAATCATACAATTCACAGAGACCCAAGACATGTGGTTCATCTCTTACGGCTTCGTGCAAGGTCGATGCGATCGCGCCCCAGTCGGGCTTTCGTTCATTGCAATTGAAGAAGGCTACAGAAAATCTCATAGTCGCGATTTATTCATAGTCCTTGAGAATTTCGTAAAGCCACATAAGCATTGCCTGCACATGCGAACGAATCGCTATTTCTTAGCTTTAACCGGTGGTTTCTTCGGTGGTCGGGGCGTTGGCAGGGTGTCCTTGAGACGAACCGACACGCTTGCGGCATGGCCGCTCAATCCTTCCTTGTTCGCCATCAACAACACGTCATCCGCAATCTCGCGCAGACCGTTGCGCGTAAAATTCAAGATACTCGTTCGACGACGGAAGTCATTGGCCGTCAATCCGCTGGCAAAACGAGCGGTTCCTCCGGTGGGAAGCACGTGCGATGGCCCGGCGGCGTAATCGCCGATGGCTACCGGAGTGTAAGCTCCAAGGAAGATCGCACCGGCATTGTCGATTTTCTCGGCAAACGATTCGGGGTCTTTTGTTTGTATATGCAAATGTTCAGGTGCCAGATCGTTGACGATCGAAATGGCCTGATCCTTGTCTGCGGTGAGGACAAAGGCACCGAAATCGTGCAAACTCGCCTGCGCCAGGTCGGCGCGATTGAGGTTCTTGAGTTGTTTTTGTAGCGACAACTCGACTTGCTCCAGGAGGTCCGGCAGCCAGGTCACAAGGATGGCGACGCCGGGCGAATGCTCGGCCTGGGCAATCAGGTCCGCGGCCACAAAGTCTGCTTGAGCGGAGCCGTCAGCTACGACGACCACCTCGCTCGGACCGGCCAGGCAGTCGATGGCGACTTTGCCGTAAACGTGCTGCTTGGCCAGCGCGACGAAGATGTTTCCAGGCCCCACAATCATATCGACGGGAGGTAATCCATCGATCCCGTAGGCCATCGCCGCGACCGCTTGGGCACCCCCGATTCGATAGACCTGTTTCACGCCCAAAGCATGGCAGACGGCCAGCATATCTTTGTTATTCGCGCCGTTCTCCGTGGGCGGCATCACGACGACAATGTCCTTGACTTCTGCCGCCTGAGCGGGGCAAACCGTCATCACCAGCGTCGAAGGATAGGCCGCCGCCCCGCCTGGAACACAAATGCCGACCCGCTTGAGGGGCCGATAGCGCATTTGAATCTCGTAATGTTCGGAAAGCGGCAGCAGGGCGTCCTTGTTGAGCAGCCCCATCTGGAACTGCATGACATTATCGCGAACCCTTCGGACGGTTCCGAGAAATTCGGAATCCGCTGCGGCATACGCGGCCGACAGTTCCTCTTGACTCACCCGGATCGTCTTGGGAGTGAGTTTAATCTTATCCAACTGTTCAGTATAATGCAATACGGCGTTGATGCCTCGATCGCGCACCTCATCGCAAATCTTTTGAACGACGCGCAAGGGAGGCAAAGCCTCGCCGAAGACCGCTTGCGTGAGTTTACGGCCCTGGGGAGAGACGATCGAACCCTGTTCGCTAAACTGCTCGCGTAACGCGAGAAGTTGCTTCGGGGCATTGGCTGCCGAACAGTCGATGCGCCGGATTTTCAGCGCAGGCATAGACTTACCCTCTCGGATGGCCGCTTCACGGGGTTTCGCCGAACGTGTGGACTTGGGTACTTTCATTTCAATCGGAGATGCTGTCACCGTCGTAAATCCTGGCTAATGTGGTGAGCGAACAACGAATGTGAACTATACGGCTCCGCGAAGCAGATTGCAAGAAACTGACCGGCAAAGTCGGCAAAGTTTACCGAATTTATCACCGCAAGGGTCGAACGAATGAGAAATGACGACTTTGCGGGCATTGTTCGCGGGATGCGGGGTGCGGGACGCGGGGTGCGGGACGCGGGCATTCATGGTTTTTTCGCGTCCCGCACCCCGCGCCCCGCCAACCGACCAAGGAGGACGAGATGCAGTTGGAAAAGGCAACCGCCTTGGTGGTTCGTACGAGCGACTGGAGCGAAAGTAGCCGAATTGTCACGTTGTGGACGCGCGAATTGGGGAAGGTGCGCGCACTGGCGAAAGGTGGGCGACGTCTACGATCAAACTTCGAAGTTGCTCTTGACCTGCTATCGGTTTGCAGTATCGTCCTCATCCGTAAAAATAGCGGCCTGGAACTGCTGACCGAGGCGAGAGTGGAGGAACGCTTTCCTGGATTGCGCAGCGATTTGAATGCGCTTAACACGGGCTACTACATCGCGGAATTGCTGGGCGAGGGAACGCAGGACAACGATCCGCATCCACTCCTGTTCGATAAGACACTTCGATCTGTTGCGCCGGCTGCATCATCGAGTCGAGGAGCCTTTGACCCTGGCCAGCCGATTTGATCTGGTGTGGTTGCGCGAACTCGGTTATCGACCGCAATTGGAAACGTGCGTCGTTTGCGGTTCCGCCGAGCTGCTCGAACGCGCCGCTCGACTTTCCTTCAGCCCGATGGCGGGCGGAGTGCTTTGTCCAAAGTGCGAATTGAGTCATCGCGATCGCAGGCCCGTCAGTTGGCCCGCACTGGAATGCCTTCGACGCTGGAGCCGGGATGATTCATCGGCTCCGGAAATATTGCCGAAGAATTTGCAAGCAGAATTGCGGCAATGGCTGGGTTACTGGGTGTCGTGTGTATTGGGCCGACGACCGCGATTGCTCGGTTATGTGAGTTGAATGGTTATTCCGGGGTTGAAGTATCCCAGGGTGAGGCTTTGCGAACCCTGGGATCTTGTTGTTGGATACCGTTGTTGAGGGGAAAGGACAGGCATGCAGCTGGCACACTCGCTCCATCGGTTCCGCGGTCGGATGTTGTTGCTCTCGACTCTCCTGGGAGTTGCGATGACGGCAGGCTGCCAATCGCTCAATCCCTGGAGTTCCTCGTCATCCGATTCCAAAGCGAAGGATGAGCCAAATCTGCGGATGCCACGGCACCCACCCAGGACACGACGGTCGTCCGTGCGATGCATCGCGAACCTGCCGGTGCAAATGTCGCGCAGAGGTCGACCCCATCTTCCTCGATGCCGAGGAATTCTACCGACTGGAGAATTATGAGCGAGCTTCAGAACTCTTCCACAAGGTTGCCGAGAACACCAAGAATCCGCCTCTCACCGCCGAAAAGGCTCGTTTCTTTGAAGCAGAATCGAAAAAGCAGTTGGGCGAACTTGCCGATGCAATGTCCACGTACAATCGCCTGCTGAACGATTTCTCGTTCGGGGTTTACCGCGAGCAGGCTGTGGCGCGAATGTACGATATCGCCATGTTCTGGCTGAAAGACACCTGGAAACAGTTGAAAATGGAGGAGGAAAAAGAAGAAGGCAAACGCTGGTTCGTGCCATCGAATTTCATCCATTTCGACAAGGCCAAACCAACATTCGATGAAGAGGCCCATGCCGTTCACATGTTGGAGCAGGTCTACTACAACGATCCGACCGGCCCCTATGCCGACAAGGCACTTTATTACATCGGTTACGTCAATTTCAAACGCGGACACTACCGCGAGGCAGATCAATTCCTTACGGCATTGGTCCAGATGGATGATCTGAACGGCAAGCGTACTGAAATGAGGGATGCGGCCTGGCAACTGGTCGTCTATGCCAAGTTGAACAGCACCGGCGGACCCCTTTACGACGGCCGAAAGAATAGCGAAGCTCTCAAGATCATTCAACAAGCTCAGGCGACCGTTCCGAAATTTGCCGCAGATAACGGCGATTGGATCAGCCGGCAACAGGAAACGATTCGCTTTGCACAGGCTGAAAAGGATTTCGCACTCGGCGAGTATTATCGTCAACCGGCCACCCGGCATCGGCCTGGTTCTACTACGAGTTAGTCCGCCGACGGTATCGTGACACCCGGTTCGAGAAAATGGCCATCGCCAACATGATGGACCTCCAGAGGCAATTGAAAGAATCCAAAGACCCAAGCTTCACATCGGAGACTTCGCGGCTTTTGACCAAGGCGTTTCTGGGTAACGATGCCCCGAGATTGGAACCCGGCAAGGAGGTTCCGAATGTTCCAGGCGTGGTCCCGCAGACGCCGACTGCCATCGTGAATGATCCAGGCGTGGTTCCGCAGACGCCCAATCCCGTCGTGCCGGTCGGCGGCGTGCAGGGGCAAGCGATACCCAAATAGTGGTCAGTGGTCAGTGGTTAGTGGTCAGTAAATGCAAATATCGGTCAGTGATTAGTGGTCAGCGGTCAGTAAATGCAAATTGTGGTCGGTGATTAGTGGTCAGTGGTCAGTAAATGCAAAAACAGAAAGCCTTTGCGTATTGGTCTTTTCTGACCACTGACCACCAACCACTATTCCCGGAGGGAATGAATATGTTGCTCGAAACAATCAGCTCTCGACGACGCTTTTTGGCAAGCTTGCTGGTCGGTGGAACCGGTCTGATGTCGGGATGCGGTTGGGACGGGCATTTTACCATTCTCGGCTACAGCAGCAGGGATAATTACGATCATAACATCAAGACGATCTATCTCCCCATTTTCAAGAACAAGACGTTTCAAACAACGCCTTACCGCGAAATGGAAGTTGAACTGACGCGACGGGTTCAGGAACAGATTCAGCTCAAGACACCCTTCAAGATCGTGAGCGAGCCGCTCAAAGCGGATACCGAATTGCTTGGCACACTCGTCACATTCGCCAAGCAGATCCTGAACCGCACCGAGCAAAACGAAGTTCGTGAAGGGGAATTGCAATTGGGCGTCCAGATTGTCTGGCGCGATTTGCGTACTGGGAAAATCCTCTCCAATCCGCCCAAGCCGGAAGGCGTGCTGCCGCCGACCGAACTGCCGCCGTTCGATCCAGACAATCCTCCCCTCGGCGAGAATCCGGACACGCCTATCCCGGTATTGGTTCGTGCGCCGGGCCGGTATCTACCGGAAGTGGGCGAAAGCAACGCCACGGCGCAAACGCGCATGTGCAATCAGATGGCGGTGCAGATCGTCAGCATGCTGGAAAAGCCCTGGAAATATCGGCCCAAGCCGGTGGCACCGCAAGACGCTCCTTAGGCATTAGGCATTAGGCATCATGACTCCTCACATCTGGGATTGCGGCGATCGTCATTTTGAGATCGGGCCGCGTGCCCTCATCATGGGCATCGTAAACGTCACTCCGGATAGTTTTTCCGATGGCGGCCGATACTTTTCTCAGGAAGCTGCGCTCGAACATGCCCTGCAATTGATTGCCGAAGGCGCTGACATTCTCGATGTCGGCGGGGAATCGAGTCGTCCGGGTGCGTTACCCATTTCTACCTTGGAAGAACGCGATCGAGTGGTGCCCTTGGTCGTGGAATTACGCGCATCGCACCACAATCCCTCTCTCCATCGATACCACCAAAGCTGAGGTTGCGCGGCAATGCCTTCAAGCAGGTGCAGTCATCGTCAACGACATCACCGGATTGCGCGGCGACCCGACGATGGTGGAAGTGGTCCATTCGTTCAATGCCGGGGTTATCGTGATGCACATGCAGGGTACACCGGCAACGATGCAGGACAATCCAACTTACGCCGATGTCGTCCGCGAAGTGGGAGAATATTTTCGAGAACGATTCGACGAACTGACCTCGCAAGGAATCAGTCCAGCTACCATTGCTTTCGATCCGGGAATCGGCTTCGGCAAGACGATGCAACACAATTTACTCTTGCTCAAAGAACTGGCCGCGTTTCAAAGATTGGGCCGACCGATCTGTCTGGGAGTTTCGCGAAAGGGAGTCATCGGTCAAATCATCGAGAGGCCACGATCCGAGCGCGTGGCCGGGTCGGTCGCGGTGGCCTCTTTTCGCACTCGCGCTGGGTGCAGCACAAATCTTGCGGGTTCACGACGTCGCCGCAACGCGGGACGCCGTCCGACTGTGGGCAGCCATCGCCGACGCAGACTCACTTACAAGCCAAGACAGAATACAGACTAACCACAGAGTCACAGAGAACACAGAGACGACTAAAGACAGAGATTAAAGAGAGGGACGAAAAAAAGAGAAAAATCGAAAGTTAATGCACAGAGAAAACGCTATCTTGTATTTTTCTGTTGTATCCTTCTGAATTTTTTTCGTTCGTTTCGCAGTAATTGTCTTCTCTCTCTGTCTTCTCTGTGTTCTCTGTGACTCTGTGGTTAGTCCCGTCTTATGTCTTTTTGGATTCCCCTATGGACCTTTCCGCATATTGCCTGAACCTTGCCCAAAATGCTCGCTCGGCCGGGCAGGAACTCGCAACCGTCACTCGGGCGGCAAAAGATCGCTGGCTTACCCATGTTGCCGAGCTTCTGCGAAGGCATACCGACGATATCCTGGCCGCGAATCGGAAAGATGAGGAAGTTGCGGCAGAGCTTGGGCTGACCGCTGCGAATCTCGATCGACTTCGGCTAACCCCCCAGCGCATCCAGGCCGCGGCAGAAGGACTTCGCCAGATTGCCGCTTTGCCCGATCCGGTTGGGCAGGTTCGAGAAGGTTCGATTCGGCCGAACGGATTGCAAGTGCAAAAAATCTCCGTACCGTTGGGGGTGATCTTTTTTCTCTATGAATCGCGCCCGAATGTCACCGTGGATGCCGCTGCGCCTCTGCGTAAAAAGCGGCAACGCGGTCATCCTGCGCGGCGGGAAAGAGGCGTTTCACTCCAATACCGTTCTGCAGCAACTGCTCGTCGAGGGACTCCAGGATTCCGGCTTGCCGGAATATGCCGTGCAGTTGGTATCTACTCTCGACCGCGCTGCGGTTGGACACTTGCTCAAGCTAAAAGATTACATCGACCTGACGATCCCGCGCGGCGGCGAGAGCCTGATTCACCGCGTCGTTGCGGAAGCCGCCATGCCGGTTTTGAAGCATTACCTGGGAAATTGTCACATTTATGTCGATCGCTCCGCCGACCTGGAAATGGCCCAAAGAATAATCATCAACGCGAAGTGTCAACGACCGGGCGTCTGCAACGCGCTGGAAAGCCTTCTCTTACACGAAGATCTTGCCCAAACTTTCCTGCCGGCGATTGCCCTGGCCCTCCAAACACTCGGCGTTGAACTGCGCGTCTGCGAAAAAAGTCACTCTTTACTGCCCAATACAAGAGTTGCGACAGAAGCGGACTATGCGGCTGAATATTGCGATCTGATTCTGTCGATAAGGCTGGTGGCGGACTTGGAGGCTGCCATTGTCCACATCAATCGTTATGGGTCGAAACACACCGATGCGATCATCACCCGTGATTACGCAGCGGCGCGAAGGTTTACCCAGGCGGTGGATTCATCGGCAGTAATGGTAAATACCAGCACCCGTTTCAACGATGGTTTTGAATTGGGTTTGGGCGCGGAGATCGGCATCAGTACCGATAAGTTCCACGCCCGTGGTCCATGCGGCCTCCAGGAATTGACGAGCTACAAATATGTGGTTCTCGGCGAAGGGCAAATTCGAGAGTAGCCGGTGACATCGGGATGTGCCGGCACCCGACCCTTGGCCAAAACGGATGTGGAGGAGCGATGTTCGTCCCCATACTCCTGGTTGTGTTGGGTGCCCTGGTGCTGATGTTCGGCTCACGCCGGCATTGGCCCCGCGCCATCCGTCTCCAGGGTCAAGTTGCACGAATGGCCACCACTCCGAATGTGGCGTCTCAGCACGTCCATTTCTTTCAAGAGGGCCAGTTAAGCTCTTCCGCCGTCAAGGCCGCTCGGGCTCGTTTTGAGGTTTTTCTCGCGCACGGCAATCTCCAAGCAATCGAATCGCAACTGGAAGCAGGTTTGCAATTTCTCATTTCCGTTCGCGCTCTGGTCGAGATCGGCACCGAGGACGCAGCACGGGTACTTCAACGACAATTGGGCCGCGAGTTGAGTGCGGATGCAACGGAGCAGGCCTGGTATCGGATCGATATTGCGCAAGCCTTGCGCGAATTGAACCATACCCAATCGTTGCCGCGCTTACTTCACTGCGCTGAGGAAGCAGTTGCGCTTCCCTCGCGCATCTATATTGTGCCGAATTGGTTTCCATGCCCGCCTTTGGGGATTACCTGACTCAACCCCTGAAACATCTGGGCCGATGTGCCGTGCCGCGTTCTCCTGCTCGCATTGGAAGGGATTCGTCGCGGCTGGGTTCCGACCCATGTGTATACCGATGCTCAAATCGGCGAATTGGTCCATCGCCTGGCCGACTCCTGCCCCGATGTCGCCGATCCCCTGTTGACCCGGCTGTTTGTCGAAGCCCTTCGCCATCGTCGGCGCGGTTCAGACAGTTCCCGACCAGAGAGCCGATGCTCCCCGCCGCGATGCGGTGCGCTGGCAGACCGCTTTCTTGCGCGATGCTGAGCCTGTCTTGCTCGAATACCTCCACGGCATCGGTGAAGAACTGGTTCACCAGTTGCTGACCGACGATCGCAGCGAGCACCCCGATATCCTCGCGGCGATCGACGAGTTGCGTGTCGATGCGTCCAAAGCGATTTTGCGCCGGCTATCCGAAGCCGATTATCCCTATTCAGCCCAGGCGGTGCGCTGTTTGCGATGGTCGCGCGACGAGCGTGCGGGGATGGCCTTGCGCGGGCTCGCTCGAAAGTGGCTGTCCACCGGCTGGGCTGTCACTTCCTGGCTGGGCGGGACCGAATCGAGCAAGCCCGATGAGCTGATTACCGCGATTCTCTTTGCTCTGCGCGGGCATCCGGGAGCGGAAACCGAAGAACTATTGCTGCGCTGCACACAACACCATTCGCCCCAGGTTCAACTCGCTGCCTTCCAAAGCCTCGGCTGGTCCGAACCTCTGGATCGAGACGGCGTCATCAACGCACTTTCGATCGCACAACGATCGAGTCGTGCCGTCCTTCGACGGGCAGCACTGGCCATCCAGGCCCGGCTCGGCGAATGCGTGGCTCTTACGGTCACGCGCAAAGCGCTTTGCGGAAGCGATCCGGCATCGGTCCACGAAATGATCGACTTGATCGCCGAGGAAGACTTGACCTGGCTTTGGCCGGATCTCGATCTGTTGACCGAATCGGAAGACCCGTCGATCGCGAGTCATGCCTGGGAAGCAATCGAGCGAATGCGAAAGTCTGTTTGGGCCGTTACCGGAGTGAAGCAGGAATGGTCGTTCGGATCTGCGAGCCGGGGATTCTTTCATGTCTGGGCGCGACGGTTGGCGAGCTTTGTGTGCCGCCACTCTGTTACTGAGCGCAGGCTGCGGATGGGGTCAGCGAAAATCGTATACCCGCGATCCGCTGCTCCGCGATCAACAACCGGCGATCAGTACCTTCAGCAGTTCCCCAACAGCCACTTCCGCGGAACCCACGCCACCGCCTCGACCGATTCTCTCAAACGATCCTCACTCATTTGCGAGCAACCCGTAACCGTATCGATACGTTCCGAGGGGGTAACCACATTCTCTGGGGGGTCGTAGCTAAGAGTCTTGTTTCGATCGTCAACTGCCCAGCTTGATGGTAACCGTCTTCAACTCCGTGTAATGTTCCAGGGCAGACTCCCCATTCTCTCGACCTTGCCCGGACATCTTGAAGCCGCCAAACGGCGTCGTCGTATCGACGACGTGATAGCAGTTGACCCACACCGTGCCGGCCTTGACCTGCTTCGCGTAGAGGTGGGCCTTGTCGATGTCCTTGGTCCAGATGGCGGCCGCCAGGCCGTAAGAGGTGTTGTTGGCGCGCTCAACCACCTCATCCATCGCCTTGAAGGGCAGAATGCTGACGACCGGGCCAAAAATTTCATCCTTGGCGATCGCCATGTCATCGCGGACGTTGTCGAATACCGTGGGGGTTACAAAAAACCCGCGATCCCCAAACTGATTGCCGCCCAGAACCAGCTTGGCACCCTGTTTCTGACCAATCTCCACGTAGCCCAGGATTTTGTCCAGTTGTTCCTTGGACACCTGAGGCCCCTGTTCCGTGGAATCATCCAGAGGATCGCCCAGTTTGCGCTTCTTGGCTTTTTCCACCAGTCGATTGACAAATTCCGAATGGATCTTTTCCTCAACGAACAGTCTGCTTCCGGCAGTACAGCATTGACCGCAATGGAAATATATGGCATGGAAGGCCCCGGCAACCGCTTGCTCGAGATCGGCATCGGCGAAGATGACGTTGGGACTTTTTCCGCCGAGCTCGAAGGTTGTTCGTTTGAGGGTGTCGGCAGCGTTCTTCTGGATCAGTTTGGCGGTATCGACGTGTCCTGTGAAGGCGATCTTGTCGATGCCGGGATGGATAACCATGGCATTTCCGGTCGTCTCGCCCATCCCGTTGAGCAGGTTGATGACGCCGGGCGGGAAGCCGACCTCGATCGCCAGTTCCCCGACCCGCAATGCCGTGAGCGGGGTTTGCTCGGCCGGTTTCATCACGAGGGTGTTGCCGCAGGCCAGGGCCGGCCCCCATTTCCACGCAAGCATAAGGAGCGGGAAATTCCAGGGGATGATTTGACCGATCACTCCGACCGGCTGGCGGAGGGTGTAGGAGAGAAAACTTCCCCGAACCGGAACAGTTCGGCCTTCAATTTTGTCGGCCCATCCGGCATAGTATCGGAGAGTGTTCACAACCCCTTGAAGATCACCGCGTGAATCGGTGATCGTTTTGCCGCAGTTATAGGATTCGAGAACCGCAAGTTCTTCGGATTCTTGTTCAATACGATCGGCGAGTTTGAAGAGGAGCCGGCCGCGATCCGCGGCATCCATCCGGCTCCACCGGGAAGATTCGAGCGCTCGGCGAGCACAGCGAACCGCCAGGTCGACGTCCTTGGCTCCGGCGTGAGCAACCTTGGCGATGACCTCGCCCGTGGCCGGGTTGATGGTTTCAAAGGTGGAGCCGTCAACGGCATCTACCCATTCGTTGTTGATTAACAGTTTGGTTTGGCGGATAATCGGTTTGGTGGAGCGTACAGGGGTCGACGTCATGTTGGAATCCTCGGTTGGCCGAGCATAACACTCGGGAGAGCTCGAAGTGTCCGGCGCGATGCAACGAGCAGTCTGGAAGCAGCACCGGATGAATCTGCGATCGATTCTATCCATTTTGCTTCAAAGAGTGTATTATAACTCCCCAACGCTCTTTTCAAATGGATGGGAAAAGAGTATAGAGGTGCTTTGGAATGGTGTATGCTCTATAGGATTCATTTGGAGTCGTGAACGAGGACGGGAAGATTCCGGCAACCTGGTAACGATCAGGTCACACGAGGTGAGGCGATCGATTCATGTTTACCAACTCAAAATCCGGCACTGGCCCCTCCAAATCAGTTTCCAGCCAACTACCATTAGACACTCCCTCCGCATCCCTGACCAACAGCGAATTCACGCTCAATTTCGGCGACGGAACACCTTCGGTACCTTCCCTTATGCTGACCGTTGAAGAAATCGGCCAACTCGGCCCCTACCGATTGATCCGCGAGCTGGGTTCCGGCGGAATGGGTGTTGTCTTTGAAGCTGAAGACGTCATGCTCAACCGCCGAGTTGCGCTGAAGGTATTGCGGCCCGGATTGACGGGAATCGAAGATGCTCGGGGCCGATTCCTCCGCGAAGCCCGTTCGATGGCCCAGTTGATTCACGACAATGTCGTAACCATCTTCCAGGTCCACGAAGATCGCGGTTTTGCCTTCATGGCCATGCAATTGCTTTCGGGAGAGACCCTGGAAGCGCGTATTCATAGCGAACAATTAAAAGTCTCGGATGTCGTGCGCATCGGCCGAGAAATTGCCGAGGGCCTTTCGATCGCCCACGAGAAGGGGATCATTCATCGAGACATCAAACCGGCAAACATCTGGCTTGAACGGAGCCGGGATCGAGTCAAGTTGCTCGATTTCGGTCTGGCCAGGCGTTCGGATGGGGATCCCGGTATGACGTCCTCCGGGATTGTGTTGGGAACTCCGGGATATATGTCGCCGGAACAGGCGCGCGGCGAACCTGTCGACTCACGCAGCGACCTGTTCAGTCTCGGATGTGTCCTCTATCAATTGTTGACGGGCGAGCGCCCGTTCGATGGAAGCAGTGTCGTGGCCATGCTGCGCAAGGTTGAAGTTCGGCATCCGCCGCGCGTGACGGCCAAACGCCCCGAAGTATCGACGCTTCTATCCAATTTGGTGATGGAACTGCTCTCCAAGAATCCGAAGGATCGACCCGCTTCAGCAATGGTCGTGATCGATCGGCTGATGCGGGTGATTTCACCGCCGGTGCATCACCTGCCGCCGGCGATTGTCTCACCGGCATTGTTGGCCCCTCCTCCGCTCGCGTCGGATGCTCCGTCACCGACCGGAAGTTCGGTCAATCTTCCGCGTGTTTCTGCGCCGAAAGCAGACACATCGGCCTCGGGCAGTTTCAAACCCGGTTCAGCCTCGGGAATGGTTCCGGCGGTGTCGGGAACTTCCGGCAGTTTCAAACCCGGAAGTGCATCCGGGAGCAATCCGGCAGTTACTCCCGCATCGCCGTCAGGCTCGGTTCGGGTTCAGCCCACACCGTCGGGAAGCATGCCGGTGGTCGTCGCACCGACCACGCCATCCGGAGCAGTGCGCGTGCTTTCCCCGGCTTCAAACGGGTCGGGAGCATTCTCGGTCCAGCCGCAAACCGGTGCCTCTCCGAGTTCCACCAGCACGCGCGCCGTCGCCGGTTCGGGCATGACCCGTGTGCCGGCCTCCATGATGACAACCGAAAACGCAGCACAACAAAATCCGCACCACGGAATTGGCGGATTTTTGCAGTTCGGCATGTTGTTTATGATTCTCAGCGGACTGGTTTGGGGTTATTACACGCTCACCAACAAAGGCACCTTGGTGATTGACTGTATCGATCCAACCGTGGAAGTTGAGGTAAAACAAAACGGCGAAGTACTTCATCGCCTCAGCCCTGGTGAGCCGGTCAAACTCCAGGCCGGGGACTACGAATTGACGGTGGTGACTCCCAGTGGTCCGGCGTTCGGCAAACCGCCTTGGGTATTTCGGAATGACGGGAAAATCACTATTCGCCGTGGGGAACTTGAAAAAGTGAAGGTCTATCCATCAGCGACGCAACATGGTGCGATCGATCCTCTGAAAAAGCCTTGAGGAAGAGGGTGGCGAAGCAGTGATGTATTTCACTGCTTCGCCACCCTCTTTTTTTACTCACCTCACGAATAAAGCAGATCCATCGGCACGCCGGCATTGAGACGAACCGGGCGCTGCAATGGGTCGCGCACTTCGGCTTCATGGTCAACACCCAGCGCTTGGTAGATCGTTGCTCCCAAATCCATCGGTGAAAACCGATGCGAGATGGGATCCGAACCAATGGGATCGGTCTTGCCGATCACCTGACCGCCTCGCACTCCGCCGCCAGCGAACAGCGCGAAGAATGCCCGACCCCAGTGGTCTCGTCCAGCACCCGTATTCACTTTGGGGGTTCGACCAAACTCACCGAACATTACTACCATCGTATCGCTGAGCAAGCCCCGTCCATCCAAATCATCCAGCAATGCCGATACGCCACGATCCAAGGGTGGAAGCATGCGGTCTTTCAGGGTGGGGTAAATGTTGCCGTGGTGGTCCCAGTTCTGAACGTGACCCATGTTGGCCTGTACAATCGAGACTCCTGCCTCGACCAAACGACGTGCCAGCAGGAGCGATTGACCGTAAGCGTGCCGGCCATAACGATCGCGTACGGCAAGCGGTTCCCGGTCCAATTCAAAGGCCTGACCTACTTTCCCGGAGGTCAATATGCTGAATGCCTTTTCCTGCTGCTCGGTCATCGTCCGCGCGTCGGAGAGCGAAGCACCTTGCCGCTTTTGGTTCATCTGTTCCAGTAAGGCCCGGCGATCGTTGAGGCGACTCGTGCCATCATCCAGATGCAGGCTCCCGACCCGGAAATCGGGCCTGTTAGGGTCTTGCCGGATGTGCCAGGGATCGTGCTTGGGGCCGAGAAAACCGGCGTGTTGTCCCGGCCAGATGAGCGGCCCTTCCATCAGGAATGTCGGCAATGTTACCCCCGTGGGTATGCCGTCGTGATTGGGTCGGAGGTGATCCAGAGCGGAAGCATAACAAGGCCAATCGTTTCGCGAGGCAATTTGATCGAACTTGCCGCCCGGAATCGCCGTACCCGTCAAGACTTGATGGGTTGCCAGAAGGTGATTGTCTTCACGATGAGCGAGCGACCGAACCAGGGCGCAATGGTGCATTCGTGTCGCCAGCGCAGGAAGATGTTCGCAGATCTGAAGACCGGGAATCGATGTTGCAACCGGTTTGAATTGTCCGCGAATCTCCAGAGGCGCATCGGGCTTCATATCGAAGGTATCGTGATGGCTGCAGCCGCCCGTAAGAAAGACGACGATGATCGATTTCGCCTTGCCGGTCGATTCCGAAGCTGGAACCGATGCTGCGGTTTTCCCGGCGAGAAGCGCCGGCAATCCGAGTCCGAGCGCTGTGGAAAAGCCAGCCTGCACAAAGCCCCGACGGGTCAACGAAGGAAAACGATTGTTCTGGTTCATAACAACTTTAGGATCAGAGGATGGGCAAAAAGGGCGGTACGGCGGGGAGGCAGCACGGCAGGATAATAACATCTAGCAGACACTGTTTGAGAGCATTTGTCAACAGTTAAAAAGAGAATCGTGGAGCGCGGGGTGTAACCACATTCTCTGGATCGTAGCGGCGGCATCCTGCCGCCGAGAGTTTGCAGACGGCGGCAGGATGCCGCCGCTACGACGGCATCCCCCAGAGAAAATGGTTACACCCTGGAGCGCGAAAGAAACGGGGTGCGGCAAGTTCTTCCGGCAATATGCAGGTTGCAACTCTTGTTCCCTCTCCCCTGAGTACAGGGAGAGGGGACAAGACCCAGATGGCATCGGCAGCCTGCTTCCCAGAAAAAATTGCCGCGCTTCACGATTCTCATTTCTTGTCGGCAATCTTGCGGCGACGATCAGGATCCGTTTTTGCGCAGCAAGTTCCCAAAGTAGTCTGCTATTGGACGGTTCGGGTGGGAGATATTGAAACCAAACGGCTTCGCAGCCTTTTCAAAATGCTTTCTGGCCGCAACATTATCACCTTGTTCCAGATACGCGTATGCCAGCCGAAGTTCGAATAGGCTCAACTGATTGATTTGACGATTGGCATTATCGGTGATCAAGTTAAAGTGTGTTCCCGGCCACTTGTCCAGTCTCCACAGTGGAGCAATCGCTCCGGTGTGTTTGGCAATGTCGGCAACGGAACCAGCCAGGAGTTCGTCGAGCGCGGGAAAAGTTTCCGACCATAGACGCCAATCATCATTCTGCGGAGCCTTGCCCAAGTAGGGAGGCCATAATGGTTGGGCACCGGCCTCCACCGCTTGTTGATGCAAGATGTCGATCACGCGTTGCAAATCCCCCTGGGCGCATAAGGCTTGCATCTTTAAATCCCACCAGCGCTGCTGCAACTGTTCAATATACTGTTGAAGCTGCTGAGGCGCAATTTGACCCTGGCCCGCCTGCATCATCTGCATCATTTTGATCGGAAAAGCTTTCATGTCGTCATCGGCGGCGTCTATGTGTGCGATCGCCTCTTCTACTTGACCGGCGAGCAGAGATAAATCCGTGACTTCCAGAACACTGGTGAATTGCTCATCAAGACCTAATTTGGAATCGTTTTTGTCGAGCTTCTTCAACTCTTCCAGTGCTTTGAGATACAGTGCATGCGCTCGTCGGGCTTGCAGGGCACGCTCGACGGGCGACTTCCACTGCTGCGATTTACCGAGGTAGATATCGGTCTGTTCATTGATTCGCGATTCCCACTCTAGAATTCGCGAATCCATGCGCTTGATCGTATCGTCGAGTGTCAAAGTGGAAACTTCCGTCCTGGTAGGAAGGTCGAAGATTCCCCTGATCTGGTTCAGTAGCTCTTTGTTGATGTCTTGGGGCGTGGCGTTCCTCAAATAGGCTCTTAGTCGCCGGGCCGACTCGATCACCAAATCGCCTTTCCTGGGACGCTCGAGCCCTTTCTGAGGATGCTCCCGCTCGACGAGCATCATTTGATAGTTGCAAACGTCCTTCGCTTGAACAAACGCGGTCAAATTACCACGCCGGAGTTGTTCCTGGGGTGTCGTTCGGGCCAGGAACCGTTCCAAACTGATGATGGCAACCTGACGGTTAAAGCCCGGGACATCAATCATAGGGGTAGGTACATTGGAATCCGAATAGGCAAGTGCCAGGGCAAGATAACCCTCGCCGTTTTGCGGACTGGCCGAAATGGCTTGTCGCGCCGTTCTTAGTGCCAGGATTGCCGTCGCCGGCAATTCCGGAATCAAGGTGTCAGGCCGAGTCGGTACCAACATCCAATGCGGGTTGAGCCCGAGTTGCGCCAAACCGAGCGTTTCTTGAATCCGTTGAAAGGCCAGCATCTGTCGTTTAGTCTCTATTTGCAGCCATTGAACGAGGAGAATCGACTCCTCGGCCTCCGGCGCTTCGGGTGGCGGGGCAAACAGAAATCGCTCCGCAAGCGTGTTTCGCGCCAACGGAGCTGACATCTCGGGCGGCGGCGGTATGAGATCGACCTCGGGGCCAAACACCTTTTTCACGGCATCGAAGCGCATGGCGTCGAAGCGCTGCCTATCCAGCTTTTTCTGGCCAGTCCAACCCAGCACAACAACCCGTCCGTGAAACGACCAATTGATCCAGCGCGGCTCCATCCGATAATCCCAGCGCCAGCGCACCGCGAGAAAATTGAGGTTTTCGGTTCGATACGGCGATCCTTGAGCAAGGTAAACGATCGAATGTTCATGGAAGAAATCAGGTATAAACTTCTCGGTGAGTGTGGGGTCGCGTTGCGTGCGCGGAGCCATGTAGCGCCGAACCTCGAGGAATTTTTCCGCTTCCTTCGCGTGAAACGACAGCCGACCGTCGAAAAATGTTTTCTCCGCCGGGGCAAACCAGGCACAATAGTGTGCCAGATCGGTTTGCATCATGATGCCGTGGACCTCCGGCGGCAAAGGATTCTCTGCTCTGGTCCGCCAGCGTTGAATCTCCTGGGCGGTTCGTTTCAAGGATTCGTCAATGTCCGCCTTCCAGGCAAGTCGGCGGTATTCATTCAACGGCTGCAACCATCCTGCCCAACTCCCGATAAGCAGGGCCACACCGGCAAACAACGCGAGCACCCGACTCCCGTACCTGGCAAACTCGAAGGGCAAGCCCGATCCGTTCGAGAGCTGTGCCTGGTTCCAGCGCTGTGCATAGGCTCCCAGATTTTCCGCGGCGGTTGCAGCAGCGATGATTGCCAGAAATGGGATCGCCCGCGTTCGCAGCAGGGCCAGACCGAGCATGGCGATCCAGATGGCGACGAGGCCAAACGACATCTTCCGGAAATTCAAGGCAAAACAGATAATACTCAGCAAAATCAATAAGACCAAGGCCCCGGTGTTAACCGGATTGCCGCTCTGATCGCCGCTAACGTCGAAGCGGGGTTGATCGAGCGGAGAGCGGAACAAATAGCCAAGTTCAGCGTCTTTTCCAAAGCTTTTTGCGAGTTCTCTCGATACCAGTTCGGGCGGCAATTCCCAAACTCGGATGTGATGGGGCGTCAGTGTGCAGGCAATACAACCTGCCACCAGCGAAAGGGTCAGGGTGCGCATTATCGATTTGGAGCTGGTGATTTCTGACGAAGCGCCGAAGTCGCATTTGAAGACATTGCCCCAAAAGAAATAAGGCCACCGTCAATGGGCCTATGAAGAACCAGGCATCGAAATTCGCCCAGATCCAGAATAATACCGCAATGGCAATCGGTAATTGATAGGAGCCTTCTCTTCGACCCAGTCGAACGAGCAGGAACAGCGTTGCTCCAAAAAACACATATGAACCGACGATCGGCTGCAAGAGCAGTTCCGGTGCGGAAGCGAGTAAAGCCAACCCGACGGTCACGACGCTGAACCAGAGCGTTTGCCAGGAACGCGACATGAGCAGCAAAAGCAAGGCCAGGACCGCAATTGCTGCGGCCTTCACAATGACAACCGCCGCCTCGCCATTTTCCTTCCCTGCCGAATAAACGCTATAAAGACCGAGATCGAAAAGCCATGAATGATTTGTGTAATGCCGATCGTTGCCGGCATAAGTGAACGGTGCCCGGCCGAACTCGTAGTTTCCTTGGGCGATGAGTCGGCCCGTGCCGAGGTGCATCCAAAAATCGGAATTGCGGATGGCGAAGGATGCCGAGACAAAGCCAAGCACCACCACCCCCACTGCCAGCAGCAGATCAAAACCGTTGAAGAATCCGGATGTCTTCTGCGTTACCGGGCCTGCCGGCGGAAGCTGCAGTCCCGGGATTCTCTGTTGGGAGCGAGGTGCCTGGGAGTTGGGGATCGGGAGGTTCCGAGACGGGTGGTGTGCGCGGCGAAATCTTCATGCGATGGTCCTCGGAGACGGATCAATGAATGATGAATAGTTGTGATATACGGCATCCGGCCAAGATCGGCGCAGGTTATTGGTAGCAATCCGGGACCGTTCTCGGTATAAGTGAAGTTCACCGTAGGTTTTACGTTTCAGGTGGCAAGAGGGATCGTTTCGCCTGCGAATTTCGAATCTACCGTTGGCGTCGGACGACTCGACCAAGGAAGATTCATCGTCCTTCATCGGCGATCGCTCTTGAAAAGGGCGTGGGAAAATGGAAAACGTATCAAGAGGAGCAAAATAACACTCTCGATTTGATCATTCGTTGTTCCGCTCCCTTGTCGCCCGGTTCCTGAACACTCTTTTCTTTTGCCATCATGACGATGTCCCCTATCCCACGCGCTTCCGGCATCCTCCTACATCCGAGCAGTCTGCCTGGCCCTTATGGCATTGGCGACCTCGGACCGTCGGCTTATGCCTGGGTCGATGCCCTGGCTCGCGCCCGGCAAAAATGGTGGCAGATTCTCCCGCTGGGACCCACCGGCTACGGTGATTCACCCTACCAATGCTTTTCTGCTTTCGCCGGCAACACGAACTTGCTCAGTCCGGAATTGTTGATCGGCGACGGACTCATCAGCGCCAACGATCTTGCCGGACTGGACTTCCCGCACGAACGGGTTGATTTTGAGCGCGTCATTGCCTTCAAGTCGGCCATGGTCCGGCATGCCTGGGATCACTACCGCGCCGGTCAAGCGACGCCATTGCGCGAGCCATTCGAGTCATTTTGCAACGATCGCCAAGATTGGCTCGATGATTACGCCCTGTTTATGGCCCTCAAAGACGCCCGACGAGGCGAGAGTTGGCAAACCTGGCCGGCGGAATTGATGCGCCGCGAAGGAAGTCATCGCTTCCTCGATTTTACGCGCCAGGAATTGAGTGAAGAAGTCGGTTTCTATCAGTTCGGGCAGTTTCTCTTCTTCCGGCAATGGACCACGCTCAAGGAATACGCTCACGCACACAATGTCAATCTGATTGGGGATGTGCCGATCTTCGTTTCACCCGACTCCGCCGATGTGTGGGCAAACCCAAAATACTTCCTGTTGGATGGAGCGATGCGCCCCAAGGTGGTGGCCGGAGTACCCCCGGATTATTTTAGTCCAACCGGGCAGCTATGGGGCAATCCGCTTTATGACTGGGCCGCCCTGAAGGCCGGCGGCTATCGATGGTGGATTCGACGACTTCGCGCCACGCTGGAGCTGGTCGATTGGGTCCGACTCGATCATTTTCGCGGTTTCTGTGCCGCATGGCACATTCCGAACGGAGAACCGACCGCCGTAAAAGGGCACTGGGTAGCCGGACCTGGATCCGACCTTTTCATTCATCTCAAAGCCGCGCTGAGTGATTTACCCCTTATCGCCGAGGATTTGGGCGAAATCACTCCGGACGTATATCAATTGCGCGACGACTTTGAATTTCCCGGCATGAAGGTACTGCATTTTGCCTTCGATGGTCCTTTGAATGCGTTCTTGCCGCATAACTATCACGGCAACCAATGGATTGTCTACACCGGTACTCACGACAACGACACGACCGCAGGTTGGCATGCCACGTTACCGGACCATGAACGAAGTTTTCTGAAGCGATATTTGGGCCGGGAACCTCAGGAAATCTCTTGGGAATTGATCCGTCTGGCCTGGAGTTCGGTGGGTACATGCGCTATCGCACCCATACAGGACATTCTCTCTCTTGGCACGGAGGCGCGCATGAATCAACCCGGTCGCGCGGACGGGAACTGGCAATGGCGGCTGCTGCCCGGAGCCTTCACCGAACACCATATCGGCAGACTCGGAGATCTGACCGAACTCTACGCACGTTAGGAAATCCGCTCTGTTCTTGCATGTCTCACTCGACAGAATCCAATTCTGACCCGCCTCTTGCGCTTCGGATTGGCGTGTGTATAATCTTCATCCTTGCGCCGAAAATCGAAAAAACTCAAAGATTCGACCTGCAAATGTGATGTTTCCGTGAACATTTGCCTAGCTTCCTTGACTTTGAAGCCATAAGTGCCTCAGAATTCAATAGTTGTATTTCCAACCACGTAGGATACTTTACTATGTCTCAGTGGATGCGCCAGGCAGCAGCGATTCCCGTCTGTGATGGAAAGATCTGCATGGTGACGTCGAGCAACGGGCGGCGATGGGTGGTTCCCAAAGGAATGATCGAACCTGGCCAGACTGCCGGAGAAACCGCGTTGCAGGAGGCATGGGAAGAAGCAGGAATTGCGGGAGTTCTTCATTCCGAACCGATTGGCTCGTACGTCTACGAAAAAAATGGCAGCCTGTGCCACGTGACCGTGTTTCTGATGCAAGTCACAGAAGAAGCAAACGATTGGCCTGAATCGCTCATCCGCACACGAGAATGGGTTCAAACGGACGAAGCGATTAGCCGAGTAAGAGAGCAAGGATTACGCGATATCCTGGCAGCGGTTATGCCGGTCCCTGCATAAGTGGCCAGTGGATAGTGGTCAGTGGTCAGAAAATGCAAAGACAACTTCCCACAGGTATTTACTGTTCACTGACCACTATTCAAGCCATGCTCGAATCGGTTTGACGATCCCTTCGTCAATCAGCGTTTGTCGATCTGTCGTGGGAGTCCAATTCAAGATACAGCGGGCATTGGTGCAATCGAAGGTCGCCAGTTGACGACGCGATTTCCAGTCGCGCCAACTTGGGAATCGTCGCTCCGGATGGCGGACCAATACCTTGATGATCCATTTGAATAGTTCATTCCGATAGAACCGCCACGCTGAAGTCGGTCGGACGTCCAGTTTCAGCCCGGCCGAGCGTTCCAGTTCCGAAATATATTCCAGCGCACTGATGAGGGGCGGTCCGACCAGGTTGAAGGATTTCCCCAACACCCC
Source organism: uncultured Planctomycetota bacterium (assembly GCA_963783095.1). GTDB lineage: Bacteria > Planctomycetota > Planctomycetia > Gemmatales > Gemmataceae > CAWAMR01. The sequence goes on along the minus strand of CAWAMR010000003.1, from coordinate 823,803 downwards.
ATCCGCATTGATGGCCTGAACCAATGCGCGCGCAACATCTTCCACCCAGACGATCGGCAGCGGATTCGTTCCTTTGCCCCAAATCCGACAAACCGAATCGCCCGACCACATGCCGATTCCCCAGTGAAACGGACTGGAGCCGGCACCGATCACGATGCCCGGACGGAAGATCGCCAGCGGCAAGCCTTGTTTGTCGCGCATCTCGATGAGCAGTCTTTCCGATTCCGCCTTGGCGCGGGCGTAGAGATTGCGACGATGCACTTTCGGATCGAGCGAATTCTCGTCGCCAATGGTGCCGGGTGAGCCGGTGTAACAACTGTCAATCGTTCCCGTATAGATGAATCGGCTTACCCCGGCACGCAGACAGGCCTCGGCAACATTGCGCGTGCCGCCGATCTCAAGTCGGATGTATTCATCCCAGGTTTTCACGTGCGCACGTGCCAGGTGGCAGACCGCTGCCACGCGTACCATGGCCTTGTCGAGATCCTCGCGACGAGACAGGTCGCCGGCCCGAACGTCGAGGGGTAAGCCTTGCAGGGAAAGTGGGAGATTTCTTGGATCGCGCACCAATAGCCGCACCGGGTGACCCGTTGCGACCAGTTGGCGAACGAACGCCTGACCAATAAAGCCGGTCCCTCCCAGAACGAGAACCGGTGCGGCCTGTTCCGTAGCCGAATTTGCCGGAATTCGGGTCTCCCCGACCCGAACTCCGGCGAGTTCGGCTACTCCTGTGAATTCTCCAGACGTAGCGATTCGATCGGCCTCCGCGCCGATCCTGCCGCAGACATCGACGACGTCTCTGGCCAACCCCAGCGACAACCGACGATCCAGTGAGCTGTCGGCCGATGCGTTGAGTCCGTCATAGTAGGCTGACAAGCTCTGTGTGATACTGGTTCCGAAATCGTTGCCTTTCTTGGTCAATTTGAACTTGGACAACACATAGCGCAGCAACTTTCTGCGACTCTGTTGCAACAGTGCCTTCGCTTCGCTTCTGGTAATCCGGTAGCGGTCGAAATCGTCCGGTAAGGGGGAGTGTCGCCGCAACACATAAGTTCCAGCCTCAAAATCGCAGGTCGCCGAGCCGATCCAGCCGCGCAAGTGGATGCGATGCTCGGTGAAGCCGCCGCCCAGACCATAGTGCAAATCCGCCGTCGTTGGTCCTCGACGGGCCTGCACCCGCCAGCGACGATAGAAAGGCTTGCCGCTCGGCAAGGTGGTTGGGCGATCGACTTCGACTCGCAACGACTGGGGCATTCCTACCAGGTCGAGGAGATGGGCCACCGAATGCGGGCCGATTTCCAGCATGACGTTGCCAGGCTCTCGGAACATCCAGCTGGTAAAGGGGCCGGCACGCAGTTGACCGAGTTCCTTGTTCCAGACGATTGATATTTCACTGATCGGACCCAACAATCCTGCTTGAAAATCGGCTCGGAGGCGTTCATAGACTGGAGCAAAGAGAAAGTTATGGGTGACCCCGACCGTCCTGCCCGATCGGCGCACCAATTCGATGAGTTGGTCGCATTCCGAGAGGCTGATACAGGCAGGTTTTTCGAGAAGAACGTGAACGCCCGCATCCAACAATTGTGAAGCGGCCACAAAGTGCAATTCAGGAGGCAACAGCACGTGCACGGCAGCACATTGACTGTTTTTCACCATCTCATCGATACTTGTGAACGCGTTGGCAATACCGTGCCGACCAGCGAACGATTCCGCGCGCGAACGGTTTAGATCGCAAACGGCAACGACATGGACGTTCGCGATGGAACGCAGCGCTTTCAAGTGCCAATCGGAGATATAACCTGCCCCAAGAATACCGACTTTCCACATTCTCCAACCTCAATCATAGTGTTCAGTTTTCAGTGTTTAGCGTTCAGTAAATGCTAACCACTGATCGCGATTTTGCATTTGCTGAACACTGAAAACTGAACACTGAACACTATTTATATTCAATAATCCGCCCTGGTTTGCGTCGCCAGCGCGTCCAGTAGAACTTGCACAGCCCCAAAAATTCCGGCACCTTCGACATCACACACGAAATGCCAAATGCCCGCGCATCGGATCGTGGAATCCCTTTATGGCGCATCCGTCGCGCGATGCGCGCCATCTGAATCGGATACAGGAGAAAACCGAACAAGCTCCAGGCGGTGGTCGGCCAGGCTGCGCCCAGAATGAGCACGGGAATGGCAAACCCCCAAAGCACGAGCCGTCGTCTTTCGCGCAGAAAGTGTTTTTCGGGCGGTTTGCCGTGCATCGATGCGCCCTGGGAATAGGCATAGCCACATCGCATCGCTCGTTTCCACCATTGACGGAAACGAGTCATGGCGGCGTCGTGCAGCGTCATGTCGGCGTCGATGCGCAGAATCTTCCAGCCGGCCCCGCGAATCCGAACGCAGACCTCATCATCTTCTGCCGCGATCACGGCCGGGTTGTAGCCCCCGACCTGTTTGAAGGCACAAACTCTCATCAATGCATCGCCACCACACGAGCGAGTCTCGCCCAGAGGAGTATCCCATTCAATATCGCAAAGGCGATTGTAGACCGATGCCTCGGGATGGCGCTCGCGCCGGCGTCCGCAGACGACCGCCACTCCAGGCTGCGCTTCGAGTGTTTGTACTGCCTTGCCGAGCCAGGTCGGGAAAACCTCGCAATCGCCATCGACGAACTGGACATACTCGATCTCCGCAGCGGTTTCGATCAGTTGGTCGAAACCGGCATTTCGAGCGCGAGCGGCCGAGAAGGGAATGGTCAAATCGAGATCGACGACTTGCGCACCCAGCGAGCGAGCCAGGCCGGCACTGCCGTCCGTGGAGCCTGAATCGACGTAAACGATCGGACGAGTCACTGGGTCGAGCGAGAGCAGACAAGTGCGCAATCGGTCTCCTTCGTTGCGACCAATGACTACAACACCCAACTTCGCCACGTCAGGATTTTCCTTTTCATGAAGGATGAAAACAACCTATACGGACATGATAGTCAATGAGAATGATGAGTTGAAATGCGGGGTACACAATAAAAAAATGCCCGTGGCCCTCCCCCCACTGTCGCCCAGTCAGCGGAAAGAGGACGCACGAGCAAATTCAACATACCCGATCTATTCGCTCCGTCAAGAATAATCCTGACGAATTTTCGCCAGAATTACACCAGGGGTGTGGCAAAATTTCCTGGCATACCTAACCCTTTGAGGGCAAATGACTTTCCCAGTAGACCTTCCATTGGTCACTCTGTGAAAGCGATTCGATCCCCATGATGGCCTCGGCGTTCGGCGGATCCCAGCGCATTCCTGGGCCTTTCACACGTTCCGTAAGTGTTCTGCAGGTCGCTTCCGTTGGGCCGCTGCCAATCTGCCACCCCTTGGCGATGAATTCGGGATAGCGGATCATGTCCGACCGCTCGCTCACGTAAAAGAGCAACTCGTCGGCGTGCGCACGCTGGCCTCGTTTGAGGCCGACGCGCCATTGTAGGAGCGACTCCCAAGCAGGCTTGTAGCCTTCGTGCTTGAACAAATGGAGCAGGTCCACCGCCCATTTCTTTCCCGTTTCGTCCCCATCACCGTAGATTTCCCGCCGCGTTTTGTGAACGCGCTCGCTCAGGTGATAGAAATCCAGACCCAGCGCATCCAGATTCAGATTCTGTCGCTCGACTTGATTGCGGATCCACGGCGCGCCGTCGACATTGCCGATCTTCTCGTCCGCTTCATCCAAATGAATGCGGTCTGCTTCTCGACGCATCAGGCGTCCCGCTACTTGGTGGTCGCCTTTGGTCCCCGACACCAAGCGATGGTCTTGCGTTTCGTCGTAGAAGGCTACGATCTTGAATTCCTTGTATTTCTGGTCCGTGCCGACTTTTCGAGGCGGCAGAGGCTTTGCCTTCTTGCCGCGACGCCGACGCTTTGCCTTGGTCTTCTCACGCCGTTTCTTTTTCTCGACGTCCGTCACCTGGGGCACCATCACCCCATCGCTGCCGAAGTAAACCCGCGTACCGGCCGCTTCCGTTTTGCAATCGCTGGCCGACCAATTGACGGGTAACTTTCCCTCCTTCTGCGCTCGCGCGATCTGCGCCCCCTCCGTCTCCACTAGGCACCGGAATGATTCGCCGCTGATCTGCACTTGAGCCGTACGACCCAAGTTGTCGGCTGACTTGTCGAAGCTCCTGCCATCACGGTTGAGCCGACAGGCCATCTCGCGCACGCCCAGGCTGATGGTCGCTTCGACCGCATCGACCCAAGCGTCCAGCGGTGTCGTTGTGCCTTCGTCCGGCGAATGCCAGCGCCGCCGCCACAGTCGGATGCGGCCGTTGATCGTCAGAATGCTGTACTCCTGCCGTCCTTTATTTCGCTTGCTCTTTCCGGTCTTCGCATCCTGCGGAGGGGGGAAAAGCGGCTTCCGCCGCATCGATCCGCATCTGGGCTGCTCGCTCGAATGCCTCACATCTCAGCTTTGCGAACAGGTCGCGAACTTGCTCCTCACTTCCCGAAATGATGTGGCCTCGCGTCGCGTCGTTGACTGCATCCGCCACCTTTCCAAGGATTTCTTCGACCCGTTGTCGCATTGATTCAATGTACGCTTCGCGGGAAAACTTCGGTTCTGGCTGCATGATAGGATCCTGGTCATGGTGCTCAATTCCTTCCGCTCAACACACCTTTTACCTATCTTGACCAAACTACTCAAAATGCGCCAGGAAATTTTGCCACACCCTTACACCAGCACATCCTTATTCTCAAGAAGCCCCCCGATCGTCCGGCGGTAGACGTGCGCTTTGGGATCGATGATTCCTTGCGCTTGTCGAGTTTGGACATGAATATCTCGGCGAGGCGAGGCGATTCTTCCCACTGCATCAGGCCGTCCGGATCGCTTCCCTGGTTTTTCTTTACTGCTCACCGCGAAACCGATACGATTGAATTTGTACCGCGCAAGCATTGGAACGGATGTTCCGCGTTCTCTATTGACTGTTTTCGCGCAAGAATATAATATACCCATATTCACTATGTTTGTCCGGCCAAGGAGCTGCGCATTGCGAGCCATCGCTATTTTCACCTTCTTTGGGGTTTCTTCGTTTCTCCCCGAATTGTCCGCGCAGGAGAAGCTTAGTTTCGAGAAAAGCATTCAGCCGCTTTTCCGCGCAGCTGCGCTGAATGCCACGACGAGCGGAAGCAGAAGTCCGGCTACCGGCTTGATATCCGCAGTTCGGCCCTGCGCGGCGGCGACTCCGGCAAACCAGCTATCGTTCCCAAGAAGAGTGCCCAGAGCGATCTGCTGCGACGAGTTCGGTCGGGCGATGAGGCCGAGAGAATGCCTCCCAAGGGAAACCCTCTTTCGGCAGAAGAGATCAAGCTTTTGACGGCGTGGATCGATGCCGGTGCGGACTGGCCCGATGCCTTTGCAGGTAAAGAGGATGCCAGGCTGCGCCACTGGGCTTTTCAAGCGCCTGTTCGCCCGCCGTTGCCGAAAATCAAAAACGAAGGATGGTTACGCAATCCGATCGATCGATTCATCCTTGCCAAACTGGAGAAAGAAGGACTAAAACCCTCAGCTGAAGCCGATCGCACGACGCTCATTCGTCGCCTGTCGCTCGACTTGACCGGGTTACCGCCCAAGCCCGAAGAAGTAGACGCCTTTCTGAAGGACGCCGAGACCGATTTCCAGGCCGCTTATGAGCGGTTAGTCGATCGCTTGCTGGCCTCGCCGCACTACGGCGAACGCTGGGCCAGGCTGTGGCTCGACGCTGCCCGATATGCCGACTCCGACGGCTTTGAGAAAGACAAATCCCGGCAGGTTTATTTCTACCGCGAGTGGGTTATCGACGCCTTCAACCGTGATTTGCCGTACGACCAGTTCATCATCGAGCAAATTGCCGGCGATCTCTTGCCCAAGCCGACCCAGGATCAGATCGTTGCCACGGGGTTCTTGCGGAATTCCATGATTAACGAGGAAGGCGGCATCGATCCCGAACAGTTTCGCATGGAAGCGATGTTCGATCGGATGGACGCCATCGGCAAGGGGATTCTGGGTCTGACCATCCAGTGTACCCAGTGTCATAACCACAAATATGACCCGATCACTCAGGTCGAATACTACCGGATGTTTGCCTTCCTCAATAGCTGTCACGAGGCGAATGTGGCGGTCTATTCTCCCGCGGAACAGAAAAAGCGCGCGGAGATTTTTCAGAAGATCAAGGCCGTCGAAGCCGACCTTCGTCATCGAAATCCCGAATGGCAAAAGAAGATGCTCAGCTGGGAGCAGGCCATGAAGGAACATCCGACCAAATGGACGGTGGTTCGTCCGGAACTCGACGCCAGCGGCGGACAGAAACATTACCTTCTCGATGATGGATCGATCCTGGCGGCGGGCTATGCACCGACCAAGCACACCACGGATTTCACGGTCAGGGTCGAAGGGAAGATCGCAGCGGTTCAACTGGAGTTGCTCAACGAGCCTAATCTGCCGCTCTCGGGGCCTGGGAGATCGATCAAGGGCTTGTTCGGCTTGACGGAGTTTCGCGTTCAGGCGAAGTCGGCCGACGACAAAGGTCCGATGAAGGATATCAAGATCATCAAGGCAACTGCAGATGTCAACCCTCCGCAAAGGCCGCTCGAAGCGATCTTCTACGACAAGAGCAAGAAAGTCCGGATCACCGGACCGATCGAATTCGCCATTGACGGCAAGGACGAGACGGCCTGGACCACCGACATCGGTCCGGGCCGAAGCAATGTGCCGAGAAAGGCCGTATTTGTCTTCGAGAAGCTGGTGGAGTTTCCCAAGGGGACCATTCTGACGTTCAAGCTGACCCAGAATCATGGCGGCTGGAACAGCGACGATAACCAGAATAATAACTTGGGGCATTTTCGCTTCTCGATCACCGATAACGAAAAAGCCGAAGCCGATCCTTTGCCCGGTCGAATCCGCCAACTCATACAAGTACCGATTGAACGTCGAACCCAGGCCGATCAAGAAGCGATCTTCAGCACCTGGCGCACGATGGTGCCCGAATGGAAAGAAGCCAACGACGCGATCGAAAAGCTATGGCAAGGCCATCCGGAAGGCGCATCGCAACTGGTGCTTCATCAGCGGGACAAGCTGCGCGATACGCACGTTCTTAAACGCGGGGATTTCTTGAAGCCGGGCGTGCGGTGGGGGCAGGCGTGCCGGCCATGCTGCACCCATTGCCGGCCGATTCGCCACGCGATCGACTGGCCTTTGCGCCTGGCTTGCGGATCGCAAATCCCCAACGACGGCTCGCGCAATGGTCAATCGGGTCTGGCAAGCCTATTTCGGCACCGGCATCGTCAGCACCTCCGAAGACTTCGGCAAGCAGAGCGAACCTCCTTCGCATCCTGAACTTTTGGACTGGCTGGCCGTGGAGTTCATGGAGCCTGCGCAGGGGAAAAATGCCGGATGGAGCCTCAAGCACCTTCATCGGCTGATCGTTCTTTCGGCCACATATCGGCAATCGTCGAAAGTCACGCCGGAACTTCTCGCACGCGATCCCGACAATCGCCTGTTAGCAAGGGGATCGCGTTTTCGAGTGGATGCCGAAGCGGTTCGAGACATCGCATTGTCGGCCGGCGGCTTGCTCAACGAGAAGATCGGCGGGCGCAGCGTGTTTCCGCCGTTGCCGGCGTTCATGTTGCAGCCTCCCATCAGTTACGGCCCCAAGATTTGGCCGGAGGAGACCGGCCCGGAGCGCTATCGCCGAGCGCTATACACGTTCCGATACCGCTCGATCCCCTATCCGGTATTTCAGACATTCGATGCGCCTAACGGCGACTTTGCTTGCGTACGCAGAGCCCGGTCCAACACACCCTTGCAAGCGCTGATGACGCTCAATGAACCGGTATTTGTGGAAAGCGCTCGCGCCCTGGCGATGAAAACGCTCAAGGAAGGCGGGACAGCAGATGTCGATCGGCTGAACTACGCATTTCGTCGCTGCCTCGCCAGGCTGCCGACGGCGTCCGAAAGCAAAGCCTTGCTGACACTTTTGGCGAAGCAAGAGCAGTGCTTCCAAGAGCCTGGCGCAAAGCCCTGGGATCTGGTGGCTGTTGATCCAAAGAATCCACCGAAACTTCCCGAAAAAGTCAGTCCCGCCGACGCGGCGGCCTGGACTATACTGGCGCGCGTGCTGTTGAATTTGGATGAAACGATTACGAAGGAATAGTCCTACCATCTTGTTAACCCGACGCGCCAGCGAGGTCTTACAATGCCGACCGTCGTGTTAACCCGACGCGCAAGCGAGGTCTTGCAGTGCCGACCATCGTGTTAACCCGACTGCGCAAGCGAGGTAAAGTCCGGAGACGTTGGAGATGGCGATCGCGTATTATATCACTTGGACGAGTTATGGGACTTGGTTGCCTGGCGACCCACGCTGTTGGTTACTGCACGGCCATGGCGTGCAAGCACCCGATCCCAAATCAACACGTCGCATTTGGACACGGCCTGCATTCTTGTCTGGGTGCCCCGCTGGCCAGGTTGGAGGCGCGCATCGCTCTCGCGGACATCCTGGAACGATTGCAGGGATTGGAATTGGCCGGCAATGAAGCATGGGAACCTCGCAAGGCGCTGCATGTGCACGGCCCGGCTTGTCTTCCCATTCGCTTCAAACTCGGCTGCAGAAATCTTGACGGACGGTATAGCCAGCACATCTAGTGGAATTTTGTTAGCCGAATGGTCTAGCCCGCTCCCCAGCTAGGATGTACAAAATCTTTCATTGAGAAGTAGTGGATTACTACCTCCACACATCTCATTCCCATTTCTTATCCTTTTGGAGTTGTTCGATGAAGCTTGTGTATTCCTTGTGTGCAATTGCCATCGTAGCGCTTGTCACTCCTGCCACTTGGGCGCAAGTGCCTATCAAGGTCGGTCCGGAGCACGAGATGCTCAAGAAGTTGACCGGTACGTGGGACACGACCATGAAAGCGGGCGGCATGGAGTTCAAAGGAAAAGTGTCTTACAAGATGGAACTGGGCGGACTTTGGCTGGTCAGTTCGTTGGAGAGCGATCTGGGCGGTCAAAAGTTCTTCGGTAAAGGTCTCGACACTTACGACGCGAAAAAGAAGAAATTCGTCAGCGTATGGTTCGACAGTATGTCTACTACTCCGCTGACCATGGAGGGAACTTTCGACTCGGCGAAGAAGATTCTGACCATGGCTGGCGAAGGACCGGGGATGGACGGCAAGCCGGCGAAGTGGAAGTCGGTCTCCGAGATGCCGGACAATGATACCATTAACTTCAGCATGCATGTTGGAGATGCGAAGGAGCCGATGTTTACCATTCTCTACAAGCGGATAAAATGATTCTCAGTAATTGCATAGGATGAACTCTTCGTCCCTGCGCTCCCCCGCCGGGCCGGTTATGCTGTTTGGAAGCAATCATCCGAAGCAATTCTCCTCGAAAGAATCCGAAAAATCTGCGCTCTCGCTCTTGCGCGGGACTATAATAATCGTTGAATCCCATCAGTCAAACACGTAGAAGATTCACTCCCCACTGATCTTTTCCGCAAGCGATACAGGTTTATCGAACCGTACATTCGCCCAATACCATTCGCCCGAAAACGAGGTGCCAGATGTGTGAGGTGTACCTTGGGTTTGGAAGAACCCTGATTCTTGCAGCAGCCCTGCTATTGACGACCAGCGAATACGGCATGGCGCACGGTGGGGGTGGAGGAGGCGGAGGTCATGGAGGCGGCGGCGGACACGGCGGTGGCTTTGGCGGCGGCCATGTCGGTGGGTATGGCTATGGCGGCTTTGGTGGCTATGGCCGCGGTGGATACTATGGCGGTTACGGCTTGGGTGGCTATGGCTTGGGTGGTTATGGCTATGGCCTGGGCGGCTATGGCCTGGGCGGCTATGGCGGTTACGGCTATGGTGGTTACGGAGGTTACGGCTCCTACGGTATGGGTTACGGTAGCTACGGCTACGGCTACGATCCTTACTACGGCATGGGTTATAGTCCCTATTCACCGCAGCCATCGACGTCCATGTACGTGGATCCCTATGCCCAAAACCCCGGCACCCTGGCAACCCAACCCGATAGGACGACCCACGTCAAGGTAACGCTGTCCAATCCTAATGCCCAGCTGACCGTCAACGGCATGAAGACAACCACAACGGGGACGGTTCGAGAGTTCCAGTCGCCGCCGCTTGAGCCGGGCAATTACACCTATGAAATCCAGGCAACCTGGATGGAAAACGGTCAATCGAAGACCAAGACCGAGAAAGTCAGTATTAGCCCCGGAGGTTGGAAGGTTGTGGACATTCGATAGTCCACAAGTCCAGGAGACGAATCGATAATGTCTTCATCTTCATCTTCATCTGTTTATTCATGAATCTATGTTTGCCACATCTGGGCGAAAATGGGATTTAGATGAAGATAAAGATGAAGATGAAGAATTGGGGCGGGCGCTGAGGACATCACCAGTCCGACCCAAGGATGCCGCCATCATTCGGAATCAAGGCCATACGCCAAGTCATGGGACTGATCGTGGGATACACGATACGAACGCTGCCATCGGCCAGACCCACCGGAATTCCCGATGGATAAAACGTCTGGGCCAGATCGGGATCGCAAGGTGTCGAACCAGGCAGAGGAAGTGTCTGAAAAGTCGGCCCAGCTCCATAGGCGTTGGGAAGCTTCTGTCCGAAGAACGCGGCCTCGGTTACGGTAAACCCGAGAAACCCGTTCAGATCGATGGCGGCCCAGATCGATGTGCCGTTGCCGCACAGACCTGCTTTGGTCGCAAAGAGAACGGTGTTGGAAGTCCCGTCCGGAAACGAATTAGCCAGACTCGCCATGCCATCCACGCTCCCGGTCGAGGAAACCGTGGCACTCCCGAAGACCTGGAAATTGGCGGCGTAGTTCCCGACCCCATACCCATCTGTGACAATCCCATTCGCAACCGTAAAATCCGAAGGCGATCGATAGATAGGAACCGCCACCTGCGCCCAGGCATCGCTGGAGACGCTGATACCGGAATAGATCGCATTCTGCTCGATATAAGGAGTGAGGAGAGTCCAGTAAGCGACACTTAAATAAAAGGTTGTACTCCCGGCCTGGGAGATCTCGACGAGGCCGATGAGGCCGGGCATCCGGCCCATCATTTCATCGGCATTATGGCTGCCGATGAGGCATTGTCGAAGGTTACTTTGGTCTTTGATCCGGGCAGCAGCTTGCCGAACTTTCTGGATTGCGGGAAGCAGCAAACCAATAAGTATGGCGATGATACCGATGACCACCAGCAACTCGATCAACGTGAAGCCTCGTCGGACAACTCGAATCATGGTCGGTTCCCGAAAAGATGATCTGCCGACTGAATAGTCTAGCAGAGGCAATCGGGAAAAGCATAGTGTCGCCGGGAATCCGAATGGAAAGTTGAACGTCGACCATCGATAATGAACAATTCATCGTAATCAATCGACGATCCAAACCGAGGTTCTCCATGTCGGCTCAACCCAGGAAGAAACTGACCAGTGCAGAGTATCTCGCGCTCGAACGCAAGGCCGAGTTCAAGAGCGAGTTCTTCAACGGCGAAATGTTCGCCATGGCCGGAGCTAGCAGACAACACAATGAAGTAAAGGAAAACCTGATCGGCGAGCTTTTCAATCGTCTGAAGGGAAGTCCATGCCGGACATACTCGTCCGACCAGCGCGTAAAGGTTGAGAATACAGGGCTTTACACGTATCCCGACATAATAATTGTCTGTGGCCGACCCGAGTTTGATCCGGATGACAGCGATACGTTGGTCAATCCCCAGGTCGTCTTTGAGATCTTGTCGGACTCCACGGAGCGCTATGATCGTGGTGTCAAGTTCCGACACTATCAGAATCTGCCTTCAGTGCGTGAGTACGTCCTGGTCAGCCAGAAGGAGATGGTGATAGAACGGTTAGTCCGCCAGCCTGACGAAAAATGGATGCTGACATTATTCGAAGGTCCAACTGCGGAGTTCGCGCTCGAGACCGTGCCCGTTCGTGTTCCCTTGGCCGAGATCTATCGAGATGTAGAACTGGTCGAACGACCGCTGCGCTAACCAATAACAAACTTGGCCCCATGACCGTCTGCCCTGACCGCGCAAACAAGAACGGTCAGGAGCCTGTAAGCCGTTTGCGTAAGCACGCCTCGGCGTAAGTTGCCTCGAAATCCACTGGGATAACCAGGTCGGCCCGCAATCCCAGAGGCAGGGTGGGCAAGCCGCCACCCAGTTCCAGCGGCGACCGCCAGAGGTCGATCTGATCGCCCTGGCTCGCCGCAAAGGGCGGTAGGCGACCGCATACAAAGTCGTCGCCGGGGGCAATTGCAGATTGTCGTCGGCCTCCATGACACGCAGAAGCTCATTGTGCAAGTTAGCCCGGCGATTGGTCACGATGTCGACGATGATGACACTGATCCCCTGATACAGATAGCCGGCAACCTTGGTGGCAAACGCTCTCCGTTCGGTTGGGCGGTCTTTGTTGCCTGGGCTAATCAACTCAATGGCTGCAACCAGCTTGGGTCCCGCATCGGTGGACAACACGCGAACCTCGAACGTGTCCGGGAAAACCGAGGGAATAACGGCCTCGGCAACCGGCGGCGACCATACCTTTGTGTCCAGGGCGACCACGGTTCCGCCCTCGTCCTCTCCGATTCCGGAAGCTTCCCGAGCGAAGGTAGCCACGTCGATCTCGACGGATGGTCCGAAATGAACGTGTTCTTCCGCGATGTAGTTTGGCGGCAACCAGTGCTCCGTCAGCGCGTCGGCAAGCCTGGTGGCCCAGCTTGAATGAAACGATTCCCACCTGCGCTCAACGCTCAACGGCGGATGAAAGTGGTCGAGTAGGGGCATGACAAATCTCCGCTCGATGTGACTCCAATGCTGGCAAGTAATATGCTACCATCGGAGAAAGTTCGATGCTACCCAACTTGGGATCTATGGACGTCTCTACAGAAATATTGCGGTGCGAGCCCCTTGAGACCTTCGCGGTCGACAAGCGGCGCATTCGCGTGGCTATCGTAGCCTGTGTAATCATTTGCATCATGGGCATAGGCATGAGGCAATGGGTTTTGGGCAAAGATCCCGGCGACTGGTTCACCATCATTTATGGTACGATCCTGTCGCTTTGGGGAGCCTGGCTGGTTCGCTTTCTCATTCGCTTGAGGGGTGTCCGAGTCTTGATTCACATCGATGCTATCGGTTTCGTCAAGCGAGGCGAAATGCAGTTCGTCCCATGGAATGAAATCAAGCAAATTCGAGCCAACGCATTGGACTTTATCGTGTTGACAGTGGGCACTCATCGCATTCTGTTTTGGAGCGACGTATTTGAGCGTTCGGCAGCATTGAAAAGAATTCTTTATCGTGAAGCGATCGCGCACAACATTCCCTGGCTCGGCACGATTCCGGCGGAAAAAAAGACTCCCGGTCCCACGAAACCAAAGCCCGTGCTCTGGCTGGTTGGCTTATTCGTGATCGTTTCGGCCTGGCTCTGGCTGCTTTACGATATTCAACTCGTCAGCGACACGGCCGCAACTATTCTGGAATACTTGCAATTCATTGTAGTCGGCATAATCATTGCATTCATCTGGGTCGTCTTATCACTTGTATTTCCCAGTCTTTTGCGCCGATTTGGGGTATTCTGGCTCTCCGTTCCGCTGGTCGGCATCCTGGCCGTTGTTCTGGGTTCGACGAACTGGGCGTGACACGCGCGAGTGGCCCTGAACGAGGATGAGTTGAACGCCTATGCTCAGACCATTGAGCCTGGCTGCTGGGAATTCACCGACATTCGCGTCGGCACTTTTGAATTTACCCAGATCCGAGAACACAACGGAGGGATCTATCTCTACAACTTCAGGCGACATGCAGGATTGGTTTACCGTCCCGCTGCTGGTCTACAACCTGATGGATTGCGTCTGGACGGGCACTTGGTAGGGGACTGGTATAGGGTCATCAAGCCGCAGTAGGATCGGCCACCTCCTGATAAAAGCATGGGTGTTCTGCTAGGGTCATCCTAGCAATTCCCGAATTGGTTGCCCGTTTTCAATCAGCGCCGTGGGCCTGTTCTGACTATCGTGCAGAATCACCTTCCGGCTATCGATGCCCAGATGATCAAAGACAGTTGCCGCGACATCTTGCGGGGTGATGGGTCGATCCATCACGTACTCGCCGCGCGGTGTGCTCTTGCCAATGACTTGCCCCATTTTCATCGACCCGCAGCCCATCAACACGCTGAAGACGTTGCCCCAGTGGTCGCGTCCGCCCTCCGGGTTCATGCGCGGCGTGCGCCCGAATTCGCCCATTGCCACTACCAGCGTTTTCTCGTACAGGCCGCGCACGTTCAAATCTTCGATCAGCGCCGCGATTGCAGTATCGACCGGCGGGATCAGTTTCTTCCCGCCCGGTTCCGTGGCCAGCCGATTGGCGGTGCCGTGATGGTCCCAGGGCTGGGTATTCACGGTCACAAACGTCACACCTGCTTCCACCAGTCGGCGCGCCAGCAAGGCGCTTTGTCCGAAGACATGCCGGCCATATCGGCTGCGAACCTTGTCCGGCTCCTTGGCAATGTCGAACGCTTTCGCCACGTCCCGGCTCGTCAACAAGTCGAAGGCCTGGTGGGTATAGGCGTCCAGTCGCGGTTTATGCACCTTGCCGGCGCGGCGAATCTGGTCGAGCCGATCGAGGATTTGCTTGCGATCTTCCAGGCGTTCGAAGCTCATATCGGCGGCAGCTTCAGATTCGCACGCGAAACTTCGGCGTATTGGGATCGGATTCGACGCTGAGCGGGTTGGCGTTGACGCCCAGGTAAGCGGCATAGTGGAAGAAGTTATCGGTGCCGCCGCGCAGGTGCGGCGCGGCAACATAGGGCGGCATGCCCGGCCGGCGGGCACCGCACAACTTCGCAGCGACCGAACCGATTGAGGGCCGTTTTTGGCTCATGAAATCGGGGGCATTGAAGGCCGGCCCCTCATAGCCGGTCAGCATCCAGTGATTGGCCTTGGTATGATCACCGCTGCCGTGATGAACCGAACGCAGCACGGCCAGCTTGTCCATGAGCTTCGCCGTTTCGGGGCACAATTCGCCGAACTGCACACCGGGCACACTGCTTGGAATCGAGCCGAAAGGCCCGCGAAACTGGCGCACGGCATCGGGCTTGGGATCCCACGTCTCCATGTGGCCCGGCCCGCCGCTCATCCAGATGAGAATGACGCTGGTATCTTTGCGGGTTTTCTCGTTCGCGCGCAGTCTGGCGAAGTCGGCCAGGCTCAAACCGCCCAGTCCGAGAATACCGGCCTGGACGAAACTGCGCCGATCCAGGCATGAAGCATCCGCACGATCGGAGCCGACGATTTTCAACATGATAGGGTCTCAACTTAAAGGCCGGGTGGGCAGGCAAAGGGCATTGGAGCAAGATTCTTGGTAGGATGAAGAAAATCGTATCACGGCAACAAGTTGAAAACAATCGAATTGTCCGAGAGAAAGCCAAACGACTTACAGCACTATTAGAAACGTATGTGCGATTCGATTTTTTGTAGCATCTTGTTCAGAACCATCAAATGACCTTCAAAAGAACAGTCAATGCGTCGCAATTTTTTGTAGCATTTTGTAGCGTCTTGCACCGGTTTCGGGCCCTCATCTGAAAGTAACTTCGCCAGAATATCAAATCAATAATCGTTGGATTGAGGCGAAGTTTCTTGGAAGCAGCCGCATCCGCTCATCTGGTTCTTACTTTCTTATGATAATGAACTTACAGCTCTGGGGTCGATACGACTTTTTCCCGAAGACAATCTGTTATCTGTCTTTTTTGCAGGTGTTATTTCGACTTGTCAAAGAACAAATGAGCATTTATGTACTTTTGTCAACCAATTCATTATAGCGCACGCGAGTATAGGATCAAGGTTGGCATCCAAGAAATAACAGACACAAATACAAGGGGACAATGGATACGGCTTGCCCGACGTTCTCGGATGCGCCGCCACTGCTCTGCCACGGGCCAAAATCGAAAACTTGTAACAATTTGTAGCAGGGCTTCGGGAATTCGTTCGTTCGCACCTGCGATCATTGCTATACCTACAATCCGATTCTTGTAGCAATTTGTAGCAGAGCGTTCACATCATCATTTGTTTGGTTGTTCAACCGTTAATCCCGAAGCCAATTTTTGTAGCAATTTGTAGCAGGGCTTGGGGAATTCGTTCGTTCGCATTTGCGATCATTGCTGTACAATCCGATTTTTGTAGCAATTTGTAGCGGGGCATTCATATCATCACTTGTTTGGTTGTTCAATCGTTGATCCGCAAGCCGGTATTTGTAGCAATTTGTAACAGGGCTTGGGGAATTCGTTCGTTCGCTTTTGCGATCATTGCAGTACAAACCAGATTATTGTAGCAATTTGTAGCGTCCGCCCCCGATGATCGGGCCCTCATCTGAAAGTAACTTCGCCAGAATATCAAATCAATAATCGTTGGAATGAGGCGAAGTTTCTTTGAAGCACGCCCATCGCGGATTCGTTCGTTCGCAATTACGATCGTCGATGCAGAAACCCGATTTTTGTAGCAATTTGTAGCATTGCGATCATGGCCTCGCTTGTATGGTGATTCAAGCGTTGATCCACAAACCATTTTCTTGTAGCAATTTGTAGCAAGGCGATCACGGCCTTGTTTATTCAATCGTTGATCGTTGATCTGCAATCGAAATTTTGTAACAACTTGTAGCTGGCATACAGTAATTCGTTTGTTCGCACTTTCGATCATCAATGTACAACCCGATTCTTGTAGCAATTTGTAGCGTCTGCACCGATCACGGGCCCTCCATCGGCAAGTAACTTCGCCACAGTATCAAATCGATAATCGTTAGATTGAGGCGAAGTTACTTGAAAGCAACCTAGATGATCATTTTGTAAGTTCAGTTCAGGATCGGAGTCCTGACCCACGGAAAATCTGAGTCACTGACTGGCGGCGAACCTATGAATTGGTCATCCAGCCGGCCGAACGGGCCCCATTCACAAAGAAACTTCGTCAGCGTATCAAATCGATAATTGTTTGATCCACTGCCAAGTTCTTTGGAAGCAATTGGTTCATAATCATTACGATTCGACAACTATCGGATTGTTTGATCCGGCCACGTTTGGCGGCCTGTTCCTTGAAAGTCGTTTCCTTTTCCTGCCGGGCTTCTTCAAACGGCCGGGGATCACACAACCACATCCTCATCTATTATAGTGTACGCAACTTCAATTGCCAGGTGAGACTGGGCCAGGAATCTGGAAGTGGCATTGTTCGCTCTTGAGTAAAGTGAAGTGGGCCGAGAATGTCCGACATTTGGGTGCGGATCAGGACTTCGCCAAGGAGTACCGGCAGGTCCGCCGATCGGGTTGCGCTTCGTTCCCATTCTCGTTCCCACGCTCCGCGTGGTAACGCACGGCCGGGACGCTCTGCGTCACGTTCCAGGTCGCGGCGACGATTGTTGTGTCATCACGTTCCGGATCGAACGGGACGCAGAGCGTCCCAACCTAGCGTTACCACGCGGAGCGTGGGAACGAGGGCTTCGCACTACGCGAAATCATGTGACGCTGAAATCAAAATTCTCCAGTTGCTCTTGGTAGCTCTTTCGGTGCGATCTGTATAATTCCATACATCAATATCAAACCGCTTTCGGATCGTTCGAGATGAAAACGGAACCACTGTCATCACCGATGCTCGGGAAATTCCCGACCGTCTCAATGAGATGGGATGCCTCTGACACCTTGAAAGTCTCCAACTACGCAAAGATGGCCTGCCGGGAAAGCAACCTCCTCATCCCGTATGAAGCGTCTACCGTAGCTCAGAGCAGATCGTTACAATGAGCAAAAGAAGGGAGGTGTGATTCATGTCCACCACCATTACGGGCGTCGTGACTAACGGTGTCGTCGTGCCCGACTCGGCCTTGCCTGAAGGGGCACGCGTCGAGATCCACCTGATGGTCGGCGGAGCGCAAAGTGTGAATCCGCTGCTTCATTTCCCCTCGCATCTCGATCCGAATGATCCAATCGAGCAAGAGTTCGTCGAGGAACTGGCTCGTCGGCGACGGGAAGATCTCGAACAAACGCTGCGGGAGGAAAGCCAGGAATGCTCCAATTCCTTTTCGACACCGACTACCTGACCCACATTAGAGGGGTTGAAGCCAAACCGAATCCCGTTAGACCATTGCGGAAAATCAAGTCGGAAGGTAGGATTCGGGCAAGGAGACTGACATGATCGAACTCACCGAAGAGCAGCGGAACCAGTTGAATGACCCTGAGCCGATCGCGATTGACCCCGTGACCCAGACGACCTACGTTCTGGTTCGTCGAGAAGTCTACGAGCAAAGTAAAACTCTTTTGAAAATGGACGATTATGACCCCGGCGAGGCAGCCGGTTACATGAACGAAGTGATGGCCGAAGACGACGCTAAAGACCCTTACTTGCAGAGCTACCAACATTACGGGAAACTCGCATGAAACTCGGGATTATGATGTTTCTCGAGATTGTGGTTGAGTTTTGCGACAACCCACTCAACAATCTGATAACTTGTCTGGAGAAAAAGTATGGCGAAGTCTCGACAATTGACCACAAAAGGTTCCGATTCAATCGTTCGCTATCTTCCTTGCCAGGCGGAACCCGGCATGTTCCGAGGTGAGCTGCTCGTTTATGCAAATGGCTTCGATCCGGAAAAGCCCGACAAATCGATCAGAATTCAAATGCTTGTCGATGAGAATGAAGTCGAAGGGATTCGCGGAGTGCCAAAGCGAAATCAACCCGCAGCCGGCT
This sequence comes from uncultured Planctomycetota bacterium, assembly GCA_963783095.1. Taxonomy (GTDB): domain Bacteria; phylum Planctomycetota; class Planctomycetia; order Gemmatales; family Gemmataceae; genus CAWAMR01. Next base: position 805,069 of record CAWAMR010000003.1, on the reverse strand, counting down.
GGCTGAGAGTCACACTCGCAGGCAAAATAAACGGACTCTGCAAGATCATTCTTCCTCAACCCGCGCAACCAGTAGGCGAAAGTCTGTTGGTAAACGCTGACGCTCTGCTCGCGCAACCAAGGGGATGAGATGATCCTTTCTGATCTCCGAGTTAGACCGAACCAGAGCCGATTGTGCCAACTGATTTTCGAGTCTGTCAAAACGACTCCCCAACGTCAGGGGAGCAAGGTTTTCAGCGAGCAAGAAACTCCACTCGGGAACCCAAACCGACCAAGATGACAACCCCTGTCTCCGACCGCCAACACGATGCCTTCGCCAACCCCGCAAAGATGGCCTGTCGGGAAGGCAATCTCCGCGTCTTGCGCGAGGCCGGCTTTCTCCTCTGGGAAGATAACCGCCACACTCGCCTGCGCTGCGACTGGTGCGAACTGATGGGTGAGACCGGTTTGCTCACTCTCGACCTGCTGGAACGCGAAGGAGTGCTGGCCCCGGGCGGTTTCGTCGGCATCGACCTCGATTCGGCCCGGATCGAAGAGTTCCGGCAACAACGGCCTGACCTGAAGTGGGTAGCAGGCAACCTGTACGAACGGCTCGAAGCACCTGAATTGGCACGCGTCGGCGTCCTCAATCTCGACGAATACGGAGAGGTCGGCAATCGCAGCGCGCAGGTCGATTTCCCGCTCATTCGGGGATTGGTTAGGCGCGGGCTTGCTGAGTTTGGCGAGTTCGCTTTGTTCTGGAATCAAGATTTGGATGCGGTAGTGCGCCGGCGGCAGGATCGCGGTCAAGCACTGCGTCGTCATGCTGAAATGGTGTGCGATGCGCTCAAAGGCTGCCTTCCGAGACGCGAGTTGACCTCGGAAATGTTGCTCCCCACCGGCAGCGAGCAGCAGATCAACGGCGATTTCGTCGGCGTCCTTGGCGCATTCGAGATTTATCGCGGCTCCGTCCGAGGTCACCGCATGGCCAACCTGCGAATCATCTTGCGATAGTCTTGTCGTGCCGCTTTCGGCTAATTCGTTCGACGACTTCTTAGCGTTGGCAACTCAAAAGACGTGCGATCGACAGGGAAGTTCCGACTATCCGCGAACAAAACGAAATCGTCCGCCGAGTGGATGCCATCTTCCGGCTTGCCGACCGCATCGAAGCCGGGGTCAACGCGGCAACAGCCAGAGCGGAGAAGGACGGGTAACTAATGTCCGGCATCCGATGTTCGGAGAGAAGTATGACGCCGATTTTCCATATCACACACTTGGAAAACCTTCCGAGCATCATCGCCGAGAATTGCTTATGGTCGGACGCCCAACGGATTCGGCAAGGATTCGAGTGCACCAACATCGGCTATTCCCATATCAAGGAACGTCGTTTGAAACGTCCGGTTCAAGATGCAGATGGGAACCCCGTTGCCGCCGGCGGGAAATTGGGAGATCAACCCGCTGTCGAGGTACGCCCCGAGTGGTACTATTAACTCCCGAGGCAGCCATGATCGAACGTGGAATCGGGAATCTTCTGGAAGCAGATGTCGAAGCTCTGGTGAACACCGTAAATACGGTGGGCATCATGGGCAAAGGCATCGCCTTGCAGTTCAAAACTGCATTCCCTGCGAATTTCTCGGCCTACGAAAAAGCATGTGCAAGAGGTGAAGTCGTCACCGGACAGATGTTTGTCTTCGACCGCGGAACGATGGTTCCACCCCGCTACATCATCAACTTCCCGACCAAAAAACATTGGAAAGCGAAATCCCGGATCGAGGACATCGAGAGCGGGCTCGCAGATTTGGTCGAACAGATTCGGACGCGCGGCATCACATCCATTGCACTTCCGCCCCTCGGTTGCGGTAACGGCGGTTTGAATTGGGCGGATGTCCAGCCGTTGATTGCCAACGCATTTGCTGCACTTCCCGACGTTCGGGTAGTTGTATTTGCTCCCGGCGATACTCCACCTCCGGACGCGATGCCAAACAAGACAAAACGCCCCAGAATGACGGCGGGACGGGCTGCGATTGTGGGCATAATGTCCCGGTATCAGGGTTTTGGCCAAGACTATCGGCTTGCCATGCTGGAAGTGCAAAAACTCGCCTACTTTCTCCAGGTATCCGGCGAACGCTTAAAACTCGAATTTGTGAAGGGCGATTACGGGCCGTATGCCGACGATCTACGTAAGGTACTTCGACATATCGAAGGGCACTTTATCATAGGTTTCGGCGATGGGAAAAACACCCCGGAATCATCCATTGAAGTGAAACAAGATGCGATCATAGAGGCAGAAGAGTTCCTCCAAAAAGCGGAAGAAACGAAGACCCGTTTTGAGCGTGTGGCCTTGCTCATCGAAGGCTTTGAAACCCCTTACGGTATGGAACTGCTTTCGACGGTCCATTGGGCGGCTACTCACGCACTCCTAGCCTCCCCCAATGATTTTCAAGGTTTGGTCGAAGCAGTTCATTCTTGGAACGACCGCAAGAAGGAAGTGATGCGGGCTGAACACATCAAAGCAGCATGGCGTCGGCTGAAGGAACAAAACTGGCTGTAAAATCGGCCGATAACAGCAGGGTTCGGGTGACTCCGGGCCTTGTGCTGATCGAAAAATAGACGGGCTGAGCAGTCAAAAGACTCTCAAGCCCGTTTTTCCTTTGTGACACAAGTTGTCTCCACCCGCATAACCGTTAAACTATTAACTACCTACCCTCGTTTCTGTTCCTCGTGTCCGGGGCAGTCGTCGTGTTGAATGTTTATACCCGCTGGCTGGGCATTCCTCAGAATATGTGTCCACCCACCTATTACCAGTTGCTGGGTGTCAGCCCCGCCGAACTGAATCCGGCCCAGATACAGGCCGCTGTCGATGCCAAACTTCAGTTATTGCTGGAACACTGCCAGGGCCCTGAAGCGCAACAATGCCGGCAATTGATCGACGAAATCAACAATGCCCGCACCACTTTGCTCGATCCCATCGCCCGGCAACGCTACGATCAATTGATACCCCACTCAGCGGAAACCTGGTGGAGTGCCGGAACAGCTTCCGCGCCAACGGCCCCTGCGCCCAAAGGCGAAACCTGGTGGGATCAATCCATCGATCCGCCGCCAGTAGGGTCGCCGATAACTCAGCCGGCGAAAAAAGAGGAGAAACCTGTTCTCCCTCAGGCGGTTTCCCAGGAGGTCCTCAAGCCTCAGGATAACACCTGGTGGGACAGCTCGGTCCCCGCGCCGTCCAATGTTCTGGAACCCATAATTACCGTTGAACCTGAAATCGTACCCGAGGTCGTGGAAATCGTACCCGAGGTCGTGGAAATCGTACCCGAGGTCGTCCAGCCGGCTCCGCCGGCGGTCCGTCTCAGGTCCGAAAGCGAGGAATTGGCAGAGTTTGAGGAGGTTGGATCGACTCGTCGCCGGTCTTCCCAGCGCTCTTCCGCGCTACCCATCATCCTGGTGCTGCTTGTGCTCGGCGGCGGCGGTGCCTTCGGGGTCTACTACTGGAACAAGCAAAAAAAAGACACTCCGTCGAAAGAAGTAGTCTCAGGCCCCGGAACCCAGAAGCAGACCGGCGGGACCAACGATGTACCGAAACCGAAACCGATCGTTGAAGGTATTAAGAAGAAGCCGAATCCTCCCAAAGAGGAGAATAAAATAGTCCACGAGCCGGCTCCGAAAAAGGAAGTGAAGCCCAAGGGGCCGGGGCCTAAAAAAGAGTCCATGCCTGCGACTCTCGAAATCCTCCCGGAACCCAGGCTCGCGGGCACGGCACCAAAGACCGATCCGGAGCCAAAAAAGGTTGTTGTCGAACCGAAGAAGGATGAGTTCTCCGAGCCTGCCACGTATCAGCGGCACAAGGCAGCTGTGGTGGGAATTGCGATCACGCCAGATGCCCGGGATGTACTGACGGTGAGCCAGGATAATACCGTGGTGATCCATTCCATTCGAGATCAAACCCAGCAGCGTTTGAGTAAGTTTAAGGAGCCTGGCGTTGCCGTCGCCGTCAGCGACGATGGCAAAGTTGCTGCCTTCTGCGATGGCGGCGAGGTCACCGTCTTCGATTTGGTTAAATTGAAGCCGAAGAAGTCATTTTTCAACCCGCGCGGCGGTATCGAGTGCCTTGGGATTATCCCCGGTTCAGGGATGATTATCACGGGCTCCACGGATGGTACCATCCGATTCTGGACTGGCACGAGCGATACTGCGGAAAGCAGCTTGGACCTTGCCAATCAGAAAATCACCAAGCTGGCGATCTCCGCGGATGGCAGGATTGCGGTTGTGGGCTTCATCAACGGGATGTTGAGTACGATCGATCTGAAGAAGCACCGAGAGATCAAACACTGGACGACCGGGCCAAAACCGATCAGTGCGCTGGCTGTTTCGCCGGATGGCAAGCGCTGCGTGTCGGCCTCGGAGGATCGCGTGGTGCGGGAATGGGAAAGCGAAACCGGCAAGCCACTCCAAAAGTTCACCGGACACGAAGGTTTTGTTCTGGCGATTCACTGGACCTCCGACGGTAACAGGATTGTGACGGGGGGGATTGATAAACGAGTGATTCTTTGGGATACTCAATCAGGTAATGCCGTGAAGCGCTTGGGGCAAACCGGAGCAAGAATTGATTGCTTGGCGATTGACCCGAAGAATCGATTTGTGTTGGTCGGTCAAGCCGATGGAAGCATCCAGAGGATACCGATTCCTCCACCCGGTTCGCCCAAGGACGAAACTCCGAAAGCAGACGGGAGCTGACCTATCTTGCAGGCCAGGTCTCAGCGGATCGGGGCGTGTGCCACATTCGGAGTAGCCGAATTCGCCAGAATTCGGGGATTGGTCCAGTCCCAACCCGAATTCTGGCGAATTCGGCTACTTCAGCGAACAAGCGAATAACACCATGACGCGCGGGTTTCGGAACTAACTCTCCCGGAATGCGTTTAAGAATAGGGACCAATGCGGTCGCTTTACTCCGGCAAATGCAGGAGGGAACCTTGATGGCCTTTAGCGCTGAGATTAGCCGAACCAACCCAACCTGCCTATTGTTCCTGATCGATCATTCCAGTTCCATGGAAGGCTCCATCGCGGGCGTACCCGGCCATAAGAAGTCGGACGGTGTGGCGGAGAGCATCAATAGGCTCCTGCAAAATCTGGTGCTCAAATGTGCCAAGTTCGACGGCATCCGCGATTATTTCCACATTGGCGTAATAGGTTACGGCAGCACGGTTGGACCGATTCTCATCGGAACTTCACCGAATCGTCCTGTTCTTCCGATCAGTGCGATCGCCTCAGCGCCGTTGCGGATTGAAACTCGGAAACGACAGGTGGACGATGGTTCCGGAGGTCTGATCGAGCAATCCTATCGTTTTCCGATCTGGTTTGAGCCGATCGCGAAGGGCAAAACGCCGATGAATACGGCGTTCGTGATGGCCAAGAAGGTGATCGGCGATTTTCTCTCGACCTACCCCGACTGTTTCCCGCCCATGATCCTCAATCTGACCGACGGCCAGCCTACCGATGCCAATCCCCTGGCGGCCTCGACCGAGCTGAAAGCGTTGCAGAGCAGCGACGGCAATGTGGTTGTTTTCAATGCGCATCTCTCATCCTCGACCGAAGCGCCGATCGCCTTTGCGTACGATGAAAGCGGGTTGCCGGATGTCTTCTCGAAACTGCTGTTCCGGATGTCGAGTATACTTCCGCCGCGCCTGATGGAAGCGGCACGCGAAGAAGGTTATACGATCGAGAATGGGGCGCGCGGTTTCATGTTCAATGCCGATCTGGTTTCGGTCGTCCGATTCCTGGAAATCGGGACGAGAGTTGCATCTAGCGTTCGCTAAAGCGTAGTGGTCAGTGGTTAGTGGTCAGTGGTCAGTAAAGACTTGGGGTTTGCGATTGTTTCCCAGGGTGCGCCGAGTACGGCGACCCTGGGCTGTGTTGTGGCACTCCTTCAGAGTGCAAAGATAAAAAACCTCAACGCGAAGCGTTGGGTTCCGTACCCTGAAAGGGTACTACAACACAGCCCAGGGTCGCCGTACTGGGCGCACCCTGGGTGACTCAACGCGAAGCGTTGGGTTCCGTACCCTGAAAGGGTACTACAACACAGCCCAGGGTCGCCGTACTCGGCGCACCCTGGGTGATCGGCAATCCTGTTTTACCTCCCACCTATCTGGGTTTTTACTGACCACTGACCACTAATCACTGACCACTATTTGGAGATTGCCATGAGTTGGCCCACTGCGCAGGATTACAACGAGGCAATTCAAAACTCGGCTACGAGTCTGTCCGATCCTGCGCTCAAGACCGGTGAGGTTGTTGTCAATGCAATGGGATTGCCGGTCCCGTTTTCGGGCAATTTCGCGGATGTCTACCAGTTCAAGGGCGGCGACGGCAAGATGTGGGCCGTCAAGTGCTTTACGCGCCAGGTTCAAGGCTTGCAACAGCGCTATACGCACATCAACGAGTATCTGGCCGAAGCCAAACTCCCTTTTACGGTCGGGTTCGACTATATCCCCGAAGGCGTGCGCATTCGCGGCACGTGGTACCCGCTGCTCAAAATGGAATGGGTCGAAGGGTTGCCGCTGAACATCTTCGTCAAGCAGAACGTCGATAAGCCAAAATTCCTTCATGCGCTCGGCGAAATGTGGGGCAAGTTGACCGCTCGCTTGCGCGATGCCAATTTGCGCATGCCGATCTGCAACACGGCAACGTCTTGCTCGTGCCGGGCAGTTCTCCGTCCAAACTCGGATTGAAGTTGATCGACTACGACGGCATGTGGGTGCCCGCGCTGGCCAAAACGCCTTCCGGTGAAGTCGGCCATCCGAACTACCAGCATCCCCTGAGGAAAAAAGAACAACTCTACAACGCCGACGTCGATCGGGTTCCCCATCTGGTCATCGCCGCGGCCCTGCGGGCCACCCTGGTGGGCGGCAAGGCGATCTGGGAGAAGTTCGACAACGGCGATAATCTATTGTTCCGCGAGGCCGATCTGCGCGAACCGGCCAAGGCTCCCATCTTCAAGACGCTCTGGAATCTGGGCGATCCGGTTTTGCGTACCCTCATCGGTCATCTGGCCTTGTCGGTCGGTCAACCCTTGCGCAAGACCCCCTGGCTGGACGATATTCTCTTCGAGAAGGCAGGTCCCAAGCTCACCCCTGAGAAAGAGCAGGAGGTCTGCGAGCTTTTGGGGCTGGAAGCCCCGTCGAAGGCCAAAAAGACCGAACCGACAGCTCCTGCGGTGGCGAAAGAATTCAACCTCTTCGCCAACCTCGATGCCGACGACTCCGAAGAACCATTCACCCCCATACAGAGTCCCGGCCGAGCCAATCGCGGAGAGGATCGTTCTGAGCCTAAGGATGAGGAAGAAAACTTTGATGTTGGTTCGCGCCGGAAACGGGGTGGGGCGGCGCTACAGCAAAGCCGAGAAGAGCTCGAATATGGGGCTTTATATCGGTGGAGGAGTCCTGATCCTGGCGCTGGTCGGCGGTGCTCTGGCCCTGACCATGAATCGCACGAAACCGACCCCAACCCACCCTGAAGTGGCCAAGGAAGATTCCCAGACCCCCAAACATGACCTGCCGGGCAAGAAGGATCCGCATGAGAAAGTCAATCACCCGACTAAGAAAGGCCCCGACAAATTGCGCCCCTTACGAAAGAGCGATCTGAACGCAACTCCGGGAAGTATGGGAGGAGAGGAGCGAGGTCTACCGGCCGGGTCGATTGGCTACCTGCACTCGACACCCATCATCAATGCGGTAACGCTGCCCGGCACCAGCCTCTACTTTTACATCGCCGAGGACGATCCCACGATCTATCTTGGGGTGGCGAATCCCTTGAACAAACCTCAGGCGACCAAACGTCACGACAAACCGCTCACGGCGCTGGCGGCTTCGGGGGACGGCTTGCGACTTCTCACCAGCGATTATACCGGCGGCGTCCAGGTCTGGTCGGTTGAGAATCGGAAAGTCGTGGTCGGTCGAGTCCACGTGCTCAAGCAACACACTTCTCCGGTCAAGGTCTGTGCTCTGTCGCACGACGGCAGCAGAGGGGTCAGCATCGATCAAGATGGCCTGGCTTGTGCATGGAACATTACCGATGGCACCCTGATCCACAAATTTACGATCGAAGGTGCGCAGTTGGCTGCCTTTCTTCCCGATGGAAAGAGCATTCTTTCCGGCAACGAGGCGATGGGCGCGGGCATCTGGAACGTGGAAACGGGACAGTCCAAGCTTCTTCCGGGTAAAACGGGTGGGGTTCGCGCGGTGTGCGTCTCGTCGGATGGAAAGCTTGGCTACGCTGCCGGCGATAGTGCTGATATTCAAATATGGAATCTGGAAAAAGCAGAACCACTCAAGAAGCTTCAACGCACAGTACCGGGCTTCCGCGCCTGGCGCTGTCCCACGACGATCGCTTTCTGGCCTCGTTCGGAGACGACGATTGCCTGGTTTACTGGGACACGCAAAAGGGCCAACAAGTCTCGGAATCGAACGAAACCGATTCGTTCGTTTCCCTGTCCTTTTTCCCGGGAGGCGATCGCTTGCTGTGTGGTGTTTCGAAGACGATCGAGACCGGCAGTGTGCGCTTGATTCCTACCCACCTGGAAGGGACTTCTGCTCCAAAAACCGGCGACCAGCCCAGCGCGGAAAAACTGATCGCAAGCGGGAAATACGCACCGTTATCGCTCGATAAGGTTGCGAACACCAACAGTACCAAAGGCATGTTCAACAACCTCAATGCGCCGATGGAACGGATTGTCCTGCCCGATTGGAAACCGAGGGTGGTCGAGGGAGTGCCGTTCGTCCTGATCGACCCGGTCAAGGACGATAAACCCAACTTTATCCTGCTGTATTCCCCGCAGGGAGTACTTACCAGTACGCTGCCCAAATCCGCGAAAATCCTGGTTGGCTCCGCGGCCAAGTCGGTCCATCTGCTCAGCGGAATTTCAAGCTGGGGCTATCCTTATTCGACCGGCGAAAAAGGTTCCTTGACGATGATTGTTCGGATCCATTATGACGATGGCGGCTCCGAAGATCACGACCTCAAGAATGGCGAACAATTCGCAGATTGGGCGAGACGGTACGACGTGCCGTGGTCGAAATTCGCCTTCGCTGCGGGCACCCGTCAGGTTCGCTATCTGGCAGTTCGACCCAGCCGATCGGAGGAGCCGATCAAGGACATCGAGTTCGTCAAGGGGACGGACAAAACCGCGCCGATCATTCTGGCGGTCACCATCGAACCCTTCGGTAAAAAGATGGTCACACCCGATCCCAAGAATATGGACATCGCCAAAGAGGGGCCGCTCAAGACTTCCGAGAGTCTTTCCGGACCGATCCTCGGCGCTGTCTTTTCCGGCGATGGGGTGCAGATCTATGCCCAGAGCCAGACGGGAACTCTGCACGTCCTCAATGCAAAAACCCTGGAGGAAACCGATAAACGGTCGACCCTGGGCACGAGACTGCTGAGTATGGGACTCCTGCCCAAACACACTTTGTCGACGGGGGTCAGCATTCCCGATCGGGTCTATGTCTTCGATGAGTCCAAGCACCTGAAGATCTGGGAGCCGGCCAAGGGCAACACTCCCTTCAAGGATATTTCGTTCGAGAAGATCATGACCGAGAACTTCGTCAAGAATTATCAGGTGACGATCACGCCTCATGGGAATGGTTTTATCCTGCACGACACTGGCGGTGCCGGCAAACCCTACTACTGGGATTCCAAGCTGGGGAAAGAGGCAAATCCACCCAGAGCGCTGCAAACGCCGCGCTTCGCCAAAGCCAGGCGGTTCGTGTATTCGCCGGATGGGAAGATCGGAGCGGCCTACGTCGCGTTTGACCTGATCGTTTGGAGCGCGCTGTCGAGCGATACCTTCCTCGAGCGTCAATCCGAGAAACAAATGTCCGGCATCATTCTCGTGCCCGAAGCCTCGGCGGTGATAGTCAAGGAGGGCGGAAACATCCTTCAGGCATGGAACTATTTGAAGAGAACCGAACTCTGGAAGATGGAAAGCGAGACGGGTTCCGCTTTCGTGGCCATCGCTGCGGTCCCCAAGACTTCAACTTTTCTATCGATCAATCAGAAAGCGCTGATGCAGCTCTGGGATGCCAAGACCGGCAAGGAAATCTCGAGCTGGAACGGTGCTCCAAAGCCGACGTCGCTGTCGGTTTCGAGCGATGGCAAATTTGCGGTATCCGTCCATAAGGACACGAACCAGCTTCAGCTTTGGGGATTGCCCAATTCGGTCAAGACCGAACTGAAAAAGGACTCCCCATCTCCGAAAGAGGAGACGAGACTGGTCGTCAATGTCCTCACTTCCACTCCGTGGGTTCATAACGACCAGACCGTCTACCAATTCGCGAAAGCGGGTACGTTCGTCGTGGTCGGCACCCAGCGGCACGGCAAGTTCAAGATTTCGGTCGATCAAAAAGAAATCACGCTGAAGTGGGAAGTCGAAAAACGCGACGACGAGAAAATCATCGTCGATCCGGCAAGCGATCGCTGGATGCTGGACGGCAAGCCATTTGTTCCAAAGAAGTAAGCAATTGGATTCAGAGGATTCAATGAGATTTCAAAGAACCTGCCAAGGCCTTCAGTTCTTGGGCTGTCTCATCGGGATGACCTGTGCCGTGCTGCAGCTTCAGTCCCAGGAAACACCCAAGAAGCATTTTGCGCCTGACGAGACGGAGATCAAGAAGACCGAAACGGAGATTCGCGTTCTCTACAAGGCTGATTTCGCCAAGAAAGCGAACGCCGCTCAACAGGCCCTGGCGGAAAAATTGCTTCAGCTCGGCAGCGAGAGCAAGATCGATTCGGTTGAGTATTTTGCGCTCATGGGCATGGCCCGGGATATAGCTGTGCAGGCCGGCGATTTAGCGCTTGCCTTCAGCACGATCGAAGAACTGGCCAAACACTATGAAATCGATCCTTTGCTCATGAAGACCAATGCCTTGACCCGAGGCGCGAAGGTTTCGATACCCGGTGCCAATGCCATGCACCTCACCGGCGTCGCCGCACTTTCGCTGCAACTCGTCGATAGCGCCGTGATCGGCGATCAATACGAAACGGCCCTCCGCTTGGGCACGATCGCAAAAGATTGCGCAATGCGCGCAAGATGTCAGCGCTGGCAACTCAGGCAGAAAGACGAAATCATGAGATCGTCGAGACGAGCAAGGAATACGACCGGCTCAAGGAAACATTGGAAAAGTGGAATGGAAAGTCCGACGATCCTGCCCTCAATCTCACCGTTGGCCGATTTTTTTGTCTTATGAAAGGCGATTGGGAAAAAGGGCTACCCGTCCTTGCGCAGGCAGGTGAGGGTGAGCTACAAAAACTTGCAATGCTCGAAGCGAAAAACCCGGAAGAACCGCCAGGAAAAATCGAACTGGCCGACGGCTGGTGGGAACTTGGGGAGAAAGAAAAAGGCCTGCCGCGCACCAATCTGCGCCGTCGGGCCGCCCATTGGTACAACCAGGTTGTTGAGGAGGCGACCGGGCTGACAAAAACCAAGATTCAAAAGAGGTTGGCCCTCGTTGCACCCGCTCTCCCTCAGTCCTCACAGGGCACGCGCATTCAACGCCTTGAAGCGGATGGATCTCTCGATGGCGGAGCAGACCAAGGAAGGGCACGTCCGAATACCCTCATACAAGGTGATCACGACGAAAGAATCTTACACGGGCGGGTTCGACGTGACCGTGAAAGCCCGGACCGAGAAAAACAACATCCGGCTTCATGGCCCGCAAGGGTCGTGCGTCATCTTCAATTGGGAATCGAATCCTGGGGAGTTGCGCGTCAATCGGCCGGACGCCAGGAATGAAGGCCGGGAACGGGGTTCTATCTCGACCGCTAAAGTCACTCCACTGAAACCGAACACCTGGTATACCTTGCGCTGGCGGGTCACGAATAAACAAATCGATATCTGGGTTGACGGGAAACTGTGGTTTAGCGAGGCGCGGAATTATAATCTCGCCACCAAGTCAACCATCAGTGTGGAAGCAAAAGAAAGCGTTGTCGACGTCCAGAGGGTGGAAGTGAAATCGGTAAAATAATCGTTGCTGCGGGCATATCCGGGCGCTGAAACGCCCGGATTGCTGTTGCGGTCTCATTTGCCTTGCGGTTTTACCAGGGCACCCAGCACGCCTCGTGTATCCGAGGCTTCGGCCTGCGTTCTCGCGCCTTCCGGCCCCAACCAGAGTCGGCGCAGGTAATTTCCCGACCAGATATTGCCATCGGCACAATAGGCTTCGGGCACATCAATACGTTCGACGTAGGCTGTCATCTGCGTATTTTCGCCGCCCGCGAACCAGAGTTTGCCGTTGCGGCTATATGAGTATTTTCCATACATCGGCCCCATCACCTCGCAAACGGGCTGGGCATCCGCCAAACGGAACACGAGAGCCTGCCCGATGCTGCCGTTGAAAAGCAGCACGTGCTTGGCACCCCAAAACATGAGCACACCGCCCGTAAACAAGCTTGCGGGAACGGGTTGTAGAGAGCCCGAGCGCTGCCGAGACGCCACATCCCATACGACGAGGGTGTACTGCATGCGCAACACTTTCGGATTGGGGAAACTGGAAATCAGTGCAACCAGTTGTTTGCCGTCCGGACTGAAGGTCGTTCCCATGACTTGCGTGGATGGGCTGATGATTTCCGGCAACGTCTGCGATCGACCGAGTTCCTGGCAACTTGCCGTGTCGACAAAGGTGAAACCGTCACCGTTCCAGACGGCAAAGGTCTTGCGGTCGGCGCTCGAGCGCATGGTCCTTGTAATATTTCGTGTAAGGATCTTCATTCGTGAGCAAAATGCTGTTTCCGGCTACCTTGATTGCAGCTTCCTCCTTGAAATCCGGCAGCGAAAACAGCTTGACCTGGCGGTTCATCGAAACCGTGAGGATTCGATCGTTGGCAACGAAGTCGGCCCACATCATGCTCGAAGTGAGATCGCCCTTCGGGTACGGCTGATTGCGCTGAACCATCGGCTTGTCAGCTGCGAGGTCGTGCACCGTGATCTTTTTCTTGAAGCCGTCGTCGAGAGCAACCTCGGTATAAAGCAACAGGTTTCCGCTCGGACTCAACGACATGAACCGCACCTGGTCGATGTTCTTGAGGGAAATGCGATTCAGCCTGTTGCCCGATTTCGCGTCGAAGCGATCCAAGAAGCTCTTCTTGCCTGTGGCATCATAGCTCGCCCAGTTGATCCCCACTTTGTCGCCGGCGTCATTCACCAGCAATCTTTCGATGCTGTTCGGCTTGCAATCCGCGCTGAACCGCAGGGCCTTGGTCTGGACCAGATATTCATCTTTCGGCTCGCCGCCTTTGGCGTTGGGGCCGCCGGAGTTCTGGGCGGTATCGGTATTCTTCTTTTTCGGCTTGGCGATGAAGTAAATACCAACGGCAAGGCCGATGACCAAGACGCCGATGACCGGTCCCCAGATGATCCAGGGGTTCTTTCTCTCTTCCCCTCGTCGCGAGGGTCGAGGCCGATCATCGTCGCGCCGCCGGGAACTCGGGCGGTCGTCATCGTCATCATCATTGCGCCGACGCTTCGATTCGCGAGCCATGTCGAACCCCCTCCGAAAAATGAATACGCCATCTCCGATTAGACAAAATTGAATTACGGAAACTCCGGGCTGTGCCAACCTGCCCCATCAAGGGAAGGACAAGCAACGCTCTTGTATTTGCCCGGATGGTTAGCGAAAATTACTTGGGTGGCGATATTGTTCGGCACCATCTACTGTAAATTTGCTCGTTGTTACGTTGGTAGTTTCTGACCTCGGAGAAAAATGAGGATGATTGCCGTATGATGCGCGATCTTTTTTACGGCGTGAGTGAACAGAGTAAAGCGGGCAAGCACCGTCTGGACGATGCACGAGCCCTTTTGAATGCCACGCGCTGGCGAGGTGCCATGTATATGGCCGGGTATTCTGTCGAGTGCTTGCTCAAAACGAAACTAATGCGAAACTATAAGTGCCGTCATTTGCGAGAGCTTGAGGAGGAACTGCAAGCCAAAGGGCTTATTGTTGCCGAAACGACGGTCTTCACCCACCACTTGGAGTTATTGCTCCGATTGACTGGGGCCATTGACCGTCTGCGATCCAACGTGGATAACTGGCGATTGTTCAACCTGGTGAACCGTTGGGTACCCGCGTGGCGCTATACCGCCGATCTTTCCAATTCGGAGGATGCTGTAGATTTCTTGGCTGCAATCGAAGGGTTTTCGCGCTGGATCGATAACAATATCTAAGGAGATCAAACATGGCCGAAGCGGAATTGAAGCAAAAAATTCGCAAGGTATTGAAAGATGCCTACTTCCAGGACCCCGATGACTTGGTGGATGTGTCGGATGGACCTGACGATAGTGTCCACGTGGTCATTGTCAGTCACAAGTTCGACGGACGACGAATGAAAGATAAGAACGATCTGATTTGGTCGGTTCTGTCGCAGAAACTTCACCCCGATGAATGGGGTAAGGTTTCCTTGTCCGTCGGTGCCAGTCCTGAAGAGCTCAAAGCCACGTAAATTACCCGAGGAGCATGTTGTTGAACCGCCACTCGCTTTCGGCGAACGCGGTAAACCTCAACTAACTTCAGCTTGCATCCGGATGGTCTGATCGTTGGAATTTCGCGCAAGAGGCATCACCAAGAACCTGCTCTCGAATCGACATGCGCAATTGCCAATCCCTCTCGTTGCCTGTATATTGATCGTTTCGACATTCTCGCTTGCCGATCCTCCGTGTTCCGGAGGAGTGTGGAGGATTATTCGCGTGGCTGTTCGTATTCGTATGAAGCCGATGGGCCGGAAACATCGACCGTATTATCGGATCGTCGCGATCGATTCGCGCCAGCCGAACGACGGCCGGGATCTCGAGATTCTCGGCACCTATGATCCCATGGTCAAAGACGGCGAAAAAGGTGTTACTCTGCGTCCGGATCGAGTCAAGTACTGGCAGGGCGTGGGCGCGCTGGTTTCGGAGAAGGTCGCCGCGATCTTGAAAAAGTACATGGCCAGGTTTGAAGCCGAGGCCGTCGCCAAGAAAGCAGCGGAGGCTCCCAAGGAAGCTGCTCCCACGGCATGAGCTGGGAGAAGGTCGATGCGCTTCGACGTGCTGACGTTGTTCCCGGAGATTTTTTCGGGATACCTCACCCAAAGCCTGCTCAAGCTGGCGATCGAGGCAGGGTTGGTTCACATCCATTTGTGGGACATTCGCAACTGGGCCGCTGGTAAGCATAAGAGTGTCGATGACCGTCCCTATGGCGGCGGTCCTGGTATGGTGTTAATGTGCGAACCGGTTTATGCTGCGGTTGAGGCCGTTCAGTCGCAGGCGGAAGCACCGGGTTTGCTGGTAATGCTCACCCCTGCGGGGAACGATTGACGCAATCGGTCGTTGCGGACCTTGCCGGACAAAGCCGGCTAGTATTGTTGTGCGGTCGCTATGAGGGCTTCGACGAACGCATCCGCGCCGGGTTGAAGCCGAGAGAAATTTCCATCGGTGATTTCGTTTGCAACGGCGGCGAAGTCCCGGCGATGGTGCTGATCGACACCGTCATCCGGCTACATACCGGGTGTTCTGGGCGATCGAGCAAAGTGTCGTCGAGGAGTCGCATAATGAGGAGGGTCGTCTCGAATATCCGCAATACACCCGGCCCCGCGACTTTCGCGGCCTGACGGTGCCGGAAGTCCTGCTCAGCGGGAATCACTCTGCCATTGCCGCCTGGCGAGACAACAATCCGAAATACGAAGTCAACGCGAACACGAATAAGTCGATGCCTTTCTCCCAAGAGAGCAGGGCCGACCTACCGAATAAAGGGAACGAATCATGCAAAATGCAATTATGCAGAAGGTTGAAGACGCCAACAAGAAATCGGATATCCCCGAGTTCCAGATTGGCGACACGATCGACGTTCATCAGCGAATTCTGGAAGGCCAGAAAGAACGCATTCAGATCTTCAATGGTGTGGTAATCGCCCGCAAAGGCGGGGGCTTGCGCGAATCGGTAACGGTTCGCCGCATCGTTCAGGGCGAGGGTGTCGAGCGGGTTTTCCCGCTGCACTCCCCGAAGATCGCCAAGATCGAGGTGAAGCGTGCCGGTAAAGTTCGCCGCGCGAAGCTGTACTATCTGCGCGATCGCGTTGGCAAGGCAACGCGCGTGAAGGAACGCAAAGCCGCCAAGCCGAAGCCAACGACTCCCAATACAACTTCGCCGGCGACAAGCAAAGCTGAGGCAACGCCGACGAAGGCGTAAGACGAAATTGGCCTGGAGGGAGGTCTCATGCAAGTGCGCGTCATGGTGTCGCTGTTCGTTGCAGTCTTGCTGCTCCCGTCGTGCCACAAGGCCGACTCCTCAGGTTCGGTCTCAGATTTGACACCCCCTGCCGAGGAACCGTGGAAGGAGTTCACCAGCGCGGAAGATGCCTTTATTGTGTTTTTCCCCACTATCCCAGAAAAGAAGAGCCAGGACAACCAATACGATTTTGGCAAGGTGACGATCACGGCGTACACTTCACACCCAAAACGCAATGTCGTTTGGCGGGTTGCGGTCCACAATTATCCGGAGCCGATTTGCACTCTTTCAAGATGGTATCGAATGCAATGCGGTACCGTTGAAAAACAGCTTCTACGCCGGAAACCCAATGGGCTTCGAGATCATCAATAAGGATAACGAATGAGCGCGGGTGTCGATCCAAATACCCGCGTGCTTTTATGGCGATGCCTTCGTCGCGTCCAACAAGTCCGCCGCCCTTGCCGGTTACTTTGAGATGTTTCCTCGGCGACGTTCGCGGCCGAAGTTGCTCAACTTTTTCAATAACTTCAAAATAACACCGCCCCACGGCAGCTTCAATCAACGATCGAAAGAGTCGCGGTAGAAACAATTCTTCTCCTTTGCCGGTCACCAACAAGCCAAACCGAACGAATTGCCAGGTGACCGAAGCGGAATCGGGCATCGTCAGTCTCCAACCGGCTGGGGTTCGTCGATAGCCTGACGTGCGATCGCTTGGGCCATGTAGAGCGAGCCGGCGGCATAGTCCTCAAGGAGATCTTGGATTTCTTCCATTTCGCTGAGCCGGCGAAGTCGGGTTCGCCCTTCCTCGGCATCGGTCGCCAATATCTGATCGACAGGAAATTGACTTAATAGAACCGGCGAATGGGTCACGATGAGGATCTGTTTTCGGAAATCCTTTGCCGCATGTTGGACCGCCTCGGCAAAGACGGCCAGTGCCCAGGGATGCAGCGAGATTTCCGGCTCATCGAACAGAAGGACAGCTTCGCGGTTCGACTTTTCCGAGAAAAGAGCCGTCAGCAATAACAGCATGTCCAAATGCCCATCCGAAACGCCGGATGCCCGAATTTGGTGCCGGCGTCCCTTCTCCAAGAAGCGCGCATACACCGTATTCGGTCCCGTTTGCTCGAGGAACAAGCCGTCGAATGTGGGGAAGCTTCTCTTCATGAAACGCATGATCGTGTCGTAGCGATCGTCAAAATGGCGTCGATCGTGAAGGATTCTCAACACCGACCAGAGATTCTCGCCCCTTTCCCACAATCGGGTGTCCGTATCGCTTTCTGAACCAAAACGCTTCAACGTGCGGAAGGCGAAAGATCGCGCCGGATAGAAGCGAACCAATCGAAGAAGGCTATCGAGATCCTGGCCCTCAGCATTGCCACGATTGAAATCGAGATACAGGCCAAGACTCAATTTCTCCGGTTCGCGCAGGGGAACTTGCAAATTACCCTGCACTGTCGAATTGAACAATTCCGCCTTATCGGACCCCGGACTCCGTTGAATCAGGGTTCGCTTAGAAGTCAGGGAACGCAGGCATTCGCCGGGAAACGGTTCAATCCTGCCCGAAGAGAGCCCGAATTTCAATTCGTATTCTACTTGGGCGGTACTCAAGGAAATGGAGATCGGCTCGCCTTCGTCGGCACCGTCCCAGCGAAGACCGATGCCGTGATCTCGTTCACCTGACGCCAATTCAACTCCCCGAATGGCACAATCGCGAAAACACCAGATCGTGTCCAGCAACGTGGATTTTCCCGACCCGTTTGGGCCAAAGAAGACGTTGATCCCGTTCAGATCGATAACGGCATCGGCGAGCAATCGGTAGTTCTTGACTTTGAGCTGGTGAAACATGTTATTCCTCCAATCACAACATACTACAGGGCGCAACCGAGAACAACCGGCGTTGCCTATTCGCGTCGGCAATTCAAATCGTTGCGATCGTTTTTGTAGATTGATACATATTCCATAGAGAAGTAAACTACCTTCTCGGCGAATCCATCCGATGAAGATGTGTCGGTGCTGCTTATCGGTCGCTCCATGAGGTTCCGGTGATGCCCTCTTCCTTCACTCGTTGGCCCTGGTGGCGGCACTGGTTTGGACTGCGTTCCGAATGTGCCGCTGCCAAGTTCTTGCGCAAACTGGGCTATCGCATCCTGGCGCAATCTCAGCGACTCCGCGGGAGAACTCGATCTTCTGGTGCTGGATGGGCAAACCATTGTCGTCGTTGAGGTTCGTTCCTCGGAAAACGCTAACTTTCAACAACTCGCTGCAACCGTCGATCACGTCAAACAACGCCGAATCACCGATGCGGCTCTGCGCTTCTTCAGCGCCGGAAACTGCTGAATGTTTCCGTTCGTTTTGATGTGCTGACGATCTGTTGGCCACCCGATCAGCGCGAACCAACCATTCGCCATTACCGTCATGCCTTTGAAGCCGTAGGAAAATATCAGATGTTTTCGTAACTAGTTTTCAGTGTTCAGCGTTTAGCGTTCAGTAAATACCACAGACACCGAAGGGCTTCTGTCTTTGCATTTACTGAACACTGAACACTGAACACTGAACACTGAACACTGAGGGTCTATTGTGAAATCCCTCGATGAACAACTTGCCCTCATCCAGCGGGGTGCGGAACAAATCGAACCTTTCGCGGAACTGCGCAAGAAACTCGAAAGGAGCGTCGCCACCGGCAAACCGCTGCGCATCAAATACGGCATCGACCCGACCGGCATCGACGTTCATCTCGGCCACACCGTTCCGCTGCGCAAACTGCGGCTTTTCCAGGAACTGGGCCATCAGGCGGTGCTGATCATCGGCAATTACACCGCGCTGGTCGGCGACCCGAGCGGCCGCGATCAGACTCGCGCCCGCCTGACGCAGGAGCAGGTCGAGGCCAACGCTCGCGATTACCTCAAGCAGGTCAGCAAGGTCATCGACATCGACAAGGCGGAAGTTCGCCGCAACGGCGACTGGTTCGGCAACTTTTCAGCTTCCTCGACGTGCTGAGTTTGACGAGCAAGATCACCGTGCAGCGGATGCTGGAGCGCGACGACTTCACCAAGCGTTTCCGCGCACGAGCCGGAATCGATTCCGATCTATCTGCACGAGTGCCTCTACCCGCTGATGCAGGGCCACGACAGCGTCGAGATTCGCGCCGACGTCGAACTGGGCGGCAGCGAACAACTGTTTAACCTGATGCGGGGCCGGAGCTTGCAAGAGGCAGCCGGTCAGGAGCCGCAAGTTTGCCTGACGCTGCCGATTTTGCGCGGCCTCGACGGCGATCGCCGCATGGGCAAGAGCCTCGGCAACTACGTCGGCGTCGGCGAGCCGGCCGAGGAGCAATTCGCCAAGATGATGAGCATTCCCGATGAGCTCATGAAGGAATGGTTTGAACTATTGACCGACTTCACCGCCGATGAGATTGCTGTGTTTCTGGACCCCGCGAAGACGAAACCGTTCGATGCCAAGAAAGCTTTGGGACGAGCGATTGTGACTTTCTACCATGGAGTGGAGCAGGCAACCTTCGCTCAAAACGAATGGGAGGCTCAGTTTTCGCGAAAGCAAGACCCGAACGAGATAACGGAAGTATCGATCAGTTCCGCAATACCTGGTGATGTGAAAGTGGGGATTCTGAAGGTTCTGGTTGCAGCAGGTTTGGCAAAAAGCAACAACGTAGCCCGCCAGAAGGTAACCGAAGGCGCGGTCGAACATCGGACCAGACCGAACGAAAATAACTGATCCCAAAACCGAGATCGATGTCACCGATGGACTGGTGATACGTCTGGGCAAGAAAATTGTGCGGGTACGCAGAACGGATTAGCGCATATTCTGTCCGCGTTGCTTGGGACAAAGATCGAGTTGTCTTCCCAATCGTTCATGTCTGAGGATGCCATTGGTACCGAAGACAAGATCAATTACGTACATATATGCACAAAAGATTTGCAAAATAATTTGAGGGATATTGTTTGACAACACGTTGTAAAACTGTAATAATTTCTTCACAACAGCGGGAAAGTGTAATTCTCCAACCATTTTTCCTTCCTCTCCACAGCATCTGCTTTTGAGCTAGCAAAAGGATCATTCATTCCACTGAACCCGCACGGGTAAGAGGATGGTTTTTTCATGTGAAAAATCCTTCCTGCTGTTTCAGTTCCCCACCACTTGCCTTGGCTCATTGCAACGATTCGATTTCTATTATCATCCGGCGGAACTTAAGGAGTTCATTTGTGTTTAATTCGTTCATGCACCAGAGGCGCAATCGACGGCATTCCGGCTTCACTCTGATTGAGTTGTTGGTGGTGATCGCGATTATCGCCATTCTCGTCGGCTTGCTCTTGCCCGCCGTCCAGAAGGTGCGCGAAGCTGCTGCCCGCAGCAAGTGCGGAAATAATCTGAAACAGCAGGGCCTCGCCTTGCACATGTACCACGACAGTTATCAGTATTTCCCGTCGGGTTTCTATAACACAGCACCTTTCGTATATACCGGCTGGCAGTTGCAACTGCTGCCATACATCGAACAACAGGCCCTGTGGAGCCAGAGTTACACCTACCTTGTGGCGAACACCGGGAACACCGACACAGACAACTTCCCGGGCATGCAATTTCCAGAGCAAGATGTTTATTTGTCCCTCAAATACAAGACCCACGAGTGTGAATTATTTCGGTTATGGCACCTACTACGAACTTACGTCCTACATGGGTATTCGGGAACGTACAGCTCCTGGGTGCCATCGGGCGACGGCGTCCTCTATCTCAATTCACAGGTTCCGATCCTCAGCATTACCGATGGCACCACCAATACTGCCATCGTGGGCGAGCCGCCCCTGCTCCAGCGACCTGTCTTACGGTTGGGGATTTTCGCCATACGGAAATACCGGCTGCGGTGATGGCGACACCGTGCTGGGGTCTACGGACACAACCCTTGCCAGTGCCATGGGTAGCAATATGGGCTTCGTTGCACCCGTGCAACCCAGTGCCACGACCGGCGAAGCGGATGGCGACTCACTTTTGGAGTTTTCACGTGACGGGCGCGAACTTCCTGCTGTGCGACGGCTCCGTCCATTTCCTGAGCTATTCCGCAAGCAGTGTCTTCCCCCAGCTATGTACGAGGGCCGGCGGCGAGATTTTCACTCTGCCCTATTAACAGCATCCATCAGTCCTGCCTGTGGAGATCGCGACGTATGCACTTCAAGATGTCCCGTTGTGTCCTCGCGCTCGCCTGTACTGCCTGCACGCTCGGCACCCTTGGTTGCGGATCGCGCCAATACGATGTGACGGGGAAGGTGACCTACAACGACGCTGTCCTCGATAAGCCCGACGGTCAGATTTCATTCATCGGACCCAACGGTGAGCAGGCGATGGCCTCGATCGGGCCGGACGGTAACTACCGGGCCTCCAAGGTGGCGGCCGGGGTCAATAAAGTCGTTGTCTTCTATCCAAACCCACTGGCCAAGATCTCGAAAAAAACACGACGGAAGCTCGACAAAGAAGAGGGCCAAAGCCCAACCCAGCCGGCCTTTTTGACCCCTCCGGAATACGCATCCGCGGACACTACGGAGTTCTCGATTACGGTGGGGAAGGGAACGGTTTTCAACCCGAGTCTCAAGGGACCGGAAATTCCTTAACTCTTTGGAATTCGATTGAAAATCGGAAAGATCCTTACTCCATGCATCGTTTTATTCGGGCCATGAAAAATCTCGCAAGGCTTCGGCCGGCTTATCCGTTTCGGAATTCCTGCCAGGGCATGGGTAATCATCGGGGCTACGTTCCTTGGGATGATGTTTCTGAGTTGCATCGGGGGGGCTGCAATTCTGTATTTCGATCTGGCAGGGGCATCCGCCCTGCGGAATGCTTTTATGGGATATGAGGCCTGGCTGGAACGGGGTAGTAAAGCATCCATCACCAGCAGAGCCGGTAGAACCCGACTTGGAATCACGCACAGACGTGCCCGAAAAAACCTTCGATGGATTCACGCTTTACACCACAACACAAGGAACCAGCACGCAGCTCATCGACATGCGGGTAATCTCGTTCATCAGTGGAATCGACCTTTTAGCCAGGTATGGCCGCAGCCAACTCATATCAAACACCCGGTCGCCGACGATCTGGTTCATTGGTTTCGCTGCCGGCTTTTCTCGAACGGCGATTTGCTTGCCATCTACCAATCGGATCCGGACACTCCCCACGGCTATGGATTGGCAAAACTGGACAAAGATTCGAATATTCTGTGGGCTTATTCGGACAACGTCCATCACGATCTGGATCTCGGCGATGATGGGAAGATTTACGCGCTGACGCATCAAATCTCGCAGGAACGCCTGACGGGCCTGGATGCCATTTCACCACCCTATCTGGCCGATTACCTGGTCATTTTGTCTGCCGAGGGCAAAGAACTTCAGAAGATTTCTATCTTGGAAGCATTTCGGCGCTCGCCTTTCTTACTGATGCTCTCCACCATCAGCACGGGGGGCACGCAGAGGCAAAATCGACCGCATGTGAAGAGTCCGCTGACATCGGCCGACTCCCCTTTCACTGGGGAGCTGAAGACTCCTTTGGTCAAGGATTTTCCGCAAAGAATATCGTTGCCGAAGGAACGCGGTGATTTTCTCCACGCCAACGGGGTCAAGGTCTTGAATCGGGCCATGGCAACCAAATTCCTGATTTTCAAAGAGGGACAGGTGCTGCTCTCATTGCGGGGCATCGATGCATCGCCATCCTGGATGTCCCGAGTCGTTCCATCGTCTGGGCAGTCCAAGGCATTTGGCGCCGGACAACACGATCCGGAATTTTTGGAGAACGGTCATCTGCTCCTATTCGACAATTCAGGGCTGGGCCAAATAGCACGAGTCATCGAATACGATCCCATCACACATGGTTTTCCATGGTCCTACACTTCCGAAGACTCAGCTCCGTTCGTCGCAACCCAACGCGGCATGAAACAACACTTGCCCAATGGCAACGTCCTGATCGTCGATCCGGATGGAGGCCGGTTATTTGAGGTGAACTCCGCCAAGTCGCTCGTGTGGGAATATGGATGCCCGGCCCAAGGCGACGTTCCCAACGCGCACGCGTTCATTACCGGTGTTTCACGATACCCAGCCGGCGAATTGAAGTTCCTCGACAAGATTCCAGTCCGTCCGTGATGAAGTGAAAGTGAACTGGTCTTCAATGGTGTACAGAATGTTTTTTGAATAATTCAGAGATTAATAATTGACACCAGGATTCAATTTCATCATAATCCCTTCTTATTGCGGGAAAGTGCAATTCTCGAAACATTTTCCCGACTCTCCGCAATATCCGTGCTTCAACTATCAAAGGGTTTATTTGATCTACTCACTACGAGTAGATGGTAGACAAGGTGCGTAAACCGAATTCCTGAAAAGAAGAATTCGAGCGCACTTTTCTACAACCCCTTTAGCGCGCCGGCCTCATTTTTGATACTTTTGGTCCGGCAGATTTGAGGAGTTCATCATGTTCAATGCATCGCACCACCGTAAACTCCATCGTCGAGATGCTGCCTTTACGCTGATCGAGCTGCTCGTAGTGATTGCCATTATCGCCATTCTGGTCGGGTTGCTGCTGCCCGCTGTCCAGAAAGTGCGCGATGCGGCCGCTCGGGCCAAATGTCAGAACAACTTGAAGCAGATGGCCCTTGGACTTCACAACTACCACGGGGTCTACGAGCAATTTCCACAAGGGGTCAACTATACCTATCCATTTTATTATTGGAGCTGGATGGCACAAATACTGCCTTATATTGAGCAGCAAAATATATGGAATGAGGGCTATAACTGGGCTACAAGCAGCAGTTACGCCTACAACTGGTGGCCCTGGGGTGACTTCTGGGGTAGTCCGCAAACACCAGCCAACCCGGCCGGCGGGAATGTTATGAAAATACTGATCTGCCCTGCGGATGGGCGGGAATCTCTTCTCCTGCCGGGCTCAACGTGGGGCGGCGTCGGGAACGTGGCCTTCACCGGGTATCTTGCGAATGGCGGCATTCAGGGCGATGAGAACTACCAGGGCCTTGGAGATCCACAAGGCGTCCTCTACTGGACTTCACAAGTTAATATCGCAGGGATCACGGATGGCACCAGTAATACACTCCTGATCGGCGAACGGCCCCCCAGTGCGGATTTGGAATATGGCTGGTGGTTTGCGGGAGCAGGATGGGACGGCAGCGGCGTTGGGGATGTCATCATCGGGCGCAACGGCCTATAACTATGCCTCAGCGCTCGGCTGCGGGAGCAACTATGCCCAGTTCCAGCCGGGAATGATTACCAACACCTGCGATCAGGCGCACTGGTGGAGCCCACACGCAGTCGGCGGAAACTTCGCCTTCTCGGATGGTTCCGTCCATTTCCTGAACTACAGCGATGTCAGCTTGATGCCGGCACTCGCCACTCGCAACGGTGGTGAAATTATACCCGGTACATGGTGATGTCGGCTCTGTGGTGGATATTCAAGCGCCTCGATCATTCGCGGCGAAGTTAGTTGACCGATGCTGTTTCGCCGTATTCTCGGTACTGCCAACTGGGGAGAGCGTTCGTGCGCGGATTTCCGTGGCCTCTGATTGCGAAACTACTGTTGCTTGCCTTTTTTCTCTCGTTACCCGCGGGTTGTTCGCGGAAATCGAGCGAAACGACGCAAACCGACCGGCCACCCCCCAGAACCCGCCTGAAAAAGCCCGACGATGCAACCAAGCCGGCTCCCATGCCGCCGCCCGCCGAATAATCCAGCGGCCTTTCACAATCCCATCGACTTCGCTTCCGGAAAAGAAAAGTGTCTCGCTAATCCATCGAATATGAGTTATCGACCGAATCTTCAATCGACCGGCGTCAAAATCTCCAACACCGCGATCGCAGGCAGATCGTTGCAGAAGATCACGCCCATGCGCCCGTAGCAAACTCGTGGTTCGGTCATCCCGAACCAGCCCATCAATTTCGTCTTGGGCATGATGCGCAAAAACGCGGTCGGTTCGATGTAACGAAGCACACCATGCTCGATGAGCACCCGGCCTAATGGCGTCTTCTCTTCCAAAATCGCATTTCGCACGGCTTCGGAAAGACAGTTCAAGTGGATCCGAACAATACCGAACTGAACCACTTTCTTGTTGGAACGCAGTTCCAGAAGAATCTCCCGACTATAAGAATCCCCATCGCGCCGAGTCGCAATGACGCGCACATCAACCGGTTCCCCATAATGATCCTCGACGGTCACGGTCATGTGGTGATGATGGACCAGTAACCCGCGATAGGGTTCCGGTAATTCAACGGGGGAAACCAGGGTTACATCCGCAAAATCGAGCGGCCAGAGACCCTCGTCGATGACGGCAAGATGAAAAGGGGATTGGTCGGGTTGCATCATGGGAGTGACAAGGTGACAAGGTGACAAGGTGACAATCATCCGGCGTATCTATGAACATTGGTCTCGAAGCAACCGAATGCGACCAGGATACTTCACCTTGTCACCCGGTCACCTTGTCACCTTGTCATCCGAACTTATTGCCCCAACTGTACAAAAAAGGTCTTCGGCTCTTCTTCGGGAATGGGCTGGCGTTCCAGGACAGTATCCACGAGATAATACAGCAACTCGCGGAATTCGATCGGCTCCACGCCATCCGCCAGCGCTTCCGCGCGTAGCGCGGTACTTTTCCACCAGCGCATCGGCCTTCGAGAAGACCTTTGCTTTTTCATAAAGCGCTTTGACGCGAGTCACGGTATCGATGCCAACCCGATCCTCCGCGGCAATGTGTTCGCGCGAAGTCTGGATCAGACCCAATAATTCTGCTTTCTCGGCCGATGAAAGCGTTTCGAGGGCCAGCGCCAGCAGCAATGTCGGCCGGGCAGCGAGAACGTCCTGGCCGGCGACCAGCTTGTTGTCTGTCGTCGTTCGACCAGTCCTTCAGGTCGTTGAGAATCTGGAAGGCGACGCCGAGATTTCGGCTGAAATCGGCGATCAGCTTTTCTCGTAGTCATCGGCCGGACCGGCCAGCCGGCTGCCAGCGTACAAGTGCCGCCTCGAAGGCCGGCGCGGTCTTCAGCGCATAAATCTTCAGCGCGTCGAGCGGCGTCAGCGTCTTCTCCCCGGCATCGCGCCAGAGCAACTCGGCCCCCTGCCCTTCGGATAACTTCAGATGAGAGTCGGCGAGTTTGTCCAGGATATCGGCAGCGCACATCGCCGCCCAGCACCTTGCGTTCCCGGCTCACCAGACGATAACCCAGGCCGATTAGGTAATCGCCGACGTTGATGGCCGTGCCGATGCCGTATTCCCGATGCAGGTCTGCGCGACCGTAGCGGAAGGCATCGTCGTCCTCGATGTCGTCGTGAACCAGCGATGCCTTGTGAAAGGTCTCGATCGCCAGGGCAGTCCGCTGCACGGAATCGGGCAAGTTCAAGCCGTCTTCGGAAAGCGTGCCCTTGCCGCCCATCAATGCATCGTAGGCCGCCAGGGTGATGAACGGCCGCGAACGCTTGCCGCCGCTTGCGAGAAAATCGTAGGCGATCTCTTCGTGGAGCCTAACGGATCGGTGCTCGTGAACCAGCGCTCGCAGGTTTGGCTGCCGGCATTCGGGAGCGCGGGGCGAGCCGTTCCAGCTCGGGCTCCTCGAAGATCTGGTTGGCAGCCCGCATCAGATGGACGTAAGTTTTCGTGGGCTGTGCCGGTCGGTTCGGTTTTCAAGCTCGATCAGCTCGAAAACCCAGTCGTCATCGACCGAGGTGCTCCGGCAGTTGCTCGACAAGAGCGGCGCCGCCACGCAGGGAATGCCCGCCAGCAGAATCTTGTCGAAGGCCTTTTCCAGCACGTTCAGACAGGCGACGCCGACGATCGCATCGACGTGCCCGGAGACGATGATCTTCAGAACGATCGGCGTCCCTTCGGAGACGAGCACCTTGTAGCCCAGTTCCTCCGCCTTGACCTTGAAGTCGGCGACGGAGCAGGCCCCGCATTTCTTGCAATCCAGGCCGAACTCGTCGTAATCGGCCGGGCAGCCCTCCGCGTTCTTCAAGCAATGCGGCAACAGCAGCAATCGGCGATTGAAGGGAATGGAGGCCACCTGATCGCGCCAGAATTCGTTGGCAATGGCCACCATCGTGAAGCCAAGGTATTGCTCGTTCAATTCCATTTGCTGGAGCAGGTCTTCCGCGTAGTGCCGGCTATCGTCTTGGTTCAGCGGCTTGGAGCGATCGAGCTGCGCCACATATTCGTAGGCACGTTCGCGAATCTGATCGCGCAGCTCGCGCGTCTCCGGAATAACCTTCAAATGGGAAGAATTCGGCTTTTTCGACCTGGGAGCGGGTGGCGCTTCGGGAAGCGTATCGACGGCAGTCGGCACGGTGGGTTCCTTATCCGGGAAGGAAGGATTTCGAGTCACTCTGGGCGGGCGAAGCCTGGCAAGGATGAGGAAATCGTCGTTTGGGTGAACGGCGATGGAGAGATTCTAGGGAATTAACCTATTCCGGATACGGGTCTATCGACAACGAGAAAACCTTGGTTGGGTTGGAATTTAGACGGTTCGACCCCAATCTCTATTCAATCCTTAGTCTGGAGGTTGGGTTTCATACGGTTGGACAGGGTTGCGGCAATCTACGATGATTCCTCAATCGTACTGGACATATTCTATTGGGTCGTTGACGAACCATTTTCCTTGAGTTTTTGAGCCAACGCCTTCAGTACTTCAGGGGGAATTGCACGAACCACTTCTTCGGGAGAAAGTCCTTTGAGACGTTCCTCCGCAGGAAGTCCTTTGAGACGTTCCTCCGCAGGTAGTCCTTTGAGAAGTTCCTCCGTAGGGAATCTTTTGAGAAGTTCCTCCGCGGAGAGCCCTTCGAGTCGTTCCTCTAAAGACAAACTCTTCAGTAGTTTCTGCCGGCTTTCACGGGCGAACTCTTTGAGTTTTTCGTTCATGGTTGGATCCTCGATGTAAAAACGAAATAGTTCGTTCAAAACTGTGCTGGTTTCGCTGGAATACTGCTTGTGATGTTCCCTGCCGTATCGCAGCGATTCCTCGCGGCGCTGAAAACCAACAACATGGCGTTGCGTTCTTCCAGCGGTAATTGATGAATGACTATGATCCGAATCCGCAAAGTCAGCCATTGAATCTCGTACACACCATCTTGAATCGCCCTGAGCACTCCTTGTTGCGCCAGATTGTTCGGAAAGCGAGCGCAGATGGCGAAGAGCTTGTAATCTTCCTCCGGATCAAGGGATTGCATCGACTGGCTCGATTGCTTCCGGTAGTTGACATAGTGGCCAACCAACTCATACAAGGCCCAAGCATCGAGCGATTCCTGATAGGATTTAAACGTCAACAGGTTGTGCGCTGCCAGACCTTCCAGACCATCGGGCAACTCTCGAGGAATCTCCTCGGCCCCTTTGCGGATGAGAACTACATCGACGAACTGCTGCTTCAGGGATAGATCCTTCTCGGTCTCGACTTCCACCGAAGTGCCATCGAAGAAATCGATCCACGACAGAGCGAATATTCGATGTAGGGGTCGGGGTTCGATCATGGCCTTTCCGGACGAGTATCACACAGGTATTCGATTCGCCAACCGGTTTCATTGTACTCGACCTGAATTCTTGGGGCCAGACGAGCAAAATCCGGGTGCAGCCATGTTCTCTGGGGGGTTGTCGTAGCGGCGGCATCCTGCCGCCGAGGGGCTGCAGACGGCGGCAGGATGCCGCCGCTACGACAACCCCCCAGAGAACATGGCTACACCCCAAAATCCCATCTTCTGCGCTTGCACTGGAGATTTCCTTCGATCGATATATAATGTGCAGTCCAGCGCCGGTTGTCTCTCTATGCGCGTGCCTAGGGACCGGAGTTGGTCGCAACCTCTTTTCTCTTTTGTTTCTCTCGGCTGCACGGAATGAGCCGGGAGTGGGAATCCTCTTCACAATATGGTCAATCGTAACCTCCTCCTTCAATTCGATGTCACCGATCAAGATGTAGAACTCGAAAAAGAATTTGACGATGAAATCGCCCAGTGGCTCGACAATCAGAGTATCGACTTCGACGTCAACAAGATCGTCGAAGGCATCGTCCGCGAAATTCGCGGCGAAGATGTCATCATCGACATCGGCTACAAGAGCGAAGGAATCATCAAGATCGATGAATGGCGCGAAGAAGGCGCTGATCCGGCCAACCTCCCCAAGGTCGGCGATAAACTTCAAGTCCTGCTCGAAACCGTCGAAGACGAAGACGGCGGCATCTCGCTGAGTTACCGCAAAGCCAAACGCCAAAAAGAATGGGAAGCCATTCTCGCCAAGCACAAGGAAGGCGACGTGGTTTCCGGCATGGTCACGCGGAAGATCAAGGGCGGGCTGCTCGTCAACATCGGCGTCAACGTCTTCCTGCCCGCCAGCCAGGTCGATATCCGTAGGCCCCCGGACATCGGCGATTACATCAACCGGAACATCGAGTGCAAGATCCTCAAGATCGATGAAGCAGCGCCGAAATATCGTTGTGAGCCGGCGGAAACTGATCGAGGACAAGCGGCAGGAACTCAAGGATAAACTCCTCCGCGAGATCGAGCCGGGCCAGTTGCGCAAGGGCGTTGTCAAGAACATCGCCGAATTCGGCGCGTTCGTCGATCTCGGCGGCATCGACGGCTTGCTGCACATCACCGACATGGCCTGGCATCGCGTCAACAATCCGCACGACGTCGTCAAAATCGACCAGGAACTCGAGGTCTTCATCATCTCCGTGGATAAGGAGAAGGAGAAGATCGCGCTTGGCCTGAAGCAGAAGAGCGCCAGCCCCTGGCAGAATATCGAAGGCAAGTACCCGATCGGCAGCCGGCATCGCGGCGAAGTCGTGAACATCATGACCTACGGAGCATTCGTGAAACTGGAGCCGGGCATCGAAGGTCTGGTTCATATCTCCGAAATGTCCTGGACCAAGCGCATCAACGACCCGCACGAAGTCGTCACCCAGGGCCAGGAAATCGAAGTGCAGGTGCTGAACATCAACCGCGAGAAACAGGAAATCTCTCTGGGTATGAAACAGTGCCAGGATAATCCCTGGGACAAGGTCGCCGAGCGCTACCCGCCCAATACCATTGTTACCGGGACCGTGCGCAACCTGACCAATTATGGCGCTTTTATCGAAATTGAGGAAGGTATCGACGGCTTGTTGCACGTCAGCGACATGAGCTGGGTGCAAAAAGTCAGCCATCCGAACGAAGTGGTTCAGAAGGGTCAAAAGGTCACCTGCATCGTTCTGAATGTCGATCAGGAGCGCAAGCGCGTCGCTTTGGGTCTGAAACAGATGGCGGCGATCCGTGGGAAGGCGACATTCCAGGCCGCTACAAGCCGGGTGAAGTCAAAACCGGCAAGGTCACCAAGATCACCAATTTCGGCGTATTCGTCGAACTCGAGCAGGGTCTGGAAGGGTTGCTCCATGTCTCGGAACTATCCGACGACAAGGTCGAGAACCCCGAAGAACTCGTCAAAGTCGGTCGAGGAACTCGAAGTCAAGGTGTTGCGCGTCGATGCCAAGGATCGCAAGATCGGCCTGAGCCGGAAGAATCTCCACGGCGGCATCACGGAGGAAGAGCAGAAGAGCGCAGAGGCCGCAGCGGCAGAGGCTGCCAGCAAGGAGAAGGACACGAAGGATAAGGACGGCAAGGGCCGCGACAAGGAACTGCGCGGCGGCACCGGTGCAGGTGGCTTGCTCATCAATATCCCACCGACCCCCGCTGTTGCGGAAGAGAAGAAATAGGAGAGTTTTCAGTATTCAGTTTTCAGTGTTCAGTTCAAGACAATGGATTTTACTGAAAACTGAACACTGAAAACTGAACACTGACGAATACCGGTTGTATCGATCCCTCGTATTGTTCGACTGATTCATTCGCCACTGCCGGATCGGGACGGTTTTACCCAGCTTCGCGTCCAGTCCAATTTCCATCAAGACGATACGACAAGCATAATCATCTCTGAAAAGTCAAGCAGAGATGTCTCGGAAGGATCCGATGGGTGGCCCGTTCAGGCATAAAATTCGTTTGTCGTTCGATGTTTGAGTGCGAAGAGACTAAAATAAGTCTCGACGCTACGATCGACCCCGAAATTTGGACGACATTGAGTACCATAAATCCGCCGCTTCCGAACAACGGGAACCCTATTGTGCGGGAAGCCTTTGTCATGAACCCACGCAAACTGCGCAACCCAGAACTCGTGCAATCCCCGCTGGAGACCTATCTCCGGGAGATCAACGAGACCGCGCTTTTGACCGCCGAAGAAGAAAAAACTCTGGCGCACCGCATCGGCATTGGCGACACGGAAGCACGCGATCAGATGGTGCGCGCCAATCTTCGACTCGTCGTCAATATCGCACGCGGCTACACCGGTAAGGGTTTGGCTTTGCAGGATTTAATCGAGGAAGGCAATCTCGGGCTTTTGCGGGCGGTCGAGGGTTTCGACCCCAACATGAATACGCGCTTCAGCACTTATGCAAGTTACTGGATCAAGCAGTCGATCAAGCGCGCCCTGGTAAACACGGCCAAAACGATCCGGATTCCCGCCTACATGGTCGAGTTGCTGGCCAAATGGCGGCGAGCCACGAGTCAGTTGCAGGATGAGTATGGCCGGCCGCCCACCAACGAGGAAGTTGCCAAGTTCCTCGGTCTGCCGAAGAAGAAACTCAACATTATCAAGAAAGCCATTCGCGTCTACAATTCCGCACCGCAAACCGATCAAACCGAAACGGGCTGGTCGATCGACGAGATGTTGATGGACGGTCGAACGAAAACGCCCGACAACGAGATGCAGGATTCGGATGATCTGAAACAAGTCTTGCACTTATTGGACAAAATGGACCCGCGCGAAGCCAGCGTTCTGCGGATGCGTTTCGGCCTGAACGACGAAGAGCCGAAAACGCTGAAGGAGATCGGCGAGTGTCTTGGGCTAACGCGGGAACGAGTACGCCAAATCGAAAGCGAAGCACTGGCCAAATTGAGCGATAGCTTGTCGGTCGAGTGACTCTCGAAAGGATGAAAGATGAAGGATGAATCAAAACAAATCCGGGGTGAATTGTTTTGATTCATCCTTCATCTTTTGAGTGAGATCAACGGTGCGGGCGATTCTGAGCGATGTGCATGGCAACCTCGAAGCCCTGACAGCCGTCCTCGCCGACGTGAAACGTCAGGGGATCAGCAGTGTCTACAACCTCGGCGACACACTTGGTTACGGTCCGAATCCGATCGAGTGTCTCGACCTCGCGATGCAAATGTCGGTTGTGCTCCTGGGGCACTTTGACTACGCCGTTCTCAACACCGCGGACGGGTTCTCCGAGAGTACCGAGCGCAGCATCCCGTGGACACAAACCCAACTCAAAATGGTTGGCGAGCCTGCCGAGAAACAGCGCCGCGCCGCCTTCCTGGGCAATCTGCCTCAAATTCATCGCGACGAAGAAGTGTTGTACGTCCACGGGTCCGCCCGCGATCCGCTTCACGAGTATGTGTTCCCGGAAGACATCTATAACTCCCGAAAGATGGAACGAATCGGAGCACTGTTCGACCGGGTTTGTTTCTGTGGCCACACTCATGTTCCAGGTGTTTTCATCGAGCGTGCTTCCGGCGAATGGGAGTTCATCCACCCCAAGGATTGTGAGAATGGTTTCGCCGTAGGTGGCTGCAAACTGATTTGCAATGTTGGATCGGTGGGCCAACCGAGGGACGGCGACGATCGAGCCTGCTACGCTCTATTCGATGGGGAGCGGATATGGTTCCGGCGGGTCGATTATGATTTGGAGACCACGATCCGCAAGACCGATTGACGTTGCGTATGCAAATCACTCACTCAGCATATCTCTGAAGAATCACATTCTTGAAGTGACGTGCAATACACATCATGTAGTTTTCCCAGAAAGGTTCGCAAGCATCGTTCGAAATTCATCCGGAGATTGGGCCTGAAGAAGAGCATCAAAGGCCGTGTCCAGATCCGCAAGTTCAGGCAATCCTCGGACGCTGTCAACAAATTCCTGGCCCGCATTGCCAAACTTGAACTGCAACAACTTTTCAAGTTTGTTGAGCGTCGCCTCCAGTTTGCCTTCCAGTTTGCCTTCCAGTTTGCCTTCCAGTTTGCCTTCCAGTCTGGCGTCCTTCAAGCCGCTGGAAAAGTCTCGCTGAGCCTTCAGCCGCGATTCGTAGCGCTCTCGTTCCACAGGTGTTTGGCCCATCATGCGTAATCTCTCCACAGCGCGTTCAATCATCGGAGTCTTTAGCTGTTCCGGCAACAATGTTGGATCCAATTCCTCGGCATGTCGCAGAAAGTAGCACCACCTTTCCAGGTCGTTGGAAAGGCTCTCGATGGGGAGTTGAAACTTGGGCAACTCGATCAGACAGATCGATAGCTGCGGAGAAAACAGCAGTTCCGGGTGTTCCCGATTACGCAACTCAAACAGCAATCGATATTCGGGCACTTCGCGAAAGAGAACGCCATTCACGAAACCGATGACGAAAGTGTCTCGCAGTTGGTGGTAATCTTCGCCCTCCTGCAACTGTTGCGAATGCAGCTTACTTCCGTAGTATACCACCCGAGGGCGGAAATAGGAACCCGGCAACATTTGCATTTCGACATTATACCACCGTCCTTCCGAGTCTTTGGCCTTGATATCCAGGATCGAGAGCTTGTCGTCCAACGTGTCCTTGTTGTTGAACGGATTGCCGATCTCCACTGCGGTAATTGGCGGATTCAACCGGGAACCCAGCGCCGCTCCAATTACATCGATCAACATAGGCTCAGAGCCGGTTGAACCAAACAGAAGTTTGAATGCGTAATCGACTTTCGGATCGACACCAAGAATCATAGAGACCATTCTCGCTGAAGCCTGAAGCGGTCATTTTGTAACCTTCGCAGGCTCTGTTACTTGTTCTTCTGCCAACGCTCTCGGCTGCCTCTTGCGGCGACCCTTCAGGAACCACCACGGCCAAAGTTTCGATATCACGATCGGCTGCCGTTGCATCATCGCCGCGATACCGACGATCAACACGAAAAACGCCCAGACATAAGCCCCATATACCTGTGCCACTTTCCCCGGTGAGTCGGTCAGCGCTCCCGACATCGTTGCCGTCAAAAGCGCCAGCGGGCCTGCTCCCACCGCTGTCACATCACATGCGCTTTGAAGCCGAACTTCGCTTTCGATTACACCCGTGCTCGTCGAAGCAATCAGCAAACTTGCCAAAACTTGCGAACCGATCAGGATCATTCTTCGGAGTTTGGACATATCGATTTCAGCGACCCCATAGCACAACACCGCAAACGGCAACAACAAAGTTACGCAGTGGTGCTTCCAGGTTCGCTCGCTGAAAAGCAGCATACCCAGCAGAATCAGCGAATATTCTGCGGACAATTTCCAGCCGGAACGCACCTGGTCACCCAATCGTCCCTCTTCGTGAATCGGTGCCCGGCAGCGCCAGATGACCAGGAGCACAAACAGCCCCATGAAGCCTTTTGCCAGCCATTGGGCCGCAGTTGCGCCGATGTCGGCGAAGTTGTGGAAGCAGATCGGCGCGTAGCGATCGTTCCAGTACACGGTGAAGGAAGGGGCATTGGTCAGCAGCCTGGCGATCAGGCCGGGCAGCGATTGGTTGTTGTGCTCCGAGGTCACGACCCCGCCCACGAGATAGGGCACGATCATGACCTCGACCCAGCTGTGCAGATCGCGCAGGTTATTCGCCCAACCCAGGTACGCGCCGGGAATCACCAGAAAGAATAACGCCAAACCCACCGCGCAGCCCAGCAGCACGCGCCAGCCTCGCTTCCACAGGAAATAACCGACAAAAAGCGCCGGCGTCACCTTGCACGCGATGGCCAAAGCCAGGATCGCACCCGCCAGGAAATCCCGGCCCCTCGTAAATGCGTACAGAGAAGCGATCACGAGAAAGAGTATAAATATGTTGATATTTCCATGCGACAGATCGCTGAGAATGGGCCGGATGCTCAGCACGACCGTTGCGGCCCTGGCCCAGGCGGGAAAGGGCCGGCCGGGCGTCTCGATCATGCGAAACACCCAGAACATGCACAAAAGCGCCAGGCCGACCTTGATGTAAAACCAGCTCAGGGCAGCGGCGAGCGGACTATGGTTGGCCAGTTCGGCGAACGGCAAGAGCAGGATCGCCATGATGGGCGGGTTGGGATAATGGTGGCGTCGGTGAATATCCTCACCCGCTTCCATCTCCTGAATCTGCGACGCCCAGCGATTGATCGCCGATCTCGGCCCATGCGTTGCTCTGCTGACTTTGAGGCTATATTGAATGCTCAGCGCCACGAACAACAGGAGCAAGCCGCCGACGAAAATGCGCTGAGTATGCGAAGATCCGGCTGCCGAAGGAGAAGAAAGCCCAGGAGCATCCATGCGATTCAACCTGTATGGCAAAACCCCGCGACGAGGCATCCTGCGCGGAAGACGAGGTAACCAGGAAGATTGTTGTGTGTTTGGGTAATCCTGTCAATCGCAGACAAAGATCGCAGTCATCGGCAATAGCTCGTGGATCGTTTCAAAATCGATGTTCCACGTGGAACATTCTCATTTCCCCTTCGCGACATTCTGATGGCCCACCGAGCGAAACCAATTTTTGTTGCCATTTGTTGCCGTTTGTTGTCATTTGTTCAGAACCATCACTCCCCCCTCGTCAAATAGTCAATGTTCCACGTGGAACATTGTGCCCTCGTGACATTCTGACGGCCTACCGGGCGAAACGAATTCTTGTAGCCATTTGTAGCATGCCCGTTCACATCCTCGTTTGTTTGATTATCCAAGCGTTGATCCGCAAAACCAAAATTGTGTAGCAATTTGTAGCACGACATTCGGAAATTTGTTAGTCCGTACTTTCGTTCGTTGCTGCACAACGCAATTTTTGTAGCAATTTGTAGCATGGCGATCACATGCTCGTTTGTTTTGTTATTCAATCGTTGATCGGCAAGCCAGTTTTTGCACCGATTTGTAGCACGACATTCGCAAACTCGTTCATTCTTATATTCGATCATGGATGTACAACCCAATTTTTGTAGCAACTTGTAGCAACACATTCCGACAGGCTCCATTCATTCAAGAACTTCGTCAATGCATCAAATCGATAATCGTTTAATCAATTGACGAGTTCTTCGGAAACATTTGTAACATTTTGTTCAGATCATTCGCCGCTTCGTCAAACAGCAGATCGTTGGAGACTTCTAACTGAATGCGACAATGTTCAATTCTGCTGGGCAGGTTTCGACTGCAAAAGTATTGGGAGCCCGCAGCGCAAGCAAGGTGGAACGGCTCCTCCCGTGCTTGCGCCTTTTGAAATTGCGCGCCGACGGAGTTTCGAATGGTGCGGCGAAGCCGCACACTAACCCGAAGCGTAAGCGAGGAAACGACTTCCGGCAAACGTGGGGTCGATCCTCGCTCACGCTTCGGGTTAGTAAAACCTTCGGTTTTTTGGTGTAATAAGAATCCGATTTTCAATCTGACCGGGGTTTAGTTGTGCACATCTACCGATCAAGGCCCGTGACGCCGCGACTCGGAGCATCGCGCCGATTGGTCCGCTCCTCCCAGGTGCATTCGCATTCTCATCCATCATTTATAATAGTGTACACAATTATAATAATCAAGCGGTGTTGTCCCAAAGATGCGGGGGGGCCATATTCTCTGGGGGTCGCCGGATCAATGGCGTAGCCGAATTCTGGCGAATTCGGCTACACCCCCCCCCAGTGAATCTGGTTACACGCGAAGCGGGAATGCTCCGCTTTTGGCTCAGAGCCGGTCGAGCGGGCTTTGCACGCCGGCGGGGCCGCGTTGCAGGACGTGCGTGTAGATCATGGTCGTGCGCACGTCGGCGTGGCCGAGCAGTTCCTGGACGGTGCGCACGTCGTAGCCTGCTTCCAGCAAATGAGTGGCGAAGCTGTGCCGCAGCGTGTGGCAACTGACCCTTTTGGTGAACCGGGCCGCTTCGGATGCGGCCTTCACCCGCTTTTGCAACAGGTTTCCGCCATGAACCGGTCGATTCCATCTAATTCCTCAAGAAGAGCGCGAATCTCGTCCACGCTGAGCACAACCGGGAGCCGTTCCGGTCGTTCGGCGCGGAGAGCGTTGAGCCGGGGCAGTTCGATTTGCAGAATCTTTTGATAGAGGAACAGCAGCGCGGAGAAAGCCTGGTTCTGGGTGCTGGCGGCGACGTTGCCTTGTACCGCAAGATGAGTGAGAAAGCTTTCGATCTCGGCAGCACCCATCGTCTTGGGATGGCGTTTATTGTGGAAAAGAATGAAGCGTTTGATCCAGTCTACATAGGCTTGTTCCGTGCGTATGGAGTAATGGAGCAAACGCATTTTGGCGGCAACCTGATCGAGCAGTTTGGGGGAGTTGTTGGCCGGTGATGGAGTCGAGGGAACCATCGGATTTTTCTTGTGTTAAGCGAATCATTGGGTTAGAATCAAAAAACAATACCAAAGTCTGATTTGCAGGTGCTTATTCACCATTGTGGGAATAGGCAGAATCATATTGAGGTTAGACAGAATTCCAAGGCGCAATAGGTAGAATTAATTCTGTCGACTCAATAGTTCGATTACTCAGACAGATTCCATATAATGGTTGCAGGTCCAAAACCAGTCTTACAGGAGAACCAACATGCCACTCGATCCAACAAGCGAACATGTCGTCAGCGAATGGTTAATGACAAAGAACGTCAAATGCCCAATCTGCCACCAGCAAGGCTTTGGCGTCAGCAACATCGTTGCTATGCCAGAACCGCCGCCATCCGATAAGTCATTCCTGGCCGTACCAATAATCTGCCAGAAATGTTATTTCTCTCTATTCTTGTCAGCCGAGTCTCTTGGAATTGGCACCCTTATGACTGGCTGACCATTGCATTCCAAGCGTTCCCGATATGTGGTTTCAAAAGGCACTGTCCACACGCCGGACTCCTCGACAATACCAGCTACTTCTTTCGCTTCGCTCATGATGAATCCGTATACAGATCGAACCAAGCGCTCAACCTGAGTTTTTGCGAGTCATTGAAAGTTCACAGGCTAACGCGGGACCGCAAAAACCAGGTTAGCTCGGTGTTCGGCTTTCGGGTTCTTTCACAGAAGGAGTTTCATCGTGGGCGATTTCAAACCTGGGGATGTTGTTCGATTGACTGCTGGTGGTCCGATTATGTCTGTTCAGGGAATCGGAAACGATTTTGCTCTTGGCAAAGCTGGCGTCCTTTGCCGTTGGCATGACGATACAAGAGCACGAGAGGAAGTTTATCAACCAGAATCTCTCATCTTGGTGAAAGAAGTCGGACCGATTCGGGAGACAGAATAGCACGGCAATCATTGTTTGATTTGTCATGCCATACTGTTTGAATCTTCCCATCAGGAATGATTCCGCACGGCCCAACAGCATTCACTGTCATTTTTATGCCATCATGGTCAACAATATCGCCTGCTTCGATCTTCTCTTCGCTCATAAATTCCAATCCGAACCAAACGCTCAACCGGAGCGGCAGTCTCCGGTAGCTAGTGTCGTTGCCGGTCTGCCGCCCGGTTAGCTTGGTGTTCGGAAAACAGGTTCGCTCATTTCAACGGGAGTATTCGATGCACTCTGTTCTGCTGATTGTCGAGAAGAATCACGAGTTGATGCGAGGTATTGCTGTAATGCCGGTGACGCCACGGTGGAATTCTCTTGTATCCACTCTGCTAGCATTTGCCGAGAATCATCCAGGCGTAAAAGTGCTGAACGAACTGACGCTCTGGTTTGATCCATCTGCCTCAGAGAAAGCTCTAACACAAGCGAAAGAGATTGTAGGTCAAAGTCCGTGGGGATCTTCTTATCGGATTCTTTTGCTTGATCCAGAACCGGCGTGGCTGAAGTCGTCATAAATCAAATCCCTTAATACATCCGAACCAAACGCTGAAGTTGAGCCTTTTGCTAGTTGCTGTCACCGTCTGATGGCTGTGCGGCCAACTTAGCTTGGTGTTCGGCCACGGGCGGGCGCATGACCGACGATGCTGCGTTCTTGGCGACAATCAAGGCCGCACCGGGCGATAACATGCCCCGGCTCGTTTATGCCGATTGGCTGGACGAGCAGGGCAGGCCGGGCGGCGAGTTCCTCCGAGTCGATTGCGAATTAGCGGCCCTAGACACGGCTGAGTTCGAGCGCCAGGAGCAAGTGCGTGTGTTCGAGCGGCAGGAGCAAGAGCGTGCAAAGCTCGGCGAGGATGGTGTGATCGATTCAGCTCCGCCCGACCTCCTCGGTGCCTACTACTGGCAGAGAGTGCATCTGATCGCCAAAATGCGGTGCGTGATCCGGGGTCTCGCAGATGAATGGATGGCGGCAGTGAGCCGAGTGCCGATTGAAGAGATCAACGCGCGGGTCCGTGAGATCCAGTCATTGCTTCGACGTCGAGTTACGGTCGCCGAGGTGTTGGGCCAGATGACCGAGTGGGACAAACCTCCGGAGCCACGCCGGGGCCTATGGTTAAGGGTCCGTCGGCTGTTCGGGCGCGCACCGGTCACCGATTCGGCTCTCCAAACGGCGGGTCGGCATGTCCGCTACATGCGGGAGTGGATAGAAACAAACCTTCGGCCGGGCGACGAGCTATGGGAGTACGACACAGCAGGCAATAGCTGGGCACACATGTGTGGCGAGATGGGGTACGCTATCGTTCGCAACGGCAAAGTGGTCGAATTCGAGATGCTGATGGAGAACTGAGCCAAAACTGGCCGAACAAGACGGTGAAGTGGACGGCTTTGGCGCTCGTTACACGAAGTCGCCTGAACTTTCGCCGCCACTTACCTTGTCGTTCGGCCCAGAGAGGAAGATCGCCAGTGGGCGACTTGAAACCCCAACCGCCGTTGCCGGATATCGTGTGCAGCACGCCGCCGGCGTTCTGCGAACCGACGCCACCACAGTTCCTGCGGAAGACCCTCCTTCTCGCGGTTCGAGAAGGGTTCGAGCGGCTCACTTTGCGGCCCGGCGAAGTCGTGGGTTGTGGGTACGACATGGTCGGCCTGTACCACGGCGAAGAGTTTGGCATCGTCGGCCCGACCGAGGCAGTCGCCCAAGAAATCCCGGCCATCCTTGATGATCTCGGGCAGCCGGCAGGAACCCCAAATTCGTCTGGACGCTCGGGGCAGGGGCACGTCAACGGTTGTGAGACGGGCGAGTTCGTGTTCCAGATCGGACCAGGCTCTGTGCGCGTAACCTACCGTGTTCGTTGGGAGCGTGGATTGGTTGCGGAGTTGGAGATCACAGTCCCACCCGCCACCGAGACTGTCGCGAAGGCCGCAGGCCACGAACTGCGGGCGCAGGCCCGAGCGGTATGGGGCGATGACACAGAGGCATGAGGTCAAGCGGTTAAGAAATCAGGCCGAACCAAACGTTGCAGCGGAGCCGCTGACAGTTATTCGGTCCTTCTTTGAAGGTGGTTGGTTCGGCGGCCCGCTGAACTCGGCGTTCGGTGGGCGGAGGGAATGTGAGTGGTGCAGCGACTGGCAAGATGGTGGCGACGGCTCCGAGGAATCCACGAGGATTGTTCGCCGATCGTCGACTTGCTTGACTTCGACAAAGACTGCACCGACGTTGTGCCGTTACCAAAGTCGTCGGATTTTTCGGTTGATTGCGCAATTGGGTTGGTCTATGGTGCTCCTTACGGCAAGTCTTGGCGAATAGAGTTGTTCCCTGATGGACACACCATTCTTGCGGTCATTGAATTTGAATACGAACCGCACTT
Source organism: uncultured Planctomycetota bacterium (assembly GCA_963783095.1). Taxonomy (GTDB): domain Bacteria; phylum Planctomycetota; class Planctomycetia; order Gemmatales; family Gemmataceae; genus CAWAMR01. Next base: position 764,154 of record CAWAMR010000003.1, on the reverse strand, counting down.
ACTTCGCCGGTATCATGGGCGCGTCTCCCTTCAGAAAATTGATCGGCTGACTGGTTTTGTGAAAGAAGTGCAATTCAATCTGCTTCAGGATGAATATGACGATGGGTTTGAGGGTGGTGATACCGCGATCTTTCAGGTTCGGGCTCCAACGTGGCGCAAGCGTGTTCGCGTTTACTCGCCTCATCTTTGGCAAGTATCTCGGGGCTTGTGCTGGCTGCCAGAATTGTGGAATGGAATCTTGAGTTGTGCCCCAATCCAACCACCTGGCGCGAAAAAATACCGAACGAATCACTGAAGCGGAGCGGTGAGTTCTTGCGTCGTGTTGTCGCTGGCTTTCCGCCGCCCGCTTAGCTCCGTGTTCGGGAGAAAAGGGGTGTACGATGGCGGGGAAGCGACCGGGACCGGGTGTACCGACTCCGACAAACCGGGTCCACTTCGCTTGTTTCGGATGCCGCAAGACCTTCAAGCAGGCCGGGTCATCTAACTGGGATAGCAACGTACCCGAGCGGCCCTTCCCCTGTCCGGACTGCAAGCAGCCCATGGCCCGCATGGGGCGGCACTTCAAGGCACCCAGAAAGCGGAATGTGCGGGAGTGGCTGAAAGTCGAACGGCTGTACATGGCGGGTGCGCGCTTCGACTGACTAAATCAAGCCGAACAAGTCGTTCAAGCTGAGCGGCCTAGGCTTTCGGTTTCCGGGCGTTCCGGAGTTCGGCCGCCAGCTTAACTTGGTGTTCGGCCACTGGAGGTTGTCCGATGGGAGTCACACTCGACTACAAAACTCTTGAGCCCATCGGCGTGAAAGCGAGAGATGCCATTCTCCACAAGATTCCACAGTTAGTGAGCGAACACGACTGGTGGTGTGAACCAATTTGGTTCAGCGGTTCGCTTGGCGAAGAAGGCGAACTTGTGGGATGGAACAAGATCTACTTGTCCGGTTACTCAACGAGCGATGGCTCGTATGTTGAAGTGGGTTTCGAGGAAGATCGGTTAATGGCGTATCGCGACACGATCTTTATCCTGGAATGGCTTGCGAATTGGAGTCGCGAATATCAACTTGCTTGGGAAATCTCAATTGCAGGAGAGCCGATCGGCGTAATTTCTCGAGGTGATTGGGACAAAAGTGTCCGCGAGTTCGTCGAAGAAATCGGACGAGAGTTCCCATGGCCACCCTCATTAGAGGACAAAGCCCGGGAGATTTCAGCGAAGTATGCGTCGCGCGGTTAGAATAGAGACCCCGCTTTACAAAATGTCACAAGTGTAAGGCTGAACCGATTCAACAGACTCAAAAACGGGCCGAACAAGTCATTCAAGCAGACGGCTTCGGCGCTCGCGGCACTCGGTCGCTGGCACTTTCGCCGCTGCTTAATTCAGTGTTCGGCGGGTGGAGGGCGAAGCGGTTGGCTGTATTTACCTGCATCACCGAAGTGCGGGAGTCGTTCCACCTGACTCAGCACTCGGCGGGTGGTCCGGAAGCGGCGCTGCGGGACCACTTAGCAGCATTGCCCTACGATGACGGGGCTGGGCCGTTCGGCGACGAGCTTGAGTGGCTGCGACGACTAAGTGGAGGCATCGATTCGGTCGAGCTGGTAACGGTCGGGCACTGCCCAGGAACCTGGATGTGGCTCGGCGGTGCGCGACACAAGCCTCCTTACAGTACCTACATCGTTCGCACCGCCATCGGCCTGGAAACCGAACGAACCGCTACGAATGTAACGTAGAGTTCCCAAAGCAGATACCGAGCAAGTCGCTCAAATTGGCGGCCGATGGCCCCATTCGGGGCCATCGGCCTATGGTGGAAGCCGTTGGCGTGGTAGGCAGCGCCGAACGAGGCGTTGTAGTGGTCGGCTTTGGCATCTTATGGTGGTCGCGTTTGCCGTTTGCGCCGCCACTAAACTCTGTGTTCGGCGGGCGGAGCGAGTTGTTGCGAGAATGCAAATGTCTCGGTACGATGCGACGAGGGCGAAGTTGCGTGGTAAGGCGTTGAGCCTTGCCCGAGTCCAAAGGATTTGACGGCCGATGGCCCCATTCGGGACCATCGGCCTATGGTGGAAGTCGTTTGGCGTGGTAGGCAGCGCCGAACAAAACACTGAAGCGGAGCCGCCCTAAGTCAACGGCTGTGCGTGAGGTCGGCGACGGCGGACCGCTTAGTTTGGCGTTCGGCGAGGAAATGCACATGGTTGTTGCAGCGCCCTCCGAGGCGGCCGTAGCGGTGCTGCGATCGGTCTCGCGTGATCAATTCGCCTACGCCACGACCAAGGCGCTTTGCGACGCCGCAGGCTGGCACCTGATTGATGACGAGCTGGAACTGGGCTATCTTCGCTACAGCATGTATCTCGCAGCTGGTTCGAGCCAGCGGCGGCCGCTCACGATCTTGATTGCCGAGAGCAAAAACTCGCCGTTCGCGTTCGTCCCGCTGTTCTACTTCGAGGATTACGACAAGGGCCGTGAAACATTCGACCTGTCGTTCCGCACGCTCGCAGAGCAGCTCGGCGAGTTTCTCGGTGCCGCATCACTATCGGGGGAATATAGCTATCCCCATCGGGCCGAGTGGTCGTATTCGTTCGTTGGCTGGGCGCTCGTGGACGCCACTGTGGTGCTGGTACAGGACGAGTTTGACATCCAGTTTGGCATGGACGTGACGCTTTGGGTGCAGCCCGCTGGGAGCAAAGTTGAGGCCCCTGTGCGATACGAGTAGCCGCGGTAGAGCGAAGGCAAAAAGACGTCGGAAGTCGAATCAAAGATGAAATCGGGCCGAACAATTTGCTGAAGTTGAGCGGCTTGGTTTCTTATGGTCGAAGTCGCTGCGACTTCGCGACGCCAACTTAGCTTTATGTTCGGCGGCGGGACGAATCGTTAATTTCAACAAAGGAGAATGTATTATGTCGCGTTCGTTCGGGATTACCCTGTTATTGGCAATGGCCATGCTGACACCCCTTGGCTTCGCTGACGACTTCGACAAAGCGATTGAGGGGAAGGTTCAAGTTGGAGTGCACGAGTTTTCGGTCGATTCCGATTCCGTTTATGTGGCGACTCTCACGTCGAAAAAAAAACTGCCCGATGTGACGATCACAGGTGTTGATCTGGGCTATGGAGATTACTCTGATTCGAGCCAGGTCATTCTGTTTAGCCCCACTGCCGCGTGCAAGATTTCCGCTCGAGTTACGCCGAGCTACGATCTTCCCGCCGGAATTCATGAGTACACATTCATAGTTAAGCGGCATAAACTCGAGCCGAAGCCAATGCTTCAGACTGCGGGGAAGCTAACCGCAAAGGATATGAAGGAAGAGGGCAAAATTCCCTATCAGAAGTATCTGGTAACCCTCGTCAAAGATCGCCTTTACGTTGCCGAAATGTCACTGGACAAGGAGTTTCGCGCCTGCCCCGGATTCAAGTATACTGGGAAGGGAGTTGATCACCCGAGTTTTGTGGGTGGGGACGCTGGACAAACTAGGCGAATGATCTTCAAGCCTAGGTACTCGGGGGAATATGAAGCGCAAGCTGGAACTTTTGACGATCTCTCCAAAAAGCCTTGCGCTTATAAATTCTCGATCTATCAACCAGCTGCGAAGTAAATCAATAATGATGACACCGCTTTCAGCCAAGCGGGTGGAGTGGGTGTTGAGCTGTTAATGTGTCGCCCACGAGTAGACAGGGTAGAGTATGTGTGGTCGGGGCCGCAGAGGGTGACGGCACGCCGAACGAAGTGCCAGAGATCGTGGTCAGGGAAGCGTGGGCAATCGTCGGCTTCGCCGACGTATCAAACACAAATCGAACCAATCGCTCAAGCGGAGCCGGAGTACCGGCCCGCTTAGCTTGGTGTTCGGCAAGAGAGGAGGGCGAGTTGTGGGTCCCTGGGACATAGACGGCCGCGCTCTGGAGTTGCTGGAGAACGTCTGCGGTTTCGCCCTTGGTGCGATGCCCAGCGGTCTGTCGATGCTGCCAGAGTCGGATGAGTTGGAGTGCATCGCAGGTGACGGATCGGGCGGGTGCTTTTACCTGTGGCACGCCCAGGTGCGTGGCGGTCGGGTTCCGGTCGTCTACCTTTCCTCCTACGGCGAGGCGTCCCGGTTCGCCGCGGAGTTCACGGACGCACTCACCATCGTGGCGGCGTTCCCGGGGTATTGGGGGGATGTCTTGGTGGCGGCCTGCAAGGGCGGCGACCGCGTCGGTCGCGTCATCCCTCACTACGAGGCCGACCTCGAACCGGACTATGCCGCGGCCCGCACCGAGTTGTGCGACCTCCTTGGGCTCGACCCGGTGTCGGCAGCGACCAAGTTCGTCGCGGCTGTTCGCGTGGAGCCGCCGTTCGCGCCGCAACTAAAGTCGGGCGAGGGGACCACCCCGGCGACCTCGTTCGCTGCTCGGCCGTATCCGAAATAGGGTCTGGGCCTGAGCGCCGAACGGTGAGGCTCTCGTGCGAGGGCCGCTGGAGAGCCGTTGAACAAGAGCGACCGTAATGCGGCCCTCGTCACGAGAAGCAGCTTGTTCGGCCACAGGCGGCGAAGCGATGGCGACAACCAGCGAAAACCGATGCTTCGACATACCTCTTGCGAATCCGTCGGAGAAACGCACCCACCTTCGAGTCCAGCTGACTTACCTTCGCAGCCAGGGCGTCATCCTGGAAGCCTTTCCGATCGCCGTGACGGAATCGCTCGTCACGATTCCCTTCTGGAGCGATTCGCGAGGTCAACTGAAGCTCGAGGACATGGGTCGTCTGAACCGCCGACACTTGGATGTGTTGCTCGAGAAGGTCCGGGCCGAGATCCACGCTCAGGCTGGCCGGTATTGGGATCATGTAAAAGCCATCCTCGAAACAAATGAGATGAGGCTGGCGAGCGGGGAAGGTGGAACCTCACCGCGTTCGGCCGAGGGGTCGATCTCGCAAAGTGAAGTTGCGGAAGGTTTGTAGGAGCCAAGCCGAACCAGACGCTCCACCTGACCCGGCCCGCATGGAGGCTTTCTCGAGTTCGTAGCTCACTCGTGCGGGCCGGGCAGGTGAGCCTTGTCGTTCGAACAGCGAAGGATGAGTCGATGCCAGAACTCAACGACGATCATCGCACGCAATTGGACATTGTCGAACTCTGGAATTGTGCGAATGCTTTTGAGTATCAGTGTCCGCGCTACCTTAGCGAGTTATCTCCTACGGACGAGTCCGGGGTGCATTACTGCCCAGAATGCGAACAGAAGGTATACGAGTGTCGAACACCGGCGGAGTTTGTCGAACACGGAAATCTCGGTCATTGCGTCTCGATCCCGGAGGGGTTTGCACCGATGAACGCATTTTTGGAACAGCGGGGACATCCTTCGAGAAAAAGTATTGAGGAACTTCAGAAAAGGAAGTTCGACATTCAGCAGTGGTGGGCTCTCGTTGTGGCTCTACAGCCTGAATTCGCACAAGAAGCACTGGCGGAAGTGGAGCGAATCTTCCATCCGCAATAGAGTAACAATCTCGAATCTACCCGGCGAAACCATCGAACGAATCACTGAAACGGAGCGGCGAGTTCTTGCGTCATGTTGTCGCTGGCTTTCCGCCGCCCGCTTAGTTCGATGTTCGGCCACAGGAGAGGACGCACCCAATGTTCCGCCGGCTGTCGGGGCTACTGCGGTTTGTCCCCTCTCGAAACGACACCGGGACCTCATCATGACGGCAGCTCGTGAGGCCGTACCCGATGCCGCTCGATTCCCTGACGGCCCGATCCACCGAAAGTCGTTATCCGAGGTGCTCGTGATCCTGGGCGAAGGATCGGGGCTTTACGGCGAGTGGAAGGATGTACAACTGCAGTGGCAGCGCGGTCGTTGGGTCGTAATCAGCGTGCGATTCATTACTGCCTAACGTGTCGAGCCGTCGCTCGAATCCAAATGGGCTTGATGGCCGATGGTCCCATACGGGACCATCGGCCCATGGTGGAAGTCGTTTGGCGTGGTAGGCAGCACCGAACAAGGCACTGAAGCGGAGCCGCCCTCAGTCAACGGCTGTTGGTGAGGTCAGCGACGGTGGCCCGCTGAGTTTGGCGTTCGGTGGGCGGAGGGAATGTGTGTGGTGCAGCGACTGGCAAGATGGTGGCGACGGCTCCGAGGAATCCACGAGGATTGTTCGCCGATCGTCGACTTGCTTGACTTCGACAAAGACTGCACCGACGTTGTGCCGTTACCAAAGTCGTGGGATTTTTCGGTTGATTGCGCAATTGGGTTGGTCTATGGTGCTCCTTACGGCAAGTCTTGGCGAATAGAGTTGTTCCCTGATGGACACACCATTCTTGCGGTCATTGAATTTGAATACGAACCGCACTTACTTCGCCGGTATCATGGGCGCGTCTCTCTTCAGAAAATTGATCGGCTGACTGGTTTTGTGAAAGAAGTGCAATTCAATCTGCTTCAGGATGAGTATGACGATGGGTTTGAGGGTAGTGATACCGCGATCTTTCAAGTTCGGGCTCCAACATGGCGCAAGCGTGTTCGCGTTCACTCGCCTCATCTTTGGCAAGTATCTCGGGGATTGTGCTGGCTGCCAGAATTGTGGAATGGAATCTTGAGTTGTGCCCCAATCCAACCACCTGGCGCGAAGAAATACCGAACGAATCACTGAAGCGGAGCGGTGAGTTCTTGCGTCGTGTTGTCGCTGGCTTTCCGCCGCCCACTTAGCTCCGTGTTCGGGGAGAAAACCGATGGGCGAGAAAACCGATGGGCGAGAAGACCGATGGGTTTGAGTTACTTCTACGTGAACCGCGATAAGGCGCAGTTCTTCGACTGCGGCCTTGGCGGCTTGAACAACCGTTTCAACAGGGTCGGCACCGAGCCGGGTTCGCGGGCTCTGGCAATCCTCCTCTCCGACCATGGTACTTGGCAGGGTGACCGCATCGCCGTCGTCGGCGACACCTCTGAAGAGTTCGAGGAATTGATGATTAGCGGCATCGATATCGTGGTGGAAGCCGAGCTAATGCTGATGAAGTTCGACGGCCTGGGATGGGTTGAGGAACTTCTCGACGTATCAAGCTCGATGTTTCAGCGGATGTGCTGCTACGCACTCCTATTGAAGCACCCAGACGTAGCCGCGATGCTGAACCGGAAATACGGCACCGGGAAGTGGCAGGGGCGCTATGAGAAGCACCTACAGGGCAACACCGACCTCTGGTCGCAGAGGGTCATCGACGCGAAGAACAGGGGACTTGACCTCTTGAGGCGGCGAGGTGATTGAAACGTGCGAGCGGCCCGTGTCGCGCCAAGCCAGAAGGGATGCATAAGGTGCTGATAGGCTTGAACGGCTTCTCCCGCAAATCTTCTGGGCGGAGCCGATCAAGGACTTGTCCCGAGACTTGGGTTTGGGTACGCTCAAGCTCAAGTCGGCCGCGCCGATGAGGCGAAGGGGACAATCGCGTCCCGCGAGGGGCGTTTTTCGAAGGCTTGAGCCGGATGCGTCGGAAGGCGCGGCGTCCGGTTCTAGGAGGAAGTGCCGGTAACGGCGCTTCCTTACCCGACCCCGAGGAGGGTCTTGGAGTGGATCAGTATCTTCACGATCTGCACCTGCGAGCGGGTCAACTATCCGGGCGAGAGAAGACGTGCGGCAAGAAGACCCGATATGCCTCAGAGGCGCTCGCCCTGAAAGCGGCCGAGGCACACAATCGGTGGAGGATGCGCAAGCACGACGTGGAGCCGTACCCGTGTGCGTTCTGCCGAGAATGGCACATCGGCGGGATCATGCCGGTCTCTCTGCTGGAAGCGATGACCTCGTCCGTTACACCAACTCCGAAGAATGCGGCCGAACCAGGGAGCGTGTTGTCGCCGCAGTCGGTTTCCCCGGCCTTCGTTGCCGAACCCGTCACTGCACCGGATCCAGCCGCAGGGCACATTTCTGGAGACTCATAGCTCACCGACGCGGCCGGGCCGGTGAGCTTTTTCGTTCGCAACGGAGGCCATCGAAGGGGTGGCTGACCGATGATCAGGCAAACTGCTGCCTATCTGGTCCATTTCGATAGGCTAAAAGGCGCGGTCGGTTCGCGACCGAAAGTTGCTCGCCTCGATCTCCGAAAAGTGCGCCCGGCTTCTCGCTGAGGCCGACGAACTTTTCGATGGAGTTGACGAGAACGAAGGCTGGTACAGATTCCGGACTTGTGAGAGGCGCTGAGCGATATCATTAACGGTGCCGACCTCAAGCACATCCCCCACTACGCCGGGAACATCTACGGCCTCGCGCTGGAAGCGTTGTGCGCTTCTTGGGGAGGTATGTGGGCGAAGTTGAGGGGGAGTGGAACCAGGAATTAGATGCCTTCTTCAGTTCCCATGCTGTACCATTGAAGTTCAGCGAGATTGTGTCCGGAAATGCGGTGATTGATCTCCCAGTCTACGGTGAGTACCCTATCGTCGGATCGTGGTCGCCGCAGATGATCGCAGCTGCTGCTTCGCCCATCCGCAACATCAATTTGACTGCACTCATCGCGAAGGACCAGGAGCTGGGGAAAGTCGTCGGCGCGGTCGCGGATTGGGTCGCTCAGGCAAGCAAACGTCCGGGGTCGGGGATTGTCGGGTTCAGTCTCTGACCGATTGTTATGAATAAAACCGCTTCTCGGGATGCCGAGGGGCATTTCGAACCAACGGCTGAAGCTGACCGGGCCGCCACTCTGGTCCTCCAAGCTTCAACGTGCTTACAGGCGGCTCCGGCAGCTCAGCCGAGCGTTCGGCAGATCATTCAGAACTCCGGTATTCGGTCGGAGACGGCGGCGTCGATTTTCGCGAGCGCCTTACCGAATGTTGTTTAGTTGAAAGGTAGATGATGGCGCTGAACATTCTGGTTATCGTGGGCAGCGTTCGCCACGATCGAATCGGCATCCGGCCGGCCCGCTACCTCCAACAGTGTTGCATCTCCCGTGGACACGAGGCCACGCTTATCGATCCGCTCGATTACCGTCTACCGTTGCTGGATCGGATGTACAAAGAGTATCCCGGCGGGCCAGGCGCCCGAGGTACTCGAACGGCTGGCCAAGCTGATCAAATCATGCCATGCCGTCATCGTCGTCGCCGGTGAGTATAACCACTCGATCCAACCGGCGCTGTCAAACCTGCTCGACCACTTCCTCGAAGAGTGGTTCTGGCGGCCGGCGGGGATCGCCTGCTACTCGGCGGGGCAGTATGGGGGCGTGCGGGCAGCGATGCAATTGCGGGCGTTGCTGCCGGAGATCGGCATGCCGAGCATCCCGTCAATCCTGGCGATGCCCAAGGCCCAGGACCTGTTCGACGAGCAAGATCAACCGAGGGCCGACTGGGTGGGTCGTCAAGCCGGACGCTTCCTGGACGAACTGGAATGGTACGGCAACGCTCTCACGACAGCCCGCAGAGGCGGCGTGCCGTACTGAGACGGCCACCGGAACAACACAGCCGGCCCGGTACCTGATGCTGGGTGTTCGGTGGGAGCTTCTCAAACGCAGTCATCCCGAAAGCGGAGGCACTCCTTGCTCTTCAGGCCGACGGGTGTACGAACGTGATGATATGTTCTGGGAGGAAAGCTCCGGCCTCTTCTACGCTGCCGCCGTCCTTCAGATCGAGCATGGCGTGTTGAAGCCCAAGATCAAAACCTTGGCTCTCGAAGCGATCGGTCACGAAAAAGCGCAGGGCGTCAAAGGAAAACGACTAAAGCTACTGATGGAACTTGACGAAAGGCTTCAGCAAAAATAGGCTGTCCAACGTGCATTTTCCTGCTGGCCGTGCAACCGCGGAGGGATAACCGAGAGTTTGCAAACGGTGGCAGGATGCCGCCGCTACGCGGGGCAACGGATCGTAACGGCGGCTTCGCCGTCCTGAGAGAAATCAACGAGGTATCGCGTATCCATGATTACAAAAATCCGCTACTGGTCAGCGCTCGCGATCGTCATCGCCATCCTCCTCTTGTTCCCGGGCCGGCGGGGGAACTGCTCGGTCGAGACGGTCTTGATCCCCAACGTCGCGCGGGAAGAGGTTACCATCCAATTTCGGCAATATCCAGAGGATGGTCATCCGTGGTATCACGGTGCTGTGATCCGAGTTCGGCTGGATCTCGACCGTTTGCGTGCCTACGACCTCTCCGTTGACGACGTGATGAAAGCGTTCGCACATAGCGGAGTCGGTCCGCCTCGGCCAGTCCCGCCCCCCGGGGTCGTGTTTTTCAAGTGCCTCCCCAGACCGGATCAGTGCGAAAACATTATTTTGAGAGCCAATGCCAAGGGGCAGATCCTTCGGCTCAAAGATGTTGCCAGGGTCGAAGCCGGTCGGTGAGTATCCGAGCCTCACTTCGCCTTCTTCTTCGGCGGGATCGGTGCCGTTGGGTCTTCGGTAGTGCCGCCGTGCCAGAGCGGAGCCATGTTGTTGCTTGTTCCAGTTACCCCAGGCGGCTGTTAGTTCGGCGACGACCCCCGGCTGCGATTGCGCCAGATTGTTCTTTTCGCCGATGTCCTTCGCGAGGTCGTAGAGCTGCCAGCCGCTGTTCTTCTTCGTTTCGAAATCGCGCCAATCCACGAGTTTCCACTGGCCCTTGCGGATCGCCTTCTGCGGGCCGAAACGCCAGTAGAGCGCTTCATGCGGCGCGTGTGGTCTTTTCGCCCGTGAGATGCGGGAGAAGGTTCACGCCGTCGAGTTCGCCATCCGCCTTTGCACCGGCGACAGCGCAGGCGGTCGGGAGGATGTCCAGCGCGATCACGGGCTGGTCGTAGGTCTTGCCCGCGGGCAGTTTGCCGGGCCAGGAGACGAAGAACGGCACGCGGATGCCGCCTTCGAGCGTCTGGCCTTTGTCGCCGCGCAGCGGGGTATTGACGGCGGTGTTGTAGGCGAGGAACGGCTTTCGGCCCGAGCCGCCGTTGTCGCTGAAGAAGAAGATCAGCGTGTCCTTGTCGCGCCCGGTTTTGCGGAGATGGGCCGTGACCCGCCCGACCGCGTCGTCCAGACCGACGAGCAGCGAGAGATAGCCGCGCCGGTCGGGATCGGTGATGGATGTCGGGACACGCGCGCCGTATTTCTCCAGAACCTCCAGCGGGGTGTGGACGGCGTTGTAGGCGAGGTAGAGGAACCACGGCTTGTCCGTATGGCGATCCATGAAGGCGAGCGCTTCGTCGGTGAAGAGATCGGTGGTATAGCCATCGAGTTTTGCACCTCGCGGCCGCGATAGATCATGTTGTGCGAGTGGGCGGAGCCGAACTCCGCCTCGGCATCCTTGCGGAGAAGATAATTGTGCCCGCCGACGAGAAAGCCGAAGTAATCGTCGAAGCCGCGCGACTGCGGATGATGCTCCCGGCTAAACCCTTGATGCCATTTGCCGATCAGCCCGGTGGCATATCCCGCATCGTGGAGTCGATCGGCGATGGTGCGTCTGTCGAGCGGCAGGCCGAGCTTGGTTTCGTCGCCGACGTGCGGATTGAACTCATGGCCGAAGCGCGTCTGGTAACGCCCGGTGAGAAAGCCCGGCACGCGATGGGCTGCAATACGGCGCGGAGACGTAGCCGTTGGTGCAACGCACGCCGCTGGCGGCGAGGGCGTCGATATTCGGCGTCGGCACGTCCTTGCCGCCATGAACGCCGATGTCGCCATAGCCGAGATCGTCGGCGACGATGACGAGGATATTGGGTTTGTCGGCACGCTGCGTGGGTGAATCAGCAGCTTGCAATACGAGTGGCGGAATCAACAGAAGGGCCGCAAGTGTGAAGAGAGGTTTCATCTGGATTTTGATCTCCTCCTCAAGGGGGATGCAATTCGTCCGCGAAGTTCTTTTGAATCGATTTGGGCCGGCTCCCTTTGGATCATCCTAATTCTCCAAGTTCGGATCAGCAACAGAGCGCAAAGATGAGTACAATGGCGTGGATGTTTGCTGAATTCTTCCTGAGGAAATCCTTATGCATCAGCGCAGCTTTGACGCTCCTGATAGCTCTGGCCGTGGTTTGCCTGGCCGCGGGGCAATCATCCGATGAACTGCTGAAACAACTTAAAGATCCCGAAGCGCGCATCCGCTGGATCGCCGCCGAGAAACTCGGTCGAAAGAGAATAAAGGCCGCCATCCCAGCGCTCGGAGAGTTGCTCAAAGACAAGGACGTTCCGGTGCGCAGGCGCTGCCCGTATTGGTCATTGTACCGCGAAGCGGTTATACAAAACATCGCGTGTTGTACAACCGCTTCGCGGTACAGCGGGGAGGGGATGGCGACCCTTGACCCAGGTGCGCTGAGTACGGCGACCCTGGGCTTTGAGTGTGCAACCTCTTCGAGGTAAAGACCATCGACCGATTCGACTTCACCCCAAAAATAATGCTTGAACACGCGCAAGCGTCTACCGCTCGCCGAGGAAATTACCGTACTTTACGGAGAAGTTCATGACTATTTCATTGGTTCTGTGTTTGGCAAGTGTGTTCGTCGCCGTCGATGAGACCAAAGACGATCCGGCCAAGAAAGACTTGGAGAAATTCCAAGGCACCTGGACAGTGACAGCTGCCGAGGCAGCGGGAAAGGCACTTCCAGAGTTGAAATCGCTCATGGGCAGCAAGATCATATTCAAGGGTACCGGAGTTCAACTGCCAGGAGGGGAAAAGGAAAAAATATCGGTCAAACTGGATCCGTCCAAAAAGCCGTGTCAAATCGATTTCATCCCGGATAAGAACGCCGCCAAGGATGACGGTCCAGAGCTAGGGATATATGAACTCAAAGGCGATACGTTGAAACTCGCTTTTCGAGGAAGACGTTCAACCCGGACAATCGATCCAAAAACCAACAAGGTTATCGTAGAAAACTCAGAACCGCCGCCTCCGCGCCCAACGACGTTCGAAGACAAGGAAGCCGTTGTGCTGACGTTGAAACGCGACGTCAAGAAGTAAACAACCGAAAGACAATCACGGAGTCGGCACGAATGTCATCGAAGAAGATCACACCACCGGCAAGCGAATCACCGTCTTTTGACTGGTTCTTCCGCCTTATGCGCGGCTATGTTTGACGTGAGGTGAATCGCGTACAATCTCTTTTGACCCACTCGAGAGGATTGAACGATGCCTGCCAATAACCCCGATGAACGAACGCAAACGAACCTGGAGCCGGGAACTGCCTGTACCGGAACACTTCCCTACCTCGCACAAGATTTAACGAAAACGCACGTCCCCAACAGCTTTGAGAATCCCTTGCAGACCGGTACGCTGCCCCGGCAAATGCACGGTTACGAATTGCTCGAAGAAATCAACCAGGGTGGCATGGGCGTCGTTTTCAAGGCCCGGCAATTCATCGGCCACGAAGAACCCCGCGCCACTCGACTCGTCGCGATCAAGATGATTCTACCAGGGCTGGTAAGTCGGCCGAGCGTCCACGAACGCTTTCGCACGGAGGCACAGAATTCCGCGCAACTCGACCATCCCCATATCGTCTCCATTTACGAGGTCGGCGAATGGGGGAATCTGCCCTTCTTCAGCATGAAGTTCATTCAAGGAGGAACGCTCGCCGAACTGCTCAAGGAAGAAGCATGGAATACTTACCGCAAAGATGTCCAGCAGAGAGCGGCCAGGCTATTGATCGATGTCGCCCGCGCAGTGCATTACGCCGCACCAGCACGGCATCTTGCATCGCGACCTGAAACCGAGCAATATCCTGATCGATTCCGGAGGAAGTCCCAACGTCACCGATTTCGGCATCGCCAAGCGCATCGACGAGGATCATGGGCTTACCGGCACCGGAGCCATCCTGGGCACGCCGAGCTATATGTCCCCCGAACAGGCCGCCGGCGAAGCGAGAACCCTGAGCACATCAAGCGATGTCTATAGCCTGGGTGCGATTCTCTACGAGATGCTGGTGGCGAAGCCGCCGTTTCTGGGCAACACGTTCCTGGAAACTTTGTCTTTAGTTCGCGAAGGTCGTATCGAAAAACCGCGCAGCATCGTTCCGGTGATCGCCCGCGACCTGGAAACCATCTGCTTGAAGTGTCTGGAGCGCGAACCGGCGCAGCGTTATGAGTCGGCCGGTGCGCTGGCGGACGATCTCCAGCGCTGGCTGGGCAACGAGCCTATTCGGGCCAGAACCAGCACCACCTGGGAGCGCATCAACAAGTGGGTTCGACGCCGGCCCGGAGCAGCGGCACTGGTCGGCTTGAGCCTGGCCGCTCTCTTTGCGGTTGTTGTGCTGGGAATACTGCTCTATCAAGGCAAAATTGAACGAGCAGAGAACGAAAACCGTAATCTGGTCGAAAAGAGTAAGCGCGATCGACTCAACCAGCAGATGTTGGAAGAAGAACGGCAAAAGACGCAGGATCAACTGGAACATGCGCAGCGCTCGCTGGTCACGGCCCAGCTTTGGCGAGTTGCCGGTTTGTGGCAGGATGACCCGGTTCAGGCCCGTGAATTGCTCGAAGACGAACTGGTTTGCCCAACCAGACTGCGAGATTTCACCTGGGGCTTTTACCGTCGCCTGACCGATGTCGACAAAGGCACGCGAGGAACTCACGCCAGCGACATCACCTCCCTGGCCCTGGCACCGAAAAACCGCTTCATCGTCTCCGCGTGCGAAGGCGGCGAAATCAGAATCTTCGACGTCGTTCGAATGATGGAGGCAGCCACCTGTGCGGGACACCCGGGTGGAACTTGGGCGCTTGCTTTTGACCCGTCCGGCGAACGATTTTATTCGGGTGGCCGAGACGGTTCGATCAAGGTGTGGGGGATTGACGGCAAGGAACAAAAAAGCTGGCAGGCTCACGACGGCTCGATCTGGACCCTGGCCATTACTTCCGATGGCAGATATTTGGCATCCGCTTCGGGAAAGCTGGCTGCTATCGGGAATAAGGATCGGCGCTGGGGAAATGCGGAAGTGAAACTCCGGAACCTCGCCACCGACGAGGTTCAGACACTGCTTGCGAACACCTCCGATGGATGTCCTTGTTGCATGGCATTTAGCCCCGACAACAGTATTTTGTTTGCAGGGACAGCGGCTCCGACGCAGATGCTTATCTGGGATCTGCCCCGTAAAAGTCCCCCCATTCGCACAGGGTTTACCGGTTCGGGATGGAATCAGGGTGTTGCGGTCAGTCCGGACGGCAAGACGCTTGCCGTGGGCCGGGCCGATCACACCGTTCGCTTGTGCGACATACTGCCCGCGACCGATCGGGTGCCTCTGCGAGTGGTGGAACGTGCCCTCCTGCGCGGCCACACCGACGAAGTGTGGTCGGTGGCGTTCCATCCAAATGGGAACCTTGTCGCTTCCGCGGCATGGGATGGAACGGTTCGACTCTGGGACGCGTTGAACGGCACGGAAAAACACCTTTTCCAGAGTGAAGAAGGATTAACGGGTCGAAACAATCCGACGCTCCCCGTTCTGTTTTCCTCCGACGGCACCACTTTTTACGAAGGCAGAAAAAAGCAGGTTCGGGCCTGGGAAATTCCATCGGAACGCCTCGGCACCATCCTGCCGGAGACGGAGGTCTTCGGCCTCGCCATTACCCGGGATCTCAAGACTCTCGCAACTGCCGGGTGGAACGATCGCATCCGTTTGTGGGATCTGGCTACCGGGAAAATTCGGGGTACGCGCGCGGTCAAGAATCCATCGGAACACCTATTCTTTGCAAAGGACGATCGATGCCTGATCGCCGTGAACCGCCGGCGGGATCGAACAACGAACAAGGATTTGGGCAGCGAGATCCTGGTTTGGTCGGGAGATGAAGAAACGCCTTGGGAACCGCACTTGTTTGCCAAACGGATCGCGGCGGCACTGGACCGCGACGGCCAGACGTTGCTGACTGCCGCCGGCGGAACCATTGAATGCTGGAAAGTGGACCCCGCTGCAAGGAAACTGACCCGCACCGGCGCGATCGATCCGCCTAAACCGGAAGTTTCGATCGTGCGCCTAATTCCGTTGCGTGAGGGTGAGGTTTTTGCGATCGATTCGCTGGGAGGCCAGCACTGGATCGATTGGAAGAACCAGAAATGGACTCCAATCCCGGCAGGCAAACTCAATGCGCCAATCGCTGCTGCCTTCCCCGATGGGTTGCGCATCGTCGTCAGCGGCAAGTCGACCGTTCGAATCGTCGATCCGGCATCGCCGGCGTCGAGCCGAGACCTCGAAAAACCGGATGCCAAAATCAATTGTCTGGCCGTATCTCCGGACGGAAAGACCATCGCCGGCGGCGGTGACGATGAATGCGTTCGACTCTGGGACGTGGCCACCGGTCAACTGCGAGCGGTCTGGCCGGGGCATACGCGCGAAGTTCATGCCGTTACCTTCGCTCCCTCGGGAAACCTGCTCATCTCTTCGGCCGGCTATGCCGGAACGGCCTGGTGGGTGCGTGGCGGCGAGGTGCTGCTTTGGGCCACGGACACCCTACCTTCAACCAGCCGGGATGCGTATCGATTGCAGAATCGGCGTTTCGGCTTTGCTGCTGCTGCCGCGGTGAAAGGACAAATCGCCGAAGGTCACGGCGACTGGGAACTCGCCCGCAAACACTTCCAGCAGGCATGCGACCATTGGCCCGCGGATGCCAACCGCTGGAAACAACTCGGCAAAGTTCACTTTCGGCTCGAGCAATTCGATAAAGCCGCAGCGGCCTTCACGAACGCAGTAGAGCTTTCGAAGCTCGATGCCAACAATTACTGGTGGCTCGGGGCAACACTTTTGCTATCGGGCCAGAAAGACCAGTTCCAAAAGATTGCAGAACAATCTCAACAATTGCATTCGGAGAATTCGGGTGTTTTGATGGAGATTGCACGGACGGCAAACCTCGGTGTGGGAACCCCGCAAACCGTTCAGCAAGCCTTGAGCCTTGCCGAAGGCGTGACCCGTGCAAAGTCGACGGTCGACTGGGAACTCCGCGTTCTCGCCACCAGCAGGATTCGGGCCGGGCAATTGGAAGCGGGGAACAAATACCACCTGGAAGCGCTGGATCGACACCCCATGTCGCACACGAACATTTTGCACTGGCTGCCGCTGGCCATCGCCGCTCATCGAAAGGGTGATCTCCAGGAAGCTCGCAAATGGTTCGAGAAAGCAACAATGTGGATGGACCAAACACGGAAGGATTTTCCGCGGGAACTCGCAACCCCTCAGCACCTTCACATTAACGATTGGCTCGAAGCACAAGTACTGTTCAAAGAGGTCGGCGAATTGTTGGAAATGCCGAAGAAATAACTGACGGAGATCCCTCGAATGCGAGCCGGCGAACCGATAACGCGAAGAGCTGCACTCCGAGGCTTGGGCACACTTCTACCCTTGCCCTGGCTGGAGGCTACGGCCCTGGCCGGACCCAAACCAGCCCAGGCCGCTCCGACTCGTCTGGCGATCATTTACGTCCCCAATGGCATCCACATGCCCGACTGGACTCCGGGCAAGACGGGCCATGACTTTGAATTGCCCTGGATTCTAAAACCGCTCGAAGCTTGCCGAAAGGACTTGCTCGTTCTGAGCGGCCTGGCAGCACACCGGGCCGATGGTCCCAGCGGCAACCACGCCCGCGCATCGGCAGTGTTCCTGACCGGCAAGCGTCCGCCGGACGATGGCGGAGTGCATTTGG
Source organism: uncultured Planctomycetota bacterium (assembly GCA_963783095.1). GTDB lineage: Bacteria > Planctomycetota > Planctomycetia > Gemmatales > Gemmataceae > CAWAMR01. The sequence goes on along the minus strand of CAWAMR010000003.1, from coordinate 746,678 downwards.
GAATTTCGTTCGATCAGATCGCCGCCCGGAAAGTCGGCAAACAGACCTTTCTGCCATCGCTGCAACTGGGCGGTGAGCCTGGCGCACAGTCGGGCCGATGCGATGCGCCTTATAGCTGCGCTTACACCTCAAACCTCTCCTGGAAGTCGGAGTCCACGCCGCTGCCGCCGCTCGTCGATCCGCGCATCGTCTTCGACCGGCTGTTTTCGGGGGATGAGAGGAAAGAGAACCTTCGTGCCCGGCAGCAGCGTGCCCGAGATCGAAAAAGCGTGCTCGACTTCGTGGCCGAGGATGCGGCCCTGCTGCGTGGCCAGCTGGGAGCTGAGGATCGGCGCAAACTCGATGAATATCTGTCCGCGGTGCGAGAAGTCGAGACCAGGCTCGTTTTCGCCGAGAAACGGGGCCGGGAAGTTCCGGACTATCCTCGACCCAAAGGGATTCCCGCCGACCATCGAGAACATCTTAAACTGCTCTGCGATCTGCTGGTGCTGGCGTTTCGCTGCGATGCCACGCGCATCGCCACATTTGCGTTCGCCAACGAGTTCAGCAATCGGCCCTATCCGTTCCTCGACGTTCCCGAGGGCCATCACGACCTGTCGCATCATGAGAATAACCCGGCCAAACAGGCCAAGTTACGAACCATCAATCGCTTCCACATCGAGCAGTTTGCTTTTTTGTTGGAGAAACTGAAGGCCGTCCAAGAAGGGGATGGAACATTGCTGGACCACTGCCTGATCGCGTACGGCTGCGGTAACTCGGACGGCAACCGCCATAACCACGATGATTTGCCGATCTTGTTGGCGGGAAGCGGCAGCGGGAAAATCAAGCCGGGCCGACACATCCGGTACAAGGCCGGAACCCCCCTGATGAATCTCTGGTTGGCGCTGTTGGAACAGATGGGAGCGCCCGACGGAAGCGCTCGGCGACAGCACGGGCCGGCTCGATTTTTAGGAATGCGAATTTCCGTAACAAACTGATAGGCCGCTACTAAATTGGAGCTTCGGTCAAGAAATCTTCCTGCTTTTCAGACGCCGGAGTTGCCCTTGCTGCCGAGCGTCGCTCGGCCTCCAGTCAGGCGGCAAAAGTGGCAAATTCGACACCCTCGTCCTTGCTTCCTGGAGAACCTCTGGATTTACGGCAAGACCTTGACGTGCCGAAGGACTAACCGACAAGCTGGGACTTACCCAGTTTTCAAGCAATAAACCAAGTTCCCAGAGCGCGGATTGCAATATCGATTTCCCTTCGAGTACGTAGCAGGGAACTTCGGCAATCTCTCCATAGATCAGCGATTCCTTTGCCCGATAGTACAACTCGAAGCCTTCATCTAGCCACACCCGCTCAACCTCGGGGTCGAATGCAACTTTTCCGGTAAACACCGATCGGCCCCAGTCTCGAATACGATCGCGGAGTTCACAGCACAGCCTCGCATGATGACGCAAACTGTCCTCCAAGGTCGCGCACTCGATGCCCTCGCCGTTTTCACATTGTTTCATTCGGAGGGTCAGATTGGCGGTGAATTTGCGAACCTCGGCCAAATCAAAACTTGTCATCGCCTTCCTCCTTTCTCTGACGGTTTCATGGTTTTTCAGGGCTAATAGTTGATCGACTGAAAAAAATCAAGACAACCGGTTAAGCGCTAATTGTAACCAAATAGTACAAGATCGGACAGTCAGCAAGCCGACGCGTTCTGTTACGTCTGGAGTTTTTACGCACTATCTCACAGAATGTATTATGGTGAACATATTTATAAATGTCAAGCGGAATATGGGCAAAACAATTTGATTCAGACAAAGCAGAGCGGAGAACGTCTGATTTTGGGTGCAGGCGGCAATTCATGTAAAGTGTTACAGATTCAGAAAACGCGTCGCGTCGCGCGAGCGAGTGGTTCAGCGGCGCGACATCGACTGACTTACGATGTTGCACCGTATTCTCGCAACAGGTCGATCATCTCCGGTGGTGCGCCGTACACGTTGCAGAACTTTAGAATCGGCCGCCCCACGTGATCTCGGACCTGCGCATCTGCACCCGCCTCCAGCAGCATCCGCACAACTATAGTGTTCCGCATGCTCACTGCTTCAAGCAGCGGCGGGGTCTCCCCAAAACAAGGCTTCCGAGCATCGGCCCCGTGTCGTAACAGGTACGAAACGACGTCGGTTGCTCCAAGCCGAATGGCGTCCAACAACATTAATTGTGCTAATTTCGGGTCGAGCGATCTAGGATCAGCCTGCAATCGGCTGAGGACTATTGCCGGGCCGTCAAGATAAATCGCCGCACGTGGATCAAACTTGGCTCCAGAAGAAATGAGTGCTTCGACAGCGTTTTGCTCTTTGACCGACGCGGCAAGATAAAGCGGGGTTGATCCGAAATTGTCTTCGACGTTCGCGTTTGCCCCATGTCGAAGAAGAAGTAGCAAAACCTTTCGATGTTGGCTGAGCACCGCGAAATGTAAAGGTGTGCGTCCACTGTCGCCCTTTGCGTTGATGTCCGCCCCAGCATTGAGAAGCATCTCCGCGAGTGCCGCTCGACCGTGATGTGCGGCCAAATGTAGTGGTTGGTCGTTGAGCTTGTTCCGCGAATTTACTGCACTTGGGTCAGTGGCGAGAATCTCCTTGACGCTGCGCCGTGCGGCCTCGTTCGGTAGCAGTGTGGATGTCAATCATAATGTAGACACCGAACGAGCGCCTCCGACGGTCGGGTAAGGAACTGTCGTTACCGGCACTTCCTCTTTTCCTCATGACATCTGCTGCGGATGGCGATAAGAATGAATACGGCCGCATGAAACCGACGCCAATCTGCCAATCAACCGGCCGGCCCCAACCCAAGCGCTGCGTGGATCGGTTCCCCTTCGGTGACTTTGTATGGCCGGTTGAACTTGTCGAGGAAAGTGGCGTTGTGCCCGATCCCAAGCAGGTGGGCCATGGTCGCCGTAAGGTCTGCCGGTTGGATGGGAGTCTCGTGAACCTCCGCTCCTTTTCGGTCGCTGGCACCGATCACTTGTGCCGTGCGAATCCCGGCCCCAGCCATCACAAAGGACCAGACATTACCCCAGTGATCGCGCCCCCCGGAGGTATTGAACGTGGGCGTTCGCCCCATTTCTCCGATGGCGACGACCAGTGTTTCCGAAAGCATCCCACGTTGCTCGAGGTCTTCGATCAGCGCTGGGAAACTGGTGTCGAGTTGCGGACACAAGACATCTTTCATCCGCTTATCGTTCTGCGAATGGGTGTCCCAGAGCGGATTCCCCGAACTCAAGTCGCCCGGATCGCGCGGCCAGTTGACGAACACCATTCGCACTCCCGCCTCCAGAAGCCGGCGCCAGCAGCAGCGACTGGCCCCACTTGGTTCGACCGTAGCGATCGCGAACGGCCGGTGCTTCCTTGTCGAGTTCAAACGCTGCGCGCGCCTTGCTCGACAACACCACGCCCAGGGCATCGCGCGTGACGCGATCGTGTTCGACCGGGGCTGCGTGCTGATCGAGCCAGTGGGCCTGTCGGTCCAGTTGTTCGACGAGCCGGCGGCGATCGGTCAGACGAAGCGGCGGAAGTTCCGGAGGAAGTGTAAATCCTTCGATATGGAAATCCCGCGCCATCGGGTCGCAACGAAAATACTCGGGATCCCATCTCGGCCCCAGGAAACCGGCGTTTTGTCCCGGCAAGAAGATCCCAGGGTTGGCGATGATCGGTTCGGGCAACATCGCGGTGCTGAACGGGACGGTCGCGCTCGGCTTGAGCATCTTCACGATACTGCCGAAGGTAGGCCAGTCGGTCGGGTGAAGCGCCCGCATGTTCGGGCCGCGATAGGTATAGCCGGTGTTGAGAGCATATCCGTTCGATTCATGATTCGGATCTCGGGTGGCCATCGAACGGACAATACAAAGTTTGTCGGCCATCCGGGCAACCCGAGGCAGCAGTTCACAAATGTGTACGCCCGGCACATTCGTGGCGATCGGCTTGAAGACACCTCGAATCTCGGCGGGCGCATCCGGTTTGGGGTCAAAGGTCTCGTATTGAGATGGGCCGCCCGACAGGAACAGATAGAGGATGTTCTTGGCCCGGCCGAAAGTCCGGTCGAGCGTTGAATTGCTCGCCGCATTCGCAGCACTGCGCGCGGATTCAACGAGCGTCAAGCCTGCACCCAGGCCGCCGATGCGAAGCATATCGCGCCGCGAAATACCCCGCGAGCTGTGAATGACTTCCTGGATTCGTAACATGATTTCTTCACCCTGCCACGTACGGCATCACATAAGGCCCCTTCGGGATCACCGCCAGTCTTGCCCCTGGCCCATATTCCCTCAGCGAATCGGCGACAGCTTGCTCCACCGAAGAGGCCGGCTCAACCAGGCAGCGGCGTAAAGTTTCTGCCGGCAGGCCGTCGGTGACGACTTTGACTTTGCAGTGCGCCAATACCTTCGCCAGCATCACGAGTTGCCACTCGTCCATCTTACACGTTTCGGGAGCCTCGAAAGGCTCCGAAGTTCGAGAGCGCATATAAGGGCTATCGTAAAGCCGCTCTTGGAATTCGGGACTGCCAAGCCCTTCGGACATGCTCGCAGCCAACACGATCGTGCCACCCTTTTTCACGATCGGCATCGCGCCGGTCAGCCCTTTTACCGCTTGATACCAGGTCGTATCGAGCGGATAGCCCGCGCACGATGTCACCACCACATCCATCGATTGCGGTACGCTCACCCTCACCGCGTCTCGACAAAATTGCACACCCGCTTCCCATGCTCGAATCATGTCGCCCGCGCCTAGCCAGGTGATGCGGCGTTTGCCGTCGATGCAGACGTTCACGATGAAATCGCAGCCTGCCATTAACGCAATCCGAGTGTTCTCTTCGTGGACCGGGTTTCCTTCGACGATGCCCGCATCGGCCAGCGGATGTTCCAGAAACTTCGGTCCATGCCACACTTTGACGGTTTCCAGCGCTGCGATACCCGGACAAATCACCTTGCGCCACCCGAATAACCTGCCATCAGGTGAGGCTCAATCAAACCGGTAGTGATTTTCAAGTCGGCATTGATGTAACGAGAATCGATCCAGGCGGGAACGCCGTTCGGAGTGGTACCGAGGCACGTATGTTCTTCTTTCACCTTGCCGTGATGATTTTCGATGCGATAGTTGGCGACGATTTCCTCGCCGACCATCTCAATCATTTCCGCGCCCTCGTTGGGACGGTGCAAGCCCGTCGCATTGAGAATGACAATCTCCCTGCGCGGGATACCGGCCAGTTCGAGAGTGCGCAGAACGGGCGGCAAAATGAGTTTATTGGGGACGGGCCGAGTGATGTCGCAGATCACGACACAGGCAGACTTTCGCCCCTTTGCCAACTGGGCGAGCGGCCTGGTTCCGATCGGATTGGCCAGCGCTGCGGGTCAGCGCCGATTCGGGATCGGTCAAAGGCACGGCATCGCGGATGGCAAGCGGGCCAAAGGTCCGTTCATCGGGAAGGTTGACTTCCAGACCGGTGCGACCATAATCGAGAGTCAATTTCATGGGTAGAGTCCGTTTTGTCGGGCGGCATCTCATATGGAAAGGATAGTCACTAGGTAGTGTTGACATTCCAGCCGTGAAACTGGAGAGGCTGGGTTTAGGTTAACAGCGTCACGAGCGCGGTGAAAGCCACGAATCCCAGAAAATTTCGTGCCGTTTTCTCGTAGCGCGTTGCCACTCGGCGGGACTGTTTCATGATATTGATCATCCGCTCCACGATGTTGCGTTGCTTATAGGTCTCTGTGTCGTATTCGCGTGGTTCGACGCGATTGCTGCGCGGCGGAATGACTGCTTCCGCGCCCTTCGCTTCGATCGTCGCCACGAACTCGTCGCTGTCATAGCCCTTGTCGGCGAGAACTTTCTGTGGATCGCTGCCTTCCAGCAGAGCCGGTCCTTGTTTGACATCATGATTTTGGCCCGGCGTCAGAAGAATCTTCACAGGCTCGCCGACACCATTGCACGAAACGTGAATCTTCGTGCTGAATCCGCCGCGCGAGCGTCCCAGGCACTCGGCCTCGGCGTTGCTGCCCTTGGCACCTGCGGAATGCTGATGGGCACGAATTACCGTGGAATCCACCATCAAAACTTCGACGTCGGGATCTTTCAACAGATCCATGATTTTGGGGAACACGCCATTCTTGCACCAGCGATTGAATCTCTGAAACATGCTGTTCCACGGGCCGAACCGTTCCGGCAAATCACGCCAAGGAGCGCCGGTCTTGGCGATCCAAAAGATGGCGTTGATGAACAGGCGATTATCCTTAGCGGTCGCACCGGGATCGCCTTCCTTGCCCGGCAAGTGGTCCTTGATAATGTTCCATTGCTCATCACTGATTTCGTGTCGTCGCAGCATGGGTATCAAGCCTCGCGTGTTCGGTTCCATGATTGAAGGCAACCGTCATGGCTGCCAACCAATCGTAGGAATCCGGCGAGGCGAAATAGCTTTACCTATGCCGAAACTGCGTGGAATATTTTTCGTACAATGGGAAGCCCTTAACGATCAAGGAAGCGGCGAAATCTCGCGGCCGACGAAGCCTCCTTTCGCAGGTTCCGTAAATTGCCTGAGCGAATGTCAACACTGCCTAAAATGCAAAACGGGCAGGCATTTCTAAACAACGGTTATGATTAGTCTTGATCTTTACCTCGAATAAATCCTATCATATGATGTTCTGTATATGGGTCTGTTTGCCTTCCGATTCCAGGCAACCCGGCTGGATCGATAACCTTTTTCTATGTTTGGATTCGACGACTGGGGCCACGGAGCTGCAGCATGACCCCAACCGAGGCGCGAGCCAAATTGCTCGAATTGTTAATTTGCGAACGTCGAATGGGCGTGGAATACGTCTTCATCCAGAGCATTCACACGTCCATTCATAGTCGTTAACGGCGGATTTCTACCATGGCTGAAGATGTAACTCCGAACGGTCTGAAGTGTCCTGAATGTGGTAAAGGCGAACTCGTTACTCAGACGCGAACCGAGGAATTCGACTTTGATTTCGGAGAAGAGCCTCTCAGGGTCCGCGCTGAGAACGTGCCTGTCGAGATATGCGATCAATGCGGCGAGGTAATGAGTGGACCGAATGCAGCCAAAGTTCGGCACGACGCCTTGCTCAAGTTGAACCCAGTTCGTGAAGGCGCGGCGGAAACCACGGTTGCAGTCAATCTTTAATTCGACAAAGGCCATACGGGTCTGAAAGAGAATTCAAGGGACTTTTTTCAATGAAGTTTCCTCTAAATCTCTGACAACGCTTTTCGCTTCTTCACTCGCTGGATCGTCGATCGGTTGACCAGCGATCGGTTGACCAACGTAGACTCTCGCCAATTTCAGTAGATCGTTTCTACCCAGCAACGCGTTTTTCCCATTTTTCCTTCCGGGACTACGAAGTACGTGAACATCGGGATAACCGCAAAGCATCGCAGAAAAAATACTCTTGTGCAAAGCTTGGTATTTTGGATCTTTCAGGATTGTTTCCAGAAATGGCGTTGTTGAAGGACCGATCCAAAGTAACGCGAAGAATTCTGCATGACATGGATCCTCTGTTCGAAAAAAATCGAGAGGTCGTCGTGGAATCTGCGGGCGAACAGCAGTTGCTGCACGAACCAGCACCAATTGTTGCAATGACTTGGAAGCTTCAACGGATCCCGACTTGAATGTTGCGATTGCATAACAGGCGTTTCCTCTTAGGGCTTCACTCGGGTCGTTCCACGCCATATCGAGCAGAGGCAAAATCGCCCGGCGATCCTGTATTTCTGCCAAGGCATAGATCACCGAATCTCGAATTAATTTATCTTTATCCTTTCTCAAGCGAATCAGTTCATCAAGGGATCGGCGTGCCTTCATTTCTCCCAGCAACCAAATAACACGCAAACGTACTTTTGGATCCGGGCTGTGGAGATGTTTTACCAAGAGCGGAGTGGCAAGATCGCCCCAGAGCTTGATAGTTTCTCGGGCGAGTCTTCTGGCATCAGGCGGGTATTTGTGGATATCAGCGAGTGCCACGGGCACAATCGATCGGAGGTAAGCCGGTCCTAAGACCATCGAAAATACAGCAAGAGCCTTCATTTCTCCATCGCTGAGTCGTTCGGCGTCGAAGTCTTGAAATGGATTTGGTATTCTCTTGATTGGCAATTGATCGTTTGTCGCAACCAAGGCTGGATCAGTTCCAAATGCCAATTGTTGAAGACCGAGCATAAAAAATGAAATAAACATTGATCTTGCTCCATTTCAACTGAGTCCATCGAAATGTGAAGCTTCCGAAATACGACGCAGACTTGTGGTTGTATTTCAACAACTTTGGACTGCGAGATACGCCGTCGGTTGACGTAGAACCTCTCGATTCACTCTCGCGTTACCACCTCCGGCTCGCCCGTCGCAACTATTCTTTCAGCTAGTCGCCGGCGGCGTTGTCGATTCATTTTGTGGAACGGGAGTCTGCGCCAACGGTTCCGGAGTCGGTGCGGGAGTCTGAGCCGTCGGTTCCGGCGTTGGAGTTGGTTCAGGTGTCGGAGGGGGAATTTGTTCCGGCGCTGTGCGAAACGACAGGAACAGGTGCTACGGCCGGTCTCTCGCTCTTGGCTTTGGCGTGCACTTTTTCTTCGCCTTCTTTCAGCAACTCGATAAATGCAGTTGCTCCCGCATCGCCCAGCCGGCGTTCGTGCCGTTTGATGATGCGCGTATAACCACCCGGACGATCCTTGTACCGAAGGGCAATATCGGAAAAAAGCTTGTGCAAGACGTTATCATTCGTCAGGTCGCCTTTGTCGTCGACGAATTCGACTTTGCCGACCGGCCCGAGGCGGGAAAGGATCTGCCGGCGGGCGTGCAACAACTTGATCGGATCATTGGTGAGCAGACCGCGCTTGGCGATGGTGATGAGCTTTTCCGCGAATCGGCGAAGCTCTTTGGCCTTGGGTTCCGTCGTGATGATCCGCTTGTGCTGGATCAACGACACGAACATATTGCGATACATCGAGGTTCGATGCGGAGAATTTCGGCCCAGTGTTCGACCGACGATACGATGGCGCATGACTGTTTCTGAGGGTTAGGGTTGAAGTGTTCAGTGTTCAGTGTTCAGTGTTCAGTAAATGCCAAACCCTGTCGGGTTCTTTTCTTTGCATTTACTGAACACTGAACACCGAAAACTGAACACTAATTCTTATCGTCGCATCATCGCGGAGGGCAGCCTCATTCCGAGACTCAGACCGCGTTCGACGAGTTTTTGCTTCACTTCCCGCAAGGTTGTCTCGCCGAAGTTGCGGACTTCCAGCAGTTCATCTTCCGTGCGGATCACGAGATCGCGCACCGTGGCGATCCCTTCCGATTCCAGACAGTTCGTGGCCCGAACCGACAATTCCAGTTCGGCCAGACTCATGTTCAGCTTGCGTTCCAGCTCCATGATCGACGGTCGTGACCGGCTGCGCCGCCATCGTCGAAGGAGTCATCGATCGGCATTTCCGGGCCGGGTTCGGCGTACTGAATGAATGGGTTCAGGTGCTTGCGCAGAATCTTGGCCCCTTCGACCAGCGCCATTTGCGGCGTGATCGTGCCGTTGGTCCAGATCTCCATCACCAGCCGATCGTAGTTCGTGCGCTGGCCGACGCGAGTTTCTTCCGTCTCATATTTCACCCGAACCACCGGCGAGAAACTCGAATCGACGGGAATCAGGCCGATCTCCCGTTCCTTGCCGGCGTTGTCGTCGGCGGATCGATAGCCCCGGCCATTCTCGACGGTCATCTCCACGACGAACGGCACATCGTCCGTCAGCGTGGCGATGATGTGTTCGGGGTTGATGATCTGGATCGATTCGTCGTGCTGAATGTCGGCGGCCTTGACGACGCCCTTTTCATGGCGCTCGATCCGGATCGTCTTGGAGCTTTCACTGAAGGTTTTTCACGACCAGACTCTTGATGTTGAGGATGATGTCGGTTACATCCTCGACGACGCCGGGAATCGTGGTGATTTCGTGCTGGACGCCCTGGATTTTGACCTGGGTGACGGCACTGCCTTCCAGGCTGGAAAGCAGCACGCGCCGAAGACTGTTGCCTACGGTGCATGCCGAAACCGCCTTCAAACGGCTCGGCGCTGAATTTGCCGTAAGTATCGGTCAATGTTGACCGATCCGCCGATACCCGGCTGGGCAGTTCCAAACCACGCCACTTGATCCGCATGAATTCCTCCTTTTCAGTAATGCGAAAGCAGAGTAACAGCTGATCCAGCGTGCAGTGAGGATTCCGCACGATGCAAACTGTACCCGCAATCGATTAGCGGTATTGCCACGATCACGATTTATCGTGTAACAATTTCAATGATGAGTTGTTCGCGGATGTGCGAGATCCGAGGATCGACATCACCGCGAGACGGCAGGCGGGTCATCCGGCCTTCCGGATTTTCACCGGGGATGACCTCCAGAAAATCGGGGACCGGCTCCTTCGGTCCTTCCTGAAGATTGAGTCGGACGATCTGTACGCTTCCGGGTTTCGCCTTGACCTTGACCACGTCGTTGGGCTTCAGAAGGACGCTGGGAATATCGCACTTGTGGTCGTTGAGAATGATATGGCCGTGCGCCACCAGTTGTCGCGCCGCCACGCGAGATGGAGCGAATCCCAGGCGATGAATCACGTTATCGAGCCGGCGTTCCATCAGCGCCAGCAGTTGCTCACCGGTATTTTCCGGCGAACGCGTAGCGATAGCGAAATAGCGGCGGAACTGGCGTTCAAGCAGGCCGTAGAACCACTTCAGCTTCTGCTTCTCGCGCAAGCGAACGCCATATTCGCTCATCTTGCCCTTGCGGTAGCCGTGCATTCCGGGAGGAGGAGCTTCGCGCTCGATCGGGCACTTGTTCGTGTAACAGCGATTGCCCTTGAGATACAGTTTCATCTGCTCTCGACGACAACGCTTGCAAACAGGGTCGGTAAACTTGGCCATATCAGTTGCTGGTATTCAGTGGTTAGGTGTCGAGAATCCGGATCAAACCCGTCGTTTCTTGGGGGGCCTGCAACCATTGTGGGGGAGCGGTGTCACATCTTCGATGACCTTGATGGTCAATCCGGAAGATTGCAGAGCGGTGATCGCCGATTCCCGGCCTGCTCCCGGACCTTTTACGCGCACTTCGACTTCTTTCAATCCGTACTTGGTCGCTTTTTCAGCGGCCTGCTCGGCCGCGCGCTGGGCAGCGAAGGGCGTGCTCTTTCGGCTCCCTTTGAAGCCGACGCAACCGGCCGAGGCAGCGCACAGGGTGTCGCCGGCCGTGTCGGTGATGGTCACAATGGTGTTATTGAACGTCGCCTGGATGTGCGCCACACCCCGGCTCACATTGCGACGGGCTTTTCGTTTTTTGCTCTTTGCCATTTTCTCTAAATCCAACTGTGCAATGTTCTATTACAATCTATCCGTCGCTTGCGCTCTTTGAAGTTGCGCCTTGAAAAACCCGAGGGAATGGGCGATACCTATGTCTAACGTAGGGCAAGCGTCCCGCTTGCCAGGGAGTCTAACGTAGGGCAAGCGTCCCGCTTGCCAGGGAGTCAGGCAAGCGAGACGCTTGCCCTACGGCAACCGAAGGTTACACTAACCCGAACCGCTAGCGAGGATCAACCCTGCGTTTGCCGGAAGTCGTTTCCTCGCTGACGCTTCGGGTTGGTGTGCGGCTTCGCCGCACCATTCCAAACTGCCTCCACGCGCAACTTCAAAACTTGCACTTCGGGCAACAAGACAAATTACCGCAATTCCTTCACGCCCTTCTTGCCGGCAACGGTCTTGCGCGGACCCTTCCGGGTACGGGCGTTGGTCTTGGTTCGTTGACCCCGGCATGGCAAACTGCGGCGATGGCGCAGACCGCGATAGCAGCCGATGTCCTTGAGCCGATTGATGGTCTGCGTGATCGTTCGGCGCAAACCGCCCTCAACAACATAATCGCGATCGAGAAGTGTCGCAATACGAGCAATATCGTCGTCGTTGAGTTCTTTGGCCTTGCGCTGTGGATCGACGTTTGCTTGTTCGCAGAGGCGCAGCGCCAATGTTGCCCCGATTCCCTGCAAATAGCGCAGAGAAATATGGGTAGGCTTATCGGGCGGCAAGTCAACACCTTGAATACGCGGCATCTCTTATCCTCAATCAACCCTGTGCTGTTTGTGCCGGGGATCGGAGCAGATCACGCGCACGACACCATGCCGCCGGATCAGCTTGCACTTCTCGCAAATACGCTTCACACTGGAACGAACTTTCATGACCGTCCCTTCCAAATCAATACGGGCTTACCACCATAAGGGGGAACTAATAACTGTAGCGGAGATCACCAAAGCGGCAAGTGGAATTTTCCCTCGCCGATCGAAGTTGGGTGCAGCCAGATTCTCTGGGGGGCATCGTCGTAGCGGCGGCATCCTGCCGCCGTCTGCGACCTCTCGGCGGCAGGATGCCGCCGCTACGACCCCAGAGAATATGGCTACACTCCTCGAAGTTCACAGGTTGAAATAAAACTGAAAACTCTCATCCTAACTGTCTCGTCTGAAGCTTTAGGGGTATTCTCGCTACTTGTTTCTGGAGCTGTTTCATGCGTCGAACTTCTTGTTTTGCTCTCACCATAGTTGCTCTGACAACTCTTTCAAGCGCCGCACAAGTGACATCCACTGCGCGAATCGCCATTCGAGTCAAAGACACTACGGCACAAACACTTGAAGCTAATGTTATCATCGTCGGCAAGGTCGCGGACCTCGAAAAGGAACTCGTCAATACTTCACTGAATGAGTTCCCTAACTCGCCGAAATTCGATTTTCAGGTCGCCACGATCAAGATCTCCGATAATTTGCTCGGTGCCAAAGGTCTGACCACGATTCGGGTCGGCTGGCAACATGCGGCCGCCGTCGCGCCGGTGAATGAGGTTCCGCCCCCGGTCCGGCCCAATCTTCGTCCTACTATTCGTCCATTCCGGGGTGCTCAAATCGTTGCCCTCAGCGAAGGTCAGGAGGGGTGCTTCTTCCTGAAGAAACATCACGAAGCCGACTTCTATATCCTGGTTCCCAATGGCAGGCCGATTGAAAAGAAGGCCGAGAACTTTGCAACGGAACTCGATCAGGTCAAGAAAATCGTGAAAGTATTTGAAAGTCCTGTCGCCGCTTTGAAGGCAAAGGAAGCTGCCGATCGTCAACTCGCCGCGAATGTGCTGGTTCGCAAGTATCGCATGGGCGTCGCTTCGGTGAACGGTCAACCCGCCAAGCAGGAAGAGATTTCCGCCGAAGAAAGCAAGTTAATCCTCCAGATCATTTCCGAGATGGAATGGAACAATACGGGCCGCGCGTTCGATCCGAAGAAGATTTATGGATCGCAAATCTTCTATCAGTTGGGCGTCCAGCAAGGCCAGGACGGCTATACGCCGCCCAAGTTTCAACAGGGCCAGGACTATAACAAGATCATGAGCGAATACACGATGAAATGGCTCAAAGACAACGCCGAAAAGTACCGTATCAAGAAGTTTGTTGCCGAAAAGAAATGACCATTAAGTTCGAATCGGTGAGTCACACGCAGGCTCACACTTGGCCCTGAGCCTGCGTGTTATTAACCGTGTTCCGAACCATTTCTCGCCTCCAGTGTCCTTATTTGGGTGTCTTCCATGCCGTTACGGCGATTAATGATTACGATATAATCTATCTCATGCGAATGTTCCCACAAATCTTCCTCAGTTAGAGCATCTCCCACATCCAGTGGATCGTAGTTGTGCTCTACCCAAAACCAATTCATCAATCATTGCGCACAGAGTGAACCTATCCTGAGAATGGACTGGGAGATCGCATTGCGCCGAGAGGAAGATCCGGTGAACCCGAAGAAAAAGAAAGAAAAAGACCGCCGTCGTGCTCGAAAACTGGCGGAACACGGTCGAACCGGTTAACAGTGTCCTTCCACATGAAGATCCATCCGAGGGAAACTTGGCCAACAAGCTGGCGGAAATCGATTGGGTCAAAGTTTCGGATCAGCTAACCCTTGAAGGATGCATCCTGATTCCCGGGCTGATGGATGGGTCAACCTGCAACGCACTGTCCAGCATGTTCGGGGATGACAGCTTGTTTGCCAAGACCGTCGTGATGGATCAGCCCGACTATGGACGGGGAGTCTATCGGTATTTCCGAACTCCTATTCCGGAAATGGTAGTTCAACTTCGACGGACCATCTATCCCCACGTGGCCCGGATTGCGAATCACTGGCAAGAACTGCTCGGCAAGGTAGATCGTTTTCCCGATCAATGGGAGGCATTTCGAGACGAGTGCCATAACGCAGGTCAGTGCACATCGACCGCCATCCTCTTGAAGTACAGCGCGGGTGGGTTTAACGCGCTGCACCGCGATTTGCGTGGCTCAATCTTTTTTCCGATTCAGTTGGCGGTGGTTCTCAGCCCGAAAGCAGTCTCAGCCGATCCTGAAGAGTCCGGCTTCCGTGGCGGCGACTTCACTTTCTGCGATGTACCCGAGGAGAAGAAATCCCGTCGCCGAGAGATTGCAGCAGGAATGGGTGATGCGATATTATTTTGCACTCGCGATCGATTGGTGTCCGTAGGCGGCGCTTACGGTTTACAACCGGTCAAACACGGATTGACAAGAATCGAAGCAGGGGAACGGTTCGTCCTCGGGGTGCCGTTCCACGAGTATCGTTAATTCGTCAAGATTTTGCTTCTCAAATCCAGGCTGGCGAAACCATAATTGTTTACGGCGAGTTAAGAACCATTCGGAAACAGTGAAATTCGCAGAGGATTACCCATGAGTTCGATTCCGCTCTGCTCATCAGTGATGATCGCTTGGTTTCTCGCCGTTCCGGTACCCATTGATAAAGTCGTGCTGGAACAGATAAAGCTTCTTGCGCCCGATCATGCCAAGGAACAACGTCTTGGTGCGATGGCAAAACTCGAGAAGCTTGCGACCGAGAAGTTCAAGGTTGTTGGGCTGTCTTCGGCAATACCTGCGCTCTGCGGTTGCCTGGAAGACAAAGATTCCCAAATCCGCAAGCAGGCGTTAACGGCTCTGAAAGCTCTCGCAACCGAAAGTCAGAAAGAATGTCACATCGCGGTGGTCAAAGCACTCTTCGATACCGATCGCGAGGTTCGATCAACTGCTGTAGTCGCTATAAACGCCTTCAAGAAACTCCCGAAGGAAGCCATCCCATTGCTTGTCCGCGGTCTTTCGGACTCAAAACGCGAGATCCAAGCCTGTGCCAATCGACAACTGCAAATGATGTTGTCTGACGATCCAAAGACCAAAGAAATCATCAAGGACTTAAAAGCCGACGAGCAGCTGCGAAAGCTCCTCAAGCAATCCAATTATCTGGATCGAGTTGAACTTGGCAAAACTCTTGGTGCATTGATCTACAGTGCCGACGCGGTCGCTGAAGCAATCAAACGCGTTGCAAGCGACCAATCGAAAGAAGTACGTCTCGCCGCTTTGTCCGATCTGGGTTGCATGTGCCATTCCCAGAAAGACACAACCCATTTCGTAGCGGCGATTCCTGTGTTGACAAAATGCTCCTCTTCGCAAGAGAAGGACAGGGGAATAAGAGAGGAAGCTATTCTGCTGCTTGCCGGCTTGGTGGGGAGGTTGAAACAGCCTTGTCCCATGGTCTTTGTTGAGGCTCTATCCGAGAAGGCTGTCCCAATTAATGCAATCAATGTCATTGGGGTGTTTGATGTATATCCCAAGGAAGCAATCCCGCATCTTCTTCGTGGTCTCGAACACAAGGATCAGTTCGTGCGACAAGCCGTCGTCATGCCTCTTGGCCTCTGCGGCGACAAGAGCAAGAAGGTTCTTGGTGCGTTGGAGAATGCAACGAAGGATTCGGACAACTGCACGCGACACAATGCCGAACTTGCCCTCTGGAAACTGACAATGAACTGGGATAGGTATGTCAGACATCTTCTGCAACGGATGGAAGATTGGAATCGCTTAGTTCGAGTACCCAAAGAAGAGACGGCCGAAGCCAAAAGTAAGCGTGAATCGGAGTGTTTTCTTGCGGTGGGTTGTGTTTACCATCTGCGAAAACTTGAGGAGGATAAACCCGAAGAAGTCATTCCAGTATTGATCAAGCTTCTGGCCGATCCCTCTCCGGTGATCCGCAAGTGCGACAGCTCGATCGCTGGGAGCTGCGGCGTCGGCTGGTCCCAAAGCCAAGCAAACCGTGAAAAAATCCGAAGCGAAATCTGCTCTGAAAAAACTCCTCGACGATCGCGACGAAGCGGTACGGTACGATGCTCAGGAAGCGATGAAGAGGATTGACGAGTGACAGCGCTATGGCGTACAGTAGGCATTTGATCAAAGCGATGGTTGCATACACGATGATCTGCCACACTGCTTTATCGAGAATTGTTTTACAGCGTAGATTTGAGATTCAGCGATGCCCGTGAGGTTTTTGTTTTGGAACGTACGTGGTGCGCAGCAGAATAGCTGGCCCGTTCGAGCTCCACTCCTTCTGAAAAGTCTTGCCCAATTGGCAGCTTCTCAACAAATTGATGTTTTCGTGATCGCAGAGTATGCTTTCATAGATGCCGACCTAATCTATACTTTGAATGGTGCTGCCGCTGGAACGTATGAGGCTGTGCCAGGGCGAAATTCGCGCATTAAGCTTTTTAGTCGGCTAACAAATGCCCGATGGATAGATCGATTCGCCAACCAGTTAAATAGTCGGATGACCGCCCACACATTACAGGTGGGAAATTCACGCAACATCCTATTTATCGGTTTCCATGGTCACGACCGTAGAAGTATGCCAGTTGAGGCCGACAGAGCTGACATGGCACAAAGTTTCGCTGCTGATATTCAGCTTTTGGAAAACGACTTGGGGCACAATCGCACGGTTGTCTGCGGTGACTTCAACATGAATCCTTTTGAGCAAGGAATGGTCGCTCGGAGAAGCTTGCATGCCTTAATTTCCGGAAATGTTGCCAAAACCATACACAAACTCGGACAAAGAGCGCGTTACCCGTGCTTTTACAATCCAATGTGGTCTTGTTTCGGAGATCGGCCCAATCGGCCTCCCGGAAGTTATTATTTCTCCGACTCGCTCAGCGCAACCAACCATTTTTGGCAGATGTTGGACCAAGTGATTCTACGCCCAGACTTGTTGGAAAATCTGACTCAATTGGCGATCTTGGATAATGATGGGAACGACAGTCTCGTCACGAAGACGGGGCGACCGAAGAAGGCCAGCTACTCCGACCATTTACCCCTGTTTTTTGAACTGCTGCTTTGACTCAAGGTGCTGCATGTCCTCCCGAATCCCCGATCTATGGTCCGACCAAATCTCCTCTGATGTTTTGACACCATTGGTGATTTTGCGAGCTCAGATTCCTGGTCTACAACGCAGAACAAAGGGTGTTGTTGAATCTGAAATCAACTCCGTAATAAAGGCCAAATCCGTGATCCACAATTTTGATCTTATGGCACCAGCCCTTGGAACCCGTGAACGTATACTGATAGTCACGCACGACCGAGATCGAGTTTATCCTGTGACACTCGAAGCCGCATACTTTGCCCGAAAGCACGGAAGCGTGGAAATGACCGCAATGTATGAGGAAGAATTCATTTCCTTGGTTGCCGAGGTTCTAAGTTCGCCCGACGTTTTATCTGCCATCCAGTCACTCGTCGCCCGCAGCAACGAAATTAGCAGTTCTGCTTTATCTGATGACGAGGCAGACTCGACGACGGGGGCTGCGGAGGAGCTTTCGCCGCTACCGCAGTCAAAAATGGAGGGGTAGTGGTGCTTCTCCAACATTTGAGCTTGCACCTTCCATTTTCGGACGCTCGTTTCTCATTTCGCCGTCGGGTCGGGCTGCATGATCCCGAAGATATTGCCTTCAGTATCCTTTCCGTAAGCCAGCCAGCCCACGCCCGGTATCGGCATCTTCGGGAGAGCAATCTGCCCGCCGTTGGCCGTTATCTTTTGCACGTATTCGTCAATCGCTGGAACATCGATGGTGCAGACGTAAGCGATAACGGCCTGGCCGTCGATTGGGCCTCTTCGACGCACCATACCGCCGTCGATCCCCCGGCTTTCCGCCGGCCCGGTCTTGATGACCCAGTACTCCATCGGTCCACCCCACGACGTGAATTCCCACCCGAATAGGTCGCGGTAGAAAGCGATTGCTCGTTCGGGGTTTTCTGCGTGGATTTCAAAGTGTACGACGTGTGGCATGGTTTTCTCCGGATTTTTGGTAATTGAAAAAAGTATCAGTCCGCAAGGCCGGCTACTGAGCTGCGCCATTCTCGAGGATTTGGTCCGTCGAGATGGGCGTCGGCTCGATGGGTCGGACCTCGACCCCGTCACCTTCGATGTGATGGAGCAGATAGCGCGGAATTCGACAGCGAATATGAACTCGATTGCCCTTGTACTCCTGATGATAGATCTCGGAGTGGGCACTCAGATAGGCCAGTACTTTGCCGCAGGTCTGGTCGGTGAAGATGTCGGCCTCGATAAAATCGGAGGTTAACGCCTCGATCACCGCTTCTCGAAGCGAGTCCAATCCCTCTCCGGTCATGCCGCTGACCGCGATCGCTTTCGGATGCAGCGCCATCATGAGATGGAGGTGCGATCGGTCGGCAATTTTATCGATCTTGTTCAGAACCAGGATCGTTCGTTTCTTGTCGCATTCCAACTCGGCGAGAACTTTAATCACGGCCTTGATATGGTCCTCTGCTCCTGGATTGCTCGCATCGACAAGGTGGAGCAATAGACGAGCCTGTCGAGCTTCTTCCAGGGTTGCCTTGAACGATGCAACCAGATGATGCGGCAGATCGCGGATGAACCCAACCGTATCGCTCAAAAGAACTTTGCCCCAATCTTTAAGATGCCATTGCCGGGTTCGCGTGTCGAGAGTTGAGAAGAGTTGATCGCGCACGAAGACATCGGCGTGGGTCAACGTGTTCATCAAGTGGCTTTTGCCCGCGTTGGTATAACCGACCAGCGATACCGTATGTTCTTCGAGCCGGCCCCGAACTTCTCGCTCCTTACGCCGCTGCACCAGAGCGAGTTTTTCTTTCAAGTCGCGGATTCGACCGGAGACGAGCCTGCGATCGACTTCAAGCTGCGTCTCGCCAGGCCCACGCAAACCGATACCGCCCCCTTTTTGGCGCGATAAGTGAGTCCACATCCGTTTGAGCCTGGGCAGCGAGTACTCGAGTTGAGCCAGTTCGACTTGCAGTTTCGCTTCCGGCGAGCGTGCCCGGGTCGCAAAGATATCGAGGATCAGTTCGCTGCGATCCAGGACTTTCACGCCCGATTCCGTTTCCAGGTTGCGCACCTGACCCGGAGAGAGATCGTTATCGAAGATGATCACATCGGCATCGGTGGCCTTGACTAACTCCGAAAGCTCGCCGAGTTTTCCCTTGCCGATATAGGTTCCGCTCTGAATCTCGTGCCGTTTCTGGGTCAGTTCGCCGACGATCGTCGCGTTCGCCGACTCCGCAAGTCCACGAATCTCGTCGAGGGGATCATCGGTCAACCAGGGCCGATCGGGAAGGGATACGCCAACCAGAATGGCTCGCTCGCGGTGTACCGAATGTTGCTCGCGGTCGTGTTCGAATGAACTGCTGATGGCATCATCTCCTTGGGTTATTGTTGTATGACGACCGGACGGCAATGAAAGTTCGATCGCTCCAATATGCAGACAAATGATCGTCGGCTTTGCATTTGGAACTGCAAGTTTCAGTTGACCTCAATATTATAAAAACGGAAATGCGAAATCGAACGCCGATTTTTTGAGCAGAGCATAATTCATGCGAATGTAAAATCGTTTGTGGCGTGGGCTGAAATAAAATAGATAATTCGGCTCAAAGCAAATCTTTTCATGTCCCAGCTTAGTTTCATTCTTCCTAAAACTCCTTACAATCCTCACAATTGACATCGGCATCAGAATGGAAGAATATTCCTTCCTTTTCACGGGTTGACTTGTCGATATAGGTTCTGTTATCACTACTTTTAGATAAAGTTGCATAACCAAAATACGTGTTCTAAACTCTCCGCCCCACCGCTGCAACTAACCCCGATTGTGACAAGGCTTGGAGTCACTTTGAATCAGGGGGTTTCGCTCCTAACCGCTCCTGTTTGAACCTACCCAAACAGCTCTCACCCAATAACGGAACAACCTTATGACAACCCGAAAAACGATTCTCCGAGTCCAAGAGCTAGAAGGTCGCGATGTACCTGCCTCAACCCTTCTGGGGCCTGCCGATATCTACAATGTGATGGTGTTCGGTAATTTCTCCAGCCAGAACTGTGACACCCAGGGTGCATTGGCTGTTGGCGGCAATGTCAATTTGTCGGCATACAGCGTGGGTTCAGCGTTGCCGAGTACTTATGCCGGCGTTTCCTTGGTAGTCGGCGGCAACCTCAATTTCACCGATGGCGAGGTTGCCAACGGCAGCGTTGAAGTCGGCGGTTCCGACGCCGCCAGCAGTTTCGCCATCCCCAACGGAAAGCTCCTGTCGGGTGAATACATCAATTGGAGTAACGCAAAGTCGACAATGGAATCGATTTCTTACGGTATGGCCACCGTCGCTCAGACCGGAAAAGTCAAGGATTATTACGGTACACTGACCCTCACTGGTAATGCTTCGGGGACGAATTTTTTCGATCTGAGCGCCGCTGAATTGGCGAATTGCCACGGCATCAACATTGACGTGCCGAATGGTTCATCGGTGATCATCAATGTGTCGGGATCAATCGTGAAGATGGAAAACTTCGGGATCAACCTCAATGGTGCGAGCACTTCTGATGTCGTCTGGAACTTCAATCACGCGACATCCCTGACGTTTTACGGCATCAGCATCCCAGGCAACGTCCTGGCTCCGAATGCCTCCGTAGTCTTCAACAACGGCCAGATCAACGGCACTTTCGTGGCCCAAAACTCCACTGGCCAGAGCGGCGAATTCCACTGGATACCCCCGGCAGTTTCACCGGACTCCCTCATGGGGAATGTCGAAACGACACTGGCATGTGGCACCACCAGTCCCGATTCTAACATTACCGTAACTTTGTCGGGAACGTCGAACACCGGGAAAAATATCACCGAGACCACAACGACGGATGTTGCCGGCGACTTCGACTTCTGGTATGTGCCCCTGGGGACTTACACAATCTCCATCACTGTCCCCAATGGTAGTTCCGTTACGTCCATCGTAGGTTCGAGCGGCGGCACCGCTGATGGTCAGTCCATTACCGGTGTCACGCTCACGAGTGATGACCAGGCACATGGCTACTTGTTCGACGTCACGTGAAGTTGATTTCGACTTCCCAATCCAACCTTAAGGGCAAGCGAGATTCGCGATTCTCGCTTGCCCTTTTTCAATGCGCGGCCATCTCAATCCCAATCGAAATAAGTATAATAATACAGTTGTTGATGTTCCATGTGGAACATCAATAATCGAACGATCATAATTTTGATCTTGGCTCATGAAGTAGATTGCAGAGAAATAGGCAAAAGGCGCAGAATCCGACAGCCTGCTGTATCAAAACAAAACAATAGGGCGAGTTCTCGCGCCGATCCTGCAATGCCACCGAATATGACCAAGCATTCCTGTCTACACAACTCTTTGTTTGGAAACGACTTGCGACTTGTCTTGAAAATAATTCCTTCCATTTTCCGGAAGTGGCACTGGGGTTGCATTGATAGATAAATGTGGTTCGGTAGCGAGTCCCGAATCACAAGCTTCGGTGAAAACCCAAGCTGTTCAGCATTGTCCCACCAAATCGGGCACGGGAGTGGAGCGGTAGCGAGTCCCGCTCTGAATCCCGTGCCCCACCTCTTTTTATACCCATTGAATTAATCAACGCGGTTGAGAATGACCAAAGTATCGTTCTTAATCTACCCTCCACTCTCCGAATGCGCCAGGCCGAACGCTATCATCTGGGTGAATAAGGCTTACCCGTTCGCCAAATGAGAGCTTTATGAGAGTCGTCTGCGTTCCGTCTTCATCCAGACTTAAGGTTGGTATTATAATAATATTTAATATTTGAATGTATGTATCCTCTTGAAGGAGGATCGAATTGAATAATTGGAACGTGGGGATCATTGGTGGCGGGCCGGGCGGCTTAATGACCGCATATTGCTTGCAGAATCACGTCAATGTGCCTTACAAAGCGACCATTTTTGAAGCCAGTCCACGCCTTGGAGGAAAGATCCTCACCAGCCGATTCGACTGCGCGCCCGCAACTTACGAGGCGGGGGCGGCGGAGCTTTACGACTACTCCGAGGTTGGTCCCGATCCCCTCCGAGAACTGATCGCAGAACTCGGACTGGCGACGATGCCCATGGACGGCTGCAAGGTCATCATGAATCATTCGCATGCGGCGAACCAAGAAGCTGGGAAGGATTGGGATCGTCCGGCAATTCATGCTTTGGACGAGTTCGACCGCCGTGCCAGGGCGTGCATCAGTCCGCGCGATTTCTACGGTTCGGACTGGAAAGAATCCGATGGCGATCCGTTCGGCAAAGAGAGCTTTCATTCCGTGCTGGCGCAAATTCCCGTCGAGTCCGTGAGACGTTATGTGCAGACAATGGTCCATAGCGATTTGGCAACGGAGCCGGATCAAACGAATGCGATTTACGGTTTGCAGAACTACTTGATGAACGATCCGGCCTACATGCAGCTGTATACGATCGAAGGCGGCATCGAAAGACTGCCGCAGGAACTGGCGAGCCGAATTGATGCTGAAGTGTTGCTGAATCGACGAGTCGTCCGGGTCGGGAAGGCAGATGCTGACCGGGTCCGAATCGTCTCGCGCAAAGGCAGCGATTATTTCGAAAGCGACTTCGATTTCGTCATTGTCGCTCTGCCGAATCATTTACTGCCGACGATCGAATGGGATGGAGACGGTCTTGCGGATGCCATGAAAAGGCACCACGCTCACCACGACTATCCCGCCCATTATTTGCGGGTCACTATCCTCTTTCAGCGCCCGTTCTGGCGTCCCCATCTGAATGACTCGTATTCCATGCTGGATGCTTTCGGGGGTTGCTGCCTGTACGACGAATCATCTCGTAACGGCAGCGGCTCTCATGGTGTGTTGGGGTGGCTCCTGGGAGGAGAACCGGCGCAGAGCATGAGCGGATTATCGGATGAGGAACTGATAGCGATGATGCTCGAATCCCTTCCCCCGTTCTTACAACACGGACGCAGAGTTGTTCCTCGAAGGGAAGGTGCATCGCTGGGTTCGTGAAGTGAACGGGCTGCCAGGCGGGTATCCCGTGCGAACCATGGAATCCCGGCATCGTCCGGAACCCCTCCAGCATCCCAACTTGCTTGTCGTCGGCGATTATTTGTTCGATTCGACCCTCAACGGAGTGCTCGATTCCGCGGATTTCGCGGCGGAGTGGTTGGCAGGAGAAATGGAACACCGGTCGCGTGTCGGTTATGATCTGATAGGGAATAGCTGTACTCCTCACGCTCCGCGTGAGGACCGTCTTCACGCGGAGCGTGAAGAATACGGCTCGGACCGGTCAAGAAGACGGCAGAAAGGCGGTCCTCGACAGGATGGCTACCAGTGAACCGGTCCAAACACCCAATATCTCTTCCATTCCAGTTGGAGCAACATTACACCGGATTCGATTTGCGCCCGATGCCGGCACCGATCAAGAGCGCGTTCAGAAGTTCGTTGACCCCTCGACGTACAAGCCGATACTCGCTTTGGTTCAGCCCGAACCGACCGAAAAGAACCCGAAACCAGTCAACGAATATGGCATCGATATCTTGACCGTACCCAGTCAACCGAACGATCATCTCGGAGCGAACGATGACTTGTTGAAATGGGTCGCGGAGCCTGAACTTGCTGGAACGGTGCCTCCCACCGCGATTACGGTTCATGGTGCGCAAGTCATTTGGAGTCCTTCGCGAGCAGCCATCAGGGCCGCGCTGGAACGGTCGGGACCATTTCTATTGGCGCTTGTCGATTTCTCCTACTACGAGAACGAACTCCGCAAACTCGAACGGGAAGTCAGCGAGAGTTGGCCAACGCTCGAACAAGATGGTTTGTTGGCCTACAACGTGCCCGCGATCGACCCCGACCGATTCGAGGACGTAGGCCAACGAATGGAACAGGCACTGAAACGCCGCATCAGGCTGGCGCAAATCATACCCTTCCTGCTTCACCCGCGCGCACACTTGCCGATGCTGGCCAATCAACTGATGGAGCGACTTCGCGAGCGCGTTCACGTTGAAGAACGGCAAACAGCTCTCATCGCGCAACTGGAAGTGTTTGAGCGCATCTACGAAATGAACAGCCAGAGAATCAGCGAATTCAAAGCCGCTAAAAAAGAACAGATGTTGGAGTGGATCATCATCGTTCTCCTGGCAGCTGAGAGTCTGTTTCTCTTGGTTGATCTTCTGAAGACGTAGGGAGTTTGAATGATCGCAGGCGGCGTTCGGGGCTTGAGCAGCGAAACATGAAGCGTTATCTCTCGATCGACATTCTGCGCGGTCTGGCGATCATCCTGATGATCCAGGTACACTTCGTCGAGAATCTGTCGCCGCGCGAAAGCTCTTCGGCGGTGCTCTATGACATATCGATGCGGCTGGGAAGTTTCTCCGCGCCCTTTTTTTCTTTTGTATCCGGGTTGAGCTATTTTCTGTGGGTGCGAAAGCAAGAGTCTCTGCGCTGTAAGGACAAGGAGATTACCAGAATCACGCTTCGGCGCGGGTTGTTTCTCTTTGGGCTGGGCATCGCGTTTAACTTTTGCATCTGGTTGCCGCAAGACACATTTAATTGGGATATCCTGACACTGATCGGCACGTCTCTGCTTTTTCTGGCATATGCGCGAAAACTCCCCGCGCCGGTTCTCCCTCTGATCTGTGTGGTGATTGTTCTGGTCAGTCCCGTATTGCGTACGGTGGGGGAATATTCCAGCTATTGGGAAGACCTCGTTTACGTTTATGACTTTACCTTTCACGACATTATTTGGGGCTTCGCCGCCAACGGTTATTTTCCGGTGTTTCCGTGGATCATTTTTCCGATTATGGGTTTCTTCAGCGGAGATTTGGTCTTTCGAAAACGGCGGCAACCGGACTTTGCGCGTTGGCGGCTGGGCGCTTCCGGGCTGGGTCTGATCGGTTTGTCCGGGATTGACATCGCCTTTGGATCCAAACTGCCTTTCTGGATCGGCAGATATTACGCCACAGGAGATAGCGAGTATCCCGCTTCAACGGAACACGTTCTGGGCATGCTCGGCTTCATTCTTTTAAGCCTGGTGCTTCTGCATGCTTGGATGGACCAAAAAGAGGATGTTCCGAGTGAGGGGGGATTGATCGGCGAGATCAATCGCTTCAGCTATTTTTCACTGAGCATCTACGTTTTTCATCATATGGTCATGCTCTGGCCGTTATGGATTTACGGCGCATGGACGAACCCTGATGATTCAACAATTTATTGGCGGGAAGCGATGACAACGCCAATGGCATTCACATTAGCGGTGATCTTTTTGGTGGTTTGTCACTATGTGCTCATTTTTCTGGAGCGCTACAAGAAGTACTCACTCGAATCGCTCATGCGTCGAATCTGTGAATAATCGGGAAGGGTTGAGAAATCCACGTCCGAAACGTGTCATCGTTGAGTGCTCAAAGCACAAAACCCCTGTTTCCGATAATGAATGTCACGAGCGCATCAGCCGATGACGTGATTGCCGTTCTGCACCGGTGCTTTTCATGCGTCTATTCTTCGAAGGTTCCGAAAGGTCAAACCCTTCGAGGAATTTTGGCTTATCCGAATGCCCTGCTCTTTGATAGTCGAGCCATAACGCTTGGGCCAACGCCGACATATCCACGCGCTTTTGTTCCGCTGCAAACCTCAATACCAACTCGAAGAGTCGCACAAGCGCGATGCCGTGAGTCTGCCGGGTCGTCGACCATAACCAGTCACTCAACGCCATGAATCGATCGAATGATGAGCCGTTGGACATCAAGAGCGGTAAGGTATGGACAAATCGACCGGAGTTGGCCAGCAAATCCCAGTAACGAGAGAACCTCCGTAGCCGGCACATCTCGGCAAAGTCGATCTGCTTCGTCCGGAGTACCTCGTAAGGCGCGTGTGGACTATAGGCCATTTCCCAGACCGCATCGTGCCGGCTAATCGGCGTACCGCGGAGCCGTTTGAGCATCCCCACCTGAATTTCTTGAGGCCGCAGCGCCGCGAGGCGATCGAACCCAGTTGCGAAACTCTCGGTCGTTTCACCGGGTAAGCCGACAATCAGATCGGCGTGAATGTGAACTCCTGTCTCAGTGCGCAGCCAGCGCAGGTTCTCTTCCGTCTTTTGGTTGTTCTGCCGCCGGCTAATCAGGGCCTGGACTTCGGGGTTGAAGGTTTGAATCCCCACCTCGAATTGCAATGCTCCTTCCGGAAATCGGGCGATAACCTCGCGCAAAGGATCGGGCAGGCGATCCGGAATCATCTCGAAATGGACGAACAACCCCGGCTCATATCGATCCAGAAAGAACTGCAGGATGGCTCGGCTCGTGTTGGTGTTGAGGTTAAACGTGCGATCGACGAACTTGAATTGCCGCAACCCGCGTCTCAAAAGCTGGTCCATCGCCGCCAGAAAAGGCTCCAGAGGTGCGTTGCGAACGGGGACTTCCAGCGACGAAAGGCAAAACTCGCAGGTGAACGGGCAGCCTCGCGACGCCTCAACGTAAATGACGCGTTGGGCAACGTCCTTGTCGTCGTAGAGATGGTAGGGTAACTGCAATTCGGCAAAAGCAGGAGGTTCGGCCTGGATCATCGGCATCAAGGGCCGGTGCCCGCGCAGCAATTGCCGGCAGAGTTTGGCAAATTCAAGATCGGCCTCACCCGTAATCGTGTAGTCGGCCCTGCGGACAATCTCCTGATTCTCGTGCTCATGACTGACTTCGGGACCACCCAGGATGATCGTCATTCGCGGCGCTGCTTGTTTGAGTATGCCCACGAGTTCGGTGGTGGCCGCAACATTCCAGATATAGACACCCAGACCGAGAATCGCAGGTCGTCGTGCCAGAATGCTTTCGGCGATATCGATGGGGCGCTGAGAGATGTCGAATTCGGCGATCGAGGCGCGCTCTTGCAAACCGCCGAGATTTGCCAGCAGATACCGCAAGCCAAAAGCAGCGTGGGCATATCGGGCGTTGAGGGTGCTAAGGAGAATGTCGCTCATGAGGTGATTATCGCTCTTCCCAAGGGGCAAGTCAAAACTTGTTGGATTTTGCGTCACCCTGTTCGCTTTTCGGTGTTTACCCCTACCGTACCATTCTGCGGCAATCGTCGTCGTGGTTTTGGAATTTGCATTTTCGTTACACCATTTAGGAGGCGCAGCATGCGCAAACTCGCTTTGACCGTGGTAGTTTTTGGACTGATCGTCCTTCTAACGACCTATTCCAATGCTCAGAGGCCCATGCGTGGTGGCGGCTTCGGTGGACAAGCCGACGTTGGCAGCCTGATCAGGAACAAGAGCGTGCAGGAAGAGATCAAGCTGACCTCGGAACAGAAGGAAAAACTCGAACCGAAAATCAAGGAAATGGCCGAAAAACAGAAGGAATTGTTCTCAGAGTTCAAGGGCAAATTCGACAAGGAGACCGGCGAGAAGATGCAGGCCAAGATGAAAGAACTCTCGGCACCATTCGTGAAGTTCGTCGACGAAACGCTGACTTCAGAACAAAAGACTCGCATCAAACAGATCCGAGTTCAGCGCCTTGGCATGCGCGCTTTCACCGATGAAGAGATCGCCAAGTCACTGAAGTTGACGGAAGAGCAAACGACAAAGATCAAAGCCATTGCCGAAGAAAACGGCAAGGAAGCGCGGGAATTGCGCAAAGAGTTCAAAGACAATTTCGCCGAAGCTCAAAAGAAAATGGCCGCTTTGACCAAAGAAGGACTGGACAAGGCAGTTGCCGTGTTGGACAAGAGCCAACAAGCGGAATTCGAAAAAATGACCGGCAAACCGTTCGAATACAAGGCTGACTTCGGCGGCTTCAGGAAGAAAGACAACTAAAACCTTTTTTTGTTGGTTCCAAGTTCCAGGTTCCAAGTTCCAAGTTGAAAACCCGAAGGGTTAACGGTCTAGAACTTGGAATCTGGAACTTGAAACTTGGAACTTACACTAAAATACCAAACACTTTTTTTATCCAAATCGTTGCAGTCCATCTCTCTTCGCTTTACACTATCCATCTGTCTCATTGATCCATCACACTCTCGCACACTCGGAGGAACCTCTCCATGACCGAACCATTGAGCCGTCGTTTATTCCTGCAAGGCAGCGCCGCTGCGGGACTCGGCTATTTCTTCACTGCTCCCGCATACTCCGCGCGGCGGGCCGCGGATGGCCCCAACGGCAAGATCCGCTTTGCCGGTATCGGAGTCGGCGGCAAAGGCGATGGCGATATCAGTCAGGCCGGGAGCCTGGGCGAAGTGGTCGCCATTTGCGACATCGACGAAAACACGCTCGACCGGAAAGCCAAGCAATTTCCGCAGGCCAAGAAATTCTTCGATTTCCGCAAATTGCTGGACACCATGGAAAAAGAGATCGACGCCATCACCGTCAGCACACCCGATCACACCCACACGCTACCCAGCGTTCTCGCCATGCGGATGAAAAAGCACGTCTATTGTCAGAAACCGTTGACCCATTCCGTCTTCGAAGCGCGCATCATGCGCGAAACAGCCAAGAAATATGGCGTATGCACCCAAATGGGCAATCAGGGCACCGCAGCGGACGGCCTCCGTCGAGGCGTCGAGTTCATTCAGGAAGGTGGACTCGGGAAGGTGAAGGAAGTTCATGTATGGACCAATCGGCCGATCTGGCCGCAAGCACCGGGCGTGACCAAACGGCCCGATAAGGTATTCGAGACCCCCAAGAACGTTCACTGGGATGAATTCATCGGCCCGGCTCCGATGCGGCCTTATGCCCCGGGCTACCATCCATTTGCCTGGCGCGGTTGGATCGATTTCGGAACAGGGGCCCTCGGCGACATGGGTTGCCACACCGCCAACCTCGCATTTATGGCGTTGAAACTCGGTTCGCCAACGTCCGTTTCTGCCGAAGCCGGCGACGTGAATCCCGAAACCTATCCCGCCTGGGCGCATGTCACTCTGGAATTCCCAGCGCGTGGCGACCTGAGTCCGGTGACGTTCAACTGGTACGAGGGGAAAAAGGACGGCAAACTCGTCCATCCGCCTCAGGAGCTGCAAGACAAGGTCATCCCGATCAGCAGGAGGAAGGGCCTGGTCTCCAGCGGCAGCATCATTGTCGGAGAGAAGGGCATTCTCTATTCACCCGACGATTACGGCTCGGAATGGTATGTGTGGTCCGAAACTCCGATCGAGAAACTCAATCGCAGCAAGCCGGAAAAACTCAAGAGCAACAATCAGGGAGATCAGGGCCAGAAAAACGAGTGGGTCACCGCCATCAAGGAAGGCAAACCGGAACTCGCGTTCTCGAACTTCGATTATGCGAGCATGCTGACCGAGGCTATCTTGTTGGGCAACGTCGCGATTTTGACGGGTGAGAAACTCAAGTACGACGGCAAGACCGGCTCTTGCCCGAACAGCAAGAACGCCGCCAAGTTCATCAAGACCGAATACCGTAAAGGCTGGGATCTCATCACTGAGGTATAAATAGTTCCAAGTTCCAGGTTCCAAGTTGAAAAACCATCAATGTTACGGGTCTTCGACTTGGAACTCGGAACTTGGAACTTGGAACTCCCGACGATGGAAATCGAGACGACCCTCCAATTGCTCGCCGAAGACCCGACAACTCCTTTGGATGTGGCCGAGGTGGGGCTGCTGCTCGCAGTGGACGAATATCCCGACCTGGATGTTGCCGCCTATCTCCGTCTCCTCGATCGACTGGCGCTGGAAGTCCGCCCCCATCTGATCGGCGGGCTGGAAGACCGCGTGATGGGTCTGTCGCAATTTCTCTTCGAGCAGCAAGGCTATCAAGGTAACAGTTCACTCTACTACGATCCGCGCAACAGCTACTTCAGCGATGTTCTGGACCGCAAGCTCGGCATCCCCATCACGCTAACCGCGCTGGCCATGACCGTAGCCCATCGTGCCGGCCTGGACGTTGTCGGCATCGGGTTGCCGGGACACTTCATTGCCAAGGCCATCGCCGGCGACGAGGAAGTGCTGTTCGATCCGTTCCACGGCGGACAGATTCTGACTCACGAGGGGTGTCAATCGCTGGTAGAGGCCGTAACTGGGGAAACGAGGCCGCTGACGAGGGCCATGCTCCAGGCAACTCCGCCTGGATGGATCGTGATGCGGATGCTCAACAATCTGAAAGGAATCTATCTTCGCAACGAAGATTATTCGCGCGCGATTCGCGTCGTGAGCCGATTGCGACTCCTGGCACCAAACGATCCAAGTTTTCGCCGGGATCTGGGTGTCGCCCTGATGCGGTCGGGCCAGCCGGGGCAGGCAATCGATCATTTGTCCGCGTATCTGGAAGCGAATCCCTCGGCTGTTGATGAGACCCTGGTCCGGCAAGTCATCGCCAAGGCACGCGATGAAGTGGCAAAATGGAATTAGCAGATTTCTTTGCACGCCGCAAATATTTTGGAGCACTAGCAGTAAACAGCAAACCAGCAATTACGGAATATCGATTATAAGAATTTGCGAGTTTCATTTGGAATTTATGACGAAAGCGCATAGGATTTAACGCAATCGCGCCAACATCTTGCGCACTTGTGTGTTCAGATTATTGACAGCGGTATCTTCCGCATGTTACCGTAAACAAGTCAATGTGCTTCCCATGTCTTGATCCGGAGAGTTTTTCCCATGGCTTTACAACCCGGCTTTTGGGGCATTGACATTGGTCAGTGCGCTCTCAAAGCCGTTCGACTGCAACTCATCGACAACAAAGTGACCGCGACCGCCTTCGATTACGTTGAACATCCCAAAATCCTGTCCCAGCCCGACGCCGATCCGGATGCCCTCACCCGCGAGGCACTCGAAAAATTCCTGTCCCGCAACCCCATCAAGGGCGACAAGGTCGCCATCGGCGTGCCCGGTCAGTCCGGTCTGGCGCGCTTCGTCAAATTGCCGCCGGTCGAAGAAAAGAAGATCGAGCGACATCGTCAAGTTCGAGGCCAAGCAGCAGATCCCCTTCCCGCTCGAAGAAGTCGTCTGGGACTACCAGAAAGTCAGCGACGGAGCGGTCGAAGGCGGCTTCGCCATCGATACGGAAATCGGCCTGTTCGCCATGAAGCGGGACATGATCAGCCGGTTCCTCAACCACTTCCAGGCGTCAAGGTCGAAGTTCACTGCGTCCAGATGGCGCCGCTGGCTCTGTGCAATTACATCACCTACGACTTGCTCAAACGGGGTGGCCCCGACGGCGAGACGACGCCGCCGCCGACCGATCGGCAAGAAAGAAATGCTTCGTGGCGCTCGACATCGGCACCGACAGTTCCAACCTGATCATCACCGACGGCGGCAAGATCATCTGGCAACGGCCGATCCCCATCGGCGGCAATCACTTTACCCGCTCCTTGACCAAGGAACTGAAACTCACCTTCGCCAAGGCCGAACATCTGAAGCGCAACGCCGCCAAGTCGCCGGAACTGGCCAATATCCTGAAGGCGCTCAAGCCGGTCCTCACCGACTTCGTCGGCGAAGTCCAACGCTCGCTGGGCTATTTCACCAATACGCACCGCGATGCCCATATTGAGGCAATGGTCGGCCTGGGCAGCGCGTTCAAATTGCCCGGCTTGCAGAAATATCTGGGCGACAAACTTCAACTGAAAGTCGAAAAACCTGCCAAGTTCGTCCGTGTGGTTGGCGATGCGGTAACTGCATCGCCTGTCTTCATGGAGAACATTCTCACGTTCCCGGTGGCTTACGGGCTGGCCCTGCAAGGGCTAGGCGTGGCTCGAATCGGCACCAACTTGCTGCCTCCTGAAATCTCCTTTGACCGACAAATCCGGGCCAAGAAACCGTGGGCCGTGGCCGCAGCGGCAGCGCTATTGCTGGGCACAGCCGTCATGGCGTTTGGCTATTCGATCCCGTATGCAGCGGTCAATAATGAGGCCATCGGCAAAGCTCTCAAGGACGGCGACGGGGTTCTGAAAGAGGCTGAAACAGTGGCAGGTCAAATCGTTGCTCTCCAAAAAGAAGTTGATGCCACCGCCAAAACGGTCACCCAGCAAATCACCGGGTTGGATGAGCGCCCCAACTGGGTCAAGATCAATGAATACGTTAACCAGGCCGTGCCTACTTTGCCGTCACCGAAATACTTTTATTTGATCGACCCCAGAGCCTTTCCCCCGCCGCCGCCGGACAAGCAAGTGAAGTATCGGCTCGATGACTACCTGAGTGAGCGGGTTGCCCCGGAATGGGACATGGGGAACATGATGACCAACCAAAGATACGATCAGAAGGCCACCGTCTTTTCCTTGTGGACCAGCGGCGACCGGGACGAGAGCGGCGCATCTCCCTGGCTCGCGACCCAGAAATACTATGAGCGGATCAACAAGGGGGTCGATCCCATCAAGGCCGCTCGTGAAGACGATATGCGCCAATATCTTGCCACGCTCGATATCGAATCCATCCACTGTCGATATACTCCAAATTTGAAGGGCTTCTTCGAGGCCGCCAAGGCCGACGTCAGGAAAGTTGTCGGGACGGACTATTTCGAGGGAATGGATGAAGACGAACAGAAAAAGATCAGTGATGGGAAGCTTCCTGAAGGGAAGGGGTGGGTCTTCGAGATTCGGGGCACCAGTTGGTACAAATTCAAGAGGAAGGACATTTCCCTTGAAGCTGCGGAACTGTTGAAATTGACCTTCCTTCCCAACCTCAAAAAGCTCGCCAAGAAAGACGATAAGACACCCGCCGACGATCCGATTCGCGGTCGGGTTAGCCATCTGTTCCTTTTCAATACCTGGCGAATCGACAATCCGCATCAAGATAAATTCGAGCGCATTGACAGGAGTTGGATCGACCAACTCTTGACTGGTGATTTGACGAATGGTGACTGGACATCCTTGTCGGGTGGAAATGCCGGGGCTGGAAAGAAGGTGGGCGAGGCGAATTTTGGTCGCATCAGCCCGCAAAAAGGGAAGGAAGAGCAAAAAGCCGAGACGGCGAGGATCAAGCCGCGCTTCGAGTTCGTCATCGTCTTCATCTGGCGCGAACATACCCCGTCGGATGAGTATATGACCAAACCGCCTGCCCCGAAGTCGGCAGAGGACAAAAAAGGGATGTCCATGCCAAAACTTGGTGGTCCCGGCACAGCGGCACCAGTGTCCAAGCAGACTGGTGCAGGCATCGAGTAGGTTTTGTCGAATGAGTGGGGTTTGCAAAGCCCAACGGGTAAAGTCAGGTGCGCAAAGTTTCAACGGGAGAAATGGTTCATGGCCGGTAAAATCGACGCTGAATTCTTGAAAAAACATCACTTCTGGGTGATGCTTGCTCCGGCGAGTTTGTTTGTCTTTTTGTCCTGGATTTTCGTCGTCACAAGTGTCGCGGATGAGACCACTGAGAAGGACAATACAAACAAGTCGGAGCTGGCGAAACTCGACCAGGCAAAAAAGGCGGCCAGAGCCACGCTTGGAAAACTGAACCAGAAAAAAAAGGAACTCGAAGACCAGCAAAACAAAATGTGGTTGCAGGCCTGGAGCGAACAAAAGGATATCTTCACCTGGCCGACAGGGTATTCCAACTCCAACGAATATGAAGAGGCCAAGAGAATGCCTTTTGGAGCCGGCGGCTACCTCGATAAGGAAAAGAAGGAACTCGTCGACCTCGACGAATCCCGGTTTGACGGAATCCGAAAGGAATTTCGCGATGTTTACCAGCCCGAATTCGTGAAACTGGCCAATTCGCTCGATCCCATGCAATTTGCCGGCGGCGGGCTTGAGGCGGTTTTGAAAACCCCGAAATGGACCACCGTGAAGCCGAGTTCGGAAGACATTTGGTTGGCTCTGGAAGATTTGTGGGTGGAGCGCGAGATTCTCGGTAAGGTCGGTGAAGTCAATCGTGCCGCTGCCAAGTTTACGCCCAAGAAGGACATGCCAGGCTCCTTCGAAAGCCCAATTTGGGAGGTGCAATTGAAGGTGGAGCGCAAAGAAGGTCCGGATGCACCCAAAGGTCCAGGCAACTATCTGGTCGGCCGATTGCGAAATCTCTCGCCGCGCCTTCAGGTGTTCGGCATTGGCAATGTGTTGAAATTGCTGGTTTGGTTCAATGATGGAACCGGAAAACCATTCATCTTCGACATTGAGGGAACCTCGCTTCCGGGCGACCCAAACCCGAAAGAAGACCGTCCTGAAAAGTGGTTGACGATCAAGACCATCGACCGGCATCGTTTGCCGGTTGACCATAAGATTGAGTCGATCTTCAAGGTCGAGCAGAAGTTTCGATATCCGCACGGTTCCGGTCAAACGACTTGAAGCATTTGCCATCGACAAAATGAGCGATCGCGTGAGCAATTTTCCATTGGTCATGTCGCGATTCAGCGAGGAGGCTACGAAAAGTCCAGCTCCTGCCGAGACCTCCAGCAAGGAAAAGTCGAGTGGAACCAAGGGAATGCTAACCCCAGGGAAAGTCGGAGGTGGCGATACAAACAAGAGTTCGACTTCGACTTCGAGTACGAGTTCGAAAACCCAGTTCGACATCGACCGGAATAGGTATTTGGTGGTCACGAAACAGGTGCGACGTCTGCCGTTGGCGTTCTCGGTGGTAACGGATCAGTCCTATTTGGATGAGATTTTGCAATCCGTTGCCAATACGAAGTTGCGCTTCCAAACTACACAATGCGAATGGAGCCGCTTTCATGGCACGTTGAATTATGGAGGCCCGGCCCCAACCGGCGGAAGCACCAGTCGTTCGGGCCAGGCAGCTCCGACCACCAATCGAGAAGACCAGTTTTCTGCGAATCTGATGGAGGTGTCGATCTACGGGATCGTTTCGATTTACGAGAATCCGGAACGATTCAAACTGAGCGAAGAGGCTTTAGCGGCCATGGCAAAAGCCAAGCTGCCGGGATCGCTGATGACCAAGCTCAGGACCTTGAAGGACAAAGATTTTGGATCCCGGCAGGGATTTGTGAGTATCCTTGCTGCGACCCTCGACAAAGCGGAACGGAAGAACTTCCAGGATCTGATACTGGCTTATGCCAGATATAACACATCCGGAGTGAATCCGAAGAAGAAGTAACTTGTGCGGCGGAGAGTGGGTGTAACCACATTCTCTGGGGGGTCGTAGCGGCGGCTTCCAGCCGCCGAGAGGTTGCAGACGGCGGCAGGATGCCGCCGCTACGACGGCATCCCCCAGAGAAAATGGTTACACCCCGGAGAGTTCGGAGTCAAAACGCGATTCATTTGCTGAAAGTCGTGGGGACTGAGTAAAATCCCCCACCTACATCGGAGACAGGAATTATGAAAAAACCCGACATCAAGCAATTGCTGATTGACAAAGGCGAGAAGATCGGCCTCGGAATTGCGGGCGGGCTGATGCTTCTGTTCATGGTGGTCGGCATCATCGCTCTGGCAGACATCCCCGAGTCGGGGGCGGAGCAATTCCCGAAAAAAATCGGTGATAAGACCAACCAAATCAAGGGCTATATCAACGGTCCCGCGGGAGACATCAAGGACACTGTTACCTTGAAAAAGGACTCACTCTATCCTTTTGAAGAAGTCCCACGCGATTTGGCCGCGCCCCGGCTGGTGTTTAACCCGGTCGCGCCTCCGGACGATCGCCGAACCAACCCGACGGTTCTCGGCATGAGCGAGATCTACGCGGTTCCGGTTTTGGCCAAGATCCCGGCGGTGGATATCGTGGAAATTGATGGAAAGCCGCATGTCGGGGTTCTGGAAGATAAAGACGCGAAAAACGACGACAATCAAAAAGCCGAAGTCAAGAAAGCATTGGCGGAACTGGGCGGCAAGTTCAAACCTCGTCGTCCGAGACCCGCCCCGATGGCGAAAAATGGCCCGCCGATGGGGTTCATGGGCCAGCCGCCGATGGGGTTCATGGGCCAGCCGCCGATGGGAATCGCGGGCCAGCCACCGATGGGAATCATGGGTCGGCCCATGGGGATGACGGGAAATGCCATGCGGCCGCCAGGGCTGGGGATGACGGGCGGTAGACCCATGATGCCGCCGGCCGGCATGAACGGTGGCAAGCCCGGGGCAGTGGAAGAACCCGGTACGCGCACGGAGGTCATGTACGTCGAAATCGACGACAAGAAACTCGAAGGTAAACGGTTCGCCCTGACCGTTTACCCCAAGCGGCTCGTCGTTCTTCAAGCGTCTTTCCCCTATAAGGCTCAACTGGAAGAAATCCAGAAGGCGCTGCGACTCGATAGCCTCAAGGATATCTCGAACACGCCGGATGCCACGCCGGTTTTCCACGGCGTTGTCGTTCAACGTCGAGTCTTCGGACGCGACGGCAAGCCTTCCGACTGGGAAGAGTTCGACTACCGGGAAAGTTATCGCGCCATCCATTCGCGCCGGCTCAGCGTGAATGATGAGGATCCCAAGTTGGCTCACGTGTTACTGCACAGCGAGCACGAACTGGTGGTTCCCCTTCCCAATCTGATGAAGGGCGGTTATCCCGATCCGACCACGCCATTGGATCCCACCGATGCTAAATCGTTTCTGCCGTCCATCGCCGCAGCGGTGAACGCTTTTGCGTCGAAGAAGGCTGTCCCGCCGCCGCCGCCCCCGAGCCGCCTGAAGGGTGAAGACAGTATTTTCGGCGGAGGGAAAACCAGCGATGCACTTTACCGGGGCCAGCCGAAGGTTGGTCCTGATGCCGGTGCCGACGGGCTTCGCTTCCCAATGATGAAAAAAATGGATGGACCTGCCGGCACCCCAAGCGAATCCAAGGAGGCATACCAGCCGCCCGATTTCGTTCTGGTTCGTATCATCGATGCCGATGTCGAGCCTGATGTGACTTACGAATATCGGATGCAAATTCGCATGCAGAATCCGAACTGGGTGGGGCCAACCAAAAACGAAAAGGTCGAAAAACCGCAAAAATACGAACTGATGTCGCGCCGACCGATGCCGATATCGAGATTCTGCCTCAGGAGAATCTCGATCCCGACCAGGTCGCAGGCAAGCGATCGGTAATGACCCCAGCTGCCCGGCGCTGGGACAACGATGCCATCTGGAATCGAGCGCCCGTCGCGCGGGTAATGTTCCCGCCGGAAAGTTTCTTCTATGCAACGGAACCGCCCCCGGTCGACCCGAAGGAGAAGAAGAACCTTCACGAATTGAAACCGGGCCAGGGCGTGCTTCAATTTCAGCGCTGGATGCCGTTTGTCAAAATCGGCACTTCCGATGAACCGGTTGGCGACTGGGTCGTTGCCGATGTGGTTGTCACGCGCGGCCAATTGGTGGGCGGTAAGCAGTTCGTCAGTCTGCCGTTGTGGTCATCGCAGTACAACCGCTATATGCTCCGCGAGACTGCGGAACTGAAGCTCAAGTCCAAGGAGCCGGCCAAGCGGGGCGTAATGATGGACCCCACGAGCACCTTGCCGACGATGTTGGCGGTTGAAGTTGAAGGCGGCAAGCAGTCTCCAGGATCGGCGGCAGATACCGCGAGGACGATTCAGCCTCCGAGATTCTCCTCATGGCCGAAGACGGCCAACTCCAGGTTCGCGATAGCTTTGTCGAACGGCAGAATCCAAAGCGCAAAGAGCGTGAATCCACGTGGAATGATTGGATCAGCAAGATCGACGAAGCAACCGAGAAATTGAAGCCCAAGTCCAAGGAACCCAAGGGTCCGATCAAGGGTAAGTTTGATTGAAATCGGGGCACGAGATGCGAGTGCGGGGCGCGAAAAACAGCGGATGTTTTTCGCGCCCCGTTTTCTTTCACGTTTCAGGAGTTTTCCGCGCCCCGCTACTCCGATGGCTTGACCCACCCCGTCAGCGTGATGTTCTTCACCGTTATGCCATCTCTCGCAGATGTACCGATCGCCTTGAATGCGATCATTGTCGGCTCCAGCTTGGCTCCCGATAAGTCGATTGACGTTTCTGTGCCGGTTGGGTTGATGCGATGGCTCAACTTGTTTCCCTTCCGTTGAATGATCAGTTGGACGACGTTCGCCGTTACCTCCGGTTTGAACGAAATCTCTTCGCCGCAAATCTGAATCTTGATCTCTCGACCGTCCGGGACCACGCCGAACGAAATCTTCCAGTTGTCCTGAGGCTTGAACCGAGAACGGAAGGTACCATCTGCTTTCAGGACGATCAGTCCTTCCTTGGTCATTTCCGCACCGCTGGAGATCGCCCATTGCGTTTCCGTGGCGACAACCGAGCGCAGGGTGTTGAACCCTGCGCGCTGGACCGCTTCTCCGGGGCGGTAGCCCGTTCCTTCGGCGGGAATCAGCTTATCCACGCGCAGCCGTTTCTCAGCCACCTTGAGTTTGTCCGCATTGGGCAGGTCGCTCTTCTCTGCTTTTTGCAACCAATACCGCGCTCGTATCCATACTCCGGCTTTGTTCTCGTCTTCGGCCTTGTCCACATATGCCAGCCAGGCATCGGCGAGTTCGTTTTGTCCTTTCCCATCCGTGGGGTTGGCTTTCTCTTTCTTGGCGAGATTCAGCAGCACGCCGTCGCCGCATTTTTCGAGATGCATCAGACCGCGCGGCCAATCGCCGACCAGAAAGCACAGACGTTTGCCGAAGCCGAGGTTGGCCTCCTTGTCGTCGGCATCTTTGTCGAGGGCCGCGATCAGTTTCGTGAGAGTGTCGCGCTCCTTGGCGCTGTCGAGCCAGAGTTTCTTCGCTGCCATGATCCGCTTATTCACCGCATCTTGACCGGCAGATTGTGCAAACAATTCCTGCTTGGCCATCATCTCATCCACAATGTCGGGCCGGGCTTGCTTTTCTGCCTGTTCCACCAGTTTCACGGCGGCATTGATGCTGCTCTGAGGGATGGTGGGCGCGGTCTGGATCGAAGCGCGCAAGAGGATTGATTTATCGGTCAACTCATCGGTTTCGAACCACCTCGAACGCAGGTCCAGGACTTTGAGTGCATCATCG
This sequence comes from uncultured Planctomycetota bacterium, assembly GCA_963783095.1. Lineage (GTDB taxonomy): Bacteria > Planctomycetota > Planctomycetia > Gemmatales > Gemmataceae > CAWAMR01. Next base: position 707,711 of record CAWAMR010000003.1, on the reverse strand, counting down.
ACCTGGCCTGCTTTGAGCGCCAAATCCTTGGCTTCCTGAAACAGCGCGAATCGAGTCGTATCATCTTCGGGAGCGAACCTGGCCCGGCTCAAGAGTTTCTCCATCAGCGCCAGTTTGTCGTCGTTGCTCGTCAGCGCATAGTCGGCCTTGTAGCGTTCGCGGACGGTTTGAGCGGCGGCTTCTGCAAAGCTCTCGCCGGGCATTGCCAGCCGTTCTTTTGGGGGCGATTTCACCACCAACAGCGGGTCGGGTGAGTCGGGCCGAACCGCCGGCAGGAGCAAAAGCTGAATCCCGTAATCGCTCATTCCGGCGATAAGAAAGCGATTGTGCGGATCGATCGCCATCGAGAAAATTTTCTCGTTTCCCTTGAAAGACCAGCGTAACGGCTCCCCGGAAATAGCATCCCAGGAGCGGATCGTCTGATCCAGGCCGCCGGTGATAATTAAGGAGCTATCCGGCGTGTAGGCGACACCCAGCGGGGGACGGTCGTGGCCTTTGAGCGTAAACAGTTCATTCCCGCCGGCAACGTCCCAAACGCGCGCCAGATTATCGACGCCGACCGAGACGGCCCGCCTGCCATCCGGCGAGAACGCCACCGCGCTGACGGGGCCTTGATGTCCCTTGAGCGACTTCAGCTTCCGGTTCGCGACCACATCCCAGAGCGACAGCGAGCCGTCGCGCCCGCCGGCAATGGCGGTTTTCCCATCCTTGGCCAGAGCCACGCAATCGATGGGGATTTCTTTGGCAAAATCGATGGTATGCTCAGGTTGCTGGTTGGCACCGACATTCCACCAGCGCATCGCGCCGTCGCTACAGGCAATCAGAAAATGCTTGCCGTCCGGAGCGAGCACCAGCGCCTGTATGCCGCCCATCGTGTTGACATATTCATTCACAATCTTGTTGGTGGAAAGATCGATCATAAAAACAGTGCCGCCATCGCAAAAGAGGGCATCTTTCCCATTGGGAAAGTAGGCAGCAGACATGGCGGGACTTTTGAGTACGTAACGACGAGCTGCTTTTTCGCTGCCGGCCGACCAGGTCAAAACGCTGTAATCATCCGCTGCCGAGAGCAGTTGTTTGCCGTCGGGCGAAATCGCCAGCGCCCGGGCACCCCCTCGCGAGCGCAGGATCGTTGACTCGTTGAACGCTGCATCCGCCTTGGGGGGCGGCGGCAGCGGATCGATCGGCCTGATGGCGCGGCGGGTTTTTCTTTTGCGTAAGCAAGTCGCGCGGGTTTGGCTGCAATTTCTTTTTTGGCGGCGGTGCCGGCGAATCGTGCCTCTTCGGCCTCTCCGTTTCGTGAGGCTGTTCCTGTTTGGCGATCGTTTTGTCCTCCGCGGGCGGCGGCGCGGACTTGGTCGCGAAGTAGATCGCAGCACCGATCAAGCCGACCGCGAGCGCACCGCCGATGAGAATCATGGGCGATCGACCGGCACCACGAACTCTTTTCGGTTTGAATGCCGTTTCCACAGAGGGGAAACTGCCGTCGGAACTCGATGGCTGAAAATCCGCCCTGGAACCGGCAGGGTTCGGATCTTCCAGGAGAAAGGGTTTCGGTTGCACCGCTGCGACCGGTGACGGGAAACTCCTTGGAATTGGAACTGGAGCAAGGGGCTCAGAAACAGGTAGTTGATAGGGGGTCGGCAACGGCCCGGCCGGCCGGCTCACGGGTGGTTGATAGGGGGTCGGTAAGGGAGCGGTCGGGATATCCTGATACCAGGGGATGGCACTGGCCGGCGCTGCGGGCACGGGTATCGGCGCAGGCGCAGGCGGTGCTGGAGCCTGTACCGCGGGAGGCTTTTTGATCCCGAAGATCCTGTCGTATGCAGCCCGGCGAACGGGATCGAGCAGGGTGGCTCGCGCCAACTTCAACTCCTCGGCGAGACGCCTGGCGTCATCCCCTTTAGGTCCACCCAGAAACGGCTGCAAGCGCAGCAATTGCCGATTCACCGAATGATCGATGACCTGGGGATGCGTCTCACCTGGTGAAATCCCCAGTAATTGATAGAGTGTCGGCGGCCGACGGTCTTCCGTGATGCCAAGCCATTCGCGATAGGGGTCAAACATGATTTTCGTTCGGTGGGAAGAAGGAATAATCCGCTGAATTCCGGGTAAAGCTTGCAGTCCGTACCACAATACCAGCATAGTGCAAAAAGCAATGGGAGTCACAGCAGATTTGCGCAACAATGATTTCCGATTAGAATTCCATGAGTAATCGGTGGAAAAGGATTGACACGCTGTGCCGTTGACGAAACAATTTCAATATTCTAATCCGCACGAATGAGGACGAATCCTTACCGTTTGATTCGTGTCAAATAACACGGCGCGGTTACTGCTACGACTCCTTCGGCGTCGTCAGTTTATTGCGGGCCGTATTCCTGAATCGGAGGTTTTCGATGTTTCGCATGTCCAAGATGTTCGGTCTTGCCTTGATCGGTTTCATGCTGGTCGTTTGCACGATCAGCAGTGCCCAACAAGGAAAAGAAGAAGAGAAGAAGGAAAAAGGAAAATTTGGCCCTGGCGGTAGGGGTGGCATGGGAATGCGGTCCCAACCCGGCAAGATCTTCTCGACTTTCATTATTGCACAACTCAAGCTGACCGATGACCAAACGAAGCAACTGGAAGCCATGCAGAAGGATGTCGATGAGAAAGTTGCCAAGCTCTTGACCGACGACCAGAAGACCAAACTCAAGGAATTGGCCACCGCTCGTCCCGGTTTTGGTGGTGGTGGCCGACCAAGGCCGAAAGCCCCAGCCCCGGCCCCGGAAGAAAAGAAAAAAGACAACTGACCGTTGTGCCTAAACAAAACCGAGCCTGAAGCGTAAGCGAAGTTTGAATCTACGCTTAACAAAACAGAGCCTGAAGCGTAAGCGAAGTTTGAATCTACGCTTAACAAAACAGAGCCTGAAGCGTAAGCGAAGTTTGAATCTACGCTTAACAAAACAGAGCCTGAAGCGTAAGCGAAGAGTCAAACTTCGCTTACGCTTCAGGCTCTGTTTTGTTTGGGGCTGGTGTTGCTCGTTAGAACAATTCGTCGATCACTTTCCCACTCGGTAACACCGGGACGGGTCGGCCATTGTTGAGATATTCCGCAGCCGTGTCGATACCCAGATGTCGATAGATCGTCGCCAGCACATCTTGGGGCGACTTGGGGTTGCTCTTCGGAAATGCACCTTTCTCGTCCGAGGAGCCTATCACCGTGCCTCCCCTGACTCCACCACCTGCCAGGGCACCACTGAAGACGTTCGGATAGTGATCTCGACCGGCGTCGTTGTTGACGCGCGGCGTTCGCCCGAACTCGCCCCAGGCCAGAACCATCGTCGTATCGAGCAATCCCCGCGTTCCAGATCTTCGATGAGGGCGGTATAAGCACGGTCCCAGCGATCGAGGAAACCGTATTTCAACGACTCAAACCCCTTGACGTGGGTATCCCACCAGCGGACATCGACCGTTACGAGCCGAACGCCTGCTTCGACCAATCGCCGGGCCAGCAAAATGCGCCGGCTCCAGGCAGGGCAGCCGCAACGGTTTGAAGCACCTGGATCGAAGGCCGGCGCGAAGCCGTAGCGTTGACGAATGGCGTGAGGCTCCTTGTCGAGATCGAAGGCATCGCGAGCCTTCTCGGAAGTCAGGATTTCCCATGCTTTCTGCTGATAGCGATCGAGTACCTCGACTTGGCCGGTGTTGTCCACATCGCGGCGGATGGCGTCGAAGCTCTTGAGCAATCCCTTGCGATCGCCGACGCGCTCCATCGTGACACCCTGCGGGTAATCGAAATTCGGCACGCGGAAGGGAACCGCAAGATTTGCGGGATCTGCCTGCGTCTCAAACGCTTTGTGAGCAACACCCAGATATGCCGAACCCGTTCCCGGAACATTGCGCGGGATCATGACGTATGCCGGTAGCTCGGGAGACAGGTGTCCGAGTTGTTTGGAAACAATGGAGCCGCACGAAGGATGAATATTCGTATCGGGCATGGGTCCAGGGTTGTAACCGGTAAAGCAGATCTGGTCGCCGGTGGAATGACCGGGGCAATGATGGTGCAAACTGCGGATAATCGCCCATTTATCCATGATCTTCCCGGACATCGGCAAGAGATCGCCCAGGAAAATGCCCGGCACTTTGGTCGGCTTGGTTCCAAACTCACCGCGAAACTCGACCGGAGCATCCGGTTTGGTATCCCACATGTCGATATGGGAAGGACCGCCGCGCATCCACAAAATGATGACGGAGTTGACTCGTTTGTCGGTCTTGGGTTTGCTGGTTTCTGCGCGGGCCTCCTGACGAAGCAGGTCGGCCAAACCCAACCCCATCGAACCGAGAACTCCGGCTTTGACGAAACTGCGACGATCGGGATGCTGTACCAATCGTTTCAATTCTTCACAGGAAGCTGAGGGACGCATCGACATTCTCCCGCGCCAAGATCGAAAAGTGGAACAGAGGCAGGGAAAAGGCCGGGCAACGGCCCATGTGGCAGGCAGGAATACTCAACCAATATCTTGAAGATAAGTGTAACACTAACGGGCGCAAGTTGCCAGCAGAAAAAAGATTTCCGCCGAGCGATAGGCTGTACGACATGGTTTGCGTATTGCAACTCAAGCGTCGCTACGGCGACGCAAAAACACGGTGGCGTTCGATTTCCGGGTGTTAAAACACCCGGCTACCTTCAAACAACCGCTACGCGGTTCGTTCGCCGCGTAGCGGCTATTTGAAGGTAGCCGGGCGTTTTAACGCCCGGATAAGTCCAGGTCGAATGCCGGCGTCGCGTAGCGATGCTTGAGCGAAACTATGTGCGCAAACCATGTTGGGTTTTCCGATTGTGCAACGGCATGTAATGCTTTTTGTTTATTCGACTTCAGTTTTCATTGAAGATCTGCCGATCTTGATCGGAAGAACCGCAATTCCCGCAGGAAGTGGGGTGGATCATGTTCTGCGCCGATGGCTCGGATGCCTGTCTGCAATATTGTTTCCTTCCCTGACCATTGCGCAGATGCCGGTTCCACTTGCCGGGCCTGAAGAAAAAATCTTCCGCATTGTTCCCAAAGCCGTCGAATTGAAAAGAACCGACGGTCACTGGCAGATTTACTCGAACCGCCAATTATTCAAGGATTTTGGGTCTTCGGAGCGTGAGGCTTCTCAGGCGGTTCGGCTCATCCGCGAATTGAATCTGACGCAATATGCGACGATACCGGGCGCACAACCCACCTTTGAGTACTTGCTGTGCGACGGCCAGGCCCCGCAAGGTAGTGTCTCTTCGCGAACGATTGTTCCGTTTCATTGCGCAAATTGAAAATAGAGCAAGTCATCGGCGCGGGTGTTTGTCGCGACGATCAACAGGTGCTTTACAATTTCGGGACCGATCTCGACAATGCCAGGCGGGCGCTGGCGGTCTGTCGAAAGTTCGGCTTCAACGAACTGGGAGTCATCGGCAACCCGCCGCTGATGACCTATCTCCTGGCCAACGACCAGCAGCGTCTGGGCAATTTCCCGCGACCGACACCCTCGACGCTGGCTCTGGTTAGCGCTGTTGCCGAGCAGGGGCTGATCCTTCCAAACCTCGGTTATGTCGGCTCGCGCAAACGGCTCGACGGGAATAAGCTCGAGGTCTACCGAGTTCAAAACGACTGGTGCCTGCAGCAAGGGAACGAAACCCTGGCCCGATTTGGGGCGTGCCAAACCGATGCCTTGATGGCCTACCGCCAGTTACAGGACGCGAAGGCCACGGAAATCGCTTATATCGGTACACGCCGCGTTCCGCTCTATCTGGTGAATGGCCGGTTGCCCACCGGCTCACCGCTCGGCGTGAATCGGATCTACTTCCGTTCGACAGGCCTAAAGGTCCAAACAAGCGGCGAGAACTGGTGTGTTTTCGACGGATTGAAGGTTCTCTTTGATTTCGGCGAGAAAAAGGCCGACGCCGAATTGATGGTGAAGATATTGAAAGAAATGCAGGCAGATCAGATCTGGGAAATTGGGCAACCCAATAATGGCGGACTGCGCGTCGTGAGCAAGACGCGATAGATAGGGCTGAATCACCCCGACGCTTTCCAATTGACAAAGAATCTCCATAAACCTATTCGCGCCCTTTTCAGCGCCGCTTTGCGCGCCCATCGGGAGTTGATCGATGAAGTGGATTTCATGTTTCGCCAGTCTACTTTCGCGCTGGCGTTGCCAGTCGATTCAACGTGCCATACCTTGCTGACGCGTCGGATTAGTGTAGCGGACAACACACTAACCCGATACGCGTGGCATATTGCCTCCGTTGTCACAGGCTAGGATGGGGCGAGATTAACAATAGGGATATAGTTGATGTACAGTGATTTGTTCAAGATGAAAGATCAAGCCAGCGCTCGCGGCCGCTTTTGCCGACTGGCTTGGTCTTCCGTTTTGAGCATGGACAGCTTATGGCTTGCCCGTCTTCGTAACGCGTTTGGGCCTCTTCCGATCGCGAGCGGGAGTGGCCTCGGACGATCGCTTCAAGAGTTGACGCACATTTGCGGCAGTGATCGGCTGCCCGTGCGGCGTTTTTTGTCCTGCGGCGTTCAGTTCGTCGGCCATTTGCCGCGATGTCCAGCCTTCGGCTCGCCATTGACGCATGCGTTGCAAAAGTTCAGGCAATTCCGGCAACTGACTCCAGGAATTCACCGGCCGCAACAGATGGTGCTCCGTCATCGTGCCGCCGGTCCAATGCAACTGGACCTTCAGTTCGTCCGTCGCTTTCGACGCCCAGACGACCACTCGTTGCAACAGCAAACGCATTACCCGCCTCTTGTCCGCAATGGCTGTCTGCGGCGCGTGCCAGATCGTCGGCAGATCGTGGGCCAAGGCTTCGATGTGCGTACGCTCGGCGGCGCTCAATTGGGTCGGCTGGGTCTGTTGGAAACGGGTGTACTCTTCCTGCAGACTTCGTTGCGCAATCAAGGCCTGTTCCCACTGGCGTTCCAGAGTACGCGCCACCAAGCGGTTCTCGGGCTCGACCGCGTTGTATTGCCGATAAGCGCGGTTCGTGTTCTGGCCTGCTCGCTCCAGACGCAGTTGCCATTGCCGATCGAGAGCGCCGCGTTCACGCTTGGTTTGCTCGGCGGCACGCCGGCTCAATTCCAAGCCGGCCGGCGTCACCACCTCCAGAATCTGGGCACTCACCAACTTTTCCAACGACACCCCCGCAAAGCTTTGGCAGGTCGGGGCTCCGTAATCCAGGCGCGGCGTTGACAGTCGTAACGCAAGTTCGGCGTGTAACGTGTCTGCATGCGGCAACCGCAGTGGCCGCACACCACGCAACCGGCCAAGATCGCGGTGGTTGTCCGAGCCGGACCGGGCGCGGACCACGCATCGGGTGCTGCTGGAGGCGTTTGAGGTTGCTTTGATGTTGCTCCCACGAAATGTAGGCAGCGTGATTGTTGGCAATGAACACCGCGCAATCCTGCGGCTGCCCGTTCGACTTTAACGCGGGGACGCTTGGGATCGAGCGCTGCGTCGAGCCCAGGTATAGGCACCCGCATAGGCCGGATGACGAATCAGGTTCCGCAAGGTTTCGCGATGCGGCACGTGCCAGTGCAATTGACCATCCTGCGCACCGCTGGCCTGACGGAACGGCCACAGGATTTGCCGCTCGCGCAGGTAACGCATCACGCCGCTGACGCTGCCCAGCGTGGCAAAACGCTCGAAAGCCAGGCGGATCACTTCCTGCACCTGCTCGTCGGGATCGAACTGCAATTTGCCGTCCGGTCCGACGATGTAGCCCGGCGGGGTTTGGCCGAGCCATTCGCCGCGACGGGCGCGGTTCAAGCGTCCGGCTTGCATCCGTTGCTGGATTTGATGCAACTCGAAACTTCCCATGATGCCCTTGATGGTCAGAACCAGGCGATCGTTGAAATCGTGCGGATGGTACAAGCCATCTTCGATCGGCGAGCAAGGTATCGAAGGTGCCGCACACTTTGATCAAGCGGCAACAGGCTTCATCCTCACGGGCCAAGCGGTTGATCTGAAAGCCGAGCACCAAACCGACATGGCCCAGAGCGATCTCGGACAAGAGCCAGGCGAAATCGTCGCGGCCTGCCGTGGTCGTGCCGGAGCGGCCCTGATCGCCGTCGAGAATGCGAATGCGTTCGGCAGGCCAACCCCAGGCCGCAGCGCGCTGTCGGAGATTGGCCTGAACCTCAGCGGATTCGCGGTGTTGTTGCACTTGCTGAGGGTGCGATTGGCGGACATAGACGATGGCCCAGCGTTCGAGGTGTTGCCCCTGAATCTTCGTGGAACGTCCGGCCGTAGAATTAACGGGATTCATTGGCCACCTCCCTTTGGTCCGCGGCGTTTGGAGCGGGGAGGTTTTGCTGCACCATCTGCGTCAGCAGGGCGAATAGGGATTGCTGAAGTTCGGGCGTCAGGCTCAGCCAAAGTGGCCGCGTCGCGTTGCGTGCGCTTGCTGGCCGGCGCGGGGGCGCTGGTTGTTGAAGTTTGGGTCTCGGCATGATTCGCGATCCTCCCTGAAATCTAGACGTTGCTGGCACCATCGCGCCAGCTCCAAAAGAGCTGCACAACATACTACCGGCTGCGGAGATGGTGTGACAAGAGTAGTCGAATGAGTGGCAGATCCCGACGCGTCAGCGAGGTATGGCACGTTGGGTAAACAAGTGCCCAAAGTGCAAATGTAGACCTGACCGGCCTCTAAATATGTGGGCCGTATCGCGGGGCCGCTCATTCAGGCGGATGAAGACTCGGCCCAAACTCACCGTAGATCATCACGCTTGCCAAGCATCAGTGAATTCTCGGCGTCTCTTTACACTTTCAAGTTTGACTGTCGGCAATCCCTCCTTTCCACTTGACAAAAAATCTCCTTAAACCTATTCGCGTCGCTCCATCACCGCTGTGTTTGCGCGCCCATATCGGTATCGATGGGATCAGAGTGTCCGACCTGTTGCCAATCGATGCCGTTCTGGGGGATGATCGATGATGCGGATTGCTCGCGGCTTGATTCTCGTGGCATTTACCATCCTGGCCCTGACTCAGGGTTATCGGTGGGTCTACGCAGAGTCTCCCGCGGACCGGGAAGTCGCCGAGATCAGAATTACGGGCAATGCAATCCGCAGTACCCAGGACATTCTGAGCCAAATGGGAACCCGTCCGGGCAAGAAGTACAGCATAACCCTCATGCAGGAAGATGTGGGCCGGCTCTATCAGAAGGGCTGGTTCAACCCAAGAAGCATTCACGTCGACACGAATATTCGAGCGGATGGCAAAGTCATCGTTTTCGTCTCGGTTCAAGAACTATCCAACTTTGTTCAGGAGATCATCTACCGCGGTGCCGATCACATGGGCCGGGATGAACTGGACAAATTGACCAAGTTGAAACGAGGCGAGCCGATGAGCCCGCACCGCAATAAAGAGGGCCGCCTGGCGATTTTGCGGCACTATCAGGAGAAATCTCGCTACTGGGCAAGTGTGAAAATCGTCGAAGGCAATAAGGAGACCGATCAGCGCGTTGTTTTCGACATTGCTGAAGGACCGGTCGTCCGAATTCACAGCATCGACGTTAAATTCTTCGGTCCCCATGAGAGCAGTATCTCCGCGGCCCGGCTCAAAACGCAGCTCAATTCCGGCAGCGCATTCCTCGGTGTCCTCGGCGGCAACTTCAACGAAATCGGCCTGGACATGGATGTTCTCAAGCTTGAGGAGTATTATCACGCCCTGGGTTATCTCAAAGCCCGCGTCGAGCGCGAGCTTATTTTCTCCAAAGATCTGCGCGACGTGGATGTCGTGTTCCACATCGAAGAAGGTGAACGGCACCGCATCGAATTGTTCGAAATCAGGCCGAACAAACCGACCCGTGATCCCAAGCAACTCATGGAATGGACGGATGTTCGACCTGGCGTGTACTACAGCGCCCAAGACATTCAGGGCGACAAAACCCGCCTACAGAACGTCATCGGCGTGACCGGCGTGAAGGCGACGGTCGTGGACCAATATTACTTCCTCGACGACGGCAAAGTCCGGCTGGATTATCGCATTGAGGAACGGGATCGGGCGCGGGTGGGCGATATCAAGATCATCGGTAACGTCGTCACCAAGCAGAACGTCATCCTTCGTCAACTCGGTCTCTTTCCGGGTCAGTTATTGTCCTATCCCGAACTGATCGAAGCCGAACGCCGCCTGGCAAGGTTGGGAATTTTCGAGCAAGACCAGGCCAAAGGAACCAAACCGACCGTCGAGGTTGAAAACCCCGAGGATGATTCGGAATTCAAGAATATCCTGGTTCAGGTCAAAGAGAAGCCGACGGGAAGTTTCATGATTGGTGCCGGCGTCAACTCGAACTCGGGCTTGACGGGAAACATCACTGTCAACGAAAGCAACTTCGACATCTGGAATGTCCCCACGAGTTGGGATGATGTCTTTCAGGGGCGGGCCTGGCGCGGTGCGGGACAGCAATTCAACATTCAAGCCATGCCCGGAACGGTCCAGCAGCGTACTCGGTTACCTTCACGGAACCTTACCTTTTCGACAGCCTGTACACGATGAGCCTCAGCGGTTACTTCTTTCAGCGCATTTATAACGAATACGATGAAAATCGACTGGGCGGCCGCATCACCTTCGGTCGCCGAATTACTCCGTACATCACCGCCAATATCACGACTCGCATCGAACAGGTAACGATTAGCAATACGGTTGCCGGCGAACCTCCGGAAATCACCGATTACCTTGGGCAGGCTTTGGTCCTCGGCGTTCGGCCCTCGATCCGGTACGATACCCGCGACAACTACTTACGGCCGACTGGGGGTTTCGTCGCGGAAGGCGGAGTTGAAGCCGTGACGGGAACGTACGACTACCAGCGTGCCGACGTGCAGGCCTCGAAGTACATCACGACCTGGGAACGAATCGACGGCAGCGGCAGGCAGGTGTTGGCGTTTCGTTCCCAGACTTCTTATGCAACCGAGAACACACCGGTCTTCGATCGGTTCTGGGCCGGTGGCTTCCAGAGTATGCGCGGCTTCTCGTTTCGCGGCGTCAGCCCGGCGGTGGATGGTTATTATATCGGCGGTAACTTCATGTTCTTGAACAGCGTCGAATATCAGATCCCGGTAATGGCCGATGACAAACTATATGTTGTGGGGTTCTTCGATTCCGGTACGGTCGAACGATCGGTCGAGATCCGGGATTATCGGGTAACGGCGGGCTTGGGCTTGCGAATCTCGGTTCCGCAGTTGCTCGGCCCGGTTCCTCTGGCACTCGACTTCGCCGTGCCGCTCAACCAGGCCCCCCAGGATCACAAACAGCTCTTCAGCTTCTGGTTGGGATTCTTCGATTAACTCAGGCCGCCTAGGCGTCGGCGATTCCACGGACCCATTCTCGAAGCCTTGCCACCTGTCGCCGGCGCTGCTCGTCCGGAGAGTGAGGATCGAAATCAATCGGGCTGCCCACCATGTGTTTCAACAACTCGAAAACGCGAACGCGCAGCGTCGATCTCTTCGTCGTTCCAGCGCTTCGACCAAAACCGGCAACGACGCTGCGCCTCGCCAATCAATTCTTCCTGGGCAGCTCGCAAGGTGTCGTTGTGGCGGAGCCGTTCCACCAGGCTGCGCATTTTCTCTTGTTCCAGAAGTTGTTGTATCCCGAAACTCGGGGCGGCGACGGGTTGTACCGTGGCCGGCTGTGGTGATTGGGGCAACGGCTGGCCGCCGAAAGTGTTATCCGTGAAGGTCGTGCCGAGATATTCATTGATGGCGATGGGATCGTGGATGAGTTGTTGTGGCGTACCCGCAGTAACGACCTGCCCATCCTTGATGAGGTAGCTTCGGTCGGTGATTTTTAAGACTTCGCGGACATTGTGATCCGTCAAGAGAATGCCGATGCCGGATTTGGCAAGGTCGCGGATGTTCGAGCGAATATCTTCGGTCGTTTTAGGATCGACTGCTGCGAACGGCTCGTCGAGCAGGATCAACAGCGGTTCGCAGGCGAGACAACGGGCGATTTCCAGTCGGCGCTCTCGCCGCCCGATGCTGCGCGGAAGTGTTTTTTCGGATGTGAGTCAGGCCGAATCGTTCCAGAAGGGAGTTGGTTCGTTCCAGCGCTCCCAACGGCGAAGTCGCCGGCCGAGTGTTCGGCTGCGCGGCAACGCTTCGAGAATCGCCAAAAGATTTTTCTCAACGGAGAGTTTGCGAAAGATGCTCTGTTCCTGGGACAGATAGCCCATCCCGAGGCGGGCCCGGCGATACATGGGCATCGCCGTCACATCCTGACCATTGAATATGACCCTGCCCGCGTAAGGAACGATCTGTCCGGTCGTCATGCGAAAACTGGTCGTCTTACCTGCCCCGTTGGGACCGAGCAATCCAACAACTTCGCCCACATTGACATCGAACGAAACCCCGTCCACAACCTTTCGCTTACCGTAGAACTTGACCAATCCCGTCACTTCGAGGAGGGCCATCCGTGTGTCTCCTGGGTGAGCTGCCATTTGGGGCAGACATTCCTGTCTGCCGTTTCCGCAGGAATGCTTGCCCAAGCGCGCAAAATCCTTGCGTACCCGTGGCTTCACCCTAACAGATACCCGACCTGGGGATTTCAAGCAAGCCGAAGAGGAAAATAGATGGGAGCGCGGGCGCAATTTCGACATGCTCTTACCGTGGGTTGAGCTTTGGGACGGGCAAATCGGGAACATCCTTCCCTTTATTCTTTCCCTTGTCTGAGTTTCCACAACCGGCCACAAGAAATATCACGCAAATCATGCACAAAGACAGCAATGGACGCCCCATGATTGTCATACCTCATGAGCAACACATGAAAAAGCCCCCCCTGGATGATTCGGAGGCAAACTGAAGAGAGCCGACCGGCAATTGCCGGTCGGCTCTCCATGTTCAACTCAGACTTCGAGAAGTCTGAACGAAATCACGTCTTGGGCTTTTCCGGGGGCTTTTCCGGGGGCTTGGGGGCGGCAGGGGGGCTCCCGGTGGTTGAGGAAGAACCGCAGCCAATCACTGCGAAGCTAAAAGCGCAAACGACGAGCAAGGCAAAAACTTTCTTCATGGTAATATACCCTTTCATCGAGACTAGAGTGGGAACTGACAAATAATTCGGTCGAAAACCGTTTTTCCGAACCGAGGAGAATGCCGAAAATCAATCCGATCAACGGGAACTATTCCTTGGGCTTGTCCTTCGGCTTATCCTTGGGAGGAGTAGTGTCCTTGGGAGGAGTAGTATCCTTAGGAGGAGTAACCTTGGGAGGAGTAGTATCCTTGGGAGGAGTAGTGTCCTTGGGAGGAGTCATATCCTTGTGAGGAGTCATATCCTTGGGCGGAGAAGTATCCTTGGGGGGCTTCTTCCCGCTATCGGTTGGTTTTGCGGGAGTGCCGGTTGTCGAGGACGAACCGCAGCCGATGCCCATCAGGGAGAGCATGAGAAGCAATGCAATCAACTTCTTCACGATGAGTACCCTTTCATAGAGGTAGGATCATGTTGAGGTCGCGAATCCCTCCATTGGGTCGCGATACAGAAGAAAGATGCACTTGCGGTCAAGTTATTCCCGAAAAACGGAAAAAAATGTTTTCCGGCAACAACTCGATTCTCATCTGGCAGCATAACTATTGGATCGATAGATAGTTAGAAGCATCCATCCGAGATTATCTTCCGTCGATTTTTGGAGTTCTTATAGGCGAGCGGCAGAAGGACATTTCCGCTTACTGCGTGCGCGGCTCTTTCCAAAGAGCCGCGCACGCAGTAAGCGGTTGCGGGCAATTCTGTTTCTGCCGCTCGCCTTACTGGAATTTTGTCTCGACCTGCTGGTTGGACAGGTGCAGGGAGTGGACAAAGAAACAAAGATGATGAACGAAGAATTATTTGGGAATAAATCCCGTCGAGTCGGATCACATCAATAGAGGAAGGTGCCGAATGGGAGCATCCGGCAATCCGCGAAGCATCACACCTTTCGTGGAAATCTACTACGAGTCACTCTATCGGTATGCCTTCCGTCTGAGTGGCAGCGCAGCGGATGCCGAAGATCTGACGCAGGATACGTTTTGCAAGGCCCAATCGCAGTTCAACCAATTGCGCGATCTCGAACGAATCAAACCCTGGTTGTTCAGCATTCTTCGTCATGCCTTTTTGCAAAGGCTGCGTTCCGAGAAGCATCAAAAGGAAGTATCCATCCATTTGGTGGGGGATATTCCGCAGGATGAGCCTGAAACAATGCCGGAGATCGAGCCGGCTCAGTTGCAAGATGCTTTGAATCAATTATCTGAGGTTTTTCGGACGCCGATAATATTGTACTATTTTGAGGATTTCAGTTACCGGGACATTGCCGAGCAGATGGATCTGCCGATCGGCACCGTGATGTCCCGGCTGGCACGAGCGAAAGCGTACCTCAAGGATGCGCTGCTCCATACCATGAGGAGGGCCTAAAAAATGGATTGTAAAAGCGCCCGCATGCTCGCGGACCTGCGCGGACCTCATGGCACCGAGATCGACGCAGACGACGAAAGTGCGCTGCAAGAACATCTGACTCAATGTCCCACCTGCGCTGCCTGGGTACAGCGCATGTCGCAATTCGACGCGCAGGTCGCAAAAGCGATGGTAGCCATTCCTGTTCCCATCGGGCTGAAGGCAAGAATTCTCGAAGATCTTGCTCACGAACGGGCGAGTTGGTATCGCCGCCGCTTCTGGCAGGCCACGGCCGCGGCGGCCGGCATTCTGGTGGTAGTTGCCCTGTCCATGACCTGGCAAGCGAATCAAAAGATCGATCTTTCCGTCGCCGACATTCAGCGCGACATCGATCACCGAAGCATGAACCAGCGCGAAGCTGCCTATGCCTGGCTCGCCCGCGAGAACATTACTTTCAACGAGCCAATCCCCTTCGACTATCGCATGCTGCTCTCTTTCGGCCCCCAAGAACTGGTGGCTGGCAAGATGGTTCCCTCACTGACGTTCGTGAATTTCGCCAGGGGCGTCCATGCCAAAGTATTCATTGTGCGCGGCGATCAATTCAAGACCGAGAGATTACGGGAAGACATCTATTCCTGCCAACTTTCCGGGTATCAGGTCGAGGTGAGAGAAGATCCGCGCATTCCGCATCAGTGGTACGTCATCGTCTATAACGGTGCCGATTTCGCGCGTTTGAGAGCAGCGCACAGCCGGCCTGACCGCGGATGACAAGGTGACAAGGTGACAAAACACCGATAATAGATGAATTCGGGATGGTACAAGACTAATTTTCTGAGACACGCTGATTGATGGTCACCTTGTCACCTTGTCAGCTTGTCACCTTGTCAAATTCCCAAACAGCGCATTCCCCAAGTCTGGTTACGGGCGGTGCCGGTTTCATCGGCAGTCACCTCGTTCGTCAACTGGTGGAGCGCGGCGAGTCCGTGCGCGTTCTGGATCGGCCGGGAGCAAGGGTCGATCATCTTCCTCTGGACCAAATCACTTTAATTCGCGCCGATATTCGCGATCGCTTGGCGGTGCGCGCTGCGGTTCGAGGCTGTCGTTTTGTCTATCATTTAGCCGCGAATCCCCAACTCTGGGCACGCCGGCGCAGTGAGTTTCACCAGGTCAATTATCTCGGAACCGTCCACGTCCTGGAAGAAGCGATCGCTGCCGGTGCAGAGCGAATTCTGCACACCAGTACCGAGAGCATCCTGACGCGGGCCCGGC
The DNA here is from genome assembly GCA_963783095.1 of uncultured Planctomycetota bacterium. GTDB lineage: Bacteria > Planctomycetota > Planctomycetia > Gemmatales > Gemmataceae > CAWAMR01. The sequence continues at coordinate 692,072 of CAWAMR010000003.1, read as the reverse complement.
AGACGACGCCGATCACGGAAGATCAGGCCGTCGGCCTACAGGATGTTATCGGTCCCTACTGCCGCTCCAAGTTCCGGGCGGAACGGCATGCTTTTCAACTTGCGAAATCGGGAGCGCCGATCGTTGTGGTCAATCCCACCCTGCCGGTCGGACCTGGTGACTGGGGTCGATCGCCGCCCACACAAATGATGCTGGACTTCTGTCTTGGTAAGCGATCGGCCTATCTCGATGCGGAATTGAACATGATCGACGTTCGGGACATTGCCGCCGGCATGATTCATGCGCTGACTTTTGGTGAACCGGGTAAACGTTATCTGCTGGGCAGCGAGAACTGGTCGATCCGGAGCGTTTTCGAGTATCTGGCGGAACTCACGGGCTTACCGAAACCGAGGTGGCGCGTGCCTTACTCGATCGCTTTATCCGCTGCTTATGTGAGCGAATTCATTGCGTATCTATGGACCCACACCATCCCGGCAGCGAGTATCACGGGGGTAAAATTGACGCAAAGGCGGATGCACTTCGATGCGAGCCGAAGTCTAGCTGCACTTCATCTAACCCCTCGACCCGTTCGGCAATCGATCGCCGAAGCAGTGGAGTGGTTCAGGATGACCGGCATGACAAGGTGACCCAGTAGTTGCAAATTTCTTGTTGGTCGAGGTTTTGGGCATGAAAAACGCATGGTTAGTCTTGATAAGGACTTACGATCTCTTAACAGGAGGTTACCATGCGTTTCATTCATTCTCGCTATTACGCGCGGCAATTACAAGATCGAACGACCGACTTGTTACTACGCCGCCTCCAACTGCCCGATTACTCCTCACACTGTACTGCAACCACTTTGATCCGCTCCTTATTGCTGGCCGCAGTCGCTGCGGTTTCCATTGCGGCCGTTGTCACCCTGCGTTCCCGAAGACCCTCGCGCGAAACCTTGCGCAAGGCCGCATTAGCGACGTTGCCGGACTACGAGCACCTCCAACGTCTCATTCCCGAGTTGCTCCGTGCCGACTTGCCCCGTCGGATCCGTCGGCTGGCTCGCCGACAACGAGGTTCCAAGAAGCGTCGACGCTTTCCGATTGCCATCGACCTGCATGGCGAGGTCTATTACAAACGCAACCAGTCGCCGCCCGAACATGCCCGCAAGGGCAAACGGGTCGGAGGCACCAACTATGGCCATTGCTATGGCACCGCTTCCTTGTTGTTGAAGGGACAGTATTACATCATCGCTCTGACTCCTTATCAACCACGCGAAGCTCTGGTCGAGGTTGTCAAACGACTGCTCCGTCAGACCCAAAAATGCGGTTTTTCCCCGAAATTCGTACTGTGCGACCGAGCCTTCTGGTCCGTCGCGGTGTTCCGGTATCTCAAACACGCTCACTATCCCTTCCTAACACCGGTGCTGTCGCGTGGCAAGAAGATCGATGCGCCAGGCGGTCCCACAGGAACGCGAATTTTCTTCTACGATCACCCCCGTGGCCGCTACGCCTACCGCATGGAAAATCGAAAACGTCAGGGGGTTTGGCTGACCATCGTGGTCAGCCGCCATAATCGCGGTGGTCGGAAAGACCAACACGGTCGGTATGCTTGGGTCTATGCCATATGGGGCATGGCGATTTCAACCATTCAAGGCGTGGAGGAGTGTTACCGCCATCGCTTCCGGATCGAGTCGAGCTATCGATTGATGGAGGAAGCACGGGGACGAACCAGCAGTCGCAATGAAGGCTTGCGCTTGTGGTATATTGTGCTGGCAGCGTTGATGGTGAATGCCTGGCTGGCCTTACGTTGGGAAATATCCCGTCAGAGATTGAAAGGAACCCACGACTGGTGTTGGCTAAACCACATGGTGAAACTGTGCGCGTCACTGCTGGCGCAAGAAACGGACGACGAACCGAGAGGGACGCCCTCAATGCATGTGCCACTGCTACAATGACTTAAGGTGAAACGGGCGAAGTCGCAAGTTTTGCAACTACTGTGTCACCTTGTCACCTTGTCATCTTCCGAACCTTGTCCCGGTCACCTTGTCATCTTCTATTCCGGTACTCTCCATACCTGGGCCGTTCGATCTTTGCTTCCGGTGACGGCCATTTTCCCATCCGGGCGGAGGGCCACACTCAATACGGCGTCGCCGTGGTAAATCGCGGGTCCGATCACTATTCCAGTGGCCGCGTCCCAATATCGCGCACTGCCATTGGTACTTCCGCTCAGAAGCATCGATCCATCAGCGCTGATCGCCACCGAACGAATTTCACCTCCTTGTCGGGATGCCCATAACTCTTCGCCGGCGACCGCATTCCAGAAATGAACCGACCCATCGCGGCAGCCGGTGAAAACCCGGCTCCCATCCCGGCTGATCGCCACGGAAATCACCGGGCTGGGGTGTTGCAACTCCATACCAAGTGCGGTATCCGTCTCGGTGTCCCAGTATCGGACGAGCCGATCCGAACAGGCCAGGAGCAGCCGGCGCGCCATTCGGGGTCAAACGCTGCCTGGTGAACCTCTGCGGAGAGTTTTGCCAGAATGCGCGTGGGCGGCGTTCGTAATTCTTCGACATGCACCTTAAGATAATCGAGATTCCAAACCCAACTGGCGACCTTGCCCTTCTTCTCTCCTTCCCGGCGGCGAAGAGAGATAGACAACTCGCGAACTGTTCGGACTGAAGAGGATTTCATTCAGGTTTTGCAGTTTGTCAATTGGGTCGGGGAGGGGGATTTTTTGGGATGTCCGAACCTCAAACAGTTCCGTGCCCGCTGCCCCGGCGAAGGCAACCCATTGGGCGTCTGGACTCAGTGCAGCGGTGGTTGATGCGGCATGTTCAAACGTATGGGGATTCTTGGGTGATCCGGGTCCGGTCTCCCAGAGCATGCTCGGGGCGACATCGCCACCAGGAGCCACTTGCCAGCCTTGCTGAATTGCACCGTGCTGATCGAAGCGTCAGCGGTGCCGTTGCTGCTATGGATCCGTTTGCCGATTTCGCGTGTGACCGGGAGTCGAAGAATTGCGATGGTGCCATCCTTGTGCCCGATGGCAAAGGTATCGCGCTGGCAAGTCAACGCAATAATCGGCGATTCAGTCACCAGGGCTTGCCCAATGCGCGTACGGGAAGCGGCATCGTAGATATGGACGGTTCCCGGTCGTGTGCTGGTGATGAATCGTCGCCCATCGGGAGTGCCGAGCACGGCCGCGATCGCATTCCCCTGCGGAGGGAGCGGATACAACATTTTGGTTTCGAGATCCCAAACGAAGAGTTTGCCATCGCGACAACCGAGAATGACTTGTCGATCGTCACCCGCCCAGGCCAGAGCTTCGACCCAGGAGCCAATTGCCACCGATTGCATGGTGATCCAGCGGCCCAGAGTTTTCGTCCAGAGTCGAAGTAGACCATTCTGTCCCGAAGTTGCCAGCCACTTGCCGTCACGGCTGGGAGCACAAACAACGGGCGAGCCGAATTTGTCGTGGCCAATGGAATCGGCAGCAGCGCCTTGATTGAGGGTCTTTCGGTAGCGAATCCCACCTTTACCCGAGACAGCAAACAGGAATTGACCATCTGCCGAGAAGTGCAGGGAATTGAGATCTTCCCCGAGATCCCAAACCTTGCCGATTTGCCGGCGTTCAGAGACATCCCATACGCAAACCTGAGAACCGCCGGCCGAGGCAAGATACTTGCCGTCGTTGCTCCATGCCAAAGATTTGACATCAGGTTTGGCCTGACCTGGCGCGGCCGCGGGATGCTCGAGCGGCCTGCCGATTTCCGTGCCCGTAACGATATCCCAGAAGCGTATGATCCCATTTCTGCCGCCGGACGCAATCGTGTTGCCCTCGGGATTGGCAGCAAGCGCTGACACGCCACCCGGAACCTGGATGATGTGTTGGGTGGGGGTCAATTGCTTGTCCCAGGCAGTGAGATTCGCACGGATCGCGCGATCGAAGGATGTCAGTTGCGCTTCTTCGGAAAGCCCTTGCGCCTGCTTGAGCCATTGCAATCCTCGATCGATGTCGCCTTGCTCGCACATGCCAACCCTCGTTGCACAATGAGCGGCACCTCCCGCTGCTTCAGCAGCAATTTCTCACGCTCGGCCTCATCGTGATCGCGCTTGGCGTTGTTCTGAACGTCGCGGGCGAAATTGTGGGCATCCGATGCCTCTTCCCTCAGCTTGTAGAAGGTCACGGCGATCAAAAAGACCACGACCCCCAATAATCCGACGGCACTGGTGGGGTGTCGCCAACCCAGCGCCATAGGTTCCAGCGCCTGCACGGCAGCTGTGACTTCACTGGCAACGAGGAAATGGCGCAAATCATCGGCCAGCGTTTCCGCGCTTGAGTATCGGTTCTGCGGTCGTTTTTCCAGACACTTCAGGCATATGCGCTCTCAACTCCGGAGCGACAATGGGGTTAAGCCGGCGAGGTGGAACCGGTCGATCGCGGACCACTTTTTCCAGTGTCGCCAGCGGACTGGACGCGGAAAAAGGTGGGCGGCCCGTGAGCATCTCGTAAAGAATTGCGCCGAGGGAATAGACATCCGATGCAGGACCAACCAGTGCTCGATCGTCGCGGGCCTGTTCGGGGGCCATGTAACTCGGCGTCCCCAGAGCGATGCCCGTCGCGGTGATATTCGTCGATTGGTTGAATCGTTTCGCCAATCCGAAATCGGTGATTTTGGGAATGGGTCCGGTATCGAGACCACGCGGTCCTAAAACTCGCTTGCTGCTGGGAGTATTGCCTGCTTCGACGGGAGCAAGGTTCGGCTTCGTCGGTTCCTCCGATACATCGGGTTCGTGAACCAGCGACAACAGAACATTGGCGGGTTTCAGATCGCGATGAACGATTCCCTTGAGGTGGGCATAATGCATGGCTCGAGCCAAAGGCTCCAAGAGTTCCACCGCTTCATGGGGAGTGAGCTGGGTCTTTCCCAGATGCTGATGCAGACTGCCGCCCTCGACGTGTTCCATGGCCAGAAAGGCCAGACCGTTCTGCTCGCCCACTTCGAATACCTGGACGATATTGGGATGATGTAACTGGGCTGCCATCTGCGCTTCGGCGCGGAATCGTCTCAGTTCGTCATCCGGGGTATCGAGGCCGGTATTCATCACTTTCAAAGCGATATTGCGGTTCAGGCTAGGCTGCTTGGCAAGAAAGACGATGCCCATGCCGCCGCGACCGAGTTCTTTGATGATTTCGTACTGGCCCAGATGAAGGGGAATTCTGCCGAGAAAGGAAGGAGTATTTGCCGAACCAGGGGTGGCGGAAAACGGAACAATAGCTGCAGCGCCTCACGGGAATATCGGCAACCCGTTCGTTCGGCACCATTTCGGAGGAAGGGCGAGGCGTCGCAGTTTCGTCGCCGGGCATAACCTTCCCTCAGGAAAACATTCGAAACACCTCACAAGGACATTTCTACGATCTGAACCCCCGAACCGCTAGGCGCACGCACAACCGTTTCAATTGATACAACCGATTCAGTCGTTGCTTCTTTTCCATTTTTCGCTGTTGACCCATTCCACCGAAACTATGGATTGCACATCGCAAACATGCTACAAAGTAACAATTCCCCACCGGGGCTTTCTCTCTCCAATCCACTATACACCATACGCCGAGGAGTTGCACCATGTTCCAACGCTGGGCAGCGATAGTGCTACTGTTTAGTTTGTGCGCGTTGAGCGCCTCCGAGGCGCAGCCTCCCGGCAAGAAATCCGATGCGGATACGACGACCAAATCGAAATCGGAGACCAAGGCGGCGACCAAGACCGATGATCTGAAGAAATACGATGACGTTATCACCAAGGAGGCCAAGACCTCTCCCGGTATTTTCGCGGTTCATCGCATCGGCGACAAAGTCTACTTTGAGATTCCGCAAAGCGCACTCGGCAAACTGATGCTCTGGCAAGCCGAGGTTGCCAAGGGGCCACCGGGAGTCAGTTGGGGCGGCGATACCTTGGGACACAATGTCATCCGCTGGGAACGGCGCGGCAACAAAATCTACTTGTGGCAGGCCTCCTTTGAGAAGCGCGCCGAAGGCAAGAATATTCAACAAGCAGTCAATTCCGCCAATCAGGAAGCGATCATCGGTCACTTCAACGTCGAGTGCGAAGGGAAGGACCGATCCGCCGTGATCCAGGCCACGTCGATGTTCACCACCGATATGGCCGATCTTTCCGTCAAGGGCGCTGTCGGGGTGGGAGGCGGCGATCGACGCCGACCGCTCGTGGATTGAGGAAATCAAAGCCTTTCCAACCAACATCGAAGTCCGTTCCCTGTTGACGTTTCGTGGAGGCCGTGCGGGTCGAGTTCCTGCCTCGACCATTGCGCCAAAAAGTCTCACTGCGCTGGTGCATTACAGTCTGGTATTGTTGCCCGAGAAGCCGATGCAAGGGCGAAATTTCGATCCTCGCGTTGGCTATTTTACGGAATCGTTCGAGGATTATTCCTCCAAATCGATGTGGACGAAAACCGCGAAGTTTATCGCGCGGTATCGGCTGGAAAAGAAAGATCCCAGCGCCAATGTCTCCGATCCGATCACGCCCATCACGTTCTATCTGAGTCCGGAGATTCCGGAACTTTGGCGGCCCTATCTGAAGAAGGGCGTCGAGGATTGGAAACCAGCCCTCGAGAAAGCCGGTTTCAAGAATGCGATCGTCTGCAAGGATCCGCCGTCGCGCGCTGAGGATCCCAATTGGGATCCGGAAGATGCGCGTTACTCCGTGATTCGCTGGGTTGCGGAGCCGGTCGCCAATGCGATGGGGCCTCACGTTCACGATCCGCGTTCGGGCGAAGTAATTTCCGCACACATCATTTTCTGGAACGACATCCTCAAAATCACCCAGCAATGGTATTTCGTCCAGTGCAGCGCCCAGGATCCGCGTCGCGCGCAAACTGCCCTTGCCGGATGAGGTCACGGGTGAACTGATGCGCTACGTGGCCGCGCACGAAGTCGGTCACACGCTTGGCCTGCGTCACAATCATCGAGCCAGCAGTGCCTACACGATCGAACAGTTGCGAAACCCCGAGTTCACCAGCAAGCACGGTACGGTCGCATCGATCATGGCCTATGGACGTTTCAATTATGTGGCCCAGCCGGACGATAAGGTCAAACGATTCGTTCCGCTGGTTGGTCCCTACGACATCTTCGTGATCGACTGGGGCTATCGACCGATCCCGACGGCGAAGAGTTCCGAGGAGGAAAAACCGACGCTGGACAAATGGGCGGCCAAGCAAATGGATAATCCCTGGCTGCGACTTCGGCGGTGAAGACGGCCCGGCCACCGTCGATCCGACCGTGAAGACGGAAAACATCGGCAACGATACGGTGAAAGCGACCGAACTCGGCCTGAAGAATATCGATAGAGTGCTGGATTTCCTCGTTGCCGCGACGACGACAACCGGTGAGGACTTCACCCTCTTGCAAGAAGTTTATCGAGCGATCATGACCCATCGCAGCAACTGGTTTAATGCCGTGGCCAAGGATATCGGCGGCGTGGTGGAGCATCGAACGCTGGGAGGACGCGGCACGGCCAGCTTCGTTCGCGTTCCGAAAAAGCAGCAAAAGGAAGCGGTGGATTTCCTGATCGCCAACGCCTTCACTACGCCGATCAAGCTGTTGCAACCCGCGATCGTCGAACCGGTTCAAGTACACGGGCGTTGCCGCCGACGTTACCGGTCAACAGGCCGGTCTGATGCGAGCCTGCTGAGCGCTGACCGAATTCGCCGGCTCATCGACGGGGAGATCATGACGCCAACGGAGGCATACGCGGCGATGGATCTGGTAGGCGACGTGCAGAACGGCATCTGGAGCGAACTTGCCGCTGCGGGATCACCGAAGATCGATCCGTTGCGTCGAGCGCTGCAGCGCGCCTATCTGGATCACATCAAGAATCAGGTAAGCCCTCCTGAGGGCAGAACGGGACCAACATTGCCGTTTCCCTTTGACCTTGGCTCCTTGACAGGCGGCAATTCCGACTACCGCGAGGTGGCTCGGGCGTCGGTAACGGAATTGCAGAAGAAGATTGCGACCGCAATTCCCGAGACGAAGGATGCGATGACCAAAGCGGACCTGATCGATTGCGCCAAAGAGATTGAAGCGATGCTCGCAGGGCCGAAGAAGTGAGGCGTTTGATAGAATGGAAACGGGTGCCCAGCACTTCCAGGGCATAGGAGCGAGGAGTTCACCATGTCCGTTGCCGTTTTGCCGCATTCGATGACGACCAAGGAGTTTCTGGCTTTGCCCGATGACGGTGTGGAACGCTGGCTGATTCGGGGTCAATTACGGGAGAAAATGACTACGGAGAATGGCATGACCGTTCGCAACCGGTTCCACAGCATCGTCATGGCCAGAGTATCGCAACTCCTGAATAACTGGCTCGATCAGCAACCAGAACCGCACGGCTCCGTGTTATGCGGAGAAGCCGGCGTTCGACTAGCGGGGTCTCCTGACTCCGTCGTCGGGATCGATGTTGTTTACATCTCTGGGCAAACGAGCACTCAACAATCCGTGGAAACCACGCTGATCGACGGGGTTCCAGTCCTGGCGGTGGAGATACTTTCTCCCAACGACACGATCGACCAGATCAACGAAAAGATCGACGCTTACCTCAACGCCGGGGTGGGATTGGTGTGGGTGATCGATCCGCATCGTCGCACGATCGAGATCATCCAGTCGGGTAAGGAGCCGGAACTGGTGAATGTCCGTCAGGAACTGACGGCAGAACCGCATCTGCCCGGCTTTCGAGTTCCGGCAATCAAGCTGTTTTCGTAAGCACCCTCATTCGATGTCGGATCTGCGCAATTCTGCTGTTTTGTTTGGTGAGCAACGCGCGTGAAATGAATGAGGGCAGTACCGACTATCGAGCTGTGTCTCGTGCGGCAATAACGCAGTTGCAGAAGAAAGTGAATACAGCCAACATTCATCAAGTTGCTATAATTTTCTTCTCGTTGCTCATTCAATTAAAGGAGCGTTTCCAATGCGAACCATCATCATGAGCATTCTGGCGCTGGCAATCTATACCCTAAACCTCACGGCGGCGCAAGGCGCTGACGACCCGAAACCAACCGAACCGACCGAAAAGCAAATTGAGAATGCGAAAGAGGCATATGCCAAATTCGGAGCCACGTATAAAACCTATACAAACCAGAAAACAAGACAGACATTCCGCCACTTCCAAATGCCGCCGAAGACAACCGATGCAGATTTGAAGGGTTTGCCCGACCTCCCGTTCAGTTTCACGCTGATTCTCAACAATACCCAAGTGACGGACGCGGGGCTGAAAGAAATCAAGGGATTCAAGCAACTCACCATGCTCCTCCTCAACGGAACAAAGGTGACGGATGCAGGACTGAAGGAACTTAAGGAACTCAAACAACTCACCACGCTCCTCCTCAACGGCACAAAGGTGACGGGTGCAGGGCTGAAGGAACTCAAACAACTCACCATGCTAAGCCTCACGAAAACGCAGGTGGCGGATGCAGGGCTGAAGGAACTTAAGGAACTCAAACAACTCAACTCGCTTTACCTCAACGGAACAAAGGTGACGGATGCAGGACTGAAGGAACTCAAGGAACTTAAACAACTCACCATGCTCGGCCTCGGGGGAACGCAGGTGACGGATGCAGGAGTGAAGGAACTCAAGGAATTCAAACAACTCACCACGCTCGGCATCAACGGAACAAAGGTGACGGATGCAGGGGTGAAAGAACTGCAAGAAGCTCTGCCAAGGTGCCAAATCATCAACTAATCCGCGCCTTCAAAACGAAACGAGTCTGCAAGATGCAGGTTTGCTGGGACACCCCACATTCGCCCCTCAGTACAATTAGGTCTATGACCCCGACACTCGCCATTTGGCCTCCCCAATCTGCATCGACACCGTTCGCGGTTCTGGTCAGCGGCGGTTTGGATAGTGCGGTTCTTTTAGGTGAAGCGGTTCGATCGTATCCGGCGGTTTATCCTCTCTACATCCGCACTGGTCTGGCGTGGGAATCGGTCGAGCTTGCTTATCTTCAGCGGTTCCTCAAGGCGATTTCTGCTCCGGCGCTGCATCCTCTGCAAATCCTTGAGCAGCCGGTACGTGACCTCTATGGTGAACACTGGAGCATTACCGGGCGGGATGTGCCTGATGCCGATACGCCCGATGAGGCCGTGTTTCTTCCGGGCCGAAACGTGCTCTTGCTGGCCAAGGCGCTCCTGTGGTGTCATTTAAGAGGCATCCCGGAACTGGCGATGGCTCCTCTGGAAGCCAATCCTTTTCCCGATGCGACGCCTGAATTCTTTGCAGCCTTTGCGGGCGCGATCGATGTGGCAGTTGCGGGGAAAGTTTGCGTGTTGACGCCGTATGCGAATTTATCGAAGTTGGATGTCTTGAAGCGAGGCCGATTTCTGCCGCTGGGCGAGACCTTTTCGTGCATTCAGCCAATGGATAACAAACATTGTGGGCGCTGCAATAAATGTGCGGAGAGAAGGAAGGCGTTTATCGTGGCCGGAATTACCGATCCAACTCAATATCATCAATAAAGCATTCGAATTGGAGCCGATTCCGACGGAGTCAACCATGTTCCGCGTAACGCGCGAAATTCATTTCTGCTATGGTCATCGCTTGCTCAATTACGACGGCAAGTGTCGCAACCTGCACGGTCACAATGGCAAGGCGATTATCGCCCTGGAATCGGCGGAACTGGACGAACTGGGAATGGTCGTCGATTTCTCGCACATCAAGCACATCGTCAGCACCTGGATCGATGAGGTGTTCGATCACAAAATGATTCTGCACAAGGACGATCCCGTGCTTCCGGAATTACGCCGGCTGGGTGAGCCCGTCACGGTAATCGAGGTCAACCCCACAGCTGAAAACCTGGCGAAGTTGATCTTCGATTACGCGGTGTCGCAACGGTTGCCGGTCGTGGAAGTGATCTTGTGGGAGACGGAAAATTCATTCGCAACCTATAGAAAGCCAGAGTAATCGGCGACATCACCAGCGTGATCGGGGTTATCAACGGACGATCTGATACCAAGACGTTCTTCGCTCATCGGACACTGTCGCAAAAGGCTCCGCTTCACCTAGAATAAGCCGTGTGGGTAATGAGCAACGGTGAATGAAGATCGTAGCGACCCTTCGCGTGAAAGCATTTACCGGAAACGCCCCTGTCTGAAGTATGGACGCCACCTCTACCACCTCGCGTTTGAGTGCCCACCGAAGATCGCCAAAAGAAAGGTTCTGGAACATATTACTGTCATCGCGGAGAAACTAGGTCGGCTGATTTCCTGGCGACGTTCCGAAAACGGCAACGAGGTTCCGCAGAAGGAAGAGCCACCCTTACGTTCCGAGTTGTTTAACGTCGAACAACTGGAACGACATGCCATGGGTCTTGCGGCATCGCATCATCTTGACGCGGGACGCGGCAAGGACAAACTCATTGCACGACTCAACGAGAATGAGAGCATACTGGTCAAGACGTACGAGCTGGTCATGGTAGCGGCCAAGCGCAAGCGGCGCAACCCCCCGGCAGCTGAGTGGTTGCTGGACAACTTCTACCTCATTGAGGAGAAGATCCGGATGGCCAGGCGGCACTTGCCGCCATCGTATAGCCGGGAGTTGCCCCGACTCAAGAACGGACCCGCGGCAACCTATCCGCGCGTCTACGGGATCGCTCTGGATTTGATTTCTCATGTCGACGGGCATTTGGATTCGACCAGCCTGACCAGCTTTCTCACCGCCTACCAGTCCATTACTCCTCTGAAACTTGGCGAGTTATGGGCAGTGCCGATCATGCTGCGGCTGGCACTGATCGAGAACCTTCGGCGGGTGGCGACGCGATGTCGCTCGCGGCCGAAACGATCGAGATTTGGCTGCCGACTGGGCCGAACGAATGGTGGATGTGGTCGAGCGGAATCCGACCGATCTGATCCTGGTGATGGCGGACATGGCCCGCGCCAACCCGCCGCTCTCGGGCGCGTTTCTCGCCGAGATGACCCGGCACTTGCAAGGGCAAAGCCCTCACTTCGCCTTTGCCAATAGCTGGCTGGCTCAGCGGGTCTCGGAACAGGGATGGACGATCGAACAACTCGTGCAGGCAGATGGGCAGGCGCAGGCCGCCGATCAGGTCTCGATGGGCAACAGCATCAGCAGTCTCCGATTTCTGAGTGCCAACGACTGGCGCGATTTCGTCGAGCAACACAGTTTGGTAGAAACGATTCTCCGCGAAGATCGTATCTATGCCAGCATGGACTTCACGACGCGCGATTGTTATCGTCACGCCGTGGAGGAGATTGCCAGGCAGGGTCTGCTCTCCGAACAGAACATTGCAAAGCAAGCGATCGAGCTTGCCAAACCGGCATTGGCCGGCAACAGTCAATCGACCAGCGATGAGCGTACCTCGCATGTCGGCTACTACCTGATCGATCGAGGCCGATCGGCACTGGAGAAGAATGCCGCCGGTCGAGTACCTCTGTGGACCCGGGCAGCCCGGTTGGTCGGTCAAGTTCCGTTGCTTGGTTATCTGTTCGAGCATCGTATTGATCGCCGGGATGTGTGACGGTGGGATTTCTGAACTGGGCGATTTCGTGTGACGTTGAGACGGTTCCCCTGTGCCTGATCGCCATCCCCTTTGTATTGTGCGCGGCCCAACTGGGCGTCGCAGTCGTCAACTGGTTAGCGAGCCTTCTGGTGCGGCCGCGTCCTTTGCCCCGACTGGATTTCAGCGCCGGGATCCCGCCGGAGTGTCGCACGATGGTTGTGGTGCCGACCATGCTCTCGAGTGCCGAGAGCATTGCGGATTTGCTCGAAGGGCTCGAAATGCGTTACCTTGCCAATCGCGACGATAATCTTCATTTCGCTCTGCTGACGGATCTTTTAGACGCTCCCCAAGAGGTCATGCCGCAAGACGCGGAGCTGGTGCGGCTGGCCAAAGAAGGCATCGAACAACTTAATCAGAAGTACGAGAATCATCGCGGCGACATCTTCTATCTCTTCCATCGGCCACGTCGCTGGAACGCGCGGGAAGGCGTCTGGATGGGCTTTGAACGCAAGCGCGGTAAGCTGGCGGAGTTCAACGCGCTATTGCACAGAACCAGTGACCTCGGACGAATACTCTCGTTGCAAGCGATGCGAGCGTGTCGATTCGCCGAAGTTGTTGGCGATGTCAGTGTGTTGCCGGAGATTCGCTACGTCATCACGCTTGACACGGATACTCAATTGCCGCGCGACTCGGCCCGGCAAATGGTCGGAGCGATGGCCCATCCGCTGAATCGGCCCGTGCTGGATTCCAAACGCCGTCGGGTCGTGGCCGGCTACGGGATCATGCAGCCGCGCGTCGGCGTGAGTCTGCCCAGCGCCCATCGGTCGTGGTTCGTTCGCCTGTTCGCCAGCGACGCGGGAGTGGACCCTTACACACGCGTTGTTTCGGATCTCTATCAGGATCTGTTCGGCGAAGGGTCGTTTGTCGGCAAGGGCATCTATGACGTGGACGCTTTCGAGCAATGCTGCGGCGATTTCCCCGAGAACACTATTCTGAGTCACGACCTTCTGGAAAGCGCTCACGTTCGATCGGCCCTTCTGAGCGATGTGGAGCTCTACGAGGACTTCCCCTCGCGCTATCCGGCCGACGTCAGCCGGCGGCACCGCTGGATGCGCGGCGACTGGCAGATTGCCTGGTGGCTGCTGCCCCGGGTGCCGGCGCCGTCAAGTCGCTGGGTCACGAACCCAATTGGCGGCGCTTTCGTGGTGGAAGATCTTTGACAACCTCCGTCGGAGCCTGGTACCGGGGGCGATGCTCTCTGGTGCTGCTGCTCTCCTGGCTGATGCTTGGACCGTCGCCGGCTGCGAGAGTGATCTTTTTCATGCTGGCGGTGGTCGGGGCGGTGCCGCTGCTGGCCTATTAAGCGACCTGGTTCGCAAACCGAGCGACTTGCCCTTCATGACGCACCTGAGCGTCACGGCCGGTGCGACTCGGACAAACAGCTCACGCAGTTCCCGCCACGCTTGTTTTCCTCCCTTACGAGGCGTATTTCAGCGCCGAGGCTATCGTGCGAACCATGCTGCGGATGCTCGGGACGAAAAGGAGATGCTGGAGTGGAGAACTCCAGCGACGCCAATCCAGTGGCAATGGCATGAGACTGGCTGGGTTTCTTTCGGACCATGTGGATCGCACCGGCATCACCGCGATATTGACGTTGTGCCGCTGATTCGTTCGAGCCATTCATGCTCCTGGTCGCTGGGCCATGGCTCGGGCTTTGGCTGGTGTCGCCGTTGGTCGCCTGGTGGCTTAGTCGGACGCTGCCCGGCACCATCCGTCCGCCTTTCCGAATCGCAACGGGCTTTTCTGCGCAAGCTTTCCCGGCGAACCTGGCGATACTTCGAGGTCTTTGTCACGGCAGAAGAAAATTGGCTGCCGCCGGACAACTTCAGGAAAAGCCGCTCGATGGCATCGCATCGCGCACCAGCCCGACTAATATCGGCATCGCCCTGCTGGCCGACCTGGCGGCCTGCGATTTCGGCTATTGCAGCACGGGCAGGCTGCTTGATCGAATTCGCAAAACGTTTTCCACCCTGGCCCGCATGGAGCGCCACCGAGGCCATTTCTACAACTGGTACGACACGCGTTCGCTCAAACCTCTGCTTCCGCTCTATGTGTCCACGGTAGACAGCGGCAACATGGCCGGTCACCTGCTGGTGCTCCGCAGCGGCTTGCTCGAACTTCAGACGAAACTGCTGAGAGCCGCCCATTTGCTGGCATCGAAGACACTGCGTACGTTCTCCTTGACGTCGCCGGTGGTCTTCACCGCACGGAGCAGAAAAAGGTCGCACCGGTGGTGTCAGCCGATGTGCTGCAGAAAATTCACCGGCTGGCAAACGACCTGGAGAACCGACCCGACACGCTTGTCAGCTTCAATGACGACATTCTTGCAACGGCTCGCAACGTAGCTACGGAACTTGCATCGCCGCAGGCAGATACGGATGAAGAGATTCGTTGGTGGGCCAGCGCGTTGGAGCGTTCCTGCACTGATCACCGTGACGATCTTCTTCACATCGCAGCCTGGGCGGCGATTCCTCCGCCTTCCGGAGGGCTCCTACGACTCGACCGAATGTGCGATCTATTGGTTCTGCTCGAGGCTGCGAAAAACCTTCCAGAAGTCGCCGCTTTGCAGCAATCGATGCTTCCATCTGGTTGATGGATTGTTGAAAAAGATTGTCGAACAAATCGGAGTGGACTGGCTCGGCCAATTGCGACAGGCGATCTCAGCCTCCCAACTGGGCTGCCGACCGAATCAAAATCCTTTTCTTATCTGGCAAGTCAGTCCCATGAATTCGCTGACATGGACTTTACATTCCTGTTTGACAAGACCCGCGATTTGTTCGCCATCGGCTACAATGTCGGCGATCAGCGACGCGACAACAGCTTCTATGATCTGCTGGCCTCGGAGGCTCGCCTGGCGAGCTATGTGATGATCGCTCAAGGGCAGATCAAGCAGGAACATTGGTTCGCACTGGGCCGACTGCTCACATCGACGGGGGGCGCGAACCACGTTGTTGAGTTGGAGCGGCTCGATGTTCGAGTATCTGATGCCGCTTCTGGTCATGCCCACCTATCGAGCACACTTTGCTCGACCAGACCTACCGGGCGGTCGGTGCGCCGACAGATCGCTTACGGCAGACAGCGTGGCGTGCCGTGGGGCATCTCGGAATCGGGCTACAACACCACCGATGCCCACATGAACTATCAATACCGCGCCTTTGGCGTGCCGGGTCTGGGGTTGAAGCGTGGACTGGCCGAGGATCTGGTCATCGCGCCCTATGCCAGCGTCTGGCGCTGATGGTCGCGCCGGAGGCGGCGTGTGCGAATCTCGAACGCCTGGCCGCGGAAGGGTCGCCAAGGCGCGTATGGATTCTTACGAGGCCGTGGATTACACGCCTTCGCGCGTGCCCAGCTGGGCGTGACCGAGCGTCAGGTATCCGCCAGTTCATGGCCCATCACGAGGGGATGAGCCTGCTGGCGCTGGCATACGTGCTGCTGGACAAGCCGATGCAACGGCGGTTCGAAGCCGACCCGGTGCTGCGTGCCGCCGACCTCTTGCTTCAGGAGCGCGTGCCCAAGGCCGTCGCGCCGATCTTCCCGCACGTCGCGGAAGCCGGTACCACGCGCAGCAACTCCGCCGAAGAGGAAGGTGCGATGCGGGTCTTCACCGACCCAGGCGGACCCGTCCCGGAAGTGCACCTGCTTTCCAACGGCCGATACCATGTCGTGATCACCAGTGCGGGCGGCGGTTACAGCCGCTGGCGAGATCTGGCCGTGACCCGCTGGCGGGAAGACGCCACGCGCGATTGCTGGGGCACATTCTGCTATCTGCGCGATCTGGACAGCGGCGTTCTCTGGTCCACTGCCTGGCAACCAACGCTCAAGCCGTGCAAACGCTACGAGGCCATCTTCACGCAGTCCCGCGCCGAGTTCCGCCGCAGCGACGACACGGATCGACACCCACACCGAAATCAGCGTTTCGCCTGAAGACGACATCGAATTGCGCCGGATCACGATCACGAACCGCTCCAAGATCCCCCGCACCATCGAACTCACCAGTTATGCCGAAGTGGTTCTGGCCCTCGCAGCCCACGATCTGTCGCATCCGGCGTTCAGCAATTTGTTCGTGCAGACGGAATTGGTGCGCGATCGTCAGGCCATTCTGTGCACGCGCCGGCCACGCTCGGCCGAGGAAAAGCCGCCCTGGATGATGCACCTGATGACCGTCCGGGGCACGACCGTCGGCGACGCCTCGTTCGAAACCGACCGAATGACATTCATCGGCCGGGGCCGAACCGCTGGCCGCTCCGATCTGCATGGACGCAAAATCGCCGCTTTCCGACAGTGAGGGTCCGGTGCTCGATCCGGTGATTTGCATTCGCCGCGTCGTCATCCTGCAACCGGGAGAAACAGCGCGGATCGATCTGGTTACCGGCGTGGCCGAGACGCGCGAAGCGGCGATGGCGATGACCGAAAAATATTCCGACCCTCGCCTCGCGGACCGCGTCTTCGACTTGGCCTGGACCCACGGCCAAATCTTGTTGCGCCAACTGAACGCCAGCGAGGCGGATGCTCAAGTTTACGGTCGACTGGCAGGCTCGATCATCTACGCCTCCGCATTACGCCGGGCCAAGGCCAGCGTGTTAATCCGCAACCGCCGCGGACAATCGGGTCTTTGGGGCTATGGCATCTCGGGAGATCTGCCCATTGTGCTGGTCCGCATTCGGGATCGCGAGCGCATCGAGTTGGTGCGCCAGGCCGTGCAGGCTCACGCCTACTGGCGGATGAAAGGCGTTGCTGTCGATCTGGTCATCTGGAACGAAGACGACTCGGTTTATCGTCAGACGCTGCAGGACACGATCATGGATCTTGTCGCGGCCAGCCCGGAGGCGTCGCTGGTAGACAAGCCCGGCGGGATCTTCGTGCGACGCGGCGAGCAGATGTCGGAAGAAGATCGATCGCTCTTGCAAACCGTGGCACGTGCCATTCTCGTCGACGATGCCGGCACCTTTACCGAACAGATCGAGCGTCGAGGCCGCACGAATCTGGCCATTGCTCTGCTCAAACCCATCCGCCGCCGAACCGATCCTCCTCGCGGCGGAAGATGCCAAAACGCGACCTGGCGTTTTTCAACGGCCTGGGCGGCTTCAGCCGGGATGGCCGTGAATATGTCATGCTGCTTGGACCGGACAAGACCACACCCGCGCCGTGGGTCAACGTGATTGCCAATCCCCAGTTCGGCACCGTCGTTTCCGAGAGCGGCTGCGCCTACACCTGGGCCGAGAACAGTCATGAGTTTCGGCTCACACCGTGGTACAACGATCCGGTCACCGACGCAAGCGGCGAAGCCCTGTACCTGCGCGATGAAGAGACCGGCCAGTTCTGGTCGCCATCGCCGCTGCCGGCACGCGGGCAAAACCCATATGTCGCCCGTCACGGTTTCGGCTACAGCATGTTCGAATACACCGAGGACGGCATCGTCACCGAACTCAGTATTTATGTCGCCACGGATGCGCCGGTCAAGTTCGCCCGTCTCAAAATCGCGAACCGCTCCGGCCGGCACCGCGAACTTTCGGTGACGGGTTACTGGGAATTCGTGCTGGGCGAACTGCGAGACAAATCGCTCATGCACGTGGTGACCGAGGTGGACCCCGTCTGCGGCGCGCTCTTCGCTCGCAACCCGTACAACAACGAGTTTGCCGACCGCGTCGTCTTTGTTGACGCAGCGAAACGATCCGCACGGTCACCGGCGACCGCACCGAATTCCTCGGCCGCAACGGCACGCCGGCGAATCCCGCCGCCCTGCGCCGCGTCCGGCTCTCCGGCCGCGTCGGCGCCGGGCTCGATCCGTGCGTCGCCATGCAAGTTCCGGTGTCGCTCGAGGACGGCCAGGAAAAGGACATCGTCTTCATCCTCGGTGCGGCCGGCAGCGATGAGCAGGCACGGCAACTCGTTCAGCGCTTCCGCGGCGCCGGCAACGCTTACGCCGCCCTGGAAGGAGTTTGGCATTACTGGAGTCGAACGCTGGGCGCGGTCCACGTCGAAACGCCCGATCCGGCCGTGAACTTCCTGGCCAACGGCTGGCTCATGTACCAAACGCTGGCATGTCGCATGTGGGCGCGGACGGGATTTTACCAGTCCGGCGGCGCGTTTGGCTTTCGCGATCAATTGCAAGACGCCATGGCCCTGGTGCATGCCGAGCCCGGCCTGCTGCGCGAACATCTTCTCCGCGCCGCCGGGCGCCAATTCCGCGAAGGAGACGTGCAACACTGGTGGCATCCGCCTGTGGGACGCGGCGTGCGCACGCATTTTTCCGACGACTTCCTTTGGCTTCCCTATGCGACGTGCCGCTATGTCACGACCATCGGCGACACCGGCGTGCTCGACGAACGCGTGCCGTTCTCGCGTGCCCGAACGCTGCGTGCCGGATGAGGAGTCGAACTACGATTTGCCACAGATCTCCGATGACGTCGGCACGCTTTATGAGCATTGCGTCCGCGCCATCGAGAACGGCTTGCGCTTCGGCAGCCACGGCTTGCCCCTGATGGGTTGCGGCGATTGGAATGACGGCATGAATCTGGTCGGCCAGCAAGGCAAGGGCGAAAGCGTCTGGCTGGCGTTCTTCCTCTACGACGTGCTCATGCAATTCGTGGAACTTGCCCGCCGCCGTGGAGACGTTGCCACCGTTGACAAATACACGCTCGAAGCCGGCACGGCTGCGAGGCAATATCGAAGAACACGGCTGGGATGGCGAATGGTATCGCCGCGCGTACTTCGATGACGGCACGCCGCTCGGATCGGCGATCAATTCGGAGTGCCAGATCGATTCCATCTCGCAAAGCTGGTCGGTCCTTTCCGGTGCCGGCACGAACGGGCGAATGGATCAGGCCATGGAGAACCTCGACCGCCGGCTGGTCCGCCGCGATGCCCGGCTCATCCAGCTCCTCGATCCGCCTTTCGACAAGTCGGCACTCAATCCCGGTTACATCAAAGGCTACGTCCCCGGCGTGCGCGAGAATGGCGGCCAGTACACCCATGCCGCCGATCTGGGCCGTCGATGGCCTTCGCGGCGCATGGGCGATTGCGAAACGTGCCTGGGAACTCTTCACGCTGATCAACCCAATCACCCACGGCGACACGCCGGAGGCAATCGCCCTCTACCGGGTCGAGCCCTATGTCGTGGCCGCCGATGTGTACGCCGTTGTCGCCGCACACCGGCCGGGGCGGCTGGACCTGGTACACCGGCTCGGCTGGCTGGATGTATCGGCTCATCACGGAATCGCTGCTCGGGTTGCGGCTGGATGTCGACAAGCTTCGCTTCGCACCATGCCTTCCCTCGAGCTGGGCATCGTTCAAGATTCACTACCGCTATCGCGAAACCGTCTATCACATCACCTTCAGGAAACTCGGCACGGGCTCGACCGTGAAGCGGATTCTCCTCGACGGCAACGAACAACCCGAAAACCATATCCCGCTCACGGATGACCGGCACGAGCACATGCGGAGGTCGAACTCAGTTGAGTTCGGATTTGGGATTTACCCATATATCTTGGAGAATTCTTTGCAAGTGACCGGCTTGATCTTGCCGGCATTGCCTGCTTGACCGAATGACGACCATTCGATCCTTGCAAACTTTCCGCATCGCTTCCCGCGCGGGTTTCAGGTAATCGCGCGGGTCGAATTTATCGGGAGCCTCCGCCAATACCTTCCGGATCGCCGCAGTCATCGCCATGCGGTTGTCGGTATCGACGTTGATCTTGCGAACGCCGTGTTTGATGCCAAGCTGAATCTCTTCCACCGGCACGCCCCAGGTCTGTTTCATCTTGCCGCCATACTTGTTGATCATGTCCTGCAAGTCTTGCGGCACGCTCGAGGAGCCGTGCATTACCATGTGACAGTTCGGAAGCCGCTCTGTGGATCTCGATGATACGATCCATCGCCAGCACCGCACCATCGGGCTTGCGCGTAAACTTGTAGGCGCCGTGGCTGGTGCCGATGGCGACGGCCAGGGCATCGACCTTGGTCTTCGAGACGAAATCTTCGGCTTGAGCCGGATCGGTCGAGAGTTGGGAATGTTCGAGTTTCCCTGTGCGCGCCGTGGCCATCCTCGGCCTCTCCCATGCCGCTTTCGAGCGAACCGAGACAACCAAGCTCGCCTTCCACGGAGATGCCTAGCGGATGTGCCATGTGCACCACGTCGGCAGTGACTTTGACGTTGTAGTCGTAATCGGCGGGGTTTTGGCATCTTCCTTCAAGGATCCATCCATCATCACCGAGGTAAAGTTTTGTTCGATGGCGCTCTTACAGGTGGAAGGACTGTTGCCGTGATCCTGGTGCATGGCAACGGGAATTTGCGGATAGAGTTCCGCAGCCGCCAGCATGAGATGACGGAGATAGGCATCCTGGGAATAGCTCCGTGCGCCGCGCGACGCCTGAACGATCACTGGGGAATCGGTCTCCTTGGCCGCTTCCATGATGGCCTGGATCTGTTCCATGTTATTGACGTTGAAGGCTGCCAGCCCATAGTTGTTCTCAGCTGCATGATCCAATAGTAGTCGTAAGGGGACTAACGGCATAAGGTCTTCTCCGCGATGGACACGAATACACATTTTGGGCAGCTGACAGGGCTTCAGTGAACTATATAGGGTTGAGCAAGGTCAACGCATAGATGGGGTGATTCCAGGAAATGGGAATGTCTATTCCTCGACAGATAGCAGCTTGTCCGGCAACATTGAGTGCGACAGAAAACCAATCGCTACCAGGACAATTTTTCGCATTGGGTTGCTCGGTGAATGAGTTTTCGTCGAGAGTTGATGAGGATTGCAAGCTGGTTCAATCAAACACACTAAGCACTAAACACCACTTGTCTCCTGATGTTTGCGCTGGAGGTTCTCCTCGCCGAAAGCCCCAGTGCAGTTTCCTGGCCGGTCGAAAACGAAGCCGGCCCCATTGTTTCCACGTGAGGCCGGAATTCAGCAACGCAGATGGTCCGACCATTAGATTCCGGAGTTACCCACAAAGCCGAAACCCTTCATGCCGCCGCCCATCATGCCGCCGCCCATGCCCATCATTCCATGCCACCCATGCCACCCATCATTCCCATGCCACCCATGCCCATCATTCCCATGCCACCCATCATGCCACCACCCATGCCCATCATTCCCTGCCACCCATGCCCATCATTCCCATGCCGCCCATGCCCATCATTCCACCCATGCCCATCATGCCGCCGCCCATGCCCATCATGCCGCCGCCCATCATGCCGCCGCCCATCATGCCCATCATTCCGCCGCCCATCTGCCACCCATCATACCGCCGCCCATCATGCCCATCATGCCGCCACCCATCATACCGCCACCCATCATACCGCCGCCCATCATGCCATCACCTGCCGCCCATGCACCATATGCGGTAACTGCATGATTCCGACGCCCATCGGCACCGCATTCCACCGCCCATCATGCCGCCGCCCATCATGCCGCCTCCCATCATGCCGCCGCCACCCATCCCGCCGCCCATCATCCCGCCGCCCATCATACCACCGCCCATCATGCCACCGCCCATCATGCCACCGCCCATCATTCCCGCCCATCATGCCGCCGCCCATCATCCCCCCATCATACCGCCGCCCATCATGCCGCCGCCCATCATGCCGCCGCCCATCATGCCCATCATGCCGCCCACCCATCATGCCGCCGCCCATCATACCACCGCCCATCATGCCGCCTCATGCCGCCACCCATCATACCGCCGCCCATCATGCCGCCCTGCATGCCGCCAGCCCATCATGCCGCCACCCATCATGCCGCCCATGCATGCCGCCACCCATCATGCCCATGCCCATGCATGCCGCCACCCATCATGCCACCATGCCCATCATGCCGCCGCCTTGTCCCCCGCCGAAACTCTGCAAGTTGGGGTTGCCCGAAATCATTTGAGGGGGCGTGGTGCGCTGTGGAAACCCAGGTCGGAAAAACTGGGGTCCGATATTCGGCGGTTGTGCGTTTACTTCACGGCGAGTTGTCATGGGGATCAGCGATGCGATTCCCAGGATAATTGTAGAAACGAACAATAATTGCAATCCAGATCGGAACATTTCGTTCCTCCCTTATTGGAAAACACGGGTTTCAAGCTCCACCCTCTGTCTGAGCGAGGATGGCAACGAACAAAACGATCTCTCGTCTCGCGAGGCGCTGACTGTGAAATGCCTGCGGGCAAGCCATTTTCCGAAGAGGCGATCCTCATCTAAACCAACTTCGGTGGCAGAACTTTTCGTTTGGCCAAGCGGCCAAAACAAAAGGTCAGGCAAGAATGACAATGACAGCTAAAGCAGCAAAGGAAAGGACGGCTCTCATGGTGGGGAGCCGTGAATCGAAGAGCAGATTGACTTTTCGTGATAATCGCAGCACAGGGTTGGCATGTTGTTGCATTAGCTTGGTCATGCCTTCCCGCAAAAAAGTTAGGAGTTTTCGACTGCGAAAGATAATTCAATGCGTGTCCGGAGGCAGGAATTGCCCCCTGGAATAGCACGAATGCAATCGTTATGCCAATAATAGAGTTGATAGCGAGCGCAACTGCCCAAGAGGGCCGGGAATGCCGGCTCTTGAAGGAGGTCGTGGAACGACCGCGCTAGAACCCCGTCACACAAATCGCTAGCGCCAGCGAGAGAAAAACTCAAAGATCTCGGAAGCTTCTGCCCAATTTACGCGCTTTATCCAAGGCCGCACAATCCGAAGTCTACTGGCTCAAGAATCATTCATTCACTTACTACCAAATAATTATAAGAACCTATTTCTGGAAAATAATTATCCAATAGATAATCATTTTTCCAGCGCAGTGTATGAAAGCAATGCCCTCATCTTTTTGGTGACGAGGGCAGAACTTGCCGATTAGATACCGTAATCCCCGACAAAGCCAAACCCCTTCATACCGCCCATCATTCCGCCACGCATTCCCATCATTCCCATCATACCGCCCATCATTCCCATGCCTCCCATTCCCATCATTCCCATGCCTCCCATTCCCATCATTCCCATGCCTCCCATCATGCCCATCATGCCGCCCATCATTCCGCCTCGCATACCCATCATTCCGCCACCCATCATACCCATCATTCCGCCACCCATCATACCCATCATTCCTCCCATCATGCCCATGCCGCCACCCATCATACCCATCATGCCGCCCATCATGCCGCCACCCATCATACCCATCATGCCACCACCCATCATGCCGCCCATCATTCCGCCACCGCCACCCATCGCACCCATATGCGGCAACTGCATGATCCCGAGACCCTTTGGACCGATGCCACCGCCCATCATGCCGCCACCCATCATGCCGCCACCCATCATGCCGCCACCCATCATACCGCCACCCATCATACCGCCACCCATCATACCGCCACCCATCATGCCACCGCCCATCATGCCTCCCATCATGCCGCCACCCATCATGCCGCCCATCATACCGCCTCGCATTCCCATCATGCCACCACCCATCATGCCACCCATCATGCCACCGCCCATCATGCCCATCATGCCGCCACCCATCATGCCCATCATGCCGCCACCCATCATACCGCCACCCATCATGCCCATCATACCGCCACCCATCATACCGCCACCCATCATACCGCCACCCATCATACCGCCACGCATTCCCATCATGCCGCCGCCCATCATGCCGCCGCCACCCATCATCATGCCGCCACCCATCATGCCACCGCCCATCATCTGGCCGCCACCCATCATACCGCCACCCATCATACCGCCACCCTGCATGCCACCGCCGCCCGCGAAACTCTGCAAGTTGGGGTTGCCCGAAATCATTTGCGGAGGCGTGGAGCGCTGTGGAAACCCAGGCCGGAAGATCTGCGGGCCGATGTTCGGTGGTTGTTGTGCGCTCGCCTCACGGCGGTGAGACATAGGGATCACCGATGCAAGTCCCAACAGGGTTGCGGTAATGCTTAAAAATCGAAATGCGGAGAGGAACATTTGGTATTTGCCTTTCTGGTTAAGTCAGTTTTCTTTGTTCGCTACCCGATCCGCATCCGGATCGGAACAACGCGTTACTCTCATTTCCCCAAAACAAAGATGATTGCGGCATCCTTTCGCGGCCGGTACGCGCCTGGAATACAACTGCTAACGAGCCGGGAGGCGATAGTAACTTCAACTGAGTTAGTATCGAATCGAATGCATTGCTACCCAGGTCTCGAATTCCTGAACATTCTCATAGCGACAGAGTTTCCAGCCCGATTGTTTTCGTGCAATTCGATTGAGGACTTTTTGTTCGAGTGGGATCGTCAAAAAGGTTCAGTCGGCATGGAAAATTGAACGGGACAATTGCCTTGAGTCGCCGTGAAAACAGCCTTGCTTTCTCGAATAACCGAATAACGAAGCCTTAATGTTGTTGCGTCAAGTCTGCTGCGCAATCGATGCGAGTTCCAGGCTACAATACATCTCCGAATCAGCCTCTTGGCGCACGAAACTATCTCTACCACTTTCTGCAATCATCGTGCCAAAATAAATGGAAGTTACACGGCTCGGCAAAGCCGGCGGATGCAATGGAAAATAACTATCCAATTGATTTTGCTACTTGAAAAATCATGGACCGATGAAATGAACTGCATCAATCGCAAATCTCGAAGTGATCGATCGGATCGTGACGACGATTACATTCGATAAGGACCAAGCCAGGATTGAGTTAATCGCTACCGGTTCGACCAAGTGAAATCGCATCGGTGTTGCTTGAAAAGAGCTTTGATTCCGGTCAAAAGAAAGTGAGCCGGAACATCGACCAGAATGTTTTCATCGCGAGAAAAGGAACTGGCCTCCCCGTTTGCACGTGAGGCCAGCGTTCTTATGTCTTCGACGGCGCGGACGCGTGGCTAAAGGCCCAGGTTTCCAGTGAACCCAAAACCTTTCATTCCACCCATCATGCCCATTCCTCCGCGCATCCCCATCATGCCCATGCCGCCCATCATATTCATGCCACCCATCATTCCCATACCACCCATACCCATCATTCCCATACCACCCATACCCATCATTCCCATGCCGCCACCCATCATGCCCATCATTCCACCCATCATACCCATGCCGCCACCCATCATACCCATGCCGCCACCCATCATTCCCATCATACCACCACCCATCATGCCGCCACCCATCATTCCCATCATTCCGCCACCCATCATTCCCATCATTCCGCCACCCATCATTCCCATACCGTCCGCCCATCATTCCCATGCCGCCACCCATCATTCCCATGCCGCCACCCATCATTCCCATGCCGCCACCCATCATTCCCATGCCGCCACCGCCACCCATCGCACCCATTTGCGGCAACTGCATGATTCCGAGGCCCTTAGGGCCCACGCCGCCACCCATCATTCCGCCGCCCATCATTCCACCGCCCATCATGCCGCCACCCATCATGCCGCCACCCATCATACCGCCACCCATCATGCCCCCACCCATCATACCGCCACCCATCATGCCGCCACCCATCATGCCACCACCCATCATTCCACCACCCATCATTCCACCCATCATGCTCATGCCGCCCATCATGCCGCCCATCCCATCATGCCACCACCCATCATGCCACCACCCATCATGCCACGGCCCATCATGCCCATGCCGCCCATGCCCATCATCCCGCCGCCCATCATTCCACCCATCATACCACCACCCATCATGCCGCCCATCATTTGGCCGCCACCCATCATTCCCATCATCTCGCCGCCGCCCATCATCTGGCCGCCGCCCATCATCTGGCCACCACCCATCATCTGGCCGCCACCCATCATCTCGCCGCCTTGCATGCCTGCGAAGTTAGCCGGCAAAAGCGGGTTTCCGGAGATGAGTTCCGGGGGAGTGGTGGGTTGCGGGAACCCGGGCCGGAAGATTTGCGGGCCGATGTTCGGTGGTTGTGCGCTGACCTCACGGCGGTTCGACATTGGGACCACCGATGCGAGTCCCAACAGGATTGCAGTAATGCTCAACAATCGAAATGCGGATCGGAACATGTTGGTTCCTCTCTTTCTGTTAACTCAGATTTCCACTTCCAACATCCGATCTGAACTCAGATCGGGACCAAAGCACTACCGCTTCCCCAAGACTGCGATGACCCTTTTCTCTTGCTCGAAACCGCCATGTGTTTTGCAACACATTTCCAAAGTGAGTCCTATTTATGGCCGGGTCGAAGAGCAGCAAACCGATCACCAACAAACGATAGTAACTTTTACCAAACACGATTACACACCGCCCACCACAATCTGCGATGGCAGCTCCCAATACAAATTACATCCGCCAACTCGAAACCTTACGTCAACGGCAAAGATTTATCGAAGCTTTTCCTCAATCGAGGAACCCGCTTGCATTGTTTATTTTGCCAGGAACTTTTCCGTAACGCAAGTCCGACCTCAAAACGAACGAATCGGTGTTCAATATTTGCGCAGAATTTCCGAAAAAATTCTGATTGGAGCAAAAAACGGAACTCCTCACGCTCTCCAACTATCTTCTGCACTGCCTCTCCAGGAACCGAACACAAATTGGGCGAGGAGGTAACGAAGACTTCGAGAATTATTTCTCAAAGTAGTCGGTACAGAAACGCAAAGCTTCCTGGCCGGAACTTTTCGTTCAGGGAAGATTATCAAATGGGATTGCCATGTGGGCAATCCGCCAACAAACTGCCGTATTCCTGGGCGGATTCGAGGGAATGTGCGATTGCGTTTTCGCAATAATCGCAGAAAGAGAACGAAAACCTTCCTTAGATAAAGACGAGCGACCGCCCTGAAAAATTCTTATCCACTGGGTAATAATCTAGACAGTACGAGATGAGAACGCCGTGAGGGAAATGATACTTCCAGATCGGATATAACTAACAGACAAATGCTAAAATAAAAACTAGAATATTTGCCGTGGCACTGCCGTACTCAATTCATGCCTGATAAGGGCGAACGCTCGAACAATAAGTACGGCCCCTCCTTCATTCCCAAACTTTGGTAGGTCCGTTGCGCATGCAGGTTGTCCTTCTCAACGTATAACCGGATGCCTACAATATTCCCAGCTTCCCGTCCCAATCGAAGGATTTCCTCGAACAATGAACGAAAAACACCGCTCCGGCGGGCTTTCTCGCAAACGTAGACACTCTGAATCCACCAGAACCAGCCATCGCGCCAGTCGCTCCATTCGGTGGTTATCATCAATTGCCCGATCACTTCACCCTCTTTTTCCGCCACAATATAGAACCCTTTCGCGGGATCGGCAAACACTGCACCGACACCCCTGAGAACTGTTGCCTCATCGAGACGTTTATGTTCGGTTTCCCAGGCCATTTTGCAGTTAAAATCGACAAGAACGGCCTGATCGGTAGAAACGGCGCGACGAATATGGAGGATCGACATTTGTTGCGTGGAGGGTGATGAGTGCAGGGTGGAGGGTGAGATGTTGAAAGTGTATGGTGGAACAATGATCGAAGTCAACCCTCCTGGCTCTACCCTCCACCGCTCACTCTCAACCCTCCACTCCACCCAGCGGATTTGCGTCGAGTAGAAAGTCGTTCTAGGATTTCATAACTTTGCGCACCTTACGTTGCCTCCCGGGAGTTTGCTGTGCCTGTTCCTCCTGCTTCTTCAAACGATCTCGTTCAATTGGTTCGCAAA
Source organism: uncultured Planctomycetota bacterium (assembly GCA_963783095.1). Taxonomy (GTDB): domain Bacteria; phylum Planctomycetota; class Planctomycetia; order Gemmatales; family Gemmataceae; genus CAWAMR01. The sequence continues at coordinate 663,913 of CAWAMR010000003.1, read as the reverse complement.
AGCGATCTGGTGGATGGCAAGCAACTCGATCGCTTTTTGTCCCAAAACTCTTCGTCGCAAAGCCCGATCGATCTGGCCAGGAAATTTGTCGAGGCCAATCTGATTACGGCCTTCCAGGCCGACCAATTGCTTCAAGGGCGCGCGCGCGGCTTCGACCTGGGAAATTATCGCGTCCGAAAACCGCTCGGCGGCGGTGCCACGGGGATGGTTTTCTTGTGCGAAAACCGACTGCTCAAGACTCTCGTTGCGATCAAGGTGCTGTCCAATAACCTCTTGCAACAGGATGACAAAACACTCCGTCGCTTCCGAAGAGAGGCTCGCGCCGCATCATTGCTCGAGCATCCGAATATCATTCGCACGATTGACATCGATGAAGATAATGGGCGACATTTCCTGGTGATGGAATATGTCGACGGGTGCAGCCTCGACGAATTGCGAAAGACCAAAGCAACTCTGCCGGTCGAAGATGTCGTCAACTACGGCATTCAGGCTTTCGAGGACTGCAACACATTGCCGATTCCGGACTGGTTCACCGGGACATCAAACCGGGAAATTTGCTGGTCGATAAACAAGGAACCATCAAGATCCTCGATTTGGGCCTGGCCCGATTCACGGACGAACGCAGCGATAATCTGACGGTCCAACAGGGTGTGGAAATTCTTGGCACGGTCGACTTCATGGCTCCCGAACAAAGTTTGGACGGCCCCTGGGTCGATCACCGCGCCGATATTTACAGCCTTGGTGCGTCCCTTTATTTCATGCTGACCGGCAAGACGCCTTTGCCGGATGGTCCGTCCCATTCCAAGATTCTAGCAGCTCAAATTCACGTACCCACGCGAATGAGTCAGATACGCCCGGAGATCGACCCCCGGTTGGAGGAGATTGTCGGCAAAATGATGGCGAAGACGCCGGACAGGCGTTATCAGCACGCCAGAGATGTGATCGCGGCCTTGATCGCATGGCAAAAAAATGCACCGGTAAACCTTACACGCCAACCCGCGATCGAAACGCCGGCCGATCACGTTTCGGGGCGTTCCACCGCCTCGGCAGCGCTTCACTCACGACCAACGTGGGTGAAACCCACCAGTGGGCCGATAGTTGAGGAACCCCTCCAGGCGGAAGAAGCCGCCGAATCGGCAGTGATGACAGCGCTGGTTTCCCAGCAGCATTCCCAGCGCATTTCGGCAACGAAAACAGCACCACATGCTCTTTCGCAGGGAACCGGGAAGTGGCATATCCTTGCGGTGGTCACTCTTGGCGTGGCTTTGGGCCTGCTGGGATTACTGTTGAAATGAGTTTTCCGGGAACGCCAATCTCCCGATTGGCATTCTCAGGGTTTTCGTCTTTTACGACTTCTTATCCGTCGTCGGTTTCGGCTGAGCAGCAACAGCTCTGGCGATTAGCCGATCTTCCAGTTTTTTCCGGCGACGCTCTCTCTTCTTCTTCTGCACACCTGCGGGATTTCCCATGACACAATTTCCTTTACCGTAATTGAAAAAATTCCATTCTTACCATGCGAGAAGGAATAATCTTTGTGTCAAAGTATCTAAAGAAGAGGAAAGTTCCAAGCTGTAACGCTTATATGTGGGGCAGACATTCCTGTTTGCCGAAGCGCGATGGTAGGCAAGAATGCCTGCCCCACGGCCAGAATAAAAGAACGAAATATTTTCTCGATCGCGAACCTCCGTCATCCTTGGCCCGTCAGAGTTGTACCACCTGGACCATAGACTCGCATCTTTTTCAAAAAAATGGAAAAATGCAGTCAAAAATGGGACGAAGTACGTTATAGTATTGCCCGCTTCGTTACCACAATGAGTGTGGTATAATGGGTGGAAGCCCAACTGTCAGTTGTGTCATGCGACACTAACCCGAAGCGTAAGCGAGGTCCGTAAGTCGTTACCTCGCTTACGCTTCGGGTTAGTGTGAAGTAGTTTCAAACTCTTACTTGTTCCGGTCTTACGTCAAATGAGACGTTCTGACAACGTCTCTACATTCAAGCAATTGCCGGAGGAAATGCAATGGTCAAGATCAACCAGAACCTGGTGCAGAAGACCCTGAAGGCCGTCAACGTGGCCAAACAGGATCGGATCGCCGCGTCCGGTAATCTGACCGGAATGCGTCTACCTCCGACAACCCTGTCCCAAGAACGGCGTCCCGCGCCGTCCTCGTGGGCGAACCCAGAACCCGCTTTGTGGTCACGCGTATACGTCTCGACGTATATGGCAACGACCACGAAACGGGCCGGTCGGCTCGCCGCGAGTCGTTTTGGTTTCCTTGCCTGTCGCGACATGAGTTGTTTAGCAAACTGCCTTACCGGCAATTCGTTAGCAACTTTGGTCGCGTTCCCTGTCACCTCAACCCCGGCGACGGTCGCCGGTAGAGGCAGGACAGCGGATATCGGCAGGGTCGGTTCCGAGGGGCGGAGCTGTCATCGAGTCCACGCTGATCACGATTACCAATCGCACGATCAACGCGATGTGCAGTCCCAAACCTTTACAGGTCAACAACCTGTACGCGGAACGGCCCGGACCCAGATACACGGAAAGTGAGGATGAGTCGGTCTTAATGTTGCGTTCTCCGAACTAGCTTTCGTCCGCACATTGCAGCCTCCGAGACTTCGGAGGATACGCATAAGACCGTTCATCCGGAAAACCAGAACGAACTTCGTTCCTACGTTGTAACAGCCATCAGCTTTTAGCTGTCAGCTTCAACTTCCCTGCTCAAGGCACTCTTGTGTCTATTGCGGATCGCTGAACCATGACCGCTTCAAGCTACACCGCATCCCCAAAGGTTCGTGCTCGGGCTTTGTCGTTTGCCGACAGAAAAGCCCGCGAAGCCGATCGGCGGATGCAGGCGGAATGGATTGCGATCCCCCAGCACTGATCCAGGGGTTGATCGCGCTGTTCGGCCTACGGTGCCACGAAATCCGCCTCGGATTTCGGACGACCAAACGCGAACTTCGGATAGCTACCAATCCGAGATCGCCAGCGGGAGTCCGAGATTGAACGAGGTGGTCAACACCTGGATCGGGACAGGAACCCACACAATGTCTTGGATTGAAATCACGACCTTGGTTGAACAGGCACAGCGGGGCGACCGTCGCGCTTACGGCGAACTGGTCGAGCGGTTCCAGGGTTCGGTCTACGCAATGGCCTTGACCCGCGTTCACGACCCGCTCGAGGCCCAGGAACTGGCCCAGGAAGTCTTCGTGCACGGCATGAAGAAGCTGCCGCAGTTGCGCGACCCGCGCTGCTTCGCAGGCTGGTTGCGCCGGATCACGGCCCGGATGGCAATCAACCGCCTGATGCGCCGAGGCCCGTTGACGGGCACGGAGCCGGAAGTCCTCGACATGGTCCAGGCCCGCACGAACGGCCCGCTGGAGGAAATCGAGCGGAAGGAAGCGAAGGAAGAGCTGCACGAGGGCTTGAAGCAGTTGAAGGATCTCGACCGGCAGACGTTGGAGGCTTTCTACCTGCAGGGCAAGAGCCTCTTGGACATGAGCAAGGAGTTCGAGACGCCGGTCGGCACGATCAAGCGCCGGCTGCACGTTGCTCGTCAGCGGCTGAAGGATGTCCTGGAAGGCAACACTGCCTTTGGTCTTGGCGATGAGCCGACCAAAGACGGGAGCCCCAAAAGCAAGAAGCGAGACTTAATGGGGGTATGATGCCTCTTGAGACTTGAAACGTAAATGGCAGCGGAGGCGCGAAAGCGCCTCCGCTGTTTTTTGTTACTGCTTTCACCGACGGCTTATATCTCGAGCTTGGCAATTGTTGTTGCTGATGTCTCGGTGACGACTTGCCCCAATCTTCCAGGGGACGATTGGAAGTCATTCGGAGACAGCCTCGGCCAAGCAGGGTCAAGGACCGATGTTATTGCCGCTGGTGGAAGCAAGGTTGAGCGCGATGTTCGTGGAGGTGTCGTCGAACGTTCCCAGGGTGTAGACGCCTCCGCCAATGCCTTCGCCATCAGTGTCGGGATGCTTGGCACTACCTCCCAAAGCCAGATTCAGGAGGATCGCGCTGTCGGTAACGGTAACGATGGCCACGCTATCGATATAGAAACCGCCACCCAGGCCGTTGCCGCCATTGCCACCACTGCCGCCTGCTCCACCCTGAGCAATGTTGCCGCCGATTGTTCCGCCGCTCAGCGAGAGCGAAGACGTGCCGGTTACGGCGATGCCGCCGCCAGACGCGTTGCCTCCGGCAGCTCCTTTGCCGCCAGCACCGCCAAGAGCGCTATTGCCCAGAAACGTGCTGTCGGTGACGGTCACGGTCGAACCGGACGCGAGATCCATGCCTCCACCGGTGGCGTTGCCGCCGGCACCGCTGCCGCCTTTGGCTTGATTGAGGTCCACCGTGCAACTGTTGAGCGACAGCGTGCTGTTCGCACTGTAGATGCCACCGCCCAGAGCGGTACCGGATGAGTTGACCTGGTTGAGGCTGATCACGGAATCGGTGATCGTGACGTCGCCTCGGAAATGCAGGAAATAATAAGAACCTCCGGTCGTGCTGAGGCCGCCCCCCATTGACGTGGCCTGGTTGTTGATGAGATTGCTGTTGGAAACGATCAGCGTCCCCTGGTTGGAAATCCCACCGCCGTTGACGGCGGAGTTGCCGCTCACGGTACAACTGGTGAGCGCGATCGTGGAACGGTATTGGTTAAACACGCCGCCGCCGTTGCAGCCGGTCGCGGAGTTGCCACTGATGGAGCAGTTCATCAGCGTGGCCGCGCTTTCTCCGGAGTTAAATACACCGCCACCGTTTATTTCCGAAGAGAGGCCGATTCGCCCAAGTGCCTGGCTAACGCCGAGGGCAGAGTTGCCGTTGACATTACAGTTGGTCAACGTGGCGATGGAGACGTTGAAGTTAAACACACCGCCGCCGCCGGCGGTAGCGGTGTTGCCACTGACGGTGCAGTTAGTCAGCGTGGCTGTGGAAAAACTACCGTTGTAGAGGCCGCCACCGTAGGCGGCGGAGTTTCCGGTGATCGTGCAGTTTGTCAAGTAGACCGAACTATACTCCCAGTCCGCCACCCCGCCGCCGTTGCCGCGGCTGCTGTCGTTGGTAGCGTGGCCAGTAGCAGTGTTGCCGCTAACGGTGCAGTTGGTCATCGTCAGCGAGCCGAGGATCTGCGCAATCCCACCGCCGGTGCTGGCGGAGTTGTCTTTGATGTTACAGTTGGTGAGCGTGGTCACCGAGCCAGTGCCGGCGACCCCTCCGCCATCGGCGAAGGCGCTACGGGTGGCCGTGTTGTCGCAGACGGTGCAGTTGGCCATTGCCAGTGAGCCGTAGTAGCTGTACACGCCGCCACCGCCGAAAGCGGCCGAGTTGCCGCTGACGATGCAGTTGGTCATCGTCAGCGAGCCGGTGTTGGACACGCCGCCGCCAGAGTAGTATGGGCCGGTAACAGAATTGCCGCTGACGGTGCAGCTGGTCATCGTCAGCGAGCCGGCATTGTTCACACCGCCGCCCCCGTAGTAGGCGTAGCCGCCGCTGATCGTCAGTCCCGAGATCGACGCCGTAACGCCATCGTCGATCTGGAATACCCGGCTCAGACCGCCGCCGCTCACCGTCACGCCGGACTTCGGGCCAGTGATCGTTTCCGTCCCGGTCGTGTCGCTCAACTCAAGTTGGCCACCGGTCAGGGTAATCGTGTGCGCTGTATTGAAGACGGTGCTGTTGAAGGTGATGGTCTCGTTGCCCCCGTTCGTATTGGCCATGGCGATGGCCTGACGGAGGTCGATCTCGCCGACAACTGCGGTGTCGGTGGCATTGTTGACGACGATCGTCGAAGGAACGCAGCGGTCTTCCAGCGCTGCCAGCTTCAGGCGGGACCGGCACGGCACCTTGCGAATGGTGCGGTTGACGGGGAGGGCGGGCAAATGCCGGTCAAACAACCGGCGGATCCAGGAACGCAGCATCATGGCGAAACTCTTGAGGAGGATGAAAAAACCGTCCGCTCTCGGGCGGAAGGAGGTAAGGGTCAATGGTGTCAAAAGGGGTCAAGGCCCGATGTTATTGCCGCTGGTGGAAGCAAGGTTGAGCGCGATGTTCGTGGAGATGTCGTCGAAAGTTCCCAGGGTGTACACGCCTCCGCCAATGCCTTCGCCATCAGTGTCGGGAAGCGTGGCGCTGCCGCCCAGTGCCAGGTTCAGAAGGATCGTACTGTCGGTGATGGTGGCGACCGCTCCGGTGTCGATATAGAAACCGCCGCCATACGCGTCACCGCCGTCAGCTCCGGTGCCGCCGGCACCGCCATCGGCAATATTGCCCAGGAACGTGGTGTTCATGACGGTCGCGGTCGAACCGGATGCGATATCCATGCCTCCTCCAGTGGCGTCGCCGCCGGCGATGCCGCTGGCACCTTTACCGCCTTTGGCTTGATTGAGGTCGACCGTGCAATTGTCAAGCGACAGCGTGCTGTTCGCGCTGTATATCCCGCCGCCCTGAGCGGTGCCGGATGACTTGACCTGGTTGAGGCTGATCACGGAATCGGTGATGGTGACGTCGCCTTGGAAATCTCTGGAAAAATAAGAAGCTCCAGTAGTGCTGAGACCGCCCCCCATGGACGTGGCCTGATTGTTGATAAGATTGCTGTTGGAAACGATCAGCGTCCCCTGATTGGAAATCCCACCGCCGTTGCTTGCGGAGTTGCCGCTCACGGTGCAACTGGTGAGCGTGGTCGTGGAATTGTATTGGTTAAACACACCGCCGCCGTTGCAGCCGGTCGCAGAGTTGCCGCTGATGGAGCAGCTCGTCAGCGTGGCCGTGCTGTCTCCGCAGTTCAATACGCCGCCGCCGCCGTTTCTGCCCTGAGGTTGGCCAATTCCAGTGAACCCCTGGCTATTGCCGAGGGCAGAGTTGCCGCTGACAACGCAGTTGGTCAACGTGGCCGTGGAGGTTTCGAAGTTAAACACACCACCGCCGCCGCCAGTGGCGGTGTTGCTGCTGACCGTGCAGTTAGTCAGCGTGGCCGTGGAAACTAAACTGTTGTAGAGGCCGCCACCGTAGGCAGCGGAGTTTCCTGTGATCGTGCAGTTTGTCAAGTAGACCGAGGTAAATGCCCCGTCCGACACCCCGCCGCCGGTCCCGACGTCGCTGTCGATGGTATCGTGGCCGGTAGCAGTGTTGCCGCTAACGGTGCAATTGGTCATCGTCAGCGAGCCGTAGAATAACTGCGCAATCCCACCGCCACTGCTGGCGGAGTTGCCTTTGATGTTACAGTTGGTGAGCGTGGTTACCGTGCCGATGCCGATAATCCCTCCGCCGGTCGCGAAGGCGCTACCGGTGGCCGTGTTGTCGCTTACTGTGCATTTGACCATATCTAGCGAGCCGTAGTAACTGTACACACCGCCGCCGTCACCGGCGGCGTTGCCGCTAACGATGCAACTGGTCATCATCAGCGAGCCGGTGTTGCACACGCCGCCGCCGACGTAATAGTTGCCGGTAACAGAGTTGCCGCTGACGGTGCAGTTGGTCATCGTCAGCGAGCCGGTGTTGTACACGCCGCCACCGCCGCCACGGTAGTAGTGGCCGGTCGCAGAATTGCCGCTGACGGTGCAATTGGTCATCGTCAGCGAGCCGGCATTGTTCAGACCGCCCCCGTTGGCGGCGTAGCCGCCGCTGATCGTCAGTCCCGAGATCGACGCGGTAACGCCATTGTCGATCTGGAACACCCGGCTCAGGCCGCCGCCGCTGACTGTCACGCCGGCCTTCGGGCCAGTGATCGTTTCCGTCCCGGTCGTGTCGCTCAATTCGAGTTGGCCACCGGTCAGGGTAATCGTGTGCGCTGACTTGAAAACAGTGCTGTTGAAGGTGATGGTCTCGTTGCCCCCGTTCGTATTGGCCATGGCGATGGCCTGACGCAGGTCAATCTCGCCGGTGACGGCCGTGTCGGTGGCGTTGTTAACGACGATCGTCGAAGGAACGCAGCGGTCTTCCAGCGCTGCCAGCGTCAGGCGGGACCGGCACGGCACCTTGCGAATGGTGCGGTTGACGGGGAGCGAGGGCAAATGCCGGTCAAACAACCGGCGGATCCAGGAACGCATCATCATGGAAGAAACTCCTGAGGAGGATGGACAACCTTCCGCTCTCGGGCGGAAGGAGGTAAGGGTCAATGGTGTCAAAAGGGGTCAAGGCCCGATGTTGTTGCCGCTGGTGGAGGCAAGGTTGAGCGCGATGTTCGTGGAGGTGTCGTCGAACGTTCCCAGGGTGTAGACGCCTCCGCCAATGCCTTCGCCATCAGTGTCGGGATGCTTGGCACTACCTCCCAAAGCCAGATTCAGGAGGATCGCGCTGTCGGTAACGGTAACGATGGCCACGCTATCGATATAGAAACCGCCACCCAGGCCGTTGCCGCCATTGCCACCACTGCCGCCTGCTCCACCCTGAGCAATGTTCGCTCCGAGCGTGTCGTCGCTGAGTGAGAGCGAGGACGTGCCGGTCACCGCAATGCCGCCGCCATACGCGTCACCTCCGTCAGCTCCCGTGCCGCCGGCACCGCCATCGGCAATATTGCCCAGGAACGTGGTGTTCATGACGGTCGCGGTCGAACCGGATGCAATATCCATGCCGCCGCCGGTGGCGTCGCCGCCGGCGATGCCGCTGGCACCGGTGCCGCCTTTGGCTTGATTGAGGCTGACCGAGCAATTGTCGAGCGACAGAAATCCACCTGCGCAGTAGATGCCGCCTCCCAGAGCGTTACTGGATGAGTTAACTTGGTTGGCGGTTATCGCAGAATTGCTAATCGTTGCGCTGCCTTCGGGAAAGTAGAATCCTCCGGGTCCTCCTTCGGTGCTGATGCCGCCTCCCGTGTATGAGGCCTGATTCTTGATGATAGTGCTAGAGGTGACGCTTAATATGCCTGCGTTAAAAATCCCACCACCGCTGACACCAGCAGAGTTGTTGATAACAGTGCAGTTGGTCAGCGTTGCTGTCGTATCGGACGTAAAAGGTGGGTAAGAGTAACTGTTATATAAATTGAGTATTCCGCCGCCAAATGTGGCTGCTGAGTTATCACTTACAGTGCATTTGTTCAGATTTATTGTAGTATTTATTAAATTGTACACACCGCCACCACCGTATTCGAGGGCGGAATTGCCGCTGATGTCGGAGTTGGTAAGCGTGGTCGTGCCGAACAGGATGCCGAACACGCCGCCGCCGCCTCGGGTCGCGGTGTTGTCGCTAACGGTGCAACCAGACAGCGTGACGTTGGCATCTATGTTGTACATTCCGCCGCCGTAGGAAGCAGAATTATCACTGATCGTACACTGGGTCAGCATGGCTGTGCTGTAGTCGCCGTTCCTCAAGCCACCGCCGCCTTCGTATGTACCGCTGCCAGCATTGCCGGTGACAACACAGCTTGTCATGACAAGCGAGCCGTAATTGTACACGCCGCCGCCGATTGTTGCCGAATTGCCACTGACGGTGCAGTTAGTCATGGCAAGCGAGCCGGAGCTTCGCAAACCGCCGCCGCCGCCATACGAGTAGCCTACCGCGTTGTCGCTGACGGTGCAGTTGGTCAGAGAAAGTGTTCCAGAGCTATTCACGCCACCCCCGCCGCCGGTGGCATAGTTGCCGCTGACGGTGCAGTTGGTCATTGTCAGCGAGCCAGCATTGTTTAGGCCGCCGCCGTTGGCGGCGTTGCCACCGCTGATCGTGAGCCCCGAGATCGACGCCGTAACGCCATCGTCGATCTGGAACACCCGGCTCAGGCCACCGCCGCTGACTGTCACGCCGGCCTTCGAGCCAGTGATCGTCTCCGTCCCTGTCGTGTCGCTCAACTCAAGTTGGCCACCGGTCAGGGTAATCGTGTGCGCTGTATTGAAGACGGTGCTGTTGAAGGTGATGGTCTCGTTGCCCCCGTTCGTATTGGCCATGGCGATGGCCTGACGGAGGTCGATTTCGCCGACAACTGCGGTGTCGGTGGCGTTGTTAACGACGATCGTCGAAGGAACGCAGCGGTCTTCCAGCGCCTGCCAGCGTCAGGCGGGACCGGCACGGCACCTTGCGAATGGTGCGGTTGACGGGGAGCGAGGGCAAATGCCGGTCAAACAACCGGCGGATCCAGGAACGCATCATCATGGCGAAACTCTTGAGGAGGGTGAAAAAACCGTCCGCTCTCGGGCGGAAGGAGGTAAGGGTCAAGGGTGTCACGCAGATCCCGAAGCACGAACCGTCGCCGCGACCTCACCGAGACACTCGGTGGGGACCACGAAGGAACTCTCCAGCAACTTCTCGTCGTCGTTGATCAGATCGGGAAACCGCCGCGGCAGCACGGCCACGGCGAAGACTTCCTGGACGCCGCTCTCGAACTTGAGCAGGGCGATCGTCTCGCCGCGGCGCAGGTCCACGACGCAGACGCCGCAGGTCCGCTGCTCGGGAGCGAGCCGCTCGGTGATCGGGATGCCGCTGAAGACGGCCGACTCGCGGACCTGCGACAGCCCGACGAAGGCCAGATCGCCGGCGAAGTCGAGCCCGCGCGTGAACCCCGGCACGGCAGCGACCGCCTCATAGCGGCCGGTGTTCAGGTCCACGTAGCCGAGCGTCCCCGAGCCCGACTCGCAGACCCACAGCCGGCCGCCATACCAGCGCGGCGAGTGGGGCATCGACAGGCCCCGGCAGAGGATTGCGCCGGAGTCCACGTCCATCAGGAGGCCGCCCCTGGCCTTGTTCGGCCGCCAGCCGGCCATCGCGTTCGTTTCGCCCAGCGCGGTGACGTACTTCGGCTTGCCGTCCACCATGGCCAGGCCGTTGAGGTGGCAGCGGTCCGACGGCTCCAGCTCGGTGACGAACGGCGGCCGCCAGCGGGGCACGAAGCTCGACTCGGGGTCGAGCGTGGCCAGGCAGGAGAAGCGGGTGTTGACGAACCAGAGTTGGCCGCCGTTGCCGTAGGCCATCTCGTGGATCAGGACGTTGCCGGTGACGTGGCTGGAGCGCGGCAGGTAGCAGGCGTCGTGCTTGCCGGCGGGCTCCAGCCGGCGGGCGACATCGGGGACGTCGCGGAACTCCCAGACCTGGATGGTGGTGCCGATGGCGAGCTTCGCGCCGCCGTCGGCCAGGGCCAGGCCCATCGGGGCCTTGAAGGTGCGGTAGTGGGTGTTGAGGTGGTCCCCTTCGTCGCGGACCATCACGAGCTTGCCGGCCTGGTAGGTGGTGACCAGCAGCGACGCGCCCAATTGCCGCAACAGCGCGGGGAAGTTCGGCGTGTGGACGGGCGCAATGGCTGCGGGTCAGCCGTCGCGGGTCGATCCGAGTCAACTCGGAAGCCACCACCCCAATCGTGACCGCTCTGCTTGGCGGGGTCCGAAATCGGGTGCGCTGGTACAGGTTGGGCCATGGATTCCGCCAACTGCGCCGAAAGCGGCCGGAATATAACGGTCCGGTGGCTACGAGCGCGATTTGTCGCTTGCAATCCACATCAAAAAGTCGCATGCTGCCACGGCTAATTGGTAATCGGGCAAACGAGGTGGAACTGTGCGTTTCTTAGAATGGACACGAATGGTCGAGTCAAGAAAACGAAGGGGAATTAAAACATCTAAGAATGGTAATGTCAAATAGAAAATAAAAAGATTTTTCGTGAATTTGTTTACTTTCCAGAAAAACTTAATCGCCCCTTGGACCGGCGGGGCGAATCGCGGGCAAGACCAATGCGGGGGGGTATTGCGTCAGATGACGCTGTTTATTTCTGGATCAACCAGGAAAAATCATTGATTTGCGCAGTACATCAGCCTTGCCTTCGCATCTATTTCATTAACGGCAGTGACTGGTCTGCGATTTAAGACGTTTTCGTCATTGTTCAAACGATTCCGGCGGAGGCATATATTCATGAATGGGTACCTTTTTCAAAACAACCTTGTGCGAAAGCTCGGAGCCTTGTCGCTGATGCTTTTGACCTTCGGATTGCTTAAACTCAGCGCTCATGGTCAAGGGGCACCCAATAAGGCGAAGACCAATCCGCCCAAGCCCACTCTTGGTCTTTTGGTAAACGACCCGCAGGCGTGCAAAGGTTATACCTTGATCGCGCCGAGTTCCTCGAACGACACCTACCTGATTGACATGGAAGGCCGGGTCGTCAACTCCTGGAAAAGCGATTGCAACCCAGGGTTGAGTGCCTATCTGCTCGAAAACGGTAATTTGTTGCGGACGGGTCAGGTGCGCCAATCCTCCCTTTTTCGGCGGGGGAACCGGTGGGCGAATCCAGGAGTTTACGTGGGACGGCAAGCTCGTCTGGGACTTCACCTATGTCACCGACACCCAACTCCCCAATCACGATATCTGTCGATTGCCGAACGGTAACACTCTGATGGTTACTTGGATCAAGAAAACTTCCAAGGAAGCCGTCGCGGCGGGCCGACGTCCGGAAACCGTCGCCGATAGCCACTTGTTGACGGGCAGTATTCTCGAAATTCAGCCCACGGGGAAAACGACCGGAAAAATTGTCTGGGAATGGCACGCCTGGGACCACGTGACTCAAGATTTCGATGAGAAGAAACCAAACTTCGGAGAAGTCGGCAAACATCCGGAGCTGATCGACCTGAATTTCGGCGATGGAGTTATCGCGGCCATGGTTGCCAAACCCGAAGAATTGGAAAAGCTCCGAGGCATCGGCTATATCGGCAATGCCGGGCGCAAACCGCAGCGTCCGCAAGCTGACTGGCTTCACATCAACGCCGTCACTTATAATGCGGAGTTGGATCAGATCATGTTGAGCGTCTATGAGTTCAGCGAGATCTGGATCATCGATCACAGTACCAAGCCGGCGGAAGCAGCCGGCCACCAAGGTGGCCGGTACGGCAAGGGAGGCGATCTTCTTTATCGCTGGGGCAATCCTCGCGCTTATCGCGCGGGCACCGTCAAAGATCAAAAGCTATTTGGTCAGCACAACCCTCAATGGATCGCCAAGGGGCTTCCCGGCGAAGGGCACGTGCTCATCTTCAATAACGGAATGCGTCGTACGGGGGGTGCATCACTCCACGGTGGACGAGATCGTTCTTCCCGTCGATGGCAAGGGAAATTACGAGCACGCCGAGGGTAAGGCGTTTTGCGCCCGATAAGGCAACCTGGACGTACGTCGCGCCCAAACGCGCCGACTTTTACGCCCCTTTCATTTCGGGTGCTCAAAGACTGTCCAACGGCGATACCCTCATCTGTTCGGGTACCAATGGAACGGTCTTCGAGGTCACTCCGAAATCCGATATCGTTTGGAAATACGTAAACCCGGCGAAAGGAGGCTCCCCGTTTGGTGGTCCCCCCTTCGGTGGTCCCCCCGTTGGCGGGCCGCCGTTCGGGGGCTTTGGTCCAGGGCCGAAACTCGGGCAGATTCTTTCGGGCTTCACCCAAAATATCCTCCAACTCGCTGCCGAACAGAAGAAACAGCTTGAAGCGGCGGAAAAGGAAATCGCGGGAAAGCTCGAAAAGATGCTGACCGACGAGCAGAAAAAAGAGTTCGCAAAACGTGGCACGGGCTTTGGAGGTTTTCCGCTCGCCGGCCAGTTGCTGGCGGCCTCGGTTCAAGAGCGATTGAAGCTCACGGACGATCAAAAAAAGCAGCTCGCCGAAACGCAGAAGGAAGCGGATGGCAAACTCGACACGATCTTGAAAGATGCTCAAAAGAAACAATTGAAGGAAATGAATGACCGGATGAAAGCCTTCACCGGTGGTCCGCCCGTCGGTTTTCCCAAGGGGCCAGGGGGTGGATTTGGTATTCCGGGTGGAGGATTTGGTGCTCCAGGTGGTGGCGGCGTCTTTCGCGCTCCGCGATATGCGCCGGATTATCCAGGCCTGGTCGGCAAGACCTTAACTCCAGGTAAGACTATCGAAGAGCTTCAGAAGACCGCACCAGCCAAGGAACCCAAGGGAAAGTGAGATTTATCATGCGATTCTCTCCCCTGCTCACGACTGCGATAATCGTGCTCGCATGGCCGCATCCCAATGATCCGTGCAGAAGATCCGGTCAAGCCGCCGCTGCAGATGACCGCGCAGGAAGATCATCGGCGGATGATGGAGTTGCTGAAAATCAAAGAGATTCGCCAAGGAGCGAATGGCTACAACCCAAAGGCCGCCAAACGCCGCCAACTATGACGAGTCCAAAGCCAACCCGTATCCGAACCTGCCCGATCCGCTGGTGCTGAAGAACGGCAAGAAGGTCACGACGGCCGACAGTTTGGTGGAACAAGCGACGGCCCGGAAATCGTGGAGGATTTCGATCGGGAAATCTACGGCCGGGTCCCCAAGGATACGCCGAAGGTCAATTGGGAAGTGACCGCACGACCACCAGGAGAAGAACGGCGACGTGCCTGTCGTCGACGAAGCAACTGGTGGGTCACGTTGATAATTCCTCGTATCCGCCGATTACGGTGGACATCCAGTTGACGTTGACGACGCCGGCGCAACGCCTGCGGCGACGGTGCCGGTGATCATGGAGTTCGGCTTCGGCTTCCGCCGGGGCGACGGGCCTGGCGGACCGCCGCGCCGCCGCAAGGGCGCCTGACCATGGCAGCAACAAGTGCTGGCCAAGGGTTGGGGCTATGCCATTCTCATCCCAGCAGCATTCAGGCCGATAACGGCGCGGGCCTCACGCAGGGCATCATCGGCCTGTGAACAAGGGCCAGCCCCGCAAGCCCGACGATTGGGGCACTTGCGCGCGTGGGCCTGGGGCGCCAGCCGCGCGCTGGATTATTTCGAGACCGACAAGGCGGTGGACGCCAAGCAAGTCGGCATCGAGGGACTGTCGCGCTACGGCAAGGCAGCCATCGTGACGATGGCCTATGACCAGCGCTTCGCCATCGGTTTCATCGGTTCGTCGGGTGAAGGCGGCGCAAAGCCGCACCGGCGCAATTATGGCGAGATGGTCGAGAACGTCGCGGAGGCCGGCGAATACCACTGGATGGCGGGCAATTTCATCAAGTACGCCGGCCCGCTAACTGGAACGATCTGCCGGTGGACTCGCACGAATTGGTCGCCATGTGTGCGCCCCGCCCCGTGTTTATCAGTGCGGGGTCGCAGCAGGTGGAGGGCGGTTGGGTGGACGCCAAGGGGAATGTTCATGGCCGCAGCTGACGCGCGGGTCCGGTGTACAAATTGTTGGGTAAAAAGGATCTGGGCACCTCGACTTTCCCGGCACAAGAAACAGCGCTATTGGACGGTGAAATCGCCTTCCGCCAGCACGCCGGCGGCCATACGACCGGCCCGAACTGGCCCACGTTCCTGAAGTTCGCGGATCGCTACATCAAGGGAACCGCTCCATCCGCACCCAACTCGCCAAAATCCGACAAGTGAATAGGAATACTTGTGCGAGTGGCGCTGAATTGGATGTTCGATGTTGGCAGCAATTCTTAAGACGCTCTTCTCACCGGGGAATTTCTTTATGCAACTTTGCGTCTTTCAAACGTCTCGTGTAAAGTTACTCGGCCTTACCGTGGTCTTGGCCATTGGTGTCTGTCTGGATCTTGTCCAACCGCAACTTTGGGCACAAGACAATCCAAAGAAAGATCCAAAGCCGGCCAAGCCAAAGGTCGGCCTGATTGTCAATGACGCCAAGGCAACGCCTGGATATACGTTGATCAATTCCTTGTTTTCAACGAATACCTACTTGATCGATAACCGGGGCCGCGTCATCAATACCTGGAAGAGCGACTGCAATTCGGGCCTGGGCAATTATTTGCTCGAAAACGGCAATCTTTTGCGACCTGGCCAAGCAAAGAATCAGGCTTTCCAGGCCGGCGGTGCTGGCGGCCGAATTCAAGAGTTTACCTGGGATGGGAAGATCGTCTGGGACTTTACTCTTTCCACCGAAACGCACCTTGCCCACCACGACGTTTGCCGACTTCCCAACGGAAACGTGCTGACCATCGTCTGGGAACGAAAGACCGCCAAGGAGGCCATCGCCGCAGGGCGCAGGCCGGAGACGATCGGCGACAGTCAACTGATGGCCGACTCGATTGTCGAAATCCAGCCAACCGGCGCGACAACGGGCAAGATTGTCTGGGAATGGCATGCCTGGGACCATCTCATTCAGGATTTTGACTCGACCAAACAAAATCACGGCGATGTGGGTGCTCATCCGGAATTGATCGACTTGAACTTCGGCGAGGGCACGATTGCCGCCATGATCGCCAAGCCGGAGGAACTCGATAAACTCCGATCAATCGGCTACATCGGCGGCGCGGGACGAAAGGCTGCTCCCGTCCGGGCGGATTGGACGCATGTGAATTCAGTGGCCTATAACGCGGACCTCGATCAGATCATGCTCAGCGTTCACGAGTTCGGCGAGATTTGGATCATTGACCACAGCACCACAACATCCGAGTCTGCGAGCCACAAGGGCGGTAAATACGGCAAGGGTGGTGATTTGCTCTACCGCTGGGGTAATCCGCGCGCCTATTGCGCAGGGACGGTCAAGGACCAGAAACTCTTCGGCCAGCACAACGCTCAATGGATTCCCAAGAAACATCCCGGCGCGGGGCACATTCTTGTTTTCAATAACGGAATGCGCCGAACCGGCGGAGCCTATTCCTCAGTCGATGAGCTTGCGCTACCGGTCGATGCGAAAGGGCAGTACGAATACGAGTCGGGCAAAGCATTCGGACCCGACAAAGTTGTCTGGAGTTACGTCGCCAAGAAACGGACCGATTTTTATTCCAGCTTCATTTCCGGCACCCAACGACTTGCCAACGGCAATACGCTGATTTGCTCCGGAGCCAATGGCACCATCTTTGAGGTCACTCCCGAAAATGAAATAGTCTGGAAGTATATCAACCCCGAAAAAGGTGCTCCTTTGTTCCGTGACTTTAAGGCCGGCAAGGGCTTCGGTGGGCCTCCGCGCTGGGACAGATTTTGCCGGCGTTCCTAAGGGACTCCCTGAAGTTGACTGCCGAACAAAAGAAGAAGCTTGAAGCAGCGGAAAAAGAAGCGGGAGAGGATCTGAACAAATTGCTTACCGACCAGCAGAAGAAACAGTTCAACGAAGGAGGCGGACCAGGCCAGCTCCTGCCGGTTGCCCTCCAAGAGCGAATGAAACTCACGGATGATCAAAAAAAGCAATTGGCCACACTGCAAACGGCAGTTGATACAACGGTGGCAACGCTTCTAAATGACGAACAGAAGAAACAATTCAAGGAAATGCAGAATCGAAAGAAAGGTTTTCCCGGCGGAGGTCCACCGCCCGGTTTGTTCGCAGGGCCGCCGGGCGGTACGAGCCTCTTCCGGGCTCCTCGGTATGGGCTGGACTATCCTGGGCTGGCGGGGAGAGACCTGACGCCCGGCAAAACTCTGGAAGAGTTGCAGCCCAAAGACCCCCCGAAGCAGCCCAAGGACGGTGGCAAAGAGTCGTTGCCTATGCCGAAAGAGAAAATCAAAGAAGCGAAGGAGAAATAGTTGCAAGCAGACCTCGTTCCCAAGCGGTGCCTCTTTAGCCAAAGGCGAGCGTCGAGGCGTAAGCTCGACGTGGACAGTCACCATACAGCGGTTGGATTACCGGCGAAAAATGAGCGCACGAGTGGTGGCAGTCCACGTCGAGCTTACGCCTCGACGCTCGCCTTTGGCTTAACTGATACCCAAGCTTCGCTTGGGAACGAGAGTTCTGTTCAATGAGGAGTGTCCATTGTTAGGGTCTGTCAGACTGCTGCTGTTGGCCGTTATCCTCGCAGTATTGCTTTATCCTGGGAGTGCGCAGGCTTACATCGGTCCTGGTGCAGGATTCGCCCTAGCGGGGTCGTTTTTGGCGGTGCTGGCGGCCATGATGTCGGCCTTGTTGCTGGTACTCATCTGGCCGGCCAAGCTGCTTTGGCGGGCCGTGTTCGGCAGGCGGTTTCGTGTTCGTGGTCGATACAAGCGCGTCGTGATCTTGGGGCTTGACGGGCTGGATTACGGTTTGACGGAACGTATGCTTGCGGAGGGGAAATTGCCGCACTTGGCCGCTGCTGCAAGCAAGGATGTTTCAAGCCGCTGGGGACCACATTGCCTTCCATCTCGCCGGTGGCGTGGTCCACGTTTCAGACCGGCACGAACCCGGGCAAACATAACATTTACGACTTCCTCATTCCCGACCTGCACACCTATCAGCCCAAGATGAGTTCGGTCGAGATTCGACCGCCGCGCCGCTCGATTCGGCTTGGGAAATATCGCATCCCGTTCGGCAAGGCCGACCTTCGACTGCTCCGCAAGAGCCGATCGTTCTGGAACTACCTTGGCGATCATGGCGTGTTTAGCAGCATCATCCGCGTGCCCATCACCTTCCCCCCCGAAAAGCTGCGCGGCGTGCTTCTTTCGGCGATGTGCGTGCCGGATCTGCGCGGCACGCAGGGGATGTTCTCGCACTACACGACCCGATCACCACGCGAGGGGGAACGAACCGGCGGCGAGGTTCATCGCGTCACCCGCAAAGGCAACCTGATCTGCGCTGAGATCATTGGCCCGGAGAACCCGTATCTCGGCGAGCGGACTGTCCTCAAGGTTTCCTTCCGAGTCACGATCAAGGCGCTGAACGTGCCGTTCTCAAGATCGACGGCAAGAAGCACGAATTGCGGCGGCAATGAGTATACCGACTGGGTACGCATCGCTTTCCGCATCGCTCCAGGAATCAAGGTTCGAGGTCTGTGCAAATTTCTTCTGCTCGAAGCCGGCCCGGAGTTCGGCCTCTACGTGACCCCCATCAATATCGATCCGGAAAACCCGGTCATGCCCATCAGTTCGCCATCGGTCTATTCCGTCTATTTGACCAAGCAGCAGGGGCCGTTCTTTACGCTGGGACTGGCGGAAGACACCTGGGCGGTAAACGAGCATGTTTTGAACGACAAGAATTTCCTGCAACAATGCCTGGATGCCGACCGCGAACGGGAAGTCGATGTTTTTCGACTCGCTCGACAAGGTTTCGCGCGGACTTTGCGTGGTGGTGTTCGACGGGCCGGACCGGTTGCAGCACATGTTTTGGCGCGACATCGATCCAAGCCACCCGGCCCGCGTTCAACATCCGGTCCCGGAGGGGCGGAACGCCATCGAGGATTTATACAAGAGCATGGACGACCTTGTGGGACGGACGATGGCCAAATGTCCGCGCGAAGACAACCTCCTTTTCGTCATCTCCGACCACGGCTTCAACACGTTTCGCCGCGGGCTGGATCTGAACCGATGGCTTGAAGAAAAGGGTTACCTGGTGCTCCACCCCGGCCGGCGCAATGAAGAATTCCTGGCAGGGGTCGATTGGTCCCGCACCAAAGCATTCGCACTGGGCCTTTCGGGTATTTTCCTCAACCTCAAAGGCCGAAACGCTCATGGAATCGTCATTCCCGGAAAGGAGGCGGATGAGCTATGTGAAGAGATCGCCGGTTCCCTCACGACCCTGATCGATCCGCAGGATGGAGCCAGTGCCGTCAAGAAGACGTATGTCACGTCCAAGGTTTACCGCGGGCCGTACAAGGACAATGCCCCCGACCTGATCCCCGGGTACCAGCGCGGCTATCGCGTATCGTGGGAAACTGCCATCGGCCGAACGACCGAGTCGGTGTTTCACGACAATACCAAAGCCTGGAGCGGCGACCATTGCATCGACCCGTCGCTCATTCCAGGGGTACTCTTCTGCAATCGCCCCATCGAAGCTGAAAATGCCCGTCTCATGGACATCGCACCCACCGTATTGAATCTTTTCGGGGTACCGATCCCCGATCACATGGATGGCAAGCCGATGGCGATCGACCCCGCCGGCCAGCTGGCGGCAACACTCGATCAACCGCGAGGTACGATTCCGTAGCCGAATTCTGGTTCGTAGCCGAATTCGCCAGAATTCGGGTCAGTCTGCGGCAACGGCCCCGAGATCGTATGGAGCTTCCCCGAATTCTGGCGAATTCGGCTACAAGAGCGAACTTTATGTCAGACTCAACAAGTGACGGACCGAATCGCCGAACCTTCATCAAGCGATCTGCGATCGCTGGGTTAGGTGCTGCCGGCTTGGGAGCGGGCGGGTACTGGCTCGGCAGCAGACGGTGGCCCTCACGCAGCAACGGCAAGAAGGTGATCGTCATCGGCATTGACGGCATGGATCCGGTCCTGTCGGAACGCATGATGGACGCCGGCCAACTCCCGCACCTGGCGCGCCTGCGCGAGACCGGCGGTTTCAGCCCGCTGGGTACGAGCATTCCGCCGCAGAGTCCGGTCGCCTGGGCCAGCTTCATCAACGGTGCCGGCCCCGGCTCGCACGGCATATTCGATTTCATCCACCGGCATCCGGAAGCCCAGTCCAAGGCCTTCTACTCTGCTGCCGAAACCAAACCGGGCAATGGGGCTTGGGAAGTAGGGGATCACAAACTGCCGCTCGATTTTTGGCCGTTCAATCACGAGATGCCTTCGACAGTGCTGCAAAGACAAGGCATTCCATTCTGGGAATATCTCGATGCGGCAGGCATCCCCACGACGTTTTACGATCTGCCGTCGAACTATCCGCCCAGCCCGTCCAAGCACGGCAACCATCGCTGTATCTGCGGCATGGGTACGCCGGATATGCTGGGGGAATATGGCGTTTACCAGCACTTTTCCGAGGACTGCCCGCCGGAAGGCATCAATGAAGGCACTGGCAGACGCTACCGGATCCGCTTTGAGAATGAAACGGCCAAGGCGACACTGGTTGGGCCGAGCAATACCTTTCTTAAAGATCCGAAGCCGGTAAATGTTGAGTTCCTGATTCACCGCGATCCTGAAGCAAACGCCGCGGTCATCGAATTTCAGGGCCGGAGAATCCTTCTGAAAGAAGGCCAGTGGAGCCGATGGACGAAAGTCGCGTTGGAGTTCGGCATGCCCCGGCTTTTGCCCAACGAGACCCGCAGCGGCATTTGCCGTTTTTACCTGCAACGAGTGGCCGAGCCGTTCCGTCTCTATGTCTCTCCCATCAATATCGATCCATCAAATCCGGCCCAGCAAATGTCGGAGCCCAGCACTTTTGTGACCGATGTCTCCAAGCGGGTGGGACTGTTTTACACGACCGGCTTTCAGGAAGAGTACAATGCCCGCAAGGATAAGGTATTCGACGACGACGAATTTCTGAAGCAAGCCGGCATTGTCCTCGAAGAACGGCTTGCCATGTTCGACTATGCCATCGACAGTTATGACGACGGCCTGATGTTCTTTTATTTCTCCAGCAGCGACTTGCAGTCGCACATGTTCTGGTGGGACTCGGAGGACAAGCATCCCATTCGCACCGACGCCGAGGCCCAGAAATGCTTTGGCCATGTACATCGGCTCTATCAACGTCTGGATAAGTTGGTCGGCGACCTCACCGACCGCTTCAGAAGTTCGGCAACCATCTTTGTGATGAGCGATCACGGGTTCTCGAATTTCGGCAGGCAGTTCAGCCTCAACACCTGGCTGCGCGAGAACGGTTATCTCGGCCCGCCGGGCTGCACCTCCATCATGCACGATGTCGATTGGTCGCTGACCTACGCCTATGGACTGGGCATCAACGGACTCTATTTGAACCAGAAAGGCCGCGAACGCGGCGGCATCGTGGAGCCTGGCGAACAGCGCGAGCAGTACCTGGCGGAGCTAAAAGAGCGTCTGGAAGCGGTCACGGACGTCAATGGCGAGCCGGTGATTCGCAATGTCTATCGCGCGGACGAGGTGTACTCCGGCAGTGCCACCGCGCTGGCACCGGACCTTATCGTCGGTTATCGCCGCGGTTATCGCGCCTCGTGGGCCACCTGCCTGGGCGATGTGGAACCCGATATCCTTTCCGACAACGATAACGCGTGGAGCGCGGATCACTGCGCCGATTCCCTGGAAGTGCCGGGTGTGCTTTTCTGCAATCGCCCCTTCCGTGCAAAAGCCCCAGCGCTCATCGACCTGGCCCCGTCCATCCTGGCCGAGTTCGGCCTGCCCACTCCGCCGACGATGACCGGTAAGAGTATTTTTTCGTGAAAGGTAGTGATGGATGGCAAAAATCAAAATCGAAGATGGCCTTCTTGATCGGGCCAAACGCATAGCAACGATCGCAGGCTACAGCGATGTCGAGGAATTCATCGCGCACTGTGTCGAAAATGAACTGAAGAAACTTGAAGTCGAGGATTCGGAACGTAAGGTCGCCGATCAGCTTCGCGGCCTGGGGTACATCGAATAATGGAATGGCTGACCCAGCTCATCGTCTGGCTCAACCCGCCGGCAAACGCCGTGGGGACAGTGACATTGTTTCCCATCGGCTGGCTGCCCGGCTGGCTTTCCGCAACGATTGTCGCGGTCGTGACCGGCGTGCTGTTGCTGGCAGCCTTCAAATATACCTCCAACCAGCGCGCCATCCGACGGGCGCGGGACGAGATCAACGCCAACTTGCTGGCCATCAAGTTGTTCAAGGACAGTGCCGCCGTTGCCTTCCGTTCGCAAGGACGAATATTGCTTGGGGCAGGCCGGCTGTTCCTGCACGCGCTGTTGCCCATTGCGGTCATGGCCTTGCCGGTAATGATGCTTTTGGGCCAGCTTTCTCTTTGGTATCAACAGCGTCCGCTTCGGATCGGCGAGGAAGCAGTGGTGACAGTGACGCTCAACGGTGACACGGGAACATCGCTGCCGAAGGTTACGCTCGGCCCCAATGAGGCTGTGGAGACGCTGGTCGGTCCGGTTCGCGTGCTCAGCAAACGGCAGGTTTGCTGGAACATCAATCCTCTGGCTGCCGGCGAGCATCGCCTGGTCTTTCAGGTTGGCGACCGGAGCATTGAGAAGCAGCTCACGGTTGGCGACGGCTTTCAGCGCGTCAGCGCCATTCGGCCCGGTCGAAAGTTCGCGGACGTATTGATGTACCCAGCGGAGCCGGCCTTTGCTGCCGATTCTCCGGTACGTTCCATTGAAATCGATTACCCCGCGCGCACGTCGTGGACCAGCGGTAAAGATTCGTGGGTGATTTATTGGTTCGTTGTCTCCATGCTGGCAGCGCTCTGTTTTCGCCGCGTCTTGAACGTCAACGTCTAAAAGCCTGTTGCAGAATTCACCGTGGTGCGGGTCGAGGATTTGCGAGGCCCGCCATGAAGCGGCAACTCGCTCTGGCGGGCCTCGCAAAACCTCGACCCGCCCTACACCATTCGCTGACGCTGATTTTGCAGAAGGAACTTTTCCATGGCCTCCGAAATTGTCATCGTCTCCGGCTTACCCCGCTCCGGCACGTCCTTGATGATGCAAATGCTCGACGTGGGTGGCATGGAAGTCGTCACGGATAAACTTCGGGTTGCCGATACGGACAACCCAAAGGGCTACTACGAATTCGAGCGGGTCAAATCGATCAAACGCGACACGACCTGGTTGCCGGCGACGCGCGGCAAAGCCTTCAAGATGATATCGCAACTCTTATTCGATCTGCCGGCGACCGAAACGTATCGCGTCATTTTCATGAACCGCAACCTGGACGAAACGCTCGATTCCCAGGAAAAGATGTTGCGCCGGCTCGGACAGCCCGCAATACCGCGCGACGACATGAAACGTGCTTACTTGCTGCACCTTGCCAGGCTGCACGATTGGCTGGACGGGCAGAAAAATATGGCGGTCATTCGCGTCCATTACAACGACTTGCTCGAACAACCTCGACAGCATGTCGAACAATTGCAGGAATTTCTGACGATTCCCTGTGACTTCGAAGCGATGATACAGGCAGTGGACCCATCTCTCTATCGCAACCGGAAGGCAGGCAACCCAGTCGCGGCAAGCAAACCGTCGTGAAGAATCGATTTCGATCCAATGCTGCGATGTCGTCTGTCGAATCCTCTCTGGTTCTCGATTCTCATTTCCGAGGCGATGCCGTATGATGGCACCAGACTCATCCACCATGCGTGGGAGGAGAACGGTCGCCATCCGCGAGGGAGGCGGCTGTACTTCAGATTGTACGAGATTCCAGTAGCGTTAAGCACAATAGCCGGGAGTTCAAGCCATGTCATTGGAAGTCGAAGCCACCTACGAAAACGGTGTCCTCAAACTGGATCAACCGCTCCCATTCGCTGAACAGGAACGGATCATCGTTACCGTGAAGGCCAAGACGAGCAGGGTGGAACTGACCTACGGCCTTATCGGCTGGACCGGCGATCCCGATGTCGTTCGTAAAATTGCTGAGGATGACGAGTTCGGTGTACTGGAGTCGCCATGAATTTCACCGACATCGCAGCCGGTGATTCCGTGTTCCTGGACGCCAACGTCTTCGTCTACGATTTTGCACCAAATCCGGTGTTTGGCCCTTCCTGCAAGGCCTTGCTTAGGCGTCTCGAAACCGGCGACTTCTTCGGTCATATCTCCGCTGCCGTTTTCAACGACATCGCCTATCGATTGATGACATTAGAGGCGTGTCAATTGTTCGGCTGGCCATACGCCGGAATCGGCCAACGCCTTCAACGCCACCCGGCCGAGATCCAGAAACTCCTCAAATTTCGACAAGCCTTGGATGAAATCATCCGCATTGGAACTCGCGTCTTACCCGTGACCGTCCAGGATGTCCTGCTGGCCAGTGATCTTAGCCGCCAGCATGGTTTGCTCAGTGGTGATGCACTGATTCTTGCACTCATGCAGGCTCATGGCCTGACGAACCTTGCCAGCAACGACGCCGACTTTGACCGTGTTCCCGGCATCACTCGATACGCTCCCGTTTGATTCTCAAAACTTCTTCACGTTGCATTGGAGACAGCAAAAGAATTCTTGTAATGGAATCGCTTCTGGTGGATCATCTTTTGTGAACCGACCCTCGGCGTGGGAGTTGGACTGTGAGCATCGATCGCCGTCGGGAGCTGGAAGAGCTTTTTCACCGCTTTGGCAAGGGTGTCGGCAGCTTCGTTCTTGCGCGTCGGAGATCCCGAACTTGCGGAGGAAATCACGAGCCGGGTCTTCCTCAAAGTGGTTCGCAATCACGATCAGTTGCGAGGCCCGCCTGCACCCTGGCTATGGGCAATCGTCCGCAACGAGCTGGCTCGCTATTTTCGCGATCGAAAATGCTCCGAACCGCTTTCCGAGGAATTGCGCGATGATCGGCCGATCCCTTCGGAAGTACTGGAACATCGGCAAGCGATCGAGAATCTCAGCGCTGCCATCGATCAGCTCTCCGATGAGACACAACAACTGATCTACATGAAATTCTTCTTGAACTTGAGTCAGCGCGAGATGGCCCAAGCGACGGGCTTGACGGAATCGAATGTCGGTGTGCGCATCTATCGCACGCTGCAGCAATTGCGAACCTTGTTGGAACCGAAGGAACCCATCTCTATCCATCGAGATCGATCATGAACGAATCAATAACCCAAAATTGGCCCGATGAGCCTGATCGCGCGGAAGTGGAAGCGCTTGCTCGACAAATCGCTGCAAGCCTGCCGGCCTTATCTCCTGAATCGATGCACCGAATCGAGCAAACCATGCAGCAAGGCATGATCGATGATTTTCGGCAACGTCGCCGGCGTCGGGCATTGGTATTGAGCGGCATCGCTGCGGGAGTGCTGGCGGCCGGCGGGGCGATCTGGTTGAGCCTGGGTCAGCGGCAAGAGGAAAATCCGCCCGGTCTCGTTCCCGCGGTTTCGGAGATGGTTCGGGATGTATACCCCATTTCCCCGCCGCCGCAGCCGGCCCCGGCAGCGCAGGGTCGCCCGCTGATCGCGCTGGATGATTACCACAGTCTGTTCGACAACTGACCAGCTCCCCTTCCGGTGATTCATCATACCCTTTATGAGAGATTCTCATGTCGCATCCGATGCTTTTCCTGATGGGCCTGGTCCTCGTGTCCGAAACACCGGCAACTGCTTCAGCACCGGGGGATCTCTTACGACGTGCCCAGTTGCACGCCGAGACCACTCACACCGATCAACTGGGCGTGGCAGTTATGAAGCACGCCGCCGGACGCCGTGCCGAGAGTATTCGCGATCTGGAAGAGCTCATCCGAACTCAGGAGGCTCCAGCCCGGCCTGCGTTGCGCAAACTGATCGGCTGGTATCTCTTGCCGGCCGCCGCGTCGCAACGAGATCGCTATCGCGCTTACGTCGAATCGATGCCGGTGGATAAGCTCGCTGTTTCCTGGCAGTTCGTGCATGAACTCTATTCTCTGTCCCTTCAGCAAGATCGATCGGGATTACTGACAGCTGCCAAAAACTTGCCCGGCCAGTTTCCCGATCGATTTCCAAACGCAAAGGCAGAGCAGGCCCATTTCGAGCTTCTCAAGAAGCTGGGGTTTTCTCCCGCTCAAGCTGGTCTGGAAGTCATCGCTCATCGCAACTTCGATGCGCTCTATGCACTGCGCGATCTGGATCGCTACCTGACCCGGGAAGTGGAATTCTTGAAAGGCACGAATCAACTCAGCGATGCACAAACCCTGACCAACTGCCGGGATCGACTGCGGCAAGCCTATTTGCAGGCCTCAACGCACATGGTCGAACGCCTATTCGCCTTGAATCTGCAAGGACAGATTCAAGAGCGCAACCAGTTGCTGGCGAATGCCGGCAAGTTGAAGTATCTTCGTGATCGTGCCGAACAGCAAAAGCTCTTTGCCCGACTCGATGAGTCGATCGTGTGGGAATCTTTTGTCAATCCGCTGATGCAAAGCGAGGTGGCATTCGTGGAGCACCCGCCCCAGCTTGAGACACTGTCGCGACAAGGGAAAGTCGATCTCGTTATCGAGTCGAGTCACCGGGAATCCAGCGGTGCTGAAACGCGGTATCGGGGCAAAGTTCGACTCTCGATCGGAAATATGCGGATTCAGGCAGAAACCGCCACACTCTTTGCCAAAGAGAATGAAGACAGCATTTCCCTCGTTGCATCCGGAGCAGTGCGCATTGCGGGAATCCCCGGCACCACTGGCCCGATCGTAGCGGAAAGGATCACTTATCATTCATCTACGGGATTATTCAATCTCGATGGCGACGTTCAGCTCCCACGTCTCGAAGGCACGCTGAAACTTCGCGCCTGCTGCCTTACCGGTACGGGACATATTCGAGAAGCCCGCTCACTGCTCGATGACTTCGAGAAGGCAACGGACATCAAGGATCGACTCGCGCTCTTGCCGCGCATCACGCGGACTTACACCGACGCCGAGCTTCCCAATGAAGTGCGCTACCTGTTGGCTCTGTCGCTGTTGCGGCCTCACCTAACCTGGCATGCGCCTTATCTCCCAGTCATTCCCGATGAGAAGGTAAAGGATCTCATGGAAGAACAAGCAAAAAGCATCCACGACCGAGTTTCGCCCTGGCAGGAAGCGCACACGGGTGAGGACTGGCTCCGAAAAGACCTGACAGGTGCAATGGTTGAAGATTTTCAAAAAACGCTGGAAGCTTTTAAAAAACAACATCCCGACCAACTCAAGAAGAATAGCCGAGAACAGTTCTTTTGGCGGCTGGACGATCCGAAACATGACGATGTCAAACGAGCCGGCGATCTTTTGCGCGCCATCCAGGCGGGGCCTCGCCAGGCATTGGCAAAACACTGGCTTGCCGAGCTGGGACGCAACAATACCGTCGTGACCGTGGATGTGATCGGGGCATATGCCCGCGGGAAAGATGCACCAATGGTATTGGATGTCCGCAATGTCGAGGAAGTAACTTTCGCGGTTTATCGCGTCAAGGATGCCGCCGACTTGCTTTGGGTCACCGACCGTATCGGCAACGACTTTGTCTACCACGACCACGGCTTGCAGTACGAACCCATTCGAGAAATGCTTCGCGAGCAGGCCCGAATGGCCAAGCTCGAAGACATCAGGAAAAGTCGTTCAAAGGAGATGGAAAAATCTCCTGCTTTCCTGCGAGGCGAGGCCCTGGAGCGGTGGACAACGAAGATCGACCAATTGAAACCGGTTCCTGCCTACCGAACCGAACAACGCCGGCACAATTACGACGATCCGGAGGAAGAATATTTTGATGATGACTGTTCCCGATTCCGCGAGCGGATCGAGAAGAGCTATCGGCCCCAGGAGAATCAACTCAGTTCCTGGCAATGCGATCGGCTTGTCAACATTCCCGGAAAAACACTGCAAGAAGCGGGTGCCTACATCTTCAGCGCCACGGCCAACGGCCAAACGATCTATGCGCCGATTCTGGTCGATCCATTGAGCATGACGATGGGGCGTTGCCGCGATGGGGTATTCGTTCAAGTCAGCGACTTCTCCGGTATGAAACCGGTCGCGGGTGCCCACATCCACGCAACGACAATGCCGGGCAAAACCAGCACCGATGCACAAGGCGTCGCATTTGCGCATCTTCGCTTCGGGAGAACGTGCGTTCATCGCTGAAAAAGATGGTCGATTTGCCATCGGTGGATTTGGTCGGGTATTCGACGGGATCTATCGAGCGCCGGGTGAGGAGGATGAGGACTTCTCGCGCCGGGATCGCATGAAACGGGTTCTGGACATCGAGCGCGATGCCAAGGTCTTTGCCGATCGTTACATCGTCGCTGCCTATTCCGACCGGCCCACCTATCGCCCCGGTCAAAAAGTTCAATTCAAGCTGCTGGTTCGACGGCTCAAGCCCAGTGAAAAACCAGAGGAAACCCGTTTCCGGGCGGGCGACTTCGATGTAAGCAGCGCTCTTGAAGTGCCCGAAAAGAATGAGATGATTCAGTATTCATTGCTGGATAGCAGGGGCCGGGCCGTTTCGGAGGGAAGACTGGCCTTGAACGACTTCGGCACCGCTGCGGGCAGTTGTGCGCTCAATTCGGAAGCGGGCACCGGCTTGTATTCGCTGAAGGTTCGCGTGGGCGGCGAGTATCGACTGGTCCCAGGCTTCTTCGCCGTTCAACACTACCGCCGACCCAACTTCGAGTTGAAAGTCACCGGACTTCCCAGGGAGCCTGGCGACTTCAAGGAATTGAAATTGCAGTTGGAAGGATCGTACTACTTCGGAAAACCGGTATCCGGGGGCATCGTCGAACTTCATCTGTTCAACGGTGAACCCGGTGCTTCGATGTACAAGCAAATACAACTCGACGGCGCAGGCAAAGCGTACCATACCTTGAAAATTCCTTCCGCTCTGCGGACCGGAAAATATCAACTCATCGCCACGTTGCGCGATGAAAGTGGTCGAACGATTCAGCAGGCATTGCCGCTGCAAATCCAACGGCCCAATGATACTGCTCCCGCGTTCGCGGATGTGCCGGGCTTCATCCCCGTCAATCAAGTTCTAACCATCGGAACCAGTGCCAAGGAAGTCGCCGTTCAGAAACAAGTCGCGAAAGCTCAGGCGTCGGTCGTTGAAGTGAAAAACGGCAAGGCAGCGATTCGCATTGCGGAGCCTGGCTGGTACACCATTACCGCCGGCAAGGAATCGACCAGGATCTTTGCCTATGGCGGCGAGGAATTTCCAACACTCTTCCAGGAGGCGGAGGGAGACGAGGTGAACCAAAAACGTTCGCGGCAATCGCTGGGCTGGGTAAACCTCACCGATTACGCGCATGATGGCATCGGCCGGCCGGCGTTCCGCTGGACTGGGGACCAGTCGTTGTTTGCCCTGTTCGATCGCCGGCAAGTCAACGTGAGAGACAAGCTAAAGATTCTGGTTTTTTTACCGGCCAAGGATGCTCGGATTCTCTTTACGATGGAAGGGACGACCATCAGCGATTATTACATCGTCGATCTCAAGAAAACGACGACGAACTATCATGTCGTTGAAATCCCCATCCGCACCCGCCAGTTGCCGCACTTCTACCTCCAGGGCAGAATACTTTCCGGTACCGGAATCAATACCGACTGGCCGCGCCGGGAACAGGATGAGCTCAAAAAGATTCAGCTTGAAGAAGAGGGTCTGGAAGATCCGCGCTGGTGCCGAGTGGACGTTGTCGATCTCAAAGCCGGCAACACACCCAATAAACTGCGGGTCGAAATGAACACCGATCGAAAAGAATATCGGCCCGGCGACCCGGTGACGGTCGACGTGACCGTGAAGGACCGTGCCGGGGTGGGCAGGCTGGCAGAAGTCTCCCTGAGCGCTGTCGACGAGAGCATCTATACCTTCGGCGAAGATCGCATTCCCGAACTGGCGGCCCTGTTCAACGATGCGCATCCATCGTCACTGTTCCGCGCCAAAACCTGGCGATCCGCACAGGGAAATCGGCAATCGGTGTTGCAGGATCTTCAAGGCAAACAATTGCAGTTCAAACAGGCTGAATCGTTGCAAAAAATGGAGCGGGCGCAAGACTCATTAAAAGATGCGGTGCAAAGACTCGAATTGCCGATACAATCGCCCGTTAATCTTCTCGCGAATGGTCCGATATTGCTTCCCATCGGTGCGCTTCCGTTGAATCGCCTGCGTATCGATTTTCGAGAAACAGCGACCTGGCAACCACAGTTGCCAACTGATGCAAACGGCAAGCTGAAGACCACTTTCCAGCTGCCCGATTCCTTGACGCGCTATCGTCTCAGCGCTGTTGCCATCACCAAAGAATCCGAATTTGGCAGCGCCCGCACCAGCATCTCGACTTCGTTGCCTCTGAGGCGCAACTATTTCTGCCCCGTTTTGCCGTGGAGCAAGATCGCTTCCTTGCCGTGGGGATGATTCACAACACCACAGCCAACGATCGAGACTCTGAGGTTCGCTGGGAGGCCAGCGGTATCACGATGGAAGGACCGACAAGCGGGCTGACGGCGTGGAAGAACGAAAACAAGGACCGGCACATGATCGGCACTGGTCGAATCCGAGTGCCCGCGAACCAGTGGGTGCGAGTTGGCGTCTGGCTCAAGGCCGGTGCCGTCGGCAAAGTAAACGTCAACCTGCGCTGCTCCGATGGTCAGGATGCCGATGCCGAATCGCGGAGTTTGGTCGTGCAGCCTTTGGGCCGGGATCGAGAAGTTACCCTGGAGGGATCGCTGCAAGGAAAGCAAAAATGGACGTTCCCCAAGGGCTTCATCGCCCGCGACGTGCATGTTGTGCTTGCGCGGGGGAGGCAGCACGCGCACTCGATGGCCTGGGCTATCTGGTCGATTATCCGTACGGCTGCGTCGAACAGACCATGAGTCGATTCCTGCCTGCCGTCGCGGTGCGCGATGCGAGTCGCTGGCTGCCGATTCATCTACCCGCCGACGTCGCCGACAAACTCCCCGATGTTCTGGCGAAGGGCCTGACCCGTCTGTATTATTTTCAGCACGCCGATGGAGGCTGGGGATGGTGGGAAACGGATGCAACCAATGATGCCATGTCGATCTATGTGGTACACGGACTGGCCCTCTGCCGCAACACAGGAACAAGTATTGACACCGGTGTACTGGATCGAGGCTGCGTCTATCTTGCCGGGCGGGTGGACGCCGGCAAGTTGCCGCGCAACCTTGAGGCGCGGGCCTGGACTGCACTGGCTCTGGCAGGCAACGCCGATGTTGAAAAGCTCCGGAAGGTTGCCAAACAGGCGGTTCAGGGTGCCGATAGTTCCGAAACCCTTGCCTATTTGGCTCTGGCCTGCCGATTCGCAGCGCTTCACGAGCTGGGCGAAAACCTCTGGTCGAGGGTTCGAGACTGGTCCCCGGACGATGCGGAGTTTCAGGCGCTCAAATTGCGCGTGCAGATGAACTTCGGCGCACCGCTGGTCGAAGCGCAAAGAACCGCTGACTCTTTGATAAAGCAACGCACCAACGGGCGCTGGGCCAGCACCCAGACGACGGCCACAGCCATCGTAGCACTGGCGCAATTGCTTAGCTTCACCACAGCCGTCGAAGCGCCAACTTCGCTGGCGCTTCGGCTGGGAGGAAAGCAGGTTGCCGCGATCGAGCGGCCTGAAGATTTGCGAAAGCTGGTCTATCAACTGGCAATCCCGGCTGAGTACTTGCCGTTGGCGGAAGGAGTTGAACTGGAAGTTGAGTCGGACTCGAAAAATCCACTTCTCTACACGGTGCGCGGCACAGGAGCCCAGCGGCTCGACAAAGTAGAACCGATCGGCAAGGAACTCAGGATCGCCAGACAATTGGAAACGCTGGATGGCAAAGCGCTGGATCGTCCGATTCGAGTGGGCGAAGTGATTGCCGTTCGTCTCAAGGTGACTCTCGAAAAAGCGGAAAGCTATGTGATGGTCGAAGATCGTCGGCCCACCGGGTGCGAGTTTGCCGATGAGCATTTGGACGGCGTGCAGCGCGACGGTATCGCGAGCAAGGAATTTCGGGATGATCGCGTGTGTCTATTCTTCACAGCGCTGGGGTCGGGAGATCACGAGATCATCTACTATCTTCGCGCAGAAACTCCAGGTCTTAGTCATTTACTGCCGGGGATGGTTTACCCGATGTATGCGGACATGCGCCGCGGCGAAACGGGATCGGCAAAAATAGTCGTGGAGCGCCGAGGATCAAGACAAGAACAGCTGCCTTTGGAGTGCGGTGGCCGGTGGCTCGCCGCCGCTTTCTTTCTTTTCTTGGCAGTGTTAGAATCCCTTGCCAGGTGAAAACGGGAGAGATAAAGATTTTCAACCATTGACTCGACATACTGCCAATCGCAATAATATTCCCAGATTGCACTCTCCTGTCAGAGGTTGGCTCATGTCGGATACGCCGCTGAAACCAAAGAACCCAGAACTCACTCGCACGTTTCAAACCCAAGACGAGTCGGCGGAAATTACCGATGGCTCGAAAACTTTGTTGGGTTCGGATGAGCCGATGGCGGAGCAGATCGGCGACTACCGCATCATCGCCAAACTGGGTGAAGGCGGCATGGGCGCGGTCTATCGTGCCGAAGACATCCGTTTGAAGCGGGAAGTCGCCCTCAAAGTGATGCGTGCGGAGATTGCGCAACATCCGGCCTCGAGAGAGCGCTTTGTCCGCGAAGCGCGAGCAGTGGCAAAGCTCAAGCACGATCACATCGTAACGATCTATTACGTGGGCGAAGAAAACGGAGCGCCCTTTCTGGCGATGGAACTACTGGACGGAATGTCGCTGAGCGATCATCTCAGCGCCAAGAAACCGCTCAGTTGGCTGGACATTCTCCGCATCGGCCGGGACATCGCACGCGGCTTGGCACTGGCGCACTCCAAGGGGATGATTCACCGCGACATCAAGCCCGGCAACATCTGGCTGGAAACGCAGGATCAGTCGATTGACGGCGTGCCGGCCAACGCATTTCGCGTCAAGATTCTCGATTTCGGCCTGGCCCGTCCCATTTCGGACAACGTCCATTTGACGGCCAGCGGGACCATCTGCGGGACGCCGAGCTATATGGCACCCGAACAGGCGAGCGGCGATGCGCTTGACGGGCGCTGTGATCTGTTCAGCCTGGGCGTGCTGCTTTACAAGCTTTGTTCGGGCCGACTGCCGTTCCAAGGCAAAGACGTACTGGCGATGGTGACCGCACTGGCGCTGAAGGATCCGGAGCCATTGTCCAGGCTCGCCCCCGAAACGCCGGTGAAGTTACAGCAGCTAATCCACCGGTTGTTGGCGAAGAATCCCGACGACCGCCCGGCCTCAGCTCAACTGGTGGTGACCGAGTTGCAAACCATTATCACCGAACTCGATCCCGGCTCGAACACCGTACCGATGGCAAGGCCGGTTGCCGGTTTGCCGGACCCGTGGGCCGGCATCGACGATGAAACCAACGCGACCGAACAAATAGAGCGCGAGCAGTCTCCGGAGACTACGATTGAGGCAAAGCCCGGTCGAAGCCGAATCCGGCTGCTTGTCGCGGTGGGGTTGTTGGCTCTCCTTCCTCTGGGCTGGTGGATTGCGACCGTCATTCTGCGTGTTGAGACGGAGAACGGAACGCTGGTAGTGAAAATCGATGACCCCGAGGTCGAAGCCCGCATCAAGAACGGCAAGCTGATCCTGACCGGGCCGGACGATAAGATTCGCTACACACTCTCGCTGAGCGAACGCGACAAGAAGATCGACACCGGACGATACAAGGTTCGGGTCGAGGGCGCAGATGGACTGACGCTGGATACACCGGAGTTCACGCTGAAGAAGGGGGACGTGGTCACGGTTCGGGTGACGGCCGAGGCGACGGCGGTCGTGGCGGCGAATAGTCTCGACCCTGACAGAAAGGCGGCGGAGTGGGTGCTGTCGATCGGCGGGAGGGTTGCCGTGAACGGACAGGATACATGGAACAACGCGATCAAGGGAGCCGTCGACCTGCCATCTGGCTTGTTTCGGCTAACGTTGGTGGATTTGAACCAAAACAAGCTGGTGAGCGACACTGGGCTGGCCCATTTCAAGGATTGCAAGAACCTGACGTACCTCGGCCTGTGGGGCACACCTGTCAGCGACACGGGGCTGGCCCATTTCAAGGACTGCAAGAACCTGACGATCCTCAGTCTGGACCACACGCAGATAGGCGACTCGGGGCTGGCCCATTTCAAGGATTGCAAGAATCTGACGGAACTCTGGCTATTCGGCACGAAGGTGGGCGACACGGGACTTGCCTATTTCAAGGATTGCAGGAACCTGGCCGTCCTCCGCCTGGATGACACGCAAGTGAGCGACGTGGGGCTCGCCTTTTTCAAGGACTGCAAGAACCTAACAACGCTCAACCTGAACCACACGCATGTGAGCGACGCAGGGCTCGCCTCTTTCAAGGACTGCAAGAACCTGACTCGCCTGAATCTGGGAAGCCCGCGAGTGAGCGACGAAGGTTTGGTTCACTTCAAAGACTGCAAAAAGCTGACCGCCCTCGGCCTGACCGATACGCGCGTAAGCGATGCGGGTCTGGCCTATTTCAAGGATTGCAAGAATCTGACGTTCCTCTCTTTGACAAATACACAGGTCAGCGATGCCGGTCTTGCTAACTTCCAGAACTGCACGGACCTAGCCGTCATCAGTCTGTTGGGGACGAAAGTAAGCGACCTGGGCTTGGCCCATTTCAAGGACTGCAAAAACCTGGCGACCCTCCTTCTGAATACGACACAAATTGGCGATGCAGGATTGAAGAACCTTATTGCGATGACAAAGTTGGAATCACTGGATTTGAAGCAAACAAAAGTGACAGCCACCGGAATCGCCGATCTGGCGAAAGCCTTGCCGCAATGCAAGATCGAATGGGATAAAGGCACGGTCGAGCCGAAGGTGGTAGCCGACCCCGATCGCAAGGCAGCGGAGTGGGTTGTTTCGATCGGCGGGACGGTTCGGGTGAGCGGAGACACCCGCTACATCAAGGCAGCAGGCGACCTACCACCTGAGGCTTTCAAGCTGTCCGAGGTCGACTTGGCCGGAAACGCCAGGGCCAGCGATTTGGGCCTGGCTCATTTCAAGGGCTGCAAGAACCTGACATCCCTCGACTTGAATCGTACGCAGGTGAGCGATGCGGGACTGGCCAACTTCAAAGACTGCGTGACCTTAATCGGCCTCAACTTGGGTGGTACGCCCGCGAGCGATGTGGGACTGGCGAATTTTGAGGGCTGCAAGAATCTGACGAGTCTCAGCTTGTGGGGCACGAAGATAAGCGACAAGGGCTTGGCCTACTTCAAGGACTGCAAGAACCTCAGGATCCTCGAGCTGCACGGCACGCAGGTAAGCGACGCGGGCTTATCGATTTTCAAAGAGTGCAATGATTTAGAGGTCCTCCGGGTGAGGAGCACGAAGGTGAGTGATGTTGGGCTGGGATATTTCAAGGATTGCAATAAGTTGACAGGCGTCGACCTGGCCGGCACCAAGGTGGGCGACGCGGGTCTAGCCTACTTCAAGGACTGTAAGAACCTGGCTAGCATCAACTTGGGCGGCACAAGTGTAAGCGACGTAGGTCTGGCTCATTTCAAGAACTGCAAAAATCTGTCTAGCCTTTTCCTGTGGAACACGAAGGTAAGCGACGCGGGGGTGAAGAACCTCATCGGGATGACGAAGTTGGAATCACTGAATTTGAAGCAAACGAAAGTGACTGCCGCCGGAATCGCCGATCTTGCGAAAGCCCTGCCGCAATGCAAGATCGAATGGGATAAAGGCACCGTCGAGCCCAAGGTAACAGCTGACCCCGACCGCAAGGCGGCGGAGTGGGTCATCTCCATTGGCGGGTCAGTTTTCGTGAATGAAGCGGGTCAGCACATCAAGGCAGTTGCGGACCTGCCGCACGAGGCCTTCAAGTTAACGCACGTCTTTCTGTACGGGAATACACAAATAACCGACGAGGGTCTGGCCCACTTCAAGGACTGCAGGAACGTGATTGCACTCGAACTGGCCGACTCGCAGGTGGGCGACCCCGGCCTGATCCATTTCAAAAACTGCAAGAACCTGACGGGGCTCAACCTGAACGGTACGCGGGTGGGCGACGCCGGTTTGGCCTCCTTTGCGGACTGCAAAAACCTGATTTACCTTGACCTGGCAAAGACACACGTGAGCAACCAGGGGCTAGCCGTCGTTAGGGGGTGCATGAACTTGACCCGACTGGATCTGACCGCGACGAAAGTCGGCGATGCGGGGCTGACTCATTTCAGGAACTGCAAAAATCTTTCGGTCCTCAACCTGGTGAGCACGAACGTAAGTGATGTGGGGCTGGCAAATTTCAAGGACTGCAAGAACCTAGTGGTCCTCAACCTGACGAGCACAATGTTAAGCGATGTGGGGCTGGTAAATTTCAAGGACTGCAAAGAACTGACTTTCCTTGTTCTGAACTACACGCAAGTAGGCGATGCAGGCCTGGTGCACTTCAAGGACTGCAAGAAGCTGACGCGCCTCGAGCTGCACGGTACGCTGCTGACCGATGCGGGCTTGGCCTACTTCAAGGACTGCAAAGACCTGGTATTCCTCGGTCTGCAGTCCACGAAGGTGGGGGACGCGGGCTTGGCACACTTCAAGGACTGCAAGAACCTGGTGCAACTCGCTCTGGACGGCACGCAGGTAAGCGACACGGGGTTGGCCAACTTCAAGGACTGCAAGAAGTTGAGTTCGCTCGGTCTGGGTCGCACGCAGGTGACCGACGCGGGGATGGTCCACTTCAAGGGTTGCAAAGATCTGACTTGGCTCGATCTGAACTTCACTCAGGTGGGCGACGCGGGGCTGGCCTATTTCAAGGACAGCAAGAATCTGACGACCCTCCAGCTGAGGGGTACGCAAGTGCGCAACGTGGGGCTGGATTGCAAAAACCTGACGAGTCTCAACCTGTCTGACACGAAGGTGGGCGATGCGGGTTTGGCCCACTTCAAGGACTGCAAGAATCAGACAAGTCTGGACCTCACTCGCACGTTGGTGACCGACGCGGGCTTGGCCCATTTCAAGGACTGCAAGAACCTCTCCGGCCTCGGCTTGGAAAGCACGCAGGTCACCGACGCGGGGATGGTTTATCTCAAAGACTGGAAGAACTTGACGAGTGTGAGCCTGAATGGCACGCAGGTAGGGGACGCGGGCCTGGCCCACTTCAAGGACTGCAAGTATCTGACGTCCCTCCTCCTGTGGAAGACGCAGGTGAGCGATGCGGGTCTGGCTCACTTAAAGGACTGCAAAAATCTGACAACTCTCCGCCTTGATGCCTTGATGAAGGTCAGCGATGCCGGCCTGAAGAACCTGACTGGGTTGACGAAGTTGGAATCGCTGATACTGGGGAGAACGAAGGTGACTGCGGCGGGAATCGACGAGCTGGCGAAGGCGCTGCCCAAGTGCAAGATCGCCTGGGACAAAGGCACCGTCGGGCCGAAATAAGCGCCGGCCCAGACCGCGAGCCGGCAGTGCGAGTGCGGGTTGTCGGTCATGTCGGCCCGCATCCCGCATTCGCTAAACCTTTGACTTTCCCGCCGCCACAGTGTGAAAATGTCCGAGAACCAAATTCTCTCCGTGAGGTTCGTCAATGTCCGATACGCCTGTTCGACCCGAGAGCCCGGACCAAACCCGCACTTTTCAAACCCAAGACGAGTCGGCGGAAATTACCGATGGCTCGAAAACTTTGTTGGGTTCGGATGAGCCGATGGCGGAGCAGATCGGCGACTACCGCATCATCGCCAAGCTGGGCGAAGGCGGCATGGGCGCGGTCTATCGCGCCGAAGACATCCGTTTGAAGCGGGAAGTTGCCCTCAAAGTGATGCGTGCGGAGATTGCGCAGCATCCGGCCTCGAGAGAGCGCTTTGTCCGCGAAGCGCGAGCGGTGGCAAAGCTCAAGCACGATCACATCGTAACGATCTATTACGTGGGCGAAGAAAACGGAACGCCCTTTCTGGCCATGGAACTGCTGGACGGGATGTCGCTGAGCGATCATCTCAACGCCAAGAAGCCGCTCAGTTGGCTGGATATTCTCCGCATCGGCCGGGACATTGCACGCGGGTTGGCGCTGGCCCATTCCAAGGGGATGATCCACCGCGACATCAAACCCGGCAACATCTGGCTGGAAACGCAGGATCAGTCCATCGACGGCGTACCGTCCAACGCATTTCGCGTCAAGATCCTCGATTTCGGCCTGGCCCGTCCCATTTCGGACAATGTCCATTTGACGGCCAGCGGGACCATCTGCGGGACGCCGAGCTATATGGCACCCGAACAGGCGAGCGGCGATGCGCTTGACGGGCGCTGTGATCTGTTCAGCCTGGGCGTGCTGCTTTACAAGCTTTGTTCGGGCCGACTGCCGTTCCAAGGCAAAGACGTACTGGCGATGGTGACCGCACTGGCGCTGAAGGATCCGGAGCCATTGTCCAGGCTCGCCCCCGAAACGCCGGTGAAGTTGCAGCAGCTAATCCACCGCTTGCTGGCGAAGAATCCCGACGACCGCCCGGCCTCAGCTCAACTGGTGGTGACCGAGTTGCAAACCATTATCACCGAACTCGACCCCGCCTCGAACACCGTACCGATGGCAACTCCGGTTGCCGGATTGCCGGACCCGTGGGCCGGCATCGACGACGAAACCAACGCGACCGAACAAATAGAGCGCGAGCAGTCGCCGGAGACCACGGTTGAGGCAAAGCCTGGTCGAAGCCGTAACCGGCTGCTTGTCGCGGTGGGGTTGTTGGCTCTCATTCCTCTGGGCTGGTGGCTGGCGACGGTCATTCTGCGTGTCGAGACGGAGAATGGAACGCTGGTGGTAAAGATCGACGACCCCGAGATCGAAGCCCGCATCAAGAACGGCAAGCTGATCCTTACCGGGCCGGACGATAAGGTCCGTTACACACTATCGCTAAGTGAACGCGACAAGAAGATCGACGCCGGGCCATACAAGATTCGGGTCGAGGGAGCGGATGGGCTGACGCTGGATACGCCAGAGTTCACGCTGAAAAAAGGGGACACAGTTACGGTTCGCGTGACGGCGAAACCCAAGGCGGTGGCAGTGGCGAAGAGTATCGACCCTGACCGCAGCGCGGCGGAGTGGGTGCTTTCGCTCGGTGGGACGATCTGCCTGAACGAACAGGATCCCTGGAAAAAGGGTGCGGCGATCAGCGCGCTGCCGACCTGCCGGCAGACTTGTTTCGGCTAACGTGGGTCCAATTGAACGAAAACAAGTTGCTGAGCGATCCAGACCTAATTCACTTCGCTGGTTGTAAGAACCTGATAGTCCTCGACTTGCAATTCACGCAGATAAGCGACGCAGGTCTAGCGCACTTCAAGGATTGCAAGAATCTAAAGGAACTTGTTCTGGACCGAACAAAGGTAAGAGGCGCAGGTCTGGCCAACTTCAAAGATTGCAAGAATCTCACGGTACTCCGGCTAGGTCGCACAAAAGCAAGCGACATGGACTTGGTCTACTTCAAAGACTGCAAAAACCTCGAACTCCTCGATCTGAGAGGCACGCAGGTAAGCGACGCGGGCTTGGCCTACTTTAAGGACTGTAAGAACCTTACGCTCCTCGGCTTGGGTGACACGAATGTGAGCGACTTGGGCTTAACCAATTTCATGGATTGCAAGAACCTGACCCAACTTGACTTGAGAAGCACCAGAATAGGCGACGCAGGTCTAGTCCTCTTCAAGAATTGCAAGAATCTCACTAACCTCGGGTTCGCGCGCACGAAGGTGAGCGACATGGGGCTGGCCAATTTCAAGGACTGTGCGAACCTGGATAATCTCGACCTTGAGGAAACGGCGATCAGCGGAACCGGCCTTGTTTATTTCAAGGACTGCAAGAACCTGACAAAAATCGGCTTGGCCGGCACGAATGTGAGCGACGCGACGCTGGTTCATCTCAAGGACTGCAAGAATCTGACGCTCATTTGGCTGGTCGGTACGCAAGTGAGCGATGTGGGCTTGGCCCACTTCACGGACTGTACGAAATTAGAAATCCTCGGTCTCAGCGGCACACACGTAACCGACGTGGGCCTCGCCCGCTTCAAGGACTGCAAGGATATGTCGCGCCTCGACTTGAATATGACCCAAATAAGCGACGCGGGGCTGAAGAGCCTATTTGGGATGAGTAAGTTGGAAACGCTGTATTTGAAGCAAACGAAAGTGACCGCCGGCGGGATCGGCGATCTTGCGAAAGCCCTGCCGCAATGCAAGATCGAATGGGACAAGGGCACCATCGAGCCGAAAGTGACTGTGGACCCTGACCGCAAGGCGGCGGAGTGGGTGCTGTCTATTGGGGGATATGTGTGCGTGAACGATCAGTTCCAGCAAATCAAGGCCGTCGCCGATCTGCCACGGAATGAATTCATCTTAACGCGGGTCCATTTGCGTGATAACAAGCTTGTGACCGACGCGAGCCTGGTCAAATTAAAGGACTGCAAGAAACTGAAGGTTTTGGATTTGTCCAACACGTCGGTGACCGACAACGGCTTATCGTACTTCAAGGAATACAGGACACTGACCGACATCGGCTTGGCGGGCACAAAGGTAAGCGACGAAGGGCTTTCCTATTTCCACGACTGTAAGACCGTGACCTGGCTCGAACTTTCCGCAACACAAGTGAGTGACGACGGCTTGGCTCACTTCAGGGACTGCAAAAACCTGATAGGTCTTGAACTGAGCCACACCCAAATAGGCGATGCCGGCGTGGCCAATTTCAAAGACCGCAAGGAGCTTACCGTACTTGGATTAGGGGGCACGAAAGTGACCGATGCGGGGCTGGCCTCGTTCAAGGACTGTGAGAGCCTGACGAGTCTTAGCTTGTGGAGAACTCGGGTGAGCGATTCGGGCCTCGCCTACTTCAAAGATTGCAAAAACCTGACGCTCCTCGAACTGGCCGGCACAGCGGTCAGCGATGTTGGATTGAAGAGCCTGACTGGAATGAAGAAGCTAGAACGGTTAAATCTCCTGCTAACGAAAGTGACCGCCGCGGGAATCAACGACCTCATGAAAGCCCTGCCGCAATGCAAGATCGAATGGGACAAGGGCACCGTCGAGCCGAAGGTAGTTGCCGACCCGGACCGCAAAGCAGCGGAGTGGGTGTTGTCCATTGGCGGGACGGTTCGGGTACATGGAGATTCCCGGTACATCAAGGCAGCGGCCGACCTGCCGCGTGACGCGTTTCAGCTAACGGAGGTCCATCTGGGCAACACGAAGGTGACCGACGCGGGCTTGGCCCACTTGAAGGACTGCAAAAACCTATCACACCTCCATCTGAACGGCACGCAGGTGAGCAACGCAGGCTTGGCTCACTTTTCGGAATGCAACAAACTATCGGTTCTCGACCTTGTAGGTACGAAGGTGAGCGATGCGGGTTTGGCCCACTTCAAGGACTGCAAAGAATTAACGGGCCTAGGACTGAGCGCGACACAAGTGACCGACGCGGGTCTTGCCTACTTCAAAGATTGCAAGAACCTCAGGAGTCTTGGCCTGTGGGGTACGCAAATAGGCGACGCGGGCCTCGCTCACTTGGCGGGCTGCAGGAACCTGGGGAGCCTCGAGCTGCCCGGTACGCAGGTGAGCGATATAGGCCTGGCCTATTTCAAGGCTAATGATCTGACGGCCCTCAACGTGAGCGGGACGAAGGTGACCGATGTGGGCCTTGCCAACTTCAAGGACTGCAAGAATGTGACTCAACTCCAATTGGCCAACTCGCAGGTGAGCGACGTAGGTCTGGCCAACTTCAAGGACTGCAAAAACCTGGGGCATCTCGATCTGAGGAGTACGCGGGTAAGCGATGCGGGCCTCGTTTACTTTAAGGACTGTAAGAACTTGGCCGGTCTCGACCTCGGCGGTACGACTGTAAGCGACGTGGGTCTAGCCAACTTCAAGGACTGTAATAACTTGACGAGCCTATTCCTGTGGAACACGAAAGTGAGCGATGCGGGAATGAAATACCTCATCAGCATGTCGAAGCTCAAATCGCTCAACTTAATGCAAACCAACGTGACTGCCGCGGGAATCAAGGACCTCATGAAGGCCCTGCCGCAATGCAAGATCGAATGGGATAAAGGCACTGTTGCGCCGAAGGCGACAACTGATCCCAACCGGAAAACGGCGGAGTGAGTGCTGTCCATTGGTGGGAGTAGTCGTTTCATTTGCGATCGTGGAGTGGAGAAAAAACGATGCAAGTCGGTTGTCTTCGGCAGTTCCAGTTGGCTGGTGTAGTTTGTTTGCTTGTGGTTTTCTGTCCGGTCACCACTATCTCAGCGCAGGAGGTCACGCCGAAGGACCTGGAAGAGCTGGCCAAGCAGTTCACGCAAACCGCCGCGATGATCCCGATGCGCGACGGCGTGAAGCTGCACACGATCGTTTACGCGCCGAAGGAACGCAAGGCTCCGCTGCCCTTCATCATGATGCGGACGCCTTACGGCATCGAGTCGCGCGGGCCGAAAGCGCTCAAGGAATACTTCAAAGACCTGGCCGATGAGGGCTACATCTTCGTGTTTCAGGACATTCGCGGCCGGCACAAGTCGGAAGGGCAATTCGTGATGATCGCGGCCGCCGCGCGATCCCAAGGACGCCAAGGCGATCGACGAAGGCACCGACACCAACGACACCATCGACTGGCTGCTCAAGAACGTGCCGAACCACAACGGCCGGGTCGGCATGCTCGGCATCAGCTATCCAGGCTGGCTGACGGTGATGGCCCTGCTCGATCCGCACCCGGCCTTGAAGGCGGCGTCGCCGCAAGCATCGCCCGCCGACATGTTCCTCGGCGACGACTTCCATCACAACGGCGCTTTCCGC
Source organism: uncultured Planctomycetota bacterium (assembly GCA_963783095.1). GTDB lineage: Bacteria > Planctomycetota > Planctomycetia > Gemmatales > Gemmataceae > CAWAMR01. The sequence goes on along the minus strand of CAWAMR010000003.1, from coordinate 621,046 downwards.
CTCAGTTACGGCTTCGAGTACGTCGCCATGATGGAGACGGACAAGGGCAACACCAATTTCAAGTTCGATCGTTACGACACGTTCGAGTGGTATCTGAAGCTGGGGCCGCTGTCGAACGTCAATGCCAAGTACTTCAAGGGCAAGATGCCGACCTGGAACGATTTCGTCGCGCATCCCAATTACGACGACTTCTGGAAGAAGCAGGCATCCGCGCCCTATCTGAAGCGCGTCTCCGTGCCGACGCTGCACGTCGCCGGCTGGTTCGACCAGGAGGATTTTTACGGCCCCCTCAAGACCTACGAACTGCTCGAACAGCACGACAAGAACGATCAAAACTTTCTGGTGGTCGGCCCCTGGAATCATGGCGGCTGGCAAGCGGGGCCGGGGAACAAGCTCGGCAAGATTACGTTCGACAGCGCCACGGGCAAGCACTTCCGCGCCAAGGTACAGGCAGCCGTTCTTTGCCCGCTATCTCAAGGACAAGGGCGAGAAACAGCCCGAAGCCCTGATGTTTCAGACCGGCAGCAACAAGTGGGTCGAGCACGATCGCTGGCCGCCGAAGACAGCCGTGACCGCGCAACCTTTACTTCCATCCGAACGGCAAGCTGGCGTTTGAAGCTCCGGCGGAAACCGAAGCCCGCGTTTGACGAGCTACGTTTCCGATCCCGGCCAAACCGGTGCCGTATCGTCCCCGCCCGGTCACGCCGACTTATCCCGGCCCGGAATGGCAAGTGTGGATGGTGGAGGACCAGCGTTTCACGCAGCATCGCCCCGATGTGCTGACCTATGAGACCGAACCGCTGGCGGAAGACGTCATCGTGGCCGGCTCGCTGACTGCGAACCTTTTCGCCGCCACCAGCGGAACCGACTGCGACTGGATCGTTCGCCTCATCGATGTCTATCCGGAGAAGGTTGAAAAGAATCCGGGCATGGGCGGCTTTCAACTGCTCATCAGCGGCGAGCCGATGCGGGCCCGCTTCCGCAAGAGCTTTGAAAAGCCCGAACCCGTTGTTGCCGGTGAAGTCAATGAGTACACCATCGACCTGCACTGGAGCCATCACTGTTTCCGCAAGGGACACAAGATCATGGTGCAGGTTCAGAGCACCTGGTTCCCGCTCATCGACCGCAACCCTCAGAAATACGTGCCCAACATCTTTGAAGCCAAGGACGACGACTTCCAACCCGCTCGCCAGCAGGTATACCGCTCGCCGAAATATCCCTCCGCGATCCGAATGCAAGTCATGGGCAAGTGACGACGGTGCAGACATGAGCGGCCCCACTTGATGACCCACCTTATGTGGGGCCTACGTGACGTTCCCCGCGTTCTGCGCGAACCCGGCTACGCAAAAGGGACTTGTTGCGCTGTAGCCGCGTTCGCGCAGAACGCGGGATACGGCAAGAATCGGCCCCAGTGCAGAATCAATCGCTTGCTCCCAACAATAAATCCAATACCCAGCAGCCTCGAACGTGCGGCCCCGGCTCTCGACAATGGCGCAGGATTTCATCGTTGTCGCAGCTGTTTTCGCAAAGAACATCCGCCAGGTCCGCCATTCTGCTGTTGGTTGGAGCATGGTAGATTTCTTGGGCCAGTTGCACTATGCAGCGCTTCTGCCAGGCTGAATCGATGCTGATGTGGCGAAAGGGAGTTGGGCCAAAGATGTCGCGCAGCAAATGTGCTTGAGCCAGGAGTTCGGCACTCTCGGTGCCGAGCAGGGGATTTTGGATAACCCCGGCCTGTGCACTCCGAGCAGCATTTCGGGCAGCGATGGCCGGGTTCGTGCAGGCCGGATACCAGGCCGCCTGCCCTCCGGCGGTTTGGCAGGTGAGCCGGGCAGTGCGCATCTGTTCAGAACCAACAAGACCATCGGCAAACTTTTCAGCGACCTCGACTGCGTTGCGGCCCAGGGCGTCAATCAATGCCCAGGAACGTCGAGAACAAGCGACCGCAAATAGCCTGAGTTTCCGCTCGCTAACCCTTGCACTTGTCCTAAGGAATTCGAGCATGGCATGCGGCTCAGCTGCATTTTGCCATTGAGTTTCGGTCATCTTCAATCCACTTCCAGGTTTCGGATCGACTCTGGTCGGGTGTATTTCGTAAGCTGTTGAAAATCAAGAAGTGTCAGAGCCATTTGCAAAGAGAGTGCCGGAACTTGCAGATTTTGGTTGTGGCGCGAGAACATCGTGGCTACCATAGACTAAACTCATTACCATAAGTGCTTTCCTTCCCTAACCCTTTTCACAAAACATGGAGTTGAAAAAGGGAATACACCTGATTTGGTTCACCCAAGAAAGAGGATCTCGTCCATGAACTCTTCCGCTAAAAAATGGCAAACAATCGGCAAAGATCAGGGTATGGAAATCGGTCTCATTCACATTACGATCGGCCCCCACGGCAAACAGGGCCATCATGGCCTGATTTTACCTCGGGCAAAAGACCTTCTCAAGGATGCGATCCACGTCATTGCTGAGCGTTACGGCGGCAAGCTGTCTTCCTGGGAAGACGATGCCGGGATGTTCCTGTTCCCGATCGAAAGTTCGGAGAGTTTCAACAACTGTTGCCTGGCTGCGCTGGAAATGCTGGATAAGCTGCCATCGGTCAAACAGGAAGTTCAACTAACACCCGATCTGGAACGCCTGATCGCGGTACGCATCTCGTGCGATGCCGGGATGGTCGCCTACGATTCGAAGGAACAAGACTTCCCGGGGGAGTTCGTCGATCAATTCAAGAAGAACCATCATGGCGTGAGTATGGAAAATGAAGTGACGATCACCGAACGCCTTCTTCGCCAACTCACGACCCCCTTGAAATCGAGGTTCGTGAAATGGAAGCGCTCGCCCGAACTCGGCACCGATCTGTACTACGCCGCAACGGTCCCGATCACGCTGGGCTTCGCCCGCACCGATGCGGTTTTGGATGCAACCGCTCCCACCGAAGTTTTGCCCAAGTTGGACGCTCTGCCGACGCCGCACTCTGGACAATCGCGATGGATGGAGGCGCTCAAGGCACGGAAGTTCCAGATCGGCGGCGGCGTGCTCGCCTTGCTGCTGGTCATTTTCGGGCTGACCCGGCTCTTTGCGCCGGCGGCATCGACTCCGCCGGCACCTACTCCGCCACAGCAGGTCTGGCTGGAGTTGGTTCAGACGGATGACTGGCGGCACTGGCGCAAACAAGTCCACCAGATACTGTCCGTGGACAAGGACAAGGTGACGGAAGATGCGCTTGCGGATGCCCTTTCGGTCAAAATGCCGGCCCGACCAGAACACGCGGCTCCGGCAATGCGACGAGACCAAGCGATTGCCGACGTTCTCATGGCCTATAAAGGCGCAACCGAACTGCTTTGGAAGCGATTCGGAATTGATGAGAATAACTTTCTGGGTACTGGGCTCTCGAAGCCGAACACGGCGAAGGAGTATATGTCTGCCTCTGTGCATGAATATCTCATTCCGAACCTCCCCGACAATGATGATGACGTATGGACGTGGAAACTTGAGCACAACGATCTTCGGGATATGACTATCAAAGAGCTTTGTGAAAGCGAGACGAAACTGCTCGATCCGAGGAACAGGCCAGTTCAGCGCATCAGCGACCGGGTGAACGAAAAAGACATGGCGAAACCGGCGGTGATTCGATTTGCGATTCTTTTCGACAGCAATTATAAGCGAACATTGGGGCACCCGGATCGATATCGAGTGTTCGCATCCAATTTGGCGGAAGTATGGAACACGAGCGTCAAGGAGGCCTCCGAACGTTCCGGGCACACGTACAGTAACGGCAAGTCGCTGTATGTATGGGTCTTCGTCCCCAAACACCCAACGCAGGTCGTACCGGCCACATGGGGCGAAGTACTGCACAATCTGCCGACATGGCTCAGTGAAAAGAATAAGAACTGATGAATTGATCCGTTGGAATGAAATCACAACACGAGCCTCGACATATTCGATTCTTTCATTGAGAGCACGGACAGCTCAATACCTTCAGGAACAATCGCCATGGCCCATGATGCGTTTATCAGCTACGCCAGCGAGGATCAATCCGTCGCTCTTGCCGTCCGTGCTGCGCTGGCCACGTCCGGCATCAATTGCTGGATGGCACCCGATATTACGCCCGGCCAGTCCTGGCCCGCCGAGCTCACGGATGCAATCAAGGGAAGTCGAGCCTTGATCCTGGTCTTCTCCGCCCACTCAAATAAATCCGAGCAGGTATTCCGCGAGGTCGAGCTTGCAGCTCGCTTCCGCATCCCCATTGTACGTTTCCGTATCGAGCAAATAGATCCCTCGAACTCATTGGCGTTCTTCTGCTCTAGCGTGCACTGGCTGGATGCCAACAACCCGCCCAAGAAAGAAGAACTGGAGCGCCTGGCCCAGGCAGTAAAAAAATGGCTCGAAGTACGGGAAAAGCCCTCCGACAACTCCGGTTCTTTCACGCCCGTGCAGGTCAAGCAGGCAACGCGTGTAGCGCTTTTGTATAAGCGGCATGTCAAGGCCGATGAGGCAGTATTGAAATGGCTTGAGGCCGCATTCGTCGCGCGCGGCTACCAGGTATTCGTCGATCGCCACCTGGGTATCGGGGTGGAATGGGCCAAGGAACTGGATCGGCGCATCCGCGAGTCCGACGCCGTGATTCCCTTGTTGTCCGCGGCGTCGATTCAGAGTGAGATGCTGACCAGCGAGTTGCACATTGCTCACGACGAGGGGCTAAAACGCAACGGCAAGCCGCGCATCCTGCCCGTTCGCCTCAACTTTGAAGGAGAACTCCCCTCCGAGATGGCCGGCGTCCTCAACCGCCTGCAATACTTCTTGTGGAAGAACTCATCCGACAATCCCCGTTTGTTGACCGATCTGGTCAAGGCCCTGGAAAGCCCCCCAGCCGAGCCGACCAGCGCTTCGCCGCCCACCGGAGTCCTCCCGCTTCACGCGCAGTCTTACGTCGATCGTCCCGTGGATCGGGAGATGCAGGCCGCGATCCGCAGGCAGGATAGCGTCATTCGCATCCGCGGTGCCCGCCAGGTCGGCAAGACATCGCTCTTGGCTCGCGGCCTGGAACAGGCGCGTGCGCCGGGGACGCGCGTCGTCATGACCGATTTTCAGCAACTCAACTCCTCCGACCTCGAATCGGTCGAGACCTTGTTCCGGACGCTGGGTGAATGGCTCGCGGATGAATTGAAGCTCGACATCCCCGTCGACCAGTTGTTCAGCTCGAAGCGCAATCCCAGCAGGAGGTTCAACCAGTTCATTTGCCAGGAGATTCTGGGGCGGATCAACGAGCCTCTGGTGTGGGCGATGGACGAGGTGGATCGTTTGTTTCCCTGCCCCTTCCGCAGCGAAGTGTTCGGGCTGTTCCGCTCCTGGCACAACGCGCGGGCCACGGAGCCGACGCAGCCCTGGCGACGCCTGACGCTGGTGATCGCCTACGCTACGGAAGCCCACCTTCTGATCGATAACCTGGACCAGTCGCCATTCAATGTCGGCACTTCGCTCGTATTGGAAGATTTCAATTCGCAACAACTTGCGGAATTGAATCGCCGTTACAACTCGCCATTGCGAACGGACGCGGAGCTAAAAGCGTTCGGCAACCTGTTGGGCGGACATCCTTACCTTGCCAACCGCGGCTTACACGAGATGGTCCAGAAGGGGCTGGACCTTGCCGCCTTCAAGACGCAAATTGAGCGCGATGACGGGGTCTTCAACGATCACTTGCGCCGGTTACTCATCCTCTTGTCCAAAGATGCCGGCTTGTGTGAGGTGGTGCGTGGTGTGTTGCGCGGCCAGGGCAATGCCTCGACCGAAAGCTTTCTGCGACTACGCAGCGCCGGCGTACTCAGCGGTGAATCGATGGACGAGATGCGCATGCGCTGTGAGTTGTATGGCGGTTATCTCAAGAGACATTTACTGTAAGCGCGACGCCCCGATCTGCGTGGAACGGATCGCGGATCGCGAGTGCTATGAGGTGCGACTTGGGATAGAATGGGTAGGTCTACTTTCTGACTTATTGAGTTTTCAACGCTGGAATCCCCGGCCAAAACTGGAAGCTTGGCTGATTCGCGGTATTACGTCGAGAGGCCGGTCGATCAGCAGATGCAGGCCGCGATTGCTCAGCACGATAGCATAATCCGCTTCCGCGGCGCTCGCCACAGCGGCAAGACCGCTGTCTTGGCGCGCGGTCTCGAACACGCCCGAGCACGCGGAAGCCGGGTTGTCATGACTGATTTCCAGCTACTTCGTGCGGCTGACCTTGAGTCAACTGACGCATTATTTCGCACGCTCAGTGAATGGATTGCCGATGAATTGAAGCTCGACATCCCCGTCGACAAGTTCTTCAACACGAAGCGCAATCCCAGTAGGCGCTTCAACCAGTTCATTTGCCAGGAGATCCTGGGGCGGATCAACGAGCCTCTGGTGTGGGCCATGGACGAGGTGGATCGCCTGTTTCCTTGCCCCTTTCGCAGCGAGGTGTTTGGGATGTTCCGCTCCTGGCACAATGCGCGAGCGACGGAGCCGACACAACCTTGGCGGCGCTTCACGCCGATTATCGCCTACGCTACCGAAGCCTACTTGCTGATCGACAACCTGGACCAGTCGCCGTTTAACGTCGGCTCTTCCCTGGTCCTGGAGGATTTCACTCGTGAACAGGTGGCGGAGTTGAACGGCCGTTACGGCTCGCCGTTGCGGAACGAAGCGGAATTAGAATCCTACTGGAATCTGGTCGGTGGGCATCCCTACTTAACCAATCGCGGTTTTCAGCATATGGTCGAGAAGCGCATTGATCTGGCTGGTTTCATGATACAAACGGAGCGTAATGGTGGAATCTTTGACGATCACTTGCATCTGCTTTTAACCTTACTTTCCAGAGACGTAGGCCAATGCGATGTCGTTCGCAGTGTGCTACGGGGCGAACCACAAGCATCAACTGAGAGTTTTTTGCGCCTTCGAAGTGCAGGAGTGTTCAGCGGTGAATCGATTGACGAGATGCGCATTCGCTGTCCGTTGTACGCCAATTATCTGAAGAGGCACTTGCAATGAACACCATGCAATCGCCTTTCTACGTTACCGGCGGCACACTCGCCGGCGATGCTCCCAGCTATGTCGAGCGGCAGGCGGACCGCGAACTTTACATTGGCCTCAAGCAGGGTCAGTTTTGCTACATCCTGACTTCGCGGCAAATGGGCAAGTCGTCGCTGATGGTCCATACTGCCGATCGGCTGCGCCAGGAGAACACGGCGGTCGCCATTCTCGACCTGACTGCCATCGGCCAGAACTTGTCGGCCGAGCAGTGGTACGACGGTCTTTTGGGCCACATCGCCCGGCAGTTCAACTTGGACGATGAGCTTGAAGATTTCTGGCTGGCCAACCTCCGCATCGCGCCGTTGCAACGCTTTACTCGTGCGATCCGGGAAGTAGTGCTGCTGCGCTGCACGGGCCGGGTCGTGATATTCGTGGACGAAATCGACGCGGTGCAGAGTCTGCCGTTCTCGACCGACGAATTCTTCGCGGCGATCCGGGAATGCTACAACCGCCGAACCGAAGATGCCGAGTTGTCCCGCCTGACGTTCTGCCTCTTGGGTGTAGCGACCCCATCCGACCTGATCCAGGATACGCGCACGACTCCTTTCAACGTGGGTCAGCGCATCGAATTGCGCGATTTCACCGAGGAAGAGGCAGCTCCCCTGGCGAAAGGTCTGACCGCGCAGGGAGCACAGGCCGTCAAGCTTTTGCAGCGAATCCTGTACTGGACCGGCGGGCATCCCTACCTGACGCAACGGATGTGCGTCGTGGTCGCCGACCATCCCAGCGCGATAATGTCAGGGGATGTGGACCGAATCTGCGAGGAATTGTTCCTGTCCAGCCGGGCGCGCGAACGGGATGACAACTTGTTGTTCGTGCGCGAGCGGATGCTGCGCTGTGAAGTAGATCTGGCGGGGTTGCTCGATCTTTATGGACGCGTGTGGCGAAAGCCCGTAATCGATGACGAAACCAACCCGATCATCAATGTGCTGCGGCTATCGGGCGTCTCGCGTGTGGTCAACGAGCGCCTGCAGCTGCGCAATCGGATATACCAGCGCGTGTTCGATCGCCGCTGGGTCGAGGCGAACATGCCCGGTGCTGAAAAGCGCCGGCAGCGCCGGGCCTTCCGGCGCGGTCTTTTGCGCGCTGGCGCAGCACTGGGCGTGATTCTGGTCATTGTGAGCGCCCTTGGTCTGTTTGCGTGGAACCAGACGCTGCAAGCGCGGAAGGCAAACAACGATTTGCGCGAGCAGCGCAATCAACAGGAAATCGCCAATCAGAACCTTCAGAAGGAGCTATACAAGAACCTTATTGCCCTGGCGGAGCGGGAACTCTCGACCAACGGCGGCGACATCGGACTTGCCGGCAAGGCGCTGGCAGATTGCCCGGAGTCGCTGCGCGGCTGGGAATGGAACTATCTGATGAGGCTGCGCGACGGCGAGCGGCCTGCCCTCACAGGACATGAGTCGAGCCTTTGGACCGCCCAGTTCAGCCCCGACGGCAAGCGAATCGCCACGGCCAGTTCCGATGGGACCGTCAAGGTCTGGGACTCCGCCGACCGGCGCTGTTTGAAGACACTTACCGGCTACGCCGGCCTGCATCTGCGCCTCTCCAACAACCAGCTTCCGTTCCTGACGGTCGCCTTCAGCCCCGATGGTAGTCGCATCGCGGCCGGCAGCATGGAGCTTCCCCTTACCTCACTCGCCGATCCGCGCCGTTCGCCCGGCCTGGTGAAGATTTGGGATGCCCAGACCTACAAAGTGCTGATCGAGTTCAACAAGCAAGTGGGCCGGGTCGATACGCTGGCCTTCAGCCCCGACGGAAAGCGCATTGCCTCGTCGAGCGTCAACGATGACCACTCGTTTTGTGTTTGGGACGTGAATACGGGAGCGATCATCAAGACGGTCCTCGGCAGTAAAAGCCACGTCCACAAGTTGCGTTTCAGCCCCGATGGGCGAACGATCGCCGGCGGTTGCACCGATGGCACACTGTCTTTTTCGGGACGCGTCAACGCCGGACTTCAAAATGGTCCGGACCATCGACGCTCATGAAGCGCTGGTGCTCGATGTGGCTTTTTCAACCCACGGCGGCCGGCTTGCCACCGCCAGTTTCGATGGAACGGCAAAAGTTTGGGACGTTGACAGCGGCCTGAACCTGCGCACGTTTCGCGGACACACCGGCTCCGCGTGCGGAGTCGCCTTCAGCCCGGACGGCAGGCTTATCGCATCCTGCGGCTTCGATAAAACGGTCAGGCTTTGGGACGCCGACCTCGGCGGGGACAATATCCTCACGCCTGCGCGGCCATGAGAATTCGGTCATGAGCGTCGTCTTCAGTCCCGATGGCCGGCAATTGTTGTCGTCCAGCTTCGACAAGACTGCACGTATCTGGGATGCCTTGCCGATCGTCGAGCACGAGACGCCGGGTGCCTTCAGCGTCGTCGGCCATTCCGATCGCGTCAATGCGGTCGCGTTTAGCGGCGATGGCCGTTATCTCGCATCGGGGAGCTGGGACAAAGACGCCCGGCTCTTGGATGCGTGGACGGGCCAGCTGATCAAGACGTTTCACGGCCATTCGCAGGTGATCTGGGGCCTGGTTTTCAGTCCGGACAGCTCGCTTTTGGCGACGGCAAGCTGGGATCTCACAGTCAAGATTTGGGACGTAAAATCCGGGCGAGAAATCAAGACGCTGAAAGGACACGCCGTGCCGGTCCACAGCGTGCGTTTCAGCCCCAATGGCAAACAACTGGTGTCGAGCAGTTGGGATGGCATGGTCAAGGTCTGGGATACCGCTAGCTGGACGCTGAGCAACACCTACCAGGCCCATTTTTCACCGGCGCTCTCCGTCGATTTTTGCGCGGACAGTAAACGGATCATCTCCGGAGACGCCGATGCAACTGTGCGCGTATGGGACGCCGATACGCTTCGCGATCAGTTCATCCTGAAAAAGCACGATCGCCTCATCCACGGCGTTGCCGCAAGCCCTGATGGGAAGTGGATCGCTTCCGCCAGTTGGGACAATCAAGCAAGGATCTGGGACAGCAAGACCGGCAAAGAAACCTTGACACTCATCGGGCATACCGACCGCGTCCAATCCGTGGCGTTCTCTCCGGACAGCAAGCGCCTTGCCACCGCCAGTGAAGACAAGACCGTGCGCATCTGGGACGTGCGCACCGGTAAAGAACTGTACCCGCCCTTGCATCATCGTGGAGTCGTCTGGTCCGTGGCCTTCAGTCCCGACGGCAAGCGCCTGGCGGCCGGTACCTGGGCACCTGACGCCTGGGTGAGAGTCTGGAACTTGCAGTAAGTGGGAGACCAACCTCTTGATTTCGCAACCAATGAACTCGCCTTTCTACGTTACCGGCGGGACGCTCACCAGCGATGCACCCAGCTATGTGGAGCGCCAGGCCGATCGGGATCTTTACGTGGGCCTCAAGCAAGGTGAGTTTTGTTACGTGCTGACTTCGCGGCAAATGGGCAAGTCGTCGTTGATGGTCCGTATCGCGCACCGGTTGCGCCGGGAGAGTACTACGGTCGCTATTCTGGACTTGACCGCCATCGGCCAGAACTTGACTGCCGAGCAATGGTACGATGGTTTGCTGGGCCATATTGCCCGGCAATTCGACTTGGACCACGAGCTGGAGAGTTTCTGGCTGGCCAGCGCCCGCCTGGCACCCCTGCAACGCTTCATGCGTGCGCTGCGGGAGATCGTGCTGCCGATCTGCAAGGGCCAGGTCGTGATCTTCGTGGACGAGATCGATGCCGTCCGCAGTCTGCCCTTCTCCACCGATGAATTCTTTGCCGCCATCCGCGAATGTTACAACCGCCGGACGGAGGATGCCGAGTTCACCCGCCTGACCTTCTGCCTGTTGGGCGTGGCGACCCCATCCGACCTGATCCGCGACCTGCGCACGACGCCTTTCAACGTCGGCCAGCGCATCGAATTGCGCGATTTCACGGAGGCGGAAGCAGCCCCTCTGGCGAAAGGTCTAACCCTTCAGGGAGCAGAGGCCATCAAGCTTTTGCAGCGAATCCTGTACTGGACCGGCGGCGCATCCCTACCTGACGCAACGGTTGTGCGTCGTGGTTGCAGAGAATCCCGAAGTCACGAAGCCGGCCGACGTGGACCGCATCTGCGAGGAGTTGTTTCTCTCCAATCGTGCCCGCGAACGCGACGAAAATCTGTTGTTTGTGCGCGAGCGGATGCTGCGCTGCGAGGTCGACCTGGCGGGCTTGCTCGATCTATATGGCCGCATGTGGCGCAAGCCCGTAGTCGATGACGAAACCAACCCCATGATCGGCATCTTGCGCCTATCGGGCGTGTCGCGCGTGGTCGATGAGTATCTTCAGGTACGCAATCGGATTTACCAGCGCGTGTTCGATCGCCGCTGGGTCGAGGCCAACATGCCCAACCCGGAGAAACGCCGGCAACGGCGGGCCTATCGGCGCGGCGTCCTGCGCCAGCGCCGTGTTGGGTGCGATTCTCGTCGCCGTCGCCGCCCTGGGGCTGATCGCCTGGAAACAGACGGGCGAGGCGCGCAAGGCGAACAAAGACCTGCGTGAGGCCAATGACCGGCTGGAAGAGCAATTTTACGCGCGCAGCATCATCCTGGCCGAACGGGAATTGACTTTCGACCAGGATGTCGGCATCGCCGGCAGCGCACTCCGGAAATGCCCGGAACACCTGCGCGGCTGGGAATGGCGCTACCTGATGGGCCGACTCGAGGGCTGCGAGGCCACGGGGCAGGCACTTGTCCTCGAGGCACCTCGAATCGGCCCGCTCAACGGCTTGTGGAAGGCCGTTTTCAGCCCCGACGGGGCGTGGTTGCCACCGCCGGCATCGACGGCGCAGTAAATCTTTGGGAAACCGCTACTGGAAAGCAGCTAAAACCTTTTCGCGGCCACGTCACTCCCCTTGAGCCTGTCCCGTGTCTGGCCATCGCCTTCAGCCCGGACGGCCAATACATCGCATCAGGGAGTATGATTCCCAATATCTTTGATCTGCGCCAGTCCCGTGGCGAAGTCAGGATCTGGGAGGTCGATACCCAGCGCGTGGTGGCAACCTTCACCGAGCAAGTCGGGCTGATTACCTCCGTGGCCTTCAACCACGACGGCTCGCGCGTCGCTTCGTCGAGCATCAATGCCAAAAACTCCTTTGCCGTTTGGGACGTGAAGACTCGCAAAACCATCCGGACCATGCGCGGCCACACCGGCCAGGTTCATCGCGTTCGCTACAGCCCCGACGGCCAACTGATCGCTTCGGCAAGCACCGATGGATCGGTAAAGTTGTGGAATGCGGATACCTTCCAGGAAATACGTTCCGTCGATGCGCATCCTGCCCCCGTATTCGATGTAGCCTTCGACCGCGACGGCAAGCGCTTCGCCTCGGCCGGCCTCGACGGCACTGCCTGCATCTGGGAAACCGCCAGCGGCAAGCGCCTGCAAGTGCTCCGAGGCCACGCCAGTTCCGCGGTTGGGGTGGCCTTCAGCCCCGACGGCAAGCGAATCGCCACCGCCGGGTTCGACAAGACGGCTCGCCTCTGGGATCCGACGACCGGCGAGGAAAAAATCACCCTGCGCGGGCACCGCGAGACGGTGTTCGGGGTTGATTTCAGTCCCGATGGCCGGCAACTCGTGACGGCCAGCTTCGACGGCACCGCGGAATCTGGAATGCCTCCGACAATCAGCTTTCTTCCCGGCCCGACTTGTTTTCGGTTCGGCACAACGACCGCGTCAACGGTGTCGCTTTCAGCCCCGACGGTAAGCGCCTGGCCTCGGGCGGTTGGGACAATATCGTTCGCCTCTGGGATGCGCAAAACGGCAAACCCCTCAAGACTCTTGAAGGTCACAACGGGGCCGTCTGGTCGGTGGCCTTCAGCCCGGACAGCAAGTGGCTGGCGTCGGCAAGCTGGGATCGAACCGTGAAACTCTGGGATGCGGAGTCCGGAACTGAAATTCGTACGGTCGCCAAGCACGACACGCCGATCCACAGCGTCGCCTTCAGCCCCGACGGTAAACATCTGGTGTGCAGCAGTTGGGAAGGCCTTGTCAAAATCTGGGATACTGCCACGGGACGGGAGATTGCCAAATTCGACCGCCACCTGTATCCAGCGCTTGCCGTGGCCTTCAGCCTGGACAACGAACACATCGCTTCGGGGAGCGGCGATCAAACGGTGATCCTCTGGAATGCCGGTACCGGCCGGCCGCGTTTTACCCTGAAAGGCCATGCCGCCACCGTTCACGGCCTGTGCTTTAGTCCGGACGGCAAGCACTTGGCCTCGGCAAGCTGGGACCATACCGCCAAGATCTGGGATGCCGGCACCGGCAAGGAAATACTTACGCTCAAGGGCCACACCGACCGGGTCCAGAGCGTGGCGTATTCACCCGATGGCACCCGAATCGCGACGGCCGGCGACGACAAGACCATCCGCGTGTGGGATCCGAAAACGGGTAAGGAGGTAATGCCGCCGTTCCAGCATCGCGGAGTCGTCAATTCCGTGGCTTTCAGCCCCGACGGCAAGCGCCTGGCCGGAGGTTGCTCGTCGGGCTCCGGCTGGGTGAACGTCTGGAGCATCCAGGAAACGCCCGTCCCAATCCCGTAAGGCGACCGGCAGAAAGAGAGTTACCGCTTACTACGTGCGCGGCTCTTCTGGATTGGAAGCGCTGCGGCGTAGTAAGCGGTAACGGGCTTATTTCGTGCGCGCGCTTTTGGATTGGAAGCACTGCGCACGTAGTAAACGGTAACGGGCTTAATTCGTGCGTGGCTTTGTCGATTGGTCGAGTAGCTGCGCACGTAGTAAGCGGTAGTGGGCAAACATGAGCCGAACCCAAACTTCCTTTTACGTCATCGGCGGCACGCTGGCCAGCGACGCTCCCAGCTATGTGGAGCGCCAGGCCGATCGCGATCTTTACGAGGGCATGAACGCGCGGTGAATTCTGCTACGTCCTGACTTCGCGGCAAATGGGCAAGTCGTCGCTGATGGTCCGCACCGCCGATCGTCTGCGCGGTGAGAACGCTGCCGTTGCCATCCTCGATCTGACTGCCATCGGCCAGAACCTGAGCGCTGAGCAATGGTACGACGGTTTGCTCGGCCATATCGCCCGGCAATTCAACCTCGACCAGGAACTGGACCAGTTCTGGCTCGCCAGCGCTCGCCTCGGCCCACTGCAACGCTTCATGCGCGCTCTTCGGGAAATTGTGTTGCCGCGGTGTAATGGCCAGGTCGTGATTTTCGTGGACGAGATCGACGCCGTTCGCAGCCTACCCTTCTCCACCGATGAATTCTTCGCTGCCATCCGGGAATGTTACAACCGCCGAACCGAAGATGCCGAGTTGTCCCGGCTCACATTCTGCCTTTTGGGTGTAGCGACGCCATCCGACCTGATTCGCGATACGCGCACGACCCCATTTAATGTGGGCAGGCGCATCGAATTAAGCGATTTCACCGAGTCGGAGTCGGCCTCTCTGGCAAAGGGCCTGCGGCACGAAGCAGTGTCGGCCGGCAGGCTCCTCCAGCGAATTTTGCACTGGACCGGCGGCCATCCGTATCTGACGCAACGGCTATGCCTGGTGGTCGCAGATAATCCGGGCCTGACCAAGTCTGCCGACGTCGATCGCATTTGCGAGGACTTGTTCTTGTCGAGCCGGGCGCGCAGCGCGATGACAATTTGCTGTTCGTTCGCGAGCGGATGTTGCGCAGCGAAGTCGATCTGGGCGGATTGCTCGAGCTTTACCAAAGTCTGTTGCGCAATTCGGTGCGCGATGACGAAACCAATCCGAGGATCGGCGTGCTGCGCTTGTCGGGTATCGTGCGCGTCGTCAACGGCCACCTTCAGGTCCGCAATCGGATTTACGAGCGCGTCTTTCGACCGCCGGTGGGTCGAAACCAACGTGCCGGATGCCGAGAAGCGCGGCAGCGCCGGGCCTACCATCGGGGCGTCCTGCGAACCGGTGCGGTCATGGGCATCATTCTCGTGGTCGTCTCCGTTTTGGGATTGTTTGCCTGGAAACAGACGATCGAAGCGCGGAAGGCCAACGAAGATCTACGCGAGCAAAGGAATCAGACCGAGGCAGCGCTCATCGATGGCGCAAGGCCAACGACGAACTGCTGGCGCAGCAAAAGGAGAAGGAACTGCGACAGGGTGAGATCCTGCGTCGAGTGGCGGCCAAACTCAAAGTAAAACCTCGAACCGATAAATCCTCGCCACACCCCGTTACTTCGACCGACATACCACTGGTCAACAATCTCAGGGAATTCAGCATTCTGGAGGATTCCTTTGAGATTGATATGAGAGACTGGAAGCCCATTACTCGCACTGCACCGATCCATAGCGCGGGTTATACGATGACCCGACGATTGAAGCTGGTGAAGCTTACGGAGGGTGACCGATTATGGTTGGAAGCCAGAACTTCGGGACGAGATCTCATCCGTCGAGTTCTTCAGCCTAACCCCGAAAACGCCAAAGTCATGGCACCCAATCAACGTGTTTTGGTGGGCAAGCAGGCCATGATTTCCAATTTCTTGGGCTTCGACATTAAAGACATACCGATCAATGAAGAATTCGACTGCCATACTATCACTACTTATTGGGATGCCTTACAAACGCCGGATGAGCAGTGGTTCGGAGTGATCGGCTATCCTGGCTTGTACAAGGTTTCCATGCTGATCCTTTTTCCCCAGAACAAGCCGTATTCAACATTCGAATTGTTGGACGCGAAGCGGGGCGAGCCGAATCCGCAAGTTTACACCGGCAAAAAGATTATCTATGAATCGACCGACCATCGCTGGTTGTATTGGGAACTTCCCAGTCCTGAGGCAGAACACGTCTACCAGCTCCATTGGCAATGGAGCAACGACTGATCGGATGGCGGGAGTGGTTCGCACTATGCGAGAATATCGTTCGATGGCGTTCCCATTCCGGCAGATCGATACCGGCCTGCCCGATCGATCCGGAACCGTGGAATCCGGATCAATGCCCAGACAGCGATAGATCGTTGCACAGATATCACCCGTGCTGATCGGCTTGTCTTTCACATATGCAGCATGGGCATCGGATGCGCCATAGATGCTTCCACCCTTGATCCCCGCCCCCGCAAAGAGAACCGAATAGCAATGCGTCCAGTGATCGCGGCCCGCGTTGGCGTTGACCTTCGGCGTTCGACCCATCTCGCTCATCACTACCACCAGCGTTTCATCCAACAGATTCCGTTCCGTGAGATCTTGCATGAGCGCGGCGAAAGTCTGGTCGAGTCCGGGTAGTTTATTCTCCTTCAGAATGCTGAAGTTCTTGTTGTGGGTATCCCAGGCGTCGTAGTCAATCAGCACCGGGCGCTCGAACAGATCCCAGGTCACGTTGACAAACCTCACCCCTTCTTCAATCAACTTTCTGGCGATCAGCGCGCAGTTGCCGAAGAGAGTTCGGCCATAACGATCGAGTAGGCGAGGATCTTCCCGCGACAGGTCGAACGCCGACTTGAGCCGGGATGAGGTGAGGAGATTGAACGCCCGCTGTTGGATTCGATCGTAGTTTCCGAGGGAGTTCTCGGCCTCCGCCTTGCGAAGTTTATCGTCCATCTGTTGCAGAAGTGTCCGCCGATTATTGAAGCGATCGAGCGTAAGGCCGGCCCCGAATTCGGTATAAGGCAACAGCGGCATTCCCCGAACCGTTGCCGGCTTGCCCGGAGTAGGTGCTGCCCCCTCGTCCTTATAAGGCCGGCATTCCGTGGTCAGGGCGTTGTAGCGCTGACCCAGGAAGCCGGCGTACGGACCCGAACGACGAAACGCTTGCCCCCAACCAAGCCAACAAGGCATGTAGATGTAATCGGGAAGCTCGCCCTGACCTTGCGCAGGTATTCGCACACTGAACCCATACTGGGCGGATCGGTATCGCGCGGATGCTGATCGGGCATCAGCTGTTCGCATCCGGTATAACTGGGCAGACAGTTGTGGCAGCCTGCCTTGTGGTTGACGGAGCGGACGATGGCGGTTTTGTGCATCCACCGGGCCATCTTGGGGAGATGTTCGCAGATCTGAATGCCGTTGACATTGGTCGCGATCGGCTTGAACTCCCCGCGAACCTCAACCGGGGCGGCCGGCTTCATATCCCACATATCTTGTGTTGCCGCCCCGCCCAGCAGATAGAGCAGGATGACGTTCTTGGCCTTTCCGGGTCGAGCCGAGATCGACCGGCGTTCTTCCGCTGCGAGAAGATTCGGTAAAGTGCACGCACCGCCGAGCAGGGAAAGCGCCCCGGCCTTCAGGGTTTCCCGACGGGTCAGGCCGTCACAGCAGCGCCGAGGGTTTCCAAGAACGGTGAGCATCGGAGTTGCTCCGAAGGGAGAGGGGCGAAAGGTGGAATGAGAATGACTGTACCCGGTGGAATGCGGTGGTGCAACGATTTTCTTGGCGTTACTCATACTTGAGTGCGGCAATTTTTTCTGGCAGGATGCAGGTTGCAACTCTTGTTCCCTCTCCCCTGTACTCAGGGGAGAGGGCTAGGGTGAGGGGAAAAGCCTCCCACCATGAAAGACGCGTCTTGGAAGGTTGAAGGTTCGCCCCTCGCCCTAGCCCTCTCCCCTGAGTACAGGGGAGAGGGGATAATCCGCAGATGGTATCGATAACCATCTTGCCAGGCAATTGCGGGATGAATTCATGCTTTGAGCCGACTCGTAACCGCCGCCGCGAGCATGATCCACATCAATCCCAACAAAAACCCGCCAATGACATCACTGAAATGATGGACTCCGAGCATCATTCGGCTCAGTCCGATCGACAGCACGAGCAGCCCCAACATGCCGACCGCGACCCAACGCCAGCGACCCGCCGGCCAGCGCCACAGAATGAGATAAGCCAACAGCCCATAGATGGTCATCGCAGCGCAGGAATGACCGCTGGGGAAGCTCAAGTCGGTTAACCGGCAGATCTCATCATTCCAACAGGGTCGCGATCGACAAAACTCGATCTTTGCCGCCCGCACCAGTTCGTGCTGACCCCATTGCACAAGCACCCAGATAAGGGCCACGACGGGCCGGCGATCGAGAAGCAGGAGCAAGGCGACTCCGATAACGACGGGGACAAGAATCCCGGCACCACCGAAATCGGTCACGAACTCGACGCTCTTCCAAACCGCGGGGCGCTCAACCGCGAAGTGAAAACACCGATCGGCTTGTTGCTCGTCGAATCGCGTAATCAGCCTTTGATGAACCACACTTTCGGCAACGACAGCGAAACCGAGCGCACTGAAGATTGCCAGGAGCAGGGAGGAGAGACCGGCGGGAAGATGTCCGGACATAGATAGTGGTCGGTGGTCAGTGATTAGTGGTCAGTGGTCAGCAAATGCAATTGCAATGCCCTTGAGTGCATTTACTGTCCACTAATCACTGACCACTGTATTGGTGTTTTCAAGGTTTCAAGCCCCTGAGTTCCGTGACCGGTGCATTTTTGATCGCGGAGATGCGTGCGCTGCATCCGCTCTTCAGGTCCTTGATGGTATCCATGTGCCGCGATGATTTGACCCCGACGCCGATGTTTTCCTTGGCGTAGAGCAACAGATCCCGATCCTCGCTCGTACGCAGAATGGCACCGAGTTTTCGGCCGATGGTAAGCGCGGGACAACTGTGATTGATCTTCGCGGCCTTGTTCATGCCGCGAATCAGAGCGAACGTTGCTTCCGGACCCAGTTCCTTGAATTCGTCCATCGCCTTCTTCGCCTCCAGGCCCGTCATAGCGCCGGTGTCGGCCCGGATAAACCGATCGACGACGTCGTCGAGTTGCTTTTCTTCCTTGCTGGTCAACAGCGGCAAGCTCGGTGCAAACGGATTGCGCTTGCGCGGGGTGGTGCCGTCACTCTTCGGTTCGGGATCGGCGGCCAGAACCAGCATCAGCGTGAGAGTACAAAGCATCGTATTGGCTCCATTCTGATAGTTGAAGCTGTATGCTGCACGCGGTCAAGATTGACGCCTGAATCGGGAGGGCGAGGCTCCTGCCGAGCCAGGCAGCGCAAAAGGCTCGGCAGGAGCCTCGCCCTCCCAGCAAACGCCTCATTTCGGATCGCGTGCTGTATATATCCGGTCGGCCGACCAATCGGAATTCACCCGTCGGCGGGCCGACCCATTTCGATCGGACACTCGTTACCAAAACACCGCAGCAGGGAATGCGTTGGTTATTTTTTGGCGCATGGGGCAGGTGCCTTCACCCGTTTCAGCGCTTCGCGAGCGGCGTCGCGAACGCCGACCTGCGCATCGCCGAGCGCGTTTTCCAGGGCGGCGACGGCATCTTTCGCAGCAGGGCCAAGGGCACCGAGTTCTTGAATCAAGGCCACGCGGACTTCACCCTCTTTTTCGTGGACGAGGATGTCGGCAAGATCCTTGACGTGATTCTTCATCCCTTCGCCCTGAGTGTTGCTGATGGTGCGAACCAAAAAGACCCGCACCGTCTTGTTCTTTTCTTTGCGCAAGGCCTCTTTTAAGTCCCCGACGCAATCGGCGGCCTCGCCTTCCAGCTTCGCCAGGGACAAAGCAATTTGCTCGCGCACCTCATCCGATTTGTCTTCCTTCAGCGCCTTCAGCAGCGCGGGCAGAGCCGGTTTCCCTTCGGGACCAAAATGAGCGATCGTTTGCACGACATCCCGGCGAATGGCCGCGACCTCATCTTTCTCCAATAGCGGGATCAGATTGGGAATAGCATCCTTCGCATCGGGTCCAAAACGCCCCAAGGTAAAGACCACGGCCTGCCGCATCCCTTTATCGGAGTCTTTGAGCAAGGGAACCAGGGCAGGCAGCGCAGCCTTGGCCTCCGAACCCATTTTACCGAGCGTTTCCACTGCTGCGATCCGAACCTTCATGTCCGAATCTTTGGTCGCTTCCGTGAGAGGTGTTAAAGCAGGCTTGGCATTTTTTCCCAATCGACCCAAAAGCGCAATCGCCCCGGCACGCACCTCGGCCGACTTGTCGAATTTCAGTACATCGGCCAGCGTGGGAACCTCATTCTGAATCGCCTTTTCGGACAGCGTATCGTTGAAGACTCTGATGACCTGGGCACGGACTTGCGGATCTTCCTTCTCATTTTGCAGCGCTGTCTTCAGAGCCTGCAAGATGTCGGACTGTTCCGTACCGAAGATGCCCAGTGCGAGAACCGCTCCCTTTCGCTTCCGCACATTTGTGTCTTTGGCGAGAATGTCGAGCCATTCTTTCTTGGTAAGCCCCGTACCTTTCGTTTCATCTTGCGCAGATGCAAGATCGGGCACACAGAGCAGAGAGAATGCACAGATGAGGGAGAGGCTAATCGAGTGCGACATGGTGAAAACTCACAAAACCTACGCGATCGAGCAACTAGCGCATGATATGACGCGACAAGGGCGCAGGTCAAACGGAATTGCGGAAAGTCGGAAATAACAAGGTCTTATCGGCTCTTCACAAAACCTACAAATCACCGAGACAGATTCCACTTCGGTTGTCTGCGCCGTGTTTTAGCGGCATTCGGGGGCCACCGACGAAATGCGGAACAACCCGCCAGTTCCCGCTATAACCGATTTGCCTTCCTTGAGCACGAGAACAAGCACCGGCATTTTACTGGCGTGCTGTTCTCTGGTCTCCGGCGTGCTATTCTTTCCCCTTTCGGTAGCGCCCGATCAACGCATTCGTTGAGCTATCGTGCTTGAGTTCAGGCTCCTGCGGATTCTCCAGTTCCGGAATGATGCGCTGGGCCAACACCTTCCCCAACTCCACCCCCCACTGGTCGAACGAATCGATATCCCAGATGATTCCCTGAGTGAAGACGCTGTGCTCATAGAGCGCGATCAGCTTGCCGAGAGCTTCGGGGGTGAGCCGGTCCATCAGGATCGTGTTGGATGGGCGGTTGCCCTCGAAAGTGCGATGCGGCACTAACTTGGCCGGTGTGCCTTCGGCCTCGACTTCCTGGGCTGTTTTGCCGAAGGCCAGGGCTTCCGACTGGGCGAAGGCGTTGGCCATCAGGATGTCGTGATGCCGGCCGAGCGGCTTGAGCGGCCGCGTAAACGCGATGAAATCGCAGGGGATTAGTTTGGTGCCCTGGTGAATCATCTGGTAGAAGGAATGCTGGCCGTTGGTGCCCGGTTCACCCCAGTAGATGGGGCCGGTCTGGTAGTCAACCTCCACACCTTCCAGAGTGACGTGTTTGCCGTTGCTCTCCATCGTGAGTTGTTGCAGATAGGCGGGAAAACGCTTGAGGTATTGTTCGTAAGGCAGGACGGCGATCGTCTGCGCGCCAAAGAAATTGTTGTACCACAGCCCCAGCAATCCCATCAGCACCGGCAAGTTGCGCTCGAATGGGGTAGTGCGGAAATGCTCGTCCATTTCGTGAAAACCGGCGAGCATGGCGCGGAAATTGTCGGGGCCGAGAGCGATCATGGTCGACAGGCCGATGGCGGAGTCCATTGAGTACCGCCCGCCAACCCAATCCCAGAACTCGAACATATTCGCCGTATCGATGCCGAACTTCGTCACTTCCTTGGCGTTCGTCGAGACCGCCACGAAATGCCTGGCCACGGCCTTCTCATCTTTCATCGACTTCATCATCCAGTCGCGCGCGGTATGGGCATTGGTCATCGTTTCCAGAGTGGTAAAAGTCTTCGAGGAGATAATGAACATCGTCTCCTCGGCATCGAGATCGCGGGTAGCCTCGGCGAAGTCGGTGCCGTCGATGTTGGAGATGAAACGAACGGTCAAAGACCGCGCGGCTGTAATGCCGAAGGGCTTCGTAGGCCATCACCGGCCCCAAATCCGAGCCGCCGATGCCGATGTTCACAATGTTCCGAATGGCTTTGCCGGTGTGCCCTTTCCACGAGCCGCTACGCAATTGATCGGCCAGCTTGGCCATGCGATCGAGTACCGCATGGACCTTCGGAACGACGTCTTCACCGTCCAGATTCAATGCTTGTCCGCGCGGCATGCGCAGGGCCACGTGAAGGACCGAGCGATTTTCGGTGATGTTGATCTTGTCGCCGCGAAACATGGCATCGATCTTGTTTCGCAGATCCGATTCCTCCGCAAGTTGAACGAGAAGCTTGACGGTCTCATCCGTGATGCGGTTCTTGGAGTAGTCGAAGTAAATGCCGATCGCCTCGGCGGTGAGCTGACGGCCGCGCTGGGGATCATCGGCAAAGAGTTTGCGCAGATGCAAGGACTGGATCTTCGGATAATGGGCTTGCAATGCCTTCCACGCCGGTCGCTGAGTTAGTGATGATTTAAGCATGGTGTTGTCTCCAGGTGTTGGTAATCCTTCAATGGGTGCAGAGTTTTTGCCGCGTTTTGGGTGTAACCACATTCTCTGGGGGGTCGTAGCGGCGGCTTCCAGCCACCGAGAGGTTGCAGACGGCGGCTGGAAGCCGCCGCTACGATCTGTCCAGCCCGGTAGCGGCGGTTTCCAGCCACGGATACGACCCCCAGAGAAGTTGGCTACACCCCGCGTTTTCGCCCTACCGATAGCCCGGCGGCAACACTATTAGCTTACGAACATTGTCGCAGGGTGAGGCAGACAAGAATGTCTGCCCCGCGGTTGCCTTGTTGAGTTTCTTCAGAGAATCAAGATTAGCATCACGATTCCAAACAACGGCAGCAAAATGCAGGCCGAATAGAGCATGTACCGAAAAAACGCCGGCATCGGATAGCCTGCTTCCTCGGCGAGGCTTTTACCATGAAGTTCGGCCCGTTCCCGATGTAGGTGTTCGCTCCCATGAACACCGCTCCGCAACTGATCGCGCCCAGGATCGCAGGTTGATTGGACTGCAACCAGGCCAGGGGGTTGCTCTCGGCCGCCAGAGTGGCGAAGGTCAAATAAGTCGGCGCGTTATCGAGAAACGACGACAAGATGCCGGTGAGCCAGAAGTATTGCCAGGGGCTGGTCAAATTCAATTCACTGCCATGTTCGCGCAAAAGAGCAAGTGCCGGAACCATCGTAATGAAAATACCGGCAAACAATACGGCGACCTCGATCATCGGGCCCCAGATGAACCGATTGTGAGTACGGATGGTCTTCGGGGTCAATGCCAGCGAAGTCAGCAGCAAAAGAATCATGATGATTTCGCCCCAGGGTTTGCTGAGGGTCAGATCGTTGAATCCAAGCCCCCGGCCGACCGTCGGCGATTGAAACAGTACCGCCAGAATCACGCCGATCAAGAGTGGAAGATTGATCGGTAAGCCACCGATCCGCAGGGGATGAACGTGTTCCTCATCGCGGCGGATGTCCTGGGCGGTTTCCCGGCGATAGGCCAGGTGATCCCAGATGTAGAAGACGATCAGGAGCGAGCTGTTGACGAGCAACCAGTGCTTCCAGAGCCGAAGCGTCCAGAAAAAGTCGATGCCGCCGAGAAAGCCGAGAAACAGCGGCGGATCGCCGAGCGGCGTCAGCAGCCCGCCGGTGTTACTGACGATGAAAATAAAAAAGATCGGCAAATGCGCGTTGTGCCGGCGATGGACGTTGATCCGCAAGATAGGGCGTATGAGCACCATGCTCGCGCCGGTCGTGCCGATGAAGTTGGCCAGGACTGCCCCGATGGCCAGAAGCAGCGTATTGGTCCGCGGATGGGCGGGGATGGCACCCGAAATCAAAATGCCGCCGGAGATTGTGTAAAGTGCCGCCAGGAGAATGATGAATGAAGAGAATTCCTCGAGTTCGTGCAGCAACTGATGCGTGCTTTCGTCGTTGGTTGTCGGGCCGACCCCGATGAGAAAGCCAATCACCGGAAACGAAAATACGCCACCGATGATGGCCTTATTCCAATTGGAGTGCCACCAGTGACCGGCGACAATCGGGAGGAGGGCGATGCCCAGTAGCAAGAGGCGCAAAGGGGGCAGCGCTCCAGTAGGGAACATGGAGAGGAGCGGCATGGTCGGCGGCAAAGACTGGAGTGGAAACGAAGAATAGTCCCAGCAACGCCGACAGACCGACAAGCCATCTTCTGCCGTAACGATCTCGGATAACCATATCGCATTGCCTCAAGCACACAGAATCCTGGACGTTTCATTTGACTATCGCCGGGCAAAAGTGATAGCATCACCCAAACCATTACATAGGGAGAACACGCTATTTTTTCAGGAGGAAAGCAATGAAGAAGCACTGGATGATCGTCGTCGCCGTCTTGACGATTTCACCGGCGAGTTTCGGGGATGAAGAGGAGGACAAGAAAGAAGAACAGGAAAACAAACTTGTCAGCGACATCGTGCAGCCGTTCTTGAAAGCCATGAAAGACAAAGACATTGACGCGGCGATGAATTGCGTGAGTCTTCCCTGGCTGGCCGACGATGAGAAAATCATCAAGGACCGCGATCAATTGAAGAAATACCTTCAAGATCGAATGAAAAAGTTTGATCCGAAGCACTGGACGGGTAAAGTCCGAAATTTTTCAAGTTATGCAGAGTTTCAAGGAGACGCCGACGTCGGGGGAAGCAACAAGAAATTCATTCAGGTAGTCGGTAAGGTACTCCAACGAAACGATCGCATCGTTTGGGTCATCGATAAGGAAGCGAAGAACTTTTTTTACTTTCTCGTTCGCAACCAAAAGGACAAAATATCGATCGCCAGCGGTCCGCATCGGATGACGTTTCTTATGGTCGATAACAAGATTCCTAATGCGGAACAAATCGAACTCGCTTCGCTGCAACCCGAAGGAGTCGTGAAGTGGACGGAGTTGGGAAAGACTATTATCAAGGATGCCAAGCTTGTAAAGAAAGTTGTGGCAGAGTTCAAAAAGGGTATTGACGATAGCATTGGGCTTGGTGCCGCGTGTTTCAATCCACGACATCGACTCAAGGCGACGTACAAAGGAAAAACGATCGAATTGGTGATTTGTTTTGAGTGCCTGCAAGTTCAATGTATTCTCGATGGGAAAGATCAAAAGATTTTGTACATCAGTTCATCGCCGCAAAAACTGTTTGACAAGATCTTGAAAGATGCGGGCGTTGAATTGGCAACGAAACCCGAGAAATGACCAATGCGCGTAGCAACTTTTGCCCACAAATTGAAAGGTGGGTGAGCAAGCACTAGGTCCCCTCTCCCCTGTACTCAGGGGAGAGGGTTAGGGTGAGGGGCGAACCTTCAGCCTGCCAGTACTTGGGTTTATCATGGTTGGAGCCTTTCCCCTCACCCTAACCCTCTCCCCTGAGTACAGGGGAGAGGGGATAAGTGCTTGACCGTTTTACTTACCACTTGTGGGTAACCGTCAGCCCGATTACAGCGAAGCGGGAATTAGTGCTCGCCCGTTTTACTCGCCACTTGTCGGTAATAGTCAGATCCGGGTGGGCGACTCACACTATCCCAACACTCCCAATTGCTGCCACACGTTATAATGATCCATCAACCTTCCCAACCCGAACGATGCCAGGTTGGCCAAAACGATCGCCACCATATCTCGAACGGTCGCCATCTGCGTCCCAGGCTCTTCCCAATCAAAGGCAAGCCAAAACAACAAGCATTCCGCCGCCGGGGCGAAAGTCTCGGCAACGATCAAATAGGCCACGTAGTGTTCGCGCAGGTCAAAGACTCTCGGCAATACCAGAATCACGATGGGATAGGTGCATGCCGTTAGCCATATACCGGCAAGGAGCCGTTGCTTCCAGGTGTGTCGGCCGGACAAACCGATCAGCAATATCGGCGTTTCCATGGCGATGGAAAAGAGGTATCCCACAATCAGGAAACGCCAGATGGTGTCAGGTGGCATGAGGTTGAGAAATCCGCTGTTTTCTTGAGACTACAAAACTCGAAGCAGAAACGGCACCTCCGCCAGGACGTGCAAAAGCGCCACCACAAAATAGATATATCGAGTTGTCCCGTAATCGATCAAGAAACTGGTCCACAACACCAACACGATGCCCAGTCCCATCAGGAGAAGCAAGGCAACACCCCGATGCCAGCTTGTCGATTTTCGCGCAGCGGGGATGGTCACAAGTTGCCAGGGCAGCGAGCGGTAGCCGATCAGCGGAATCACTATCACCCAGATGCCGTAATGAACCATCTCCAGGAATGTATGAGTGGCAACCAGAAAATGATTCGATATGCCGGTGAAGTACCGGTCGCCCGCGTGATTGGTGATGGCCATGCTCAACGGGGTATTGCCGGGCAATGCCGGCATCGTGAAGCTGATACCACAGCACTCCGACCAGGATCGGGACGGCCAACAGACAGCGATGGTACGCAGTTCTCCACCTTGGCCGGCTCTTTTTTAATTCGCGGTCGAGTAGCCAGAGGGCCATCAGCGGATGCAGGTAAACCAGGCTCATGCTGAACGCGAAAGGCTGCATCCAATTGCCCGCGATCAGAAGAAACATCAGCGGCCAAACCCAACCTGCATCGAAACGCGGATTGGTTTGTCCGCGCATCCAAATAAGCGTGGCGATCCAGGCCAAAAGGACCGAATTCCAGAGTGCATAAGCCGTGGGATAATCGAGCGGATCGGTGGAAGAGTTCAAGTAGGATGGGATGAAGGCAAAGCTCGCGGTCAGGCCGACGATGCCCACGAAAGAGACTGCAAAGAAGCCGAAGAGTTTGCCGGTGCGAGCGGGGAGCCTGCCGAGGATGTAGCGGGCTTCGAGCCAGTTATGAGGCCCCGCAAAAAGAAAAACCGTTGCGATCGAAAAAGCGATGGGAACCCAACCCGCCAGCAATGCAGCCCCGGTTGCCCAGCCGACCAGACCCGTAGCCAGCCAGAATCCCGGCAGGTGCGCGGACTTCGAAGATGTCGGCAGCATTGCAGACAGGGTGGACATGATTGTTGAGCCAATCCGGTCTTGGCACTCTGAAGGAGTGCGCAACAAAGCCCAGGGTTGCCGTACTCGGCACACCCTGGGAACTTCGGACCCTGGGAACCTCGGACGTGAGCCGGAGGCTTCGAGCGTCGATTCCCAAGGTGTGTGAAACGATCTTTTGTGCGGTGAAGGTCTCCAGGGTGCGCGGAGTACCGCGACCCTGGACTGTGTTGGCGGCGCATCCTTCAGAGTGCCCAGACCGAAGACGCTTCGCGTCGTCCCATTCGTCTTTGCAACTGCTCCTTCAGAGTGCCAAGACCGGGAAACGCTCCGTGTTGGTTTGTTCTGTCTTTAAATCGGGCTGATTTCTATCTCACTTCGGCGCGGGCAGCTTCGGAGTTTCCGGAGGCTTCACACCTTCCGGAGGTTTGGGATCTTTCTTCAGTTTCTCCAGAGTTTCGCTGTCGATGATGAGTCGGATCGGCTCGTTTCCGAAGCTGTATTCCACTTGCACCTTGGTATCGAGCAGGGTTGGCAGCGGCGGCAGCTTCACAGCGGGCGGAATCTTGACGGGAGGTCGAGGTCGAGGCCCCGGAATATCGGCCCAGACCAGCGTTCCGATGGCCAGCGACGATCCGGCAACCAGCCACATGGCCAGCGTTCGGTTTGAAGAAACCCCCTTGCGACGCATGAACCACAAGCCGCCGAAGGTCATCGAGACCGCCAGCGCCACACCCGCGATGAGCGTGTGGTTGCGAGGCTGCTCGGGTTGCTCGTAAGCGACGCCGTCGCCGTCTTCGACCGGAAGTTCACCTTTCGGGTCGCCAGGCACAGCTCCCCGTCTGGGCACAGGGCGAATATTCGGCTGGTTAATGCCACCGAGGGGAATGATCAGCTTGGGGCCTTTGGCCTTGTCATCGACTTCAATTTTGAAGGCGGCCGGCTGTGCTTTGACTGGCGCAAAGGGGTTCGGGTTCCCCCCTTGGGAGGCGGAAAGGGCGGCGCGAGGTCCGCCGACGCCAATCGGGTCAACCCGAAGAGCAGGCCGAGCACGGCCGGTGTCATGATCCGAATACGCATGGAAATGTCCTCAATAGCTCGCGATCGATGGCGAATGTCCACCGCAATGGCAATGAACTGGCATATTACCCTGTTAAAAGAGTGGAGTCAAACGATCGCAGAACAAATGTTACAACTTGGAACTTGGAACTCGGAATATGGCAACGGTTACAGTAGAATCTGCAAGAGCAGTTCATGCGGATGAGGCTTTGTGCAGCCTCGTATATTACAACCTGGAGAATGCATCCATGCGAATCCATCGTAAGTTTTTAGCTTTGTTTTTGGTGCCGGCATTCCTTTCTGGGCCGGCGACTTCCGCTGCCGACAAGGAGGAAGCCAAAATCCCCGAAGGCTTCAAATCGCTCTTTAACGGCAACGATTTGAAAGGCTGGAAGGTTTATAACGGTAAGAAGGAAGTCTGGGGCGTGGCGGATGGTGCCATCTACTGCGAGAAGGACGGCGGCGGCTGGTTGATGAGCGAGGATGAGTTCGCAGACTTCGAGTTTCGACTTGAGTTCAAGTTATCCAAGGGAGCCAACAGCGGCGTTGCTTTGCGAGCGCCGCTTGAGGGCGATCCAGCTTATCAAGGGATGGAGATTCAACTCATCGACGACGAGAACTGGAAATCCAGCAAACTCCTCCCCACACAGCACACCGGTTCCATCTACGGGATCGTGCCGCCGACCAAACAGGTCAACAAGCCGTTCGGCGAATGGAACAAGATGCGGATCGTATGCAAGGGTCCGAAAGTCAGCATTACAGTGAACGGCGAAACGATCGTGGATGCGAATCTGGACGACCACAAGGAAAAGCACGCCAAGGGCCACCCCGGCATCCTGCGAGAAAGGGCACGTTGGTTTCCAGAGCTACAACACGCGGGTCGAGTTCAAGAATGTTTGGATCAAACAATAGTGGACAGTGATCAGTGGTCAGTGGTCAGCAAATACGATAGCTCTGAGCCACCCAGGGTTAGTTGAGGTTTCGGCGCATTTTTGTACGACTCAATGAATGGCATGGGTGGCATCCTACACGTTCATTATGCGTTCATGCGAAAAGTCGAACGCGGCGTTCTACATGTCATTTTCCAACAAGAAGTCTCACATCGACTAGCCGATATTTGTACTCCGGCAGGGATGGATTCGATAACCATTCTAGGTGGATCTCTCTCTTTCCATTCCGCTGGAGCACCAGTTCTTTCTTAGGACAATCTTTCTCGAAACGAAACTTGAGACAACAGTCTTCGTAAATGTAACAACATTGTCCGGCGCGTGTACACTCGAAAGTTGGCTCGCCTAGAATCTCGCGTATCTGTTCCCTTGTAACACCCTTCCTGATCATGTCAATCCTGGCCAAGCCAATCCATGACGCGATATTCGACTTCACATCTTTCAGTACTGCGAATAAACAACTTCGATTTTGAATTGTTTCTTCGGATTGAGTTGGCGGAGTTTGTAAAAAGCAACCGACAAAGCACAGGAGTATCTGCATGATCGCAACCTCTCCCCATATTTGAGCGCGAATTCAACCAAGAGGTGAGTTGGCAATATCGGCCTTGTCCGATATTGCCAAGATGAATTTGAATCGGGGGCTATCGGGCCGAACAATTCACAGGCTCGGAGCGGCAAACGAACCGTCAGAAGATAATGCGAAGTAGCTGCTTCACGCCGTCATAGTGGAACTCGTAACTGTCCACTGTATTGCGGCGTGCGACTCTCAAGCGACCCGAATCCGCAGAAGCCGTTCATACGTTTGAACTCGATGCACCAAGAACGGCTGCCTCGCGAGCAAGAAACGCCGGTAGCCTTCAGCGAACGCTTCGTTCTCATTGTCGAAGAAACCCAAAATGTCGCTTCCATGAATGAGAACGAATTGGCCATCACGACCTTCGGAGATCAGCTGGCCGACCTCGCGGCGATAGGTGTCCCATTCCTGGTCGAGAGGTCCACGAGTGGCGAACGGCTTCAGTTCGCTGTAATGAATCCATTGGCCTGCCGGTTTATCCATGACCGTTCTTCCTCAAGTCACGCCAGAGTCCTGAGTTGCAAATTCGTCTCATAAGTTCGACATGGTCAGTAGGTGCCGCGAGCCGAGCGGCACGGCACGCGAAGCGTGCCAACCTGCACGCCTCGGTAAGCTACGACGGTCACCGAAACTGGCAGGTTGCGACGCTTCGCGTGGCGGTCCGGCTCGGCTTGTTACCGGACTTACTAAATTCGGCACTCTCTTTTGATACGAAATTACAACTTAGGACACTAGTGGTCTGTCACAGCTTAAATTTCGGGTCAACCGGTTCCGATTTCTTTCTGGCGTCGTCGAACCACTGAGATTCCATAATCTGCCGACCCGAAAATTAAGCTGTGACAGACCACTAGCCACTCTGGATTTACTGACCACTGACCACTATTCCTTCGTCACAGCCTGAAACCGTTCGCGCAACTGCCTGGTAATGGGCCCGGGTTTGCCTGCAGCCGATGACCGGCCATCGACCTTGGTACGCCGATCATCTCCGCCGCCGTGCCGGTCAGGAAGCACTCGTCGGCCGATATAGACATCGTGCCGGGTCAGAGTGCATTCGAGCGTGGGATGCCCGCCGTCTTCGCCAGTTCCATCACGACGTTGCGCGTGATGCCTTCCAGGATGCCGGCGTCGGACGGCGGCGTCTTCAGCACGCCGTTCTTGACGAGGAAGATGTTGTCGCCGGTGCATTCGGCGACTTCGCCCTTGTGATTGAGCATGATCGCTTCGAGGCAGCCGGCCCGGATCGCCTCGATCTTGGCCAGGATGTTGTTGAGATAATTCAGCGACTTGATGCGCGGATTCACGGCGTTGGGATGATTGCGGATCGTCGAGGCCGTGATGATCTCCAGGCCGTTCTCGTACAGCTCCGGCGGATACAGGCGTGATGTCGTCGACGATGATGATGACCTGCGGATCGCTGTCTTGCGCGGATCGAGGCCCAGCCTGCCGGCGCCGCGCGTCACGATCAGGCGGATGTAGCCGTTCGTCTTGTCGTTGACCTGCACGGTGTCGTCGACGGCCTTCGATCATCTCGTCCCGGCTCATCGGGATTTCGAGCTCGATGGAGCGGGCCGATTCGTAGAGGCGGTCGACGTGCTCCTTGAGGCTGAAGACCTTGCCGTCGATAGATGCGGATGCCTTCGAAGACGCCGTCGCCGTAGAGCAGGCCGTGATCGTAGACGCTGATCTTGGCGTCGGCCTTGTCGAAGAGTTTGCCGTTGATGTAGATGCGGTTGTCATCGTTTGCTCCCGGAGAGCGTCGCATCAACGCCACCTGGAGTTCGCGGTGCGGTCGACGGATACTTGGCCGGCATGCGGCGACGCAGCTCGGCGGGTCCGTCCACTCGGCCGGCGACCAGCCGCACCACGCGATCGGTCGCGGCGACGAGTTCCATGTTGTGCGTGACCATGATGATAGTCAGGCCCTCCTGGCGGTTCAAGTCGCGCAACAGCCCGACGATGTCGTCGCCGGTGGCGGCGTCGAGATTGCCGGTCGGCTCGTCGGCGAGCAGGACGCGCGGCTCGGTCGATCAGGGCCCGGGCGATGGCGGCCCGCTGCATCTCGCCGCCGGACAGTTCGCGCGGCTTGTGCTTGAGCCGATGGCCCAGGCCGACGCGCTCGAGCATCTCGGTCGCCTGCTTCCGAGCTTCGCGCCGCTGCCGCACCAGCTCCAAGACCGAGTGCGCGATCATCTGCGGCATCAGCACGTTTTCCAGCGTGTTGAGTTCGGGCAGCAGGTGGTAGAACTGGAAGATGAAGCCGAAGGTCGGTTGCGCAGCCGATCGCGCTCGCGGCCCGGCAGATTGTCGATGCGCTCGCCGTCGAGGGATCGACCCCTGGTCGGGCTCGTCGAGCGTGCCGAGCAGGTGCAGCATCGTGCTCTTGCCGGAGCCGGAAGCGCCGACGATGCTGAGGAACTCGCCCTCGTCGACGTCCAGGTCGAGAGCCGCGCAAGACGCGGACCTTGTCGGCGTGTCCTGGCGATAGGTCTTGTGCAGATTGTCGGCAATGAGCATGGGTAATTCCCCCTTTAGTTCTGACTATTACCCGTAAATTGAAATTGAACAAGCGAGAACTAATCCCCTTTCCCCGTACTCAGGGGGAGGGTTGGGTAGGGGTTGAACCTTCACCCGTCCCTGAGCGTATTCGTGGCGGCAGGCTCATCCCCTCACCCTGACCCTCTCCCCTGAGACGGGAGAGGGGATTAGTCGGATTAGTTCTCGCCCGTTTCCATTCCGCTTGTGCGTAATCGTCAGCCATTGCCAGGAACGTGGAACTTGTATTACTCATAACGCAGCGCTGCACCGGATGCAACATTGCGGCGCGAAGGCGGGCAGCACGCTGAACAGCACCGCGATGCCGATCGCGCCGAAGTTGACAAAGACCACGTTCACGGCGTCAATGTCGGTCGGGATCTTGTCGAAATAATAGACGTTGCGCGGGAAATAGCTTCGTGCCCCGTGGCCTGACTGAGCCATTTTTCGATCTCGTTGATTTGCTCGGTGATGGTAAGGCCGAGGACCGTTCCGAGGGCCGCAGCCGACGACGCCGAGCAGCAAGCCGTAGCCGAGGAAGATGCTCATGACGCCGCCGTTGGATGCGCCCAGGGACTTCAAGATGCCGATGTCGCGCGTCTTCTCGACCACGATCATCGAGAAAATGGCGAGGATGCCGAAGCCGGCGACGCCGATGATCATGAATAGCAGCAGGTTGAGAATCCGCGCTCGACGTCGATCGCGGCGAGCAATGCCCTTGCTTGTCCTCCCAGGTGCAGAACCTGGATGTTCATATTGATGCGGAAAAACCCTTCGCAGCTCCGTCGACGACTTCCTTGGCGTGTGCGTAATCCTTCAGCTTGATCTGGATGTTGGTCGATCGACCTGGGCTGCCTGCGCAATTGTTGCAAGATAATCCAGCGGCACATAAGACGTAGTTGGTGTCGTATTCCGCCATTTCCGTCTTGATGTAATCGGTCGACGACGAACGCCGCGATGACGGGCACGATTTCTGCCTTGCCGACGCCGACGGTCAGAATGTTCACGACATCGCCGGGCCAGTACCTCGAAGATGTCCTGGGCCGGTCGCCGGGATTGTTCGCCTTGTGTTCCCGATAAGTTCGCGAGGGCGATAGCCGATGATGATCCCCTCGGGGAGGGCGGCGGTTCATCTGGGTGTCTTGCATCCGGAGGCGGTGTGCCCGCGGGCCAGCTCGCCGGCAGCGGCTCTTGGGAGTTGCGGTGGCTGCGGGATAGCGTTGTTCAAACCGTTTCAGCGCTTCGTGGCTCAGCTGCGAAGGATGGATTGCGTCGCCGCTCGGCATCGTGCAAATGTTCGGCGAAACCGCCGATGGCTGCCCGGCCTTGCGGATCGACGCCGACCAGTTGAATCGGCCGGGTCACCTTGGGCCGGGCCGGGTCGAATGCCGGAGCCGGTATCGTAGCGGCTATCGCCGACCTCGAAGTTGACCATCGCTACCACTTCGATGGTCGGCGTCATGGCCTCGATGTGCTGCGCAACCGACGATTCCGGACGCGCCGAAGCATTGTCCTCGTCGGAATACGGGAAGCCCTCGATGTTCGGAGTTTCGATGACGATGTCGGAAGCAGACCGTGCAGCCGATCCTTGCAGCTTGGTGCTGAAGCCGCTCATGACGCTGTTGACGACGATCAGCGTGGCCACGCCGAGCATCACGCTCACGATGCAGACGAGCGCCAGGAATCGCGTCCGCAGATAACGCCAGCAGAGGAGAAGTTTGTACACGATGTCATCCTTGACCAGTCTTGGGTTACCAAGTTCCAGGTTCCAAGTTCCAAGTTCCAAGTTGAAAACCCGAAGGGTTGACTGGTTTTCAACTCGGAACGTTGGAACGCTGAACCTGGAACTATTTCTCAGGTCGCAACAGCGGGAACAAAATCACGTCGCGGATCGTCTGCGTGTTCGTCAGCAGCATCACCAGACGGTCGATGCCGATGCCCAGCCCGCCGGCCGGCGGCATGCCGTGCCGCAGTGCTGCGGATGAAATCGTCATCCATCTTCGCCATCGAGTCTTCTTCCGGCAGCCCGGCCAGTTGCTGACGGAAAGTCGCTTCCTGCGTGATCGGGTCGTTCAGTTCCGTGTAGGCGTTCGCCAGTTCCATGCCGTGAATGTACAGCTCGAACCGCTCGGCGATGTTCGGATTGCCGCGCTGCCGCTTGGTCAGCGGGCAAAGCGCCGCCGGATAATCGTGGACGAACACCGGCCCGACCAGCTTGTCCTCGACGCACTCTTCGAACAGATCGTGAACCAGCACGTCGTGATCTTTGTCCCTTGCGTGTCAGGGATGTGCTGCCGGGCCGCAGCAGCCAGAACGCCGGCGTCGATCGTCCATGGTCTACGCCGACGTGCTCCAGGAACAGGTCGGCATACTTCGCGCGCTGCCAGGGCGGCGTGAAGTCGACCGTCTTGTCGCCCCAGGGCAGTACACGGTCCGCCGCCCAGGGCATCGACGCAGGCGACGATCAGCCCTTCCGTCAGGTCCATCATCGAGCGGTAGTCGCCATAAGCCTGGTACAGCTCCATCATGGTGAATTCGGGATTGTGCTTTTGGCTGATCCCCTCGTTGCGGAACACCCGGCCGATCTCGTAGACCTTCTCGATGCCGCCGACCAGCAGCCGCTTCAGATGCAATTCCAGGGCGATGCGCAAGATACAGATCGATGTCGAGGGCGTTGTGGTGCGTGATGAACGGCCGGGCCGCGGCGCCGCCGGCGATGGCGTGCAGCGTCGGCGTCTCGACTTCGCTAGAAGCCCCGCGTCATCGAGGTAATCGGCGGATGGTGCGGACGATCACGATGCGCTGCTGGGTGCGCTGCAATCGTCTCGGGATTGTAGAGTCAGATCGAGATAGCGATGCCGCAGGCGAAACTCCATGTCCTGCATCCCGGCCCACTTGTCGGGATGCGGCTGAAGCGACTTGCCAAGAAAGTCAGCCTGTGGCGAAGATGGTCGGCTCGCCGGTCTTGCGTCTTGCCGAAGGCGCCATCGATGCCGATCAGGTCGCCGAGATCGAGTTCCTGAGCCAGCGCCCAGCCCTGTTCGCCGATTTGCTTTTGACCCAGCATCACCTGGACCCGGCTGGAACTATCGAGATATTCGGTCGGCTTGTGCTCCTTGCCTTCGAGCTTGCTCTTGATGCTGCGCAGAACCGGTTTTCCGGAAGCATCCCAGATATCGAGAAAGAACAGTTTCCCGGCCCCGCGCCGACTGATAATCCGACCGGCCGCGCGCACCTTGGGTCGCTCGGCTTCGGGGAGATCGGCAGGCATGGCCAGAATCTGCTCAATGGGAATATGCCCATCGAATCGGCCGCCCCAGGGATCGATCCCGAGCGCTTCGATTTTGCGCAGTTTCTCCAATCGGACTGCCACATGGGTAGCGGCAGAAGCATCGGGAGCCGGCGGTGAATTCTCATCAATGCTGGACACGGGTTACTCTTTTTCCGGGGTGCAATGCGCGCTGAAGGATCTTGTTGGCGTTTGGATTCGCAACAGCTGTGAGCCTCTGCAACGATCGGTACGCAGGCCAGACGATTGTAGCGGAGTGGCCCAACCCGTCAATGCCGAGTGATTTGGGAAGGATTCGATCAAACGAATATTGATGAGTTGCCGAAGTTGTTCAAGGCTAATGTTTAGTCTTCCAGGCCCATTTCTTTCAGCGTTTTTGGACCGACGAGATCAAGAAAAACTTGATCCAGTTGCTCATCCGACAAGGATTTCACACGTTGCTTGAGTTCATCCGTGGGAGATACATGGAATTTTTCTTGGATCATCAATAGTACCGCGCGCTGGATTGCCTTTAGCGCAGCTTCCTCAGACCATGTCAGCACCATTTTTGTCACTCCTTCTCGTTGAGGTTCTTTGAGCAAATCGACCAATTCCAGACGTTGGCTATCGTCCAGCGGTGCGTAGGCCTGGACACATTCCACCAGCAACCATTTCCGCCACTCCGTCTCCTCAGATGCCACAATTCGATCGATTGCTTCTGCCGCAAGTTGAGCGCGCCGTTCTTTTGCCGCGCACATTAACGCCGACCACGCTATGCCCAGCACATTCGTTCCATGCAAATACTCTTCGCTGGGCAGCGCTGGCAACCCAACATAATCATACTCGAATCGTAGCGGTGTGCGCTCCCAAAACCGGCGCCGGTAGACATCAATGCCGCGCCCTTCCAGACCCACGCGCATGTAGATCGCAATGGGCAGAATATCCAAATCCGGGTACTTTTCGCAGAGCGTCTTGTAGTA
Organism: uncultured Planctomycetota bacterium; assembly: GCA_963783095.1. Taxonomy (GTDB): domain Bacteria; phylum Planctomycetota; class Planctomycetia; order Gemmatales; family Gemmataceae; genus CAWAMR01. Next base: position 584,970 of record CAWAMR010000003.1, on the reverse strand, counting down.
TTCGTACATCCGCTGACGGAACTGTTCCACGCTGTCGCGCGATTCGACCTCGACATGAATAAGGACTATTTGCTGTCTGGGATGGTTCGGCAACGGCGGATCGAATGCACGAATGCCGATTCGAGCCAGCAGATCGATGCTCCCCTTTGAGCCTTGAGGCGGGTCGAGATGTAACTCTTGTTCGAGCCACTCCACCAGGGAGAAATCGAAGCGGTCGTACCAATCAATGAAGAAGAGTTGAAAGAACTCCCGAAGAAATACTTTCAGTATTATCTTGAATCGTTGATCGTGGTCTACCATGTTTACTTCTTCACAGGAAGAGGATTGGGTCTTCTGACAGGACCGAGCACAGGCTGTTTGAGTTCGTTTGAAAACGATTTGATCTCCATCGTCCTGATCCGGTCGGTCTTGCCGGTTTTGTTCACTTCAAAGGCAACACCATATTCGATGCCGAACTCGGTCCCGTATTTCAGGCCGTTGGGGAGCCTGGGCGGTGGGGCGATGCCTCCCTGCGGAGGGGCGGGAGGCAATGGCGGAGGTGCGAATTCGATCTTGATACCGTTGGCATAGCGATACGCGCCATCGGTGATCTTGGTGAGAAAGCGTACTTGTAAGTGTTCTGTCTCGGCCATCCAGGTCACGAACATGAGCGTGTTCTTGGCCCGTGGTCCGGTCGGCTTGGCATCTTTGAGGAATTTCTTGGCTGCATCATCCATCGCCGCATCGATATCCCTCGACTTCTCCGTCAAATGCTTTTCATACTCCTTGCGCAGGTCCGCGATTACATCGGCAATCTTGATCGGAAATTCCTTGCTGCCGTCGAGTACCTTCATATTGGTGGCGACGAACGCATCCTCCACCGGGCTGCCGGAGCCGTTGTTCACCTCGACTTCAACGAGCGTGTAGGGTGCGGTCACGCCCCATTGTTTGACGGTGTTTGGCGAAGCCATTGCCAGCTTGGGGAATACCTGCGATTTACCTTCGGGCAAAGCGATTCTGAGGTTTTGCATCGTCGCGTTATCCACGACCGGCACATAGACCCAGCGATAACTGCCGGCGTTGTAGCCGATGCACAGTTGATCGGTAGGGCCGCTGCGTCCCTCAGTGCTGAGAATGGGTTGTCCATCGGTCAGGAGAACCGCGATTATCTTGCCCGGGAGTGGCAGATGTTTTCGGTAGGGAACAAAATCAGCGCGGGTGATGATGTTATTCTTCGGGTCGATCGGTGCCGGAACCGCGAGGATACCGGATCCGGTGAGGGCCAGAGTGAGAATTGCGAATAGTGAGATACGCATGGGTCAGTCCTAATAATCTGATGATGTTCTCTATGGAGTTTACTGGCGTTGAAGTCTGCACACCACTGGAATCTTGTCGCGAGAGAGAAACGATTGTCATCACGCACCAAACGAGTTTACCTGGGTGCGATCTTCTTTGGCCACAATGCACAAAATCAGATGGGTGCGGTTACTACTTTGCGCGTGAGCGTCGAGAAAGCGCCAATCCGTTCTCGAAATCGCTCGTTTGGTGCCTCGTCTTTGCCCCGAAGGGGTTAAACAAATCAGCCCAGGGCAACGCCCTGGGTTGGCACACCGAGCCTACGCCAAGCCCTGAAAGGGCGAAACAAACATTCAATCCCAAACATACCTTTCATCAGATTGGATCTTTTGCACAAATTGTGCCGCCCTTTCAGGGCTTTTTGTTGGATTGGCGTCCCAACCCAGGGCGTTGCCCTGGGCTGATTTGTTTAACCCCTTCGGGGTGCCGAGGTGAATCACACCATCCCCTGCAACAATAACAAAAGGTACCTTTCCGACGCGAGAATCAAAGTCGTTGGTTGTTACCAAACCAAAAGAAACGATATAAAAATATATCACCGAGTACCCTGCTTTCCACAAAATGGACACGATGACCCTCGACGATAAACTTCGCGCCATCCGCGCAGCGATTCAGCACGACCCCGGTGACCGGGGTCTGGCGCGCGATCCCGATCGCAATCTTATCAATGCCTGTCCCGATGATTTCATCCTGGCCTGCCGATCCGTTGCCGGTTCCTCGTATCCGCGTGTTGGCGTGGTGACCGGTTTCCTTATCGCGCGCGCAACCCGCCCCGTCCGGAAACCGATGGCCCGCCGGGAGCGCTTTTCCTTGCTCGGGCACTCGATGCGCTGGGTCTGCCGATGCTCATCGCGACGGATGACTTCTGCCTCGCCCCGATTCAGAAGGGAATTGAATGGGCTAATCTGAAAAAGTGCGCGGCTTTTCCTCTGGATCTGATCGCTCCCGGCAGACCCTTGGCCGGCCTGGTTCATACTCTTTCGCATCTGGTTGCCCTGGAACGAGTTGGACCGAGCCACACTCCGGAATCGCTCCGGTCGCAGCCGGGAGGATGGGCGAACGATCTCGACGCATTCGTGAAGGAATGCCCGCCCTCGAGTTTTGATCGTTGCCACAGTGCTCGCGGTCAGGATATTACGGATATGATGTTCCCCGCTGCGTCATTGTTTGAGCAAAAGGCATCCGATCGACCTTTGCCGGCGACGATCGGTATCGGCGATGGCGGTAACGAGATTGGCATGGGGAAAATTCCCTGGGAAACGATCCGCCGGAATGTGCCCATCGGCGGCAAAATTGCTTGCCGGGTCCCGACGGATCAACTCATCGTTGCCGGGGTCAGCAACTGGGGCGCGTTCGCTCTCGCTGCCGGGATTGCGCTGTGCATGGGTCAGTCGTTGCCGGCGGAACTGTTTGATCCAAACCAGGAACGCGGGTTGCTGGAATTGATGGTTCAGGACGGTGCTCTCATCGACGCCGGAACCCTTCAGCCGACCGCGATGGTCGATGGCTTGGCGTTCGACCAGTACATTGAGCCGCTGGTAAAGATCCGCGAAATCATGGAGTCGTGAAGATGACCGATCTGATCAGAGCGACGGGAGCGGAAGTTCGCGCTGCCTGCCGGCGGGGAACCTTGACCGGACCAACTCCCGGTCTGGCGATGGGCCACGTTCAGGCCAATCTGGTCATTGTGCCTCAAGAACTCGCCTACGATTTCCTCCTGTTTTGCCAGCGCAACCCCAAGCCTTGCCCGCTTCTGGACGTTACGGAGCCGGGCGATCCGGAACCCAAATGGGTTGCGCCGGGTGCAGACCTTCGCACCGATTTGCCGCGCTACCGGATCTATCGAAACGGCGAACTCGCCGAGGAGCCGACCGATATTCTCAAAGTTTGGCGAGACGACCTCGTCTCGTTTGTGATAGGCTGCTCCTTCACATTTGAAAACGCCTTGTTGGAGGCCGGCGTTCCGGTTCGGCATCTTGAAATGAATCGCAATGTCCCCATGTATCGGACGAATATCCCCTGTCGATCGGCCGGCCAATTCGCGGGGCCTTTGGTCGTTTCGATGCGGCCTTTAACACCCGAACATGCGCTCACCGCAGCGCGTATCTGTGCGCGATTCCCTCGTGCTCATGGGATACCGATTCATTTTGGCCGGCCCGGCGCGATTGGAATCCGTGATATTGACAAGCCGGATTACGGTGATCGAGTGGACATTAATTCAGAAGAAATACCGGTGTTCTGGGCCTGTGGCGTCACTCCACAAGCGGCGATCATGCAGGCGAAGTTGCCGTTTGTGATCACCCATGCACCAGGCCACATGTTTTTGACCGATTGGAAAGACGCAGTTCTCGAAGGCTAACCCGGCCCCAGAGCGGCCCCTCACGATGCCCCGCCTTTTGAGGGAGCCCATTGGACATTCCCCGCGTTCTCCGCGAACGCGGCTACGGAAAAGAGACTTACTGCGCCGTAGCCGCGTTCACACAGAACGCGGGGTACACCACGAAACAAGTGAGGACAGGGGCTGACGAATTCGCCAATACCTCGGGACTTTTCCGCCCCGCGATGCTCGGCGGTTTTGACCGATTATTAGCGATTTTTCCTGCGCCAGCCGAATTCTGAGGATCGCCACCGTTTCTTTCGCTATAATCGCTATAACCATGCGTTATCAGGTCTTTTCAGACTACGCATCCAAGCTAATCTTCCTAGATTACTATTGACGGAGATTCTTCCCAAGTTTACTATCCCACTAGATCATTACAAACACCCTAGTTCTCCCTTTTTCTGTTTCAAAGAACTTCGATTCTCTCAAGTTCTGGTTGTGTGGTTGGCGGCCTGTCTCTTCAACAGGGAATGATCTGTAAAGCGGGGTGTTTTGTATCGGAGAGATGGGGAATCGGAACTGCACCAGTGGAGGTTTGCAACTTATGTACAGTATGGTTGTTATGATGGCGATGTCGACTTCTCCGGAAGCGGTCGCCTGCGGTAAACTCTTCAACAAGGGTTGCACCGGCTGCTACGGTTCGTCCTGCACAGGCTATGTCGTTACAAGCACCAGTTGCACCGGCTGCTACGGTGGCACTTCTTGCCACGGCACCAAGCTCAAGCTGTTCGGTGGCGGTTGCACGGGCGGCGGTCTCTTCTCGGGTTTCAAAGCCAAGGGCTGCCACGGCTGCACCGGCTGCACCGGCTATGTGCCCTACACGGGCTGCACGGGTGGAATGGGTTGCACGGGTGGTGTGATCGTATCTCCGCCGCCGGTCGTTGTCCCTGCTCCGAAGAAGGAAATGCCGAAGGCTGAACCCAAGGCAACCTCAGCACCAGCTACCATCACCCTGATGGTTCCTGCTGACGCCAAGGTAACGATCGACGGCACTGCGACGACCTCGACCTCTTCGGTTCGGTTGTTCACCACACCGGAACTGCCATACGGCAACGTGTACTCCTACACGTTCACCGCCGAAGTCGTTCGTGACGGCAAGGTCTTCACGACGAGCAAGCAAGTTGCCGTAACTCCTGGTGAGACCGCCAAGGTCGAACTGAACCCGGGCACTGTCACCACAGTTGCCGCTCGCTAATTTACCTGCCTGGTAAATCGCAAGACTGAACTGAGCCTGAAGCGTAAGCGAAGTAAAGACTCACACTTCGCTTACGCTTCAGGCTCGGTTCAGTTTGTGTCTTCTATTCTTGGCGAGATGTGAGTTCCAATAACCAGCGCCTTAGATAATCGATCACCTGCTGTAGCTCTTTCGGATTTCCTAGCGGCATTGAACCAGCGGCCTGCTGAAATCGCGTCGTTGTCGCTGCGTCAATCAACTTGCACCCTTCCAGCGTCAAAGTAACTACAACACCCCGCCGATCTTCCGGATCGGGACGGCGCTGAATCCAACCCGCTTCCTCCAAACGATCGAGGCGATTCGTCATACCTCCCGAGGACAGCATCACACTTTGAATTAGTTGGGTCGGAGTTAATCTTCCTTTCGGTCCCTCTCGGCGAAGCGTGGCAAGAATGTCGAATTGCCCCAGGCTCAACCCGTGGACACCGAGCGCGTCGTTGACGCTTTTTTCCAAATACTGAGCGATGACGATAACTCGGCCTACCACCTCCAGCGGCTAGGTGTCGAGATCGGGCCTTTCCCGCTGCCACAATTCATTCATGAATCGATGAGATCTTGTTTCATAAAGATCAGGCTATCATCAGATATTTCGATGTCAAGATTCTTGACGTGAAGATATTTCATTCGTATCGTACAAGATTGTGAGGGCAAGCGTCCCGCTTGCCAGGTCATCACGCAATAACGGCAAGCGAGACGCTTGCCCTACGATGAGGTTCTCTCCATGAAAGAAATCAGCATCGGCGATACGGTCGAGCATGCGTCGAACGATCCGACTATCCGCCGGAACGCATCAAGAAGATCCTCGGCAACGAAGACGGTCGCCGTCCTCGGCTACGGCGTGCAGGGGCGTGGCCAGTCGCTCAACATGCACGACAACGGCGTCAAAGTCATCGTCGGCCAGCGGCCGAACAGCAAGGGCTGGGACCTCGGCCGTCAAGAAGACGGCTGGGTTCCCGGCAAGACGCTCTTCGACCTCGAAGAAGCGGCCAAGCACGGCACCGTCATCCAGTATCTGCTCTCCGACGCGGGCCAGAAGGACTACTGGCCGAAGCTCAAGCCGCTCCTGACGCCGGCAAGGCGCTGTACTTCTCGCACGGCTTCACCATCGTCTTCAGCGACCAGACCGGCGTCATCCCGCCGAAGGACATCGACGTGATCCTCGTGCCCCCAAAGGATCGGGCACGACGGTTCGCCGGCTCTTCCTCGAAGGCAAAGGCATCAACGCCAGCTTCGCCATCCATCAGGATGCCACCGGACGGCGCCCGCGAGCGCGCCTGGCCCTGGGCATCGCCATCGGCTCCGGCTATCTGTTCGAGACGACCTTCCAGAAGGAAGTTGTCAGCGACCTGACCGGCGAACGCGGCGTGCTGATGGGCGCGATCTACGGCCTTTGGCTGGCGCAGTACGAAGTGCTGCGCGAGCACGGCCACAGCCCTTCGGAAGCGTTCAACGAAACGGTCGAGGAAGCGACGCAGAGCCTCTACCCGCTGATCGCCGAGAACGGCATGGACTGGATGTACGCCAACTGCTCGACGACCGCGCAACGCGGCGCGCTGGACTGGTTCAAGAAGTTCCGCGATGCGTCGAAGCCGGTATTCGAGGAGCTTTACAAGTCGGTGGAAACCGGCGAGGAAACGAAGCGCGTTCTGGAAGCCAATAGCCGGAAGGATTATCGGGAACAGTTGGAGAAGGAGTTGAAGGAGATCGCCGAGAGCGAGATGTGGCAAGCGGGTAAAGCGGTTCGAGGGTTGCGCCGGAACGGCAGGGGGAAAGCGGCTAGTCAATGGCCCAACGGCAGACATTCTTGTCTGCCGTGTTTTCAGTCGTCAGCATCTTCCATTTGCGGTTCTTCCTCAATTTCGCCAACGGCTTGATCTCGCGATTGCTTAAATTCCTCCCAACCAGGCAGCGAAGGTAGATCGAGGTCAACAACCTCACCCTCCACATCTTTGATAGCCCATTTGTTCCCTCTGCACAACCGTACAAGGACCGGCATTGGATTTCCGCGGCCACGCACATCCATTTGAAAGAATGAGATCGGACCATCGCGGACGAAAAACTCAAGGGTGAAACCTTCTCCTCGGTAAAGTCCTTTGAACTCAGAACGTGACATCCAGTCCTTTTGCTCCGCGGTAGAATTAGCAATGAAACTTCGGATTGGATGATCTTCGGGGAAATGTTGATTTCGCTCAATGAACGAAGGTTCCCGACGCCATTGAACCGTCGGAAGATTTTTCGAAATCCGGCGGCACACTTCCTCTCCTTCTCCGAGCACTGGCCATTCGTCACTGCTCGATGTGGGGGCTGCCATTTCGCTTCTGATGGTCAATTCCCAGGGCATTGCTATTCTCCGCGGATGAACCGATTGACTCGTCTTTCAATTATCCTTATTTACTGATCTTTTCTCTGGGATGTGTACTCATCTCTTATCACAAAATGCCGAATTCAAGGCGCACTCTTCTTTTCGCTTCGGGCACGCAGGTTGCTAAGTTATACTTTCCGAACTCCCAACGCTCGATGCGATCGGATTGTGCCCATTTAATAGGCATTGTCTGAGCGCGCTTTAAGCAGTATTTGCTTGTCGTCTTTTGGCTTTTCGTTATTCTTTCCGAGTTATTATGTCCGCTCCTCTCCCGGACGGTCTGTTTGCCGGTTATTCCGTCGCGGCAGCCTTCGATGAGATGTTCGATCGTGCATTGCAGCCTCACGCGCATTATCGAGGACTTTACCAGCGCCTGCGCGGTCTGAGTTTAGATGAGTTCACGCGCCGGAAGATGATGACCGATCTGTCCATGAAGCAGGATGGCGTCGGCTTTACGGTCTACCGGGCGGAGGAAGGCATCGAGCGCATCTGGCCGATGGATCCGGTGCCGCGCATCATCCCGGCCCACGAATGGGCGCACATTGAAAAGGGGCTTACGCAACGGTTGTCCGCATTGAATCTGTTCCTGCACGACATTTACCACGATCAACACATTCTGCGCGACAAGGTCATCGACCCGCGACTCATCTACGAAGGCGCTTTCTTCCGGCGCGAGTTCATGGGGGCGACGGTTCCCAAAGGGATTTACATCCACATTTGCGGCTCCGACCTGATTCGCAGCACCGATGGTACTTACCTGGTCCTTGAGGACAACGGGCGCACCCCTTCCGGGGTCAGTTACATGCTGCACAATCGGCAGGTCTTGAAGCGGGTCTTCCCGCAAATTTTCGAGCAGTACGATGTCCGCAGCAACGATGATTATCCGGCAGCGCTGCTCGATGTCCTGAAGTATATCGCACCGCAGCAACGACACGAGCCAACGGTCGTGCTGCTCAGCCCAGGCATGTATAACTCGGCCTATTTTGAACACAGTTATCTGGCCCAGCGCATGGGCATCGAACTGGTCGAGGGACGCGACCTGGTCATCGACCAGAATCGCGTCCACATGCGGACGACACGCGGTTTGCAGCAGGTCGATGTGATCTATCGGCGCATCGACGATGATTTTCTCGATCCGCTGGTATTCCGGCCCGACAGTATGCTCGGCGTTCCGGGGCTGGTGAATGCTTACCGTGCCGGTAACGTGGCGTTGGCGAACAGCATCGGCACCGGCATTGCCGACGACAAGGGCATTTACCCGTTTGTCCCGGACATGATCCGTTACTATCTCAAACAGGATGCGATTTTGCCCAACGTCGAGACCTATCGGCCGATGATCCCCAGTCATCGCAGCCATGTGTTGGCGAATCTCGAAAAACTCGTGGTCAAGACGGTCAATGAATCGGGCGGTTATGGTATGCTGATTGGTCCCAACTCCTCGCAGGCACAGCGGGATGATTTCGCAGCAAAAGTGAAGGCGACGCCGCGCGATTTCATCGCGCAGCCGGTCATTCAACTTTCGACGCACCCGACCTTCGTCGATGGCCGGTTGGAAGGCCGGCATATCGACTTGCGCCCCTTTATTTTGTGCGGTGAAAAGATCACGATCGTGCCTGGAGCGCTCACACGAGTGGCATTACCGCGCGGCAGCCTGGTAGTGAACAGCTCGCAGGGCGGCGGAAGCAAGGATACGTGGGTGTTGGCAGCGGAGAATTAACCTCAGTGTTCAGTGTTCAGTGTTCAGTAAAAACCATTAGGTGGCGAGGCATGATCTAACAGCCCAAGTATTTCACTGAACACTGAACACTGAACACTGTTTCTGAACACTGAACACTGCCAATGAGGCGTTCATGCTGAGTCGGGTTGCCGATGCGATGTTCTGGATGAGCCGCTATCTGGAGCGGGCAGAGCATATTGCGCGCTTACTGGATGTCAGCTTCCATCTGGAGCTCGATTTGCATGACTTGATGGCCCAGATGCATGAGGTTCACTGGAAAAGCCAGCTTACGATCCTGCAACAGTCCGTTCCGGAACATTTGTGGAAAACCGAAGATCCGCCCAAGGCGATCAGCCAGTGGCTGACCTTCGATTTGGCAAATCCCGGCAGTATTCTGTCGTGCATCAACCGGTCGCGCAACAATGCTCGCAGCGTGCGCGGCACGATCAGTTCCGAGATGTGGCGGGCTTTGAATCAACTGTATTGGCGCTTGCGCGACGCCGATTTTGTGAGCCGATCGAGGGAATCACCCTACGACTTCTATCAGGCGGTCGAGGCGGGCAATCATTTGTTTCAAGGCGTCTGCGACGCCACCTTGCCGCACGATGAAGGCTGGCAGTTTATTCAGCTCGGCAAGTATCTCGAACGAGCCGAGAAAACGATTCGCATTCTGGACGTCAAGCAACAGCAACTGGCGGTCATGACTGATGTGGCAGACTTGCCGCTGCTGAATCTGGAATGGGCGAGCGTGTTGAAAAGCTGTCTGGCCTACGAATCGTTCCAACGGCTTTACATTGGCCGGGTCGAGTCGGAAAGCGTCATTGAATTCATCCTGCTCAATGCGCTCTTCCCACGCTCGGTTCGATTCTCTCTGGAGGAAGTGGCGAAGGCCTTGAGCGCTATCGAGGGGGAGCCTCGCCTTCGCCGCGAGGACAAAGTGGAACGAATGATTGGTCGAATTCTCGGGGAATTGCGCTACGCGGAATTGCCGCAATTGCTCGCGGGCGATTTCCATGCCTTCATGGCGGGCTTGTTGCAAAGGCTGCATCAGGTCAGCCGGGCCATACAGGAACAATACACTCTGGTGAATTGATCGCGATGATTATAGAAATCCAACATGAAACTCGATTGCAATACTCCGAGCCGGTAACGGAGTGGATGTCGGAATTGCGCGTGGAACCGGTCAGCGATGCCGACCAAAGTTGCCAGACTTTCCATCTCGGCATCAGCCAGGCCGCGCCGGTGCATCGCTATCAGGACGGCTTCGGCAATCGCGTGCATCACTTCAACCTGCTCTCCCCAGCGCTTGAAGTGCGCGCCCTGTCTGCCGCGGTCGTCGAGACCCATCCGCGCCGGCGGGATTTATCCGAAAGCAAGTCGGTTTACCCGCTGTCGATCGCCGATGCGCCCCTGGAAGTACTCGACTTCCTTCAGTTTCGGGGGCCGATCGGCCGAACTGCACGACTGTCCGGAATTCTGCAAGCGCTTCGACCGGCGGACGGCGATCGGCTCATCGATTTTGTTCTGGCGGTGGCGAACTACATTCGCAGCCACTTCACTTACGCGCGCCAAGTCACCAGTGCCAGTTCGCCGATCGACGATGTCCTGGAGAAAGGCAAAGGAGTCTGCCAGGATTTTGCGCATCTGATGATTGGGATCCTGCGTGCCTTCGGAGCGCCGGCCCGCTATGTAAGCGGCTACATCCACCGCCCGAACAAGGATTCGCAAAGCCATGCCTGGGTCGAGGTCTGGATACCCGATCTGGGCTGGCTGGGCATCGATCCGACCAACAATCGCCCCACGGACGAGCATTTCGTCAAGGTGGCGATGGGCCGGGACTTCACGGATGTACCGCCGAACAAGGGTGTGTATCGGGGTGCGGGTGAAGAGAAGATTCTGGCGCGGGTATCGACGCGCGAACTGGATCGTTTACCGACGCTGCACTGGCAGGAGGTATTGCCGCCGCTGGATGTGCCGTTGACGGCGGTGCTGGCGCTATTGCGCGATATACCGACGCTGGAAGAGGAGGTTGTGCAACAACAGCAACAGTGAGCGACAACGAACTGTCTTAGACCAACTGTACACTACAATAGATTTGTGTGAGGGCGATCTGGGGACCGAAAAACGGACACTTCCGCATGTTACAAATTGCTACAGAAATTCGATTTCGCGGCGACGATCGTAGATGTAAACGAAAGTGCATATGAACGAAATGCTCCAATTCGATTTTCCCACAACTATCGCAACTTCAAACAAATGAACGAGACTACAAAACATGACCGAAGAGCAAATGGCGGCAAAGATCGTCGATGCGAGCTGAGGACGAAGAGTACGGGCAGCGGTGTCAGGAAATCTGGTCGCAGACTTCTACTCAATTCCGAGACGCCGAATAAACCTTCACTGATAGAGCATCATTCCCACCATATCCGTCGAAGTGCAGCCGTAAACTGGAACGGTAAGGAGTACCAATGTCAAATCGCAACTTTGTTCATCTTCATTGCCATACCCACTACAGTCTTCTCGACGGAGCCAATCGCATTCCGGAATTGATCGCCCAAACCAAAAAGCTCGGCATGAATTCCATCGCAATTACCGACCACGGCAATCTCTATGGGGCGATCGAGTTTTACAATGAATGCAAGTCGGCAAGTATCAATCCCGTTATCGGTTACGAAGCGTATGTTGCCCCGAACAGCCGATTCGAGAAGAAAGCCGGCAAACAGGGCGATGCCTATTCGCATCTGACGTTGTTGGCCAAGAATAACACCGGTTTCAAAAACCTCATCAAACTCGCTTCGATCGCGTTTCTCGAAGGTTTCTACTACAACCCCCGTATCGACTGGGAAATTCTCGAAGCCCACAAGGAAGGATTGATCTGTTTGTCGGGTTGCCTGGCAGGTGAATTCAACGACTGGATCTTGCACGGCGACACCCAGAAGGCTGAAGACCTGGCGCGCTGGTTAAGCAAAGTTTTCGGCAACGACTTTTACGTAGAGATTCAAAACAACGGTCTCGACTTGCAAGACCGATGTACCGTAGAGGCCGAGCGCATCGCCAACAAACTTGGATTACCGATGGTGGCGACGGCAGATGCCCATTATCTCTGCCAGCAAGATGCCGAGGCCCACGATGTTCTCTTCTGCATCAACACCGGCAAAAAACGCGATCCCAACAAGAAGAGCTACCCGGAAGGACGGATTTCCCAGCCCGTATTTCGTCCGCGCGCCGGAAGATATGTACCGGATGTTTCCCGAAATTCGCGGATGCTGTCCAACGCAGCCAGGAGATCGCCGACGGGGTTGACATCCAACTCGACTTCAAGAAACGTCACTTTCCGGTCTTCACGACGCCCGAAAGCAAATCTCCGGAAGAATACCTTCGCGAACTTTGCAAGGAGGGTATTCGCAAACGATATGGGGACAACCCCCGACCGGAAGTGCTCGCGCGCGCTCGAACATGAACTCGACATCATTTGCAAGATGGGCTTCGCCAGTTACTTTCTGGTGGTTTGGGACTTTGTTCGTTTTGCCATTGAGAAGGGGATTCCGTGCAGCGCCCGCGGTTCCGGCTGCGGGGCGGTGGTCAGCTATGTCCTCTATCTCAGCCACGTCGATCCGCTCGAGTACGACCTTCTCTTCGAACGATTCCTCGATCCGAACCGCAACGAAGCGCCCGATATCGATATCGATTTCTGCCAGGAACGGCGCGAACAAGTCATCGAGTACGTCAAGCAAAGGTACGGCGAGCAAAGCGTGGCGCAGATTGCCACTTTCGGAACGCTGGCAGCAAAGGCGGCCATCAAGGATGTTGGGCGGGTTCTCGACATTCCCCTGGACCGCGTGAATCTCATGACGAAGTGGGTCTCTTCCAAGCCGGGGACCACCATCGCCGACACCATGAAGGATTCCCCCGATTTTCGCCAGAGAGTACGAGTCGGATCCGACTACCCGGCAATGGATCGATATCGCCCTGCAACTCGAAGGAACCAATCGCAACGCCGGCACTCATGCCGCGGGCGTGGTCATCGCCAATGGGCCGATCACCGAACACGTTCCGGTTCAGATCGTGAAGCGCAAGGATGAACAGCGGCGAAAAACGGGAAGCCATCACCACCCAGTGGGTCATGGGCGACCTGGAAAAAGTCGGCCTGCTCAAGATGGATTTCCTGGGGCTGCGGACGTTGACGCTCATCGATAACACCCTGAAACTCATCAAGAAGACGCGCAACGAGAGCCTGGATGTTTTCAAGCTGCCGATGGATGATGTTGAAACCTTTCGATTGCTCCAGCAAGGGCAGGCGAAAGGGGTGTTCCAGTTTGAATCGGAAGGCATCCGCGAATTGCTCAAGCGCCTTAAACCCGACAACATCCGCGACATTATCGCCTGCACGGCATTGTATCGTCCCGGCCCGCTCGAGGGCGGAATGGTCGATGAATACATCGACTGCAAACACGGCCGGAAGAAGCCGACCTATCCTCATCCCATCATGGAAGAAGTGCTCAACGAAACCTACGGAGTGATGGTCTATCAAGAGGACATCATGCGGATCTTGAACCGCATGGGCGGCATCGAGCTGTCGAGCGCCTATGCCTGCATCAAGGCCATCAGCAAGAAGAAGCAGGAGACCATCGACGCCCGCAGAGCCGATTTCATCCGGGGTGCGCAAGAACGCGGGCTGCCGGTTGAGAAGGCCGAGGAAGCGTTTCGACTGATCGTGAAATTCGGCGGCTACGGCTTCAACAAATCGCACAGTGCCGCCTACGCGCAGATCTCGTATCAAACCGCCTATTTGAAATGTCACTACACGCCCGAATTCATGTCAGCGCTGCTTTCCTCGGAAATCGATGACAGCAGCAAACTCGTCGATCACCTCATGGACGCTCGAAAGTTTGGAGTGGAAGTATTGCCGCCCGATGTCAATCGCGGTGAGACTGATTTTACGGTCGTCAACGGGCAGATTCTGTTCGGGTTGACCGCTATCAAGGGACTGGGGCGCAGCGCCTCTGAGGAGATCGTTCGTGCCCGCAAAGAACACGGGCCTTTCAAGGATTTGTACGACTTCTGCGAACGGGTGGACTTGAAGATTATCACGCGCAGCGCCGTCGAAAAAGTCATCAAGGCCGGTGCTATGGATGCCTTCGCCCGTCCCTTCGCGCATCGAGCTCAACTGCTGGCGGCCCTGCCGGGAGCAGCTGACGCCGGTGAAGAACGTCGGGAAGATCGCAAGCGCGGGCAGATGAATATGTTCGACCTTCTGGAAACGCCTGAGGCCGATGCCTCGGCGGAACGAGAGTCGGAAGTTCCGCTGCCGAACGTGCCGCGCTGGTCCAATACCGAACAGCTCAAGTTTGAGAAAGAAGCTCTCGACTTCTATTTCTCCAGCCACCCCCTGGCGGAATTCGATATTGCGCTGAAACGATTTACGAGTCACGAGATCGGAAAATTGCGCAACCTCGACAATGGTGCGGAAATCCGCATCGGCGGGATGCTCAGCGGCGTGCGATTTTTCACCAGCAAGCGCGGCGATCGCTACGTTCGCTGCAAGGTCGAGGATTTCACCGGGCAGGCGGAATGCGTGATGTGGCCCAGCGATTTCCAGCGCCACAAGGAACACTTTGTCGATGATCGCATCTATTTGTGTGAAGCCACGGTCGAGTGGGGAGAACGCGACGATCCGATCATGGTCTTGAACAGGCTCCTCACGATTGAGGAAGCGAAGAAAGAACTCACCCGCGGGTTGATTCTCAGGCTCCAACTGGGCCGGCACGGTAACGACGTGATCGACGGCATATCTCGAATTTTGAAGCGCTGCCATGGTCCATGTTTCGTGTACATGCAAGTGCTCGATCCTGCGGGTCGAGTTGCTCAACTTTGTCTGGGTGAAAACTGGAAGGTCGATCCAGGCAAACTCAACGTCGAGGAACTGGAGATGCTGCTCGGTAACGGGGCGGTCTTGTTTACGGGGAAATAAGGTTACAGGTAGTGTTCAGTGTTCAGTTTTCAGTGTTCAGCAAAATACAAAAATCACCGAGGGCATTTTGCCTTTACTGAACACTGAAAACTGAACACTGAACACTACTTGATCTTGTCCACTCCAAACATGGCGCGGAACCCCAGGAGCACTAACTTACTCAGAGAGCGCACCGTCTCGCGCATACTCACTTTTGACTTTCCGAATTTACGGTTTTCAAAAATAATCGGAGTCTCGCCGAACCGGCTTCGGGCCAGAAAACAGCGATAGAGAGCCTCTTGCTGGAAGGAGTAGCCGCGCGACCAGAAATGATCGAGCCGGGTTTGCCGAAGCTTTGAAACACGGTAGCAGCGAAAGCCGCCGCTGGCATCGTGAACCTGCATTCGGAAGAGCAAACGAACCAAGACATTGACGCTTTCACTCATGAAACGCCGGCTGAAAGGCCAGTTTTCGCAGCCCCCGCCAGGGATGTAGCGCGAACCAATCATAACATCCTTATTCTTCATCCCTGCGAGTAGAGCAGGAATATAACGGGGAGGATGGCTGAAGTCCGCATCCATGTTCACCATGTAGTCGTACTTTTGGTCCATTGCGAACTGCATCGCTCTAAGGATGGCGGTCCCGAGACCTTGTTTCCCCGGTCGATGGATGACATGAATCCGTTGATCCCGGCTGGAAAGCTCATCGACGAGTTTTCCGGTACCGTCCGGGGAGTTATCATCGATGACGAGAACATCGGCGTGGGGCAAGAGTTGGTGAATCTCGCCAATCAATTGGGCGATGTTGTCCCGTTCGTTGTAGGTAGCAACATGGATGATCACCCGCGGCGGAGTGCTCGTTGGTTGATCGAGAATCGATCTTGTTTCGGTTCCTTCTTGCATTGGGGCCGGGTCCGCTCCTATCCTAAATGGTAGCGATCATTTATCAATTATCCGCCCGTTCAGGCGTGGGGAGTTTTTATGGCGACTTCGTTTGTCATATTGTGTCCGGAGTGTGAGAAACAGATCAATGTCAAGGATGAGCTGGTTGGCAAGAAGATTCGCTGCAAGAGTTGCGAAAACGTATTCGTAGTGAAAAAGCCCAAAAACGTACCGGAACCTTCCGAGGAAGAGGAGGAAGTCCAGAAGAAAGCGAAGTCGAAGCCCACGAAAAAACCCCAAGAAGAGAACGCCGAAAAACCGGAAGACGAGGGTGCCACATTCAAACTGAAAGAGGAACCCAAACCCGCGGACTCCAAGAAAAAACCGGGTGCCGACGATGATGATGAAAATGCCGATCCGTACGCGTTGGCAGCTGACAATAAATTTGTACCGCGCTGCCCATTTTGCACAAACGAACTCGAGTCGGAACAAACCGTGATCTGCAAAGAATGCGGCTATAATATGGTCACGCGCAGCGCCACGAAACTGCGAAAGTGCACGAACCTACCGGCGAGGAAATATTCCAATGGAGGCTGCCCGCCTTTCTCTGCATTGGGGGCATTATTGTGGTCCTGGTCATCTGCATCCTCTGTTTCGTCAAGACCAGGAGTTGGATGGTCGATAGCTGGATGGAGGACGAACCTGGAACCGATGGAAAAATGGTCTACATTGTGAAACCCGGTTGTTTCCAGCTTTTCAATGTCATGCTGACCGGCTTCATATGCTTTCATCTGGGCAAATTCGTCTATAAGCGACTCGTCGTGGACAATTTGCCGCCGGAACGGGAAATCGAGGAGGGCGATGCTGAAGCGGCCGCTGCGGCCGAGGCCGAACTTGATGAGGAAGACGACGATCGCTGATTCCTGTCTGCATGTGGAGAAATACTACCGTGGTGCCATGGCCAGAGGGTTTACGATGCGCTCCTTGATGTTTGTTTTGATTGCCTCGCTGGTTTTCCGATCCGCCCAATCGACAGTTGCTGCTCAAAAGGAGGAGCGTCCGCCCGACGCGCCCCCGAAGGTCGTGGTCACTAGGTAGTGTTGACATTCCAGCCGTGAAACTGGAGAGGCTGGGTTTAGGTTAACAGCGTCACGAGCGCGGTGAAAGCCACGAATCCCAGAAAATTTCGTGCCGTTTTCTCGTAGCGCGTTGCCACTCGGCGGGACTGTTTCATGATATTGATCATCCGCTCCACGATGTTGCGTTGCTTATAGGTCTCTGTGTCGTATTCGCGTGGTTCGACGCGATTGCTGCGCGGCGGAATGACTGCTTCCGCGCCCTTCGCTTCGATCGTCGCCACGAACTCGTCGCTGTCATAGCCCTTGTCGGCGAGAACTTTCTGTGGATCGCTGCCTTCCAGCAGAGCCGGTCCTTGTTTGACATCATGATTTTGGCCCGGCGTCAGAAGAATCTTCACAGGCTCGCCGACACCATTGCACGAAACGTGAATCTTCGTGCTGAATCCGCCGCGCGAGCGTCCCAGGCACTCGGCCTCGGCGTTGCTGCCCTTGGCACCTGCGGAATGCTGATGGGCACGAATTACCGTGGAATCCACCATCAAAACTTCGACGTCGGGATCTTTCAACAGATCCATGATTTTGGGGAACACGCCATTCTTGCACCAGCGATTGAATCTCTGAAACATGCTGTTCCACGGGCCGAACCGTTCCGGCAAATCACGCCAAGGAGCGCCGGTCTTGGCGATCCAAAAGATGGCGTTGATGAACAGGCGATTATCCTTAGCGGTCGCACCGGGATCGCCTTCCTTGCCCGGCAAGTGGTCCTTGATAATGTTCCATTGCTCATCACTGATTTCGTGTCGTCGCAGCATGGGTATCAAGCCTCGCGTGTTCGGTTCCATGATTGAAGGCAACCGTCATGGCTGCCAACCAATCGTAGGAATCCGGCGAGGCGAAATAGCTTTACCTATGCCGAAACTGCGTGGAATATTTTTCGTACAATGGGAAGCCCTTAACGATCAAGGAAGCGGCGAAATCTCGCGGCCGACGAAGCCTCCTTTCGCAGGTTCCGTAAATTGCCTGAGCGAATGTCAACACTGCCTAGCCCCCTGGCCACGGATGTTGTTGTCACTCAACAATACGCCGGCTTGATCCGTGCGCAGCGCCACATCGAAGTTTGTACCCTGTTGACCGGCTATCTCGGACCGATCCCGGTCCGGGAGGGCCAGGCGGTGAAAAAGGGAGATGTGCTTTTCCAGATCACCCCAGTCCTCTACAAGGCCAAGCTCGATGCCGAAATGGCCGAGGTCCAGCTTGCTCAACTTGAGCTTGCCAACACGAAAAGACTATTCGACAACAAAACGGTCTCCGCGAATGAAGTCAAGCTGTTCGAAGCCAAGCTTGCGAAGGCCCAGGCCAAAGCAAAACTTGCGCAGGCGGACTTGGCCTTTACGACAGTTAGGGCACCGTTCGACGGGCTTCTTGGCCGCCTCCAAAAGCAGCAGGGCAGCCTGGTTAAGGAATCGGATGTACTCACGACCTTATCCGATAACAGTGTCATGTGGGTTTACTTCCATGTGCCCGAAGCCCGCTATCTCGAATACCGGGCCGGCCAGGGTAAGAATCAAGATCCTTCGCGATTCGAACTGGCGGATTCAAGAATTGAACTCATGCTGGCGAACGGCAAGAAGTTCACCCGCGATGCAGGCAACACCGTTACCGTTGAGAGCAATTTCAACCCCGAGACGGGGAACATCTCGTTCCGAGCAGACTTCTCGAATCCGGACCTCCTGCTGCGTCACGGCCAGACCGGCACTGTGTTGATTCGCCGGAAGGTGAAAAACGCCATCGTAATCCCACAGCGAGCCACGTTCGAGATTCTCGACCGGCGGCACGTTTATGTCGTCGGCAAGAATGACGTCGTGCGCGAGCGTGAGATTGGCGTTCAGAACGAGCTGGATGACGTCTTCATCATCAAGAAAGGGCTCGATGTGAACGACCGGATCATCCTTGAGGGGCTTCGTCAAGTCCGCGATGGCGACAAAGTCGAGTGCGAATTTCGGAAGCCGGAAAAGACTACCGGTGGGCCAAAAGAGTAGTTAGAGCTCAGTGTTCAGTGTTCAATGTTCAGTGTCCAGTAAAGACATGGACTTGTGAACTTCACTGGCGATCTCTTCAAATGAGCCTGGTGTCAAACGCACGGGTTCTTACTGAACACTGAACACTGAACACTGAACACTCTAAATCAAGGATCCAACCCATGCGACCCGCGATAGTGGCCGTCCTGTTTCTGGCATTTACGGCCCCGGCGTCGGCCGGCATCCCCCCGGGCGGCGTCATCCGGGTCACGGTGACGTGCCCCGGAGCGGACGCCCACACGCTCGACGAGACGGTTCTCAACCCGATATATCGGCAGATTAACGGCGTCGAGGGGATGACCCGGATCGAGTCCGAGGCGCGGAACGATGGTACCGGCATGCTTAACGTCTACTTCCGTCCGAGGGCTGACATGGACCTGGCGGAGGTGCGGGTGCATAACAGAGTCAACCTCTGCTTTGCCCCTGATTCCCGAGCCTTGTCGGAAACAGGGGATATCGGTGCGGAAGGTACCGGCCGGGCCGCCGCAATTCTGGCTCGCACTCACAAGTTCAGACCCCAAGCACGATGAGAATTTCCTGAAGAGCTACGCGAATGTCTACCTGAAGTCCGAGTTTACCCGCACCTTCGGGGTTACGGACATCCGGATCGTCGGCCTCGAGGACGCCGACTTGCGTGTTTGGTTGAACCCGGAGAGGATGCGCGCCTACGGGGTGTCAGTTGACGACGTGATCGACCAAATACGGCGGCAGAACGCCCAGGTGGGAGCCAGTGGCGTCATCGGCGGCGCGCTTCAGTACACCGTCACCGCATCGGGCAAGCTGACGAAGCCCGAAGAGTTTGGGGCCGTGATCCTGCGCCACCCCGAACGGAGAAGTGCTTCGGTTGAAAGATGTTGCCGAGATCCAATTTGGGCACGAACTTGGCGGCTTCACCCGCGTCGATGGCAAGCCGGCAGCGCTGATCGCCGTCACGGCGTGGCCTGGGACAGTGACCGCCGACCAGTTCATAAAACGAGCCGAGAGCATCCGCGAACTGCCGCCGGGCATTAGTTTCGACGTCGTGGCCGACCGATCCGCCGACCACTTTCTTGCGGTCGAGGTGCAGGTGCCGCCAGGATCGATGGTGGAGCGGACCAAAGAGGTTGTTGCCAAGGCCACGGAACTGATCCGTGGCCTGCCGGGGAAACCGAGCACCTTCGCGTTCGCGGACGCCCGCGAGCCGAACGCAGCCAAGATCTTCGTCAAGGTGTGCGCCAAGATCGGACCAAACGTCACCGAAATCGACAAGGCACTGGCCGGGGTTCCGGGCACCATGATCCGCATCGGTGACGTACCCGCTGGCGAAGAAGCGTTCCCGGCTCGGATCGCCCTATTAGACCCCGGAGAGTTCAGAGACCCGGGCGAACGGGCTGAGAATCGGTTCCTGGAAGTAACCGAGCGCGTTCTTGCCAACCTGGTGAAAGACAAGGACGTGGTGCAACCCGCTGCCTTCCCGGTGTCGCCGGCACCCAAGCGTATTGTTGACATCGACCGGGACAAGTGCGCGCAGTCCCGAGTGGAACTCAACGACCTCTTAACCACTCTTCAGGCGTCGCTCGGCCGGGTCCACGCGACCGACATCCACATGTTCGGCCGGGCGTTCAAGGTCAACGTGCAGATGGCACCGCAGTTCACCCGTCACATTGAAGATATGAAAATGTTAAGCGTCCGCTCCGTACGCGGCGAGACGGTCTTTCTCGCCTCGCTCATCAAGTTCCGGAAGTCGTCCGGCCCCACGACGGTGGTGCGTGTCAACGGCTACCGGGCCATCATCATTACCGCCGCGCGGACATCCGGCAAGACGCCGGCCGAGGTCGCGGCAAAGTGCGTTAAACTGGCCCAGGAAGTCCTGCCTCGGGGCTACCACGCGACGAACCTGACCGGCCCGTGACGTAGCGCTACGCCGCGACGTAACCTTGTCTGCGCTGAGCATTCTCGGCACTGTTCAAGCGCCGATTATCTCTGCCGCCGATTGCAAAGCGTGATGTTTTCGGCTAAAACGGAGACGGTGCGTTCTTCTTTCCCCTCCGCAAGGGCCGGCGCCCATGCTTGCCAAGCTCAACACTTTCGCGATCGTCGGCATTGACGCTGTGCCCGTCGAGGTCGAGGTTGATAATTCCTACGCGCAGATGCCGAAGACCGTTCTCGTCGGTTTGCCGGAGATGGCCGTTCGCGAGAGCATTCACCGCATCGAGCGCGCTCTGCAACCTCGATTACGCACTTCCTGAAGGTCGAACCGTCATCAATCTCGCGCCTGCCGATCTCCGCAAGGACGCCGGCGCATTCGACCTGCCGATCGCCCTCGGCATGTTGGTCGCCACACGTCAACTTTTGCCGGAGCACCTGCGTGACTGCGCCCTGGTGGGAGAGCTTGCTCTCGATGGCACGGTTCGACCGATCAAAGGTGCCCTCTCGATGGCGATGACGGCACGCGATCAGGGATTTCGCCGACTTTTGGTTCCGGTCGAGAACTCGCGCGAGGCCGCAGTCGTTTCGGAAATCGCGGTGTTCGGCGTGGCAACTCTGAATGATGCAGTGGGACTTCTTTCGGGACATCTGCAACTCGATTCCGTGCCGAGCGGAATGGGCGAGATCGAGACGAAGTTGAATCAGTACGACGTTGATTTTTCGGATGTTCGCGGTCAGGAGTTCGCCAAGCGCGGCGCTGGTCGTGGCCGCAGCCGGCGGTCACAATGTGCTGATGATCGGAAGCCCGGGGACCGGGAAAACGATGTTGGCCCGCCGATTGCCGACGATTCTGCCGCCCTTGACATCCAACGAAAGTTTGGAAACCACTCGAATCTACAGTGCCACGGGGCGGCTTTCGGCAGGCGAATCGCTGTTGACGACCCGCCCGTACCGTTCGCCCCATCACACCATCTCCGATGCCGGTATGGTGGGAGGAGGGAGCATCCCAACTCCCGGCGAAATTAGTCTGGCCAATAACGGCGTGCTTTTCCTCGACGAACTACCGGAATTCAATCGCCGTAGTCTGGAAGTGTTACGGCAGCCTTTGGAGCAGGGCAGCGTCACCATTTCGCGCAACGAATTCGACAACCTTTCCGGCGAGTTTTATCCTGGTCGCCTCGATGAATCCATGCCCATGCGGATACATGGGCGATCCGAAACACCGCTGCAAATGCACACCCATCCAGATCGAGGCGCTACATGGGCAAAATCTCAGGCCCGCTACTCGACCGAATCGATTTGCATATTGAAGTTCCCTCGGTTCCCTTTCAGGAACTGGCAGCGCATCAGGACGGCACTTGCAGCAACACCATGCGCGAACAAGTTTATCGGGCGCGAGAAACTCAAAAACAGCGCTTTGCAAGCAGTGCCGCGACGACCAACGCGCGCATGACTTCACGTCAACTTCGTTCCCACTGCGCGGTAACGCCGCAATCGATGAAACTGTTGCAAACGGCGATGGAAGATTTGGGGTTATCGGCCGCGCCCACGACCGCATCCTGAGGATGGCCCGAACCGTTGCCGATTTGGAGGATGCAGCAGTGATCCAGGAGCAACATCTGATCGAGGCGATAGGCTATCGCAGTTTGGACCGCCGGCTCTGGGCGAGATAGGATTTGGGACATCAATGAGTGTCGCTGTGATCCGGCAAGTTTCGCGTTTTTCGATTTGTGGCTTTCGGCAAACCCGGTCGACCGAACAACAGTGAAACTTTCTCCCGAAGCGGCGCGGGCCGGCATAGATCGTGGATGATGGCAAGCCACTCATTAAAAATGGCTCGGAGCGGGTTCCTGGTGGCCGCCTTCTGACCTATCACCCCGTAGCGCACTTCTTCACACTCTTTCTGAAACGTACCGAATAGCCGATCCCAGATAATGAACATCATGCCGAAATTCTTATCGAGGTACGGAGGGTTGCTGCCGTGATGGACACGGTGATGAGACGGCGTTACCAGAACCCACTCCAGAAAACCCAGGCTACGAAAGCACCGAGTATGAACCAGGACGCCGTACATTTGCGTGACGGAGTACATCAGCAGGATGTCTTCGGGCCGCGATCCCAAAATTGCCAGCGGAAGGAACCAGGCAAACCGGTACACAGGCTGCAATACCGATGGCCGGATGCCAACTGTCAAGTTGAACTCCTCGGACGAATGATGCGTAACGTGGACGGCCCAAAATAGTCGGCACCCGTGATCGACGCGATGCAGGAAGTAGAACAGTAGATCTTGCAGCAGCAGCAAGGTCAGCCAGTAGACCCAAGGGTAGTCGAACTGTACGACTCGGAGTTGGTAAACCTCTGTCAGGGCAACGAGCCAGAGACCTCTCGAGAGCACATCGAGAAGCACGTTGATAGCCGCCAGCCAGAAGTTCGTACAAGTCCCGCCAATTGAGTAGTCGCGACGGCCGTGCAAATGACTCCATACCAACTCGAATGCGATCAAAAGCAGATAGATCGGCATGCCGATCAGGATGAACACAGAGTCCTTGAAGAGATCCATAGTGCTCATCCTGATGAGACACGATCAAGCAGCTTTGAAGACGATGGGGTTGCTTTAAGTCGCCTTCGCAACCCTTTTTAGCATGCGATCTGCCGGGACCGGATCGAGTATCGGAATGCGGTCTGCTCGCGTGAGCAGTTCCGCGTAGCGTCCGAGTCGCCGCTCGTACTGCCGATGATAAAACTCCGGTACAGGCACCCTTTCACCTTCGTGGAAAGCCCGGAACTTGCGATCCGACTGAAGCAGACGTAGGATCGTCCGCGATTCTTTGGCCTGTTCGCCGAACGACAGCGTCTGCACGGCTTGGGCAAACCGTATGGCAAACGAGGCTGGGCTGGCCACGCGCCGGGCAAGTGCTCGCCAGGAGGTGATCGCAGTCTGAATCTGGACGAGGTGGCGGTAAAAGGTGACCGGATCGTAGTTCTTCAAGGTCGTCACCAGGTAGGGAGCACAGTAACAGGCCAAAGGCATCCCGGACAGAATCCGCCCCTCGGCGCGATACCGATCAAATAGGGGGGTGCCGCCGTAGGGTGTCGGGATGTTGACATTCGGCCAGACGAACGGCAATCGGCGGGCGAATTCGATCGTCAGATCGGCAGGTTCTCGACCGTTATCCTGGTCGGATCCGAACAAGAAGTTCGCCTGCAAACCAGCCACGTGCGGATGAATCGCTTTGAATCTCTCCACCACGTAGTCGAGTTTGGCCGAGCCTTGACGGCCATTGGCCAGCGACTTATTGCCGTAGTCGAACCACGATTCCACACCCGGCGCGACATACAGACAGTTGGTCTGCTTGAGCCGGGCGAGGCGATCATCTTTCAGGATGGAGAGAGAACATTCCATCACATAACGATTCGGTCGTGGCCCGATGGCCGCGATAACGTCCATCGTTTCATCGAACCGCACGGCAAAGTTCGGGTCGTGGAAAGCAACCAAGGCATTCGGATCGCGCCGGTGGATGAACTTCAAGTCCGCGGACAGATCATCCATCGGTAAAGGGGTATAGCGCGAGTTCCATTCCGTGCAGAATTCACAGGTATACGGGCACCCGAGACTACTGAAAACTGCGGCGACGTTGTAGCCTGCCCGTCGGCCGGGCTTGAACCCAGCGGTCGAAACGTCCGCGAATCGTTCCTCAATGCCCGGCAGCGATTTGGGCCGTTCACTTGAAACGAACAACGGTGGCTCGAAGCGATCCGCGAGAATGTCGTTGATCAGGTTCTCGTCGCATTCGCCGACAACCAGATCGAAAAAACGCAAGGCATCCGCCGGGAAGCACTTGGCATGGGGTCCGCCAAGCACCGTGCGGACGCCCCGCTTGCGATAGTAACGAGCGAGTGCGTACGCCATGCCGCTGGCCTGCGTCGTCGCCGAGACAAAAACGATATTCAGATCATCGGGAAGGAGGAGCGCCGGATCGGCTTGGCCATAATAGGTCGCATAATGGGTGACATGCCCGCGACAGCGGCACCAAGCGGCCACCACTTGCGGCATGACGCTGTATAGCATCTTCCGCATCGTTAGTGCCACCCGGCTACCATGCCATTCCGGCGGTACGGTGTAAGCAATCAATTCAATAATGCCGATTTTCACGGTGCTCCAACGGCTCTGGCGATAAAGGCACCGTAGGTGACTTTTTCGGCGGGTAATGACGGACCTTCCGAGCAGTTGCTGCGGTCGATGAAACCGGAGTACGTAATTAGTAGCCAACGTCAGGTGTTTAGCGAGACGGTGTCCCAAGTTAGCTACGGTGAAGGGCAGCGAATCAAGTGTATAGGCTTTCGTGTCGTTTTGCCAGTTTTCGAAGCAGTCGCTTCAAAGTTTCCTGCTGCGCGCTCCAGTCCACCCGATCGAATCCCGTTCTCGACGACCAACGCCCGGATGAGTTCGCGACAACTACGATTGACAATCATCTCAGAGCTTCAGCAGTTTGCTCGCTTCCAAATATCCCGGTGACGCAAATCCGTATTCGCTTGCGGTTACGCGGGCCAGAGCCACCAGTTGCCGCCAACGGAACGCCGGACGGGTCGTTGCGAACTCTTCGCTGGCGGTTCGATAGTACTTCTCGGCATGCAGAGACCCATCCTCGCTACAGGCGTAGCGCAACATGAGGTCGAAGACCGGCCTTTCCGGAAGCTTCAGCTCGCCGTAACGATGAATCAGGGCCGCTGCTTGTACCTGGTCTTTGGCCTTGATCGCGGCCTCGGCATCCTTGAGAAGCGTCACACCGTCTTTGGCAGCGATCTTTTGCAATTGCTCGGGAAGCGGCAGCGGATTATTGTTCAGCGGAGGCTTCCGGGCGTCTTGCTCGGGCCGGACGGCCGTCTGAAAAGCCGCCACGATCAAGCTGGCGAAGGTGTTGCGGGCATTGGTCACTCGTGCGATGTTGCGCCAGGCGTTGGCCGCGTCCGAACCGTGGACGCCGACGGAATTGCCATGCACGCTACCGTCGGGCTTGCCGTCCATGCTGCCTTTACGGCCCGGATCGCACAATACCAGCCGATTCGCGGCCAGCGAGATCGCTTCGCCGACGGCTTCCGGCGAAAAGCCTTCTGCCAGCGCCTCGGCCGCGGCTTCGCCGGCCTGGGTGGGATTGGCACCGTAAATCGTCAACGACAGTTGATCGATCCACTTATCCTCTGCCTTCCGGTTGCCAGGTTGTTTGCCGAGCAATTTGTATTGCTCGAGCAACTTCGGCAGCACAATCCGAATGCCCTTCGGGTCGGTTGCGTTGAAATCACAGCAATAGCGGACCGACTGGCGGAGCATGGTGTGAGCATGTTCCTTACCGACCAGGTCGAGATGTCGCCCAGGTGCGCCAGGACAGGACCACGCGATGAACGTCCGCTTCGTCCTCAATGCAAAATTGGAGGTGGTTGTAGGCGTCTTCGGCGGTGCCCGCAGCCAGCGCAGCAAAGGTGCGCTCGGCCCCATTCATATCCCGTTTTCGAATGGCTTCGCGCAGAACCTCGCTGCCGGGACGGTCTTTCGGCAGTTCCGCCGCCGCGATCGGATGAAGAACCTCTTGCTTGCTGCCGCCCTTGGCTTGCATTCGGCTGGCATTTCGATGGATCACCTTGAGCACCGGCAGAGCGCGGCGAGCTTCGGGTAGTTCCCGCGACATTTGCAAGGCCGGCATCAAGGCCATGAAAGCAGTGATAGCCCTCGTAGTCCATGCCGCCGAACTTCCGGGCGTTGGCCAGGGCGGCCGCCGCCACCAGTTCGTCGAGTTTCGTGCCGGCGTTCAGCTTTTCCACCAGAATGGGCAGTAGCTTGTTGGCGGGCGTGTCTTCCATCAGTCCGACCAAAGGCTCACGGTCGCCAAAAAGCAGATCGTTCGGGAGCGTCGGCGGCGAAGGCGGATGCCAGGCCCAGTTCGGCAGCCAGACCCGCGCCGACGCTGGCGAGCAGCATCCCCTTGCCCACTTCCGCGAGAAATTCCCGGCGGTTGCGATTCATAATCGTGCTCCTGTTGTTTAGCGTTTGTAAGGTGATCCTATTCTAGACTAACGCCTGGACGTTACAGATAGAAGGTGATGATTTTGGCCAGCAGTCTGAACACGCTGCGATGCTATTTCGGGGCAACCAGCCGACCTTCATGGGTGTTGAGTGACTGAATCTCGGCTTCGCTTAGCGAACGGTTAAAGATCGCGAGGTCGTCATAGAGTCCGACGTAACTCATTCCTATCTGGATCGCTGCCCTCTCGGGATCCCAAGTAAAGAGTTGGTTCCGCCCGCTGACAGCGCCCTGGAGTTTTCCGTTCAGGTAGAGTTTCGCGACGCCATCGGGCTTACCCGTGTTGAAGTTCTCGAACGTGAAAGCCACGTGGGTCCACTTTCCGCTCGCGAACGGCGGCCGAGTCACCGTAACCATTGGCCGTTCCGCCGCCGGGATCTTTTCAAATTCCCGGTTCGTTGGGTTCCATACCTTCATGTCGGCGAACGCTCCCAAGCGGAAGTGCTTTGGCTTCTCGTCCTTGCTGAAGTCGACCCACAGAGCCCCGTTGTTCCAGGCCTTTTCCGTGATCTGGATGGGGTCGCAATACCAATCGCCGAGGTCCTTTTGCGGGTCGAGATTCAGCCAGAATGAAGCCGTTCCACTCCAATTCTTCTTGCGATAATCGATGTTCCCGGCGGCCTTGAAGAAGACAACCTTGTTCGACTTTTTAATGAACCGAAGCGCATCGCTGCCGTGACGGCCTTGCCCCTTGGCCACCTCGAACTCATCGGCAGAAAGCCCTGGCTTCGGGTCTTTCCGTTCGGCGGACGACGCGGTGTAGATGCGCCTATCCCCTTTCGCGAAATCGGCATCAGGCCCCGAATCGAAGTTCGCCGAGAGTGTCAGGGCTTTGCGAATCTCCGCCAGAGGATCCGTCTGCTGAGCGGATCCCGCGTTGGTTAATGACAAACTAACAACGAACGCGGTGACCATTGTCACGCTCATCACCAAGCAGCGAAAAATTGGAGGAACGATCATGTTTCTTTGTTCTGAGAAAAAGGACACTGGTTGTTCGGCGTGAGCAACATCTTCACGCTAGCCTATCGGCCCGCTCGGTTGGTTTATGAGTTTCGCGGGCACAAACTCGAATGCTTGTCGTTTTGTACAAAATGAAACCCGGATAGGCAGGAATTTGCATGACAATCGGGGCTCGAGGTGGTATAAAATGTCTGTTCTATCCCGCCGGACGGCTATATACCTGCCTGTGCTTCCTTTCCGCCTACCTGGGAGAATCTCATGTTAAGCATGCCTCTGGGTTTCGAAGGGCCTTCGCTGAGCGGTAAACTTACGCGCCGGCAGTCTGCTTCACGTGGGCGGACTCAGCATGCTCGGGCTGGGCCTGCCCAGTGCGCTGCGCGCGAGCGACCCGGGACTACCCGCGCGTGCTCGCGAACCGGGAGCGCAGGCATCCGCGTCCGAGAAGTCCTGCATCTTCATTGTGATGGGGGGCGGTCCCTCGCACGTCGACATTTGGGACATGAAACCGCAGGCGCCGGTGGAAATCCGCGGTCCATACAAGCCGATTGCCACCTCGGTGCCCGGTGTGCACATCAACGAGTTGATGCCGCGCCTGGCCAAGCTGAGCCAGCACTACAGCATCATTCGTTCGATGACGCACACCGCGCCGATCCGCAACCATCCGGACGCGATGCACAACTGCCTGACCGGGCAGGCGAAAGCCCCGGACGACGCGCCTTGCTATGGCTCGGTGATGGCCAAGCTGCGGCCCTCCAAGCGCGTCCTGACTCCGTATGTCTGGCTGCATCGCTGCGATGGCAATACGACGGTTTTCTGCTCGCCTTTCATCTCACTGGGCGGCTTCCTGGGACGGCCCTACGCTCCTTTCTTCGTCGGCAACTCCGCGAATCACCCAGCGATGCCGAATTTCCGAGTGTCCGAGCTGGATTCGGTTGTGGGCACGTCGCCGCAGAGGACGCTCGATCGTGAAGATTTGCTTGGCCGGCTCGAGCCGTCGCTGAGCAGCACAACAGGCTACCGGGCGGCAACCGGCTGGGACGAGCTGCGGCAACGCGCCGTGGAACTGGCGACCGGCCCGGACGCTCGGCGACCTTTTGACCTGCAGCAAGAGCCCGCCAAGGTGCGCGACCGTTATGGCCGCCATCCCCTGGGGCAATACCTGCTCATGGCCCGCCGGCTGGTGGAGTCCGGGGTGGGCTTTGTGAGTGTCAATGGCTGGTGCGGTTTTGCTCCGGGCGAGGGTTCCCAGGGCGGGGCCGCGAGTTTTACCTGGGACATGCACGGTGGCGGGATGGGCCAGGGGAACATCTTCGGCACGGGATCCTACGGGCTGGGCTGGGCGCTGCCGCGACTCGATGAAGCGCTGTCCGCCCTGCTGGAAGATCTGCACGAGCGCGGCCTGCTGAAGAGCACGCTGGTGGTCGTGGTCGGCGAGTTCGGGCGGACCCCCAAGATCGAAACCAATAACGGCATATCCGGCCGGAGCCACTGGCCGGCCTGCTTCTCCGCAGTGCTGGCAGGTGCCGGCATCGGCGGGGGCGTCTATGGCGCGTCCGACAAGATCGGCGCTTACGTGAAGGACCGTCCGGTCCCACCGCAGGTCCTCGGCGCTACCCTGTATCATGCGCTGGGTGTGCCGCTCGATTCCAAAGTGGGGGCGCGTCCGATCACCACGGGCGAGCCGATCCACGAGTTGTTCAGCTAAGCGGTTTGAAGCCGACAGTCGCTACCGCTTACTGCGTGCGTGGCTCCTTCCGATCGCATTCTGCGTGCATGACAATAACAACCTCGTATTGGGATCGGTTGTGCCGCGTCAGCGGAGGAAGGAGCCGCGCACGCAGCAAGCGGTTTGAAGCCGACAGTCGCTACCGCTTACTGCGTGCGTGGCTCCTTCCGATCGCATTCTGCGTGCATGACAATAACAACCTCGTATTGGGATCGGTTGTGCCGCGTCAGCGGAGGAAGGAGCCGCGCACGTAGTAAGCGGTTTGAAGCCGTGCCGCATCAGCGGAGCAGAAGCCGCGCACGCAGTAAGCGGTTTGAAGCCGACAGTCGCTACCGCTTACTGCGTGCGCGGCTCCTTCCGATCGCATTCTGCGTGCATGTCAATAACAAACTCGTATTGGGATCGGTTGTGCCGCGTCAGCGGAGGAAGGAGCCGCGCACGTAGTAAGCGGTTTGAAGCCGTGCCGCATCAGCGGAGCAGAAGCCGCGCACGTAGTAAGCGGTTTGAAGCCGACAGTCGCTACCGCTTACTGCGTGCGCGGCTCCTTCCGATCGCATTCTGCGTGCATGACAATAACAACCTCGTTTTTGGATCGGTTGTGCCGCGTAAGCGGAGTTTGAAGCCGACAGTCGCTACCGCTTACTGCGTGCGCGGCTCCTTCCGATCGCATTCTGTGTGCATGACAATAACAACCTCGTATTGGGAGATCGGTTGTGCCGCGTCAGCGGAGGAAGGAGCCGCGCACGGAGTAAGCGGTTTGAAGCCGTGCCGCATCAGCGGAGCAGGAGCCGCGCACGGAGTAAGCGGTTTGAAGCCGACAGTCGCTACCGCTTACTGCGTGCGTGGCTCCTTCCGATCGCATTCTGCGTGCATGTCAATAACAAACTCGTATTGGGATCGGTTGTGCCGCGTCAGCGGAGGAAGGAGCCGCGCACGGAGTAAGCGGTTTGAAGCCGACAGTCGCTACCGCTTACTGCGTGCGCGGCTCCTTCCTCCGCTCCTCGGCGTCCTGTACTTCGATGGGATCGCCCGAAAAACCAAGTCAAAACCCACAGCGCGCAGCGGTCCGACCCTTGTGCAGGAAGCATCGGTCAATGACCCGTCCCACAAATGACTCTCTCCTGTTAAGGTGCTCGGCAAGTCGAAATACCAATGATCTTTCAAGGCAAACCCGCGATCTGTGGGTCAGAACTCAACGCCTATTTTTCTACTCGCCGATCGCCGCCGTACTTGCGGAATGAGACTTACGATCAACTATCCTGCACGCATTTTTTTTCATCAATTTGCGCGAATTTATCTGTACATTTGATTCAATATACGCTATTATAGTTGATGGGTAGATTCTTTTGAAGAAGGATGTTTGGCAGGTGATCCAAGAGCCTCCCAAAGCGACCCGCTTGAAAAGAGGCCGGCGCAGCCGGGCACACTAGCCCGACGCGTCAGTGACTACATTCGAAGTCAAGCAAATATTGGGCAAACGGAGTTTGCCCGATTTTCGTAGGGTTTCATTGAGCGAACCAGGGCGTTGGCAAGGACCAGGAGCTTTCGGGCGACAGCGACCAGTGCAACCTTGCTGGCCTTTCCGCGTTGTTCTAGCAGATGTAGAAGTCCTTCATCTCGGCACAATATCGGATGGCCACCACCGCCGCCTGGTACAGGCCGATTCGGACTTTGCCGCGTCCGCCGCGGATGTGCCGGGTGTGGCTTTGCTGGCCGCTGTCATCGTTGTAAAGAGCCAAGCCGACCAAGGCCGAAATTTTCTGGCGCGATTCATGACCCAATTCGGGCAGGTGCGCCAAAAGTATTCGTGACACCTGCGGGCCGACCTTTGTTTTCCTTTTTGCCGTTCGTGATCCATCTACTGCGCAAAACAAAATCGACCGTTGCACAGCGCGGCGTAGCCGCAACCAAAAGAGAGGCAAAGGCTCGCCGAAGGCGAGCGTCGGGGCGTTAGCCCGACGTGGACTGCATCTGCCGAACCGCTCCTCTTTCCTCCGGACATTCGCCGCTTGAATTAAATCCAAACAACCGCGGCTGGAGCCCACGTCGGGCTAACGCCCCGACGCTCGCCTTCGGCGAGAAATCGCCCTAACTCTCTGTAGGGCGCAAAGATTTTCGACATTAGTGCTACAGATAGCAACGGACTTCCAATGAACCTGGCAACGAATCAGACGATTATCGATTTGTCAAATTGCTTCGCAATGGATCGTCAGCCCAAAGTCGGGCAACTTCACGGAGCCGGAAAACTTTCGGCGTAGATCTGCCCTTACCCTGGAGAAAAGGGGCTAAAGTGTGCCAAAGTGTGCCAAATTTACTTTACTCCAGGAGTGAATTATGAGTCTGGCGGTTGCGGCTAAATTTGTTTTTGCCGCTCGCCGAAACGCTTGAGGCGATGAGAGGGGAACAGTAGCTGTCCCCCTTCCGGACAGGATCGATTTGGAGTCAACTGCCGACCGGGACCGTCGGCTCCTTGCCATCATCGACCCACACCCAGCCGAACTGCGTGTTGCTCGGCATCGGGTCGCGGCGATATTCTTCTTGAAACAGGGTCAGTTTGTCGGCCTTGATTGCCTTGCGTGCGGCTTTGACATCGACACCGAATAGCTTTGCCGCATTCAGGCCGAGGATTTTGTCCTTTACCTCGTTCGTTAGATCCGGGTACTTGTATTTCTCCATCAGCTTGGCCGACATCTTGAGGCGACGGAAGCGAACGATCTGACTTTGCGGGGAGCCGTTCCAGATGCTGTCGGTGCCCCAGAGGATGCGGTCAAGCCCAGCGGTTTGCAGCATTTGCCCCAGCATGTGGCAGCACTTATCCGTGTTCCCCTGCGATAGCTGGGCAAAGGTGCTGCCGAGTTCAAAGTAGATGTTGGTGATTTTGGGATTCTTTTTCAGGATGCGGAAAATGTCGCTGATCCAGGGAATTTCCTGTTCATCCGGATCTTTGCGATCTTCACGACGCGCTCGCCAACGCCCCGGCCCAGCCAGAAGCCGCCGCGATAACCGGAATGATAGACGATGAAATTCAGATCGGGCCAGTCCTTTGCCGCCTTTTCGAGATCGCCGGGTGTGCAGGCTTTCTCGTTGAATGCTCCCAGCGGCAGGCCTTTGTGGACGCAGAGATTCTTGATGCCGAGTTTTTGCGTCCGTTCCCAGAAAGGATAGGCAACTTTTTCGTCATCGAGAAACCACGCTTTCTCGCCGAGTTCCGCGCCCGTGTACATCTTCCAGGCGTCGATTTTGAGTTCCTTCACTTGCCGTTCCATCTCGTCGAATTCCTTCTTGCCGAGATTGGGACGCAGCAAGCCGTGCGACAGCAAGCGACGCGATCCCGCCAGGTCGTTGACGAATTTCCGCGTGGCGACCATCTGATCGGGGGGCAGAGGGTTGATGTCCCAGTTCCGGCTCGGCACTCCGCTGATCACGGCCATGACCGTGTCGCTATCGCCGAAAAGTTCCTTCACGTAGTGAACGCGATTGAGTTGATCGAGGGTGTCCTCAAGGTTTTTCCCGCGTCGAAGGAGCCGAAAGAAGTTGCCGACCGGCTTGCCTTCTTCGGTTTCGTACCACTTTTTCGCAATATCGACGTGGTGCGTCTGGATGTCGAAGATGAATTGATCTTTGGGCCAGTTCTCCGCAAAGGCTTTGGGGTCTTCCGCTTCCGCGGCAGTTACCTCAAAGCAATCGCCAAAGACCTGATTCATCGCCACCAGTGCCGTGGCCATTCCTGCCGGCGTGCGCAGGAACGCGCGGCGATCC
This sequence comes from uncultured Planctomycetota bacterium, assembly GCA_963783095.1. Taxonomy (GTDB): domain Bacteria; phylum Planctomycetota; class Planctomycetia; order Gemmatales; family Gemmataceae; genus CAWAMR01. Next base: position 551,524 of record CAWAMR010000003.1, on the reverse strand, counting down.
ATACCGAGACGGCGAGCATTCCTGTCGCTGAGGTCTTTGACTCGCTCTTCCAAGGCAAGTTGTTGGGGAGATTGCGGAGGCGGAATAAACTCTTCGTTCGAGGCGATTCGGGTTGGTATGGGAGAAAAGCTTTCGCTTTTTGCATCGAGATCGCATTGACGAATCCACATGATTGAAGTTCCTTGGAAGAGTGTTTTGAAGTTAGCCCACGATGACTCTTGGGCGTTGCGCCAGAGGTAGGGGAGAATTCTGTAAGATCGAATAGACCATCCAGGGCACATTGCCATGTCCGAACAAGACAAAGTGCAAGTTGGCCGTGAGCGGATTCTCTTCCGACCAGCCGAAGTGGATTTCGGGCGCAACTCCAACATGGGACATCTCGATGGCGATGGAGGCGATGACGTGGGCGATCGAAGCACAACGGCAAACTCGAATCACGACTCGCCCATCCTCTCGTGCCACCTTGATGCGCGGCAACAAGTAGAAATCGCTGGGATCACCGAGTTCGGCAATCACGAAGACCAGCGGAATATTCCCCGCCAGACGGTGTCGTTTCCGGATCTCGATTTCTTTTTCGCAAAGAGTCTGTCTGCCGGGACGATGCGGAACCAAAATCGGGAAGTCGAGCGTCTTGAGCTTATCGAACTCTTCCCGCGACGTTTCATCGTCAAAATCAAATCCGTTGAATCGTGGTTCGGTGCACCGGTACATCCGGGTCAGGATCGAAGTGAAGTGGACGAGAAATATAAACCAGAGCGCGATCATGGCTCCGCCAGGCTGCTCCCACATCGTGAAAAGGGCACTCGCCAAAAAAACCAGAGCCATCGGTCCGAATAGCACCGGGAAACGCCAGAGATAGCCGCGGTCGGTACGGCGTTGCCAGACGTCCAGCCCCGCGGCGAAAGCGCCGGCGGCGAAGATCATCAACACGCTCGAAGTGTATGCGCCACGCTGTTCATCGACGCTGGCATTGTAATAGATGGTTACGGCCAGCTTCAGGGCCGCAAAGACATAGATCAGCGCGCCGAGGTTATGAACCCAGTTCAATTCCATGCCCAGCCGATGCAGATACGGTGGCACAAATTCGGCCAGCGTAATACTTACGCTCACACCGGCCAGACTCAGGATAAGTATGGTGCTGATATCGTAGAGCGTTCCAAACTCCAACCCCAGAAACGGAAGTATCTTTTCACCCGCCGGCAGACCAGCCAGCGGGCCGGCATGAGCGAGATAGGCCAACTCGCGATTGGAAGCCTGTCCTTCGGTGTGAAATGCCTGGGGTGGGATGAGCAGCGACGTCACAAACGCCGAGGCCAGGAGGTAAACCGACATCAGCAAGGCAGAAGCAATTAACAGTTTCCGGGCATTGCGAATCCGCCCGCTGGGCTCAACAGGATCGTCATCGGACTTGCCGCGAATCATCGGCATCAGGAGCATTGCCATCTCGAAGCCGCTCAAACCGATCGCCGCTTTGGGGAACAGTGCAAAAGATTCGAATACAAGTGTCGATGAACTGACTGGTCCCGATGCTGTTGCCGCACGTGCCTGCCAGTCACCGGCGACCACACTGTTCCACCATTGATCGATCAACTCCGGTCTTTGCAAGAGATAATAAATCCCTCCACCCAGGATGATGGCGTTGAGCGTCATATAAAGCAGCACGGTAACGATAGCCAGTTGGATAAAACGCTTTCGAAATCCCTTGCGAAAGATGATGCTGATTATGAGCCCAATCAGCAAGAGAATGACCGTGACGACCAGTTGGCGATTCGACCAGCCCGCAGTCAATTGTTGCACCCAGTGGGGGAAATTTCCCCGTTCATTTTCCCACTGCTTGCCCCACTGATCGAGGGTTTGCTGCCAGACCGGATGCGGGCCATTAATGAGGTGCTCGGAAGCATCTGCTACCGAGAACGTGCGCGTGAAGATCAAGTCGGTCGCAGCAAAACCGAGGAGCACCAAAACCAGTAGTTTACCTTGCCAGCCTGGAATGAGTCGTTCCAGTAGTACCAGTGATCCCTTCCCGTGCGGAGAGCGTCGAGCAAGATAAAAGTAAACCGGTAGAGCGCCGAGAACCGTCACAAGCACGACAACGGCCATGACCAGTGGTGCCAATCGCCCGGTCGTATCGAACGCGATGGAAGGAACGTAGCCCAGCGTGCTCATGTAATCGAGGCCGACCACGCAGAGAATCGCGGGCCATGCGGCCTGGAAAGGCTGCAATCGACTGGCGGGAGGCTCCGTTGAGGATTCGGTGGGCGTTTGGGAAGGCATGGCTGCGTTCCTGAGAAGGCTGGGCGAATGAGATGGGATCATTATATGAGACAGGATTCGGCGACCTGGCAGAAATCTCGTTCTCCATCATCGTTACTCCTTGTAAAAGAGCAGTTGTTGGATTTTGCCGTCCGGTGTTCGATAGAGAGAAGCGCGCATACTCGTGGTTTTGAAGGTCAGCTTGACGGAGGCAACCTCCATCCCGCCGCGCTCCGAAGTTCCTTGCAGCTCGATTTTCTCGGGTTCTCCGAGCGATTTTAGCCGCGCGCTGCCCGATTTCACCCGGTCGTCGTTGAGATAAAAGCTGAATTCTTCTCCCAACTTCTGCGCTTAATTTTGCCGGACTGCATTTGATGAAGGAACTCAACCACGACATCCTTTGCCGCCGGTCCATTGATTTTGGGAACTGCAGGTGCGTCTTTGCTGTCCAAATCCTGAAGCAACAGGCTCAGTATCTCCCCATGAAGAGTTCCAGGCGAAACATGATCGGTATTGGCCAGCAACACGACACCGGATCGTCTCCTTGGAATCACGGCATTGTAGGAGATGAAATCCACTGACTCCTCCGGTATGCCGGAGAGTCGTTTCGCCATTTCTGATTTGCACGCTAAGGCCGCAAGCATAGTTTGAAATCTTTCCGGTCGTCAGCACGCGCGGCAAAGTCATCGCTTTGTATGATTCGGGCTTCAAGACCTTCCCATCCACCAGTGCCAGATCCCACTTCAACAAGTCGGAAGCGGAAGCGAACAACCCTCCCGCGGCGTCGATCCATCCATCGGCTTCGGGATGAGCTGGTTCGGGTTCTCCCAGTGCGAAGGAAGAGTACCCGGTGCAGAGACTGGGCAGACTCTTGGAAGGGCCAAACCTCGACTGCTCCATCTTGAGCGGTTTGAGAATGCGCCGTTCCAGGAACTTGCCGAAAGATTCGCCCGCCACTTTTTCGATGATTCCGCCAAGGAGAATATAGCCGGTGTTGCTGTAGGAAAATCGGCTGCCCGGTTCAAAATCGAGCTTTCCTTCGGCATAATCGTGCGCCATTTTCTCGAAAGGGATCGGCTTCATCATGCGACGATCCACAAAGTCGAGAGGGTAATAGTCGGGGTAGCCGAAACGTGATTCATCAGATCGAGAATCGTGATATCCTTGGCGCGAGTCAACTTGGGATAATACTTCGCGACCGGATCCTTGATCGACAGCTTTCCCTCCTCGGCCAAAAGGAAGATGCATGCACAGGTGAATTGTTTGGTAATCGATCCCACACCGAACGAAGTCGTCTCCTCAACTGCTTTGGCGGGAACAAGAGATCGTTTCCCATAACCCTTGGCAAAGATGATTTTCCCATCTTTCATAATTGCCAGGGAAAGGCCGACGAACCCTTTTTGCGCAGTTGTCCGGCAACGTAGGCATCGATCGCTTTGAGATCGAATTTCTTCGGTAGCGGCGGCGACTTTTCCTGAGACTGCACCTGGAGGGGGAGCAGCCAAAGCGACAGGAATAAGCCCGATATCAGCAGACGACTCATCGCAAATCTCCAAATGTAATCGTTTGTTGCAAAAATCATCGAAACTGGGCTGGCGGAATTCATTTTTCGGAATCTGTAGTGGTTTGTAATTCATTGTAGTCCGCCTCGTACACTGCAACAAATGTCAAGATAGATAGCAAGATTGAGAAAATTGGGAATTGGCCGACTCTGGCCGATTTTGGTGTATCATATCCCTAAACGCAATGTGTTTCTATCTCGCAAAAGAATGGGAGCAGCGCAATGTCCACGATTACTGTTGACGAAGCTCAAACGTACCTTGCCGAAATTATCGACAAGCTTCAACCCGATGAAGAGATTTTGATTACGAAAAATGACCAGCCGATTGCTCGGATCGTGGGCACTACTCCGGCGGAGCCGAAGACTTGGCCATGCAAGGCGGGCAGTGCAGCGGGCAAAGTTTGGATGGCACCCGACTTCGATGCTCCTCTTGAAGATTTCAAGGAGTACATGGAGTGAAATTACTGCTCGATTCCCATACCTTTTTATGGTTCGTCAACAACGATCCGCTCCTCAGCAGTACAGCCAAGAAGTTAATCGAAGATCCGCTGAATGAGAAGTTTGTCAGCATTGCGAGTTGTTGGGAGATTGCCATCAAAGTTGGGTTGGGCAAATTAAGTCTCGGCGAACCTGCGACGACGTTTCTGCCACGGGAACTGCTGGTCAACCAATTCCAAATCTTGCAAATCCAATTGGCTCATGCGACCTTCGTTGAGACCCTCCCCCATCACCACCGCGACCCGTTCGATCGATTGCTCATTGCCCAATCGCTGGTTGACGTGATTCCCATTGTTGGAAACGACACCATCTTTGACTCCTATACCGTTACGCGACTTTGGTGAGATTCAAGATTTCATGCATCGACAACCATCATATGCTCAACACTTGCTCGTGAAACGAGGCTACGCCGAGATCGAACGAACGATGGCCGTTACGGTGCGATCACCACTTTCGGAAGGAGCATTTGCAGCCGTTCTCGTCCCTTGGGTGTGAGTTTCAATCGACCCAGATGAAGTTTTCGTAGATTCTTCAATCCGGCCATATGTTCGATCGCGGCTTCTGTGATTTTCGGGGAATCGAGCGACAACTCCTCCAGAGTCGTGAGCCTGGCCAGTTGCCGGGTGCCCTCATCATCGAATATGCCATTGAAGAGTCGGAGCATTCGCAACTTCGGCAACTTGGCAATCTGTTCCAGCGTCTGGTTGCTGGCCCCACGATCGTAAATGTCGAGTTCATATAGTTCTTTGAATTCTCCGATGAAGGGCAGCGCTGCCGCAGTCATCTCCGGCCCGTGAACGTGGAACTGCTGTAAATGGACCAGTCCCGCCAGATGCTTTAGCCCGGCGTCCGTAACTTTGGTATGAACAATCTCCAGCCGGTGCAGACTGGTGAGCTTGCCGATCGCTTCCAGCCCGGCATCACTGGCAGGTGCCGAATGCAAGTTGATCGACTCAAGCTGCTTCATTCCTTGAAGATGCTGAAAACCTGAACCAGTGATTTTCGACGCACAGATAACCATTCGGCGCATTTTGGTCAAGCCTGCAAGATGTTCAAACCCGCGATCATCCACAGCGGTAAGACAGATATTGAGTCTTTCAAGATCCTTCAAATCTTTCAGATGAACCAGTCCCGCACTGGTGATGGCGGTGCCGGACAGTTCGAGCCGGCGGAGGTGGTCCTGGCCGGCAAGGCGTTTGAGCCAGTCGTCGGTCACGCGATCTGAAAGCTTCTTGGGTGCTGGTATCTTGTGGCCGTCGGAATTCTCGTTTAGTTCAATCTCGACGATGCGGCCAAAGACCGGCAAGGCTTCGTCACCGGCGATGGCTCGCAGCCAGTCCGGCGCAACGATTTCCGTGATCGCCTTGCCCCCCAGACGTTTGATTTCGGCGAGAAGGATACGGTCATGCTGATGCTGAACCGCTGCATCAGCAAGCATTTGCTGCTTCATATCCTTTCGCACTTTCGGATCGGTCAACTCGGCGATAAGGTTCTTCCATTTTTCACGCGCGCGGAAGATTTCCAAATCATCATCGAGCAGTTTGGCTTCTGCGGTAGTTGCAGCGATCTTTCGCAGGGTTGGCGCATCGGCATGAGGTATTAACGGAACGACGTTCAGGTAACGGATAATCGGCGACGGCTTGCCCGGATGCCCGGCGAAACCTTTCACACCCACCTTGGCATGGAAGACGCCGGGTGGATCGCCGGTCGTGCAAAAAATCTCGTCGCGATCGACGCCGCCAAATGCGATATTGCTGACCACCTTGCTCGGCACCGGCAAATAAGCGAGAACCTTGGCATTCGGGCTGAGGACGGTAATTCGCCCGTTCTTGGTGTCCGGGCGATGGAAGTCGGCCACCCAGAAATTCCCTTCCGCATCGAAGGCGCAGCCGTCACCACCGGAGCCTTCGAGGTCGTAAAAGACCTCGGCCTTGCCCAGTAACTCATCGTCATCTGGTACCGGATAGCGCAAAATCTTTTTGGATTGCGATTCGATCACGTACAGATATTTGCCCGCCGGATCGACATCGAGACCGTTCGGGAAAGCCAGTCCCGTGGCGACGCGATCGACACGTCCATCAGGTCGCAGACGGTAAATATTACCAACGGGATTTTTCAGTGAGGAGCCGTCCGGATCAGTCCAGTAGACGTTGCCTTTGGCATCGATGGTCAAGTCGTTGAGACTTCGTAAAGGCTCCGATCCAAACCGATCGGCAAGCACACCGACCTTGCCGTCCGGTGCCAGATCGAGAATTGCCATGTACTTGTTGTCGCAAATCAGCATGTGGCCATCCGCGCCAGGACGGTTCCCGCCGGTCCAATTTCCAGGTACTTGTGAACTTCTCCTTTGGGATCGACACGCAGCAGAGTGCCGCTGCAAAAGAACAATTCTCCCTTTCGCCAGGTCGGCCCTTCGGAATACCCAGGAGCTTTGGCAAGCTGCGTGAATTTCACCCCGGCCAATTTCTTCGCGAGCGCTCCGGTTGGTTGCTCTTCGCCGTGGGCACTTGCCCCCGTCGTTAGCGCGATGAAGGCCCATAAGAGATGAATTGGGCGCAGAGAGGACTTCATGAGTCGATTTCCTTGGGTTCTCGGTATTGAAGGTAAGCTACGAAAGAATCGCTTCACAAGTAGTGAAAATTGGTTTCGACATGGAGCAAACGACGAGGTAGCAATAGAAAGAACCACGAACCGGGTGCAGGGCATGGCTTTCTACACCCAATTCTTTCGTGTTAAACTCTCCAAACGAGGGAAGGGGGTTCGGTGCTCTCCAAACCCATTCAACACCCAGCGCCGCTGACCGACTGGAACTGTCGGTCCTACGGCTATCAGCCCGACGATCACTGGGAGAAGTTACCCCAGGGTTGGTCGTGGCCCGAAGTCGCAGGGGTTGCGGTTGACAGTCAGGATCGCGTTTTCGTTTTTAACCGTGGCGAACACCCCGTCATCATTTTTGATCGCGAGGGCCAATGGATCGATTCCTGGGGCGAGGGATTGTTCGTTCGTGCGCACGGCATCTTTATCGGCCCCGATGACTCCGTGTACTGTACCGATGACCTTGGCCATACCGTCCAAAAATTCACGACAGCGGGCAAACTTCTGTTGACGCTCGGCACCAAAGGCAAAGCCTCGGATACCGGAGCGACCAGCCTGGACTACCGGACCATCTTGCGTGCCGGTCCACCGTTCCATTACCCAACCAATCTCGCTCTATCACCGCAAGGTGAGATGTATGTCAGCGACGGCTACGGTAACGTGCGCGCGTCCACAAATTTGCGCCCGATGGTCAACTGCTTTTCTCTTGGGGCGAGATCGGGAGTGGTCCCGGTCAATTCCACATTCCTCACGGGATCGCGGTCGACCGGGAAGGTAAAGTCTATGTCGCCGACCGCGAAAACAGTCGAATTCAAATCTTCTCACCGGACGGAACCTATCTGGCGGAATGGTCCGATGTCGCCCGCCCCTGTCAGATCTACATCGATGATTCCGACCGCTTCTATGTGGCCGAATTGGGCTTTCGCGCTGGGATGTGGCCGGGAATATCGAGTCCAAGGCCCGATGCTACGGGGGGCCGGCTAAGCATATTCGATCGTCAGGGCCGGTTGCTGGCCCGCTGGGGAGGTGGTAGAAACCCTTTGACTCCAGGTGATTTCTTCGCACCTCATGGCATTTGGGTCGATGCACGAGGCGATATTTACGTGACGGAGGTAGCCTGGTCGGCCGGCGGCAGCAAGGGACTTGTACCGCCGGACTTTCCCACCTTGCAGAAATTCGTTCGATAATAGCATTTGCGTGATCGTTTCAAGTTGCCAACACAGAGGGATCCCAGGCAACCCGTTTTGTGGCGGAGACCTCAAGATGACGGCAAGCCAAAACGACTACCTCCGGTTTATCCCGAGCGCTGTCGAAGGACTACCGTCAGTCTCTGAGGTAGTCGTCTTCGCTGATCGTCTCGAAGTTTTGTCACAGGGGAGCTGGGTTGTCATCCGCTTCCTCGAAATCGCTCGCTGGCATCGACACGGCTGGCTCTATCGTATTCTCGCCCGATTAGGCTGGGGTGTGCATGGCCGGCCGTCGGTAGCGGATCGAGATTGGTTTCATCCGCCCACTGGCAAATTCTTCCGGTTTTTGACCGAGCCGTCGTTGACTGTCTATATGCCGGACGAGCCGACGGATTTGGCTTATGACAAGACGATGTTTCGACGCTTGCAGGATGTTATAGCTGCGGGCGGATTCGGCACTTTCGACCTGGGATAACGTGACCTGAGAACAAGATTTTCGGAGGAAAACTCAGCAATGAAAGCCTGGTGCTTCTACGGTTTCCGCGACATGCGGCTCGACGATATTCCCGAACCGGTTTGTGCACCTGGTCATGTGCTGGTTCAGCCCTTATGCGTACAACCCAGCGTCACGGAGGCCCAACTCGCTCAAGGGATTCCAACGCTGGCATTCGACCGAATCAAACATCGTCTGGAAACATCGGCACCCATTCAGCTCTTTGGTCACGAGTTCTGTGCCCGGATTCTCGCGACAGGTCACGGAGTCACCGGCTACCGGCCTGGCGATCGGGTCGCAGCGCGAGCCAAATTACCTTGTGGGAATTGCCCTCTTTGTCAGAGCGAACGAAGCAACCTCTGTCGCAAGGGGCCGGTAATCGGATTCGATTTGCCTGGCTGCTTTTCGGAAGTTGCTGTTTTGCCGGAGATTGCTCTGGTGAGGGTGGATGACCGCATCTCCGATAGTGAAGCGGCGTGTTTACAATCGTTGAGCGACAGCGTTGCCGCAGTACAAACTGCACAACTTCGGATGTGCGATACCGTGGCGATCTTTGGTCAGGGAAGTATGGGACTGGAATGTTTACAGATCGCCAGACTCAGTGGGGCCGGGAAGATCATCACCGTCGATGTCCGGGATGAGTCTTGTAAAATCTCTCGGGAACTCGGGGCTGACTATGCCTTGAACGCGCGGAAGTGCGATGTCATCTCCAGCATCAAGGATCTGACCGAGGGGAACGGGGTCGACGTCGTGTTCGAGTGTGCGGGCGGAAGTCCCAAGCAAGGATTGGCCGGGCATGAAACGCTGGTTCAAGCAATCGATGCCGTGCGCTCGGGCGGCAAAATCATTGGAGTTTCCTGGTTTGGAGCGCGCATTCAACTTGATGTCGATCTCCTTCGGGAGCGCAGTCTACGCTATCTCTTCCCGGACATCAGCACGCGCCGACACCTCGAACACACGGTTCAGCTGGTAGCATCGGGCCGCGTTCAACTCAAGCCGACGATCACGCATATCCTTCAAGGGATCGAATCGGTTCCGAAAGCGTTTGAAATCACCGCCAATAAGGGACTCTATCAGGCGATCAACCCGGCACAGGTGATGATGGTTTGAGTACGCCCTCAATCCCTTCGTCCACGATCCCGATCATCTCCGCGATCTCTTCGTCCGCGATCCCGATCATCTCCACGATCCCTTCGCCCGCGATCTCGGTCATCTCCCCGATCCCTTCGTCCCCGATCCCTTTCTCGATCATCGTCGTCGGATGGTTGGTGTCCTAGACCGAAATCGAAGGAACTGCCGTCCGAATCGCCGGCAACGCCGATCGCGGCCTCATCTCCGGAGATATCGACATCGAGATCTTCATCGAGATCGATATTCAATTCGGCGTCGCGATCCTCATCGATGTCATCATCGTCGGCACTGCCATTGTCGTCCGTCGATTCGTCGAAATTCGGATCGAAGCCCAGATCGATTCCGTCGAGAACGTCATCGGAGTCCAACACCGCGACCGAAGACGCATCAAGGATGTCTTCATCAGCGCCGGATCGCTGAGCACGATAGGGCAAAGCTTTCGCCGTCTTCGGACCAATCTCGCCGAAGGGCGCGCGCCGCGGTGAAGCGGATGAGCCGGCCGTTGCCAACCCGTCAGGCGAAGAAGGTTGCCCTTCGAGAATATCCATCAAGAACCGATAGTGAGCAGAGGGAAGCGTTCCGACCTCGTGCAAAGCACTGAGTTTCACAAGCAGCCCGGCGGGAACAGGAGGGATATTTCCCCTGATCGCTTCAGCCGGCTGGGCTGGGACCGGGGCAGTCTCGGCTTTTGGTTCAGGCGCTTTCCAGGGGATCGGCAAAATCCCCTCTACGCTAAAAGCCGATTGCCAGGTTCTCATGCCATCGCTGCCGATAAGATCGGTCGGTCGCAGTTGACCTTCCCGAATTCGGCTCTGAATCTCTGTGGCCTGGAATGGACCGGTTGGTGTCAGTCCATCGCCCAACAGATACCAGCCCGGCTCCGAGGGGGTCGGTTTGGATTCGTCGCTCATCGGTTCACGTCCTGGATTCGGTTTGAGGTACTCGGACCTTGGCCTGACAACGAGGGCATTGCACGACACCCGTCACCTTGACGCGCAGGGTCGCTTGACAGCCCGGACAACCTACCAGCCTGGGCCTCCTACTCGACGCTTTACCTGCCCGTTTCAGGATGGCGTGAAAGGTGCTTGCCTGCTTCTGTGTCGACTCCCTGTCAGGCCCCGCGACATCAATAATCAGCGTCGTCGTGGCGGTGGGCAGGTTCACCCGAATCGCCAGGCGATTCTTGAACGGCGCGCCGAATTTGGCCGATTTGAAGCTCTTTTTCGCAGCCTCGATTCTGGCAGCGGCGGAATTACGCATCACCAGGGTGGCCGAACTGGTCGCTGCCCTGGAATGGGCGATCGCGGCTTTGGCCGCCTTGCGCTGCGACTCTATCTGCTGCGCATATTCGAGAGGGAAGCGACCTTTCCGCAGTTCGCTGCCGGGCTGAAGCTCTTCTTCATTGATGCGGATCGATTGTGCCGTTGCTTCGACAAAGAACTCAAGCCCCAGGGCGTCCAGCCGGAGCAGGCCACGCGCAGGGGAAGTGAATTTGGGATGTCCACGTTGATAATCGGCAACCACTCCACCCCGGATTCCCATCCGCTCGCGGAGTTTCGCAATCTCATCGGCCAGGCCGGCCGCCTCGGGAATTCGGTCGAGGTAGCGTTCCGAAAGAACGTAGCGCCCTTGTTGGAACATCACCTCGGCCTGTTTCATGAGCTGATCGACCAAGGCTTGCCGTAATGATTTGGTTTGCGATCCGCGAAATAAGCGGAGAAAGCATTCGCCCGCAGGAGACTTCAGAGTGAGAACAATGGTGCGGTCTAGATCCTCGAGCTCCTCCTCGGTCTGCGTCCGGAAGAGGTCGGCCGCGTCGGACGTTGCACCTTTAGGGAGCTCATCACCCTGGAGAAACTGCCAAACGAGCGTCTCAAATGGGAATCGGATTGTCTGGACGGAACCGTCTTCGGAAGCAAACAACACGACGGCCTCGGATTGAAAAACAGCCAGGTGGTAGAGCGGCTCGGCCGCCTTCTTCCCGGTGAAGAAACCGGCCAGCTTGCTGCCCATCGCCATTTCATGACGAGAACGAGTCGTGCAAAACACTACCAACTCAGCCGCGTTTAGCCCGGCTTCTTCGATCCCGTTCCAGCAGCGCGAATATTCATAATCATCCGATTCTCCCGTCTTGTGAAGAACGGTGGCCTTGCGCTCTTTCAATTCCTCGACTCTACGGCGAGCGGGTCGAGGTTTGTCCTCATCGTCGTCGTCATCCCGACGCCGGCGATCCGAGGAGCCTCGCCGGGAGTCTCTTTCGTCATCGTCGTCGTCGCGTTTGCGTTTCCGATCCCGACGGTCATCCTCCTCGTCATCGTCATCTTCATCTCTGGCCCGGTTCGGCTTGCGTTCCGAAGTTTCGGGCCGGCTTGCGCTGTTTCGACCGACAAGCCCGCCACCGTTTTTCGGTCTTGGTTTTTCGTCCTCATCCTCATCTTCATCACGTCGCCGCTGCTTCGGTCTATCGTCGTCGTCTTCTTCCCGCTTGCGACGACGAGGTTCTTCCTTCGACTCGTCCTCTCGAGATCGTTGAGGTTTTGGGGCAGGCGACGTCAACTCCTCAAACGAGAAGGGATTCCCGCTGAATTCGGCGGCAACAGAGGGTGCGGATCGCGCCTTCTGCTGTGTGTCTTCGGTTCGTCCCGACCCCAACTTCGTATTGCCGCTGCTGGAAGGAGAAGATTTCTTAGACGAACGAGGCGGCGGATCATCCTCATCGACCGATTCCGCGGTCGGGATAGAAGTCTTCCCTTTTGGGCCGGATCTGGAAGGGTTCGGGGAATCGTCTGCGCTGGAATTCCCCTTCGACCGGGACGCTCGCGGCGGTTCTGGGGGTGAATCGTCAAACGCAAAGGGATTGCTATCCGAACCAACAGGGGTTTGGACCGCTGGTTGCTGAGTTGTCGGGGTTGGCAGCTTGATTCCGGGAGAGGATGAGCTGCCGGGGAATAAACCCTTGACTTGCTTGGCCAGCGCCCATTTATCGACGCCTTGCGGCCGAATTCGATCGTTCGGTTTCAGCTCGCCCGACTCGACCATCCGACGCAGTTGTTCTGCCGGAAACGGACCACTTTCGGTCTGACCTTCTTTTGCAACAATCCACTGAATTGCCATGATCGACCCCGGACCAAGTTCCCGGATTTGTTTGGGTTGCGAGTGCCGCGATATCCGGAAAAAATGAGAGAAGATATATTGCTTATATCAGCCGACTTTGACGTAGACAAGGACATTCCCGGCGATGTTCCGCCCAGAAATCAGAACAAAGCGTTGGCTTCGGACTTTTCGCTCCTTGCCGGTTCTAATGGGTCGAGTGGCGAGCCGAGCGCGTAGACCGGCGAATATGGCAACATCGTTGTCTTTCCTCCATCGCCCGTCGGCTTGCCGGATCATCCCGATCGGACACTATAGGATTAGACGCAATGTGTTATTCCGGGACACTCGTAGAATAACGACACGAAGACCATCTCCGAAACCGGCTGGGGTCGATTATGCCGACGGGTCTGACATCCGCAGAAGTCGCCGATCGAATCCGGCAAGGGCTAATCAACCGTTCACACAGTTCGGACTGGGCAGATTATCGCGCCATCATTTCCCGACATCTCTTCACGGTCTTCAACTGCATGGTCGTGCCCTCGGCCATCGCGTTGTTCGTGCTCAGCGAGCCTCAGGCGGGAATCGCGGTCAGTGGTTTGGCGCTCGTGAATACCGCGGTCGGGCTGGTCCAGGAACTTCGTGCCAAACGGCACCTCGATCAACTCGCGATCCTGTCGGAAACGAGAGCTTCCGTATTCCGAGACGGCCGAACCGAGGAAATACCATCCAGTCAAGTCGTGCTCGGCGAATCGATCCTGCTTCGCGTTGGCGATTCGGTCGTGGCCGATGGAACGGTCCTGGAATCGCAATATCTCGAAGTTGATGAAGCTCTTCTCACCGGCGAATCCGATCCGGTCCGCCGGGAGGTTGGTGCGCAGGTGCTGTCCGGCAGCATTTGCGTTGCCGGCCAGGGCTGTTATCGGGCCGACAAAGTCGGCGACGACGCCTATGCGCATACCCTTTCCGCATCGGCTCGTCGCTACCACTACACTTCCAGCCCGATGACCCGCGTCATCAATCGGATCATTGAGGCTTTGACGGCGGCAGCGGTGGGCCTGTGCGTTCTGTATTTCGCGTTGTATTTCCTTGACCGGATCAATCCCGATCAAATGGTATTGATGATCGCTGCAACGATCACCTCCATGGTTCCGCAAGGACTGGTTTTGACGGCAACCCTGGCATTCACCCTGGGAGCACTGGCCCTGGCTCGTCGGGGAGCACTGGTTCAGCGCTTGAATGCGGTCGAAGCCATGGCCTCGATCGACGTGATTTGTACCGATAAGACCGGCACGCTGACCACCAATCGTCTTCATCTCATCGAGTTCCGCCCCCTCGAACTCAATATCCCCGAAGCTGAATTGCGCCGCCGAGTTTCTCTTTTTGCTTCGGCCTCGGTCGATCGTCAAAACAAGAATATCCTGGCGCTTCTTGCGGCTTTTGGCGAGCAGCTGACCGATCTTCTCGATCAGATCCCTTTCAAGTCGCAAAACCGGTTCTCGGCCGATCGGATCCGCGATCGAGGGATCGAGCGCATTCTGGTCCTTGGAGCGCCCGAAGGATTGCTCGCACACTCGGGACAATGGTCGATCGCAAATAAGGTCGACGAAGGCCGGATTGGTCTCCTGCAACAGCAAGGGCTGCGCGTTTTACTTTTCGGGGAAATACCCGAAGAAGATGTAGCCAACATCTCATTTGCTTGCCTTGCGCCTTCTACAAGACTTCGACTTCTGGGGATCATCGCATTAGGGGATGAATTGCGTCCTGAAGCAGCAGCAGTGATCCGGTCATTGACGGCCCAGGGGATCGCTTTCAAGGTAGTCTCCGGCGACAACCCCGAAACCGTAAAGGCGACGGTTGCGGAAGCGGGGATTACTGCCGGGGATGAGCCGGTCTTTTCCGGTCAAGACGTTCCAAAGGGAGCGGACTGGTCGGAGAACATTCGTCGACACCATATCTTCGGGCGCATTGCACCGCATCAGAAAGTGGAAATCGTCGAGGCACTTCAACGCGACGGACATCGAGTTGCCATGATCGGCGACGGCGTGAACGATGTCCTGGCTTTGAAGCGCTCGGATCTCGGTATCGCGATGGGCGAAGGAACTCAAGCGGCGAAAACCGTGTCGGGTCTGGTACTCGAGAACAATCGATTTGCGCTGTTGCCCGAAGCGATCGAGGAGGGCCGGACCATCGTCCGCAATCTACGGCGGGCTGCCAAGATTTTCCTGGTCAAGAACGTCTATTCGCTGCTGATGATCCTCGTGTATGCGTCCGGCCTGTTGGGCATTGCTTTCCCTTATCGGCCGCAACAAGTTACTCTTTTGAACTGGCTCGTAATCGGTATTCCCGCATTATTGATCGCCTTCATGAAGGAACGATCGAGCTCGGCGAGTCGACGCGATTTTTTGCCAGAAGTAGGTTCTTTTGCGATCCGAACGGGAGTGATCTTCGGTCTGGCGGGAGTGGTCATGTTGAGCCTGGCGAAGCATCTCTGGGAACTCGATGAAAAGACCCAGCGGACGATGCTGCTGTCTGCCTTGATCTTACTGGGAATCACTGCGCTTTTTCGAGCGCTAAAGGATGCGGAACGTGAACCTCTGAAGGGCGATGCCCGTCTACGGTGGTGTGCGGTGACAGCGGTGCCGGTGTATCTGCTGGCGATGTACTGGGATTTCTCTGCTCGTTTCTTTGAGTTGACGATGCTTCGTGCGATCCAGTGGCTGGAAATACTGGCAGTCGTCATCCCGGCGTGGGGTGCTTCCTGGCTTTCCGACCGTAAGAGCCTTGGCCAAAAACCAGAATCCAAAACCATGCTGACTTCTGATCTCTGACCTCTGATCTCTGGCGTACCTTCCGATGTCCTCTTCTGCTTGAGAACCCATGCGGACTTCCAGTGCCGAGTCTTCCTCCGAACTTCGTACGCTGCTGAAGCTCGCCTGGCCGCTCATCCTGAGCAACAGTTTCTCTACGATTCAGATCACGATCGATCGCATCTTCCTGAGCAAACTCAGCCCCGATGCCGTCTCGGCTCAAACGTCGGCAGTCATGCTCTTCTGGTCCCCGTTCATTGTGCTGTTCAGCACAGCCAACTACGTCAACACTTTCGTTGCACAGTATTACGGCGCGGGCAAAAAAGACCGCGTGGGAGCGGCAGTGTGGCAAGGAATCTACTTCAGCCTGTTCGCTGGGGTGTTGACAATCTTAGGCAGCGAATTTGCCGAAAGCATCGTGTCCATTTCCCAGCATTCCAGCGCGATCCAGCGCATGGAAGCAGACTATTATGTTTGTCTGTGCTGGATGGCGATGCCGGTATTGCTGATGGCGACGGTCTCGGCATTCTTCTCGGGGCGGGGGAGCACCCGGGTTGTCATCTGGATCAATCTGGTCGGCACAGCGGTCAACGCTTTACTTGCCTGGGGAATGATTTTCGGCAACTTGGGTTTTCCGTCAATGGGCATCGTTGGTGCCGGCTGGGCGACAGTCATCGCGTCCTGGGTGTCCGCGCTGCTGGGGTTGGTTTTGATGTTGCATCGCCAATATCGAATGGAATATGCAACCCTGTCCAACTGGCGCTGGGACCGAGACTTGTTTGCCAGGCTCATGCGCTACGGGCTGCCAAGCGGCTTTCAATGGATGCTCGACACCACGGCTTTCGCGGCGTTCTTACTCATGATGGGCTGGTTCGGAGAAGCGGAACTGGGAGCGTCGAGCATCGCTTATACCATTAATTGCGTCGTCTTTATCCCGATGGTGGGCACAGGGCAAAGCGTCAGCATTCTGGTGGGCCAGCACCTCGGACAAAATCGGCCCGCTCTTGCAGTACGTAGCACCTGGGCGGGTTTGACCGTCACCTTCAGTTACATGCTGGTCGTCGGGAGTTTGTTCGTGATTATCCCATCGGTCTTCATCGAGCCGTTTCACAGCGACGCGGATGCCCAGCGCTGGCAGGCGGTCTCGAATCTTTTGCCCAAACTGTTGTGGTTTGTCTTCCTGTATTCGCTGTTCGACAGCTTTACGCTGACCTTCTCCTTCGCACTGCGCGGAGCGGGGGATACGCTGTTTGTCACGCTGGTCTCGTTGTGTCTGGCGTGGCCGTTGATGGTTCTGCCAACCTGGCTGGCCTGGAAACTTCAATGGAGCATCTATACCGGCTGGACCTTCGTGACCTTGTTCACTCTGACGCAGGGACTCTGTTTCCTATTGCGTTTTCGCGGCGGAAAATGGAAAACAATGCGAGTGATTGAGAGCACTGCCTTGACACGGTGGCACGGCTCGGAAGATGACATGGTGACACGGTGACAAGGTGACAAAAAACCGGATCAGCACCAAATTGAATTCGCACAAGATCAATAATCTTAGATACGTTATAATATTGTCACCTTGTCACCTTGTCACCGTGTCATCTTCCGAACCTTGTCACACCAGGTCATCCCAGCCGATCCAACTCCTGCAACCGACGATCGGCATCAAACGTCGGTGCCGGCAGCGCCTCTGCCAGCCGGATCGCATTCTCTTGGGTCAAATCGGTGCGGGCGATGCCGGTGCCCCGGAAGATCGGCAATCCCTTCCCGATCGCCATGATCTCGCGCCGGGTTCGACCGCGTGGCGCATCCGGCCAGGGGCCGATGCGCTCGTGAAAATCAAAGAACATCGGCACAACCGCACGGATGTATTTCCAGTAGCCTGGGTTATCGGTCTGAATCACGAACTTCCCACCCGCGTGCAAGGAACGATGGACCAGTGCAAGGAAGGCCGGTGTGATGAGCCGGCGAAATACCTGCGACGCTTCATAGTAAGGCTGCGGATGATAACAGTGGATCTCGGCAACGCTCGCGGGTTCGATCCACCGATCGAGCAGTTCGTAACCGCCGCCGACGGCGAATTTCAAATTGCTCAAGCCGCGCTGATTACCGCGTTTCCGAGCATAGCGGATGACCACCGGCAGAGTGTCGATTCCGAGATGGTCGTGGTTTTGACGCGAAAAGGCGCTGGCAATCGAGAACCGGCCATTTCCACAACCCACGTCGAGCACGACCGGCGCAAGGCGACCGAACAACTCCGGCCAGTTGAGCCGGCCCGTTTCGGGCATTTTCTTCAGCGCGGTTTGTGTCCACTGGGATGGGTCGAGAATCTCCCCGGCAAACGGCACACCGAACTCACGCTCGATCCTGCTCGGAGGTTTCATTCATCTTCCTCAGATTCTTGTAGCAATTTGTAGCGTCCGCGCCCGATGCTCGGGCCCTCATCTGAAAGTAACTTCGCCAGAATATCAAATCAATAATCGTTGGATTGAGGCAAAGTTTCTTGGAAGCATGTCCGTTCGACGCCTCGTTTGTTTGGTGATTCAATCGTTGATCCTCAAGCCAATTTTTGTAGCAATTTGTAGCACTACATTCTGAAATTCGTTCATTTGCATTTGCAATCATTGCTGCAAAAGCCGATTTTTGTAGCAATTTGTAGCGTCTGCGCCGATCACGGGCCCTCATCTGAAAGTAACTTCGCCAGAATATCAAATCAATAATCGTTGAATTGAGGCGAAGTTTCTTGGAAGCATGTCTGTTCGACGCCTCGTTTGTTTGGTTATTCAATCTTCGATGCGCAAGCCAATTTTTGTAGCAATTTGTAGCGGCTGCGCCGATGCTCGGGCCCTTATCTGAAAGTAACTTCGCCAGAATATCAAATCAATAATCGTTGGATTGAGGCGAAGTTTCTTGGAAGCACGGTGTTCGTGAAGTCGTTCGCATTTACGATCATTGTTGTACAACCCGATTATTGTAACAATTTGTAGCATCGCGTTCGCCTCCTCGTTTGTTTGGTGATTCAATTGTTGATCCGAGTACCAAATTGCGCAGCAATTGGCAGCGACCCAGCCCGACGAGGCCCCATTGGCCCCATTCAACACAGAACCGCGAATCGAAAATCGTTTGATCCACTGCCAGTTTTTTGGATTTGTAGCTTCGTGTTCACGCATTCATTTGTTTGCGTTTGCAATCGTTGATGCAAATTCGATTATTTGTAACAATTTGTAGCGACGGGCACGTCTGTGCCAAGAATGGTCTGACCTGGCTTTCAAACTAATAATATACGTCAGTTCACTGTATTGCCCTTCTTATTTTAGTCTCGGATTGTTAAGAAGTCAATTGTCAATCGACGTTGAACCCCATTCAACGAGGAAACGAATTCGACACCAAAGGATTTATGATCTCAACAACCCCATCTGACCGATACCGAATGAAAAGTTCTTCATTCGTGTTTTTCGATTTGGTGCGGTACTGTGCCAGACGATTCGACAACCGCCCGGTTGCTAAAGCTGACAGTCACCCAGCAGCAACTCATCGACAAAGTTATCGATCAACTTCTCCAACCAGTGACAATGGTGCACCACATTACTGATGTCCCTTTCACCGCTGAGTTTGCGCATATTCGGCGAGGCACTCCAGTTCCACCATGTTTTGTCGGATAGACATTTATCAAAGGAAAACTTCGAGTATGTCCTGATGCGTACGATGACACTGACAGGCAAAGCAGCCAAGCACGGGCCACCAGGGCTTGCCGGATATGATGTGGACATCGGCGGGGAGAAATGGTCCCTCAAAACGCAAGCTGACAGGAACATCAAACGAAATGCCATCCACATTTCAAAATACATGGAACTTGGGAAAGGCGAGTGGACAGACGAGGCGAGCCTTGCGGGTTTGCGTGACCGCTACCTGAAACATCTGAAAGGATATGCCCGGATATTTGCGCTACGCTATTTTCGGACACCTCCAAAACGGGAAGACCCCGCAACGCGGCATGAATATGAGTTGGTGGAGATTCCCAAGGCGCTGCTGCTCAAAGCCTCCACAGGCACGATCACCATGCAAGACAAGAGCAAGCAAACCCCAAAACCTGGATATTGTCGGGTCTACGATGTGTCTGGTGCGGAGAAATATGCTCTCTATTTTGATGGCGGCACCGAGCGGAAGCTCCAGATCAAGGGTTTGGACAAAGCACTCTGCAGGGTCATCGCCACGTGGTCATTTGACGCTTAATCCCATCCGAGTCGGCGTTTGGCGATCTCGACGTATTCCTCACTCAACTCAATCCCAATGAACTGTCGACGTAACGCCTGAGCCACAACCCCAACCGTTCCAGAACCGAAGAAGGGGTCAATCACCAAATCCGACTCATCACTTCCGGCTTCAAGACATCGGGTGACGAGCTTCGTCGGAAATGCTGCGAAGTGCTTCTCTTTCATCGGCTCTGTGTTCAATGACCAAACCGATCGCAACCCTTTCGTATCTCCGTTCATGGCGGGTTCTTTTACTCGTTCGTAGTGATATTTGTACTTTTCTTCCTTGGTCAAGAGAAAGACGTACTCGTGAATCCGTGAAGGCCGGTCTTTGACAGATTCCGGGTTGCCGTTTGGCTTGTGCCAGACAATTTCGGAACGCAGATACCAACCATCCGCCTGAAGGGCAAAGGCCAGCCGCCACGGAACCCCGATCAGGTCTTTGGGTTTCAGCCCATCTGGTGTCGGAGGCCGGTAATCCATTCCTCTGGCCGGATTCTTCTTGTCAGCTTGCCGCCACTTCCTTCCGCCGCTCGTGTAACTATCCCCGATGTTCAGCCAAAGCGTACCATCCCGTCTCAGCACTCGGCGCACTTCGCGGAACACCGAGACCAAGTTCGTGATATATTGGTCGAACTGCATCTCTGCCCCGATCTGGCCAGCTATCCCATAATCACGTAGCCCCCAATAGGGTGGGGAGGTAATGCAGGTCTGAACGCTATCGGCTTCAATCTGTCTCAGAACCTTGAGCGAATCCCCGCAGATTACGTTGCCTTGTGGGATTGGTTTTTCTTCTGGAAAATCGAGGTAGGGATCATCAAAAAGCGATTTCGTTTTGGCCAAGTCAGGTACTCCAAGATGGAGGGAACAACAGCTTATGATAGGAAACGAGTTTATTTCTCAATCGCAAGGCCAACTATACATGCGCTCATTTTACTACATATGGCGGTTCGTGCAAGTTCAGAGATTTGTGAGAAGTAGTCGGTCGGAACTTGGTCCAAATACTTTGGTGCAAGCTGTTTCAGCAACTGCGGATCCTTCCGCTCGGCGGCCAACTGTATTGCATGAATGCCCTCCGCAAGCGGGTTAAGCGACCTCAGAAGGACTTGGTCATTTCATCGGGATGTGGGATCATCATTTCAAGATGCATGCCGGGGTGTTTCGGCGCAATTCGTCGATCATTCGCTGCGCCTGCGGCCCGTAGCTGGCCGGATCGAGATCGGCCGCCTGTTGCAACTGTTCCAGTGCCGCGGCGGGCCGGCCGCCTTGCGTGTGGTGCTGGCCGAGACGGAAATGAAAATGTGCGGCAACGGTCGCGGGCAGACGATCTAGCGCCTCACGGTAGGCCGATTCCGCTACAGCGTAATTACCACTGGCCCGGGCATTATAGGCAAGCTCGTCAAAGCAGTTGACGCAGATCTTTAACGCCTGTGCATTGGTTGGGGCCAGTCCAATCTGGGCTTCGAGAATTTCCCGATTCAGCTCGCTGCTTTCTTCCCAGCGCTCGCGTTCCTGGAGTACCCAGGCCAGCATTCTCTTGGCCGACAAATCGGACGCGGCTAGAGGCCGCAAATCCCGTTCGGCCTCCGCGCTTCGATCGAGCATCGCGAGACGGCGATCCCGTTCAAGGCGGTAGGCCAACGGCGCCGAGCGCGGCAGCGGACTTTTCACCATCTCGCGGGACAACTCAATCTCGCGGTCGAGTTGCTTTTGCAACTCGGCGATCGGTCTGTCCCCGATCGCTTCGCCCATCCCCAATTCGCGAATGATTTCGAGCGTAGCTCGCGCTTTGAGCAGCCTGCCGTGTCCGAGAATCTCAGCGAGTTTTTTCGTTTCGTCATCGGCGACGCGCAAGGCATAAACTGCCGGGAGCAGTATCGCCACCGCAAGAGCCAGCCCAATGTCGAGTCGGCAAGGTACATATCGGCCGGTGCCTGCCGTCGTCCGCGCCAATGCACAGCACCAGGGTAATTCCAATAGAAGACACCAAAGGGTCCGCGCTACAGTTCGCAGGTTGAACGACTCATCGATCAGAATCATCCCGACCGAAGAAGAAACCACTAGCGCCAGGAGCGCGGCCATCGCCCCGGTGACCAGCCAGGCAATCGTCCAAATCTCAATTTGCTCGACTTGCAAACGCCGGCTAAGCGCTCGAGCAACCAGCAAGGCGAGCGGCAGGGCAGCCAGGAGGTGGACAAACAAAACGCGCTGACATCCGAACGGGACCAGCGTAAGCCCCAGTTTCGCGTAATCGGGTTCGCACGAACCCTGCGCGACCAACCAGGGAACCGCGATGGCCATGGTCACGCCCAATAGCAAACCCGTTACATATCGATTCATGACTCCCCGTCGATTCTGAGCACCTCTTCGCTTACGCTTCAGGCTCTGTCGTCACGTCACGCCGAGTGGGCCTCTTCGCTTACGCTTCAGGCTCTGTTGTCAGGTTACGCCGAGTGGGCCTCTTCGCTTACGCTTCAGGCTCTGTTGTCAGGTTACGCCGAGGGCCTGGGCGGTCGCCGGCCGGCGCAACTTCCAGATCATCCCGTCGTAGGTGTAATGCAGAAAGGCCACGGCCACGTTCAGTCCGATCCACCAGTCGGGAATGCCGCCCAATTCAACCGAAGCAGAAACCACGCCAAAGGCGATCAAGTAGATCGCCAGGAGCCGAGTCCAGTTGCGGGCCATGAGCCGGAATGCTCCGTCGCTGCCGATCAGGCGCGGCGAACCGCGTAGTGCGACACGACCGCAAGATATTCGACGGCATGAAAGAGTGACGAGGCCGTGGCCAGCGCTGCAACCAGTGTTCGTTGGTCTTCCTGGATCGCGATCAATAGCGCTGAGTAAAGTAGACACACACTGCACAGATAGATGGATTTCCCAAGTCGCCTCCGGTCCAAAATCCCCGAGGTAAGCAAGAGCGTCGCGGGAATGGTGAGCATGGCAAAACCAACGATCCGGATCGGCTCGCGCCAGGCAGTATAGCTTTCGAGCCAGCCGGTGCTCCAGCCGGCCGTCAACGCGATAGCGTAGAAGACAAAGAGCCGGAGGCCGTAGCGTTCGAGGGCCGGCCAGCCCCCGCCGACTTTGCGACTGTACATTCTCAGCACTCCGTAGTGTTGCGAGGCGAAGTGCCAGCCGTTCCAGACATAATCGATCAGGAGCAGGCAGAGAAATGTGCCGGTTGAGTAATGCACTGCGAAAACAGCCAGTAGCGATATTACCGCCAGCCCCAAAAAAATCGGACCTCGACCGTTGCGGCGATCGGGATCCGAGAGCACGATAACCAGCGTAATCCAGCGGTGCGGAGTGGTCAGAAAATA
Organism: uncultured Planctomycetota bacterium; assembly: GCA_963783095.1. Classification (GTDB taxonomy): domain Bacteria; phylum Planctomycetota; class Planctomycetia; order Gemmatales; family Gemmataceae; genus CAWAMR01. The sequence goes on along the minus strand of CAWAMR010000003.1, from coordinate 528,342 downwards.
GATTTGCCAAAATGAGATCGGGAAGATGCCTTCCCCAGCGCTCAGTTTGGGAACGAGAAGCAACAGCCAGCTGATATTGGCCAAAAAAAGTATGTCGAAGGCGGGAGAAACGATCCATCCACTCCGCGCACCGTTTATTGCAGTGGGGCGGATTTCACCTTCCACTCCTCACCTTCCTTTACGAAAATCCAATCCACCTTGTTGCCCTTGATCGCCACCTTCAATGTTGCCTGGTTGCCTTCCACCGATGGCTTTTTGGCGAGATCCGGGTTGCCCTGCTTGAGTTTCCACCAATAATCTTTCTCCGGCATCGGAGTGCCCTGGGCGAAGTAGCCCTTATTGGGCGCGAAGTCCGGAGCGGTGTAATCGGTGAATACCGTGACCAGGCGTCTTTGATCTTCATTGTAGGAGGATGGCGACTGGGTCGGGTCGATGGAGAAAAACAGCCAATCGACCAGTACCACGATGACAATGAGACCCGCTACCACCAATATAGTGTTCCGGTGGCGCTCCCACAATTCCCCTAATTGAATGCCGGACCGGGGGGCATCCCACGATTGGGCTGTCGATTGGGAGGAAGTAGACGTGAGCTTCGGTTGCGTATTTGCAATCGTCGGCGCAAACAGCGCATTGCATTTGCCACAGCGAATCCGGCCATCGGGGCAGATTTCTTGGGGTTTGCCGATGGATTTGCAAATGGGACATTGAACGATGCTCGGTGGTGGGGCAGGAGTTTCCGTCGGCGCACTTTCCGGAGTCGACTTCCATGAGGGTTCAGCAGTCTCGGTGCGCTGCGGAGGTACCTCGAGCGGCGAGTCCTCAGGAATGGAAAACGATTCCTCCGCAGGGAACTCGTGCTCGGTTGGGGTCTGCTCCGGTGGAGGCTCGACGACGAAATCGGTCGATTCGACAGCGAAATCGGTGGACTCGGAAACGAGTTCGGTCGATTCGACAACAAAATCAGTCGACTCGGCAACGAGATCGGTCGATTCGACGACAAAATGCGCGGGTTCGTGCGCGAGATCAGTGGACTCGAAAACCAGGTCGCTGGGTTCGACGACAACAGCTGATCGCCGATCCGGAAACTTGGGACGCGAGCGAGTTTCGGTCTTGGTGCGATCCTGGAAGTTCTCCGTTCCCGGCGAAATCTGAAATTCCGCAACGGTCTCATTCGAGCGCACTTTAACCGAATGGCCGTTGGTCGGCCGTGAATCACCTGGGATCGCCGGCAGTGTCTGCGGGGCTGGTGCTTTTCTGCCGCCCAGAGCCGGGAGGTTGTTGCGCCTGACCGGGGCAACCGATTTGGGCCGGCGGCCCTGCGTGTAGTCCGACAGAACCCCGGAATTCTGCCGCCTGGCAACCTCTCCCAGGCCGTGGTTCCAACCCGCCAGGATACGTTTGGGATCGAGTTGCAGCGCGTAGATGAAGTCGTTCACGGCCCGCTGCTGATCGCCTTGAAGGTGGTAGACGATGCCGCGATTGGCGTAGCCCAGGGCGTTACCCGGATCCAATCTCAGAACCTGCGCGTAGTCCTCCAAAGCTTTATCGAAGGACCGGCACTGGGTGAACGCCCTGGCCCGCTCCAGGTAGGCGAGGGCGAATTCGGAGTCGAGTTGAATCGCTTCCGTCAGGTCGGCGATTGCCTTGTTGAAGGCGTTTGTGTGGGCATAGGCCGTACCGCGGATCAGATACGCGGGGGCGATCTTGGGATCGACTTCGATGGCCCTGGTACAATCCGCAACGGCGTCGGAATAACGCTCGATGCGATCGTGCGTCAGCGCACGGTTGAGATACGCAGACACGAACTCCGGCGACAATTTCACCGCTTCGGTAAATTCTTCGACGGCTTTCGGAAATTCATTACGGGCCAGGCGAATCATGCCACGGTGAAAATAGGCGGTAGCATCCTTCGGATTGATTTGCACGGCCTTATCGAGGTCGTCGAGAGCCAGATCGTATTGTTTCTTGGTCCGGTAGAGAATGGCCCGGCTGGAAAAGACCTTGCCTTTGGTGGGGTCGAGTCGAATGGCCTCGCTGTAATCCGCGATGGCGCGATCCTGATCGCCGATCAATTCGGTAGCCTGCGCCCGGCTGCTATACGCCAGGGCATTGCCGGGATGCACCCGAATGACTTCGGTATAGTCAAAGATTGCAGCTGAGTGCGCTCCCTTGTTTCGATGCGCATCGCCCCGGCAAAGGTTAGCCAGTACATAATTCGGGTTCAATTCCAAAACCCGGCTAAAATCGGCGATGGCCTTGTCGTAATCGCCGCGCTGGGAGTAGGCCTTGCCCCGGTTAAAGTGCGAGTGCAGATCGAATGGGTTCAGGCGGATCGCTTCGGAGAAATCGGCGATCGCCTGCTCCTGCTCGGCCATCTCGGCATAAGGCATACGCGCGATTCAGGTAGGCAGCGCTGTTGTCCGGATTGAGCCGGAGCACTTCGCAGCAGTCGGCGACAGCTGCGCTGAAGTTGCCCATCGCGCGATGGACAAGTCCCCGACTGATGTAAGTTGCCGGTTGCGTCGGGTCCAGATGAATCGCAGCGTCGAAATCGGCCAGAGCCTTGTCGTATTCGCATAAAAGGCGGTAGGCATCGCCGCGCAGAGCATGAACGCGGGGATGAGTCGGATCGAGCGCAGCGCAGCAGTATAGAATACGACGGCCTGTGCGAATTCCGCACCAAGAGCGCAATTCATTCCTTGCCGGATCTTTTCTGCTGCAAGGTCCATCGACTGATTATCGAGATCCATATCGCGCGCTCTACCAGTGTCTTCCTCGACCTCCGAGTCGATTGAGTCATGATTTCGATGGGACGGTTCAGAGGCGAGTGCCAATCCATTCAATTGGTTAATCATCGGGTCACCAACTCCAATAAAGATCGGGATCCGTTGAATGGCTGAAAGGCTACCGTCACTGGACGACGGCAGCCTTGCAATTTCGAGGGCTGGCTATCGAGAAGCCAACCCTCGTTGCGAGTGAAAATTGCCGGGAAGTCGCGATGAGGATGAAGCTCTTTACGAGTGGGAGTGCCCATCCCCAGCGCTTGACGAAGGCTCGTTTAGTAGTCCGTCACACCAACGACTTCATTGCCGGCCCGAGTACAGAGCGCCTGCCAGGTAGTCTGACCAACGGAGTTGGAAATAAACCGCACCGAGCCATCACAGAAGGCAGCGTTGACGCCGCCCGGTGCCGGCTGCGGGCACAAGCCTGCAAGGTCGTGCCGTAGTTTGGATCGGTCGCGGTGCTCGGACTCGATTCCGTTCCCAATCCAGCGGATGAATCCGCGCCCGTGGTGTCTGCCCAGTATGTATAGGAGACACTGCTGCCGGTATAGGTCGCTTTCGCAGCTCCAAGAGCCCGAAAGAGGATTGGTGCAGACAAGCGGGCTGTTGTTTGGAATTGCCCCGCCTTGTGCCTGAGTCACTTCGCCGCAGCCGTAAGTTACGTCGGTCTGATACGAGTTCGGCGGATACATACCGGTGAAGATACCGCTGCCCATGCCCATATACTGGAAGCACCCCCGGAGATCCCGGTTCGATCCGTTCGGAGAAGTCGAAGGCAATGATGCAGGATTGGGAAGCGACGTTGGCGTGTCAAAAGTATCGATTTCAGCAAACATGACCGTGGTTGAAGTGCCATCGGTAATATTGGTGATCTTCTGACCTTTGCCGGTTCCCATCCGAGCAGTGTAAGGGAATTTGGTGATGCCCTTCTCGACTCCAAACGCTCCGAGCAGGCGCTGGATTGGGATTGAAGTTGCTGGCCATGAGCCTGCGCTACCGTTGGGGTCGGTCATTATAGTACCCGAGGCTGGCAGCGAGTTCACCATCGTTCCGCCGCCGAAATTCGCGGCATAATTTCCTTTGATCAGGTTCTCGATCGCGATATAGCTGCCTTCACAATTGTTGAATGTGCCGCCCGAAGGACAGCGCATATAGATGTTTTGCGTCCATTGAAAAGCCACATCCTGCCGCCGCCAGGGCGAACCGTCACAGTCGTCCATATCGTTGGCGTAATAGAGTGCCGGCCCGTTGAACCAGGTGAAGCCCCACAGGTCTGTCGGGCCGCTGGCCCAGGCATTCCAGGTCGCCACGCCGGTTTCGTTTTCCATATACGCCATGATATGCCAGTTCCAGGGATCACCGGTGCCTCGAAACTCACCGGTGACACCGGTCGGAACCAGTTCTCGCCCCGTGACCCACCAGAGTGGAATGGCATTCGGAGCTGCTGGAAGACCGCCAACTCCAGGAGTTGGATTCCACAGAATCGGCGTACCGTAAATTTCCGGGCCATAGGTACTGCCGGGGGCAGCAAATGGCGGCTGCGCCGGGTAAAAACTGCCGGTTGGGTCTCTGGGACTCGACGTTCCGGAGTTGGTCCCAGCCGTCAACGAAGCATTCGCGGCACTGGTACCGTAGGTCACAGAAAACGGAGCGTTCTGCGGCAGATTCATTTCATCCGCGAAGCTGGGAAGGCCGGGCGGGATGCTGCCGTTGCTCGATTCGTAGTTCAAACACGCCAGGGCGAGCTGCTTGAGATTGTTTGTGCATTTGGCTCTGTTGGCGGCCTTCACGGACCTTTTGGACCGCAGGCAGCAGCAATCCGACCAAAATGGCAATGATTGCGATGACGACCAACAGTTCAACCAGAGTAAAACCTGCCCTGGTTGTGCGAAGTGATCGTGACATTAAGGCCTCCTTCAGGAAAAGAGTAATCGATCAAGACCCATACCAATCTTGCGTAACCTAACAAAACCGCAAGTAGAACCCGTGCCAGTAAAATGAGAAATCGATGAATCTCTCATTACTCGTAAACTGCTCAAGGCGTGCTGGGGGCCGTCGGCTTCCCAATGCACCATAAATTCCCCACCGTGCGGATGAATAACTGCCCATCCGATACCGCTGGAGTCGCATGGCATTCCTCGCCCAGCAGCATTCTTGCCCACCACTTCCAACTCATCGCCGGGTTTCACGATGTAAGTCGTGCCATCCTCGGCGAGGCAATAGATCAGTCCGTTGATCAAGAGCGGCGATGCATCGTGATGCCGGCTGCCGAGCCGTTCCGACCAAAGCTTTTTCCCCGTTTTCGCCACCATGAAAGTGGCGATGCCGGAGTCGGAGAGAACAAACAAATGCTTGCCGAAAGCCAGCGGTGAAGGAACGTAAGCGGCCGCCTTGCTCTCCGACCATTTCACGTGCGTCTTGGTCACGTTCCCCGTACCGGTGGGGTCGATTGCCACCAGCGTGCTGACGGGACTGGTGCCGGTTGCGAAAATAAGCCCATCGGTAAAGGCGACTGTAGCGACGAACTTGATCGTGTCGCTGTCCTTGACCCACAGTTGTTTGCCGGTCTGGGGATCAAAACCGGCAATCGACTTGCTGCCCGCAAGAACCATCTGCGGCTTGCCCTTCACCGTAACGAAGATAGGAACGCTAAACGAGCGCACCCGGTTGGGTCGATCGATTTTCCACTTCGTCTCACCGGTTGTTTTGTCGAGCGCTGCGAGAAAGGCATCGCCGTCGGAATCGCCGTTGATAATGACGGTATCGCCGTACAGCACCGGCGTCCCGCAGAATCCGTGCGTGCAGGAAAAGCCGTCAAACGATTTCAGCCAAACCTGCTTGCCCTCGAAGTCATAGCAGGCGACAGCGATCTTCGTACCATCGAGGAATGTGATCCACACTCGGGTGCCATCGCAAGCCGGGGTCGAACTGGCCGGCGAGTTGTTCTTGTGCATCTTCTCGGCCGGGGATGTCAGCACCGTTTTCTTCCACAGGAGCCGGCCGTCTTTGCGGGCATAGGACACCAGCAACCGATCCTTGGTATCGGGATCGAACGATGTCAGGAATACTCGCCCCGCCGACACCACCGGAGAGGAATGGCCAGTGCCCGGCACAGGCACCTTCCACAAAACATTCTCCATCTCACTCCACTTGGTCGGCACGGCAGGATCGTTGACGATCGCATCCCCATTGGGACCGCGCCACACCGGCCAGTCGGCAGCGCTCGACGGGCCGGCGATTATCGCCAATGCAAGGATCGCAGCGCGGTAAGCAACTCTTTTGGATATCACGGTTTCTCCTGTGTCTTGGTGCTTGGAGCTGATTCCGCTTCGATCACCTCGGCCTTCATCGCCAGGGCGGCGTGCAAAGTTGCAAGTAGGCCTTGGCAAGAGCGTTGTTCTTCGGATTGCGGGCCGCTTCATCCTTCAGTTTTTCCACCGCATCCTCGATTGATTTCAGTGCAGCGGTGCTTGCGGTCGAGATCAACAGTCGTCACCGATATGTTTCGCGGCGGGACGGCCGGCAAAGTCCGAATCAGCGCTACCGGAAAGCTCGGCACCGGCACCGCGACTTCCTTGATAACCTTGGCCTTCGGGACGAGCGGCAACACCAGTTTTGTTGGCGTTCCACCCGCAACCGGCCACACTCGAACGGCCCCCGCCCAATCTGCGGAAACAACCGATTTGCCATCCGCGGTGAAAGCAACTTTCAATACGGAATCGTCGGCCGATCCGAGATCGGCAGTAAGATTGCCCTTCTGATCCCACACCCTCACTTTGCCGTCCCGGCCGCCGGTTACGATGGAGCCGGTCGGGCTTACTGCCACGCCGAGAAGATTCTTCGGTCGTTTCCCAATGTCCCGTTTCATTCCCCGTGTGCAGGTTCCAGATCCGCACAGTCTGATCTTCACTGCACGTGACCAAAGAATTGGAATCCGACGTCCACCCGATATTGGTGACACCCTTGGTATGTCCACGCAGCGTGAAAAACTCTTTGCCCGATTTCGTCTCCCAAACGTACAACCCGCCAAAGCGATCGCCTGCTGCCACCAGCAAGCCCTCCGGACTGAAACCGACACTCAGCACCCAGTCCGTGGGCTTGCGGAAGGAATGGAGAATTTTTCCATCCGGAACGGATGCCACTTTTACCAATTTGCTTGGTCCTCCGAAGACAACGCACTTTTTGTCGCGTGAAATGTCGGCCGAGAGAACCGCATCGGTTGCATCGACGATTTTGAAAAGCCGTTTCCAGGTGCCGACCTCATAGCCGATCACCGCTCCCGACTCGCCACCCGTGCCCCCAGCAGCCAGAAGCAACTTGCCGTCGGCAGAGAAGCGCAAACTGTGAACCTCCCCTTCCGGGTAGGCCAGGCCGCCCAGCAACTTGCCGGCGACCAGATCGTAGATCAGCACTTGCTTTTTGCCCGACAGCGCTACCAGCGGTGCATTGGGGCTGACGGCAAGTCCGGTGATCGGTGTGAGATGAGAAAAGGCCGCCGGCGAAACAAGACCATCCAGATTGACCGGCACCGGTTTCGACTGAACGATTGAGGCGGGACCAGTGCCGAGACTTTCGATCAATCCGCCATCGATCCATTTCTGAATCGTGTCGATGTCGGCCTGGGGAATCTTCTTGTTGCCTGGCGGCATTTTTGGAGCTTCGAGGTGATTGATCAACGCCAGCAAAAGACTGTCGGCGGACTTGCCGGCGACGACTGCCTTCCCGTTCGCGCCACCCTGCATCATTGCCGGATAGCTCGTAAGATCGAGATCGCCGCGAGGACGTTCCGAGTTGTGGCATTTGTTGCAGTGCTTCGCAAAGATCCCCGACACTTGGCCTTGAAACGTAATCTTCGCGCCATCGGATTTCTTCTCGTCGGCCCCTGCCGCGGGCAGAGTGATGAGCGACGATTGGTAAACGATGAATGTGCAGAGAATCATTACCGACAATCGAGTTGTCACGTTGTTGTCCCTCAAGGTTGCTTCACTAGATGAAACTTAGTGGTTAAAGATAAACTCGTTGGTGTTGAGCAGTGCCCAGAAAAGGTCTTCGAGCGCTGTCTTCTTGTCGGTTGCCTTTTCCAGCCGGGCCGCGATCTTCGCGGCCTCGGTTGCGCTCGGTTTCCTGCCAAGACAGCGGATGTAGAGTTCCTCCGCTGCCAGCTTGGGATCGTCGTTGGAACCCAGCAATTTCTCCACCGCTTTTCCTGTACCGATCTTGCCCGTGGTCGTTTCGCCGTTGAGCAAGTGGAGCGCCTGCGAGAGCGTCGGCGAGACCTTCACGTCGCAGGAGCAGGAGGTCGTGCGATTGGATCGCCCGAACGTGGTGAGGAAATAATTCGGCGTTCGGCCGTCGGGAATTTGCACGGCTCGACCGCCCAGCGGCATCGCGGCAAAACGATCGGTGGTTTCCGTCACCTCGGAGATGCAGTCCAGCAGCACTTCCGCCCGCATCCGGCGAATGCTTTGGTGCGAGAAGTTGCGATCGTCCAGTGCGTTGCTGGCGTTGCGCTGTGTGGAAAGCTGGTAGGTTCTGCTCAGACAGATGTCGCGGGCCAGCTTCTTCACATCGAAACGATATTCCGAAAACTTTTTCCCAAGAGCCTCGAGCAATTCGGGGTTGCTCGCCGGGTTGGAGACGCGCACATCATCGACGGCGTCCACGATGCCCTTACCCATGTAGTGTGCCCAGACGATGTTGCCGACATTGCGGCAAAACATCTTGTTGTCGGGACTGGTAAGCCAGTTTGCCAGCGCCAGGCGATAGTCTTCCCCAGGCTTCAAAGTCGCCACCGCGCCACCCAGAAACTTGGGCATCGCCACTTTACCGAGCGGATGGCGGATGTAACCGTCTCCGGAGTTGTAGACCGTCAATTCGCGTGGATCCTGGGCATTCTTGTAGCCAATCTGGCTGAAGAACGCGGCAAAACCGTAGTAGTCGTCCAGCGTCCAGCGGTCGAACGGGTGGTTATGGCACTGGGCACACTGAATCCTCGTTCCCAGGAACACCTGCGAGATGCTTTCACCGATCAGGTTGGGCGTGGTTTCCGTCTGGAAGAAGTTGACTGCGGGATTGTCGAAGGTTCCGCCCACTGCCGGGAGCAATTCCTTCACCACCTGATCGATGGTCGCACCGCCGCGAATCTTGTTCCGCAACCACTTGTCGTAGAGTTGCAATCCTTTCGGAGTGATACCGTTCACGGTGCGGATTTGTAGAACCTCGGCCCACTTCATGACCCAGATGTCTTTGAACTCTTCGCGCTCAAGCAACGTTTCGACGAGTTTCTCTCGCTTTTTCGGATCGGCATCTGTGGTGAACTTCGCATGCTCTTGCGAGGTGGGAAGCAAACCAAGCATGTCGATGTAGACGCGACGCAGGAAAACCTCGTCGCTGCACACTTCCGACGGCACGATGTGCAGCTTGTTGAGTTTGGCGTAAACGAGCTCGTCAATGTAGTTGAACGAAGGCGTTTTCGGATCGGTGAACGGCTTGCCCGACCGGACGATGACCCCGCTGCCTTCGGTGAAGACATCGAAACGTGCCATGATAAACGCTTCACCCTCGCCGGTCGCGGTGATGACACCATCACGAGACACGGTCGCGGCCGAATCGTTGTTGCCGATGAACACCGTAAATCGGGTCACGTCGCGAACGGTGCCGTCACTGTATTTTGCCCGAACGACGATGCGCTGGGCATCGCCCTTGCTTGCAAACACTGTTGACTTTGGGAACACGTCAATGGCAACCGGCTTGGGGGTGTCGGTCGGATCCTTGGAGGCGCCGGCTTCGAGCCGGCACAACGTAAGGAAATAGTTTTCGGAGCCTGGTTCGAGCCGGATGCCGCCGGTGTGTGGAACCTTCCCGGTGGTCTTATTCATCAGCAGGCAGTCTTCCGGTGTGGCAAGATTGATGCGCCGGCCACCCATCTCACGGGTAATCCGGAAGTAATCGCCATCGGGATCGAAGCCGAACAGAGACAATCTGAAACCATCTTTGCCTGCCGCCTGGCCGTGACACTTGCCCGTGTTGCAGCCAACCTTGGTCAGTGCGGGCATGACATCGGTCCGGAACCGGATCGGCTCGTGCGTTTTGGCCTTCGCGACCACGACCGGCACCTTGACGGTATGTGAGCCCAGAGCAACCGTCAAAGTCGCGGAGCCGTCCGATACGGGTGCGAGAAACGCGTTCGTAATTTTGACGATCGGCTTGTCGAGAGTGAAGGTCAGCGGCAGCGCTTACGTCCTTGGTGCTGCCATCAGCGAACTCGGCCTGCACTACCAGCCCTTGTCGACCCCGTGCGCCCGTCAACTCGACAGCATTCGGTTCGACGGTAATTCGCACCGGTTCCCCGGCCGAGGCCGAGGACACCGCGAACAAAACCAGCAACATATATCCATATCGCATGTTGAAAATCCCAGGTTAATCGGTTGGATACGAATCGCAATTGAATACTTCGATGGAAACTCAGGGCGTCTTTTGCTCCAGCCTCAATGCCTCAAGCGGAGTGAGCGGCCTGCCAGCTGCATCCGTCTTCACTCCACCAGGAACATCCACTTTCAGTGCCCCACTCCTGCCGATGCGGTAGATGACCTTCTGGCCCTCGATGGTGCCGGCCAATTCGCAGACCATCGAATTATGTGTGCCGGTCGGGGTAGTTGCGCCGACCGCGACCACGAATTCCACTTGCGTTGCACCGGGCTTTAATTCCACCGTTTGCGCCGTCGTTCGAGGAGGCAAGCCGTCGAGCTTGGCGGTAAACCCTGCCGGCAGGCGCATGGCCGCTTCGAGGCTGCACACGACCTTGATCGTTTTGCCTTGCTCGCCACCTGCTGGTGCAAATTTCCCCTTCACCGGGGCTTGCGCCACCTGGATCGAGAAGGATTCTGAAGCGACCGGGACCGACCCCAAGGCCGATCGTCTGCCTCGTCGGCCGCCACCCGTGAACCCACCAGCCATCGCTCCCATCGCCGTCGGATCTCGCCGCCCGCGAGCTGCACCCGCGGGTTTGGCTTCGGCAATCAGTTTCCAAAACCCCGGGTCGGCATCCCGGCTGGCGACGAGAGTGACAACTGCTTCAGTCTTGTCGGCAGGGATGACGATCGAAGTCGGTACCTCCACCCCCGACGGAAGCGACGGGAATGTCACTTCCACAGGATCCACGTTATCTTTGCGCGGGTAACTCGCACCGTAACGTCGAGGGTGCCGTCGACCGCCAGCGGTGCAACCGGCGGGACGATGTTCACGGTGAGCGGACTTTCCTCGACAACAACAACGGCGAGTTTCGGAAGAGCCAGCGAATGGAGCGCTGAATCGCCAGGCCCGCGAACCAGATTGATGATCTGCGTAAACCCACCGGTTATGGGGAATTTGGAATCGTTGGCCGTACTCGTTCCGGTGAGTTCAACGAGTCGTCCGGCCAGCGGAGCATCTGCTGCGGCTTCAAATACCACCGGCAAAAGGTATTCTTCCGGTGCGATCGTCGCCAACGTCGTCTTGACCCCCACGGGCAACTCGCCGGGTGTGATGGAAACCGGCCCGGTAAACCCGTCGCGACGAACCGCCAGGTAAGCCGTTACCCGGTTCCCGCGTGGAACCGCGATGACTTGCCGGTCCTGGGATTTTCGGCTCCGCTCCGGCAGGAACACGGCAAGCCCGGTTTTCGGTGCCTCGAGTTCCACGCGATAGATGAACGTCGGGCCGCCTTGTTTGCGCTTGTCGGTCACTCGGACGAAGTATTCCCCATCCGCTGGGATAGACACCTGAACCCGGCTATCGTGCGATTCGTCGTCGTCGTTGCCCGCGATCACTTCACCGCGAGGATCGAGGATTGCCACGACTGTGTCGAGCGGCGAGCCGATGCGGAAGGCGAACGCCTGCACGTCAATCACATCGCCCTTCTTCGCCCGAAACCGGAAATGATCCTCGTCCCCGGCTTTTCCGATGATCCCGTTGAAAGCGACCGGCCACGATACCGTGGCATTGGCTTGCTTGGGTTGGTCATTCGGCTCAACTTCGTTGACGTTTGGAAAGGCTGATACCCGAAACGGGTTCGGCGTGGGTGCGGCGACATCACCATACGAAGGATAAAACTCGAATGGCGTGCCGACGGGTGGAAGTTTAAGAGTTTGTGTGCTTGCTCCATCGCTATCGAAGAGCTTGACCTTTACTTCGGTGCCAGCCTGGCCCCCGGCCGGGTACACAGCAGCGGGACGAGCAAAGGTGCCAACATGAAGCACATACCTGAAATTCTCGCCGCCTCCGTAGGTCGTGTGGCGCACCTGAATCAGATAGACGCCATCGCTGGGAGCGATGAGCGATGCAAAGGGATCTTGCCGGAAGAGCGCTGTGTCGTCCACAGCGGCGATTTCCTTGCCGTCGGGTCCGAAGACGGCAAGGGCGGTGTCAGTGAGTTCTCCGCCAAGACGTACGCCTTCGATCTCTGCGGAAAGACGCTGACCCTTTTTCAACGTCACGGCATAGTAATCGAACCCGGCGGTTTCGATAACCCCGGCGACGCTGACATTGAGCGGAAGCACCTGAGCGGATTTCCTTGTGTTGTTCGGTTCCTTTTCCATGACGACGGGGAAGGGTGTGATGCGGAACACATGAACTTCAGAAGCGCCACCCTTGGTTCGAAGCCGGAACGCATACTCGCCCAGTTTGCAATCCGCCTCGGCCTGAATCGTGACTGCAACCTCAGTCTCACCTTTCGCGGTGAGCTTGGAACATTTGACTCCCGGCGAATAGAGCATAAGCTCCTGCGGATCGGTGAGCCTGGCCCCGGAGAGCGTAAACGTGAACTCCGTTCCTCGTTGGCCGATGCCAGGGAACACATGCTCGACGGTGGGCGGCCGGCGAAAAGTTCGCCGCAGCCGTGCAGGACGCAGAGAGAAGCAATGATACGAACGGACATCGTTGAAGATCCTTGGGTGTATGTTCTTCAGTCACTCGAATTACGCTTACGCCAACAACCCCTGTACCAGTTTGCCGTTCATGACGATCTGCTGGGGCCGATTGCCCGGCGACATGAGATCCTTCTTCGGATTGATGCCGATAAGGTGGTAAATCGTATGCGCATAATCCTCAAGCGCCAGCGGCGTCTTGGCAGGCTCGGCCGCGAGAGCATCGCTGGCACCGTAGACCTGACCGCGCTTAATTCCACCACCCGCCAGAATAATGCTGAAGACGCGCGGCCAGTGATCCCGACCGCCGCCGGCATTGATCTTCGGCGTGCGTCCGAATTCGCTGTTGACAACGATCAGCGTGCTGTCCAGCATCCCCCGCTGGTCGAGGTCGCTGACCAACCCGGCGAATGCGATGTCGAACATCGGCATCTGAGTTTCGATACCGTTGTAGTGGAAAGCGTGCGTGTCCCACGAACCGAACGTGAGCGTAACGAACCGGGCACCGGCCTCCACCAGTCGGCGTGCCATCATGAAGCGCGATGCAGCACCGTTTCGAAAACCCAGTGGGCCGCTCAATCCGGCCATTCCGTAGAGTTTCTTGGTTTCTTCGGTTTCGCCCGCTGTGCTGAAAGCGTTGCGAACGGTGGGGGAAGCGAGCATGCCATAAGCCCGCTGGTAGAAACTATCCATGGCCACGAGGGAATCGTCTTTCTCGGTCTTGGCAAAATGGTCGTCTACCAGTTCTTTCCACTCCTTGCGGGACGTGAATCGAGCCTCATCCACACCGCTCGGAAGTGTGAGGTCGCGCACGGTGTTGCCGCCGCCGCCACCATAACCGCCGCCGCCACCGCCGCCCCGAGCATCGCCGCCCACGGCAAACGCGTTGTACTGGTTGCTCAGATAGCCGCTGCCGAGATACTGCGGGGCAGTAGGAACGGCGATGAAGGGAGGCATGTCTCGCCGCACTCCCAGCTCATGTGCGGTCACGCTCCCCATGGACGGGTAGGTGAGGGCCGGGCTGGGACGATAGCCCGTGAACATGCTGTGCTGGCCTCGGCTGTGATCGACTTCCGTATGCGTCATACTGCGCACGATGGTGAGCTTGTCGGCAATCGCAGCTGTTTTTGCCATGTGCTGACTGAAGCGTACGCCCGGAAGTTTCGTCTCGATCGCGTCCAGGATGCCGCGATATTCAGCGGCGCATCCGGCTTGGGATCGAAGCTGTCCATGTGGGCGAACCCGCCCTGAAGATAGATGTGGATAACGGACTTCGCCTTTGCCTCCAGTTGCTTGGTCGGTTCAGCAGCTTTGGCATCTGCCTCCAGTTTGAGGAATGCACCGAGCGACAGGCCAAGGCTGCCTAGCCAGCCGGCCTGAATGAAGCCGCGTCGGCTGGGTTTGGCGAGGTTGGCATTCCATGTGCCGGATTTTGGGAAACTCATCTTGAAAATCTCCTAGACTAGTTGAAAGGTTGGGTTGCGATATATGCGTTTACTTCTTGGGTGATCTGAACTCGACAATGAGCTTGGGCCGTTGCTTCATGTCCTCGAACTCGGAAGTGTAGAAATCCCAGCCGTTGCCGCCGGTATTGATGAACACCCAGCCGTAGTTGGGTTTGCCATTGGCCCAGGCTTGCACGGTGTCGGTCACTTCAAAGCGGATTTCCGATGAACTGGCCGAAATCTTGCCGAACGTGAAACTATCTTTTTGCTTCAACGCTTCCAGGCCATCTGCTGTTACTCCCCCGACCATGCTGTTCCAGGTGGCGGTGCGCTTCCAGGGAACGAGCATTCGGTGAAGATGGACCGTGTCGCCTGGGTCAAAAGCGCATCACCGTCATCTTTGCGGATCGGATCGTGGACTTTGGCGGGACTTGACCGGGCTTGTCGCCAATGACGTCGTCAAAACGCACAAGGATCTGGCTCTCCCCGCCGCCATTCACCAAATCGCTGGTGGCATTGGGATTACCTTCGAGGCACTTGTCGGGCGATACCTGCCAGAGTTCTATGTCGATCGTGCCGGTATAGCCGTTCAAACCGTACTGAAAGATAGCGGTTTGCTTTTTCCCGGCCGGCGCTTCCGGTGCCGGCTTGGCCGCCAGCATGGCTCCAGCGACGACGGAAACTGCTGTAATCGCTGCCAGTATCATCTTCATGGTGCATCTCCTTCAGGCAAACAGAATCCTTCGGTCGTTGAAGGTTCTGAGGGTGTTGCTCACCGTTACTTCTTGGGCGCTGTAAACTCGACTACCAGCTTCGGGCGTTGTTTCACATCGTCGAATTCGGAGGTATAGAAGTCCCAGCCATTACCCCCGGTATTGATGAATGCCCAGCCGTGATTGGTTGTGCCGTTGGTCCAGGCTTGAACCGTATCGGTCACTTCAAAGCGGATTTCCGACGAACTGGCCGAGATTTTCCCAAACGTAAAGCTGTCCTTTTGTTTCGATGCTTCCAGCCCATTCGCCGTTACGCCGGCGACCATGCTGTTCCAGGTTGCGGTGCGTTTCCAGGGCACAAGCATTCGGTGCAAATGGACGGTATCGCCCGGATCGAAGGCGCTAACGACCATCTTCGCGGAGTGAATGGCGGACTTGGGCGGGATCTGACCAGGCTTGTCGCCAATGATGTTTTCAAACCGAAGGAGGATCTGACTCTCGCCCCCGTCGTTATCCGCATCGCTGCTGGCATTGGGATTGCCTTCGAGGCACTTGTTCGGCGACACCGCCCAGATTTCGACATCGATGGTGCCGGCATAGCCATTCAGGCCGTCCTGGAACGTGATACTCCGCTTCGCGGCAGGAGCGGGCTTCCGCTGCCGGCTGAGCTGCCCATAGCGTTCCGATCGCGATCGAAACTCCCGCAATTGCCGCCACTGCCAATTTCATCAGAATCACTCCTTTTGACTTGTTGGCCAGAACCACATCCGGAATCGTCACACTTTGACCTGCTTGGAGAGTGAGAGGGTCGAGAACCACTTTGTTTGGGCCGGAACCGATCGCGATCGAGTACCGCGCACCGGGTATCAGACCGGGAGTTCGAGTCGTCCGTCCGCATCAGTCTTCGGAGCGGCCGGGTAATTGATTGCGTCAAACCATTCGACAGGTTGAGAATCTTCAACCAGCTCTTCATGGACCGATTGCGCTGGTCGATCGCGAGCAACCAGCAGCGACACCGCGACCTTTTGACCGATTCTCGGTTTCCCTTCACGATCCAGAACGCGAAGGTGTAGCGTGCCGCACGGAAGCAGATTCACTGGAGGAGGAGTGATACCCGGTGTAACGTCCGCAATTGCTCCGAATCGTCCGACCGGATCGAGAAAGTAAACGCGCGTCGTGTACCCGGCACGGCAACTGGGGACGGTGAATGTCCCATCGCGCACCTCAAGCGGGAGAGTTGCATAGCCGCGCACCGGCGAAACCCTGCCGGAGGCGAGCAGGAATGTATTGGCGGTATTGGTTGCAGGATGTTCCACCATTCCCGAGATTGGTTGCGCTTTTCGGATGGCAACCGTGACCGGCGCGACTTCGCCGCTCTGGGGAACTTCGATGTGGCTGATGTTGTGTGCGAAGATCGCGGTACTCTTCGTTCCCGGCAGCGTTTCGAAAACCGGCTCGAAGTCAGGCGTTGGCCCGTAAGCTCGAAGCGAGCATTTGCCGGGAAGCATTGCCAGCTTGAAGGCTCCATCTTTATCGGTGCGGGTAATCGCATCGCGCCCCACCAGCATCCGATCTCTCCATTCCGGCTGCAAAGCATTGTCTCGGCCCCAGTGAACCGCAGCATTGGCTATCACTTGACCGGTCCGTTCATCGGTCACATTTCCCGTTACCCATTGCCCCTTCGGCAACTGGACAATGCAACGGAGGTCGGCCGTATCTTCCGTTACTTCCACGCGGCAACGAACCCCGACATACGGGCCGCTTTCCTTTGCGGGGTGAACGAGGACTTCTGCACGATCACCGGGCGCAAGGTTGACATGAACCTGGCCTTGCCGATCCGTAATGGCGTCAATATCCGATGGAATCGAGCGGGCACCATTGATACCGTGATCGGTGGAGCAGAAATGCGGATGAGAGGCAATGCGATCCGTGATGACGGTAACGCGCGCCCAACCAATCGCGCATTATTGTCGGCGGCTCGAACGACCACCGTCATGGGACGAGCGGGAGCGAGTCGAAGCTCGCAAGGCTCATTGGGTCTGCTTCCGTCCAGGGAAAAACTGTCGAGCGCGAACCGAGGATCGAGAACGCGAACCCACACATTCGATGATCCTCCGAGCGCGGGGATTACGAATTTGCCGTCCGGGCCACTTGTCACGGCGTCCGGCCAGGCAGGCAGGTTTGCGTGTTGGACCTCGCCGACGACAGGTTCCCCCACTGCATCGCCAATTCGCACGACTTCGACGCGCACACCAACCGCAGGACTGCCGGCCTCGTCGAGCAGCTTGCCCGATCGAGGAGTTGCCGATGCCAATTTCAGTTCCACCGGTTCGGTTAAAGAGTGCAGATGAACCGGAAGAGTTGCAAGAGAAAGGTTTGCACCCGATGCCTGGAGCGTCACCGTCCGATCCGGGAACCAGGTCTCGAAGTCTTCCGGTACATTGAGCGCAAAACCGTCCGTCCGCATCCGTCATCGTGGTTGCAACAACTTTATCCCGGAGTCCGCGCTCAGCAGGTCCGAAAGGCCGGCGGGCCATTGCCGCGACCACGGCTCCGGCGACCGGTTGGCCTAAGGGCCCTCGAATGACGCCCGTTACCACGCTTCGAGGAGATGGTTTCGGTTCTGCGGGCTTTGCCGCCGCCTCCCGACGTGTTTCCGGGAACGGTGCAGAAGACTGGCGAGGGGTTGTCAGAGTGGAGCACACAAAAGCAACAAGTGCGATGACGGCCGACATTGCCCCAATCGTCATTCCGGCGATCTTCAGGCCGCCACTCGTGGTTCCGAGCGCGAGTGCAGCAGTACGACCCGCCGGCAGGACGCCCGTTCGCGCAGCGCTCAATCCGGCTTCAACCGTTCGTGCCAGAATGCCGGAATTGGCGGCAGAACCCGTAGAGGCCATTCCTCCCAACAGCAAACACGAAAGCGCCCGGATGCAGCGGGGTTGGTTGCGAGGCGACGACGCAGACGAGTTCGTGCCGACACAAACCAACGATGAACGGTGGCTGTGGAACAGCCAAGCTCGACCGCCGCGTCCGTGTAGGTCCGACCTTCCAGACAACAGATTATGAAAACCGCGCGTTCCCGTTGGGGCAACAGTTCGAGTTCTTCATCCAAATGCAAGAGGAGATTATCCGTAGCACCACGGTCCTCGGATGGAATCGGGAGATCTGCAACCCGCTCGGCAATTCGCCGCTGTCGAAGGATCGATCGTTGCAAATCGATCGAACAATCCCGCGCGACTCGGAAGAGCCAGGCACTGAGCGACTCCTGGTTGACAATTCGTTTGGATTTCAGGGAGAGTCGAAGAAAGGTTGCCTGAAGCGCATCTTCCGCATCCGCTGCATTTTGGAGGATGCGAAAACATACGTTCCACACTAATTTGCTGTGCCGGCCGACCAGAGTTGTGAACGCTCGTTCATCTCTCGTTTGAACGAAACGCCGAAGCAGTTCCTTGTCGGTTTGCGTTTCGTCTTTCCACGCTCCGACAACAAACCGTAGATGTTGGACCAATGTTAAATCAACCTTCGGAGTCATTCATCCTCCCATGACTTGTGCAAGTCTGTTAAATAGCCGTTGTACCCCGACACTTTTTCTCACACCGATTAGGCATTCATGAGAACTTCTCTGCTCCCACACATCCGCACCCAACTCCTTCGGGAATTAACTGGACACACCTTCCGAACACCGTTGGATAAAACGGTCAAATGATCAGCAAACTTCGTTCTGGCGTAGTGATTTTCGGGCTGACGCTGCACAAAACGTAGCAATTAAGAACACATCCGTATTTCCCAGCCAGCCGTCACGACCAGCGCATCAAAACACAGGCGCTTGCATTGCCAAGAACGACCAGATTCTGGACAATTCATGCTCGAACAAAGTGCATCCGATTATCAAAACTGCTTTGGAGAGATGTCCTTCCATGAGACTTGGGGATTATCCCCAAACCTCTCACAGAAGTCTAATGAGGATATGATGAATCTGAAGAAGTTACGATGAGGACCATTCGTTCATGGTGTACCCCGCGTTCTGCGTGAACGCGGCTACGGCGCAGGAACTCGCTTTTCCGTAGCCGCGTTCGCCGAGAACGCGGGGTACGTCCCCAACCTTTGACCTCTTCAGTCGTTTTGAAACTCGTGGACCCCTCAAAATGCGGGTCATCGTGAGGGGCCGCTCCCTCGTCGCTTCAGGCTATTGACAACCTTCCGATGAAGTGTTGCAATATTCTCATCATCTACTCGACGTGCGGATTGGAATCGAAATGGCCGGAAAACACTTCCGTCGGCTTCTCGCGGTTGGGTGCGTTCTGGCAGCGCTGATTTTCGCCGTTCGGGCGTTTTGGACGCGGAGTGAGGTTGCCGCACCAATATGCAAATGCCCGGTCGAATTGCCGACCGACGGCTATGTCGGCTCGGCCTCGTGCAAGAATTGCCACCAGGACCAGCACAGCAGTTGGTACGGATCCTATCACCGTACGATGACCCAGGCAGCTACCCAGGAAAGCGTCCTCGGCGACTTCAACAACGTCCATCTGTCCGGCAAGGATCTGGACGTCCGCCTTTTCAAGCAAGATGGTAAGTTCATGGTGGAAATGAACTTCCGTCACCCAACCATATCGGCCACCTACCCCGTGGTGCTGACCACAGGCTCCCACAATCGGCAGGCGTACTGGATGGCCAACCCGGACGACAAGCAACTGATGATTCTGCCCTTCATGTACCTTCGAGCCGAAAAGCGCTGGATTCCTCGCCACTCCGGCTACATCAGCACACGAAGCCAGCTCGATGCCCCCGAGAAAGACATCTTCAAGGGCGAATATGGCCGGTGGTCGGTCACTTGCATCAAGTGCCACACCACGCACGGGCAGCCTAACCCCCTGGATGAAGCCGGCTCGCCATCGGCGGTGGCGCGTGTCGCCGAGTTCGGCATTTCCTGTGAAGCATGCCACGGGCCCGGCTCAGCGCACGTCAACGCGAAACGCCAGCCCGGCGCGGCGAATGCTGTAGCGCCCGAGAGTTTCATCGTCCAACCAAACAACCTGCCGCACGACCGCTCTTCTCAGGTCTGCGGACAATGTCACTCGATTTTCGCCAATCGCAGCGAGGATGCCTACAACCACTGGCTTCGCAGTGGCGATACCTATCGCCCCGGCGACGACCTGTTCGCGGACCCGATCAAGTTTATCGTGCGCGGCCGGGCAGAGCTGATGCCAAACCGGCCCGCACACGTTGCCGACCCGACCACATCGGGCACCTTCTGGTCGGATGGAATGATCCGCGTCACGGGCCGGGAATTCAACGGCTTGATCGAGTCGCCGTGCTACCAGCGCGGCGAGATGTCCTGCCTGTCCTGTCACCAAATGCACCAGAAATCGACCGACCCCCGACCGCGTTCGGAATGGGCTGCCGGCCAGCTCAAACCGGGCATGGACGGCAACCGTGCCTGCGTCCAGTGCCACAACCGTTTCAACGCCACCACACAAGTGACCCAGCACACGCACCACCTTGCAGATTCATCGGGAAGCAAGTGCTACAACTGCCACATGCCCAATACAACTTACGGTATTTTGAAGGCCACTCGCAGCCACCAGATCAACTCGCCGCGCGTTCAGGACAGCTTGCAAACCGGCAGGCCCAACGCCTGTAACCAGTGCCACCAGGACAAGACGCTGGCCTGGTCGGCAGACAACCTGGCGAACTGGTACAAGCAGCCCAAACCCAAGCTGTCGGCAGATGACCAGCAAATCGCGGCAATGGTTCGCTGGGCACTCTCCGGCGACGCCGGCCAGCGCAGCTATCACCGCCTGGAGTTTCAGCTGGCCGGAAGCACTTCAAGCATCGGGGAACCACTGGCAGGCACCGTATTCTGGCGCAGTTGCTGAATGATCCATACGATGCGGTGCGCTTCGTTGCCCATCGGTCGTTGAAACGCCTGCCCGGATTCGCCGACTTCGACTATGACTTCGTTGGCTCACCCGATGCACGGTCTGCCGCTGTGAAGCGGGCCAGGAAAGTCTGGGAACAGGCGCAGAGCGGCGAGAAACGGCCCTTCACCCGCGCGACGCTCATCGATCCAGGCGGCCATGTTCTGGAGGATGACTTCCAGCGACTCTTGAGAAACCGCGACAATCGGCCGATCGACATCGCGGAATGATGCATGGATACTCACACCCCATACAACTGCCCATACTTCTGCCGCAGATACATCAACAACGGCTGGTGGGATAATTCCTTTCCTGTGATTCGCTGACACAACTCATTCGCTCGCCAGCGTCTCCCAGGTTGATGTACTTTCTCATTGAGCCAGTGTTTGAGCCGGCCAAATTGTCCGCGTCGAAAGTCATCTTCAAGCCCGGGCAAGTCCTGTTTGGCCTGGTCCATCCACTGTGCCGAATAAAGATTGCCCAGCGTGTAGGTTGGGAAGTAGCCCAGTCCACCCATGCTCCAGTGAATGTCTTGCAGGCACCCTGTCCTGCCATCCGAAACCGTCAGACCGAACATTTTTGCGAATTTTTCGTTCCACGCTCCCGGAACGTCTTCAGGCCGCAAATCACCCGTCAACAGCGCCAGTTCCAGTTCAAACCGCAAAATGATGTGCAGGTTATAGGTGGCTTCATCGGCCTCGACACGGATAAACGACGGCTTGACCTCGTTGATGGCAAAATAGAAGTCGTCCAACGCTACTTCTGCGAGTGTAGCTGGAAATGTTTGCTGGGCACGTGGGAAAAAGTGTTCCCAGAAGGGCCGGCCTCGCCCTACCTGGTTTTCCCAGAGTCGGGATTGCGATTCGTGAATCCCCAGCGAACAGTAACTTCCCAGTGCCGAGCCGAAGTGATCGGGATTCAACCCCTGTTCGTAGATTCCGTGGCCCGCTTCGTGCAAGATGCCGAAAAAGGCTTCGTTGAAAAAACGCGGGTTATAGCGCGTCGTGATCCGGCAATCACCTGGTCCGATGCCGCTGCAAAACGGATGGGTGGTAACATCCAGTCTGCCGGCCGAGAAATCGAACCCGATCGCAGCTGCCGCCGATTGACCAAAGACCTTCTGCAGATCGACGGGGAAGTCGCGCTCGAGGATATCACATCTAGGTTTGCGCGGCGAATCCATGATGGCCGAGATGAGGGGTACCAGTTCCCTGGACAATTCCGCAAACACTCTGGTGATTTCACCGGCCCTGGCTCCCGGCTCGTATTCGTCGAGAAGGGCATCGTAAGGGTGCTCCTGGTAGCCGACGGCCTGCGCTTCTTCGCGCTTGAGACAAACGATCCTGTCGAGCCAGGGCTGGAACGCCGGGAAATCATTGGCTTGCCGGGCTTCCTGCCAGGCTTGTTGAGCGCGGATCGTCACGCGCGCCAGTTCTTCAACCAGTTCCTTGGGCAGCTTGACTGCCCGATCGTAGGCGCGGCGAATCTCGCGGACATTGGCCGCGGCATCCGAGGTTGAATCGGCAACGATTGGTGAACCTTCCACTTCGGCCAGCGCTTCACCGACCTGAGGCGCTGTGGCCATTTCATCAGCCAGCCGGGCCAAGAGCGCCATTTGCTCCCCGCGAAAAACACCGCCATTGCGGGGCATATAGGTACGCTCATCCCAGCCCAGCACGGAACCGCACGCGCTGAGAATGGCAGCATCCTTGACCCGGCGAATCAGTTCGGAATATGCTTTTTCGGAAGTCATTGGAACCCTCCAGGAAGAGTGGTCAGTGATTAGTGGTCAGTAAATGCAAAGACAAATACCTTTGCGTGTTGGGCATCTTTTCTGACCACTGACCACTGACCACTAATCACTATTTCTTGACCGAAATCGCCAGAATCGCCGTGACTACGAAAGTCCCCGACATCACCAGCATTCCGCCCGTGTAATCTCCGCTCGCGGATTGAAGCTCGCCGATAATACCCGGTGCAAAGAATCCGCCGAGGTTGCCGAAGGCATTGATCAGGGCGATGCCGCCCGCAGCGGCCCGTCCGCTCAGGAACGCCGTCGGCATTGACCAGAACGGGCCCATCACGCTTATCATGCCGGTCTGGGCCAGTGTGAGCGCGAGCAGACTGATCCAGGGCGAATCGGTCAACGTATAAAGTGCCCAGCCCATGCTGGCTACAAGTGCTGGTGCAGCGACATGCCAGCGTCGTTCTCCGGTTCGATCGGAATGGCTCCCCACCAGCACCAGGCCGATAATCGCGCCAACGCTGGGTATCGCCGACAGCCAGCCGATGTCGGCGATTTCCAGCTTTGGAAATCGGGCCTTGATAAGTGTGGGCAAGTAATTGGTCAGCCCGGCAATACCCCCGGCGATCGTGGTGTACAACAAGATGAGTTGCCAGACTCTCGGTGAAACCAGCACCTGCTTCAGGTGCAAGGTGTGTGTGGTTTCTCGCCGGTCGTGTTCCTCGGCGATCTTTCCGGACAACCACGATCGTTCTACTTCCGAAAGCCAGCCGGCCTTTCCCGGGCGATCCGACAGATAGAACCACGCGGTCACGCCCAGCATCACTGCGGGAATGCCCTCGATCAGGAAAAGCCATTGCCACCCCGCCAGTCCGCCCAGTTGATTCATGCGCTGCATCACTTCGCCTGAAATCGGCCCTCCCACGATTCCCACCAGCGGCGATGCGATCATGAACCGAGACACTACCCGGCGCGATGCCGGGTCGGAAACCAGAAGGTCAGATACAAGAGAATCCCAGGATAGAAACCGCTCTCGGCAAGTCCCAACGAAAATCGAATCAGCACAAAACTCCAAGGCCCCCGGACCAGCATCATGCAGAGGGAGATGAACCCCCAGCTCACCACGATGAAACTGATCCACCGGCGTGCGCCGACGCGACTCAGGGTCAAGTTGCTTGGCAGTTGAAAAATGAAGTAACCGATGAAGAAAATCCCTGCGCCCCAGCCATACACCCTGCCGCTGATGTCGCAATCAGCCAGCATCGTCAGTTTTGCGAAGCTGACGTTATTTCGGTCCAGGATATTGAAGCCGTAAAGCAAACAGAGAAAGGGTATCAGTCGAAGCGCCACTTTGCGCAAGACGTGTCGTTCCAACTCGGCGCCAGCCGGTGTGGTAGGCGAATCCCCGTCCGCGGTTGCGATCTTGTTTGGTTCGGCCATTCCAACTCCCCCAGCACATTACCAGCGGATGCTCGACTGCACCGGCTGCCGGTGCATATCCTGGCGATCGGCGATCGGCCAGGCACGCAGCTCGTCGATCAGGTTCACCAGTCCGGCGACGGCCGCCTCGAATATGATTCGGCCCTTCTCGGCCGTGGCCTTGGTGGGGTTGCCGTGAACGCCGGTGTTGGTCCATCGCCCCCAAAAATCGTTGAACCGCACCGGATAGTTGCTGGTACTGTCGCTGCTGACGTACTGACCCATGCGGTCGTTGTCCTCGACGGCCAGTTCCATTTTCACCCGTTCTGGTGCCAGATGCAGGTACAGCGACGTCTCGAATTCATCCGCGTGGGCCATGACCTCGGTTTCGCGAATCGGCTCGAATGCCTTCAGCAAGAACGATGGATAGTTGGTCGCAAAGCAAAGCGATTTCGTTTCGAGTACCGTCTTGCGCGCCACCAGGTCGATCATGGGTGTGTTGGAGCCGTGACCGTTGACGAGCAGGATCTTCTGGAAGCCGTGATAGGCAACGCTTTTGGTAATGTTCAAACAAAAGGCCATGAACGTGTCGGGCTCAATATGGATCGTTCCCGGAAAATCGATGTGGTGCAGATTCAATCCAAAGGCGATGGGCGGTAAGACAAGAACTTGGTCGGCCGCCCGCCGGCCCACTTCCAGGCAAACCGATTCACAGAGAAACAAATCGACATCCAGGGGCAAATGTCGGCCGTGCTGTTCGGTCGATGCGGTTGGCAAGATAATGAGTTTCTGGGCGGCGATGGCATCATTCATCTCGGCCCATGTCAAACGGTTAAAGCGGTACTCTGTCGAAGCGGACGTGGTCACTTTGTTTCTCCCTTGGCAGCAACGCAACCCAATGGCTGGGCACATCATCAGCAATGAACTTTGTATCAAATCGATGATGGTTGAATTTTGAAACAGTTCTTTTGAATCACGCAACGAAACACATCGGCGCTATAAACATCACATTCAAAAGGCCATTATTACAAAAATCAAGGTGAGTCGTCCGAAGAATACGAGAAATCGCCGTCCGACCGGTTCAATAAAGCAGATGACACGGCTCTTCTGAAGAATCGATCGATGGCTATAAGAAAGTCCAAAACGCGCTTGCGATTGGGCTGGGGGCGCTGATAGAGTCAGCGTGAAGTGGTGTGGAAATCGATCGAGATTCTCCATCGGACGAATGAGGCTCTTCACCGAGCGGATTCGCGCAACTGGAATCGATATGAAGTGATCCACGATCTTTCCCTGGATCGTCAACATGGTGCCTGTGCGAATCATTTCGCATAGATTCTTTTACTTTCTGCCAAGAAGAAATGGACGCGACCAACCGCATCGCCGAAGAGTTCAACCGCCTCGTTGACATGGGACTCACTGGCGTCGCCAAACAACCGCTCGCCGAGCGCATTGTCTTTTGCGTGGTAGCGACACGGTGCGAGATCGACATCAACGGTTTTGCATCGGTTTACGAACAATGCCTGAATCACGAAGAGCTTGCACTATTAGTCGATGGTCTGAATCAGATCGGCGAAAGTGATCTGGCTGGCGAGTTCCGTTGCGGATTCGACTTGTTGAAACAAGACGGCTTCTACGAACACATGAATTGGAATTTGGTCTCGGACTTGGCAAAAGCCGAAATCAAAGCGATTGAGAATCGGGTCGGCGACCGTCTGTGGACTCTGGACCCCAAACTGGCCGAACTATTAGATAAAGCTGGCAAGCGCCAACCCAAGGGATAAGGCCGACATCCTGGATTTGCGGGCTTCAGCGTTCTTGCGGGCCGGGAAACTTGGCAAAGCGCTGCGTTCTGAAAAAGGCGCTGGCCGACAGCGAGGTTTCGTGGCTCATCAAGGGAGAGGCAAGCGTTGGAATCCGATTGGCTATCCTATGACGAAATGCAGTCACTGCTACACGGCGACCCGGAACGATTGCGGGAGCATGCTACGGAGTCACCGCTCCGAGCGGTTAACGACGCACTCGACTTCCTCGTCGTTGTCCGAGACCACGACGCCTGGTTCATCGAAGGCCAGGGTTGGCACGACGCGAATGCGCCGATCGACGACGGCGGAATTGGCCGCCAAATGATTAACTATTATGACGGCAAATCGTGGAGCAGACTGCCGGTCCCCTCCTCCATCCGCATCGAATCAGTGTGTTGGGACGGCGAGGCGTTTGTGTTTCGCACGTCGCGTGGGCCGATCCGGAGCACTGCGCGGCAGGTGTGGTTGGCCGTTCAAGACTCAATGACCGGGCGGGCGCTGTCTGAGGCCGAGATCGAGTCCAATTTCCGCAAGTTGGACAGTTCAGCTCCGCTCAAATGGCATAAAGCGTAGCAGAAAAAAATGAATCCGGACGGGAACAAGGTCGAACTCCGGGAGTGGATGAATAGGGAGAACAGCCATGCGCAGGCGCATTTACATCATGCTGGCATTGATGCTCTGTACCGCATTCGGCGGTTGCTCTCGTGGAGCTTCCACGACGCTGAAGTCTGGTGCGGAGCCGGACAAGGACAAGGACAAGGAGGGGCAACTGCGGATCAAGCTATGGTCCACTGTGACGAAAAAGGAGCAGCTGACCTATGTGGGTCCGCGCGAGCCGCCGCGCGACGACACGGACAAGGCGGCGCTCCCGACAAAGGCCATTCTTGCCGTGGCTTTCAGCAGGGATAATCGAACGGTAGTCACGGCCACCGCGGCCGGGCCAGTACAGTTGGTAGATCGGAGCAACCCCAACGCGGCGGCGAGCCTGGCCGGGACTGCACCCATCGCCTTGGCGGCCAACGCGTATGTGGTGGCCTGCGGTGCCGATGGGGCAGAAAACGTTAGTCTGGCGCTCAGACCCGACGGCAAGCTGTTAGCCATCGGTGGCGACGGGTTGCAGCTGGTTGACGGCGACTCGGGGGAATTGCTGGCCCACCTCCGAGATACGCCTGGCAAGCTCCAGGTGCAGGCTGTGGCATTCGACTCCGACGGCCGGCGGGGGCCGATCGTCGCGGCCGGGTCGAACCTGGGTTTCGTGGTCAAGGTCGAGGAGAATGGGCGCATTGGCTATGCCTGGCGCTGGCACGAAATTCCCTCGGTCTCGCGGCAGGATGGACCCATCAGTGTCACCATCCGCCCGTCGCCGACCATCCTGCGCTTTACTCCGGACGACAAGACGCTGCTCGCCGTGCATCCTGGCTACCCGGTGCTGACGCGCTGCGATGCCGAGACGGGCAAGGACGTCGTCAACCGCGTGTTCAGCAAGCCCAACAACCTGACAAGCTTCACCGCTGTGGCGCTGAGTACTGACGGCAAACTACTGGCCGCCGCTCACAGCGACGGGGCACTGCGCATCTGGGACGTGGGCAGCGGCAACCTGCGGCTCGAACTGCCGGACCAGGGCAAAAGCATCACGCCGACGCCGCAAGCGATGGCCTTCTCGCCCGACGGCAACTGGCTCGTCGCCGGCCGAACCGATGGCACGCTCCGGTACTGGGACATAATAGCGTTGCTGAAGAAATGAAAAATGAGAAACTGAGTGCGATATGTAGTCCGGCACGAGCGAGAACAAGTAGAGGAGGGTCGCCGATGCTGACATTGCGGATGTACCGGCCCGACGATGCGCCGGCGCTGTTTGCGCTATGCCGGGATACGATCCGTCGCGTCAACTCGCGCGACTACAACCCGGAGCAGATTCGTGCCTGGGCAGCGGATGACGTTGACCGGCAGGTTTGGACAGACCGCTTTTCCGGGCGCTTCGTTCCGGTAGCCGATGAGGAGGGGCGTGCGGTCGGTTTCGCCGATTTGGAGTTGAACGGGCACATCGACCGGCTTTTTGTATCGGCGGATCACCAGGGACGCGGCGTGGGACGATTGTTAATGTCGGCCATTGTGGCAGAGGCCCAGCGTCTCGGAATCGCCCGGCTCTTCACGGAGGCCAGCATCACCGCCCGCCCATTCTTTGAGAGTCAAGGATTCGTGGTTCTGACCGAGCAAGTGGTGACCTTGCGCGGCGTTGACTTCATCAACTACCGGATGGAAAAGAAGATACAACAGGCTTCTTAATGTAGTTCTTGTCCGGTATTCTAAAGTGGTAGGCAAAAATTCCGAACCAACCCAACAAGAATCGCAAATCGAGACACCACTCAGAGGGAGAGGAACTGTGCCGTTGACCATTGAAATTGAACAAGAAGAGGACGGTCGCTGGATCGCAGAGGTTCCGGAATTACCAGGAGTCTTGACTTACGGCCAGTCTCGTCAAGAAGCGATTGACCGAATTCAAGCGCTTTCTCTGCGCGTTCTTGCCGATCGCCTGGAACACGGAGAGCCGGTTCCTCAAATGGGTAGTGTTTTCGCGGTGGCATCATGAGCCGATGGTCCTCGGCCAAGGCTCGCCGAGTCTTGGCAGCGATATTAAGAATTGGCTGGAGCATCAAGAGGCATTCGGGCGGATCGCATCGTGTCCTGGAACGTGTTGGTTGGCCCGATTACGTCTTCTCATTCCACGACGACGATGAAATCGGGCCGCGAATGCTCGCACGAATCGCCAAGCGTACCGGCCTGACTCCTGGAGACCGCAAAGTGGGGTGTAGCCGAATTCCCGCCCTACAAGATTCGCTGACCCTAATTTTGCAACAGGCTCTTATCAGGGAAATGCCTGTGGCGAGTTCGATGGAAATAAGGTATTGGATCGATTTTGATTGTCTCGCCGGGCGGGATATGTTACCTTCTTAAAGTATAAGTGCCTGCCGCTACTTCCCACCTGCTTTTTGGAACACTTTGACATGCCATCCCCGACTTCTCCTCAAGCGAAGCACCGTCTGTCTCGGCGTAGTTTCCTCAACATCGGCGCTCTGGGAATCGGCGGCCTGACCTTACCGCGGCTTCTTCGCGCTGAGGCCGCGAACGGCACACGCTCGTCGCAAAAATCGGTGATCCTGATCTACCTCGTCGGCGGACCGCCGCATCAGGACATGTTCGATCTGAAGCCCGATGCTCCCAAGGAAATCGCCGGCCCTTGGAAGCCCATTGCCACCAAAGTCAACGGCATCCAGATCTGCGAAGCGTTTCCGCTGCTGGCCCGGAACATGGATAAGCTGGCGATCGTGCGTTCTCTGGTCGGCAATCAGGCAGACCACGACGCCATTCAGGTCTATAACGGCCACGATCCGAAAAAGCCAAAACCCGCGGGTGGCTGGCCGCAGTTCGGCTCGGTCGTCTCCAAGCTGCAAGGCTCCGTCGATCCGGCCACGCCGCCCTTCATCAGCGTTTGTTACACCTGCACGCACGGCCCTTACAATGAGCCTGGCCCCGGCTTCCTCGGCACTGCACACGCACCGTTTCGGCCCATGGGTCCGGGCCGGAAGGACATGATCCTGAACGGGATTTCGCTCAATCAACTGGGCGATCGCAAGCAATTGCTCACGAGCTTCGACACCGTTCGCCGGGAAGTTGATGCCGCGCGTACCATGGAAGGCATGGATGCATTTTCGCAGCAGGCTTTCGGTTTGCTCACATCATCGAAGCTGGCCGAGGCCCTCGACCTGTCGAAGGAACCTGCCCGGGTTGTCGATCGTTACGGGACGGGCAATCCGAACATTTTCATGGACGCCAACGGAGCGCCGCGCGTGCCGCAGAGCCTGTTGATGGCGCGCCGATTGGTCGAGGCCGGCGCTCGCGTCGTGACGCTCAACTACAGCAAGTGGGACTGGCACGGCGGGCTGAACGCCGAAGGCAGGGCCAACAATTCCATCTTCCTGCGCGAGAAGGAAGACTTCCCCGTTTTCGACCGCTGCGTCAGCGCTCTGGTCGAAGATCTGCGCGACCGCGGCCTCGATCAGGATTGCAGCGTCATCATTATGGGCGAGTTCGGTCGAACGCCGAAGATCAGCGCCCAGGTCGGTCGCGACCACTGGCCCCAGGTGAACTGCGCCCTGCTCGCGGGTGGGGGAATGAAGATGGGACAGGTGATCGGCGCAACAGATCGCATTGCCGGTGAAGCGAGCCGTCGACCGGTCACGTTCGGGGAACTCTTTGCGACTCTGTACAAGAATCTTGGCATTGATGTCAATCAGGCGTCGGTAACCGACCTGAACGGCAGGCCGCAATATCTCGTGGAAGGGAACGCCCAACCGATGCCCGAACTGGTTTGATCTTGGTGTATCCCAGGGGGTGATACCTCAGGAAGGTCGCAAAATCGAAGGGCAGGGCAATGACTGGCGCAACGTGCGTTATTGTCTTGTCTGGCGCAGAGTTCTCGATGCCTGCGGAATGGAAGTGATTGGATAGCAGTCACTTGCGTAACTGTGTGGAACGAAAATGCAGAAAGTGACATTTAACATTCATGTTTCGATGATTACATTGTTCGGCCCCAGAGGTCTAACCTTCATGAGCGACTGGCCGTTTGACCAACCTGCAAACTTCGCCGTTATCACTCTTCGGTCGATCGTTTTTGGTGGGGAACCGATTCTGAGTGTATCGCACGACGCGGACGACCACGGCTGGCAGTTTCTCGGGTGGGGCGATGCGCAGGAAGCAGACGCCGCAGTAGTGAGCCTATCGGAGATCGTGTTGTTGGATCCTACGGTGCGCGAGGTCGCTGACATGCCACCAGGTTGGCGTGCATGGCGTCGAGGTGTCGGTGAGCCGTGGCAGCGTGCCAGCGTAGACTGATGCCGAACAAGAGCGTTGCAATGGACCCGGCCCTCAGTTATTGTTTACGGGTTCGGGTCAGCGCCCGCCGGGCCATTGAACTTTGCGTTATCCCGTTAAGCCATGCCTTCACTGCCGCAAACATATGACGAGTGGCTAGCCCTTACCGATGAAGAGCGCGACCACATCAAGTTCAACGCATGGGACGCCTATGCGAGAACTGGGGTCGCGTTTGCATTCACGGCGGCCGCGCGATTGGCGATGCAATCCCCCTTCGAGGTTCTCGACATTCAGATCGGAACCTATCATGGCGGCGAATACCTACTCCACTTGACGGTTTCGGCCAATGACTTTCAAAAATGCCCGCCGACGCTCTCACAGCGATTCGAAGGGTTCCGGGTGGTATGGTTTCCACAACAGACGTATGCCATTGATCCAGTGATTGGCGCACACATCGAAGGAAAATGGGTTCCCGATGAATCAAGCGATGATTACGAGTTCGAGTTTCGTTTCACGGCTGCAAACGTCAATGTGTCGGGCTTCTGTCGCGCGACAAACGAGCGGCTCTTGATTTCAGATCCAACCGTAAATCGGGATTACGTCCTGTTCGCCGCCTATCCATCCCGTACTGAAGAAAAAGACAAGTCATGTGTTTCGCCTTGTGGCTGCTGATCGATGCGAAGACAGAGCGACGAAATCCGAGTACTATGCCAGATCCGAATTGTCCGACGCAACGAAATGACGGGATAACAATCCGAGCCGCGGGCCGCGCGGATGCTGAGATCATTGCCATCCGCCGCGGCCCGGTGAACTGAATCGTTGGACACGCTTGAGTGGATTAAGGCAAAGCAGCCTCATCGCATGTGGGTCTGGCCTCGAATGGGCGAGCAGTGCCGAATGGAGACGGTGTGGCAACCGCCTTGCCTGGACGACGGTTAACGGATTTGTTAACATTGGCAAGATGCACTGGGAGATTGTTTACTACAGCGCCGTTGTACAGGAAGTATTATGACACATAAGGCATTAGTCAGGAAAATGCTCAAGCAGCCGGCGGTAAAGGCGGAGTATGACGTCCAGGCGGAGGAGTTCGCCTTGCTGGATGAGTTGCTCAAGGCGCGGCGGAAGGCTGGGCTAACCCAGGCGGCGGTCGCTGCGCGGATGGGTACCAAGACGCCGGCCGTGGCGCGCCTGGAGTCAGGTGGTGGCAGCCGGCAGCATTCGCCGTCGGTGGCCACACTGCGCAAGTACGCGAGCGCTGTTGGGTGCCGGCTGGAAATCCGGCTACGGCCCTGCCCGGGTGGGAAGCTTCAGGCCGAACAAGCCGCTACAGCAGACGGCGGCCGCGATCCTGGTTCCTGAAAGTTCACTGTTACTCGGCGCGGCCACCGCTACTGAACTCAGTGTTATTTGCTAGGAAGCTTCGTGAAGATTGGTTGCCACTGTGGTGCAACTATAAACATTTTGGCCACCGAGGATTTGGTCCAATGAAGCGCCGGACGTTTTTTGTCAACGCCTTGGCCCTGGCGGGTTCTTCCCCCTTGTTCGGGGCGATGCGCAAGGACCGATGGGATGAGGCGGCCGAGGTGCTTGAGCGCGCCACGACGGAGAAGCAAATTGACGCAGCTGTGCTGCACGTGGTTCATAAAGACGAGTCGTTCACCCGCCACTTCGGCAAAGCCGCCTCGGATGACGCGATGTTCTTGCTCGGCTCGATTTCCAAGCCGATCAACGTGACCGCGCGTCATGACGCTGTTCGATCGAGGGAAGTTTCAGCTCGATGACCGCGTGAAGAAGTTCTTGCCCGCCTTCACGGGCGAAGGGCGGGACGACGTGACGATTCGTCACCTGCTGACGCATGTCTCCGGCTTGCCCGATCAGTTGGCCAATAACAACGAACTGCGCAAACAGCATGCGCCGCTGACGGAGTTCGCCGCACAGGCCATGCGCACGCCGCTCGATTTCGCCCCGGCGCCCGGTACCAATACTCGAGCATGGGGATCTTGCTCGCCGCACGGATTGCGGAGCTCATCAGCGGGTCGGACATTCTCACGCTCGTCGATCGCACGGTCTTTCAGCCGCTGGGCATGAAACACTCGGCCCAGGGACTCGGAAGGTTCAAGCTGGAAGAGATGGTCTCCTGCCAGATGGAAGGCGCCGCGCCCGAATCGGGGGCGGCGATCCGCAGGCCAAGGAGTGGGATTGGAACAGTCCCTACTGGCGGAAGCTCGGCGCACCCTGGGGAGGAACGCACGCTTCCGCGCACCGGACCTCGCCAGGTTTCTGGGCGAGTTCATGGGGGCCCGCGGCAAAGTCCTGAAGCCCGAGACGGCGCGGCTGATGATCAAGAACCACAATCCGAAGGGATTCACGCCGCGCGGCTTGGGATTTGGCGTCGGCAAAGGGGCCGGGAGTCCCGGATGTTCGGAGCGAACCTTCGGCCATACCGGCTCAACGGGCACGCTCTGCTGGGCCGACCCTGCGAGCGAAACCATTTGCGTCGTGCTCACTTCGCTGCCACGCCGCGCTGCCGGACGCCACCCGCGCGATCTGGCAGGTGAGCGCGTCGCGGCAGCAGCCAACGGCTGATTGCCGATGGCTACTCATCAACTTGGCTCCGCCTTTGTCGGCATCATCGAAAAGCGTGTGCCACGCCACAATTGCAAAGAGATTGCCGCTAATTCCGTTAATGAAGTCATCTGGCCGGTATCGCGCGCAAAGTTATTTGTAGGGCGGGTCGAGGCTTTGCGAGGCCCGCCGAAAGCGACATCGCGGCTCGCGGCGGGCCTCGCAAAGCCTCGACCCGCCCTACAGATGGTTGCTGGCACGGCCCGCGTTAGAGATTGGAGGCGGCCATGCTTGGACCGCAGCGGAAAATGACGGATCGTCGGCCACACCGAATTTTGCTTGAGGTCGGAGTGACCGATGTGGACGGGGCCAGGCTGGCCGAGCAGGCAAAGGCCGATCGCCTCGAACTTTGTTCCGGCCTGGAAGTCGGCGGCTTGACGCCGTCGCCGGGCTGTTTCCTCGAAGTCCGCGAGTCGGTCCAAATCCCAATCTATGTGTTGTTGCGGCCTCTGCAGCGGCGGGTTCACTTACTCCGAAGCGCAATTCAAAACGATGCGACGCGATGCGCAATGGTTCATGAAGCACGGGCAAACGGTATCGTCTTTGGGATCGTCCAGAATCACAATGGCCTCAACCGGGTTGACGCCGACCGCTGCCGGGTGCTTGTCGAGCAAGTTGGAGGCAAGGCGGTCTTTCATCGTGCCTTCGACTTCATCGCCGACCCGCTATCAGCGCTGGAGGAACTGGGCGAGATCGGTTTTGAGCGAATCCAGACGAGTGGCGGCTGTTCGAGCGCGGTCGAAGGTATTGACAAAATTGCGGCCTGGATTGCCCATCCGGGGTGTAAAGTCGAGATTCTGCCGGCCGGCGGCATCCGACCCGAAACGGTTGGCAAGTTGCTGGTCGAGACACATGCAGATCAGGTCCATGCTTCGCTGCGGGCACCGATTGACGACCCTTCGCTTGGTGCGAATCGAGCCATCGCCAAGGGGATGGGAGCATTGGATCCGGACGCAGGGTGGCAAACCACCAGCGGCGAATTGATTCAGGCCATGAGGAAAGCACTCGATCTCTTCCAGGTCGATCGCCACCCCAATTGAAACATGGAAACAAGGGTTTCTTCTCGTTCCCACACTCCGCGTGGTAACGCACGGGTGGGACGCTCCGCGTCTTGGTTCATCGAGAAGCCGTTACGCCACAGTCGCTGCCTTGATAGGGAACGTGACGCAGAGCGTCCCAGCCGTGCGTTACCACGCGGAGCGTGGGAACGAGTGCGCTTTCCTCTGGGACCGCGACACGTGTCGCGTCCAGTGAAAAATCCCTAATAAACCATTTTCCATCAATCGAGCCGTTGCAGCACTTCAAGAACTCAAGCTTCCCTAAAATGGCCGTTCCGATGATCATCACCGTGTCAATTAGGGACAATTCCGCATGCCGACAACGAAGGATCCTTTGAAATCGACGATTGCCCGCGATCTTACTGCCGGGCTAGTGGTCTTTTTGGTGGCGTTACCGCTGTGCATGGGGGTAGCGCTCGCCTCAAATGCTCCAATCTTCTCGGGGATGCTTGCCGGCATCATCGGCGGCATCGTGATCGGATTCTTCAGCGGGTCGCAAACCAGTATCAGCGGCCCGGCAGCAGGGCTTTCCGCCGTCGTGGTCGCTCAAGTGGCACTACTCGGCTCGTTTGAAGCCTTCCTTTTGGCAGTTGTTCTCGCCGGTTTGCTTCAGATCTTGCTGGGCATCTTTCGAGTGGGCTTCCTTGCAGCGTTCTTCCCTTCCAGCGTTATCAAAGGCTTGCTGGCGGCCATCGGCGTAATCCTGATTTTGAAGCAGATTCCGCACGTCGTCGGCCACGACCCCGATCCGGAAGATGACATGTCGTTCAATCAACCCAACCAGCAGAACACGTTCACCGAATTGCTGCACGCACTCGACGAATTCCACCCCAGGGTGGCCGGCATCGGCTTGCTCTCGGTTGGACTTCTCGTGCTGTGGGGCCGATGGAAACCGTTGAAGAAATCTCCGGTGCCTGGTGCTGTGGTCGTCGTAATGTTCGGCATCGGCCTGAACCAGTTATTCCGGTTCATCGGCGGCAGCTGGACGATCGAAGCGAACCACCTCGTGCAGGTACCTGTGGCCAGTTCGGTGGCTGGGTTCTTCGACTTCCTGACTTCGCCCGACTACTCGCAGTGGCGCAACCCCACGGTCTACGCCGCGGCACTCACCATCGCGGCAGTGGCGTCGTTGGAATCGCTGTTGAACCTGGAAGCACTGGATAAGCTCGATCCGAGCCGAAGACATTCGCCGCCCAACCGGGAACTCTGGGCGCAAGGGATCGGGAACATTTTGTGTGGGCTTGTGGGCGGCTTGCCCGTGACGGCCGTCATTGGCCGAAGTTCTGTCAACATCAATGCCGGAGCGCAAACCAAACGATCGACGATTATCCACGGGGTTCTGCTGCTCGTCAGCGTCGCCTTCCTGCCTTCGCTCTTGAATATGATTCCGCTGTCGTGTCTGGCGGCCATCCTTTTGGTAACGGGGATCCAACTGGCCAACCCTGCCCTCGTGAAGGAAATGTGGAACTCGGGGCGCTACCAGTTCATTCCCTTCGCCGTTACGCTGCTGTCGATCGTGTTGACCGACTTGCTCACCGGCGTGGTGATCGGCCTCGCAGTTAGCCTTAGCTTTATACTGTGGAGCAGCATGAAGCGCCCGTTGCGCCGGATCGTGGAGAAGCATCTGGGCGGCGATGTCATTCGCATCGAGTTGGGCAACCAGGTGAGCTTTTTGAATCGCGCTTCTCTGGAAAAAGTCTTCCACGAAGCCCCCCAAGGCGGCCACATCCTGCTCGATGCCCGCATGACCGATTACATTGATCCGGACGTTCTGGGTATTATCCACGAGTTCAGGGACCAAACCGGCCCGGCAAGAGGCGTTGAAGTCAGCCTCCTTGGCTTCCGCATGGAATATCGATTGAAGGATCAGATCCAGTACGTTGACTATTCCTCGCGCGATGTTCAGTCAGCGCTGCGACCCGAGCAGGTGCTGGACATTTTGAAAGAGGGTCACCAGCGCTTCCGCACGGGTCAACAGCTCACCCGCGATCTGGTTCGTCAAGTGACCACTACTGCCGAGGGGCAACACCCCATCGCGGTAATTCTCAGTTGCATCGACTCTCGTTCCCCGGCCGAGCTGATCTTCGACCTGGGCGTCGGCGATATTTTCAACGTCCGGATCGCAGGCAATATCACCAGCCAAAAGATACTGGGCAGTGTCGAGTACGCCTGCGTCGTTGCCGGAGCGAAGTTGATCCTGATTCTGGGGCACACCCGCTGCGGGGCGGTCAACGCGGCAGTGAAGTTCTTCAGTTCCGCGGATTCCGAGGTAGCCAAGGCAACGGGTTGCGAACATCTCGTCCACGTGGTGAACGACATTCAGCCCTCCATCGATATCGAGGAGTGCCGGGGGTTGGAATCTCGTCCAGCGCAGGAACAACAGGATTTCATGAACGCTGTCTCACGGCGCAATGTGTATCGCAGTGTCGGTTTGGTTTTGGAGCAGAGTGAGGCTCTGCGAAATCTGGTGCGTGAAGGGCGCATCGCCATCGTCGGGGCAATGTACGACGTGGTGACGGCGGAACTCGAACTGCTTACCGACACCAAGGGCAACATGGGTGTCAGCACATAGCTTATGGGCCGGAAGTGCCGGTTTGAATAAAGCAGTCATCTCATCCGATGCGACAGCTACCAGGGTGGGCTGTCGCTCTCCTCCAGTTCGGGGAGTAACGCCGGGTCGATCGCCACCCGCATGGACCGGGCCACACCTGGCTCCTTGGTGATGAGCCCGAGCTCTTCCAACTTCACCACCATTCCGTGAGCCGACGGCGGCGTGATCCGAAAAAACTTGATGAGGTCCATCTCGGCCGGGCCACGGCGGTGCAGTTTCCGGTACAAGTGGATGAAGGCAAGGAACTGGCCCTGTCGGGGAGTGAAATTCACCGTCTCGCTCCATTTCCTCTTCGTGCGAAGCAGCGCTTGGATCGCCGCTCACAACAAGGGCCAGAGACAAGCCACGTCCAGCCCGCCGAAGAACGCCGCGCCGAACAGCCCTGCAACTGTCCGGTGACGGGCCATCTTCCGGTACGTCACCGGATCCAAAGACTCTCGCGGGACCACCCGAAAGTGAGACGTCAAACGCCCGAACACACCCATGACGAACTGATGCCCACACCCGGCCATCATGAAGCCGCACACCGGCTGCACTAACAAGTTGATTACGGCGAGCGCAACCCATCGCCAAGACCCCTCTTGCTGGGCGACCAACGGGGCCGCACTTACCAGGGCCAGAGTGCCGAAGAAGAGTACCAGCGCTGCGCACCAACCACCTGCCGGGTTGTCGAGCGCGGCTCGGAGGGAGCGATGATGCCAGATCCCGAACGCCATGACTCCGGCGAACAACAATGCCACCGCAACGGAGAAAACCAGCAGCACGAACCAGACGCCGCTCATGGCACCCCTCTTCGCCCCTCTTCGCGGTGAACACCAAGTTAAGCGGCAGCGAAAGTGCCACCGACAGGTTGCGACGAGCACCGAAGCCACCCGTCTTCCACGTCTTGTTCGGCGTGTTAGGCGTCGGGATCTTTTTCAGCCCGGTCTGAGTCGTTGTTTCACGGGTTAACGATGACCTCACCGCGGGGACCACGGAACAGCACGTCCATGCGGTTCAGCACATCCCGACCCAGGATGCGCTCTTGACCAGTGAAGTCCACTTGAAGTTGGCAGGGGTACTCCCGACCATCCAGCCAGACCCAGGCCGGGAAGCCAATGGTCGTCGCTCCAGCGCCCCCGACCCCGCTCATCACGCCTGCGACGCCTGCAGCGGGATCGAGGTGCAGTTGCCGGCAGTCGGACCACGGCAAGACGCTGACGTCTGCGCCAGTGTCAGGGATGACTCGATCCAGGAGCAATCCCGCAGATCCGCTCACGGAGCGAAACTCGGCGCTGAGCAGCGGCAACGCTTGGCCGGGGTATGTAGGGTCATAGGCGAAGGTAGCGCGGCGGACGCGATACGGTTGGTCTTCTCGCCCGACGCAGATCACGAACGGATGTCGCTGCATCGCCCCAGGCGTGTGGAGTACTTCGAGGGAGGTCTTGCAGGCGGCGATGACGGTGCCGTCAGCAAAGGCAATCCATTGGTCTTGGTACTGGCTGAGCAACTGGTCGCGCACCGCCCAATAGGCTGCCTCGTTCTTGTGCCAGTCGGGGTGGATTTGTCGAGCGATATCGGGCGGCAGTCCGTCAGCCAGGCTTTTCATCGGTCACCTCTGCTGCATCGTTGGGCTGTCGTCATTGTACAGCAATTCGCTTCGACAGTCTGGGGCCTGTCCGGGCATAGGAGGTGTCAAGAAACACCTCATCCCCTGGGTTGATCGCCTTCGCCATAAAGATAGCTATCGAGATTCGCGGACCAGTCGGCCGGGCCGCAGAGGTTTAGGGAGCGCGCGGTATACAGGAATGACGTGGCGGTGCCTTCCTTTGGTGCCATTACTTCCACGGTCACGCGCACACGCGTGTTAGGCTCCAATTCGAGTGCGGTTTCCGGCCGAAGCACGATACCGTCATAGACGGCTTCCACAATCTGAGACATCGCTATTTCTCCTTCTCGTATCCATTGTAGCAAAATACACCCAGCACGAAACCTCCGATTCATGGCTGGACCGCGCGTAATCGACCCCTTTGCGATCGAGAATGTCGATTCCCTACTTCTCGTCCGTGCCGCCACCGCAGCCACTCGTAACAAGACCCGAAACGGAGGGGCGGCTCCGGTTGAGCAGTTCGTTCGAAATTGCCTTTGGTTCTTTTACCTTTTTGCGCGCACCAGCACCATTTCACCGGACGAACAAAAAACGTCCCCGTAA
Organism: uncultured Planctomycetota bacterium; assembly: GCA_963783095.1. GTDB lineage: Bacteria > Planctomycetota > Planctomycetia > Gemmatales > Gemmataceae > CAWAMR01. Next base: position 489,256 of record CAWAMR010000003.1, on the reverse strand, counting down.
AAGGAACGTATATCAACTATTCAAGGCCATATAGCGGTTCAGCGGTCTTGAATGTTAGTATACTACTGCCACAACTACGATTGGCGATCCAACGCATCATGAGTTGTCCAAGCACCAGATCCCATCATTGTTCGTTCTTGCAATAATGATCGATCTTGCAATTCGGCAAGGCATGCCGAAGTTCCTTCACGCCCGCATCTGTCACAGCCGTACCGCGTATGTCGAGGTAGGAAAGAGCTTTCAATGTGGTCAACACCTTGAGGTCTTTGTCCGAAACCGATCCGTTACGCAATACAAGTGATGTGAAATTCTTCAGTTGGGCCAGTTCCTTCAACCCCTTTTCCGTCACTTTTGACCCGCAACATTCGAGAGAAGAGAAGTTCTCGAGTTGGCTCAGTTGCTTCAAACCAGTATCGGTCAAGGCCGTGCTGTGAATCTTAAGCAATCTAAGATGCTTGTGCAGGGCAAGCTCCATTACCCCGGCATCTGTCACTTTGGTTCCGTAGAGCCGGATCGACTTGAGATTGCCGAGTGGAGCAAGATTCTTGACGCCAGCATCAGTGACGTTGGTCCAATCCAGATTAAGTTCAGCGAGGTTCTTAAGCTTCGCGAGGTGTTTGAGACCCTCATCCGTCACTTTCGTGCCAAATAAATTCAGGACAGTGAGATTCTGAAATTGGGTCAGTTCCTTCAAACCTGCATCCGTCACCGTGGCTCCCCATAAATTGAGTGACTTGAGGTTCTTCAGTGGCGCTAAATCCATCAAATCCGCATCCGTTATCCTCGTGAATTCCTTCAAATCCGTGTCAATCACTCTGGTATCCCAAAGGCTCAGCGACGTGAGGCTTTTGAGTGGCGCTAATTCCTTCAGTCCACCAGCTGCCAAGTGGGTACTCGACAAATCGAGTGACTGAAGGTGGATGAGTGGTGCCAACTCCTTCAGATCATCACCCGTGATTTTCTTGTCCCAGAGACTAACTTCAATGACAGGCATGCCGGGTTGATCGTGGGCTCTTTTAACAATCCCTCCGCGTCGTTGAACCTCTGCGGCGGTAGATTCTTCTGTGTCCGGCGCGGTACACCCACCAATCAACATCAAAAAGCTCAGCGACAAAATCCGCAACATAGCCCACCTCCGAATTGGCTGATTGAATTTCGGTACCAAGGTTCTCGGTGTGAGGGTTCATTCGTGCAACAACGATGATAACGCGCGATGTTCGTGCGAGATCTGCTCGACCATCATTTCCGGGTTGGCGCAACGGTGCCATTCTTGTTTTCTCACGGCATCACATGGTGTTTGCGAGACTTTCGAACATTAAGACGTCTACGCTGCATGCTCCACCTGAAACGGTTTGACCTCTCGTCAACGACTTTGTTGGCGGAGCATGCAGCATAGACCTAAAGCCCTCCGCAGCTGAACGCTGTCATCCATAGTTCTACTGTGTCTTCAATTTATCGGCATTGGCATGAACTGGATTGTTTCCTGGCCTCACTTTTGATGACTGATCGATCGGGCTTTCGGGGCATTCTCCACCAGTCGGTCCAGCTGCGCATTCGTTTCATTCTACTTTTTAGATGCACCCATGCGTTGCCGATTCGCTGCACGAGGACTTCCTGATGTCCGTTCACGCCAAGAATATCGCCCAGGCCGATGCCGATGATACCGTCGTTGATTTTGACGTGAAGCAGGTTTTGAAGTTCGACGCTGATGGCACCGTTCTCGGCACCATTGAGCCGGACGGGCCGACGTCGATCAACGAACAGGTGATCGTCCGCGTGTCGAACGCCCATCGGGCCCATGCCGTGCGAGGCCGGTACGTCGGCATCGAAGATCTGCTTCGGGAAACTCGATTTCTGGGCCGGGTGATCGCCGGGCCTTTCTTTCCGGATGGACCCGAGGGCGATGTCTTTGTCCGCGTTGAAATTGAAGGAGAACTCAACGGACGGCGAACGTCGGACACTGCGGATCGCCCGGCCCCCGGATCGATCGTCGGCGTTCTCGGCGCGGCCAAAGTGGGCGAACTGCTTGGCTGTTCCGGCGATATGCGCCTTGGTACGCTCGCCGGTTGGGATGGCGTTCCCGTGGGTTTGCAGAGCAAGAGCAAGGATGTCTTGCCGCGCAACGTCGGCATTTTCGGCACCGTCGGTTCGGGGAAGTCGAACACGGCCCAGGTGCTGATCGAGGAAGCATCGTCCTGCGGCTGGGCGGTCGTCGTTATCGATGTCGAAGGTGAATATATCGGCATGGATGCGCCGGCCGAGCCGCAATACGAAACGATGCTGGCCAAGCACGGTCTTCGGCCGGGCGGGCTCGCCGATCTACGCGTGATTCATCCGGCCAGCAGCGCCAGCGAACGGCCCGACAGCAAGCCGTTCACACTTCGACTGGCAGATTTCGAGTCGGCCGTCGTCACCGAGTTGCTGCAGGCCACGCGCGGCGAACGCAATGCGCTGATCGATTGCGTCGAGCACTTCCAGAGCAAGGCCTGGCAGCGCATCTTGCCCACTGAGGTCGACAAACTCAAGGATTTACTCGACCCATCGCCCAAGGCGGCCCGGCGTTTTTTCGCTTCTTCAGCTGCACGACCGGGCCCGCGAGCGTGCCAGCAAGACCAGCGAGTTGTTCGACTATCTTGGGCTGGCGACGAAATTGCAGTGGCTCATCAATACCGGGGCCTTCGATCAACTGAATATGGCATCGCTCGACCCGGGCAGCATCATATCACCCGGTCGGGTGACGGTGATCGACGTGAGCGTGACCAACGACACGGTGAAGAACCTGGCCACCGCCGACCTGTTGCGGAAGGCGTTCGCCTGGAAGATCCTCAAGGAAGACACGCCGCCCACGCTGATCGTGATCGAGGAGGCGCATTCGTTTGTGAGCAGGGAGAAGGCCTCCTCAATGCAGGCGACGCTCGAAATGCTCAGAAATGTAACGCGCCGGGGCCGAAAGCGCTGGCTGGCAACGGCATTCGTCAGCCAACAGCCCGGCCACTTGCCGCCGGAGATCTTCGAGTTGTGCAATACGCGACTGGTTCACAATCTGCGCAGCATGCACAACCTCGAAGCACTGATGGCCACGACCGGCGACATCGCCGGTGAGTTGTGGGCACGCTGTCCCATGCTGGGCACCGGCGAAGCGATTCTCAGTTCGCCGCAATTGAATCGACCGGCCATCGTGCGCATGCGCCCGGCCGCGAGCCGGCGCAAGTTCAGCAAGTAGCAAGAGGATCAACCTTTGCATTCCACGATTCGACTTGACATCGCAACTCTCCTTTCCGATATGATGGTAGATAGTGATTCCGAAAATTCAAACTCAGCGAGAACTCCTTGTGTGAGTCGCTTGAAGAAAATGATAACTGAAAAACCCCGACATAAATCCTGGTTGAATGCGGTCGTTGAAGCAGCCAAGGAAGAAGGTTCCCCTCTTCCGTCGTTTACTGAGCAAGGCATGGGTAGCGCTAGTACCGAGTGCATTTCGAACGGCCGATTCATCACCTTTAAGCGCAGGCTGGTTTCCCAGGTTCAAGCACAGATCGATGGCATCGAATGGACCCTATGGCGCAATGAAGATGGCTTGCCGATTCCTGTTGCGGCTTTTCGGGAACCATTGGAGCCGACAAATGAGAAAGTCGTAGTGGCCCTGTCGATCTTCAAGGGCTGGCTTGTTGATGGATGGACCTCGGATACGGCGAAGGCTGTTGTCTGCAAACATCCAAGGGCCACCTTGGTATTAACCGCGGAAATCCCTAATGTCGAATCCGTCGACTGAGATTGATGACGACGAGTTGCCACCGCGCAAGCCACGGATCGCAGCGCGTCGCGACACTCGCCACAGTGGGTGGGCAGCATACGCCCAGGATCCAGAAGACCGTTTCTTGCCCTCGGCACCTGATCTGAACAAGCATCGCCACGTTGGATATGGCAAACCAATGCCTGAATCTGACCGGACCACCACTATGCTTTTCCGGGCTACAATGTCTCCAAGGTGGCCCGGCAGCTTGGCCGTGATCGTTCGCCGCCTTTGCTTGTGAGGGTCGCCGTGCGAAGGATGAAGACACGTATCAACTCGATTGATGGCCTGCGGTTTGTGGACGCGGAAATCCGCAAAATTGAGTTTCCCGGTCCTCTCTCTTCTTTTGCACTTACGGAAATGTTGCAGGTGTTGAAAGACAATGACGCGGAATTTGCGCTTTATGACGAACAGTATCCCTCGATGTCTGACCCAGGGGCCTATTTCAGGGATTCGTCCGCAGATGCCCCAGCCGGCAAATGGCGCATGACTTTCGGAAACCACGGCTGGAGCGGAGGCATCTACGAAATCGACGACATGACCATTTGCCGTCAATTGATGGATTTGGTCACACTTGGATTGCTCCAAAGTATCGAGATCGATGGTGTTGTTTTTTTCTCGCATTACCAATTAAAAAGTGCTGAGCAAAGCACGGCGATGAACGAAAAGCTCTTGGCAATACATGGCGGCAGTGGAACACTGTCATCATGACAGCATCATGATTAGCGTGAATGGCGACCAGAGGGCTACTCGCAATGGACATTCGAATCGGTGGATATGTTGCCGCGAGTTTGCTGCTTGAAAGCGAACCTGACGAGTGGCACACCATCCTCATTCTGGATACACAAGCGGAAATAACCGACTTTGTCTCGACCCATACTCGGTCGCATTTGATCTTGCGATTTGATGACGTCGAGCAGCCACGACCCGGCAAAAACCCACCAACAAAAACGGCGATTGCGGATGCAATCAGCTACGCCCAGGGAAAAGACAAACTCTTGGTGAGTTGTCGTGCTGGCCGAGGTAGAAGTGTTGCGCTGGCCTATGCCATTTGTTCTCACCAACGCGGCGTTATCGAAGGACTGAAACTGTTGGACCCAACGCGACAGCGACCAAATCGACTGGTGATTGCACTGGCAGATGAGTTGTTGGAGACCTTGGACGTCTTGACTCCCTTCGACGATTGGCGAAAACGAAACGCGCACGTTCGACTCTCGGACTACGAGGACGAAATGGAAAAGGAATTTGAGGCCTTGGAATTGCAAGGGGCGACAAATCGTCTCTGTCGACTTTGAAGTTGCGAGGAGGCGAGTGAGGTTCCCTATCAGTTGTCAACATCCTGTGGTAACCGGGCTCAAATCGACGAAATCTAAATGCCAGTCGAACCGTTTTCATGACCTCGTTGGTCTAAGTACGTGCTTTTTTCCAGACCGTATTTTTCTACGTTTCTCGTCACTTCGGTTTCGGTAGAATTCCTCTTGCGATTGGATCCCTCTGCAGGGGAAAATCTGCCCATGAACGATCCCGAACCAACGGCTGACTGGCAAGAGCCTCCTCCGGATGCAACCCGGTCATTCCATTGCCCGGTTACCGGAGATGAGTCAACACGATCCTACGTCAGTCCCGATTGCCTCGATTCGGCGATGTTGCTCGCCGCGAAAAGCCATATTCAGAATATTGGTCGCTACCGTGTCGAAAAAATCCTGGGCGAAGGCGGCTTTGGGGTCGTTTACCTGGCTCGCGACGACGAACTGAAGCGCCCGGTCGCCATCAAGGTTCCGCAGGCCCAGCGCATTCGCAACTCCCAGGATGCCGAAGCATACTTGATCGAAGCGCAAATTCTCGCCACATTGGACCACCCACACATCGTCCCTGTCTACGATGTGGGTCGATCCGAAGACGGCCTGCCTTTCGTCGTATCCAAATACATCGAAGGCTCCAACCTTGCCGAACGCATCCGGCATTCGCGCCCTTCTGTTGATGAATCCACCCTCATCGTGGCACGGATGGCTGAGGCCCTGCATTATGCCCATCAGAACCGCCTGGTACACCGGGATGTCAAGCCGGGGAACATCGTTTTGGACCTCGAAAGCAAGCCCTTCCTCGTCGATTTCGGCCTGGCCTTGAAGGAAGAAGATTTTGGCAAAGGCGGCGGGATCTTGGGGACTCCCGTGTACATGAGTCCCGAACAGGCCAACGGCGAGGGCCATCGGGTAGACGGCCGATCCGACATTTACAGCCTGGGCGTCGTCTTGTACGAATTGCTCACCGGACAGCGTCCTTTTGCAGCTCCCGACATCACGCAGTTGCTCTCCTTGATTCGGACGTCGGAGCCTCCTTCGATCCGGCAAATCGAACCCTCGATTCCCGAGGAACTGGAACGGATTTGCGCCAAAGCGATGGGTAGGTGGGCCAGCCAGCGCTATTCGACCGCCCTGGAATTTGCCGATGATCTCCAAAACTGGCTGAAACCGAAAACGACCCCAAAAAATGAGCTGGCTTCGGCCCGGATCGTGCCGAAGGGATTACGCTCCTTCGACGCCGGGGACAGCGAGTTTTTCCTGGAATTGCTTCCCGGTCCTCGTGACAGGGATGGATTGCCGGAAACACTGCGTTTCTGGAAGACTCGGATTGAGGAGATGGATGCGGATGCTACGTTCCGGGTCGGTTTGATCTACGGGCCGTCAGGCTGCGGCAAGTCGTCATTCATGAAAGCCGGACTTCTGCCCCGGTTGGCCAATACGGTGCGAGTGGTTTATGTCGAGGCCACTCCCGATGACACGGAAACGCGCTTGCTGTGCGGCTTGGAAAAGGCGTGCCCCGACTTGCCCAGGGAGTCATCGTTACAACAGGCGATCGCCAATCTTCGCCGAAACGACCGCCGGCGGCAGAAGGTGATCCTCGTGGTGGATCAATTCGAGCAATGGCTGCATGGCAAGCCCGACCCGGAGAATGCAGAACTGATTCAGGCGCTGCGCCAGTGCGACGGGGCAAGGGTCCAGTGCATCGTTATGGTGCGGGACGATTTTTGGCTCGCTGTCAGCAGATTCATGAAAGCTTTGGAAATACGTATCGTCGAGGGACAGAACTCAGCGCTCGTGGATCTCTTCGATGTGCGTCACGCCCGGAAAGTGTTGACGGCGTTCGGTAGAGCTTACGGAACCTTGCCGAACCAAGGCTTCTTGACCAGGGACCAGAAAATCTTCGTCGAAAAAAGCGTGTCCGGTTTAGCTCAGGAAGGCAAGGTCGTCAGCGTTCGACTTGCCCTTTTTGCCGAGATGATGAAAGGCCGATTATGGAAGCCCGCCACACTCAAGGATGTGGGCGGCACGGAAGGAATCGGCGTCGCATTCCTCGAAGAGACATTCAGTGGGCGCACTGCTTCGCCGCAACGCCGCTACCATCAGGATGCGGCCCGAAAAGTGTTGGCTGCGCTGTTGCCTGAATCGGGCATCGACATCAAGGGTCACATGCGGTCGTATGGCGAACTCCTCGAAGCGTCCGGTTACGGAAGTCGCACGAAAGACTTCGACGAGTTGATAGGCATTCTCGACGGCGAGATTCGACTCATCACGCCGACCGACCCAGCAGCGGTGGAGGGTGGAGGGTGGACTCCCGGAATAAATCCCTCCACTCTCCACCCTCCACCCTCCACCCCACTCCACCCTCCACCCTCCACCCTCCGCCCCTCCCGTTACTTCCAGCTTACTCACGACTATTTGGTGCGGTCGCTTCGGGATTGGCTGACCGGAAAACAAAAGGAAACACGCACCGGCCGAGCGGAACTGTTGCTCGCAGATCGAGCGGGTGTTTGGAACGCTCGACCGGAAAACCGGCAATTGCCTTCACTGTTGCAATGGCTTCAGATTCGTCGGCTGACGGCGAAGAAGCACTGGACGCAGCAAGAGCGGAACATGATGCGACGGGCGAGCCGGTATCATGCACTGCGCGGCCTGGCACTGGGCCTAATACTCTTGCTGGCCGCAATGGTTGGTCTGGAAGTCCGAGCGAAGGTCGTCGAACAGAAGAAAGCAACGGAAGCGGAAGGTCTGGTGCGGACCGCGCTGGCCGCCGAGACGCCCCAGATGCCGGCGATCATCGATGCGATGGCACCGTACCGTCGCTGGGTCGATCCACTTCTATTGAAGGAAAATGAACGAGCTCCAATATATTCGCGCGAGAAACTTCACACCAGTCTGGCCCTTTTGCCGGTAGATTCAGGACAGGTCGACTACCTATACACCAGGCTGCTCGATGCGGAACCCACGGAACTCCCGGTGATTCGAGACGCCCTGCTACGTTATAAGGAACACATTCAGGATAAACTCTGGGCAGTGGTGGAAACACCACCGAAGGGCAAGGAATCTCAGCGGCTCCGAGCCGGGGCAGCACTGGCGAAATACGACCCCGACAGTCGACGCTGGGAAAGTGGTGGAAAGCTTCTGGCCCGCGATCTTGTGAAAGAAACCCTGACCCTCAGCAAATGGATCGAAGCATTTCGACCGGCGAAGCTATGGCTTATTCCTGAGTTGTCCGAGATATTCCGAGATCGAAAACCGGAACGTGCGCTGGAACGCAGTTTGGCAACCAGCTTGCTTACCGATTACGCAGCGGACCAGACCGAGGTTTTAGTCAGGTTGCTTTTCGACTCCGATCCGACGCAATTCGCTCCTATCTATCGAGCTTTGAAATATCGATCGGAACAGGGCCTGTCTCTGCTGCTGGCGAAGGTCGAAGAAAAGTTGCCCCTGGACGCGAAGGATGAGGCGAAAGAAAAGCTGGCGAAAAGACAAGCCAATGCCGCAACGGCCCTGGTCGGTATGAACCACGCCGACAAAGCCTGGTTCATTTTGAAACATAGTCGCGATCCACGGACGCGGAGTTATCTCATTCACCGCCTCAGCGTGATAGGAGGGAATGTCAGTCTGGTCATCGACCGTCTGGCCCAGGAAACGGACGTAACTATTCGCCGGGCGCTGCTTCTGAGCCTGGGTGAGTTTGCGGAAAACGATCTGCCCCTGGAGGCTCGCGATCTTCTTTTGCCGATGCTGCGTGATATCTATCGCCTCGACCCCGATCCGGGACTACATGGCGCGGTGGAATGGCTGTTGAGAACCTGGAATGATGAGAAGTGGCTGAAAAAGGAGAACATCGACTGGGCGAACGACAAAAAGCGGCGTGAAACTCAGTTGGCAGCAATCCACCAATCGCTTGCGAACGACCAAAAGCCGGCACAGCCGCATTGGTACGTAAGCGCTCAAGGTCAGACGATGGTAGTGATTCCAGGCCCCGTGGAATTTTTGATGGGATCGCCGGTTGGGGAAGCAGGCAGGTTTGGTTGGGAGGTCCAACACAAGCGGCGGATTGACAGGACCTTTGCTCTTGCCGCCAAGCCGGTGACGGTGCAAGAGTATCGGCGGTATCACAAGGACTTCACTTTCACGGAACGGTACGCACCCAGTCCGGATTGTCCGGTGATCGGGACGGCCTGGTATGAGGCCGCTGGGTACTGCAATTGGTTGAGCAAAGAGGAAGGCATTGATCCAAAGCAATTCTGCTACGAAGTGGACGGCAAAGGACAGGTGATTCGCTTACGAGAGAATTATTTGAGCTTGACGGGCTATAGGCTGCCGACGGAAGCAGAAATGGAGTTTGCGACACGGGCCGGAGCAGTGACGAGCCGATTCTTTGGAGAATCGGACGAACTTCTCACGAACTATGCCTGGTATCAGATGAACTCGCAAGAACGGACCTGGCCCGTGGGTCAACTGAAACCGAACGACCTGGGCTTATTCGACGTGCAGGGGAATGTGTATACCTGGTGTCAGGAGGGCTACAAGCAGTATCCCAAGGGAAAAACCGACAAAGTTACCGATGATAAGGAAGATAAATTGATGATCGTCAGCACCCAGCACCGAGTGTTGCGCGGCGGCTCCTTCGTCAATCGAGCATCGAACCTGCGTTCCGCAGACCGGAACAACTATGTGCCAACCCTTCGCTACTACAGCTACGGCTTTCGGCCCGCGCGGACTTTCTCGTTACCGCGAAGGCAGGAACAATGATCCAGCAGACTGATGGGGTGCTGCCGTGACCAATAATGCTGTTCGTCTTCGTCCGGTTCAGCTGGACGACCTGCCCCGCATCTACGAAATGCAACTCGATCCGGAATCGAACCGCATGGCGGTCACGATCCCACGCACCAGGGAGGCGTTCGACCCACATTGGGCGAAGCTGCTGGACGAGCCCGTGATTACCGCCTGGGCCATTCTCGTCGATGAGGTTTTGGTCGGGACCATCTCCTGCTTTCCCATGGGCGGCCAAGATCACGTGGGCTATTGGATCGACCGGGAGTATTGGGGAATAGGGATCGCCAGCCAGGCGCTACACCTGTTGCTGCGGGAAGTTGCCAAACGTCCGCTGGTTGCAGCTGCAGCCACCAATAACGGGGCGTCCATCCGAGTGCTGCAGAAGTGCGGCTTCGTTGTTGAGCGTGTTCGCCTTGCGCCCGCCAGCGACCGATTCCCGGAGTGCGAGGAAGCCGTCCTCGTGCTGCTGTAAGAATGGCACACTTTCGCCATGACCACCGCCCTTTATCGTTTGCCGCTCTGCGGCGAACGTCTTGTCTTGCCGCTCTGCGGCTAAATCTTCCTCTGTCGAGGATCGATTCCTCAAAAACAGTGTTCCGATAGCAGTAGCGCAAAGCCGCTGAGCGGCAAGACGAAGACGTTCGCCGCAGAGCGGCAAACGATGGTTGAGTAGGCTGATCGATTCTCGCGGGCTTTCGGGAACCATTGGAGCCGACGCCTGAGTTTGTAGTCGTATCGAGCTCCGTCATCGTCGGCTTTGTGGAATCCCTTGATTACTCTGTGAACTCGTTGTGATTCCCGTGGGAGGAAGTCCATTATTGATTCAACATCACGATTTTGTCTAAAACAGCGAGAAGATTAGGAAACCCACGGTCATCCAGAAGTAGATGCTAATAAGAATGATCGCTGCCAGAAGCACTGAATATCGGGATAAGAGAAACTCACCCCTACCTTCGGGAAGTGTCCGCTGTTGTTGCCGTAGCCAGCGTCGCTTAACAAATTCCCATCTCAGTCCGACGATGCACAAGCCCGATAGCATGTACCGATACATTGACGTAAAGCTATAATGTTTTACCGCGGCTGAGTAAATGACCACGCCAATCATCACCAAAAAACTCAGGAGATTGAATTGCACTATCGCCCAGCGAAACAAGAATCGGTGTAAATCTGAAATCCAGGGCAACGGGGCCAAATCTTCTTTTCGTTTCTCGATAGCCCGCGCTTGTTCCCGGCTATTCTCCCGTTCACGCTTGACATCGCGTGCAATTTCGTTTGTTGGATCCCCTCCACAGCTCGCACATCTAGCTGGTTCCATTGAAGTGACTTGCTGATCGGTTCGACATCCGGAATGAATGGGATTTCCGCATGCGGAACAAAACTCTGCATCCAAGGATGAAAATATCCGCATACCGCAGCGTGCGCAATTGTGGCCCACAATTTGGATCATTCTGCGGCCTCCAATTTGGACCACAACAAAACCGGCTGCCCACCGAACTATTTCTTCGGCGAATACAGAAACGTTCTCGATGTCATCCCCGCGGATTGCTGGGCTGCACCCAGTCCGGTGTGCAGGCGCAAGACGATCACATTTTTCTCGCCCGGCTTGAGCGCATCGGCTACGTCGAAATCGATCTCATTGGGTCGTTCGTAGGCTTCCCGATAGGGACGATGGCCGACATAGGAGCCGTTCACCCAGCCCCAGGCTTCCGTTTCGATCGCCGGTACATATAGTTTGACCGGCTTGCCTTTCGCTGTGGCCGGCACCTTCATTCCCATCGGCGGCGTATTTCGGTTCGCATAGCCGTTGGAAGTGACGACATGTTTGGGGTAATCCTTTGCCACCTCGCGGGCAACACCGTTGATGGGCTGATCGTTGCCGGCCAGAACCAGTCGATTGCCTCGACAGAGAATGAGCAACCCCTCTTCTGTGCGGTCAGCGCTCATACCATCGGGGATTTTCTTGTCGAAGGGTTTGGTCCATTTGTTACGACCGACGAGGATCGCCAATCCTTCAGGCTCCTTCTCGTCGCCCACGATGGGCAGCTTGGCTCCGCTGATTTTGTGGATGTAGGTTTGCAGGTCGCGGGCCGCGGAAGCGATTTTGGTCGCTGAAGAACGTGCAACGTGAAGTTGATCGGGCTTCAGTTCAGGCTGGGCTTTCAGTGCATCCTTCGCGACGACAATGCTGGCCAGAGGCTTACCATCCTTGACGAGAGTGACGTGCGCCGCGCGGGCCGTGACTGCCGACGCGATCAAGGTCGCGGAGGCGACGAACAAATACCGAAATGTTCGAGTCATAGCCGGAACTCTCTGATTAGGCCGGGAAACGTCAGGCCACATTGACACCCTTCCAGAACGCCACATACCCGGCGATTTGCTTGGCCGCGTCTTTGGGGTCCGGATAATACCACGCGGCATCCGGGTTCTGCTCACCATTCACCTCGACGGTGTAGTAGCTTGCCGTGCCTTTCCACCCACAAACGGTATGAGTGGACGAGGGTCGAAAGTATTCCATCCGCAGCGCCTCCAATGGGAAATAATGGTTTCCCTCCACAACCACAGTTTTGTCGGATTCTGCCAGCACTGCTCCATTCCAAGTCGCCTTTGGCATGGTCATTCCCCCATCAGTTTTCGGATCCCATTCAGATAATGAGCGGTGAAGCCCACATCAATTCTTCGATGACGTATTTGTACGAATTTTCGGTCTGCTGCCCCGTCCGCCCTTGTCGCGTTCAGCGAGACGTGTCGAAAAAACCAACGGTCACCGTGAAGCTTTCGTTGGATGCGAAGATCATGTCGGTTCACGCGGTCGGGCCAACGATGCCGGGCGTGTTGAAGTCGGTTGACCCGGTCAAGAAATGATTGATCTGCGCGCCTTACCGGTTTGCCGAGTCAGCGCGCACCTGGCTGCGGTGCTCCGCCGCGCGTTTGGCATCTCCCCGTCTTTCGTAATAATCGGCCAGCGCGAAATGCGCGGGGCCGTGCGCGGGGTCGAGGTTCAGAGCGCTCTCCAACCAACGTGCGCCGATCTCCACCTGTCCTGAGCGCATTAACAGAATCCCCATCTCATAGTGTAACGCCGGGTCCAAAGGCTGCTCGGAAAGTTTTCGGCTGCGCAAATCGCCGATCCGTTCCGTGGTTGCCTTCATTGATTCGGCGATGCTTAACTGAACTTTCGCCTCGTGTTCCTTCTTTTGCTGTTGCAAGGACTGGGCCAGAAGCCAGCGCGTCTGGTAGTCGTTGGGCATTGCCTGCACCGCTCGAGACAACCACGCTTCCGCCTGATCCGGGCGCTGGTCGGCCAGTGCGAACTGGCCACGCGTTCTCAGGGCCACGCCGTCTTCGGGGTGCTCGGCAAGGACTGACTCGAGAATTTGACGCGCATGCTCGGAGCGGCCAAGAAGGTTGTAGCAGGCGCCATGCTGACTTGCACATCGGTATCATCGGGTTTTGCCTGGGCCATTTGTTCCAGATGAGGCAGAGCTTCATCGTAACTTCCCATGGCCATCAGGCACATCACCAGTCGATCGCGGGCACCCGCCCGGACGGGATCGAGTTCCAGAACGCGCCGGAAATCGCGAGCACCGGTGGCCGCCGATTTTCCGTTCTGGAAGGCACTGCCTCGAAGTTCCAGGGCACGCAGGTTATCGGGTTCGAGGCGCAGCCAGTATTCCACCAGCGTGATGGCGTCCAGAATGCGGTAGTTACGGATATAGCCCTCGGCCATTGCTTCCCAAACCAGTCTGGATAGTTCCGGGTTTCGTTGCATCTGATGATTGAGGTATTCTTCGACCTCGCGCACATTCCCGACGGCCGCCTGAAGCAGCGCCCACTCAACTACGATTTCATCCGAAGTGCCATCGACCAGTTTCTGACAGAGTCGAACCTGACGATCGGCCTCAAGAAAATCACCATCCTGGCGCGCTGCCCGGCTCGCGAGCAAGTGCATCGGTATACTGCTCGGCCAGACGCTCAGGCAATTCGCCAGATGACCGAGCGCTTCCTTGGGATGGTAACGGTCGAGCGCCGAGCGGGCCTCGCGCAGATGATACCACGCCCAGGCATTGATGCTGCCATAGTACGCCAATGCACCGAAAGCCAGGACGAAAAGTACTCTCCGCAGACTTAGACGGTAGATGAAGGACGGTGTTCGCATCGTTCGTGTTCCTTCGGCATCCAGATCTGTAGGGCGTAGCATAGCGTGGCCCAGCCGCATGCGTCATCGGAAGAGCGGTTTCCCTCTCCCCTGACTATTGCCCACAAGCGGAAAGAAAAACGAGCAAGCGCTAATTCCCTCTCCCCTGTACTCAGGGGAGAGGGTTAGGGTGAGGGGTTAAACCTTCACCCTTCCCAGACGCGTCTTTTATGTTGGTAGGGTCTTCCCTTCACCCCAACCCTCTCCCCTGAGTACAGGGGAGAGGGGGAAAGACTCGACGCTCCGCTCAAATTCTTGCGCACCGCTTAAAATTCTTGTTCGTCGAGCAAGAAACGAGGAATTAGTAGTACACGAGAATGGGTCCGCTACTTGCTCAGTTGTTGCGCAATGGCACGGTGCCGGGCAGAAAGGATCGGATTTCCCATCTCGTAATAAATCGCCGCCAAGGCGCGATGCGTCGGTGCATAGTTTGGACCGGCTTGCAGGCCCCTGAGCAACCAGCGCATGGCATCGCTGGGCCGACCCGCTCGCAGCGCAATCATGCCAACTTCGTGAAGAATAGCCGGGTCGTTCGGCCTTTTTTGCAACTCGCCGTTGACGATCTCGCCAATGCGACGAATGTCCGCTTCCAGTAGACGAACCTTCTCTTGCTCCTTCAATGCCTCGGCCGGCTTGCCATTCTTGTTCAGCGTGAGGTAGAGTTGGTAGCGGGCCGTAACATTCCCAGGATCCAACTGCACGGCTCGCCGAAAGTAGTCTTCGGCCAATTCGCTAGCACCGTCCTGGTTTTCGATCTTGCCTCGTTCCGCCAGCGCAGCTGAATAATTGGGAAATCGGCGCAGACAGTCATCCAGAACCAGACGAGCTTCCTCCGTTCGCCCTTTCAATTCGAGTGCTTGAGCTAATTGCGTGGGGACAGCGGGATGTTGACGAAGCTGCTGCTGCAAGTATTCCAGGTGAGGAAGCGCCTCATCGGCCTGGCTTCGTTGCAGCAAAAGGGTCGTTAGTCGCAAGCGACTCTCATCGCCTTCCGGATCGAGTTCGAGGACTCGGCGATAAGCGGCCAATGCTTCGATTGGCTGTTCGCTATATTCGTGCATTTTTCCAAGGAGCCTTAATGCGGTAATGTTGCTCGGATCCTTTTCCAACCACTGTTCGATCGCCTCGTGTGCCCGGCTGGTGAAGAAACTGTGCAAGAAACCCTCGATCAAGGCTTCGCGGGCCAGATCCGCCGTTGTGCCGCCCTCATCGATTCGCAGTTGCAGCAACGGACGGACATCTTCCACCTCGCCGCGCGTCGCTCGAAGCATCAGGCGTTCCAAGGCCGAAGTCTCATCTTCGCCGTGAAGCTCGACTCGCCGGTCGAGCAATGCCTCGGCTTCGTTCCATGCACCTTGCCGTCTGGCAATACGAGCGGCAAGCAGTAATCCTTCCGCATCATCCGGACGCATCGACCGAAAAGTCTCCAGATGTCTGATGGCAGCAAAATTGTGACCTCGTTCAACCTCTCGGCGCGCAGCGCGGAGGTGATAGTCCGCTAAAAGGTGTAGTCCAACCAGGCCCAGGATTGCCACCAAATCGATGAACAGAAAGAGTAGACAAAGTGATCTTGCCGGATACCGGAACACGTATCGAAACGGGAACAACGCCATGAGCAACCAACGGTGTCTTGATTCTAGCCGCTGGGTTGATGTATTCGAAGAAGGCGGTGATGAATTCATTGTGGCGGGAGCCTCGCTCGAACGGGTGAGTGAGTTCATTCATCGTTCCGCAACAAGAAATTGCTTCCTTCCGCTAACGAAACTTTCAAGGTCTGCTGCTTCCGAAACCACCTCCAGCGCTTCCGGAACCACCTTCCTCCATGGTGACAACTCCTTCCAAGACGATTGGACGTTCGTTCTTTCCTCGTTTGACGACATGTGTCAAATCGGTGGATTCGAAGCTTTCGTACTTACGGGGAATCGCGACATATCGTTCGAGAGCTCCTTCGGGACTCGGAGGTCTGTAACTCCCGTTGTCGCCGGCCGGGGGTGAATAACTGGGCTGAGAGGCTCGCTTTTTGAGATAACTGGTCTCGACCTTGATTTTGACCTCACCCAACGGAACATTTTCAGCGGTGTAATCGCCGTTTTTATCGATCTCCGCCATTGCGACATGTCCCTTCGCATCTTCGAAAATGACTCTACCACCCTTCAGCGCACGACCCTGATAAGTGACACGGCCGGTAACTTTGCCACTGCCGCCGGAACCACCGCACCCGCAGAGCGCCAGTGTAACGACTAAAATCAATGATACCTGGCCGAATTTGCTGTAAGTGGAGAGTGACATGATACTTCTTTCAACAAATCGAATGATACATGGTTCGGGCTAACCGGGGGGTGTCGCTTGCGCTCAACCCCTGGCAAATGGCTGCGACCCTCCCAGGGTCGAACCCAACCTGCGCACTAAACTCAACCCTTGTCACATTCAGCGAGCGGGTGTGGTAGGTCACGCGCTCCGCTTCGCAAAGCCTCCGCGTCGCGGCTACACAGGCGTTTCGCTTCAAAAAGTCTCAATCCTCGGGCGCGTAGTATAGCTTCCCGCTCACCAGTCGGTGCCGAGAATTTCGCCCCCGGCAGGTGTCATGGCTGACCACCAAGTCAGCACGCTGATCCCACTTCCTACGGTGCGCACGCTTCCATCACCCATTGCCACATTGATATCAGCACCATGTGGGGTGCTGGGCCTGCCGCCATCGGTGTTTGCGGGGTAGCCACTGATCATGAATTGCGGATACGAAGCTGCTCCTGGATCGTCGCCGCCCAGCCATGAGGATCCAATAATTGGACCCCAGTCCGGCCAATAGTTTACATTATAATCGCCGTAAGCGCTCACTGCCACTTTGTCGGTGGAGAAGATCGTGTTTGAAGTTCCATCAATGAAACTGGCCGGATAATTCACGCCATTTTCATACCAACCTGGGTAGCGCAACACGAATACTTGTCCGTTCTGACTGTAGCTGGCATAGGTGTCCGGTGCATTCACGTTGGTGTAGTCTGAGGGGCAAATATAGGTTTTTGTATGCGTACCATGGGGAATCCCCCATTCGGAATAAGTCTGGAGACCACCATTGCGCCCATCTGGGATCAAGGATCCGTTGTAAAGATTCTGCTGTTCAAGATAAGGCAGAATGAAAAGAAATGCCCCTCCATTCCCATTGCCGGCTACGGATCCGAAGGCAGGATACAGGCCGATGGACGGAGGCACGCTCCCATCATAAGTACCACAGCAATTGATAATAGCCAAACTAATCTGTTTCAGATTGTTCTGGCATTTGGCTCGTCCTGCTGCTTCGCGGACTTTTTGCACCGCCGGCAACAGTAACCCGACCAAAATCGCGATGATGGCGATCACCACCAACAATTCGATGAGGGTAAAACCTCGACTTCGACGAAACTTGGAAAAGACTTGCATGAGTACACCTTGGGAGAGAATGATGAGGAATCGCTTCCGCGATCCCGACAAATCAGCAAGTATTAAGGACGAATTGCTTACTCGATCCAGCGCAATCCTATTGGGCGAGATGAAGAAAAGTTCGACTGCTTATGCCGCGTCCCTAGTGAAATGCGCCAGAAACCCGACGTTCGGCCATTGGAGTACGACACTGGATAAGTGAGATGCGAATCAAGAAAGGAGCGAGTATACCACATCTACACCATCCGCGAATCACACTCCTCGTTCATCGATCTTTAATATTTGTATCGCCATATTCACACGAAAGTCAACACTAAAAAACCACATTGTGCAGAATTCCATTGGAACCGTTTCCGTTGAGAGTGCCTCAACCCCTTTTTCTGCGGGCAAAGTTCAAGAGCTTCCTGGAGTACCTTCGCGTCCAATTTCCGTCGGCGATGCGTTCGTGAGTTTGCTGTCGGCGTTATTGGGTGGAGCAGTCCGAGGTTTTCGCAGGCAGCGGACCAGCGCTGAGATCGGCCACAACAGCACTGATAGCAATGCCAACCCGACCCAGACCAATAAGGCGATAAAGAAGGGAATAAGTTCTAACCCCGGCAGGGGGCCATAACCCAGCAGAACACCGAATCCCCGCGACATGCAGGAATAGGACATCTCCACGACCGGGAAGAAGTGTTCATGGCCGGGCACGCTGAACCCCTTTCAGGAAAGGAAGTTGATCGGGAGTGTAGCGCCGGGCGCGGTTGAGTTCAGCGCCGCCGGTGGAACACGACCAAACGACCTCCTGGTCCCGCGTCACTTCAAAGGCCTCGCCGGCATCCGAACCGACGATCAAGGTATTGCCGTTCGGCAGGCGCTGACACATGCCGCGAATTCGGCTCAAGAAAGGTTTGCCGTGCTCTCCCGGATAGATCCACGGGAAGGATTGTGCCGTCAGGTCGTATTCGAGCACGCGCGATCCTCCCGAAGAACCCAGGTTGTCGAAGAGCAGCAAGTGACCGTTGTCGAGAAACGAGGGGTCGTGCTGAGCGTGCCAGGGGCCTCGCGCTGCCCAAACAACCTTGCCGCTATCGGGGTCGAGCACGGCGATGGCGTCCAGATGGCGAGGGCAGAAGAGGATTTGACCCGGCTTGAACATGGGGAATTTCGCGGCCAGGGCGGGTGTCAAGACCTTGACGGCGTTTGTGTGCAGGACATCGCGGTTTTGTTCCGTTTGAGAATACGGCGAAGATTTCCCAACGGAACCAAACTTCTTCGGACTCTCGAACGCTCCCAGGAGGGGCGCATAGGGTGTGTCGAGAAACGCCTCGAGGAGAGAAATCTTTTTGATCGTCGTTCCTTGCGGTGAGATCAGGTGCAAAACATCCACCAAACAGGGAGTAGGGATGTTTTTCAAACCGGCGGGGACGGTGTTGAGAACCTCATTTGCGATCGCATAGATGGTGCCGTCATCTCCAACCGCAACGTCGTGGTGGCATTTCTCGGCATACTTCCAAAGGATCCGCGAATCCTTGTCGAGCTTGGCCAGACCGAAGCCATTCGAGGAGTTGCGCAGGTCGATGGGGCCTTCTATCACAACCAGCAAATCACCATTGGGATAGATATGCCCATCGTTAAAGTAGATTGCAGCGTCGTTAAAGGGACCGTGAAGGTGGGGAGGGTTGGTCCAAAGTTTGCTGAAGGGAACGTGCCAGTGGTGAACGACGTCGCCGCGCATGTTGACCAGTACGGCCCGTGAACCTCCGCCATACATGCATAGAGTGAACCCGTCGCACGTCTTGTCCGGCTTGTCAATTCGGCCCGCAGCAGTGAGTGGATGATGCTCCTGAAGCCCCGGTTGCGTCGTCTGTCGCACCTCGTACCATGCTGTGCCGCCGATGAATGCCTGACGGAGAAAGGATGAGGGCGGAAGCTCAAAAAACATGACCGCAGCTCCGCCGAGGAAACTGAGGTTCACCAATCCGATCAACGCCAGGAAACGAACGAGCCGGTTCCGTCTTGGCACGGCGGCGCAATGAGATGGCGCTGTGACCGTGTTCTCTTTTTTCGCTGTTTCCTGTCCCGCAGAAAGCATCATTTCTCCTACGGTATTTGTCTTTGGACGGCGCACTCGTACCCGTCACGGAGCGACGGGACTACTTTTCTCGTGTGGCCGGGGCCGTCGCTTCGGTCCAAGTCAAACAAACTGGACCCCCGATCGTTCCGGACAACAAGGCCAATTGTCCAAATCGACGCGCGATAGCCACTGCGTCGTCTATGCGGATCCCAAGAATCAACAAGCTCGGTTCCGCAGGCCATTGGTCCGTCGGATCAACTGCTGCTCCGGAGTAAAAAGGGAGCCTCAAGCGCCTGACCTCCGCTCGAAGTTCTTGGAAGCGTGCTGCATTTTCCAGATCGTTCGAAGCGATCGAGTCGGGATTGTAGGCCGTGACGTAGGCCCATGTCGTCGCCGAATGCCGTTGCAGCAGGGCATCGACAATGGGAGCATACTCACCGATTCGGATCGTGCTTTCCCGATCGAAATCGTCAAACCGATACTTGGTAGCGCGGTATGCGGCCTCAAGTTCCAACCGTCTGCTTTCCATCCCCCACCGGGCCCTTCAACAAGCGGCCGAGCGTCAATCGCTCAGGTCTCAACTGATGATGTATGCACTCCTAACCAAAGACCCTCAGCAGTTCTGCCGACGATATAGATATCGACTTTGACCGATCCGACCCGGAACACCTTCAAGTCCGAAAGATTGCCGCACAGAATTGCTTCGAGGCTCTTGAAACGAGCTGCATCCTCGGAATCCGCAAGCGCAGCAAAGAAATCTCGCACCGCCGCCTCTTGGACGCGCGGCAGCTTCTTCTTTCCTTTACCTACTACACTGGCAAGAGCCTCTTTTGTCAACTCGCCTCGGGAAGAATCCCAGGAAAACATGTCAAAGGGAGCATCCGATTCACTCGGGTACTCAAGTCCCACAATGGCAGTTCGGATTGCGCTGACCAAATCTTCCGACATCGCAATCTCCGGATTCCGTGGGCGTCAATCATCGACACCACTCGAATGGGAACCATGTGAAATACGGACGGTGTCAACTTTTTCCTTCAATTCATTCGCCAGGTCGGGTGATAAGCGATCGAAAAAGGTGTATCCGGTCAATTTCTCGATCTGGCGGACGGAAGTGCGGTATTTTGCCCAGTGAAGGTCGATCTTTTGCTCGTCGTTGGGCATCAGCACGGCGATAACCCGGGTTCGCGGGTTAATCTTCGACAAATCCGCCAGTTCGCCCTCGGGCACCACGACGGCTATTTTCCAGCACTGGGCCGGTACCGCGATCTTTCCCCCGGCCAATTCCTCCTTGAATCCATCTTTACCCCGGCCGCCTTTGCCGGCAGGTCCGGCGATGACGTAGAGTTGATGTCCATGTCTGACTTGATTGCGCAAGTAGATCTCCAGTTCATTCCAGGTTTTCTGGTTCACCTTGGGCGCTTGAGGAATGACATTGGTCATGACGAAGGTGGAGAAACTCATCTGGTTATCCGCAGCTCGATCCGAGTGGGGGCAAAGATGGCCCCGGTCGAAACCGCTGCCGCTGTAATCCTTGTGAGTGATGTGATGAAATCCCTGTGGCAATTCGGAGTCGGGGTCGAAGGTGGGCTTGCGGGGTGCTTCTCCAAGGTCTTGCCTGGTCACAACCCAGCTAACCCAGTTGGGAGTTCCCCTGCCGTCGTTGTAGGACAGGGCGTAATACTTCTTCATCATGAGGAAGTTGTCTTTGTCCTGGGGGTCGGACTTGGCGTGACCTGGGATTGCCCAGCAGGAGGTGGGGGTAGTTGTCGCCCGGCGGCAACGGCGGAGGGATCGGCGCGCAACCCGCGAATAATGCAACAATCCCAAACAGCGCCGGAGAAATGAATCGTTTCATTCGCGGATGGAATCCTTCCTCATTTTAGTCTTCAGTTTTCAGTTTTCAGTTTTCAGTTAAAAAAACATCATGGTGCAGGCCGCCCGCCAAAGGTGCGCCCGACCTTGAGCCTTGTCAAAGCTTGATTTTGGGGTTGGTGATTTGGAGCTCGCTTAGAACGCCGGACAATTCGCCGGCGTAGCCGCGTTCGCGCAGAACGCGGGCAACCTCCCGAGGGCAATCACCTGAATGTTGACGCTTCAAGCCCCCGCGTTCTACGCGAACGCGGCTACCCCGCACAAATGCGCGCTTGCCAACCCCAATTCCTAGCCTCGACAGAGCACTAAGCCTTTGGCGACATACCTGATATTGTAACACTCGGCCGACGCGTTACGTGCCCAGACCGGAACCCTTCCCGTTCGTCTTTACTGAAAACTGGCTCGATTTGACTGTGTTGGCTTTTCATCGCTCAGACCGGAGGAGTGTTCAGTTTGCAGCAATGCCTTTACTGAAAACTGAACACTGAAAACTGAAAACTAACTTGTTACTTATGTGCCTTGTGGCAAGCCCCGCACGAGCCTGAAAGTGCGGTCAACGCCTTGGAAGCGGGTGCAGCGTCTTTCTTCTCCGCAGCATCCAACAACTTCTTGGCGTTCGTTTCGTAGGACTTGGTCAGCTTCTTCCACGACTCTGCATCCCCTTTCTTCGGCTCGTTTTTGCCCAAATCCCCGGCCAGGAGTACCAGATCCTTGGCTTTCGACTGGACTGCGTCCCAACTGATTTCATCCTTCTTGGCCAAATCTTTTTTGAGAGTTGCCAAGATGCTGTCGCCACCCTTGTGCGCTTTGGCCATGATTTCCTTGATCGGCGTCACGTCGGCCGCGGTTGTGGTGCGCGTGGTGCTGAAAGACAGCACGGCCACGCCTAATGCGGCTAAAGCCAGGCATCGAACGAAAACACAATTCATTACCGTTCTCCTAGAGAAAAACAGGAACCAACTCCCATTGAGCCGGTTAAAAAAGTCCGTCACTTCCCGTCATTGGGAACCATTCCCAACATGAGAATGGCAGCAAAGGAACTTCAGGTGGGAGGAGACGCTCAGGTACTCCTAAAACAATCGTACACGTGTATCCTGGGACAAACGGCACGGCTTGCTACGCTGGAATCTTACAATTGAGCGACGCATTGAGAAGGTTCTTTATTTTGACGACAGCCACTTTTCTTTGAATCGATCGTAACACGCCAAATATTCTGGTCATTCTTTTTTGCGGCCCCTATCCAAACATCGAAAAATCCGGGATGCTTCTTGAATGGTGTTACCTTGTCACCTTGTCACTCTTCGCCGCTCCCGACAAAAATCGGAGCCAATGTTCCGGGCCAGGTCAAAGGCTCACGATATTGGCCCAGCCGATCGTGATTGATTTTGCCGTTGAGTTCGTCGAAGACGTGCTTGACGTTGTCCTTGTTCTCCTTGGCGGCCTTGCCCGTCCACTCTTTGTACCAATCCAGTCCCAAGTCCTTGGCGATATCATCGACAGACTTCTTGGCTTCGATACCTTTCTTGACTTCTTTGCGGAGATCCTCGAAGTAACGCTTCTGCTTGCCCAGCAAACCCTTGCCATCGACTTTTCCATGTCCGGGACAAACGAGATCGACATCCAGTTTCTCCATCTTCTCAAGATTCATGACCCACGAGGCCGAGTTGGAATGCCCCATGTAGTTGAACGAACCGTTGACGCAGGCATCTCCGGTGCAGAGGATCTTGTGCTTGGGCAGATAGGCAACGGCGTCGCCGGCAGTATGGCAATGGCCGAAATGGATGAATTCCACGCGCTGGGTACCGTCGTCGATCACATACTTGTCGTTGAAAGTGATGTCGGCCTGCTTGAGTTCATTTTCCTTGATGTCCTTGCGGTCCTTGGCGGCATCTTCCCAGGCCTTGGGGCCGCTCGTCTTCAGGAGCCTGGCAGTTGGGTAGGAAGCCACGATTTTTGCCCCTTCCTTGGCCCAGATGCAGTTGCCGTAAGCATGATCGCCGTGATGGTGGGTGTCGAGAACATACTTGATCGGCTTCTTGGTAGTCTTGCGAATGTCGGCGATAACGTCCCCGGCCTCTTTCGGGAAGTTGGCATCGACGACGACAACGTAGTCCTTGAAGACGATCCAGATATTGTTGGAGCCTCCAAAGGGCACCTTGGGATCGGTGGCGCTGATGGACGAGTAGCGAAAGAAGACGCCGGGCGCAATCTCGACGACATCATTGAACTTCATCGAAGGAATCTTGGGCTTCTCCGGGAGTTCCTTCTTCTCCTCTGCCAAAATGACGGCGAAGCCGACAACGCCCAATGAGACTGCAACCAACAGGAGACGACGAAACATCTTTTATCCTTTCAGGACAGTGTTCAGTATTCAGTGTTCAGTGTTCAGAAGATGTCAGGATCGGAAAATCCATTGTTATTTGGTATTTGCTGAACACTGAACTCTGAACACTATGTTATTATCTCGCCCGTTTTCTGCCCGATTTGCGCGCTGCCGTTGGTCCGACCTCAAGGGCGGGTGCATCCACCACCATTTGCCGGCGCATGGTGCTTTCCAGAGCCAGTTCCAGAAATCGCTCCTGACTGTGTAACGGCGCTTCGCCTTCCTTCAGTTTAAGCCTGCGATAGGTTCCGTCGGAGGTCAGCTCGCGCGCCTTCACGTTATCGGTCAGAGTTATGGTCAGAATCTCGATGAGCCGATGCTTCAAGTCGGGTTGTTCGATCGGGAAGACAACCTCGACCCGCCGGCTCAGATTGCGGTCCATCCAGTCTGCGGAGCCGATGAGTACTTGCGGGTCGCCGCCGTTGCCGAAATAGAAAATCCGGCTATGCTCCAGAAAACGATCCACGATCGATACGACCCGAATATTCTCGCTGATGCCGGGAATGCCGGGACGCAGCGCACAGATGCCGCGACAGATAATATCGATTTTCACACCGGCCTGGCTGGCGCGGTAAAGAGCCTGGACCACTGCGGGTTCCAGCAAACCGTTGATTTTGGCAATGACCCTGCCCGTCTTTCCGGCACGCTGAAGCTCCACTTCCTTTTCTATTTGAGAGATCATGAACGATTGTAACCGGGAGGGGGCAACAATCAATTTCTTCCACGTCGGCAAGTCGCTGTAACCGGTCAGGTAGTTGAAAAGCGCCGATGCATCCTCGGCAAATTCCTGCTTGCAGGTGAAGAATCCCAGATCGGTATAGATGCGGGCGGTCTGGGGGTTGTAATTTCCTGTCGAGAGATGAACGTAACGCCGAATTCCATCCTCCTCCCGGCGAACCACCAGGGCGACCTTGCAATGGGTTTTCAAGCCCGCGAAGCCGAAGACGACGTGAACACCCGCCTTTTCCAGTTCCCGAGCCCAGAGGATATTGCGCTCCTCGTCGAGCCGGGCTTTCAATTCGATGACGGCCGTCACCTGTTTGCCGGCGTCAGCGGCGGTAGCCAGCGCCCGAACGATCGGCGAATCGCTGCTGGTACGATAGAGCGTTTGCTTGATGGCGAGAACGCGGGCATCCTCAGCCGCGGCCTCGATGAACTCGACGACGGGATTGAACGATTCGTAGGGATGGTGAATCAGAATATCTTTGGCCCGGATAGCACTCCACATGTTCGAAGCCTGGGCGAATTCCGGGACCGGTTGCGGAACGAACTCGGGATCGCGCAGCTGAGCGAACCCCGGCAAACTGTAGATTTGGAACAGCCCCGTCAAATCCAAGACACCGGCAACCCGCACCACATCGCGAGGCTCCAGGTGCAGCGCGGTTCGCAGAAACTCCTCGACCTCAGGTGGACTATTGGCCTCAATCTCCAGGCGCATGGCCGCGCCTCGGCGGCGTTTGCGCACTTCGGCCTCAATGGCCTTCATCAAATCTTCAACTTCATCGTCGTCGATTTCAACTTCGCTATCGCGCGTCACGCGGAAGAGCGTGGAATGGAGGATTTCCATCCCTGGAAATAGGACGGTCAGATGAAGCCGAATCGCGGTTTCCAGTGGGGTGAAGATAAATCCCTTATCGGTGGGTAATTGCACAAAGCGGGGCAGCATCGCCGGAACCTGAACCACGGCAAAGCGGGTATCCGTTTCCTTGGGGCGCTGAAGCAACACCACCAGGTTCAGCGATTTATTGAGCAAATGCGGGAAGGGGTGCAAGGGATCGATCGCCAGCGGCGTCAGGACGGGAAAGATTTCCCGAGAGAACATTTCCCGCAGATATTTGCGCGATGCCTCACCCAGATCCTTGAGTTGCCGGATGAGGATTCCTTCCTTCTCCAGCGCCGGCAAAACCTCGGTCGAGGCGATGCGATATTGCTCCGTGACGCATTCGCAAACAATCTTGGAGATTTCGGCCAGTTGATCGCGCGGCAACATGCGATCCGCGCCGAAGGACCGGGTAATGCCGGCCTGGACTTTTTGCTGCAAACCGCCCACGCGAACCATGAAGAATTCGTCGAGGTTGGAAGCAAAGATTGCCAGGAACTTGAGCCGTTCCATCAAGGGAACGGACTGATCCTGGGCTTCCTCCAAAACGCGGCGATTGAACTCCAACCACGATAGCTCTCGGTTGATATAGAGCGAAGGGTCGTCGAGATTGACGGGTTGGCTTGCCGGCAGTTGCATGGAAGCTCCTTTGAACTCAAGAGAGTCAGTATAGTATTCCTGCAACCGTCGCGCGAAGATGGAACAACGGTCAAACCCGACCTTCAGGTCGGTCCTGTCCATGAAACTGACTTTCTTTACTGATGGGAAGACCTTCAACCTCTTCAAAAATCAGTTGCCCAATGGTCATTCCCTCTCGAAGCATAAAAGGGACCGGTCCAAGATTAATGATCTCCAAAGTAATGGAACCGCTGAATCCGGGGTGAATCGTCGGCGCAGTGAAATGGACTAACAGTCCTGTCCTCGCCCGGCTGCTTTTGCCTTCAAAACGTGCTGCCAAGCATCTATTGAGAACTCGATTCGCCGGGATTTCGATGGGCAATGTTAGACGTTCCACCGTCCGCCCGAGAATAAAACGATTTGGTTGAAGAGGGTATCCGCCAGAAGGGATTTGTTCCTGTTCTGAATTCGCAGCGAGGAATCCAGAAAATGCCGATCTCTCTTGACCAGGCTGATGCAGGTCAAAAATGTACGGCCCCTTGCGCGGGGAAGACAGGTATTTGCCAAGCCGCACATCGACGCTATGCGTGTCGTAAGGTGTATCTTGTCCTGCTCCATAATAGCGGGGCAAAGGTTCGGGATCAAAGACGATCCGCCCTGAATCAATTGCGCCATAAATGGCGACATTGGAAAGTATCATGCCCCAATCCGTTCCGGTATGGGTCGGGCGGAAATTTCACCTGCTTTCACCGTCACATGCTGACCGTTTTCAAAGGTTTGAGCAGGTAATCGGATCAAGGCAAGTTCGCCCTTCCGATCAATAACAGTTACCTTAATAAAACCGCGCCCTTCCTTTGTCGGCGGTGGCACAACAGTATCTTGATCGGCGAACAAGGAGAAGATTTTTCCGTCGTGTTGCGTGCCTGCGACGGCATATTCATCCGGAAATTGCCCAGGGCTTACCAGGCAAGAGAGCCATTGTTGCTGTTCCATATTTCATTCCCTTGTTGGTCCACGTCGAACCATTTGAATCTTACTGTCCCTTCGCTCTATTCTATGCGCAATTGTGATCGATACTGGTAATGATGGAAATTGATTTGCACTGCACGAGCGTCGAGGCTGCGACTCTCGATGGTTGAGATGATCCTCAGATCATTCCGAACATTCTCTTGGAGGCTGATGCGCCTTGTCACATCCAGTGAATTTCTCTATTTTACCCGTGCCTGTATGTTGATGGGACTTTCCTCTTCCTGTACCCCATCCTCCCATTCCCTTTTTCCTGTTCACTCCCTCCATCCATGACAAAATCTGCTCTTGGCGGCAAAATCGGCATTCTGGTTGGCGGTGGACCAGCACCGGGAATCAACGGTGTTATCTCATCCGTCACCATCGAAGCCATCGAAAAATACAAAATGGAAGTCATCGGCTTCCAAAACGGCTTCAAACACCTCGTCGAGGGCAGTTTCGAGCACAACCACATACTCAGCATAAAGGAAGCAGCAGCAGCCTATCTCGATGGCGGCTCCATCCTCGGCACTTCGCGCACCAACCCTGCCAAAAAAGAAGAACACATGGCCAAGGTTCTCGAAGTTCTGACCAAGATGGAGATCGACGCTCTTGTGACCATCGGCGGCGACGACACGGCCTTTTCCGCCAGCCAGGTCGCCAAACGGGTCGGGCCGTGGGTGCCGGGCAATCATCGCCCCATCCGCGTGGCGCATGTGCCCAAAACGATTGATAACGACCTGCCGCTGCCCGAAGGCACCCCGACCTTCGGCTTCGAGACCGCGCGGCATCTCGGCGTGTTGACCACGCGCACCCTCATGCCGACGCCAGCACCACGTGGCGCTGGTACATCATCATCAGCATGGGTCGCGCGGCAGGCCATCTGGCGCTTGGCATCGGCAAGGCTGCCGCGGCGACCCTCACGATCATCCCCGAAGAATTCCGCGACATACCGGTCACGGTGGACGATGTTTGCGACATCATCATCGGCTCGATCCTGAAGCGCAAGGCCGAAGGATCGCAATTACGGCGTCGTCGTGCTGGCGGAAGGCTTATCGAATCCATCGGCGAAAAGGGGCTCATCGAGGCGCTGGGCGACGACCTGGTACGCTTCGGCAAAGTCGTCCGCGACGACCACGGCCATCTGCGCCTCGGTGAAATTGAATTTGGCCGGCTGGTGAAGGAACTTTACGCAGCGCCGGCAAAAGCTCGGCATCAAAATGACTTCATTGACAAGGATCTCGGCTACGAACTCCGTTGCGCCGACCCGATTCCGTTCGATGCCGAATACACGCGCGACCTCGGTTACGGGGCTGTGAAGTTTCTTCGCACGCCCTCGCCGAAGTTCGGCGCGATCATCAGCTTTGTGGACGGCCAGATGAATCCGCTGCCGTTCGAGGACATGCTCGTACCCGGACCGGCCGCATGAAAACCGCGAAAGTCAATGTGGACAGCGAAGCGTATCAATGCGCCGCGCCTACATGATCCGCCTCGATCCGGACGATTTGGCCAACAAAGAACTGGTGCAAAAGATGGCGGCCTTGACGAATTTATCGCCGGAGCAGTTCAAGCAGCGTTTTGAGCCGGTCACACGCATCTGATCGACCATTGAAGTCCAACACGAGCGGTAGGCAGTTCGCCGGAAGGCAACTGCCTACCGTTTTTTTTCGGGAATAATTGAGGTTATAGGGGATCATTAAGGTAGAGCATGTCGCTGAGTTTCGAGTTCGCTTCATCATATCTTGGAGAGGCCCATGTACGGTTTTCTTGCAGACCTTGTGGTCGCTGTCCACGTTGGTTATGTCGGCTACGTCGTTGTCGGCCAACTATTGATTCTGATCGGCTGGATGCTGGGCTGGTCGTGGGTACGGAATTTCTGGTTCCGGGCCACGCATCTGCTGGCAATGGCCGTCGTGGTTTTCGAGGAAATCCAGGATATCCGTTGTCCCTTATCGGTCTGGGAGGAGAAGCTTCGCGTCCTCGCCGGTCAACCGATCTCAGGCGAAACCTTCATGGGAAGACTTCTGCACTCGATCCTCTTTTACGATGCGCCGAAGTGGGTTTTCACGGTGGGCTATTTGAGTTTCGGCGCGCTGATCCTGATCACGTTTGTGTTCTGTCTGCCCAGGCGTCCGGGAAGCAGTAAAAGGCTGTCTGAATTATGAAGTGCTGACTCCTCTTGCAACTATCCTCGTCGAAAGCTTAGAATCCTCCCCTGGAAAACTTTCACGTCTTCAAGGAGGTATCGAGCATGTTGCACAACAATCGGTCTGCTGAGAGTGTGATAAGATTGAGAAAGTGCGGGTTCTTACTCGCTGCATTGGTTCTCACGATCATTGTCTTGCCAGGCGGCGAAAGTCTCGTGGGCCAGGAGCCCCGGAAATCGGACCCACCTCCTCCCACGCCGACCGCACCGCCAACTATCGAGCCGCTAACTACCCTTACATTACCCCCACAAGCGGTTCCCGATCCCGTGATTGCGATTCCGCCGCCTCCGAGCCCAGGACGTGCAGCCAGAGCTCCCCTGGTGATTGCTCCAAACACGCCGCTGACGAATCTGCTGCCCGCTGCTCCGAAAGCTAAGAAACTAGCGATTCTCGCCGATGAACTGACCGGCGTAACGGAAGTCGAGTTTCAATCTCCTTACACCAAAGAACTCCTCGTCCAGGCAGCGGATTCCATGGCGAATACGATCGCCAAGATCAACCATCTGAACCAAAAAAAGACTGATGGCTTCTTGGACCTGTTACGAGGCGAACGAACCGATCTGAACGGGCTTCCGTTTGCAACGGGTGATGCCTGTCGAACCAAGGGCGAACGCACAAAACAGTTCACGCTGGCCGTTGCCACGGTTCGCAGGGCTATGCAGCAAGGTCAAGTTGCAATCGCTTCTGCCGTAATTAATGCGTCCGGCCCCCCAGTAGCGTTTGCGCAGCCAGTCCCACCTGCACCTCAGATTCTGACCGTTCAGGCAAGTTCGACTACAGCAGTGTCGGATAATATTAATCCGGCAACATTCTGGGCCAATTATCGCGCATGTGCACACAAGAAGACGAGGCCCAATCGAAAATCGATCGATCCAAATGCGAACACATCACCGTGGCGCGAGTACGCTGCGCTCATGCAGATTCTCGCTCCGCTATCGCCGGAATATCGCATCCGGCTCGTCAAGTATCTTGCGGGTGTGACCCACGTTGAAGCAACTCACGCGCTGGCCCGACTGGCGATCTTCTCCACCGAAGATGAAGTGCGATTCGCCGCGTGCGATGCGCTGAAGGTTCGTCGGGACAAGGATTACACCGAGATTCTTCTGGTCGGACTGCGCTATCCGCTGCCCGCTGTGGCGCACCGGTCGACCGAAGCGATCGCCAGATTGGAACGTGCCGACCTGATTCCGCAACTCTTGACCATGCTTGAAGAGCCCGATCCGCGAGCGCCGGTGGTTTCTGAAGTCCACAAGAAGAAAGTGCCGGTCGTGCGCGAGATGGTGAAAGTCAATCATCATCGAAGCTGCTTGCTCTGCCATGCGCCGGGCAACACGGGGACCGTTTCCGATGACGCATTGACCGTAGGCGTTCCGATCCCAGGCAGTCCACTGTCGCCGCCAACGGGAGGTTACAACCAAAGTCCCGATCCCGATTTGCTGATACGGGTTGATGTCACTTACTTGCGGCAGGATTTCTCGGTAATGCAGGCAGTTGCCGAAGCCCACCCCTGGCCCGAAATGCAGCGCTTTGATTTTCTGGTGCGCACGCGGGTGCTATCCGAAGAGGAAGCAACAGAATACAAGGAGAAACTCGAACCGCGCGAGCCGGGAGTGTTGTCACCCTATCATCGTGCGGCCTTGGCGGCATTACGCGAGTTGACCGGTAAAGATACCGCACCAACTGCGAAAGCCTGGCGGAACTTGCTGAAGATCCGGGCATCTTCACGATAATGGGTTGATGACATGTCAACAAGGGCTTAAACACGGGCGGGACAAGTTAGGGCGCTGGGCCAGTCTGAAGGCAGATTGGCCCGGCGCTGATAATCGCCGGCGACGCGGGCGAGTATATCTCCCAAGACCTGTGGGGTGAAGGGCGCGGCGATCCCAAGGCGATGTTGACCGAGCTAAAGCGTCAGAAATATCACGGCTATCTATCCATCGAATTTGAATATGGCGACCTGAAGCACCTCGACGAGAACTTACCGAAGTGCGTTGAGTTCTTCGACAAAACGCTGACCGAGCTGGCGAAGTGAAGTCGCTCACGCTTCTCATCGATTTCTCATGCAAGTCGGAATTTGCGCGGCGTATGTAGAGTGGAAGGATTGCTCAAAACAAACAAACCCGAAGCAAGCCTCCTGACTCTTAACCAAAAAGGTGCAATATGACCCGTACACGATTATTCATCGCCGCCTTGCTACTTGGATGCGGACTGCTCATCACCAGCTCCGCCGCAGAAGCCCGACCCATCTACGTTCGTCCTGCCGTCGCAGCCCGATCCATCGTTGTAGCTCCTCGAATCGGCCCCCGCGTGGCCTATCCGGGACACTTCCGGAATTACTACTACGGCCATCGGTGGTATCGCTAACCATGAAAACCACCAAACCATAAACGGCTCAAGTGTTTCGCGGAACCATTTGGGCCGTTCGGTTTTTCGGGACCATGTCCGACAAAGCGATAAAACATCCTCATGGCCGAGGCAACACTGCAACTGTTCGACCCACGCAACGGCGATCTTGCGCTCAAGATCGAATCGCTCCAAGGGTGGCTCGATTTTTCCCAGGCTCAGCGCTTCAATCACTTCTCCATCGTCTGGATTCAGGAAGGTTCCGGCACATTCTGGATCGACGCGACCTCGTACCATTATCAGCCAGGCTCGATGCTGTTTCTGAATCCCTATCAAGCCTTTTGCCTGTTGGGCGATGAAGCCGCCGGCGGAGTCACGGTTCAGTTTCACGCCAACTTCCTGTGCATCGAAACCTATCACGAAGCGATCGGCTGCAACGGCGTCCTGTTCAACGATGTCTATGGCGTGCCTTTTGTCGATCTCGATGCCGAGCACGAACAGTTCTTCGCCGAAATGGTGGCGAATCTCCGAAAAGAGATTCAACTCAGCGGCCTGGCGCATTCGGAATTGCTGCTGTCTTATATGAAAATCTTTCTGGTGCGAGCGACCCGGCTCAAACTCCAGCAACAACAGATCGAGCAAACGTCGAAGGGGAAAAAGCCTGCCCTGGTCGATGAATTGCAGCAACTGATTGAGAAGTACTATCGAACCAAGCACAGTCCCGGTGAATACGCCGACTTGCTGCACATCACGACCAAGGCGATGGCGAAACTCGTCAAAACGCACCTCCGCAAAACCCTCACCGAGTTAATACGAGAACGCATTCTCAAACATGCAAAATGGGAATTACTCCATACTTTGAAGCAGGTCAAGCAGATCGCGACTGAGCTTGGTTTTGACGATGAACTCTACTTTTCCCGGCTCTTCAAGCAGTCCACCGGCCTATCGCCGACGGCCTATCGAGAATTTGAAACCGCCATCCGCGGCGGCAGCAACCTTCTCTCGTGAGCAAGGCGAACCCCATGCGTCAGCTTGGGGGTTAGGCAGCAAGTCTCCGTGGCTGGAAGCCACCCCGGAGCTTACGCACCGGGTTCGCCTCGCTTCTGCGAGGCAAAAGTGTGTAGCTTTGGAAGTGGCGTCATTCGTCCATCCTTTGGCGTCAATGGTCCATTCTCAAAAGAACCCTCCTGGAACTACGATAAGGCAATCAAACGCGGGAAGTTCCGCGATGTTCCAAACACAGGAGGGCTAATCATGTCCCGGATCACGAAACTCTACGAACTCGCTGCAAACGCCGATCGATTCGGAATCAAGGTCACTCGGCTCGGTTTGATCGTGGTGCTACTCTGGATCGGCGGGTTGAAGGCGTTCCGCTACGAGGCCAACGGCATCGTCCCGTTTGTGGCGAACAGCCCGTTCATGAATTTCTTCTACAAATATGATGCCCCGGAATACCAGAAACATAAGAACCCCGAGGGAGCATTGGTGCCAGCAAATATCGAGTGGCATGAGCAAAATCACACGTATCTGTTTGCCTACGGCCTGGGCGCGGTGATCGTAGTGTACGGGCTGATGATCTCAGTCCACCGCTGGTTACCGCAGATAGCAGCGCTGGGAAGTTTCCTGGTGTTCGTGATGTCGTTTGTGACGCTGTCGTTCTTGATTACCACCCCGGAGACCTGGGTTCCCGCTCTGGGTGATGGTCAACATGGATTTCCGTATCTCAGTGGAGCGGGTCGGCTCGTCATCAAAGACGCGATCATGATGGGAGCAGCGCTGGTAACAATGGCAGATTCGGCGAAACTCTATCTTCGAAGAAAAGCGGAGAAGGATGCAAATGTTTCGGAAGTCGAGGCTCGAAATGAACGCAGTCTGTTGGCGGTCGGATAACCGATGCCACCTCGATTACGCCGGAATTCATCGAGATCGCGCAGGCGCCTTCGGTCTTTGCACTCTGAAGGAGTGCGCAAACAAAGCCCAGGGTCACCCAACTCGGCGCACCCTGGGTGAGCGGCTCTTCGCTCAGGCTGGTTGTTTGCCCGGGTGTCCGATACTCACTCCTGCATTTTCCACCAGTTCCGCCAGGCCACGATCGATCGTGCTCTGTCCGCGTCGGTGGCATCTTTGGCCGGACCAAAATCCTTTCCTGCGAGAGCGTGCAGAGAAGCGTGAGCAGCTTGGGCAATCTGTTCATCCCGATCTTCGAGAGCATGGATCAGTTCCGGAGCCAATTGTTTATCGCCCTTCAAACCGCTGGCCTTCACAGCTGCGAGACGAATTTCCCGGCGCTCGTCCTTGAACATTTCCAGGAGCGTCGGCGCGGTCATTCGCGTCAGTCGTCGTGCCAGCGCCTCACGAACCTGGGTCTGGGACTCACCCTTTACCTTCGCGACGAGCCGAGCAAGCACTTCCGTGTGGACCGATCCCTTGGCGTCCCGGAGTGTCTGGATCAGTTCAGCGCGTCTTCCGCGGATGCGTTGAGAACTGCCTCGGTGAGCTTGCGAACGCGCGTCTCAAAATCCACCACCGGATTCATCGGCTTCGGGTCGATCTTCGGCTTCGTGGCCGAATCGGTGGGCTTCTGCGGATCGGTCTTGGTTTTACCGAGAATCCTCGACAAATCGCCGCCGCTCCGGAGCATCGAAATGCCGGGATCCTTAACCTTGCCGTCGAGTGCGGCGGAAAGATCCTTGGCGACATTGGCACGGTGCAAAAACAACAGCGCAAAGGCCGTGTCGACGTCCGGCTGATAGGAAATACTCCAGCTTCCATTCCGCCTCTGAGAACGCACCAGTGCCTCGGCACCTCCGCTGTACCAATCCACCCTGCCGATGGTTGGCAAACCAAAGATGACGCCGACACGCTCCAACGACCAGAGCAAATAGAGATTCTGAGTCAGCTCCTTCGAAATGGTGGGATTCTTCTGAGCATTGCCGCCATCATTCCCACCGCGAGATGGGCTCCCAACCCCTTCAATCCGTTGGTGACTGCTTCATCGGCCCCCAGATCGACTCGATCGCTCTTTTTCTTGACGGGTCGAGGAGCGTCCAGCTTGTTCCGCAACACACTCTCGCTGGCTCCGTAGGTGACCGCCAACGCGATCAGGCCGGCACAACTCATTGCCGGAGTAGATGAGTTTTGTGAATTGCCTGCATAGTCCCAGCCGCCGTCTGCACATTGACTGTTGCGAAACCATTTTTCCAGCGCTTTCATCGACTTATCGACCGGAACACCATATTTGCGGGCGCACCACAAGCCCAGGGTGGCAAATTGGGTGTTGGAGTTGTCGCCTCCACCGCCGCCGACGATTTGCATCTGATTGAAAAGCTTTCCGACCACCGGATGAAGCTCCGGGATGCCGTCCTTTTTGGGAGCGGGGATATCCTTTCGGGGTTGGTCTTCCGGCGACGGCTCCTTGGCTTTCTTCGATAGAGGATCGATCCGAATCAGTTTCGATTCGTTGGCGAATACTTTGGTCAAAGTCGCTTCCTGCTCGGCCGACAGCGCCAGGCCGCACTCATAGGACCAGCCTCCTCCTTCGCACTGGCCGGTCATGAGTCGAATCGCCAGAAACTGAATCAAGGGGACATCACCCGGATCGCCGAGCCGATCGAGGAACATGATGCTCAGGGCGAGATTGTAGGTGCTTTTTTCGTTTTGACTCCCTCTGCGCACAAACCGAATGATGTTTTGCACCGAAAGGTTCTTCTCGTCGACACCGCTGTCCAAAAGCGCCAAACCGCCCAGACAGGCAGTTCCCATGCCGTTGGATCCGCCCGTGTAATCGGCCCGCGGTCTATAAGCCTTGATGAGGAAATCGGCACCTTTTTTCGTCGCGACCGGAATAGGTTCATCGGGCCTGGGATCTGCCGTCAGCCCGCGATCGAAAGTCAACAAAACGCCCGACAGCACCATGATGGGAAAAGCGCATGAACGCATCGGTGGATCCCTCAGATTCAATGGACAATGTATCCATCTCTACCGTATCAAACTAATCCATTGTCGATCGATCATCAACGATCTATTACTTTTGCATTTTCAACCAGTTGCGCCAGGCCAAAATCGCCTTGGTCCTGTCCGAATCGTTCGCATTCGGTTCGGGGCCGAGATCGGTGCCGGAGAGGGACTTCAGCGAGCCGTGCGCTGCGCGGACCACCAGGGCATCTTTGTCGGCCAGCGCATCGATCAGATCGGGAATATACTGCTTATCGGCTTTGAAACCGCACGCGCTGGTGGACAGCCCTGCGGATTTCTCGTTGATCGTCGTGCAACATTTCTCGCAATGTGGTCGCCGTCATCCGAGTGAGCCGGCGGGCCAGCGCCTCGCGGGCGTGCATCTGCGAATCACCGGTCAATTTGGTCACCACGCGCATGAGCGCTTCGGTGTACACAGCTCCTTTGGAATCGCGAAGCGTATGAAGAAGTTCTAATTGTTTTTCGCCGCCGGCGCTGAGCACTTCTACCGTTAGTCGAGCCACTTTCTTCTCAAAGTCCGCCGCAGGATTGGCCGGCTGCGGATTGGGCGCAGCAGTTCCTTTCGGCGCAGTCGCCACGTCGGTCGGCTTCGCAGGGTCTTTCTTGAGGCCCGGCAGGATCTTCGAGAGATCGCCGCCGCTCTTCAGCATTGCAATGCCGGGGTCTTTCACCTTGCCGCTGATGGCCGCAGACAAATCCTTGGCCACGTTGGCGCGATTCAAGATCAAAAGCGCCAGCGGCGTAGACACATCCCCGGATGCTCCTCCTGGAAACGCGGAACTCCAGCTACCGTCGTCGAATTGCGATTCGACGATGGCTTTGGAGGCCCAGGCATACCAATCGTTCTTGCCGATCGTATCCAGTCCGTAGATAACGGCAACCCGCTCCAACGACCAGAGAAAATAAAGGTCGCCGGTCAGATTTTCCCGGCCCCCGCGAAACCCTCCGAAGCCCCCCATCCCTTTTTTGCGAGGAGGGAAGCGGTCCTCTCCGCCTCCTCCGTCCCTGGCATCGGTGATGAATTCTCCAAGTCTCTTCAAACCTTTCTTGATCGCGGGGTCTTCGCCGAGATCGATACGCTGCTTGCCTTTGCGCGGCGCTGGTTCAGGAGCGGCAACATCTCGCCTATTCTTCAACACCGCCTGGTGGGTGCCAAAAGAAACGGCCAGTCCGATCAGGCCGGCGCAAGTCATCGCAGGACTGGTATGAATGCCGCCCATGTAGCTCCAACTGCCGTCATCATACTGGGTGGTACGGAATCTTTCTTCGAGCGCTGCGCCGACTTTTCGATGTCCAGGCCATGCTTGCGGGCACACCATAAACCCAGAGTCGCAAACTGCGTATTGGAATTATCCCCGCCGCCGAACCCCATACCTCCCAAGCCCTTCTTCCCGCCCCCGTTGAACTTCGGGGCCAGTTCGCCTCTCCTTCGCGGGTTCTGCCCTTGCATCTCAGTGAGCAGTCTGCCGACTTCGGGATGCAATGTCGGATGCTTGTTCTTGGCGGCCTGATCCTTCTTCGGCTTATCCTTTGGCATCGGCTCTTCATTCGACCCGGTTTGGGGTGGTGATTTGCTCACGAGCTTGGAATCCTTGGCGAGGGCGCTACGCAACCTGGATTCTTGCTGAGCAGTCAGTTCGTAGCCCATGCACGTGTAACTCCAGCCGCCTTCCTCGGTTTGACCGCCCAAGAGTCGAACACCCAGGAACTGGATAAGCCCTTCATCCTGGGGATGTTCCAGCCGATCCAGGAACATGATGCACAGCGAAATGTGATAGGTGGACGTCTCCTGAAGGCAACCCGCACGCACGAACTTGATGATGTTTTGCAGGGACGGGTTTTTCTCTTCGACACCGCTTTCCAGAAGCGCTAACCCGGCCAGACAGGCAGTGCCGATCTGGTTGGAACCCCCATCATATTGGGGATTGGGCTTGTGCGCTGTAATGAGGTAGTCAGCTCCCTTCTTGATCGCCGCTTGAACGTGATCTTTTTTCTTCGCAGGCTGCGCAAAAACTGGGGAAGAGGTTGAACTGAGGAAATTCAAAACCAACACAAACGACATGAGGTAGAAACGCGATTGCATCGGGTTTCCTCCGTATAGAAAGCCGGGGAGGATTTGCTAGATCCAGTTTACGCTCTTCCCAAGTGAAATGCTACGGGATTATCGAGGAAAACGATCGAGGCCGATCGACTTGCGCGAAAACGCGAACACGACCGCCGCAATCAGTAGCAATAGCCCGATTCCACTGACCGCACCGATCCAGGCACCGTGCAATGTCCCATAGAGCGCAGCATCCTGATCCGTATAAAAGGCCAGCCCCACTGCCCCTGCCAATGCGCCCAGGATTGCACCTGAAACCATGTTGATCCGTTTCAAGCCGCAGTAATTCAGGAGTTCAGCGATGACCACACCGGCGATCACGCCGAGAGCCGTACCCAAAAATGCCGCAATCAGCACGCCGATCGTTGCTCCGGCGATGGCACCCAGGATTGTTCCAACGAAACCGCCGAAAACCAAACTGGATGAATTTTGAGTCATCGCTCCGAACATCCGTCCCGCTCGGGCACCCACCATGAGACCAAGCAGCCCGAATATGCTGCCGGCGATGATTGTGGCCGGCAGAGCACTTTCCCGCGTCGCCAGCAGCGAACCCTGAATAATACCGCACAAGGTCAGCCCGGCCAAAATCTTCACTCCGATCGAGGCCGCTGACTTCCCACCCGGCATGACCGGTGCCATTTCCGGTGAAAGACCCTGCGGAAAGCCGTGCTCGTCCGTGGGAAACTGTTGGAGTAGTTCGCGTAAAGCGGGGGGAAGCTTGTCGAGGGGAAGATTGCCAAGCTCAC
Source organism: uncultured Planctomycetota bacterium (assembly GCA_963783095.1). GTDB lineage: Bacteria > Planctomycetota > Planctomycetia > Gemmatales > Gemmataceae > CAWAMR01. The sequence goes on along the minus strand of CAWAMR010000003.1, from coordinate 450,862 downwards.
CCCTCAATAGTTCGAGAGCCATGGACGCGGGAAGACCGTCCGCATCGTTGCCAAACCAAAAAGCGTAGTCTTCAATGAGTTGTTTGTTTTTGTCGCTCCCGATCGCTTCGATTTCCCACAACGGCAACTCACCCAATTCTCCGTCTTCAATGACCTCGCACAACAAACCTTCATCACCATCGTCAATATCGGGATCGAGTAGTCGCGCTACCTCAATCGAGCACTCCTTAGGCTCCATTGCACCGGTTTCCTGCACATAAAACGCCTGGAAAGGCAACGACAGGTTCGTCGTCAAATAGCCATGATACTTTCGGAGATTTTCCTCGTTGGACTGGGGAATAGGATCATTACTTCCAACACCAAGGATCGCGCGGATACGGTCTTCGACACCGGCCATGACAGCTCCGAGTATTTTCCTGAACCCGCCCAGGGCGAGATGAAATCAATTCTTTTGCGTAGTCCACCACTTTCGCCAGGCCAGAACTGCGAGTTTTCGTTCCTCATCACCGGCGTTGGCTTCCGGCCCAAAGTCTTTACCCGTGAGACTTACCAACGATGCGTGGATTGCCTGAAGCACCAACGGATCCTTGTCGGTAAAGGAGCCTATCAAATCGGGAATATATTGTTTATCCGCCTTCAAAGCGCAGGCCGTTGCCGCGGCAGCGCGAATTTCACCGCTCGGATCCGCGAGCATCTCGCGAAGGGTTGAAGCCTTCATACGTGTCAGGCGACGGGCGAGCGCTTCACGAACCTGCGCTTGCGCAGCTCCCGTCAATTTGCCGGCCGACAATTTCAGTGCTTCGGTATAGACAGCTCCCTTGGAATCCCGGAGCGTTTCGACGATTTCCATCCGTCTTGCTCCCGAAGCACTGAGGACTTTTTCCATGAGTTGGGCTGCTTGTATGTCAAAATCGCTTCCGGGTTTCGTCACTTTCGGGTCAGTTATCGTGTTGGTTTCGACGGGCTTCCGGGACGGATCTTTCGGTACTATGGTCGAGGAACTTTTCAAAGTGGAGTCGCCCAAACGGGCTTTGCCCCTGAGATAGGCCGTGAGATCCTTGGCCACGTTGGCGCGATTCAGGAATAATAGGCCCAACGAGGCATTGAGTTCGAGCGCTGATCCGGCGAAATTGGATTTCCAACTCCCTTCGGGAGTCTGTGTTTTGACCAATTGGTCAGCTCCCCAGGAATACCAGTCTACATCCCCGATCGTTGTTTTCCCAAAGATAACGCCGACTCGTTCGAGCGACCAGAGAAAATAGAGATTTCTTCCAAGGTCTCCCACGGCAGGGTTGAGAGCTCCGTTCCGAACTTGAGCATCAGTAAGTTTCTTGGCCTGGTTCAGAAAGCCGCCGAGGGCCCTGAAGCCTGACTGTACACTCGAATCCTCGGCCAGGTTTGCACGAGTTTCTTTTGGTACCTCCGGGTCGGCGACCTTCTTCGACGCGATTTCCGCTGCACCATAACTAACTGCCATACCGATTAAACCGGCACATGTCATCGATTGGGCGTTTGATGCCGCGTTTGGCGCTCCATACGTCCAAACTCCAGTTCCCGACTGCGTTTTTCGAAATCGTTTGTCGACGAGCAGCATCGCTTTTTCGATAGGCACGCCATGCCGACGTGCACACCACAAACCCAATATCGCAAACTGAGTGTTCGAGTTGTCGGCCTGGAGAACGGCTATACTGTTCGCAGGTTGACTGGAAGGGGCCTGCATTTGATTGATAATCCTTCCGACTTCCGGATGCAACGAGACTCCGCCGCTGTTGGAATCCTCTTTTCGGGATGGTTCCTTCTTCGGATCGCCGGGATCTTTGAGATCATCTCGAGGTTTCGTCTTCTTGGGTCGGGCCGTCGTGACCTCGTCGGGGCGAGATTTACCGGTTTTGAAGGCAGCGCGCAGACGCATTTCGTCCACAGGACTCAATGCGGTGCCGTTCTGGTAACTCCATCCTCCACTCTCTTTTTGACCGCTCAATAATCGAGCACCGAGGAACTGGATAAAGGGTCGATCGAAAGGATCTCCGAGTCGATCCAAAAACATGATGCATAGCGACACATGATAGGTGCTCGTGGCTTGAAGACAGCCCGCGCGAACCAGTTGGATGATGTTCTGAAGCGAAGGGTTCTTCGGATCCACGCCGCTTTCCAGGAGTGCCATTCCGGCCAAACTTGCGTAGCCGAGCGCATACGTATAGCCGGGGAATGCCGCGCCTGGCTTGTAAACTTGGATGAGGTAATCCGCCCCTTTTTGGATCGCGGCCTGGATTTTTTGCTTGTCGGGTTCCGCTGTCAACCCGACGGGCGAAGATGAAACGATCGTCACTACCAAAAAGATCACAGCGCTAGGAAGTCTGGGTTGCATGGTGTCTCCCACGAACGAGCACCGAAGAAACATTTGCGGTAATTTACAGGTAAATAGTTGAAATGCCATAGACTCGCACAGGAAGCCGAAATCTTCACATAGAGCGTGAGGAGTCCGGCCTCCTCTCCAGTTCACGTGTCGTTCTTGGGCGGGTGTCGTATAATTCCCATTCCGATACCCGATGTTGGCCCGGCAACATTGTGATGTGTCCCTGAGGAGCAAAGGCACTCGCTGGTTGAAGCCGGTGCGTGCCTTTGAGTGTTTTGATGAAACCATTATCTCTCATCGTCGGCCGGGACACCTGGACGATCCAGGTCGATCCCGATCGGCTCATCGTTGCCTCCCGTCGGGTTCCGCTGGATGGCCCGATCGCCGATCCGCATCGTGCCGTCAAGGAAGCGCTCGACCATCCCAGCGGCGTCGGTTTTCCGTTGCGAAAAGCGTTTACTCCGGAAGATCGCGTCGCCGTGGTCATTGACGAGGGCTTACCCTGCCTGGGACAGTTGGTGACCGGGGTGCTGGAATACCTGACCGTTCTCGGAATCGCACCGGATGCGGTCACATTGATTGCACCGACCGGCGAGTCGCGTCGAGAATGGATCGATGAATTACCTGACGAACTCGCCGACGTGCGCACGGAAGTCCACAATGCCGCCGACCGGAATCGACTCAGCTATCTCGCGACCACGAAAAAGGGGCGCAGAATCTACCTGAACCGGACGCTGGTCGATGCCGATCAGAGCATCATCCTCACCAGGCGAGGTTACGATGCCCTTGAGGGTTATTCGGGCGGAGAAGCCGCCCTATATCCAGCTCTGGCCGACCAGGAAATCCGGCGCGCTGCCCTCGAACAGTTCCCGAGCGGATCGACCGAACTCGACGACAACCCATTGTGGATCGAAGCGCGGGAGGTCAGCGCGCTTCTGGGTGCACCGATTCTCATTCAGGTGATCGAGGGGGAAGGCGACGGTATTTGCCAGCTTGTGGCCGGATTGCTCGACAGTAGCGACGCCGGCATCAAGATGTTGAACGATCGCTACCACCTCGCCGTTCCCCAGAAGGCCGACGTGGTCGTCGCGACGATTGGCGGCGACCCGGCTCGACAAGATTTCGCAACCATCGCGCGCACTGCATCCGTTGCTGCCGGCGTCGTGAAAGAGGGCGGATGCGTCGTGATCCTCTGCGAGACGGAACCCGCCGGCGGTGAAGGGATCGAAATGCTGCGACGCATCGACGACCCTTCGATCGCACCCCGATTGCTGATGGAGAAGAAACCGGCGGACTTCGTTGCTTTGATGCAATGGGTAAGCGCTGCGCTGCAAACTCGCCTCTATCTGGCGAGCGGCTTGAACCCTTCAATCGTGGAAGAACTCTTTGCAACGCCCATCGTTTCACCGAACGAAGTCCAACGCCTGGTAGACGGGGCGGAGCGCTGTCTGGTTCTGTCCGATGCACACAAATGCCGGGTTGAGGTCAGGGAGTGACGATTCCCAAAAACGGGGTTTGCCCGCAACCGTACCGTAGGGCGGGTCGAGGCTTTGCGAGGCCCGCCGTGAATCGGCAAAGCGCTATTGCTGTACTGGCGGGCCTCGCAAAGCCTCGACCCGCCCTACGTAAGCTCTACCGGCGGGCCTCGCAAAGCCTCGACCCGCCCTACGTAAGTGAATCGGCAAAGCGCTATTGCTGTACTGGCGGGCCTCGCAAAGCCTCGACCCGCCCTACGTAATCACCCGGCGGCTCGCCCATGACCTGAGATTTCATCCATGCCAAACTTGTCGCCGCTTCACGAAATCACTCGCCGCGCGGGGGCCGACTTCACGGACCTGGGCGGGTGGCAGTTACCTGCTCATTATGGAAATACTCTGGAAGAATATTGCGCAGCCCTCGATGGTGCTGCGATCTTCGATCGTTCCAATCAGGGGAAGCTGGAAGTCGCGGGGCCGGAAGCCCCGGTGTTTTTGCACAATCTTTCCACAAACGAGATCAAGAATCTTCCTCTCGGGGCAGGCTGTGAAGCCTATTTCTGCGACCTGCGGGCCAAGACATTGGGATACGCCCTGATTTATCGCGTCCGGGTCGAAGGGGGCAAGGATGCTTTCTGGCTCGACGTGACCGCCGGCTATCAAGAAAAGCTGCTGAAGCATCTCGACAAACATCTGATCGCCGAACAGGTCGAGTTGACGGATCGAACGGATGCCTTTGCGCAGATGCATCTCTCCGGCCCAAAAGCGACGGAAATCCTCGAACGAGCAATCGGAGATGCCATCCCACCCTTGACGGAATTTCAGCACATGGAGCGCACCTTCGGCCTGAACGCGACCTGCCACATCCGTCGCCATGACCCGCTCGGTGTTCCAGGATATGACATTGTCTGTCTGAACGCTAAGGCCGAAGGCGTCTGGCAAATGCTTGTTGCCGCCGGAGCGAAACCAGCAGGGTTGGATAGTTTTGAGATCCTCCGCATCGAAGCAGGCACACCGATTTATGGAATCGACATCGATGAAAACCGCTTCGTGATGGAAGTGGCCAAGGCGCTGCGGGCGGTGAGTTATACGAAGGGATGTTTTCTGGGACAGGAGCCGATCGGTGATGGCGCGCGATCGGGCGGGGCATGTCAATCGGGCCTTCATGTCGTTGAAAGTGTTGGAAGGAGAGCCATTGGCCAAGGGGGCAAAACTGTTTCGGGATGGCAGTGAAGTGGGACTGGTCACATCATCGATCCAGTCGCCTCGACTGGGAGCACCGATCGCACTGGGTTATGTTCGCCGTGGGCATCAAGAACCGGGAACCCGGCTCGAAGTGGAAACCACTTCCGGTCGGGCTCCGGTTGAGGTGGTGCAAAGTTTGTAGACCGGATACATGAGAACCTTCCGATGCAAGTGAACTGCCCTTCGTGCGGATCGCAGATCGAAAGCGACGACATGAATCTTACCGAACTGATCGGGAAATGTCGTCGTTGTCATGCTTTGGTCGATCTTCGGGAATTTATTGCCCATCCTGCTGAGCCCATCCCTTCTCCCACCGTTCCGGTACAGGGAGAATTCCCAATTCCGACTCGGTTCAATATCGCCGATGACGGCCACGGATTTACGATTTCCTGGCGCTGGTTTGACGGGGAGTTCATTTTGCTAGCACTCTTCCTCGTTTTTTGGGATGGTATTCTGATCGAATTGTATTCGGGGCCGTGGGCAAACATCGGGTTCCTGTCGATCATCTTCATATTCACGTTGCCGCACGCCGTTCTTGGGATTTGGCTGACCTACAACGCCTTGGCTGGATTCCTGAATCGAACGACGATCCGGGTCGGGAGTGCGGAATTGACTGTCCGCCACGGTCCGCTTCCATTTTTCGGAAATCGTCGAATTCCGGTTGAGCAAATCGACCAGCTTTATTGCGAACAAGCGGTTCATCAGAGCAAGCGCGACATCAGTTATAGCTACGAAGTTAGCGCGCTCACGAAGGACGGAAGAAAAGTCAAAGTGATCGACCGTCTATGCGATCCCTATGAAGCGCTATTCATCGAGCAACGGATCGAAAGGTATCTTGGCATCGTCGATCGCCCTGTTCCGGGAGAAATGTCACGCTAACGGCGATTGCCGTTTGTTGCATTGGAATTATTCTCCCCCGATCGCCAAATAAACCGCTGAGACCGAGTTGAACAACGAGTGGATCAAAATCGCAGGCACAAGGCTTCTCGTTCGGACGGTAACGTAGCCCAACCCCAATCCAAGGACAAACAGCGGGATCGGTGAAGGCCAAACACTCGAATGGACTGCGGCAAAGAGAATCGAAGTTGCCAGGATCGCGCGGATCTCTTGCGCCGACGGTAGGCGAGTGCGTAGTCGCAACCAGGGGCTTAACGGCAATAACAGGTAAAACGGCAGTAACGCCAATATGAAAATCATCGGTGCCAGCGGTCGGGCCAGTTCGGTTCCTCGCACGCCTCTTTCTAATGCATCAAACAGCGGTTTCAAGGATAGGAGAAGCCCGGCACCGTAACAGACATCGGCCCGGCGTGCGGGTGGAAGCTCCGCCGGTTTCATCGGACTGACATCGGGCATTTTCAGTAACCAGAAGAGTAACACTCCACGAAAAAGAATCTCTTCGATACACGGGGCCAGAACCGTCACGGAAACACCGAAGATGGCCCATTCTCGTGTGCCGGCATAGCTACCCAATTGAGTCAGACCATGTTGGTCGGGCTTGTCGCCGAGTAACACCAGAGCGAAAAAGTAGACTGCAAAAACGATCGGTGTAAGGATCAACCAGATGAGCCAGCCCAGCACCAGGTTCGCCGAGAAATGATCGCCCGTCAGTCCCAGTTCCGAAGGATCTACGCGATATAGGAGCCGTAATCCCACAAGAATCAGCGCGATGACCAGAGGGACTGCCAAAAGATTCGCCCACAATCCGCGCAGATTCGCAGCCTCCTTGACACCGGCCACGATGTCATCGCCATTGGGCGAAACAATCGGGAAATCGGGACCATACAGGGAATGGAAAAATCCTGTCGAGACCAGAAGCGAATGAACCAGCGAGGGCAACAAGAGCATAAGAAAGAAGAGCAAAAGCACCATCCAACCATCCCATTGCACAACCCGATGATCCCGGGGTTGCCAAAGTGGTTGCCGCACCCGAAACCAATAGACAACCCCTGCTGCCAGCCCGCCGGCGACCAGTACCACCAACCAGGCGTAGACCATCAACCAAATTGATTGCGTTGCATTCGGCACACGACACCTCTGGGAAGAACGATGCTCGTCGCTATCTTATCATCTGTCGCACTTGAAGCGATTTGCTTCCTGGAACAAACCCGCCATGCCAACCATTCTCGATGAAATTGTCGCCTATAAATGGGATGAAATCGCCACGGCCCGTCGTGAAGTTTCCGAAGCACATCTCGAAAAATTGACCGCCAAGTTGCCGCCGACACGGAACTTCGTGGAAGCGCTACGGCAGCCCGGGCATGCGAATCATTGCCGAAGTGAAGAAAGCCTCGCCCTCCGCCGGCGTCATTCGACCCGATTTTGACCCTGTTGCCATTGCCCAAACCTACGAAACACACGGGGCGGATGCGATTAGCGTGTTGACCGATCAGCGCTTTTTCCAGGGCAATCTTGCCTATTTGACTGCGATTCGCGAAGCCATTCAGCTACCTGTTTTGCGCAAGGAATTCATCCTCGATCGCTATCAATTGCTTGAGGCTCGCGTCGCTGGTGCCGATGCGGTGTTGTTGATCGCGGAGATCCTGCCCGATCACCGGCTGCAAGAACTCTATCGGGAAGCGGTCGGGTTGGGTTTGCACGTCCTGGTCGAATTGCACGATGCGATCGAGTTGCCGCGCGTCATCGATTGCGGCACGGAATTGATCGGCATCAACAACCGCGATTTGCGAACATTTCAAACAACCCTCAACCACACCTTGAACCTGTTGCCCAGTGTGCCCTCCGATCGATCGGTGGTGAGTGAAAGCGGCATTCGCACCCACGCCGATTTGCAACAACTGCAATCGGCAGGGGTCAAGGCAGTCCTGGTGGGCGAATCGTTGATGCGTGCCCCCGACATTGGGTTAGCGCTCGACAAACTGCGCAGCGTTTGAGAGGTCGCCTTGCCTCCCACCGGCAAGAACTTATCATTTCTATCGAGACGCAACACCAAGGACTTTTCTTTTGCGCTGAACCCTCTCATGCGACGCCTATCGTCTACACTCACGCCGAATGTTGTTTGGTCTCGTCGCGCGGAAGCTCGCCTGGCTGATGCGCTCACAAAAATGCCCGAACATACCGGCACGCTGGACCAGAATCTTGAAACCATTCGTCATCAACTCGAGGTGGCGTTTCCCGATGCTGCGCATGTCATTGTCTTGAATTATTTCGTGGGCTTCAAACCTCGCAAAAATGAACACATTCTGCAAGTCGATGTGCGCAGAGCAGGCTCGGCAAACTCATACGTTGTCAAGCTGGCCGATCACGACAAACTCAACCTCGAACGAAATGCCTGGAACCTCTGCAACATTACCGATCCCAACCCCGTCTTCATGTCGCTTTTGGCCTTTCCGGATGGTGGGAATCCCGGAAAACTGATTGCTATTGCCTATCAGGATGCCAATCACTTTATCGGAATCGAAGATTCGATCTGGCTCGAATCGGCAGTCTTACGCTGTGTGCGCTTCGATAGTCCCGTACTCGATTCGATCCGTGAAGTGCTGCACGATATCTATTCGCAGCTCGGCCTCAGGCTCCACAAAACCTATCGCCTCGAATCGGCCGGCCCGGAAGGCATCCAAACCATGCCTAACAGGCAACAGCCCGGTCAAAGACACCACTTGCTGCACTCGATGACGCTTTGGGAGCGCGGCGGACCCCGTAGTGTTCGCCAACAGGTGAATGCCGCGTTCGCCGTGGGGTTCCGCAACTTCATCGATCCGGTCGACTGTTTCCACTTCTATAACGCCGAACTGAAGGCGGGTATTTCCGCCGATCAGGTGATCCCCGATACGCTGCGCGGCCTGGGTCATGGCGATCTTCACGGGCGCAATGTCCTGGTCGGGATCGATGCCCAGGAGCGGGCCAACTTCCCAGCCCTGTTCGATTACGACAGCATCGCATCCGACAATCTGATCGGCTGGGACTTTGTCGAAATGGAAACGGAACTGAAAACTCGGATCTACGACATCATCTTTCCCCACGACAATTTGACCGATCTGGCCCGCCTGGTGCAGCAATTTGAGTGGGAACTCGCAGAGTTGACGAAGCATTGCCAACTCACACGCGGACGACCCGAAACAACCCTCCCGGCGACAACGCCCCGTAGCCGACTGCTATTGATCTTGCTCACGATTCGCCAGCAGGCTGCCTACGTCCTCGGCAACGTCCCCGGCCGCTCCAGCGAATGGCTGCGCGAATACCTCTATTTGTTGGGGTGCTATGGCCTGACGACGGTGCGCTACGACAACCAGACCCCGGCCCATTGGACGTCGGCCTATGTCTCGGCAGGGGTTGCTGCTGCCTGTCTCGAACAAATCCACGGGAGCCGGAACGATTTGCCCAAGAACCTGGAAGCACTGCTGAAAGGACGTTATCCCACTTATCAGATACCGCTCGAGCTTGCGCACCGAGGCAGCCGAAGCGAGTATCTCGAAGAGCAGAAGCAAGTCGAAGCGCACCTGGGGGAATTGGCGAAATTGCACCCCACTGCTTTGCACGTGGGATATGAACTGGCTTTCAACCTTTCCCGGCAGGGCCGCAGCGCAGAGACCTTGAACCTCCTCCACGCGCTCAGGAACGACTTCGGCGAGGATCTCGATGAGGACACGTTTTCGCTCTGGGGCCGTTGCTATAAGGATTCCGGGGATCGGGCCTTGAATGAAGCGCAGCAGCCGACCGTAGATCCCGAAGAGCGACGGTCCCAGTTCCAGGAAGCCGATGAGTTCTTCAAGAAAGCCATCGAGAAATATGAAAAAGCCTATTTGCTGACGAAAGGCTTTTTCTCGGGAATCAATGTTGCCACACTGACATTGCTGAGGGCCGGTTTGCTCTTCCAACTTGGCCAGAACGAAAAGTCGGGCTTGTTGCAGAAGTCATTGCTGCAAACGGCAATGAAGATTCTCGACCTGTTGGAGACGGCGGAGGAGCGCTTGCCCGACGATGATATCTGGCGGCGGGCTGCCCAAGCTGAGGCCGCGATGCTTTGTCGAAAATGGGAGTATGCAGCAGCGCGCTATAAGGAAGCTCTCAAGCTCACGGGTGAACTCTCTCATTACCCGAGCGCGATGGGCAAGCAACTCCGCCGGATCATCGACGGCTATGCTCTCTTGGGCGAGAGCGTACCGCTCGAACTCTTCGAGCCACTGACCGCATTTCGACCGTATCTGCCATGAGATCGATCGCGCGGATAAGATAACAGCATGAGCACCACGGAACTCGATACGGCCAACCTCCGGCTGCTTGTGACCAGCACCATTCTCGCACCCAGTTTTCGGCGGGCCACTTTCGCCGGCGCTGCCCGGCTCGCCACCCCGTCACCCTGGGTTCGCGTCGTCGTCCAACCTGTCCAACTCCGCAGCAAGCCCTATCTTCAATTCTCCTATTTCGACGAAAAGAAAAATATCACCAAGAATGGTCTTGCGGATGAAATCGCTCCCTGGCTCGACGAGATTCTCGACGCCGGCTATGCGGGCATCCACCTTTCAACGACGGGTGAAGAAGTGGATATCCGCACCTCCAAGAAAGGAAAGATTCACATCGGCCGGCGGAAGGCGGCATCGCCCACAACAGAAATCCGGACCTCTCACAACCGAACCAAGAGCGTCCCGCTCCCCGAGGGACAGTCGAACCATTTGCTCGAAGCAATGGGTATCCTGACCCGCACCGGCCAGGTTCGACCCACGATGCGCGCGAAGTTTACGCAAATCAACGAGTGTCTAAAGCTGCTGGGCCACGTTCTCGATGATGCCGGTTTGCGATCGCTTCCCAGGGACGTAGAGATCCTCGATTGCGGCTGCGGGTCGAGTTATCTGACGCTGGCAGTACACCATTATCTCAAAGAGATTCTCGATATCCCCGCGCACGTTATCGGGGTCGATGTCAACGAAGAAGTCATTCGCAAGAGTATCGAACGCGCTCTACCGTTTGGCGCGGATACGCTCGCATTTCGCTGCGCACGTATCGCGTCGATCGACATCAGGCCCGACATCGTTCTGGCGCTGCATGCCTGCGATACTGCCACCGACGATGCCATGGCACTGGCGATCGCGTCAAAATCGCGCATCCTATTGAGCGTCCCCTGTTGCCATCACCATCTCAACGATCAACTCCGCGCTGAGGGGCCGGCCCAGCTTCTGCGGCCAATACTGCGTCACGGTATCCTGCACCAGCGCACGGCGGATTTGCTGACCGATGCCTTCCGGGCACTGGCCTTGCGGATCATGGGCTACCAGACCGATGTGATCGAGTTTATCAGCCCCGAACACACGGCCCGCAATCTGATGATCCGCGCGGTTAGCGGCCTGCCGATCGGTGAGCTGGGGTTCGTCCGAGAATATCATGAAATGCGACGATTCTGGGGAGTTGTGCCCTACATAGAGACAGCTCTGGGCGAACCGTTCGCAAGAATCCTCAATGCCGGGTGAGTAGTCCGCCCAGGATCATTTCCCAGCCTCTTTCCCGATGCAAAACAGATGTCTCTTACCCCGAATGAAAATCTGCCCGCGCGAGAACGCTGCCGATGAGAAACACTCTTCGCCGATCGAGTTCTTCGCCAGCTCCTCAAACGTGGTATCCGCCTTGACGACCTGCGTTACCCCGGAATCATCGGTGTAATAGACCCGATCATCCGCAATGACGGGCGAAGAATGGGTATGCCCGCCGACACGCTCAGCCCAGTGCAATTTCCCCGTGAGAACATCCCGGCAACTGCCCAACCCATCGTCGTGGACGAGGAAGATGTTGTCGCCGTGCGGCACCGGTGAAGGCACATAGCCTGCTCCCTTCACTTCCTTCCAGAGTACATGAGTCTTGGTAACATTCCCGGTACCGTCCGGTTTGATCGCCCAGACGTGATAGGTTGGGAAACCCGCGGTCAGGAAGAAAAGCCCCTTGTGGTAGATCATGCTGGCAACGAACTGCTCCGTGGGTCCGTTGATGAGCCAGATTTGCTGGCCGGTATTGGGGTCATAACTCGCCACACATTTGCAGCCGGTCAGCACCATTTGCGGTTTTCCTGCCGCTTCGACGATCAGCGGAGGAGTATAAGAACGAATCCGGTTGGGGCGATCGATCCGCCATTTCTCCTCTCCGGTATTCTTGTTGAAAGCGACGATATATGCCGGCTTCTTGTGGTTTTCGCCATCCTGATCGCAGTTGACGATGACCAGATCCTTGTAGAGGATCGGCGGGATGCCGAAGCCGTGCTGCGACTGAAACTCGCCTGGGCTTTTTCTCCATACCTCCTTGCCGTCAAAATCGTAAGCGGCCACGATCACTTTCGGATTGTCCAGGAACGCGACATAAATGTATTTGCCATCGGTTGCGGGAGTGGAGCTGGCATAGCTGTTTTCCGAGTGAATCTTTTCCAGGGGCGACGTGAGAACGGTCTTCTGCCAAACGATCTTGCCATCCTTTCGATCGACGCAGAAGAGCACGCGGTCGCGCGGCAAGGTCTTGTTCTTTTTGTCGGCACCCTCAATGCAACTCGTCACAAAAATGCGATCTTCCCACACAATGGGTGAAGAGTGGCCTCGGCCGGGGATTTCCGTCTTCCATGTAATATTTTCAGTACTCGACCACTTCAGCGGGAAACCCTTGTCCATCACGGTTCCGTCGCCGCGCGGGCCGCGCCATACCGGCCAGTTCTCGGCATAGGATGTCGTGGTAAAGAAAACCAAAAGGAGCGTCGCGAGCCAGGCACGATGAGCCATTCCAGCACCCCGTGTGCGAAAAGTTGTGTTTAAGGTAGGACTGCTATTTAAGCAGAATTCGTGCGGGAGGAAAAGAAGTTGCTGCACATTTTTGGCCGGAAACGCCAATCGATGCGCAATACAATGCTTCAATTCTGTCGTAAGAACGTCTATACTACCTAAATCGCGGCCATGTTATCCTTGGCAGATGTCGATATTTTCCTTTTCAGTTATAGACAGGGATCCCAATGCAAACCCGGACGCGCCGAAGTGGTTTCACGCTGATCGAGTTGTTGGTCGTGATCGCTATCATTGCCATTCTCGTTGGTCTATTGCTCCCGGCCGTGCAGAAAGTCAGGGAGGCCGCGGCCCGCGCCAAATGCAGCAACAACCTCAAGCAATGGGGCCTGGCAATGCACAATTATCATGGTGTCAATAACCAGTTGCCCTATGGCGACACCTGGACGCCGCGCAATTCCTGGGTTCCTTTCCTCTGGCCCTATATCGAACAGCAAGCTCTCGCCAGCCAGTACAGCTACACGGCGGGGTTCTGGCAGCCTCCCAACTGTTCTCCCGATAATTCCGTGAATAATCTCATCGCCGCCCAGGTGAAAACCTATTTCTGTCCCTCCGACCGAGGCTCTCCGGCTTATTGGGAGGGTGATGCCTATTATCGCTCACGCGGCAACTATGTCGTCAACTTCGGCAACCAAACCGACCCCGCATCAGCTATCTCTGCGGTCAACTCGCCATTCTGGTATTCGGATGGTGCCTGGACACCTGCGGCCACAAACTTTGCGAACATCACCGATGGACTGTCCAACACGTTATTGATGTCCGAAGTGATAATGCCTCCTGATGCCTCGGGCGATTTTCGCGGAGACATTCTCAACGACGATCGAGGCTGCAACAGTTTCATGACGTTCAACACGCCCAACAGCCCCAATCCCGATTGGCTTCTGAGTTTCGGCTCGATCACCACCAGCGATCCGATGATGCCCTGGGTTATCTCCGGCGTCGCTCAGCATGCCGCGCGGAGCCGGCATGTGACCGGGGTGAATACCGTGTTTTGCGACGGCTCGGTCCAGTTTCTCAGCAACAGCATTAACGTGACCACCTATCAGCTGCTGGGGACCATGAACGACGGCCTAATCCTGGGAACCTATTAGGCGAGCGGCAGAAACAAACTTATCCCAAAACCGCTTACTTTGTGCGCGGTCTTCAGCGAATCGGCGAGAGCCGCGCACGAAGTAAGCGGAAGTCTTTTTTCTGCCGCTCGCCTTAAACCGTAAAGTCATCGTTCGCGCCTTCCGGCCAAATGTCTTGCGGTTCGTAACCAAGCAACTGCTTTGCCGAAGTCAGGTCATAAGTCAACTGACGAAACGGCTTGCTGCAGGCATAGACAACCGCAAAGGAGATGTCGGCCTGGCTCTCGACCGCACAGGCAAAAAATCGCCCGGCATCGCCGGGGCTTAGATAGACATCAGGCCCCCATTCGGTTTGCGTCAGTTCCTGAACGTGCCCGGCATCGCGCGGACACCAGCCGAGCCGGGCCGCGATGACGCTGATCGTGTGTGAGACGGCGTAGACGCGCCCTGCGGCTTCGAGAAAGAGTTTGCCTGCGGCGTACCAGCCGCGCGGTGTCGGCTGGGCATCGACTCCGATCGGCATCGGCCCGGTAAAGCGCTGCCACCAGACGACTTGTCCGCTACTGGTCAAGACCACTCTTTTGATTGCCGCCAGTCGAGCCGATTCCATTGCGACATAGGTGCCAACGATATTATTCGGGAGCAACTTGGTCATGAAATCGTCATCGTCCGGCGTTGCGGCCAGATGAACCAGGGCATCCATTCCGTGCGCGGCCCGGCCAAAGGCGTCGGGATCAGTAATGCTGCCGACGACGCATTCATGGGAATGCGGATCGGCGCTGAGGTCAAAGCCGCGAACGAAGTGCCCGCGCTGCTTCAACTCGCGCACCGCCGCCCGCCCGATCCGACCGGCGGAACCCGTCACCAAAACCTTGTGCGCTGTGGTCATTCGTTCTCCGCTTCGTCGTCAGTCACGAGGCATTTCTGCTTTCCACTCGTGGATAGATTTGTAGCAATTTGTAGTGGGATCATTGATGTTCACAATTCGTTCTCCTGTGCATCTACGCAAGAAAACCACTCTTATCTATAGTACTCAGAAAATGTCCAAGCGTACAGTAAACGGCCAATTTCCCATTTAGAAGTTCGTTTGATCGAATTTGCGATCGCATGTGCACAATCCATTTTTTTGTAGCAATTTGTAGCGTCTGCGCCCGGTTTCGGACCCTCATCTGAAAGTAACTTCGCCAGAATATCAAATCAATAATCGTTGGATTGAGGCGAAGTTTCTTGGAAGTCTATTGGTTTTTAGAGTGTAAGTTTGTCATTGCGATACCTTCCGAAAACCGCAGAATTTGTAGCAATTTGTAGCATGGCGATTAACGCCTCGTTTGCTTGGTTATCCAATCGTTGATCCGAAAGCCAAATTCTGTAACAATTTGTAGCACCCCGTTCGGTAATTCGTTCGTTCGCATTTACGATCGTCGCTGTACAAACCAATTTTTGTAGCAAATTGTAGCATGACGATTACAACATCGATTGCTTGTTTATTAGATCATTGAACCGCAAAGCAACGTCTGTAGCAATTTGTAACACGCGATTCGGCAATTAGTTTGTTCGCATGCACGATCATAGATGTACAAACCGATTCTTGTGACAACTTGTAGCAACCCGGCCCGACGGACGCCCCTAATCACCAAAGAACTTCGTCAGTGTATCATATCGATAATCGTTTTATTAAATGCCAAGTTCGTTGGAAGGGTTTTCTTCAGAATCATTACGTTTCGACCAAATATCGGGTTAACTTGGTGCGTATGGGGTTGAGCGCAAACAACACCCCGATTCGCACCACTACATCATCAATGATAGTGTACATATTTCAATTGTCAAGCGAGTTTGGGCCAGGAACCTGGAAGACTGGCAACAGGCCTTTTTTGTTACCATTCACAAAACAAAAGCGGCGGAAAATCGCCGCACTCCAAATGGCGCACGATCGTTCTTTGCGATTTTGCGTGCGCTTTTGTTTCTGTTTTTCATTGTCAAAAAACTAAAAGCATAACAAAGCTTCAGCCGTTATTTGGAGTGCGGCGCTTTTCCGCTTTTCCGCCGCTTTTGTTTTTCTTTTCGTTTTTGGTACAGAAAATGGCCTCTGACCAGATTGGCAAAAAAATCCTTACCAATCGCTCCCAGCCAGGTCTCCGCCCTGGGACGTGCCGACGGCTTGCCACGTGCTCAAAGAAATGGAATTGGTAACAAAACGGACCGAGCCGTCGCACATCGCCGCGCAGACTCCAGTGTCGTGTCGGCTGCGCGCGTATTGATTGATCGTTGCATTGGAAGATGCATTCACACAGGGTGGATTTGGAAGACCGGGATCGCAGTTTTGTGCGGTTTGATCGGGGGTCGAGGTATTCGGCGTCGCCGATGTTGTGAAACCCGTTCCCGGCCCCCACCAACTGAAGCCGCGCAAATCGGAACGCGCGCCCTGGATGACTTCAGAGAGCATCAACGTGTTGCTGGTCCCATCGGTGATCGACAGGATGGTTTCGGGAATATTCGGTGTGAATGGGGCACCGCCAAAAGTAAAGGTGGTCGAGCCAATCGTCACCGATTGCGACTGATAGATCGTAGTGTTTCCAAAGTTGACCACGTAATTATGTGAAGTAATCTCGCCCAACGGATCTTCCGGCGTATCCGCGGGACACGTCATTATCTTGTACCGGACCGTCGTAACCAGAGTATTTGGATAGGCCCCATACCGTGGACCGGTGTAATCATTTCCGCCATAGTTCTGGTAGAGGTTAAATGCATTTTGCTGCTCGATGAAGGGCAGCATGGGAACCTGCCAGGTGCCCCAACAGCAATACAGGTTTCCATAATCAACCGTCCCGGGCGACATCCCGGATGGAAAGACTCCATTGGTACTCTCGTAGTTGTGCATCCCGAGCGCCAATTGCTTGAGATTGTTTTGACATTTTGCGCGAGCGGCCGCAGCGCGAACTTTTTGAACGGCAGGCAAGAGCAAACCTACCAAAATCGCGATGATGGCGATGACTACCAACAATTCGATCAGTGTAAAGCCATTCCGGGTTCGACGATGAAACATGAAATCCCTCGCGAGTAAGAAACGAAAAGAACCCGTGGAGAGAAGCCGGGCTTTGGAAGGGGCGGCAGGCGGCGAATCGAAGTTTAGAACGGGCGAAAAGATTCGGTAATCCGGGTCAATACCTCAATCGGTGAGGGGAAAGTCAAATTGGTTTTTTTGACCGGCCTTCACCTCGGCACGAAGCTTTGATTTGGCATTGAATTGCTCCGGTAACAATTCTGTGGAACCGCTGGGGGCGCCAGGGTTTTTGCCTGCGCCCGATGAACCGGACGAAGCGGCTGTAATTTGTACAACGTATGTCCCCGGAAGCAAACCGCTGGCAGCAGGAATTGCGAATTTGCCGTTCTTGATGATTGCCCCTTCCGGTTTGCCGTTCGACAAGTCTTCGGGAGTGAATTGAATCGACCCCTCGGCGATATCGACTCCCCGATAGCTCACCGATCCCGAAACAGGTAAACGCCCGCCATGTCTGCTGCAGCCAAGCGAAGAGAGACAGAGGAACGAACATACCAATAGACAACGGGCCAAGGGATAAACCATGGTTGGTCCTGAGAGTGGTGGAATGAAGAACAAAGTGTGGGGAGGCGGGAGGAGAGATTGATATCGTAGAATATTTCTCGATCTGCGACAAGCGTATTTGACGATCTACTTCGACTTCGAATCGTCAATCGCTTTCCGAACTTCTCGCAAGAGCAATTTGTGGATCAAGGCATCATTCCAATAGACCTTGTGCAGAGATTGCTCGATGTCTCCGTCGTTCTTGACCATTGCGTTCGCTTGATCCAGGGCCTTGCGCGCTGCGCTATCGTCCTTCAGCCCATGGTGTGCCAGTGCCTCAACCAAGAAACTTGCGGCGCTACGCGGCACAAACGGTGTCGAGGGCGGAGCTTGCATCGTGTCCACTTCCCGGCAATTACGAGTGCTGTTTATTGCACCGCGAAACTCACCACTACGAACCTGTCCCATGCCAAGTGCCAAGTGGGACCAAGAATACATGTAATTCTCACGGGCCAAACCCAATGCGCGCCGGCCAAGTGTCACCAGTTGACGCGACTCTTCTGCCGTGGCTGGAAGTAGTGAGCAAACCTTTGTCGTGCGCTCGGCCTGACCTAAGTCCTTGGTGCCGCCAAATTGTTTGAGCATGTCGGAACGGTGGCGGCGATAGGCGTCTTCGTCGCCGATCCAGAGGAGCAATGGAGCAAGGCGAAACCACGAAAAATGATCCTTAGGGTTCAACTGCACTGTTCGTTGGAGATCTGCCGCAGCTAGCTTCCAACGCTGTGCCCGCGCGTGAATATCGGCACGCTCCGCATACAGGTCGGGGTCATTCGGATTCGCTGCGATCGCACGATCGTATTCCGCCAGAGCCGTGTCATCATTGCCCAGAGCTTCCAAAGCCCGTGCGCGCCAGGCGAGCGCAGCGCTCACGCCGGCATTTTCATGAATCGCTTGCGCCAACACATTCGCCGCAACCGCAGGAATCGGCAACTGGTAACCGGAATCTCTCTTGCGCAGGAAGTCTAAAACTTTCGTCCTTGCCAGCCTGGCTGGTTCTTCGTGCTGAAGGAGTTGGTGAGCCCAGGCCTGAAGAATCAAAACGCCGCCATCATCCTTCACGGTAATTGTTTCGGCCTTACGCAGCGCGGTCTCCGCTTCATTGCGCTCGCCGAGCAGAGCGTAGCCGATCGCCATTTGCGCCCAGTCGCCCGTGGGATAAGCCACAATCTGTTCCAACTCCAGGGCGTACGGCGAGGCCGTATAGGCGACGCGAAATCGCCCCAATGCCGAGCGTTTACGGTTCGGATCGGCAAACTCGAGTTTGAGAATATGATCCGTTGAATTGGTACCATCGACCGGCTTCATCACCGCGAACACTGCCGAGCACGGTCGGGCGGGGCGAGGCCAGTTCGCCCAGCTGGTTGTTCGGTTGCCATCAATCGCTCCGCGCGGACCGTCGAGACCATTCGTATCAAAGCCCTCCGGCTTATTGGTAGTCGAGAACGCGCCGCGCCACGGTAATGCCGTAGATTCTCTTTGCGCGTTGCTCATCGCGGGGGACAACGAAATCCGCGTCAGGAAAAAGTTGCCATCTGCATTGCGACCAGGCCCGAAAAGGGGAAGCGAACGGTCGGGAATAGCATCGATGCGCAACGCGTGAAAACCCTGTGGCGATTTGGCAACCAATTCGAAAGTGTCGTCTTGCGGATTGGTGCCTTCGACGAGAATCGAGGCATCCGGTAACTTCCGCATTGACGCACCGCCCATCGACGTCACGCGCGTCACATCGAATGGCCGCCAAGCCGCGGCTTCAGTCAAGAGGAAGTTTACCAGTCCAACCGTACGTACCGCGTTATCCGGTTCAGCCGCACTGTATTTCTTCAGGAAAGCCTTGGCCTGCGCGGCTAGAGCGTTTGCTTCATCCGGCTTACCGCTGAGCCTTAGATCTTCTGCGTACGAAACGTAAGCCAATGATTTCAGTTCGAGTCCTTTAGGGTCGTTCGGCACCAGGACCAGAAGCCGGTGGCAATCGACCAGGGCGTCCTTGAACCGGCGTAATTCGAGCCGAGCCTTGGCTCGCGAACGCAATGCCCCACATTCCGACGCGACCGAAAGCTTGCATGCAAGTCGGGCGTCGAGAAGCAAAGCGACGTTCTGCCAGTTCAAGGCCGTCTCGTATTGCCTGAGTTTGTTGCGATACAAAGTCTCGATGGAGACACCACCACCCACCGAATTGTGAACTGCGGTGAGATCCTCGGCAGCTTTCCCGGATTTGCCCAGTAAGGCGTAACATTCGGCTCGATTGAATCGAGTGTTCACAACCTGCGGATTCTGCTTCAGCTCAATCGTAAAATCTTCAATTGCTTTCTCATACCGCTGCATCTGCATCAACACATTTCCGCGTTGCAAGCGGGCATAATCATATAGCTGGGGCGGCACCTGGCCTTGATTCTCGACGGCTTGGTCGTAGAAGAACAGCGCAAGTTCAGTATTTTGATTGTAAAACTGGCTGCCTTTTTGCGACAAAATTAGCCGTGCTTGATTTGGATTGATTTTCCATCCGGCAGCGATATCCGCAGTTGCTTCCTTAATGAGTCCTTTTTCAGCAAGATAACAGCCTCGCTCCACCCACGCCTCGGCCAGATCAGGTTTCAACGCCAGAACGCGGGAGTAATCCGCAATCGCTTTGTCGTTCTCACCGGCATATCGGAAACAGCGTGCACGCCTCAACAGAATATCGACCTCTGCCGGCTTCCCTTTCGCCCACTCGGCGACGGCAGTGAGTAAAAGTACGGCAGTTGAGAAATCGCTCACCTGTTCGGATTTCGATGCTCTGGAACTCAGCCACGACATTGCGCTCTCGGGGTTCAACTGGAATGCAGCGGCGAAATCGGCTTTGGCGCTAGCCAAAACACCCATTCTTGCGTGGCACTCGCCCCGCTCCAGCAGCAATTCGAGATCGCTGGGATTGGCCTTCAACAGAAAATCAAAATCGGCAATCGCGGCATCGAATTGGCCCAGATGGGCATGCCAGTTTGCGCGGGATCGACGATGGCTCGATTGCGCAGGTTCCGCTTCGATCATTCGAGACGCCGCTTCCACAGCGAGTAGCATTGGTCCTTCGTCCCGACCCCAAGACGCAAGCTTGGAGTTGATCAATTCGGCACCCTGGTCGAATGCGCGACGCGCCTCGGCGAGGTTGCCGGCGCGGTCGTGTACGATGACGCCGACGAATGAAGGGTAGGCATTGACTAATGATGGATAGTTGTTGCCGTAACCTGGCTGGGGATCGTTCGCGGGCTCTGGATTGCGCCGCCGGAGTGCATCGATTGCACTAGCCGTCTCACCACGAATATGAAAAGCGGCCGCGAGTTTAACCCAACCGCTCACCGAACCGTTGGCCAAAAGGAAATCCCAGCCAGGAGCGGGGTGCTTGTGCGTCACACTGAGCCGGATACGGCGCGGCCCGTAACTGGCATACGGGAACAGCAAACGAAACGTAAGCTTTGCCGGTACTTTACCGAGCTTTTCTCGTATCGAGAAGATCGCAACGTGTGGATCGGAGCCCCAAGGCATCCACATCGTTTGCGGGTTACTGTCGATCGCTTTGCTGATGTCGCCGTCGTTACGTTGATAACTCGATCCAGCGCTATTCCGCACGAATTGCGGAGTTGTTGAGTCGGCCCACGCTTGAGCGAATTCGATCGATCGACCGGGTTGTCCGTGCCAATCGCCCCAAACCTTGAATTCGGATACGCCACCGCTTGAGGCATTTCGATTTCGATGGGTTGCGGATGTCGTTGCATCGGGAAGAAATTCGAGCCGAACCGAAGTGAATTCTGCACCGTCGGTGGGCGTCTCGATCGTAATCTGGTCCTGCGCTTGTTTCCAACTGGCAAGGGTAATCCCATCCGGGAGCAGTTTCAGGGTCGCGCCGTTTGTTCCCGATGCGCGAGTCGGCTTCAGTGTTCGCCAACCACCGGCTTGCCGGTATAGAACCTGCCCATAGGCGTTTGCTACGCTCTCTGGGAGATCCGGTTGAATCTTGCGAGCGCGGGAATACAGGGCAACGGCGGCTTCCAATTTTCCCTGTAGAGTTGCTTGCTCCGCGGAGCCGACCAGAGCAGTGTAATCATTTGGAGCGATGCGCAGTGCATTCGCGAACGCTTCCGCCGCTTTCGCAGATTGCCCGAGTTGGGCGTGCACTTTGCCGAGGTGGGTCGATACCTCAAGGTCATCGGGGTGATCGCGAAGGTATTGTTCGAGGTCGGCAACCGCATCGCGCCACTGATCGGTTCGGGAGGCAAGCAGCCCGCGCAACCGAATTTGCTTGTCGCGAGCCTGCTCTGCCAATTTCTTCTGGAAGTCGGCATTGAGTCTCGCGTCTTCAGCATTCCGTCTTGCTTCATCGGCAAGTTGGCGTTGCTCGACCTCGGCATCGCGCAGCGTGCTCTGCCTCGTGCTGATTGCGTTCGGCACTCTCCCGCGCATCTTCGAGCTTGGCGCTATAAAGCAGCACGATAATTGCCACGGCAATCGCCGATGCCGCGATGCCGATCATCCCCACGAGCGCCGCTGCTGCGGGCTTTCGGCGCACCCAGCGCATGGCTCTTTCCCAGGGCCCGGTGCGCCTGGCGCGAATGGGCTCGTCGGCGAGAAATCGTTCGAGATCCTCCATCAGCTCGCGCGCATTGGGGTAACGTCGAGTTGGATCGCGCTCGATGGCTTTGTGAATGATGGTGGTCAGATCGCGCGGGATCGACCGGTTCAGTTGCGCCAGCCTGGGCGGCTCGCTCGACGTCACTTGTTTGATGAGTTGATGTTTGTCTTTTTCGTCGAATGCCGGCCTAAGTGCGAGCAACTCATAAAGCGTCAGGCCCAGGCTGTAGACATCGCCGCGGGCATCTGCCTTTCCCTCGAAGGCTTCGGGAGGCATGTACCGCAAAGTACCGAGAATGTCTCCTGTGAAAGTCAGATTTTCCTGATCGTCCGACTTGGCCAGGCCAAAGTCGGTGACCCACACCGTCCCGTGGGTATCGAGCAGCAAATTCGATGGCTTGATGTCGCGGTGAAGAATCCCCTGCTTATGGGCGTAGTCCAGTGCATCGGCGACCTGAGCGCCAATGCCTGCGACGCTTTGCCAATAGGACCGTTTTTTCCCTTTGGAGCGTCCTGGATCGCCAGGCGAGCCTGCGAGTGAAATCGCGGACGTCGAGGACGAATTCGATCCGCTGTCCGAAGAAATCACCGACGCCGCCGAGACGCTTTCGCCCTGTTGCACGGGCGGAACTTCAACCGATTGCCGATCGCTCGGGTGTAAAGGAGCGAATTCACCAGTGACCAAAGAACGAGCCACGTTTGCCGCTGACACGTCCTGACTTACTAAGGTTGCGTTCCCGCCCGACACTACATTGCCGGCCGCAGCGGCTCGCATATTTTTTACTTCTTTGAGCACCCCGTCGAGTGCAAGGCCCTGAATGAATTGCATGACGTAGTAGGGGATGCCATCCTGTTCCCCGACGCCAAAGACCGGAACGATATTCGTATGGTGCAACTTGGCTGCCGATCGTGCTTCGCGTTGGAATCGTCGTCGCTGCTTGGGGTCCAGAAGTACCTTTTGAGGCAACACTTTGAGAGCAACGCGCCTGCCCAGCGACACTTGCTCGGCCTCAAAAACGACACCCATGCCTCCACGGCCTATTTCCCGAAGAATCTGAAAGTCGCCGAGTCGTTCCAAAGCGGTCGAATGCGTGGCGGTCGCATCGCCGGTGGGTGCCAGCGATTGATCGAGAGCTGAGCCTTTGAAGTCTTCCAGAACCAACAGGCCCGGAAGAATCTCGCGAATTTCCTCGGCCAAATCCGGATATTTCCGAACGTACTCGTTCAGGTCGGGCCGGTCACCACGACGCAATCGAACTTGCCATTCCTCAACGAGTTCAGCGATCTGAGGAGAAATCGAATTGGGCTGGTCCATACTCTAACGCCTCTTGCAAGAGTGCGAGGTCGTACTCACTTCAAGTACGATTCGTGGGGAAAAAACCGGGAATGCTCGCCAGCAATTTGTTGAGCCTTCTCATGGCCTGCAAGTATCGAACCGTTGCGTCAGCCGACGAAAGCCGCAAGACGCTGGCCGTTTCCTCGTTGCTCAACTCCTCAAAATTCCGAAGCGCAAGAATCTCGCGATCCAGCATTTCCATGCTGTTTACCGCTGTTTGCAAGCCCAGCTGCATTTGAGCCTTTGCAGCGGCTTCGTTGGCTCCTCGGTCTCCCAGGAGTTGGGCCGCAATCGATGTGGCAGTGATGGCCGGCATGGGTCTGCTGTAGAGACGGATCTCCTGGACATTGTCTTCTGTTCGTTCGCCGAGATGACGCCGATGAATTGCTTCGAGCCGCTGTCCGGCAATCTCTCGGACCCAAAGGTAGAAAGACTGATCCGGGGTAGACAGATAGTCGCGGATGCTTCGGCAGACATCGAGATAGATCTGCTCGAGAATGGACGACGAACTGATTTTTCCACGAAGTCGCCAGTCCAGCCGGAGGCGGATCATCTTTCGCAAACGTTCTCGATGTCTGTTGAAAAGCGAACCAATGTCGGTGGCTGAGCCGGCAGGGTCAAAACCCTGAAGTAGACGGTTCGTTCCGCTGGAATTGTGTGCCGCGAGCATGTATTTGATTTTAACAGCGCGGCAAGAGACCAGCAATCCCTCTGCGGTTTTACAAGTCCTTCCCGCGAATCTTTGCCTTGAGCACCTGCCGCACCCGATCCTCGATCTTCTTGTGGGCCTTCTCAATCTCCTTTTCGCTCAGCGTGCGGTCGAGCGCTTGATAGGTCAGCGCATAGGCCAGACTCTTGCTGCCCGCGGGAACCTGGTCGCCGTGGTAGAGGTCGAATGAGGCGCATCGTCGCTCAACAATTCGCCGCCGCCGGCTGCATTTCCGCGACGATTTGCTCGCTCGAAATCGATTCTTCGATCACCACGGCGATGTCGCGCAAAGCGGCCTGATAGATCGGGATCGGCGTGTAGGGATACCGGAACGGCACAGCGCGCAACATGCGATCGAGATCGAGATCGGCGACCAGGAACGCCCGCTCGCCCAGTTCGAGCTTCTGCGCTGTCTTCGGATGCAGTTCTCCGAATACGCCGATGGGTTCACCGCCAAGCAGCAACTCCGCCGACCGTCCGGGATGCAGATACGACACTTCCTTCGCGGGCCGATAGGTGACGTTTGCCAGATGAAGATCGCGAATCAATACTTCGACGATGCCCTTCAAATCGAAGAAATCGATCGGATTCGGTTTCTCTCCCTGGTTATCGTCCCAGGCAGGAATATTGCGTCGACCCGTAAGTACGATCGCCAAACGTCTCAGCTCAATCGGCAGCTTATCGCCTTCTTTCGGCCAATAGACCAGCCCAACCTCGAAGAGACGAACCGTATCGGTTGTCTGCAGGTTCAGCGCTGCGACTTCCAGCACACTCGACAAAACCGAGCGCCGCATTACTTTGCGTTCCGCGCTGATTTCGTTGAGCAGTTCGACATAGGGCAGCCCATTTTGGCCGAGAGCGGCCTCCCGATCTCGGGACGTGAGCGAGTAGGTCATTACTTCCTGCAACCCGGCGCTGGCGAGGATGTCGCTGGTCCGCTCTTCGAGTTGCAGGGGGCGATTGGCCCGCTGCGGCGGGAGTTCGCCGGAGAGCAATGTGGCCGGCAGGCGATCGTAGCCGTGAATGCGGGCGAGCTCCTCGATCAGTCGGCTTGCCCCGCCTGGATATCGGTGCGATACGGCGGCGTTGTCACTTTCCAGCCAGGTCGCCCTCTTTCTCGAGCGTGAATTGCAGCGCCTTGAGCATGCGCTCGACTTCAGCGTCGGGAAAATCGATCCCCAGCAGGCGCCGAATTTCGGTCTTCTTGAGCAAAATGACCTGCGCCGGCAGCGGCGCCGGGTAGTTGTCCACCATCCCTTGAGCACGGCCCCGCCGGCATGCTGCTGCATCAGTTGCGCGCCGCGCCAGGCCGCGGGTTTGACGACTTCGGTATGAATTCCCCGGCTGAAGCGGGTGCTGGCTTCGCTGAAGAGATTGAACTGGTTCGAAGTTCGGCGGATGCTGACAAAATCGAAATTGGCCGATTCGAGAAGGATGTTCTTCGTCGCCGCAGAGACTTCCGTTTCCGCGCCGCCCATGACGCCGGCCAGGGCGATCGGCCCCGCTGTGTCGGCGATCACCAGATTTTCCGGCGTCAGCTCGCGCTCGCTGGCCGTCGAGCGTCTTGAGTTTCTCGCCCGGCTTGGCCGGGCGGACGATGATCGTCGGCGACTTGCCGCCCGCCCGCTTGCACCAGGAAATCATAGTCGAAGGCGTGCAGCGGCTGGCCATATTCGAGCATCACGTAATTGGTGATGTCCACGATGTTGCTGATCGGCCGCATGCCGGCGTAGGTGAGCCGGCGTTCTGCATCCAGCCGGGGGACGGCCTGATCTTCACGTCGCGGATGATCATGGCCGTGTAACGCGCGGACAGACTTCGGGTCGGCGATTTCGACTTTTACCTTGCCTTCGATCGATTCGGCCGCAGTAGGTCGGTGTCGGAGCCGGCGACCGTTGTCGGCATTGCCGCGTCAGCGCCGCGACCTCGCGGGCGACGCCGATCATCGACAGGCAGCGGGCCATGTTCGGCAGCACGTCGATTTCCAGCACGGCGTCGCCCATGAAGTCGGCCAGCGGCTGGCCGACCGGAGCATCGTCTTCCAGAAGAATGATCCCCTTCGTGCTCTTCGTCGATGCCCAGTTCGAAAGTGGACATGACCATCGCGTCGCTGGGCACGCCGCGCAACACGCTTGGCTTCAGTTCCTTGATCGCCTTTGGGCGTGGCGTGGCCGTCGAAATAGGTGCAGCCCGTCAAGCCGACAACGACTTTTTGCCCTTTATCGCCCACCGAAATGTTCGGAGCGCCGGTCACCACCTGTTTCGGCGTACCGGTCCCGTAATCGATTTGCACGAGTTTGAGTTTGTCGGCATTCGGGATGTTTTTCGATCGCCAGAACTTGCGCGGTGAGAATCTTGTCTTTGTCCCAAACGGGACCAATTTCGGTTTGTTTGACGCGCAGCCCTTCCGGAACGGGCAGGCCAATGAGACGAACATTCGCCACCTCAAGCCCCGAAATCGTCAGACGATCCACCAAATCAGGTATGGAAGTGGAGAGGGTGACATAATCGCGCAGCCAGTTCAGCGGGACTTTCATGATGGTTCAATGGTTCCGAAGTTAGCGGAATTTCCAGGAATTCTCGCTTGTTATATGTGTTGTTCCCGATTCCGCATCGGGCAAGGAACTTGATTTCCCCGGCCATTTCTCCACAACAGAGATAGATTCTTGGCGATTGAAATCCAAATGTTCTAACCACAGAGTCACAGAGAACACCGAGAGAACTCTGAAGAAAAGAGAAGGTCGCAGAAGTAAAGTTCATCGAATTCCGTTTTTCTATTATTTGTCTTCTCTGTGACCTCTGTGACTCTGTGGTTAGAATGTGGACCTAAGAGATTGGCAATGGTTGTCTCCGGGTCAACACACAGCACTGCCGCAGTCCCCGATCAAACTGGGCGGTTTGGTCCTTATGGTGGGCGATATGTTCCTGAAACCTTGATGTTCGCCCTGGATCAACTGACGACCGCCTACGACAAGGCGAAACTCGACCCCGAGTTTCAGGCCGAGTTTCATCGTTACTTGAACGAATATGTCGGCCGGCCATCGCCGCCTCTATTTCGCCGAACGGCTCACCAAGACAGCAGGCGGAGCCAGGATTTATCTCAAGCGCGAAGACCTCAACCACACCGGCGCCCACAAGATCAACAATGCCATCGGCCAGGCGCTTTTGACGCGACGGATGGGCAAAAAGCGGATCATCGCGGAGACGGGAGCCGGTCAACACGGCGTCGCGACGGCCACGGCGGCCGCTCTGTTTGGACAAGTTGCCGGGTCTACATGGGCGCCGAAGACATTCGCCGGCAAGAGTTGAACGTCTTCCGAATGCGGGCGATGGGAACCGAGGTTTTCCCGGTCGAGAGCGGCAGCAAAACCCTTCGCGACGCCATCAACGAGGCCATGCGCGAATGGATGGCAAGCGTTGAAACGACGCATTACATCATCGGCAGCGTCGTCGGGCCGCATCCGTTTCCGATGATGGTCCGCGATTTCCAGGCGGTCATCGGCCAGGAAACGCGCGAGCAGTGCCTCGAACAGATCGGTCGATTGCCCGATGTCGTCGTTGCCTGCGTCGGCGGCGGCAGCAACGCGGCCGGGATGTTCTATCCGTTCGTCGAAGATGCCGGCGTCGAAATTGTCGGCGTCGAAGCGGGCGGCCGGGGCGGGACGATGGGCGATCATGCGGCCACGCTGAGTTTCGGCGAGCCTGGCGTTTTGCACGGCAGCTTCAGCTACGTACTGCAAGATGCCGACGGCCAAACGGCCCCCGTTCACTCCATCTCGGCGGGGTTGGATTATCCGGGTGTCGGTCCGGAACACAGTTACTGGCGCGATTCGGGGCGGGTGCGCTATTGCAATGTTCCGGATTCTGAAGCGCTGGAGGGATTCGGCATCTGTTCGAGGCTGGAAGGAATTCTGCCCGCACTGGAAACCGCGCATGGTATCGTCGAAACGATGCGAATCGCGGCGAGTCGGCCCAAAACGGACGTGGTGGTTTTGTGCTTCTCCGGGCGCGGCGACAAGGACTGTGCCGAAGTGGCCCGACTGGAGAGTGCCCGGAAATGAATCCCATCGACTCCCTGTTCAGCACTCTGCGATCGACCGGACGCAAGGCATTCATGCCGTTTCTCACGGCAGGCGATCCCAGCCTTGACTTCACCGCTACGATTTTGCCAAAAGTCGTCCAAGCAGGTGCAAATCTTATCGAGATCGGCTTCCCCTTCAGCGACCCCATCGCCGATGGCCCGGTCATCCAGGCATCGTACACTCGGGCTCTGGATCGCGGCGTGAAACTCGACGGTATTTTCGATTGTCTCAAGCAAACGACATCCTTGCCCAAGTGGTCAACACCGCTAGTGGGGATGGTGTCATACACTCTGATTTATCGTCGCGGACCACTTGCATTTATCCAGCAATCGAAGAAAGCGGGGCTTAGCGGTGCGGTGGTTCCCGATCTTCCTGCTGAAGAGGCCGATGAGTTTGCCAAACTCGCTGCCGACAACGATTTCAAATTGATTCTGCTGGTCACTCCGACAACGCCGCCGGAACGCGCTGAGCGAATCGTGAAGGTGTGCACCGGGTTTCTTTATTGCGTCAGCATTGTGGGCATTACCGGAGAACGCGATCAACTGCCGGATACTCTGCAACAGCAATTGCAACGGCTTCGGACAATGACCGACTTACCGCTCTGTGTGGGATTCGGCGTCAGCAAGCCGGCGCAAGTTCGGCAACTCAAAGAGATCGCTGACGGCGTGATCGTCGGCAGCGCAATCGTCAGGCGCTTGGAGCAAGCGGATAAGGAGGGCATCTGTCAAGTAGTGCGTGAGTTGTCGGGTGCCTTGAATGGTGGATAACGTCAATGCTCAGGGTTACCGCAACCCCGAGAGAACGCCCAGCGTGGGATAGGCGTCGCCTCTCCGTGCGATCGGCGACTCGACGGGCGGGCGGGACGACCGGCGCAATTGCCTTTGTCGCTATTCACCCCGCTCGGTACCAAGCCGGATCGCGGCAAGTGACACGGCAAGCACCCCACCGTGACCCGCGTAGGCCGGCGGCGTATCCGGGCTTGAGGGCCACTCATCGACAAACGGCTCGGTTGGCCCTAGTTCGATATCCCATCGCGGACAAAGCCGCGTTTCGAGATCGAATTCCCCGGTTTGCATTGTCCACGTCGACGCCCACAAGCCGTCAAAGAGGTGCCCGGACTCCTCAACCCGACCGACTATGCCCCGCGGCTCGCCCCCGAAATCGAAAGTCCGACGAACTCGAATGTGGAATGCGCCTGCAAAATCCACCTCGGTGTAATCCAAAAAGCGCTCGTTGTCGCTCACCCCGAGGCGATACCAGCCCCAACCATAGCGAGGCTCGAAGCATAATAGCCGTCCCTCGAGAGACCGGATTGTTTGAGGTAGCGACATGATTGCTCTCCCGCGAAAAGATCAAGATCATTTAACCATTGGCGATCGGCCCGGGCAATCGCTTCGTGTTAAATACCTGGATTGTAATTGCTCAATGCGGTCGATTTCGGTCAGCAACCAGGTGGTGGTGGGCTGCCTGTCGTAAATGTACCTCTTACGGTGCTCGCGGGGACTTTGGCATCATTTGTGAACTGCGAGCCACCGCCGGAATATCTGATTGACGGCTGCACAACACCACCTTGAAGCGGCCGAAATTGACCAGCATTCTCAATTGCAACTACATGAGTCGCGTGCCCAACTGGAATTCCTAGGGCCTGAGAAGCCGCTTGAGGTGTAGCGTATAGGTCCGCAGTAACCGCACTTCCCGGCCACAATCCATTTTTCGCAATGGCAACTGCACCTGCCGCATCCGTGTAATGATAAACTATAGCTGGTCCAGCATTGTGAACCATTATTCCCGAGTTCGACAAATGGTAAGTGTGCCAGGGATCGGTCTCGATATTTACACGTTCACTGGCCTCTGCGGACCACGCATGCCCGATATCCGAGCGATTCCGCCACGTGCCTACGTTCGCCAAGCGACTTCCGGCACGGACTTCCCCTGTGGTGCCGATGATCCGTCCTTTTGAACGGGCAAGATTAGCACGAACGCCGTTCGGATGAATTTCTGCAATACCCGCTTCGGCACACTATCGCTTCAACAGTTCCTCAATGGGCGTGGTCGAATTCTCAACCGTGCGCGGTGTTGCCGTTGCTTGATTCGTTATTGTTGAACTTGACGGCAGCGGCAATTCGATTGCCGCCGACCGATTCTTGATTTGCGATTTGATCGCTTCGACCTCAGCGGCCGGCGTGTGCGCTTTTTGAAACCACTCATCGGCGATCTTCTCATTTTTCTCAACCCCGGTGCCCTCCAGGTAATACCAAGCAAGGCCAATTTGCGCAAGGTTGTAGCCTTGATCCGCAGCTTTTCGGCACCATTCGACAGCCTTTTTCACATCCGTCTCAACGCCCAAACCAGTGCGGTAGCAGTGAGCAAGCATGTATTGAGCTTCCGGAAGTTTCTGCTCGGCAGCCTTTTTGAACCATGCAAATGCTTGCCTTTCATCTTTGTTTACTCCCTCTCCATAGTAGTAACAATAACCGAGATCATAGAGGGCTAGCGCATCGCCTTGCTCGGCGGCCTTGCGAAACCATTGAACTCCTATTTCAAAGTCTTTTTCCACGCCTTCGGCTTGCAAGTAACAAGCACCAAGTTTGCACTGAGCCGCTGCAAGTCCCCGATCGGCTGCCTTGCTGAACCATGCAAATGCTTGCCTTTCATCTTTGTTTACACCCTGGCCGTCGCAGTAACAACAACCAAGATCATACTGGGCCAGCGCGTGTCCTTGGTCGGCGGCCTTGCGAAACCATTGAACAGCTATATGAGAGTCTTTTTCCACGCCTTCGGCTTGCATGTAACAAGCACCAAGTCTGAACTGAGCCTCAGCAAGTCCCTGTTCCGCTGCCTTTCGACACCATTGCGCCGCGATAGTCTTATCTTTCGGAACTTCAATACCAGTTGCATAGCACGAGCCGAGACCGAATTGAGCGTCCGCGTTTCCATGTTCGGCGGCTTTGCGTAACCAATGAACGGCTAGTTTCGCGTCCTTGGCCACCCCATTTCCTTTCAGGTAGCAATCGGCCAGCCTGACTTCAGCTTCGGGAAGTTCTTGTTCGGCAGCCATTCGACACCATTGCACTGCCATAGTCATGTCTTTCGGAACCTCGACACCATTGGCATAGCACGAGCCGAGAGCAAATTGAGCTGCCGGATGTCCTTGGTCGGCGGATTTGCGTAACCACTCGACCACTAACTTCGTGTCGCGTTCCACTCCGTTTCCATTTTGATAGCAACCCGCAAGGTTGCATTGTGCATCGGCATTTCCCTGCTGACCAGCCTTGCGAAACCACTCGACGGCTTGTTTCGGATCTTTCTCGACTCCGTCTCCGACCGCATAACAGACACCCAAACTGTTTTGACCGCCTGAGTCTCCTAGATTTGCGGACTTACGGTACCACTCGACGGCCTCCTTCACATCGCGTTGCACCCCATCACCCTTGCGATAGCAATGTCCAAGCGCGTATTGGGAAGTGGCATGGCCCTGCAGAGCGGCTTTGTGAAACCAATCAAATGCCAATTTAGAATCTTTCTGAACCCCCGCACCACGCGAATAACAGTAGCCAAGAGCGTATTGTGCACCGGCATAACCCTGCTCTGCTGCTTTGCGATACCACGAAACCGCCTTTTCCGGATCACTTTCGACTCCAGTCCCATCGCGATAGCAATTTCCAAGAGAAGTTTGACCAGAAGGATGTCCCTGCTCCGCTGCTTTGCGATACCACGCAACCGCCTTTTCCGGATCACGTTCGACTCCAGTTCCATCGTGATAGCAACGCCCAAGAGAATTTTGGCCAGAAGGATGTCCCTGCTCCGCTGCTTTGCGATACCACAGAACCGCCTTTTTCGGATCACGTTCGACTCCAGTTCCATCGCTATAGCAACGCCCCAGCGCCGCTTGACTTCGCGCATTCCCCTGCTCGGCCGATCTCCTGAACCATTCGACCGCAGCAGTTTGGTCTTTTGCGATTCCTGCGCCTTCTTCCAGTGCCCTTCCGAGAAAGAATTGTCCTATGGCAGAACCGCCCTCAGCTGCCGATTTCCAGACAGCGATACGATCTTTCGCAACCTTCTGGATGTAAGGTGTGGAACTCTGTCCCATCGCCCAGAGTTTGGCAATCTCATCGATATCTGCCTGCAACTTCTTGTTGGCGTCGGATTGCTGCTCATCCGCGCGCGTACACATCTTGGAACCGAAGGAAACAATTGCGATGAAGAATCCGGCACACAAGACAATTCGGCGAGCGGATTGGGAAGGAATATTCCGCGACATGGTAAGAAGCCTCCGTGTTCAAAACCATCGACCGGCATGGTCGGATTATCGCTCATACATCAATTGGGCAAATTGTGCAATCCGAGATACGGTAAGCGGTAGAAGGTGGGCAATTGGGTTGGGCCGCTAACTGCCCGGGCTTTTTCGAAGTCTTTGGAGATGAGGGCGCAGCCGCTACAAACGATTACAACCGACTACAGATTCAACAGTTCGTCGAGTCCGTCTACTCTGGCCTCTTCAGGGTGGCTCGCCATTCGTCGTCGAGTTCTTTCAGCGTTTTCTTGGTCAGTGCCTTGAAAATACTGTCCTTGTATTCTCCCTCGCGCATCGCCTTGTTGAGTTTCAGGACGATCTCTTTGTCGTATTGCGTGGTCAAATACTGTAGAAAAGCTGCGGTTACACGATAGCTGCCATCATAATGCGCCCGTCGGGCGCTGATTGGCCCAATCTTCCCAGGCTCGTATTTGAAGAATCGCACGTAGTCCGCGATACCCTCGACAAGCCAGCCTGGATTATTCCGGGTGCGATATTGCTGGACAATATGCGTGGTCTCGTGGACCATGGCCCCGATGTCGTCGAGATGCGCTTTGAAATATTTCACGGAACCGGTGATCTCACCTCGGCTCGCGTAGGCGACGCCATCATAATCGCTCTTCAGCGACATTTTGACGGTGCGCGGCGGTTTGAAGCCAGCGCTCTTGAGTTCCTCGTTAATCATCGTGTATTCGCGCTCGCATATTCGGGCGGCTTTCTCGGCCCATTCCTTCATTTCGGGTGCATCGGAAACATCCACGCTGAACTCGACAGGATACTTGAAGATTGCCACGGCAGGCTCAGAGTCGATCGCGATTTCACGGATCACCAGCGGGTGCTTCATATCTTCGTTAGCCCTGATGCGGATTGCGATGAACTTTCCTATCTGTTGTCCCGCACGAGCCTGGCCATCCTTGAAAGTTGCCAGTTGCTTGAAGGTCTTGCCGTCCGAAGAGGCTTCAATCGAACCCGATTCCAACGCATCACCGCCCTTTGGTTTGCCCGTCGTGACCACGAGTGACTTCACAGCGATTGGCTTTGTGAAAACGAGCGTGAAATGGTCTGTCTTGCGAAGATTCTTTTCCGAAGCGAAATAGGAATCCTTGTCGCCATCGAAGGCCAATTGCCGAATGTGACCGGATTGGGTGGTGAGCGTTGTATCGACGACGGCTTTGACGGGAACTTCGGGTGACTTCTTTTCTTCTGCGCCGTGCGTTATCAAAGAAATGTTAAGCACCCAGGCCAGACTCAGGAATCGAAAAAACGATGACATTTCAATCTCTCGAAAACTGGTTGAACCAGACTGCACAATTAAGAGACTGGATCAAATCGGAAGACGCTTTTAATGACCTCGTTCCCACGGTCCTCCGTGGGAACGCACGACCGGGACGCTCTGCGTCCCGATTGAAGAAACACCCAACGCGACCCCGCACAGAGAAAGAACTTTGCGGATGAACGTGACGCGGAGCGTCTCGGCACGTGCGTTCCCACGGAGGACCGTGGGAACGAGGAGGCTTTTGGCTTTTCCTGCCTCAGAAACGGTCTCAACATTCGTTTAGGGGCGGGTCAGCACCTTGATCTCGACGTTGCGGAATTCGACCGGGGAGCCGTGATTTTGCAGGCCGATGAACCCTTTCTTGGGTCGCTTGGCAAGTTCGCCCATACTCGCATCGCCTTCAGCAACCTTTTCGCCGTTGAAGACCACCGTGATCTTATCTTTGTCGCAGATCAGTTCAAATTTATTCCATTCGCCCGCGCCTTTGAAAACCGGCTTTGAACAGGGCACGAAGGTGTAGATGGAGCCGCTATATTGGTAGGGCTTGAGCTTGCCCTTATACTTCGCGGAATTATCGTCGAGTATCTGAATTTCCATGCCGGTGCCGCTGGGCGATTTACCCTCAACGACGCCCGGAACGCGAAGAAAGACGCCGCTATTGCCGTCGGCCTGAATGCGCCACTCGACCCGCAACACGAAATCTCCGTATTCCTTGGTCGTTGATATCCAGCCGGTTCCGGCCTTCGCGGAAAGGATACCACCTTCCTTCACGGACCAGAAATCCTTGATGTCTCCCTTCGCCTGCTTCATCTCCCAGCCGGTAAGATCCTTACCGTTGAAGAGCGGCTCAAAGCCTTTCTCCTGTCCATGCACATAAGGCGTGAAAACGAGAGTCAGCATCAATAGCGCTACTATTCTCATTTGCGTTCTCCATGACTCGTTCGAGGATTGAGTATTCTAAGAACCTGTTGCAAAATTAACACTCAGTGTAGGGCGGGTCGAGGCTTTGCGAGGCCCGCCGTCCCACTCTGGCGGGCCTCGCAAAGCCTCGACCCGCCCTACAATCCCGGCTAAGCAAATCCATGCTTCTTCATCCAATTGACATAGGTCGATGCACACCGATCGAGGTTTTCCAGTGAGCCGCCGCCCCGGAGCGGAGAACACATCTCGAAAG
Organism: uncultured Planctomycetota bacterium; assembly: GCA_963783095.1. Taxonomy (GTDB): domain Bacteria; phylum Planctomycetota; class Planctomycetia; order Gemmatales; family Gemmataceae; genus CAWAMR01. The sequence goes on along the minus strand of CAWAMR010000003.1, from coordinate 415,876 downwards.
TCGCCACCCCATCGAAACCGCCATCACGAAGACCAGTGAAGAACGACTGGTAATTGATAGAGCCCTCCCCGAATGGCACCGCGCGTACCGCATCGGGCAGGAGTCGTTGATAGTTTACGAGGGCAGGCTGATACTGAAAGCGCGGCAACTGAACGTAGTCTGCGTTGGTCGTGCAAATGGTGTAGGGAGCCAGACGTTTGGCTGCCTCGTAAAGGTTCTCACCGCGCAGCGCCGGCGACCAGGCATCAAAGCCAAGTTTACAGTTGGGACGATCGACGTCGTTGAGAAATTCCAACAGCACATCGCTATGAACTGCAATATCGTGATGGTTCTGGACTGCCAGACTGACATCATATTTCGCAGCACGATCGCAACATTCCCGAATCGCCTTGACGGTTCGTTCCCAAAGCGTGGCAAAGGGAAGGGTTGAAGATTCGTAGCTCGTGAAAACGCGAATGATGTTCGCCCCCAGTTGCTGAGCCATTCGAGCCAACAGCTCCACATAATGGATCTGCATTTCGACGTATGGAACCTCGCCGGCCTGCCCGCCGGCAAAATCGGTATACGCTCCGAGGATCGAACAGTGCAGGCCGGTTAGTTCCAGTACGCGACGCAGAAGTTCGAGCTGATCCTGGGTTGTATCGAGTGGTGAGAGGTGAGGCCGCTTGCCCGCGATCATGACATTCGTAAAGCCGAGTTGCGCTGCGTGATGAAGAAAATCTTCGAGTTCCAGACGATCCTGGCCCCAAAGTCCGGCGTAACTGATGGAGAAGAGGGAGAGTTTCATAGGGGTGGTGTATTGGCGAGAGTGTAGGACCGATGAGGTTCGGAATGCAAAGACTGGTGTCCGTAGCTGTACTCCTCACGCTCCGCGCGCTCCGCGTGAGGAGTACTCTACGTCCTTCGGACACAGCAGAATTACGGCAAATCGGTTTGAACCTGGGCATTCAATATTTTCGCAATCAGCTCCTTGCTCTCTTCGAGATGGGCGCGCAGCGTATCGTCCAACTGAACTTTCTTGTCGGAAAGCAACTGATCGATGCGCCGACCGATGTCTCGCAAGTGCATCCGAGCCAGACTTCGCGCATCCGGGGGAGGACTGCCTTGCAAGACCAGCGAACTCAAATTCCGCAAATACGCGCGCTGCAAATTGCGACGGATCACGGATGATTTTTCCGTTGCAGATTTCTCTCCTTTGGGAAGGTCGATGAAGATGCTGTCGGTCAGACTCCGGAAGATCTCGGCAACCGTGATCGGCTGGTCCTTCTCATCCGTGGTCAACGCCAGGTTTTGGACCCGTCTCAAGGTTTGAGGATTCATCAGATCGTTCAACACGATCGATTGAATCGCGAGGATTCGCTCGTTTAACGGAAAATCGACGCCGCGCAGCCAGTTCGACTCGTGGCCCCAGTGCAGCCAGCGATCTGCCGCCAGTTTCCGCAACACGTCCGGCGGAAAATGAAACGGCTTGTCGGTGAGAATATGTTGTTGCAGAAAAAGGAGGGCGTCGCGTTGTTTTGCAGGCTTGACCGGAGCCAGAGGGTCGCGCGAATTGGGATCTCCTCGATGATCGCGATTGAGCGCTTCGCCGGCCACGAAGTTCGCCGTCAAATGGGCACCATCGCCATACTGCCGTAAGAGCAAGGAGAAAGCCACGCGAGCACGCTGATAACCTTCGCCCTTTTCGACCACGCGATCGGCAAGACCCTTCATCAACTCTTCCGCCAGCAGCATCCGCTCCTGGGCGAATTTCATCGGGTCATTGCCCAGATCCCACTGATTCACCAGCGGATCGTGCGTCATGTATAGATCCTCATCGGTTCCATAATCCAATCCGGGTTGGGCTCCGCGCGAGGCAATTTTTTGCAGTTCCTCGTGGTCGTTTCCGGAGATCGGCTTGTAGGCATATTCGATGGCCCAGTAGTCGTAGGGGCCGATGGTGCTGGTAAAGAAGTCTCCCTGCTTCACACCCTTGGGAGCGAGATTCACCGGGTTGTAGTCCATGACTGATCCGACCAGTCCATTCTTCCGCGTGATGGCGATGTCGTGCAGTTGCTCGTTCTTCAGCATGGTGCTGGCCTTGAAGTTATGCCGCAAGCCAAGGGTGTGGCCGACTTCATGCATTACGGTCTCCTTGACTACCTGAAGGACGAGTTCATCGGGCAGTTTGTCGCCCGGCTTGAGGTTCGCCTGGGCCAGAGCCATGAGGGCCAGGCCGAGTTCGCTGTGCTTGTGTGCTCCGCACTGGCAGACACCGCCGCGTATGGCGCGGATCTGGCACGCAACTCGGACAGTGATTCTTCCGCACCTGGAGGATTCCTGTCATTCCAGCTCGTGGATTTCGCGGTGGCCGGTCCGGGCAAATTCCAGCCCTTTCGGCTCGCCTGAATCGAGACTGGCCGGCTCGAATACCATGCCGCGGCTCATTCTTGAAGAGTTGCTGCTCGCTCTTGTAGATAACGCACCATGCTGGCATCGAAGATGATGTCGGCGTCGAGGATTTCGCCCGTGAGCGGGTTGGCGCGCGACGGCCCCATCGCGTAGCCGCGCGTCGCTGGTGATCCAGCGGAAAGTGTTGTAGTTGATGTCTTCGGGGTCGAAGTCCTCATTTTCCTGCTGCCGCACTTCGATGGCATCGCGGAAGCCGATCTTTTCAAATGCCTTGTTCCATTCCAGAATCCCTTCGCGAACGACCGCTCGGTACTCGTCCGGCACCGATTTCTCGATCCAGAAGATGATCTTCTTCTTGGGCGGGACCAGTTTCCCGCCCTCTTTCCAGTGCGAGCCATCGACCCGGTCCAGCCGCCAGCGGTTGACGTAGCGCACGTACGAAGTGTCTTTGGAATCGTTGCCAAAATCCTTGATGACGGTCAGGAAATGACCAACTCGATCATCCGCGAGCCGGGGGTGATAATGGGTATCGGGCATTTCGATAATCCCATAATGAATGACCATGGTGTTGCCGCGCGAATCGATCACTCCATCGCCGGTTTGCCTGCCGGTAAAAGTCGCCGTGACCTGTAACTCAATATTGTGCGGGTAAGCTTTGACCTTTTCCCATCCCGTTCTGCGGGGATCGATGCTCCCAAAGGGAAGATCTCCGAAGTTGGTCAGAAAAATATCTCCGAGATCGATGACGACGGTATTTCGGGCGTGATTGATGGTTCGGATCGGTAGCGCCATCAGGATGGAATCGGCATAGGTTGTTTCAACTGCTTTCGCGATTGGCCCCGATCCGCTATGAAAGTGAACATTCCGGCGCAGGAGCCTGACTTTGTCGCCAACACGTTTGAACATGATGACCCATTGGTCACCGAAATTCATGGTATGAGCAGCAAGTTCACCGCCACGGGCAATGGCGATCGGCGCGAGAAACGGCTTGTCGAACTGATCGTGTCGGATCTCGGCGAAAAGATGATCGTCCTTCTGATGGAGTTTGAACAGTCCCTCGTATTGCTTGGAACCTGCAACGACTTTGTCGAAGTCGTCGTACTTTTTTTCCTGGGCCTGAACCACCGTTGATAAGAACACAGTCATGATTCCAGCAGCGGCGAGCGCTCTGAAATGCGGAAAACGAGGCAAAATCATGGAACAACCTCTTGATAGGAGTACGTCAAACCCTGGGAATCGGTGACTATGGCTTGTGTGATTTCCACACCGATTCCTCATCGATATGGTTCAAGCTACAAGATGAGGGTTGATCCGTTCAAGCAGCGTTTAGCGATTTTGCCGATTCCGGGAAATGATGGGAACAGGAAAGATGGTAGGATTGTTGCAATCGCTTCTTGGTTTTTCGCTGTCTGGCCCGATTCATAGTTGCTGAGGTTCTGCCAGTTGCGGGAGGTCATCCAATCCGCTCAGACCAAAGACTTCGAGGAAGCGCGGCAATGTTCCATAAGAAACATCGCGCTGCGCAGCATCTCCCCTTTGAACGATCGCGACCAGTCCCAGTCGGACCAATTGACGGAGAATGGTCGCCGATTCCGCGCCGCGCACGCTATCGAGTTCCCCTTTTGAAATCGGCTGCCGATAGGCGATCAAGGACAAGACATCGAGCGCAGCTTGCGAAAGTCGAACCTTCGCGCGGCCCGCCATAGAGACGTTCCCTCATTGGCCGATAGCGCTGGCGAATCATCAAGGAGTAGCCGTGCTGAGTATTAACGACAAGATAGGGGCGATTCTGCATTCGATAGACGCGATTGAGAACGTCAATCCAGTCCCGAAACTGAATGGCGGTCAATCCCCGGATGATCTCGCAGGCACGCTGGGCAGTCAGCGGACTGCCGCCGACAAAGAGCATTGCTTCGATGATTTGCAGCGGAGTGGGGGGAATTTCAGCATCGATGACCGCTTCCGCCGTCGGCAGAGGCGTTGCCTCTGGAATTTCCGAGTCTCGATCCGCGAACGGACCAATCGGAAGCGTATCGTCCTGGACAGGCTGCAAGAGTTGATCGGGGTTATCGATCTGCCAGTCATGGGTCAGCAAAGCAGCGAAACTTTCTCCCACTTTCTGAGCTTCGGGAATCTCTTTGTCACCGGTGTCGCCGAGAGACGGGTTCATGAATCACCCCGTCAACAAGGAAGGAAGAAGACGCCGGTAATGAAGGTTCCGGTCCATAGCAGCGCAAAGAGAATGCCCAGTCGGGCGTGGAGTTTGCGGTGATTTCGTGTTGTCCAAAGCATGAATGGCAGCATGATGGCGGAGGGCACCGAAAACGACAGGTGAATGCGCAGGGCCTGTTTTGCTTCCTCGCTAAAACTGTCGGTCAACTGCGGATTCACGAAGCGAATGATGAATTCAAAGCCAACCACGGTGAGAGTCGTCAAGATAAAAAAGACAATGTTGATGCGTCCATGCAACCTTACTCGACCCAGAGCAATGGCAGTACCTGATGCAATCAGGAGAACCGTAACCGCAGAGACACCGATTTTCAGACCAAGAATAACATTTCCGGGGGTAAACACGGGAACGACTCCAAATCAACGATGACGATAATTCTACGATCGAGATTTCTTCTACCTTTCGATGATTCTATCTCGGAGTAGAATACATGGTAACCATCAAACGCTCAATTCTATGCTGCCTGTTTTGCTTTTCTTGCTGCCGGCTGATGTTTCCAGCGGCGGTGTAACCAGAAATACTGTTCCGGGTAACAGTGAATCATCCGTTCCAGAGCAGCGGTGTATCGTTCGGTGATGGCTCGCACGGCATCGGGTCGATGAGCGTAATCTGCGGAGTCGATCAGATCCTCGCAAATCACTTTGTACTCCAAAGCCTTCCCGATTCGCACCGTCCCGACCACCACCATGAGAGCGCGATGCTGTAGCGCCAGCAAGGCGATCGCCTTGTGAGTGGAAGCGGGACGGTTGAAGAAATTGACGAATAATCCCCGTGGCCCCGCATCCTGATCGCCGAGCGTTGCGATCGTGCCACATTCGACCAGTGCGCCGGTGATATTCTCAAAATCACCCTTTTTGGCCAAGATTGTTTGCCCGGTCTTCTGGCGGAAGCTTTTGAAGAACCGTTCAAGGTAAGGATTATCGAGGATTCTTGCAATGGCGTAAATGCGAAAACCTAACAGGCCCATGGTAAACCCGGCAAGCTCCCAGTTACCAAAATGCCCCGTCACGATGAGCAACGGCCTGCCGGTGACCAAACCCCGCGCGAGGTCGGAATTGTTCAGTTGGGCAAAGCTCCGCCAATTCTGGGTGTGAAGTTTGCGCGGAAGATACATCATTTCAATTAACATTAGACAAAAATGCTTATAGCAGCCTCGCACGAGCCGATCGCAGGCGCGGGGATCCGAACAACGCTCCGGAAAGGCGTGTCGAAGATTCTCTGCGCGACTTCGCGATGCCGTTTGTCGACGTGATAGGCCAGCCAGGCCAGTATGGAAGCGAGCCGAGCGCCGATTCGCAGGGGTAAAGTTTGCAAGAAGCACACCGCGAGGCGAACGATCAAAAACACCAGGTAATCGAGAACGGGTGAACGCGGTTTCTTGGCCATTGTGCCCTCCTGGCATTGTTATTCGCTACTCGGACTCGGATCGCTGTCACAAGGTCACGACTTTGCCGGTGCGCATTGATTCATAAATAGCGCAAATAAGCGCCACCGATTTTCTTCCCTCTCTGCCATCGACGAGGGGGGCAGTGTTGGTCTGGATTGCTCGAACAAAATCGGCCAACTGGCGAGCATGACCCTGGTGGGAAATCGCCTTGGGATCGCTGGAACCGCCCGAGGCTCCGCTTTTTTGAGCAAATCGCTGTTTGATCGAGGCATCTTCGGAGGTTTCCGTGAGAAAGTCCCAGCGCAGAATATCCTCTTGCTCGATCACGGCGGAGCCGCGATCGCCGTGAACCGCGATCGTCTTGGGCAACCCAGGATGAACGCTCGTCGCGGCCTGGATGACGCCGAGCGCGCCGTTGGTGAAGCGCAAACAAGCCACGGCAGTATCCTCGACTTCGATGCGTTCATGTGCCAGAGTCGCGGTAAATCCCGACACTTGCGTGGCTTTGCCCATCATCCAGAGCAACAAATCGACGTTGTGAATCGCCTGGTTCATCAAGGCACCGCCGCCATCGAGCGCCTGAGTGCCCTTCCAGCCACCTTCGTCGTAGTAGGCCTGGGACCGCCACCATTTACAAGTTGTTTCGCCCAGGGTGAGCCGGCCAAATCGTCGAGTCTCAACTGCTTTCTTGAGGGCGATGTTGGCTTCGTGAAAGCGCGATGGGAAAATCGTACACAACTGGACGCCGTTGCGCTCGCAAGCGTCGATGATCCGATCGCATCGTTCGGCAGTGATTTCGAGCGGCTTCTCAACAATAACGTGCTTCCCGGCATTGGCGGCCGCGATCGCAGGCTCCATGTGTGCCCCGGATGGCGTGGTGATGATAACGACATCCACATCCGGGCGTCGCAAAGCTTCGCTTAGGTCGGTGACAATGGCACAGGGAGAAGTCAGTTGCGTCTCCTGAATCAGCTTTTCCGCATTGGCAGGAGTCCGAGTAACAAGAGCCTTGATCTGAGCTCCGGGCACTTCCAGCAGCGCGGACATGGAATCGGGCAATCATGCCGCAGCCGACAATGCAGAATCCGAGTGTGCTTGCCATCATTTCAATCCTACTTCTTCCAGCGAACGAACCTCAGAAAAAGAGACGATTAATTCCTCAAGGCGCTCTACGGAAAGAGCATTGATCTTTTCTTGGGTAACTTTGGACAGGACTCCAAAGCGTTTTTCGATAAGCAAACGCAACAATCGACGATCGGTTTCAAGTTGGCCTTGTCTTGTCCATAAACTAGTCATTGCTCGGATCTCCCGAAAATCTTCTTCTTGTTGAATTCGCTCGAATTCTTCGTTTTCTTCGTCGCTCAGCACAAAGTACGCGTCAAAACACTCCGCCAGAATATGCTTTTGATGGTCGTTCTTGTCGGAGAGTGCAATTCTCCGGAAGGCCTCGGCTTTAATGCGGGCCCGGCCGTCGCTGGGCATGCGCATCAAGGCCGAAAGGGCGACTCCGAGGATATTGTTGCCGCGTAGATAGCTCATGCCATCCAGGGCAGGCAAGCCGAGGTAAGCATATTGAAATCGTACCAGAGCCTTGCCAAAATGTCGATCTTCATATTTATCCCAACCGATGCCGTTCAGACCGACGTTTAACAATAAGCCGACGGAGAAGACAGGTACTTGGTACTTGCGTCGCAGGTAGCCGAAGTAATCGTGGATTTGGGGACGGAGTCGTTCCAGACTGTCCCGGGATTCGACTTCCACATCGATAACGATCTCGTTCGCAATCCCTCCCGGTGCTTTCGGATCGCGGATCGGTTTTCTAGTTCTCACTCGTGCTACCAAATCGAGGGTTCGCTTGTTGCCCTGATGCGGATCGAGGTAGACTTCTTGCGGCATCCATTCGATCGAAGGGAAATCGAGAAGAGTGGCAACTTTGGGGGCAGACAGGTCGATGAGTTCCGGTAAGAGTTCGGAGATGAGCTGTTTGAATCGCTGATCGTGATCCATCGTGACACTCACTCAACTCGGGCCAACTGCGCCGCTCGCCAACAATAGTTCAAACCGCTTCCGATCGTTGCCGCTACCATCGCGTAAATCAGAACGATTTGCAAGGTTTCGAGCAAGCCGAGTTGTTCTCCGAACCAGCTTTGTTCCCGGCACGTCATCACCATGAAGATCACGAACAGCACCACGCATTGCAAGACCATTTTCAGTTTTCCAAACCAGTCCGCGCCGAATTTTTTGCCCAGCGCCTCAATGTAGCCGCGAATTCCCGTGACGAGCAGCTCTCGTCCGATCACGACCGTAACCATCCAGGGCAGTAGCCCCGCTGCAGGTACCAACATCAAATAGATAAACGCACCCCCTACCATTACCTTGTCGATCAACGGATCAAAAGTCCTGCCGAACGAGGTCAACTGGTTAAATCGTCTTGCCCACCAGCCGTCCAGCCAATCCGTCAAAGAAGCGATGGTGAAGACGACGAGACTCAGAAGCCACCATTGTTCGGCAATGCACGCGAAAAGGATGACAGAAAGCGGTAATCGACTCAGCGTGAGGAGATTGGGAACATTCCAAAGTGTGTTGGCAACGGGCATCGATACCGACCTTAATCTGATTTCAGAAGTTTTTTCCGCCCGTAGCGCAATTATGCTCTAGGTTTGTGGAGAGTTGCGATCTACTTTCGGGGGTACGGAATGAATTCTACCGATAAACATCAATATCTGCGGCGCGATTTTCTCTTTGGCTCGGTCGCCGGTCTATCCGCGGGGATTGCCGGAGCGGTCGGCGTGAGCGTCCTGGCTGCGGATGACTTTCCCGAATCGGCGAACGAGGCTTATGCCCAGTTCGGTGAGGATCTCACCGTTTGGACGATGCTCAAGACAATGGGTATCGAAAAGCCAACCTATCTCGACATTGGGGCCTATCTGCCGATCTTCTCCAATAACACTTACCTCCTCTACAAGCGTGGCGGCAAGGGCGTCCTCGTGGAGCCTAACGTCGCTCTCGTTCGACAGATCAAGGCGAAACGCCAGCGCGATACCGTTCTGAACATCGGCGTCGGCATCGCGGATGAAGAAGCAGCGGACTATTATGTCATGAGCCTGAGCCAGTGGAACACTTTTAGCAAGGACGAAGCCGAAAAGCGTATCCGCGAGACGCAAGGAGAAGTGAAGATCGAAAAGGTCGTCAAGATGCCTCTGGTGAACATCAACAAGATCATCGGAACCCACTTGGACGGGCGGGCACCGGATTACCTTTCCATCGATGTCGAAGGGCTCGATTACGAGATTCTCAAGACTTTGGACTACAGCACGTATCGACCGAAAATTATTTGCACGGAAACATTGGTCACGAGCACCATGAAAATGGATGCCCAGACCGGTGAGTTTCTAAAAACCAAAGGCTACAGCCTGCGGGGAATGACCTTCGCAAACTCGATCTTTCTCGACAGCGCTTATTTGAAATGACTATTCTTTCTTGCCGATACAATAGAGCATTTCTTGTCGGCGGCCTTGCATCTGGTTGGCGACGCGCATAAAGATGCGATCTCCGCAGATCGCCGGCGTAGCAAACACTTCGTTCCCTAACTGGTTTTCGCCGATCAACTCAAACGCGTCGGGACCGGCCTTGAAGATAAAGGTCTTGCCCGATTCGTTGGTGGCGAAGATTAGCTCGCCCACGAGCACCGGCGATGCGCTGAACCCTCCACCCAAACGACCTTTCCAGACCTCTTTGCCGGTGTCGGATTTCCAGCACATGGCGACTCCGCCATCCAACACGCCGTAGAGATAGCCATCCTTTACCAGCATGGACGGGACATAGACCCTGGTGTTGATCTCCCATGCCACCTTGCCGGAGCTGTCGGCCCGCACCGCCGCGATATGATTCTTGGGATAGCCGCCGCTGGTGAAGATGTGTTCGCCATCGGTTATGGTGGAAGTCACGCATTCCTCGGTCGAGCCTTTGATTTCCCAGAGTTGCTTACCGGTGAGCGGGTCGAGACTTGTCACCAGATTGCAGCCCGTCAAAAAGAGCTGGTCGTTGCCGGCAACCTTCAGAATGATGGGCGAGGCATAGTTCGGCAATTTGGGACGATCGCGTTTCCACACCAATTTGCCGGTGGCTCGATCGAGGGCGGCGATCATGCCCGTGCCTCCCTTGTTATCTGCCGACACGATCACCAGGGATTGGTAAAGCGCGGGGGAAGTACTGAAGCCCTGATGGAGAACATAATCGGTGATTTTCTTCTGCCAGAGTTGTTTTCCCTGTCGGTCCAGAGCCGTGGTATAGATAGCGCCGGCATGAAGGAAATTGATAAAGATGCGTTGACCATCGCATGCTACTGTGGAAGTAGCCAATGAAGTTTTCGCGTTGCCTTTCTTCGCAAAACCGCCGCGATGGACCTCCGTTTGCCACCTGAGTTTGCCCGTTTGCCGATCGTAGCACAGAACGGATTGAACCTCTTTCTCGTGGTCGGCGGTGGCGAGAAACACCTGATCGCCGACCACCGTTGGGGAGCTGTGACCTCGTCCGGGGACCAGGCTTTTCCACAAGATATTTTCCGATTCGCTCCATTTCAGAGGAGGATTCTGCTTGCCATTGGCAATGCCGTTGCGATTCGGACCCCGCCACCAGGGCCAGTCGGTGGGAGCAACGGTAATACGATCCGCGTCCGATCCTTTTCGTGGTTCTTCCGGATGTGCGGCCGACGTGAAAAGAACGCACAGAAAGGCTACTGCTAACGGAATGAGAAATCGCGGCATGAGAAGAGATGCTCCAGGTGGGATAGTAAACGGATTCGATCGATTCAAAGGAGTGTAACGGTAAGTATATGGAATCCATTCAGTTCCGGATGCAGCATGATAAAATCTCCACAACGCCTCGGCGTCGTCCATCACGTTCGGAATTCAGTGAGTTTGTCCGTTTGTATCAAGTTGACGCCTGAGTATTCGGATTCGTGTGCTCTCAACTTCCTCTTTCGTCGGAAATTGACGTGTCAGATCGTGAGAAAACCTCCGGAATCATCGAGATCAAAGAGCGCCACGCCCAATCATCATCCGGGGCGCAATCACTCTGGCTTCTCATCGTTTTCGCGGCGATGGTTTTGGTGTTGCAGTTTCGTCCCATTCACGACACCGACATCTTCTGGCAACGCAAGCTCGGCTCCCTTTCCCTGGAACGCGGCGAATTCGTAACGCGGAGCCATTCACATCAACGCATCAGGATGAATTAATCATTCCGCTGTGCTGGCTCAGCCAGATCATTTATGCCTGGCTTCACTCCCTAGGTGGCTGGGCGTTGATGAAACAGGTCGATGCTTTGCTGTTTGCGGGATTGTTCTTGTTGGTCGGGCTCTCGTTATGTCGTCGAGCAAACCCGCTGGGCATTGCGCTGGGGATGGGTCTGGGCTTCATGACAGCGCTTCCTCATGCCAGTTTGCGTCCGCAAACCTTTGCGGTTTTCTGCTTCGCTGCGCTGTTATCGCTTTTGCGAATGAACTGGTCTTGGCGGAAGATACTCGCAATCAGCGTGTTGCTGGTACTCTGGCAGAATCTTCATCCGTCGGTGCTGGTCGCAGTCGGTGTGCTGGGCATTCGGTTTTTATCGGCACTGGTTCGGCGAGATCGACTCCAAGCCCAGCGATTCTTGCTCATGCTACTCATTGCAGCGGGAGCAACCCTGGCTACTCCGTGTGGCTTTGATTTGTTTCGAGTCTCAGCTCACAATGCCGCCATTAGCCGGGAACTTGGCATCTCGGAATGGCTTCCGCTCTGGGACGCCGCGAACTGGCCCGCTTCCGCGCCGGCATTTGTGGGCGTAGTTGTCATCAGTTATCTGCTGATCCGCGAAGACCCAAACGGGTCGCGCGAAGATGTTCTGGTGTTGTTCGGATTGACGTTGTTGCTCTTGAGCGCAGCGCGATTTGCGATCTTTTGGGGGATCGCAGTGGTGCCGGCCGTGGCCGGAATTATGGGTGCTGGTCGGGACGTACCCAGCGCGATGGGCCGAGCCGCAAAATCTTATCTGTTGTGGACGGCAATCGTTATAACACTGGCGATCTCGTTGATGTTCCCCTGGGTGTTCTCGACAAGCCTATTCAGCGAAACCATTCCGCTTCGTGGGATCGAGCAACTCCAAAGGCTCAACGTGAGAGGGGTGATCTACACCTACGCTCAGTGGGGTGGACCACTCATCGACGCCGGCTGGCCAAAGTGGAAGGTGACATTTGATGGGCGCTATTACCTGTTTTCCCGCGAAGAGTGGAAGCAGTATGGCGAAGAGGCGAGCGGCAACGTGTCGCTGGCGAAAATCGAAATGCGCTATCGCCCCGTCGCGTTTTTCCTGCATCCGAAAGGACAGGCGGGTTTGATCGAGCAACTACGACATTCCGATCAATGGAAGGAAGTGTACGCAGATGCGTTGAGCGCGGTATTTACTCGACGGCGACTGCCTATGGAATCCGCCGCCACACCGTTTGCTCCAAAATGAACACACCCAGAGCGAATAACAATCCTGCCGCCACACACCAGCCATACAACTCGTAATAGCGCCGATACGAATGGCTCAAGATCGGTTGCCGTTCCAAATGGTCAATTTCCTGGCAAACCGCCAGTAGTTTTCGACCCTCGTTGGCTGTGAATGCTCGACCACCGGTCATTGCCGCTACCGTTTCGTTGATTGCCCGGCCCCGTTTGCGGTTTTCGACCTCTTTGGGTTTGGACGGATCGGGATCGCCGCCCGTATCGATCGTGTAGATCGGAATCCCTAATTTGCCGGCAAATGCCGCGGCCTCGTCCGGTTTCAGCGGCCTGCGATCTTCTTCCAGGCGGTCGTAGTTGTGTTCGCCGTCACTCAACAGAATCATGACCTTGCGCGACGAATCCGTTTTTTCGAGGCGAATCAATCCTTCCATGATGGCATCGCCGACATTGCTGCCCTCCTCAAGCGCGGAAGGCCGCCGGGAATCTTCCAGCAAATGCAAAAGCACCGTGTGATTCAAGGTCGGAGGACAGATGGGATAGGGCCAGTTCGTGAATGTCACAAGTCCTATGGCGTCGGTCCCGCGATCTGTGGAACGACCTTCAAAATGGCTGCCGTCGGGCGTGTCGCCCCCTTTAACGAAAAGTTGAAATGCCCTTTTGGCGGCCTCATTGCGCGAGATAGGCTCAGCCCCAGGCTCCCACTCAAACGATTTCGTGAACATGCTGCCCGACATATCGAGCACAATGACGATAGCGATCCCTTCAGCTGGTACGCGCGTTTTGCGATCGGGAATGCGAGGTCCGGCGAGGGCAACGATCAGGCTAAGGATTGCCAGCGAACGGAGGAAACGGGTAAGAAACTGTACTCTTCCAGCCCGGCCGGGGCTGAGAGTGGCGAACGATCGTAGATCGGAATAGCGCAAGGCTGCTTGAGGACGCCATCGGTCCCACAGGAACAAAAGCGGGACAACCGGCAACGCCATCAGCAACCAGGGATGCGCAAATTCAAGCACGGTTCACGTGTGAAAAACGGGCTATAAATGTACGATACAACGCGAACCGCGAATCCACAAGCATCACTCAGTCGTGTGCAACCTCAGCCATGAATTGTTCAAGGCTCTTGCTGACGACCGCTGCCTTCAGCCAACGCGAAAGGCGGCTTACGTCGTGAATCTGACGAATACGAGCGCTGATCTCTTCAGGAATTTCCTGGAAGCGTAGTTCCAACACTTGAAGAATGTCCTCGGCACGCCCTTCGGCACGCCCTTCGGCGCGCCCTTCGGTTCGGATTTCGTCGAAAAAAGGTGATGTTATCACATTCCAGCCCTCCAAAGCTTGTAACCATTGATCCTTATTCCCACTGAGCCGGGCAAAAACTTTGGCCAGCGCTCCGTACTCGCCGCGCATGCGATCGTCCGGTTCGGAAGACGCCAATTTGACCCATTCGGCGATTGTAACCGAAGAATCGTCCGTTTGCATCAGCGGAATCCAGACCAATAATGATCGGGGCAATTCAGCGGAGCGGATCTTTTCCAACAATGCCGTGGCCGATTCCATTTGCAAATAGACTTCACGCACGTTCAAGGTACATCGTGTACCGCTTGGACCGGGAAGTACATAGTCATGTGAAGCGGGAGTGCTGCTGGGTGTTCCGGTCAGATTCACCACCGCTGCGGCCATCGTTCATTGCTGATCGTGTTTTGCCTGTCGCGGGGGATCCGTCATTTCGACAAATAATATTTGACTGCATCGTCCAATTTGGTCGTTTCTTTTCGATCGCTGCGCCAAAGTTCTCGACCGTAATCATCGAGCAATATCAGGGTGGGGTAGCGATCGATGCGGAATCGCTTTTGCACGCGGCCCTCGAAGTTCGTGCCTTCCAGATACATCTGATAGTTGATGGGAAACTTGGATTCGGCGAAGCGGACCTTGACCGACTCGACCGCGGCAACTTGATCGATGAAACGCAGGTTCGGTCCCTCGCAGGCAATGCCGATGACCTCCAGGCCATCCCGACCAAAACGATTTTGAAGGTCGACGACTTTCGGCATTCCGTTCAGACAGTGAATACAATTCGTGCTCCAGAAATCGAGCAATACCACTTTGCCGGAGTGATTGCGGAAATTCCAGGGCCGGCCGCTCAGATCGTAGAGAGTAAAATCAACGCGCAACCTGGAGCTTGGTCCCGGTGCGGTGGCCTGAGTAATCGGCGATGAAGGGACATTATCTGCCGGCATCGGCGGTGAAGCCGAAGCCGGCGGTTCCATGTATTTCGGCGGTGCAGGTATATAGGGGCCTGAACCCGGAATATTCAGAACCGGAGCGGGAGGATTCGTGGGCTCGAGTGCAATGTTGTTGCTGGGAGCCGGCTTGCTCGAAGGAGGAGGCGGGAAACTCCGCGAAGCAGGGGGAGTTTTTCCGGGGGCGTATTCCTCTCCCTCGCTCAGCGGATTTTTCGCCGCCGGAGGTACTGGTTCGAGGGCTGGTTGCATCTTGGCTGGTGGCGGATCTTTTGCGGGATCTTTGGGTGCAGCAGGTATTGGGGATCCCGGTAGCGGCTGCGCGACGGGAGCAAGACCGGCAGCGTTTCCTTCGGTTACAAGAATCAGCATATGCGAATTCGGCGGCTTTGCCTGTGCGGATGCGCCGACGCTGCGACCGCGATCGTTACCCCGAAACGTCAACATGTACATGACTTCCGGCTTCAATCCTTTGATGACAAAGAGCCCTTGACCGTCCGTCTCCATACCTTTCGGTGCGCTGCCGGGTGGAGCGCTGGCTTCCGCGAAATTGACGACCACTCCCGGCAACGGGCGATTCGAGACATCCACAACTGTTCCTGCAAGAATTCCCGAATACTCCGAGGATGAAGGAGCGCGATCGAGGGGACCAGTGCCATTGCGAGGAAGACCGGAAGGACTATCGGACCAGAAGGGATTGTTGGAATCGGGCGCGCGATCCTTGGGCCGGCTCGTGTTATTGTTCGGCGACTTCTTCCCAGTCGAATTGCAACCTGCCCCTGCCAGGCAGACCGCGAGCAACGTGACCCCGAATGACCGCATGATGGAACCCCTTGCTGATGACACAGTGACAAGGTGCGAAGGTGTCATCGTGTCACCCTGAACGGGTCGAGAACTCGACATCTCATCATGATCGGTTCGATTTTCTGAGCGGATTTACACAATCCTTATGGCTGTTCAAATCCGATCGCACCTGAAACGAAGATACACGAACCGATCGTTAAACTCCTTTCTTTATTGTCTCTCGGAATGATCGGCACACAACTCGCGTTGCCGGTTTTCTCAATACTTGAATCTTTTTTCAAGCCATCCAGAACTAGTAAAACGGCAAGATGGGAAAATCCTTCTCTTCCTGCTAATACAATCTATCGCAATAACCCCCAAAATTATCCATCCCAAATTACCGGATCTATCGGAATCACTGAATGTCCCGAAAGAACCGATTCTGGCTTTGTCTCCCACCGATCGTGTTATGCCTGTTGGACGGCGCTCTCACCCTGTTGGGCCAACCCGCCCAATACTGGGGTGGCGACTTCGCTTGCGCCAATGAATGGAACCCGCTTTTTGCGCCGATCCTCCAGCGGCATCCACTGGCGTTTATCGCAGGTGGTGCGCTTTCCATCACTGGTTTCACACTGGCGATCGTGTATCTGCCGATCATCCCGGCAGTCTGGGTGTCGTTGGGTTTCAGCATGGGACATGCCATCGGCGCTGCGGGCTGGTTCATTCGAGAAGGAAGCTGGGGCTGGCTGGCCGGGGGAGTTCTTTTGGTTGCGGCAGAAAGGCTCACTCGCTGGGCCTGGGGTAAGGCGGCGGTAGGGGTGTAGCCAAGTTCTCTGGGGGATCGTAGCGGCGGCATCCTGCCGCCGCTACGATCCCCCAGAGAACTTGGCTACACCCGAACAATCCAGCGAGCGAATTTGCTCTTGACCACACGTTAGAGAATGTTATGAGTCGATTTGTCCGTTGATGGGGTAGACGGATTTCTGTCCAGAAAGGCGAGGTCTGGGATGATCCGACGAATCGGCTATGCCGGTGCGGGCCTGTGCGCTTTCCTGTTGCCCGCCTGCGTGAGCAACTGGAATCCTACCGATCCGTATTGGGCCAATGCCAACACAGGTGTTCCTGTAGGGTACTATCAGCAAAGTCGGTTGCCCGGCACAACGGTGGTTCCCGGTCAGCCCCAGGTTGCCGGCGTTCCCAACTCGCGCAATGTGAGTGGTCCGTTACCGATGGTTCAAACCGGCGGCAAGGGTTTGGTCGATGCACCGATTGTCGGCGTCGCGACGCAGCCCGATGAGTTGCCGAAGGAGTTGGTAAAGCAAAAGGATCCCGCGCTGAATCGGCCCGATCCGCCTAAATCTTCAGCTCAGCCTGCAACGGTTCCGACCAACGATGATGTCGTAATCCGTCCCAAGTGGCCCAATCTCGGCGGCGAAACTCCGGTCGAAACCAGTTCCTCGGCCAAAGCGTATGAGAACCTGGTTCTCGATCCGCCGGACGAAAAACATATTTTGCCGAGTCGGAATGATCGCGTATTGCCGCCAAATCCAAAAAGCTTGCCGGCGCTGGATGTCCCGCAACTTTCGACAACACCCCAAGGCCAGCCTGAATTTCGCGCGACAAGAACTTCCGTTCCGATGCCAATCCCGACCCAGCCCGCCGGGGAGCCGGTCGTCATGCAGACATCCGGAGCGAACGAAACGGTTCTCATCAATGCGCTGCGCGCTTTCAGAACAACCGGCCCGATGAGGCGGTTGCGATGTTGCGCCGACTCGATCCGAGCAACCAGGATGTATTGTTGTATCTGATGCCGCTGATGGTTCGGCTCGGCGAGAAGAGCATGCAGAGCCTTCCGCCCGAAGAACTCGCGGCCCTGGTGGATCGCCTGCAACAGGCAACCGCCATGCTAAAGTCCAAGGCCGCGTTGCGCTTGGAACGGGTTTGCTTCTGCCGGGCCGTACGCAAGTTCGGGGAGGTGGAGGCGTTTGAACCGCATCACGAATTCCGTCCGAAAGACATGGTGCATCTCTATCTGGAGATTCGCAATTTCACCTGTAAAGCGATCGTTGAAAATCCACAACCGGACGCCAAATCGCTGGGGAGTATTGCACCGGTCGGGGGCACTGCCGAAATCTACTCGATCAAACTTGCCACTCGACTGGAGATTTGCGACACGCAAGGCCGGCAGATCGTGTACTGGGATTTGAAGAAAGATGATCGTGCCCACACACCGCCGCAGGACTACTACCACACCTACCGATTTACGGTGCCGGAAACGCTGGCACCGGGCGATTACACCCTTTGGGTGACCGTCGTGGATCAGAACAAACCGGATAGCCCCGGCGTTCGGCTCCCGGTCGAGCTTCGGGTGGGAAGAAACTAAAGAGTTGGGGGATGCAAAAAGTAGTACCAAGTTCCGTAGCGGCGGCTTCCAGCCGCCGTGAGGTTGCAGACGGCGGCTGGAAGCCGCCGCTACGGAACTTGGAACTAAAAGGGGGATATGAGCTGTGAACCGCACAAGAATGCGAACCGCGGGGTGGTGCGCGATACTGGGAATGGCTTTGACCGTGGCACCGATCAAGGCCCAGCAGAGTCCCTATCGCGCGATTCCCAGCACCGGGCCCAAGCCCACGTATGTCCGCAATCCGTTGCTGGCGCTGCCGATCGAACCACTCCCCGAAAGGGTTCGCACGTCTCTCCGAGAGATTAAACTGTTCGTGAAAACTCCGGGGAGCGACTGGAAATGTGCGTTGACAGGTTCTCCTTCGCAAACGATGTTTGAATATCGCGCGGAGAAGGATGGCGAATATGCGTTCATTTTCGTAACGGTCGATCGCGAGGGTCGGTTCAATCCACCGAGTTTTGAAGGCCGTGCTCCTCATCAGATCATCGTCGTCGACACACAACCGCCGCAGCTTGGTGTCGTACAAGCACCCATTGGCAATAGCGAGCTTTACCTGAAAGTGGAAATGATCGACGCCAATCCCAATTGGGCATCGGTCAAACTCGAGTACCCCGAGGGTGCCGGGTGGAAATCGTTCCCTGGAATGGGGCCAAACTCTCCTGGGATCTTTCGGGTGCACGATCGCAATCTTCTGGAAGGGAAGATCCGTATCAGCGCCATTGACCTCGCCGGGAACTTCGGCACCAAGTTCGTCGATTTGAGCGATCAGACGCAACGCCTGGGTCTGTCGGCGCAGCCGAAGTCAGAACCAGGAGCATTACCCGTCGGCATTGCCGTTGACCCACCACCCATGCAACTCAATGGAAAGATCACTGAGACCAATTTTTCTCAGGATTTGAAGATGCCCAACGATGCCGGTATGAAAAAGGATCTGCCGCCGCTGGACGCTCCCATCATACTGCCGGATGCCAAATCGGGGACGGATACTTCATTGAAAATCCCAGTGCCGCCCGTTGCGCCGGGCGCAATCCCCAATCCCAATCCGCCCGTTCCGGCAACGGGCGACAAGAGCAAGCCGCTCTACTACGATCTCTCGCCGCCTTCGATGAATCCGTATTATGCCCAGAATCAGACCAACCAACAAAAATCGACAGGTGCCATGCCTCCCAGGGCAACATCGGAGACCCCGTCACCGACCGCAGGCAAGCACGCGATTCTGAATGCGCCGCGCTGCAGTCTGGAATATGCAGTGGAAACGACGCCGTTTGCCGGCCCGCCGCGCATTGAATTCTGGGCAACTCGCGACAATGGACAAAGCTGGCAAAAGCTGGTGGATGAAACGCCGGGGCACAGCCCGGCGAAACTCCTGCTGCCGGGAGAAGGGTACTTTGGCATCAAGGCGAAAACCAATGGCAACAGTCAGCCGCCCTTAACCAGTGATTCACCCGATGCCTTTGTCGAAGTGGACATCACCAAACCGGTGGTAAACTTGTTGCCGGTGACTCTGGGCACCGGTGCGGAACTGGGAACCGTAACCATCCAGTGGACCGCGCAAGACAAGAACATCCTTCACGATCCGATCAGTTTGTTCTACAAGACCAAGGCCGAAAGCCAGTGGAAGCTGATTGCAACCCGCGTGCGCAACGACGGCAGTTTCCGCTGGACGGTGCCGCAAGGGATTGGGAGTGAAGTGTATGTCATGCTGGAAGCGCGCGATCGGGCAGGCAACGTGGGACGATGCGAGTTATCAGAACCGGTGAATCTGCCGCAACCAAAGGTGACGATTCTCGGGGTCGGGCCGGCGCAGTGAGGAATGACGCTTATTTCCGGGGGCCTCGCCCGCATTCAACCGGCCCTTCTTTGATGAATTGGCAGAGGTATTGCCGTATTCCGCTTCAGTCATTGCGGCAATGTCTTCACTGCGTAGCAGTCGATTGATGGTAGCCGAGCGTTTCAACGCCCGGATTCCTTCCGGTAAAGCACGGCCTCGCGTAGCAAGGCTTGATTGTTGATGCATGCACGATTGCGAGCGCATCAAGCGTCGCTGACGCAACTTGAGTGATGGCGCTGCGCGAAACATTTGCTTTTTTCGCTTGTTTCAACCGTTCCACTCGGTGTAATCTACACCGTTCTCTTGAACTGTCCCTTTCCCAGCCAATCCACGCGAGAGTAGATCCAATCGCCTGCTACCTCCAACTCGTTAGCGAGTTTGTCTCGTAGGACGGACTGCCATGCAGCAATCAACCGCATCGAAACCATTCCTCACCAAACCCGAATCCTTCCGCGATGTAAGCCGGGGCAATCCCCAGCCTCATTCCCTTCAGGGGGATGCCCTTGTCAAAGCCAAACTAACCCCCGAAACGTGGCGTTTGGAGATCGTCAGCGATGGCAGCACTTCCATCGAAAAACCGCGCAAACTCGACGACAACACCGCCCTCGATTTCGCTGCGATTGAGGCGTTGGGGAAAAAGCATGGGGTCAAATTCCTGAAGGCCATGCAATGCCTCAACATCGCTCAGCCGCTCGGCCAGGGTTTGTGGGAGGGAGTGCCGCTGCGCGAAGTGCTCAAGCTCGTAGGCAAGGTGAAGAACATCCGACGAGTCTTTTGGCACGGCTTCCACAACAACGATCCCAAGCAAATGTTTCAGTCGTCGCTGGGGTACAACCAGATCATGGAAACCCCGCCCTGGGATCTTGGACCGTTTGTGGCCTATCGGCTCAACGGCCAGGCCATTTCGTTGGTTCGGGGCGGGCCGGTTCGGCTCATCGTGCCCTGGTCGCATGGCTTCAAGTCAATCAAATGGCTTCAGCGCATCACACTGACCAACGATTACAAAACCAACGATACCTATGCGGAAGCAAACAACGATCCCGATTCGTACCTGAAGACCGCTGCCTACATCGACCAAGGCCCAGCGGCGTTCAAGGCTGGCGACCCCATCACCATTCGCGGCACGGCGATGGTAGGCTGGTCGGGTCTGAAGCGCGTGGAGTTCTGGCTGCGCCCCGAAACGGGAAAGCATGGAACTCTCGACGACGATGATCCCGCATGGCAGAAAGCCAAGTGGGAGCCTTGCGCGATCGACCCGGCCCCCACCAACTGGGGCGGCAGCTTGCCCGAGGGCGTGATGCCCAAGGATGTTTGGGGTTTCACGGCGGAAGGTAAACCGAAGGAATGGCCGATGCGCTTCAGCGTCGCACCCTGGCACGTCACGCTGAAAGACCTGAAAGCGGGAGCCTATGAATTCCGGGTGCGAACTATCGATTTGAACGACTTCGCGCAGCCTGAACCACGACCCTATCCGAAGTCCGGGCGAAACGAGATTCAATATCGCGCGATCATGGTGATGTGAAAATAGTGGTCAGTGATTAGTGGTCAGTGGTCAGAAAATACAATCGCGGGTCCGGTATTTTCTGACCACTGACCACTGATCACTGACCACTACTGAATTCCTTCCCTTGACGACCTTGTTCCAAGTTCCCATCATCTCCACAACGACTCGACGCAGCGCAAATCTTTTCTCTGCTGTGGCGAATAACCTGTTATCCAGCTTCCACCGGCTCCGAGAACCCACATGGAAAACGCCACGATAATTCTGATTGTTGTCGGTTCACTGGTTCTTTTGCTCATCCTTTGGATGATCGCAACTTATAACGCACTTGTCGTCGGCCGAAACCGCTACAAGAACTCGTTCGCGCAAATCGATGTCCAACTCAAGCGCCGCTATGATTTGATCCCCAACCTCGTCGAATGCGTCAAGGGCTACATGGCTCACGAGAAGGGCACCCTTGAAGAAGTCATCAAGGCGCGAACATGGCCGTTACTGCCGGTCAGAAAGCCGCTGCCAATCCGGGTGAGCCTGGCGCGATGAAGGAATTGAGCCAGGCGGAAGGTCAACTCAGCAGTTCGCTCGGCCGGCTGTTCGCATTGTCGGAAGCATATCCCGATCTGAAAGCCAATCAGAATATGTTGTCGCTTCAAGAAGAGCTTACTTCGACCGAAAACAAGGTTGGCTTTGCCAGACAAGCCTTCAACGACGCGGTGACAACTTACAACAATTCGCGAGCAGTCTTTCCAACGGTGATGGTCGCCGGAATGTTCGGCTTTACCGAAGCGCAATTGCTCGAAACAGAAGCTCCCGCCCGCGAGGCAGTGAAAGTATCCTTCTAATAATGGAAAATTGATAATTGATAATTGATAATGGGATAGAAAGTTGTCAATTGTCAATTGAAAGACTCATGTCCACCAACTTCTTCGAACACCAGGACACTGCCCGCCGGAATACGTCCCGTCTGGTGGTGCTGTTCATTTTGTCAGTCCTCATTTTGGTCGGAATCACCTACTTTGTCTTTTGGGGTTTGTACGTTTACGATCTTGCCGACGACAAAACGACGATGCCGAGTCTCTGGCAGCCGATCTTGCTCGCTGCGGTGCTCTGCGGGGTCAGCGTCGTGATCGGGTGCGGCAGCTTGTATAAAATCGCCCAGTTGTCATCCGGCGGCAAGGCGGTGGCGCTCTTGGTTGGCGGACAGGAGATTCAGCAAAACACAAGGAATCTGCGAGAACGCCGGATCCTCAATGTCGTTGAGGAAATGGCGATCGCTTCCGGGGTTCCCGTACCGCCGGTCTACTTGCTTCCGGACGAGATGGGCATCAATGCATTCGCTGCGGGACATGCTCCCGGAGATGCGGTGGTCGCAGTGTCGCAAGGTTGCCTCGATTATCTGACCCGCGATGAACTGCAAGGCGTGATCGGTCACGAGTTTAGCCATATCCTCAACGGCGACATGAGGCTGAATATCCGTCTCATGGGCTTGATTTTTGGACTGTTGGTGTTGTCGCTGGTCGGTTACTACATCATGGATGCCTCGTCGCGGTCGAGAAGCTCCAGCAAGGACAAGGGAGCGGGCCAACTGTTCTTCGTCGGCCTGGGGTTATACATTCTTGGATCGCTCGGAGCTTTTTTCGGCACCCTCATCCAGGCGGCGATTTCCCGGCAACGAGAGTACCTCGCCGATGCTAGCTCCATCCAGTTCACGCGCAATCCGGAGGGCATCGGTGGAGCGCTGAAAAAAATCGGCGGCTTGTCCGAAGGCTCGGCCATCAAGAATCCGGGCAAGGTTGAGGTCGCGCACATGTTTTTCGCGGATGGCTTCAAATCGCGCTTTATCGAGCTTCTTGCCAGCCATCCGCCCCTGCCCGATCGAATTCGCCGGATCGATCCCCACTGGGACGGCAAGTATCCGCAAGTGAAGCAGGTTGACGTGGATGCCGACGAAACCAGGGAGCCGGGAAAGGGGAGGGTTACTCCGAAAATGCCGGTTATTCCGGGTTTGCCGCAAATGCCGATTCCCGTGATGGCGCTGGACTCGGGATCGAGTACACCGTTATCGACTGTCGGCGACGTTCAAACGGCCATACCGGATGTATTGCGCGAAGCATCGCATGAGGCTTTCAGCGCACGCGCCTTGATTTATGCGTTACTTCTGGATCGCAAACCTGAAATCCGCGACAAACAGCTTGCTCATATCCAGGCCGAAGCCGATCCCAAAGATGTGAAGGAAACCATTCGCCTGCAAAACTTTGCGCTCGAACTGAACGAGGCTGCCAGGCTTCCGCTGATCGACATGTCGATGCCGGCTTTGCGGCAAATGTCGCCTCAGCAGTATCAGACATTCCGCGACCAAATGCAGTTTCTGATTGATGCCGACCACCAACTCAGTCTTTTCGAATACACGCTCTCCTGCATGTTGACGAACAATCTCGATCAGGCGTTCCAGTTGCAACCGAAACCCGCAATTCGATACCGCTCCGCATCGGCATTGATTCAGCCTGTGAACCGGGTGCTTTCCGTGATCGCCTGGGAAGGAGCCGACAACGATGAAGCAGCATTGACGGCCTATCAAACGGGAATGCGCCAGTTTGTGTCCGGTGGGGAATTGCCTTCACTCTTGCCGCGTTCTTCGAATTCTCTGGCCTATTTCGATCGAGCCTTGAAGGTGATACGAGAAAGCTTGCCCGCGTTGAAGCAAAACGTCGTAAAGGCTTGCTGGGCCTGCATTACGGCTGATGGAAAAGTAACGGTGCGCGAGAGCGAATTACTCCGGGCAATATGCGCGGTGCTGGGAACGCCGAGACCCAGCTAGTGGTCAGTGATTAGTGGTCGGTGGTCAGTAAATGCAAAGACTAGAGACTCACGAGTTCTGGTATTTACTGGCCACTGACCACTGATCACTGACCACTAAGAAGGTAATCCTTCTTCCGTACCCTGCAAATTCCCCGTAGCTTCTCAGATCGCGTTTCTCCATTCTTTCCATCTAACCAGCGCAATCGGATACGAATTATGGAAAAGCAAGCGTTTTTTGTAAAGTTCGCGCGAGTAACGAATTGACACAAAATCGCAATCAACGTAGATTTGGGTGGAATAGATGTTGTTGGTTTCACCACGGAAGTGAAATCCATGTGCCAACAGGTGTGATACCGGCTGCCGAACGTCCCGGTTCAGCAATCCCGTTTCGGACCATACCCGGCACCCCCGTAACGAACGACTTCAACCCCCGGCTGGCGTGGCTGGTGGTGGTCATTAAATGAACAGGTTGCTTCATGCCGCGCAGCCCCATTACCTGGCAAATTCGGCCCGACGAAGGTTATTACACCTCGCCATTGCCGACCTTGCACGCCCCCCCGGTTCGCACCTTCCTCCCTACGGGGTATGAACCGCTTTACCCGTATCCGCTGGTGGTTTTCTTCCACGGAAACGGCAGCAGTGACGAACAGATTCTCCGTTTGGCTCCTCACCTGAGTCGGCGGAACTACCTTTGCATCAGTCTGCGTGGCCCGCTGTCGTCGGGTTTTTCCGGCGAAGGTCCACCCGGCTACTGCTGGGGCAACGATGGCGAACACGACGCCTTCGTCGAGGAATACTTGCTCCGGGCGGTGGAACAAACACGCCGGTCCTACCACGTTCACTCGGAGCGGATCTATTTGATCGGTTTATGTGAAGGCGCGTCGGCGGCCTATCGGCTCGGCCTGAAGATGCCGGACAAGGTCGCCGGAGTGGTCTCGCTCAACGGCGTCATGCCGCGTCCTTCGGAGGGCGAACCGTTGTTCCGATTCCCGGAAGTCCGTCAACTCAAAGTGCTGATCGGTCACGGCATCAACAACGAGGACGTGCCCCTGGCCGATGCCCGGCGGGATTATCGGGTGTTGTACAGTGCCGGGGTCGATGTCGCGCTGCACACCTACTCGACCTGCCACAAGTTGCATCCGCACATGCTACGGGACGTGAATCGCTGGATCATGGACCGTATCAATTCCGAGATCGAACCCGACGATTGCGGCCTGGACCCTGGGTTCTGATCGGTGATCGACGAAGGCAAAACGGCCCGTGTGGGATTGGCGATGAGCCAAATCCACGCGGGCCGTTGGTGTTTTGCAGGGTTGTTTGGCTGAGATGCGGATGGTATCATTTCAATGAATGATGGAACAGAGAAGACGACCTTAACGAATTGTTGAGGGACAGATGGCAAGAAAACACTCACACTGAGCGTCGCTAAATGTCCAATTAAAAGGAGCCGTCTATGAAGTTCATCAAAAAAGAAAACGCCATCAAGCCACCAAAACGAGCATCCGGTCGTACAAGCCAAGAGGAAATCGAGGGTCTCGGAGGTCCGGAGGATGAGGGGCTTGGCGATTACCCGATCGATACTCTGCTCATTCGCACAGAGAATAGAACAGTGTTCGAGGTAGTTCGGCGGATCGCGGCCAAACATTTCATCATGAACCCCGATTTTCAGCGAGACTTCGTCTGGGATGCCGAGAAACAGAGCAAATTGATCGAATCCGTGCTGATAAGAATACCGCTTCCAGTCTTCTACCTCGCCGAAGATCAAAAGGGGCAGACCATCGTGGTCGATGGGCTACAACGCTTGTCCACATTTCGAGACTTTTTGTGCGATAAATTCAAGCTTCGACTGCCGCATCAAGAAAGTCTCAACAAAAAGAAATTCAGCGACCTTTCGCCAAAGTTGAAGAATCGGATCGAAGACTGCCAATTGATTCTTTACATTATCGACTCAAAAGTACCGGAGCGCGCGAAACTCGACATTTTCGAACGCGTCAACAGCGGCGAAATCTTGACCCGACAGCAGATGCGAAATTGTCTCTTTACCGGGCCAGCAACCGGCTGGCTTAAAGAAGAAGCCTCAACCGAGTTGTTTGTTGAGGCAACCGGCAAAAGTCTCGACGCTAAGAAAATGAGGGATCGAGAATTCGTAAATCGATTCTGCGCGTTTAGCTTGGTGGGTGTGGAAAACTACAAGAAAGAGATGGACGAGTTTCTGGCGAAAAGTCTCGTGAAGAT
Source organism: uncultured Planctomycetota bacterium (assembly GCA_963783095.1). Classification (GTDB taxonomy): domain Bacteria; phylum Planctomycetota; class Planctomycetia; order Gemmatales; family Gemmataceae; genus CAWAMR01. Next base: position 389,593 of record CAWAMR010000003.1, on the reverse strand, counting down.
GAACGACATGGCTCAAACAGATCTCGACGAGTTATCGAATCGGTTTCGCCAAAGTCTTCAAAACAACTTCAACCTTTTTGGTACCCAAGCATTCCGAAAGCACCGGCCCGATCAGGCCGATCGTGGCGTGATCAATGCATCGCTCTGGGATGTGATGACAACTGGATTGGCTCGATATCCAATCGAGTTAGTGTTAGAGCGAAAAGCCAAGTTTTGCGAAGCCTTTTACGTGCTGCTTGATAACACCGATTTCGTTGCTGCAATTACCTACGGCCCTAACAGCACCAAGAACGTGAAGCTGCGGTTTCAAATGTCAGAACAAATGTTCAAGGAGGTTTTGGGGTGATGGACCAAATTGAAATCGAGATGTTCAAATGCTTTGAAGTCCTCAAATTGCCTCTAAAACCACTCACCCTATTTTCCGGCTCGAATGCGTCCGGCAAATCGACGGTTCTGCAAGCATTGGTGCTACTCCATCAGACCATTTTGGAACACGAGTGGTCAACGCGACTTCAACTCAATGGATCCGCGATTGCTCTAGGCAGTGCAGCAGATGTCGTTGACAAAGTCAATGGTCGAAGTGCATTTGCGATTCGAATTGTCGATTCCAGTTGCACGATTCGCTGGAATTTTGACTTTGGCGATAATAAGCAATCCATGTCGATTGCTGTGAATTCACTTGAAGTCGATGGCCGCGAAATTATACGTCCGGATCGACTTCGACATTTGTTTCCAGATCCGGCTACCAACCCGCAGCAGGCTCTCGCTCGTCGGTTGAAAAGGTTGAGCTATTTAACTGCGGAGCGAGTTGGCCCTAGAGAGATTTACCAGCTTCAAGATCCGAGTGCAGCACAAGTTGTCGGCGCACGAGGCGAGAACGCTGTCGGATTGTTGCATTTGAAACGCGACGACAAGGTATTGCCCACGCTCGTGGTGGATTCGGAACCGCCTACGCTGCTTAAACAGGTTCAAGCCCGGATGAGCCAATTTTTTCCGGACACGTCGCTGGATGTGCAAAAGGTTCCGCAAACGAATATCGTCACCCTGGGGCTACGAACATCAAATGCCACCGAATTCCACCGTCCCGTGAACGTAGGATTTGGGTTAACTCAGGTCCTTCCCATTATTGTCGCGTCGTTATCTGCACAGGTTGGCGATCTCCTGTTGGTTGAGAACCCGGAAGTGCATTTGCACCCGGCCGGCCAAGCGCTCATGGGCAAGTTCTTGTCCGAGACCTCAGCTGCAGGTATTCAAGTGTTGGTCGAAACACATAGCGATCATGTACTCAATGGGATTCGAAGAGCAGTGAAAAGCAGAATCGTGTCGCCGGAGCAAGTTGCCCTTCATTTCTTCAAACCACGGGGGACCGGCGGAGAACAAGTAACTACTCCAATGCTTGATGCCTCCGGCAATGTTGATCAATGGCCAAATGGATTCTTCGATCAATTCGACAAAGACATGAATTTTTTCGCGGGCTGGGGAGAATAGCGTGCAATTTCTCTTCAATGAGCTATCGTTCCATAGCCAGTTTCATTCTGTCAACGATTTCTACAACGCGGTAGAACGAGTGATGGAAATCCGGCGTGCTATTCGTGGTGTGGGATTCGAGCTGTTCTGTTGTCGAAATATTTTGTCCGCCAAAGTGACAGCCGACTTAAACATGTCTCAGGCTATCCAAGGAATGCCGCGAGAGAAAAAACAGGCATGGATTCTATGGTTGACGAGCGGTGGCCCCTATTGGACCGATGAGCGTCAGCATCTTAGCGACGAATGGTTTGAATCCCCGAGCGAGTCAGTTGTGACTGATACCGCTGTAGGTGAAGCAGCATTCTGTAGATTTCACGGACTAGAGCACGAAGTCTTGAGCATCGACCCGTCAAATTGGTTGCGTGACCCAATAAAGGTAATTTGGCGGAGGGCTGATCTTACGCTGCTTGAAATCGACGTGCCCAACCATTGGTCACTGAATACTGTGGAGCAAAAACTTACGACCACACCTGTCGCCTTCGACTCGTGGAGGTCACTTGAACAATATGTGCGACTCACATGCGGCAATCTGATAATATCAGTCGATGCGTTTGATAACTTAAAGGGATATCCATTTGTGCCCGGCGCAGCCGACCGGATTCGAATTCGGCTTAATGTTCTGAACAAACTCCGCGGCTGTTTCGATGACGATGGCAATCGCACAACAGAAGGTAACCAAATCTACACGCAGCACTTTACCGGCGGTAAGGCATGGTTCACCGATTCCTCGGATTATGAAAAAACCGAGTTCAAATCCGAGATGACATTCCCACACCCCGAGAAAATCGGGGAATATCTGTTTTGTACCTGGCATGGCAAGGTCAAGACGCCGCAAATCAGAATTCATTTTTCGTGGCCGATATCGGCAAACGTGCCGTTGTATGTGGTGTATGTCGGCATAAAGATCACCATGCAATAACGGTTTCCGCCTCCCGCCTTTCGATCGAGGAGAATAGCTATCAATCACATCGTACCACAGTCCAATAATCTCAATGGCACAGCGGAACCGCTGACGTCGCAAAAAGCACAGGACGAAACAGCCTTTGACCCGCTGGAAATAGAGATCCTCACGGATTGGAATTGGGTTCACGAAAACCCGCACCTGTTTTCCGATTATCCCGGCGAGCATGTGGCAGTCGCGAACCAAAAGATTTGGGGACACAGTCCACATGCCACTGAGTTGCTGCAACGAGTGAGTCAAGAAAGTGGACTTCCGCGACAACGATTTGTACTCACCTATATTGAAGGCGAGTTGTCGATTTATTGAGGGGAATTCCGCCGAGCGAAGTGTGGACAAAGGATTGTTCCTCGGAAACCAAACGGCTATGCTCAATCATAGAACGAAGCTGGATCTATTCGAGCAAGGTGTTAACATGATTACCCAACCAACAAGTATCGAAAGCCCAGAGCAACCACAGATCGATCCCAGGCTGTACGAAACGTTTGACGAAGATACCTTCCGAGACTGGGCGTGGACCAATGAACAACAAAGTGCCGGCGCGTTTGCTCCCTACCAAGGAGAGCATGTCGTTATTCGCAATCAAAAGATCGTGGGACACGGCGGAGACGCAGTTGATTTAATGGACCGGGTATGCAAGGAGACAGGACTCCCTATAAATTTCCTTGTTCTCCGTTACATTGAATCCCCAGACGACTGCCTATCCCGCTGACGCCTATGCTCCAAACACAATCCGCTCGCCAAATCGATTGCGCAGCATCGTCTTGTGCCGTTCGGCCTCGACCATTGCGTTTCGGGGTCTTTTGAATGGTCCCAATCGATCGGTGTGTTCATCAAGACTCGATAGGCCGCGTTGGACTTCTTCAGGCAAGAGTCGATAGGTAATCTCAGCCCACCATGCGCGTTTGAAGAATTTGACGGCCAACCCTTGTCCCGAGCGCATTTCCAGCGGCCCCGGTCGGCTCCAACGATCGGCTCGCGCAATGTGACGACTCATCAGAACTCTCCAAGCCTTATCTCCGATCCGGTCATCAATTATGGACAACTCTCGCCAATCATCGGTTCGGAGTGTGCTTCAACCGGGAGGTCCATCTCCCCATTTCCAGACGATCTGGCCCTTCACAGGACCACAGTTTCGACAGTAACTGCCCGTCAGTCTTTTGGGTCTGCGGTGACGATGGAATTTGACCTGGCAGCCGGGACAAATGGCTCGCCAGTTGCCGACCGGCATTTCTGCTTTGCCGCAGCGGGTTGGGTTTGCCCCGATTTCGATGCATTTGGCTTTCCAAACGTCGTCGTGCCCATGTGGTTGGCCCACCAGCGCATGAGCAATTTCGTGAAGGATCGTATCGCGAATGTCGGCTTCGGAATTCTTGTGCACGTAATAGATCGACAACTGAATCCGGCCCGGACGGCCACGATGAGGAGCATAACAGATGCCCATATCGCGTTTTCGGCGATTGAACCCGAAGATCCAATCGTTCAAACCATATTGGGCCATTAGTTGCCGAGCCAGATCGTAGGTTGTTTGAAATTTGGGAGGCAATGCCGGCGCTGAATGTTGGTGCATGTCGATTCCACTCACGCACAAGGAAGAACTCGAAGTTGCTTTCAGGAGAAAAATAGAGGGCATAAATGTCCCGGAGTATCTTAACAACGGCTCATGGAAATTCCAATCTGACGGATCGGTATCCGCGTAGAGTCAATCAAAAAGACGAACATTCATAAGAATGATTGTCGGAAAAGATCGGCGCTTTTTCTGGCAACCAATCGTTTCGCGGTCTATAGTGCAGGTAGGTCATTATTGGGATGATCCCGCAAGTGTAGAATTCCCGTCGCGGAGCGACCGGTCTACGTCTTTCGTCGTGCATCGAAGATTCTCAACCTTGACGGTTCCGCGAACATGAATGAACGATCCGCGATTCTCGAAACTCTTGCTCCTGCTCGCGATGGAATTCCTGTCGCCGAAGCGATAGATGACGAATATCCGGTCTGGCTGGAATTGGAACTTCCAGAAGATCCTCGCATTCAGGCAACTGTGCCCGTCCCCGTGCCGATTGCGGACCTCAACGTGCCGGCCCGCACCGAACCGTTGCCCAGCAATCCGCCCCTCGTCTATGGATTGAATGCGAAAGTCCTTTTGCCCAGGCCGGCTTTTGGTTTCCGCATCGAGCACTCGTTACCCGCAGGGGTTAAACTCTTGGAGGCACACCCCAAGGCCTCAGTCGTCGGCGACCATCTCATCTGGAATCTGGGCCGTCTCGATCCGGGGCGGGAAATTCGACTTCAAGTGGTAGTCCAGCCCGAACCTGGGGTAACCTTTCAGATCGATGATCTTACCAGTTTCGATGCGACTTACTCGCAAAACCTGCACTTCGAGACGCCGCTCATTCGCCCCAAACTCGGGGCGCGAATTGAGGGCAAACAGAGTGTTGAGCTTGGACAGTTGGTATCGTTCACGGTTGAGGTACGAAACTCGGGCAACTGGCCGGTTGATAACGTGCGTGCAGAAACATTCTTACCCGAGGGCTTTGCCGGGGAATCCGCTCAGCCGATGATTGTGGATATCGGCCTACTCTACCCCACCGAGAAACGGATCATCACCATCACGACTCATGCCACGGTGCCGGGCATGCACATCGGCAAGGTCGTCGTCCACGGCTCGGATGGCGCGAAGGCCGAAGCAGAAATGACCGTAGCGGTATCCCTGTAGAAAAGTTCCAGGTTCCAAGTTCCAAGTTAAGAACCATCAAACCTTCGAGTTTGGACCTTGGAAGAATGGTTCCAGGTCCAGGTTCCAAGTTGAAAACCATCAAACCCCCATCGTTTGCCGCTCCGCGGCGAACGATGAGGCTAAAAAAGCAGAAAGCCGATTTAGGGTTTGTCCGTCCTCAGTCCTCTGTTATCTGGTGTGCTTTTTACGGGCGGAGTCTCTACCTTCCCCAATACAGCGGCCCACGCCGCTGGATTCGGATCGGCGTTCTTTCCCGTAAGTTGTTTCAGACCTTCATGGGCTCGGTTCCTCAAGGCAGGGGTCTTTTCCTTTTCCAGGATGTTATAGCACACATCGATCGCCGCTTGCTCTCCCTTATAATTTGCCAGCGAGCGCAAGGCTGCCAGCCGAAGGTCGGTGATTCCTTGATCGCTGCCGGTTCGCAGGAAAAGCTCCTCATCGAGTTTTTTCGAGTCTTTCTCTATTTTCTTCGGTGGAGTCGATGCGACTTCACATAGCAGCGCCAACCCGGTGGGAGTGCGCGTGCGACCCAAAGACGCCAATACGTGCAAATGAATCTGGTCTACGAGATCGGGCGTGAAGTTCGAAGTCGGGGTTAAAATCGCGCGCCTATTCTCCGTGTGTTTGACCTGGACCACTCCGCTTTGCGGATCAACTTTGACCATCTGGGGCGCATCGTCGGATGCGTTATGATAGGCGTCCACGAGTATCTGACCGGCGCGGATCATCGAATCGAGCGAGCGCCTCGACTGCCGCCAAACGACAGACTGCATGGTTATCGCTGTTTGCCGTCACCGCAAGTATCTGGACGATCTCATCCTGAACCGGTGCCGTCTTCGGATCGAGCTTGGGTTCCTTCAAATCCTGCATGGCTCGAAGTCGTGCATCACTGTCCTCGACATTCCTTAAGATAAATATTGGATCGTCGGAACCGAACATTAGGTGCAAGGGATCGTTCCGAAGCCGCTCGCTCGTGAGTGCATCCAATTGTTGCGCGCAGCCGGTGCAGCTCAGACCCATCACAAGGATGCCCAACAGCCCGATAATGCGCCATGCAAATTCGACATACGAGCCTTGGCCAACACTGCGGGCCTCCTTGCCGTCACGGCGGCGTCGTGCGATTCTACCGCACCTACCGGAATGCTCCCCGATGAATCGCCCGGCCATACCATGATTCGTCGTGAATGGTCAAGATTAAATAGTGGTCAGTGGTTAGTGGTCAGTGGTCAGTAGTCAGTGGTCAGTAGAATCATTGGGATCTGGTGAGTAACCTTCCACGGTAATCATATAAAAGCAATGGTTGACTTAACTGACCACTGTCCACTGACCACTGAGAAATATGCTTCCCGCTGTCGAGATCGAGAATGTCACCAAGACCTTCGGCGACCACGTCGCCGTCGATGACCTGACTTTGCATGTGCCTCCGAACACCATTTATGGTTTCATCGGACCAAATGGCTCCGGAAAGACAACAACCCTCCGCATGATTATGCGGATCTATTTACCCGATCGCGGCGCGGTGAAAGTGCTCGGCGATACCTCGTGGCATGCCGCCAGCGATCGCATCGCCTACCTTCCGGAAGAACGGGGACTTTACAAAAAGATGAAGGTTCGGGAGATCCTGCGATTCTACGCCGAATTGAAAGGCTGCCGCGATTGCGGGGCCGACATCACTCGCTGGCTGGAACAGATGGGTCTGATCGACTGGGCCGACAAGAAAGTCGAAACCCTTTCGAAGGGGATGTCGCAGAAAGTGCAATTCATTGCCACGGTCATCTCAAGACCCGAATTGGTATTGCTCGATGAGCCGTTCAGCGGCCTTGATCCGGTGAATGCCGAGGTGCTGCGCGAGGCAATTTTGAATCTCAAGAAAGATGGAAGCACCGTCATTTTTTCCACGCACGATATGTCGGTGGCCGAGAGAATGTGCGATTTCATCTTCATGATTTATAAAGGGAAGAAAGTTCTCGACGGCACGCTCGAACAGATTCAAAACGCCTACGGCACCGATACGATCCGAGTTCGGCTGGAAGGCGAAGGGGTATCTCTGGAGCATCTTCCGGGCGTTGCCAAGGTGATCGACTTTGGCCGGCTACAAGAACTACGTCTCGAACGCGATGCGGATACCCAGCAAATCCTGGGCGAACTGATGAAGCGAGGGACGGTCAGTCTCTTTGAGCAAACCCGTCCATCGCTACAGGACATTTTTGTTCGGATCGCTTCACCCACCCATGAAACCGCTTGACAGTATTTGGAAAAACTATGCGCAAGATTCTTGTAATCGCCCGTCGGGAATATCGAGCAGCTGTGCGCAGTAAGTCGTTCATCATCACCCTGGTGCTGATGCCGGTATTGATGACGGGCAGCATCGCAATTCAGGCGCTGTTCAAAAAGTTTGACGATCAAAAAGACAAAACCTTTGCGGTGATCGATCGCTCCAAGGGTAAATTGGGAGAAGACCTGGCAGAAGCAGCGACAAAACACAACACACATGCGATCTTCGATCGGGAGACGAAAAAGCAGATCAGCTCCCGCTTTATCATCCACGTAATCCCGCCAGGCGACGATACTCCGGAAGCAATCGCCCAGCAGCGTTACGAGCTATCTCAACAAGTCGAGAACGATCAACTTGACGGCATTGTGGAGATTGGTCGGAAAGTCTTTGAACTGCGCGATCCTCAAGAGAAACCCACCGATGAAAACTCAATTCGCTTTCAAGCCAAGAAGCCGACCCAGCAAGAATTCATGGAATTCGCGAGGCAAGTCATCAATGACGGGATTCAGGTCCATCGGCTCGAGGAAAACCACATTGATCCGCAACTGATCAAGAAAGTGCAACAAACAGTTGAGCTCAAGTACAAGGCCCTGACGCAAAAGAGCGCTGACGGCAAACTGGTGGAGGCCAGCCAATCTGCACAGATTGCCAACTTCCTCCTTCCTGCTGTGCTCATCGGCCTGATGTTCATGGTCATCATGGTCGGAGCGACACCCGCCATGCAGGGCGTTGTTGAGGAAAAGAGCCAGCGCATCGCGGAAGTGCTGCTCGGTTCCGTCACGCCGTTTCAGTTGATGGCCGGAAAACTGCTGGGCGTCATCGGCATCTCGATGACGATGGCGGTAGTCTATCTCATCGGGGGCTATGTGGTTGCGGATCGCTATGGATTTGCCGCAATGTTCTCGCCGGGTTTGTTGGTGTGGTTTGTGTTGTTTCAAATTCTGGCACTGTTGATCTTCGGTTCGCTGTTCATCGCGATCGGCGCTGCGGCCGGGGACATCAAGGATACGCAAACGCTCCTGATGCCGGTCATGCTGATCGCCTGTTTGCCGTTCTTTGCCCTCGGACCGGTGATGCAGGACCCGAACGGCAAAATCGCGGTCATCTGTTCGTTCTTTCCGTTCGCCACTCCGATGATGCTGGTAGCCCGACAATCGGTTCCTCCCGGAGTGCCCGTCGTGCAGATGATACTGGGTATCATTCTGGTTCTGGCGACAACCCTGTTTTGCATCTGGTCGGCGGGGAAAATCTTCCGCGTTGGCATTCTGATGCAAGGAAAAGGCCCGAAAATCCGCGATCTGGTGCAGTGGGTTTGGAAGGGATGAAGTGCGCAAAAAACAACCGGCGAGACCTCGGTTGAGAATCTCGCCGGTTGCGGCAGCCAACCTCTTATTCTACAACGACCGGCTCCGTCAGGATGCCGATCTTGCCGCTCACCGGGACGATATTCATCTTTTCGAGTTTGTTGTTCTCGCCATTGAGAATCGCGATCTCGATCGACCCGTTAGCGGAAGCGAGAACGGCGGTCAAATCCTCAAAGGATTGAATTCGCTTGCCTGCCGCCGAGACGATTGTGTCGCCGACCCGCAAGTCTGCCTTGGCGGCGGCACCGTTGGGGGTGATTTCGGTAACTTTCATACCCCATTCCTGCGCCGCATTCAGCTGGCTCGGCATCGGCGACGGGACCGGGTCGGAATCTCCGGCCGGGCTATTGTCTGAAGAGCCGCCGGCCGGGCTGCCGTCCGAAGAGCCACCCGCCGGACTGCCGCCTGAAGAGCCGCCGGTCGACCCTTGACCTTGTGGTCCGCTTGAGGCGAGGTTGGCTAAGTTGCTCAGCAGCGTACCGATGGGTTTTTGGCCGCTTCCGGTCGAATGTCTGGTACCGGTCGCCGAGCCGGAATTCCCCGAAGAACCGCTGGTAGCGTTTGACTGATTACCTGCGCCGCCGGCCGAGGCAGTTTGTGTTGAGGAAGAATTCCCCGAAGAACCGCTGGGTGGGCCGCCCGAACTGCCTCCGCCGACCGGCGCGGTTTGGACGGCAGTGTCTGTCTGAATACTGCCGGTTGATGTAGCGGCCTGTGTTGTGCCAAGCGTTTGCCCGTTCTGCTGGTTTTGCGGGTGTATCACATTCTGCATTTGTTGACCGGCTTGCTCCATTTTCTGGTATGCAGAAGCGATCTGGCCAGGCGAATCGTTATTCTTGACCGCGTTTAGGTAATTCTGCCTCGCGTTCGTGTAATTCTGGTATGCACTTTTCACGTTCTGCATTTGCTTGCCTGCCTGTTCCATCTGCTGCTTCTCGAAGGCAATCTGGCCCGGCGAATCGTTGCTCTCGACCGCGTTCAAGTAATTCTGCTGGGCATTTTTGTAATTCTGGGTGGCATTTTGCAAACCGAGCGGCGTCTGCGGCGCTGTCGGCTTCGAGGACTGGCCATTCGTTCCGCTGTTGCTCGACTTTGGTGGGTTTTTCAGGTTGGGCGGAACTACAATCTGCGACTGCGGAGCATTGGGGATATTCGCGATTCCCTGTTCCACCGCCGCGCCAGCGGCAACATTACCAGTGGCATACGTCACCAAAGCACCGGCCGCAGCCCCCTCGACTGTGAAAACTGTTTGGAGGTCGCCGGAAGATAGTGGAGGCAGGTTCACGGAGGGCGGGGTCCAGAGCGCCAGTCCTCCCTGGCGGCTAGCCGTGATGGCGTTTGCCATTTTTTGTTGACCAGGACGAGTGGATTGGGCGACCTGATTCGAGTTGACGGTTGAGCTAACATTGGGCTTGGGTTTGCCCGTCGCATTTGAGCTACCCGTGGTCTCGGGATTCCGCGCTGCGGTTGAGCTACTTCCGTTGTTTGTATTGGACGTGCTCGTCGCACTTGGCGCTTTGGGTTTCCGAGTCGTCGATGGCACGGCGTTTAGGTTACTGAGGCCGATTCCTCCGGCAACTGGATGTTGGGTTGAACCTGGTGTCGCGTGAATCGGCTTGGTGCCGCTGTTAATTACAATTGGTTTCGGGCGAGGCGGCAAACCTGGGGATTTCACCGGATGCACATCAATGGCAGGGATCGGGTGCGGCATTGGATGATGTTGCGGAGCTGGGCTCAACTTCAGGTGGGGGTTTCCGAACGCCGGAACCGAATTCATGGTAAATCCGAACAGAGCGATAATAAAAAAAACGCGACGCATGGCTAATCTCCTGGTGTTGGGTTGGTTTTTTGGGATTTGAATCACTGTTACATCGTTGACTTCTACATCCCTACACCCAGAGAAACGAAGCGAATCATTCGATGCGGACAATTCTTTCTTGCTTTTTTGCAATCTATTCGCAGATAATCCTTTAAGACTTGGCAATTACTTCCCCACCATCAGCCCAACGAAATAATTCCGGGACAAACAAGAAAAGCACAGGGTCATCCGAGAAAGGTTCGATTCAAGATGCGGCAGACGATATCAGGTACTTCTGTTTTGCTAATGCTCATTGCGACTTACCCGGCACTGGCCGACCAACCGAAACCAGGAAAACCCACTTCTCATACCGATCGTCAGCTCGAGGGCTGGACCATCCGTATCGACGATCGGCTCCTCCAGGCACCCAACGACGAACTGGGAAAGAAAGCCCTTCGGTTCCTCGAAGGAAAGCTGGCCGACATCAAAGTCGTGGTCCCGGCGGATAGGCTCAAAAAACTGCATAAGGTCACCATTGTGCTCGATCTGAATAATGGCGACCTCGGTCCGATGCAATATCACCCGGATAAGGGCTGGCTAAAAGCTCATGGCCATTCCACGGATTTGGCAAAATGCGTTCATCTGCCGCGTGCCGCGGACTTGCCGACCAAGAGAAACATCAACGAACAACCGTGGGTGATCCTTCATGAGTTGGCGCACGCCTATCACGATCAAGTCCTCGACTTCGAGGAGCCTCGCATCAAGGAGGCGTATGAGAAGTTCAAGAAAAGCGGGCACGGCGATAAGACATTGCTTTACAACGGCAATCGAGTCAAGCATTATGCCCTGACCAACCACAAAGAGTTCTTCGCCGAGATGACGGAAGCCTATTTCGGCGTCAACGATTTCTTTCCGTTTAATCGCGCTGAGTTGAAGGAGGCGGAGCCGGAGATCTATGCTCTCTTGAAGGACATCTGGGAGTCGCCGTCCCAGAAGGACAAGCCCTGAAAATTTTCTCCACCCGCCGACAGCCCCCACCCATTGCACATCCACCGAGGTAATTATGAAGTTGTTTTCTTTCGTTGCTGCAAGCTTGTTTCTGATTCCGGCCATGGCTTTTGGCGCTGAGAAGCCTGTGAAGGTATTCATCCTCGCCGGGCAATCGAACATGGAAGGCAAAGCGCCCAACGCGCTGCTCGATCACCAGGCCGCCGACCCGAAGACCAAGGATCTCTTCGCCCATCTGCGCAAGGACGACAAGTGGATCGTGCGCGATGACGTGTTCATCAAGTTCCTCGACCGCAAGGGACCGCTGACCGTCGGCTACGGATCGCCGGGCCGCACGGGCGTCGAGCTGGAATTCGGCACTGTGATGGGCGACCACTTTCGAGGAACCGGTCATCCTGATCAAAGCCGCCTGGGGCGGGCACTCGCTCTTCAAACTCTTCCGCTCGCCATCCGCCGGGTACCCCGCCGATGAGGTGCTCCAAAAGGAACTCGATCAAGCTGCAGGCGAACGTCAAGAAGAACAACGAAAAGAACAAGAAGAACGACCCGCTGCCGACGATGGACGACATCAAGAAAGTGTACGGCTCATCCTACCGCAAGATGATGGCGGAAGTGAAAGACGTGATGGACAACTACGCCACGATGTTTCCCGCACTCAAGGGGAAGAAGCTGGAAGTGGCGGGCTTCGTGTGGTTTCAGGGCTGGAACGACCAGTACGGAGCGCAAGACGAGTATGCCTCGAACATGAAGCATTTCATCAAGGACGTGCGCAAGGATCTGCATTCGCCGAAATTGCCGTTCGTGATCGGCGTGATGGGCCAGAACGGGTCGAAGCCGGCCGGCGGTGCGATGCTGACGATCCAGAAGGCACAACTCGCGATGAACGACGTGCCGGAGTTCAAAGGCAACGTCAAGGCGATCCGCACCGACGTGCTGGTCGACAAGGCCGCCGAGGAACTCTACCCCAACTGGCAAAAGAACCTCGAGCAATGGAAACTGGTCGGCGGGGATCACGGTTATCATTACCTCGGCAGCGCGATCTGGTTCAACCGCATCGGCAAGGCGATGGGCGAGGCGATGCTGGAACTTCTCAAGGATCAGAATTGAGCGCGCTCAAAGAATGCAGACATTCCGGTAATTCGACTTGGGTTTCGTCCAGAAATTCAGACTGGTCTTGGGGTCAATATCGAATTTGACAAAGAGTTCTGGAGGGATGATGGGTTCGCGCTTGACATATTCAACCTTCTGTCGCACTTTGTGCAATCCAGGCATGCCGATCGCTGCATCGTAATCAGGCTTATCGTAGACGACATTATCGAAATCGTGCTGGAACATAGGCTCCTTCAGTTCCGCATACAGCTTCGCGATGGTAGCTTGAGGCTCGCGCACGAGTTTGTCGTAAACGATCACGATGAGCCGGGAGGCGTGCTCACTGTACCACGCTTCGCGCAATGCACTCCAGGCCAGCCCGATCAGGCCGGATTCGGAATTCATCAATATCTCGGTTCGGCCATAGATGGAACTGCCGGGTGTGAAACTGAATATCCTCGATAGCTGTAACGGGTTCTGGCGAAGCATTCTTTCAATGCTGTCGATAATCCAGCCGATGTCTCTTACGCAGCAGATAATGCGACATTCAGGGTAGAGATTGACCAGCATCGCTACTTTCGCGGTCCAGGACCGATTGGTGTCAAATACAACCTGTCCGGGGGCCGGGTTCAGATAATAGGAATCGAACAATCCTCGGATCACAGCGCGACGGCGTTCGTCATTGAAGAAAATGCCAAATTCGCCGGCACCGCTCATCTTCGGTAATATCTCCTTCACGAGCGAGACCACGGGACTGGTCATGGACGCCAAAAACCGGGGGTTCTGACGAAGAATCGCGCACAGCAACGTCGAACCCGACCGCGGTAATCCGGAAATGAAATGAACATTGGACAGCATGCGGGTCCAAGGATTCTTTAGGAATGGATCGAGTGAGGACGCTTGCGAATCCTCACTTCACTCAATTCTCACGCGCAACTCAATTCATGTACTCGATACCACTGATCCAGTCAATGAATTGGAAGACGGTTGAGTCGTTGTCCAGAGGAACGGCACCAAACCAGCCAATGCCTTCGAGAGTAGCTTCGGCTTCGGCAGCTGTCTCACCTGAGAGTGAGGTATTTAGAGAATAGATAGGAAGCAAGCCGGTTCCCGGGCCGCTCGTCCCGGTGACCTGAGTGTCGTACAAACTACCACCTTCCCCATCCAGGAAATAAACGGTGCCCCAATTGCCTGTACCAACCAACCCAAAGGCGATCCCACCGCCGCCTGCACTTGCCAGAACCTTGGTCGATTTACCGGTGGGGCTGGTACTCTCCCAGTCGCCATTCCCGTCGGTCCAAAACAGCGTGCTGGTCCAGCTCGTTTTGTACAACCCGAAGGAATAGGAGGTGACTCCCGTGTCGATCGTCGTCAGTTTTCCGCCTGTCGCAAAATAATCGAGGGTGCCGCTCAAGAAGTAGATCACGAATGAATCGTCAAAGGTGCTGCCGGCGTTGCCGAAGCTGAACCCTGCCACCGCCGATTCAAACTTGCTCAGATTGGCTCCTTTCGTCGAGAAGAATGTGCTGGGGCTGGTCGTGGCCCAGAGGGTATCGGGGTTGACGGGGTCAAAGTTGTTGTGAAGGTCGACGAGGTAATCCTCCCAACTCGATCCGTTGGCACCGAAAGCGAATGAGGCAACGTGGTTGTCCATCTTGTAGAACGTTAAATTCGCATCGGCCGCATACAGAGTGTAGTCGAGAAAGTTCGATGTCGTGCCGTTGCCGTAGTGCAAGTCAAAGAGCCAGTTGGCCCAGGTCGAACTTACAGGCCCCAACTGGAAGGACTGGATGTTGTCGTCCAACAGTGTGAGACTTTTGCCGGGAGCTGTCGCATAATCGAAGTTAAAGCCGACATAGCTGTTGAAGAGGATAAATGCGTCATTGCTGTAAACGGTCCCCTTGTTGCCGAATGCAAACTGGGTGACATTGATGTAGATCTTGGTGTAGACACCGGTGCCCACCGTTGCCGAATAAAGATCTCCGTAATCGTTCAGAGCGTATATGGTGTTGGCCCAGGTCGACCCTGCCGCACCCTGAGCAATATCCTGGATTCCCTCCAGCGCCACCAGCCATGAACCGTTGATCGCACTCTTCTCCAGCACCACTCCGTTGGACAACAACTCGCTATTCGACACGGTGGTGATTACCGTTGTGCCGGGGAATGTCCACTGACTGCTGCCGTTGGGCACAATGAACTCCTGATCCTGTTGGGACCAGTAAGCCGTGACCGTGACACCGTCCAGCGCATAGGTGTATGGCATCATGGCCGCCTTGCCGTCGGCGATTTGAGCGGTTACCTTATTGGCGGTCTTGTTGGGGTCGTTGGATTGCCACGCCGAGACAGCATTGCCGAATTGAACCTTGACATCCCCGGACTGTGTATCGGCCAATTGTTCAGAGAGGTACTGGGTCTCAAGATTCATGTTGATCGCTGTACCGGCACTGTTCAAAGGCGTATTGACCCAGATTTCATTGTAAGGAGTGGCTGGGGGTGGTGGGAAACCAAAACCAGCATCCGGAACCAACTTATTAAGACCAGTCACTCCGGCGTCGCCCGATGCCACTTTCGGATCGGTCACGAAAAT
This sequence comes from uncultured Planctomycetota bacterium, assembly GCA_963783095.1. Classification (GTDB taxonomy): domain Bacteria; phylum Planctomycetota; class Planctomycetia; order Gemmatales; family Gemmataceae; genus CAWAMR01. Next base: position 374,253 of record CAWAMR010000003.1, on the reverse strand, counting down.
GTAGAAATTCTCGACGGTCGAACTTGGACCTGGGATCCCGCTACTTGCGTTGTTTTGAGCATCCGTCAAGAGGTTGTCCAGGTCCGTCCAACTATTGTGATTCATGAAATTGGTGGGAAGGGCGTCGGTGGTATCGGTGTAGGCAGTCTCATAGGTATCCTGGACGACAGAGCTGATTGCGCCTGTTTGAGCGTACTGTGAAATCCCCTGGAGATAGGTACTGCTTATGATCGTTTTGATATCGGCAGTGAGCGTCGTGGCATCGGCCTTGCCCTGGGTTGTGGTCCAGTAGGAACCGGGACCGCCCTCAAAGATTACGTAGATGTCCGCAGTGGTGTAAGCAGTCCCTTGACCCGAAGTAATTTCCGTGCCGGTGAAAGTCGGGATAAACCCGACCGTCGGCACGACACGATCTTCGAGAAGCTCGACGCGCAGTCGCCTTTCGAGACGCACGAACATTCCGGCGAAACGGAACTGAGCGCTTCGAGGTCTCGGTTCCGAACAACCAGTTTTTCGCCCCGCATAGTTTGGTGGCGATCTTGAGCAGCATTCTCGTTCTCCTGCGATACGTAATCCCTGGCGGGGCTAGGGAAATCATCAATTCGGTCAACCGTAACCGGTGGTAATGTTCAATTCGGGCCGAAAAATAACCTGGAACCTGATGGGCGGAATGGGCGAGCACGAAACAACCCTTCGGCTACTCAAGCGATCAAGCGTACCCGTAGTAAATGTAGCCGTCCCAGTACGTGTAAGGGGGGAAGCCGCCATCTTCCGGAGGGTTGCCCGTAAGTTCCGGATCCTCACCGCCCGTGTTGGGATAGATGGGGATGAATCCGGTTCCTGGTCCGGACGTGCCGGGGATCTGGGTATCGAACAAAGCTCCGAAGAAGACATAGTTCCCGCCACCGTTGCCGACAAACCCAAAAGCAAAGCCGGCCGGCCCGACAGCGGCCGGGGAAGCAAACGTGGCCGATGTGTATTCTAGAGTCGCTGCTTCAACGACAAACAAAGTCCCCGCCCAACTCGTCCCGATTTCGCCGACAGCAAACTCTCCTACGTTGTAGGCCAGCACCTTGAACGTCGGGGTTTTGGAGCCAGCGGTTGAGTAAGTCAATTCGTATTCTTCACCGTCCGGCGGTGGCAGGTTGCCTGAGCTATTGATGTTGTGTAGAGCGAACAAATAGCTCGCGTACGTAGTGCCTGCGTTCCCAAATTCGAATGAACTCACGTAATGATCGATCTGGAATAAACCACTGCCGCTGGTGGCTTCATTTAGATTTCCATCGACATGCAGATCGACGATATAGTTGGCCCAGGTGGTGCCGGCATTGCCGAACTCGAAGGACACGACGCTGGAGTCGTAAGTGACGAAGCCGCTGCCTAAATCGTAGGCCAGGACACCCGTGGTGCTCAGAGTGAAGATTTCCTTGCCATAGGTCGAGCCGGACGACGCAATCTGGAAGGAGGAAATGTTCGATTCAAGTTTAACGAAGCCCTTACCTGAGTCGTATTCCAAATTGGTGCCCGACAAAGCCCAGATGTAATTGGAATCCCATGTGCTGGCATTGCCGAACGCGAAGTTCGAGATTCCGGTCGCGAACTCGGTAAAGACTCCGGTCGTGGCCGGGGCCATCCACATGGTGCCGTCTGTCTTCAAAATGACGATATCGCTGGCCCAAATGCTGCCGCTGGGACCCTGCTTCAGCGACTCAACGCCGGTCATCACTTGCCGCCACGGTCCGCCAACCGACTTCTCATTCAACACCCCGTTGTCGAGCAACTGATAATTCCCGAGACTTCCCGCGAGGGTCTCCACATTCGCGGTGGGGTAACTCCACGAAAGCGTTCCATTGGAAACAATAAACTGCTGATTTGCCTGCGACCAATACGCTTCAACGGTGACACCGTCGAGCACATAGGTGTACGGCATCATTTGATTCTCGCCGTCACCAATGCTTTCGGGACCGTTCCCCTCCTGTTTGTGGTCTGTGTAGTCACCCAAAGTGAGAACAGGGTCTCCAGTGGTAGGGTCGATAAGCATGACTGATTCGGTCGGCACCAGTGCATTGGGTTCGCCGACTTGAGAAGAACCCCCCGTCCAATACTTAGTTCCATCTGTAATGCCTACATTTTCCGATGAAGTGGTGGCACCGTGGAGGTTCCCTTCGTAGGGAGGGTTGCCATCATAACTCACTGGGAAACCGCCATTAGGAACGCTCTGCTGAGTGCCCATAAAATACTGTTCGGCCGCGTTCGGAAGACTGACCGAAAACGCTGCTGCTTTGTTAAAGCCTGTCTGGGGAGCTCCCTGCGTTTGTTGATCGACCAAACCCTGGGTAAATAGCGTGGTCAATTCGGTCATGTTGATTGCCCCGGTAGATGTCTCGGGGGTTTCAATCCAGACCAGGTTGAGATCTTCGGTAAAGCCACTCCTGTCATTGAGTTCGTTGGGAACCGGACCCACAACGCCGGTTGCTACCTTGGGATCGGTGAAGACGAAAGTGATGCAACCGGTGTAAGGAGCGGTTTGAGAACCTTCAAAAGCTCCCCCAGCCTGGGCTTCGGTAACGAGAGTCCCCGCGTCGACGGTACCAGGGACATTCCCACCATCGTACCCGACAGCTGTGGGAGTCCCAGCTCCCCAAGTGAATTCACCCGTGTCAAATGCATCTACAGTGGTTGCTGACCCCCCCGGTGGCGTATAAGTGTAACTCGGCACGATGTATTCAGCGTAATCCGTGGCGAGGCCACCATCCGGATTGGTGGAGTAAAAACCGAGATAATCACCAACGGGCAGCCCATACCCTCCATTGAGCGCGTATTGTTCGGTTCCATCGAGATAATCGCTGCTGAGAATCGTTTGGACGTCGGCGATAATGGGTGCTTCGTTGGTCGAATTCCAAAGGCCGCCCTGGTCTGCAAAGACGAGATTGATCTGTGCGCTGAGATAACCGTTCCCCTGTCCCGTGACGACCGATTCACCATTGAACATGGGAATAAAGCCAATCGTCGGTACGACCCGGTCTTCCAGCATCTCGACTCTAAACTTACGGCGATGCGTGAAAGCTTGGCGGCTTGAAGTGTTGGGAGAGACCGTGTCCTGAACCCATTTTCTCACTTTGCGAATCTTCGTAACAAGCTTCTGCAACATCATCGATCTCCCACTAGACGCAAAATCCCGGCAATCGGAAGCGCCGATCAATCTGATTCCCCGTCTGGACACTTACTCCAGACCACGCCGTTTGTTTCACAATTATAATGCCATACATCGAGCCGACGACTCTGACTTTTTTCTCGGAAAGACTATGAATTCATACTTGCAATAGTCAATATCGGAAAGATGGGCATTTCGGTCAGAAGGTCAATAAGGCAATTCATTTGTGCGTTGAACCTTCAGCCATCCCAAAAGCCGCGAACGAGCGGGAGATGGGTGGTTAGTTTTGAACACCATGTGGTTTGAAAAGTTTCGGAAGGAGGGGAAGAAATTCTTCCCTTCTGCATCCTGCGCATCCAATCAATTCTTGATGATCGTCGAGTCGAGCGCTGAATCTCCGGCCGATGCCGGAATCTTTTTGGATTTTTGGCGCTCGGCAGCCCTTCTTCCGTAATAAGCTATCTCTTCCAGAAAATGGGCACAGATTCGCGCGGATATACTTGGCGCGGTCTAAAATGAGACAATATCGCGTGAACGAATAACCTCATCGTTTGCCGCTCTGCGGCGAACGTCTCATCGTTTGCCGCTCTGCGGCGAACGTCTTCTCTTGCCGCTGCGCGGCTTTGCGCTGTCAGCCGCGGAACGTATTGAACACTTTTCTCCGCCTTTCTAGGTGGAGATTCGACGGCCCCGATGGAGTACGGTTTTACGCCGCGGCGAACGTCTTTTCTTGCCGCTCCGCGGAGCGGCAAACGATGATGGGGTTACTCGGCGCGAATTGTGTCAGTTCAGGCTGTTCGCAGTACAAATGGTTTGCGCTTTGGTCATTTCGAAATTGGAATTTGTTTGTGATTTGCGTTTTGGATTTCGGTATTTTTACGGGGTGTAACCAAGTCCGTCTCGCAATTGGCTGACGAACACCGGGCACAACTTCACAATTACCTGAAGGCAACCGGTCTCAGAGTGGGTCTATTAGTCAACTTTGGCCATTTTCCGAAAGTCGAACACGAAAGAATCGTCCGTTGGTTTTGGATTTTTTCCGTGTTTTCCGTGTTTTCCGTGGTCTTGATGCTTTTTGAAGTGTTTTCCGTGGTCTGATGAATTGCTTTATGGAAGTGGTACATCCTTGAATTCAAATTCAACCTCCTGAGAAATCGAAAGCCATTGGTTAAGGATGAGTTTCACCGGTTTGCCGACTTCAACACCCTGAGGTGAATAGAAGATGTAAGTCCCATGAACGCTCGTCGGCGTGTTGCCAAGAAAATTGCTCGCTCCCTGGCAGATGTACTTTCGCCCCCTTTCATCCACTAGTTCCAACTTTTGCTGAACCGTATTGATCCAGTTATAATCGTTCTCCGGCACCGCTCCTCGTCGCTTGATAAGCAGGGTCACACTATAGTTCTTGTTGTTCTGTTCCTTCAAATCTTGCACCTCGACTTCGGCGGAAATCCCGGTGCCGGACAGTTTCTTCTTCATTCCAACCGATAGCTTGTCGACCACCGCATCCGGCCGCACCGACGCCAGCAAAGTCAACATCACCTTGCCCTGGATCAGTTTTGCTTTCTGGGCATCCTTGTTGGATTTGTGCATCGCCAGATTCGCCTGGTGCTGGAAACTGCGATATTGGTTAAAATCGTAATAACGGACAGTAAACTCTGCTTCGCCGACACTGTGTGGCATAAGCGAACCGCCGTTCTCGTCGACCGCTTTCAGCAAACGAGGAGTGCCGACTTGCAGCAGTGGTGCTTTCGGCTCCGCCTGAATGAAGAAAGCGAATCCCAGGTTGTCCTGCTGTAGATTCGGATCGATACCGTTTTTCGGCAGATTCGCCAGGTTGAGGTATCGATTGTAGCTAAAGTTGCTGGCCACGAATCGGAAGGGGCCGGTCATCGAGGTAAAAGGAGAAACGGTGTTCTGGGCATAAAGATAAACATGGCCTTGTTGTTCATCGCCATTGTAACTCAACCCGGCCGTGGAACAGATTTTCTGCATTGCTTCCCAGTACGACGCATCCTTTAGATCGAGAGTAATCTTTGGGCCGCCTTCTCTTTGCCCATTGTTGTCCTGATACTCAAACTTATAACCGGTCTGTCGGGTAATTTCCTTGAGAACTTCCCCGATCGGCCGATTGGTCATCTTTAGCGTGACTCGTTTTGGACTCAGAAGCAGATTGCGTTCGATCTTTTCGGTGAGAACTTCGACTCGACGACGAATTTCCAGATCGGGATGCTCAAGTGATTTGCGAAGTATCGGCAGCGCTTCTTCACCCCGCTCTTCGAGGCTCTTGCCGGCGGCCTGTCGAACTCGGAAGTGTTTGTGCCCCAACTGATTGATGAGGATATCGATACTTACCGGCGACTGCGTACCTGGAGGTTCGACGGAGATGCCCGATGGTTGGATTCCCAGGATTAGCGCAACGATACTCAGGATGCGGATCGTAGGATACATGGCTCGCCTCAATCCCAACTCAATGGAGAAAATCACGCAAGAGAAGCTAATGGAGCTTATCCGGATTGGCGGGGCGATGGCAAGAGCTTTGCGATACAGGGTTACAAAACTTCAAAGAAAACGTAGAGTCTTTACCGAAAGTGATGTTCATTACACCTGTTACGCGGTTTGTACCCGGAATTCCGGTCGGCGAAAGGTGAGTGGCAATCCACACGGCCTCAGGTATAGAATTCTTGTGGATCACCCTCGCCGCGCAGTCAGGAATGTATTTTACTGTTGGCTGATCCTTGCCTTGGTCACGGAACAATATGGCTTTTCTTCTTCTGATTTGTCTGATGGCCGCCTGTTCGCCTCTGGAGTGGCCGGAACCGCCATTCCATTTCAGTCTCAAGGGCGTGATCCTCGCCACCGGCGGCGTGTGCCTCTTTTTGATTCTTTGCTCGGCAATCATTTCTTATCGCGCGGTTCATGGCCTGAAGACGCGGCCTCGCGAGGATGTTGCCCATTGGTATGACCGCGCGCGATCCGGCTTCTTTTTGGTCAACCTGGTCAGCTTCTGGATCTGCCTGGCATGCCTGGGCTGGGGATGGTCCGTGCAAGAGTTCGGTACCATCGTTGTCGAGCGTCAAACGTCGATGGGTGCATCCGGAACGCCGATTGTCAAGCTGCAAGAGATGTACTTGCCTGGTATGGAACTGGTCATTCTCGCTCCTTTCCTGCTGACGATGATCGGATCGTGGTTTTTCTTCTACGATGCCGAACGGCGATTTCATCAGACTCGTTTTGATTCGGATCGGCGCGGCAAGTTTTGGAGCCGGCTTGGCTACGTCTCCTTCCAGTTGCGACAGCAAATCCTGATGTTGCTGCCTCTGGTCATGTGGATTGGTCTTCAGGCGATCATTCGGTCTTGTCCCGAATGGTCCAACAGTTCCTGGATGCACTATGGGATGTTCCTGGTGATGCCGGCGTTTCTGATTCTTTGTCCCGTCTTCATAGCGCCGCTATTGGCGTTGAAACCGTTGCCGGCCGGTGCCACGCGGACTCGACTGGAAGCGAACGCGCGCCGATTGGGGTTTCGCTACAGCAATATTTTGCACTGGGAGACCAGAGGAGCGATGGCCAATGCCATGGTCATCGGCGCTGTGCCGTGGATTCGCTATGTCATTTTCACGGATCGACTTCTGGACGAAATGACGCCGGATGAGGTAGATGGCGTGTTCGGGCACGAAGTGGGGCATGCCTGGTACGGACATCTGGTCTTTTACGCCGTTTTTCTGGTATTGAGTGTTCTGTTGATGGGCGGTCTTTACGAGATTGCTCGACTATCCAACTGGCTGGTTGCGCCGGCGTGGAGGGATCTCTTTCAATTATTGCCGGTGATAATGATGTGTCTTTACATGTTTTTGGTATTTGGGTTTCTCTCGCGCCGCTGCGAACGGCAAGCCGACCTGTTCGGCTGCAGGGCCGTTTCCTGCAACCAATTCAACTGTCATGGGCACGATTCATCTAGCGCTCTAGCAAGCAAGGGGACTGGACTGTGCCGCACCGGGATTGATATCTTCATACACGCGCTGGCACGGGTCGAGACGATCAATGGTATGGACCGTCCCAAACCGATCTGGAAAGGTGCAAGCCTGCGCGGAAAGTTGAACTGGATTCTGCGCCACCTCACCGGCTGGCTTTATACCTGGCAACATTCAACGATCCCCAAGAGAATCGCTTTTCTGCAACGGGTTGCAGAAAAGCCTGCCATTGAACGTCGTTTCCAATGGCGCATCACCGTCATCAAGTGGGGTATCATCGTGGGACTGATCGGCGGATTGGCGGGACTGGTGCTGTGGAAGGGCTGGGCGATTTTGGACGGAGCGTTCTGACCAGGAACAAGACATATGACTTTAACCACGAATAAAACGAATAACACGAATAAATGCCGGAAAAAGGGCAAGGCGAGTACAAATGCAAAATGCAAAAGACACCAAGTGTTGCTTCATTCCAGCCACTTTTTTTGTTATTCGTATTATTCGTATTATTCGTGGTTAAAGTCTTTTTTTGTGTTATTCGGGGTTAGAACTACGGAGAATTCCATCGACCTCTTTACCGAACTCCGCGACTCGAATCGCCGCAAAGCGCAGCCTTTGGCGGCGCGAATGCGGCCGCGTTCGATCGATGAATTTGTCGGCCAGGATCACTTCTTTGGCCCCGGCAAATTGCTTCGTCGCATGTTGCAGGCTGATCGCCTCAGTTCCTTGATCTTTTACGGCCCGCCCGGTACAGGCAAAACCGCCCTTGCGCAAGTTATCGCCAATCATACTCGCAGCCGATTTCGTCCCTTGAATGCAGTGAATGCGGGCACCAAAGAAGTTCGGGAACTACTCGGGGAAGCCCGAGTGAATCTGGAAAACCACAGCGAGCGAACGATTCTCTTTTTGGATGAAATTCATCGGTTCAACCGCGCTCAACAAGATGTCTTGCTGCCCGATGTCGAGGAGGGCGTTATTATTCTGATCGGTGCAACGACGCAAAATCCGTTCTTTGCCATTAACGGACCACTCCTGAGTCGAAGCCAGATTTTCACGTTTCAGTCCCTGACCAAAGACCACATCAAGACGATCGTCCGGCGGGCACTGGGTGACAAGGAGCGCGGTCTTGGGCAAATGGCGATTCGTTTGCAAGAGGATGCCCTGGAATTTCTCGCCGAGATCAGCGATGGCGATGCTCGCAGAGCACTGATGGCACTGGAAATCGCCGTGATGTCCTCTTTGCAATCGCCGGAGTCACCGATTGAAATCACTCTGGAAGTGATTCAGGATTCGATCCAACGCAAGGTCATCGACTTCGACCCAACGGGCGACACGCATTACGATTTGGCCAGCGCCTTCATCAAGAGCATGCGTGGCAGCGACCCGGATGCAGCGATCTACTGGCTGGCGCGAATGCTGGAAGCAGGTGAAGATCCGCGCTTCATTGCCCGGCGGATCGTCATTTTGGCATCGGAAGACATTGGCAATGCCGATCCGCAAGCGTTTCTGATCGCGACAGCAGCATGGCAAGCGGTTGAAACGGTGGGCTTGCCGGAATGTCAACTGGCGCTGGCGCAAGCGGTGACCTACCTGGCTACCGCGCCTAAGTCGAATGCTTCCACGATGGCGATAGGGAGCGCGCGTAAGGATGTGCGTGAAGGCCGAACGCTGCCGGTTCCGGAGCACCTGCGCGACTCCCACTACGGCGGCGCGGAGGAACTGGGACATGGCACGGAGTATAAATACAGCCACGAATATGAGGGAGGCTGGGTGGACCAAGAGTATTTGCCAACGGATCGGCGCTATTATGAACCGGTCGATCGAGGCTATGAGGCAGAGATTCGCAAGCGGCTGGAGGAGTTGCGCCAGAAACGGAGGGCAGAACAAGAGAAGAAGGGCAAGGGTGCAGCGAAAAAGAAACGAGAAGATGAAAAGTAAATGCTTTCTGGAAGGATGCAAGCGTGTCGGCGATGCGTTATAATCCAACCAAAGAAGGAGAATCTATATGTCAACCCTCACACTTACACCCGTGAAAGTTTCATCCCCAACATTTATGGGACCCCGTCGAAAACGCTGGACGGTTGACGAGTTTCATCGGTTGCGAATTCAGGGCTGGTTTGACGGCGTCAAGCCGATGCTTCTCGATGGTGAGATTATCGAAATGCCTATTCCAGGACCTTCGCACGATTGCGGAATTGGATTGGTGGAAACAGCGTTGCGGTCAGTTTTTCCTGTGGGATGGTGGGTACGAGGCCAGTTACCGTTGGTGTTGGGCCTTTGGACCGACCCTATGCCCGATTTCGCAGTCGTTTTCGGATCACCTCGCGATTACGTTGACAGTCAGCCCACAACAGCAGTGCTCGTCGTCGAGATATCCGATTCGACTCTCGCGATCGACACGGGTTCAAAAGCTGATCTCTACGCCGCTGGGAAAATCGCAGACTACTGGGTTCTGGACCTGAACAACCGACAGTTGATGGTCTACCGTGATCCGTTGCCCGATGCCCGTCAGCCATCAGGATTTCGCTACACCACAACTGTGGCTCTGGATGCCGCGGCAACACTCAGCCCGCTCGCTGCTCCCCAGGCGGTAATCTGCGTGAGCGATTTGTTACCGTGAGTGATCGACAAAATCCCGAATCAGCGGTATGACCTCTTCCCCGGCATCTTCAAGCAGGTAGTGCCCGGCATCTTCCCAGCGATGGACCTCGGCTTGTGGAAACCGTCGCTGCCACTCAGTCAGAAAATGCTCGTCGAACACAAAATCACGCATTCCCCAGCCGAGGAACACCGGAATCGATTGGAATGCTTTCAGTCCCTCTTCCACGCCCGTTACGATGTCGTATCCCGGATCACTGGGACGTAGCGGAATTGTTTGCACGAAGCGTAAGACAGCGATGCGATTGTGCCAGGAATCATAGGGAGCAAGATAGGCAGCGCGAACTTCAGCCGACAATTTGCGCCGGGTCACACACCAGCGCAGCGCAACGACAGAAGAGATTGAAGCGTCGAATCAGCCAGCTTCCAAGCCAGGTGTTGCGACCCATCCACAGGGAAAGAGGGAGTTTCTTGCCTTTGGGAAGGTGAAATGCTCCTGTATTCATGGCCACGATGCGGGCAATCCGCTCCGGATGACGAATGGCGTAGCCCATGCCGATCATCCCACCCCAGTCGTGCAGTACCAGCGTGATTCGCTCGCGGATTTGCAGATGATCCAGCAATGCTTCGACATCGTCGATTCGGTTTTGCAACGAATAGCCGTAGCGGTCGGCAGCGGGTTTATCGGATAAACCGCAGCCGATATGATCCGGGGCGATACAACGATGGGTTTCACGCAACGAGAGAATGAGATGGCGATAGAAAAAGGACCACGTGGGATTACCGTGGAGCATCACGATCGGCTCGCCGCTGCCCTCGTCGAGATAGTGAAGGCGGATGCCATGGCGATCAAGATATTTGCCGGTGAACGAGTAGCCCAAAGTTCCAAGTTCCAAGTTCCAAGTTCCAAGTTAAATACAATGAAATGCAAGTCCAGTTTCCCCGTCAATGACAGAAGGTTTTCAACTTGGAACTTGGAACGATTCATTACCATTCCAACCCCAGCATCATGCAGTTCAGGCCGCTGCCGATTCCCAAAAAGCCGACCCGGTCCCCAGGCTTTAGAAACTCGCGTTCTTCAGCGAGTGCCGCGGTTAAAGGCAATGAAACGGTCCCGATGTTGCCGAGATACTCATAAGTGGAGAAATCCTTCTCGATGGGAACCCCCAGCATCTTCAACATCGTTTCGCGATGGCTGCTGCCAACCTGATGGCAAATCACCTTGTCGAGTTGGTCCACTCCCCAGCCGATCTTCGTCAGGAAGGCTTTCCACGTCCGTAAGCCAAGATCGACACCGTATTTCAGGACCGACCCCGCATCGGTCGACATGAAGGGCATCACGCAATGCTTCATCCCGAGGTTGTAGGCGCTGCGAAGCAAGGAACCCGCCTGGGTACTGGTGAAACGCTCGATCATGGAAGGGATCAGCGTTTCAAAACCCCAGCGGCACAAACCATGATGCTGCGAGGCGTTCTTGATGACCCCGCCCAGGAGTTGTCGGCGATGTTGCGTCGAGAGTTCTTCGTTGACCACCAACACCGCCACTGCGCCCGACCCGCCCGTAAGCGTGGCGAGAGCATTCTTGAATACCTCCATGGACTGGGTTTGCACCATCTGATCGATCATCGCCTCGTTGATCTCGCGGGCTGTCTCACAAGAAACGACCAGTCCCGCCCGGCATTGCCCCAACTCGATCCGGTTGGCTATTTCGACGATGCCGTTCAAGACCCCCAAACAGGCATTGCTCAGGTCATAAACCGTGGCGTCCGGGTTGAGACCAATTTCCGCACCGACTCGACAGGCGGTTGCAGGCTCAAATTGCTCGCGGCAAACGCCCGCGTAAATGAGGATATCGAGATCCTTCGGCGTCACGTTGCTCGCGGCCAGAGCTTTGCGCAGCACAGGCTGCACCGCGGGAAAGCGGGTAATCCTTCCCCCACCAACGGCGTTCCGAGATTCCCGTCAGAAACTCGAGTTGACCCTGGGGTACGTGAAGAGTCTTGTAGATCGGCGCAAGCCGCGCTTCCAGCTCGGCCGTGGAAACCACCACCGGAGCCAGCTCATAGCCTATCGATTCCAGATAAACCTGCGAAAATCGCATGATTTCCTTTGTACCCTTCGGATTCGATTCCACTAAAGAACTAACCACAGAGTCACAGAGGACACAGAGAAAACACAAAACTAAATAAGGATCGGAACCGCAGTCTTGTTTTTCCTTTGTCTTCCTCTGGGTGTTGTGATTTCTCTGTGTCCTCTGTGACTCTGTGGTTAATCCTGTCTTCTAGAACCTCAACCCTGGAGTGTGAAATCGGTCATTTGATAAATAATCCGGCCATCGACCGATAGATAGCCTTCTGCTTTCAGAATTCGACGAGCGTCATCCACCGCAGTGATATACGCCTGCACGGTGACTTCGTCATCGCGTGGGATCACCTGTCCCCGATAAATCCAGGTGTGGGGGATCTGGAGAGCAACCGTTTGCCAGCCCGAGGAGGGATTACCCCAACGCTTCTGGGCGACAAATTTTAACAATTGCAAGAACGATTCCAATCCAAGGGAGCCGGGCCATACAGGGTCTTGATAGAAGTGTGCCTGGAAAAACCAAGCACTTGGATCGACTTTAATCTTTCCTTCGATCGCGCCCAATCCTCCAGGACCACCTTCCGGTACATGCCAAGTTATAGCATCCACCATCCGCAACATCGAGTCCGGAAAGGGCGGCTCATCCGGAAACTTCTGTTGCCGAGTGGATTGTAATTCAGCAGGGCTAGGCAGGTACAGAGCTATTTCCCGCAAACCAACCTGATTGGCCAAGGCAGATTTCGAGAAGAAGCCAAAGTAGGTATTGCCATTATAGATAATTCGCCCCAACCGACGGACAGCAAATTCGTAGTGCTGAATAATCATGCCGCCGGAATGGGACACGCGGGTGATTTTCACCGTCGTCGTCAGCGTACCCGCGTCCGAACCAACCGGTTCCCACTGGGTTGCCGTTCCGCCCAGATTACGGAATGACATATCGGTTTCGCTGGTCAAGGCGGAGCCCAAATAAGCGGCCAGCCAGCCGCAAGGCTGCAACGCAACTTCGAGCAAAACACTCAAAGGCATGAGCGGACAGCGGTTTGCGGCGAAATACCAGGCATCCGCCGGCACCTCGTATTCCGCCTCGATCACCGGACCCGCAACCATCTTCCAGGGTTCGCCATCAATGGCCGTGATGCGATCGAGGAACTGATAGGGTGGTCCCGGCAGACGGGCGATGGTTCTTTCTTTGTCAAAGATTCGGTAAGGCTCACCGAAGGCGTGGGACGGGTTCCCGACCGCAAAGGCGAGTATCCGATCAGTGTTATAGAGAATCGGAGATGAAAGCTTGATGATCCGGGCCGATTTTTTCCAGATTTGCCGCAATTGCTCGCGCGATAAACCGGACATTCGTAATGACATATTCGTAATTTCAACGATTGGCTTGCCGTCGGCATACATCAGGGCATCACAAAGAACATAAGGTTCCGGCCGATAGCCGAGTTCTTTGATGCTGACTTCGTAGGTTACGAGACGGGTTGAAGCGATGACCTGTCCCCGGCACTTCAATTTGCTCGTGACTTCGGGTATGGGCTCGCAGTGGACTTCACCCTCTTCGCCGATCCAACCCATGCGCATCAGGAAAATACGCAGTGTGTGCATGCAGCACTCGTACATCAATGTACCGGGCATCGCCTTATCATCGACAAAGTGACAGGTCAGAAACCAGTCGTCGGGATGGATGTCGGCTTCGCCGCGAATCAGTCCCAAGCCATAGCGTCCGCCGTTCGGATCGAGCTGCGCGATGCGATGTACCGTGCGCAGCATTTCACCGGGGAGCCGGCTTGGATTGTGCAGATTGAGATTCTGGAAGTCAGCGCCAAACGCTGAGACTAGGTCGCCGGTTCGCAGGGCATCGACTTGTTGGGCCGTGTAGGCTTCGACGTTCATGGGGACGAATTCTTCCCAATCATCGGGTCGAACACCGAGGATCGGCCGGCGATCGAGTGCGGTGTGAATGATGCCTTTACCGGAAGCCAATTCTTCTTCAGTGAAAAACCCGGCGCAGCCTTCCGACATACTTAATAGAGGCTCGCCGTTGACGGTACTTTCAAACCGAAACCGAAAAAGGTGAGTATTGCCTTGTCGGAAGAAGTTGTCGATATGAATGTCGTAACGGATGACAGCGCCGATGCCCGGCAATGGCCGATGGAAGGTGACTGCCGCATCGAGGAGCCGATATACGGCCAGACCGCGTGTCAAAAAATCGATGCCGAGATAACCGGAAAGGAAAAGGTCGGCCTGTCCCGCTTCCACAGCGATACAGGTGGGAATTCGGCCCGCGTCGAGATACCAGCGTTGCGCGTGGACAGCATGTTCGGTGACAACACGGCCCGAACCTAGCGAGCAAGGCTCTCCCTCGATTTGAAGAATCCGATCGACGAGCATAAGCGGGCCATCGGGTAAACGCACGCGTGTCGGGAATTGATCGATCTGCGCATATCTTGGACCCAGTACCGCTGCGATGGAGCCGACAGCGTACATCTGACACTGCTCGAAACTCAGCGAACGGGGCGGCTCCAGGTCACTCAACGGGGGACATGCATTCTTGCCCGACAAATCCTGGCAGACAGGAATGTCTGTCCCACAACGCAAGAGTTCACTCAGCAACTCCGTTTGCAAAGCCAGTGTGTGGGCCAGATTCTCCTGCGTCGTGGTGCTGAAGCGGAGAAAGGTCTCATGGGCTTCGATAACTGCCGACTGAGCCGCCATCGCCTCAATGACCGCCGAAGTCATCGGAGTGGCCTCATCGTTAGCCCGACGCGCAAGCAAGGGAAAGTGGAGGGTGGAGGGTGGAGGCTCATCGTTAACCCGATGCGCCAGCGAGGCAGGATTCAAAGATGGCAATCGAAGTCCCACCGGGATCACAATCTCGCGCCGAGCAGCGGCTTTGGGCTTTGGAAGCTCCGGATAGAGAATCGAACAATCGACCGAAACGCCCTCCACGAATAATTGACCGAGCAACTGAAGCAGCATGGAATAATCATCTTGCTGTGAAACACAGACAGCCCGCGCAACGTGCGGACGATCGCCCAAAATCTTCGAGATGAGGCGAGTGCAACTCGAACCTGGCCCAATCTCAACGAAGATGCGAACGCCATCGGCATAAGCCGACTCAATGACGCGCGGAAAGTCGATCGTTCCCAGTACCGCGGCGAGAATGGCATCGGCAGCAGAATCGGCATTCAAATCGTAGGCACGTCCCCAGGCTCCGCTGTAATAGCGAACGCCAGAGGGCGGTGTCGTCGGCAAGTGGTGCAACGCCCGATAAGCCTCGCGCACCGGCAGGGTCACTTCGCAATGCGCCGTCGTGACGCCCTTGACTTCCCAGAAGGGCGCACCAAGTTCCTGGACTAGCGTTTCGACATCGGGACGATCACCGCCGATCACACATTCATCGGCAGCGTTGATAATGAGTGCATAAGCTTTCATCCCTGGACGAATCGCTTGCCGAACGGCGCTGGGCGAAGCAGCGATAACGCCAATATGCCAGTTGACCGATTCATCTTCTGCCAGCTTCCATTGCGCGCGGGCCGACTTGTAAGGCTGTGCAAGATCGGAGACAAATAATGTCGATTGCTGCATCCGCCGAAACATCTCATCGCGATCGCGCCAGGCTCGTGTGCCGAACATCCCGGCGGATTCGCCCAGGCTGTAGCCAATCACCGCATCGGGCGTGATGTTGAATCGGGCGAGAATGTCGGAAACCAACGTGCCGATAGACACCTGAGCGAATAAGAGCGTGCGCGGGTCGGCGTCGTTGACAGCTTGGCGGTCCCAGTACCATTCGGTCGCATATTGACTTCGGAGCGTTTCGTTTTCCCGTTGCTGCGCGCGCAAGACATCGGGAAACAGAAGCCCCAGTTCTCGACCCATATCGTCAAATTGGTTTCCGGAGCCGGGATAGACGAAGGCCAAAGTGCCTTTTTTGGCCAGCGGGTTATTACTGAAAAACGTCCGACCTTGCGTTCTCGATTCCAACTTGGAACTTGGAACTTGGAACTTGGAACCAAGTAGTGTGTCGAGCTGAGATCGCAATTCGTCGATCGTTTTCGCCACAAACGCTGCACGGGCCAAATCCACTCCATCGATCTGTTCCCAAGTGCGCTGGGCCAGTGGTTCCAGTGCGTCATTCCCGACGTTCTCGATTTCGTCGCGGAATTGTTCGAGTTGGCAACGGAGCTGACCGACATCGGTGGCTTGAAAGAGGAACAGCCATTCGGAACGAAGGCCGATGGGGTCGAATGCAGATGTGCCGGATTGGGAATCATCGCGTTCGCGAAGCTGAAGGCTCTGGCTCGCACCGGCGTCGTCTGTCCTGCGTTTCCCTGCAAGAATGATCGCTCGCCGAGGTAACCGGTCGGCATCTTTCAACCAGTAGCGGGAGCCGGTCGCGCCGTCGCTCATCGGCAATAAATGTCGACCCAACGCCAGACAAGCCGTCGTCAACGAGAGCAGGCCCGTTAATTCGCCGCGCGATGCGGGATGACCGGCCGTCTCCTCCGAGTAGGGGAAACGACCGAGTTCAGGCATTTCGAAGTATAAGTCTTTTGAAGGTTCGATTGAACCGAACACACGATCGATACTTTCAAGAACCGCGTAAACATGATCGCCATTGGTTTCATCGGAGCGTTTCAAGACGAGGGCAGCTGCTCCTTCGCCCCACGATGAGATAGGCTTTTCGCGTTCCAGGCGCAAGGCCCGAAGCGCACGTGGGTCACCCATCAAGTCAACTGCGCCGACAATGGCCTCATCGATTTCTCGATTCTGTAAGGCTCGCATGGCGACTTCTAAAGCCTGCAAGCCGGAATCTTCACCTCCGGTGATCGTAAAGCTTGCACCGCCGCAGCGAAAGGTCCGCGCGATTCGACTTGCGGCAATGCTCGCCAAAGCGCCCATCGTTCGCGCAGCGGACAGCGGTGGTAAGGCGGCATCGAGTTCGGGCGGAAGCTGTCCACCGTATTGCTTCTGCAGCCACCAACGAAGATGGAAGTTGGTCGTGTTCAGATCGACATTTAGACCAATAAATACACCTCGTCGAGCGCCATCCGATGACAGCCCGGAACGAACATCCTTGATCGCCGAATCTGCAACTTGCAACATGAGCAACTGCTGGGGCAATAGCTCTTCGAGTTCATTTGGGGGAATTGGAAACTCGCCAATGGGGAAATGCAACTCGTCGATCCGAAAAGGCGATTGCAACAACTCACTTGAACTGCGCGGATCGTCGAACCGTTCATGGTAGAAGGCTTTGATTCCTTGCACCGCTCCAAGGTGAACCGACATCGCAACGACTGCAACGCTCGTGGGGCAGACATTCCTGTCTGCCTCACGAATGGGGCAGACATTCCTGTCTGTCAATTCGGGAAGCCATTCTTCCACAAGCAGATGAGCGTTGATGCCTCCGAATCCGAACCCGCTAATCGCAGCGCGGCGTGGGACACCAGCAGCGCGGCGATCCCAAGGCTGCGCGGAATCGAGGACGCGATAGCGTCCTCGTTGGTAGTCGATCTTGGTGGAAGGCTTGTGGAAATTGGCGGTGGGAGGCAAAGTCTCATGGCGCAGCGCCAGCAGCACTTTCATCATTGCCGCACCACCGGCACCCGTCAACAAATGGCCAACGGTCGATTTGACCGACCCGATCACACAACGATGCGCCGGGTCAGACTCCAGCGCACACAGACTTTCAAACTCCACGGCATCGCCGATCGGCGTTCCCGTGGCGTGACATTCGATGAGATCAACATCGCTGGGAAACCAGTGCGCATGTCGATAGGCCTGCCGCATGGCACGCAGTTGACCTTCCGAAGCGGGGGCCAATAAGTTGCCTTCGATGTCGTTGGCAAGTCCCCAGCCGGCGAGAATCCCATGAATGTGGTCGCCATGCCGAAGGGCATCCGAGAGCCGTTTCAAAACAAAAATCCCAGCACCTTCACCGACGACCAACCCATCGGCCGCCGCATCAAACGGCGAGCAGCGACCGGATATCGAGAGCGCCCGAAGCTGGGAAAAACCCATCTGGGTATAGAGGCAATCGGGACGCGACACGCCGCCGGCGAGCATGGCATCGGCACGACCCGACAGCAATTCATCCGCAGCAAGTTTGAGAGCATACAGCGACGAAGCACAAGCGGCATCGAGGGTATAGGCCGCACCGCCCAGGTTAAGCGCCCTGGCCAACGAGATCGCGGGAAGGCCTGTCACTTGACGATTGGAAGGATGCACCGCTTGTCGAACATCAGTTGAACGCAGCGCGGGGAGGGAATCCGCAAGGTATTCGCGGGCCAGCTCCGATACACGATCGGTCGGCAAGGCAATGCTGCCGAGAATCACGCCGATGCGTGAGCGTTCCACCGCGTCCATCCGGGCGTCGCGAAAGGCGCTGCCGCCGACATGTAACACCAGCGAAAAGAGCGTATCGAGCTGGCCGACGAGTTCACGGTCGATCGCCAGGCCGGTAAGATCGGGGACGAAGGGATCGAGGAAATAACCTCGCACCGAGTAAACCTTATCGGGGGTTCCCGGACGAGGATCGTAGGCGAGTTCCGGAGGGATCAGCCAGCGGCGCGCCGGCGGTTCGCGCGAAGCGTCCACGGCGTTGACAATATTGTGCCAGAAACCCGCGAGGTCGCAGGCCCCCGGAAAGAGTCCGCCGACCCCGACGATGGCAATACGTTCGGTCATAATGTTGAATGGGATTCCGGGAGATGGTTGCGGGTCATTCGGTTAAGTTGGTCTTTTCGACCTCTTGGCTTCTTGGGGTGTGGTCCATGAGGCAAAACAGGTCCATTTTCATGAACGTCGGAGCTATCTTTTCATATTGCCAAAGTCTCCTCGTGCGGTATTAGAGCCTAAAATGGGGTTCAATCAAAATGGAGCGGCCCAGAGACAGGATAACGGAAAACTGATTCCTAACGATAATATAGACTGATGGCTAGAAAGGAGAAGATCTCCAATGCTCGATGCAGCTATTTCCCGTCGGTTTTTGATCTGCAGCTATGGCCCGGAATACATGGGACTGGTTACTGGTGCAATGGAAGCAGCCGGTTGTTCCTGCGACTTTGTGTATCGGCCTAGGGGTCGAAAGAAACGCTACCCTGATTCTTTCGACCCAATGCGGCATCATGCACTAGTTATCCTCGGGGATGACCAACAACATGCCGATCATAGTCGGTATGAGCCTGAAAAGGATTGGGTCAGGGCTGCCATCGAGCAGGGTAGTGCTGTGCTGGGAATCTGCCATGGCGCACAACTCTTGTCTTGGCCCTCGTGCAGGACGGAGGAAAGCTCTGTACTCCGGATGGTCGGAACTATATTGATGAGGGATTGCGGGCTTGCCATGACCAACGCTGGTCGCGAGGATTGCATCTTGCAACACATCCCGGCCGATGCGTTGATGTACCAGGCTCATGGCGACATTTTCGAACTTCCACCTGGTGCCACGAATCTAGCTGATTCTTGCGAGCGGCGAAATTACGACCGGGAATGCTGGTGCCCGCCGAAGTCATTCAGGATTTGCCAAAACTGGATGTCACACGGATGCACAAAGTAAAGGAAAACACTGCCATGAACAAAGAACCCAGTGGTGATTTGCAGGAAACCATCGCAGAACTACAGCGGATTTATCCCAATTGGCGACTCGGACAGCTTATCGCCAATATTGCAGGGTGGGCAGATCAAGAAATATGGGATGTCGAAGATGAACAACTCCTCGCAGCTGCTCAGTCACACTTGCGCCAGCGAGGAAGTTGTGAAGTTGAATCGTCCGGAACCAAAATCTGTACGCCCGTTCAAAACAAAGTATCACTTGGTTGAAGTGAGTTTCGCTTACGATACCATTCGTCCTAACCCAACGGCCACAACGACCCTAGGATCGCCTTCTGCCTGGCCGTGACCGTTGCGATGCCAAGCTGTCCAAGATCGAGCAGACGATTGAGTTGTTCCCGGCTAAACGTCGCCTCTTCGCCCGTTCCTTGAACTTCGATCAGTTGACCCGAACCGGTCATTACCAGATTCATGTCCACCTCCGCATCCCGATCCTCGACATATTCCAGATCGAGTCTTTCCTCACCATCGATCAGACCCACGCTGATGGCACCGACGCTATCCTTCACGATATTGCCGATCGGACCAGTATCCTTCTCGAATTTCCGCAGCGCCAGCACCAGAGCGACGAACGCTCCACTAATCCCGGCAGTCCGAGTGCCGCCATCGGCTTCCAGAACATCGCAATCCAGCCACAGTGTTCGCTCGCCTAGTTTCTGAAGATCGACGACCGCGCGAGGCTCCGCCCGATGAGCCGTTGGATCTCGACCGTGCGGCCATCGACTTTCCCCGCCTTATCGCGCTGTTTTCGGCTCCCCGTCGAGCCGGGCAGCATGCCGTATTCCGCCGTCAGCCAACCGGTGCCTTTGCCGATCAGGAATTCGGGAACATTTTTATCGATGCAGCAAGTGCAAGCAACGGTCGTGGCACCCATTCGGACCAGCACGCTTCCCGCGGAATTCCGAATGAAACCCGGTTCAAAGGTGAGAGGACGCAGTTCATCGGTTCGGCGATTTTGGGGACGCATCGAGACTCCTTCGGATCGAGCCGAAAGGTGAAGGAATGGTCAACACAGGTAAGGAATCAGTGATTTTTCATGGACGCGCTCATTGTATGGTTCTAACCTACTCGATGATTCTACACCGCACCGCATAAGGGTTCGTGACCGCATGTCCTGAATGGAGCCATCCATGCCCAATCGTCTTGTCCTCTCACTTTCAATCCTGGTCTGCTGGGTCAATCCCGTCCATCCTGACGAGCCGAGGTCCAAGCAAATCGATCCGGAGATCGTGGCCGCCTATGAGAAACTGGGAGCGAAATACGGCTCGCTGAGCCTCCAAGAATTTGGACGGGGATTCGGACTATTGACGTTTTCACAGGGAAGGAGCAACGCGGAAAGAGGCTTTCCCAGTTTCGGTTTCGGCGAATTGCCAAATGGCAAACTTCCCAAATTGCCGCTGGTCGATGTGCCATTCGGGCTCAGCCTTTGCGACTCAAAGGTGACGGACGCAGGGCTCAAGGAACTCAGAGGTCTGAAGACCATCGCCAAACTCGACCTGGCGGTTCAATCATTCACCGATGCGGGAATTAAGGAACTAAAAGATCTCAAAAATCTCACTGAACTTAATTTGCGCTTTGCTATCGTGTCCGGCGCAGGGCTTAAAGAACTCAAGAATCTCACCTGGTTGAATCTGGCTCAAACAAAGGTTACCGATTCAGGATTGCAGGAAATCATGGAACTCAAGAACCTCACCTATCTCGACCTTCGGGGCACCGAAGTCACGGACGCGGGGTTGAAACAACTCAAAGAACTCAAGAACCTTGCCAAGCTCGGCCTCGGTGTGACGCCGGTAACCGGAGAAGGATTGAAGCAACTCAAAGAGCTGAAAAACCTGAAGATGCTGCAACTGGACTTCTCGAAACTCACGGATGCGGGAATGCTGGAAGTCGGCGAGCTCAAAGGTCTTACCGAGTTAAACCTTCGCAGGACAAAGGTGACCGATGCCGGATTCAAGGGACTGAAGGAACTCAAAAACCTCACCGACCTGGATCTCACCGAAACGCAAATCACCGATGCGGGACTGAAGGAGTTGAAAGGACTTCAGAACCTCGAGAGGCTCAATTTGATGTTTACGCAGGTGAGCGATGCGGGGTTACTCGAACTGAGAGAGCTCAAGAAACTCAGCACGCTCACCCTTTACAAGACGAAAGTGACCAAGGCAGGCCTAACGAAACTCGGGCGCGCTTTACCAAAGTGCTTGATGTATAGTGACTAATCATCCAATTGGGATTCAAGTCTTCGCGTCCGAACGGTACAACTCCGCAAAGGTCAAGCACGCACAAGGACTGCCGGCGAAACCAATCGAAGACCACTTGTCGCCGATTGTCATGGCGCGACTTATGGTAAGCTGAACGGGATACCGAATCCATCGGGAGATACGCTATGCTTGCTGCGAAGCCACGCCAGGTCCGGGAGGAACTCACCAAGATCGGGTCCGAAGTTCACGGTATGTTTTTCGCCGAGGGCGTGCGAATCTTGTCGCTCAGTGTACTGATGATGTGCTTCGCCTTCCCTGCCTGGGCAGGTTCTCGAACCGCCACTCTTTTGCCTGCCAAGACAGACATCATTGTTTCGTTGAACCCGCGCGCGTTCCTTCGCGATCACCGCGATACTCGATTCGTGCAGCGCTATCTCGATCAATGGCGATTGGCGGTCAAAGGCGACGAGAAGCAGCTCCTGAAATACTACGACACCCAGGAGATTCTCAGCTACGAAGGCATCTCCCGGAAGATGTTTCTCGAACGCGCCGGGTTAATCAAGGCCGCTTTCGATGCACTTGGCATCAACACATTCGAGGATGTCGATTGCGTCACCTTCGGTTACGCCTCGGGCGACAAGGGTTTCATCGTCGTAGTCATTGAGGGAAAACTCAAAGAGCGAAATACAACTCAGATCCAACAATTCTTCAAAGAGCATCTCATTCCGGTGAACCAGGGCGATGATGGACCCATGCTGGGCACGATCGACAACAACACTCTTGTTTACGCGGACCGCAAGAAAACACTGGAAGCCATCCAGGCGCGTGCGGCGAAAAAAACCAGTGCTTTGCCTTCCGGAGTTCAAACCCTGCTGGAAAGCGGGCGAAAGGAACATCTATCGGTGGTGGTCAACAACCTGGACACGCACGCTCAGCGCCTGATGAAATTCATCCGTACGGAACTGGCCAAATCCGTAGGAATCGATCATCCGATCGGCAGTTTCATGGTTGGGAAAGGACCGGACTTGCTTGCGAAGGCCGCGGCGGATTATGCCGCCGTCAGCCTGGGAATCTCGATTCAAGTGGATGCAACTCAACTGCAATTCGGAATGGATGCCAGGAAGATCCGGAAGGCCGAGGAACTGCGCAATCTTCTAAAGACCGGCAGTTTCTGGGGAGCACTGGCTCTCAAGGCGATTGGCGACGACCTCACGCTTCAACTGGCCGGCATTGTGGACGGCCAGCAAATCACCCTAAAAGAGACGGCGCTGACGGTGCGCGTTGAAATCCCCAATCCATTGATCGTGCAAGTGCTTCAGAACCCGCTGCTCGACATCGTTCCTGATTTGCCCAATGCCAAGTCCAAACCGCTGCCGGGCCAGGATATGTTGGAGAATTTGGCCCGGCAAGCGGCAGCTATGCCAGTTTGGAAGTCAGGCGTCGCCAGCGCTGATTTTGAGGAAGTGCGCGATGTGGCCTACCGGACTGGGCCTGGATCGGATCCATACCGAAATCGGCTCGATATTGTTTTGCCAAAGAACAAGAAGGATTTTCCCGTCGTCGTGCTGGTTCATGGCGGCGGCTGGAAACAGGGCGACAACCGGGCGGCCGGGCTTTATTCATCGGTCGGCCAATTCCTCGCCAGTCAGGGGATTGGTGTCGTGCTCCCCAACTATCGGCTCTCCCCGGCCGTCAAGCATCCCGAGCACGTCAAGGACGTGGCCCGTGCGGTTGCCTGGACGCGATCCCACATCGGCAAGTATGGCGGCGATCCTCGACGACTCTATCTGATGGGCCATTCTGCCGGAGGACATATCGTTGCTCTTCTGGCCGCCGACGAATCCTATTTGAAGGCCGAGGGGATGAAAGGAACCGACATCAAGGGTGTCATCCCGGTAAGCGGTGTCTACCGAATCCCGGAAGGAACGATGCATGCCGCCCTGGGAGGCATCGGGCCTCGAGCGCTTCGGATCGAGCAAATGCTGCCTTTGCGCGGCGAGAGCAATCTTTCCTGGAAATGGAACATCCCAGGTGTCCCGGTGTCTGCCGACGTTTTCGGACCCATCTTCGGCGACACCGCCAGGCAACGGGTCGAGGCGTCGCCGATCAGCCACATTCATCTCGGGATGACGCCCTTCCTGATTTTCTCAGCGGAATACGACTTACCGACGCTGGGGCCAATGGCTGAAGAGTTTCACGTCGCCCTGCGCGACAAGGGCTGTGACGCCCAGCTACTCCGCGTTCCCAATCGCAACCATAGTTCGCTGATGTTTTCAGCGATCACGCGGCAAGACCAGGCCGCACGCGCAATATTGGAGTTTGTGCGGAAGTGAGTCGGTCAGTTGCTACGCAGTTATAGGTAGTGGCAGGCCATGCGCGATCTCAAACCAAAAATTGAACATCGATGCACAGTCCCATCGTAGGAATCGGTGAAATTCTCTGGGATTTGCTCCCTGCCGGCCCCCGCGCCGGCGGTGCGCCTTTTAACTTCACCGCACACTGTCATCAACTGGGACATCCTGCGGTGATCGTGAGCCGGGTGGGCGATGATGAACTGGGTCATCAACTTCGTGCTGAGGTTCGAAAACTTGGTTTGTCGGATGAGTTCATTCAGAACGATTCGAGCCATCCTACCGGCACAGTCCAGGTGACGCTCGATCAACACGGTGTACCAATCTATCGCATTGTCGAAAATGTTGCCTACGATTATCTCGAATGGAATGAACCCCTGCAGCGATTGGCGGAACAATGTCGGGCTGTTTGCTTCGGCACTCTCGCACAACGGCACGTTATATCGCGCGAAACGATCGAGCGCTTCATTTCCACTGCGAGAACATTGCAGACAACCAACATCATCTGCGATGTCAATCTTCGCCCGCCATTCGATGATCCCGCAATCATTGCGGAATCGATCCGCCGGAGCCGGTGGGCGAAGCTGAATGAAGATGAATGGAGAATCCTGCGCAATCGGCTCGGTTTTTCCAGTTCAACTTCCCTTCGGGAATTCGCAAGTCGAAATGATTTGTCGCTCTTGTGCGTGACGATCGGATCTGCCGGGGCGCAAGTGGTGACAATGAACGAAGATATTACGGTCCCCGGCGTTCCCGTAAAGGCCATCGACACCGTGGGCGCGGGGGATGCTTTCACGGCGGGATTGTTGACCCAATTGCTCGAAAGTCGTCCGCTCGCGGCGGCGGTGCGCTTTGCCAACGCCTTTGCCGCGCTGGTCGCCACCCGATCGGGTGGAACCCCCATCGTCGACCGCGCGGAGGTTCAACGCCTGTGTCGATAGCGAATTGGCGGCCACCCAGAATCGAAACGCCTCGACTGATTCTTCGCCCGCTGGAAGAATCCGACCTGACGGCAGTATTCCTGTATTGTTCCAATCCGAATATGACTCACTTCACTCTCTGGGAAACGCATCAGACCTTGGAAGATTCGCTCTATTTGGTCCGCGACTATGCACAATCCCGCTATCGAGAACAGGTTCCCGATCCGATGGGCATTATTCTGAAAAATGACCCCGACGAAATGGTTATCGGTACGCTGGGATGTTTCTGGTCCTCAAAACCCGATGGAGTGATGGAACTGGGCTATCACATTGCGGAACCCTACTGGGGTCGGGGCCTCACCACCGAAGCGGCGCGGGCAATGGTCGATCATGCCTTCGAGAATTACCCGGTGGACCGAATCAACTCGCGCGTTTTCGCGGAGAATGTGGCCAGCGCACGGGTCGCATTGAAACTGGGAATGACTTTTGAAGGAGTATTGCGGTCCTATATCTTCAGGAAGGGCCGACGCTGGGACGTGCAGATTTATTCCATATTACGGCAAGAATGGCTCGATCGAAAAACTTCGTGCGACCGCGGGTTCTAATACCCGCGAAATGTTTTGGGTACCAAACTCACCACTCCATCCGGTTGAAACAGCACTCGTTCATCGTGCCATTCAATTGGCGGCGAGGTCCGGCCGTGCGCGATATTCAACATGGCCTCAGCGATGTTGAAATTTGCAAGATGCCGCAAACCAACATAGGATGTCGTGAGTCTAGGATTTACCTCAATGACGTAATCTTCGGATGGATTTTCTCCCAAAAGAATATCGACACCGACATACCCCAATAGACCTGGTATCGTTTTCAGGGCCGATCCGGCAATATTGATCGCGCGATCGACCAGGCCGGCTTCAATTGGACAGGCTCCTCCTCGATATCGAAAACGCCCATCATCCGACAGCCATTGATAGCTTGGCTGAAACGGTACCAGACTGGTTCGGCCCGCCAAAAAAGCAACGCTTGCGGGAGTTCCTGACAGCATAGGCTGGACGATCATTTCACCGACATCCTGACCCTCCTGTTGTGCCAGCTTGATCGCCGGCTCGATTTCATCGGCGTTTCGGATGAGGAATGTTGCCTGCGATCCAGCCCCCGATTGCGGTTTCCATACTTGTGGATATTGCGCTGGTGCATCGACCGGTCGCCAGGTGGTCGGCGTGGAAATTCCCCGACTATGAAAGTGATGATACATTGCCAGTTTGTCGGCCGTCAGGCAAACGGCTTTTGGGGATGGACCCAGTAATCGGCCTCCCGCTTCGATGACCCATCGACAGCGCGTTTCGAGAATGCCGTCAAACTCCGGTGCGATAATCAACGAATCGTCGCATCGAGATGCAAACGACTGAAAGGTCTCCTGCGTGTCAGCCCTGGTCATTGTGCAAACTTCAACTCCAGGCACTCGACGGAAATCTTCGACGATGGCATCGCGCATCGCCCGGCCTTCGGTCACGAGCGAAGGGGAACACCCCAACCGAACATCGTGGTGTTCCCCTTGAGCAGTGACATATTCGTAGATGAAAACGGTCATCGCGTGTTCGGTGCCGATGGTAGTGTAGGCCCTGAATCGAACGATCCCATAGAGGAGGAAGTTGGCATTAACCCCATCGGCTTGGGCGTTCCGGCAGATGGTGGATTCATCCCTGCCGGCGAATCGGGCAGTCCCGTTGGCGTTGGCGGTTGATGTTCGAGCACGCGCGGCAGAGAATTCGGCTCATCGGCGGTTGGCAATTGTTCGCGCTTCGCGCAGAACCAGGCCGGCCGTGCGCTGCTTGAAGAAATCAGTGGCGCGGGCCAGAGTGCATGCCGGCAAATCGCCCTCGGCAATCTGCACATTGTTGTACTGGCGGATCGTTCCCTTGGCATAGTGAAAGGCAGCCAGAGCGATGTTGTAGTTCCCGATGGCGGCGTATTCGAGCTGGAGCGCTGCGGCAAAGTCGGACTGGGCTTGAAGGATGGTGATGAGCGGATCTCGCCCCACTTTGATTCGAGTGAACAACCCTTCCAATTGCTGTGCGAGCGCTTTGCGACGTTCTCGCTGCGCCTGGATGTCGCCGTAGTAGCGTGCCAGGGCCTGGTAAATGCCCGCCACGAGCCGTTCGGTCTTGACCTCCTGGTTTCGGAGGTTCTGATAGGCACGTGCCAGGCCCAGTTGCGAGGTTCGGACGTAAGCATTGGCATCGCGGAAGCCGAGTGGCACCTGCATATTGAGGCCAATGTTCCAGGTGTTGAACTTGTCGTTGGCAAGGTTGGCCCAGGCGTTGCCGGCATTGACCGCATTGACCGCCGATCCATTGAGCGAAGTTCCGATGGAATTAACGTTGTAATTGGAAGTAAACCGGAGATCGGGACGCATGTTGTTCTTCTGGTTCAGTACGTCCATCTGCCTGGCCTTGATATCCTGTCGGAGCATGAGCAATTCGGGCCGATTGGCGAATGCTTCATTGACGGCCACACTATAGTCCGGCTCATAGGCTGCGACGGCGGGTGCATCCGCCGGCACGATTCGTTTGCCATCCTCGACGGGCAAACCGAGCAGGCCTCGGAACTGGCGCTCGGCTTCCTGCACATTGGCAAGAGAGTTTAGACGTTGCGAACGGAAATTCTCGAAGACCGCTCGAACCTGCGCTACTTCCTGAAGGGTCGCCGTGCCGACGTCATATTTCGTCTTGGTCAACTGCCAGGTCATGAACGATTGTCGGACACCTTGATCCGCTGCATACAGAGCAAAATATTGCTCGTAGAGAATCCAGTAAGCGGTTTCGACGTTGAACAGCATGAGGTTCACATTGCGCTCGAAGTCCGCTCGAGCCTGATCGTAGCGGACGCGGGTAATAAGAATACCTTCGCTCGCACCACCGGTGGCCTGAAAGTTGGGAATCGTGATGCTCCCTGGATGCGCTGGGGTCAACTGGTTGATGTCGATACCGTAGCCCTTCAGCAAAGGCTGCTCAAAAGTAAACTGGAGCGACGGCGTATAGGCTGGGTTCACCACTCCGAAGGTGGAGGGCGGGGCGGAGTACTTCAAGTAGTTCGTGTTAAACGTAATACCGGTTAGGCCGCCGGTGGGCATCGGCTTATAGAAACCGGAACTGAACGCCGCGGCGTCGCCGTTGGTAAGGTTGGTCAATGTGCTGGCGGTGGCATTGTCCGTCTTGGTCCAGGTCATGCTGGAGCTCCAGCGCATGTCGAACTTGGCCAGAGCATGCTCAATGTTGGTGCCGATGGTCGCCGGATCGAGGGCAAAGGCCCGAATCGAATCGTCGGGATTGTTCAGAACGCCGCCAAAGAATGAGATCGTCGAAGTATCATCCACGTAAGGTATTCGACCCGTACCGATCAAACCTGTGGGGCCGCCGAGAATGTTCGAAAGTGAATTAACCGCCTGTGTACCGCGAGTACCCCCTTCCAGTGCGATCGCAAAAGCCTCCTGAAGAGTCATGTACCGCTTCTCACGATCGGGATCGGTAATGATCACAGGTTTGGGGTGGAAGTCCGTCGGCGGAGCCGCGACGTTGGAATCCGTATCGAGATTCGCCGGTATCTTGAGCGAAACTGCGCGAGCGTCGTCGTGGGTCAGGTAAAGTTGCTGTTTGCAGCCGGCCAGACCGCCCAGAGCCAGCACGGCAACGGCAACTCTATTTATCCAGCGATTCATGCGTGCCCCCTCTTCGATCCCTGATCGGCGCAGCCCGACCTGATGGTATCCTTCCGCTATCATCGACCGTTAAACCCGGCAAACTTTATCGGTTGTGCCGATAAAATTGGAAAAACTTGAAATAACGATCGAGATTGATTGAAGAAAACGAAATGATGAGAGAGACATCCAGCCCGCGAATAATCCCAGACATTGAAGATAGTGGGGCTAATCCCCATTCCGGAATTTACGCTGTCTTGGAGGTATCAACCCATTTCCCCCATCTCGATTTCCCCGAATGAAGCGGAATATCGAAGGCAATGAAAAAAAACAATAGGAAATAGTGTTCCGTGTTCCGTTTTCAGTAAAAACCATGAGTCATCAGCGTGAGCCACTACCCGAAAGGTCTTACTGAGGACTGAAAACTGAACACTATTTAGTTGACATTGCTGACTTGAGGAGCCTTGATTCCGTTGCCGTTTGTACAGAGACGTTCGTATCCCCGCGCGCCGTTGGTATTGCCCTTCTCGAGCAATCCGAGTTGGTAGAGTCGGGTGCCGGTGGGGGTGGGATAATCTCCGGTAACACAAGCCTGGCAAAGTCGATTCGTCTCGAATTCAAGACATCGGGCCAGCGCCTCGACCGGCAGGTACAGCAATGTATCCGCCCTCAACTCCCGCGCCATCGCATCTTGTTCCGCCATCGTTAGTTTGTTGGTCTTCATGAACTTCGGGGCGAATAGCTGGTCGACGGTCGACATATCGATGCCGTAAAAACAAGGTGCGATGATCGGTGGACAGGCAACCCGGACGTGAATCTCCCGAGCGCCTCCAAGTTCGCGGATGTGACTCAACAGTCCTTGCATGGTGGTGCTTCGGACGATGGAATCCTCAACGAGAATAACCTTCTTATCCTTGAGGACCTCTCGGAGCGGCGTGTATTTGAGCCGAACCCGGTCGGCTCGATTGTCGCCCTCGATAAAGGTTCGACCGACCGCCCGGTTGCGCATCAATCCCTCGACCGATGGAATGCCCAGAGCATGGGCCATCGCGTCGGCTGCGGCTTTGGCCGTATCGGGCACGGGCACGACGATGGTATCCTCATCGATCTCCAGAATGCCGAGTGCGAGTTCCTGCCGAGCCAGCTCGCGCCCCAGATTGGAACGCGAAAGGTAGACACTCCGACCATCGAGTGTGCTGGCGACGTTTGCAAAATAGACCCATTCAAAAAAACAATGCGCGGAACGAGGCGATTCCGCAAAACGATGCTTTTCGAATTTCCCATTACGAATGAGAATCATCTCGCCGGGCTGTAGAAAGCGAATATCCCGAAAGCCGAGATTCAGTAGGGGAATGCTCTCGCTGGCCGCACCGAACATCGGCCCCTCCAGCGAATAGCACAGCGGTCGAATGCCGAGCGGGTCGCGCAGTACCACCATATCGCCATTGGCGTTGAGAAAGACGATGTTATAGGCACCATCGAATTTCTTGCTCAACTCCCGGAAAACCTCGACAAGATCGGGTTGTTTGTCGCCCTGCAAACCGCAAGCAATGAAGTGCAAGATCACTTCGGTATCGTTTTCGCGCGTCAGGTGGTAATCGTCCAGTGCAAGCAATTCTTCCCGGAGTTCCTGAAAGTTGGCGAGTTGGCCGTTGAATGCGAAGCTGAACCATTTCCATTTGAAGCCGTGCCGGCGCTCGAAAGGCTGCGCATAAGAACGCGTATTCGGCCCGCAGGTTGCATAGCGTACGTGCCCAATCGCAGCGCGCCCCGAATAATCGTTGAGAATACTTTCCGCCTTGCCCTTATGGTTGAGACGGAACGCTTCGATGACCGTGCCGATTTCCTTGTAGGTATCGAGGATCTGGTCGCGTTTGGGGTCGAAAGTGCTCATCCCGGCCGCGAGCTGCCCGCGATTTTGCAAATCGAGGAGCATCCGGGGCATGAGACGATGTATCTGGGTAGGGTCGCCGTTGGGAGCAAGAGGTGAGATGGCATCGCCCGGCAAGTGGTAAAGTGCCGCGACACCGCATTCATGCTGCAATTCTTCCATATCACCCGCACGAAGGAGAGGAGAAGAGCACCCATTGGAAGTATATGGTTCGAGGCTGCGGATTGCCAAGAAAAGTTCCTTTGATTTGCGCGAACGCCTGACAAATGCGATTTTCCTGCGTGCGGCAAGTGAAGTCGCCCTCAAAAAATAATGCAGCCCCTCAAGAGGATGTCCAAAATAAACTCCACGCTCGGCACGGATGCCCAACGAAAGCGGCTCCACCCGAAGAAGGTGAAGCCGCCGAACTTGTTCCAGCCGACCGTCCGGGCCGTGAAGGAGATCGTGCCGAACAAGTCGATCCCGAAGTTGAAGCCCCTGCAACTTACTTGGCGGCAACACGCTTGAACTGTGCCACGTTGCAGCCGTCGTCCGCTTGCGTGATGAAGGCTTTGGGCCGCTCATCATCGTGAACACACATAATCAGGGTGTCTCCATCGAGCATGAAAATGCCCCGATTCGTTTTGCCCTTCCGCTCTCCCACGACTTCCGCATCGGCGGACGTGGTGAGGGAGTCGATCTGCTTGGGGCTGGCATCCAGATCGACCAGCTTGAACGTGCCGGATTGGACAACCCGACCGTCCAGTTTGGACTCCCATGAGTTCCCTTTGATCGTGTAGATCAGGTCAGGCTCGGACTTCACGCCGTTGTACTGCATGAACACGCACTTCCACGTCCCTTGAAACCGTTCCTGCATCGCCTTGACAGCGGCCTCCTTCGTCTCCTCCTGCTTCTTGTCATCCGCCTTCTTCGGGCTGTCCGGCTGCTTGCCCATCACCATCGGCGTGATGGTCACGCCGCCGCCGATGCAGACGAGGGCGACCAGCACGACCGCCAGCACGCCCTTGAGTTTGTTCAGGAACATGGCTTTCAGCACTCCTTCGGTGAGAGCGGCAACCTTGACCGACATCACTCCCGTAGCCGCTTGCCCCGCCGCCATGAGGCTTGCGACCTTGATCGTCTTCGACACCACCAGGGCCGGGACACTGGCCCACGCCGACTGTTGGGACAGGATGGCCCCCAGCAGCACGCCGGACATGACAACCCCTCGCCGGGTTAGCCGCTTCGCCAGCATCGCCCTCGCCGTCGCCAACCGGCTCGCCGCCGTGCCTTCGGGGATGCCGAGTCGCCGGGCCACGTCCTTGCGGGTCACGCCTTCAAGGTCGCATAGGACGATGAGGACACGGTACTTGTCCGGCAGGCGGCTCAACTCCTCATCAATGACCGGAGCGAGATCGTTCCAGACGTACTGTTCCGCCGTGGCCGGTTCGGGCATGTTCTCCACCTGCCTCTCCCGCACACCCCGCTTGGCGACCATCGCCCGCATCCGCACCGCCGTCTGGTGCGCCACACCGTAGAGCCAGTTGCCGACCGTCTCCCGGTTCGGCAGGGTCGCCGCCTTCCTGACGAGGACGAGGAACGTGGCTTGGAACGCATCCTCCGCATCGTGGTGGCTGCGGAGCAGGCGGCGGCAGACGCCCGACACCATCGGGCCGTGCCGCCGCACCAGAGCGGCAAGGGCGGCGTCGTCCTGATGGCTCAGGAAGCGGGTCAGCAGTTCCCCATCGGTCATCCCGTCTCCCTCGCAGGCGGCGAGAATGTGCTGGATGACCCGGTTCATCGGTGTGGTCGTCATCAAGTCCCTTTCTGCGGTCGCCGGTCGTCTAACATGTAATCCTCGCAGGCAGGCGGTTTGTTCGGTCATTTTGCCGAAATCACCGACCGGAGCCAACAGGCCGCACACGCCTCCCGTCGAACCGAGCGGCGGGTTCGGGCCGTGCCAGTTAGGATCACGCCGATCACGCCTGCAAGACCGCACCGTTTCCCGGCACTTCCGCACTCCCACCATCATGCCATTTTGACTACACCCTATTGACACGATTCGGGGCGTGCCGAAAGATCACGTCAAGCACCTGCGAGGACACGAACATGACCGTAGCGGCATACATCAGGGTCAGCACTCGGCGTCAGAACGACGACGGCCAGCGGGCCGAAGTCAAGAAATGGCTCGACTGCCTGATATTCGCTTACTCCCGAATCTGAATTGGCGCTGTTGACTGGCAACACCAACTTTGCGCAGAGCATGGCACAAGGATCACCATCCTCGATAACCTGCTCTACGCTGTCGCACCTTATCAAGGTCACACTCGTCATTCCGACCTCGCTGCGGCGATTGAAATGGCGCACCATTGTCGGGATCACGCCTCGCTTCGCTCGCCGAACTTCTGGCAAGATGGACGTTGCACGTTTTGTTCCCTCTCCCCGGTACTCCGGGGAGAGGGTTAGGGGGTTAGGGTGAGGGCAAAGACCTTCAACCCTGAAAAACGAGTATGGGAGGGTGAAAGGTTCGCCCCTCGCCCTAGCCATCTCCCCGGAGTACCGGGGAGATGGAACAAGACCCAGATGGCATCAGCACCTTGCTCCCCAGGAAGATTTGCCGCACCCTGACGGAACGGCCTACACATCGCAAACTTTGACCGCTTCCCGCAGTCCTTCCAGCGCGTTGCGTGTCGGGATGAATTCCTGTCCTACATAGCCGGTGTACTTGATGTCCAGGAGCTTTCGCATGATCGGCGGATAGTTGATCTCCTGTTTGTCGTCCAGCTCGCCCCGGCCCGGATTGCCTGCGGTGTGCACATGGCCGATGATGTCCTTGCACTGTTCCATTCGTCGAATCACGTCGCCGTGCATGATCTGAACGTGGTAAATATCGAAGAGCAGTTTGAGACGATCGGAGTTGACCTTTCGGATAATCTGAGCCATCCAGTCGAGGTCATCGCCCTGGTAACCGGGATGTCCCTTCATCGGATGCGTGTCGTCGCGGGTGTTGAGATGCTCCAGACAGATGGTCACCTTCTTCTGTTCCGCATAACCTGCGATTTGCTTGAAACCCTTGACGCAATTCTCAAAACCTTCTTCCTTGCTTATTTCGCCGCTCTTGGGGTTGTCGGCATCTCGCCACTTGTAGCCGGTAAAGGCAATGACGCTCGGTACCTTGGCTTCTGCGCACTTGTCGATGGTTTTCTTGGTGGTGGCGATGACTTCGTCGTGATACTTCAGATTATTAAACCCGCGCATGAACGGAGCACCCGGCATTCCGTTGGGGGCAATGGCGCAGGTCAAACCATGTTTTTGCAGGACTCCCCATTCATTGGGGTCGATGATTTCAATGGAAACGCAGCCAAGTTCTTTGGCGTGTTTGCAAGTGGTTTCAGCATCCCACTTGTCGCCCATCGAGTTGAAGCACCAGTAAACGATGGATTGTTGAATACGACCGTTTTTCACGATGGGTTTAGCTCCAAGGGCAGAAGTAAAGGGTGCGACAGTTGCCGCGGCGACACTCGCCTGCAACATCTGCCGACGTGTGATTTTCATGATCAATTTCCTTTGAGGGCGTGGTGAGGTGGTGAGGTAATGACGTAGTGACGTGGTGAAAAACCTCACGGCTCAATGTCCTTCCGCTCAAGCCACCACCCCACTACCTCACCACATTCTTCCGAACCGAAGTCACTTTCTATCTTTCTTGCGTGCTTCTTTATTCCGTTTCGGAGGCTCGGTCGTGATGGTGAAATCATCCGTTCGGAACGGCGAAGCGGGCAGGCCAGCCTTGTTCCAGAGATTGACGACAGGGTAATTCGCCCAGCCAAAGCGCACCTGGGTTGGTTTCTCGATGCCGGGGCCGGAAACGATGACCTGATCGCCCTGGACGATCGCGTCGGCGTTGACGAATTTTTTGTCTTCGCCGCAAATCGTGAAACCGGTCAGCTTTTCTCCCTTGGTTACCAGACCTCCGCCGACGTGATCGAAGCTCAGGATGATCTTATTCCCATCCACCTTCATCGATTTGTAGATCGGGCCCGAATATTCGATCTTCTCGCCGTAAGCGATGGCTCGCGCTGCGGTCGCCAATCGTTCGCCAACCGGCTGCTTCTTTCTTGGATGAATGTCGGCCTCTTCGCCCACATCCGTGATAACTGCCATGCCGACGTTCTTCAATTTGACGGTTGCGAGATATTGCGCTTCTCGAAGTTCGGCCCAGTTGCTTTCCGTCGGATTGGAAACAATCTTTGTGAACGGTGCCAATTGGACGCAAAGGAACGCGAAATCGCCCTCGCCCCAGCGTTTGCGCCAATCGGAGATCATCGTCTGAAAGAGCGTGCGATATTCGTAGGCCTTGCCGGCGTTGGCTTCGCCTTGATACCAGATAGCTCCCTTAATCCCATAAGGTATCAACGGCGCGATCATGCCGTTGTAGAGCGAACTGGCTGACCCATGATTGGTTCCGGTCGGTTTGGCCGCATAGTAGGCGAGCGCCGGCACCGCCTCCAGGGCTTCCCGGCTCGTCCACGCTTCCGCCGGGGTTCCGCCTACGGATGTGTGGATCAATCCGACGGGGACTTTCAACTTCTCTTGCAATTCCTTGCCGAAGAAATAGGCCACGGCAGAGAATCCAGGCGATGTATTCGGGTTGCATTCGACCCAGTTCGCGGTAAACGTTGTAAGAGGAGTTGCGGCATTCTTGCGAGGCACGGTGAATAGACGAAGGTTCTTGTTTTCTGAAGCTGGAACTTCTTCCTTACCATTCGCGGCATTTCTCAAGGGCCATTCCATATTCGATTGTCCGGAGCATATCCAAACTTCTCCCACCAGGACATTCTTTAGCGTGACGGCCTTCTTCGACTTCTTTTCCGTCAGGGTGAGAGTATAAGGACCACCGGCTGGGAGTTTCTGGAGTTTGAACATGAATTTGCCGTCGTCGCCGACTTTAGCGTAAAGTGAGGTAGCGAACCCCAAACCTTTGGCGGGATCGGTAACCATATAGCTAATTTCTTCGCCCGGCTCAGCAGTTCCCCAGACCGGACATTCCATCTCGCGCTGCAGGACCATATTGTCGCTGAAAAGCGGGTTCAATTTGATTTCCGCTCGGCCGGCTTCCGGGAAGAGCATTCCCGCAACCAGAGCAAATCCGAGCCATCGGAACTTTCTCATAGCAGTTACTCCAGGTGAAAATGAGCATTGGGGTAAGATTGATTATCAAGGTACATCGCACACCGAGACAATGCAACGGTCAATCTCATCGATCATCGAGCGCGAAGTTTCAAGTCAAAATTCCGTATTCAACCTGGAACTTGAAACTTGGAACTTGGAACTTGGAACGGGTGTAGCCAACTTCTCTGGTGGTGTTCGGGGAATTTAGGTAAGTGAGGGGTAACTGAATTACTCACCCCTTAACAAGGATGTTATATGGGCACCAGAGTGACGATTGAAGTGGACCCGAAGCACGAAGGTATTGTCCGGCGAGCGTTGGCGCTGGTTGAGGAAATGGAGCAGCTTGCGTTGACTGCGCCCGATGGGACGGTTTTCGATGCCTGCGAAGATGCGGTGGTTGAGAAAGGGCGAACATTTCAAGCCCATGTGCTCTCCGATGCGGTGGCTCGAAGAATCGAGACCGCCGAAAAAAAGGGGCGCCGATCCGTGTCTGCGAGTGCGGCCGCAAGAAAGAAAACCGAGGTCCCAAAGAACGCCGACTGATGAGCGCTGTCGGAGAGGTGGTCTTCGAACGCCGTTACTGGAAGTGCATGTGCGGCGGCGATGGATCCTATGCGGCCGATGCCCTCTTGGGCGTGGAGGGACAGCGCTACAGCAAGACCGTGCGGAAGCACTGTTGCCGTCTGGCGGCAGACATGTCGTTCGCGTCCGCCAGCGAGCACATGCATGAGATGTTGGGAGTGGACCTTTGCCCCGAGACGGTGCGGAAGGCGGTGGAGGGCCACGCTAAAGACATGGCTCGGTTTCAAGCCGAAGACACTACCAGCGAAGAAGTTTTCCAAAAAGCGGCGGGGGAAGTCGAGTTCACGACCGACGCGGGCAAGGTCAACACGCGTGAAGAAGGCTGGAAAGACTTGAAAATCGCGGTGGTTTCCAAGCGAGAAGCAGGCGAGCCGACATCGCCGGACCATTGGAAGAAGCAGCGTTTGCCGGCAGCGACCATGGTACTGGCGTTTGCGATGATCGCCACAGCCAAGGAGTTTCGCAAGACTTGGCGGCCACGCTTACGTCGGCTGGGAGTGACGTGCTGGGCGGCGGTGCACGTCTTGGCGGACGGTGCCAGTTGGATCTGGAAAGCGGTGCAGCGAACGCTCACCGGGTGTCTGCAAACGCTCGACTTCTATCATGCCTGTCAGCACCTGAGTAAGTGCGCCAAACGCGTCTACGGCGAAGAGACCAGCGAAGCCAAAGACGCGTATAAGCACGCCCGCGGTTTGTTGATTCGTCAAGGTTGGGCAGGCGTCTGTCAGTGGGTGAATGAACTGCTTGGAGTCGCCGACGAATCGGAACGCGAACGTCGTCGTAAAGCAACGGAGCGTCTGATCGGCTATTTCTCGAAACACATGAACCGTGTGAACTACGTCCAACGATTGCAAGCGGGTCAAGCGATTGGCAGCGGCCAAGTCGAAGGTGAGGCGAAGACCCTGGGCCTGCGTCTGAAGCGTCGGGGCGCTCGATGGAATATAGGCAATGTACGACCTATGGCCAGTCTGGTGTGCGTCCGGCATACATCCCAATGGGAACCCTATTGGGCACTGGCCGCCTGATCACCCCCAGAGAATCTGGTTACACCCCTTGGAACTCTCGAGTGAGTTCGGCTTGCTTTCTTGCACCGGCTCAGTTATGCGTCCACGGATGAACCCGTTTGTTTTCGGCGTATCTTGTTCGTCGTGCGGTTGGGGAACCGTGCGGGGAATCTGAGTCAAATGGGGAATTCTTGTCGCTGGGGGGAACCCGACCATGCCATACAGGAGCCACACGCACAGAATCTCGATGATGCTGTTGCTGTGCGCCTGTTGCGTTCCCCTCGCGGGCTGCCTGGGAACCACAGGTTCCCCCGACGATCACCGATTCATCCATTTTCTCGATCATTCGACGCCGAAACAAGCCGCGATACCCTATGCGGAGCCGTTGCCTCGCGAACTCGAGATGGTGACGATGCCGGAATATATCATCGAACCTCCCGATATCTTGCGGATCCGCCTTATCCGCGTCGTCCCTCAGAAACCTTATCGAGTCGGGCCGCTCGACAGCGTGTTGATTCAGATCGCGGATGTTCCGGATGCCGACCGTGTCGGCGGAGTGTTTGTGGTCGAGCCGGATGGAAATATCAACATTGGGCCGCGCCATGGCGGACCTCTGAATATCGTGGCGGAAACGGATGGCACACTCGCGGACATCGCGCGCGCCTTGCAAAAACACTTGCGCGAAAAAGCGAAGTTTCCCGATGCTCGGGTAACCGTAACACTGGCCCAGTCGCGAGCGTTCGATCTGGTCCAGGGCGAGCATCTGGTGCAGCCTGACGGCACGGTGAATTTGGGGGCATATGGTTTGGTAAGGGTTGTCGGCATGACTCTGACCCAGGCCAAGGCAGCGATCGAGGCTCAGCTCTCGACGTTCCTCCAGAATCCGCAGGTTGCTGTCAATGTCGCAGCGTTCAATAGTAAAGTATATTATGTCATCTTCGACGGTGCGGGACGAGGTCAGCAGCTCGTCATTCAGCCTATCACCGGCAACGACACCGTGTTGAAGGCCATCAGTCAGGTGGGCGGATTGTCGCCGGTAGCGAGTTCGAATCGAATGTGGATTGCTCGTCCTGCACCCGCAAGCACGGAAATCGAGTTGATCATGCCGATCGACTGGATCGGGATTGTGACCAAGGGCCGGACCCGAACGAATTATCAGTTGATGCCGGGGGATCGGCTGTTTGTGAAAGCGAACCCGCTTATTGCGACCGACAACTACATCGCACAGCTCCTGTCGCCGTTTGAACGAATCTTCGGCTTCGCGTTGCTGGGCAACAGTGCAATCCGCGCAGTCGGCGGACAGAACAGCAGCGGCGGCGGATCGGTGCCGTGAGTTTCAACTTTGGTGTAAGATAACCGAGGTGGCTCTGATGGATGGTCACCGAGGTATTGGACAACCTTTTCTGAAATGGGGGGCGAGCAATGCGACAACGTACATTTATCTTGGCGAGTCTGATCGTGCTGTCGTGCGTGGCAACTTCAGCTCAAGCACAATGGCGTCCCGGCTCCAATGCCATGCCGGGCGGCATCAGCTATCAAACCACGCCCACCATCAGCCCTTATTTGCAACTTACTCGTCCGGGTGGATCTGCTGCCTTGAATTATGCCGGCCTGGTTCGACCGACTTTCGATTTTCAAAATGCGATCAATGGGCTCCAACAACAAGTCAACGATGCTCAGAGCTCAGGTATGACCACCGACAACCCCTTACTCACCGGCGGTACAACGAGATTTTTGTCCACAGGCAACTATTTCATGAACATTCGCGGCGGCCAGGGTGGTGGATACGGTGGCAATGGCGGTCGAGGCGGAAATAACATCATGATCGTTTCGCCGCAGCGGAACCAGGCGATGACCGCCAACTTTCAGGGTGGTGCTCCCGCAATGACGCCGCAACGATAACGGGCGGGCCAGCTAATCACGGAGGATGCCGAGCATGATGACTCACTTAAGTCGAATTCGCACAGGTTGTTTTGCAGCGATCATGGGTTCGTTCCTGGCGACCCCCATGACCGCTGCCGAACCTCTTGCGGGAGAGTGGGATCCAACGATCACGAAACATCATGGACAGTACGCCCAGTATGGCTACTTTCCGACGCAATGGAAGACTTTTCCAGGTAGTTGGAGTCAAATGCGCCCAATGGTCGTTGCTGCTCCAACAACTCCTGAACCGCCTCCGAGCGCACTGAAACTTCCTGCGCGGACGGAGGCAGATCCCATGCAATCGAAGACGGGTTTGATCTTACCCCTCGATGGGCCGGGCCTGCCTGGCACGGTCGATTCGCCGCCGTCTACCCCTCCGAGAAATGCAACTGCGCAAGTAGATGTGCCCACGATTCCTGATCCGGTTACAGGGAAACCAGGAGCTGATGTGGCTTCGAATCTGGATCACCAGGCAACCCAAAGTATTGAAGCGGTCTGGTCTCAAGCAGGAACCTCGGGGCCGGCAAAGGAAAGCAAAGCCTGGTTGGGCCTGCCCGTCCCGGTTCAAAATCCGAATCCATAGAGCCTTCCCCGATACCGACCGTCAAATAGACGATCGCTCGATCCTTCCAATAACAAACGAAGCATGAGCGAAGTGAGAACCTCTCACTTCGCTCATGCTTCAGATTCAGTAGTGAGCCGTTTTGTCAGGTCAGGGTTGGGCTGAAAGAAGCTTTTGCACAGCGGTCCACAGAGCTACTTGCTCGTCGTCGCCGGTGGTCTTCAGGCCATGCTTGCCCGCCCGAATGCGAGCCACATCATCGTCCAGCGACTCCACTTTACGGAAGTAGAGATACCACATTGCCCCCGCCTGGACGCCGTTGTGGTCGTAGACAAAGATTGGCCGATCGCCGACTTTTTCGACGATTTCGTTAAATCCTTTGACGAGATCAGCGCTCATTTTTTCCGGCGAAACCGTCAGGCTGTAATACTTCAGTCCGCGTTGCTCGGCCTGCTGACGATCCGAAGAGTCGTTCTCGGATGGACGTTTTAGAAACAGCACTGCATGGTACTTATTCGCCTCAAGCCAATCCCATCCATCCAAATGAGGACGCAAACCCGAACTGACACCATCCTTTACGGATGCAAAGTCAGCAATTCCTACCGGAAACCCGCCTCCCTGAATTTCTTCCGCCGACTTCGGGGGCGCTTGCACTGACTGACTTTGCTTCGCGGGTGTTTCTTCTTCAACAACCTTGGCGGCAGGGATTTCCGGATCACCCAGAACTGCGATCGGAGCAGGAGGCATGGGCGCGTAAGCGGAAGTATTCGACCGACCCACAGGATCGGGAAGCAAGATCTCGGGGCGTTGCGATGCTCGACCCGGGGTTGGGTCGAGAGGAATGTTCTGCGCTGGAATATTGGGTGGAGCGGCTACCCCGCCCGGCGGCATCCCGACCGGTGGGTTGTTACAGCCTTTTTTGCAGCAACTATGACGACATCCGTTGACGAGTACCATGCTCGCAACGGCCAAACTCAACAGGTAATGACGCGGGGTCATAACGCACCTCTCGCGGTGAAACAAAATTTACTCATATCGATTGTACTTCGCAAGAGACTTGAATCGATGTGCGTTGCAATTGAAATTTTTACTCGATATCGAAGTTGTGTATGGGATGTGACGATTAGGAAGGATAAGAAGCTCTATTCCTTGGACAAAGAGTTCTCAATTTCAATAGCGAATCGAGTTAGCTCCCTGGCCTTCAAGCCGATTTGCTCGAAACAGCTTGCGACAATGTTGTCCTGGTGCTGAAAGGTCACCACGAGCAGATCGATCAGGCGAATGTGACAACGACTTGCCGTCAGACAGCGCTGCCAGGCTCGTCGCAGCAGTTCAATAACATTATCGGAGAGGAATTCGCGATGCAATCGAAGACGAGATGGGGTTAAATACGCTTGATGGAATATTTCCGCAAACTGGGACAGGAGTTCAGGAAGATCGGTGTTTACCTTCTCGCCCCAGGCCAGAACATGTAAGTCGGGTTTCGAGATCAAACCCATAAACACATGCGGGGTGCGAAGACTATCCCAGCATGTCTGTGTTGCCCAGCACAGGGATTCTTTCAAAGCGGCATGAGTGGCAGGAGCGAGAACCTCGGCTCGTAGTTCCCCGGTGGGCGAAAAATGTCTCCCGCACCCGGTTTGCTTTGGCCTTCATTGGACGGTATCGAAAATATCATTGCCGTCGATCCATCAACTTGCGAGAAAGTAATTGCCGCAACTGTAGAGCATGGTTAACAATCAAGCAAATCGTTCTGAACCGAGATGTTCGGAACTTTATCCTGCCTCAACCGACCTTTGCGCTTTTTCAGGAGTTCCCTTTCATGCTGTTCAATCGTTGTGCTTTTGGCTGCCTGCTGGCGTTCGGAATCTTCGCACCGACGATGGCGATTATGCAAGTCCAGGCTCAGCCCAAGGAGAACTCCAAAGCTCCCATTCTCGTGGACGCGAGCGGCAAAGAGCTTGCTTTGAAGAAGTGGAAAATCGTATCCGGCCTGCACAAGCTGGGCTGGCTCGAAGGGAAACCCGCAGCCTTTGAAATGCGTGAATTCGGCTCGACGACTTTCAAGGATGGGGTAATTACCTGGATTCCTTTTAAGCGGGTTGAGGGCATCCGCTACGACTACGTCAAGGAAACGGCCTACGTCGATGTCGCGGGTCTGGCGAAGCCGCTGGAAGGAACCACGAAATACAAGGACATCAACATGATCACGATTGAGGCAGAGGTCGATCAGGGCACATCGGGAGTTGCGGACCTTCGCTATCGCGGCGGTACTCTGAAAGGCGGATTCAAGTCGGTGAAATTCCCCGATGTGAAACCGTTTGAGAAACAACCGGTGAAGGGAGATTTGTTTTCTTTCCTCGTGGTTCCTGAAGGAAAAGCGACCACGGCTACGGTACAATCTGTGACGAATGTGAAGCCGCTTTACCGATTCTCGGATGGGACTGAAAAACTGATCCCTTACCTTATTTTCAAGAAAACGCTCAAGGTCGATTTTACCAACATTCAGAGCATTCATGTCGGCGATCACAATGCCAAGGAGAAGACCGCTGAATGTGAGGTAGCGCTCAAGGACGGGATGCCGCTCTCGGTGACGCTGTTGGGTCAAATCCAGATCGATGGAAAGAACGCAACCTTCATTGGCTTCCTCGGCGAAGCGGCGGCCGGCTACAAGCTCTTCCCGATTCATACGATCCAACAATTTCAGCCGGGTGAGATCAAGGAGATCCCCAAGAAAGAATTACCGAAGAAAGAGATCCCCAAGAAGAAAGATCCCAAGAAAGATGAATCCAAGCCTGTTATGCCGAAAGAGACATGAACCAATGCGAATCTTGAGGCGATTCCCTCACGCCCTGTATTCCAGTCTTTTCTCACGGAATGCTATCATGTCGTTACCGTTCGATGCCACGTTGAAGGATATGGGTCAGGTAAGCCCACGGGGCATACTCAGCACATTCGATACGCACCGACATTGCCCGTGGCGTTACTCAATATTGATTTATCCACAGTTACAACATCTGCCGACCTGGTTTTTGGCCTTGGGCAGCCACTGCAGGAAATCGTACATCTGGACTTTCAAGCTACTGCTTCGGCTACCAAGCATTCCGATGTGCTGGTCTACAATGCGCTGCTTTATCGTCAGTACCTTGTCCCGATCCATAGCATCGCGGTTCTGTTGCGCCCGAAAGCAGCGCACAGCAACCTCCGGGCGCAGTGACCTATTCGCCGCGTCCAGATCGGGGTAAAATGGATTTTCGATACGAGGTCGTACGCCTTTGGGAAATTCCCATCGCCGATCTTTTGAAGGCTGATGTAGGCGTTCTGCCGTTAGCCGTATTGGGCGAGTTGCCGCAAGGAGTCGGTCTGGAAACTGGTTTAGCGGCAGTGATCCAACAGATCATCGAACGTCTGCTCACGGAGGCACCTCCGGAGCAAGTGCGCCGCCTACTGACAGCGGCATACGTCCTGACAGGGTTGCGAGTTTCCAAGCAGTTGTCGCGGGAATTATTCCGAGGAGTTAAAGCAATGCGAGAATCCGAATCGTATATGGGCATTCTGGAAGAGGGGGCTATCGAGCACACAAAACAACTGATTGTGCAGTTGGGTCGAAAGATGTTTGGAGTTCCCGACGAAAGTGCAATGGCGACGCTGACCGCGATGGAGGATTTGGACCATCTCGACCGTATTCATGAACGCATCGTCGAAGTCAAGAACTGGCAGGAACTGCTGGAAACCGAATGAGTCGAAACGTCCCATATCCGCCATCTGATCACAAGGATAGACCTCTATTCAATTACCTCGTCCGAGACATGGAATTTGGCGTCGCACATTGGCTGAGGGTGGCTTATTCCTTCTCGCAGCCTCTTTTTTGCGGATCTGGAACATAACGTACTTGTCCCCGATCTGTGGGCACGGCGAATATGAATCGCTTTGGTCGGTAATCTATGAAGTCATCACGTTTAGTCGGGAGACTTCGGATCCGGAATTCGCAAGAGAGGTAACCACCGATTGGTGGTACCACTTGGCGGCTGGGACGATAGCGTTCAGTATCGGCTGTCTTGTTGGAATTGCCATTCGATATCTGTTTCCGAGGCGTTCTCGACCAACTCAAGATTCAGTCACGACCCTCCACCCTTTGGATCACCCGCCTTCGGAGTAAGCCCACTCTTTGTAACTCGCACGCCTATTTTCGCTCTTGGAACGGTCGGGATGGGTGCATCGTGTTCATCTTCGATGTCCCCGACGATCTCTTCCAGTACATCTTCAAGGGTAATTAACCCAAGTATGTGTCCATCACGATCCCGGACCAGAGCCATCGGTCGGCAGCGATTTGCGAAAGAGACGGATTGCGTTGCCCAAAGTCTCCTCCGGATCGAGATAGGTTGCCGGATACAAGGCATCTTCCAGAACGACGGCGTTTTGCAAACTGAAAAAGTAAAACAGGTTCTTCGTGTTCAGGATGCCGACGATATTATCGAGCGTTTCCCGATAGACCGGGAGCCTGGTATGCCCGCAGTCTCGGACCACTTCGAGAATCTTCTCGGAAGGTGTGGAAATCTCCAGGGCATCCATCTTTTCGCGCGGCAACATACACTCGCGGACGATCTTGTCCTGCAAAGCGAACACATTCTGTAAATAAATCGCCTGATCGGAGTGGATCAAACCTGCTTCTTGCGTGTCCTCGATCAAGAGACGAAGTTCCTCGGTGGAGTGGATTGAGCCGGTTGTTCCCGCGGGTCGCAGGCCGACCCGGCGCAGCATGAAATTCGCGACGGCATTCATCAGTCTGATAATCGGCGAACACACCGCGCGAAGACATTCAGAGGTGCTGCCAGCCACAATGACACGCGATCGGCCCGCTGAAGCGCAACGGTTTTGGGCAACAATTCGCCAAAGACAACGTGAATGACGGTGATGCACAAGACTGCCAGGATTGCAGCCAGGGAATTTCGGCCGATGACTTCGAGAAAGCCTGGTAAAAAAGAGAAGGCGGGTGCGAGCAACTCGGCAAGCGCGGGTTGCCCGATTGCACCCAAAGCAATGCTGGCGACCGTGATGCCAAGTTGGGTTGCAGCGATGCTTTGATCGAGATGAAGCAGCGCTGAATCAACCGCCTTGGCTCCGCGGACTCCTTGTTTGAGCAATTCCTCGATGCGAG
The DNA here is from genome assembly GCA_963783095.1 of uncultured Planctomycetota bacterium. Taxonomy (GTDB): domain Bacteria; phylum Planctomycetota; class Planctomycetia; order Gemmatales; family Gemmataceae; genus CAWAMR01. The sequence goes on along the minus strand of CAWAMR010000003.1, from coordinate 329,412 downwards.
TCTTGCGCACCGCCACCAGGGAAAATTCGGCGGCAACGAACATGGCATTGATGGCGATCAACGCCGGAATCGCAAGCAGCCCAAGCAGTTCCAAGGAGTCCTCCAAATTTCGCCGCGATGACTTGACAGGTCGAGAAGAATTGGCAAAAACCGTGCCTTCCCACGGAACCTGCGAGAAAGTTATGGTAAGAAATGTTCAGTCAGAAGCAATTCCAGGATCTGTCGGGAGTGGCTGACTTACATGACAAGTACACTGTCATTCTCAAGACATCACAACTTTTGGTGGACCTTGAGCGGTATCAGTCCCGCCCATCTTCCTATTCAGCACCGAATTCAATTCCTCGTCACCGTTTCATCCAAATTGAGAATCGCATTGCTAACCATTGCCCAGGCAGCGACTTCCGACACTTCCAATTTCTCGTTACGCGGCGATTCGCCCACTTTCAGCAACTTCTCCGCGGCAGCTTTGTCTTTCTTAAATTTTGTCAACTGCCCATCCAGAACCTGCTTCAGAATGGCAAGTTCCTTCTCGTTCGGCTTGCGCGGTGGCGAGCCGGAATGCGAAGGTGAGCTGGTCGTCAACAGTCTTCCCGCCTTCGGTGAGAATGCGCTCGGCGAGTTTGCGCGAAGCTTCCACATAGGTCGGGTCATTCATCAACACCAGCGCCTGCAATGGAGTATTGGTCCGCGATCGGCGCACGACGCACGTTTCGCGATCCGGAGCATCCAGGGTTGTCAGAGATGGCGGCGGGCAGGTTCGCTTCCAGAACGTATACATCGTTCGGCGATACAGATCTTTCCCGGAACTCTGCTTATATTTCTGGGCCGTCCAGTTATCGCCGTCCGCCCGCGACATCAACTCTTCCCACAACCCGCGCGGCTGATAGGGCGATACGCTGGCCCCGCCGATTTCGCCGTTGAGCAGGCCGCTCACCGCCAGGGCTTGATCCCGGATAAACTCTGCCTGGAGCCGAAGTCGCGTCATTCGAGCCAGCAAACGGTTTTCGGGATCGCGCTGAAGCAGTTCCTTGGTCACGACCGATGACTGCCGATAGGTAGCCGACATGACGATCAACTTTTGGATATGCTTTACGTCCCAACCCGACTCGCGGAACTCGACCGCAAGCCAGTCGAGCAACTCCGGATGACTTGGAGGCTCCCCTTGCGAGCCAAAATCTTCGCTGGTCTTGACCAGACCATTGCCAAAATACATTTGCCAGTAGCGGTTGACAATGACGCGAGTAGTGAGCGGGTTCTCAGCGCTCGTGAGCCACTTCGCCAGCCCGAGGCGATTAGCCGGTGCGTCCTTCGGCATCGGCGGCAGAACTGCCGGGGTTCCTGCAGTCACTTTTTCGCCTTTCTTGTCGTAGGCACCGCGAACCAAGATGAAGGTATCGCGCGGTCTGGGCATTTCCTGCATGACCATCGCATCCGGGATTTTTGCCAAAGTCTGCTTGAGCAATGCTTGTGTGTGCGCAATCTTATCGCGCAGTTGTCGCAGTTCCGGCGCGACCGATTCCCGATAGTAATTGCGCAGCTCGACTTTCTGGGCCTCGTTGCGTTTCTCGGCAGGAAGCGCCAGAATAACGCCGATTTTTTCGGGCATTGTGTCGGGAGTGAGCGGGTTGGCGGAGTTGGTTGCCGATAAGCGGAATTTTCCGAACTGATGTTGTCCAAAGGGCGAATGGAACAACATCTGCACGGTGATTTCTTTTCCCGTTGCGGCCAGCGGTTCTTGCAGTTCAAAGATAGCCCAGTGGGGTTTGCCGAATTGCGGATGAATTCCCCAACCTGTCCCCTTGTTCAGAACGCCGCTAATCGGAAAAGTAGCCTGGCTAAAGTCGGCCGATGCCGATTTCACTTTCAGTTCAGTTCCTTTCATCTCATCGCCCAGCAGGATGCGGAAACCGGTCATCACGAAGTTCCCGTTTGCCGAACGTCCAGGTCCTTTTGCGGCCAGTCGATCGTCGGGCAGTACTTCCAGGCGAAGCGCAGTGATCTTGTCGAGATCAGAGCGGAAGCCAACGGTATAGGTTTCCGAATCGGGATTCGTTCCCTCGGCGACGATCGACTTGTCCGGCAATGCCTTCAGGGTTGCGCCCTTGGCTTGCAGTTTATCGAGGGTGAGAGTTTTCCAGATCGTGCGGGAGCGGGACGGAAGTGTTTTCTCCCACACCATTTGCGAGCGATCCAGATCCGGCAGGCCGGCCTTCAGTGCTGCTTCCAGGGAAGCAATGTCGCTTTCGAGTTCCTGAATTCTTTTCTTGTCGTCCGGTCCTGGGGCCTTGATCGCGGGCATGGCATTGCCCCTGCTGCCATCGAGGCCGTTCTCCGGCACGTTATGGAAGAAGGCGTAGAGTCGATAAAAATCCTTGGTGGTCAAGGGATCGAATTTATGGTCGTGGCACTGGGCGCAGGCCAGCGTCAGCCCCAGCCAGACGGTGGAAGTCGTGTTGACGCGATCGACGATATAGGCGTTGTGATACTCTTCCGGGATCGCGCCGCCCTCAAAGTTAATCATGTGATTGCGATTGAACCCGCTGGCAATTTTTTGTTGAACGGTAGCGTTCGGCAGCAAGTCGCCGGCCAGTTGTTCGATCGTGAATCGATCGAACGGCAAGTTGTTATTGAAGGAGTCAATGACATATTCGCGCCAGCGGGTCATATTTCGGCCGCTGTCGATGTGATAGCCATGTGTATCGGCATAGCGTGCGGCATCGAGCCAGTCCAGGGCCATGCGCTCGCCGTAGCGCGGCGAAGCCAGGAGCCGATCGACCACTTTCTCGTAAGCCTTGGGCGAATCATCTTTGAGGAAATCATCCACTTCCTGAATCGTCGGCGGCAAACCGGTCAGATCGAGCGTCAGCCGGCGAATGAGCCTAACCTTGTCGGCTTCAGGCGATGGCGACAACCCCTCGTGCTCCAGCCTGGCGAGGATGAATCGGTCGATGGCATTGCGCGCTTCCCACTTGGAATGCTGCAGATTCGGCAAGGCGGGCCGAGTCGGCGCGATATAGGCCCAGTGACCCTTGTAGGGAGCGCCCTGCTCGACCCAAAGTTTCACGAGCGCGATCTGGGCATCGCTCAGCTTTTTGCCCTTGTCCGCCGGGGGCATTCGCTCGTTGTCATTCTTGGAGGTAATTCGTCGGATCAATTCGCTTTGATCGAGGCGCGACGGGACAACGGGAATAGCGTCCTCATGTTTGGCGAAAAGGCCATCTTTGGTATCGAGTCGCAGCTTGGCCTTGCGCTGTTTCTCATCGGGGCCGTGACACTGATAGCAATGATCGGCAAGCACGGGCCGAATGTCGCGGTCGAAGTCGACTTTATCCGCTGCGCGAAGAGCGCTTTGAAAAGTGAAGGCGACGGCCAACAAAGGAAGGAGAATGCGAACAGACATCATGGCAGATCCATGAATAAGGAAGGAAATTGCGACAATGATAAGTTACCCAGTTGCCTGGCTGAAGGAAATGGGTGGGTCGAAGTTCTCCCAATCCTGGATCCTGGATCAGAAGGTTTGTAGCACGCCATTCGGTAATTCGTTCGTTCGCATTTGCGATCATTGGTGTACAAGCCGATTTTCTCTATTCCGACCTACAGGAATCAGCATGCCTGCAAGAAACCTGTCTCTCGTTTGGCCGCTGATCTTATTGCCGAGCAAGTTGGCAAATTCAGTGAAGAGTTGCTGTAGGTAACGATCTTGCTGGATTTGTGATCTGCGTCACGTCGGACATGATCCCAAATGAGTTAAATCGTTGCTTCCTCACCAAAGCGGCGATATGATAATAACCAATCTGTCAGAGTGTAAATGTCGTGGTTACCCTCGAAACGGTGCAGAATGTTCCAAGAGAATCCCGATCGGGTCTGTTATTTTTTTGTGGTCGAATTCCCTGCTTTGGTGACGACACTCGGGAAATTACCCGAGGTAACAGAAGGAATTCGGCAGAAACTTGGAATCGACTTATGGCATCCGTCGCCAGCGGGCATACTCCTTCGTCACATTCCACAGAAGCAGATTCTGGTTTTCGAGTCTCACCGGATCTACATTCAGGGAATCGGTATCGATAGTTGGGTGAGCAGAATAAATGATCTAACCAGCACAATAATGAATGCGTTGAATTCGTTTGGAGTCAAGAAGATATCAAAGGCTGGTTTTGAGACTTGGTCTTTCGTTAAGGTTGGAATGCGACATTCCGAAATGGTAAGTCTCTTTCCCGGAAGCTTCCTTGTCTCTCAAAAAGAGTTATCCGGAACCTTTGGCAACCTTGAGGATGTCCTCGTGCAATTGCATGGGACAAGGGGTAAGATGAAGAGTCGGTTTGCAATGGGACCGATGAAGCCCGAGCATGTTGACCTTCAAGTGGCTGCCTTCAAGAACTGGGAGTATTTGACAAAAGATCCGAAACTTTTCGACCAAACAGCGAAAGATTTTCGAGACAAGATCATAAAGGATGATGTTCTCTTTGTCGATGGCGAAATGACACGAACCGATATTGATTGTTCTGATATTGTTCTATTTATGCGTGAATCGATCGATGAATCAGACAAAATGATTGAAGAATGTGTTGGACGCCTCAAAGCTATTCAACTAAAAGGAAAATGAAATGCCAGCAGTTCGCTCAAATATCGGGATTCACTGGGTGGAAAATCTCCGATCGCCCGGTCAAACTTCTGATTTGTATTTTTGGAGTATCGACGATTCTTCCATGCTGCAGGGCGGTTTCGCAAAGAACCCGTACCAGATTCCGATCATTAAAGAAGTTGGAAAAGGTAGTTCGAGCCTCAGCGAAGACTACTTCGAGGTCATCCCGCCATCTGCGACACCGACGAGCCTGCAGCAAGTCAGGGTCAGGGTGGTTGGGAATTCAGATGGTCGGCAACCTTCCACTGAATACCTTGCGACACTTCGACGGCGAAAGGCAAGAGCCATTCAGACGGCAGTATCTGACCTCGAACCACACACGGCAAAATCTGATTTCACCAGTTACACATTTGCCGTTCTCGACAAAATAAAAGAGGCATTAGCGACCATCGCAGATGCAGACAACGAAGGATACTCGCGAGAAATCCTCCGAAGACTTCGAGAGACCTTTATGAACGGGGGATGGGAACAATACCGTCTCGCAAAATCAAGGCAAGTTGCTATTAGTATTTTGGAACAAGTTGCAGCGGCTACTGAAGTTAGTGAGAACCAATTGAAGAAGGCAACCGATCTCCTTAGCCCACACCAGTCAACAGGTAACGTGCTTCCGGACTGGGAAGACGAGGGATATGATGGCGACGCAAAAGAAGCAGTCCAGTCAAACCAATCAGAGGAAGTATCTGATTGAAACGTCGGCGATCCCTCCTGCATTAGGTCAATCGACCCCCAAACATCGCCAGCATTTCCAAGAAAATGTGACCAACGGTACACTCTACACTTCCTACTATATTAGGATGGAGTTTATACGTCGTTGGGTGTTCTCGGGATTACGTGTTGCTTTTGCTGTTGAACATTTTGGGCGTTTGGATGACGCGCTAAACTACTTGGAACAAGACTTTAGTCAGAGAGAAAACAAGTCTGTGATAGCTTATATCGCTGCGTATTTGCGCGAAAGGGGAGCAATCACAGGTCGGATGGCAGCTGAAGAAACAGCATCCCTCGTCATGCAGTGGATCAACAGATTTGATTCCGCATTTTCTGAAAAAACAGCCAACAAGTGTCGCTGTTCAATTGGGATGGCCCGCTTTCAAGTAAACTATAATAACTTGGTCAGTGACCTTAACGTTATATATAGGCATCTTTCCGAACCTGTCATTGACTGCCACATCACCAACTTTCTTGAAATCGGGAAGAAGAGAGCTCGTTCGCTCACAATTATTGAAGACGACGGATGTAGGAAGCAAACTGCTGTGAGCAATCTCAGCGTCTACCACCAACAATCAACGAATATCACGTGCAAAGAATGCGTCAAGATTGGTGATGCGGTAATTGCTTTAGAACAAACGACTTCATTTGTTCTCGTGCATGTAGATAAATCGTTCAGCGCTTTTTGTGAAAAGCTTGACCAAAAACATCTTAAGCTCGAATCTGCTCGGCATTTTGACAAAGACCTCTACGAGAAACTTCACCCTAAGAGTGGGGCAATATCTCGGGATACTGGCGATGACGCTCCTTTGTCCGATGACACGGCTCCCACAAACTTGCCCTCGCCTTCGTAAATATGGGATCGAGAACTATGAGTCGGTCTTTACGATCCGAGATTTCGGAGTAGATGTCGATGCCACAAGCCAAGTTGCGATCGCTTCTCGTTAACGGCAACATCCGTTTCGGATACACGCGAAGCGATCCAGCAGCGCTCACGGCGGTTCACGGTCCAAGCAGGTTGCTCTCGATCTGATTCCCCCTCCCGCCGACCACCTTTAGCCCAGCCCAGCGTTTGGCCTCGGGCAAGTCGTTGCGAATCAAACAGTCCGACACCCGGCTATCGGCGAGATTCGTCGCCAATAGGCCGATGCACTCGCAATCGAGAATCGAACAACCCACCACGTTGAATCGCCGGCAGTTCTCCAGGGTCAATGCGGCATCAACGTGCATCACGTTATGGACATGTAGGCCCATCAACGTGCAATCTGCGCAATCCTTGAACAGCAGGGCATTTTTGCAGGTGAGGCTTTTCCCGTACGAGTAGCCGGGGTTTCGTTCGAATGCGTTCGGGCCGACCACGATTTCCCGCGAGTCGCGGACGCGCAGATTGTGCTGATATGCCATCCAAAATGTTCGATTGATGCAAATTGACGCGATCGTAGAAGACGCCGATGCCCCGGTTCTGGTAGATGTGGCAACTGGAAATCAACACGTTGCGATTGCGCCTGACGAGGTGGATGCCGTGCCGGACCTGGCGAATGACGGCCCCGATAATCGTCAATTGCATGGTGCCTTCCGCCTCGATGCCGTCGGCCAATTCGTTGGTGCCGACGATCTCGATCCCTTGAACCATCGGCGTTCGCTGCCGATCCCAGACGGCCGGCTTGAACGACGCGGGATCGGCGGTCCCGTCGTGAGTCCCGACGAATCGAATGGCGGGGCCCGCTCCGGACATGATGATTTTCGCGGTCCCGTCGCCGGTGAATGCCGTGTAACCGGTTCGATCGAGATTGACGACAATTGTCTTGCCGATCAAGAAATCGCCTTTCGGCAAATGAATCGACCCGACACCGGAATCGACCGCACGCTGAAGTGCGTCAGCATCGTCGGTCCGTCCATCGCCTGCCAGCCCGAAGGGCAGGGCCGCCTTGACCGTCTTCGGCACCGGTTGTCCGATTGACGGCTGCAACCACAGAACACTGGCCGCCGCCAGCGCGGCGAAGACAAGAATCGCAGTGGGAAGCCGTTTCATCGGATGCTCCGTCTGGAAATGTCGTCATGAACTTGTTTGGTATTCTATTGCAAGTGTCCTCATCAAGGGTTTACAATCACCATCCCAAGGTTTCACATTAAGAGTCGCGCCATGATTCGTTTGGTGTCTTGTTTCGCCATACTGGCCACAATGCTGTGCGCACTGGCATCTTTTTCCTATCCATTCGCTTTTTTCTTCTCGCCGATGGAAAGTTCTTCGGCATTGCGCAGTAAGCCATTGATACCACTGCTGGACTTTCATGCAGATGATGGGTGGAGTCTCGTAAAAGGTCCAGGGGTAACAGATAACGAAAATAAGCCAGGCAAATTTCGCTACGAATGGCGAGTGGTGCCCGACGTTTACTGTGTCACCTCGACCTTCGAGAAAGACGACAAGGAAGTCATGGCGTCACTTCGGATGAAAGCCAGTTATACCGAATGGGTCATTCTTGAAGCGACAGTGGTGCATTCGAGATTTCCGTATTTCGAGCTTACTTCGCATGGAATTGGAGTCGTCCACCCCCGCGCAAACCCGCGGCCCGCGTCAGAGAGATCCTCCATGATCGTGAGTTACATCCACGATATCGATGTCCATTTTGACGCCAAGAAAGGGCACGCTTACATGATCGCGCTGACACAGGAAGTCGAGATCAGCGAGAACGGCGAACCGCACCGACCAACTGGATCAATCCGGGAGACTCCCAATTTCTTTGTTGCGGTATATGGCAGACAGGAGTAATTGACCGCCTATCGGGCAGCGACGGTGAACCACGCCGACACGAATGCAAACCAACTCATATAGGCACTTTTTCAGAGGATGTTCGAGATGAATGCACCAGCCAGCCCGATCACCATTGTGTTTCGCATTCCGGGTCAGTGGGCGCATCCGAAGGATCTCGTCGAACGACTGCCTGCCGGTTTCAGCCTGGCGGAGGGGATGCTGGTCTTGCCCGACTCGACCCAGGTCGAATTTGGTGCCGTGCGGGCCGATGATCGGTTTGCCCAGGTCTTTCGATCCGCCTGCCGAATGCCGCCAACGGACGACGAACTGGCCACGGTCGATGGCTATACTGTGAATGTTCTCCTGAGCGGTCCCGGCGGTTCAATGGAGTCGGCCCACACCATGATGCAGGCCGGCGCAGCGGTGATTGGTGCCGGCGGCGCGGGAGTGTTCATCGACAATAGCGCGCTGGCTCATGGCGGACAGAATTGGCTGGATATGACCGAAGAAGGCAGCCCCGATGCGCTGAGCTTCGCCTTCGTCAGCATCGTCAGAGGCAAAAAAGACGTGTGGACGATGGGCATGCACGTGCTGGGTTTGCGCGACATCGTGATGAAACGCCAGGATATCGAGCAATACGGCTTTGACATCGTGGACGTCATCCGCTACTTGGCGCGCAGCGATAAGCCGATCGCCGATGGTCACATACTGGCCGACCTGGAGGGACCGCGTTTCCGAGTCTCTCAGCAGGACAGCCCCAATGAACCGAAGGACAGTCCCATGCACAATCCTTTCGGACGCTTTAAGCTGGTGAGCATTCGAGACATCGCCGAAAACAATTAGTTCCTGTCGTATCTCCGGCGTTCCAGCCAGAGTACAAGCACTCCGGCTGGAAAGCCGGAGATACGATGGTGCACTGGCCGCTTTTGTTATATATCCACATTTGAACCTTGCCGAAAAATCTTGGATTTTCCGCGAACCATCTCCCAAGAATCGCGTCTATGAATATGAAGCGTCCAAATTCATTGCGAGATTGCCATGATCGGTATCATTTTCCAACAACCGTTTAATATCCAACCCAGATTCGGGAAACAGCTGAATTTTGGGTTCGGTCAACCTCCGCAATCGTGAGACCTCTTCGGGCCATCGAATCACAACGAGGCCGGGTGTCTTACGAGACACCCGGCCTCGCTCTTTTTACCTCTTGGGGAGTAGCCAAACGGTAAGGCAGCGGTCTGTTAAACCGCCTATTGTGGGTTCGATTCCCACTTCCCCAGCTCACGGATTTTTCCTCCGTAGCCGAATTCGCCAGAATTCGGGATGCCCGTCAAAACCCGAATTCTGGCGAATTCGGCTACAAAGACCGTTTTTGTGTCATTGGCCGAGCGGCAGAGGTTCCGGTCTTCCAAACCGGCTAGGTGGGTTCGACTCCCGCATGACACTCTGAATAGTTCCAGGTTCCAGGTTCCAAGTTCCAAGTTGGGAACCATCAACCGTTCGGGTTTTTAACTTGGAACCTGGAACTTGGAACTGATGGGTTTTATTCGGGGATTGGTTAAACGGTAGACCAACGGGCTTTGAACCCGTCAGCGAAGGTTCGATTCCTTCTCCCCGAACTGTCGATTTCTTCCGAGGTAGTTTAACGGGCAGAATGCCAGGCTCTGAACCTGGAGATGCTGGTTCGATGCCAGCCCACGGAACTGGGAAGCGATCTATCGGCGAAGCTGAATTGGATGAGCATCCGGCTTCTACCCGGAAGTGTGTGGGTTCGACTCCCACCGCCGATATGGAAAGTTGTGGTCGGGAAGAACTACCAACTGCAAGTGTAATGGTTTGCACAAAACTCTGATAAGGTTTTAGACAAGGTTCGATTCCTTGGCAGTTGAGTGTCGCTGCGCTCCAGTGTTCAGTGTTCAGTGTTCAGCAAGGATGGGCAGCTTGCCGGCAAAGGTGATGGAGTGTCTTAACTGAAAACTGAAAACTGAAAACTGAAGCGCAGCGACGACGGTTCCGAAACCTTTAGTGGATGAGGCCCTGCCTTTTAAGCAGGTTAAGCCGGATCGTTACCGGACGGAGCCATTTAGGAAATAGTGGACAGTGGTCAGAAAATACAGAATACCCGTCAAGTCTCTTGTCTTTGTGTTTACTGACCACTGACCACTATTTCAAGCAGACTCCGGTGTAGCTCAGAGGTAGAGCGTCCCGTTGAAAGCGGGAAGGTGCTGGTTCAACTCCAGCCGCCGGAATGGGATGTGGGCCAGGTGGAGTGGCCGCCTGCTTCGGGAGCAGGAAACCGCGGGTTCGACTCCCGCCGTCCCAATCCATCTTGCACAGTCTTCAGGCCAAGTCTTGTTGTGTTTGGTAAAGAGAGATCGTCCGTCAAGAACTGGAGTGCATTCGTGGTTTCTCGTCGCGATTGCCTCGAAGAGGTTCCGTTCCAAATCGGTGCGCTACTTTCAGGGGCCGTAACATGGCGCTCTTCTTGTTCTGGTGGCCCTGCATTCGCTGCAGGATGCCGTCCAACATCTGGATCGCTTCGCGGATGTGCGGCCCCTTGTTGAGCATGACGCACTCGGCGCGTTCGCCCATGGCTGCATCCGTAACTTCCGCTCGCGACGGCATCCCCGACTTGGCAAGATTCTCCAGTACCTGAGTCGCCCAGATCACCGGCAAGTGCGCTGCCTCGCAAATCCAGAGGATTTCTTCCTGCACCTCAGCGAGCCTTTCGTAGCCGCACTCTACCGCCAGATCGCCGCGAGCGATCATTACCCCCACACATCGACCCTTCATTGCTGCCAGAAGCAGTTCCGGCAAATTCTGGAAAGCCTGTCGAGTTTCGATCTTCAAAACGATACCCAGATGATCGCCGCCGCATTGTTGAAGTTGCGCGTGCAGTTGCTTCATGTCGTCCGCAGAGCGCACAAACGAATAACCTACCATATCCGCATTGGCTGCCACAAATCGCAGGTCGGCAATGTCCTTCTCCGTCAGGGCCGACAAAGAGAGAGCTGTTTCCGGGAGGTTGATTCCTTTATCCGAACCGAGCCAGCCGCCTCCCGGCGCGGTTTGCGTGATTTCGACGTGCAGTTGGTCCTGGTGAATCTCGCGAATGATCCCACCGAGATGACCGTCATCGAACCAAATAGGTTGGCCGGCCTTCACACCCTCGAAGATTTGTGGCAAGGTGCAACCAATCCGCGGAGGGAATGTTTTCCCGGTGGCTGGATCTTCTTGCGGAAGCGCACCCGGTGAAAGGTCGCGCGTTAAAATCAGGGTGTCTCCGACCGTCAACGGGATTCGGACGGGCTTCTCCGGCAAATCTCCCACCGGGACTGACTCTTTCATTTCCTCGCCATGTCTTCGACTCTTTTTGCTCAGATGCAACATCGTTCCGGATTGAATGTAGGCAGTCTTCTCCATCGTTGCCAGGCAGCCGCCCTCAACCGTAGCCGAGACGACAAATTCACGACGAGCACTGCGCGCATCCTGGAACTTGATGCGGTCATCGACTCGGATCTTCGACAACCATGCACCATTGACGGGCAATTCGGCATCAACCGGCACTGTCGGTGAGATGAAGTTTTCGACCGAACTGAGCCAGAGCACCGCGGGTTGTATGACACGACCCAATTCATCGCGTTTGGGCCGGCATTTGACGACCCTGGGTCCGGGAGGCATTGGACCCGTTCGCAGTTTCGGACCCGATAAATCCATCAGCACCCGGCAAGATCCGCCCAGTTCCTTTTCCGCTTGGCGCAGGTGCGCGATCATTTTTGCCCACGCCGCAGCATCGTCGTGGGCACAATTGATGCGCATGCAGTCCATGCCGTCGTGCAGTAAATGGCGGATGAGTTGTCCGTGGTCGGCAGCTTCGCCGGGTACTGTCACCATGATGCGAACTTGCCGGCCCAGCGGTGCCGGACCGAGCAGTTCGTGGGTGTGGTTTCTCAACAGCTTTCGACCCTCCGCGTGCGTGATCGCAGGCGGTTCCGTTGGCGCTGGGATACTCTCCGCCAATCGATGGAGAAGGCGCAAAACGGCCTGTAGATTTGCCAGCACTGCCGATTCGGCCCGGCCCAGGGAAGATAGACCCATCCCGATGAGTTGTTCCTGCAAAAGACGCAGATCGTAGCGTCGGAGGGCCACATAGTGAAGCAGATTGCGGGCGCTGGCTCTGAAGTCCGGCGAAAGTTGCTCCACGAACGCCGATGCGGTCCGATCCTGATCCAGCATCTCTGTCTGAATTTGGGTCAATACTTCGATTAAGCTCTTGAGTGTATTTGCTTCCGTGGTTGGCATGAGGTTCCACCTCGGTCGAAAGCGGAGCAACAACCGGGCAGCAGGCTCCGTGGCAGGGTTGGGCATGACGAAAGAAATCGCAAATAAATGTGTTGCAATTTGCGGACCATACCTTATCGAGGATCCAGCCTCACCTGAAGAGCACCGAGTGCTATTTCCCTTTCTTGCTCAATAGACGCTTTGCTTCCGCACCGGTCAATTCGCCTCCCCTCACAGAGATTTCAATGGCGGTGGCCACGGAAAGGGGCTTGCCTTCCCAAGCGTAGCCTTGCGCGTTATCTTCACGATGTTTACTTCCAAAACCCCAGCCGCGATAGCCCGTGAACGCTCCCGCAATATGAATCTGCACTTCTCCCTTGACATTTGCCAGCGACTCCGGATCGTCAATGCCTAAATGATGTGCTTGACAATCGAATTTGTTCGTGCCGTTCCAGGCATAGCCGTTGATTTCTGTTCGTCGATCCAACTGTTCTTTGGTCACCGGGATGATCACATATTGCTTTTGATTCATCTCCGTGATTTTCAAATACTTCATGTTGGCGGGAGCGCTGCTGAGTTTCAGGGCGAAGCGATTCTTGGTTTTCTTGCTCTCCGTGTTCCAGATCGAAGGATCGGACGAGCGGAATAGCACGATCCAATTGCTTGCGACCTCGGGCTCGTTGGTTCCACTTGGGACCTTTTTGTCCATGTCAGTGATTCGCTTTTCGATGCGAATTTTTGTCAATCCGGTCAATTCCGTTTGAGCCTGTTTGTACCAGTAAATTGCCCGCAGGCGAATCGCAGTTTGTTCGGCTTTATCCAAACCTTCGCCGAAATCCCACCAGGCATTTCCCAGCTCAAGCTGTGCTGCCGACATGGTTGGAGCAGACAGATCCTGCTTCGCCAGAGACTGGATCTTTGGATCGAGCCCCTTGGCCAACATTGGCAGCCCCATCATCCAGTCACCCTTGAAGAAACAAACGAACTTACCCACACTCATGTTGGCGGCTGGATCGTCCGGCATATCCTTCAATGTCGCACGATCCTGTTTCACCCGATCATTGGCTTTACGAATCGAGTCCATTTCCTTGATTCGAGTTGATACGATCGCCACATTCGCCGCAATTCTAGTTTTCGCGGCGGCAGATTGTGCGATTTTCAAGGACTTCATCGCTAGGTCGTAGTCGTCCGCCCTGAGACGTTCCTCCACAAAGGCCATCATAACCTCAAAGATTGACTTGTTCGCGGCACTTGTAGTAGAAGCTCTCTCCAACACGTCCAAGGTGGTGAATTTTTCCTCAACGGGGGAGAGTTCAAACTGCATGACAAGTTCATCGACGGCCTTCAGAGCCAGTGCAACATCACCGGACTTGCTGGCCAAATCGCGTGCTTCGCGAAAGAGAATGTATTTCGCGGCAGGATCGTCGTTGGTTTCAGCCCCTTGTTGTAGCAACTTATTGGCCAGCTCGATCTTTTCAGCCGGTTTCTTCTTGGCATACTCATCCTTGAATATCTCCTTGATCGTTTTCTCTGCCTTGGCCTGTGCCTCTCGGTCCGGAACCGGGAATTTCATGGATCCCTTCTTGTCCTGACCAAGGCCGACAACGACAGTTGAGCAAACCAGAATAATGATGAGGATGGTCCGGGCCACAAAATTCTCCTTGGAAACGGGGTACGTCAATAACAACGACTTTGTGTAGATCAAATATATAAACGTTCCAATTTGCTCTGACGGTTTACGCTGGTCTACCAATCGATCATTGCCACCTCACTCTTGATAAAGATACCATCCGTGCGGCATTGAACCACCTTTATGAAGATATCTGTTGCGGAATATGATTTCCGACTTGAATGTCTGAACGATCCGTGTCGAAACTGTAGAATCTTCACCTCCTGAGTCTCGACCGAAACGCGCGCTTATCAATACCCCGGCGATGCCTTGAACGCTTTCACCGCTTCGCCCGTCTTGGTATCCCAGATCCTCACCTCGCCGTCATAAGATCCCGACGCCACTCGCTGCGTTCCGGGGTGATAATCGATCGCATATACCCAGTCCTTATGTCCTTTGTATTCTCGCACCACTTTTTCGTTATTGGTCGCGTGTTGCCGGACGAATCCATCACCGGACGCCGAGAACACTTGCCCATCCCGAACCGATAATTTGAAAACTGGCTTGCTCGCGTTGTGGAGGAGAAATCTCGTGTGGCCCGCCTTGGCGAAACGCTCTTCCATATCGGCAGCACTGCCGTTTTCCTCCCGCGCCTTGACCGGATTCCAGACGCGAATCACGCTGCCTTCACCGGCGGAATAGGCTGTACCCGCTTTATCGAATCGGACATCATAAACATCGAACAATCCCTTATAGGCCCCGTATTCGCGCCGATGCCCGTTGTAGGTCGTGAACAGGGAGCCGTTCGCTGCTTCGTGGACCTTGATGGTTCTGTCTTTGCTGCAGGAAACGACGAACCGGCCATCGGGACTGAAAGACACTCCCGTCACCCAGTCCGAGTGGAACTGCGATTTCCAGAGTAATTTGCCGTCGCCACTCTGATAGACTCGCACGCTGCCATCCGCTGCCCCTACGGCAATTTTTGCAAACTCCGCATCCCAGGCCGCACCCAAAACCAGATCGTCGAAAGTTCCAAGCGTCCGAATCTTCGTTCCGTTCTGAGGATTGATGAGCAACGCTTCGCCATATTCGCCTGGGGTTCCACCGCCCACCAGCAGTTGTTTGCCGGCACCGTCGTAGGCAAGAACGTGAATGCGTTGGGGTAGTCGTTGCAGCCGGCGCAGGAGTTTGGCCGTCCCGGCATCCCAGATCGTCACTTCGTAATGACTTCCCACTGCCAGTTCTATTCCATCGGGAGAAAAAGCAAGCGTCAGAACCGGAGCGGGAGTGGTGTACTTTTCGGGTGCGAGAGGGTGATTGCGTGGCGGCAAAATGCTTTTGAGGGGGACACCCAAATCGGTCCCATCGAATTTCGCACCGGCGGCGATCCAGCGCCTCACCAGGTCGACCTCGGTCGCCGAAAGCGGATCATCGCCCGGTGGCATTCGGTCATCGGCTTTCGTCGTGGTTAAACGGCGAAAGAGTTCTGACTCTTGCGGTTTACCGGGGACAACGGGTTTCGTCTGGGAGCCGCCCGGCTTGAGGAGATCGGCGAACGTGTGCAAACGATAATCGCCCTTGGATTTTTGCGCACCATGACAACCCGTGCATTGCTGCACCAGCACGGGAGCGATGTCCGGCAAAAAACGAACCTCGTCTGCTGCACGCGCGGGAATGTAGAGGAGGAAGGATGCCAACAGCGTGGCGAGAATTCGAAACCGCAAACAAAGATGAACCATTAATCTGCTCCGGTCGAAGCGCTGCATTCAAAGACATTTTAACCACAGAGTCACAGAGAACACAGAGAAGACAGCTAAATGCGCTCTGTGGTTTCTTCTTCCTCTGATCTTTGGATTCCGTTGTGCTTTCCGATGTCTTCTCTGTACTACTCATTCTGCGAATTTTGCTTTTCTAACACAATTTTCTAGGCCACTTGGCTTAGGGTTTTCAGATCGCTTTCGTGGACGTAGGACAAGGCACTGGCGAGTTGTCTGCCTCGCACGGTGATTTTGTAGCGGTGACTCTTGGGAACCTTTTGGACCAAGCCATGAGCGCGCAACAATTGTAATCGGCGTGTGACTTGACCGCTTTGCTTCTTTTTTTCCACACCAGTGGCCGTCCCGTACAGCACTGCTCGCAAATCCCGGTTGCGCAAGCCCAGCATCGCATATTCGCCTCGGTTGATGGCCCGCAGCAACTGGCTGTCTTCTGCCGACAATGGGTTTAACCCCCGATAGCGTCGCCCTGCTCGCTCGACCGGACTGCTGACCGGAGCCGTCAACGACTCCAACGTCTCGGATGATTCCACCACCGACATCGCCTCCAAGTACGACTCGTTGGCTTTTTGCGACAACTGGCAGCGACGGTACAGATCCGCCACGCTGCGCCGCAATGACTGCCACGCCAAACGCTTGTGCGGATCGTTCTCGCGAGGTCGATATACCTTCAGCCCTTCCGCATTGTGGATCGTCGTCTCAATCCGCAAGATTCGCCCGAACTTGTCGTACATCTTCACGCTGTTGGATCCCACCCGATGCTTCATCCGCGTTCCTTCATAACGGGTCTTGCGATCACTCACCACTTCGCCTTGGAACTTGCCATGAATCGCTCCCGACTCCGTCACATACTGCTGCAAAAACCGCATCACATCCGCGCACGAGAGGTTCTCCGTGGCGTGTCGGATCAGACGACGATACAGCGGTTGCAACAATTCCTTCGAACGAAATGCCACATCGGTTGCCCATTCAGTTTGCTCGGCGGTCCAGTAATACTCCGGCAACGACAACTCCCCGAGCAAATCCAGAAAGGCCGGATGGTACTGCCGCAACAAGCCCGACAGCATGGCCCCCCAAGCCGTTTTCAGTTGCTCATCCAACCATTGTTGCGCTTGAGCAAAATCCGCAACCCAGGCAAACGTGTTGTCGAACCGTTGGTAAGCAAGTCCCGCTGCATTCATCTGCCGGGCCAACCACTCTCGACCGTTCATGCAAATCTGAACCTGCATCGGGAACCAAGTCATGATGCGAATGTGCATCAGGCCGTACCGAGGATCGCGA
Organism: uncultured Planctomycetota bacterium; assembly: GCA_963783095.1. Classification (GTDB taxonomy): domain Bacteria; phylum Planctomycetota; class Planctomycetia; order Gemmatales; family Gemmataceae; genus CAWAMR01. Next base: position 312,370 of record CAWAMR010000003.1, on the reverse strand, counting down.
ATGTACAGATAGTAGTGCAGGCACTTGCGCCAGGCCGAGTGTACTTCCAGATGTTGGGTGCCAGCGTTCTTGTGAAGCTCGTAACTGTTGCAATTCTCCACACAACTGAGCACGGCGATCAACCCGGTGAAGCTCTCGGGGATCGCATACGTCCGCAGCAGTTCGTCGAGGACTTCCTGCTTGTCTCGGTTGGCTGCCAGGTAGACCACTTTCCCCACCGGCGTTTTGCGGGCCAATTGCTCCGTGGTCTTCTTGAGCTTGCGCGAAGTACCATCGACGAAAGCCCGAAAAACCTTAAGCAGCACACCGATGAAATTCAAAAACTTGGCGAAACCCTTCACATAACAGATCCGCCGCTGTGTTCCGCGAAAGCGAATTCGGTCGAATCCGGAAAGAACCCCATAGATGTTCGCTTCGTGTTGCTGTACAAACTCTTGCATGGCATGTTCGGTGGTTGAGTTAAGTGAATCGTGACAAATCCACTCTATTCAATTCCGACATGCCTGTTTCATTTTTCATTTGGTTGCGGCTATGCCGCGCTGTGGTTAAAATGTTTGAATTCAAACGCAGTTTCATTTTCCTCGTTCCATCTTGTACAAATCGCTTCCCATTTTCATCAGATAGAGCACTTCGTTCTTTGGGTCGTAATCGATCCACGTCAGAGCCGATATGCCTTTTAATTCCTTCGGGGGCGCGATCGGTTTGGACCAGCTTGCTCCGCCATCCGTGCTTTCGATGATGCCCGCCTTGGTCAACACAAATATCTGTTTTACATCCTTCCCGAAAATCGGACCAACCATGCCGTCCTTGATCTCGCCCAGCTTCTTCCAGGATTCTCCCTTGTCCTTTGAGGCGATCAACGCACCGTTCACCAGCCAATAGAGTTGACCGTCAAACCACTTGGGTAAGGCGGCGTACTATACTCGCCGGCAGGCTGAAAGGTCTTGCCGCCATCGGTGGTTCGCAACAACCCTGGCTTGGGTTTTGATTTGCTTTGGGCTTCGGCGACAACAGCAGTCTTATTATCGAAGATCCAGGCCGGTCCATAGCCCTTGCCGACTTCAGTGAATGACTTGCCCCCATCGTGCGAAACGATCAGCAAGTCGCCCGATTCGTGCTTCAGCGCGAAGACGAATTTCATTTCGGGATCGCTCCAATCGACCGCACACCAGTCGATATGGCTGGATGCCTTGTCCATGTACCTCCAGGTTTGCCCGCGATTGAAACTGGTACAGACCGGTGCGCCATAGACCAGCGCAGTCACAAGCGTCGGGGTCTTTCCGCCGGTGGGATCGCGCATCAGGCAGCCCGGCCACTCGGTGCGTCCTCTCGGCTGCGCCCCACTGGCTCGTTTGAATGACTTGGCCTGATCGGTGGAAGTGAAGAACCCACGATCGCTGAGATTGATCCAGACCTGACCGCTGTCGCGATCGACGACGATGCCGCATAGCCCGCCGAACCCGGTCTTCTCGGATTTCAGAAGGTCGGCAACCATCGGCTGCCATTCGGGTTCCGCAGCGAGCACGGGTAAGCCCAAAACGATCATGGACAGGAGGGTGAGGAGAGATGTGGCGCATGGTGTGAGTTTCTTTCGTAGATTCAGGTCTGGGTGTTGTACGGGGATTTCCTACGGACTTCCAGACCTTATCCAAGACAGATCAGTTTCCAGCTTTCGACGTTCCATTGCAAACAAGGATCGGTTTCGGAAAACTGGATTCCACTCTTCGGACCGGGTTGGAGTGGTTGAGGCTCCTTGTCGACGATCTTGAAGGGAGGGGAATAGAAATTGAGCAAGACGCTGCCATTTTTGTCGAGGTTGGACAATTGATGAACTTGGACGCCATCCAAGCCGGAGACATCGCCCGGCAAAAGATAATGCGTTCGGTCGATACTCAACTGATGGCCGTCTCGCAAGAACAAGCTTTCCAGGATTTTGCCGCGCATCACACGGATGACGCAATTGCTGCCCTGGTGGTCGTGGACGGAACTGGTTTGGCCATCGGCAAAACAAATTACGACGATCTCCAGGTGATCGTCTCGGAAAATCGGAAATCGACTATAAGGCTCCGAATCGAAGCGGATGGGCAGCTCGGCAAGTTCGACCCAATAATTCTGGGCAAATTCAGTCAGTTCAGCGAGGTCGAAATCGGTGTTCCTCATCGGAATCCCACGATAGGTTGTGGAGAGGATGGTGTCGTTGAAGCGATCCGTTTTTTGGCTTTAACCAAAGCCTTCCATTCGGTCAAGGCTGATAGGGGAGTGGGAACAGGATCCCACATAGCCCCCGCGTTCTGCGCGAACGCGGCTACTCCGGACATTTCGCTTCCGTAGCCGCGTTCGCGCAGAACGCGGGCAGCCTCCCGTGGGCAATCGCCTGAATCTTTGACCTGTCAACCTCCCGCGTTCTGCGCGAACGCGGCTACCTCAGGCTAACTCACCCACTTTGCTGCGATCGATCTGGTTATCGTCCTGCAAAGACGGTATATACCATTTCAGCGAATTTCACTTTTTGAACCGAGCGCAAAAGCCCAGAGCTTCGACCTGGAGGCTTCATGGAAGACAAGGCCCAAACGATCGCGCTGATCGGATCCGGTCCGATGGCTTTGATGACCGCACTGGAATGGGTGCGGCAAGCTCCGAAACGGACGAGACCACACATCGCCCCGAAATTGCTCATCGTTTCCAGGGAGCCTGAAGACAAATTCGGCTGGGGCGATGTTGCCGATACGATGCACCCGGAAGTGATCTTCAATGTCGCACTCGGCAAGATGGGTCTCGACCGCGCGATCCCAAAGGACTGCTCGAGCAGGTAAAAAGCTCCGGAATCGATCCGCAAATTCAGCGCTTCGTCTCCGAATTGAACACAACCACCGAAATCACCGAACTCTACGTGCTGTGCCGGCTGCTTCATCCCTTGACGGCATCGCTACGCGCACAACTCCAAAATGAAATCCAAAGAAAGGGAATCGACTACGAGTTTGTCCACGCCGAGGTGTACAACCTTCGAGATGATGTAAGGCCCGAGGAACGCAAACTCAAAAAGAGCAAGGCGATTCTCGAAATTGGTTCGCCGGGAATGAACTACGATCCCGATCGTAAAGAGGGGATTCGCGAATGCCGCGTCGATGTCGCCGCGATCACGTTTGGATCGCCCCAGAAGCAACTTCCCGGAGAGAAATCGCTCAAAGACTCGCCCTATTTTTGTTTGAATCCGCATCGGCCCAGGGTCGGTCATGTTTTGCATCCCAATACCAATCTGGACAAATTGCCGGATGATTACACCATTGGCGTTGCCGGAAGCAAACTCACAGCGCCTGGACGTCGTGGTGGTTCTCTATTTTCGAGGCTACTTCAATAAGCCCTCCCGCAGGCTGGTCTTCTTCTCTCCGAGTGGAGAATTTCCATTCCCCCACGAAGAGCGGAACACCAATAGCGATGGGAGTTACAAAAATCATTCGCTGTTCACGGATCCCGCCCTGCCGAAACGGCTAATCGACCGCGCGACGGCCAGGGATTTCGCCGATTCGCTGCTTTTGTGCGGAGCTTATGCGATGGGAGCAATCTATCGTCAGGGGCGATTGCACAAAGATGTTTCGAATTCTTCGGCAGTTGGACAAAAACCCCAGATCGCCGCGATTCGAAATCTGATGTCGTGGACCAACGGGGTCTTTGAAGAATTGAATGCCGGCGAACAAAGATACTTCGAGGAGAAATTCAGTACTCCCAGGCAGCGCGAGTTTGGCTGGCAGGTGGCAATGGATGTTGACTTCCGACCCAACATGCAAGCGATCTGGCAAAACTTCCCTGCGGGTCAAAAGGAACTCTTCTACGAACAGTATGAAGGATTATGGAACAAACTTCGCCATCGTGTTCCAGTCAAAGTGTTGGGAATCATCGACGATTTGATTGACTGCGGTCAGATCGGTGTCGAACGCGGGAGAATTTCCTCCGTCAGTGAAAAGAAGGGTGGAATCGCAATCCATTGCAATCACGAGAGTCAAACTCCGTTCGCACGCGTGGATACCCTGATCAAAGCGACCGGGTGGGAGTTTCAGAAGCCAATCGATGTCGTCCCGATGTTGAGAATGGCCCGCCGAAACAACATCGTTCACACCGAGAATACAACGGGGCTGGGAGTTGTGGTAGATTATCTGAGCCGGCACAATGTGCTGATTGTCGGACAGCTCCGCTGGATATTGGACAAGGAAATCAGCGGATTTCAGCAACTTGCCCCACATGCCAAAGATTTCGCTGCGCCCGAATTGTGGAAAATGCTCCAAGATCAGGAAGGCCGGATTGAGTCCAATTCAAATCATGAGTCGGAGATAGTAGGAGAAGAATGACGATTTGCTTCATTTTTCGTCGATTTCTGACGAACGCCTTCAACTTGAGAAAAAGTGGGCTTTTCGCCAAAAATGTGTAGACGGAAGCCCTCTGGGATGTTACCCTATTTCCTCAATTGGGAAATAAAAGGTGCGAATGGAGGCGATCCCCCAATCAATTCTCCATCTTTCTCAATTTGCGGAGAACTGGATCATTCGCAAGAATTGCGATGGTGCCAGATTCTGCTCGGCCTCTTCCCGGGCGATCCGATAAATCTGTTGCAACTGTAGTTGTTGAGTCTGGCTGAGGGCATTCAAAACCGGACAGGGACAGGGCATGAACGCAACCAAACATGTCGTGGCATTTCCTGCCCCGATCGAGGTGGTTTCCGTTCCAACCCAGCCGCCAATCCGGTTAACCGACATGACTAAACCTCAGGTGTAAGTGAAATCGTATTTAACACTACTATCATCGTAGCGTTAGTAGAGTTTGATTACTGTATTTTGCAGCACACCGGAAAAAACGCAAGCGGAACCAACCGTTTTGACGGGATTTTCATCCAGAATGCTCTGGAAATCCGGTGAAACGCTTTTCATGTGTCGATTTCACGATCGGCAAATCTTCAAGGAGTGATTGATATGACTAGCACAATGATGATGGAACGGCCCACAATGGGAATGCCGGGAGCTGCTCCTGGGATGTCGACCACCGCCAGTCCGATGGCACCGAACATGATGATGGTGCCGCGCTGCACCATGAAGTTCGAGAAGTGCACAGGCGGCATGAAGATCACCTGCGTCTGCGACGACCAGGTCGGCCTGCCATGATGCAGAACCTCTGCACGATGATGGCCGGCGGCATGTGCAGCTGCTGCATGATGATGAACGGCATGATGGTCTGCTGCTGCAACCTGACGATGGGCATGTGCAAGTGCGAGATGACCGAAGACGGCGTGCTGCATCACCTGCACCAGCGGCGACGCAAAGTGCTGCGAGATGATCCAGGCCTGCTGCGACTGCATGGCCGCCATGATGAAGGCCGGCTGCACCTGCTGCATGATGATGAACAACATGCCGGTCTGCTGCGGCACCTGCTAACCGATTCACAGAATCTGACGAAGCCTGAACAATCTGACAGAGCCTGAAGCGTGAGCGAACACTTCTCTTCGCTCACGCTTCAGGCTCTGTTGGTTTATCCCTTGATTCCAAGCATCCGATCCAGCGAATCCGCCGTCTGATAGATCAGCGCTTCGGGATAGTGCGGATACGGGATGGAAATACTCGAACGTCAGATAGCCCTTGTAGCCGGTCTGGTCGAACGCTTCCATCACCGCCGGCCAGTTGGTCGTGCCGTCCAGCAGCGGGCGGAACGATCTCCAGCGAATAGTCGGTCCCCTTCTTGGTGAACTCCTTGAAGTGGATGTTCTTGATTCGGCTCCCCAGGATGCGGAATCCAGTGTTCCGGGAACTGGAACATCATGATGTTGCCCGTGTCGAAATGGACCTGGACGCGCTCGCTCTTGAAGCTGTCCACGAAGGCGATCATCTCGCCGGGCGTCATCAGGTAGCCGTTGAAGAAGATGTTCTCGATGTTCAGGCTAGACCTTCAGCTTCTCCGCCAGCGGCACCAGCTTGCCGATCGCTTCGCGGGCCCGCTTGTCGCAGACGTCGTTGGGCACCGGTTCGTGAGTCGGTGCGCCAGGGAATGTGGACCGCGCCGGGAACGACCAGCAGGTTCTCCGTGCCCAGGTCGTGGGCGGCCTGGGTCATCTTCGTGCGCCAGTTCCAAGTCCGCTGGCCTCGTTTGGCGGGGTCGTTGCTGGTGAGCGGATAGGGCCAGAACAGGAACGAACACAGCCCGCTGATGGCGATGCCGATCTTCTCGGCCATCTTGCGAATGGCCGCATATTCCTTCGGGCCGGACTTCGGCGACAGATCGTTGTCCAGATCGTAGTTCAGCTCGATGCCGTCGAACCCGGCATCCTTGGCCAGCTTGAGGCATTGTTCGAGGTTCATCCTCTCGGGGTAGGGAAACGCCCACAGGTTGATCGATTTTTTGAACGGATAGCGCTTGCGCTGAATGTCTTTGGCCGGCTCAGCTGCATTCGAAGCGAGGAAAGTTGCCCCAAACGCGGCAGAAGAAGCGAGTAGTTCCCGACGATCGAGTGGCATAGCACGGACTCCGAAAATGTAGGGGAGAGGATTGATGGTCAACGCCATGAGTGTGACAGAATTAGTTGCCGGGTTAATATACTGGAGAACGAAATCATGGCTTGGCCGGAACGAACGAATGCGAACCAACGGGCCGTCCCCTGGCAGTTTCGTATCGACGATGCCCGAGTTACGCTCAAACGCCTCTACCAGAATCAAGATGCGAAAGAGGGCAGGCTTCTACCAATTCGCCGCCGTAGCCGCGTTCGCGCAGAACGCGGGCAACATCCCGCCGGCAATCACCTGATTGTTGACCCTTCAACCCCCCGCGTTCTGCGCGAACGCGGCTACCCCGCACATTTGCGCGCTTGCCAACCCCAATTCTTAGCCTTGACAGAGCACTGGTCGTTATTTGTTGCCATCGCCGAGCATCAGGTGCCGGTCGGCATCCGACCATCGCAACTGAGCTTGGCTCTGACTCAGCAATTGGCGAATCCATCTGCTTTCCTCGGCCGTCTGCGTATCGCGTGTTTTACTGAGAAACTCGAGAAGAATCGCACGGTTCGCGTCGGCCAAGGTGCGAGCTTGCTTGGCGAGTTTTTCCGGCTCATCCGCCTTCGCCGTGGGAAGGTCTTTCCCATGCAGTGCGTAGATGTAGTCAACATTCTTGCCGGTTTCGTTCCAGTGAACCTCAATCCGCCCACTCTTGAGCGAGTATTCCCGCGGGCCATTGGGCTTTCTTGGATCGCTCGCTTTCCCGGGGCCATACCGCTTCTCAATTAACTCACGCGACGTGCCTTTTGACCATCCCATGGCCTCCAAAACCGTGTAATCGGCAACGCGCATACGCGACAATTCTGCCGCCTGGGAACCCGGTTTGCCCCGAAATTCGACACGTCCGAATTTCTCAAGGGGCTCCCCCAAACTTCGATGTATTCTGTCGGGGCCAGTGCTATGGGGCAGATCGCCAAAGACTCTGAGGCCCCTCATCACTACGGTTTTGGCCGGATCCTCAACAAGCGGCGAGTCAAGACAATCGATAACTTCTTGCTGAAAGTACCCTCCCGTGACCATGTAAGCGCTGATCTTTTTGGGAAATGGAGTGATAATCGCTTCGCGGCCATCGAGGAGCTTGACGGTAAAAACGGGTGCCTGAAGTGGACGAAACTTGATTTCCGCAATCTCTTTCAAATCGACCTTTACATTCTTGATGGTCCTTGTCCAATTGTCCCCTAAAAAACGCATGCGTTCGACGTCTTCAAGATCTTTCAAAGTCAAGCCAACTGCCCTGATTTTGTCCACCCGGAAACGAATCTCAACTTCTTGCCCTTCGGCCCATGCAACGTACGGATCGGTCAAACTCTTCGATTTTTTCGAAGGCTCTTGGGCTGTGATTTGCGCAGTCAAGAGACAAAGCGTGATATGTGCTGACGCGGTCAATATTTTGAGCTTCATAGGGGCCTCACGCACCGACAAGGATGCGGATTCTTAAGGAGTGGAATCTCTGAAACTCTCGATTCGCCTAGTCGCCCTGGGGATTATAGGTCAAGTTGATAGATTGGAAAACTTCCCTGTCGGCGGAAGTATTTTCTATAGAAATCCAGCAACTTCAGCGCATCGCTCGGCACTTGCGCTGCCAGCACCGACACGCCTTCCGGATCGGCAATGCTGGCCACGTGCCAGAGCAAATCCAATCCGGTCAGCGTCACATCCCGATCCGCTGCAACCAGGAAACTGAACATCCCGTTAATCCGTTTGGTGTTCTGTTCCTCAGTCCCAAACGCTCCGAGTCGGAAGCACGGGGCATTCACATCGACTTTCAGAGGATCGGCATACCGCTCGTCTTCGATAAAGATGCCGACCGCCTGGGAGAATCATCCGCCCGACGCAACACGAAAATCGCTTCGGCCGGGAAATACGGGTTTTGCAGCAGATACCTGGCAAGTCGATCGGCCGGAATCCGAATGATGTTTTCCCCCATCGCGGCAATGGCAGGCACATCCTCGGCTTTCAAGGGACTGATATTCGCGCCTCGGCGATTGATCGTGGTCGGCAAATCGAGCATCGATTGTTCGAAATTGACCATCTCACGAATTTTTTTGAAGCCCTGGGCTTCCAGAAACGAGTGCTGCGCAGTCCAGTCGGTACGGTAGGCGGTGAAAGCATGGGCGATTTTCCGATCGCGCATGGCCTGAAGCACGGCATCCAAGAGGGGTTGCGCAGCGATTTCATGGCCGGGCAGGCACCACGGATAGCCGACTCGACCATTGGAGTGCCAGCTGCAATACCCGACGACCTGGCCCTTCAGTTCTGCGTAGAGTCGGGTGGAACGGTCGAAGTCCCGTGCGGTAATTCGGCGCGTAATGTCTTCCGGCGTGGCCGGCTTGAATCCCGGCAACGAACCGGCAACGGTGTTGTAGATCGCGATTTGGGTTGACTCGTCGCCGGGCTGAAAAAAACGAATGTTCATAGTTTCATCCCTGGAAAACCTCTTGTTCCAAGTTCCAAGTTCAAAACCATGAATCTTTCGGATTTTCAACTTGGAACTTGGAACTTGGAACTTTGAATTCGTCCCACGCTGGAACAGCATCCGTGTCGATCATCGGCGCGCTGGGCTCGTGATGGGGTAACGGCCGAACCTGATCGTAGCGCAGCGAACGGAGGATAATCGGGATGCTCGAACCGCACACGAACAAAGCTGCCAAAATCGCACCGGGGCCGGTGACAACCCACAATACCGCGCCAACCCACGGCAATACCAGCCCACGGACTCCATTTAGCACGAAGTGAATCCCGTTGTATAATGGAACATCTTCCGCCCTCGGTGCAAAATGCGAAGATGCCAGCGCCCACGTCAATTGCCCGCCACCGTTTGTCAGCCCCAGTAAAATACTGCCCAAATAGATGAAAATCGGTCCGCCGCCGATAATCCCAAGCCAGTAACACGCGAGCGAACCGCTCTGTACCATGGCGAGAAACAGCCGGCAATGAACGATGCCGATCCGATCCAAAATGTGTCCCCAGACGGGCGAACTGAACGCCAAAAGCAGCTGGGGAACCACTGTCATCCACAGCGCCAAATCGAACGCTGAGAATTCAAATCGGTCGCTCACCATCAGGAGGACGATGTGGGTGGACATGAAGAATGCCGAGCCGGACAGAAAAAAGGCGATCTGGAAGAAAAGATAGGCGCGATCCGATGCCAAAATTTTTTGCACGCCCCGAACCGAAGCGCGAATTGTGGATTTTCGTGGAATTAGTGCGTGCTGTTGCGGCACGTGCAGGGTATGATAGTAGTAACAGGCAATCAGTCCGCACAGGCCGGCCATCGGGTACAACACACAGTACATCTCCCGGCTCTTGTCGAGCAACCAACCCGCCAGAAGGATGCTCGGCACCATGGTCAGGTAGGTCCAGAAGGTCAATTTCCCCAGCACCCGGCCCCGGATCGATTTGGGATACAAGAGGTGATAGAGACTGGATTGACCCATCCGCATGCCGGAGTTTAGAATCTGGCTGATCGAGATGAGTGCAGTAAACAGCCACGACGAATCGACCCAATATAAAAGGAACAACGGCACATTCGCCAAAAACGCCATATAAGTTACAAGGCGTTGCATTCCGACCCGGCGACCGAACCCCACCCACAGCGGCCCGAAAAAGACACCCACCGGAAACGCGGCAATGAGGATGGTCAATTCGAGCGGGTTGGCTCGAACTCCGATAAGAGCAATGACGGGGCCGCCAGGATAGCCAAACCCATATAAATGCCGTTGAAGGCCGAGAAAAGGGATTCTGCCTGGATGTTGTGACGAGTAACTTCGTCGATCGTCGAATCGTAATCTGCCTGAATCGGTCCTTGAAGGCCCATGAAAGTGCTACCTGCGGGGGTGGGATCAAAGGTATTGTATATGGGAATCTTCAAGTAGGAATAGTGGTCAGTGATCAGTGGTCGGTGGTCAGCAAATTCACGGAACTCGAAGGTCTTTTGTTTTTGCATTTACCGACCACTAATCACTGACCACTGACCACTTTTTGAGTGAGAATGTGCAAGGTCGATCGTCGTATGGTTAGGGTCGTATCCGTCGTAACCCACCAAAATTGCGAAACATTCTCACGAATACAGGGTTGAAATTCGTGGAATGTTTGACCATTATCGTTGTTAGGTCGATAAGGGTTAAAAGCCTGCCGAACACTTTTCCCGTTTGATACGTTCTGGAGTCCATTCCGCCATGTGTGCTCGCATTTGCACCATTTTTACTTTCCTGTCGCTGGTTCTGCCTGTTTATGCGGAGCCGACCATTCCCAGTCCTCCACCGGCCCTCAGCAAGCCTTTGCCGGAGTCCGTTGAGGATCTCAAAGCGATTCAACAACAGACGCGCGCTGTTCTTGAAAAAGCTATCCCGTGCACGGTCGGCCTTCGTGTCGGCGGCGCTTCCGGAAGCGGCGTTATCATCAACAAAGAAGGCATGATCCTGACGGCCGGGCACGTCTCCGCCGATCCGGGTCAGAGAGTCGATATCATCCTTCACGACGGCAAAGTCATCAAGGGTAAGACGCTTGGCTGCAACCGCAGCAGAGACCGCGATCCTTCGGTGAAGGATAGCGGATTGGTCCAGATTACGGACAAGGGAGATTGGCCCTTTCTGGAAATGGGACATTCGTCCAAACTCAAGGTGGGACAGTGGTGCATCGCGATCGGGCACCCCAATGGCTATCACAAAGGCCGTTCGCCGGTCGTGCGTTTGGGCCGGATTCTCAGCATCGACAAGGATTCCGTCGATACCGATTGCACCCTGGTGGGCGGCGATTCCGGCGGTCCGCTCTTCGACATGGAGGGAAAGGTCATCGCCATCCATAGCCGGATCGGTTTTACGCTGCACAACAATACGCACGTTCCGGTCGATACTTACCGCGACAATTGGGATCGTCTGGCCAAGGGTGAGGCCTTCGGCACCTTGTTTTCCGGGAACCGCTATGGTGTGTGGCTGGGTGTAAGCCCGATGCGCAATGCCAAGGACGCCAAGATCGAGGACATCACCGCGAACTCGCCGGCATTCAAGGCCGGCTTAAAAGCCGGTGACATCATCACGAAATTCGACGGCAAGGACATCAAGAACTACGAAGAGTTCGTGGAATTGCTCAACATGAAAAAACCGAACGACGAAGTTGCCGTCGAGGTCAAACGCGGCAACAAATTGGAAATCATCAAAGTCAAGCTCGGGAAACGATAACCAGGAATTCAGCCAGGAATTGACCGATGAAAATATATTCTTTCCGCAACACCTTTGCCGTTTTGGCAATCGTCGTATCCCTGACCGCTCCCGCGGGAGCGCAGTTCAGGCAAAACCCGTCCAAAAACAGCACGAAGATGTTGGAGGCTTTTCAGGAAGTTGTCTCGAAAGCTTCAAAAAGTACCGTCTCGGTGCTCTGTGACGGGAGATATTGTTGCCTTGGCACTATCGTGGATGCGGATGGCTACGTCCTTACCAAGGCGAGCGAACTCAAAAGCGACAAGGTCATGTGCCGGACCCGGTCGGGTAAGGAATATGACGGCAAGAAAATCGCCGTTCACGAGCCTTTCGATCTGGCCATGATCAAGCTGAATGTCAAGGACTTGACGCCGGTTGAATGGTCGTTCAGCAAGGTTGCTCCCGTCGGCAACTGGGTTGCCTCGGCGGGAACGGGCTCCGATCCGGTCGCCATCGGGGTTGTCAGCGTCGCAGCCCGGAAGCTGCCGATGGCTCCCCGGCCGCTTCCGGAAGACAAGAAGAACAAACGTGGGTTCCTCGGCATCATGATGGAACCGACGGAGGGTGGAACCAAAGTTACTGCGGTTTCTGCCAAGAGTCCCGCCGAGAAGGCAGGCTTGAAAGCCAACGATATCATCCTTGCCGTCGATGGGATTCCGGTAGAGGATCCCGAGGCCCTGAGTAATGTCGTTCAGAGCTACGCGGCCGGCGACAGCATTAAATTGTTGGTTCGGCGCGGCAAGGCCGAGCACGAATACAAGGCGATTCTCGACGCCCGTCCCAAAGATCCGGGCGCGGATCGCAGCGAATATCAAAACAATTTAGGCGGTGCGCTGAGTTATCGTCGGAATGGCTTCCCGGTGGCCCTCCAACACGACACGCCGCTCAAACCCAACGAATGCGGCGGCCCTCTGGTCGATCTGGACGGGCGCGTTATCGGCATTAACATCGCGCGGGGCGGCCGGGTTGACAGCTATGCGGTACCTTCCGAGGCGCTGTTGACGCTGTTGCCCGATCTAATCGCCGGCACCACCACGCTGATGCCCATTGCCCGAATCCAAGGGGCGTTGTCGGAGCAGCGCAAAATTGCGGAGGCCGTGCTGCACAAAGCTCAATTGGCGCTCAAGAACGCGGCAACCGATAAAGTTGCCGCCGAGAAACAGGTGATTATCGCCAAAGCTGCTTTGGAGCACATTGTTGCAGAAGAGAAGGCGATCAAGGAAAAAGCCGAACGCGAAGCCAAGATGGAATTACTTCCCGTGCCTCATGTGGCGACTTCGGCCAAGAAATAGATTGGGATGCGCTTGGTAGTTTGGTAAAGTGGGCGGAGTCATCGAAACTACCGCCCACATAATTCATTTCTTATCGCCAGAACTAAAGCTCATTTGCTCCATTCCCACAGCATTCAATTTTAGCGCGAATAGTGAAGATGAACCGCCCGACCATTCTCCATAGACGACCAATTCGTCATGTTTTGTACCGGACCAACGAAGGCCGTAAATCTTTCCATTGGCTGGAGCCGAAAGTATTTCGATGATTTTGCCCTTGCTGTCAAAAACCTGGACTCCTTGGGATGTGGCAGCATACACTCGCCCTGCGTTGTCTGTTGTAAGAGCGGTAACTGGCAGCCTCTGGGTCTGAGCGGGCATAGTAAGGTCAAGGGCTCGCCGCCCCTTTTTTGGCATCCCATCTCGGCCGAGCGGAAAGGCCCAAATTGACCAATCACTTGCGGATGCCACAAAGAGTGTCTTGTAATCTGACGCCAAACCAATGCACGTAACGGCTCGTACTGGAAGTTTGAGTGCTTCAGCCTTATCGAGATCGAGAACTTGTCCGTGCCAGAACAGCACTCGTCCATTCTTCTCATCTGCCTCAAATGCGGGACCGTCTTTGACAACGAGAGGGAAGAATCCCGGAGGTGGGCCATCTCGTTCCGGATCGTAAAATCCCTTGTCCTTCCAAGTTTCGCCTTTGATTGAAACCTTCGCACTCGACTTGTCCTGTGCTTGCAAAAGCGTGCATACCGCAAGCACACCGAAGATCGACCAGAAATACTTTCGCATCGAAAAACCTCCGTGTAACTGAAGCAAACCGGAGGTAAGATAACTCGGATTATTCTTTTCGGGCAAGCCCAGTCGATATGCCGGATACGGATACTGATCGAATTGAGCAGACGGCTACCTTTGGAGTGCGGTGGCTTGACACCGCTTTCTTTCTTTTCTGGGCTGTGCGGACTCAACGGAAGCGGTCTTCAAAGAAAGAAAGCGGTGTCAAGCCACCGCACTCCAAAAAGAGAATGGCTGTGGCACGCTAATTGCACGAATGTCTCTTTAATGCCCGCAAAGAGATAATCGCCCAGAGGAGAAAGCATATGTATCTCAAAACGCTTCTGAGCCTGGTGTCTTGCATCGTACTTACGAGTGTGGTTTTCGCACAAGCCCCGTACTTGCCTTCCTATACGAAGCCGCCATCGAAACTCCAAAATGAAAGCGTACAGAGCCGTCCGCCATACAGCCTGTGGATTCGTCCCTATGACGTGGACACTGCATGGAGGCTAAGCATAATGGCTGAGCAACAGAGGGCTCTGGACGCGAAATTCCGCCGTCAATTCACGGTCTATCGCATTGTCGATAACGAGGCCACAGCCGGCGTGCAATCGCCACGCGATTACTCGCACGAAGAGAATAGACGGCTTCGGAAATTTACGGACCCGGCGACGCTCGGGATACAGATCGACAGCACCGGAGAACCCTACATGTTTCGGCGAAGTCTTGCGGGCTATTAACCACAGCGCGGCATAGCCGCAACCAAATGAAAAATGAAACAGGCATGTCGGAATTGAATAGAGTGGATTTGTCACTATTCACTTAACTCAACCACCGAACATGCCATGCAAGAGTTTGTACAGCAACACGAAGCGAACATCTATGGGGTTCTTTCCGGATTCGACCGAATTCGCTTTCGCGGAACACAGCGGCGGATCTGTTATGTGAAGGGTTTCGCCAAGTTTTTGAATTTCATCGGTGTGCTGCTTAAGGTTTTTCGGGCTTTCGTCGATGGTACTTCGCGCAAGCTCAAGAAGACCACGGAGCAATTGGCCCGCAAAACGCCGGTGGGGAAAGTGGTCTACCTGGCAGCCAACCGAGACAAGCAGGAAGTCCTCGACGAACTGCTGCGGACGTATGCGATCCCCGAGAGCTTCACCGGGTTGATCGCCGTGCTCAGTTGTGTGGAGAATTGCAACAGTTACGAGCTTCACAAGAACGCTGGCACCCAACATCTGGAAGTACACTCGGCCTGGCGCAAGTGCCTGCACTACTATCTGTACATTCGCGATCCTGGTACGGCCTGATGCACATTCGCATCATGACTTGGTTCCCGATGCAGGTTCAGATTTGCATGAACGGTCGAGAGTGGTTGGCCCGGCAGATGAATGCAGCGGGACTTGCTTACCAACGGTTCGACAACACGTTTGCCTGGGTTGCGGATTTTGCTCAAGCGCAACAATGGTTGGATGAGCAACTGAAAACGGCTTGGGGGGCCATGCTGTCGGGCTTGTTGCGGCAGTACCATCCGGCCTTTCTGGATTTGCTCGGGGAGTTGTCGTTGCCGGAGTATTACTGGACCGCCGAGCAAACTGAATGGGCAACCGATGTGGCATTTCGTTCGAAGGAATTGTTGCAACCGCTGTATCGTCGTCTGATCCGACACGCCACGGAGAACCTCTCGTGCGCGGATGTGATGCGGTTTTTGCAGCAGTATGTGACGGAGTCGGGAGCGATTCATGGCAAGTTCCAAGGCGAAGTGGTGAGTGATCGCAAGACCCGTTATGAAGGAACGCGGATGAAGCATCGGGTGGGATCCAACAGCGTGAAGATGTACGACAAGTTCGGGCGAATCTTGCGGATTGAGACGACGATCCACAATGCGGAAGGGCTGAAGGTATATCGACCTTGCGAGAACGATCCGCACAAGCGTTTGGCGTGGCAGTCATTGCGGCGCAGCGTGGCGGATCTGTACCGTCGCTGCCAGTTGTCGCAAAAAGCCAACGAGTCGTACTTGGAGGCGATGTCGGTGGTGGAATCATCCGAGACGTTGGAGTCGTTGACGGCTCCGGTCAGCAGTCCGGTCGAGCGAGCAGGGCGACGCTATCGGGGGTTAAACCCATTGTCGGCAGAAGACAGCCAGTTGCTGCGGGCCATCAACCGAGGCGAATATGCGATGCTGGGCTTGCGCAACCGGGATTTGCGAGCAGTGCTGTACGGGACGGCCACTGGTGTGGAAAAAAAGAAGCAAAGCGGTCAAGTCACACGCCGATTACAATTGTTGGCGCTCATGGCTTGGTCCAAAAGGTTCCCAAGAGTCACCGCTACAAAATCACCGTGCGAGGCAGACAACTCGCCAGTGCCTTGTCCTACGTCCACGAAAGCGATCTGAAAACCCTAAGCCAAGTGGCCTAGAAAATTGTGTTAGAAAAGCAAAATTCGCAGAATGAGTAGTACAGTGTACGCTTCGATGCACGGAGCCGGGAAACACCCAGTCATGGGAACCGTTTCCCGGTTTTTTCGGTTCCGACCTTCACCGAATTTCACAATCTCGAAAACTGGGGGCTTTCACTCACCTCTTGGACCTGTTATTCTTTCATTACCTGCCTTTGTTGTCTCTCCTCCAGAAATTCCATCCGTAGCTTGAGGAATTTGCGAATGCACGATTTTCCACGACGAGTGTTGTTCCTACTCGGAGCAGCGCTTTTCTTGAGTTTTTGTTCCGGACTGTTGACGCGGCCCCTCATCCCATCGTCGCAGGTTTTGAGCGATTTTCATCGGATGAGAAGTTTCCGCCCACCCAGTTAGGTCAACTTCTCCTGGGCGAACCGGACTGCGCTAGCCGTCATCAATCCAGTGACAACGCGATCGGCAAAAAGCAGGCACCCACCTCTTGACAATGTCGGAAGCGGGTCAAAATCGGCTTCATGAAGCGCTATCTTGCAGATCTCAGCGGTCCAAGCCAGGCACGACCATGCCCAATCTCTTCAAGGATGATCCGGAAAAAGAAACGAAAGTCGAAGCGCTGGTTGAATTTGGCCTCTACGGGCATCCCGAAACAAGAACGCGGCGACCTCAAAGCAACCTTGCTTGGCCGGGAGACATACACCAAGTCTTGGTCGCCCTTCATGGCCCGCCATCTTCTGGGTAACTAACCCGAGAAAACTCTCCGCCCTAATGCTATTCCCTTCGGCGATCTCAAGAGCAAATATCGATCCCAAGCTTTACCGCGCTCTCGATAACCCCCTGCAAACGCGGCCATCCGGCCGGATGCCGCATGTTCTTGCGAATGCCAAAGAAGCGCGCGATGTCGCCAATTACTTGCTGCAAGGAATCAAAGCAAATGTGATGGAAGGAGCGGGAAGTACAACCTTCGCCTATTACGAGGGAGCGTGGGACAATTGCCGGCATTCACGAAAATGAAAACCAATTCTCCTCAGCACCGGAACCGGGCCGGCATTCGATCTGGCGATCGCGAAACGAGCCTCGGACTATGGCGTGAGATTCGAGGGCGTGTTCAAGATCGACAGTGCCGGGCAATACCGCTTTATCTTGAACAGCGATGACGGGAGCCGGCTGTTTGTCGATGGCAAACGAGTTGTGAATAACGACGGTGTGCATCCTCCTCAAGCCGCGCAAGGCGCGATCAAGTTGACCAAGGGCATCCATAAAGTAACCGTTGACTTCTTCCAGGGCGGAGGCGGTGCGGAATTGGATGTCCAAATTGAGGGTCCGGGACTCGCGCTTCAGAACTTTGGTGCTTTCGTGGCCCCAACTCAGGAAATCCTCGAAAAGAAAGCGCCTCCTCCCAAAAAGACCTCGGACGATGACAGCATCGACATTCAACCCGCCCTCGTGAAAAGGGCAAGGCGCTGTTTGCATCGGTGGGCTGCGCCAATTGCCATCAAATGACTGTGGGCAAAAAGCCGATCGTCGCCACCCTTCTGGCTCCTACTCTCGACAAGTTGAAAGCCGAAGGAGGCTGCTTGACCGATAAGCGGGGCTTGCCAACCTATGGCTTGAGCAAGGCCCAACAAACCGCTCTGACCGCATCGATCAAAACGCCACCAACCGTCAGCAAAGAGCCCACTGCGGTCATCGCTCGCACCATGATGACGCTCAACTGCTATGCCTGCCATTCACGCGACAAGCAAGGTGGTCCCACGGAAGAATACAACAAGTTTTTCATCACTTCGCAGCCTGAAATGGGTGATGAAGGTCGGGTTCCGCCACCTCTCGATCTGGTCGGGGTCAAGCTCAACCAGGACTATCTCAAGCAAATTCTCGACAAGGGGGCCGACGATCGTCCCTACATGCTGACCTCCATGCCCGGCTTTGGTCAGGCCAATGTGGGTCATCTCGCCGAGATGTTCGCCACGGCCGACAAGGGAAAGGTCGCCGCGATCCCAAAAGTGACATTTGAAGTTTCCGATACCAAGGTGAAGGCGGCAGGCCGGCATCTTGTCAGTGGCGCCGCGTTCGCCTGCATCAAATGCCATACCTTTGCCGGGATCAAGGCCGAGGGCGTTCAAGGCATCGACATGACCTTGATGACCAAGCGGGTGCAGCGCGACTGGTTCCACGCCTACCTCCTCGACCCGCAGAAGGTTCGACCCGGAACTGCGCATGCCGACGGCCTGGCCGGACGGCAAGAGCGTTCTGCCGATGGTGTTGGATGGGAAGCCCATTACTCAGATCGAGTCCATTTGGGTTTATCTCAGTCAGGGCAGGAGTGCTCAGGTTCCACCAGGTTTGGGGCCAAAGACGATCCCGCTCATCCCCTTTGGCGAGGCTATCATTTATCGCAACTTCATCCAGGGGGCCGGGACGCGGGCCATTGGTGTCGGTTATCCGGAGAAGATCAGCATTGCCTTCGATGCCAACGAAATGAGGATCGCGATGATCTGGCAAGGTGCATTCATCGATGCCGCCAAGCACTGGGTCGATCGAGGGGCAGGCTTCGAGGGGCCTTTAGGCGATAACATTCTTCATCTCCATGCCGGGAATCCTTTCGCGGTGTTGGAAAAAGAGAATGCCGAATGGCCGAAGACGAATGCCAAAGACGCCGGCTACAAGTTCAAGGGGTATCATTTGACACCCGATGAGCGCCCGACGTTCCAATATGCCTTCAACGAGGTAAAGATCGAGGATTTCCCGAATCCGACTACACCCAAAGAAGGCACGCTGAAGCGAACGCTTTCGCTATCGGCTGCGAAGCCTGTGGAGAACCTCTACTTCCGCGCAGCGGTGGGCAACAAGATCGAGGCAACGGCAGATGGCTGGTATAAGATCGATAACTGGAAGATGAAACTTCAAAGCGCAGACAAACCGATCATCCGCCAATCGGGAGGCAAGAGCGAATTGCTGGTGCCTGTACGCATTGTCGAGGGCAAAGCTCAGATTGTTCAGGAATATGCGTGGTAAATCATAGTGTTCAGTGTTCAGTGTTCAGTGTTCAGTTAAAGACAACGGGTTTCTAACTGCGCTCTAAACACAGAACGCCATTTAAAAGAATCCTACCAATGAATCCAAGTTTCCGATTACTCATACTGGGAATTGTCCTCGCAACATCGGGTCCGATCCAAGCACAAGCCAGGAAAGCTCCGGCCAAGGCTGAAACCGAGGACGACTACTACAAGATCCTCCGCTTCGACCTTCCTCAAGGTGAGGTGCTCGAAGCCGGGGCCATCGAGATCATGCCCGACGGCAAGGTTGCCGTCGGCACTCGCCGCGGCGAAATCTGGATGATCGACAACGCTTACGCCGCCGATCCCAAAGAAGCCAAGTTCACGCGCTTCGCCCACGGCATGCACGAAATCCTCGGCCTGGCTCAAAAAGACGGCTGGCTCTACGTCACCCAGCGGCCGGACGTCAGCCGCATCAAGGACACCAACGGCGACGGCAAGGCCGACGTCTTCGAAGTCGTCACCGACGGCTGGGAGATCAACGGCGACTATCACGAATACGCGTTCGGCTCCCGCTTCGACAAGGACGGCAACATCTGGATCGCCCTCTGCCTGACCGGCTCGTTCAACAGCAACAGCAAGTTCCGCGGCTGGGCCGGCAAGGTCACGCCGGACGGCAAATTCGTCCCGACCACCAGCGGCGTCCGTTCGCCCGGCGGCGTCGGCTTCGACGCCGAGGGCAACGTCTTCTTACACCGACAACCAGGGCCCCTGGAACGGCGCCTGCTCGCTCAAGCAACTCACCGTCGGCGGCTTCGTCGGCCATCCCGACAGCTTCAAGTGGTACAAGGAGAAGGAAGCCAAGTACCTGGGAGATGCCCCGCTCGTGCCCAAAAGCGGCAGCCGGATCATGACCGAGGCCAAACGGATTCCGCAATACTTCCCGCCGTCGGTCATCTTCCCCTACGGCAAGATGGGCCAATCGGCCAGCGGCTTCGATTGCGACCTTTCGGGCGGCAAGTTCGGCCCGTTCGAGAAGCAACTGTTCGTCGGCGATCAGACGCATAGCACCATCATGCGCGTGTCGATGGAGAAAATCAACGGCCGCTACCAGGGAGCTTGTTTTCCGTTCCGCACCGGGTTCGGCTCCGGCAACGTGCCGGTTCGTTTCGGCAAGGACGGCTCGCTCTTCGTCGGCGGCACCAATCGCGGCTGGGGTTCCCGCGGCAACAAGCCGTTCGCCATCGAACGGCTGGTCTGGACCGGCAAGATTCCGTTCGAGATCCACGAGATGCACGCCAAGCCGGACGGCTTCGAGCTGACCTTCACGCAAGCCGCTCGATCCGGAAACGGCGGGCGAAGATCGAGTCGTATCAGATGAAGACGTTCACCTACATTTACCAGGCATCGTACGGCAGCCCGGAAGTCGATCACACGACGCCGAAGATCACCAAGGTCGAAGTCGGCAAAGACAACAAGAGCGTTCGGCTCTTCGTCGATGGTCTTCAAGAAGGGCACATTCACGATCTGAGCGCTACCGGGAGTCCGTTCCATGGAAGGCAAGCCGCTTTTGCATCCGCAGGCTTATTACACGTTGAACTACTTCCCAACGAAATAGTGGTTAGTGATCAGTGGTCAGTGTTCAGTGTTCAGTGCAGAAATGCGGTTCTTCACTGAAGACTGAATACGAAACGCCCTGTTTTAGTCAATTTTCCAGGAATCTCTGACCGATAGGACTACTTACTGCGCATAGGACTACAGGAGCCGGCAGTCATGGATGACAATCCGGGGCAAGGGCCCATCTTCAAGGTTGGATCGGTGGTGATATTCGCAGGTTGTCTCGCTTTCACTTTGTGGGCCCTCAAAGTTGGCTGCCGGAATACCCTGTTGGACTTCTTTAGCTTTCGCCAGACGCAGACAGCGATAAGCGCCTATTACATGGTCGGCGAGTGGCCGAAGTTGGCCTACGAAACGCCGGTACTCGGCCCACCCTGGTCGATCCCATTTGAATTTCCTCTGTACCAATGGATCGTAGCTGCTCTGGTTACCGTGACCCACCTTTCTCTGGATCCCACCGCGCGTTTGGTCTCAATTGGTTTTTTCCTGCTGACTTTAATTCCGGCCAACCGGATCCTCCGCTCGCTCGACGTATCCAGGCAGGCCCGTCTGATTTCTCTGAGTATGTTTTTGATCTCACCGTTCTACATTTTCTGGTCGTGCACCTGCATGATTGAATCGACCGCGCTGTTTTTGGGCATGAGCTATCTGGCGCTTGCCATGCAATACGCACGCGCAACGGCACTTTCCAGGGCAATCGCGGCCATGGGAGTTGGTGCCTTGGCGATGTGCGTGAAAGTGACGACGTTCGCGCCTTTCCTGCTGGCGTCGGTGATTTTCCAGGCTTCCCTGTTGCCATTCCCGAGGTCGGTCGCCGCGCTCGGCGGGTTTGTCGGCGTGCTTGCCCGCAGAACCACATCTGTGGCTTTGGTGCCGCTTATCTTCGGCGTGTGCTGGACCCATTTCGCCGACGAGACCAAAAAGCAGAATTCCATCGCGGTTTCTTTGACTTCAACCAATCTCACCCGACACAACTTCGGAACCATCGAACAACGCGAATCGATCGAGGTATGGGAAACCATTCTTGGACGAGTCAAGGAAGGGGCCGGCTTGTTTTGGATTCTTTCCGTTGCGCTGGTCGGGCTTATGCTTTCCCGCAGGCGCAGCGCAGGTGATGTGTTGCTGTCTGCTCTACCTGACAGCACCTCTGCTTTTTATCCATTTGCACTTTGCGCACGACTACTATCAATACGCGAACCTGGTTTTTCTCATCGCTGCGCCGGCGTTCGTAGTAATCGGCATGATCGAGCGCGGCGGTCTGACGACCTATCTGGCACCGTTAATCGTACTGGCATTTCTGGGCTCCTCGGTTCATTTTTACTTTAGCTATTTCTATGAGATCCAGAAGACTAATGAGACGGGCTTCGCGCCGCTATGCGACCGAATACAACAGGTCTCCAATCCCGAGGATGTCATCATCGTCTTTGGGATGGATTGGACTTCGGCGGTTGCGTACTATAGCAAGCGACGGACGCTCATGATGGTGAATTGGCCCACGAACCGCAAATCCCCGGCGGATTACGAGAAAATGTTCGCGGGTTACCGAGTGGCCGCAGTCGTGTTCGATCGGTCGGGAGAACGCGCTGTGCTTCGTACACGATTGCACGGCATCCTGCAAAGCTTCGACCTTTCGCCAACGCCCGAGATCATATCGGGCAATTTCGAATTGTACTCGGCCAAGGGCAGAGATACAGCCACCAGCCAGCCATTACTTCGGGGTGAAGATGCCGCAAACGCCACACCTTGAGAAACACTTCACCTCGTCAAACCTGATACGCGACATTGTCATCGGCATGTCGGATGGTCTGACCGTCCCATTTGCACTGGCGGCCGGTCTTTCCGGAGCTGTCAGCGCGGTGGAGATCGTCCTCACGGCGGGGTTCGCCGAGATTGCCGCGGGTGCCATAGCGATGGGATTGGGCGGCTACCTTGCGGCGAAAACCGACCTGGAGCATTACGAGTCGGAACGCGACCGCGAAACGCGCGAGACGATCGAGATTCCCGAAGAAGAAGCCGCAGAAGTCGCTGCCATTTTTCTTTCCTATGGCGTGAAGGAACCGGAAGTGGCGCGCATCGTCGAGGCTCTTCGTGCCGATCGTGAGCGCTGGGTCGATTTCATGATGCGCTATGAACTGGGACTGGAGAAACCCGATCCGAAGCGGGCGCAGCGCAGCGCCTTCACCATCGGCGCATCCTACATCTTCGGCGGTTTGATTCCGCTCTCTCCGTATTTATTCCTTGGAACCGTGCGAAACGGCTTGATTGGCTCCGTGATCGTCACGCTCTGCGCGCTGGTGGCTTTTGGATACATCAAGGGTAAATTCACGACGCCGCGACCCTGGCGAAGCGCCTGGCAGACGGCTCTGGTAGGAGGTCTGGCCGCAACCGCGGCGTTTGTGATCGCCAGCTTGATTTGATAACGCCTTTACCGACGGGAGACATACATCGCAAAACGGCCAACCATCATCGGCTTCCCACTCGAACCATTCCCTTCAGTTTCCGTCGCATCGTCCGATAGATCGACCAAGAACCCACCACAGTCTTCTTGAGAAGGGGTTTCAACATAGGAATACGGTGCAGCAGGCGCGCGCAGTTTTCGGGCCGCACGATAGATCATTCGACGATGTTCTCGCTGAATCATTTCCAATTCAAAGCCTAGCGCAGCGAGAGCGCGACTGAGATCTGCATTTTGTTCGAGCACGGGTCGAAGTTGAGCGACCGTGTTCGCTAAATCCGTTGAATACTCCGTGAGTTGAGAAACTTTCTCAGACATGCGGATTAGTTCGCGCATTGGAAAAGCAACGATGTGCTGGTCTTTTTTCGCTTCGGTCCGCGCGCTGTGCTCCTCCCAGAGTAGAAGTTCAGCCTTCGAAGGTTCATCGTTCCAGTAAGGTGCCGTGTTGGATCCATCCGTGCGGATTCGATATTCGCATACAGGAGTTTGGAGTTGCGACATATCGGCCTCAAACCGCGCACACACTCTCAAAAGAAACTCGTAGTCTTCTCCGCGAGAAAAAGTCTCATCGAAATAGAGCGGAAAACCTTGCAGCGGCACTCGATCGATAACGTAAGAGTGAATGGGAACAAAATTATCGTGAAATAGATCGACCCGATTGCTTCCCTTGTCCGAGAAAAAGCGATCTTTTGTTTCGACATACCAGTAGTCGCTGGCCGGTGCCAGGCGGCTGCGCCGGCACTGGCCCATGGCAATGACACAGTTGCTTTTCATGAGCTGTGCGATCAGAATGCCGTATGCGTCCTGGTAAACGACATCATCGTAATCCAAAAACGATAGATACCTCCCGCGAGCACTGGAAATTCCACAGTTCATCAGGTGGGAACGCCCGTCGATACCTTTTGCAACTGGGACACAAAGTACCTGATAGCGCGGGGCCTTGACCCAGGGCTGGCGAAGGATGATCCGCTCGACCGCAGCGCGCAACTCCGCCGACCCATTCTGAAGAACAACGACAGGCTCCACATTTTCCCAACTCTGGAGAGCCAGTGAGAACAAGGCCTCTTCCAGAAATCCGAGCATTGCCGGGTTGTGGAAGCGGATAATCACGCTGATCGTGCTGTTGTCCAGCGCGGGGGATTTATCGAGACAATCGTCGGATCGTTTGGTAAATTCCAGCGTATCTACAGTTGTCATGCATGCCTCAATTCTCGAAGGAAGACGCGAGCTTGAAACCGATATTGCCTCGGTCCTCTCGTATCACCAGCGTGCCTTTGCGAACGTGAAATCATGATTGAAATCGGCGATCGATCGTCCTTCGGATTCGGATCGAGCTTTCGCTTTAGGTAATGGGGGTAGTTCCGCGCCCTGTGCAGAGAATTGTGTCGCCAGGATTTGCTCAAACTCTGCCTGACGGCGAGTTTCGTTCCATTTGAACGCCAGATACCGGGCCGATTCATAGTAGAAACGAACCACGTCCGGATTATGTTCCCGATTGAGTACGGAGTGACCAAACAGCGCTTTGGGGACGATCCGAACGGTGAAACCGGCGGCACGGGCTCGCCAGGAAAGATCGACATCTTCCATGTAAAGAAAGAAATTGGGATCGAACCCGCCAATCGTTTCATGAATCACGCGTGGGATGAGCAAGCATGCACCCGAAGCCCATGGCGTTTCACACGTTTGCGGGTCGTATACCTTGGGGTGTTCCTCCGGAAATTGACGAGCCTCCAGTAAGCTCTGGGGCAAGCGTCGACTCGACTCGACCATTTCCTTCAGGAGATCGGCGTGAAAGACTCCATCCGGGTTGACGCAGAGAAACCATTGTGTTCCGGGTTCCGAGAACGCCGCAGCCATGAGGCAGTTCATCCCTTTCCCGAAACCCAAATTGCCTCGTGGGGAGATCTGAGTGTGGGGTGTTTGCAATTGCCAGGCCGTTGGCGTGCCGCAATCGATCGTCCAGATATGCACCGCAATCGTCGGGTCCGCGAGTTCCCTGACGGCAATGTCAATCGATCGGGCTAAATGAGATATCTGAGTTTTCGAATTGTTGTAGGTGACGACTCCGATCGCCAAATGAACTTGTGTTTCGCTTGCAGTGCGCAGATTCAACACATTGTCTGATTTCCGATCTGCATTCGGTCCATCGAGCAGATTCACGAAAACTCTCCCCTACCCGGAGTAAAAGACGACATCATCTTCTTCGGTCCAAATTGGAAGAAAACTATAGAGGTTACCGGAAGAATTCAACCAATCGGATAATTCGGGTGCAGCCAGATTCTCAGGGGGTCGTAGCGGCGGCTTCCAGCCGCCGTCTGCAACCTCTCGGCGGCTGGAAGCCGCCGCTACGACAACCCCCCAGAGAAGTTGGCTACACCCGATCATTCGATTATCCTCTCCGCCCGATAATTGCTTTTTGCAGCATAATCGTTATCACCCAATCAATCGGTCGATCCCAAACATCTTAATCCTGACCGGGCCGGAATAACTCACATCCCGGTTCTCATCGGTTTGACACGCCCAATCATGTCACCTAGCCTTTTGCATACATCCTGAAATTTCAGCGTATTCGCCTAATCGCGAATTACTGATGGGATTGTCGCAATTCGCTCTATCCATGAATCCTGCGATCCCGGCACAAAGTGATTTTGCGCCAGGCAAATCACAGCGCTGACTTTTTGACGAGCCGCACAATCACTACACCTTGAGAATTCATCCCATGTCCAGCCGATCCAACCTGGAATCCCACCAAAAGAATACCAAGCGAACTCAGCTCAGGCTGGAGGAACTGGAAAACCGGCGCTGCCAAGCAGTGCCGGTGATGTTGCCGTCCAAACCGGTCAGTATGCACAAAATCAAATCATTGTTCAATGGAGCAATGCGCAACCCGTAAACACCTCGTTATCGACCTCGATCCAGGCCATCGGCAACAACACCTACGATGTCTACCTCCAAAGCGGCGTTACCGTCAGTCAGGCCGTTGCCTACTATTCCGCGCTGGGCGGCGTCGCCTACGCCGAGCCGGACTACACGATGGCGCTCGAAGGCTCGCCCGTAACGCCCAACGATCCGGACTACAGTTCGCAATGGAGCTTGACGGCGATCAACGCCCCAAATGCCTGGGGAGTCACAACGGGTAACAACAATATCATCGTTGCCGTCATCGACACCGGCATCGATTACAACCAGCCCGACCTGGTCAACAATCTCTGGCACAATACGGATGGGTCGGTGGGTTGGAACTTCATCAACAACAATAACAACCCTTATGACTACAACGGCCACGGAACCGCAGTTGCCGGCATCATTGGGGCCGAGGGCAACAACGGGATCGGGGTTGCCGGCGTTGACTGGCACGTTCAGTTGATGGCGCTGGAGTTCATGGACGGCAGCGGCAGCGGTTCGACCAGTAATGCCGCTGCCGCTATTTACTGGGCCGTTGAGCACGGTGCCAAGATCATCAACGCAAGCTGGGGCGGAACCGCTTCCGATAGCGCGCTTGCCAGCGCGATCAGTTACGCGCAACAACACGGCGTCATTATCGTGACCGCAGCAGGGGACTACGGAAGCGATGACGATACCAGCGCGTTCTATCCGGCAGACTATAGTTACAGTTACAACAATCTCATCGCCGTTGCGGCCACCGATTCGAGCGGCAACCTGGCTTCTTACTCCAGCTATGGCCCGAACAGCGTGGCCCTCGCCGCGCCGGGCTCGGATATTCTCACCACGACACCGGATGACACCTACACCTATTACAGCGGCACATCCATGGCCGCTGCCGAGGTAACCGGTGCAATGGCCCTGGTTTGGGGCGAGCACACCACCTGGACCTATACCCAGGTCATTAATGCCGTACTCAAGAGCGTGGATCCGTTGAGCAGCCTGTCCGGCAAAGTCTCGACCGGAGGACAACTGGATCTGTACAAGGCGGTAACCTACGGCACCACGACAACGCCGGCTGCGGCAACTGCTTCGTCGATCGCCGGCTTGACTCTATCCTCGACATCCGTGAGCGAGTATAAAGCGACCGGCACGACCGTCGGTACTCTCTCTGCAAGCGAAACCGGAAGCGGCAGCACATTTACTTACAGTTTGGTCAGCGGAACGGGTTCAACCAATAACAACTTGTTTACTATCGTGGGCAACCAGGTCGAAACTGCCGCAATTTTCGACTATTCTACCGAGTCCTCCTATAGCATTCGCGTTCGCGCCACAGATAAAAACGGCAATACTTACGACGAAGTCTTCACGATCAACATTCTCAATGTCGCAGCAATTGTGCGAAATGGAACAACTCTTACCGTCAACGGCACTTCGGGCAACGATACCTTCAGCTTTACGGGCGGGTCGACCGACATCTTCGTACTCAACGGCGTGAACTATGCGGCCAATTCCGCCTCCATTTCGCAAATCCTCTTTTACGGCAACGGCGGCGCGGACACGGCCACTCTCAAAGGCAAAGGGGTACTTGCGTTGTCAATGATGCCGGCCTACGATGCGCTGAAAGGCAGCGGTTTCATCGTGAAGCTGTATAATGTGGCCACTTGCAACGCCTACGGCACATTCGGGGACACCGCCTATCTATACGACGGCAGCGGCACCAACACCTTCGTCGCCACACCGGCCGAGTGTTACATGCAAGGCAGCAACTACCTCGATTGTGTCTGGGGTTATCAAACGGTGTCCGCTTATGAGTCGAGCGGCTCAAACGACACCGCTACCCTATACGACGGCAGCGGTAGCAACACTTTTGTCGCCAGCTCAAACTGCAGTTACATGCAGGGCAGCGGCTTCATCTATTACGCGTGCAATTTTCAGAAAGTCATCGCCAAAGAGAAGTCAGGCTCCAACGACACGGCGTACCTGTACGATGGGACCGGGAGCAACACGTTTGTCGGCACTTCAACCGTCAGTTATTTGCAGGGCAGCAATTTCATTGACTATGCTTACGGGTTTCAAACTGTTTGGGGGCTTGGCACTTCGGGAAGTAACGACACCGCTTACTTGTATGATGCTCCGGGAGTAAACATCTTCGAGGGCCAGGGCTCTTACGGATACATTTATGCGAACGGGATCGTGTACGGCATGGAGGGATTCGGCAAGGTGTATCTTATTGCGACGGCAAGCAACCAAGACTGGCTAGAGATCGGCTCACTGGATTATGTGTTAACGGAGAGTGGCACCTGGATTTTGGCCTGAAGTTCGGCTTTGTCGTAAAAGGGTGTAACCACGTTCTCTGGGGGTCGCCGGATTCAATGGTGTAGCCGAATTCGAATTCGCCAGAATTCGGGTTTCGCTCCACCCCGAATTCTGGCGAATTCGGCCACATCCCCCCAGAGAATCTGATTTCCACAATAACCTTGTCGAACACGATAAAGTCGGGTTTGTATTTCTGTTTTAAGGGCTTGCCTTTATAGCTCAGGCCGAGTTCCGATTGCGGCACAAAGAGAATGCCTTGAAGCTCGAATTCCATTTCCAAACATTCTTGATAAACGGACTCCAAGAATCCGGAGCCCTTTTCCTTGTACACTTCAAAGCATGCACCGAGAATACGGAATGTTTCTTCTTCAAACAACAAACCCATTGTTTTCTCCTGAGCATTTCCTTCCGTGTTTTCCGTGGTTGTTTGGTGTTTTTCCGTGGTTGTCTGGTGTTTTTCCGCAATTGTCAGGTGTTTTTCAGCGGTTATCTTGTCCCGATACGATAGGCGAGTTGACGGAACGCTTCGAGATGGTGGCCGGCGCGATAATGGATGTGTTCTCCCTCGGCAATGACGGCCATCCCGTCGCAGCGCCGGACTTCGTGGGACCGCAGAATTCGCCGAAACGGCTTCAAATCATTCGCGTAGACGAACAGCAATTTGTGTTCATCGAGCTGCACCTTGATCGGCTGATCCTGCGAAGAACGGCAACTCCCATGCAGCCGTCGTTGATGAGCAGATCTTCGTAATCGCAAAAATGACTGGCAAGTACCGGGAGGTCGATGACGTCGCGGCGAAGATCCAGATGGTAGTCATGCCGGAGTTGTGACTGGTCTCCAGTACAACTTCTACGGTTTCGCCCAAAGGCTGCAACAGGTCGAGGAAAACCTCGAAGATTTGTTCCGCCGAGACGGACGCAGCCAGCATCGGCAGCCTGCGCCGACTGACCGGATCGCGGAAACGCTCGATGCGATAACCCTGTTGCGGACTGATCGGCACATCCGCGCCGAGGCGAATTGCATCGGTCAGGGTGAAGGAGCCGTATCGATTATGCCGAAGATGCGTGGCGAGCTGAATCACGATTCGCCAGTACCTTTCACTTGTTAAGTGGACATGCTAATACAAGAACGAACGTCTCTAAAGTTGTGCATCTTCGCCAAAGGTGTGGGATCGACTCTTGCTTCGCTGCTTCCAGTGTCTTTCCTTAACTATTCTAGCACACGGACAAGCTCTTGTAGAGAAACGATGTCGATTCGGAATGATTTTCCGACTCGGCAAACTGCGTAACATGGGAATTTTGCGGGTGCGGTATGGTTTGGCGTAATCTGCGGGTTTCTCTATCTTGCCGACTGGAGGAGATATTATTGGACCGATACCCGTTCTCAGGCGATAATCGTTTGATGTCGCTCTTGCCGTTTGGATCAAATTCCTGAATGGACAATTCCATGCGATTCCTCTTCTCGTATCTGATATTGATCTTCTTAGCATCTTTCGTGTCGGCCCAAGCCCCAGCGAAGGTGATCGTCACAGCCGTCAAAACCATCGATAGGTGGGAGGCCGTGTACGCACGCGACAAACAGGGAATCGATCAACAGATCGGACATTCTCGAATTTTCACCCAGCCGATCAATGTAGATGGAAAAGATCTAATACGCACCACGCGCGAGTTGGACGTCAAAATCAAACGAGGCGGCCAAACCGCTCACTTGACGTTGTCCGAAGGAACGGAGGAAACTGCTGACGGCAAGGTCGTTGGCGTATTCATGGTAATGGGTTCAGGTGACCAGGTCATGTGGAAGATCACTGGAACGGTGAATGGAAAGCAACTGCTAATCAATCAGGCCGGACTCAAGAAAGATAACCGAGCGATCGGCTGGGACGATGCTGTTATCAGTTTATATAAGGAACAGGCTCTACTGGGGGAGAAGAAAGTCAAGCCGGGCGACAAGCTCGATTATCATCTCTATGCTTCAACGCTTCAGTTTCCTGTGACGATCCGCGCCCAAGTCGAACAGGTAGAGGTTGTGGCGATCCCGCGCAAGAAAGAAACGAGTAAGCTGCTGCGTGTCGAATCGCAGGTCGACGAGATTCAGGGCGCTCAACTTCCGGGAACGACGACTTGGCTCGACCCCAAGACTTATGAAGTGGTCATGACTCAGACCGACATGCCCGGTTTTGGCGTCCTTACCTTCGTTCGGACCAGTAAAGAGGTTGCGACCGGCCCCCTGGGAAAATTACCCGACATGATGGATCTGCTCTCGATCCGTTTGCGCCAACAAGTCCAGGGCGACATTCACGCACTTTCCGGCATCGTCTACAAGGTGACTACTCGAACCAACGTCGATCCGACCAAAATCATCAAGGAAGACGAACGCCAGAAGATCAAGAATATCGATCGGAAGCAGAAAACATTTGAACTTCACATCGAAGCCAGGCGAACGCCGGAAAAAATGGTCAAGGCAAAACCTGTCGGCAAGGAATATCTCAAGAGCAACCATTTTATCACGAGCGCTGACCCAGAAGTCCAGAAATTGGCGAAGCAAGCGATCGGTACAGAGACCGATCCCTGGAAGCGGGCTCAACTGATCGAGAAATTTGTGCGCAGGCATATGACCCAGGTGACCTATACCCAGGCACTCGATACCGCAGCGGTCGTAGCGAAGAGTCAAAAGGGCGACTGCACCGAATTTGCCATGCTCATGGCCGCCATGTGCCGGGCGGTCGAGATTCCATCGCGGACGGCAATCGGTGTGATTTACGTGGATCGAACCCAATTCTCGGAAGCTCCGATCCTTGCCTTTCATATGTGGACGGAAGTCTATATTGCGGGTCAGTGGCTCGGACTCGACGCCACCTTGCGCAGAGGCTACATTGGTGCGGGCCATATCAAGATCACCGACCACAGTTGGGATAAAGTCGAGAGCATGCTGCCGTTGTTGCCGGTGCAAGGATTTATCCAAACTCAGCCCGCTTTTGAAATTCTCCGGGCAACGATTGACGATCCCGGATCGAAAGGTGGGAAGTAAGGATTACCGAACCGGACATCGGCGCG
This sequence comes from uncultured Planctomycetota bacterium, assembly GCA_963783095.1. GTDB lineage: Bacteria > Planctomycetota > Planctomycetia > Gemmatales > Gemmataceae > CAWAMR01. Next base: position 280,868 of record CAWAMR010000003.1, on the reverse strand, counting down.
GCGACTTGTCGTGAATTCTGTAGGGCGGGTCGAGGCTTTGCGAGGCCCGCCGGAGCGACAGCACGGTTGGCGGCGGGCCTCGCCATAGGCACTAAGTTTGTTTTGGGAAGGAAAGTTCTCTTACGGGCGTACTTGAGCAACAAGTTGTGCCGAATATCATGGAATGACCGGACGATTCGAAAGTTTGGGCGCGGTTTCTTTGCCCAAATCCAGCCATTTCTTGAACCTTCGACCTAAAATTCGGGCAATCGCATCGATCTTGGCACCCCATTCGCCAGAATTCGAGATTATCCGGCCATAGAACAGACCCGAATTCCGGCGAATTCGGCTACAATGCGGGTGAATGAAGCCTTGGTGCCAGAAGAAAAGAACCAAGAAAGATCGAAGAACTAGCAATAAATTCGATAGATTGTCGAACCAAAAGCGTCTATACTTTGTCCAACACCATAATGTGAATGGTTCCATTTGACCTGTTTCCGTTGGTCCACAATGTTGTTTCCACTTTGCTAGCGCAGCGTGAAGAAATGATGGAATCGGCAATTTTTTCAGCGCATTTTCGGTCCCGTTCGCGGATAATTATCCATAACAAATGGTATCCGGAGTTCTGTTTGGCAGCCCATGACGGGGGGGATTTGTCGTTGACGTACACCATGAGATGGTCGGCCTCCGAGGAAATGCGATGAGTCAACGTGAACGGCACGCCGGCGCGACCGTCGCACCCAGTCCTTGGGCCGTGACGTCCTCAGGGATTCATGGCAAGCCTCCCGAATCGACACCGGTCGTGCCCACCTCCTGGGAAGACCTCTACAGTTCGTTTTCGCCGCACCACCGGGCTGAGTTGCTTGAATTGGCCGGCAAACAGGGTTTTCTTTTCGGCGATCAACTTCCTGTTCCTGCGCCGCGGCCGACGGATGACTTCCGCGCACTTCTGAATTCGCTGCGTTCCGATCCTTCTTCTCTGCCCGGTGTCTCCCTGTCCGAACCTGTGGCGATCATCGATCCTCATCTGGATTTGATCCAGCGCGATGTCGTGAGCCGGGCCTTGGGAACACCCGATCTGTTTTTGATCCAAGGCCTGCCGGGCACCGGCAAGACTCGGATCGTCGGCGAACTCCTGCGTCAGGCGAACCGGGCAGGTTATCGAGTTTTGCTTTTGGCAGCACGTGGAGCAGCTGTAGATTCAATTTTGGCGCGGGCTCCCGATTTGGAAGCATTGCGCGTCTTGGGACGCGACGAAGATAGTGATGCCCTCGACCCGATTGCCCAGCAAAGAACTCTGGCTGCGCAAGAACAGGAATTTAGACGCCGGCTTATCGCTGCTGCTCAGAACGAGGCAATACGATCCCGGCAACGCCTCGACATCCTTCACGCTCTCTTGCCAATCCTGAATTCTTTGCCTGATTCCATTCGCACGCTTGCCGCAATCGATGAAACGATCGCAAGGACAAGGCATGCCAAGGAAGACCTTCCTGAAGAGGTGCGCCGGCAGGCGGAGCAACTCGCGACGACTACCGAGAGTGATGCTTTTCTGGACGAATTGCGAACGATCTCGCAAGACTACGGAGAATCACTGGCCCGCCTGGACGCGGAGAAAGTGGAATTTCAGAAACAAAGTGCCGATCGCGAACAACGGCTTCACGAAGCACTGGCTGAATGCGAACAACTTCGGCCGCTTTTGGAACTCCGCGAGCAAGGGCACTGGTGGTCGCTAACGGCCTGGAAAGCAAAACGCGACAAGACATTGCCCGATCGATGCGCTCAGGCAGAAGCACGCTGGAAGGTTGCCGAGGATGAACTGGAAGCTCTTGTAACATCCCAAACTCGGCTCGACGAGTTGCGCACGCAGGCGGATGTTGAATATGCCTGCAAGCGATCGCAGTGCATTGAGATGGAAATCGTTCGCCGACAAGACCGTGTGGCTCAGCACGAGACCGCTCTTCTTGACGAGCAAGCCGCGGTCGCCGCGACAATCAACTCGGCACTCCACACGATCGCCGAAGCGAAATTGGACTGCCCAGCGGATTGGTCCCTCGAAGCGGTCGAGAAGCTGCGCGAGCAAGTTGCCGAGCAACTTCGTCGAGCCGACTTGACCTGCGAGGCTGCGGCGAAGTGGCGCAGCCTGGTCGAAACCGAAGGCGAGCGCATTGCGCGACGAATTGGCGGCGGCTTTGCTCTGGTCGCTGGCCCGCTCTCGGCCATCAGCGTCGATGGGTGGTTCGCCGATGCGCCGGGTCGAGACACGGTTTTCGACCTCGTGATCGTCGTTGAAGCTCATCGGCTGAACGAGTTGGAATGCGTCCAGGCAGCGCGGAAGGGAAAACGCTGGGTTTTCATCGGCGAGCCGGCGCTACCATCACCCGAAATATCCCAGCGCTTCCGATCGACGATTTCACGACCTGTTTCTACGGCGAAGGGCCAGCCCGATTTCTATCATCGACTTTGGGAGTTGCTCCATCAGGAGATCTGGGTAACGGTAGGAGATCGACTATGTTGCCGGCTGCAGTCGGTTGCGCCGACCGATCGATCCCGGATCGATCGGGAATTTGTGGCCGACCAACCGGATATCGAGCTGCGCATCTTCACGCCGGAGAATGGAATTCCTACGCTCGCCGAAGTCGTCTTCCCGGAGCGGATGAGTCTTGCGGATGCCAAGGAGTACCTCTTCCGCGAAGTCGGCGAGATCGCCCTAGAACCTCGTTGCCGTAGCATTTCCTGGCAGCGCGACCACGACAGGCTCTTGGCTTTGTTTGAACCGAGAACTCCGGTAAAAGAACTGGCTCTCGAACCGGGGATCGTGGAATTAATGTGCGAGCACCACACCGTGGGCCTGGCCTTCGATACCTGTCGATGGGAACAGGATCAGGTGACGAGGTGGCTCGAACAGCAGCTTTGCGTTCGCGGCCTGAACCGAAGTGCCAAACTCGATGCGCCTACCGGGCAGTTGCCCCTCTGGCAGCCTGGCTCAACGAAGCGGTTTTTCACACCCCCGGTTACGCGGTTCCCACCGAAACGAGCTCCACCGATGCCATTCAATTTGAATCCGTGCCGGAGCGATTCGAAAACGGGGCGGTACGAACGGGTCGGAATCGCGAATCACGGAACGGTTTTGCCGGCGATCGGCACCATCGCGGCGGTGCTGGATTGGAAATCGATCTTGCCGATCATCGTCAGCGTGCCCGGCTCCCGGCGGAATTGGCAGCGCTTTTCCCCGCTACGGGATTGGTGAACCTTGCGGAAGCACACGCAGTCTCCGATATCTTGTCGAAATACTCGCCGAGCGAATCGGTCATTGTGACTGCCACCAGTTCCGAACAGGTGACATTGATGCGCCGGCTTGCTCCCCGGCCGGTGCGCGCTCCGGTTCAGTTTTATAGACTGGAAGAACTGGCGGATCGGGAATGTGATGTGTTAATCATCAGTTTGACGCGCAGCCACGTTTCGCGCACTGTGACTTACGGCAATGACCCAGCCTCTTTGATTCAGGCGATGACTCGTGTGCGCCGACGAATCGTGTTGGTGGGCGATCCAGGAACGCTGGCCCGCAGAGCACAATGGGAAGGCGCGGTCGATCATTTGGATGAGGTTTCGGGAGAACGCGAACGAACCTGGGTCAAAGCACTATTGCAACATGTTCCCTCCCGCGTACTGCACCCCACTCCCCCACGCATACCAGAAGGCGTAAAGGCATGACGGCTCGATCGCCGTTTTCATTTCCCGGCGATCGGACATTCGCAGGCTGGTGGAGACAGTTCGCGCCCTTGCAACCCACCGGCGTCTGGGCAGGCCATTTTCTAATTCAGCAGATCGATTTACTCACCTGCGACAAAGTTAATACCGAATTGGATGCGATTTCACATCTACTATTACAAGAAATCACTCTCTCCCAATCGGCAACCATCGATCAATTGCAAGCCAGGTTTCACCTCGGCAGTGCATCCTCCTTTTTGCTGGCGGATTTGCAACAGGCCGGATTGATTTGCGCTGCGGGCGACGTCTGGTGCCCAACTCCGCTAGGTCAAGAAGGGCTGGAACGCGGCTTCTATCCGAGACCGCGTTATGCTCGGCAATCTTTCCGCTTTCTCGATCTTCGACCGTTTGCCGAGCCGTTGCGGATTCTGCGTCCCGATGCCTTTCCTCATGCACCCTGGCCGGAGCCACTCCCAGTGCAGCAAGGGCTGACCATCGCGAATTTGCAAGGGTTACTGCCGGAGGTTGACATCGTGCCAATGATGGAAAATTCGACTTCGCCTCACGCGTGGCAACGGATTCCCGTCATCCGAGCAGATCGGTTTAGTGCCGCTGTCGTTGCTGTCGCCTCTGCGGAAGGGCCGCGATTACACTTGTTGGGATTGAAGCCGGATAGCTGGACAGTGCCATCGCTCGAACCGTTGCTGATTCTGCCCGGTCACGCGGTTCCCCCTACGAGTTTGGACTGCTGGGATCGTTGCTGGCGAGACTGGTGCATGGCCCGCCAAATTCCCGAAGGCGAGATTGCAGCATGTTCTCTGCAACGGGAACAACACCGTCTCCGTGTGAAAGCGCCGCAAATCGTCCTGGATCGACTCAAGGCGACCCGAAGCGAGGTATTCAAGGGTGATAGTTGGCTGGTAGCAGGTGAAGGACTCAGGCGCAAGGGCGCATTGATTGTTTTGCACAGCCAGTGATCCGGATCACTGTGCTCGGGGCGATAACGGCACATTGGCATCACGAAGAATCTCGTTGAGCATGGGCCGGGGCGTTTTGGATATGAAGAACGAGTCCTGAAGCTGATCGTTTTCAAACACCTTGACCTGACCGCACTCGAAAGAAATCATCAGATCGGTGACTTTGTTCTTCGAGCGAATGCGAATGGCATGGACCGGATCGAAGCTGATCACCACGGAACGATCGTGACTGTTGGCTCCGGCACGCATGGCATTGCCGATTTGCAGCCGGGTTCGCAAATCGGTGATCGGAGTTTTGCCAAGAACCTTCCAGCCGTGCAATCGCTCTTCACTCGGGTCGCTCGCAGCTTGTTCGCGCGGGCGAGTTTCTCCGGCTTTCGGAAGGGTTGCGAAGCCACCCTCAAGCGAATAAACCGTCATTTCCTCGCTGTCCTTGAATTGAGCCTGGACTGATGAAGGGAATCGATCGTGCGACAGCAAACTAAAGCAGCCTGCGACAAGAGCCGAAAGCATCAACAGGCCGGTCCACCGGACATAGGTCATAATTCACCGATTCGTCGAAAAACCGAAAGCAAAACACGAGCGGTAATGGGGCGCGGCAGGAGCTATCGAGGCCAACGGCGGGACTTCTACGCTCAGCCTTCGATTTCGTCAATTCCGTTTGCCCCAGACATGGACAACACAACAGTTTTGCCCCAGGAATCCACCTTGACATCCCTTTCCAACCCGCCTAAACTAGCAGTGAATAAAAACACTACCACTTGCCGATCGCGATCCCCTCATCCGTTCGTGAACTGATGGTTTCATTATCTGTTTGATAATCCTAAATTGCGGGTTGATTTGAACCGAAGCGCTTGATCCCCATCGAATGAGTTGGAAAATCGTTTGATTTCAGGTCAACCGTACTCTCGCAAAAGCATTGTCTACCGGAATTTCAAGCTTGAAAATCGGATTTTACTCAAGATCTGCTTCGCCGAATTCTCAAGAGGGCACAGGTGAGCCTCCCCTTGCCGGAACGTGTCAGTGTTATGACCGATTCACCGGGGCGCATGTATCTCATTGATGCCCATGCGCTGATTTTTCAGATGTTCCATGCCATTCCGGCCATGAATGCGCCGGATGGCCGTCCCACGAATGCGCTTTTTGGTGTTGTCCGCGACCTGTTTTATTTGCACGACGAGGTGAAGCCGGATTATCTGTGGTGCGCATTCGATCTCCCGGGGCCGACGTTTCGCGACGCGATCTATCCGGAGTACAAGAAGCATCGCCCGCCCCCGCCTGACGATCTGATACTTCAGGTTCCGCTCATTTATCAGGTTCTGGAGGCGATGAATCTGCCCATCCTTTCGGCACCTGGCTTCGAGGCCGATGATGTGATGGCGACGGTCGCCGCGGAGGCGGTCAAACGCGGTACTGAGGTTTACATTTGCACCAGTGACAAGGATTGTCGGCAATTGATTAACGACCACGTCCACCTTTACAACATGCGCAAACGCATTGCTTTCGACAGCAAATCCTTGAAGGAGGATTGGGGTATTGAGCCGCGACAGGTAGTTGACTTTCAAACTCTGGTCGGCGACAGCGTGGACCATGTCCCTGGAGTGCCGGGTATCGGCGCAAAAACTGCTGCGAAGTTGTTGACTCAGTTCGACACACTGGACAATCTGATTGCCAGTGTCGACGAGGTCGGCGCTGCGAGAATCAAGGCGAATCTCAAGGCAGCCATTGCGGCAAACTCAATCGAAATGAGCCGAAAGCTGGTGAAACTCGACCCGGCAGTGCCCTTGGAAATCAACTGGAACGACTGGAAATGCCGCGAATGGGATAACCCGAAACTATTGGAGTTAATGCAGGGCTTCGGTTTTCGTCGTTTTGCCGAGCAGGTCCGAGGTAAACTCAAAACCGAAGGCGCGAAGAAGAATTTCGATATCCTCGCAATCATCAACGAAGCCGATGCCAAGGCAAAAAAGGGACCGGCCGACAACCTCTTTTCAGAGGTTGAAGATGAGCTTGTCGAGGGCGCTGCCGATTTTCAATTCGGTGCCAATGCGCCCAAGGATGAATGGAAAGCAACCTATCATTTGATCAATACGGCGACAGGGTATGCAGCGTTTCTGAAGGATCTGCGAAAGCAGAAACGATTCGCAGTCGATCTCGAAACGATGGGTCTCGATCCCTTTCAGGATGCCATTGTCGGTCTGGCCTTTTGCTGGCAGACCGGTGAAGGCTGGTATATTCCCGTAAAAGCTCCCGCAAGAGAGAAGTACCTCGATGCGGTTGAGGTGTTGGATTCTTTAAGGCCGATTCTCGACGATCCCGGCATTGCCAAAGTGAACCAGAACATCAAGTTTGACCATCTTGTGTTTCTTAATAACGGCGTCGGAATGCGGGATCGCCGGCGATTCGATGATTGCTCATTATCTCCTTCATGCAGGTGAACGCAGTCACGGTCTGGATGAGTTGACGCAAACCTATTTGCAGCACGAGAACTTCTCGATCGCGGAGTTGATTGGCAAAGGCAAGAAACAGCTGACGATGGATCAGGTTCCCACCGAGAAGGTGTGCAATTATGCAGCAGAGGATGCTGATGCGGCATGGCGGCTGACCGAGTTGCTCGAACTCGATCTGGACAAAAATGAGTTGCGAAAACTCTACAACGATGTGGAGGTTCCGCTCATTGAAGTGCTGGCGGAGATGGAATTCACAGGTGTCCGGCTCGACGTGCCGTTTCTCATAAAGCTTTCCGTCGAGATGGCCTCCCAACTGGTGTCGATCGAGCAGGAAATCTGCGAAGCAGCGGGTAAGGAATTCAACATTGCATCCCCGAAACAACTGCGCGAGATCTTGTTCGATCAGCTTAGACTGCCTGTGCAAAAGCGTACAGGCCTGACGGGCGAGCCCAGTACCGATCAGGAGTCGCTTGAAAAACTTGCCAGGCTCACCAACCGATATCCGCAGGCCAAGGTTGCCCTCAAGATCGTCGAACATCGGCAGATTAGCAAACTAAAGGGGACTTATGTCGATGCTTTGCCGCTTCTGGTCAAACCAAAGACAGGCCGACTCCATACTTCGTTCAATCAAACGGTTGCCGCTACGGGGCGATTGAGCTCTTCGGAACCAAATTTGCAGAATATCCCGATGCGTACCGAACAGGGAAAACAAATTCGGCAAGCATTCGTTCCGCGCGAGGGCTGGAAACTCTTGACTGCCGACTACTCGCAGATTGAACTTCGGCTACTTGCGCATTTTTGCGGGGATGAAGCCCTGCAAACGGCTTTCGCGGAAGATCGGGATGTTCATACGTCCGTCGCTGCCGAGATTTTCAAAGTAGATCCCAAGAATGTAAAGAGTGACCAGCGCCGGGTTGCAAAAATGGTCAATTTTGGTGTCATTTACGGTATGAGTGCGTTTGGCCTGGCCGAACGGCTGAACATGGATCGCAAGGAGGCGCAACGCTTTATCAACGCTTACTTCACCCGTTACTCCAAGGTGTTGCAGTATCAGGACAACCTCCTCAAGCAGTGTCGCCAGGTGGGTTCGGTGCAGACCATTCTTGGCAGAAAACGAACCTTTGACAAAACCGCGATTCGTGCCAATACCAGCTATCAGAATCGGAACCAGGCGGAGCGTGAGGCGATCAACATGGAAATTCAGGGTAGCGCTGCTGATCTGATGAAACTCGCGCTCTTGAACGTCCACCGCCGCCTGCAAGCAGAGAAACGTCAGACCAAGATGTTGTTAAGTGTCCACGATGAATTGGTTTTTGAAGTTCCACCCTCGGAGTTGAAAGAAGTTACTGCAATGGTTCGCCACGAGATGGCGGGGGCGATGAAATTGTCCGTCCCGTTGAAGGTCGATGTTGCGGTGGGCGACAACTGGTTGGAAGTGTTCGACATCGAATAGTGGTCAGTGGACAGTGGTCAGTGGTCAGTAAATGCAAAGACGAAGGATGGTCTGGTATTTGGTATTTACTGACCACTGACCACTGACCACTGACCACTCTGAAGAGGAGTTGTGGATGTCATCGTCCAAAAGAAAACCGATCGTGGGACTCGTTGGCGGCATGGGCAGCGGTAAGAGCTGCGTGGCCAGGGCCTTTGCCAAACATGGCGGGTTCCTGGTTGCCGGCGACCTGCTTGGACATGAGGCACTGCTTCAACCCGATATTCTTGCCCGCATCACTCAGCGCTGGGGTGATCGGGCACTGGGTACGGATGGCAAGGTGGATCGCAAGAAACTGGGCAAGATCGTCTTTGCCAGTCCGGTCGAACGGGCTAATTTGGAATTGCTGGTGTTTCCTTATATCGAAAAACGAATTCGCGAAGAGTTGGCAAAGGCGCAAGCCGACCCGCGCGCTACGTTCGTGGTGTTGGACGCTGCGATCATGCTGGAAGCGGGATGGAATAAAGAGTGCGATTGGGTCGTCTATATTCATGCACCCCGTGAGGCTCGACTTCAACGCCTCGCCACCCAGCGCAGCTGGACTGCCGATGATGTTGCCGATCGCGAATATGCCCAGTTGCCGCTTGCCGTCAAAGCCGCAAGAGCCGATGTCGCCGTCGATAATTCCGGCAGCGTAGACCAAACGCAACGCCAAGTCGATTCCTTGATCCAGCAATGGCATTTGAATGTATCCTGAAGAACTCGTTATGAGTGTGAATCTCCACCTGCGGGCCACCGATTCTTTCCTGGATGCTATTCTCGCATCCCGTCGGCCCGTTTCTCTCTGTCACGTCAGTAGGAGTGCCGGCACATGGCCGATATGAAAGCAGAATCGAAAGCCCCTCGTGGGTTCGTACCCCGTCCCAAACCTCGGACGGATGTTGCTCCACCGGATGTCGAAAACTCAATGGCCGCTCCCCCCGACGGCGGCGCAGCCCGCTCCAGCGCCGCGGCCACCCGCTCCTGCGCCGCGACCAATGGGACGTGGGCCGATGCAGCATCGCGGCCACGATAACGGTGCGATCGAAGGCGGCTTTGTCGGTTACGACGACGAAGTGAACAACCGATACGAAGAGATCAAACGCGGCGATACCTTCATCATCGAGCTTCAGCAGATGACGATGGTCCAACTGCAAAAACTCGCCAAGGATGAGAATATACCGCGCGAGGAATGGGTCGGTCTGAAGAAGCAGGATTTGATCTTCAAGATCCTCAAGGAACGGGTCAAACAAAACGGCCTGATGTACGGAGAGGGCACGCTGGAGATCCTACCCGACGGCTTCGGCTTCTTGCGCAGTGCCGATTACAACTACCTGCCGTGTGCGGATGACATCTATATTTCACCCAGCCAGATTCGTCGCTTCGGTCTGCGCTCGGGGTCCGTTGTCGCCGGCCAAATTCGACCGCCCAAGGAGAACGAGCGCTATTTCGCTCTCCTGCGCGTTGAGGCCATCAATTACCAGGATCCGGATCAGCTAACCTCAAAGGTCGTCTTCGACGACTTGACGCCGCTGCATCCGACCAAACGGTTCAAACTCGAAACGGTTCCTACCGAGCTGAATACCCGGATCATCGACCTGATTACGCCGGTAGGCAAGGGGCAGCGCGGCCTGATCGTGGCCCCGCCGCGAACCGGCAAAACCGTGCTGTTGCAAAAGATGGCGACGGCGATCATCAAGAACCATCCCGAATGCTACGTGATCGTATTGCTCATCGACGAACGGCCCGAAGAAGTGACGGAGATGTCACGGATGGTGAAAGGTTCGCGCGCTGAGGTGGTGAGTTCGACCTTCGACGAACCCGCGAGCCGGCACGTGCAAGTGAGCGAAATGGTCATCGAAAAGGCCAAGCGGATGGTGGAGTACGGCATTGATGTCGTGATCTTCCTCGACTCCATCACCCGACTCGCTCGCGCCTACAACACGGAAGCACCTTCATCGGGCAAGTTGCTCTCCGGCGGTCTGGATGCAGCGGCCCTACACAAACCCAAACGCTTCTTCGGCTCCGCGCCAACATTGAAGAGGGCGGCTCGCTGACGATCATCGCCACGGCGCTGGTGGAGACAGGCTCGCGGATGGACGATGTGATCTTTGAAGAGTTCAAGGGCACGGGCAACATGGAGTTGCACCTCGACCGCAGGCTGGTGGACAAGCGCGTGTATCCAGCGCTGAAACATCAGCGCCTCCGGAACCCGCAAGGAAGAGCTACTCCGGCCGGAAGAAGAGTTGAAGTGGGTTTATATCCTGCACAAAGTATTGACGGATATGAGTCCCGTCGAGGCAATGGAATTGCTCACCCAGCGCATGGCACGCAGCAAGAGCAACGAGGACTTCTTGGCGACAATGAATCTTTCGTAACGCAAAAGGAGCAAGGTCCATGTCGTCTTCTCCAGGCTTGATAACCAAAACGATCGAATATCCCGAATCGGACGGTTTGCCGATGGCTGAGAATACCATCCAGTTCGAGTGGATCTTAAAACTCTTCTACGGCATTGAAGGATGGTTTCGCAACGACCAGAACGTCTTTGTAGCGGGGGATTTATTTTGGTATCCGGTGGAGGGCAACCCGGCTATTCGGACAGCTCCCGATCTGATGGTCGCCTTCGGTCGTCCCAAAGGTCCACGCAGATCTTATCTGCAATGGGAAGAAGGCGGCATTGCACCTCAGGTGGTCATGGAGATTCGGTCACCCATTAACACCGATGCCCACATGAACATACTGTTCGACTTTTACCAAACGCACCGTGTTGAGGAGTACTATCTCTATGACCCCGATCGAAACTTGCTGGAAGGCTGGTGCAGAAGCCGTGGCCGACTAGCGCGGATTCGTCAGATGAATGGCTGGACCAGTCCGCGTTTGGGCATCCGCTTTGATACTTCCGGATCGGAGCCGGAAGTGTATCAACCCGATGGCAGCCGATTTCTAAACACAAGGGCGTTATCGGAAGAGCGAGCCGTCGTGAAGACCGAAATGATGCAAGCACGAGAACGTGCCGATGAGGAACGCCGCCAGACCGAAAAGGAAAAACGACGCGCCGATGAAGAAAAACGACGCGCCGATGAAGAAAAACGACGCGCCGATGAAGAAAAACGACGCGCCGATGAAGAAAAACGACGCGCCGATGAAGAAAAACGACGCGCCGATGAAGAAAAACGACGTGTGGAAGAAGAACGCAAACTTCGTGAAGAACTCATCGCCAAGTTGCTTGCTAAAGGAATCGACCCGGACTCGCTTTGAAGTTTGAATGTTGTGTCACAAGCACTCAGCGAAACAACCTTGGGATTGATGTTTACTGATTCTCGGGGAGTCTCCCGGAACTCGAAATGTAGGGAGCATAGAGATCGGAACGCTCAAAATCAGACTGAAAAAAGAACTCGACAAGAATTGAACGTGGGGCGCATATTCCCCGATACCTCTTGTGTCTTGGTGTGCTAGTCCGATGTCCTCTGTCCGGATCCAATCCCATGATCCTCGAAGGCGAATACTCTCCCCCATCGGGCCGCTTTGGATTGATAGCAGCCCGCTTCAACTCCGTCGTCGTCGATCGCCTCGTCGAAGGGGCGGTCGATGGCTTGCGCCGTCACGGCGTTGGCGATGCCGAGATCGACATCATTCGCGTGCCCGGCTCCTACGAAATCCCACTCGTCGCGCAAAAGCTTGGCAAAAACGGTCGCTATGTGGCGCTAATCTGTCTGGGGGCTGTGATCCGGGGCGATACCGATCATTACGACTATGTTGCCGGGGCGGCGGCGAATGGTATCGCGAATGCAGGGCTAGCGACGGGAATCCCGGTGATCTTCGGCATTCTCACCTGCGAAACGATGGAACAGGCGCTCAATCGCGCAGGTGGGAAAGCAGGGAATAAAGGCTTCGAAGCTGCGGTGACGGCGATTGAGATGGTTAACTTGATGGGCAAGTTGAAATGAAGTCACCTCGATTGGAAACGAGCGCCGGTGAAAGATACAGAGACTCAACAGTCTCACTTTTCCGCCGCAGCAAAGTTGCCTGACTCGATCTACCCGCTTCAATTTCGATATGAACCAGTCCAAGTTGCTTCGGCAAGCTCACGCCATATTTCTTCGAGCCAATTCTGCCGTCATAGCTCAAGGCATAAATGCAGCCCCTGTCATTCAGCATCGATAGGGCATCGCAAAAAGTTGCATGGTCGATTTTCGAAGCATATCTCTGATCCCGGCTCCCACAGACACCTTGATAAGGCGGATCGAGATAGATGAGGTCTGTGGCCTTGCAGCTTTCCAGAATGGTGAGATAGTCCGCGGATGAAATCTGCGTCCGCCCGCGAAGAAGTTCCGAAGCTCCCTTGATTCGCCGTCGCATTGTCGCTGGAATCGCACCGTTGCGGCGATTGTCGGGGCTGTTATTGAATTGTCCCTTCGAGTTATAGCGGATCGCTGCTTTCACGCAGCGGGCAAGAAGATAGAGAAAGTAGCAAGGCTGAGGACGCTTATTGAATTGAGTCCTCACCCGGTCGAAGAATTTGCGTTCTCTTCCACGCTGATCGTTCCAGAGTTCCTCATACGCATCCGCCAACCCGTCAGGATGATCCACAATCTCTTGCCAAAGCGCTGCGAGAGGTTCATGAGCGTCGTTCAAGATAAATTGTTGGCCATATCCTCGATAAGCAGCGGCCAGAGAAATCGCGGCGGAGCCTGCAAAGGGTTCCACAAGTCGATCGAACTTGTCGGGAAAGTAGCCCAGGATGGTCTTTGCGAGATTTCGCTTGCTACCCTGGTACGGGATCGGATGCGGCACCGGCCAGCGACCACTCGCTTTGATTCGGGCGAACGGAAGGTAAGGCTCCTCATCGAGTTCGAGTATGACATTCTTCGACATATTGAAGATCCACCTGCTACTCAAACATCGTCAATTGTTTCGGCCTGCCGTTCGTAAACGCAGCGGCCGACAAAGGCGGAATCTTATCTTTCATATGGACTCGGCGGCGATGCAATTCAAATAGATTGTGGAACACACTTGCCCATTCCCCTTCGCCACGCATCCTCACGCCGAAGCGCGAATCGTTGAGCGAACCGTTCCGGACCTCACGCAGCCGGCCGAGGATTTTTCCCTTGCTGGTTGGGAAGTGCTGGTCGAGCCAGCTTGCAAACAGGTCTTTCACTGCGAACGGCAGCCGAAGCACCACGTAACCGGCACCGATCGCTCCAGCATTGGCACAAGCTTCGAGAATCGCCGGCGTTTCGTGGTCGTTCAGGCCTGGAATAATCGGTGCGTTCAAGACCCCGACGGGAATACCGGCGTTTGCCAGTTCTTCAATGGCTCGTAATCTGGCCGACGGTGCAGATGCACGCGGCTCCATGACACCGGCCAGTTTCGGATCGAGCGTTGTCACCGAGAGAAAAACCATCGCGGCGTTCACCGCTGCCAGTTCCTTGAGAATATCGATATCGCGTGCGACCAGTGCGTTTTTCGTGACGATGCCGACGGGATTGCGAAACTCGGCGAAGACTTGCAAACAGCGGCGAGTGAGTTGTAATCGGCGTTCGATCGGCTGATAGGCATCGGTGACTCCGCTAATCGAAACGGATTGCGGAACCCATTTCTTCGATGCGAATTGCTTGCGCAATAACTCCGGCGCATTCTCTTTGATAAAAATCTTCGATTCAAAATCGAGACCTGCAGACAGGCTCAGCCATTCATGGGTAGGTCGGGCATAACAGTAGATGCAGCCATGCTCGCAGCCTCGATAGGGGTTGAGACTGAAGTCAAAAGGGATGTCCGGACTATCGTTGGTGGCAAGGATGGTTTGCGTATCATCGCGGAAAAACCGAGTGATCGGCGCGGGGTCGTCATCTTCGGTCCAGGTGTCGAGTTTCTCCCGATAAAGGGGGATAAAACGATTGGGCGGATTATCGCTCGAACCGCGCCCGGCAATGGGTAATGATGTGGACATATTAACATTGTATCTATGTCCACAACTTGAGGCAATGAGATTTCGGCAGCTCGCTGTCAACAACCATACTGAACCGAACGGCTTGGGATAACGAAGTCTCTTCCCAACACGATTCTCAATCACATCCCACACACCCATTCTGGCTCAAGCGACGGTGGAACAATTCCCGCCAGTTGCAGGATGTTGCAGGCGGACAGGGGATTTCACAGACTTGTTCACAGACCGGAACCATCCGGCAGGTTTGATATTGCACACAGTAAGGCTCCATTTTGCAAGTCGTGCGCGGCACGCACGCGCGTTTTCTGTTCGCAGACCATCTTGCAGGTTACGTAGGGCGTCCGACAAATACGCTCTTCGGAAACCAGGCGGGTGCGCGAACATCGGACAGTGCGAACGCACTGCTGGGGAACCATCTTGCAGGTCGTGTACGGGGTGTAGCATACCTTCACTTCGGGAATGGAATAGCAATGGCGTCGGGTCTCGTAGCGCACGTGCTGTTCCGGGACCAAATGACAGGTCGTATAGGGAATCTGCTTGGTCACCACGTAAGGAACCTGGTAACAGCGCTGACGAGTGACACAGCGCACATGATCTTCGCGGACCATTCGGCAGGTCGTGTAGGGGATTTGCTTGACATACTGTTCGCAGACGGTGTAGCAACACGTTCGGGGGACCATCCGCGTGTGCTGCTGTGCAATCATCTTACAGGTCGTATAGGGGATCTCGCGCACTTTCATCTCGGGAACCGTGTAGCAGCGTTGCCGAGTTTCGCAGCGAACGTGCCGTTCGGTAATCATTTTGCACGTGGTGTAACATTGCCGGCGCATTACGGTGTAAGCCACGAGTCGGGTGCAAGGGACTTGCACCGTATAACATTCCGGTTTGCAAACATAGTGGCATTCGCGAACGGTTCGGCATTCCTCCCGAGGAACCCAGATCTTCTTGCAAACCCACCTGCCGGGACATTGATACTGTTGCACTACCGTTTCACCTGGGCAGTAGTAACTGCAACAAGTACATGGGTCGAAGTGCCAGGTTCCTGGAGTCTTGCAACATTTGGTCACGACCGGCCCAGGACAAAACTCGCGCTGCTCGGCCCACGATCCGGTGCAGATTTTCTCAACCCTTTCGGTATAGACCGGCTCGGTTCGATAGCGCACGCGCGTTTCCGTCCGGCATTCGGTCACGGGCCGATAGCACACCTCGGGCACCTGGCAAACGTGCTGTTCGTAAACAGGCCGAGAGGTGCAATAGGGAATCGCAACTTGATAGTTTTCCACCTTTTGATGGTAGACACAATACTGCTGCCGGCACACGTGCTGTTCGTATACGGGGTGGTAGGTCGTATAACAGACCGGCACTTGATATTCTTTGACGATCTGACGGGGCACCGTGCAAGTCACTTGGCGAACGTGCTGTTCGTAGACTGGTCGATAGGTGCAGTACGGAATTGCGACCTGGTAATTTTCCACGACGGAGCGATAGCACGTCTGCTGCACTTCGCGGACATGGTTTTGATAAACCGTTTTGCAAGTCGTATAGGGTATGGCAACCTGGTATTCCTGAACCTGCGGATGCTGAACAACGTAACGATTCTCGCGCACATGTTGTTCGTACACGGGCTTATAGATCGTGTAGTTCTGCTGCACGTCGTAACATTCCGTGACCGGGCGGCAGACCGTATAACGCTCCTCCTGCACGTGTTGTTCGTACACGGGGCGAGAGACAGTGTAACGCTCTTGTTCCATTATTGTTTGATAGACCGGGCGGTAACAGATTTGCGAGTGCGTTTCATACACCGGCTTGTAGGTAATGCGATTGTAGACAACCGGCATCGCACACTGATCGGCACTTACCGTCGAAGCAGGATACGAGCAAGCGCCGCAATGTGCGGCTCGTAGCGATTGTACGATGGTCGTGCTAATCAGCACCACGACTGGCCATGCCAACAAAGTCCGTATCATTGATGAGCCTCATGGAGATAATTCAATCTTTCCAATCCGTCGAAATTTCATCGGGGATTGTTGCGATTAGATTAAATGTGCCCGATCCGCTAATTCAGGCAAAGAGTAAGGTTTTCAAAATGGATGCAAGAAATGAGAACCATGATCCTATATCCGACGTGTTCGCCAAAATCGGCCTGTAGGGATGAATCCGCGAAATGGGAACAACCATGTCCAGATGGAGAGTTAGGAGTTAGGAGTTAGGAGTCGGGATTCCTAACTCTTAACTCTTAACTCCTAACTCCTAACTCCTAACTCCTTCCCGGCGCTGCGGTCTGGCTATGATCGTGCCCTGCGTAGACTCCGAAATCGTTAAAGAAGAACCGCTTGGCGAATCGATAGAGCAAGTTCTTTTCAGGAACCTCGTTCCCAGGGCTGTATTGTGAGGTTCGCGTTTCCAGTGCTTCCAACTCTTGGAGTGCTGTGCCACGAACGGTTACATCTTTGGCAGAGTGTTTTTCAACCAGCGTCTTCAGGAGATCGGGTCGTTCGAGGACGATGCAGCCTCGCGTTGTTTCCTGGGCTAATTCGCGGAACTCCTTCAAGAAGGCAGACTGTACAAACTTCTGGCGCAACGATCTCCTATCGCCATTCTTGTGAATCGACTCCCGGCTAAACTGGATGATGGGGCAAGGCTCAATGTCTCCCCACGGGTTGATGTGATGGCTGATCCCGGTCGCCGCGGGGCAGAGAGCATTGCCTTCGCCATCGTGATAGGCATCGATAATGACGATCGGCTTCCTGGCCCGCATTTCCACGACGAAATTCCGCACACGAACCGATTGTTCCGTCGTCAGGCAAAGATCGGGATTGGGCTTTGGCCCCATCGGTCGATAGACGTGAAACCAGGTATACATCACGCCCATCTCAATGAGACGATCGATCCAGCTTGGCTGGATCAAGTCATCGATGTTGGTTTGGCAAACGCTGGTGCAAACTCCCGTCATCACCTTATTATTCAGACAGTTTTGAAGCCCCTGCATGGTCTTGCTCAGCACGCCCGTCCGCCCCCGCCGTTGATCGCTGATCGCCTCGGTCCCCTCAACGCTAATGAGCGGGGTGACGTTTCCCAGGGCGCGGAGCCGTTTGGCCTTTTCATCGGTGATGAAATGGCCGTTGGTGAAAATCTGAAAGTAGCAATCGGGATGCGCTTCGAGCAACTCGAAGAGTTTCGGGTGCATGAAAGGCTCGCCGCCGACGATGCCGAAGAAGACATTGCCCATCTGCTTGGCCTCGCGCACCAGTTCGTGAAACGCTTCAGGCTGGATGATCTCCTGTTTGGCAGCGACATCGACCCAGCATCCCTGACAGCGCAGGTTGCAGGAATTGATGATAGAGACGTAAAGAAACGGCGGAAAATATTCGCCGCGCTTGAGACGAGCCTTGTGGCGCAGCACGGAGAGTGCGCCTTTGAGGCCCATATTCCAGAAGAGTTTCCAGAGGAGCCGTTTGTCGGTTTCGAGCAGGAGCCGTTTGGCCATGGACAGTAACATGGAGTAACCCTGATGCAGCAGCGTAGGTGGTAGGAAAGATTAGTGTATCTGATTTGCGAACCGGTAGAAAGGAGGGGTCGTTGCGAACTGTCAGGCCACAATAGAAATGTCCGCATATTGTCCACAATAGAAATGTCCGCTTTCGCGGGTAGGTTGCTTGAGCTTTTTCGTCACCTGCACTCTGACATCAACCGCCATGCACTACACTCGCCGGATCGCCCTGACGACTTCTCGCCACACCCTGGCATCAACCGCCATGCACTACACTCTCCGGATCGCTCTGACGACTTGTCGCCATACCCTGGCATCGACCGCCATGCGTTAAACTCACATGAGTTCCCCCGACGACTTCTCACCACACCCTGGCATCGACCGCCATGCGTTAAACTCACATGAGTTCCCCCAATGACTTCTCACCATACCCTGGCATCGACCGCCATGCGTTAAACTCACATGAGTTCCCCCAATGACTTCTCACCATACCCTGGCATCGACCGCCATGCGTTAAACTCACATGAGTTCCCCCGACGACTTCTCACCATACCCTGGCATCGACCGCCATGCGTTAATCTCGCTGAGTTCCCCCGATGGCTCGACCGCCCCGCTCACGCCGGCGAGGGCACCCCGAATTCGCAGAGCTGATGAGCAACCCCTGGAAACACCAGATGCAACGGCTCGGGATAAAGCGGCGAACCATCGGTGATGATACGCTTCAGAGTCAAACCGCGTTGGGTCAGGATGGCTTTGAAGCCTTGCGCGAAGGCGATGATGTCCTTATGATCGGGATCGTGATCGAGCACTTGATACAGAATGCGTTTGAAGGTGCGGTTATCGACAAGCGACAAAACGCAAAACCGGCCGTCGTAGACTTCGTCGATGGCGATGTAGCAGGAGAACTCTGCCAAGGCCCAATCAAGATACTCGACGTCGATTTGGCGAACCGCTTTTTTTCCCCCGGCTTCCACCCAGTTCTGGATGGTGGCGTAGGGCACGAAAACACGATGATCACGCCACAGATGCCAACTGGCAGGCTGATAGGGTAAACCGTCTTCGACCACCAGTCGAACCGCCAGCGAAACAACACGATGAGTGTAATGAGCCTTGGGTAAGGCGTAGTCGGACGTGTTGGCGTTGAAATACTTGCGGCATTTGGTGCAGCGGTGCTGCGAGTAAATCAAGTGAATGTCTCGAGGCCGACCGGACACCAAATCACCCACGTCATGCAAAACGCGGGTGAAGAACCGCACACGCAAGCAGCGGTTTCCACAAACGGGGCAGGGACGATACTTGAAATTTCGACTCCGATGAACGATCTTGGGATTGGGTAAATCTTCGACGCGAGTGATTCCTTCAGTGACGTCCGACAGATATTGTCCTGGACCAAACACAGCAAAGCCCTCCTTGGCCAAGCGATCGGACCAAGAAATTACGGCATTTGCCCAGTTGTGTCACGGTCATTTATTCTGTAATGATGCTAAAGTCTCAATGAAAACCGAATTATCAGTGTGGGGGTCTCATCTTTTTCAATCAGAACTTTCTCGCATATTGCCGCCGCGGTCAGGGTCGGTTTTTTTTCGAGATTCTTCGCGGGCTTCTTGGGCTTCGCCATATTCGGCTCCGTTATAAGGTCGTCCGATTGGGTGAATCTTGCCATTATCAAGTTCGACCGCCGACGCGGCCAACGAATTCTGTAAACAACGAACTCATCTGGATGCGCTCACTGGGTTTTGTTACCCTCTCCACATCGATATCAGGAGATCACACATGAGCCAAATCGCGACTGCACCTGTCCAACCCGTTCCGCCACCCGGACTCATGACCGCTGACGAATTCGCGCAGCGTCATGGCGGAGAATACGTCGAACTGGTCAAGGGCCAAGTGAAGGAATTGCCGATGCCTTTTCCCAAACATGGAAAGATCTGCTTCAAGGCAGCCCGCTACTTCGGCAATTTCATTGAGGAACGAGATCTCGGTCATGTAATGACCAACGATTCCTTCGTTGTGACCCGGAGAAATCCCGATACCGTTCGCGGATCGGATGTTTGTTACTGGTCGTACGATCGACTACCCAAAGGAGCGGTTCCCGATGGGTTGATAACGATCCCTCCCGATTTGGTTCTCGAAGTGCGTTCTCCATCCGAACGATGGACGGAAGTTTTCGCAAAGATACTTGAATATCTCGATGCGGGTGTGCGGGTCGCGATTCTTCTCGACTCGCCCTCCGCGACAGCATCCGTGTATCGACGCGACGAGATCCAACAGATCTTCGACAACGGTGATGAACTGATCTTGCCCGATGTCCTGCCTGGCTTCGCAATTCCCGTGCGACAATTCTTTTTGGACTGATTCTTGTTCGGCTCAGACTCTCGGCAAAAGATCGCTGACAGCGACCGTCATTCCCGGCAGCGACAGCGGCGCAATTCAAAGCATAATCGACCTTGCCTACCCCCTTGTTGTGTTCTGGACCAGGGATTGGCATATCGTTGATCTCCCCATCCATAAAGAATTGCTTTTCGTCCATCGAAAAATCCCTGTTCCCAGAGTTGATGGAACTCGGGTACGGTCCAGCGTCTTGGACCAGGAATGGGAGAAGGTATCGGCAGGGTGAGCGTGCTCATCGTTCGATCCTCACAGGATCAACTCGGAAACATGGGCTTGATGGATGTCGAAGTGCTTACCTGCCGATCTTACAATTCGGCAAAGCCGCTTGCAATTCCATAATTCCTTCATCGGTCACCTTGGTGCCGGCAAGCTCAAGCGTGACGAGGTTATTGAGCTCTTTCAATTCCTTCAATCCTCGATCGGTTACCTGCGTACTCCACATCAAATCCACAATGGGAGGCATCCTACCACGGCACGATGATCCACCCAATCCCGATCGAGTTTTCTCTTAGGCGAGCGGCAGAAACCAATCTACGCGCAACCGCTTACTTCGTGCGCGGCTCTTCAGTGAATCGGCGAGAGCCACGCACGAAGTAAGCGGAAAAACGCAATGCCGGCGCATTGTCTCCGCACGCGCGGACTTGAAGGGACCTTTCGGATAGGGTAAAGAGGACGGCGCGCCACCGATCTTTTGATTTTGTTTCGCTCCGAGGACGATCATCATGCCTTCCCATGACGATATTCTGGGCCACGACGGCAGCGACTTTGAAGAACACAGCCCCGCTGAGCGCCGGGCCCACACCATTCCCGAATTCGTTCGCGAAATGAAGGAGACTGCCGACAAACTAATCCGCGACGAAGCTCCGCGCGGTGATGTCAAGTTGCTCTGCACGTCGCTCAAAGAACTGCGCTACAGTTTCAAGGTATTCAGCTCCTATCGCAGCCGGCGAAAAATCACCGTGTTTGGCTCGGCACGCACTCCGCCCGATAACCCATCCTACCGTCAGGCCATCGAGTTTGGCCGACGAATAGCCGAGGAAGGATACATGATGATTACCGGCGCGGGCAACGGCATCATGGAAGCGGGGCACCTCGGGGCCGGTCGAGCCAATAGCCTGGGGCTGAATATCATGTTGCCCTTTGAGCAGTCTGCAAATGCCGTGATCCGGGGCGATGATAAACTGATTGCGCATCGCTACTTTTTCACCCGGAAATTGATGTTCGTCAAGGAAACCGACGGCGTTGTTCTGTTTCCGGGTGGTTTTGGCACGATGGATGAAGGTTTTGAAGTGCTTACCCTCGTGCAGACCGGAAAAACGCATCTGTTCCCGATCGTCTGTCTCGATCAGCCGGGCGGAACCTTTTGGAAGAACTGGCAGCGCTTCATCGAATCGGAATTGCTGGCAAAACATCTGATTTCACCCGAGGACTTGGCTCTATACAGGATCACGGAGTCGGTTGAAGAGGCCGTGGCGGAGATCGTGAATTTTCATCGCGTTTATCATTCGATGCGCTATGTAAGAGGCAATTTGATTTTCAGGCTCCAGCAGCCGATCGCGGAGGCGATGTTGCTGGCCATTCGCAAAGAATTCGCGGATATTGTGGTGAAGGGAACCTTCGAATCGTGCGGCCCCGACCCCGCTGAGGCGAATGATCCCGAGACACTGCATCTGCCGCGGATTCGCTTTCGATTCGATCGCAAAAACGCAGGCCGGCTCAGAATGTTGATCGATCGCCTCAATCGAGGCTGATCGGGTGCTTTAAGAGGCGCGAAAAAAAATCCGGGCTTCGCTTCCGAAGCCCGGATACCAGACGCACTTTCGGGTCCCGTCCATCCCTTGGGTAAGCCTGGCAGCCTAATCCGTTCCCCCCTCGGAACGGTTTCGACCCACGGTTGAGAACAGCAACTTTCTCGGAACTCGACAACGACAAAGACTCGTTGCCGACACATGGTATCTAGGTCATATCTTTTGAGGGTGCAAACCGATTTGAGCATTTTTGCTTTCTTATTGTGCAGAAAGAAGTTTTGCGCTCGAAGCGAGCCATCGGGCGGGCGCGAAATTGAATATCCCGGCCTGAAATAAGCCGGAATCGCTTGGCAATTGTCGGATCGGAACCGAGCGGGTAATATGAGTTGGCAGTATTCGCCTCTTATCAGGAGAGAAACGATCATGTCGAAACACCAAGGGCCATTGATGCTGTTGTTGCCCGTCACGATGTTGAGTTTTCTTGGGTTAGCTGCCGACGTACAGGCTGCCGACACGCCGACCAGGGTCGCTGGAATCATGTTCGATTATAACCGGGATGCGAGGTGGATCACGGTCAAGGCAGATGGCGAAAAAGAACCCGTCAAGTATCTCATCCCCGACGATGCCGACAAGGCTTTGAAGGAAGCGCTGAAAACCAGCTTCAACGCCGCCCGCGTGCAACTGACCTACAAGAAAGACGGCGACGACCGCAAACTGGTCAACATCAAGCGCCAGATTCTCAAAAAGGATGGAACGATAACGGGCGTTGTCGTGGGGCTTTACAATAACTTCTGGATCGAGGTAAAACCCAGGACCGGTGTCGCCGATGCTTTTGCTCCCGGCGGCAACTTCAAAGACAAAGTTTTCATGGAGAAGTTCAGGGCCTTGAAACCAGGTGACTCGGTCACGATCAAATATACCACGGATGGAGAGCGACATCGCATCCTGGAACTTCAGAAGAAGTGAAGTCCCAGGCCTTGGGCTTGACCGGCTCCATCCATTTGATTTCTAATTCCCTGCCCTTTCACAACTCGTAGCATGGAGCGGCGCGATGATGGACCATCGGCCCGAGCTTCGCCCCTTGACCGCTTTTCGATTCTTCGCAGCGCTCGCTGTATTCTTCCGGCATATCTATCCGTGGTTCAAGGAGAATCCGGATATGCTCTGGCTTGTGCGCTGCGTTATGAGCGACGGTTTTTGCGGCGTCACGTTTTTCTTCGTGCTATCCGGCTTTATCCTGACCTACAACTATCGCCTTTCCTTGGTTCGACTTTCCGGACCGGCGCTTTGGAAATTCTATGCTGCCCGCGTGGCGCGAATCTGGCCGGTCCATCTGCTCACCTTTGGATTCGCCCTGGTTGTGCTCCATCAGGAGATCCTGGCCGCCAGCGTCAAACTGATCGGCCCAGCGCTCGCCAACTTGACCCTCACCCAAAGTTTCTTTCCAGATGAAAAAGTCTACTTCTCGTTCAACAGCGTGTCGTGGTCGCTGTCCGATGAAATCTTCTTCTATGCGCTGTTTCCGTTGGTATTATGGGCCATGCACGCGCGAGGCTGGGATCGTCCGCATCGCGCGAGTTTGATGGCGCTCGGTTTGTGGATGATGGCATCGGGTTGCGTGTTGATAGGCCGAAACGATCCACTCGGATTCTGGATGTGGTACGTCAATCCCGGATTCCGGCTGGTCGATTTCCTCACCGGTGTCGCCATGGGGCAAGTTTTTCTTGGTCTGATGGAAAAGGGCGTCCGCGGACCAGGTCCAAGGTGGGCCGGCATTTTGGAAGTGGGCACACTGGTCCTGGTCGCGGCAGCCCTGCTTGCCAGCCCGCAACTTCCCTACCTGTGGCGACGAAGCGTCTACTATACCCCAGTGTTCGCGCTGGTTATCCTGGTGTTCGCCTATCAACGAGGACTTGTTTCGCGCCTTCTGAGCGGCAAGGTTCTTCGACTATTGGGAGAGGCCAGTTTCTCATTCTACATGTTCCACTATCTGCTCATCCGTATGATCGACCGGTATCCGCACGCAACCCATCTCGGCGACGTGGATCCCATCCTCCGTTCGATCGCGGTATTCGCAATCAGCACGGCGCTGAGCATCAGTTGTTATTTATGGTTCGAGGTTCCGGCGCGAACCAGAGTCCGGAACTGGCTGCTCCGCCGGCCAGTGATGGAACCCCCGTCATCCAACCGCAAAGCCAACGAGCGTGAATCGCTAGAGAAGAGTGTGATCGGACTCGGCAAGCCACAGGCGAGCATCGAAACGTGAGCCTCAACGCTGGCCTGCCCCTGCCAATTCATACCCATCCGCCGGCGCGCTGCTCTGGTGGAGGAATGTTGAAAATGATACACTAATTCTGTGAAAAACGAACCCCCTCGATTTCGGAAATAACGCAGATTTGCCCTCGTAGCTCAGCTGGATAGAGCAACGGATTTCTAATCCGTCGGTCACAGGTTCGAATCCTGTCGGGGGTACTTGCAGCATAAGGACTTACGACGATTGGCACGAAGCTGTATAGTGCTTGGTACAGAATTTCGGTACAGAATAAACCCCCGCCCGGTGGCAGCCGGACAGGGGAAGAGCAAACCCGAAGGCTTGCCGTGTGGGTATCAACATGGCTCTACCGGAGGGTTATTCTGTGGCCCGTACTCCAAAACCTTGGTATTGGGAAGAACGTCAAGTCTACTGTGTCTACATTCGCGGCAAGCGGCATGAACTGGGTTCCGACAAACCCGAAGCCGACCGGCTTTTCCACGAGTTGATGGCCAAAAAGCCGGAACCTCAAAAAGCTGCTTCAGCCGACGGAATGTCGGTTGCCGAAGTGTGCGATAAGTTTCTCGACTGGTGCAACACCCACCGGGAAGCGAGAACTTACAGCCGCTACCTCGATTTCATCCAGGATTTTGTCGATTCCCTTCAAAATCCTGAAACCGTCCCTGTTACAACCCTGAAACCCTTTCATGTCATCGAATGGGTAGACAAACACAAGGGTTGGAATGACACCACCAAGCGAAACGCGATCGTGCATGTCCTTCGTCCATTTAATTGGGCTGAGAAGCTTGGCTATATCGCCTCCAATCCACTCAAACACATCGAGAAGCCGAGAGCCAAGCGGCGAGACAATCCCATCACGTCCCACGACTTCGCTACGATCATCTCTCTGGTAAAGGATCGCCCGTTCCTCGATCTCCTGCACTTCGCGTGGGAAACCGGATGCCGACCGCAGGAAGCTCGCCTTATCGAGATCAGGCATATCAACCGACAAGGCAAAAGGATCGAATTCCCGCCGCAAGAGGCAAAGGGGAAAAAACGATGGCGGATCATTCGGCTGACCGACAAAGCCTTGGAAATCGTGGAAAGGCTGGCCAACGGGAAGACCGAGGGCATCTTGTTCCTGAATACCGATGGGAACCCGTGGAAGATATTCGCCATCTGCAATCGATTCAGCAGGCTGAAGAAGAAGCTCGGTAAAGGGTTCGCCGCCTATGACATTCGGCACGGCTTCTGTCAGCGTATGCTTGAGAATGGCGTCAATCACCTTGCCGTCGCTGAAATCATGGGCCATGCAAATGGACAGATGGTGAGCGCCGTTTACTCGCATATGAACCGTGCGGACGATCATCTGTGCGAAGCACTCAACAAGGCTTCAGCTTCAAATGCTTCAAAATGACCTTTCGTTTTCGGGGCGGAGACGTCATCTCCGTCCCATTTTCCTTTTTCATGCTTTGCAAGAACACATCCAGATCGTCCTCGGCGATGCGAATGCTTCCGCGTGATCCTGGCTTACCCATTCTGTAATGCGTCAGCACTCCCGATTCTACCCAGACATAAACGAGGCCAGGCGAGACGCCGGCCTTCTCAGCAGCTTTTCTAACCGTAAGCACGCCATACCTCGATTTCTCTGTTGCGTCCGTGCCTTGTCAACGAGTTCGCAACCTGCCTGCCTGAATGCGGCAGCACTATTTGCCGTTCCACATGAGCAATCCCTCGCGCTGATACCGCAGCAATTCGGCATGGGAGATGACCCACGCCGCGTACGCACCCCGCCCACTGTCTTTCTTCTCCGCATGGATGCGGCGATGACGGCACCATTCGCGGCAGGTGAACTCGGAACGCCCGACAATGCCCGCGAATTCCTCGACCGAGTACCATTCCCGGACCTGTTGCCGTTCGACCAGGACGACGAGCATCGATTCGATTTTTTCAAGCCGCTCTTCGAGAGTCATCACAGCCGCCACCTTTCAATTCCCCTTCATTTTTTCGGCGTTACGCCTTTGCCTTTTGCTTCATGACCTGCACCCATGTTTTGCCGTCCAGGCTCTCGTGTTGGGCCTTGCGAGCGGATTTCAGCGCTTCCTGCAAAATCTCGATAGTGTCTTCAAGCGACAGGTCCTTGCCGGCGATGGTCACGGACCGGCCTTGCGAACCGAGGGGAACCCTGAGCCGGTTGACCCTGATCCCGGATACGCTGCCGCGAAGCTTTCGGCCGCGCGCTTCGAGTTGGTCGCGGCTGGTGCCTGCCAATTTTGCCGCGAGCATTGCCTCTTGTTCCGCCTCCGGAACTTTCGAAATCGCGTACCAATCCGATGTGCCCAGCTTGCCGTTAGCAGCGGCCTGTTGAACCTGCTGGACGCATTTCGACAGCGACAGGACGCGCACCAACGTAGATGGATCGCGGTCGATCCGTGCGGCCAGATCCTTTGCCGTCGCCTGCGGGTTCAATGCCAGCCAGTCGCGGCACCCGAGAAATTGTTCGTAGGGCTTCAGGTCGGCGCGGTGCAAGGCGGTTACAAGCTGGATTTCCTTTATCTGGGCGGGTGTCAGCGGTTCATCCGTGATGATGACATCGAGGCGTTCGGGCTTGCCGTCCAGCTTCGCCGCAGACCACCTGCGCCAACCGTCGAGGATCGTGCCGTCCGGCTTCGCCAGGAGCGGAACGAACTGCCGTTTGCACAGCGAATCACGCAGTTCCCGCAATTCCTCGATTGCCGTGGATACGCGAGGATTGCCCGGATCGGGCCTGAAAAAATCCAGCGGCTTGCTGGTCAGTGTCGAAGCCATTGGCGTTATCCCCTGAATAAAACAACCTGAATCTCACTCGTGCCTTGTATTGGAAGCCCCGTCCTGGGGCAGTGGCGCTCCTTCAGTTTCTAGTCCGCAACCGGTGTCTCCGGTTGCTGGCAGCGCTTCGTAACTTTCGAGTACCGCTCTGAACGAATGGTAAAGCAGGTACATGACCGACAGGCGCCGTTCATACGGCAGATCATCGTTGAGTGCTTTTGAGTACGGCATGCATGGTTGCCATTGCCGCGTCATGCTGACGACTATGATTTTTCATTGCGACCCTTTCGAGCCAGGTGCCTTTCAATCAGCCCGGCCAGCATGACGATCAGCAGGCTACTTGCCACCGCGACCGAATATCCGTCCATTGCTCATTCTCCTGCTTGGTTTCCTGCATCAGGGAGTCCCAAAGAATGCCCCTTCCGTGGGGCCAGTGCCTTCCGTGGCAAAGTTCGGCGTGGACGCAGGGTCAGTTCCGGTGCTTGAAGATCCCGCCCAGCGCTGCCTTGGCAACGGCACCCAGGATGCCGCCGGTGATCCGGCCCGCCTTGGCCTTGCGCTCCTCGGCGGCCGCCATTTCCTTTTCATGCTTGCGGCGTTGCATTTCCGCCCATTGGTCGGGGCGGGCAAAAAAAATGTACACGTGGTAGACCACGTACGCGATCACGCCGAGAACGAACAAGGCTCCGATCAGCCCTGAATTGTCACCCTCACTCCCACTTGCTAACAGACGCATCATCGACTCCTTAGTTGGGCGAACAGTGTTTTGCGCCCGGCAACGCGCCGGACGCTGGCGATTCTTTTCTTCCGATCCAGTCCACGTTCAGGTGTCTGGGCGATGGTTGTTGCACATCAGCGGCCCTGCGAGCGGCGCTGTTCGCGTTCCTGTTCGTCCTGGCCGGGAGGCTCCGGCCGTATGCCTTCTTCGCGGTAATCGCGCGATTCTGCGATCTCTCCTTGCGTCTTTGTGCCGTACAAACCGATTTCACTGTCGGCGACGGACTCCTTCGAAGGATTCAGCGCGTTGCGAAGCTCCTTCAGGCCAAGCCGGAGCATCGCGTCCGCGTGGCCTTCGCCAATCTTTTGCTGCATTGCCATACCCTTTCTGAAGCGGGATCAAACCATCATTACCGGGGAACGTCCTCGGGGATGTCTGCTCTTGCCGATGGTTAATCGGCTGTGTTCCTGGAAGCGACTGCGCCGCCTGCCGGGTGCGCCGCCACTCATCGGCGATCCATGCAATGCCGGCGGCGGCGATACCCACGATGACCGACGCGACGATCAGGCTCCGGAAGGTGAGGCTTAATGCAGCCGCGCCGCGGCGACGGCCAG
Organism: uncultured Planctomycetota bacterium; assembly: GCA_963783095.1. Taxonomy (GTDB): domain Bacteria; phylum Planctomycetota; class Planctomycetia; order Gemmatales; family Gemmataceae; genus CAWAMR01. The sequence continues at coordinate 252,316 of CAWAMR010000003.1, read as the reverse complement.
GCACCGAGCGAAATTCACGCTCGTAGTAGCGCACGAGGCGGGCGATGAACGGTCGCGCGCCGGGCGTAAACACGATGGCTTGCCGTTCGCCGAGATTCATCACTTCATCCGGTGTCAGCAACTTGCGGCCGGTCTCGGAGATGCTGTAGCCGTCGTTGGAGGAGGCCGACGAACTCGACTGCCCCATTTCGCCGTGATTGCGGTTACGCGAGCGTCCGCCGTTTTCCGACCAGACGGGAACCGTACTCATGCCCAGGCGTTCGCTCACGGCATTAGCCGTTTGAAGGTCGTTCACCCCGAAAAAAATGGTGTGATCCATGTTGGACAGAAACGTCTGCGCGCGTCCATCGGGGAAACACTGTTCGAGTTGGCCCATCGACTGGTACAGGAAAAACAATCTCGTGCCAAAGCCCCTCAGCCGTTCCACCGCGTCGTCGAGGCAGGGTAAGTGGCCGAGGCTGCTTGCCTCATCGAGAATCCACCAAACCTTGGCCCGCTCGTCAGATCCTGAACCAATAGTTGCACGGAGCAGGGCGCTTATCCACAACCGAAGCAGCGGAGATGTTGTCCGCAAAAACTGCAAAGGCAGTATCAAATAGATCGACATCTTGCCGTTCCGGAGATGCCTTGGGTCGAAACTGCTGCTTCGCGTGCTTTCCGCCACCGCTATCGTGCTTAGGAAGCGCAAAAACCGGTTGGTAGTTGTAAGCGTGCTCCCCAACTCGCGATCCACGAAGTGTTGCAACTGCTCTCCGAGCCGCGCCAGCAGCCCAGCCCAGGCGTCGCTTTGTTTCATGACCTCGACGGCGGCGCGCAGCTTGAGCGGATCGGCGAGGATCGTGGCCACGGTTTGCAGATTCATGGTTTCCGGGTCGGCCTCATGCAGCACGAGGGAGGTAACCGCCCAAATCCATAGCTCTGCCGAGTCGGCCCAGTGCGGCTCTTTCTCCTGGCCCGTCCTGACGACGAGCGCCTCGGCAATGGCCTGCGCGAAGTCCAGTGCAAGCGATGACGTCTTGTCGATGCCGTCCAGTACGTTGAATGTGTCCGGCGATTGCGTGACGACCCGATACGGATCGACGAGAACGGACTGGTGCCCGAAATGCCGCCGACGAAAATCGGCAGTCAATTTTGCATTTTCGCCTTTGGGGTCTATGACCACCACCGATCCGGGGTAGGTGAGCAAGTTGGGGATGACCAGCCCAGTGCCCTTGCCCCGGCCAGTCGGAGCGAAGGCGACGGCGTGGGTGCCGCTACTCAGCCGTGCCCACAGGCCGCTTCGCCGTCCGGAAAGCGACGAAAGGAACAGCCAGCAAGCCACTGCCGATTTGGCCAACGCAAGCCGGAAGAGTAGCCGGATCGCCGCTTTAGTGCGCGGCGCTTCGACCTTTCCGATCAGCAGACCTGACTCAGCGGACAGAATGTGCGCGCGAGCAAGCTCGTCGGGTTCGGCAAATCGTCCCGTCCCGAAAGCCCACTGCCCGCCACGGAATCGGCGTCGGGCAAAGAAGAGCGCGACCAGTACGGCCAGGACCAGCAGGCCGGGTGCCACGGCGAGAACGTACATGAGCCCAAAACACGCCGTCAGCCAAACCGCACTTACCGCAGCCATGAGGCACAGGCGGCTGAAGATTGTCATCAGCAGAAGCACGAGAGCAAAGCACACGGACACCACCGTCGCCATTGGCTTCAGGACCAGTTTCCAACAGATCTCGCAGATAAGGTTCATAACATCCCTCACTAACTCTTGTTTCGCGCACCGGCGAACTCGATGATCGTCCCTTGTGGCAGCTTTTCTCGGCTGGTTCGGGTCGGAACACGTGTGCGGTGCTTTAATTTCAAGTGCCGCAACTGATCCGATGGCCGGGCGGCACCGAGGCCAAAACGATGGGTAATCCATTTCACACGTGGGTTACCGCAGTTTCGCGGTCTGGGCTGTAATCGCTATCGTTCTGTCGAGAGGTCGCAATCGTTTCGACATTTTCACCGGGAGGACACGCACCACCGTCATCGTGCCACCGCTCGATGGACAGGGCGTCAATCAAATCGTCTGTCGGGTCGATCATTACTGCACCATGATGGATGATGTTCTTTGGTAATTCGTTTCAGGGATTTCTCGTGCATGATCCCCTGGGCTTTTGATGGATCCTTTCAACGACCGAATGGGTGGCCAACACCTTCCAGCAGAAAAACTGGCTCGCCATTTCAGGATCACTTTATCGAGTATTTTTCGCTATGGAACGCGCTCAAAAAGATTGAACACGCAGATTTGTGGATGTGTGATTTTCCGAAGTCCGAGTCACTTCGAGTGGCGTTGTTCCGTCAGCCGGATCAACCCCACCAACAGCGGCCTGATTCTCTCAAGCCTTTCCTTGGCACCTTCGTAAAACTGGGAAATCTGCCGTTTTTCTTCCGGGAACAGCAGGTTTTCCATCCTGCAAAGGGAGGCCAATTCGTGGAGGTGATTGAGTATCGTCGATAGGCTAACTTCGGAAGGGAGACTGAGAGTTTGACGGTTTTCCTTGAGGAGACTCGAGGTGTGGAGCTTTCGCAACGATACCCAGGTGTCTGGCCAAGCGACACAAGTATCGAGAAGTGCCAGGAGGCTTTTCTCACGTTCGGCAGGATGGCGCTTTCTCATTGGCCATTCATTCCAGACGAATGTCTGACCACCCTTCGTCCTACCGGTTGGCCGTGATTTTTGGAGTTGTTGCGGTGGGTGGTTTCCTCATTCCGCCTGGGCATGTGAGACGAATTGGTTCGCCTGCATGGGCCAGCATCTGAAAAAAGTGATGATGCGAATGCGGTGGCGTGCTTCATGATGCAAAGATGAAAACTCCCGAGCTGCAAGCCCAGGAGTGTTCGCATTAACCCAAAACGTTTTCCGGATAGAATCTCATCGCCATGCGGGCAGACTCATGGATTTCATGAATCTCTACTCCGATGTCCATAACGAATTCGAGAAACAGTTCCTCGGCCTTCCCTGACGCACAAAAGACAGAGGCGATTTCCTTGGCGAGTTTCTTGTTGCGTTGAATGTCTGCTAGTAGTTCAGAGCGACTAGCGGGATGTGCCTTCATCATCTTTGTTCTCCTTGGATTGATCTTCAGAAAAATCACTTTCGTTGTTGTGAAGCCCAGGTTCCGGTCTTCGAGATTCGCTCGGAGCCGCGGGTGCTGGTTCATCTGGGAAAAGTGTACATCCATCATCTTCCAGCCTTAGCAAGGCAAGAAAATCCTCGTCAAGAATGTGCGTTGGCATTGTTTCACCCAGCATCAAAAGGGCGAGGAATCACGTTGATATTGTCCACGGGCGTTGTGAATTCCAAAGTCTCAACATAACGCCAGTGACGTTTTACAACACAATGCTACAGCGAACGATTTGGGAGAATGTGACAGTTGTATGGCGAAAAAAATGCTTGCATGCCACATCGACAGGAGACATCGAAGAGCCCAATCAACCCTTCGTCGGCGCGGGCGGCTCTTGGTCCTTCTTCCTCTCTTCCAAGCTTTTTTTCAACTCTCTTACATCCAACTTGAGCTTCGCATCTATCTCGTCTGGGGCGAGCGCCTCGCTGAATATATCTGCAGCCTGTTTTTCGTCAAAGGAAATCTCAACCGATTTGATACTGGTGATTAAATCGACAAGCACACGATCCTTCGCGCTGACGAAGGGGGGATCCACATGCAGTGCTTTGCCCACCCCTCGAACCGATGCAAGGATCACTTGACCCAATTCTTCATGTAATTGTCCGTCGTCTTTCAGAAAATAATCATCCTTGAGAGTCTGCAGTTGCGCCGTCAATTCAGGATGAACTTTTTCGCCAAGCGCTAGTTTGCGAAGGGTTGCGAGCATTTCGCGATCCGTTTCATCTCCCTCCGCCAAATCTCGAATTTCTCTCAACCAATATGCGACCTTATCGGCGAGTACCCTGGAGCCGTTGCTAAGAAGGATTTGGCTATTCAAAAAGGATTTCAGCACACTAGAAATGATTCATTTGGGCTTTCAGAATACAGCAGACGAAAGCCACTCTAAAATGCTGGAATGGCTTCCGTCAATCAAAAAGATGTCTTAGCCAAGCAAGTTATCTTCCGCTCTTGTTTCTGTGACAATTCCGCAACGCTTTCAAGAAGTTGACCATTCTTCTTCTCCAAGGTCGGACTAAAAAGCAGGCCAATATAGAGCTAATCCATATTCCCCCCAGAATATAAACATACAGGTAAGAAGAATTGTTTGGTTCAGATTTCAGTTTCTCTTCCGGCTCTGAGTTCGGATCGTGAGAAGGAATTGCCGAGACGGGCCCAGGGTTTCCGATCACCACCCACGCTGCCCAAAAATAGGGATGAGCGTTATCGCCACCCAGTTTGATCGCCGCACACTGAGCTTTCTGCAATCCTTCCGCATCTCCCATTCCCTTGGACCACACGTTCTCGTGATAGATTGGAACAATTGTTCCTAGAGTCGGTGCTTCTTTGGCGTTCCAGAGGCCTGAAATCACGGTATCAAAACCAACCAACATGAGGGATCGTGTAAAGCTGATTAGACCTTCACCAAAGAAAATCGGCCCTAAGAAACTCCCACAACTCCAGCATTCAAACCGACGTCGGCGACGAAAGTTTTCGTACAGCAAATCATCATCGAATAACCATTCCTCGGCAGTTCGACTCAATTGGGGCGTGCCATTGGTATTTAATCGCGCATCCGTCAGCGGAATGGCGAAGTCATTGAGTCCCGGTCCTGCCATCTGAGGTGTCAATCGCCCACCTGTTAACGACGTTAAATCGATCGTTTCAACCCCATGAGCCTTCACGGAGGATTCTCGTATTCCATGACCAATAAAGCAAACATATTCACATTCATCACGGAGTGCTTTTAGAAATGATGATTTGGTCACGGCCCCATGCGAGAGTTCCATTGGTTCTCGATTAGAGATTGCTTTGTAGTTTTTTTTAAGTGATTCGATGCATGGTTCAGCTTCCGTGATTGGTCTAAAATCATTCGAATAGCGGATTCGATCAACTATTAATAAATTATTTTGATCCGTGTTTTCAGTATCTGATTTTTTCCGTTCGAGCACCTGCCTTGCTGAGAGTAAGTAAACGATGGGATGTTCCTGAATCAAATACTGAGATTTGACTCCTGGTAACACCGAAAATGGAAAGAACCAGAGCGGACCATCGGGTGAAATGACCAGGAGTTGGGATTCAGAAACGTACCTTCTCAGCGGCTCCCAAATGATTTGGTGGATCTCTTCTGTCTTCCTCAAAAACTCCGGGAGAAGTGATCGATTAGATTTTGATTTGATGAGTAGGTCGTGCCATTCCAAAATCAGTTGGAAAATCTCCGAGAGAGGTTTCGCAAGTGGAATAATCTGTACGTTTGGTTGGCCCGAGCGAATAACGAATGCGGTGATTCGAACTTCGGGCGAGGGAAAGCCCCCTATTTGATCCGATTTCTGAAACTGCGTATGCGCGACAAAATCAATTAGGACGCTGTTTGTCGGCAGGGAGTCAACGACACTTTGTACCGATGCGACAGTGCTTATCTTTGGCGTCTTCTCTCGAATCTGTCCTTGAATTTTTCGTTCTTTCTCCTCGAGGATCGCGATTTGCGGTCCTAGGTCATTGTCCCAATCTTTTTCAAGTTCCTCGTGTCGAAGCGATCGCATCGCCTCAAGAATTCTACAGCGTTGTTCGGAGCATTCTCGGACCAAGGGAAGGATTTTATCCCGATCGACAGCTGGTGCCGCGAGCATGTATTTGTCAAACCGAGTTCGTTGAAACAGCAATCCTTTCCATGCAATCAGGAAATTGTATAGTTTTTTTGGGTCTTCCTTCGTTTGAATGATATTGTTGATATAGGAATCCAGGAGTCGGCGATTTGAATTGAGAAACTGGATTCTCCCACTCGTACCCTGATCGAGAAGCAGGTCATCAATGGAGGACAGCAATGAATTCAGTGTATCTTCTTGAAGCTTCAGCGCTTTATGTCTCTGATTTTTGAACTCGGCGAGATATATCCAATAGTTCTCTTCAACTTGGCTTTCCAAATCAGTATCGGGAATCTTCAGCTTCCGAAGAATCAAAAGAAGTCGCTTTGCCTCGCCAAAATCGCTTTCTGCTTTGTCGAACTCGCCAAGAAAGACACGGGCGGCAGCACGTTCAGATAAAAGTCTTGCACGTTCGGAGACGTTTAAGGGGTCATTTAGGAATCCAGACAAACGTTTCTCGAATTCTTCCCATCCCTTTCGAGGATTCGCGGTTAAATATATTCGGATTCGACCTTGTTGAAGCAGAAGGTTCCGCTTTGCCTCTTCCATGTGTGGAATTATTAAGGGAACCTTCGAGTAGACGGTTTCAGCTTTCGCAAATACACCGAGAGCTTTTTCTAGGAGTTTTGTACCTTCCTCTTTCTTACCAACACGATTCAACAAGAGTCCTTCCGTGGCGAATTGTGACCCAAGGGAAACGTACAGCGAACCGAGGAGTGGAGCATTTTTGACAGTCGGCTTCACAATGGAAATGGCGCTTTGGAAATCTTCCTTCGCCAGAAGGAAATTTCCCTGAATACCCTGCGATATTCCTCGAAATTTCAGAGCTAGGCCTACGAGTTCATCTCTGACGGGCTTGTGTTCTCGCACAAGTTGCATGACTTCGTCGAGAACACGAATTGCCTGCCCATAGTGTGATTCCTTCACTTCGATCTGCCCTTGCACTACTAGCGCTTCGATGAAGTCAATAACTTCCATATGCGGATGCTTGTTCTTATAGTGTTTACGAAATGAACGAATCACTGCCCTGATCTCCATGGACAATTCTGGAAAACCCAATTCGAACTGGAAGTATAATCGCTTTGTCTTTTGTCGAAGGATTTCGGGATGGTCCGGCGTAAGCAATACATTCAACTTTTGGATCAGGGAATTGAGCTTGCCGAGAGCCGGACGGAATTTGTGCTGCTGCTGTAATTGGCTGATTTCTTCATGGAGTTTGAATATCTCCTTGGCTTCTGGGGAGAGAACCTGATCTTGGCAGTTTCCGACATTGGACCAACATACCAAAAGACCCAGAAAGGAAATAAAGCACAGATTTGATCGCATTGCCGTTCTCCTAATTGGAATCATCTCGTTTGGGGGGGATTACAAGCACACGTTGCGGATATGTCGCAATGCCTCGTTCAGCAAGAAAGGCCCGCAACTGTTGCTCCGTTTTTTCGGGTGGAATTCCGCGGAGGCTCTCTGTATTCCATTTCGCCACCTCAGCTTTCAAGAGGATGACAGGGTTCTTATCGGTGATCAATATGCAGACAGTCCGCGTCAGGGAGGCATCGACGCTGTAGTATGGCGGCAAAACTTTAAGGACGTGGTCCGGCCGAATTTCTTGCCAGTCCTGAGGTTCTTCCGGGCGCAACGTGATTTCACCTGTTTCCCAGATATCAACCAAGGTGATGAATCCGTGGAAATTGGCGGGGAATGTGGGCTTGATTTGAAATTGTTCGTCACGTTCACTTGGCGTGCCCAAAGTGCCGCTCCGGCCGACCAATTGGAACTCAAATCCCGTTGGGGTGTATCGAGGCCAAAAGACAGATAACCCGAGAATGACGAGAATCGCTATCCCACCGAGGACCTTGAGACCGAGCTTCCCTCTGCTCGATTTGTACAACGATGCAGAGCGTGTGACATTCGGCATTGGGGATGAAGAAAGTTGTTCCTGTGAAACAGGTTCGCTTACTTGGCTCGTCGTTGATTCCGAGTTTAGCGCTCCTTCCGCTGGATCAGGGCATTTCTTAATCAAAGTTACCTGAACTCGTCCGCAAATGGGGCAGACTAAACAATGGAGTTTCTCCTCATCGTTCCAATCGCATTGTCCTGTTCTCTCATGCGCCTGCATCGCGCTCTGCCACCGAGATCGGGTAACGCATTTTGAGAAATCGAGCGGTTTTCCGCGGGCAGCAGCGATTTTCAAAGATCGCGCGTCCTCGGCCAAATGTCTGTTGATGTTGTGGTCATTCATTTTCATTCTCCGGTGATTTATCCTGAAGGCCGGACATTATGATGTCCCGTAACCGTTCATAAGTTCGGGAAAATCGCGTTCGGACAGCCTTCTGCGTGATGTCAAGTTTGTCGCAAATCTGCTCTGTCGTCAGACCATCCCAGAATCGCCAACTAAGAAGGTCTTGCTCCGAATTGGAAAGTTGAGACATCGCAAAAGCAATCGCGTCTTTTTCTTCTACTTCCCGTATTGGGTCTGATTCGTGCGAGCCCGAGGATTTCAATCCGCATCTATTCTGCAGGTAGATCTTCTCCAGTGTTTTCTTTCGATAGAGGTCTTTGGCACGCCAATTAATCCGGTTTCTGACCTCACGCTTCCAACGTTCGTGTGAGACACTTTGTTGATGGTTCTTGAGGATGATTACAACTACCTCGCCTATCGCTTCCCGAAGAACGTCATCCCCGTCCGCCACACTCCGGCACAAAAAAATACTCAAACCCCGGAACTCTTTCGTACATTCATTATAAAAGTCACTCAGCTCCTTTTGTTGATCTGTTTCACAATCGAGGAGTTTATTGGCGCTCATGGTGCCTCCGGTGGCTTGGTGGTGGCCCGACATCGATTTCGACCTAGGGCATGCCTGTCTCGAATGGCGATCCTTTGGCGTGCAGTCTTTCGCAAACAATTTCGGAAAAACTGAGTTAAGAACAAGAACACCCGTTCCAATCCATCACTTTTCGCCGAATCTAAGGACTTCTCGAACGAAAATCGAAAATGTTACACAAGAAAGAGAAAAAATCCTGGTTTGTCTTGCCACGAGATAAGTTTGATCCTCTTGGCCTCACAGCCATTGTTTTCAAATTAGTCGAGAAATGAGATCCTTAATATAATCACACAGCGTCAACTATAGGGATCTGAATGGGAAGTCATTTGCTCACCCGCCGTTCCAGTGCGCCGTTATACCCGAGTTGCTTTATCTAGTCGTGTCCACCAGGAACGCCGGGGCTTTGTTCTTGATCCATTCGCAACGCTCTTCATACGACGTGAATTCCGCGATCTCGATGGAGTCGATGGTCGGCCCTGTTTCTCCCACGCGTTCGATGTCTTCCTTGCTCATTTCTTTTATCCAGAGTAGACGGTGGCGTTGAAGTCCGGCATTTGTGAGGTTGATCGCCCCGTCGTTCAGCGGCTTGTCCAGGTTGCTGCCCCGGATCAGGACCAGGCACACAGTGTCTCCCGAAAACTTCAAGAGCAAGCCCTCGGATGGATTGAACTGCCAGGATCCGAGCAAGCCATAGCTGAAGAAGGTACTATTGCCGTTCCGAAAGCGGAATTCCAGCGAAGCGGAGGCGTTGCGGAGTCCCCGAAGATAGCCAAAGGCAGCGCACGACGCTTCTACGCCGTCGCCATCCTCTTCCTTTTTGGCGGACGGTGAGGCTTGCCTGTCCGGTTGCAGGATGCTCTTGAATCGATCCCCGTTCGATGGCTTATCGGTCATGGCCGATCTCCCGTTCCGGTGCCGAATGGCCCACATTGTCTTGCTGCATTTCATGGTGGTGCCTGGCGACGGCGGCCAGTTGTTGAGCCGTCGTCAACGATTTTGCCGGACGGCCTTTGACGCCGGGCTTCTGCTGTGCCGCGTCGGCGAGATTTGTTGCCGACAGCGGATCGTCGGGACGGCTCATGGCCTTGGCTAATTCATTCTTGTCGTCGGTAAATATCAGGGCCTTTTCTTTGCCCCGCGTGATGGCGACATAGGCGGCGCGCTCGGTGGTTGCCCGGAACGAATCACCGGAGATGCCGACAAAGACTTTATGCACCGTCACGCCCTGGCTTGCGTGGCTGGTCACGGCGTATCCATGCGTCAAATGGCCGAAGTCGCGGTCAATGACCCAGCCGTGATCCACGATGATGTCGCCGCGTTTGGTGAATCCCGCAACCGTAAATAGCGACCCGTTGCTTAAGCGATGCTGGCCGTCTCTTGTTTTGCCCCCTGCCGTGAGCCGCACGCGGTCCCCCTGGCCCAGGGCAAGTTGTTGTGGCCGGTAGGCTTCGAAGCGGTTGGCAAGGGCGACAGGCGGCTTGACCCCATCGGCTACCAGGAGGCGATCTCCCTTCGTATAGCCGGGCGCGTTCTGTTGAAACTGAATCAGGTCGCCCGTATCGTATTGCATCGCGTCCCTCTTCTGCGCGTCCGTCAGATGCGCCGGAACCCAGGTCTTTACCATGCGTTCGTCGGCCAAGTTGCCTTGCGTCTTCAACCCGCTACGTATGGCACTGGTGATGCGCCCCGCTTCGGCGTGCGTTGGCGATACAACCAGCGCGGTTTTGAGATTTCCATCCTTTGTTTTCTCGGCAGCGGCTGACAGGTAGGCGTTAGCCAGTTGCGTGCTGCGTTCCCCGTCCTTGACCTGCCTGATCCAGCCGAGCTTATCCAGCTCGTCGAATGCGTCCCCGGTCCTGCCTTCACTCAGCGCCTTGGCCGCTTTCTTGTAGTCACCCTCCTGGCGAAGGATTTCCGTAACGGCTGCTACTTTCAGCCCGGCCTTTTCCTCAAGAAGCTTCAGCGGTTCCCCAGCCAGCACCGAGCGATGTTGCCGCCGATCCCCGACCAGTAGCACGCGGGCGTTTACGCGCTCGGCCACTTCAAACACTTTCACCATGTCACGCGTGCCAAGCTGGCTGGCCTCATCGACCATCACCAGGCCACCCCGCGCCGATTCCTGCAATTCCTGATCTTTCAGAAACCGCGCTACCGTGTCAGCGTTAGCAAAGCCTGCTTCCTCGCGCAGCACTTCCCGGCTGGCTTTGACGGACTGTGCCAGTGCAACCACGGGCTTGCCTGCCTCGGCCAGAGCCTCGCCAATTTCCTGTTCCAGTGTCGTTTTCCCGGTTCCCGCCACGCCGCGGATGACCATGACGCGGTCACGCGAGCTAAGGACATGGCCTACGGCCCGCTTTTGCCCCTCATTGAACCAGTCACGGGAGCATGGCCGGTTTGTATCGCCGAGTGGCCGGCATCGCCCGCGCCCTTTGCTGGCGAATTCGATCAGCCGGGATTCCAAGGCGATCATCTCCTTGGTCGTTGCCATCGCGCGGCCCTCGACCTCGCTTCGGATTAATGGACGCTTAGCCAATTCCGTTGTCACGCCGTCCACCGTCACCGAACCGATCCCACGCTTCAGAGCCTCGGTAAGGAGCTTGCGTTCCGGCAGCACCGCCTCGCGCACGTAGCTGTGGTCGATGGCGTGATCGACCGCCTGCGCCTCGCTGGGTTCCGGGCGTGCAAACTCTCGTTCGCGCCGGTGAACCGCCGCCAGTTCCCCGCGCTCGCCGACGCTCAACCGGGCATTCCATTCCGTGCGAAGCGCGTCGATGCTCAGCGCTTTGCCTTTCTTCTCGCGCGTTTCCGCCCCAAGCTCTGCTTTGCGGTCAGGGTTGGTGATGCCTCTTTCTTCGGCCAGTTTCTCGATCTGGGCGGTTCGCCGTGAAAAGCGCTTCAGCACGTCGGCCTGGATGCCTGTGATCTCGAAATCATCCCGCTTCCGCGTCACGCCAAAACCGATGTCCTGGAGTTGGTTCGCCAGCCGGACCCGGAATGCCGCCTGGAAATACGGCGCATCGCGTTTAAGCTCGCGGAACTGCCCCGCCTTCCAGCGCTTTTCTTCCGAATCCCAGGTGGTGTTGAATACGAAAACATGGGCATGAAGCTGCGGGTCGGGAATGCCGTCCACAGGCCGTGAGGTGGTGTGGATGAATTCCGCCCAGGTCATGTTGCCGGTCGTGCGGTCAAAGTCCTGGAAATGCTTACGCACACGCGTTTTCATTTCCGCTTCCGTCTCCCGCATCGTTTCATCGACCGCGCTACGGAAGGCATCCATAATGCTCTCGTCGCCGCTCATGGCATAGAGAAGCGACACCGACTTCGGCACCGAGAACGTGAAATCGTACCCCACCGTCCGGTCGGTCCGCGTCCGCACCGTCAGCGGCTTGCCGGTGCTTGGGTCGAGATTATCGCAAAGGCGCTCAAAGGACTCCTTATCCACTGTACCGGAAAGGCCGAGCCGGGTTGCGCCTTTGCCGCCCCACAAGCCGACCAGTTCCTGTCCTTCGCTGTAATAGTCCGCCGTCGCGTAGTATCGCTTGGCGTCTTTGGCACTATCCTGTTGCGTGATACGGATCATGCCTAATTTTAGATTAGCACAACATCGTTAACGAAATCTTAACAACTAGGCTGCAAGCCGCAGCCAGCCTAGCTTAGCGAGGGTTCAACATTCCCAAATGTCACCCCTATGTCACTCAAATGTCCGCCAACGGCCGGTGATGTCCATTGTGCTCTTTCTGGCTTTTTTCGGAATTCTGTTTCAAGCCCTCAACGGACACCTGGGTAACCGCATCCGTCGAACTGTTGCGAACCAGCTTGCGTGCAGCCTCTCCGAAAAAGCAAGAATCGCCGAAACTGGCTCTGAGAGCCATTCTTCGAGACTTTATGCATCGATCGTGTTATACTTATGAACAGGCAGTAAGGAATTGACCGGCTACTGACACCAGAAACGAAGACCTGGGTGACGATGAAATCTCGGAGGTGCAGAAAGAAAGTGAAGGCTACTATGCATGATATTCCAGACACAGGGTTCCTGCGATTAACGCAGGTGTTGAATGTTATCCCGCTCGGGAAAACCAGTTGGTGGGAAGGGGTAAGATCGGGGCGGTTTCCGAAGCCGATCAAGCTGTCGGCTCGATGCACCGCTTGGCGGGCTGAGGACATTCGGGAGCTAATTGAGAAGCTGTCAAATCGAACGCCACAGAATTAGGAGCCTTCAAATGACTGACTCACTCCTCGAACATCACGCTTTTCACGAACTCAAGCACAAATTTCGCAAGACGGTTTCCCAACAGATTCGCGAAAACTCCTCCGAATGCGACCCAATGGTGAAGGAAATCACTGTCATGATGGGCTGTGTGCTGGCGATGGCTTTCTTCAGTGCGATGCTCAGCAGCCGGGGGCGATAAAGACTCGGTGGTCTGTTGTCGGAAAGGCTGAGGCACGATTTGGGGCGGTCGCCGCACTTGCTTGATACCGCAAAATCAGCTATGTTATAAGCCTAATCAGAATGTGAGGCGGTTATGACGACCATTGCTACGGCTGACTTGGCGAAAGAGCTACCGCACATCCTGCAAGCATTGGCAGCAGGTGAGGAATTTGTTCTGACCGATGCCGGAAGGCCCGTTGCCCGCATTCTCCCACCTGTTCCGTCTGAATGTGGCCATGTGCTTTCCGGCGAAGCATGGCAACGGCACTTCGACGCCTGGATGAAACGAGTGGAAGCGCGCGCCGACCGTTATCCGCCTGGGTTCATGCTTGATGACAGCTATGAAGCCATTTACGGAGAACGGGAGAACGCGCAACGATGATTTTGCTTGACACGAACATCGCGCTCCGTCTGGCAGATCCAAAGCACCCTCATCATGTGATTGTCACTAGCGCGATTTCTGTATTGCAGAAGCGCGGCGAGGCTTTTGCCATTGTTCCGCAAACCGTCTATGAATTCTGGGTCGTTGCTACCCGTCCACTTGCTGTAAACGGTCTCGGATTATCCATTGTGGAGTGTCAATCTGAGATTTCGGATATCAAGGCGCTTGCTACTTTCCTTCCTGACCAGCCAGCCTTGTTTGCCGAATGGGAGTTATTAGTGACAACCCATCAATGCCAGGGGAAAGTTGCCCATGACGCACGGCTCGTCGCTGCCATGCAGACGCACGGCCTCACCCAAATCATTACCTTCAATGTCAAGGATTTCCAACGGTACCCGGGTTTGACCGTCATCGATCCTGCTTCGCCTTGATTGCTTGTGGCCACACTGCCATCTCTTCGACCGTTGCGAACGAATCAAATTTCAGGGGTATAAAACCGGGGTATCTGCTTTCGGCACGTTTCGAAAATATCAATTGTACCAACCAGTTATTTGCTTGTTGTGAGTCCCGTCACTCCCGCCATTTTCTTTGACGCCACAATTCGCTGACGTCCGGACTATAAAGGCTCAGAGCCAATCACAAGCGATTTCTCAGCCGCCAGCGTCCGCTAATAATCGTTGACATTCGGCCCGATTTCGGGGTACAAATATTCATGGATACCCCACTCGATAGCTGAATGTACCCCATGCCCAAATCCCTTTCCGACGCTGCCGTCCGTAATGCCAAAGCAAAGACAAAGACGTTCAAGATGTCCGATGGCGAGGGCTTGTTCCTCGTTGTTATGCCTTCCGGCAGCAAATACTGGCGTCTGCGATACTTCTTTGTGGGCAAGGAAAAACTATTGGCGCTCGGCGTATATCCTGAAATTAGCCTCGCCGATGCTCGGGAGCGGCGCGCCGAAGCACGTAAGGTAATTGCGGCTGGAATCGACCCTGGCGAGGTTAAGAAAGAGGCCAAGCGCCTCGCTGTTCTCAACGGTGACAACACTTTTGAAGCAGTTGCGCGGGAATGGCATGAAAACCGCCGCAGCAAATGGACGCCAAAACACGCCCAGCACATTTTGAAGCGCATGGAGACCAATGTATTCCCCAAGCTTGGTTACCGCCCGATCGCCCACATCACATCTTCGGAATTACTGTCCGTGCTACGCGAAGTTGAACACCGCGGGGCATCGGACCTGACGCACCGCCTTTTGCAAATATGTGGGCAGGTTTTCACCTACGCCGTGGTTACCGAGCGCGCAACAACCAGCCCGGCGGCATCCTTGCGCGGAGCACTAAAGCCCGTGGTAAAGACTAACCGCGCCTATTTGAACGCGAATGATCTGCCGGAATATCTGCAGAAGCTTGAATCCTATGACGGTGCTCTTCAAACCAAACTTGCAATGAAGCTTTTGCTGCTAACATTCGTGCGTACCGGAGAACTGCGCGGCGCGGAATGGTCAGAAATCGATTTCGAAAAGAAAGAATGGCGCATCCCTGCTGAGCGTATGAAAATGCGAGAACCGCATATAGTGCCCTTATCGAATCAGGCGGTAGCCATTTTGCGTGAACTGCAACCACTTACCGGCCAGTGGCGCTATCTGTTCCCGAATCAACTAAAGCCGTCCGGCTGCATGAGCGAAAACACCATTCTTTACGGGCTTTACCGCATGGGCTATCACTCCCGCGCTACCGGTCACGGCTTCCGCAGCACCGCCAGCACAATTTTGAATGAGCATGATTTTCGTGGAGATGTAATCGAACGCCAGCTTGCCCATTGTCAACGCAATGCTGTCCGCGCCGCATACAATCATGCCCAATACCTGCCGGAACGCCGGAAGATGATGCAATGGTGGGCCGATTACCTTGACAGGATCGCGGCAAAGCAGTAGCTGGCTTCAAATGGACAAGAGCGCCCCAAGACGACAAGTGCAGCGAGGGAGATATGACATTCGATGAAGGAAAATCGCAACGCGAGTTTGCCAAAATCATGACTGCTGCCTGCGTCCGGCGCGGCTACCTGGAAAAGCTCCATAAGGGTATACCGCCCGTTACCCACACGGGCGATTATTCTGACGTGAAGGTTATCGACGCCGATGGCCGGGAAATACCGTGGAATCAGGTATCACGCATCAGCCAGGACGAAATGAAGACACTGATGATTGGCGTCGTGAATCGCGTTTATACATTTCTCGCGCGTACGCTATTCTCACAAAAGGAGGACAACGAATTCCAGCGTGCTTTGAATCGAGCAGCGGTTCCGTGGACACGGGGATGGGATCAGCCCCGATACTTGGCAAACTTCCTTATGCCGCATTCGGAAGATCAAGGGTGAACCGCCGCATTGCCGACCTCTTGGTTCACTTGTCAATGTGGCAATTCGGGCGTTAACCGGCCGAGGCAGGCAATTGTACATCGTTTCGCAGAGTCTCTACGAATTCTGGGCTACCGCCACCCGCCCCATCTTCTCCAACGGCTTGGGTTTTTCAATCGCCGAATGCGCTGCCGCGATCGGAGGTATTGAGCGGTTGTTCCCGTTGCTACCCGATCAGCCCACCGTGCTTGCCGAATGGAAGTCGCTGCTCCTCGCATATCAATGCCGGGGCAAGGTATCCCACGATGCCCGGCTTGTTGCCGCCATGCCACATGCATGGTTTGACTAGCATTCTCACCTTCAATGTCGCTGATTTTCAGCGCTATCCCGGCCTCACGCTCATCGACCCTGCCGCGCCCTAATCCGGCAAACTTCCTGTCATCCGCCGCTTGCTGGGTCGGTCACAAACCCGCCGCATCACCTATCTTGCTTTCCAGCCGTCATTAGCATCGCTGCTACGGAGTTTGTCCGATCCGCGACACGCTCCTTCTCGTCTTTCTACGCTGCCCCGCCCGTGGCCTTTAGACCGGCACGATGAATCGGTCGCCGGGCCGGGCAAGCGGAAAATCGGTTCCCCCAGAGGTCTCCCCCAATTTTCCGCTTGCCCGGTACGCTGCGCCCCGGCTCAAGCCGATTCCTTCTGCGTGCCGAAAGGCCCCGATGGGCGGGGCCGAAAATCGAAATAGAGAAGGAGAACACCATGTCACAACCCGCACACAAACTACGCGACGGAGCGCTGCAAGTCACGATCTGGAGAAATCCCGGCGAGAAAGGCAACTGGTACTCGGTAATTCCGAGCCGTGGCTACAAGAAAGGTGATGCCTGGAAGGAGACCGAAAGCCTCGGTTCCGACGACCTGCTCGCCATGTCGAAGCTGCTGAGCCAGGCCCACAACTGGATCGTGGAAGCCAAGAAGGCTGACGCCAAGGCCCGCAAAGCATCCACCCCGGCTGTTGAATCCAGCCAGGGTCAAGAATCCGCTCAGGCAGCCGCCTGAACCGGGTGCCGGTGGGCGGACTCCCTGCCCACCGGCTTCAACTCTCAACATCACATCAAAGGAGATTGTTATGACTTACATTCAATGCACACCTGAACAACCCCAACTGATCGCAGTCAACCGGCTGGAGAAGTCCCCGCTCAATGCCCGCCGTACCGCCGCCAAGATGGGGATGGAGGAACTCAAAGCATCGCTGCTTTCGCACGGCCTGATGCAGAACCTCGTCGTCACCGACAAGGGCGACGGCACGTATCGCGTCATCGCTGGAGGCCGACGCCTTGAAGCAATTCACTCGCTTCAGGCGGAAGGCAAGCTGCCGGAGGATTTCGCGGTGCCGTGCCAGATCGTCACCGAGGAGCACGCCACGGAGATGAGCCTCGCCGAAAACACGGTTCGGCTGGCAATGCACCCGGCCGACCAGTTCGAGGCGTTCGCCGCCCTGATCGACCAGGGCCAGAGCGCTGCTGACATAGCCGTTCGCTTCGGCGTCGAAGAAAGCTTTGTCCTGAAGCGGATGAAGCTGGCCCGCATCGCACCGGAACTGCTGGCTGAATACCGCAGCGAGGAAATGTCGCTCGAATGCCTTATGGCCTACACCGTCACCGACGACCACCGCCAGCAGATGAAGGTGTTCAAGTCGCTGCAAGGCTGGCAGAAGGAAGACCCCAAAGCCATCCGCGCGGCACTCACCGAGAAGTTGGTCGAATCCACCGACAATCTGGCCCGTTTCGTCGGTCTGGAAGTATACCGGGATGCTGGCGGTTCGACCCGCGCCGACCTGTTCGGTAACGAGGTCTTTCTCGAAAAGCCCGCCCTGCTGCAAAAGCTGGCCGAGGAGAAGCTTGGCAGTATCCGCAAGGAACTGCAAACCGAAGGCTGGGGCTGGGTGGAAATCAATCCGGAGAGGGATTATGACGCCATCCACCGTTGCGGACGGCTCAAGCCGCAGCTGATCGGAGTCCCTGCCGATTTGGTCGCTCTCAAGTCCCAATTGGACGCCGAGCTTAACGAGATCGAGGAAGCCCTTGCCGACACGGAGTCGGACACGTTGCTGGACGAGCAGGAGGCCGTCCAAAAACGGCTGGAGGAAGTGGAGCAGAAACTCGCAGCTTATGTCGGGTATGACGCGACGCAGAAGGCGCTGGCCGGATGCTTCGTATCCATCGGGCATGACGGCTCGCTCTTCCTCGACAAGGGCTTGGTGAAACCGGAGCACCGCAAGCTGCTGGCAAAGCTGCTTGGGGAGGACGATGGCAAGCCGGTAAGGGCGAAACCAAAGCACGCCCTGCCGGAATCACTTCGCCGCGATCTTGCCGCCGACCGGCTGGAAGTGGCCCAGGTCGCAATCGCCAGAAACCCGGAGATCGCGCTGGACCTGCTGACGTCCAAAGCCGCGAGCGCAATGATCGGAAAGCGTTCCTATATGGACGGTCCAGACGTGGAGTTCCGTCGGCCAAGGCCGGGCAAGGAGCGCGAAGACACGACCGCACGGCGTGATCTTGCCGAGATGGGGAAGGCGTTGCCGACCGGCTGGCTCAAGGCAACTTCCGAAGCGGAACAGTTCGAGGCGTTCCGTTCGTTGCCGAAGGAAGACAGGCTCCGGCTGCTGGCGTATTGCACTGCGTTGACGCTCAAACCGAAGCTTGGCCCCGTCGCTGGGCAGGAAACCACCGGCTATGACGCCGCACTGTCGCTCACCGCGACGAGCATGGCCGACTTTTGGCGGCCTGCCAAAGTCAACTTCCTGGCTCGTATCAACCGCGTGCAATTGCTGGCGATCAGCCGGGATGTCCTTGGAGAGCAATGGTCGCAAGCCAGACGCAATGACAAGAAGTCGTCGCTGGTCGATGAACTCGACCGGGCTTTCGCTCATCCTGAAAAGCACCGAACACCAGAGCAAATGGCAAATCTGAAAAGCTGGCTTCCGCAGGGCATGGCGTTTGACTTCGCCATTCCGCCGACACCGGCCAAATCCAAAAAAGCCAAGAAGGTAGCTTGATGACTTGATGACTCTTCGGGCGACTGTCATTTGGCGGTCGCCCTTCTCCCCAAACAGAAAGGAATCTTTATGGCAAACAACTACACTCAGGCAACCGTGCTGCCATATCTCCCGGCATCGTTGTTCAGTGATGTGGAACTGGAGCAGCTCACGTTTGCTTGCAGCCTTCACCATGAACTGTACGACGGCATGGTATACTTCTTTGCAGAGGAAAGTTTTTGCGAGGAAGGAGAGGACGAATCCGGCAAGCATATCAACTGCACCGAGATCTTCCAATCGAAGCTCGGGCTGCTTGACCCGACATCGTACCCTCACGTCGAAATCGAAGGAGCAACAACGTGCAGCAAAATGCGATCCGGCGAGTTTGGCGGCTTCGCCTACTTCATCACGCGCGAGGAGATCCAGTACGTCTTTACCTGGCAATGGCTGCGGCAGATTGGTCCTGAAGCCCGATTGCGCGCCTCGGCTGCGACAATCCTGGCTGCCTTGCAAGCAATTCTGCCCTACGCCGAAGCCGAAGCGGAGGCATTGCAGGATTTGCGGCATGGCGACGAATTCGCCGGTGAACAAGCCGACAAGGCGTCATCGGTCGTCGAGCAAGCCCAGGCGCTGATTGCCGGGATCAAAGGAACGGCGGCATGACCGCTACCTGTGAATGCGCCCGTGCCCATCAAGCGTCAGTGCGGAGATTCCGATAGTTTCTTTTCGATTTCCTTCCAAAGCTTGCTCAACGAAACGCCGAGTGCTTCGGCCAGTTGATGCGCAACGCCGATGCTCACCTGAACCTTTCCCAATTCGATGGAACTCACGTAGGTCCGGTGAATTCCGGCTTTGTCGGCAAAGTCTTCCTGCGAGAGCCCCGATCTCTCTCGATGCCGCCGGATCGCCGCCCCGAAAAATTCCGCAATTCTTGACATGCCAATTAGCATGTCGCGGTGTAGACTACTAATCTACAGACGATATCTATACATAGGATCGTCTACAATGGCATTGTTCAATTAGTTCGAGCGATCTCACCACGGTTCATTAACGCCGAGGCGTAGATCACCATCTGGAGCGGCGGGCACAGGCGCTTCAGAGCAAAGACCGTCTGTGCCTCGGAGAGACATCATGGGAAGGAAAGTCAGAAACATCGAGGCAGTGACCGATTTTGCCGACAATCAGCATTTCATCCGCTTGCATCGCGACATCCTGCTTCCCGCAGCGGTCTGCGAAGTGGTTCGCCGTCATCTGGCGGCGGGCCATTGGGAGGAGGCCAAGAGCATCACGCTGGAACATGCCCCATCGGATGCGCTCGAAGAGGTCGAGTTGTTCTTCGCTTCGACGGCAGAACGGCTGGCCTCCGAAAATCCGACGAAGCCAGCACCTACTTTCGAGGAATCTAGGTGTGAAAATTCACGCCTTTGACCATGCCTTTTGGTTCAGGCACTCAGTATCGCGGCTGGCCAGTTCACGGCCAAAACGACTGGACGTGAACTGGCCAGCTTTTGACATTGCCGTCAGAATGCGATATGATATTCTTATGACGGTTGATTCGCCACTGCCTCCTCATCTCCAGAAATTCGTCCGCGAGCAACTCGCGACGGGTCGCTTTCAGTCGGAAAGCGACCTCATCCATAAGGCTTTGTACCTGCTGGAGGAACAGTCCCATTCCCGGGAAGCCACTGCCGCGTGGCTGAAGCAGGAAATCGACAAGGGACTGAACAGCAAACCGTCCGAACCAGTGACCAAGAGATTCTGGAATCAACTTCGAACTCGTCTGAGTGCCGACCAGATTCCCGGCGATGACGGCTGAACGCGTCATTCACAAAGCGGGTTTTGCCACTGCCGACATCAACGAACTGGCAGACTACTATCGCAAGGAAGCGGGATACGCCGTTGCTTTGCGATTCATCGACAACGCCGAGCGTGCTTTCGACCAACTCTTGACCATGCCGAGCATCGGAGCCCTGCTCGGACTGGATGAACTCCCTTACGAAGACATCCGGCGGTGGCAGATTGACGGATTCCGCAACTTGATCATCCTCTATCGAGAGACAGCAGACGGGATCGAAATCGTCCGCGTCCTGCATACCTCCCGCGACATCACCGTGTTGCTGAAGAACGAACCAGCCTGAATTGACGCTGCCTCGAATCTGGATCGCTTCTCTTATCGCAGTGAATTGCGGGCGATTGAACCAATCCGTTTCAGCCCCGCGCGTGGCCTTTGCCGGGCACGATGAATCGGCCGCCGGGCCGGGCAAGCGGAAAATCGGTTCCCCCAAATGGTCTCCCCCAATTTTCCGCTTGCCCGGTGCGCTGTCGCCCCGGCTCAAGCCGATTCCTTCGCGTGCCGCAAGGCCCCGATAGGCGGGGCCGTCAACATGAATTGGAAGGAACCTACCTATGGCTCATTTCCCTAAGGACGAATCGGAAGAAGGCGATTTTGACTCCGTTTCCGCGCTGATGCGTTACGAAGCAAACGAACTTGACGAATCCGAAACTCTCAAGCCGATTCCTTCGCGTGCCGCAAGGCCCCGATAGGCGGGGCCGTCAACATGAATTGGAAGGAACCTACCTATGGCTCATTTCCCTAAGGACGAATCGGAAGAAGGCGATTTTGACTCCGTTTCCGCGCTGATGCGTTACGAAGCAAACGAACTTGACGAATCCGAAACTCTCCGGCTGTTCCAGCACTTGGTGAATACAGGGCTCGCGTGGAAGCTTCAAGGGCACTACGGACGCCGCGCCCGTGACCTGCTTGAATCCGGGCAGATCCAGTTGCCCGACGCAAGCATTGATCCGGCCGAGGGTGCCAAGACGCCCGGTGATCGCCTGGTAAACAAGGCTCGCTTTTCGCTTGGGCAGACCGTCATCACGGCACGCGCCATTGACTTGCTTCGTCCCGATGAAATCGCCCTTGGCCTCGCTCGCCACGTCCGGGGTGACTGGGGCAATGTCTGCACGGAAGACGCTGCGGCAAATGACGAAGCGCTCCGAACCGGCCAGCGGTTACTTTCGGCCTACGGCCACGGAGAACGACGCTTCTGGATTATCACCGAGTGGGACCGCTCGGTCACCACGATTCTGCTCCCGGAGGATTATTGACTCCTAAACTTCCGAAGCCGGTAGGTAATAGCCGTCATTTTGTAGTTCGCCTACGATCGATCACCGGCAGCGAATTATTAAGACGAGGTGCAGGGTACGCTAAATGGCCTCATATCCGCTGATGCACCCCTATTCTTCTTCTTGAACTTTACCCGCGAATGGCCCCCGAACGGGCGATCCGTAAACGACTTCTGACGCAGCAATGCACATCTTCACCCTACAGATACTCGATTTGCCCTTGCAGTTCGAATGGTTCGAGAATTTCCCAAATAAGAACCAATGCCCGAATCAATTCCCCAAGGGGGAAAGCCTGCACTGGACAATAGATGATCCCTGCGTGCTTTGCGTCGGCAGCATGGAGACGCAGAAAATCCGAGTCGTGGGTCAATGTGACCCGACCTTGCGACCACGCAAATGAGAGATGTTCTTCGTCCGATGCGCCGAGCAAATTTGCTTCGCGGGCAGAAGTTATGTCGACTCCGCGTTGCCGCAACCCCAAGGCAATTCGCGGGTCGCATACTTCATCGAGGTGAAACCGGATCGTCCGCGGCATGACTGGTGGAGATTCGTTGCAACAATCGTGACGGCGCGCTCTGGGCCTGCAACTCCGTCACAAGCTGTTCATCCGCTTTCAGGTCGGCGTCAATTTCCTGGCGGTGGTCATGATAGTAAGCAAGAGCGGCGTATACTTCTGCGAGAGTCAAATTGGGATGTTCCGCGACAATCTCATCCGGGCTCTTACCAAGTCGTTCATGCCAGATAGCGACATGCTGCACCTTGATGCGATGCCCATCGATGTGCGGCTTTCCGCCGCAAAATCCGGGTTCTATGACGATATGCCATCCCGAGATCGGTTGCGATATATTGGGTTCTCTGTCTTTGCTTTTCATAGTGTGCATTTTACCTTGATTCTCAAGTTCGCGCAAGCCCCCATCAAAACGCGAAACTTCGTTCCAGCCTCTGGTCCTCAACCTGAGACTGGGCTTAAGCCCATGAGCGGAATTGACGTGCTGATCGGCAACAGCCGTTGAGGTTTACCCAGGCCGCAAGGTTTAACGTCTTTGCGGACTTTTTTTGCGCTATGAGCCGCCCTGCTGTTTGGACTCCAATTGTCCAAAGTAAACAATAAAAATAGAAGGCCCATCCTCCAGGCTTTCGCATCTTTAGCCCAGGAATCAATCATGTACACATTCACACAGCCTCAACATCCCGTTCCGCAGCCTAAGTCCACCAAACCTATCGCCGGCCTCGCAATGGTCTTGGTCGCAGGAATGATTGTAGCGGCGCAGGAAAATAACCAGTTCGTCAGACCGCTCCCCGGTCCTCCGGCACCGGTCGTTCCGCAACTCCCCACTTTCCTTGCCGAGCTAAAGGCTGGGAAATCGCTGTGCCACAGTAATGCCCAACTCCTCAAGCGGATGGCACGCGAGCGGCACTTGTCATCAAGAGAATTCGACAACTCCCAGCGGCTTTACATCGCGGTCAAATCGAAGCAATCTGCTTGCCTCCAGTTCATCCGAACCGCGATGGTGCGCCGGTTCATGGATGATGATTTGCAGCCAATCCAGCGACTACTGCGCGATGCAGCCGAAGCAACGCTCGCTTTACAACGATGGACTGACTCAAAGGCTGGCCGGAGCGGTGCCCTCGGATCATTAGGGAATACATCCTCCGATGTACTGGACTGGTTGAATTCGATCAGCGAACAGAATGAGGCAGCAATTCAGCAAATAACCAAGCAACTTGATGACTGTGAGTTGCCAGATTGGGATGCGATTCCGTAGCACCGCCAGGAAGCTCATTTGACGGCACTGCCCTCGGTAGTGCTACCCCGTTCCTTCCGCCACAGTCTTTCATCAAATAAAGATACCGAACGTCGTTGACATCGGCGTTCGGCTGCATTATCCCGCTTCCATACGCGCGACCACCGCGATTGGCGGGCGGGGGTTTGCCTGCATCGGAAACCATCGTTTCCGGCAGGATCGCGCCCCTCGCCACCGGCTGGTCTCCGGCTTGCCAAAAGCCACCCAGCCGCACATTGCATGAAATGGCACCCAAGCCAATTTCGAGCGTGACAATGCCTTATTTTGTGTACAGGCGTCTTCCCTATGCAGAGCATAGGCCAAATGGAACCGTTCCATCGCCAGCCCACAATGGCCCCGGATCGCCTTTGAGAGGCTTCACGATGGCACGCAAGTAACCGCCACCACAAGCGCAAGCATTCTACCCCCACAGCGCTACCTTCTTTCTGTCAATACCTCGCAAGCCCAGGCTGACTGCGGGAGAGCAGAAGCCTGTTAACATTTCGTTAAGCAAACTGCGCTATTATTTGCTAATGGGGGTTAATGATTAACTCCCAAGAACAACATGGAGGTTACAATGACTCGCAAACGCAAATCCGACCAGGAACCATCGACAGAGACACCAACAGCCGTTGTCGAAAATACCGCCGTCACAACCGAAGCGCCGGTGTTGCCGGCGACCGATGCCGCCGAGGGTGGCTTTGCCGAACAGGTTGGCAAAAAGAAATGGGTGCCGGACCCCGATCCATTCGGCATCGCGCAGGACAATGTTGCCCGCGTCCGCCTTTTTGAGAGCAAACAGAATCGGCAGATGGCCATCAAATTTGGCGATGGCGATCCCGAGGACAGGCCAAGCAAGGCCGTTATTGATGAACTGAAACACGCGGGCTACTGGTGGAACGCGGCCACAGGGTATGGACACATCCTGTCAGTCCCGACAGCGCCATGAGCACCCGGATCGAAGCTGAACAGCTTTATCAGGAACTGTGCCTGATGATCCGCCAGGAGAGGGGGATCGAGTCTACGCAGGAAGTGCCGTTCTGATCGAGAGGGCATTTCCAATGACCGTATCTCCAACCCGCAGATTATTTC
Source organism: uncultured Planctomycetota bacterium (assembly GCA_963783095.1). Lineage (GTDB taxonomy): Bacteria > Planctomycetota > Planctomycetia > Gemmatales > Gemmataceae > CAWAMR01. The sequence goes on along the minus strand of CAWAMR010000003.1, from coordinate 227,521 downwards.
TGCCGCCAGGCCAGGAGCGATCCGGCAACGGAGCCGAAGGTCAGGAACCAGATTTGGCAAACGGTTCCTGACCATGCCCCGCAAACCGCCGGACTGGCAACAACCAACTTTATTCCCTTCCGACCCAGCCGACCTGACTGAGCCTCACGACAACGCAAACCCTAAACACGATGGAGATGAATATGCAGTACATGATGATAGTCCTCGAACTATTGACGGAACGGACGGAGCTTCACGAGCAGCTACGCCAGTCACGCCAACTCCTGACGACCGTGGAGACCATCGCCCAGGAACTGAGGGACAGCCACTTCGCCTGGACGGAGTATCTGGAACAGACGCATCCGGACAGCGACCCCATGCAGATCGCGAGCGAAGCGCTGGAATTGGCAGTGAAGGAACTGGAGGATCGTTTGCCGCCCGTATCTCCACCGGCCAACCAGGAGCCCCTCTCGCTCGACCAGGACATACTTCCACCGCTATCGATACGGTAACGGTGGGCACCGGCTCGACCCTTCTTGCAGTAGTCGATACCGCCTCGACCGCGCTGAATACAGCGGTTACGATAGGAGTCAAGAGCAACGATACTTTCCCTATCAGCGATAGCGTCACCGTGGGCATCGGCGCGGGCAGTCAACCTGCGCATGGGACGGCCACGGTGTCGGGATCGTCGGTGACGTATACGCCCGATGCAGGTTTCTTATGGTATCGATGACTTTACCTATTCTCTGAGCGATGCTTACGGGCACACTTCCACGGCGATCGACTCGGTAACCGTTGGAACCGGCTCAACCCTCCTGGCCGTCGCCGATACCGCCTCGACAGCGCTGAACACCGCCGTGACCCTGGAGTAGAAAGCAACGACACTATTCCTGCCAGCGATAGCGTCAGCATCAGCCTGACCCAGCCTGCTTATGGTTCTGTCACCGTCTCCGGTTCCTCGGTGATCTTCACTCCCGCAGCGGGCGACTACGGGATTCGGACCTTTTTGTACACTATTTCGGATTCTTATGGCCACTCTTCCACCGCCACCGATACGGTGACAATCGGGGCCGGTTCGACCCTGCTGGCGGTTGCGGATTCCACCTACACGCCGCTCAACACTGCCGTCACGATGGCGGTGGAAAGCAACGACTCCATTCCGGCGAGCGATACCGTCAATATCAGCTCTGACCCAACCTGCCTATGGCTCGGTTACCGTCTCCGGCTCCTCCGTCGTCTTTACGCCCGCAGCCGGTGATTACGGACTTCGGAACTTCACCTATACACTCTCGGATTCCTACGGCCACGCTTCGACGGCCATCGATTCCGTGACGATCGGGGCCGGCTCAACCTTGCTGGCCGTTGCGGACTCGGCAACAACTACGGAAAATAGCTCCATTACCATCGCTGAACTCAGTAACGATACTATCCCTTACAGCGACAGCATCAGTGTTGGTATCAGCACCCAACCTGCCAACGGTTCCGCGGCCGTGGTCGGCTCCAATATTGTCTATACCCCTTCGACCGGTTTCTACGGAACAGATCAGTTCACATACACTTTGAGCGATAGCTATGGCCATTCCTCCACGGCCGTCGATACGATCGTGGTCCAGGGCGGCAGCATTTCCGTAACGGGCACCGGGTTGGTCGGCATTGCGGGTCAGACGATGACGAATGCCGAAGTCGCCTCGTTCACCGATAGCAATGCGTTGACGGTGAGCGAGTTGGCGGCGACGATCCTGTGGGGCGATGGTCAGGAAAGCTTCGGCGACGTGGTTTCCGTGAGTCCCGGCTCCTACGACGTGGTGGCATCGCACATTTTCTCGCTTCAGGGGCCTTATATCTACGCCGTGGAAGTTACCGACTCCACCGTCGCGGCAGGTGCCGGCGTTGGTGTGATCGATATTCTCCAAGCCAATAACCTGACCACCTTTGAAACCGTAGGGGCCTCGGTCTCTTCCAGTAATGCGGTTACCCAATCGGGCACCGATGCCGATGGCAGTTTTTCGCTGACCGATACCGGCTCGCTGAGTTATACGCTGACGGAAAGCGGTGTCGATCAGGCCCAGAACTTCTCGACGACGCAGGTCGGCAGCCTGAGCCTTACGTTGGTCGCTTCGGGCACGGACACGATTGGTACGTTCGACCTCAATTCCTCCAGCATCACCGGCACGGGTGCGGACTCGACCACGAGCTACTATACCCTTATCACGGCCGACAACCCCACCAGTAGCTCGCTGACCAGTACCGATACGTCCAAGCTGGCTGGATTGGGTACGGCTGCGCTGGGCGGACTGTCGAGTTGGTCGGATACCTTGACGGGCAGTGATACCAGTGTCACCAGTCAAACCACCAGCACGGGTAGTTTCAACGCCACGCAAACCGATGCGGGGACCGAAACGCTGGCCTATACCGGCACGCCCTCGACCGGCGCATATTCGCTCGCCGATACCAAGAACAGCTCCCTTAGCGCCATCGTGACGATGGGAACGGATGGCGCTGTCTCGTACACCGATACCCAGACTGGCACCGATGGTTTTTCGTTGACCAACACCGGCGACCTGTGGAGCGGCAGTTTTACCCTTGACGGGCGACAGTAGCGATAGCAGTTACTCAAGCATTGAAACCGACGCCGACGCAGCGCTGAATGAGACCATCGCCGGCAGCCAATCCGCCTCGACGGGTGTGACCAACATTGGCAATGTGCTGACGGGCGCGTTCGGTTGGACGATCGGGTCATCCAGTAGCAACTCGACTTCGGGGGCCGGCAACGCTTCGAGCGAGACCATCACCCCAAGCGATACTGCCAGTTCGGGCATTACCCAGACGGGTTCGGGTAATGAGATCAGCGGCAGCTTCACTCAATATGATTCGATATTGGAGAGCGATGATTATTCGGAAGATGATGTTGACCAGGGCGAGACCGATGACCTGTACGATGATGATGGTACTTCGGGAACGGAAACCGACAGCGGCAGTCTGACTGGTTTTGTGACGCAAGGGAGCACTTCGACCGATACCGAGGATTCGGGCGATGACTCCAGCAATCAAACCGACGGCGACGATGAAGATGATCCGGTCACCACGACCAGCACCAGCACCACTACCGTCAACTACCTGACCGGTGCTTATTCGATCGCCGAGATCGATTCGTTCCACTCCACGGCCACCAATGGCGACAGCAATAACGGAGCGGTCGATAACGATACCGAAACCGACAGCGGCGGCGATACCATCAATTCCACCGGCAATGCGATCTCCGGAGCCTATAGCCTATCCGAATACGAAAGCGACACCGATAGCTCCAACCAACTCGACACCAACCAGAGCGATACCGGGACCGTGACGGGCACCGATACCAGCACTTCCACGACGATCCTGTACGGAAATATCCTTGGTGGGTCGATGAACCAGACGGAAGTCGATACCAGCAACGACACCAGCGGCGAAACCGACGACGACCAGGGCGATGACGACACGATCGGGGACACCGACAACTACGGCGACACTATCACAACCAGCGGCAACACCCTGACCGGTTCGATCACCACCGTCGATAACGACAGCGACACCGATATTGAAACCGACACCGATACCAATCAAAGCGACACGGCCACCTCGACCGGCACCAACACGACCAGCGATAGCAGCACGGCTTACAGCAACTTCAAGACCGGCGCGTATAGCCTGTCGGATCTCAGCACGCTGATCGGCACCGACACCAACTCCGACAGCGACCAGGGCGATGTCAACAGCGGGGGCGATAACGACAGCGAAACAACAACAGTAACCGACAGCGGCAACTCGGTCACTGGCGACGACACGACCACGGAGACGGATAGCTCCACCGACACCGCAACGGATACCGACACCAACCAGACCGATACCTCATATCTGACCGATACCGACACCAGCAGCGATGTTGTTACCACCGTTCAGAATTATTTGACGGGGGCACTGGCCCAGACCGTCACGGCCAGCGACAGCGGCACCGACAATGAAACCGACAGCGATCAAGGTGACTCGACCTCAATGGGGGACACCGACACCAGTGGCAGTACAGTTACGGAAACGGGCAATTCGATCACTGGCTCTACCACCACCACTGAAACCGATACTTCGACAGATACGCAGAAGGAAAAAGACACCAATCAAAGCGATACGTCGTCGTTGACCGATACCAATACCAGTAGTGACCTCATCACCTACGTGCAGAACCTTGTTACTGGTGCCAGCACTCAAACGATAACCAGCAGTGACACCGCTGTCGAGAATTCTACGGATAACGATCAGGGCGACTCGACTTCATTGAGCGATACCGATACCAGTGGTAGCACCATAACGGAAACCGGTAATGACATAACCGGCTCGATGACCACCACGGAAACGGATAGTGATAGCAGTACGGAGAAGGAAAATGGCACCAATCAAAGCGATACATCATCGCTCACGGACACCAATACCAGTAGTGACCTCATCACCTACGTGCAGAATCTTGTCACGGGTGCCAGCACGCAGACGATAACCAGCAGTGACACGGATGCCGAGAACTCGACCGACAGCGATCAGGGTGACTCGACTTCTCTGAACGATACCGACACCAGCGGCAGCACCATAACGGAAACCGGTAATGACATAACCGGCTCGATGACCACCACGGAAACGGATAGTGATAGCAGTACGGAGAAGGAAAATGGCACCAATCAAAGCGATACGACATCGCTCACCGACACGATGACCAGTAGCGATTTGATGAAGAGTGTCCAAAACTTCATTACGGGTGCCAGCACGCAGACGATCACCAGTGGCAGCACCGATGTAGAAAATGAAACCGACAGCGATCAAGGCGACTCGACTTCGCTGAACGACACTGATACTAGCGGCAGCACCGTAACGGAAACCGGTAATGACATAACCGGTTCGATGACCACCACCGAAACGGATAGCGACAGTGACAGTTCGGAAGGTGAAACAGACACCGACGAAAGCGAAACCGATTCCACAACCATATATCGGACACCAACAGCGACACAATTACGACCATCCAAAATCTGGTAACCGGTGCCGACACCCAAACTTACACCAGCACCGACAGCAATACTCAGACAGGAACCGACGATGATACGACCGATTCAACCTCGTTGGCGGATACCGACTCCAACACGACTTCAGAGACTTCGACCGGTAACGACATTACTGGCCTAACCACGACAACTGAGATTGATACCGACAGCAACTCCGACACGGAAAATGACAACATTACCGGCGATGCCAGCAGCCAGTCTGATAGCGATTCATCATCGGATACGATCGTTACAGTTAGCAACGATGTGACCGGAGATTACACGACTACGGAAACCTCGACGGACACCAGCACCACGCCCGATAGCGGGATGAATTCCGGAGGCGCTTTTGCACAGACGACGACCGATACGAACACGGACAGCAATGTGACGACCGGCAACGATATTACAGGAAGCACGACGGTCAGCGACACTTACACCGACTCGCAGACGATTACGAGTACAGGCGGACCAAGCACGCTGTCTTACACCGAAACCGACACGAGCAGCAGCACCGTCAGCACCATCCAGACCGACAACTCCATAACCGGGGCTGACACGCAAACGGTCATAACCACCGATTCAACACTCACCACGCAAACGGGCAATGATGGCGCTTTGAATTACAGCATGACCGACACCGAGAACGATTCGGAAACCCAGGTCGAAACCTCGAACGATTACACCGGAAGTTACACTCTCTCGGATACGAACTCTTCATCGTCCACGAACATCGAGACCGGCACCAACAGCTCTGCGGCATACACCTTGACCAACATAGTGTCCAGTAGCCAGAACTGCACGGAGACCGGAGACAGCACGACCGGTGCGTACACGCAAACCGGCACGGAAACTGACAGCACCACGAACGAGCAAACAAGCAACAACAGCGGCAACAGCGACACTTACACCGAGGTCATCAGCCAAAGCGACACTTACACGCAAATCGGCAATTACGTCGATGGAACCGACACGCTCACTCAGTCCGGATCGCGGTCGCACACGCTGACGGATCAAGGAACGAATGGTGGATACGGCTATTCGGTGAACGAAAACAGCAGCGGCAGCTTCACCCACACCCAAACCGATGATACGATTGACCAAACGTATTCGTATACCGACACATCCACCACGAACTACACGATGACCGAAAGTAGCGCCACCAGCAGCGGAAGCTACATCCTTTCGGAGACAGGCGGAGATACGCTCACGACCATTGAGGCAGCAGATACCCTCAGTGGCGACTACACCCAATCACAAACGGGAACGGACACTTACACTTTGGTCGAAACGGGAACGCTGAGTTCCGGAGCATACTCTGAATCCGTGGTCGGGACAGACACAATCAGCCAACTCGAAGTTGGCAACAGCATCCAGGACACGTACACGCGGGATATTTCGGGCGGCGGCGGGTATAGTTTGTCCGAAACCGGCGGCACGATGACCCCAGGATCGGGAACGAATGCCTACTCGCTGACCGAGACCGCAAATGTCTTGACCGGGGATTTCAGTATTGCGGAAACCGGCACAGACGGTATGGTTTGCTCCAACAGTTTGACAACATCGCGAACACCGACGGAGTCAATACGCCTGGACACATGAACTATAATCCCATCGGAGACGCATTTGTCGATGACGAACCGACCCCCAAAAAATCGGACGCGTGGGTAGCTAAGTACCGCGCGTTAGTAAACACGAGCCTTTCAACGAGGCTTGGTATTCCAGTTGATCAACTGGGAATGCTGTATAAATTGGTCACCCCTGACATGACTGAAGCAGAGTTTGCGAAAGCAAAATCGGAGATAGCGGGACAACTAAACCAGAAGGCAAGAATAGTGTCTCTAGAGAATTTGCATAAAGCCTACAATGAAAGCGTACAAGGTGTGCGCCTAGACCCAGTCGCCCAGATTCAGCTTAAGGCTTTAAATGCCCCACCGCTGATCTCGATTCGAAATACTCCACAGAAAGCTGAGGAAGGGACGCAATTTACTCTCAATCCACTAGATCTCAGCAACACGAAACTGGAAGGCTTTGTCGTGTGGGTGGAGCCAAACCCAAAGAAAACACTCGACGCGAAACTTATTGATGCAATTTCGAATGATGTGCAAAATAAGATAAAACAAGCTCTAAACGGAAAAAATCCTGATGGCACCCCCGTCACTGCTATTTCGGGCGGTAAAATTCTTGGGTTTATTGCGTCGGCCGCTGAAAAAGAAGGATTTACAGTGTTTAAAGCCGCCATTGGGAAGAAAGGAGCCGAGGCACTCAGCAAACTCAATCCTCAAGATGAACAGTTCAAAATTGCAATTCAACCAGCATTGACCAGTGCTAGCCTCGATGCGAAGGTTGGTAGTAAGGTCAACTTAGAGTATAAGGTGAATGGAAAAACTACAATTGGTTTTAGTATCGGGTTTCTGATGGGTAGAGACCTGAATGCACAAGGAACTGCGGCGGTTGTCTTTAGCTACAAGTACTAACTTGATGTCGCATCGCACCATTCGTGGTTCGACCTCTTTTCGGATGAAATCTGCCTATGCTCTTGTGGGTCGCCATAATCACTATTGTTCCTGTCTCCGATAACTCGTTCTGTGTGTTTGTGGAAATGACAGTTAAAGAAAGTTTGAATCCAATTTTAGTCGCTAGTTCTCAAAAGAGGAAGTACCATGACTTCAACCGAAGTTTTTCCAGATTGGAAATCTCTACGCGCACGACATCATATGTGCGTCATACTCAAAGTTCTCACGTCTTGCCTGCTTTTTATTCAATTTCAAACTCAATTGCATGCGGCAATGCCTCTGGAGCAGAATCCGACTTTTCGTGTTCCAGATGATGTTGGTGACGCTTATAAACTTGCGCTGCGGCATGATGAGGCAGGAGAATATCATAGAGAATTGGATATTCTTCAAGGCATCCAATCGAAACATCGCAATTTCATCCCAATCTATTGGGATATAGCAGTTGTCGACTATAAGCTGCACAAATACCATGAGGCGATCAGATCTATGAAAGTTTATCTCTTGTACCGCCCAGCCGAAACTGATGCTCTGAATGCCGTGGCCATTTGCTACATGGAACTGAAAGATTATCAAAATGCGATCGACACTTACAACGGAGCACTTAAAATAGATTCTCAGAATTGCAAGTTGCTTACCAATCGAGGCAAGGCATTTTTGGAGAAGGGTCAATTTGAAAAAGCCGTCAACGACTTCAAACGAGTTCTGACAATTGATCGAGACTATAAATACGGATACACTATGGTGGGGTTGGCTTATTTGCGATTGAAAAAAGTGGATGAGGCCATCAATGAGTTTAATCAGGCCATTAGAACGGATGATGCGGATGTTTCGGCGTTGACACTTCAAGCAGTCTGTTACTATGGTAAAGGGAAGAATGAAATGGCTGAAAAGAATATGGCAATGTGCTATAAGCTTTTTCCAAAACAAGAGGCTTTCCTGAAAGAGAAGGTGGAGTGGGAAAGCCTGATATTGAGTGGAAAACTCGTGATAAGATATGACGAATAATGCGCTTCCTGTGCAAAAACATTGACGGGAACCAGTCGCATCCGTGATCTCAGATGCGTAAGTGTCACTCGACTGGTTCTGGATCGGTCTGCCAACTCGGAATAGCGGTCTCTGGGCGCAAAATGGCAGATGGGCGCGCAGCGGTAGCGCTGAAGAAGGACGACTTTTTTTGATTTTGCTGGTTCAGGCGGCGCGGTGGTAGTGCTTCAACAAGCCGCCAAGTCGCTCTTCGCAGACAACCTCACCCGTTGGAAAAGCCAGTGTCGCTGGTGCTTCACCGCTGGCCTCGGGCAAAGGCTGGTTGTCGAGGCCCTGGTGCGGTCGCTCTCGATTGTAATAGGTCAGGTATTGATCGCAGAGATAGCGAAGATGATCCTCGCCGAAGGCAATGAAGTGATCGAGACATTCGGACTTTATTGACAGGACAAAGCGTTCGGCAAATGCGTTCATGTTGGGACAGCGTGGCGCAGATCGGAGCAATTCGACGCCGCCGGCTTCCAATGTCTTCGCAAAGTCCGTCGTAAACTTGCTGTCGCGATCCAGAATCAAATACTGCGCTGGGGTGGGCTGGTTCCCAAACACCTTCGACATGGCTTGCGCTTGCTGAACCATCCAGGCGTTATCCGGATTAGCGGTCATGCCAGCGATGTGAACCCGACGAGTACCGATGTGAATGAAGAAGAGAACAAAGAAATGGACCGGGCCAGCCAGTGTCCAAACCTTTTTGGTGAAGAAATCGCAGGCCCATTAACTTTGCGCATGGCGTTGGATAAAATCGCTCCATGTGCCCTCGCCGCGCTTCGGTCCTGAATCGATTCCGTTCTCCTTGAGAATGTTCACCACTGTGGAACGCGAGACATTGTGAATGCCCAACTTCCGAAATTCGCCCAGGTTTCCGTGAGTCCCGGCTCCTACGACGTGGTGGCATCGCACGTCTTCTCGCTCCAGGGGCCTTATATCTACGCCGTTGAAGTTACCGACTCCACCGTCGCGGCAGGCGCGGGCGTTGGTGTGATCGATATCCTCCAGGCCAATAATCTGACCACCTTTGAAACCGTGGGGGCCTCGGTCTCGTCCAGTAATGCGGTTACCCAATCGGGCACTGATGCCGATGGCAGTTTTTCGCTGACCGATACCGGCTCGCTGAGTTATACGCTGGTCGATAGCGGGATCGATCTGGCCCAGAACTTTACAACCACGCAAATCGGCAGCCTGAACCTTACGGTGGTCGCTTCGGGCACGGACACGATCGGTACGTTCGACCTCAATTCCTCCAGCATCACCGGCACGGGTGCGGACTCGACCACGAGCTACTATACTCTTATCACGGCCGACAACCCCACCAGCAGCTCGCTGACCAGCTCCGATACGTCCACTCTCGCTGGATCGGGCAGCGCAGCGCTGGGCGGACTGTCGAGTTGGTCGGATACCTTGACGGGCAGCGATACCAGTGTCACCAGTCAAACCACCAGCACGGGTGGTTTCAATGCCACGCAAATTGATGTGGGGACCGAAACGCTGGCCTATACCGGCACGCCCTCGACCGGCGCGTATTCGCTCGCCGATACCAAGAACACTCCCAGTACCATCGTGACGATGGGAACGGATGGCGCTGTCTCGTACACCGATACCCAGACTGGCACCGATGGTTTTTCGTTGACCAACACCGGCGACCTGTGGAGCGGCAGTTTTACCCTTACGGGCGACAGTAGCGACAGCAGTTACTCAAGCATTGAGACCGACACCGACGCAGCGCTGAATGAGACAATCACCGGCAGCCAGACTGCCTCGACGGGTGTGACCAACATTGGCAATGTGCTGACGGGCGCGTTCGGTTGGACGATCGGGTCATCCAGTGGCAACTCGACTTCGGGGGCCGGCAACGCTTCGAGCGATACCATCACCCCAAGCGATACTGCCAGTTCGGGCATTACCCAGACGGGTTCGGGTAATGAGATCAGCGGCAGCTTCACTCAATATGATTCGATATTGGAGAGCGATGATTATTCGGAAGATGACGTTGACCAGACCGAGACCGATGACCTGTACGATGATGATGGTACTTCGGGAACGGAAACCGATAGCGGCAGTCTGACTGGTTTTGTGACGCAAGGGAGTACCTCGACCGATACCGAGGATTCGGGCGATGACTCCAGCAATCAAACCGACGGCGACGATGAAGATGATCCGGTCACCACGACCAGCACCAGCACCACTACCGTCAACTACCTGACCGGTGCTTATTCGATCGCCGAGATCGATTCGTTCCACTCCACGGCCACCAATGGCGACAGCAATAACGGAGCGGTCGATAACGACACCGAAACCGACAGCGGCGGCGATACCATCAGTTCCACCGGCAATGCGATCTCTGGAGCCTACAGCCTGTCCGAATACGAAAGCGACACCGATAGTTCCAACCAGCTCGACACCAACCAGACCGATACTGGAACCTTGACGGGCACCGATACCAGCACTTCCACGACCACTCTGAGCGGCAATATCCTCACCGGGGCGATGAACCAGACGGAAGTGGATACCAGCAGTGACACCAGCGGCGGAACGGACGACGACCAGGGCGACGACGACACGATCGGGGACACCGACAACTACGGCGACACCATCACAACCAGCGGCAACACGCTGACGGGCTCGATCACCACCGTCGATAACGACAGCGACACCGATATTGAGAACGACACCGACACCAACCAGTCCGACACGGCCACCTCGACCGGCACCAACACGACCAGCGATAGCAGCACGGCCTACAGCAACTTCAAGACTGGCGCGTATAGCCTGTCGGATCTCAGCACGCTGATCGGCACCGACACCAACTCCGACAGCGACCAGGGCGATGTCAACAGCGGGGGCGATAACGACAGCGAAACAACAACAGTAACCGACACTGGCAACTCCGTCACCGGCGACGACACCACCACGGAGACCGACAACTCCACCGACACCGCAACGGACACCGACACCAACCAGACCGATACCTCGTACCTGACCGATACCGACACCAGCAGCGATTTCATCACCACGGTTCAGAATTATTTAACGGGGGCACTGGCTCAGACGGTCACAGCCAGCGACAGCAGCACCGATAATGAAACCGACAGCGATCAAGGTGACTCGACCTCAATGGGCGACACCGACACCAGTGGCAGTACAGTCACGGAAACGGGCAATTCGATCACTGGTTCAACCACCACAACTGAAACCGATACTTCGACAGATACCCAGAAGGAAAAAGACACCAACCAAAGCGATACTTCGTCGTTGACCGATACCAACAGTATGAGCGACCTGATAACGAGCAAGATGAATCTCTGGACGGGTGCCAGCACGCAGACAATTACCAGCAGTGACACCGCTGTCGAGAATTCGACCGACAGCGATCAGGGCGACTCGACTTCAATGAGCGATACCGATACCAGTGGTAGCACCGTGACGGAGACCGGGAACGACATCACTGGCTCCATGACAACGACCGAGACCGATAGCTCCAGCGATACGCAATATGATTCAGAGACCAACCAGAGCGACACTTCTTCTGACACGGACACGGACACCAGCGGCGATGTCATCACGATCAATCAGAATCTGGTGACAGGAGCCAGTACCCAGACATTGACCGAAAGCGATACCAGTACCGCAACTGGAACGGATAGTGACCAGGGCGCTTCGACTTCGGAATCGGATACCGACAGCAGCGGCAGCACGATAACCGAGGCCGGCAATTCGATCACTGGCTCAATGACGACTACCGAGACCGATAGCTCATCGGATACCCAGAAGGAAAAGGATACGAATCAAAGTGATACAACTTCGCTTACCGACACGATGACCAGTAGCGATTTGATGAAGAGTGTCCAAAACTTCATTACGGGTGCCAGTACGCAGACAATTACTAGCAGCGACTCCGATGTCGAAAATTCGACCGACAGCGATCAAGGCGACTCGACTTCGCTAAGCGATACGAATACCAGCGGCAGCACTGTTACCGAAACAGGAAATTCCATCACCGGATCGATGACAACGACGGAGACGGATAGTTCTACCGATTCCGAAGATGATTCGGAGACCGATGGCAGCGAGACGACTTCTTCGACGGCTACCGACACAGCCAGCGACATCATTAAGAGCTTCATGAATGCGGTCACTGGCGCAATGACGCAAACCTACACGGAAAGTGACACCAGTACTGCTTCGGAAACCGACGATGACTCGACCGATGACAGCACTATCTCGGATTCGGCGTCAGACACTACGACCGAAACATCGACGGGCAATGCTATTACCGGCCTGAGTACGTCCACCGAAAATGACACGGATACCGACACCGATATTGAAGATGATGATATTTCGGGCCACAACAGCAGCATGACCGATTCGGATTCGTCGTCGGATACCATCGTAACCGTCAGCAACGATGTGACCGGAGATTACACGACTACGGAAACCTCGACGGACACCAGCACCACGCCCGATAGCGGGACGAATTCCGGAGGCGCTTTTGCACAGACGACGACCGATACGAACACGGACAGCAATGTCACGACCGGCAATGATATAACGGGAAGTACAACGGTCAGCGACACTTACACCGACTCGCAGACGATTACGAGTACAGGCGGACCAAGCACGCTGTCTTACACCGAAACCGACACGAGCAGCAGCACCGTCAGCACCATCCAGACCGACAACTCCATAACCGGGGCTGACACGCAAACGGTCATAACCACCGATTCAACGCTCACCACGCAAACCGGGAACGATGGTGCGCTCAACTATAGTATGACCGATTCCGAATCAGATTCGGACACCCAGATCGAAACCTCGAACGACTATACGGGGAGCTATACTCTAACGGATACTAACTCAACTTCAGCTACCGAAGTCGAGACCGGCACGAACAGCCCCGCCAGCTATACGCTCACGAACATTGTTTCATCCAGCCAGAACTACACCGAAACCGGGGACAGCACGACCGGGGATTACACGCAAACCGGCACGGAGACCGACAGCACAACAAACGAACAAACCAGCAACAACAGCGGCAACACCGACACATACACAGAAGTCATCAGCCAAAGTGACACATACACTCAAATCGGGAATTACGTCGATGGAACCGACACATTGACCCAAAGCGGCTCGCGCTCGCACACGCTGACGGATCAAGGAACGAATGGTGGTTATGGCTACTCGGTGAACGAGAACAGCAGCGGAAGTTTCAACCACACCCAAACCGATGATACGATCGACCAGACTTATTCGTATACCGATACCTCGACAACCAACTATACGATGACGGAAAGTAGCGCTACCAGCAGCGGAACCTACATCCTTTCGGAGACAGGCGGAGATACGCTAACGACTGTCGAAACAGCAGATACCCTCAGTGGCGACTACACCCAGTCACAAACGGGGGCGGACACCTACACCCTCGTCGAGGCAGGAACGGATTCTTCGGGAGCTTACAGCGAGACCGTCACCGGGACCGATACGATCAGCCAGCAGGAAGTCGGTAACAGCATCCAAGGCACGTACACGCGGGATATTTCCGGTGGTGGCGGGTACAGCCTGTCGGAAACTGGAGGAACAATGACGCCCGGAACCGGAACGAACGCATACTCGCTGAGCGAGACCGCAAATGTGTTAACGGGAGATTTCAGTATTGCGGAAACCGGGACGGATCGGTATGGATTATTGGAACAGTTCGACAACATCGCCAACACTGCTGGAGTCAATACGCCTGGACACATGAATTACAATCCGTTCGGCGATGCGTTCGTCGATGACGACAAGCCAAAGTATAGTTCGGAAGTTGAGTTATCTGGATTGCAGTTGTTGAAAGGGGATAATTCCCAGAAATGGGACTTAAAGGACGCTCAAAAAATTCCAGTGGGGAAAGGATCGATCAATGTCAGCATGATTACTAATATCAAAGCGAATTCTTTCTTGCTAAAGAATAAAAAAGAGGTATTTGGACAGGCGACAGACTTTGGAGTGTGGATCGAATTCACTGCGACAAAGGAGGTCGACACTTCGAACATGGGATTTTTACAGTTTGTTCAGGTCGCAATGCGCGACAGTCAAGGTTGGGTCAAAGACGAGTTTATCAACGTCGACAAATATGTTAAAACGACAGGCGGATTAAGATCTGTAACTTTTCGTCCTGGGGTGGTATATCTGGATGCGAATTATATTGAGGGCGCAAACGACAGGATCCTATACAGCTTTTCCGCACGTTCCCAGAAAGACAACTCGGTCAGCATGGTCGATGTTCCTTCGGCTAAACTGCTTCCAGGCGGCAAAAATCTCATACAAGATGAGGTGGTATTTGAGACTTATATCATCGACGTGAAAACACTCGAAATCTTCTATGTCGTCCGTTGGAGTGGCACGCCGATAAGAAAAGATGGCGAGCCTACCTTGCTGCTTTTTGCTGAAGGTGCGAACAGCAAGAAAAGCCAGCGCACGAATGCGCTCTCTAAAGAATTCGCAAGTTTTGCAATTGTAGGAGAAACGAAGGCGTTTACCATGGGCGATGTAAATCGATTAAATCTTACGCCAGTATTAAAATTGCCCAACGCATTCCTCATCCAGAAGTAAGTCAGCGCTGGTTCAACCGACGTTTTTCGTCAAATCAGGGGTGAGTTATAATATGGTCGCCTGTCGGGGAATGATTTGGAAGAATCCGACCACCAGGGCGGAAACTGTCCCGCTTTTATAGTGAACTTGGTTAGCTCATCCGAGGATTCTTAAGGACAATCGGCCTAAGTAATTGATTTGGAGGATTGACTTGATATTTGTTTACCAGGTGAGAGTTGAAAATCCGCTTCTTGCAAAGACATTTGCCATTTACGCATTTTCCGTACTCGCAATTTTTTCGGTGGCAGGTTCGAGAGGAGCCGACAACGACTTGTTACTTCCTCATCTGTCGGAAAAGGTTCTCGAAGCGTGGAGGAACGCCGGTGCGCACTTGGACTGGGTTGGAAGAACAAATGAAGGGGATTTCATTGATTCCGGGAAGCAAGATCGGCTGACCAATGCGCTACCCGTCTTTCGAATACGTGAACTTCCAAGCAGTCTTGTTTTTCGCGATCTTCCTTCGCCGGGAGTAGAATTTGGACTGGATCTTGAGGGCACCGGATTAACAGATTCACAACTGCAAGAGGTTCTGCGTTTCCAAGAAATGGCTTATTTGTGTCTTGGCAGTTCCAGAATTTCTGATAATGCACTTTCCGAAATCAACACTCTTTCGAAGCTCAAATACCTAGACTTGTACCGGTGCAAAATCGGAGACCTTTCTATCAAGAAGCTGAAAGTACTACCAAATCTAAGAACCCTCCATCTTTCCCACACAGAAATCTCCGATGATGGAATAAGAGATCTCCAACATGCAAGAAAACTGTCCGAACTATCGATTGGCTCCACGGCTATTACAGACAGATCTATGAAGGATATCGCCAAGCTTAGTAATTTAAGGCGGCTATATCTTGCGAACACTCGAGTGTCGAATAGGGGTATCAAGGAACTCTGTTTTCATCCAGCACTATCACTGATTAATCTTTCGGGAACCCATATCAGTGATGACGGTATTAAATATCTTTCGACTGTTCGATCTTTGTCTGTCGTGCATCTTGGCGATACTTCGGTCACTGAGCGAGGTTTGACTGAACTGGACAGGATTGACAAACTTACTTATGTGACCCTGAACGATGGGGTTGCAACCCAACAATCGCTAGATCGGTTTTGTAAGCGGCACCCTAACTGTGAAGTTATGATTCTCAGGCGGCCACCACCCTTTCCCAAATAAATAAGGGTGTGTTGGTCCAGCGAATCTTTTGTGCCAGGATGTTCACTGGTTTTTCTCGGAAAAATCGCGAAAAGTCCGTGCCGAAAAAGGGCGGCAAATAATGGTGCGCAGCGATAGCGCAAAGCGAATTGACTTTTTCAAATTTGGTTCAAGCTGTGTGGTTGAGCTTGGCGCATGGGAGATGACGACGGCCGGCGGCAACAGATTCATTTCCAGTTTAAAGGATTTCAGCATTCGGAGAGAGTAAGCCTGCACGGCAATATTTATTTGGAGTTCGACCATGTCGAACAAGGTCCGACCCGAGATTGCTTTGAGTGTTTACTTGAATGAACAATTGCTTGGCGTTCTGCCGGTAGGTGTGCCTCATGAACCGCAGGTCGACAGCAGGGGGCAGATGCCCTGTACATTCACCTTCCGTGGTCCCATGGCAATTGCCTGTTGTGCAGCGGATGCCATCCCGCTGACTCTTTATTTGGTTGGCGCTCCGGCGGCGCTTGAAGCCATCCTTCGCAACGCAATGAAGAGTGTGACCGTCGCAATAAACATTCAATCCGAGTCTGGATACGGATGGGGCCAAACTTATGCCTTTGATGGCCACGAAATCCAATGCACCGAGATTTTTAGCACCGACCCGAATACCTACGCTCTCGATTCAAACTTTGAAGCCGAGGATCTCTAATGCTGCCTCCTGAACCGCCGGTGAATCCTCCTGAGTTATTCGAGTGAAATCCGAGCGTCCAGCAAATTCGAGAGTTCTCATAAGCCGGTTTAGTTAAAGTCGAGATTCTCTCTGCGACATTCTTCCCAGTTATCTATTGATACGCTTGCGCCAAACAATCTCGATGGAACATTCGGCAACAGGTGTGAGCGTCTGGTCAGGTTTTCGACCATGCTGCTCTTCCTGAAAGAAATCATGCTGGCAAACAATCCGCTCGGTCTCCAAAACGTCGGCAAAGTGCGTGACCACATCCACGACATTGATCGACCGCGGCGACCAGCTTTCCGCCTTGGCAATGGTGAAGGTCCATTTGTGATCGGGATTGAATCGGCTGGGCCAGACGCCCTGTTCGTACAAGTCTTCGTCCGGCACGGTCACAATCAGAAAGCCACCCGGCTTCAACACTCGCGCCCAATTCTGCAAAGCCTCGTAGACATCGACCATGTGTTCCAGGCAATGACTGGAATGGACAAAATCGAAGGAATCATCCGGCACTCCCGCCAGGTATCGCGCATCGCCATCCTGTTTATCCCAAATGCGAACGGACTGCATCAAAGGGAATATCCCCACATACTTTCCCAACGGGTCGGGCTTGCCGCCAATATCGATGCCGTGCCCCACAAAATAGCGACTCAGAAATGCGCCATCGTGAAAACGGCGCTTGGCTGCTTTGGACTGCTCCCGCATGTTGGATTCTTTCGGAGTGGAGATTTTGGGTAGGGGGCCAATCGACGGTGCTGGTATTCGAGGTGATTGGGTATCAATTGGTTTATGACCAGTGGCAGACCCGTTCCAACTTAATTACAGGTTGACGGCTCAAATGGATCACAAATTCCACGCAAAATTCCCCGAAACTTTCGGTCAAATGGACTTGAGCGAAAACCAACTGGTTATAGGATAATTCAGCAACTTCACCGTTTGATTCGCTGCCCACGCAAAATCTTCCGTTTAGAGCAGGCGTCCATGCTTACGGTTTTCCCATGCGAAACTCCGCTGGCCTCCAAATTCATTGCGGTGGGAGAACTGCATTCACTCGGAGCCGCACTTCGCAAGTCGAAAGCCACTATCGTTTGGACCAATGGCTGTTTTGACTTACTCCACCTCGGCCATGTCCGCAGCCTGCAAGCTGCCAGTACACATGGTGATGTTCTCGTGGTCGGTATCAACAGCGATGATTCCATACGCAGGCTCAAAGGGCCACACCGACCGGTCTTCTCGGCAGAACACCGGGCCGAAATGCTGGCGGCGCTGTCTTGCGTCGATTATATTGTCGTCTTTGACGAAGATACCCCGGAGACTGTCCTTGACCAGCTTCGGCCCGATATTCACTGCAAAGGTGCCGACTATGCACCCGGAAGCGGACGGGCCATCCCGGAAGCTCGTTTGATCGAATCGTATGGCGGTAAAGTGGTTTTTCTTCCTCTGGTCGAAGGGCTGTCAACGTCCGCGTTGATTGCCCGGCTTCGAGAACCAACCTCGTGATCCCCAGACCCGTTTCCAAAACTTCTGAGTTCATAGACTGGCATACCCTGCTCAATGCCTTCGGCGGTCGAAAAGTATTGGTGATTGGCGATGTCATTCTCGACGACTATCTCTGGGGCGATGTCCGCAGAATCTGTCCCGAAGCTCCCGTGCCGGTTGTGGAAACCCGCCGACGAACCAGCCGACCGGGAGGAGCCGGCAACTCTGCTGCCAATCTTGTCGCTCTGGGTGCGGAGGCCTGGTTATGTGGTGTGGTCGGCCAAGACTCTGCTGCCGAACAACTCCGAATCGCTCTTCGCGAAGCCGGAGTCGAATTGGCAGGGTTGCTGGTTGATGAGGATAGGCCCACCACTTCCAAAACCCGCATCATTGCCCATCAACAACAGGTGTTGCGGATCGACACCGAACAGACCCATGCTTTATCCCCGACCCTGGCTTCGGCTCTGCTGACCCAGGTCGAACGCCGGATTCCCCAGGCCGATGCCATACTCTTGTGCGATTATGCCAAGGGGGTGCTCTCGCCGGAAATCATAGCCCGGCTCATTCATCTGGGGAAAGATGCGAACTTGCCGGTAGTGATCGATCCCAAAGGGAAAGATTATCTGCGCTATCGCGGAGCAACGATCATCAAGCCCAATTTCCATGAATTGGAACAACTTGGACAAAGACCGATTCAAACTCCTTTGGAATTGCATCGGGCAGGTAACCACTTGATGGCGGAACTGGAAGGCACGGCAGTGCTGGTGACCCAGGGTGATGCCGGGATGACTCTGTTCCGTCCCGTTGCCGAACCCTGGCACCAACCGGCAGCAGTGCCGAGAGCGGTTTACGATGTGACCGGAGCGGGAGATACCGTGGTGAGCCTGCTGGCTTTGGCCCTGGCGTGCCGGGCATCCCTGGTTCAAGCAGTTCACCTGGCGAACCTTGCCGCCGGTATCGTGGTCGGCAAGCTGGGAACCGCAGTGGTTTCTCTTTCGGAATTACAAAACGCCCTGGCGGGCGACACCGCCAGGCTGTCTCTCGAAACACCTACTTGATTTCCATCCTGAATTCTTTTGAAGGACATCCTTTCATGCCTGCCCCCAAGTCGAAACCCGCACATTCGCCGCGCAACGGCCATGCTTCTACCGCCCCGGATCGAGGCAGGCTAACCGAACCAACCTCGACCGAACCGCTTTCACAAAAATCGAGCAAACCGCCTCTCGATGACTACACGATGTTTACCAAGCTCAGGGTTCTCGCCGAAGAAAGCGGACGCGGGGACTTGGCCGAGGAATTCCGCCGTCGAGCCGAGGCCGCGCCCAAACCGCTTCCGAACGATCACGTACCTCCATTGCCCGCATCGACCACGCCACGAGTAGCCAAGCCTTCAGAACTGGCGGAGGCGGAATTGCGGGCTAAAGAAGGTTTACAACTCCTTCGCGCCAATCGGTTGCCCGAGGCAATGGAGAAGTTCCGGGCTACCCTTGAACTGAATCCGGATCACCATGATGCCCACTGCAACCTTGGGGTAAGCTTGGGACGATTGGGGAAAAAGGCGGAAGCCGAGCTATCGTTCCGGCAAGCCATGCGCGTTCGTCCGGACTTTGCCCCCACTCATGCCAATCTGGGGGCGATTTGCCTGGATCAAAACAAGCTGGATGAGGCCGAAAGTGCCTTTCGCGAGGCGATCCAGCGTTCGCCTAAGGAATCGGACTTTCATCGTCATCTGGCGGCAGTGATGGAAGCACGCGGCCAACTGGCCGAGGCGGAAGCGTCTTTCCGTCAGGCAATCACCTTGAAGAGGAATGATGCAGAATATCACCTTCGATTAGGGAAGTTGTTGATGAAGGCAGGCAGGCCGGCAGAGGCAGAAATCGCCTTTCGGGACACCACCCGGCTGAAACCCGACCAAGCCTTCAATTGGGTTCATTTAGCGGGATCGCTTGAGGCTCAAAATCAATCCGCGGGAGCGGAGGCTGCCCTTCGAGTTGCTGCGCGTTTAGAGCCGAAAAATGCCGAGATCCACAACAATTTGGGCGTAGCGTTGGCCGCGCAGGGCTGCTGGGTCGAAGCGGAGTCCTGTTATCGAAAAGCCCTGGAAATCGATCCGAAAATGGCAATGGCCTACAACAACCTGGGCAACACGCTTCGTACTCTGGAAAGACTCGATGAAGGAATTGCCAGCTTACAGGAGGCAATTCGCCTTCAACCCAAATATGCCGAAGCGCACAATAACCTGGGAATCATTTTCATTAACCAGCGCAAAATCCCCGAAGGCTTGGCCTGTTACGAGGAAGCCTTACGGCTCAAGCCGGATTATGCGGAAGCTCATCTGAATCGATCGATCATGTGGTTAGCTGCCGGTGACTTCGAGCGAGGCTGGACAGAATACGAATGGCGTTTCCGCATGAAGAATCGCGCACTTCCCACCGTTTTGGGAGACCGCTGGGATGGCAGTCCATTGAATGGTCGAACGCTATTGCTGAAAGCGGAACAAGGTCTGGGTGATGTGGTGCAGTTTATGCGGTACGCACCGCTGATTCCTCGGGGCAGTGGTGGATCGATCATTCTGGAGTGTCCTGAAGGGCTAATCGATCTGGCCAAAACCTGTCGAGGCATCGATCAACTGGTAATACGAGGTCAAGCCGGACCAAAAACTGATGTATTCGTTCCCTTGCTGAGTGTTCCCGGACTGCTGAAAACGAAACTGGAAACAATTCCAGCGGAGATACCGTACCTATCGACGGACGAGACGCGGGTAGCGTATTGGGAACAAGAGTTATCTTCCATTCCCGGCTGTCGAATTGGGATCAGTTGGCAGGGAAGTTTAGAACACCGAGGCGATCGTATTCGTTCCGTTCCGTTAGCGAGATTCCAAACCTTGGCGAAAATGCGTGGCGTGACGCTATGCAGTATCCAGAAAGGGCCTGGAACGGAACAATTGACGGATGGCAGTGCGGAAGGAATGCAAGTCCATGATTTCGGGGCACGCACTCAGGCAAGCTTCGCGGATAGCGCTGCTCTGGTGCAATCGCTGGATCTGGTCGTGACGGTGGATACGGCCGTGGCTCATGTGGCAGGGGCGTTGGGTGTGCCGGTCTGGGTTCTAGTGCCTTGCGCCTCGGACTGGCGCTGGTTAATGCAACGAGAGGACAGCCCCTGGTATCCGACGATGCGACTCTTTCGGCAACCGAAACCGGGGGATTGGGATAGCGTCTTTACCCGCATTGCTGCTTCGTTGGAGCAACTGCCGAATCGACTAAGGGCACTCTCGAAGCGACGTTGAGAAATATTTGCCTCAATGCTGTAAAGCAGTAATGGCGAAGATTCCAAGACAATTTTTTGGGTCCGCGCCCCCGCTCCGCATCCGTGCTTCGCTTCCCGCCTCCACCTGCGGTGCTTTGTGATGGGCCTCGTGCCCAATGCTGTTTTGTGCCTCCGGCGATGGTAAATTCGCCGATTCCATCGGCTCCACATTGCGGTTTCGCTTCGCGGCGTCGCTGCCTTGTTTGCTTTTTGGCCCCGCCCATTCGGGACCTTTAAGGGGCCAAACGCAAACGAAGGCAGACGATTCGGCTTCGCCCACTACGCTGGATTCTGTCTGTTCCGTGGGGGACCGCCGCGCCAAAAGCAGCGCGAATATCGTGTCGAACATGTTCGCTGTTTCGGAATCCTTCAGTTCGCTGACTCCATTCCTGGGCGTCTCTTGACAGAAAACGACGGAGTCGAAGATTACCCTCAATGCAGGTCGCGACGATCAAATGGCTTCCTGACCGTCCACAACCACGATAAACTGCGGCTCCCAACCTTGAGGAAATTCCGCCAACATTCAATGATGTCGTTAATTGAAACAAGATGAACGGAGGACATCATGAGCTTGTTGCTAATTCGCGAAACGGTCGGAAACGGCGAAGGCTGATCCAACAAAACGCGATCATATACTTTGCGGACCCATCACAACATATGGAGCTTTGCAAGCAGAAACAAGCAAGGGGCTTTCGATGGAAGTCATTGGGTCATTGGGTCGGCAAGACTGCCTAACGCATTTTCGAACTTTTGTACCGCGTTCATACTTCATACTTGATTTTCGCTACACGAACCACCTACAATAACTTTCTGGTCCTGCTCGATTACACCCGCTTTCATCTACTAACCAACCTTGACGGCTTCTCCCTGGGCCACCCGCCTACCCAGTCGCTAAAGGGCAGACCTTTCTTCATCTGCTTTGCGCCGAATGACGAGGTTGGCCAAACGACGGCCCCAGTCCCCAACTGCCGCAACAACTACGAGCCTGTCCATGAGCGATAACCCTGTGCATCCTAGCCAAGTTCTTTTCGAAGACATCAAATCAGTCTACGGATTCCAGCACTACATACTCAATCTTCGGGGTTTGATTCTTGGGGCTGGCCTTGCACTCATGGGAGGCATTATTACCTACACGCTGACCAAGGTTGATAACAGTGGATACCGAGCAGGATTCACTATCGCGGCGATTCACGGATTGTTGCTTGGTATTGCGTGCTCAACTGTCAGAATAATGGGAGTGATGAATAGGGGCCAGTATGTCATTGCCGCATACATTCGGCTGGCGCAGAAAAAACTGAGGGCAAATGGATTCTGGGATTACGTGCAGGAGTACCTTAAAATCACCAAGATGGATAATGATACCGTTACACACGGTTTTGCTGTCGCGGTGCGTCAAATCGGCCATGCCATGTGTATTTACGTTTTTGCGAGTAGCTGCGACTACGGCCTTATTCAATGGTTTCGTCCGACTGGCAATCAAGGAAATGCCATCCCAAGGGACGTAACAGCCAATCACGAGTACAGTGCTCAACCGAAAGAAATTCAAATCGCTGGACATTTCCTGGTAGGGGTTTCCGCTCTGGCGGCGGCAGTACTGTTTTGGTGGACAAGCAGGCATGTACGAACTCAGGTGGATACGCCCGGATATACAAAATCGATTAGTGAGAACATGGAGAAGGCGTTCAATGCACTTCATTCTGGTAATTCGGGGGAAGATACAAAGCGAAATGTGTTGCCGTCAGACTTGCCTCCAAAGAGCAACGATATGGTTAACACCGACATTGAATTATTATCAAGCCCCGACGCAATGCCTATGTCCGATAACCACCGATAGGCAGAACGACCGCATTCGGATCGGACGAGTCAAGCGGCAAACGAGAAAGGCAACGAGCAGAAAGCAAACTGATCTTCTTAACAAGTGGGGCCGAATGATTCATCGGCCTTGGCTTTCGCCGCCAATATTCATTTCTCGGCTAAGGTATAGCTTGATTAGCTGCGGCTGCATATCGTCTAACTTTCCTAATTTATGTGCCGTCTCCATTTCCTTTTTGATGTACCCCTGAACGTAGGGCGGAAGTCCGTCCCAATACCGCTTGGGGTGGTGTTCGGCCAGCCAGTTCTGTTGCTTGGTCGGGAATAAGGACGTGTAGCGTTTCGTCAGGTCGGTGGGCCCGTGTTCCTTCTCGAACTCGATGCGAAATTCCTCCATAGCCCTGCGTTTCCTGGGGCTATCAACCCAGATCAGCAAATCGTTGATACCCTCAATCGTATTTGCGGGGGCATCCTTATCATCTTCTAATCCCATAACGGCTCCTAATGATTGGGTGGGTGAAATTTACCATCACGGGGATCTGGCTGTCTATCAGAAACATCAGCAATCAAGACTGCCATTCACGATAGATTGCGGCTTTTTCCTTGCGCCTGGCTTTCTTTTTCACTTCCGTATTCGTCATCGGCTTGATGGAGGCCAGCGCCTTCAGCTTCGCCGCGAATTTCTCCTCCAATTCGTCACAGCAGAGCTCCTGAGCCGTGCGCAGGAAGTGCTCGAGACGAGTGCCCAGAAATGGAAACCTTCGCACAAGGTACGTACAACGTGCAGTTACTGCATCCGAGATTTCTAAAGACACTCTAATCAATATAATTTGAGTGGCACTCCGGCATCCATAACAAACGATGCAAGAAGGTGATGATCGTTTTTTATGTCGATCAGTGTCTTCGAGTAGGTAGTCATATAATTCTTCTACTCCCGCAGGGCATAGATTGCACATTTTACCATACTTTGCCCAACTCCACACCCATTCTTCAGGATTCGTATCTGGTGCATAAGCTGGAAAATCCTCGACCACAACCTGTGGATGTTTTTGCAACCACTCCCTCACTGCCTTTGAACGAGAATGGATTCGGCTCCGATCCCACACAATCGACCACTCCCCAGGCACTTGCCCCGTCAAGTACTGCAAAAACTTAACGATCTCCTCCCCGTTCGCGTTCTGGTTGATCAACAACTGAAAATAGAAATTGGCCCGCATAACCTGCGGACTGAGCGTCACGCACCCGATGGTCGAGATTCGGTCGTGTTTAGCCGAACAGGTCAGGACGACTCACTTGCCGCATGGGGCTAGGGTGCGTTGCACTAACGGGGTGAGAAAAAAGCCTGATTCGTCGAGAAAAGCCACATAAGCCTTACGTTGCCAAGCTTCGCGGATAATGCGCGGAAACTCATCGGCTTTCCAGCGTTCGATCTCTTTCTGATTTCCCTCTCGGGCACGCTTTTGGGGTTTGTGACTGGTCCAATGCAATCGCTTTCGGAGTAATTGCCGAACATAATCGGGGTGATACTCGATCCCGAAATGCTTCTCGATCAACTGGGCAACTCGTGATGAACGACAACTACTTTTCCCCAGCGTGTTGCCTCATCCCAAAATGTTACCGAGATTCTTAGGCGTGGGGTGCCGACTTGAGCGCCGAGTCAGGAGCCAGCACCGATTAGGCAACAGGACGTTGCCCCTTCAAATCGGTTTGGCATCCATGCGAAAAATCCAACCAAATCCCACCAATTACTGCTGGATTTCTTTCAGATGCCGGTAACATCTCTATGAGGCAACGACCCACGTTCGGTAACAAAAATGGTGAGTCAATGCGGTGGGGAAAAGTAATTGTCGTCAAACAAACTCGGCCCGATGTCCATAATTGGTTGGGATAACCATGAGCTGTGGCTCTTCGCTGCAACAACTTTTCAAGTTGCCGCAATTGAGAGTCTGACAACCGGCATTTAGCCCCGGTAATGGGTCGGGTACTCAGTCCATCAGGCTGTCGGGCCATACGACACCATCGGTGCAGTGATGAAGTGGTAACCCCAAGTATCCTCGCCACTAAAAGTAGGGGATTCTCCCGATTCCACCAATCTTACTGCCCGTCTCCGTCTTCGTTCCAAGTCTATAGCTGTTCCTTCAGGTCTCATCCTACACTTATTCTACAGATCACCTATAAAGAGTGTCTTTAGAAATCTCGGATGCAGTAATCACTCCATCATTCTGGATTCCGCCCCGCGAGGCGAGCTGTCGAATCAACGCAAGAAACCAAGGGATCATGGGTGGCCGTATTCCAGAGACAGGAGCGGACCTATCAAAATCATCGCTCCGGTAAATTTCGGAGACTATTGGAAATCCCTCCCCGATCAGAAGAGAATATCATCGAAGTGATTCTTGAGTTGGGTGATGGTGTCTTGTGAGGCTGGCCTATCCATCGGCTCCACAGTGTGGTTTCGCTTAGCGGCATCGCTTCCATCGTTTGCTTTTTGGCCCCATCTTTCGGGATTTTGAGGGACCAAACTTAAACGAATACAGACGATTCGGCTTAGCGCTACGCGGGATACTGATCGAGCTAATGACTGGTACAGAATTCGGTACAGAATCTATTGAAAAGTGTAGAAAATCGCGCTAAAATATTGAAAGTCATGGCAGTCCTGGCTTGCTCTTAAGTCATCGTAATCACTGTATCAGCAAAGAGTTAGACGAGTACACCGCTGAGCAACTGTCGGATTTCTAATCCGTCGGTCGCAGGTTCGAATCCTGCCGGGGGTATTAACTCTTCCCCGTGTTTTTTGAGGTTTTTCGGCGAGTGTCTCGCAAACTGCCATCGTGTGGCAGAGATAATGGCAGAGATGAATATCCCCCACCTGGCGGTAGACCGAACATGGCCAAATTGATTGAAGCGGCCGCAAGAAAGGGAAAAAGCGGAATGCCCTCGAGCGTTTCCCATAAACTCAGGACCAGCGCAATCGAGCAGCTTACGACCGGCAACCCTCCTACCAATTCCCCAAGAAGATGTTCCGTTGTTCCAGGAATGTTCCCAGCCAGTCGCCCCACGTGACGCGAATGGGTTCCGGCGCAGGTGATTCCTCAATCCGCACCGCGAGCGCTGGGGTGCGCGCGACCGCGCGATGCGTGAATCCAGGTAAGGCCTGTATGGGCGCCGATGGAAGAGTGGGGACTGATGTGTGCGCTTCGCCCCGAAAACCATGATCGTGGATACGAGTCCCGATAGGTATTCAGGCCAACGGCCTGGAGGATACCAGCCCAGGGCCAAGCGTAGCGCCGCCCTGGGACACGACAAAGTAAGTGTCATTGGGCTGGAGCCGCTACACCAATAGTGAACACTTTCCGCGCTCAGTCGTCTTTACATATAGAGCCTGCAAAGGGTTAGAACAAAGGGAGAGATCGCCATGAACCGCATGTTCATTCTGCTCGCGGCAATGTTGCTGTCGCCGCTATTGACCGAGAAGGCATTTGCCGTCATCGAGGTGCGCCCCGTAACCAAGGAAACACAGGCCAAAGAGGATCTCGACTTCACTCTTGCCGCAGTGGAGGAAGCCGGCAGCGTATGGGTCGACCTTCAGGCACCCAAGAACGGCAAGCTGGCAACTCTGTCGCTAGTGCAACTCGAAGTGAAGGATGCGAAAGGCAAGGAGCTATTGTTGGCTCCACTGGCGGTAACCAACAAGAAGGGGACCATTAGCGCGCACTTTCGCATGGCACTCGATCAAGCTGAGCACAGCAACATCGTTCTGGTTACGGAGCAATCGAAACCGAAGGAACTGCCCTTCGCCATAAACTATTCCATTTCCCTGAAGAGCTACATCATCGGACGCGCCAAGAAGGAGCAGGGCATCAAAGCCGAGGTCAGAGGCACGCTCAAATTCGAGATGGGAATCGGCTATTTTATCTCCGTGAAATCCGGCGAAAAGCCGGAAAGCAGGGTCTGGCTGCGGGTCACCGAAAATAAAGTGCTGGTCCGTCGGCTGGAAGGCCTCGACGGAAAAGAAGTGATCGCCAAAGGGAATCTGGAACAACTTCCTGCGGATGGTTCTCCTCCCAATGGCATTTATCTCAGCGGCCTGGAAATTCGGGGAGTTGGTGAAAAGCCGCCCGCCGAATTGGAAACACCCTGCATGGCTGAACTCAGAAAACAAATTACGCTCGCCGAAGCAGAGGTCGAAAGCTGGCAGGAGCGAGCCGCCTGGTCAGAGCGCATGGTTCGCAAGGGCTACATGACGCGAACTCAGGCCCAGGGGGACAAGGCAGTTTTGCAAGCCGCACAACTCGCTGTGCAAACCGTGAAGCAGGAACTGAACGCCTTGCTCCCTCAGAGCCCCAAGAAATAGTATTGCGGCGGTCGAGTCACATCCTCTCCACTACCTGCGTCACCAAGGTGCGCAGGTTTTTCTCCGCGGCATTCGCCGTGGCGATGATCGCTGCCAGACTGACAGGCTCCAGCGCATCCGGTAAACACATGTCGGTAACGACCGAAAGGCCCAGCGAACGCATCTTGCTGTGAACCGCGACGATCACTTCCGGCACGGTGGACATACCAACGACATCCGCTCCAATCGTGCGCAGAAACCGATACTCCGCCCGCGTCTCCAGATTGGGTCCGGAAACAGCTACATAAACACCCTGCTGGGTGCTGATGCCCTGTTCCAGGCCGATTTTTCGAGCAAGGCTCAGTAATTCACGATCATAAGCATGGCACATATCGGGAAAGCGAACCCCCAGACGATCGTCGTTCGGCCCGATCAGGGGGTTGTCGCCGATCAGGTTGATATGATCCTCGATAATCATGATGTCGCCCTTGGCAAATTGCGGATTCATGCCGCCGCAAGCGTTGCTGACGATCAGCGTGTCGCAGCCCAGCGCCGCCATCACGCGCACGGGAAAAGTCACCTGTTGCATGGTATAACCTTCGTAGAAATGGAATCGACCTTCCATCGCCAGAACGGTTTTCCCACCGAGAGTGCCGCAGATAAACTGTCCCTTATGGGTTTCGACCGTCGAGCGTGGAAAGTGTGGAATCTCTTCGTAGGGAAGCGTCACCTTGTCTTGAATATCGTCGCCGATACCGCCTAGCCCTGTGCCGAGGATAATGCCGACTTTCGGCACCTTGCTGAATCGGCTACGAAGAAACTGCGTCGCTTGTTGGATCTGGTCGTAGAGCATATAGAGTTCCAAGTTCCAAGTTCCAAGTTCCAAGATCAAATTACAATATCGAGTGGTCGATTGTTGGTGAACATCGATAAAGTGCAAATATTCCTGTATCTTGAGCCAAGGACAGTGGAACTTGGAACTTGGAACTTGGAAACAGAACATGGCAGTCAATCTTCCGCCGCAATATCACGATGCCGAGGCCGAGTACAAAAAGGCACGCACGCCCGAAGAAAAGCTCGTTGCCCTGAAGAAAATGTGGGTGATTCTCCCCAAACACAAGGCCAGCGAGAAGGTTCAGAGTCTCCTCAAATCGAAAATCAGCGAACTCAACGACGAGCTCGAACAGGCCAAGTCGAGTCCGAAAAAGACGGTCGGCTACAAGATTCCGAAACAGGGAGCGGGGCAGATCGTCTTTCTTGGCCCGCCCAATTGCGGCAAGAGCCGGCTCCTCACCCGCCTGACCAAGGCAACACCGGAGGTCGCCCCATATCCGTTCACGACGCGCGAGCCTGTGCCGGGAATGATGGATTGGGAAGATGTTCGCCTGCAATTGATCGATCTTCCGCCGATCACCGCCGACTTCTTTGAAACCTACATTGCGGACTTCACGCGCAGCGCCGATGCAGCGGTGCTGTTCGTCGATCTCGCCGATGATGATGGGCCATTCTCGACCGAAACCGTCAACGACCGGCTCAAGGAATATCGGCGCATTCTGGTTGGCAAACTGCCGGAATCGGATGAAGACCCTACCGTCTATCATGTTCGGACGCTGCTGGTAGCCAACAAGATTGATGCGGAAGGTGCAATGGATAGGCTGGAAATTGTCCGGGAGATGTTCGAGCC
Organism: uncultured Planctomycetota bacterium; assembly: GCA_963783095.1. Taxonomy (GTDB): domain Bacteria; phylum Planctomycetota; class Planctomycetia; order Gemmatales; family Gemmataceae; genus CAWAMR01. The sequence continues at coordinate 197,816 of CAWAMR010000003.1, read as the reverse complement.
GAAGTTTCCGATCCACCTGATCTCGGCGGAACGCGGCGACGGCTTGGAGGAACTGCGAACCAAGCTGTTCCAACGGCTCGACCTGATACGCATCTACGGCAAGCAGCCCGGCAAGCAGCCTGATATGACAGCGCCGTTTACCATTCCGGTTGGAGGAAATGTTCTCGATTTTGCTGAGAAAGTCCACAGTGATCTGGCGGAGGGACTGAAATCGGCGAAGGTATGGGGAAGCGCTGCGTTCGACGGTCAAACCGTCAAACGCGATCATGTCTTGCGGGACAAGGATGTGGTGGAATTGAGCATGTGAGGGGAACCATGAACCACGGGTAGTCGCAGATGCACAGCCAGACAAAGCCGTAAGCAAATGTATTGGCGAGCCGAAGGCGAGCGTCGGGGCGTTAGCCCGACGTGGACTTCCACCTTCCACTTGCATATTTCCATTCGCAACTTTGACTCTGGAGGAGGCCCAGCTAGTGGTGTGTGGAAGTCCACGTCGGGCTAACGCCCCGACGCTCGCCTTTGGCTCGCCGAGAAACGAAGGTTGTCGATGCTCGACCTGAAAGTGCTTGCGATCCGCCAACATTTTGCTGAATGGATCGGATCGAAACTCATCAGCTACGAAACAGCTGAGTTGCTGCTCAGCGATGGTACATGGTCCCCCTGGCCGGATCTGCCAATTCGTCTTTTTGCGGATTCAGATAGAGTGATTGCGATTTCCTGGTCTAGATTCGATGACCTCTGGATCGCGAACGATTCATCGCTACCGTTCAGCATCGAAGGCTCAACGATCCGGTGGGTGAGAAACTCAATTGATGCAGTCAATGCCTGTGTCGGCGGGACAATTCATTCGGTTTCGCTTGGTCGAGGCCAACTGTCCATTGAAGACCGCGAAATTGAAATCTGGACGCGGCTTCTGATAAAGGTTGGCGACCGTTGGCTTGAAATCTTCAATGCTCTCGACGAAAACGGATACAAGGTCCATACTGCGATTCCAACAGGAGATTTCCGCGCTTGCATCTGAGTTCCGTTAGACCCACAACTGTAATAGCCGTTCCACCATCAATGTCCAACTTTCGACGACATCATCCGATACCAAAATCTCCGGTTCTTCATCGTGCATCTTGATTGCCGGTCGTGGCCCGGCGATCCGCAACTCGGTCACGACGGCCTGATCCGATGTGACTTCGACCCCGGCAGCGCTGCTGATCGTCAGGCATTGACACATACTTCGTCGGCCCATTTCAGTGCAGCGCTTTGCGATCTCGCCAGCTTGGATATGCTCGATCGTTAGGGTTTCGTTCTCGATCAATTCCCGGAAAAGAAACCCGAACAATTCCGCTTCTTGTTCGAGTGGTTTGATCGTTCCATCCAAAACCAGCAGAATCTCAAAAGTAAGTGCATCGGTGCTGAGCCATTCCGTTAATTTGCGAACCGTCAAAAGCAGCAATGCCAGCGTCATGACGATGCGTTGATAGGGTAATTCGGCATCCTTGAAGCGAGCGGTGGTCAAATCGGGATAGAGCACGAAGAGAAAAGATCGGCGACGCCGCAGAAACTGATTCTCATCGCGCGAGTAATAGTACAACTCATCCCGAAGAAACTTGACGTCGAACAAATCGGGCCGCAAGGCGCGATCGGTTTCCATATAGGCAAGTTGCGAATGCAATAAACTTTCGACGGTCCCCCTCGTGGAGATCGAGGAGAAACCGCCCACGGGATAGGTATCTTCATCCAGAATGCGGGTAGGCACCTTCGCCGACCGACCAGCGGACGAACCTTTTGACGAGGCAAGCCCTGTTCGAGCCGATTTGCCATCTGCACGATTTGCCGGTGCGCAACATACTGCCCAACCTCGGCGATGGCGGTGCGTTGCTCCAGAGCAATGACATCTTCAGCGGCCAGGACTTCCGCCATTCGCCGAGCGCCTGCGATGATTGCCTTGTACAAATCGAGTAGCAATTCCATCGGGCCATCCTGGGTCAACATCTCCCAGCCTTCCCGAAGCAAATCCTCGAAGGATTTCGAACCGGCTTTTGCATTCAAGAGCGTGCGAATAACGCCGGTCGAGAGCTCTACGCCAGGTATCGTTCCATGCTCGCACATTTGATGGATGATGTAGTCCAGTCCACGATTCAGTTCTTTGCCTGGGGCATAGCGCCTCAGTGCATCGCCGGCGCGTTCGAAGGAGTAGTCGGCATAAATCTTTCCGAGAACCAGGTCTTCGTAGGATCGGATCAAACCGTGCGGCAAACCGGGAATTTCAACTTGCTGTTTGCGCTGCCGTTTCTCGCGATCCAATCCGAGAGCAATATTGCCGATGTCGGCGACGAACCCGATCGGCGGCAACGGATGCCCCTCTCCGGCGATTTGCTGACACCATTCCAGCGCGGGGCCGACGTTGGCAGCCACCGGTGCAGCCTGCGCTGAAAACAAAGTCCTTGCAGCAAGAACCGTCGAGCAACATCGGCATCGCGGAGGATGATGGGATCAGTCATGATGAAAGACGTAGGGTAAGCGTCCCGCTTACCTTGCGCAAACCAAAGGCAAGCGAGACGCTTACCCTACGATCTACTTGATCGGTGAATAATCGGTCGGATTCATGTACAGCGATTCCACTTTGGCGACCAGCTTCCCGTTCTTTTCGGATTCTTGGGCCGCCTTTTTCCATTCCGGATCTTCGCGGAATGCTTTCCAGGCTTTGTCCGCTGCTTCTTTGCTGGGATAAGCAAGAATGTAGACCATTTTTTCCTCGGCCACTTTGCCATCGGTCGGGCTCCAGAAGCCGATGATCGTCATACCGTGCTTCTCGAACAGTTTGCAGGTGTGATCGCGGAAGCGAGCGTGCAGATCCTTCATCTTGCCCGGCATGGCATAGTAGGTGCGCATCTCGAAGACGCGCGTATCGCCCTTTTTCTCTTCGGCAGTTGCTGGAATTGCGGTAAGCATGATTGTGACCAGTGCGGAACAGAGATACTTCATGTGTCGAACTCCTCATGTGAATCAGGTTAATATTGTCATCCATAATACTCCGCGCGCTTCCGTTTCAAAAACTCCACGGAGCGCGCGAGTTCGTCCAAGCCGTTCATGCCATCCTCGACCGAGATCCATCCCGAATATCCTACCGATTTCAAAATGCGAAAAATCGCGTCGTAATCGTTCATGCCTTTGCCGGTTTCGCCGTGCAGCAGTTTCGCGGAATAGCCGATCGTTCCATCGGCCTGGCGAAGCTCTTCCAGCGTTGCCCCCGGTGCAAGATAGCGATCCGAGGCATGCATCGTCACCACCCGATGCTTGACCTTTTCCAGAAACGCGACCGGATCGTAGCCGCCGACGACGGCATTGGAAGGATCGTATTGCACTCCGAAACACGGCGAATCTATCTTACCGACGATCTCCAGGAAAATATCTTCGGGCTGGGCAAATTCGGGGTATTGCCAGTTGCCGTCCTTGTAATGATTCTCCATGCAAAGCGTGATCCCTTTCAGCTCCGCGTAGTCCAAAGACCGGCGGATTCCTTCGATGGTTCGTTCGACCCCTTCCTTGCGGGTCATGCCCGGTAATCGTTGACCGCTGAGGGTTCGGCAATGGGTGATCCCCAAACGGACGCAAAGATCGATCGCCGTTTTCTGGCGCTCGACTTGCCGGCGACGTTCTTCCGGATCGGGATGAGTAAAATCGGGCGAGAAGCAAAGCATCGAAGAAATTTGCCGCGTTTCTGCCATGACTTGACATACGGGCTCGATACCGGCATCGTCCAGACTGCGAAAGAAGCCATCGTAATGTTCGACGCCCTCACCGCCGAGCGTGGCAGCTTGCCGCAGCCATTCGAGGTAGTCGCGCCGACCGTGGCAGAGATCATCGAAATAACATTTCGGGAAAACGCTGATGCGAGGACGAACCATGATACTACCTAAATCGGAGCGTTCAAAAATGTAAGCAGTTCAACCAAGAATCAAACAATAACTAACCACAGAGTCACAGAGAACACAGAGAAAAACGGATAAACACGAACGGTTTCTCTTCGCAAACGCTTCAAGTTCAGGTGATGTCTTCTCTGCGTTCTCTGTGGCTCTGTGGTTAGTTATTCTCGTTTAAGCTATTTCTCCTGAAATCGATACAACTGCGTTTCCGTCCGCAGATAGAGCGACCCATCCACCGGAACGAACGATGCAAAGGTTCGTTCCTTCATATCGTTTTTTCGGATGATGTTGAACTCTCTGCCTGCTTGCAAAACGATCCCGACGCCCTGCTCATTAGTAATCCAGATCTTTCCGTCGTGATAGATCGGCGACGATGAATACTCACCCGGAATGCGCTCGTTGTAAATCTTCTCTCCGGTCTTGGCGTCCAGACACGTCACATAGCCGTTGTCGGCAAACAAATACAACTCGTCACCGACCAGTAAATTCGATGGGGTGTTGGGCGATCCTTTTCTTTACGCTAAAGGCAATATGCGATTTGGTGACGTCGCCCTTGCCGTCCGGCTTCACGGCATACATGATGGGCGTGACGTATCCGGATTGCAGATAGACCAGCCCATGACCAAAGATCGGGCGCTGAATCAAGGACCAGCCTATAAATCGAATGCGCCAGATTTCCTCGCCCGTTTTCGGATCATAAGCGCCGACCATATCGCTGCCGGGACTGATGATTTGCCGCTGACCATTGTGTTCGATGAGCTGACAAGTGGCAAAAGAGAAGGGCAGTGTCGCCTTGATCGACCGATTCGTTTGCCAGACGATATCGCCGGTTTTCTTATCGAGTGCGACGACAAATTGCTTATCGTTCCCGTCGCCGCTGAAGACGATTCTATCATCGACGAGAATGGGCGAGCCGCCGCTGCCGTGCTGAGGTTTGCTATACAAGCCCGCTTTCTTCCAAAGGATTTTGCCGTCGAAATCCAGCGCAGCGGTGCCCATGTGCCCGAAGTGAACGAAGAGCGTGTTTCCATCGGTGATCGGGGTCGGGCTGGCGTGGCTATTCTTGCTGTGAGGCTGCTGGACGGTCTTGGTGTCCTCGACAAAGATCTCTTGCTGCCAAAGGATTCTTCCTTTGGCAGCGTCCACACAGAGAGCTTGCAGCGAATAGGTCGAGTCTTTTTTCACTGCCGTGGTCAGGTAAAGCCGACCGTTGTGAAAAATGGGCGATGACCAGCCTAGCCCAGGGATTGGCGTTTTCCAGACAACATTCTTATCCGGTCCCCATTCGGTGGGAAGCTTGCGCCCGGTATAGTGGCCATCTCCGCTGGGTCCGCGAAACTGCGGCCATTCGAGACCTTTTTCCGCACCGGACGGAACCGGAACTGCCGTCAGAGCAAGCAAAAGCGCGATAGAATTCATGCGAACCATTACTCCAGAAAAGCTGCGGAGAGGCGGGATAACCGACAGTGTACAGGATAGGAATAAGAAAGCGGATGGAAAGCAGGTTGATACACCCTCAACATCTTAAACCTAATCTTAATCATAATCTTACTCGGATTTGAATTCGATTAAGATTAAGATTAAGATAAAGGGACTACTTGAGTGATGGCCAAGAAATGAAGGATTTTTGGGAACGCCGACAAGCGAACGCAACAGGACAACGCGAATACAACACTACCAGACAAAAAAACAAGGCTGAGGAACGGGTGTATGAAATGGCCGCTTAGAAGCGAACCATATCGTACACCCGAATTTCCCATCGTTTGTTCATCTCTGTTTAGATAAGAAATCATTTGGATTCAGCGGCGGTAATTGGCTAACCTGCGGAACCTCTACTATAGAGGACAAGATAATGATTCCGGTGGACGATCGGGATGCTCTCCTGTCCCTTGCCCGAACGGGAGATGAGGTTGCCCTCGGCGGCTTGCTGGAACTCTATCGGCCTTACTTGACCCTGCTCGCCCGGCTCCAGATCGGTCGTCGTCTCCAGGGCAAGATCGATCCTGCCGATATGGTCCAGGAAGCATTCCTGGCTGCTTCCCAACATTTCGCGGAGTTTCGCGGGACTGCGGAGCAGGAACTCACAGCGTGGTTGCGCCGGATTCTCGCTTCTTGTCTAGCTCACCTGGTGCGCCGATATTTCGGTACTCAGGCGCGCGACATTCGGTTGGAACGCATCCTCGAGGATGAAATCGATCGGTCTTCATGGGCGATCGATCGCGGCCTGATCGCGCCCGCGAGTTCTCCGAGTCAAAGCGTTAGCCGGCGCGAGCAAGCCGTCTTGCTGGCGGATGCTCTTGGTCAATTACCCACCGACTATCGGGAAGTCATCATCCTTCGTCATCTGGAAGGGCTTACCTTCCCCGAAGTGGCAACTCGGATGGGTCGGAGCATCGATAGCGTCGAAAAACTTTGGGTTCGTGCCTTGCCGCGATTGCGCAAAGTGCTGGGGGAAAGCACGTGAACGACACCGAATATCAGTCGATTCCCAACCGCGAGGGATTGGAGGCGGATGATCCTCGTCTGCTGGACGCAGTTCGAGAGTATCAGACTTCCCTCGAAAGCGGACAGAAGCCGAATCGGACCGCATTTCTTGCCCGGTTTCCCGACATTGCCACAGAACTTGCAGACTGCATTGACGGGCTGGATTTTCTTTTGACTACCGCGCCGGAATTGCGTCCGGCCCAGGGAGACATCGCAGCTCCACCTCCGTTAAGAATGGGCGGGACGCTTGGCGATTTCCGCCTCATTCGGGAGATCGGTCGAGGCGGCATGGGAGTTGTTTACGAGGCGGTACAAATTTCGCTCAATCGACGGGTTGCGCTGAAAGTTTTGCTGTATGCAGCCACCCTCGACGCTCGCCAGCTGCAACGGTTTGAGAATGAAGCCCGCGCCTCAGCACACCTGCACCACAGCAATATCGTTCCCGTATTCGCGGTGGGCTGCGAGCGCGGCGTTCATTTCTATGCCATGCAAGTGATCGACGGTCAAACTCTCGCCGCCCTCATCGATCAACTCCGCAAGTCGAGCCGGCCCAACTGGTCGCCAAACGACATCGTTGCAGCAACTCAAGCTCGAACGCAAGACGCAAATTCCGGTACCACGAAACCACCCTCCGTCCACACTGCCCCTCTGCCGGCGGCATCGTTGCTTCAGCAATCGGTCAGGGGCCGGGAGTTTTTTCGCACCGTTGCCCATCTGGGAGTTCAGGCGGCGCAGGCCATGGAATATGCCCATCAAATGGGAGTGGTCCACCGCGATATTAAGCCGGCGAATCTCCTGGTCGATGGCCGCGGCAACCTGTGGATTACCGATTTCGGTCTGGCTCGTTTTCAATCGGCTCCCGGAATGACCGCTCCCGGCGACATCATCGGTACGCTGCGCTACATGAGTCCCGAACAGGCCACAGGCAGGCCCGTCATCGATCCGCGCAGCGATGTCTATGCACTGGGTGTCACGCTGTACGAGTTGGCAACCCAGGAACCTGCCTTTGGCGGCGAGAATCGACAGACCTGTCTGTGGCAAATTCTGGAAGATGATCCGGTTGCGCCCGAAAATGGAACAGTGCCATTCCGGTCGATCTGGAAACCATCATTCTCAAGGCGATGGCCAAGATCCCGGAAGAACGCTACAGCAGCGCCGGCGAGCTGGCCGATGATTTGCAGCGATTCCTGGACGACCTGCCCATTTCGGCCCGGCGGCCAACGCTGCGCGACCGTTTGACGAAATGGACGCGCCGGCGTCGAAAGGTCGTTGCGATGGGCGTGCTTGGGCTGTTGGTGGCAGTGCTGGTTCTGGCCGTCACGACCTGGCGCGTGCTCGAGGCCGAGGCCAAGATGCGCGATGCGAAGGACAAACTCGCCGCTGAATCCGATCGCAAGGAAACGGCTCTGCGCCAAGAGGCCGAGGCACTTCGACAGGAAGCCGATCAGCGCGCCAAGGCCGAACGCAATTACCAGGAAGCCCGCAAGGTGCTCGATTATCTGACCCGGCTCGGCGAAGAGGGGCGCGTTGATCGTCGTGAATTGCTGGAGAAGTTGCTAAATTATTACCAGGAATTCATCGAACAGCATCAGGATGATCTCTTGATCCGCGATGAATTGATTCAAACGAAGTATCGCATCGCCGATATCCTTGAACAGGTCGGATCGCGAGCGGATGCGGTGGCGATGTACGAATTGGCGCGCCGGGAGGAGAGAATGCGCTTTCCCGGCAAAGGCGACGGCCCCCCTATGGGGCCGCACTTCGGCCGGGGTTTCGGGATGGGATTCCTCGCCCTGCAACCCGCCGTGCAGAAGGAATTGAAACTGACGGAGGCCCAGATTGCCCAGGTGCAGAAACTCATCGAAACCAAACGAGGGTTCGTCCGCAATCCCGAGGAAGAGCACCAGGCTAACAAAGCGCTGAATGAAGCTCTCCACCAGGATCAATATCGGCGCTTACAACAGATTGCTCGGCAACAGCGCGGCCTGCACGCCCTCAGCGATACGGAAACGATTGAAGCAGTTGGCCTCGATACGCGACAGCAAAAGGAGATTCGTGAGATTCTGGACGAAGCTCGGCAAAAAATGTTCCGACGGGGCGGGCTAGGCGGCGGACCGGGGAGCCGAGGTCCGGATTCAAGGCAGCGTTCGGAACAGTTCTGGAAAGATGTCGGGGATCGCCTGCTTCGGGTGATGACGACCGAGCAACGAGAGAAGTGGAAAGAGTTGCTGGGACCGACGTTCAAGGGTGAAATTCGTCTCGGGCCGCCACCCGGCGGCCCACCGCACGGAGATTTTCGGCCCAAACTCAATGGGTAGTTGTCCGCGCGCTCAGAAGATACCGAACATGCCTGGTGATTATGGTAGTCCCGAACCAAGTTTCGATCGAATTTGCTGCACAATGAACGCAATCTAAACCACCACTGAATTGCTAAAACGCGATTTAAGCTCACCCTAGGTGAGGGTGTAGGTGCCGACGATGTTGTCATATGCGGCACCGCTGGAAGCGGTATTCCCCGTCACCTGCTCTACCGTGGCTGCGTCCAGGTTGACGTAAGTGTTCACGTACCCGGGCTGGTAGCCGATGGCGTAGGTGCCGGCGTAGATGTAGATGCCACCGCCTTGGCCATCTCCAGGGGCCGAATTGATATTCGCGGAGTTGGTTTGCACGGTGCAGTTGGTCAGGGTGGTGGTGCCTCCGAACAGGAATAGGCCGCCCCCGTAGGCACCGTATTCGGCAGTGGCGGCATTGCCGTTCAGGGTAGCGTTGGTCAGGTTGAGTTTACCGCCGCTCACATATAGACCGCCGCCGTAAGCGACGCCGTCGTACGACTCGATCCCGCCGAGCCCCGCCCCCGAGGCAATATTGTTGTCCAGGGTTGCCTGAGTCACGATGACTGTACTGCCGACCGCACACAGGCCGCCGCCGTAAGCGTTTCCCCCGTAGGAGCCCAAGGTGCCGATGGCCGAATTGTTCGAGACGATCGTGCCGCCCTCCAGCGTGACCGAGCCGCCATAGGAAAAGATGGCACCGCCGGCGGCGGTGGTCCCAGACTTAGCTAAAGCCTCGGCCCGGTTGTTCTGAAAGGTCACGCCATTCAGGACGAGCGTTCCCTGGTTGTAGATCGCCCCTCCTTCCGCCTGGGCGAACGCGTTATTCGATGGGCCTGCCGGGTTCTGCCCACCAGTGCCACCGGCACCCGGAGCCCACCCACCAGTTATCGTCAGGTTATCCAAGGCCAGCGAGCCGCCGCTGGCGACGTCGAACAGGCGAAAGTACGCTTGCACGTTACCCCGCTCGATGGTGTCGCCGTTGCCGACGATGGTCAGATTGTCGTTCGCGGCAATGATCGGCAGCCCGTTTTCGCCCTGCGGATTGGTGCCCGTCGTGGAGGCGTTGTTGACGGTCGTCAAGACATATGGCGAAGTGGCCGGGGCCGTGAGAGTGATGGTGTTGACGCCGCCTGCCTTGTTGGCGGCGTTGATGTCGGCGATCAGGGCCGACACGGTCGCGGCCGAGTAACTCGACGGCAAGCTGCGGTCTTCGAGGTGCTCCAGGGCAAGGCGCGTGCCGCGGCGTGCTGGACACGACCGCTTACGCCGGCTGCCTGAGACGCCCGATTTGCATGACGCCAGCAAAGAACGGAACCACATGATCCATTTCCCTTCTGGAGGCCAAGTTCAAATCGGCCTCCAAAACGTACCGTCTGCGATATAATGCCGGCGGTGGTTCCCCGGCTGCAGACTGGGTGCCAGGGGCCGGCCGGGCCGGTGAGACTTCTGCTTGGCGGCGAGGCTCACCGGCCGTTTACTTTCACTTCCGATTCATCTTTTCTTCGCCTTCAAGGATCAATGCGAGTTTTCTGATTTGTGGGGCCACGAAAAAGTAGAAGAGAAATGGGTTTCTTCACTATTCATTTCTTCCCGCGCGCCTTCCTCAACATGGTTTCCACGTCGGCCCAAAGCTGCTCAAACGCGGCGCGCTCGTCGGCAGGAAGTTTGGCAAGCGCCGCGGAATTGCGAATGCCCACCAAGTCGTCGTCGCTCTGCCAATGCTTCAGTTGCTCCTGCACGACGGTCCGATCCTGCGGCTTATCCCCTTGCAAAAGTTTCGCATGCAGGACCAGATCGGCCCGCAGCCAGTCCAATGCCTGCTTGCGTAAGCGGGCGAGCTCGTCGTCCTTGAGCTTGCCTGTATCGTGTCCCCGGCCGCTGCCGGCCAGGGCGGCGGCGCATGCGGCGTTATAGCGCTGGAAGTCCAGGTCTTTCACGGCCTTGGGCTCCATTGCGAAGGCCTCGGCGTACCATGCAGCGGCTGTTGCATATAGTTGCTTGTACCTCTGGCAAAATGGCGCGAACTGAAGCCGTTCGGTTGCATTGGCCGGTGGGCGTTCGCCCTTGAGGGCTTTCGCCACCTTGGCATCGAGCTCAATGAGGTGCTCTACATTGCGCACCCAGTTGGCGGACGGGAGAGACCAACCGGGAACCCGGGAACCGAGTTTGTGCCCCGTTTGCAAGGCAGCCAACGCCTCCGCGAACCGGCCCTGGTCGCGGAGCGCGAGACCGAGGTGGCAGTGCGCCGCCGCATAGTTGGGGTCGAGCTTGAGAGCGGCTCGATAATCGACGATCGCTTTGTCCCATTGCCTGAGTTCGCCGAAGCCGTAGGCTCGCTGGCTCAAGAACCCTGCGTTTTGTTTGATCGGATTCAGTTCGATGGCTTTGCTGTAATCGGCCACCGCCTTGTCCCATTGCTCTCGATTGCCGTGATAGGACGCCCGGCATGCCCAGCTGCTTGGGTTTTTCGGATCTACCTCGATCGCCATGTCGAAATCCGCGATCGCCTTGTCCCATTGCTGCAGCCGCCCGTGACAGTCTGCCCGAAGACAGAGCGCAACTGTGTCTTTTGGGTTCCGCTCGATGACTTTGTTGAAATCCGCAATTGCCTTGTCCCATTGATTAAGTAGCTGGTAACAGTTAGCCCGTTGACGGAGGGAATCCGTGTCTTTGGGGTTCCGCTCGATGAGTTTCGCGAAATCCGCAATTGCCTTGTCCCATTGCTTAAGTTGCCGGTAACAGAAGACCCGCTGCCGCACGGCTGAAAAGTTATTGGGATCGGCCTCGATGGCCTTGGTGTAAACGGCGATTGCCATGTCCCATTGCCCCAACATCCGGTAACAGGCAGCCTGCTGACTGGGCGCAAACGTGTCTTTGGGGTCTCGCTCGATGAGTTTCGCGTAATCCGCAATTGCTTTGTCCCATTGCTTAAGTTGCCGGTAACAGAAGGCCCGCCGCTGTACAGCCGAAATGTTCGTGGGATTTTCCTCGATGGTCCACTCGATGAGTTTCGCGTAATCCGTAATTGCCTTGTCCCATTGCTGAAGTTCCTGGAAACATTCAGCCCGAGAATAGAGGGCTTTCGTGTTTTTGGGATCCCACTCGATGACTTTCGTGCAATCCGCAATCGCCTTGTCCCATTGCTTAAGTTGCATGTAACAGTGGGCCCGGCTCGTCATTGGCGAAATCTTCTTGGGATCTGTCTCCATGGCCTTGGTATAATCGGCGATCGCCTCATCCCACTGATTGAGGCTCAGGTGAATGTCGCCCCGCCCCGTCCCTACCGGCTCCAGTTCGATAGCCTTGCGCCTGGCGAGGATCGCCGCGTCCCGAGCATGTTTGCGATGAAACGCCTCGCCAGCCCGCTCATACACCACACCGGGTGAACGCGGTTCGACTTCGACCACGCGGCGCTCGGCGGCGTTGCGCCCACCGTGTCGCCCTTGGCACGCAGCGCGACCGCCAGGTGAGCATAGGCTATAGCGGATTTCGAATCTGCCTCGACAGCCTTCCGGAAAACGCCGATCACTTCATCAATGTGTTCGTTTCCCGCTACTGTCCACTGAGCGGTTCCCAATTCCAGGTAAGCGAAGCTGTCTGGCCGGGCCTGAACCACATGCCGGTACTGAGCGATGGCCTCGTCTTTGTTGCCGAAGGTTAATAGAGCACCAGCCAAGGCGCTACGGAGTGCAGGGCTCTCGGGACGGGCAGCCAAGGCGGCGCGATAGAAAGCAATGGCTTCCGCACCCGGTACGTACTTTCCGAGCATGTGATTAATCCGAAAGTCACCGGGGTATCGGAGGTGGGCTTCCCGGAGAAGTGCAATGGCAGTTTTGCTGTCGTACGAGATAAAAACCCACCCGCAAAGTTGGCAAATGGTGCTCGGCAACTGTTGTATCGCCTCCGGCTGCTTGGCCAGATTGACCAGCGCCTTCCTATCGTTGCGGAGCCGGGCGTCATAATAGGCTCGCACCCAGGGGCTCTTATCCTTCTCGACGCGCTGGATGATGGGGATGAGTCGATTCATCAAATCCCAGAAGTTCTCCGCGCAATTATCGAGAGCGACCACGAGCCGATCGCGAATTCGGGATGCAGCAATGCGACGAGCAGCTTCGTCGAGATCGAGGTTGAAAACCGGTAGGCCGTACTCGTTGAAGGCGGCCTTGTAGAGGGGGCGCAATGAACCGCTGACACCGGCGATAAAGGGACTCGCTGCCTGACTCAGGGGAATTTCCTCCAGCCGGGCAACCATGCGGCGGTCGGCTTCGTCCTGCTTCAGGTCCGACTGGAGGTCCCGGACGCGGCCGGCAAAAGCAGCGTCCGCGAGCGGGCTTCCCGCCAGCGCCTCCGCACGCCGCAGCGCAGCGCGGAACTGGTTCCACGGCTCCGCGTCGCCAGTTGGTGCTGCGCGGGACTTCTCCCGCGATCCGGCGACTTCCACCAGTGCATCACTCAAATCCCGGTTGATCTGCAAGCGCTGCTGTTCCTGCTCCTCGCGGGCAATGTCGAGTGCGCCGCGAGCTTCCCGTTCTTCCATTCGGGCCTTGCTTTCCGCTTCACGGGCTGCGGTGGCCTCGATCGCCTGCCAGGTGCTGCCGACCGTACCGAGGATCAGAGCCAGGACAACCAGCGCCTCCCGCAGTTAGGACTTTCTTGTTCCGGCGGCTGAATTTGCGCATCCGATACCAAGCCGACGGCGAACAGGCCTGCACCGGTTCATCGACCAGATAGCGCTGGACATCCATGGCGAAGCCGTTAGCTGTCTCATAACGTCGGCCGCGGTCCTTCTCCAGTGCCTTCATCACGATCCAGTCCAGCTCGCCGCGCACAAGTTTCGTTAACTTCGCGGGTTCCGTGTGCCGCTGCGCCGAGATTGAAGGCAGGGAATCCTTGGAATCCGACAGCCGGGTGCTCGGCCGGGGCGGCTCCTCCGCAGCATCTCGCCGAACGCGGCTTGCTTGAGCTTCTGGCGCGTGAGTGGCGTGCTGCCGGTGAGCAGCTCGTACAAGAGCACGCCCAGCGCATAAATGTCGCTCCGCGTGTCGATGTCCTGGTTATTCAACTCGGCCTGCTCCGGGCTCATGTATTCGAGCGTTCCGACCACTGCGCCCAGTTCAGTGAACAATGTCTTCTCGGTGAGCCGTTGGCCTGTTGCCTTGGCGACGCCGAAGTCGATGACTTTGACGACCGGCTTGCCGTCGTACGGTGCCACCAGGACGTTCGATGGCTTGATATCGCGGTGAATGATACCCTTCTGGTGGGCGTGCTGGATCGCCTGGCAGACGGGCACAAACAGTTCCAGCCGCTGGCGCGGCGTCAGGCGGTGCTCGTCGCAATACCGTGTGATCGGCTGGCCCTTGACCAGTTCCATGACGAAGAACGGACGACCCGCTGCCGTGGCACCGCCATCGAAAATCCTGGCGATGTTGGGGTGGTCCATCAACGCCAGTGCCTGTCGCTCGGCCTCGAAGCGAGCCAGCACATTCCGGCTGTCCATCCCCGCCTTGATGATTTTTAGCGCCACCTTCCGCTGCACCGGCCGGGTCTGTTCCGCCAGCCAGACGGCACCCATGCCCCCCTCGCCGATCTCCTGGAGCAGCTTGTATGGACCGATCACGGTCCCTGACGATTCGGCGGGCAAATCGGTGGTGGCCGGCAAGGCGGGGCGAGCAGCAAGAAAGCTGCCGGCCTGAGAGTGAGCCTCCAGGAGCCGTTCGACACGCCGGCGGGTTTGGAGATCGTCGCCGCAAACCTTGTCGAGGTAGGCGTCACGCTCCGCTGCCGACGCCAACTCGATGGCAGCGCAGAAGATAACATCAGGTTCGAATTTTGGTCGGTCCACGAATTCAACTCCTGGAGGTCCGTTCGAGAAGCAATGCGAGTTTCCGGACTTGAAGGGGCCACGAAAAAAAATTAAGTTTCGGCGGGGGACGAGACATCGCGAATGGCAGCGTACAGCCATGCACGGGCATAGGCCCAGTGCCGCTTGGCGGTGCGGGGCGCGATGCCCAAGATTTTGCCGGCTTCTTCGAGAGTCAAGCCGGCGAAGAAATGCAGCTTGACGAGCTCGGCTTTGGCAGGCTCCTCCAGGGCAAGCTTCGTCAGCGCCTCATCCAAGGCCAGCAAGTCGTCGTCATCGGCAGCCTGGCTGAGGGAAAGGCTTTCGTTCAGATCAATGCGTTTGCGGTCGCCTCCGTGCTTGGGCCGCCGCTTGCGTCGGGCCTGATCGATCAAGATGCGGCGCATGGCTTCGGCGGCCGCGGCGAAGAAGTGTCCTCGGCCATCCCAGTCCTGCGCCTGTTCGACATTCACAAGTCGCAGGTAAGCCTCGTGCACGAGGGCGGTGGCGTCGAGAGTGTGGCCGGGAACTTCCGCCGCCATGCGCGCGACCGCGAGCTTCCGCAACTCGTCGTAGACAAGCGGGAGTAAGTTAGCGGCAGCCCGACCGTCGCCGGCTGCAACGGCGTCGAGGAGGCGGGTTACGTCGGACATGATTATTGAGTGTAACCGTAACTCGCTGCCGCGCGAAGGAGAATGTTCTCGAATTCGTCCGCAGGTTCAAATCCAGTTAGCCCGATTCGCAAACCCTCTGGGAAATCAATGAGCAACTAATTGCCAAAAACGAAAAGAAAAACAAAAGCAGCTGAAAAGCGCCGCACTCCAAATAGCTGC
Organism: uncultured Planctomycetota bacterium; assembly: GCA_963783095.1. Classification (GTDB taxonomy): domain Bacteria; phylum Planctomycetota; class Planctomycetia; order Gemmatales; family Gemmataceae; genus CAWAMR01. The sequence goes on along the minus strand of CAWAMR010000003.1, from coordinate 182,407 downwards.
CACAACTTTCGACGCTTTGTTGCTCGTATATTGAATAATGTGAAAGGAAATTCAGCATCGACAGAATGTAAATGGCCCGTCACTTGAAATAGTCCACTCCCTCTTCGATCTGTTGATCGAGTAACGGCACCTTCACGTCCTCCATAATCTCGGTGACGAGCGCTGTTGCCGTTCGTTTCCGTAGTCGACTCTCCGGCTTCAGGATGAGTCGATGCACCAGTACCGGAACAGCCATTCGCTTCACATCGTCGGGCAAGGCAAAGTCCCGTCCGCCGATCGCTGCGAGTGCCTGCGCGGTTCTGAATAAGGCGATCGTCGCGCGCGGACTGCCACCCAACAACACATCTTCGTGATTGCGCGTTCCGTGGACGATTTGCAAGATATAGCTGCGAACTTTCTCGTCGACATGGACGCCGCGCACGGCCTCCTGACAGGCAAGGATCTCCTCAGCTCGCGCGACCGCGGCCAGATCGTCAATGGGATGCCCCTTTTGCAGCCTATGCAACATTCGGCTTTCTTCTTCCATCGAAGGATAGCCAAGGCTGAGCCGGACCAGAAACCGATCGAGCTGCGCTTCCGGCAAAGCGAAAGTACCTTCCTGATCGATTGGATTTTGCGTGGCCAGAACCAGAAACGGAGCCTTGAGTTTGTAAGTCTGCCCATCGGCGGTGACGCGGCGTTCGGCCATCGCTTCCAGTAGGGCCGATTGCGTTCGCGGCGTGGCGCGATTGATTTCGTCCGCCAGGACCGTTTGAGCAAAGATCGGTCCGGGCCGGAACTCAAATTCCGTGGTTTTCTGATTGAAGATCGAAACGCCGGTTACATCGGTGGGCAAAAGGTCTGGAGTACACTGGAGCCGTTTGAAAGTGCAGCCGACACTTTGGGCGATGGCGCGAGCGAGCATCGTCTTGGCAACGCCGGGAACATCCTCGAGGAGAATGTGGCCTTCACACAAATAGGCGGCAAGGGCGATAGTGATCTGCGGACGCTTCCCAATGACCACTTTTTCAATATTGGAGGTGATCTTGCCGATAACCGTGGAAACGTCGGACATAAGAGGCTTCAGTACTCGATAAACTGGAAGGTTGTGTAAGTATGACGCTTGCAGCTAAAAGCCATTTCACAGCGGTTACGTCCTGCCTTTACCTTGGTAAATCGCCGTTTCGGTAATGATCTTGTCCATAAAAATGTCGTGCCCAGCGGTGGGGATTTCGGGAAAGAGTTGGCATTCAAAAGCCAGAGCAATCAAAGGCGTATCGGGACGGGCATGTTGCAGCAGTTTGTCGTAGTAACCCTTCCCATGCCCCATTCGGCCCCCGTGACGATCGAAGGCCACGCCAGGCACCATGACGAGGTCGAGATCAGTCGCCGCAACCTGTTTTTCAGGGAGTTTTCGCAACTCTGCTTTCGGCTCCAGGATCTTGTACATCCCCACCGCAAGTTCATCCATGCTCAGAAGCGGAAAAAGTTCCAGTTCGCCATGTTCATTGCACCAAGGTACGATGATGCGCTTTCCGGAATTCAGTGCTTCGGGAAGCGCATGGCGGGTGCGCACTTCACTGCGAACATCGATGTAGAACATCACCGTCCGGGCGGTCGCATACTCCGGTAAGGCCATGAACTTGTCGCAAATCTGTTTGCTGAGTTCATCCTTATTGAGCTGGGCATTCCGGTTGGCGTGGGCCTGCTCCCGGAGTTGCTGCTTGCGGTCTTGAAAATCGACGACGGTTTCACTCATAATGATTCTCATTCTTAATGGAGAATTACTTCGTTGTCCTGTCGGAAAGTCAATAGGTCCATCAATAGGTAAAACCCGGTGCATTGGGTAGTTCTACTGTGTCCAATACTGTCGTCAGAACCAATGTTCCCGTCGGTAACCCAACTGCTGGTCTCATGCTTCATCCCGGTAGTAAACTTAAATTGGCGTACTTTGGCGTACTTTGCTTAGGGGGGGGTGAGGGGCCATTTTTGGCAAATCCCAATCGAAAGTTTACCGCCTCCGTGAAGTTTGCTGACTCTAACCGGGCGATCCATTGCAAAGCAATTCGTCAAATCGAAAATCGTTTGATCCAGTCCAAATTCTTTGGAAGTTGACCCACTTTTGTTCCACGATCGCTCCCGACATTCTCCCAACCCACCAACACCTATAACAGTGTACGTAATTACAAAAATCAAGCGGCCTTGTGCAAAAAAGAGGAAGTTTCGAGAAGCTTGCGTGCCGCAAGAGAAGAAAGGCAAGATTGCGGGCTTGCGCTCCGGACACCAAGCGAGTTCAACGAGCTGAATATGGCGGAAAAACACTTGCAACGCGAGGCGATGAACCGTTACAGTGCAACGTAGGAGAACCGCTTCCAATCGAACTGCCACAGGAAGTCGTTGCGAAGCGGTTTAGGTCAACCCAAGTCTATGCTGCATACTCCGCCAACAAAGTCGTTGGCGAACAGCCAAGCAGGGTCGGGCGGAGCATGCAGCATAGACGTCTTAATGTTCGGCTAGCATAGGCGAAGGAAATTTATGGGTTGGGATAAGCACACGAAGCCACCCGCCAACATCTGCCCTGGGCGATATTGCTTCATGTGGGTGCCACCGGGCGGGGCAGCCGACATGTCGGGGCGGTCATATCGCAGCTTTCAGGAAGCTATCACTTGGCGTGACGACCGTGTGGAGTTCCCTCACGGTGGGTGTTCTTGTTCGTTCGGACTTTGTACAAGGCTTGACCCAGTAGCCGGCGACCGCGACTGGTACGAGCCGTTTGAGAGGGCCTTGGAGCAGGATGGACTACCGTGGTTTTACTTTACCCCATCGATTGAGACTCTGATTCCCGAATTGCACGAACGATATCTCCGCGAGTCGCAAGCCATGTGGGGAGGTCAAGCGGACGGATCGCCAGGGATCTCGATCTAGAAATGATGTCGGCGTGTTCCTCGGCGGCGCAGCATGATGGATCAAGCGGGTTGGCCTGAGCCGCCTCACCTGGGGTCGAATAGTTGTGTGGACACGTTTGAAGGAGGCGTTATGAGCCACGAGTTTAATGTGGTCATTGAGCGCGACGAAGAGGGGTACTACGTTGCTTCTGTACCTGCCCTGCCGGGTTGTCATACCCAAGCCCGATCGCTCGATGAGTTGATGGACCGAGTGCGGGAAGCGATTTCGTTGTGCCTTGAGGTGAGAGTCGAGGACGCAAGCGAATTGGAGTTCATTGGCGTCCAGCGTGTGAGTGTCCCGGCATGAGCAGTAAGCTACCCGCGTTGACTGGCGCCGAGGTGGTCCAAGTGCTTGAACGTGGTGGGTTCTCCGTCGTCCGCATTCGCGGTGCCCATCGATTCATGCGGCATACCGATGGGCGCACGACGGTCGTTTCGGTACATGCGGGCGAAACGATTGGACCGGGATTGATGAGCAAGATTCTACGGGATTGTGAACTGGATCGGGAGCAGTTTCGAGGTTTGCTGAGATAGTTGGTTTCAATAAGTACCTCCAGTTATACCTTGAAAAACTCCACCGCGTTTCTGAAAAGCTGCAACCCATCCCCCTCATCTTTAAGTCCTTCGCGCGTCCAGCGCGGATGTTGCGTCGGCAATACGTGCCGTTCCGGATGCGGCATCAACCCTAGAACTCTCCCAGTAAAATCGCAGATGCCTGCGACATCGCCCTGAGATCCATTGGGGTTGATCGGGTATCCCCCGGTCGCACCATGTTCATCGACATAACGCAATACGACTTGTCCGGCTTGTTCCAGCCCGCGCAAGATCCATTCTTTGCGACAAATGAAGTTCCCTTCGCCATGAGCCATCGGAATGTGCATTTGCTCGATACCTTTCAGGAATGGGCAGCGATCTGAAGTGACCTTCACGTGAAGCCAGCGGTCCTGATAACCATTCGTGTTGTGTGCAAGGGTGGCGAGCGCCTCCATCCTCATCGGGCGGAATCAGAATGCCCGCTTTCAAAAGAACCTGAAAGCCGTTGCACACGCCCAGGATCAGTTTCTCGGCGTCGCGGAATTTGCGAAGTTCATCCCCCAAAAAGTGAGTGAGTTGATTCGCCAGGATTTTCCCTGCCGCAACATCGTCACCATAACTGAAGCCGCCGGGAATCATGAGGATCTGGTAGCGATGCAGCAATTTGGGATCTTCGCGGAGGCGGTTGATGTGGACTGGTTCCGCTTTAGCGCCCGCACGCTCGAAAGCAAATTGGGCTTCGCCATCGCAATTGGTGCCGGGAGCGCGCAAGATCAACACTTTTGGTGTAGTCATGATGAGCTTTTGAAGAAAGGAGGCAGTTCCTGCTTGACTTCGATGTATATTTCAATCATGATCTTGTTGTACGACCCGTGAAGCCTTCGTAAAAGAGGTATTCCCCTTCCAAACCAACTGTCCGCAAAATCCAGGTCCAAAATTTTAATCGCGGCAATTGGGATTTGGCAGTGGGGCATGTATCTCGTGTAAATGGAAGAGCACGCAAGGGTTCCGGCGTAGTTCGATCTCTCCCAAAAACGTCTCATTCGATGACGTCGGGGAATTTTTTCCCTTGTACCAACCTATTCTCTTGACACTTCGGGCTTCGACCGTAAAGTAAATGAGTCGCGTTCAATAACGTGATTGATGATTTGCGTACCCATCGGAAGCCGTAAAACGCTTTCGGTGTTGGCGCTTTTCATTCCAATTGATCTTTGACAAGTTGATGTTGAAAACGAGCCTACGAGGATGGGGGAAAGAATGCCGATTGGCATTCACCTCATTCTCTATCTCTCAAGACTTGTCTTGGGAGACTTTTAATGAATTTGAGTCAATTCCAAGCCGGCGACTCAAACTGCTTCTGTTCAACGCATCGCAGTGAAAACTGTGTACATAGAACACTCTGTGAAGGGTTTGATCCTGGCTCAGAACGAACGTTGGCGGCGTGGATTAGGCATGCAAGTCGAACGAATCCCATTTGGGTAACTGAATGGGGGAAGTGGCGAAAGGGGCAGTAAGGCATGGGTAACCTACCCTGGAGTTGGGCATAGCCATTCCTAACGGATGGGTAATTCCCGATGGCCCAGCGAGGAGACATCTCTTTGCTGGTAAAGAATTTCGCTCTCGGGAGGGGCCCATGTGCTATTAGCTAGTTGGCGGGGTAACGGCCCACCAAGGCTAAGATGGCTAGCGGGTGTGAGAGCACGACCCGCGCCACTGGCACTGAGACACTGGCCAGACACCTACGGGTGGCTGCAGTCGAGGATCTTCGTCAATGGGCGAAAGCCTGAACGAGCGACGCCGCGTGCGCGATGAAGGCCTTCGGGTTGTAAAGCGCGAAAGTGGGGACGAAAGCCGAAAGGTTTGATCGATCCACAGTAAGCTCGGGCTAAGTTCGTGCCAGCAGCCGCGGTAAGACGAACCGAGCGAACGTTGTTCGGAATCACTGGGCTTAAAGGGCGCGTAGGCGGGCATTCAAGTCTGTGGTGAAATCCGGCAGCTCAACTGTCGAACTGCCGTGGATACTGGGTGTCTCGAGGGAGGTAGGGGCGTGCGGAACTATTGGTGGAGCGGTGAAATGCGTTGATATCGATAGGAACTCCGGTGGCGAAGGCGGCACGCTGGACCTCTTCTGACGCTGAGGCGCGAAAGCCAGGGGAGCAAACGGGATTAGATACCCCGGTAGTCCTGGCCCTAAACGTTGGGTACTAGATAGTAGACTTCACATGGGTTTACTGTCGAAGCAAAAGTGCTAAGTACCCCGCCTGGGGAGTATGGTCGCAAGGCTGAAACTCAAAGGAATTGACGGGGGCTCACACAAGCGGTGGAGCATGTGGCTTAATTCGAGGCTACGCGAAGAACCTTATCCTGGACTTGACATGTGCGAAAGCGTTAGGAAGTAGAAGCCGGAAACGGTGAACGAACGGTATCCAATCCGGAAGCCTAATACAGGTGCTGCATGGCTGTCGTCAGCTCGTGTCGTGAGATGTCGGGTTAAGTCCCATAACGAGCGAAACCCTTACCCTTAGTTGCTACGATTAAGTTCGAGGACTCTAGGGGGACTGCCGGTGTCAAACCGGAGGAAGGCGGGGATGACGTCAAGTCCTCATGGCCTTTACGTCCAGGGCTGCACACGTGCTACAATGGCGTGAACAAAGGGAAGCAAATGCGCGAGCAGGAGCAAATCCCAAAAAACACGCCCCAGTTCAGATCGAAGGCTGCAACTCGCCTTCGTGAAGTTGGAATCGCTAGTAATCGCAGGTCAGCAACACTGCGGTGAATGTGTTCCTGAGCCTTGTACACACCGCCCGTCAAGCCACGAAAGAGAGGGACGGCCGAAGTCGCTGTATAGGCGCCTAAGACGGACTTCTTGATTGGGACTAAGTCGTAACAAGGTAACCGTAGGGGAACCTGCGGTTGGATCACCTCCTTTCTAAGGATTGATTTATCAGACTCAATTGCCAAGGTTTTCACGAACCGACTCAATTAGAGATCTACATGTGAACCATCCTCGTTAGACTCGTTTTCAACATCAACTACAAAGTACCCCGCTGGTCGAAAGATCAGCGGGGTTTTTCGTTGCATTTTTCTCGGACTTGCGGCTCCTCGCTCGATTGGTTACAACTCTTCCACGTTTGATCCTTGATCCGATTTAGGGAAAATCATGTTTCGATCATGCAGGTGCGTTTTCTTGGCCGGCTTTGCTTTGTTGATCATTTGCACTTCCGTCGTCCGTGCCGACGAGGCTGAAGACAAGGCAGACAAATTTATCAAAGAAATTGGCGGCGTAGTCGCACGAGACGAGAAAGCCAGCGACCGGCCTATCGTTGAAGTCTGGCTCATTCTTACAACACCACCGGTCAGGGATGAGACCTTGAAACATCTGGCTGGGATTAAGCGGTTAAAGAAATTGAACCTCGGCGGCGCAAGAGTGACCGACGAAGGAATGAAGGAACTGGCTGCTCTGAAAAGCTTGCAATGGCTGAATCTCAGCGGAACAAAGATCACGGATGCGGGCTTGAAACATCTCGCCGGCCTGGAACGGTTAGAAAAACTCTTCCTCCTCGAAACTGAAGTAAGTGATGATGGGATAAAGGAACTTACGCTTCTAAAACAGCTACACACACTTGACATTTCCAGCACAAATGTCACCAATTCCAGTTCCATCCATCTCGAAAAGTTCAAGCAGCTAAAGTCATTGAACCTTTTTGGCACAGATTTTAGCAATGCGGGTCTGAAGAAGTTAGCAAGATTGCCGCAGTTGCAAGAACTCAACCTAAGTGTTACCAGAGTGGAAGACGACGGGATCAAGGAGTTGGCAGGTTTCAAGAATCTGCGTGTTCTGAAGCTGGCCAGGACAGGTGTCACCGACAAAGGAATGAAAGATCTCGTTGGAAGTCAACAACTACAAGAGCTGGACCTTTACCATACGGCAATTACCGACACTGGGATTAAAGCCCTTTCGGAGATAAATCAGTTGAAGTCGCTCGATATTACCGGGACCAAAGTGACAGATTTGGGGTTGAAAGAACTGGCAAAACTGAAACAGTTGCAGCAACTGACTCTGAATGAAATTGATGTCACGAAAGTTGCTCTGATCCAGCTCAAAAAAGAGTTGCCGAACTGTCGCATCATCAGAGAGTAGCCGTTCATTACTTTGAGACTGCCGACTTCGACTCCCCCGACAATTCGAACTCATAGATGAGCCGCTTCGGCTCACCCTGAGAGATCAGGCCGTGGAATTTCATACGGCGACTGTTCACCTTCACAAAAACCTCGTAAGAGGTTGGATCCTTGCCTCCGTGCCGGGCAAAATAGTTCACGTAGACCTGATACTTGCCCTTGGGGGCTTTGCCTTGCGGAAAAAAGATGTTCTCGATCGGTGAATCCGAAGAGTCCGCTCCCGCATTTCGATCCACGTCGAAGATTGCCCTCGGATCCTCTCGCCGCTTTTCGATTTCCGTAGAAAATCTCCTCTCCATTCGGATCGATACAGTGCAGATCGAGATCGTTGCGGTTATTCCAAACTAGCGTAAGTTGAATCTGACCCGATTTCCCACCCGCGATCTTCAGCCTGCGTTGAACTTCCGTCGGCAAGCCGAACAGACCTTGCATTCCGGATTGACCCAGCATCCCGTCCTTGTCGGGCTGGAAGATTCCGAAGGAGCCGCCGACATCATCGCTTGGGAAGCCGGCGAGGTTGGACAAATCGCCCGTGCTGGTGCCGATTTGCGTTGAAGCAACGCTCTCTTCCACGCCGGCAGCTTGCTCAGGCTGCACCTTTGTCTCCGGTAATTCAACCATCACATCATTCACCACCAAATCGGAATCGAGATTCTGTTCGTCCGCATCGGATGCGGTTTCGGCTTCTTCTACCCGAGTGTTGATCTTGGGTTCCGCATCGGCGGGCTCCGGCGGATCGAGCAACCCTTGATACAGAAAAAACAAACCCAGGATAAGCCCGCAATGAACGACGGAACTGACGGCGATTGCCGGAGCATATCGCTTTAACAAATCGAACCAGCCTGCCGGTTTTCCTACATCCGCAGTGCGGACGATGGTTGTGGTCGTCGGGGAGTTGGCCGGTTCCGCAGCGCGGACGATTGTTGCAGTCGAGGGGTTGACTTGTGGACTTTTTTCAGACAACGTAATTTGCGGGATTGGAATCGCCGGCTTCTTCCCGGATACGGAAACCAGAATCCCTACAGGGATGGGTTTCGCTGTCGGTCGATCATTTGGGCTAATATCCGATGTCTGGTTTGGCTCGCCGCTCGAGTTCAACGCTTGAGGATGGGCCATGATTCGCCACTCCTGGTGTGGGTCTTCGGAGTTTTTCGATCCACGAATCGACAGATCAATTTGAGACTTGAAGGCGGTTCCAAATCATCCGCCCCTACCGCATATATTTCCTTCACATTATTTTCATGCTGCTCGGCAACAGTCAAGCGAAAAAAAATTCTGGATCGGAGCATTTCGACAGTTGCTCGCGCTGTTCATATCAACCAGTGGCCCGGGTGGGACTTGAACCTTCTCAAGATTCCCCAGAAAAAACCGAACTTCTCGATGAGAGCGGCGCACAAACAGGCGCACTTCCCGGCGATCAGACCTTTTCGGCTCTAATTCAGTCTGTTGCCAGGTTGACAGCGGAGCAACGAACCGCCCTTGCTGATATGCTCAAGAGGAGCGAAGGGGGTGGCTGATGCTTCCAAACGATCGCAGGCGAAACGTCCACTTAACCAACAAAGGAGAATGAACCAATGGCAAAGAAATCCAAGTTTTCCGGAAAGGGCAATTTCAGCCCGAAAAACAGCCTCCGCCAAAGACTTCAAGAGATAGAGCGGAAACTGAAATCATCGAGCAAGCACACCGCGAGCGGGAATTTGACCGCCGCCCAAATGGGCAGTATTGCTGCGCAAGGCGCTTTCACCATTCCCGATTGACCGAGGCTGACCTATGGCACGATTCCGAGTGAGAAGCAACCCGTTCGGGCTTGGACAGCAAGCCGAGCCCGACGACGCCCAGGCCGACGACTTCGAGGGACTGCCCACGCCGATCAAGGTGAAGCTACAGGCCATCCGTCAGGCCGGCATTAAGGAAGCGCGCGAAGTGCTTAGCAACTTGCCAAGCCCAGGCGAAAGTCTGCACGCAGTTTGCACAGCCCGGATGGACCTCACCGACGTTATGAATGCGCTTATCGACCAACTCGGAAGCGTCGATCGGCTCAGTATGGCGACGTTGGGATTCAACGAGCGGAACTTGAACGCGATGGAAAGATGGTATGATAGCGGCAAAGTAAAATCGATGACGTTGCTTTCGTCGATATTCCTGCGCGCTCATAAGGGTTGGCTCTGGGAACTGGCCCAGAAGTCTTTCCACGAGCGTGGACAACGCGCCGCCTGTTGCCATTCACACGCCAAAGTTGTTACTCTGGCCTTTACCAGCGGACAGAAGATGAGCATCGAAGGAAGCGCCAATTTGTGCGGCAACGGCAGTGGCCGGGAACAGTTTGCACTCATTCACGATCCAACTTTACACGACTGGCACGCGGCATGGATCGATAACCTCGTGGTGAAACATGGCGAAGCGAAAGAGCCGAAGAAAGCCGCCGAGTAAAAGTGTGATGGCCCAGAGAGTGACCGAAATCTCTCGCATCAGGTTAGAGGGTGCGAAGTTTGCCGACGTGTTAGAGTACGTTAGAGAAACAGAGCAAAATCCGGAATCGTGTTGGTACGAGGAACCCGGCGAGGAACCGCTTGAACCGCTTGGGGACTCGACAATTTGGCGGTACATCAGTCTGGCGGATGATGCGATCGAGGCCGAAACAGTCTCATCCCGCAAAAAACTGTTCAAGAAGCATCTGGCCCAAAGGGAACACCTCTATTCCAAGGCGACCCTTGCCGGAGACATCCGAACCTCTCTTTCGATCCTGAAAGACATCGACGAATTGCTTGCTCTGTACCCGTCGCAGCGAAAGAAGAAAGTCAACGAAACCGATGGTAAACCCGTCCATGAACTTACCGCCGACGAGCGAATTGCAGAGGCTCTTGCCTTACTTGAAACCGCAAGAAGCCGAGCGCCTGATAAAGCTCCTGAAACCCCTTCCTAATTTCCGCGCATGGTCGAAGAAATACCTCCCCCACTACTTCCCGAAGCCTGATTCGGAATTCCATCTATGGCTGTCCGATCTTCTCGGAACCTTGCACCTCAAACGCGGACAACGGCATAACATCATCGCCCCACGATCATCGGCAAAGTCAACGTGGAGTACGCAAGCATATCCCCTGTACGCAGGTATCCACAACCTTGAAAAGTACATCATCCTTTCGAGCGATACGGGACCGCAAGCAAATGCCTACGTGCGGGCAATTCGGGATGAAGTCGAGAATAACGACCAACTCAGAACAGAATACCCCGAACTCAAAAAAGCAAAGTGTATTGCGGGACGAATCGAGTTTGTGAATGGTTGCGTTATCGAATGTGCATCAACCGGCGGGAAAATTCGAGGCCGCAAAAACGGACCACACCGGCCTAGCCTCATCGTTGGAGATGACTTGCAAAACATCGACCATGTTGTTTCTCAGTTGATGCGCGAGGCTCATGGGATTGGCTCATGAAAGATGTCTGCAATGCCGGCGATACGGCTACGAACATCATCGTGCTTGGAACCACCTTGCACCGGGAATGTATCGTCTGCAAATTGCAGACGACCGGCGGGTGGGAATCGAAAGTTTGGAAGTCGATCATCGAATGGCCGAAAAATCTTTGGCAATGGGATGGACCCTGGAAAGACATTTTGCTTGCTCATGACGATCCAGATAGAGAAGCAAAGGCGCGGGCAGTATTATTTAGATCACAAAGAGGATATGGACGCATGAGAAGAGTAAGGCCCCTCGAAATCCAAGTCGAAACAACTGACAAGTGGCATGAAAATTGATCTGGGAAAAAGAACCAGATAGAATCGCTCCATCGGGAAAGCCGGAGTAGCTACCGGCTGACGCCTTGCCAGCGCTCTTCCTGTTCTCCATGCGGCGAGCGCTGGCGGGCTGGCCCGAAGCCGAGGCTACCGGTTACATCGAAGACCGAATTGCATCTCTCACGGCTCTATTGATGTCCCGACCGCGAGAAGCTCAACAGCTTGCGAACGACGCCATCCTTCCCATCGTCGCCGCCTTTCGATTCATACCCGGCGTTCTCAAGAAACTGATCGGAGACATCATTGCGCCCGAAATTGCAGATGCAATCGATGAATCGATCCGTGATGCCACCCGGCAAGGACGGTTGTAATGGCCAATCCATTTAAGCCGACGCCACGGACAAAAAGCCCGAAGACTCCGGAAGTCAACGGTAAGCCGGCCCGCGAATCTTCGGAGCAAAAGCCGACATCTTCCACGGATGCCACCCCGCCCGCCTGGGAGCAACCGATTCCATTGAGCGGCGAATATGCCGTGCCCATATTTCCCGTCGATGCGCTTCCTACTTGGTTGGGTGAGTGGTGTAGTTCCGTGGCGACGGCCACGCAGACGCCCGTAGACCTTTCGGCAATGTTGGTGCTGTCGTTGGTGGGGGCAGGACTGGCCCAGAAATTTAAGGTGATTGTCCGCGATGGTTGGGCAGAGCCAACAAACCTATTCACGGTAACAGCACAGTTACCCGGCGAAAGGAAGTCATCAGTCTTTGACCTGGTTATGGAGCCGATCAAGAAATCCGAACGCCTTGAACGGGAACGCATGGACCCCATCATTGCCGACGCCAAGTCGGAACTGAAAATCTTGGAGGCCCGGCTAAATGGTGCTGAGAAAGCGGCGGCCAAGTCGAACGACCCCAGCGAAAGCGAACAGAAGATGAAGGAGGCCAAGGAACTGGCCCAGCAAGTAGCCAAGTTCCTTGTGCCCGAACTTCCCAAGTTTTGGGTTTCCGGGGATGTTACCCCGGAAGCTCTGGGCAAGCTGATGGACGAGCAAGGCAACCGGACGTTGATAGCGGACGATGAGGGAACCTTCTTTGAAATCTGCATTGGTCGCTATAACGAAAGGCCGGCTATCGAAATTGTTTTGAAAGGGCATAGCGGCGGCTCTTCACGATCAGAACGAATCAATCGCGATGGCGTCGAAGGCGACAATCACGCCCTGAGTATGGCACTTACGGTTCAACCCGACGTACTGGTAGGGTTGAACTCCAGCACAGCATTGAAGGGACGCGGATTCCTTGCCCGCCTGCTGTTTTCATTGCCGCGAAGTATAGTCGGTTCTCGAAAGATCGCAGCGCCACCCGTTCCGAATGGTGTAGCACAGCGATACGGCGAATTGATGGGGAAAATTTGGGGACTCGACGGAACTACCGATGAGGATGGGAATCCATCACCACATTTCCTCAGATTCTCGCGGGATGCCGACAAACTTCTCCAATCCTTTGAAAGCTGGCTGGAACCGCAACTTGCTGAAGGGGAGCCACTGTCATACTTGGCAGGTTGGGCCAATAAGCTCGCAGGTGCCATTGCCCGTATCTCTGGGATATTGCACATGGCCCAGACGATAGGGGAGGGTGAATCGTGGCAGCAACCCATTTCGGCGAAGATCGTCGCCGATGCAATCCGCATCGGACGCGATTACCTTCTCCAACACGCCCAGGCTGCATTTGGAAAAATGGGTGCCGATATTGACATTGAATCGGCCCGCCGCGTGTTGGCTTGGATCGTTCGTGAAAAGCGCATTCATTTCAAAGCATGGGAGGTACTCAATGACCTCAAGAACTCCGAATTCAAAAAGGTGGAAGACCTGGACGGCCCATTGAAACGGCTTGAACAGCACAACTACATCCGCCAAATACCGCTACCACCAAGAGAAGGCAAAGGCCGGCCACCAGCGCCAAGCTATGAGGTAAGCCCGCTTTGCGAAGCTAACCCGAAACCATCAGGTAAATCAGGAGAATCAGGTAAAAACTCCGAAACGACATCAGCGGCATCGAATTTACATGATTTGCCTGATTTACCTGATGATTCTGGGAAACCCGGCGAGTGTGAGGGTGAGCTATGACACCCACACCCGAAGATGTACTTTCGGCATTCGTGGCGCTCCGATCCATACGGGAACTCGGCATCAAGATTGAGTTTGGCCCGAATGGTGGAATACGTTGGCACGCCCCAGACGGATTACCTGAATCGGTTCGAGAGAAATTGATTCAACACCGGGATGGAATTCTTCGGATTCTCCGAGGCGAAGCGATCGCCGGCGCTCCGGTTTTGCGGGTCGAAGTCCGAGGCAAGAGGCCGGACAACAAACGAGCGGTTCTAGTTTTTTTCGATGATCCAAACGCGCCGAAATGGGTTTGATTCAGATGAAAAAAATGGTGCAACTGGCTTAGCGCTTCAGAACGAAAACGGTTATACTTCTCAATGCCTTATGGCCGGCCCGATGACGGATGACCTGAGAACCATCTTCATCGGTGCCGGCCAGTTCTCAGAAAGGAAAATCATGGCAAGTTTATCTACCGATGCCAACGGTAACAGACGTATTCTTTTCTTTGGTGCCGATGGCAAGCGCCGGCCGATTCGGCTTGGCAAGATGCCCAAGAAGGACGCGGAGCGTATCAAGCTGAAGGTCGAAATCCTGGCAGCGGCCCAGATTACCAATCATCCCGTCGATGTCGAAATCTCCAAGTGGGTGGCAGGTATCGGCGACGATCTTTACGACAAGCTTGCGGCAGTGAAATTACTTCCCCAGCGTTCGCACGCGACCGTAAACCTCCACGACTTCATCACTCTCTACATCGACGGCAGAACCGACATCAAACAGGCCACAAGGATAGGATTGCTACAGGCCCAAACCCGCCTTGTCGATTTCTTTGGCAAGGGCATTGACCTGAGACAGTTCACCCAGGCCGATGCCGATCGGTGGGTAATCCATCTTCGAGCGAAATACGCCGAGGCGACGGCAGCGCGAACGATCAAGAGAGCACGCCAATTCTTCACAGCTGCGAAACGTGCCAAGAAGATTCAGGATAACCCTTTCGACGGTATAAAGCCGGGTCGAATGGAGAACCCGGAAAAGCATTACTTCCTGTCAGCAGGAGATACCGCGAAGATCCTCGATCAATGCCCTTCTCCGCATTGGCGTGCAATCGTAGCTCTATGCCGATGGGGTGGGCTGCGCTGTCCGTCCGAAGTGGTTGAGCTAACGTGGGCAGACATGCTTTGGGATCAGAACCGATTCCGGGTGAGAAGCCCCAAGATGGAAGGCACGTCGAAGGAAGAACGGTATGTTCCAATGTTCCCGGAACTACGACCGCACCTTGAAGCCCTGTTTGATTCCGCCGAGGCAGGAGCGATTCACCTTATCCGAGATAGGACCATCGGCCCGAATTGGCGAACGACGCTAACCAAGATCATTCGCCGAGCCGGCTTGACACCGTGGCCCAGGCTCATGCAGAATCTTCGATCATCAAGGGAAACGGAACTTGTCGAGCGGTTCCCCGTTCACGTTGTCGCTTACTGGCTGGGAAACTCCCCCAACGTGGCGACGAAGCACTACCTTCAAGTTCGTGATACCGACTTCGAGCAAGCGGCGCAAATTCAGCGCACTCAGCACTGGAACGTAGGGGGAGAGAGGGGACTACAGGGACAATGACGAATGCGGGCATCGAAGAGAACCGTGCGAAAACCCGCCTAATTCCAAGTAGTTCCCCTGATGTCGAATACTGTCCAAACGTACACATGGCCCGGGTGGGACTTGAACCCACACGCCTTGCGGCACAGGCTCCTAAGACCTGTGTGTCTGCCAATTCCACCACCGGACCTCTCGTCGCTATCTTAATCCACCATCTCTGTCCGTCAATCGTGCTCCATTAACGCATCGGAAGGTTTTCCTTTGATGATCATAATCCCAAAGACTACTGCCATCATCACGCCCTGAACGAAGATAACCCTGGCTACTCCCCATTCATCCGCTGCCGGTCCGAAAATCAGATTCCCGACCGGTGTGCCTCCGGACAGCATCATAGCCCAGACGCCCATCACCTTTCCTCGGTTCCGCGCTGGTCACGCTTAATTGCACGGCCGCCTGACCCGTTGCGAAGAACAAGATCATGCCGAATCCGAATAAAGCGCAGCATAGTGTTGCCGTAAAAAGTTCCTCGACTTGCGATAGCCCTAAGGAGCGCAATGCTTACGAATCCGACGCCCACGGTCAGCAGCGGCTTTTGGCGATCTTCGGTGCTAAACGTCGCTGCGGTCAGTGCCGCCAACAGGGCCCCGACACCGACCGAACTGAGCATCGTGCTATAAGCCAGGCTATAAGCTTTGTCGTTCAGATGCAGGACTCGTTCTGCAAACGCGGGCAGAAGCGACAACAGCGGCCAGGCACTGATCGCTGCCATACCAGCCAAAAGGATCAGGAGCAGGAGCCGGGGACGTTGCCGCAAAACCACGAAGCCTCCACCGGCATGCCTTGGGCCGGGTGCCGGCAGCGAATTGGCCGGAATATCGCGCATCGCCAGCAGAGCCGCCAGAACCGCAAGGTAACTCAAGGCGTTGATCAGAAAACACATTTCAGAGCCAACGTAGTAGAGCAATAAGCCGGCGACCGCCGGTCCCAACACACGAGCGGTATTGAACTGGACGGAGTTCAGCGCTACTGTGTTGATGAGATATTCGCGCGGCACCAACTCCGGCACAAACGATAGACGTGAAGGTAAATCGATCGCCTGCACAATGCCGTGGAAAGACATCATCACTAGCAGAACCCACGGTGTAATCCACCCCAGCGCGACGAGGATGGTAAGCATCGAAGCAGAAAGCAGAAATCCCACTTGGGTGCGGAGGATTAGCTTGTGCTTGGGATATCGATCGGCCAGGCTCCCGGCCCAGGGGCCGAGCAGCACCGTTGGGCCGATCATCGCCACCATGATGAAGGCCGGCCAGCGAGCTTGATGAGTCATGTCGTAGGCCAGCCACATCAATGCCGTGGTCTGCATCCAGGAGCCGATAAGCGAGATTCCCTGCCCGATGAAGTAAAGGCGGTAGTTGCGATGTTCCAGAGAACGGAAAGTGTGAAGCAGCGGTTTTCACCTCTGGCAAAAGTTGGTTGTCGAGAACTTTGCCTCATCGTCGCCAGGGCGGACGATCGTCGTCGTAGTAGGATCGCTGCTGGGCCAATGCTTGTAAGTGTTGATAATTGCTCATTGCCAGCATGGCGAGTATCACGACCATGAAAATGCTGGGAGTGTATCCGAACAAGATTCCAGCCAATTCCGGAATCAGTTTGAAATGAGAAATCACCGCATAGGCGATGAGAATCAGTGCACAAGTCATCGACATTCGGAGTGCATAAACGACGCCGTCTCGCGGTCGTGCCCGAACCCACAATTCCATACTGATTTGGCCGCCATCGAAGGGCCATATCGGTAAAAGATTGATAACTCCGAGAAACAGGTTGAGATAAAAGAGATAATCGTAAAGGATGAATACGTCGATGGAGAGCATTCGCCAGGGTTCAATTTGATTCGTTCCCCAGGTCAATCCCATAATGAGGAAATTGGTCAATGGCCCGGCAAGGGAGACCGCGATCCGCTGAGTGTACCGAGGCGGATTATAATCGGGTCGGGTCAATCCTCCGAAACAGTATATCACGATGGACGAATGGATTCGGTATCGACGAAATACCAGCGCATGTGCGAGTTCATGGCACAATATCGAGAAAAACAACGCCGCCAGCACCAATCCTGCCGCGATCGGTCTAATCGCTACGATGTCGTACAACAACAGAACCGAGATCAGCCAGAAGGACGGGTGGATTCGGATGGGAATACCAAAAAGCGGAAATCGAACATCGAAGGGTGTTGGGGCTGTTTCGAACACTGCAAGGCTCCAGCGCGGAAATCGGATCGCAATGGGATTGTAGGTCCAAACTCCCTCAGTTGCGAGACTCGAAATTCAAGTTCCGGCTTGCATCTTGATCCGTTACTCGGGAAACTCAAAAAATGAACTGGCACGATCTCCGCAACGATTTCCCCGTAACCCAGCGCTGGGCGTTTTTCGATCACGCAGCGGTGTCTCCCCTGCCGGCATCGACGGTTCGGGCCATGGGCGAATATGCCGAGGATCTCAGCAATAACGGCGTTTGCTCGTTTCATCGTTGGGCCGATCGCATCGAAGCGGTTCGCAGGCTCGCTGCAACCTTACTCCATGCCGATCCGCACGATCTTGCCTTCATCCCGAATACTTCTGCGGGAATCGGCCTGATCGCCGAGGGCTTTCCGTGGCAAAGCGGCGACAATGTTGTGCTGGCGGCCGAGGAATACCCCGCGAATCATTATCCGTGGATGAATCTGCGCCATCGCGGAGTTGAGACCCGAACCGTTCCCAGCGAAGGCAGTCGAATCCGCATCGAGGACATACGCCAAGCGATGGATAGCCGGACACGGGTGATTTCGCTCAGTTCCGTCGAATTCAGCAGTGGTTTTCGCAACGATCTGGCTGCAATCGGCGAACTTTGCCGCTCGAACCAGACTTTCTTTTTCGTCGATGCCATCCAATCGCTGGGGGTTTTGCCGCTGGATGTCGGGCAATTGCCGATCGATGCGCTCGCCGCCGATGGTCACAAGTGGCTCCTGGGCCCGGAAGGAGCGGGGATCTTCTGGATTCGTCGGGACTGGGTCGATCGCCTTCACCCCATCGGCGTCGGCTGGAACAGCGTGGTGAACTCCTCGGACTTCAGCACCATCGATTTCCGGCTCAAGCCGCACGCGGGCCGCTGGGAAGGCGGCACTTACAACGTGGCCGGTATCATCGGCCTCGGCGAAAGCGTGAATCAGTTGCTGAATCTGGGTATCGGGGCCGTCGCCGAGCAGGTCATGGTGTTGACCGACTATCTTTGCGATCGCGCACTTCGGGCGGGTTTGGAAGTGTTCAGCAGCCGGGTGAACCGGGAGAAGTCGGGCATTGTCTCCCTGGTAAAACCGCAAGTGCCCCCTTTTCTTTTGAAGAAACAATGTGCGGACGCCGGGGTTGTTGTGAATGTGCGCGGCGGTAGGTTGCGGATCAGCCCGCATTGCTATAACACATTCGGAGAAATCGATCGGCTCATCGATTGCCTGAGTTGAACCGAAAACATGCCGATCAGGAAATTGGCGTACCGGCAACGGAGAACCTCATGCCGAACACACTGAGCAATCGTCGTGCGGTCTATACGGGCGTCTTCGACCCGGTTCATCTCGGACATCTCGACGTGATTCAGCGTTGCAGCAAGATCGTCGATACTCTGATTGTCGGAGTCGGCATCAACCCCGACAAGACCCCGTTTTTTTCCGTCGACGAGCGCGTCGAATTGCTCCGGCTCGTCACCAAACCTTACTCCAATATCGAAGTTCGGCCCTTTAGCGGGCTGGCGGTTCGCTTTGTCCGCGAAGTGGGTGCCCGCCTCCTGATACGCGGACTGCGAACCCTGAGCGATATGGAATACGAGTTCACCATGTCGCTGATGAACCTGAACCTCGATTCGGATATCGAGACGGTTTTCCTGATGGCGAAGGAGGAGTTTTCCCATGTCAGCAGTTCACTGCTGCGGCAAATTGCCACTCTTGAAGGCGATCTGAGCAAGTTTCTGCCGCCCGAGGTCCATGCCCGGTTGATGGAGCGCGCGCGGGAGCGCAAACAATAGTTCCTTCGGCACGTACCTGTTTAGGCAAAGGCGAGCGTCGAGGCGTAAGCTCGACGTGGACAGTCACCATACAGGGGTTGGGTCACCGGCGAACAATGAGCGCACGAGTGGTGGCAGTCGACGTCGAGCTTACGCCTCGACGCTCGCCTTTGGCTTAACTGCTACCTCGGAACTTCTGAAGGATCTCTTTTTCGTCTTTCCGCTTCGCCAACGATGTGATAAAGAGGGTAACGCCTGAACTGCCGTCGCCGCGATCAAGGAGCTGCAAATGACCGGCTTTCGCATGGTATGGGGTTGCCTATTCCTCCTCTCCTCGCTGGTTTCCGCTGGCAAACGAGTGCATGCTGCGGAACCCATGAACTCCGATGATTCGGATACGGCGATCGAACTTTTCACAACCTGGATTCGAGAGAGTCCGACCGCTGATAACTACATCAATCGCGGCAACTGCTACGCTGTTCGGAAAGAGTTTGACAAGGCGCTTGCAGATTTTTCTCAGGCGATCCAGACCGAGCCGAAAAATATCCGTCCGCTGCTCTATCGGGCTACGGTCTTTCGCGTGCAGAAAGAGATCGCCAAAGCTCTTGCCGATCTCGACCTTGCCGTCCAAATCGATCCGCGCAGCCTCAGGGCCTTGCAGGATCGAGGATCGACCTACCTGTACAGAGCCGAGAAACAACGACAATCCGCCACGGATGACGAAACCAAGAAACGAATGCAGGAAGATTACGCGAAAGCCATGGCGGATTACTCGAAGATCATTGAGCTCTATCCCAAAAATCCCGAAGGCTATCTGCTTCGTGCCGAGGCATTCATCGTTCAGAAACTGTACCCCAAGGCACTCGACGATTTTTCGGAAATCGTCCGCCTGTACCCGCAGAGGGCCGACGGCTATTTTCTGCGCCGAAGGTCTACGTGCTCATGAAAGATTACGACAAGGCCGTCGCCGAGTATACCGAAGTGCTTCGACAGAATCCCCAGGATGTCTCTGCTCTGAAGTATCGCTGCACGACATTCAACACCAAAAAGGATTTCGCCCACGCGATTCAGGACATGAATACGCTGATCGCACTGTTTCCCACGGAGCCTCGCGCTTTCGAACAACGAGGCTTCATCTACTTCAACGCCAAAGACTACGCCAACTCGCTCCGCGATTACTCCGAAGCGATTCGGCTCAATCCCAAAGATCCGCTGTTCTATCGAAATGTTGCGGCGGTGCTTTCGACCTGTCCTAATGACACGATACGCAACGGGAAGCAAGCTCTGGAATATGCAATCCGAGCGTGCGAATTGTCGCAATGGAAGCATCCTGAGTGTCTGGATAGTCTTGCCAGTTCCTATGCCGAGTGCGGCAACTTTGCCGAGGCAGTGAAGTGGCAGAGCAAGGCACTTGAAATTGGTTTCCCCGACAGCAAGGAACAGGAAACGAAGAATCGACTCCGACTCAAACTGTATGAGGAAAAGAAGCCGTTTCGGGAAGAATGACCGCGAAGATGACAAGGTGACAAGGTGACAAGGTGATTGTCATCAAAATGTCACCCTTTCGTCTCGTCACCTTGTCACCTTGTCATCTTGTCATCTTGTCACCTTGTCACCTTGTCACCTTGTCACCTTGTCACCTTGTCGCCTTGTCACCTTGTCACCTTGTCATCTCTACAATAGCCTCAACCAAACTTCTTTGACTGACAGGAGCAGCCGGTGTCTGATATTTCCTTGCGTCCGTGCACCTTGAAAGAACTTCGCAATTCCGGTTGGCGATCGCGATCCGTCAAACATGAAGTTCAGGAAAACTTTGTCCGCCAACTTCAGACCGGCGATGAGCTCTTTCCCGGCATCATCGGCTACGACAACACCGTCATCCCCGAGATCAACATCGCCCTGCTCGCCGGGCACGACATGCTGTTTCTCGGCGAGAAGGGCCAGGCCAAGAGCCGGCTGATGCGCTCGCTGGTCCGCTTCCTCGACGAGGAAATTCCGTATCTCGACATCCCGGGCTGCCCCGTTCACGAGGATCCGTACCACCCGATCACAGCGGCAGGCAAGCGATTGATCGCCGAACAGGCCGAAGAGACCAGTTCCCATCGCCTGGTGGCCGCGGAAGGAACGCTACGCCGAGCGGCTGGCGCCGGGCACCAAGTTCGCCGACATCATCGGCGAGATCGATCCCGGCCAAGCTGGCCGCCGGCACGAGCATGTCGGCCGAAGAGGCCCTGCACTTCGGGCTGATCCCGCGCATGCACCGCGGCATCTTCGCCATGAACGAAATGCCCGAACTGGACGAGCTGGTGCAGGTCGGCCTGTTCAACATCCTCGAAGAGCGCGACGTGCAGATTCGCGGCTACCCGATCCAGTTCGACATCGACGTGCTGATCCTCTTCTCGGCCAACCCGGCCACCTACAACCGCAGCGGCAAGGTGATTCCGCAGCTCAAGGACCGCATCGGCTCGGTGATCCACACGCACTATCCGCGGGAGCGCGCCCTGGGCATCGAGATCATGGAGCAGGAAGCCGGACATCGATCTGGGCGGCGAGTTCCCGGTTCTGGTGCCGTACTTCATGAAGGAGATCATCGAGCAGATCAGCATCTGTGCCCGGCAAGTCGAAGTACGTCGATCAGCAGTCGGGCGTCAGCGCCCGCTTCAGCATCGCCAACTACCGCACGATGGTCGCCACGGCCCGGCAGCGCGGCGTTCGCCTCGGCGAGAAGCCGGCCGTGCCGCGCATCAGCGACCTGGGCCACCTTATCACGTCGTCGCTGGGCAAGCTGGAACTCGACATGATGGGCAGCCACCAGATGTCGGAGCGGCAGGTGCTCGAAGCGATCCTGGCCGAGGCGATCGGAATCGTGTTCGAGGAATACGTCGACAAGCACGGCCTGGACGAGATCGCCGATGTTTTCGGCAAGGGCGTGAAGATCGAGGTCGGCGACATGCTGCCGTCCTCCGAGTACGCCGAACGGCTGAAGCGCGTGCCGCAGGCCTGGGACAAGGCGTTCGAGGTCAACGCAGGAGAAAGCGAAGCGGTGCGGGCATCGTGCGTCGAGTTCGTCCTGGCGGGACTGTATGCCACCGATCGTATTTCACGATCGACCAAGCATGGGCGGATCACCTACGAACTGTGAGTGGCGGCAATTCTGGATTTATCTATTTTAACTAGCTTTCCCATTATGATAGAATTGCCGGGAGAAACAATTATTTTGGTGCATTCGCAAAGACATGCTTTTTAAGGGGACATCATCATGCGCACGCTGGCTTTACTTGTGTTCACTGTCATCTCGATCAACTACACGGCCGAAAAGGCGCAGGCGGTGGATCCAAACGGCGGCATTTTTTTCTCGCCGCCGGTAACTTATCAGGGCTGGGTGTATCCCGGTTTCTATTACACTGTCCCGACCTTTTATTACCCGCCGGCGACCTACTACCTCAGCTACAACCCGTATTTCTATCCCTCGTATTACTACACGCCGACTTACTATCCGTACTATTCTTACCCGACATACTACTACAAGTACGGGAATTAACGGGTGAAGGGTGGAGTGTGGGGGTGAAGGGTGGCGGGAAAAGATAGATACCGCGTGCTGTTCACGCACCACCCGCCACACTCCACACTCCACCCTCCACCCACCACACATTTAGATCGACCTCATGACTAACGCACCGTTTTGGCCGCCGAAGCCAAAGCTCGTGGAAACGGCCACCCGGGGTTTGTGATCGCGGGCAATGTTGGGAATGTAGTCGAGATCGCAAACCGGATCGGGATGGGTCAAATTGATCGTCGGCGGAATCACGTTCTCGCTCAGCGTCATCGCCATGGCCACGGCTTCGAGTGCCCCAGCTGCACCAATGGAATGGCCGATCATCGACTTGATGCTCGATATGGGAATCTGCTTTGCCCCCTCACCGAAAATCCGCTTCACTGCTGCGGTTTCCATCTGATCGTTGAGGCGAGTACTCGTGCCGTGGGCATTGATGTAGCCCACCTCATCGGCATTGACCTTCGCTTCGTTGAGGGCACTGCGAATGGCGCGAGCCCCGCCCTTGCCCTCGGGATCGGGTTTGGTGATCGAATAAGCATCGAAGCTGCTGCCGAACCCGATTACCTCCGCGTAAATCTTGGCACCGCGTCGCACTGCTCGCTCATATTCCTCCACGATGAGAACCGCAGCTCCTTCGCCCAGAACGAAGCCGTCTCGCAGTCTATCGAAGGGGCGAGATGCTTGTTCGGGAGGAAGATCGGAACGACTAAGTGTCCCCAGGGCGTTGTAGGCCATCAACAGCAGTGGATCGAGCCGGCTGTCCGCTCCACCCGCCAGACAAATCTCGGCCTCACCGCGAGCGACCATCCGGAACGCTTCTCCAACCGCCTGCGTTCCGGCAACGCATGCGGTGGTGATCGTGTTATTCGGTCCTTGTGCGTGAAACGCCATCGAGATGTGTGCGGAAACCATATTCGGCAGATATTTCAGCAACCAGAGCGGAAAGAGAGGGTTGCATTTCTTCAGATCCATCCGATTCAGATCGAACTGTCCGTTTTCGTCCATGACCTGCATCAGCATGGGCATGATTTCGCCCATGTCGATCGGCACCAGACCGCTACCCATTACGACACCGATCTGGCAAAGATCCTCGGATTGCAATTCCAAACCGCTGTCTTCGAGTGCCAAACCCGCGGCCCCGACGCCGAACCGGGTTGCTCGATTCATGATTTTGAGCGATTTCCGGGCTGTGTCCGGTATGTAGGGTGTGGGGTCGAAGTTTTTGATTTCGCCCGCAATTTTGATCGGGAACGACGAAACGTCAAAACTGGAGATTCTGCTTACCCCACTGGACCCCTTGACGCAGGCGTTCCAGAACTCTTCTTTGCCAATTCCGTTTGGTGCAACGATTCCGAGTCCTGTGATGACTACACGGCGCATGGTCGGCAACCTCCCGATCGTCCGATGCCGAAGTCCATGGCAGTAAGTTTGATTCCTCCAGCTGTGCATCCGAGACAGCATTCAGGGCGGGATTGGCAGGGAAACATTGACCTTTTATTGAGTATAACCTTGCAAGTCGCTAATTCCGTTCAAATTATCCATCTTACTCAAACTTACCAAACCGACTATTCAGGATCAATAGGTTTAAGCAGCAGAAAACGAATTCTCCAGAAACACCCGAACCCTACAAAACCCGCAGATAGCACGATCGATACAATCATCACAATGTCCCAACTCTGCCAATCACAATGACAATTATTTGACGATCTGATTGAAAGCGACTGATTTATCCAAAAGAAAATGGCAGTGACGGCGAATAACCTACTGCCGACTCTGGTTAGGTTGCGGTATTTGTGAGTTTTTCGGTTCGTTATGAAATGAAGGTTTTGACAGAAATTTCCGTCAGGTTGTATAATGGCATTTGAGTTTGCCTCTCACCAATCGCAAAACCAGAGAAAGACTTCGGGATCGTACACTCTCCACGAGTCCGAAAGAACTTTCCACAAGTGTTCGCGCATCGATCGACTCCGCAAGGAAGAATTCCATGTTCGCGCTACCATCGCTTTTCACTCGTGTCGTGTATTCTTGCTCGTTGTTGATTTTCACTCTGGGATTGAACATCCCTTCTGCCGCGCGGGCTGACGGCCCCAAAGAAGGCGGGATCTTCGTTCCGGTGAAGAACCCGCTCACGACCAATGGACTGGACTGGATCAAGAAGGAAGTTGAACGCGCCAAGAACTTGCCCAACACCAAGTTGAAGAAAGTCGTCTTCGACTTCAACCCCGACAACGCCGACAGCAGCACGCGCGATTACGGCATCTGCGATACTCTGGCACGCTACATTCACGACGACTTGAACCTTAACCAGGGGATTCAAACGATCGCGTTCGTCCACAAGAAAGTCACCGGGCATACGGTGTTGGCGGTCCTCGCCTGCAATGATGTCGTGATGTCGGACAACGCGCAAATTGGCGAAGTGGTCGGGCAAGGCGATCCAGCACCTGCTCAGGAGCACATGGATTTCTATCGCCGGCTGGCCGGGAGAGAGCATGAAGCCGTCGTTCTGAAAATGATGGATAAGAATATCGAGGTGGTCGCTGGTTTGGAGAACGGCAATGTCATTTATGTCGATGCTGCCAAGGCAGGCCAGCCGGGACCGTTCCAAACGGTGACGGTGCCGCAAGCGAATCGAGCAAAGCCTGTTTTCGCGCGTGGAAATGTGGAACTTTATGACACGCAGAAGGCGGGACAATATGGGCTCTTGAAAGCACAAGCGAATACTCAAGCCGAAGTCGAACAGCAATTTAACGTCCAACCATTGATCGCGAACCCGTTTGGCGGCAGCACTCCAAAGGCATGCCGGATCGACTTGATCGGACCCGTCAATGACGCCATGGTTGCCCGGCTCAAGGATCAATTCAAGGAAGTCCGGTCGCGCAAGGAAAACCTCATATTCTTCAACTTCGATTGCGGCGGCGGCGACCTCTCAGCTGCGCGTGAAGCCACGGAGATGATTCAGAAACTCGAAGGGGACGACAAAAGCCCAATTGTTACTGTTGCGTACATCCCCGCCAAAGCGCCCGACCTGGCGACCTTCCTGGCCCTCGCCTGTACCGAAATCGTCATGTATCGCGACAAGGATCTGGAAAAGAAACGCGAAGTCGATCCGAGTCAGACTTACGAGGCCGTGCTCGGCGATTTTGAAAACTACCTGAAAGGCTCAGCAAAAGGAAACGATGCCGGCAACACCGCGCGGATTCTCAAAGAGCAACTCGTCGAACTTGCCAACGCGCGAGGATACTCCGAGATTCTTGTCAAAGGGATGATCGATTCGAACGAGGTCATTCAGGAAGTCCGCAATACCAGTGGTGTGACGAAGTATATGTCCGAGGAAGAACGAAAGCTTCTGAATGATAAAGCCCGTAAGCAAGAATGGAGCGTTATCAATCAAATCAAACAGCGCGGCAGTTGGTTGAAACTCGATGCCACACGTGCCAAGAAGCTTCATTTCATCCACAATACTGTCGACAACAAGGACATTCGGCTGTCTACCGTCTTTATGACCTGGACGAAAAGAACGTCCGCAACTCCGAGCCGAGCTGGATGGACTTCCTCTCCCGATTCCTGGACCGAACCGAGGTGAAATGGCTGCTGATCCTGATCGGCATCGCCGGCTTGATTCTGGAAATCAAAATGCCCGGAGCGACGATTCCGGGTCTGGTCTTCCTGATGTGCTTCGTGCTGTTCTTCTGGTCACAGGCTTACATTCACGGTTTCATTGTCCTGTATGCGATCGGGTTATTCGTGCTCGGCATCATCCTCCTCGCGGTCGAGGTATTCGTTTTGCCGGGCTTTGGCATCGCGGGAATCAGCGGAATCATCCTGCTGCTGGTCGGCATCACTCTCGCTACGCTGGAAAAAGCACCCTCATCGAACGAAGAATGGAGCAGTTTTGCAACCCAGGTGATGCAATATGGCCTGGCGGTGGTGATGTCGGGGGTGATGGCGTTTTTCCTGGGACGCTACCTGCCCAAAATTCCGTATGTCAACCGAATGATGCTGCTTCCTCCTGCGGATCGACCCGATCTCGATCAGGATACACCTTCGATCGCTGGTGCTGCGGAGGCCGCAGCACTGCTGGGGCATGTCGGAGTTGCCTCGTCCATGCTTCGACCGGCGGGAATGGCAAAGTTTGGGGATTCCTATGTGGATGTCGTGACCGAAGGCGATTACATTGAACCTGGCACCCCCATTCAGGTCGTGGAGGTCGAAGGTAACCGTATTGTCGTCAAGCGGGTGTAAGAAAACCGTTTGGCCGAGGAACTGCATGGATCCGTTAACGCTGGCGTACATCCTTATTGCGATCGGTGTGGTTCTTTTGATCGCCGAGTTGTTCATCCCCACGGGCGGGATCTGCTTCATCATCGCAATGGGCTGTTTTCTGGGCGGCATCGCAGTAAGCTTTGTCTACGGCGACAACCGCACCGGCATCACGACCCTGATTATTGTTTTCGTGATCGTACCCGTCATCTTGATGGCATGGTTCTGGCTCTGGCCGGAATCGATGTGGGGAAGCAGACTCAAGCCGAATTACGATGACAATGCGACCGTGGCGGCGATGCCCGGCAACGCTTCACTAGAACAATTACGTGGTCGGATCGGCAAAACCGTATCGACGTTACGGCCCGCCGGTATTGCCGAATTCGACGGCAAGCGGGTCGATTGCATGTCGGAAGGAATGATGATTGAAGCGGACCAGCCGGTTCGCTGCGTGGATGTTCGCGCCGGAAAAGTGATTGTCCGGCTGATCGACAAACCCAAACTCGAAAATCTCGAAAGAGACTTTGGCTAAATCTTGGTTGTGGCTCTACCGCGGTGAATTACCCTTGAAAGGAACTACCGTGAACTCGCTTCTCGCAGAAGGTGGCTTGGTGTTGGCAGATCAATCGTGGTGGCTCATCGGTGGCGCGGTGGCGCTGTTAGTGGGCATCTTCCTGTTGATCGTGTTCTTCAGCTTCGTCCGGCTCTGGATTCAGAGTTTGCTCACCGGCGCGAAGATTGGCATTCTCGATCTGGTTGGAATGAAATTGCGAAACGTCGATTACCCGATGATCGTTCGCCAGAAGATTGCGATGGTTCAAGCGGGTGTCCGGGTTACGACCGAAGATTTGGAATCGCACTTCCTGGCGCGCGGCAATGTGCCCAAGACAGCCACTGCGGTCATCTCCGCCCACAAAGCGGGCTACGATTTGCCGTGGAAAATTGCTGCTGCGATCGACCTTGCGGGCCGGGATATTCTCGACGCAGTGCGCACGAGCGTCAATCCGAAGGTTATTGACTGTCCCGACCCCACCAAGGGTCGTTCGTTCCTCGACGCAGTGTGTCGCAGCGGTATTCAGCTCCGCTGCAAAGCGCGCGTTACGGTACGAACCAAGCTCGAACGGCTTGTCGGCGGTGCGACGGAAGAAACGATCATTGCCCGCGTCGGCGAGGGTATCGTCAAGGCGATCGGCAGCGCCCACGATCACAAGGAAGTCCTGGCAAACCCGAACCTAATTTCGCAAACGGTGCTCCACAATTCGCTCGACGCCCAGACGGCGTTTGAAATTGTCTCGATCGACATTGCGGACATCGAGGTCGGTGAGAACATTGGTGCCAAGCTCCAGACCGACCAGGCGGCCGCGGATCTTCGGGTTGCCCAGGCCGAGGCCGAGAAACGCCGGGCTGCCGCTGTAGCCCGCGAACAGGAAATGCGAGCGCTGGTGGAAGAAAACCGCGCCAAGGTCGTGCTGGCTGAAGCCGAGGTGCCGCTGGCAATCGCCAGCGCCTTCCGCGACGGACGGATAGGCGTCATGGATTACTATAACTTGAAGAACTTGCAGGCCGACACCGGGATGCGTTCCAGCATCGCGGGCTTGGGCAACGAAGGTCAAGGCGGCAATAGCCGGGCTAGTTGACAAATGGGGATTGCAACGTAATTCTTGCAAGCGAGTTTCTCATGGCCAATCTGGGTGGTTTGCTGGTCATCATCGTTATCCTTGCGGTGATTTGGATCGTCAGCAACGTCATTCGAGCGCAGCAGGAGGTAGCGCAACAGAACGCGCGCCGAAATTCCGCCAAGAACCCGGCCGGCTCGAAGCCGGTGGAGAAACACACCGCCGGCGACATCGAAAGTTTCCTTCAGGAAATCGAAAGGCTCCGGCGCAAAGGGCAGGAAGACAAAGCGCCGGCATCCGCCCCAAGAAGCCGGGAACCTGAACGTACGCAAACTCCCAAGCGGCCCAAGCCGCAATCGCAGTCTCGTCGCGATCAAGAATCTCGGCCCAGGCCAAGGCTGAAACTGGAGCGCTCCGCGCCTCCCGTTGTGCCGGTACCGATCGTCCCGGAGTTGATAGAACCAGCCCCCAATCGGCAACAACGGGAAGAACGTGCCGAGCGTGCGGATCGCGCCGAACAGACCAGCAAAACGCAGCAAGGTTTCGCAACTCCTCCTTCTGCGCCTGCGGCACCCGAAACCAAGACCACCGGTACAACCACCTCGCCCGTAGTGTCGAAACTACAGCCGTTATCGCCCATTTTCCACACGCCGGCACATCAATTACTCGAAGTCTTACTGCGATCGCGCCAGGGTCCGGCAGTAGCAATTCTGGTCCATGAAATCTTTGGGCAGCCGAAGTGCAGGAAGAAGTAGGCAACTACCTCCCATTGAGTTCCTATGCGATTTCCAAGCTGGTGGATTCCGGCATTTGCCGCACAGTCTCAAGCGCCAACTCTTTTTCGGTCAGTGTCGGTGATTCGATAGGCATCAATGTTCTCGATTGTGTAATTGTTGAACAATATCAAAGAATCTATACCTTCTGGCCTGAGTTTGCAACTCGGTAACGGCATATAAGGGCATCGCATGTTTCACCAAAATCGCCATTGCTCGTTTTGTTCCACTCATGTTACCATTTCTGCGCTGAATGGAGTTCAGCAGGAGGGCAAGGACGCTTATGGAATGTCTCGTCACCGGTGCAGCAGGGTTTATAGGCTCCCACTTGTGCGAGCGATTGCTCCAGGCTGGCCACCGCGTTATCGGCGTCGATTGCTTTACTCCCTACTACCCGCGCCGCTCAAGGAACGCAATCTTGCCTGTCTTCTGGGCCATCGACACTTCAAATTTCAACAACTCAATCTCGTCACCGATGAACTCGCTCCCGCGCTGCCGGGTGTGGAGTGGGTGTTTCATCTCGCTGCAACGCCGGGACTCGTGAAAAGCTGGACCCACTTCGAAGATTACCACTTGTGCAACATCGTCGCAACGCACCAGCTGCTCGAAGCCCTGAAGGATGCTCCCAACCTCAATCGTCTCGTCTATGCTTCGACCTCATCGGTCTATGGCCGCTACGCTTCCGGCGATGAAATGCTGCCGCTTCGTCCGAGTTCTCCCTATGGTGTGACCAAACTCACGGCCGAAAATCTTTGCCGGGTCTACGGCGATGAATTCGATCTGCCGATCGTCATTCTGCGCTACTTTTCCGTATACGGCCCGCGGCAACGCCCGGATATGGGCTATCACCGCTTCATTGATGCCATACTGCAGGGCGAGCCGATCGCGCTCACCGGCGATGGGTCTCAGGTGCGCGGCAATACCTACATTTCGGATTGTGTCGAGGCGACCATCCGCGCGGTCGATACGATTCCCGGAGAAGTGTTCAACGTCGGCGGCGGCGAGATGGTCAGTGTCGCGGAGGTGATTCGGAAAATCGAAGCGATCACCGGCAAAAAGGCGATCATCGATCGGCAGGCGGAGCGTCCCGGCGACCAAAAGTACACTGGGGCCGACATCGCGAAGTTTATGCGCCACACAGGATGGAAGCCGACCGTGACTCTTGAAGAAGGTTTGAGCCGGCAGATTCAATGGCATCTCGAGCAGTCGCAACGGCTGGCAGCATAGTAGTTCCAAGTTGCTTAAGCAGTCCCAGGGTTCGCAAAGCCTCACCCTGGGCTTTATTGCGACGCCCTTACCAGGGCTAGGCGCTCGATGGTTGGAGGCTTGAACGGCAACGACCTAGCCCTGGAAGGGCGATGGAGTAAAGCCCAGGGTGAGGCTTTGCGAACCCTGGGGAACGACATGATTTCACTACTCAACCGTCATCTCATTCAACCCCTCATGGCCTGGCGAACTGGGAGCAAGCATCTGACCTATCTGCGTGAGTTGAAGCAAAGGCAATTCGATAGTCCCGAAACCATCGAACAGCGACAGTGGCTGGAACTTCGCCAACTACTCCAACGCGCCTTCCAAACCGTTCCTTACTATCGACGCCAGTTCGAGAAATTGCAGCTTGCTCCCGAATCGTTTCGCAGCCTGGCGGACCTGTCCCAGCTGCCGATCCTCACCAAGGCCGATATTCGGACCCATGCGCACGACCTTCACTCTTCGATGAAGTTCGATCGCCCACTGATGCGCAAGACTACTTCCGGCTCCACGGGCGTGCCGCTGGAAATCTATGTCGATCGCGATGCGCTCGAATGGAAGATGGCATGCACCATTCGTTCCGATGAGTGGACCAACTGGCGTCTGGGTCGTCGCGTGGCAAAAGTCTGGGGCAACCCGGAATATCTCAAGCAAGGGATCAAGGGACGGATTCGCAACTACTTCATCGATCGCGCCCAACACCTCGACACGCTCGGCTTCGATCCGCAACGACTTGCAGCATTCGCGAATCAATTGCGCAAGAAACAACCCAGTCTATTGTTTGGACATGCCCATTCGCTTTACCTGTTGGCCTGTCATGTTCGGCAAAACGCGGCAAATACCATTCATCCCGATGGCATCATCTCGACGGCGATGATCCTGCACGACTGGCAGCGCGAAGTCATCGAAGAGGCATTTGGCTGTAAAGTGACCAACCGCTATGGCTGCGAGGAGGTTAGCCTGATCGCCAGTGAATGCGAATGCCATCGGGGGTTGCATTTGAACGCTGACTCGCTGTATGCGGAGGTCGTGCCCGACTCGGAACGAGGCGATGACGCCAATACCGGAGCACTGGTATTGACCGACCTTCGCAATCGCGCCATGCCGCTCATCCGCTACAAGGTCGGCGACGTGGTGGTGAAATCGACCCGACGATGCGCGTGCGGGCGCGGTTTGCCTCTTATCGAGCAGGTCGAAGGCCGAGAGGCCGACTACATTGTCACGCCGTCGGGTCAACTGATCTCAGGCATCTCCTTGACCGAGAATTTTGCCATGGAGATACCCGGCGCGGAGCAGGTTCAGCTGGTGCAGGAAGAGTTGCGATTTCTGCGGATTCGGATGGTGGCCGGCAACACTTTCGGACAAAACGCCCGACAACGGCTCGCCGAACTCGTCCGAAACACTTTTGGTTCCGAAATGGGCTATGAAATTGAACTGGTGGATGTTATTCCGCAAGAACCTTCGGGCAAATATCGGTTTTGCATTTCGAAGGTTTCCAGTGAGTATTTGAAGGCGCTTGCCAAATGATCCCTGCCATCAGCGTCATTATCGCGACCCGAAACTACGGTCAATATCTGGGCGAGGCCGTTCAATCCGTTCTTGCCCAGACCTTTGCCGATTTTGAACTCTTGATTATCGACGACGGCTCAACCGATAACACCGCCGAGGTGGTTCGGCTCTTTCTTCGAGATCCCAGGGTTCGGTACATCCCGTCCAATTCGCTGGGCCTGTCGAGAGCCAAGAATCTGAGCTGGCAACTGGCACGAGCGAACTTGCTGGCGTTTCTGGATGCCGACGATGTCTGGATGCCGGCCAAACTGGAACAGCAAGTCAAGCTCTTCCAAGCCAACCCGAAACTGAGTGTGGTCGGCACGCGGAGAGAATTGATGAATCCGGCGGGACATCCTTTGCCGACGCCGCAACCGGCTCTGGCAAAAGGCAACATTTTCCGGCGCTTCTTCGACAGAACATGCTCTGCTTTTCTTCGGTGATGATCGACCGTCGCGTCATGGAGTACGTGGGCGGCTTCGACAACGGCATCGATCTGGCCGTCGATTACGACCTGTGGTTGCGCGCGGCCAACGAATTTCAATTCGATTTTGTCGATGAGGTGCTGGTTCGTTATCGGACGGGTCACGCGAATCTTTCGAGCCGGCTCAAAGACCGGATCTACATCGTCTTCAGCTTGTTGCGCCGATGTTTGTCGCGGCGAGGCAGGGGCCGGGAGGTATCGCAGCGAGATTATGGAGAGGCCTGGGGATCGACCTGTCGAACGATGGCGTATGCGGGCAGGGAATCACCCTTGAATGCGCTGGGATGGAACTGGAGAGCCTGGAGATTTGACGGCAAGCTCGGCGAAAGCTTGCGGGCGACAACGGCAAGCTTGGCACGATGGTTCATCCGTAAGATTCGCTGGGCGTGACATAGTGGTCAGTGGTCAGAAAATACCAAGAAACCACAGAATATGGTGTTTTCTGACCACTAACCACTGACAACTGACCACTATTGTGAGTTACTGCGGAATCTTTTTGGCCGGCTCTCTCAGGGGTGGAATAATGACTTCTTTGAGAGGCGGTTTCCTCTCGATCGCGCCCGGTGTTCGAATATCGAGTTCCTTGATCAACTTGGGAGATAAAATCTCGGCTTCCGGCTTGAAGGACTTGACTACTCCCTCCACCGTTTTGATGGATTGGTCTTTCCATTTCATTGGAAAAGTGCCTCGTACCTTGATCCGCCATCGGCTGTCGCCGGCTCCGACCTGGAAAAGATAGACCACTCCCGCGCTTTGCAGGTCGGCGTCGGGACCGGCATCGATAACGATCTTGAAGGCCTTGAACTCACCAAGCTCCACGATCTCCGGACGCTTGACTTTTTCCTTCCCATAGACGGTAGCGAGGATGTCGTACTCTTCGCCCAGTTTATCGTCCTTTTCCGAGGCATTGACGATGTCGCTAAACGGCCGACTTCCCATCGGCGTGAAGTAAATCATCACGACATTTTTGGGCTGCTGCTGATCGGCCCGCACCATGCCCAGTTCTTGCTCCATCCCCAGAACGCTCGTGGTTCCGGTTTTGCGTGGCTTGTACGGCTCATAGACTTTTTGCCAGTCGGCACCGACGTGTATGGACATGCGTGAGGCCGGGTGGACATACCGCCTGTCGCCCAAAATGTCGATCCCCGAATCGTCCGCGAACGACCGGGTCGCAGAGAGTCCCGCAGATCCTAACACGGCGAGCCATAGAAGGTTGCATCGAAATGCGGACATGACAGTACCTCGGGTGAAAAATTACAGTGCTTCATCAGTTCGAGTTTTTTGTTCCGTTGGACGCTTCCAGAATCATTTTCGGCCGCCGGGCAACAAGTGTCTCTTCTACGCTGAGACTTCTTACAATGATTCCATTCTGCTGATCCTTTTCCCCGGCCATGGTTTCTTATGAATCGGCTCCGCCTTTTCCTTCGGAATATTGTATACCACGCGCGTGCCAACGTGGCAGTCCTTCTAGGCTCCGCGGTCGGGGCAGCAGTGCTGACCGGCGCTTTGCTGGTCGGCGACTCCCTCACCGGTAGCTTGCGAGAACGTGTGGAGCGACAACTTCATGGCACCGATGTTATCCTGGTCGGACCACGATTCTTTCGGATTCCGATCGCCGATCAATTGCCGGGGAGAGTCATTCCCCTGATTCTCATGCAAGGTTCCTTGCGAGGCGGCGCAGCAGACCGCGAACACCGCATCGGTAAAGTTACCGTTTTGGGGGTCGATTCGCGTTTCGGCGTGACCATTCCTGCCAATCTTTCGGACGATCCGCAATTCAATACATCAATCCCTGTCGTTCTATCCTACCATCTCGCAAAAGAGCTTGAGGCGAAGGTTGGCGATCCTTTGACGCTTGGATTGGCGAAGACCTCGGCCGTGCCGAAATCCTCGTTTCTTGGCCAGCGTGGGACAGAGAACGCGACCTATTCGCCAAAGCTGATCGTGACCGGGATTTTGCCCCCCGATGACGCCGCCAATGACTTCAGTTTGTCGCCATCGCCCGCAACACCGTTTAATTTGTTCATATCGTTGGATCGGTTACAAGCGGAAATCAAGCAGGAGGGCCGGGTCAACGCCCTCCTGGCATCGGGAGAATCGGCGGAATCGCTACAATCCGCCCTGCGCACGTATCTTCAGGCCTCGGACTGGGATTTGAAAGTTCACGTGCCCAAGGAACGAAAAAGTTACATCAGCGTCGAGAGCCGGCGAATGTTTTTGGAGCCTTACGTCGTCGAGGCGGTCGAGCAAACAGCCACGAAAATGTCTCTGCGATTTGCGCCGACGCTGGTTTACCTGGCAACCTCGATCGAGGATGAGAAAAAAAACTTCATCCCCTATTCCGTGATCGCCGCGCTCGACCCGTCACAAGCCCTACCCCTTGGACCGTTTCTGCCCAGCGGTGTGAGCGAATTGAAACATAACGAAATCGTGCTGGCGGACTGGAAGGAATCGCCGCTCAAGGTGAAACCGGGCGACAAGATCTTGGTGAAGTACTACAAGCCCGAGATCGAGGATCGCATCGGTGAAGACGATGAGATTGAACAATTAACCGCCGAGTTCACCTTGGCGGGACCACCCATCCCGCTGGAGGGCGCAGCCAAGGATCGCAATCTGACGCCGGAGTTTCCCGGCATCACCGATCAGCGCGAAATCGGGAGCTGGCAAACGCCGTTTACCGTCCCCAAGGGAAGGATCAAGCCGCGCGATGAGCGTTACTGGAGTCAGTTCGGTACAACGCCCAAGGCCTATATCCGTCTCGATGATGGGCAAGAGCTATGGAAGAATCGTTTCGGCAAGCTCACCTCGATTCGGATCGCCCCGCCCGAAAAGAGCGACCTCGAAGCTACTCGGATCGAATTTACCCGACAACTCGAAGAACTTCTCAATCGCGATCCCGCTCAGGGCGGTTTTGTCTTTCAGCCGATTCGAGAACGTCTGATGACAGCGGGCGCGGGAAGCACCGATTTCGGGATGCTTTTTCTGGCTTTCAGCTTCTTCCTGATTCTTGCCGCATTGATGCTGGTCGGCTTGTTGTTCCGTCTCAATCTCGATCGGCGTGCCAAGGAAGTGGGGTTGTTGCGAGCAACCGGCTTTCCTATTTCCACCGTCCGCTGGATGCTGCTTCTGGAAGGCTTGCTTTTGTCGGCGCTTGGTAGCGGTGTCGGGCTTGTCGCGGCGTCACTCTATGCCGATGCGATGTTGAAGCTGCTGGTAGCGCTCTGGCCGTCGGAAAATGTGGGATCGTTTCTTCATCTGCACATAACCCCGCTGAGTCTGGCAATCGGTTTCGTTTCTTCGGTGGTCATGAGTGGTCTGGCGGTGTTGTGGGCACTGCGTATCTTGTCGCGCTCGGAGCCAAGCAAGTTACTCAAAGGCGACATCACTCCCGACGACGATCCCTCGAAAGTCTTGCGACCCTCTCGTCGGCCTCTGTGGATCGCTGGTGCTGGACTGGTCTTTGCTGCGGGACTGGCTGGGATGGGTCCATACATGCCACCGGGCGAACCCCAGGCGGGAACTTTCTTCGGCTCCGGAGCGTGCTTGTTGATGGCTGGTTTGGCGTATGCCTGGTGGTGGCTGAAGCGCGTCGACGACCGCTCGTTGACCGGTTTCGGCACTTCGGCCATGAATCGCTTGGGACATCGAAACGCCAAGCGCAATCCGACTCGAAGTCTCTTGACGATCGCCTTGTTGGCCTCGGCTTCATTCCTGATCGTTGCGGTGGAATCGTTCCGCCGGCAGCCCGATCGGGATTTTCTGGAGAAAACGGGCGGCAGCGGCGGCTTCCCGCTCGCAGCGGAATCTTCCACGCCGATTCTCTTCGATCCCAATGATGAGGGAGGCAAGGGACAGATCGATCAGGCGATTCAGAAGTGGGTTCAGGACAATCTGCCGCGCGATCAGCGAGACGATCGACGCAAGCACATCGAAGCAATTCTCGCGGATGTCCAATTTTATCGCTTTCGGCTCCAGGGCGGCGATGATGCGAGTTGTTTGAACCTTTATCAGGCGTCCCGTCCTCGACTATTGGGTGTTCCGGAGACCTTGATTGAGCGGGGCGGTTTCCAATTCTCCGAAAGTGAGGCGAAAAGCGCTGAAGAGAAGAAGAACCCCTGGCTCTTGTTGAAGTGGAAGCCGGGCGATGAGACGATCCCGGTCTTCGTCGAAACGAACACCGCAGTTTGGATGTTGAAACTCGGGCTGGGCGATACCTTTGAAGTGCCGGACCAGAACGGAAAGCCGTTGAAGCTCCGGATTGCCGGACTGTTGCAGGATAGCGTGTTTCAAAGTGAAGTGCTGGTTCCCGATTCGGTCTTTCGGGCATCGTTCAGCAATATCGAAGGGTTTTCCTATTTCCTGATCGAGACGCACTCCGACCCCAAAGAGGTCGCCCGCTGGCTGGCCGTTGGGCTGGGCAACTACGGCTTCGAGGCCAGTTCGTCACGCGACAAACTTGCTTCTTACCTCGCCGTACAGAACACCTATTTGACGACCTTTCAACTTCTAGGCGGCTTTGGATTGATGCTGGGGATCGTCGGCCTCGCGGTGGTATTGCTGCGAAGCGTGTGGGAACGACAGGCCGAGCTGGCGCTCTTGCAATGTCTGGGCTATCGGCATCGCAATTTGAATCGAATGTTTTTCCACGAGACTTTGATCTTGCTCAACGTGGGATTGCTGATCGGAGTTCTCGCTGCCCTATTATCGGTTTTGCCGCACCTGGCAGGTGGCGGGCAAGTGCCCTGGTTCAGACTGGGATTCATGTTGGCGCTGGTGTTCCTGAGCGGAGCGGTCATCGCCTTCGTCGCAGTGGGTATGACTTTGCGTAGGTCGTTGATTCCGGCACTGCGAGAGGAGTAGTCCAAATGGAGCCTGAAGCGTGAGCGAAGAGAAGGACTTCTCTTCGCTCACGCTTCAGGCTCCATTTGGGTTTAATTGGAGGATCGATGATGTCGAACACCACCCATCGTGTCGTAATCGTCGGCGGCGGCTTCGGGGGTTTGCATGCTGCGAGTAACCTCCGAAGCCCTATGCTCGATGTGACCCTGATCGATCGACGCAATTTTCATCTCTTTCAGCCGCTCTTGTATCAGGTTGCCACCGGCGACCTTCGCCCGCCAATATCGCAGCGCCCTTGCGCGGTCCTTCGTCATCGGCGCAATTGCCGGGTTCTGCTTGGAGAAGTCACGGGAATCGACTCAACGAACAAGCATGTGTTGATCGGCGACGAAGCGATTCCCTACGATAGCCTGATCGTTGCCGCAGGCGCAGGGAATTTCTACTTTGGCCACCCGGAATGGGAGCAGCACGCGCCGGGGCTAAAGACGATTGAGGATGCCACCGAAATTCGCCGGCGAGTCCTCACGGCCTTTGAAGCAGCGGAACGATTTCCCGAGCCGTTGCTGCGCAAGCGACTATTGACGTTTGTTATCGTGGGAGGCGGGCTAACCGGTGTGGAAATGGCCGGTGCTGTGGGCGAACTGGCCCACCATACCATGCGCAACGATTTCCGATCGTTCGACCCGGCTACCGTAAGAATCATTCTGGTGGAAGGTCGCGAACGCATCTTGCCGGTGTTTGCGGAATCACTCTCGGTCAAGGCAAAGCGAACGCTGGAGAAACGTGGTATCGAAGTCTGGATTTCATCGAAGGTATTGGATTTTCAGGCCGACCATGTGCTGGTGAATCACGAGGGGACCGACAAGAGGATTGACACTTCAACGGTTGTCTGGGCTGCCGGGGTATGCTCCTCACCGCTGGGGAAAAAGCTGGGCGAAGTGACTGGAGCAAGTGTGGATCGTTCGGGTCGAGTCGCCGTCGAACCCGATTTGAGCGTGAAGGGACATCCGAATCTGTTTGTCATTGGCGATCTGGCAGCGGCGCTGGACGCGGCCGGGAAACCGCTGCCGGGACTGGCTCCGGTGGCAATGCAGCAAGGGCGCTACGTAGCAAAGCTCATCACTCGAAGAATCGAAGGGCGCACGTCCCTGGCCCTGTTTCATTACCGGGACAAGGGAATGATGGCGACGATCGGCCGAAACGCGGCCATTGTCGATGCCCACTGGATTCGCTTTTCGGGTCGGATTGCCTGGTTTGCCTGGCTCTTTATACACATTCTGTATTTGATCCAATTCCAAAATCGGATCCTGGTAATGTTCCAGTGGTTCTGGAACTACTGGACGCGCAACCGGGCGGCCAGGCTCATCACGGGTGAGCTTGCCAAACAAGGCAAACTCGACATCAGGGAGAAGTGAGTGCAAATCATTGGCGCAGTAATCGTTGACGCGCGAACAACTCCTCATCGAATTGAAGCGTGGCGGCAGACTGATCCGATTCATCTATTGCATTTCGCTCATCGTGGTGACGATTCGGTGCATCAGTCCGGTTTACTACATCCCATTTGAGGGCAGTCGATTCAACAAGAGCTGGCCGTACACGTTGATGACTTTTTTCCTGGGTTGGTGGGGCATTCCCTGGGGACTCATCCATACACCTCGCATCCTTTTGACGAATCTGGGCGGAGGAGAGGATGTGACTGAGGAAATCCGAATGCAATTGTGAAAAAATCGGATAAGATTGTGAGAGCGCAAGGCGCTGTTCCACTCAGGGAAAGTGATGGTTGTTATGACAGTTACAACTTATCAGGGAATCGTCGAGAATGGGCAAATACGGTTACAGCCCGGGGTACTTCTACCTGAAAAAGCGACGGTATATGTCGTCATCCCCGATGGTGAGCCAATGCAAGCGAGTCGGATTGCCAGTCCTAGGCTTGCCCGGCCTGAGCAAGCAGCAGATTTCAAAAAAGTAGTGATTGAAGAGGAAAAAGATGCCGGCTTATGACGATGGCAATTTCAATCCGCCTGCGCCGATGGCACGAGTAACGCTCCGGCATCCAGATAATGGCACGACGCTCCCTGATGTTCCAATGTTAATGGACACCGGTGCCGATGTTACCTTGGTTCCAACGGCATCCGTTGAACAACTGGATGCGACCATCAATTCGGGGAAAGAATATGAGTTAATGGGATTTGATGGCACCAAGAGTTTTGCCCGAGCCGTTCAACTCGATGTACTCTTTCTCCGCCGAACCTTCAAAGGACGATTTCTACTCATCGACCAAGAATGGGGAATTCTGGGACGAGACATTCTTAACCATATTATCTTGGTTTTGAATGGTCCTCTCATGATTTGGAGCGAGCAATGAGTTGCTGCTGTTCCACCGGAATTTCTTGTTGCTTCCAGTCCGGGTACTTGATACGGTCATGAAAGTAAGAGAGATTCCTTCCTGCCTGTCGATAACCCTTGCCAACCCTATTCTTTCCGGAGTTGCCTTATGGTACCCGCGAATGCCGATCAATCAACACCGGCTAACTCTCTTAACCGACGGAATCTGCTTCAGTTGGGCGGCATTGGCATCCTCGGTCTGAGTCTGCCGCAATTCCTGCGTGCCCGCGAACTCGAATCTGCTTCGCGCACCCGCAAACATTCAGAGAAATCGTGCATCTTCATCGTCCAGTATGGCGGCTGCACTCACCACGATACCTTCGACCCCAAGCCTGGTGCAGTCGCGGACATTCGGGGGCCTTACAAGCCGATTGCCACAGCGGTTCCGGGTCTTCGATTCGGCGAACTGCTTCCCAAGCTGGCTTCCCGTGCGAATCGGTTTTGCGTCGTGCGCTCCATGACCCACGGTAACGGCGGTCACGATGGCGGGATGCACGTTGCCATGACGGGACATTCGCAACCGGCCGTGGAAACACCCTATTTCGGCTCCGTGGCCGCCAAGCTTCGGCCTTCGACCCAGAATGTTCCTTCTTACGTCTGGCTTCAGAATCTTGCGGGTGATGTGCAGCCCAGATACCTTACCGGCGGCTTTCTTGGATCGGCCTACAGTCCTCTGCGGATCGGAACCGATCTCGATAATCCTTCCAATCCCAAGTTCCGGGTTACGGCATTCGATCCGCACAAGGATACTCCGCAAGATCGACTCAAACAGCGCTGGGATCTATTGAAATCGCTCGATTCATCCCCTGGAAATATGCGGCGCTACCAGGAACGCGCTGTCGATTTGCTGACCGGACCAGAGGCCCGCAGCGCTTTCGACATCGATAGCGAGCCTGTGCCGCTGCGCGATCGTTACGGCCGGCATCCTCTCGGTCAGAACTTGTTGATGGCTCGTCGCTTGATCGAATCGGGAGTGCGCCTGGTAAGCGTGACGGCATGGACCGGCACGCCGGCAACCAAGAAGTTTCGCAACGTGCAGACCTGGGACATGCACGGCGAAGGGGCCGGTCTGGGAAGTATGTTCGGCAAGGGAGCGTTTGGGCTGGGCTGGGCGTTACCGAACCTCGATCAGGCGGTTGCAGCACTTCTCGAAGACCTCGAAGTACGGGGCCTGTTGGACACGACGCTGGTGGTTATGGTCGGGGAGTTTGGACGATCGCCCAAGATCACGCGAGCAGGGCGAGACCACTGGCCCGCTTGTTACTCTGCGTGCTGGCAGGGGCAAGCATTCGAGGCGGGTTGGTTTATGGCGCTTCGGATGCACAGGGTGGTTATGTGCGCGACAATCCGGTCAAACCGGAGCAATTTGGGGCATCCTTGTTCCATGCCCTGGGCATTCAGCCGGAGACTCGACTAAGCGTTGACGGGTTCACTCGACCGGCAAGTGCCGGGCAACCGATTTTGGATTTGTTTGCTTGAGAGAGTCCAATACGCAGAACGACCGACAAAGAAAAAAATTGAATCACGAAAACACGAAAGTACGAAAATAGATATTAAATCAAATTGGTGGCGAGGTTTCCGCGTTTATTTTTGTGTTTTGGTTCTTTCGTGTTTTCGTGATGAAGTTTTGATTTTGATCTCAAGTTTCTCGGCGTTTGGCTTTGATTACACGCGGATGGCCCGCGTTGTCCTTGAACGTCTGAATGCTCTCGAAACTCCCTTGCCCTTCTAGTAATTCTCGCACCTGCGCCTCTTGCTTCCAGCCAATCTCCAACAACAGAGTTCCACCCGGTTTCAGAAACCTTGGAGCATCGGCGATGAGTCGGCGGTAGATGCGCAAGCCATCGGGGCCGCCGTCGAGTGCGAGCTTTGGTTCATGCTCGCGCACATCCACCGACAACCCTGCGAATTCCGGTTCAGCGATGTACGGCGGGTTACTCACGACTACATCAAAACACTCACCCTCGGCAATCGCAGCGAAGAGATCGCTTTCGAGAAATCGAATCCGTTCGGCGAGACTGTTGCGGGCCGCATTGCGAATCGCCACGGTCAGTGCTTCCTCAGAAACATCAATAGCAGTCACTTGAGCGAACTTGTTTTGATGAGCGATGCTGATCGCGATGCACCCCGAGCCGGTCCCAATGTCCAGAATTCGTGGTGAGGAGTGTTCCTTCATGAGCAGAAGCGTCTCGACGACCAAATCTTCCGTTTCAGGACGAGGGATCAGAACCGCAGGCGTTACCTCGAAGGTTAATAGGAAAAAATCCTTTTGGCCGACGAGGTAGGCAACCGGACAACCTTCGACCCGGCGCTTGATAAGCCCCTTGTATGTCGTTCGTAGCGTCTCGTCGGGTTCCTCTTCCGAGCGGACATAAAGATCAATCCGCTTACACTTAAGAACGTGTGCCAGCAAGATTTCCGCATCAGCGCGTGGAGAATCGATCTCTTTCTCCCGCAGGAACTTTTGCGTCCACTCGAGGAGCTTCTTTACCGTCCAGGTTTCACTGCTCATGCGGGTTTCCGAGGATGTGCCGGGCTTAAAATCAAATACTCCAAACCACGGAAGGACACGGAATAACACGGAAAAGACCAAAGACAAGCCATTTTGTATTTCCGTGTTCTTCCGTGTCCTTCCGTGGTGAAATGAAATTCTCAGGATGCCTCTCCGAGGCGCTGGCGGCGATCGAATTCCTGCAAAGGTTTGATGACTTCACCCAGCGACCCTGCGATGATGGCGTCGAGCTTGTGCAGGCTCAGATTGATGCGGTGGTCGGTCAGTCGATTCTGGGGGAAGTTATAGGTACGGATGCGTTCGCTGCGGTCGCCGGAGCCGATCAGCGTTCGACGGGCTTCCGCTCGCTCCCGGTGCAATTTGGCCTGATGGCGTTCAAACACCCGGCTCCGCAAAATCCGCATCGCCGTATCGTAGTTCTTGTGCTGGCTTCGTCCGTCCTGACACTTCACTTCAATCTCGTCGGGAGTGCCTTTTTTGTACCAGATCCGAACCGCAGACTCAGTTTTGTTGACGTGCTGACCGCCCGCTCCGCCCGCCCGCATCTTTTCCCATTCGATGTCGGAATCCTTGATCTCGATTTGCACCAAGTCAGGTTCCGGAAGGATGGCGACGGTTGCTGCGGAGGTATGTATTCGCCCTTGCGTTTCCGTTTTGGGAACTCTTTGGACGCGATGTCCACCAGATTCGTAGCGCAACTGTTGGAAGACATTGTCGCCGCTGATGCTCATGACGATTTCTTTGAACCCGCCCATTTCGCCTTCGCTGAACTCGATGGTTTCGATATTCCAGCCCTGTTCGCGGGCATAGCGAGTGTACATCTCGTGGAGATCGCCCGCGAAGAGCGCTGCTTCGTCGCCGCCGGTGCCGGCACGAATTTCCATGATGACGCTGGGGTAGTCTTCGGTAGGATCGACGAGCAGTTGTTCTTCGATTTTGGCTTTCAATATCTCGGAGCGAGAACGCAATTCCGCGAGTTCCTGCTGGGCATAAGTGCGCATTTCCGGATCAGTCTCTGTCTCAAGCATGGTCTCGGATTGCGCGATGGTGGTGGCGAGTTGTAGAAATTCGAGATACGGCTTTACCTGTTTGGATAGCGAGCCATGCTCGCGCAAGGGGGCCGTACCGAGCGGGGTCGGTGACGATCTCGGGGTCGGCAAGGAGCCTTTCGAGTTCGTCGAAGCGTTCTTTTTTTTGCACAAGCGAGGGCCACATGACAGCGCGTCCCATTAAGGGGAATCATTCCGGAACCCTATTGTACGACTGCTGACAGAAACAGGACAATAGGAAGCGCGGCATTACCCGCAAATGAAAAGCAAACGAGCAAAGCGCTTTCTTGTAGCAATTTGTAACACAAGAACAGTTCTCAGATTGTTTGCATTTGCAATCATCGACGCAAAGCAAACGTTTTTTCAGAGGTCAAATACCCATTGACTACTTCACGAGTAAAGTTGAATTTGGCACACTTTGCTTAAGGGGGGGCCAGGGCGAGACGCCTATGCCACGTTCCAGTAGGAGCGGCGACGAAATAAGTGCCATTGGGCTGACAACGTGCCAATCAAGGCGTTCCCAGCAAAAGCTATTACTTGCTACAAGTGTTTTGCGATTGGCTCTTGCGTGGAGCTCAGGCCCAGTTTTTCTTGCATCATCTCGATGAAAATGGGCTGGTCCTGCTCTGGTAGAATCACCATCTTCAGAAGAGATTCCAGCGTCAAATCGAAGTAAACCACACTTTCCTTGCGCTTCTGCAAACATTCGATGAATTCGTCGACTCGATAGTGTTCTTCGGGGTTTTCGAGAGTGAGTTCCTTCACTTGCCCGAGGCCGTCGAGGCTGTTGAAACAGAATTGTAGCCGGAGTTTATGCCGCAATTCGGCAGACACAGCCTCTTCCGGCGAATTCGCATTCGGCGGCAACGACAACCCGGCACCATGTTTCCGTAATGCGGCGACGATCCGGTTCCAGCCGTCGCACTTCACTTCTTCTGCACACTCAAAAGTGCAGTATGGCTCCATCAACAAGAATGGAACAATCTTGTTGAGGATGACGTGCCAGGGTTTGCTGGGCCGTGGAATTTCGTCGATATAGAGGATCCCGTCATCTTCTTCGTCGTTGAAGTCGAGCAGACTTCCCAACGCTTTCTTTTGCCTTGCCGTGAGAGGCAATCCTTGTTCCTCGCAAACCACTGCTTCCCAGGTCAGGAAGCGGTCCTCTTTGATCCAATCGACGAAGCTG
This sequence comes from uncultured Planctomycetota bacterium, assembly GCA_963783095.1. GTDB lineage: Bacteria > Planctomycetota > Planctomycetia > Gemmatales > Gemmataceae > CAWAMR01. Next base: position 137,867 of record CAWAMR010000003.1, on the reverse strand, counting down.
TCGACCGTCTCTTGAAGATTGCACGCATCATTGAGGTTGCCAAACTCGAGGAAATCGTGTGTGGGGATGTCGGGGTCAAACTTCCAGCGCATTCGAGCCGGCTTTTTGGCCGATTGCTTTTTTTTCCGTGGCATGGTCACAGTTCCTTATTTTCTCAGGCAGCACGTTTTGAACTTCTTGCTGCTTCCGCATGGACAAGGATCGTTGCGTCTCGGCATCCCAACCAAACATACGGAGGCGTTCATGGAGTGCCAACTTCTCTTTGGGGTCGAAATGAGGAGCATGAGAGATCTGAAGAGCAAGCCCGGCAACCTGGCGTATGTCGGCGTGACAGACCAACCAAGACAAGTTCAAATAATAGAATTACTTCTGCTCCGGCGGTCCCTCAAAATCCTGGTGCAATTCGTTGACGACCCAGTGGATGGTCTCCCCGGTCTGAGGCAACAGATTGAGATAATGACTATGTGAGAAGGTTTCTGTCCGGCCATATTTCTCGATGGCCCGAATTGCCACAGGCATGAGAGTTTGGTCGAGATTGGTCGAATCGTAGAAGTAGCGGATAGCTGCGTCTCGAACGTCGAGTTCGGGGTGAAGAATGGCTTCCTTAATTTTCTCTTCGGGAAATCGCATGGTAGCGGCTCCTCCTGCTTTCGCTCGAGCGGTTCGAGTAACATGGCTGATGCACCAATCTCAAGCGTGATGCATATTTCCACTCTTGTTTTAGCTCAACACAACCGCTCTCGACAGGTCACCGCTGTATGAATCGGCCGACAGGAATGTCTGCCCCAAGTGGGGCAGGCATTCTTGCCTGCCATTGAAGTAACCTCCGGCTATAACAAATTCGAGAGATTCTGAATTGTTCGCATCCAAAGGAAATCTTCATGGAAATGTTCCTCGGCGGCCTGGCGGCGGGATTGGTCCTTGGCATCGTGGCGACCTATTTCATCCTGGTCTCCAGTTTTGGCGGCAGCAAAGGCTTTGCGCTGGGCAAAAAAGTTGCTCTGAAGGCCGGATCGGATGCGGAGTTTGCCAAGAAAGTCGAGGAACTATTCGTACCCCCGCCTCCACCAAAGCCGTCGGGAGAAGCGGTCCGTTTGCTGGGTATCCTGCAGCGTGAAGCCCGTCTCATTGATTTCCTGATGGAGAACATCACACCCTATTCCGACGAGCAGGTCGGCGCAGTCCGTGCGGGATATTCACCAGAGGGCACAAGCCGCGATCAAGAAGCATGTCCAGTTGGAGCCGGTTTTGCCCCAGGAAGAAGGAGCAGGCGTGACGGTCCCGACCGGGTTCGATCCCTCAGCGATTCGATTGGTCGGAAATGTGACAGGCCAACCTCCATTCAAGGGTACATTGGAACACGGCGGCTGCGCACGAAATCCTTCGACATCCCAAAACCCGCCGAGGGACAGGATGAGTTTGTTTTGATGCCGGCGGAAGTGGAACTGTCTTGAATTTCGGTGAAGGGTAGAGGGTGAAGGGTGAAGGGTGAAGGGTGGAGAGTGGAGAGTGGAGGGTGGTGGGTTGGCGAATAACACCGGATCAGGTCTTAATCACTCCACACACCACCCTTCACCCTCCACCCTTCACGGGATGGATGTGATCATGCTGGGTGCTGGTGCTGCCGGGCTCATGGCTTCCATCCACGCGGCGGAGCGTGGCAAGAAAGTATTGCTGTTGGAGAAGAACCGCAAACCGGGCGTTAAAATCCTCATGTCCGGCGGTACACGGTGCAACATTACGCACGCTTGCGATAACCGGGGCATCATCGAAGCTTTTGGGCCAAACGGCAAGTTTCTTCATTCCCCGCTCGCGTGCCTTTCCGTCGAGCAGACCGTTCAATTCTTTGAAGCAGAAGGAGTTGCCACCAAGATTGAGGATACCGGCAAGATATTTCCGGTTAGCAACAAGGCTCTCGATGTTCTGAATGCCTTACTCAATCGTCTGCGGCGAAGCGGGGCAATTGTGTCGCTCGGAGAACCCGTTACCGATCTTCGATCATCATCAACGGGTGGATTTGAGATCACGACACCGCTGCGCTCGTTGAAGTCTCCAAAGGTGATTCTGACCACAGGCGGTCAATCCTATCCAGGCTGCGGAACTCGGGGCGACGGCTATTCCTTTGTGCAGCGTATGGGCCATCGCATCGTTGCCACTCGTCCCGCCTTGGTGCCGATCACCGTGCAGGCCGACTGGATCGCGAATTTGCGCGGCGTCACCCTTGCCGATGTCGGGATCAAAGTATTGGACGGAACCAAGGTACTTATCTCCCGACGCGGCGGGTTTTTGTTCGCGCATTTCGGGCTATCGGGGCCTGCGCCTCTGGATGCCAGCAAGGCGATCAGCAAACATCCCGATCCCGCTTCGCTGATGTTGGAACTCGATTTTCTCCCCGCTATCAAGGAATCGGACTTCGATGAGTTTCTCAGGCGCGAAGCGCTTTCATCCGGCAAAAAACAACTCGCCGGCGTGATGACCGAGCATTTGCCGCGTTCGCTCTCCGAAAGTCTGCTGCGCGTTGCCGGTCAAGCCGTGGACCGTCGGAGCACAGGCTTGAGCAAGGCCGATCGTCTCCGGATCGTCGGGTTGGTGAAGCATTGTCCGGTCGGCGTGCGCGGAACGCTCGGCTTTGAGAAAGCAGAAGTGACCACGGGTGGCGTGTCTCTCGATGAGGTTGATTCACGCACGATGGAAAGCAAACGGGTTCCGGGGCTTTACCTTGCCGGTGAGATTCTCGATCTGGACGGGCCGATCGGCGGTTACAACTTCCAGGCTGCTTGGAGCACCGGCTGGCTGGCAGGCAGGAGCGTCTGAAATAGTGGTCAGTGGTCAGTGGTCAGTGGTCAGTAAATGCAAAGGCTAAATAACCTTGGCAAATTTACTGACCACTGACCACTGACCATTGACCACTGACCACTGACCACTGATCGGTCTTTATCCTGCCCTATAGAATAAGGCATACTCTCTATCCAAGCAGTTCTCCCGCGAGGTTGTCATGGCGAGCCTTTTCCCCTGTCCCAATTCCGCATGCACGTATCAGTTCGATGCCGATCAATTACCCGCAGCCGCGATGGTTACTTGTCCTATCTGTCGGACGCGATTTCCATACCGTGCTGCCCCCAAGCCGGTCGCCGAAGCAACCAATGACGAAGGCGGCGATATGGGATGGACCGGGCCATCTCCGGGTGAAGCGTTGCCGCGCATGAATCGGCTGGTCAATCCGCGCTTCGTGCCCAAGGGCAACAAGACCCAGCTCTATGTCATGTTGATTGCGGGCGCTGCGGTGATGCTTACTTTGGCGTATATCGTCGCCAAAATGGCAAGCGATAAGCCCTTCGCCAGGCAAGGCGAGCCCGTGGAAACGAAGTTTGACATGTACAACTTCAAATTCGAGTCGCCGGGGGACAACTGGAGCCTCGATGATGCGACAAAAAACGCCATGGGGCTAACTTGCTTCGTGTACAAGAAAAATGATGGCTCCGCTTACGTAGCGCTCAACGCCGAGGAATACACCAAGGATAAACAACCTCGTGGGCCTTACCCGAAAGAAACCTTGAAGATAACGCAAAGGAAATTGGCTGCGAAATTCAAGGAACCGTCGTTCCAAGCCATCGACAAAGCCCAGCTATCGGGCCGGCCGGCCGATGCCTTCGCTTTCCAGGGTGAATCGGAGGATGGACTTTGCCACGGAGAAGTATACATAACCGATTTTCGCGGTCTTAATTACAGCTTTATCGTCTGGGCCAAGGACGACGTCTGGGCTGACCTTCAGGGGGAGCTTGCCAAAATCAGGGGCAAATTTCAAATCGCCGACGGCCGAAAGGATTGGCACGGTAAATCGTCCACGATCTTCACGGAGGCGGGCGGAAACTACCAACTCGAAGACGTCGACGGCGTGTGGCAGCAAGGTATCGTTGTCGATCCCGATGCGAAAGCCCCGCGCGAAGGCGAGAAGGCCTATCACGTCACCCAGGAGATGATTAAAGGGAACGATCCCAACGCCACCATGTTGCTGAAGGCAAAGTATCCCGCCAGCGACCGCCGGCACGCCCGCAACCTGCTGCCCAAAGCCGATGCCATCGTGATGGTGGTCGACAAAAAGGAAGAATCTCCGATCGAACAAGCTACCAACTACGTCAAAGATCGCGTGAAGAAGGATGAAGGCGAGGATAAGGTGACGTTTAGCGATGCCAAGGATCCCGACAAATCCGATGACTTGCCTTCGAACTGGAACACGCTGAAACGATTCTCGTCCAAGAACAAAATCGACAAAGATCAAAAGAAATTCTTTGTTGTGGGGGCTTTGACCATCGGCAACAAGCTCATCATCGTTGAGGCCCGGAGTTCGGAACTGCATTCCGAGGACATGGAACCATTTATGATTCGGCTCGCGGCTTCGCTCAAGGAGAGAAAATAGAAAGGAACAAACAATGTCGAAGCTCTGGTTGCTGTTCTGCCTTGCCATTGGTCCGCTGCTGACAAGGGGTGCACCGAAGACGCACGCGCAGGATCCCAAAGCCATGAACTACATCGACGCCCACGTCCACGTTTGGACCCCAGACACCGCGCGCTATCCACTGGCATCCGGCTTCAGCAAGGAGAACATGAAGCCCGGTTCGTTCACGCCCGAGGAGCTTTTCAAGCATTGCAGGCCGGCAGGTGTCAAGAGGATCAACCTCATCCAGATGAGTTATTACGGCTACGACAATTCCTACATGCTGGACATGATTGCCAAGCATCCCGGCGTCTTCGTCGGCACGGCCGTCATCGATCCCTTGGGCAAGGATCCAGCCGGTCTGATGGGCGAGTTGGCCAAGAAAAGCGTTCGAGCCTTTCGCATCCATCCCAAACTCGGCCAGGAGCCAATCGAGAAGTGGCTGCGTCCCGAGGGATACCGGAAGATGTTCGAGGCCGGCGCGACGCAATAACCAGGCGATGTCCTGTCTCATCGGTCCCGACGGGTTGCCGGAGCTGGACCGTATGTGCACTTCGTTTCCCGACACCCCGGGTGATCATCGACCACCTGGCCCGGATCGGCGCTGATGGGGTGATTCGAAACGAAGACGTGGATCGGCTGTGCGCGATGGCCAAACACAAGAAAGTTCTTCTCAAAGTCGGTGCCTTCTACGCCTTGGGCAAGAAGAAGCCGCCCTACGACGACCTTGCATCACTGATCAAAAAGGCCGTGACCGCCTTCGGCGCAAAGCGCTGTATGTGGGAGAGCGATTGCCCGTTTCAGGTGGAGGGCGAACATACCTATCAGGCGAGCGTCGATCTGATTCGGCGCCGGCTCGATTTTCTTAGCGCTGAGGATAAGGAATGGCTGCTGCGCAAGACGGCGGAACGGTTTTTCTTTGAGAAGTAGGGCCGTACTAGGCTTATGAGAAGTTCGTGTTGACGGGGGTTTCCGTTCATCCCAATTTCGGATTTGGTACGACCCAAACAAATCGATTAAGATTAGGATTAGGATCAAAATCACCTGAGGAGGGTTTATGGGCCAGTTCAATGAATCTTGTTCCTAATCTCCGATCGAAGTCGATCAGGTTTTAATCATAATCATAATCATAATCTGGCTTCTTCGCTTCTTCGCCAACGAATTGGGCCAAGCACCGTTACCAATTCAAAGAGTGCTTATCCGAGAAAATTCCTCGAAAAGACCAACTTCTCATCGGCCCAGGGTCGTGCTTAGTGTTTTTCCGATGTTGCTCCGATGATCCCCTGGATTTTCGCGACCGGTTTGTTCAGATCGACCAATATCGGACGCACGGTTTTGTGCTCTGCGATGTTGCCCGCGGTGTCGCGGGCTGTCACGCGCAGATAAACCCGGTGGGTGGGGAAGTTCTGCGGCAACTGCCAGGAGTATTGCCCCGTGTTCGGCAGCCTTTTGGCACCGCTGTTGGTCGTGCCCAGTGTCACATTGCCTCGATCCGCAGAGGCGATCGGATTCCACGGGCCATCCGCCGTTTCTCCCCATTCCAGGGTGATAGGCTCCGCGGCCAGATTACGGTCGCTCGCCTGCCAGCGTAAAATCATGGTATCGCGCTGGTTCGGGTCGGGAATCGGCTCAAAGATTTTCACGGTCGGCGGGGCGAGATCGACGTCGACCCGCATATCCGGGAGATCGCCCGATACCGGCGGTCCCTTGGTCAGGCCCGCGCCGCTGAGCAACACGATCTTGATGCCATAGATACCCTCGACTTGGTTGTTGCCGCGTTTAGCCAGATCGACGGTAACCGGCGATTCACCCTTCTCGGAGACATCCCATTTCTGCCACGATTTACCGTCATCGCGCGTCACATAAATCTCGGCCCGGCTTACACCCGATGGTCCTTTGTTCTCCACGTCGAAAGCGACATCGAACCGGGCAACATTAATCACCTGAAGCGGCGGGAGGTTTGCGGAGTTTACCACGCTGCCATCCGAAGGAATCTCATTGCGTGTCGGCTGCGGTTGGGGCGGGACATAATTGTCGTGGGAAGGCGTGATGCCGCTCGATCCCGGATACGGGGCGTGGCGTGGGTCGGTATTTCGAAATTCCGGGTCAACGCTGGGAGCAGGGCGGGTTCCCGAAGTTCCGATCGGTACCGGCGGCGTTGGGACATTGCCTCCTCCCGGTGGTGGAATCACCAGGTCGTTCGGCGGCGGCTGAAAGCGTGCGGTCTGAATATTGGAGCCGGTGCCGGGCAGGACATTGGCCACGGCCGCCAGATTCTTCGTGTCCTCAGCGCGGTTGCCCGCCAAATCGTAGGCCCTGACGCGAACCGATATTGCCCCGTTCTCGGCAGAGCGGAAGCGGGTGCTGCCGGCCGGGGATCCCTTGGCGTCCACTGCTGTCCAGGAATTCTCGCCCGCTCGATATTCGACGCGGAATCCTCTCCAGTCCGGATTCAACTCTTCCACCGTCCAGGCGACGGTGATTTCGTCGTTGCTGCGCTCCACCGACTTGATCTGTACTACCGGTGGCCTGGTGTCGATATAGAGTCTTAAGGGCGAATCCAGCTTGGAAAGGTCCGCCGGTTCGCGCCCGCCGTTCTTGTCCACGGTCACCATAGCCACCCAATAAAGACCATCCGTCGGCGGGGAAAAAATCAGCTTGTCTTTGCTGGGATCAACCGAGTCAAATTGTTTCCACGACCCGGCCCGGCCCTGATCAGCGGATGCATAGAGCACTAACTGCTGAATGTCCTTCTTCTTGTCCGGGTTATAATTGATGGGAATTTCCAATTTCGTTTGATTCAGGTAAATGATGGAAGCAGGTGTCTGTCCCGGTGCCATCAGCATTCCCATCAGTGTCAGTGTGCCAAGGCCCATCGTGCTTCCCCCTTCGCCCCCGTCCCACGCCATCGTACCCCCCGGTATAATGGCACAGGCTCATCCGGCAAGCGCTCGACAGTTCGTAACGACTTTATCGGTGATGTGGCTTCATAACTTGAGAACTCAGGTGCTGCAAGCGGGATTTCTTCAAGTTTGGTTCACGATTTTCCGTTTACTCTCCTCCTCTCTATCAAAAGGGGAGGAAGAGATAAACCGCGTAATTAGAGGATCGGCAATATATGAATTCGGACAAACTGCGCGAACTGCTGGAACGAGTCCGTTCCGGGGAGTTGAGCATTGCCGCTGCAAGCGAAGAGCTAACTCGGCCAACCGTGGCCGATCTGGGGTTTGCGCAGGTTGATTTGGCCCGCCGAGAACGGTGCGGATTTCCTGAGGTGATCTTTTCCGAGGGGAAAACACCGGCCTGGATCGAAGGCGTTGTGCGTCGATTAGTCGATGCCAATCAGGATTGTCTGGCGACGCGAGTAAATCCGGAACAGTCGGACCATCTGAAGAGTTGCTTCCCACAAGCGCAGCAGGATCGACTGGCGCGAACCTTTTGGCTTCCCAACGCCTTGAATCGGCCTGAAGTCAAGGGCCGGGTACTGGTGGTGACTGCCGGGACAGGAGATCTGCCGGTTGCCCAGGAGGCCGTCGTTACCGCTCGAGCGATGAACGCGGAAGTTGAATTGATCGCCGATGTCGGCGTCGCCGGCATTCACCGCATCTTACGCCAGCGCGAGCGTTTGGGCTGGGCGGATGTAATTATCGTGGTCGCGGGAATGGACGGGGCATTGCCCAGTGTGGTGGGTGGGTTAGTCGATTGTGCTGTTATCGCAGTTCCCACCAGTATCGGCTATGGTGCGGCATTTTCGGGCGTAGCGCCGCTGTTGACGATGCTGAATAGTTGCGCTGCCAACGTGGTCGTCGTGAACATCGATAGCGGCTTCAAAGCGGGTTATGTGGCAGCACTGATTGCACGAAAGGCTCAACCCAGATAATTGGAAGGAATCAGCTCATGGAGTGGTTGTCTCCATGAGCTGATTCCGTGGTTCATATGAAAGCCGATCTGCCACTATTTGCCCGGCGGATAGTTCCACGGCGGAGCCGGTCCATCGGGAATAATGAATGACTTTGGATCAAGTGATGTCGCTGGAATGTTTGGTGCGTTCACCGGGCCAGGAGGATATTTGTTGGTATCCAACTCCGGAGAGATCTTCAGACTCGGCAAGGGATTGACCGATGACCCGACCGCCGGCAAACTGGCTCCCGTCGGTTGAATGCTATTCTGCGGCATCGTTGGCGACGGTATTCTCACATCATCCATCATGTTGCGATTAGACAAGGGCAGTGGGTTTGGCATAGGAACAGACGGCTGCGGGACAGGTGAAACTGCTTGCGGTGCACTTGGGCCGGGGCCCGGTGGAACACCTTGCAGCATGCTTGGGCCGGGGCCAGGCGGAACACCTTGCAGCACACTTGGGCCGGGGCCGGGCGGGATAATCGGGACGTTGGGTGCTTGCACCGGCACGGATGATTGCGGCACAACAGAGCTTGGCTGGTTCGTAATGATTTGCACAGTCGGCGTCTTGGGCGGATCGTTGGCGATTGGCACCATTTTTCCATCCATGAGGATGTATCTTACGCCATCGTCACCCAATGTGATCCGTGCGGCTTGTACCGGTGGCAGAGCGGGATTTGGTGTCGGTGTTGCTGTTGGGGTTTGCACTACTACATGTTGGTTGGTTGCCGGGACCGGGTTGCCGATCGGCGGCTGCCCCACGAATGTGACGCTTGTCCCATTGGGACTATTCTCAACCGTCCGCAACGCAGGAGACCCTGGTGCCGGAATGGCAGTAACGGAATTCGGCACAACCGGGTTCGATGTCCGTAGAAATCCCGATTTGCTGATGAGCGGCCGGTCGGATTCTTTGGTGGTCTGGCAGCCGAGACTCGCAAGCAGACAGAAAAGCGCACCACCACTCACGAGCCGTTGAGCCGACATCTGCCTTCGGAAAGTCATCGGTTATCCCCTTTGTCCCTATATCCTTACCTGTTCCATCATCAGGGCCGCCGATTGGTGTGTCCTGGCGTGCGCGTATTTTGTTCCCCATGAATAGGCAGGGGAAATAACTTTGTTGAGGAAAGGTGTCAAGACAATAAATGAGAAAAATCAAAATGCTTTCCACGATCAGATGTTTTGTGGTCCTGAAATGAAGAAAGCCCCGGCAAGGATTGCCGGGGCATTTGGGAAGGTCTGGCATCACGTTATTCCAATTCGACCGCGACCGTCATGATGCCGATTTTGCCGTTTTCCGGGGTCATGGTCAGCAGTTCCAACTTGTTGTTCTCCCCATTGATAAACTCCACATCGACAGCAAAGGTGGAGTCTGCCAACACCTGAGCAATCTCTTCGAATGATTGGACAGGCACACCGCCGACTTTCGTGACCGAAGAAGGCATCCGCGCGAACCTCGACGCAAGGGATCGAAGAAGTAGATTCCGGTTTCGGAGTGCACGTTGCCAAAATCTCCATCGATTCGGTACGGGAAGTCGAGAAAATGTTTAGATGCTTGGGGCCAAGGGCCGAAACTTTTGGAAAAGTGTACCGGAATCGGCAAGGAAGAGCTTGTTTTTCCAAATTCATAAGTTACGATAATCGGTTAATAACAGATACATCAACATCGGTTGATGCACTGTTTCCGCTTGCTGGGCGTCCTTGACTGCGGGAGCCAGGGATGCCGGCTATACTCGACTTGGAGGTCACCGCAACTGTATGAGCGAATCAGAATCGCGCACATCTCTTGACTTTCCTCCGGTCCCGCAGACCGTGAGCGGGTTCGACGAAGAAGAACCTCCTAGTAAACCGCGACGCCATTCCGTGTGGGCCAATGTTCCCGACGCTCAGTGGAACGACTGGCGCTGGCAGTCGCAAAACGCCATCCGCTCGGTTCGCCAACTCCGCAATCTTCTCTCCTTCTCGGCGGAGGAACTCGAAGCGATCGGCAGGTTGGAAAGCGAATACAAGCTTTCCATCCCCCCCTACTACTTCTCTCTTATCGACCCCGACGATCCCAACGATCCCATTCGGCTGCAGTCTGTGCCGTCTTCGTTGGAGTCCCAGAATCCGTCGGGGTACGAGTTGGAGGATCCACTCGAAGAGGACAAGGATTCGCCGGTCCCGGGTCTAACGCATCGTTACCCGGATCGTGCCCTGCTCGTCACGACCCATGTCTGCTCGATGTATTGCCGCTTCTGTACGCGCAAGCGCGCCACGATGGTTCGCGGTGGCTGGGATGCCATCAACCGCAACGATCAGCGCATGGTCGAGTACGTCGCTTCTCATCCGGAGATCCGCGACGTCATCGTCTCGGGCGGAGACCCGTTGACGCTGCCCATCGCCAAACTGCGGTTTTTCATCGAGAACCTGGCAGCGATTCCTCATGTCGATGTGATCCGCATCGGGACGAGGATGCCGGTCACGCTGCCGCAAAGACTCTTCGATAGCGAGGTGATCGAGCTGCTTTCCAACGCCGGAAAGGTTTGGATTCAGACGCACTTCAATCATCCTCGAGAGATTACCCCGGAGGCCGCTCGCGTTTGCAATGCCCTTTTGCGAGCAGGAATGCCGGTCAACAACCATAGCGTCCTGATGAAGGGCGTAAACGATAATCTGGAGACAATGCGTAAATTGATGCGCGCCCTGCTGCGTATCAAGGTGCGCCCCTATTACATCTTTCATTGCGATCCGGTCATCGGAGCCGGCCACTTCCGCACTTCGGTATGGAAGGGGATCGAAATCATCGAAGGGCTGCGCGGCCACATGTCCGGCCTGGGTATTCCAACCTATGTGGTGGACAGCCCGCACGGAGGCGGGAAGATCCCGATGATGCCGAACTATCTTGTCTCGGCATCGGATGATGCGGTGGTCTTACGAAACTATGAAGGGTTACTGATCCGCTATCAGGCTCAGGACAAACCGATGACGGTGCAGCAAACAGCAACCCGCGGTGTCAGTTCGCTGTTGCAGGGCACCAAGTCGGTGATGATCCCCGAAGGCAACGAACGGATGGCACGCCGATCGCTTCACGTGATTAGCTCGGATCACGCTGAAGAACACCATGAAGGTTGTGGAAGCTCAGCGGGTGATGGTGCAGCGACTGGGGATGAATCCGTGCTACCCATGATTCAACTCGGCCAAACCCGGTTGAACGGACATGCCAACGGGAATGGAAACGGCAAAGCGCATACGAACGGACATCTCGAAACGCTTCTGCCGGTCGGCGAATAGGAAAGATTAAGTGTTCAGTGTTCCGTGTTTAGTGTTCAGTAAAGACATCCTGCCTAATTTGTCTGCAACCGATGTCATTGCTGAACACTGAACACTGAAAACTGAACACTTCTTTTTTTGGAGATACCATGCGTATCGGCATCGCCTTCGACCTGAAGCCAAAGTCGCCCGTGCCGGCCGGCGCTCCCGATGATCTTCACGAAGAGTTCGATAGTCCCATCACCATCACGGCGATTGCCGAAGTCTTGCGATCGCGCGGACATGAGGTGATTGAACTCGGCAACGGCAGAGAACTACTGGAAAAAATCCTAAGCGATCCGCCCGATCTGGTGTTCAACATTGCCGAAGGGCAGGGTATCTCCCGCAACCGCGAATCGCGCGTTCCCGCGGTGTGTGAAATGCTCAATATCCCTCATACCGGCTCCGATCCGCTGACACTTGCGCTTGCGCTCGATAAAGACCTGTGTCGCAGGGCAGTTCAGGATGCCGGGATCATAACGCCGGAAGGGTGTCTTATCACCTTTCCACCGGGGCAATACGATGGAGATTTTGCTGAATTCCCGGCCATCGCGAGCGAAAACGATTTACAACTGCCGTTGATCGCCAAACCGGTCTGTGAAGGTTCGAGCAAGGGAATTCGTTCCAAGTGCCTGATCCAGAAAATCGAAGATATCGGCCCCACCGTTGTCTCGTTGTGGCAGGACTACAAGCAAGCGGTCTTGCTGGAGGAGTTTATCGCAGGAGATGAGGTGACGGTTGGCGTGATCGGCAACGATCCGCCGCGCATTCTGGGCATGATGCGGGTGTTACCCAAACAGAAGACCGATCACTTTATCTATAGCCTGGAAGTCAAGCGCGACTGGGAAGCCCAAGTCGAATACGAGGTTCCTCCCAAGTTGCCGCACGAAACCATCCTGGCTCTCGAGGCCGCTGCACTGGATGCCTACGATATTCTCGGATGTCAGGACGTAGCGAGGATCGACTTTCGAGTCCGGGATGGAGTCCCGTATTTCCTGGAAGCCAATCCGCTGCCGGGACTGAATCCGGAATCGAGCGATCTGGTTTTCATCACCAGGTTACAAGGCAGTTCCTACGAGCAACTCATCGGCACCATTTTCGATGAAGCATGCCAACGGCTGGGACTCGGATAACGGGAGGTTGGGAAATTCAAGCTCAAACGACAAAACTCCTGCAAACGAGGTCACCGGTAGTGATCCCGCGCAGGAGAGATAATTGTCGTTGCCGTTATTCCTTTCGGGACATCCAGCGTCTCAGTCCGGCAATCGGCAAGGCCATTCCCAGCAAAAGGATGGTAGCCGGCTCAGGAGTTTGCGGATCGCTTGGACCGCTTGGACCGCTTGGACCGCTTGGACCGCTTGAACTGGTCGTCGTGGGCGTAATCGTCGTCACGTTCCCTTCCACACCATTGGTAGATGTATGGGTCTGCGATGCGAAAAATGTTGGGATCGGCGTACTCGTGGCGTTGAAAGTGAAATTGCCCACGCTTCCGGCAGTGGTTATGGGCGACGTTCCCGTGTATGTGAAAGTAAGGTTAGGGACGCTGGAACTATCGATCGGCGCGAGATTGGCGGGTGTCAGACCGATGTTGCTCGATGTCAACGCCCAGTTTGCGGGTGTGGTCGCGCTGCCGCTAACATAGCCGGCAACGTCGTAGATCGTGAAATAGTCGCCCGACTTCAAGACCGAGCCACTCTCCAGGCCCACATTGTAATTGTAAAGATTATTTCCGGATTCGGGCGTCATGGTGGCTGACACAGGCATCAAACCTGCGTGAGCAGAAGATGTCGCCAACCCGACGAAGGCGGCCATCACAAGAGCAATTCTGAACCTGCGCATGTTATTAACACCTCCGTGAGACAAACCGGCCCCGTGGGCCGGATGCGATCTTTTTCTTCCTTCAAGGCAAGAGCCTCTTTGCACTGACGGGATGTCTAGCCTCGTTGGATTTTTGTGTCAATGGAGTTTTTGACAAAAAACGAGGATTTTGAATGATCTGACTGATTGGCGGTATGCAATCGGCAACAATGAAGAAGGTGGGTAGGTCGGAAAAAACAAAATCCAATTTAACTACCTCTCCCGACCGATAGACTAATCGAATCCTACCTCATTCGCCCCACTTTAGGAGTTTCACACATGCGGCTACCAACAGTCCTGGCTGGTTTTCTGCTCTTCATTGGTTCGATCAGTTCCGCCAACGATTGGCCGGGGTTTCGCGGACCGAATCGAAACGATATTTCGGAAGAGAAAGGCTTGTTGAAAAAATGGCCGGATGAAGGGCCAAAACTGGCTTGGAAATGTGAGGGCATCGGCATCGGGTTTTCCAGTGTTGCCGTAGTCGGCAAGCGTGTCTTCACCATCGGCGACCGCAAGGACTCCTCCTTTGTGTTCTGCATCGATCGTGACAGCGGAGAAAAACTCTGGAGTACCAAACTGGGGCAACCGGGTGGCAATTATGCAGGAACGCGCTGTACACCCTCTGTCGATTCCGAGTCCGTTTACGCTCTGGGGCAGTTTGGCGATCTGGTTTGCTTGAATGTCGCGGATGGCTCGGAACGGTGGCGAAAGAACCTCAAAATGGATTTCAAAGGTTCCGAAGGCGGCTGGAACTACACCGAATCTCCACTGGTCGATGGTGAGAAACTGATGGTCACGCCCGGTGGTTCAGAAGCATCCATGCTTGCGCTCGACAAGAAAACCGGGGAGGTGATTTGGAAAGGTGTCGTTGCAAAAGGTGGCGACTCCGCAGGTTATTCCTCGATGGTCGCAGCAGTGATCGGCAAGAAGAAGCAATACATTCAGCTGATGGCCAACGGCTTGGTCTCCTTCGATGCTGAGAATGGCAAGATGTTGTGGCGTTACGGGGCCGGTGGCGATCGCTTTGGCGGCAACACGGCCAATATCCCAACGCCTATCGTGAAGGGGAATCAAGTCTTCGCCACAGCGGGTTACGGCCGAGGCGGGGCCTTGCTGACCATTACCAACTCCGGCGGCAGTTTCCAAGTCAAGGAGAATTATTTTGAGAGTTCGCTCAATAACAGGCATGGCGGGGTCGTTCTGGTAGGCGACAAGCTTTTCGGCGACGTCGATCAAAACGGCGAACTGTGGTGCGCTGACTTCAAGACCGGTAAAGTGAAATGGAAGAGCAACAAGAAAACCGAAGGTCGCGGATCGATTTCGTTGACGTATGCCGATGGCAGGCTCTATCTGCGCTACGACAATGGCTGGGTATCGCTGATTGATCCCACGGCGACGAGCTACAAAGAAGTAAGCGCCTTCAAGGTTCCCAACGGAAACAGCCAGTGCTGGGCACACCCGGTGGTTGCGGATGGAAAACTCTTTATTCGCGAGAAGGATATTCTTTGGTGTTATGACGTGAAGGCTCGGAATTGATGGATGAGGTGGAGGGTGGCGGGTGGCGGGTATGTTAGAACATTGATCGATATTTCACCACCCTCCACGCACCACCCTCCACATACCACCACCTGTGTTGGTGATTCGAGGAACCGACCATGCTCATTACCGTCTCCGAATGCATGATCATGCTGGCCGTCCTTTATCCTGCGCCCAAGGATCTCCCCGAGATACGGGTGTTCAAGGGCCAGAATTCGGACGAGTTTCAAAAGACTTTTGACGAACTTCGGACGAAAGACTGGCGGCTCAGGCGCATCAAGGGCTACGAGAAAGCCGGCGAATCATACTACGACGGCGAGTGGTATAAGCCCGCCACACCACTCGTGTTTCGGTGCCATCACGGCATGGATCGCAATGCCTACCATTTTCGGACTACTCAACTTACACAGGCAGGCTACACCGAAGTACTGAAATCGACGTGGAGAATAAATGGCGAGGATCGCTTTTGGGCGGTGTGGGAGGTGAAGTGAATAACGCCAAGGAGAAAGAAGATGGCTGCTCTGCCGCAGGCCAAGCCCGCTGAGATTGGTTATGATCCCGCGCGCCTTCAGAAGGCATTCGAGCTTCTGAAGTCCTGGACCAGCACGGATAAAATTCCAGCGGCTGGTCTGGCGATCGGCCGTAAGGGTAAGATGATCGAACCGCTTCTGGTCGGACGCCAGAAACCCGACAAGGACTCACCGCCTATTCGCAAGGATGCCCTGTTCCTCATCGCCTCCATCACCAAGCCGGTCGTGGTCGGGGCCGCCATGATGCTCGTCGAACGCGGCCATCTGGCGCTCGGCGATCCCGCCAATCGATACATTCCCAAGTTCGACGGCGACGGACGAGAAGCGATTCAAATTCGTCATCTGATGACCCATACCAGCGGCCTGCCGGACATGCTGGCCGCCAACGAGGATTTGCGAAAAGCACATCAACCCTTTTCGGCATTCATCGAAGCCATTTGCAAGGAACCTTTACTGTTCCCGGCCGGCACGAAAGTAAGTTACCAGAGCATGGGTACTGCACTATTGGCAGAGATTGTGCATCAGGTTTCGGGCAAGACGATCGCCGAGTTTCTTCGCAAGGAAGTGTTTGAACCTCTGGAGATGACGCATACGTTGCTCGGCTGGGATCCGGCCAAGAGAGATCGCATTGCCGGCATCCGCGTCCCCGATGAACCAGAGCGCATTAACTACAACTGGAACAGTCCTTGGTGGTTGGCGTTCGGTGCTCCCTGGGGCGGGCTGATTACATCTCCCGCCGACTTTGCCCGCTATTGCCAAATGATGCTCAACGGCGGGATTCTCGATGGAGTCCGCATTCTCTCACCCTCCACGGTGCGAGTGATGACCGTGAACCAGTTTACTTTTATGCCAGGGGTTCCGGAAGAAGATCGACGCTGCAAACCCTGGGGGCTAGGCTGGCGGCTCAACTGGCCCGCTCATTCAGCCAACTTCGGAGACCTGCTTGGCCCACACGCTTACGGCCACTGGGGCGCAACCGGAACTGTTTGCTGGATCGACCCGCAAACGGAGTCGTACTGCGTTCTCTTCACAACCCAGCCCCAGGAACCGGAAGGGAGATTCCTGGCAAGGTTGTGCAACGTGGTTTGCGCCGCGATGGTTTGACAGAGCCGGAAGCGTTAGCGAAGAGTAGCGCTTCTCTGACAGAGCCGGAAGCGTTAGCGAAGAGTAGTGCTTCTCTGACAGAGCCGGAAGCGTTAGCGAAGAGTAGGGTTTCTCTCTTCGCTAACGCTTCCGGCTCTGTCAGAGGCTCAGCAACAAAATCGCCAATCTATTCTCAGCGCTATCCGGCTCCGAAGACTGAGCCACGTACAACCTGCAACGTCGGCTTCACTCTGATAGAATGACCCACGGCCTTATCCGGAGTTCGCCATGCCGCTCTTGGACCACTTTCATCCGCCTCTAAGCCGAACTCACCCGTGGCGAGCATTCCACGGCGCTTGGGCTGCGGCAATGGCTCGGCTGCTCAACGGTGGTGTTCTTCCGCACGGTTACTACGCTGTGCCATTCTTGGATCGAGGAGGACCAGTTGAAATCGATGTCGCTACAGTACGCGAGTTGGAAGCAAATGCGGAAGCAGGCGAATCTGCCGAACCCGAATCGTGGCTTCCCCCAGCCCCGGAATTGGTGCTGGCAGTCGAATGGCCGGATGCGGATGATGTGAGAGTCGAAATTCTCACGGATGACGGAGACCCACAGCTTGCCGCAGCCATCGAACTGGCCAGTCCCCGGAACAAGGATCGACCGTTCGCACGCGAAGCCTTCGCCGAAAAGTGCGCGGAGTACCTTCGGCGCGGGTGTGGGTTGGTAGTTGTCGATGTCGTCACCACTTGCCGAGCCGATCTTCGCGCCGATCTATTGACTGCACTCGGAGTCGCAACAGACCCAGAGGCTCCGATGTCGTTCTCGGCTACCTCATACCACCCGGTTGTTTCCGCGGGCGATGGAAAACTATTCGCCTGGCCATTCCCACTGGAGATCAATCGGCCATTGCCGACCGTTCCGCTTTGGCTTGGGCCGGAACTAGCGGTACCACTGGACCTGGAGGCAAGTTACATGGCAACATGCGTCGATTTGCGCATTCCGCACGCCGGCTGATTCAAGGCATGCCAGTCTTACTTTTTCTCGTCCACCATTCCAGGCGGACGAACGCCTTTCCCGACCCGTTTCATTGCCGAATCACCGAGTTCCTCGCGTGCCGCCTCCGCCAGCTTTTTCATTTGCTCAACAATCTCCGGGTGTTTCTCGACAACATTAAGTCGCTCACCAATGTCGGCTTCCAGATCAAACAACGCCAATTCGATTTTCTCGGTTCCGCCCCCGGCTGGCTTGCCTTCTGCGGGTGCCTTGCCTTTTACGACCGGGTAAGTGTGCGGAAAATGCAGTTTCCATTTGCCAGATCGAAGCGCTTGCAACTCCCGTCCCCAGTAAAAGTACAACGCCTGGTGGGGACTTTTCCCTTCCTCCGGCTTCAGCAGTAGCGAGGAAATATCCAGTCCATCGATTTTGAGTTTTGGTAACTCTGCACCAGTCAATTTGGCGATCGTCGGTAAGAGGTCGATCGTCATCGCCGGTTCCTTGCACACTTTCCCCGCGGTGATGTGTCCGGGCCAGCGGGCGATGAATGGCTCGCGCACTCCGCCATCGAACGAACTTGCTTTGCCTTCGCGGAGGGGACCGGCAGAGCCGGCGTGCGAACCGTACGGTAGCCAGGGGCCGTTGTCGGAAGTGAAGATCACCAGCGTGTTGTCGTCCAGGCCGTTCCTGGCGATGGCTTTGAGAATTTCGCCGACCGACCAGTCGATTTCCTCGATCACATCGCCGTACAAACCCTGCTTTGACTTGCCGGCAAATTTATCCGACACATGCAGCGGCACATGCGGCATGTTGTGCGGCACATACAGGAAAAAGGGATTGTCCTTGTTCTTGTCGATGAACTTCACCGCATGTTCCGTATACCACGTCGTCAAGTTTCGCTGGTCGGGATTGGTCTGGATCGTCTTATCCGCCTCGATCAGCGGCAAATCCGGAAACTTTGCCGTGGGATGTTTCGGCCACATGTCGTTGGAATATGGTAAGCCGAAATAGTCATCGAAGCCATGTCGGGTCGGCAGGAAGCGCGGATGGTGCCCAAGATGCCATTTGCCGTAAATCGCCGTGGCGTAGCCGAGCTTTTTCAGCATCTGAGCGATGGTTGTTTCCTTATCGCTGATACCGGTCTTCGACGTTGGCCCCAGTGCGCCCAGGATTCCGATGCGGTTGGGATAACAGCCGGTCAACAAGGCGGTCCGCGAAGCCGAGCAAACGGCTTGGGCCACGTAGAAATCGGTGAAGCGTGCGCCATGCTGCGCCATCCGATCGAGATTCGGCGTGCGAATATTCTTGTTGCCGTAACAGGCAAGGTCGCCGTAGCCCAGATCATCGGCGAAAACAATAACGATATTGGGCAATTTCTTCTCGGCGGAATAAAGAGGCGATGCCAAGAGCAGCAAGGGCATGAACGAGATGGTCCGCGTCATCGAAGAGTCTGCAAGAATCAAGAGAGTGAGCCTGACGGCGTGCATGCGATTCTCCCGTGGTGGCAAGATCAGCGATAGACATCGCTGAGGCGATAGGTCAGTTTTCGTGCGTTCGGCCATTCAATGAATGCGTCCAGTATGCGGAGGAGTGCTTCCTGATTTGAACTTTGCTGTAATAGGGTAGGATAGTCCGCAAGATACCGTTCGATGATCTGGACAACGACACCCACCGCCATCGATTCATACTGATAACCCTTTTCGATCGCGGTTCCGAGGATCTTCGCAACTAGGTCGAACACCAATGGAGGATCTGAATCAATACAGCTGCGAAGCATTTCCACGATATGGTGGACAACTTTTGGCTCGCCGACTGATCCCAGATATTGAATGCTCATCCGAGCAGATGCTAAAAATGCTCTTTCGTGTTCTCGGGTGGCGGGACTTTTCACTTCTGTCGCTGTGTTTCTCTTGTGTAAAGCTCCAGACGCGGCCTGCAATGTCAATGCCGCGTAGTCTAACAGGTGAAAGAGTCTTTGTTGGAATTCAATGACCTCGGTGGAAATTTGCTCGGTTGGTATCTGCGAGCGAAGTCCTCGGGATTCGAACCATAGCTGGGTAGCGTATTTACAAATGATTGTCATTAATTCCCAAGCATGTTTGCGAAAAGAGTCCAATGAGTCGAGCAGACGATTCGGCGGAATTCGCTCATTGAGTCTGTTACGTAATAGGCTGAGAATATCGGAGGCGATATTTCCCTTCATTAGACTCTTCGAAAGCAATTCCAATATCCGGCCATGACCTTTGTGAAGGTAGGCGTCAGCAAGAATTTGTTGCGAATACGTGAGCGGGTTAGACGAATGATCCACACATTGCCATTCGCTGATGCGAGAGAAAATTCTCTCAGTAGTGTCGATGACTTGGTTGAAAATCGAGTCTGATACTGTCAACAATGGCCAGAGAGTCTTGGCGAGGAAAATCGCCAAAACGCTCGAGCATGATTCTTCTGCAAACGAATCAATAACCCGCCATACCCGTTCTGGATCATAATGATAGATGTTAAGCAATCGTTCGGCGACTTGATATCGGATGGCACCAACAGAATCACGGCTGAGTCGTTCGACTGAATCCAGGACCTCGAGAGAAGCACTTTTCATATCTCGTGATAGAAGCATTATCCCTTGAGTTGCTGTCAGTCGCGGCGATGGGGAACTCCAACTTGGTACGCTGGAAAAACCGTAGACATCATGCGAAGGGATGGGATCATTGCTTATTTCGAGAAGCCATTCGCGCAATTCATTTATCATCTTGGGATTTTGAAAGACCTCGCCATTCTGCAAAATAGAAACGCAACATGAAGCAATCTCTTCGCACCGTTTGTCTCCAAATCCCGAAAGGTCGGATCGTTTGAATTCGTTCGTAGGAATTTCGCGCACGCCGCTAGAAGAGGGAAAATCTTGTCGATATCTCCCATAGATGGAATTGCGTTGGTCCATTGCTCGCGGAATACCACCAATGGGTTTATTTTTTCTTGGTAGGCCGTTGTTGCAGGGGAATCGTTTGAGACGTCTTGCGGTTCTTGGTTTGTTGATTCTAACCATCCTTCGAACTGACACTCGGTATTTTGCGACACGTCTGACGGCATGCGATTGTTTTGTTGCAGTTCTCCGAGACAGCATTTTGCTGCTTCGGTCGAGACAAATTCAAGAGGTAAACATCCCAACAGATAGTCTCTCCTGGTCCCACCATGCCGAGAATGTTGAGGTATGGAGGTCGATGTCGGAAGTCGAAGTATCAGACCCTCGATCCGTTCACGCTGCGACTTGTCGAGAAGTGGATAGACCTCATGAAGAAAAGACCCTGCTTCGGTTGACGTATCTGGTGATGCAAGAATAGGCTCCGATTCAACCAAAGGTAATAGGTGTGATAATAGCAATTGAGGTTGTTCTGCACCCCATTGCAATAGTCTCCTCCAAATGATGGCGGATTTCTGTGTTCGAACAAGAAGACTAAACTTCTCACTGAGCGAAAGTGCCTCTTGGGACGCGTTCATGCTTCGTTCTCCGTTTCAGGGGCATTATTTCGAACTCGAAGATAGGCAATCATCGCAGCAACCATTCTCAAAACATCGTTATGCTTGGGATAGGAAGATTGATCCCAGATGTGGCAGTTATCTTCAAGGAAACTGGCTTGTTGACCCTGGTAGTCAAAATTGCTTTCAGAACTAATTCGGATCGATGCGAAGGAGTTATGTGAATTATCGAGTGCCAGGACGCTTGCCAAAGCGCGAAAAGCATGTTGAGGGGCGAACTTTAGAAACACCGAAAACGATTCCGCAAGAGAATACTTGATGCCATCAACGTGAGTGCGGAATGACATTGTCAAGGCAATAATCTGGCCACCGGCGGATATCGAACCTTCGGGGATCTCCCGTAACCCGAACACCTTCAAATACAGACGCTCGGTAATTTCGGGAGCATAACGCACGAGATGCTCATTCTTGATTTCATATGACAGCCGAAGCAGCCCCTCAATCCGGGCACCATCCAAAGGCCCATCTTCGAAAAGATGTTCTAGTAATTCCACGCAAGCGTGAGGATCGCTGTCGATGGTTCGGCAAACAACAACTAAAACCGTGGGATAAAGCCAAAGTCGATCATCAGGATGCTCAATGGCGTACTGAAGTAAGTTTCTTGCTGCCGCGCCTATCCACGATCTCTGGTCATGAGACGCTTGAGTAACAGTTGTCGACAGGTGATCGAGCAACATAAGCACACCCCGAATAATAATTCGTGAGCGGATACTCGATATTTCAACGATCCATCGACACCAAAGATCAACATAGGGATCAGAAAATGACACGTCTGCCGCCAGCAAACAACCCACAAGATGTCGAACTATTTGCTGTCCCGCGGCAGGTGGGGTTTCGCCGGGATTTTGCAGCCTTCGTAAGAGAGGCGACAAATCCTCAAGGATTCGGGCTGATTCGACTGCCACCGCAGGTGCAATCAACTTGGCAACCATTGGAACTCCCTCGGCCTCGAAGATTTCGTGCGTCGTTTCCCAAAACTCCTTGCGAGAAGGATCCCGAACCCAAAGGTGCTGAAAATGCAGTGCGATGCTAGGATAAACGAAAAGAAACTGAGTCGAGATGCGCAGCGATTCACACAATTCGTTCGTTTGCAGGGTTCGAATAAGTGAACGTTCAACTGCATAGTCGAACATAATATGGTGCTGAAACTCGTATTGAGATCGATTCGATTCGATCAAGATCCCTGATCTCAAGAGTTGGTCCAGAAAATCTGACATTACCAACTGAGTACCAGATGAAGTGGAGATTTGCATCTTGCAATACTGCACCATCCACTTACATATTGTTTTGATGGCGTTTTCACGACCCAATCGCGCGGCATCCTCGCCACCCACCCGCTTCGACCAATACCGATCCAAGAGTTCAAGTTGAGTACGGAGTGGAGAAAGTTCTTCAACGCCAATCCCATCAGAGAGCAATCTACTTGAGAGATGAAGATTGAATGGTTGTCGAAGCAACTCAAAGAGAGGCTCGTCCCGAACCATCCGTAGCAGGTTTCCTAACTCTGTCGATTGGCTGGGCAGTTGAGCTAGCTCTTCATCAGAAAAAGCAGAGACATTGACGTGCCGAACATCCCGAAATTCGTGATCTTGATAATGGCTCAAAGGCGGTTGGCCGGCGAAAAGCTCTTGCCATTCACTCCCACAACGAAGATCATACTTTCGAATAGTAGCAACCACTCGCCAGCGGGTTTTCTCTCGAATGATTTGCCGGATAATCTCTTTCCAGGTTTGAGACGCTTCGGTCCCGCGAATCGCATCCAATGCATCAACGATAACTATGCCGGGCTTTTTTTCATTCCATTCATGGAGGATCTTGAATAAATCATGTTCGAGTCCGAGGTCATGCCGAAGTTCTCCAATTGTGGAAGCTGCAACCGACGTGGAGGTGACGCACACCACATCCCAGCCACCCGCAAGTCGCTCCACGAGATCATGCAAGATACCCGATTTCCCTGCCCTGGCTCGCCGATGATCAGACAGTGCCCAGAATCCTGGTCAACAGCGCTGATGATAGCGTCAAGAATCGGACGGTTGATTCGAATCGTGCCATCTCTGGCAAAAATCCGCGAAAAGCGTTCAAGCGTGCTGCGACAATGCTGTGTCAGGTCTCTTAGTTTCCCAATGTCTTCTCGAATGCTTCGCACAGCAACCAAACTAATCTGGCTCCTGATCAATTCCCGCTGCAATTCTCGACGATTGGCACCGCGTCTACCATTCTTCAACTCCTTGCAATATTCTTGTAACGATGTATACGCAGTTTTGGCCTGATCAGCTTTCGTGAGTACACTGTTGCGCAACATGTTCATGCCGAACAGATCGTCGGTCCCCTCTCGCCCGTCGATGCCCAAGTCGAGATGGTCAAACCAGACCAACTCCAGCAATTCTCGGATTTCCTTTAATTGGGGGGATCGGCCCGCCACTTCCTCCCAAGATCGCTGAATATGGTCAACGAGAACTCTCGAAAAATCACGTTCTCTTTGATTTTGACACGCGTCGTTGATCGATGCGAAGGATGAATCGGACCGAAACCGATGTAGAAGCTTCGGTGCATCTTCTACAACCCAAGCAGGGACCGGATGATCAGTCACTAAAACCAGACGATCAATGGCAGAATCAAGGGGTCGATTCCAGGGTTGATCGCCCCCAGAACTGTGTCGCTGTGTGTTGAATTGCCGAACGAATTGATCGACCGTTTTCGCAAGTTCCAAATCCAACCTTTTCGAACAAGTTATCCCACGTTTCGACTGGATATAGATACCACCGCCAGCCGAAGTGAGGATCGCGATATCATCGACAGAATGACGTGTTTCGCAGCAAACGCGAGCGAAGGAGACATCTGAGGGCAACTCCCATCTCAAAGAACAACCTTGTTCAGCCAAGATCTGGACAGATACCCAAGTCGTGATTGCATCCTGGAATGAATACCCGCCCCCGCCTCCAGAACCGCCTCCAGTTGATCTTGATGAGGGCATTGCACTGCCTCGTCTTCTTTGCTGCGACCCAACTCCGATGGGTTGTTGCGAAGAGGATCTACATGTGTGGAAAATTTCCATCCCAGTGATTCTAACCCGATTCTGTTGGTCAAACAATACTCCGTCGTATCTTTCGATCCCTGAATCTCTCAATGATGACGCTCTCAGATGCGCCACGACCAGACTCCAGTCTTGGACTTTCGTCGGGCTGTACCATGCGGTAACCAAGGGAGAATAGTGTCGGCTGGAAGCCGCAACGACCTGACTTGCGATTCATGCTTCGAGCAATCAAGAAGCGTGACAAACCAAGAGGGACAGTCGCTCCAGTTTCGTGCATAATAAAAGAAGAATATCATCTGGACTTATTTCCCCACTCGAAGAAGAACGACATGAACCCGGAAGTTCCCTCGGTCCCGGATCGACTCCGTGCCTGGTTAAATCATGCGCTCGATACCGGCGCTTCGGATTTGCACCTTATCATCGGCTATCCTCCCATCGTTCGGCTCCACGGCGATTTAACCGAAATCTCCGAAGCTCCGCTCAAAGAACCCGATTTGCAGCCCATCCTCTGCACGCTTTGCACTCCGGAAGACTTTACTCACCTTCAGAGTCAAAAAAACCTCGATTTTTCGTTTGAAGTACCGCTGGACGGTCGAATCGGACGCTTTCGCGCCAATCTATTTCTCAATGGCGGAAACTTCGGTGCTTGCTTCCGCGTGATCCCGACCAGCATTCCCGATTTCGAGTGGGCCGGCTTTCCCGCGACACTGGGCGAACGGCTGGTAGCACTTCGTGATGGATTGGTCATCGTTACCGGAGCAACCGGCTCCGGGAAAACCACGTCGCTGGCCATGATCGTCAATCTATTGAATCAGCGCGGCGGCTACCGCATTATCACGGTCGAGGAGCCGGTTGAGTATCGCTTCCCGAAGATGCCTCATTCCGCGATCACTCAACGTGAGGTCGGCAGGGATGTGCTGACTTTTGCCGATGGTTTGAAGTACGGACTGCGGCAAGATCCCGACGTGATCCTGGTCGGCGAAATCCGGGATCGTGACACCGCGCAGATGGCGATCAGCGCAGCGGAGACGGGCCATCTGGTATTCTCGACGCTGCATACGCGCGACGCGAAGGGAGCGATCACGCGCTACGCCGATCTCTTTCCGCACGACGCCCAGCAATACATCCGGTCGCAACTGGCGATCAGCCTGCGCACGATCATCAGTCAAAGGCTCCTGCCCGGCATCGAAGCCGGATCGAGACGGCATCTTGCTCTTGAGATATTGTGGAACACGCACCCCATCGCCAACGCCGTTCGAACCGGGAAACTGGAAAGCATCGACAATTATCTCGTGACCGGTCGGGAGGCCGGGATGGTCACGTTTGACGAGTCGGTTCGACAATTGTTGCGGGCCGGGAAGATTAGTAGGGAAGTGGCGGAAAAGAATGTCAACGATGTTACGTTGCTGCATCGCTGACGGTGTTGGCCGAGGAGAAATCCCAAAAAAACTGACTGATTTCGGCATTCTGTCCCCTCTTTATTGGTGAACCGTCTCGGCCAAAGAAAACGAGGTGCCAATGTCCTCTCGCATGGCTTCTCTACCCACTACAATCAAACGCGTTTTGTCGGAATCCCTCATTCAACAGAGCGACCAGCAATTGTTGGATCGCTTCGAGCAAACCGGCGACGAAACGGCCTTCACAACTCTTGTCGATCGGCACGGCCCAATGGTCCTTGGACTTTGCCGGCGCTTGGTCGCCAGCCCCGATCTGGCCGACGACGTGTTTCAGGCAACATTTCTGCTCCTGGCCCGGAAATCCCGATCGATCCGCCAGCGCGAAAGCCTGGCGGGTTGGCTGCACCGGGTGGCCCGGAGTCTGGCCCGGCAACTTTGGCTTGCAGAAAACTGCGCATTCCGCGCAGGGAAAGCAAGGCGGCAAGCCAGTCCAAAGACACATCGATGGGAGATCCGGCTTGGGATGAGCTTCTGCGCATCCTCGATGAAGAGTTGCAACAGCTGCCCGACGGCCAACGCGCCCCGCTTTTGCTCTGCTATCTCGAAGGCCGGACGCAGGATGAAGCAGCCAGGCAACTAGGCTGGAGCATCGAGCACGCTGCGCCGTCGGTTAGAGACCGGCCGGGAATTGCTTCGTTCGCGCATGACCCGGCGGGGAGCGACGTTAGGAGCCGGTTTGTTCGCCGGTGTCCTCGCACCGTCGGCGTGTATTGCCCTGACTCCTGCACTGCGGCAAGCTGTTGTTGGCTCGGTAAGCCGAGGAGAGGCCGGGGCGATTACAGCTGGGGCGTCGGAATTGGTACAAGGAGCAATGCGTATGTCAGCTTTTACGAAAATCGGGAAATTGCATACTTTCGCATTGGTCGCCAGCGGCGGCGCTGGCCTGTGCGGTCTGGGGAATGGGGCTTGCCCGGGAACCTCAAGATCCGCCGGCCAAGAAAAAGCCGGCCCCTCCGATGGAGCCAACTGCCGAGGCACGGCACAAAGAACCCATTGCGGAACCGGACGGTCCGCCGCGATCAATTCAAGGAGCCGTTGCCGAAGGGAGCCCTGGCAAGATTGGGGTCGGACCGGTTTCGACATGGCGGGTGGCCCTATGGCTCGCCCGCGTTCTCCGCCGACGGCCGACAGGTTGCCAGCGCCAGCCTCAATGCGGTATATGTCTTCGATGTCGCATCAGGCCGGCTCCTCCAACACATTCAGTTGCCCGACAAGCATCATCCGCGCGTGGTCCGGTTCCTCGCGGACGGAAAGCGGATCGCGGTTGGCTCGGCCGACTGGCAAAAATCCGCGCAAATGAGCGTTTACAACCTTGCCGATGGAAAAGCATCAGCCCATTCAGAATTCCAATCCGAAAGGAGCCAGATTTTTGTCATAGACTTCAATGCGGATGCTTCGCAAGTATTGGTGGAGGATCGATTCCAGAAGGTATACCTTTGGGACGTCAAGAACCGGCGCGAAGTGTGGTCATTCGAGCATCCGGAGGCGTCGTTCACCCTGCCGTTTACTGCCGATGGCAAACGATTCATTCTGGCACAAAGCGGCAAGAGCGGATCTCCGAGACGCTTCGTCCGGCAAAATCGTGGCCGAGTTCCCGCACGCCGGTCCAGAGTTCCGTTCCTTTTATAAGGCTGCCGGACTTTCCTCGGATGGAAAGCTTGCCATAGGCTCCGAAAAATCGGAAGCGATCGCCGTCCTCGATGCACAGGGACAACCCAGTGTGCGGATTTTCGACACCAAGGGGAAAGCCGATGGCAGCTTCGACCATCTCATCTTTTCCCCAGATTCCCATTACCTCATTGCGCTCGGAAAGAGCACGCTTGTCTGGGACTTGACTGCCAAGGAGCCCAAAGGCCCTGTCGCCAAGCTCCCCGCGGCGATTACTTGCGGCTTCTCTGCCGACGGCAAGACGTTGGCATTGGACAATATTGGCTGCATCACGCTTTGGCGAGTCGGCGAGTGGAAAATGCTCCCGCAGTCGGCCGACCCGGTGTCGCCCGTCAACCGAGTAAAATTCGTGGCAGACGGCAAGAAAGTTCTTGGATACACACACAACAGCTTGGTTAAGCTGGCCGACGACGGGCGGACCAACTACTCGGATATCCGATGTTGCCTCGACGGACTCCGATGACCCCGTCGACATCTCGGTTGACGGTCGAGTGGCCGTGGAGGTTCTTCCCGAACCCGGTGAAAGGCGAGGAAGCCAGGGCAAGTCCACGCTGCGCGTGACCGATCTGACGACGGGGAAATCTCGCCGATTTCCGCTCGAAATCAACCCGTGGTCGATCGCGATTAGCCTGGACAAACGGCATATTTCGGCCCATCACCAGGGCGAATTTGTGGTCTGGGATGCCGAGACCGGGAAGGTCACTGCACCACCAGAAGCTTCGCTAAGGACCGCGTCTTTTTCTGCGCCGATCCGGCACCGGACGGCAAGGGTCTGGCCCGATCCGTCAGCGGCGTCTTGCTCAATAATGGCCGCCCTAACTTTCTCGGGCCGATGTATAGTGCCGTTTACGTCACGGACCACCGAACGGGCAAAGAGTGGAAAATTGAACCGCTCCCCTGGTCGGTCTATAGCAGCGGTGCCTCGTTCAACCGGGATGGGTCGAAGGTGGTTCTCCAGGGACGTTTCGACGACGATTGGCACCGCGACAGCGTCAGCGTCTGGGACGTCAGAACCGGTCGCCAACTGGTGAGTTGGCCCCGCGAGGAAGGCCGGCTCGCAGCGGCGGCCCTGGCAGCGGATGGACGCAGCCTGCTGGTCGGCGACGGAGTGGGCCGGCTCACGCTCGTCGAGGTGGCGACAGGTCAGGAGCGATTGCACTTTCAACACGGCAGCCAGATTGTCTCAGTGGACTTCGACCCAACGGGCCTGCGGGTCGTCGCCAGCAGCCCGGAAGCACCTGTTTATGTTTGGGACCTGGTCGGCCAGCTTGGCCGCTGGAATCCTGCGAAGGCCGACGCCGTCTGGGCCGACCTGGCTTCCAACGACGCCAAGACCGGTTTCGCCGCCATTGGTTTGCTCCGGACCAATCCAGCTGAGGCCATCGCCTTCCTGCGCGAGCGCGTGCAAATGCCGGCCACCCCAACCAAAAAGATCGTTGCTGACCTGATCGAAGAGATCGATTCCCCACTCTTCGCCGAGCGTGAAAAAGCCCAGAAAGATCTGACGAATATCGCGGAATTGTGTACGACGTGAATCGACGAAGCCATGAAAGGGAAACTATCGGAAGAAGTTCGCGAACGGCTCGAAAAAGTGCTGAAATCTCTCGAAATGATGACTCCCGAACGTCTGCGGCAGATTCGGGCATGCGAGGTGCTGGAAGGGATCGCTACGCCGGACGCGGTGAAGATCCTGCGGAAATGGTCGGCTGGCCCGGAAAAATACCGCCTGACGATCGAGGCGAAAGAATCGTTGGAACGAATGGGATCGCGGTAGCCTGTCATCCAACTAGCAAAGGCAGACAGGAATGCCTGCCTCACCGAACCAATTATCGTCTGCCTTGACCGCGTGAAGGTTTTTGTTTCTTGCGATCGCGAGGAAATTCTCCTCTTTCCGGCACACCTGCTAGCGCGGGTTGATGGGAGTGGGCATTCAACGTGGGTTTGACTGCCTTGACGGTGTAATCGAAGTCCGCCATTTTTTGACGATCAATGCGACGGCCAAGCTGTCGTTCGATCCTCATCAGATAGCGTTCTTCTTCGGGAGAGACCAGCACAAACGCCTCGCCCGTCGCCTCCGCTCGGCCGGTTCGACCAATACGATGAACATATTCTTCAGGAACCTGCGGGACATCGTAGTTGACTACATGCGTGATATGGCTCACGTCGATGCCGCGCGCTGCGATATTGGTTGCAACCAACACGGGGAAGAAGCCGGAGCGGAAAGCGCTCAGAGTTTTGGCCCGTTGACTTGGGCTGCGGTCGCTGTGCAATTCGCCGACGTCGTGGCCATCGGCAGCGATCGATTTCGCCAGCCTTTTGGCACCCTGTTTGGTCCGCGTGAAGACCAACACTGACGGCATTTCCAACTCTTCCAACAAATGTTTCAAGAGCGATGCTTTCAAATGGCCTGGCACAGGATAGACCGTCTGCCGAACGGTCGGTGCATGCGTTCCAGGCTGGCCGATGGCGATCCGCTGCGGGTTACGCAAAACTGCCGCGCCGAGTTCGGCGATGGCCGGGGGCATGGTCGCGGAGAACAAGAGTGTCTGACGCTGAACGGGCAGCTTGGCGATGATTCGCTTGAGATCGGGTAAGAAACCCATGTCGAACATTTGATCGGCTTCGTCCAGAATCAACGTCTGAATGTTGGGCAGGCGGATTTCGTGGTTGCACAACAGGTCGAGAAGTCGACCCGGTGTCGCCACAATGACGTCAACGCCCCGGCGCAAGGTTTCTTAACTGGCTCATTACATTAGCGCCGCCGATCACCAACGCGGAACGTAATGCGGTTCCCTTTCCCAATCCTTCAAAAACCGATTCGATTTGTTGAGCCAATTCGCGGGTTGGGGTGAGAATCAGGGCGCGCGGCGTGTTTCGAGCACCTTCGAGGAGCCGGTGCATGACCGGCAGAAGAAAGGCCGCGGTTTTTCCGGTTCCCGTCTGAGCCGTGGCGATGAGATCGCGTCCCGCCTGCACTGCGGGGATCGCCTGGGCTTGAATGGGAGTGGGTTGAAGGTAGCCAAGAAGACGAGTGTTGCGAACGAGGGCGGGATGTATACCCATTTGCTGAAACGGCATCAGTAACTCATTAAGGAAGGAAATCCGTCAAGAACTAATGATGATAGTGAGTTCCGGGGAAAGCACAAGGGGGAGTGAAAGGTGTGCGTGTCGAGCAAGAGGCGCGCTACATGCACTCCTCGAAATCCTTCAGGTGTTCATCGTCGTCCGAGATAATCTCGATCATTCCCTTGCAGTTGCCAGCATTCCGGGGTTTTCGTCGCGGTGAAACCTCTCGCGCCAGTCGGGCGACGGGCTTGTCGTCCTGGGTAATGACGAGCTCTTCTCCGCCCGCAAGATGGGCGACGAGTTCGGGCAACCTGGCGTGGGCCTCTTCCATCGTGACGCTCGGGGGCATGATGTTTGCTCCTCGATTCGTGGCCAATGATGCGATACTAAGTTCTTCCTCAATTTTTATACAACAAATCGCCTTTGCACGGCCAGGATTTCATACTGATGGGTCTATCGTTGAGGCTCGAAACACAGAGCCGTGTTTCGAGCCTCAACGCACTTCTCCAGGATAATCATCCAGCACCCACGAATCCTCGCAGCGATGATATACAAGGAGCCGAAGGTGTTCCATTTTGTCGGGAAGGCAACAGAGGATGACTTCCTCGGTGAAGTTCCACCCCTCGGGATAGTCTGAGAGGATCTCGGCTCCGATGCAACCAGCTGTATCCTTAACTGTTTCACTTGGTTGACCATCGAAAATGAAGCGTACCCATATCCGATATTGTTCGGTGTCGATATCCAATGACACGGCTCGCAAACGCGGTGTGACATTTGTGAGCAACGCCCGCTGCGCGCTCAGTCGTAGCTGGATGTCTTCCGGGATGCCCATTGCTTGATTGTCCTGCACCATTTCATGGTAGTGCGTTTAGAATTTTTCCCGTAAGAAGAGGTCAGTTCGCTAATTTCAATCTGCGCTCAACCTTTGAGCGATCGCTCCCATTCCAGCAGAAGGAGCATGAACGCTGGGTTGGGTCGTACACCGGGACGCCACGTCCGAATGAACTCCAATGCTTGATCGCGTGACCAATGCTC
Source organism: uncultured Planctomycetota bacterium (assembly GCA_963783095.1). Lineage (GTDB taxonomy): Bacteria > Planctomycetota > Planctomycetia > Gemmatales > Gemmataceae > CAWAMR01. The sequence continues at coordinate 106,454 of CAWAMR010000003.1, read as the reverse complement.
TCGTTGCATTAGGTACGCAGCAACCACCATGGTGCTTCGGCTAACTCCGTTGCGACAGTGGACATATACAACCCGTCCCGCAGCCCTCTCCGATTCGATGAATCCAACCTGCTCGCGGAGCCAGTCCAAACTGGGAACCGGTTCCGCATCGATGATCGGTTTCCACCTGTGCGATTCAACTCGATACGAATCTTCCGACTCACACATATTAAGAACTGCTTGAGTGCCCGGCGGTGGTTCTGACACATAACCGCCAAGCCAAAGTCCATCTTCGATCTGTGAATAATTGGGTGGTTCACGAGTGAGCCTATTTACCACAAGATTGACAACCACAACAGCGATGGCCGCGACAGCGAGAACTGAAACAAGCCAAGATCGTCTCCGAGGCCAGCGCAAAGATCACCTCCAATGTTTGAGACGAGCTAGTCTTCGGAGGTTACCGCACGACCTGATGCTTGCCATCGTAGCAGATGGCAAGTTGCCTCTGAGCGACAAAGTCCCAGTCGAGCCGGTGAGGTGGTTCCAGAAAGTGGCGATACGCCACCGCCATCTGTCTTGCCGCTTCCGCGAATGGCATTCCTCCGAACCCCGTGCCCATTGCCGGAAATGCCACGGCTTCAATTCGCTGGGTACTACTCCGGTTGTGGGCCTGGATGGCGAGTAACGCCGCCCAGGTTGCTGCATACACCTTATCGGTGCCTTCGATGTTGCCGGGTACGCGCATCGTCGGAGCATGAGCCACGAAGGGCAATGTTGGGTCATCGGTAGCCAAAATGAATGCCGTGCCGATGGGCTGTTCCCCGAAGTAGTCGTCCATGATTCGCTGCTGTACCTGCCCCATCAACGGCTCACCAAACCGACGAATGACAGCAGCGTCGATCCCAGCGGACATCAACCCGAAGGCATTTCCGGCAGTGACGAAGCAATCGTGAGGCTCCAAATCCTCGAACCGGCCCTGAACCACGCGGACGTTCGGCAACCCGGCAAACCGTTGCCGGAATGCCGTGCACATCGCGTCGTTGGGATGAACCAGCCAAAGACTTTCGAGCATCCGATTGCCTTTCTGTCGTCAGATACATAGTCCGGATTCATTTAGGAGCGGTGTTCGGTGGCAAGTTATTACCCTTGAGTTGCTGCGACAGGGCTGCGCGCTTCAGGGGTTAGAGCATCAAGTAGCTCTTCGGGCGATTCCCCTTTGAGCCGGTCTTTGATCGACAGTCCTTTGAGTCTCTCCTCGGGTGTCATCCGATTGAGAATCTCGGCGATCTTTTCTTTAGCGAACTATTCCAAAGGATCTGGCATTTGAGCTGCCTCCAGGCGATTGTGCATTGCCCTCATTGTAACTACCGCACGCGACGTTTTGCAGACTGAATTACGACGGATTGAAGCGACGATCAATAAAACCTTCGTCCTTCATCCTGCTTGCCAACCTTTGCGTAAAGGTTTATCCTCAAATCATCTACTTGCAAGCGGGCGGGTCGGCATATGAAACAGGTACGTATCGGTAATGGCTGCGGCTTCTGGGGCGACAACCTCGATGCAGGCATTTTCCTGGCCGAGCAAGGTAACCTCGATTACCTGACGCTCGAATACCTCGCCGAACTCACCATGTCCATTCTTGCGCTCCAGAAACACAAAGATCCTCAAGCGGGATATGCCTCCGATTTTTTGGATGTCTTGCAACGCCTCACACCGACTCTGAAAAAACAACCCAACCTGAAGATCGTCACCAATGCCGGTGGCATGAACCCGCACGCCTGCGCTTCCCAGGCCAAAGCTATACTCGATAAGGCGGGATTGAATGATCGCCGGATCGCGGTTGTCTCGGGCGATGATCTCATGCCCAGGCTCGATGCCTTGATCGCTTCCGGTAACCCACTGATTAACCTCGATAATCAGCGCGAACCGATCATCGCCGTTCAGAACCGCGTGGTCAGTGCCAATGCCTATCTCGGCGCGTCCCATCGCGGAGGCACTGGCCCTGGGAGCATCGATCGTCATCACCGGACGGGTTGCCGATGCGTCGTTGACCGTCGGTCCTGCGATGTTTGAACAGGGTTGGAGCTGGAACGATGTCGATAGGCTCGCCGCCGCCACGGTCGCAGGTCATCTCATCGAGTGCGGTGCGCAGGCGACCGGCGGGTTGTGGTGCAACTGGGAAGAGGCCCCTCATCTCGCGGAAGTCGGCTATCCCATTGTGGAGATCGATCCCGATGGTACGTTTCGCATCACGAAGCCGGCCGGCTCCGGTGGAGCAGTCAACCGGGAAACCATTGCCGAACAATTGCTCTACGAAGTCGGCGACCCAGCTGTGTATTTGACACCCGATGTGATTGCGGATTTTACTAGCGTTGCCTTGCGGCAAACCGGCAAGGATGTTGTTGAAATCAGCGGATCGCAAGGAAAGCCCGCGACCGATTCTTACAAGGTGTCGATCGCCTACCGGGATGGCTACATGGCGAGTGGGATGTTGACCTTGCTGGGTCCCAATGCCATCGCCAAAGGCCGACGAGCGGGGCAAATGCTTCTCGATCGTCTCGCACGCATGGGCTGGAAGTATGCGGAAAGCAACATCGAATGTCTTGGTGGCGGCGATTGCGTCCCAGGCGTTATCGGAGCGACCGGCGATCCTCCGGAGGTGGTGTTGCGTGTGGGAGTCCGCGATGCTTCGCGTGTGGCTGTTACGCGCTTTGCCAAGGAATTCGCTCCATTGGTCACATCGGGGCCACCGGGAGTAACCGGCTACACGACAGGCCGGCCACCGGTTCGAGAAGTGTTTGCGTATTGGCCTGCGTTGATCGCCAAGACCGCTGTGAGCGCGGAAGTTTGCCTGGTTTAGATTCGTTACAGCGCCAAAGGAATCCGACGTTCTCCCGACTGGAAAGTAGGAATGGCTCGTCGTAGTGAGCTGGTCCAACCGGGTTGAGTCGGGTTGCGAGCAGCCTAAGTCGTGAATAGTCCACATAGGCGATAGAATGGTAATGGAGGAGAATCATGTCGATGCACGACTGGACGCAGGTTGAACCAACTATTTTCCACCACTTTCACCAGCAATGGTCGAGCGCAATTTGTAACGCGCTCAACGCCGGATTGCTCCCGCCGGGGCTTTCTGCATTAATTGAGCAGCACACTGGGGGACTGGTGCCCGATGTATTGGCTGTCGAACGACGGCGACCACGACGGCCATCTCCTGGTGGAACGGCAACGATCCCTCATACGCGGATGAAGATCGAAACTCAGGGTGCCACGCTCCTGCGCCGAGCGAACCGTATCGCGATTCGCCACCGGTTGGGTGAGGTGGTATGCATTATCGAAATCGTGTCGCCGGGGAACAAGGCGAGCCGATCCGCCGTGCGCTCGTTCGTCGAGAAAACCTGGGAATTCTTGCGTGGCGGAGTGAACGTGTTGCTAGTTGATCCGTTTCCGCCCGGCCCGCGCGATCCCCATTCGTTGCACAAGTTAATCTGGGATGAGATCGAGGAGATGCCATTCGAGATGCCGAGTGATGAGCCGTTGTTGTTGGCGGCGTATCGAATCGGAGATGAGTCTGTGGGTTTATCCCCGGTGGCCTATTTGGAGCCGTTTCGTGTTGGGGCGAAGATGCCCGACATGCCCGCCTGGATCGATGCCGATTCGTTCGTCGAAGTGCCGCTCGAGCGGACCTATCAATCGGCCTGGGACGAGTGCCCGTCCGACTTCCGCTATCTTGTCGAGCATGGTCGTCTGCCCGATGAGTGACCAAACATCCAACCCTGGAATCTTGTATGAGCCAGCGTCTTCCTCTTTCAACGATTGCCCACGGTCGTAGCGGCGACAAGGGCAATCACTCCAATATTGCCATCATCGCTTATACACCGGCGGGTTTCAGTTGGTTACGCGAACATCTCACTGCCGAGGTTGTGGCAGATTACTTTGCGCCTTTGAAGCCTTCCCGCGTTGAGCGCTACGAAGCCGCCAATGTGGATGCAGTGAATTTTCTCTTGCGCGATGTGCTGGCGGGTGGTGCGTCCCGCTCGCTGAGGATTGACACGCAAGGTAAGACCTATGCGCTCGCACTATTACAGATGAAAGTTGATCTGCCCGACGATTTGTCTTCGATGCTACGCCCGTCGGAGCCTTCCCTATGACCTCCGAACTCATCCGTTATCAACATCGAAGTCCAGCTGTGGTGTTGACGTTGAATCGGTCGGATAAGCGCAATGCTCTGAGCCGGGCGCTGATCGCCGAGCTTACCGAAGCGTTTCACCGGGCTGCCGACGATCCTGCTGTCCGGTGCGTGATTCTCACGGGCGATGGGCCAGTGTTTTGTGCCGGAATGGACCTCGAAGAATTGCAAGGCACTCTCCACGTCGACGCCGATGTCGTCTGGTCGGATGCGATCAAGCTTGCGGAACTGTACGATTTGATTTTCACCTTGCCAAAGCCCACGATCGCGGCCGTCAATGGGCACGCGGTCGCGGGTGGGGCAGGACTGGTGACAGTCTGCGATCTGGCTATCGCGGTGCCAGCGGCGAAATTGGGTTATCCCGAGGTTCGTCGAGGTTTGGTCGCCGCCATGGTGATGCCGCATCTGTTGCGCCATGTTGGGGAACGAACAGCTCGTTATCTGTTGCTCACAGGTGAATTGATGGATGCGCACGAGGCGCTCGCTTGTGGTTTGCTGGGCCGGGTTGTACCAGCTGAGTCCCTGATGGAAAACGCATTAAAACTGGCGTATTCCATCAGTGAAGGTGGACCCAGCGCACTGGCAACGACCAAGGAACTGCTAAAGCGCTGTTCCCGGCAAGCGCTGACGGTTGCGGAATTTGCCCGCGCAGCGCGGAGCCTCGCCTGGGGCAAGAATGCCGCGAGGGGTTAGAGGCATTCTTTGCAAAACGACCTGCGCCGTGGGTTCAGTGAATTTGAACGCAGTTCGGCACCATGAAGCCGCCGTCTAAGACCATCGAAGAAATCCTTACACCCAAGTCGTATTGAATCGTTTGTTTGCATAGTATAGTAGGTGAAAGGTGAATACTTCGGCGAAGTGGGAGGTGAAATGATGATTGTCGTGAGAGCTCGTTACGATGGACGTGTGTTCGTTCCCGAGGGGCCTATTGATTTGCCGGTAGGTTGCGTGCTGGAGATTCCCGTCACAGCGGTTTCGATCCAGGAAAGTGCTTCGTCCGCGCTGAGCGACTTGGCGGAGCTGGTGGCGAAATTCCCGGCGAACCCTGACTGGCCCGCGGATGGGGCGGCGCAGGTGGACCACTACCTTTACGGGGCACTCAGGAAACCATGATATTCGCCAATTTTGCGGAGCTATTTCAGCAGCCACTCCACCACTTTCATCGGTTCCATTTTTTCCATGTTCCGAGTCAATTTCTCGTTCGCACCCGCAGCTTCATAGGCCGCTTTAACGATGTGTCCGGTGGCGGTTCCTTTGTGATTGTGCGCCAGCATTTCTTGCGGTACGCACAATGCCAGGAATGCTGGCATCCCACCATACTTGACGGCACCCGGCAGCATCATTTCATCGCTGGTCGATTTGATGTTCTCGAAGCGGAATTGCTGGAGATCGACCGCGGTACGTTTCACGCTATCTCCAGCTAAGGCACTGGCCATGACCGTCCACGGCCCCGCTTCTTCCCAGCCGACCAGATAGATCTTTTTTGATTTAAGCATATGCTTTGCGAAGCCAACCGAGGTGAGTACGTCGTGAACGCGATTGGCTAACACCGACCGATTGTAGCCGTAGGTAAAGCCGGCGAACTGCGGATTCACAGGGAATGGCTTGTCGCCTTTCAACTCGCCGGTCTGGAAGACATCGCCGGCGACAATGGCGCAGCCCTTATCGAGCAACTCTTTCGCCGCGGGAACGAGTTCGCCGTTTTCAAAGAGGCTTGCTTTGCCCTTGGGATGCACCCAGATCACAACGGTGTCGAATTTTCCTTTGAAGATCCCGACACCGGGCATTGCATCCTGCTCATTCTTCCGACCCAAGATGGCTTTGTGCATGGTGTAACCGCCCGGCAATTTGACCTCTTCGGGTGGTTTGCGAACAACCACATCGCCATCACCGGGAAGCTGATCGTGAATCATGATCCGCAGCGCTGACCCGATCATTTGTCGGAAAGCGGGAAGGTTTTTGTCGTTGGCCGGATCGATTGATTTGAACCATTTCTCATCGCGCTCGACCATGACCTTTCGCAATCCGGCGGCATTGAGTTCATACTTGGGCCGGGGATGCGATTCGTCGAATACCGATAAATCCTTGGGCAACACCGGAACGAAAGGCTCCTCCTTGATGACGGTTTTTTGCACCAACAGATTTTGATTGAACCAGTTATACATCAGCTCGCGCGAGACCTGATTGTAGTTGTGGCCGAATTCGGGATAGCATTTCGCCATGACCCGATCTTCCTCGCCAAAGAGCTTGTACAACTCCTTCAATTGAGGCAAACCCTTTTTTTCGATATCGACGGTCCAGTCGTTGGCAGCGCTCATGCCCAGCGGCTTCGGCGCGAATAACCCTGCCAGTTCGATGTTGCCCGTGCCGACCCGCAGATAGGAACAGTTTTCGCAGATGCAGCCGCCCTGCATCGCGGTCGAAACCATCACCGCCGGGAATGGCGACGGCAGGCCGGTCGTCGATGGCCCCGAGAATGAATGTTTGCGTGCCGCCGCCGCTGGCACCGGTTACGCCAATGCGCTTCGGATCGACATCCGGCAATGAAGAAAGAAAATCGAGCGAGCGAACGCTGTTCCACGTTTGCAAGCCCATGAAATTGTGCAAATGGAGCTCGGCTGCAACATCCGCGAAGCCGGTAGCGATGGGGAATCGCCTGAGCAATCAGCCCGGCCCACCATGTCGTAGTGAAAGACCACGAACCCCATTTTCGCCAGTTGTGCACAGCGCGCCTGAAGCGGGAATCGGGCACCTTCCATCGTTTGTTCTGCCTTGGATTCCATCTGCTTTTTCGCAGCTGCCTCACCTGCATCGAAGAACCGGCCATTGTTCCAGTGACCGTGAGGACTGAGTATCGCGGGCCGTTTGCCATCGACTTTGGCCGTGGGTCGATAGAGGTTGCCGCTGACGTAATGGCCCGGCATCGAAGCAAAGTAAACCTTTTCGATGGTGTAGCCTTCCCGGTCAATCTTGCCATGAATTACGGGATTGAGAGGAGTCTTCTCAGGTAACGGCCAGAGGCCATTGGCAAGGAGAACCTGTTCGCGGACTTGCTGGGCACGATCATTCCAAGCCGATTTACTCGCAGGAGGAGTAAACGGGAAATAACTGTTGAGATCTTTTGGCTTACCAAGTCGGGCATCCGCAGACTTTTCGCCTTCCTTGATTATACGAGTGGGGACGATATCCGCACCGTGGAGAATCGCAAAGCTCATCAAGGCGGCGACGAGTGAGGTAGTAAGCCGTGGCAACATGAATTGATCCTTGTCAGTATTCAGTGTTCAGTGTTCGAAGTCTATGATAGGCTGTCAGTGAAGCGCATTCGGTATTAACTGAACACTGAACACCGAACACTGAACACTGAGTTTTACCAGCCCAGTCCTTTTACCTTGGTTTTCACGCGGGCAAGGTTTTTATCCGCAGTGATGTATAGCACGGAGCCGTCGTCGCCCCAGCCGCAATTTGCGGTTGGAACGCCTGTTGCAAGTGTACCCAGTAGTTTGCCCTTCGGCGAAAAAACATGGACGCCGCCGGGACCGGTCGCCCAGAGATTGCCTTGCTTATCCACTTTCATGCCATCGGGTAAACCGGGACGCTTTTGCCCTACCAGAGCGGTCATATCGGCGAATATCTTGCCTTCGCCCAGAGTTCCGTCCTTTTTGACCGGGAACGCCATCCATATTGCTTTCGCCGGGTCCGAGTTGGCAACGTAGAGCGTTTTTTCATCGGGCGAAAGCGCGATGCCGTTGGGTCGGCTCAGTTCCTTGGTCAGGAGCGTCAAAACTCCCTTTTTGCTGAAACGGAATACACCCTGGAAGTCGAGTTCTTTGTTCGGGTCTGCCATCTGTTTCGGCAATCCATAGGGCGGATCGGTGAAATAGATATCGCCATTGCTCATGATGGTTAGATCGTTCGGACTGTTGAATCGTTTACCTTCGTACTTGTCGACCAAGGTCTTGATGGATCCGTCTTTTTCGCGAATGCCAATCCGGCGATCGCCGTGCATGCACATCAGCAATCGCCCATCCATGTCGATGGCGAGGCCGTTGGAGCCTGGTTCCCTTCCTGTAAAAGGATCTTTACCGGTGTAGCCGCTGGGCTTCATGAACTCGTCGAGACCCTTGCCTTCTTTCCATTTCCAAATCGTGTTTCGGGGAATGTCGGAGAAGAGCAGGGCTTTTTCCGATTTCAGCCAGACCGGACCTTCGGCCCACAAGAATTTGTCTTTTTCGAGTAATTCGATGACCGTCTTTTCACCAACGAGGTCATTGAACGCGGAATCCTTGCGCTCGATGGTGCCGAGCGTGGGAGTTTTCTCCTGCGCAATGGTCGGCGTGATGAGAATACAAGCGGCCAGGCTTGACAGGACGAAGCGAACGCTACGGATCATGAGGTGCATCCTCCAGGAGAGGTCCGTTGACATGGAATGTCAAAAAAAGAACGAACGAACCTGTGGAGGGATATGGTAAGCGATCGACTCGCAGGAGCAAGAGGCACGCGGTTCGGAAGATGACAAGGTGACACGGTGACAAAAACGTCAGGGCTTCACATCAATCAACGCTCTTGCATACGCTGTCACCATGTCACCATGTCACCTTATCAACTACCGGTCCTGTGGTCGAACGGTGTCCCAGACGCGCACCGTGAAATCACCCGATCCGGACACCATTCGGCTTCCATCCGGACTAAACGCGATCGAGTGAACGTAGTCGGTGTGACCATGCAGTTCGGCCACCGACTGATGCGTGGCTACGTCCCAAATGCGGATCAAGTTGTCTGCGCATGCGCCGGCGAGTCGAGTGCCATCCGGAGTGAATGCCAAACTGTACGCCGCCGAGCCGTGGTTCAATACCGCGGTTTCTTGCCAGGTTGCTGCATCCCAGAGACGAACGGTTCCATCTGAGGAACCGGATGCAAGCTGCTTGCCGTCCCGGCTAAATGCAAGTGAATTGACCCAGTCTGTGTGGCCTTTAAGGACTCGAACTTGCTCCTTCTTTGCTATATCCCAGATCCTTACGCTTGTGTCCCGCAAATTGGCAGATGAGACCAGCCATTTTCCGTCGGGGCTGAAAACCAAATCTCTGACTTCCACTTGTTTCCCGCCCAAAACTGCCACTTCGGATCGATTCTCCACGTCCCAAATCCTGATCTCACCGCCCAGGCAACCCGAAGCCAGTAGATCGCCCATGGGGCTGAATACCAGCCTGGTGTCTTCCCAAGAGTGAGACGGTGCTTTCCAGCGATGTAATTCTTTTCCCGTAATCATGTCCCAAAGAAAAATCGACCCGCGCGCTCGACTGGCGAGAAGCCTGCCGTTGGGGTGAATCGCGAGCGAACTGATGATCGTGTTCGCTCCGTGATCGAGTAATCTCATTTCCCGGCCCGTCGTCGCATCCCAGATGCGAACAGTGCCGTCCCAGCCTGCTGAGGCGATCTGCTCGCCATCCGGATGAAAGGCAACCGCATAAACAAACGTCGAATGCCCACGAAGGATGCCGTTGCCTTCCCCCAAGCGAGGATCCCACAACCGAATACTGCCATCGATTGCCGTCGACACGACCCGGCTGCCATCGGCCAGATAAGTCACCCCATTAACGGGGGCGGTATGGCCGGTCAGCACTGACAGCGGCTTGCCGTCGAGTGCGCTCCAGAGACGAACGGTGCGATCGTGGGAGCCTGAGACGAGTTGCTTGCTGTCCGGGCTGAACTCGATTGCGAAGACATGACCGGTGTGGCCCTCCAGGGATGCAATCCTTTGCCCCGTTGCGGCGTTCCAGAGTGAGACCGTCTGATCCATCGAAGCAGTGGCAATCCTTGTGTAATCGGGGCTGAATGTGACTGCCGTCACGGAGTTTCTGTGACTGCCCATTTTGGCGATCAACTGACCGGTCTTACCACTCCACAGGAATAGCGTGTTGCCCGGAAACCGTTCCGACGTTACGAGAAGATCCCCGCATTGGCTGAAGTTGGCTCCATGAATTCCACGCGCGTGACCTGGCAAGGTCGCGATTCTGGACTGGGTGTCCAGGTCGTATAAATAACAATTCTGCTCGACCGGCTTCCAGACGATGGCTCGCTGACCATCCTGCGCGATCCTGATGAATGCGAATTCGTGATCGGGCAGGCGGATCACTCGGAGGGATGCGCCTGTTGCAGCATCCCAAACGCGGATGGTCTGATCTGCCGAAGCCGTTATTACCTTGCTGGCATCGGCATTGAATTGGGTCAAGTGGACTGGTTTCTCGTGACCGCGCAGGACGGCGCGGATCCGGTCCGAGTCGACGTCCCGAACAACGACCGTGGTGTTGTCTTTCCCGGTATTCGCATGCATTTTTCCGTCCAAACTCATATGCCCCCGCACAATTCGGGGCGTTGGCAGCCTGTGCGGATTACCTTGCCTTCTTTGACGTCCCACAATCGAAATGAGTCCCCATCACCCGTTAAAAGAACTCGGTTGCAGTACCGGGGCATCATGGATCCGCTGAAGCGGCCAGACTCGGAGTGCAAAACTTGCAGAGCGAGGTCGAGCCGGCTACGGAAGTGATGCCATTCCCAGCTGCGGTACTCTTCAGGTGCATCTTCCAACGTCCGGCGGGCACTGCCGACGTTGTAAACCCGAAGTGCGGTAGCAGTTGCAACAATGTTGGCCCGATAGCGTTCCCGGCGTTCTGCTGTTTCCCTCCGCTCTGCCTCCTTGCGTTGTTCCCCTTCTTTTTGCAACGCGGTTTCCGCACGCCAATAGCTCCGCGAAACCATGCAAATGCCACCAGGAAAATATTGAGGACTCCGGCCAACGACGCGGCGATCCAGGGATTACGCCGGCACCAGCGCCCGAGCTTCTCGACTTCGGATAGTCGGCGGGCCTCGATCGGTCGATGATTGAGGTAGCGGCGCAGGTCATCAGCAAGGGCTTCCGCAGTTGGGTAGCGCCGATCGGGATTTTTTTCCAGACACTTCAGACAGATGGTTTCCAGATCTTTGGCAACGCCCGGCTGCAGCCGGCGCGGCGGCACCGGCTCCTGCTTCTGGATCAGCGTCATCGTCTCGATGGGTGTTGCGCCGTGAAACGGCACTCGTGTCGTGAGCAACTCGTACAGGATCACGCCGAGCGCGTAGATGTCGAAGGCTGGGGTTGGAGAATTGCCCAGCGCCTGTTCGGGAGACATGTATTCCGGCGTCCCTACGACGGTCCCATCCTGCGTGAGGAATCTGCCCCGGGAGTCTGCGCTCCGTGCCCATTTGTTTCGCCAGTCCGAAATCGGCGATTTTCGGCTCGCCATCGTGGGTTAGCAGCACGTTGGCAGGCTTCAGATCGCGATGCACTACTCCCAGTCGATGCACGGCATGAACAGTGCGCGGCCAGCTTTTCGAGCATCTCGGCTGCGTAACGTGGAGGCTGCGGTTGGTCGGTGCGCCAGCTCGAGGCTGGTGCCTTCCACGAATTCCAAGGAGATGAACGGGCTTGGGTTGGTTTCGTTTCCGACCGCTTCGACGACGCCGATTTCGAAGACCTGAATGATGTTCGGGTGTTGCAGCTTGGCAACGGCCTCGGCCTCGCTCTGAAACCGCGAGCGAAATTCCGGATCGCTCAGCGTCGCACCCCGCAACATCTTGATCGCAACCGTCCGCTGCAACTCGCGGTGACGAGCCTTGTAAACGATGCCCATGCCGCCGGAGCCTATCACCGAAAGGATTTCGTAGCCCCGAATGCAAGGCCAGTGCGAGCTTGGCGTGTGCAGCATCGGATGAGGAATTAGCCCGCACGGGGGAACTATCCTGGTTACGATGGTGTGCGGGGCTGCTAATTCAGGCAAGATGGACGTTTCGGGCAGGCGCACGGGAATCCCCAATAGTCGCAAAGAGACTTCAACCTCGTGGCAACCATAGCTCACGATTTACGAGATGACAAACTCTGCCGGACAATGGGCCAGGAGCGTAGCCGAATTCCGACGACTTGGGCCACATTCGGGAGTTGAGGTTTTCTAACTGAACTCGATATGAAAATGGACCGTAATGAAGCATAAGCGATGCTGAAGACTTCTCTGCGGATAAATCGTTATGAATGCCATAGAGAATGCAAAGAAGTACCCGATCCACGAAGACAACCTGCCTACTGCACCTGCCGGGTTTGCGAATTGGTTTCGGAAATTCGTCCGCGCGATCTTGTTGGCTGCACTTTTTCTGACGACCGGCACGAGTGCCGTGAGTTTGGGGGCAGTCGGTTCCAATCAAAAGCCGGATGTAGCTGAGAAGGAGCAGAAACGCGTCGATCTGTACGGCGAGCCGTTGCCGCCAGGTGCCATTGCCCGAATGGGGACGATCCAGTTCCGCCACCCGCACCACAAGAATAAAGACTATTCCGAGCCGAGTGTTTGGGTTGCTTTTTCCCCCGATGGCAAGGTCATTGCGACTTCTTCCTGGGAGGATCGCTTGCGTCTGTGGAACGCCAACACCGGCAGGTTGCTGTTGGAGATCGAGGAATCCGGCGGGATCGGTTTGCCGGTTTTCTCGCCGGACGGCCGATTCATCGCCGCCACCCTGGCATATTACTCAGCGCACGAAGGATCCAAGTCTTATGCATGTCTATGGGATGCGAAAACGGGAAAGCTCGCTCATCGATTTCTTCCCACGATTGGAACGAGACTCGACGTAAGGGACCTTCTTTTCTCGCCCGACAGCAAGCTGTTGGCCATGACTGATGAGAAAGGCGCGATCTATTTGTGGAATGCGAACGCGGGCAAACAAGTCGCTGTGTTGGCGCAGCCGGGCTGGAATGCCCCCATGGCATTCATAGCCTTCTCAGCCGACGGCAAAACACTTGTTACCGTGCCCTATGAACCGGGTAAAGTTTGGCACTGGGACATTGGCAGATCCGTAATCAGTAAGGTCATTTCATTCGATGAGAACGAGGAAACAAAGGGTTGGCGGCTCAGCAAGCAAGGGAGAACGGAGGACTGGAAGCTTTCCAACGACGGGCGAACGCTGGCATGCCGATTCCCCAGCGACCGCATCGTGCGCCTACTGGACACTTCAAACGGAAAGGTCCGGTGCCGGCTGCAACAAGAAGTTGATGCAACCTATGGCAACATCGCATTTACGCCCGATGGCCGGTTCATGGCCACGTTGGAGCACACCGATGCGGACGACCGCAAGATGATCGTATCTCTTTGCGACACCGAGACCGGCAAATTGAAACAGCAGTTCAAGATTCCCTCCCAGAGAACTCGCAACTTCATATTTTCTCCGGATGGAAGTCGAATCATCGTCGGAGGCTGGCACAATTACATGTATGATGTCGCTACCGGCAAGGAACTATTGCGCAAGCCCGCTCATGAAGGCAGCATCACTGCGCTGGCCTTCACGGCGGACAGTAGCACGCTGATTTCCGGCAGTGTTGACGGCATGATTGGGATATGGGATGCGGCAAGCGGCAAAAGCCGGCACTTTATTGAAGGCCATCGTTCCGGTTGTGTAACGGGTCTTGCCATCGTACCGGCCGGCAGCACTTTTGTTTCATGCGGCCAGGACGGCATCATACGCCTCATCGATTGGCGAAGCGGCATAGAAGTGCGACACTTCGGATTCAATGATGACCTGAGACAATTCAGAGATCTGAAAGTTTCCAGCGACGGGAAAACGCTTACCAGCCAGATCTACACCGGACGGGAGAGCAAGGAATCGCCTTTTCATTCTTGGGATCTTGCCACCGGCAAGCTTCTTGGGAGTCATCCCAAGTCAAGCGACGCGAATGTCTCCGATCTGACCACCGACGGCAAGTATTTCATTGGCATGAAGTATTTGACGGAGGGCCGCAATAGCACCAGCGTTGAGCTTCGCGAACTCGCCAGCGGTAAACTGGTATTTACCGCGCTGGAAACCGACACGTTCTGGTCCCAACAAAACCTATTGACACCAGGTGGCCGGCTTCTAATCGATACGATCGCTCACGCCACCCCAACCGGCCATTATGTTCACCCAGCGATTCATCTGCGCGAGTTGGCAACCGGCGCGGAACGATTGTGTATTGTTACCAAAGAGGATGGTTTCCATTACGAGAAAATCGCTCTCTCGCCCGATGGCAGAATCCTGGCAACAGCCCGGTTCGAAAAGATACTTCAACTGTGGGATCTGCACACCGGCAAGGAATTGCTGCGACGTTCGGGTTATGCAGATTCGGTTGCAGAGATGACAGTTTCACCCAACGGCAAATTCCTGGCAACCGGTCATGGGGACGGTTCGATCTTTGTTTGGGATATTTCGTTGCTACAAGATAATCCATCCCGAATGACACGATCCGCCAAAGAACTCGATTCTTGGTGGAAAGACTTGGCCGGCGTTGATGCGACCAAGGCCCATACCGCGATTGGGAATCTGGTCGAAGTTCCCGAACAAGCGGTTGGTTTATTCAAGGAACGCCTCCGCCCCGCCAGAGACAACAGCGAACGCATTGCCAGGTTGATAGCTCAACTGGACGACGACAAGTTCGCCATTCGGCAAGCCGCTTCAAAAGAATTGGAGACATTGCGATCCGAAGCCGAAGCAGCGCCGCGGCGAGCGCATAAAGAGAACAAATCAACCGAAGTGCAAACTCGCATCGAACGGATTCTCGAACAACCAGTGATCCAGGTGCGCGATCCGAAACTGACACAGGGAATCCGCGCTGTCGAAGTGTTGGAATACATCGCTACTGGAAACGCCGACGAATCCCGGCAAGCCGCAATTAATCTCTTGAAGAACCTCACCGGGGGTGCGCCACAAGCCCGGCTGACCCTTGACGCAACGGCTGCACTGCGCCGTTTGGAGATGCGAAAACCGTGACCCGACAAGATCGCGCAGGATGAATCCAAAAGATCCGTTGTACTCGTTGGATGCCAACTACGGAATCGTATGGCAAACCTGTGAGATATGCCCGACCTCGAACGAGCTGCGAATCGATGAATTCCTGGAGACTTTTCATTCCCCATTTATATGGGAAACAGACAGAAATCAACCGATTTCCAATATGAACGGGGAAGGTTGATGATCGCAAGAAATCATCCAGTTTCATTGACCAGCAGCCCATCCCAAAAAAGGTTTATCAGCCATCAACTCTGTACAAACAAGCATCTCAATCTTCCTCCTGGCAAAATCTTCTGCGCGGAGAAGCATCACATCTTTGCCAAGCTCCGGCAGCGGCAATCGCACGGGCTCGCCGTTTCGGAGTGCCTGGCTTTGTTCTTCAAGTCAATTGAATCATGGACTGCTCTCTTTCTTAACTTTGAGAAACGTCCACCTACGGCTTCTTGGCCGTCAGCGCGGGCAATGCCCACATGCGAAGCTGGTTCGTCTGCCCATGTTGGGTGAGGCATACTTTCCATCCGGTGAAATCGCCAGCCCCAGGGCGGGCTGGCCAAACCTCCAGTTCACAACCTCCTTACCAGTCAGAGAGTCCCACACCCGGATCGTGCTGTCGTCGCCAATCGTGACAAAGCCGCTGCTTTTCGGGATTGCGGCCAGACCCGTGATGGCCATATTTCCTGCTGTCTCCGCCGACCAAAGATGTCTTCCCGTAGTGTAATTCCAGGCCTCGAGTTTGCTGAACTCGGCAGCCACCAGTACCGACGTGTCCGGAATCAAGGCGAGCCAATCCGGTGTCATCTTGGAATCGATCAATGGGTAAGCTTTTTCCGCCGCCGGCGGGCACAGTCCAGGTGTATAACTTCGACTCGGCACAAGCCGTTCCGACTTTTTCATCCGCAGAGAAAACAACACGGTGCAGGTTCTTGCTGGAGAAAGTAATCGGCGGGCGCATCCAGGTCCAAGGCGGAGGAGTTAAGGTTTCTTTCTTGGCTCGCATGCTCCACAAGTGAGGTTGATTCCCGTTGGAGGTAAAGACCAACGAACTGCCATCCGGTGGTACGACCAGATGATAACTGGTTTGATTGGGGTTGGGCAGCATCTTGTCGAAGACGAACTCGTCGGTCGTCTTACCCAGATTCGTGTCCCATTGATAAACGCGCCGGCGGCTATCCAGCAGATACAGCCGTTCCGGAATGGTAGTGGTCGTGGCAGCGTGTTTTGCAGTATGCACCATTTCCAGGAGCTTGTTTTTGCTGATGCGATACTGAGCAATTTCTTCGAGAGTGGTTGCCTCGAGTAAATGCAGTATTCCCTTGTGTGTGCATACAAAAATGATTTTTCCATCGGATGAGTAGCGGCTTCCTCCAATCGTGTCGGAAAGTTCCACTGAACTTTTCAGGAAGCCTGATGCAGGAGTTTCCACTTTTCGAGGAACGACTGCGGCGATCTCGGCGGGGGGTGAGTCATCCTTTTCCATGTGCTCCGACACGAGCAGTCCGGTCGTATCCAATGAAACAACGAGGTTGCCGGTACTCGAAAATGCCGCACGATAGGGGTGCGTTTTCGGGTTGCCGGACTGGATGACCTTGCGCTCGTCCAACTGGATGACCGACCGCCGACCGGCAAATTCCCAAAAGGTGATGTTGTTGCCGCCGGCGCTGAACCCGCCCCAGACGAGGAAGGTATTGATGGACGAAATGGGCGGCATGAGTTTGCCGGTGGTTGCATCCCAGACATAGACGGGGCCGCGCTCTGCTTCCTGGTAACCGACAACCCACTTCCCATTCGGCGAAATTCCCAGCAAATGGACGTTCTTCGCTGCAATTTCCCCGAGAGTGAAGGACTCCTCATTATTCCGCAAATCCCAGACGCAAAAACGATTCTTCAGAGTCGGATAAACGAGCAGGATGTGCTTTCCGTCGGGATACAAAATCGCCTGCTGACACGGATCGTCGGGACGGGGCGATAGCCGTTTCGCCAAAATCTTTTTGCCGATGTCCAGGAACGTGACCATCGGTGAATTGGTGGTCAGGATCAATTGCTTTCGATCGGGCGTAACCACCATGCTCGAGATCGGTCCCAGCTTGACATCGTTCGTATCGAAGTCTTGGAGTCTTTCGCCCATGACCCAGTCCCAGACTTCCAGTTTTCCCTCGCGCGTGGCGAGGTAAAGTTCCTTGTCTTTCCCGAAGGCAAATGCGGTTGGCCACCCCTCGACGGAGAACGTCTTCATCAGCCTGCCGGTCTCGGTGTCGAAAATGGTGATGTCCCTTTGGCGCAAGACGCACAAGTATCTTCCATCATCGCTCAACCCCATATCGCGATTATTCCTGGCATCGATACTCTTTGATGTCACTAAATTGAACCCGTCCTTGGCATCTCCACCAGAGTTGAGAGGATCCGAAGCTTTTGCCGAGATTTCGGGCAGACCCGTCTGTAACCAGCGAACCCCACCTGCGTCCCCTTCCTTGTTTTGAGTACAGAGCAGTTCTTGAGCATCGTCGAGGAACGACAGGGCACGGGCCGGGATCGAGTCGATGGGCAGGACTTTGCCGGTCTCGGGTTCCCAGGCATGAATCCCTTCGGAATCGGTAAAGATCACAAACCGATTATCCCGGCGGAGAATCATCGAGGCCACACCCGTCTTGCTCCGATCGAGTTCCTTGCTCTGTTGGCCGGTTCCGAGATTCCAGCCGCGGAGTACGGAATCAGCGCCAAGGTGTAGCCCGTCTTGCTATCCGAGGAGACACAGACCGCGAGGATCGCGCCCTTGTGGCCCGAAAGCTCCTTCACACGCGATTCGCCTTCGATATTCCACACTCCAAAAGCAGAATCATCGTCGTCGGTGCCCAGAAGAACCCGGTTGCCGTCGGGGAAAAACGCGACGGCTTTGGATGTCTGGGCCGTGAACTTGCGGATCAGCTTGCCTTGCTTGATGTCCCACAGACACAGGAAGTCATCTGCACCAATGGTAACTGCGTGTGTGTTGTCCCGTGCAATGGCACTGGCCTTGATTGGGGCGATAGAGTTCTTGAGCTTGTGCAGCGGCGTCAATTCACGCACCGAAGGTTTATGTAGAACGGTGGTTTCCACCTCCGACTTCGATTCCGAGCTATCCGAATCATCCTTCTTGGCTCGCACTCGGTGCGGATTATGGGACGTCGAGTAGATCTTCTGAGCGGTTTGCGACGAAAACATCACGCCGCTCTGAAAAATCTGCACGGAGAGGACATCGTTGAAAAGC
Source organism: uncultured Planctomycetota bacterium (assembly GCA_963783095.1). Lineage (GTDB taxonomy): Bacteria > Planctomycetota > Planctomycetia > Gemmatales > Gemmataceae > CAWAMR01. Next base: position 88,206 of record CAWAMR010000003.1, on the reverse strand, counting down.
CCCGTTTCATCGGTCAACGCCACACCCATTTTTTTCTCATTGCCAAGCTCCATGAGCAATTTCTTGAAGTCGCCGGAGACTTCACAAGCGGTTTCGCCTATCGGTATGGCTTGTCGTTGCTGTGTGGAAGTATCCTCCACGACGACTCCGTTCTGATAAACCGTGAAGCGATATTTTCCCTCGAATTCTTTGATCGTTTCCGGCCCGATCATCACTTCCTTGAAAGGATGCTCGGATCGGATTTCCTTCAGTCCCCAGATGAAGATGTCGCCCTCGTCGGTCGCGGTAAGAGCCAGGCTTCCATCGGGTGAGCAAGACAAGGTGCGAATATGGCCCTTCAGGTGGGCGACTTTCTTGGATTTTGTGCCGGGCTGCATGTCGCCCCAGGACAATTCGGAATCTTCCGGCCCAACGTAAAGAAATTCTTTAGTATGGGGGATCGCAACGACACCGATCACGGGGTTCGCGAGTTTGAAGGGGATTGCGCCGGCTTCCGGCTCAACAACCTTTACCTCGGCCGGATCTTTCTTGTTGAGATTGAGGTCCACCGGAATATCCGGGTCGGTGGGAACTGGGCTGGAACTCTTTGAGTCATCCGTCTTGTCGTTCCGGCTGACGTGCGTGGGCCGGCGCTTGTGGTCTCCCATCATCAGAGCGATGACGCCGGCGATCAACGCCAGAACCAGGACTCCTCCACCCGCGTAGAAGAGCGTTTTGGGCTGCGACTTTCTGCGGACCGCCGATGGGGTTCTCCGGGTTCGCCCCTCATTCAGACCGTTGAAATCCTCATCGTCGGCGTCGGCATAGTGCTGAAACTGACCGGCGATCGGCGGTGCTGGGGGAGCTGCTTTCTCGTCGGGCGTAAGGATTGCAGGACGTTCTACTCCCAGAAGACGGGCGACTTGCTTTTCTTCCGAATTGCTCAGGTTGATCCGCTTTTCGTCGAAGAGAATCTCATCCAGCCAGGGCGTTTTGGGGGGAGCGAGCTGGGTCGATAGCGCGAGATGTCCAACCAGGGTGCGAAGGATCGGATCATCGAGGTTCCACAAGGCTTTGAACACGGGAGCATTGGCCGGGTCGCGCAAGTCCTGTTCGCGGAAGAGAAGATTATCGCCGTTGTCGAATTGATCCCAAATCCGCCTGCCGCCGACGAGCGTAGCGCGCAGACCGCAGGCGATCACCAGATGCGGAAAGCGATCGACATCCAAATTGTAGAGGCGATCCTTGATCCGCAGCGGGTGCTGAAAATTCGGATGGCCTACTTCCCCGGAGTGTTTGGAAGCCAGAGCAGGCACCCACATGCCGTCGTAGTCGATCAGTTTCAAACCGAGTTTGGACGTAGTGGTGCCCGGCACGAGCAGGACGTTGCCGTGTTGGAGATCGGCATGGGCAAAGTTGGCCTTGCGCAGCCGGCCCGCCAGCTTGCCCCACATTTGTGTCATGGCGTGCAGATAATGGGGCTTGTCGGCGTTTTGGCGAACGAAATCGTTGAGCGTGAAACCTTCCACCCATTCCATCTTTAAGAGTGGATACCACTTCCCACGGATGCGAATTCCGTCCTTCAGATATTGAAAGCCGACGGTAAAACGGAGGTTGGCTTTGGAAAGATGCTCATCGATTCGCGCATATCGTTCTTCGAGCCCCGTTACCTGGCGTGTGAAGCACTTGATGGCCCACATTTTGCCGTCGGCACCCTTGAACTGGTAAACGTCGGCAAAATTACCGGAACGAGGTACGGGCAATCCCAGAGCGTTGCAGGTGGCCTCTCCCTTCTTCAGCTCGGGATCGGCCATGCTCGACGCCGCATTCTGAATGGCTTCGTTATAATCCTGGGAAGTCGGCCAACTCATCGGGAGGTTCTCCGGACCAAGCGGGATGCGGGACGCGGGATGCCGAACACAGGATTTCCGCGCCCCGCGTCCCGCTCACCGCGCCCCGCCCTAGTCAACCATCTCAATTCTCAACAGGCTCACGTCGTCATTTTGAATTTGCCGGCTCTTGCGCAGCATATCCGTCCAGCGCGAGAACCGCCCTTCGCTCAACCCGGCCAGCTCCTGCCAGGGTTTTTTGCCCGCTTCGGTCTGTGCAAGAACCACTGAGCCAGGGCATCCGTCATCATGAGCAATTGATCACCGGGCCGCATCGTCCCGACCGTCCAGGTTGGTTGAATCCCGCTATTCGGTGTGGAGCGGATTAGCGCCGGTCGAGTGCCAAAATTCTTCGACGCTTCGATGGGGAAAGCTAGTTTTACCGTGTGATTGACCACATGAAACAGGCAGCAGTCGCCCACCACCATCGCCGACCAGACCCGAGCACCATCGCTGCTCGGCTTTTCCAGCGTCAGTCCCAGGAAAGTGGCAAACGCCCCGTCCCGGATTTTTTCTTCCACGTACCACGGAACCGATCGACTATCCATTTCCGCGACCCAGCGATTCTGGCTGACGTAGAGCCACTCGCCAAACGTCGTTTCCCGCGGAGCATCGGCGATGAATGTCTCGGTTAGAATCTTGGCCCATTCGAAGGCGAAGATGCTCTCGGAAGCGCCATCCGAGACGGCAAACCTCCCGGTGTCGCAATCCCAGGCGTATGCATCTTCAATTTGCTCAACGCTATTTCCCTGTTTGGGAACCGAGAAGGCTCGACAGCGTACTTCTCCCACTTGTTGTTCCATAAAGCTCACCGCGCTCCATACGCGACACGAGTTCCGATCTCCAGGAAGCGGATCACGGAAACCAAATCGGCATTGAACATGAACCCGCGTGAAGGCCCCACCAGCGTATATCCTTCTTCCATCGCGGAGGTCATGAATTTGGGCGGCAAGATGCTCGACATCCGGAACAGAGCCTTGGCGAAAACATCGGGCAGGTTCGTCTCTTCGCTCGGAAAGGCGATGGGCGCAGCCGGTAACGACGAGAGGTGGGCGTTAAAGACGATCGGGTTGCCGTCGTGACTCTTCAAAGCTTTCAATTCCCCGGCCGTCGGTATCGGGTTGGCATCGGTCGGCTGACCATCGGTTAGATTCAGAATCAGCGGAGGAAAACAGTTCGGGTACGTGAGCAGGAAATCGGTGATGATCGATTTCGCCATGAGGAAAGCGCCGTTCATGGGCGTCTTGCCGTTGGCGATCGGCTCAAACCAGATCGGGAAGCGAAACGATTGATCGATCAGGCCGCCGCGCCGTCATCGATTTGCCGCGTACGTTGTTCGACGCGCAGTGGAGAAGCCGCGATCGCACTGATCGGGACCAGGGGCTGTTCCGGGCTGCTGCCCATCATGATGGGTGCTACTTCCTTGCCATAGCCGATGACGCCGACATGAAAATAATCGCGGATGCCATCGGCCTTGGCGCACTTGAGAACGAGATTTTGCAGAAGCCGATTGATCGCATCGGCGACACCTTCACATTTCTTTTTCCCCGGTTGTCCACCGAATGGGCCGGACATCGAAGTGGATTGATCGATCAGGAACAGCAAACAGGTCGGATTGGTTCGGCTAATTTCCGCTGTGAAAGCCATATTGATCCTTTCCGATTCTCGATGGTTGTCGATCTTTCGCAGCAGGGATTCTCAAATAAACACCTAAACATCCGACAAGTTTCTACTCGTTCTTTGTAGCAAACACACAATCATCTTACCGCGCGACCGGCTTTGGATGTGGAGAAAACTATTCTTTAGAGGCACAGGATGCTTGAAGGTTCCGTTTCTACCAGTTTTCAGTTTTCAGTTAAAGACATCGGCTCAAAAAATCGGACCTTTCTCCCCGATGATTTTCACTGAACACTGAACACTGAACACTGAACACTGAATAATGATCGAGTTGATCTGGAAATGTTCTGGCGATCGGCTATAGCTCGAATCCTCACGATGGAAGTGTATCGGAGGATGAATCATGCGCTACGGCTACATCGCTACGGGAATCATCGCGGCGATAATCTTGTGTTGGTGTGGTTGGGATGCGCTTACGCCGCCTACCCAAATTCGCACCGCGCCGCAGGTTGAAGTGCACGAAGCTCCGAAACCGCCCAGACTTTTCGCGTCGCCTCCCGAACCGCGCGAAATAATCGATCTTTCGAGCATATTTGAGCCGGTCTCCGATGAGGATCGCGTGCCGACGCTGACCGAATTGGAATTGGTGGGGTATTACACGGATCCTCCAAAACCTTCAGAACCAGGTTGGCTCGGAAATCTTTTCAAGGCTGAACCCAAGAGTGAACAGCCTGCCGTCTGGGAATTCAACGGCGGACCGGATTTTCCGGGCGGATCGTCCTCAAAGGCACCGACCACGGAAGTTCGACCGGGCGATCTGCCTTCCAAGACCGGAAAGCCTCGGGTTGAGTGAAACTAAAGCCGCCTGACCTGAAAAGGCAAGGGTTGCAAACATCACGCATGTACTGGTAGTCCTTCGGAACCCGGATCGGATCGGTTTGCCAACACAATCGAACCGTTTCCGGTATCGTAAGGATATTGGGGGACGGCGGGTTGACGTGGTTTTTGAACATGATCCAACGCAGATTGTTCGCCGGTTTCTCCGCCAGAGCGTTCGGCGACCTCATGCATTCGCCTGATTCAACAAATTCAAAACACTCCATGCATTCTTCAACTTGCGGCATGATATTCGCTCCGCTTCTTGGTATAGGCGAACATAAGGCAGTTCAGTATCAATTAGCTTCCTGACTGGTAGGCTAGGCTAGCGGCCTTTGTTCTCAGAGGAGCGAACCATGAGTCTTATCGTAGTGGTACTTGTCGTGCTGTTGCTACTTTCTCTTTTGGGCGGTGGCTATGGCTATCGCGGCGGCAACAGCATTCTCGCCGGGGGCGGCGGGTTAGTCTCGTTAATCGTAGTTGTCCTGATTATTATGTTCCTGTCGGGCACTCTTCACGTCTAACGATGCCGAGTCAGGCAAGCGACCTTGTGCTCTCTTTTCGGGCCATCAGCCGTTGGCTCTGCTGCGGCGAACTGCTAAGGCAATAGAAAAAAGAACAGACATTCTTGCCTGATTGTCAGGTGCCTCGCAGCGGATGCTGCGAAATGCTCTTGGCGTCCACCGACGAAACAGGACAATTCCTTTGCTTTGAAAACACCAAAGCCCGAGACGGTTCACCCGTCTCGGGCTTTGATAGTTTGACAGTGCTTGTTGGACTCGCCGGGAGTACTTTGCTCCCGTTGAGCGAGTGAAACGGTTACTTAGGCGTAAATGATATTGTCGGCTTTGTGCTCTTCAAAGTACGTCCGAATCGTTGTGGCATCTTCTTCGGAATGGGGTGCCACGCCGAAGACGACCCCGCCCTTCTTCAATGCTTCCTCATAGGCTTTGGCGTTAGACTCGGGAATGCCGAGCCCCACCAGGCCGCCGATCGCACCGCCCGCTACCGCGCCGGCACCGCCGCCCGCCAAGCCGGCGAGAATTGGGCCAGCCACGATCAGACCCAGGCCGGGAATGATGATCGAGGTGCCGATGGCGAGAATGGCCCCCACCGTCGCCCCGACGACCGTGCCGACCGCACCGCCCGCGGCCACTCCTTCGGCCGCATGGCTGCCGGTCTTGATCTGACCTTCGGTGCCTTGGTCGTGATACCCGGCACGGGTTTTGTCCGACATGAGCACGCTGATTTCGCTGGGCTGATAGCCCAGTTCCTGCAGCCAGTTGTAAGCCTTCTCAGTGGATCGCCGACCGTGAAAGATCGCGGTCAACATTTTCTCTTTTTTCTTCGTCGTCATTGCTGGAACTCCTTGTCTGAAAAACGGAGATAATGCCGGCGAACCTTTCGCAAGCTCGATCTTGTCTCCACGATGTAGCGACGCAATTGTTATGCCGACCTCCGAATTGAACGTCTTCACAAGCTTTGGCTGCCGAATTCCTCCATCCAAGTCAACGAACTCGCGCAACGACCGACCTTGTTTTCTTCTCGATCACGTCGCTGGAATGCCCATTGCAGCGCTCCCATTTGCTCAACATTGTATTTTCCAGGGCTCAGAAACACTGAGATTTGCGGGAAAACGATGCATGTCCGACCGGCACGTTTATTGCCCTGGAGTACGCAGCTTTCAAAAAGTGTTAGGAACGATTTCTTTGAATGGAGAGTCTACGATGAAGAGTCTTGGAATGCTGCTGTCGGTAAGTGTTGTTTGCTGGCTGGCTGCCGGAGCCCGCGGCGACGACTCGGCCAAACTTCCTGTTGACAATGATTTCCTCGTCAAAGCGGCCACGTGCAACCATGCCGTGATCGCGATCAGCAAGATGGCCGAAACACACGGATCGCCGGAAGTAAAGGCTTTTGCCGGTCAACTCGGCAAGGACCATCAGGCGGCCTACGAGAAGCTGGCCGAACTGCTCAAGACCCGCAAGATCGGCGTCGTGTCCGGCACCGAAAAGGGACCGACGGATGAGGCCAAACGTCTGGGCGCTCTAAAAGGCACGGACTTCAACCAGGAATATTTGAAATGGGTCATCAAGGAGCACAAGTCGGGCATCGCGCTCTGCGAGAACCAGATCAAGCAGGGCAAGGATGAGGATGTCAGCGCTTTCGCCAAGGATGGGCTGGTCGGGCTTCGCAAGCATTTGAAAATGGCGGAAGAACTGGCAAAAACCAGCGACTCCAGGTGAGTAGTAATCGGGTGTGGCCGGCTCAGCCAGGCCGGTCACACCCACGGCAATCGAACGAATATGTGGCCTGAAATACCTTTACTGAGGAGTGACATCATGAAGTGTTTTGCAATGATCGGAACGGCGCTGATTTTCGCCTCCGGGTGCGGCCATTCGGGCAGCGGAACGACGGCTCCAAGCACGAATCCCGATCGGCCCAGCGAGGTTCGGACGCTGAAGGTCAAGAGCCCTTCGGAAGCGAGCGTCAAACAAAACGGCACGGTCGACGTCGAAATCTCTGTAAGCCGCGGGAACTTCACGGGACCAGTACATCTTGACTTTCGAGATCTTCCCCAGGGTGTGAAGGTCGTAACGCCGAACACGACCATCGACACGGGGAAGGACTCCCTCGTCGTGTCGCTCAAGGCTTCGCCCGACGCGACCGTTGAGAACGGACACGTTACGCGCGTGACCGCAAAGGCCAAAGATCAAAAAGACATGGCTGAAGACGTCGTCAGCTTTAAGTTCGACGTGAAACTCAAGGACTAATCACCAGCTACGGAGGACAAGGTCATGAACTGGACCAGCATTCAAGGGAACTGGAACGAAGCCAAAGGCAAGGTCAAGACGAAGTGGGGCCGTCTCACCGACGATGACCTGACACAAGCCGACGGGAAGAAGGATCGCCTGGTCGGCGCGATTCAACAACGATACGGGATTGCCCGCGAAAAAGCGGAGCAGCAGCTCGATGAATTCATGTCTGCCGGCGAGGGCTTGATCGCCCAAGCCAAGGAAGGTGTTCAGGAGGTAGTCGAAAAAGGCAAGGAAGTCGTCGAAAAAGGCAAGGAATACGTCGAGAAGGGCAAGGATTACGTCCAGAATACGAGCGTCTCGAAGATGGCGGAGGATCTGAAGGAGCTCATCGGCCGTCACCCGCTGCCGTGCGCTGTCATCGGCATCGGACTGGGCTTCCTCATCGGCCGATTTCTGACTTCCTCTAATCGGAGCTAATGCGTGAGACTTTCGACTCTGCTTCGGCTCATTGGAACGGGATCGATCCTGATGATCGCCGGCATCGGGCTGCTGCTAATGAGCGCGGCCCATGGCCTCAGCATTGCCGCGAACGTCCCTTTGTGGGCTTCTCTTGGCGGTGTCGGGCTATTCGCCACGATGGTCGGGTTCGTGTTCGTCGATCGCGGCAGCGACGAAGTAGATGAGGAAGTCAAGAAAATGCCCTGGATCGAAGCTCTCCGCAGTCCATTCTTGGTGCTGGGAGCGTCGATCTTCGGGGGTTTTCTCGCAGCCCGTTTGACGCGCAGACGAGTTAAACAAATTGACGGCCCGTCTGCCGTTGACAAGTCCGGCAAGGAAGCGTCAGTTCCGCGCTCCCAAGCTGCATCAAATCAAGCGTCGGGTTTCAGTCTTTCCCATTTCCTGGGAGACCATCTTCGCGAATTAGGTTCCGTGGCGAGCGGCATGGCGGTCTCGTTGGCCATTGAGTCGCTGGGAATCCCGTCGGTGAAGCAGTTGCTGGAAGAGATCCTTGGCGACGAAGAGACTCAAGGTGCCGGCAAGCCCACGACCGACGGTGAACGCGCTGATTCGTCAGCGCCATCCACTCCGCGACGTGATTCGTTTGTGAACAGCTCTCAAAACAGCGCGAATCATTGAGACCAATGCCTTCTGACCGCCGTGCTGTTTTGAGAGAATGACCCTTGCTCGACAAATCACATTTCCGTTTCCAATACAGGGCACTGACCATTCTCACTCGCGCGGTTGTCGGGATTCATCTTGATCATGCTCTTGTACGCGGCTCAGCTCGTTCTGGGAGTTCCTCTTCAGGGAGAACCAACGATCTCAGTTCAGGAAACCATTTTCAGAAACGTAAGAGCTCCTCACGCGAGGAAATACAGAGCAATCGCCTTGAGTCGTGGTTCGGCAAAACGAGAAAAGACCGTAGTCGGGCAGTCACCCGACCACAGTCTTTCGTTCTGGATTTCCATCACTTTACGCCAACAACCCGCTGATAATCTCACCCTTCACCAGTTCTCGCGGCTGGTTCAGGTGGTTGTAAACGATCGTGCCCGGCACGATGCCGACGCTGTGGTAGATCGTCGCCAGCAATTCGGTCGGGTGGACCGGATTTTCCAGAGGAGCCGAGCCCGTTTTGTCCGACTTTCCATATACCGCAGCCGCGCTTGATCCCGGCCCCTGCGATCACAGCGGTGTAGCAGTATGGCCAGTGATCGCGTCCATCATCGCTGTTCTCGTTGCCCGAGGTGCTGACGCCGCGTTGCGGGCTGCGGCCAAACTCGCCCACCGCGATGACGAGCGTCTCCTTCAACAGACCGCGGTCTTCCAGGTCGGCGAGGAGCGTTGACAGGCCGCTATCCAACATCGGAGCAGACTGACTTTTCATACGGGTTGAAAGACCGGTGTGAACGTCCCAGGAGTGATTGTCCGAGTTTGCGACTTTCGGCCAGTTGATTTCAACCACCTTCGTGCCGGCTTCCACCAGTCGTCGCGCCAGCAAGCAGCATTGACCGAAGGTGTTCTTGCCGTAGCGTTCGCGCATTTCAGGCTTTTCGCGGGTTAGCTCGAAGGCATCGCGTGCCTTGCCGGAAATCACCAGATTGAGCGCTTTGCCGTAGTACTCCTTCAATTCATATTTCTCGACCGCTTTTTCCAGTTCCGGCATCCCTTCGGAAACCGTTTCGCGGAGCGTGGCCCGCCGCTTGAGGCGCGCTTCGATCGACATCGGGCCGCAGTTGGAGATCGTCGGTCTTGATCCGATCCATCTTGGCCATGTCCATGTCGTCGCCGGGCGGGTAGAGCAAGTAGGGGTCATACGCCTTACCCAGGAACCCAGCGCCACCGCCTTTACCGACGACATTGGACTCCTGCAACGGCCGCGGCATCATCACGAACGGCAGAACCGGCTGAGTTGTCGGCTTGAGCTTGGTGATGTTGCAGCCGAAATGAGGGAAATCTTTCGGTGAGGGAGGCTCCAATTGACCGGATGGGCTGACTTTGTCCGTCGTGTAGCCGGTCATCATCTGATAGATGGCAGCGGTGTGATTGAACAAGCCTACGGGTGTGTAGCTCATGGTCCGAATCACGGTGGCCTTATCGACGACTTGCGCGAGTTTGGGCAGCAATTCGCTGAACTGAAGACCGTTAATCTTGGTACTGATCGGCTTGAAGATACTCCGGTTTTTCGCGGGAGCATCCGGTCTTCGGATCCCAGAGATCGAGATGGCTTGGTCCACCCTGGAGGTAGATCATGATTACGCTTTTGGCTTTCCCGAATCCGGGGCCGCCGGAGGAGCCGGTTTGGTTGGCACGCGCGGACGCCGCCAAGAGGTCGGCAACGCCGAAGCCCATGATCGCTGAACCGCCGACCCGCATGAAATCGCGGCGCGTCACGCCATCGCAAGTATCTTTACCGGCAAAACCAGGAATAACGAGCATAGTAGTCCTTTCCGAATCGACGAACGGAAGGAAGGTGGGATATAAAGAGGCAGGAGGTTGGGGCAAATACAATGTTAAGCGATTCATGGGCAATGTGCAACGGTTAAATTTGTTTATTCGCAAGTGGATCATGGTGGCCCTGTCCCCTGGGGACAATGTACTCTTCACTTACCTGTTTGGAGTTGGTTTTCGGTCATACCATTTACGGAACCAGCCATTCATCGCTTTGAACAATTGCGGTTGCTGCGTCTGAATTTTGGAACCATGGACCTTCGCATCTCGGCGATCGCACTGGAAAATGGCCTGACCGTGGTGACGCGCAACCTGCGCGACTTCGGCCGGTGACGCCCACAAACGGACAGCGAGCACTGATCCCCTCTCGCCCCGTTTGTTGTATGGGGTTGGTGCCTCGGCACTGGCCCGTTCTGATCCCCTCTCCCCGGTACTCCGGGGAGAGGGTTAGGGGCCTGATCCTACTCGCATGCTTCCCTTTTTTCTTGACAAAATCGATCTGGACAGCGTTTCAACACTTGTTATAGTCCGCCGACACGAAGTTTTTCTGTCGTTTGCGGAGGTGGAAAATGCGAGTCAACAAAACAATCCTGACGGCTCTGGGCGGAGTGGTGTTGGGAGTCATGGCGACAGTGATTTACGGTAATCCGCTTTCGCTGCCACAGTTTGACCAGATTAACCGGCGGAATTGGCTGTCGGCATCCTCCTCGGGGAATGATCGTTACCAGGATTACGTAATGTGTACGGGTGCGGTGGCAATTCACCCTCGGGCCATGACCGATGGCGTCTGGATGCTCGATTATCGCTCCGGCAAATTGCTGGGCACGGTGATCGATCGCGGTCTGGGCAAAATCACCGGCTGGGCGGAAGTCGATCTCGTCACGGAATTCGGCATCCCCCCCAAGCAAGATGTCCACTTCATGATGACGACCGGCACGATCACGCAGGGCCAGTCGGCTCTGTATATCTCGGAAGTCACTACGGGAAAATTCGGGGTCTACACAATGGGCCCGTCGCCAGATAACCAGGGGATCATCATCCGCCGGCACGATATGACAACTTTCCGGGCCAAGAAAGCCGAATAGTCGATGATGATCGACACGCACATTCACGTCGTCCCGCCGAATCTGCCGGGTGTCGGGTCGCTCAGTCCGGTTCTGCGCAGCCCGGTAGAAGATGTGGCGCGCATCGTTCGGGAACAGATGGAACAGGCCGGGATGACGGCGGCGCTGGCGATGGGGTCGATCCCGGTCGACGACAACGACCCTCTCGGAGTTCGCCGCACACTTGAGATTGCCGAACGAGTTCCGGGACTGCGTGCGATCGGAGTCGCCCATCCCGAGCGAACCGATGCTGGCCATCTTTCCGCCGTGGTGTCACTTCTAAAAGGCGGGCAAGTCGTCGCCTTGAAAGTCTATCTCGGCTACGTGCATCGTTTCCCCGCCGACCCAGGTTATCGACCTTACTACGAACTTGCGGAAAAGTATAAGCTGCCCGTCATCTTGCATACCGGCGATACCTATACGCCTTTCGCCAAACTGAAGTATGCGCACCCGATCAATATCGATGAAGTTGCCGTCGATCACCCCAAGGTTCGATTTGTGATGGCCCACGTCGGCAACCCCTGGATGCTCGATGCAGCGGAGGTTGTTTACAAGAATATCAATGTCTGGGTCGATCTCTCGGGGTTGCTCATCGCCGAGGACTTGGATTTCAATGCCCCCGAACAGTTTGAAGAGCGGCAAGCAATCATTGAGCGAATCCGGATGGCATTTCGCTACGCACAACGACCGAATCGATTCCTCTACGGCAGCGACTGGCCGCTAACGCCGATGGCGATGTACCGCGATTTCATCCAGGAAGCGATTGCGGAAGAATATCACGAGCAGGTTTTCGTGGAAAATGCGCAAATCGTGTTTGGCGGGCGGGCAATGCGCTTGACTCTTGCCGCAATCGGTCTGAAATGACAGAATTCGCAACGGCTACGACCCTCATCGTTTGCCGCTCTGCGGCGAACGTCTAGTATTGCCGCTCCGCGGCCAATCCTGCCTCAATAAGGATCTTATCGTTTAGATGCAAAGCTTTCTGACGGTGGTAGTGCAAAGCCGCAGAGCGGCAAGACAAGACGTTCGCCGCGGAGCGGCAAACGATGAGAGTATTCATGGACGCAAAATTGTGTCAGTCAGACTGCGCCACCATAAATCACCCACCTTGAAATTCGATAGCAACCTTTCCGATTGCGCGTTACGATTTCAGGAATTCAATTTCTCAATGGCTCAACTTTTTTCCGACTCGGCATCAGGTGAGGAATCCTTTTCATGTCGAACCTCCATGAATCGATCGATTCTTCCGAGGCTGCAAACCGCGACTTGCTTTGCACCTGGCTGAACCTGCCGAAGGCACCCTGGCCGCCGAACTACGACTTACTCCTTGGTCTGGCCTGGGGACAGGGCAGCACGGAAGAAATCGAGCATCGAGTCCTGGAGCGAATGGAAAAACTTCGGCAGCACCAGTTGATGCGTCCCGACGCCGTGACCCGTGGGATGAACCTGCTGGCACAGGCAATGAACTGCCTCACCAATCCCATCACCCGCCTTGAATATGATCGAACACCGGGTGCGCAGCCCGGGCCGAGTATCGCCCACCCGGTTATGGACTCAAGGAAAAAGATCTCCGAGCCTCCCGCGCACAAGCCACGCCAACGAAAGCCTGCCGAAAAGCCGGCGACGACGCCCGCTCCGATGCCGCTGCCCGTCGCTAGGTTCCACGATATCCCTTATGCCCACCCGGCCCCAACTGTCGCCTCCGATAAGGGGAGTAACATTGTCGATACGCCTTGCCGTCCCGGCATGTGGAAACTTCCTCTTCTCGCCGGGGGCATTGTCGGGCTGTTGGCGTTTGCCCTCGTGGGCTACGTCTTGGGATTGTACGGCGGGGATTCCAGATCCGGCTCCGGAGAAACACAGGGGCCTTTGCCCGGTGAGGAACGAGTATTCGACGTGGGACGCGGTGTGAAAATGACATTCTGTTGGATACCGCCGGCGAATGGCAAAGTTACGCTGGGGTTATCGAAGAACGAACGGGATTTCGTCACGAAGACATTTTATAAGGGGGAGTTTCCTGCCTGGCTGAACCGGGAGCACGAACACGAGATCGAAGTTTTGGATGGTTTCTGGATGGCCAAGACGGAGATGACCCAGGGACAGTACATGTGCAGATAACCGGAAAGATGAATCCAAGTTATTTCTGCAAAGAGGGCGAAGGGAAAATTGATGTGAATGAGAACACCGATGATTTTCCCGTAGAAAGCGTTTCCTGGAGCGATGCCAATGAATGTATTGCGAAAATGGAAGTCCCGCCCGAGCTGATGGGCTGGAAGATCGCCCTGCCGAGCGAGGCTCAATGGGAGTATGCGTGTCGAGGTGGACAGCAGGGTTCCGTATTCTACTGGGGCAACGACCTGCAAGGTGATCGGGCGAATTGTAACTGGTCCCAGCCGGTTGGGGAGTGGGATGGAAAAGGAGAGTATCGGAAACGGACGACGAGGGTAGGCAGCTACGAGGAAAAGGCGAAACACCCCTGGGGATTAGTGGATATGCTTGGGAATGTTTTGGAGTGGTGTGAAGACTATTATGGTTCCTACGACAAATTACCAAAACTGAGAAATCCGGTGCAGCTACAGAAACAACCAACGGACGATGTTCGCATCATGCGTGGTGGTGCCTGGAACTACTTGCCCGATTATTGTCGCGTAGAGTATCGCTTCAACCTCGATGCTGATTTCCGCTTCAACAACGTCGGTTTCCGGGTGGTTTTGGTGCCATGAGGAGTGATAGCAGATTGTATTGAACGGTCGACCTTCCAAACTTGAGGAGAATCAAGGTGAAGCACCAAACCTCGGAGGAACTGCTCGAAAAGATCCGCGCGATCTGTCTTGGCTTTGCCGGAGAGCAAAGAGGTAGAGGCTTGGGGCCACCCGACCTTTCGTGCCGGCAAGAAAATGTTCGCAGCGTTCGGGGATGGGACACTGGGTTTGAAAATGAGCTTTGAACGTCAGGAAGAACTTCTTCTAGATTCCCGCTTTTTCCCGACTCCTTACTCGGCACATCAGGGCTGGGTTTCGGTGAACCTCGAAGGGAAAGTCAACTGGAACGAAGTGGCCGGGTTACTACTGGAAGCCTACAAACAAGTTGCCTTAAAGCGGATGCTGAAGGAACTGGAATTGTCGGAATCCGAGTAGGTAATTAGAAATCAAGTGGCCGAAGGTCCGGTTCAACCCAACCGGACTTCGCCTCTGCCGACCATAGCCGATCGTGCGAGTAATAACCAGAGCAGCCAGTACATATCACAGTCTTTGGCCAGCGCCTCGACAGCACCTGAAAGCGATACAAGTTCAGGATTATCCGCAAATAGCGATCCACCCTCCGCATGAACAAGATTGTGATTGTCTCGTGATAGCCGGAGGGATCGCCGCAGGTTCGGTTGTAGAGTTGAATATGATGTCGGATTCGTTCCAGAGCTGCCTCGATAGGATACTGCCACATATAAAAGAGAGCGACGCCGAGATGCGCACCGATGAGTCCAACGAGGATATGGCCATGTGCACGCCTCGAACCTGGCGACCATATCGATCACCTCGGCATCTGAAGTGAACGGGAGGTCGAGCTTTTTGCGCAGCGATTTCTCCATATCGATATCCCCCCTTGTGGTTTAGCCTGCGATACCATTAAATAAACCTAGCCAATCCGAACCATATTGGGATCACGCTCGTGGAAGCCGTGCGACGACGCCTCCGCGATGAATCGAAGGGGCGTTTCAAAGGAGAACTTCTCCTCGACGACGTTTCACGACACCTCTACGCCTCCGATGCCAGCATCTTTGAAATTGAACCTCTTGCCGTTGCCGTTCCCCGGCACGAAGAAGACTTGCAGTTTTTGGTCCAGTACGCCGCCGATCAACACCTTGCTCTGATCCGCGCGGGGCCGGCACCGGACTCGCCGGCGAAGTCGCTCGGCTCCGGAATCGTCGTCGATCTGAGCGTTCACTTTCGCCAGATCCTCGAAGTTGGATCGGACTGGGTCAGAGTGCAGCCTGGCGTTGTTTATCAACATCTCAATGCGCTGCTCGCCCGACATGGCCGGCGGTTTGCCCCCGACCCCGCGAGCGGCAGCACCTGCACCATCGGCGGCATGCTGGCGACCGATGCCTCCGGGAGCCGGGCTATCCTGCATGGATATACTCACGATCATGTCGAAGCCATTCGCGCCATCTGGGATAGCGGCGCTGCCGACTGGTTGCATTCACCTCGATTTTCTCGTTCCTCGTTGCCGTCGAATATCGTCGAACCCACACCGCGAACGACTGAATTGACACGCGCGATCTCGGAATTGGTTCAGGGTAATCGAGAAATGATCGAATCGGGTCAGCCACGAACACCCTTCAATCGCTGCGCGTATCCGCTGCACGCCGTTCTCACGCCGGCCGGGCTGGACTGGCCTCGAATGCTGATCGGTTCCGAAGGTACACTGGGAATATTCTGCGAAGCAGTGCTGAGAACGATTCCATTGTCTGAAGGGTGCGCAGCGCTGTTGTTGGGTTTTGTCACTCTGGATGCTGCGCTATGCGCCATTCCTTATGTCGCGACAGGCCAATCCATCGGCGTGCGAGTTGATGGATCGCCGCTTGCTGACGCTGGCGCGGGGACAATCCGCTCAGATGGCGCGGATTCTACCGGCCACGGCAGAAGCAGTGATGCTCGTCGAGTTCGAGCGTGAAACCGCAGCAGAGGCGAGAGCAGCGGCTCTGGAACTCATGGAGATTCTTCAGAAGCAGGAACGGCTCGCCTTGCTCGCCTTGCCCGCGTTCGACGAAGCCGCCATCGCTCGACTATGGCAGGTTCGCGACGTGGCCATGCCGAGCCTTTATGCAATCGGCACCGGTTCCAGGCCGTTGGCATTTGTCGAAGACATTGGCGTTCCCCCCGATCACTTGCCCGATTTCCTGTCCCAGTTGCAGGCACTTCTGCAACGCTTCGAGACCACTTCATCGTTTCTGGTTCACGCGGCAACTGGGCAAGTTCATGCTCGCCCCTTCCTCGATTTGTCCGATCCGGAGGATCAGGCGAAACTCTGGCCGCTGGCCGATGCCATTCATTCGCTGGCGATCCAGTTGGGCGGGACCATCAGCAGTCAACACGGCACGGGCATCGCGCGCACTCCGTGGGTGGAAAAGCAATACGGGCAGCTTGCTGGGGTTTTCCGCGAAGTGAAACGGATCTTCGATCCGCGCGGCATTTTCAACCCCGGAAAAATCGTGGGCCTCGATCCGAGCCGGCCTGCGTGGAACTTGCGAGCGCAGATCAAAACAGACCCAATGGAAAACTCAGTTCCCGGAGCGCTCTCTGCGGACGCTCCCATCCCCGCCAAGCCGCAAGCGGTGCCCCGTCTTTCCTTGCGCTGGCAGCCTGGAGAGTTGGAGCAAAACATCTCTTCCTGTAATGGTTGCGGTGATTGTCGTACCGAGGAATCGAATCGTCGCATGTGTCCGATGTTCCGGATTAGCCGCGATGAAGCGGCGACTCCTCGTGCCAAGGCCAATCTGTTGCGTTATTTATTGGGGCCGGCAGGTGATCCGAAACGGCTTTCCTCCAGCGAAGTTCGCGACGTGGCCGAGTTGTGCATCAATTGTAAGATGTGCGCTCACGAATGCTCAGCGCATATCCACGTTCCGAAAATGATGCTCGAAGCCAAGGCCGCTCATCAAGCAGAACATGGGCTGGATCGTTCCGACTGGGTTCTGGCACGCATCGAATCGTTTGCAGCACTTGGCGGGAATTTTGCACTGACCACCAACACCCTGCTTTCCAGCCGGGTCGTGCGCTGGGTCTTGCAAAGTGTCTTCGGAATCTCGCGCCATCGCCGGCTGCCGACCTTCGCCCCTCGAAGCTTCCTGAAACTGGCCCGTCGTCGAGGACTCTCCAACAAGCACCGATCGCGCATTGCCGGTCACGGCTCCAACTCCCCGAACACCCGTACCACGCGGGTGGCCTATTTCGTCGATACCTTCGCGAATTATCTCGATCCTCTTATCGCGGAGGCAACCGTGGCCGTGCTTCACTACCACGGCATTGACGTATATGTGCCGCCGGGGCAAGTCGGTTGCGGCGTTGCCCCTTTGGCCCGCGGCGACGTGGAAACCGCCCACGAAGCAATGACCCGCAATCTGCGCATCTTCGCGGATCTGGCACGGGAAGGTTACAAGATTCTCTGTTCCGAGCCAACTGCGGCTCTGATGTTGCGTCAGGATGCACTGGATGTGCTCGACGACCCCGATGCCAAACTCGTTGCCGATCACACCACCGAGTTGACCGCGTTCTTGTGGGAATTGCACGAGAATGGCCAACTGCGAAGCGACTTTCAACCGTTGGATATTTCGGTCGGGCATCATGTCCCATGCCACGTCAAGGCGCTGGGCTTGGGCATTCATGGACCGGCCTTGCTCTCGTTGATCCCTGGGCTGCGCGTGCACACGATCGACGTGAGTTGTTCGGGGATGGCCGGGACGTTTGGCCTGAAGGCCAAAAATTTTGCAAAGTCACTGGAAGCAGGCAAGCCGATGCTGGACGAACTGAATCGTCCGCTCACTCTTTACGGCTCCACGGAATGCAGTTCCTGTCGAATGCAAATGGAGCAAGGCAGCAACAAACGAACCCTTCATCCGGTACAGTATCTGGCCCTTGCCTACGGCTTACTTCCGGAAGTTGCTCGCAAGCTCCGGACACCGTTGAAGGGGTTGGTGTTTCGATGACGAACACAATCCGCATCCGACTATTCGCCCAGTTTCGGGAAAAGCTGGGCCGGGATTTTTGGGAAGTGAGCATCTCGTCGCCAATCAGGGTCGAGCAGTTGCGGTCCAGATTGGGTGAAGAAATCCCGGAACTGCTGGCTTTGTTGTCGCGTTCGAGTTTCGCAGTGAACCATGAGATCGCGCCGGATGATATGCTTATCCTGCCCACAGATGATTTGGCGATCATCCCGCCGGTGAGCGGCGGCTCCGGAGATACTCCGCGCGGTCAGGAATGAGATAAGCAGGCGTTAGAACCCGCTTGCGCTTCTTGTCAACTGTGGGAGTCCGAACATCGCTCCAGCCACACCGGGTTCGTCCCTCGCTCGCGCGTCGGCCTAACAAAGCACGTCTCATTTCTGACCGTAGGATCAATCGAGTGGTGCCGATGGCCTGATTCCGTGTATCCGTACGCCGCCTCGGTCACCCGGTGTTACCGAGCCGAAGCGTTCGGCAAACACAGGGGGAAGGGGCCGGGCTTCCGAAGGTGCCAACCACAGCCGGAGCAGATGTCGTTTGCGCTCAGGCTCCGGCCAATCTTCAAAGGCCGTTCGGTCGTGCAGCAAAGTATGATTGTGAACGAATTGCACGTCGCCGGGCAAAAACTCCATCGAAAGGAACAATCTCGGATCATCCGTCAGGGCGTCGAACAGGTCGAGGGCCTCTTGTTGTTTTGGGGTGAGGGGCGTTCCCACGAATCGGCGCGCTGAGTCGATGTATTCTGCGCTGGTAGATGGTTGAAAGCAGTCCTGCGTGCCAGTTGAACACGGGAATCTGGAAGTAGGGCTTCTGCCCTTCGGGAACTTCACCGCGCCGATCCGTTTCGATCGGGTCAAACAGGCTGCCCAGCAGATCCGGACGTTGATGTCGCAACTCATTGAAAAGGGTCACGGAGCTTACCAGACTCGATAGCCCACCCGTTTTGGCAGGCTGCAAACAGAGCAAGCCGACGACGTCGCATGAATCGGTGTGGTAGCCCTGGCGTTCTTTGGTCTGATAGATGCGCACGTTCGGATCGCCGCTCGACATACCCAAATCCTTGACGTGGCCGAGGACATGTCCTTGCGCGTTTTGAGATCGTGCGTTACCCAGATGTGCGCCCAGGCCGAAAAACGCGATCGCGGCTTGACGCCTGGACCAGCGTTCGACCGGCAACCGGCGCAGGAGCACAAAGCCTCGCCCCGTCAGGACTTCGTGCAGAATGCGCTGCAATCGAGGCCCAAGCGTCGGCAGCGGAAAGTCCCGTTGCCGGATGGACGGAATGTCAATCTCCAAGTCTGCGAGCCGTTGCACTGCATTGTCGATCTCGACGATATCGGCATCTGAAAGATGTTCGATCCAGTCCCGGCCGCCGGCCAGTTCAGGGCCGTACCAGGCGGACGGGCCGAGGATTTCCGATGGAAGTCGGTCGATTGAGATGGTTGGCATGGGGATGGTCTCTTGAAGTACAGACTATAATTGCGAAAGGCCGATCGCAAGGCATTTTCCCGATCCAAGCATGACAATCCGACCATTGGAACTCTCGAACGCAAAATAAGTTCCAGAGGATGCTTTTGCCGTCTGGCAGCGCAGTTCATAAGATGAAAATCCCGGCAGAGAATGGCATTGAATCGATCAAAAAGGGCGCGTGAAAGCGCGAAAAGTTGTGTCGATTGGAGATAGTCGGGACGCCGGCTCCGCCATGAACACGGTGCTTGCACAAATCTGGAGGCGTAGCTCAGTTGGTAGAGCAACGGACTTTTAATCCGTTGGTCCTGGGTTCGAGTCCCAGCGCCTTCATTCGATATTCGTTACGAATTAGCTGCCCAGTATGAATCGAGGAAAGAACCTAACACCTAAGTGATTTGAGATGATGGGTAGAAAGGGAAGGTCGGAAAATGCCCGTGGGTCAAGCCCCGCCGTCGCCCACTCGGCAAGACCATTCCCACGGGCAAAATATGGTATAAGTTTGCGCGACCAATTCGGCAACCAAAATTGCAAGATCGGTGAAGAATGTGGGATGTTTGCATTGATATAGACGATTTTTTTGATCAGAATGGAATCGCTTCATATTTTGGAATTCACACCCGATGACCGATGACGGCAACTCCAACCTATGGCTCGACTACCGTGTTATTCCATTCAATCTTGCACTTGAGTAAGGCCTTCTTTAGCTCGTCGATTCCCGCGAGGGTCACATTGGTTTTTTCAGGTAGAACAGGTCGGTTTTCAATCAAAAATCGGGATCGCACAAGCCCGCCAACGTACAGTCTGGGCAAACCAGTTCATTGGGTTCCCATTCTGCCATCTCGAATCCGCATTCCCGGCAGGCTGGGTTTTCGCTGGTTTGCTGGTCCTGTTCGCGCCGCACAGGTTTGTCGTCTGTTACAAGCGATTCCGAGGTAGCAGTGTGCTTACGCTGGCCGAACCGCTGAAAGCCAGCGCAGTTACGCTGATGCTCGACTCCATCCCGACAGATGAGAGTGAAGAGAGGGTAGAAACCGATTCCGAAGGCGTGACGCAAACCCTTGAAATGACTACAGTTGATAGCGATTTCGTTATGGTTGACGAGCGGAGGGAGTGGGATTCGAACCCACGGACGGGTTACCCCGTCTCCGGTTTTCAAGACCGGTGCATTAAACCGCTCTGCCATCCCTCCGTAGGGGCATTTTCACATTTTCGGGACTTCTCGACAAGGCTCGATATGCCTCATTCAACCGAAGCGCCCACCCTAGATTGGATTGGTATGGTATTAGACACGCCATCCCTCACAAGGTTCGAGTTACAGTCGGCCTATCGCTGGCGTCGATTTTGAGTTATTTTACTTCTCCTTGGAGATGGATCGGGATGGACAAGAGAGCGCATCGATGAAACTACGCCACCCACTGCTCCTTCGCGTTGTCGGGCAACTGGCGGCTCTGGTCATTCATGGCTGGATGAGTACGATCCGGACCAAAACGGATTTCCGCGCTTCCGGACGCCGCCATCCGGTAAATACGAGGAGCCAACGCTATATTTACGCGTTTTGGCACGAATCGATTCTCTTTCCGCTCAAGTCGCGCGGCAAGCTGGCCATGTTGATCAGTCAACATGCCGATGGTGAATTGGTCGCACAGATTTGCCGGCACTACCGCGTGAAGACGATCCGAGGATCAAAGACGCGCGGCGGGGATTCGGCACTGCTCGAATTGATCAAAGTCGCTCGCGATTCCAATATCGGCATCACCCCGGACGGCCCCAGGGGGCCGCGCCGGAAGGTGCAGCCCGGCGTTATTTCCCTGGCCTCGCTGACCGGCCTGCCGATTCTTTCGTTCGGAGTTGGTTTCGTCGATGCCTGGCGCGCGAAAAGTTGGGATCGTTTCGCCATACCGAAACTCTACAGCACCATGACCGCAGTGAGCGCCACCACCCCTGTTTGTGCCACCCAATCTCGACAGATCGGGTATCGAACTTTATCGCCGTCGCCTCGAATCGCAAATGCTGATTGCCACCGAAGCGGCCGAAAAATGGGCGGCAGGCACACCGCCGGCAATCTCGCCGTTTGCCGAAGACATCGCTCGGGCCGCCTAGTCGCAGGAAGGACCATCCGTGAATGCACTGACCCCCACTCGACAATGTGCCGTGGCCAAGGTAGCGGCCTTGGGTATTGTTGAGGCTTCTCCCGAGTTGTTGGCCGATCTGCGCAAGAATCCAGGGAATTGGTCGGCCGGCGGGGAGCCGCCCGCCTCGCATCTTAAACTGGTCGATGAGCAAGCGGTCCTGGGGACGGTGGCTGTCTTGCGCGCTGTCAACGGGGCCAGCTGGCAAGATCGGTCTTTTGCCGAGTGGTCGGTGGTTGCTGCGCCGAGGTTTCTGGGCCGGATGCGGGGAACTGCGGCATTTGCGCGCTTTCTTAATTTGGGTCCACGATCCCTGTCACCCATCCATATCCCGACTCTGTCGCTTCATTCGATTTCCGGGGTCATCAGTTTGATTTTGCAGTCTCGAGGCTCCAATTTTGGAGCCGGCGGCGACCGCGCGCATGTGAGTGAAGCGCTTTTGACCGGTTTGGCAATTCAACACGGCAGTAAATTGCCGGGCGTTTGGGTTATTTTGACGGGATGGGAACCCGAATCCATTCCGGACGACAATGGCCGATCCACAAACCCCATCCTTGGTTACGGCATCGCAATGGCCCTGGTCGATGAAAGCTCGACGGAGCCTGGAATCAGGCTGCAATACGATCCTACCCCGGTTCATAATGCGTTTGTCCCGATCAGCATCGGCGATCTCGCCGGTAAGCTGCGCGATCCTCAGACGATGGACGCTTGGAATTGTCGCGTCAAGGGCGGCGGGATCATCACACTTTTGCGATCGGTGCAATCCTTCGCCGCGTAAGGAGTGGCAGAAAAGGTATGAACAAACACGAAGCCGTCTGGATCACCGGTGTCGGTCTAGCGACCTCCCTGGGGTGCGACTACTCTCATTTTGCGGATGCGATCTTCGCGGGTGCTTCCGGAGTGCGCCGAATTACCCATTTCGACCCGGTAAACCATGTCTGCAAAGTGGCGAGTTGTCTCGATCCTCTGCCGGTGCCGGCGGGTTGGAGCGATTCGGACTTCTTGAGCGCCACACGGTGGGAACAACTACTCCTTTGGTGCTCGATCAACGCGCTCCAGGATAGCGGCTGGTGGGAACGCCGGTCTTCCATCCGCATCGGCTTGGTTTTGGGGATTGGTGCCGAATGGATCTTGACCTGGGAAGAAGGTGCCGAACGAGGCAGGCCAACTTTCAAACATCCCGATGAAGATCTGCAAGGGCTGACCCATTCACTCCGCGAACAACTGGGAATAACCGGACCTGCAACGACGGTCGCTGCTGCATGTGCCAGCGGGAATGTGGCCCTCAATCTTGGGCGGGAATGGGTGCGCCGAGGATGGGTCGATGTCTGCCTTGCGGGCGGTGTCGATCGGCCCGTTTCTCCGATGGGAGTTGCGGGATTTGGCAATCTCAGCGCCTTGACTCGTCGAAACGATTCGCCCGAAACTGCTTCTCGCCCATTCGATCGCGGTCGGGATGGTTTTGTTTTGGGTGAAGGCGGCACGATCCTGGTCCTGGAACCGGCCTCCGTTGCCAAGAAACGCAATGCAAAAGTTCTGGGTGAAGTTGCCGGTTACGGTGGCACCAGCGATGCCTTTCACCCGGTGATGCCGAGTACCGATCCAAGGCCGGCCGCCGAGGCAATCCGTCTGTGCTGGCCGACGCCGAGGTCAATCCGACCGATATCGACTACATCAATGCCCACGCGACCAGCACAACCATAGGTGACGTCTTTGAAACGTGCGCCCTGAAATTGGCACTCGGTGCAGCAACATCTCAGGTTCCGGCGAGTGCGACCAAGAGCATGACCGGACACCTTGTCAGTGCCTCATCGGCGGTGGAGGCGTTGATCTGTATGGCAGCCTTCGATCGGCAAGCGGTCCCACCCACGATCAACTTGGATGATCCCGATCCGGAATGCGATCTCTGTCACGTGCCGCATCAGGCGCGCCCACAACCCGTCAAGGTCGCGATTTCCAATGCCTTCGGGTTCGGCGGCAGCAACACCTGTCTGGTGTTGCGAAGAGTTGCCTGAGCCACTCGTTCCCAGACATGCAATCCTCTGGCTCCGCGTGAAGACTGTCCTCACGCAGAACGTGAGGAGTACGGCTAAGAACATTTTCGGATGCTACGCCGCTGCACGCTTTTCTTCATCGGGCAACTTGTCGAATTGACGTTTTGGCTTGACCACATCCCAGGCCAGTCCAACCGCCGAGAGGAGCCTGATAATTAGGTAGGAAATATCCAACTCAAACCAGCGCATGCCGTGGGCAGCGCTCCTGGGCTGAGCGTGATGGTTGTTATGAAAACCTTCACCGCTGCTGATGATCCCGATCAAAAGATTGTTCTTGCTGTCATCGCGGGTGTTGAAGTTTTGGTATCCCCAAATATGCGTGAGGGAATTGATTGACCAGGTGACATGCCAGGTGATCACCGTGCGAACGAAAACTCCCCAAATCAGGCAACTCAAGCTCATTTGCACTGCACCTTCCCAGGTTTCCGTCATCAATGCGCCGATCACAAGCCCCAGCGCCAAGAAAATCGACCACTGGACGAACTGTACCAGTTGCCAGACGCGGGGCCGTTCGAAGGACTTGAGGAAATCATCTTTCAGCAGGTCGCGCGCATACTTCTCGTAAAGGCTTATGTTCCAGATCTCAGGGTTGATCACCATGAACCAGCCCATATGACTCCAGAAGAAATTCACCCGGGGACTGTGCGGGTCTTCCTTGCCGTCCGAGAATTGATGGTGTTTTCGATGGATCGACGCCCAGTACATTGGCGTATATTCCCAACAACACACTCCCAGATACGTGAAGAACCGCTCCAGCCAGCGCGGGCAGGCGAAACTTCGATGCGTGAGCAGGCGATGAAAGCCGATATTGATGCCGAGCATTCCAAAAACGTACATGCCCCCCACCGCGAGGCCGACGCCGGTCCAGCTAAAGAGCCACGGGATGCACGCAAGAAGTGCCAGAAGGTGATAACCCACGAGTCCCAGGAAGATTCGCGTATGAACTCGCAGGGGGCTGGCTCGATCGAGGAAACCAAGCGAGTAGAAGCATCGGTCCAGGAAAGAGGTTTTTGCCGGCATCATCCTTGTCCTCAAGAGGTTTGGACCATTTCCTTATTTGTCGGCAAGATAAGGTGTTTGGGTTCAACTCAAGGCGCTTTTCGCCCGGACGAATCGCCTCTGAACCCAATGCCTGTGCATGCATTTCCTGAAATCCAGCAATGGTCCCACCTAAAGGTGAGCATTTGTCGATGGTTATAAACCACCTATTTGCCCCAGTTTTTTCAACAGGACTAGTTAGCGAGAGTAAAATACCAGATAAAATGTGTTGTTGGCAATGCCGAAGTATCGGGAGATCGAAACGATGGCACATCAATCCGATTCAGCAGCACCGTTGCGTGGGTGGAACCGAATCGCCACTAACTGCCTTTTGGCAAGTGGATTCCTTGCGATCAGCCCGGCCGCTTTCGCGCAAGCCCCGACGCAAAGCGCGCTTATCAATGAACAGATTTCCAAGTCTTGGAAGGATAACAACATCGAGCCTGCCGAGCCTGCATCGGATGAGGTGTTCC
The DNA here is from genome assembly GCA_963783095.1 of uncultured Planctomycetota bacterium. Taxonomy (GTDB): domain Bacteria; phylum Planctomycetota; class Planctomycetia; order Gemmatales; family Gemmataceae; genus CAWAMR01. Next base: position 63,155 of record CAWAMR010000003.1, on the reverse strand, counting down.
TTCGACGGGTCTTCATCGATCTCATGGGCCGTATCCCAACCGCGGAAGAAGTGAAGGACTACGAACGAGACAAATCAGCGAACAAACGCACCAGGTTAGTGGCCCGCTTACTCCACTCCGAGACTTACCCATTGAAGGATGCGAGTGGATTTCCCGTGCTCAATGGCAACAAGAAGCCGATCGTTTTTGATTACAGTAAAGAATTCGCGCAACACTGGGCTGAAATCTGGTCGATCTGGTTGATGTCGCGCGTTGGCGTCCACGAGATGTACCACGGGAATCTCCGCTACTGGCTCGAAGACCAGTTGGCAAAATCGTCTCCGAGTCATGAAGAAATCGTTCGCAAATTGCTGACCGCGACCGGCAAATCGAATGTCAACGGTGCCGTGGCTTTCATCGGTGCCCACCTTGGCGAACCGACCTACAATCCTCGCAATCGCAGCCAAAATCCTGCGGATATTCAGACGGAGGTGGGCAAGTTCGATATGATCCCGCTGGCCTCCCGAATCTCTCGAGTCTTCCTCGGCATCCAGGTGCAATGCACCCAATGCCACGATCACCCCTTCAACCCTGAACTGGGTCAGGAGAGCTTCTGGGGTGTGGATGCCTTCTTGCGACAAGTGGACCTCGACCGCGTCCCGGCGAAGATGATGGGAGTTGGCAAGGCCAAGAAGAGGATGGAGGCTTTGCCGTTCACCGTCACCGATAACCCGATGTTCAACAGCACGGCCCCGATATTCTTCGGGCACGCAAGAAAGCCGCAGATGATAGGTCCGACCTTCTTGGCAGACCTGGCCGATCTCGATAAAGAAAAGAACGAGCGCCCCAGGAAACGGATGCCCAAGAACACAAACAAGACTTGCCGCGAAGTCTTGGCGGATTACATTATCGGCCACGACAACTTCGCGAAAGCATTCATCAACCGGATGTGGGGTCACTTCTTCGGTCGAGGTCTTGGATCGTTGCCGGCCTACGATGATTTTGAGAATCGCGATAACAAGGTGGTTCATCCGGAACTCCTGAAACAGTTGGCCCAGGAGTTTGTGAAGTCCAAATACGATCCCAAACAGTTGATGGAGTGGATTTGCAACAGCGACGTTTACAACCTGAACTACGTTGCTCCCAACGAAGCGATGACCCATCCCGACAAGGCGATGTTCTTCGGCTATATGCCGCTCCGCTCGTCCAGCCCGGAAGTTCTCTTTGATTCGTTGATGACCGCAACCAGGGCAGCCGGCGATAAGAATGCCCGGCCGGATCGGTGCAGACAATGGCTGGGCAAAATGGTTCATCTGGTTGAAGATGATGAAAGGAATGAAATGACTTTGAACGGAACGCTGGTTCAAGCTCTGTTGATGATGAACGGTAATGAACTGAACGATGAAATCCAGCGCGAGGACGGAACGGTTGCCAGGATCGTCGATAAGTATGTCGCCGACGGGCTGGTTTCGGGGCAAATCGAGCAGCAAATGATCGATGACGTTTACCTGGCCGCTTTGGGCCGTCGTGCCAGCGCCACGACCAAGCTCACCATCAAGGTTCGTGGCCCCACGAAAAAAAGCTTGACCAGCTATATTCATGCCACCGAACGGGCCTTTGTACTCGAGCAACTTGCGATCCAGAAGAACAGGCTTCCTAAATACAGCAAAGATCCCAAGAACGGCTACAAAATGTTCTTGGAAGATCTCTTCTGGACTCTGCTGAACAGCAACGAATTTATCCTGATCCATTAAACGGACGCGATCATCGCTTGAGTTTTACTTGCCACCCTTCAAAATATAGTTGCGTTTGCGTTGCCGTAGCTCTTCTGCTTCTTTCTCGGCCTCGGCATCTTCCTCTTCGTCGCGCTTGCGCTGCTCCGCCATCGCTGCTTCGTTTTCCGCTCGTGCTTTGGCTTCCCCGATCGCCTTGAGCGACAGGCCGATGCGCCGCTGTTCCTTGTCGACGCTCACGACCTGCACTTCGACTTCCTGTCCTTCCGTGACGACATCGCGGACCCGGCGCGTTCGATTCGTTCCCAGTTCGGAAATATGAATCAATCCCTCGATTCCCGGTTCGACTTCGACGAATGCGCCGAACTCCATCGTGCGCGTCACCTTGCCGGTAATGCGTGTTCCGGTGTGAATGCGTTCCTGGATGTTGTCCCAAGGGCTGGCGGCAAGTTGGCGAAGGCTCAGGGCGACTTTCTGCTTGGCATAATCGACCTTCATCACCTTGACTTGCACGCTTTGTCCGATCTTGACAACGTCTTCGGGTTTTTCGACGCGCGACCAAGCCAATTCGGAAACAGGCACCAACCCGTCCGCACCACCCAGATCGACAAACGCCCCGAAAGGCTGAAGCCCGCGTACAACCCCCGTGCGGGTTTGCCCTTCCTCGATTTCTTTCCAGAATTTCTCCTTTTGCCGGTCGCGTTCGCGTTCCAGCAGCTTGCGCCGGCTGACCACGAGATTATGCTCGTGCGGATCGAGTTCGATCACCTCGCAAATGATCTTCTGGTTGATGAGGGCATCCGGGTTTTCCGTGCGGTAGATGTCGATTTCGCGGAACGGCATGAAGGCGCGGATGCCGTTGACTTCCACCGATAAGCCGCCCTTGTTGGTCCCGGTTACTTTCGCTTCGACATTCATTCCCAGCGAGACACTGCTCCAGTCCGTGACCATCTGGGCCGCGCCGCCGCGCGATAGCTTCAATACCCCGTTTGCGGAGTCATAGCCCTCGACATCGAATTCCACCTCGTCGCCGATCGCCGGGGGTTTGTCGAACTGTTGCAGCGGCATCAGGCCCTGGCTTCGCCCGCCGGGAACGTCGATAAAAACATCCGCACCGTGGATACTGATGACCTTCCCTTTGCGGCGTTCGCCCGGCTTCGTTTCCGGCCGTTTGTTTTTGGCCTCTGTTTCCGCGATGGCTTGATCGTCGAATCCTGCCATGGCGGCTTCGAGTTCATCCTCGATTGATTTGTCGAGATCGCTGATCTTCGGCGTGCTGAAGAACGGAACCGGTTCCATCGCCGGCGGCAGCCCCGGCCGGTGCGGCGGTTTCTCCCGGCGCGGCGGTTTTCTACCTGCGCCGATCGTCGCGCCTTTGCGGTGGTTGTGGCTTGGGCGGCGCATTGGTCGTTTGGGCCGGAGCGGGTTGCTCCGTCGGCGCTGGTGTGGAAGAAGTTTCGGGAGTGGTGGTTGGTTCGGTCATGACAGTTCTCGTATCCGAAGTTCAAACCAGAACTAACCACGGAGTCACAGAGAACAAAGAGAAGATAGAACACCGAGCCTGAAGCGTGAGCGATGCGCAAATCCCCTCTCCCCTGTACTCAGGGGAGAGGGTTAGGGTGAGGGGATGAACCTTCACCCTTCCAAAACGCGTCTTTCATGGCGGCGGGCTCTACCCCTCACCTAACCCTCTCCCCTGAGTACAGGGGAGAGGGTATCAGTGCTCGTCCGTTCCACTTTCAATTTGTGGGTAGTAGTCAGACCAGGTGGAGAGGGGAAAGACTCCGCCAAGTTTTCTCTGTGTTCTCTGTGACTCTGTAATTAGTACGGTTTTCGTTGTTTTCCAAAACAAGTTAGCCAAATCTTTGTATTCGGAGAGGCCGCGATTGACTCATCGATCGCGCTATCTCCGATCGATCCGGCGTAAAAATCGGAAAAAATGTTGCGGAGATTACGAAGAACAACTTCAATAGACATTGATCGGGATTTTTGCCTCGGGGCACTTCTCAGCGAGGGACTCTCCCATGCCTCGGCCCGCCATTGAATCGTTTCGCAGACGGGCCGGGTGCTGAAGCTCCGGGACGATGATGAAGTCTCCGAAAGATGCGAGACTTCTCAAGAGACTTCAGGATGAGAAACGAAAATCAAGAATTCGCGAAGCGGAGGGTACCATCTGTGGGTTTAACGAGGCGCATCGTTGTAATGGGGTTGTACAATTCGGGATCGACCGCGCTTGCAGGGGTGCTTCACCGACTTGGGGTAAACATGGGCCGCCTTATTGGTTGTGTTCCGATGATGGTGCTGCGGATAATTATTATGAAGCCGTTGACCTGGCCTGGAACCTGCGGGGGTGGTGGGACGAGCCGAAAATCCTGGAGCGGCTGCCGGCAGACGATCGCATCAACTTTCTGAGAATGTGGGTCGTGGACCAAGAGCGCAAGCGACCGGGTCCAGTAGGAGCGAAGCACCCGCTGTTATCTCTGTGTGGGGACGATCTCGTGGCAGCTTGGGGTCCGGAAACCCGGTTTGTCTGGTCCTGGCGATCGCTCGAGGAGTCAATCTCGGGTTTGAAGCGCCGGGGCTGGTTTCGAGGCTTCGAGGCATCTCTCCAACGGCGGTTGTGGGACGCCTTGAACGACTTCGATTCGCGACGCGGCGATGTCGTCCGGCTCGACTGGACCCGAGTGAAGTTGGACCCGATTTGGGCTACCCGGGAATTGGCATCGTTGACCGGACTTGAGTATTCCGATGCGCTGTTGCAGGGTGCAGCTGGGTTTATCCGGAAGATCGGTGAGTCAACTGCTTTGCGGGTAAGGAGAAGCAACGAAGATGCTGGTATGGGTATAAGCCCGGTTGCACGAGTTTCTATCACCGATCCGAATATGGTCCGCGCCGTCGAGACTTGGCCGGCACTCCCCGAACCGGTTCAGTTCTCTTCGTCTCCTTCTGCGGAGGGGCTCAAGCAGGAACCGGACAATGCGCCGATGTGTTCTATCTGGCCAACTCCTACTTCGACCTGGGGGACATGGTCAAGGCGCTGGAGTTTTACAAGCAGCGGATGACAATGGGAGGCTGCACTGAGGAGGTTTTCTACTCATCCTACCGGGTCGGGATGTGCTATCAGCGGCTCAATCGCGAGGCAGAGATGGTTGCGGGCCTGCTGCAAACATTCGAGCAGTTTCCGCACCGGGCGGAGCCCCTGCACATGCTCGCCCTGCACTACCAACGACAGTCCCGACACCGTTTGGCGTACCACATCGCTCAGATGGGGGCGCACATCCTCTCCCCTCCCAAATGCGCGCTGTTTGTGGAGCCGGAGGTTTACACCTGGCAGCTGCTCGACATCATGGCCGTGGGTCTGTACTGGATGGATCGCCGCGACGAAGCCCTGGAACTTGACCGCCGACTGCTCCTGATGGTGCCCGAGACGCAGCGGGCACGCATTCTCAAGAACATGGAGTTATCCGAAAATGGCTTCAGAGAACATGGCTGCACCCATCCGGCGTAAAAATCGGAAAAAATGTTGCGGAGATTGCCAAGAATAACTTCAATAGACATTGATCCGGATTTTTACCTCGGGGCACTTCTGAAGCGAGGGTGTCTTCCATGCCTTGGCCCGCCATTGAATCATTTCGCAAGCTGGCAGGAGCCGGCAAGAAGATCATCGGCGGCTTGGTTTCTGCCGGGATCAAGGAAATCGTTCACAATGTCCCGGTCGTGGGCACGGCCGTGCGCCTGGTTCACGAACTCGCGGACTACGGCACCGATCGCCTTCAGGACTCTTCCCTGGCGATCCCGGACGTGAAGCCGGCGGGAGAGATTTACGGCAACGAACAACTCGACGCGATCAACGATTGGCTCGGAAGCATCACGGAATCGATGGCCGACTTGCGGGGAAAGCTGGAACAAATCATCGACGCCCAGAACGATCGAACCTGGTTGCAAGTCGAAAACGATGTCCGCAAGGCATTGTTGGAACGGGTGGAACTTGCCGATGAATTCAAGAAGGTCGAGGAGCAGTTGCGCCAACAAACGCTCTCGCTGCATCGGATCGAACAAGGCTTGAGCGAGCAATTTCATATCCAGCTCGGCATGAGGCAAAGCTTGGAGGAACTCAAGGGGTTTCTCATCGATTCCCCGATGATGTCGGAGTGGTCCGCATTTCGGAAGGCCGACCCCAAGATGGTGGAACTCGTCGCCCAGGCCGATGAGCACTTCCTCGCCGGACGACGCGAACAGGGCGAACAGATACTTTTCGGTATTCTTCGCCATAGGGGCATCGACACGCGCGTAGTCGGCCGGCATTTTGCGGGCAAACTCTTTGCCGAAGGCAAGATGGAGAAGGCCCGATCCGTGTTGACGGAAGCCGGGGTGTCCGCGGGCCGGAGGACGAGGTACCGGTTTGCTTTCGCACCTTTCGACCGATCGATCCCGCCCTTCGGGGTCTTCCTGGCCCTGTTTGCCGCGCGGCTTCTCGATCAATCGCCGCTACAAGATCGAACATGAAGTCGGCCGCGGCGGCATGGCCAGCGTCTATCGGGCCGTGGGAGTCGATCGAATCAACCGCGGCAAGGTGGTTGCGATCAAGGTTCCCGCACCCAACCTGCTCACCGATAGTTTCATCGATCGATTCGTCGCCGAAATTCAAACCTCGCAGCGCCTGAGTCTGGGAAGACACCCGGCCATTGTCGAGACGATAAACTATGAGGTTTTCGAGGAGCCTCACGGCAGGCAGGAGCTTTATGGCCTGGTGATGGAGTTCATCGAAGGGCAAAGCCTCGGCCAATACCTGGCTCGCCGGCAGATTGAGAACCAGCCCCTGCAGCCGGCTGAAATCAGCTCGCTGCTGACGCCGATTTGCGATGCACTGGAGTATGCCCACACCTCGAAACCTTCCGTGCTCCATCGGGACATCAAGCCTCATAACATCATGATGACTGCCGATGGGAAGACGAAGTTGATGGATTTCGGCATAGCGCGCATTCTCGACGGCGGTGATGGATTGACGCGCGGTGGCATCGTCGGCACCCCGGCCTATATGCCTCCCGAATTATTCACGATCGGCACCGCCATCGATGAGCGCGTCGATATCTACATGATGGGCAATCTGCTTCAGGAGTTGTTGACCTTTTCCCCCTTCGGCGATCTGGATGAGAGTCTCGGTCATCCCACTGCCTGGATCAATCTTATCGACGATGCCACCAGCAAGATCCGCGGAAACGGCCCGCCTCGATCAAGACGTTTCGAGAAAGACTGGTGGCACCGATCAAGGCACTTCAGCCGGAGCCAAAGGTCACGATTCCTTTGGAGAATCCTCCTCCCGAAAGAACGAAACCCCTGGAAACGGGAGTGCTCGTGGTGTCGCAGAGCGGAGGCGGCGACTATCGCACGATCAGCGAAGCCATCGCCCAGGCCGCTGCCGGAACGGAAATCCGCATTCGCCCCGGTGTCTATAAGGAAGCCGTCGTTCTCGAACGAAATCTGATTCTCCGGGGCGAAGGCGTACGCGAACAGATCATTGTGGAAAACGACGAAGGCGCTGCGGTTACGATCAAGGCCGATGGCGTCGAGGTGCGCGGCTTGACCGTGCCGCTGCACCGCGATTCTTCCCGCGAGAAAGCATCACGGGATGGACATCAGCGGCGGTTCGGGGCTAGTCGAAGACTGCGACATCAGTTCCGAATCTCTGTCGAGCTTGAGCATTCACGGCGCGGGAACGAATCCAACCCTACAAAAGTGCAAGATTCACTCCAGCAAGGAAGGCGACGGTGTATTTATCTACGATCGTGCCGGAGGACTTGTCGAGAATTGCGATATCTCTTTCAACAAGCTTTCGGGCGTGGAGATCAAACAGGACAGCGATCCAACCGTGCGCAACTGCAAGATTCACTCCAGCATGGATGGCAGCGGCATGCTGATCCACCAACGAGGAGTCGGGACGATTCTGAACTGCGACATCTACGCCAACAAGCTGGCAGGAATCAACATCCGATCGAAGGGAAATCCAACCGTCCGAACCTGTTCCATTCACGACAGCAGGGAAGGCAACGGGATTCTGGTCCACGAACAGGGAATAGGACTTGTAGAGAACTGCGACATCTACTCCAACAAGCTCGCCGGGGTGGAAATTCGCGAAGCCGGCAACCCGACGGTGCGAGGCTGCAAGATTCACAAGAGCATCGACGGCAGCGGCATATATGGATACGACCAGGGCTTGGGCCTGATCGAGAACTGCGAGATCTTTGCCAACAAGCTATCGGGGGCTGCGATCAAGAAAAGCGGCAATCCAACGATCCGCGAGTGCAAGATCTACTCGAGCAAGGAAGGGGATGGCGTGCTCGTCTACGAACAAGGGCTGGGACTGATCGAGAATTGCGACATTTACGCCAACTACCTGTCGGGAGTAGGAATCCGCCAAGGCAGCAACCCGACGGTGCGAGGCTGCAAGTTGCACGACAACAAGGAAGGAGATGGGGTGTTGGGGTCGGACCACGGGATGGGCCTGATCGAAAACTGCGACATCTACAGCAACAAGCTCACCGGGGTGGAGATTCGGGAAAGCGCCAATCCAACGGTGCAAAATTGCAAAGTTCATAAGAATGGTTACAGCGGAGTGCGCGTTCACAAACTCGGACTCGGGACCATCATCGATTGCGATTTGCGCGGCAATACGAAAGCGTCGTTCGACATTGAGGCCGGCTGTAGAGTCGTGCAACGGAACAATCAAGTGTCGTGAACTATCAAATTTAGACGCGTCGCACGGTTAAGATACTGACTGCATCCTGCTGCAACTCGATACATCACAGTTTCTGCAAGTACGCAATGACTTCAGCTGTAGTATAGCGCTTTTCATTCGAGTTCTCGATTCGTTGGAGTTCTTCTTCGCTTAACCAGGGTTCGAGCAACGCGGGATCAAATTGGTGAAAAGTAACCCAGAACGAAATGGTTGACGACCACTCGCCCGATTGACTGAAAAAACCCATCTTGTTCGCTATCCCATCCTGCGTTACCATCTTCTCTTCCTTAACTCCGGGAGGGAAACATGGACGTTTCCGCCATTGAGGGCTTCCGTCAGCGGCCGAGCTGGCTGCTCATCGTGGTGGTCTTGCTGGCCGCACAAGGCTGGCTCACCTTACGTCTATTTACGAATGACTTGTCTCCGGATCGACTACTGAACGACGAACCCGTGCTGTCCGGCAAGCATCCGCTGCATTTCTATCATGGCTCCATCGGCTCGCAAACCTGGCTCGAGCGCGGCATGAATTGCTGCTACGACCCAAACTATCAGGCCGGGTATCCGAAAACCCCAATCTTCGATTGGGCCAGCCGGCCTTCGGAATTATTTCAGATCATCGGCGGATCGCATGCGGCAACGTACAAGATCGGCCTGGCGCTCATCTGCCTGGTGGTGCCTTGCGCATTCGTGATGATGGCGCGCGGGATTTGCTTACCGGTCCCGAGTTCTTGTCTCGCCGGATTACTGGGAATGGCACTGTTCTGGTCGACGCCCAGCCGAACCTTGTTGGATGGCGGTGATCTCGACATACTGCTGGGCGGAATGTGTTTGCTGGTTCATGTCGCCTGGCTCATTCGTTTTGAAAGGTTGCCCGGTCTGGATAGCTGGTGCGTGATGACCGGCGCTGCAGCGCTGGCCTGGTACACCCAGCCGTTGCTCGTCGTGGGTTATTTGCCTCTTTTGGTCCTTTATTATTTCTGGGTTGCGTTGCGCCAGAGCCTGATCTGGCATCTGGCTCTTGTGGCGGCCATCGGCATCGCCTTCGGCGTGAATGCGGCCTGGCTGCGAGACTGGGTTCGTTATCTCTGGATCTATCTTCCTTTTGGGGGCGATCTGCCCGCTTCCTTCGCGCCTCTGGGAACCGCGCTGGTGCAACACTGGCCGCTGCTGTTGCCGCACGACCCGGTGCACCTGGGTATCACAGCTGTCGGATTGGTTGGACTTCTGTGGATGCTCGCAAGCAATCGCGCCGCGGCCTGGTTGCTTGGGCTGGGCACGCTCGGCTACACCATCACCGGCGCAGTGGGGAAACTGTGGCCGGCACTGACCGAATTTGGTACGGAAAAGCTGCTGTTGCTCGGGGCCTGGTGTTTGGTTTGCCCGGCCGCCGCACTGTTGGCCCGGCTCGCCAGCCATTTCGGTCGCTGTTCGGGTTTTGTCCCGGTTGCGCCGATCTGGTTACTCGCGGGCCTGGGCGGACTGGCCTGGAGCGTTCATTTTCCTCAGGAGTGCTTTCATCGTCCCGGCCTGGAAATCGGCTTCAACCCCGACCGGCAAATGATTATTCAACTCATCCGGGAATCGACCAACCCGCAAGCCCGTATTCTCTGGGAAGATCGCCGATCTCCCTCGGGGGCCGTCGGCTGGACCGCCTTGCTCGCACCTTGGACGGAACGGGCCTATCTGGGCGGACTCGACCCGTCGGGGCGAATAGAACATATGTTTGCACGCTTATGCGATGGCAAATTGACCGGCAAGTCAATCGCCGACTGGAGCGACGGCGATTTGAAGCAGTTTGCGAATCGCTATAACGTGGGTTGGGTGGTGTGCTGGTCGCCGGAATCGATCTCGCGCTTCCGTCAACTTTCGTGGGGCGCGGGAAGCAGCAATGATCCATGACGGCGAACCGGGAGTGTTTTTTGAACTGAGCCGGAAGCCGAATTTTTTTCTGAAAGGCCAGGGCGAGTGGGTTCAGGCGGACTGGGAGCGAATCGCCCTGGCAAATGTGGTGCCGGAAAACGGCGAGGTGATATTGTGTCTGCACTATCAATCCAACTGGCGGATTTCACCGGTTTATGTCCAGCTGGAAGAGTATGTCGATCTGGATGACCCACGGCCCTTGTTGCGCCTGCGGATGCCAGGGCCGGTGCACAGGCTTACGTTAGTCTGGGAGAATCCATAAATCCGAACATGAAACTTAACTTCGATGCTTTCGTTCCAAGTCGAGCAGAAACTGTTTCCGCCACAACCCGCCCCCATAGCCACATAAACTACCGTCTTTATTCACGACCCGATGACAGGGAATGATGATGCCGATGCGGTTCAAGCCATTGGCCCGACCAACAGCTCGACACGCGCTCGGCGAGCCGGAAACCGCAATGGCGATTGCCTCGTAGGAACAGGTCGCACCATAGGGGATGTTGCGAAGGGCATCCCATACTTTCTGTTGGAATAGGGTTCCCGGAAACGCCAGTGGAACACTGAAGGCCGTTCGTTTGCCGGCGAAGTATTCCGTCAACTCGTGCATGGCCTGTTCGGTGCGCTCGTTCTTTCCGGGAATGATCGGTTGCTGAAAGTGCCCTCGCAAGCTGGAGATTTGCGCTTCAATCGCTCGCCGATCGGTGAATTCCAACAGGCACAAATGCTGATCGGTTGCTCCCAGCAATAGTGGTCCCAGCGGCGATTCCATCCAGGAGATTATCAGGCAGCTGGTGGCATTGACTCGTCCTGGCGGTTCGCCGAATAGTTTGCCAAAAGCGTCGCGAAAACCGCTGAGAGAGTCGTAGCCATGTTCGAGTGCGATCGTATCCAATTTTGCTCCTTTACGAATCCGTCGAAACGCTGCGCCCAGCCTGCGCATTCGACAATACGCCTGAAAAGTCATGCCATGATGTTTGTGAAAATACCGACGGGCTTGAACGGGATCGATACCGTTTTTGCGGAGTTGCTGATCGGTCCAGCGCCGCGACGGATCGAGTTCAACGCGTGCCAGAAGCTGAACCATCCACCGCGGCGGCGAGTTGGGCGTTGCCAATGGCCGGCAACGTTTGCAAGGTCGATACCCGGCCAGTAGTGCCGAGCGCACATCGGGAAGATATTCGCGGTTTTGTCGCAGCGGAGTGCGAGCTGGGCACGAAGGCAGACAGAAAATACCCGTCGTCTTCACGCCCACGTAGAAGATTCCATCGTAGGAAACGTCTTTACGTTCGCTGGCCTGGTCCATTTCAGCAATCGCGGGCTGCACGTTCATGATCGAAGTGTATACTTTTGAAGAAGCAAATCTCCACCGATTTTTGAACAATGTCAATCGAGTCTAATAGTTGCTTGGGCCGGTCGTCTTCGTACATACCAGAACACGAGCAACAACGCTGCGATGATTCCCAGTCCGCCGGCGAGTTTGACCCAGGGGGTTCGTGTTTGTTCCTCGCGGGTTAATTCTTCGCTACGCTGGTTTTCCGTGCCGGCCTTTTTTTCTCCGACCAGCTTGGATTCACTGACTTGCGACGAAGGTTTCTTCGGTGGTATTACAATTTCACCCTTGGCTTTGTGTCCGACACTGGTGGCCCACACCACATACGTGCCCGACCTGGGAGCAGGACACGACCAGTTGCCGCGTTCGTCGGTCTTGCCGCTGGCGATGACGTTTTCTTCACTGGTACCGAGCTTGACTGATGCTTCTTGAGCAGGAGTGTCATCGTCGTAAAAGACTTCCACGATCACTCGATCGGCCTTGAGCGTACAGCTCAGCAACATCCTGTGAGCCAAAGCAGGCGTCGAGCTTATCAAGATCGCAGCGATGGTCGAAACGAGGTAGCGGAGCATCACCCAATCCTCTCAGCAATAGAGGTCAGTGAATAGTGGTCAGTGGTCAGTAAATGCAAAGACAACAGACCTTCAGGTTTTTGGTATTTTCTGACCACTAACCACTATTCACTGACCACTATTCATTGTGACCATTCCGTCGGTGTTCGTACCCAGCGATGTTTCTTCAATTCAGCAACCAACGGCACCGGCAAGGGGCCGGCATCGCTGGCGGCCACATTCGCCTTCACATTTTCGAGCTTTCGCATCCCTGGAATGACTGTCCCGACATCCGGGTTCGACAGGACGAAACGCAGCGCCATCTCGGCCATCGTCGTCCCAGTGGGATCGAGGGGCGCAGCTTCTCAGCGCGTTCCACGCTGGGAATGAGATTGGACGGGACGAAATAAGTATTGCGCCAATCGCCATCCGGCCAGCGGCTATCTTTGGTTAGCGTACCTGTGAGAGTTTCTTCGTCGAAGGGGACTTGTGCAATAACTCCGACACCCAGCTCGCGACAGACAGGGAACAATTCATCTTCGGGGTTTTGGTCGAAGATATTGTAGATGACCTGAACCGCATCGGTCAAACCAGTGCGCAACGTCTGAATGACATTGCCAGGCTCCCAGCGATTGACGCTGATGCCGACCGCTTGGACCAGTCCTTGTCGTTTCAGATTCTCAACGGCTCGATGCCAGCGGTCATCCGCTGCCCAGGCATCTTCCCAGACGTGGAACTGGATTAGATCGATCGACGACAGTCCAAGATTGCGCAAGCTGACTTCGAGCGACGACCGAATGTAGTCCGCCGGGAAAACATCTTCCAGCCTAAAGCCGCGACGAGAAGGCCATTTTCGATTCTTGGGAGGGATCTTGGAGGCAACGTACAGCTTTTTCCCAGGATTGGCGCGCACCAAATCGCCGAGGAATTGTTCGCTACGGCCATCGCCGTAGGCCAGAGCAGTATCGAAGAAATTGCAGCCCAGATCGACGGCCAGTTGCAGGGATTGGCGTGTGGCATCATCATCGCGCCCGGTCCAACCGGCCAACCCCCACATACCGTAACCGACTTCACTGACTTTCCAACCCAGCCTGCCGAAATCGCGGTAACGCATGAGTTTCCCTTCTTGTCACCTTGTCACCTTGTCATCTCCCGAACCGTGTCACTCCTTCTTCTCCGGCGGTTGGCCCACAATGGGCTTCATTTCGCGGATCCAGATATTGCGAAACCGCACCGGATTGCCGTGGAATTGCAGATGGATCGGCATTTTCTCCGCGACCTTCGTATAGGCCGGTGGTCGATCCCAGGAGGTATTGCCTTGGATTTCAAAGTGATTCTGCACCACCACACCGTTCTGGAGGACCGTGATATAGGCGGGACGCATCACCTTGCCGTCATCACCGAACTTGGGAGATTCAAAGAGAATGTCGTAGGTCTGCCACTCGCCGGGTTTGCGGCAAACATTCACCATGGGCGGCGATTGCTTGTAGATGCTGCCGCACTGTCCATCGAAGTAGGTTTTATTCTCGTACGAATCGAGGATTTGCACCTCGTAGCGATCCATCAGGAAAACACCGCTGTTGCCGCGGCCTTGACTGGAGCCTACAACCTTTTCGGGTGTGGCGAATTCGAGGTGAAGCTGGCAATCGCCGAAGGTATCCTTGGTTGTGATGTCGCTCTTGCGCGAGATGGCATAGCCGTCCTTGATCTCCCAGTTCTCGCCCTTGTTCCATTTCGATAAATCCTTGCCATCGAACAGGACGGTCGCATCGCCGGGAACACCGCCGACCGGACTTGGATCAATCACAGCAGGCTCCGGCCAGACGATGCCGCTCTTGTATTCTTTGATTGCCTGGGCTTCGAGAAAGCTCGTGCGTAACGTGCCAAGAAAATACCCGGCACCGATCAGACCGGCAACAATCAACAGGTGCTTCTTCATGGATGGATAGCTCCCGAAGCAGTTCAATAGAAGAGGCGATAAGGGAATTCTGTTGAAAGAGGATTGGAAGGGCAAATGAATTTAACCGAGGCGGTTGCTCAAACAGGTTCCTCTTTTTCCATTTTATCGGATAATAAATCGCACGTCTCGCTTGCCGTCTTGGGCTTGCCTCATATCGAGAAGTCATAGTCGATGGGGTAAATCGCCATCCCCGCCGGCAAATTGAAAATTGAATCGCCTTATTCCCTTCCATCATGGAGTAATGAATGAAGAATTGTTCCCTGTTAGGCTTCGCGGCATTGCTGATTTTTGCCGGTGTCAGTTGCAAATCCACCGAGAGCGATTCTGCACCGTCCAACAAAGATAAAATTGTTGGAACATGGGAGGTCGTATCAAAAGCCACGAAAGATGCGCCTCCCGAGGGAACCATTTTTGAATTCGGCAAAGACGGGAAACTGAAAGTTGAGATCAATATTCCCGGCCTACCCAAGGACAAAGACGTGAAAATTAAGATCAACCAACCACCGGCCATGCCCTATGAAGTCAAGAACGACATGGTCTCCGTTCAAGGCCAAAAAGGTACGAAAGAGTTCAAGATTGTGTCTTTGACCGACAAAGAACTCAAACTTCAGTTGATCGTAGAGGGAAAAACGGAAGAGACGGTCGAGTTGAAGAAGAAGTAAGGCCAAGACACACGACAATTAGGCGAGCGGGAGAAAAAACTTCCGCTTACTTACGTGCGCGGCTCTCACCATTCACTGCAGAGCCGTCCACGTAAATAAGCGGTTGCGGGTACATTTGTTTCTACAACTCGCTTTGTCTCTTTCCTGCAGAAACAGAGTTTTCATCGCCCAGTCCACTCATTTCACGAATCGAATCAAAAACCATAAGAAGAAATGAACCATTGGACGGTCTTCGGATGTCCTATTCCTCAATCGTTGGCTGAGAAATTGCTCGGAGTCGAACATGCCGAACTATAACCCGCGCGCCATTGAGCCGCGCTGGCAGAAATACTGGGACGACAATCACACGTTTCGCTGTCCCGATCCCGATGACTCTTCCGTACAGGGTAAGCCAAAGATCTATATCCTCGATATGTTCCCCTATCCCAGCGGGGCCGGTCTGCATGTCGGGCATCCTGAAGGATACACCGCCACCGATATTCTTTCGCGCTTTCGGCGAATGCGCGGTTTTCACGTCCTGCACCCGATGGGCTGGGATGCGTTTGGGTTGCCGGCAGAGCAGTACGCCATCAAGACGGGTACGCATCCGCGGATTACCACACAAGAAAACATCAAGACTTTTCGCAGGCAAATCAAGTCGCTGGGTTTCAGTTATGACTGGCAGCGCGAGGTCGATACTACCGATCCCGATTACGTGAAATGGACGCAATGGATCTTCCTGCAAATCTACGATACCTGGTATGACCCCATCTCCAAGAGGGGCCGACCCATTGCGGAATTACCGATTCCCGATGAGGTGAAAGCGAAGGGAACCGAGGCCATTCAGCGCTATCAGGATGAGCATAGGCTGGCATATCAAAAGGAAGCTCCCGTCAACTGGTGTCCCGAACTGGGCACGGTGCTGTCCAATGAAGAAGTGATCGACGGCAAGTCGGAGGTCGGGGGTTATCCCGTCGAGCGCCGACCGTTACGGCAATGGATGATGCGAATTACCTCATACGCCGAAAGGCTCCTCGACGATCTGGAGCCTCTGAACTGGTCGGAATCGATCAAGACGCAACAGCGCAACTGGATTGGAAAGTCGATTGGCGCAGAGGTCGATTTCGCGTTGGCTGAAGGGGCTGGGCATATCCGAGTCTTCACGACCCGGCCCGATACGCTCTTCGGTGCCACTTACATGGTTTTGTCGCCGGAACATCCTCTGTTGGCGCAGATTGTGACACTGCAGCAGGCCGCAGCGGTGAAGGCTTACAAGGAAACCGCTGCGCGCAAGAGCGACTTCGAGCGAACCGAAACTGCCAAGAAAAAAACGGGCGTTTTCACCGGTTCATATGCAATCAATCCGGTCAACGACAAGAAAATCGCCATTTGGATCGCCGATTATGTACTTTCGACCTACGGGACGGGTGCGATCATGGCCGTTCCGGGTCACGATGAGCGCGACTTTGAATTCGCCAGGCAATTCGAGTTGCCGATCGTCACTGTCGTTAAGCCTTCGGAGGACTGGCTGAAGAAAACCAAGAGCACACTGGACAACCTGACCGAAGCCTACACCGAAGAAGGCATAGCGACTAATTCGGGCGAGTTCGATGGCATGCGCACTTCCGAATTCAAGCCAAAGATCATTCACTGGCTGGAAACAAAAGGGATCGGCAGAGGCCGAGTGAATTACAAATTGCGCGACTGGCTCTTTAGCCGGCAACGCTACTGGGGCGAGCCATTCCCGCTGTTACACGAACTCGATGCCGAAGGCAAGCCAACCGGACTGGTTCGACCGCTGTCCACGAAAGATCTACCGTTACGTCTACCGGAACTGGAAGACTTCAAACCAACCGGCAGCCCAGAAGGTCCGCTGAGTAAGGCCAGTGACTGGGTCAACGTCACCATTGAGGGGAAGAAGTATCGTCGGGAAACCAACACCATGCCGCAATGGGCGGGTTCGTGCTGGTATTACCTGCGCTACATCGACCCGAAAAACGACCAAGCGTTTTGCGATCCGGCCAAGGTCAAACACTGGTTGCCGGTGGATTTGTATATCGGCGGCGCGGAACATGCGGTTCTGCACCTTCTCTATTCGCGCTTCTGGCACAAGGTGCTGTACGATCGCGGTTATGTTTCCTGTCTCGAACCGTTTCAACGGCTCATCAATCAGGGGATGATTCTGGGCGACGTCGAATACACTGGTTTCAAGAAAGATGGCCAATGGGTTTCGGCCAAGGAAGTCAACGAAGACTTGTCTTTAATCGAAGAAGGCGAGAGCAAGTACGTGCCGGTAAAATTGAGCGATGAACAAATTGAGAAGAAGGGTGACAACTTCGTATTGAAGGAGAATCCGTCTATTCGCGTCGATGCGCGTGCCTTCAAAATGTCAAAGGCTCGGGGCAACGTCGTCAATCCCGATAAAGTCGTCGATGAGTACGGTGCCGATAGTCTACGGCTCTACGAGATGTTCATGGGGCCGCTGGAGGCGATGAAACCCTGGAATATGCGTTCCGTCGAGGGGGTTTATCGCTTCCTGAGCCGGGTCTGGCGTCTCATTGTCGATGACGCCGCCGAGACCGCGACGCTGAATGCAACCGTCAAGGAGATCGACCCCGACAAGGAAACCTTGCGCCTATTGCACCGAACCATTCAGAAGGTGACGGAAGATACCGAAGGTCTGCGCTTCAACACGGCCATCGCCGCGATGATGGAGTTCACCACTCATTTGACCGGACAGGCGACTCGTCCCAAGAAAGTGTTGGAGACTCTGGTACTGCTGCTGTCGCCGTATGCTCCGCACATCGCCGAGGAGTTGTGGCGCGTTCTGGGTCACGCGGAATCGACGGCCTACGTACGCTGGCCGGTTTTTGACATCGCATTGACCAAGGCCGATGTGATCGAGGTACCAGTCCAAATCAACGGCAAGCTGCGCGCCAAGCTGGCAGTACCGGCGGAAATCGACAACGCAACACTCGAAAAGACGGCCCTGGCGGATGAGAAGGTCAAAGAGCAAATCGCTGGGAAGACGATCAAGAAGATAATTGTTGTGACGCGCGGGGGAAAGCTGGTTAATATTGTAGTAGGGTGATGGAAGCAATCTCGCAGGTACTGGAATTCCTATCATGTCATGCACTGTCTTTTTGACTCTGATTTGCGGCCTCTATCCGTTGCCCAAAACAGACCAGGGTAAGGAACCGACTCGGGAACAACTGCAAGCGGCAAAAGATGCCTTTGCCCAGGTGGGTGCTAAACATCTTTTGGATGTGGATCGGGAGACGAAAGAAACGATTCACGTCTTTGAGATGCCCCAAAATTGGAAGGCAATTGACCTTAAAGGATTGCCCAACCTTCCCTTCAATTTTGCTTTGGGTCTGAGCGGAGCCCGGGAGATTGATGAGGAGTTGTCGGAACTCAAGAAGCTCAAGCGACTGACCACCCTGTGGCTCCTCTGCTCCAAGCTAACGGATGCAGGGCTGAAGGAACTCAAACAACTCAAACAACTAACTTCGCTGAACCTCAACTGCGCTAATCTGACGGACGCGGCATTGAAGGAAATCAAGGAACTCAAGCATCTGACTTCTCTGTGCGTTTCCAACACCCAGATAACCGATAGGGGGATAAAGGAACTCAAAGAACTCAAGTATCTCACTTCTCTGAGCCTCGACTACACACAAGTTACCGATAGCGGACTGAAAGAACTTGCGGAACTCGGACAGCTGACTTCGCTGCGACTCGACGGCACTCGCGTGACGGATGTGGGGCTGAAGCACCTGAAGGATCTCAAACATCTTACCTCATTATTCCCAGAAGACACTCAGGTGGGTGATGCGGGGCTAAAGGAACTCAAAGAAATCAAGCAGATCACCTTGCTGGATCTCCGCCGTACCCAAGTGACGGATGCCGGTTTAAAAGAACTCAAACAACTCAAACATCTCACGTCGCTGAAATTTGTCGACACGAAGGTGACGGATGCGGGACTGAAAGAACTCAAGGAACTCAAGCAACTTACAGCGTTGTACTTTCAGAACACTCAGGTGGGAGATGTCGGGATGAAGGAACTCAAGGAACTCCAACAACTCACCACGCTGAACCTCCGCGATACTCAAGTGACGAACGCCGGATTTAAAGAACTGAAAGAACTCAAAGGACTCGCCGCGTTGGACCTTACCGGCACCAAAGTTACCGATGCCGGGCTGAAGGAACTCAAGGAACTCCAACAACTCACGGAGCTGAAACTCGACCATACTCAGGTAACGGGTGCCGGTCTGAAGGAACTGACGCATCTCACTAAACTAACTCTCCACTGCACTCCCGTGACGGATGCGGGGCTGAAGGCACTGAAGGAGCTCAAGCATCTCACCGCACTGGACCTCAGTGCCACAAAGGTAACGGATGACGGCCTGAAGGAGCTTAAGGAACTGAAGCATCTTTCCACGCTGGACTTCGGCCAGACGAAAGTGACGACGGACGGAGTGATTGAACTCGGCGAGAGTCTGCCGAACTGTAAGATACGTTACTGATGCTGGTGCGAGCCTATTACCTAACGATTGAAGAGAACGATGTCTGTTTTACAACAAATCAATCGCGACGCCCTAATCACAGAGTTTTGGGACTCCGTACGGCGAAGGTTGATTAGCCATTATGATAAGAGTCCCAAAGCGGCGGATTTGGGGATCGAACAGTACCGTGAAGACACTCAACGCCACGGAATCAGCGAAGTGCTATACAATCAAGGGGTGGAGCATACCGCTTGGGTGGTCAACGGCGTGATTGAGCATGGGTTGCCCAAGCTGACCCTCGGCGAGTCCGACGTGGAAAGCCCCGTATAGCCGCAGAGATCAATTGTTCTTTTTTTCCTTCCCTCCTTGCTCATCGAATTCTTCCATGCGTTTTCTTTCCCTCCTGATCCTTCTTCTCTTCATCTCTCCCAGCAGCGCCGCAGAGCCAACCTTCAAAGACGTGCGGCAACTGCTCGCCGATTATTGCGTCAAATGTCACGGCCCCGGAAAGCAGAAGGGCGGTCTGAACCTTGCTGCTTTCGCCGATGAATCGGCCGTTCTCAAACAGCGGAAACTCTGGCGGCGCATCATCGCACAGGTCGAGCGCAAAGAGATGCCTCCCGAAGAGGAGAAGCAACTCACGAACGATCAACGTACTCAGATGCTGCGCTGGATTCGGCAATCTCTCGATGCTGCTGATCTGGCAGATCGCAAGAATCCCGATCCCGGTAAATCGGTCATTCGCCGGCTCAGTCGGGCCGAGTACAACCGCACCATCCGCGATTTGACCGGCATTGATTTCGATGTGGCCAGCTCAGTGGGGATGCCCGATGAGACAGTCGGCGAGGCCTTCGATAATCTCGCGGATGCTCTGAATCTAAATACCACGCTGATGGAAAAGTTTTTCACCGCTGCCGATCAGGTGCTCGAAAAACTTTACGCGGAAGTCAATCGAAAGAATCCCCCCAAGAAGAAGGACAAAAGCCCGGTTGAAATGGTTTTCACCGTTCGCCCTGTAGGAGAAATGTCGGCACGCGAAGCGGCAAGGAAACTGATCGAGCAATTCGCGGGCCGGGCTTATCGCCGGCCGATCGAGGCCCGCGAACTCGATCGATTCGTGCGCCTTTTCGATCAGTCCGCCAAGAAAGAACAGCGGTTCGAGGATGCGGTCAAGCCGATGCTCAAGGCGGTGTTGGTGTCACCAAACTTCTTGCTCCGCATCGAGCGCGACCAGCCCGGCGATAAGCCCTATCGCATCAGCGATTATGAACTGGCGGTTCGACTCTCGTATTTCCTGTGGTCGAGCATGCCCGATGCGGAACTTTTTACCCTGGCTGCGAAAGGCGAACTTTCCAGGCCGGAAATCCTCGAAATACAAGTTCGGCGGATGCTCAAAGATCCCAAAGCGCACTCCATGACCGACTACTTCGCCACGCAATGGCTGCACCTGCGCAAGTTACCCTTTGCCCGACCCTCTACAGAGTTCTTCCCGACCTTCACCCACAATCTGCGAAACGCAATGCAGCAGGAAACGACCATCTTCTTCGACAAACTTCGCGAAGAAGATCGCAGCTTGCTGGAGTTGCTCGATGCCGATTATACCTACCTCAATCAGGATCTCGCCAAACATTACGGCATCGATGGTGTTACCGGCGCGGAATTCCGCAAGGTTCAACTGACCGACAAGAATCGCGGCGGCCTGCTGGGAATGTCATCGATACTGTCGTTGACTTCACATACCTCGCGCACCAGCCCGACGTTGCGCGGCAAGTGGATTCTCGATGTCGTACTCGGCACACCGCCACCGCCGCCGCCACCGGATGCCGGGCAGATCGATGAGAACAAACGAAAGGGCAAATCGCCCAAGACTTTCCGCGAGCTACTGGCGCAACATGCAACGAAGGCGACGTGTGCCAACTGCCATAACAAGATCGATCCGCTCGGCTTTGGGCTGGAAAACTTCGACGCGATCGGCCGTTTTCGACCCTCAACTCCCGAGATCGACCCTTCCGGCAAACTACCCAACGGCGAACGCTTCAACGGCGCGAAGGAACTCAAACAGATTTTGCTCAAGCGCAAGTCGCAGTTTATTCAGAACCTCAGTTCCAAGATGTTCATCTACGCAATGGGCCGAGAAATCCTGGAATCGGATGACCGATTCATCAAGGAGATCGCCGATAACTTGGAGAAGCAGAATTACGCGTTCTCTCAACTTATCTTGGGTATTGTGAAAAGCTACCCGTTTCAGCATCGGCGCAATTTGCGGTCGGAGGAAGTGAAACCATAGAGACATTATGATTGCATTGCATAACTCGGGATAGTACATTCTTTCGTGCAAACCATTCCTCTTCAGAGAGCGCGTTATGACCATCAGCAAGCATGATGAAAAGTGGTTGGAACATCCCATTCAGAACTATGAACCTGGGGAAAAGCCTCTCAAAGCGAGTAAAGTTTTCTATCGGCTCAGCCTGTCTTACGATCAAAGCGACTCGGGAGAAAACTTTGTCGATCTGCTCGATCGGTTCCTGCAAGAACCGGCCGCCGCCAAGGCAGAAGGTTTGATCGTCGGGCCGTGGGAATATGAGGACATGGTATCTTCGACGTCGCAACCCATTGTCGAGGCATTGGTGGCAGCGCGCGATCGCTTGCCCAAACTAAAGGCGCTTTTCATCGGCGACATCACCTTCGAGGAATGCGAAGTCTCCTGGATCAACCAAAGTGATTTCGCACCCTTGTTCGGAGCGTATCCCAACCTGGCGCACCTGCGCGTGCGAGGCTCCAACAACTTGAGCTTCGGCCGAATCCAACATGCCAACCTGGAATCGCTGATCGTCGAGTCGGGCGGATTGCCGGCCCCCCTCATTGCCGAGGTGGCAAAAGCCGATCTGCCCAAACTCGAACACCTCGAACTTTGGCTGGGGACCGACAACTACGGCGGAATTAACGACACTGCTCCGCTGCAACCGCTTCTGACGACCGATGGCTTACCCAAGTTGCGCTATCTCGGGCTGCGCAACAGTCAAATCGCCGACGCGGTTGCACAGGCGGTGGCGCAGTCGCCGATCCTGCAGCGCATGGAAGTGTTGGATCTTTCGCTTGGGACACTGGGCGACGCGGGCGCGGAAGCACTATTAAACACCCCAGCAATTCGCAAACTCAAGTCGCTCGATATCCACCATCACTGGGTCTCGAAGAAGATGGTCGAACAACTGGCCGCGCTAGTGACCCTTGATGCCGGCGATCCGCAGGAAGGCGATAGTGAGGATCGCTACTGTGCTCTCTCTGAATGAACCGCGTTTCGTCGTAGTCGGCAATCCGGGACACAGGCGCGTTCTTGCATTTCAGTCCGCACTGGCTACGCTGAATTTGCCGCCAGCCAGTGTTGTTGCCTGGAGTGATCTGGCTGCGGGGAGCAACTCCTTCGAACGAGCATTATCGCCTGGCTGTATTGTCCGTCTGGAATCTCCCGGACAAAATGCTGAAGTGGAAAAGCAATTGATCGCCGTTGGAGCGGGCATTCCGGAGACGGAGTATCCCTCGGCGAGTTTTGTCGACGCTCGGGCCGCTTTGCGACTGGAGCCAGAGAAAGGGCGTTTATGGTATCCGCGCCAGTGGTATCGCGGGTTCCGCGAATTGTTGCGACGGCTTGATGCAACAAGCAAGTCATTGTCTCCTTTTCGCTGGATGAATTCGCCTCTCGATGTGGCCCGGATGTTCGACAAACCTGCTTGCGCTCAACTTTTCACGGCGACCGGAATACCAACACCTACTCCGCTGGATTCGATTTCCAGTTTCGACGCATTGTTGGAGCAGGTCCGACAACTGTATCGACCTTGGGTCTTTGTAAAGCTGGCTTCAGGGTCATCGGCGAGCGGCAGCGTGGCTCTGGCCATCCATCGAACCGGGCTTCGTGCCACTACGACCGTCGAGGTCGTATCCGGCCTTGAGGGTTTCCGGCTATACAACTCTCGCCGTATTCGAACTTTT
The DNA here is from genome assembly GCA_963783095.1 of uncultured Planctomycetota bacterium. Lineage (GTDB taxonomy): Bacteria > Planctomycetota > Planctomycetia > Gemmatales > Gemmataceae > CAWAMR01. Next base: position 39,816 of record CAWAMR010000003.1, on the reverse strand, counting down.
ACAAACCCTCAGCAAGTTCGTAACCTGATCGATTGGTTGTGCCGGGAGGGTGTGCAAGTCGAAGCGTGGTTACCCAAGGAAACACTCGAAGGACAAGCGTTCGATCTGCGAGTTATGGTAATTGGTGGGCGAATCGGTCATACCGTCATCCGGCGAAGTCGTTCGCCGATGACCAATCTGCACCTATTGAATGAACGTGGGGATATTGAGGCAGCCCGTGCCAAGGTCGGTGATGACCGTTGGGAAGATGCCATGACGAGTTGCCTCGATGCCGCGGCGTGCTTTCCCGACAGCCACTATTCGGGGGTCGATCTCATGTTCGTGGCCCGTTCGCACCGGCACGCCGTTCTGGAAATCAATGCTTTCGGCGATTTGTTGCCCGGAATCGTCCACGATGGCGAGGATACTTATACTGTTGAGACCCGATCCTTTCTGAGAGCGGCTAGCCGAGAGAGCAACATGTACGACATGAACCAAATCGTCGGCAGGTGCGATCTCGTGTTCATCACGCTGGACACACTGCGCTACGATGTCGCCTGTCGATGCCTTCGAAACGGACAAACGCCCCAACTGGGCAGGCTACTTCCGTCCGCAGGCTGGGAAGAGCGCCATTCACCGGGAAGCTTCACCTTCGCAGCGCATCAGGCGTTTTTCGCAGGTTTTTTGCCCACTCCTGCTCGACCGGGTCAACATCAACGCTTATTCGCCGTCGATTTTCCCGGCAGTGAAACCACAGGTCTGGAAACGTGCGTGCTCAACTCCCCGAATATCGTTTCCGGATTGTCGGCGCGCGGTTACCGCACGATTTGCATCGGTGGCGTGGGCTTCTTCAATCACCGATCCCAATTGGGGCAGGTGCTTCCCAATCTGTTTGCCGAGAGCTATTGGCAGCCCGAGTTTGGCGTCGCCGATCCTGCCTCGACCGAACATCAAGTCGCCTTCGCTTGCAAGCTCTTGACAACGATTCCCAGACAACAGCGCGTGTTCTTGTTCCTAAACATCTCGGCACTTCATCAACCCAATTATTTCTACTTGCCTGGGGCCGATTGCGATACGATTGACACTCACGCCGCAGCGCTGGCTTATGTCGATCGGCAACTGCTGCCGCTTTGGGAGGCAATCCGACAACGCGGGCCGGCGTTTTGCATCGCTTGCTCCGATCATGGCACCGCCTATGGAGAGGATGGCTATGTGGGTCATCGTCTGGCTCATCCGGTCGTCTGGACCGTGCCCTACGCCGAGTTCTTGTTGTAGGACGGCCTTCCAGGCCGTCTAAGACCGGCTGGGAAGCCCGTCCTACGTGGAGTTCTTGTTGCCGAAAGGCTGAAATCATGCCGACGATCGATCATCCGCTTCTGACCCGTTCGCCGTATCTGGGCTATGTCTATGCCTATCCTCACAAGACAGCGTACCGACCGTTTCAGCAGCCATTGCCGCTGAAAGATGTCTGGCGCGACGAACCGAACCAGGGGCGTTTTCTCTACGTTCACATCCCTTTCTGCGAGATGCGTTGCGGGTTCTGCAATCTCTTCACGCAAGCTCGCCCCGAAGAGGGAATGGTCGATGAGTATTTGAAGGCGCTGGAACGGCAAGCCATCGCCGGCTCCGAAGCGTTGGGCACGAGCACCTTTGGCCGTTTTGCGATCGGTGGCGGGACTCCCACCTATTTGGACCATGCTCAATTGACGCGCATGTTCGATATCGCGGACCGTTTGCTGGGACCACACCAAGATCAACTGCCCATTTCCGTCGAGACATCGCCCACAACCTCCGACTGGGACAAACTGAAGATTCTGCGGGATCGAGGCGTCACTCGTCTGAGCATGGGGGTGCAAAGTTTCATCGAGAGTGAGACGAGCGCGGCCGCTCGTCCGCAGCAACCCGCACATATTGAGCAGGCTCTCGAACGCATTCGCGCGGTGAGTTTTCCGATTCTGAATATCGATTTGATTTACGGCCTGCCCGAACAGTCAGTCGCTTCGTGGATGAAGTCGCTTCGTGCAGCGCTGCGGTATTTTCCGGAAGAACTCTATCTTTATCCGCTCTATGTTCGCCCGCTGACCTTGCTTGGACTATCACCGCGATCGTGGGACGACTTTCGGCTGGATTGTTACCGTGCTGCTCGCGAATTCTTGCTGGAAGAAGGCTACGAACAGATTTCGATGCGAATGTTCCGTGCCAGGCACGCACCAGTGGTAGATGGGCCGGCCTATTGCTGTCAAGACGACGGCATGCTTGGGCTTGGGTGTGGCGCGCGATCCTATTCGCGCACCGTTCATTCATCGACCGAATACGGCGTTCGGCAGAAGCGCGTTCGGGAGTTGATCGTCGAATTTACCAAACGGTCTGTCGCTTCATTCTCAACGATCGACTACGGCTTTGTCCTTGATGCCGACGAACAGCGCCGACGTTTCTTGATGCAGTCGATACTAACTCGGGATGGACTATCGCTGCGACACTATCGCCAACGTTTCGGCAGTGCCGCCGAGGATGACTTTCCACAACTCGCTGAATTATTCGAACTTGAACTGGTCGAAGCGAATGGAGAAACGATCTCCCTCACGGAGATGGGACTGGAAAGGTCTGACGCCATTGGACCCTGGTTCTATTCCGATAGAGTGCGCAGTCGGATGGAGGATTACGAATGGCAATGAGGCTTTCTTTACTTTACCGCGGACCACTTTCGAGTTGCAATTACGAATGTGCCTATTGCCCGTTCGCCAAGCACCAGGAGAGCGCTGCGGAGTTGCACCAGGATCGCGTTGCACTCGAGCGCTTTGTGGATTGGGTCGCCGCACGCCCCGCTGAAGATCGACTGGGAATTCTGTTTACGCCGTGGGGGGAAGCACTGACCCGATCGTGGTATCGGGAAGCGCTTATCCGTCTTGGTGGTCTGCCTCAGGTATTAAAGACTGCCGTGCAAACGAACCTGGCTTGCTCCCTGTCGTGGGTCGAGCGTTGCGACAAGGCCAAACTGGCTCTTTGGGCGACTTACCATCCATCACAGGTAACGCACGAAAAGTTCCTGGGGCGCTGCTGTGAATTGCTCGCGCGGGGTACCCGATTCAGCGTGGGCATCGTTGGCTTGCGCGAACACTTTCCGCAGATCGAGCGCATGCGCTCACAATTGCCCCAATCGATCTATCTGTGGATCAATGCGTACAAAGACAGGCCCGCGTATTATCAACCGGAAGAGGTAGAATGGTTGACCGCCATCGATCCGCTTTTTCCCTTCAACAACCAGCGCCACCCCAGCTTGGGTAAGTCGTGCCGGGCCGGAGCTTCGGTTGTTGCGGTGGATGGTGAAGGAACTGTTCGACGCTGTCACTTCATCCGAGAGCCAATTGGCAACCTTTATACATCCGATTTGGAGAGCATCCTGCGCGAACGCTCGTGTACGAATCTCACGTGTGGCTGCCACATCGGTTACGTTCATCTCGATGACTTGCAACTCTACGGTGTCTTCGGCTCAGGGGTACTGGAACGCATTCCGGAACACCCATCGGATTACCGCACCCCAGCTCAGATGACTCCTCTCCTTCAAGTTTCGATCCGGGGCCGATAGTCGTTCGGATCGTCAAACCCAGCGGTCCAGGCGATTGCGCCACGGCAAGTTGTGATGGTCGGAGGGACTCGAAGGACGTATTGCCGTCCGGTTGACGGGCACAGGACTGAAACGCAAACGATCGGCTCGTCGTTCTCCAGCGGGATTCGCAGGAGCCGGCGTTCACCACCCGGGTCGCGATCTCGGTCGAGTTCCTCGGCCTTGGCATGTTGAACGAACCAGTCGAAACCGACTCGTTCGATCATGACTCGTCGAACTTCGGCGTTGGCCTCGGCGAGAATTTCTTCAATCGTGATCGTCTCGGGCCGAAACGCAATCCGCTCATTGACGCCCACGCCGCGCCAGCGAATCGGCGTTCCCGCCATTTTCCGGGGCAATGACTTCAACCCGCTCCCGCCGACATCGATCCAGGAACGGACTTGAAGATCGGCGGGCAGTTTTTGAATGAGAGGGCAATCGCTAAGGTTCAACTGGGCCACGTCGGACAAGCCAGGAGGCAGATTGCGAATCAGTCTGCAACCGCTCAAATTGAGTCTGCCGATGTTCATCTGAAGACTCTTGGGCCATTTTGCCAGCTTGACGCAGCCGGTGAGGTCGAGGAAACAGACATCTAAAGCTTGGGGTAGCTCGGTAAGGTTCACGCAGCCTCGCAAGTCGAGCGTCCCGACTTTCAGATTATCCGGAAGTGAGGTCAATTGCGTTGAGCCGGAAAGATCGAGCCGATAATCGACCTTGAGATCTTCGGGGCATGCGGTGAGATTCGAGTTCCGAGCTATCAACTCATAACAGTGCAAACCGGATGGCAAGGAGGAGATCTTTGGACAATCGAGGATTTCCAGACTTCGCACCCGAAGCCCCTGCGGCAACTCCCTCAGATTGACGCATTCCCGTAAGGACAAACGGCGCGGCTAATCCAACCGGCAACGTCCGGAGACGATTCTCTTTATGAAAACGTAAGGTGCCGTCGCCGGACATCTCGTCGGGTACATTCCCCGCCAGGATTTGATCTTTCAATGAGGGGATGGTATTGGATTTAGCCACAATTCGGTCCTCCGATTCTGAGTAGAGGCCATTTTTTGTTACGATTGGCCTCGCTCACTTTTCACGCAAACTTGGCGAACCGTCCTAATCGCAATCATACTCGGATTCGAATCCGAGTATGATTGCGATTAGGACTAGACCAAGACGGATTGACCGGCCCCTTTTGATGTGGGCCGCTCTGAAGGAAAGCGATTTGTATCAATCCCGAACGATCCGAATTGCCTCTGGAGTGTATTCCCGTTGCGGCCAGACTCGATAATCGCCGCGAAGCAGGGTAATGGGGCCGTGCTCCTGATGAATCAGTTCCGCTGAATCGGCGAGAACGCGCAGAAAACGCTCGGACCCATCGGCGAAGAGTTGCGCAGTCTTGATATCGGCGATTCGATGCGAATGCCCCGTCATTTCACCTTCTGCAAGGATGCAATGCGGGAGTAGTTTTGCGGTGGATGGTATGGTTTTCACTTGCGCGATGAAAATGTCGCCTTGTCGCCACATGATAGAATCTCCCGGTAGGCGGGTTGGAATAAGAACACTCTAACCTCAGAAGACACGGACTGCAATCAGCGTTGCACAGGAAAAATGTGTAAAATCCTCGGAAAGAGCACATCAAACCTTTGCGCCGATTTCGCGGCGGCAGCATGTTGGCTTCGACTTAGAGGCCAAGAGAATGTCGTAGACACTCCTCAACAGCTTTCAAATCGCGATCCGTTAGATTCCCGAGTTTTCTGATAATGAGAGTGCGCTGCACAGTGGCCATGTGAGAACGAACCCAGGAAGGCTGGTGCAATCCTGCTGTCTTCCAGTCTTCCAGGGCGCAATCGGTTGTGCGCACGGTTTTTGGAGGCCGGGAGGTGATTGCGACAACGAGCAATTCATCCCAATCATCATGATAGGGGTCGGTGCTGACCACCACAGCGGGACGGTCTTTCTTGCCACTTAGGCCACTGAATGGGAATTGAACGAGTACCACATCCCCGCGCTGATATGGATGCCGAGCCGCCATTATTCCACCTCGTCATCATCCCAGGATTCAGCTGACAGTTGCAACCAGCCCAGGCTTTCGGCGACCTGGGCAAGTTCGTCCTCATCGACTTGTTGCTCTGGCACTCCCAATCCCGCCGTATATACAGGCGGCCCTTCACGGACAGGGACAACACTTTGGACATGAAGCAAGCCTTGTTCGGCCCATTCCTCAATTGCTTCGGCGGAAAGCCCGAGTCGAGTGGCTGCTTCTTCCAGGGATATCATTGACATTGCCTTTACCCTCCACAAATCCTCATCGCAGTTATACCACCAATCGCCGGTTCGTTCCACACCTATCCTTCAAGGTTCAAGGTGTTCATTGGTGTTCAATCGGTCAATTCCCTGAATCCTTTGTGCGCGGTTTTTCATCGAATGTTCATAAGGTCCGTCTGGACGCGGCGCAGACCCTTGCTACAATACTAGTCTAACGGGTAGACCGTTGCCTCCCTGAACGGATTTCACTCGTCTCCAAGAATGGGGATGTCCAGGTTGATTTCTTTCTTGTGGATTCAGATTCGGTCTGAACCTTGAATCTCCCCATATGGTCCAATAATTGGTTGAATGCAACTGCCACTTGGGCGGTTTCCGACGAAGCGTAGCGTGCGCTTCGTAGTTGCATTCTTTTGTCACTTGAGAGGAGCCGGCAGGCCCTCGAATTGGCCAGATTCCATGCTCGAAAAACTTCGTAACATCGGCATTATCGCACACGTTGACGCGGGTAAAACCACCACAACCGAGCGAATTCTTTATTACAGCGGCACCAAACACAAGTTTGGCGACGTCGATGACGGCGACACCACCACGGATTTCGATCCGCTGGAGCGTGCCAAGGGTATCACCATCAACTCCGCAGCGGTTTCGATTGACTGGGGTGAAAACACCATCAATATCATCGATACCCCCGGTCACGTCGACTTCACCGCCGAAGTCGAGCGGAGCCTGCGCGTCCTGGACGGCGCGGTCGGTGTCTTCTGCGCGGTCGGCGGCGTCGAAGTTCAGAGCGAAACGGTCTGGTTCCAGTCCAACAAGTACGGCGTGCCCCGCATCGCCTACATCAACAAACTCGACCGCCTCGGCGCGGACTTCAAAGCCTGCATCGAGCAGATGAAGCAGAAATTGCTGGTCGTCCCGGCCATCTGCACCATTCCGGTCGGCGAGTCGAGCGACTTCAAGGGCATTATCGACCTCATCGACTTCAAGTTCGTCTTGAAGGATGACACCGATAAGACCAACCGCAAGTATTCGCTCGTCGATATTCCTGCTGCGTTCCAGGAAGTGGCCCACAAGTATCGCGAGCAGTTGCTCGAAACCGCTTCGTTGGCCGATGACCACATGGCCGAACTGATTCTCGACGGCAAGGACGTGCCCAAGGACATGCTGCTGAAAGCACTGCGCGCCGGCACCCTCCAGGGCAAGTTCACGCCCATCTATTGCGGCTCCTCGAAGAATTTCCACGGCGTGCAGATTCTGCTCGATGCGGTGGTCAACTTCTTGCCGAGTCCTCTCGATCGTCCTCCGGTGGAAGGGTTCAACCCGAAGTCGAAGGAGAAAGAGAAGCTCGTGCGCAAGGCCGAGGAAAAGGAGCCTTTTTCGGGTCTGGCTTTCAAGACGGTGGCCGATTCCAGCGGCGACCTGGTATACGTTCGCATCTATTCTGGCGAACTTCATCAGGCCGACACGGTCCTCAACACGACGCACAACAAGGAAGAGCGCATCGCCCGGCTCTACCGGATGATGGGCGATAGCCGGATCGCGCTCGAAAAGGCCGGTCCCGGCGACATCGTTGCGGTCGTGGGTCTGAAGTATACCTACACCGGCAATACGCTATGTTCCCTCGCAGTGCACCGTGGCGCTGGAATCGATCACCTTCCCGAAGCCGGTTATTTCGGTGGCGATCTATCCCGATTCCAAGAGCGATTCCGACCAGATGGCCAAGGCGATCAATCGCCTCACGCGCGATGACCCGACCTTGAAGTTCCACACCGATGAGGAGACGAAAGATCTCATCCTCAGCGGCATGGGTGAACTGCACCTGGAAGTGTCGATCGAGAAGCTGCACCGCTTCCCCAACGTGAAGGTGACGTCGGGCAAGCCCCGTGTTGCCTATCGTCAGACGTTTGCTCGTCCAATCGATTACGAAACCCGGTACATCAAGCAGACGGGCGGTAGCGGTAAGTATGCCGTCATCAACGTGAAGTACACCCCGCTCGACCAGGAAGGGATCGACAAGTGGCATGCGATCATGGCGGAAGACGGCGAGAAGCCTGATCCGAACAATATCTACTTCAAGAATTCGATCGTGGGCGGTGTGGTGCCGAAAGAGTACATTCCATCGGTCGAGGAAGGTATTCGCAACATGACCAAGAAGGGAGCCAAGTATCCCTTCCAGTTCGTCGATCTCTCGGCGGAACTGCACTTTGGCAAGTACCATCCGGTCGATTCCTCCGGCGATGCATTCCGGCTCGCCGGCTCGGAAAACTTCCGGGAAGCCCAGGTGGCGGCGGGTCTGGTCCTGTTGGAACCGATCATGACGGTAGTGGTGGTGTCTCCGGAAACGTATCAGGGAGCGATCACCGGCGACATTTCGCGTCGCCGCGGCATGATCGAGGAAATCAGCAGCGAAAAGGGTCGAGGTATCATCCGAGCGAAGGTGCCTCTAGCGAAACTGTTCGGCTACACCAGCGACCTGCGCGGCGCGACATCGGGTACGGCATCGTTCAGCATGGAATTCAGCCATTATGCCGAGGTGAGCGAATCGCTGGCCGATTTGCCGACGATTGAGAAGAAGTAAAGACCGCTTGAACGTTATAGGGCCATGCTGAGTTATCGAGACTCAGCGTGGCTTTTTTTGTTTCGCGAGAAGTCAATTCGTTGATGAGCCGCCATTGCCTATCACCCCCGGTTGGCCGGTTTTCAAGGATGCCCATTTAGCTCGGATTCTTCTCCCGGTTTTCCCCACCCACCTTTTACAAAGTCCATCATCGTCGCTGTCTGTGAGGACGGTTGCCTTCCGCAACCATGAGTCGTATACCCATACTAGCATCATTAAGTTGTCAACTCGAAGATGGCCAACCGGCTTCTGCTGACTGCCCAGCACTTGAGCGTTTACCTATCTTCCTTGCCCTTCGGGTCTTCCGTGTCCTTCGGGGCTGGGAGCAGGATGGGTTCGTTTTCGGAGAACGAGACTTCGCCGACCTTGCCGTTGAGCGCGTAGCGGATCTTCAATTGCTTCACGACGCCGTACGCCGGGTCGCCGCCAAAGCTCTCGACGTATGTGGGGCGCGGCAGCGTGATCAGTGGTTCATCGGTGACGAGTTTCTGGAGCAGTTCGGTGACGTCCCACTGATTGCGGCCGGCACCGTATTCCGCCTTGATGATCACACGCTTTGGGGTTAACTCTTTGAACAACGCTTCCACTTCGGCCCACAACTGGGCGAACGCCTCGCGTTCGTCCGGGGAGAGTTTCTCCAGCGCTTTCGCGTCGCGGATGCCGGCCAGGGCGTGTCCTGCCGCCAGAGCCACAGGATCCGCACGATGGCTTGTCGAGGAACCGGCTGGACCTTACTCCAGTCGGTGAGGTCGGCTCTCAGCGAGTCAAGGGCCTGCCGGCGGAACTTTGCCTTCGCCATAGCGTCGAGCGGCGGCTCATCCTTCCCTTGTCCGCCAGCAGCCAGGATCGCAGTGCAAGCGGCTACGTAGCGGATCTGCGACCGGCGCTCGTCACCGGGTTTTGGATTGGCCTGAAGTGCTTTGGCGTAGTATTCAACGGCCTTATCGTTCCGGCCATTCAGCGCGTATGCGGCAGCGAGTTCTGACCACGGATCGGTGAATTTCGGGAGGGTGAGACGTTTCTGTTCCCGATAAAAATTGGCCGGCTCTCCAGACGCCGACAGCCGGAAGCGGCCCAAATTGTGCCTCTCGTGTCCCGATTTGAACTCGAGGGTCACACGCAGGACTGTGCCTGCGGTTTCAGTGACAGGTTCCGCAAGTTCGAACAGGGCGAAATGCCGCTTGCCCTCCTCAGGCTGAATTGCCCAGCCGGTACTGTCATTTGCATCAATGGCACCGTCCACGCTGAAGTCGTTCTGACTGAAGTCGGTGAAAGCCCTTGCCAGTTTCAAGCTGCGCGCTTCGCTCTTGTCCTTGGGAAGATCCAACTGGGCTTTCACCGTTGTCAATACGAAATTGCCGTTCCCGTTAGAGCCCGGTCCATTATTGGGCAACGATTCGTGCGGCAAAACCTCAAGACGCAGTTGTTGAATTCGGGCGGGAGGATCGCGGAAAATGAGCGTGTAGACGTCCTGCGGGGGAACCGGACCGCTGACCAGCACCGAATCGTCCTCCAGTATTCTCAGGCTCGCGCTCCCTTCCGCTTTCATCTCGGTCGGTTTCAGCACGCTCCAGCGCGTATCGATCAGCAGTAGGTCGGCCAGGTCCGCGGCCAGGATCGCGTTCTCCGGCTCCTTTGCCAGTTGGGCTTCGAACTCGGCGCGGGCTTTGGTGCGGGCTGATTTGGCAAGCGGAGCATTGCCTCGATCGGCATAATGTCGGGCCAGTTCGACCTGGAACCGTCCGTCATTCGGCGCGTCAACGCTAAGTTGATCCAACAGTCCCGGCAGCGGCGCTGCGGCCGCGATGATCCGCGCCTTGCCAGCGCGATCCGCGGTCACGGGCAACTCGGCCTTGAGCCAGGTGAGGGCCTGCCCGCGGAGGCTCGCCTTCGTTGCATCGTCGAAAGCCGGCTCGTCCTTGCCTTGTTCCACTGCAATCAGCACTGCCATGCGGCGCACTCGATGCGCTCGGCACCGTTGGCGGGTTCTACGGTCTTCGCGACGTCGGACCAGAACTGGATGAATGCCGTCTGTTCTTTTGCCGGGAGTTTGGCCAGTGCTGCCGTGTCCCGGATACTGGCCAGGGCGCTGTCGTGCTGCCAAAGCCACAGGGTCCGCACGATGGCTTGTCGAGGAGTCGGCTGAACCTTGTTCCAGTCGGCAAATTCGGCGTTTAGCCAGGTAAGGGCCTGCTGGCGGAGCTTCGTCTTCGCTGCATTGTCGAGCTTATCCTTCCCGTGGTCGGCAGCGGTCAGGGATGCAGCGCGGGCAGCGGCGTAGCGGTCAAAGGAACGGAATGGCAAAGTCCGCGCCGGGCGGAAACCGAAAATGCCGTTACGGTCCGTCGGCATCTCGCTGTAACGGTCGGCAGAACGCGCGAACGACGATGGATGCCATTCGGAGCCGCCACGTAATATCCGCCGCCGGCTGTCGGTTATCTCTGCGAGATCTTCCAGGTCCTCCGTCGCTCGTCCATTTCCGTCTGCGCCATATAGCTTCTGAGAATCTTGACACCACTCGAAAGCATTCCCGTGCATGTCAAACAGCCCCAGGTCATTCGGCTTCAGGCTTCCCACCGGCCAGGTCTTGTTTTGCGAATTGTCTCTGTACCAGGCATACTTTGGCAAGAGTTCCTCCGACTCGCCAAACGAATACCTCGCGACGGCACCGGCTCGACAGGAAAACTCCCATTCCGCTTCGGTCGGCAAACGATACCCCGTCCGCTGCAAGTAATTGGGGGCCATCTTCATCCCCTGAGCATATTCGCCGGTCTCGTTCGGCTCGTAACACCATTGGTCCTTCGGCATCCCCTCCTGTTCACTCAGCCAGTTGCAGTACGCCGCCGCATCGTACCACGACACTTTGTTTGCCGGGCAGTCGTTCGATTGTGCAATCCCTTTGTCGATCGAGTGGTCCATGCGGAATCGGAGGAACTGCTCCACGGTGACTTCCTTTGAGGCGATGGCGAACGAGCGACCGATACGCTGCCAGTGTCGAAACTCGTTCGTCCCTTCCGGGCCTCTTTCGCGGCCTTCCTCCGTCGGGGGAGAACCCATCCAAAACTCGACAGGACCGGGAACGACAACCAGTGTCTGGCCCTGGCCATTGACGTACCAGCCGGGTGGAGGGTGGAGGGTGGAGGGTGGAGGGACCACTGATCTGCCTTCTCCCTCCACCCTCCACCCTCCACCCTTCACCTTGCCCTGGGCCCAGGCCCGGTCGGTTTCCTTGAGCCACGCTTCCTCCTTCCACTGGCGCAGCAGCCATTCCGCAGCAGCATGAAGACCCGGATCGGGCTCCGACCGGTAGATGTCCTTCAACTTCGGCCCGAGCGCCTTGCGATCGTCGGGCGAGAACTGCTTGTCGTTGAATTCGTTCAGGCTCAGCACCAGCGCCCGGCGTATCGTCAGGTCCAATTCCTTATCCAGTTGCTTCACGATGGCGGCGGCGTTCGCCCCCTGACTTAAGCGATGGATCAGATTGCTCCGTGCGTTCGGATAAGAGCTGTGCTGGAGCAGCGGCCAGACCTTCTCCAGTTGGTTCATCCGGAGCAAGGCCACTCCCGCATTCGCCTGCCGTTTCGCCAGCGTTTCTTTCTCCTCGGAAACCACGTCAACATCAAGAGCGTATGGTCCCGTAACCTGCCGATACTCGACCTTGATAAGGTGCCGTCCTGGTTTATGTCGGACGGTATGGCTTGTCGTCGGCGAGAGCCAGTCAATTACCAATTCATTGTCCAACCACACACGAAGCGAGTCATCCGCGGCGGCGTTGATCCGGTAGTCGCCATCCCCCAGAGTCGCCTCCGTCGTGGCGACCGCGGCGAAATACCTGCCGGGAACCCTGGGCGTCGGGGGCGTTTCATTGTGATTCAAGTTGGCAAAATACAAACGGGGCATTTTCAACTCATCGAGAATCGGCGATTGGAGCACCGCTTCCCAGTCGGCAGGCTGGTTCTGCTCGTTTGCCTCCCATTTGTAGAATCGAACCGTCCAATCTGATGCCCGGGGCGAAGCAGGGGAAGCCGGCGTCTCCTTACGACACTCGCTTATCAGTATGGGCAAGCCTCGTTCAGGGTGTTCCTTGAACTTCGGGTAGATGACGGCGAACTGCTTGTCGTCGGTGTCCATCAGCAGATCGGCCAGTAATTCAGGCTGGTCGGCGGCGTAGTCGGCAAAGATTTCCGAGGCCTGCGTCCGTTCTTGCTCCGAGCCATCGCGTCCTCGAAGCACCGCAGACAACGGCATCAGCAATTTAAGACGCATCGGGCGAAACGCCTCCTTCCAGGCGGTCAACTGGCCGGCCGGCACGGCGATCAGGTCATTGACAACAATATCTTGCATCCTCGGTTCGCAAGTCAACCGTGCGTCCAGCCAGGTGGCCCAGCCCCAATTGGAAGGCCCAGGAGAGGTGACTCGCAACTCCAGTCGCCTGATACCCGCCAGGGCGACGCGGCAGTCTTGAAATTCTCCCCGTCTGGCCAACGGGGTTGATTTCCAAAGGGACTTGCCGTTGCCAACAACCTCAAAAACCAACGGCGATTCTGGATCTCTTTGTCCAATCCGCACGGCCGGGATACCGACCCTGGCCAGAAACTGCGTGCAAGATGCATCCAGGTTATAAGAAACACTGGCCGTCCTACCATCGGGAGGCGCGTGCGTGAAAAGGGAGTGAGGATGAGCAACGCCGTCCACGACAATCGGAACACCCTCAACGGTGGTTCCGTCTTTACGAAACCAATCGCCCTCACCTCTTGCGCTCGTTTCCTGGAGACTCGATAGGAAAACAACCGTATCGACCCTCCGATTCACCCATCGCTCACTGTCCGGGTCGTACTTGGCCAACGCCGCCGCCGCGCAGCCGTTGCGCGTCATAGCCCTGTTGCGGCTTCTCCGCCACTGCCCACAGTCTGTCCAGCAACCGATCCTTCTGCGGAGCCAGGGCATCACGAATCACCGCCAGCTCAACCTGCGGGTCGGCGTCGAGCAATCGACCCAAAAGGTAATCGACCTGGCCGGGGTCCACGGGCAAGAGAGCCAGGCCGGCATGGAGTTTCTGCTGTGATTTGTCCGCCGCCTGGTCAAATACCTCGCGCAGCAACGGATCGGACCATTGACGGTGCTCCGGTAGCTGGGCGACATACGGTAGCACTTTCGACGTATCGACGTTGAGGATGAGTTGAACCAGCCCAAGAGCCTTGGCCTGCTGTGCCGTTTCCTCGGCGATCTGCCGTTGCGACGACTCCGCTTGTCGGGCTTCGCGCTCGCGCTGGGCGCTCCGGCTGAAATGACCTGCTACCAGTAACGACGCGATCGTGACCAGGACCAGCACCGCCGTCAGCACGCCACCGAGAACCGCGATTCCGGGATTGTGCCGCGCCCAGCGGACATAGCGCTCGCGTCGCGTCTGCCGCCGGGCCAGGATCGGCTCATCATCCAGGAAACGCTGCAAGTCGGCCGCCAATTCTTCCGCCGTCGCATAACGCCGCGATGGCTCGCGCGCGATCGACTTTTGAATGATCGTGACCAGATCGCGCGGGACTTCCCGGCGCACCTGGTCGAGCGGTGTTGGCTCTCCGGAAGTCACCTGCTTGATGAGTTTGTTGCGATCCCGTTCGTTGAATGCCGGCTTCATCGCCAGCAGTTCGTACAGCGTCAGACCGAGCGCGTAGACATCGCTGCGGGCGTCGGTTTTCCCCTCAAATGCCTCGGGCGGCATGTAGCGGAGCGTGCCCAGAATGTCGCCGGTGTGTGTCAGATCCTCCGCACCGGGCCCGGCCACTTTCGCGAGTCCAAAGTCGGTCACCCACACCGTGCCGCGCAAATCCAGAAGCAGGTTCGACGGTTTGACGTCGCGATGCTGCACGCCCTGCTTGTGGGCGTACTCCAGGGCATCGGCAATCTGTCGGCCGATGTTCGCCACGCTCTGCCAATAGGTCTGCTTTTTGGCATCCGCTTTGCGCCCCGTGCTGCTCGTTCCCGGCAGAATGATGGAGGAAGACGAGAGGGTGAAGGTATCCGAAAGCGGTTGTGAATCGGCCTGGGCCGGCGAAGCAGCGCTTCGGAGAGAATCGCCGGGTTGATCCAGGGTTGCAGCAAACGCCGGATCGGGTTTGGGATCGCCTGCCTCGCCATCGGCCGATTGCTGAAACGCGCCGGTGAGCAACGAGCGTGCCATGTCGGCGGCGGACACATCCCGGCGTGAGATGCGAAGTTCTCCGCCCGCAGGTGAGCCGGTCGGCGCAGTGCCCGTCTGTATCTTCTTCAACTCGTCGAGCACGGCGTCCAGGCCCAGTCCCTGGATGAACTGCATGACGTAGTACGGCAAGCCGTCGTGTTCGCCAACCCCGAAGACCGGCACGATGTTGGTATGGTGCAGCTTGGCTGCCGCCCGCGCCTCTCGCTCGAAGCGGCGTTTGTGCTTGGCATCCTTCAAGGTCTGGTTAGCCAGTACCTTGAGCGCGACATGCCGGCCCAGCGACACCTGCTCCGCCTCGTAAACGACACCCATGCCGCCGTGGCCGATCTCGCGGATGATGCGATAATCGCCAAGTTGCTTAAAGGAGATTTCCGGAGTTGCGGAGACAGTGGGTGCCTGGCGCTCCTCCATCGAGTCATCGGCGACGGCGATGTTCTCCATCATGGCCATCGCCGGGAAGACATCCTTGATCTCCGCCGCCAGTTCGGGATGCCGGTCGATGTATTCTTTCAGCGGCGGCTTTTCGCCCTTGCGGTAGCGCTCGAGGAACTCCTCGGCGAGTTCCATGATGAGTTCAGAGCGCGATTCTGAAAAGGCCATCAGACTCCCACGGTTTGAGGATACGTGTAGCCGCGTTCGCCAGAACGCGGGCCTCATGCCTTGGCTAACCCGCGTTCTGGCGAACGCGGCTACTTTCACTCCATGAAGCCAGGTATTTGAGAGAGGATCTCTTTGAGCCGTTTGATGGCGCAAATACCGGCTGCCGGCACCCGCTTTGGACATGCCGAGCACTTCAGCGATTTCACTGGTCGAAAGCTGCTCGAAGTGCTTCAGGGCCAGCACCTCACGATCGGTGGGGTCCATGTTGTTCAAGGCCTCTTGAACGATTAGACGAGTCTCGGCCTTGATGGCGGCTTGCGACGGCGTCGTCAGTTGGCCGAGCAGGTGGGCGGCGAGTGATATGGAATCGACTTCGGGCAGACCGCCGCGGTGCAGCGTCACTTCCCGATCGGCATCGCGAAGCTGCGAGCCCAGGTGTCGGCGGTGGATTTCCGCCAGCTTCAACCCCGTCATGTGCCGCAGCCACAAAAAGAACGGCAGCTTCGGATCCGCGACATACTCGTTCAATCGGCAGGATATGCTCAAAAACGCTTCCTGAATCACATCCGAATCATCGACGCGCCCTTGCAGTCGGCGGCTCAAGCGCAGATGTACCATGCGTTTGAGTCGATCGCGATGGCGCGCAAACAGATCCTGCACTGCTTGCGGGTCGCCGCTAGCGGCACGTTGCAATAAGTCGTTCGATTCATCGAATTCTTGCGCCATACCTCCATCCCTACTCATATTAAGTGCGCTTTGTCGGCGATCGTCTCTATGCGTTCTGCATTTTCTTGAATTCTCTCACTTCAAGCACCAAACGCCAGTGAAACCCAATTCGCGCCCATGTTTGCAACGGTCTTTGTCACTTTACTCCAAGGCCGATCGGCTGTATCATTAGGAAGTTAATGGCTGCGAATGCCCGACACATCAGTGGTTTCCGGCTCTACTACCATGACGTGGGCTAAGCGCCGAACATTTGGCACTGGGGGCGTCAAGTGACCCGGCTTGAGTGGCAGCAGTTGGCCGAGCGTTGGCTAGTAGACTCGAAACGCTTACTCGACGATCATCGATGGTCGGCCGCCTATTATCTCGCCGGGTATGCTGTCGAGTGCGGGCTCAAGGCGTGCGTCTTGGTACGCGTTGCCTTTGCACCGGAGGTCTTTTTCGAAGACAAGAAGTTCTCGGAGAAATGCTGGACGCATAGCATCCTGGATTTGGTGAAGATGGCCAACCTGGAGGGTGCGCGGGCGGCCGACACGGCCGCGAACGCGGCCTTGGGGAAGAACTGGTTGGTCGTGAAAGATTGGAGCGAGAAGGCCCGCTACAATACGACATCGCACCAGAAGGCCAAGAAACTCTACGACGCCATCACGGATAATGCGAATGGAGTGATGCAATGGTTCAGGGTCCGCTGGTAATCGATCAGATCGACGCGGGGGCCAGATTCCTCGGCGAATTCGAGAAGTATAATCCCGTCCAGAATGCGTTCTGGCTCAAAGAAAGTGACGAAGGGGAGTGGAGCCTTTACGTCGCGTCGGACAAAATAACTGATGATAACTTCGACGTAGCATATGGGGAGGTTCTCCGGATCGCAGGGGAGTTGCGCGACCCCCTCTTCGACCCCTTCCAGTTGAAGCTGATCGGGGCGAATGACCCACTAGCGAAGGCGGCGTTGGACATCCATCGGCGCTACCCTGGACGGGTTGCCACTCATTTCAACGGCAAGGTATTCGGCGACCTTGAGGTGCAGGAATTGTATATCTACCCTTCACCGATCCCCGTGCTGGCGACATGAAATAGCATTGCAAAAGACTTCTGGACAAGGAGTTACATCAATGCCTAACTACATCGACCCGCACTGTTTTCTTTGCTGGAATGGAAACAAAATGTCTTGTGGCGAAAGACGTTAGGGCGAATGCATCTGATACTGGAACTGGGCGTTTTGGCCATATTTTCCACCGTTTCCACCAAATTCGGCACTTGCTCGGCACTGATGCTCGGGGCATTTTCTACGGCTTGATCGTGCAAGGCGAAGTGATCGCGACTTGAGTGTTTGTTTCTCAGCGGCCTGATCCGAATTTCGAGCGGTGAATCCGGCATCGGTTCGCAATAGAAAGCATTCGGACAAACTGATCAGGAGAGAGGAACGCGGGTGACCAAAACTCCAAGCAGTCTACTGGAACGACTTCGCCAGCCTTTCGAGCCGGAATCCTGGGCGCGATTCGTCTCTCTCTATACCCCGTTGATTTACGCCTGGGCTCGCCGAGTCGGGTTGCAAGAAGAAGACGCGGCTGATCTTGTGCAAGACGTGTTAGTCACCTTGCTCAAGGTTTTGCCGACGTTCAACTACGATCGTCAGCAGAGCTTTCGGCGCTGGTTGTGGACGCTAACCATCAACAAATGGCGCAAGGACCGTAAAAAGCTTAACAACAGCATGGTGGGCGGAATTGACGGACAACCGGAGCCTGCAGCCATCGCGGACGATCTTGAGGCGGCCTGGAACGCCGAGTACCAACACCATCTGGTCAACCGGGCCCTTCTGATGATGCAAGCGGATTTCGAGGAGTCAACCTGGAAGGCGTGCTGGGAGATGGTGGTGGCCGGTCGACCCGCCGCGAGTGTGGCAGCCGAATTGGGCCTGTCTGTCGGTGCCGTCTACGCCGCTAAGTTTCGGGTTCTGAAGCGTTTGCGGCGCGACCTAGAAGGTCTGCTGGACTGAATCTTAATTTCTCGAACTACTTTCGCGTCAAGTTTTCGCATTGACCGAACTATCTATATATAGCGGCTTGTAGACCAGGCGGAAAATAGCCTCTGGTGCTTGATCCGCCTGCTCTTCAAGGAGACCGCTATGTCCGAGGCTGCCGTTTGCCCCGATTTGACCCAGTACCTGCTGCTTGCGGAGGGCAAGCTTGCGGACGCCGACGACGAAGAATTGCTTCTTCATCTGGAACGCTGCGATCTTTGCGCTCAGAGGCTGAGCACGCTTGCCGAAAAAGCTACCCTGGCCGAACTCATCCAGCAGAATCAGGCGAAGGAAAATGGGGCTGCCGACGCGGTCGTTGTCCGCCTTGTCGAACGGCTGAGCAAGCTGCGCCCGAACGATGCCTCGGCCGACGTTGGTCGGGCCAAATTGACGGCACCAGCACTGCGCCTGGTTTTTGCTTGCCCAAACTGCAACAAGGCCCTGAAAGTCAAAAGTGAACTGGCGGGTAGAAAGGTCAAGTGTCCCGGTTGCCAACAGCCCTTTTGCGTGCCATCAGTGTCCGAAGACATCAAGCAACGCAATGAGCCAGTGGCGCAGCCAGACAACATGGAGACGGTGTCGCTCGATGCAAAAAACCTGCCGTCAACCTCAACCATCGATGGAGGAAAACTTCCAAGCCGAGTAGTTGAGCCGAGGACGGGATTGCGTCAGCTCGCGCTGGATGAAAACAAGGAGCTTTACGATTTCCTCGCTACCGCGCAAGCTCCTGACGAGTTGGGCCGACTCGGTCCCTACCGGGTTCTTGAAGTATTGGGCGCGGGCGGCATGGGGGTGGTCTTTCGTGCCGAGGATCCCCACCTTGCGCGTCTGGTCGCAATCAAGGCCATGCTGCCGGGAATGGCCACCAGCGCCAGCGCCCGCCAGCGCTTCCTGCGCGAGGCCCGTGCGGCCGCCGCGATCAAGCATGACCACATCGTCACCATCTATCAGGTCGGCGAGGATCGGGGCGTTCCCTTTCTGGCCATGGACTTCATGGAAGGTGAGCCGCTCGACGCCAGGCTGAACCGGGATGGCAAGTTGCCCACGGCGGAAATTTTGCGGATCGGCCATGAGATTGCACTGGGGTTGGCGGCGGCCCATGAGCGCGGGCTGATCCACCGCGACATCAAACCGGCCAATATTTGGCTGGAAGGCAAAAAGGGGCGCACGTCAAGATCCTCGACTTCGGCCTGGCCCGCGCGATCGGCGAGGAGGGCCAGATCACCCAGCAAGGCGCGATCGTTGGCACCCCCGCGTACATGGCCCCCGAGCAGGGCCAGGGCAAGAGCCTCGACGGACGCTGCGACCTTTTCAGCCTGGGGTGTGTTCTGTACCGCCTGGCCACCGGAGAACTACCCTTCCGGGGCAGCGACATGGTCAGCACCCTGATGGCGGTGGCGACAGAAAATCCTGCACCGCCGGTATCGCTCAACCTGGAACTGCCGGTCGAGCTGTCGGATTTCATCATGCAGCTTTTGGCCAAGAATCAGAAGGATCGGCCGGAGTCGGCCCAGGCCGTGGCCGATACTCTGGCTGAAATGGCACGCGAACGGGCGCTTTCCGGTTTGGACAAACGTCGGTGTACGTCGAGTGCCAGGACCAATCTCACCAGCGGGTCCTCGCCGACGCTATCGGCGTTCCTTGTTTCTCGCAGTGGCGCTGGTCCTTCTCGTATCTGTTGGCTACTGGCTCGCGAGCAACGTTCTACGCGTTGAAACGCCGAATGGAACGCTGATCGTCGAGATGGACGAAGATGTGGAAGCGAAGATCAAAAACGGCAAAGTGATTCTCTCCGGGCCGGACGGCAAGGATCGCTACACGCTCTCGGCCGGCGAGCGCCAGAAGACGATCGCTTCGGGAGCTTACGCGATCCGGGTTGAAGGAGCGGACGGATTGAGCCTGAATACGCCGGAGTTCACTCTGATCAAGGACGGCAAGGTGAAAGTCCGAGTGACGATGGCTCCGAAGGTTGTGGCGAAGGTGCAGTTGAAAAAAGAGCCACTCAAAGCTGATGCAGAACCGGAGCGAAAGCCAAAAGACAAGGAAATTACTTCGGAGGCCAAGGGAGTTCCGGCCGATGGCCTGCGGCGCTCCGACATTCCCGCTGACGTTCTCTCCTTTGTCGGAGGAGGGGATCCCACCCGGGCTCCTCCCGACCTGGTGGCGGTGCTGGGTGACGTGCGCTTTCGGCTCAATGGAAAATCTCATTTCCCGACCTTCAGTCCAGATGGGAAAACGATTGCGGCTGAAAGCGGGAGCGAAGCTTTCCTCTTCGATGCGGCTTCCGGTCGACTGCTGCGCCGCTACCCCGGACGAATCGGCGATAAGGTTAGTTCTTTGGCCTTCTCCCCCGACGGGACCAAGCTCGCCATGGGGGAATTAAGGAATATCAGGCTTGTGGATGTACGGACCGGCGACGTTCTCCATGACTTGCCGGAGCACACCGATTGGCTCGCCGGTATCGCGTTCACGCCGGACAGTAAAACCCTGGTTTCCTGCGCTCTCGATAAAACCGTCCGTGTCTATGATGTCGAGAAGGGTCGCCAGACCCGAGTCATTGCTTGCGATGCGTGGCTTTTCTCCGTCGCGGTCATGCCTGACGGGAAGCGCGTGGTCGCAGCGCCATTGACGGCAGCGTCCGCGGCTGGTCGCTCGAGACGGGGAAGGAGGAGTTCGTCGCGAACCACGGCGATCGTGGGTTTGCGACGGTGAGCGTCAGCCGGGACGGGCATTGGCTGGCCTGTGGTTCGATCCACAAGGTCAGTGTCTGGAAGGTCGCCGACATCACGAAGAAAGGGGTCACGCCGTCTTTTGAAAAGACGGCCCCGCCGGGTCGCACCCGACACGACCCGGCGGGTTGGGCTCGTTTTGAGTCCCACTCCAACAACCTGTGGACCGGAGAAAGTGGTTCAAAAGACGGTGAGAGCGCTTGCTGCTGGAACCCAGCCAGTGGTGAACTTGTCGCCTCTGTGCCTTTGGGGATCAAGGAATCCACCAGCATAACCTACGCCCTCAGTCCGGATGACGGCACCCTCGCGGTGTGCAATTTTGAATGGGACCGCGTCGTACGCCTCTATGACACCAAGAAAGGCAAAGCGCGATTGCCCGACCCTGGCCACATACGGGAAGTCCTCGGAGTTGCCTTCAGCCCTGATGACCGCTCTCTGGCCTCGTGCGGTGCAGATCAGGCTGTCCTCATCTGGGATCTGGCGACGAGAACCCTACGCCACCGTCTTCTTGGGCACAATTCCCAAGTGTGGTTTGTCGCCTTCAGCCCGGACGGCAAGCATCTGGTGTCGGCCAGTCCGGACGGGAAGTTGATTCTCTGGAATACGCTCACCGGCGAACTTCGCCGAGTTCTGGGTGGCTATGATCGTCTATCAACGGCCCGCTTCAATCTCGATGGCAGTCTTGTCGCCGCGGGCATGGAGGACGGCGGAGTGCGGTTGTGGTACACGCGCAACGGCGAGGAGGCACGGACAATGCGTGGCCTGCATGTCGGTCGGGTCCGGCGGGTGGCGTTCAGCCCTGACGGACAAAGGCTGGCGAGCGGTGGCGACGATGGCAAAGTAGTCATCTCAGAGGTCGCGACCGGCAAAGTTCTACAAACCCTGCAACGCAAGACCATGGTCTTCTCCGTGGAGTTCAGCGCCGATGGGGAATCGATCATGGTCGGTTATGCACCGCCGGAGCCTGTGGCGCGATTGTGGAGCCTGAAGACCGGGGACTTTATTAGCTTGATGGGCACCGAGACCGCGTTACCGACGCGGCATTGCGGCCGGACGGCCGGCTTGCGTTCACCACCTCCCTCGACGGTTCGGTGAGATTATGGGACGTTAGCGGGGAACAAACGAGGAAGATGGTGTTAGCAGTGGGATCGGCCGGAGAGAATCTGTCGTTTGGCGCACTCAGCCGGGATGGCCGCTACGTCGCCGCGGGAAACTCGAATGGGACCATTCACGTTTATCGCTTGCCGGGTCCGGAGGTAAACATACGGGAGTGGTTTGCCGCTCGGACCAGCGTACCCAAAGGGCTTTCCGATGCGGCCTGGCTGGAACGCGTCAAGCGCCTCGACCTCGGCAATCTACCCGGTGCCATCGAAGAGCGGTTCCGCGAACTCAATCCTGAATTGCGTGACTTCCATATCCGTCAGGAAGCCAGCACGATCACGGAGCTCGTGTGTAGTGGCGTGCGCTACATCTCCCCGGTGCGGGCAGCGCCGAACCTGAGAGTGTTTTATTGTACAGAGAGTCCACTCACCGATCTGACTCCTCTCAAGGGGATGAAGCTGACCAAGGTGCATCTCCAAGATATGCAGGTATCTGATCTCTCCGCTCTCCAGGGCATGCCGTTGGACGTGATCGCTCTTTGGGAGACCCAGGTCAAGGACTTGAAACCCCTGGCCGGCATGAAGCTTACCATCTTCGATAGCCGTCGGAGCCCTTTCTCGGACATCTCCGCGCTCAAGGGTATGCCTCTAAAACGTGTGGAGCTTAATTCGACTGGCGTCTCGGACGTTACTCCCCTGGCGGGAATGGCTCCGCAGTGCGTGAAACTCAGTCACTCGCCGATAACGGACCTCACGCCGCTCACCGGGATGAAACTGGACGAACTGGATTGTAGCGAAACCAAGGTTTCCGACCTGTCGCCGCTCAAGGGGATGAAGCTGACCGGGCTCTACTGCATCAACACGCGAGTGACCGAGGCCGGAGTATCTTTTGTGCGGGACATGAAGAGCCTGCGCCATTTCTGCTGCGGCAGTCCGGAGATGACGGATGCGGTACTGGAGATCGTAAAGGACTTGACCGACTTGCATTCATTGGCGGTATGGAACGGCAAGGTGACCGGCGGCGGGCTCGTCCATCTCAAAAGGCTGACGAAGCTGCTTGAGTTGAGACTGGATAACAACCCGTTGTCGGACGAGCACCTGGCACACCTGAAGCATTTGACGAACCTTCACAACCTGTTCCTCAACGGGACTACCGTCAGCGACGCTGGGGTCGAACATCTCGCGGCGATCAAAAGCCTGACCTTCCTGGGGTTGAGAGGAACCAAGGTTACCGAGCAAGGCGTCGCGAAACTTCGGGCTGCCCTGCCCCACTGCAACATTGAACGATGACAAACCGCGTCGCGCCGTTCCACTGAGTTTCCTCATTCAAAATCAAGGCTCCGTCTTGCTTGAGGGCGACCCATTGGAGAAGGGGCCTCGGTCCTCCGCACTACAACGCTCCAGGAATGCGGTCGCGTTCCACCGACCAGATGCTTCCCGGTCTTGAATCTGCTATGATGTGGAGTGAAGGGGCGATTCCGGCACTTTTCACGGCACCAATAGCGACGCAAGTGATTGACAAGAAAGAGGTTGCAAATATGTCCTCCTACATCGACCCGCACATACACATGATTTCCCGCACCACCGATGACTACCAACGCATGGCCTACGCCCAGTGCGTGGCCATTAGTGAGCCGGCTTTCTGGGCGGGCTTCGACCGGGGCAGCGCCATCGCTTTCCACGACTACTTCCGGCAACTGACCGAATACGAACCCAAACGCGCTGCGCAGTTCAACATCAAGCATTACTGTTGGCTATGCATCAACGCCAAGGAAGCCGAGAACGTCAGCCTGTCGCGCGAGGTCATCGCCTTGATTCCAGAATTCCTTTCCAAACCGAATGTGCTGGGCATCGGTGAAATCGGCCTGAACAAGAACACCGTCAATGAAGCAACCATTTTTCAAGAACACCTCGATTTGGCGATGAAGACCAATGAACTGATCCTCATTCACACGCCCCACCTCGAAGACAAATTCAAGGGCACGAGGATGATCGTCGATATGCTCAAGGGCGATCGGCGAGTCACACCGCACCGAGTTTGTGTCGATCACGTCGAAGAGCACACCGTCAAACTGGCGCTCGATAACGGCTTCTGGTGCGGCATGACGCTTTATCCGACGACGAAATGCACACCGGCCCGCGCAGTCGATATTATTGAGATGGTCGGCACCGAGCGGATCATGGTGAATTCCGCGGGCGACTGGGGGAAATCCGACCCGCTGGCTGTGCCGGAGTTTATCCAGGAGATGAAGCGGCGCGGCCATTCCGAAAGCATCATCAAGAAAGTCGTTCACGATAATCCGTTGAACTTCTGGCGGCAGGCCAACAACTGGAAGGAGCCTGTCTTTGCGGAGGCAGCAGTCCCAAGTTCCAAGTCCCCGATCGCAAGTCCCAAGCCGGAAGGGTTGCCGTATTGAAGCTGGAACGAGCAATGATTTTTCTGGCTTTGGAAACGAGTTGCGATGAGACCGCAGCAGCGGTATTTACGGATGACTTGCGCATTCTCTCCAGCGTCGTCGCCTCCCAAAACGAACTGCACACTCCCTTTGGCGGCGTCGTTCCTGAGATCGCCGCGCGCGCGCATTTGCGACAGATGATTCCCGTCATCGACGACGCCCTTCAGCGCACCGGGCTATCCATTCAAGACATCGGCTGCGTGGCCGTTCATAATACGCCCGGCCTCGTAGGTGCGCTGTTGATGGGTGTCACAACGGCCAAGATGTTGGCGCTGGCGCTGGGGGTGCCGCTCATCGCAGTCAACCATGTTGCGTCGCACATTTACGCGTGCCGGCTTGCAGCGCAACGCGATATTTTTCCCTGCGTCGGCATGGTCGTCAGCGGCGGGCACACAGCGATATTCCACTGCCAGGATGCACTGTCGATGGAACTTCTCGGCGGCACTCGCGATGATGCCGCAGGCGAGGCATTCGACAAGGTTGCGGCGATCCTTGGCCTGGGCTTTCCCGGCGGGCCAGCGCTTGAGCGAGAGGCCGCAACGGGTAATCCCAGTGCATTCAAATTTCCGCGTTCGTTTATCCATGAGGATCGCATTGAATTCAGTTTCAGTGGTTTGAAAACTGCGGTCCTGTACACGATTCATGGTCAGGATGTCACCAGAGCTGCACCGCCCCCAGCCGGACCTATGCGCGCGGATGTCGCCGCCAGTTTTCAACAAGCCGTGGTCGAGGTTCTGACCGCAAAATGCAAACAGGCTCTGCGAAAAACTGGGCTTACTCGTCTTGCAGTGGGGGGCGGTGTCACCGCGAACAAATCCTTGCGGGCTGCTCTGGACGCGATGAGCCAAGCAGAAGGTGTGGAGTTATTCATCCCGCCGGTGAACCTTTGCACCGACAACGCGGCCATGGCGGCACTGGCGGTAGAGAAGTGGAAACGCGGTCAGTTTGCAACCCTGGAACTGGATGCAGAACCTAATTTCTTGTAATATATTTAAGCAGTGATATCGATGGAAAGAGCGTGTTTCACCGATGGTGAAACTTGCGAATTCGTAATCGGAATGTCGTTGACATCTTGCCCAAATCCCCGTATCATCTTATTAAGCCGATGAGGAAGGTGTTTTGCTGAGTGGGCGACGGTAAGGCACTACCCATCGGCCTTTTTTTCCCACAACCACTTCATAGTCCCGCTCCCAACCATTTGAGGACAAAGCTTCTTTTCAGCGTTTGCGAGAAAAAGCACAGTGAGGAGTGTACTGAAAATCAAGAAGCGTTTGCCCACCATCGTATTTTTCTCAATTCTGAAGTCTACCTTCAATAGATAAAAAGTCAAAAGTTATAGCAGTCCTCTAATAACGCGCCCGGTGCTGAGCGGGAATGGTCGATTGAGAGAATCGTGATAGATTTGCTCCGCATCGAGACCCATGCAGTGATAAAGGGTCGCATGAATGTCGACCGGATCGACCGGATCCGAGACAGGATATGCGCCGATCTTGTCCGAGGAGCCGATCACTTGCCCACCCCGGATACCACCACCCGCCATCAATACCGACTGGCATGACCCCCAGTGGTCTCTCCCTCCATCCTTGTTGATTTTTGGCGTTCGCCCAAACTCCCCCATCACGACGATCAACGTCTGGTCCAATCAGACAGCGCTGTTCCAGATCGCCAAGCAGGGCCGACAGCCCTCGATCCACCATCGGCAGCAACTCGTTTTGTAGGGCCGGGAAGTTCTTCGAGTGAGTGTCCCAGCCATCGCAAACCGTCATTTCGTTGAAGTGGATGGCGATCATCGGCGTCCCGGCTTCGGCGAGTCGGCGCGCAACAACAGAGCCTTGCCGAAGCGTCCGGAGCCGTAGCGGTCGCGCACAGCCGGCGGCTCCGTATCGAGTGAGAACGCCGATGATGCGCCGGCGGATGCCCCCGTCAGCGCTATCGCCTGACCGCGCAGCTCCTCGTGGGTTCTGGCACTCGCGCCGGATGGGCCGAGATGATCGAGGCGTAAAAGCAACTCAGCGCGTCGATCCAGCCGAGCGGCCATAACGTCCTTTGGCAAACTCAGAGCGGGGATCGCCTGGTTCGTGCCGGGTTCGCCGTTGACGCAAAGCGGATCGAACAACGGTCCGAGGATGCCGCCGCCGCCGCCGCGCAAAGCAGCCTGGTTCGCTTAAATTCTCCCTTGGTGCTGCTGCGCGTGGCAAGTTCGGGGACAGCGATATATCCAGGAATACCGCGCGGTGCCGGCTTGAATCGGCTCAGCAAAGCACCGATGTGCGGGTAGTCGCCGCGCTCGGGTGGTCGAACGTCGTTGTCAACACCCGGTTGAGCCACTTCCCGGCCCGTGAGGGTGTAGTAGATCATCGGCGTGTGGTTATGGTTGTTGTGGGAGACCGAACGGATGAGGGCATATCGATCGGCCAGCTTGGCGAGGTGCGGGAGGTGTTCGCATAAATGCAATCCCGGCACGATGGTGGAGATGGGGCGAAACGGGCCGCGGATCTCCGCCGGTGCATTGGGTTTCAAGTCCCACATATCCAGATGCGGCGGACCACCGAGTAGATAAATGAAAATACAGGAGCGCACTTCGGTCTTCCGAGCGGCCTGTGTCGCTGTTGCCGGCCCTGGCAACGAAAATCCGCTGACGGCCAAACCACCGCCGATTCGCAAGAATTCTCGACGATCCGAAAGGAAGGTGGTCGGTTGAATGTGACTCGATTGCACTCCTGATCTCCTACCGATGGGGGCAGCTCCCCAAATCCCGAATATGCGATTTAGCCCGTGAAACCAACCGAAAGGCTCGGTATGGATGTCACTTCTTCGGTTCGATGACGCCACCGTCCCAGTCGATCTTGCACTTGGGCAGGGCTGTTGACAGGGTCTTCACCCCTTCCGTCGTGACCTTCGTTTTCGTGAGTGAGATCCGGATCAGCGATTTCAGTTCGGCAACATGAGCCAACCCAGCGTCGCCCACTTGCGTATTATTGTATAGTTCGAGGCCCGTCAGGTTTTTGCAGTCCTTCAAGTATGCCAACCCCACATCGCTCACCTTCGTGTCGCCCACACTGAGGCTCATCAGGTTTTTGCAGTCCTTCAAGTATGCCAGCCCCACATCGCTCACTTTCGTCCCGTTGAGTGAGAGTTGCGTCAGGATTTTGCAATCCTTGAGGTAAGCCAGCCCCGCGTCGCTCACTTTCGTGCCGTGTAGTTCCAGGACCGCTAGGTTTTTGCAGTCTTTAAAGTAAGCTAGCCCCACATCGCTCACGTTCGTACTGTTCAGTCCGAGCTGGGTCAGGTTTTTGCAGTCCTTGAAGTAAGCTAGCCCCACATCGCTCACTTCTTTCGTGTCGTACAGGTGGAGGTGCAGCAGGTTTTTGCAGTCCTTGAAGTGAGCCAGCCCGGCATCGCTTACTTTCGTGCGGCTCAGGTTGAGGCCCGTCAGGTTTTTGCAGTCCCTGAAGTATGCCAGCCCGACATCGCTCACTTTCGTGCCGCGCAGGTTGAGGCCCGTCAGGTTTTTGCAGTCCTTGAAGTGAGCTAGCCCCGCATCGCTCACGTTTGTTTCCGTCAGATCGAGTTGCGTCAGGTTTTTGCAGTCCTTAAAGTGCGCCAGCCCGCCATCGCCCACGTGTGTGCCGCCGAGTCCAAGGTTATCCAGGTTTTTGCAGTCCTTGAAGTAAGCTAGCCCCGCGTCGCCCACTTTCGTGTTGTTCAGGTGGAGGATCCTCAGGTTCTTGCAGTCCCTGAAATGTGCCAGCCTGGCGTCGCTAACCTGGGCATTTTCGGTGAGTTGGATGGCCGAGAGTGTGAAGTTCTCTTTCGGCAATTCGGCTATGTTCTTGAACGCGTGAACGTGATCGTTGATGCGCACCACCCCGCCGATGGACAGCGCATACTCAGCGGCTCGCCGATCGGGGTCGGCGGATTGCGTCGGTTCGATCACACCGCCGTCCCACTCGATCTTGCACTTGGGCAGCGCTGTTGCCAGAGTTTTCACTCCTTCGGCGGTGACCTTCGTCTTCTTGAGATCGAGGTGGATCAGCGAATTCATTTTGGCAACGTGTGCCAACCCCGCGTCGCTCACTTGCGTATCGTACAGGTTGAGTTGCGTCAGATTTTTACAGTCTTGGAAGTGTGCCAGCCCTACGTCGCTCACCTTCGTGCCGTTCAGGTAGAGTTGCGTCAGGTTCTTGCAGTTCTTGAAGTGAGCCAGCCCGGCATCGCCTACTTGCGTGCCCACCAGGCTGAGTGCCTTCAGGTTTTTGCAGTCCTTAAAGTTTGCCAACCCCGCGTCGCTCACTTGCTCGACGTTCAGGGCGAGGAAGGTCAGGTTTTTGCATTCTTTAAAGCTTTCCAGCCCTACATCGCTCACTTTCGTGCCGTTCAGGGAGAGGAAGGTCAGGTTTTTGCAGTCCTTGAAGTGAGCCAGCCCGGCATCGCCCACTTGCGTGCCCTCCAGGCCGAGGCGTGTTAGGTTTTTGCAGTCCTTGAAGTGTGTCAGTCCCGCGTCGCTCACTTGGGGGTTACCGCCGAGATGGATTGCTGAGAGTGTGAAGTGTTCTTTAGGCAATTCGGCTGTGTTCTTCAGGTTGAGAAGCTGATCGTTGATGCACACCAAACCGCCGATCGTTAGCACATACTCGGCAGCCTTGCGATCGGGGCCGGAAGATTGCTTCGGCTCGATCACACCGCCGTCCCACTCGATCTTGCATTTGGGTAGCGCTGCTGCCAGAGTCTTCACCCCCTCGGCCGTGACCTTCGTCTTCTTGAGATTGATGAGGATAAGCGCTTTCAATTGGGCAACGTGTGTCAACCCCGCGTCGCTCACTTGCGTATCGTTCAGCCAGAGTTCTGTCAGGTTATTGCAGTCCTTGAAGTGAGCCAGCCCCACATCGCCCACCTTCGTGTTGATCAGACTGAGGCCCGTCAGGTTTTTGCAGTCCTTGAAGTATGCCTGCCCCGCATCGCTCACATTCGTGTCGCCCAGGACGAGGAATGTCAGGTTTTTGCAGTCCTTGAAGTATGCCAGACCCGCATCGCTCACCTTCGTGTGGCTCAGGTCGAGGAACGTCAGGTTTTTGAAGTCGTTGAAATATGCCAGCCCCGCGTTGCTCACTGTCGTGCGGCGCAGGTCGAGGCCCTTTAGGTTTTTGCAGCCCTTGAAGTGTGCCAGCCCTGCATCGCTCACTTTCGTGTTGCCCAGTTCGAGTACAGTCAGGTTTTTGCAGTCCTTGAAATGCGCCAGCCCCACATCGCTCACTTGCGTGTTGTGCAGGTCGAGGCGCGACAGGTTTTTGCAATCCTTAAAGTGTGCCAGCCCCGCGTCGCTCACGTGGGGGTTATCAGCGAGTAGGATCACTGAGACTGTGAATTGTTCTTTCGGCAATTCGGCAATGTTCTTGAGGTTGCGATCCTGATCATTGATGCGCACCACTCCGCCGATGGAAAGCACAAACTCGGCGGCCTTGCGATCGGGGTCGGAAGATTGCTTCGGCTCGATCACACCGCCGTCCCATTCGATCTTGCACTTGGGCAGCGCCGTTGCCAGGGTTTTGACTCCCTCGGCGGTGACCTTCGTTTTAGTGAGTTCGACGCGGATCAGCGCTTTCAGTTCCGCAAGGTGAGCCAGACCTACGTCGCCCACTTCCGTGCCGGTCAGTCCGAGTGCCGTCAGGTTTTTGCAGTCCTTGAAGTGTACCAGCCCCACATCGCTCACTTTCGTGCCGTTCAGGTAGAGGTACGTCAGGTTTTTGCAGTCCTTGAAGTGTGCCAGCCCCACATCGCTCGCATTCGTGCCGCTCAGGTCGAAGTATGTCAGGTTTTTGCAGTCCTTGAAGGATGCCAGCCCTGCGTCGCTCACTTTCGTACCGTCCAGTGCGAGGTACCTCAGGTTTTTACAATCCTTGAAGTGCGCCAGCCCGGAATCGCCAACATTTGTGTAGGGCAGGCTGAGTAGCGTCAGGTTTTTGCAGTCCTTAAAGTATGCCAGCCCCACATCGCTAACCTGGGAGTTATCACCAAGTACGATGGTTGAGAGTGTGAAAGGCTGTTTCGGCAATTCGGCAGTGTTCTTGAGTTCGGGTGGCATATCGTTGATGCCCACCTTACCGCCGATGGAAAGCACATACTCCGCCGCCTTGCGATCGGAATCGCCGCCCTTGATTGGTTGCGGTTCGATTCTCGGCTTCGGCTTTCGGGCATCTGCCAGTTCTTCCACCGTCACTCGGACCCTCGTCTTGCCATTACGCGTCAACTCAAATGTCTTCGTTGTCAACTTGAGGCCGTCTTGGTCGACGACCTCGATCTCACCCTTGCCCGCAGCCAGCGTAAACTCGCGTTTGTTGGTCTTATCCTGTACCACCACGCCATTTTGTACGATCTTCACTTCGACATCCTTATCGTCCACCTCGATCACCAGTTCACCTTGATTGGTGACGAGCCGGAAGATCGTTCCACCGAAGCCGATGCCGACACCAATGAGGGCCAGAAGCAATCCGATCGCAAATATGGGCACGCGCCGACGCTTGCGCGGCTTGTCTCCGACGCGACCTTCGGCATCACCTCCGGTAATTGCTCCGTGTAATCGGGCTCGTCGATGTCCGCAAACGGATTTGGACTGAGAATCCCGGTTGAATTCGAGTTGGCAGCTCCGATTTTCGCAAGCGCATCCGCGATGAGCCTGGCCGAAGCAGAACGGCGGTCCAGTTGCTTCTCCAACATTTGCATGGTGAGGCGTGAAAGATCCGCCGGGCACTGCGGGTTCAGCTCGTGTGGAGGTGGCGGATTATCGAGAGCCAGGCTGGACAAAATCGCCATCGTATCGCGCCCCGTGAAAGGTCGCTTTCCGGTGAGCATTTCGTACAAGATGCAGCCGAGACTGAACAAGTCCGCTCGATGGTCGACCGGCAAGCCGCGCGCTTGCTCGGGAGCCATGTAAGCGGGCGTGCCCAAGATCGTGCCGCTGACGGTGAGGTGGGCCTCGTCCGATTGACTTCGGGCCAGCCCGAAATCGAGAATCTTCACTCGCCCGCTGGGAGCTTCCAGCCAAATGTTCGCGGGCTTGATGTCGCGGTGAATCAAACCACGGGCATGAGCCACCGCCAGACCGGAAGCGATTTGACCCACTATCCGAACCGTCTCGGAAATGGGCAGCAACATTCCATCCGTTTGTTCGCGTCGAATGCGAACATCCAGCGGTTCTCCCTGGAGGTAGGGCATTGCCAGAAAAGGAATTCCATCCGCTTCACCGACATAGTGAATGGGAATGACGTGATCGTGTTCGAGCTGGGCGGCACTTCGGGCCTCGGCAAGAAACGATCCTTGGCCGCGGCATTCGCGGCCAGTTCGCGCCGTAAGGGTTTTCAGAGCGACTTTTCGACCTAGCCTGGTATCGTCGGCGAGGTAGACCGTGCCCATACCACCTTCGCCGAGTACCTTCTGAATGCGGAAGTATTCGAGGAATTCCGGACTCGCTTGAACTGGAGCCGATGGATCGCCGACAAGTCCGACGGTGTCGTTAATCGCACTTGCTTCCACGACTGCGCTCCGAAGCCGTTGTTTGAGACGAGCAATCAGACGTTCTGCGTTCGGATCGGCCTGCGTCTGATGGTTTCGCAAATCGGTGAGCAATGTGTCATCCGGTTTGCCGATCGCTTCGGCCAACACAGCCAGTCTGTTATCATCGGCATATACGACCGACAGCCGCTCCGCTTCCCCAACCGGAAGTTGACCGAGCAGCAACTTCTTGAGCAATTCGACATCGGTTTGAATGAATTGATCCACAAGATGACTCCAAAATAAACGCCGAACGCGGTCACCACTAATAAATAGAAAGAGGAACTGTGAAACCTGTTGCGAAAACTTCTGTGGAACGCTGGAGAAATAACTTCCGTACCAGACGGCAAAAGGTTGAAAAATCCAGGGACAAAGTTGGAAGATTCAGGAGCGCAAACGTGTAGCATTGTGTAACATCATTATCAACTATTCATTCAATTGATTTTACAACAGTCGATGCAGCCCAAATTCTGTTGTAGCAATTTGTAACACAGCGCGGGCAGGACGCAACCAAAGATCAAAAAACCAAACTAACCACAGAGTCACAGAGAACACTGAGAAGACATCGCTCTGAGGGTGAAGCTTCAGGAAAAGAAACTTCAAGATCATAAATTTGTTCGATCGTTTGTATTTGCAATAGTCGATGCAAATCCATTTTGTTGTAGCAATTTGTAACATAAGATCAGTACTTCACTACTTCACTCGTATATAGTTGCAATTGTCGACGCCAAGCCAATTTTTTGTAGCAATTTGTAGCGGCTGCACCCAATTATGGGCCCTCATCGGCAAGTAACTTCGCCAGAATATCAAATCTATAATCGTTAGATTGAAGCGAAGTTACTTGGAAGCACAGGCCCAGCCCTGGCGGGGAGCCTGATTCGTTCGTTGCCTTCGCAATCGCGGATAAAAAGCCAATTCTTGTGGCAATTTGTAGCGTCTGCGCCGATCACGGGCCCTCATCTGAAAGTAACTTCGCCAGAATATCAAATCAATAATCGTTGGATTGAGGCGAAGTTTCTTGGAAACAACGGATTCACCGCTTCACTTGTTTGAGTTTTTGATCTTTTGTACACAATCAAATCTTGTAGCAATTTGTAGCGTCCGCGCCCGGTTTCGGGCCCTCATCTGAAAGTAACTTCGCCAGAATATCAAATCAATAACCGTTGGATTGAGGCGAAGTTACTTGGAAGCAATGGGAGCGCATTAACCAAAGAACTTCGTCGCGCATCAAATCGACAATCGTTTGACACCGTGTCAAGTTCTTTGGAAGTAACCGATGACGCGACCATCACTCCCCCAAACTTTTTCAGCGTATCGTTCTCCGTGACCTACTAAAGATCCATCTTCAGACCCACTTCTGATCCATTCTCCATTATAGTGTACATAAGAACAAAATCAAATGTCGCTCTGCTAATGAACAATCATTGTCATTCAGGAAGGAAGCTATTTTTCGAGCCAGCTGCGAAAATCGCTCAACGATCCAAGTCGGTCATTTCTGCACGCAGCCGAGTTTCTCCCAGGTAGCGCCGCCGTCGCGGGAGGGCTTGTCGTCAAGGGGCACCGGAAGGAGTGAGCTCGCAAATGACCCGGAACCCTCCGTTCGAGTTCCGACCGTCGTGGTAGCCGCGGTAAGCTGAGCGAAGCTGCTCGGGCCCGCAAATCCAGTCGCCGCCTCGCACGACGCGATAAACGCCGGCATTGGGCCCAGGCGGATTGTCTCTTTGAGCAGTCGAGTAGTAAGAACCGGAATGCCAGTCGGCGGCCCATTGCCACACGTTGCCGTGCATGTCGCTCAGACCCCACGCATTGGGCTTCTTTTCGCCGACCGGATGGGTTTTCCGTTGGGAGTTTGCCTCGTACCACACAAAGTTAAAGAGTTCCTGTTCGTCGTCGCCAAAGAAGAATCTTGTCTGGGTGCCGGCCCGGCATGCATATTCCCATTGGGCTTCTGTCGGCAAAGTGTATTTCTTTTGCTCTTTCTTGCTCAGCCACTCACAAAACGCCTTGGCGTCATTCCAGGTGACACAGACAACAGGATGGTTGTCCAGCTGCTCAAAACCGGGGTTGCGCCAATTGGCGTTCGCATCCATCTCCCACTTCTCTCCGTGCAATACCAGCGCCCCCAGGCCGCTTGACTCGGCTTCCGTCCGATAACCTTGTTCTTTCACAAAATCCTTGAACTGCCCTACCGTCACGGGGTAAACTCCCATGGCATACGGCCGAGTGATACGCACCTCGCAAATGGGCCCTTCAATGTTACCCCGGAAGGATTCATTGTCCGGCGAGCCCATGAGAAATGATCCCGGTGGGATCAGAGCCAACTTCATACCGATGGAATTGGTCGTGAACGTCTTTGTGTCGAGGAAATTGGCCCATAATTCCTGATGAGCTCTCGCTTGCGTCGCATCGAAAGGGGCATTTGCCGGCGGGGGAGCAGTTACCTTGTCGGCCGACTCTGTTACGTCTTGCTGTTTGGGTTTGGCGATCGGCCCAGCTGCCGGGGAGAAAAGACGAATCGCTCTCGCCGACACATCGGTTAGCCCGGTTGCATCCGTCAGACTCAACACAACAAAAGCCAGCAAAAGCACGCCAGCCGACAATTTGAGCCACAATCCGCGGCGGGTAGAGGCACGACGAATATCCACGATATCGGTAGATGGCAATCCACTCTTCGACTTTGTAATTGGCGGTTCGAACTTTTTTCCCGCGGGATGTGACCGTAATTTGAAGTTCCGCAAGGTAATAGCCCAACAGGTCAGCTACCTCCTTCGCGGATTGGAAGCGATCGGCCGGCTTTTTCGCATGCAGTTTGCCGATCAAGTCACCCAGCCATTGAGGAAGTTCGGGGATGATTTCCCGAATCGGGCGCGGCGTGTCTTCGACGACGCGCTTGAGGACCGCGAAAGTCGTGGGGGCACGGAACGGCGGATGGCCTACGCTCATGGCGTACAGAACGCTGCCGAGGCTGAACAGATCGGCGCGGCAATCGATCGCTTCTCCCGAAGCCTGTTCGGGTGCCATGTACATCGGTGTCCCCGCGATGGTGCCGCTTTGCGTCAGGCTGCCGTCATCGACGGTACGGGCCAGGCCGAAGTCCGTGACCTTCACGCGCTGCTCGACATCGGACTCGAGCAAGATATTCGCCGGTTTGACGTCGCGGTGAATCAGTTGCCTGGCGTGAGCGGCCGCCAGACCGTTGGCGGTGTGTTGCCCGATGCGAAGTATCTCGGCAAGTTCGAGCGGCCCGGCGCGATCGAGGCGCTGCTGCAAAGTCTCGCCGTGGATGTACTCCATCACCAGGTATGGGATCGGTTTCTCCTCGACGGCATAGATCTGCACGACATTGTCGTGGTGCACGCCGCCGGCGTTTCGTGCTTCGCGCACAAGCGTTTTCGCGGCGGCGAAGTCGTGGCCAGTTTCGGAGACATCACTTTGACGGCCACGACGCGCTGCAGGACTTCGTCGAATGTTCGCAGCACGACGCCGAAACCGCCTTTGCCGATCACTTGAAGCACCTCATAATGTCCGAGGCGGCCCAATGAGTCAGACCTCGTCGGCGGTTGCAGGAATCCGAGATCGTCATCGGTGTCGCTTTCACCCTTTTCAGACTCGGCAAAGACGGCGTGGATGATTGCAGCGTAACGGGGAAACGCCCCTGGTAGACTGCTTCGTGCATGAGTGCATTGCCCTGCCGCGCAGGTCGATTTCGGACAGCAGCAACTCGCGGAAGAGTGCCGACCGTTCAGGCTCGGAGATGCCATCCAGCAAGTCTTCAATATTCAGGATTCACCGGCGCTGCAGGCCGCTTCGAACTGAGCGGAACGCTCGTCGATCCGGCATCGGCATCAAGGAGAGATCGGTGTGTTTCAGGGGGGTATCCGACTTCATGCTTCGTCTCCCAGCTTCGGTACTGATCACAGATTCTGCGGATGATTTCCAATCGGCGCTGTGTACCGCCCGTTTGGTACAACCCGTTTGAGCGGCTATCTCGTCGATGGTGTAGCCCTGCATCTTGAGAACCGCTATGGTCCGTAGCGTTTCATCTCCAAGGTCATTGAGGAGGCGTCGCAGGATTCGGCGGCCTCGGCGAGGAAAGCCGGTGTAGGCTCATTTCCGCCCAGCCATCGAAACCGGCGAGCTCCCCCGTGGGCTCCCGACCGATGAAGACCAAGATCGCCGCGCCACCTTGCCCCGCCGCGCTTATGCCGGTTCTGCGTCTCGACGAATGCCTGAGCCTTGCGCGTGGCAATGATCGCCAGGACACGCCCCAAGGTTGCCTCGATCGCTCAAGTCGGGGAATCGCTCTTCCGCTACTCCGAAACAAAAACTCTTGAATGCGCTGAGTGGCAACATCTTCTTCATCGAAAGCACCATGCGACCCGACGGGAGTTGCGCTCGACGAGTCGAACCAGCTTGTGAAAGTACCCTTCCTCCCACAGCTTGCGGGACGCCTCCTGGTCCCCCGCTTTCAGACCGCTGATCCATTGCGTGACGCTGTGTTCGTCGTTCATTGCCGTCTCCTGGACCGCCCTGCACTCGAGGAGAGGTTGAAGACGATTCTAGCCGCGAGCGATCGAGGATGAGAACCACTGGCACTGGGGCACCGCTACTATGGGTAATGAGCAATCAACCCCGCGGCGACACCCCTATTTTTCGGTTTTTTCCAGAACCTTTGACTTTAAGCCCACATCAGTCAATCCGCTGTTCGAAAATCCAGAAAAAGTCGCGCAGACCGGCGCATCCAAAGGTCCGTTGCTCATTACCGGAGTCAGAACCGATTTATATTATACTCCGCGGAGCGCCCAAGATGAGCATCTTCTTTTGGAGACGGGATAGCAAGCTTGTCTCACGAAATGGAAAGTCCAGGGCTTCCAGAAGGAGCCCCGACTGCTCCTCAACACCCTGGAGGAACGCTGCATGCCGAGCATCTACAACGCCGCGGCGGTTCCGCCTCTGACAGTCATTGAAGGAAGCACCAACACTGAATCGTGGCGACGTTCGACAGCTCCGATCCGGTCGGGACCTGTCTGCTACGTCAATTGGCTCGGCGGTTCCGCCACTGCTTATTCGCCTCCAGAAATCTATGCTGTCGGCACCGAATTTTTGCCCGGTATCGGCAATGTTCCCGGAATATGCTGTCATTTCGACCTTCACGGCCGGACCATCGACAGGGGCGAATCAACCGCTATTCTCTGTCGAGATCGTCGACAGCGCAGCCGGCGTGGAGCCCCGACATTTGTGTTCGGCACGATCCAGGTGTTGGAAGCTCCGTTGACGCTCGGTGCCGGGGTACCCCCTACCTCCGTGCCCGAAGGGTTTACGGTGCTCGCCACCTCCCAGCTCGTCCACTTTACCGACGCTCCCAGGCCACCACGACCAGTGACTTCAAGGCAACGATCGACTCGGGGCGACGGCAGCCCGGAGTCAGCTGGGGTAATCGGCCAATTCGGTCCCGGCAGTTTTTTTGTCCAAGGCGGGCATACTTATACCAAGCCGATGACGGCAACGATCGTCATCACGATTCAAGACGTGAACTATGGCGGCTCGAAACTGGTCGCTTAATCGGGCCAGTGACCGTGACGGAGGCCGCGTCACTGCCGGAAATGCTCCAGCAATCACTGCCACCGAAGGCACGGCCCTCAACAACGTGGTGGTCGCCCAGTTCACCGACGCCGATCCCCTGGCCGTCCCCAGCGATTTCGCTGCCTCCGTGACGAATTGGGGTGACGGTACAACCAGTGGCGGCACGATTGTCGAGACCTCGGTAGACAGCCAGCGGGGCGCACTTCGACGTCGAAGCCAGCCATACGTACACCGCTCCCCTCGCCGCGGGCTCGATCACCGTATCATCCAGGATCTGACGGGAACGGAGACTGTTACCGGTACGACAGCTGTTACCGTTGCATTACCGCCTTCGATTTCTACTACCAGACTGGCGAACTGGACGCAGAACCTTGCCGGTTACAGTCAAAACCGTGGCCGTTACGGGAGGAGCAGGCCCGCTGACATTCTCCCTGGCCGATCCCGACACCCTGCCAACTGGCCTGACCCTCAACTCCGCTACCGGGGTTATCTGCGGTACTCGACCAGTGCCGGTACCTACTCATTCACGGTGGACGTCGCCGACGGCATGGTGCCACAACCAGTCAAAGGTACACAGTGGTCATCAACCCGCCTCCCAGCCTGGGTGCCCTCACTTTCGGGCAGTGGACGGCAAACCTGGCCGGCTTTAACGGCACCATTGCCGCAAGTACGGGAACCGGCCCTGCCATCTTGACCGTGATCGGCGGGGCTCTGCCCACCGGCCTCACTGCGTCTCTGAGCGGCGACGCCATCACCTTCGCAGGCGACCCGACGATTGCCGGCACCTACTCGTTCACACTGAAACTCACCGACAGCCTCGGCGTCTTCGCCTGTCGGAGTTACACCATCGTCATTGACCCGGCCAAGACTCTCGTCTGGACAGGCCGAGGCTCCAACGACTTGTGGAACGATGCCGCGAACTGGAGCGGGGCTGTTCCCGTGGCCGGTGACACATTGATCTTCGGTGCCGGGTCTGCAGATGGCCAGCGTCAACAATTTTGCTGCAAACACAACCTTCGCGTCCATCGTCTTCCAGGACAGCGGCTATTCGCTTACTGGAAACGCCATCAAGCTCTCGGGCGGCATTGACGCGACCAGCGCAGTCGTCGGTGACGACAGCATCGCTCTGAATATCGCGTTGGCTGCCGGCCAGACCTTTACGGTCGACGGAGCAAGCGACCTCGTGCAAATATCGGGCATCTCAGCGGAGCCTATGCCATCACCAAGGCAGGCAGCGGCACGCTGGAGTTCACGGGGTCAACCGGCAACAGTTACACCGGCACGACGACGGTCAGCGCTGGAACATTGGAGCTGGATAAGACAACGGGCAACGCCATCGCCGGGGCGCTGACAGTCAACAGCGGTGCCACCGCGTCTACGAGAACGGCAACCAGATCGCCACGACAACGGTGACGGTCGCGGGCACGCTCAACCTCAACGACAACAGCGACACGATCGGCGGTCTGGTGCTGACGGGCGGCACGGTCGAGACGGAAACGGGCACCTTGACCCTGGGCGGCAATATCACGACGAACGCCGCCGGCACACCAGCCACCATCAGCGGTTTTCTGAACCTCGGCGGTGCCACCCGTACCGTGACTGTAGCCAGCGGCACCGACCTGATTATCTCTGCCGACATCAGCGGTGGTGAGTTTGGCCTCACCAAGGCGGGCACGGGCACGTTGACCCTGTCCGGCGTCAACACCTACACAGGAACCACCACGGTAATTGCGGGCGTGCTCGACGGCAGCGGCACGCTGGATGGAGCCGTGAAGGTCGGTTCCGGGGCCACGCTCGCACCGGGTAGGAACACCACGGCAATCCTCAACACGGGGGCCGTCACACTGGCATCGGGTAGCACTTTTAACGTGACCCTTAATGGAACCGTACCCGGCTCCGGCTACGACCAGCTCAACACGACTGGGGCGGTCAACCTGGCCAATGCCACCCTAAACGTAAACCTGACGTTCACGCCACTGATCGGCAGTACGTTCATCATCATTCAGAACGACGGCTCCGATCCGATTGTGGGCACCTTCAAAGGCTTGCCGGAGGGGCAGACCCTCGTCGTCAACGGCATGACCTTCAAGATCAGCTACAAGGGCGGCACCGGCAACGACGTGGTATTGACGCGAATTGCATGACACCTGTTTACCCCGCTTTCTTGTCCAAGAGCGGGTTCATTCCAAGTTTAGTTGCCACGACAATCCAAACCGGGTGCCTCAACATCTGACCAGAGGCCATTTTCTGTTACAATTCTGTCGACGGGTTTTTCCTAAACCCCGTTCAGAATGAAAACCGGATTTCAGTCCTTGGACGTAAGCTCCGTGCAATAAATAGGTTGTGCCAAACGTCGCTTTTTGAAAAACCCGGTTTTCATTCTGAACGGGGTTTAAATG
>CAWAMR010000002.1:0-1679663 GCA_963783095.1 uncultured Planctomycetota bacterium | reverse complement strand
GTATGTCCGGTAATCCCTGTCCTGGAGAGCACAAAGTCATTTCCCCTCTTCAAGAAGTTTCTTGAAGACAGTTGCGCCGGAACCCGAAATCAACAGACGCGCTTCCTTGTCGAGCGATCCTAAGCCTTTCGCTTTCGCAGCCTTGAATGCTGAATGACATCAGCCATCATTTTGCCCGTAGAGCGTCGAAAGGATGAACCAGCGACCATTTCCGCGTATCGCCTGTGATCTCCGCATACTCTGCATAAAGCTCTTTCCGTCGATCAGATGGGAGACGGTTATCCAGGAGCAATTTTTTTGCGTCTTTATCGAGTAGAATCCTGAGTTCCGGGTAATTGTTCGCAAGTTCGTTGATCTTCTTCGCATCGAATGTCCGTGCGATGCGAACAACAGCCTCTCTCCGACCAGTTTGAAACTCTGGGGCATCAACTTCCTACCCTGAACATACTTGTTCATGATTTGATCGGAGTTAGCCAGCACGTTCAAGGCAACAGCATCCTCGAAATCGGCAGCAAGCCATTTGGTCATCGAACCCTTGAATTGGCGAACTTCCAGTTTGGCGAGTTCAAACTCCTGCTCAGTCATCGAAGGCCGCTTAGCAGAGGGGTTCCGGTATCGGCATCGTTTCCAAGGCAACGCGAAGTTCTCGCTCTGCTTCCGCTTTCCAGGTCGGTTCTTTCTTGGCTTCTACAGGTTCCTCAGTCGTTGTGGATTGCTCCGAGTTCTGACGGCGACGTTCTATTTCGTCGTAGTATGGACCTTTGCCTTCTTGGTAGCCTTTGTAGTCTTGAGCGGCTTGGCTATTCGCTTTGGCCCCCGCCATGAGGATTGCGGCTTGATGTTTTGCACGCATCATCGTGTCATCGTGGTTGATCTTGGCAATCTCCACTTCATGTCGTTGTTCTCGGCTTCGATCTTTTTCTTGGTTTCGTCTTTCTCCTCTGACGCATGGTGAAAAAGACGATGCCACCAACTCCCACGAGAGCAAGAGCAAGAATCGAGATGATGATTGTTCCCGAAGAAGAGTTCTTCGGAGAACGATGTCTGGTTCGCGGTTCAGACTCAGAATCGTCGAAATCGAAATTAGGACCGGGCATGGGACGAACCCCCAAAAATACGGAGCGGCAAACCAGACGCCGCTCTACACAGGCCCGACCAAGAGCCATGACGAGAACGGACACCGGCCGCCGCCCCTTTCGGGGCGCGGCACAGGTCCGCTTTTCGTAACACCGTGAACCTTTCGGTTCCCGTTTGGTCGGTTCGTCGAGAAGCGATAACCCATGCAACGCATGGTTCGTATTGTTACCGAGGCGAATTCGCCACGGGCTACATGGTCTGGTTTCTCTCTCCCAAGGACAAAAAGAAAAGTTCGGATACTTTCCGAACTACTAGTCGAGTTTACACCATCCATTTCCGGATTCCAGTGTCTTTTCAGAAACGAAGTCCATCGGATGGTCGAATGGTCAAACCGATGGACTGCCTTTTGAAATCTGATATAAAGTCAAGAAGAGGGAGCGACTAACTCGGATTGTGATTCTCTGAAGCTTGAGGTATCCGACTCAAAGCGATAAGACTAACTAACCATGCGCCTAAAATCTTTCTTTCGTGATCCTCTTGTCGAAAAGGTTCTCGGCGGTCTTATTACCGCCCTCATCATAGGGCTGATCGCCCTCATTTTCGGTGGTTGGCAGAGCGTATCGGATTGTTGGAATTGGCTGCTCGCATCTGTTTTCGTTCCGAGATGGCTTCTTGGATTCTCTTCTCATTTTCCTTATGGTTTTTCCTGTCCAACATTCGCAGTCGTTTCAATGACAGGAAACCCTTATTCTTCAACAATGATGATTGTCTAGCGAAGTTGGTTGAATTTGTCGGGAACTACCCAGACTCAATCGCAGGCGTCGCTCTGAACTACCGACAAATCGATAAACAACTCCGCCTCGTTCCGGGTGCAACAAAGAAATTGATCGAAAGCGCCGCTTCGCATTATCATTACGTGGCAAGAATAGTAGGAGAAGACACCATACTTTTCAGGTCTGCCTAATCATCCTTTACCCGCCACAAACCGTCAGATTTTTGACTCTCCGAGTTTTCGCATTCATGTTACCTTGAGCGATTACCCCGAATTGGAGGCGAAGCAATGAGTAAGAAAGCTTGGACCTTTGTCGGCATAACCGCTGTTGCTTGTATTTATCGTAGTGTCATTCTTCGTTAAGGGATTGCAAGGCGACGACGTTACCCGCGTCATTGCATTTGTGGGGTTTGCTCTCGGAGGGTTCAAGACTGTTTACGATATTCTCGACAAGGAACGGGAACGCAAAGCAAAAGAGGAAGAGAAGAAGGATAAGGTAATTGTAAAATTGCATTCCGATCATCCCCGATTTAAGGAAGATAAACTTTTCTGGGTAGAAATCTATAACCCTTGCACTATCCCAATAACGATAACAGAGGTTGCGTTGAAAGTGGGAAGCGAAACTTTTTTCCTCACGGTCGATTCAACCGAGCAATTCGGGGGGCATCGCTTTTCTTCAAGCACTCTGAGCGGCAATATGTAATTGGACGGAGAGCGACCGAACAATTCGTTCTGAACATGAAAGACGCAAGAGTCAAAGAACTGTTGAATCAATCGTCGGCATCCATCTCGCTAACCATTAGAAACTACACCGATGAACTAGCTCGATTCTCAGGTATAGCAATCCTTCCTATTCTTAACGATGCCCTGTCACTACCATCACAATAATTGATTGCAGAAAGCCAACTGTTTGTTTGCTATATTTTGACATGATAAGAATCGTTTCGACATATCTTGACGGTCGAAAAAAAATGTATATCATATATAGAGTCCTTTCCGATCAGGAGTGTCGGATTTTTTGAGAGCCTGTGCAAAGGCATCCAAAGGATTTTTCTATTGTTGGTGACGGTTGCTACCCCAACCGACTAATACATTCAGGACACTCCGATGAACGACAACTTTTCCACTCCTGTTCTTTGTGCCGGGAACGCCGTGGTCGATTCCCGAGCTGCACGACATCTCACCGTTTCTGACCGGCATGTTTGGCGGATGATCGATGCAGGCCGAATTCATTCGATTCGTATCGGAAAACGAGTGCTCATTTCAGATGAAGAATGTCTCGCATCAAATGCGCAAGGATGTTCGAGACAGCGAGGCGGCGGCGTCCGGGGACCAGGGCCATCACCGGATGTGCAAACGCGCGCAAAGGATTTTATTCACCGAGGCCAGCTCGCAGGTCTCTCCTCGCCCGTTTAGGCGACGAGAGGGGCGAACAGGGTGTTCCCCGTGAGCCGTGAGGTGAGCGGGCAGGCGAAAGCAAAAAACCCTGGTCTCATCCAGTAGACGCTGAGAAACGCGACGGGTAGCACCCGACGCGGTGAAGGAATGCTATAGCCCAGCAAACTGAGGAACCGCCTCTGCATGAGAACGACGCAAGGGATGACCGCGTTGTAGGATGGTCAGGATGACCGTCCGTGGATGGTGAATGTGGAACATGAACCAGTCTGACACGAAAAATAATTGGCGAAC
This sequence comes from uncultured Planctomycetota bacterium, assembly GCA_963783095.1. GTDB lineage: Bacteria > Planctomycetota > Planctomycetia > Gemmatales > Gemmataceae > CAWAMR01. Next base: position 1,676,125 of record CAWAMR010000002.1, on the reverse strand, counting down.
CTCGAATGACTCGACGTGGTGAGGGGACTTCCGGTGGACCCGACAAGTTGTTGCGACCACGAAAAACAATCAGCCGAAAGGCTACGGACTCATGAGGATTCCGTGCGGAGTTCCGGTCAGGATGTTCGGACGACGGGGGTAAGGGGTTGGTGGGCCGGATTCCATGTTGTTTGGATCAGTTTGCTCAACTCGACCTGGACAAACTATCAACGAGTGCTACAATTATAGCACTATGACGATGAGAGACATACTATCAGGACCACTGCGTAAAGCGATTCGAGAAAGCGGCCTTCCCTTACAAGCGATCGAAAAAACCACGGGGTAGACCGGAACTCGCTCGCGAGATTTTTGGAAGACTTTTGTTTCCACTCGGTCTGAAGTGAAAGGCCCCCGCCGGTCGTTTAGGCGACGAGAGGGGCGAACAGGGTGTTCCCCGTGAGCCGTGAGGTGAGCGGGCAGGCGAAAGCAAAAAACCCTGGTCTCATCCAGTAGACGCTCAGAAACGCGACGGGTAGCACCCGACGCGGTGAAGGAATGCTATAGCCCAGCAAACTGAGGAACCGCCTCTGCATGAGAACGACGCAAGGGATGACCGCGTTGTAGGATGGTCAGGATGACCGTCCGTGGATGGTGAATGTGGAACATGAACCAGTCTGACACGAAAAATAATTGGCGAACCTCGAATGACTCGACGTGGTGAGGGGACTTCCGGTGGACCCGACAAGTTGTTGCGACCACGAAAAACAATCAGCCGAAAGGCTACGGACTCATGAGGATTCCGTGCGGAGTTCCGGTCAGGATGTTCGGACGACGGGGGTAAGGGGTTGGGTGCCACTTCGATGTTGTTTGGATCAGTTTGCTCAACTCGACCTGGACAAACTATCAACGAGTGCTACAATTATAGCACTATGACGATGAGAGACATACTATCAGGACCACTGCGTAAAGCGATTCTAGAAGCCCGGCCTTCCCTTACAAGCGATCGAAAAAACCACGGGGGTAGACCCGGAGCTGCTCCGCGAGATTTTGCAAGGTTCTGTTTCCACTCACGTTGAAAGCGGAGGCTCCCGCCGGTCGTTTAGGCGACGAGAGGGGCGAAACAGGGTGTTCCCCGTGAGCCGTGAGGTGAGCGGGCAGGCGAAAGCAAAAAACCCTGGTCTCATCCAGTAGACGCTGAGAAACGCGACGGGTAGCACCCGACGCGGTGAAGGAATGCTATAGCCCAGCAAACTGAGGAACCGCCTCTGCATGAGAACGACGCAAGGGATGACCGCGTTGTAGGATGGTCAGGATGACCGTCCGTGGATGGTGAATGTGGAACATGAACCAGTCTGACACGAAAAATAATTGGCGAACCTCGAATGACTTGACTGGTGAGGGGACTTCCGGTGGACCCGACAAGTTGTTGCGACCACGAAAAACAATCAGCCGAAAGGCTACGGACTCATGAGGATTCCGTGCGGAGTTCCGGTCAGGATGTTCGGACGACGGGGGTAAGGGGTTGGTGGCCACTTCGATGTTGTTTGGATCAGTTCGCTCAACTCGACCTGGACAAACTATCAACGAGTGCTACAATTGTAGCATCATGAAGTTGAAAGATGTCCTCTCCGGATTCGCTTCGGAAAGCGATTCGAGAGAGCGAACTTCCCTTACAAGCCATTGAAAAGGCCACGGGCGTTGATCGGAACTCGCTCGCCCGGTTTCTTGGACGGACGAACCTCCTTGAGACTGAACAAAGCTGGTGTCCTTGCTAATTATCTTCAGTCTGAGATTCGAACCGGAACCTGAAAGGTAGATTGAGATGGGCAGTCTGTTCAAACAGCAATTCACGAAGCCAATTCCCACCAACTCGGATGTTGTCCGTGTGAAAGGCCGTCGATACGCGCGATGGTTGAATAAGAGAGGCAAACAGCAAACCGCACCCCTGAACGCGGAAGGAACCCGTATCGTCAGAGAATCGAAAGTTTACTTTGCCCGATACCGCGATGGTTCCGGCCAAGTACAAACCGTTTCGACGGAATGCCGCGACAAGCAAGCATCGCAAAGCGTTCTGAACGAACTCGAAAAAGCTGCCGAGCGGATTCGCGCGGGGATCATGACGACTGCCGAAGCAGCAACAACGGAACATCAAGGAACACCTTTGGCGGAGCATCTTGCCGCCTACATCAAGCACCTGGAAGCGATTGGATGCTGTTCAGAGCATCGCAAGAATGTGAACCGTCAGCTTCTTTGTCTGACCGAGGAATGCCGGTTCGCTCGACTTGCCGACCTTGACCGTCATACCCTGGAAAGCTGGTTGAGTGCCAAGACCGAAGGTGGAATGTCGGCACGAACACGGAACAGCTACCACACGACCGCAGTTGCTTTCGCGAACTGGTGCGCGGAACCTACTGTCCGGCGATTGCTTTCGAACCCCTTCGAGGGGATCATGAAGCTGAACGAGAAGGCCGATCCTCGACACAAGCGGCGAGCGATGACCGAAGATGAACTCTCGCGCCTTCTTGCGGTGGCGCTTCGTCGTCCGTTGGACGAAGCGGGAATGATTCGGCGCGGTAAGCAGAAAGGACAATCCGCCGCGAAACTTCGACCCGAAACGATCTCACGATTGGAAGCGCTGGGACTGGAACGCGCCTTGATCTACAAGACCCTGGTGTTGACCGGGCTTCGCAAGGGTGAACTCGCTTCGCTCACGGTCGGTCAAATCCATCTCGATGTTCAATCCCCGTTTGTGGAGCTTGAAGCGGCTGACGAGAAATCCGGCGAAGGGAACAGTATTCCGATCCGGAGCGACCTTGCCGAAGACTTACGACAATGGCTTGCGTCCAAACTCCAGAGGATGCAGGAGGAAGCCCGAAGCCAAGAGGAACCTGTTCCTTTTCGTCTCCCTTCGGACAGTCAGATTTTTGACGTTCCTGACAAACTGTGCAAGATCCTGAACCGAGATTTGAAAGCGGCAGGAATCGCCGAAGCAAGATGAACGCCGAAGATTTCTTGACGTTCACGCTCTCCGTCACACCTTCGGAACTCTTCTGAGCAAAGGTGGGGTTTCACCCAGAACGGCGCAAGCGGCCATGCGACATAGCAAGATCGATTTGACGATGAATGTTTACACCGATCCCCGGTTGATGGATGTGGCCGGCGCGATTGAATCCTTGCCGATGCTTCCGCTCCGTCCGGAAGGGAGAACCTCGAACGAGCAACTTCGGACCGGAACCGACGATCTCCAGCTTACACTACAGCTTACACGGACTTCGTTCACAGGGGTACAAGAGGGGTCAAGTTCTGAGTCAACAATCTATCGATAATACGATTGCTTGGAGATGATTCGGAACTCGACGTAAGTTCAACGCCTGTCAATGGAAAAGGCTTCCTGTCAACGAGTGACAAGAAGCCTTCTGGAGTGGGCGTTACAGGACTTGAACCTGTGACCCCCAGTGTGTCATACTGGTACTCTAGCCAACTGAGCTAAACGCCCGATCCCTTCAAAGTATAGACCCATCACTTCTAACGTCAAGATAACTTTCTCCGCTTCTATACGAGCCTCGCGACCGGGCCGGGCTGGAAATCCGCTACTTCCAGCTCCACTTTTCGTTGCCCCATCCATTCGTTGATCTTCGGTGTGAATGCTACACAGCATTGCCCTCCTGCCGATAGCAACTCATCCATTCGATCCGCCATCCCGAAGGCCACCGCGCGAAGAGTCGTTGGTCCCTGCTTGAGACGAAAACTCATGTGTCGTTCTCCGGTTCCTATACGACGAGGATCGCTCACCTGTAATCCACCCGCCAGAAAACGCGGCCGGGGATTGTCCGCGCCGTAAGGCTCCAACCGATCCAGATCTTTGACCAGGCCGACCGTCAGCGTGCTTAACGGGACTTCCGCATCCAGAACCAGCCTGGGAGCGGGCGGCACTCCTTGCGGGAAATGATCGGCCGCGTAACGAGAAAAGCATTGCCTTAACGCGTCGATGCGTTCCAGCCCGACCTTGAAACCCGCGGCCATCGCATGTCCGCCGTGACCGAGCAATTCTGAGTCGCAGGCACGCAATGCCTCATGGAGCGCAAAGCCGGGGATCGATCGACCGGAGCCGGTGGCGATCGATGAACCTTCCTTCTGCGCGATGATCAAGACCGGCCTGCCCAGATATTCCACCATTCGGCCCGCCACAATGCCGATCACCCCCGCATGCCATTCCGAATGAGTCAGCACCACAGCGGACAGCGTCGAAAGATCCTGGCCGGCCAGCAAGTCCTTGGCTTGCTGGGTCATGGTTCGTTCGAGCTGTTGGCGTTGCGTGTTTTGGCTTTCCAGATATTGTGCCACCTCGCGGGCTTTGTCTGCACTCGTTGTCGTCAGCATTTCTACTACCAAACCTGCATATCCCAATCGGCCGGCCGCGTTCATTCGAGGGGCAAGGCGAAAGGCGATGTCTTCCGCGCGCAAGGTGGCGTTGGCCGCCAATTGTGCGGACTCGATCAAGGCTTTCATCCCCAAGGGTGGCTGCGTTTTGAGACGGGCCAGGCCGTGGCGGACCAGAATGCGGTTCTCATCTTGCAGCGGCACCACATCAGCCACCAGACCCAGGGCCGCCAGTGCCACCGCGTCGAGAAGAAACTCGCGCATGGGAGGGCTTACCTTTTCGCTGCCGGCGGCTTTCATGGCGAGTGCCCAGGCCAGCTTGAACGCCACCCCAGCGCCCGACAACCCTCCAAATGGATAGGTGCTGCCGGGGAGCCTGGGATGCACCGACACCGCTGCTTCGGGCAGTTCATCTTTCATCTCGTGATGGTCGGTAACGATCAATTCCAGGCCGAGCTTGCGGGCTTCCTGGGCTTCCTCCAGACTGGCGATGCCGCAATCCACAGTCACTACCATATCGACCCCGGATTCGCGACGCTGCTGAAGGGCTGCGATATTCAGACCGTAGCCTTCTTCGAGCCGATGGGGGACGTAAAACTCGACGTTCGCTCCCAATCGTTTCAGCAAACCCAGCAAGATCGTCGTCCCGGTAACGCCATCGACATCGTAATCGCCGTAGATGCAAATTCGCTTTTTGGCGGCGATCGCTGCGGTAATTCGTTCGCAGGCTTCGGACAATCCGGGCAGTAAATCAGGTGGGTGCAAGCCGACGAGCGGAGCATCCAGAAACCTCCGGCCTTCCTCGGGGCGTTCGATTTGTCGATTCAGTAGGAGTTGTGCGATAATCGGGGAAACATTCATCGACGAACTGAGTCGGGCAATGGCGGCGGCATCGTGCGGTCGAAGATGCCAGAGTTTGGCGATAGATGGCAAGCTCCATCTCCTTTCATCACTTTCGCGCAGATGCAGTCCGTCTCGCAATGTCAGGCGAACCCGATGCGTGAGCTTTGGGGTTAACCTGTGAGACTCGGCTACTTCAAACCCACCCCGGAGCTAACCCTGAGTACAGGGGAGAGGGAATTAGGCTATCTTTTGTGTTGACTCTTGCTCCACTGCTCATTCTACTAATAGGAGTGTCTCGTGATTGATAAACATTCCGGTTTCGGCGATTCGTAAAGATCCATCAATCGCTCCTTTTCTCCATTCTGGGTATCATTCTCATGGGAGCGGCGGCAAACCGACGGTTTCTCCGTTTATGGCAATGCGCAGGGATTGTCCCCTTTCTTGTGCTGTGTCTCGTGTTGCAAGGAATCGTTGGGATAAGCTATGCCGCTTCACCCGATGCCGCTACGTCGGAACATTTTGAGAAAAGAATTCGGCCTTTAATCGTTCGGCACTGTCTGAAGTGTCATGGCCCCGAGAAAACTAGCGGCGGCTTACGGCTCGATTCCGCTGAAGCAATCCGACGCGGCGGTGATTCGGGAGTTGTCGTCATCGCAGGCAAGCCGGTTGAAAGTTTGCTCATCAAGGCAGTAAAGCATGTGGGCGAGACCAAGATGCCGCGCGATAAGAAGTTGTCCCCGCGCAAATCGATGATCTCGTGACCTGGGTAAAAAAAGGAGCAGTCTGGTCGGGCGGTTCGATCCAAGCAACCGCCGCTTTGTCTTTAACCAAAACACAATCGCTGCTTCCGAACGACCCTACGCTGAGCAAACATCTACAGGCCTGGTACAAGGCCGATACGTTGACGCTCGGCAACGGCAAGCCGGTTCATGTCTGGCCCGACTCCAGTGGAAAAGGGCGCGATCTATCGATCACCGCTGGGGTTCGTCCCGGTGGTGTTGGCCAGGCCGCCACCTTTATCGCTGAAAGTACGATCAACGGCCGACCAGCGATCCGCTTCGGCCCCGACACCGGACTGGCCAGTTCACCCCAGCTTCCAGTGGATATACACGGCGACGCCGCGCTGACATTTGTGCTGGTCATGAATCTTCAGCCCAACAAGACGATGTTGGGGGTCGATATCGTCGTCGGCGTCGGCAATCCCGCCAATCCTGGGAAAGATCCGGGCAAGCCTTACGCCGCACTCGTTCAGATTACCCGCAATCCCGATGCAACATTGCAACTGGCGGGAGGCTGGGGCAACGATGCGACGCTGGGAAAAGGTTCGTTTCAGGGGTTGTATCAGCAGCCCATTATGCTGACGATCACCAAAGTTCCCGGCCCGATGAAGTCCACGAGCCGATTTTTCATCAACGCCCAGTCATCCGAAGAAGATTCGCCGAAGCATAAAGTCGAGGGTCGGGATACGGTGCCGGACATTCGCCACCGCGATGATATCGGGATCTATCTGGGCAAAGCGATGAACTGGGGCAATGGCATCCAGGGAGATGTGGCCGAGGTGCTGGTCTATAATAAGGCTCTTACCCATGAAGAAAGAGCGGGCATCGAATCCCACCTGGCCGATCGCTATGCGCTGCTCTTGCCCGACACGATCAAACAGAGCACCACCCGTTTTACTCCTGAAGAAAAAGCGTTCTGGGCTTTTCAAGTGCCCAAACAAGTATCTCTGCCGGCAGTCGGCCAAAAGGGCTGGGTGAAATCTCCGGTCGATGCCTTTATCCTGTCTAAACTCGAAGAAAAGAAGCTGCGTGCCGCTCCCCCAGCCGACAAGCTGACGCTGTTGCGACGGGTGACGTTCGATTTGACCGGCTTGCCGCCAACACCCGCGGAGATCGAGGCATTTCGTGCCGATCAGTCTCTCGATGCTTATGCCAAAGTGGTCGATCGACTTTTGCAATCGCCGCACTATGGTGAGCGTTGGGCCAGACACTGGCTCGACGTCGTCCGCTATGCCGAGTCCACCGCCAATGATGCCAATGCGGTAATGCGCTATGCATACCGTTACCGGGATTATGTGGTCGATGCCTTGAATCGGGACGTGCCATACGACCAGTTCATCATCGAACAACTCGCCGGCGATTTATTGCCTGAAACGACGAGTATCGAGGAAAAAACGCGCAGAAGCATTGCCACGGGATTCTTGATGCTTGGGCCGAAGGCGCTGGCGGAAACCGACAAAGAGCAAACAAAACTGGATATCGCCGATGAGCAAATCGATGTCACGGGTCGGGCCTTTCTTGGGCTGACGCTGGGGTGTGCCCGTTGCCACGATCATAAATTCGATCCCATACCAGCCGTCGATTACTACGCCTTGGCCGGCATTTTTCGGGGAACGAGCATGTTCCTCGATCTGAATCCCAATGCCAGCATGTGGCAGGAGTATCCGGTTCCGCAGGGTCCGGGGAAGGAGCCGATCGTGGTGATGGCTCCCAAGGATGGTGTCGGAGTCAATCTGAAGCTGCACATTCGGGGAGATCGATTCCATCTCGGTCAGACGGTTCCCCGTCGATTCTTGCAGATTCTCTCCAAGGAGAGTACTCCACCGCTGACGACTCATCACAGCGGCAGGCTCGAGCTGGCCCAGTGGATCGCCAACAAGGACAACCCGCTCACCGCGCGTGCTGGTCAATCGCATCTGGCAACATCACTTTGGCACTGGACTGGTCGCAACTGGTGATAACTTTGGTTTTCGGGGCTCGCGGCCCACTCACCCCGAGCTTCTCGACTGGCTAGCCCTTCAGTTCATCGAGACCGGCTGGTCGATCAAGGCAATGCATCGCCTAATTTTGCTGTCCAACACATACCAGATGGCTTGCCTTGCCGATAAAGAAACGGCCAAGATCGATCCGGGGAATACGCTCCTGTGGCGAATGCCCAGGCAGCGCCTGGAGGCCGAGGCGATTCGCGACGCCATGTTGTCGGTCAGCGGCCGACTCGATCTCAAACTGGGCGGCGGGGAGTCCAGTGAATACCTGTGGGGAAAAGCCGAGAACATTGGAGCAACGATCAAGATTCGCCCGAACCGGATGAAAGCCGATGATCCGTATTACACATCCTCGACCCGTCGCAGCCTGTATCTGCCCGTGGTGCGCAATATGCTTCCGGATGTCCTTGCACTGTTCGATGCTGCCGATCCGAACGGCGTGACGGCAGTGCGAAACGATACCACCGTCCCCAGCCAAACTCTTTTCCTGTTGAATAATCCCTTCGTTCGAGACCAGTCGCTCCACTTCGCAAAGTTATTGCTGGCCGATGCGAAAATTGCCGACAAGGAGCGCATTCGTAATGCCTATCTGCGCTCGCTGGGCCGTCCCGCTTCGGCCGAGGAGGTTCGGATCGGACTCGATTTTGTGGAAGGATACATTGCCGATGCCCGTAAGCTGGGACGCTCCGATGAAGTGGCCAGACTGAGTGCCTGGCAAAGCTTTTGTCAGATGCTGCTTTGTTCGAATGAATTCTTATATGTGGAGTGATCGACATGCAGTTTCCTCAGAACCAGTACCTGAGTCGGCGCGCGGCGCTCCGCCAGATCGCATGTGGCTTCGGCGGCGTTGCCCTTTCAGGGCTGCTGGCATCCGAATCGCTGGGCGAGGCTGCCCGATCCTCCAGTACCAACCCACTCGCTTCCAAGTCCGGGCATTTTCCGGCAAAGGCCAAACGAGTCATCTTTCTTTTCATGCACGGAGGTGTTTCGCACGTCGATACTTTTGACCCCAAGCCGAAGTTGACGCAGATGAACGGCCAGCCCTTGCCGATTCAGAAACCGAAATTCGAGTTTGCGGCAACAGGCAACTTGTTGAAATCTCCCTGGAAGTTTCAGAAATACGGCAACAGTGGGATCGAAGTGAGCGAGTTGTTTCCTCACGTGGCTTCGTGCATCGACGACATCTGCGTGATTCGTTCCATGACCGGAGGAAACCAGGTTTCGCACGGGCCGGCACTCTTGACGCTCCACACCGGGGATGGCGTCTTTAATCGGCCCGAGCATGGGAGCCTGGACGCTCTACGGCCTCGGTAGCGAGAACCAGAACCTTCCGGGCTTCATCACGATGAGTCCTTCGGTTTATCACGGCGGCTCCCAAAACTACGGCTCCGCGTTCTTGCCGGCAAGTTTTCAGGGAACTCGCATCGGCGATGGTTCGACTTCGTTCAAGGAGGCAAAGTTCTCGAATACCGTGCCGGGAGATGACCCTTTACTCCAGCGGCGACACTTGCAGCTTCTCCGGCAGGCGAATCAGCGACATTTGGAACGATCGGGGGAAGATGCCCGGCTCGAAGCCCGGATCGAGTCACTGGAATTGACCTTCCGCATGCAGATGGAAGTCCCAAATGTGATGGACCTTTCTCAAGAGAGTGATAGAGTTCATGCCCTCTATGGAATCGGCGAGGAGTCAACCGATGAATACGGCAGACAATGCTTGCTGGCGCGTCGGTTTGCCGAGGCGGGGGTCCGCTTTGTTCAGGTAAACTTCAGTTATCCGCAACTACTGGGACGCACACAGCGATCTGAAGAATAATCACACCACCAATGCCCGCAAGGTGGACAAGCCGATCGCCGGACTTCTAAAGGATCTGAAAGCGCGCGGTTTATTGAATGACACTCTAGTCATTTGGGGAACCGAGTTTGGGCGCACCCCTGCGAGTCAAGGCAGTGACGGGCGCGGACCATCACCCGCACGCATTCACGATGTGGGTGGCAGGGGGCGGGATCAAGGGTGGTATGACTTACGGCAGCACCGATGAGTTCGGTTATTACGTGGCCGACAAGAAAGTAACGATGCCGGACTTCCACGCCACAGTGCTTCACCTGCTCGGCCTCGATCACACCAGGTTGACCTTCCGACATGCAGGAAGAGACTATCGGCTCACCGACGTATCGGGAGAGGTAGTCCGTGAGGTGACATTCGGAAGATGACAAGGTTCGGAAGATGACAAGGTGACAAGGTGACAAGGTGAATACCGGATGTGAAGATCAAGTTGGATTCAAACCAGATCAATATTCATAGATGCGCTCGATGATTGTCACCTTGTCACCTTGTCACAGTAGTTGCAAAACTTGCGACTTCGCCCGTTTCACCTTAAGTCATTGTAGCAGTGGCACATGCATTGAGGGCGTCCCTCTCGGTTCGTCGGCCGTTTCTTGCGCCAGCAGTGACGCGCACAGTTTCACCATGTGGTTTAGCCAACACCAGTCGTGGGTTCCTTTCAATCTCTGACGGGATATTTCCCAACGTAAGGCCAGCCAGGCATTCACCATCAACGCTGCCAGCACAATATACCACAAGCGCAAGCCTTCATTGCGACTGCTGGTTCGTCCCCGTGCTTCCTCCATCAATCGATAGCTCGACTCGATCCGGAAGCGATGGCGGTAACACTCCTCCACGCCTTGAATGGTTGAAATCGCCATGCCCCATATGGCATAGACCCAAGCATACCGACCGTGTTGGTCTTTCCGACCACCGCGATTATGGCGGCTGACCACGATGGTCAGCCAAACCCCCTGACGTTTTCGATTTTCCATGCGGTAGGCGTAGCGGCCACGGGGGTGATCGTAGAAGAAAATTCGCGTTCCTGTGGGACCGCCTGGCGCATCGATCTTCTTGCCACGCGACAGCACCGGTGTTAGGAAGGGATAGTGAGCGTGTTTGAGATACCGGAACACCGCGACGGACCAGAAGGCTCGGTCGCACAGTACGAATTTCGGGGAAAAACCGCATTTTTGGGTCTGACGGAGCAGTCGTTTGACAACCTCGACCAGAGCTTCGCGTGGTTGATAAGGAGTCAGAGCGATGATGTAATACTGTCCCTTCAACAACAAGGAAGCGGTGCCATAGCAATGGCCATAGTTGGTGCCTCCGACCCGTTTGCCCTTGCGGGCATGTTCGGGCGGCGACTGGTTGCGTTTGTAATAGACCTCGCCATGCAGGTCGATGGCAATCGGAAAGCGTCGACGCTTCTTGGAACCTCGTTGTCGGCGAGCCAGCCGACGGATCCGACGGGGCAAGTCGGCACGGAGCAACTCGGGAATGAGACGTTGGAGGTGCTCGTAGTCCGGCAACGTCGCTAATGCGGCCTTGCGCAAGGTTTCGCGCGAAGGGTCTTCGGGAACGCAGGGTGACAACGGCCGCAATGGAAACCGCAGCGACTGCGGCCAGCAATAAGGAGCGGATCAAGGTGGTTGCAGTACAGTGTGAGGAGTAATCGGGCAGTTGGAGGCGGCGTAGTAACAAGTCGGTCGTTCGATCTTGTAATTGCCGCGCGTAATAGCGAGAATGAATGAAACGCATGGTAACCTCCTGTTAAGAGATCGTAAGTCCTTATCAAGACTAACCATGCGTTTTTCATGCCCAAAACCTCGACCAACAAGAAATTTGCAACTACTGTGTCACCTTGTCACCTTGTCACCTTGTCACCTTGTCACCTTGTCATCTTCCGAACCTTGTCATCTTCCGAACCTTGTCACTACCCGCTTCTTTCTCCAATCGCTACCGCCGTTACAGCTTTCGCTATGACTCCCATCTTCACGAAACGCACCCCAAGTTCGGCACATTGCCGGACGATAGGTAAGTCAGAGAAGATATTAAATTCCCATCATTGGGGTGAGCGGCCTGTACTGTTGAACAAGACGTTCTCAGAAGGCTCGTGCTGGATTTGATTGTCAGCCCCAGCTGTTGGAAAGGAAGGAATCCGATGCTATTCTCACAGCGGTGGAAGTGGTTTGTTCTTGCGCTATTGATGAGCGCTACCATGGGATGTGCCCATTCTTCCAGTAACAAACCGATCTCGACGCCTCCACCTCCGGTATGTTGCACTTCTTGCAGCGCCGGCAACGTGATGACCGTGATGGCGGATCCATCGGGGCAAACGAATGTCTATTATGTCATTCACCCTTCCCAGGCTTCCACCCCGGGGACTGCCGCCGTCGCGGGGACTCCCTCGACGCTTCCTCCAGCTCTTGTTCAGCGGAGGGATATTCCGAATACCCTCCCTCCGACAAACATCTATGGATCGCCGCCAAGCGCCCCGTCCATGATCGCGCGCAGTCCTCAGATTCCTCCCTCTCGAATCGCTGTGCAAAGTACCGACCCTGTAACCAGAACGTCCGCGCGTTATGACCATTCGGAAGACTACACCTGGGTGATGGGAAAGCTGGAATATCTGCATAGCAAAAAGGCCTGGCGCGTTCGTTATGCCCCGGCCGAGGTCGAAGATGCTCTGGGCGGCTGCGTGACGCTTTTGGGTGTCGATTATCTGAATGACAATCTAAAAGACGGGCAAATGGTCCGTGTGGATGGGGTGCTGGTCGATCCCGAATCGCGGCAAATCTCGCCACCCTATCAGGTTCACGCGATCAAGCCGATGGATTGATTACACCAAGCGCCGGCGGCGACAGGCTTCCATATAGGTTGATTCAAAATCGATTGGGACACATAAGTCCGACATCAATTGCAACGGAAGCGTTAAAAGTGGTGCATCGAGCATCAATGGCGTGGGCCATAGGTCGATTTCGGTTTTCTGCGAACGCACCACAGGACGGTAAGCAACCGCATACAACGATATTATGGCGGGCAGATTCATTTCTTCGGGTGATTCCATCCGGATCGTTCCAGCACAGCGGCATCGATCTCGATGGCCGTGCCGCGGTGGATGTTCTCAACCGCGAGAAATCGCTCAGGAAGCCAACGATCGTTCAAAGCATCCGTCAGACGGGTAGCCCGGTTCGAGTGCAATGCACTCCACTCATAAACCTCGTCCAGCGGCGGATGAAAATGATCGAGCAAAGGCATCTCCGAACTCCTCGGTCAGACGCGATTGCTGCTTCTCCAGCGGATAAAGCCAGTGGTCCCGTCAATGAGATTGAATGGTAATAATGGTAATTGTGCCAACAATGCATGCAACAAAAAATAGTGCGTAGATTGTGGTGCCGTTCGTTCCCCGAGTAAATGGAAGAGTGGTTTCTTTGAGAAACGCGCGTAAGATGACTCGAATATCCAGGCTTGGACCTTGCGCTCTTATGGACCCATTCTCGGTCGTCTTCCCATTTCGAAAGGTTCGGTGGCTCCATTCCACCTCATCACTGATTTCTTCGTAAAGGATCATTCCTGCTGCTACACGCCTCTCCCAAACAAACAGCATCAACAACCCGCAAAATGAAGCCACGACGCTCAGCCCCGTCAGCAGTGCCAAACTGACGGAATCCAAAGCCGTGATATTTCTCAGTAGGGAGCTAACAGTTAGCCCAGCGAGCGAGAAAAAACCAAGCAGTACGATCGTCATGGCCAGAGATCGCAGCCTTGAGGTAAAAGACTGCATTTTCACCAGTGCTCGTTCAATCTCTTCGTCGCTCGTGAATTTTCGGTTACGAGTTTGCTCTTCCGATGGCGTTGTCGGTGGTTCATCTGGCATGGCAAACTCCTATCGGCAAACTCCGGACAGCCGGAGAAGGCAATCGAGAAGATTGCTTTGAAGCGCATATTTCTGATGCTCGCCAAACCGCCCGCTCGTTTTCGTTCCATAGAACGGTTCGATAATGGAGCAATAGGGTACAAGCGTGTGAGACGTTCTGAAGGAACCTAACCCTTCAGCATAAGATCCCTCAGAATAGTGCTTTTCTACCCGATCGCGGTCGGGCCACCAAAGATCGGCCTTGGTGGCGACCGTAAGAACCCACTTGGCCGTTGCCGGATCAAACATGGGTACCCATTCCGATAAGAGGCGCTCCTCAATAGCACGGCGGTCCTGAAGATAATCGCTTCGAGCGATGTGACCGCCGCTTTCCGGAATCGCTCGCTCCTTGCGAGCCTCGGCAGCTTCATGATAGCCGAAACTGACGACATTCAGGACGCCTTCAATTTGAGAACGAATGGCATCGGTGATGGCGATCTTCCGCTTTGCTTCATCGAGTAGTTGCCCCGGTGTATCCGAGAAAATGAAAGGGTACTCGCCGATGGTGATATTCCGTTTTTCTACTGCCACGGTTCGCTGCAAAGTGGTGAGTTTTTCGCTCATCGGGTTCATTATGGAGTTGATAAGTTGCGTCTTGCCCGTTCCACTCCCTCCAAGTACGAGGATCTTTCTTCGTCGTTTAAGCCAAGTCTTCCAAGAATTCCAGAACCCCGATTGCTTTGCCAGATCATACGCCGCCTTGGCAGCAAGCGATTCCCACCCACTCATGTAGTTCTCCTGACATTTGCCTGGGTGTTGCTCCCGCCGGGAGCGAGTGGAATTACAAAGTTATAAATTGCTACAACTTTTCCGTGTCCATCTTTTCAACTAGGTTCGCAAACGCGATGTCGTCCATATTGAACATCCCAGTTTCGTCGATAAAGTAAATGTCTTTTTCGAAAGCGCCAAGAATACACCGCAACAACATATCAACACTGCTGAATGCTTGGTTAGGTGGCTCGGGTGATTCATTCTCGAATTGAATCACCGCGCCATCGGTGGTGCCAGTGTCGCCGCAGACAACTGCGTGAAAGTCGCAAGCGGGACTGCGAAACACTGGAAACCATTGCTCGTTCCACCGACCCCACCCGTCCGCCATCATCATTCGGTACGAATCGACAGCCTCGCCCAACGAGAGCATGTGCCACCCTGGAAAGAACCACATCTCACCAAAAGTGGCCACTCCAGTCCTGGTTCCGTTGTGCCAAGCGAAAAGCCCCATCACCGATCGTGGAATCTGACACGCAATGCCGCGAGTGAGGTCTGCAATCTCATGGCTCCCCAGTCCCGGCCAGAGAAGTGGCTCCAGGTCGTGTCCAAGTGCCTTGTGAGCGTGAAGGATGGCGTCTGCTAGCTCGCGGATATCGTGCCCCATGATCGGGCCTCCTGCGCGATTCCCCTAACCCCCTAACCTGCATTCGTCCCGCTGGGAGCGAAATCTTCCATCTTCCGGGCAACTGTCAAAGGCAGAACCTTTCGCAGTCGACGGCTGCGTCGAACCTCGGTCCAGTTTTTCAAAATCCATTCTGCCGGCCGACTATTCGTGCGTTGATGGAAATTGGTGATGAGCGGGTGAATCCACTCGTAATCGGTATAGTTGCAGTCGATCACCGCTACGCTCTTACTGTGTATTTTCCTCGGTAGTTCCTGTTTCGGATCCCATACAAACAATTCCCCACCCGTCATGCCGGAGCCGACCTCATTTTCGACTGGCCCCAGAATCAGCACCCGGCCCCGCGTCATGTATTCGCAGGCATATTTGCCCGCTGCCTCGGCCACAATCGTCGCGCCGGAGTTACGAATACCCAGTCGATGACCCGCTCTGCCGCCGAGCAAGATCGTGCCGCCGGTTGCGCCGATCCCCGACGTTATTGCCCGCAACGCTCTGAATTTCGCCGCCGTAGTCGTTGTTGACGTAATCCAGCGACACGACCACTGTCCCACCCGAAATACCCTTCGCCACACCGTCCTGAGCGAAACCGTTCAATTCCAGGTCGAGACCGTTGAGACACCATGCGCCGAAGCTTTGGCCCGCTTCGCCTTCAAAGCGAACTTTGATGACCCGATGGTTCGGCATCCCCTCGCGCCCGTAGAAACAGGCGATCATCCCGGCGGCCGTGGCACCCACGGAACGATCGCTGTTGCGAATGCGGAACCATAAATTGACGTTCACCTTGGCCTCGATCGCATCCTGCGCCCCGTCAATGATCTTCTGATTGAGAGTCTTTTCGGTCGGAGGGATGCACACACCGAGGCCGGCATTGGTCTCGGGGAAGTTCTTGTCGAGATCGGCAAGTGCCATCTTGGGATTGATGAACCGCGCAACATCCACCAGACTCGGACGACCCTTGACACTCGGATTCTTCTTCAGCAGGTCGCTTCGGCCCGTGATTTCCGAGAGATGCTTGAAACCCATGCGAGCGAGCAAGTGCCGTGCCTCTTCCGCTACCGATTGCAGATAGGCCTTGGTATGTTCCGGATGGCCCTTGAAGATCTCCGGCGAGCCGGTGATTCCCGTTGGGCAGTTCGGAATGTGGCACGACTTGCAGACGATGCAGCCGACCGACACCATCAAGCCCTGGCCGAAGCTGAATTGGTCCGCTCCAAACAAGGCGTATTTGATGACGTCGTGGCCGTTCTTGATGCCGCCGCCGACGCGCAGAATCATCCCCTTGCGCAGACCGTTCGTCACCAGCGCTTGATGCGCTTCGGCAAGACCCATCTCGCTCGGCAGCCCGGCGTGTTCCTTGGAACTGACCATGGCAGCACCGGTGCCGCCGTCGATCCCGTCGATTTCCATGATGTCGGCACCGGCCTTGACCACGCCGACCGCGATGGTGCCGATATTCTCGACGGCTACGAGTTTCACCGATACCGGCATGCCGGGCTTGGCGGCCTTCAAATCGTAGATGAGCTGGGCCAGATCTTCGATCGAGTAGATGTCGTGGTGCGGCGGCGGGCTGATGAGGTCGTTGCCCGGCTTGCCGTAGCGGATCTCGGCGATTTCCGCCGTCACCTTCTTGCCCATGAGTTGACCGCCCTCGCCGGGCTTGGCACCCTGAGCCATCTTGATTTGCAGTTCATCGGCGTTGACCAGATACTCGGCATCGACGCCGAATCGGCCGGAAGCCACCTGTCGGATCCGGCTGCGGAACCGGCTCTTCAGAAGATTGCCGTGCAAGGTGTAGATGTCGGGAAGTTCCGTGCGCTGCGCGAGAACCTTCTCCCAGAACGGCCCCCAGGCGCGCTCGGGAATATCGTTGCGGAAGCGCGCTTCGCCGCCTTCACCGCTGTTGCTGAAGCCGCCCAGCTCGTTGAACGCCGCGGCAATCGTCTGATGCGACTTGCCCGGTCAACGCGCCGTGACTCATGGCCGCGCCGCGGAAATGATTGACGCACAATGTCGAGCGCAGGGCTGGACATCCTCGATCGGTGTCGGCTTTGCGGCAAACTTGACGTTGAATAAGTCGCGCAGGACCGTTGGCGGCCGTGTGTTGACCATGTCCGTGAACTTCACCCACTTTTCCGCAACGCGGTGAGGCGCTTCCTCGTCGACCTCTTTGGGTGGAGCGGCGTAAGCCATTTCGCCGCCGCTTTCTTCCGGATCAGGGTGTGCTTCCTTCACCGCGTCGCGCAGCGCCATGCGAACCTTGGCGTTGAAGGCCATGTAGTCGCGGTTGCGTCCCAGCACGGTCATCTTCTCGGCCTGCTGCGACGCGCCAGGCCGCATCTTCCACCAGGTCTTCGCAGACCGAATCCCGCCGATGCGCGACGGGAAATCGCCAAGGAACTCCATCAGTTCCGGCCCGAAGCCGACCGCTTCGAACAATTGCGCCCCGCGATAGCCTTCGATGGTGGTGATGCCCATCTTGGCGATCACCTTCTTGATCGAGTCTTCCAGGGCGGCGAACAGGTTTTCGAGACACTCGTGGGTCGACAGGGAGATTTCCTGCTTGGTGTCGCGTTCCTTGAAGGTCAACCCATTCTTGATGATGCCGCAGCATCAGATAGGGGTGGACCGCGTCGGCCCCAAAGCGCGACCAGACAGCAAATATCGTGGCCTTCCTGAACATCCGCCGGCCTGAACGATCAGCGAGCAACGATCGCGCAAGCCCTGCTGGCACAGGTAGGTATGCACGGCCCCGAGCGCCAGAAGCGAAGGAATCGGCACGATGCCGCGGTTGCACGCTTCCTTATCGCTGATGCAAATGACGCGCATCCCGGCATGAACGGCTTGCTCCGCCTGAGAGCGAATGCGGTATAGACTCGCCCGGAGCGCTTCTGCTCCACCTTCGATGGGAAATGTCGCATCGACCAATGTGTAGGCGAGCAGTTCGTTGCGACGAATTTCCTCGATCACTGTATCGCTGATGACCGGACTGGAAAGCTCCATTTGCCGGACGGGTAATTGCGTCTCCGGGATCGAGTTGTGCTCATCCTCTGCCGGTGGCACAACGCTTTCAACTTTCGCGGGCGGATCGAACCCTGCGGTTTACCGAGATAGGTGATAAGCGACATGGCCCCACCTTCGCGATAAGGATCGATCGGCGGATTGGTCACTTCCGCAAAGGTCTGCTGTAAATATTTGAACAGCGTCGGGTGATAAACCGAAAAGATCGTCAGAACCCGGTCATAACCCATCGAGGAGAGTGGTTCCTTTTTGAGCTTGGCCATCTCCTTGACGAAATCTGCTCGTTGGAAATCCCAGCCTGCGCCCTGGAGGAGATGTTCCAGGGTCCAGTTGCGATGCGCGAGCATCGCACCCACATAGTCATCGGTTTGCGTGGTGAAGTCGAATCCTTCCGGAATAATGATCTCACCCCGGTTGACCTCGTGGATATTGAGATAAGATCCGCAATCCACGCTGCGAACTTCCTCGACCACCTTGGCCATGATCTGGTGGTGATCGAAGCGCGCACCGGATTCCGTGTCGATGGCGATCATCTGGCCGGGCTGCAACTGCCCGCTGGCAACGATAGTTGCATTGTCCAGACCAAAGATGCCCGATTCGCTGCCGATATAGAGCCAGCCTCGCTTATCGCTGCACCAGCGAACGGGACGCAAACCCATCCGATCCACCTGTCCAACCAGGTATCGGCCATCCGATGCCACCAGTCCGGCAGGACCATCCCAGGCAGACAAGCTGCCATAGGTTCGGCGGCAATAGGTAAACAGATCGACGGCATCCCGGCCCCAATAATCTTCCTCCGAATCCCATACCGGCGGTATGGAGAGCCGCATTGCTCGAAGCAAGGACCAGTCCCGCTCCAACACAAGATGTTCAATCCATTCGTCCAGACTGCCGGAATCGCTTTGCTTGGGGGTGAGCAGATGGTTGCCGGGCAAAGGCGGATTCAGAGCGCGAGCGTAGGCATGTACCGCGTTGCGATTGGTGCGCAGTGGTGTTGATCTCGCCATTGTGGCACAGGAACCGGAAGGGCTGAGCCAGCGTCCAGTTCGGGTAGGTATTGGTGGAATAGCGCCGATGGAAATAGGCGATGCCCGACTCGAAATCGGGTCGGGTCAGATCGGGGTAAAAATCGGCGAACTGGGGTGAGGTTAGCAGACCCTTGTAACTCACCAGACGGCAGGAGAGCGAAGGAATGTAAACCTGCAACCCGTGTTGAGAAAATCGCTGACGGAGTTCAAGCCGTTGGCGATACAACCAAGACTCCACTTTCGAGTCGCCGGCCTCGGCACGCAGTAAGAGCTGATCGATAGCCAAGGGCCGATTGGCCAGTGCTCGTGCGGGAAGCACATCATTATTCGTGGGAACGCTGCGCCAGCCGAACCAGTGAACCGGACCATCGGAAAGAACTTCATGGATGACGGCGCGAGCCTGCTCGACCTTGGAGGGTTCCTTGTCGAGGAAGAAGAAGACACCGATCGCCAGCCGATCTTCGGGTTTGAGATAGCGCGCCTGATCGAATTTGAGCCGCGCGCTTCTTCCTTGAAAAAGCCCTGCGGCAACTGGCAGGTCAAGCCGGCACCATCGCCGGTTTGACCGCAGATACCGCCGCGATGTTCGACATTCCTGAGGGCCAGCAAGGTTCGTTTGACGACTTCGGAGGAGGGTTTACCATCACGCGCAGCAACGCCGCCAATGCCGCAGGCATCGTGTCCCACGTCGTCTGTGTACAGTAGTTCCCCCGATCGAACCAGCGCTAAGCCATCGTTCATGCGTTTTGATCCTCTTCCGAAATGTGGAAGTTTGACGGGCGAGCGTCAGACATAAGAGACTAGTGTATTAGAGTATACGATGAGAAGACAAGGTGAAAAATGTGCAAAAGGAGCAAATTCTCTGCCAAACATGCTGTTTTATCGCGATCTGCCGAGAGAATTGCGAACAATCCATGGCATTGGTTGGCCGAGTTTTGAAGCCATGACCCCGGCTTCAAAGCGAATCGGGATCAATACCCATCGCTTTCAACTTGGCGATCAATTCTTCTCGTTTTCTTTGCTCATCATCGGCCCGTTTCTTTTCTTCTTCGGCTTTCTCACGTTGCTGGTCTGCACGCCGTTTCGCCAGTTCCGCCCGTTTTCTCTCGTGTTCAGCCTCCTGGCGTTGTTCGGCGAGTTGTTCGCTTATCTCCTCCAAATGATCGGCGTTTTGGATGGTATCGAGAAAATGACTTCCATCGGGGTTATAGATAACCCACTCATCGCCCGAAGTGTCGAAACGGACGCCCAGACGCGGACTGATGTAATTGTTGAGTTTGCGAATGCGCGAAAAACGCCCTCGAATTCGTCGCCATCCTTCGAGAAGATGCTGAGACAAATCGTAAACGTAATATTCCTCGACACCATAGGTCTGGTAGAACTGGAAGAGTTCATCCATGTGGTCATCGGTATTTCCGGGCGAACGGAATTCGATAATCACATGCGGGGCAGTGCCGCCCTCTTCCCATTGTCGGTAAGATCGGCGCAACTCTTTCGTTCGATCGAAGACAACCATCACGTCCGGTGCGGTTCGGATTCCAGGACTTCCTTCTACGGGATACCAAAACATATCGCTACCGACGAAAACGGTTGAATCGCGACGGAACAGTGCTTCCAAACCCTGGAAGAGCTTGAGAATCCACACGAGATGTTCTTTGATTTCGGCCAAGGGCAATCCGTCCGAATCGGGGTACTCGATCTCGTTCGGCGCAATGTCGATTTTCGTTGGCACGGCTGCAATCTCCTACCAACACTTTGGTGGACAATCGGCTTTATCATACTCTTCGTGGTCACCGATTCCAAGTTCGAGAGCGGAACTACTCATCGCCGAGCAACTTCGCTATCGGTCGGGTCGGTTCCAGATTGTCCATGATGATTACCATCGTCACCGTCAATGGCACCGCCAGAAACATTCCCACAATGCCCCAGCACAATCCCCAGAATGTCAGCGAGATGAGTACCACCAGCGGGCTAAGCCCCACCGCCTTGCCAATTATCTGCGGCTCAACGAATGACGCCGTGCCGATGTGACAGCAGAGCAAACCTATCGCGACCGCGAATGGCTGCCAGCCCCAGGGTAAATCGAGAAATGCGAAACCGGTCGGCAAACTGTAAGCGATCGCGCTGCCCACATACGGGATGAAGTTGCAGCCGAAGGTCAGCACTGCCCAGGGAAGCGCGAATTTCACCCCGAACGCCCCGAGGATGATGCCCACCGGTACCGCAAGAATCAGACTCGTCTTTACCTTGGCCCGCAGATATTGGGCGATCCCTTGACTGATGCAATGAACGACTTCCAGAATCTCCTTGGCCCGTTCCGTCGAAAATCCCTTCTCGACGCGCCGTTGCAGCCGATGACCTTCGATCAGCAGGAAGATGACGTAAAGCCCAACGATGACGGCTTCGGTTATAACATTGGCGGCAATCCCCAGCAACTTCGAGCCGATTTGCGGAAGTTGGCTTTCTCCCTGAGATTCGATCTTCGTCAAATCTCCCGTAACGGAGCGCATTTCCGGAGCGTGTTTGTCGAAGAATTGCTTCAATTCCACAGTCACTTCACGAGCCCGGCGGGTCAAGTGAGGGAGTTGATCGTTGAACTCCAGCAGGCTGCCGTAGATCAAGAAACTCAGAAGCATCACCGCTACCAACGAGGCCACGACCAAGACAAGGATGAACCTTATTGGGGTTTGTGTGGTTGGTAGGTGTTTTCGCACGGGAATGATGGCAAAGCAAACCAGTATCGCCAACAAGAGGGGCCGTAATAGAACCGCCAATTCCTTGAGCATGTACCAGGATGTGGTCATTATGACGAGAAAGATGGCTACTTGCGTGAGCGGACCAGCCCTTTCGATCCAGCGCAGCGACGAATTGTCCGAATCGGTTGCATCTGCCATGGTCTGCCAAATAAGAGGGTTGCGTTTGTAGTTCCGCCGTTTGGCGATTCCAAGCGGCCGGCGATTAAGGGAACAGTCGGAGCGATATCCAAAGTAACCGGGCCGTAACCTGGATTGGGTCGTTCATGCGCAACCGCTCGACCGTCGCCCTGCCGGTTTCGGTTCGGCCCACCACCTCACCCCGGTCCAGATCGATTTCGAAGTTCTCTGCCCAACGCTCGGTTCGCGGGTTGAATAGCGGCACTTCGGAACCCGTGGCAACATCTTGCCCATTCAAGTGGTCGGATTTATGCAGGTTACAGGACCGCCAACACAGCGCCAGGTTCGATTCGTCGCTAAGCCCGCCTCGCGACGACGGAACTACGTGCTCGACCTCGAAGGCGAGGTTGAAGATTGCCTCTGGGGCGAGGCAGTATTCGCACCGATGGTTGCCACGGCGAGCCACAATGGGGTAAAACGGATTCATGATGGGAACGAGCGCAACAGTAGGGCTGCTCGCTCGCCGGCCGCGCGAACCTCAGCTGCTGCCAGCGCATCGAGTTCGGCCTGTTCCGACGGCCGGAGGGCACCGCCCGCATCGCGGGCAGCACGCCACGCCGCCATGAGCGCTGAAAGCTTATCCCGCTGGGCAGCAGTGAACAGGTCGTCCGGGTTCATCGGCTGAACGATCACGAGAGTGGTCTCAGCGGAGTTGCCGAGCGCTGAACGCAACCCATCAATCGCCTGACCTACAGTCGGGCCAACGGCCTGAGCGTCGCCCGAAACTGCGCGGAAAGGTGGGGAGGTAGTACGAGGATCGTCGGGAAGTACGGTGATGGTTACCATGTTGATATGCTACTACGCGTGCCTTGGTTCGACGACCACCTTTCGGATGCTCGTCGAGGTACTTTGACCACACTGTTCAGGGGATGCTCAGATCCTCGCATGTCTTCTCGTAACTCCGTTCGAGGTCGAGCGGCACGTACAGTGTGTCGGTCAGCCACAGCGGAAGGATCGGCAACGGCTGCCCGATGTTCAGGACGTGCGACCACGTTTCGAGGAAAGCCCGATCCAACTTGCGCACCCATCGGCACGACGCAGCGTAGACTGCGGGCGGCTCAGGGCCGAGGGTTTGGTCGGGATGGCCGAGGAATACCATCAGTTCCGTGTACAGATTAAAGCGGCGGGAAGTCACCACATCCACGACGCTGACCGACACGCCGTTGCGCAAGAGTGCAGCGCACTTCCCGATGAAGGCGTTCCGCTTCTCGGGCCGATCCTTGTTGGCCGGGCTGACGATCTCAATGGCGGCCACGAGTGTTCGTCCGCGTTCGGCATCGTAGATACGGACCTCGTACTCGTCGTCGTCGGGCAGTTCGGTTTCGACGGCGATGCTCGGTTCGGGCGGTGCCCATACCGCCGTCGCCACACCGCCGTTGCGATCAGGATCCCCGAAGGCGGGTAAGCGCGTGTCTTTTTCAAAGGTTGCGACATCAATCTCCACTTGTGCCCCGGCGTGGACCCGCGGGCCGGAGACGTAGCCGGGCGGTAACTGCTTGCGAAGTTGTTGGACAATCACCATCGGCCAGCCGCCGTGGAGTTCTTCCCACGACGCGATCGTCGACGTTGGCGGGCGAAAGTGATCGCGAAGCGGCATGGTTCGTTCCTCTTCCTATCAACATATCGGATCCGTGCCATCAACAGAAGCCAAACGCGTTCCTGCAGATTGTGCTGATCGCAAATGCAGAAATCCAATGTTCCACCGCCATCTTGTGATAGTTTTATGAATTTTCCGATGATTCTATCGATCTCTTATACTTCATTCATTAAGAATGTATCAAACCTTCCGTGGGTTCACACTCACCTTCTGAGGGCTACTTGTGTTCGATGCGATCATTATTTCCGATGTGCATCTCGGAAGCGAAAACTGTCAGGCCCGCCAATTGACCCATTTTCTGGAATCGATTCACTCCGAAACCGTGCTTACCCGTCGACTCATTCTCAATGGCGATGTGTTCGACTCCATCGATTTTCGTAGGCTCAAGAAAAATCACTGGAAAGTGTTATCCATCCTGCGCAAGCTTTCCGATCGTATTGAGATTATCTGGATCAACGGCAACCACGATGGACCTGCGGATGTCGTCTCTCATCTGCTGGGCGTCGAGGTGGTCGACAAGATGATCCTCGAAAGCGGTGGCAAGAAAATCCTTTTCCATCATGGCCACCGTTTCGACGACTTTATCGATAATCACCCGATCATCACCGCGATCGCCGACTGGGTTTATAGGCTGCTCCAGAAGATCGATAAGTCGCATACGATCGCCCGGCAGGCGAAAAAGAAGAGCAAGATCTTTTTGCGATGCACCCAGAAAATTGAAGTCCAGTCGATCGATTATGCACGTCGGAAAGGCTGCGATGCGGTCTGTTGCGGGCATACGCATCATGCCGTGGCGGTAGAATCGGGTCCGATCTCCTATTACAACTCCGGCTGCTGGACCGAGAAGCCCTGCACCTACCTGACGGTTCAGGATGGCCGAGTCACGCTGCACAATTACGAGGAACCGCCCGAACCGGAACAGCCAAAACTTGCACCGGAAACGCTCAATCCAGCACCGCCGTGGGTCATGGCCTGACGACGCACCCTACGCATGATCGTGATCCTCCGGCACGATCGGCTTGCTGGCATCGATCCCCAACCAGAGCAAGACGCCGATTCCATAAACGATCGCGTAAGTGGTAAACATGATGGTAATGCCGGTGTTCGGTTCGTGAATCTCTTTGTAATGCTTGATCACCTCCCCGGTCGTTAAATTGGTCAGCGCACCGGCCAGGTTGCCGATCATATTCATACACCCGGAAACGATGGCGGCGTAGCGCCTGCCGACATCCTGGCACGTTGCCCAGGCCGATGCCATGATCAGGTCGTTGAAAAAACCCATCAATGCCAAGCAGATAGCGAAGCCCCAGAAGTTGCCCAGGAATTGGGTCGCGAGCAGATAACAGGTGCCGGCCATGGCATAGCCGAACATCCCGCACACCCGGCGACCCCATTTTCGATCTCCCGTTTTTCGGACATACCGATCGGTCAGAATGCCTCCGACAATGCAGCCTGCCATGCCCAGGAGCAACGGGCTGCCGGTAAGCAACGCGACCTGAAGTTTGCCGCTGTCTGTTGTCATCAAATCCTTAAACCGCGTTCTCATCTCGTCGGGCAAGAAGTACATCAGGAAGTACCAGCAGAAATTGGTCACCATGTACATACCGCAGATGAACCAGAGATTTCTGGAAGTCAGAATCTTGCGCCAGGGAACATTGCCGTGTGCGGCATGAGGAGTTCGGCCCGCATCGATCAAGTCCCGTTCCGCTTGATTGGTGGCGGGGTGTTCTTCGGGGTAGTTTCGGAACCATGAATAGAAAACGAGACACCACACGCCCGCGGTTCCGGCGAATAGCCATAACGCTTCACGCCAGTTCAGACCAAGAAAAACGGTCAGAATCAGCCAGATTACAGGCGTCATTCCACCCATGAATCGTGCCGACAGCCAAATCATCCCTTGGGCTGAACCGCGTTGAGTGGCCGGGAACCAGTTGTACAAAGCGCGAGCGATATTTGGAAACGCACCGGCTTCACCCATGCCAAAGAGGAACTGTATAACGATCAATACCGTGAAACCAATCAGCATGGTGCTTAGTCCCGGGACCGTCATTCCCGCACAGGCTGTCAGTGCAATGCAAAACGACCACCACAACACAATGCGCAGCAATGTTGAACGCGGCCCAAATCGATCGCCCATCCAGCCGGTCGGCACTTCAAACAGAGCGTAAGCGATTTGGAAGGCAATCAGCAGATAGTGGAAATCGTTCGGATTCCGGCCGATGGAAGCCATGACGTCGCCTTTGGCACTCCCATACATGGCGCGATCCAGGTACGTAATCATTGCCAGCGCACACAGCATCGCCAGCATCGTATATCGAACGCGGGTAGGTTTGGTGTCGGGGAGGGGGTTGGGTATCATTATCGATCCGGAGAGGCAACACAATGGTAGGAAATTGCCTTACTCTACCCGACACCACAACTTGCGGCAATCATAGAAAGTGTTCAGTGTTCAGTTTTCAGTTTTCAGTGTTCAATTAAATGCGATTGTGACGGGAAAGGGAACACTGAACACTACCTTTGGACAGGTGTTCTAATCGCTTCAACGACGATCTTGCCCGTCTTGTCCATTCTGAGCGAATACAGCACGTTCTCGCGAAGACCTGGGCACGGGAAATTGCCCATGTAGATGGGAGTCTTGGGATTCTTGGCATCGTAGATCGTGATTTGCCGAAAGCCGAGCACATTGAATTGAATATCGCGAACGGTTTCACCGCTGCTTAGTTTTTGTGGCTTCCCAACGATCGCTCTCCCATTGATAATCAAGGTTTCTTGAATGACAATGCTCGCCTTAGTATCATTGCGAAAGCCCATCCAGCCCGCAAACAGTGCGCCCGGCTCAAGGACGACGAAGATCGTTCCGAGTACGCAGATTCGCCGGAAGTCTTTGCAGGACAGAGACATCGAGTCCGACCTGGGGCGAAATGTACCCCAATGAGCAGTCAATTCACGAGGCAAGTCAGAAGTAATACGCCCGGACTACGGAAACTTGCGCTTTCTTTTTTGTGGAGAAATTGGAAATCGGGGTGCGGGACGCGGGATGAGGAAATCGGGTTGCGGGACGCGGGACGCGAAAAATGCGAATGCGGGTTGCGGGACGCCGGACTGTGAGGTATTTTCGCGCCCCGCAAACCGCGCCCCGATTGTCGCTT
This sequence comes from uncultured Planctomycetota bacterium, assembly GCA_963783095.1. Lineage (GTDB taxonomy): Bacteria > Planctomycetota > Planctomycetia > Gemmatales > Gemmataceae > CAWAMR01. The sequence continues at coordinate 1,649,300 of CAWAMR010000002.1, read as the reverse complement.
GGAGCTATTCCATGACCGTTGATACACCTCATCTGCGCATCTTGGGCATAGACCCTGGCTTGAATACGACCGGCTACGCCATCATCGAAGAGACCGAGCGTACACCTCGCATCCTGGAGGCCGGTGTCATCAAATCTACTGCTAAGGGGGAAAAGGCTGACATGGCTGTGCGCTTGCGCACTCTTTATGATTCATTGATTGAAATCATCGATCAGTTCAAGCCGAATGTTGTGGTGGTGGAAGAACTCTATTCCCATTACGATCATCCCCGCACCGCAATCTTGATGGCCCATGCCCGCGGCGTGATTTTCTTGAGCGGTGCCCAGCGGGATTTACCCGTTATCAGTTACAATGCAACCCGCATCAAGAAAACCATTACGGGCAACGGCCGGGCCGGCAAAGAACAGATGCAATACACCATTCTGCGCGAGTTTGGCTTGAGCGCATTGCCCGAACCACACGATGTTTCGGATGCTTTGGCAGTTGCCCTCTGCCATTACCACGCGCGCAATGCGATCAACGCGGGGGATGCATGATTACGAAAATGATGGGGATTCTGGGCCGCGTTTTGGATGAGGAAATCCGTCTTCAGGTCGGGCCTTTCGAGTATCAGATCCTGGTTCCCGAATTCGTCCGACGACAGTTGCAAACTCGCGGCGGTCAGGAAATCACCCTGCATATCACCGAGTATCTGGAAGGAAATCAGTCGAGTATCGCGCCTGATACCGCGTCGAATCGGCTTTCTGACCGAAGGGGAACTGGAATTCTTCGAGCTGTTTTGCACGGTCGATAAAATCGGCGTCAAGAAAGCGCTGAAACTGCTGGCCCGGCCCATTAAGGAAATCGCCGATGCAGTCCAGCGGCAAGATTCCAAGTGGCTGACAACCTTGCCCGGGGTCGGAAAACAATCGGCAGAACAGATTATTGCCACGCTCCGGACCAAAGTGACGAAGTTTGCTTTGATGAGCCCAGCGCGAGAATCCGTTGCAGGGGAACCGGCTTCTCCGGCCGCGGTCGACACGGTGATTTTTGAGGATGCATACTCAGCGCTCCTGGTCATGGGACTGTCGCCGCTGGATGCGCGGACGCTTCTGGATCAGGTGATCGCGAGCGGCAAGAAGTGCAACTCGGTCCAGGATGTCATCAGTGCGGCCTTCAAGAAGGGGGGAGATTGATAATGGCTCGTCAAGCTGTGGTAAGTGCCTCCGAACCGGAAGACCGCAAACGCGACGCCGCTCTGCGCCCTCGACTTCTTAAGGAAGTAATCGGGCAGAAAGCGGTTGCCGATCGCCTGGCGATCGCCGTAAGCGCGGCCAAGAAACTCAAGGAGCCTCTCGGACATATTCTTTTCGACGGCCCGCCAGGCCTGGGCAAGACGACGTTCGCAACGGTCTTGCCCAACGAGCTTGGCACCTCCATTCAGATGACCAGTGGGCCGGCCCTGTCGAAGCCGGCCGACATGCTGCCGTTCCTCACCAATCTGGAGGAAGGATCGATTCTGTTCATCGACGAGATTCATCGAATGCCGCGCGTGGTCGAGGAGTTCATCTATCCGGCCATGGAGGATTTTCGCATCGACATCATTCTTGGCGAAGGGGTCAACGCCCGAACGATCTCAATGAATCTGAAGCGTTTCACTTTAATTGGAGCGACGACGCGCAGTGGTATGTTGTCATCGCCGATGCGCGACCGGTTTCGGATGCAGGAACATCTCGATTACTACAGTGTCGAGGAATTGTCGCAAATCGTTCGCATCAACGCCAAGAAGCTGGACACTGTACTGCACGTCGATGCCGCGGCAGAGTTGGCCTGTCGGAGCCGGGGAACACCGCGCGTGGCCAATCAGCGCCTGCACTGGGTTCGCAACTTCGCCGCTGCCACTTCGGATGGAGTAGTCACGTTGGAACTCGCGCGCCAAGCCCTGGACATGCAGGAAGTGGACCGCGAAGGACTCGACAAGCAGGACCGGAGATATTTGGAAACCTTGGTGGGGATCTTTGGCGGAGGCCCGACGGGTGTCGAAGCAATCGCGGCAACGATGAATTTACATGCCGACACACTCACCGATGAGATCGAACCATACCTATTGAGAGAGCAGTTCATTGTGCGCCATTCGCGCGGGCGTATTGCCATGCCGCGCGCGTTTTTGCTGCTGGGCAAGACCCCGAAAGCTCCACCCGAAAGCACCCCGACGTTATTCGATTGAGATAGACAGCCATTGCCCATACGAATAGACCTGAAAGCAGCAACGGACGGTTCGCTGCCTGGAATCACCTGTTTCAATTCACTCAAAGGATTCACGATGCGATTCGAGTTCAACCGGCTTTTCCTGATCTTCCTCTCCCTTATTCTTTCTTTTTCTGAGTTCTCTTCCGCTCAACAACCCAAAGACAACCTGCCTGCGATTTCCATCGATCGTATCCGGGCCGATTTGAAGTATCTGGCCGGCGATCAACTGCAAGGGCGGGGTGTTGGCAGCAGAGGTGAGGAACTGGCCACCGATTATATCGCCGCCGAGTTTCAGAAAGCCGGACTCAAACCTTCCGGGGATCGCAACACCTATTTCCAGGCCGTCCCGCTCGTGATCGTCAAGACCGGCCCCGATGCCACGCTCGTTTCGATCAAAGGAGATGAAAAATCATCGTTCAAACTCGAAGACGAGTTTGTCGGCATCAGCCAGACCCAGCGTTCCGAAGATTTCGACGCCGAAGCCATCTTTGTAGGGCACGGCATCACCGCGCCCGAATTCAACTGGGACGATTACAAAGACACCGATGTGAAGGGCAAAGTCGTGGTGCTTTTCACCAATGAGCCGCCATCGGACGATCCGAAGTTCTTCAACGGAAAATCGCTCACCTATTACGGCCGATGGACATTCAAGTATCAAGAAGCTGCCCGCCGGGGTGCAAAGGCAGTCTTCATCATTCACACTTCCGAGTCCGCCGGGTATCCCTACGGCGTGGTTCGAAAGCTCAAAGGGGCGCAACTGGAGCGCGAAGCCAGTAGCCCGGCCCTGGCCTGCGCGGGCTGGCTTTCGGCGCGTGCCGGCGAAAGAATCCTCGCGCATATCGGCCTGACCGTCGAGGAAGCTCTGAAAAAGGCCGACACCAAAGGATTCAAGCCGATTCCACTGGGTATCAGGCTCAAAGGCCACATCCCGACGACCGTGCAGAAAATCGCGTCCAAGAATGTGATCGGCTCCGTCGAAGGAAGCGATCCGACCCTCAAATCTGAAATCGTATTGTTCACCGCTCACTGGGATCACCTGGGCGTTGGCAAATCTTCGCTTGGAAAGGAAGAGATCTTCAATGGTGCGCTGGACAACGGTAGCGGCTGCTCGATTCTCCTGGAATTAGCGCGCGCCTGGTCAGCCATGAACCCCAAACCCAAACGATCCGCTGTATTCATGGCGACAACCGCAGAAGAAAGCGGCTTGCTGGGGGCAGTTTATTACGCGGGCCATCCCATAGTGCCGCTCGGCAAGACAGCGATGAACTTTAACTTCGATACCGTTTCACCGATCGGCGAACCTGAATCGATCGTGCTCAGCGGAGCCGAACGAACTACCGCCTGGAAACAGCTTCAAGACCTGGCCGGCAAGCATGGGCTGAGTATTGAGCCGGATCGGAATGGTCATCAGGGTTACTATTATCGCTCCGATCATTTCGCACTGGCACGCGGCGGAGTTCCGGCGTTCTCGGTGGGCCGGGGTGAAAAGGTCAAAGGCAAACCGGCCGACTTCTCGAAGAAACTCAGTGAGGACTTCATCGCAAATATCTATCACACACCCAACGACAAATATCGAGAGGACTGGGATTTTGTTGGGTATCCCGTGTTAATGCGGTTCACACTGGACGCAGCTCGCGAGGTTGCCAATGCACCAACATTGCCGACCTGGGTAATGGGCGATGAATTCCGGGCAGCTCGCGAGAAGAGTGGGGTAAAGTGATTCGGGTTCATCTATGAAAATCACCAAGACGTTTTTCGAGGACATCCGCACGCTGATCGTCTCGGCTCGCATCACCATTTCGCGGGGTGTGGACCTCGTGCAGGTTCACACCAATTTCGAGATTGGTCGTCGTATTGTTGAGCAGGAACAAAAGGGCAAGGACCGTGCCGCCTACGGTAAAGAAGTCATCAAGGCTCTTGCCGAGCGTCTCACACGTGAATTCGGAAGGGGGTTCGCCGCGAGTAATCTTGCTTACATGCGTAGCTTTTACATCACCTATCAAGATCGGGCTTCAATTTTCCAATCACTGATTGGAAAATCGGGGATCTCTTCAGAAAGCAAGAAGTTGTCCGAACTATCTCCAATTGCCCAATCACTGATTGGGCAATTCACCACCTCGACCCCAGTTCAAGACAAGCCTTTTACCCTGAGTTGGACGCATTATCTTTTCCTTGTCGGCATCAAAAACTCTGAGGAACGCAGTTTCTACGAGATCGAGGCCACTCAACAGAACTGGACCGTACGAGAACTAAAACGCCAATTCGACACGAGCCTCTACGAGCGCCTCGCCCTCAGCAGGGACAAAAAGGGCATCAGCAAACTCGCCAAGCACGGGCAGATCGTTACCGAAGTTCGGGATCTGCTCAAGGAACCCCTTGTCCTCGAATTTCTCGGCCTCGATGAACGGACTCGCTATTCTGAAGTTGAACTCGAAACTGCCATCATCGACCAGATCGAGCACTTTCTGCTCGAACTCGGAAAGGGCTTTCTATTCGAGTCCCGGCAGCGACGTTTCACTTTCGGCGAAGAGCATTACTTCGTGGACCTCGTGTTCTACAATCGCCTGCTCCGCTGCTATGTTCTCATCGATCTGAAAATCGGCAAACTCACTCATCAAGACCTGGGACAGATGCAGATGTATGTGAACTACTTCGACGACGAGGTGAAGACCAAGAAAGAAAACTCCACGGTCGGGATCATTCTCTGCAAGCAAAAGAACTCCGCGCTGGTGCGAATTACTCTCCCCAAAGATGCCAATATCCAGGCCCGCGAATACCAACTTTACCTTCCGAGCAAGAAAGAGCTACAACTCAAACTCGTCGAGTGGGCGGGAGAGGCGGCAAGCGATGAGTAAGATGGTCAAGGAGGGCTCCGAGATGCGCGGGTAAGCCCAGAATGCCTCCCTGACATGCAAATCGCAAATTTCAATATCCTCAGTGAGCCATTCCAGCAGCGTTTGGCGGCTCGCGATGGCCGTAGAAAGTATACAGCACCGGCATCAGGTAGCGCGTCATCAACAGCGTCACCGTCATTCCTCCCACCACCACGATTGCCAGCGGCTTTTGCGTCTGTGATCCGATGCGCGTTGCCAGTGCCGCGGGTAACAGGCCGAAGATGGCGGTCAAGGCCGTCATCATCACGGGCCGGACTCGTTTCTCGGCTCCTTGCATGATCGCTTCTCGAACCGGCAGCCCGTGGGCTCGCATCTGATTGAAGTAGGAGACCAGCAACAATCCGTCCATGATCGCCACACCGAAAATCGAGATGAAGCCAACCGCGGCCGAGATGCTGAAATTCGTTTCGGTAATATACAACGCCCAGACGCCTCCCAACGACAATGCGACCACGTTGACCAGTACCAGACAGGCATCGAGAATCGAATGAAACGCCAGGTACAACAGCATGAAAATCAGTACCAGCGATGCCGGGACGATAATCATGAGTCTCGCCTCGGCTTCTTCCATTTCCTGAAATTCGCCGCTCCACTCGGCGCGGTACGGAGCCACGAATAATTCTCGCGTCTTTTCCTTCGCTTCCGCAACGGCCCCGGCCAGGTCGCGATCTCGAACGCTGAACTTGATGGCGATCATGCGCGTTCCCTGTTCCCGATAGATCGTCGAAGCTCCCGTGCGAACCCACTGCCCGTTTGGATCGGGCCGGCCTTTCGGGCCAACGGGCGAAACCACGTCCTTCAGACGTAAACGACCTGTGTTGGAGATCGGATTGGAGGTGTCGGCCAATGTGCCCGCAACCGATGGCGCAACCACGTTCACCCCCGTCGACGCCGGCGTGTAGGTTGGGCCTGACGGGCGGATTACCTGATTGTTGATGATGTCGATCGGCATGTCGAGAATGTCGTCCGGGGTGTCGCGCTTTTGACGAGGCAGCCGGGTCGTGATGTCGAAGATGCGCTCGCCTTCGATCATTTGGGAAAACGCTTTTCCACCGATGGTGGACTGCAAGGCGTTGGCCACGTCCGCTGCGCTGACGCCCCATTTCTTGCACTTCTCGATATCGATGCGAAATTCCAGATTCGTCTGTCCCTTGATGTTGAAGATTCCAACATTCTTGATTCCGGGAACATCTTTGAGTTGATGGCGTACTTTGACGGCGACGTCCTCCAAGTGCTGGAGGTCCGGACCGAAAATCTTGACCGAGTTATCGCCCTTGACGCCGGAGAGCGCTTCCATCACATTGTCGCGGATGTTCTGGGAGAAGTTCCAGTCCGTGCCCGGGACGTCGCGAGTTAATTCTTCGTTCATCTGCTTGATCAATTCGTTCTTCGTCCGGGGTCGTTTCGCGCCGAAAACCCAGCGCCGCCAGCCGTGTTGATCGACCACCGCCGGCCACTCTTTTTGTGGTCGAAGCGGCACGAAGAATTCCGCATTGTAGAAGCCGGTCGGATCGGTGCCGTCATCCGGTCTGCCCAGTTCCGCGACAATGGATTGCACTTCGGGATAGTGACCCATGAGCGCTCGAGCCACCTTGCAATTGCGCGCTACATTATCCAGCGATGTGTTCAGGGGAAAGGTTCCGCGAATCCACAGGTTGCCCTCTTCCAGTTCCGGCATGAATTCCCGGCCCAGATTCGGCAAGGCGATGAATGCCGTAGCCGCGATGATCACACCGAAGACGATCAACGTCACGCCGCGATGATTCAGACAGCGCTCCAGTTGTTTCAAGTAACCATCCTTGGTCCAGCGAACCAGACGATTATCGTGTGCCGGCTTGAGATGTTTGAACAGGAACATGGCCAAGACGGGTGAGACGACTACGGCCAAAAGCAGCGCGCCTCCCAGAGCAAACGCATAGGTGTCGGCCATCGGCCCAAAGATTTGACCTTCCGGCCCGCTCATGGTGAACAAGGGAACGAAGGCGCAAACAATAATCAAGGTGGAGAACAAGAGGGGCTTCTCAACCTCCGCACAGGCATGCAAAATCCGTTCTTTCAGAGGCAATTCGGAGTGTTCGCCCGCGCACAACTTGCGATAGATGTTCTCAATCATGATCACCGATGAATCGACGATGATGCCGAAGTCGACCGCCCCGATCGACAGCAAATTCGCCGACTTTCCGCGCGAATAGAGAACGGAGAACGCGAACAACAGCGCCAGAGGAATGTTGATCGCGACGATGAGAGCGCCCGGACATTGCTCAGAAACATCAAAAGGATCACTGCCACCAGCACCATGCCCAAAACCAGGTTTTCCTCGACGGTTTCCGTGGTGACGCCAATCAGGTCAGTTCGATCGTAGTAGGGTTCGATCAACACCCCCGGCAATAGCCGGCCGGTTTTCGGATCGTTGAATTCCGCCACCTTCTTGCGAACGTCGGCCAGTGCCGGCAGCGTATCCTCTCCCTTTCGGAGCAGGACGATGCATTCCACCTTGTCGTCCTCATCGCGCGACAGAATCTTGCCGCTGGCGATATCCACGATTCGATGAATCTCCTCAGCCTTCTTGTGGTTGGGAACGCTCAAACCGGATCGACCGAGGCGGGTTTGATTGCCGACCACTACTCCCCAACGTCCGACGGGTTGCCCAGGCTGCAAACGGCCTCCCTCGACCAGATCTTCGAGCAGGATTGCAGCATTATTCACGGAGGTCACGACCAGCCTGCGGATTTCCTGGATGCGCTCGTTCTCCTCTTCGCGGAGGGTCGCGGTGGCCGCACGCGCCAAGCGCCGACGCTGTTCTTCCCGTAGCTTTGCCGCATTTGGGAGGTTTTCTCGTTGCGCTTTGGCCAGTTCTTCCGCAGCTGCGGGATCCGGGTCGGGCTTGCCCAAGACTTGTTGGATCGGATCCAGACCGGCACCGATCAAACCGACCGCCCGGACGTTCATGGCGACCTGTCCCTGAATCATGAAGTCGGCACCGACATTGAGGTTGGCGTTGGAAATGGCATTTTGAATTTGCGCGAGGGTAATACCCAGTCGAATCATTTGATTGGGATCGAGGTGGATTTCATAGCGCTTGACCTTGCCGCCTCTGCTGGTCACGTCGATCACGCGCTGAACCCGGCGAAATTCGCGCTCCAAGAACCAGTCCTGGAGCGACTTCAGATCGGCGAGAGTGTAAATGTCGTCGCCAAATTCATCTTTGGGACTGTTGAGCGTATATCGAAAGATTTCTCCCGTGGGACTCTGAGGCGACAACTGGGGTGTAACATTGGCGGGAAGCTGTTGCGAAAATTGAATGCGATTGATGACTTCCTGGCGCGCTTTTTCGTATTCCCAGCCGTATTCGAACTGCATTCGCAGATGGGCTAGCCCGAAAAGCGATTTGCTGCGCAAATACTTCAGCTTGGGCATACCCGCAAAGGTTACTTCGAGCGGGATTGTGACCTGGCGTTCCACTTCCTCGGCAGAAGCGCCGGGAAATTGCGCGATGACCTCGATAATCGCCGGCGCAGGATCGGGATAGGCCTCGACGTTCACATTTTGGAAAGAATGGATGCCGAAACAAATCAGGACAACTGTCATCACCATGACGATCATGGGATTGTCGAGTGCCCAGCCGATCAACTTTCGTAACATGAAGACCTCTTTTGGCGATTATTCGCTCCGTTTTTCCGCTTCGCGATCTTGCAACTCTTTCCTCAGTTCCAGCAGTCCAGCGGTGATGAGTGGCGTTCCGAGCTTCAGGGGTTTCTTGGGCAATATTCCCTGGGCCTCTTCTTCACTCGTGAGTTTCATTTGGTTCTCGGTCAACTTCGTGGCAATAAAGAGTCGGTCCTCGAACTGATGCGTGACGTGAACCCGTTGCAGCGTATACCAGCCCTTTCGGGCATCGGTCTGAATGAAGATGAGTTGTTGCTTGCCGTCGTCGATCAACGCACTGGTTGGAATCTCGACGCTGTCTGCCGGCGGATCCAGATCGATCGTCGCCGTGATATATTGCCCACCCCCGAGGACATCCTTCTCATTGATGATCCGGCCCCGCAACGGAACCGTATGCTGGTTTGGATCGATCAATCTGCCAATATCATCGATCGCACCTTCGATGCTCGCGGACTCGAATCCATAAGGACGTATTTTCCATTTGAGTTGCTTTTGTTCCTTCTCTTTGGCGCGTTTGAGTTTGTACAACTCGCGAAGCTCATCCTCATGCGCATTGGCAACGACCATGACTTTGTCGATCTTCGCGATCTGGAACAGGCACAGCGTCGGATCCTGGATCAATTCGCTTTCGGCGACGTTCGATTCCAGAATCACCCCATCTTCAGGAGCTTTCAACTCCACCCGCGCCCATTTGGGATCGTTGCGGTTGGTGCGCTTCCCGGCGTTTTTGATGATCTGATCGGCCTGGGTATACAGCGCCTTAATATCGTCCTCGGGAATTCCCCATATTTGCAGTCCGTGCACGGCCCGTTCAATGGCGTTCTGGTCGGCTTCGACGTTCTTGCGAAACATCAGTTTCATGACTAGAGGAATCGCGGGACTTTCGTCAGCGCTTTCCAGCAATTGCTTGTCCAGTTTCATGCTGACCAGCGCGTCGATCAGATCATTTTTCTTCATGCCGACATCAATGCTCTCGAAGACTGCCAGAACGTCCCCTGCCTTGACTTCATCGCCCATTCTGAGTTCGCGCTCTTCGTAGCCCGTCTCGGAGAAGACTTTTCGTCTGCTGACGCTTATTACCTTGGCAGGCGCGAATCGAGCGCGAATGCGATGGAGATGGGCAGGGTCGAGCATCGTCGATCCGTGCAAGACAAGCGGTCGGCTCCCCGTTGGTTTCTTGGCAAGAACGACAACGTCTTTTTCACCCTTGCGAATACCAAGAGTCACACGAACATCCTCGGGAATTACAACGGTGTGTTCCGGCACTTCGCGATCCTTGGCCAACTCAATTTGGAGTGACTTATCGGAGTCTTCAGGGTTGTGGCCGGGTTTTTCGATCAATGACTTCAGGTAAGGAAGTCCGAACCGATACGCCAGCAGTCCGCCTGTCGCCAACAGCAGACATCCCAGCGCGATGCCTAAGCGTTTGAAGTTTTTCGACCGGGTATTCATCGAAGCTGCTCCACAAAACAACGTGGGCCTAAGTGTCGGTCTTCATAATGGAAACCGATCATGAAACGAGTTATCCAATTCGCTGGAGAGGGGCCGATCGTGAGCTGAATGAGACTTCCGTGGCATCTAGGGCAAGATCAAATCGAGGCTCTCGTCTTCCAAAAGCAAATGACATACCGGTGATTGGAATAGTGATGGTGGCAAATGTGATCGATTCTTCACGATCGCGATTCGATCGCGAGAATCGAATGTCATTCGCTGGTCTTTATTCGGAAAACAAGAAGAATTTGTCGATAGGTCTGCTATTTGCCTAAATAGGTTTGCCTGAAAATAAATCACCGAATGACGATCCCGAAGAACGCAGGCTGCCTCCACAACGAGTTCCGACCAGATATTGTCCATCGGTTCTGACCAGATATTGGTCAGATTGGTTCGTGTCTGAACAGGCTTGTATTGGTCGACAAGCATACGAATAAGCCCGATCGATGCTCAGCCACTCAGCCATCTCTCCGTCAAGTTTGCGAGCCGTTGTGGTATAATCGCACAGTAAATGTGCGTTCCGGTGGGGCCTGGAAGTTCTCAAGTGGTGCAGCTTGCATGGGCAAATTGTCGATCGTTAAGCTGATGTTGCTCGTGGTCGCGGTAAGCTCCATTCCGCTGGGTTTCGGAGTCGCCATCGCCTGGAACGCGGATGTGGCGCCACGCCTCGACGGCGGCATTGACTGCCAATGTTGCAAGCATTCGCTCCGCCGAAGAATTGGCAATCGGGATTCGAGACATCCGAACGGAACTGCACCTGTTTCTACTCACGAATGATCGAAGTCATCTCGATGCAGTTGCCCCGCTGCGTCGTGAAGTCGATCGCTGGCTTAGGGAAACCGACAAACTCCCCATCGACACCCAAAGCACGCAATGGATCGAACTGGTCAAAGACGGGTATCAAAGATTCTGCAAAGAATTCGATCAGATTGTCGGCCCGCCTCGGGTTGGCGATGCGCACGCGCGCATCAACACTCTCCTGAAAGATGTTCTCAATGATGAGCTACTGAAGCCCGCTCAGAGAAATCTTGACCTTACGGAGGATGAAATCATCCATCAGTCTTCGGAAAATCGACGGGTTGCCGAGTCTACTGCCAATACCTTTTTGTGGCTGGCGATATGCGGCCCCATCGCTGGTCTGGTGACCGGTTTTTGGATAGCTCGCCAGGTCAGCCGATCGATCGTCCGGCTCAGTGTTCCGGTTTCGGACGCGGCCGGCAAACTGGCTGGGGTGGTTGGGCCGATCACTCTTTCGGCCCAGTGGGGTTGGGAAGAACTGGAGTCAGCGCTTCAGTTGATTGCCGAGAGAATCGGGGCCGTCGTCGAGAGATTGCACCAGAGCCGAAGAGAGGCTCTCCGGGCCGAACAACTGGCAGCAGTCGGGCAGTTGGCCGTCGGCTTTGCGCATGAATTGCGTAACGCGATCATGCCGATGAAGATACTCGTGCAGGTGGCGGCCGCCCGAACTCCAACACCAATGCTCGATGGTCCCGATCTGGGTGTGGTTGAACAAGAAATCACTCGGCTGGAACATTCGGTCCAGGCCCTCCTCGATTTTGCTCGTCCGCCCCAACCCGAAAAACACCTTTTCGATTGGACCAAGGTTTTGCAGGAAACCGCAGCGCTGGTCGGCCCCCGTGCCGAACGACTCGGTGTCGCGCTCGAGATCCAGTGTCCGAAGCAGCCTGTGTTGGTCCAGGCCGATATGGGACAGATTCGGCAGGTTATCCTCAACTTGTTACTGAACTCTCTCGATGCGGTACCACAAGGCGGTTTCGTTCGGGTTCGAGTGTTGTCATCCGTCGTCAACGCTGAAACTCCCGGCAACTGGATCGGGCTTGAAGTCGAGGATAACGGCTGCGGGCTTCCCCTGGATCTGGGAGATCGTATCTTTGAGCCGTTCGTAACGACCAAAGAGACCGGTGTTGGGCTGGGTTTATCCATCTGCAAGCGAATCGTGGAGGCGCACGGCGGCATCATAACGGCCTCGAACAGGCCGGGTGGCGGGGCTCGTTTTCAGGTGCTTCTGCCGGCTCCGGCAATCTTGTGATCGAGAGGAGACCATGTCAAAGCTGCTGGTGGTCGATGATGAACCGAACGTCCGCTACTCCCTGGAGAAAAGCCTGGGGTCGGATGCGCTGAAGATAGTCCTCGCCGCCACAGCGCGAGGGGATCGAGCAAGTCCGCATTCAACGACCCGATGCCGCCATTCTGGATGTTCGCCTTCCGGATATGTCGGGATTGGATGCATTCGATCGCATTCGTCAGATCGATCCTCATCTGCCTATCATCGTCGTCACGGCCTACGCCACGACCGAAGCCGCCATCGAAGCCATGAAGCGCGGTGCCTATGAATATCTGGTAAAGCCCGTCGATCTGCATCAACTTCGAGAGGCCGTCGCTGGAGCGATCGAACTGAGCCGGCTGCAAAAAATCCCGGCCCCCCTCGAAGGGGAAGAGATTACGGAGGAAGGTGAAGAAGTCGATCGGATCGTGGGCAAGTCTGCGGCCATGCAAGAAGTTTACAAGGAGATTGGCCGGGCTGCCCCGCTCGAAGTCCCCGTTTTGATCCTGGGCGAAAGCGGTACCGGAAAGGAACTGGTGGCGCGAGCCATCTATCAACACAGCCGGCGCAACCAGGCGCAATTCCTGGCTTTGAATTGTGCAGCCATACCGGAAACACTTCTCGAAAGCGAATTATTCGGTCACGAGAAAGGTGCATTCACGGGTGCCGACCGAAAACGCATTGGTCGATTCGAACAGGCCAATCGCGGCACGCTCTTTCTGGACGAAGTCGGCGACATGCCCCGAACCGTTCAGCCCAAGGTCTTACGGCTGCTTCAGGAGCAACAATTCGAACGCCTCGGAGGTAACGAGACCGTCCAGTCGGATGTCCGTATCATCGCAGCCACCAACCAGGATCTTGAAGGACTGGTAGCGGAGGGCCGATTTCGACAGGATCTCTATTATCGGCTCAAGGTCTTCACGATTCGCCTGCCACCCTTGCGGGAGCCGCGAGGACATAGCGCAATTGGTCGAGTATTTCATCAAACGACTCGGGCCAAGACTGGGCAAGTCGGTGAAGACCGTTGCGCCCGAGGCCTTGAGCGCACTTGAGGCGCAGAACTGGTTCGGAAACGTGCGCGAGTTGCAAAGTGCCGTCAAATACGCGCTGGTCCGTTCCAGGGGAGAAGTGCTCACACTGGACTGTCTGCCAACCAGCGTGGTTCCGCCGGCACCCGGCGCGCCGATGCCTGAGACGGGCGCTTCAACACTCGATCTGGCTGCTCTGGTATCAGCGCTTTTGCGGGCGGGAGAACCCGACATTTACCGACAGGTGGGTCTCGTCGTCGATCGGGTGGTACTCGAGGCGACTCTCCGATACACGAAGGGCAATCAGGTCCAGGCCAGTGAATTGCTCGGAATCTCACGAACCACGCTCCGAGCGAAGCTTCGCTCGCTCGGCTTGACGGTGGAGAAACAGATATACGCGGGGTCCGAGGATGGGGAATAACTTCAGCGTGGGCTAGATCGAGATAAGAGCACACGACCTAACCACAGAGTCACAGAGAACACAGAGATAACACGACACAAAAAAAGCGGTTCGAGAGTTAGAACATTCTCTCGGTTTCTTCCCTTGCCTCTTTCTGCTCAGTGTTGTCTTTTCTCTGTGTGCTCTGTGACTCTGTGGTTAGGTCGGTTTTTCAAATACAAGAAAACCATTGCAGTTCATCGTCGCGAAGGATAACCTCGTGTTTAAGGAGAATGTTCGTCGCGATTTCATTGTGCAAGGCAGGTATCGATGCTTTCGATCTACGATCGTCCCGAACGTCACGGCAAAAACATCAATCGCCGAGAATTGCTCCAGGTGGGCGGACTCGGTGCCCTGGGTTTGTCCCTTTCTACCTTACTTGCGCAGCAAGCGACCGCATCGACCAACAATCTCCGCGGCAGTACTTTTGGACGCGCCAAGAACGTGATCTTTCTCTGGCTTCAAGGTGGACCGCCGCAGCACGAAACCTTCGATCCCAAGCCCGATGCTCCCGCAGAAATCCGGGGCGAGTTCAAGCCGATCCAGACCAATGTTCCCGGTATCCAGATTTGTGAACTATTACCGCGAATCTCGACGATTTGCGATAAGTTGGCCATCGTTCGCTCCATTTGCACCCACAGCGACCTGCACGATGGTAGCGGCTACTGGGTGTTGACCGGCAATCGATACATCGGGTCACAATCTCGTCAGATTAGCCCGACCGACTGGCCTTACCTTGGTTCAGTTGTCAAGCTCCTCAAACCGAGTGAGAAATTCCCGGCCTATTCCACTGTCTGGCTTCCTGATGTAATGAGGCTCAACGACAACGTGCAGCCTGCCGGCCAAACCGCCGGCTGGCTCGGCAAGCGCTGGGAGCCTGAGAGGGTCGTCTGCGACCCGAGTGGCCCCGAGTTCAAGTTGGAAGGTCTGAAGTTGCCGCCAGATGTGCCGCCGCTGAGGCTTACCGGCCGGGAATCGCTTTTGACGCAGATCGACAAACACTTTACCGGGATCGAACAAAGCGGCGTATTGAAAGATTATGAAGCGCACGTTCAAAATGCTTTTTCGCTGCTCAAGGGCGGCAAGGGTCACGAAGCATTCGACATCAGCAGAGAAACCAGGAAGACGCGCGACAGATACGGTCGCGGCAAATGGGGACAGAGCGTTCTCCTTGCCCGGAGACTGGTTGAAGCGGGCGCTCGGCTGGTCCACGTCAACTGGCCCCGCGAAGGCGGAGACAGCGCGGTTGACAATCCGCTCTGGGACACTCACGCACAGAACGCCGACCGGGTTCAGGACGTTCTTTGCCCGCAACTCGACGTCTCATTGACCGCCTTGATCGAAGATCTCCACGAGCGCGGCCTGCTGAGTGAGACTTTGGTGGTTGCGATCGGCGAGTTTGGGCGAACGCCCCGGATGAATGCCGCAGCGGGCCGGGATCACTGGGGCCACGTCTTCAGTTACGTCCTGGCCGGCGCAGGCATCCGCACCGCTCAGGTTTATGGATCGAGCGACAAGGACGGAGCTTTTCCCAGCACCCATCGACATGAGCCTCAAGACTTGACCGCGACCATCTTCCATCTGTTGGGCATTCCACACGATGCGGTCTATCCCAATATCGCCAACACGGGTCGAAGCATTCACATCACTTCGGGCGAGCCGATCGATGCGATTCTGGGCGATAAGCCCGCGACACATCTCAGAGTACCATCGACCGGCAACATTGCGTTGGTCCCCGAGTTCAGCGATGTTCTGCTTTTGAACGTGGGATTTGCAGAAAAAGGCCCGTTACAACTGGCCGGCAGCGGCAATCGACTCAAGGGTTGGCAGGCTGCGCCGGTGGGCGACATCGAGAAGGGCTTTGACTTTGGAGTGGCTCTTCAACCAGCGAAATCCCCGGAAGGCAAAAAGCAAGTGCTGCTGGGTTGCCTTCCCGCCCAGCCGGCGAAAACGGCACTGGCGCAGGGCGCGCGGGCGATGCTGGCTCAGGAGATTCGGAACTTCCGCGCTGGGCATTACACTTTCTCGATTCGTGCGTGCGGCGGCGGAACTTCACGGGAAGTCTTCAACAATGTGATACGGAAACATTGCACCTGCCGGCTGGTGATCTACCGCCATACCGAGGTCACAAAAAACCCGCTCAAGATGCAGCAGGTGGAGTCGATGACTTTCCAGCCCGAGTTCGCGGAAGAGGCCGCTCCGAAATATCAGAACTTCGTCCTGGCGAAACTGCTCGATAGCCGGGTTCCCGGCGTCAACTTCAGTGTCGGTCTGGGACTGGGCGTGGCGGTGGTCGTCGAAAAAACCATACCGGGCACGCTCGATTTGCCTGTCGGCAGTAGAGCCTTTCTTCGCATCGATAGCGTTGAACTCGTATTCAATCCCCGCGAACGAAACGACGATGTGCAAGTTTAGCAGGTCTCATGAGCGCTATTTGAGGTCGGAGAACCCAAAATCGATTTTGTCGGAGACGTCAAAACTTTTTGAAGTGAACTTTCGATATAGACAAAATCCCAGCCCAGCGTCGCGTTGTTTTCGTTATCAGAGATTTGGTGCGACTTTTGGAGGTTGAAGAATGTTGAGACTCGGCCTTGCTTGCTCAGTATTTCTTGCCCTGACTTGCTTTGATGCAGTTTGGGCACAAGGGAAATCGCATGAGGACGTTTCCAAGAAAACTATTGATCTCCTGGAGAATTGTCATTGCATCAGATCATCCCCAGATTCGAAGACAATTCTGTTCGTAGTGGGCAAAGTCATTCGCATCTTTGATCCGGTCAAAGACAAAGAGATTCAGACGATCGAATTGAAAGGCAAGATTAATGACGCTTGCTTCCTTTCCGAATCAGAACTTGCTTTTTCTCAATGGGTTGGTGCCGGCAACCCCTTAAACCGCATCGGCTTTGTCAAGCTCGACAAACCGAAAGAGATTAAGCAATACTTGTTCGATGCAAAATCCTACCCACAATCTCTGCTCGTGGTGCCAGGTACGAAGAAGGTACTCACCACGACAATAGAAATCCAATTGGGAACAATGAAGGCAAACGAGAAGTGGACGATGATAGACTTGCTTGAACGGAAATCCGTGCCACTACCTGTAGGGATTTCTGACGATACACGAAGCGTTGCTTTCTCAAAGATTCCGGAAAAATTTGTTGAGGGCAATCTGTTTGGGCGAGTGATGTTTGTGTCCGGTGAAAATGCTGAAAAGGCTCAAACTAACACGCCGGCATTTTCAACCGCAACGCGGTTACAGTACACGGGCGACGAAAAGGCGGTCATTGCACAGTTCACAAATAAATCGGTCAAGATCTGGTCTGCGACAGGGAAGGAACGCACTCCAAGTGCAATTGCTGGTCTGAAAGTGGATCATACTGCGTTGCCGCCAAATGGAGATTTGATGGCGTACTCGTCGGGTGCCACGGTGGAAGTGGTTGACATAAAGACTGGCGACACCAAATTCAATCTTGGAAAAACAACAGGGAGGATTCTTTCACTGCTTTTTTTCTCTGACACAAAGATTGTGGCCGCCAGCGACGATAAGAAGATCACGATTTGGACATTGCCTCGGCCTGTACCAAAAAATTGACCAGTTGTGTTGGTGTGTTGCATTCCGAGAGAGTAAGCCTGCACGGCAATATTTATTTGGGCGAGACAATGAAGGTGCGTTGTCAATTCCCTTCCGGGGTCTTGACGTGAAACTCGCGGCGAGCGCAAAGGCGTGAAGCCATCAGCGCGAAGACGACACTTGCCACCGCCAAGACTGCAATGCAGTTCGGGATCGTGGTCATCTCGGAGGCTGCCTCGGGATCGAAGTGCCAGGCTTCCGCAGAGAGATTCTCGGTGTGACCGTGCCCCTTCACAATGAATGGCAATGTTTGGTAAGCCATCACCCGGCCATAATAAATCACCGTTAACAAGCGAAATCCGAACGGCAGGTTGGCGATGATCCCTTCGAAGACGACCGTGTAAATAATGCCGACGACCAGCGCCCTCTTGGTTAGCAAACTGATCAGCCCAAACAAACAGCAATAAACGACAACCGTCAGGTCGTGCATGGCGATTGCCTTCAAACAACGCAGCGGGACATCCTCCACAACCGACTTGCCGCCGATGTAAATCGCTCCGTAGGTCACGGCGGTGAATACCGTCGTCAGAAGCACCGTCGTCGTCACTGTCGCCAGCAATTTCACGGCATAAATTGCCCAGCGCGGGATCGGCCTGATGAGCAGGTAAGTGAGCGTCTGCTCCTCCTGCTCATCCTGAATGATTCCTGCCGCGTAGGTGAGCGCGACGATCGGCAACAGTGCATGGGGAATGAGTAGGAACGCCAGGAGGAACTCCACCACAATCGGTGGCGCGTTGGTCGCCGTGGCGCGAATCAATACCGCAAGCCCGGCCGGCAGCGAGAACAGAACCGCCATCACGATCCATCTCCGACCGTGCAGGTGCTGGCGAAAGGTCAAGGTGTAAAGTACCCAGACCGCGACCAGGCTCGACACTCCTTTGCGCCTTGGGTGCACAGAGCCTGGGAGCACCGGGTTGACTGCGGTCGATGGCAGGTTTTGCTTCATTTGTTCACCAGGTACTTGAAGACGGCTTCCAGACTGTCGTCGTCGGAATAGACCTCGCGGATCGCCAACCCATCCTCCAGGGACAGTTCCGGCAGCCTGCTATAGAACGCATCCGGAGAATGTGTCTCCACCATGACGCCCCTGTCGTCGCGCAGAACGCGCACGCCTTCGACATCGTTCCAGGCCAGCACCCGGCCGGCCAGCTTTCGGAAATTGTCGCAGATCAGAACGATCTGATGCGGATGCTTGTCGATCAAGTCGCGGATCTGTCGAACCTGGCCCTCGGCGACGAGCCGGCCGCGGTTCAAGAGGATGATATTGTGAGTCAACGACTGGACTTCGTGCAGAACGTGACTGGACACCAGAACGCTCTTACCTTCACTGCCCATGCGGGCGATGATGTCCATCAGATCGCGCCGGGCCAGCGGATCGGTCCCGGTCAAAGGCTCGTCGAGGAATAGCACTTCCGGATCGTGTACGAGAGCCTGTGCCAGCTTGGTGCGCTGGCGCATTCCCTTGGAGTAGCCGCGCACGATGCGGTCCTTGTGTTTGGTCATGCCGACCGCATCCAGCGTTCGCAGAGCGGCATCGCGCGCTTCGGATCGACCAAAACCTCCCAGACGGGCGGAGGTATAAACGAAATCCCAGCCCGTCATCCATTCGTAGAAGGCATCTTGCTCGGGGCAAAGTCCAATGAACGAGTTCAGCGCAGGATTGTTCCAGACCGGTTCGCCGAGAACGCGAACCGTGCCCTGGCTGGGAAAAAGCTGGCCGGTCGCCAGTTGTAACAGCGTGGACTTGCCCGCACCGTTCGGGCCGAAAAGTCCCGTAACCCCGGCGGGCACGTTGATCGTGAGCTTGTTGATGCCGATGACGTTGCCGTACCACTTGGAAACTTCGTCGAATTCAACGATCGGTTTCACTTGAGGCGGTCCAGCGACTTCACGCGGAAGTTCAGAATCCATGCGGAAATCCCCAAAAGGACCAGGAGCACTATGGCGGACCAGTACCAGGGATATTGCGGGCCCATGTACACAAGGAGAAAAGTGCCGCGTTGCTCTGCCGGCACGTTCATGCTCAATCTCCGCCAGCAGAGGTCGGTTCCAAGCATTGCCTTTCCGATGCGATCCAGGTTGCCGGTGTAAGACACCATCGGACGCCAGTCGGTTTTGGCTTCCTCGAGTTCCTCCTGCATGATGTCGTTGTTCTGCTTGATCTGCGCTTCGTGTTGACGGCGATAGTCGTCCTGGGTCATGGGCCTGTCAAACCGCTGTTGAGCTCTTTGCGCTTCATAGATTTTGTAATGCTTCTCGCTCATCCGTTCTTCGCGATTCGCCGTTTCCAGGATGGTGCCGACGATGCTGGTGACAAACCAGACTCCGACCCAGAATAGACCAACATAGCGGGAATTGCGCGACAGCGATGAAAGGGCCAGAATGAAGCAGTCCGGCAGAGACAGTCATGATCAGGCCATAGGAAACGCCGGCGAGCAACAGCGGCAAAGTGTCGAACAGGATGGTAATATCCAGGCTGAACAACAGACCGAGAACATATGCCACGATCGACGGCACGACCAGCACCATGCCCAGGAACGCCCCGATGACTCCGAGTTTGCCCAGGAAATAGTCGATGCGGCGAACGGGCCGGGAAAAATAGAGCGGCAAGGCGTTGAAGCGGATGTCCTGGCTAATCAGGCTCGGTCCCACCAACAGGATGAGGACCATCGAAAAACGCAGTTCGGTCAACAGGAAATAGTCGTAGCAGATGGTCCAAACCTCAAGACGATAGCTCTTGGGATCGTTCAGTATCTCGGGGCCAAGGAAACTGAGCGTTGACATCAAGGGCTGAATGAGGGTTGACTTTTGTTCCACCAGTCCCCAGATGGCCAGGGCAACTGCCAGCCCGATCGCCGGCAACCAGGCCAGAAAGAGAACGAGCCTCAGGAACGAGGTCTTCATCCCGACGCGGACGCCATGCCGGGCGACCGCCAGCCAGCGCCAGGAGTGTCCGGTGAGTTCGCCCGACCAGTGCTGGTAGCCTTGATCGAAAATGGGCATTACGTGTGCTCCACGGCTTTCAGGAAGATTTCTTCGAGCGTGCTGCGTTGCGGACGAAGGAAACGAATCTGTTCGCGGTATTCGGCAGCAGCCCGCCAAAGCAGTTGGGGAGATTGCCCTTCGGGGAGCTGAACCAATAGCGATTCATCGCGGATTTTGGCATCGCAGCCGAGGGCTGACAACTTTTCGGCGAAGCGTGTCGGGTCGGCTTTGAGGCGGACTTCGAACCACTGCTTGTGCAGTTGTTTCAGGCTCCGAATCTCGCCCTCGGCCAGTAGTCGGCCCCCTCCCAGAACGACAATATGATCGCAGACCGCCTCGACATCCGGCAGCAGATGGCTGGAAAAAATCAAGCTCATTCCCTTGTTGTGGGACAGATCGCGGGCGAGTTCGATGATTTCCTCCCGGCCCGCGGGGTCCATGCCGTTGGTAGGCTCATCGAGAATCAGAAGTTTGGGATCGTGTACGATCGCCGATGCGATCTTGAGCCGCTGCTTCATGCCGGTGGAATACGAGTCGGCCTGGCGATAGCGCGCCTCACCAAGCCCGACATAGTCGAGTACTTCATGGGCGCGCTGCATGGCATCCTTGCTTCGCATTCCGACCAGTTCCCCGGCATAGGCTGCGAACTCGACGCCGCTGACGCGTGGAAACAGACATTCATCCTCGGGGGCGAACCCAACCATACGCCGGATATCCAACTGGCGGGTCCGAAAATCGAGGTCGAGAATGGTACCGGAACCTTTGTCAACGGGAATTAGGCCGAGGAGCGTCCGGATCATGGTCGTCTTACCCGATCCGTTTGGGCCGAGCAACCCGACAGCACCCAAGGGCACCGACACCGTAAGCGCATTCAGCGCTGTGACTGGTCCGTAGGTCTTGGTAACATCTTGAAGTTGAAACAGCATATGGTCTCAGGCGCTGAACACTGTGGGGAGCGATCCAACCGACGATTACGAGGTTGTTCGCCCTGAATCTGGAAATCTTGCTGCAAACGATCTCACTTTTCAGAAAATACGATATGGAGGTGCCATCCGGCACACTCGAAGAGAGAATAGTGTACCAACTGCAAGGGACGGACGAAAGGAAAATGTTTTGGAGAAGTCGCCGCTTGCGTTGTCTCCTGCGCAGTAGGAGTCTGCCAAATATAAAAAATGCCGATGGGCCATTTGTTATAAAGCGATTCCAACAATTCGATGACCGTTGCCGGCTTCCATACATAGTTTCGCTGCATCAAGGGAAGCTGGATCACGCAGCCTGGGTGCTGTATAATCATTTGTGGGTGTTCTCGCGTGGAGGTTGCCAATGTCGTTTATCGGTCATGTCCAGAATGGAGTCGTCGTTTTTGATGAGCCGGTCGCATTGCCGGAAGGCACAGCAGTCAAGGTGGAAGTAGCGAATTCCGACTCCGCGTCGGATCGTCCGACGCAAAACCTGTTGGACCGTTATCGATCCGTTGTCGGGGCTGCCAAGGGTTTGCCCGCTTGCGGGTCGGGTTAACCCGACCCGCAAGCAAGGCGGGTTAACCCGACCCGCAAGCGAGGCGGATTAACTTCAAACCCGCTGGTTTTTGAGACAAAGTAACATGAACCATCTTCCTCACAATCCCCATCCGATCGCTCGACGCTGGTTCCTGCGTGACTGCGCGCTTGGCCTCGGCACACTGGCCGTCGCGGACTTGCTTCGACAGCAAGGCTACGCCGTCGATGAACCGATCGACCCTCTTGCGCCGAAGAAGCCTCCCTTTGCCGCCAAAGCCAAGCGAGTCATATATCTGTTCATGGCCGGTGCTCCCAGCCATTTGGAGATGTTTGACTACAAACCTCAACTGGCAAAGTTCGATGGGCAGTTGCCTCCGCCCAAATTCATCGAAGGCTATCGCGCTGCCTTTATCACGCCCAACTCCAAGTTCCTGGGGCCGAAATTCAAGTTTGCCAAACAGGGCAAATGCGGGGCGGAAATCTCGGAGCTTTTGCCGCATCTTGCTACGGTGGTCGATGACATCGCCATCGTCAAATCCATGTGACCGATGCTTTCAATCATGCTCCCGGACAGATCATGATGAACACCGGCGCTCAACAATTTGGTCGGCCCAGTTTCGGATCGTGGAGCTTGTATGGGCTGGGTAGCGAAGCACGCGATCTGCCCGGCTTCATCGTCCTTCAATCCGGGAAAAAAGGGCCAAGCGGCGGCAACTCTTGCTGGGGCAGCGGCTTTCTGCCGACCGTTTATCAGGGTGTACCCTTCCGAAGTGCGGGCGATCCGGTCTTGTATCTTTCCAATCCGCGCGGCGTCGATGCCGGCAGGCCCAGCGCGATTCACACTTCGGCGATCAAGAACCTCAATCAGATGCACCTAAAGACTGTCGGCGATCCGGAGATCGCAACCCGGATCAACTCGTTTGAGATGGCTCATCGAATGCAAACCAGTGCCCCGGAACTCATGGATCTTTCCAAGGAACCGCAAGCATATTTTGAGATGTATGGGGCCGAGCCGGGCAAACCATCGTTTGCCAACAACTGTTTGCTGGCCCGGCGGTTACTGGAACGAGGAACCCGATTTGTCCAACTCTTCCACGAGTCCTGGGACCAGCATGGCAACCTCGTCAACGATCTGAAAATCAATTGCAAGGATACCGATCAGCCCAGCGCGGCACTGGTGAAGGATTTGAAAAGGCTGGGAATGCTAAAGGATACGCTGGTGATATGGGGTGGTGAGTTTGGACGAACGCCGATGGTCCAGGGCGGAAACGACGGCCGGGACCATCACCCGAATGCGTTTTCGATGTGGTTCGCCGGCGGCGGCATCAAGCCCGGTTTGACGCTGGGAGCTTCCGATGAGTTTGGTTTCAATGCGGTCGAGGATCGTGTCCACGTTCACGATATGCACGCGACATTGTTGCATCTGCTCGGCTTCGACCACACCCAACTGACGTTCAAATTCCAGGGCCGACCATTCCGGCTCACCGATGTGCATGGGAATGTGGTTAAGAAGATGCTGGCATAACTCGTTTTCGCAGTTGGCCGTCAGTGTATCTTGAGCCTGAAACGAACTCCGGCCAATGACGCTACGGCAAGCATTCTGGCCATTGCCTCCAATTCGGCAATAATATCCTGTACACGAGCTAATCGCTTGGCCGCCCGGCGACTCGCCTTGAGATGGTCTACAAGAGCTTGTACGGTCCTCTTCCCTTCATTTGGGTCGAACGGAGTCCGTCCATTCACCCATTATTTCAGCCAGCTCATCGGGGTCGCCCTCGAAGTCTTCGGGAATGGGTCGGTTGTCCGCATAGTGCGCGACGTGGGTGAGTTCGGCGGACTCGGCGATCTCATTCGAGCGTTCCCAGATTAGCCGAGAGCAGTGTCGTATGCCCAGCCCATCGAATTCGGCGGTATCCAATTCTTGGCTTGAACACAGGGTGCTAAATGTCCCATACTCGTGATTTTTCCCCGAGCGTAAACGGCCATCGAACGGCGGCAAAGTTGAAAGAATCGAGAAACAATTGGCCCTGGGCTGGTATCCTCCAGGCCCGTTGCGCCTGAAAGCGGCCATCGGAGCGTGGCGACATTCCTCTCTGCACATTGTTGCCTCCGGGCTAAGCCGCCTCTCTTCGGAGGCTACTAGCCCAGGGCCAAGCGTAATGCCGCCCTGGGCTAGTATCTTCAACTTGGAACTTGGAACTTGGAACTTGGAACCATTAAGACCGTCACCCATCGGCTCGCAGCAATCACCACAAAAGTGCAGACCGTCAGGATGACAAAGATCGTCAGGCTCATGTTCAAGGTATTCACGGTCACATTCACTCCCATGTCAATCCTCTGCAAGTAATTGCTGATCTGAATCTTCCCAGCTGTTAAAGTCGTCGATGTCACGAACAACATGGGAGCCAAAGTGACCGGCGCATATTTCGCTTGACCTTTATTGACCAGCAACGTCGTTACCACAGCTAAAGCCAGAACTGCAAGCAGTTGATTGGCGATGCCGAACATCGGCCAGATTGTGTTGATTTGCCCGGAATAGACCAGAAACCCCCAGCCTGCTGTCACAAGTAATGTCGTCGAACAGCGCGCCCGGCAGCCAGTCGGGTTGTGCGAATTTGGGGTGGACTCTGCCCAGCGTTTCTTGAAACAGATAACGCGCAATACGGGTTCCCGCATCGATGGTCGTCAGGATGAATAAGGCCTCGAACATGATGGCGAAGTGATACCAGTATTTGATGAGATGATGTACTTCCCGGTCGAGCCAGCTAAAGGCATCCGTCAGAATCAGCGACATACTTACGGCCAACGTCACCGCGCCGCCGGTTCTACCTCGCAGCGATTCCCCGCCGACGCTCTTCTCGATTTGGCCCAGATCGAGTTGGTGGATGTCGCGGACTCCCATCTGGTGAATCGGGTCTTGAGATTCCGCAGGGATGCCGTAGCGCTGATTGACCTCTTCGACTTTGGCGCGAATTTCTCGTCCGATGCGATTCGTTCCACGTCGACGTTGATCTTGTAGTAAATGTCGGGCGGCATCGATGCCGCAGCGATCAGCGCGACCACTCCGACCAGTCCTTCCATCAGCATTGCGCCGTAGCCGATCGGGCGAATGTCGCTTTCCTTATCGATCATTTTCGGCGTTGTGCCGGACGCCACCAGTGCATGAAACCCGGATATGGCCCCACACATCACGCAGATGAATACGAATGGGAACAAGCCGCCGTCGAAGGTCGGGCCGCCGTTCTGGAACGTCTCATTCAGCGGAGGATGTTTGAGAGTTGGGTTGGCGATAATGATGCCAAGCACCAGGAGGATCAAGGTACCGACTTTCATGAAGCTCGAAAGGTAATCGCGCGGCGTCAACAGCAACCAGACCGGCAACACCGCTGCGATGAATCCATAAATGCACAAAGCCAGGATGGTCTGTTCCCGCGATAGAGAGAAGAACCCTTCCAGCGGCGAGCCTGGAATCCATGCCCCAGCCCCCACCGCAAACAAGACTGCCAGCCCTCCGATGATCGATGCTTCCACGATTCGACCTTTGCGGATGCGGTACATCCACAGACCGACAAAGAGGGCGATGGGGATCGTGCAAGCGATGGTGAAGGTGCCCCAGCTACTGCCGGGAATGATTTGTTTCGCTCCCGCAGGCAAAATGATTTTCTGGGTGATTTCGTACTTCAGAGGCAGCGCCGCTGCCGGTGATGCCAACATGGCAGCGGCATAGTAAGTGGTGGTGCAGTGGTCGAGTTTCCGATTAACTGGTAATGCGATCTTGAACGACTCCGATCGAACGGTAGGCTCCGAAGTAGCCGAGTAACGAACGTCGCACCAAGCTGGGAATGCCGATGAGATGACTTTTCTCACCCGACGAAATCAGTTTTATCTGTTCCTTCGGATTGTTCGGTGATCTTGATTTCTGTCCCGGCCGGCAACTTGGCTTCCTCGCCGCCCAGTGCTTTGACGACGACGAAGGCCAGCCCGGCCAGTGCGATCACGACGATGAACAGGATGGCCAGCGACGCCACGATCGAGGCCGACTTCCCAAGTTCAGCACGGGCAATCTCGGCCAGCGACTTGCCGCCGCGCCGAACCGAAGCGCCCATGACCAGCATATCCTGCACGGCTCCCGCCAAACAAACGCCGATCACCAGCCAGAGCAACCCAGGCGCATAACCGTACTGCATGGCGAGGACTGGCCCAATCAATGGCCCCGCTCCGGAGATCGCCGCGAAGTGATGCCCGAACAACACCCAGCGATTGGTCGGCTGATAGTTCTGGCCATCGTTGAGAGTATGAGCTGGGGTGGTTCGAGTATCGTCGAAAGCCATGACCTTGGCAGCAAGAAAGGCACTGTAATAACGATAGGCGATGGCGAGAATACAGAGCACGCCCAGCATGATGGGCATGGCGCACAGCATCGTCTCGCCAGGACGACTCTGCGTATCAACGAAGACGTTGGCAAAAAGCAAGAACATGAAGAATATCCACTGGTTTACAAGTTCAAAATGCGTGCTAACCACAGAGTCACAGCGCGGCATAGCCGCAACCAAAGGATGCAAAGGTTCGCCGAAGGCGAGCGTCGGGGCGTTAGCCCGACGTGGACTGCATCTGCCGAACCGCTCATCTTTGCTTCGGACATTCGCCGCTTGAATTAAATCCAAGCAACAGTGGGTGGAGCCCACGTCGGGCTAACGCCCCGACGCTCGCCTTCGGCGAGAAATCGCCCGAAATCTCTGTACGGCGCAAAGATTTTCGACATTAGCAGTACAGAGAACACAGAGAAGGCAAGACAATGGCGAAAACCGGAGGATGAGTATCCTTGCCACATTTGATCCGGCATTTTCTCTGTGTTCTCTGTGACTCTGTGGTTAACACGTCTTGGTCTTCTTTCAGTTGTTTTTCATTTTGCAACAGTGGCAAGTTCCTTATTCTTCTCCGCTTCCGCGATGGCTTCTTGCAGTTCCTTCTCGTACTCGGCATCGAGAATACGCATTTCCTCGGTGTCTCGCTTCGACTGCCACCACGACCATGCTATCGCAATCAACCCAACCACGACGATCAGGTAACCGACAAGATGGTCCCCTTCGCGCAGGTTGTACATCATGACCATCGGCAGAATCAACAGGCTCACCATGTTCATGACCTTGATCAGCGGGTTGATCGCGGGGCCTGCCGTGTCCTTGAGCGGATCGCCCACGGTGTCTCCGGTGACGCTCGCCTTGTGAATCTCGGAACTTTTGCCGGACTTCGAGGTTCTGGGCTGGTCCTCGATCATCTTCTTGGCGTTGTCCCAGGCGCCGCCCGAGGTTGCCATGAAGACCGCCAGAAGTTGACCGACGACGATCATCCCGGCAAGGAACCCGCCGAGAGCAAATGGCCCGAGGACAAAGCCGACGACGATCGGCGTAAAAATCGCGAGTAAGCCGGGTCCAATCAATTCCTTCTGAGCTGTGCCCGTGCAAATATCGACCACCCGGCCGTAGTCGGGCTTCTTCGTTCCCTCCCAGATTTCCTTATCCTTGAATTGTCGCCGGCACTCGTTGACGATCAGATAGGCGGCCCGGCCCACCGCACGGATCGTCATGCTGCTGAACAAGAAGGGAACCGCGCCGCCGATCAACATGCCGATAAATACATGCGGATTGGCAACGGAAAGTTGGCCCGCGTGCGAGCTGAATTCGGTTTGGGTCAACTGATTGATCTTCTCTTCGCTGCCCTTGACCAATACCGCGATGAAACTCGCAAACAGCGAGACGGCCGCGATCACCGCCGAGCCGATGGCGATGCCCTTGGTGATAGCCTTGGTGGTGTTGCCCGTGGCGTCGAGATCGGTAAGAATCTGTCGGGCTGAATCGTACTGCTGGGGCGGGATAAAATCGGGATCGCTCGGCGTCAGAGGCTGATTGAGCGAATCGCGGTTATAACCCATCTCGCCGATGCCGTTGGCATTGTCCGCGACGGGGCCGAACACGTCCATGCTCAGCGTGTCGGCAGTCAGCGCCAGCATGCCGATGCCGCACAGAGAAACGCCGTAGGCGATGAAGATCGGATTGTGCGTGTCGTGGTAGATATAGACCCCTGCCAGAATCGCCGCAGCAATCAAAATGACGGCCCAAACGGTACTTTCGTAGCCAATCGCGATGCCGTGAATGATGTTGGTGGCATGTCCCGTTCGAGAACTCTTCATCAGCGATTTCACGGGCATGTAGGCTGTGCTCGTCCAGTATTCCGTGCAAAACATCAAGGCCAGGGTCAGCAAAATCCCAACCAGACAACAGGCGATGGGCCGCAAATCGAGACCTTCGATCAGGGGAACGAGCCGGGTCGCTTCCGCCAGTACGGTCGTTCGGTGGTGGCTCGTTCGCCCCTCGCTCGATTGGGCGATTTCCATGTCGGCGATTACCTTCTGCCGGTCCGGGGCCAGTGCTTTCCAGGCCTCAAGAATTTCGCGGAAACGAGCCTCACGCTGTCGCTTCAACTGATTGAGGGTTTCCTCAATTTTCTCGCGCTTCACTTTAACTAAGGGCTCCTCAATACTGACGACCTGCGGATTGATAATGAATGTCCCAGCTCCCAGTCCGCCTTTCAATTCAACGAGTGCTTCTTCCTGGTTCTTGATCTCCTGTTCCAGAACATGCGCTGTTTGGATCCCGGAGGAGCCTGGAATTGCGAGGGCGGCCTTGAATTCCGGAACCTTGTAAAGCCCGCGCTCGATGGCCTGGGTGATGATGTACGATCGATCGAAAGCGCAGGAAGATGAGTCCGATGGCAAAGAACCCAATGAGGGTGAAAAGCTGCCCCGAACCGGAAACTGCTGTTGATCGATTTCATCGCACCGTCAGCGCCGGCAACTTTCTTACTTCGCCCGACGAACGACGTGCTGATGAAGCTGCTCACAATGCCGGCGGCCTGCAGGAACAGGGGCAGAATCATGGCCTTCGGACCGAACGCGGCGAAGCCGAGAATCATCGCGGCCACCATCGTGACGGTGTAGCTCTCGAAAACATCTGCCGCCATGCCGGCACAGTCGCCGACATTATCGCCCACGTTGTCGGCAATGGTCGCGGCATTGCGCGGGTCATCCTCCGGAATGTTGGCCTCGATCTTGCCGACGAGATCGGCACCGACGTCGGCGGCCTTGGTATAGATACCGCCGCCCACGCGCATGAAAAGCGCCAGCAGAGAACCGCCAAAAGCGAAGCCAAGCAGCGTTTCGTAGGCTTTTGCCCCGATGATGAGGACAATGAAGCAGCCGCCCAGAAGACCCAAACCGGTCGTCAACATGCCGGTCACGGTGCCGGTTTGGTAGGCGAGTTTCATCGATTCCGGAAAACTTCGCCGGGCGGCGGAGGCAACGCGGAGATTCCCCGTGGTCGCCAGCCTCATCCCGAAGAAGCCCACGCTCGCCGAAAACACGGCTCCGATGAAAAACGCGACACCGCGTCCGATGGCGAGAACTTGCATCTCGGCAATGTTGGCATCCGGCTCCGGATTCCAGGGCCACTTGGCCAAGATGATGAAAATGGTCAGCACGAACAGGAGGATCCCGATCGCTTTGAATTGCCTGCGCAAATAGGCATCGGAGCCGTCCCGAACCGCCTGAGCGATTTCCTGCATTCGTCGAGTGCCCTGGTCGGCCGCGAAAACGTGCTTGCCCAGAACCCAGGCATAGATGAGGGCACCGATCGCCACCAGCATCGAGAGGAAGAGGCCGACCTGTTCCATCCAGCCGAACGTCTTGGTATCGGTCAGAAACGAGAAAGGTTCCCATCCAGGCGTCGATCCGTCGGGGCCTCCGGCGGGCATGGCAGCGACGATGGCGAGAACTCCGCCGCAGATCGCCAGATTGAACCCAATTCTCTTCGAGCGGCTTGGAGCCTTGGTAGATTTAACTTGCATCGGGAGAGGTATCCTTCCGAGTGGGGAGAGTCGTTGTTGTCGAGGGCGCGACCAATCTCACGCCAGGAACGCACACATAGTACACACACAATAGGAGACAGCGCGCGCCAAGTCTACGGAAACCTCAAAAAGTCGGCACGAATATCGACGCCGACCAAATCGCTAAAAGCATTGAGCAGACGTTCAAATATCGGGCCCGGTTGATTGAAGGTGGGAAACGGATGGGCGGAATTCATGATGGATCGAACCGATGCAAGGCAGAAGGCGCTTCCAGTCAACATCGCTTCGCGGGCCCAGTAATTGTATTCGTGCGTGAGGTCCAATTCTGCAAATGGAATGTTCAGCGAAGCACAAAGCTCTTCGACGACTCGAAGGCTAATGCCATCGAGGATCCGTAAACGTTCTGGGGAACAAACCATGCCGTCCCGGACCAACAGAAAAGAACCGATTGCCGTTTCCAGTAACCCGTGACGTTCAGATTCAATGATGGGAACAGCTTTAGGACGGGTTCCCTCTGACATATCAGAAAGTTTCCTGAAGTAATTCTCGGCACACCACCAGTGCATCCGGCTGCGATGTTTTACTGGGGGCAAAAAGGGCCACTCAGCTTCATAGCGCCATGCAATTAGATCGACTCGATCCGCGAAAAACCGCCGATAACGTCCGCGATTCAGCACGATCGTATGCATCCCAATTGTCGGGAGCGAATCGCCAGCACCGCTGGGTTTTCCAATGAAATATCCGATTTCACCCGGCGTCGCAAAGGAAATCAGGGCCAGTTCGTCATTCTCTCCAAACAGCTTTGAGTTATGTGCGATCAATTCATCGGCGATTGAGGTGATTTGCTCATCGGAAAAGGAGAGCGGAATGAAACAGCTCGAACAATTCTTTCGAAAGCGCGCTAAGTGGTCGGCCCAACGAAAGAGTTGGTGTCGAAAGGTGCGGCAAAAATCGGTTACGGTTGCCCCGAAGACGAAGCCCGCGTCATGAAGCGACAGCTTTGCCTGGGAATAAGGAAGAAGTTCACCGTTGAGAAACGCCAGAGGTTCCGCGCTCATTCGAGAATTGTAGGCGAGATCGAGTTGTAGACAAAGTGATCTGAATGCGAATGCCCGGCAATTCGCATTCGCGCATCTTGATTCCGACGCTGATGATTTCGAAATTCTCCGCATTCGCCTTACCTGCGCCGGTCCGACACATCGTGACGGACGTGCTTCGGTCGATCAAACCGAAGCGGTCAAGGTTCCAGAACCTTGGAACGCGCCCGAACACCTGTTTCCTCTTCTGGTATGAATAATTAAGCAGTTTCGCGAAATAGATTGCGAAAATGATTCGTGTTTACACCCAACAGCGAATACAATCACCAACTGTGTCGCTTGCAAGAAACCGACCTGTCGCATCGCCAGGTTCGACCTACTCAACCATAACGTTGCCGGAATTCGTTCCAGAACTCGGCAAAGAACAAAACCCGACAAAGTTTGAGCCTATCGGTGCAACCAATGAGTGACGTGACTCGAATCCTGTCGGCCATCGAGCAAGGCGACCAGCACGCTGCCGAGCAGCTCTTGCCGCTCGTCTACGATGAGCTCCGCAAGCTGGCGGCGGGGAAGCTCGTCAAGGAAGCGCCCGGCCAGACACTCCAGGCCACCGCCCTGGTGCATGAAGCCTATTTGCGCCTGGTGGACCGGGAAAAGGCCGCGCACTGGAACAGCCGGGGACACTTTTTTGGCGCGGCCGCTGAGGCCATGCGCCGAATCCTCGTCGATCAAGCCCGTCGCAAGCAGGCCGACAAACGCGGTGGGAAGGGTCGTCGTGTACCCCTCGATGCCGCCGATGTCGGCTTCACCTCGCCAGCGGACGAGCTTCTCGACATCGATGAAGCGTTAACCCGCCTGACGGCCGAGGATCCCCAGGCCGCCCGACTGATTCAGTTGCGCTACTTCGCCGGATTATCGATCGAGGACGCCGCCGAAGTCGTCGGTATCTCGCGCTCCACCGCCTACGAACACTGGTCCTATGCTCGGGTTCGCCTCAAAACGATGCTGGATCGGGAGTGATCGTAGGACGGGATCGGTCACTTTTTTTCTTTTTTCTCTTTTCTTCCGGACAAATCAAGCCTCGAATCCGCACTGGAAGGCAGACCCTGATCGCTGTCGATTCGGGATTCGTCAGAAAGTGCAGGAAGACTGCAGGAAAGGAGCTTGATCATGAAACGAGTGCTATTCGGATTAGTCGCTTCGGCCATGCTGGTCGCCGCGGAATGCCAGGTGAAGGCTGCCCCTGTTGAGTTTAGTGTCATGGGAGAATTCATAGGGGGTGGAGACCTTGAGGGAACCATCACGATCGATACGGCTACTGGGGACGTCAAATCTGCGGACTTGGTGGTTGCGGAGTCGGGCAACGTGGTATCATTCGGTGAATTCGGTGGGACAGTTAAGGTCGTGTCCGGGCACGTAGTGATCACACTGGACTCGGATACCGGCTCTGAGTACTTCGGCCCCGACGCTGTCATCCAACTCGTCATCCCGGCCGATACATTAGTGGGCTACAAAGGAGGGCGGCTTGTCCCCTACACGCAGGGTGCAACAGTGTTCAGTAAATGGACAGGCGGTGATCTGGGTGAAGGCTCGGTGACGGAGGAGGAATAACCGCCGTGACCCGTTGCCGTCGAAGCGAAAGGGACGTGTGCCATGCCAGCAGACCTGCAAAAAGCCAGAGAGCTATTTCTTCATGCCGTTGGCAAGCTGCCCCTGGAGGAGTGGGACGACTACGTCGACCAGTCATGCGGCGGTAACGTCGAACTGAAGCAGCAGGTGGGACACCTTCTCCAGGCTCACCGCGAAGCCGGCAGTTTCCTGGACCAGCCGGTTGTTCCGTCGCTAGCCACTGGAGCATTTTCGCCGCCGCCGGATGATGAAGCAGTTGTTGTCAGCCTTCGCGAATGCCCCGGCACCATGATCGCCGGAAAATACAAGTTGGTCGAAATCCTCGGCGAGGGCGGCATGGGGTCGGTTTGGCGTGCCAGGCAGACCGCGCCTGTCAAGCGACTTGTGGCGGTGAAGCTGATCAAGGCCGGCATGGACTCCAAGCAGGTTCTGGCCCGTTTCGAGGCCGAGCGGCAGGCCCTGGCTCTGATGGACCATTCCAACATCGCCAAGGTACTCGATGGCGGATTGCACAATAATCGGCCATACTTCGTGATGGAACTGGTCAAGGGTGTGCCAATCACGGAGTACTCCGACCACCACAAGCTGACTCCAAAGGAACGGCTGGAGCTGTTCGTGCCCGTTTGCCAGGCGATCCAGCACGCGCCACCAGAAGGGAATCATCCACCGGGACATCAAGCCTTCAAACGTTCTGATCGCCTTATACGACGACAAGCCGGTGGTGAAAGTGATCGATTTCGGGGTGGCGAAGGCAACAGGCGGGACGCTCACCGACCGGACTATCGACACCGGGTTTGGCGTGGTGGGAACGCCACAATACATGTCCCCTGAACAAGCCACATTCAACAACCTGGACATCGACACCCGGAGCGACGTGTACGCCCTTGGAGTGCTGCTGTACGAACTGCTCACCGGGAGCCCGCCGTTCTCCAGAAAAGAGCTGGAGAAGAAAGGACTGTTGGAGATGCTGCGAGTGGTGCGGGAGGAGGAGCCACAGCGACCGAGCACCAAGCTCTGCACCGCCGATGCCTTGCCGGCCATTTCGGTTAGCCGGGCAATGGAGCCCAGGAAGCTCACAGGTTTGCTTCGCAATGAACTCGATTGGATTGTGATGAAGGCGCTGGAGAAGGACCGGAACCGGCGGTACGACACGGCCAACGGCTTCGCGGCGGACGTGAACCGCTACCTCGCCGGTGAAGCGGTGCGGGCCCACCCGCCGAGCACGGCCTACCGGCTGAAGAAGTTCGTGCGGCGAAACCGGGCACAGGCAATTGCGGCGAGCCTGGTGCTCGCGACACTGGTGGCCGGGGTAATCGGCACGACGCTCGGGCTGGTGCAAGCCAACCGGGCGGCCGAGCAGGAGCGGCAGGCCAAGGATCGCGAGTTTGAGAGGGCGGAGGGAGAACGGCGGGCCAAAGACGCAGCCGAAGCCGCCGCCAAGTCCGAGAAGACAGCCCGGCTGGAAGAGGAGCGTCAACGAAAGTTCGCCCAGGCCATCGCCGACTTCGTCCGCAATGACTTCCTGGCTCTCACCACCGTCGAGGGGCAAACGCGATTCGGCGGTGAGGTGCTTGACCGCAATACTACGCTGATCGACCTGCTGAACCGAACGGCCGCCAAGCTGCAATCGCGGAAGAACCTGGACCCGCTGGCCGAGGCGGAGCTGTGCTGGATCATCGGTGTGAATTATCGTTATCGTTATTCCGGTACGGGGGAAGCTGCCAAGGCGTTGCCGTTCCTGGAACGGGCAGTGGAACTGCGTCGCCGAGTGCTCGGACCGGCCCACGAAGAGACTCTCACCGCCATGAACAGCCTGGCGGTGGGCTATAGCGCAGCCGATAAGCTCGACCTGGCACTCCAGCTCCACAGAGAGACGCTGGAGAAGAGGAAAGCCACGCTCGGTCCCGGCCACCTCCTCACGCTCCACAGTATGAGCCAGCTGGCCAGCACGTACCAGCACTGCGGCCAATTCGCCAGAGCCGTGATGCTTTACGAAGAGGCGCTGGAGAAACAGAAAACGAATGACGGTCCCGACCACCCCGACACGCTCCTCAGTATGTGCAACCTTGCCGAGGCGTACCGGAACAGCGGCCAATTGGACAAGGCTATGCCGCTATTCGAGGAGACGCTGGGAAAGCTGCAATCACAGAAGGATCTGGATCCTCTGATCGAAGCCGAGTTGTGCTGGTTCATCGGAGTGAACTATCGTCATTCGGGGGAAGCTGCCAAGGCGTTACCGTTCCTGGAACGGGCAGTGGAACTGCGTCGCCGAATGCTCGGACCCGACCATCACGAGACCCTCAACGCCATGAATAGCCTGGCGGTGGGCTATGCCGCTGCCGGTAATCACGACTTGGCACTCCAACTCCACAAAGAGACGCTGGAAACGAGGAAAGCCAAGCTCGGGCCCGACCACCCCGACACACTCCACAGCATGGACAGCCTGGGCGTGGCGTTCCAGGAAATCGCCCGACTCGACGAGGCCATTCCGCTTTTCAAAGAGACTCTGGACAAGCAGAAAGTGAAGCTCGGCCCCGACCACACCGACACTCTCCGCACCACGAACATGCTGGCCGAGGCGTATCGGCTAAGCGGCCAACTTGCCAAAGCTCTGCCGCTTCACGAGGAAACGTTGGAGAAGCGGAAAGTGAAGCTCGGCCCCGACCATCCCGACACTCTCCAAAGTATGAACAACCTTGCCGTGGCGTACAAGGACAGTGGCCGTCTCAGCAACGCCATCGCTTTGTTCGAGGAAACGTTGCAGAAGCGGAAAGTAAAGCTCGGACCCGACCACACCGACACACTCCAAAGCATGAACAACCTTGCCGTGGCGTACCGGGAGAGCGGCCAACGCGCCGAGGCCTTTCCGCTTTTCGTGGAAACGCTGGAGAAGCAGAGGGTGAAGATCGGCCCCGACCACCCCGACACCCTCATCACCATGAACAACCTGGCCCTGGCGTACCGGGACAGCGGCCAACTCAACAAGGCCATTCCGCTGTTCGAGGAGACGCTGGAGAAGTGGAAAAACAAGCTCCCTCCCGACCCGCCCCACACGCTCCAAAGCATCAACAACCTGGCAACCGCGTACCAGAACAACAACCAACTCGACAAGGCCATTCCGCTCCTCGAAGAGTCGCTGGAGAAACAGAAAGTGAATCCCGGCCCCGACCACCGCCACACGCTCCTCAGCATGAACAAGCTGGCTGAGGCGTACCGGGTCAGTGGCCAACTCGACAAGGCCATTCCTCTCCACGAACAGACGCTGAAGAGGCGCAAAGCCAAGCTCGGTCCCGACCACCCCGACACACTCCAAAGCATGAATAACCTGGCCGTTGCGTACCGGAACAGTGGACAACTCACCAGGGCCCTACCGCTTCTCAAAGAGACGTTGGAGAAGACGAGAACCAGTGTCGGGCCCGACCATCGCGACACGCTCACCAGCATGGCCAACCTGGGCATAGCCTATGCGAGAGCCGGACAAGGCAAGGAGGCCGCGGCCACACTGGTCGAATTCGTGGACAAGAGCCGGAGGCAGGCGCAGAAGGACAGCCCCGAGTTCGCCGGGCTCCTCGTGCAGGTGTCGCTCGATTTACTCAGTTGCGGGCAGCATGCCGCCGCTGAGTCGCTCATCCGCGAGTGCCTGGCCATCCGCGAGAAGACGCAGCCGGACTCCTGGACCACGTTCAACGCTATGTCGATGCTCGGCGGGGCTCTCCTGGGACAGAAGAGGTATGTCGACGCCGAGCCACTCTTGCTGAAGGGCTACGAGGGCATGAAAGTCCGCGAGAGAATTATTCCGAAGTCAGGTGGCGGTGAGCTTCGCATCCCGCAGGCCCTCGATCGGCTGATCGAACATTACATCGCAATCGACAAACCGGAAGAGGTGAAGAAGTGGCGAGCGGAGCGGGCAAAGTACTCGAACATTGCTCCGCCGCCGCGCGAGAAAATGTGATCGCGGTCATCAATGTCCCATCGCTTGCTACTTCGCCGGGTTATGTCCGATCAACTCGTTTGCGACGGAAGTGAGTTGCTCATCCGAATAGGGCAGGGAAATGAAGCAGGTAGAACAATCGTTCCGAAAGCGGGTCAAATGATCGGGCCATCGGAAGAATTGTTGTCGAAATGTGCGGCAGAAATCGGTTACGGTCGCCCCGAAGACGAAGCCCGCATCATGAAGCGACATCTTCGCCTGGGAATAAGGAAGAAGTTCACCGTTGAGAAACGCCAGAGGTTCCGCGCTCATTCGAGAATTATAGGCGAGATCGTGATGTAGAGAAAGTGATCCAAAAACAAGTGGCGCAAAAGTCCGCCTGTATCATTTGCCAACCGCCGGCCCGACCGGCCGGTCGGCACGATGGGCGCGCCAACGGTCGAGCCATTCGGCAGGCGTCAAGTCTCCCGCTCCTCCGCCCGGCACGAACTGCTTCATCGATACAAGCTCGGCCCAGCGACAAATTGCAGCCGGGCCGTTGAAAGTCGATGGCGATTCAGCGAAAACCCCCAGATCCCAAAGACGGAAACTGCGTCCGCAGGCGGCTATCATCCTTTGACCATCGAGCCCCACACTTAGGTTCGACGCAACTTCGCCAAAGTACAGCTCCCGCGTGACCGGTTTGCCTGTGCGTCGCTCCCATACCCGCAACATCGCAGTATTCGTTACGGTGTAAATCCAGCGCCCGTCCGGAGAAAACGCCGTCGAAAAGACCTCGCCGCTGTGCTCCATCGGCGGGCTTACCAGCCGGCCGGTCTCGACGTCCCAAAGGCGAGCAGCCCTATCCCGGCCGGCAGTCAAGATTTGCTGCCCATCGGAGGAGAACCTCGCCTGATAGACCCAATCGGAGTGTTCCAACGGCATCCCACGCAGTTTGCCGGTCGCCAAATCCCATAAGCGCGCGTTCCCGTCTATAGATGCGGTCAGCAGCAGTTTGCCGTCGGGCGAGAAGTCGAGATCGACGCATGCTTGTTCGTGTTCAAGCGTGGGAAGAGCAGTTCTCCCGTCTCGGCGTTCCGCACCTCCGCTGTAGAGCCAACGCTCGCGGTTGCATAGCGATGACCGTCCGGCGAAAAGGCCACCCGACGGTGGCAAAGGTAGAGCATGGCCGGCTTGTTCCGATGATGAAGTTGCCGGCGAACCTTTCCGTCCGCCGCGTCGATATCCAGGATCCACGCAGATTTCCCGGTGGCATCAAACTCGCCGGTCACAATCAACTGCCGGCCATTCGGGTTGAAGGCGACGCAAGTCGGTTTGGACGGCATCGGGGACAGAGGCACCGGTTCGAACGCCTGGCGACCTTCGCGCCAGTCCCACACTTGAACCGATCCGCGCTGGGGTTGACCCATCCAGGGGTCGTTGTAATCGGCGAATGCGATGAGTCTACCGTCCGGTGAGAAGCACACAGACATCATTCGCCCCGATAACAGCATCGGGGCACCGACCGGTTTGCCTGTGGCAGTGTCGTACACGTGGGCAAACGAATCCTGGCCGCGATGCGTGCGCGGAAGAATAGTATCGACCATCCGGACTGACGATTTCCGACGAGCACTCCGTGGTGAACGATGCAGGCTGGCGAAGAATTTCGAAGTCGGCCGGAGCGGTCCAGACGCGCACGATGCCGCTGGGCGATGAGGTAGCGAAGGAACGGCCGTCCGGGAAATAAGCGACCTCCCACACCTCTTCGTTGAAATCCACTTCATGCAAAAGGCGACCATCCGGGATCGACCATATGCGTGCCCGCCGGTCGGCTCCGCCGACAACAACGGACCCGCCTTGTGGCGCGAATGCAACGGCCGTCGCGTATTGGTGGGACTGGACGTAGGCGGTCCCGGTCGTCAGCGTTTGTTTGGTGGAGAAGTCGAATAGATTAACCTTGTATTCGTAGCCGCTGTAGGCAAGGTATCGGCCGTCCGGACTCGGCCGGACGATGACCGGGGCTTGCGAAATCGGAACGAAGGCGATCGATTTCCCGCTCCGAGCATCGCTGCGCCGCCAACCCTTGTCCTCAACCGTCAACAACTCGCGACCGTCCGGCGTGAATCGCGGCGGAAAGAACCGGTCCGGAAACAA
Organism: uncultured Planctomycetota bacterium; assembly: GCA_963783095.1. Taxonomy (GTDB): domain Bacteria; phylum Planctomycetota; class Planctomycetia; order Gemmatales; family Gemmataceae; genus CAWAMR01. The sequence continues at coordinate 1,610,747 of CAWAMR010000002.1, read as the reverse complement.
CCCCCGACCGGACGGATTTTGCGCGATGCTCGCCTCGGAATGATGAAGGATGGGCGGGAAAAGAGGCTCCTGCGCCAGTGCGGCCTCGCTCCAGGTGTATACGCGCACCCGGCTGTTGTCGGAACCTGTTGCCACCAATCCGCTGCCGGCCGAGAACGTGATGCTCTTTACCGGCGTGGAGTGCGGTGCCGTCCCCCGCAGCCACTTGCGCCGCTGACAGTCCCATAATCGCAAACTCGCGCCGCCGACTGCAAGGTACCGCCCATCCGGGCTGAACGCGAGCGAGTGGGCTCCTGCGGAATCGGGCAAATGCTCCAGTTGGTCGCCCGCGGGGAACGTCCAAAGCTTCACCTCGGCACCGCCGGCCAAAGCAAAGCGATCGCCCTTGGGCGACCAGCAGGCGTCAGCGGCAAGCGCGGGCATTTTCGGCAACTCGAAGCGCTGTTCGGACGCGACATCCCACAACGCGTAACCACCGCCTTTGGCAAGAGTCAGGATGTAGCTGCCGGTCGGGTGGACAACCAGCCTCCGCAGGATTTTCCCTTCGTGTGGAAACGCCCGTATCGGCGTCCACACGCTCTTACCCCAGTTTTGGACTCTTAGGTTGTTCAGCTCGCGCCGCTCGGCGTCGCTCTCGGAAGCCTTGGCCGCATTGGCAAACCAGAGCATTGCCTCAGCTGGCCGTCCCCGGTCATTGGCCATGAAGCCGGATGCCATGTAGCTGTCGGAGAGAGCCGCTTCTTTCTGCTCTCCCGCTTCGACGGACGCTTGCAGTGCTTTGTCCTTTTGAATTCGCGCCTGATCCGACTCGCCCAGCACCTCCTTGAGCTGCAACGCCAGTATTGTCGGCACCACGATCGCAATCATGACCGCGACGGCAAGCGCAGCACCCAGCCCGGCCGGCCATGGGTTGCGCCGGCACCACCGCCACAACTTCTCAGAGGCCGAGACGGGCCGGGCGCGGATTGGCTCGCCGTTGACAAAGCGCCGTAAGTCATCCGCCAAGTCACCGGTTGTGAGGTATCGGCCGGCCGGCTGTTTGTGCAAACACTTCAAACAGATTGTTTCCAGGTCGCGTGGCGTCGCGCGCTGGAGCTGCGCCGGCGGGGACCGGTTCCTGCGACCGCACTTGCTCGAGCGTCTCGAGCACGGTGGTACCGCGAAATGGCGGCCGGCCCGTAAGCATCTCGTAAAGAATGGCCCCGAGGGAATAGATGTCGGCGGACGGACCTGCCTCGCTGCTCCTTCCCGAAGCTTGTTCCGGAGCCATGTAGCTCGGCGTGCCCATGATGGCACCTGTCCTCGTTTGGCCATCGTCCGAATCGAGCCGTTTGGCCAAACCGAAATCGGTAATCTTCGGCTCGCCATGAGCATCCATGAGCACGTTCGCGGGCTTCAGATCGCGATGCACCGTCCCGGCCGCATGGGCTGCCGCCATCCCGCGGGCCAGCTTTTCCGCAAGCAGCGCTGCGTCCTGCGAACGCAACGGTGTGCCCCCGAGCTTGCCCGACAAGTTGCCGCCTGGGCAGAATTCCAACGCAAAGTAGTCGTGGCCAAGATACGAGCCGACGTCATAAATCGTGACAATGTTTGGATGATCCAGCGACGCGATCGCCTCGGCCTCCTTGCGGAACCGCTCGCGTTCGTTTTCGTCGGCAAGGTCGGCCGAGCGGATCATTTTCAGAGCAACCAGCCGATTGGCGCGGACTTGCCGGGCTCGATAAACAATGCCCATGCCGCCGCGACCGAGTACCCCTTCGATCTCGTAGCCCGGGACCGAAACCGATGCCGGTCCGCGCTCCAACACCGCGCCCTTCGGCTCCGCAACCTGGCCCGGCACAAACGCGCCTGTGGCCACATCGACGGTTGAAGAACCCGGCGTGAATTCGCCCGTAACCGCCAGATGTGGAAGCGCGATCGGTTCGTGATCGGTGGTGTGTAGGGGATCGTTCGTGTTTGGCATCTGAAAGACCGCTGTTCGTTGCGGGTGACTTGGACTGTCCTACCAGCCTTCCGGTCGTCGAGAAGGAAAGCAGGGAGCAGTTATTCTATGAAAACGGTTTACGCAGCAATCTTCATCTGCTTCACGTCGATAACCTCATCCAACACATCCAACGTCCGCTGGGTTGCCCCCTGCTGTTCGCGCACCATCTTCCTTGCGGATTCGCCCATGCTCAAACGCAATCCTTCATCGTCGAGGAGCTTGGTCAATTCCGTTTCCAGCCCCTGGGGTGTCGAGATTTGCACAGCTCCCCGCACTTCCAGGAGGCGGGCCACGGCATCGCGGAAGTTCCAGATATGCGGGCCAAACACGACAGGCACGCCGAAGCCCGCTGGTTCGATCATGCTTTCGCCGCCGCGTTTCCCATCCAAACTGCCGCCCGTGAAGCCGACATCTGCCAATCCCCACGCCGCTCCCAGTTCCCCGATCGTATCCAACAAGATTACTGCGGGTTGATCGGTCAGGCGCTGGGCGATCTGACTGCGGCGGACAAAGGAAAACGATTGCCGATCGAGGATCTTCGCAACCTCGTCAAAACGATCGGGACTGCGCGGCACCAGAATGAGACGAAGTTCGGGATGCTTCACCCGTAAACGGCGGAAGACATCGAGAATGATGTTTTCCTCCGGCGCATGTGTGCTCCCCGCGACCCAGATACGGTCAGCGGAGTTCAGGCCCAACAATCGTCTGAGTTCAAGTGTCTTGAAACTGTTGCGATCGCCCGAAACCCCATCGTATTTGATGGAGCCGGTAACCGAAACTCGCTCACTTGGAATTCCCAGACTGCGCATCGACTCCGCATAAGCTTCGGATTGCATCGCGAATCGTGTGATTCTGCCGAATAACAGGGGCCGGGCCAACCACGCCAATTTTACATAACGTCGGAAACTTCGAGGACTCATGCGACCATTCACAACGATTACCGGAACCTGCTGCCATCTGGCGGCTCGCAAAAAGTTCGGCCACAGCTCGCTCTCTGCCAGCACGATTAGCGCCGGCTGGATGGCTCTAATGGTTCGGCGAACCGCCCACGAGAAATCGAACGGCCAGGCGATCACGCGCAGATCGGGAAAGCGCCGTTTGGCTTCCATCATGCCGGTTTCGGTCGTTGTGGAAATGACGCATTCCCAATCGGGATGCCGGCCGCGAAAGGCAGCGACGAGAGTTACCATTAACTGAATTTCACCCAGACTCACACCGTGGAACCATGCGATGCGCGTCGCCGATGTCATCGGTGAGAACGGCAAACCGAGGAGCTTTTCCTTCAATCCCCGTCGGTAGCGCCCGGTAGTGAGGGAGCGGACAATTAGCCAGGGCAAGAGAAATAACAGGACCACACCGTAAAGCAAATCGAGAAGGGTAGACATTGACGGAATCCATTCCAGGGGCCGGAGTGAGTCTCTCGATGGAGATTCTTGCATCTTGAGTTGATCGCAGTCAAGAGGGAAGGCAAGGACGGCAAGAAGATGACAGGGTGAGATGTGACCGTGTCATCTTCTTAGAATAATCGCAAACATCATGGGCCGCAACCGACATCGCATGCCCGATTTGCCGTTAACCGGTGCCGTTATGGGCGTTAGCGCGGAGACCCAACTTCAGAACGTCTGCCTTAAGGTTAACGTCCGCCGCCGAATGCCTTGCCCAGCACTGAATGAACTTCCGACGTCTGGCGAACGATCAGCGACATCGATGGGAAGTGGAACGTGATGGTGCCGTTGCCGCCGCGATCTTTCCAGCTATCCGCATCGATCGAGCCTTTGATCATCTCGATGATTCTGCCGACGTTTTCCTGGGTCTGCATCATGTCTACCAGCGGGCCGAAATTCAGTGCTGCCCCACCGAAGTTACTGAAAGGCCCAACACCCTGGACAATATCGCCAAGATAATAGGCTCGAGTCACCATCGATGCGCGAGCCGTTTCCATGGTGACAACCTGGATGCTTTGATCGCGGATGAGGAAGGTCAATCCGTGCGGCTGCAAGATCACCCGAAGCGCAGTCCGCGCCGACAGAATTCCGCGCGGCGCATTCAACGTGGTCGGGGTGCTCGTGTCGATCATCGCCGATTCCAGGGCTTGCTTGTCGATCAGGATATTCTGATTCATTCCCTTCGAGATCGATTTCAGCACTTCTTCAAAAGGGGCATCCTTGAAGTTGGCATCGACGGAGCTGTCGAGCGATTTGAGAATTGCCTTTTCCTTGGCAGTCATCTTCGGCCCGGTGGTACGCTTGCTGATTTCCTTCCAGCGTTCAACGTCGAACTCAATATCGCCCTTGGGCATAATCGCAGATTTGTCGACACTTCTCATGGCGAGGAGAAATCCTTGTTGCTGCTGGCCAATCAGAACCTTGGCATCGGCAAGTCGTTGATTGAAGGATGTGGACTCTGCCAGGGCCAACATCGCTGGATTGTTTGGAAATTTCTTGATGAGCTCGTTGGCTTCTTCTTGCGCGAGATCGGGCCGAGCCCTTGGCCAGCGCCTGGATCTTGCCGAACGATTTGTGAACGTATTCTCTCTCTTCAAGGATGGCCTTGACGCGCGCCCGTTCCGCCGCTTTCATCTCGCGGTTGACCGGATTGACGGCAGGTGCGGGCAGGTCGGCACTCTGGCCCTTCTCGATACGAGCGATGGCACCGTTGAGGTTGGCGGTCCATTCCTGGCGGAAACTCTGCGGGATAAGCGGGTCTTCCAGCTTACTCATCGCAGCTTTCAGCGCATTAATCGCGCGAGCCTTGGAAGTCGGCTGGAGCCGGCTGGCGTCGTTGAGCGCGGTTCTCATTTCACCGGCGACTTTCTGGATGATCACCTTCTGTTGCGCCAGGGCCGACTTGAGAAGCGGATTATCCATCGGGTTTTGAGCGCGCGTTGTGGAGAGGATAAACAATGGCGTCAGGATCGAAAAACCAAGCAAGTGAATGGCTCGCCGCATGGAAAGTCCTTCCTTCAAAGAGAACGGGAGATATTGTCCCATCCCTATAACGTAACCGATTCGTCGGGCGTTTGCCAGAAATGATTGAAAGCCCACGCCAAGAAATTCAGGAAGGATCCGCACAACTGGCGGCGGGCGGTCGATCGGCTTGCCAAGCGCCGTCATTTACGGCAAAGACGCTACAACCGGCTAGCTCTTTTGGTACAGGAACCTTGTCATGTCCACGCTGGTCGTGATCTCGTTGGCGGCCGGAAGCTTCCCGGCGTATCGGTAAATGAAACAGGGAATGTCGAGCTCGTGAGATGAGCCGTGCGATCGGTATTCCTTCGGCAACTCTTCCCGTTCTTTTTTGGCATGACCGAAGACGACAGACTTGGTTGCAGTCACCCAAAGGTCGCCGATACGGAACGGGTTGAGATGATATTTCTTCACTGCCTCTTCGCGCGTCAACACTTCTTCGACGCCCTCGATCTGTTTGAGCGCTTCGATCACTCGATCGGCGTCTTGCGGCGACTTCAGATACACAAATGCCGTGCCCCCATGACCGCCATGGTGCTTGGGGTACTGATCGCGCTCGGCGGACATGGCGATCTTGACTGGAGTGCCGCGCCCGGCCAGGCACAGGTTCAGGTCGACCACAGTGCTCTTCGCATTCATGCCGTGGTCGGGGCAGATGATAAAGGCCATGTCCGGGTCGGCATCGGCAGCCTGTTGCAAAAGAGAATCTATCTTGGCCAGATGGCCGCGCGATTCGGGGGCATTGGGCGGATAGCGGTGCATCGGATAGTCGGTGGTGTGGACGAAAAACAAGCCGAGCTTGGGCTGGTTCTTGATCAGGTCCACGGCGATGTTGCAGACCCAGTAGTTGACTTCAGCAGAATAGATCTCGGGTGCTGCGCCGTATTTCTTGATGACATCCTGCGGAGCGGACTGCGACCCGATCGCCAGCGACGTGCCCGGCTTGAGCAGCGAGATCGACTTCTGTTTGGCCGAGATCAGAGCGGAGCGCACGCCCAACCGCGCTGCCCTCTGAAACAGAGTGGCGGCAGTGAGAAGGTTGGAATCCGACATGAACTGTTCTTCATTGCGGTCGGCATCCCAGTAAGAGTTGCCCGTGATCCCATGTTGATCGGCATAGACCCCGCAGCAAAGACTTGCTGCATTGGTATTGGTAACCGTCGGCATAACGCCTTGAATCGGTTTGTAGAATCCCTCCTTCGCCCATTTCTTGAGTGTCGGCATGGGCGACAACTCAAAATATTCCGGGCCGAACCCGTCGATCAATACCACGCAGACGCGCTGGGGAGTTCGCGTTGCAGGCGCTACCGATTGGACGCCGGTTGTGACCAATGGCAACGCTGCGGCGGAAGCAAGAAAGCTCCGACGAGACACGGGAATGTTGGACATGGAATTCAGTTTCAACAAAGGAATGCGGGCATCGGCCCTGGTTTCGTGTAGGGCGGGTCGAGGCTTTGCGAGGCCCGCCAGAGCGAGGTGCCGCTTCTAATCGTGTAGGGCGGGTCGAGGCTTCATGGCGGGCCTCGCAAAGCCTCGACCCGCCCTACACGGCGGTTTGCGAGGTGCCGCTTCATGGCGGGCCTCGCAAAGCCTCGACCCGCCCTACACGGCGGTTTGCGAGGTGCCGCTTCATGGCGGGCCTCGCAAAGCCTCGACCCGCCCTGCACGGCGGTTTGCGAGGTACCGCTTCATGGCGGGCCTCGCAATGCCTCGACCCGCCCTACGCGGAAAGCAAAGAGCGAATGCCTGGAACCAAATCTGATAAGACCCGGCTTAGTTGTTTACCGCCCAATCTTGGCCAAGCAGATCAGCACTCGCGGGCGTAAGGGCGGCCCCGAAGGTTGGTGCCGTCAAACTGCCGCTGAGCGTTCGAACGCTGCCGTCGCCAAGTCCGACATTCATCGCTCCACTGACGTGAATTCCACCGGGCAAAATCGGGTTGCAGTTTGCTAATGTTGGGCCGGGTTGAAACAGAAGCGCCACCTGCGTTCCCAGAGGGAAAAACGGTGGCGGACCAGCGTTGGCAAGTCCGGGCGCGTAGCCGCACATTCCAGATTCATAAGCCCAGTAAATGGGGGCAGTTGCACCAGTCCCGCACGCATTATTTCTTTCGGCAAAGATGATCGTGTTCGAGGTTCCATCGGTAAACGAACGTCCGATTTGCGACGTACCACCAACGGGACCAAATACGAGGCCATTCGAGAGATAGCTTCCGCCGGAGGGAGTCGAACTGGTATAAGTCAGATCGGACGGACAAGAGAAATTCTTCATGACAGTGGAAGCACCGGCACTGGGCGTGAGCGTACTAAGAGTAACGCCGATTCCGTTGTTGTTAATGTAGAGCGGGTTTTGCTCCACGTAGGGCAAAAGGAACCACAGTGTTGAGCCCTGGGGAGAAGTTGCGGACTGTGCGGCTTGATTTTGAAACCCAAGAGTCGGCGGAAGTCCATAGTTTGCACTATCGTAATTGTGACAGGCGAGGCCTAGCTGTTTGAGGTTGTTCTGACACTTCGCTCGGTTGGCGGCTTCCCGGGCCTTCTGCACGGCCGGCAAGAGCAGACTGACGAGCACTCCAATAATCGCAATGACTACCAACAATTCGATCAATGTGAAACCAGGGTGTCGCTTTTGTGACCGCATCAAGGGACTCTCCTTTTACTGTCACCCGTACCACTACGAGAAGACTGTGTCTTTCGCGGTGAACAGACCAGTACGTAGGGCCGGGTGCCGTGGGGGGAAAAAAATACAACAAGGGACGAATGTCTCACACGAGTATGTGCGAGATGATTCAGAGCGAGCAGAACTTACAAGAAACGGAGATCGAGTGTGATCACTATACCCGGACTGTCTGAGTAGGTTGTGTTGGGTGAGTGAGTTTATGATGAAATTGGGCAAGCAGTTCATCCAATGGACGAAATGGAGAAACAGTCCCGATTCGATTCGTGTATCGTCTTGCCACGAACCGGCGAACTGCGGTAGCTGGACCAATGATGAATCGGTCTTCAGAGTCATCCATCCTCCTGGCTGGGTGCATAGCACGGATTGATAATTAGCCGTTTCGGAACTCTCATTTTTCTCACACAGATTAAGCATTCATGAGAACTTCGCGTACCCCACACATACTTGTCTTGTTTCGTTGACTTACACCAATATTCCAACGGGCAATTTGAAGTTATCGACATCGAGCCCAGTTGCTTGTAGAATTGTCATTAACCTGAAGTGACGAAGCGGCTTAGGACAATTCCACACATGAAAATCCTCTTCCTTCACGGCTGGAACTCGGTCCCGGGCGGCGTGAAGCCGACTTACCTCAAGGACCACGGCCATGAGGTCATCAATCCCGTTTTGCCCGACGATGACTTTGACGAGGCCGTCAGGATTGCTCAGAGCGAGTTCGACAAACACCGGCCCGAAGTTGTTGTTGGCTCGAGTCGAGGCGGGGCCGTGGCGATGAATATTGAAAGCAGCACAGCCTGCCTCGTATTGTTATGCCCGGCCTGGAAGAAGTGGGGGACGGCAACAACCGTGAAACCCGGCAGCGTGATCCTCCATAGCCGGGCCGACGACGTGATCCCATTTGACGATTCCGAGGAGTTGGTCAAGAACAGCGGCCTGCCAACTGCGACCCTTGTCGAGATCGGCAACGATCATCGCCTCGCCGACCCGGAGCCGTTGAATGGGATGCTTGAGGCATGCGCGGGAGGTTAGAGGCAGATAGAGAACCATCATCGAATCTGCCAATGGAAGACATATACTCAACCTCAGCGCCCTTCCATAACCAGATACAAAAGATTCCGTTTTCAGCATAGACAGCCTGGGAAGATAGGGTGCAGCCAGATTCTCTGGGGGGCATCGTCGTAGCGGCGGCATCCTGCCGCCGGGAGGTTGCAGACGGCGGCAGGATGCCGCCGCTACGACGATGCCCCCCAGAGAATCTGGTTACACCCCGAAGATACCGGGCATGTTTCAAGAGATCGCAAATGAACGAACTAGAAAATGATAAGTGGTTAAAGGCTGTTGAGTCTGTTCCACAATCTGAAAAACTTACCTTGCATCAAGTTGGCGAAATTGAACGACCCTTTGGATTACAAACAATCTGGGTAAGCGAGAACCGTCAATACAAGGTGAAACTGGCGAAAGGTTGGGATTCGAACGTCGATCATCCTATGGCTTGGCTTTCCATTATACCTCTTGCCGATGCCCCGCTACATGACTGGCGGATTATGCAAGCCTTCAAAAACCAACTATGCGGCGAAGAGTGTTGCGGTGTCGAGATTTACCCTGCTGAAGAAGACTTGCTTGACGCAAACAATATCTTTCATTTGTGGGTTTGGCTCGATGGCTTCAAACCCCCCTTTGGATTTCGGGGCAGGTCTGTTGTAGATCCTGCTTCGAAACCTGCCGATATGATACTGGCAACCCCACAAAGGGCATTTGCCGAACCACCCAAAAACACTGCAAATCCCATTAAGGCGGAACCGATAATTCGGAGATTGTTTCGCAAAAATTGAATGGCGTTGTCGTTCCCGTACTGCGCCTGAAATCGCTCTTGCCTTTGCTTGAATCACCGTAACGCGTTGGATGACATTTTAGTTCCTTTGCAAACCGGGAAAGGTGCGAATCTGAAAAGGATCTAGAATGGGCGTTACTGGATTCGAACCAGTGACTTCCACCGTGTGAGGATGGCACTCTACCGCTGAGTTAAACGCCCGTTGCGATGGTGAAATATACCAACGCTATCAAAAAAGAGAAGAGGCAGATGAATAGGTTCATCTCCCTCTTCATTTTTTTTTCGCACTGTCGAGAGATCAAACCTTCGGCGGCAGTGCCGGGGTCGTGTTGGGTGTTGCCGGGGCATCGTCGAATTTCGGTGCCGAGGCCGTCACACGCTGCGGCGGACGAACCGGTTCCGGCTCCCCGGCGGTCCGACTTGCCCCGCTCGCGCCGGCGCTTTCCACTTCATCTTCGATCCCCTTCACGCCCATTTTGAACTGGGTGACCGTTCTGCCAAAGATTCGCCCCAGTTCGGGCAATTTGCGCCCGAACAATAGGATGCCAAGCACCAAAAGCAGGACAATTTCACCGCCGCCCAGACTGGGTAAAAATCCTAACAACATTCGGCTTCCTCCTCGTAGGAAAGTCATGGAACAGTACAGAGGAGGCCGAAGGTAACCCCATCAGCAGATCAAAAAACCACAAGGTTGAAGGTAACCTCGAAAGGGGCGATGTTGAAAGACATCTACTTTTCGTGTTTTTCAGGAGATCAAACCTTCGGCGGCAGTGCCGGGGTCGTGTTGGGTGTTGCCGGGGCATCGTCGAATTTCGGTGCCGAGGCCGTCACACGCTGCGGCGGACGAACCGGTTCCGGCTCCGCGGCGGTCCGACTTCCACCACTCGCGCCGGCGCTTTCCACTTCGTCTTCCATCCCCTTGACGCCCTTTTTGAACTCGACGAACGTCTTGCCGACCGATCGCCCGAGTTCGGGTAACTTGCGCCCGAATAGAAGAACGCCCAAAACCAGCAGCAGGACAATTTCGCCGCCGCCCAAGCTAGGTAAGAATCCAAATAACATACGTTTTCCTCCTCATAGGAAAGTGGTCGAGATACAGAGGAGGTTGAAGGTAACCTCATCGGCAGATCAAAGATTCGCGAGGTTGAAGGTAACCTCGAATGGCAGGTGTTTTCCAACACCTATTATCCTAACACCACAAATCGGCGAATGGCAAGGGCCAACACTCGTTTTTTTTCGGCATGGCTCGAAGACGAGTAACAATCGCGCGACACCAACCCGAAGCGTAAGCGAGGTTTAACTCCTTACCTCGCTTACGCTTCGGGTTGGTGTCGCGGACAGATTTCCCATTCATACCAATTCCCGGATTGCCCTACCGCCATCAACAAGGTGTTGCGGCCGGCCGGCCGGGTCGAGAATCGCGTTCAGATCCGGGTTGATCCCCATCGATTCCCAGAGCGTCGCGTGCATATCGGCAAAGCTGACGGGCCGATCCTTGGCATGCTCGCCCAGTCGATTGGTTGAGCCAATCGCCTGCCCGGCCTTGATTCCGCCGCCTGCAAGAATCGCACAGCTCACTTGCGGCCAGTGATCCCGGCCCGCATCCTTGTTGATGCGCGGCGTTCGTCCGAATTCGCCCCAGGCAATCACAGTCACGTCTTGAAGCATACCGCGCACTTCGAGATCTTCCACCAGCGCGGTCAAACCCTGATCCAGTTTTGTGCCGTGGTCCCGAACCAGATCGAAGTTTTTCCCGTGGCTATCCCAGCGCCCGAACGACATCGTCACACAACGAGCGCCGGCTTCGACCAATCGCCGCGCGATGAGAAACTGATCGTTTACCGTCGGGGCACCATCGTACTGGAACTTGTACGGCTTGCCGTCGCCATAGCGGGCGCGAAGTTTTTCAGGCTCCTTCGATACATCCAACGCTTCGAGCAATTTACTGGAAGTCAGCACGCCCAGCGCTCGCTCGGTTGCCGCATCCGATCCGCGCACGGCACCGTTGGTGTCGATCTCTCTTTTCAATTGGTCAAATCTGGCGAGGAGAAGTTTCCGATCGCCGAGTTGTTCCTTGTTGATCCCGTTGAGTTTCATGTTGGCCATGTCCGGCCCTTCGGGCTTGAACGCAGCGTGTGCGGAGCCGAGAAAACCGGGCCTGCCGCAATCCGACCAGGGCATGTGTTGTGTCTTGGCCGCCAGACCGACGAACGCCGGCACCGAAGGGTCTACCTGCCCAAAGAGTTTCGAGAGAATCGCTCCCATGCTCGGCCAGCCGCCCATAGTACGGAAGGCCGACTCCTTCGCGCCCCGTCATGCACTGAACGGCATCGTGACCACCGCGAGCACCCACCAACGAACGCACGAAGGCAAACTTATCGGCCATTGCCGCGATCTTGGGGAAGCATTCGCCAATCTGAATGCCGGGCACTTTCGTGCTAATCGGCTTGAACTCACCGCGAATTTCGGGCGGTGCTTCGGTTTTGATCTCCCACATATCCTGGTGGGGCGGGCCGCCGCCCAGGAAGATGTTGATTATCGCTTTGTGGGAGGTAGTCGTTTTAGGGGCGCTGGCTTCAGCGCGAAGCACATCCGCGAGTGTCCAATTGACGGCACCAAAGGAGAAGGCACCAATCTTGAGGAAACCACGGCGCGAAACACCATCACAATATCGTTGCGGTTTGCCGAAAATGGTAAGCATGGCAGGAGTACCCCTACAGGTAGGGAAGGTGGGAATGAATGAGTAGGATGGGTGAAGTCTTCGGAACCCACTCTACGGCAGGCTTTCACCTTACAGCTTATGCTTATCGGATCGAAACTGCAAGCGAAAATCGTTATTTACGTTATTTATCAATCTCGACGAAGACAGACTCGGAACCCGAACCCACCCCCGCGACCCGACTGTGGATTCATGTAGCGTGAAGCGGAGCGGCAATACTCCGGCATGGACGACCACGCACCCCCACGAGCTACTCGAAGGTTCTTTTCGCTGAAATAGATGATCGCACCCTCAAAATTGACGGTGTCATATTTCCCGTAGAGATCGTGAACCCATTCCTGCACATTTCCGTGCATGTCATGGAGCCCAAAGTTGTTCGGTTTATATTTGTTGCTGCCGACCGGAGTGGTTTTTTGCAGATTGGGTCCCTTCTGATCGGTTCCATAGGGCCTGAAACTCCCATCGCAATTGGCGAGGTCACCGTTGAACTTATCCCCAAAAGAAAAAGCAGTTGTCGTACCTGCGCGGCAAGCGTATTCCCATTGTGCTTCGCGAGGCAATCGAAAGTGATAGCCTCTCTCTTTCAGAGCGAGGGGAATGGTTACCTTCTGATCCGCTGCTCTTATCCAGTCCTGGGCATCATCCCAACTGACATCTTCCGCAGGCAAGTCAGGCCCCTGAAATCGACTGTGATTTTCCAACCCCAGCGCTTCGTACTGGCGCTGAGAAATCTCGGTTTTTGCCATGTAATAAGGTCGGGTGAGTCTGAGTTCGACATACCCCTCCCCATCCAGAAGACTGGGGCGTTTCCCAGCGTTCACCTTGTTGACGATGAAGTCTTGCTCCGCTTTGGAGGAACCCATCATGAAGATTCCTGGCGGGATCAGCATTAATTCCAACTTTACCTCTTTGCCCAGATCCAACGAGAGAGTCTCTTCTGCTTTCAGATATCTTGCCCAGGCGGTTCGCGCCTGTTTCCCCTCTGCTTCCGTAAACGGGACAATCAGTGGTTTTGGCATATTCGATTTCGGTTCCTCTTTCTCATTTGGTGGTTCTTTTTTTTCCTGAGAGATGGCAACACCGACGGGAAGCATCAGACTTGCGAAAACCAATGTTCTCAAGCGCAATTCGGCCATGGAAGTTGCCCCAGGAGAAATCCGAAGATAAGAGGAGGCTTACGAGATGAGGCTAGCCTATTGGGCGAAGGTAGGAAGTGGCAATCAACCCCCAAATGGTTTGCTCGGTTCTTCACTTATTGGTGTTCGAGGTCTTGCCCGAGATCTGGGAAGGCCACCCTTCGACGAATCGGATGTTCTAGCCATTGAATCAAACTGTCCCGTCCGGAAGCGGGGTCGCGTAGCCGCGTGGAGCGATCGGGGGTGGACAGAGCCGAAGCAAATGGGTCATCAACTCCCCGGCGCGAACCGGTTTGTAGAGATAGGCGTCCACTCCCAGGAATTCCGCGTAACTTCGTTGACAATCGCTTTCGTTGCCGGTCATCATGATAACGGGAAGTTGACGTTGGCCTTGTTCTTTGAGATGTTCCAGTACCACAAAACCGCTCATGCGCGGCATCATCATGTCGAGGATCACCAGATTCGGCGCGTCGTTGCGGGCCATCTTCAAACCGGTTGCACCGTCCTTGGCTGTGAGAACAAGGTAACCGTGATCTTCGAGAACGATCTGAAGATCGTCCCGAATGTTCTCGTCGTCATCGATCACTAGAATCGTGTGAGATGTTGCCATCAGACTCAGCCCCCGTCCACCCGCAGAGTTGCGAGGTTGCCATCCCTGTGCGAAAAGCTTGCCGGCGTCAGAACTCTTTTGATTCTCCACCGGAGATCGGAGGAGAATCTGGTGTTCCTATTGGCAGCTTAGTAGGAATATTCTGCATAAACAAATTAGTTTGCCAAAAAAGTGACGTTTTTCGCGTGGGCAACTTGTCGAGAGCCTTCCCGCACACCGAAACGATCGGACCTTCCTTTGCTCCCGTAGAATTCTGTGGTGACAAGAATATGCCAGTCGCGCCGACGTATCCTGCGCCCGAATATCGAATGCCCGCCGAGTGGGAGCCTCACCTTAGCACCTGGATTGCCTGGCCCCATCAACGCTCCGATTGGCCGGGTAAAATCGCCCCAATTCCCTGGGTCTATGCAGAAATTGTTCGACATCTTCATACTCATGAGATCGTCAACATTCTCATCAACAACGCGACGGCTCAAAAGCGAGCCATGCGCATTCTGCAACGGGCGATGGTCGATTTATCGCAAGTTCGCTTTTGGCAATTGCCGACCGACCGCGTTTGGGTGCGCGACTTCGGCCCCATTTTCCTGGTCGGATCCAACGGCAAGAAAGCGTTTCTGGACTGGCAATTCACAGGCTGGGCAAAATATCCAAACTGTAAGAAAGACGATGCCGTTCCCGCGAAACTTGCGAAATCGCTGAAGCTGCCGTCCTGGCGGCCCATCTGGAACGACAAGCGAGTGGTGCTGGAAGGCGGCAGTATCGATGTCAATGGGCAGGGATTGCTTTTGACGACCGAAGAATGCCTCTTGAGCGATGTGCAGGCGCGCAATCCCGGTCTGAGCAGAACCGATTTAGAGAGAATCTTTGATCAGTACCTGGGCGTAAAGAAAGTGCTCTGGCTCAATCGAGGAATTGTAGGCGACGACACACACGGTCACATCGACGACCTGGCGCGTTTCGTGAATCCACGAACGGTGGTTACGGTCGTTGAGGCAAATGCAGCCGATCCAAACTATCGGCCATTGCAAGAAAACCTCGATCGCCTCAAGGGGATGACCGATCTGAACGATCGACATTTGGAAGTGGTCCAGCTCCCGATGCCTGTTCCGTTGATTTTTGATGGTCAACGACTCCCGGCGAGTTATGCGAATTTCTACATCGCCAACGGAATCGTTCTGGTACCGACCTTCAATGATCCCAACGACCGCACTGCCCTGGGAATCCTTGCGGAAATGTTTCCGGATCGCAAGGTCGTGGGAATTCACGCCGTCGATCTGGTCTGGGGACTTGGAACGCTGCACTGCATGACGCAACAAGAAATTAGTGGTCAGTGATCAGTGGTCAGTGGTCAGTCTGAAATCCATAAAACAGTGTTCAGAGTCCAGTTTTCAGTTTTGAGGCTGTTAGCCAAGGTATAAAAGATGACAGCTCAAGAGAAAATAAATCGCAGCCACATGATCAAAGTTTTGAAAGTTCCCGATGTGGAGGGGACATATGTAGTGTCTTACGTCCCGCGGGACTCTCCGCTGTCAGCACGTCTGGAAAACCCAAGAAGGTTCCCGAGTACCATGCGACAGTCAATGTACTGCACACTGCTGACGCAGTGAGCTGGGATTCCCGACCACCAGACTCGGAGGCTACAAGCGAAGAATTCAGCGCAGATGCACGCCGCCGTTCGAAGTTGGCTCACGATTGGCTTACGATACTTTCGAATTTGATCAAATTGGTAGAGGGATACGCGCGGGAGATTGGATGGTCCACGAAGAGAATTGAAAAGCCGATGGAAGATTCTGAAATTGGAAAATACACAGCCGCCGCGCTGCTACTGCAAGAAAAAACTACAAAGGTATTACTCGAACCGATTGCCCGGAGTGCTCCTGGTACGGAGGGAGTGGCGGATCTTTACCTCATGCCCGGATACGACGACATCGCAAGCTTTTACCACTACGGCAACAAGTGGAACCTCCACTATATGCCACCAGAACAAAAAACTGTCGCAAATATGCGCGAGGCCGAAGCAAAGGCACTAACAAAAGCCAGTCTCCGGAAAGTTCTCGAGGAGATGAAAGCCAATGCCTGGTGAGGCTTTTGCGTGGGGGACACGTATCAAGGCAGTTGAGCGCGAATATGTAATCGCTCGCTTAGGAATGGATCGCCTGGACCAGCACACGCGCAACAACCCGCCACTATTTCGGCTGTGCGCCGCTGAGGCCGACCTGCAATATCGCTCCGCCGCCGATGACCTGCAACAATACCAATAACAATGTCACGCCACCGACAATACGTTGTAAAGGCGGTTGATGGGGAGCCAGAAATCCGAGTGAACCAAAACTGATGATGATGAAACCAAACATCTGAAAAATGATATTCCACCATTGCGACTGCAATTTTCCGGTCCTGGCGGAGGCTAGATCGTCCTCCGCCGGATCCAGTTTTTTTTCCTTGTTCGTTTTCTGATCGGTCTTTCGGCTTTCGGAAAACTCGCCTTTATTCTTGGCCCTGTCCAGGCGATCCAAAATCTCCTCGGCGTGCTTGAGTTCTTCGAGGTTGCCTTGCCGGGCACTAACTTTCGCTTCGTCGATGCGCGGCGAGAAAAACGAATAGACCACAAAAAACAAGCCGATCCCGTACAACCAGGTCGGCAAATCACCCATGCCCTTGAGTTTGGCGAAAAGCTCGCCGAATTTTGGGCCGGATCGTGCCTTGCCCCGGGCAGGACGATCATCATCGTCATCGCGGCCCCGGCCCCTGGATCGGCCGCGCTCGCGATCATCGTCGTCGCGATCCCGCTTCCGCTCGCGATCGTCGTCGCGCTCCCGGCTCCTGGGCGAAGGTTCCTCTTCCGCTGCCTTGACCTTGGTGCCATCCACGTCCTCGCGCTTCAATCCTTCTTCACCCACAACCAGTGGCGTGGCGCAGCGTTTACAGGCAATTCGCCGGCCAATGTCCTTTTCGACGACAGCGTAAATCGCTCCACACTCCGGACAGGCGTTATTCACAGTCATTCCCCTCTTCCGTTGACAAGGTGACACGGTGACAAGGTTCGGAAGATGACAAGGTGACAAGGTGACAAGGTGACAAGGTGACCAATTGGCACGATATGTCTGAGAGTCGATCTGAGGTGAACTTGATCCTTTATCCTGTCACCTTGTCACCTTGTCACCTTGTCATCTTGTCATCTTCCGAACCTTGTCACCTTGTCACCTTGTCATCTTCCGAACCTTGTCACCTTGTCACCTTGTCACCTTGTCAGACTCCCCGTACCCTGGCTCCAGCACGCAAATGTAACCCAGCATCCGCACGGATGTCTATCTTCTTTGACCAATCCAGGGCAGTGGTTGCTTCATCCAGAATTCGCACACTATCGGATGTAATGAAGTTGCCCGTTAAATCAAGCAGTTTTAACGTTTCCGGAATCCGCGACTGTGCCAGCGCACGGACGCCCGGATCACCTATGCGATTTTCTCGAACCAGCAATGTCCGGAGCCGGGACAGATAGGGCGATTGGGCCAGCGTGCCAACCCGCGATCGCCCAGCACGTTTTCGCTGAGGTCGAGCAACTCGACAGGCTCCAAGAGGGGCGAGTCGGCCAGTGCGCGAATCCCCTCCGGTCCTATGTTATTATTCCGAAGATGCAATTCCGGCGACCGCGCCAACATCCGGGTCAGAGACCGATTTCGCCAGCGACTCGATACCCCCATCGCCGAAGGCGTTGCCGTGCAAGATCAGCGCATCGAGTTTGGTAAGAGTTTTGCTGTTTATGAAGAGCCTGAGGGCCGGTCCCGTCAATCCGTTGCCGCTGATGTCGAGCGTCCGCAATTCTCCAAGATAGGGCGAATCGGCCAGTGCGCGTGTCCCCGGCGTACCCAGTTGGGGATTATACCGTTCAGATGCAATTCTCTTAGGATCGAGCCAGGGCAGGAATACCGGCGAGAGCTTCGAGTCCGCGATCGGTCAACTGATTAATTCCCAGGTGAAGGATCTCAAGGGAGGTCAAATACGGCGAGCGCGCCAGCATGTTTGGGCCGCCGTTGCCGAGGTCGTTGTCGCAGAGGTCGATCTCGCGCACCTGCGTCAAAAGCGGGGATTCCATGAGCGCTGGGAACCCTTTGGCCGCATTCAGGAAGCGCACGCGACGGATAGGTGCGAGGCGAAAGAGATCCGTGCCGCGTTCGACAAAACGAGTCGTGTCGACCAAGATCGCGTCGATCAAGCCACGATGAAATTCCCAGCCGACCGCCAGATCGCGAAGATCTTTCGTCCACTCGGATTCGTGAGTGTCCAGCAAAATACGTTCGCGATCGTCAAGGCTCAGACGTTCGGGATCATCGGCGGAAAGAGTAGCGAGAGCACACTGAAGGCGAATGAACTCACCGCGAGAATCACCTTGTTCATCGAGCCAATCGGCAAAAATAAGGCGCGGGCCATCGTCGGCGGGTTTTTCCCGGATGCGCTCTAGGAAAGCAAACTCCTCGGCGATCGGCATCGATCAACCCCGAAACGAAGCAAAAGATGGTTTCGGGATATTGTACACGATCTGATTAAGCATTTGTTAACGAGTTTGGGGTTCGAGAGTCACGCCGAGATTGTTCAATTCTTTCATTGCTTCGGAATTACCTTGTTGAGCGGATTTGCGATACCACTCGACTGCTAATTTTGCATTTTGCTCAACTCCGCGGCCCAGGGAATAGCATCTGCCGAGTTCATATTCCGCGCCGGATATGCCGTTTTTCGCAGCTCTATAGTACCAGAAAATCGCTGCTTTTGAGTCGTATCTTGCGCCTCGTCCATACCCAAAGGAGTAACCCAAATACTCATCCGCCTCCGCATAGCCTTGTCTGGAACTCTTTTGGAACCAGACGACTGCTGTCTCTGGATCAGACGCGACACCCATGCCCGACCAATACATATACCCAAGATTGAATTGCGCTGCTGCAAGACCTTGGTCCGCTGCCTTTCGGAATAATTCCACGGCTTTCTTCGAATCGCGTTCTACTCCAATACCGTCGCGATAGCATACCCCAAGGTTATTTTGTCCAAGCTCGCACCCTTGGTCCGCCGACTTTCGGAATAATTCCACCGCTGTCTTCGCATCGCGTTCTACCACAACACCCTTGCGATAGTGCGTCCCAAGGTTGCTTTGACCCTCGGGGCATCCTTGGTCCGCCGCTTTTCGGGTCCATTCCACGGCTAATTGTGCATCTTTCTCCACTCCCAAGCCATCCCGATAACAAACTCCAAGGTTATATTGGCCAGCGGCAGATCCCTGGTCCGCCGCTTTTCGGATTAATTCCACCGCCGCCTTTGCATCCTTTTCCACTCCAATACCGTAAAGAAGGCAGAACCCAATGTTCGACTGAGCTGGTCCATATCCTTGGTCAGCCGCCTTGCGCAACCACTCGACGGCTACCTTTGCATTGCGTTCTATTCCAATACCCTTTTCGTAGCAGTGCCCCAGTGTGTATTGAGCCATAACGTTTCCATTTTCGGCAGCCTTGCGAAAACACTCGATGGCGGCTTTTTCATCCTTTGCAATGCTCGCACCTCTTGCCAATGCTAGACCGAAGAGATATTGACCCGCAGGCAAACCACGCTGTGCCGCTGATTTCCACATTTCCAAGTGCTGGGGTGCAGCCCGTTGAATAAAAGTCGCCGAATGGGTGCCACGCGAAAGCGCCTTCATGACTTCGACGATATCCGCTTGCAATTGCTCATCAATGTTGGAATTTGATACTGCCAACTTGATCGGTGTAGTGAACAAAGGATCGATAACATGCTGTTTCTCGTCGGTTCGCGGATTGGATGTTGCCGGGGTCGAAGGTGATGGATTCGCGGAGTGAAATATCCAAAGTCCAACCACTACTAAAAGCGCCGCCACAATGCCCGCAGCCAATAGCACATCGCCGATTCGTAGTCTTTGCGTGGAAGACGGGTCAGGAAGCATGCTCGAAACCTCCGTGCTTTTTCCGGGAAATGCGCAATACCCAGGCCGAATGGCCTGATACTCGCCTATAAATCGAATCCACGATATTTGCAACCGCAAGGACACGGTCCAAATCTCAAACAAATCTCGGGAAGCAATCAACGAAATGGCGTCGATTGCGGTTAAATTGGAAGTTGTCCGCGCATTGGATGCTGAAATTTACGTCAAACGGTCGGCTGGATTGGCCGAATATCCGATAAGATAAACAGAAGCATTAACTGATTTGGAGAACCAGATATGGCCACTCAACCCAAGAATACCACGGAAGTGCAACCCAACGCATCTGAATCACCCTATGGGCCGTTGCCGGCCTATCCCGCCAGCGAACGACCGACCAGCCGGCCGGATCGGATCGCCTTTCAGGTCTGGATCATCATGTTCCTGTTTGTGATCGTGTTCACCCTGCTGAACTATCTGCTAGGCTTCCTGGTTCCTGGCGCGCGATAGTCGCCCCGAAGGGGTTTAAGAAAACAGCCCAGGGCAACGCCCTGGGATTGCACACCGACCCTACGCCAAGCCCTGAAAGGGCGAAACAAGTATTCGTAATATTGGATCTTGTGACGCCGAAAACAACGCCCGCAAATCGACTTGAAACGTCCTTTTTTGGTGATGCTCCTTGGGTTGCGATGTAGTGCTTGACACCAAATTGTACCGCCCTTTTCAGGGCTTTTTGTTGGATTGGCGTCCCTTCCCAGGGCGTTGCCCTGAGCTGATTTGTTTAACCCCTTCAGGGCACCTGACAAGCAGTTTCGAGAACGGACCGGCATTTTCTCGACGCTCAGACGCACCACAGAAACCGCACCCCTTGGCGATTACAGAGGTCACTGTATCCGCTGATGCTCGGAGTCGGCCATCCGTGCCGCTCTCCTCGCCGACTGATCTCTTTCACTTCTTTTCTTTTTTTTCCAGAACCGGCTCCAACATGACGAGCACCTTCGTCTTCAACGGTGGAATGCGATCGGTCCAGGCATCGAACGCGAGGTCTGCCTGATCGCGTGGGCTTTTCACCGGTAAATCGAGCATCGCGTCCGGGAAGTTCGCAATGCTGATCACTTCGCCGTTATTCGCGCAGTAGAAAGGCTGCCGATTGGGTTCATCCGGGAACTTGAAGAATCGGCTCCCCGCGAATACCCAGTCGTGCGTCATCTCCTTTTTGGTTTTCAAATCCTTGATCCAGTACTGGGCAGGGTCGGTGCGCAATTTGCCGTTGAAGTTGTAGGTCATCGTAATCTTGACCGGCGTGCCGGACGCCGGCACATACTTGGGCACGTACTTGACCGTCGAACCGGGCGTTGCCTTGGCGGCAATCAGGGCAAAGTGAATATCTCGAGCATCGCAATCGACGTGCAGGATCGCCTCGTGTTCCTTTGTGCCCTTCTTGCACATGAATACTTCCAATTGCCCCTTGCGCAGGCAGACTTCCGCGAGAATGTAAACGCGCCGTTTGTCGTCCGCGGTCTTCTCGAAGAACAGAACCTTCGATCCCTTGGGAAACGGCGTCAATCCTTTCGGCATCGGCGGTGGTTCTTCGGGCGGCTTCTCTTTCTTCTCGGGCTCCTCGGCCGACACCTTCGGCTCCTCGGTCGATTTCTTTGGCTCCTCTTCTTCCTCTTCCCTCGGTTTCGGCCGAGGGCTGGATTGCAAATTCGCATTGTTGGGTTGAACTGCCGGCTGGGGTTGCTCCATTGGCTGAGTTTCTGCCGGCGGCTTGGGGGATTCCCAATCCGGTTGCGGATCACTCTTCGGTGGGGCAACGGCAACCGTCGATACCTGGCGAGGGGCCGAGGTGGTGGGTGCCGGCGACAACTGAGCACGAGAAACGGGAGAAGGAACAACGGCAATGGGGAAAGAATGAGATGTTTCATGGTATTAAGCATAACAAGAGATTGATTCGAGTGACAATTGAAAAGTCACAATGCAATTGAAGTGCCGTCATTATTAGTTCCAAGTTCCAGGTTCCAAGTTCCAAGTTGAAAACCGGAAGGTTGACGGCCTTTAACTTGGAACTTGGAACCTGGAACTTGGAACTCATGAAGGAACTTGGAACTTGGAACTGATGAATCCAAAGTGTCCAAATATTGCCCAGGCCCGGTCAAAAAAACACCCCGAGCGGTCTTCTCTTTCGAGTCGACCGCTCGGGGTGCAGAACCGTCATCAAAAACCGATCGCAGACTGGACTTATTTCCCGCAAGCGCTGGCACACGGGTCACAACTTGCCTCGCAGCAGAGCCGGTTGTGGAACAGGCGCTTGAAGAAACCGTTGAACAGTTTCTTGTGACAGCGAGCAGGTGCTTCGCATGCCGTTGAGCAAGCACCACCTGCCAAGCAAGCCGGGGCTGGAGCACAGGGCGCAGGACCAGGAATACAGGCGGGTGCACAGGGCGGTGCTTCGCAAGCAACCCAGCGCGGCTTCTTCACGCATATCGTGTATTCCTGGCAAACAGGAACGCACTTCCTCACGGTCGTCGGAACCATCTCGGTCACGCAATATGGAACCTTCTTGCAAACCGTGTAGGGAACCTGCGTGCAGACCGTATACGGAATCTGCTTGCAGATCACTTCCTGCTTCATGGTGCACACCGTCGTGGGCACCTGCTTGACGCAGTTTTGCTGCACGACCTGGCAGGTCGTAACCGGTACCATTTTCTCGATGGTCGTCGGAACCATCCGGGTGACCGTGTACGGAACTTTCTTCACATGGTTCTCGGCGATCGTCCGGTTGACCGTGTAGGGAACCTTGCGAACTTGCGTTTCCGGAACCATCTTCACCGTTGTATAAGTCTGGGTGGTCGAGTACGTCGCACCGCAAACGAACACTCGGCCCGGACCTTCAGATGGATACCCTTCCAGCCCCGATGCGCCTGGGCAATGATTGACCACACCGTTCGGACCAGGGGTAAGAACCTGGTCGCCCGGACCAGCACTCTTCAGTGCAGTGCTGTCAACGTAAGCACCGCGGCAAACTCGGCTCACCGTGTACGGAATTTGCTTCCGAATCGTTTCCGGCACGATCTTGGTGACGGTGTACGGGATCTGCTGCGTGTGGGTTTCGCGGACGTAACGAGTCACCGTCACCGGGACTTGTTTCGTATAGCTGTAGGGCACCTTCTTGCAAATGGTAACCGGCACCTGCTCGCAAACGGTCCTGCGCACGATCGACGTGCAAGGCACCTGTTCGCAAACCGTGTTGTACTTCGTGACCTGGCGCGTACGAATTTCATCCGGGCACTTGGATCGAACGATGCTGAACCCGGACTGCTTGCAGACCGTTTGACAGGTGCAAGGGTCGAAGCAGGAAACATACTTGGGCTGCTTGACCCAGTGCGTCTTGCCGGGCACGCAATAGGTTTCGCAGGCGCTGTACGGGATCGACTTGCTGACGGTCCTCATGGTCGTGACCGATTCGCAAACGGTCTTGCTGACGGTCTTCATGCACCGTTCCATGACATCGTTGTAACCCGTGCAGCAAACCGTTTTCATGATCGTTTCACAAACCGGCTTGCACGTGGTCGTGCACTGCGTGCGATAATGGGTCTCGCAAACGGGCCGACATACGGTCTGGGTACATTCGCGGATGCACGTTTCGCAGACGGTCTTGCAAATTTGATGACATGCCTTGTGGCAATGCTGCTCGTAGACCGGCTTGCACACGGTGTAAACGCATTCCTTGAAACAGCATTCCTGCACCTGGCGATAGGTGGTATAGCAGCACTCTTTGTAGTGCGTCTCGCAAACGGGCCGGCAGACCGTTTCACAGCGTTTTTCCATGTGCGTGCACTGGACCGTCTTATACGTGGTATAAGGACATTCCTTCATCACAGTCTGGTAGACCGGGCGACAAACCGTCTGCTGAACCGTCTTGTGGGCGGTTTCGTAGCAGGGCTTGTAGCAGGTCTTCATTTCATCGCGATAGCACGTCTTGGTAACCGGCTTCATGACCGTCTCGCAGACGGTCTGATGCACGACGTGAAAGCGCTTTTCCAACACGTTGTCGTAAACGAGCTTGTACGAGGGCCGACTGACCGTGTTGAGGCTGCTGAAGCTGACCTGCTCGTCGCAGCAGGTCTTCGGGCAGCAACTGTACTTGGCGAGGCCACCCAAGCCGGCCTGTGCACCACCTGCTCCGAAGAGGGCGAGGGCCAGTACCGCCCAAGGAGTCCCCAAGCGTAACCTCATGTTTGTTGTCTCCTCACCGGCTTGGGTGGCCGGATTGAATCCCCGCGAAACGGCCAGCGCATTCGCTGGATGACGATTCCTTTGTCCGACCCACGCGGACTCCGTTCGCACAAACCTCGGACTCGCTCTAACAAGAAAGCGCAAACTCCAACCGAGGTTCATCCGCTGTTTGTATCGGCGCGGTTATCGCGCCTGAATCACGCCCAACTTGCCGCAATGCCACGATCTTGCCGACACCGCGCTCTATTGCTCCGCAGATGACGAGGATAGGGGTTTTGCTGCTTGTCCGCAGTATGGGAATGATGGGAAGGCTTGCGGAAGAACGTGGTGGGGAAGTTTTCCGAAGAAATGAGTAATGCAAAATGAAGTGCCGCGTATACGGCGGAAGGGGCCGCGCACGCAGTAAGCGGTTTGAAGCAATGCCCCCTACCGCTTACGGCGTGCGCGGCTCCTTTGCTTACCGAGGAAGTGCCGCGTATACGGCGGAAGGAGCCGCGCACGCAGTAAGCGGTTTGAAGCAATCTCCCCTACCGCTTACGGCGTGCGCGGCTCCTTTGCTTACCAAGTCCGCGACACCGTGACAAAGCACTACCATTGGACCAGCGCCAGACGCTGCTCCAGGCGCGCCTTGATCGCCTCGCACACCCGTCGGCCGCTATCCAAGTCGCGCATCATCCTTTCCAACACGAGTCGGGCAGAGGACGGATCTTCCGTCCAGTCGAGTTGTTCCTGGCTTTCCCGAAGTTGTTCGAGGATATCCTTGAGCCACAGTTGGTGAGATTCACGTTGTGTCATGAGTGTATTCTCCGTCTTGCCGGCAGCGGTTGGGACAAAAAAAGGCCGAGTCGCAAATCCGAACGTCCCCTCATTCGATTTCCGACCCGAAGTGCGTGATTTTTGGGGTTGCATTTTTCTTATTGCAAGCGCTGTGCCACTCACTGCCTTCCCGAACGATTCGTGCCAAGTCCTTGCCGGATAGAGAGTTCGCGTGGAAAACCTTCGCAGCCCGAGGCGTGCGCGTCGTAAGAGTTACAACGATTTTGTAAACTTCACTCGACGCCTTATTCGAAATTGCATCCACATATGTTAAAGCGTTTATCAATTGACACGCGCCGGTACTTTCGGTAAAACTAATACATCCGGTAGAAATCAACTTGACATCGCCCTCAAAACCTGCGACGGATGGTATAGTGTGAATAGTTGAGAGAGTTGGCGTCGGGTCTCAAAACCGACATCTCAAGAATCGACCCGGTCCATCGGGTACCGCTACCCGCCAATGAACACCGAAACGCTCTCTCCGTTCGGAATCATCGCGGGGCGATAGAAAGTGGTGTGGCAATGATGCATTTTTCGTGTGATTTCTGCGGGAAGGATCTGTCAACGGGCACCGGCTGCCGATATGTGGTCAAAATGGAGGTCTTCGCGGCGAACGACTCTGCCGAACTCATCGAAGACGATCTCGACTCCGACCATCTCGACGAAATCAGTCAACTCCTGGCCGAGGAAGGAGCGGACGTCGAACCGGCTCCGACTTTCAAAAAACTTCGATACGACCTATGTCCTATTTGCCACAAAAAATTCCTTGCCGATCCTCTCGGACGTGAAGCGATGAAATTCGATTTCAGTGAGAATTGAGTTGTGCGATTCAGCAGCAGCGGTGAGGCGGTGCAAGCCTGCGTAAGAAAAAATGATCGGAGCCAAGCCACCATGATTCTCACCACCGCTGTATTCGTTCTCGTTGCGACCCCGTCATTCGCTAAAGCGCAGTCATTGACTCCCGACGCACCAATCGTCATTCGCCCCTACCCGTTTTCTCCGATGCCCGACACCCGGCTCAACCAGTCTCCAATCGGCCGGGGGCCGGGAGCGCCACCTCATTTTTCTGCCGGCGGCTTCAGCTATTTCCCTGCGCTCGGCTGGGACACCCCGGTCCTTCAAGCCAGGTACAATATCCCAACGCGCCCGTATCCCGTCAGGTTGGATGAGCGAGTTTACGCGACCGCGCAGATCTCACTTCAAGTACCCTTCGGCGCAGTTGTCTGGCTGCAAGGGAAAAAGTACGACGGCTTTGTCGGGAAAAGGATTTTTCAATCGCCGCCTTTGCCGATTGGCAGCCGCTTCGCTTTTGAAGTGCGGGTCACCTGGGTGGAGAACGGAGAACTTATCGAGCAGAAAGATCGAATCGAATTGATGGCAGGTGAGCGTCTGGGTATCTTGTACATTGCTCTACCGCCGGATCCGCAATCGAAAAAGCCAATCCCGAAACCAACCGGCGGAGAGTCATAAATAGTTTTCAGCCAGAACAAAAGACACAGGCCAGGAGAATCGGCGGATTCTTCCTGGCCTCTGTCGTGTTGACTTCCAGCGTACTTCTTACTTCACTTTGCCGTTCTGAAGTAGGATATTCAACTTCTGGACAGGTATGGCCAAGCCAATGCGCGAATTCTTGATCTTGGCCACTGCCACACCTACTAAATTCCCGTTCTTGTCAACGATGGGACCACCGCTATTGCCGGGGTTCAGATCGGCATCGATCTGAACCGTATCCAATTGATTCTGTTTGTCGAAGCGGATGCTCGTCACAGCACCCTTGGTTACTGTGATAGCCGGGTTGGGATTGTTCGTATCGAGCAGAGAGCCGAACGGGAAACCCAAAGCGACAACCTCCATAGTTTCCACGAGTGGGGGCGGCTGCTTGTGAGCGATCGGACTGGGAACATCGAGCACCCCGGTAACCTTCAATACCGCCAAGTCAGCTTCTGCATCGTCTGCGACAATCGCTGCCTTCACGGTTTGTTCCTGGGGCGTGCCGCTGCGGAAAACGACGGAGAGATCCGGATACGGCAAGCCCGTTCCACTTGGCTCGGTTGGTTGAATCCCAGGGCCAACGCCCGGAAATGGACGCTTGGGAACGATAATAACCGGTGTCCGAGGGAATTTCGGCTGGTTCGGGAACTTCGGTTGGCCGGGGAATCTCGGTTGGCCGGGGAAAGTCGGCTGGCCGGGGAAAGGATTTTGTACCAAGGCGGCCGATGGGTCTTGCTTCAATACCGCGACCTTGCCGTCGGTAACGACATGGTGATTCGTGACAATATAAGCCGTGTTGCCTTCAGCTTCCACTACAAAACCACTGCCTGTGGCACCGCGCGATCCTGCCATCCCTTTGACGTAAACGCTGGCGGCTTTCAATTCCTGTAGCGGAAGTGCATCGGCAGTTCCAGCCCGAATGTATTGCTTCCAGCCGACCGGGTTTTGGTTTTGATTCGCAACCGGATTTGCCGGTGGATTTGTCGGCCGATTCGCCGGTGGATTCGAAATGTTCGTGCGTGGCGGAGTGTAATTCGTTGCGGTCGAATCGGGCGTTTTGGTCGTAGTCGAAGCC
The DNA here is from genome assembly GCA_963783095.1 of uncultured Planctomycetota bacterium. GTDB lineage: Bacteria > Planctomycetota > Planctomycetia > Gemmatales > Gemmataceae > CAWAMR01. Next base: position 1,583,281 of record CAWAMR010000002.1, on the reverse strand, counting down.
GACTCCGTCGATTTGCTGGAGGATGACTTCTTGGTCGCGTAATAGATCCCGATGATAGTGCCGAGCAAGAGCACCCCTGCGACGCTTCCAATGATGATGGGCGTCGCCATCGATTTTTGCTTCCGGCGCGACGATCGACTCGAGGATCGACTGCGTTGCGATTTCGAGGTCCGATCATCGTCATCGTCATCATCGTCCGAAACGGTGATCAGGCGCGAGCACTCAGGACAACGAATCTTGCCATTGGATTGTGGGCGTGCAGAACGCAAGGAAGCGTCGCACTCTGGACAAACGCGAGGGGATGCCACGATAGGTTCTCCAGAAACATAGGGAAACGATAATACCGAGATTGCCAAATAACATGTGGCGTTATTTTGCTTTGATTTATGAAGGTATCATCCCAACTCACCCATTACCAGCAAAATTCCTACTTTTTCGATCAAAAATCGATACGAAAAATGGAGAGCGAAATGACTCCATTGCTTCCCACTTCCCTTGGAGAATCAGCTATGACGCTGATCGAAGCGACCACACTCCTGGAATTTTGCCGGAAACGAACTCTGGGCCTGCTGGATACTATCACCAAACTTCCGAATCCCTCGGCAGTTCTTGGCTGGCGGCCGGGACCGGGCCGGGCGCATATCGGCTGGCAACTCATGCACATTGCTGCGACGGACGACCGGCATCTCGGCGGGCGGGTGGTTGCCGGCGAGCCGACCAAGCCGGGGAATACCGCACGTTTCGGCAACGGCAGCACTCCGGACGACAACATCCCCAGCGTGGAAGAGATTCGCCGGTATTTATCGGAGCGCCGGGCAGCGGTGTTGGCCCATCTTGCAACAGTCAAGGATTGGACCGTGAAGCCACAGGAATCGGCCCCGTGGCCGTATGAGGAATGGGTTCGTGTTCTGGCGTGGCACGAGGCCCATCATCAGGGTCAGGCTCATTTGACGTTGAATATGTACAAGGCGGCTCATGCGGGATCATGAATCTTCGGAGTCTTCCATGCCTCCTATTTGGGTGATCGGATTGAGTTTCGCCCAACTCTTTCAATCCCACCATAGCCGCAATATCTTCCATTTCAAACCATGAGCATATACGCCGAGGAGTTGACCGGCCTCCGGTTCGACGATGTAATCCATCTCATCCACGCGCCAGCTTTGACAAACCCGCTGCCAGTCAGCCTCTTTTCCTTCACTGGTCAGGATGTAGAGCGAGTCCACATTCCAATGACGCCCGATATCGCGCAGGCTGATCAAATCCGTTGCCATCTTGCAGATAGGATAGGGTTTCGATTGAAATTGTTCCGGGACCGGAAAGCTCCGTTCCATCACGACACCTTGCCAAAGATGCCGATTCTGAAGTAAGTCTCGAACGACAACGAATGGATCGAACTCATTAAATCCGGCGTCCAGCATCAGCATCAATTGCAGCTTCTGGGGACGGGATACATCATCCTCGGGCAGGTTCCAGATAGCAAGTTGCCACGCATCCACGTCTCGATTTTCGGGGAAATGAATGTTCATCTCGATCTCCACTTTTGCTCGTTTTACTCACGGCAACACATCTTTCACGGCGATTCGCCCTACTTCAACACCATCGAGTACCAACGGAATTGTATCGACGGCTCCGTAATCCTGCCGGTTTCCATAGTCCGGATCGCTCGTCGGTCCACTCGGAAGGGTATATACCTCGATCATCTCGTCATTCAGATTAACGATCCAGTATTCCGGAAAACCAGCCCTGGCGTAGATGCGTTTCTTTGTACCGCGATCCCGATAGAGCGTAGTATCCGAGACTTCAATCACCAGCGCTGTGTCCGAGGCAATCGGGTGGCCTTGCGTGTATTGTCTTCGAGTCCCTCGAATCAGCGACAGATCGGGTTCCGGTTCGCTATCATCCGTAGTCACGGGATCTTGAACATCGAAAAACCAATTGGGTGGAAGAATCGCCAACAAGGCATCGTGAATTAGGCCGGTCGCCACTCGATGGGGAGGATTTTTCGACATTTTGGTTACCAACCATCCTTCCAGCAACTCGACGGGGTCATCACTCCCCAAGATGCCACTATCGATCATCGCGTGATAAGCCGAGACGCTCAAACGCCAGATGGGAAGGTCCGGAATGTCCGAGACACCATTCGTCCTCGTCGGTGAAGCTAAAGTGGCCGTCGTCATCTTCCTCTCCTCTCACGAGTTCAAATCATTTTCGGTGAAGATGGTAAAACCCTTCGATTGCAAGACCGTCACTGCCGTTTCATGGTCATCGACGTGCAGCGCCACTGCTGTGCTCCCTTCCGGACCGACGCCGATCAACAGCGGATACGCATAATCGATGCTGATTTCTGCCGACAGCAGCACCTTGCAGATCTGCAACAAAGGCTGCTGGCCATCCGGCAGTTTCACCACCAACAGATCGCTTTCCGTGATGGGAAGCTTGGCGTGTTCAAAGATTTCCCGGGCGCGTTCCGGATCGCTGAGCACCATTCGGATGATGGCGCAGTCCGCGGAATCGACCACCATGAGCGAGACAATCCGTATGTCGGTCGTCTCAAAGCGCCGAACCACGTCCATGAGCGCGCCGAGGCGATTGGCCAAAAAGACATTGAATTGCCGAACGCTCGGCCAGTCGCGCCCGTGGGCTGTTTCGTATTCCGTTCCCGATTCTCCGCCAAAACTCATGTATTCTCCTCAAGTTTGAACTTGAGTCGAGTATACCCTTGAAGGTGACAAGGTGACAAGGTGACAAGGTGACAAGGTGAGAAATACCGCTTGATCCGGCTTCGATCCGCCGGTTAATTGTCACCATGTCACCTTGTCACCATGTCACCTTGTCATCTTCTGAGACTTGCCCCTACCGGCAAGTTCGCTTAACATTCCCCTTCATCTTCCTCTTCTTGGACTTGCAACGGGAGTGGCCTCTTCATGTCGAATACGGTTGCCGCATCGGGTGGACTCAAGCTCCGTCTGTGCGTGATGATGTTCCTCGAGTTCTTTATCTGGGGCGCGTGGTTCCCGCTCTCGTTTGACTACATTCCGAGCCTGGGATTCGGTGCAAAAGAGTTACCCTGGATTTTCGGGATGTTCAACCTTGCAGCTCTCGTAGCACTATTCTTCAGCACCCAATTCGCCGACCGCAACTTCGCCGCACAAAAGTTCCTTGCCTTTAGTCAGCTCATTGGTGGAGGTGCTATTCTGGGTCTGGCGTTCATCCAGAAACCGGAAAACGGCTCCGCGCCGTTTTGGCCGTTTCTGATTCTGATGGGCATTCATACGCTCTTCTACGTGCCGACGCTCTCCATTGTCAACTCCATCGCATTTGCCCATCTCAAAGATCCGCAAAAAGAATTCGGACCCATTCGACTGTGGGGAACCATAGGCTGGATCGCAGCGGCCTGGCCGTTCGTGTTTATTCTCGTCGATTGGAGCAAAGTCCCGCCCATGAGTGAACTCGGTTTCCTGGGTTGGTTCAAAACAGCGCTCGGAACCCCCAAGACGGGAGATGCCTTCCGCGAAGCGACCAGTTACACGTTCATGACCGCCGGGATTGCCGCATTGCTGCTGGCGGCTTTCAGCATGACCTTACCGAACACTCCGCCGAAACCTGCTGGGTCGGGGGGAGCGGACAAACTGGCCTGGCTTGAAGCATTGAGGCTCCTGCGCAAGCCATTCGTGCTGGTTTTGTTCGTGGTGACGTTTATCGATGCAGCGATTCACCAGATGTACTTCTACTGGTGTGCGACATACCTGAAATTGGGGGTCCACATTCCTGGAAACTGGGTGATGCCGATCATGAGCATCGGACAAGTCGCCGAGATCGCCACCATGGCCTTCCTGGGCTATGTCTTGAAAAGGCTAGGCTGGCGAACCACGATGGTCATCGGGATTCTCGGACACGCTGGACGATTCGCGGTTTTTGCCTTCTATCCGCAGCCGGAACTGGCCATTCTGGTCAACCTGCTGCACGGGATTTGCTACGCGTTTTTCTTTGCGACGGTGTATATCTTCATCGATGAGTATTTCCCCCACGACATTCGCGCCAGTGCACAGGGGTTATTCAACTTTTTGATCTTTGGTGCCGGGCCGTTTCTGAGCAATTTCGTCAGCGCAGCCCTCTCGGACGAGTTCAAGACTGGGGTGGATAAATCAGGGAAAGCAATCAACTGGAATTTTGAGGAGATATTTATCGTTCCTTGCGCCGCTGCGCTCATTGCGGCGGTATTGCTGGTAGCATTTTTCCATCCGCCGGCGAAGGATGACAAGGCGACCGGGTGACAAGGCTTGGAAATGACAAGGTGACAAGGTGACAAGGTGACAAGGTGACAAGGTGACAAGGTGACAAGGTGACAAGGTGACAATCATCGAGCATATCTAGGAATGTTGATCTGGCCTAAACAATTTCCATTCCTGTTGCGTGTTTCGTCACCTTGTCACCTTGTCACCTTGTCATTTTCAAGCCTTGTCACTTCTTCGCTGCCGGGGCAGGCTCCGTCCAGAATGGGCTGAGCATCTTTATCTTGTAGAGAATTTTTTCGCGATCCGCGCCCTGAGCAGTTTGCAGTTTGCTCTTGAGTTTGCGCATCTTCTTCGTACGGTGGTACCGCCGATCCAGCTCCATTCGTCGCTCGACCATATTGCTTATCCCTTCCACTCGATGGATTGATCGCTAATAAAACTATCCACGTAACTTATCCGGCTGGAGGCCCAATGACAAGCGATAATCTCGCCGAAGCTCGTTTGGCGCGACGAACGATCTGGTTTGTCTTCGGCTCCTGGGCCTCTATGGTGCTGCTTGGAATCATCTGGATTGCGCGCTATGCGGTCAATAGCCCGCTGATCGATGAATGGGAGTTTGTCCCGGCGCTCTTGGATGAAGAACCCACCTTGCCCTGGCTCTGGAAACAGCATAACGAGCACCGCTTTCTCGTGCCTCGGATGCTCTATTACCCCTTGTTTCAGATTACACATGACTTTCGGACGGGATGTTACATCAGCTTATTCGGTCTGGCGCTGTTATCCTTGGGCATGATTCGAGCCGCTCGACAAATTCGAGGCCGATTGCATTGGTCCGATGCGTTCTTTCCGCTGTCGCTGTTGCATTTGGGGCACTTCGAAAACTATCGGATGGGCTATCAAATCTGTTTCATGCTCATCACCCTGTTTGCCGGCCTGATTCTGCGGGCGATCTTACTGACTTCCCGAGGCAATCTCTTCCAGCGCGGCTTACAAGTCGGCTTGCTTTTGATCCCGCTATTGGGCTGCGGCGCAGGCGGCCTGGCTTTTGGTCCGCCCCTGGCGCTTTGGCTCTTGGCGATTGTATTCTGGATGCTGCTTGGCTCCTCATACACACCTTCTGTCGGTGCGACAAAACCGGGAACCAGATGGGCCAGGATTGCTGCTCTTTTGGCGATCGTCGGCTTTGTTCCCGGGTTCATCGCCCTGTATTACGCCGGCTATGTTCATCCCGAATTTCATCCCAAAAGCGCAGGGTTATTGCCGTCTCTGCGTATTGCCCTACAGTCTTTGACAATGGCCTTCGGCATCGGCGCGGGAGGAAGCTTTTCCCTGTCCGGTTTTGAGGAGCCTGTAAGTCTCTGGCCTCTCTTCGGCTTACTCGTTGCCATCCTTGGTTTTGAATCGGTGGTCCGGCTCATCCGTGTTTTTATCAAACAATCGGAAGAACGGCCGCGCGCGCTTGGCTTACTCTTGTATCTGGGTGCGATTGGGGTGATGGCTTTCGGCATCGGCTGGGTCGATCCGGGTTTGGCAATGAGGCAAACATGGGTTTGGCCTCGCGTTACGGCTGGATCATGTGGCCGGCCTTGGCCGCGATCTATTTTCTGTGGCTGCTTTATGGTGGAACAACACTATCCCGGCGCGTAACGATCGCGCTGTGTCTGGCAGTGATCGCGTTTTTGCCGTTCAATATCGCGACCGGATTCGTCGAAGGCGAAGAGTACCGGCGCAATACCCGGGGAATGGAAAGCGGCGGTCCTCGAAGGAGATTCCGACGAGGAACTGATCGAGCGATTTTATGCGCGTGTTCCCTTGCACGTTCAGGAACGAATCCGCGTAGCGCTTCGCCTGATGCGGGCGAATCGCATAAGCTACTACTTCCCTCTGCGGATCCGATCGACCATGCGGTACCGGCGCATCGGACCAAAAAGACCCGTTCCGTGGCTTTGCCTCAAAATTCCAAAAACACAAATTCCAAATGACAAACAACTCCAAAATCCCAAAGAAAACAAGAAACGATACATCGGAGGCTGAAGGGTTTGCGTTTTGGTCATTTCGAAATTGGGATTTGTTTGGGATTTGGGATTTGGGATTTGGGATTTTTGAGTCAAAGACCCGTTCCGTTCCATTACATGAGGTCGCCCCATGAATTGGCTCGACCCCTGGCTGATGCTTATTCCTGTCGCGGGGTTGGTGGTGCTGGTTCTGGCCTGGCGCTTGCTGGGTATCGGGCACACCATTCAATCGGAGCGCGCCCGCGAGCTATTTCGGCTCCGAAAGGAACGGTTCGAGCAGATTTTCCTGAAAGCTGCTGCCGGCACGGGGCTGCCGCGCGGCCTGCGCTGGGTTAGTTGCACATTTGCGGGCGAATTGCTGCTCGGACGCGAACCTCGACGCAAACAAATGATCGGCTTGATCCCGGCCACGATTCAATTTGAGGCCATCGAAGGCGGCGACATGGAAGGCTTGCCGGCAGCGGGCGAAGCGCGTTCCGCAACGGCGGTATTCATGTTCGAGCGCGGAAACTGGACCACCAACGGTCGGGTAATCTTCAATCTCACACCCGAACAGGCACTGCAACAGTTTCCGGAATGCGAAAATGTGGACTGGATAAAAGGAAAAAGGCAACATGGAACCAGGCGCTGAACGCGAGCGTGAGTACACGCCGTGTAAGCTTCGTGTTGAGCTAAAGATCAGCGCTCCCACCCGTTGCCCAGCGGCATTCCAGGCAGTGTTCCGGATGGGTTGGCGGGCACCACTTCGGGGATCTGTATCGAGGTTACCGGCAAGGGGTTTGGTGTGGTGGCCGGCAGATTCTTGTCCGTCTGGTTTCGAGGATCGGGTTGGCTAATCAACCTGGCGTTGGGTGCCAGACGGTATTCGGGAATCGAGGACAAATCCTCATAACCAACGGTTTTCAGCCCACCGGATCCCTCGACGCCGATCGGTTGATTCGTGTCGGCGAGTTGAGCCATCATATCGTTCGCGGGGCGGTAATTGGGATCGACTTGCAGCGACAACTGCAACTCATTCTGCGCTTGGGCTAGGTCGCCTTGACGTTCGTAGACTTGTGCCAGAGAATAGTGTGCCTGAGCTGCTCCTTGGTATTGCTCGAGCCAGATATAAGCTTCCTTATATCGCTTGGCCATCGCAAATTCAAAGCCGAGATTGATTTTTAGACGCCGATCGTCCGGATTGAGCTTGGTCGCCTGGTGCAGGAACTGCACGGCTCCGTCCGAGTCATTAAAGTGTTTGCAGCAGATCGCCATCGCCACGTAAACGTCGCTATTCTTCGGGAACAATTTGGCAGTGCGCTGATAGGTTTCGAGAGCCTTGTCCTTATCCCCCATGAAGGTATACATTTCCGCCAGTCCGCCATAGCCGCGCATATTTTTGGGATCGCGCTGTAGGGCTTCTTGATACACTTTGTTTGCCGAACGCAACAGCGCTTCGCGCTCCGCAGCGGAATGGCCTTCCTGCTTGGCAGCGGCCAGATGCGTATCGCCCAGCACGACAAGAGTATCGGGGCTTGCGGACCGTTTTTTCTCGCGCTTATCGTCCACTCTGGACTTGTTGGAAACCAGCGGGGTTGTTCCCGAAGGCGATGAGACCGAATTGGAGTGAGTGCAGCCGATTAGGCTCAGAAGAGCGCAGCTGGCCAGCCAGCGATTCCAACGACCGTCCATGATCGAATCCTCGGGCGCAACACCTCCTCCGGCTTCTTCCGCTGAGCGAAAAAAGGAGCCGGAGCGGGGGGAGAAAGAGGCGGCACCACATCAAGTAAACTCGGCGATAAAGCTCGCCGAGGCTTCGGCGATCAGGTCGCGCGTAAGATGCACGGGTTGCCGTCTGTATCGACAAATCGATTGAACGATCTCCAACAAATCGCGACAATCGCTGGCCCGCGGCGTTCGGCCGCGATTGTAATAGCGCTCGTACAAATAGTCGATCGCCTCCGGACAAGGGTTCATGCTCAGGCTTTCGGGCATAGTTGTTGAAGATTTTCTCGTACACATCCCGTGTCGGCGCGTTGATCCCGACCTTGTGCCGGATACGACGCAGGAAGGCGTCGTCGACCAGGTCTTTCGGATCGAGGTTCGTTGAAAAGATGATCAGTTGTTCGAAGGGCACCTGGAATTTCTTGCCGTTGGACAACCGTGAGGAAATCGTGGCGGTCTTCGAGCGGCAGAATCCAGCGATTGAGCAGTTCCTTGGGGCTGACAATCTGCCGGCCGAAGTCGTCGATGAGGAACACGCCGCCGTTGGCCTTGAAGTGGATCGGGGCCTGATAGAACTTGGCCTCGGAGTTGTAGCGGAGGTCGAGCATTTCGAGCGTCAATTCGCCGCCGGTCACGATCACCGGGCCGACGATGCGACACCCAGCGCGGATCGACCGCGCCGGTGGTCAGCAAGCGCTTTACCGTGGCATCCCGTCATCCAGCATGATCTTCGATCGGTGATCGTCGACCTGATGCAGCGACGGGATCGAAGACGGTAATGATGTTGCCGTCGGCGATGAAGGCGTGCGGCACGTAGACGGCACCGCCCGATCTGATTCATGAACTCGCCGATCGACCGGGCGATGGCTGTTTTGCCGTTGCCGGGCGGCCCGTAGATGAACACCGATCGGCCGCAGACGATCGCGGGCCCGATGGCGTTGAATAGATCTTCGCTCAGCACCAGGTGCGAAAAGGGCGCCTGCAGGCTTTCGGGCGTGCAACGCAATGCCGGTGACGGCCTGGCGATAGCATTGTTCGACATAGTCTTCGATCGGCACGGGAGCAGGGCCGACATAGCCGCACAATCTGCATCGCTTCCTGGGCCCGCTTGCGGCCGACGTCGGTCAGGCTGAACCGATAGCTGACTTCGCCGACCAGGTCGCCGCCCATCACCTCGATGTGCTTTTCGTCCTTGAGAAACTTGATCGTTCGCGAATCACTTTGAACGGCAGGCACAGATACTGAGCCAGGTCGCGGCCGATCATGCCGCCGCGGATATAAACGTGCCTTCAGAATCATGTCGTTGAGGAACGCCAGCGTCAATCCCGCTTCCTTGAGGGATTCGGGGGCGGAAGGTGCCTCCAACATGCTGGCGACATCCCATTCGGAACCTGAAGCATTGCTGTGTTTCATAATAGTATTCAGTGTTCAGTGTTCAGTGTTCGGTGTTCAGTGTTCAGTAGCAGACTCTAGAGTCTTTACTGAACACTGAATACTGAACACTGAACACTGTTATTTGATCCACTTACCCCTGGTGATGATGAAGATGCCCAATGCTCCCAAACCAATGGCCATCATGACAACCCCGTCGACGCTGGTGACGAGCCGGCTCCAGTAATGGGTAAAGCCTTGCCAGAAACCGCCGATACTGCTTGCGTACACACCCGGCGTCGATTGGCAGGCACCACAGGCGCCGAGCGGAACAATGAGCATGGCAAGCAACGAAGAGAAAAATCGCGTCATAGTGCACTCATCAATGAAACTGCATGGATGCCAAAAAGGGCGACCTGAACAGGTCGCCCTCCGTGACGGCATATTGTCAACCGACTTTACACAATCTCTCGCTGACAATGGGTGGGTATCGAAGACTCCGCCCACCCTCCCATTGTCGGTCCGGCTCACTGCGTCGGATTACCCGGCCCACCGGGCGTTCCACCCGTCGACCCGCCAGGCGTTCCGCCCTGGATCGCGCCTTGTCCCATAGCACCGCCCATACCACCGCCCATGCCGCCGCCCATCCCGCCGCCCATCCCGCCGCCCATGCCACCGCCCGCGCCGCCGCCCATCCCAGCCCCCATGCCTGCACCTCCGCCACCGCCTCCACCTGCCGTGGCCCCAATACTATAGCCATAGGTGCCATAATTATTGCGTTGCCGGAGAATCGACAAGCCTGCCGAGACCGCTGCAATATTGGTCGGTGCGGGATCGTGGACCACCACCTCGAACTGCATGGGGCGATCCGCAGTTTGGGACGCAAGATACTTCTGAATCGTCTGAATCCGCCGATTGTTCAAATCGCTTCGCGTCGCTGAGAAATTATCGGCGTCAGCCGGCCTGAAAGTCAAGTCGCGCGCCGTCGCCAGGAAAACCCGACCGTCCGGTTGGGGTCGAGTTCGCACCAGTTGATCGAGTTTTGCCATACCGCCGGGATGCAGCTTGTCGGTCCCCTCCACAAAGTGATAATTCCAGATCGTTTGATCCAGAATATGGCCGTTGCCCACTTGAGGAGTAAATGACTCGAGCACCGACTGCCGGGCGGCAGCGGCGTAGCGTTCCTGCTGACAGGGATCGACGAGATTGCGATAGTGCTCGCCACCCGTACATCCAACCGAAGCCAGTCCGCCGACCATGCACAGGCCGAGGACTGTTCGTTTCATGAATCCGTTCATTATGGAATCCTTCCTTTTTTCGGTTCCAAGTTCCGGGTTCCAAGTTAAATCCCATGATTCTTTGGATTTCAACTTAGAACTTGGAACCTGGAACTTGGAACTTATTTTATCCTTTAAGCAGTCCCTTCGAAATCTGAATGGCCGCGGGGCCGCACAGCACGACGAAAATCGCCGGGAAGATGAACAGCACCAACGGAAAGATCAGTTGTACTGCCGTCTTCGCTGCTTTTTCTTCGGCAATTTGCCGGCGGCGAGTTCGCATCGAATCCGATTGAACGCGTAACGCCTGAGCAATGCTTGCACCAAACCGATCCGCTTGTATCAATATTGCCGCCAGAGCTCGCACATCATCAACGCCGGTACGAACACCCAAATCGTGCAATACCTCGCGCCGGGGCCGGCCCATCTGAAGCTGCATATTGGCCAGCGCCAGTTCCTCGCAAATGACTTTGGCGTGCCCTTTCATTTCCTCGGTCACTTTTCTCATGGCAGCATCCAATCCCAGTCCACTCTCGACACAGACAACCAGCAAATCGAGCGCATCCGGCAAACTCAGAAAAATCTCCTTCTGCCGAGTGGAGCGAAGGTGCCATAAACCGACTTGCGGAAAGTAAAAGCCCACTCCGCCGAGAATCACGATCCACTGGACCGCCTTGAAGGTAAAGCCGTCCTTCAAGAGGAAGTAAGCGCCGGCGGGAATCAGGAACACCATCAAACTGACAAAGCGGATGCCCTGATAAACCATCGGGGCCGATTCGTGGCGAAACCCGGCGTTCATCAACCTGACCCGAAGCTGGTTCTTCTCCAGATCGGACTGCGGCTCCATCGCACCGCCCAAACTGCTGATGGCGTCCTTCAGGCCGCTGAAGCGTTGTTTCGCTTGAACCGGCAAACCATCCGAATCCAGATTCGATTGGGTCGGCCGGCCCAGTCGATCGAGACGCTCCTCGGCCTGACTGGTTTTCTTGGACACCAGAGTTACCACCGCCCAAACGCCGACCATCATGACCACAAAAGCAATGATTGGAGTAAGTTCGGCAACAGTAAAAGCAAGCAAAATCACGGGAGTATCCTCTTCGTCAGTTTAGTTCCAAGTTCCAAGTCAATTGCGGGGCGATTCAGTGCCTCACAGTTCTCATGTCCAAGATTCTTCAACTTGGAACTTGAAACTTCTTTACACTTTGATGTCGATAATCTTCTTGATCGAGAAGGCCCCGACCAGCATCAAGACGATGGCACCGATGCTCATCTTGACCCCCATCGGATCGGTCCACAGCAAAGCAACATAATCCGGCTTCATCGACAGCATCATCAGAAACAATCCGATCGGCAGGGCAATCAGCACGATGCCGGAGAGCCGGCCTTCGGCGGTCAGCGCCTTCACCTGACCGAGAATCTTGAAGCGCTCCCGGATGATGTAGCCGATCCGATCGAGAATTTCCGCGAGGTCGCCGCCGGTTTGCCGCTGGATGGCCACGGAAGTCACGAAGAAGCGCAGGTCGAGGTTCGGGATTCGGTTGCACATATTCTTGAGCGCATCTTCCAGGGCGATGCCGAGATTCTGTTCCTCATAAACCCGGCCGAACTCCTTGGCGATGGGCTGGGGCATTTCCTCGGCGACCACGTGCAGGCCCGCTGCCAGCGAGTGACCGGCCCGCAACGCCCGCGCCACCAGTTCCATGGCGTCGGGCAACTGGGAAGCAAATCTCTTGAGCCGGCCGTTGCGCTTGAAATACAACCACAACAGCGGCAGGAAGAACCCAACCAACCCGGCTACCGGAGCGACATATATATTCACGAATACCAGCGTGACCATAGTCAAGCCGAGGCCCAACCCCAGGCCGATGCCGAACAGCATGCTCGGGCTTCATGTTCACATCGGCCTGCTCGAACAGCTTCGACACCTTGAAGATTTCGGGTGTCATCCGTTCGAGCAGGCTCTGGGTATTCACTTCCTGCAACGCCTGGCGGAGCAACAAGTCCGCCGACGAATCCTTTCGGCCGGTTCGACCGACGAGGGAGTCGAGACGTTCGTTGATGCGCTCGCCGCTGTCGCCCTTCATCATGAAAGCCACAGCGCCGACCAGGCCGGTTACCAGGACGAAAATCAACACGGCGATCAATATCGGACTCATGGTGTCACTCTCAGATGCGGGGGTGAGGATCGTCGATCGTGTCGTTGCCGATTGCCGATCCCCTCCGGCTCAATCTCGAAGTAAAACTCGCTCGGCAAACATATTCGAGGGCAGTTTCACGCCCTTGGATTCCAGTCGATTCACGAAAGTGGGCCGGACTCCGGTGGCCTCAAACTGCCCGTAAGCTCGGCCGTTTTGATCGACCCCCAGTTGTCGGAACCGAAAGATTTCCTGCATGATGATGACGTCCTGTTCCATATTCATCACTTCCGTGATACTGGTCACCTTGCGGGGTCCGCCCTGCAAGCGATTCGCTTGAATCACCAGGTCCACCGCGGAGGCAATCTGCTGACGCATTGCTTTGATCGGCAACTCGAAGCCGGCCATCATGATCATTGTTTCCAGCCGGGCCATCGCATCGCGAACCGAGTTGGCGTGCAGCGTTGTCATCGAACCGCTGTGGCCGGTGTTCATGGCCTGCAACATATCCAACGTCTCACCACCTCGACATTCACCGATAATGATGCGCTCGGGCCGCATACGCAGGGCATTGCGAACCAGATCGCGGGTGTTGATCATGCCCTTGCCTTCGATGTTCGGCGGGCGGGTTTCCAGACGAACCACGTGATCCTGCTGCAATTGCAATTCCGCGGCATCCTCGATGGTCACCAGCCGTTCATCGTGCGGAATGAACGAGGACAGCGTGTTGAGCAGGGTCGTCTTACCGCAACCGGTACCGCCGGAGATAATCACGTTCAGGCGGGCCTTGATACAGGCTTCCAGGAGCATGGCCATTTCCGGGGAGAAGGCCTTGTAGTTGAGCAAGTCTTCGAGTTTCAGCGGATTCGAGCCGAAACGACGAATGCTCAATGAGGCGCCGTCGAGAGCAATCGGCGGGATGACTGCGTTGACGCGCGAGCCGTCCGGCAGCCGGGCGTCGACCAGCGGCGAGGTTTCATCGACGCGCCGGCCCACCTTGGACACAATGCGGTCGATGATCTGCAATAGATGGTCGTTGTCGCGGAAGTTGACTTCCGTCTTTTCCAGTTTGCCCCGGCGCTCGACATACACATTCTTCGGACCATTCACGAGGATATCGCTGATGGTCGGATCCTTCAGCAGAGGCTCCAACGGGCCAAAACCCAGCGTCTCATCGAGAATTTCCTCGATCAGTTTCTCGCGCTCCATTCGATTCAGGAGCGGATTCTCGGTATCGCACAAGTGCTCGATGACCCGGCGAATATCGCGCCGAAGTGCATCGCTGGCCAGATCCTTGACCCGGCTAAAATCGAGTCGCTCGACCAGCTTGGCATGGATCTGTTTTTTCAACTCCTCGAAATTCTTCGTCCCGCTTCCCGACGGGTTGCCGCCCGCGGTCGCACCATTGCGCGTGCCGATCTGGCTTACGCTGTTGAGCTTGGAAAGTCCCTGTTGCAGGCGTGACATCTTGGTGAACCTCTCGGTAAGTGTTCAGTGTTCAGTGTTCAGTGTTCAGCAAATGCGAGAACCAGAGATCCTGTGCATTTCAGGTGTTTACTGAAAACTGAACACTCTTGTTTAGTGTTCAGTGTTCAGTAAATGTTTGAAGGCAGAAGGTCTGCGAATCTCAGGAATTTACTGAACACCGAACACTGAAAACTGAAAACTGCTGTTTAGCTAAACCATCCTCTTCGTTTCGGTTGCTCCACGGGACCAATGGGTTTGCCCGTCAGCGTTGCCGCCAGTCCTTGAATACTTTGTTGCGCCCGTGCTTTCGGCGCAAACTTGATCAGTGGCATCCCGGCTACCCGTGAGCCCAGCATCACCTTGGTATCGTTGGGAATTTGCCAGAAAATCGGTTTGCCGATCACTTCCTCAGCCTTCTTGATTGTGATTCCATCTTCCATTGGGTCCGAACCCGAACGGTTGACCACGACCCGAAGCTTGTCCGCCAGATCGCCTTCCAGACTCAGCGTGTGAATCATGCGAACCACGTTTCGCAGCGAACTCAATTCCAACTGAGCGACCAGCAAGATGATGTCCGACATGCGCAAGGCCATGATGTCGGTCGGCAGCATCGCCTTGCTCAGGTCGAGAATCAGGTGCGAATAACTGATCTTCAAGAGGTTGATAATCCGTTCCACGTGCCCTTCGTGAACCGTCCCCACCTCGGTCAATTCCAGCGGATGCCGAAGGATGGACAATCCGGTTTCGGGATGTTTGACCATGGCGCGCCGAAGAAAATTCATGTCGAGTCGTTCGATGTTTCGCGCCAGATCGGCGATGCTGATGTTTTCACTTCCAGGCAACTCGACGGCAATGTCGGCGTCTCCGAGGGCCAGGTCGAGGTCGAGCAAGCCGACGTTGTGCGCCGGCTCGGCAGCCAGCGTGGCGGCCAGGTTGACGGCGATTCCCGTCGTGCCGATCCCACCGCGCGTGCCCAGCAACGAGTAGATCATCGCATTGGACTTGTTCACGGTGGCCATCGAAGTCTGGCCGGGGCGCTCGTGAAACCCGGATTCGTTCAGAACTTTCCGCAACGTGGACACCAGTTCTTCCAGCCCGATCGGAGGCGTGAGAAAGTGGCGGGCACCGCGTTGCAAGGATTGCAGGAGCGTCTGGCTATCGTTGCTGATCGTCACGATCGGTAACTTCGGATACTGGACGCTCAACTGCGAAATCATCATCAATGACTTGGCGCGATCGCTGTCCAGAGCCACCAGTACCAGATCGGGCGTCGATTGCTGGATCACGTCGAAGAAGTATTCGTACTTCGCGCATTCGGCTTCGAGCCAGACGAAATCGACGCCCAACAGCAAAGTGCGGAGCGATTCCCGGCTGGCTTCGTTCGGATCGACGATGGCTATTCGTTGCATATTCTTCTCAATCTGGGGCGACCCGACACCAGGATTTTCTTCTCGGGTATCGGGTCGCTTGCCACTTTCATACTTCAGACGGTATTCGCTCAACGCTCGGATCGTGGTCCGGTCAGCATCGGCAGGCTATTGGGTAAAGCATCCGGACCATCGCCGACGGGAACCGATGGCACATCCCGAGGTTGATTCGGTTGTGTACCGATCGACCTGGGCAACTGGGTCGGCGGGTTCGCCGGCATCTCCAGCAATCCCGGCTGCCGCAAGGCACTGGGCTGCGACAGCGGTTTACTTCCGATCACCGACTGGCCGCTCTTGGGAGCACATTGCCCCGAGGCGCAGCCGGCCGACCCACCACCGTAAGGGCTACCGTTCAACCCGCAAGGGAATTTGGCCGCTGTGGGATCATTTTTCCAGGGTGCCTTGTAATGAAGATTCCTCGGCCCCTCGAACACATTCCGCTGTCCTCTCGGCACTTCCAGCATGGTTTCGAGGTACAGCTCGAAATCGTCCGGAGCGCGCGATTCCCGCCCCGGCAGCCGTTTCGGAACCTGATTGCAGTCCATCGGGTCAACCAGGTGCGGTGTGACCAGGATCACCAACTCCTGTTCTTCCTCGGTTACCGTGATCTGGCTAAAGAAGAAGCTCAGGAAGGGAATATCGCCAAGGACCGGCACCCGGCTCGTCGAGCTTTGCAAATCGGTTTGGATCAGCCCGCCGATCGCAAAGGTTTGTCCCGATTCCATCACCACGGACGTTCGGACCGACTGTTCGTCGAAGCCGGGAACCGTACCGAATGTCGTTGTGATTCCCAGCCCCTGGTTGACCGCACGAACTTGCGGTGCCACTTCCAGGTAGATTTTGCCGTTGCCGTACACGATCGGCAGAAATTCCAGTGTGGTACCGATATTCTGAAAACTCACACCAGGACCATTGATGCCGGAGGCGGAACTGAGAACCGCCTGTTGTCCACCGGACAAGATTCGGGCAGGCCGACCGCTTTGAGTGACCAGTTTTGGTTCGGCCAGCGTCTTGGCCAGTCCTTCCGTCTTCAGGGCTTGCAGCAACCCCTGGAACTGGGCGGGGATAATACCGAAAATAATATTCGCCGCTGAAGTCGGGGAGGCACTTGCAGCAGAGGGAATGATTCCTACACCCGCGGTAGAGGTCGAGGTCGACGTCCCGCTGCCCAGCGCGGTAAGCCCGCCCAGAATGCTGCCGCCGCTGACCGACGGCCCATTGACGATGAAGTTGAAACCGCGCGAGCGAGTCTTCGTGCGATCCACCCTGGCCACCGTGACATCCAGTTGCACTTGCTGAACCCCGCCCACCGACATGGCATTGACGATGCTTCCAAGCGGTGCCCCCAGCAGTTGCTGGGCAATGGCAAGTATGGTGCCGATATCCTCCGATTGGGCCACATTCCCGGTCAGAATGGCACTGCGTCCAAACGGGATGACATCGATATTGGCCGTCGGCACGGCGCGCTTCAGGATGGCCCGCAGCAATTCGATATCGTTCTGGATAATCACCTCGTACACTTCCTCTTTCATCTCCTCGTCAATCAGAGTCACTCGATTGGCACCGGGTCGAACGCCGGTCAAGATCACTGCACGAGGATTGGCAGCATCGGGTTGAACAAGCAGATTGCCGGGCGCATCGTCAAAGCGCGACTGGCGAATCTTTTTCTTGCTTCGAGATTCAAGGCTAACGCGCCCCTGAACCGGAACCACGATCACGTTCCCGCGTTCCTCTGCAGGCTTCGGATTCGGTTGGCCGTAGGCTGTGGAGGCAGCGATCAGGCCCATAACGACGAGACCCCAGCACAGGGCTCGTCGGAGATTCAAATTCGGGTGCATCCATTCACCTCTCAATTCAGGGGTCCATGTCGGTTCCAAGTTCCAAGTTTCAAGTTCCAAGCTTACATGGCTTGGAATTTGGAACAGCAGTCAGTCGTCAAATCGTCAAATGACTCGTTCGCCGGCCTTGCCTTGCATTGGCTTTTCGTCCGGGTTCGCAGGTTGCGGCTTTTTCTCTTCCGGCTTCTTTTCTTCCGGCTTTTTCAATTCGGGCTTTTTCTCTTCCGGCTTCTTTTCCTCAGCCTTTTTCTCTCCAGGCTTTTTCTCTTCAGCGTTGTTGTCTTCGACCTTCTTTGGGTCAACCTGTTCATCATCATCCGGCTTGGTAGTAGCCTGGAGATCGGTCACCGGCCCAACCAGTCGAAAATCATCGGGTCCAACTTCCACAAACAGATAGTGTGTGCTGCCGATAGTCTGGATGAATTTCTTGCGGGCGACAGCCTTTTTCCTGGGTTCCGCTTCCTTCACGATTACGGTTGGCTTGGGGATCTCGACCATGCTATCGGACACGGATGTCGACAACACGATTTGATCCGCGTCGAGTATCCTGGTGACAAACTTGTTGTGAAGATCTTTCAGATCCTTGATCGAATTGGGCGACACAAGCGAAGCCGGATACTCCTTCATGACAAACAGTTCATTGACGTTTTTGTCGTCGATCTGGGTGTTCATCTTGACTTCGACCTTGGCCACAGCGATCGCCACTTTGGGTTCGGCCGGGGCCGCTTTGGCCTCGGCAGTCTGGGTTTCCGGTTTGTCGTACCCTGCAATCAATCCGGTGGCTTGGATCGGTCTCTTGTCCGGATTTTCCGGGTCGCGCAACAAGAGCGTGATCTTCCCGCGCTTCTCGGCATTGGCAACGGCGAGACTTTGGTCTTCGGTTACTGCCAACGACACCGACTGGACCTGGGTCCGGCCCGAGCCATCGCCTTCCGGCCGTTTTCCCAGGTTGTCGACCGCGAGCACCAGCATGTCGCGGAGAAACATCCCGGATTTCACTTTGCCGTTACCCTGTGCTTCGGTCAAAATCACATCTACTTTCGAACCGGGTTGCACGAAACCGGCCGCGGCGCTGACTGCATCCACACGAACGGCCATCTTGTAGGTTCCTGCCGGCATCGGAATTTCCGGAGAATCACCCACGTCGCCGGTCGAGAACCGATCCCCAACCCTCATGGTCCGACTAACCCGTTTGCCCTTGAGCTGTTCGATGTCGAGAATCGAGTCTTGGGGCACATCGCCCTTCGGGCGGGCACTGAAAGCAACCAGATTCTCGATTTCTTTCGCATCGATCAGGGTTCCGATTTTGAGTTCCGTCTTGGCGACCAGGACATTCACGGTGTCCGGTGAACTGCCGCCACTGAGCCGGGCGGTCAGGAAGGCCGCCACCAATCCACAGCCAATGGCCACCATCATCAGGGTCATATTCTTCGATTTCATCGTTGCATTCCTCAGGAAGTAATTGCTTGTCTGACCGCCCCTCATCCTGCACAGAACGAGGCCCTTTCGGGTTAGTTGATTGCTTGTGTTCGCTTTGCCCCCAATTCCTCAGTGGCTTCAAACTTTGTCATCTGTCCGGCTTACCCTGAATTTTTCGATGATGCCGACCATTGACTTCAACGAAATTTAGCACTCTTCTCTGTTTAACGGAGATAACTGGGACACGCTTTCTTTCGACTTTCCAGGGTACGCTGCTTCACTTTTTCCGGTAATGGCGAGAATGCCGATAACAGGGGTTCCGCTCAAGGGACGTAAATCGCGGGTTGTAGAGAATGTAGCACACGATTTTCGCCCGGGCGCGACAACCAAGCTCCAAGTTCAATCTCGGTCGGCGATATGTTGACCTGGAACTTAGAACTTGAATTGTGCAACCGGCGTTACAGTTGACCTGTCATTTGCAGATACCACAGATACCCCAAAAACCCAACGCAAAGGGGAATCCCGTAGGGAAGCCGATCCCAGTGCGATCGTCGAGCGCTGGCGCGCTCGGCCGCGGCGGTTGGACCCGCCGTCACCATCACTTGCAGGTCGGTGAAGATTGCTTTGAAGTTACTGAGGTTCTTGGAGAATTTTCGACGGACGGCCATCATGACCAGTCCGAACACCCCACCCACCAAAGCTCCCAGACAGAATGCCCAGACCAGGATTGAGATTGCCTCCCGGCCCCCGAAAAAAGCACCAATCCAGGCACCGAAGCCCATGAGCATCTTCACATCGCCTTGGCCCATGCCCACGATCGCCAGCAAGGGAAACAACAGCGCGAAGCCGATGAAGGTACACAGGAGCGCGGAACCGATGCCGCCCGCCCCTGCATCAACGGCAACGCCACAGGAGTGAAGCCCGCCGATGATCCAGCCGCTGAGAACGAGCGAGAGCGTAAGCCAGTTTGGCACTTTGAAGGCCCAACCGTCGATGATGGCCGCCAGAACCATACCGATGCAAACGACAACGATCGGGCCGTAGTTCGGAGGTCCGGCAAAAGCGCCCCAGATGACATGACTGAGAAACGCTGCGAGAACGAAGCCCAGGGCAATGAAGGGAACCTGAGCCATCTGCATCACAAACGCGCGATCGATATCGTCGGTCGCGGTTGCAATGGAAGTCTGCGCGGGAACGGCTGGAATAGCCGTAGTCTGATTCAACATAAGAGCAATTACCTCACCTGGGGGTTTAATACGGATGGCGAGTGTAGCTCTCTACAAGAAGGAATCTTTGAAGAAGTGTTCAGTGTTCAGTTTTCAGTTTTCAGTAAAGACATCAATTACACTATTTGGCCACTAGACCAATTGTCGTTACTGAACACTGAACACTGAACACTGAACACTTATTTAAGCGAAGCCTCAGCTGGCACCGACCTTGGTCGACACAGTGCTGAAGGTGTTGTTCGCATTGGAGCCGAGCGTGGCGATGGCAGCGATGCAGACGACGATAATCAGGGCCAGCATCACGGCGTATTCGACAGCGGTCGGGCCGTCTTCCTTCTTGAGAAAGCTCACGAACTTTTGGGTCAACTTGCGCATCATGGGTGGATCTCCTGGAAATTTGAAAGAAATAACAACGAGTTTTTGCGTTGCACAGTGCCTGATCTCCTCGGAGAACGGCAAGGACTTAGTCGCTTACGTACCCCCGCCTGCGGCCGAGTTCAAACTCACATTGCTGAAGGTGTTGTTGGCATTGGAGCCAAGCGTGCCAATGGCGGCAATGCACACAACAATGATCAAGGCCAGCATCACTGCATATTCGACAGCGGTCGGGCCGTCTTCCTTCTTGAGGAACTCAACGACCTTGCGAGCGAATCCAAGGAACATGATGTCTTCTCCGTTCCGGCGCGGCCGGGTCGATGAGCCCGGTCTCGTCTTGCGAAAGGTCATCCATCGGACGGAGAAACTGGTTTATTCCCACCAACGAGTATGGGGAGACCAGAACGATGGATTGAACCGAGTCAACAGAAAGAACTTGGGGGAAAGTTCATCTTGGATCACACCGACGAACCGTGATCCGTTCACGAGTAAACCGTAGTTCGCACGACTATGCCTGTCAAATCGCTGCAAACGGAATTGCACGATTTCTCGGAATAACGATTGCATTCGCTCAAATGTTCAGCGTTTGGCATTCAGTGCCGGCGCAATGTCTTTACCGAAGACTGAAAATCGAACGTCGAACATTCAGATTAGATGAGTTGAAGTGTGCCGCGAGTGACACCGAGTTGATTGAGGACCTGCAAAGAGCGCCAGACATTCTTACCGTCATCGCGACCGGAAACTACCTGGGCATAGCGGTCCAAAAGCGGCGCTACCTGCTCCGCCGATTCCCGCAGTAGCTCGACGCGAAATCGGCACAACTGGAGTTGTCGCATTCGACCGACGTATTCCGCTGCCGATTGTGCCACCGAGTTGAACACCGTATTGCGACAGCCCGAATCGGCCACGACCGGGAACTCAGCACCGACGCGATCGCGCAATTCAACACGATGCCGGTCGCACGGCCGACCGCAGGTATGGTAATCCTTTCCGGTCGAAAGAAAGGCCGCGAAGATACAATGTTCCATGTGGAACATCGGTATATGTTGATGAATGACCGTCTCATACCATTCGGGCCGGCTTCGTTGCACCAGGGCGGCAAGCTGGTCCCAGTTCAGATCGTAACTCGGAACCAGCCAGGCCAATCCCGCGCGCATCAGCAGGTCGGCCGACAATTCGTTGGCGACATTGAGGGAGAAATCGCCGATCTGCAGCGCATGCGGGAGATGTTCCCGGAAATAGTCGATCGCACCCAGATTGCGAACGAGAACGGCATCCGGGTTCGCCTTTACGATGGGATTGAGAAATCCTTCTTCTCCCGGTTTGAGGATGCGCAGGGTTGCCAGGCCGATCGGGACGCCGGCCGAGCGCGATCGCGGAACCGCCTCACGAAAGCGCCGGGTATCCTCGAAGTCGCAATAAACCATCGCAGGGCGCTGATTCCATGCCAGAACCGCTTCGAATTGCTCCAGGGTGCGAACGAGAACCGTCAACTGGGGTTCGCCGGTTTCTGCCGGACCCGGCACTCTTTCGAGTACCTCCCGGCGGAGTCGGTGCAGGGCATCCTTTTCCTGAATCGCGTACCTTGTCTTCTCCTCTCGAAGACATTGTAATTCGGCCACGCTGCGTCGGCGCAAGTCATTGATTACGGATCTCGGCACCATCACGTCGGCAGGCAGATCGCTAGTGACCTCGGCGAGTTCAAATGAGGTGTCGCCGAGGCGATCGAGTTGTTCTCGAAGAGTTTCGAGAGTCAACGGGTGTTTTCGGGCGGTTTCGAGCGGACCCGACCACTCGACAGTAACCTCTCGTCCCTCTGAATCCCGTGCCGTGACTTGGAAACTGCCCCCCAGAGTTCCGGAAGCATGAACCCAGACTGGTTCTCGGCGCGCACAACGATCATCGGCGAAGGTCCGTTCCAGTCGTCTCCGCAAGGCGGGATCATCCGTCTTCCAGACAATGCAGCCTGCCGGAACGCAGGTCAGATCGAGTCCATCGGCTTCAAAAGAAAGTTCTCTTCCAGGTTGTGCTGCCTCCGTCCTGCGCACTTCCCAGACTCGGCCGCCGAGTTCCTGTTCTTCAGGCCGACCGAGATCGAAGACAACGCCATCGCCAGGCTTGATCAAATGGTCATCGTCTTCCACGAGTTCGACGATAACCCCCCTGCGAGTGACTGCCCGAACGATCCCGATCTTGACGCCCCGGCTCTTGGGAAATCGGCCCTGAACGAGTTGTTGATGATTCACTCCCTGGAGAAATCCGGGAGTGAAGCCGCGCGAAAAGGTCTGGGCCAGATCGCGCTCCTGCGCGCGGGTCAGATGGAATTCGCAATGCGCGAGGGCGGCATCGATGGCGGCGCGATAGGATTGGGTCGTCGCGGCAACGTAATGGGCACTCTTGAGCCTGCCCTCGATTTTGAAGGAGCTGACTCCTGCCTCGATGAGTGCAGCCATCTGTTCAATCGCGGCCAAATCCTGCGGGCTGAGCAGATAGGCACGATCGCCGAGCTCGTGATGCCGACCATCGACGATCATCTCATAGGGAAGTCTGCAAGCCTGGGCACACTGGCCCCGGTTGGCGCTTCTTCCGCCGAGCGCTTCGCTGGTGAGGCATTGCCCGGAGTAAGCCACGCAGAGCGCGCCGTGTACGAACACCTCTACGGGCAGTTCCGATTGCTGCGTGATTTTCCGAATGTCTTCAATACTCAGTTCTCGCGCGAGGACGACGCGCTCAATACTGAGACGTTGAGCAAAGCGGATACCGCGAGGCTCCGTCAGGGTCATCTGAGTTGATGCGTGGACATGCAATCCGGGAACGAAGCGCTGAATCAACCGCGCGACGCCGAGGTCCTGCACGATAACCGCATCGGCCCCGGCCTGGGCAATCGCCGTGAGATATTCCACCAGTTGCGGAAGTTCATCGGAGAAAATGAGGGTATTGAGTGTAACGAAGCCCTTGACATTTCGCTTGTGAAGAAACTGGAATATGCTCGGCAATTCCTCCAGGGCAAAGTTGGTAGCGCGATGCCGGGCATTGAAGGTGGGCAGCCCGAAATAGACAGCATTCGCACCGTTGGCGACGGCTGCCCGCAAAGCATCCCAGTCACCGGCAGGAGAAAGAAGTTCAGGAGTCATATTGGTTGAGAAGATTCCCAGGATCCGCAAAGCCTCGGACTGAGCTTATCTATGAGGAATGCAGGAATCCAGGAAAACTTTTTTGATAGTCAATGATTCTTGTGTCAAACTGGTTCGGTTCCTGCATTCCTGCTTTCCTCATATGCAATCCTTCTTTTCTTTGGTTGCCAGCACATCGACAATGTCGAGAACGTCATCGGCAACTTGTTGTGAAGTCAAGGCCGGCGCTGCTGGAACCAACGGAGCCAACGGTCGCTTGGGTTCGCAATACATCTTTAGCGCTGGGACGGAAACCAATTCTTGTTCGGGGTAGCGAAAGCGCTGTCAACTTTCCGCCATAGACGCAGCCGGTATCGATGCAGAGAGTACGGTTGAGCCATTCGGGGTGAATTGTTGCCGTGTGGCCATAGACAACCTGCGCCCGGCCACGATACTCCGCCGCCCAGTTGAGGCGGACGGGCAAGCCGAATTCATCCGATTCACCTGTGGTCTCGCCATAAAGTCCGAAAACGCGCACGCGCTCGGATGTCCGCCCCTGAAGATTCTCCTTCATCCCCGCATGAGCAACGACTAATTTTCCATCGTTCAGGACATAGTGACTGACGAGGCGGTCGAGAAAATCGCGGACCTCTTCGCGGAATTCGGTTGGGCGAGTTTCAAGCTGGGCGAGCGACAGTTCCAGCCCGTGCGAGATGCTGACGTCTTTGCCCTTTAACTTGCGGCAAAGTTTGTCGTCGTGGTTGCCGCGCACGCACAGGGCGTTCCCAGCCTTGACCATGCCCATGACCAGTTCCAGCACGCCGGGAGTATCGGGGCCGCGATCCCCCAGGTCGCCGACGAAAATCGCCTTGCGTCCCTGCGGCGGAATGACTCCTTCAGGCGTGAAAGTATAACCGAGCATCTGGAGAAGCGTTTTCAATTCATCGAAGCAGCCGTGAACGTCGCCGATGATGTCGAAGGGGCCATGCTCCGATTTCTTGTTCACCCAGAGCGGCTCCCGTTCGATGACGACATTGTTGATTTCTTCCTCGGTCGAGAAGATGTGACCGATTTTGAATCCCTCGTTGCGTAGGCGAGGCATGGAGCGATGCATTTGTTGGACCTGATTGCGAATCACATGCGAGCCGAAACTGCGATTCGGACGGTGCCGATTTCGCTCGTAGCATAGTTCTTCCGGCAAATCGAAGACAATGGCGATCGGCAGGACATGGTAGCGCCGGGCCAGTTCGAGGAACGGTTTTCGGGCGTCGGGTTGGACGTTGGTTGCATCAATAACGGTGAGCTTTCCAAGCATGAGCCGTTTGGCACAAGTTAAATGCAGCAATTCAAACGCCGCTGCGCTGACGGATTGATCGGTTTCATCGTCGGAAACCATTGCCCGAAAGTAGTCGGAAGAAAGGATTTCCGTGGGCCGGAAATGTTTGTGGGCAAAAGTCGATTTGCCCGATCCGGAAGATCCCACAAGGAGGATGAGCGAAAGTTCGGGGAGCGTAATCTTCATAGAGGGTTATTCGGTTGAGGGTGCGGAGTATTGGACTCTTGCTCAGAGGGTGAAAGTATGCGATCGCGAATCTCAATTCGTGATTCGTTCCATGTCCTCAGAAATCGTCGCTGTACCTGGTTGAGCCGAATCCGAGGTCGAACCGCACGCATCATCGCGATAGCCTGATTCCGATCGAATGCGGCACCGCGCGCGATCAGCACCGCAGCTGCAAATAAACCAGTGCGCCCATGTCCCGCTCCACAATGGATGAACACTCCAGGACCGGACGACGCAACCTGAGCGACCAACTCCTCAAACGGTTTAAGTTGTGGGACACCGGCATCGAGAATCGGCAAACAGTGATATTGTTTCTCCGTCCGATTCCTTCGGGGTTCGAAGAATTCCGAAGTCAGATCGACGATGATCGTGATGTCACTTGGTATTTCCGAAGGAAAACAACGGCGGCCAATCCAAAACCCAGAGATCACTTCAGCAAACGGTGCCTCTCTCGACCAAAAACGGATGAAATGCCAAATTCCCCACGTTAGACAAAGAAACGGCAACATTAGCAGTAGTTTCCAGGCAACCAATCGACCATCCGGACGTTTACCGAATACTCGCACGCCAAGGCCCGCGTACGCAAGCCCCACGAGGAAGACACTGACTGCCGGCCACAGTAAGAACCAGGCAAAGCCCTCGAACAGCACTGCGACGGTTCCGAGGTAGACAGCAAAGATGGTGAAGACGACAGCGTACATTGCGTACATATTTTACTTTCGTGCGGATCGTGTAATTCTTCGACCTCGGCTTGCTCGATCCAGTAATGCTTTTCATCGTCGAGTACGGGTATCAACCGGAGACAACAATAGAATACAAGAACCTCTTGGCCCTCAAATGAAATTGACAATCGCGGAGCCGGAGGTTCGGAATCCGGATTGGGCAATACGAAGCAAATCGCAATCCGGATGTCGATACGCCAACGGTTTCATGGGGAAAATAAACGGCATGAAGATCTTGTTGATTGATGACGAGTTGAGTCTGCGGCGAACGCTACGTACGACACTGGAGAGCATGGGCCATTCCGTTGCCGAGGCGAGCACAGCAGATGTGGCACTACGCCTGCTGAACGAGGATCGATTTGACGTGGCGTTCCTCGACCTGAGGCTCGGTCGAGAAAAAGGACTTGAACTTCTCCCGCAACTGATCGAGACGTCCCCGTCAACTGCCGTCATCATCATGACCGCGTATGCCAGCATCGATAGCGCGGTGTTGGCCATTCGTCTTGGGGCATTCGACTATCTGCCCAAACCATTTACACCCGATCAGCTGCGAGTCCTTCTCGATCGTCGCAAGCTGGTCCAGGGTTTGCAAAATCAGGTTGCCAGTTTACAGGACCAGGTACGCGAAGCGATCCCGGAGGTCGATCTCACATCGAACGAACCTTCCATGCGCGCGCTACTCGATGTTGCGATGCAAGTTGCTCCAACGGAAGTCACGGTGTTGTTGCGCGGCGAAAGCGGCACAGGTAAAGGAGTGCTGGCGCGGACCATTCATGCGCAAAGCCGGCGTGCTGCCGGTCCTTTCGTAACCGTCCATTGCCCCAGCCTGTCCGCCGAGTTGCTGGAAAGCAACCTGTTTGGACACGTCAAAGGCTCCTTTACCGGCGCAACCAAGGATACGGAGGGCAAGGTCGCCGCAACCGAGGGCGGGACGCTGTTCCTGGATGAAATTGGCGATTTACCTCTTCTACTTCAGCCCAAATTGCTGCGCTTCCTTCAGGAGAAAGCCTACGAACGTATCGGCGAAAATCGCACTCGGCACGGGGACGTTCGCATCATGGCCGCGACCAACCACGATTTGGAAGCCGAGGTTGCTGCCGGCCGATTTCGCGAAGATCTCTTCTACCGGCTCAACGTCATGGAAATTCGACTTCCCCCCTTGCGCGAACGCCGGCGCGACGTGTTGCCGCTTGCGGAACATTTGCTGGCGTTCTTTTCCCGTCAAAATGCCAAGCGCATCACCCATCTTACCGCTGAGGCGCGGGCAGCGCTGGAACGCTATCGCTGGCCGGGAAATCTGCGCGAACTTCGCAATGCCGTCGAGCGTGGAGTGATCTTGACCAACGATGAAGAAGTTGGGCTGGCGCAATTGCCCGTGCAAATCGGCACGCCGGCAGCAACGAAAATTGAGATCGGCTCAGCGGTTACGCTCGATGCCCTGGAGGCCGAACACATTCGGCGCGTTCTATCCACCAGTTCGTCGCTGGACGATGCAGCGGAAATCTTGGGCATCGATCCCAGCACGCTGTATCGCAAACGCAGGCGCTATGGTTTGTGAGAGTAGTTCCAAGTTCCAAGTTGAAATCCAATAATCTTTTGATGCAGCCTCTTGAACTTGGACTGCCATAGGCGACCATCGTGGCAAAATCCGTTCCCGGTAAATAGAACACTATTTATTCGGAAGAAGTTCCCCAAGAATGGGTCGGCCTTTGTTCTTCAATCCATTTCCATGTCGAGGAGAAACCATGAAGCGCCTTTTCGGTGTTGCGATTCTTGGTCTGGCGATAGCGATCTGTGCCCAGGCACATTTTGTATTCGTCGTTCCCAATCAACCAACCAATGCAAAAAACGACGTGGCTTTGGTCGTCTTCAGCGATGGTCTCAATCCGGATGAGAACATTGATGTTTCCAAGCTGGCCAAGACAACATTAACCGTCCGCGATGCCGTGGGCAAAGAAACTGCCTTGACCCTGGAAAAGGGCAAGCATGAACTGATCGTCGAAGTGCCGGGCAAAGGTAATCGACTCATCTTCGGCACCACCGATATGGGCGTTCTCCAGAAAGGAGACTCCAAACCGATCCTTTTGAAGTATTATCCGAAAGCAATCGTGGGCACCCCGGAAGGGCTGGGAACGGTCGGCAAGGCCGCGCCCGTGGAAGTCGTGCCGGCGATCAAGGAAGGTAAAGTGCGTTTCCAGGTTCTGGTCAAGGGAAAACCGGCGGAGGGTCTGGAAGTCACGATCATGGTTCCGGGAGTGGAAAAAAGCGAGAAAACCAAGACCGATAAGGAAGGCTTCACCGGCCCATTCGCGGCCAAGGGCCGATATGGTGTGTGGACGCGGTACATACAGACCGTTTCGGGCGAAGTCGGCGGCAAGAAGTACGAAGAAATCCGCCACTATGCAACGCTGGTGGTCGAAATGAAGTGACATCATGCGTACCTGGTTTCATTCCTTCGGATTCGTTGCCGCGGCTTCGGTCTTGCTGGTCGCCGGACTTGTTGCGGTACTGGTGTGGACTGATACCAGTCATCGGGGGCCGGTGATCGTACTCTATTGTGCCGCGGCCATGCGCGAGCCGATGGAAGAGATCATCCCCCTTTACGAACAGAAAACCGGAGTCCGGGTTGAGGTTCACTACGGCGCATCCGAAACCATTTTGACGAATCTTCAGTTGTCGAAACAGGGCGACTTGTTTCTCCCTGCGGATGAGAGCTACATTGTGGAGGCACAACAGAAGGGTTTATTGAAGGATGTCTTTCCGCTGGTTCAGATGAACGCGGCTCTGGTCGTGAGTCCCATTTACGACAAATCGATCAAGGACTGGGATGACTTGTTCAACCAAGAAGCTCGGATTTTCATCGCCAATCCATCTGCCGCGGCCATTTCCCGGCTTACTCATGCACATCTGGGTGAAGCCAGATGGCAGCAATTGATGAATTCCAAGAATCATGTGGAGCTTGGGCCGGTCACCGACGTCGCCAATGCCGTCAAGCTGGGCAAGTCGATCGATGCCGGCATCATCTGGGATAGTATGGTTGCCAGCCCGAATTATCGAATGCTCAAGATCGTTCATCTCAAGGAACTGGAAGGGATCACGGCTACTGCCAGGATCGGTGTTGTCGAGAACAGTAAACATTACACCGAAACTCTGGCATTGGCTGAATTCGTCGTCAACGGCTGTGGTGCAATCTGGAAGAAGCATGGCTTTACCCATGTGGGCAATCCGAACCGGCCTTAGCTGGGATTTTTTGGCCATGAATGAAAGCAGCGATTCTCCCGCCGCGATCCGCTCCGATCGCTTCTTTATATTTGGTCTGAGCGTTCTCGGTGGTTCCTATGTTCTTTTGATCGTGGCCCTGCTGGCGGCAGATCTGTTCTTCACCACTCCCGATCATCTTCTTCAATCGTTACAGAGTCCACCGATCCGCTATGCCATCAAATTGAGCGTTGTCTCCTGTACGATCACCACGGTCCTGGCTTTATGGGTGGCGGTTCCGCTGGGGTATTTGTTGTCGCGGACCCGGTTTCGGGGCAAGGGATTGGTCGATACGATCCTGGACATTCCCATCGTGCTGCCGCCGTTGGTGATCGGTCTAAGTCTATTGATCTTCTTTCAGACCTGGCCCGGACGCACGATTGAAGATGCGACCAATCAGTTGTTTGGAACACGGATTACCTATGCGATTCCGAGCGTCATCCTGGCCCAGTTCGCGGTCGTGACGGCGTTCGCGGTCCGAACCATGCGCATCACGTTCGACCAGATTTCACCCCGCACCGAACACGTTGCCATGACTTTGGGGTGTTCTCGGGGCCAGGCCTTTTGGCGAGTCACGTTACCCCAGGCCCGCCGAGGCTTGCTGACGGCGGCGACTCTCGCATGGGCCAAGTCGCTGGGCGAGTTCGGCCCCATACTGATCTTTTCGGGGGCAACTCGAATGAAGACCGAAGTGTTGCCTACGACCGTCTTCCTGGAATTGAATATCGGTAACTTGTACGGTGCAATCGCCGTATCGATGCTGATGGTGATCGTTGCCGCTTTGGTGCTTGTCCTCACCCGATTGTTCGGGTTGCGAAGCACTGGGATGATATAGTGTTCCCCGCGTTCAGGTCTTCTTTCGTTTGGGCAAGACCAGTTGAATGAGTTGTTGAACGGGGTCGTAGAACTGGTCGACCACGCGTTCCTTTAACGGGATGATCGCGTTATCGGTGATCGTGATGTGTTCCGGGCATACTTTGGTGCAGCACTTGGTGATGTTGCAGAAACCGATGCCGTGTTCTTTTTTCATATCGGCGACGCGGTCTTCGGTGTCGAGCGGGTGCATTTCCAGTTGAGCCAGATGAACCATAAGCCTGGGACCGACGAATTTCTCGTGCTTGTGATGATCCCGCAAAACGTGGCAAACATTTTGACAGAGAAAACACTCGATGCACTTGCGGAATTCCTGCACCCGCTCCACATCTTCCGGAGCGATCCGCCAGGTTCCATCCGGGGCGTCGGGCTTGCGCGGCGTGAAACTCTTTATCTTTTTCTTGGCTTCGAAGTTCCAGGAAACATCCGTGACCAGATCCTTGATATGCGGAAATGCCTGCATCGGCTCAATGATGACGGGAAGTTCGAGCGGCAGGTCGTTAAGGCGGGTCATGCACATCAATTTCGGCATGCCGTTAATCTCGGCGGAGCAGGAGCCGCACTTGCCCGCCTTGCAGTTCCAGCGGCAGGCAAGGTCATTGGCCTGATCGGCCTGAATCTGATGCACGGCGTCAAGAACCACCATCCCTTCGGAGACGGTTGTGGTGTAATCTTTGAACTCGCCTTTGCCTTTCTCGCCGCGCAGGATGCGGAATGTGGCTTGCTGAGTCGGTTCGGTTGGCATGGTAGGAGTAGTCATTGCTTCCTCAAGATATTCTTTTCAAATCCGGGCTTCCAGTCGGTACGGAACACTATGCATTCGAAAGACAAGCGATCAAGGATCTTCAGGTTTCTGCGTTAGTGAAGCGATAACAATCAAGATCTCGGCATTTTGCCCGAACGCATTGGAGTGAAGTTTTCGGATGTTGTCCGACAGCCGACCCCAATAACGGGGAGAGATTTCATTTTCTTCTGCCTCGGAATTTGCACTGGGACGCGACATCGGGAACCTGTACTCGGAAGAGCGAATTTCGATCGACCGAAATTTGTTTTCTCGCGGTTTCTCTTTGAAAGTCGACTGGGAGTACCAGGCAACCCAAATTACTGTGCCAGATCCATCCTCGGGACGATCAATGATCATTCGGCTCTCGATGCCGACCGGAGTTTGGTTCCAGAAATAAGTGACCAGTTTTTCGGCGTCCTCCTCTGTCAGGATTTTGCTTTGTCGGCGCTTGAGTTCCTTTAGAAGTTCTTCCGGTAACTTCTGGCTTCCTTCCAGAATCCGCACATCGACCACGAAGAAGGAGATTTGGCTGGCCAGGATTTGCAGCGACTCGAGCGCGGGATGCTTCTTGTCGAGATTCCGGATGGATGCATTGAGAGCCGGCAACACACCTACCCCCAGAGCTTGAATTTTCGCACCAATTGCCTTCTTGCCGTCCTTGGTTTTCTCATCGAGATAGTCTTTCACGAGAGGTTCGACGATGTTTCTCGGCAATGGTTTGATGACAGGAAAATCGGCAGCCGGCAAGGGCGGCAATTTCTGCCGCTTTCGCCATTCGTTTTGAACGAGCATCCTCATGCGCTCTTGCGCGTTCGAAAAGGAGTTATCCATTCCAACTCGGGAGATAATTTCCATAATCGAGTTAGCCCGTAGATTGCCCAATCGACGCATCGAAAACTCCCCTTGAAATGGTCAAAACCATTTCGATCGGAGATTTCCTGGAAGCCCCGAAGCAATAGCTTTTCTATCTCTTCTCGGGCTTTCAGGGTTAGCGTCTCGTCCTTTGGGATTGAGTGAGCAATCCGTTCGATGATCTCAAGGCGGAACTCAAATTCCTTCTTTGGATATACAGCGTT
The DNA here is from genome assembly GCA_963783095.1 of uncultured Planctomycetota bacterium. GTDB lineage: Bacteria > Planctomycetota > Planctomycetia > Gemmatales > Gemmataceae > CAWAMR01. Next base: position 1,551,405 of record CAWAMR010000002.1, on the reverse strand, counting down.
CAGCGTTTGGAGGGCCTCGGCGTCGCAAGTGTCAGACAGAAAACAAATCATTCGGAAATTACGCCGCCAGATACTTATCCCTGTCATTTCGTCGTCTCGATCCGGGGTATCGTGAAAGTCTTTGCAGACGGTACGAATTGCCTCCCTGGCCTTACAAAGCTTCCACAGAATTTCCGCGGCCGAGATCCGCGACTCGAGATGTTGGGAAAGAAGCTGATCTCTCAGAAACCGGTCTACTTTTTCGCCGCGGAGCGGCTCAGTGAGTTGGATGAGTTGGTAACGCTCTTCCGCATCGGTCAACTTTTTCAAAAGTCCTTGAAGAAAGGGGAGGGCTGCATCTGGGTAATGCTCGACCAATTTTTCCGCCTGAAGCAGGCTATCAACATCCCCCGATTCGATCCCATCGATGAAACTTTGTTTCGCACCCTTGCGTTGAAATTCCTTCCACCATTCTTTGACTCGCTTTTTGGCCTCGGCAGCTTGGTCATCATCGATAATTGGCTCCGTTATGAGCGCTTTTCCGGCAATTTGATTCAGAACAATCGCCACGGCGTCCCTTACTCGAAAACAGGTATTTTCGAAAACAGAATGGCTTCTTGTAATCGTATCGTCGTCCAGGGCATCGACCAGTTGGGGAACTGCATCCACTCCGATAGCGGCCAGAATACGTGCCGGGCCACCATTCTGCCAAAAGGTCCATCCGCAGAATGAACCAGGTAGCAGGCGTTTTTGCTTCTCCTCATTCCATCGATGCAAGTCACGAAAATTGCTCTCCAGGTCATACATATTGCGTAGCCGATAAATCAGATCCGCAATCCGTTCTTCCTTGCCCATCTGGCGCGGACCCTTCAACGGCAGTATTGCGCCTCCTGATCTTGCTCGATGGTGCGCTTTGAGCATCTTGACGATACTCAGGCATTTACCCGAATAGGGTCCATCCGGATGCTTTTTCATGATCGACGTGAAGTCCTTGGCCAGTTCGTAGAGCGGTTTCGAACGAAACGCCAAGGATCGGCTGGCGTCTTCGTAAGCTTTCTTGCCCCCATCGTCGGCTTGATCGTCCGCTAACGCCGGCAGCGATGTGAATAATAAGATGCAAACGAGCAATCGAAAGCATGTCATAAATATCATCCCTCAAAGATATTTCTTTGACAGGAGAAAAAGAGAAAAGAAACCCACCAAACTGCTGGAGACGCCTGCTTCAATTCGCTCTCAAGAACGAGGTCGCCGCGGTTTCTTGCCGGGAATACCCAAAAGTTCTTCCCAGCTCCTCACTTTGAGAAGTTTTAGCCCAAGTGCTTCAAGTTCTTCCAAAGAGGTTATCTGCTCGATTGTTCTTATTACCTTTGCTGTGGCCACCGAACCGAATTGAGCCTCGCCCATGCGAAGAATCATCGTGCGAATCTCTTTCTCGCGACCTTTCTGAATGAGCGCTCGATAGGTAGGTGAGTCTTCCAGGTCGATCATGCCAAGCACTCCCTTGAAAAGATTGTCTGCCAATGTTTTGTCGTAGGCCCACTCCGTCAACAGGTGTGACGTTGCCCAAATTCGCTCGACAACAGCCTTTTTGCGAATCTTGGCGGTTCGCTCCCGGATTCGCTCGATCACGCCAGGCAAATCGGATGCGGCAACATTCGAAATTCAGCGCCAACGGCAAAAGACTCAAACCACCCGTAAGCAATGTTTCCGCAGGAATTTCCCAGATGCGAATCACTCGATATCGAAAGATTCGATAAGGTTCGCTGTCCTCTGGAAACCGGCATTCGTATCGGCCGGTGAAGACTCGCAAATTGGCTTTGCGATGCAACAAAACCACTGCGGAACGAACCTGTAATCCCGTCCGATCCTCAAGAATCGCACTATCCAGATTCATTCGTTGCGGCAGCGTGGCATCCGGTCCACTCTGAAATTCCGTGTGCATTAACCAGTCGGGGTTGCCTTTGACCCGAACCGCTTTGTCCGCAGCCCCAGTCACGATCGAAGTATCCGATTCAATCGTTTCGGCCTCCTCTGCAGCATACCCCGCCAGATGCGGCCAGTCTACCGGAGAGAGTTCCAGCAGTGTTTTCGAGATCGAATCTAAAGTTTTGGGCATCGGGATGTTCTTGACCAATTACTCCAAATACAGAAGAACCACGAAAAGCACGAAAGACACGAAAAAAGGAAAATAGACCGAAGATCGAACCGTAAGCACTCCCTTCATCGTTTCCCGTCTTATTTATTTGCATTTTTTTCGTGTATTTCGTGCCTTTCGTGGTTCATTCTCCCGTATTTGGTTCCGGCTTTGGAACTACTTCGCTTTCGCCTCGTCGTCGATCACTTGCTGTAATTCCGCTGGAATCGGAATTATGGGAATGCGAACGACTTTCATAGACCATCGCTGCCCTTTCTGACCACGATGTTGAACTTCGCGCATTCGGCAGCCTTATCCGGGTAATCTTCGCGGAATTGGCGCCTCGGCTTTCCTTGCGTTCAATCGCCGCAAGCGTGATCGCTTCGGAAACGGTCAGCAAGTTCGCAAGGTCTAGGGCCGTGTGCCAGCCGGGATTGTATTCGCGATTTCCCGGCACGCCGACAACTCGGGTTCGCTCCCAAAGCTTGTGAATGATCGTCAAGAGCCTGCTTCATCTCGTTTTCGAGGCGAACGATGCCCACCAGTTCCTGCATTTTTTCCTGCAATTCGTGCTGAATCTGGTACGGACCATCGCTGCGGCTTGTATTCGCGCTCCAAAGGAGCGCAGGGCGTTCTTGATCGTATCGTCGACTTCACTTTCGTTGATCTTGCCCTGATCGTGCTCCTTGGCGAACTTTGGCCGCAAACTCACCGGCTCGCTTGCCGAAGACAAGCAGGTCGGACAGCGAATTGCCGCCGAGCCGATTGGCGCCGTGCAAACCGGCGGCGACCTCGCCCGCGGCGAATAAGCCGGGAACCGTTGACATTTGCGTATCGCCATCGACTCTGACGCCGCCCATCATGTAGTGCGTTGTCGGGCCGACTTCCATCGGCTCCTTGGTGATGTCGATGTCGGCCAGTTGCTTGAACTGGTGATACATGCTCGGCAATTTCTTCTTGATGTGCTTCCGCCGCGTTGGGGAGCCTGTCCTTGATCCAGGCGATATCGAGGAAAACGCCGCCGTGCGGTGAGCCGCGACCGGCCTTTACTTCGCGGTTGATGCAGCGGGCGACGTGATCGCGCGTCAACAGTTCGGGCGGCCGGCGCGCGTTCTTGTCGCCCTGCATGTAGCGCCAGCCTTCCTCCTCGTCCGTCGGCGGTCTGATTCTTGTAGTTCTCGGGGATGTCATCGAACATGAACCGACGGCCCTGGTTGTTCCGCAGCACGCCCCCTTCGCCGCGCACGCCTTCCGTCACCAGAATGCCGCGAACGCTGGGCGGCCAGACCATGCCGGTGGGGTGGAACTGCACGAATTCCATGTCCATCAAGTCGGCCCCGGCGTGATAAGCGAGCGCCTGACCGTCGCCCGTGTATTCCCAGGAATTGCTGGTGATCTTGAAGGCCCGGCCGATGCCGCCGGTGGCCAGCACGAACGCCTTGGCTTGGAACAGGTGAAACGGCCCGTTCGCGATCGTAAGCCACGGCGCCGACGACGCGGTCGCCGTCCTTCAGCAAGCGACATGACCGTCATTTCCATGAAGACGTCCATGCCCTGATGGATGCCGTGATCCTGCAGGGTACGGATCATTTCCAGACCGGTGCGATCGCCGACGTGAGCGAGTCGAGGATAACGATGGCCGCCGAAATTGCGCTGAAGAATCCGGCCATCGCGCGTGCGATCGAACAATGCGCCCCAGGCCTCCAGTTCGCGGACGCGATCGGGAGCTTCCTTGGCGTGAAGTTCGGCCATGCGCGAATTATTGAGGTACTGCCCGCCGCGCATGGTGTCCGCGAAGTGAACCTTCCAGTCGTCGCGTTCATCGACATTGGCAAGGGCCGCCGCGACGCCGCCTTCGGCCATGACGGTGTGCGCTTTGCCAAGCAACGACTTGCAGATCAATCCCACTTTCAAGCCGCCGGCAGCAGCTTCGATCGCCGCCCGCAAACCCGCTCCGCCCGGCCCCGATCACAATGACATCGTGGGTATGTGTCTCAAACTGTGCCATCAAATCCTCCAACTAGTGACGGGTGGAGTGTGATGGGTGGAGTGTGGAGTGTGGAGGGTGGAGGGACAAATGCAAAGGCGCTCCACCCTCCACCCATCACACTCCACCCTCCACCCATCACACTCCACCCTCCACTCGCCACACACTATATGATTCGTACGTCGGTGAAGATACCGAGAGAGCAGAAGCGGATGTAAATATCGGAGAACAGTACCATGACCAGACTCGTCCACGCCCATAGCATGTGGTGGCGGTTCAAGGCGCTGACGCAGCGATAGGCCTTGGCACATCCCGGCGAGTCCGACAGACAATCCTTCCTTCCTCCGACCAGGTGCCGTAAGGAATGGCACCCAAAAGTGTAGCCGCTCAGGAGGACGACATTGGCACAGAGGATCAGGGTGCCAATGCCAATTCCGAATTCGACCTGCCCCGTTTTCTTGTTATGGAACCACATTGCCGCCAGGGCGTCGTAGGCGAGCAATGCGATAAACAAGATGGCAACATACAGGAAATAGCGATGGATATTCATGATCTTCAAGGGCCAGTTGCTTTCTCCGATATAGCCCTTGCGAGGCTCCCCGACCGCACAGGCCGGCGGATCACCCCAGAATGCTTTGTAGTACGCGCCCCGGTAGTAGTAGCAGGTGAGCCGAAACCCGGCAGGTGCCCACAGAATCAGGAGGGCGGGAGAAAAAGGCAGCCAATGGGGATACCACGAAGGTTTCTCCCCGAACCAGGCGTGATCGCTGTAAGCCAGAGGCAACTCAGCGCTGCCCGCCTTTACGTCCCCCCATAGCACGGGCGAATAAAACGGTGACTGATACGGGCCGGCGGCGTAATGGGAATCCTGAAAGGCCGCCCACGTTGAGTAAACGACGAAAAACGACAACCCGGTAAAGACCACTGCGGGTTGAATCCACCAACGATCGGGTCGTGAGGTTTGACCGAACGATCGAGGCTGAGATAGTGGAAGAGAAACGCCTGGCATGAAGCAGATTCCGTCGGGGAGTGCAGAGGCGAAGCGATGTATTGTCAGATTATGATTGGGCTGTCCAGGACGCAAGAGTAACGACGTGAAAAGGGGGAAAATGGCGAGAGTTCACATCCGCAGTTTCTTGAGCAGCGCCCCTGCTTCCGCTGCGGCTTTGGTTTTGGGGTACTTCTCAATCAATTCATTGAGCCGTGCGATAGCAACATCCCTCTTATCGGGATTCTTCACTAACGATTTGGTGAGGGACAAGATCAAGTTGGCAGTTTTTTCGTCCTTCTCCTGCTGCGCGGAGGTGTTATCTGTTTTAGGTGAAGGAGAAGTTTTCACGGTCATGTCAGGCTCATCGGGTTCGGGCGTCAGGGCGGCCGAAGTGACAACGATTTTGTGTTCCTTCAGAAACCCTTTGACCTTGGTCACACTGATGAAGTAGCTATAGCCCTGCGCCTTGGGATCGACGATGCCGCCCTGCGTGACACCGATCAGTTCTGCCTTTTCGTTGAATAGCGGCCCGCCGCTATCGCCCGGACTGGTCGGTGAAGTCGTCTCGACGATCGTTGCCTTGTGCTCTTGGCTCTCCTGGTCCGGCGACCCAATTTTTTTTGTAGACGGATCGCACTTTGCCCGGCGTATAGACCCACAAGGCGTCGCTGGCTCCCGGATTGCCGATCGAGTGAACCGCTGTGCCAACGTCTGGATTGTCGGCGGCGAATTTGACCGGCACGATTCCCGGTGCCAATTTTTCGAGTTGAATGACGGCCAGATCCCGACTTACATCCTTGAATAATACTTTTCCCCTGATGATCAGATCCAGCCCTTGCTTGCTCATGTAGCGATCCTTGCTGTTATTGGGTTTTCCTTTTTCGAAGAGAGGAAAGAAGACGACTACATCGGTTGCGTTGCCGACGACATGCTCGTTGGTCAATACCAGCTTTTTCTTCGCATCAATCAACGAGCCGGAACCCATAGCGGCGCGATTGGGGCCGAGCCGCCTGATAATAAACGCCGTGGATTTCAAGCCGTGTTTGTAAACCTTTTGTCCCGCATCTTCCTGGCCGAACGCCGGTTGAGCGACGAGAACCAACAGGGTCCATAACCCTGCGGTCCGGGACGTTATTCGTGTCAGGAGAGATTGCATGCGATCCATCCTCAAATCCGTTGTCGAAGAGCGGGCGGGTGTAGTTGGCGGTGTCGGGTTCCGTGCAGTTTGACGCTTGACTACTCTTTCAATTATTGCAGCCTGCGGCCTGATTGTCACGCGAAACTTCCAGCATTTCGACAACCAATCTTACGTCAATTCTTGGAAGGGCAAGATCGCAAAGCAATTACATCCGCAATTTTTTCAACAATTCTTCAGCTTCCTGGGCTGCTTTGGTCTTGGGATACTTCTCGATCAGCTCGTTGAGGCGTGCGATGGCGGTGGCCTTCTTTTCGCGGTTGGCGGCCAATGGTTTTGTCAGCAACAGCATCGTCCGGGCGTTCTTTTCGTCTTTCTCTGCATCCGTCACCATCGGCTTCGGAGGATCTTTTTTCTTGGTGATATCGGAAGTCTCCGTCGCGACCGCTGGAGGAGGCGCGGAACTGACCGTGATTTTGTGCTCCTTCAGAAACGCCTTGATCTTGGTCACATCGATGAAGTAACTGTAACCCTGAGCGCTCGGATCGACGATGCCGCCCTGCGTGACACCAATTTGCTCGGCCTTGTCGTTAAAGAGCGGGCCACCGCTATCCCCTGGGCTGGTCGGCGAGGTTGCCTCAATAATCGTTGCCTTGTGTTCCGTCCGCGCTTTCCCGGCAGTCCAGGTCTTCTTGTAAACCGACCGCACTTTACCGGGCGTGTAGACCCACAATGCATCGCTGGCCCCCGGATTGCCGATCGAGTGAACATTCGCGCCGGTTCCTGGGCTATCGGCAGCGAACTTGACGGGCAGGACGCCAGGAGGAAGTTTTTCGAGTTGGATCACCGCCAGATCGCGCCGACTTCTTTGTGCAGTACCTTACCCTTGATGTGCATCTCATCTTCGATCAGCTTGAGATATTTCTCTTTGTCGTTGATGAGCTTATTCTTCTCGAACATGGCAAAGAGGACCATGACCTCCTTGGCATCTCCAACCACATGCTCATTGGTAATCACAAGTCTCTTATGGGCATCGATCAGCGAACCGGAGCCGATGGCGATTCGATCGTTGCCGCGCGGGCTAATGATGAAGGCCGCAGCTTTGAGTCCTTGTTTGTAGACTTTCTGCCCTGAATCTTCCTGGGCAAGTGCCGGCTGAGTAATCAGCGCCAAGCCGACGAAGGCAAGCAATCTGATCCGACTCGGGAGCGAAAACATGAGCATGATCCTCAAATGAGGGAGAGTGGCGAGAGCACCATTTGAGAGTCTACTCATTCGACCGCCGAGATGCAATCCGCAAAAATCGATTCAATCGATTATGAGAACGCACTCATCATTAGGCAGGCACGACGTTCACCTACTCTCCAGCTTTTCGACACTTCTCTGCGATTTTTGGTTCCTGTTTCTCGGTGATATGGCCGATTTTTCCGGCGATCAACTCTTGTGTTTTTCTCATGTTCAATTCCACGTAGCCGACCCACGGTCCCGGCACCTCAGTATCCAGATAGATCGCTGAGACGGGGCACTCGCTGATACAGGCACCGCAATCGATGAAGTCATCGGGGTGGATGTAGAGCATCGATTCATCCTGGGCGTCGCATTGCGGGCTTAACGCTTGACGTTAATAGCGCAGCGCGTTACTATACGCCCATGATCCGGAGTTTCGCCGATAAGAATACAGCACTGCTCTTTGAGCGCGAAAAAGTCAAGCGATTCGCCGGCAAACTTCAGCGGGCCGCACTGCGCAAGTTGGCCGTGCTTGATGCTGCTGAATCTTTGGAAGATCTTCGTGTGCCGCCAGGCAACCGCCTGGAGAAGCTCAAGGGCGACCGTGACGGACAGCACAGCATCCGAATCAACGACCAATGGCGAATCTGCTTTCGGTGGAGCGAAGGAGATGCGCACGAAGTAGAAATCACCGATTACCATTAACCACTATGACACGACGAAAACATTCACCCATTCATCCTGGGGAAGTACTGCTGGAGGAGTTTCTTCAGCCGTTTGGCCTAAGCCAATACCGCTTGGCCAAAGAGATCAGCGTTCCCGCGCGACGCATCAATGAAATCGTGCGCGGGTCACGTGCTATCTCGGCCGACACAGCATTGCGCTTGTCCAGGTACTTCGGCACTTCCGAGCGGTTTTGGTTGAACTTGCAGGCCCGCCATGATTTGGAAGTTGAAAAGGATCGACTTGGGAAGCGCCTCCAGCAGGAGGTCCGGGTGTTGGCGGAAACGGCATGAGTGATGTTGCAGGAGAAGCCGGCTGGCGACCGCAAAAAAGGCCATCCGGCAATCACGCTAAACCATGACCAACTTTGGCCTGCTGAATCTCCGAAAATTGATCTGGTGGGAATCATATCCGATCGACTATCCAGGTTATCTTGTCACCTTGTCACCTCATCATCTCACCGCGCCACTCCAGAGCTGATGTTGAATGGCCGCGTTTTTTCTTGACCGGTGTTTTGTGCTCCGTCTTGTTTTCGGGAGTTGTTTGCTCCGATGCGTTAAACGGCCAAAACTTGATGTACCAGGCCAGCATCACATAGGCAGCAAGGTGCAAAGCGATTGCCAGGATAATCAATACCACCGCTTTGGTACTGCTCATTTTTTCGTGTTCGGGTCGGGGTTGTCTTTCCGATGGACCATCATCCTGGTGCCCGCCGAACGGATCGTGATGTTCAACTTCTGGAAGGAGTTCAACGTAAGGCGCGGGGTTGCGCGGTGAATACACTTGCGAATCCGTTACCGACTCCGGCAAAGGTTCAAGACCGGGTAGTTCTTCTGCCATCGGCAAGGGTTCCGGATCAGTTGCCATCGAATTTGCCTTATTCAGCATCGGCACAGGATGCGTGAGGGTTTCTATCGCCGTGGGAATCGGCGCAGGATTCGTTGGAGATGTAGCCAGCGTGCAATATCTCTGGACCGCTGCCGCCACTTCACCGGCATCGGCGGGCCGTCGTTGTGGGTCTTTCGACAACATCCGCTGGATCAACTGGGCTAGACCGGGAGGCACGTCGGTGCGCAAAGTTTCAATGCCTGTCGGCTCGCTTCGCTGGAGTTCGAGCAGCGCGTCCGAAGGGTTGGTCGATTGTAAGGGTGAACGTCCCGATAATAGAAAGTACAAACTAGCGCCCAGACTGTAGACATCCTGGCGCGGATCATAACCGGAACGATTCACTCGTTCCGGGGCCATGTAGCCCACAGCACCCAGATGGGAAGACTGATCCGGTGCGATTTCAGCAACAGCAGGGCGAATGGGAATTTGTCCGGCGTCAGAAACTTTCAGCGTTGCTGAGGGACTGGGACGAATCGAGACCGATTTTGGACTGCCATTCGGTTTGACCTTCCGAGTCACGGGGAATAGCAGCATTCGGGAAGGCGAAAAATCACCATGAGCCAGGCCGCGCTTGTGAACCGCTTGCAAGCCAACGGCAGCTTGCCGGGTATACTCGCAAGCCAGCGGCACCGGCACCGCTCCCATTTCGCTCACGAGATGTCCAAGATCGGTGGAATCGATCGATTCGGACACAATGAAAAGCGTCCCGTGCGCCAGTCCTGCATCGAGAATATTTAGCAAATGCGGGTGGGATATCGAACTGACGCTCTGGGCTCTATGAAGAAAATCGTGGATACGATCGGCAGGTTCGAGCCAAGCCGGGTCGAGCCACTGGAATGTCACCGCTTCCAGAAGCGCTGGATGCGTAGCCTTATAGACTGCTCCGCTCGGCAGATCCGCGAGTTTCTCGACGAGTTGATAGCCATTGAAAGTCAGTCGATCACCGCGTCCTTCTCGAATCTCATCGATCTGGAACCTGGTCAGCCAGCCTTTTCCTTCGAGGAAGCTTTCCACGCCGGCAACGTCGCCCTGAGGGGGTTCCGGTCGGCGCAGCAACTCATCGATTCGGTCATTATCGAGTAGCCGGCTCGCATCAAGTCGTTGAAGAAATTCCGACATCAACTCGGTCGACATGCATAGCTCTCGGCGGGGGGTTGTGTTGAGGTAGGCAATGGAAGATTGTAGTCTGTTACTTGGGGGGAGGGCAAGAGTATGTAGTGTTCAGTTTTCAGTTTTCAGTTTTCGGCAAAGACATCCCATTTCCTTTCGGTTGACCGACGGGTTTAACTGAACACTGAACACTACGAAGTCTGTTTCCTCGCCCATTTGTGGACGGCCTGTTCCTGTTCGGATGTTTCGATCGATCCGGGCCGCATCTGGCGAATCTGTCGGATAGCATCCCGAGAGGATAACCCTTTGGAGACAAGATATCCGGCGAGGATCGTCCCCGTTCGCCCTCTGCCCGCCAGGCAATGAACCAATACGCCCATTTTTGCCGCTACAGCGCGGCGAATTACCGAAATACACTCGTCGAATTGTTCTTCGGTCGGGCTATCCATGTCCTGGATCGGTACGTGGACCATCATCAATCCTGCATCATCGACCCAACTGCGTGGCAGCGGATCTTCGGTGAGCGTCAGAATAATGTCGATGCCGTGCTGCCGTAACCAAAGCAGTTCTTCCAGATCGTAAGGGGATGCGGATGCCGCCAGGAACGGCACTTCAACCCACGAAAAGGAATGAGGAGCAGGCATTGCGGGAACTTCCCTTGGGACACGGGTCGATCGATGACAAGGTGACAAGGTGACAAGGTGGCAAGGTGACGATCAAGTAGGTAATAAGGTAAGCTCTTGATGATCGAACTCGCCAAAGCAATGTCTAGCAGATTACTCTTATCACCGTGTCACCTTGTCACCTTGTCACCTTGTCACTTTGTGCTTCGCAGCGGTTTCTGTTCAAACTGTTGCCGCATCCTGTTCGTCACTTGCCACACTTTGGGATCGGTTTCGAGAAAATCGATCAGGTTTCCCGTCGAAATGCCGAGGATTCCCGCAGCATCACTGACGCGAGACTGCACGGCGACCAGCACATCGAGAACCAGACCAACCACCGTCCAGAAGCGCGGATTCTTTGCTCCCAAATGGAGTCGTCCGTCCATGTCGTGCGCATCGGCATACTCCGGATGCCTTGCCAGCGCCTGCGGCGTTAATTCCTCGGGCATCAATGGTTCGCGCAGTTCGAGGAACAGCGCCCGACGCAACCGACCCAATGCTTTCGCTTTGTTCTCGTGTTGCGATCGGCTTTCTTCTGCGATCACAATCAGGCCGCTGGGTAGATGGCGCAACCGAACCGCCGAACTCGTTTTGTTGCGTTTCTGTCCACCGGGACCGCTGGCCCGATACGTATCGACCTCACACTGCGCCAGCAGTTGATCTTCCGTCAATGCGGACCACTGCCTTCGGGAAGGACGAGGGAATGACATTTCGACCGACTCCAAGAAAAGATGAAGGGAAGACACCCTAACAAGTCCCAAGGTTCTTCTCCTTCGTCCTTCATCGTCACTTTCCGTCGGTTCTTACTGAACACTGAACACTGAACACTCGTGTTATACTTCCAGCTTCCAGGGATCGCGATAAGGCCTGCTCAACATCTTGTTGGCCTCGTCGTCGCCCACGAACTTCTGAGATTTCGGATCCCACTTCAGCTTCTTGCCGCTGCGCAGGGCGATCGTGCCGAGGTGACAGACGATCACCGAACTGGCACCGATTTCGACATCGGCGATCGGTTTCTTGCGGGTTTTCAGACATTCCATGAAGTTCGCCATGTGGTTCGTCGGCCGACTTTCGTAAAGTTGAATTGCATCGGATTTGAGAGGCTCCGACAGCAGTTTCTTGTCGCTGGCGTCGATCTTTCCCCGGCTAACGAAAATCCACTTGCCATCCTCACCGTAGATTTTGACGCCGTTTTCGCCATCGCTCTGCGCCAGCACTTTCGCGCCATCGTCGTAGGTGTATTGTACCTCGAAGTGCGGATGACAGTTATAGCCGTCGCCGCCATCGTATGGCTTATCGGCCTTGACGACCTCTACCGCCACTGGCCCGGTGCCATCCTTTCCCAGGCACCACTGTGCGACGTCGAGGTGATGGGCTCCCCAGTCGGTCATTTTGCCGCCGCTGTGTTCGTACCACCAGCGAAACTCGTAGTGGCAGTTCGTTTTGCCGTCCTTGCCCAAGTAGTACGGCATTTCGGGAGTTGGGCCAAGCCAGAAGTCCCAGTTCAGTTCCTTGGGATGCTCGGCCTTGGTGATCGGCCCGCTTTCCGGGTTGGCACCGATCCGGCACTCGATTTTCGATACCTTGCCGATGCGTCCGTTGCGGACGAGATCCGCTGCGAGGCGGAACCTGCCGGCCATCTCGCAGCGCTGTTGACTGCCCGTCTGTACCACTTTGCCGGTATCCTTCGCCACGCGCACCAGCGCCTGGGCTTCAGCGATAGTCAAGGTCAGCGGTTTTTCGCAATACACATCTTTGCCTCGCTTCATTGCTTCTACGGCCACGAGTGCATGCCAGTGGTCCGGTGTGGCGATGGTGACGGCGTTGATGTCCTTATCTTCGAGCAATTTGCGATAGTCGGAATAGCCCTTGGCATCGGTGAAGCCATCTTTCTTCATCATTGCGAGCGCATTGTTGAGGTGCCGGCCATCAACATCACACGCAGCGGTGTAGACAACACCCTTTTGCTTCCTGGCTTCGCCATAAATGGCGCGTCCCCGGCTCTGGGGGCTGCCGATGCCGATCGCACCCATGACGATCTTGTCGCTGGCCGCGACAGCCCGGGCGGTGGCAGAAGCTTTCACTTCTTCGGCGGCGATGAGTTGCTCGGCGTACCAGACCGGCAAGCCGGCAGCGGTCAATGCGCCCAGTGAACCTTGCAAAAATCCGCGACGAGAGAGAGTACCACGTTGCAGCATACGTTGATCCTTGGAGAGAAGGCGAAACGAGAATTGTGGATACCCAATATCTTAGCAACGCAGCGGGACGGCAAGGAAAGGAAAACTACCCAATCGGGAAAAAGATTCCTGTCCAACCGGCTTTAGTGTGTAGCTGCTCCTTGCAATACATTGCCGAAAATGGCATCTCATGGCTGATCTTCTATCTTGTTGACAATTTATTGGTCCACGACAATCTTTCGGCCGAATTTCGCCGGCATCGAATGTCGACAGCAGACCAGAAATCGCGACCGATCCCAAGTCCTGAGCCAACCATCTCTTGCGTCAGCGCACTCATCAGATCCCGCCAGCATGAACGCGATTGGCATATTCCTTGCTTTCTACCCTTCGTGAACCGGCAAATCGTTGACGTTGCGTGATCGATTTCGAGGTTCGGCCCGTTTCAGGAGACAAAAATGAAAACCAAAAGACTCGGCAACTCTGATTTGAATATTACACCTATCGGATTTGGGGCATGGGCCATTGGCGGCACGGGCTGGCAATTTGCCTGGGGAACCCAGAACGATGAAGATTCGATCGCGGCTATCTGGGAAGCAATGGATGCCGGCGTCAACTGGATCGATACTGCCGCGGTATATGGACTTGGCCATTCCGAGGAGATCGTCGCGCGGGCACTCGAGGGAGTGTACAACCAGCCCTTCGTCTTTACCAAGTGCAGCATGGTTTGGGACGAGCGCTGCGAGATCGGCCATCGTCTCAAGGCACAATCCATCCGACAGGAGTGCGAAGCCAGCTTGCGACGACTTCGTGTGGAGGCCATCGATCTTTATCAGATTCATTGGCCCGACCCGGACGAGGATATCGAGGAAGGCTGGACAACTCTGGCGCAACTCAAAGCAGAAGGGAAAGTACGACATATCGGTGTCTCTAATTTTAATGTCGCTCAGATGCAGCGTGCTCAGGCAATCGCTCCCATCACGTCCCTCCAACCTCGATATTCTCTACTTCATCGGGAAGTCGAACAGGAAATCCTACCATTTGCTGCACGGCACAATATCGGTGTACTGGCTTATTCCCCGATGGCCTCCGGGTTATTGACGGGTGCCATGACGCGTAGCCGAATCGCAAACCTACCCGCGGACGACTGGCGGAAACAACACCCTGATTTTCGCGAACCTCTGCTGTCCAGGAATCTGGAACTGGTGAAGATGCTCCGCGTGATCGGTGCCCGTCATGGTTGCAACCCAGCTGAGGTGAGCATCGCCTGGGTATTGCACAACCCCGCTGTGACCGGAGCAATCACCGGCGCACGCCATCCGGGTCAGATCAAGGATCTGATCGGCGGGGCCCAATTTCACCTCAGTGAAGACGAATACGCCCAGATTGATCGGTGGGCGGCGAATCAGGCCGCCTGATTCCACCGGATCGTTCTTGTTGGATTTGTGGTCCCCACCGGCCCGTAAAAATCCTCTTATCGGAGAGTAATCATGACAAGTCTGATGCATCGGAGCATGCCGCTTTCATCCGTTCGTATTGCCGCGGACCAGTTCCACCCGATTGATTCAAGGAATGGATTTGAGGACGAGGCGGAACTGCCCAGTTTCCGCTTCCCTATGGAAGATCAACAAGGACGAGTGAGTGCGGGAGGTTCCGCGAAGGAAGCGACCGTAAAACAGTTCCCGGTTTCAAAAGGCCTGTCGGGAGTCTCCATGCGGCTAAACCCTGGCGGCCTTCGCGAGCTGCACTGGCACGCCAACTCGGCCGAATGGGGATACGTCATTAAAGGAAGCGTTCGGGCCACGGCCATCGCTCCCGGTGGGATTTCCGACACCAATCAGTTTAATCCCGGAGACATCTGGTACTTCCCCCGTGGGCACGGTCACGCCATTCAATGCCTCGGTCCGGAAGAGTGCCATTTTATCATGGTATTCGATAACGGTTCGTTTGCAGACTTCGACGCATTCAGTAGTACCGATTGGCTCGGGCATTTACCGCACGAGGTTTTGACGCAAAGCCTGGGTCTGCCGGCGTCCGCCCTGTCCCGGTTTCCGCGCGAAGAACAATACATCATCCAGGGGCGAATTCCTGAACCACGATTCGAAACGAATCACGACCTATTGGAATCCCCTTCGTTGCGACATCGATATCCTTTGTTGGCCCAGCGAAGCTGGCAGAAATTCCCAGGAGGGATTGAACGGCGGGCCAGTGTCAAGGAGTTCCCGATCTCAACGACTATCACTGGGGTCATTGCAGACCTGGAACCAGGAGCGATCCGGGAGCCGCACTGGCACCCGCACGCCAACGAGTGGCAATACTACATCGGCGGGCAAGCACGCATGACCGTGTACGGCTCCGCCGGCCGGGCGCGAACTGAGACTTTTGGTGCGGGTGATGTTGGTTATGTCCCACAGGGATTCGGGCACTACATCCAGAACATCGGGGACAAGCCGTGCCGGATACTCATTGCTTACGATAGTGGCGAGTATCAGGAAGTCAGTCTTTCAACCTGGCTGGCATCTGCGCCAAGGCAGCTGGTTGCCGACAATTTCCAGACCAGCGATTCGGTGGTCGAGAAACTTCCCGACCAGCGTATCTTCATGGCTGCCAAGAATGGTTGAGAGGTCAGAGGGGCTTATTGTGTCAGTTTTATAATAGACTCGAAAAATGAAGACCATTCGACCAAAAGTGATAATGAAGAAGGCTGCCAAGCTCTTCGAAAAATCTGGCAAAGCGCTGGAGGAGCTTGGAATTGCGATGGGCTATGAGGAGGGCAGTGCGCGCTGCGCCGCGTGGCAGTTTTTGAACAAAACGGCCGATCCGAGATTGTCAATGCTCATCCGATTTGCGGTGGCATTGGGGGTAGAAGTAAAAGAGCTTTTGCACGGGTCTGCAACGTGATCAATCTTTGGTTTTTGCTCTTTTGGAAATAAAGAAGACAAATGTGGCGACACAAAGTCCGGCCAGTGTCAGCGCTAATCCGGCGGAAGTTAATCCAAACTTCCATGCATCGGAAAGATTCGGTGCCGCGCCTGCAACACCAACGAGGATGGCACCGATAATTGTCAGTAAATAGGCGAGTAGATTAAGAAACGACATCGAAAAAACAATTTCTTCAAGTTTCGAAATCCTCTTCCCAAATTCGATTTCCTTGTCCTTCTCTTTCATCAGCTGATCTTGCAGCTTGTCAACCTCTTGCTTCCATTTGTCGCACTCTTCTCGATGAAATTCTGCGTGATTACTGAGTGCTTCGATGTGTTGGCGTTGGTATTGCTCAGAGCGTTCGAGCGGGGTCGGCGCTTTGCTTTTTTGAGCAATTGCGTCTTTTGCTTCTGTTTGAGTTCTTTGATCTGGAACATCCGACTTGTCGCCCAAATCCTTTTCAGCTATGGGCGCAATTTCATCAATCTTAGCCGTTTTTTCAGTTTTTGAAGAACTGTCGCTCATGAAGACTTTTCAGAAGCAAGTTTGGCAAAATACTCTCTGATGGTGTTATTTGGAATGATGATGCCTTTGGGAATAGCGCCTCTATCATTCTTGTACTGTAGCCACATTTGATACCAGGGAGTTCCAACAGCGTGGGTGGCATTCGAAAGCCGTGTAGCGGCATACTTTCCGTAGATTCCCCACATACCCAGGACAAATTCCCTTTCCTCTTGATCATTAGCGGGAATAGTGGGTGTGATGATTTTGAAATTGTCGTCAATTGGATCCCATTCGACGGATGTAGCCAGATCGGTAATCGCGCCGCTACCAAAACGCTTAAACTCATGATACAATGATTGAATAACTGGACCCCACACCCAAGCCTGAATTGGCTCATCAATCAATGGGACATCGAACAGTCCCAAATGCCAGCCATGAGAAAAGTAGACCAACTTCTGAAGTTTCATCGGCGAAAGGCCGCTTCCCTCCAATTGAGCGCGCTCAAGGAAGAAATTGGCAACAGCTTTGGGATGGAAAGGACCCATGAGGGGTTATTCAGTGATATTTAGTTCAGGATAATACCTGGACCATTCTACTGGTAATTTGTCAAGAAGTCAATTGATCAGTTTTGGTGGAGCCCATCCGGTTTTGATGCAACCCGCCGGAGTGGACGGGTTTTCGTGCAAAGCCGGTCAGAGGTCAGAGGTCAGAGGTCAAACAAAAGCCTTTCTGGCTCTGTATTCTCTTTCTTGCACTGTCCTCTGTCCGCTGTCCTATGGCGTGCTTTTGCAATCTAAACGAATCGATCCCATAGTCAACAGGTGCTCCTTCGGGCCAGTGCGAGCGGATGGTTCTGCCTCCTGCGGGGCAAATCAGAAACCTTCTGCCTGCTGCCGAAGAGTTTGAAGTGAAAGTCCATCTGTCGCTCGGATAAGCTTGGGGGCCATTATTTCGAGCTGTTCCACCATCGGCCGAGCCTCGTCGAGCTGCCCCCGGGCCGCATGATCTTCGATGTCGGATGCCACGCCCCCGGCCACGGTGGAAAACGCCGCGACCATCCCGCACAGTTTGTGAGCGGCCTCTCGAAGACATCGCGCATCTCCATCGCGCAGGGCGTCTTGAACCGCACTTAAATGGTCCGGCAGGCGAGCCCGAAATGTCCGGCTAATGCGGTCGAGAATGGCCTCGTCACCGCCACAAGCGGCCAACAACACCGGCGCGTCCAGAAGCACTGGGCTCTCAGTCCGGGCGGGAGAGCGGGTCACTGTGGCCCGCTCGATCGCGGCCCACAAATTGGCGGCCTGGATCGGCTTGCCCAGGAAGTCGTCCATGCCGGCTGCGAGGCAGCGCGCGCGCTCTTCTTTCCGCACGCCCGCAGTCAGGGCAACGACAGGCAAATGCCCACCGGCGGATTGCTCCCGTTCCCGAATTGCCTGAATGACCTGGAAGCCATCGAGCTCAGGCATGTGAACGTCCAGGAGCAGCAGGTTGAATGTTTCCGCTTGCGCCAGGGACAGTGCCTCCCGACCATTGGTCGCGAGCGCGCATGCTGTGGCCGCGTCCTACAAGCAGTTGTTCCAGAAGCTGGGAGTTGAAGTCGTTGTCCTCGGCTACCAGAATCCGAAGGGATGTGGGATGTGGGATGTGGGATGATTCAGGAACGGATTCAATTGTCTTCTCTTTGTTCATCCTTCTGCCTTCGTCCTTCAACTGCTCCGGTTGCAGTTGCCGTCCTAACCGAATTGTGAAGGTGAAGGTGCTGCCCTGGCCCGGCTCGCTGTCCACGCGGATCTCCCCACCCATCAAGCTCACCAGGCGCGCGGCGATCGTCAGACCCAGGCCTGTGCCGCCGTACTTCCGAGTGGTCGAGGTGTCCTCCTGTTCGAAGGCCTTGAAGATTCGTTCTCGTCTGTCCTGGGAGATGCCGATGCCGGTATCGCTCACTTGAAATGACAAGATGACTTCGGAAGATGACAAGGTGACACGGTGGCACGGTGACACGGTGACCTCATTTGCGGGACTATCCCCTGATTTTGTCACCTTGTCACCTTGCCACCTTGTCATCTTGTCATCTTCCGAAATCACCTCCGAGACGCGCACGACAACCTCCCCTTCATGGGTGAATTTCACGGCGTTGTCCACCAGATTCAGCAGGATCTGCCGCAACCGGCCCGCGTCGCCGACCAAAGCATCGGTCACGTCCGGCTCCACGTGGCAAACCAGCTCCAGCCCCTTCCGGTCGGCACGTACGGCCAGAGCCCGCAGAGTGTCGCCCAGCGCCGACCGCAACGAGAAGTCGGCGGGGTCCAATTCCAATTTGCCGGCCTCGATCTTGGAGAAGTCGAGCAGGTCATTAATTATGCCCAGGAGGTTGTCAGCTGCCGATCGAACCGTCCGCAGGGATTGACGCTGGTCCTCTGCGAGCGGCGTCTCAAGAACCAGATCGGTCATGCCGAGGATGGCGTTCATGGGAGTGCGGATCTCATGGCTGACATTGGCCAGGAACTCGTCCTTGGCCCGGTTCGCCGCCTCCGCCGCTTCCTTGGCCTGGCGCAGCTCCTCTTCGAGACGTTTGCGTTCGGAGATATCCTCTGCCACCGAGATCGTGTTGGTGGGCTTACCCGCTGCGTCGCGCTGGAGCGAAACGGAAAGAGCCACCCAGACGGGTGAGCCGTCTTTTCGGATGTAGCGTTTCTCCCTCGAGAAACTGGGCAAGTCGCCTCGCATGAGCGGGTCAAATTGTTCGAGGTCAGCTGCCAGATCCTCCGGATAGGTCAGATCCTGGAAGGTTTTTGCGAGCAGTTCCTCCCGGCTGTATCCGACGATATCGCACAACTTCTGATTGACCCTCAAGAACCAGCCTTTGACATCGACGTGGGCCATGCCGACGGCCGCGTTCTCGAAAGTGCCGCGAAACCGTTCCTCGCTCTCGCGCAGGGCCTCTTCAGCGCGCTTGAGGTCGGTGATATCGGTGCAAGTCCCAAGCCATTTGAAGATGTGAGCCTTGCTGTCCCGGATCGGCACGCCGCGCGTCTTGAACCAGCGATACTCTCCATCCGACCGGCGTACCCGGTATTCCACGTCGTAGGGACCCCGTCCCGCAACCGAGTCCGTCCAAAATTGCCGGGTAGCCTCCCGGTCATCCGGGTGCAAAGTCTCCATCCAGCGCCAGCCCAACAAGTCGCCCTCGGGCACCCCTGTATGCTCGGTCCACTGCCTGCTGAAGTAGTCACAAGCACCATCGGGCCTGGCGGTCCAAACCAGTTGCGGCAGCGCCTCGGTCAGGCTGCGCCAGCGATGCTCATTCTCCCGCAGCGACTGCTCAGCCCGCTTGCGATCGGTGATGTCTTCCGCAAGCCCGGCAAGTTGACAGAGTTCTCCTTTTTGGTCTTTGATAGGGAAGGCCCGGTCGCGGATCCAACGAACTGAACCCGACGGTCGAACCACCCGAAACTCCGAGTCCGTGAACACATCATGCCCGCGCTCTTTCATACGCTCCAGCACTCTGTCCCGATCGTCCGGATGAATGCTCTCGATCCATGACCGAGGTTGTTCGTAAAGACTTTGGCAGGTTCTCCCCCATACTTCTTCGTAACCGGGGCTAATGTAAAGGAACCGCTCCTGCCGAGCATCCATCATCCAGAAGATTTCGTGGATGTTCTCCGCCAGTTGACGGAATCGCTCTTCGGTCTCGCGCCGAGCCTCTTCGGATCGACGGCGTTCGTCCGCCACGATCCGCCGCCGGGCACGATGGAGAGATTCGCTCAGGACGCTGATGAGCGCACCGACCAGGACGAGGAGACTCAGGGCCAAAGTGTCATAGATTGTCGTGAGCTCGAAGGTGTGGATCGGCCTGACGAGGAAGTATCTCGCGGCCAGGGCGCTGAAGCCGGTAGCCAGCAGCCCCGGCCAGAAGCCGCCGAAGTAAGCGACGACCAGGATCGCCGGGAAGAATGTCATGTACATGAGCCGATCGCCCAGCGCCCTCTCAAGGGGCCAGCGCAGCAACAGCGTAACCGCCGGGGCCAGCACGGCAAGTCCGTAGATAAGCAATCGTTTGCGGGATCTTTCGTGCATGTCAACCTCACCTTGCGCGAGTGGACCACTCCGCAAATCGGATACGAGGAGCCCATCCGACCGTTGTTTCGGTGATCTTCAGGAAAAGCTATTTGCGAACGAACTGTCCGGCTACAAACCCGTTACCCACAAAGAGGATGGCCGCGAGTGCATCGGCAAGTTTGAATAGTGCAAAGGCGATACCGTTTCTCGTCAGTTTGAGGACAGTCCGACAAGCGGTGGCGCGTATGGGATTCTCGGGAATCGCAAGCGATGGCTCTCATGATTCTGTGGCAAGTTTTTTGCCTGGAAGCGAGTTGGTTGGGCACAATTGGTGCCTCAATCGGCCGGCTTGAAAGGCTCCAATCGCCTCTTGCGGCCATTGGAAGACCATCGGGATCGTGGCAAAGTTCCTTTTGCCGTCATTTGGCTTACGTGCGATCATCGGCATGGCGATTGCCTAACGATAGCTGCAATCATCGACCCACTGGCAGTTACAGGCAAAACGGGTTTTCCGTCGATATTGGCTTTTCCAAGGAGACACAAAATGTCCGATCTGCATCGTCGAGATTTTATGGCGGGGACTGCGGCGTTCGCGGCCGGGGTCACCGCCGCTTTGGCCGGGACCAGGCGGGTTGACGCCGGCGACCCGAGTTTCACGAACAATGTTCCCGATCCGCTCCTGTCGGGGAAGGAACTGCCGACCTTCAAGTTCGCGCTGGAGAAATCGGCAGGGAAGGTCATCGGAAAAAGCTACGGGAAAGAAGCCACCGTCGAACAACTGCCCATCTCGAAAGGGATCGCCGGGGTCTCCATGCGGATCGAACCGGGGGCGATGCGGGAACTCCACTGGCACGCCACAGCAGCTGAATGGGCATTCGTCGACAAGGGGCGGGTTCGCACGACCGTCATCGCTCCGGGAGGGGCGGCGGAGACAAACGACTTCGAACCGGGCGATATCTGGTACTTTCCGCGGGGCCATGGCCACATGCTCGAGTGCCTCGGCGATGAGCCGTGCCATTTCGTGCTGATCTTCGACAACGGCTACTTCTCGGAGTTCGGCACGTTCAGCATCACCGACTGGGTCGGCCACACTCCCAAGCCGCTCCTGGCGAAGAACTTTGGTGTGCCCGAATCGACATTCGACGGCTTCCCGAAAAGTGAGGCATACTTCGCGCGCGGGCCGCGACCGCCGGAAAAGGCCGCCGTTCCTCTGGGAGGCCGGTGTATGCCGAAACTGACCCACAAGTATCGGCTTCTCGCGGATGACCCGCTTATCAACAACAAGGGTGGCCGGCTCTGGCTGGTCGATTCCACCAAGTTCCCGATCTCCAAGACCATTGCGGGCGCGATCCTCGAACTCGATCCAGGGGCGTTGCGGGAACTCCACTGGCACCCCAGCGCCGATGAGTGGCAGTACGTCCTGGAGGGAACGGTCAGCGTGACCATGTTCGGCTCCGGCGGGCGTTACCGAATCGAGACGCTGGAGAAGGGCGATGTCGGCTACATCCCGCAAGGCTACGGGCACTCTCTCGAAAACGTCGGCGACAAGCCGTGTCGGGTGCTCATCGGGTTCAACTCCGGGATCTACGAGGATATCGATCTCACGGAATGGATGGCCGGGAACCCCCTCGATGTGTTGGCTACCAACTTCGGCAAGCCTGCTTCCCTGTTTGAGAAGTTCCCGCACAAGGATGTCTTCATCACGGACGGGAAATAGGATGACCGTTTCGCAGCAACTCAAGCCGTCGCCCAATTCTCGACCTGCAACCCCGGCACTGCGCTCAGATCGCTATCCTTCGTGACGACCGTGCAGTTGCCGAGGGCGAACGCGGTTGCGGCCAGTTGAATATCGACGACCGACATGGCGCGGCCAACGCGCCGGAGTTCGTGGCGAATTCGACCAAAATGCCGGGCCGCTTCGTCTTCGAAAGGCCATTTGGGGAGTCGGGAAAGCCCCCGAATGAGGCGGTCGCGATTGAGTTCCCTGGTCACACTTTTCTCGACACCAAACCAAAGCTCGCCAACCACCGGCCAGCAGGTGCCGACGCGATCACCGCGCGTTCGCGCTTCGTCCACACGCTCGGCGACACCTCGGCGGCGATTGATGAAGTCCCCCATGATTCCGGTATCCAGAAGATAGCGCCTCATTCAAATATCCCTTCGATGCGTCGCACGCGATCGGCGGAATTGTCAAACTCCGCTTGCATTTTTCGATCCGCCTCCCAGGCCGCTTCCTCTTCAGGTGTCATCACGATGGGTTCCAGGCTATGATACCAGCGCAGCCATGCTTCAATCTCCTCGGGCGTCTCAGGTGTTTCATCGTCGTATCTTGTCTGACCGTTCAAGCCGAGCTCAACGCGCACGGGTGCCCCATCAGGCCAGTCCGGTGGGACATCGATCTCGATTCGTCCGTTCTTGACCACGCTCAGGATCGCGTTCATTTTTCACCTCCCATCGTCGGGTTATCTCATGGCGCATTGTATCAGGAATACGAAATGGTCCTCAATCCGCAAGGCACGGGGAACTGACTGCGCAGGCACGCTTTGGACGGGGTGTGGCAAAATTTCCTGGCGCATTTTGAGTAGTTTGGTCAAGATAGGTAAAAGGTGTGTTGAGCGGAAGGAATTGAGCACCATGACCAGGATCCTATCATGCAGCCAGAACCGAAGTTTTCCCGCGAAGCGTACATTGAATCAATGCGACAACGGGTCGAAGAAATCCTTGGAAAGGTGGCGGATGCAGTCAACGACGCGACGCGAGGCCACATCATTTCGGGAAGTGAGGAGCAAGTTCGCGACCTGTTCGCAAAGCTGAGATGTGAGGCATTCGAGCGAGCAGCCCAGATGCGGATCGATGCGGCGGAAGCCGCTTTTCCCCCCTCCGCAGGATGCGAAGACCGGAAAGAGCAAGCGAAATAAAGGACGGCAGGAGTACAGCATTCTGACGATCAACGGCCGCATCCGACTGTGGCGGCGGCGCTGGCATTCGCCGGACGAAGGCACAACGACACCGCTGGACGCTTGGGTCGATGCGGTCGAAGCGACCATCAGCCTGGGCGTGCGCGAGATGGCCTGTCGGCTCAACCGTGATGGCAGGAGCTTCGACAAGTCAGCCGACAACTTGGGTCGTACGGCTCAAGTGCAGATCAGCGGCGAATCATTCCGGTGCCTAGTGGAGACGGAGGGGGCGCAGATCGCGCAAGCGCAGAAGGAGGGAAAGTTACCCGTCAATTGGTCGGCCAGCGATTGCAAAACGGAAGCGGCCGGTACGCGGGTTTACTTCGGCAGCGATGGGGTGATGGTGCCCCAGGTGACGGACGTCGAGAAAAAGAAACGGCGTGAGAAGACCAAGGCAAAGCGTCGGCGTCGCGGCAAGAAGGCAAAGCCTCTGCCGCCTCGAAAAGTCGGCACGGACCAGAAATACAAGGAATTCAAGATCGTAGCCTTCTACGACGAAACGCAAGACCATCGCTTGGTGTCGGGGACCAAAGGCGACCACCAAGTAGCGGGACGCCTGATGCGTCGAGAAGCAGACCGCATTCATTTGGATGAAGCGGACGAGAAGATCGGCAATGTCGACGGCGCGCCGTGGATCCGCAATCAAGTCGAGCGACAGAATCTGAATCTGGATGCGCTGGGTCTGGATTTCTATCACCTGAGCGAGCGCGTTCACAAAACGCGGCGGGAAATCTACGGTGATGGGGACGAAACGGGAAAGAAATGGGCGGTGGACCTGCTCCATTTGTTCAAGCACGAAGGCTACAAGCCTGCTTGGGAGTCGCTCCTACAATGGCGCGTCGGCCTCAAACGAGGCCAGCGTGCGCACGCCGACGAGTTGCTCTTTTACGTGAGCGAGCGGTCGGACATGATCCGCTATCCCGAATTCATCGCCAAGGGGTGGCAGATTGGCAGCGGCCCAACGGAAGCGACCTGCAGAACACTTACGGAACGTGTGAAAGGCCCAGGAATGCGCTGGGATCCGCCGAACGCCGAGGCCATCATGGGGATCGAATCGCTTTCACAGAGTGACCAATGGAAGGTCTACTGGGAAAGTCATTTGCCCTCAAAGGGTTAGGTATGCCAGGAAATTTTGCCACACCCCTTTGGACGCAACGCTAGACAATTCCAGCTGCTGCCACGACAATGACCGTGCCGTTCTTTCTTCGCTTGCGTCGCGGATCCGACTATGGCCCACTTGTTGCTTATCGATGATGACACGGACCTCATTCCGGAACAGGTAAGCCACGCCTTCCCGGTACCCCGCCATCGAGTCGTCGTGGCCGGTACCGGGTCGGCAGGTCTGGAGCACGTGCGGACCAATCCGCCGGATGTCATCCTGCTCGACTTACGGCTGCCCGATGGTTCCGGGCTGGAGGTCTACCAAGCCATCCGCCAGATTGATGCGCGAATTCCAGTGATCTTTGTTACCTTGACCAAAACTTCGGACGATGCCATCGAGGCGATGAAGCAGGGTGCTTACGATTACCTGTTCAAGCCGCTTGATCTCAACGAACTAAAGCGGGTAGTCGGCGAGGCACTGGAAGTAGCCCGGCGGATGCGCGAGCCGGCCGTTGTCGCCGAGACTGCCGCCGACTCTGACATAGACGGGGCAATCGTCGGGTCGTGCCCGGCCATGCGCGACGTTTACAAATCAATTGGGCGCGTGACCGCCCAGAATGTGCCGGTACTGATTACCGGCGAGAGCGGCACCGGCAAGGAGTTGGTCGCTCGCGCCATTTACCAGCACGGCCCCCGAGCCAAATCGCCGTTTTTGGCTCTCAACTGTGCAGCGATTCCCGATCAATTGCTGGAAAGCGAACTGTTCGGACACGAGAAAGGTGCTTTTACCGGGGCCGACCGCCGCCGTATCGGCAAGTTCGAACAGTGTTCGGGCGGGACGCTGTTTCTGGATGAAATTGGCGACATGCCCCTGGCACTTCAGTCCAAGATGCTTCGCCTTCTTCAAGAGCAGGCTTTCGAACGTGTCGGGGGCAACGAGACTATCCGGACGGATGTTCGAATCATTGCCGCCAGTCATCGGGATTTGAAAAAACGGTCGGAAGAAGGAAGCTTTCGACCGGATCTGTACTATCGGCTCAGCGTCTTTTCGATTCGACTGCCGGCCTTGCGCGAGCGCGGCGACGATTTGGCTCAGCTCGCCCATCACTACATTCGACGCTTTAGTCGCGAACTCGGACGAGAGATTCAGGCGGTCTCCGAAGAAGCGTTGGATCGGCTCCGCGCCTATGACTGGCCGGGTAATATTCGGGAGCTCCAGAGTGTACTCAAGCAAGCGCTGCTGCAAGCTACGGGCACCCTTTTGTTGCCCACGTTCCTCCCTGAAATCTCAGTTAAAGTAGAATCATCTCCCACGCAACTCAGTTCGGATGACCCATTCCGTTTTGAGACATTCATTCAGGATAGACTCAGTCCCGAAGGCAAGGATCTCTACAACGAAGTGCATCGCCAGTTGGACCGGCTACTGTTGCCGCGCGTTCTGGAATATACTCGGGGAAACCAACATAAGGCGGCTCAATTGCTTGGAATTGCCCGCCAAACTTTGAGGATCAAGCTCCGGGAACTCGGTTTGCACGTTGCACAATTTGTCGAAGCAGAAGAGGAAGAAGGATAGAAAGTTGGTCCGGACACCTGCCAGTGGTGCTTCTTGTACAAGTCCCGAAGCGTAATGGTGTCGGCGAGCAATTGGTTCAGGCCGATCGTACTTGCTCGGCGCGTGCTTTCGGCAAGGGCGATGGGCATGGGAACCACCGACCCGAACGCCTGAATTGGGCGCGCGTGCTGTCCCGTCAGAGGTGCTGCGCTGGGAAGAACATTCGTTGAATTGGATTTTCTCATGGTTGACTCCTGATGAGGTTGAACGTGAGTTCATCATGTCTGCAGAGCCACCATCGCAAACACCATGCCAAGAGCATGGAAAGCCCTCAAGCGGCGTAAGAGGGACGTGAAAACGCGCGAATCCAGTGGCATTTGGCATAGTGAGAACACGCCCGTGCCTGGCTGATATGCAGCGTCTCCCGGCCGATGCGATCCCGATGGAACACCATTCCATTCCCACATGCAAAGCGTAACGCTGGGAGGCGCTTTTCACGACCGTCAGGCGGTGAGCTGGATCAACGGTCATGTTAGATGAGGTAGATTTTCCGCCAACAGGGTAAGCCGGCTACCACTTTTCGGGTTCCCATCCTCGCAAACTGCTTGCGGAATGAGTAAATTCCGCAATTCGATCAGATCTGAATCACCAAAAACCCGTTTTAATTATCTCGGCACAACGGTTGCATTACGCATCTCTTCGAACCAAGTGAATGGCCGAAAGCAACTCGACTGTTCGCAGTGTTTCCTCAAGCGGCGACTTTGGTGGTGAAAGGAAGTGTCCCATGATGTGGATCGTTCGACTGGCACTGCACCGCACCTATACCTTCGTGGTGATGGCCATGCTCATCGGTGCCGTCAGCGTGGTCAGCATCAACCGCATGTCCACCGACATCTTCCCGGAGATCAACATCCCGGGTCGTCAGCGTCGTCTGGCAGTACACCGGCATGCCGGCCGACGAGATCGAGCAACGCATCATCCTCGTCAACGAGCGCGTGCTGACGACTTCGGTCAACGACATCGAGCACATCGAGAGCCAGTCGCTGTTCGGCGTCGGCGTCATCCGCATCTACTTCTACCCGGGTGCCAAGATCGAGGCGGCCGTCGCCCAGGTGACGGCCACCAGCCAGGCGATCCTGAAGGTCATGCCGCCGGGCATCAACCCGCCGTACATCGTCC
Source organism: uncultured Planctomycetota bacterium (assembly GCA_963783095.1). Taxonomy (GTDB): domain Bacteria; phylum Planctomycetota; class Planctomycetia; order Gemmatales; family Gemmataceae; genus CAWAMR01. Next base: position 1,524,121 of record CAWAMR010000002.1, on the reverse strand, counting down.
AGTACAGCGCCACCAGCGTGCCGATCGTGCAGATCGCCGTCAGCAGCGACACGCTGACCGAGCAGCAGATCTTCGACTACGCCGCCAACTTCATCATCCAGCGGCTCGGCACCGTGCAGGGTGCCCGCGTGCCCCAACCCTGGGGCGGCAAGTGGCCGCAGGTCATGGTCGATCTCGACCCCGATGCAGCTCTATGCCCGCGGCCTCTCGCCGCAGGACGTGCAGACGGCCATCAACAACCAGAACCTCATCGTGCCCGCCGGGACCGCCAAGATCGGCGACACGGAGTATTACGTCAAGCTCAACAGCAGCCCCGACGCTGATCGCCGCCTTCAACGACATGCCGGTCAAGACGGTCAACGGCGTGCCGATCTACGTCAAGGACGTGGCCAACGTCCACATGGGCTACCAGGTGCAGACCAACGTCGTCCGCCGCGACGGCCGCCGCGCCGTGCTGATGACCATCCTCAAGGGCGAGGGCGCCTCCAGCCTCGACGTGGTCAACCGCGTCCGCGCCGCCATGCCCGGCATCCAGGCGCAGATGCCGCCGGAGCTGAAGATGGAGCTGCTCTTCGACCAGTCGGTCTTCGTCCGGGCCGCCGTCGACGGCGTCATCAAGGAAGGGGCGATCGCGGCCGGGCTGACGGCGCTGATGATCCTGCTGTTCCTCGGCTCGTGGCGCAGCACGCTCATCGTCGCCATCTCGATCCCGCTGTCGATCCTCACCTCGGTCATCGTGCTCTGGGCGCTGGGGCAGTCGCTCAACATCATGACGCTGGGCGGCCTGGCCCTGGCGGTCGGCATCCTGGTGGACGACGCCACCGTGGAGCTGGAGAACATCGCACCGCAACTTCGGCGTCGAACAAGCCGATCCGCCGGGCGATCCTCGACGGCGGCGTCGCAGATCGCCACGCCGGCGTTCGTCTCGACCCTGGCCATCTGCATCGTCTTCGTGCCGGTGCTGTTCCTGACCGGGCCGGCGGCCTCGCTGTTCTACCCGCTGGCGCTGGCGGTCGTCTTCGCCATGCTCGCCTCGTACTTCCTGTCGCGGACGCTGGTGCCGACGATGGTGCTCTACCTGCTGCCGAGCGAAGTCCCGCTCTACACCGAGGAGGAGCCGGGCCTGCCGCCGACCGGCGGCGGACCGATCTGGCGATTTCACCACCGCTTCAACCGCCAGTTCGAGCGGCTGCGCTCCGCCTACGAGGGGCTGCTCGGCTGGGCGCTCGAGCACCGCGTTCGTGACGCTCGCGGCTGATGCTCGGCTTCGCCGCTCGGCTCGCTGGCTGCTGGCGCCCTGGCTCGGCGAGGACTTCTTCCCGGCCGTCGATGCCGGCCAGTTCCGGCTGCACGTGCGGGCGCCGTCCGGCATCGCGCATCGAGGAGACCGAGCGCATCTTCGGCCAGGTCGAGGACGTGATCCGCGAGATCGTGCCCGACAACGAGCGGGACATGATCCTCGACAACATGGGGCTGACGCCGTCGTTCACGACGCGGGCCTACGTCGACAACGGCACGGTCAGCGACGGCGACGGCGAAATCCTGGTCTCGCTCAAGCCGGAGCACGGCCCGACCGCGGACTACGTCGCCCGGCTGCGGGAGGAGCTGCCCAAGCGGTTCCCGGACTGCACCTTCTACTTCCAGCCGGCCGACATCACCAGCCAGATCCTGGACTTCGGCCTGCCGGCCCCGATCAACGTGCAGGTGGTCGGCGTCAACCGCGAGGAGAACCTGGCCGTCGCCAAGAAGCTGCGCAGAGAGATGGCCAAGATCCCCGGCATCGCCGACGTCCACATCCACCAGATCACCGACTACCCGACGCTCCGCGTGGACGTGGACCGCGTCATGGCCTCGGAACTGGGGCTGACCCAGCAGAGCGTGACCGGCAGCGTGCTGGTGTCGCTCAGCGGCACCACGCAGGTGACGCCCAACTACTGGGTCAATCCGCAGAACCGCGTCAACTACGTCCTGGCCGTGCAGACGCCGCCCGACCGCGATCCCGACCGTGGACGCCCTGATGAGCACGCCGATCATCAACGGCATCGCTGCCGCGGCCAGTCGCCGGCGCCCGCGACGTACCTGGCCCCGTCATCCCCGGGACGCCGGGTCCCGGCGCGCCCGGACAGCAGATCGCGGGCAGCCGTCGCAGCAGCAGCCCCAGCTGCTGAGCAACATCTCGCACCTGCACCGCACGCGTCTCGGAGGCGGTCGTGAGCCACTACAACGTGCAGCCGGTGTTCGAGGTCTACGCCGACGTGCAGGGGCGCGACCTGGGCGGCGTGTCGGCCGACGTGCAGCGGGTGGTCGACTCGCTGCGGCCCGAACTGCCGCGCGGCAGCACGTTCGCCGTCCGCGGCCAGGTCCAGAGCATGAACAGCTCGTACCGCGGGCTGGCGTTCGGCCTGCTGTTCGCCGTGCTGCTGGTCTACTTCCTGATGGTCGTGAACTTCCAGTCGTGGCTCGACCCGTTCATCATCCTCACCGCCCTGCCCGGGGCGCTGGCCGGCATCGTGTGGATGCTGTTCCTGACGCAAACGACCGTCAGCGTGCCGGCGCTGATGGGCGCGATCATGTGCATCGGCGTGGCGACCTCCAACAGCATCCTGCTGATCACCTTCGCCAACGACCAGCGGCGCGGAGGGCACGACGCCCGCAGCGCCGCCCTGTCGGCCGGCGGGACCCGGCTGCGGCCGGTGCTGATGACGGCGCTGGCGATGATCATCGGCATGCTGCCGATGTCGCTGGGGCTGGGCGAGGGCGGCGAGCAGAACGCCCCGCTGGGCCGGGCCGTCATCGGCGGCCTGCTGGTGGCCACCGTCTTCACCCTGTTCTTCGTGCCCGTCATGTACAGCCTGCTCCGCCGCAAGCCGCCCCGAGCCCGAGGCGGCGGAGGAAGAGACGGAATCGAACGCCGGATAGCCGGCGAGCGAGTGCCAGTCCGTAGCGTTCTGTGAAACAGCATTACATTCACCCAGAAGGAGGCCCAGCAATGAACGTCGCAATGTACTCGTCGAGAAACCCGAGAACGAGCCGTCGTCCGCCCGCTCGACAGGCGCCAGCTGAACCGTTCGGGAGGCAGGGCGCTTGGTGATCGGGGTCCTGGCGGCACGTGGTCCTCGTCGGGTCGCTGGTCGCGGCCACGCTGCCGCGGCTGCGGCACGAGCAAGAACCCTGGACGCGGCGGCGGCTCGGGCGGCCAGCGAGCCGCCGCGTCGCCGTGGCGACCGCCCGCCGCGCCCCGGCAGCTTCGGAACTGACTCTTGCCCGGCAACGCCCTGCCGTTACCGCGAGGCCGCCCTCTACGCCCGCACCAACGGCTACCTAACGCGCTGGCTGGTGGACATCGGCGACCACGTCAAGGAGGGCCAACTCCTCGCCGAGATCAGCACCCCGGACGTGGACGACCAGCTGGCCCAGGCCCGGCGCCAACCTCGTCCTGGCCAAGGCCAATCTGCAGGTGGCCGAGGCCAACCTCGCGCTGGCGAAGATCACGCTCGACCCGCGACGTCAACGGCCGGCTTTGGCGACCGCACAGCTGACGCTCGACCAGGACCGGGCCCAGGTGAAGACGACGGCCGCCCAGGTCGAGTCCGCCAAGGCCAGCATCGAGGTCAACCAGGCGACCGTCCAGCAGTACGCGGACCTGCAATCGTTTCAGAAGATCGTCGCCCCCTTCGCCGGCGTCATCACGGCGCGCAACGTGGATCCCGGGGCGCTGGTCACCGCCGACAACCCCAGCGAAACGCGGCCGCTCTTCCACCTGATGCAGACCGACCCGCTGCGGGTCTTCGTCAACGTGCCCCAGGTCTACGCCACGACGGTCGCCCCCGGCCAGGAAGCCATCATCTACCGGGAGGAAGATCCGCTCAAGCAGTTCTCGGGCAAGGTGACGCGGACGGCCAATGCGCTGGACCCCAACACGCGCACGCTGCTGACCGAGATCGACGTGCCCAACCCGAACGACGCCCTGCGGCCGGGCATGTATTTGCACGTGAAGTTCGTCGCCGTCCGCGCCGTGCCGCCGGTCCTGATCCCCAGCGCGGCGGTGGTGACCCGCAACGACGGGCCGGAGATCGCCTTGCTGGACCAGAACAAGACCGTGCGTTATCGCAAGGTGCAATTAGGCCGCGACCTCGGCGCGGAAATGGAAGTGCTGGCGGGACTGCAGGGAGGCGAGACGGTGATCGTCCATCCTGGCGACGCCCTGCCGGAAGGCCAGAAGGTAGAGCCGGCCCCGACCACAAAATAAACTGCCCAAAGGAGAACGACATGTTTAGCAAAACCACACGCGGCTTCAAAAACGTAACAGCGTGCCGCGAACGAGTAAGGCGATTGACTGTGAGTGCCGTCCTGCTGGCTGCTGCCCTGGCGATGTTAACCTCGACGGCGCAAGCGCAACTGCCACGCCGGCAAACCCGTCTGGAGGTGTTGCGGCAACAAAACGCCTTGCAGCAGCAACAGTTTGCCGTGCAGTCCGCCGTGCAACAGACGAACCTCTTGGTACAGAACGCCTACCAGCGCATCGGCCAGCAATATGGCAGCCCGAGCACAGCTGCCTTTCAGTCGCAGATGTATGCCCTGCAAATCGCGCTGCAGCAGACATCTGGGGTGCTGCAAGCGACCGCCCGGTCCAATCCCGCGCTGGTTCAGTCACTGCTGCGGCAGCAAAATACCTTGCAGACCGCTCTGCAACAGACGATCTCCGTTCTGGCAACAGTATCGTCGCCGGGAGGCCAGTTGCAGTCACCGCAACTGCAAATGTTATCTCAGGAGCAACACAGCTTGATGGGGCTGTTGATCGCGCCGCCCGCTCCATTGCCGCGGAGAACCACGCACCGGTAATCCTCTCTTGTCCGACACGGATCGACGACGTAAGGATACGCATAACCGGGGCGCGGTGTGCGGGACGCGAGAAATGCAAAGAAGCACGACAGAGGACAAGGCGTCCGGGTTCTGTGTTGCCGTTCGGAGCCGCATGAAGCTAAAATATGCCAAGATGGATTGTGTCAAAGGGAGAAAATTCCAATGTTCATAGGCGCGTGTCATGAAACTTGAGTTCGCGTTTCTCGCAGACGCTGTAGACATCAGGAACGACGGTCAATTTAGCGTGGTTGGAGGTGGTTTCGATCTGCTCCGGGCACCAAGCTTCCCCGCCATGAAGTACGCGATGGCCTTGGTAGGGCGTGTCGTGTTTGAACCAGTGGAAATGGACAAGAACTATTTGATGCTCTGCGAGATCATCGGCCCAGATGGTACGACGATTCCACCTGCTTTATACTTGTCGATGAAGCCGTTCTCGCACCCAATTGGGCCGAACCGTTCAAACTGGATGACGTTTTGCTTCAACTATCAAGGAGTCCAATTCCCGACGCCTGGCGATTATTTTCTTCGCTTGTCTATCGATAAAGAGATTCTTGGTCAGGTGAGCATCAGTGTCCTACTCCAAGGAGACCAGACATGAATCAAGCAGTGATGGACATGCCTGGAAAAGGCTTGCAGCGATCTGGAAGCGGGGGCCGGCAAGTGGCAAATCAGCAATTGGATAACGCAGCGACTTCGGATTCGTTCGTTAGAGATGAGGACAACCGCAGTTTGATCTCCAAACACCCCAACCGGTGCGGCGGCGATGCTTGCATCCGAGGCAGCCGAATCCCAGTTTGGGTACTGGAGAATTATCGGCGGTTGGGTGGCACCGATGAACAACTTTTCGCCGATTACCCTTTGTTGACGTCCGCCGATCTCGAAGAAGCTAGGACATACACTGCCAACCACCAAGAAGAAATTGACCGCGCCATTCTGGAAAATGAGGACGGTGACGAAGGTACCGTGGAGTAAATCCCAATGCAGCTCTACGCCGATGAGGACTTCCCCCTCGGTACCGTCGAGGAACTGCGTCGGCTTGGCCACGATGTTGTTCGGGTGCAAGAAGACGGCAGTAGCAGCAAGCCTGATTCCGAAATCCTCTCCCGCGCACACAGTTTGGGCAGGGTACTGCTCACTCACAACCGCAGAGATTTCGAACGGTTGCACCGCACTAGCGCGCCGCACAGCGGCATCCTATCTGCAACTCAAGATCCGCACAATCACATCGCGCTCGCGGAGCGCATTCATGCTGTTCTTGCGGGGATAACACTCGGTCGCTGGTGTGTCCGAGTAAACCGACCACAATCTACATAACTTTTGCCCTCCTCCGGCTTTTGTAACGATTCGATAACAACATTCGAAAACTCATCAAGCAGGCATGGAAGCAAAAGACGAAGCGAATGAAGTAAACTTCTCGGCGATTGATAGAATGATTGAATGAGTTCCACACAGCAAATACAGGCTATAGAAGGTATGGGCGAAATCCGAGTCAAGGTGCTTCTCATCAATTCGGCGGATGAAATGGCCAATCGTCGCCGCAAGTTGAAGAAGTCCGCGATTCGACGGTACGAGGCGGATGCGCTCGTGGATACAGGTGCAGTGCGCTCGGTCATCCCGATTCATGTCATGCAGGCGCTGGGAGTATTGTCGCGCGGCAATCGGATGGCCGAGTATGCCGATGGGCGAACGGAGTCGGTCGCCATTACGGAGCCGATCATTTTTGATGTGATGGGGCGCGATACCCTGGAAGAAGCGTTGGTGCTGGGTGATGAGGTATTGATTGGCCAAACCGTTCTGGAAAAACTTGATCTGCTGGCCGACTGCGCCAATCGCCGACTAATCCCGAACCCCGCCCACCCGGACCAGCCTGTGTCCAAGGTGAAGTAATAACTCACCCATTCGGATCATCGAGCAATTGCTGCAGGCGTGCCCCCAGCGGTGCCGGCAAACGTGCGGGCCAGGTGCCATCGAGCAGGCCGACGCCGATAATATCTCGAAGATGCGTACGGTCCTTGTCGCGCCAGGCGATCAATTTCATTCGCACCAATGCTTCCAAGCTGGCCACCTGAAAATCGACGGCGCGCTCAGATTCGTGGAGACTGGGGAGGTTGTTCTCGTCACCCTGCCGAACTTTTTCGCCCGCGAAAAGCAAATGAATTCCGCTACTCGGCTTGCCTTCCGGGCCGTCAATGAACATATCGATGTCGAGGAGGTGATGATAGACGAAACCGACCGCTTCGAGCGCAGCTCGGACAGCGAGAAGGTCGGCGCGTTGAACCAGGATATCGACGTCGCGCGTCGTGCGGACGGCACCCTCGTCGATTCGGCCGACCCACTCGGCAACGGCATTGCCGCCGGCAACGGCGTAGGGTACACCGGCTGAGTCGAGTGCGCGAGTTGCCCTGAGCAGAAGCTCTTTGACCTTTTCCGCTGCCATGAGCGCCCTCTCCCAGCCGCTAAGAATGACTGCCGCTTCTGCCATGACGGATGCCTCACCCATTCGGATCATCGAGCAATTGCTGCAGGCGCGCCCCAGCGGTGCTGGTAGACGTGCGGGCCAAGTGCCATTGAGAAGGCCGACGCCGATCAGATCGAGTAGGTGTACCTGATCTTTACGCCTGTAAGCGATCAACTTCATCCTCACCAATGCTTCCAAGCTGGCCACCTGAAAATCGACGGCTCGTTCCGATTCGTGGAGACTGGGGAGGTTGTTCTCGTCGCCCTGTCGAACTTTTTCGCCCGCGAAAAGCAAATGAACTCCGCTACTCGGCTTGCCTTCAGGACCGTCGACGAACATATCGATGTCGAGGAGGTGATGATAGACGAAACCGACCGCTTCGAGCGCAGCTCGGACAGCGAGAAGGTCGGCGCGTTGAACCAGGATATCGACGTCGCGCGTCGTGCGGACGGCACCCTCGTCGATTCGGCCGACCCACTCGGCAACGGCATTGCCGCCGGCAACGGCGTAGGGTACACCGGCTGAGTCGAGTGCGCGAGTTGCCCTGAGCAGAAGCTCTTTGACCTTTTCCGCCGCCATGAGCGCCCTTTCCCAACCGTTGATTTGGACTACGGCCTCTGCCATTGCGGATGCTCCCTTTGACTTCGTGTATTGTACCCTGACATACGAGGCCTGTCGTATCAGCCTTACGGTCGTCGAAAAAGAAAGCCTGGAGCAGTTATTCTATGAAAACGGTTTTCGGAACGGTCGTGCAGACATGCATTGTAAGCTTGAGCCTGTCTATCAGTCTATGTTCGGAGGCATCAGTCCCTCCATCAGATGCGCCAAGGGAGTGCGCTTTAGGGCTAACAGGCCGTAGAGAGCGACCGCCAACGCCAGATTCTCGTCCAAGTTGGGAACGGGGCCATAGACTTGGAACCAGCGCTGCTTGGGCCAATACCTTTTTTTGTAAGCCCGAAGGACACTTTGGCCCCGCCGGCTCAAACGCCGGGGAAATGTCGCCATTGACATGAGGAAACACGAATACAGCATCAGAATGAGCCCCGAAAAAAAAACGATGGACAGCGGGACGACAATTCCCAGAGCATTCTTGGCCAGTTGTTCTTCGACGTCGTCAAAGAACAGGAAACTGGAAAAGAAGCCGCATCCAAACGGAATCAGCGATGCGAAGAACTGCAAAACTCCTACAGCACCGCGCTTGACTCGCCGTGAAAAAGGTATTACCAGGCCCTGGGTTTCGAGATGCTGGAAGGAGATTCCATACGAACGCTTGGCGTTGTCGAGAATCTTCTCCGTGCTGCCGGCGTGAGCGATCATCCGAACAGCGAAATGGGTATCGTCAGGAAGCGGGTGGAGCGGAATCAGCCGGCTTGTCTTAGGATCGTAATCGCCGTAACCGTTTTGGACGTACCACACGATTGCCGACGAAAAAACGCTCCGGGCACCCTCCGCCAAGAAAGCCAATTCGGCCCAATCCAATGCAGGTAAACCTTCCGCCTGCATTTCATTGTCGACCGGATCCGATAAGCGACGGCGGACCCATACGAGCGCAGCGGCCCAAACGACGAACAGCACGGCGACGGTCAACAGATAGAGGCTTGTCGCGATTATCATCGGAACCTGTTCTGGAATTCGACTGGAAGTCGAAGTGATCCGAGAAGCTATTGCTTGGCTGCAATCTCCTTTGCGGTCAGGAACCGGAGTTTCAACCGGACGGTGCAAGACTTGCCCGATGGGGTATAGTAGCCGCGGGAAGTCAATACCGCATCCTCGCCCGCAGGGATGACTCGCGGTTTCGTTCCCTCGTTGGAGCCAAATCCCCCAGAAACTCCAATCCCTTCCGGGCGCGGCGGAAGTAGGTTCGGCAACCTTACCTCCATCGGGTCGCGGAAGCCGGTCGTTCGCCATTCCTGGTTCGTGTTCGGGGGATATTCGACCTTCGTGACCGCGCACACCATGCGGTACTTCTGCTCGTCGGAAGTTGGTCCGAAGAGTGCGACGTAGCCCTCGACCGACTCCAATATCGGGTGGTCTACCGGATCCTCTCCGATGAACCCCGGATGCATGGTCGAAACCCACGGGCCGAGGGTTTGCTTGTGCCCTTCGGAATCGATCTCAGCCCAACATTTGGGAAGTCCACCTGCGAATTGGTAGACCCAAAGTACGTTTTGGTTGTCCAGCAAGCTTTCCGCGGCCTTATCCCGGTGGACGTATGCTTTCGCGGCTTCCCGCTCGGGTGAGGGAGCGGGTTTGGATACACGACGGACTTCGAGTGCCCCTGTCCCGACAGCGATGCCAAATGCCGCCGCAACACAGGTCAACATAATGGTGATTGTGCGGTAAGGGAACAGACGACATGTATCGCTCATCAAAGTTCCAGTTGTTGTAGAGTCTCATCAGAAACCCGCATCCCAAATCCCTCGGGCGATGCGACCCGGCGTTCTCCTGGCTTCGCTAGAGTACAGCGCACGGAACCCTGCGCCCACCTATCGTGGAACATGATTCGACAAATCCCAACATCATCCCGGCTTTGCACATCATTGAGCAGCAGATACTCTTCGTCGGAGATTCTGAATGCTGATCGACCTGCGCATGTTGCTTCGGTGGCATCAGAAAGGTGCAAGAATCGCGCACGAAGAGTATCTTCGATCAGAGAGAACGGACTATCAGCGCCGACGATTGGCGACGGCCGCAAACGGACGACCACCAGCGGTAGCGCAGGCTTTTTCTTCGACATACTCTGACCCCTATCGGGGAGCTCGCTCGGCACCGCACAGGGTCAGCAATGCGATGCCTGAGCACGCAAGACCGGTAGCTACTCCGGCCTTCCCGATGGGAGTGTTTTACAGTAAAAAGTTCGTCAGAGAAGCGCGCACGCGCGCGACAATCCTTGTTCGGCGGCTCAAGTGGTTCTCAACAGGGGGGTTCCGATGCATCTAGCACTACTCGTGGGAGGCATACTTGTCTTCGCCGCGGCACCAGGCGCGGCGCAGCCGCCCGACGTACAGTTTCTCACTAACACCGTTTCCACGGACCTTCTCTTGGCGGAGAGCAAGGAGCCGATCCACTGGCTCCGGCTGCAATGCCGGCTCGCCGACGGCGGGAAGGGCACCCTCACCCTCGACCCGACCGTCCCCAAATTCAACGAGTTCGGCGACCCCGTGGCGGGCGGCAAGCCGTCGCCCAAGGTTACCCTGGACTGTACCCTGAAGTTCATCAAGGAGGACAAAGGTCGGCGACTCTTCGAGGTCCGCGGGCCGAAGATCGACACCCGCCTCTCCTTGGTAGTTGAGAAGGACATCGCCCCGTGGGGGGACGGCCGGCTGTTGGTCCACGGCAAGGACGGGGAGGTTCGGTACGTGGTCGATGTCTGGCAGCCCCGCGCCAAACCGCAGCCCGTCCCGAAACCTTAGGCAGTCGAGCCGGTGGGAAGGCGCAACGGGTTTTTATGACAGCAACCCGGCCGTCATTTCGGTCTCTGGGAGTTGAAGCTCACCCCGACGGCCGACGCTGAGCTAAAGCCACCTCATCCCTCAAATACCACCGGAATACCTAGAGCCTCGCTAATCGAGGCAGCCACGGCCTCAGCCTCCTTACGGGTGCCAAACGAATCGAAGCATGGGGACGGCAGATCAATTTCCCCCCGCGGCGTATCGGCGAGCAGGTAGAATCTCTCGTATGAGCCGCCCTCACAAGAAAGTATCTTGACGCGGATGATCAGCCTCGTGGCGGAATCGAACAGTGTGGCTCCCCGAAAAAGAACATTTCCCGTTGTCTCGATGATCAGCGGCTCGAACCGGACCCGCCACCAGTACCACGCGATACCGAGCAGCCATACCCCGATTCCGAGGAAAGGGAAGAAGGTGAGGAAGATGCAGAAGGAGAACCATAAAGGATTCCGCCCGGCCAGGCCGATGGACAGGACAATGCCTCCGATGCCCGGTGTTGTCATGACCAGGCCGAAAAAGACTAGGAAGAAGTTTGAGTCGCGAACGGGTGGTGGAGGGATGACGATAGGCTCTGTCATTTCGGGTCGCTTTCCCCAGTCGATGCGTTTATCCTACCCCGTTGTCGCCTTAATTGACAGTCCGCCGAACGATCACCCTCTGAGCAGACTTAAGCACACGAGCATTCCACCGAATCCTGCGAGGGAAGCCCACAGCCAGCGCTGAACCCATACGAGCGCTGCGGCCCAACCTGCACGCAGCACGGCGACGGTCAACAGATAAAGGCTTGTCGCGATTATCATCGGGACTTGTTCCGGAGTTCGATTGACACTGAATCACTCCCAAAACATTTGTCAGGCAACAATGTCAAGTTGCAGCGGTCCCAAGGGCGCTCCTGTGACTTCTACACGATAAGATTCACCACGGCATACGAAGGGAAACGAAGTGAGCGTGCCGGTGGTAATGATCTCACCGGCCATCAGCGGGGGTGCCCACGCTTGCGCTGCCAGAGCGCGTGCCAGAAAGCCAAGCGCAAGCAAGGGGCTGCCCAAAGCGTTGCGTCCATCGCCGTCGGCCGAGAAATCCTTGCCGCCGCGGAGTGTGACTTGGAGCGATTCCAGCATCGTAGCGACCTGATGCGGATCTTCCGAATCAAGTCGCCACGGAGTGCCAACGACTAGCGCGGCATGGAGGCCAAAGTCAGCGACGGCCTCCTCGTCGGCCTTGAAGCGCCAGTCCGCGAAGTGAGCATCCACGATCTCGAATCCAACCGCCGCCCATTCGACACAACGGGCTAGCTCTTCGGAAGATGGCTCGCCGTTTGGCAAGGGACATCGCAACTTGAGAACCACTTCCGGTTCGAGTCGTGGTGCCACCATTCCGTCCAAGGTAAGGCGAGACTGTCCCCCGTGGGAGAAATGAACGGTCTGAGCATACATTTGAGCCCAGACCGGCTCAGTCACCTTGTATTGCTCCCACATCGCCCGATTGGTGAACCCGATTTTCCGGCCGACCGACTGAAATCCACGTTCCACGAGGCGTTCGTGGAGCATGCGTCCAATCTGGTACGCGCGCCCGAGGCTGAGGTCAAATCCGATATGAGATGGATTGGCGACGACCCGCACGGCGTCACGGGCCTGTAATAATTCCGCGGCACACTGTTCGTTGGCCATGCGACGGTTCATGCTTGCGTTCCTCCAGTAAAATAGCCTTCGTGTACTTGTGTCTCCACGGCGTCGCGTTCCAGGTGCGGAGTTCGATTTTCGCTTCCGGCCCGATGAAGCCCCCCAGCCAAAGCGTCGCCCTGGCTGATGGCGTCCAGGATACGAGTCACCTCTTTCATCAGCTGCTCCGTTTGGCTGACGACTCTCGGCGGCATCCATTGTCGGAAATTTTCTCGGATTCATTGTGGACGCTCGCGACGCCAGCGCAGGTATAATCCTACCGTAGTTCCGAAATGGAGTCGAGCATGCCCGCGTCAAATGATTCATCTGCCGACCGCGACCCCCTCGATCGCCTTGCCGAGGAATTCGTTGCTCGTTATCGGGCCGGGGAAATGCCGTCACTCACGGAATATGCAAATCGCTTGCCGGATCGGGCCGACGAGGTGCGCGAACTCTTTCCCGCCCTGGTCGAGATGGAGCAACTCAAGCCGGTCTCCGCTGACCGAAACAGCGCAATCGAACCAATGGCCGAGGCAAATGTGCCGAGCCAGGTGGGCGAGTTCCGCATCATCCGTCAAATTGGGCGCGGCGGCATGGGCATTGTCTACGAGGCCGTGCAAGAATCGCTCGGCCGGCACGTCGCCTTGAAACTTCTACCTGCCGACTCCATGGCCGACCGCAATCGTCTGGAACGATTTCGCCGCGAGGCCAAGGCCGCCGCCAGGCTGCACCACACCAATATCGTTCCAGTCTACGGCACTGGCGAGGCCGATGGCCGGCACTATTACGCCATGCAGTTTATTGAGGGACATCCTCTCGACGATGTCATTGAGGAGGTCCGCCGGCTAAAAGACAAGTCGGCCGTTCCCGTCGCCCCAGTTCGGCCCGTTTCCGAAGTCGCCGGCGCGATGCTCACCGGAACATTTTACAGCGGTCGAGAAGTCGATCAGCCAACGGTCGGGCACATTTCCGGCATCCAGGTAAATCATTCGTCTGCGCCTTCATTATCGGGAAATCTGTCGGATGACGGCCGACATTACTGGAGCACCGTAGCCCGCATCGGCGAGCAGGCAGCCAATGCTCTGTCGTATGCCCACGATCAAGGCATTTTGCACCGGGATATCAAGCCCGCGAACTTGCTGCTCGATCTGCACGGCACCATCTGGGTGACCGACTTTGGTCTGGCAAAAAGTGCCGACACCGACGATTTGACGGTTGCAGGCGATGTGATCGGCACGCTCCGCTACATGTCTCCCGAACGCTTCGAGGGCCAGTGCGATCGGGCGGATGTCTATGCTCTCGGTTTGACAATGTATGAACTTCTGACGTTGAAGCCCGCCTTCACAGCGGATAACCGCGCCAAGCTCGTCGAACAAGTTCTCGCGGCCTCACCGGCAGCGCCGCGAAGCATCAATCCGGCCGTTCCCCGCGATCTCGAAACAATCGTGCTCAAAGCGATCCAGCGCGATCCGGCGCTGCGGTATTCGTCGGCAACAGAGATGGCCGGCGACCTGCGCCGGTATCTGGAAGACCGTCCCATCCAGGCCCGGCGGGCAGGCAAAACCGAGCAAGCCTGCGCTGGTGCCGGCGGAACCCAACGGTGGCAGGACTTATGGCGATGGTGCTCCTGGTGTTCGCCGCCGGGGCTGGGGTCTCCATTTACTTCGCCAGGGCTGAAGCCGTTCGCACACGCGAAGCGGAAAACCTGGCGCAAAGGCTGTGGAGGCGCGCGAAGATGCCGTGAAGCAAGCCGAGTCGGCACGTCGCAGCGCTGACCAGGCAAAGGATTCGGAAGGCAAGGCCCAGAACGCGGAGAAACTGGCCACACTCAAAGCCGGAGAAGCCGCGGAAGAAAAAAAGAAGGCTCTGGAAGTGGCGGGCCGGGAACGTCAAGCCCGGCAGGAAATCCTCGATCTGATGCTATCCAGCAGCTTGCGAACCGCCCAGACCGAATGGAACAACGGCAATGTGGTGCAAGCCCGCAGGGTGCTCGACGACCTGCAAACCATGGGTTGGGATCTTCCCGTGATTGAACCGGCGAAGCAATCGGAAGTCAAAAGGAATCCCATCTTTTCGGCAGCGGACCTGCTGCGTCAACATTTCGCCGGCGGATATGCCACGCTTTACGGGCATGAAGGCGATGTTCAGGCGGTCGAGTTCACTCCTGATGGAAAGTATCTGGTCTCCGCCGGCACGGACGGCAGCGTGCGGATTTGGGATGCAGTCACGGGTTTGCAGGTACGCACCTGGAAGGCAGCAGAGAAGCAAATCACGGCGATGGCCGTTAGCCCCGATGGCCAAACGGTGGTCACGGCCGAGCGGGTCGAGGTACGCCACACAAGGGGCCTCGAAAAGAGAGGCCGGGTGAGCCTCTGGAATATTGGGGACGGCAACCTGGAGAGAGTCTTCGAGACGCCGGATGCGAAAGATCAGTTCATACCGAAGGTGAAATCGACGATTCCAAGAAAGGATCCTCTGGGCACGTTCGATAACTCGGTGATGAGGTTGATCTTTTCGCCGGAGGGACGCTACCTGTTCGGGCACACCGCCGAGACGCCGGCAATCGTCTGGGAAATCCCGACCGGACGGGTCGTGCGCGAGCAGCCAAAAACACCGAGTTCGTTGTGGTTTGCGGCCGAGCCAAAGGGCGGTGCGCTGTGGTATGCGCTGACAACTACGGTAACTTCCAGCACCAAAACCGATCTTGCCGTGTACGACTGGATCGAGGATCGGGTCGTTCGGCTCATTCCCGTTCCAGTCTCCCCGCGCTCCCGCTTTGGACGCGGAGCAAACGCTGCAAACTGGACCGCCTCGTCTCTTGCTTTGGATCCGCGCGGCGCTGGGTGGCAACGATTGGCGGGCGCGGCCTGCAATTCTTCGAGCCTGATTCCGGCCAAAAATCGGTTGTGATCGAGAATACCGACCCTTATTGTCTGGCCGTCTCGCCCGATGGCAGATACCTGGCCGTTGGCCATTTGAGTGGTGCGATCCGCATTTGGGATATGCAGGCAGCACAACCCAAACTCCGCGACACTTTCTTCGGCCACATCAACGCGGTCGCCACACTCGCCTTTAGCCCCGACGGCCAGCGCCTGGCATCCGGGGCCTTTGCCGCCCATGCGGATAGCGAGAGGTTGATGGGAGGAAGGCAATTTGATGCGAAGCCCGGTGAGATCAAGCTCTGGGATTTGCGACGGACTCCGCAGTGCCTTCAACTGACTCTCGCTCCCGTCGCCAGGCGTATCGGCGGCGGAAAAAGCATTCCGCGTGCGGACGGTGAAAATCAACCGACCTTCTTGAACGCCTCCCAGCGTTTCTACAATCGAATCGCCTTCGCCGGAAGTAATCGGCTCGTTACCCTGGGTCGAGATTCGATCGTGCGGACATGGGATGCCGGCAACGGTGACCCATTGGATGCCAATACCGTCGCCGTACCGTCCCAGCGAGCAATGCCGATCCTATACTCTGTTCCCCGTCTTGCCTTAAGCCCGGACGGCCGAACCATAGCCGCGACGGACGGCACCTCGTTGCACTTGCTCAATGGCCGGGCGAACCGGAGTTTCAGCGAAGGTGACTCCTATATTGGCTCCCTGGCGTTTAGCGCGGATGGACGAACACTCGCGTTCGTTGGGAACGGGCCGAAGCTTTTGCTCCTCGATATTGAAACCGGTCAAGTTACCAACCGGGAACTGAATGTGAATCGTGCCAGTGTTCTCGCGTTTAGTCCGGATGGCCGGCAATTTGCTGTCTCTACTGCCGGTTGGAATGTGGCTCTGTGGGATGCGAAAACCTGGACCAAGATCCGCGAATTCTCGCGGTTCTCGGACGAAATCGGGTTCGGGTTCCTTGGCGAGCTGGCTTTCAGTCCCGACGGGCGCTGGCTCGCCGCGGCCGCGTTACCCGCAAATGGTGCATTGGTTTGGGATGTTGAAACCGGCCTGCCCTACCTGCACCTCCGAGAGGCGAAGCAAACCGACTGTGTCGCTTTCAGTCCGTGTGGCCGACTGATCGCGACGGGCAGTACCGATAGCAAGCTCCGACTTTGGGAAACGCGACCCCGCGCGGCCATTGACGCCGAGCGCAGAGAGCAAGCAGGACACGGAAAGAACGCCAAAGCGATCGAGGTGTTGCCGTTGTTGACTTTCCCCCATGCAGATCGGCTGTCGGCGATAGCATTCAGCCCAGACGCAACCAAACTTGCCTACTGCGCCGGCGATACCGCATTCGTCTATAACCTCGACCAAAAAACGCCGCCCTATTTCACCCTGGCTACGCTTAACAACGGCCGACTTTGGTACGAACGCAGCGACGGTCTGCTCAAGTCTACAATGCTCAATGCGATCCCACCCGCGCAGGTCGCTCTGCGGCGGAAGATGGCCGAGTTCGACGCGAACTGGCACCTGCAACAGGCAAGGTCCGACATCAGGGAGGGTGCCTGGGAGAGCCGGCGCTTCCATCTGGACCAATTGTACGCTCACGGTGGTTTGAACAGTCCAAATACCTCGTCTCTTGCGACGTTGCCGAGAAAGGACTTCGGCAAAATCAGATCCGATGTGCGGGAATGCGCTGCCCAAGTCAGGCAAGCCATCGAACGCGGGAAGAAATCGCGAAGCGACCGTGATTTTTGGGAGTACGGGATCAAAAAGGATTTCAAAATCCTCGTTGCTGCGCTCGAGGGATCGACGCATCATGATCCCGAGCTGATTTACCAACTGGCTGAGGTTGCCGTGTTTCTACCGAAGAACCCGGAAACGGATCGCTTTCTGAAAAACTTGCTCGAATCGGTTTCTAAATGGTCAGCCGAGATGCCGAATCATCCGTCGATCGCCCGTCTTTATGGAGCGATGCTCATCCGGGATGGGAGATACAAGGATGCGATTGAGCGACTCGAAACCGCCAGGGCTTGCCGCATATTGAAGGATTTGCCGCGCGAGGAATTCTGGCTCGCATTGGCCCATGCCAAGGCAGGCAACAAAGTCGAAGCAATTCAATGGCGGCATAACGCTCTCAGCACTCTGACCCCGCCATGGGAAGCCGGCACGGGACCGCTTGCATTGATCGGCGGCGCGGCAATTGCCAGGGAGTCGAAGGCCTTCCGACAGGCTCCCTGGGAAGCTCGTAGCGAACTTGTGATCCTGGACCGCGAAGTGAAAGCGCTTATTGAGGCCGAAACGCCATGATTCCCGATGCCGAAGATCGGCTGCGCAACGGCGACGCGGGCGCTGCGGGGGAAGTGTTTGAACTTCACCGCGAACGGCTCAAGCGGATGGTCCGCCTGCGCCTCGACCGCCGTTTGCAAGGCCGGCTCGACGCATCGGATGTCTTGCAGGAAGCGTTCCTGGACGTGCAAAAGAAGGCAGCGGACTTCGCACAGAGAAACATGACTTCTTACCTGTGGCTTCGGCTCATCACTTCCGAACGATTGCTGATTTTGCACCGCCAGCATCTTGGTGCCGAGATGCGGGACGTCTCGAAAGAAGTGTCGCTTTGTGCCGGGGGCAGCCCGGCAGCGAGCACCCACTCGCTGGCCAATCTGTTGTTGGGCCGGCTGACAAGCCCTACACAGGCGGCCATCCGGGCCGAACGACAGTTAAAGCTTCAGGAAGCCCTCAACGGCATGGATGCGCTCGACCGCGAGGTTCTCGCCCTGCGACATTTCGAAGAGTTGACCAACACGGAAACCGCTGACGTCCTGGGGCTGACCAAAACCGCGGCAAGCAATCGCTATATCCGGGCTTTGAAACGTCTAAAGGAGATTCTGGCCACCCATCCGAGTATCGGCTCGTAGCGAAATCGGAAAGTGGACCCACCCGCCGCTCTACGCTATTCTCTTGCATCTTCATTCCAAGAGATTACGATATACTCATTATCCCACCATCCTCATTCTTCCTTCGAGGGCCAGCGATGCTGACTTTCAACAGCAACAAGCCTGTCCAATTGTGCGACGGTTTGACGCGCCGCGATTTTCTGCGCGTGGGCAGCCTGTCCGCCGGGGCCGTTGGCCTTAGTCTTGCGGATGTCAGCAGACTTCAGGCTGAGGCCAAAACCAGCGGCAAGGACATCAATTGCATCCTGCTGTTCCTGGTTGGCGCTCCGAGTCATCTCGATACGTGGGATCTCAAACCCGATGCGCCCGACACCATTCGAGGCCCCTTCAAGCCGATCAAGACCAATGTCTCCGGTGTTGAAATCTGCGAACATTTCCCGCTGATGGCCAAACAGGCCGATCGCTATGCCCTATTGCGCTCCGTCTATCACAAGGCCGCACCGATTCACGAAACCGGTCATCAGCTGATGCAAACCGGCTACCTCGCGCGCGGCGGCCAGGAATATCCGCATTATGGCTCGGTCGTTTCCCATCTCAAAGGTCGGACAAACGGCGGCTTGCCCCCGTTCATGATTCTGCCGGGTCCGATCGGGAGCACCGGGGTAAGCGTCAGCCACGGTCAATCCGCAGGTTATCTCGGCGCGAAGCATGAGCCTTTCTTCCTGCGCGGCGATGCAGTTGCCAATGGCCTTCAAGTCGCCGACATTCATGCCCCGTCCGGACTCGATCCGGCTCGAATGAAATCGCGCAAGGATCTGCTCGACGCAATCGACGCAGCGCACAAGGCATTCGATGCGACGGAAGACATTCGCTCGCGCGATTCGGCCTATGAGCAAGCGTTCGGGCTGCTCTTCGCGGAAAACGCGAAGAAAGCATTCAACGTTGAAGAGGAGAAAGACACCGTTCGCAATCGCTACGGCCGAAACACCTTTGGCCAAAGCTGCATGTTGGCCCGCCGGCTCGTCGAGCATGGCGTCCGCTTCGTGACGGTAAATATGTTCGATACGGTGTTTTCCGAAATCACCTGGGACTGCCATGCCGACGGCGGCTCACTCGCGGTCAACCTCAACGACTACAAGGAAACGCTCTGCCCGATGTTCGATATGGCTTACACGGGCCTGCTTGAAGACCTCAAACAGCGGGGCATGTTGGATAACACGCTGGTACTGGCGATGGGAGAATTTGGACGAACGCCTCAACTGAACCCGCGCGGCGGACGAGATCACCATCCCGGCGTGTGGACTATTCTGTTTGCAGGAGCCGGGGTGAAGGGCGGTCAGGTGATCGGCTCATCGGATAAGCAGGGCGCGCAGCCTAAAGATCGTCCCATCAGCCCGCCGGAAGTGGCGGCGAGCGTCTATCGGGGACTTGGAATCGATCTGGATTCCAGGCTGCCTGGGCCGGACAATCGGCCGTTGCCGCTCATCGAGGCCGAGCCGATTGAGGGGTTGTTCAAATGACCGGGACCAATGTTGGTAATTCGCGCGCCGGTTGACAGCGATCCCGAAACTTGGGAAAATACCCCAAGTGAATTGGCCATCTGTTGCGAGGAACTTTCCGATGGCAAAGAAACAACCGAAGAAAGCCAAATACACCCCTATTCGCTTGCCTGGAAAGGGGAAAATACCGCTTTCATTGATTCGTAAAGCAGTCAGGGCCGTTCGTCGTCGGGAATTAGAACAAAAATCCCAAGAGGCCGGTTCGTGATTCGCTCAAGGAACATACGGCCGACCTATAGAAACAGTGTGTTCATCAACTGTCCATTCGACGAACTTTATCGACCTATGTTCCGCGCTATCGTTTTCACAGTGGAATATTGTCGATTCACGGCTCGATGTGCATTGGAAGTCGACGATTCCGGTCAAACGAGGGCTGAGAAGATAATCCGATTAATAGAAACCTCTCGCCTTGGTATTCACGACATTTCAAGAACCGAAACGAATACGGAAGGGCTGCCTTGGTTTAACATGCCCTACGAGTTCGGTATTTTTACCGGCTTCAAATACAGTCAGGATGTGAAGCAGCGAAAGAAAGTTATCCTGGTTCTCGACCGTGAGCGTTATCGATATCAGAAATTCTTGTCCGATATCGCGGGCCAGGATATTCGGAGTCACAACAACGACCCCAGCACGGTCATCCGTGAGGTTCGAGGCTGGCTCCAATCTCAAGCAGGTAATCGGAACCTCCTCGGTACGCACTATATCGCTACTCAATTCAACCGCTTTACCGATTCGATCCCTGACTTACTCTCAGAAGTGAAAAAGACAGAAGCCGATCTGGAAAACTACCGAGATCTCCACAACCTCATCACGACCTGGATAGCTGAAAACGCCGAGTGAGGCTTATTCCCAGGATCGCTTATGATCGGTCCTTTTCTCGCTTTTCGGATCGCATTCTTCCCTTTCTGGCGATTGGTCACCACAACGGCCAGCCTCATGGTTGGCTTGCTTTTTGTCGCCGCGCGATTCTGGTTGAACATCCCCATCGAAATACCGCAAATCGTGGTTTCGCTCATGTGCGCCATCGTTTCCGCTCTGGTTCTGAGCGTGGTTCTCCGGCTCTTTCCCATCTATGTCCATCCGGACGGCATTCGTTGCTTGGACGTCATGAACCGTTATCAAATGGTTCGATGGGAAGCGATCGAACGACTGCGTCCCATCCATTTGCTCGGTCTGCGGTATCTGCGCATCAATCCGCCGGGTTTAGGCCGGACACTCTGGCTTCCGCTGTTTCTGGCAGATATGAAGGGGTTTCGTTTGGCCGTCTGCGAACTGGCCGGGTACGATAATCTTCTCGCTGAGTGGTTGGTGGAGAGGGGTTATTGACGTGAAACCATCTAACGTCCCGTTCACTGAAGGAAAATGAAAATGGACTTCCCAAAGAAACTCGCTCTCGTTGGGTTCCTTTCCCTCGTTGTCTTGGGCACTCGCACGGTCGCTTGGGCAGCACCAAAGCCCAGCCCAGAGAAAATCGACAAGGAAACCCTGCAAAAGAAACTGAAAGAAGCACAGCACGCTCGCTATGAAGCAGCTTAACTTTCACGTGGAAAGGTTCCTCGAGCGATTGAGAGTCGGCCGAGATCCGCTCGCGACCGTCCTGGATGCCTGCAAGAATCTTTGTGAAGCGGGACTGGATCGAGATCGAGGCGACCCCATCAAAGAAATGGCGCACTTCAAGAAGTGGATCGAGAATACGACAACGGTCGAGGAATTGACGAAAGTGAAATTCGACGTCGGTACAGCAACTCGACAGGATGTGAAACAAGCTGAAGCGAGCAGGCTCGAAGCCGAGATCGCCCTGTTGAAGTACCAGTTGCAGAAAAAATAGCCGTTGTTTTCAACTTGGAACTTGGAACCATAAGAAAGAGCTTGCATTATGATGTCAATTCGCACCGCGTTTATCTGCTTCTTGGTCGCGGCCAACCCTCTATTTGCCGATCCGCTTCCAGATACCAAGCCGCTTGAAGGCAAAGACGACCTCGCCATGAAGATGGTCGATGGCATCGGCAAATATCTCGATCGCGAAACTGCTGCATCCGTTGAGAAACGCAAACAACTCTGGAAGATCGACACGTCTTCTTCGGTTGCTTATGCCAAGTCGGTTGCTGCCAATCGCGAACGGCTCAAGAAGATTCTGGGTGTCGTCGATGAGCGCGTGAAGTTCAACGACATCGAATATGTCGGCGGGCCGAATAGTCCTTCACTCGTCGGTGAAACTCAAGGCTACAAGGTCCACGCGGTGCGCTGGCCGGTCCTTCCTGGTGTGGATGGCGAAGGCTTGCTGCTCGAACCAAAAGGCAAAGTGATCGCACAGGTCGTGGCCATTCCGGATGCCGACTGGACTCCCGAACAACTTGCGGGATTGGCTCCCGGAGTTCCGAATCTGTCGCAATTTGGCCGCCAGTTGGCCGAGAACGGTTGCCGGGTCATCATCCCGATGTTGATCGATCGGAAGGACGACTTCTCGGGCAGCGCCAAGCTGGGACGCTGGACCAATCAGCCTCATCGAGAGTTCATCTATCGCATGGCATACGAGATGGGCCGGCATATTCTCGGCTACGAGATTCAGAAAGTGTTAGCCGTTGTCGATTGGTTTGCGAAGGAAAAGGATCACGCGCCGATCGGGATTTATGGGTATGGCGAAGGCGGATTGATTGCGATGTATAGCGGGGCCATATCCGAGCATCGCATCGTGGGAACGGTAGTAAGCGGTGTGTTTGGCCCGCGCGAGCAAACCTGGGAGGAGCCGATTTACCGAAACGTGTGGGGCTTGTTGACCGAGTTTGGCGATGCCGAGATCGCTGCAGGGTTCTACTCTTATTCACACACGGGATTCTATCCGGAGAAGCGGACTCTGATCGTCGAGCATACGTTGCGACCGAAAGTGGATGGACCGCCCGCAAGCCGACCAGGTCGCGGCGGCGCTGCTCCGGGAAAAATCGTTCTTCCTCCCTTGGATTTTGCTAAACCTGAACTGAAACGAGTGAGAGCTTTGCTTGGAAACCCGCGGATGGCAGAGCCCGAGTATATTCACGGGGACGCGTATGACCTTCCCGCTTTTCGCACTACTTTGCAAACTCTGGTCGAAACACTAACCATTCGGGACGCGAAACTTAAGGGGGACGACTACGCGGCCAAGGATCTACGCAAATCCTTCAACCCCAACGAACGCCAGAAACGCCAGTTCGATCAACTCGTCAATCACGTTCAAAAAGTCTGGCGCGATAGCGAACCTACCCGGGATGCTCGCTTCGCCAAGTGCGATCGTTCTTCGCCGGAAGCCTGGGCTAAATCGATCGAGCCGATACGAAAATTCTTCTGGGAAGAAGTCATCGGCAAGCTGCCTGCTCCCGATCAGCCGATGAATCCGCGTTCGCGCGAAGTTTACGATACTCCGAAATGGAAAGGCTATGAGGTTACGCTCGATCTCTATCCCGATGTTTTTGCCTATGGGATTTTGCTCTTGCCGAAGGACTTGAAGCCAAACGAGAAACGGCCCGTCATCGTTTGCCAACATGGTCTCGAAGGCCGGCCAGCGGATGTTTGCAATCCGAAGGTGAAAACGGCTTACTACAACTCTTTCGGGGCACAACTTGCGGATCTGGGTTACATCGTCTTCGCGCCGCAAAACCCGTATATCGGCCACGATCGTTTTCGAGTTCTTCAGCGCAAGGCCAACCCATTGAAGTTGTCGCTGTTCTCGTTCATCGTTCGGCAGCACGAACGCACTCTCGACTGGCTGGAAACACTCCCCAACGTCGATGGCAGCAAAATGGCCTTCTATGGCCTGAGCTATGGCGGCAAGACGGCCATGCGCGTGCCGGCGATTTTGCCGAAGTATTGTCTGTCGATCTGTTCGGGCGATTTCAACGAGTGGATCGGCAAGAACGTGTCCGTTACCTTGCGGATGAGCTATATGTTCTCGCGCGAATACGAGATGCCCGAGTTCGATCTGGGTCAGACCTTCAATTATGCGGAGATGGCCTATCTCATCGCGCCGCGGCCTTTCATGGTGGAACGCGGTCACGATGACGGCGTCGGCATCGATGAGATGATCGCCTACGAATATGCGAAGGTGCGCTATCTCTACGAGAACAAGCTAAAAATTCCGGATCGTACCGAACTTGAGTTCTTTGTGGGCGGCCATGAGATTCACGGAAAAGGAACTTATGCGTTTCTGAAGAAGCATCTGGGCTATCCGAAGCCGTAAAACACAACCAGCCGGGGGAACATGGAGTAAACCATGTTTTCCCTCGGCTAGGTTTCCGAATCGAGGCCAAGCCTCTTCTCTCTCTCGACCCCGTAATTACATCATAGCATGTAGATCAAGACCTGCGCGCTGATTTCGATTAGCGGATTGCAGCCGTGTTACTGAATCGTAACCTGATCCGATCGCACCGAATTTGCGTGTATGCATGACCTTATCGTTTGCCGCTCCGCGGCGAATCTCCATCGTTTGCCGCTCTGCGGCGAACGTCTTCTCTTGCCGCTCTGCGGCTTTGCGCTACCACCGTCAGAAGGCTATGTGCCTGAACGATATGCGCCTGACCGAGGCAGGTTTGGCCGCGGAGCGGCAAGACCAAGACGTTCGCCGCAGAGCGGCAAACGATGATGGTCGTATTCGGTGCGAATTGTGTCATTCCCGGCCGCGTGCAGCATGGCTGCATCACTCCAACTCGTGTACGTCGTTGAGGACGCCGCGCGGGATACATATCGTAAGGACCGTGAGCGTACCGATAGCCTTGTGGCGGATGCCGCGCGGGATATAGACCACGACACCCGGATGAAGTTCGACCTGAGTATCGTCGAGGATCATCGTGCCCTCACCGGAGATCACGTAATAGAACTCGTCGGTTCGTTCGTGGTAGTGAAGTTTGGCATCGCGGATCTCAACCTGAAGAACCTCGCCGGCGGCCTCATCCTTCTCCTCGATCAGAGAACGGACCTCGCCGCAAGTCTCGGCCCAGGGTTTGATTTCCGCAGGATCACGCCGCAGGAAATGGGTGGCGACATTCATGGATGTTTCCCCTTCTATTGTCGGTCAATCGGACCTTGACTAGGCAATTAAGTGAACTATAATACACTATCTATCCCAGGGTGAGGCTTTGCGAACCCTGGGATAACTACAACCCTGGGATACTTACCTGTAAGGCAACGACCCAACCCTGGTACGGGCGTCGCAGTAAGCCCAGAGTGAGGCTTTGCGAACTCTGGGTCTTTGCTGCAACTATCGTCGGTTCGTTTTAGATATATGGAAAATGTGAACAAAATGTTTCCAAAGAACTTGGCATATGATAAAACGATTATCGATTTGATATACTGACGAAGTTGTTTGGTTAATGGGGCCCGTCAGTCGGGCTGGGTTGCTACAGATTGCAGATTGCTACAAAAAATGGATTGTGCATCCTGTACCTTCAACAGCGTTACCGCCATCATCACCCGAGTTGCTAGAGATTGCTACAAAAAATAAAAAATGGATTGTGCATCTGCGATCGTAAATACGAACAAATTAAAGAATGTCGTGCTTCCAAGAACTAAAGCCAATCAAACGCTTATCGATTTGATGGATTGCCGAGGTTTTTGCTGATGAGGGCCCGAAACGGCGGCAGACGCTTCCAAGAACTACAGCCAATCAAACGCTTATCGATTTGATGGATTGGCGAAGTTTTTGCTGATGAGAGCCCGAAACCGGGCGCAGACGCTTCCAAAGAACTTCTTTTTGGTGAGATGTTGTTTTGAGCGGAAGAGTGTTTTTGCTTGGGTTGATTGATTGGGTTGCTGTGGGCGTACCTTCCACGCGAAGGCGGTTTCTTGCCTTTTTTGACGTCGTGTCGTGGGGTTGCTGGCTGCTCTGCCGCATTTTTGGTTGTTGCCGGTCGCCGAGCGTGATTAGGGGGTTGGTTTCGTTGTCGGTTGGTTCGCTTGCTTTTCGGTGGCGTGCAACTCATAACCCAACTGGCGTGCTCGACGTTGCAGGGACTTGAATTGCCGTGCCTGGGTCATGGCGTCGTACTGCTCTTCGGATTGTTGCACGTAGGGCAAGCCGTATTTCAAAGCGTGGTAAACCCGTTCGGCCAGTTTGCGAGCGGCCGCCGTGATCGCTTTGGGCGCGCCCAGGCGTGCCTTCATCCTCCGGTAGTACGCACCCATAGCGCTTTGGGAATGCCACAGGCTGTTGGCGGCCAGACGCAGCGCCTGGGCCGCTCGGTTTACGCCGGGCCGGGTGGCACTCGATTTCACCTTGCCGCCGGTTTTCTTCAGGCTCGGGCACAGACCCAGCCAACTGGTGAAATGCTGCACGGTTGGGAACTTCGATACGTCCGTGCCCACTTCGCCCAGAAGCGTCAACGCGGTCATATCCGCGATCCCTTCGATGGCCGTCAGGTCCATGCCCACGACCCCGTAAATGGCGGCGCGGACATCGAAAGCGGGATAGTTGACGCCGCCGTTGGAATGCGGTTTGGGATCGGGCGGCAATTCCGGCAGTGGCCGCTCCAGCTTCATGGCTGCGAGTTGCTCGGCGATTTTCGCATCGACTTCGTCGAGCTTGCGCTGATAGGTTTGCCATAGCTCGTAGGCGATGCGCAAGCTGAAGAGGTGTTCGTCACGCCAGGAACCATCCAAAGCGCGGGCGAATTCGTCTTCGGACTGCTTGCAGCGTGGGCCACGCAGTTGCGCGAGCTTTCGCGGATCACGCTCGCCATCGAGAATCGCCTGAATGATGCGTTGGCCGGTCTGGCCCTTGACGTCGGCGATGATTTCCGTCAGCTTGACGTTCATCTGTTCGAGCGCCTTTTGCATGTGCAAGATGTGGCGGGCGCTGGAGCGAATCAAGGTATGGCGTTGCCGCAGATAGTTGCGTAGGACACAGGTGGCAGCGTCGGGCCGGAAGGCTGCGGACAGCAGGCCGACACGATGCAGCCGATAGATCCATTGGCAGTCGCGGCGGTCGGTCTTGGGCCGGCCTTTGACTTGCTTGGTGTAGCTGGCGTCGACGAGAAACACTTCGAAGCCTTCGGTGACGAGCATCTCGAAGAGCGTAATCCAGTAGATGCCGGTCGCTTCCATGGCGACGCTGGTGACGCCGTGTTTACGCAGAAAAGCGACGATTTCCCGCAAGCCAGCGGTGTAGGTGGAGAATTCGCGAACGAAATCGGTGTCGTTGGGATCGTCGGTTTGACCCGCGCAAACCCAATGGGTTTCGCTGCCGATGTCGATGCCGGCCGCATGAGAATGGGTTACATTAAACGAAGAGGCGCAACGCGGGCGAACTTTGCTTGCGTGTGGTTGGGGCGAACGTTTTTTGTTGAAAGGCACCACCATGACCGTCTCCACAAAGGGAAAGGAGGATTGTAAAAACGGCGCGGGGGGAGACGGCAAATCGCACGAATCTTCCAAACGGGAAACGTCACGATCGAACGGCTGCGACCTCATCGATCGTGCGGTCACCAGTGATAAGGCCGTAAGACTCCCCGGCTCAAACTACAAAACGGGCCGACCGCACGGGTCTGACGCACCAACGAACGACCGAGCCATGACCGCATCCGCTACTACCACCATACACGGCAGGCTTACCAAGTTCTTTGCTGATGAGGGCCCGAGCATCGGGCGCAGCCGCTTCCAAAGAACTTCTTTTTGGTGAGATGTTGTTTTGAGCGGAAGAGTGTTTTTGCTTGGGTTGATTGATTGGGTTGCTGTGGGCGTACCTTCCACGCGAAGGCGGTTTCTTGCCTTTTTTGACGTCGTGTCGTGGGGTTGCTGGCTGCTCTGCCGCATTTTTGGTTGTTGCCGGTCGCCGAGCGTGATTAGGGGGTTGGTTTCGTTGTCGGTTGGTTCGCTTGCTTTTCGGTGGCGTGCAACTCATAACCCAACTGGCGTGCTCGACGTTGCAGGGACTTGAATTGCCGTGCCTGGGTCATGGCGTCGTACTGCTCTTCGGATTGTTGCACGTAGGGCAAGCCGTATTTCAAAGCGTGGTAAACCCGTTCGGCCAGTTTGCGAGCGGCCGCCGTGATCGCTTTCGGCGCGCCCAGGCGTGCCTTCATCCTCCGGTAGTACGCACCCATAGCGCTTTGGGAATGCCACAGGCTGTTGGCGGCCAGACGCAGCGCCTGGGCCGCTCGGTTTACGCCGGGCCGGGTGGCACTCGATTTCACCTTGCCGCCGGTTTTCTTCAGGCTCGGGCACAGACCCAGCCAACTGGTGAAATGCTGCACGGTTGGGAACTTCGATACGTCCGTGCCCACTTCGCCCAGAAGCGTCAACGCGGTCATATCCGCGATCCCTTCGATGGCCGTCAGGTCCATGCCCACGACCCCGTAAATGGCGGCGCGGACATCGAAAGCGGGATAGTTGACGCCGCCGTTGGAATGCGGTTTGGGATCGGGCGGCAATTCCGGCAGTGGCCGCTCCAGCTTCATGGCTGCGAGTTGCTCGGCGATTTTCGCATCGACTTCGTCGAGCTTGCGCTGATAGGTTTGCCATAGCTCGTAGGCGATGCGCAAGCTGAAGAGGTGTTCGTCACGCCAGGAACCATCCAAAGCGCGGGCGAATTCGTCTTCGGACTGCTTGCAGCGTGGGCCACGCAGTTGCGCGAGCTTTCGCGGATCACGCTCGCCATCGAGAATCGCCTGAATGATGCGTTGGCCGGTCTGGCCCTTGACGTCGGCGATGATTTCCGTCAGCTTGACGTTCATCTGTTCGAGCGCCTTTTGCATGTGCAAGATGTGGCGGGCGCTGGAGCGAATCAAGGTATGGCGTTGCCGCAGATAGTTGCGTAGGACACAGGTGGCAGCGCTGGGCCGGAAGGCTGCGGACAGCAGGCCGACACGATGCAGCCGATAGATCCATTGGCAGTCGCGGCGGTCGGTCTTGGGCCGGCCTTTGACTTGCTTGGTGTAGCTGGCGTCGACGAGAAACACTTCGAAGCCTTCGGTGACGAGCATCTCGAAGAGCGTAATCCAGTAGATGCCGGTCGCTTCCATGGCGACGCTGGTGACGCCGTGTTTACGCAGAAAAGCGACGATTTCCCGCAAGCCAGCGGTGTAGGCGGAGAATTCGCGAACGAAATCGGTGTCGTTGGGATCGTCGGTTTGGCCCACGCAAACCCAATGGGTTTCGCTGCCGACGTCGATGCCGGCCGCATGAGGATGGGTTACAATAAAGGAAGCGGGGCCGCAACGCATGCGTGCTTTGCTTGAGCGTTGTTGGGGCGAGGGTTTTTTGTTGAAAGGCACTACCATAACCGTCTCCACAAAGGAGGGAAAGGAGGATTGTAAAAACGGCGCGGGGGGAGACGGCAAATCGCACGAATCTTCCAAACGGGAAACGTCACGATCGAACGGCTGCGACCCCATCGATCGTGCGGTCACCAATGATAAGGCCGTAAGACTCCCCGACTCAAACTACAAAACGGGCCGACCGCACGGGTCTGACGCACCAACGAACTACCGAGCCATGACCGCATCCGCTACTACCACCATACACGGCAGGCTTATCAAGTTCTTTGCTGATGAGGGCCCGAGCATCGGGCGCAGACGCTACAAATTGCTACAAGAATCGGTTTGTACATCAAAGATCGCAAATATGAACAAACGAATTCACGAATGCCGTGCTTCCAAGTAACTTCGCTTCAATCTAACGATTATAAATTTGATATTCTGGCGAAGTTACTTTCAGATGAGGGCCCGTGATCGGGCGCAGACGCTACAAATTGCTACAAAAAAAATGGCTTATTCAGCAATGATCGTAAATACGGGCGATCGTTTTATCGAAGCCTCTGCTACAAATTGCTACACAAATTGGTTTGTTGATCAACGATTGAATGACCAAACAAACGAGGCGGCGAACTGACATGCTTCCAAGAAACTTCGCCTCAATCCAACGATTATTGATTTGATATTCTGGCGAAGTTACTTTCAGATGAGGGCCCGTGATCGGGCGCAGACGCTACAAATTGCTTCCAAAGAACATGGCAGTTGATCAAACGATTATCGATTTGATACACTGACGAAGTTCTTTGATGAATGGGGTTCGTCCGGCGGGCTGGGTTGCTACAAAAATCGGCTTGTACATGAATGATCGTAAATGCGAACGAACGAATTACCGAACGCCATGCTACAATTTGCTACACAATTTGGTTTTCGGATCGACGATTTACCCGAAACTCCTTCTCGGTTGCGGAGTAGAATAATTTTGGGTCATCAATCGTTTACGCCGGGGATGCCAACATGCATCGGTTCATGCCTTTATCGACCGTTTTCCTCTTACTTTTCGTTTCATCCGCGCCGAGTTACGCCGATGAGAAAACGCACGTCAAATTCGCGGTCGAGAAGAATCTCAATATCGCTTATCGCAGCGACAAGGATGCCGATTCCGTTCGGCACAAACTCGATATTTACACGCCCAAGGGTCAAAAGGACTTTCCGGTCCTCTTCTTCGTTCACGGGGGAGCGTGGAGATCGGGCAACAAGGCTCTTTACGCTTCGCTCGGCTCCACCTTCGCCGAACAGGGCATCGGCGCGGTATTGATCAATTATCGCCTGAGCGGCAACGACGGCAAAATCAAGCATCCCGACCATATCAAGGACGTGGCATCGGCATTCGCGTGGGTACACGACAACATCGAGAAATACGGCGGCAGGAAAGATCGGATTTTCATCACCGGTCACTCCGCAGGCGGGCATCTGGTGGCGCTCTTGGCCACCGATGAGAGCTATCTGAAAGCTCACAAGCTCGGTTTCGCCGACATTCGCGGGGTAATTCCTATAAGCGGTGTGTACGAGATTCGCCACGATTTTTTCGTGTTCAAGAACCAGTTCGGAACGGATGAGAAAGCATGCAAGGCAGCTTCGCCGATCAACAACGTCAAGGAGAAGTTACCCCCATTCCTTGTGATCTACGCCGATCAGGATTTTCCAACAATGGGCAAGATGGCGGAGGACTTCCATGCTAAACTGAAAGAATGCAAATGCGAAACCGCGGTGTTGAAGATCGAGAAACGCGATCACTTCACGATCATCATCAAATTGGCGGTCGATGCGACCGACCCGGCCTCGGCCGCGATGCTCGATTTCATCGCCAAGCATTCGGAATGGAAACGAAATAAATAGTGTTCAGTTTTCCGTTTTCCGTTTTCAGTTCAAGACATTGCTGAACACTGAACACTGAACACCGAACACCGAACACTATGGATACTCAACTAATCGATTCCTATGGACGGATTCACAATAACCTGCGTATTTCGGTGACGGATCGCTGCAATCTGCGCTGCACCTACTGCATGCCGGAAGAGGTTGTTTTCCGCGAAAAGTCCGAGTTGTTGACGTTTGAGGAGATTGCACACTTTGTGAAGGTTGTCGTGCCGCTGGGAATCGACAAGATTCGCCTTACGGGCGGCGAACCCTTGATGCGGCGCGACTTGCATCGACTGGTCGCCATGCTGGTCGAGGTTCCCGGAATCCACGACATCGGCGTGACGACCAATGGTATTCTGCTGTCCCAGAACGCTGCGGCCTTGCGGGATGCCGGGTTGCATCGGCTCAATGTCAGTCTCGATACGCTCGACCCCGATCGATTCCGCGAATTGACCCGGCGCGACGGCGTGGATAGGGTGGTCGAAGGCTTGATGGCGGCCGAAGAAACTCGGTTTCGACCCCATCAAGATCAACGCGGTGAGCATGCGAGGCTACATTGAATCGGATGCCGTCGCGCTGGCTCGTTTTGCCCGCGACAACGGCTTCGAGATGCGCTTCATCGAGTATATGCCGATCGGTGCGGACAAGTGGGAACGCGAAAAAGTCTTCTCCGCCCACGAGTTGCTCGAACTGCTGGAAAGCGAGTTCGGCTCCATTATTCCCGCGCCGGATTACGATCCTCGCGCCCGGCGATGGATTTTCTCTACGCCGACGGCGGCGGCAGGTTTGGCATCATTGCCTCGGTATCGCGCCCATTCTGCCGAAGCTGCAACCGCGTTCGGCTGACGGCCGATGGGAAACTCCGCAATTGTCTGTTTGCGCTCGATGAAGTCGATGTCAAGCCTTTGTTGCGCAGCGCGCACGACGATGCCGCTCTGGCGGAAACGGTTCGCAGAAACATCGCCTCGAAGTGGGAAGGGCACGAGATCAACACCGCGCGATTCGTGAAGCCCCTGCGGACCATGCACGCGATTGGAGGATGAAAGCGAGTCATAGAATATTGGGAATGATTGAACGACAGAGCGCTGCGATTTCAGATATATGTGATATTGAGATGAATGATGTCACGAGAGCTTCCATCCAGTCTTCGGCCGCCCCCTAAGTTCTTCCGTAGCCTCGATAAAGAGGGGCTTCACGACTTGATGCGTGAGCTTTTCGCGCCGAAGGAGAATTGCTGGGCCTACCGGCCAGCCAGATCCACGTCAGCGACAATCTGGATTCAGGCGACGAGGGCTGTGATGGTTCAACTCCGCACCATGATGCCCCAAGGACCGACTGGATACCAAAGGTGGAAACTTGCTGGCAGTTTAAGAGCGGCAAGGCCGGGCAGCCGAGCAAACTGAGAGGCGAGGTTCGCAAGTCTATTCCGCGCCGTGTGTTGAAGGCAGGTGGCGCATACATCGTGGTGGCCAGTTACGCCAGCGGTAAGAAAGCTATCGATGATCGGCTGGCGGTTCTACGAAGAGAGGCAAGAAGATCACGGTTGCCCACGGACAGGATCTACGTCTATACCTGCGAGCAACTGGCCGATTGGTGTGCGAGCCACGCTGCCTTGGCAAGCAGATATCTGGGACTGCCGGCAGAAACCCTTCTGATCGAGAATTGGGAGAATAACCAGCAATTCACTCTGGCCTTCCACCAAACCGGGTCGGTGACGAAGCAGCTCGATGAAATTCGGGCTGGACTCGGTTTTGCAATGGGGAAGTTGCAGCACCTTCACATCGCAGGTCCTCCAGGCGTTGGCAAGACGCGCTTCGCGCTGGAAATAGGACGATCGCCGGATTTGCGCGGGCACGTCCTTTACTTTCAAGCATATCGCCCGGAATTGCTCGGATATATTGCGCAGTTACGCGAAATTCGCAGTCACGCCCTCATTGTCGTGGACGAGACACCGTCTGAAGCGGTGCCCTTGCTGAATCAACAACTTCTCCTTGCAGAAGGCCGGCTTCGCCTCATCACAATTGGGAAGGCGTCGAATTTTTCCTCCCCTGCAATTCAAGAGAAAGCGCTGTTGCCCCTTGAGTTGGAGCCCATGCGCCAAATCGTGCAGGAGATGGCACCAAAACTCCCATTGGAGCACAGAGAATTCGTCGTTCGATTTGCAGACGGCTACGTCAAACTCGCCCGCATGGTGTGCGACGCGCTGGATCTGAATCCCGACATTCAGGGTTTGGAATTGTTGCGTCAACGAGGTGCATTCCGCGAGCTGATGGATCGCTTGCTCGGAAAGGGCGACCACGACAATGTTCGGCAATCGTTGCATGTCGTGGCGCTGCTGACGCGCATCGGCTGGAATGGAGACCTGGAGCAAGAAGGACAAGCAGTGGCTCAGTTGCTCAAGATGGATTGGTTAAAGGTAAAGAACGATGTTCATCGTCTGCACGATCGACTGGGAATTGCCCCGCCCGGAGGGCGCTATCGTTACATCTCCCCGCGCCCACTCGCTCTGTACCTGGCGTTGGAAGCGATTGAGATTTATGGTGAACGGTTGCGTGAAATACCCGCGATATTGCCGACCGAAGCCGCGCGAGACGCCTTCTATCAAAGGCTGGGCGAATTGGCAGGGTTTCCCGCAGCCAAGCGCTGGTGCCAGGAGGAACTAAACCTTTTTTTTCTCTCGCTGACTTTGCGCATCGAGATTCGGCCCGTCGCTGGGCTCATTTGGCGCTGGCAGATCCGGCCCGAGCGGCAGCGGGAATTCGTCGCGCTTTGGAAGCGGCGTCTCTTGAAGAAAGACTGCAATTCGTAGAAGGCCGACGAGAAGTCGTTTGGAAACTGGTTCAACTCGCCTGGCCGCAAGAGTCTTTCGAGGACGCGATGTTTGCCCTTGCTGAATTGGCGGTTGCTGAAAACGAGTCCTGGACGAACAATTCCACGGGCGAGTTTTGCGATCGCTTTCAAGTGTATCTGGGCGGCACATCTGTTCCATTTGCCGAACGCTTGTCGTTGCTCGAAGAATTGATGGCTCGACCGGATCCGGCCTACAGCCAGCTTGCTGTCAATGCGCTTGGGGCTGCTTGCAACTTAAATGAAAGCCGAATGCTGCATGGGGAAAAACACCATTCTCGGGTGGTAGAACGGCAATGGCATCCGGAGAGCCAAAGCGCAGCTTGCGCAATCCGCCGCGAGGCACTTGCGCATCTGGCGGCTTTGACGCGCCGGGCAACCCCAGAACTTGAACAAACACTGGCCGAGGCAACGATCCGTTTAATTGGTCCCATGCTATTCGCCGGATTCATCGAGGAAGTCGTCGAGTTAGCAAGATCTGTAGCGCGTGCCTATCCATCTCGAAAAGAACGACTTCGTACTCGTGTGGCCGAAATGCTGGATGCTCATGCGACGGCCAATGGCACCTCGGTGCCGGCATTGACGGCCCTATCGGGACTTCAGAAAGAACTCACCGACGGTTCCTTGGCAGGTCGGTTGCGCCAATACGTGGGAAAAGAAAACTGGGACTTCAAGTCTGCTTCCGATCAACTTCTGCTGCTCGCACGGGAATTCATTACGCGGCCAGAACTTGTCTCCGAGTTTTTTGAATGGCTAACTTCAGGAAAAGCCAACAGTTGCTGGGAATTTGGACAGCTTTTGGGAGAGCACGACCGCAAAGGGCAATTGTTTGAGCGCGTGACTTGTGTAGGCGATCGTGGACCGGATCTTCGATTCACTGCTGCCTATTTGATTGCGTTCGCCAAGCATCACGCTTCAGGATGGCTGGAGAGTTGGATCGAAAAGCAATTCCAATCTGAGGCAGGTGACGACCCTTTGGTTCTCGAAATTACCTGGCGAACAGAACCTACGGATTCGGGTGTTAGTCGCATTTTCCGCCTTCTCGATCGCGGGCGACTGCCGGAAACCGCATATAGTTGTCTGGGCTACTCCTCTTGGTCACAAAAGATGTCCGTGCAACCATTCATCGAGTTACTCGCGCGCTTGCGCAGTTGCCGCCGCTTCGCGAAACCGCACTGCGCATGGTTCGTTTTCGGTTTCACCATTTTCCGCAGGATGTGGAGCCTTGCGACTCGTTGGCACTGGAGTTGGCTTGTGACCCGCAGCTAATCCGCAGCGCCTCGGCATACAGCCTGGTCTGACGTTGCAAAGGCTCTGGTTGCAAAGCATGGGTCGTCAATTAGCCGGGCAATATTTGCTGCACAAGTTTCCGATAACCACAATGACCAGGAGAATTGGTTTATTGAGGGCACTCTTGCGGCGACGATTTTGTCGGAGTGTGTCGCACGCGACCCGGAGGGCGTTTGGGCGGAACTGGCGAAAGTACTCGAAACGCATCCGCATGTTTCCCTGTTTCTGATTGGCTTTCCAAAGGGACTCATCGAACGTCTTCCGCACGACGCAATGCTCGCTTGGGCAGCTCGTGAGCCGCAAACTCGCGCAAGTAATTTGGTGCGACTTTTGAATTTGCATTTTCTTGCCGATAACTCTTTGGCGGCCAAACTCATCGACCGATATCGGAAAAGCCGATCGGTGGATTCGGCAGCGTTCTCGTCTTTCGTTTCTGGAGTTTTTATGGGGAATTTCGCCAAACGATGGGAGAAAAAGATTGGGATACTGGACGAAGTCGCACGGAATACGCGCTTGGTCGGACTGCGAAAATGGGCACAGCGCGTGCTTCGCGATCTCCGGGATATGGAAAGGCAAGACCGAGAGCGCGACGCCGAACGGGAACTTATACTGACTTGAGGTTCAATCTGAGCCGGTCGGTTGAACACAACGGAACCGGAGCGACCGGCATATTGAATAATCACAGCAATTCGCGAATCGGCTCCGGATCATCCAAGACGTTTACGGGCCGGCCGCTCGGATCGAGCAACTGCAACCTTGGGATCGATGCCCAGGACCTGGTAAATCGTGGCGTGGATGTTGCACGGCGTCACGGCGCGTCTTTGGGTCGTTCGCCCAGGCGATCGGTGGAGCCGACGATCTGGCCGCCCTTGACGCCGCCGCCGCCCATGAGGCAGAACATCGAATTGCCCCAGTGGTCGCGGCCCGGCGTGCCCATGCTCCTCGGTTTGCCGCCATTGCCGCCGTCGTTCATCTTCGGCGTCCGGCTGAACTCGCCGCACAGCACCACCAGCGTCGTTCCCAGCAGGCCGCGATCGTCGAGATCCTGGAACAGGGCCGACACGGCGGTATCGACGATCGGCAGGTAGTTTTCGTAGCCCTTTTTCAGGTCCCAGTGATGGTCCCAGCCGCCGAAGTGGACGGTGACGAAGGTTGAGCCGGCTTCGACCAGCCGCCGCGCCAGCAGCTGCTCTGGCCCCAGTTGTGCCGGCCATACCGGTCGCGCAGTTTGGGGTCTTCCCTGTTGATGTCGAACGCCCGCCGGGCCGCCGGGCCGCTGACGAACTCGTACGCTTCCTGCGAAAACGGTCCATGGCCTGGACGCCGGGGTGTTTGTCGAGATGCGCCCGCACAACGTCGAAATGCTTGACCAAGCGACCGGCGATCTTCCAGGCTGGGCGAGCGTCAGACCCTGCGCCAGGTTCAGGTTCGGGACCTTGAAGTTTGGGGCGTTCGGGTCGGCGACGGTCTCGAACGGGTTGTGCTGTGCGCCGAGCATGTGGCCGCCGAAATAGCCGGGTCGAAGCCGATGCTCATGCCGTACGGCACGGCGACGTAACCGGGCATGCCCTGCTGGCGCGGCGCCGCACTTCCCGGTTGACGATCGCGCCGATGCCGGGAAATTTGCTGCGATGTCTGGCCCCGCTGACGCCCATGTCCTTGGTGGTCAGCATGCGATGCCCGCCGGCGAAGTGGTCGCCGGTGTCGTGGTGCAGCGAGCGGACCATCGAGAACTTGTCGGTGATCTTGGCCTGTTTCGGATACAGTTCGGTGATGTCGAAGCCGGGCACGCGCTGGTCCTGATCGGCTTCCAGATGCCGCGTACTCGGCGGGGCGTCCGGCTTCATGTCGTACATGTCCATGTGGCCGGGCCCGCCGTCGAGCCAGATGAGGATGACGGAAGTGTTTTTGGCGGAAGTGCCGCTCTTGACAGATTCCGCTCGTGCCCGCATGAGGGTCGGCAAGCCGACCGAAGCCATGCCGGCGACGCCCAGTTGCAGGAAACTGCGGCGATTCAGACCATCGCAATAACGGCCGGCGGTACCAAGATCGAGTCGAAACATGAGAGAACTCTCCCGTACAGGTGAATGGGAGTCATTTGGATGGCGAGATTATCGGCAGGAAGCAAAGGCAGTTGGTAAAGAATACCAAAATGTGTTGGCGGAAACAATCAAAACTTGGAAAATCAGCTATCCTACGCCAACGCCGCTGCAAGGGTATGAAGTGCACATCCCTGTTTTTGGCCGACAATGCTTGACAATTGAAATTACGTACACTATTATAAATTATGGGTAAGGTTGTGTTGACGGAGATAGTTTGAAAGAAACGCGGGGCAGGTGCGCAGCGTCCACACGATCGCACCAAAGGTGGTTAATGCGAAGCTGCTGCAAAGAACGATCAAACACACCCACGGCGGGTTTGTGGGGAACAAAAGAGACTCTCCGCAGACCCAGACGATGGAGAATGTCAGAAACAGAAACCAGCAATCGATAAGCGAAGAAATAAGAGTTTGAACAAACAGTTTACGATGAGTTTGGCGAACTCGTTGCCCAAGAGAAACAGGAGTACATTCCATTGAGGTGCAGCCTCAAATCGCCAAGGAGCAATTTAACAAGTTATGGGAGGGTCAATTATCATCTAACATTTCCAAAATCGAAAACTCAACAGCACTTTTCGGAATAACCGAAGAATTGATTATACTTTTTCTTCATGTTTTCGACTGGGCGTGAAATGTTAATGCCGAATCTCAGGATTTGTGCTCTTACCGGAGAATCTATGGATCAACGCATATCTATTCCTCTTTTGGAACAACGCGAAATCGAAGCGAAAATCGTTGGACCGCTCATTCAGGCATTCGTCGGCGAATTGGGTGAGGAACGAACCCGCTCGGTTCTGACCAAGGTCATCCGAGAACTGGCGCACCACGGAGGTTGTGCTGCTGTCCGGCTTTTCGGAGGCAATGATCTGCAAAGCCTTGCTCAAGCGGTAGAACTCTGGCGAAACAACGATGCCTTAACCCTGGAGGTTCTGCAACTGGACGAAGAGAGATTCGACTTTAATGTCACCCGCTGCCGGTTCGCGGAAATGTATCATCGTTTGGGTCTTGGCGATTTGGGAGGAATTCTTTCATGCAGCCGAGACGCTGCAATGATTGAAGGTTTCAATCCGGAGATTGGTTTTACAAGAACGCAAACCATCATGGAAGGCGCGGCCCATTGCGATTTTCGTTATCGCAAATCCGGCAGCTGAATTGGGCATGACACCCTTTGCTTTGCTTTCCTTATTCACTCTATATTCACTATTTCGGTTTTCAAAAGATGTTGTACTTCCATAACGGCACCATCATTCTCAGCGATCGGCTCCTCAATGCCGGCGTTGTGCAAACGGACAATGAGCGCATCACTTTTGTGGGGCCAGGATCGAATTCTCCACAACCTCGTGGAGAATCCATCGACCTCCAGGGCGGCTACCTGGCTCCCGGATTCGTCGATCTTCACGTCCACGGCGGTGGTGGGGCCGACTTCATGGATTGCACACCCAATGCCTTTCAGACCATCTGTCGGGTTCATGCCCGGCATGGCACCACCGCATTCACTCCGACGACCACTGTCGCTCGACACGAACAACACATGCGGTTCTTTGAATGTTG
This sequence comes from uncultured Planctomycetota bacterium, assembly GCA_963783095.1. GTDB lineage: Bacteria > Planctomycetota > Planctomycetia > Gemmatales > Gemmataceae > CAWAMR01. The sequence continues at coordinate 1,485,443 of CAWAMR010000002.1, read as the reverse complement.
TCGGCGTCATCGGACCAACCCCGCCGGCGGGGCCAAAGTATTGGGGTGCATCTCTACGGGCCATACTTCGCCGCAGAAGCGCGAGGCTGCCATCCCGCCGGCCCAGTCCGACCACCGACGCCCGAAGATTACGAACCCTATTTCGACTACGCCGCGGACATTCGGACTGCCACCGTTGCACCGGAGTTACCGGGTGCGGAAGCCTTCGTCAAAGCCTGCCGTGTGCGCGGTATCCGTTGCAACGCGGGACATTCCTGGGCAACCTTCGAACAGATGGAACAGGCGATTGGTTGGGGAGTAAGCCATGTCGATCATCTTTTTTGCGCCATGTCCGACCGTGCTCGTCTGCGCCAGTTTCAAACGTACCCGATGCGCGGTGGAGTGCTGGAGGCAACGCTCTATTTCGATGAGTTGACGACCGAGGTGATCGCCGATGGGAAACACCTCCAAGCCGAGCTAATGAAGCTGGCGTACAAGATCAAGGGTCCGGATCGACTCGCACTGGTGACCGATGCGAGCCGGGCTGTGGATATGCCCGATGGCCAATATGTGTTCGGCTCCCTCGACGATGGCGAGCCATTCATCAAGAAGGATGGTGTTGGATTGACGCCGGACGGTAAGGCATTGGCGTCGAGCGTTGTGGGAATGGATCATTGTGTGCGGACGTTCTTTTACGGCACGGGGGTGCCGCTTTACGAAGTGATTAGGATGGCAAGCCTGACTCCGGCACGGATCCTGGGGCTGGATGACGGGATCGGAAGCATCGAGAAAGGTAAGCGAGCCGACTTGCTGGTACTCAGCCCGGATCTGGAGGTAAAAACGGTATTCGTGGACGGGAAAATGGTTACGTCGATTGGGTGATCTGCTTCTGCAAATCCTCAAGGCGATGGCTCAATTCGACAAGTGATAAACCGACCAATAGCTTCTTGGGAGTCCGGCGGCGGTGAAGCACTCCTTCAAGAAAATGGATCATCGCGATTTTCTCCTCGCGTTTTCCTTTCTCGATGCCTTTCTCGATGCCTTCTTCCAGGCCATCCTCGCGCGCGGTCAGGATCGCCGTGTTGAAGTCCAACTGAGCCTTGCGACGGGCTTCATAATGCTCGCGCTCAACCTCACTTTGAGATAACATCTTCAATGCCTCCAACGCTTGAAATACCACCGGCTGCTGCATCACCTTCGGAATCGAACGCTTCCTTGGGATTGAAGGGATTGAGCAATTCGATATCGCGAACTTGGTGCCCAGGAACCGGGTTTAACACCGAGTTGATCACATGAATGAGGATGGGACGGGTCGACTCTCGACCAAAGACATGCTTGAATGCGTAATCAACTTTCGGATCGATGTCGAGGATCACTGGTGCGGCATCCTTTGGGAAGCACGCCAAAGAACGCAGAAGCCAGAAGAATTGAGGTTCCATCTGGCTCTTCTGGCTTCTTTGACGAAGGCGTGTATTTCCGAAAACTAATCGGAAATGTTGCTCAAGAAGTTTTCGTAAACAACGCGGTCGGTGCCTTCCTTCTTCTGAAGGTCAGCCAGTTTGTTGTCCAACTCGGTCATTTCCTTCTCTTGCTTGGTGAACTTCGCCAGGTACTCCTTGTAGATGTCGGAGTCCTTGGGGAATTCACGCAGGTTTTGACGAAGACGGGTTTGATCCTTCGTGATCGTGTTAATCCGGACCTGAAGCGTCCCAATGTCGCGACGGGTGCTGTCCCATATCGCCTTGACCTTCAGCGCTTCCTTCAACCTGGCCTTGAGTTCCGGCGAGGCTTCGTTGAGCGACAGGAAGAAGCGGATCTGATTGTCGGCGTTGTTGGTCAGCGTCACGGAAGTACCTTGTGTTCGCTCTTCGACGACCGTGTAGCTCAGATCCTTCTTCGACGGCACCGGGACCTGGAAGCGGAACACGTCGGCGGCTTCTTCGGCCGGCTTGTTGTCGCCCTTGAACTCGAAGCCCTGGCCCTTGCGGTTGGGGTGCTCGATCAAGCAGCGTGCGATCGGTGTCGCTGCGGTTGCTGATGTCGTAGACCTTCTCCTCGCGGATCAGCGTTTCGGTGTAGACGATGCCCTTGACGGCCTTCACCTTGGTGATGCGGGACGTGTTGTTGCCGTTCTTGACGCTCACTTCGGTGCCCAGGTCGATGGCGTAGGTGACCAGCCGTTCTTCGTTCGGCTGCAGATCGAGAACGCGGGTGTCGCCGGCGTAGGTCGAGCCTTCGAAGACGGTGATCGGCCCCTGCGACAGGTTCATGCCGGTGGTGTTCTTGAACTTCAGGCCCAAGCAGCGGGTGCTTGGCCTGGACGTTCGGGTTGTAGATGCTGACGCGGGCTGGCCTCGACGTCCTTGTTGACGATCGGCAGCAGGGCCGACTTCTGCCGGCCCAGGTCGACCGGCTGGTCGATCATGTACTGGAAGTAGTCGCCCAGCTGCGAGGCCGTGGCGACCGAGCTCGACCGCACGGCCAACGTCCATCTTCGTCCGTCCAGTTGCTCTGACCAGTCGCTGGGCGTATTGCCGGCGTCGGCCGTAGCCTTTCGCCTTGTCCATCTGCCGCAGAGCCTGCTGCATGGCCTTGCCTTCGGCGCCGCTCGCCGCGGCCGTCGGCCATGTCCTCGCCCATGGCGACGCCTCCGCTCACCGAAAGCCGCCGCCGTCGGCCGGCGAATGGCGGCTGCGGCTTGCTCGAACTTGGCCAGCGCGCCCGGAGTAGGTCGGCGGCCGCAGCGAGGCGAACAGTTCCGGCTCGACCACCGGCCGGTCGATGTACAGCGGGTTGTACAGGTCCATCTGGAAGGAGATCGGCCGGCCGCTGACCAGGGCCATCTCCACGCCGTTCCAGTCCTCGTCGGTCGGGTTCTCGACCACCGCCCAGCCTTGCAGGTACGGCTTCTCCTTCTTGTCCAGCACCAGCCGATAGCTGGTCTTCCAGATCGGGCTTTCGATGACGTAGCCGACCTGGACCTTGCGCTTGCCTTCGCCCGAGAAGTGCAGGCTGACCGCCTTCTTCTGCGTGTCGTGCGACAGCGCCAGCGTCTCCAGGGCCCGGCGGAACTCGTTCTCGATCACCGGGTTCAGGAAGCGCAGCCGCTGCACGTCGCTCAGCTTGACGCTGCGCACGCCCTCCGGCGCACCACAGGTTGAGCACTTCGACGTCGACCGCGCCGTCCTTGGCCGGCCTGCTTCTGCTGTTCGATGCCGATGATCGTGCCGGTCAGCGTGCCGGGCTGGCCGACCGCGTTCTGCTGCATGACGACTTCGACCTTCTCGCCGCGCGCCTGGTCGAGGATGCTGCGCGAAGGTCGGGTTGCTGTTCAGGTTGATGGCGAAGCTCTTGAGCGTGCGGTCGATCGGCTCGTGGCTGTCGTAGGTGACGGCGGAGACGCGGCCCTTCTCGGAGAAGTCTTGCAGCACCATCGACTTGATCAGGTCGTTGATGTCCTGTTCGGGGAAGGTCAGATCGACGCGGGCATCGCCTTCGACTTCGGCGGAGCGGCGAAATGGGCCACGCCGGAGGAGAACAGGATGACCCGGGAGATCGGCAGCGTCGTGACGGCTTTCAGTTCCGTCCGCCCGGCCGGTTTATCGGGGGCGGCATTGACGCTCATGAGAATTGCTGATAGAGAAACCGCCCCGAAAACAGGAGCGAGCCACAACAACCTTCGCATAATTGCCTCCGTATTGGAGAGAAAAGAAGACCCTGCATCTATTTCCGACGAGGACAACACCCAAAGAGTTTGCAGTGGGATTGTATTTTGAGTTCTTACCCCTGTCTTGACACTTTTCGGCACCCATGTCATAACCCACTCGCTTCTCAGGGGATTCCCGAGTCGATCTGACAGGGGCGCAGTCGATATGCGACGAATCAGATGGGTAATTGGCGTCGTTTGTGGCTTCCTCACCGGCTGCGCAAGCACACCATTAGCCGATAATCCACTGCAAGTCGGGCTTGCTCCGGACGGCAAAGAGAACCCGGTATTGGTGGCTCCCGGGCAAACATCCCCAGCAGTCTACTCTCAGGTTTTTAATCGCGTTTACGATGTCGTGCGCCTATACTTCCAGGTGGCGTACTCGAATGTCTACGATGGCCGAATCGTGGGCGCGCCCTGATTGCCCCCGGCATCGAACAGGTCTGGAAGCCAGGCTCGCCGGATGTTGGCGAGCGGTTTTACGCGACCTTTCAAACCGTGCGGTATCGTTGTTTCGTGCAGATTCGCCCAGCGGAACAGGGCGGGTACTTTGTAGTTGTCCAGGTTCTGCGCGAATTGAAGGACGATAACCAACCCCAGGGTGTGCTGGCACCTTCTTACTTTCGCGATGCGACAACGGTGGATCGCATTTTCAACGTGGTCGATCCAATCATTCCGACCGATGATCGCTGGATTCCGAAAGGGAGAGAAGCGGCCATCGAGCAAGCGATCCTGCGCAGGATTCAGGAAACGAAATTTCCAGGCTGGGACGATTCCCGACCCAGAGACCCTATTCCTGTAAAAATAGACGAGCCACCTCCGGAAAGTCCATAAGCCGGCGTTCGGCGGCGACACGACACTATTCAGCCTACACAAAAGAGAGGGAGCATTCGATGGAGCAAATCGCTCCATCGAATGCTCCTTCTTTTCGGCAATGATCGTTTCCGTGTTTGAATTCAGCCGGCCTCCGCGTCGTCTTTGAGTCGAGTTGGGAGCTTTACGGTAAATGTCGAACCTTTCCCGACCACACTTTCCACGCGAATCCGTCCGTGATGTTGCTCGATGATCTGGCGGCACACGCTCAATCCAAGTCCCGTGCCTCCATGCCCATGCGAATCGGGCAATTTCGTCGTATAGAAAGGCTCAAAAATGAGTCTTAGCTGGTCGGGCGGGATGCCGACACCCGAATCGGCGAGACGAATTTCAACGAGGCCGCTTTCCTGGTTTTCGCGCACGTCGATGCGAAGTCTGCCGCCGTGCGACATGGCTTGTCTGGCATTGATAACCAGGTTCAGGAATATCTGCTCAATTTGGCCCGGTATCACGTAAACAATCGGTCGGCCGTGATAACGCTTCTCGACCTGAATGCGGTGTTTGCTCAGATCCTTTTCGGTAAGAAGCAGAACTTCTTCAATCAACATGATGATGTCGGTCGATTCGCGGACCACGGTTTGATTGCGGGCAAAGCCAAGCATACTGTTGACAATGGTAGCGGCCCGTTGACCACCCTTGAGAATCTTCTCAAAGGCCTGCTTTTGCCCAGGTTCGTTAGCTCCCCTCGCCCCCAACTTCGCATAGTTGATGATCGTTGTCAAAATATTGTTGAATTCGTGGGCTACGCTCGAGGCCAACTCTCCCACGCTGCTGAGCCGTTGTGCCTGCAAAAGCTGTTTTCGCAGGGTCTCGGTTTCATCGAGGGGGGGAGCAAGCACTTCTTCATCCGTCATAAGAAGTCGCCTCCGCGGGCTTGGAGTCCGGTGCCGACAAGGATGTCGGAGACTCAAGAAAAATTCGTCTTGACAACGTCATCTACTCAAAGGAGGTATCGGTTGTAACGAACAATTCACTTCATCGGTTCTGAGTTGAACCGTGCGATTCGCCAACAGAATTGCTGCGGGAGGTTCAAAAGTCACAATCTGGGTGTTGGCGGCAGTCCGGAGGAAGTTGCTTTTCACTCGGCTGGAGATCAGGTAGCCTGGTCTATTCTCGCTGTTTGGATAATGCCTGTACTTCGGGCGGTACTTCGCCGATCCTGACAGGCTTCCAGTTTTCTCCAGAGCCGATGATTTCGCTGATCGAGACATTTTGAATCCGTCCCACTTTTTCCCAGTCGGCCACGGAGTACCCTTCGAGCAGTGAAAGTAACAGTACTCGGATAACAATGCCGTGGGCGACGATAGCCACGCTTCGCCCGTCGAGTCCCTGCATGATGCGATGCCATGCCGGCAAAACGCGATCCCGGATGGCATCGAAACTTTCTGCGTCTTGTTGGGCAGCGCGAGTATTCCCGGAGATCCATTCCTTCAGCGTCGCCGGCCAAATACCGATCTCTCCGGAATTCGGTGTCCCCACCAGAATGCCCACTTTGCGCTCGTGCAGTTCCGGTTCGATATGGAGCGGTAATCCACAGGCAAGTGCGATCGGTTCCGCTGTGAGCCGGGCGCGTCGCATCCCCGACGACCAAATGCAATCCGGCTTCAATGAGGCGATAATGGGTGCGATGGCCGCAGCCTGTCGGTAACCCAGGTCGCTCAAGCCGGCGTCGGATTCATAACCGTGAAACACGTCCGGGCGATCCGTTTGGGCATGCCGCAGCAAGAATACGCGAGTCGTCATCGTTCATTCGACCTTTCGTTTTTTTGGAAGTAGAATGAGTTGAATGACTCGCATTGGCTTCTTCAGAACTTGGAGTCAAAGGGGGTAGTATATGACTGCGGACGAGTTCCGAAACCTGGCGCTCGCATTACCTGAAACTTCGGAATCTTCGCATATGAGCCACCCGGATTTCCGTGTGCGGGGCAAGATCTTCGCCACGCTTGGGCCTGACGAAACTTGGGGTATGGTCAAGTTGACCCCAGAACGGCAGGCATTGTTTGTCCGAACCGAACCAAACGTGTTTCAGCCGATCAAAGGGGCTTGGGGGCTTCGCGGCTGCACGTGCATTCTGCTTGAGCCGGCCACGGAACCCGCTGTGCGACAGGCGCTGATCGAAGCTTGGCGCTACACCGCTCCGAAACGGCTGGCCCAGCAATTGGACGAGTAGCGCGATCGTATTGCTCCCCGATCGCGCGATCACTTCACGATTTATACTTGGCGCGGTCTAAAATGAGACAATATCGCGCGAATGCGTTGTCTCATCGTTTGCCGCTCCGCGGCAAACGTCTTCTCTTGCCGCTCCGCGGCGTTAACCTACCACCGTCAGAAAGCTTTGCGTCTGACTGATAGGCTTTTGATTGAGGCGAGTTTGGCCGCTGAGCGGCAAGACCAAGACGTTCGCCGCGGAGCGGCAAACGATGATGGTCGTGCTCGTTGCGAATTGTGTCATTTCAGGCTGTTCGCAGTATAGTATTGGTTCGCCGGATGGAAGGATCCTGGATTCGAGCGGTGCAGACAAAACGGTGCGAATCTGGGATGTATCCGCAGTCATACCCAAGAAGGACAAGGAATGACGGGTTTTCAGTGACCGGCGTTCAGTATTCAATAATGAGATCGGGTATTTGTTGAAAACTGAACACCGAAAACTGAACACTGTGAAAATTGTGAGGTACACTAGGCGGTAGGGAAAATCCGGCGAAGTACCTTCAGGAACCTGGCGAATGCAAAATGAAGAGTGGATCGAGATGATCCGACTAATTCCCGCAGCCCAACAGAATCAACTGGTTGTGGTCTTGCAAAACGGCACTGAGCTGAGTGTCGATCTGATCTTCCGATGCGAACCCAATTTCATGGTCATCCGCGGCCGAGTGGCGGGAACGACCGATGAAGGAAGGGCGTTTTTTTGTCCCCTACCATCAGATGCTCTATCTCCGCATCGAACGGAAGATGAAACTGGAAGAAATCGCCGCAATCTTCGGCGAAAAGCTGTCGGCGACGGTTTCGGTCCTCGACGCGCCCGATCCGCGCGAATCGACGACCAGCCCGGTTTCAACGGACATCGTCGTCGAGCAGCCTGCCGACCCGGCAATCACAGCGCGGAACGCATTACTTGAGCGAATTCGGGCCGCGCGGGCTTCGACGACTGCCGCTTCCAGGTTGGGGACCGGTTTGTGATCCAAGGATGTTTTTGGAAGTGACTCCTTGTTCTTGAGCGTCGAACTTGGTTTTCCGGTGGCAGTTCAGACCACTTCCTTCTAAGATCAATCCTGATATACGCTCGCCATCAAGCCAGTGCTCTCGTGAGCGGAATGAAACGACCAATCAGTTCCGTCCTCACCGCCACCGGCAGTAGCCTGCCGAGTCGGGTGGTGCCCAACAACGAGTTTGTCGCACTCATCGATACTTCGGATGAATGGATACGCACGCGCACGGGTATCCGCGAACGTCGCTTCGCCGGGATGGGCGAAAGTTCTGCAAGTCTGGGTATCGATGCTGCTCGAAAAGCGCTTGCCAAGGCCGGCATCGCCGCAACCGATCTCGATCTGATCATCTGTGCCACCGTCACCCCGGATATGATGACCCCGGCCAACGCATGCCTCATTCAAGCCGCACTGAACTGCCGGCCCATCCCGTCCTTCGATATCTCCGCTGCATGTACCGGTTTCCTCTATGCAATTTCGATCGCCGATCAGTTCATCCGAACCGGAGCTGCCCGGCATGTTTTGGTCGTCGGTGCGGAGGTTCTCTCGCGCGATGGATTTGTCGGATCGATATACGTGCATTCTCTTCGGCGATGGGGCAGGAGCAGCAATTTTCTCGGGTGTGGACTCGACCGACCGCGGCATTCATCAGGTACAATTATTCTCGGACGGCAGCGATGGTCACTTGATTCAGGTTCCGGGAATGGTCACTTCGCAGCCGCCGGCAGGCGAATTGCAACACGAATATGTGCGCATGAATGGAAGAGAAGTTTTTCGTTTTGCGAAAACGCGGATGATTGAGTTGATCGAGGAATCATTGTGCGAGTGCCGCAAACAGGGGCGTACCATTGATCTGCTGATTCCCCATCAAGTCAATCAGCGCATCATTGATGCAGCACTGGAGAAGACGGGGTTCCCCGCCGAAAAAGTCATGGTCAATCTGGATCGCTACGGAAACACTTCCGCTGCGTCGATTCCGATCGCGATGGATGAAGCCATGGCGGAAGGCCGGGTGAAGATCGGCGACACGGTCTTGCTCGTTGCCTTCGGAGGTGGTTTGACGTGGGGAAGTCGCGACAATCACTTTATAACCGGCGCTAAGACGTGGTAGACTAACACCATGATAACCAAAGCGTCATTCCGCAATTTCAAAGCCCTCAAATCGGTGGACATCGAACTCCAACGGCTAACGATTATCGTTGGACCGAATGGGTCGGGTAAGTCCAGCATTTTGGAGGGGATTCACAATCTTTGCCAGCGAGCTACGAACTGGGTTTCTCAGCTATACGCAAATTTCAACCAGTATGAGACCGATCATTCCCGCGGCACTAAGGGGCTGATCGAGTTTTGCGTTACCCTGGACGATGAGAAGTGCCTCTCCATTCGATTACAAAGTGAGGCACCGACAAATGATCGTGGCTCTTTAGATCTGGTGCAACAATCTCGAATCGATGCACTGGAATGGCATGCCGTAAATGCTGGAACTCTTCGTTCCAAGATGGCATCTCGCCTCCTTCGATTCGACCCTGGGCGGTTACGGGATCCTTCGTATTTCCCAGGCACCCCAAAACTTGAGACAAATGGGCGAGGGTTGGCATCGGTCGTGGCATATTACCGTGGACGTTACCCAGATGTTTACCAACGGATCGAAAACGGTCTTCGGCAGGTAATCCCAATTGTCAAACAGATAAAGAGTGACCGAGTTTCAATTCCCTACACCGAATTGCAGAACATTCAAATCAATGGTCAGCAGGTCCGCCACGCCGAACCGAAAACCGTTATGGCCGACTCTCTTCTCTTCGATTTCGTCGGAGCTGATGACGTTCCTGCCGAAAGCGCGAGTGAAGGAACCCTGATCGTTCTTGCCCTGCTCACAGAGTTGATGAGCGCGAAAGGTCCGATGGTATTGTTGTTGGACAATCTCGATCACGGACTTCATCCGAAAGCTCAGTTTGAATTGATTAAGTTGATTCGGTCGCTACTCGACGGCAATCCCGATCTTCAGATCGTTGCGACGGCTTATTCTCCTTACATTCTGGAACATCTCGACGCCCAAGAAATCCTTCTGACCGCACTTCGTGCTGATGGGACAGCGAGTTGTGCTCCCGTCAACGAACATCCCGACTTCGATAAGTGGAAAAATGCGATGTCTCCGAGCGAATTCTGGAGTCATGTTGGTGAAGACTGGATTTCGCAAAGAATGTTGTCGGGAGCCGGCGGATGACGGTTTCGATCGCCATCGCGCGGGCAACTGATAGAACAAGTCTTTGACACAACTGAACAAAGGATTCTTGCGAAGGTGGCAAGGATTGAACGAAAACAAGGTGATGGGCAAGATCAATATTCAAAGATACGCTCAATACTTGTCACCTTGTCACCTTGTCACCTTGTCACCTTGTCACCTTGTCACCTTGTCACCTTGTCACCTTGTCACCTTGTCACCTTGTCACCTTGTCACCTTGTCACTTTGTCACCTTGTCACCTTATCATGTCACTAAAACTCCCGCTTCTTATTCTTGCCTGGCTGCGGAGGCGGATAGCGCCCATCAACCATTTGAACAGGTGCCGGCGACTCGAACGTCAGCTTGTCAATATCCGGTGCGAATTCATGATCGCACTTGAGGATGTCGTCGCGCGTGATGACTTGGCCGGTGTGGGCGGCCATGCGGCCCATGGCCGTCACCAGGCTGGCTTCGGTGCCGCGCTGGACCTCGTTGTACGGCGTGTTGTTGCGGATCGCCGCCATCAGGTGTTCCCATTCGACGCTGATAGGGGTTCGGATCTCCTTCGCCGGCCAAATGCCCAGATCGGCTTCGGCTTTGGTCATGTTCCTGGCTCCTTGTAGATCCGGGTCAGTGCCGGGAGCATGGCCGTCTCGCGAGATGACCGCCGAGCCTTTCGTGCCGTGGGCGTAGCTGGCGAATTCGTCGTGGCAGCCGGACATGGTTCGGCCTTCGAGGATACAGCTTGGCGCCGTCGGCGAAGGTGTATTCGACCGAGTAGTGATCGAAGTTCTGATCGACGTATGGCTTGCCGCTGCGATAGATGCCGGCCGCCCGAAGCCTGGGCTTTGACGGGCCAGGCATCCTTCATCCAGCAGCATTCATCGATGTTGTGGATGAAGAAGTCGCTGTAACAGCCGCCGCTGGCCCACAGGAACGAGTGGAAGCGTCGAATCTGGTACAGCAATTCGCTGATGCCGTCGCGGCTTCGGCCGAAGAACGGTCGCTGGCGGTCGGGCCGGCCATGCGGTAGGCCGCGCATCAGCGTGATGTCGCCGATCTGCGCCATCCTTGATCCGCGTTCGAAGTTCGCCGCGGGCGTCGCAGTGCCGGCACATCAGGCCGACGGCGACCTTGAGGTTCTTTTCCTTGGCGCCTCTTCGGCCAGCTCGAGCATCTTGTGGCGTGCTGGGGCCGTCCACCGTGATCGGCTTTCTCCATGAAGACGTTGAGGCCTTTTTCGATGGCGTAGCTGAAATGCACCCAGCGGAAGGCGGGCGGCGTGGCGAGGATGACGACGTCGCCGGGCTTCAGGCAATCCATCGCCTTCTTGATAGCCGTCGAAGCTGACGAACTGGTGTTTTCGTGGGGACATCGACTTGCTTGGGTTCGCGTTTCTGAGATCCGGGTAAGGAATCCGTGAGCCGGTTCTGGAAAACATCGGCCATGGCGACGAGTTTGGTCGGCCGCCTTGATGGCGTTCAGGCATCCATCAGCCGCTCCGGTGCCGCGTCCGCCGCAGCCGACCAAAGCGATGTTAATCGTGTTGCTTTCCGCGGCGAAGACGCCGCCGGTCGTTAGTCCGAGCACCGCGGCCGAGGCGGTAAGTTTGCCCGCGTCGGTCAGTATTTCCCGGCGGCGTGATGCCTGACGATTCGTTTGCATTCATTTCTAGGTTACCTTCTTGTGGTGGTGAGGAGAGCCCGGCGATTTCTTATAGTTTCTCTGATTCTCGGGAAATCGCAACTAATTACTCAAAAAAATCGACGGTTTGGTAATACCAGGCCTCTCTCAATTCATCTTCCACTGTTCAAATTCGCTCTTTTTTCTTACACTTCCCGTGACGACGGATCGAGTTACTCTCCCCGACATGGAGGTCGGCTTATGCGATGTGCGATCGTGATACCGGCACGTTACAGTTCCTCTCGACTACCCGGAAAACCGCTTCTGCGCGCCACCGGCAAATACCTTATCCAGCACGTCTACGAGCAGGCGCTCAGGTCCAAACATGCCGGCGAAGTCATCGTCGCGACCGATGATCCGCGCATTCTGGCGGCCGTGGAGAGCTTCGGCGGCAAGGTAATGATGACCCGCAAGGATCATCCGTCGGGCACCGATCGCGTGGCAGAAGTTGCTCGTTCGTTGCAGGGCGATTACATCATCAACCTCCAGGGCGATGAGCCTCTGCTCGACGCCGCGATCTTCGATCAGCTCCCGGAATTGTTGGATCGCGATCCGGAAGCTCAGATCGCCACTCTAGCAGTTCCATTCCGGACCGAAGAAGCCTATCGAAGCCCCAATTGCGTGAAGGTGGTTTGCGATCTGCAGGGCCGAGGCGTGTACTTTAGCCGAAGTCCAATCCCTCATGTCCGCGACGGTTGCCCGGACTTCCTTCGCAGACCGTCGCCATTTCTCCATCACCTGGGATTGTATGCATATCGCCGGGAAGCCTTGCTGAAACTGGCCTCTTTGCCGCCATCACCTTTGGAAGACCTCGAAAAACTGGAACAACTTCGCGTCCTGGCGATGGGCTGGATTATTCAGGTTGGTATCGCCGATCACGCGGGCCGAGGGGTGGATACGCCCGAAGATTACGAACGGTTTCTCAGAACGTACCGGTCGTCGCAAGGAGGATTGGCGGCCTGATCGAGAGGCCACCCCAGACCGATGAGAAGTTGGTCTTTTCGAGGAATTTTCTGGGATAAACACTCTTTGAATTGGTAACGGTGCTTGGCCCAATTCGTTGGCGAAGAAGCGAAGAAGCCAGATTATGATTATGATTATGATTATGATTAAAACCTGATCGACTTCGATCGGAGATTAGGAACAAGATTCATTGAACTGGGTTATCTCCTTTGTCGTATTCTCGAGCAGAGTTTCTCTTGATCAACCCCATAAGCATTCGCACAATTTTTTGGAGCTTCTCCTTTCCTGGTCGGATCTGATCCGGAGTGAACTTTCCTTTTGCGACCAGGATGTCCAGTCCAGCGGCGCACTCAACAGCGGACCCATGTGAAGTATCAAAGAATCGGCAGCGATCCTTCGGAGAGTATTTCCCGTTTCCCTCCGCGATATTGAGTGCAACCGATGTTGCTGCCCGATCTAACTGGTCTTTCACTTCACCCATTCGAAGCATTCCCTCGATAAGGGGCGAAAGCCAGGCAACGAAAGCGATTGCTTCGCGATAGACATCCAGTTTTTCATGGTCGAACCAGATTTCCTCAGACTGGCCCATAAACCCTCCTCCGGTGATCCTAATCCTAATCCTAATCCTAATCCTAATCGATTTGTTTGGGTCGTTCCAAATCCGAAATTGGGATGGACAGAAACCTCGGTCAACACGAACTTCTCATCAGCCTAGCTAGAGCCCCCCTGACTACCGATGCCATTTCCAATATAGTGAACGAGGTGTGAAGATGACTCTCAAGTCAAGGAAATTGCTCGAATGGCGAAACATATTTTCGTTACCGGAGGTGTCGTTAGTTCGTTAGGGAAGGGTATTACCTGTGCCTCGATCGCCCTCTTGCTGGAGCGCCGAGGTTTGCGAGTCCGTCTCCAAAAACTCGATCCCTATCTCAATGTCGATCCCGGCACGATGAGCCCCTATCAGCACGGCGAAGTTTATGTTCTCGACGATGGAGCGGAGACCGATCTCGATCTGGGCCATTACGAACGGTTTACCAATGTCCCGCTGAATCGCGATTGCAACTACACGAGCGGCCAAATCTATCTTTCCGTCATTCAGAAGGAACGCCGGGGCGAATATCGAGGCAAAACGGTACAAACCATTCCTCATATCACCGATGAAATCAAGTCGGTCATTCGCAAACTTGCAACCGATGATGTCGATGTCTGCATTACGGAAATCGGCGGCACCGTCGGCGATATCGAAGGCATGCCCTATTTTGAAGCCATTCGACAGTTCGCTCTCGACGAAGGCAAGCAAAACTGTCTGTACGTTCATCTCACTCTCGTCCCTTATCTCAAGGCCGCCGGTGAATCGAAAACAAAACCAACCCAGCATAGCGTGCGCGAGCTAAGGGCCATCGGCATTCAGCCGGACGTTCTCATCTGCCGAACCGAAAAGGAACTGCCCAAAGATGAAGCTGAAAAGATCGCGCAATTCTGCAATGTCGAACATCGGGCGGTCATCGAAGAACGGGATAAGGAAATCACGGTTTACGAAGTGCCTCTGAGTCTGATGAACAACAAACTCGATGACCTGATCGTCGAGAAATTGAATCTTACCAGTGCGAAACCGATCCAGATCCAGGATTGGCGCGAATGATTGAGGTCGTGCGAATCCGGAGCACGAAGTAACCATCGCCGTCGTCGGCAAATATGTCAAGCATCACGACGCCTACAAATCGGTTTATGAGTCCTTGCAGCACGCGGGCATCGCTCATCGGGCGAAGGTTCAGATCAAACGAATCGAAGCGGAGAAAGTCGAACAGGAAGGGGCCGAGAAATGCCTGATCGGAATGGATGCCGTGTTGGTCCCGGGAGGTTTCGATCGGCGCGGCATCGCCGGGAAAATCGAGGCCATTCGCTTCGCCCGGCTCAATCACATTCCCTTCTTTGGTATTTGTCTCGGCTTACAGTGTGCGGCGATCGAATTTGCACGCAATGTCCTGGGTCTGAAAGAAGCCAACTCCACGGAATTCAACAAGCTGACGCCGGAACCTGTCGTTTGTCTTCTCGACGAACAGCGCAAAGTCACGCAGATCGGCGGGACGATGCGGCTGGGGGACATTCGATTGCGTTTTGCTGCCCGAAACACGGGCCAGGCTTGCTTATGGGTCGGAAAAGGTGGCCGAGCGGCATCGTCATCGTTACGAGTTCAACAACGACTACCGCGAACGCTTCCGCGAAAAAGGCTGGCTGATTTCGGGGACCAGTCCGGACGGCGCTTTGGTGGAAGTCATTGAGTTAAAAGATCATCCCTGGTTTCTTGCAGTACAGTGCCATCCGGAGTTCAAATCGAAACCCACTCAGGCACATTCATTGTTTCGAGCGTTTGTGGGGGCAGGAATCTCGCATCGGGTCGAAAAAAAAGAGAAGGTAGCCGGGTTCGACCAGTGATTGCCGTGGCGAGGTAAGTCAACTCTGTTCTGTTCCTGTTCCTGATCCGCGTGTTGGTGCATCGACCGCTGATGTGAGTTGGGCAACGCTTTGATTATCGAACAGCGTCATCGTCCAGTCCGTTGCAAAATGAACAGCAACTCCGCCCCGAAAGACCAACGCTTCCGGATGATCGACTCGCAGCCTCGGACCGCTATCCAGCTCCACAGTGAAGGGTTGAAAGGGTCTCCGCGCGACGAAAGCGCGGAGAGCGCGATTAAAAGATTCAGCTTCCATCGTTCCAGACCTTGGTCGAATGTCGAGGCATCAGTTCGGGTTCTTCTTCAGCTTGATCTCTTTCAAATCCATGACTCCGTTCACACCTTTGATTTCCATCGTTTCGCCGAAACGGCCCTTTGCTCCATCCTTCCAGCCATTCGTCGGGTGCCAGATAAAGACGCGGAATTTGCCCGTGGGTGCCAGTTTGATTTCAAATTTCCCATCCTCATCGGTTATGGCGTAGTAAGGATGATCGAAGACGCGCACCGTTGACTTCATCCAGGGATGAATGTTGCAGGCCACGATCATCGCGCCAGGTTCCTCTACCAGCTTGTCGACCAAGGTGATCGGAGGACTCCCGGCGGGAATCGTGGGGTTCAAAGCACCGTTGTTTTCCGATGAAAAGTTGGCATTATGGTTAATGTTGGGACTCGACTTCACTACCAAGGTCTGACCCGCGGCGCTGCCATCGCTCTGGGGATAAACCGACAGCAAGGCTGATCGATAGCGACAACCTTATCTTTGAGAGGAACCAGAGCCGGGTTGATCTTGTCCTTGGGGAACGGCACACCGCGTTTGGCAACGTCGGGAGCAAGCCAGACATAGACATCGCGGATGCCTTTGTTCTTGGGATTGATGACCCAGTCTTCCGTCTTGAAGTCGGCATCTTTGGCGCACGCAGCCTTGTCGGGGTGCGCTTTGCCATCGGTATCCAGTTTGATCGGTTCCCGTTTGGGTGGATTCGGGCCATCGAAGACGATCTGACCTTTGATCGTTACCCATTGGGCGCTAACGGTGGCCGACAAACCCAATAGGGCAACGGCCGAATAGAGACTCAGTAGAGTGAGTTTTCTCATCCGATCCTCTGAAAAGTGATAGTTGGAACGGGCGATTTATTTGCCTTATTTCCATTTGATCGCACCGAGATCCGTTGCCCCCGGTTTGATGGTTATCGTTTGGCCAAACGCGCCATCGCGCCCGCCCAGATATCCGTTGTCGGGATGTTGAATGAACAGTCGATACTTGCCCACAGGAGCGAGTGGAATGGTGAATTCTCCCTTTTCATTCGTCACGGCATGGTAGGGATGATCGACGACCTTGACGACGCTCTTCATCCAGGGATGAATACTGCAATTGAAGACGATGATGCCAGGCTCCGCCTTCAGAGGTTTGGGAAGCGTATAGCTGCCGCCCGCAGGAATGATCGGATTACCTGCCGAGTTTTCGGAAGAATCCCACTTCGCATTATGCGCGATAGCAGGACTGCCATTGATGGTCAATGTTTGGCCTTCCCGCGCAACCAGGGCGTGCGGAATGAAACGACAGCAGGGTTGTTCGATCGTGACATTCTTCACCTTCAAATCCACCAGTTTTGGGTGAATCTTCTTTGGGTCGAATGCTTCCGTTCGGCTTTTCTTGTCCGGGGCCAGCCAAATAAGTACATCGCGAATGCCCTTGGTTTTGGGATCGATCACCCATTCTTCGGTGGCCAGATTCTTGTCCTTCAAACAGATTCCCTTGTCCGGACTTGCTGCCGCGGCCGGGATCGGTGCCTGCTTTGGCATGGGTGCCCCGGCAAAAATGATTTGTCCCTTGACCGTACTCCAGTCTTGAGCCCGACTCGGAGCTGATAAGGAGAAGATGGCGATGGCTGTGCCGATCGCGATTAGTCCTGTTCTTTGCATGTGATTTACCTGCTAATTGTTGAGGAACCATAGAGAACTATTTTCAATTATTATTGTTGTTCCGGACGCTTAATGCAATGGGTTGCCTGAAACGTAGCTGTCAATCATCTGGCGAACTCGACACCGTTTTCTTTCTTTGGAGTGCGTTGGCTCGACATCGTTTTCTTTCTTTGGAGTGCGTTGGCTCGACACCGCTTTCTTTCTTTGGAGTGCGGTGTCGAGCCGCAGCTTTCGTTAAGTTCGTACCGCACAGAAAGAAAGAAAGCGGTGTCGAGCCACCGCACTCCAAAGGTAGCCGTAGATTCGGTTGCCCTGCTACCGACTTACTTGCCTTATTTCCATTTGATCGTACCGAGATCGGTTCCAGCCGCTTTGACTTCGATGGGTTGACCAAACCGCCCTTCAGCGCCATTAAGAAAAACGGTATCCGGGTGTTGAATGAAAAGGCGGAACTTGCCAACTGGAGCGAGCGGAATGTTGAATTCTCCTTTTTCATCCGTCACCGCGTAGTAGGGGTGATCTAACACTTTCAGGTTTGTCCTCATCCAGGGATGAATGCTGCAATTAAAAATGATCGTGGCAGGTTCCGCGACCAGTGGCTTGGGAAGAGTAAAAGTTTTCCCTGCGCCAATGATCGGATTGCCTGCGCCATTGTTCTGGGAGTCCCACTTGGCGTTGTGAGAGATCGCGGGGCTGCCATTGATCGTCAATGTCTGCCCTTCTCGCGCGATCACGGAGTGCGGGATGAAACGACAGCAAGGTTGATCGATCTTGACTTCCTTTTCCTTCAATTTCACGAGAGTTGGGTGAATCTTTTTCGGGTCAAATGGTGCCGTTCGGCTTTTCACATCCGGTGCCAGCCAGACCCAGATGTCTCGAATTCCCTTGGTCTTGGGATCGATCACATAGGTTTCCGTCTTGAGATCTTTATCCATTAAGCAGACTTTCTTATCGGGACTAGCTGCGGCAGCTGGAATCGGAGCCTGTGCCGGCACTTTCGCACCCCCGAAAACAATTTGGCCCTTGATCGTGGCCCACTCGTCCGCTTGACTCGGCACCGTTAATGACAAGATTGCGATGGCAGTTGCCATTGCTGAAAGAGACATACGTTGCATGCGATTTACCCGCTAATTGTTGAGGAACCGGAGAGAATCTCATTTCGATAATTGTTGCTTTTCCAGATGCCAAATGCAATGGGTTGGTGGGATCATCGAGCGCAGAATTTCCAGCGCTGCCGCGTGGACCCTGCCGTTGCTGGCCACGACGTCCGGACGATCCACGGATGAATTTCCGTCCCAATCGGTAAATCTTCCGCCTGCTTCTTCCACGATGACCTTCAAACCGGCGACGTCCCAGATATGCACGCCGTGCTCGACCATGAGATCGACCGAACCCTGAGCGACCAGCATGAATCCGTAAAAGTCCGAATATGCCCGCGATCGTTCGGTTTTTTCCAACATCGTCAGAAATGGTTGCTGTTTTTCCGCCGCCTTGAAGAAGCCGAAGCTGGAGTACGAAACCAACGATTTATCCAGTCGATCGACATCGGAGACATGAATCCGTCGGTCGTTGCGGAAGGCACCGTCGCCGCGCAGCGCCCGATACATCATGTTCATCGCCGGCAGGTAGCAGATGCCCATGATTTGCTCGCCGCGATACTCCAGCGAGACCAGCGTCGCCCAAATGGGGATATTGCGGATGAAGCTCCGCGTACCATCGATCGGATCGAAGATCCAGCGAAAGCCGGTTGAGCCGGGCGTGTCGCCGAATTCCTCGCCCAGAATGCCATCGCCTGGGAAGCGGCATTGGATGGTATCGCGCAGGGATTGCTCGGCAGCGCGATCCGCGATGGTGACCGGACTGAGGTCGGACTTTGTTTCGACCGCGATCCCGGTGTCGAAGTAGCTCAGGGCCAGTTGACCAGCGACTTTCGCCGCTTCAATCCCCGCAGAGTAACGCGTTCGCCACGCTTCGTTCATCTCAACCTCGCGCGGGTGCATGTCGTTGTGCAAACGCCGCGGCACCGACGATACCCGAGTCATCTCCAAGCGCTGCCGGTACACAACGAATGTTATCTGCTGCCTGGGGCAGAGTGTAGCGAAGGGTGATTTCCCAGATCCGTTCCCGGAAGCTATCTCCCAGCGCACCGGCCACGCCGCCGCCGATTACGATCACCTCCGGACTGAGCAGATTGATGACGCTCGCCATGGCCGTGGCGATGGCACGGGCGGCCTCATCCACCAGTTGGACGGCGATGGGATCGCCACGCTGGTAGAAATCCGCCAGATGAGAACTCTTCATCAGCGTCGGGTCGACACCCTTCCATTCTTTCCGAACCCGCTTGGGGGCGTCGTTGAGCATCTCGACGGCCCGTGCCATCATCGACTTTCGGCCCGCAATCGCTTCCAGTTCGGTGCCCCGACGCCAGTGAATGATGACGTGACCGATCTCGCCGGCGTTGCCGTTGAAGCCGTGAAACAACTCGCCGTTGAGAATCAAACCTCCACCCACTCCGGTGCCGGCAAAGAGACCAAAAACGTGTTTCGCATTTTTTGCCGCTCCCATGGCCCATTCGCCATAGGTTCCCATACGGACGTCGTTATCGATAAACAGCGGCCAGGACCACGATGCGGGGATGAGCGGCTTCAGATCGAAACTCCGCCAGGCCAGATTCGGAGCGTATTTGACAATGCGCTCCGCGGGAATGACTTGTCCCGGAATCGCCAGACAGATGCCGCCCACCTGAGCGGCGGGAACCTGGTTGTCCTTCATGAGCGTGTCGACCGACTGCACGATCCGCTGGAAAACCGCTTGTCCGCCCTGTTGGGGATCGGTGGGGAGTTTGGTTTTTGCAATAAGTTTCAGCGAAGAGTCGAAAAGCCCGGTGAGAATCTTGGTGCCGCCGAGATCCACACCTAGCCAGTACGGAGTCGTCATAAGCATTTCCAGAGGGTGCAAGGCGAGTTCGGGTTTGCTCGCCTTGTCACCCTATAAAATCTGCTTTCGGGCGCAAGATATTACCACTTAATATTGTAAGTCACATAAGTATAGTCGATCGACGAACTTCCGGTTGCTCGCAGGAAATTACCGCCGAAGAGATGGCCATACCCAACCTGAATGTCTTGATTGGCAGTCAGGTGGAAGTTCAAGATGAAGTTCAGTTCCTGACCGACATTGTTACCAGCAGAACCGGAAGCGTCACGCCGGATCGCGGTGCCACTGATGTTGTAGAGGGCATCCGTGCTGGAAGCCAGCCAAATTTGATGCGCTTGAACCCATACGCCCAACCAATCGGTCGGGAAAAAGCTAAGGTGTAGGTTAGGATCGAGAATATTCTGACGCCCAACCACGTCCATTCCACCCAGGTAGTTATGACCGAAGGCAAACAACTGGTTAAAGGTGTTGTAACTCGATGAACCGGGGTTATGAGTACCGGAGGCGTAGTCGAAGTAGGCCCACAAGCTCGGGCTCCAGGCCGCTTGCTGCCAAAAATAACCGGCACCAGTGGTTGACATGCCGGCGATGTCGGTGTTCCCATTCACGCTCCCGGTCTGGAACGCATTTTCCAAATCCCATTGGAAGCCGTCGTGGTTTCCGAAGTATCGAAAACCGAAGGTGTGGAGAGTATTCGGTGCGGATGTAACACCCAGTGCGGAGACAGTGTTATTGTTGTTCAAGTACAAGTAGTACAGATCGATCAAATCAGTCTTGTTGGGGTGATAGGTCGCCCATGAACCGGCAAAGTTCTGTTTATCGTCCATCGAGCTGATTCCGCTCGGACTGGAGACGACCGGGCGTAAGAAGAACGCGTCGTAGTCCCAGTTTTCACCGCGATACGTTCCGCGAAAACCATCGAACGTGCGGCGCATGTTCAGGAAGTCGATGGTGGAAACGAGCCGTTGCGAACCGAGAGCGAGTTCCTGACGACCGGCACGAAAGTAGGCGTTGTGGCCATCGAGTTCGAACATCTTCAAGTCGACAAAGGCGTCGAGGAAACTCGACCTTTCGATGTCGTTTGGCCCGGGAGCAATACTCTGCCAGATGCTGTCCGCAGCGATATACTCGATATACACGCGGAATTGATCTTTATACCACAAGTCGCCATAGACTCGAACCCGGTTCAGATCCTCGACGCTTCGCGTTTTACCCAACCCCTGATTGTCGACGTCCATGTATCGGGACCAGGCTTGACCGCCGGTTGAGAACATCCAGTTGTCGCCGATTTTTATTCGCTTCAAGATATCCGTCGGAACGAAATCGGTGTTGTTCGGATCATCCAGATAGCGAAAGTTGGCATCGTAGAAAGGCTGAGGCTGGTTCATAAAGCGCGAATAACCATACTTGGGCGCAGTTGAGCGATAATTCCCGAGAATTTCATTGAGCAATGTGTAGTACCCCGGCCCCGCTGGCGTGTTATACAGAAGTACTGCATAACCTGGCGGAAGCGGTTTTACATCGGGTGTCTTTGAGAAGTCGAAGCCTCCCAAAGCCGGCATCGGCTCCTCGGCAACCATCGCTGGTGCAGCAGCACCGGGAGCAATTGACCCACCCGGAGTGCCAGGGGTTTGTTGACTTGTAGACACGTCCGTTCTGCCGGGCAGGGTTGGCGGCAGTGTGCCAGGCTGCCCTGTAAACGGTGTCGGGTTCGGGGGAGGAGTACCTATGGTTGCCGAGCCGGGAAGTTCCGAGGCGAACTTCGGGGCCGTGGTGGAGATGGGCGGAGGTTTTAACAAGTCCTGGGCCTTCACCTGACCGGAACTATTCCAAAGACCCAGAACGATCCCCGCGCAAAGAGTGGCGAGGAGGGTTGGTGTCCAAATGCGCATAACAATCTTCTCCATCATATCAGCTCTCTAACGCCCTGCCGAAACACGCGATTGCGGGATGCTAGTTGGGATTAATCGACCGTTCTTAGGGATAATTTCGGCAATCCGGGCAACGGTATCACCGGAACTTTTGGTAAGGTGGGAAAATGTCGGACATTCAGCGCGTCATATCTGGCAGATCTTCACATTAATTTTTCGGTTGAATTGCCGGTGAAATCCGATCGATTCAAGGTCTTTCAGGGAGGACATGCGTCGAATTGTAGATCTTACCTTTTGCATCTGCTGTGAACAACTTCTCGCCAGTGGGAGCAAATCGCACGCAGAACAATGTTTCCTTGAATGTCTTGTCCTGTCGTAGCAGCGTGAAACCTTTCGTCGACCAGAAGCAAAGGGTTCTATCATCACCTACCGAGGTGAGCGTCTCTCCATTTTGCGAGAAGTCGATACTGTAGACAGGGTCGGTGTGAGCTTTAAGCGTATACTTCAGCTTTTTCTCGGCAAAATCCCAGAGCCGAACCGTTTTATCCTGGCTTGCAGATGCCAGCCATTTGCCGTCCGGCGAAAAGACACAGCGATAGACATGGCTCGTGTGTCCCTTCAAGCAATGGAATTCGCGGGTGCTGAGTTTCCAGAGCCGAACTGTTTTGTCGCTGCTGGAAGTGGCAAACCAGGGCAGAGTTGGATGGAACGCAACCCCATAAATGGGTGCACTATGACCTTCAAAGCGCTGGAGTTCAGTCCCGCGTTCGAGATCCCATAGCCGGCAACTGCAATCCTGTTCTCCTCCACCCGTAAGCAGATGCTTGCCGTCCTTCGATACTGCCAGCGCGTAGACCGGCCCGGAGTGCCCCTTGATGGTCCGAACCAGTTCGCCATCCAACGAGTAGAGGCGGATCACCTTATCGCCGCAGGCCGTCACGAAATGTTTGCGATCCGGCAAAAACTCGACGGCATAAACCGGGCCGGGATGTTTGAAGATCCTGATGCTTTTGTTTCGAGCCAGATCCCAGAGAATGGCGGTATTATCGCCCGAACCGGAAACCAGGTGCTTTTGATCGGGAGAAACCGCCAGAGAATAGACATTGTCATCGTGACCTGCCTCGAAGCCGCGAACAGGCTCCGCCGCGCACAGCGGGATTGCAACGAAAGCACACCAGAGCAGTACGACGAGTCTTGTCATCGGCTAATCGAAGGTCGAATCCGGACGTATACCGTTTTGCCAACGGCCGGTGCTTTGGTCATATCGAATTTTACCATGGGCTTTGGGTCGTAGATCGGATTGCGGTTATCCGCGATGATCCCTCCGGCACAATCGCAGGGACAGGCAATGCAGCCTGTTCCCGATTTATAGAGCGCGCCGCTCCCATGAAACACGAAATGGGGTGTCCAGGGTTTCTCCACGGGCTTGCCCTCGACCATGACCCGTTCGGTGACGAAGTCCTCATAGGGTTTCTCGACCCACTTCTGGTTCGTTTTCCAGAAGATCGATAGTTGAACGGGGTCGCCCTGAAGATAGTCTTCCGGCTTGGTAGTCGGTTTCAAGCCGCTGCGAAGTTTGCCGTCCTGGATGCTGTAGTGAACGCGTCCCTTGGCACCGAGCTTCACGAGTGCATCGTAGACATCTTCCGTAGGTACATCGACAAGAAAGACGAAGTAACCCGCCATTTTCGCATCACCGCCCGCAGCCTTGGAGCAGCCTACAAATGCCTGAATCCGTTCGCCCCATTCATCGATGCACGGCTTGCCCTTGGGATATTGAACCGTCGCACAGAGAATAATCTCGCCGCGAATCGTGTCGCGGTGAATGGCTCCGGGCTTAGGCACGGCCTCTTCAGGCTCCGCCGAAAGCGCAACGGAATCGAAGAGCATGCAAATCAACAACATTCCGAACCATGATTTCATTGGAGTCTCGCCTCGCAGGTGATTTTCAAACCGTTCCATTTGAAGCGCTATTGTAGCAATAGGAACGAGTATACTTACCGTGAGCTTCGGGCCAAAAGGCAAGAATCGTGGGCGGGAGCCATTGCCGTTCTCCTCACGCTCGCGTGAGGACCGCCTAAAGGCGGAACTACGAGCGAAGGCATTTGTTTGTAGTTCCGCCTTTAGGCGGTCCTCACGCGCAGCGTGAGGAGTACATTTGATGCCTATTCCCCAAACAAGCCCTCCCCGAAGGAAGACTCTTCTTGCAGCGTCTCCTGGGTCGGCACGGTTGTCTCGATGAGCGTCGTCGTCTTTGTCTCACCCGCGACGACATCCGCGGAAGCGTGCGCTCGCTGGATCGTCTCCTTGGTACTGGTCGGGTCTACAACCCGGCAAGTTTCTGTGAGCCGATCGGCAATTTCGCTCAGTTCCAGTTTCCACGCTTCTTTGGTCAATTCGGGTGGGTGAAGCTGCATGAACTCCTCACACAACAGAATGAGCCGTAAGAGATGTCGGAAGACGATTCCCTCCTGTTTGATTAAATCCCGTGCTTTGACGTAGAGGTTAAAGTTCCCGCCAAACTCGTTGAGAATTGCACCCGCCGCCCAGACCGACTGTACATTGACATCGGTTATCTCAGGCCGCAGTACCTCGAAATACATCTTTAACTTTTCGCCGAAACGCGGTTCCGGTTCCGGCTCTTCTTCCTCAAATTCATCAACTTCTTCGCCCGGTACAGGCGGTAACTGCTTGACCGCCAGCAAGCCGCGTTGTTCGAGTTCCAGCCGAATCTTGGTTGTTTCCAGTGGTCCGGCGCAAGATCGTACGGCACGCGCAGGTGTTTCAGTAACGGGCGGGGTATCTCCAGGATGCTTTCCAGCGCCTGAATACGTTCGTCGCGATTGGCGATGCCAAGCTGATCAATCAGAAACGCACCGTAAAGCGGATGAACGCTGCGAAACACGAGGAGTTGGTCCATGCGGGGTTGCGGGTTGGCGCGGTCGCTGCGATAGTCGGGCGGATATTTGCCATCCTCACTTTTTTGGGGCACCGGGTCGAGAATCACATATCCCGCTTCATGAAGACTAATCAACATATGTTGAAGCGCTTTTTCACCCGCGACGATCCGGGATTCATCCAGGAGGCGTTTACGGATGAAGCCGCGCAACCGATCGACATCCGGCGACACTTCGAGCAGATACGCCAATAACCGCCACGGCAAAGGGCCCTTGCTATAGAGTTTCGCAGGCGGCGCGGTTTTCAACTTGTCGAAATGCGGTTCGCTCCAGTACTGGCGCTGACTGTTGCGTTCCGGCTTCTTGCGTTTGAGTTCCTTTTTCTTCCTGAGCACTACCGGGTCTTTGCTGTCCTCCGGAATCTGGTCGTATTGTTTTTTCCAGCGCAGGAGCGCACATCATCTTCGTGAGCCAGCGCAAATACGTGTCCTTCCTTGTCGTACTGAGGCCGACCGGCCCGGCCGAAGATTTGATGCCGCCTGTGCTGGGATCGATCAGCTTTTCCTTGCCGAATGGCCCTTTCATCAAGCTGGTCATTACGACCGAACGGGCAGGAAGATTGATGCCGGCGGCCAGAGTTTCGGTACAAACGGCGATACTGAGAAGCTTCTTCGAAGAGTTCCTCTACGACCCGGCGATAGCGCGGCAACAGGCCGGCATGATGCACGCCGACACCCCGGCGCAACATCTGTTTTAGCTTCGGCCCGACGCCATGCGGCCATTCCAGTTTGTCCACCAGGGCATTGAGCGGGCTTTTGTTCGCGGAGGGCAGGACGTCCAAACCCTTGAGCATTTCCGCCACCGACCAGCACTCATCGCGATTGAAGCAGAATACCAGGGCAGGCGTCTTGCGGATCGACTCGTCCCCCTTGGCCATGTCAACGAGGTGCTCGCCGAGAAAGGATTCCGGAACCCAGTGATATGTCAGCGGAATCTTGCGTTCGGTCCCTTCGACCAGTTCCATTTTCCGGCCGTGGCAGCGATCGAGCCAGTTCAAAAACTCGGCAGCGTTGCCAACCGTCGCGGACAGTAAGAGGAGCCGAATATGTTTGTGCAGCATGCCGAGCGATAGTTCCCAGACGATACCGCGTTCGGGATCGGCGAAGCTATGGAATTCATCCATCACCACTGCCGAGACTTTGGAGAAATCAAAGCCTTCCGGATGCAAGAGGCGATTGAGCAAAATCTCCGCGACTACGATCAATATGCGGGCATCGGGATTGACGCGGCGATTACCTGTGACCAGTCCAATATCGTCCGCGTGAAAACCCCAGCGAACTGCAGCGGCCTGCATTTCGTGAAACTTTTGCTCCGTCAATGCAATCAGCGGCGTTGTGTAATACGCGCTCGTACCCGTGTGCAGCGCCTTCGTAGAGAGCTGCAGTGCGCAATCAGCGTCTTGCCGGTTCCGGTGGGAGCGCAAACCAGAACGCCCTGGTCGCCAGTGAACCAGGCCAGCATTGCATCTTCCTGAACCGGATAGGGAGGGTACGGCAATTGCTCGAGATAGCGCGTCGCCAGTTCATCGCGGGTCGGAATATCGCTCATGGGGAGTCATTTCCCTGAATTCGGCCGGGTTGCAGCAATGAAGCGATCTTAGGATTCCGCTGAGATCTCGGCGCAGAATAATCCGTTTCCTCAATAATGGATACCACTTCCGTGCCCGCCGCCATTGATCGTCGACTGCAACCTGGCTGCGTCGGACACAGCGCGGCCGGTCCATGTCGCATACTTTTTTAGGGTCGTCACTACATGGACGAATTGGCTGCTTCGCTGTCAGTCAGCAATCTCGCGGGGCTTATCAACCCACTCAAAAAAGACTGCCTCAACAAAGGCATCATCATTCAACCCAATACCTCGCTCTGACAGAAAAGCGGCGATCATCTCGCCGTCCATGCCGATGATCCCGGATTTTTGCAGCAGAGTAAGGACGTCGTTGCTAAATTCTCCTGTCGTCATAAAGAGGTAGAAGATTGGATCGCAAGCTCGCAGCTTCAAATCGGCATACCGGGTTTCTCCCTTGGTGCTGTACGTGCGCGTGCGTGCAAGGATCACCGCTCCGACCAGTTCTCGAGTGTTGAGCGTCGAAACGGGATCATCATGAAAGTGCTTTGCTTGGCCAACCATCCACACGGAAAGCTGCCGCTCAAATCCGGGAAACGCCCGTTTGCCGCGGAGCAGTTTCTCCAGAGACAAACGGCCGTAGAAATCGATACCTTCATCGCGGGTTTTTGGAGTTAGCTTGGCACCGCTCACGCCCAGTTCTTCGAGAACGCCTGCACATAGCGATTCAAATTGCGTGGGGTCGAGGTTCTTGAACGCAGCGCAGTACTCGCCAACGCGGCAAAGTGCTCTCTTGGCTTCCTTCTGATCGTCGGAATCATTCGGCTCGATAAAACCCGCGCCTTGGATGAGATATGATGAGGAAGTGTTCAAAACGAAGGGCAGCACGCGGCCCAACGATTCCCAGTACTGAACTTCCTCGGCTACCTTCTTGAGGAATTGGCACTCCCAGCGTTCTGCGGCCTCCAATGCCTCGTTCTGGGTCGCATGCCAGTTCTTCGAGATGCTGATCCGCACGAGTACGCTCTTCGCCCTTTGTGGAGGAGCGTCGACGGCAAGCACCTCACGAAGAACCTTGACGGCTTCAGCCGGGCCCATTGCCATTTCCTTGAACTCGCCTATTTAGATAGCTTTGCGTATGATGACAGGGTTGTATCGACGGCTTGCTTCAACCATCCCAGCAATTTGACGTCTTCCTCCGCCAAGTCGACCAACTCGATGGCGCTGATCGATTTGAGAGCGCTGATCGCTCCCACAACCTGGCCCCGCCAGGCTCGAGTAAGTTGCTCCCGTTTTGCGACGGTGACGGCATCCGAAAAATTCTTGTTCGGATCTTTGAGGATCGCAAGTGCTTCAGCATTGTCGAGAATGGCCGGAAGGTCTCGAACATCACGATGGCTCGAAATTTTGGGCTCGATCAATTCGCCCTCTTCCGCATGCGGCGTGATCCACTCGTAAAACTGCTCTAACTCGTCTTGATTGAGAAATTGGGCCTTCTCATCGCTCCATCCCAACCATCGGCGGACTCCCGGCAAGGCCACGGCTTCGTGAAAGATTGGATATAGTTTTGCAGTAGCGTGTTCGCCTAGGTCATCATCTTCCTGCATCTGCGCAAGCACTTTGTATGCTTTGTACCTCCTGTTTACCTCACGCACGCTCATGCCGAGTCTTTCGGCGATCTCCTGGCTTTCGAGCTCGTGGACATCGCATAGTGAGCTGATTAACTGGGCACGCTGGTAACCGCCCCATTCTTTGATGCCTGACACGTGCCGGATGCCCATGATTGCTTCGTATACGGCGGGCTCGTCGCCGTCCTCTTCTAAGATCAGTATGGGGACCTTCTCGAAGACAGATTGGACTTCTTTTGGCACGTCGTAGCCAGACTCCTTGTCTTCTACGATCCACTTTAGCGAGGCAACACGCCTGTTTCCTTCCAGAACGAGAAACAAATCCCTTTTTTTCTCGTCTCCATTGGCTTTCGTTTTTTCGGTCCTGAAGAATCTCGTAATGATTCTTTCAATTGGGAGAAAGCCGTTGGCCATAATGGACGCCTTCAAATCGTTCAGGGCTTCATCACGTAGACGTGCTCGGACCTTGCGCTGCACGCCTTCGTCAGCGGATTTTCTCTCCGGGACTGGCCGGAAGTCGGGGTCATCTCGAAAGCGGTAGTTGTTGGGATCTAGGACGAGCTGATCGAGCGATACCTCAAGCTCTTGGAATTTCGGCATTCGTCGCTCCTCCTTTACTGATTCGTTGCCTCAAGAATTAGATTATACTCGACGACAGTTCGCGTGCCATACCAAGGTCAGCCTTTGTTCTCACGGCGTGCGCATCGGTTCGACGCACTGGCGTGCGCTCCGGTTTCAACGAACGATGCCCCGAATTGCGCGTTATGCAAATGTTGGCGATCCACTGGAATGGCACCATGTCGTGATTACCTCATTTCCCAGATCTCTTGAATTCCTCAACAAAAAAACTTGACGCAAAGCAAGTCGGGTAGTACAACGTATAACGAATGAGATTATATTTTGTCTTACCGAGAAAGATCATGTTCCAACCTACTCGACGTGGTTTTACTTTGATCGAGTTACTGGTGGTAATTGCCATCATTGCCATTCTCGTCGGGCTGTTGCTGCCTGCGGTGCAAAAAGTCCGCGAATCGGCAGCACGGGCCAAATGCGAGAATAACCTCAAGCAAATCGGGTTGGCATTGCACAATTATGCCGACGTCAATCAGGTGTTTCCCCCCGGTTACATTGATGGCAACACAAACCAAAACAGTACCCCCGACATGGATGTAGGACCCGGTTGGGGTTGGGCATCGTTGATTCTCCCATACCTGGAGCAGGGTAACGTGTACAACCAGATTAGTTTCACCGTGGGAGTAGGAGTGGGAAGCAACACCGCTGTCTCGGCTCTACCGTTGAAAGTCTACCAATGCCCGTCGG
The DNA here is from genome assembly GCA_963783095.1 of uncultured Planctomycetota bacterium. GTDB lineage: Bacteria > Planctomycetota > Planctomycetia > Gemmatales > Gemmataceae > CAWAMR01. The sequence continues at coordinate 1,456,162 of CAWAMR010000002.1, read as the reverse complement.
ATGGCTACCAGCAACCATTCATCGTCTATGACATCAACGGCAACCCTCTCGTTACCGTGGCACATGGCAATTACACCGGGTGTAACGGCTGGATCGAATGCTTTAACGGTGCCGGTGGAAATCCCCAGCCCGGCCCCTGGGCCGATGGCAATACGGGCACTTTCGGCTCAGCCGGTGTCGGCATGTTTTATCGCAATAGTGCAAACACCTATGCCAATGTTGTCGACGGGCTGAGCAACACCATTTTCAATGGTGAGCGCTGTGCCCAACATTCCCCCGTCACATGGACGGGTGCCGTCACTGGAGGGCAATGTCCTGCCTGGATGTGTACCACGCCCTGGACTGCTCCCAACACGCCGCCATCGCAGGCACCGGTCGGGCCCAACGGATCAGCCTACGACAACGCGGATTGGGGTGAGGCATTGGTGTTTTCCCACTGCAATGCCAACCACCTGCCTGATGCCGACAATCCGTTCTATGACCCGGATACTTATTGGAGCATGCACCCGTCCGGCGCAAATTTCCTGTTCGGCGACGGCTCGGTGCATTTCCTCACCGGCAACATCGACCCGTACACTTATCAGTATCTCGGCACGATCGCGGGCGGCGATGTGTCCAACAGTTGGTAACCAGTGCTTTGTATACGAGCATAGACCATGTGGAAGACCGAGGAGATTCATCATGCTATCGCGAACATCGTTGCTTCTGTCGCTTTGCTTGCTGGTCTGCGCCGGCTGCGGCAAGAAAGAGAAATCGACTCCTCAATTGCTCAACGATCTAAAGGGCGGACAAGAGAAAGACCGGCTTATCGCCGTGCGGAAACTACCAAGCGGAAAGGACGATGCGGCACAGATCGTTCCGGCGCTGATCGCAGCGCTCAAGGACAGCGGGGACGACATCCGCCTGAGTGCTGCCATCAAACTTGGAGTGTTTGGCGACAAAGCCAGGGAAGCCATTCCAGCACTTGAGGAGTCACAAAGGAACGACACTGATGCCAGAGTGCGCACAGCCGCTGCCAAAGCTCTAAGGCGCATCGACCCGAATCTGACCGCGAACGCAGCTTCCGGTTTGGCAACAGGCCAATAAGTGCCGAACTGAACTGTTTCACTTCTTCGGCACTTCGTTCTTCGTGGTCCAAAAGATCGCATTCGTCACCATTTGAATGAAGTTCGGATTCTTGAAATCATCGGGATGGCCCAGCGAGGTATAAAAGATTCGCCCACCCTTGTATTCGCGGACCCAGGCCAGCGGCTCGGTATGATCGGGAATCGACCCCTTCAGCAACACCGTCACATCCTTGGAAATATCGGGATTCTTGTAGAGGCCGCCGTTGGTGGCAAACGGCTTGACCCCCTTGAGAACCGGATGATCCTTGCCCAATTCGACGATGCTCACCTGGCACTTCATCCCCGCGCCGTAATGGTTCTGGTAATTGCCGCCCAGCACTTCCTTGTCCATGTTGAGCCAATTCTGAAAGCCATGACTGGCCGTGCGAATGCCGACGATCGGCTTGCCCGAAGCAGCGTATTTTTTGATCCGGTCCAACTGCTCACCGTCGATCATGAGCCGGCGCGTGAAAAAGACGGCGACATCGCAGGTATCGAGAGCTTCCAAACCGGGCAGATCGGTATCGGTCTTGCGAAACGCTCTGCTGCATTCCACCGGATAGTTTGCTTCCAGATATTTTTGATATTCGGCCAGCGTTTCATCGGACTTGTACTCCAGCGACCCGGAAATAAGCAATACCTTCAATTTCTTGGCCCCGGTTTTGACTGGTTCCTTCTTGGCGGGAGGATCGGCTTGCAAAAAGGCGAACAGGTCGCGGACCTCCTGATCGCTCATGCTGTCGAGCACTTTTTCCGGCATGAGTGAAATGGCGGAGGGCAGCATCTCCTCGATATCCTTCTTGGCCACGATCGTCTTGACTGGTTTGTTCTCGATGACGTTGACCAGTGCGATCAATTCACCGCTCGGCTGGCTCACCAGTCCCTGCAACTTTCGACCGTCGAGCGTGGTGACGTTGAACTGGACAAACTCGGGCCGAATGTATAGGGATGGATCGACGATATGCGTGAGCAAATAGCCGCGATTCTTGCGATCCGAAGTCGTGAGATCGGGGCCGACTTTGCCGCCTTCTCCGAAAATCGTATGGCAGGCCATGCAACTCTTGCCGAAGATTTCCTTGCCCTTGGCTTTCGCACCGTTGCCCCGCGACAGGGCGATGTTCAACCACGAGATTCGCGCCTGTTTTTCACCGGGAGTGACCGGCCCAACTTTCCCCCAGTGCTTGTCGATCAATTTGCCGATCGCGGCATCCTTGAACTGGTGCACCGGTCGAATCTGATCGACGGAGATGTTTTTCGCGGGAAAAGTTCCCTTATCCACCTGTTGCAATAGCGCCAGAGCGGTGCCGGGGCGACTCAGGAGAAAGGCTTGTGCCCGTTGCTTGAAGGCCGCCAGTTAGCTTCGGGAAGGCAGCCAGTACATCTTCACCGATCTTCGGATCGGCAAATCGCTGCAGTGCATTCAGGGCACCCAGACGAATCGTGTCGGATTTGCCCTCATGAAAAACCTTCTGGAAAACAGGAACCACTTCCGGCTTCCCCGTCTCCGCGAGCAAGCCGAATACCTTGAGCCGTTGGGCATCGGCCAACTGTTCGTTTTGCGCATCCTTGAGGATGCGGCCATAGGCGTCGGCATTTCCCAGCCGAACCGCCAGACGAAGGAATTCCTCGTTATCGGGCTGTTCGGACCAGCGGGCCAAGAATGCCTTCTCAAGCACTGGCGGCACTTTCTCGACGCTGTGCCCTTCGATCGCCAGATTCATTCCCTTCACAAAGAGAATCAGTTGTGCCTTCTCGGGAATGAGCTCCAACAGATCGGCACACGCCTGATAAGCGGGAGCGGTGCCTTCGGCGACATAGCGCCGACCGATCCGTTCCAACAACATCAACTTGACCAGCGGCAAGGTCCAAAGCCCGCGCTTACTTCCATCGCGCAAGAGGTCACGCAGCAAGGAAGCGTGTGATATCGCCTTATCTTCAATGACCCACCAATCCAACAGCGGCATGAAAGGATCGGAGGCATCCTCGGATCGGAACAGCAACTCCATCACGATCGGTAAGGCATCCTCACCGGGGAGCCTTTTGGCCGTGCAGGCCAGTTGACTGCGGACAATGACCGAAGGGTCTTTCTTCGCTATGTCAATGAAATGGGCTCGCAATTCGGCAGAGATTGTACGCCGATCGCCGAGTAGGCGAATGACCCAACTTCGCACGTGCTCGCTGGGGTGAGCAAGCAATCTGACAGCAAGTTCATCGCCAAGACCATAGCACGCGGAGATTGTCCACAGAGATTCGAGCGCCAACAGAGGATCGGTTTCTTGCAACAACCCGCGACGTAACTGGCCATACGCTTTTTCAGTCCGTTGCTCCGCCAGGAGTCGTCGAGCTTCGTTGCGCCACCACTTGTTGGGATGCTTCAGGAGTGCAACCAGGCCGTCGACCGTTTTCTTGCGCAGGTCAAAGTCTTCAACCGGTTTCGTTCCCTTGTACTCTACCTTGTAGATACGGCCATTGGTCTTGTCCCAGCTATCGACCGGATCCAGATGTGCTGCGCGCTTATCGTACCAGTCGGCGACATAGACCGATCCGTCCGGCCCCTGGTAACAATCGACGGGCCGAAACCAGGTATCGTTGGCAACCAGGAAATCGCCGCCATGTTTCGCAGTGAAAGTCGATCCCTTTTCGGTCATCTTGTGCCAGTAGAGCGCATTGGATAGCAAATTCCCGGCGATGTATTGATCTTGATATTCCTTCGGATAGGTATCGGCCTGATAGACAATGCCGCCGCAGGTGACGTGCCCGCCCTTGAAATCCGGATAAGGGACATGATCGAAATAACCGTAGGTGTGGGGATTATGGAGCGGCCCATGCTTGGAAAAACCTTTGACATAATACGCTCCCTGAAGCTGGTGCAGCATGGCGCACCCGCCATAGTTTGTACCAGCGATGGCGCGGCCATATTTGTCGAAGTCGAGGCCATAGGTATTGCCGCCGCCTTCGGAGAAAAGTTCAAATTCCCTGGTCCTGGGATGATAGCGCCAGATGCCTTGCTGGAATTCTAATGGGGCGTCTTTCGGTTTGGCTGGATTTTGAATCTTGGCGGTTACGGTGCTGCCGTGTGCGCCATAGAGCCAGCCGTCAGGCCCCCATTGCAATGAATTGGCGTAGGAGTGAGAATCCTCCATGCCGAAACCACTCAGGCAAACTTCCGGGTCGCCATCGGGAACATCATCGTGATCCTTATCCGCGTAGAATAACAGATAGGGCGGCTGCACAACATACACGCCGCCATTCCCGATGCAAAAGCCGGTGGCGAGATTGAGTCCCGAAACAAAATCTTTCGACTTGCGATATCGGCCGGCCTCGTCCGGGTCGTAGCAAATGGTAATGCGATCGAGACCCTTGGGCCCCTTGGGCGGCGGTTCGGGGAAACGGTCCCAGATGGTGCGGAGATATTGATCCTGCTTGACCGGCTTCAACCCTGCAGGGTTGGGATATTGCAGATATTGCAGCACCCACATTCGACCGCGTTCATCGAAAGAGATGCTCAAAGGCTGCCGGATCATCGGCTCGCACGCGACGACTTTGACGGTGAATCCATCGGGAACCTTCATGCGTTTGACGGCTTCTTCGGGGGAAAAACCCTGAGCCATCACCAGTGAAGGAACAAACCACAGAGGGAGAGATAGAGACAAGCGATTCATCGGCGTGTTCCGGGAAGGGCGAATCAGGGTGTGATGTAATGAATACTAAAAGAACGAATCTGCAAGAGCAAGCAAATAAGCCGAAAGAAAGGGACAATAACCTCGTCGTTTGTTTGGTTTTTCAAGCGTTGAACCGCAAACCAAATTGTGTAGCAATTTGTACCAATACATTCTTGAATTCATTTGTATGTATTTTCGTTCATCTCCTTTCTCGCCGCCGGCATCTTTACTCTTTCGAGACTGGCCCTCTTCGTGTTTCTGGCTCGAACGCCGAGCATTCTTCAAGTCAACTCAGGGATTGGCCGGCCCTCTTGACTCACGATCGAAGTCGGCCGGCCTTGCGGATCGCGCCAGGTTGTACTCAAATCGATGCCGAGATGACTGAATACCGTTGCTGCGAGGTCGTTGGGAGTCACACGCTGCGATTTGATGTCATAACCCTTGCTGTCCGTGCTGCCGATCACTTGACCGCTCGGCATTCCGCCACCGGCAACCAGCATCGACATGCAGTTGGTCCAATGATCCCGGCCCGCGTTCTTGTTGATGACCGGCCCACGCCCAAACTCGCCCATCATCAGCACCAGGGTATTGTCCAGCAGTCCGCGCGATTCCAGATCGTTGATGAGCGCATAACAAACGCCATCGACGCGCGGCAACAGCGGCTTCAGCCCCTTCACGATGCCGCCCCAGCGCACTTCATCGCCGTGATGATCGAAATAGCCCCACGCTCCGCTGACGAGCACAAAGGTCACGCCCGCTTCCACAGAGCCGGCGCAAGCAAGGCCTTTTCACCCAGACTATCCCGGCCGTAGGCGTCGCGGAGCCTGTCCGATTCTTCATGGATCTGAAATGCCTTCTGCGCCTTGCCGGAAACCACCATTTCCAGCGCTTGCCGGGAATAGTGATCCATGCGGTCCATACCATCGCTCACGTCCAACTCGCGTTGCAGACGATCGAACTGGAGCCGTAATGAATCGCGATCGTGAAGATCGGAAGGCCCGATATTTTTCGGCAGTGCGAGCCGGCCGTTCAGTTCGCCACCTTTGACCGGCGCAAACTCGCTGCCCATGTGCCCCGATCCCCAAACATCGGCAACCCAGCTATCGGCGAGGCCAATGAATGCGGGCATTTGCGGGTGGTTGGATCCTCGGAATTTCGCAGTAATCGACCCCATCGAAGGATAACCGCCACCGTCTTTTCCATCGTTGGTCCGGCGCGCCAGAGTGTTGCCTGCCTGCATGGTGATCGGAGTGTGATCGCTGGCCCGGCAGTCCATGGAACGGATCAGCGTCAACTTATCCATGATTCGCGCCTGCAAGGGCAGATGTTCGCAGATGCGAATGCCTGGAACCTTCGTCGGGATCGATTGAAAAGGGCCTCGCACTTCGCCGGGAGCGTCCGGTTTGGGATCCCACATATCGATATGACTCGGTCCGCCGGAAAGCCAAAACAGGATCACTGAGGTTTTTCGCGGCGGCGGAGTTGTACCTGCCGTTGCACGAGAAAGAAGGCCATTTGCCAGAGAAATACTACCCAGGCCGGCAAGACCTGTTTGCAGGAACCAGCGCCGGGAGCCGACCTGGATGCCTCGAGAAAATGCTTGGGCCGGTGAAACATCGATCATGGTGTCCTCTGCGGGAGAGGTCAGAATGAAACTGACGGGACAGGGAGGGATTTCTCCCTCCATCATTCACAATCTGGAGTCCGCGTCAAGCATGTTCTTGATCGACCTACTTTTTGGGTGTAGCCAGATTCTCTGGGGGGTTGTCGATAGGGTAGGGAAGACCAAGCATATTGGTTTCCCCTCCCTCCAAACCGGACTGGCGGATTTCCCGCATCCGGCTTTCCTGTTGTCGGTCTTACCCACAAGGGGATTGACTTGCTCGGGCATGGGCAGCTTCCAGACTATAGTACCCATGTTTGGCAAAGAAGGCATTCGGCCAGTGCTGATGATCCGTTCCCCGTCCGCGGCCTTTTCCGCCGGAACGTTTGCGCAGTATGCTCCGCAAACGTCCGCGAATCCAACCGTCCACGGTCTTAAACGTCGTGTGGTAACTGTGCTGGAAGAATCCAAACCAGCCACGCAACGTCAGGTTGATATCTGCGATTATACTTCGCAGCGATCGGCCGTTCGTCCGTTTCGTCTTCGTCCGGATGGTCTCTTTGAACTTCGCCATGCTCTTCTTCCTCGGCCAGCGCGTCAGACGTCCCCGCCGCGTGGTTAGGAAGTGATAGCCCAGAAAGTCAAAGCCTTCCTGCTGTACGTTGACGATTTTCGTCTTGGTTGGATGCAGCCGCAATCCCTCCGCTTCACACCACTGACGGATATACCCCAGTGTTTGTTCCGCTTCGGCCTGATTGCGACAGAGGATCACGAAGTCATCGGCATAGCGCACCATCTGCCACCCTTGGGCCGCCATTTGGTGATCCAGAGGATTGAGATAGATATTGCTCAGCAAAGGACTTAACACCGCTCCTTGCGGGGCTCCCGCTTCCGGTTCCCATTCTTTCAGTCCGTCCATAATGCCGGCTTTCAGAAAGGATTCGATCAGCTGAAGCATCCGCCCGTCCGCGATGCGTTCCCGCAGCCGACTCATCAGCCGGTCATGTGGGATCGTGTCGAAGTAGCTCTTCAGATCGGCATCGACCACGTAAGCGTAACCTTGCTTGAGCAGTTCATCCACTCGCCGCAGTGCGTCTTTGCAACCCCGCCGGGGCCGAAAGCCGTAACTGTGCGTGGCGAATTCTTTCTCAAAGATCGGTTCGATGACGTGTCGGACTGCTCCCTGAACGACTCGGTCGCGTACCGTGGGAATTCCCAAAGGTCGCTGCTCCTGGCTACCCGGCTTATCGATATACGTTCGCCGAATGGCCTGCGGCTGGTAAGTTCCTTCCTGGAGGGCTTTGGTGAGTTTCGCCACGTTGGCGTCCAGGTCGTCGGCAAATGCTTCGACCGTGACATGATCCACTCCCGGAGCGCCCTGGTTGGCAGCCACTTTGCTGTGACTGACGCGCAGATTGCGTTCCTTCCACACTTTATCGATCAGACTAAACCATATTCCTCCTTGGACGCCCTTTTCGAGCGCCGTCAACATGCGTTCGTTCCACACCGCCGGTTCGGTCCAGAGCCAGCGCTCCATAACGTCTCCGACTTGATTAGTCATTGCTGACACTGCCGTCGGGTTGGTTTCTTGCGGTGCTGACATCACGCCTCCAACTTCCTACGTCCCTTGGCTCCCCCGGCGTTACCCGGCTTCTTCGCTACTACGGACGCTCTGACTTCCGATTCCGATACTTCCCAAGGGCATGCAGCGATCGCTTCGCTCCGCGGATGCTCGCTGCAACATCCCGGCCCAGACGCCTTTGGGTACGGTCCATCTGCGGCAACCGTTCTCGACCCTCGTTCCATACATCCAGCGAAATCGGATCTCCCTACTTCCCGTCATGGAACCTTCTGACCGTTCTGTCTCCAACCACCCCTTGTCGTTCTCGGTGCTGAGTTTGACGCCCTCCGAGACTCCTTGGACTTCGCCTTTCGCTAGCAGGCTCGTCACGACAACAGGCCGAATCGAGTTCGTTATCCTACGGACCAGTCGTTCGCTTCCGGTTGCTCTCCACCTCGCCTCGCGACGACGCAGTTACCTTCAGCTACAATGTCCAAACTCGAAACATTGATAGGGACTTTCACCCTACCGATTCCATGCGCTCGTAGGCGCACTAGCGGCGGCTTCCAGCCGCCGAGAGGTTGCGGACGGCGGCTGGAAGCCGCCGCTACGACAACCCCCCCAGAGAAGTTGGTTGGACCTACTTTTTCTCCGGTTTACTTTCCTTTTCCAACAGGGCATTAAGCGCTGGGGTCAGCGCGGGATTGGCGACCAACTCGGCCAAAGCGTGCTCGACGATGTTTTGCAAAATCATGGTCGGGAGAGTCGCGGAGACGATCTGGCGGGCTTCCTTCTCAAGGTTTTCTTTTTCATCTTCCAGTTTCTTCTTTTCACTTGCGTTCCGCACCTTTTTCAAGAAAGCTCGAACTTTCATGCCGGCAGCATTGTTTTTCTTGGGATTCAGTCCACCGAGTTGCCATGTTGTTTCCTCGGCTATTTGCTCGGCAAGCTCATTCCACTCTTGCTCTTTCAGATCGCCGACCACTTCGAGGACATCAACCAAAGTCTGCAGGGGATCGGGTAACTCTTCCGCCGATTCGGCGAGATAACTGACGACCTGAGAGGGGCGAAGGGTTCGCAGCAAGTCCGAAGTCGGCTTGGCGAGTTCCAGTGTGACTTTCACCTGGTCGTCGAGGTCGCTTTCTTCCTCGTCGAGAATCGCTGCCAGGCTTTCTTCCAGATCGGCGATCCGCTCGCCATCGCCTTCGACCAGGGCATCGCGCAGGTCGAGCAGTCTTTTGCGGAGCTTGTCGCTGCCTTTACCGGGCTGGCGCTTCTCGGCTTTGGCGTTCAACCCGGAAACTGTTTTTTTCAAGGATTGCATCTGTTCTTGCGTCAGTTGGAAGCGATGCAATCCCTGAAGTGCCGTGACTTCCAGGCTGAGCATACTTAACGACAGTTCTTGCTTGAATGCGGGCTTTTCTTTTGGGGTTTTTGGAAGATCCTTCTTTTGTGCGGCCAGTCGTCCGGGATCCTGCGGCCCGGCCAGGGCCAAAAACACCGCGAAAATTACCAGTGAGCGGGTAATCATAGGGTATCCAGTGCGAGTGCGAGAGAGGGGTAGGCAGTTAAAGTTGCCGTGATGGAGATTGAACCATTGCCCGGCGGGTTTTTCGTCCTCGTACTCTTAGTCTTAATCGGATTAAGACTAAGAGTATGAGTACGAGTATGATGGCCGGCCTCTGGGGCCAATGTACTCTTCACGCTCCGCGTGAAGAGTACATTTAGTTATCCCCCCAGAGAAATTGGTTACTGGAGGCTTCTTTGGGGTTATTTCTTCTTCTTGCCCTTCCCACCCTTCTTGGCTTTCGCAACCTTGTGGGCTGCCGAGTGCTTCTTGGGCGTGGGGTGTTTCGCTTTTCCGGTTTGCCCACTGGCGTGGTGGATGCCATTGTGAACCGTCTTGACGGGTCGTTGTACCATCGCTCTCTTCTTATCGATCACCAATCGCCGATGATGCGGCTTGGGGCCGGACACAGCTCTCAGGCGCTGCGAGGCATTCGAAGCAACGCGAGAAACGCCGGTATTGGATGTGCCGCCACCAACCCTCGTTCCACCGGTTCCTCCAACGCCCGTATTACCGCCGACCGGTCGAGTGCCGCCGCCGTTACCCCCAACTCCACCGGGATTGCCGCCACCCACTCCGCCGACTCCGCCGACTCCACCAACTCCACGGTGCCGGTGTCCGTGCCTGTATTGGAGGGCCTTTTCCAACTGCACGATCGCGGCATTGATATCGTGAATCGCTCGCTCTTTATGCCCGCCGTAGTCGTGGTTGGCACCTTTCAGAAAAGCAGATGTTTGCGCCAGAATGGGAATCGATTCCATTAACTGACCATTGGAAAGGATCTGGGGCTCGAAATGGCGAGGCTGTTTGAAGCCGTTGATGTTCTTGACTGCCCAGCCCAATACCGAGTCCAGTTGTCGCTCGGCAGCGCCGATATCGCGAACCGCCGCGGCACGATGTCCGTTATAATCGTGGTCGGCAGCTTCAAGCGTTCGCTTGACCGAGTTCAAAACGTGAATCGCCACTACCAATTGTTGGTTGGACGCCGCTTGCGATTCTGCTTTGGCGAGCGCCGGCATCAGCGCGAGCAGCGCAACGACAGCCAGTGTGGGGAGGGTTCTCGTGCAAAAAGTCATTGTTTTGGTCCCTACAAAGTGGGGTTTGGGGTATGGAAAGATGTTAGCAACGCCCGGTTCGGACAGCAACTGAAAAACCGGCGCTTTTTCAAAGAATCGCCCTATGCCTTGCGGGCTGGCTTGAACAGGCGTTCCCGCCGTAATAATCAGCTTCAAAACCGGTTTGAAGAGTGTTTCCCATCTCAGTTGCCACAGCAATATAACACCGAGATACCTCGCAGGTTCTGCATTCAATGCTCCAAATTTTGTTAGCGTGTTTGCCACGAAATATTTGGTATGATTCGGTAGAAGCTGTCCCAAAGCCGGACTGCGTACCTTGCTATCGAGTTCCATCAATGACGATCTCACGCCGAATGATCCTTTTTGTCCTTTCCGGCCTCGTCGCGCACCCCGTTGCCGGTGCACAAACGACGCAGCATGGCCTGCGCGTTCCCGCGGGATTTGAAATCGCCGAGTTTGCCGGGAGCGATCTCGCCAATGACATCTATTGCATGAATGTCGATCCCAAGGGACGGGTCATCGTCTCCGGGCGCGGCTACATCAGGCTCCTGATCGCCGAGCAGGGGCGGGCGAAACAGGCCATCGACTTTGCCAGCGCCCCCAAAGACGGCGCGATGGGGCTTTTCTGGGAGGGCGATGACCTTTTTTGCATGGGCGATGGCGGTCTGTGGCGCTATCGCAATGCGAGCGAATCGGGGCACACCAAGCCGCCGGAATTGCTCCATCGCTTCAAAACGGGCGGCGAGCACGAAGCCCACGCGATTCGCCGCGGGCCTGACGGCTGGCTCTACATCCTGTGCGGGAACAACGCGGGCATCAAGGCCGCCAACGCCACACTGCCGACCTCACCCATCAAGGTGCCGATCGCAGGTTGTATGTTACGGTTCGCACCCGATTTCAAAGGCTGCGAGATTGTGGCCGATGGCTTTCGCAATGCCTACGGATTCGATTTCAATTCCGCCGGCGAGTGGTTCACTTACGATTCGGACAACGAGCGCTGTGTGTCGCTGCCCTGGTATGAGCCGACTCGGCTTTACCACCTCGCTGCCGGTGGACATCATGGCTGGCGCAATCCTCAGCAGGCCATCACCTGGCGGTATCCGCCCTATTTCCCCGACGTGGTTGCGCCGATCGCCACCTTCGGTCGAGGTTCGCCGACCGGAGTCATTTGTTATCGCCATGTCCAGTTTCCGCAGAACTATCGCGATGGACTGTTCCTTCTCGACTGGACTTTCGGTCGGGTCTGGTTTGCCAAACTGACTCGGGCCGGCTCCACCTACAAGGCGGAAGCGCAACTCTTTATTGAGGCAACCGGGGACAATGGTTTTGCACCCACCGCAGGCGCGGTCGATCCCCACACCGGCGATCTCTATCTTTCGATCGGCGGACGGGGCACACGAGGTGCCGTCTATCGAATCCGCCATTCCGAGGGCTTCAAGACAATGAAGGTAGCGGATGCAGCGGCATTGCAGCCGATGCCGCGTTCGCTCGACTGGAAGCCCGAATTATCGCAAACGCTCATCCGATCGGCGCTGGGCAAAGACTTGCACGAACGGCGTAAAGCTCTCGAACTGATGGCCCGGCACATCAAGCAACTCGATAAGAAGCAGGTTGCCGAAGCGATTACCGCAAACGCCGCCCAGGAAGATCGCGGTTTACGTCAAGCCGCGCAGGCGCTATTTGCAGGGCTGGATGATACGGCCCGGTCGAGCTTGATGAAGACATTGCGCGATCCCGCTGCGATCACAACAGCATATCTTGCTTACGGCGATCCCGAATCCGCCTTGAAGCACGCCATGCTGCTGCTGGGAGATGCAAAGCTCTCGAATCGACTTCGGCTCGACGCGGTTCGTCTCGCGCAACGTGCGCGCTCGGCGATTTGATGTCGCCCAAGGTGAAAGGAACTGTCTGGGAAGGCTACTCTCGCCGGGAACAAGGAGCGGTTCCCGAATCACTTCGAATTTCACTGCGGAAGGCTTTTCCAACGAACGATGCCGACCTGAACCGCGAGTTGTCGCGCACGCTGGCAATGATCGAGGATGACGACTTCGACACGCTGGCGAAAATGACCAGGCAACTGCGAGCGGATTCCGATCCGATCGAGGATATTCACTATCTAATCGTTGCGGCCAGGTTGCGCGGTAAACGCACTGCCGACATCACCCAGCGAATTGCCGATTGCTTGTTGTCGTTGGATCGCAAGATTAACCAACGGAAAATGAACCGCGAGAGCAACTGGCCTTTGCGCATTGGCGAGATGCTCGCGGAACTGGTCCGAATGGATGCCGCGCTGCCGGGCGCAATGTTGTCCCATCCGGAATTCGGTCGGCCCGATCATGCCATTTTCGCGCAAGCCGCCGGCTTCGATCGCCGCCGAGCAGCGGAGATTTTCAGCGCCGCGCCAGGAAAAGCGAAGACTTTGCCTGGAACCCACCAGCGATCGAACTCATCGGCGAATTGCCTCCCCAACAGTCGTTGCCGCTCTTGCGCAGCCTGTGGGGTGAGCACGGTCTCGACGACATGATATTACCCATTCTGGCCAAACATCCGGAAGAGACCGATCGACCTCGATTCCTAAAAGGATTGACATCGCCGCGACCCGGTTTGATCCGGCGTTCGCTGGCGGCACTGGGAAGCCTGCCCCAGCGCGCTGACCGGGAAGAAGTGCTGGCCGCAATTTTGGCCTTGCGCCGGCTGCCCCAGGGAAAAGAAGAAGACAAACTGGCCCAGCAACTTGCCGCGTACTTGGAAAAAGCAACGGGTGAGGAAAAGCTGGGAACGAGCCGTGCTGGCTGGTCGGGATGGTTTGCCAAGAAACATCCCGATCTGGCCAAGCGACTTGGCGGCAACGACGGCGTCGATGTCGAGGCCTGGAATAGGCGCTTTGCAAGTCTCGACTGGAACACTGGAAGTGCGGAACGCGGCCGAGTGATTTTTACCAAGACGAGTTGCGCTTCGTGCCATTCCGGATCGCAGGCACTGGGACCCGATCTGCGTGGCGTTGCAGGCCGATTCTCGCGGGCCGATCTGTTCACGGCGATCGTCCAGCCGAGCAAGGATGTCTCGGCACGCTATCGGACTACCCAGGTCACAACATCGGAAGGCAAAAGTTATCAGGGGATCATCATCTACGAAGCAGTGGACAGTCTGATGTTGCAAACCGGACCATCGACAACCGTCCGGCTCATCGACAAACAGATTGTCGAACGGCGGGTAACGCTCAATTCGCTCATGCCGGCGAGTTTGATCGATAAGCTGAGCGATCGGGAAATCGCGGATCTGTATGCCTATTTGAAGGAGTTGAAGTAGATGATTTGGGATTTTTTGGCCAAAGCCATCGGAGGCGGGAAGAAGCCCGCTTCTCCTTCAAATGTGGTGGCTCGTTCTCGCAAGCACGTCAAGAAGCGTTGAAATTGCTCCGTTCCCCACGAACGCTCTCGCGCCAGTTGCAGCGCTGTTTCGCTGGTATCCGCACCGAAACCGCCGCCCGAATCGTGGAACTCCTGCACCACCAGCACGTCCGCCCCGAATGCGGCCAATCGATCGATAAACGCATCGACATCTTTTAATGGAAGAGTTGGCGTCACACATAGGCCGACCGGAATCCCGGCATCCTTTAGCTGGGCGATGGCGTCCCAGCGTTTTTCCAATGGCGGCGCTTTGGGTTCAAAGGATTGGCGAATCGCCTCATCGTCGGTCGGGATCGAGATGTTGACGCGGATCGAATGAAACTCGGACAGTACATCAATGTCGCGCACAACTAATGGCCCGCGTGTCTGTACGACCAGTCTGGGCTGATAGGGCAATACCTCTTCGAGAATCCCGCGCGTCAGCCCAAGCGAACGCTCGATGGGTAGATAGGGATCGGTCACGCTCGACAGGTAAAGGGATTTGCCCGCAACCTTTTTGGCCTGTTTGCGGGCCACTTCAACGGCATTTTTCTTGGCGATCAGCCACCGTCCCCAGTCTTCTTTGGGCCGATCGTTTTGGGGTAAATAGCGGGCATAGCAGTAGGTGCAGCCAAAGGTGCAGCCCAGATAGGGGTTACAGGTGAAATCAAACCCGCCGCGTTTGATAAAGCCGGCCGCCGGATTGAATAGCGACTTGGCCTCGATCATCTCCATCTTTTGCTTCCTCGAATCTACTCAATGCCTGTTCAGTTTGGTAAGCTTACCTAAAACGCCTCTGGGCAATAACCAGACCGCGACTAACGAAAATGTCTCTTACTGCGGACGTTGTTTCCTCGACGTATTCGGTACAACCCTTTAGAATAGCAGTTGTTCGATCGATGTTTCTCGTTCTCTTTCGTTGACGATCATCTTGGGGATGGAAGAATCCATGTGATTGACCGAAAATCGGCTCCTACATGGAGTAGTCCGTGCAAACCGAAACGCCAACCAAAAAACGGTCCATTGTTCTAGAGGATCTCAAACGAGGCTTTCCGAACATACCTCCTGCCTGTGGTGAAATGCACGCGCAGGCTATTCTTGTGTGCTTTGACCACCATGAACATGTCTCGCGGGTTAATCTAATGGTTCAAGGCGAGTTCTCGGAAGAAATTGAAGTTCGCTGGAAATTCAAATTAACGGATACCATCAGAGCCTATTGGAAAGATTTGGACGAGGCCACGGAACAAGGAGCCGTGGGTTTGGCAATGTTGCTCGTGCGACTGTTAACTGGCTTCACGATAATCGAGCGATCCAGCAAAGGGACTGGATTTGACTGGTATCTTGGAGATTCTGACGACCCATTGTTTCAGAAGAAAGCGAGGCTTGAGGTATCTGGAGACTTAACGGGCACAACGGGGCAGGTAACGAGCCGAGTCAACCAAAAGAAGTCCCAGACACAACAATCAGATTCCACTCGGCTTCCCGCATTCATCATTGTAGTCGAGTTTTCGAAACCACTATCGCGCGTGGCAAAACGATGAACACTCAAGATATGCAACGTCGTCATCATGAAGCGATGGAAGTTGTGGATAAGGCATTAATTGCCAAATCAAAAGGCAACATGCGGTTGCATCTAAAGTTAATTGAGGAAGCATTTCAACTTGAAAATGCAGCGGCAGCGCTGGTTGCACAGCATCTTGAGCTAGAACCAACACGATCGATTCTGCATAGAAGTGCCGCAAACCTCGCTCTTCAGTGTGAAAAATTCCGAGCTGCTGAGAAATTGATTGCAACCGGATTGTCAGGGTCGCCCCCAGATGAAATTGCTGACGAATTGCGCGATCTTTTGGAACAGGTTCTTTTTGCTCGACACTTAGAACTACGAGGGATCGTCCTCGATTCCGACGAGCTTCAATTGTCGCTGACAGGAAGAGAAACAGGGCTCGGAATCGTTCACGCATCAAGTTTCATTTCGAAAGAAATGACTCTCGAGCGCCTACTGTATCGAACGATCGAGCGTAAGCGTGGTAAGCCTTACCAGGAACGCGGTTTGCAAAAAAAAGAGATCGGCGATGCTTACGAAGTTTTTATGTCTGTGCCGCGTGCCGCTAGTTTTGCCGTTACCTTGAAGATTGGACGACCCAACCAGCAACTGACAATACCTGGAATGGAGACAAACATAAATCCCTGGGAAGCGTTGGAAGAATTGGTGGATCGACTTGAGGATGTGCAAAAAAACGATATGGATGGTCTTTCCAACGCAATCACTGATCCAGCATATCGCCGCAATTTTTTGGGCTTGGCACGCGTTCTAGCTCCAGACGGAAAAGAAATCAAGCAAGTGGGCCTTACATTAGTGCGCGCTAACAAACAACAGAGGAAACTTTCACTCACGAAGACAAAGAAAGAAATGCCCCAGTCAATTCCGAAAAAGAGTTCAGGAGAGTCAAATACAATTACAGGCACACTCAAGTACGCTGATGACACTCAAGAAAGGTCTGGAAAAATTAAGGTAATCGATGCCGATGATAAGGTCCACGAAATTCGTGTTCCCGAAGGCATGATGAATGATATCGTACGGCCATTGTGGGGGAGCGAGGTAATCGTGGATGTTTCTCGCTCTGGAAAAATTAATCACTTTTTGGAGATTCGAAAGTCGGATGAGTGATCATCGACTGAGGGCCGTATAGCCAGCACCATCGAAAAACATTCGGGACGATGAATTCGCTTCCGAGTAGAGATTCCCTTTACTGACACTGAACACTGTTACGGCGACATCGGCCTGACGCCGATTTTCACCTTTACGGCGACCGATTTATCACCGCGCCGGACATCGACCCGCACCACGCGTCCAGGGCGTAATCGACCGATGATCTCCCGGCAGTCGTTGACATTCGGCACTCTCTGATCGTCAATGGTGAGCAGCAGGTCATCTACCTTCAGTCCCGCTTTTTCCGCGGGACTGCCGGGCAGGACGAGTGTGACCTTCACGCCGCTGTCGTCGATGAGCTGGATGCCGAAAAAGCCCTGGCGTTTGTCGTCGGGTTCCGTATCTTTCGGCGCAGGAAATGCCAGAGCCAGCCCGAGCAGGAGTCCGTATGCACTCGTCGTCATGGACAACCTCACTTCTTGTCTGGTGGGGGTTTACGTAGGTCCGGGCCCGGCATTCGACGTTCTTTCTTTGGCGGGGGTATGACTTCTTTTGTTCCTGGGGATATGGCGTCTGGTGCATCGTCAAGTTCGGGCAAAGGGAAAGGAAAGTCGTCGGGACGCGCCCCCATCTTCACTTTGAGCGTCATCCGTTTTTCCTCCCGAAGAATCTCTACGGGAACGACCGTTCCCGGCCGGGTGCGAACGATCGTCTTGATGAAGCGGTTGGTGTCGCCGACATCCGCACCATCGTACTTCATAATGACATCGTTTACTCGTAAGCCGGACATTTGCGCCGGCGATTTTTCCCGCACTTCGGAGATTAGAACTCCGCCGTTATTGGCAGGTGAGAAGGTGATGCCAAGGTAACCTGGCCCCTTGTCCGGCCCCTCCGGCGGACGCGGAGCCGGGTAGGACACGACCATCACCTGCAAAGCCAGCGTTGCGAACATAGCTCTTTCTCCTTAAGTTCCAAGTTCCAGGTTCCAAGTTCAAAACCCGAAGGGTTGCCGTCTTCAACTTGGAACTTGGAAACTGGAACTAATGTCCAAATTCTTTTCGGCGTGTAAAGAAATCTTGGGAGGTTGATGTCCCCAGGGTTCGCAAAGCCTCACCCTGGGCTTTACTACATCGCCCTTCCAGGGCTGGGTGCTCGATGGTTAGAGGGCGCGAACGGCAACGACCAAGCCCTGGAAGGGCGTCGCAGTAAAGCCCAGGGTGAGGCTTTGCGAACCCTGGGAGACCTTGGTTGCGGCTCTGCCGTGCTGTGCTTCACAGACCATAAAACTTCGCGGCATTGTCGTGGAACAATTTCTTTTGGTCTTCCTCTTTGCGATCCTTTACGATCTCTTTCAGGGCCGTCACCCATTCCTTGTAGCTGGCGGCAAGCGTGCAAACCGGCCAGTCGCCCCCAAACATCACGCTGCTCCCAGCCGAACGATTCGATGGTGTGGTTCACGATCGGAGCCAGGTCGCCGACCTTCCATTTCCCTTTGTCCGCGGTGGCGATGAAGCCCGACACCTTGCAGATGAGGTTCTTCTTTTTCCCCAACACTTCCATGTCCTTCTTCCACTGGGTCTGCTGCTTTTCGGTAAATTTCACCGATCCGTTACCGCAGTGATCGAGAATGAAGCGCGTTCCGGGACAGGCATCGACCAGTTTCGCGGCATCGGCCAGTTCCGTGCCGCGGATGCAGATGTCGAAACTCAGGCCGATCTCTCCAAGGTGTTGCACACCCTTGATGAATTCCGGCTTCAGGCAGAAACCGGGTGGAGTGCTGTCGACGTGGATGACCTGACGGATACCCTTGATGAACGGGCTTGCCTTGAATTGATCGACGTATTTCTTGAAACTTTCCTTCGCGGGCCGGCCCGACACCACAGCGGCCACGGTCGGCGCGGTTTTCGACTTGATCAATTCGATGAGGTAATCCGCCTCGGCTTGTTGCTGCTCTTCGACGACATCGACTTCCATGTAAACCGATTTGACGACATTCAGTCCTTCGGTCGCGATGGCGTATTCCTTGGGTGTGTAGCTCGCGTTGAGCGGGTCGCCGTCCTTGACCCAGGCAAGTTTGAACTTCTTCAAGTCCCACAGATGTTGGTGGGTATCGATGATCGGTATCATCTTGGATGGTTCCTTGGCATGGCCGGAGGAAAGAGTAGCGACGGCAGCGCTCGAGGCCGCCAGAAAGTCACGACGATTGATCATGGTGTTAGCTGACTCCGTGAGAGTCCAACGAGGAGAGGAATGTTCCCAACGCGGATTGTATCAGCGTTCGTCGCTGCCCTCCAGTGTTCAGTTTTCAGTTTTCAGTTTTCAGAATAATGCACTGCTCACGAACAAAGGCGATGGAATGTCGTTACTGAACACTGAAAACTGAACACCGAACACTAAAGCGCAGCGCCTTGCCATTGACTTTCTTCATCGGGTCTGCATAATCCATCTTGCTTAAACCCCCACTTGTGGGGTAAAGTTCAATTGACGTCGTTCTGTTTCATTCCTCTCTCCAAGAATGTATCGACGTCCTCATCCTAGAGTTGCATCCGTTCGTCACTTTCACTTTCCTATCGGGAGAAACCTATGAATGCCATGCATTTCCTCGCTCGCGTTGAAGCATTGTGTCGCAGTACCTTTTGTAGCATCGCCTTGTTGCTGCTCGTGTCAACCCTCGTCTTTGCCGCCGGCCATACCCCGCGCGATTCCGCGCCCAGGGACGAATCATCCAAGGAGAAAACCGACCCCGTTCCAGCGAAATCTGATCTTGGTTCCGTTGAAGTACGTTTTACCGACAATAGCGCCATGAAAATGAGTTTGAAGGAAGACAAAATCGAGTATGTAACCGCTTATGGAAAATTGTCAATTCCCATCGGCGAAATTCGTCGAATCGAATTGGCAATGCGAATTCCGGATGATATGGGGAAGAAAATCGATTCCGCCATCGCCACGCTCGGCAGCCCCAATTACCGAATTCGCCAGGCCGCCGGCGAGGAACTCTTCGGTCTGAAGGAGAAAGCCTATCCCGCCTTGCTGAAAGCGACCAAGCATTCCGATCTGGAAGTCGCCACTCGAGCCGAAGAACTCGTCACGCGCATTCGCGGTGAAGTCCCGGAAGACCAACTCGATCTTCGCACTTACGACATCATCTATACCGACAATTCCCGGATCGCCGGGAAGATCGAGACCTCCGCTCTAAAGGTCATGACGACCCAATTCGGCGAATTGCAACTAAAGCTCTCCGACGTCCGCGTGATCCGATCCCTCGTGATGGGCGACGTCGAAGCCGACGGGAAGGGCGTGGAAAACGGCCCGGCCAACCTCGTCAACTTCCAGAATAACGTCGGCAAAACATTCGTATTTCGCGTAACAGGATCAACGCACGGCTCCGTCTGGGGCTCGGACGTCTACACCGCCGATTCGACCCTGGCGATGGCCGTCGTCCATGCGGGTATTTTGCAAGTGGGTCAGACCGGACTGGTCAAAGTGACGATCATGGCTCCGCCCCAGAACTTCACCGGTTCGACGCGCAACGGCATCACGAGCTCCCCTACGACCGCTATCCTGCTGCCTTCCGGGTGCAACGATGATCATTCAAAAGCAGTGGTTAGTGGTCAGTGGTTAGTGGTCAGAAAAGACCGCCTCTATGGTTGTTCAATCCGGTCTAGCGCGCAACCGAGCAGATTCTTCGAACCGAGCCTGCTTGGCGCTCTTCTCGGGCTGGCAATTCATCCTGCGCGTTGATCGTCCAGCCACGCCAGGCCCCGGATGATCGGAATCGCCAACTTGGCATCGGAGCCGAAGTTGCTCAAAGACTCCAAACAGCAAATGGTGAACCGATCTGAAGTTTTAGTAGCTCTTGATGCTAACAGGTAACCAGCCAGCTCTTCAATGATCTCCGCTTTCTCGCACGAGCTCATGTCGTCAGGATTGAGTTGAGCGAGGAGAATGCTTTTGATCAAACCGCGTCCGAGGTCTTGCTCCAGGCATTGCAAAAAGGGTTGCTTCATGGCATGCTTCACACGGGGATCGAGACGTTTGAAGAAATCGAGCAATAGCATGAGATACTCGTCCGCCGACTCCAGTTCCATGTCCAAGTCCCGAAATAGTTTGGCGTTGGACAGTCGATCACCAAAAAGTTTCCGAAGGAACTCAACGTCCGGCTCAGTCCCGGTCATCAACTGTGTCTCGGCAATCCTGATATTTGTCTTCAGATCCCGATCTGGAAAGGATTTCCTGAGCAGTTCTCGCGCAAAAGCATATCGGCGTGCGAGGGGGATCAATCCCGCGCCGCCTGTGCCCGCCAACTTCCGTGCATCAACGCTATTTGGACAGATTCGCAACCACATTTCCGCCCAAAGAAAGGGAAAGATTGTGTCATCTCCCTCTCCACTGACATAATCGGATTCCTTGGGAGGGGGGAAAAAGGCCATCGCCGTCGCCTCCGGATCGTTATTGGGCCGTGCCAGTTCGCGGAAGAACGCCGCCATCCAGGGTCGGAACTTCGTCGCAGTAGGTAACGCCGGATCGCACAGGCAACAAAAGGCTTGAAACCGAATTTGGATACTGCCGTGATTCAACAGCGGCAGCAAGGAAGAGACGTGATTGCGATAATGTTTCCCTCCATACGCCGCGAGAAACTCCAGGGGAAGGTCCGGGTAACTGCCATTGCGAAGATAGTGAATCAAAATCGGAATCATCTTGCCGGGCGGGGGGCTTCAACTCCCGCAACAACTCAACGGACGTGTCGAATAGACTATCCTCCCCGAGGGTGTGCTCGCCAGGCTGACGAGGCCCAAAGGCGATGGGCGTCAAATGGACCCAGAAATCGGCACGGGTGTGAGCTGCCTTGCGAAGGTGATCCAGGATCGGCCGGCGGAAAGGGCTTAGACGAAGAGTGCCGAAGGCCCAAAGCGGCCCATCATAATCGAGCCCTGAGTCATCCGAAAGCGGCACAAAGCGGGGGATTTCAGCGGGATCGATCCGAATGATGGTTCGAATAAGCAGCCATCGTTGATATTTGGAAGAAGCCCGCGCGATGGCCCGCCGCAAAGCGGGAAGCACCGCGCGAGCCGAGTAACCGCGCGCCTCCAGGATCGGTGCCACGGCCACGGCGACATCGAGATTTTCCGAGATCAGCAATTGCAACAGCCAGGGGCTGAGGCGAGATTCGTCGCGGCCGATTTCACCGATGGCCTCGATTGACGCGACCCGTAGTTCCAGCACTTCCTCGGGATCATCCGCGAACTTCTGCAACACCGGCAACAACTCGATTGCTGCCGGGCCCAGTAGCCGAAGATGCTCGATGGCCAGCAGCCTTTTGCAGTGGTTCTCGCTTTGTATAGCAATTTGCAGCGCGCGCAGGGTCAGTGGCGTTTGAATGGGATCGAAACAGGACATGGCCCAGGCAGCAGGGATCATGGTCGCATCATCATCCAAAAGCGGCACCAACAAAGGGATGACCTGCGCCGGCTTGACCGGGAGTTGCAGCAGGGGCCGTATCGCCCCGAGACGTTCTTGGGCCGTGCCTTCGCGAAGTTGTTTGAGGTATCCTGGAATCGCTTCTGCCATCACCGTTTCGAGTGAAGGCGCGGATGGTCCCGGCGCAGCGAGTGCCATGCAAGTGAGCACAGCAGGAATGAGGGAGTTCATTGTCTGCATTCCAAGGAGATGAGGTAAAGACATCCTTCATAACCACGTTTGAAGCAAATCGTTGGCAAGAAAACGAACCGCAGGCTTGGAGGATTTGAGTACTTGGAGCAACCGGCCTTGCAATTCGAAATTATGTTCACTATTCGCGCTACTGACATGGCGAATGATTATTGACCGATGTACGGTATATATTCATCCACCATACCTTTCGGAGAATTACCATGGTCGCAACCACCCTTGCTGCACCCCCCGCTGATCCACACGATGCGAAACCGATCACCAAAGCACTTGCTTTGCCGTTTAACTCCAGGGACGTCAAGTTCAAGCCGCAATCGGTGAAAGGTAATCGGTGCTGGCACTCGCTTACGTTGATGTTCGAGTCATTGAGGATCGACTCGATGAAGTTCTTGGAGTCGAGAACTGGCAGGATGAGTATGAGTTGCTGCCGGACAATTCGGTGATGTGCCGATTGAGGCTCAAACTCGGCAAACGCTGGATCACCAAAATGGACGTTGGCTCGCCCAGCGAACAGCCCGATGGCGGCGATCGAATGAAAGCGGCGTTCAGCGATGCGCTTGAACGGGGGCCGTCAAGTTTGGGATCGGGCGCGATCTCTACAGGCTCAAAGCCGACTGGTGGGATTACGATCCGGTCAAGAAACAGTTTTCGCAACAGCCAAAGCTTCCCACGTCCGCTTTGCCGGAAGCAGCGCAGACCGAAGATTGCACCTCGACCCGCAGCCAAACCGGAGATGACGGGTACTTCCCGCATGCCGGCGAAGCTTCCTGCCAATGGGGAGGAGTTACACCGTCGCTTGCGCGAAAAGGATGCCAAACTCGCGGCGGAGGGCCGATGTCAGGTCGGTGCGCTTTTGAGTTACGTCACGCAAGCGGGAGTGAATGCAGGCTTCGGCGACGACATTCGTCGCTGGCTCGGTCCAGCGGTGGAACTGGCGGCCGAGGAAACCAAGGCATTCACCGCGAAACTTTCAAAGATCGAAGCAAGAGCGGGAGCCTGAAGGAGGCACTGAAGTTGCGATGGCGGCGCTTGCTCGTCAACTGGTCAACGATAGGGAATTGCCGTTTCACATCGAGGTTGATTCAATCTACTATTGGAGAACGAACCAGGAGTTTCGATGAAGTCGTCCAACCCCGTTCGAGGAACAGCCGCACGTGGCTGGGCCGGCAACCAGCTTGGAGTTTCAGCAGAAGCGACTCCTCAACAGGCTCGCTGCGCCTTTCTCCAACGGTTGGATCGGTCGGATTTTTCACCCCCGGAATCGTGCTATCACTGCGCTGGCCGTCCTGGATCAGTCGATTGATCTACCAATGTCGTCGCAAGCCAAACTCGAGAAAGAACTGGGGCCGGAACAACGGGAAGAATGTCGCAGTCAGATCGAGGAGTTTGCCTTGCGATTCTGGAACCTTGCCCCACAGGCTCGCCAGGAACGATGGAACCAGTTGCGCGAAAGTTCCGAGGGTTTTCACTCGTTGACAGCCAGGCTCGATACTCTTCGGGCTGGTTTGGGGGTCCAGATCGACTTTCGGGAATGGAAAATACAACGTAATCTTCAGCCCTTACTGCCACTCGTCGAAGCCCTGGTGTCGCAATTCCCCTTACTGCCTGCCGCCCGAGCAACGGAACGCCGCACCTGGCTCGCCGGCGTCAACTCCGATTCCTTGTGGAAGCCCGCAATGGCGGTGCGCGATCGCTATCCCGAAATTGCCGCCCTCGATCCGCTTTTGATCAAACATCTCGCCGTCAATAACAAATGCTTGATGGAAGAAGAAAAGCGATTGCGGCAAAAAAGTGCAGACCAAAATGCGAACTCATTCGCTGGGCCCAGGAGGAGTAATCCACGGCCTGCCTCGGAAAGCATTCAACCGGCCAGTTGGTATTTGGTTACGGTTGTGATCGTCGTCAGCCTCCTCTTTCTCCTCGGGTTTATACGCCAGCAGAAATCCGGTCCTGTTGACAAGTCTTCTCTGAGGCAGCCGACCTTTATCGAAGAAAACGACACGAAGATAAAAAGGATCAAGAGTGGATGGCTGCCCCCTGAGCCAAAAATTGAGGAGCAATCCAAGAAAAAGCCAAACCCATGAACCAGTCCCCTCTACCCGAGGATTTTTCTCAGTGGCCCGAAAATCCCCACGAACTGTTGGGGGTGAAACTCGGCTGTACGCTCAAAGACCTCAAGGCGCAACTACTCGCGTCTGATCCGTTACTACAAGCCGGAACACCATCCTGAAGCATTTCGACGCATCCGGATTGCCTACGAACAAGTCCAAGGCTACTTGGAATACTTCGCCTCGTATGAACCTGTTTCGAAAAGCGAACACGAAGCAACGGTTGACCCGGAATCCTGTTCTTTTCAAAACGAAGACCTGACAACAATCGATGAGCCCGTTGAGAAGGCGACCGACTTTTCCATTCGACTCCCGACTGTTGACTCGTTATGGGAACAAGCCATCAAGGGTGAAGAAGAACAGGCATATTACGGGTTGATCGAACTTCATGAACGGGCACCCGGTCGATCGTCGATTGTTCTGAGGCTGTACTGGTTACTGACTCTTAATCGCAAGCTCGATTCCACTCGGGTTCCGGCGGACTGGCTGGTCGGGATCCTGATCGAGAATCAATTGTTGGGGCCGGCTTCCGAGTTGTATCGACGAGAAATCGAATGGTTTCCCGAAGAGGCGTTCAGCGCGGATTCGACAAAATCCTTCAAACCGATGCCAACCCAAAACGGCGGACGGAGTTCCTCGGTCTGCGCTGGCAATCGGCCGCCAAAATGCAGCGCTGGAAAGTCATCGTCGAAGACCAGAAATTATGGCGGCCCGAATTCCAGTTTCTCGATGAAGAAGGGTGGGTGGAACTGCTTCTGCAAGTCGTTCATTCGTCCGTCTGGTATGACCAGCCTGCAGCGCAGGAGTTGTCGCAATTAGCTCGAAAAGATTTTGAATCGCACGGTCATCTTTCGCTGCGTCATCCCGACTGGTTTGATCGATGTGAATCCCTGGACCGATTTCTCAAATCCTGGAAAAAGTTGGCCCGCAAAAAATCGATCCCCGCACCGATTACCGAAATCTTCCGGCTCAATTGGAATCAGTCGTTGGAAGATTTCGTTCCGGAGTTTCGCCTTCTGCTGGAAGCCGTCCACAGCGATCCACTGGACTGGCTCAAGATCCTCGATGAGGTGCAGAAAATCGCGCCCCTTCTGATGAACGAATTAGGTAAGCTCCTGGAAAGCTACCAGGATCGCCTTGGAGTATCACCGACCCATCCGGGCAACAATCCTGAATTGATCCAATGGGTTGATGAGTCGATCGCACGATTGGCCCGAAGTCGTTACGCGGAGTTACGAGTCAAATTACTTGAATTCTGCACGCGCGAATGGATTCATCCGGAGTGGTTGCAAGAGTGGTTTCCGGAGCGCACGGTATTTTCCCAGGAGAATAAGTCGAATGCAGATCTTCTTGCAAAACAGTTGGAAAGAGATTTGCCGCTGCGTTACGTTTGTTGGGCAGAACGGTTATTTTGGAATAGTTGAATTCTGGAATGTCGTGCTACAAATTGCTACACGATTTTGATTGCGGATCTCCTCGTCAATAATCAGACCGATTTCCTCGTGCTTTTCCTGGAAGGTGAAGAACTGCAAGGGGCCAAGCAGAACCGCGTATTGAACACTTCGGTCCTGGTTGAGAACGAACGAATTACCGAATGGCGTGCTACAAATTGCTACACAAATTGGTTTGCGGATCAACGATTGAATAACCAATCCAACGAGGCAGTGAACGCCATGCTGCAAATTGCTACAAAAAATGGGGTTTCGATCGGCGGACCGTCAGAATGTTACGAGAGGAAAATGAATATGTTCCACGTGGAACATTGAATTTGAAATGCAACAGAGGTCGACGGCGTGACGATTGTATCGCGAAAATATTTGAACAACTGATTATGTGATTGCAATCTCTCCTCATACCGAAGGTTCTTTGCTGGCAGTGCGAGCGCAGCCGGGCGGCGCAAGAACGCTGTCGTCGGCACTCGGGCTGATGCGCTCAAAATAGCCGTGACGGCCCCGCCGGAAGATGGTCGAGCCAATCAAGCCATTACGGAACTGCTGCGAGACTGGTTGGGACTGAAGCGTTCGCAGGTCGAATTGGCGGGCGGGGCGACGAATCGAAACAAGCTCTTCCTTATTCGTGGACTCAATCCGGATGAGCTACTGCGCGAGACTGGCGGGATTGCTGGGGTAGCAAGCTGGACATAGGGAACCAGCTTGCGCCAAACTCCTTCGAGGGCTAATACCACGATCGCGAACGGCACTAACCCGGCCGTTATGGCCCAGCCCAAATCGAACCAGCCGGCGATGTGCCAGCGACCGAGACCCCATATCAACCCCGGTGTCGTTGATGCAATGAGAGGTTTGACCCACGAGTACATGACATAGCGATAGAGCCTGATCCTGAGTAATTGACAGGCGGCGACAATGATGAAGAGGCATGAAATAGCGTTTGGAATTGCTGCTGCCAAAGCCACGCCTTCGACCCCATAATTGCGAACCAGCAAAAGGCTCAAGGCGAGGTTCACCGCTGCTTCGAGCAGTGAAATCCGGGCAAACCAGCGCAAGCGGTCCATCCCGTAGAGAATCCTGCGCTGCAATCGATTGCGCCAGCACCAGAGACAACGTCGTGGACAGGATAACCAGTGAGGGATAACAGCGCTCGGCGTAATCGGTCGAACCCATCCAGATCTGAATGAACGATTTTCCGAAGAGGACCAGTCCCAATTGAACTGGGAGAATCAGATATAGAACCCAGCGCGTTGCATTGCGAAACATCCGACGAACGCCGGACCAATCGCCTGCGGCCTCCATCGAACTGATTGCCGGCGTCAGCGTGATGGTCGCCGAGCGCAGGAATGATTTCGCATATTCCACGAGCCGAAGTGATATGGCAAACCAGGTGATCGCCGGGGTATCGAGAAATAACCCGATCACGATCGCCGCCGATTGAACGCAGACCCGGCCCGACAACATGATCAGGAATGCACTGAAACTGTATCCCCCCACAATGCGGAAAGTCGCACGATCCACCGAGTACCGGGATAATCTCAGGCCGGGCAGATAGGCGAAGGTCAACAGCACGAGTGCAACATTCTCGGCAAGGTTGCAAATCGTGTGAAGAATACACAGTCCGAGCAGAGTCGGTTGATTTTCCATCAGCACAATGCTGCCGATAGTCTTGATCGCCAGAAAAATAATTCGGATCAGGCTTTTCGCGGCGAATCGCTCCAGGCCGTCGAGCATCGCTGGAAACAGACTCAAGGGGAGAGTGATGGCAAGGTTACCGAGCATCAGCAGCAGAACCCAGGTAATCTCCGCCCTGGGCAGGCCCGATTTGAGCATCGGTGGAACCAGTACGGGCGTGAGTGCAGCGCCGAGCAGCAGCACGGCAAACCCCAGGCCCATGAACAACACCAGACAGGATGATGCCATGCGGTTGAGTTCATCCCAACTCCCGTTGGTGTGGAATTTCGCAACGAACCGCACCAGACAAGCTGCGATACCGAGATCAAAGAGAGTGAAATAGGAAAGGATCGATTCGGCGTAAACCCAGACGCCGTAGGGACCGTCTTTAAGTTTGTGAATGAGGTAGGGAGAAAGGAAGAACGAAACCAACAGCGTGGCCGCGAATGCGAGCCAGTTGGTAAACGCACTGAGGAGCAACCGACGTTGGAGAGGCGCTTCCGTTGCGCATTGGCGTTATGTCATTCCTGTTTCGGCACTTGGTTGTGAAGGGAGATTGTGGTCAGATTTGGGGAGCGTGTCAACAGCATTGTGGAGTTGGGAGTTGGGACCGGATCACGGAATGTAAATCCTCCCGCAACCGCGGTAGTTGTTGATGTCCATCAAAATATCCAACAAGCGGATTGCTGCTTCTTCCGTGTAACTCCGGACAATTCCGAAGCGTTGGGGGTCGGAGATGGTGACTACCGGGTAACTTTGATTGCTGTTGCGTTGGAGGATTGTCGCTTCGAGTGAAGTCGAGCCATCGTGATTTCGATTGGCGGTAAACAATACGAGTTCGTGATCCTGGCAGGTCTGCCAGAGCAAATCATCATCCGCGTCCAAAGCGAGCCCAAGAGTATGAAACGACTCTACCTTGAGATTCAGATCTGCCCAGACTTCCGACCATTCCGAACTCTGAAAAATCTGTTCCACGATCGCCTGAAACTGGCCTTGGATATTGATGTCCGCCAAGATTCCACGCATACGAATACCGCTGTCTATTTGTCTTGTTGAAGAGCTTCTTTTCTGCTGAGAAGTTTAGCGCGGCTCACTTCCAGTTTCGCCTGAATTTCCAGTGAATTCCCGCGCTCCGACCGTTCCACCATCCGTCGATACTCGTGCTCGACATCGGCTCTATTTGTGGCGATGTACTCAAACGCTTTCTCAACTTGTGCAGGTGTCACTCGCAAATAAACTGCAATCGCTTCAGGTTGCCATCCAAGAAGTTGGTAGTCAAGGACATCGTAGACAGTGATTCGTGTGCCCTTGATTTCGGGACCACGCCCGCGATCGTGAATTTCTGCGGATAGCAAAGGAGCGACGATCTGCGACCCGATTAGTTCAGAAAGATAGGTTTCGAGATCCTTTCCGCGTTTTTGAGCATGTGAGATCAAAATCCGTGCTTCTTCCGGGGTAACATTAATACTCAAATTCATGGGTTTTCCTCCAGGCACCATCTTACCCCAGATGCCGTTTTCTGTCCTCTGTCTTCTGTTCTCTGACGTACTTCCCAAACATTTACCGCACTGTCTTCAGCCCATAGACGGCATCGGCACCGAGCAATTCCTCGATCCGCAGTAATTGGTTATATTTGGCGATTCGATCGGTTCGGCTCGCCGAGCCTGTCTTGATTTGCCCCGCGTTGGTTGCCACGGCGATGTCGGCGATCGTCACATCTTCCGTCTCGCCGCTGCGGTGGCTGATAATGGTTGTGAACTGATGACGTTTCGCCAGCTCGATGGTATCGAAGGTCTCGGTCAGGCTGCCAATCTGATTGACCTTCACCAGAATGCTGTTGCCGGCTTTCTGGTCGATCCCCAGCTGAAGGCGTTTCACATTGGTAACGAACAAGTCATCGCCGACGAGCTGGACTTTCGCACCAAGCTCCTTCGTCAGTTTTTGCCAGCCCGCCCAGTCATCTTCCGCCAGGCCGTCTTCGATCGAACGAATCGGCCATTTGGCGCAAAGGCCCTTCCACAAATCGATCATTTCATCCGAGGATGCGATCTTGTCGGGGTTGCTCTTGAAGAAACGATAGCCGACCTTGCCTTTGTGTTTGGCTTCTTCAAACAACTCCGTCGTTGCCGGATCGAGCGCAAAGCATACATCCTCGCCCAGCTTATAGCCGGCCCTTTCGATCGCAGTGGCGATCACTTCCAGTGCCGCGTCGCTACTGGGCAGGTCGGGAGCAAAACCACCCTCATCGCCGACCGATGTGTTCAGGTGCTTATCGTGGAGAACTTTCTTGAGGCTATGGAAGACTTCCGCGCCCATGCGCAACCCCTCGCGGAAACTGGGTGCGCCGACCGGCATAATCATGAATTCCTGAAAGTCGATGTTATTGTCCGCATGTTTGCCGCCATTGATGATATTCATCATCGGTACGGGAAGAACTTTGGCATTGATGCCGCCCAGATAGCGAAACAGCGGTGCACAGGCATCCGCGGCGGCAGCGTGAGCGACCGCCATCGATACGCCCAGAATCGCATTGGCACCGAGCTTTCCTTTATTCGGCGTACCATCGAGTTCGAGCATCTTGCGGTCGATTCCGACTTGATCGTATACGTTCGCTCCGTTCAGAGCCGGGGCAATGATGTCGTGAATGTTCTTGACGGCAGAGAGAACTCCCTTACCGAGATAGCGCTTCTTGTCGCCATCGCGCAGCTCGACGGCCTCGTACGCGCCGGTGCTGGCTCCGCTGGGAACCGCCGCCCGGCCTCGCAGGCCGCTGCTGAGATAGACATCGACTTCGATGGTGGGATTGCCCCGACTATCGAGAACTTCGCGGGCACGGATGGAGCGGATGGTATTGTTCGACATTTCGCCTGTTAATGCTTGACAGAAAAAGGAGAATCCGCGACGCGATCGCGCCGCGGCCGAGCGAAGAATGGCTTATGGCACCCCATCGGACTGTCAACCCTGATCGGGTAAATTCCAGATAACCCGACGCGCCAGCGAGGTCGGAGCGCTGTCCTCGCTTGCGCGTCGGGTTAACCAAAATCTTCAATCCCAGCACGGTTCAATTGCGGGTATTCTTGGGGTGTCGGATAACCCGACGCGCCAGCGAGGTCGGAGCGCTGTCCTCGCTTGCGCGTCGGGTTATCCAGATGCGGGGTTTGGAATTTCTGAGAAAAGAAGGGGCTCCGGGAGGCTGAAGGCGAGAAGTTACTGAAGGTGTCTCATCTTGAAGGTGTTTTAAGCGAAGTCAGTAGTCCTCGTCCAGCCGGGATACCGGAGCCCCCGGCTCGCGGGAAGTTGCTCGCCCTGCCATCGGGGGTTGGCAGGGTCGCTTTCGAGCTCGGCCGGGAACATCAGCAGCGCTAATCACCATCGCGCTTGGCTTCGTTCACTCGGCCGCTCCCACACGAACCAAAACGCTCAAAGAGGTAATCGCGGCAGTTTGAGTGACCATTCACCGCGACGGAGGATGTTATCGACAACGGGTTGAGGCCACTTGAGAACCGAATGAAGAAAGCGACGATACCCGTTGAATTTCCTCGCCTACTTTGTTTCAGGACGATCGTTTGACTCAAGTAATCCGCGCAACGCGGCAAGATTGACCTCATCCATTGCCTTGTTGCCACCCGATTCTTTAGGTGTTTCCAGAATCATCGGTTTATTCCGAAAACGCGGATCGTTCACGAGGAGCCGAAACGCCTCCAGGCCGATATGACCCTTGCCAATATCTTCATGTCGATCGACCCGGCTGCCCTGCGGATTCTTGCTGTCGTTCAGATGGAATAACTTGAGCCATTTCAGGCCGATAACCCGATCGAATTCGCGAAAGGTCGCCGAGTATTCCTTTTCGGTGCCGAGCGGATAACCCGCCGCCAAGATATGGCAGGTATCGAGACAAACCCCCAACCAAGTCGGCCGTTTGACTTGCCCGATAATCGCCGCCAGATGCTCGAAACGATGGCCCAGGGTTGATCCCTGTCCGGCAGTGGTTTCCAGGAGCACTTTCACATTCACATCGCCGCAATGTCGATCGACCCGATCGAGCGCAGCGCTGATACGCTGTAAACCGACATCATCGGAGGTACCGACGGGAGCACCAGGGTGCATGACCAGATATTTCAGCCCCAGTTTTTCAGCGCGCCTAACTTCTTCGATGAAAGCGGCGATCGACTTCTGATAGAGGGCCTCATCGGGAGAGGCGAGATTGATCAGATAGGAGTCGTGTGCGGTTGGATACTTCAGCTTGGTTTCTTTCAGGGTACGCCGAAAGGTATCGATTTCGGTTTCGGTGAGGGGCTTTGCAGTCCACTGTGCAGGACTGGAAGTAAAGAGTTGAACGGTTTCACATCCGAATGATTGCGCTGTGAGAAGTGCCTTGTGTACGCCTCCGGCAATGGACATGTGAGCACCGAACAAGGGCATCAATTGACTCCTGGTTCAACTGAGATCGGTGAAAGCCGCATAAAATATCGCGTCGCAACGCCCGATGGAATGTACATTGCCATGACGCCCTGACGGCAAGTCTACGGGGGATTCATCTCGGACGGTACGTGACTTTCCGTGAAGTCGCTGGACAATTCCTGCAGTCAACGAGGTAATGAGTCAACGAAACAGAGCTGGCGGAAGAATTCTGGAACCCACGGAACCTGGCTACGCCTCGATTTCCTGAGTAGTTCTTAAATCCCCCGTGACACTTCGCTTCGCTAGTCCGAACCTCGCTGACGCGTCGGGCTACTATTTCGGGGCGTAGACCTTTTTGGGATCATTGCATATCGGGTGGGCGACCTGGGATTTACGCCCGCTTTTTGAGGCAGTCGAGATGCTCGAATTTTCCGTTCAGCACCGTCTTGCTGTCTACACCCAGCCACTGATCCAGCAAGGTCGCGTAGAGCTTGCGGAAGTCAGTGTGATACTTCAAATCTCCATCGACCAGATCGGTCAAGCTGGGGTGCTTGCCGCAAGGACCGGGTTTCACTCCCGGACCCAGCACGAATGAGCATGAGCCGCTGCCGTGATCGGTCCCTTTGCTGCCGTTCTCGGCCACCCGACGGCCAAATTCCGAATACGTGAGCATCAACACGCGCTTGTCGTCGCCGGTCTGGGCCAGCCTGGTAAACATGTTCAAGACCGATTGACCGATTTGATTGAAGAGCCCTTGGTGCGCTTGGGCCTGGCCCGCGTGCGTGTCGAAGCCGTCCAGGGCGACGTAAAAGACCCGCGTGCCAAATCCTTTCTGGATCAGTTTGGTAATGAGGTCGATCTTCACGAACAGGCTATTTTGCGGGTAGCCGTACTGGTTCGGTACGGTGGTGTTGTCTTTTAGTACCTCTTTGAGTTTCTCGACCGAGGTATAGGTTTGCAAATGCCGGCGTTGAACGAAGGGGAGCAAATCATCCTTGTCAGCTGCGAGAGAGCCACCCGCCAAATCTTCCAGTAGTTTCTTTCGCGCCTTTTCCTGGGCCGTGCCGGGCTGGCCGAGTTTCAGTTCGAAGGGTTGTTGCTGATTGATCGAGAAAATGCCCTGTGTGGTGCCCCGGCATGCCAGCGGCAGTTTTTCCGAGCCGATGTGCATGACCGGAACACCGCCGTCCGCACCTTTCTGAAGGTCGGGCACGCTGCGGGCCAGCCAGCCGGTGGCTCCTTGCTTCAGCACTACATCGCCCGACTGCCAGCGATCCATCGACTCGAAGTGGGAGCGATCGGGATTCGGGTAACCAAGCCCCTGGACAATGGCGACCTGTTGCTTTTGCAACAGTTGATCGAACCCTTGCAGGGCCGGATTCAGACCGATGTCGTCGTTCACCTTCAGCACCTGATCTTTGGTGAGCCGAAGTGTGGGACGGAGTTTGTGGTAGTCCTCATCGCGGTACGGAATGACCATGCCAAGGCCATCGTTGCCGCCGGTCATTTCGAGAATGACCAGAACGGTATCCTTGCCATGCTCCGCAGCGCGCGCGGTATCGGCAATGAACCCCGGAACGAGGGGGGTAGCGGCAAAAAGCGAAGAACGCTTCAAAAATTCCCGACGATTGAACATGGTGTACTCCTGTAGTAGGTCAAAGT
The DNA here is from genome assembly GCA_963783095.1 of uncultured Planctomycetota bacterium. Taxonomy (GTDB): domain Bacteria; phylum Planctomycetota; class Planctomycetia; order Gemmatales; family Gemmataceae; genus CAWAMR01. The sequence goes on along the minus strand of CAWAMR010000002.1, from coordinate 1,422,588 downwards.
AACACGTCAAAGGACTTTGCGAAGCACGCCAGAGGACAGAGGCTTCAAGCTAGTTGGTTTTTGCTGTCTTCTGTCCTCTGTCTTCTGGCGTGTTCTTATGCGAGTTGGTATTCCGGTAACATCATCATTCCGTAGACAGCATCCTTGCAGCGTTGCTCGAATACGAAATTCGAGGGTGAACCCTTCTCGATATAGCTGGTTAGCCGGCCACAAACTTCGTCGCGCAAATCGCCAGGCAATAACAGATTGCCGTAGAATTCGACGATCTTTCGTGCCTCGGTGAGTCCCTCCCGGCGGTGGAACGCCAGCGGATCAATGGCTGCGACGAACGGATGTCCGGTCAATTTCGTTGCTTCCTCATTCAGTTCCTTCATGCCGTTGACGATCGAGAATGCGTAATTGTGGCGCGCCAACACGGTCGCAGTGTTGAGCCAGGCTTTGCCCCCTTCCCATCCTTTCACGTTCGGCGGTGCATACAGTTGCTGGCCCTGCAATTCCAGCGTTCCGATCAATGAATAGGGGGAAATGACAATCTTACCCGTTGGACCGCTACCGAACATCCTCGACACACCAAGGATGAAATCGATCGGACTCTTCACTTTCTGCCGATAGGCATGGGCGGAGTAAAAGTGTTTGGAGGTCAGGATCATCTTTATCGGGACGAGAAGATCGTAGTCGGCCTTGCGCAGGGCAGTTGCGAGCGGCTCAATGAATCGATCCGGCGGCACCTGGTTCTCGTTGACGAAAAACTGATACATTTTCCGCACTAAGAACCGTGCGCAGACCGGCTGCGCAAGGAGTATCCGCAGGATGTCATCGCCGTCCCAGTCTCCCGTTTGCCCAAGAACCGTTTTCTTGCCGGTATCGTGTTCATCCTTGACGAACGTGAATCTTCGCGGCGGATTCTGGGGCGGTGATACATGCCAGCCGGTGAAGGCACGGGCGGCCTCTTGAACATCCTTCTCCTTATAGTTGCCGACTCCGAGCGAAAATAACTCCATCACTTCACGAGCGTAGTTCTCATTGGGGTGAGATTTGACGTTGTCGTTGGAATCGAGGTAGATGAGCATCGACGCATCCCGGCTCATCTCCTTGAGGAACGGCCCGAATCTTCCGAGCGCATGTTTGCGCATGAGCGCGTTCTGATCCTCCATCAACTTCGCATCCATCACCTTGACGATGCTGTTGGCGAAGTGATTGTGCCAGAACAAAGTCATCCGTTCGCGCAGAGGCTCTGCTCCGCCGAGCATTCGTGCCAGCCAGGCGGCGCGAGCCTGAATGATGGGGGTGGGATTGGTTCCCGAAAGTAGTTTGGGAGATTCGGCGGGAACCGCCAACATGCGCTCCAAAGTGGCTTCAAGTCCCTTTTCGACCGAAAGTCTCAATTCACTTGCGGTGGCTCCAAATCCGGCCCGACGGTAGAGATGTGCTGCCCATTTCACACTCCACGGATCGTCTTTCGTGGGTTTCCAGGGTGCCCACTCTTCACGTGGATTGAGTTTGTCGAGAGGAGGCAATTCGATTTTGCTCATGATGCACCCTCAGCAGAGAGGAAAGGGTCGATCAGAAGACGATTGAATCGACCCGGCGCAACCCGAAAGGACATCTGATTTAAGTCATTGTTGCGCGCGGAGAGTCATTAGGGCAAGAAGATAGTGATTCAATCATCCTTCTTCAAATTTTCACATGCTCGCAATCGCGACATAATAGCATAATCTTCAACACGCATTTCGACGAACCGTTTGTTCTTCTGCGGGGTATTCCGTATATGGCCGCACCGCAGTCCGTCGCCGATTTTCAAAAACTACTCGAGCGCAGCGGCTTGCTGCCGCCGGAGGTATTGCCACCCTTCTTCAGGAATGTAGTGGGAGAATCGATAACGGATTGCAACATCGTTGCGGAGCGCTTGGTCCATGAACGACTATTGACCTCATTTCACGTCCATCAACTGACGCGCGGTCGATCGGATGGATTTTTCCTGACGGAAAAGTACAAGGTGCTGGATTTCATCGGCTCGGGCGGCATGGGCAAAGTGTATCTTTGCGAACACCTGCTCCTGCATCGCGTGGTTGCGATCAAATTGCTTCAGATTCCAGAGAGCGACAAGGCGCACGCCTCCGCGGGCATCATCGAGCGCTTTTATCGCGAGGCCCGAGCGGTCGCCGCGCTGGATCATCCCAACATTGTTCGCGTCTTCGACGTGGACCGTGTGGAGGGCAACCCGTTCATGGTGATGGAGTACGTGGACGGCTCCAACCTCAACCAGATTGTCAATGAAAGCGGCCCTCTCACTGCGGAGCGCACGGCCCACTACATTGCGCAGGCCGCCGCAGGGTTAGAACATGCGGATCGATGCGGCCTGATCCATCGGGACATCAAGCCCGGCAACATTCTGCTGGATCGAACCGGCGTCGTCAAAATCCTCGATCTTGGGCTGGCACGCTTCTCGCGCGATCTGAGCAGGAATCAATCGATCACCGCGCGATTCGACACCAACTCCGTCTTGGGCACGGTCGATTACATGGCTCCGGAACAGGCGAGCGGTCAATCGGAAGTCGATATCCGGGCGGACATCTACAGCCTGGGCTGCACGATGTACTTTCTGCTGACGGGATCGGTTCCTTTTCCGGAAGGTACGATCCCGATGAAGATGTACTGGCATCAGACGCGCGCTCCGGAGCCGCTCAGCGTCCTATGTCCACGGATACCCCAGGGTTTGAGCCAGGTTCTCGACCGCATGATGGCCAAGGAACCCAACGACCGCTTCCAGAAAGCGGATGAGATCGTTCAAGCATTGTCCAAATGGACGTCCGAGCCGATTTCGCCTCCCGCGGATAACGAAATGCCGGTTCAGGCCGTTTCAATCTATAGGCTGGGACTTTCGCCTCCGCCAGTGGTGACCTCTTTGCCGGTATCAGCTCCCCAATTCTGGGCCTCGGAGACCGTTCCGCAAGCGCGTCGAGGTGCCCTGCAAACCCCGACTGCTACCAATCCCGTTCGGCCGGTGAAGATCGATTCGATCAATGATCCCTCGATCGTCCTCACTCCAACCAAGCTTGCCTCTTCCAAAAAAGGTCTTTCCGGCCGGCAGATGGCGTGGCTGCTGCTGGCGGGTTTGGTAGTAATCTCGGTTGGGGGATTCTTCCTCTGGCGTGCATTACAGGAGAAACCGGCAGGTCGAATCGAACCGGCCCAAAAGCCCGAATCAACGGATCCCAATCCAACGAGAAAAGAAAACGACCCCAAGCCCGTGACGTTTGCCGGGGTCGTCCTCAGCGGTGGCGGTTCTACCTTCGTTAGCCCGATCATGCAGCGCTGGACAGAAGTTTATGAGAAAGACAAGGGCGTGAGGGTCAATTATTCGGGAAAGGGTTCCGGTGCTGGAATCAAGGGAGTGGTAGCCGGCGAGTATCTTTTTGGATGCACCGATGCGGCCATGACCGATGATGAACTGGCCCAAGCCGAGCAAAAGCGCGGGCAGGTGCTGCACATTCCGCTGGTCATGGGCGCAGTTGTCCCCACGTACTACATACCCGGTGTGAAGGATCGACTCAAATTCACCGGACGAGTGCTGGCCGGTATTTATCTGGGAGCGATTACCCACTGGGACGATGACACCATTCGCATCAATAATCCGGGAATCAACCTGCCGCATTTGAAGATAACCGTTGTTCATCGCAAGGAATCGAGTGGCACGACATTCATCTGGACCGACTATCTCGGCAAGGCCAGCGCGGAATGGAGCAAGAAGGTCGGCAAGGGCAAAGAGGTGAAATGGCCTTGCGGCGTGGAAGAAACCGGCAACGCTGGTATCGCAACTCGGATCAGCACCACCGAAGGCTCCATTGGCTACCTCGAATTGACATACGCGCTGGAAAACAACTTGACCATTGGCGAGGTGAAGAACCGGGAAGGAAGGCCCATTTTGGCCAGCTTGGAAAGTGTTACCGCAGCGGGGAGCGCTTCGTTGCAAGACATCCCGGATGATTTGCGCTACGAACTGACCGATGCGCGCGGCAAAGATTCTTACCCGATCGCCGGAACCACCTGGGCGATTTTGTATGTCGATCAGACCCGCAATGCTTCCGCGCACGAACTCGTGGAGTTCTTACGCTGGTCCACCCATGAAGGGCAGGAATATGTGAAGGAACTGAAATTCGTTCCTTTACCGCGCGATCTCGTCAAGCGGATCGACGATAAGTTGGGCACCATCCGCTATTCGCAGAAATAGTCGAGACGTCTCAGTTGCCCCGATCTTCATTTCCCCCCACGCCAACAAGCTGCAATTGATTTCCGCTCAATGATGCGGATTCACCACTGCGCTACCAGTCCGTTCCCAGAACCTGTCCGTCCGCCGGGTTCAAAGCATTGGTCCAAGTTACCTGGCTCAGTGCGGGTGTGACCTTGCGCACGCTGCCGTCCATCATGGCGACGTTCATGGCGTTGTGGTAGCACTGGCAAAGATTGGGGTTCATTAGCTGCGGCGTTGATCCCGATCTGGGGCAACGTATAAAGTCCGGTATAGTTCACCTGGCCGGGCAATTGGTCCGGATCGGGCCAGTAGGGACCGAAACTATTGGGATAAGCCGGCCACATCCAGGTCATGTAACTGGCATTCAGCCCGGTGGTCGGATCGACGGCTGGAAAGCCGGGAAAACAACCGGACGCCTCGACGATCCCGATGGTATTGGAGGAGCCGTCGGGAATTGTGGCGATCGTATAAGGCGGTGGCGCGGCCAGAATGTTCCAGGTGCCATCGGCACCAAAGAGCGCAGTGTTTAAGGAGTAGTTGCCGGTGGCGTAGTTCGGCGCGACAGTGCCGATGCCGTTGATTGTCGTCGGGTCCGAGCGGCACCAGTGAATTTTCAGAGGAGTAAACTGAACGCCCAGGTAGCCGGGATTGGCAATGTCTTGTGTGTAGGCGTTGAAGAGATTGCCCTGTTCGCAAAACGGGAGTATGGCATAGAAGCCGCTGCCTTGAGCAGCATTGCCGGTCGATGGATTGACGACCTGGTTGAAGTTCGATGGCGGCAAATTATTGTAAGCACTCTCATAGTTGTGAATGGCCAGTATGAGTTGCTTTTCGTTGTTTGCGCACTGGATGGCGCTGGCCGACTCGCGCACTTTCTGCACAGCAGGGAGAAGCAAGCCGACCAGAATGGCGATGATGGCGATGACAACGAGAAGTTCCACAAGCGTGAAACCAAATCTGTGTTGGTAACTCTTCAAAGCAATGCTCCAGATGCAGGTTTCTGAGTCTTCATCCAAAGTAGCTTTGCGCGAAGCGGACAGCGTGAGCGAGCGTGGCCACCGCGATCATCGCTGCCAGCGCAACGATGGCGAGCCAGGAACGATGTCGGCGCGGGAAAAGGCAGTTGGGTCTGTACAAGAGACTGCTCCTACTGGCAGCTGCGCAATACTCGACGATTCGAGTGTGACAGTATTCAAAATCGTGTTACGATATTACATATTCTTGATTCGTAATACCGACTAGAGTTGCTGGGAGAATTTCTTGAAATCGTGCATTTTCCAGCATCAACGGGTACTGGAGTCGGCAATACTTGAAGTGAGTGTTGTGGATTTGATACTGTTCTGGTCATCAAGAATCGGTCGGTCCCCTGGCGAATTCGGCTACACCTGAGATCTGGGTTGCGCTGGGTGTAACCAAGTTCTCTGGGGGATGCTGTCGATAGGGTAGGGAAGACCAAGCATATTGGTTTCCCCTCCCTCCAAACCGGACTGGCGGATTTCCCGCATCCGGCTTTCCTGTTGTCGGTCTTACCCACAAGGGGATTGACTTGCTCGGGCATGGGCAGCTTCCAGACTATAGTACCCATGTTTGGCAAAGAAGGCATTCGGCCAGTGCTGATGATCCGTTCCCCGTCCGCGGCCTTTTCCGCCGGAACGTTTGCGCAGTATGCTCCGCAAACGTCCGCGAATCCAACCGTCCACGGTCTTAAACGTCGTGTGGTAACTGTGCTGGAAGAATCCAAACCAGCCACGCAACGTCAGGTTGATATCTGCGATTATACTTCGCAGCGATCGGCCGTTCGTCCGTTTCGTCTTCGTCCGGATGGTCTCTTTGAACTTCGCCATGCTCTTCTTCCTCGGCCAGCGCGTCAGACGTCCCCGCCGCGTGGTTAGGAAGTGATAGCCCAGAAAGTCAAAGCCTTCCTGCTGTACGTTGACGATTTTCGTCTTGGTTGGATGCAGCCGCAATCCCTCCGCTTCACACCACTGACGGATATACCCCAGTGTTTGTTCCGCTTCGGCCTGATTGCGACAGAGGATCACGAAGTCATCGGCATAGCGCACCATCTGCCACCCTTGGGCCGCCATTTGGTGATCCAGAGGATTGAGATAGATATTGCTCAGCAAAGGACTTAACACCGCTCCTTGCGGGGCTCCCGCTTCCGGTTCCCATTCTTTCAGTCCGTCCATAATGCCGGCTTTCAGAAAGGATTCGATCAGCTGAAGCATCCGCCCGTCCGCGATGCGTTCCCGCAGCCGACTCATCAGCCGGTCATGTGGGATCGTGTCGAAGTAGCTCTTCAGATCGGCATCGACCACGTAAGCGTAACCTTGCTTGAGCAGTTCATCCACTCGCCGCAGTGCGTCTTTGCAACCCCGCCGGGGCCGAAAGCCGTAACTGTGCGTGGCGAATTCTTTCTCAAAGATCGGTTCGATGACGTGTCGGACTGCTCCCTGAACGACTCGGTCGCGTACCGTGGGAATTCCCAAAGGTCGCTGCTCCTGGCTACCCGGCTTATCGATATACGTTCGCCGAATGGCCTGCGGCTGGTAAGTTCCTTCCTGGAGGGCTTTGGTGAGTTTCGCCACGTTGGCGTCCAGGTCGTCGGCAAATGCTTCGACCGTGACATGATCCACTCCCGGAGCGCCCTGGTTGGCAGCCACTTTGCTGTGACTGACGCGCAGATTGCGTTCCTTCCACACTTTATCGATCAGACTAAACCATATTCCTCCTTGGACGCCCTTTTCGAGCACCGTCAACATGCGTTCGTTCCACACCGCCGGTTCGGTCCAGAGCCAGCGCTCCATAACGTCTCCGACTTGATTAGTCATTGCTGACACTGCCGTCGGGTTGGTTTCTTGCGGTGCTGACATCACGCCTCCAACTTCCTACGTCCCTTGGCTCCCCCGGCGTTACCCGGCTTCTTCGCTACTACGGACGCTCTGACTTCCGATTCCGATACTTCCCAAGGGGCATGCAGCGATCGCTTCGCTCCGCGGATGCTCGCTGCAACATCCCGGCCCAGACGCCTTTGGGTACGGTCCATCTGCGGCAACCGTTCTCGACCCTCGTTCCATACATCCAGCGAAATCGGATCTCCCTACTTCCCGTCATGGAACCTTCTGACCGTTCTGTCTCCAACCACCCCTTGTCGTTCTCGGTGCTGAGTTTGACGCCCTCCGAGACTCCTTGGACTTCGCCTTTCGCTAGCAGGCTCGTCACGACAACAGGCCGAATCGAGTTCGTTATCCTACGGACCAGTCGTTCGCTTCCGGTTGCTCTCCACCTCGCCTCGCGACGACGCAGTTACCTTCAGCTACAATGTCCAAACTCGAAACATTGATAGGGACTTTCACCCTACCGATTCCATGCACTCGTCGGCGCACTCGCGGCGGCATCCTGCCGCCGTCTGCAACCTCTCGGCGGCTGGAAGCCGCCACTACGACCCCCAGAGAAAGTGGTTACACCCGTTGCGCTTGTTTTTCGCGCCGATAGACTTGACAAGGCAAACGCGCGCCATTAGGATTATGGTAATGAGATTAGGTCTCATTATCTCAAACCTGCCAGTTGCCCTTCCGCCGGAAGTTTCTCATGGATCGATACTCTTTCACCACCCCGGATGTTGCTTGTACAGAGCGCGTCATCTGTCATTGCCTTCAAGTGACGGAAGCCGAAGTGGTTACGTCCATTATCCAATTGGGGTTGCGCACGCTGAAGGAAATCCGTCAATGCACAGGGGCCGGAGATGGCTGCACCGCCTGCCATCGGCACCTGCGCGGTTGTCTCGAAGCTCACGCCTCTTCCTCTTCAGAACTGATTTGCTCGGTCAGATAGTTCTGTAATCCCACCGCGTTAATCAGGTGCAGTTGTTGCTCCAACCAATCGACGTGTTCTTCCGAGTCGGCCAGAATCACTTGTAAGATTTCGCGAGTGCCGTTGTCGAGCAGCCTGGTACAAAGGTCAATCGTCTGGTTGTAGTGTTGGACCCCGCTTAATTCGAGCTTGAGATCGTTCTCGAATTGTTCTTTCACATCCGTACCGACGCGAATGACATCGTAGCGAGCGATTTCCGGAACCCCTTCGAGGAAGAGAATACGATCGATCAGCTTTTCTGCATGCTTCATTTCGCCCATCGACTCGGCATAGTGTTTGCGCCCGAGCTTGTGGTAACCCCAATTCAGGCACATTTTGGCCTGACAGAAGTATTGGTTGATTGCCGTGAGTTCGACCGTCAACGCCCGGTTGAGTGCTTCAATGACATCCGGATGACCTTGCACAGTAGACTCCTGATCCCGATAAACGATGATGTTTTTGTCGAGAATAGTTCTCAATAACGATTTCAGTATCGTACCGCGATGCTGCTGACGGTCAACGACGAAATCCCGAAAAGATGTTCCCTTCCATTTCGGAACCGACCCGCACTGAAAACTCCGCGCTGAAAGGCGAACATGCGGCCCCAAACTCCCGATAAGAAATCGCGCGAAGACGACACTCGGCCGGGTCCATTGCCCGAGCAAGCCGTGGAAGTGTCCGCCGAGAATTTGTTTGGTGACGCCAAGGAAATAGTAATCGTTTATCAGGGTGAGCGCTATCGTCTACGCCGCACACGTCGTGGCGGGCTTGTTTTGACCAAGTAACGGCCAATCATTCCACAATTCACGCCCAAGTTGATAACCCTACGCGCAAGCAAGGATGCGGTTTTTCCTCGCTTGCGCGTAGGGTTATCGAAGTTGATCGTTCTCCGAAAAACACGATATTTTCGAATCCTGACCTTGACGCCAAACCTGTCGATGCTAATCTATATTGATCTTGAGACTCAATCTCATTAAAGATGGTCTTCGAAGTTTCCTGCCGAGGGTGCTCAGCCAGCGTTGCGAGCGGTTTTTCTTCCTCTTGCTTCCATTCGCCATGCTCCTCCTTTCACCTTTTCACTCCTGGAGCGTGGCATCATGCGCATGCGAACTCGTCGAATCGGCTTTACCTTGATCGAACTACTCGTGGTGATTGCCGTTATCGCCGTCCTGGTCGGATTACTCTTGCCCGCTGTGCAAAAAGTCCGCGAAGCGGCCAGTCGTATCAAGTGCGAGCAATAATCTCAAGCAGATCGGACTGGCCATCCACAACTATCACGGCAGCAATGAAGTATTGCCCGCCGGTTACTCTGCGACAGGTGCTTATGTAAATGGCGGGACAGATACTGCGCCGGCTGGGCCTGGGGAGCCTATATCTTGCCGTATATGGAACAAGGTAGTCTCTATGCCCAATTCAATCTCAGCCAGCCGGTCCAAGACTCACCCGCGATTGGAACACTCGTCAAGACCTTTATCTGCCCGTCGGACCTGAACACGATGGCTGCCTTTACCGTGACCGGCAGTTCCTGGAATGCGATCTGCATTATGGCACCATCGAGTTATGCCGCCTGTTGCGGCGGCGGAGTCAGCACCACGGCTGCCACCGGAAACGGCTGTTTTTATCGCAATAGCGCGGTACGATTCACCGACATTATCGATGGCACAGAGCAGCACCATCTTCATTGAAGAACGTGCGTTTGCCAATGTTATGGGAACGTGGGTAGGCGCGGTCACCGGCGGCTATTGCAATCAAGGGCAATTCAATCCGAACGCTGTGCCGGGCAAGCTGGGGCAAGGGTCCGCCGATCTGGTTCTCATTCACGCTGGTACGATCAATTCTCCCACGGGAAGAAACCTGGATGACTCTTCGAGCAAACACATCGTCGGTGCCAATTTCCTTTACGCCGACGGCTCGGTGCATTTTCTGCGAAACGTGCCCTCCGGCACGACGGATGCCGCTACCCTGGAGGCAATGGGCACCATCGCGGGCGGCGAGATCGTCGACAGCATCGATTTTTGATTTCAGGGGAACAGCTTGAAAAACCAAGTGTCTCCTTCTTTTACCAGGAAGTGTCGAATATTTGCCCATCGGCCGGTTGTAAGGCAAGGTTCCAGCTATACTGGCTGACCCCGGAACTGACCGGGCGAACGCTGCCATCCATCAGGGGAACCATGATGAGATTTGGGTGAAAGCCGGCGGCCGCCGAATTGTTGTAGAAATTCGGCTGACCCCAGAGGGCTGTGGGGTTGGGGTTGAACTGCACGAGATAGGGCGGCGGAGCCAGGGGCGGTGCGGAGGGATAGAAAGGAGCCCCGCCATCCTCAAAGCCGGGCACGGTTACAAGGGTCAGTGGTATCGCCCACCAGTTGAACCCTGGGGGTGCATACGCAGGGCAGGCGACTTGCTCTACGAAGCCGATCGTATTCGAGGCACCGTCCGGGATGTTACCTATCGTGTATGAACTCCCGCCCCCAGGGACGTTGCCGGTGTATCCCGGGGCAAAGACGCACGCATTGATCGAGTAACTCGACAATCCCTTGCCTCCTGCCGTACCGTTGATCGCCGTCGGGTCGGAAGGACACAGAAAGACCTTCAACGATGCTGCCGCCGCTCCCACATAGCCCAGGCCGTTCTGATCGTAGATCGTGAAGAGGTTACCTTGCTCCAGGTACGGTAACAGAGCGAAATAAGTTGATCCCTGGGCACCCGTTTGCGGGTTCAAATAGTTCGCGGGCGGCAAATTGTCGAAATTGGCGCTGGCGTAGTTGTGGACGGCCAAGATTTGTTGCTTTAGATTATTGCTGCATTTGATGCGACCGGCGGCTTCGCGGACTTTCTGGACTGCCGGCAACAGCAAGCCAATCAGGGTGGCGATGATTGCAATAACGACCAATAATTCAATCAGCGTAAAACCGGGTCTAGCATCCTGCTGGTTTTTGAGCGTACGGCTTGTCATGGTGAGAAACTCAGAACATGAAGGAACATTAGTCTCAAGGAAGTAGGTTGCAAAGCAACTGCAATGCCAGTGGTCAGCACAGATTGCAATCCCTGCGACGGCTTTGGTACGCGTTCCAGGTTGGATCGGAAGAAAATACCGGGAATATGTCTATTTCGAGAAGATTTCCGCGAGCCATTAACGACGCGATGGAACTTCTGACGCCAGACCGAATTTCATTGAATGTGAGGCGGGGATGAACTGAAGGTGGCCAAATCTTGGTCGAGGCCGATCACTTTAGTGCCAGTCAATTTGACGTGCTTTATTCGGGCCGCAGCAGATGTGCTCAATGGAATGTCGCGAAGTGACGATCACTTGGCATACTCAAAATACCACCACGCACTTTTCGGGCCTTCGCGCCCTGACTCGTCCACGGCCCAGACTCGCCAACGGCCAGGCTGCGCACCGACAAAATCGAACCGATATACCGTGTCGGTAGTTTCTCGATACTCCAGGGTGCGAAATCGATCGGGAAGGTCGGCCCACTCCGAGCCGGGAAACGGTAGCGAGAACTGAACTTGAACCCGATACTCCACAGCTCCTGGAACGGAGCACCAAGTCAACCGAGTATCTCTCGGAAAATTGTTGAATATGGTTTGGTCTTGCGGTCCAAGTAGTCGCGGAGCGGTCAGGGCCGGCTTTTCCTTGACCGGTTCCGGTACTGGGACTGCCGGTTTCAAAGATCTCGGCCGTAATTCAACATGCACGATGGAGTTTTGTCCCTTTTCGACGCGAAAAGATAAATTGGCAGGCTCGTAATTCTTTCCCGTCACCGATAGCCAGTGCAAACCGGCTTCGAGTTGCTGCGCTTTGCCGGACTCCTCTGCGCTGAGTCGATTGCCATCGATGCTCACCTGGCGTTCACCTTCGCCGTCGCTCAGTTTTACCTGGATCATTCCATATCCGGGTGAGCGATCGAATATCGACATCGCCCCCAATAGAATCGCCGCGCCCAAACTTACGAGGCCAAGAACCCACAGTAACTGCGATCGCCGCGCCGAAATTGCCGGGAGTTGGCGGGAAGTTGGGTTTTGACGCGTCGGCTCGGTTGGATCACCTTGTCCGTTTGATCCCAATCCGAATCGGTACCATCTATCGCAATGATATCCATGTCGAGCTTGAAAGGTCGGTCAGATACGAACGACAGATCCGTTGCCAGTTCTGCCATTGAGGAGTATCGACCTGCGACATCTTTTGCCATCGCCTTGAGGCAAATCGCTTCCAACTTTGGCGAAAGGTCGGGACGAAGCTTCGAGGGCAGGCGCGGTGTGCCAAGCTCAATCTGATAGAGCACGGCCGATGGTTCCCCCGAAAAGGGTATCTGGCCCGTCAGAAGCTCATAGAGGATCACTCCCAAAGCATAGATGTCGCAAGCCGGACACCCGGCCTCCCCCTTGCCGTTGAGGACCTCGGGAGCCATGTATGCGGGAGTACCCCAGGCAGTGCCAGGCAGTGTTAGCAACCCGCCATTCATGCGCCGCAACCAGGCGATGCCGAAATCGGTAATAATCGGCTCGCCGCGCCTATCGATCAGCACATTGGCAGGTTTAAGGTCGCGATGGACGACTCCGCGCCGGTGGGCCTCTTGCATGGCCAGAGCCAGTTTTCGCACCAGGGAAACGACGAGTCGTACTTCCAAAGCCGGGTTGGCCGCCATGACTGTCGAGAGTGGCGTTCCATCGATGTAGGCCATGATGAGGTAAGGAACACCATTGGCTTCGCCGACATCATAGAGCGGACAGATATTGGGATGCGTGACAGTTGCCGCGGCCTGGGCCTCGCGTTGAAAACGGGCGGTGATCTGCGCAGAATCGGTGGTCAGATGCGGGATCTTGAGCGCAACCGTACGACCCAGTTGCGAATCTTCGGCGAGGTAGACCGACCCCATTCCGCCTTTGCCGAGGATTTTCAGCAGCCGATAGCGGCCGAATAGATTGGGAACCCCATTGCCAAAATGGACGGTCTTGTCATCGGCCGTTATGGCCCCATTTTCCGAATGTTTGATATGTGCCAATTCCTTGACCGGGCGGTCGGGCAAATCCATAACGATCTCAGCGCACGGCGGCGAGTCTGAACAAGCAGCGACAGAAAGCATGGAGGACGAGGGTTTCATCGTTCAATTCCTGATCCTGGATCATCGCATCGGGAGAACTCAAGGGGCCATAAGGTTTTGGCAATCCTCAATGGTCCCCAAACCTTCCGTTATCGGCAAATGTAGCACGCAGAGAAGCCATGTGCGCGGACAGGTCAAGCACCTTACACTTGAGGATTTTGCCGCGGCAGAAAGTTTCGCGTTGGAGCAGAATAGTGGAAAGTGCCGGGTGTCAAGTAATGCAAAATAGAAAATGCAAAATGGGACGGTCTTTCGTTTTGCATTCTCTATTTGTATTTCCCCGGCAGGCCGCACGTCACCACTTGTACGTATATTGTAGCCAGTAGGCGTTCAAATCTTTCGCTGCTGCCGGGTTGATGGCAGTATCTTTGATAAATGTGCCTGCAAACAGGTGAGACCAACTAATCAGAATCATCTGATGGTTGTCGATGTGGAACTGAAGATTCAGGTTTGTGGCGTTGCCGACGTCCGTTCCCGACTTGCCCGTGGTATCCTGTCGGACCACACTTCCGGAAGGGCTGTACAGGGCGTCTTTCGCACTATCGAGCGCGAGCATGTGAAAACCTCCGCTGATCCGGAACCAGTCGAAGGGAAACGAGGCATATTCCAGGTGGAAATCGCGAATGTTCTCACGGCCGATCGTGTCCAGGCCCGCAAAGTAAGAATGACCGAACGGGAAGAGCGGATTGAAGGTTTGGTGGACGTTGCCGGAGCCGGGGTTCGGATCGCCGGAAGCATAATCGTAGTACGCCCAAAAGGTCGGCGTCGTCGGTACGTTCTTGAACCAGTAGCCCACGCCCGCAACTCCCATCGAAGCGAAGATTTGCTGATTGGACCATGTACCCAATTGAAGAAGCCTTCAAAATCCCATAACCACTGATCGCGATCGCCGACAAATCGGCTGCCGAAGGTATTGACATCATAACCGCCAACGACACCGCTATGACCCGTTGCTACCGGGTTGAAGTTCTCCAGGTAGAAGTAATAGGAATCCAAACTGATTTCCTTGTCGAATCGGTATTTGAAATAATTTCCGGCAAAGACCTGCTTGTCATCGATACTGGAGATCTTGTCGGGGTCGGGAATAACAGGATTCACCACGAAGATGGTTTCTTCAATCTGATCGCCGAGGTAGTAGGCTCGAGCACCTTGAAAAGTTCGGCGCGCATTCGACCAGTCCGAAGGAGAAACGAGCCGTTGCGAGCCGAACAGAAGTTCCTGACGACCGATGCGGGCATAGATGCCGTCGTCGCCGATCGAAGCGACTTTGGCCTCGACGAACAGGTTCAGAAAATCATTGTGTTCCACATCCGTGCTGGACATGGGAATGGACTGGGCGGAAGAATACGCCGTGGTTCCTTCGACGAAAAACCGGAACTGATCGCGATACCACACGTCGCCGTAGATCCTGGCCCGGAACAAATTGAACGTGTCATCGGCACCGGCGTAAGGTTTCTTGTTGTATAGCTGTGCATTTTGGATCGTGGCATAGCGGTCTCGAATTTCACCGCCGGTCGAGATAAGCCAGTCATCGCCAACATGGATCCGTTTCAGAAAATCCGCGTAGTCGAACTGTGTGTTGCTGGGATCATCCAGCCAGGTAAAATCGATATGGTAGAACGGGTTGGGGTTTTGACCCCACTGAAGGTACGGGTTCTCGGGACGAGCTGGGAGTTGCCGATCGCGGAGCAGATCGAATATGGTGTAATAGCCGGGCCTGGACGGGGCAATGAAGAAGTTTCCGGGCCGGGGATAGCGCTTGACCGGAGGTACTGTTTCCCAAAAGGTTTTCAGTGCCCTCGGCTTTTCAGCATGCCCGGACCATTCTCGTTCTCCCGCGCTGGGATCGGACTGGTCGGAATCGCCCGGCTCCGCGGATGCAGGCTCCTCGGGTGTGGTCAAGGAAGGTGGAATCGGATCGGGAGGGGCAGTCTGGTTCTGACCTTGGCCACCCGATGGAGCAATGAGTGCGAAGCTCGCTGCAAGGATCGAACTGATCCAGTGTGGACGATGCAATGTGTTTCTCACGAGTAGCTACCTTCGGAAACGGGTCAACCGGATAGATCGATATATCCGTCAATGCCCAACTAACCGGAGAGAGGCATATTCTCGGATTCCCTCCTTTAATTCGGATAATCCGCAATCCGGCATTCGAGGATTATCCTCAAACCTGACAAAGTCATAAGGTCCCCCTTCGCGCACCCTTAAAGTTTCACCAGATTATCTGGTGTGAGTGGGGTAGCCGAATTCGCCGGAATTCGGGGTAGGCTCAGTATGAGGAGCATCCGTTTGCACAAACCAGACCGGGATTTGGATCAATTTCACGATATGGCCCTACTCATTGAAACTGATTTTCACATCCGGCCGGGCCTTCTGGAAGGCTGCAACACCCTGGGCCGTTACAGCGGTCTTGCGAACGCTAACCGATTCCAGTTTCGGCATCATCCGGATCGATTCCAACGCAAGATCGGTGACCTTGGCATCACCGTCGAGATCGAGGTTTGTCAGTGCCGGGTGCTTCTTCAATTTGGCGACGCCGGCATCGGTAACCTCGGTTTGACTCAACTGGAGCGTTTGCAGGTTCTTGAGCTGGTTAATGCCACTGATTCCCGCATCGTTTGCCTTGCTGCCGGTTAAATTGATGCTGATGATCTTCGATTCGTCCAGCGCGGCAAAGCCTTTGCCGGTGACGGCGGTATTGCCGAAGTCGAGGGTGCGGAGTTCCTCGCAATTCTGGAAGGCCGTCAGCCCCGCATCAGTGATTTTGCAACCCGGAATGATGAGCGTATCCAAATCGCGCATTTGCCCGAGATACTGCAAGCCGCGATCGGTGATTTTGGCATCGGACATGAAGAGTTTTGCAAGATGATCGATGTCCTTGATCTGGCTCATCCCTTCATCCGTGAGGTATTTGCCGGGCAAATGCAATTCCATCAACTTCTTCAAGCCTTTGAGATGAACCAGGCCGGCGTCGCTGATGCGACATTTTTCGATGTTGAGCCGATCCAATTCGCGTAGGCCGGCAATGTGCGCCAAGCCCAGGTCCGAAACCGCCTGCCCGGAGATGGTGAGTCGTTTCAGGAACTTGACTCCCTTCAGGTAGATCAATCCTTGATTATTGATTTTCCCGCCAATGGAGAGCTCGTCCAGTTCCGGCATCTTCGTGAGGTTGCTGGCTTCAACATTGTCGGTCGGTTTGAAATCGAGCTGCTGAAGATTCTTCAGATCCCCCGGCGGCAGAACGGATTTCCGAGCTCCATATTCGACCGACACATTCGCATGCCCTGCTTTGAACGTATTTGCCCCTTTTTCGGTCACACGTGTATTCTTGGCACCCAGGCGAGTGAGTTGGGGGTAATTCTTGGACAATGGGAGGCTCGCATCCGAAACATTGGTTGAACCCAATTCCAAAATCTCCAACTTCGGAAGCACAGGCAACTTGGACAAACCAGCATCTGTCAAAGGTGTATTATCCAATGAAAGGATTCTCAGTCCCGAGCAAGATTTAAGTTGTGGGAGTTCGCTTCCTGTAATTGCAGTTCCATCCAATTCCAGAACCTGCAACCCCGGAATCTTGCCGAGATGAATCAACCCGGCATCGGTAATCGAATTATCTCCAATATCTAATATCTCGATCGAAGAATTCCCCACCAATGCTGCGAGCCCGGCATCCGTGATTGATGTGTTTGAAGCGATCAAGTTCTTAACAGAAGCACCTTTGAGTTCTGCCAATCCCTCATCATTCAGGAATGTTCGGGAGACATTCAATTGATCCAATTTGATTCCTCCGGTGCGAAAATAGCGCAACCCTTGACCTGTGATTGCTGTGTGGGAAAGGTCCAATACCTTCAATTCCTTTAGCCTTGACAATTGCGAAATTGCACGATTGGTGATCGACGTTTCCCGCAAATTCATTTGTCGAAGCCGGCTCAAATCCTTCAAATGTCCCAGCCCTTTATCGGTGACTTGTGTGTGTTTAATATCAAGATCTTGAAGTGTCGGACATTTTCCAATATGTAATAATCCTTCGTCAGTTATAGGAAGACCCCCTAGACGGAGATCTTGCAATTCAGTCATCCCCTCAAGGCAAGTCAAACCCGCGCCCGTTATTGTCGATGATGTGCCATCGACGAGCAAGAACAAGGTTTTCAGCCTGGTCAAAGAAGCAAGAGCGGCAAGTCCAGCATCTGTAATATTGCGCGATTGCACACCAAGTCGTATCAATGAAGTCATCTTACCAATTGATGACAAAAGTTCATCGTTCATGTTTACACAATGAGCGTCGAGATAGTTAACTTCCGGGATCTCTGCAATCGTTCGCATTCCTTTTGTTGTGATTGGAACATCTTTCATTATTACAATGTATTCCACCCAAGAAAGATCTTTGAGCAGACCCAATGTGTTGTCGTCATAGGCTGCCGCGGAAATTGTCACCTTCCATCCGAGATTTCGGCAATGCGTCAGGAAATAAGGCCTTTGGCATTTGTAGCCGAGCTTTTTCAACTTCGTAAGAGATTCCTTCTCCTTGGCGATCGCCTGTTTCACGGCTTCCGTCATTCGGAGTGACCGAGCACTCTCCAGGATTCGGGCCAACGCCTCATTCGAGACTCTTTCCGTCATGAGGTCATTGGAAATCTGGAACTCGCGACCTTCTAGCTTGATACGCAGCAAGATTCTCCCAGCCGGCAACGTCGGGCTTTCAACGACGATGGCATCTGGTTCATCGACTGCGAATACGCAACCCGGATGAATTCTCGACATCTCTGCTTTTTCATCGGCAATTGCACCGGCCGCTTTGCTGATGGTGAGTTGAAACCACTTGCCGTGAGTAATGATGACCTTGGGAACTCCGCCAATAAGTTGTCCGGGGATGTCTGCAGCAGTAACCTTTGCTCCCTCAGGAACATCAATCGCTCCCTCAATCCCATAACGGCGCAGATCCAAAGGATGAAACGCTATTTTTTCGGGGATGGTGTGTTCTTTCGGGGAGGCTTTTTGTGAAGTATCTTTCCGCTCATCCGCGTTAGGAGCGACTTTTACATCCGGGGCTTTCTTGCCGCAGCCGACCAGAGCAAGAAGGGTTCCCGCGATCAAGAATCGGTAGATACGCATGGTGAATTCCCAAGAAAGATTTCTCCTCCGCAACGGGCATTGGGTGAGAACGGTATTCGATGGCTGATTGGCTCAATGTCAGCGGTTGACCATCAAGCCGTCGACCACTTTGCCAACACGCTCGGCGGCTCTAAGGTCCAGGCGTCAGCGCCGAGTCGGTCACGGCCCACCTCGTAACCGTCACCCTTAATTTGCTGTGTTAGGTCATCCAGTCGCAACTGCTCGCGAGGGATCGCGAGATTTGTGCCTTCACCGGCTTTTTCCAATTGCGATCATGGCCCCTTTTCGTAGATGATCTCACACAGTTTTCCGAGTGTCTTGCCTTCGCGCGACGCCATCCCGTCTTGCGGCAGCGGTACGTTGTTTACGAACATCGCGAAGTAGAGCTGAGTTCCTTTGGCAGTTTCCATCACTCCGGCCAGGGCCTTGCTGCGGACCAGCACGCGCCCGTTCAACGGATCGCTCCAGAGCAGCGTGCCGGTCTTGCCTCGAACCTTTCCCTTGGCCGGGCTATCCGATTTGACCGCCGAAGCCAGCGTTCCATCCACACCCAGGACGGGTAAGCCGTTCACGAACGCTTCCCATTCCGAGCGCTTGGACATCCCTTGAAACAGTTTGACGGCCGCCACAGGACTGATCGAATCGACCGTGCCGCCGCCGGCCCCGCTGCCCAGACAGATGGTCTCTACCGGGACATCGAGGAGTTTCAGGAATTTTGCCTCGCGAGCTAAACCATCGTCGATCGTGCAGCTTGTGGTGTCGAGTGGCGATCAGAACGGGCATGGCGCTGGCATAGAGGTTGTTGCTGACTTTCAAGGTCACGCGAACGACCTCGCTGAACGGTGCGGAACGAAACATCGCCACCTGAGTCAGTTTTTCGCTGCCGTCGCGCGGCGGCAAGTCCAGCCGGGTCGGACGCAACAAGGGAGCCAGGACGCGAATTCCCTGTTTTCGCAGTTGTTCGATGAACAGGGTTCGCGCGAACAGGGCCGGTTCGACGACCGGGAAAATCCGCTCCATCGGTTTGGAATTGACGGCGATCTCGCCCCGAATCGTGAACTGATTCGGCCCAACGACTTGCAGCGCAAAGCGATTGTCGTGCCCGGCCTCCGCGGTCGTGACCAGGGCATCCATCTGATAGAAATCGGTCTTGGGAGAAAACTCCACGGATGCCGGCTCGCCCGCTTTCTTGCCGGCGGTAACGACGATGTCCAGCACGTTGTCGTTGACCATGATCGGTGTAATGATCTCAGGGCCGGAGCCGGTGCCGCGCGCCACGGGAAAGAGTTGATCGTCGATGAGAATCTCGCCGCGCACCTCGCGGACGCCGGCCTTCGCAACCTGCTTGGCCAGTTCTTCCAGCGCGAGTACCGGGTTGCCGTCGATGCGGCACGAGCCCCCGGTGCCGGTGTTGGCATAGGTGTGGTCGCTGTTGGAGAAGAGCAGTTTATCGTCCTTGCCGTTACGTCCGCCGAAGCTCAAATCGCCCGAGGCCACGAGAACCAAATCGCCCTTGAGAATGCCGTCCTTGAGGCTGCCGCGCCGGTAGACCGGCGTTTCAAAGCGAAAATCGGGCCCAAACTCGGCGAGGGCGGCAGCACAGGTAAAGAGCTTCGTGGTTGAGGCCGGCATGAAAAGCTGTTCCGAATTCTTCTCATAAACCGTTTTGCCGGTCTTGGCGTTCACCACCAGGATGCCCCAATGGGCTTGCTTGTATTCGGGGGCATCGATCACCCCATTGATTTTTTGGGCCAGATCATCTTCGGCTCGCGTTGCGGAAACGACGAGCAACAACGCCAACAGCGGGAGAAATAATCGTTGCATCTGCCACAACCCTCTCGGTAAATCTCAAATCACGAATAAGCCTAAAATAACAGATCACAAGCGCTTTTTGGGGCTTTGTTACGGTATGCCGCCATTTACGAAATGGCGATGCGCGTTACGGAATTCAGGCGGTCTATTGGCGTGTCGATCCGCGCGGCAGCGTCCGACCGACTGCAATGCCAAAGATGAACACAATTATCAAAATCAAAACTTGCGCATTTGGATCATTCATGTTCACGGTTATCCTAAAAGGTACGAAATTCAGGGCAATGTTGCGGAGATCGGCTACCCTCATTTGGAATTCACGCTCTGGGTTTTTGCCAGTGCATATACCGCCAGCGCGGTTGCCAATAGCGGATCATCTTCACGCACTTGATTGCATTCGTTGCTCCAGGAGCCGTCTTCGTGTTGGCGGCGATTCAGTTCGTCGCGGATCCCTGGAAGCCTGACCCACTCGGAAACCTTCGCCAACCCCGCCGTGTAGTAGAAATAAGGCCCATCGCGATCGGCTTTACGATCGTCGGCATAGGGGCCGGGATGCCGGCCAGGAGTCTCTTTTTGTTGATTTTCCAGCCAACGGATTGCTGCGACAACTCTGGGGTGATGCCTGGGAATACCCAGCGCCATCAGACAACGCAGACCATCCGCGGAAGCGCTGCCATACGAGCGATAGCGTACCCGGCCTTGAGCATCGCGCATCAGCCCTGCTTTGTTGCGAAAGGGGTCGTTGGGCACAAAAAAGAAACCGCCGTCGTCGGTATGGGATGGATGTTCCGCAAAGTTTTGACAGCGTTCCACGAAGATTCGCGCTTTCGACCAGAGCGGATCG
This sequence comes from uncultured Planctomycetota bacterium, assembly GCA_963783095.1. Taxonomy (GTDB): domain Bacteria; phylum Planctomycetota; class Planctomycetia; order Gemmatales; family Gemmataceae; genus CAWAMR01. The sequence continues at coordinate 1,401,611 of CAWAMR010000002.1, read as the reverse complement.
GAAGCCGGCTTTCCTGCCAGGCGCAGGGCCTCAAGAGCGTAAGCGGTCGCGGACAGGTTGGCATCGAGTGCTTCGGGGACCGGGCCATGCGCCGGCTTCTGAGGAACGATGCCGGAGTAGCCCCAGCCGCCATATTGCCAGTCGGTCTTGTGCCAGCCAATCTCTTCCGTCATTTGCCACGATTGCAGTTGTCGGGACCACGCCCGACGTGCTGCGATTTCATCGACAGAGGCTCCATTCAAAGCCCCGACGGCAAGCGCAGCGGTGTAAACGGGATAGGACAGGGAAAACGCCGAGTCGATGGAACCGTCCGGTGCTATCGGCTTCATCAACCACGCGCACCCTTTGCGAATCGCGCCGTCGATTTCGGGGTTTTGCGGACAATTCTGAAGGCTGATGACGATCAGGGGCGTGAGGGAATCGCCGTCCCGGAAATGACCGTATACCTGACTTCGCCAGGCTCCATCCGCCGACTGATGATCGAGCAGATAACGAACGCCGCGGTGCAATGGCGAAGTTGGTTCAGAAATGGGTGATGCGGGCTTGGGTGCAATGCTTGGCTGACAGGAAACGACCAGTAATCCACACATCAACGAAAACCGAACTAACCACCGAGACACAGAGGACACCGAGAAGACAAAACACAGAACATCAGTTTTAATTGGGAGAAAATCAAACCTCAACTCGGTCCTAATCTCTGCGTTCTGTCTTCTCGGTGTGCTCTGTGACTCTGTGGTTAGTTTTCTTGAGCTATCGTTGATCATTTGGGTTGCGCGTTCCACCATTTTCGCCATGCCAGCACCGCCTTGGTCTTGTCGGTGGTTTCCGCATTGGGCTCGGGTCCGAAATCCTGTCCGCTGAGTTGCTTGAGTGCGCTGTGGGCTGAAGCCAAAACCATCGGCTCGGCATCTGTAAGCAGAGCGATAAGATCGGGAATGTATTGCTTGTCTTCTTTCAAGCCGCAGGCCTGCGCAGCCGCTCGACGCAGTTCCAAATCTTCATCCTGTAGCAGTCCGCGCAGCGTCTTTGCATTCATTCGAGCCAGTCGTTGGGCCAGTGCCTTGCGCGTGTCCTTTTGAGCCTCGCCCGTCAACTTGCCGGCCCCGCGTGCCAGGGCATCGGTATAGTCGCCTCCCTTGCCGTCGCGCAACTTGGCGAGGATGTCGGGTCGGTCTTCATCGAGGGTCTTGAGAAGACTTTTCAATAAGAGTTCGGATTCGGAGGCTGAGGCAGGTCCGGGGGTTGTCAGGTCCGGTCGCGTTTCGACAGCACTTGTCGTGGGGGGAGATGAGCTGGTCGTTCCCAAGTTCTTGGCGCGCACAAACTGCATCGCATCTTCCGGCCTCGGAGCGCGATCGGCCATCATCGTCAACAGCGCGGTCGATGCACAGAAGGTTTCGCCGGTGATGCAGTGCTTGCCGCTGAAGCTGCCGTTGGCGTTTTGGCTCTTGCTGAGCCGATCGGCCAGCATCTTGTCCCATTCACCGAATTCCTTCAATTCATTGAGCTTCAGGGCCTTGCCGATGAGCCAAAAGCTCAAGAATTCCTCGCCGCCGTCGGATCCGAAGCCCTGCACGAATTTGTTGTCCTTCACCTTCTTGACCATGACCTTCAAGGCATCGCGCAGGGCCTTTTCCCATTCATCGAGTTCTTCGAGCTGAAGTTTCGCTTCCTTGCGCTCGAGGTCGAGGGCATTGGCGCTGCGCAATACACTCTTGGACGCGACACCCAGCGCACGATGGGTATTCACGGCATCCTGAAGCGCGCTGATCGCGGCCGCGGCCGCATAGAGATCGACGCCGGCAGCCATGCCGAGAACGCCGGTCCCTTTGGCACCCTTGCTCGCGCCGGGAGCATCGGCAATGGCTTTGAATGTTTCCTTGGCATGTTTCGCGGTCTTGTCCAAAACCGCTTTATCGACCTTCATGCCAATCTGCTTGGCCATGTTGATCGCCTTGCTCGCCAGCGCCTGCGACAACACGGGTGCCCAGCCGGCCCCGTTCCAGGTTCCATCTTCCTTCTGGTTTGTTGTCATCTTTTCGACGATCTTATGCAGACCTCTGTCGAGTCGGGCCTCGCTCCTCTCATCGGGCATTTTGCCGCGTGCCGTGGCCAGCATGATGGCCGCCAGATAGGTATCGGCGTTGTCGCCGATCTTGCGCTGAACCTGGGTTCCCGTGCGTTCGGTTACCGACAGGGTCTTCTTGTCGGAAGCCTCGACCGACTTGAGGACGCCGGCAATCGCCTTGCGCAGGGCCTCGGAATGAGCACCCGATTTCGGCGTGTAGCCAGCGCGCATCAGCGCCAGTGCAGCGATGCTGGTATTAGCGACGTCGAAAGGATCGGTGTCTTTGCCGGCCGTGGGCTTCTTGGGCTGTTTGCCGCCAACGACCGGAAGCGCCATTCCTTCCATTGCCGCAGCGGAAGGCCCGCTGTTCCAACCGCCGTTTGCCTGCTGTTGCTTGACGAGAAAATCGAGGGCACTGCGTCCATGACTCGTCAGAGGTTTTCCCTTGTTCGCCACCAGTTTCGGCTCAGGAACGGGTTTGTCCTTTGTCGCGGGATCAACTTGAGCAATCGTGGCCGAGCGAGGAGTCGCGAGAAGCCCGACGACGCAGACCAATAGAAGCTGGCAACGGAACATAGAGTGCTCCGAAAGAAAACGAGTCACTAATTCCTACGATCGTACCCTCTTGCAATCTGGAATGCAATTTGTTTTCCGCATTCGGTTTTGTTTTTCGGGCAACTCTACACCAGTGTAAAAGAAAAGATTCTCCGTTGACTGAATCGATGTTTTTGAGAAAATGAAAGCATGAACACAGTATCTCTTCCCTTCTCTGACACTCTTCCTGAAGACATGCTCGCCGAAATGCGGGAGGCAGCACGTCAGGCTTCAATGGGAGTTCGTGTGCGTTCTGAGGCATTGAAAGCTCGCGCGAGCATGGACAAGATTCGCGAGGAAATTCGCAAAGAACACGGTGTCCTCGACATCGGTGTGCCGGCAATCCGCGAACTCCGTGGCGAATGAAATACGTCATCGATTCATGTGTGGCGTTCAAATGGCTCGTTCCTGAACTGGACTCCGACAAGGCCGTGCGCCTGCTCGACGATTACCAAAAGTCTGTTCACGAGTTGATCGCCCTTGATCTGCTGCCTGTCGAAACCGTCCATGCTTTAACCAGATCTGCGCGGCAGAGGCGCATCACGCTAACCCAGAGCAATCAACTCTTCCTCGATTTTCTCAAACAACTTCCGCAACTCCATCCGTACCTTCCACTATTGCCACGAGCCTATGCGATTTCGATGGCCACCAGACAAGGCGTGTACGACTGCCTGCACGTCGCACTTGCCGAACAGGAACAATGTGAACTCATAACGTCGGATGATAAGCTCCTGAAGAATCTCGGGCCGTCATTCCCATTCATCATTCCGCTGGCGACATTTCCTTGAGAATCGACCGGGTTGTTGACGGCGAAAGCGAATACCGGGTCGTTGCGATCCCTGTCCATGAGCCGGGTAGTGGCTTATCAACACACTGTTAAGCCACTACCTGGAGTTGGGTGTATCTACCCGAAAAACTCTTCATGGTCATCGAAGAACGAGGTGAGCGTCGAACTTCCTGGGTTCCATAACAGCAAGGGACTATTCTTATCGCGTTGCTTTGCGCCTGCCCGCCCTGCTTTCTCGTCAATTACTATACTTGTGACTCGTTCGGGCATGGTTTCGATGAGGATGCCCTCTTTCACATCGAAATGGACAATTCGAGTCGCTTCGAGAACTTTGAATAGTGTCAACGAGCAAACCCCGATCTCACGACCGGATGCCACATCGAGAAGGCAGATGACCCAGTAATAAAACCCACCTTCCCCGAAAACTTGGTTCCGAGCCACTACTGCGAGTTGCCGACTATCAGTGCGAAAATGCAGTGATCGGATCCAACTCGTGTCATCGAACTTGTACCGCCATTTTGCTTGCCCGGTCTTGCTATCCCAGAGAACGACTTCGGTCCGCGTTTTCGAAATCAAGTCGGTTGCCAACCATTTGCCATCGGGCGATACCGCCGAGGCCCCATGCCCACCGGGCCGAAATCGAATCGTTCCCAGCCTGGCTACGGCACCATTGGGCAATGGATCACCCAATTGATCTGTCTTCGGCAAAGCCGAAGGACGAGTTGGAGAAGAATTGGGGGTTGCCGCCTCGATATGCGCAGGAAATAAGCCGACTCCAACAATAAGGATGCCCAATGTCCAAAGGTGCATAGCTTCGCTCCATCGATGCTTGAGAGGGAGTTCCAAGGGGTAAAGTGTAACCGGAAGTCGCCAAAGTGAAGCCGGAGAATACCCCTTCTGCTCATTGCGATGGTATTGGGTGTGGCAATTTTTTCTGGCAATATGCAGGTTGCAACTCTTGTTCCCTCTCCCCTGTACTCAGGGGAGAGGGCTAGGGTGAGGGGAAAAGCCTTCACCCTGCAGGACGCGTCCGGGAAGGTTGAAGGTTCGCCCCTCACCCTAGCCCTCTCCCCTGAGTACAGGGGAGAGGGGATAAGATCCGGATGCCATCGGCAGCCTGCTTGCCAGAAAAATTTGCCGCACGCGATGGCATTCAATCTACGCAGCCACTTCGAGAACCGCTGCTGGATCTACCGCATTCGGGCTAAAGCCGCCTTCGCCTCCGTGGTCCGCAATGCCGCAGGTTCCCCGCGCGCCAGTTCCTTCAGCAGCGCGCGCGACTCCGGTGTATTCATCCGCTCAAGGACCGCAATCGAACGAAGTTGCCGGAGTTCATCCGATGATAAATCCCCATTCTCGATCGAGTCGAGGATCATCCGAAGCCGATTCTCGGTCTCTGGCGGCACGTTCCGTTTCAAGGTCGCAGCCAGTAAGTTCTGAAGTCCTCGACCATATTGTCGAAGCTCATCCATCGCTCGCCTTCGTACCGGAAACCGATTGTTTTCCAGTTTGCGAATCAATTCCGCTGCCTGTTGGAAGTCATCCTTCGTGAACGGTTTTAGATTCTCCCGGAGCAATGCCATCGACTCCGATTTCCCGGAAGCCAGGGCTACCTGCGCAGCATTGCTCTTTGGGGCATCGGGATCTGCCAGTTGCAACCAGGCTTTCTCCGGGCTGGCAGGTCGATCGCGCAATGGCGAACATGCCTTGGCCCAGTCCCAGACCAGTACGGTGGTGTCTTCTCCCCGGGTGGTCAAGGTCTGACTATCCGGCGAAAACACCAGTTCACTGATGTTACCTTGGGCGCAGGCTAACGTGCCCAGTTCCATTCCGGTAGCAACTTCATAGAGCTTCACATCTCTCTCGGCGATTGCCAGAATCCGGCCATCACCCGAGATGGCCCACTGCGCCCCCCAGGGACAATTTCCGATCGTCCGGCCCGTGCGAAGTTCGATTAGTTGGTGGCAAGGTCTTCGCAGGCTCACTTCCTCCTGGATCGTGGAAATCTCCGCAAGCAGTATTCCGAGTGAGGGATTCGACTGAAAACAAAACTTGAGCTTTTCGATTCCGAAGACCCTGCGAATTTTCTGTTTGGTGGTCAAATCATACAGTGCCAGTACATGGCCGTCGCGCACGGCGAACCACTGGCCGTCGGGTGAGAAAGCGCATTCCCGGAGGTCGAAGATGTCCTTGATCCTGAGAATGGGTTTTTCTCGACCAAACTCCCGGACCGACAGGCAACCCCTCTCGTCCACCGCATAGCGTTTTAGATCCAGGCTCCAACTGCACCAGCGCCGGCATTTCCAGAGTTTGGGGTAACTGGTGAGTCAACGACAAATCCCAAAATTCCTGATATTCGATGTTGATGCTGCGCTGGTCCTCGGTGAAAAGGATCTCCCTTTCTCTCTGAATTTTCTCGAAGTACTTCGAGGCCAGCAGTTGACCGCCTGGAACATCCCACAATTGAATCGCCTTACCGGTCGCCACCGCCAACCGAGTTGCCGTGCTATCGAATCCCGCCCGGAATCGGATTTCCAGGCTCCAGGGATTGGGCACATTCTCCTCGTCGCGGTTCGTGAGCGTGCGCTGCCGAACCGATTCCAGGGGAGCAAAACTGATGTCGTGAAGGATCTTGCCGGTAGTGCAGTCCCAGACCGTAAATCGAGCATCGATGCCGATGGCAACAAGAAGATCGCTGTTGCCGACAAATCGAAATTCCTTCCAGCGCTGCGACTTGCCCAGCGGATGGCGCGAGGCCGGCATATCGGCCCGTCCGGGCATCCCACAGGCGCAATTGCTGACCCAGATCGCGCGTGACGATGAATCTTCCGGAGCGAGAATGGGCCAGATCGATGCGTGTGGCGTGCGTTTCGGATGCCGATTTTTCGGCGAGCGTTTCGGCGTCGAAGAAGCGTATGGCCGGCCCAAAACGAATAATCGTCTTTCCATCCGGAGCGAGTGTCAGTGCTTTTCCGTATTCGTTCGAGCCAGGCCAGGAGCTTGCCGCTCGGCAAATCGACGCGAAACAGGAAGGATGAACTTGCCACGACCAGTGGCGCGAATCGGTGGTGAACTCAAACCCATAGACGGCGATTTGAAGGCCAAAGGGGCTTTGAATCGCCACTTGCTTGCGCGATTTCAGGTCGAATACCAGCAGTTGAGGTTTATTTTCGGAATTCAATGATCGCAAATCCTGGAACCCGACCAGGAACCTGCCGTCCGGCGTGAAACGAAAGCCGAAAACGTTCGGAGTGTAAGCCTCTGGTAAGAGGGAACGATGTCCAGCCGTGCGAATCGATCACCATCAAATCGCGATGCCACTGACGAGTTCCACCCAGGCGCTTGCCATCATATCTTCCCCACACGGCCAGCTTTTCGCCGTCGTCGGAGACCACCAGCGGTTTCAAGTTCTCGTCCGGCATTTCCCAAGATCGCAGCGTTCGACCGGTGGCTGGCTGGATGAGTCGAACATTCGTATTTCGGACTGCGAAAAGGTTGCCGCGATTCGCCGGATAGAACGCTTCTTTGTCGTCGTTGGCTTCGTAGAAACGGGCAACAGTTCCATTACGCGGATTCCACAACAAGATGGGATCTTCACGTGAGACTTTTCCGATCAAGGTTTCGACGAGCAGACCCTTTTCCGAATCGAAATGATGGATTCGACAGGGCCTTACGAATTCGGTGAATTTCTTGAGCGAAAAGACGGCAATTTCCCGTCCGGTGTGTACATCGAGAAGATGAATGGACCGCTCATCCATTTCTTGATAGGGATTCCTAACGACGCTCACAAATGCAATTTGCCGACTATCGCTGCGAAAATGCACGGACTCGATCGATTCGATCGGTCCGAACCGTGTGATCCGTGTGGGGTATTTGTGCTCGAACCGCCATTTCGCCGTCCCGGTCTTGCTGTCCCAAAGAACGACTTCGGTCTTTCCGTTGCACTCTGAGTCGGTAACGAGCCACTTGCCATCGGGCGATACCGCTCCACACGTACAGATGCCCGGCCGAAATCGAATGGTTCCGAGCCTGGCGATCGCGCCGCGCGGCAATGGGTCGCCATAGAAATCGAGTTGCGGTGAATCCGAAGAACCGGGCGTCGCCGCATCAGCGCACGATGTGAAGCAGACTCCAAAGAAAAGTAACCAGCAGATTGCCGCACGCATCGCTTTGCTCTTTGGAAGGTTGGGGCGAAGGCCCGTCATTTCACCTCAACACCATACCTTTTGCCTATCGCCAATGCCGTCTCAAATGCTTTGGTCTTTCCGTGGGCCTTCTTCATCTTCTCGATGGAGTCCTTGAGTTGCCGGATAAGATCGGCATTTTCCTGCTGAAAGCGGTTCTGCAAAGGATCGAAACTGCGGGGCTTTCCGCTCAACGTGGTATCGAATTTCTTGACCGCATCGAGTGCGGGCTTGGCACGGATCTCGGCCGCCACGATCTTATTCTGTTTCAACTGCGTGAGCATTGTGGCCGCCTTGGCAGCGAGTTGCGTGTTCTTGAAAGCGGCGGGGATGGTTTCGAGCCGTTCGTAGGCGGCCAGAGGATCGGTCTTCGACAGTTGCTCCGCTTCATCGTAGCGCTTTTGCCCGACCGCGGTCAGTTGCTTGATAACGGTCCTGGCTTGTTCCGCCGTTTCGCCGGTTTCGCCGCGATAGAAACCGATAATCTTTTGCAGCATTGCGCTCGGCGGCGATCCTTTTTGGAGAGCTTCGACAAAGGGCGTCAAAGCCGGCGTAAATTTCTCAATGCCGGTCTGGGCGACAAGTGCCTTGCCCACCGCCGAACGTACCAATACTTCGGCCCCGAACACATCGCCGCGATAGAGGCATTTGCCGCTCGAATCGAAAACAACTGCGTGCGGGTATAACTCGAAGTCCTCCAATCCTTCCAGCGTGCCGTTGAAGAAGTGCGAAAGGGTGGTTCCACTGAGACGAATGGATTCTTGGGCCGCCTCATCGTTCGCCAGCGGCACGGCACCCAATTCGCCCCAGCTTGCTTCACTGACAACGACTAGCCCATAATCGCCCAACTCATTTTGCCATTTCTGCATTTTCTGCAAAGAAGGCCCCACGTCATCCCGGCTCGGCTCCCAGTATGAGATGAGTACCACGCGCCCTTTCAGATCATCGTTTACCAGAAGCGGACCCGAAAGCGGCTTTCCTAATTTCAAGCCGGTCAGACTGATGTCGAGACTGTATTTCGGCTGCTCCTTTGCGGTAATTTTTTCGTTCTTCCTCCGTCCCCATATGCTTTCGAGCAATCGAAACGTGATGGGGTCGTGCTTCTTCAGTTCCTGGCGGTTGTGGGGGGCATAATCGAGTTTATCGAGATAGGCACACGTTAATTCCGCGAAGAATTCCTTTTCGTTGGTGGTAAGATACGTCGATTTGTCGTACAGTTTGCGTTCCATTGCCTGCTGATAAGCTTTCTTGATCGGTTCGTGATCGAAATCGAGCACCAAATCGTGAAAGGCATGGGCAAACTTGTGCAGCAGAACGCTATCGTGTGCCTCATCGGATTGATGCCGTTTGGTGATCGACTGCATCTGCAAGATCCGCACGCCGCTTACTTCGATGGATTCCTTTCCGATCTGGATTGGCCGGGGTTCCGTACCCATGTAGTACCCCAGCGTAGTCCCCGTTCGCCCGTTCCTGACGGCTTCCTTCACATCCCATTCGACCCAGACTTGCACATTCCGACGGATCGTATCGGCCTGTGTTTTGGTCATTACCTTGGCGATGAGCTTCAATTCGAGTTCGAGCGCTTCCAGAGGTTTGCGCTTGTGGCTGGCGTTATCCTGCTCCTTGAGAACATCGTCTCTGACCATCACGGTAAAGCCGTGAATCGTGAATTTTCTGAAGCCCGGCAATGAATCGATCTTTTTGCCCTTGGCGGGGACTTTGTCTTTCTTCAGCGCTTGCGTAAAACCTCGATTGTTCAATAGCACGATAGCGAGCAATGCCAGGACAACGCGGAACCGCATGGTGAGCCTCGGAAGTAAGATTAGGAATGCGGAATTCTGAGTAGATCGTACCGGCACCGGGGATGAATTGCAACGGACTTCCTATAGTGCTTTCACCAAACAGGAGCCAACACCATGAAATGGTCCGTATTTATCGTTTTGCTGTCTGCCGGGTTCGCTAACGGCCAGATGCCTGCCCTCGATTGGGTCAAGGTGACCGACAAGGCGGGTTGGCAGCCTCGCGATTCCAGCGGAGAGGTCGTTTTCAAGGATCAGCTCTGGATCATGGGCGGCTGGTTCGATTCCTTCTACCGCGCCGCCGCGCGATGTCTGGAGCTCCGCCGACGGCAAGACCTGGAAGCTCGTTACCAAGGAAGCGCCCTGGAAGCACAGCGACCTGCCGATGACCGCTCGTCTTCAAAGACCGGATGTGGCTCATGGGCGGCTGGTACAACGGCCGACTGCCAGGGACACGGAGCCAGCAACGAGGTCTGGTCGTCGACCGATGGCGAGAAATGGGAGCAAGTCGACCAAGCAAGCAGGCTGGTCGCCGCGGATCGCCGCCGGTGCCGTGGTTTTCAAAGGACGGATGTGGATTCTCGGCGGCACGGAGAATTACTACTTTGGCGACGACAAGAGCCTCAAGAACGACGTCTGGTCTTCGGCCGACGGCAAGGAGTGGAAGCTGGAGACGGCCAAGGCACCCTGGTCGCCGCGGGCCTATCACGCAGCGGTCGTCCACGACGGCAAGATCTGGGTGCTCGGCGGCGGCAACTATGTACCCAAGTATCATGCGCTCAACGATGTCTGGTGCTCCTCCGACGGCGTCAACTGGGAACAAGTCACCGAAAACGCGCCCTGGAATCCGCGGTTGTGGTTCTCGGCAGTCGTCTATCGCGATCGAATGTGGGTGCTGGGCGGCTGGTCGAACAATCCCTCGAAAAACTGGGGCGATGTCTGGTATTCCCAGAACGGCAAGGACTGGACGCAGCTACAATCGAAAGTGATCTGGAAAGAACGCCACGAACACTCCACCTACGTATTCAAAGACAAAATCTGGGTCGCCGGCGGCCACGCCAAACCTCTCAACAGCGAGGTCTGGTCGCTGGAGATTCCGAAGGAATGGTTCAAGGGTAAGTAGTTGAGCTGCTCTATGCTCGGCCGGTACAATCGAAATCATCAAGGCGGCGAGGTTAGACTGCCATCAGAGCAACTGTGAACGCCAATGTCTATGGCCACAAGGAAAAGGCCCAATCGTCGCCAGCGAACCGTTCAAGACGAAATAGAGAAGGGGTGATTTGTTGCCTTGTTAATCGATTGAGGTTAAACTGCCTTTAGACTAATTGTGAACCCAAGGTGTCACGACATGGCCATACCGAAAAAAAGACCCGACTCGCCCATCTTGCCTTCAGTCGAAGATATGGTGCGTGAGTTGGTGGCTGCGCCGGAGAAATGGCTCGATACGGAAAACGATCAATTAGGCGGCGAGAAGCCGCGTGATCTGATCGGCACGCCGAGAGAGGCCGTCTTGCGTAATATGGTTGTTGACCTCACTCGACTCACTTCGCGTGATCGTATTGAGACTTCTGCTCAAGAGTTAACTGGCGATTGGCTCGCTTATCTTTTGCGGAATCCAAATCGACCACGCGGCGGCATGAACGGTACGGATGTACGGACGCAATTGCTCGGTCGCAGGTTGGAGAGAATCCGCGGGATCGAAGGTTTCCAGAGTTATTCGGCGCGGATTGCAACTCGAAAGACCCTCATGGTCTTTCCACACAAAAGGTTGCAAGGAAGTCAATTTCGCTATCGAGATCCGACGACGGGCAACTGGAAAATCTTGCCGTAAACGGTTTTGTCTCAATGTGATGGCGCGAACATTCGCTCGAATCTTGAGAGGAGCAAGCAATGTCCATCGTAATTCCGCAAGATGTTCAACAACGCGTGACTGCATTATTGGGAACGGGCCGCTATGCTTCGGAAGAAGAATTGTTGCGAGCTGCGCTCACGGCGCTAGAAGAGCAAAACGATGAATTAGCGGCGATTCAAAGCAGCATCAAGGATATGGAGAGCGGACGTTATCGAGTATTTGCCGACTTCGATTCTGAGTTTCGTCAACGAAATCAGATTGAGAATGATGAATGAGTTTCCGCGTCGTGATTACCGAACAAGCAGAGCGCGAAATGCAAGCTGCTTTCAACTGGTGGGCGGAACATCGATCCAAGCGCCAAGCGGATCAATGGTACGCTGGCTTTGCCAAGGCTATTGCCAACTTGTCTGAAAACCCCCTCAGACATCGCAGATCCAGAGAAAGAAATCGCTTTGCCGACGAAATTCGCGACCTTCTGTTTGGGTTGGGACGCAGAGTGACGCATCGCGCAGTATTTGCGATTCGCGGCGAGGAGGTCGTTATCTTGACGATTCGCCACTTAGCCCAACAAGATCTCTCAACAGAGGATATTATCAGTTAATTCACCGGAAAAAACTGATCGGAGTACCGTTCATGAATATTCTTCACAAGCACAAGCTCCTGCCGCGCCGCACATTCCTGAAAGCGGCAGGCATTTCGCTTGCGCTTCCCTGGCTCGACGCAATGAGCGTTGGTTGCAACTCGATCGCTACCGCCGGTTCCATTGCGCCGACCGAAACGCCCCGGCGCACTGTTTTCTGCTTTTTTGGCCTCGGTCTGAATGGCCGGGTCTTTACACCCGTTGACACCGGCCCCAATTACACAATCACCCCGATTCTGAAACCCCTCGAAGCACTGCGACGCGACTTTACGGTGATTTCGGGTCTGAAGCTGACCCACTCCGGCGGCCACGTCGATGATCGCGCTTTCCTCACCGGCACCAATACCCGTAGTCCCAGCGTCAAGCTGCGGATTTCGTGCGATCAGGAGTTGGCACAGGCGGTCGGGCGGAAGACGCGCTTTCCCTCGCTGGCGCTAAGCATTAAACGCGGCACAGGCTTTGGCGGTTACTACGATCAAACCCTCTCGTGGAGTGCCAGCGGCACGCCCATCTTCTCCGAGAATCGCCCGCACATTCTGTTCGATCAACTGTTCCGGCCCGATACGCCGCAAACGCTCAACCAGCGCGAGGCGGAATTCATTCGCAGAGCCAGTGTGCTCGATTCGCTCCGTGCTCAGGCCCGGCAACTGCATCACTCGCTCGGTGCCGACGATCAACACAAACTCGACGAATATCTGACCGGCATTCGCGACCTGGAAAAGCGGATGCAAGATGAAAAGGACTGACTTCGCAAACCGAAGCTAAGAGTCGCCACGCTCAATTTCGGCAAAGTGCATAGTCTCGACCCCGATAAGGCCGGCCCCATCGCCGAGAAAGGTCGAACTCAGAATGAAATCGATGCTTTGTCCTCGCCCGACTCGAAAAGGCGAAGCTGAAACCCGCACCGGAAGCCGATCACACAACTCAGCTTGAATCGAAAATGACGCACGCCCGGCCGCAGCAGAGGTGGTGAAAGTTGGGAAGTACTCGCAGCCCGAGAAGATGGACCCGGTCGAACATGCAGCATGGTTCGGGGTGGCGAATATCCTGCTCAATTTGGATGAAACGATCACGAGGGAGTGAGGGCAATGGCGTGCAATTCCCTTTCCAACCTTTTCACCTGTTCCCGGATTGGGTTGATCTGTTCGTCAATCATTTGCTGCAAAATGCCTCTGAAAATGTTCTTCTCCATCTGATCCCTGGCGATGTCAGTTGAGTCGGCGGAAAGCGCGGCACCTTTGAGTGCATTCAGTTGCAGCCTTACGATCACACTGGTAAGCTGACCGACTGATGGCTTCACACCCGTCGATTCGCCAATGTGCGACAGGATCGTTTCAAGTGTTTTCACATCCTCCGCGCTCAACGGCACACGACAATTGAATGTGGCATCTTCGAGCGCGGGTCTGCCGCCGCTGGAACGTAATCGATTGAGTAATTGAGTCCCCAACTCAGCAAGTGCGATGGGATCGAGATCCCCGGCGACTTGCAGACCGGTACTCTTAGCACCAAGAGCATCTGCCAGTTCAGTGGGATCAATGCGTCGTTTCGGCTGATCGAGGATTACAACTTTCCTCGGCTTGGCACCAACGATCTTTATTTTGGCCATGGTTATGCCTCCGCAAGCAGGTCGTATTTGTCGCTGCTCCAGAATAGTCCATCGAACTCGCGGCACCAAGTTCGTTGCCGAGATTGAGTTCCATAATACCTCCGTCGAAAGGCATGTTACCACTTAACCATCAAAAAGTCGAGTCAAACCCGGATCTTTTAAATCAGAAAGCGCGAAGAATCGCAATTGACAATGTTCTCAAGTACACTACAATGAGAAGTGGATTAGAAGTAGGTCTGAAGATGGATCTTTAACAAATTGCTACAACAATACTGGTAGTGCAGGAACAAACTGAATCTTCCCACCATGAATGATGAATCCCGGATCTATGAGATCGTCGGTCGATGGGAGATCGCCCGAACTTCCGGTCGACCCATTTCGGTAAGCGATCTTTGCCAAGACCGAACGGATCTGATTGAGCCGGTCGAAAAGTTGATCGCCCAAATACAGCAAACAGCATCCGGCCCATCTACTCCAATCAACACCGCCAGCTTCGGCACATCTTCAGTCGACGGATTTGACGGCTCCCAAACCACTGACTTCGCTCCCCCGCCGGTTCGACGGTTCGGAGATGGGCTCGCCATTCCCGGCTTCGAGATCCTGGAGGAACTCGGTGCCGGCGGAATGGGAGTAGTTTACAAGGCCCGGCAACTTCACCTCAACAGATTGGTTGCGATGAAGATGATGCTTTCTCCCCAGCGGGCCACTCCGCAGGAGATCGTGCGCTTCTTCGCCGAGGCCGAGACCAGTGCTTCGATTCAACACCCTCACGTCGTGCAGGTTTATGAGTTTGGCCAGCATCAGGACCAACCCTGGTTTGTCATGGAGTTTTGCGAAGGCGGATCGCTGGCGGATCGACTTCAGCGCGAGAGCAAGCTTTCGCCCACGATCGCGGCAGAATTGCTGGAAAAGCTGGCGCGCAGGCACGCACGCAGCTCACGAGCGCGGCGTGGTTCATCGCGACTTGAAGCCTCTGAATATTCTCTTCGATCGGGCGGGGGTGCCCAAGATCACCGACTTCGGCGTCGCCAAACGCGAACAGCACGATTTGACCGAAACCGGCGCAATCATGGGCAGCTTGAAGTACATGTCTCCGGAGCAAGCGGAAGGAAACACCAAATTCGCCGGCCCCGCTTCCGATGTCTACTCCCTCGGCGTGGTTCTCTACGAATGCCTCACCGGGGGAGTGCCGTTTGCAGGCTCAAATCCGGCGGAGTTGATTAAGCAACTTTTGGAGATCACACCCGAATCGCCGCGAAAGCGCGACAAGACCGTTCCCCGCGATCTCGAGTTGATCTGCCTGAAGTGTTTGCGTAAGGAGCCCCGCGAACGCTACGAAAGCGCCGACAAGCTGGGGGATGACCTGCGTCGATTCCAGGAAGGCAAGCCGGTCGAGGCCCGCGCGGTCGGATTGCTGGAAGCAGCCTGGAAATGGACGAACCGCAATCCAGTCGTTACCACGTTGTTGCTGGCAGTCATTCTGTCTCTTGCCGGCGGCGCAGCGGCTTTCTATTGGAAGTACCGGATCGCCAACGAACAAACCGAGATCGCACAGAGGCAAAGAAAGGAAGCAAACGAGCAAAGGGAGATTGCCGACAAGAACGCCGACGAAGCCAATCGGCGGACTTCGGAACGCGACGAAGCTTTGAAGCACGAGATTGAGCAAACCAATCAGCGCGATGCTGCCTACCAAGAAGAAGCCAAGCGCGTCCTGGAGCGAGACAAAGCTTTGAAGGAAGTTGCCGAACAACGCGATCAATTGAGCCATCAGTCCAATGTGATGAGGCTACAGCTTGCACAGGCAGACTACGAGAAGGGTGCGCTCTTGCCGGCCTGGGAACAAATTTTTCAAGCCAGCCATACGAGGAATGATTTCCCATGGGGCTTCATCCGCAATCAGATTCAAGGGGGACTCTTCACTCTGCACGGCCATACTCATTCCGTCAAGAGTGCGTGTTACAGCCCGGATGGGAAGCGGATTGTTACCGCCAGTTTCGACCGCACCGCCAGAATCTGGGATGCGCGCACCGGCCAGTTCTTGACGGAACTCAGGGGTCATACCAACGCGATCCAGCAGGTGCGCTATAGCCGGGACGGCACCCAGATCGTCACGGCAAGTGCCGACAAAACGGCGAAAGCGTGGGATGCCAAGACCGGCCGATCACTCTTCGACATCAAAGGACATACTTTTGGTCTTACCGGTGTGGACATCAGTCCCGATGGAACGCGCATTGTCACCGTCAGCGTCGACAAAACTGCTCGCATTTGGGATGCAAAGACCGGTTTGTTCTTATTGGAGCTAAAAGGACATACATTTCCGCTCTTCAGCGTGAGTTACAGTCCGGATGGAACACGCATTGTCACCGGTGGCGGAATTTCACTTAGCACCATCGAGACCAAAGTGTGGGATGCCCAGAGCGGCAAACACCTGGTCGATCTCAAAGGACATACCTATCCCGTTGCCAGCGTGGCCTTCAGCCCGAACGGTAGCCGAATCGTCACCGGAAGCAGCGACAACTCCGTTAAAGTCTGGGATGTGAAAACCGCACAAACGCTTCTGGATCTCAAGGGTCATGCCGGTCCCATCACGTGCGTAAGTTACAGTCCGGATGGCACACGCATTGTCACTGCCAGCGTGGACAACACTGCCAAACTCTGGGATGCCAGGACCGGGCAGCTTTTGCTCGAATTCAAAGGACATCCGGCCGGTGTTGCGAGCGCTGAATTCAGCCCCGATGGAATGCGCATCGTTACCGGCGGCTTCGACAGCATTGCCAAAGTCTGGGATATTCGCAATGTGCAGCCCGTGCTCCATCTGGAGCAACACACCGATTTGTTGACGTGTGCAGCCTACAGTCCGGATGGCACGCGCATCGCCGTCGGCACGGGCGATCGGCTGATCCAACTCTGGGACGCCCGGACGGGCAGGCACTTGCTCGATCTCAAAGGGCACGTTTCGCCGCTCAATTCGGTGAGTTTTAGTCCCGATGGTACCCGTATCGTCTCCGGTGCCGGGTCGCTGGGTTCGCCGGGAGAAGCGAAGATCTGGGATGTCAGGACCGGCCGGAACTTGCTCGATCTTAAAGTGGGATCGATGATGGTGATGTTTGCAAGTTACCATCCCAAGGGAACTCGCATCATCACCGGCGGCTCGAGCAAGGCCGCCACAATCTGGGACGCCGGCACCGGCCAGCCGCTGCTCAGCCTCGAAGGCCATTCGCTGGGAATTACCAGTGCCGATTACAGTCCGGATGCGACTCGTATCGTCACGGGCAGCATCGATACCACCGCCAAGGTGTGGGATGCGACAACGGGTAAATCTTTGTTCGACCTGCGCGGACATACCAGCCAAGTGTCGAGCGTCAAATTCAGTCCGGATGGAAAGCGGATCGTCACGGCCAGCCTGGATTCCACGATTTGGGTCTGGGAAGCGGCAACCGGCAAGCCTTTGATGCATCTCAAAGGACATACTGCAAACGTGGCCAGCGTCGCCTTCAGTCCCGATGGTGCCCACATCGCGAGCGGTAGCTGGGATCGTGTCGTCAGGCTCTGGGATGTAAAGACGGGGCAACCTTTGGTGGATATGAGAGGCCACCAGCGCCCGATCATGGCGGTAAGTTTCAGTCCGGATGGCACTCGGATCGTCACTGCCGGCTACGACAAGACGGCCAAGGTATGGGATGCCAGGACAGTGGAATCTTCTCAAGAGAAGTTTCGGCATCTGCCCTTTGGCTCCGCCGACGAAATCGCTCGACGACGCTGGGCAACCCGTCCCGACCGCGCCTGGCATGAAGAACAGGCGACACTGGCAACAAAAGGCAATCAAAACGCTGTCGAGAATTTCCATCGAGAGATTGCCATTCGACTGGCAGCGCGCCAAGGGCTTACCAGGCCGGAACTATTGACTGATCGCAAACGGGCCTTGCAGATTCTTGCGAGCAGAGCGGAAACCCTGAAGCAAGCAGAGGATTATCTGATTTTGGGCGGCCTGTTGCTGCGCGAGGGCCGAGCCGAAGAAGCAATTGCGCCATTGAAGAAAGCGATCGAACTGCGTTACGCCGAATCACCTCCAACCGAGGAATTGCTCCTTTCGCTGGCGTTTCATGCGGCCAATCGAATTGCGGAAGGGCGATCCTATTACCGGACGGCCAGTGATTGGATGGACCGAGTCCAGTCCGGTTGCGGGGCAGTTAGTCAGGTGGGGTTGCTGGCTGCGTGGGGGCATATTGGACTATGTGGAGCCAAAGCTGAATCGGGCAAAACACCTTATCAGCCTGTACAATGGGAGGAGTGGTCCGAACTGGAGTCTTTGCGCAGAGGCGAGTGCCAGGTTTTCGAATAAGCCGTGAAAACTCGGCCGATTGTTCTGGGATGTACTTCCCGATCTTCGAATCGAATACAGCTTTGACTCATAGAATACCATGCGAAGACCGGTGTTCCCAAAGGTGATTCGTCGAGCATGAAGACTGGTCGGAGGAAAGCCGGTACCGTTTCTACGGCAGACAAGCAACCACTGCCCTGTATCGCGCGGTGACGGATCGAAAACACGGGATTCTACGATGGCTACGACAATACTGGTAGATCAAGAAATTCAGGACGGTAAACGACTCATCCAGGCTCTGGATCAATCAGGCTTTCCTGCGCCTGCTGCTTTTTGGGCGTTCTTGCCTGAAGCGGAGGAGTGGCGGCTAATCATTGCCTCCCCAAGAGTGTCTGAGGTTGGACCCTTGGGGACTTACAGGGAAATTCGAACTGTCCTTTCGGGACTTGGCGTCGAGTTGTCTCTACACCGCACGACCGCATTGCCCGCAGAGGAGCCGTTTGTTGCGCTTTTGCGCTATTCGTTTGGCACCGATCCTGCGCCGTTTATTGGACACACCTTTATGCAAAAGGCATATCTTGGCGGGCAGTTTCTGGATGGGGTCTACATCTATCGGGCCGAACGCCTCATGGACGATACCGGTTCGACGGATCGCTGGCTGGTTACTCCGAATCGACAGAAGAAAACCTGGACCGCCAAGCGCTGCACCATTACCACCCAGGAAGGCTTCGCGACCAAGGTCGAAGTCGAAGGCAGCACTGTGCGACATTCTCATTCGCGCAATGGCGTAAATGCGAATTTGCAGATCCTTTCAAACCCTGTGAAAAAGGGTAAACGGACTTTCGGCGACATCGAACGCTGGTCGTTCATCGACGGGCGATTGCAATCAGCTGACACAGTGGCTAAGGATGCCCGTATCGAAGGGGTGGCATAGAGAATCCGCCATTGAAGGTAACTTCTTGACCGAAGGGTAAGAAACGGGATGACGAAAAAAGGAAGCAGGCAAGAAAGCCTGCCCCACAGAATTCAAGAATCTGCTTGACAGTACACCGGGGGTATGGGAAAGTCAAATTCCTTCCTCTACCGAACTACCATTACCGGTTTTCACCGACATCGGCCTACCTGCCCGCCGCGACTTTAGGCATCATTAACATGAACTCTCCTCACCCGATTAACCGACGAGCGTTTCTGACGGTGGGCGGGTTGAGCTACTTCGGAATGAATCTCGCTGCCCGGGCGGCAACAGGCGGGGAGCCGACCCGGCGCAAGCCGGCGAAATCGACCATCATGATCTGGCTCGGCGGCGGCGCATCGCACATCGACACCTGGGACATGAAGCCGGATGCCCCGGAAGAATATCGAGGCCCCTTCAAGCCCGTTGCAACTTCCGCTCCCGGCATCCAACTGTGCGAGCACTTGCCGCATCTTGCGAAGCAGGCGCATCACTTGGCCATCGTGCGCTCGCTTGGCGACCATGGCCGCGGGACCGGCGATCACCACGCCGGCTACTACTACAACCTCACGGGTCATGCCCCGGATCCGTAGCTTCCATCAATTGCTGAACGCGCGCAAGCCCTATCTGACCGACTGGCCTGCGATGGCGTCGGTTGTCGCACTCAAGCGCCCGCCACACCCTCATTTGCCCTCGGCCATCACATTGCCGCAAAAAGAAGGTGCCCCGGAATACACTCGACCGGGACAGTTCGCCGCCCGCCTGGGGATCGAGTACGATCCCGTGTTCGTTGACGGCACGCGCGAAAGGCCGCTCGATTTCGCCGTACCGGCCCTGACGCTCAGCGGCGATGTTTCCGCCGATCGGCTGCACCGACCGCCGTACGCTGCTTCAGGCTATCGACAAGGCGCAATACGTTGCGGAAGATTCGATGCCGAGCCGGGACTATCGCGACCACCAGCAGCAAGGCCTTCTCGTTTCTGTCCTCGCGGCAGACCAAGTCGGCCTTCGACCTGCGCGCGGAGCCGGAGAAAGTCCGCGAGCGCTACGGGCAGGGCATCAACTCGCATGTCGATGCTGCTGGCCCGCCGGCTGGTCGAGGCCGGTGTGCCGTTCGTGACCGTGTTTTGGAAAGATGACCGAGAACTCGACACGCTATGCAAGAGCGGCGGCGGCTGGGACACGCACGGCAACAATTTCAACTGTCTCAAAGATCGGCTGCTTCCCGAGTTCGATCGGCCCTTCGCAGCACTGCTCGACGACCTGCACCAGCGCGGGCTTGCTCGAGTCAACGGTTGGTCCTGGTCACGAGCGAAATGGGCCGCAAGCCGAAGATCGGCGATCCGCGCTCCGGCGGCCCAGCGGTGCGGGCCGGGATCACTGGCCGGCGTGTCATATCGGTCTTGCTGGCCGGCGGCGGTATCAAGCGGCGGTCAGGTCTTCGGCACAACCGATAAGCGGGCGGAATATCCCGACCGAAACCCCGTCGCACCGGAGCACATCGCTCGAACCGTATTTCATGCCATGGGCATCGATGACCTGCATGCCACCGACCGCGAAGGCCGACCGTTTCATTTGATGGAAGAAGGCCGTGCTCTGACGGAGTTGTTTTAGACCACAAAAGGACGAGCAATGCTCACCGTTTCCGATAACTGTCCTGGACTCTCCCGTCGCGACTTCTTGACCGTCGGCACACTCGGCCTGGGCGGGTTGTCCTTGCCCTCCTTGCTGGCCGCCGGCGGGGAACGGCCCAGCCATATCACCGGCAAGTCGGTGATCTTTCTCTTCCAGCAAGGCGGCCCGAGCCAGTTTGAAACCTTTGATCCGAAGCCCGAGGCACCGGATGGAATTCGCACTGTCACCGGTACTACAAAAACCTCGGTGCCCGGTATCACCTTCGGCGACACCATGAGTCAACTGGCCAAGCTGGCGCACAAGTTCACCGTCGTTCGCTCCTTTCAGACCAATAACGCCGGGCACAATATCGTGCCCATCGTCAGCCCCGCCACGCTCAACGCCAACGCCGGCTCCCTTTACTCCTACGTGGTCGGTGCGGTTCGACCCGAAACCGGCATGCCGACCAATACGGTGATTTTCCCCCAGGCGGTTTGCGCGGACGTGGCCAAGGGATCTGCGCAGCGGCAACATCTCCTCGACGGGATCGCTGGGGCCAGTTTGTGCGCCATTCATTCCGGGTTCGGGCAGCCAGCAACAGAAGAACATGAGGCTCAGTTTGTCCCGCGACAACTTTGACGATCGCCGGCAGCTCTTGACGCAATTCGGCAAGCTTTCGCATGAATTGGAAAGCGCAGACCAGGCAGGCACGATCGACAAATACCAGGACCAGGCCTATCGACTCTTGCTCAATAATAAAGTCGCGGATGCCTTTGAATTGAGCAAGGAGGATCCCCAGGTAATCCAGCGCTACGACACCAGTCGATTTGCCAAGCCCGACAACTGGAGGAAGGCGGCACGAGGTAATCGCGGCTACTACAGCGGGCAAGCCAAATCGATCGGCAAACTGTTGCTGCTGGCACACCGGCTCTGCGAGGCCGGCTGCGGTTTCGTGACCATCCACGCCGATTACGAAGGCGTCTGGGACATGCATGCCGACGGCAATAACTTGAACATGATAGACGGTATGGAGGCGGTCGGCAAACCCTTCGATCATGCGGTCGCCGCGTTCATTGCCGATGTGGAAGCGCGAGGTTTGCAGGACAAGATTCTGTTGGTATGCTGCGGGGAAATGGGCCGAACGCCCCGATTGAACAAGAACGGCGGCAGGGACCACTGGGCCAAGCTGGCTCCTTTGCTGTTCTACGGCGGCGGTTGCCAGGGCGGCCGAGTGATTGGCCAGTCGACTAGAGACGGGGGAGAGCCAGCCACCGAAAACTATACTCCCGCCCATTTGATTTCGACGATCCTGCACACGGTCTTCGACGTTGGCCAGCTTCGTCTCATGCCGCGCTTTGCCCCGATCGCCAAGCTGGCGGAGACATCGCCGATCCCGATCACGTCGTGAGATAGAGGAGAAAGAGCATGAGTAGCATCGTCGTTGATTCTGTCATCGGTCCTGATGGCACCTTGCATCTGGACGTACCCATTGGCATTCAGATTGCGAATCAGCCCGTGCGTGTTGTGATCGAGGCGGCCCGCAAGCCGATGACGCGAGCGCGAGTGGGAGGCATTCGTCCGGTCGATGGCAGGGAGCATCACCGATCCGACGTTTGAGCGGCCTCCACAATTGCCACTTGAATCGCGGGAGTCGGTGTCGTGACCTATCTGCTCGACACCAACACTTGCATCGGCTGGCTGCGGCAGAATCAACCACAGATTGTTGCCCGGATTCAAGCTCAAGTTCAGACCGATATCGTGTTCAGCCGGGTTGCCGGCCTCGTGATCGAGGACTGGCAGGTTTGATGTCCAGAACCTGCCGACCCAGTCATGTCTTCCGAAGTTGCCATACCTGAAAGCCGCCGTGTCCCGCAGCGTAAAGGCGAGTTCCCTTGCTGTTCACGGCAAATGCGTGCAAGTGTCCCTTCGGCTTGGCAACGAACGGCCCCGAACTTGCTGTCAGATCCCAGCACACCAGTGCCCCACCGCTGTCGCCGCCTCCCACTCCGATCAGTTGCGATCCATCGAAGGCTACGTGATTCAAGATCGCTTGGTGCTTCTCCTGCCCGGCCGCGACCAGCTTCCCGGCCCGCCAGTCCCACATTTCGATCCGGCAGGGACCGACAAAGCCGTCCACGTTGGTTACTGCCCCGATGCCCGAGACAGCCAGTCGAGCACCATCGGCGGAGAAGACCAGTCCGCGCGGTCCTCCCATTGCTCGCGCTCGCTTCTGGGCGTCGAAAGTGTACAGTTCCGTAGCCCGAAACATTGAGATCATCTTGCCGGTCGACAAATCCCAGATGCGGACAAAGCCGGCGCGATCGGCACTGGCAATCTGTTTCCCGTCCGGACTGACCGCGACTGTGTATAGCGCCGAAAGATAGCCTTCCGGGGTCTTTCGCTCATGGCCGGCCAGCGACATCATCAGCTTGCCGGTTGCCGTATCCCAGACTTTTACCAGCATATCATCGCCCACGGAAACTATCTGCTTGCCATCGGGACAGATGACCAGCTTGCGCACCCAGTCTTCGTGTGCGTTGATGGCGCGAATGCATCTGCCCGTTTGACAATCGCTCCAGATAATGCATTGATCGAAACTCCCCGTAATGAGTTGATCGCCATGCAGGGCCATCGTCGAAACGTAGTTGTCGTGCAGAGTTGCCTTTTTCACGCTGGCCGGGTTTTCGTCGCCGAGATCGACGGTGTAAAGCGCTCCGTTCACGCCGGCACCGTATAGCGTTTGCCGGCCTTCGTCGAGGCACATGGTGAACAGGGCAGAGGAGGTGTCGTAGAGTGCCAGCAGTTTCACGGCTTTCGGGTCGAAGGTCATGACAGAACCTCCTTAATGACGCGCGCATCCTCTTTGATGATGGGAACCGGCCGAAGCCCGGCCTGGTATTCCGTTTTCAGATCGATGCCTGCGGCCTGATAGATGGTCGCGGCCAAATCGCTGGCGTTGAGCTCGCCGTTCTTTACGGTCTTGCCATCCGCATCGGTTTCTCCATACACGCAGCCGCCACGCACTCCTGCGCCCGCCATGACCATCGACCAGGCGGCCGCGAAATGGTCGCGCCCCACGTCCTGGTTGATGACCGGCGTTCGGCCAAACTCGGACAACACCACTACCAGCGTCGATTCCAATAACCCACGCACTTGCAGATCGTCGAGCAGCACGCTGAGCACGTGATCGAAGTCCGGAACCAGTTCGCGATGGCTCTCGAAGTTGTCGTGGTGGCTATCCCAGAAGCCGCGTGCCACTTTCACTACCGGCACCCCAGCTTCAATCAACCTGCGTGCCAGCAGGCACTGCTCTGCGAAGGGCGTTCGGCCATAGCGATCGCGGATTTTGACGGGCTCACGGTCGAGGTTGAACAGATGATCCGCGCGCATCAGGCCGCGAACTTTCTGGTAAGCACTGTTGTAGCCGCGCACCAGTTCACCGGTTGCACGGTTCTCGGCGAACGCCTCACTGAGAACAGCACGCAGTTCCTCGCGATTCTGGTGCCGGGCCGCGTTCATTCCATCCGGCAGATCGACGAATTCGGGGCGCAGCGATTTTTCCAACAATAGCGGTGCATGTTTGGCACCGAGAAAGCCCGACCGGGGCCGACGTCGGCCTTCCGAGGTCGTGAATAACGAGATGTAATCGGGAAGCTCGCTGTGGCGGACGGCCAGTTCCTTGGACAGCACCACGCCGATTTCCGGATAGTCGAGAGCGGCCTCCTTGGGCCGGCCGACGCTGATGAGGTCAGCGGCTTGCTCGTGTTCGCTGATGACGGTGTTGAGCGACCGGATCACCGCGATGTGCTTCATCCTGGCTGCGAGCTTCGGCATCAACTCGCAGATGCGATAGCCGGGCACCGAAGTCGAGATCGAGCGAAACGGGCCTCCCGTCTCCCGACCCGGCTTCGGATCCCAGGTCTCGAATTGACTTGAGCCACCGGCCAGCCAGATGAAGATGACACGTCGGCTCCGTCGCTTGACCTGCTCGGCGGCCAGGCCAAGACCCGCAGTACCTGTCAGACCGGCAAGCGTCCCGCACAGGAACGAACGACGGTGGAGTGTATGTTCCGAGGAACCGCACCAGTTCATGGCCTGCCCGTCCTTTCTTCAGCAAGACAGGATTAACCACAGAGTCACAGAGGACACAGAGAAAACACATCAGAAACCAGAAGCCAGAGACAGACTCATCAGGTCTCTGGTCTTTCTTCTCTGTGTTCTCTGTGACTCTGTGGTTAATAATGCCCTTCAATGATTGAACCGAAATTCCGCCGATGTTACCAGTGCCCAGACCAGATCCTTGCACGCCGCCCGACGGTCGAGTTTGTTGCTGCTCAAGAAACCCATAACTCGACCGGCCTCGGGTTCGCTCGGCGCACGCCCCAGTGTGGCGAGATAAGCGGTCTTTGCCATTTCGCGATCATCGGTAATGGCCGCGAGCCGTTGGGCTAGATTGGTCCCGCCGGCAACAACCAGCTTCCGGATCGCTTCGCTATTGGAAAGATACAGCGCCTCCCGGCTGCTGCTTTGAAAATCTCGCGTGCGCGGATCGAGTGTTGCCATCAAGTCCGCACTCTGCTTTTCGAGAGCTTGAAGCGACGCTGTTGTAGGCTCAAACTTGCCGTCGCCAACGGCAACCAGCAACGACGCAGCCAGTTGCCTGGGCGATAGGGGGCGCAGCGGCATTACGGCAAAATGTTCCGGGCTGGGAATCGTTTCCGGCCCGGCCCAGCGGCTATCGAGCGCGTACGCCTTGGAAAGCAGTATTCCCTCGATAAGCCGGGTAACGTCGTAACCGCTGTGCGCGAAATCGTCGGCCAGCCAGTCGAGGAGTTCGGACACCGAAGCGGGGTTCCCCGAATGGATTTGATCCACCGGATCGACGAGACCGCGGCCAAAGAAATACTCCCAGGTTCGGTTCACAAAGGCCCGGCTCAAGAACTTGCGGTCGTCGAGCGCGATCCGCACCAACTGCTCGCGCCTGCCGACTTTGGCTCCCTTTACCGCCGGTTTGCCGGACTCATCCACCATCTTGCCGGAGAGGAACATCATGGGCACGATCCGTTCCTTGCCATCCTTGCCGCTGAACTTGGCCTCGCCATCCGATTTCTCGGAGATCGATCCCTTGCCGCCAGTCGTGCGGACAAAAAACGCAGCCATTCCGTAATAATGTTCTCGTTTCCAGTCTTTCACAAGCGGATGGTTATGGCAGCGGGCGCAACTGACATCCACACCGAAGAAGGAGCGCGAAACATCGGCAGTAAGCAGATCGAGATCCCTCGCCCTCTTATCGAGAAAGCCAATGGCGGGTTTGCGCTCGGGCTTGTCCCAAGGGCCTAGCATCATCTCGCGGAACATTTTGTCCCAGCTCTTGTTGGTCTTCAGCGACGAACGCAAGTAACCCACAAATTCCGGGTTCCCTGCGAACTGGCCTTGGATCATGTTGTCGAGCACCGCTCCGAAGTTCCAGGCGAATTCGGGGCCGGCCAGTAACTTGCCGACGGCTGTCTTGTATTTCTGCTGCGACCTGTCCGCGTTGAATGCTGCGAGTTCTGCAACTGTCGGCACCCGGCCCGTCACGTCGAGCATGAGGCGGCGAAACCGTGCCGGTTCATCGGCACTAGAGGCCGGCGAAATCTTTGTGCGTTGCCAGTGCTCATTCAAAAGACGATCGATGTTTCGAGCAACTTCAGCCGATGGAGCCGGTTTTGGAGCGTTATCGAATGCGAGCGCAGGCATGCCCACTTGGCAAACGAGCAGCCCGCACCAAAGTCTTACATTGGTGCAGACATTTGCGCACAATCCAGATTTTGTAGCAATTTGTAGCATTTTGTTCATAATGGTCAAAACAACATAGGACCATACTGAAAAACTTGTAGCAATTTGTAGCGTCCGCCCCCGATGATCGGGCCCTCATCTGAAAGTAACTTCGCCAAAATATCAAATCAATAATTGTTGTTTGGTTATTCAATCGTTGATCCGCATTCCAGTTTTTGTAGCAATTTGTAGCGTCTGCGCCCGTTTCGGGCCCTCATCAGCAAAAACCTCGGCAATCCATCAAATCGATAAGCGTTTGATTGGCTCTTAGTTCTTGGAAGCACCACATTCTGAAATTCGTTCGTCCATTTTCGATCATCAAAGGTACAACCTGATTTTTGTAGCAATTTGTAACATGGCATTCACCGCCTCGTTTGTTTGGTTATTCAATTGTTGATCCGCATTCCAATTTTTGTAGCAATTTGTAGCGTCTGCGCCCGGTTTCGGGCCCTCATCTGAAAGCAACTTCGCCAGAATATCAAATCAATAATCGTTGGATTGAGGCGAAGTTTCTTGGAAGCGTCTGCGCCCGGTTTCGGGCCCTCATCTGAAAGTAACTTCGCCAGAATATCAAATCAATAATCGTTGGATTGAGGCGAAGTTTCTTGGAAGCACGACATTCTGAAATTAGTTCGTTCATATTTTCGATCATCAATGTACAACCTGATTTTTGTAGCAATTTGTAACATGGCGTGTACCGCCTCGTTTGTTTAGGTAGTGTTGACATTCCAGCCGTGAAACTGGAGAGGCTGGGTTTAGGTTAACAGCGTCACGAGCGCGGTGAAAGCCACGAATCCCAGAAAATTTCGTGCCGTTTTCTCGTAGCGCGTTGCCACTCGGCGGGACTGTTTCATGATATTGATCATCCGCTCCACGATGTTGCGTTGCTTATAGGTCTCTGTGTCGTATTCGCGTGGTTCGACGCGATTGCTGCGCGGCGGAATGACTGCTTCCGCGCCCTTCGCTTCGATCGTCGCCACGAACTCGTCGCTGTCATAGCCCTTGTCGGCGAGAACTTTCTGTGGATCGCTGCCTTCCAGCAGAGCCGGTCCTTGTTTGACATCATGATTTTGGCCCGGCGTCAGAAGAATCTTCACAGGCTCGCCGACACCATTGCACGAAACGTGAATCTTCGTGCTGAATCCGCCGCGCGAGCGTCCCAGGCACTCGGCCTCGGCGTTGCTGCCCTTGGCACCTGCGGAATGCTGATGGGCACGAATTACCGTGGAATCCACCATCAAAACTTCGACGTCGGGATCTTTCAACAGATCCATGATTTTGGGGAACACGCCATTCTTGCACCAGCGATTGAATCTCTGAAACATGCTGTTCCACGGGCCGAACCGTTCCGGCAAATCACGCCAAGGAGCGCCGGTCTTGGCGATCCAAAAGATGGCGTTGATGAACAGGCGATTATCCTTAGCGGTCGCACCGGGATCGCCTTCCTTGCCCGGCAAGTGGTCCTTGATAATGTTCCATTGCTCATCACTGATTTCGTGTCGTCGCAGCATGGGTATCAAGCCTCGCGTGTTCGGTTCCATGATTGAAGGCAACCGTCATGGCTGCCAACCAATCGTAGGAATCCGGCGAGGCGAAATAGCTTTACCTATGCCGAAACTGCGTGGAATATTTTTCGTACAATGGGAAGCCCTTAACGATCAAGGAAGCGGCGAAATCTCGCGGCCGACGAAGCCTCCTTTCGCAGGTTCCGTAAATTGCCTGAGCGAATGTCAACACTGCCTAGTTATTCAATTGTTGATCCGCAATCCAACATTTTTGTAGCAATTTGTAGCGTCTGCCCCCGGTTTCGGGCTCTCATCAGCAAAAACTTCGCCAATCCATCAAATCGATAAGCGTTTGATTGGCTGTGGTTCTTGGAAGAAAAACTTGTAGCAATTTGTAGCGTCTGCGCCCGTTTCGGGCCCTCATCAGCAAAAACCTCGGCAATCCATCAAATCGATAAGCGTTTGATTGGCTCTTAGTTCTTGGAAGCGCGTGCGCCCGGTTTCGAGCACTCGTCAGCAAAGAACTTGACAAGCCCGCAGAGCAGGCTGGCAATTGGGGTTGCAGGCATAGCTCAGCCGTCAAAGTTGTTGGAAGTTCGATGCAGTGTCTATCACGTATGGTTTTCCTTTCGGTAACTCAATCGCCGGTCCCATAATTCACTCTTGGAGTAAAGTAAATTTGGCACACTTTGGCACACTTTGGCACACTTTTGGCCCATTTTGGAGTATTTGCGGCGAATCCGTTCTTAATGTTTACCCGCTATATGAAGTTGACTTTCCCAAGTTCCTTAAAAGCAGCGCAGCCCACGGACTTCATTAAAGTACTCCACCCAAACCACTTCATCCTCATCTCTTTATTATAAGTGCACATTTATTCAGAAACAATGGCCAATTGATCCATATGAGTGAAACGACACTTATCGCCGTGCTAAGCGAGAAGCGTCGAATATGAGCCCCGAGGTGCAACCAAATTCTCTTGGGATGCCTCGCTTGCGAATCAGCTTGGGAACGAGGTGATTCGCAAGCGAGGCATCCCCCAGAAAACTTGGTTACACCCCGAGCCCGGCGGAAGCAATGAATCAATCGTACTCCGCATGGCTGGAAATACGTTTCGTTGATTGTGGCAGCCGATGGTAGCTTTGTCGAGCAAAAAAGGAAAGAACGCGAGGGTTTCTAGCGGTGCAGAACGAATGAACCAAATCGGTCGCTTGACATAATCACTTAGAATATGATATACTTTGTAGAAACACGAGGGACGATCATGAATACACAAGTGGGCAAATGGGGAAACAGTTTGGCGGTACGGATTCCTGGAACCTATGTGAAGGAGTTGGAGCTCGAAGAGGGCATGGAGCTGGAAGTGACGCATGTTGAGGGCGGCTTGCTGCTGCGGCCTCGAAAGCACGAATACACACTCGACGAGTTGCTTGCGCAGATCACGCCGGAGAATATTCATGGGGAAACGGACTGGGGCTCGGCCGTCGGGGGCGAAAGTTGGTGAAGCCCCCGATACGGGCGATTTAATCTGGTTATCATTCACGCCTCAGGCCGGGCGCGAACAGGCGGGCCGGCGGCCTGCGCTGGTGCTTTCGCCACGCTCTTACAACGAGAAGGTTGGATTGTGTCTGGTTTGTCCCGTGACTCATCATGCGAAAGGTTATGCTTTCGAGGTGCCGCTACCCGAGGGTATGGCAGTGCAAGGCGTGATATTGGCGGATCACCTCAAGAGTGCAGATTGGCGCGAACGAGACAGCGATTTCATTACGATCGTTCCCAGCGACGTACTCGATGAGGTACGCAGGAAACTCAAGCCATTGTTGGGAATGTGAACGGGCGGAACTATTAACCCAGAAATTACCCACCCGATGATTCCGGATTCAGCGCCGGCCACTCCTCCGAGAGCGGGGCCTCGACAACCAAAGTTTCCTTCCGAAACGGATGTTCCAGCGTCAAACTTCGGGCGTGCAAAGCAATGATTCGATCGCGATGCAATTCGACATCGGGTCCAAATGTCTGCGTGCTCCCATATAAATCATCGCCGATGATCGGATGTCCGCGAACGGCAGCTTGAATGCGCAATTGATGCATTCGCCCGGTGCGCGGGGCCAACTCCACCAGAGTTCGGTCCCCAAAGTGCTGCAACACTCGATAATCGGTGATCGCTTCTTTTGCCTTGGGCGAGTGAGGCTCCGCTATCTCGGTCCGAGACTCCTCGGGCAACTTCCGCAACCAATTTTGCCATTGCCCTTCTCCAGGATGTAAATCGCCTTCGACCAGTGCCCAGTAAATCTTGGTCACGAGATGTTTCTGAAACTGATCGTGAATGCGCTGTGCGGCCTTGCTGTTGCGGGCAAAGACGACGACCCCGGAAACAGGCCGATCCAGCCGATGCGGGATGCCAAGATACACCCCGGCGGGCTTGTTGTACTTCTGCTTGATATGGGCTTTGACCAGCGCCTCCAGCGAGGGAATCCCCTCCGGAGCCTGCGTCAGCAAAGGGGCAGGCTTGTTGAGAACGATCAGGTGGTAGTCTTCGTGCAGAATCTGCATTGGCAAAGAGTGAACAGTGGTTAGTGGTCAGTGGTCAGTAAAAACCTCTTTGCCGTGAGTGACCTGTCAATGACCGAAATAAGGAACAATTCTGCACTTCGGCAGGAATCCCTGCAACTCCTTCCTTGCCTTCTGGGTCACTTTTGGCCAGGGGAGATGAAGATCGCGGAGGTTTTTGAGATCCCTCAACTCCTTCAACCCCTCATCGGTCACTTGCGTTTTGTCGAGGTTCAGTGTGGCTAGATTTTTCAGGTCTCTCAATTCCTTCAATCCCTGGTCCGTCACGCGATTCTCGGACAGGTTCAATTCCGTGAGGTTTTTCAGCTCTTTGAGTTCCTTCAAACCTGCATCCGTCACCTTTGTCTCGGAGAGGTCCAGGCTCTTGAGGCTTTTGACGTTTCGCAAGTGCTTCAGTCCTGAGTCTGTCACTTTCTTGAGACCGCCGAGGGAAAGTGATGTTAGATTCGTGAGATCTTGCAAATCCTTCAAACCGTCGTCCGTCACCCACGATTTGTAAAGCACGAGCGATTTTAGATTCTTAAGCTCCTTTATTCCCTGCATTCCGAGGTCTCTCAGCGGGGTGCAACTGAGGTTCAGATAGGTGAGGTTTTCGAGATCTTTCACGCTTTGCATTCCGATATCCGTCACATGCGCGGAAGTGAGGTCCAGCGAAGTCAGGTTCTTAAGATCTTTCAATTCGCTTAGACCCGAACCGGTCACTTGCGTTGCGTGAAGACTCAGCGAGGTGAGGCTCGTGAGTCCCTTCAATTCTTTTAGGCCCAAGTCCGTTACCTTAGTGTAGTAAAGGGTGAGCGAGGTCAGGTTTTTGAGGTCTTGCAATTCCTTCAACCCAATATCAGAGATCCCCGTTTCGCAAAGTTCAAGCGAGGTCAGGCTTTTGAGTTCCCTCAGTCCTTTCGCGTCCGTTACTTTCGTGTAGTCGAGGTTAAGCGAGGTCAGGTTTTTGAGGTCTTGCAAGTCGCTCAGACCCGGACCCGTCACCTTTGTCGAGGACAGATCCAACGAGGTGAGCTTTTTGAGATTCTTCAATTCCTTTAATCCCACGTCCGATACTTCTGTCCCTTTAAGATCGAGCCATGTGAGGTTTTTCAGATCCTTCAATTCCTTCAACCCGACATCCGTTACGCTTGTATAGTCGAGGCGAAGCGAGGCAAGGTTTTTGAGATTCTTCAATTCTTTTAGGCCGGCATCCGTTAGATTTGCGAAGCCAAGGTCAAGTGAGGTCAGACTTGTAAGATCTTTCAACTGGGTTAGTCCCGCATTTGTCATGCGCGTTCTGAGAAGGTGAAGCGAGCGGAGGTTCTTAAAAGCCTTGAGAGTTTTCATTCCTGCATCGGTCACATTTGTTTCGGTAAGGTCGAGCAAGACGAGGTGTTCAAGGTGATCCAATCGGTCCAGTCCCGCATCGGTCAGCCTCTCTTGCATACTGCTGGCAATCGTAAAGAACTGAAACCGCCTAAAGGCATTTGCAGTTTCTGCACTAATCGAAGGCCAAGTGTCGAAGCTCAGCCCAAAGGGAACTGCGACAGCGGGAAGTTTGGAGATATTGCTGTTGTGTATATCCTGGAACACAAACCCGGGCAGCCCAGTTACTGGTCCTTCCTTTGCAGGAGAGAACCAAACAGCGCCATTTTTTTCGACATGAAACCCACCATACTCCCCGCCAAGTTTTTTATAAGCCGCAACAATTTCCGGGTCGATCGGCTTGTACTTGGGAGGTTCTTCCGCATTGCTCGGTACTACAAAACAGCCCGAAATGAGAATCGCAAACAAAGTGCGCAAACATGAGCGGACTCCTTTCGTTACCACGATTTGCGTGAAGATGACAAGGTGCGAAAGATAGATGACAAGGTGACAAGGAAACCTACAAAGCAACCTTGTGAATGGTTCACAAGATCAATGTTCGTAGATACGCTTGTGGATTGTCACCTTGTCACCTTGTCACCTTGTCACCTTGTCACCTTGTCACCTTGTCACCTTGTCACCTTGTCACCTTGTCACCTTGTCACCTTGTCACCTTGTCACCTTGTCACCTTGTCACGGAGATACTCGACCGCCTTTTCCAGCGCTCGGTCCTTGAATGGTTTGTCTTCTTTCCCGTCTTTTTTGGGCTTGGCCCTGCTGGGAACCTCCAATGCTCGTTGATGACGCATGAATGCCAGCAGGTCCTCATCGGTCATCTTGATCTCAAAACCCTCATCGGGACGAACTCCCCAATCATCGCTGTCCTTGCTGTTCAATTCGCGCGTCATCGGTTTGCCGTTGGGCCGCCACCACTTCTCCGTGGTCAGTTTCAAAGTGCTGGGCGGATCCTTGCTCAACATGATGATCTTCTGCACGCTCCCCTTGCCGAAGGACCGCTCGCCGACAATGACCGCTCGATGGTTGTCTTGCAGCGCTGCCGCCACAATTTCGCTGGCGCTGGCGCTATCGCGGTTGATCAACACCGCAATCGGTCGATCCTTGGCCGGCTGGAAAATGGTTCCATCTCCCTTCGCATCCCAGGTGCGCTGCGAATGACGCGAAGTCGTGCTGACGATACGCCCTTCCGTCAAAAACAGATCGCTGATCTCGACCGCGCCCGAAAGCAGTCCGCCCGGATTGCCGCGCAGGTCGAGTACCAAGGCTTTTGCCCCTTCCTTTTCGAGCCGTTCCACCTCGCGCTTCAGATCGGCGGTACTCGTTTCGGTGAAGCCGCTGAGCCGGACGTAGGCGATACCGTCGGCCACGAACCAGTTCCATTCTTTGGTTTTCTCGTTGCGCTTCCAGCCTTTCACCGTTGGGAATTTGATCTCTGCACGCTGGACCGTAACCGTTTCGACCTTTTCCACGTCCTCGTGTTGCACCGTCAACTTGACGGTCGTGCCCGGCTTGCCGAGAATCTGTTTCGAGGCGTCATTCGTCTGCATTCTGGTGGCATCTTCGCCATCGATCTTGACGATGATGTCGCCGTCCCGAACCCCCGCCTTGTCCGCAGGTTCTCCCTCCAGGGTCATCAGGATCTTCAGAGCGCCGGACTTCTCGTCCACACCCAGAATCACGCCGATCCCGCCAAATTTGCCGTCATATTGCGTTTCGAATTGCTTGTAGTGATCGGCATTCAGATAGACGGAATATCGATCGAGCTGTTGCAGCCCGCCGTTAATCATGTCCTCGACCAGCTTCCGGCGGTCGGTCTCATCGAGTTCGCGGACAAAATTCTGATCGACTTCGGCCAGCACGTCTACCACGGTGCGAATGAGTTTGTAATCGTTATCCGTCGTCTTGACCGGGGCACCGAACGACAGTGTCAACCCGAGCACGACGAAGAGCGGCACGGTGATTAGCCAGGCAAGGTTCCAACGAGACATGCTTTTCTCCTTATGGGCATTAGTCTAATGCCCAATGTCTAACATCACCATTCCGATTTTATCGGATGTATCAATTATCCGGAATGCGAGAAACGCTTCCCATCCAATATATTCCGCAAAACTCGCAAATTACCTTTGACTCGCAAACATCCCAGCCTTATCCTTATAGCGATTCCGCTCAGATTCCCTATTTTAACTTCTGCTCCGGATTCTCGGAAAATCCGGGGGACAGGCTCTCAAATCTTTGGAGGTGCATTCAGATGTACAGCGTAGTGATGATGATGGCGATGACCGGTGCGCCGGAAACGCCGGCATGCCACGGTATTTTGGCGTGCTTGTTCCATTGCCCCACCACCTGCCATGGATGCTATGGGTCGTGTTACGGATGTTATGGATCGTGCTACGGAGGATGTTATTCCAGCTGGTCGTACGGCTGCTCAGGCTACGGCTACTACGGCGGCCCAATGGCCCCCGTCACTTCGGGATGCTCGGGCTGTTACGGCTACGGTTATGGGATGCCGCCCAATTACCCATACTTGAATCCTGCTCCGAAGGTTGAGGAAATTCCCGCGCCGAAGAAGGACGCTCCCAAGAGCGGCACGACTTATATTCCGCAACGGGCCGGCCAGGCCCGCGTGATCGTCAAGCTCCCCGCCGACGCCAAACTCTATGCCGACGGCACCGAAACGAACCTCACTTCCGCAGAGCGCACCTTCGTCACTCCGGTATTGGCGAAGGGTAAGGATTTTCAATATCAAATGAAGGTCCAATATCAACGGGGTGGCCAAACCTTCACTGAAACGAAGAGGGTTGTCGTCCGGGCCGACACTGTCAGCCGAGTCGAATTTGGCGAAACGAGGAACGAGCTGGTCTCCAGCAAGGTGACGGTGAGCTTGCCGCAAGGCGCGAAACTGTTTGTCGATGGCGAGGCCAAGGATGTTCCTGCTCACGGTCAATTCCAGACTCCGGAACTGATCAAGGGAGCTGAATACGTCTATATGTTCAAGGCCGAACTCAACGCCGACGGCAGCAAACAGGCGCAAACTCAGCGCGTTATCTTCAAGGCCGGCGAAGCCGTTCGCGTTGACTTCACCGATATGGTCAACACCAGCCGGGTCACTTTGAAATAGTTTTCAGTTTTCAGTGTTCAGTGTTCAGTTAAGTCGGTTAACTGAACACTGAGATTCTTTCCCATCTCTCAATCAAATGATCGGTTTTCAGTTAATTTGGCTGACTGAAAACTGAAAACTGAACACTGAACACTATAGATTCTTTTCCATCTCTCAATCAAATAGATATGATGATCCCGTGACCCTCTCGCTGTCCCGGTCATCGTTTTACCCTTTACCCACTCATTTTCTTTGAGGTAGCCCCGATGAAGCTTTCCCAGTTCCTGTTGGTCGGCGCGATTGGGGTGCTGTTTGCGCCTCCCCTCGCTGCTGCACCCGTCCGCGACGCCAAGACCGCCGGCCCGCAGATTGCCGTCCAGGCGCAATCGATCGATCAGATCCTGGACAAGGTGAAGAAGTCCTTGAAGGTCTTCGTCCCCGAAAAAGCGTACAAGGATATCGAGAAAGGACTTCTCGGCGCGATCGACATGCAAAAGTTGGCGGGCCTCGATACCAAACGTCCGTTCGGGCTCTACGCCACGCTGGACGCCGGTTTGCTCCAGGCGAATTTCGAGAAGTCCGTGGCCGTGCTGATGGTCCCGGTGACGAACGAAAAGGAATTCCTCGCTCTGCTCGAAAGAGGGAAACTTCCGGTCGAGAAGAAGGATGGCTTCTATTCGATCAGCGTGCCGAACTTTCCGGTCGAGCTGGCGCTGCGATTCTACAAAGACTATGCCTATGTGGGCTTTGCCGGCAAAGATCTGGATATGAAGTTGCTCCTCGATCCCAGGGAAGTCATTTCATCGAAAGAAACCGCGGCTCTGGTCATCAAATTTCGCATCGATCAAATTCCCAAGGAATTAAAGGATGCAGGGATCGGATTCATGGAACAAGCACTGGAACAGGCTAAGAATCCTGCCTTGGGTGAAAAACAAGCGGAGCTTCTCCAGAAAACTCTGAAGATGGTGGTGGGGTGGTACGAAATGGGGCTTAACGATGGGCGCGAACTCGTCGAACGCATCGATCTGGACCCGCCCTCGGGAGAACTTCGGATCGAAGTGACGCTGGATGGCAAACCCCAGAGCAAACTGGCGAAAAGCATCGCCGGGATTCCACCGAGCAAGAACGATTTCCTTGGAATCGTTGGGAAAGATTCGGTTGGGCATGTGCTAATCGAAATGCCCTTGTTTAACGATGAACTTCGCGGGATTTTCACCGGACTTTCCGACCTCGCGCTTTCGTATTTCACCGAGAAGACCAAGGGGATGGCCGAAGAACTCGTAACCGCAGGAACCGAGGCAATCAAAGCCCTGGGGCGAACCGTGAAATCCGGCGATATGGATTTGGCCGCCAGCTTGCGGGGTCCAAACAAGGATGGGTTGTTTAACGCAATCGCCGCAGTTCGACTGAAGAATACCGCCGCCCTGGAAAAAGCACTTCGGGGGGCCGTCAAGCTCGCGCCGGGGGAGTTTCAAAAGGCGCTGAAGCTGGATGCCGGCAAGATTGACGGCATGGCCGTTCACGAACTTGACTTTAGCGATGAGATGCCTGCCGAAATGAAGCGCGGGTTTGGGAAGAGTCCGAAACTGTATGTCCTGTTTGCTCCCGATGCCCTCTATCTCTCTTTTGGTCCGGATGGGATGACCATTTTGAAGGATGCGCTGACCTCAAAGGGCGGCCCTGCGCCGTTGATTCAGGCGGAAATGAACGCCAAACGGCTCGGAAAATTCATCAAGGCGGTACGGGATCCCAAGGACGGCCAGGACTATTTCGATCAGCTTGCCAAATTGGATCGGATTGCCGTATTTACGTTCGACATTTCCGGAGGAGAGAAATTGTCGTTGAAATACAGCTATGGAGCGGTGCCGCTAATCTTGTGGATGGTGCCCATCAGATCATCGGCGACCAATGTGGCACCCATGGCGATACCTCTGCCGCCCCCGCCCAAGAAAGAAGCAGCGCCCGCGAAGCCGTGAGTTACGTAGGGTAAGCGTCTCGCTTGCCTTTTGCCAAATTCGGTTCAAGGCAAGCGAGACGCTTGCCCTACGATCTGTTGAATCCTCTCTTGAAACCTGTTAGCTTCAATAGTGAGGATTCTTTGCCAACGAAAAGAGTCCTCCCGTCGTTTCATTGTTAGGGTAAGGTCTTGCCGCTTGCCGGCTTTTCTCATTTCATCCGTGCAAGGTTGCAATGCTTCAGTTTCCAGGCCGACCTGGTCTTGGCGGCGTTCTTGCGGGTTCTTTTGTCGTGGTCGCCTTGATAGGCGGGGATCGACCCGCATCAGCGGCCGTTCCGGTTCCCGATAAGCCTTTATCGGCTACTAATTCAATCGTTAGTATCATCAGAAACGGCACAGCTCCCGTCATTGTCCCGGGCGATATGGCGCAGACGAAAAAGAACCGCGAAGCCATCGCCAAAGTGGCCAAGTGGCTGGCGTATCGCATCGCCCAGCCACCGTACAACGGCGAGCCGGCACAGCGCAAAGATGAAAAGATCAAACCCAAACCCGAAACCGAGACCATGCAGTACCTCATGGACGAAGCGGAACGCATGGGGATCTCTCTTACCAACCTCGAACTCAACGGCGTGCTCCGGCCCTACCACTATCAATACGCCAACGAGTTTGGCAAGGCGATACAGGAAGACCTGGAGCTTGTGCTCGACCAGAGCACCAAGATGATCGAACGTCTCAACGCGGTGCGAATGATGTCGCTGGCGGCGAAACTCCCCTATGCGGGATTCGCGGATTCGTTCATGAGGATTCTCAAGGACGAGGAGAAATACCCCGATGCGTTGCGCGTTTATGCTTTCGAAGGGCTGCGCAACCTGATAGCGCAGCCGGCAGCGGGCGACCCGACCAAAAACTTTCTTCCCCAGGCCAAACAGGTTGAGCTTGCACTTTATCTGGAAAAGTATATCCTGAGGTTCCAAAACTACATTTTGACGGGTTCGCCGGGCGAAGCGGAGCAAGGCCGGGTGGTTCAGTTCATCCGGCGTTATGCCATTCAAGCGCTGGGCCAGTTCAAAGAAGCGGTGATCCGCAACAAGGACAAGGAGATCCTGGCCCGACCGGGATACGCACTCATCATCGCGGCATCTCCTGGGGATCCGAAGAAATTGGCCTATACTTACGCGGAACGAATCGACGCTCTGGTCGGTTTCTGTCAGATGCGTCCCGACGAAGTGGTGAATCTGGAAGCGGCGACGTACTGGGTCAATGAAGCACTGATCGACATCACGAGCTTTGAAAATGACGAGCAAGTCCTCATCGGCAAGGTGGGCGGCAGGCCGAGGATCGCCTGGAAAGTTGCTGCAGCGCGGATGATCGAGGCGTTGAACGCCTGGAAAAAGAACATGCAGGGAGTCAAAGTTGCCTGGCAGCCTGCGATCGTGGTCAGCTATGTGGAAAAGGCCGTGCCTGTCCTTGAGCCTATCGAAAAGGATGGGATCAAAGCCAACGTTAATGCAAATCCCCTTGCTAACTGGCGCAAGGTTCGCGCACCGAAAGATCCCATGGTATTCCGGGAAGTCAAGAAGGACCAGTAGTAGTTAGGCATGCATTAGGCATTAGGCATTAGGCAC
The DNA here is from genome assembly GCA_963783095.1 of uncultured Planctomycetota bacterium. Taxonomy (GTDB): domain Bacteria; phylum Planctomycetota; class Planctomycetia; order Gemmatales; family Gemmataceae; genus CAWAMR01. The sequence goes on along the minus strand of CAWAMR010000002.1, from coordinate 1,363,260 downwards.
TGGGCACTTGGCATTAGGCACTAGGCATTAGTTGGGTCTCTGCCCGTTCAGGATCGCTCGACATTGGGATACTCAACTAATGCCTAATGCCTAATGCCTAATGCCTAATGCCGCCGAACTCTAGTTTTCGCAAATCTCCGATCATCTTCTGAATCATTCGGTGAGTTGTTTCGACCGGCTACAACGTCAGTTACCTTCCAGTGAATCCAAGATGATGGCGATATCTATCCGGATCCTGGATTTCGATCGCATTGCCTGGTTATCCGAGTTGTGTAGAGTAATATGAGAAAATCGCATTTGATTGATTCGCAATAAGGCACACAACGCGCAACCCATCTTTCCGTAAGGCCGGCATGATTTGCGGTCGCTGCCAGAACGAGACCGAACGTTCATGGCAATCTGACGGTTGAGGAACTGGCTTCATGAAAGCTTCGGAACTCTTCGGATTCACTATTCCGCAAGGAGCAGCAGGTCGAATCGATCCGGTGTGCCGGCACTTCGAGCGTGAGTGGCTCGCCGGGAAAAAACCTCGAATCGAGGATAGCCTGCCGCTGGTGGAAGCAGAGGATCGACCGTACTTGTTCATGGAATTGTTAGGCGTGGAGCTGGACAACCGACGCCGGGCGGGGGAAGTCGTTACCGCTGAGGAATTTCAGCAGCGCTTTCCGGAATATCTCGAGTATCTCGATAGAGTGTTTGACTCTACCTTTACCCAAACAAGCCAACACAGGTCCAACGATGTCCATCCACAGCACCAATCCGCTTATGACGGCTTTACCTCCGCATTACTTCCGACAGGATTACAACAACCTACTGCTGCACTGCCTCCAATTAGTAACTCCTCCTCTTCACTCGATACGGAAGATGAATTCGCATTTCTGAACCCGCCGCAAAAGCCTGGAGAAATCGGACGTCTCGGTCACTATCGCATTCTGAAATTGCTCGGTAAAGGCGGAATGGGGATGGTCTTTCACGCTGAAGATATTTACCTGCGGCGATCCGTGGCTTTGAAAGTCATGAACCCCAGCGTGGTCTCAACAGCGATGCGGCAGCGCTTCCTGCGCAGAGGCGAGATCTTGTGCAGCTCTCGAACACGACAACATTGTCGCGATTCATCAGGTCGATCAAGAACGCGGCACTCCCTATCTGGCGATGCCGCTGCTCAAAGGCGAATCTCTCGCGGACGTTCATCGGCGCAGGACCCCTGGCGCTGGACGAAGTTTTGCGCATCGGCCGGGAGATAGCGTCGGGCCTGAGTGCTGCGCATCAACACGGTCTGGTCCATCGCGACATCAAACCAGCCAACCTCTGGTTGGAAGCGCCGAATGGTCGAGTCAAGATTCTTGACTTTGGCCTGGCTCGTGCACTCGAAGAAGATGTTTCCATTACTTCGACCAATCAGATACTGGGCACGCCAGGCTATCTACCCCGGAACAAGCCAGCGGCCATGAAACCGACCATCGCAGCGACCTTTTCAGTCTGGGCTCCGTGTTGTATTTGCTCCTGACGGGTCATCTTCCGTTCCCAGCCAAGACTACCATCGATTACCTCAACGGACTTGCCAATCACACTCCCGCTACCGTCAGCAGCCTCAAGCCCGCAATTCCGCTTGCCTTGAGCGATCTAATCGCTCGGATGCTGGCGCACGACCCAGCTGAGCGCCGGCGGATGCCCGGGAAGTTATTGAGACGATCCGCCGCCATCGAAAAAGACTTGCACACCCCGCCCCCAGTTTTCTCCAGTGTCGCGAGCAGCCCGGAAGTCTTGTTCTCGGACATCGACGACCCAGGAGAGCTGGTAAGCAGCCGAAAAACTCCCGCTCCTCGCCGATCTACTCCCTGGTTCCTCATTGCGTTGATTACGAGTGGGTTCATCGGTGCCGGCGTACTTCTTGTCCTCTGGCTGCTGCCTTCGCGCAAAGCCGAAGCCAAAGGTACTCTGACGGTACAATGCGACGTACCGCGGCACCCTGGAAATCGGCCTCTGGCGTAACGGGAACATCGAGAAAGTTTGGGATCCTGCGGAGAATAACATTGAACTTCGACCGGGAAATTACGAAGTGAGAGAGCAGAAAGGGTTCCGCCTTTACGAAATCGATCGCGATCGGTTCGATTTGCCGGCGGGTGGAAAAGTGGAACTGGCGGTTCGCAAACGACCTCCCCGGCCCGTCGAGACCTCGCCGCCGGCGAACTTTGGCCAGCGCGACGTTCGCGAACAAATGATCTCCGTCGGGGCAGAACTGAAAAAACGCAATCCGGGCTTCGACTACCAAAACCCCTCGGTCTGGAGCCGAACCACTCAGGGAAATGAAGTCAATGGTGTTGCACTGGTGGTCGATCGTATCGTGTTGAAAGATCTGGAACCGCTCAAGGCGTTTCCTCATTTATTCCAGGTGTCGATCACCTCGGACAGCCTGGTGAATCTCTCCGGTCTGCGCGGGCTGCCGTTGACGTATTTGAATCTGCAATTCCTGCCGCAAATCGATCTCGCTGCCTGCGGGACCATCCCTTCGCTCAAGACTTGCAATCTCATTGGCATCGCCAGTCTCGACTTGAAACAACTGGCAAGTTTTCCTGGCTTGACGAACCTGAGTTTGACGCAATCCGCAATCCCCGACCTGACATCGTTGAAAACGTCGCTGCCGAAGCTGCAAAAACTGGATCTGAGCGACACGGCGGTGTCGAACCTCCATCCATTAGCGGGAATGAAACTCGCGACGCTGAATATCAAGCATTGCCCAGAAATAAAAGAACTTTCCGTTCTTGAAAAATTGTCCGAACTAACCGATCTCGAATGCGATTTTCGGCCAATCTTTGCCGAGGCCGTCAAGAAGCACCCCAACCTGAAGCGAATCAACGGCGAGTTCCGCGAGGATTTCTTGAAGGGTAACCCATAATAGTCTCTTCCATTCGATCGTGGCACCTTAAACGGAATATCCCTAAAATTGGAAATACCTTTTTCATACATTTGCTGATCTGCTCGAGAGATACCTATGATTCGGTTGTTGTTGCTGGGCACGATTTTCGTTTGGCTATCGTTCGGTGCCAATCGGCCTGTTTTGGCGCAGGTTAAGAAGAAATCCAATGTCCCGCCTGTTGACGAAAAATGGGTCGAACAAATCGCCGCGTTACCGGCCAAAAGACAAGCCGAAGAGGTCATCCTCAAGATCAAAGACCTCAACCAGTTAGCCGATCCGTACCTGACTTACAAAGTTGAAGATGACAAGGTGACCGAAGTCGCGCTGAAATGCGACTACATTGCCGACATCAGCGCCCTACGGGCGTTGCCGAGTTTGCGAAAACTCGAGTGTTCCACAATGCCGGGGGGATCTGGAAAACTCAAAGATCTGGCCGTGCTGAAGTATCTCAAGGAACTGACTCACCTGGCTTGCCTGAACAGCTATGCGGTACGCGATTTGAAACCGCTTAAGGGGTTGCCCCTCGTCGAAATTCGCCTTATATGCGGCAAGATAACCACTCTGGAACCTCTGGCAGGAAACAAAACCTTAGTCAAGCTGGATATTGCCTCGGCGACAAGTATCGTCAGCCTGAAGCCGCTGGAAGATTGCAACAAACTGGAATTCTTGAATTTAGCGTCGTCTCTGGTGAGCGACCTGGAACCGTTGCGGGGCAAACCTCTGAAAGAATTTCTATTGACCACCACCAAAGCTCTCAATCTGGAACCACTGGCAGCTCTGAAGGGCAAGCCACTCAAAGAACTTCGATTGAACGCTGCCAGTATCCCAAGTTTGGCTCCCCTGGCGGGTATGCCTCTAGAATTGCTCGCGCTGCATACCAAGGGAAGCGCTGCAGCAGATATCAGCACACTCAAGTCGATGCCCTTGAAAGATTTGAGTCTTTGGGGTTTTCCTATCGCCGACCTTGGCCCGTTAAAGGGACACACCGTGCTCACTTTTCTCGACCTTCGCTCTTCCAAAATATCGAGTTTACTGCCTCTGGAAGATGTTCCCCTGGAAGCGTTGAATTTAGTCGATTGCGCCATCAAGGATCTGTCCTCGCTCAAAAACACGAAGCTAAAAAAGTTGTTTCTGCAACAACTTCCTCAGCTGACCAGGTTGGATGGCCTGGAGGGATTGCCGTTGGTGGCCCTGAACTGTGAGAACACAAACCTCAGCGACATTAAAGCATTAGCCGGCGCAAGCGCATTAACAAATCTGACTTTGGTGAATTCGAAGGTTAGCGATCTCAAACCGTTGGCCCACATTGGTTCTTTGACGAATCTGACTTTGGTGAATTCAAAGGTCAGCGATCTCAAGCCGTTGTCCAGCCTTGGCTCTTTGACGAGTTTGACTTTAGTGAATTCGAAAGTCAGCGACCTTAAGCCGTTGGCGGGCTTGAAAATCACCTACCTCAATCTGGAGAATTCCGCGGGGATCAAGGATCTACGGCCACTCCGCGATTTGCCCCTTTTAGGAACGCTCAATCTGAACGGAACTCCGGTAGCCGACCTGACGCCTCTGAAAGGGACGAAAATCACTCGGTTGGATTGTCAGCGCATGTCGAGTGTCAAGGATTTCTCGGCCGTTACATCCTTACCGCTACTTTGTTTGAACCTCGAAATAGAAAAAATAAATGTGAACCTCAAGCAAGCTCTCAAAGCGATGCCAACCTTGAAGATCCTCAATGACCAAAAACTTGAGGTGTTCTTGAAATAACTATCTGGATTCAACCGCAGTGTTGCGATTACGCCTGCGACTGTTGCTTCTTGTTTTCTTCCTCGATGTACTGCCGAAATGCACTCATCTGGTAGGAAAGAAACATGAACGCATGATGGATCGCCTGGTACGTTTCATCCTCAGGGTCATCGGCGTAATCTTTCCGCAAAGCATAGAGACGAGCAAGCAGTTGATCGGCATTGAGCATAAATCACCTTGTCACCCTATCATATCATGTTGCCACTTTGTCATCCTATCACCTTGTCATCTTGTCGCCATTCAAGCTGCCTGCAAAGTCCGCGATCCTGTTGGCAAATGGGTTGCAACGGAATGCACCTCGACGACCGGTTTGTTCAATGTGCAGACAAAATAAAGCCGGCCCAGTTCCGGGTGAAACCGGCCTAGCCAGTAATCGATCACGATGGCCGCTCGGCGCAACCAGGGGGAAAAGGAAAAGTAATCGGGATTGACAAAGCGCGCCATGCCCGCAACCTTCATACCAGCTCGCCGGGCCGTGCGACGCAGGCTCAAGCCGCTGTTGAGGCGATAATACGTGGGAAAAGTATCGTGCACGGGCCGGCCATAGAGTTTCTGCACCAGCTTTTGAGTCAGGGCATGGGGAAGCAATCCGATGAGCCGGCTCATCAGGGTGACGTAATGCAACGAGTTGATCGATACCGAGATGAAAGAACCTCCGGGCCGTAATAACCGGCAAATCTCACCCAGAAAAGCTTCAGGCTCCTCGATGTGTTCCAGCACCCAACAGGAAGTGATGACGTCAAACGAATGGTCCGGAAAAGGCGCTTGACCGGAAAGGGATAGACGACGAAACCAGTCGGGATGTTGCAGGTGGGGATGGGCGTGAGTATCGACCCCCCAGACTTGATGGGCCTCGCTACGATAGCGGGCTAATTCGCTGTTGTCGCCGCAGCCGAAATCGAGAATCGTACGAGCGCTTTGGATGTGGGCTTGAACTTCGCGATGGTAACCCGCCTCGGCGTCGGAGGATTCGCCGGGAAAGAAGCGCTCATAAAAGGCATCCACCGTTGCGTCCTCCGAAAAACATTGCCGGGTAATCGTGCTTTTCTTTTAACGCGTTCAGGAGTCGCTGTGAAGACCGAGTCGGCAGCGATGATTTGATGAACACTAAAATGTCCTGCTTTACCTGCCTTGACACTCTTTGTCATTCCATGTTACAAGCCCGTGTGAACGAATCTGAATTCGGCAGTTTCAAATGGAAAACGGTCTAACCACAGAGTCACAGAGGACACAGAGAAGACAAAAAACAGAAATACAAATTAGCCACAGATGAACACGGATCAACACGGATAAATCCAGAAATCGGCGATCAGTGTTAATCCGTGTTCATCTGTGGCTCATTCTTGTCTTCTCTGTGTTCTCTGTGACTCTGTGGTTAGTTCTCTTTCCGCTGTCAGCAACGGTCAGCGCCGACCACCCCATGGAAGGGGCATCGCCATGATCAAACGCAGCAGTCAAACGCTGAGTATCTGGTTTATATTCTGGGATCTCCTCAGCATCGCCGCCGCCTGGGGCGGTGCTTACTATTTGCGCTTTGCCAGTGGCTGGTTCGCTTACGACCGCGAAATTCCGGATCCGGAATTGTGCTGGGATAGCTTGCCACTTGTGCTGATTCTGGCGCTGGTTGCTTTTCGCATTGTCGGGCAATACGAAGTTCAGCGCCTGCGGCGCTTTCGCGAAGAGTTCCTCGCCGTTTGCAAGGGCACCGCACTGCTCACCCTGTTGGTGATGGCGGGTATCTTCTCGGTTCGAGACCCGTATGCTTCGCGCGGCGCCATCATTCTCTTCGCCCCCATGGCGCTGGTACTCGTCCTGACGGCCCGCCGAATCACCTGGAACGGGGTCGGCTATCTGAGGCGGCGCGGCTACAATCAATCGTTTGCCATTATTGTCGGAACCGGTCGAGTCGCCCGCCAGACGGCGCGGCGCTGCGTCATGCGACCTGGATGGGCATCAAGAATATCGGTTTCGTGGAAGACAGTCCCACGCGCTGGTCGAGCGATCTCGATATTCTCGGAACCGTTAATGATCTGCCCCGGCTTATCGAAAAATATAAAGTCGAGCACGTCTTTATCGCGCTGCCGATGAACCGCTACCACGAAGCCCGTCACGTTTTCGACATCGTTTCCAAGCAACTGGTGGAAGTTCGCCTCATGGCGGATGTGCCCGCACTGGCCGGTTTATCGCTGACGACGACGACGCTCGACGGCATGCCGGTGATCGGCTTGCGCGAAAGTCCGCACTTCGGCATGAATATCGTGGTCAAGCGCGTCATGGATTTTTTCATTGCCGCACTGGCACTGATCGTGCTCACACCGCTGTTGACGGCGGTGGCGATCATGGTCAAGCTGACCAGCCGGGGGCCGATACTGTTCCGGCAGGAGCGTTGCGGCTTGAACGGCCAATCGTTCTTCATGTTGAAGTTTCGCTCGATGCACGTCGACGCGGAGAAACAAACCGGCCCCGTCATGACGACCAAGGAAAGCGCAGTATACTCCGATCGGCTGGTTTCTTCGCCGCACCAGTCTGGATGAACTGCCGCAACTGATCAATGTGTTATTGGGAGATATGTCGCTGGTCGGCCCGCGACCGGAACGCCCGGTCTTTATCAACAAGTTCTCAAAGACCATTCCCAACTACATGGCCCGCCATTGCGTGAAATGCGGGATCACGGGCTGGGCACAAGTGAACGGCTGGCGCGGCAACACCTCGCTGCGCAAACGGCTGCAATTCGATTTGTATTACATCACCCACTGGAATCCGCTGTTCGATTTGCGCATCTTATGGCTGACGATCTGGAGAGTGCTGTTCCATCGACATGCCTATTGAGGAGAAGACTTGAATAGCATTCGGCTTGGTATACCAGATGAGATTTGTAGCAACCCGACCCAACGGACGGGCCGCATTCACCAATGAACCTCGTCAGCGTATCAAATCGATAATCGTTTCCTTGATCGTCAATTCGGCCTGCAGGATTGGGGACATCCTCGACTGCGGGAGTTTTCTTTTCTTGTGCGCAGATGTCGCCGATGAGCCAGAAACCGAGTACGACGGTGGAGATCTTCCAGAGCATGGGATCCTCTTTCCTCAGCACGGATTCAGAGTCAACGGGTCGAAAGAAAGTTAGTCTAAAGGGAAAAACGCAGTGAGGCAAGAAAATTGGGAAGCATCAACATATCAAGGGTGTAGCCATTTTCTCTGGGGGTTGCCGTCGTAGCGGCGGCATCCTGCCGCCGTCTGCAACCTCTCGGCGGCAGGATGCCGCCGCTACGACCCCGAGAGAATGTGGTTACACCCACATATCGAAGTCTTTGCGAGCTTTGGTTCCCCGACGGGAGCTACCTGTCCGCGCAGGCGTTCGGGTAGTTGTGCGGGAAATGGTCACACTTCCGTTGGTTCACGCATGAGCAAAACCGTCGTGTAGCCGCGACGCGAAGGTACTCCGAAGCGGAGCGTGAGCCTGTCACGTCCAGTGACTTCCGGGATAACGCCATTGCAGTGCATCGTGAGATTCATGGATCGGGCAGGTCTCGCGCTCCGCTTCGGAGTACCTTCGCGTCGCGGCTACACGGGCCATTCATGCGACCAAGAATGGCAGGATCATAGTTGTCGATCTGCGAAAGATCGCCCTCTCCGCGACCGCACCACGTCAGTGCCGAAGCAGAAACTCATTCACGTTCAGCAAGGCAAATTGCAAATCCTGCAATCCCGTTTTGCGATCCGGCAAGGTTTTTACATGCCCAAGCACCACTTCCATTTCTTTGCCAGTGGGCCGTCGGCTCAACGTCGACAGGTAGATCTGCTCCACGATCCAGGCGGTATCCTTGCCCTCTTTCAACCATCCGGCAATGCGCCCTTGGGCGATTTGACCTTCTGTACCAGTCCCGCATTATTCATCAGATGGAGTATCTGTGGCAAGGAAGGATCTTCTTCCCTGGCACATTCGCACGTCACATCCCGTACCGGTTTCGAAAACGCTTGCAGGAACGGGTGATTGACGCCGCCTTCCGCAAGTTCGATGGCCCGTGTGCCTAATGGATAACCCTTGAACTTCTCGGGAACGCCCGTCGCTGTCGATACCGCGTCGAGAATCTGTTCCGCGGTCAGCATCCTGACCCCGGCCTTGATAAAAAAGCGATCGGGATTGGCGCTATAGGGTGATGCTGAAGGCTCGCCGTCGCTTGCGAGTTGATAAGTGCGCGAGTTGAGAATCGTGCGAATCAGCGGCTTGAGGCGATAACCGTTCTTGACGAAATCCTTCGTCAAGGCCTCCAATAGTTGCGGGTTGCTCGGCGGATTGGTGTCGCGGAAATCGTCCACCGGATCGACGATGCCTTTGCCCAGCAAATGGAACCAGACGCGGTTGGCGATCGAGGCCGCGAAATATTTGTTGTCGGGTTGGGTCAGCCAGTCGGCAAATCGTTGCCGGCGATCTTCATCGGGCCCCAGCGGTCCCATCGCACTTCCAAAAGCGATTGGTTCCTGCGTCTTGCGCGTCCTGGGATGCTGCACTTCCCGACCCTGGGCCAGATAGACGATCTCATCGTCGAGACCGAATTGCGCTCCCTTGAATTGCACGCGGGCGAAGTAGGCGGCCAGCCCGTAATAATCGGTCTGGGTGATGGCCTCGAAGGGATGATTGTGACACTTGGCGCACTGCACGCGCAGACCCATGAATATCTGCGCTGCCGATTCCGCTGCTTCTTCCGGAGTCCGAGCGATGCGGTAGAAATTCGCAGCTGGCTTGTTGAGCGTGTTTCCCAATCCCGTCAGCAATTCGCGGGCGAAATCGGTCATCGGACGATCCTGGGCAAAGGTATGTACGAGATAGCGATGGAAAGTATGAACGCCCCGATCGCTGATCGTCGTCGGGCTGCCGCGCAGGATGTCGGCCCATTTCAAAGCCCAGAATGCCGCGTATTCATCGCGCTCCAGAAGCCTATCGATGAGCTTGGCGCGCTTATCGGCTGCTTTGGAATCGAGGAACGCGCGCGCTTCATCCGCACTGGGCAGTGCGCCGATCGTATCGAGATAGACTCGGCGCAGGAAGGTCTCGTCCGAAGCTGCCGGCGCGGGCGACAACTGCAATTCGCGCTGTTTGGCGAAGACGTGTTCATCGACATAGTTGGCGGGCTGCGGTGCATGGAACGCAAAAGCCGGATCGTGGCGCACGTAAGTGAGCCGAACGCCGGTAATCTGATCTAGATAGCGGGCGAGGATTGAGGTATCCACCGTCTTCGAGAAGCGAACCAGACCCTTGCTGCTTACGGGTGCCAGATCGGGTTCGCTCGAGGAGAATACCGTAAGATCGGTGACATCCTGCGCGGAACCATCCTTGAAGTGGGCACGAACCAGAAGCTGCTGACCGGCCGACGAGGTATGTAATCGACAACTGCCCGGCAATACTTCGAGCCGGGTCAACGACGACGGTGAACTATCGTTGCAACCCTCCGCGATCCAGCGAAGTATCGTTTGGTAGGCCGGATCATCCCGGCTAAAGCGCACCCCGCCCTGATGGCCGATGCGCCCGGTAGCTTTCAAGAGAATCAGACTGTTTTCGGGCGCATTGCGATCGACGCGCCGACCGGCATGCTCCTTGGTGAGCGTGAACAGATCGAGATCGGAGTCATAGCCGCGCAGACTGAGACGAAAACCGTTCTTGCCCTGCGGCGAACCATGACAGGCACCGGAATTGCAGCCCGCGCGAGAAGGCGGCGATCACATCGGTGCGGAAGTGTACCGGACTCGCCTCGGTCATATTGCGAATTGTAACGCGCACTTTCGCCTCCCGGCCTGCAACCCTGGCAACGATATCAGCGCTGCCGTCGGCAAGGGGCAAGACGATGCCACTCGCGCCGACCGAGGCAATTTGGGGAGCCAGGCTTTGGAATTGCGCCTTGGCGGTCCAATCGGCTTCGGTGCCGTTGGCGAATCGGCCCATGACGAGCAAAGGCTGCCGGCCGTTGGGGCCGGTCAAGGTAAAGTTGCCGGGGAGGATGGAAAGTTGATCGGGAGTCGGCGGAGCATCGGCGGCACAAAGGGACGAAACGCCCATGAAAGCAGTCAGAAAAAGAACACTCCGATACATAAAGCCTCGTCCTCGTGTTAACTCGACTTCCGAAATCCAATCTCAATATTGTCTATTATGCTCGAAATGTGGTCACGAAGCGACCGATTTTCCGAGTACATTCCAGAGAAACATCAAATCAGGGTGCGGCAAATCTTCCTGGCAAGCAAGCATGTTGCTGATGCCATCTGGGTCTTGTTCCCTCTCCCCGGTACTCCGGGGAGAGGGCTAGGGTGAGGGGCGAACCTTTCAACCTCCCATACGCGTTTTTCAGGGTTGAAGGTCTTTCCCCTCACCCTAACCCTCTCCCCGGAGTACCGGGGAGAGGGAACAAAACGTGCGACGTCCGTCTTGCCAGGAAAATTTGCCACACCCATCAAATCAACGACGACCAAGAACTACCGGAATTTGCTTGGAAACGGCGAAAAAATTTGATATCCTCTACCTAACGCAACTTACTCTCCCGCCTTGATTGAATTCTTCCCGCCAATCATTCATTTTTTGCAACGTGCTGAAAGGTTGCACCATGCCAGCGCCTTCTTGGCATCTCGATCGACGAACATTGCTCCGCGGTGCCGGGCTTGTCGCTGGCCTTGCCCTGGCTGGAAGCTATGGCGCACGCCAATCCGTCGGCCCCAACCAGGCCCAAACGATTTTGCGCGTTCTTCTTCGGAAACGGCGTTGCGCTTCCCTCGTCCAAGAGTCCCGACTTTCACGACTGGCATTGGTTTCCCCACACCGACGGTGCCGATTATAAACTGACCAAGTCGCTCGAACCGCTGGCACCTCATCAAAAGCGACATGACCATTTTCGGCGGGTTGTCGCATCCCACCAGCCGGCTGCTCGTCGGGCACAACACTGTCGACGTCTGGCTTACCGGCGCCGACATCCGCGTCGATCTGAAGAACTCGATCTCGATGGACCAGGTCATCGCCCGCGAGAGCCGAAATCATACCCGCATCCCGTCGCTGGTGCTTTCGAGTCAAGGCGGCGTCGGGACCAAGAGCCGATCGACCACGATCTCCTTCGATGCCCAGGGCCGAGCGATTCCCGCCGAGTCGGTTCCGAAACGCCTGTTCGATCGGCTGTTCGAGCCGCCCGCGCAAGGCGACCTGGCGGCTCGAGAGCGAGCGCTTGCATCGGGTCGTCGGCGCGTCGATTTCCTGCTGGAAGATTCCCGCTCGCTGCGCAACAACCTCGGCCGGCCCGACCAGCAACGGCTCGACGAGTTCCTCCAATCGCTCAGCGAGGTCGAAAGCCGGCTCGTGCGTGCGGAAGACTGGCTTGGCAAGGCACTGCCGTAGGTCGATCGCACGAAGATCAACCTCGACGTCTCGCCGAGCGGACCGACCGACTACATCCGCACCATGCTCAACCTGATCGTCCTGGCGTTCCAGACCGACACCACGCGCGTCGCCGCGTACCAGATGTGCGCTGAGGACGGCGTCGGCATCTGCGATCGCTTCCCTGCGATTGTCGGCATCGGCAAGAGCGGCCATCATGGCCTCAGCCACGACAACAATCAAGCCTTGGGCCAAGTACGACCGCTACCTCGCCGAGCAGTTCGCCTACTTCCTCGAGCGTCTCGGCTCGATCCGCGAGGGCGATGCCCGGCTTCTCGACAACACCATGGCCTTGTACGGCAGCGGCACCAGCACCACCCACAACGCCCGCAACTATCCCACGATCCTCGCCGGCGGTCGCAACCTCGGGCTCAAGCATGGCCGCTTCATCAAGCAGGCAACTGAGCGCCCGCTCGGCGATCTTTATGTCACGATGCTCCATCGCTACGACATCCCGGTCCGCTCGTTCGCCGACAACGCCGGCGAGTTTTCCGAAATCCTCGATGGCGGCAAGAAATAGTGGAACGGTTGTAACCAGATTCTCTGGGGGGGGGCATCGTCGATAGGGTAGGGAAGACCAAGCATATTGGTTTCCCCTCCCTCCAAACCGGACTGGCGGATTTCCCGCATCCGGCTTTCCTGTTGTCGGTCTTACCCACAAGGGGATTGACTTGCTCGGGCATGGGCAGCTTCCAGACTATAGTACCCATGTTTGGCAAAGAAGGCATTCGGCCAGTGCTGATGATCCGTTCCCCGTCCGCGGCCTTTTCCGCCGGAACGTTTGCGCAGTATGCTCCGCAAACGTCCGCGAATCCAACCGTCCACGGTCTTAAACGTCGTGTGGTAACTGTGCTGGAAGAATCCAAACCAGCCACGCAACGTCAGGTTGATATCTGCGATTATACTTCGCAGCGATCGGCCGTTCGTCCGTTTCGTCTTCGTCCGGATGGTCTCTTTGAACTTCGCCATGCTCTTCTTCCTCGGCCAGCGCGTCAGACGTCCCCGCCGCGTGGTTAGGAAGTGATAGCCCAGAAAGTCAAAGCCTTCCTGCTGTACGTTGACGATTTTCGTCTTGGTTGGATGCAGCCGCAATCCCTCCGCTTCACACCACTGACGGATATACCCCAGTGTTTGTTCCGCTTCGGCCTGATTGCGACAGAGGATCACGAAGTCATCGGCATAGCGCACCATCTGCCACCCTTGGGCCGCCATTTGGTGATCCAGAGGATTGAGATAGATATTGCTCAGCAAAGGACTTAACACCGCTCCTTGCGGGGCTCCCGCTTCCGGTTCCCATTCTTTCAGTCCGTCCATAATGCCGGCTTTCAGAAAGGATTCGATCAGCTGAAGCATCCGCCCGTCCGCGATGCGTTCCCGCAGCCGACTCATCAGCCGGTCATGTGGGATCGTGTCGAAGTAGCTCTTCAGATCGGCATCGACCACGTAAGCGTAACCTTGCTTGAGCAGTTCATCCACTCGCCGCAGTGCGTCTTTGCAACCCCGCCGGGGCCGAAAGCCGTAACTGTGCGTGGCGAATTCTTTCTCAAAGATCGGTTCGATGACGTGTCGGACTGCTCCCTGAACGACTCGGTCGCGTACCGTGGGAATTCCCAAAGGTCGCTGCTCCTGGCTACCCGGCTTATCGATATACGTTCGCCGAATGGCCTGCGGCTGGTAAGTTCCTTCCTGGAGGGCTTTGGTGAGTTTCGCCACGTTGGCGTCCAGGTCGTCGGCAAATGCTTCGACCGTGACATGATCCACTCCCGGAGCGCCCTGGTTGGCAGCCACTTTGCTGTGACTGACGCGCAGATTGCGTTCCTTCCACACTTTATCGATCAGACTAAACCATATTCCTCCTTGGACGCCCTTTTCGAGCGCCGTCAACATGCGTTCGTTCCACACCGCCGGTTCGGTCCAGAGCCAGCGCTCCATAACGTCTCCGACTTGATTAGTCATTGCTGACACTGCCGTCGGGTTGGTTTCTTGCGGTGCTGACATCACGCCTCCAACTTCCTACGTCCCTTGGCTCCCCCGGCGTTACCCGGCTTCTTCGCTACTACGGACGCTCTGACTTCCGATTCCGATACTTCCCAAGGGCATGCAGCGATCGCTTCGCTCCGCGGATGCTCGCTGCAACATCCCGGCCCAGACGCCTTTGGGTACGGTCCATCTGCGGCAACCGTTCTCGACCCTCGTTCCATACATCCAGCGAAATCGGATCTCCCTACTTCCCGTCATGGAACCTTCTGACCGTTCTGTCTCCAACCACCCCTTGTCGTTCTCGGTGCTGAGTTTGACGCCCTCCGAGACTCCTTGGACTTCGCCTTTCGCTAGCAGGCTCGTCACGACAACAGGCCGAATCGAGTTCGTTATCCTACGGACCAGTCGTTCGCTTCCGGTTGCTCTCCACCTTGCCTTGCGACGACGCAGTTACCTTCAGCTACAATGTCCAAACTCGAAACATTGATAGGGACTTTCACCCTACCGATTCCATGCGCTCGTAGGCGCACTAGCGGCGGCATCCTGCCGCCGAGAGGTTGCAGACGGCGGCAGGACGCCGCTACGACGATGCCCCCCCCAGAGAATCTGGCTTCACCCAGTGGAACTTGCAACTGCTATTTCCTCTTGCTCAAACCAACTAAAATTGCCATATTCTCCTCCTGATGGGCAGGCCGCCGGTCGATACGAATTCCAGGGACGGAGAAACTGCGCATGCCGATCTGGCTCCGCTGGGTTTGGGGTATCGCGATCGCTGCGATGATTCTCTGCGCCCCCATCTACGAATTCCGCGCAAATTACGCACATGCCAAACGCTTGCGCATTGTCACGGATGGAAAAGTGATCCGATCGGGGCAGATGACTGCCAACGGCTTCCGCGAAGCACACCAGCGCTACGGCTTCAACTCCATCGTGAACCTTCAGGAAGAAAACGAATTTCAAGACCCCATCATGCCTGAAGGCTACCTCGGCAAACCGCGTGTGCATGAAACCGAACTGGCCCGCGAACTGAACGTCAAATGGTATCTCCTGAAACTCGATCTTTCGCCCCGGAACGCGCAGAAAGTTCAACCGCCTGCGGTCCTTGCGCAGTTTTACAAAATCTTCGATGATCCCAGCAATTACCCGATCCTTTTGCACTGCAAAGCCGGCCTGCATCGGACAGGTCTCTTGACGGCCGTCTACCGAATGGAGTATGAGGGCTGGTCGAAAGAAGCAGCGGTGCGCGAACTGCGCACCAATGGGTTCGGCGACGCCGCATGTACAACGGGTAACGATTATGTTCAAGTATACCTGGAACTGTATGAACCGCGCCGGGTAAGAAGGCTCTCGGCCGCGGCCTTGATCGCGCCGGCAGCGGCAGCGCACCTCAGGGAAGAGGCATCGCCATGAACATCCTCGATCGGATGCTGTTCATCTCATTCGTGCGCGCGTACATGATCTGTTTGACGAGTACGCTGAGTTTGTACATCATCGTCGATATGTTCACGAACCTCGACGATTTCGGCACCAAGGCCGATGGCTTCCTGGACATCATGTGGAACATCTGGAACTATTACAGCTACCGAGTGCTGCAATATTACGATCGTCTCTGCGAAGCCATTGCCTTGCTGGCGGCCATGTTCACGGTCGCCTGGATGCAGCGAAACAATGAAATGCTGCCCATGCTTTCCGCCGGAGTATCGACGCATCGAATCATCCGGCCCATCCTCCTTGGCGCGGCCTCGGCACTGACACTGGGCGTATTGAATCAGGAACTTGTCATACCGAAGATTGCCCACATTCTCTTGACCGAACGCGACGATCCCCACAACGAACGGGAGAAGGTGATTCAGGGTTGCTACGATCCGACCGGGATTCACATCGAAGGCGTGGTCGGCTATCCGAAAGATATGACGGTAAAGCAGTTATATGTCACACTTCCGGAGACGCAAACCAGCGCGATGTCGCACCTGGCAGCTCAAAATGCCCGCTATATACCGCCCGGCGGTGAGGCTCTCAGCGGTGGCTGGTTGCTGACGAATACCACTCCGGAGACTCTGGAATCGACGCACAAACCGGAAATGATAGTTCAAATCGATTCGGGAAAGTATTTCGTGTACACCAAGGATGTAACCTTCGAAACGGTAACTCGAGACCCGAAATGGTTCTTGTATACATCAACGCATAATTTGTATCTTCTTCTCAACAAGTCCGATGCTCTCAGGCAGCCTCAAATCGCGGTGATCTACCACATGAAGATCACACGGCCCATTATCGGAATGCTGTTGGTTGTGATGGGATTGGCAATCATTCTGCGCGATCAAACGCGACACGTTTTCATCAGTGCTGGATTATGTTTGGTAATGTGTGCAGTGTTTTATGGGGTAATATTCGCCTGCAAGTTCCTTGGCAATGCGGATTACATGGCACCCGCGTTGGCGGCATGGATGCCGGTCATACTCTTTGGGCCATTTGGGGTGGCCTTGTACGATGCCATCCACACTTGATGCGACAAACGGTGGCGGCATGGCTTTGCACAAAAATTCCAAATCACAAACAACAGATTCCAAACAACCTCCAACGCCCAAACGACGAGAAAATCTCAAAATGAGTCTGAAGCAAGGTTTGCGTTTGGTCCGCTTTTGAGATTTGGGATTTGTTTGTATTTTGAGATTTGGGATTTGGAGTTTTTCTACAGAGCTGCAGCAAAGGACTTATCCTTTAAAGTTGGTGTGTACAGGCCGATAAAGGAATCGACTCAGCAGAACCGCCAGCATTAACAGGCCGCCGGACAGGTAAAATGCGTAATCGAGGCTTCCTGTGGAATCCTTGATATACCCCGCAAGTTGCGGAATGAAAAAGGCAATCCCCCAGCCGATAAACACAAGACCGTAATTGAACCCGAGATTCGTGGCACCAAAGTAGTCCGCCGTTAGCGCCGGCATTAGCGATAACCCGCCGCCATATTGCCAGTAAGCCACTCCAACAATGACGAATAACAAAATCACGTTCTTGGATTCGATGATTGTTGGGATCAGAAACAGACACGCCGTCGAAATCGTCCCATTGAGGAGGTAGGCATTGAGTCTGCCGATTTTGTCGGAGTATAGCCCCGTCCCGATTCGACCTGCTGCATTGGCCAGGCCGCCGAAGGAAGCAAGCATCCACCCGAACGATCCATAGAAAGCCACGGTTGCAGTAAGTTTCAACATGGGAGTGGCGTTGGCAATGACCAGCAAACCCGATTGGGCGGAGCAGATGAAGAGGAATACCAACAAGTAGAATTGCCAGGTCTGCACCATCTCTTTCGCCGACCAATCGATTTGCGTCATCGAAGCACGAGACGATGCCGGTCCCGTAGGTGCCGGGGGAACATAACCCGATGGCGGCCAGACAAGCAATTGAGCGGCCACGATCACAACCAGAGCAAAGAAGATGCCCATGCCAATCAAGCTGCCGGACAGACCGTAATCCGCGATAAGATGTTTTGCCAGAGGCGAGATATAGATCGCTGCTCCTCCGTAGCCTCCGACCACCAATCCGACAATCAAGCCCCGCTGGTGAGGCCCAAACCATTTGACCGCTGCGGGGGTGGCTGCCGAATACCCGAGTCCCATGCCGATCCCACCCAATACTCCGAAGCCCAGGATCAAGCCAAGATAACTTCTCATCAGACCGGCCAGAATGCAACCCGCAGCCAGCGACAAACCACCCAGAGTAGCGCCCAGTTTCGGACCATACTTATCCTGAATTCTTCCGCCGGGAATCATCGACAACGCGAACATGAAACCGCAGATGGCATAAGCCCAGGTCGCCTGCGCATCGGTGAGGTAACTCCAACCCTCATTCAACCCGCTCATGGCCGAGCCAGCCGGGTGTTCCGGGGTCGCCGAGAGCGGCGCTTTCCAGACGCTCCAGGCATAGAGGATGCCCAGACAAAGGTTAATGGCAGTACCCGCGAAGGTGACTACCCAGGCCTGTCTTGGAACTTTCGTGGCTTGCTGCAACGCGGTTCTCCGTTAAGGTGAGCGGCAGAAACAGATTCACCCGCAACCGCTTACTTCGTGCGCGGCTCCCGCAACCGCTTACTCCGTGCGCGGCTCTTACCAAAGAGCCGCGCACGAAGTAAGCGGAAGTGGCTTCTAAGAAGATGCTATCCCGGTTCCTATTGGAGTACACTCGAAGCTACTTTTTCCGAAGATCGAAGCACATGATTTGCGCATCGTCGCGGATATAGAGCCGGCCGTCTGCCAGTGCGGGCGGTGTCCAACAGCGTGTTTGCGAGACCCGGCATGTCGCGCGTTCCCGATACTCGGTGGGGGCGGCCTCGATCAGCGTCAACGATCCCGACTCGCCGAAAAGAAGCAAATGACCCTCGACCCCGATGATCGATCCTTTCTTGAAACTGCGAATTCCTTTTTCGCGCCAGGTTATCGATCCCGTCCGCACATTCATGCAAACCAGGTCTGTTTGATCGAAGCCGTAAATGTGCTCCCCGAAACGCACGGCACTGGCGAAATAGGGTCGCAAACGATTGTGTTCGTAGACAGCGCCAACCTGAAAGTTGCCATCGGAGGATCGGGTCACTTCCAGAAGTGCGCAACCCTTGCCGTAGCCGGACGCGATCAGAACGTAATCGCCAAAACTCATCGGTGTGGCGATATTGAAGCCGCCCTCCGCTTTCCACGGATAGCGCCAGAACAACTTGCTGCCATCCGGCGCGAAGCTGACCAGTTCGGTGTTGGTGAGGAATAGAATCTGCCGAACACCCGCAGCCGTGATGGCGATGGGTGAACTATAGCTCGCCGGGTCATCGAGTGCTTTCCAGACGAGTGCCCCGGTCGACTTGTCGAATGCTGCCACTGAATTGCCGCCCGACCCGCCCGGCGTGCAATACACCAGGTTTCCGTCGACGAGCGGGGAGAACGACACGCCATATTGCATCGCTCGACCGGCGAATTCCTCGATCAAATCGTGCCGCCAGATTTTCTCGCCAGTTATCGCGTTCAAGCAATGGAAGATGCCGGTTGGTCCCACTGCGTAAACAAAGGGGCCGGAGACTGTGGGGGTGGAGCGTGGCCCAGGACCAAAGCGCTCATCGTAGCGGTTGGGATAGCGAAATCGCCAAAGTTCATCTCCCGTGTCGGCGTCGATACAAACAACGCATTCGTTGAACCGGTTTCCGTTGTCGGCCGGGTCCGCGACGGCTTCCTGATCCATTGTGTAAAGTCGGCCGGCCGAGACCGCGAAGGAAGAAAACCCCCGTCCGATCGGCTTTTTCCACGACAGCGGCGGGCCATCGGCCGGCCATTCCAGTTGCAGTCCCGTCTCGAAACTCATACCGTCCCGGTTGGGACCGCGCCACTGCGGCCAGTCCGCGTTCTTGACGAGAGTAGTCAGTTGATTGGGGATTTCTGCCGCCGAGAGTCGTTTGACCCGTTCGGGATCGCTACGATACTTCTCGAAGTCGATCCAGTACAGCGCGGCAATAATTCCGCCTACCGCGATAAGGCATACGAATACCCCGAAATACAATCTGGCTCTTCGCCTGGGCTTTCCATTGACGATTTCCATATCAGTTCTCTCCGAATCCGCCGGTCTTGGGGCATAATGCAGAGATTCTGGTTCATCCTCCGGAAAGAATCCAGAGCAGTTCACTTCTTCTGGGTCTTTGGCTTGACCGTTATCCAAACGTGGTCGGACGTGTCCTTGAAACCGGCGATCGGAACGTGAGCCAACCGGCCCGGCTCCGTAAGCATTGATGCCTGACCCACGATCCGGATCGGGCCGGCAAAGATTCCCTTGGTCGCCATGATTTTGACTTTTACCATCTTCACGGCAACATCAACTGCTTTCGGCGGCTCAAACCTTGCCGTCAGACCTTCGGGCAACCCTTCGACTTTGAACTCGATGGCACCCGAGAACCCATTGAGCCGGTTGATCGTCACCGGTATTTCGACACTCTCGATCGCACTGGCCGGCTCCGCTGCAATGGATAGCGAAAAATCGGGCTGGGGAGTGAAAATGCGGAGGCGATAGAAGTAGCGCGGCCCACCGTGTCGATACAAATCTCGAACCTCAACACGGTATCGGCCATCGGCAGGGACCGTGAATCCATATTCGGGATCGGCATTCGCTCCGGTGTCATCCACTTCAGCGATCGTTTTACCCTGAGCATCGGTCACGCGAAGTATCGGATCGAGCGCTGACCCCAGCGAACGAGCTTCGACCTGGAAGGTCAGTCGTTGCCCCTTTTTCCCCGCCCATTCAAAGACGTCCAAATCTCCTGCCGGATCGATCCGGCCCGTGATCGTCGCCGGAACTTCAATGATTTGCGGCCTGGAGCGGCCGTTCGGTTCCACCTCGACCAGACAGCGATGCGGTTCGACACGCACGGCGACGGGATTGGCAACTCCCAGCTGGTTAATCCACCATCGATCGCTGACACGATCCGGTTTTACGACGATTTTCTTCGCACTATCGGGGATATTCCAGCCGACCAGTTCCACCGTTGCCGGTTCGCGCAGCGAGATGGCCAGCGGCAAGGCGAAATCCGCGAAACCCGAAGTGGTGATCGTTAGTCGATAGATGTAGGTCGGGCCGCCGGCAAAACGGATACTTGAATCGGGCTGGGAGGGAAACGCAAAGGTCCGGATAATATACGTGCCGTCTTTCGGAACGGGAAAAGCAATCTGGGGATCGAGACCGTGCGTATCGTGGTTCTCGGCCAGAACGAATCCATCAAGAGTAACGATCTGAAGAACAGCATCCATGGGCGAACCGAGAATTTCATTCGCGACCATCGACGCGACCACGGTCTGGCCGCGTTTCAGAGAAACTGAAAAATGATCGACGTCCCCGGCCACACCCAGCCTGCCGTTCACCACGACATTCGCATCGCTCAACGTCTGCGGCTTCTTGGGATCATCATTGGGTTCGACCTCGTTGATTTCGGGCAAGGAGCCAACCATAAACGGCCGTAACGGCGAGGCACCGTCGTCGTTGAAGAGCCGGATCCAGTGGATGCCGGGCTTCGCATCCGGCAGAGCGGTGAAGGTGAGTCTTCCGCGCTCCTTGGCAGGTTTGATCTCGATCCCCTTGTCATCGACCCAGATACGCGGAGGCCAGCTATCAACATCGCCCGCAGCGATTTCTACGGTCTTGCCTTTTTGCACCCCAGCGGGATAGAGATAGGTCAACTTGGGAGGTGCTGCGACCAGCGAAGGGAAGGGAACGAAACAAAATACTGCTAGAGTGAGGCCAGCTTTTAGTATCGGCATCGATCGCTCTTCCAAGAATTAAAGGCAAGCGAACCACAGCGCGGCGTAGCCGCAACCAAAGGATGCAAAGGTTCGCCGAAGGCGAGCGTCGGGGCGTTAGCCCGACGTGGACTGCATCTGCCGAACCGTTCATCATTGCACCGGACATTCGCCGCTTGAATTAAATCCAAGCAACAGTGGGTGGAGCCCACGTCGGGCTAACGCCCCGACGCTCGCCTTCGGCGAGAAATCGCCCGAAATCTCTGTACGGCGCAAAGATTTTCGACATTAGCAGTACAGAGAACACCGTGAAGACAAATACAAAGGATAAATCCAACAAGCCAAAACTATTACGAATTGATTGCTCATTGCTCTGATTTTTCTTCTGTCTTCTCTGTGTTCTCTGTGACTCCGTGGTTAGTTCCTCTTAGAGTTTACCCCATCAATTCCTTGATCGGCGTTGGATCGCTGACGATATGCGAAGGCCGGCCGTTGGCCGAATACAGCATTTTCCCCGGATCGATGCCCAGTTTCGTATAGATGGTCGAAGCAAAATGTTCGGGCGACAACACCCGTTCGATGGCTGCGTAGCCCTTCACATCGGTCGCACCGATTACTTGCCCGCCCGGAGTTCCGCCGCCGGCGAACAGGACCGACATGGCGTTGGACCAGTGATCCCGTCCCGCATCCTTGTTAATCTGTGGCGTCCGGCCGAATTCTCCCAGAACTACTACCAGGGTCGAATCGAGTAGCCCGCGCTGATGGAGATCGTCGATTAGGGCCGCGATGCTTCCTTCAAATCCCGGCAGCTTGGTCTTCAGAGTCGAAAACAGTTTTGTGTGATGATCCCAGCCGCCGTCGTAGAGGGTGATGAACGGTACACCTGCTTCAACCAGCCGGCGGGCCAGGAGGCGCGCTGGCCGAAGGGATTGCGGCCATAAGCATCCCGAACCCGGTCAGGCTCGCGGCCAATATCGAAGGCCGCCTGCGCCTCTTTCGATGAAATCAACTGGAAGCCCTGCTGGTAGTGCTCATCCTGGGCGGCCACCGGATCGGCCGCGATTTTCTCATTGAAACGAACCATGCGATCGACTTGCACGCGAACTTCCCGTCGAGTATCGAACCGTCCTTCGCTCAGACCCTGCGGCAAGGCCACGTCGCGGACTCGGAATCCGGGCGTGTTCGGGTTGTCCGAAACGACAAACGGAGCGTACTTGGCACCCAGGAAGTTGGGGCCGCCCGATCGGGACATCTCCGGAATCGAGAAGTAGGCAGGAAGCCCGGCAGGTGCAGTCTTTTCGTGCGCGGTGACGGAACCCAGGCTGGGGTGAAAACTGACGAAAGCCCCGCAGCCTACCGGGATTCGCGGTGGTGCGCCCGTCATCATATAGTGGTTGCCGGCACCGTGATTGCCTTGATCGTGGCGGATGGAACGGACGACGGCCAACTTATCCATGATCGCCGCGAGACATTTCATCGGTTCGGAAAAGAACACGCCGGGCACTTTGGTCGCGGTGATCCCGAACTCGCCGCGAATCTCGACCGGGGCCTTGGGTTTTGGGTCGAAGGTTTCGTAATGAGTTGGACCGCCATCGAGCCAGATCAGGATACACGATTTGGCCTGCGCTTGCGGTGCAGATTCAGTTGCTGCGAGCGAGCGAAGCCGAAGTGCATCGACCAATCCTCCACCCAGGAGCGTACCCAGTCCGAGTCGGAGACAATCCCGACGGGAGAAGTTCTCGCAATTTCGACGGATCGACATGGAATGATTTCCTTTGCAAATCAATCTTTGAACGTAAACTCTGGCGTATTGATCAAAGCCCACAATAAATCCTCGGCCGACTGCCGGCGCGAAATTCCTTTTTCCGCAAAGAATTTCAGCGCTACCGCGTTTTCATCCGCGCTGGGGAGCCTGGCATAAACCCATAGATAGAGTTCCTCGACGATTTCCTTCGGAGATTTCTTGCTCGTGGCAAGCAACGATGGTCGCGCATTGTCGCTGGTCACCTTGCGATGGATACCGGGAGCGTTCATCAAATGGAGCACTTGAACCATCGACGAATCCGTGGTCCTCTCGCAAGGCGGATCCTGATTCGGATCGGGCCGCCCAAAGCTGTCGAGGAACAACGACTGGGAACGATGCGTCCAGAGTTGCATGGCGCGCGAACCCTGGGGCAGCGCGGCAAAAGTTTCGGAAACTCCGGTAATATCGCTCACCGCGTCGAGCAGAACCTCGGCACGCAGCCGTTGCCGATAGTATCTTGAATAGTTCCGCAGATCTCCTGCATTGCGGTCGGTCGGGATTGAACTCAACGAATATACTCTCGAAGTCATGATCGTGCGCAGCAGTTTCTTCAAATCGTACTTGTTCTTGCGAAAGTCGTCGGCCAGCGCATCCAGGAGCGCGGGATTCGTGGGTGGATTGGTTGCCCGCAAATCATCGATCGGCTCAACGATACCCCGCCCCATCAGATCGGCCCAGACGCGGTTGACAATAACTCTCGCAAAGTAGGGATTATCGGGCGACGTGATCCAGTCCGCCAGAACAACTCGAAGATCGCTCTCTTCATCGACCTCCGTGATCTTGCCGAACAGCGGCCTGGCAGCCATCTGCTTGCCGGTAAGGGGGTGAGCGACACTTCCGGATTTGGCGGTGAAGATCATCTCTTCGCTGCCCGAAATCGGTGCTGAAATGCCGGTTCCCTTGCGGCCAATTCGGGAGAAAAACGCGGCAAAGGAATAGAACTCATCCTGACCGTAAACCTCAAAAGGATGGTGATGACAGCGTGCGCAATCGAGTCGGATGCCGAGGAACAACTGGCTTATCATCGTGGTCAGTTCTGCCGGCTCGCGTCGATCCCGGAACAACACGGTTGCGCCGTCCCGGAAAGTGCTGCCTTGCGCGGTCAATAACTCGCGCGCGAACCGGTCATAGGGCTTGTTTGCGCGGAAGGATTCGCGAAGGTAGGAATCGAGATTGTAAACCGCCTTGATCCCGGCGTGGTAGGGATTGGGTCGCAGCAAGTCAGCCCATTTATTGGCCCAAAAGTCCGCGTATTCGGGACGAGTCAAGAGCCGATCGATTAGTTTCGATCGTCGATCGGCAGAGGTGTCATTCAGAAACGCTTTGGTCTCTTCAGGACTTGGAAGACGACCGATCACATCGAGGTATGCTCGTCGGAGAAAGGTCGAATCCACGACAGGTTTCGACGGTGTGAGATTGAGTTGTTTCCACTTCAGAGCGACGAGCCGATCGATGAAGTGATCTTTGGACCATTGCTCGTAAACGGCCGGGTCCACAGCCCCCGGAAAGGGAATGACAATCTGGGTGACAGCAAACTTATCCATGTAACGCGACATGATTGCCGCTTCACCCGGTATCGGTCCTGCTTTCACTTTGCCGTTGGGATCAACCGACGCAATGGGGCTTTCGTTGGATTGATACATCGCCATTGAAGTGACATCGCGCCTGGCACCATCCGAATAATAGGCTGTCACCTTGAGCTGAACTGGTTCGTGATATTTCAAAATCTGTACGGTTGGCTCAACGGTGATCCGATCCAGAGTCGGTGCGGTCGGGGGTTTGCGCGGAGTTCCCTGACGAATCCAGTTGAGAATGACTTCATATCGCTCATCACCCGGAACGAGCCTTTTTCCGCCGCCATGAGGAACTTGTCCCGAAGCTTTGCGAAGAAGCAGGCTTTGTTCGGGTGAGCTTGGAAAGATTCGCCGGCCTCGAGCTTCCTGGGTCAAAGCAGCGAAATCAAATTCGGGATCGAACGCCAGCAGTGAAAGTTGGAAGCCGTTCTGCCCGCGTTGCTTGCCATGACATGCACCCGCATTGCAGCCGGCGCGGGTCAATATAGGCAGCACATCGTTTTCCAGATTGACGGAAGGTATGGCCGCCTCAATCGGAGAAACGAATAGTGTCAGAATCAGGAAAGAAACGAGCCGCATCAATGGACCCGGAAGGAAGGATAAAAGCGGGTCGGAGGGATAGATATAAGTGTAGCCCAGAAGCGAAGCAGGAACAAGCGTTGTTCGATGTCTCACTGGAAGAAATCGTCAGGATTCAATCCGATCGGGATTGGGCTTGCACGGACGGTTACAACGTAAAGGGTATCGGTCGATTGATCGAATCGCGCCAGAACGGTAACTCCCCACAACTGACCCGATGAATCAGCAGAGGCAAAATTGAGCATCGGCCACTTGTATGGGAATGCAGGCGGTTTGAGTGTGGAAGGATGATCCGCACCTTCCTCAATGTGATCCCAGATATCTTGAATGAGGGTAACATCCTGCGGTAGGCTCTTGATGGCGGAGGCTGCTTTGGGAGATATGATGATCGTGGCCATTGTTTCTCAATGCGAGCAATGTTCGATAACTTCCTTGAAAAACTGTTGCGCCGGGATGCCTTGACCTGATTTCAAACCCTCGTCGGCTTCCCATGCTTCTTCCAGGTCGATCCCAAACTTCTGTTTGGCAAAGTTGACTTGATCCATCCGGAGTTTTTCTCCTCGGGCTTGTCGTTTCTTGGCGTCGATCATCGGCAGAGTCTGATACACGACATCATCGAGTAATGTACGAAGCGGCGTGTCTCGAACTTGCTTTGCTACTTCCTCCGCGATCGCAAGTTCGGCGGGATGCAACACATCCCCCTTCAAGGCTCCGTTGAACTCATAACGATAGGCAGGCTCACCGTAATTGCTTGTATAGGGTTCTTCCGTGACGAGGCCCTGGGCTTTCATGTTCTCCAAGGCGTCGTAAATGCGTTGGTCGAACGGTCCAAAGTCGCCCCAAATGTATTCCAGATCGGTGACGGGCTTTCCCTGGTAATGACGGTATTCCAGATCGGTCAAGTAAAGGAACTTGACAATCTGAGTGCGCCCGGAGCCTGGGTTTTCGTGAAGGAAAAACGAGATCAGCGCTACGATGCGCTCTTCGTGACTTTTTCGATTATGTTGCATGTTGGTTTGCCATCGGAAAATTATCTTGGATGGGATTATCTTATCGAGAATATGTCGCTCTTGTCGATGTCGGTCTGTCTTGCTTCCAGAAGTAGCGATGTGGACGCTGTTACAAACAAGCGAATGGCGACAGAATAGCAGCGATTCAGAAAAGGAGGCGGGCCGTTGGCAGGATATGTCTGGCTTCAGTCGGGAAAACTGAAGCCAAAGAAAGACCGGAATTAAAGCCGGAAACACAGCGAATCCCAGGGTTCGCAAAGCCTCACCCTGGGACTCGACATTCAATGCCTTTCAGGATGCTACAAGTTCCTTGATCAAATTGCCGCCGACGTCGGTAAGGCGAAAATCCCGGCCGTTGAAGCGATAGGTCAACTTGGTATGGTCCATACCCAGCAAATGCAGGATGGTTGCGTGCAGATCGTTGACATTGACCTTATTCTCAACCGCCTTGTAACCAAAGTCATCCGTCTTGCCGTAGTGAACCCCGGCCCTCACGCCGCCGCCGGCCAGCCAGATGGTATTGGCCTGCGGATTGTGATCGCGCCCCTTCGATCCTTGCGAATCGGAAGTTCGGCCAAACTCGCCGCCCCAGACGACCAATGTGGAATCCAATAAACCTCGTGCTTTGAGATCGGTCAAAAGCGCACCCACCGGCTGATCGGTAGCGCCGGCACAGTCGCGGTGATTAACGTCGATGTTGTCGTGGCCGTCCCACGGTACATCGTTGACCGCGCCTCCGGAGATCCGGGTCGAGCTGGCGAAGATTTGAACGAACCGCACGCCGCGCTCGATCAGCCGGCGCGCGATCAGGCATTGCCGGCCGACCGTCACGGTTTCCTTGCGGTTCAGTCCGTACATTTCCTGGACGCGCGCAGACTCTTTGCCGATGTCCATCGCTTCGGGCGCTGCGATCTGCATTCGATAAGCCAGTTCGAAAGACTCGATCCGCGCTGCCAAATCGGCATCTTGAGGGTGATGTTGCTGATGCTCGGCATTCATTTCCTTCAACACGTCCAGTTGATTCCGCTGTTGCGTTTCGGTCATTCCCGAACCGCGAACCAGGTTGGCGATCTCTTCGCGCCGACGGGCATCGAGTACGAGGGGTTGATAGTTTTTGGGAAGGAAGCCCGGCGACCAGATCCCATCATCGCCGCGCGGCTTGGTGTCGTGCATCACAACGAACGCAGGTAAATTGTCGTTCATCGAGCCAAGGCCATAGGTAACCCAGGAGCCGAGGCTCGGATAGCCGGGGCGAACCATGCCACCCATCAATTGCATGGCGGCCGGCGCGTGATTGTTGGCCGTCAGATGACAGGAGTGAATGAAGGCCATGTCATCGATATGCGGCGTGGTATGAGGAAAAAGTTCCGATGCCCATGACCCGGTCTTGCCGTATTGCTTCCAGGCAAAGGGTGACTTCAGACATTTTCCCGACGTGGTGAAGAACCCCGTTTTCGGATCGGAGCCCGACAGCTTCTGGCCGTCGCGCTTTTGCAGCTCCGGTTTGTAATCGTAGGTATCGACCTGGGATGGCCCGCCCGTCATGAATAGCCAAATGACCGACTTGGCCTTCGCGGGGAAAGTCTGGTATTGAGTTGCTGCCGGAGCGGCCTGGAGCCCCTCGCGTTGAAGAAGCCAGGCCAGCGCCAGCGAGCCACAACCCATGCCGCTATTCCGCAGAAAGCTTCGGCGCGACAGCAAACTATTGGAAAACATTACCAGCTCCAAAAATGGTCCTTCAATCGACGTACACAAATTCGTTCAAACACAATAGAAGTTGGCAAAAGTCGGCCATTGCTCGATCGTTTGCCTGGGGCGTATTTCCATAACTCTGCGCCTGGCGCTGCAAGAATGCCCCCATTCGCTCGCGCTCCACGCGGGTCGGCGATCGGCTTAGCGTCATCTTGTAGGCCGATTCGATGACGCTGTTTCGATCTCCCGCCGGCGTGCGTATTCGCGCTGCCAGCTTCTCGGCTTGTTGGCGGACGAAGGGCGAGTTCATAAAGGCCAGCGCCTGGGTCGGCACGGTAGTCCGCGATCGTTCGCCGATACTCTGAATGGCCTCCGGAATGTCGAAGAGTTGCAAGAGCGGGATCATCTGGCTGCGTTTGACGGTCAGATAGATGCTGCGCCGGGGACTGTTGCCATCGAGGGTTCCCGGACCATACATTCTGGTATCGAGCGAGCCGCCCACGCTCAACACCGCATCGCGAATCGCCTCTGCCTCCAGCCGAAGTGCCGGCTTGCGCCACCAGAGATGGTTTTGAGGATCGACCTTCATACCCGCAGGATTCACGTCCCCGGCCTGCATGTAGACCGCGCTGGTCATGAGAAGTTTCTGAATCGGCTTGAGCTTCCAGCCGTTTCGGATCAACTCGCCGGCCAGATAATCCAGGAGTTCCGGATGGGTCGGCGGCTCGCCCTGGACGCCAAAATCGTTCGGCGTTGCCACGATGCCGCGACCAAAGTGGTGTTGCCAGAGCCGATTCACGATCACGCGGGCCAGTAGATTCCCTGCGCCATGCTGCGGATCGGTGATCCATTTTGCCATGCCCAGACGTGGGTCCAGTGGGGCCGATCCCTTGGCAACGGGTGTAAGCCAGAACTGATCTTTCGCCGTTGAATTCATCATCACTTGCATGAACCCGGGTTTCATCACGCCGTTTTTCCGCTCGGTTTCACCGCGGATGAGAAAATGGACATCGCCACCTCGACCGGATTGCGCAGCAAAGACCGGGATCAAAGCAGGTTGAGGCTCCTTTTTTGCATGATTTTCCACAGCGGAATAAGTGCGTTCTGCTTCGGGATCGAGCATTCGATACCAGCGCACGATCGCTGCGCGGTTCTTGTCGTTGACTTCACTTTTGGAGGCAGTCAACAGAGTTTTCAGTTCTTCTTCAGCTTGAAGGACGCCGGCGAGGAGGAGGTTGTCGGATGGTTTGCCTGGGGTTATCGAAATTCGTGTTCGACCAATACCGAACGCCTCGCCCTCAAACTTCAGAGTGACGGTAAGTAGCGTCCCAGTTTCGAAGCCCTTGAAACCTTCCAGTTCAAAGAGGGCAGCATGGGTATTGCCAAACTGCGGAGCAATCGACCAGCCTGTTGCCTTGTTGGTATCGATCGTACCTGCCAACGGGAACTTATCTTGGGCAAAAGTGGCTTTGACCGGCTTCAACTTGACGACAACCGGCTTGGCCTTGGGTTGATCGAGAGGAACAGCACTGAGCGAGATTTCGGTGAGAAGGAAATTGCCATCCGGTCCTCTCCCAGGCCCCTTTTTGGGTAACGAGGTATCGGCCAGGGCTTCCAGACGTATCGCCTTCACTTCCTTTTGCCAGGTTTGGGCGGTGATGGTGTAGGTATCTCCCTTTTCGGCCTTGCCTTCGGCGAGCAGCGAGCCATCCGGGAGTTTCTTCATGGGGGCCTTCCCTTTGCCTTCGAGCGCATCGAGAATCAGCCAGTTGGGGGCGGGTTTGGCCTTGTTCTTCTCGTACCACGATCTCACTCTCGTGGGGAGTTGTTCCTTCTCGAAGCGCTCGCGCTGTGATGAACGGGGCATGTGCCAGATCATATTCGGCCTTCGCCTTGCGATAGATTTCAGGATTCGGATCGAGTTTGGCTTGCGTCGAGTCGGTTCTGCCCATCACAGCTACGAGGTGATAATAATCTTCCTGGAGAATGGGGTCGTATTTATGAGCGTGACAGCGAGCGCATCCCAGCGAGAGGCCCAGCATCGACGTTCCCATCGTGGAAACCATATCGTCGAGATGATCGTAGCGAATCGGCTCTAGGGTTTTGGCGGTCGTCTGCCCCGGATATGGACCCGCGACCAGGAAGCCGGTGGCGCTGGCAGCGCTGAAATCGCCCGGTTTAAGGTGATCGCCGGCAAGCTGGAGCCTGACAAACTCATCGTAGGGCATGTCCTGATTGAAGGATTTGATCACGAAATCCCGGTAGTGATAGGCACCGGGACGATCGCCGTCAAACTCATATCCGCCACTCTCGGCGTAGCGAACCGTATCGAGCCAGTGCCGCGCCCAGCGTTCGCCATAGCGCTCGCTGGCCAGGAGCTGATCGATCAATTTGGAGTAGGCATCGGGGGAGGCATTCTTGACGAAAGAATCGACCTCTTGGGGAGTGGGAGGAAGTCCAAGCAAATCGTAATACGCGCGGCGAATGAGTTTCTCGCGTCCAACCATCGGATTGGGTGCGAGCTGCTTTTCCATCAAGCGATCGACGATGAAGCGATCCACCGTCGTTTTGGTCCATGTACCCGGTTGGGATTTGGGGGTCGAATGGAGCAAGGGGCGGAACGCCCAGTACCGCTTGCCCTTTTCCACATCAATGAGCCGCTTGGCCGGACCGGTTGACCCTGCGCGTGGGTCGGGTGCGCCCATTGTGATCCACTTCGCAAAATCGGCGATTACCTCCGGAGAAAGCATCTTCTTGGGCGGCATTTTCAGTTTGCCGGTCTGATGTAAGGCTTTCATTAACAGGCTATCCGCCGGTTTGCCAGGCTCAAGTGCCGGCCCCGAATCGCCTCCTTTCCGAATTGCCTCCCGATTATCGAGGGCCAGACTACCCTCGTGCTTTCCCTTCGCTGCGGAATGACATTCGTAGCAGCTCGCCACCAGAACCGGCCGAATCTTTTTTTCAAAGAACTCAATGCCCGCGGCATCATCCGCCCCTCGGGCGAATCCTCCGAAGAAGATTGAAACGAGGAAAGCGAGCAACTTTGATGAATGGAAAGTCCGAGTCATATCGAAAAACCGAGGAGGGAAAGTTCTGGATGTTCAACGATAACACAAGATGCGGCAAAGCCGCGTGCGGAAGGATACGGTAGAGTATACCGCAAGGACGATGAAAATAAACACCCAATTGGAAACCATTATGAGTTTGGCGATCCTTGGTTTGGGCACTGCGTTACCCCCCGCCGTCTTCACGCAAGAGGAGGGGATGCGTATCGCGCAAGCCCTCTGCTGCCGAACGCCGGAACACGTCACCTGGCTACCGGTGATGTATGCTCAGACGGGGATCGATACTCGCTACACTTGCCTGGGCCGAGCTTTGATCGATGATTTGATTCATGGAACCCGCCATTCCAACTCGGTCTTTCTTCCCAAAAACTCACCCAACGATGCAGGACCAACGACGCAGGAACGGATGAGAATTTATGCCGAGGAGTCGGTGCCGCTGGCGATCCGAGCTGCGAAACAGGCGCTCGCGGCAAGCTCAATGGCTGCGGAAGAGATAACCCATATCGTGACGGTATCATGCACAGGGTTTTTCTCGCCAGGAGTCGATTTTGCCCTGATCGATCAATTACGACTAAGACCCACCGTGCAACGGACGCACGTGGGGTACATGGGCTGCCATGGCGCTATCAATGGTCTGCGCGTCGCCGCCGGCTATACCGGGTCCGACCCGAGCGCACGAGTTTTGCTTTGTGCCGTTGAATTATCGAGTTTGCATTATCATTACGGCTGGGATCCGCAAAAAATCATCGCCAACGCCATCTTTGGCGATGGCGCAGCAGCTCTTGTGGGTGTTCCGGCGAATTGCACCGACAATTCGTGGAAACTCTCGGCCACCGGATCGTGCGTACTGCCAAAGTCGGGCGATGCCATGAGCTGGACCATAAGCGATCATGGGTTTGAGATGACGCTCTCCAAACAGGTTCCAGGGTTGATCGGCAAGCACCTTCGACCCTGGCTGGAGACTCGACTGGGTCAATGCGGTCTATCCCTGGCCGATGTGAAAAGTTGGGCGATTCATCCCGGCGGCCCGTGCATCCTGACCGCAGTCGAAGAAACTCTTGGTCTTGGACCGGAAGCCACTTTTGCTTCGCGCGAGGTCTTTCGCGATTGCGGCAATATCTCCTCGCCAACGGTTCTGTTCATCCTCGACAAGCTCCGTCAGCGAAATGCTCCACGCCCTGCTGTGGCCATCGCTTTTGGACCGGGGCTTGTGGCCGAGATGGCATTGTTCCGATGAATGGACTTGCCTCTGTGCGCTTCCAAACGATACTCTGAATCATCGTAGGCTTCGCCGCGTCTGTGAATTGAATGATCCTTCCTGCCGAGAACCAACTCATGCGCTATGCTCTGACTCTGATTGTTCTGTGTTTCAATGCTCTGATGTTATCTGCCGGTGAGAACTGGCCGCAGTTTCGTGGCCCATCCGGCGATGGCCTTTCGGATGCTCGCGATCTCCCGACGACCTGGAGCGAAAAGGAGAACATCCGCTGGAAAACACCTATCCACGATAAGGGATGGTCTTCGCCGGTGGTTTGGGGCGATCAGATTTGGATGACGACCGCGTTCGAGAAATACACCGATCCCAAGCCCAAAGAGAATACCGGCAAGCAAGAGCCTCGCCCCTTGTATGTCGACTTTTACGCGGTCTGCGTCGATCGCAAATCGGGCAAGATCACCCACGATGTCAAGGTGTTTACTCAGGAGAAACCGGCCTATTGCATCGAATACAATAGCTACGCCACACCGACTCCCGTCGTCGAGGAAGGGCGAGTTTTCGTCCACTTCGGCTCACATGGAACGGCCTGTCTCGACACGAGCAACGGGCAGGTCCTCTGGAAGCGTCAGGATTTACCTTGCGATCACTGGCGTGGGCCTGCCTCATCGCCGATCGTCTACGAAAACTGGCTGATTTTGACATTCGATGGTCACGATCAGCAATATGTGGCAGCTCTGGATAAGAAAACCGGTACCACGGCCTGGAAGAAGGATCGTCACATTAGCTACTCCAGCAAAAACGGCGATCTTCATAAGGCCTATTCAACACCGGCGATTCTGATGCTGGGCGGCAAACCTCAACTCATCAGTCCCGCGGCAGAGGCAACCATCGCCTACAACCCCAGCAACGGCGATGAACTCTGGCGCATCCATCACGGCGGCATGAATGAATCGGCTCGACCCCTCTTCGGACACGGCATGATTTACCTCAACAACGGCCACCGGCAAACCTTGTTGGCCGTCAAACAGGGAGGCAGCGGCATGCCGCCCGAAGGAGACATTATCTGGAAGATGAACAAGGGAGTACCCAGCCGGCCGTCGTTCCTGCTGATCGGCGAATATATCTACATGGTCAGCGACAACGGGTTTGCTTCCTGTGTCCGGGCGAAAACCGGCGAGCAAGTCTGGTCCGAACGGCTGGGGGGAGCGTTTTCCGCCTCACCGGTCTCGGCCAATGGATACATCTATATGTCGGATCAAGAGACACCGGGGAAAACCCACGTTTTGGCGGTTGGCACCACAGCGAAGGTCGTAGCAGTAAACAAGCTGGACGATGGCTGCATGGCCTCGCCGGCCATTGCGGGAGATGCCATTTTTCTGAGAACGAAGAAGAATTTATACTGCATTGCCAACAAGAAATAACCTTGGTTCTTATTTGCAATGGGAGGAAGGCGGGATCGCGCCCCAAGTCGTCATGGAGACACGTTCGACGTGTCGCAGTTCGCGTGGAAGAATGGGGGCGGATTTCATTCCGACAAGAAGGCGCAAACGACGACGGCTATGCTGCCGGGGCCGCCACTGAGACATTGTAGCCCGGAAAAACAGGGTGGGGATCCCGGTCAACTTCAGCCGTTGGTTCGGCCATTCAACACCTGATGAACGTTCTGAACCAAAGTTGGGCATCTTGAACTCACCGGATAATCGCGAATGTCCCGTAAACCCGTCGTCCTCATCACTGGTGCCAGCGGCGAAATCGGTCATGGCCTGATCGATCGACTCGCCGCCCATCCCGATCGACCCGTCATCACGCTCGATCTGGCTCCGCTGGCCCCCGAACTCGCTGCGCGAGTTCGACAGCACTACGTCGGCTCCATCCTCGACCCACAGATGCTCAATCGCATCCTCGTCGAGTACGAGATTGACCTGATCTTTCATCTCGCTGCGGTTCTTTCAACGCGCGGCGAGTTCGCTCCGATGGCAGCGCATCGAGTCAACGTCGAGGGCACGCTGAATATGCTCGATTTTGCCCAGCAGCAGGGCGAATCGCACGGCCGGCCTGTGGTGTTTCTTTACCCCTCCTCGATCGCTGCTTATGGGCTGCCGAGTCTGGAAGCCAAACGTCGGGCCGGCAAAGTAAGCGAAGAAATCTTCAACACCCCCACCACCATGTACGGCTGCAACAAGCTCTACGGCGAGCTATTGGGCTGCTACTATGCCGACCACTACAAGCAACTCTCCGCGGAGAAACATGCCAAGGTCGATTTTCGCTCGATCCGTTTCCCCGGCTTGATCTCGGCGATCACCGTTCCCAGCGGCGGCACATCCGACTATGCTCCGGAGATGATCCACGCCGCAGCGCAAGGTCAGCCCTATGCCTGTTTTGTCCGGCCCGATGCGCGGATTCCGTTCATGGCAATGCCCGACGCGATCGAATCGCTCATTCAATTAGCCGGCATTCCGCGCGGTCGGCTCACCCGGCGCGTGTATAATATCGGTGCGTTCAGTCCCTCGGCAGCGGAAGTGCGTGAAGTGGTGTTATCGGCATTCCCCAGCGCCGGATCTCGACCGAGGTCGATGCCAACCGGCAGGGCATCATCGATACCTGGCCGGAGGATGTGGATGATAGTGCAGCGCGGAACGATTGGGGCCATGCGCCGCGCTACGATTTTGAACATGCCTTTCGCGACTATTTGATTCCCATAATTCAAAAACGCTATCTTGGCAACTGACGGCGTTTTTCCAGGCAATTCAACGAGGAATTCCGATGCCGCTGTATGTCTATCAGGTGATCGAAGCCGACGGCAGTGACGGTGAAGTCTTTGAAGTGTTACAGAGCATGAGCGAGCCGGTACTGACCGTTCATCCCGAAAACGGCAAACCCGTCATAAAATTGATTGCCGCACCCAACGCGGTGACGCGTTACACCACCGGTCAGTTGAGCAATTCCAATCTGGGGAAACTCGGTTTCACGAAATATGAGAAAGCCGGCGACGGCTACTACGAAAAGACCGCAGGGTCAGGACCGGACGTGATCAAACGATAACTACCTTCGTATCAAAGACTTGTGTCGAAGGTTTCGGTCGCGAAAACGGATTGGTGAAAAAAGGGAAAGAAAGTTGTCGTGTTCGGAAGGTCGGTCTCGCTGAAAAGGTTAAGAAAGGTGGTTGCGACAACTGCGACACCAAGAAACCAAAAACCTTACACGGGAGACTGACAATGATTCGTACGACCTGCCTGAGCGTTGTGGCCCTGTTCCTGCTCACCACTCAGACCAAGGCTTCAACCGCAACTGAAGATGCAACTGAGGCTGTGAAGTATCTGAAGCTCGCCATCGAGTACAGCACTTACGCAGCTGAGGGTCACAGTGAATACAACTACGATGCTTACTATTATGCTTATTACGGCTACTACTATGCCTACCAGGCATATCTCCACGACAAAAACTCGGCGGATGCCTATGATGCTTACATCGACGCCTATGAAGCTTACATATATGCTTACAACGGCTATGTCGACAGCAACAAGACTGATTTCAAGGATGCAGAAACCTGGGCAACAACGGCAAAGAAATACGCTACTTACGTCTCGAAAGGCGATTGATTGACCTACCGAAAGCCACCGGCCCGGCAACTGAAGACTTCAGTTGCCGGGCCGGTGGCTTGACCTTTTTCTCTTAGCTTCCAATCGACAAGCTTGCTTCTAACCATCCGCTTTTTTGCCAACTCGAACTGGTGAGTGGCGGGTTGCTTCAGGCAGTTAGCGCTGCTTATTTTTTCTGTTCAGGGGACGGACTGGTTTCTTCGGGCTTGGCGTCGGCGGCTTTGTAGTTCTTGCCGAATTTCTTTCGGAAGCGCTCGATTTGCCCCGTAGAATCGACCAACTTCATCTTGCCGGTGAAGAATGGGTGCGAAGCGCTGGAGATTTCCAGGCGCACCAAGGGGTAGGTTTGGCCATCGGTCCAGACGATCGTCTGGTTCGTTTTCACCGTCGATCGGCTCAAGAACGAAAAATTCGCGGCGTGGTCGAGAAACACCACCGGGCGATATTCGGGATGAATGCCTTTTTTCATCGAACTTCCTTCAAGAATCAGACCGCCAATATCACACCCACCATCAAGCCTTCTTGGCGTACGTCTTACGCGCTTTTGCGATGAGGCGGATCGAGGTTCCGCTCCCCTTGGCATACAGCTCTTTACTGCCATCCGGCAAATAGCGCCAGCCAACTCGTGTCGGCTTGTTCGTGGAGGGATCGATCAGCGCCACGTTGGATACGTCGACCGGCATTTCCCGCGATAACCGGCCACCCTGTTGCCGCCCGCGCGCCTTCATGTGGCGGTAGACCAGGTTGACCCCTTGAACGACAACCTTGCCGTTCTCGCGGTCGACGCGGATCACCTGGCCGCGCTTACCCCGATCGTCGCCGGTCAGCACCTGAACCGTATCGTTGACGCGAATGAACATCTCTTGATCCTTATCGAATTCAGCAAAAGTCCTGAGCGATTACTTGCCTTCTTTGTACATCACGTGCTTGCGCACGATCGGATCGAACTTCCGCAGTTCGAGGCGATTCTTGGTATTGTTGCGGTTCTTTTGCACGAAGTAGCAGTGCGAGCTTTCGCTGCTGACCATCTTCACATAGGAACGAGCATCTTTACTTTTCTTGGCCATGATTTACCTCCGAACTTCTGATGATAGTGGTTGACGCCCAATTTGGGGAGAGGGGAATTGCCAAAAAATTCGATCGTCTCTGCCGTCTTACAGCGCCGGCGATTGAACTCGACGATTGTCGATGAATCTTGTTGTCGGGAATTCCGACAGCGCCAATCGAAAACTCCGACACCGGCGCGATGCATTGCGGTTGGCCGTTCCAATAATCGATCGCTGTAAATAATGGTGGTTATTCGACTTATAAAAAAACAGCGCGAATTGCTCTGAGCGGCACTCCATTCGCTTTATGATTTCCCAACCAAAAATCTTTCCCTCCGCGCCCAGCCGGGTGCAACCAGATTCTCTGGGCATGTAGCCGAACTCGACGGCCTTCCAGGCCGTCTGTAGCAATGGCGACCCCAAGAGAATATGGTTTCACCCCCGTAGCCGAATTGCTCCGTTTGCCCCGTGAGCGTTGCAGGGAATTGGGGGTGGTGCCCGCACAACACCACCCCCACCTGCTCCGCAATTTTTTCAGAGACTTTTCCCCATTTCCTCAGATAATATCTTGGCTGGGTTTCTTCCCCGGTCGTTCCAAACTCGCATCCTCGTGGATTGAAGAAGCGAAATCGC
Source organism: uncultured Planctomycetota bacterium (assembly GCA_963783095.1). Taxonomy (GTDB): domain Bacteria; phylum Planctomycetota; class Planctomycetia; order Gemmatales; family Gemmataceae; genus CAWAMR01. The sequence goes on along the minus strand of CAWAMR010000002.1, from coordinate 1,325,678 downwards.
GCCGACTCGCGCACATCGCGGGAAATTGGAACGTCCTACGACTATTCATCTCTGATTGAGGGAAAAATGCGATGGGCAAACTCATTGTTCTCCTCGTTTTGTTGGGTGGTGGAGGTGCTGCGGTTTATTACTTTGTGATTCAGAAAAAAACGATCAACGACGTCAAGGATACGATTGATGAATTCTCCGGTTATCCGGATGCCAAAACCGCGCAGGAGGCAGTGGACCTGTATGCCAAGGCCATCAAGAATCGCAAGTATGACACCGCGGCGAAATACTGTACCAACGATTACGGCGAACAACTCCGACGCGGTGCAATCGCCGCCAAAGAGCTTGGAACTTCCATTGACGACCTGCGCAGCCGGCTGAACGATTCCGGCGTGATGCACAGCGAAATGGATGTGGTCCTATACTGGATTGATCCCTTGCCTCCATCGGTGAAAATTACGCTTGGCAAGAGCAAGGAAAATGAAGCCATTGCGCTGATCGGTGTGGCGGATATTCCCGAACCCAAGTCGCAGCCGACCGGATCGTGGAACTACGATCCGCTATTCTTGAAAGGGTTGTACTTCGGAATGCCGCCGTTTGTGAAGGTCGTCAAGCAAGGTGAAGTCTGGAAACTGGATTTCCCGGTAACTCCGGACTTGCGAATCCATGTGGATCGTTTGAATGATCGCTACAAGGATTACAAACGAAACCTCGACAAACTGTCGGGAGAAGTCAAAACAGAAGCCACTACGAAAGGTGAAACCAAGAAAAGAATGCAGGAACTGGTCAACGAAGCGGTGACGGCAACCAAATAATTAAGTGTTCAGTTTTCAGTTAAGACAATCGGTTTCAAGATCAGGACTCAAGTGTAATTCTCCGGGCAACCCAAAATGACGCCCTCTTTTCGCCCAAGTCACCCGCTAGGTGGACGCGACACGACAACTATTTCGCGTCGTGCAAAGCCCTCGTTCCCACGCTCCTCGCTTGTCGTAATCTATTGTGGTTGCGGCAATAATGCGGTTTTCAGGACTGCATAGACGTGGCCTTTCGACCCATAGATGATCGCCGCGCGCCGCTGAAGACCCGCTTCGACCTTTTTGCGGATGTTGGCATCCTTGGCGGACAGATCCACCCTGCGCCGACCCGTTAGAATCCCAAAAGCGTCATTGGTGCCCCCGCCGTGTGTCTTCTCAAGGGTTTGCGACGGATCCCACTCATGCACCGCCCGGATGACGCCGCGATGCAGCGCCACCACCCAGTATGCTCTCTGTTCACCGGGATTGATTTTGGCATCCTGGGCGGTCGTCTTCCCGTTGAAAAGTACCGGAACGATTTCCGGATTCAGACAACTCAGGATTTCGATGAGCACCAGCTATCTGTGCACTTATGTACACAAACATCTTGACAACTCTGTCAATGAAGGATAGCTTTTCTCTAATTCCCCCCAAATGCTTAACGAGAAATCTTCTTGCCTTCGAGCAAGGTATGAAATGCGCGCTCACGACATTCTCGGATATTCGCATTCAACGCGGTTCTATGCGCCAGATCGGGTTGACGACCTCCCCGCCAATGAACTGGCGTTCACTCTTCGTGTCGCGTCGATAAAATGTGCCAAGATCGGTGCGACTCCGAGAATTGCTGCTGTGAAGTTTGAGGGCGCATATGTTTTGCAGCAGGAGTCGAATAGCCCAGCGGTGCCTGTAGTTTATCTTGTTCGAGTGGAGTCTGAAACCCTTGCGCGAGAGGTTCATGAATTCGTCTGGAACCAGAATCAAGCCCCATTTCTGATCATCGAATCACCCTCCACGATTCGAGTCTATCCGGGCTTCAGCTATGATCGCGATGGCGACCGCACACTCATCTCAGTCGCGAAAGACGCAGCGGACCTGCTCGAAAAACTCTCCGCATTCCGAGGGAAATCCATCGACGATGGCACACTTTGGAGCCAGTGGGCTCATGCGGTCGATCCCTTAAAGCGGGTCGATGAATCGTTGCTGCGCGATCTTAAACGGCTTGATGATCGCCTCCAATCGCAGGGAGTTGTGCGCACCGCTTCACATGGATTGATTGGAAAATTCGTCTATTTGCGATATTTGCATGATCGCGGCATTCTATCGCCCAAGAAATTGAAAAAATGGGGCATCGATCCCGACCACCTGTTTACTCGTCAGGCAACCCTTGAGGCATTTGGCAAAGTCAACGACGAGCTTCAGACCTGGCTGAATGGATCGGTCTTTTCATTGGGCGAGGAAGAGTTAAAAGACATCACGGAGCCGCAGTTGCAACTGGTGGCGGGTGTTTTTCACGGAGACTCCCCGGTTGGTTCGGAGGATGTGCAGCCCACGCTTTTCGACTCCTACGATTTCTCTCACATCCCGATTGAGACGCTTTCCTGCGTTTACGAACAATTCCTTCATGATGCGAAAGTGTCCACCGGAATCTCGCGTGGTAGAACCCTGGGGGCTTACTATACACCTCTGCCGCTGGCCGAGTACGTTCTTTCTGAACTCAATAGCCGGAAACGGCTGAAGCCAGGAATGAAGGTGCTTGATCCAGCATGCGGCTCGGGGGCATTCCTGGTGCAATGCTATCGCCGGCTCATTGAAACCAGTCGTCGGATTGAAGGACGCGATCTGAAAAAATCGACACTCCGCGATCTACTGACGAAATATATATTCGGAGTTGATCGGGATGGGGATGCTTGCCGTGTCGCCGAACTCAGTTTGATCATGACGCTGCTCGACTATGTCCAACCGCCCGATCTCGAAGACACCAGTTTCAAACTTCCGTTACTGCGCAATGAGAATATCTTTCAGGGCGACTTTTTTGACGAAACAGGGCCTGTCTCGGAACTATTGAAGAAGGAGCGATTCGACTGGGTGGTGGGCAACCCGCCCTGGGCAGAGGTGAAGAAGACCCCTCCACCGGATCACGAGCATGCTGCCGTTCATCAGTGGATGCTACAGCACAAGAAAAGTCATCCCACAGCCGGCAACCAGATTGCCGAAGCATTTCTCTGGAAGACGGGTGAGCACCTTGCACCCGACGGCATTTGCGGGCTGGTCGTACTCGCCATGACATGGTTCAAAAAGGAAGGGACTAAATTCCGAAAGCAATTTTTCTCTGTTCGCCGTGTTTGGAAGATCGCCAACTTTTCGAACCTTGCTTATGTCCTGTTTGCAGGGCGCAGCGAACGGCCAGCAGCGGTTGTCTTCTTTGAAAGTGGACCGGCCGATGAAGAACATCTCATCGAGTCGTTTGCCCCATTTGTTGCAGAGCAAGTTTCCAACCGCCCTAAACAAGTGAGCAAACGACAGGTCACATGGAACATCGTTTCCAGCGGTAACGACATCCGTAAGATTGAAAACTCCGTGGCAAAGCTCGGTGACTCGCTCATCTGGAAACTCGCCATGTGGGGGACTTCCCGCGATCGAAAATTGCTGCAGCGACTGGATGCCCGATTCAAGGACGAAAAGTTCGACTCGCTAAGTCGGTTCGGAATCGGCGAGCCACATCAAGGGTTGGAACTGCGACCGGAGACTGCCAAAGAGGAACTTGAGCCACATCCCGAACTCGAAGGTAAGACTAAGCTTTTCTTTCAGGAACTGAGAAATCTGCGGCACTTTTTTGCATTCCCTGAAACGGCATTGGGCACGATTACTTCGGCGGAGTGTTTCGTGAGAAAAGGCCGCGCAGTACTGCCGATTGCCGTATCTACTCCACCCCATATCGTTGTCGACGCATCTCGCCGGTTCGCCGTTTTCTCGGACGAATTCCTGGCGATTCCATCCCGACAGATCGGGATCTCAGGCACAGCACAAAGCGAAATAATCCTCCGAGCCCTGAGTCTGTATCTCAGTTCTGAGTTCGTCAGGTATCACCAATTTTTTCATGCGCCCAAATGGGGTATTGATGAGAGTATCGCTGACCTGAATACCTTGAAGGTACTTCCGGTCCCGATAACGCTGTTTTCATCCTCGGGAGAGTTGGGTGACTGGGCCAAATTTCAAGTCGAATTGGCAGGTCTTTCGAAACGTCAGTTTGGGAATTTCGGATTCACTCCTGACGAGCATTCCCGTTTTCTACTTTTGATCTCCGAATTCAATAACCGCGTCTATAAGTTGCTTGGCTTGAAACCTGCTGAACGATGGCTCGTCGAGGACTTTGTTAATTTTCATATAGAACTGAACAAGGGTAAGTTGACGAAAACGTCAATGCGCCCTCCCGATCCCGACGAACAGCACCAGTATCTTGTTGCACTGCGAGATTGCCTGGATGGATTCCTCTCCACAGATCGGGGACTGCACCACAAACTTGACTGCTTGCCGGATCGCGATTCGGCCCTGTTTTCTGTTTCGCTGGTAAAGTCGAAAGTTGCGATCGTTCCCAGTATTCAGAGCGCGGATGAACCGGCATCCCGAAACCTGAAGACCATCCGAGAGAACCTGCGATCGGCCCACAGTCAATGGATCTATTTTGACCGAGCTCTAAAAATCTACGAGCGAGGAGTCCTTTATCAGTTCAAGCCGATGCAACGGCTTCACTGGACTCGCCGGCAGGCAGTTCTCGATGCCGATGACATCATCGCTGAGACACTTGTGAAAGGATCACCGAAATGACAACCTCGCCCGGTGAATCCGAAACGCCGCCCATCTCGCTCTATCAAGTGTATGCTGCTGAATTGCGAGACCATGCGATCATGTTGATTTGGCTCGGGTACCAGCGCATTAGCCCCTCGTCTCTGGCCAGTGCTCACGAAGATGACATCACTGGAGAACTAATCCGCCATATGAAACTTGTAGCAGAAGATCCTTCCTCTCCAGATTGGGTCGATCGATATGAAATCCACGAACAATCTCGCCAGAATGTGCCTGGAAAACTTGGCAAGAATCGGCCGATCATGGATATTCAAATTGAACGACACCAGCGGGGGCCGCGCCCGTGTCTTGGTTTTGAAGCAAAGCCGCTTGGGCGCGGGAAAGACAACACGATTGGTGCATATCTCGGCGACGAGGGACTCGCCGCGTTTTTTAGCAGGTATTACCCGACAACCCACGGCGAAGCGGGAATGCTTGGCTATGTCCTTGAGAAAACTATTGATGACTGGACCACCCAACTCGCCGAAGCGATAACACGCAACGCAAGAAAACTCCGGGTTGCCGCGAATACCAAGCTTGAACTCGTCAACGTATCACCTTCGACGCCCGCTTACCGATCAGTGCACACCGATGAGGCCGGAAAACCCCTTGTCGTCACTCACGTCTTGTTGTCGTTCGTCGGATGAGCATCTGTTGGAGCACATCTTCAGGTGCTTCGACGTGCGGGATGCCACACTTGGTTCGCATGTTTGAAGCGCGAACTCGATCGCTTGCTGTCCTTTACGGCGATAAAAAGATCCTTGTGCCAGGGCAATGCCCAGGGCTGAGAGAATTTCGGCCCCATTATTTTGCTTCGATTTTCTGGATCAGCCTTTTCAAATCATCCTTGTCGTAAATAAACGCTCCTAGCTTTACCAACAATTCCGCTCGCGGCGGTGGGCTCGGGTCAAGTTCCGTAGCCAGTTGAGGCTGGGTGTTAAGCGCCTTGGGCGGCGATTGGGATTCCAGTCTCGTCAATTCGGCCTTTAGTTTTGGCAATAAGTCTTTTGCTTGCGGCCCCAACTCGTCTACCACGTTGAAGATCAGCGATTTGTAGAGCGGCTCGGCGCCGTCAAGCGTCGCGCTAAAGAACGGCAGAACGGATTTGTCTTTGTCCAGATTCCAAAGAGCAATCGCTGCAACCAGCCTTGTGTCCTTATCAACATCTTCTTGTTTCAGAATTGTCTTGATCGCGGTAGTGTCAACCTTATCAGCGGGTCGAAATTGTGCGATCGCAAAGAGTGCGACTTGGCGATAATCGGCATCTTTTTGCCGAACGATTTCCAGCAGGAGGGGAATGCTACCGGGACCGACAGCCTTAAGCATGACAATCACTTCTTCAAAGCCCCGCTTAAGTTTGTCGGAGTCTCGCTGAAATTCGTGATCTTTTGCAGCCGAATCCATTGCACTCAGTATGGCGTTGCGCTTACTGTTGATGGCATCACTGGCTGGCGACCCAATGGCGCACAACGCTCGCAAAGCAGTTTTTGTAAGCGAAGGGTCTTTCGCGTCAAGAAACCTTGCGAGTACCGGACTTGCTTCTTTTGCTTCAGGGCCGAGACGTTCCAGCAACTCAATTATCTCCCGTGCATCTCGCACTTTTTCACTTTTCAGCCTTTGAATCAGACTGGGCAAGGCTGGCATTGCATACTTTTCAAGTCTCTGAAACGTCTTATAGGCGCGCTCCCGGTAAGACGGATCTCGGTCGTCCAGGATTTCAAAGAGGACCGGAAAAGCAGGCTCGGCGTCCTCCTCAAATCTGGCGATGGCCCAACTGGCCGCCTGCACTTCTTGCTCTTCCCCGGCCGTTTTAAGTTGTTCCACCCAAAAGTGCAGAGGCTTTCCGCGATACTTCGGGACGTCCTTCGCATTGGCACTCGATACGGCTAACGATGCGGCGAATGCCGCGATAAGAATTGTGCGCATAGTGAACCCTCGGAGACTGCCACAGGCGATAGTGTTGAGAGTCTACCCAACGCCAAAGCCACACGAAAGCCCAAATGGGCCCAGATGGAGTAAGGTTTTACGCCGCGGAGCGGCAAGAGAAGACGTTCGCCGCGGAGCGGCAAACGATGATGGTGGTACTCGTTGCGAATTGTGTCATTTCAAGCTGTTCGCAGTACAGCACCATTTCGCAACTGCCACGCATTATTTTGTACATAGATCCCCGATGGTCACAAACGGTCGCAGCTTCTCCAGGGTTTTTGCGCCGATCCCGCTGACCCGCCGTAAATCCTCAATCTTCTCGAATGCTTTGCGATTTCGTTCATCCACGATGCGTTGCGACATTGCCGGCCCGATTCCCGGTAGTTTTTGTAAGTCGGCGATTGATGCCTGGTTGATGTCGATTTTCTTGTCGGGGATCGGCTTTTGGCTTCGAGATGGCGAAGGCTTGCGCGTCAATTGCTGGGGTTCCTCAAGTGACACCGGCTCATCGGAAACCTCGATCCAAGGCCGCAACTGATTTTGCTTTTTCGGGCCGATGCCTTTGACTTTTCTTAGCTCATCCGTGTTGGGAAATCCCCCGATGGAATCGCGATAAGCAAGAAGCGTATCGGCTCGGTTAGGTCCGACGCCGGGTAATTGCTGGAGTTCGCTGCGAGAAGCATGATTGAGGTCGGCGCGATGGGGCTGTGCTTCGGTTGGCCTGGTTCCGGTTTTATCGGTCCAGCCTCGCCAACAAACCAGCACCAATACCAAACCCAAAATCAGCGCCAGCGACCACTGTGCCGACGAGGGGAATTCGTTCTGCACGGGAGGTATGGAGTTGTTTGCCGGTGGTGATGACGGCGCTGCCATGCGAGATCATCCTGAGTTCAATCTCACGATAATCTTCACAGTTTATCACCCTTGCAGCGTCAAAACCACATAGCGACACCATTTTTTTAATTTCGGAAAGCGCTTTAGTAATGTCGTATCCCAGCGGTCGAGAATATCGCCTGGGCGGGGCTGCCGGCGCAAGGCTCGCCGCAACATGCCGAGAAACTGATAGCCTTCCACCTGCACCGATCGAAACACACGGCGAAACGCTTCGAGATCGCGCAGACGTAAAGGCCGCTCGTCGGGCGTTCGATCCTTTCCTGGGTAGGGCAAACGTCGTCTGGCGATTTCCAGGATCGGGTTTTCTCCCCAAGGCTCGCAGAACACGGCAAGCCCTTGAGGCCGCAGCACCCGCCTGAGTTCTCGAGCGGCAACCGACAAATCGAGATGATGAAGGATAGCGCAGCCCCAGACGACATCGAACGAGGCATCGTCGAAAGGTAGTCGTTCCGCATCGGCCTGGAGGAAACGGGCGGGGACGTTGTTGGCCCGAGCACGTTGTCGGGCTTCTGCAACGTATCCTGCCGACAGATCAAAGCCGGTCACGGCCGCTCCGCACCGACCCAAAACGACCGATGCCATGCCGTGTCCGCAGCCGTAATCGAGAACCGACTTGCCGCGAAGTTCGCCGAGCTGTGCGAAGGCGGGACGAATCCAGGTTTCGTGATCCAGATACTCGGCATCCTCGAAACGCAGTTCCGATTCGCGCTGTTCAAAGTAAGCCGAGCGCTCATCGGCTTGCTGATCGTGGAAATGCTGTTCCTGATGATGGCGATCCAGTACCGGCATAAGCAGAATTCCAGAAGACAGTTCCATCAAGCGGTAACCGGAACGCATGCCGGGGGCTGCGAAATCTCACCATTGCCCGGCCTCTTCACGCGCGAGACTCCGAGCGGATTCCTGGTCCCCGGTGTGAGGTAGAGGCCCCGTATCGCCGTCGCATAACTCCCGCAGTTCCGGCAAGATCTCCTCAAGTAACACCTGCTCCAATTCCACCAGAGTGCGGGCTACATCTCCGCCGTCGAGCACGCGATGATCGAAGGTGATGCGCACCGGAAGCGTACCGTCCGCTTCAAAGACCCCATAGTGAAGCGTACTCGTCGAGGGGGAAATGACCGCCAACTGTCCTGCTCCCATCCCGGCGGTCACGCTGACCCCATATGTGCCGAAAAGCTTCGCGTGCTTCCGGCCCCACCAGTTCATCGCAATCCTCCAGATCATCCGTCGAATCGGCCGGGGGTAGCGGCCTATTTGCAAGGTCCGGCGGAACGAGTTGATGGCTTCGATCGGGGCTGTCTTGGCGAATTCGAGTTGGATTTCGAGGTCGGTCAGCGTTTGTCGATCCGCATTGCGAAGGTAAAGCGGCAAAAGCACGTGCTCGCTGCCGAGTTGCCGTTCGACGATAACCACCGCTACCGAATCGCGGTAGCGATACATCCTGGGCCAGGGATAAGGCAAATAAGAATCGCGCAGCTCCGGTCGGCGCGCGGAGACAATGGCAAAGGCCTTGGTAAACAGAGCACACCAGCCGGGACGCGGATTCGCCAGCTGACGGGCAAGAACCACGGGCTGAAGCTGCATCCGCCGTTCCATCGGAATGAGCGGAAGATTTTGAGAAAAATGAAGCAAGTCGCTGACCAATCGGCGCGGCAAGGACAATGCTCGACTCCGACCTTTGCTCAGGGACATCCATTGTCTCCACAAAAACCTTGAAACTCAACCGTACTCGCTCAAACAATGGAAGATCATGAGCAATCCGCAAAGAAAATGCAACCTCAAGCGCGGCGACGGACCATAGCGAGCAAGGCGGATTGCAGTCGATCGAGTTGTTCGTCCATTTTCATCTGTTCCGCTGTATTTAACGGTTTAGCGCCGTAGCAGACGCGATAATAGAGTTCGGTCACACTTTGCGGGATCGTGGCGACTCCACGAGTCTCCGATCGTTGCGCGAGCCGATTCCCGACCTGGGCCGCGAATTCTTTTGGAGTCTGACCGGTCGAGGCGGAGAATCCATTCCACCCCAGCATCGCCAATAGTCGCGCCTGAAACGGCACGCCGAGTGAGGGTTTCACGACTAAAGGATTGCGAAAGCGACGGAAATGCCGAAGAACAAGCAGTCCCGTCCCTGCCGCGAGCACATACCAGGGCCAGATGATTTGACCTTCGAGGAAGTCAGTCCAACCCTGGCTGAGGCGATCGAGAATCGCTTCGATCGTCTGTCCCCGTAAGTTTTCGTTATAGCCCAGGATAAATTGTCTGAACCAGTTGCTCCACTTGGTAAGCGAGTCTTCAAACCAGCCGACAAGGTTCTTGTCTGCTACCGCCGCTTCGTCCTCTCCAGGAGTCGGATCGAGTGTCATCCAGCGATAAGCCGGCTGAAGTCGCGCGCCATGTTACCAATAGATGCAACCGCTGCCGGTACTCCAACGATCGCCGCCTGCATGTTGAACCACAAGTTCGGCCCCGAGTCATCGCGGATGAGCGCTTCAACCCAGGCATGTGCCTGACTTTGACGGACGACATATTTGCCTTGTCCCTGAGTTTCAAATCCTTTGAAGCCAATGACAAATCGCGCCGGTATCCCTTGGGAACGCAGTATTAGCGTCATCGCGGTAGCGAAGCGTTGACAGTGCCCCGTTTTGGTGTTGAACAAGAAATCTTCCGCCGGATCGATGCTTCGATCCTGGCGTTGCAGTTGCAGAGAATACTGGAATTCCTTCGAGTGGGCAAGATAGTTCTCAATTGCGCTGGCAATCGACACATGGTGCTTTGCCAACGGTTTGCCGATGCTGGGGTCGAGTTCGGTTCGAACGGCCTGGCTAAGCTTGTGTTCTAGGACCAGCCGATCCAAGAGATCTTCGGTCCAGCGCGTTATACGTGTCCGGTCGGGAACCCGCGTCAGAGGTTCAATGAAACCGTTGTTCTGAAAGTAAATTGCCCGACTGAACCAAGAATCGCGACGTTATCGTTGTCTGTATCAGGCTGATCTCGCCGGGACGAATGCTGCGGTTGGACTGCAGGTCAAAAGAACCATCGCGGAATTGCGATACGGGGAACGATCCGGCACGTTCCACAATCACGATCGGCGAGGGCCGATTCGGCACCCAATACACCGGATAGGCGAGGGGTTTCGCGTCGCCAAGCGATCGCTGAGGGATAAAGGAAAGGCGGTATTCGAGTGGCCCGAAGTCCGGTAACTGAGAATTTGGATGGGGGCTGCGTTGCTCCGATTTTGGAGATGAATTCAACCCGGAACTGAGATTTCGGATATTCAATCCGGCATTCCTGTCCCGAAGCCAACGACCTCTTTCGTACTGATGCAAAGATGTCACCTGCCAGAGTTGGTTCGAATCGAGATCGGTCTTCGGATTGCCCGATCGATCCTCTGCGTAAACTTCAAAGGCAATTTCCTCATTGAGGTCTAGCGTGCCGGTGCGGTTGAGGTCGGTTTCGCTGCTGCTAAGGCCCGTTTCCATTCGGCCGCGGGCAGCGTACGGCAGTTCCCAGCGACTATTTCCCGGCCGGGGAGTGACCAAAAACAGCGGTACGCCGATACCGACAATCAACACGGACCATCGTCCGGTCGTGCGGAACATGAACCAGCGGTGTTTGCTGCCCGTTTCCAGCGAGCGCTTGCCGGCTTCCGTTTCGATCACCCCCGCACAACGTCCCAGATAGAACAGCGTCATGCTCCAGACGAACGCAAATAAATAGACCACCATCAAAAATCCGAACACCCCATCATGGGCCATCGCACAGCCCAGCGCCACAGCCAACAAACCGATCCCCTGCATCGCCCAGTAATCCGCATGCGATTTCGGACGAAGCAGTTTGGCGGGGATGAGGATCATCATCACCGGACCAAGATAAGGCAACAGGCGAACCGGCATAGGGATTTGATCCGCCAAGCCAATGGATGGACGAACGAACTGATAAAGCGCCCAAATTCCGAGCATCCCAAAGAGGAAACCACCCACAATGTTGGCAGAGCCAAGCGACAACGCCCAGCGCCCTTCCAGTGAATAGCCGACGATCAGCAACATGACCAAGAAAGCCATGATGAGCGGAATCTCCGGCAAAAGCTCAATTTCCGAATACCCCAGCGCAAGACATGCCATCAACAGGGTGAGGTAGGTGCTCAAACGAAATGCGGATAGGAGATACATAGGAATTAGTGGTCAGTGGTCAGTGGTTAGTGGCCAGTAAATACCAAACCCCTCCGGGTATTTGCATTTACTGACCACTAACCACTGACCACTGACCACTCCCAAGGTTTGGTATTTACTGACCACTGACCACTGATCACTGACCACTATTCGGTGGGAAATACCACCCAATTGGCTCGCCCACGTCTACCGAGGCGATGGCTCGTCCTAATTCAACACCGACCGCTTCGGCGAGGGTAAAGCCGTTGTTGCTGCTCAACACAAGCATCGGTATCGATAAGGCCGTTCGGTTTAGATTCTCCATCCAGGTGTTGACCGGCTCGGCTGACAAGCCCGTTTGTACTGCTAATGTTTCCATCGTTCGTAAGGCATGTTCCGGTCGGGTCGATCCTTCCACGATAACAGGTTCGGGACGAGCAATCACCAAAATAAGCCGGCCCGCCGGTTCTCGACACCATTCACGGCAGATCGTCGCGGCCAGCGAAATCACCTGCTCAAGTCGTTGCCGCTGGGCTTCGGTGGGCCTGTCCGGCAGCCAAGGCTCAACGATCAGAGCCAAGCTTGCAGGGATATTATCTTCAAATTCGCCGCACGAGCAACTGATTTCGCCGGGCCGAGGTTCGCCAGTGAATCCAGCGTGGACTGTCGCCGGGCCGATAATCTCTCAGGCCGTAGAGATCAGCTGCGTGAAGACTGCTATGCCGAATGCGCGGCGCAATCGGCCGTCTCCCCGTACCGATTGCCAGAGCCAGACTTTCAAATGCTCCCGATGAACCGTGCCCAGATGAGGCAAAACGATCAATTCCTCGGCACCGGCGAGTTCAATCGACGCCTGGACCAGCCCGAATGGATAGCGGCTCAATGCACGTAAAGGCTCTACATGATGCTTGCCGCGCCTGTCAATCGTAATCGTCCGTCTTAGACGCAATAGACGGCACGGATCTAGATGCAAAACTTGCCAGACCAGATGGAATCCCTCACTCCGGTCCTCCAGCGTCCAACCTCGTGAGGGCCGGCCGAGGTCGCAATGCACTTCCAGTTGGCGGGTCGTGGGAATCCCCGCGAAGACTCGCGACCACCGATGACCCGTTGGCCACGAAGCCGCCGCAATCCTCGGTGAGCACTCCACCAATTGAGAAGCCACAGACCAATCAACAAATACGCCATCAGAACCAGGAGATTAATTCCCTTGAACACCCCAACTACGACCATCACAACCGTCGCCAGGAGCCAGAGTTTACCCTCCCTCGTCCAGAAGGACGTCAAAGGTTGATCGTCTACCGACCCGCTTGGAACTTCGACCACCTCCGCATGGGCAACCTCGGTTAATTGGATCCCAGGCATTTTTTACACCGGACGGTAACAAGATGACAAGGACACAAGGTTACGCGGTTCATCATGTCAACTACTCTATCACTTTGCCGCTTAGAAAGGGACTGCCTCTTTTCCAAAATCGCATTGCCTCGCAGATGTCGAGAATATAGTCTGCGAACGAGTCGGCGACCGTGATGGTGCGGACCTGCTCCTGCAACCTGGAGATTCTGCAACAAGGAGAAATTGAAGGGATGAATCGGGGTTACCGGGATAAATCTTAAGAAACTTCGGTGCAATCCGCATGTTTCAAACGGAGATCGTTGACGCATCCTTTTGGGTGCTTTACAATTCGTGTTGGTTGAGTGCTATGAAGGCTGGTGGCACGAGCAATGAGAGAGCGTTCCCACAAGAAAGGAGAGGTCTATCAGCACGATGTAAAACATTGGCTGATCCAGACCCGATTTCTCGGTTTCGAACTCGAACTGTTCGGTGATGCCTATGACGTAACCAAGAAAGCTTGCACGATTGGCAAGGTCGTTTTTGATTTTTCCCTCAAGCTCTATCGTGGCAATTTGACTCGGCATATTCTGTATGCTGAGTGCAAGTACCGGGATGAAAAGCGAGGTAATGTCAGCACGAACTTCAAGGAGTTTCTCGTCCGCATCTACCGTGCTCTGGCAGTTGCCGAGCCGGATGAAGTTGAAAGCGCACAGTTTGTGTTCCTGAGTACTACTCCTCCGGACGATTGGCGCAAGTATTTGCAGAACAAACAGAAATACTTTCGAGATGATCTGACTTGGGGCAAAAACGAGATTCCTTCCGAACAAATCCTCGGAATAATGGGCCAAATCGTGCATTTACTGGTTTTGAGCGCGCGAATTGTCGCGAAGGGAATAACAATATGGGAATAAACCTTGTCCGAGAACGATTTAGCAACTGGCTTGAAGATTACGGCCCTGATAGTCGCGCGCAATATCTCGCCAAACTGGAAAAGCATATCGGACAAAAGATTAATGTGGATGCCTGGCAGGTCGAAGACAGGGATTTTCCGCGGGTGGGAAGTTATACGACCTACGGTATCTTTGTGCTTTGCCTTAAGTATGTTGCTGCGGGCGATTATGGTGGTGACCTCGAAGAAGATGAGGGCGTTGAGTTTGAAGCTCTTCGCGAGTTTCGGGCCAAACTGAAACCAGCCTCCGTAAAGGTGCCATATGCCGCTCATTTTCTTGAATCGGGCGACACGGACACGATTTTTATTCCGGCTCTCTTTGACCGCCCCTTTGATTACGACGATCGCTTTGTGGCTAGTTTACCGGGCGGCATCAAGGCTCTGAAGGCATTCTCTAAAGGGTTGCGGTTTGAGTTGACGGAAGATCCAGAAATCGAGTACGAAGCGGAAAATGGTAAATGGCTACCACTCTCTACTGCAAAGAATGTCGCCCGGATCTTATATCACTTCTTCACCGAGAAACCGGATGCCTGCGTGGCGCTATCGTAAACTTTTGGTGAGTGGCACCTATTATGAATCTCCGAACGCACTTGGATCGACTACGATTTAACGCAAAGACAGGACCGGAGCCACTTGAACGGATCGAAGAAGACAAGCGTCTTATCGGCGTGTCGCTTCCGCACGACTATCGCAGTTTCCTGCGATTTTGCCCTCAAGAACGAGTGACCATACCGCCGCAAGATTCGCTGGACCAACACACCACGATCAACGATTGTGAACAAGACGCTTCTTGTCTTCAGACCTCCAGTTCAACAATTCCGAAATAGTCCCGGTCTAAGAATGGGGATATGCGCTCGAAAGCATCCGCATTGAACACCGTGTAACTGTCCCAGACCACAGGATAGTCCCTAAGCAACTGTGACGAAAGGAGCAACTCTGCTTTTCGGGTAGCGGCCATTGGCATTTCGCAGATAATGGGGCGCACAGAATCATATTGCGATGACACATCGCTCAATCGGGTAACAACCAACTCGTAGTAGCAACCGACATTGTTGTGTAATGCGGGGATATCGGGAAGTCGGTCCAAAAAGTGCTCAATATCTGCCCCGTCGAGTACGCGCTTAAATTCAACGGTTTCGCGAAATGAGAAGTCGCCGGCGGGGTAGACTGGAAAGTCGACGATCTTGTGAAAACACACCGGAATGAAAGCAATGCGAGGAATGCCAGCGAGGGCATTCTTGGCTTCTTCCGAAACCACTAAGTTTATGGCCGAGGGGACAAAAGCGTGAGGAATCCGTGTGTTATGGATCAAGTACAATGGCTTCGAAAGGTCGTCGCCAAGTATAGGCGATACCGGACGACAGTACGGCGCTTGGGCTACCTCTCTGCCGTGAAACATCAGGTAATGAAAGAAGCACAGCCGCGGCGAGTGCAGTGAATGCTTAATGGCGTAAGCTTTCATGATCGTAGCTATCCTTTCGCAGATCGCATTTGCTAAACGTGTACGACCTCTTATCTTTCGCCGCTCGTGGTATTATGTTCCTTCTCTGAATCGCCAATCAGGCTTGGTCGGATCGAAAACGCACTGGCCCCTTGGGAGGGGCATGATCTGCATCAGCTATGGTCACTTCGGAATGACTGGGTGTCTTTCCGTGGCTAGGATCGACCACGGTCAGGTTTTTGCACTGGACACGGAGATGAAGTTTTTTTGGGATGACGAGACGCTAAGTCGGCTTCCCCATCTGGATCCGAGCATAAAAGAGTTTTTTCGTCTGAGAGATGCCGGTGACTTGCCTGAGCGTCCCTGGGGATATGAAAACTGCTACCACATTGCAGACTCATTCGCCGAGTTCTTAAGCAATCTCTCGGGTGCATGACATTGAATCCAGCGCCTCTCCTTTCACTCTGCCTTAAACCGGCGTCTTTTCCAGAATCTCCAACAAGGCCCGCTTGGCCGTGTCGTCGCGCATTCCTTGCGTCCAGCGTTTGGAAATAAGTCGATGTGCCAACACAGCAATCGTCAGCGCTTTGACATCGTCCGGCACCACGTAGTCCCGGCCTGAGATCAGTGCAGCGGCTTGAGCTGCGCGGTATAATCCAAGTGCGGCCCGCGTGCTGGCTCCCAGCGCTACATCCGGATGTCTCCGCGTTGCCTCACAGATGTCGAGAATATAGTCCGCGAGCGAATCGGCGACCTTTACGTTGCGAACCCGTTCTTGCAAGGCAACGATTTCCACGGCCTGGATCACCGATTGCAGCGAATCGACCGGCTCGCCGCAGCGGTGCCGAGCAAGAGTTCGCGTTCCGCCGGACGATCGGGATAGCCGATCTCGATCCGCATCAAGAACCGATCGAGCTGGCTTTCCGGCAACGGATAAGTTCCTTCAAATTCGTAGGGATTCTGGGTGCCAACCACGAAAAAGGGCGGTCCGAGAGGTCGGGTCTGTCCATCGGTGGTCACTTGTTGTTCGCTCATGGCCTCCAGCAGCGCCGATTGCGTTCGCGGTGTGGCACGATTGATTTCATCGGCAAGAATCACCTGAGCGAAGATGGGTCCGGGCTGAAAGATGAACTGACCGCTCGGCTGGTGGAAGATACTGGTGCCGAGCAAATCCCCAGGGAGCAAATCGGGGGTAAATTGGATACGATGAAACGATGCGGCGATGCTTCGGGCCAGCGCCTTGGCGAGCAAGGTTTTGCCCACACCGGGTACATCCTCCAGCAAAAGATGTCCTTGGGCAAGCAAAGTGGTCAGGCCGAGTCGGATCACATCGGGTTTACCGAAGAACACGCCAGCGACATTGCTGTGGAGGCGAGTGATAGCATCTCCGGCTACCGGAAGAGGAGAGATAGTTGAGGGCATGGCTTGAGCGTTCAATGTCGGCATTCCCTCAGGGTGTTGTTTGGTGCGGCTTCCGACAGAATCGATGGCGGACATTGTACCATAACGGAAGGTCTGCGTTCAGTAGTTCGGATGATGCATTGATACAACTCCGAATCTCCCCCGGGTTTCGGGGCATCGCTGAGTACTTCGTACGTTATAGTGGAATGGATTGGTATCGTGGTTTGAAGGAGAGGATATGGCAGGGCATTCGCATTGGGCAAACATCTCTCACAAGAAGGGCATCGCCGACGCCAAGCGGGGCAAGGTATTCAGCAAGTTGAGCCGATATATCATCATTGCCGCCCGGCATGGAGGCGGCGATCCGGATACCAATCTCAAACTGCGTTACGCGATCGATAAAGCACGCTCGGTGAGCATGCCCCGCGAAAACATCGAGCGCGCGATCAAGCGCGGCACGGGCGAACTCGGCGGCGACATCATGGAAGAACTCGGCTATGAGGGCTTTGGGCCGGGCCGGGTTGCCGTCTACGTCGACGCCATGACCGACAACCGCAACCGCACCAACGGCGAGATCCGCAAACTGTTCGAGCGCTCGGGCGGAACCATGGGCGATCCTGGCTGCGTCGGTTACATGTTTAGCCGGCGGGGCGTGATTCTGGTGGATGCGAAGACGGTCACCGAAGATACACTGATGAACATTGTTCTGGAAGCCGGTGCCGAGGACATGAATCGCGCGGGCGATCACTTCGAGGTTCTGTGCGAGGTCGGCGTCTTCGCAGCGGTTCAAGACGCCTTGCAAAAAGCCGGCATCACACCGATCTCGGCGGAAATGTCCATGGTCCCGAAAGCGGGTGTCAATGTCGATCTGGAAACGGGTAAACGCATTATTCGTCTAATGGAAGCACTGGACGACCACGAGGACGTATCGAACGTCTTCACCAACGCGAATCTGACGGAAGAGATGATGAATTCGGATTAGCGATGCCTGATTCGGGAGGTGATATTCACATTGAAAGAGGGGATGTCGATACAATTGGTGGCTAAGGATAAGAAGTTTGTGAAGGTTGTCGCCAAATCTCCCTAGTCTCACAATAATTGTTTGGGGCCTGCCTGCCAGTCGTCAAGGCAGGCAAGAATGCCTGCCCACGCCAGACCAAAGGAGCATTTATGTCCGCCGTGCTTACACGCCATCGGTTTACGGTCGATGAATACGAAGAAATGATCCAGTTTGGGATCATCGACGAAAGTCATCGCGTTGAATTCATCCGTGGGGAGGTTCTCGACAAAATGTCAATTGGCGATCCTCATGCTGCGTGTGTGAAGGGGTTGAACCGCTGGTTTGGTAAACACCTTCCCGATGTGGTGTTGCTGGGTATTCAAGATCCCATTCGTCTTACCGATAGCCGGCCCGAACCCGATGTGTCGTTGCTGGTTCCGCGCGATGACTTGTATGTTTCTTCTGCCCCGCAACCTGCGGATATTTATCTGCTCATCGAAGTGGCTGATTCTTCCATCGACTTCGACCGCGACATCAAGGGGCCTCTCTATGCCGAAAACGGCATCCGCGAATACTGGATCGTGAACCTCAACGATCGAACGCTTGAGGTGTATCGTCAACCTGGACCGGCGGGATACGCCGAAGTCCGAGTCCTCCAGCGCGGCGATCGTACCGATCTTACAACCTTTCCGAACCTTTCTTTGGACGTGGATTCACTATTCCACTAAATCGGAGGCTTATTCATGCGCTGTCTCCTTGCACTTCTGCTGGCAACGGCATTCATCACACGCGCTTCGGCACTCGATCCTGAGATGAAGGTTGCCTATCAACTCAAGGTTGTATTCTTCCTGGGCGATCATCCCGATTTTACCGAACACTTCCGCATCGCCTTGAAGCGCGATCTCCAGGGCAGCCTGCAAGCAGCGCTGGGGAATCTGGTACGGTGGAAGTGGTCGATCTGAACAGCCTGGCCCCCCAGAAATGGGAGCCGATCTGGAAGACGGTCAATGAAAAAGGACTTGCAGCGCTGGATACGATGAATGAAGTCACCGGCACCAAGACGCATTTTCTGCGGATCGATTTCGCCGAGGGCCACTACGATTTACAAGCCCGGCAATACGATGGGACAACCGGTTTCGTCACGCCGATCATTCGCAAAATGCAGACGTACGATCGCGCTTTCGTAGCTCGGCTGGCCGGATTGATGATCGGCCAGGACTTCGGCATCATGGCCACCTTCGACGGCGTGAACAATAACAAGGCCATTCTCCGCTTCAAGGCCTCAGCACTTGGCCCGCTCAATAAGTGGGTGAAAAAGGATGATGTGTTTGCCGTCCTGCAAATTCGCAATTCGCTTCAGGCAGGTTCGCGCCCGGCAAAGGATGCCAAATCCAATAGCGCTCCCCGGCCGCAAATTGCCACGCGGGCCGACAATGTGTTGATGCAGCTTCTGAGCGATCCGAAGGACGGTATCTGTCAGTGCCGGATGATGTCGCGCTACGACGACCTGCCGCCCCCCAAGGGAGTAACCGGCTTGATCGGCTATCGGGTGGTCAAACTGGGGACCACGACGGCCCAGTTGAAACTGCAACTGGTCGATGCGAAGGGAGTGCCGCCCAAGGGGGCAGTACACGTTTGGATCCGCCACGACGATTTCCCCGATGTGAACAATCATCAAGAGATGGTGAACCACGACGGCGTTTTCATTTCCAAGGAGCCGATCTCGAATGCGGCTTTTACCAAGGTGGTGCTGGGCGATCGCGTTATCGCCCGGATACCGATCGAAATCCTCGACGACCGCGTGGTCGTACGGACAATCAACCTCCAGCCGGGAGCAGAACTGACGGCCCGGCTCAATCTGGTTCGCGCCGAAATTCTGAACCGGATCAGGGATGGTCGGATCATCGGGAATCGCTGTTTCCAGGACATCAGTGCATTTGAACAGCAGGGTGGGAAAAACCAGGCGGCGTTCGATCGCGGTCAATCGACCATGACCATTCTGGATGCGATTTCCGGCGAAGCTGAGGAAGACATTCAGAAGCTCCGGCGCGAATCGAAAAGGAGTTGCCGAGCGGTGCGCCATTGATTGCGCCTTGCGAACAACAACTGGAAATCCTTCAACAAATGCGGAAGAATTTGAAAGAGCACCTCGAAGTCCTGCAAACCGCCATCAAGGAAGAAAACGACCCGGCAATTCAGGCCAGGATAAAGAAAGTGCAAGCGATCCTCCTTCGAGCGGTGTCGTTCAGGCAACTGGCCGAATTCGACCAGGCGCTGAAGACTTACGAAGAAGCCCTGACCGAGACAAAGGATGACCCCAAAGCTCATGATGCCATAGAGAAAACCTATGAGGACTTGAAAAAAGCCTGGGCATTGCGCGATGCTCAGCATGCGGAAGCGCGGAAGTGGATCTACGAAACCTGGCCGACGCTCGGCAAATTCCGGGACTTGCGCGACTTACTACCCACCGCCCGAAAGTACTTCGAGAAGTGCAAGTCGGTCGGGGATCGACTCACGATTCTCAAAATGAAGCTGGCAGGACAGGAGGTCGCCAAGAAGTTCACCGATGAAGTCGAGATGGCTTTGAAAAATGAATCGATGGAGGAAGAGGACAAGAAAGGTGTGGAGGCGATGGGGAAGGTCAAAATTGACCTGGAACAACTGCTCAAGGACGTGGATGACTTCTTGCGAGCCGGGGTTCCGAAAGCACCACCAAAATAAGGGATTCGCGACATTTTTCGGAGAGAGATCCATGCGATCAACATTACCGAGGGGGCTTCTGGAATACGCCTACCGCAAGGCCGAACTCGACTATTTGCGCAGTTTGCCGCTGGAGCATTTCATGGAATCGACCTCCCAATCCAATCAGCGCAAAATTACCCTTGCCAGTCTTGCCCTGGTCCAAGCTCGGCGGCCTGATTTTCAACTCTTTAACGAACTATTGGTGCAATACCCGCTGCCCAAAAGTACTAAATTTGGGCAAGTCGTGCCGGATAATATGGTCGTTAAGCCCGACAAGCAGCAGACATTGAAATTGCTCGTTTGCGTGCGGAATTGGCGAAGCGCCAGAATGGAAAATGAACTGGGCTTGAGGCGTAATTGAGTGCTTGCTCGTTTCCCTTTCACCGCGTAACGAGATTCGCAGGGTCGGCAACTATTAACTTCGGCTGTTCGTTCTTCTAACTCAGGAAGAGTCACTCTCCAACGACGGATGCCCCCCGGAGGGCCACGGATGAACGATGCCGAGCTGGTTCGGCGAACCCTTGCCGGACAGACCGATGCCTATGCCGATTTGAGCCGGCGTTGGGCTGCGCGCATCACTGCCATTTGTCACGCTCGCGTTCGGCGGGCCGATGTTGCCGATGATTTGGCTCAGGAAACTCTTCTGCGCGGCTTCCGCGCGCTCGGCGCGCTCACGGACCATAACAAGGTCGGAACCTGGCTGATGGGGATCGCCCACCGGGCCTGTCTGGACTGGCTCAAGGCCAAGGAACGCAGCACCATTTCCTTCAGTGCCCTGAATCCGGAACAATCGCTGGATCAGCTGCTTTCGGAGCCTGAATCGAATGCGATGCTCGATGACGAACGTCGCAAAATCATGTCCGAAGTGGAAGATCTTCCGGAAGACTTTCGACAGGCCGTGATGCTCTACTACTACGACGACTTGACTTACCGCGATCTTGCTCAACTGCTCGGTGTATCCACTGCAACCATCAACGCCCGGCTCACGAAAGCACGGGCGATTTTACGCGAACGGCTCGCGAATTGCCGGAGTATCCAATGACTCACGATGAAGCTCTCGAACTCTTGACCGCCCGAATCGCCGGGGAATTGACCCCGACTCAGGAACAAGCACTGCAAGCCTGGATCGGGGAGAATCCCGACCACCTCATTCTGGCGGAAGCGTTTCAAATGCAGGACGTCGAGTTACGGCAAACCTTTGAGCCGCGCCGGGAAGCCTCGACCATCACGGCGGAACGGGTGGTGGCCCAGTTGCCCAGCACCGCTCGTCCCGAGCCAAACGTGCCCAAGGTGCGAAGGCGCAAGTGGCTTTCCTTCGTTCCGCCGCTTGCCGCTGCCGCTTCGCTCGCAGCAGTGTTGCTAATCTGGATGAAACCGTCGGATCCGATCCCCACGGGACCACCGCGCGAAGTCGCTCAGGAAACGGACCCAGCTGACAAGGAGGGATTGAAAGCCAAGCCCAAGCCCACGTCGCCAAAGCCGACCGAGTTGGCACTGCATCGGACTGAAACGACCAAGCCCGGTGAAAAACGCCGGGTCAAGTTGCCGGATGGCAGCATTGTTTACCTCAACGAAAAGACATCCGTTGAACTGGTAAATGATAGACAGCTCAAATTGATGGCGGGTGAAGTGTTTGTCGAAGCAACGGAAGCAGACGACCAGCGCGGTCGATTCACCGTGGAGACGCTGGACAAAACGGTCACGGCACTTGGGACCAAGTTCGAGGTCCGCACCGGCGAAAAGGGGATCGGCGTTCTGGTCACTCAAGGGAAGGTTGAAGTGACCGGTCTGGCAACTCCGATCACCAGTGGGCATGAACTCGCGATCGGCTCAACCGATATTCTTACTGCCCCGCGTGCCTCGCATGCACTCGACTGGACGCGCGAACTGATGATCGCTGCCGATTCGCCGCTGGTTCCCGGTGGTCGATACGATGGCGGCGCGCTGGTCGCTGTCGATCCTTACGGCCAGGAAGCGAAACTTTCGCTGGTCAAATATCACATCGATGTTCACATCGAAGATGGATTTGCCCGCACCACGATCGACCAAACTTACTTCAATCACGAAAACTTTCAGATGGAAGGGACGTTCTATTTCCCATTGCCGCCCGATGCCTCGTTATCCAGGCTGGCGATGTACGTCTCCCACGGCGAAGAATCGACGCTCATGGAAGGCGGCATGGCCGAGCGCAACATCGCCCGCCAGACCTACGAAAAGATTCGCTACGCTCGCCGCGATCCTGCGCTTTTGGAATGGGTCGACGGGAGTCTATTCAAGATGCGCGTCTTCCCGCTGGAAGGCCGGCAGGAAAAACGAATCATCCTCAGTTACTCGCAAAAATTGCCGGTTTCCTATGGGCGAACCAGCTATCGCTTCCCGGCCGGTCATAGCCTCAACCACGTTCGAGACTGGTCCTTTAGCGCCATCGTCAAAGGCGGGACGATGATGACGGCAACTTCGCCATCGCATCCCGATATGAAGATTCAACCTCAGGGCACCGACCTGGTATTGACGGACAAGAAGAGCAATATCAGGGCCGATAAGGATGTGCTGGTCGATCTCTATGAGTCGAACCCGAACGCGACGCCCAGTATTCGCTGGTCCTCGACGGAACAGGATGGTCACAAGTATCTGATGTTGCGCTATCGCCCCCAGCTTCCGGGGTTGATTCGACGCGAACGTCGCGACTGGGTGATTCTCTTTGAAGCCAGCGGCGCACGCGATCCGCTGGTGGCGCGGGCACAGATCGAGATTCTGCGCAATCTGCTCAATAACGCGGAACACGACGACACTTTTGCCTTGATGACGGTCGGCACGCGCATCCACAAGTTCGCCCCTCAGCCCATGCCGGTTTCGCCCGATAATCTGGCCGCCGGGATGAAGTTCTTGGAACAAACCCAGTTGATCGGAGCTTTGAATCTGGAAGGGGCGTTGAAGGAAGCGCAGTCCTGGCTGGCAATGGGTCAGAATCCCCATCTGGTGCATATCGGCGGCGGCGTGGCAACGCTGGGCGAACATCGCACCGATAGGCTTATTCCGATGTTGCCGGCAGGAACACGCTATGTCGGTGTGGGAGTTGGCAAGAGAGTTTCCCCAGCGTTCATGAAGGTCGCAGCGGAAAAAACGGGTGGCTTGTTCACGCAGATCAACCCCGATGAGCCGATTGCCTGGCGGGGCTTTGAACTGGCCTCGACGCTCAATACCCCCCGGCTCCTGAACATAACGGTGAGTGCCGGTGAGAAAATGCCCCACTTCTTGACCTTCACCAACACGCTGGCCCACGGCGAAGAACTTGCTGCTGTGGCACGCATCGATGATGCGGCATTGAGCGGAGTAGTAGTTAATGGATCGGTTGATGGGCAGACCTTCGAGCGAACGGTACCGATCCAGGAAATCGCGGCCAAGGCAGACTATTTGCCGCGCACCTGGGCCAAGCTGGAGATCGATCAGCTTATCGCCGAGGACATCCGCGGACATCAGCAGACCATCACCGAATTGAGCAAGGCGATGTATGTGATGACGCCTTTTACTTCGCTCCTGGTACTCGAAAACGAGGCGATGTACAAGGAATTCAACATCGATCGCGGCAGAAAAGATCACTGGGCGATGTATGGTTGCCCTGCGAAGATGCCTACCGTGTACATTCCCGACCCCAATCAACCGGCGGGACTTGGTATCCAGCGCATCAACCAGAAGCCGCATGCCAATGAGGTATTGCAAACGATCCTGTGTCGAACGATGCCGCGTTACCTGAACTGGCCCAACAACAATAATCAAAACGATTCGCCGGTGTTGACCGCCGGCCAGTTGTATGGAGGGGCATTCGCGGTGCCGGAGTCCGAACCGCTGCAGCTTTCCAAGAATCGTTATTTGGGGAGACGATTCAAAGGTAGTCGCCGGCTCAAGGAGGCTGAGGATCTGACCAACGAAGAAATTGGACTGGATCCCGACCTTCAGGCTGCTGTCGAAGTGGATCGTGAAGATCGTGTAATCGTCGATGCGAGAGTTGTCGATGGTGAACCGTCTGGCCTTCCAAGTCAGGACAGTGATGTATCTTCAGTCACTCAACAGATGGGAAGCCTGATTGGCGATCTTGGGGACAACAGGCAGATTGTGGGCGGGACCAGCAGGTTTCATTTCGGCAGACCGGATGTGCGATTTACCAGCCAGTTCAACGTCAATGGAACTGGGACTGGCGTGGAATGGTCTGATCTTATGGATCGAGGCGGAGGACTCGGTGGTCAAGGGCTAAGTCGTCGTGCCGGCAACCATTTTTGGGCGGAGTCCGATGTCAGGTTTTCGCCGGACGGAGTTAGGTTAAGCAGCGACTGGGGAGATAATCCGCCCGTCATGATGATGGATGGTTCGGTTCGATCGGTGGCACAAGGCTTGCCCATTTCAGCTAGGTTGTGGGACGGCTACGCATTGGCCGGCAACGGAACTAATGCATTTGCGAATCTAAGTGGAGACCGCTTCAACACATGGAATGTTGGTATCAATGTTCAGGTTCCGCTTGGCTTTCGTTCGTCATCTACCGCAGAGACAAACGATTGGAGATCCTTCGGTACCCCATCGGTCAATGCTCCGTTACCGATTGGTCCATCGAGACCTGGAGACAGTGGGTTTTATGGAGCGGCAGAGTTTCTCTTTATGCAGGAACAATCGGCGGGGAGATATGTTCATGGCAACACTACGTCATGGAACTATTTCGATCAGAATGGTGCCCCCCATATTTCCGTGCTGGAAGAAAAAGATGCCAAACCCGATCCAAAGGAGCGGGAAGAATTGTCCAAGGCTCTTGGAGAACTGAGCCGTCTCAAGACCCGTCGCAAAGTCTCCGGGATACTCCAGGGCATCAACAGCGCTCCTACCTACTATGGTCGACCCTCGTTCAGCGGTCTGGAGCGGGTCTTCACCGATCTGGTGGCTTATGCGCCGGGCATGACTTCCTTGCCCGCCGATATTCAGGCCGTTCTCGAAGCCGAGGCCGCTCCACGATCCGGCCAGCGACGCGGTACCGTTACACCCGCAGCGAAACTGCTCATCGATCGGGCCAGAACCTCGAACTGGCATATCACCCGTTTCGGCAAGAACGATGCATTCGCTATCACTCACGATGGACAAGGGCGTTTCGCCTACGAACGCAAATTGCCATTCGGATTGAAAGAACAAGTCGTTTGCGATGGATCAACCCTTTTGCATCTATACCCGGAGCTGGGGATCGGAGCCACGCGAGTCGTTAGCCGATTCCATCGGGCGGAACTCGCCGCCATCCTTACGGATGTATTGCCGCCCTCTGAGGATTTAACAGTCGGTGCGGATGTCGTGGCTGTGGACAACCAGACTGCTGCCATCGTGCCGCTGGAAGTGATCCAGCCTGGCGAAGAGGATCTGCCCCAGGCCTGGGTTGAAGTTCACCTGGTCTTTGAAGGCAATCGACTGGCCGAGCGCCGAACGGTTTTGCTCCTCGATGAACAGATCACCAAGGCCATCGCTGCCCCGGCCAAGAAGGAAGCAGCCAAGAAAGCCGAAGCGGTGCCGCTTTCACCGCGTGCCAGGAAGCATCGGGCAACCGGTGCGCTATTGGTGCGCGAAGTCTACGGTGCTGACGGCGCGATCAAGATAATCAATGCATCAGGCAAGGAAATCGCAACCTGGAAGCGGCAGCGCAAGGCGACGCAGCCGGTAAACCTGGCACCCGATCTGAAGGATCTGCTCGTATTGCCGGTGCCGTTTCGCAACCGGGCCACGATTTATCCGAAATACGATCTGGATCCGAATTATGAACTGGGTCACGAGGTAAACGCTTGCGTTGTGGTCGATCTGACGCCGGAAGCCACGCTGGAAGTTCTCGCGGCCAATTTCATGGAGAACCGCGCCCAGGACGTCCTTGAGCTTGCCAAGAACTTTTACGATCGCGGCGATCGCCGGCGGGGTTTCTATACACTTCTGGCCGCTGCCGGCCAGAATATGCAAGCCGTGGCGAGCCTTCGAGAGCACGCTGCTGCCAATCCGCACGATCCGTTGCTGCGGTATCTGTTCCTGCTCCACGACGATCGGTTCCTTTACTATCAGAACCATGTCGGTATCCTGCCCGGCCCGGAAACGCCGAATGACTTTCTGAACAACTTGCTCACTTTCCGTGCCATCGCGCTGCGTTGGCGCAGTGCGGATATTATCGACAACATCCTGGGCAACCGGGAATCGGAACGGAAACGTGCCCTGGCTTTCGTGAAGCGGCATGCGGACAACGTGTGGGGCTGGTGTGCACTGTCGATGCTATCCGACCAGTCAACGGGTAACACCTTCCGCAAGCAAATCGCACAAGCCTGGGGAGAGTTGGCGGAGAAGTCGGGGTTGAAGTATCAAGCTCGCTACGAACAAGCCCGATTTTCGTGGCTCGCCAACGAGAATGAAGCGGCCAAGAAGCAGTTCAAGGAACTCTTCAAGGAAACGCTGGGCAAGGGGATCTTGCCGCCACTCGAAGGCACTTTCCGCCAGGTGTTGGAGTACAAACAAGCTGGGGACTGGTCGATCCTGATGAATTCCACCGCTGCCAACGCGATCGAGAAGAACCGGCGGCCGCTGGTAGTGATGCTGGCCTGGCAGGCCAAGCAACTGGGCGATCACCCACTGGCGGATCGTTTGCTCAATCTTGCTCTTGTGGACATGAAGCCTGAAGAAAAAACTCTGACGACGGTTACGGCCATCGAATATCTCTGGAGCACCAACGAATCGGAACGGGCCGATACGTTGCAGCGCGGCTTGCTCGCCGATCCCCAACTGGCAAAATCGCCGCTGCTGTGGCGACTTTCTGCGATGATCGCCGAGCGTAGAGGCCAGACGATTCAGCAATATGCCGCCCTGGAAAAGGCCCTCGATCGGGAATACGCAGTGATGCCGGAGATGTTCAATGTCGAAACGGTTCGCCGCGATTACGGTCAACTGTTGACTCACTACCAGTGGCTGGCGGACTCCTCGGTTTCGCTCAAAGTCCCACCGCCTGCCGATCTGGTTGCGAAGACTGTCCGTTACGCCGATCGCTGGCGCAGCCTCGACCCGGAGGTTGAAGGAGTCTGCGATCGCGCCGCCAGGATTCTGCGAACCATCGGCGGCAACGGCACTTCGGCACTGGCCTGGGACTACCTGACAACCCCACTGGCAATGAAGCCAAACGAGTCTTCACCCTGGTTGTCGCTGGCTGAATCGGCAAAGCGCGAGGGCGATCTGGCCCTGGCCGACCGCTGCTATCGAGAGGCCTATTCTGCGGAGCCGACCAATGCACAGATTCTCTGGGATCGTGCGCAACTATTGCAACGCCGCGGTCATGAGGCCGAGGCCAGAACAGTAATGAAACAGATTGTGGAAGGCGACTGGCAAGATCGGTTCAGCGGAGTGAAACTGCAAGCACGCCAGATCGTCGGGACTGAAAATGCGGGAAGAAAAGAATGACTCCGAGAAAAATTACGGCATGCGTATCGAGCAACAACCTCACTCCATGTACTCCTTGAAATCTTCCAGAGGAGCATCGAAGTCGGGTGCCATGTAGAGTACCGTTCCTCTAAGAGTACCTGGACGGCGCGGTTCTTTCGATGGTGGAGTGATTCGCATCAACCGAGCGATAGGTTGATCATTTTTTGTAATGACAAGTTCTTCGTCGGGCTTGAGGTTGTCGATAACCTCAGCCAAATGTGTTTGGGCTTCTTCGAGAGTAATGTTAGACATGGGATACTTGCTCCAACTCTTTGAGGACGCTGGCATCATGATTGGTCTTCTTGAAGTTACTCCACTTACCATAACCCAGAAATAAGCAGGCCACAAGGAATTACTGCCGTGCGGTTGACGTCTGCCTCTCCCTTCGTTCCCGGCGCATGTCTCGTTCTGCCTGTTTCACAGGGTCATAGCGCTTCACGGTTTCGAGATCGTTGATATTCTTTGGCGTGACGAGATATTCCGTAGTGCTTACCGACATCTCCGTCCGGCCCTTGTTGACATCTTCGCCCTTGAGATATCGCACCAGTGTATCGACCGCAAGATAGCCCATGTAATACGGATCTTGAATGATCGACCCATCGACGTTTCCCTCGGCGATCGCCTGCAACAAAGGCTGGCTGGAATCGAAGGCCATTAGATGGATCTTGCGGTTTCCCTTCTTATTCATCAGATGCAGATCGAGGCTCCGAAGCACGTCTAATGTACCGCTGGCGGACGATTCGTTGGGCGCGAAAATCGCATCGGCCTGATCCTTGAACTGCTGCACCAGCGGCCCGGCAACCCGGCTCGCACTGTCCCGAGTTGCGCCCGCATATTGATTGGTGGAGAGCCACCGTACTTTGGGAGGCGACTCGTGCCGAGGTCGTTTCTTGTTGAGGGGATCGAAGTAATCGAGAAAACCCTGTTCGCGCTGCTCGGTGCTTTCGGAGCCAACCTGGTAGCGCAAGAGAATCAACTTCGGTTCGGTTTTCCCTTCGGCGATCAGGGTTTTCGCCAAATGCTCCGCCGCCATCCAGCCGCCGTTATAGTTGTCGGTGGCCACGTATTTGATGTACCCTGGTTCATAAGACAGCCCCGAATCGATGATCACCACCGGGATGCCTTCTTCCCTGGCTCGCTTGATGGGAGCGGAAAGGATTTGACTGTGTTGCGGCGCAAGAACGATGCCGTCAACGCCGGTGGCGATGCGGCGATCCACGATCGAGATTTGATCGAGAATGTCTTTCTCCCGAAGCGGTCCGTTCCAGATAATCTCGACACCGATTCCTTCTTCGCCAAAATCGGCGGCAGCACGCTCGGAGCCTCGACGAATCGATTGCCAGAACTCGTGTGTCATCCCCTTGGGAATGACAACGATTCGATAGCTGTGGTTCGCGCGCTGGCATCCCGACAGCAACAATAGGATGATGAATAATGCGATCTGGTGGGATCGACGGGAAAAGCCCCGGTTCAGAAAGCCGAATCGTCGGGTCATGGAGAGTATTCCGTTTGGAGCGGATGTAAAGCGTAAACCTATCGGGGGACCGGGTCAAGGATTTGCGCCAAAAAGTCCGATGAGGAAAAGAGGGAAAGATAGAATAGACAGAGCACTTAGGTGGATGAGCTGATGGACGATTTACTCAAATTCAACCTGCTTCATCTATTCACATTCTATCTGACCGTAGCCTTTGTCCTGAGCACGTTTCGCCGTCTGCGTCAATATCGCGACATCGTGCATCTGGTCATGACGATGTCCGGTCGCTGGCCGCGCGTTCTTCAGCAGATCAAGAAGCACTGGCTCATGTTCCTGACCTGGACCACCATTCGGCCCGCTGCGGTTGCCATCACATTGATCGTCATTCAGGTCGTTTGCACGCGGATCATCTGGCCCGAAGCCGACATCACCGGCAACGACCTGACCACCGAATGGTGGATGTTCCCCGGCATCTGCCTGGCAGGCGCAGCAATGCTGGCGGTCGATCTCTATTTCATTATCCGGGTCGGCCGAATCGACCGGGTCGAGACGGAAAGATACCTCGACGAAGCTGAGCACTGGTTGACATCCTGGAAAGCCCCGGTCGTTCGCTGGTTCACACTGGGATTCATCAACCCGCGCAAAATGGTCGACATCGAAGTACGCAAGGCGATGGAGGAAGGCAAAGGGTTGCTTCATCAGACGCTCTGGTGGGTGTCGCTCCAGGCCGGTTTGCGGGTGTTGTTTGGATTGACGCTGTGGATCGCTTGGGCGGTACTTCCAAGTTTGGCAAGCCACCGAGGATGACAATGATCTTTCCCAGTTTACTTAGTCCATCCATCATCTCCAATCGCTGCATGACTCCGACAACTCCCAATGGCGCTCAACTTTCCATCTTTATCACCCAATCCGCGCCAAGTTGAGAAATAGAACTGGCAAACAGTAGCGGAATTGGAAAGCTGCGGGGATAGGGAGGCTTGGGATAGTTATCCAAACTCGCGCAACATTTTACCGGTGTCGGACTTGCAATCGCTTCTCTATCTTTCCCATCTTCCGAAATCGAACACGCATCAACCTATCTACAACTGATAATATGCCATTTCTGCACAAAATATAACTTAATGGTACGGCCTACTTTGGGTAGTTTTTTCCACTTTCGATGTCTTCCAGGGTTGTCGATGCTCGGAGTAACCCTTACAACTGTTGCAATCCGACCGCTCGGAATGTTCGAGCGGGGGTGCAACATGATGTCTCAACTTGTATGGAGGATCGGATGAACGCATTGATCGCGTTGATCGCCCTGAGTGGAAACTTTGCCGAAAACAACATCCCGGCAAAATGGACTCCAACTTGGCAAAACGATTATCGTCAAGCAAAGTTGCAAGCGTCGGAAGCCGGCAAGCCTTTGGCAGTCTTCATCGGTACTGGGAAGACGGGCTGGGAAACCATCGCCAAAGACGGAAAGATCGACGAGCAAGCTGCCAAATTATTGAACTCCAAGTTTGTCTGTGTCTACATTGACGCCGAAACCAGTTCCGGCCATAAACTCGCTGAAGCGTTTGAGGTCAAGAACAAGGGTCTGGTTATCAGCGACCGGACTGGCAACAGCCAGGCATTCAGTCACACCGGTGACTTGAGCCAGACTGATCTGACCAAGGCACTCGAAAAGTACTCCGATGCGAATCGGGTTGTACTTTCGACGGAATCGGTTGAAGAAGTGGCTCCTCCCCCTGCTCCGAAAACCTATCAACAGGGCACGATCCGATACTATGGCACCGCCCCCGCCAGCACTTGCCCAAATTGCCGATAGTTTTCAGTGGACAGGGGACAGTGGTCAGTGGTCAGTAAATACAGGAGACAATTGTCTTTGCATTTTCTGACCACTATCCACTGACCACTGTCCACTATCTTCTAAAGTAAGCCCCAATGTGATTGGCCACCGGCCTTTGTCTGCCGGGTGGATGTCGCCCATGAATCGGGCAATTCAATACTTCCCCCGTGCCGCCCGCTTGTTTTATTGCCATCGTACTTGACCCGCCGCCATCCAGCGCAATGGCATTCCAGGCTCCCAATTCCTGACATAGTTCGGCCAATTCCACGGTACTGATCCCAGCGCTGTAACTGGGTTGCCGGCCGTCCACAACGATCCACCACATCTTGCGCCCCGAGCGATCTACAGCAACCGCTGTTTCCGAATTGAGCGGGTCGGGATTGTTTTTTAGCCCCGGTGAAAGTTCACCGTCCTTGATGAGGATGGGCTTCCCGGAAACGGCGTTATAGGCTCCCTCAACACTCGCGCCGATCGTTACACGATTATCATTGCTAATGTTCAGAATGGCGAAGCCATTTTCGGGTTCCGAATACGCGGAGCCTCGCGACGTGCAAAACCCAGCGGGCGAACACGGATCCCCGACGTGGGGATAGTAATCGAATGGCCCATTCGAGTGAAAGGGATAGAAGAAACTCCCGTTAATCGCTACCTGGACACCGAACTCATCGATAAACCCGGTCGTTGTGCGAGCCTTGAGTGGATGGTCGTCGTTTGAGTCAGCGGGAGTGACCAGGAACTCCAGTCCCGGCTGATCGAGATTGAATTCAACGACGTGCACAACGATCTGCCTCGGAAACGATCGAACCTCCCGGATATAGGTTACGCCTGGAGCCAGCTCCGTCCGAACAGGAACCGGCAACGGACGATGGAAATACCATAGGCCATAGCCGGCAACCATCCACAGCAGCAGAGTGAAGATCCAGAAGGGCACTGTTAGATGAGAACGCCGTAGTTGTTGCCGCCGGCGCAGTCCCATCCACAGAGCAAACAGAGCGGGCAGTACCAGCAATTGCAGATAGAACATGGATTGTCTCCATCGAATCGGCCATCCGAGCCTTGGCAGTACGAAGGATAGCGATCGCAGGATGGCTGTCTATGGCTTGGCGCAAATATCATTTCCTGCTTTTTGCAGTGACATCAGCGCGCTTTTCGTGTACTCTCTATTCCACCACCGGATGTCATCATCCGAGAAGCTTGCTCGATAACCTGCCTGCCGATTCCATTCCTGCCTGCCCCTGGGAGAAGATTAATGAACCAATCTCGCACCCTCTCGCGCCGCCGACTTCTTCAGATGGGCGGAATTGGTGCTTTGAGCCTGACCACTCCGGGTATTGTTGCAGCGCGCGTTGGGAGCAGTCCTACCCAGGGATCGGCCGAGAAATCGTGCATCTTCATCTTGCTGTGCGGCGGGCCCAGCCACCTCGATACCTGGGACCTGAAGCCCGAAGCCCCCGCGGAAATTCGCGGCCCCTATAAGCCGATCGCCACGACGGTCCCCGGCATGCGCATCAGCGAGCTGCACCAGAACCTGGCCAAGCTGACCCAGCATTTCGCCTTGATCCGCTCGATGACGCATCCCGGCAACATCAGCAATCATTTCGACGCCATGCACCACTGCCTGAGCGGCCAGGCCAGCGCGGCCGCGGACTCGCCCTACATCGGCTCCATCCTGGCCAAGGTTCGACCCAGCCAGCGCAACATCGCCTCTTATGTCTGGCTGATCAAGTGCGTCGGCGATCCGGTCTTCTGCGCTCCGAATATCGGCACGGGCGGCTCGCTGGGCGCTCCGTATGCCCCGCTCTTCGTCGGCTCGGCCGACAATCATCCGGCCATGCCGAGCTTCAAAGCGCCCGATGTCTTCGCGGTCAATGAAACGCCCGAGCGCATGCAGGATCGCCGCACGATCTGCTGGCATCGACCTGGAGCACGGCCGAGGCGAAAGCCCGCAAGGCAACTGGCAGGACATTCACCAGCACGGCTTCGATCTGGCGACTTCGACCGGACCGTCGACAGGCATTCGAACTCGACCGCGAAGATCCCCGTCTGCGCGACCGCTACGGCCGCCATCCGCTGGGACAAAACCTGCTTCTGGCCCGCAGGCTGGTCGAGGCGGGCGTCGGCTTCGTCACCGTCAACGGCTGGACCGGCCCATCTCCGAACCAGGGCGGAACGGACCGCCCAGTTCGAGCTGGGACATGCACGGCGGCGACATGGGCATGGGCAACGCCTTCGGCAACGGCTCCTACGGCATGGGCTGGTGCTTGCCGCGTCTCGATCAGGCACTGTCGGCGTTGCTCGTCGATCTGCAAGAGCGCGGCTTGCTGGAGAGCACACTGGTGGTCGTGGTGGGCGAGTTTGGCCGCACGCCGCGCATCAACCAGAACAACGGCTATTCCGGGCCGGCAGCACTGGCCGCCGTGCTATTCCGCGATCCTGGCCGGCGCCGGCATTCGCGGCGGAATGGTCTACGGCGAATCCGACAAGATCGGCGCCTACGTGAAGGACAAACCAGTTCGGCCCCAGGACTTCGGCGCCACGATCTACCACGCCCTGGGAGTTCCGTTTGAATCGCGCGTGACCAAGAACGGAATATCGCAGCCTTTGAGCACCGGAACGCCGATCCTGGATCTGTTTGGGTGAGAACGAAAATCTGTAGCAATTTGTAGCCGCCTCGTTTGTTTGGTTATTTAATCGTTGATCCGCAATCCAACATTTTTGTAGCAATTTGTAGCACGACATTCGTGAATTCGTTTGTTCGTACTTTTGATCATCTATGTGCAAGCCGATTCTTGTAGCAATTTGTAACACAGCCTCGTTTGTTTGGTTATTCAATTGTTGATCCGCAATCCAACATTTTTGTAGCAATTTGTAGCGTCTGCGCCCGGTTTCGGGCTCATCAGCAAAAACTTCGCCAATCCATCAAATCAATAAGCGTTTGATTGGCTTTAGTTCTTGGAAGCACTACATTCGTGAATTCGTTTGTTCGTACTTTTGATCATCTATATGCAAGCCGATTTTTGTAGCAATTTGTAACATGGCGTGTATCGCCTCGTTTGTTTGGTTATTCAATCGTTGCTCCGCAACCCAGATTTTGCCAATTTTTGTAGCAATTTGTAGCACGGCATTCGTGAATTCGTTCGTTCGTATTTGCGATCAACTGCCAAGTTATTTGGAAGTTCTTTGAACGGAGTCCAGCCCACGACACCGGCCCGTTTCGCCAAGCAACTTTGCCATAATATCACATCGACGATCGTTTTATTATGGCAAAGTTACTGAGAAGCGTTTTGCAGCGAACGCTGCAAAGAATGTCAGACGAAAAATGAATATGTACCAACTTGTTCAGAACAATCAAAAGGCCATCATCACATTTGCCCCGAAAGCTATACTACGCGCGCTCAGGATTGAGACTTTTTGAAGCAAGACGCCTGTGTAGCCGCGACGCGGAGGTTTTGCGCAGAGAGCAACCGCTTACTTCGTGCGCGGCTCTTTGGCGAGAGCAACCGCTTACTTCGTGCGCGGCTCTTTGGCGAGAGCCGCGCACGAAGTAAGCGGAAATGTCTTTCTGCCCCTCGCCTGACATTTCCCCCTACCCCTCTATGTTAGTGTACTTATTTTCATAAATCAAGTGTCGGTTGAGCAAAATGATGACCTAAAATGAGATACAGCGACGTCGGATTGAGAATCAGTGAAGAAGGCACTCAAAAGGCAAGAACAGGACAGACCAAAACGCGAAGCGTTCGGGTCTGGGCACTCTGAAAGTCTGCGCCAACAAAGCCCAGGGTCGCGGTACTCCGCGCACCCTGGATCCTCTTGCGGGTTGAAGATTTCCCAGGGTGTGCCGAGTACGGCAACCCTGGGCTTTGTCTGGCGCACTCTTTCAGAGTGCTCAGACCGAAGACGCTCCGCGTCATCCATGAATGGGTGGTCAGTTTGCAACTACCGGGATATGCTGTCACAGAATAGACAACTACGGCGCAAGGCCATCGCACCAAGTTTTTTCATTCTCAACCATTTTTCCGATCTTCGCAACATCGAAGCCCCAACAGCGTTGCCAGTATACCATTGATGGAAGGCAAGGATGGATGATTCATCGCTCACCAACTTCCCTCGGTTCTCGTGAGATTCTTCCCGGAGACTCCTTATGCGTGCGCGCGAAGTCAAGTTCACCGTGTTGGTGCTGGGATTGTGCATCCTGATCATGGAAACCTCCATCCGGCAGATCGTTGCCGCTGATCTCAAAGACCAGATCGAGTCGAAGACATTGCCGAGTTTGAAGCTGAAGCTCATCAAGGCGAAAGACAAGACGTTTACGATGGGTTCACCGAAGGAAGAGGAAGGTCGCGACAGCGACGAGACGCAACGGAAAGTGACTTTCAAGGCCGACTTCTATATGGGAGTTCACACGGTGACGCAGGCTCAATTCGAGACAGTGATGGGCCGGAACCCATCGAAGTTCAACAAAGATAACGGCGGCAGCGGCGATCATCCGGTCGAGCAGGTGAACTGGTATGATGCGATCGAGTTTTGCAACAAATTGAGCGCGATGGACGGCAAGAGTGCCTGTTACAAACTGAGCAAGATTGAACGCGACAAAGATGAATCGATCGCCAAGGCAGAAGTGACAATTCTCGACAATGGAGCGGGCTATCGCCTGCCGCACGAGGAGCAATGGGAATATGCCTGTCGAGCGGGAAGCACCGCCCGGTTTTTCTTTGGCGACGCGGAGGCGAAACTGGGTGACTATGCCTGGTACGAAAAGAACTCAGATTCCAAAACTCACGCGGTCGGAGAGAAAAAGCCGAATGCCTGGGGGTTGTACGACATGCACGGCAACGTCTGGCAGTGGTGCGAAAACTTGGATACTAACGAAGGCTCTTTCCGGGTGAACCGTGGCGGCGGTTGGATCAACACTTCGCTAGGCTGCCGGTCGGCGTCCCGCAACTGGGGCGACCCGGACATCCGCGACGACTACCTGGGGTTCCGCGTTTCAGTTCCCGTCCGGTGAAATTCAGGCAAGCAAGAGAAGGAGCGAAGGTGCAAGATCGGGCAATGGAACGAAGGCGGGTGGCGGATTACATTTGCTCCCAATATTCTTGCCGAGTGCAGGCGATGTACTAATTCATTATCATGATCCAACTCGAACGCGTTACACGGTTTTTCTCCCATCAGGAACAATGAGATGGCCCATCGTCCATTTCCGCCACGGAAACAGCGCACGCGGGAGCACGTCATCGCTGACTTGAGCATCAATCACGTCGAGCGTCAGATATTACTGGCCGGCCATGTTGTGGAACGATGGCTTCACGATTACGGGCTGGATCTGGTCGCGACGACATTTTGGAGCAACGAGAGGGGGTCTTTCATCGTGAGTAATCGAGTTACCTTTGCTCAATTCGATGCTGTTCTCGATCAATTGGGTTTCAAGAAAACCGTCATTCGTGGTTCGCACGTCAACTACGATCATCCCGAGACCGGTGTATTTCTGATGGCTCAACTCCATAAACCGAGTGATCTCGTCCCAAGCTACGTGCTGTTTGGAGCTCGAGTTGAACTCGAATATCAAGGGGTGATCGCCCGAGATGATTTCCTGAAATTGCTCGAAGCAGTCGCCGCGTGACGCCATAGATTGAATCATCGTCCGTTTACCCAGGGTCTTTGTCATGCGCTATGCCATTTGCAATGAAACTTTTCAAGATTGGGATCACGAGCGCATCTGCCGTTTGTGCGCTGAGGTCGGTTACACCGGGCTGGAGATCGCGCCTTTTACTCTGGCCCCACGTATTACCGATGTCTCCGTGGAGCAGCGCAAGCAACTTCGATTGCACGCCGAAGCGCACGGCCTGAGCATCCTTGGACTGCACTGGTTGCTCGCCAAGACCGAAGGCTTCATGGTCACGTCGCCGGATGTCGCGGTGCGAAAACAAACCGCCGATTACCTCATCGAACTGGCCCGCGCCTGCCGGGATATGGGCGGTGACATTCTCGTGTTCGGCTCGCCGATGCAACGGAAGATCCCGGCAGGTGCGACCCGCGCTCAGGCCGAGGATTATGCCGTCGACACGTTTCAGCGCATCCTGCCGGAGCTGGAAAAACAGCAAGTTTATCTTTGCCTGGAACCGCTGGCACCGGCCGAGGCCGACTTTCTGCAAACGGCTGCCGAGGGCAAGCGAATGATGGATCGTTTGGCGCATCCCTTCGTGAAGTTGCATCTGGATGTCAAGGCGATGTCGTCCGAAGCGGAACCGGTGCCGGCGGTGATTCGCCAGTACGCGCCCTGGATGAAGCATTTTCACGCCAACGACGCGAATCGTCGCGGTCCTGGATTTGGCGATACCGATTTTCGGGAGATCTTTCGAGCATTGAGAGATGTGAAATATACAGGCTGGGTCAGCGTGGAAGTGTTTGACTACACACCCGATCCGGAAACGATCGCGAGAGAAAGCCTGCGCCACATGATTGAAAGCAGCAAAGAGGCCTAACCACAGAGTCACAGAGAACACAGAGAAGACGAGAAAAGAGAGAAACCGGCAATTCTCGCTTAACGAGCCGGAAGCGTAAGCGACGGGTTAGCTTCATCCGTCGCTTCCGCTTCCGGCTCGTTCGATCAGCCGCCCATGCGAGAGCTGGTCACCAGTGCCATCAATTCAGCGCGAGTTGCCGGGTTGGTTTGAAATGCTCCGCGCATGCGCTGGTGATGCAGATCGATCCGGGCTTGCGCACGCCCCGGATCGTCATGCAGGTATGAGTGGCTTCGAGGATGACTCCGACGCCGCGTGCATCGAGCTCGCTCATCACCAGGTCGGCGATTTCTTCGGTCATGCGCTCCTGAACCTGCGGCCGATGCGATACCGCCTCGACAACCCGCGCCAGCTTGCTCAAGCCCACTACTTTCCCGCTCGGCAGGTAGGCGACGTGCGCTTTGCCGGTGAACGGCAACAGGTGATGTTCGCACATGCTGGCAAATTCGATGTCTTTCTGCACCACCATCTCGTCGTGTTTGACGTCGAACATTTTGCGGAGATGAACGCGCGGATCGACCTTCAAACCGGAGAAAAGCTCGGCATACATCCGCGCCACGCGCTCCGGGGTTTCGACCAAGCCGCTGCGGTCGGGATCTTCGCCGACGGCGATCAGGATTTCTCGCACCGCTGCCTGAATTCTCGCCAGATCGACCGAAAAAACTCCATCCGGGGAGCCTTCGATAGGATCGTCCTCGCAGGAGGAATAGCCGGTTTTCCGATGAGGATTGGACAATGCAAGATCCTTGCGCGCTTAAAGGCAAATACACAACAGAGTTATAGACTTGGCGAGATTATTTTTCAACAATTCGATAATGAGCTAAGTGGTCCTTTTCGCAATTAACTGTAGGGTTAAGGCCACAGGCGAGCGTCGCGGCGTAAGCGCGACGTGGCTACCACCCCGGTGCTGATCTACTGTCAACAAGTTCGGCTCGGAGA
This sequence comes from uncultured Planctomycetota bacterium, assembly GCA_963783095.1. Taxonomy (GTDB): domain Bacteria; phylum Planctomycetota; class Planctomycetia; order Gemmatales; family Gemmataceae; genus CAWAMR01. Next base: position 1,286,985 of record CAWAMR010000002.1, on the reverse strand, counting down.
AAAAAGCGAGCGTACCGGCACTGGTTGCCACGTCGCGCTTACGCCGCGACGCTCGCCTGTGGCGTAAACCTACACTCAATTACAGAGAGTCCAGGACTCACCACAACGTCAATTGCCGTTCGGTGGATTGGGAATCGGGAAGACGCTCGACGCATGCGGGATCTTCGAATCGGGCATTGTTCACCCTCATGCTCACCGGATAAACCATCAACTCTTCCGACGCGATCGGCTGCATGACCTGCTGCAATTCCTCAACTTGCGTAACCGTGCGATCGAGCCAGAGCGCGAAATCGGAGGGTTCAATAATAACGGGCATTCGGTCGTGCAAGGGTTGCAGCAATTCGTTGGCGCTGGTTGTGAGAATCGAACACGATTCGATGATCTTGTCATCCGGGCCGACCCAGCAATCCCACAGGCCGGCAAACGCCATGATTCCAGGTTGTGATCGGCGCATCAAGTAAGGCTGCTTTTTGCCGGATTCCGTCGCCTGCCATTCATAAAAGCCATCGGCGGGGATGATACAGCGACGATGCCGAATCGCTTCGCGGAACGATGGCTTTTCGCCCACCGATTCGGATCGGGCGTTCAGATGTTTGTTGCCAATCGACGGATCGGTCGCCCAGGATGGGATCAAGCCCCAGCGCAACAGCGCCATCTCCTTTTCACCTTGCAGATTGAGCCGGACGGCCGGGATCGCTTGTGAAGGCGCAATGTTGTAGCGTGGCAGAATATGCACAAGAATATCGACATCAAACAGTCTGGCGAGCGTACCGGCGGGGGTGGAAAGTGTATAGCGCGCGCACATGGGTTTACTCGCTGAAGATTCGGTCCTCCATTATACGTGCGCTTTGACGAATAAGTGTCGTGGCAGGCAGCTGTACGATCCATTTTCATGCGATTTTCCAGAGATCCGGTCGAATCTTGGCGATCGCTCTGGCTCTGTGGCTTAGCGCCTGCTTGACGCGCAGGCTCAATTCACCGAATGTTTTGTGAAACTCTGGTACGAGGAAAAGAGGATCATAACCAAAACCGCTGCTTCCGCGTGGCGCATCGGTGATGACCCCATGACATCGACCCTCCGTGACGGCCATCACTTCTCCGCTTGGGTCAGACAAAACGGCGACGCAAATGTAGTAGGCTGAACGTCGATCGTCCGGGAGGGATGCCAGTTTGGCCAGCAACTTTTGGTTGTTCGCCCGATCGTCTCCGTGAGTGCCGGCATAGAGCGCGGAATCTACTCCGGGTTCACCATCTAGCGCAGGAACGACCAGACCGCTATCCTCCGCAAGCACCCATTGCTTGATCGCCCTCGCCACGCCGACCGCTTTGAGACGGGCATTTTCTTCGAATGTCTTCCCGGTCTCCTCGATTTCGGGAGCATCGGGATAGGCCGAGAGATCGACGACATGCAGAGGCAGGTCGCGCAGAAGGTCGGTGAGCTCCTCGACTTTCTTGCGGTTGCGCGTGCCCAGAATGAGAAGAGACATGGTGGAATCTCGGAGAGAAAATCAGTTGGGGTAAGGCCATTTTCTGTTACAATTCAGTTGCACCGTACAAACGCCTAAGTGCTTATTCCAGCACAAGTTGCAACCTTCATCTTCATCTTCATCCTCATCTTCATCTTCATCCTCATCTTCATCTTCATCCTCATCTTCACCGAACTAAGATGAAGATGAAGATGAAGAGGCTGGTTCGACCACCTCATTCTAGCGATTCACGATGGGATTTAGATTTGAATGGGTTCTTTCATCCGATTGTGTTAATCTGAACAGGCCGAATGATGCCCGCAATTTTCAAGGGATATTCCGATGGGAATAATCATGACACCTTTACGTCTTCGAAATGCGATCGCGGGAGGCGACTTCATCGAAGTCGAAGGAAAAGTCGATACCGGGGCGACAATGCTCGTTCTTCCTGGAAAGATTGCCGCGCAGTTAGGTCTGCAAACGATTCGGAAACAACTGGTGAAATACGCCAATGAATCGACCGAAGAGAAAGATGTTTTGTGGGGAGTGGAGCTTGAGATTTGCGGCCGAAAGGGCGTATTCTCCGCGATCGTGGAACCCAAGAAAGAGTATGCATTGGTCGGGGCAATAGTGATGGAAGAACTGGATTTGGTCGCTGAACCACAAGCCCATCGAGTTTTGCCGAATCCCCGCTCAAGTCTACCGACCGCTGAAATCGAGTGAAACCGCACCAGGGCTCGGGATTTGGTACTGCAATGCACTTGCCCTCGGGAAGAAGACTCGGTAATAAGGATCGCCGGTTGATCGAAATCCCGCATCGGATCGCGTTTCAGTTGCAAAAACGAAGTATTCGAACAGCTTTTTTGAGGAGTTATTCGTGTGTGCTCGCACATTTCTTTTATTCTTTTTCTTGGGCTGGTTGACCAAGCCGGTGTATGCCGACGAACCGCAGAAATTCACACCGATCGACGCAGAAACTATCGCCACTTACAAGACACTCGGAGCTAAATGCGGTGGGTTTCCGGGAAAATCAACCAAATTCTGGCCATTTTGTTTTGAACCTGATGCAACAGTTGAGGGATTGCCGGCGTTCAAGTTCGATGCCCTCGTGGATGGCAGACTCCCCAAATTGCCAGCCGTGCGAGTTCCCTTCGGATTGGACCTTTCCGAGACACTGGTGACGGACCTGGATTTGAAGGAACTGAATCATCTCAATAATCTCATCTTCCTCAACCTTTCACACACCCAGGTCACAGACAAGGGCTTGAAGGAATTCACGCATCTCAAGAACCTCAGAGCGCTTGATCTTTCAGATACTTGGGTGACGGACGAGGGGTTGAAAGAAATCAAGCATCTCCAACATCTCACAACGCTCAATCTGTCCGAAACAAACATTACGGACCTTGGTCTGAAGAAATTGAAACATTGCAAACGCCTCACCGCGCTTTACCTTGATAGCAAACAGCTGACAGACGTGAGTTTGAGGATATTACGGAAAAGGCAATTGCTGCACGCCATCTCAACTGTATCCGGTACGAAAGGTACATTGCCGAAGTCGGCCGACGAAGTAAAGTGGCTTACCTTTTCTGCTACACAGATAACGGATGTGGGTCTGAAAGAGTTGAATGATTTCAAGAACCTTTCCACACTTTTTCTTTGCCGAACCAAAGTGACAAATGTGGGTCTGAAGGAACTGAAGCATCTCCGGAACTTGACCGAACTTTATCTTGACGGCACCGAAGTTTCAGACGCCGGTCTGAAAGACTTGAAATGTTTAGCCTCACTTGTCAATCTTGACCTGGCCGGGACAAAAGTGACGGATCTCGGTCTGAAGGAATTGAAATCGCTCAAGAACCTTAAATACCTTAATGTGGCCGGCACAGAAGTGACCGATGCGGGCCTAACACAGTTGAAACAAGCTCTCCCGAAGTGCAAGATTATCAGTTGTTGTGCAATCTTTAATCCTCGTTCCCACGGTCCTCCGTGGGAACGCACCGCCGGGACGCTCCGCGTCACGTTCATTCACAAAAATCTCTCTTCTTGGCCACAATGCCGGACTTTTTATTGACCGGGACGCGGAGCGTCCCTGTCGTGCGTTCCCACGGAGGACCGCGGGAACGAGAGGCAAATCACTTCAAACAGCAGTTTTTTTCGTCGGAGCATTCGCAATTGTTCCTCGATGATCACGTAAATCGGCTCTTCACTGATACGGGAGACCGAGCCGACAGCCACAAGAGCGCGCCAAACGCGTCCCCAATGTTCCGAAGGGATTCGAATGGTAGCTGTCATTGCCCAACTCCAAAAAGACGAGTTGATGGTAGTATACCATCGATCGAATCCATAGACTGATAATTTGGGCGGTTAGGTCAATTGGCCATCCGCGCCAGAGGAAGTTGCGCCCTCATAGTGGATTACCCCTCCCTGGACTTTATTACTTCGCACTTATGACTTCCGGCATTGGGCTTACCGATCGCCCGAGTGTTTCTGATCCAGCCAAAAACGGATCAGTTGGATCGGGGCGCGCGCTGGGCTGGTGGCATCCTCAGCAGCTCGTACCTCTGAACCACTTTCCCACGCTCCACGATTGTCTTGCGCGTACCCCGTTGGCGGTTGTTTTCGTACTCACGGAACTGGGTATTCAACTCGCCCTGGGCGGCACCGGGGTTCTTGGGCCGGCGCAAAATGGTTCGGGAAGCTATCCCATCGCAGCTTATCTGCCGCCGATTTCCCTGCGCAATCTCGGCGATCCTTCCTTCTGCCGCGATCATGGATTGCGCTATCCCTACGTCGCCGGTGCCATGGCCAATGGCATCGGCTCCGTCGAAATTGTCGAAGCGATGAGCCGAGCGGGGATGCTTGGCTTCTTCGGCGCTGCCGGGCTATCGCTCGACGCCATCGACACCGCGATCACCCGTCTGCAAACCGATTTGGGCGACGCTCCTTTTGGGATGAACCTGATCCATTCACCGAATGAATCGGAACAGGAAGCCGCCACGGTGGATTTGTATTTGAAGCGCGGCGTTCAGCTGGTCGAAGCCTCTGCCTATCTCGATTTGACCCTGCCCGTCATCCGCTATCGGCTACACGGCATTCACCGGGCAGGGGACGGCAGGATTATCACACCGAATCGCATCATCGCCAAAGTATCTCGTGTGGAAGTGGCATCCAAATTCTTTGCCCCAGCACCCGAGCGTTTCGTGCGCGCGCTGGTCGAGAATGGCGAATTGACGCCCGAACAGGCAGAACTAGCCACTCAAGTGCCGATGGCACAAGATCTTACAGCTGAAGCCGATTCGGGAGGCCATACCGACAATCGCCCCGCAATCACCCTCTTGCCCACGATGCTGGCACTACGCGACCGTTACCAGCGCACTATCCAGGTATAATGCCTTTGCGGGTTGGAGCAGCGGGCGGCATTGCCACGCCAGGCTCGGCGGCGGCAGCTTTTGCCATGGGAGCGGCCTACATCCTTACAGGCTCCGTCAACCAGGCCTGCATCGAGTCCGGAAGTTCCGATCTCGTTCGACAGATGCTTGCCGAGGCGGGACAGGCCGATGTCGCGATGGCTCCTGCCTCCGATATGTTCGAGATGGGCGTCAAGGTGCAAGTGCTGAAGCGCGGCACCATGTTTCCCATGCGAGCAACGAAGTTATTTGAACTGTATCGGGCGTATTCCAGTTTGCAATCGATTCCGGAAGCGGAACGGGCTGCACTGGAAAAGAACCTCTTTCGTGCGCCTGTGGAAGAGATCTGGCGACAGACAAAAGAGTACTTTCAGGTGCGCGATCCCGAACAAAATCGCAAGGCCGAAGCGGATCCGAAACACAAGATGGCGCTGGTGTTTCGCTGGTATCTCGGTCAGTCTTCGCGCTGGGCCAATCGCGGCGAGCCGAGCCGAAAACTCGACTACCAGGTCTGGTGCGGGCCGGCGATGGGTGCGTTTAACGAGTGGACCAAGGGCACTTACCTGGAAGCGTTTCAGAATCGCAGAGTCGTGACCGTTGCCCACAATCTCTTGCTCGGCTGCGCGGTTGCGCTCCGACAAAATCAGTTAAGGCTGCAAGGGATCGATTTGCCGCGCGAAGCGTTTTCATCGGAGCCGGTGCCCTTGGATGAAATCGAAGCCCGGCTAAAGGAGGACGGATGAATTTTTCGGAGCCGTGCAAGCCCACAGATGCAAAACCCTCCCCAACCTTCTCCCCGACCGATGCAGTTGAAAAAGCACCTGTTCCCCTGGCGATCATCGGTATCGGCTGCCTGTTTCCCCGCGCCCAGTCCGCGCGCGCTTTTTGGCTGAACATCAAGAATGGCGTCGATGCCGTGGGGCCGATTCCAGCCAGTCACTGGAACCCCGAAGAGTATCTCCATGCCGATCCCAAGGCCGCCGACCGCGTATACACTGCGCGCGGTGCGTTTCTCGATCCGGTCGATTTCAACCCTCTGGAATTTGGTATTGCTCCCAACGATCTGGAAGCGATCGATACGTCACAATTGCTTGGACTGGTTGCGGCTCGACAGGCACTGGTCGATGCGGGCTATGGACCGGAACGCTCTTTCGATCGCGACCGCGTCAGCATTGTGCTGGGCGTCACGGGAACGCTGGAACTGGTGATTCCCCTGGGCGCAAGGCTCGGACATCCGAAATGGCGCAAGGCTTTGGAAGAAGCGGGAGTCGATAAGGAAACCGCCGATGAGGTCGTGCAGCGTATTGCCGATTCCTACGTCGGTTGGCAAGAGAATTCATTTCCCGGCCTGCTGGGTAACGTCGTCGCGGGCCGAATCGCTAATCGCCTCGATCTGGGCGGAACGAACTGCGTGGTCGATGCCGCGTGCGCAAGCTCATTGAGCGCTGTGCATCTGGCCGGCCTGGAACTGGCGGCGGGCCGGTGCGATGTGGCCGTCACCGGTGGAATTGACACCTTCAACGACATTTTCATGTATATGTGTTTCAGCAAGACCCCGGCACTCTCGCCGACGGGGAACGCGAAACCTTTTGCGTCGGCCGGCGACGGCACCATTCTCGGCGAGGGCTTGGGGATTGTCGTCCTGAAAAGGCTGGCGGATGCCAAGCGCGACGGCGACCGGGTTTATGCAGTGATCCGCTCGATGGGAACTTCCAGTGACGGCAAGGGCAACGCCATCTATGCACCTTCTGCATCGGGGCAGATGAAGGCGCTCCGCGATGCCTATCAACTCGCTGGTGTTACGCCCGACACCATTGAATTGGTAGAGGGTCACGGCACCGGCACCAAGGTCGGCGATACGGTTGAAGCAACTGCGCTTTCGACCGTCTATGGCCAGTCGGGCCAGTCGGGCACATGGTGCGCGGTCGGTTCGGTCAAGTCGCAGATTGGTCATACCAAGGCCGCAGCAGGAGCAGCGGGGTTAATCAAGGCCGCACTTGCCTTGCATCACAAGGTATTGCCGCCAACCATCAAAGTCAATCAACCGGTCGAGCCATTTTTACCGGGCCAGTCACCTTTCTACGTGAACACGGAAAAGCGGCCCTGGGTCGCCTCATCAGCGCATCCTCGCCGAGCAGCTGTCAGCGCCTTTGGTTTCGGTGGAAGCAATTTCCACTGCCTCCTCGAAGAGCACCAAAATAGTAAACCCGAAGTTGACTGGGAGGGCGAAGTCGAAATCGTTGTCTTGCAAGGCAAAAGCAACAAGGATCTGGCGGACCAACTCAATGTTTGGACTCAAGAGCTAAGCTGGCCCAAACTTCGCGAACGGGCTGCGCTGTCGCGCTCGCTGCCGCTCGCCGATACCGGATGCAGGCTACTCTTGGTGATCCAGCACGGGACGACCGATGTGGCCAAACTGATCGCCAGTGCTAATGCGATGTTGGAGCGCAATCCCGATTCGCAGTTCTGGCACAGTCCGGATGGTGCCTATTTCGGCAAGGCTCCGGCAACAGGCCAATTGGCGGTAGTCTTCCCCGGGCAGGGGTCGCAATATGTCGGGATGCTGCGCGATCTGGCCTGCCAGTTTCCTTTAATGCAAGAAGTCCTGGCCGATGCGGATCGCGTGTTTGACCGGATGCACAGCGGCGAAGCCCAGCGCCGACTCAGCGAGCAGATTTACCCGTTCCCGGCATTCTCTGCGGAGAAGCGTGCCGAGCAAGATCAACAGCTCCGCGATACGCAGGTCGCCCAGCCCGCCATCGGCGCGGTCAGCCTGGGCGCGCTGAAGGTATTGGAATCGTTCGGTTTACGGCCGAGCATGTATGCGGGGCACAGCTACGGCGAGTTGCCCGCGCTTTGCGCAGCGGGGTGCTTCGACGATCGCGAACTGCATCAATTATCCCGGCTGCGCGGCCATTTGATGGCATCGTTCCACGGACAGGATGCCGGTGCCATGCTGGCCGTTCATTCATCCGTGGAAACCATCGAAACCGTTCTGAGAGAAGATCGACTCGGACTGGTCATTGCCAATCGCAATTCGCCGACGCAATCGGTTCTTTCAGGGACAACCGTTGAGATCGATCGTGCCCTGGATAGCCTGACGCAGCGCAAGATTCGCTACACCAAGCTGCCCGTTGCCGCTGCCTTTCACAGCCCTCTCGTTGCACCGGCGCAGGGGCCGTTTCGTGAAGCGCTCGATGCGGTGAGCTTTCGTCGGGGACGATCGCCGGTATTTGCCAATTCATCCGCGCAGCAATATCCCGCCGATCCGAACTCGATGCGCGAATTGCTCGCGGAACAACTGGCCAAACCCGTCGATTTTGTCCGGCAAATCGGCAACATGACCGAAGCGGGCGTCCGCACCTTCCTCGAAGTCGGCCCCGGTTTCCGCCTTGACCCGTCTCATCGAATCAATCCTTAAAGGAAGTCAAGCGACGAGTGAGGTCGATGCCTTCGCGCTCGATGCCTCATCCGGGAAGCGCTCGGGAACGCTCGATCTGGCCCATACACTGGCCCGGCTCACGGCGCGCGGGTACGCCATTCACCTCGACCGCTGGGAACATCCACCCAAACCGGAAGCAGCGGTTCGACCGGGTATGACGGTTCCTATATGTGGTGCCAACTATGTCAAACCGCGACCTCGATTCGAACCAAAACCGAAGACAACAGCCCCATTAACGCAGCCCAGCGCTCTACCCATTCGATCGACTCATACCGAGGTAAAGCCCATGACCACCGCTGCCTCGAATCCTGGCCAACCGCCGACAACGAGCGTTCCTGTAGATGGTTCGACGCTTTCGCAGGCGCTCCAGATTACCCAACAAAGCCTGGCGGCATTTCAGAAGCTTCAGGAACAGACCGCCCAGCTTCATCGTCAGTTCTTGACGCAACAGGAAGCGTCGCAGAAAACCCTTCAGCTTCTGGTCGAGCAACAGCATACGTTGATCCTTTCCGGCATGGGAGGAGCGCCTCAGCGACCTCCCATGCCGATGCCGATTTCCGCACCAGTTGTTGCTCAAGCCCCGATCCCTCAGCCGGTACCCGCGCTCGTTCCCGAACCAGTTCCAGTAGTTCGATCTCCGGTTCAAATTGCTCCGGTTGCGAAGGTTGAGACTCCCGTTCCGCCGGTAAAGGCTAATGAAGTCGAGCATGTCTTGTTATCGGTGGTGGCCGAGAAAACGGGCTACCCGGTCGAGATGCTGTCCACGGAAATGGCCCTCGATAGCGATCTGGGCATCGATTCGATCAAACGGGTAGAAATCCTTTCCTTGCTTCAGGATCGATTACCGAATGCTCCAGCGGTCAAGGCTGAGCAGCTTGGAACTTTCCAGACGTTGCGCGACATCATCCAGTATCTCGACAAGTCGCCCGCTGATTCAAAACCAGTTGAGCGGAATGGAACAGTTGCCAAGTTGCCGGTGGTGGTTCCCGCACACGATATTGAATCGGTGTTGCTTGCCGTCGTCGCCGAGAAAACGGGTTATCCTGTAGAGATGCTGGTGTTGGAGATGTCGCTCGATGCAGACTTGGGGATTGACTCCATCAAACGGGTTGAGATTCTTTCCACCTTGCAGGATCGGCTGCCCGATGCTCCGGTCGTGAAGCCGGAACAACTGGGCCAGTTCCGCACCTTGCAAGATGTCGTCACGTTTTTGACTGGTCCGAGCCGTACTCTTCACGCTCCGCGTGAAGACGGTCCTCACGCGGAGCGTGAGGAGTACAGCTATCCCCTGTCAGATCATAAGGGGCACGGGACCGATCCGAACATGGAGCCAGTCGTTGGGTCCGCCGAGAGTAGTCGCAATCTCCAGGAGCCTGAACCGGATACCGGTTCGGTGCAAATCGACCGATCGATTCTTCAGCGCGTGCCACTCGATCAGAAGGAACAGCGGCGGAAAATCGTTCTTCCGAAAGGATCGACGATCTGGGTCATCTCCGATCCTTCCAGCCTGACGGCGAAAATATCCCAGTTTATCGATAGCCACGGGTATCGACCCCAGGTGATCGCCTGGAACGATTCACCTTATGCCTATGGCCCGCGCGGAGTTGCGGGCTTGATTCTGATCGCGCCGGAAGGCTTGCTTCCCGAAGACTTCCATCTTCGTGCGTTTCGCTGGCTGAAACATGCCGGCACCGGATTGTTGCAGGCCGCTCGCCACAACGGAGCAGTCTTCGCAGCCGTCACCCGATTGGACGGCTCCTTTGGGCTTGGCCCCCTCGATCCCGCGCGCGATCCGGGTATGGGAGCGCTGCTGGGACTGGTGAAGACAGCTGCACTCGAATGGCCCGATGTGTCGTGCAAGGCGATCGATTGCGACCCTGCCGCGATGCGCCAGCTCGGCGGGCCGCTGGTCGAAGAGGTGTTCCTGGCGGGGCCGACCGAAGTCGGGCTTACTTTGACCGAACGCTTCACCCTCGATCTGTTGCCGGCCACGTTGCCCGAAAGCGAATGGACGCCCCTATTGAATGAGCGTGACGTCGTTCTCATCACAGGTGGAGCGCGTGGAGTTACCGCAGCGGCGGCCAGGCCATTGCGGAATCCAGCCAATCGACGCTGGTGCTCCTGGGACGAACACCCAAGCTGGAAAATGAACCGGACTGGCTGGCCTCCCGAACTACCGAAGCGGAAATCAGGAAGGCGATGGCCGATCAGCTGGGACCGGATCTGACGCCGAGAGACTTGGAGAAAAAGTACCGCCAATTGCTGGGACAACGTGAAGTCCGTGCGACGATTCAACGCCTGCAAACCGCAGGCAGCAAGGTAATCTATCGGCCCGTCGATGTCCAAGATACGCAGGCGGTTCAACAGGCCATAACAGAAATCCGCCGAGAAGTCGGTTGATTCACGGCAGTGGTTCATGGTGCCGGTGTGCTGGCCGATCGCCGTATCGAGGATTTGACCGACGATCAGTTTGAATCGGTTTATTCGACCAAAGTTGTCGGCTTGAGAAATATTCTCCTGGCACTGGGTGATGATCCGCTCAAGGCACTGGTGCTATTCTCCTCCTCAACCGGCCGATTCGGGCGCATCGGTCAAAGTGCTTATGCCGCGGCCAACGAAGTCCTCAACAAGGCCGCCCAGCAACAGGCCCGTCTTCATCCGCAATGTCGAGTCGTGGCCATCAATTGGGGTCCGTGGGAAGGCGGCATGGTCACACCGGCCTTGCAGAAGATGTTCGAGCAGGAGGGTGTCGGGGCAATACCGCTTCGCAAGGGCGGCGACATCCTGGTGCGGGAACTGTCCGCGCCGGATCGCAGCGTCGAGACCGTTGTAATTGCCCGTGTAGCGGAGCCGCGCTCAACGCTGGTTTCGGAAATGGCTCCCGCCATGCCTGCGCCTCCCGACATGACGCCGGCGCTGGAGCGTGTGGTTTCTCTGCAAGATCATCCGATACTGCGCTCGCACGTTATCGATGGCCGAGCCGTGCTGCCGATGGCGTTGCACGTCGAATGGCTGGCACACGCCGCCCTGCACAGCAACCCCGGCATGGTCTTTCAGGGCGTCAACGATCTGCGCATCCATCAGGGAGTGTATATCGATGAATCGGCCCCGGCGTTGATTCGTTGTCTTTCGGGCAAGGCGGTCAAGCGCGACGGCAGCGTGATTGTGCCGGTTGAGCTACGGGGCCGACATTCGCAGCGCGAAGTGATCCATTCGCGGGCGGAGATTGTGCTGGGGAATACCTTGCCATCAGCAGAAATGCCTCTCAAAGTTCCATCTCTGGGACAGTATCCGCACCCCGCCGAGGAGTTTTACCGATCGATCCTGTTCCACGGCTCCGACCTTCAGGGCATCGAGAAGATCGAAGGTTTTTCCGACAAGGCGATCGTCGGCGTTGCCAAAACAGCACCCCTCCCATCGACCTGGATGGCGAATCCCAGTCGAAGTGGCTGGCTCACCGATCCACTGGTGCTCGACAGTTGTTACCAGATGATGATCCTCTGGAGCTTTGCCCGACATGGAGCAGCTTCGTTGCCCTGCTATTTTGGGCGCTATCGCCAGTATCGTCGAGCTTTCCCCAGTGGTTCGGTGCGCATGGTAGCCCAGGTGAAACGAGACAATGGATCGCTGGCGAGAGCCGATATTGACTTTGTGGATGGTGAAGGGAAATTGATCGCACGGATGGTCGATTACGAATTCGTGATCGATGCCGCGCTGAACGAGACTTTTCGACGGAATCAATTGGCTGGGATGGTAGCGAAGTGAGCCCCCAATCCGACACGCGATCGCACTCATTGACGGATCAAGGGACGAGCGGCGGATATGCGTATTCAGTGAATGAAAACAGCAGCGCGGGCTTCACACACACGGAATACGACGATACGATTGACAGTACGTATTCCTTCTCCGATACGTCATCGACCACCTACACGATGATGGAGAGCAGCGCTACGAGCGCAGGCAGCTACAACGTGACGGAAACAGGAGCGGATACGATCACGACAATTGAGTCGGCTGACACACTCAGCGGCGCTTACACCCAGACACAAACGGGAACCGACACGTACACGCTTATTGAAACGGGAACCCTCGGCGCAGGAGCGTATAGTGAGTCAGTCGTGGGGACTGATACGATCAGCCAACAAGAAATCGGAAACAGCATTCAGGGAACCTACACGAGGTCGGTTTCGGGAGGCGGTGGGTATAGCTTGTCGGAAACTGGCGGGACAATGACCCCTGGGCCGGGAATGAACAGCTACTCGCTGACCGAGACTGCGAATGTTCTGACTGGAGATTTTAGCATTTCGGAGACGGGAATGGATCGATTTGGGTTGTTGGTGCAGTTCGACAACATCGCAAATACGGACGGAGTTGTCACACCTGGACACATGAATTACAATCAATTTGGTGTCGCCTTTGTCGACGACGACTATTTCCTCGTCCCGCTTGGGATCAAGCAACTCACTACACCCGCACTGGATCTTCCAGGATACCACTGGATAAATGCTGACAATGTGCAAGGATATATCTATCTACTTCAACTGAAAGGACTCAATATCGACGATTTCAATATCCCTAATATCCTCGATATGCAGGGGCTTGATTTGGAAGGACTCGACCTGGGCGGGTTCGGCCTGGAAGGACTTGACTTGGGTGGATTTGACTTGGACGGAATCGAGCTGGAATAGTCGAAACTGGTTTTGTTATTCAGAGTTTTTCAGAAGATTTGCTAAAACAATCGCGACGAATTCGAATAATTATTGTTATCAATTTGTTGCGGAGCCAGGGGCTTTGATCATGATTTGCAAAATGTTCCGTCTTCTCGCAATCTTAGCAATAATGCTAACTGGTCCGCGTCCGTCATTAGGTGCACCACCCAATCAAGGCGAACGCTATGCCTTCCTGGTCAGCTGCGCAAGTTACGACACGAGCCAGTTCGCAGAAATGTCTCATAACATCTACGACATGCAAGCCTTCAGGCAAGCGCTGCTTACCACGGGGTTCAAGGATGACCATATCCAACTGTTCAATGATCACGGCGACAAACCGTTTCGGCCTGAAAAGGCGATTCTGTTAGAACAATTTGATCGTCTGCTTACGAATGTCAAGGACGAAGATACTGTCATCGTTGCTCTCGCGGGCCATGGACTTCATTTCAAAGGCGGCAAAACAGATTACTTCTGTCCCATCAATGCCGATATTAACGAGAAAAAGAGCCTTCTTAATATGGGCGGGGAAGATGGCTTCTTACGTCAATTGAGCTTATGCAAAGCCAAGAAGAAACTGCTAATCGTCGATGCCTGTCGGAATAATCCCTTCGCAGACTCTGTTCCAGAGAGCAAGAGAACACTATTCGATGATGCAGACGTGGAACAGACGCCTGAGGGGATTGTAGCAATCTATTCTTGCAGTGCAGGTCAGAAGAGCTATGTTGATCCAAGGCACAACTCTGGCATCTTCTTCAAGCATCTCATTCGGGCTTGGTACGGCGAGTATGTGCAACCCAAACAGCGACAAACATTGTCAAACATTTTGGAGCAGGTTAAACTCCAGACCAAACTCGAAGTCGCCTTGGACAAAACCGCATCTCAAGTACCACTCGTTCGATGTGCGGTAGAAGCCGATTGGACGATTCAGACGATTTATGCCGGGGAGGCTTTCTTCCAGCATGGCGAGCGCTTTTATACGGGATTGGGAGAAAAAATCAATCTATCCAAAGCAGTTGACAATTATAAAGAGGCAGCGAAGTTGAATCATCCATTTGCCAAGGGTCGTCTAGCCGAATTCTATTTTGAAGGAAGATGGTTGTTTAAAGACACAAAAGAAGCAGCGCGCCTTACTAAGGAGATTTCATCTGATATTCAAATTCAAGCTTCAAGATGCCTCACAACCGCTCAAGGAATCTTGGCTTTTATGACCTTGAATGGTTTAAGTGTGGATAAGAACCCAAGAGAAGCGGCCAATTGGTACCGAAGGGCTGGCGAACGAAATGACGCAACGTACCAAACTGAATATGGTAAGATGTTGGCGCATGGGCTGGGAGTGGAGAAGGATGAGAAGGAGGCCATAAAGTGGTATCGTAAAGCGTCCGAACAAAACTTGGCAATGGCACAAAAGAGCCTCGGTTGGATGTACGCTCACGGTTTTGGAGTAGCGAAGGACGAAATGGAAAGTGTAAAGTGGTTTCTCAAAGCGGCTGAACAGAATGACCCTGTGGCACAAAGTGACCTCGGCATCATGTACTTTCAAGGGCGTGGCGTGAAGAAAGATGAAAAAGAAGCAGTGCGGTGGTTGCGCAAATCAGCCGAACAGAATCACGCCATCGCAGAACATCAACTTGGCATCATGTACCATCAAGGGTACGGGGTAAAGAAAGACGAAAAAGAGGCCATAAAATGGTTGCATAAGGCCGCCGAACAGAACTTGGCGATGAGCCAGAACAGCCTTGGTCTGATGTACGCAAGCGGTTTTGGCGTCGAGAAAGATGAGAAAGAGGCAGTCAAATGGTTTCAAAAAGCAGCCGAACAAAACTTTGCGAAGGGGCAAAGAAGCCTCGGTTGGATGTATGCTCACGGTTATGGAGTGGAGAAGGATGAGAAGGAGGCCATTAAGTGGATTCGCAAAGCGGCTGAACAAAACGACCCGACCGCACAAAATGACCTTGGGATCATCTATCTGCAAGGGCGAGGAGTAGAAAAAGACGAAAAGGAGGCACTGAAATGGTTTCGCAAAGCGGCCGAGCAAGGTAACATAGCCGCGAAACAATATCTGCGCCGTCTGAGTAAAGAACTCTGATCGAGCGGAAGTGAAGGGGTGAGGTGGCAAAATTGGTCAAAGTCCGTGCTGAAATCTGCTTCGCAAACCCAGGCGCGCAGTGCCGTCATTGAAGATAGTGGATTTTTCAAAATTAACTTCAAGCTGCGCGGTTGAGCTTGACGCATGGAATGTGACGGCGGCAACAGATTCATTTACGGTCTAAGGGATTTCAGCATTCCGAGAGAGTAAGCCTGCACGGCAATATTTATTTGGAGTTCGTCCAATGTCGAACAAGGTCCGACCCGAGATTGCTTTGAGTGTTTACCTGAATGAACAACTGCTTGGCATTCTGCCGGTAGGCCTCAAGAACCGCAGGCCGACAGCACGGGGCAGATGCCATGTACCTTCACTTTCCGTGGTCCCATGGCAATTGCCGGTTGTGCAGCGGATGCCATCCCGCTGACTCTTCATTTGGTTGGCACTCCAGCGGCGCTTGAAGCCATCCTTCGCAACGCAATCAAGAGTGTGACCGTCGCAATAAACATTCAATCGGAGTCTGGATACGGATGGGGCCAAACTTATGCCTTTGATGGACACGAAATCCAATGCACCAAGATTCTTAGCACCGACCCAGATACCCACGCTCTCGATTCAAACTTTGAAGCCGAGGGAACTCTTATGGACATAAGAACGGCAATGCTGCCTCCTGAACCGCCGGTGGATCCTCCTGAGGTATTCGAGTGAAATCCGAGCATCCAGTGCTTACGGTTTCCCCATGCGAAACTCCGCTGGCCTCCAAATTCATTGCGGCGAAAGAACTGCATTCACTCGGAGCAGCACTTCGGAAGACGGAATCCACCATCGTCTGGACCAATGGCTGTTTCGACTTGTTGCATCTGGGCCACTCCCTAAACCATTGAGTTAGTGAGGGATCAGTCTGCCGGTGTTTTTTCCAATCACAACTTTGCAATTGGGCAAACTTTCCGTCAGTTCCTTTACCCCAGCATCAGTCACTTCCGTTTCGAAGACGTTCAATCTGGTGAGGCTCTTGACTTCTTTCAGTACCTTGACTCCGAGATCGGTCACGCGCGTTTCATCGAGATCAAGCACCCGGAGGTGGTGGAGTTCTTTGAGTTCTTTCATTCCCGCATCCGTCACCTCAAAAGCACAAGAAAGCGAAAGCGCCGTACGTTTTTCAACCCTTTTAGTGACTTCAAGTCGTTATCGGTCACCTTTGTCGAGGAAAGGTCAAGCGCGGAAAGCCACTCGAGGCCTGCAAGCTCCTTCAAGCCGATACCGGTTACTCTCGCGTACCAAAGGGAAAGGACCGTGAGATTCTTGAACTTTTTCAGCTTCCCTATTTCCGAGTCCGACATTTCCGGGTCACAAAAGGCAAGCCCGAATGGGACAGCAATCGGCGGTAACTTATCGAGAGCACCTGCGGCAAGTGAATCGAACTTAAACCCTGGCACCAGCGTCGCCTCATATTCTGTCAATGCCTCATAGTCTGTCCTTGGACGGAATAACACGTATCCGCGGCCGTTGATTTCAAATAGCCCGTATTCAGCTCCAAGTTTTTGGTACTCGGCGATCGTTTCGGCCGCAATCGGCGTGAATTTCGGTTGGTCGCGTGGAGCAACGTAAGAGGTGAGACAGAGACTTACAACGAGTGAATGCAAAAACATGATTCTCCTCTGTCGAAAGATATGATTGGATTTGAAATTCTTTCCAATCTATAATTCTAACTGATACACTCAAACATGGCGCTGGAGCGCAACCGATAAGGTACTGCTCCGGATTGGGCACGGTTTGCTCGAATGCATCCCTGAAGGAGCCGCTCATTCGCCGGTAGTGGGCATAGACCATTGCGATAATAGTAACCAATTCCGACAGTGAACCGGCAACTTCGTAAGTCAAGAAACCCTTGGCCGGGAAGACAGCGACCCAGTGATCCGAATCCCATATCAAGGTGCAAGCATCATCGGAAAGCTTGACCCCTTCCCCCATGTCGCGGACGCATCCTGCAATCCACAGGGAGCGGGTGTCGTTGGACGAGACATAAAGTCCTTCTGTCTCCAGGTTCGCTTTGGCATCGTGAATCGTCATCGGTTTCTCAGTTCGGACAACTCCAACAGGTTTCTCAAGACCTCCTCTGCAGGAATGCCGACGACATTGCTGGCCCGGACGTCGGCCATGCGTTTCTCGGCCAAGGCGAGCCAGTCGGTTCGGACCTCGTTCTCGTCCTCGTCGTCGAGCGAGTTGAGAAGAAAATGTGCCAGTTCCGCCCGTTCATTAAGAGGCAAACTGCCGGCGGCATCTTTAAGTTCTTGTAGAGAATGACTCATGAGAATGCTCCGCAGATCGGCGACGACCCAATCTTACCAGTATGTCACGTTGTTAGCAAAAGCCGAACTCATCTTAGTGGCCCTTTTCGCAATCAACTGCAAGGTTAAGGCCCGAGGCGAGCGTCGCGGCGTAAGCGCGACGTGGCTTCCACTGCCGGTGAGATGATCCTCTGTCAACAAATTCGACGCGGAGAAAAAGTGCGAGCGCACCGACACTGGTTGCCACGTCGCGCTTACGCCGCGACGCTCGCCTACCGCGCAAAACTGCACCTAATTGCGAAAAGAGCCACTTAGCCGGCAGAATCCCGGCCGTTTCCGTCACTTGTCCGATCGGCACATCAGAATCAGGCGGTTCCCTCAATCTCCTCTTGAAGCTGGCACCAGCGTTCTTCGGCCTCGGACAGTGGCACACTCAGCGCGGCAACCTCATTATGTAAACGAAGTGCCTCCGTTGCTTCGGTGGAGTTGAGCAGCGCTGCATTGAGGAGCCGTTTCTGCTCGTCGAGTTGGGCGATCGTCTTTTCCAGAGTTTTGAGTTCCTTGCGCAATTCCTTTTCGCTCTTCTGCGCTGCACGCGGTGCCGGCTTGACCGGCTTTGCTACTTCCGGCGGCAGTTTGGTGCGCTCGCTGGCCAGTTCCGCGCTCGCCTTCCTCGATCTCCTTGTTGACGCGATACAGGTACGATTCATAGTTGCCGCTGTAGTTCGTCACGCGGCCGTCGCGCACTTCCACGATGCTGGTCGCAACGCGCTTCATGAAATGCCGGTCGTGGCTGGTGAAAATGACGTACCCTGGTATTCCAGCAAGGCCTCGGCCAGATGCCTCCACCGTGTCGACGTCGAGATGGTTGCCCGGCTCGTCGAGAACCAATATGTTGTGATCGCTCAGCAGCAGCCCGGCCAGGCAGAGCCGGGCACGCTCGCCACCGGACAGAACCGAGATCGGCTTCTTGACGTGCGAGCCGCGAAAGAGAAAGGCTCCGGCGATGTCGAGAACTTCCTGGATCTTCTTGCCGCTGGCAGCCTGCCGGTAAAGATATTCGAGCACCGTCTGCTTCTCCGGCAGGCTGGTGTAGACGTGCTGGGCATAAACGCCGATCTCGCAGCCATAGCCCCAGCGAACCTCGCCGGCCAGCGGCTTGAGCGAGTCGACGATGGTCCGCAGAAACGTCGTCTTGCCCTGACCGTTGTCGCCGACGATGGCGGCGCGCGAGCCGTGATCGATCTCCAGTTCGACGTCGGAGGCGATCTGCCGTTCGGGATAGCCGATGGCCAGATTCGCGGCAGCGCAGGGCGGACCCTTTGCGAGGCTCGACCCTCGGCGCGCGGATTCTGGCGGTCGGCTCGTCGCTGGCGATTTCCGTCAATTCCAGTCGTTCGAGTTGCTTGGCCTTGGACTGGGCCAGCTTGGCGGTGCTGGCGCGGGCCTTGTTCCGGGCGATGAAGTCCTCCAGATGGCGCTGCTTGGCCATGAATCGATGCGTTCGACCGCTCTTCGTGGAGCCGTTTCTCGCGCTGATATTCCAGAAAAGCATCGATCTTGCCGGGAAAGGAGGTCAATTTGCCGCGTGACAGATCGAGCGTGTGCGTACACGTTGAACCGAGAAACGCCCGATCGTGCGAGACGATCAAACATGCTCCATCGATGGCTGCGCAGGAAGTGTTCCAAGAGTATTTGCGTGCGCAGGTCGAGGAAGTTCGTAGGCTCGTCGAGCAGCAGAAGGTTCGGCTCGTGCAAGCAGCAGTGCAGCCAGTTTCACGCGCGTCTGCCAACCGCCGGAAAGTTTGGCGATGGGGCCGTCGAGGTAACTTCCCTTTAACTCGAACTCCCCGGCAACTTCACCGCATTTCCAGTTCGGCTGCCCGCTGTCGCGCATCAAGAATTCAAGAGCGGTTTCTTCGGGAAGAAACGGATCGTGCTGCCGAAGATAGCCGAGTCGAAGTCTTGGGTGGCGGACAACCTCGCCGCTGTCGAGTTCTTCCTCGCCCAGCAATACCCGCAGCAGGGTACTTTTGCCGGCACCGTTTCGGCCGACGAACCCCACTTTGACATCATCGCTGATCGTGGCATCGGCGTCGTCGAGCAGAACCTGATCGCCGTAGCTCTTATGGGCTTTGGAGATTTGCAATAAAATCGCCATCGGGAATGAGATCCTCGAAACAATGGTATTGAATGCGCGAACGCATGGGGGAGAGGCCGTCGCTCGTAGCGGATAGCAATTTGGGCAAGTGCTTATTATGCCATAATTCAGCAGATTTGAAAGTCGAGGTAGTGAAATTAGATCGTTGGCGTCATCGAGAGGACAATCACTACCGACATGATTCGATAGAGAATTTGTCCGAAGAACTCGCAAAACGTCTTCGGCGCGGTAATACTCGGCTTTCGTTTGAGTACGGTTCGATGTGCCACCTTCATGAATCAACTCTTTCCAACCAGTGCCGATATGCTCGCATTTTTCTCGGCGTCGAACTTATTGACAGAGGATCAGCGCACCGGCGATGGCAACCACGCCGCGCTTACGCCGCGACGCTCGCCTGCGGCCTTAACCCTACAGTTAATTGCGAAAAGGACCACTTAGGGGGAAGGATGGGTTTTCACACCAGTACCGGTTCCCGCTCTGGCGCTTCTACCTCGTTCGGCAAATCCACTTCCTCGCGCAACACCGGCGGCGTGGGATCGGGTATTCCTTCCGGCCAGATGTGGAAGCCGCCTTTCGTCGTTTTGCCAGGATCGTTCAGTTCCCAGGTTCCCCAGATACCTTTACCTTCGTTGAAGCCCCGATAATGAACGCCATGCTTACCGAGATACTGCTTCGTCCAGTAACACTCGCCATCCGTCACGTCATACTTCCCCTGAATCGTGAACAGTCCGACGCAATCCAGGCCATCGCCGACCATGTCTCCACCTGAAAAGCTGAGCCGAAGATCCATAGAAAACCTGACGGGGATGCGCGCATAAGTGAAAAAGCCGACCCAAGGACCACTGGGAAAGCGCGGATCGGTTTCGATTGCTGCTGGTTCAGACATGGATACTCCCTCGTTAGTTCCAAGTTCCAGGTTCCAAGTTCCAAGTTGAAGACCGTCAACCCTTCGGGTTTTCAACTTGGAACTTGGAACCTGGAACTTGGAACTGATATTAACGCCGAAGCAGGCCCTCCCCTAATTCTACCGCTTTCTTCAGCGCTGCGGGTAATTTTGCAGCGTCTTTGCCGCCGGCCTGGGCCAGGTCCGGCTTGCCGCCGCCGCGCCCGCCGACCATCTCGGCCAACGGCTTGATGATCTCGCCTGCCTTCAGCCCTTTTGCCGTCAAGTCGCTGGTCAGACCCACGATCAGCCCGACTTTCCCCTCTTCTTCGCTCCAGCCAAACACGACCAGCGCTGAGCTGACTTTTTGTCGGATGCGATCGATTTGCGTGCGCATGAGTTCCACCGATCCGGTAGGCAATTGATTGATGATCAACTTCGTTGCGCCGATCGTCGGTGCTTCGTCAATGAGTTTGTCGATGGCGGCAGCCAAGCTGGCCGCGGTGCTCTTTTCCATCTGCTTTTGCAGCTTTTTGAGTTCCTCTTGCAACGCTTCGACACGTACCGGCAACTCGTCCGCCCGGCAATTGAGCTTCGCGGTCAGTTCATCCACAGCTGCCGAGGTCGATTGCAGATGGGTCAAGGAGGCTCGACCCGTGATGGCGGTGATCCGGCGAACGCCCTTGGCAACGGCTTCCTGGCCAATGAGCTTGAAGTAGCCGATCAATCCCGTTCGCGGCATGTGCGTGCCACCACAAAACTCCACCGAATCATCTTCCGTCACGAGTTCGGGCTGCGCGGAGCCGATCATTACGACTCGTACCGGATCGGGATATTTCTCGCCGAAGACCGCGCGCAGACCCGGAAGTTTTTTCGCATCCGCCAGCGGCATGGTGAGCGCGGTCACCGGCAAATCGCGGATGATGAGTTGATTGACTCGATCCTCGATCTGGTGCATTTCTTCGGCGGTGATCGGCTTATCGTGGCTAAAGTCGAAGCGTGTTTTCTCATCGTCCACGAGCGAACCTTTCTGATCGACGTGTGCTCCCAGCACCCTTCGCAGCGCGTGATTGAGGAGGTGGGTCGCGGTATGATTGCGCATGATGTCGATCCGGCGCGAGGTCGATTGCATGACGTTGACCTTGTCGCCGACCGAAAGTTTCCCTTGTTCGAGCGTACCGATATGCACAACGGCATCGCCGATTCGCTGGGCATCCTCGACGGCAAAATCCGCGCCGTCCTTGGATCGTAGCATCCCACTATCGCCGACCTGGCCCCCTTGTTCGCCATAGAAGCAAGTCCGATCCAGTAGCAACCCGACTGGCTCGCCTGGTAAGAGCGTTCCCTCCCGGATGATGGTGTTGTCCTTGACCCAGCCCACCACTATGGCCTCGATCGTTTCCGGATGATATTTGGGGCTATCGTCGGTCTTGGGCAATTCGCCCTTCACGGCGGTAATGACGAACTTCTTTCGTCCCTGCCCCGATATGCGGACAAATTCTTCAAAAATGCGATCGTATTCGGCACGATCGACGTTCAACCCGGCTTCGGCAGCCATTTGCTGGGTGATGTCGATGAATACACCTTGTTCGGTGTGCAGGTCGAAAGCAGTCTTGCCGCTAATGATGTTGGTCTTGTTTTCCCGAGCTTCTTTCGCCGCACTATTGAACAGTTTCAGGCCGCGATCGAGCGTGCGCAAGAAACTTTGTTCCTCCTCAAAGATGATGCTGCGCACGCGCTGAGGATCGCGCTTCAATTCGGGAAACGCGCTGCCCATCTGATCGACAACGACGTTGACGATCTTGTGCAGGAAGGGAGCCTTGGTGCCGAACTGTTGCCAGCCATAGCGTTCCGCCCGGCGCAAGACGCTGCGAATGACATAACCTCGTCCGATACGATCGGGCAAACCGCCATCGGTAAGCGCAAAAGTCAGCGTGCGGATGTGATCGCCGATCACCCGATAAGCCGTATCCTTCAAATCGTCGAGTTTTCCTGTATAGGGAGGTGCACCGGTAACATCGCGGATCGCGTCGAAGATGGGAGTAAACACATCGGTATCGTAGTTGCTGTCTTTGCCCTGTATCACCGATGTGATGCGCTCGAATCCCATTCCCGTATCGACGTGCTTTGCAGGCAGTGGAGTCAACGACTTATCCGCATTGCGATTGAACTGGATGAACACCAGGTTCCAGATCTCGATCACGTCGGCAGTACCCGCGTTGACCAGCTTCGCGCCCGTTTTATTGGGGGTGCGGTCGATGTGAACCTCGGTACAGGGGCCGCAGGGGCCAGTGTCCCCCATTTCCCAGAAGTTGTCTTTCTTGTTTCCCAGATGAATGTGATTTGGATCGACGCCGGCTTCGCTCTTCCAGTACTCGATCGCCTCATCATCGCGCGGCACACCGTTATCGGGATCGCCCTCGAAGACGGTGACGTGCAGCCTGGTTTTGTCGAGTTTCCACACTTCGGTGAGCAACTCCCAGGCCCAGCGAATCGCCTCGCGCTTGAAGTAGTCGCCGAAGCTCCAGTTGCCGAGCATCTCGAAAAAGGTGTGGTGATAGGTATCCTTGCCGACATCATCGAGGTCGTTATGTTTGCCGCCGGCGCGAATACACTTCTGCGTGTTTACCGCGCGCTGATAGGGTCGGGAACCGGTACCCAGGAAAACATCCTTGAACTGATTCATGCCGGCATTGGTGAAAAGCAGAGTCGGATCATCCAGCGGCACAACGCTCGAAGAAGGGACAAAGGTGTGCCCGTGCTTCTGACAAAAAAAGTCGATGAATTGTTGACGAATCTCATTCGATGTCGGCATGCGTCGCTGCGCTCCAGTGTTCAGTGCTCAGTGCTCAGTTAGGACACAGCGCACATGAAAAGGTTCTTGGTTAGTTTTAGGGAAACTGAACTTGCGAAACTATCGAACGCAACGATTGAACCTATCTTTCCGGATAATCCTGTATGGCAAGTTGAGAAATTCCTGCCGACGAAGGGAAAAATCAGATTATAATGGGCAACATCAAATACCCGTCCACATCCAGCGAATACCCTATTGAATCAAGCGGTGACTCGATCTATCCAATCGACCGCTCAGATCTGGTCGCGGTCGATTCGTTCGGTAACGGAGGTTATCGCGTGGAAACAAGCTATCTCTTTTGTGCGATTATCGGCGGAACAGACCGAAACCGCAGTTGGGCCTGAAACGAATGGGAAAGTCCCGACCAAGGCAACGGAGTAGTCGCCGGCAGACGTACACATGAATTGCGAAGCAGAGATTGCCGCAATCCCGTTCGCCTTTGTCCGAATCCCTCGTTAAGAGTTGGACATCGAGATGATTACCTCAATGGCAGGCGAAACCGAGTTATCGGATGCGATTGCAACAGCAGCAGAACTTGCGATCGAGAAACTCTTTGCACAACATCCGGGACACTACTATTATTTGTCACTAATCACGACTGGTGAAGCGCACCCACCTGTTCTTGCCGCGTGGTCCGAGGAGGCACTTGAAGAAGCGGTTAAGAACACAGCATATCCTATTACGGCTCGGTGAATGCCACAATGAAAAAGATTGCTTTTGACTTTTGTGTTCGGCCAGAAACCGTACGGTCAGATCGGCGAAATATGAACGTCGCGACTCTCGATGTGCGCGGGTTGCGACGCCTAGCACGCGGAAAGATCTTTATTGTCTTTAATGGACTCCGGGACTTTATAGTTATTGAATCTGAAATCCTCGACTACTTGATTCAACTCAAAGACGTTGTCGGGCAAATTGATGCAGGCAACTATGAGACTTTTGCTGTCTCCGGGGATTATTTCAGTAACAACCTGCGCTTCAGCTATTCACCACAATCAAGAAAACTGGAAATATACGAGGCAAATGGGGGCAATTTCAAAATCGTTACAGCCTATAAAGAGTTTCGAGCGTCGTTGCTGGAATTCTACAAGCAAGCCTTAAGTGATTTAAGGATGTTATACCCGGAACTTGCAGAAAACGATGAGTTTAATCGAATCGCTGAGTAGTGGGCAAACAAGCAAGACTCTCGGTGGGGATTAAAGTGGTCATACGCTGATTCGCCATTCCTTTGTTTTGGCGAAGAATATTTTGACGACGTCAAAAGACTATTCGCTTTGCGTCCTGACATGCTCGAATTGAATGAGATTCAGCGCAAAGACGAGTATGAGTTTCGACTTCGCGTAATGGAATCTGCGATAGTGAAGTTGGATAGAAAAGGCGTCTTCGGTCACGGTGGCGACCGAGAACGTATCGTCGTGAATGTAGAAGTTATGCCTCCAGACTTCACCAACACGCAACGAGCTGTCCGGCTGAACCCGCCAGAGGCAGTTCGCACTTGGATTGACGAGGCCGCAGAGCCTATTCCATAGATTCAAAGAGGAGTGCGACAAGGATGGTTGTCAGGATGTTCACCGACGAATACGCCGAACTTGTGATTCCGGAATGGGTCACAGACATCCACGCATTTCGGCGCTGGACGGATCAAGACGATTTCCCCGAAAGCGGGCGCATCTGGTGGCTGGCCTGCGAAATTTGGGCCGATTTCTGTAGGGAGCAAATCTTTTCTCATGTTTGTCTGAAAGGGGAATTTGCGTGTATCATTGGCGGCTTGCAGGAGGTTGAAAGAGCCGGAAGGTATTTCATTGCAGGAGCACGCCTAACTAACTTCAGTGGAGGTTTTTCGGGTATCCCTGATGGTATTTTCATCTCTCATCAATCGATCACTGATGGGAAAGTGCGCTTTGTTCAAGATCAAGAAGGTGGTCACGACGAAATACAAGGCTCGCCCGATATTCTCCTCGAAATCGTGAGTCAAAGCTCCGTTCGCAAAGATACCGTGACTCTGCGACAAGCCTACTGGGACGCGGAGATTCCCGAATACTGGCTGGTCGATGCCCGTCAAGAACCGATTCAGTTCGATATTCTTCGCCGTACCGCTCGCGGTTATTCCGCCGCCCGAAAGAAAGATGGCTGGGTTAAATCGGCAATCCTTGGTAAATCGTTTCGGCTTCTGCAAACAATCGACAAGCACAAGCTTCCCGCGTTCACTTTGGAGGTTGAGTAATGGTTGTCAAGTTGTTCACCGATTACGCCGATCTTGTGATCCCGGAATGGGTCACGGATATTCACGCATTTCGGCGCTGGACGGACCAAGATGATTTCCCCGAGACTGGCCGGATCTGGTGGCTCGATGGAGGCGTCTGGGCCGATATGAGCAAAGAACAGGAACAAATCTTTTCGCACGTGCGGGTCAAAACGGAAATTGCATTCATTTTGACAGGTTTGGCAAAGTCGGGAAACCATGGGATGTTTTTCACGGATGGGGTGCTCCTGACCAACTTCACTGGAGATTTTTCCGGTATTCCTGATGGAATCTTCATTTCCGATCAATCGATTGCTGATGAAAAAGTACGTTTCATTGAAGGGGCCGAGACAGGTTACACCGAACTGCAAGGATCGCCTGATATCGTCCTTGAGATTGTAAGTCGAAGTTCCATCCAAAAAGATACTGTGACACTACGCCAAGCCTATTGGGAAGCAGAGATCCCCGAATACTGGCTGGTCGATGCCCGCGAGGAACCGATTCAGTTCGATGTTCTTCGCCGCACTGGCGGCGGATATTCCGCGACACGAAAAAAAGACGGGTGGATCAAATCGGCAGTTCTGGGGAAATCGTTCCGTCTTCGGCAAACCATCGACAAACACAAGCTCCCGGCATTCACTTTGGAGGTTGAGTAATCCGTGCTATCGCTTGATACACCTCGCGCAAGGCCACACCTTTCTCCCGCGCAATCCGGCGCAGTCCTCATACTCCGGCGTAATGATCGGCGCTTGTCCTTCGCGCCGGCCTCTTTTTGCCTTCACCGATCCCCACGGCGTATCGACTGTGCAAGCCTCACGCTGCAGCTTCGATCGTTGTACGGAATAACGCCGAATTCCAAACGTCGCGGTCTCGCGGAACAAGATCGTTTCCAGCGCCGGAATGTTCGCTTCGGTCGTGATGACGCTCAACATCACACCGGGTCGGTTCTTCTTCATTTGAATCGGAATGGAGAAAACATCGAGTGCCCCTGCGGCGAAGAGTTGCTCGAAGCAGTAGCCGATCACTTCCGCAGGCACGTCGTCGAGATTCGTTTCCAGAACCCAAACCTGATCCGATTCCAGCGGGTTGACGATTCCCGTCTTCGTTGTGGTTCCCACCAGCAGCCGGAGGACGTTCGGCAATTCCCAGGGGTCGCGTTTGCCTGCACCGAGGCCGATGTTTTCCACGGTCATGATCGGCTGATCGGTATATTCGCTCACGATGGTAGTCAAGATCGCCGCGCCGGTGGGAGTGGTCAGTTCACCTTTGACCGCTGCTTGCGCCAGCGGCACACCCTTTAATAACACCGCTGTCGCAGGGGCAGGGATCGGCATAATGCCGTGCTGCGCATTTCACCGTTCCGCTGCCGGGAGGAACCGATCGGCTTGTGAATTTCTCGACGCCCAGCAAATCCAGACCGATCGCCGATCCGGCAATGTCGGCGATACTATCGAGCGCACCGACCTCGTGAAAATGCACTTTCTCGACGGGCATTCCATGCACGGTTGCCTCGGCTACCGCGAGCCGGCGAAAGATGCGTCAGCGCCAGATCGCGCTGTCGTTGAGTAAGCTTGCCGCGATTCAGAATCTCCTCAACTTCGGGCAGATAGCGATGAGTTTGCTCTTCGGGGGCGATGATGTTGACATACGTCGCCGCCAGGCCGTTGCGTTTGACCTTTTCGATCTCCATCGTGATCGGCAGACCGAACGAATCGAACCCGGCGCGAATCGCTTCAGGATCAACGCCGACATCAATCAGGGCAGCGAGCGTCATATCGCCGCTAATGCCGCTGAAACAATCGAAATGCGCCACCCGCATGGCGAGGTTCCTTCAGGTCGATTTCATCGGATCGTCTCCGATAGTTGTGGCTTCTGTGCCTCGGTGTCCCGCGTTGATGAAGGCGACCTCCGCAACGTGATCCGCACGTTCCCTTGGGTGTTCTTGAACTGTCCGAAGATCGACACAGATCCCGCCGGACCCATCCGCTGGAATGATAGATCCGCTCCGAAGACATCGTCGGATGTTCCTGATTCCGCAGCCGACATATTCGCAAGACACGCCAGCAGCGGCCGAATAAGCCTGCGTGACTGTCGGTCCATCATCTCTGCCGCGTCAAGGATAAACTCTTGCTCGGGTTGGGCAGCGATGCTGGTAAGCAATTGCTCCGCGAGCCCTTCGATCGACCAGTCGGGATCTAAGGGGGCGGAAAGCAGGTCGTTTACGAAATTCGTTGTCACAGTAGAATGATCCTCTTGGTGAGATTGTGCCATTCGGCTCTTAGTTCATTGAGGCCGCTCTCCGGCTCAAACCGGATCTCACCTCCCTTTGCCAGTCCAGAAGAAATCGGATCAGCGTAAAGGATAGCCATAATCCAGGCTGGCACCAACACTTCCAGAATAGCCGCTCCGCCTTCTCCAGGGAATAGCGCGTCTTTCCTTCTGGCCACATTTTCTGGAGTTCCTGTCTTGCATGGGCGACCATCTCCGATCACAGCTGAGAAGCCTTCTGCTGGAGGTAGTTGTCCCGTTCCCGGCTCCTGGTACGACGGGTCAGGACCATGCGCCTCAATCGCACGGGCACGCTGCAATGTGGTTCCGTGAAGGAGGACGGTCTGAGGAGGTTCAGGCGTCAAGACAGATCACCTCGACGTCTTTGCCTTGATGTTCGATGCGACAACTCCACGGCACCATCACTGCGTTTCTTTGATACGCAACTTGCGGATCTCAATCGGTCCGATCTCTGCTCGAATGCCGAATGTGCTTTTCTCGACCTTGGTATTCAAAGTTTTCTGGGTCTCCCCATTGTTCTTGAATTC
Organism: uncultured Planctomycetota bacterium; assembly: GCA_963783095.1. Lineage (GTDB taxonomy): Bacteria > Planctomycetota > Planctomycetia > Gemmatales > Gemmataceae > CAWAMR01. The sequence goes on along the minus strand of CAWAMR010000002.1, from coordinate 1,258,640 downwards.
GGCCTTTGAGCCTTGAATGACAATTTCAAATTCATTCCATTCATCCTGCTTGAGGTTTTTGATATCGGGCGTCTTGATATCGAACTTGGTGCCGCGCAGGAACAGGTCGTTGTTGCAGCCTTTGCCCGGTTTGTACTCGAAGCGAATGGTCAGATCCTTGCCGTATTCCTTGGCCGTTTCGATGATGATGTCCCCTTTCACTTTGGGGTCGACGATAAGAACGCCATCCAGCAACTTGAAGCGGCCTTTGGCGGCTTCCATTTTGCCGGCGAGTGAATCACCACCCTTTTTCATCTTCCAACCATCCAGGGTTTTGCCGGGCATCAGTAACGTAAAACCCGGTTCCGGCTTGAAGTCATCTGCTGCACTGGTGCGCGAGAGAGAGATCGCGAAAACCATACTGCCCAGTAATAGGCCGGAGAATCGATTGCGCATGTTTGGCACCTTTTGAGGAGAGATTCGGGAATAGTGGTCAGTGTTTAGTGGTCAGTGGTCAGAAAATACAAAGGCAAAGCCCATCGCATATTTAGCATTTACTGACCACTATTCACTGCCCACTGCCCACTGACTGATCCAGGTGGGAAGTTTTCTATTTTGGCCAAGTAGCGCGCCCAAAACAACGAAAAAACCCAAGAGATTTTCAGCACATTGCCGTTTCTCTTGGGTTTTTTCGTCAATCTGACTCGTGCGTTACACGATCAGTCGGAGTTGTTTGCAAACGACATCATGAGGCGAACGACGTAGAAGAACAACAGCGCCACGGATGCAAATAACTCCAACGCCGCTGAAACTGCTGCGTTCGTGGGGTAATGATGCAACACATTCGAGGTGTCGTAGAGGATGCAGGCGCTCGCCAGAGCGATCATGGCGACGCTAAACCAAACGCGAAGGTCGAGGCCCGTAACGCAGGCCACGACCACCAATCCGAGAGCCAATAAGCTGGCAATCCAGATACCATAGCCCAGGAAGGAAAAATCTTTCTTGGAGATGAAGACTGCCGCTGTCAGTCCGCCGAAGACGATCAGGGTCATCAGCGCTGCTTGCAAAGGAATGTGATTGTACTTGGTGTTGAGAGTGCAGATGGTGAGAACCGGCAGTAACATGATGGCCCACAAACCGACATAAAGGGCAAGACCAAGGTATTGCGTCGGTTTGGAGGCAGTATTCCGGGCCATGTATTGAGCTGCGTAGCCGCCGCCAATAAACAGAACCATCAAGCCAAGCCACGCTCCTCGTTCAAATGCAACGGCATTGAGGAGACGAATCCCGACCCCGGAATCCAGCATCAATGCTTCAAGCCCAACCAGGGCCAACAGAGCCCCGAACAAATGGGCGTAAGTGCTGCGGATGAAGGCCACCCGCTCGCTGGTTTGGGCGGTCGCGGCGGACTGTTCGCCATAGTAACCGTCCATCAGGTAGCTACTCATCAAATGTCTCCTAAGTGAAGTGGGGAATATTCGATTCCCGTAAGAAACACATAATCGTAAGGGTGTGCGAACGCACATCCCATAATCTTACTCATCATAGGTTTTACTATTCTACGCAGCAAGTCCAAAGAATTCTCGTCAATGTGTCGATAAACTTCCACGGAGCGAGGAATCGATTTATTCTCGCTATCTTCCATTCTTACCCGGCTTTCGACAGCGCTCGTTGAAACTCGGATTGCCCTATCTGGTTAAATGGGCTATCCTTCCGAATCAACGGCACTCCGCGCCGTCGGTCTTCTTTCAAGGATGAGGGGTCGGACCGTGGCCTTCACCGTGCGTGAACTTGCGGAATTTGTCGCGGGCGAGGTGGTTGGCGATGCCAATCAGCCGATCGAAGCCGCCCGCCCTCTAAGCGATGCCAAGGCAGGTGACATCACCTTTGTCGAAGATGAAAAATATCTTCCGCGCCTGCACGCTTCATCGGCCTATGCAGCTGTCACTTCCCTGACAATCCCTACCAACGGCAAAACCGTTATCCGGGTCAAAGACCCGTTAATGGCCTTTATCTCCATCGTTCAAAAACTTCATCCCTTGCCGGTGCTGCCTTTTCTCGGCACTCATCCGACCGCAGTGATTCCACCGAGCGTCCAACTGGCAACTGATGTCGGCATTGGTCCTCATGTGACCATTGGCGAAGGCTGTGTGATTGGTGCGAGGACGAAACTTCATCCGGGCGTAGTGATCGGGAATCATTGCCGGATCGGTGAGGATGTAGAGCTCTATCCCAACGTGGTTCTCTACGATTACACGGTTCTGGGTAATCGTGTCACCATTCATGCCAATGCCGTGATCGGCGCGGATGGTTTCGGCTATCGAATCCATCAAGGAAAACACGTGAAGGTTCCTCAGTTGGGGAGTGTCGAAATCGGCGATGACGTCGAGATCGGTGCGGGCACTACCGTAGATCGCGGCACCTTCGCGGCGACGCGGATTGGTGCAGGAACCAAAATCGATAACTTGGTGATGATCGGCCACAATTGCCAGATTGGCCGGCACAATCTCATCGTCAGCCAGGTCGGCATTGCAGGCTCCTGCAGCAGCGGCGATTACGTGGTCATGGCCGGACAGGTCGGCATCGCCGATCACGTGCATATCGGCGATCGATCGATCCTGGGTGCCAAGGCAGGCGTGACCAAGGATGTCCCGCCCAATCAGCGGATGCTTGGTGCCCCGGCGACGCCGGAATACGATCAGAAACGGATCTTGATGTGCCTGGAAAAGCTACCTGAATTCCGCAAGGAACTGAAACGAATCAAGCAACAACTTGGGTTGAAAGATGACGTATCATCTTAGTGTTTAGGATAAGTGTTCGGTGTTCAGTGTTCAGTGTTCAGTAAATGCTCAAGACAAGTCGCGGAACTGTCCGGTATTTTACTGAACGCTGAACACTGAATACTGATCACTGAACAGTCCATGATTCCATCCATCTTCCCGAATCTAGTATCGACCTCGACTGCCGCTTGTGAACCGATTGGTTTATTGGCGGGGTGGGGGCGATTTCCCGTCTATATCGCCGAAAAAGCCCGGAATATGGGCATTCCCGTCGTATGCGTCGGTATCAGGGGCATGGCCGATCGTGCGGCATTGGAGCCGTTGGTTACGCGGTTTTATTGGACGCGGTTGGCATCCATGAGTCGACCGATTCGCTGTTTCGTCAAACAGGGAGTTCGCCGTTGGACGATGGCCGGCAAGGTTCACAAGGTAAAACTTTTTTCCGCCTTTCGCTGGATTACGCTGCTGCCGGATCTGCGCATGCTTCGATTTTGGTTCAATCGCCGCCGGCGGGACAACCGCGACGACACGATCACGCTGGGCATCATTAGCGAATTCGCCAAGGATGGATTGGTTTGCACATCACCCCTGGAACTTTGTCCGGAGTTACTCGTGCGCGCGGGAATCTTGACACAACGGAAGCCCTCCGGCTCGGAGGAGCGGGATATTGCTTTTGGCTGGGAAATGGCCAAGGAAATGGGCCGGATCGATGTTGGCCAGAGCGTCATGGTGCGCGACCGGGTCGTCCTGGCGGTCGAAGCCATCGAAGGCACGGATCGGGCCATTCAGCGTGCCGGTGAGCTGTGCAAGGTCCGCGGCTTTGTGGTGGTTAAAGTCGCCAAACCACAGCAGGACATGCGCTTCGATGTGCCGACCGTCGGCGTTTCCACCATCGAAACGATGTATCAATCGGGCGCAAAGGTGCTGGCGATCGAGGCCGGCAAAACCATCATTCTCGATGAAGCACAGACCATTGCGCTGGCCAATCGCTACGGCATTACCATCACGGCGATGGATCTCAACGAGTTCCAGGTTCCAGTTCCTTCATGAGTTCCAAGTTCCAGGTTCCAGATTCCAGGTTTATGACCATCAACCCTGCCGGTTTTTAACTTGGAACCTGGAACTTGGAACTGTCGATCGTTCCGGTAGAATAAAACAATCAGTTTGCTGTCAACATTCATCCGACCGTCCATACGTCTTCTCAGGTTCGACACCACCTTCTATGGGTACAATGAGTTTTTTGGTCCCGGCTGGAGCATCTGCAGAAAGCGTTGACGGATTCCGCCGCGCCTGCCTTGCGGGCGGCTACGATCATAGCCCCACGCCGACGCGCGTCGAGTTCATGGGCGATCGGCTGGCTCTTCGACGCGACATTGATGAAAGCGCCCATCTGCAAATAGCCTGGGACATTGAAGGGGTGGGCCGATTCGTCGGCACGACGGCAACCCTGATGGAGCGGATACCGCCTTACCATCTGCTTATCGAGCTGGCACGCGGCAAAATCAATGAGGTGCGCAATCAGCTTGCAGAATGGGAAAGCGTGGGTCTGCAAATTGCCGAGCCGGTGTCGACGTGCATCCAACGGGCTACCAAAACATTTGGCCAGGCTCTCCTCGAAGTGGGCGGGGCTGAAGCCAATCGTCTCGCCGGCCAGGCACTCGCGCAAGCCTATCGTGCCGCCGAGCAACTCGTACAAATCTACACCGACCAGCTCTTCGCCATTCGTCACCAGCGCATAGCCCGGCTGGAGAGCACTTTGGCATGCCGGCTTCCCGAAGTGCCGGATGAAACGCTGACCGAGAAATTTCGCGCAGCATTCAACACGGTTTGCGTACCGCTTCGCTGGAAACAATTGGAGCCGACCGAGGCCAACTATCAATGGGAGCCGATGGATCGGGTCATCCAATGGGGGCAGGCGCAAGGGCTAAGTCTGACGGCCGGGCCTTTGATTGATTTTTCCTCGTACGGTCTGCCTGAATGGTTGCGACCCTGGGAAGGCGACCTGCCGAGCCTGGCCAGTTTCATGTGCGACTACATTGAAACCGTGCTGACGCGCTACAAGTCGCGGATTCGGCGCTGGTTAATCTGTTCGAGCACGAACTGCTCGCGGGTGCTGGGATTAGGAGAAGATGATCTCATCCGGCTGACGGCCCGTTTGGCGGAAGCAGCTTGGGGGATCGATTCAGGTCTGGAAGTGGTGGTAGGTCTAGCGCAGCCCTGGGGCGACTACCGGGGCGGAGGGGATTTCAACTACTCCCCGTTCGTGTTCGCCGATACGCTCCTGCGTGCCGGTCTGCCGTTTGCCGCGTTTGAACTCGAATGGCACATGGGAACCTGGCCCCGAGGCAGCTATTGCCGGGACCGTCTGGAGGCATCCCGACTATTGGATTTGTTCGGCATGTTGGGCGTGCCGATGCAAGTGGCGTTGAGCTACCCATCGACACTGGGAGTCGATCGAAACGCCAACGAAGAGCAGAACGCGGGCCGTAACGGTGCCTGGGGCGAAATCAGTCCACAGGCGCAGGCAAGCTGGGCGAAAGCTTTTGCCGAGGTGGCGTTGTGCAAAACGCACATCAGCGGCGTTTATTGGAACAACTTCCACGATGGCCAACCTCACTTCTTGCCGCATAGTGGTCTTGTGGACAGCCAGGGCGTCCCGAAGCCCGCACTGGATGTGCTGTCGACGGTAAAGGCCCACGTGCGCGAGGGATCGGGCGAACGCGGAACCATCGGAGCGACGGAATAGGGAAGATAATCGATGCCTAACCATGAACAGGATAATGCCTGCGCAATTCTGATCAAAAAGATGACACTCGGGCAGCCCTTGAACGCGATGGAGAAAGCACGCTGAGGAGACCGACCGTGGATAAGGTTACCTTTGCCAGAGAATCGGCCCTCAACCGCCGGGCTTACGAGCAACTTCGCGAACGCATTCAGCGCGATTTCGCCGGGAAGTACGTGGCACTCGCCCACGGCAAGGTTATTGGTGCCGCTGGCCGATCTGCACCAATTCGCGGACAGGTTCAGGGCAGTTTTCCCATGTCGCCTGATAGGTCGCTTCCAGCGGGACAAGGATATGGGCATCGGGAGTCAGGAATAGGGGCATATCAATCATAATGTCGCCGACAGCTGCCGGCTCGATATGGGCGACGAGTTCGGGCGTAGCCTGGTAACTGACGAGCGTCAAAGGTTTGTCCGTTGGCGGCTCAAATGGCTGTTCCTGAAACTCATCGAAGATCGCTTTGTGGATACCCTGTGGATCGCGAACGGTGGGAGGAAACAAATCGACGATCAGCAGATGAACTCCAGCGCGAAGGAACGATGCGGCCTTCTCGACAAATGAACGGATGGCATGGCGAGAATCTTTGTTGCCGGGCGAAACGATTTCAATGAGAGCAACAACGTCGCCAAGCGGGTGGTGAACGACGATGCGATTTGCTTTTCGGGCATACCGCGCGGCATCGGTGGTGACCCGGCTAACCAGTTTCGTCTTAGGCGGTTCGAGAGTAGCTGTTATCCTATCGGGTTTGCCTTTGCCCTGGGTTTTTGTTTCGACGGCGATCACATCCGGTTCCGGGCCATCAATACGTTGCTCGACCAGCGCGTAGTAACCCTTCGGAAGTTGCCCGCGGTTCAGCACATTGCGAATTTCGACACTCCACGACTGATGGAAATCATGGAACAAGCCTGCCTGGACACGGGTCCAATCGTGAATCGGCATAAGTCGGTCCCGTTAAGGAATCAGTTTTGAACAGGAGAATTATACCACGATTCGTACAAACCGAACTCGCGAAGTCAAAATAGCGGTCAAGTTCACTTCTTCGATTTCGACGGGAAACCGGGTTTAGCGGTGACCTTGGACTTGGGAGCGCGAATTGGATGGTTTTGCTGGTCGATTCACGCGAAAATCTCCGTCGCCACATCCCCGGCCACGTCGGTTAGCCGAAAATCTCTGCCCGCATAGCGATAGGTGAGCTTCTCGTGGTTCAGGCCCATGAGGGCCAACAGCGTGGCGTGAAGGTCGGTCGTGTGCATTCGTCCTTCGACCGCGTGAATGCCGTATTCATCGGTCTTGCCGTAGGAGTAACCCTTCTTCACACCCGCCCCCGCCAGCCACATCGGATAGCCCGTGATATTGTGATCCCGGCCGTCCGGCCCCTGGGCCGTCGGCTGACGACCAAATTCACTGCCGAAGAGCACCAATGTTTCATCGAGAAGCCCACGCTGTTCGAGGTCCGAAAGCAGGGCAGCTGTGGGTTGATCCGTGGCAGCACAGTTGCCGATCAACCCTTTGTGAAGATTGCTGTGATGATCCCAGCCCGACTGGCAGATCTCTACAAACCTTACACCGGCTTCACTCAATCGCCGGGCCATCAGGCACTGGCGGGCAAAACTGCCTGCCGGCCCGGCTTTCACGCCATATAAATCGAGAACCTTTTGCGGCTCCCGCGAAATGTCGAGCAATTCCGGGACTTTCCGCTGCATCTTGAAGGCGAGTTCATAAGACTGGATGATCCCCTCAACCTGTTCGGGCGCACCGGGTTTCGCCGCCAGATCGCGATTCATCGCCTGGATCAAGTCGAGATGCTTGCGCTGGAGGGACTGGGCCGTTTGCGGTTTCAGGTTCGGCACGAAACCGGTGTCGCTGATCCGGGTTCCCTGGAAATGCGCGGGAAGAAAGGCACTTCCATAATTCACCGCACCGCCAAAGTTCGGCGGCGGGTTGATCGTGATGTATCCGGGCAAATCCTGATTTTCGGTCCCAAGCCCGTAGAGCAACCACGAACCCATGGAGGGCCGGGTCAATTGGGCAATCGCCGTTCCCGTATGAAGTTGAATGACCGCCTGGGGATGTGCGGGGGTATCGGTGTGAAGCCCGCGAATGAAACAGAGCTTATCGACATGCTTCGAGAGGTGCGGATAAAGTTCCGAAAGCCAGGTTCCCGTCTGCCCGTACTGTTGGAATTTGAATTTGGAAGCGGTCAGCTTGCCGCCGCCCGGCCCTACCTTGCCATCATTCTTTTGCAGTTTTTCCTTGTAGTCCCAGGTATCCACGCCGGAAATGGCACCTTCCATGAACAGGAAGATGATCCTCTTTACTTTGGTGGGAAAGTGCGGACGCTTCGGGGCAAGCAGTGACGGCTTTTCACCGGCAACGGCCTGATTTCCAAGCATCCCCGCCAATGCCAAATAGCCAAATCCTGCGCTTGCGGACTTCAAGACCTGTCGGCGCGACAAGCGATTTGCAAAGGAGAACGTATCAGAGGGAAGGTTTTGCATGGCTATTCCTTAATAGCTCCAAGTTCCAGGTTCCAAGTTAAAAACCCTGTAGTACTAATGTCGAAATTCTTTGCGCCGTACAGAGATTCAGGGCGACGTCACGCCAAAGGCGAGCGTCGGGGCGTTAGCCCGACGTGGGCTCCAGCCGCAGTTGTTTGGACTTAATTCAAGCGGCGACTGTCCAGAGGAAAGAGGAGCGGTTCGGCAGATGCAGTCCACGTCGGGCTAACGCCCCGACGCTCGCCTTCGGCGAGCCTTTGCCTCTCTTTTGGTTGCGGCTACGCCGCGCTGTGAGTTTCTGGTCCTCAACTTGGAACCTGGAACTTGGAACTATTTTACATATCGAAATTCCGCTGAACCCATCAGCGCCTGGCAGAAACTGCTCCAGGCGGCAAGTTTGGGATCTCTTGGTTGGGCCGACTGATCTTTACCCTTCGGTTGCGACTTCTTATTGGGAGGAGGCGCTTTCGCCTTGGGCACCGGGGTACTCGCGGTCACCGCGCGGGCCTCGGCTTCGTAGTCCACAAGATAGTTCTGTACTCGCTCGATCTCTCGGGTCGTGGCACTCCTACCAAGGCTGAGGCGATAGGCCAACTGAATCTTGCCGGCATCGTCCAAATCTGCTTTGTCGAGTAGTCGTCGCGCCAAATCGATTGCCTGTTTTTTCACAAAAGGATCGTTCAAAAGATAGAGCGCCTGGGGAGCAACCGTGGTCGTATCCCGGCTCCCCGTGACCAGCCCCTGTTCCGCAAAATCGAAGACCTCCAAGGCTCGTGGTACGAGCGTCCGCAACAGCGGCAGATAGACGCTTCGATGCAGACTCTTTTCCCCTTCGGCTTCAAGGCGCTTGGCGATCGCACCGTTATTGGTCAACTCGCTGACTTCCAGATCCTTCGCAGGTGAAGCCTTGAGTGGAGTTGGATCCAGCGTGCCGGCGACGGCCAACATGGCATCGCGAATCTCTTCTGCATCGAGCCGGCGCGGGCTATGACGCCATACCAGCCGATTCGCGGGGTCAACGGTCGTGTTGCCGGTCGGAGCATCCGAGCCGAGTTGATAAGCGTGCGTCAAGACCAGCGTGCGGATAAACTTCTTCACCGACCAGCCATCCTGAACGAACTGGTTCGCAAGATGATCGAGCAATTCCGGATTGCTGGGAGCATCGCCGGTGACGCCAAAATTATCGACACTCAACACCAGTCCCTGGCTGAAGAGATGCTGCCAGATACGATTGGCGATCACCCGCGAGGCAAGCGGGTTATTGGCGCTGGTCAACCACTGGGCCAGTTCGAGCCTGCCGCTCTGGCTGGGGTTCACCTTGGGAGCACCGGGAACGTTGACCACACTCAGATACCCGCGCGGCACGATGGGGCCGAGTTTCTCGGCCTCGCCCCGAATGCGGATCTCGGTGTCGGCAACTACCTTGGCATCGTGCACACCAATCGCAGCACGGCCCTGTCCTGCGAGATCGCTGTACTTTGCCAGCTCCTTCTGAAGCTTTTCCATGTTGAGGCGATAGGGCCGCTGTTTGGGAACGCCCGCCGAATCCTTGGCCAGTCCTTCGGGGGTATTGCGAATCTTGTTCCACTCCGCCGTGGCCTTTTCGAGATCCTTCTTGATCTGCGCGATTTTTTCGGCCTGTTTCGGATCGGGCGGAAGCGTGGCGCTGACTTCGAGCAGCATCTTATTGTCGTAGTAGTCCAGCCCGCCGCCACCCATCTTGTTCCGCAGGCCGGAGCAGTTGTCGGTGCTGCGGAAAATCCCGGCCAGAGCATAATAGTCGGTAGTGGGGATCGGGTCGAATTTATGATCGTGACAGCGGGCGAACTTGCGGTCAAACCCAATATCGATCGACTCACCGTGTCGATTTGCTCATCGACATTATCCATGATGAATCGGACCTTGAACCTCTGGTTGACATCCTTGACACCCAGGGCAAGAAAGCCCGTGGCGATCAATTGCTCATCTCGTTGCTGGGGCGATTGGGCCTGGAGAAGGTCTCCGGCGATCTGCTCACGGACAAACCGGTCATAAGGCTTGTCGCGGTTGAATGACTCGATGACGTAGTCGCGGTAGCGCCAGGCATGGGGATAAGGGAGGTTCCGCGCGGAGCCGGTCGATTCGCCGTAGCGCGCAAGATCGAGCCAGTGCCGCCCCCACCTTTCGCCGAATGCCGGCGAGGCGAGCAGCCTATCTACCACCTTGGGGAAAGCCTCGGAGGACTGATCGTTTACGAAGGCGTCGATCTCTTCGGGTGTCGGCGGTAAACCGGTCAGATCAAAGGTAACCCGACGGATCAGCGTTACCTTGTCGGCAGCGCCGACCTGGACCAGATTTTTTTCCTCCAGCTTTGCGAGAACGAACCGATCGATGTCGGTCCAGGCCCAGGAAGCATTCTTCACCGCAGGCACTTTGGGTTGATGCAAAGGCTGCCAGGCCCAGTGTTCTTTCCGTAGTTTTTCGTATTCGGGAACCGGTTTCCCCAGCGATGGCGGGAGCTTGAGCTTGGGCCAGGCCGCTCCATCCTTGATCCATTTCGTAAGATCGGCGATTTGAGCTTCGCTAAGTTGCTTGTCGAGCGGCATGCGGAGTTTTGGATCGGTATGAGTGATCTTCTTGATCAGTTGACTTTTTTCAGGCTGGCCGGGAACGATCGCCGGTCCGTTGTTGCCACCGACCAACAAGCCGTTACGGTCATCGACGCGCAGACCACCCTTGCTGTTGGTATCGGCGGAGTGGCAGGTATAGCAGTTGGTTACCAGGAGGGGGCGGATTTTCTTTTCAAAAAACTCGACAGCGGTTGAATCATCGCGTGTTGACGCCTGGGCAAGCCCAATGACGGGTATGCACAATGGGAAAGCCGCCGCCAGAGTGAGAATGAGTGGAAGACGGAACAGCATTCGTTCCTCATCAATTCAGAAGTACAGGGACAAACTCGATCGAATTTGGAACAGCAAGGTGGGACGTTCCGCGAGATTGTCGAAACGGTATGCGGCCAATCAATAATCAATCACTACCAGTATGTGCTGGTCAGTAGTGATTTGCAAGAATATATTTGAAAGGAATTTTCCGAAAGATGCTGTTCGGTCAAATTCGCCGAGACACCTTTTGTGGATTGGTGGGGCCTCCACCAACTGCTTTCAACCGACTTATGCGTATCTCTGCCGATTGGCAGGAAGAACGCGAGTGTGGTAAGCTGTTAGAGAGTCCGAAGTGCCATTCTTGAACCAAGGAAACATCGTGATCCGATCCGTAGAGATCAAAGGGCTGCGCGGAATCCGAGAGGGTCAACTCACGGACTTGAGCCCTCTCGTCGTGCTTGTTGGTCCGAATGGCTCGGGAAAAAGCACAATCATTGAGGCAATCCTGATCGCCGCAAGCCCAGTGACCTCAGATGCGATAATCCAGGTAGTGCGTCGACATGAAGCAGGCGGAAGCGGTCCGCGCTGGTTGCTCTGGCAGGCAGGCCAAGCCGATCCGAGTGAAATCACGGTTACGACCAGTGCAGGCCGATCCGGAAAATGCAAGTTACGCCTGGAACGGGGCAAGCCCGAAAATGAAACGCTGATCGGTTTTTCGATTATCCGCGATGGATCGCCACTCGGCCATGGGAACATTATTGGGTTCAAGAACAAATACCACAGTCACACACCCACTGGCTTTCGGCCGATAGAAGACCTTCCTGAAGTTCACCTCGTTGAGGCTTATCCGGCCAACTTTCAAAGGCCGCTTCACGATTTGTACACGAAAGCTGTGCAACAAGGCCGCCGAAAAGAGGCAATTGGCATTATTTCCGAGGTATTTCCCGGTGTTAGCAATGTCGAAATCCTTACCGAACAAGGGGAACCGATACTCCACTTTGTGTTTGCGGATTACAGTGTGCCAGCGACTCTTGCCGGGGACGGGATTCAGTCACTATTGCGGCTGAGTCTCGAACTTGCGGCCAGCGGCGGAGGGGTCGCATTGCTGGAAGAGCCGGAAGTCCATCAGCACCCGGGCGCAATCCGCCAAAGTGCGAAGGCGATTCTGGCCGCACTGCGCCGAAAAATCCAGGTGATATTGACGACGCACAGCCTGGAATTGATCGATGCCCTTCTCGCGGAATCCTCGGATCAAGATCTCGTACAACTGAGCCTTTATCGTCTGCAATTGCACGATGGAATTCTGAAATCCTCTCGCCTTGCCGGTCCCGATGTCGCCTTTGCCCGATCGGAAATCGAGGATGACCTTCGATGAGCGAGTCGATTGTATACTGTGAAGGCTATCACGATAGGGCCTTCTGGATGGGCTGGCTGAACCACCTTGGCTGTGTCGATCCAGGCTCTCCTCCGCCTGGGCGCACCGGACGAATTCCCATTCTCGATCCGTGGAAGACTGAGGTCAAAGGCGGTCAGTACGCCTACCATTCGCGGAGCGGAAAGTTCATTCGAGTCGTCCCCTGTCACGGGAAAACGAACATCCTTCCTTTGGTGCGCAATCGCTTGAATCAAAGAACCACCAAACCGATATCTCGACTGGTTATCAATATTGATTCGGACGTGGCCGCATAATCGTGATATACCACTCGCGGAATCTCTTACCGTTGGTTTTGAGTTTTGGGCTCGATCACCGCTAACACTTTCTTCGCATAGCTGTTTTCAGGATCCGCCTTGAGAACCTCTTTCACGAACTCTTTACCGTTCTCCATTTTGCCGGACAGGGCCAGGAAGATGGCTCGCGTCGTCAGGATATCGTACTTCGTTGTTTCGTCTGTCGCATCTCCTACTGCCTTTTCTACGAGATCGAGATATCGCCCAGCAGCGTCCAGGGTATCGGCACGACGGAGCAGAAGTGCCGCCAGGCCCAAATTGCAGAGCAGGTCTTTGTGATCCTTCAGCAAGCCGACGCGCACCTGAATCTCGGCCCGATCGTATTGTTTGAGGTTCTCGTATGCTTTGGCCGCCATGAAGCGGTTGTGAGCATCGTCTTTATGTTTGAGCCGGTGCAAAGACTGCTCCAGACCCTCCTGGTGCTTTTCGGCCTCCGCAAGGATGTACACAAGTAAATCCCAGGCGACATCGCGACTCGGGTCGAGTTCGATCGCGCAGCGCATGGATGCCGCTGCTTTCTTGGTGTCGTGAAACACGAACACGTGGAGAATACCCAGAGTCTCCGCGGCCGCGGCCGAGTCTCGGTTCTTGTTCTGGACCAATCGATCTAACAATCGCAACTTCTCTTCCACGGACAGCCTGACCTTTTCCGGCAAGGCAGTTGCGATCGTTTCTGCCTTCTTAACCTGCTCCGCGTGCTTAATGATGTAGTTGAAAGTCTCCGAGTATACGGCAGCCGCGAGCGCTTTGTGATCTTCCGGACGCAGCCGAGCCAGTTCATGCATATCTGCCGCGAATCCGTCGTTGAATACGCTCGCGCCCAGATCAACTTCCCGACCTTCCGCTGCTTGAACGCCCGCGAGATAGAAACCTTCGTTGAATCGAAAACCACCCCTCCACATCCACACTTCGGGCTCGCGGGGAGCCAGTTCGATGGCGCGGTTGAAGCACTTGTTTGCTTCGTCGAAGGTTTGCTTGACCTTGGCAAGGGTTTCGGGCGATACCTTTTTCGATGCGATGATTTCCACGATGTCCGCCTGTTTGCTCCTTTTTTGCACGAGCAGTCCAAAGGCTTTAACGGATAGGAAGCGCCCGAGCGTCATCATGACGTACCAATCGAGTGCGTCCAATTGAGTCGCATAGCGCAAGATCCGTTCAGCTTTGTCCTCTTCAGAATCGGGCATCAGCATTGCCAAGTCGGCCCGCAGTCGCGCGTTTTTGGGTTGTTTTTCAATGAGTCGGCAATAGAGTTCCAGCGCCTTATCGTTCGCCTGCTTGGATCGCTTGTCGTCCCTTACTGTGCCATAGAGGCAGGCTAGGCGCGAATATCGCGAGGCATCCGAGGCATCGCCTTTCAAGCTTTTTTGGATAGCCAGAATCTCGTCGTCTACTTCCCGCTTGTTCATGGGCAAGACGATACCTTCCGTAGAGTTGAAGAAAATGTATCCGCCTTTGAGAAAAACCTTCGGCAACCGCACGAGGTCGCGAAGTTTCGCATCATCGCCATCGTTTGCGAGGGCCCCAGTCGAAAGAATTGGGATGAGCAGCGCAGTTGAGAAGAATGCTTTCACCGGAAACCTCCGTGTTTGAACGCGACATTCGCTTGAGGAAGAGTTTACTTACTCAGAATTGCGCTGAATAGCCGAAGTGTGACACGATGGAAGTGAGGGCTGCGAGTGATTGGCACCGGCCAAAAAACCCATCTTGACCCGATTTCCTATCCGGTCTACGATCCTCCCTGCTTGACAGGGATGTCCGCTTTGCCGACCCATGTCGGATGATTTCCCGTCTCGCACCCGGAGAACGCTTTTCTGTTCCCCGGCTAACACCGATTTCCGTCGCGGTTCCGCGCGCCTTGGCCTGCGCTTTGGCAAAGGTATGTGGAACAGCTTCGTTTTTTCGCCTGGCAGGGAGATAGCCAATGCGTCGAATGTTCCCGAAACTCTGGATACTTGCGGTCAGTCTGGGGGCGTGGGCAGTTCTTGGAAACGGAACCGCCAGCGGAGGACTGTTGCCGGTGGATGCCACGGTCACCCAGAGCGGCAGTGCCTACCAGTACTCCTACACGGTGGACTTAACATCGGATTCCAGTTTAATCAAGGGCGATTATTTCACCATCTATGGTTTCAACGGCTATATCCCAAGCTCAAACCAAATACCTGCCGGATTCACGGAAACTGTCTCTACCAACGGCCCGGTCCCGCCCGGCATTGCCCCCATCGGTAACAATGGCGGGGTCGATGTGACCTTCACTTATACCGGCAGCACGACTTTGACCGGCCCGCTGACCCTGGGAAATTTCATCATCGATTCTACCATAGGAGCTACGTCCACCGGAAGTTTCGCCTCGCAAACTCATCTTGAGCTTGCGTGCGGCACGGAAGAAAGCAACATCACCTCGACCGTTTGTCCGGTGCCGAGCAGCACACCGGAACCAGCCACATTTTTACTGTTGGGGATGGCCCTTCCCGTGGTGGGATTGACGCGCTGGATGCGCCGGAAAGATGTGGCGTAGTACTATGCGGGTGGCCTCGCCGCTACATGAAGGTGTTCCAAGAGAATTTACCATCTGCGAAGTGTCAAACATTCCGATTTGGGTGTTCCCACCGCGTAGCGGTCTCGCGATGGTAGCCGGGCGTTGAAACGCCCGGCTACCATCAGCCGACCGCTACGCGGTGAGCATTCAGATTGCATTCACTCTTTTTTGAGCAAATCTGTTTTTCGCTCTTCTTCTTCATTGCGCTGGTAAATCGGCAGGAATCGATATTCCACGGTCAAGGCCAGTACCCCCATTGCCGTACAGTAATGCGCGCCCCACTCGGCATCGTCGCCGCCCGGTCCGTGCCAGGCACCGTTCCGGGGAGCCACACGCTTGAGCAACAGTTCATGCAGCTTGGTTCGATATTGGGTCCAGTAGTTGCCGCCGAGCTGGAACATCGCTTGCGACGTGTAGTAAATGCCATAGAAGAAATGTCGATGCAGGTTGGGATTCGTCTTGTTGATATAGGCACCGGCTCTGTTTGCTTCGTGCGACTTGTAATATTCTTTGTCCGCCAATGCGAGCGATAGCACGCTGGCACCGGTGCAGGGCAGCGACACCCAGTTGTGACGCTGATACCTGTAAGCACCCGAGCCGGGATCGTTGCAGCGCTTGATGTAGGCGATGGCGCGTTCAATGGGTTGCGCGGGGACGTCGCAACCGACGTTCTTGGCGGCCCGCAGCGCCATAACCTGCCAGCCGGTCACGCTGATGTCGGCATCGAAACCTTGCATGCGATAACGCCAGCCGCCCAGATCCGGGTTCGCTTCATCCCTGACCTGCGCGTTGAGGATGACCGTCACCGCCAGTTCGAGTCGTTCGCGCAGTTTTTTCGCCTGCCGACGATCCGGCAACATGCCAACCGCTTCGGCGAGCATCAGCGTGCAGATGCCGTGCTGATACATCTCAAAATTCCCGAAGTTGAAGCCGGTGATCAGGCCGTTGCGCTGTTGACAACCAAGGACATATTCAATGCCCTTCTGCACGTTGGCACCATACGGTCCTTCACCGGGAACATGCCCGGCAGAGAGAAAAGCCATGACGCACAACGACGTCACCGCCGGATCGCTGCTGCCCCCCAACAAACCGCGCATCCCGCTCCAGGAACCATCGGAGTTTTGTTCGTTCTGAAGGTATTCGAGTGCGCGATCGACCGCTTTCTCAAATTCTTCCTTCTGCGGCTTTTTCTGGGCCGCGGCAGGCGCAGCGAGAAGGAGAACGAGGAGAAAGGCAGTGAGGATACGACGTGTCATTATGTGTTCCGTCCAAAACAGAAAACAGAAAACCAAATAACCACAGAGTCACAGAGAACACCGAAGAAGAACAGAGAAGACAAATGCACACAGAAAAGGAAATGCCTTTCGATTCAGTTTGATGCTTGCCAATCTTCTTATTCTTTCAGTGCTTGTCTTCTCTGTGTTCTCTGCGACTCTGTGGTTAGTTCTGGATTTCATTTCCGCTCGGCTAACTGCTCGAAGTACAGCTTGATATTTCGCGCATACTCTTCGCCGTAGCGGGCGGCCATCTCCTGAATCACATCGGTCTGTATCTTACCGGGGAGCTCGCCCCAGGACTTGCCCGGGTACTTTTCCAGAATCTTCTGAAACGGCGTCAGATCGGGGGTTGAGGAGCCCGCGCCTTTATTTTGACTCTGCCCGTTCGGATTGGCCTGGCCCGGCTTGCCTGCCTGACCGTTCTGCTGGGATTTGCCGATCTGTTGCGATGCCCGCTTCAGGGCTCCGGATGCCTGGTCCATCGATTTGCCGGCCTCGCCGGGTTTGCCCTGGCCGAGTTCCTTTTGAGCTTTTTCCATCTGATCGCGCGCCTGTTGCAGCGAATCCCCGGTCCTCGGATCGGCGTTGTCCTTGCTCGATTGCTGCCCCATCTGTTTCGCAGCTTCTTCGGCCTGTTGACGGGCTTGCTCCAGGTTCCGCGCGGCATCCTGGCGCAATTCCTGGGCCATGTCAGACTTGCCTTGTTTGGCTTGCTGCTTGGCTTTCTTCAAGGCCTCCTCTGCCTGCTGCAGGTGAACGCCGCCTTGTTCCAGTTTCGAACTGGCGGAAGAGGATCCGGGCTGCTGCTTCATTTGCTTGGCAAGCTGACCCAGTTGCTTTTGCAGTTGCAACATCTCATCCTGAAGCTTGTCCTGCTGTTCGCCCTGTTGCGCCTGGGCCACTTTGTTATCGTCGCCGACGGCTTCGAGCTTTTTGTTCAATTCTTTCTGTCGTTTCGCCAGCTCGGCCGCCTCCTTACCCGACTTACTTTCGGGTTTTCCTTGCGCCATTTGTTGCAATTTCTGAGCGGTTTGCCGGCCGGACTGGCGGGCCGGGTCAAGTTCACCGTTCTTCAACTGGTTGGTCGCCTGTTTGGCGGCGTCGGCGGCTTGTTTGGCTTGCTTGGTGCCCTCGCCGTTTTCACCCTGTTGTTGCTCGACCGACTTCGTCAATTCCTCGGCCTTTTTGGCGATCGCTTCCTGTTCCTTGACCAGCGGTGCCAGAGGATTATCCTTCGGTTCCCGGCCCTGGCGAGCCTGTTCATCGGCAGATTTCCTGGCCTGATCGCGCAACTTGCGCTGTTCCTCGGCAAGTTTTTTGGCTTCTTCAGACTGCGCCTTGTTGGGCAAGCTGTCCGTGCCCTTTTCACCTGGTGCGTCTTGCTCGGCGACCTTCTCATCGGGTTGTTGCTTTTGGTCGCGGGTCAAGCGCTTGGCAATATCGTTCAATGCTTCCTCAGCCTGCTTCTGGGCCTTCGCCTGCTCTGCCGGTGTCTTGCCCTGTTGGACTTTCTTGAGGGCATCCAGGGCCTTTTGCTTGTCTTTCTGTCCCGCTTCGCCGGGGCGAAGATTGTTCAGTTCCTCTTGAACCTGCTGGGCATTTTTGCGGGTCTCGTTCATTGTCTGCGGATTGTTCTTCGCCAGTTCCGCTTGCTCGGCATTTTGCTTCTGTTTCTTTGCCAGTTGATCCGCTTTCTCTTTTTCGGACTGCCGGCCATTCATCTTGTCGGCGAGACGTTGCAGCGCTTGAGCTGCTTTCTCGCCCTGGTTGGCCGCTTCCTTCAGGTTGTTCTCGCGCAGAGCCGACTCCGTCTTGCGCGTTGATTTCTGGGCATCATCGAGCGACGTCGCAGCTTCCGGGGCTTGCAACTTATCGAGTTCCCGCTGAACTTCAACCTGCCGTTGTTGCAGATCCTTCGTCTTGGCGGCATCGGGTTTCTCGGCGTTTTTCTTCAGTTCAGCGGCGATGTTCTTTTGCTTTTTGGCCAGTTCATCGGCTTTCTCATCGGCTGGAGTCTGGCCGTTGAGCGCCTGTTCAAGACGGTCCAATTCGCGCTTCGCGGCCTGCTGGGATGCCGGGATGTCCTGAGGCTTTCCATCGGCAAGGTCGTTCTGAGCCTTGCGGAGCGCCTCCTGAGTCCGCTCCCGACGATCTTCCTGACCTGGAATATCAAGTTTCGAGAGTTTCTCGGCGACCTGCGCCTGCTTCTTCGCGGTTTCGGCGAGCTTCTTCGCCAGCTCCTGCTGGGTTAGAGCGGCATCGGGATCTTTCTTGCCGAGGTTGGCGATAGCACTTTCTGCCTGCTGAGCGATGGCCTCTTGCTCTTGCTTCAGCTTGGCCACTTCTTTGCGAGCCTGCTCCAGGCGTTTTTCCTGAGTTGGCAACTGTTCGGCGAGTTTGCCCAGGGCGCTGGCGCTGGCATCCATCCCCTTCTCAGCGGCCTTCTGGTCCTCGTTCTTGAGTGCGTCCTGAGCCTTTTGAATCTCGTTTAGAACTTGCTGTTTTGCCTTGTTTGCTTCGGGTGGAACCGAAAGTTGTTCCACGGCCTTGCGAATGGCTTCCTGCTCTTTTTGGAGCATCTGCTTCTGTTGCGGCGTCAACAACTCCAGAGGTTTGTTCCTGGTGGCCCCGTCCAGGCGATCCTTCAGGTCTCTTTGGAGCCGTTGCAGTTGCTGCGCGGCCTTGCGGGGGTCGCGCGATTGATTGGCGGCACGCTCCAATTCGCGCGCGAGCCGGCTCAATTCCTGCGCTGACTTCTCTTGTTCTTCAATCGCTTCATCCAGATGGCCGTCCTGGATTTTCTTGGAAGCTTTTTCAGAGTTTTCGGGATTGAGCGGATCGACTTGACCAACCCGTGTTGGGCGTTCAGTCTTTTCGGCAAATTCCTTGATCTTTTTGGCAAGTTCCTGCTGTTTCTGAAGGAGGTTTGCCGTGTTCTTTTCCTGTCCCTGTTTTTCCGCTTGTTTGGTTGCCTGATTCAGATCGCGCTGTTGTTGTTCCAGTTCTTGAGCTTTTTTGGCGGCCTCTTCCGTCTTTTCGCGCAGGGCATCTTTAAGCGCTTGCCGGGCCAGTTCGCTGTCTTCGGCGAGCTTGTTCAACTCTTCTTCGAGCTTTTTCTGCTGTTCTTTGAGACGGGCAAGTTGTTCGGGGTCGTTCTTGGCGCGTTCCAGTTCATCCTTGAGTTTCTGCTGTTCATTGAGAATCTGTTCCAGCTTTTCGCGATCGAGCCTGGCTTGCGCAATGCGGTCGTTCAGCTTGCGCAACTGTTCCAGCCGGCGGATCGATTCGGCCAGTTGCGCATCGGCCTTTTCGAGATCTTTGGTGCGCATCGTGCCGGTCTTCCTTGCGAGCCTGATTGAGCGCAGCATCCGCCTCGCGCATTTCCCGATCGGCGACTCGCGCGGCTTCTTCGGCGAGTTCGCCGAGATCGGGCGTCAAGGCGATGTCGCCGGCCAGCTCCTTGAGGCTGTCGCCGGTTTCTCGAACTTGCTTGCCGACATCGTCCAGCTTGTTCGACTGCTCGGGCAAAAGTTTCGATTTCCCAGCTGTGTCAACTTTGAGATTGAACGTCGAGCGCTGTTCGGCTTCCAGTTCGCGGACGATCTTCTTGAGGCGTTCATCGATATCCTTCTTCTTGGCGAGGATGTCCTGTTCCTTGAGCGGTCTGGCATTCCTGCTGATGCGAATGAGCGACCATTTTTCATCGGCAGGATAATAGGTCCGTTGCGGCGTCAATTTGGCTTCCGGAACATTCCGGTTGTCGGAAGCCACGAGCCTGTACTCGAAGACCTCATTTTCTTTCGCCAGTCCGGGGACGTCGAGTTCGCTGGCGTCACTCACGCGAGCGGTGCCGAGTCCCTTGACCTTCAGAGGAATCTTTTGCATCGGCCCCTGGTTGATGCGATATTCCAGTTCAAGCTGGGAAACGGCAATATCATCGCTGACGGCGACTTCAATGGGCAGCTTTGCGCCGGGCCGAAGAGAACGCGGCTCCGTCAGTACGCCTTCCACTTTCTCGAACTTTGGAGGGGCATCTTCGATCACTTTGATGACCTGCGGAGGGAAAATGGTTCCGGCTTTGCCCGCATCGACGATGAGCCGAAGCTCTCCGCCCGTCGCAGCGACAAACTGATGGCTGGTTCTGCCGGCACCGTCGATGGCGAGATGGGTTCGTTCCGTGGTGGGAACCTTGTCGGTCTCGACGTTGGGCTTCCATTCGATCCAGGCCACGCCCGGCACCCGGCTAAACTTGATGTCCCAGGAGATCTTGCTGTACTGGAGCGCTTGAAGTTCTCCCAATCCCTGCACTCGGGCCGGGGCTTGTCCCGCGCGCGCTGCATAGGCGGGAAGAGCGATCGTCGCGGTAATCTCTTCCAGGCGAATTGGTTCGATCACAGTAACCTTGTGCCACTCGCTGACGGCCTGACCGCTTTCAATGCAATATTCGAACCCGGCATCGACAGGTCCCTGCTTCAGGTGAATGACGCCTTTTTCGGCATCGAATTCCATCGGCAGGCGTTGTTGGGAGTTGCCGGTTTTGAGTATCAGGGTCGCGGAAGTGGGTAGAACCGCCCCGGCTTTGATCGTTTCAAGATGGCCGGCGAGATCGGTCGATTCGCCGCGCTTGAGCGTCGGGTCGCCGGAAGTAACGACGACCCTATAACCAACTTCAACCGCGGGGACTTTGGGCGTATAGAAAGGGACAAAGAACCGCCGAAGTTGTTCGCCCGATCCGGAAGCAAGACTGATAATCGACAGAATCACGACCAGCACCGCCGCCGTGATGATCCCGAACCACATGGTGCGTTTCGAGTCGGCCGCCCGCTGCAGATCGAGTTTGCGGGTTCGGACTTCAACATCGGCGACGACGTCGGCAATTAGTTCCGGGGAGCCGTTCGCGGGATCATCGCAGCCTGCGAGTTCCACGGCCGTGGAAAGCCGTTCGGACAGACGGGGATATTCCTGCTCGACGGCACAGGCGACGCCTTCGGCATCGATCGGTTCGGTCAATACTTCGCGGAAGAAGCGCCGAACTTCGAAAACTCCCAAACCAATCCACCCGGCCAAACTCAGACAGCGAAGCCACATCGGCAAACCGAAGAGCGCATCGACGAGGATAACGCCGAAGGCGCTACCGATCATGAGCAGGCCGATCCGGCAGGAGCAGCGCATCACCTTCTGTTGATGGAGGCGTTGCCCCAGGGTGGTGAGACGGGTTCGCAACGATTTCGGCAGGGTAGTTGTGGACATACGAGAATCGCCCTCGTGGTGGAGGCCGGTGCTGCGAAAGATAGCTATACCAGATTCTAAAGCGCATGGAGACGTTCAGGCAAGCGCGAACCGGGAAATCGGTTACATTTTGGCTGCCATGCTCCACCCTCTTGTCTATTCGCGATCAATTTGCGCCAACACCTGACGCACCAGATCAACGTCCATTCCCAGGCTAGCGGCGATCTCCACGTCGGATTTCTTCTCAGCTGCCAACCGTGCGATAGCGATAACTTCCTTCCGGCCCTCGTCCTTTGCTTCCTGGTAGACCCGGCTTCCGCGAATGTCGTGTATCTGCAACATGGTTTGAATCTCCTCCCGGCTCAGGTGGGTGTAGACTTTCGCCAGCAGGCCGGCATAGACAGCGGGCAAAGGGTAGAACTGCACTTCCAGGAAATAGACCGGCAAGCCGGCCTCTTTGGGCTTGAACACGCCGTCAACGCGGTGCGACGTTTCCTTAAACTCAGGGGCCGTGTACTCGTAGCGTGCCGCCGTGTCTGATGCTTGGTCGGCCGCCTTTTACGAATCATGGAGAGTGACAGGGTGTAACAGAAGTTGCAAACTGAAAACCAATACATGCATGACGCGAAGCGTCTTCGGTCTGGGCACTCTGAAAGAGTGCGCCAACAAAGCCCAGGGTCGCGGTACTCCGCGCACCCTGGGAACCTTGGGCCCAAACCGCTGACTTCAAGCTTCGATGCCCTGGCCCCAGAGAGATCCTCTTGCGGGTTGAAGATTTCCCAGGGGTGCGCGGAGTACCGCGACCCTGGGCTTTGTTGGCGACTTCTTTCAGAGTGCCCAGACCGGAACGCTTCGCGTTGGTCTGTCCTGTTCTTGCAACTACTGTGTAAACCAGATTCTCTGGATGTAGCCTAATTCGACGGTCTATTTCCCGGATGGCTTCACATCTTCCGCGGCGAGCTGCACCAGGATTTTTGCTTTGTCAAGCTCCGCTTCGGCTATCTCAACCTCCGTTTCGGCGTTGAGGACCACATCAGCGCTCACGGCATTATTGCGGACTAACTGCTGGACATGCGCCAACTGAGCAGCCTTCAATTTCCGCTTGGCAAAGGCAATCTTCAGATCCGCCTCTGCGCAATCGAAGTGTGGCGCGTGCATCGGCGGTGTGGGCGGCGGGCAAGTTAGGGTCTGCCGGTTTGGTTTCCTTCTGAGGAGCCTTCACCGCAACAGGCGGTAAAGCTTGTTTGACTCCGGATGATGCTTCCGCGACCACCTTTTTGAAGTTTTCCTCCACAATCTTGAACTGCTGCAGCGCTGCTTCCTTCGCAGCTTTGGCTTGTTGCAGGTTGGCTTCTGCGGCTTCCAGTTGGGCCATCGCCTGTTGTCGTTTTTGCTCTGCCGAACGAATGTGCACATCAGGTGGTTCCCCATTTATCAACGCTTTTTGCAGCGCGGCATCGGCACGCATTTTCTCGGCAGCGGCAACTGCTGTAAGGTCCTCGGCGTGGAGGCGAAGTTGATCGGCTTCTTTGCGCCGAGCCTCGAGTTGAGCTTGCAAGAGTTTCAACTGCGCTTCGGCAGTTTTTGTCTGTTTGACTGCATTCTGCCGCTCGAATTTTGCACGATCGCGCCTTGGCCTCTGGCGCGTTTGGTGAGTTCTTCGGCTTTTTGGACCAACTGTGCGACTTTCTGGTTGGCAGCCCTGAGTTGCGTTTCCAGTTCAGCCTCTCGAATTTTTGCTTGTTTTTCTGCGAGCCTGAGCGTATACCATTGCGCTCGAATGGCTGCCGGCTCCAAATCTTCTCCTTTGGGAGTTGGGTTCTTGGCCGTTTCGTTCGCCGGCGGTTTAGGCGTAGTCTTCTTCTCGGCCCCCTTGTTCGGTGAGTCATCTGCATTCGCAACCGCTCCCGCGCCGGTGGAATGGAGAATCCACCCGGTGCCGGTACCGAGCAGGCCGACGGTCAGGACCATAACAGCAACGAGTTTGATTTTGGCAACGTACATGGAATGCAATACCCCTTCTGTTAACACCGCCACCGGGCTGGACAATAGTGTGCGGCGGCAATTTGACTTGCGGATTGAATGGTGGAAGAAACCAGCGCGGGCGGTAGCGAAGCGGATGCGGCGGCCTTGAACAAGGCCAGGTTGAACACTCCCGAGGAGAGTGCGATGCCTCGTTTGCTGAGGCGAGATTGCAAAAGCTCCCGCGCCCGTTGCAGCCTGGATGAAATCGTTCCTTCGGGCCAACCCAGAATGGCAGCGGAAGCACGTTTGCTGCGGCCTTCGAGAAAACAAAGCACAATCGGTAGTCGAAGTCGATCGGGGAGCTTATGAAGTTCCTCGTCGAATATCGGAGTCAGTTTGCGCCAAATGATGTCGGCGACCGGGTCTTGGATGCTCAGCTCCTCAAGGGGCACTTGTAGTGACTGGCGACGATTGCGACTGGTCCGCATCTTTCGCGCGGTAATATAAGCGGTTCGATTCAGCCAGCCTGCCAGACGTTCGGGCCGAGAAAGCGAAGCTGCCCGGCGAACGAGCACCATAAAAGTTGCCTGAAAGGCATCATCGGCATCGGCGCAATCTCTCAATAATCGGCGGCAGACTCCCAAAACCATTGGCCCGTGCCGTCGCACGATAACTTCAAAGGCAATGGGGTCGGAAGTTTGGACGAAGCGCAAGAGAAGGTCGCTGTCCGACAAGCCGTCGGCATCCCGAGCAGACAAGATGGACTGCAATCGGCTCACAACACCGCGGACGGATGTTCGCATTAAGAGTCTCCGAAGGTCCACACATTATAATACTGCCTGTGTGGCGGAGGTTTGGTCCGAAAAATCCGGGAAATGCGCTTTTCAATGCACCCGATGACGGATACTTCCCATTTGACCGATTGTGGATTATACTGCGAAAAGCGTGAAAAGACACAGATTCGCAACGAGTACCATCATCGTTTGCCGCTCCGCGGCGAACGTCTTGGTCTTGCCGCTCCGCGGCGTAAAACTTTACTCCATCGGGGCCGTCGAATCTCTGCCTTTCCATGTGGAAAAAGTGTTCAATACGTTCTGCGGGTGAAATGCAAAGCCGCGGAGCGGCAAACGATGCCTCGGAATTGCCGCATGCACGTAGAAATCTCCAATAAACACTACGGGCCGCCGATCGACCGTTTCTCCGCTTCGGCAATCTTTTTCAATGCCTCGCCGATCTTTGGCGACTTTGTTGGTTGCTTCTATTTCCCTGTTTGTTTCAGTTCCGCTGCTGCCGCTTCGACCAGGATTTGTGCCTTTTCGTACTCCGCTTTTGCAACGTCCAAGTCGCATTCGGCTCTGACGACCTCAAGCTGCCCAGCGACATTGTTGCGGGCTGACTGTTTGACATCTGCCAGTTTTGCTGCATTCAGTCTAAGTTTGGCTGCCGCGATCTTCAGATCCGCCTCACGCAATCGGAGGGTTGCGCGCTGCGCTGGTTCCCTGAGCCGATGGAGCAAGCGGATCTGCGGGTGCACCTTTCATCCCTGGGGTCGGCCCCATCGCCGGTGTCGTTGGTTTTTTGGGCGCGGTCGAGTCTTCTCGCAATTTCTGCACAAGCGCCTGCACGGCCGCGAGACGAGCCATTGCTTCCTGTTCCATAGCTCGGGCCTGGAGCACGTAGCCTTTGGCTACGTCAACATCTGCCATGGCTTGCCTTAGCCGCGGATCGGCACGATCTCTATCGGCGTTTAGAGGAGCGAGAAAGGGATTGGCTCCTTTCGTCGGGTCGGTTGGCTTGCTCTTTTTTAGCAATTGCTGAGTTTTCAGCCGCTCGTCCTCCAGCTTGGCTTCCCGATATATGGCTTCTGCCGTCCAGAGGACGGCTTCTCGTTCTCTGGCTTCCGCAATTGGTTGCTTGGCCGGGTCATTCTCTTTGGGTTGAGGTTTGGGCGAAGTTTTCTTCTTGGTCCCCTTGACCGGAGCGTCTTCGGCGGATGCAACCGTTCCCGAACCCGCAGACTGGAGAATCCAGCCCGTGCCGGCACCGAGGATGCCGATGGACAAAACCATCGCGGCGATAAGTTTGATTTTGGCAACGTACATAGAATGCAAAACCCCTTCTGTTAACACCGCCACCGGGCTGGACAACAGCGTGCCGGCGGCGATTTGACTTGCGGATTGAATGGTGGAAGATACCAGCGTGGGCGGCACTGAAGCCGATCCGGTGGCATGGAACAACGCCAGGTTAAACGCTCCCGCGGAGAGGGCGATGCCTCGTTTGGTGAGCCGGGATCGCAACAGCATCCGAGCGCCTGTAGACGAGAGGAGATAGTTCCTTCGGGCCAGCCTAGAATGGCCGCGGTCGCTCGTTTGGTGTGGCCTTCGAGGAAGCAAAGGACGACAGGCAAGCGAAGCCGGTCGGGGAGCCGATCCAGTTCTTCATCGAATATCGAAGTCAGTTCGCGCCAAACAATGTCGGCGACAGGGGCTTGAGTCGCCGGGTCTTCGAGGCGGATTTGCCCGGACTGTCTTCGGAATCGAATGGTCCGAAACTTTCGAGCGGTCATAAAGGCCGTTCGATTGAGCCAACCAGCCAGCTTTTCGGGCCGGGACAGCGACGCCGCCCGACGCACAAGGACCATGAACGTGGCTTGAAAGGCATCTTCCGCGTCGGCGGAATTCCTCAACAAGCGACGACAAACCCCCAGAACCATCGGTCCATGCCGCCGAACAATAACTTCGAAGGCAACCTGATCCGAAGTTTGAACGAAGCGCAATAAGAGGTCGCGGTCCGATTGCCGCTCGGCATCCTGGGCGGATAGGATGGTCTGCAATCGACCTACTACGCCACCGACCGATGTTCGCATGAACAATCTCCCTGGGGCCAAACACCATAATACTGCCGGTTCGTCAGTGGTTTGGTCCCAAAAAATCCGTATTCCTTCAAAATCGTGAAAATGACTGGAATGCGGTTCTGTGATAGGATTGACAGTAGTTGCAAGAACGGGACAGACCAACGCGAAGCGTTCGGGTCTGGGCACTCTGAAGGAGTGCGCCAACAAAGCCCAGGGTCGCGGTACTCCGCGCACCCTGGGAACCTTGGACCCAATCCGCTGATTTCGAGCTTCGACGCCCAGGCCCCAAAGTGTGCGGAGATCCTCTTGCGGGTTGAAGATTTCCCAGGGTGTGCCGAGTACGGCAACCCTGGGCTTTGTTGCGTACTCTTTCAGAGTGCCCAGACCGAAAACGCTCCGCGTCATCCATGAATTGGTGGTCAGTCCCAAAGTTTGTAGCAGCAATTGAGAACCATATTCAGCACAACACAAGTCCTTCAGTGGTCTTCATCCCGTCGGAGGAACGCACACTCATTGTTCCCGTGAAACTTACAAATCTGCAGGAAGGCTCGTCGAAGACCCACAATTCGTTTATCGCTGGCAACCCCCGAAGGAATGGAAACAGTCGTTGGAGGCATTGCTATATAGCCTTCGGTGGGAAGACCTTAACGCCAAAGAAGAAGGTCGTCTTGCCGACGCAAATCACTTCGCCAGTTACGCAGAAGCTTTGCGCCAATTTACGGGGGATAGCAAATCTTTGGCCTTTGAAAATGGCGAATTGGTCGTCAAAATCGCCGGTTCCGACATTCATCATGGATTGGACGAACTGAGCAGCGGTGAGAAACAGGCTCTTTTATTGTGCGGAGAGCTATTGCGACACTGGCGGAATGGGTCGTTAATTCTCATTGACTGGATCGACCACGCAGTGTCAGTGGGAGGTTTACCGGCGGTTCGAGACCTGTGGTATCGCATCACCGGATCGACCCCTTAAACTTCAAACACTTTTTTGTCGTGTGCCGTTACTCGAATTCGGCTCGATCACCCCATGCATGGCTTACTCCGTGTCGGTCATCCGCGCCCGAAAATCCATTTCTGCGACGACGATTCGCGCCAGCAGTGTCACGATATTCTGTTGTACTGGTGAAGAATCGAATTCTCCGCCGGCCAAACGCGCGATCTCGCTGCGCAGGCTTCGCAAGCTGGCCCATAACTGGTCGCGCTCCGAAATCTCTTGCGCTTGATCGGGTTCCATAATTCACCCTGAAAAGTATGGTCTCTCGGCAATCGATGTGCTAAACTCAAAAAACCGGGATAATCCGCACATCCCCATCGATTACTCGGATCGTAAACTGCCTTGGATCGAATACGCGCCTATTCTTTTATCCGCCCAGAGTTGGGGTACGTATCCCACTTCGTTTTCTTCGGTAGAGCGGTGAAGCGTCGCGGCGGCAAAATCACAGTAACAGTAAACGGCATGCCCATTTCAGTCAACTGATGCCTGCAATTCTAGCAGGTTTTTGATGGACTCCTACCAGAGCGGGCAAAACGATGCAAACTCTTCATGAACCGACCTTTACCGGCAACGAGATGACCGCGTTGCTGATGGCTCTGACAGCTCTCAAAAAGGGAAGAACGAATGTTCGCCTGCCCGAGGAATGGACCGGCGTGGCCGGGAAAGTCGCCGACACCTTCAACGAAGTCGTGGAGTTGAACGAACGCATGGCCAATGAGCTGGCCCGCCTGAGCCGGGTGGTCGGCAAGGAAGGGAAACTCAGTCAGCGTGCCACCCTTGGCGATGTCAGCGGTTTCTGGCAAGAATCGGTTGTTTCCGTTAATGAACTGATCAATGACCTCGTGCATCCGACCAGCGAAACCGCGCGCGTGATTGGTGCCGTCGCACAGGGCGACCTGTCGCAGATGATGGCGCTGGAAATCGACGATCGCCCGCTTCAGGGCGAATTCTTGCGCACGGCCAAAACCATCAACAAAATGGTGGAACAGCTAGGCTCCTTTGCCTCGGAAGTGACCCGTGTAGCCCGCGAAGTGGGTACCGAAGGAAAACTGGGTGGACAGGCCGATGTGAAAGGGGTTGCAGGCACCTGGAAGGATTTGACCGACTCGGTGAACATGATGGCCGGTAATTTGACCGGCCAGGTCCGCAACATCGCCGAAGTTGCTACTGCTGTGGCCAACGGCGACCTTTCCAAGAAGGTTACCGTGGACGTGAAAGGTGAAATCCTCGAACTGAAGAACACCATTAACACGATGGTCGATCAGTTGCGGTCGTTCGCATCCGAAGTGACTCGCGTGGCACGCGAAGTGGGTACCGAAGGGAAACTTGGTGGTCAGGCGAAAGTTGAAGGCGTGTCCGGAACCTGGAAAGACTTGACCGATTCCGTGAACTCGATGGCCGGTAACCTGACGGCCCAAGTGCGTAATATCGCAGCGGTGACGACTGCCGTGGCGAACGGCGATTTGTCGCGCAAGATCACGGTGGACGTGAAGGGCGAAATCCTCGAACTCAAGAATACCATCAATACGATGGTGGACCAGCTTGGCTCGTTCGCATCAGAAGTAACGCGCGTGGCACGCGAAGTAGGTACGGAAGGTAAGCTCGGCGGGCAGGCGAAGTGCCTGGCGTTGCTGGTGTGTGGAAAGATTTGACCGACAACGTCAATTTCATGGCGTCGAACCTGACGGCCCAGGTACGCAACATTGCCGACGTGACCACCGCTGTGGCCAATGGCGACCTCTCAAGGCAGATCACGGTGGACGTGAAGGGCGAAATCCTCGAACTCAAGAACACCATCAATACGATGGTGGACCAGTTGTCGTCGTTCGCGTCGGAAGTGACCCGCGTCGCCCGCGAAGTGGGCACGGAAGGAAAGCTCGGTGGACAGGCTGATGTGAAAGGTGTCGCCGGTACGTGGAAAGATTTGACCGATTCGGTGAACTCGATGGCCGGTAACTTGACCGGTCAGGTGCGCAACATCGCGGAAGTGACCACCGCTGTTGCGAATGGCGATCTTTCCAAGAAGATCACCGTCGACGTGCAAGGTGAAATTCTGGAACTGAAGGACACCATCAACACGATGGTGGACCAGTTGTCGTCGTTCGCCGCGGAAGTGACCCGTGTGGCACGCGAAGTGGGTACCGAAGGCAAACTCGGTGGACAGGCCGATGTGCAAGGCGTCGCCGGTACGTGGAAGGATCTCACCGACAGCGTGAACTTCATGGCGTCCAACCTCACCAGCCAGGTGCGCAACATCGCGGACGTGACGACAGCCGTCGCCACCGGTGACTTGTCGCAAGCAAGATCACGGTGGACGTGAAGGGTGAAATTCTCGAACTCAAGAACACCATCAACACGATGGTGGACCAACTCGGTTCGTTCGCTTCGGAAGTAACCCGCGTGGCACGCGAAGTCGGTACGGAAGGCAAACTGGGTGGTCAGGCACGACGTCGAAGGTGTGTCCGGTACGTGGAAGGACCTCACCGACTCCGTGAATTCGATGGCGGGTAACTTGACCGGTCAGGTGCGTAACATCGCCGACGTGACCAAGGCCGTCGCCAACGGCGACCTTTCCAAGAAGATCACCGTCGACGTGCAGCGGTGAAATTCTCGAACTGAAGAACACCATCAATACGATGGTGGATCAATTGCGGTCGTTTGCCGCCGAAGTGACTCGCGTGGCCCGTGAAGTGGGAACCGAAGGTAAACTGGGCGGTCAGGCCGATGTGACAGGTGTCGCCGGTACGTGGAAGGATCTCACCGACTCGGTGAACTCGATGGCCGGTAACCTGACGGCCCAGGTTCGTAATATCGCAGCTGTGACCACCGCTGTGGCCAACGGCGACCTTTCGAAGAAGATCACGGTGGACGTGAAGGGTGAAATTCTCGAACTCAAGGACACCATCAATACGATGGTGGACCAGTTGTCGTCGTTCGCCTCGGAAGTGACGCGCGTGGCCCGCGAAGTGGGTACGGAAGGCAAGCTCGGTGGTCAGGCCGATGTGCAAGGTGTTGCCGGTACGTGGAAAGACTTGACCGACTCCGTGAACTCGATGGCCGGCAACTTGACCGGTCAGGTGCGCAACATCGCCGAAGTGACCACTGCCGTCGCTAACGGCGACCTCTCCAAGAAGATCACCGTTGACGTGCGCGGTGAAATTCTGGAATTGAAGAACACCATTAACACGATGGTAGACCAGTTGCGATCGTTCGCTGCCGAAGTGACGCGCGTGGCACGCGAAGTGGGTACCGAAGGAAAGCTCGGCGGTCAGGCCGATGTGAAAGGTGTGGCCGGTACGTGGAAGGATCTTACCGACTCGGTGAACTCGATGGCCGGTAACCTGACCGGTCAGGTGCGCAACATCGCTGAAGTGACCAAGGCCGTCGCCAACGGCGACCTTTCCAAGAAGATCACCGTGGACGTGAAGGGTGAAATTCTCGAACTGAAAAACACCATCAATACGATGGTCGATCAGTTGCGGTCGTTCGCCTCGGAAGTGACGCGCGTGGCCCGCGAAGTGGGTACGGAAGGAAAACTCGGTGGTCAGGCCAAGGTCGAAGGCGTATCCGGAACCTGGAAAGACTTGACCGACTAGGTGAACATGATGGCCGCGAACCTTACCGGTCAGGTGCGCGGTATCGCCAAGGTCGTGACCTCGGTGGCCAACGGCGACTTGAAACGCAACTTGACGGTGGAAGCCAAGGGCGAAATCGCCGAACTCGCCGACACCATCAACAGCATGATCGACACCCTCGCAACCTTTGCCGATCAGGTGACTACCGTGGCCCGCGAAGTGGGCGTCGAAGGCCAATTGGGCGGTCAGGCCAAGGTGCCTGGTGCTGCTGGAACCTGGAAAGACCTTACGGAAAACGTCAACCAGCTTGCCGATAACCTGACCACGTCAGGTGCGTGCGATCGCGGAAGTGGCGACCGCCGTCACCAAGGGCGACTTGACTCGATCCATTACGTTGATGCCCAGGGAGAAATGGCCGCGCTCAAAGATACGATCAACGAGATGATTCGCAATCTCAAAGACACTACCCTGAAGAATACCGAACAGGACTGGCTGAAAACCAACCTCGCCAAATTTAGCCGAATGCTTCAAGGTCAACGCGATTTGACCAACGTGGGTCGGATGGTGCTCTCCGAACTGTGTCCCGTGGTCATGGCCCAGCAGGCCGAGTTCTACGTGCTCGATACCAACGAGAACGATACCAAGCTCACGCTCCTGGCCAGCTATGCTTCAGAAGGCCGAGAATCGCTGGGCAAGCAGATTCGCATCGGCCAGGG
The DNA here is from genome assembly GCA_963783095.1 of uncultured Planctomycetota bacterium. Taxonomy (GTDB): domain Bacteria; phylum Planctomycetota; class Planctomycetia; order Gemmatales; family Gemmataceae; genus CAWAMR01. The sequence goes on along the minus strand of CAWAMR010000002.1, from coordinate 1,226,869 downwards.
TGTGGTCGGCCAGTGCGCGGTCGAGAAACAGAAGATTCTTCTCGATAATCTCCCACCGGGCTACATTCGCATCTCTTCGGGACTCGGCGAAGGCACTGCCCGCAGCGTGCTGGTTCTGCCGCTCATCTTCGAGGGCCAGGTCAAAGGCGTGCTGGAACTGGCATCGTTTGAAGGCTTCAACCCCACGCACCAGGCTCTGCTCGACCAGCTTACCGAATCGATCGGCATCGTGCTCAACACCATCGAAGCCAACATGCGGACGGAAGGCCTGCTCAAGCAGTCTCAATCGCTGGCTCAGCAACTTCAAACCCGCCAGCAAGAGTTGCAGCAAACCAACGAAGAACTGCAAGAAAAGGCCCGCCTGCTCGCCCAACAGAACCACGAAGTCGAACGCAAAAACAGCGAAGTCGAGCAAGCCCGTCAAGAGTTGGAAGAAAAGGCCAAACAACTGGCCCTCACTTCCAAATACAAGTCGGAGTTCCTGGCGAATATGTCCCACGAATTGCGGACACCGCTCAACAGCTTGCTCATTCTCTCGGACCAGTTGAGCAAGAACCCGGACGGCAATCTCTCGCCCAAGCAAACCGAGTTTGCCAAGACGATCCACTCTTCCGGCAACGACTTGCTGATGCTCATCAACGACATTCTCGATCTCTCCAAAATCGAGTCCGGCACCGTCATGGTCGATGCCAGCGAGCTTCGTCTCGACGACCTGCAAGGGTATGTCGTCGCGGACGTTCAAGCACGTTGCCGAATCCAAGAACGTCGATTTCCTCATTCGCTTCGACCCCCGTCTGCCCAAGTCGATGCTGACCGATGCCAAACGGCTGCAGCAGATCATCAAGAATCTGCTGTCCAATGCTTTCAAGTTCACGCATCACGGTCAAGTGACCTTGACCATCGATCCGGTGCAGGCCGGCTGGAGCCCACTCAACGAAGATCTCAATCGCGCTCCGGAAGTTCTGGCGTTCGCGGTTGCCGATACCGGTATCGGTATCTCTCCCGACAAGCAGCAGATCATCTTCGAAGCCTTCCAGCAAGCCGACGGCTCGACCAGTCGAAAGTATGGCGGCACGGGTCTGGGGTTGGCTATTAGCCGGGAGCTCTCTCGTCTTTTGGGCGGTGAAATTCGTCTCGTGTCCAGTCCCGGTCGAGGAAGCACGTTCACCCTCTATCTGCCCACCATCTACACACCACCTCGCTCCACCCGCAAGTCGGCGACGGCCGGCGAGTCGATGGCGACCAGCATGACCAATCGCCTGGCAACCTTTATCGAGAAAGCGGTTGCCCCCAAGGCAGAGGGAACGGGTCACACCAATGGCGCGCTCGTCGATTCACTTCTCAAGCAGAACGGAACGCCCGATTCCGACACCGCTCCTCTGGTGAATGAAGTGGGAGATGATCGGGACGACATTCGTCCGGGAGATCGTGTATTGTTGATCGTAGAAAACGATCTGGGGTTCTCTCGTTTTCTCCTCGATACCGTGCGCGAGCGGGGCTGGAAAGGTTTGGTCACCTCCCTGGGTGCTACTGCCCTGGCCCTGACGCGCGAATACAAACCGGATGCGATTTCACTCGATATCAACCTGCCCGATATTGAGGGCTGGCGCGTCCTGGAGCGATTGAAGAACGACGTGGCGACTCGGCACATTCCGGTTGTGGTGATTTCCACCGAGGAATCGCGGGAACGCGCCTTTCGTCGGGTGCGCTGGCCTTCGTTGCCAAACCGGTTCAGAGCCGGGACATCCTCGATATCATGCTCAACTCGCTGAGTGAATTCATTAGCCGGGAGATGAAGAGCCTGCTCGTGATCGACCCCAACCAGGAACGCTGCAACTCGATCTTGGGTTCTATTGCCGCCGAGGATGTCCAGGCGACTACCGTGAACAGCAGCAAGGCCGCTCTCCAGATGCTCCGGGAAAGACGGATCGACTGCGTCGTCCTCAGTCCCGAAATCTCTGACCTTGCCGATGAGTTGGAAGTGCTTCACGCCGGTCTGGAAGAGCCTTATCAGCGCCTGCCCGTGATCGTCTATGGCGATACCAACCCCCTCGGGGAAGGAGGAGGCTGGAAACGCCTTGCGGAAAACTGCACGCTGCGCTGGGCCAGATCGCACGAAAGGCTGCTCGATTTGAGCACTTTCTTCCTGCATCGCAAGGTTGCCAAGCTGCCCGAAGCCAAACGGCAAATCCTTCACGATCTGCATCAATCGGACAAGATACTGCAAGGGAAAAAGGTCTTGATCGTCGACGACGACATGCGCAACATTTTCGCGCTCTCTACCGTGCTCGAAGAACACGACATGCTGATCGTTTCGGCAGACAACGGCCGGGACGCGATCAACATTCTCGAGGACGATTCCGCGGTGGATATCGTTCTGATGGACATCATGATGCCGGAAATGGATGGTATGGAAACCATGCGCGCGATCCGCAAGATTCCCCGACTCAAGAACCTGCCGATCGTTGCCGTGACCGCCAAGGCCATGAAGGGCGACCGCGAGAAATGTATTGAAGCGGGGGCCTGGGATTATCTCTCCAAACCGGTCGATACCCAGCAGATGTTGGCGGTACTTCAGGGGTGGTTGCATCGGTAGGAGTTAGGAGTTAGGAGTTAGGAGTAAGGAGTAAGGAGTTAGGAGTAAAAACTAGGAGTTATCCCAACAAGGGGACGTCATGAGTGCCGATACATCCAAAACAAAGATTCTCATCGTGGATGATCTCCCCGAGAAATTTCTCGTTTATCAATCGATTCTGGAAGAACTCGGTCAGGAGATCATCTCAGCCCGATCGGGTATGGAGGCGCTCAAACAGGTTCTGAAGTACGACTTTGCCGTCATCTTGCTCGACGTTAGTATGCCTGTTATGGATGGCTTTGAAACGGCTCAACTCATTCGCAAGCGAAAACGATCCGCTCATACGCCCATCATCTTTTTGACGGCATTCGCCGATGAAGTCCGCAGCGCACAAGGCTATGCCACCGGAGGTGTTGACTATATCTCAACTCCGGTCGTTCCCGAAATCCTGCGCGCCAAGGTGCGCGTTTTCGTCGAACTGTTCCAAATGCGGCAACAGGTCGCCCTTCAGGCAGAAGAACATGCAAGAAGGAGAGCCGCTGAGGAATCGGCCCGCCGGTCGAGTTTTCTCTCCGAGGCGAGCCGGGCGCTGGCAAATTCGCTCGATCTTGAGACGACTCTGCGCACCTCTGACCCAGTTCGCCGTGCCTCATTTGGCCGATTTCAGCTTTCTTACCCTCCTCGACGAACAGGGCCGGACCGAACGAACCGAATGCGCGTGGCGAATGCCCGCAGGTAAGACCGTTTCTGCGCTGACGGGGGTCATTCAACTTCAAGATTGGCTGGCCACTGTGAACGTGCAAGTTCTCTCATCGGGAAAACTCGAATCGATCTTGTCCCGCGTTCCTCGCCCGCCCGCGCTTCAGCCCATGGCCGGAACAGGCACATGCGACAGCTTCCCGGACTTTCTCGTCCATTCCGTGGTTGTTCTCCCCCTGGTCGTGCGCGGCAAGACACGCGGCTCCATCGCGCTCGCGCTGGGGCCGTCCGGCCGGCACTGGAGTTCCACCGAACTCTCTATCGTGGATGAGTTTTCCGGAAGGGCTGGAGTGGCCCTCGAGAATGCACTATTGGTCCGCGACATCCAGGAAAACGATCGCCGCAAGAATGAATTTCTGGCAATGTTGTCGCACGAGTTGCGCAATCCGCTTGCTCCGATTCGCAATGCCCTTCAAGTTCTCCACCTCTGCGGAAAGGATCTGACGAAAATCGAATGGGTCCGAACCGTCATCGATCGACAGGTAACCCATCTGGTTCGTTTGGTCGATGATCTCCTTGACGTCTCGCGGATCACGCGCGGAAAAATTCGTTTTCAGCGCGAACGCCTCGATGTTGCCGCCGTCGTGGAAAGTGCGGCCGAAAGCAGTCGGCCCGACATCGAAGCACACGCTCACGAGTTTACGGTATCTTTGCCGCCAACGCCCATTTGCGTTGAGGGCGACCCGGCTCGTCTGGCGCAGGTGCTGTCCAATCTGCTGCACAATGCTGCCAAGTATACTCCGGATGGCGGCCGAATCTGGCTTTCGGTCGCGCAGGAAGGGACGGAAGCGGTCTTCCGCGTGCGCGACAACGGTGCGGGTATCCCCAAAGAAATGCTGACGAAGGTTTTTGACTTGTTCACTCAGGTCGACCGTTCGCTCGACCGTTCCCAGGGTGGCCTGGGAATCGGCTTGACACTGGTTCGAAGTCTGGTGGAAATGCATCAGGGTCGCGTCGAAGCGTTTAGCGAGGGGCCGGACCGGGGCAGTGAATTCGTGGTCCGCCTTCCCATCCTCCCTGCCGAAAAGCGAAAGTCCCCGGACAAAGGAGTCGGTTCAGTCAACGGAAAAGGCGACAATCACCATTACCGCGTTCTGGTCGTGGACGACAACCTCGACGCGGCGGAAAGCCTGGCGATCCTGATGCGCCTGAGCGGTCACGACGTGCAAATCGCCCACGATGGTTATAGCGCAGTCGAGATGGCACGGGAATTTCGCGCCGAAGTGGTTCTTCTCGACATCGGCTTGCCGGGTCTGGACGGTTACGAGGTCGCGCACCGGCTGCGAAATGATCCAACGACGTCGTCTTCGCTGCTTGTAGCCGTCAGCGGCTATGGCAAGGAAGAGGACCGACAGCGCTCGATGTGCTCAGGATTCGAATACCATCTGACCAAGCCGGTTGATTATAGCTCGCTGGAAAAAGTGATCCATTCCATATCTGACCAGTTGCAACGCACGACCGTCAACGGTGAAGTGTCGTGACATTTCAGCCCACTATTCGTATTGTGAGTATTCACGATGTCTGAACAGTCACCTCAGTTCGCTCCTGTCTTTACCGAGGGTCGCCCTTTTCCTTGGTTCTGCCCCAATTGCCGGCACCAGGAAGTGCGGCGCGTGCAGATTCCCTATCAGTGTCAACGCTTCGATAATGGCAAAGCAATCACTGTGGTCCTGCCCGCCCTGGAGGTGCCCCAGTGCAGCAATTGCGGCGAACTGGTATTTACCTACGACACTGAGGAACAAATCAACGTCGCTTACCGAACGCAGAGCGATGCCGTGCGCAACGGTGCGAGTCGGACAAAATATGGAGAAGAAAAACCAGAAGAAAAAAAGACGTTGTCGTAGATTTTTGTGCAGACACTTGCTGGAACCCAATCGGTGCCCTAGACTTCCGCAAGGTCTTCCAAAACTTGCAACCGATCGGCCAAGATACCGATTATGGATAATTTGCGCACTCCATTGTTTAACTGGCATGTCTCCCACAAAGTGCGCATGGTTCCCTTTGGCGGCTGGGATATGCCCGTTCAGTACACCGGCATTCTCGATGAGCACAAAACCGTCCGGACCGGCTGCGGGCTGTTCGACATCTCTCACATGGGCCGGCTCGTCTTCGAGGGACGCGATGCGCTGGCCGCCATTCAGAGCATCTTCACCAATAATGCATCGACCATGAAACCGGGTCAGGTTCGCTATGGCTTGATCTGCAACGAACACGGAGGGATTCTGGATGATGTGCTCGTCTATCGTCTTGCCGATTTTTGGCTGATGGTCGTCAATGCTTCCAATCGAACGAAAATCATTTCGTGGATCGAGAAGCACCTGGGCACCGGCGCTGTGACCGTGACCGATCGGACCTTCGACTGGGCGATGATCGCCCTGCAAGGCCCGAATGCGATCCGAACCAATCCCGAGGCCGGGAAGCTCAAATATTACTTTGCCTCGATGGCTGAAATTCCCGACCACGACGGTATGCAGATTGTGAGCCGAACCGGCTACACCGGTGAAGACGGTTATGAAATCATCGTCCCCTCATCCTATGTCGAAGAGTTGGTATTCATTCTTACTCAGAAACAAACGGCCTGGCGATTCGATTTTCCTGTGCTTCCGTGTGGGCTGGGGCTCGCGATACGCTCCGTCTCGAGGCCGCCATGCCGCTCTACGGACACGAATTGAACGACAACATCGATCCTCTTCAAGCTGGCCTAAGTTGGGCAGTGAAGTTCGATAAGGGGGACTTTATCGGGTGCGAATGCTTCTGAAACTGAAAGAAGATCCCAATCGGCCGGTGCGGATCGGACTGGAACTCGAAGGCAAACGAGCTGCCCGCGAGGGCTGCCTTGTGCTTGCCGGCGGCAAGGCGGTCGGCACGGTTACCAGCGGCAGTTTCGCGCCGACCTTGGAAAAGTCGATCGCAATGGCCTACATCGTCCCCGGGAATGCCAGCCCCGGAACCGAATTGTCGGTGGACATTCGCGGGTCGGCAACACCCGCGAAAGTAGTGGCGCTGCCGTTCTATCATCGTGAGTAGATTCAGTCCGAGACGTCGAATTCCTTCTTGTCAATCTTTTCGAGAAGCTGAATATCCGTGGTTTCGATTTCGGCAAATTTTTTCCCATCCAGAGTTGTTACGGTCTTGGTTGGTTGAGGGATGCCTTTGATTTTCTTGTAGCCTTTGAAGAAGGTTTCTTCTTTTACTTCTTTTTCCTGCGGATCGAGACCTCGACGTTCGATCTTGACGCAAAAGTGAGTCTTGGCGTCGAAAAACAATTTCACATCTTTGTAGCCCTTGGCTTTCACCAACAGGCCGACAACGGGCATATCATCCACGTTGTCCGGTTTCTCGATGGTGCTGACCTCATAAATCTTTTCATCGAGCAGCGGCAGACATTGTGAGATCGCTTGGATATTGTTCACTTGCTTCATTTCATCCTTCAACGCAGTGCTCACCGGCAATTCCCTGCCATTGACAGTCATTCTGGATTTTCCGTTGTTGTACACTTGAATGAGGGTAGCCTTCTGCCCGCCAATCTCCAGGTGGATAGTATTTTTCTTCATCCCTGGGACTACAAAGAGATCCTCACCGCTGATCGACACATCCATACCCATGACGTTCATCGTACCCTTCAAGGTTATCTTTGCCGCGGGATACTTCTTGAGGGTTTCCTCACCGCCATTGGCCTCGATCACCTTCTTGATGATCTCTTTTGCCGTTTGCGCCTGCGTCGAATTGGGGACGCAGAAGGTAACGGCGCTCAACAGACTCACAACGAACAGTTTGCGCATGACAAGGTCTCGGAAGTGAAGTGACGGGATCGATCCTGGTTTACGTTCCTTTGGAACGGAGCAATTCCAAGTAGTGCTTCGCACGCGAAATCTGATGATCTTGGAATATCGAGAACATCGATTCCACCCTGGAATGGGGAAGATGGTGATGATACAATAACCACAAGAGTATTTTCAAGAGATAAAACCCATGTCTCCAACTGACCTGCTGGAATGGTTGAACGCCAACCCGTTTGAGCCATTCCGAATCCACTTGAGTGACGGCCGCAGTTTCAACGTGGCGAGGCCCCTGGACGTCTTGCCCGGCCTGACTTCGGCGGTCGTGGCCATCCCGTCGGCCGGCGACCCTTTGCTCTACGAGCGCTTCAAGACCATCAGCTTACAAAACATGGTCTCCATTGAGCCGCTCCATCCGGTTGCGCAAAGCAATTGAAACAACAAGACCGCTTATTGCCAGCCGCGCTGGCGGAATAATATCGCGGCAACAAATACCCATCCTACCGCCAGAATCGCTGCACCGAGGAGGTTCCACCACAGTCCGGGCGATACCTGGTTCGTCAACGTTGCGTGCAGCAGATTGGGTGCATGATATTCGAGAACGATCCAGGGAAAATACCCGATATTGTTCTGCTGGCAAATCAGCAGTACCATCGCGATCGCCAGGGCGTAGCAAAGCGCGCTTAGACTTGCCGAGCGCTGCGTTCTTGCCAACGACGCAATAGTCATTCCGATGCCGAGTGTCCCGACCGCCAGCGTTAGCAACGTGAACCAAAAGAATTTCTGGGTCAAAACGCCAGGATTGTGAAGCCCGCCAAGAAGCGCCGCCAGCAGGATGCCGAAGGTTGGATAGAACAGAAACTTCGCGCGAGAATTTCCATTGCTGTCGCGGGCGAAAGCGCCTGTGCCAGCAATAACCCTCGTTCGTGTTCTTCGCAGGTCAGCGACGGCATTAAATAGACGCACGTAAAAAACAGCGAGAACATTACCAGAGCCGTGGCGATAGCCGCGCGCATGTCGAGTGTCGATCCCTTTAGTTTCTCCTCTCGCAGCACGAATTCAGGGATCGCATCGTTCCGTTTCTCCGTTGCAGGAAGTAGTTGTCGATAGTCATTTCGTAAACTTTCGAAGGAACGCCGTTGCAGCCACAACTCATCTCGAAAGATATCGGTCGTGGGAAAGCGCGATTCGACGTCTACACCCGCTTGTTTCAATTGCTCTGCGGCCCGGTCCCGGTAGAACTGATATACTTCGCGCCAGAACCAATTTTCGTAAATCTCCACACTTCCGCGATCCCCGGTTGGATACCAAATCCAGAACTCCTCGTATCGCTTTCCTTCCACATTGGTACGTCCAAGAACCTCGATCACTGCTGTGCCGGTCTGAGGGGTACTCAGTTCTCGGTTGACGATATCGGGATTCGGCGGTTTGTAGAAGACGAGACGGCCCTGAAGATAATCCGGCACACGACTTACCAGGTAATTGCGCAAAGGAGACCGCTCATCGATGTGAATGATACAATGGTGGACTCCGCCGATGAGCTGTACCGACTTTTCGCCGGCCGGGTTGAAGATAGCCAGCAACAGAGCGGTGGTGATCAGCAAACCGGCGAGCGCCAAGCCGCCCCGGTTGGCGGTGTGCCGCAAGGCTTCCTTGTGCAACAGAGTTTTCAGAATATACCAGCGCATGAACCCTTTCATTTCCCGGTGTTCTTGGACGAGCGGCAGAAACAGATTTACCCCCACCGCTTACTTCATGCGCGGCTCTTCGCCGAAACCACGAGAGCCGCGCACGAAGTAAGCGAAAATCTCTTTCTGTCGCTCGCCCTAGTCGAATTCTGTTCCGGTGAGTTTAAGAAAGGTTGAGTGGAAATCAAACTCGCGCGTGTGCAGCGAGCCAACCCGATCGGTGATCGTCATCTCTCCAAGCCGATGACGATCGCTGTCGGAATCGAGATCGAGAACCAGCCGTTCGCCGGTATTCAGAATCACATCGACCTTGCGCTCGGTATGTTGCTGACGAAGATTGAGCGGCGTGTCCAGCGCGACCAACTTACCTCGGCAGAGAATGGCAACCCTATCGCAAATCGACTCCACTTCCGTCATATTGTGGGTGGTGAGCAGAACTGTGCCGCCGTTCTTGACGTGCTCGCGCAAGATTCGATGGACGATCGCTGAGGAATGAATGTCGAGGTTCGCGGTCGGCTCATCGAGATAGAGCACCCTCGGCTCGTGCAGCAGCGCCCGCGCCAGCAACAGCTTCTTGCGCATCCCCATCGAGTAGCCGCGCACGAGCAGGTCGGCGGCCTCATCGAGTTCCACCAGTTTCAGACAGGCATCGACCCGGCTTTCCGGAACATGGTACAAACCGGCGAAGAACTGGAGATTACGCCGGCCTGTAAATTCATCGAAATGATTGTCGCGGTCGGGAACGTAGCCGACCAGCGGTTTGATCTTGGCCCAGGCTGTGGTGACATCGTGACCGCAGACGAGCGCCTGGCCTTCGGAGGGTCTGCGCTGGCCGATGAGAACGCGAACGGTTGTGCTTTTGCCGGCCCCGTTGGGTCCAAGCAACCCGAAAAGCTCACCGCGATACAAGTCGAGATCGAGGTTGTTGACCGCGAGAAAGGATCCGAATCGAACGCTGAGACTCTTGAGTTGTATGACCGCTTCCATCGGTATTCAGCATCCCCTTCGGGACATAGAAAGAAATTCGGCTTGACTATTCAGTTCCAAGCGTCGATAATTAACACTACGCGACCAGTGGTGAGCCGGCATCCGCTGACTCCGAACGCAATTCCTGGCCGCGATTTTTATTTATCGCACACGTTTTGCAACTCTCTTTTCACCCATTCCAATACATCCGCGAATCTCTCGTCTCCACTCATTATGAGAGGTTCCAACAATCTTATCCCTTGAATATCGATGCTTTTAGGATTTGTCCCAATTCGAATTGCTTCTTCCATCTTCCGAGCGTTTAGCACACAAAGATCACAAAGCTGTAAAACTCGGCTCTTTGAGGAGTCGATAAAAAAACCCTTTTCGATAATGCGGGTCATTTTCAATGGACTGGAAACAAAACGGAGATGATGCAGAGATTTTTCGACGTCGTGAACAATCTCTTTGTTTTCATCAGAGATAAACATTCCAAGGGAGTCCGTCTTAGTCAGATATTCGTTGACCACGATTGAAAGAAGCGGGAATGCCACCAAATGCGGATTGATGCTTATTCCGCTACCGAGTTCCTGGACCATCCATTTTTGATATTGCTCTTTCACGATCCGACGATAAGCAAATTTCAGGTCGTGTTGAATTGCGATTTCCATCCAGGCATCGCGCAATGCAACCCTTTCAGCTATAGTGGCATTCTTAAAGACACCGGATCCTCTTCGCAAATCGGAGGCGTGAATTTCCGAATGGATCGGCAGATCAGGGAATCTGGTTTTGAAGGCATCATTCAAGTCTTGTTCGAGTTTCTGCCAACACAATGATGGGACAATCAACGCTCCGAGCACGAAAATGGGTTGCTCCGAATCTTTCAGATTATTGCCCGTGTTGCCGGATTCATCGAAGTATATCAGATGCATCGCCAATCCAAGCTAATCGCATGTAACTGTTCGTAGTTTTGCCCCGAACCGAAATGCGAAATCTGCTTCTTGTAAAGGCAAATCATGCCATCGCATTTTCCGCGCTCCGCATCCCGCATCCCGCATCCCGCGTCCCGATTTTTCTCAGTCAGTTCAACATGCTGCGTTTCGGTTCACATTAAAATACTTCGCCTGCGGGTGATGGACCACCACTGCCGTCGTCGATTGTTCCGGCTCCAACTGGAACTGTTCGCTGAGCGCCAGACCGATTCTCTCCGGTTCGAGCAACTGGAACAGCTTTACCTGATCTTCCAGCGCAGGGCAGGCGGGATATCCGAAGGCATATCGATTGCCGCGATAGTGCGCTTTGAACAACTTTTGGATCGACGGTGAATCCTGATCGGCGATACCCCACTCCCGGCGGATTTGCTGATGGAACCATTCGGCCAGTGCTTCGGCCGACTCCACGCCCAGGCCGTGCAGGAAAAGATAATCCTGGAATTTACCCGCTTCATACCATTCATGAGCAACGCGAGTCACTTCGTGGCCGACTGTTACCGCCATCAAAGCGACCACATCGGTTGCCCGGCCTTCGCCCGGCAGGAAATAATCGCTCAGGCACAGGAAGTCGCCGTGATCCTGACGGGGAAATGTGAAGCGCAATCGTTCCGTCTTGCCGTCATCCTCGTAAACAATCAAGTCGTTCCCCTTGGAACTGCAAGGGAAGTAGCCATACACAGCTGCGGGTCGCAGGATGTTTTGGTCGAGACAAAGCTTCTTGAGGCGCTCGAGCGCGGGATAGGCGACTTCCTGCATTTGCCGTTCGTAGACGGCAGGGGACACGTTGTTCTTCTTGAACTGCCATTGCGTGCTGATAAGGGTGCGCTCGTTGATAAAACGAAAGACATCCTGCATCGAAATATCGGTGACGGTCTTGCTGCCCCAGAAGGGAGCTTTGGGGATGTTCGGTGCGTTTTTCAAACTCGGCGAGCGCTCCGGAAGGCCATTCGTATTTGCGTGCGGCGCTGCGGTGGCAGGCTGATAAATATGCGTTGCACCGTTGCTTGACGGACTGTGGGGCTTCCCAATCAATCCAGCGAGGCCAACGCTGCCCGTTGCCCGCAGCTTCTTCTCGGCCATGAGCCTATCCATGATCCGCAAACCTGCGAAGGCATCTTCTCCGTAGAAGAGTTGCCCGCGATAGATGGATCGCAAGTCTTCCTCAACGTAGCGACGGGTCAGCGCTGCACCACCGAGAATCACGGCGGGTTTCAAACCGCGATCGTTGAGCGTAAGCAGGTCTTCCTTCATCACGACCGTCGATTTCACGAGCAATCCGCTCATGCCGATGGCATCGGCATCTCGATCGTTCAGCGCCTGGATCATGGTTTCGATAGGCTGCTTGATGCCGAGGTTGAACACCTTGTAGCCGTTATTCGAGAGGATGATGTCCACGAGGTTTTTACCGATGTCGTGAACGTCGCCCTTGACGGTGGCGAGTACGATCTTGCCTTTCTCCTGACCTTCCACCTTTTCCATGAACTTTTCGAGATAAGCGACAGCGGTCTTCATGACCTCGGCGGATTGCAAGACGAACGGTAACTGCATCTGCCCGGAGCCGAACAGATCGCCGACCACTTTCATCCCATCGAGGAGCGTGTTGTTGATGATGTCGATCGGCGAAGAGGTTTCACGGGCTTTGTCGAGATCGGCAATCAAAGTTTCGCGCCGACCCTGGATGATGGCTTGCTTGAGCCGGTCTTCCGTGGTTTCACCCAGGCTGCTGCCCTTCTTCGACGTTTCACCTTTCTTATCGGCGTAGTGCTCGATCAATTCTTGCAGCGGGTCGCCCTGGTCGCGCTCGTTGAACAGCAGTCGGCGGGCCAACTCGCGGCCCTTGTCATCGATCCGCGCCAATGGAATGATCTTCGCCGCGTGGAGAATCGCGGAATCGAGGCCGTATTCGATCGCATAATGCAGGAAAACGCTGTTGACGACTTGCCGTGTATAGGGACTGAGGCCAAAGCTGACGTTCGACAGACCGACATGCGTCAACGCGCCCGGCAATTCATGTTTGATCCTGCGAATGGCGTTGAGTGTTTCCAGAGCACTGTTGCGCAAATCTTCCTGTCCGGTGGTAACCGGGAAAACGAGCGTATCGAATAGCAGATCGCTGGCGGGAATGCCGTACTCCTGGGTGCAGATGTCGTAGATTCTCTTGGCTACCTGGAACTTCCAATCGGCCGTGGTTGCCTGCCCAACCTCATCGATCGTCAGCGCGACCAGAGCGGCACCGTAACGCCGGGCCATCGGGACAATGACATCGAGTTTCTTCCGGCCCTCTTCTAAGTTGATGGAATTGATGATCGCCTTGCCTGAAATTAATTTCAGAGCCGTTTCAAGGACGGGTGGCTCCGTGGAATCGATCATCAAGGGCTTGGTGATAATCTCGTTATAGCGCCGAACCACTTCGCGCATATCCCGGACTTCATCGCGCCCCACGAACGCGGTGCAGACATCCAGAACATGAACACCTTCGCGTTCCTGTTCGCGGGCCATATCGACCAGACCATTCCAATCTTCGGCCTCCAGAAGCTTTTTGAACTGTCGGCTCCCGTTGGTATTGGTACGCTCGCCGACCAGCAGCGGAGCAGGCTCCTGGTGGAGCGTAACCGCGCTGTGCAGGCTGGTGACGGAAGGCTCCGAAATGGGACTGCGTTTCAGCGGCTTGACGCCTTTGAGCGCAGCGACCACTTTGCCGAGATGCTCGTGCGTGGTTCCGCAGCAGCCGCCCACGATGTTCACGCCATATTCATGAACGAATTTGCTGAGCCAGTAAACTAGTTCATCGGGGGTCAAGTGAAAGTGAGCCCGGCCGTTGACCGTTTCGGGTAAACCTGCATTGGGTAGAACACTGAGTTTCCGTTTGCACTGGACGCTGAGTTGTTTAACGTGCTGAACCATATCGGTGGGGCCGAGCGCACAGTTTATCCCAATTACATCAATTTCGGGAAAGGTTTCGAGAATGGTAATGGCGGTTGCCATATCGGTCCCGGCCAGCATCGCATCCTGTCCTTGGCCCTCGATCTTCTTGTCGGATTTGAGGATGGTCACTTGCACCATCAAAGGGAGTTTCACCCCTTTTTCACGCATGGCATCAAGCGCCACAGATAACAGCGCACTTGCTTTGCAGAATATCGAAACAGGTTTCAATGAGAATGGCATCCGCACCACCTTCGATCATCGCAAGCATCTGCGGCTTGTAGCTCGCGTACATCGTGTCGAAATCGATCGCGATATCACGGGCTGAAGCATTCACGATTGAAGGTTGTTTGTTTGTTGGCCCCACGGAGCCAATGACGTAGCGCTTTTGGTCGCTGGTACTAAACTCATCTGCGACTTCGCGTGCGATCCGTGTGTTGAGAAGGTTTAATTCAAATGCCGACTCCTTAACATTGAACTCTTTGAGAACGAATGTTGCCCCATTGAAAGTATTGGTCTCGATCGCATCGCAGCCGACAGCAAGAAATCCGCGATGGATGTCGCGAATCCATTCCGGATGCGTCACCGATACATAATCGGTTAGATTTAGCTTCTCGTGACCACCCCAGTCGGCGTCGGTGGGGTCGTAACGGTGGATGTTCGTTCCCATCGCGCCGTCCATGATGACGACACGTTCATCCATTAGTCGAAGAAAGGAGTTGGACATGGGAAGAATTTACTCCAATAGCATGGGCAGAATGGGCAACTGATCCAATCCCCGCAAGCTTACTACAACCCGCAAGCGGAAAGGAATGCGAGCAAGCGCTGGTAGCTAATAGTCGGCCCCGAAGCCAGGAGGAGAGGGGCAAAGATTCAAGTACCGGAGATCAGATTACCTTGGGTACTGAGCGTAGCGAGCACCCTGGGCGCACGGCAACCCAAGAGATACCTCTGAAAATCGACCGCCTGCCCCATAAACCTTGAACGTCTGTCACTTCTTCTTCTTTTTCCTCTTCCCCTTTTTGTCGTCGTCTGTTTGGGGGGTTTGGGGTGGTCTTGGCTCGCGCCGAACCTCATTTTGCTTCTTGGCGTCTTCGAGAATCTGCTCCCATTTTTCACGCCAGCGCTGCTTCATTCGGCCCCATCGTCCCAGCGGTTTGGCGGGTTCGTTCGACTTCTCATCCGCTTTTGCCTGGGCGTCTGCGACTTTATTCGGGTCGATTTTCGGCACAAATGTTCGCTCGATCAATCCCCAGACCGTTGTTGCAATAAAATACAGACACATCCCGGCCGCCATCTTGAAGAAGAACACACCCATGAAAATCATCATGAACTTCATCATCCGCTGTTGTGCCTGCATCTGCGGATCGTCGGTCACAGGCATCATCTTCTTCTGCTGAATCATCATTAATGTGACAGCGATGATGGGCAAAATGTTCAGATACGGCCCAAGATACCACATTTCACCAAGATCCGTCGGCGTGCTGATAAAGGGGATCGATTCACCCCAATGAATCAGCATGTCGGGCGCAGCCAGGTTCGGAATCCAGAGAAAGCTGTCGAGCCGGAAGAAAATACTTTCCCCAAGGGCGTAGTACAAACCCATGAAGACCGGCATCTGCAGAAGCAGCAGGAAGCAACCCCCCATCGCGGCGAACGGGTTGACCCCCTTTTCCCTCATGAGCTTCATCTTTTCCTGGTTATAGCGGTGGAAATCGCTGCCGTATTGTTCCTGAAGCTTCTTCAGGTCCGGTGCGATCTTCGCCATTTTCGCCTGCATGACCGCAGTGTTGCGAGCCTGTCGCCGGCTCAGTGGAAACAGCATTCCACGCACGATTAACGTGATACAAATGATGCAGAGACCCCGGACGGGAATGAATTGATTCAGCAGCCACAACAAACTGTGAATGAGGTTCGTAAACGCGATCACCAGATCGGACCAATAGATAGAGTTGGCAAATCGTCCCAGGGCGTTGTCCATCGGCGCATCGGTCAGGACGCGCAGATGCAGTGCATTTAAGTAACGATCGACGAGGCCGTCGTCGACGGCCTTGTCGCCGGGAAGCTGGGCGAGGAGGCGAACTTTCATCGGCCCCTGATACAGCAGAAACTGATGGGTAATGTTCTTGTCGGCGTCGAGCGGCTCGGTGATCGCGCGAATCGTCAGATCATCCAGAAAAGGCTTGTCCTTGTTGGTTTTGCCGACCGGCGTGACACGGACGTATTCGATGAAATCCTGTTTCTGACCTTCAACCTGTTCGTTATCGACCGCCAGAACCGATGCGAAATACTGGACGTTTACGCCGGCGAATCGGATCATTCGTTTGTCATCGCGATGGGTCCGGTCGCTGCCCTCGGAGTTGCGCACCTCCCGCCCGTCCGTGACAATTCGACTGGAATTGCCCTTCTTGTCCACCATTCCGATCATGGCTTGACGATAAGTCGACGTGTACCACTCACCCTCGATCGGCAGGCCGTTGGCTCCGGTTAACTGATAGCGGAATGGCTCGTGTTTCTTCCCAGGCTCCAGCGGAATGATGTCAATCTTGAGTCCGAGATGATACTCTTTCCGATTCAACGTAAACGTCTTGCGGATGCGAAGGTTGTGATTTTCGGTGTGAAGCGTTGTTTCAAAGACAACTTTCTGGGTATCCGAATCGGGATCGACGTGCTTTTCGACGACCTCCCAGATTTTTCCCCCCAAATCATATTCGGGTTTCTCATCACCGGGCTTTTCGTAGTGGAACATCTGGTAAGAGGGTTCGCGATGGACAAGCCACGAGAGAATATCCCAATCGTTGACAACGCCAGGCTGCAATTGGGGGTATGGATGCTCTCGTTGGTCGCGCATAACCAGCGTGCGCTCACGATGGGTGCCCGGAATCAAAGGCTCCGGCACCGACTTGCCATCCCGCTTAACCATTAGCCCTTCGCGATCGGCTTCGGGAAACTCCGTGAGGATCACTTGCTGAACCGAACCGCCGAGCGTGTTGAGCAGAACTTGCAGGTAATACGGCTTCTCACCGTGCCCCAGTGCGATCAGTTCAAATGGTTCCGTCGGCTTCGGAGGCGGTTCCTTTGCCTTGATTTCGGCATCTTTCTTGGCTTGAGCTTTCTCTTCTTCTTCACGCTTCTTTTCCGCTGCGAGTTGCTCGGCCGACTCGATCTTACCGGTCCGCTTAAATTGATTGACGGGTTGCGTCCCGGTGGCCATGCCTCCGAGCATAAGCGCAGCGGTTTCCTGGGTTGGCCGAACGACAATCGGTTTCTCCGGGAAGATGAGTGGCATCACCACCACCCACAAAACGATGAACCCGATGCCGAATATCAGGTAAATAGCCATCGTGCGGAAATTGGGAGAAGGGGTAGACTGGGAGTTATTCATGAACGACTCAATCGCTCCGACGGCGGCCTTTGGGTAAAAGGTTATGATAGCGTAACGAGTCGTTATGGAAATGAGCGCTAAACCGTTTATTCGTGTAAGACCCGATAAACCTGCCGGTATAACTCTGTACGGAGAGTGTGCGGATTCGTCTTTGCTGCTCCATTGATTGGCAGGGCGCGTGCTGTGGTGCATTCCCTGCCAATCGTGAGACCATCCAGTTCCTTGCTGTGTGGCGACGGCGGAACTGGTACGGGCAAGTGCGTCCGGTTCGAGCTTCGGCGAAATCACAAGGTGTGGGGACCGAGTGGTGGAACCGATGCTCGGATCGGCCACTTTATTTGATTAACCGCTCGCTCCCACCCCGACTTCCTTCAAATCCGCACGTTTGCCTTCATAAGTTGTCGC
Source organism: uncultured Planctomycetota bacterium (assembly GCA_963783095.1). GTDB lineage: Bacteria > Planctomycetota > Planctomycetia > Gemmatales > Gemmataceae > CAWAMR01. The sequence goes on along the minus strand of CAWAMR010000002.1, from coordinate 1,209,398 downwards.
AAAGTTCAACACTCTCTGATCCGGCTCCTCGCCCCAAATTCGACACGCTTGCTCGTAAATTGCGGGCCACCAGTTCTCGTGTTGAGTCAAACCCCGATCCTTGACCGTTTGCCAGTTGCTCAGCACGCGCGACCAGCACTCGTCGCCATAGGCGAGCGCCTTTTTGATGTCGCCGAATTGCGGGATGTACCATTCACGTCCAATGGCGGCATGCAGAACTTCATCGGCCCAGTCAAAATCCTGAATCGTGGCCATGAGCGGTATACCCGACTCGACGCCCAGTTCCCATTCGTAGCGTTTGCCGGTGCGAGTCATCAAGCCTTGTTCGATGAAATAGAGCACGGCATGCCGTTCCATCGGCGTACACTCGGTGTTGAGCCGTAACGACCAGTTGAAGGTGATCCTGGCCTTGCTCCAATCGATTCCCAGCGCTGTAAAACCGACTTCGCCCATCATGGCGTGCCGTGCTTCATCCCAGAGCTGACGGGTCATATCGCGGTAATAACCCCAGGGTTTCTGCTTCGTTTCGGTGATGATGCTTGCCATCATTTCGGGGACATCAATCTCGCGCAGCCTTTTGTAAAGAATCATGAGTGCCTTGGGCCTGGTCGGTAACGAGTCGTCGTAAAGAAACGCCTCGGCGTTGACTCCCTGGTTGTAAAGATCCTGAAAGCGCTCATCGCGTTTCGGAATCGGATCGTAGACATAAGGCACAGCGGAGTGGATGGGCGAAATCGACTGTGTGACGGGTTGATCGGCACCGTGCAAACCACCGGCGGCAAGCAAACACTGATTCAGGAGCGTAAGCCAGTCAGCCATCGCCCGGCGCTGAGTCTCATCGACGAGTGCTGCGATACAGCCTCGACCGAATTCCAGCATGTCCGCGAGTTCGAGCCGGGCGAATCGGCAGATGCGCACGGAAGGGGCATCGGTCAACAGGTTGGTGTCGGCGCTATGTCGAGTGAGCGCTGCATCGAGCGCTGGTAAAGCGACCTCATATAAACCGATGAGCAATGTTTCCGTGGTTGGCGCGGCGAGAATCTCAGCGAAGAAGAGTTCCAGCGCCGGGTGTGGGATAGCTTCCAGGCCAAGCGGCGGTTCGCGCATTTCACCGACGCGCGAGCGAAACGCTTCGACGTGTTCCGCACAAAGATAGGCATGGCGGGAGAAACCGACTTTGAGTTCGTAGATCGGTTCCGCAGTAATGCGCGCGGTAAAGATCTCGTGGAGACGGCGAAAAGCAAAATGATAGCGTTTGAGCCGGGCAACGCACGCTTCAATCCCCAAACCAGGTAGTGCCGCCTCGGCATGAGTGCAAAGACCCGCTAACGGCGGCAGATTGCGATACGTTCGATAGGTTTCCGGAGAGAGGGGTTCAACTGCCATGATGTGCCCAAAAAAGGGTTGAAGAGTTTTCTGGCGTGCGCGGCCAAAGAGCCGCGCACGAAGTAAGCGGAAGTGTCTTCCTGCCGGGCCGAGTTTTCTGTAGCAACCGCTCACTTCGTGCGCGGCCAAAGAGCCGCGCACGCAGTAAGCGGAAGTGTCTTCCTGCCAAGCCGAGTTTTCTGAAGAAATTCGTGTGGCGATGAACGGTTCGTTCATCCGATAATTCCCCGTGTCAATTTGAGACATCGAAAGAATTGGGCAGAAAAAGCCACCTGATCTACGCACATTCTGCCTTTTTCCGCTTCCTTTTTGAATGATTATCGTATAAAGTAATAATATTACAATTGGGGTAGAATTCTCTTTTCAACAGAAGTGTAATGATCTCGCGTGCGGTTTATACCGCACACAGGGTACTTTTGACTTCCGATTCCCTCCAATTGTTGGCAACGACCTACGTGGAATGAGCCGAGCGTGGAACGGCATGGTGGCTGTCTACCTTCTGCACCAACCCCAGTGGTGTTCAGTTTGCAAGGGGGCTGCAATGCAAGCAGTTGAGCTTCCAGAATACCCGGTTTCCGACCTCGAATGTTGCAGTCTTTATGAACATTCGCGCCGGGAAGCCAATGAATATCGGTGGATCGAAAGCGAAAAAGCCGGCCACGATCTGGGTGAACCGGCGTTGCACCTTTGGGTAACCGAGCACTGGTGGGGCTTCCTCCGCGGCACGCTGGGTCGAACACCTTTACGGCACGCGTTTCTGGATCGAACTCGACCGCGACGATTTTGGACTGCTTCGCAAACAATTCCCCTGCGATCCTTATCTTTTAGACCGCATTGTGGATCATCTCAAAGCAGGCAAAGAAAATCTCGACATTATTCGGTGGGCCGAGGAGTGGCATCTCCCGACCGATGCGGTGATCGAAATCCTCGAAAAGCTCGACATTAACGGCCATCGCTTGCTGGATGGCTTCGATGTGCTTTGATACTTGATGTCGATCGGTTGGTAAGGCACCATCAATCTGCACTACTCCGTTAAAACGACGGTCACTTCCATTCTCTTCTTGCCGCGAACCAGAGTCAACGAAACCTTGCCCTTGACGACTGCTCGGCGCAGCGACGTCCGAAACTCTTCTACGGAGTCGATCCTCGACTGATCGACACCAAGCACTTTATCGCCGAGTCGACAGCCCGCTTTGGCAAACGCTTTCTCTTGGCCAAGTGCCGAGATTTCGATCGAGTTTTCTGCCAGCTTTGCCTCAATACCGATCTGAGCGGTTTCAAACCACTTAATGAACCCCAGGGGTTTCTGTTCTTTGTCTTTCAGAATCCATTTATCGGATGATTGCCGAGTAATTGGCGAATTATGAACGTTGTTTCCCGATGCAATGATTATGGAATTTTTAATCTGTATGATTCGTGGTATTGGACCATCGGCAATTACGATGCTGTCGTGAATATGATCCAGTTGTCCGCACTGATCACCAACGATCAAAATACTCCTCGCAACCATCTTTCGACCCGAGAATGTCCCGTTTACCAAAAGAATTGAGTTAGCCATAGTATTATGCACCGCGACATTTTTTGGTGCGATTAATACAGAATGGTTCAGATACTGGCAATTCACCGCTTCCGCACGAAGGCAACCCAGAAAAACCTCCCTCATTTCTTGAAAGGGCGCGTTGAGACTGATCCATTTGCCCTGATTTGCCTTCTGATAATCGGCAAGTGCCCGGGGAGTAATTTTCGTCATTGGAGGCGGTTCCAATCTATTCTTCTCAAAGTCATCGAGAGAGCGAGGCGGAAGGTGGTGCGAGAGATCAACCCGGTTCGGATTCCCCTGGATCGCCTTGTCGCCGACCAGCCACGCAATATCCACTATGGTTTGCCAGTATTTCTTATCATCGGGAGGTGGGTCTAGCGCCCAAAGTTGCTCGATGGCAAGATCGACTTTTCCTGCCTTGGCGAATTCCTTCGCCCGTTGAAGCAACTTGGGCGAATAAGACTTGTACAATGCGAGAATTTTGGTGATGCGTTCCACCACTTCAGGATCGGATGAAGATAAAGCGGCCTTGAGATAGGGTACAGCCTTCGGCATGGTGCGCAATTGCCGGTCGGCTTCATCGCGCTCCTTATAGTTTTTGCTTGCCAACTGTTTAATCAGGCCATCGATCTTGGGACCATGGGGAATTTGAGCGTGCGCGAGTGGCACAGCAAAACTTGGTCCCGTTAGGACTATTGAGATCGCCCAGCTTCCGCGAAACAATGACCGCATATTGCCCCCGATTCATCTTCAATCGGCTAATGCTGAACTAGAAATCCATTGGGTTATTGTAGACTGCATTCTGGGTGTAACTACCTTCTCTGGGGGGTCGATAGGGTAGGGAAGACCAAGCATATTGGTTTCCCCTCCCTCCAAACCGGACTGGCGGATTTCCCGCATCCGGCTTTCCTGTTGTCGGTCTTACCCACAAGGGGATTGACTTGCTCGGGCATGGGCAGCTTCCAGACTATAGTACCCATGTTTGGCAAAGAAGGCATTCGGCCAGTGCTGATGATCCGTTCCCCGTCCGCGGCCTTTTCCGCCGGAACGTTTGCGCAGTATGCTCCGCAAACGTCCGCGAATCCAACCGTCCACGGTCTTAAACGTCGTGTGGTAACTGTGCTGGAAGAATCCAAACCAGCCACGCAACGTCAGGTTGATATCTGCGATTATACTTCGCAGCGATCGGCCGTTCGTCCGTTTCGTCTTCGTCCGGATGGTCTCTTTGAACTTCGCCATGCTCTTCTTCCTCGGCCAGCGCGTCAGACGTCCCCGCCGCGTGGTTAGGAAGTGATAGCCCAGAAAGTCAAAGCCTTCCTGCTGTACGTTGACGATTTTCGTCTTGGTTGGATGCAGCCGCAATCCCTCCGCTTCACACCACTGACGGATATACCCCAGTGTTTGTTCCGCTTCGGCCTGATTGCGACAGAGGATCACGAAGTCATCGGCATAGCGCACCATCTGCCACCCTTGGGCCGCCATTTGGTGATCCAGAGGATTGAGATAGATATTGCTCAGCAAAGGACTTAACACCGCTCCTTGCGGGGCTCCCGCTTCCGGTTCCCATTCTTTCAGTCCGTCCATAATGCCGGCTTTCAGAAAGGATTCGATCAGCTGAAGCATCCGCCCGTCCGCGATGCGTTCCCGCAGCCGACTCATCAGCCGGTCATGTGGGATCGTGTCGAAGTAGCTCTTCAGATCGGCATCGACCACGTAAGCGTAACCTTGCTTGAGCAGTTCATCCACTCGCCGCAGTGCGTCTTTGCAACCCCGCCGGGGCCGAAAGCCGTAACTGTGCGTGGCGAATTCTTTCTCAAAGATCGGTTCGATGACGTGTCGGACTGCTCCCTGAACGACTCGGTCGCGTACCGTGGGAATTCCCAAAGGTCGCTGCTCCTGGCTACCCGGCTTATCGATATACGTTCGCCGAATGGCCTGCGGCTGGTAAGTTCCTTCCTGGAGGGCTTTGGTGAGTTTCGCCACGTTGGCGTCCAGGTCGTCGGCAAATGCTTCGACCGTGACATGATCCACTCCCGGAGCGCCCTGGTTGGCAGCCACTTTGCTGTGACTGACGCGCAGATTGCGTTCCTTCCACACTTTATCGATCAGACTAAACCATATTCCTCCTTGGACGCCCTTTTCGAGCGCCGTCAACATGCGTTCGTTCCACACCGCCGGTTCGGTCCAGAGCCAGCGCTCCATAACGTCTCCGACTTGATTAGTCATTGCTGACACTGCCGTCGGGTTGGTTTCTTGCGGTGCTGACATCACGCCTCCAACTTCCTACGTCCCTTGGCTCCCCCGGCGTTACCCGGCTTCTTCGCTACTACGGACGCTCTGACTTCCGATTCCGATACTTCCCAAGGGCATGCAGCGATCGCTTCGCTCCGCGGATGCTCGCTGCAACATCCCGGCCCAGACGCCTTTGGGTACGGTCCATCTGCGGCAACCGTTCTCGACCCTCGTTCCATACATCCAGCGAAATCGGATCTCCCTACTTCCCGTCATGGAACCTTCTGACCGTTCTGTCTCCAACCACCCCTTGTCGTTCTCGGTGCTGAGTTTGACGCCCTCCGAGACTCCTTGGACTTCGCCTTTCGCTAGCAGGCTCGTCACGACAACAGGCCGAATCGAGTTCGTTATCCTACGGACCAGTCGTTCGCTTCCGGTTGCTCTCCACCTCGCCTCGCGACGACGCAGTTACCTTCAGCTACAATGTCCAAACTCGAAACATTGATAGGGACTTTCACCCTACCGATTCCATGCGCTCGTAGGCGCACTAGCGGCGGCTTCCAGCCGCCGAGAGGTTGCAGACGGCGGCAGGATGCCGCCGCTACGACGGCATCCCCCAGAGAAAATGGTTACACCCTGCATTCTTCACGTTGCGCACGATTGACGAAAACATGGGCAGTTCCTCGATATCATAGGTTTGGAGCCTGGGAGATTGACTTGTTTGTGATACCCTAACAAAACCGCCCCCCCTCCCCCCGTCAAGAGATATTCGGCATATTTCGAAAAATCGGTAGAATCGGTAGTCAGGAGATGTGGGCATGACGCCGGCGCAATGCTGGGGCGATTGTTTCTGCCGTGTCGGAACCCGTGTTGGCTTATCTGGCAGACACCTATCCCCTTTAATCCGCAAAACCGATCCTTCTTTCGTCGCCTCAACCGCTAAAATCATCCATAATACGATTAGGTATTCCGCCCACAATGCGGTAAACTGGATGGTTTAGAGCAACTTTTCCACCACGAACCATTCGCTCGGCATCTCGGAGTTGGCAGTATGGTCACGCTGTGGATTTGTCCGCAGGGACATCACACCGAATCGCACGAAACACCCTTGGCATGCCCGGTTTGCGGCGAGGCGCTGCGCGAATCGACGAACACTCCTCATGCCCAGGTAACCATCGATTTACCCGCCCGGCCAACCAACGAACTGCCGCGTACCCTTCTGGGCTCCCCCAGCCAGCTCCAATTCCGAACACCACTCCCCTCAACTCAGAATTTCGTTGCCGGCAGCGTCGCGGTTCCCGGCTACGAAATCCTCGGAGAACTGGGCAGGGGCGGCATGGGTGTCGTCTACAAGGCTCGGCAGAACGGTCTGAATCGTCTGGTGGCACTCAAGATGATTCTTGCCGCCGAGCATGCAGGGCCTGCGGAACGCATGCGGTTTCAGACCGAAGCCCAGGCCGTTGCGCAACTTCATCATCCCAACATCGTGCAGATTTATGAGGTCGGAGAAACCGAAGGCCGGCCCTATTTTTCACTGGAATTCGTCGATGGCGGGAGCTTGGCGCAAAAGCTCAAGAGCCAGCCCCAGCCGGGCCGGGCTGCTGCGGCCATGATCGAAATCCTTTCGCGCGCGGTTGCCGTGGCCCACGATGCCGGGATCATTCATCGCGATCTGAAACCGGCGAACGTCCTGCTCGTAGACCCGCAATCCGGGCCGGATTCGCTACGATCGCTCAGTTCCCTGTCTCTCTTGGCATCGCATCCTTACGGCATTCCCAAGATTACCGATTTCGGGCTGGCCAAACGGCTCGAAGGCGGTTCCGGGCAGACTCAAAGCGGCTCGATCATGGGCACGCCTTCGTACATGGCTCCCGAACAGGCGGCGGGGAAAATCAAAGAAATCGGTTCGCATACGGATGTGTATGCTCTGGGTGCGATGCTCTACGAGATGCTGACGGGCAGGCCGCCCTTCCAGGGAGAAACACCCTTTGAGACGATCATGCAGGTGATTCGGGATGACCCGCTGCCGCCGCAACACCTCGTGCCGAAGGTGCCGCTCGATCTGGAAATCATTTGCCTGAAGTGTCTGGAGAAGAATCCGGCGAAACGCTACGCCAACGCGACGGAATTGGCGGATGAACTCGTCCGCTTTCTGGACGGAGAACCGATCTCCGCGCGTGCGGCAACGCGCTGGGAAAAGGCGCGCAAGTGGACGCGCCGGCATCCGGCAACCGCTGGATTCATTGTCCTGGGCGTCGTGGCGCTGATGATGATTGGCATCGTTGCCTACATGTACCACCAAAAGGTGCAAGAAGCGTTCGCGGCCGAGCAGGTTCAAGCGAAACTGAACCTCGAAGTTGCCAAAGATAGCGCACAGCGGAACATTCGTCTCATTGTGGTCAACGGGACAGAAGATCTGAACAAGGGCGATTTTATCCGGGCGCTGCCCTCGTTTGCCGAGGCACTGAGACTTGAAGGCGGGGTCGCCGAAAAAGAGGAGATGCACCGGATTCGACTGGCAGCGGTCTTCCGGCAGTGCCCCCGGCTCACGCGCGCGTGGTTTCATCGAGGCCGGGTCGATGACGCCGCGTTTAGCCCCGACGGCCAGTTGGTGATCAGTGCTTGTGAAGACGGCTTTGCCCGAGTGTTTCCGATCGATCAACTCGACAGCGAGGAGCCGCTCTTGAAACTTCAGCATCCTTCGGGTGTTTTGCAGGCGCGATTTGGGCCAAAAGGCCGACAAATCGTGACGATCTGCAGCGACCGGGTCGCCCGACTCTGGGATGCCCATACCGGCAAGATGATTGCGCAACCTTTGCAGCATCAGGGAACGATCACATCGATTGCCTTCGACAAGGGCGGCAATCGGGTCTTGACCACCAGCACTGATCGCACAGCGCGCATCTGGGATGCACCGACCGGCGAAGCCACTTCGATCGTTTTGAAACATAACGGCGGCATCAATTACGGCGAGTTCAGCCCGGACGGTTTGCGGATTGCAACGGCATCCGTCGATGGTACCGCGCGCGTCTGGGATGCCGACACCGGCAAACCGATTACTCCGGTTCTCGCACATGAAGGCTCCGTGATTTGCGCCACTTCAGCCCGGACGGGAAGCGTATCCTGACGGCCAGTCAGGATCAGAACGCGCGGATCTGGGACGCCGAAACCGGAGTTGCACTGTCACCACTGATTCACGTAAGTACCCCAATGACCGATGCCGCGTTCAGTCCCAATGGCCGCGATGTCGCCACGGCCAATACCGTCGGCAGGGCTAGAGTTTGGGATAGCTGGATCAACCAGTGGCGAACCTTTGTGGTTCAACACGAGTCGCCGATCATCGACATCGAGTTCAGCCCCGATGGCCGGATGATGGCTACGGGCGGCCACGACAACACTGCCCGGGTCTGGGAAACGAGCCGGGGTGAACCGGTCACGCCTCCCTTGCGGCACAATGGCAGCGTCTACCGGGTTCTTTTCAGCAAGGATGGAAGTCAATTGCTGACCGCCTCTCAGGATGGTCTGGTCCGTCTCTGGGACATTGGCGCGGGACGAATGCGCGATCCCGGCGGCATGCGCGCGTTCCCGAAAGCGTCAAACCGTCGTCTATAGCCCGGATCGCCGGCGCTTGTTGCGAACCGATGATCCTGCCCAGGCGCAAATCTATGATTCGGGAACCCTGGAACCGATCGGACAGCCCTTGCAGCACGAATCGACCATCCTTTTTGCGACTTTCAGTTCCGATGGGAAACGAGTTCTGACCACGAGCGCCGACCGCACCGCCCAGGTCTGGAATGCCGAAAATGGCGAGCCGATCGGTGCCAGACTCCGTCACGGCAGCGATGTGGTTTTTGCCAGCTTTAGCCGCGACGGCAAGCAAGTCGGCACGGCGAGCGAGGATAACACCGGCAGAGTCTGGGATGCCGAAACGGGCCAGTCGATCACGCCGCCCTTGCGGCATAACGCCACGGTAACGAAGATTGTCTTCAGCCCGGACGGACGATGCGTTCTCACGACGAGCGATGATGGAACCGCGCGTACCTGGGATGCCGCGACCGGTGAATCGTTGACTCCCATTATGAAGCCTGAAGGATGGGTCGCGCGCGTGCTTGGTCCGAACCAGCAGAATACCGGCTGGGATCTGCCCCCGGATCGCCGGTCCGTGGACCACATCGTACTGTTGTCGCAATGGCTCTCAGCGCATCGAATCGACAAAACCAGCGGACTGGTGCCTCTGGACATTGACGCCCTGCACGAGCGCTGGAACCTCCTTCGATCCGAGTATCCCAATGACCTGGTTCGTTCCGCCGATAATCGCCGCTGGCATAATCAGGAAGCGATTGCTGCGGAAGCAGCGCGCGATTGGTTTGCGGCGGTATTTCATTTGACGCACCTGATCGGGATCGGCAGCTCGCAATCCGGTAATGTTTTGTCGGAGTTATACGCACGACGCGGGCGGGCCTGGGCCGAGCAGCGACAGTGGAAGGAAGCGGCCGAGGATTTTGGCGCAGCCCTCAAGGCAGGATCCGATGCGGAATTAGCGCTGACCGCTTACGCATTGACTCTGCTGGCATCCGGGGATCGAGAGGGTTATCGCGAGGCATGTGCAAACCTCCTCGATCAATATGGCGAAACGGCACACAGCGAATCGGCCTGGCGGCTCGTCTGGGTGAGCATCCTCGATTCGACCCCGGTGAAAGGAATGCCGAGCGTCGCGTTGGACTCAGCGCGCGACGGAGGGCACGAAATCCCGGCATGTCAAATCGCTCACGCGGCCACCCTCGTTTATCGCGGACAATGCGAGCAGGCTCTGGCGGTGCTCAACGAAGCGCGGGTATTTGCCGAATCGATCGATGCGGTTCGCTGCTGGCTTCTGCTGGCAACCGTCCATCATCGCCTCGGCAACGACATGGAGGCCAAGCGCTGGTTGAGACAATCGCAACTATGGATCGGGCGCAATTGCGACACGCATCCAAAAGCGCTCGGCAATCGGCCCCCCAAGGTTGTCTGGGAACAGAGACTGGAACTGGAACTGTTTCTGAGTGAGGTCGAGAGGGCGATGAAGGTGACAGCAACAGTCCCGCGCATTGAGAAAATCCCGAATTGACTTGGGAAAAATGAAGGGTGAAGACATGACAGTTGAGACCAAGAAACTATTGGATGAGGCATTACAGCTTCCACCAGCAGAGCGTGAAGCGCTGGCTGGTCAGTTGTTCGACAGTTTGGAGACTGCCGATCCGGTGGCCGAGACCGCCTGGCAAGCGGCGTCTTCCTTAAAAGAGGTCATCGAGGAAGCCGCTGCGGTAACGGGTCAAGCCGTCAGTGACTTCGCTATTTCCACAATTGGTCCAGGCCGGCAGACAGGTTGTCGAGGAACGCGATGTGACGGAACTGACCTATCGTGACCGCGACCTCTTCGTTGCCATGTTGGACGACGACGGGAAGAAACCGAACCAAGCGCTCAAGGACGCGGCGAAGAGATACAGGATGCACCTTGCCGAAAAGTCCTGAATACCGCTGGTTGCTCCATCTGGGCAGCGGCAACATTCTGATGACCCCAAACGATCATTATGTCTGCATCGTCCCAAAACAAACAACCGCTGGTCTCGACCAGGTCTTTTTGCCATTCGAGGGAGATGGCACACTCTTGGTGATACACAGTAAAGCGTTTCTGTTGGCGGACGACACGAAGATCGCTGACCCGAAGATAGCCAGTTTCGCAAGTAAGCAGCAAAGCCCGTCTCGTTAGACCGACCGACCGCAAAACCCAATTTTTTGTAGCAATTTGTAACATTGCCGCTTACGGCTCCAGCTGTACTCTTCACGCTCCGCGTGAAGAATGTCCTCACGCGGAGCGTAAGGAGTACGGCTACACGACCGCAATATCCATTTTTTGTAGCAATTTGTAACATTGCCGCTAACGGCTGGCAAAAGCCAGCTGTACTCTTCACGCTCCGCGTGAAGAATGTCCTCACGCGGAGCGTGAGGAGTACGGCTACACGACCGCAAACTCAATTTTTTGTAGCAATTTGTAACATTGCCGCTTACGGCTCCCCTAACCTTTTCGGCGAGCGCGTTACGGTCCGGGCACCGTAACGGGGTGCGCTAACAAAGCCCAGGGTACGAGCGCAAGCGAGCACCCTGGGCGAACTTCGCTGATTTACAGAGTCGAAGTAGCCAGGGCGTCAAGGTATTGGGAGCCCGCTGCGCAAGCAAGGTGGAACTGCGACATCGCCGGAGCTCGTTCCCTTGCTTGCGCTGCGGGCTCCCATCGTCCTTTCGGACGCTTTCAACTATCGAAACTTGCGCTCAGTACCCTGGGCTTTGTTAGCGCACCCGTTGGGGTGCATTGGGGACAATCCTCGCGCTCCGCGTGAGTAGTACCGCTCAAATCCGCAAACTCAATTTTTTGTAGCAATTTGTAACATTGGGTTCCCAGATCAGTTACGCTCACCTATCTTTTTCAACTCGGTTATGAGTCGCGGCCAGTTGCGATCAGCACCGGGGTTATTGGCGTCGAACTGGCGATCCGTTTCCGGTGGGTCCGTCGTGGCACCAGCGTTTGGCTCTTTCGTTTCGCGGGGAGCTTGGCAAGTCTCCGAAACACCGAGTTGATTCGGGACCAATGTCCGGACCGATGGTTCGCTGGTCTGCTTTCTTGGCTCCTCGATCTGGGCCACTGGCGGAGCCGGCTGGGGCTCAGCGGAGAGATTCGCTGGGGACGGGATCTGAATCGGCTTTGCTTCCTCTTCGAGTTGCTTGGCTATCTCCTTGGGCGGTTCTTTCTGCACCACTGGGGCCGGCTCCGAGACCTGCTGGTTCGCTGCAACTTTTGTTTTCTCTTGAGAGTCGTCGTTCTCATCGACTTTCGGATCGTCGTCATATACGACTTCGTAGTACTCGTCGGCAGCGACTTCAGGGCCATCGAGATATTCCTGACTGAGCCCGCCGGCTTTTACCAGTGCATAGACTTGGGCCGTCGCCTTCATGCAGAAATCGCTGCGCGGATTGAGGTGATACGCCAGACAATCCAGGGCTTTTGGCAGCAGCGAACGCAATTGATTGACTGATCGGGTCATGATTTCCAGCTTGAGCCGTTTGAATTGTGCCCGGAACAACTGGTCGTGCAAGCGCCAGCGCGTCACCGTAACGCGATGCACGCCGATCGCTTCGGCCGTTTCGCGGTCACTCTTGCCCATAATCAACTGATCGAGGGCAGCGCATTGTTCCGGGGTCAGTTCCCGATTTCGACAGGGAGTGCGAACCGTTGTTGCAGTAGTCATGGGTGATTCTCCTTTTTCGGAAAAGTGAGGTTAGTCGTTGGGCCGATCATGCTGTAGGGCGGGTCGAGGCCTTGCGAGGCCCGCCATGCGCCGAGAGTTGTCCAAGGCGGGCCTCGCAAGGCCTCGACCCGCCCTACAAGCAGTAGGCCCGCCGTGAGCCGAGAGTTGTCCAAGGCGGGCCTCGCAAAGCCTCGACCCGCCCTACAAGCAGTCCAAGGCGGGCCTCGCAAAGCCTCGACCCGCCCTACCAGTTGTCGTGTTAAAGCCGGAGGCGAGCGTCGCGGCGTAAGCGCGACGTGGCTGCCACCGCCGGTGCGCAGATCCGCTGTCAACAAGTTCGACTCAGAGAAAAAAGCGAGCGTACTGGCACTGGCAGCCACGTCGCGCTTACGCCGCGACGCTCGCCTGTGGCCTTAACCCTACACATGATTGCAAAGCCGCCCAGAATGAGCGATAAGGGAGAAATTCTCCCAAGGTGTTGAGTTTAGATCGAGGTTCTTGGGACTCGGAACTTTCAACGCATCGCCTGGGCCGACTCGGGCAAAACGCTCATAACTAATCAATTGTATACTATACTAATTTCAGAGAAAAGGTCGGCTGGCTAAAATAGTGAAAAAAGTCGACGACAGGACAGTAGCAACACAGCACATGTATTGATTAGTCTCGTGGCATAAGCGTCGCGCGCGAGACGCCCCATCGTTATACACAAGTGTTGCCGGCGAACCGGGAAGCCGCGACTCGGAGCATCGCGTCGAGACGCTTGGACCGTTGAAAACCTGATTCGCGATGCGTAGAGGAGCGCTTGACCTGCAACCATTTCCCGAGCGCCTCGAATTGGGATGGGATCATTGCGAAAAAGCGCTCCTCTACGCATCGCGAGGAAGGTGTTCCTTTGGGTATCAGTCGTCCGACGCGATGCTCCGAGTCGCGGCTTCCCGGCTCCACACCCTGAAAAGCAGATGTGTATAACTGGGGGCGATCATGCAACTTAGTCGGCCTGAATGGAGTTCCGGCCAAACATATGTTCAAGATTCACCCGTCTCCATATAATGCATCCCAACCCATCAAACGTAACGGAGTACGAATCATGATCGACGACGAAAGAGAAGTCCATGAATTGATCGAGGCATTGAAACAACATCTTCCGATAAGAGCTTACGCCACGCCGTCGCTCGCGCAATCGCTTCGCAGCCAAGGGACCGACATCAAAGCGAACGAGGCCGTGAAGATCGATTCGTTGCTGTATCTGGGAGACGAGGGTGGTATTGCGTGCGGCATCGGACTAAACGGCGGAAAGAACATTGTTGTCGCGTCGATTACTCACCTGCATTTCGCAAGCGACCATCCACTCGCCCGGCAGATTCAAGAGTACCAGTCACAGCGATCGCAACGCCTCGACAATTCGCAGCGATCACAACGCCTCGACAATCCGGCCACCCGAAATGCAAAAAGATCCCGTGAAAGATCTGCCGTGAAAGCGAAACAAAAGAAGGCTCGCGTCGCGTCGAAAGAAACCGCGAAAAAAGCCGATCTGATGATCCGCTTCCAATCGGCACGGCGATACTGGGAATCCAGCGATTTCAAGCGGGCCGCGGACTCGTTTCGCGAAATATTCAAACTGGATCACCGCGATCCCTATTTTTCACGCTACTGGCTGGCGTCGAGCTTGTTTCAATTAGGTTCGTTCGATGAACTCGACAAACTGCTGCGGCAGCACGACGACCCTTCCGGCATCTGGCGGTTTGCTCAGGCGCTCGCGGCCTTTCGCCTGCATGGCGACACGGACGAGACCCAGCGCCTGCTGGTCGAGGCCGACCACCTCGAACCGGGATTTGAAGACTACCTGCTCGGGGGCAAAGTCGTCGATGCGGGCCGCGAAGTGCGCTTTGACTCGGGAGACGTCGAGCGGGCATTTGGCTGTGCCCGGCTATTCTTGCCTGCATGGCGCGGGGTGCCGGGCGCTGCGACGTGGGCTCGGCGAGTTCTCAAAGTCCCACTCGCAGGCACCGATGCAGCCGATTTGCCGCGCCGTTTCCCTCGGGACGAACTACGCGCATTGCCATTGCGCCGCGAGACCTGGCAAGTCGGTTTGATGCGCAAGCCGGACGAATCGCGGGACAACCCGCAAGGCGAAAAGTCGCCCCTGTGGATGCTCGGCGTGGCCAATGTCGACGGACAGGAAATCAGGGTGATAACCGTCATTGATCGGACATTGACCGAAACCGTCGTCTGGAATGAGATGATCCAGTCCTTCCTCAGTCCGAATGACGGCGACCCGGCGCGGCCATCGACGCTGGTCGTGTGCCGGCGCGATTTCTATGACGCCTGGCAGCCGTTACTCTCGGAAATCGGCATCCGCTGCCGCTACGAAAACGATCCTCAGCCGGTTGGTGAACTGCTTGGAGCGATGTGCCGCGAACTCGATAAACGCGCCTTGCCTCCCGTCGAAAATGTGAAAGTCCGAGAGTTCCCCCAATCCGAATCTGTCTGGCAGATCGACTTCTTCCGCTCGCCGGCATGGGTTGCGGACGAACGCGAAGCGCCGTACCGGCCGTGGTCGATGCTCGTGCTGAACAGGTCGCGTTCGGTTGCTCTGGCGACTTCCCACGCGCCCGGCGATCCCACACCGGAGATGCTGCTGGAGTTTCTCGTCCGAACGATGGCTCGGCCGGCTGGCGGTTCAGCGCAACGGCCCCGGGCAGTCGAGGTCTCTGATTCGAACTGTTTCGACTACCTTCGGCCACGGCTGGAGGCTGCCGGCGTCGCCTGCCGGCTGGTCGATGAAATGAGCGAATTCAACGATTTCTGCTTGCGTTTGGCACGGAGCTTTGACGGGTCGGAGAAGTGTGCGATCGCCGACGGAAAAGGTGTGACGCGTGCACAAATGGAATCGTTCTTCGAAGCGGCGGAGTATTACTTCCAGAGTGCGCCGTGGAGTGGCGTGCCGGGTGAGGTGCCGATCGAAATCTGCTGTGACGATCCGCGCATGGGGACGCGTTATGCCATCGTGCTGGGGCGGACCGGCGTTCAATTGGGACTGTGCATCTACGACGATTGGGCGACAACGAGCGCGGTACTCAGCGGGCATTCCTCGCCCGTAGGGAATCGTTCGCTGGCGGTTTGCTACGACGAAGCGCAGATCATGGCGGCGGTCGATCTGCAATTGATCGAACGCCTGGGCTGGCCGATCGCGACGCCGGAAGCGTGGCCGGCGGTAATGCGGATCGAACCGCGCCGTACGCCGCGCTCACCCACCGCGGAGGAATTGGTGTTTCTGGATGCCTGCCTGCGCGCCATCCCCGATTTCATCGCGGCGAAATCGCCCTCGCAAACCCTGCAAGTGGAAACGGGCACCCGTTCGGTTGAATTGCGCTGGCATGGCGATAGGCACCCAATCAAACGGGCGTCAAAGGCCACAGAACACAGCAGGCGTTTCTGCTGGGCTAGCTCTTCCGGTGCAATCGGGATTCTTGGCTAAACCAACCGGTATCGCGGGCGTTTCTTCGTGCCAAACCCTGCGGTCAGGACGAAAGACGCGATAGCCTCCGAGAGAATCGATTTGCTCATCTGTTAGCCCTGAAAGGAGCTTGCAAACTTGAGTCCCCCAGTTTAGCTCGTGCTGTCGGATGTACCCATTCAACGTCTCATCCGAAAAGAATTGGGAAGACGATAAGCGAGTAAATAACCATATTGGCCCTTCCTCCTTTTCCCGTCAAACTCCCGATGACGCTCAGAATTCATCCTCAACCGAATTCTATGATACTCCTGATGAGTGCGGTCCACAACGCGCGTCTTCTGCCCATCTTTCGACGTTTTTTGCTACAAATACCATCCGACGATTACAAGCCAGTAACTCCAGCACGGTGACATGACAAACTTCGTTACCCATCTCGAAGCAGCCATTGATGGTACGCATTTACCCTTCGGGCAAATTCATGGCCTCCACGCTGATAGACCCATCTGGGTACGCTACGATCTTGCTGCGATTCGGGCGGCAGTAACTCCCGCTGTCATTGCTCGCCGGCCTCCGACGCTCTGGCGCTACCGGGAGTTGCTGCCGTTGCCGCTCGATGTGGAGCCGACTTCCCTGGGTGAAGGCATGACGCCCCTCCTGGATTGTCCCCGACTCGGCTCGATTCTTGGCTTGAAACGATTGCTGGTGAAGGATGAATCGCAGCTGCCGACGGGGAGCTTCAAGGCACGGGGAATGACGACGGCGATCAGCATGGCGAAGTGGCTGGGAATCCGGAAATTGCCTCCCACGGCCGGCAATGCCGGCGGTGCAGCGGCGGCCTACGGGCGCGTGCGGGGATGGAAGTATACGTCTATATGCCCGAAGATACCCCTGGCGTGAATCAGATGGAGGTCTACCAGTTTGGAGCGAGGGCTTACCGCGTCAACGGCTTAATCAACGATTGCGGCAAGATTGTCCGTGACGGCATCGACAAGATGGGCTGGTTTGATCTGTCTACGTTGAAGGAGCCTTATCGTCTGGAAGGCAAAAAAACGATGGGGCTGGAAATCGCCGAGCAACTGGGCTGGCAGCTCCCGGACGTGATCCTTTATCCTACCGGGGGAGGGACGGGATTGATCGGGATGTGGAAAGCCTTTCAGGAACTGAAGGAGCTGGGTTGGTTGAAATCGGCAAAGATGCCCCGGCTCATCAGTTGTCAGGCGGAAGGATGCGCTCCGATCGTTCGCGCTTTCGGTCGGGTGAGCGTTTTGCCGAGTTGTTTCCGAACGCGAAAACGGTGGCCAGCGGCTTGCGCGTGCCGGTGGCTGCCGGCGACTTCATGATTCTGGACGCGATTCGGGAAAGCGGTGGTTTGGCCGCAACCGGTCGGGAAACAAAAATCGCCGAGTGGATGATCCGCTCGGGGAGTGCGGAGGGGATTCGTATTTGCCCGGAAACGGCCATCTGCTTCGATGTCCTCGAACAACTGATTCATACCGGGCAGGTGTTGGCTGATGAAGAGGTGCTCGTTTTTAATACAGGGGCCGCTGAAAAGTACATCGAAGCGCTTCCGCCGCAATTACCGCGGATAGAGAAATCATAAGCCTAGCTTTCTCGGATTTCCGCCAAGTTAGAGGATATACTGCGAACAGCCTGAAATGACACAATTCGCAACGAGTACAACCATCATCGTTTGCCGCTCCGCGGCGAACGTCTTGGCCTTGCCGCTCCGCGGCCAAACTCGCCTCGATCAGAAAGCCTATCATTTAGATGCAAAGCCTTCTGACGGTGGTAGTTTAACGCCGCGGAGCGGCAAGAGAAGACGTTCGCCGCGGAGCGGCAAACGATGAAAGTATGCTTTCACGCGATATTGTGTCACTTTAGACCGCACCAAGTATGATCACCGTCTTTTTCGATTCGGAATCAACCACCGTGGAATCAAACGACGATCATCGTAACGATCCGTTTTCTTTTTGCTTGTACGGCATTCCATTTGCAAATCTTCAATATGTGTTCCACAAATAGGTGTATACCAGCACTCTGGCAAGGAGGACATACCCTTGATTCATCCCTCACGCGGCGGCAGCGATCTGCTTGAACCACCCCTGCATGGAAATCGGGGTGATGTGGATTCCACAACCATTCTTGAAGCTCCGTTGGGTCTGGCGATCGCGATTAGTCGCGAGTCCGGACGCGGGGAGCGAGTATTGCCAGACGGGTTGGTAAGAAATTGGGTTGGCAGGTTTATACGCAGGAATTACTCGAATTTCTGGGGGCCAATGAATCGGCCCGGACGCATGTTCTGTCCGATGTCCCGCCGACGGCTTCGGCCTGGGCCGACGCCAACTCGAACGTCTTCATCAAGAGAAGATCATCATACCGGGAATCGAGCTGGGAGAGCTTACCCCGCCTCATTCTGACATTAGCTCGCGCGAGGCCGGGTACCTGGTGGGACGGGGTGCCGGCTCCTGTTGCCCAGGGAAACCACGTTGCATTTGCGAATCGTTGCCCCACTGGAAGAACGGATTGCCTACATGATGCAATGGATGCGCTGGACTCATCAGGAGGCAACGAACCAGGTTCGAGAAAGAGACGAGAAACGCAAAGGCTTTTTGATGCAGTACTTCCGGCGCAAAGCCGATGAAATTCACGATTACGACATGGTCTTGAACTCATTTCTATTGGGCGAAGAAATCAGCGCGGAGGCGATTGCCGCGGTGGTTCGGGGACGTGAGGGAAAAGAGTAATCAGGCAATCTCTGGATTTCATCGAGAAGCAATCTGAAAAGAAGTAGAATAGCGTTATTACTTTCGGGGTTCGCCGGATTGACATCCTGATGTATCTTCCAGGCCGCTTCCTGGAACTGCTTGGCCTCTGCCGCGGTGATCGTGTCCTCCGGTTGTTTCGGCAGGCGATGGGTCAGCCCCACCGGGCTTTGTCCGGTCAAGATCGCATAGAGAGTGCAGGCATAGATGTACGAGCCTTCTTACCAGGATTCGCCTTATCGGGGTCATAGAGTACAGGCGTTGCTCTTGCGTCGGCTGGTCGCCCCAGAAGGTTAGCCACGCCTTGCCGGCAGCGGCGACAGGTACTTGCAACTTTTTCCCAAGGGCGATGTGCATGTCGTGCAGTTCCTCGAAACCCTTCGGGTACATCCCACTAATGCTCGCAGTTGAGAGAAGCACGGTTCGCGATCCGTTCTTTTGAATCAATTCGTGGAAAAGCGGCGCATACTTGTTGATCGACTCCGGCTTGACGTTGTAAATCTCCTGTAGGATGACGAAGTCCCACTTTTTCTCAACGATTTTGGCACGAGCGGTACCTTTGCCGGCACCTGCATTCCACAGGCGATCCAGGCTCGCGCCGCCCGAAACGAACCGATCCGCTTTGATACCCGGCCGATCCTCGGGCGCTGACTCGGCGATCGCCTCGACCATGCGTGGCAGATCGTTGTAATAGATCTGGCTGTTGCCGACGAAGAGAACCTGCAGATCCTTGGCCTTCGCCTTCGCCGGCTCATCGGCAAGCGTGCCGGTAGCAGCCGCCAGGCCAAGAAACAGTGCGATTATGCAGGAAAAGTCGCGTTTAGGGTGCATTGCAGTTACCTTATTTTTTTGTGCAAAGCAATTCGGCCAACCTTCCGCCGTATTATGGATGGATCCTTATCATCTCCTCGAAACGCCTTGCGATTCCATAAAATAAGAACATGCCTCCAGCCATTCAATGTACGAATCTTCACAAGCGATATGACGTGCGCCCTCCGGTCGATGCCGTGTGCGGTATCGATCTCAGTATCGCGGTCGGCGGTTTGGTCTTCTCGGACCCAACGGTGCCGGCAAGACGACCACCATGGAGATTCTCGAAGGTCTGCTCGATGCCACCTCGGTGAGGTCGAAGTTCTCGGGCTGCGCCGGGGGCGGGATGATGCCGGCATTCGCCGCCGAATCGGTATCTCGCTGCAAGAAACTCAACTCACCGACAAACTCACCGTTCGCGAAACCGTCACGCTTTTCCGCAGCTTTTATCCCGCCGGTTTGACGCCCGAGCAGGCCATCGGCAGAGTATCGCTCGAAGAAAAAATGCGTTCGTTCGTCGGCAAACTCTCCGGCGGACAAAAACAAAGACTTGCGGTCGCGTGCGCCCTGGTAGGCGATCCGGAATTGTTGTTCCTGGATGAACCTACAACCGGACTCGACCCGCAGTCCCGACGACAACTCTGGGAGGTCATCCATACCTTCCGATCGACGAATCGCACCGTCTTGCTCACCACCCACTACATGGATGAAGCGGAACGGCTGTGCGATCGCGTCGCTATTGTGGACCACGGCAAGATTATCGCCATCGGCACACCGCGCGAACTGATCTCGCCTCGGCGGCGAGCATATCATTGACTTTCGACTTGCCGAGGGAAGCTCAGCGCCGCCCGACAAGGACGAGTTTGCCAGACTCCCTTCCGTTGAATCGGTTCGCTTCGAGAATGGACAGTTCAGCCTTTCGGTAGGTCAGCCTCATCTGGCCTTGCCGGCGCTCATGAATCATCTGCAACAAACGGGCAAGGAGTTCGCCGCGCTGACCACTCGACATGCGACGCTTGAGGACGTTTTCGTGACCTTGACCGGCCGGCATTTGCGCGATGAGGAGATGAACTCCAAATGAGGCTTCCATCCTCGGCATTGTTCCAGTTGAGCCTGTCTCGCTTCCGCGAATTCTACCGCGAGCCGGCCGCGGTTTTTTGGGTGTACGGGTTCCCGCTTCTGATGGCGGTGGCCCTGGGCATCGCATTCCGGGAACGCCCGGTGGAACGAGTCCGAATCGACTTGCTTGAAACACCGCAGACCGTTGAGCAAACTCAAAAATTAAAAGAAATCCTTGAGAAGGATTCCAAAATGGTCGTCGCGATCGTGGGTGACGATTCCTGGAAGAAGAAGCTCAGTTCCGGCAAAACCGATCTGGTCGCGACGATCGCTGCGTCAGCGTCCGGCGGGTTTGAATATGTCGTCTGGGAAGAGGTGAATCGTTCGGAAAGCGTTCTGGCGCGGAACGCCTTTGAAGCCGTTCTGCTGCGAAACCAGACCGAGAATCACCCGTTATCCATTCGCGACGAACACCTCAAGGAGGCCGGCTCACGCTACATCGATTTCCTGATTCCAGGGATGGTCGGGATGAATCTGATGGGCGGCGGGTTGTTCGGAGTCGGCTTCGTGATCGTGGATATGCGCGTGCGTAAGTTGCTGAAGCGTTTCATCGCTACGCCAATGAAGCGAAGCGATTTCCTGTTGAGCATCATGATTAGCAGGCTCCTTTTCACGATCCCCGAAGTTTCCTTGCTGTTGTTGTTTGGAAATCTGGTCTTTGACGTTCATGTGCAAGGGAATATTCTCGCGCTTTTTCGATTGTTCTGTTAGGAGGGATTTCGTTCGCCGGAGTTGGACTACTGGTGGCTTGCCGGGCCAAGACAATCGAAACAGTCTCCGGCCTGATGAACCTGGTAATGTTGCCAATGTACGTCGTTTCCGGAGTGTTTTTCTCCCACGATCGATTTCCCGAAGCGATGCAGCCGATGATCGAGGCATTGCCGTTGACAGCGCTGAATGATGCGTTAAGAAAGGTGATGCTGGAAGGACAATCCCTGACAGCAGCGTGGTCGCAGATATTGATCCTGGTGCTTTGGGGCGGCGTATCATTTGCGATCGCACTGCGCTACTTCCGCTGGCGCTAGGGCTTTGCATAAAAACTCCAAATCCCAAGCACCAAAATACAAACAAATTCCAAGATCAAAACGAGGAGAAAAATCCTAAACGAATCTATTGCAAGGTTTGCGTTTGGTCTGCTTTTGAGATTTGGGATTTGTTTGTATTTTGAGAATTGGGATTTGGAGTTTTTGTGCAAAGTTCTGGTAATAGGGGGAACTGGAGATGAACCCCGAGAAGAATCTTTACTATATCTGCACGCCGACGGTGGAGCAGCTGATTCATCTGCCGGTCCAGGTGCTATCGGTGCAGGAATTTCTCGCCGATGAACCGGCATGTACAGCGCTCTGGACGATGGTCAGCGATCATTTCCGCACGCGCAGCAAGTTTCTGGCGATCTGGCCGAATGTTCGTTATGTGGCAATGTACCGCAATCCGGAAGGTCAGGTGCTGGGCTTGTTGTTGATCTCGGCGCTGGTGAACTGGCAGATCGATTATGTGGTCGTTCATCCCGCTGCGCAAGGCTCCGGCGCAGCCACTGCCCTCATCAAGGCCGCGCTCAACGCGGCGTATCGGCTCAACGTGCCATACGTCATGCTCACCAGCAAGGAGAGCCTTCGACCTCTCTACGAATCCTGCGGCTTTCGGCCGGCGAACCCGACATCATAAAAGTGGTCAGTGGTTAGTGATCAGTGGTCGGCAAATGCCAAAACCGGAAGCGTTCTTGTCTTTCATTAACTGACCACTGATCGCCGACCACTGACCACTATTATTACTTTTCATCCGGGTCTTTGAGCAGTTCCGGTTTTGCCAGTTCCATTAAATCGACGTTGCCGCGCATTTCTCCTTCCAGGAGTTTGATGCGCGCCTCCATTTCTCGGAGTTTGTTGACAAATGTTTCTATTCTCGGAGCGGATTCATCTCGTGGTTTGGGACGGGGAACCTCCGGATAGCCCAATTGCCGCTGCAGCGCTGCAAATAGATACAGCGGATCGCGTCCCCGGCTCGCCTTGGCTATTCGCCCCTCCTTTAATCCAAACAAGGGAGGTACCGGAACTTCGTAATCGGGTTGCTTTCTCCGCTCATCGACGACGTAAAGCTCGGACCGAAGGTAGACGAGATCGGGTAGATCGATGATGCCGATCTGCCGGCGAACCTTGGCGATGTAGTCCTTCCAAACCTCGTCGTAGATGCTCTCCCCTGCCATGGCGGTAAGGCCATCCGAATACCCAAGACGATTGCGGCAGATGGTTTCAAACTGGAACACAAATAACCCCGCTGGTGTGGGCTGTTCCGATTTGTAAAGCGCCTCCCGTTCCAGAACCAAAAGGGCTGTCGGCATCGGAAATCGTCGGCCTTCCTCCTCGGCCTGCGAAATGACGAAGGTCTGGAAGGGTGTAAAGTAGTGCGGGAGCCGGGCAAAGCCGCTGCCGAGAAGACCGGTATGCTTCAAATCGGTGGCCAGGAACTGAATGGCCATCGGCAGCCTGGTTGTCGTGAGAATCTCTTCGTGAATTTGACCGAGAATTTCCTGGGCTGGGATATTCTCCGATAGACGTTCTCGAAAGACCCGGCAAAAATAGGCCTGCTCGATGAACTCTTCACGATCGAGGATGGGTGTAGTACTCATGATGTCATTTTACGCATAAGTTCACGAACGAGGAAATTGTCTCCCGCCCGCCTGCTGCGGCCACAGCAAAACTCGGATGAAAACCTGTGAAAAATCGTGGGTTTTTACCTGTCTGATTTCTATTTATGAAAAGATCGCCTGCACATGAGTCTTGTCAAAACAGCTGGAATGCTGTTTGATGAATGCTGTCTAGCTCCAACCCGCGCGTGGACAACCTGTTACAGTGGTTCATGGAAAAACTGATCGATACCATTCTGAGTTCATCGAAGCGTCCGATCTCTGCGAATCGGGATGCTTGCCTTATCTTTATTTACCCGACGGGTTCAGGGATCGGTCAGCGCCACATTCTTGGCGATCGTCCCCTCATTCTGGGGCGGGGCGAGGATTGCGACTTGCGGATCGTGGACAACTCTGTTTCCCGCCGGCATGCTCGTATCGAGCCGACCAAGGACGGTTACTATGTGATCGACATGCAGAGTACCAACGGCACCTTCGTCAACGATAACTCCGCGAACAATGGAAACGCGCTTCTTGTGCACGACGGCGACTATCTTCGCCTGGGCAATTGCATTTTCCGCTTTCTGGCCGGTGGCAACGTCGAGGCCGAGTACCACGAAGAAATCTATCGCCTCACAATCATTGATGCCCTGACCCAGATCCACAACAACCGCTTTTTGATGGAGTTTCTGGAACGCGAAGTGTTGCGCAGCACTCGACACGCCAGGCCGCTTTCGTTACTGGTGTTCGATCTCGACCGATTCAAATCGATCAACGATCACTACGGCCACCTGGGCGGGGACTTCGTATTGCGAGAGATCGCGGCGTGTATCAGGAAGACCATCCGCCGGGAGGACCTGTTTGCGCGCTATGGGGGAGAGGAGTTTGCAATCGTCCTCGTCGAAACCAACCGCGATCAGGCACTGGAAGCAGCAGAACGCATTCGGGTGCTGGTCGAAAACCACACATTCCGGTTTGAGGACAAAAGTTTACGACTAACGATTAGCATAGGAATTGCCGAATGTCCCCTCGATGGCAGTGCGAATATTCAGGATCTGATTCGAGAGGCGGATGAAAATCTTTACAAGGCAAAACGTCAGGGAAGAAATTGCGTGGTCGGTTAAAGGGTTCTTCAACGGGATGGTACCGAATTGGCCGCATTGAAAGTAAAATTGGTGCATGGTAAAGTTGACTTTAGAGTAATCGGATTCTTTATGATCAAGAATAAGGATGCGGGGCATGGGTTTGGAATTGTTGATTGTCCATGATCGCCCTGAATTTGCGCTGGAGCTGACCCGAGATCTTGTTGACTGATATCATCCCCTCTTTCCTGCGACAAATGGCGGTGAAAGAACAGACAAAAAGAGACAAAATGCGCCGTAAACAGTTCGATCGCGATGCAATGTGGGCGTACCGAAATGCTGAAATAATCGAACGATACGCCGGACAAATCGTGGCAATTAGTCATCGAAAAATCTGGGGGCAAGGATTGACGCAAGAAGCAGCTCTTGAAGTCGCAAGAAAAGAACCGAATTGTCCTGCGTTTGAGGATCTGCTCTTCGTCTTTATCCCTGAAGCAACATCAACCATTCATTTTCCGCTGTTGACCAAGAAAGCAGAGTCTCCAAGCAATAATCCTTCCGTGAGTTAACCAAGCTAATGGTTTGAAAAAGGACTCGTCCAGATGGCATCCAATCGACCATTCCGCCTCTATGTATATCCCTTTGCTCCAACCGAGAATGCGATCCGCTATCGCATCATCGGGATCCAATGGTCAAACTATTTGCAAAGCAACCCAAACCATAGCGACACAGCAGTCCTTGCCCCCGAACTTCCATATACCGTGATTCCTTACGGGGTTCGTCAAAAGTGGAACATTTCGCCGACAATTGTTCCTGCTTCCGAATGGCCCCGTCAAAGGATTCCAACCTGGTGTGGCATCTCCTGTGACGTTGGATCCATCTCAATCGTTCTTCCCCAGCATCAACTACTCGGTCACAGGCGCGTTTCCAGCGCTCGTAGAACCTTTCCCCTTCTCGCACTTCTCCCTCAATCCGATCCGCAAGGAGTCCCCTGTCGAGAAGCATATCTTGGAACAGACTTCTTTCACTTTCACGGTCTCTCGCTGATCTTCCATTATCGTCTGGTGACATACCAAACTCAGAGGAACACCTTGGCTTTCACTCCAAATCTCTCCAATGCTTGCGGCTATTTGCGGTTTCCAGAATCAATCTGAAAGCTGAAGAGATGCTTTACCTGCCATAGGGGCGATGATTCGCTGAGCTTCACTCATTTGGCTTAGATCGAGTAATCGATCGGGAAAATACGGGCCTGTTTCGGTGAAACGTACACGACTTCTCCCTGTTTCAACATCATGGACGAATACCGCTCAGGACTGATGTCCACGTTTAGCACCAATTCAAATTCCTCGGCCTGGAGCCGGACTTTCACGACCGGGCCGGCCGGATTGATGTGAACAACCTTCGCCGGCAGGCTCGAACCCTCGCGCGTGCGGGAAATGTCGAGTTCATGGGGACGAACGAATACCTTCGTGGGGTTTGTCTCATCCATGTTCAGGTGAGCGAGGGGCATTTCCAGGTTCCCCATCATGGCCCGACCATCGCGAACCATGACCGGAAAGACGTTGACGTTGCCGAGGAAGTCCATGACAAAGGCGTTCGCGGGACGTTCAAAAATCTCGACAGGCGTTCCCGCCTGTTCGATGCGTCCCTCGTTCATCACCACGACTTTATCGGCCACTTCAAAAGCTTCTTCCTGATCGTGGGTCACAAAAATGCTGGTAATGTGGAACTCGTCGTGAAATCGGCGCAGCCAGTGGCGCAACTCAGCGCGGATCTTCGCATCCAGGGCACCGAACGGCTCATCCAGCAACAAGACTCTCGGCTGCGGAGCCAGTGAGCGAACCAGCGCGATGCGCTGTTTCTGCCCGCCGGAGAGTTGTGAAGGGTAGCGGTCTGCATAGTCCTCGAGGCGAACGAGCCTTAATAATTCTCCAACGCGTTCCTTGACTCGGTCGTCGGGCCATTTGCGAACCCGCAAGCCGAAGGCAACATTCTCATATACCGACATGTGCCGAAACAGAGCGTAATGCTGAAAGACGAAACCCACCTTCCGATCGCGAGCGGAGCGCTGGGTGACGTCGTCATCCTGATAGAGAACCGTGCCGCTATCGGCAGTCTCCAGACCCGCGATGATCCGCAATAAAGTCGTCTTCCCGGACCCGGACGGCCCAAGCAGCGCCACCAGAGAGCCTGTGGGCGCTTCGACACTGAGATTGTCGAGAACGACCTTTGAACCAAAACACTTCCTGATGTTCTTGGCGGAGATACTCATAACAATCCCTCGGATAGCGTCCAAATCACAAATAACAAATTACAAGCAAATTACAAATAACAAATAACAAACAAACGCCCCTTCAGACACCTGGGTGTAACCACATTCTCTGGGGGATGCCGTCGTAGCGGCGGCATCCTGCCGCCGTCTGCAACCTCTCGGCGGCAGGATGCCGCCGCTACGACCCCCCAGAGAATGTGGTTACACCCAGACACCTCATCCCTCAGTCCGGATTGTCTCTTTCAGCCCCCTTCGACTATTATGAACCTCTTAATCGGAGAAGCACTCCTTGCAACCTCGTGGTCTTGAGGGGAGTTCATGTCGGGATTGAGCACAGTTCCAACGGTCGACTCCCTTGCGGACTTGCCCAAGATTCTTCGAACCTCTGACGGTTGGCCGGAGATGATCGCCGCCCTACAGGCCCGGCAGAGCGGCACCATCGACGGTGCCTGGGGTTCCGCCGGGTCGTTGTCGGCCGCTGCGCTCGGTTTGCACGCACCGCGCACACTCTTGATTGCTCTGGCACATACCGGCGACATCGAGCCGTGGGCACACGATCTCTTCAGCTTTACGGGACAACACCCGTTACTGTTCCCCGCATGGGAATCGTGGCCCCCGGAGAAGACGCCTCGGAACGAGGTCGCCGGTCAACGGCTCCGCATCCTGCAAAGATTACTTACCGACCCGCCGCCCTTGCTGATCGCGCCGATGGCAGCGCTCTTGCAGCCGGTCCCCGGACCTGCGGAACTGGCGGCGCGCGCCAGAGTGCTTCGTCGCGGCGAATCGGTCGATCTCGACTCTCTCGCGCAATGGCTCGTCGAACACGGTTATAAACGGGTCGATGCCGTCGAGTTGCCTGGAGAGTTTTCGCGTCGGGGCGGCATTTTCGATCTCTTTTCGCTCGATGCGGAATCACCTTACCGCGTCGAGTTCTTCGGCGATGACATCGATTCGATTCGGCAATTCTCCGCGCAAACTCAGCGCAGCCTGGGAGAATGCCCGGAGGCCCGCATTCTCGCCGCAAACGCCGGACCAAACAGGGACGCTGCCACGCCGGGTGCGCTGCGGGCGCATCTTTGCGATTATCTTTCTCCCGAAACCTGGGTCGCGATCGTGGAGCCTGGCGAGCTTCAGGAACAGGGCAAATTCTTCCTGGAAAGTGTTGCCGATACGGTCGGGCTGTTCTCGCCGAACGGCGTGTTCGCGCAACTGCTGAAGTTCTCGAACGTCACCATCTCGGCCATGCCCCGGCAGTCGATCGAGGCCTCGGTCCATCTGCGCATCGAATCGGTCGAGCGCTTCAGCGGCAACGTCAACCGCGTGCGCGATGAACTCGATGTAGTCGCTGCGTCGGATCGCGTCTTGATCGCCTGTCAAACCGATGCGGAAGTAAGCAGGCTCACGGAAGTTCTCAGGGCAGGGAAACTGGCGCAATCCGATCGCCTCCGACTGGTTACCGGAACCGTACGCTCCGGTTTTCGACTCGTCGAAGCCGGGTTCATCATTCTGGGCAGTCATGAACTCTTCCACCGCGAGCAGTCTCCCGCAGGAGAGAAAGCCCCAACGGTATTGCCGCGCCGACGGATCGAATCGCGCGCGATCGATAGTTTCCTGGAACTCAATGACGGCGATTACGTCGTGCACATCGTGCACGGCATCGCGCGATTTCGCGGCATGCAGATGCTGGACAAGTCGAAAACCGACAGTCCGGAAGCCAAAGAATGCGACGCCGCTTCGGAATCCTTTGAAAGCAGGCATATTCGCGAGGAGCATTTGCTTCTGGAATTCCGCGACGGCGTGTTCTTGTATGTGCCGGTATCGAAAATCGATCTGGTGCAAAAGTATGTGGGCGGCAGCAAGAGTTCTCCGGAACTATCCAAGCTCGGCAGCCTGGCCTGGGGGCGAAAGAAAGCCAAAGTGGCCGAGGCAGTCCAGGATATGGCCGCCGACATGGTTCAACTCCAGGCCATGAGGGAATCGCAGGTCGGCTTATCTTTCCCCGCCGATTCCGAATGGCAATTGCAGTTTGAAGATGCGTTTCCCTTTCAGGAAACGCCCGATCAACTCACGGCCATCGGTGAAATCAAGCACGACCTACAGCGCACCCGGCCCATGGACAGGCTCCTCTGCGGCGACGTCGGTTACGGCAAGACCGAAGTGGCCATTCGCGCTGCCTTCAAGGTCGCCGATCACGGTAAGCAGGTCGCGATCCTCGTGCCGACGACGGTGCTGGCCGAACAGCACTATCGCACGTTTTCGCAAAGGCTCGCGGAGTATCCGTTCGTGGTCGAGGCCGTGAGCCGATTCCGAAGTGCCGGGGAACAGAAACGCATCGTGAAGCGAGTTGCATCAGGTGAAGTGGACATCATTATCGGTACGCATCGGCTCGTGTCGCCGGATGTCCACTTCAAGGATCTGGGCCTGGTCATCATCGACGAGGAACAACGCTTCGGCGTCGAACACAAGGAGCGTCTCAAGAAACTCCGGGCCATGGTCCACATTCTGACCATGACGGCCACGCCCATCCCGCGCACGTTGCACCTGGCACTGCTGGGCATCCGCGACATCAGCAACCTCGAAACGCCGCCGCCCGAGCGCTTACCCGTCGAAACCCGCATCATCCGCTGGGACGAGAAGCTGATTCGACATGCCATCCTGCGCGAATTGAACCGGGACGGTCAGGTTTATTTCGTCCACAACCGCGTTCACGACATCGTGGAAGTTGCACAGCGCGTGCAGCGCATAGTGCCGGAGGCGAAAATCACCATCGGTCACGGCCAGATGGCCGAGGGTCAACTCGAACAGGCGATGCTGCAATTTGTGCGCAAGGAAGCCGACATCCTCGTGGCCACGACGATCATCGAAAGCGGCCTGGACATACCCAACGCCAATACCATTTTCATCGATCAAGCCGACCACTACGGCCTGGCGGATTTGCATCAGCTGCGCGGGCGGGTCGGCAGGCAGAAGAATCGAGCCTATGCGTACCTGCTGTTGGACAGCGATCGAGAGTTGAGTTCCGTGGCGGCAAAACGTCTGAAGGCGATCGAGGAATTCACGGAACTGGGGGCTGGGTTCAAGATTGCCATGCGCGATCTGGAAATCCGCGGCGCGGGCAACATTCTCGGCACGGAGCAATCCGGCCATATCGCATCCATCGGTTATGAGTTGTATTGCCAGTTGCTCGAAAACGCCGTGCGCAGCATGAAGAATCTGCCCTTGAAGACGCCGCTGGAAGTGAGCGTCGATCTGCCCTGGCCGGCGTTCTTGCCGCGCGACTACGTGCCCGGCCAGCGCCTGCGCATGGAAGTTTATCGCCGCCTGGCCCGGCTGCGCGATCCGCATACACTGGACGAATTCCGGCAAGAGCTTCGGGAGCGCTACGGCCCCATTCCCGAGCCGGCGGATTGGATGTTAAGGCTCGCAGAACTTCGTCTACTCGCCTCGCGCTGGCAGGTGGCATCGATCCATCGGGACACGAAGAACATCGTGTTGACCTATCGAGAGCGAGACCGGATAACTCAACTGGTAGAGCGGAGCCTGGGCCGGCTAAAGATCATCGACGATCAAAGTGCGTACTTTCGGCTACATGAAGGGGAGGGAGAACCTGGGGAATTGTATCCTCTCTTGAAACATCTATTGCGAGCGGATGGGGAATAATGCTATGCCTGAACAAAATCAATTGTGACCACAAAAAGGTACAAAACCACTCTTTTTTAACCACGAATAACACGAATAACACGAATTAAGAAAACCAAAATGCACGTATTGCAATGAATCGATTCGGGCGTTGTTCTCGATTGTTCTTTCCCCCGCATTTATTCGTGCTATTCGTGGTATTCGTGGTTAAAAAAAGAGAACCGGGGGCTTGGCGATGCGTGCGGTGATTCTGCTCACTTTGACGGCTTGTTGCACGAGTTGTCAAACCACCCCGCCGGCGCAGAACAACGAGATTCCCGAAATCGAAGACTATCTTCGCAGGTACTTCCACGATCAGGGGCAAACTGCCACAATCGGCGCTCATGCACCGATCGATGACACTCCCGCGATCGCAAATGGTGCCTCGCATTGACATCTCTTGCGTGAAATGCCGATATAGCTATAGTCCGGCGGGCATCTCGGTGTGCGCGGATGCCTCGACGGCGCGGTTCTGCCCTGGAATGGGCAAGATAGGGGAACAGGGATGGTCCTCATGCGGCTATTTCCACTGGCGATCCTGGTCGTCGGTTCATCGGGTTGCCTGGGCAGCCTTGGACGAACTCCCACGGTTCCCGATTTGAATCAGACCCAGAGCCCGGTCAATCCAGTTGTCGATGAACCCGCCCAGGCTGAACCCGATCCGATGGTGGTGCGCTCGCAAAGTCCTCCGGTGCCCCTGGCTGACCCAATCAAAGCCGTAAGCCTCACGGTGCCCGCGACGGTTCCCTTGACCAGAATTACCCCGCCTGAAAAACCTATCGGCCGAGTCGACCCGCAGGTGCGCATCGTAGCCACGATTGGCGCAACACCCATTTACGATCAGGAAGTATGGGAAGCAATCTATCAACGTTCCCGCGAAACCAAGGACCTGCCCAGTTTTGCGCGAAAGCCAAGGAAAAAGAACTGTACTATCAGGAATTGAAACGCATCATCGAACGCGAATTGATTGTCGACGAAATGATGTCTCAACTCAAAATGCAAAAACGTACTTCGACGATTGAAGAGATAGAAAGAATGTCTTCAAAGGAAGCCGACTCGCGAATGAAAGCAATTCGTAAGGGATCGAAGATTCCCAATGATAAGGAATTCAAGAGCTTCTTGGCCGCGCAAGGACTTACCATAGAAGGAATGCGCCGAAACATTGCACGCATGACGATGGTTCAGATCATCATGGGTGAAACCATCAAGTCGCGCGTCAAAAATATCAGTCTGGCCGATTTGAAGGACTACTACGATGAACATACCGAAGAATTTCAGATGAAAGACCGTGTGAAGTGGCAGGATCTATGGATCCTCAAAAGTCGCTTCAACAGTCCCGGCGACGCCCGGAAGTATTGCGAGCATCTGGCAGATCGGGCGCGCAAGGGCGAGGACTTCGTCAAGATGGTGCAGACGCTCGATCATAATGCGCTGCGCGATCCCAACGGATTGGGCTTGGGCGAGGAGAGAGGCAAGATCCTGCCTCCCGACGTGGAGCCGAAAGTATTTGCATTGAAGCTGCACGAAGTGGGTATCGTGGAAATGGACGCGGGTTTCCACATTGTGCGAATTGAGGAACGCACTTATGCCGGATCTCGACCTTTCACCGACAGCCAGTTGCAACAGGAGATTCGCAAGCAAATCGAGCACATGATCCAAGAACGTGAATATCGCAAGAAAGTGGATTCACTCTGGACGAAAGCCCAGCCGAATATCCTGATTGATATCGGGAAATAAGCATGACCCGGTGACAAGGGGTGCGTCTGAGCGTCGAGAAAATGCCGGTTCGTTCTCGAAACTGCTTGTCAGGTGCCCCGAAAGGGTTAAACAAATCAGCCCAGGGCAACGCCCTGGGTAGATACGGCAATCCAACAAAAAGCCCTGAAAGTGCGGCACACCTTGTCACCTTGTCACCTTGTCACCTTGTCACCTTGTCACCTTGTCATGGTCTTTATTGAAGAGCCGGTCCCGTTACCTCTTCCACCGGGTTTGGAACTTCGCGAGGCATCGGAGCCTCGGTGAGCAGAACGGTAGCAGTAGGCTGGGCTTTCAGCGGGATAGATACTTCCGACTGGGTCAACAAATCGCGCAGTCCCCTGCGAAAGCCGTCGTATTGCGTTTCGAGATTATCCCGTTCCGCAGTGCGGTTTTTGACGGCGGTTTTCAATTCTTCTTGTTCCTTCAAGGCCTTGGTCAATTCCTGTTTAAGATCCTGGCGCGTTTGCGTGAGAGCTTCTTCAGCAGCATTGAGCCGCTTGCGATACTGATCTCTGGACACGATGGTGGTTCGGATTTCATCTTCCAGTTTTGCGATCTTCTCTTCAGACGACTTGGTTGAATCGCCATTGGAAGATACAGGACCGCGCGCGCAGCCCCATAGTCCGAACATGGCCAGGGCGCAAACCGCCAGGGACTGAGGAAATCGACTCATTGGGAAGGCTCCTGTATTGGGGACGCCCCTTCTCTGTGTCGGTGAAGAAAGAGGGAATTATCCCCAAGGTGTGACTCATGGAATCGGAGAATCGGCAATAAAGGATTGCCTTTATATACCTACCCATCTTTCTTCGGCAGAAAAGTTGACCATAATTAGCCAATTTCACCAAATTTCCTGATCGGTTAAGTTAACGAGTTTTGCTCAGTTTCACCAGAAGTGACAAACTGCCAAGGCAGTATTGAAAGAATTACAGAATGTGGAGAGGAAAAGGGGCCGGGCACGTTTATTATTCCTTGGCGCTGCGGCTACGGAAGTAGCGCAACAGACGTCTACTACCGAAATAAACTCCGGAAACGACCCACACCACAAGAAAAAAGTAGAACACTGGCCAGAAGTCGAAGTTCGGTCCTTTTGCCCTCCCGTCATCATGACCTTGCCGCGGCGGGATCTCAAAACTTTCGAGGATCCGATCGAATGTCTCCTTGTATTCGTCAAACTGGTCTGCACCCGCCGAGCACGTAACTTGGTACTTCTTGCCGCCGCCGGAGAACAGCACGATACGATTTCGAAACGTCGTCATGAGCTCTTCGCTGACGAATTGAACCTCGATGACGACGGCAAGATTCTTTCCTATACGTTGCAGGCTGCCCTGACTATTCTCGATCGTCATGCCGTTAACCTTCGAGTACTCTTTTAGGGAGTCGAGCCCCGTTTTGACCGTGAACTCGTCGATCGAAGACTCGCCGGGGGATACCGAAACATTCACGGTTTCATATGTCTCCTTTTCGATCGACCCATCGTGAATGAGTAATACTGTCACTTTTTGAAAAAGCGGACTGTGCTTGGCGAGCCAGGGCAAAAGATGAACGGGCACGGACGCCAGGTTCTCTGGTTTTCCCGGGTCTCTTACGATCAACCACCCTTTCGGGTACTTGAAAGAGAAACCTGTGGAATCGTGATGTTCTCCGCAATGCGAAGGCATTGTCCAAACGACAAGCACCAAAATCGTAAAAGGGGGATGGGCACGTTTATTATTCATCGATTATCTTCTCCGCTTTCCTCGGCCGGCCGTGGCCGGAGCGTCGATTGCGATCCCTTCTGTGCCCAGATCCCTTTTCTTTCTATTGCATGGATTCACGACCGTCAGCACCTCCGCCTCAAGACACGCGCTTTTCTCCCAGCAACCGCGTTGAGTATGAATGGGAATAAGGATGAGAGTATTGCCGATTCGCTAACATAATACTGGTATCTCCCCTCGCTATGCGTTGCGAAAGGAACCGCCGATGATTCGTCTCGTTGGATGGGCTATGATGCTTTCCCTGCTTATGCTTATCGATGCTCCGGTTATCGCGGCCCCGCGACCGATGCAAATTGAGGACTTGTACCGATTCAGGCGGGTGGCCGATCCGCAGATCAGTCCCGATGGGAAATGGGTCGTTTATCAGCTCAGCACCATCTCTCTGGCAGAGAATAAAAGCTCCACCAACCTGTGGATCGCGTCCACCGATGGAAAAACGCCCACTCGTCAACTGACGACAACTCCGAAGAGCGATCGACATCCGCGCTGGTCGCCGGACGGCAAACAAATCGCGTTCGAGTCCAATCGCGGCGGCGGCGAAACGCAACTTTGGGTCATCGACATTGACGGCGGCGAGGCCCGTCCGTTGACCACCATCAGCACCGGCGCCGCCAATGGCACATGGTCCCCCGATGGAACGCACATTGCCTTTTCCTCGGCCGTCTATCCGGAGTTCTCCGATAAGCCCTTCAAGGAATCGGATGAGTTGAACAAGAAAAAGATCGAAGAAATCGCCAAGAGCCCCGTCAAGGCCAAGGTCTTCACCAAGCTCTTCTATCGGCACTGGGATGCCTACGTCGAGGACAAGCGACAGCATCTGTTCGTCGTGCCTGCCCAGGGCGGCGAGCCGAGAGATGTGACTCCCGGCGATCGCGACGCCTATCCGACCTCGACGACTTTTTCCGTCGGCGATGAGTTTGTCTTCAGTCCCAACAGCAAGTACCTGATTTACACCGCAGTGCCGGCTCGCGACGAAGCCTGGAGCACGAATTACGAAATCTGCCGGGTGCCGATCGCCGGCGGTAAGGTCGATACACTGACCATCGAGAACAAGGCCGCCGACGGTTGTCCGCGCTTTTCGCCCGACGGCAAGAAGTTTGCCTATCGCGCGCAGACACAAACCAGGCTACGAGGCCGATCGCTGGGAATTGATGGTGGTGGACTGCGATGACGATGGAACGTGGCAGGGCAAGCCCAAAAGCATTATCCCCGACTTCGATCGCGGCGTCGATGAACTGTTGTGGGCGAACAACACGCAGATTCTCTTCAATGCTGAAGACCACGCCGCCACCGGCATCTACATCACCACGATTACCGATGACAAGCCGAAAGTGTTGCACGCCCGGCATCATAATACCTCGCTGTCGTGGAGTGTGAAGGCAAAAACACTCGCCTTCACGCAGGCAGCGCTCGATCGTCCCAACGAAGTGTTCATGGCCCGCGAGGAAGATCCCGTTCTGACGAATTTGAGTCAGGCCAACGACCAAGCTATTGAGCGAACTCGATCTGCCGCGCCCTGAAAGCGTCAAGATTCCCGTCGAGGGCGGTGTGAAGATGCAGATGTGGATTCTCAAGCCGCCCGGCTTCGATCCCAAGAAGAAATGGCCGGTCGTCTATCTCGTCCACGGCGGCCCGCAGGGCGCCTGGGAGGACGGCTGGAGTTACCGCTGGAACCCGGAACTGTGGGCGGCACAGGGCTACGTTGTCGCCTTGCCGAATCCGCGCGGCTCGCACCGGCTTCGGGCAGAAGTACGTCGACGAAATCTCCGGCGACTGGGGCGGCAAGTGCTATCGCGACCTGATGGCGGGGGCCGATTACGTCGAGAAGCTGCCTTATGTGGATCAAGATCGCATCGCCGCGGCCGGAGCCAGTCTTCGGCGGCTACATGATGAACTGGTTCGCGGTCAACACAGGCCGATTCAAGACGCTGATCACGCACTGTTCGGTGTGGAACTTCGAGAGCATGTGGGGCACGACCGATGAGCTATGGTTCGACGAATACGAGCATGGCGGGCTGCCCTGGGAGAAGCCGGGGGCGTATGCCGAATTCTCGCCGCACAAAAAGGCCGCGCAATCTCGGCAAATTCAAGACGCCGATGCTCATCATCCACAACGATCTCGATTTTCGCTGTCCGATCGGCCAGGGACACGAACTGTTCACGTCGCTGCAAAGGCAAGGAGTACCGTCGCGGTTCATCAACTTCCCCGATGAAGGCCACTGGGTGCCGAAGCCGAAGAACAGCGAATACTGGCACAAGGAAGTGTTCAAGTGGCTGAAGAAGTACAATCCACAGGGCGGGAAGTGAGTTCGTAAAGCGTCTCCTTGACCGCGGTGGCGAAGGCTTTTCCTCTCGTTCCCACGCTCCGCGTGGGAACGCAGGGCCGCGACGCTCTGCGTCGCGTTCGCAATGAAGACAAGCTGTGCGGCGCAATCGCTTTCGATCGACCGGGACGCGGAGCGTCCCACCCGTGCGTTACCACGCGGAGCGTGGGAACGAGAGCGTAAGAGATCATCATTATGAATAAGAAAAGGCACGAGACCGCCAAACAAGGGCGGTGCCGAGCTCGGACTGGCGGCAATCGGTTCGGCCAGCTGCTGGGTAATTGAGTTAGACGAGTCGTCGGCAGACAGGTGGTTTGCCGAGATTGAAGGTCCTTCCTGATCGTACAGACAAAAGACTTGCTCACAGTGCGCGTCACGATTGCAGGCAAAGATGTGGAATCATTGACGACCGCATTGAGCCAAGCAAATGAAGACATTGCTGAAAGGGATTGACGGCTTCGGTTCGGTGATCCGCCGGGCGGGAAATGACTCGATGGTGATAAGGTAGTGAGGTGGCGAAGGCTTTCGCCCTCAGATAGAATGGAGGGATAGAAGCTTGATGGTTGTTCGTTCGATCGAACTCTGGAAGCTGGAATCTTGCCTTGAGGAGAGCCTATGACGACTGAGATGGATCACGCCGCGCTTATGAGCCGGGATGAGGTCGAACGCCGCGCGGCCAGCGTTTTGCAAGAGTACGGTCTCGACGCCATCCCTGTCGATCCACTCGTGCTTGCGAACCGATTTGGCATTTCGGTTCGAAAGGCCGAGTTCTTGGATAATAGTCTCGTCGGAGCGATTGCCCGGCGCGGCAAAACGGTGACCATAGTCGTCAACGCCAACGATCCACCATTTCGCAAACGGTTCACTATCGCACACGAACTCGGACATAACTTCCTGCATCTGCTGGAAGATGGCGACTACGTGGACGGGCAGACCAATCTATATCGCGGAATCTCTGAAGAATCGAAGGATCCTACCGCTGAGCATAAGCGGGAAATTCAAGCAAACATATTTGCCACGGCATTGCTGATGCCCGAACACGCCGTTCGACAACTTTGGCCAAATCTGCGAACGGTTGGGGCGATGGCCCGCTGTTTCGATGTGTCTGAGGATGCAATGGGGGTTCGTCTCAACCAACTCGGATTGATCTAATGGCAGCCAAGAGTTCCGATCCGCAACTGCCTGAATCCTTCCGAGCTCTGCTCAAGGATCCTGATCGCCCCATCTCTGCGGAAGATGTGGCAACTTATGGCAAACTCAGGGAAATTGAAGATCGAAGTCATCGATTACGAGCTATCGTCAAAGCGTGGAAGGATCAGCAAACCCAAGACCGCAAACTCCGTGAGAAGTATGCCCACCTACTGATGATCGCAATGGCAATTCAGGCAGTTTTCATCAATATCGCATTTTTGCTCATTGGCTTCGGGCTGCTGGTCGTTGAACCTTGGACTGCCCGAACCTTTATGATGGCAGTCTTCGCGGAAATGGCGGCAATGGTGCTGCTCGTTGTCAAATACCTTTTCACCCCTTCCGGCGACGCCATACTCAAGTATCTGGATGAACGGAAACCGAAAACACGATGATGGTAACGTCCCGTGAATCACATTTCCGGGTAAAAGGAAGACCAGCTTGATGAGCGTTAGTTCCTCCGATCAAATCTGCGATCCGCTCTCGGAATACATTGAACGGCGCAATCATTTTCAATCTGCCGCTGAATCGCTCGAACAGCGACAGGGCCGGCTTGGGAACATTCGATTCATCCTCGTCATCTTCAGTGGGATTCTGCTGGTAACCAGTTCCTTTGAACGATCGGTTCCGAGTTGGTCTGCCGCGATTCCCTTCGGCATTTTCCTCGTCACTTCACCGTGGGCACAGCGCTTGAGTTTGCGCCGGCATCAGGCTCTTATGAGCATTCGCTTCTATCAGTTCGGGGTCGATCGGATGAGCGATAACTGGATGGGTAAAGGGACGCCAGGGACCGAGTTTATCGACGACGATCATCTCTATTCCGGCGATCTCGACCTCTTCGGCCCAGGCTCATTGTTTGAGCGACTCTGTATCGCGCACACGGAAAGTGGCCGGCATACGCTCGCCCAGTGGCTTTGCGAACCTGCTCCCATCGATGAGATTCGTCGTCGTCAGGAAGCGATTCGAGAGTTATGCGCGGGCAAGCACTGGCGCGAACAGATCGACTTTATGCAGGCCGCCGCCAAGCCGATTCAAACGAATGCACTGGTAAAGTGGAGCCGGCAGGGCTGCACCCGTCGAACGGCGTGGCTACGCATTATGGCACCGGTTCTGTTCTTGTTCACCGTATTGGCGGTGCTGGGCTGGGTGCAGCAGTGGTTCGGCGTTGGGCCGGTTGTCCTGGCACTGCTGGTTCAGGGTGGGTTTGCCTTTTTGCTGGCCGGACGAGTCCGAAACGCCCTGGCAAGTCTCGATCAAAGATCTGAAGATGTGTATCAACTGGCCTCCATGCTGTTTGCCTTGGAACGCAAGTCGTTTCAATCGAATAAACTGGCACAACTGAGGGCTTCGCTGAACGACAACGCCATGCGCCCATCACACCAGTTCGCCAGACTCCAGAGGTATATGGGGTTGCTCGAACTCACGCGCAACCCGATTGTGGGATTGGCGGTAACTTTCCTGTTATGGCGAACGCAGATTGGACTTGCGGTTGAGGCCTGGCGCGCACAGGCGGGGCCTGCGCTCTGTCGCTGGCTGGAAGTTCTGGGCGAGATCGAGGCCCTGAATTCGCTGGCA
This sequence comes from uncultured Planctomycetota bacterium, assembly GCA_963783095.1. Taxonomy (GTDB): domain Bacteria; phylum Planctomycetota; class Planctomycetia; order Gemmatales; family Gemmataceae; genus CAWAMR01. Next base: position 1,170,555 of record CAWAMR010000002.1, on the reverse strand, counting down.
GCTTACCGTTATGAGAACCCCAGCGATCCCTTTCCGACGATCGAAACCGAAGGGTCGCGCATTCAGGCAATCTCATTGAGCCATCCCCTGTTACCGCGGGCGCGATCGGTTGCCAACGATTTCTCCCTGAACCCTCAAGAATCGTTGTTGATCGTGAGCGGCTCCAACATGTCGGGCAAGAGTACTTATTTGCGGACCATTGGCGTGAATGTGGTATTGGCGCTGGCAGGTGCACCCGTGCGGGCCGGTGCGATGAGTCTATGCCGTCTTCATATCGGTACATCGCTGCGTAATCAGGATTCATTGCAGGCCGGGAAATCGCGCTTCTATGCAGAAATCACCAGGCTCCGACGGATCGTCGATCGGACGGGCGATGGTTTGCCCGTCCTTTTTCTCCTGGATGAGATTCTCAACGGGACGAACTCGCACGATCGTCGCATTGGAGCGGAAGCGATCGTCCGGCTATTGTTGTCGAAACATGCAATAGGGCTTATCACCACTCACGATCTGGCGCTGACCGCACTTGCGGATCGGCTGGCACCGTGCGCGCGAAACGTCCACTTTCAGGATGATTTGCGAGAAGGAAAATTGCATTTCGACTATCGACTCAGACCGGGGGTTGTCCAGCACAGCAACGCTCTCGCTTTGATGCGCGCGGTGGGGCTGATTGCGGATGAGGTTAAGGAGTCTTCCGGTTGAGAAAAAAGTAAAACCTCATGAGCAGCAGGGCTTGCTGATGCCAAGTATATCGTGGGCTTCATCGTGGGTGCCTGCGATAGTGAAAAGGCGATTCAGTTTGGTCAGTTCAAAAAACCCAAGAATTGTATCCGACACATGAAACAGAACGAGCTTGCCTCCACTGTTCTGAACATTTCGATTGAAAGTGATTAACTTGCCCAGCGCAGCGCTCGAAAGGAGCTCGACATTTGCGAAATCGAGCAGAATAGCCTTTTGCCCGAATTCGTTTATTAACCGGACAAAATCCTCGCCGAGCAACTGAATGTTGGTCTCCTCCGTGAGCCGTTTGTCCTTAAAAGTACAGATCGCCGCATCACCCTCGAACGCGATGCTGATCCTTTTGAAACCAAGAGGATGATTCATAAAAACTCGGTAAGATTGAGTTGGAATTGACGACTCACCACCACACATAAGAGAGGCAACGCTTTAGACTATTATAGCCGAACCGGATTTCCAAGGCAATCCGCCACGGAACAAAGCAGCAATTCACTCTTTTCCATAGCTCTTGGTTCCATCACCCTTTACACTAACTTATCTGCCCGTTACCGATTCCCTCCCCGGAGCGAATGATTCCGATGAGACTGGCTTTCTTACTCTCACTCGTTATGCTGCTGCCGACCGCCGATCTCAGCGCACAACCCAAATCAAAAGATCCAAAACCCAAGGGCAAACCCCCGAGTGCTACCGATCCGGCCAGCATGGTCGTCAAAAAGGATTTCAAGGTCGAACTCCTCTATAGCGTGCCTAAAGATCAGGAAGGCTCCTGGGTCAGCATGTGCGTCGATCCCAAAGGCCGACTCATCGTTTCCGATCAGTACGGCGGCTTGTACCGCATCACGCCGCCGGCGATCGGCGCCTCATCAGGAGCCAAGGTCGAGAAACTTCCCATTCCACTCGGCGAGGCGCAGGGACTGCTCTGGGCCTTTGACGCTCTCTATGTCGTCGTCAACGGCGGCGGCAAATACAAGAGCGGCCTGTATCGGGTTCCCTCAAAGGACGGCGATACCTTCGGGCCGGTCGAAACCCTCAAATTGATCGATGGTGGAGGCGAGCACGGCCCACACGCCGTCATCCCGTCACCGGACGGCAAATCGCTTTACGTCGTCTGCGGCAACGGAACGAAGATGATGCCCTACTCCTCGACGCGGGTTCCGCCGCTGTGGGGTGAAGATCACCTTCTGCCGAGCATGCCCGATGGTCGTGGATTTATGAAAGGCGTCAATGGGCCGGGCGGCACGATCTATCACGTCGATGCCGATGGCAAGAACTGGGAGTTGGTCAGCGTCGGCTATCGCAATCCCTACGACATTGCCTTCAACAAGCAGGGCGACCTGTTCACTTACGATGCCGATATGGAATGGGATTTCAATACGCCCTGGTATCGCCCGACGCGCATCTGTATGGCGACATCCGGAAGCGAGTTCGGCTGGCGCAACGGTGCCGGCAAATTCCCGGTGTGGTATCCCGATAATCTTCCCGGCGTCTACAACGTCGGTCCCGGCTCGCCGACCGGCATCGGTTTCGGCTACGGCTCAAAGTTTCCGGCAAAATATCAGGATGCGCTCTACTTTTGCGACTGGAGCTACGGCAAGCTCTACGCCCTGCATCTGACTCCGAAGCTGAGCGGTTACGAGGCCCAGGCCGAGGAATTCGTCACGGGCGCCCCCTGCCGTTGACCGATCTGGTCGTCAATCCAAAGGATGGTGCCCTGTATTTCACCATCGGCGGACGAAAGACTCAGTCGGGTCTTTATCGCGTTACCTACATCGGTAAGGAATCGACCGAGCCTGCCAAGATCGTCAATGATACCGGTGCGGAATTTCGAACGATTCGCAAGAAATTGGAGGAACTACACCACCCCGCGAAGGACGGAGATGCCGCGATCAAAGCGATTGAAACCGCTTGGCCCTATCTGGACCATGAAGACCGCTTCATTCGCTTTGCCGCTCGCGTAGCTTTGGAACACCAGCCTATTGAAGTCTGGGCATCTAAAGCACTTGCAGAAACCAAGCCTTCTCGCGCAATTCCTGCCCTGTTGGCACTGGTGCGTGCGAGTAGCACCTGTCCGCAACATGCGACCAAGGCACACCCACATGTCGTCAACGAAAAGGTGAAAGCGCAGATCGAGAGCGCCCTGGAGAAGATCGACTGGTCCAAGCTCACCGAAAGCAACCGAATCGATTATCTGCGAACTTACGAAATCCTGTTTCACCGGATGGGCAAGCCCGATGAAATGATGCGCGAAAAGCTCCTCGCCAAGCTGGAACCGAACTTCCCCAGTGCTGCGCGCGAAGTCAACTTTCTTCTTTGTGAACTGCTGGTCTACCTGCAAAGTCCGAAAGTGGCTGCCAAGGCTCTCGCACTTATGGAAAAGGCTCCCACACAGGAAGAGCAGATGGAATATGCCAGGTCGCTGCGAATGCTCAAGGCAGGCTGGACGATCGATCAGCGCAAGGAGTATTTCTCCTGGTTTCTGAAGTCCGGGAATTTCAAAGGGGGCATGAGTTTCTCAGGCTTCATGACGAATATCAAAGATGATGCGGTCGCCACTCTCTCCGGTGCGGAGAAAAAAGAACTCAAACCGATCCTCGACGCCAAGCCGATTCTCAAACCGCTGGTCATCGGCAAGATTCGACCGATCGTGAAGACCTGGACGATGAATGAACTGGCTCCGGAACTGGACAAGGGCCTGACCAAGCGTAACTTCGATCGCGGCCGGGTGCTCTTCGGCGAAACCAAATGCTTCGGGTGTCATCGCTTCGATAATGAAGGCGGTGCCCAGGGGCCTGACTTGACCATCGTCTCGGGGCGATTCAGCCCGCGCGACTTGTTGGAATCGATTATCGTGCCCAGCAAGGAGATCAGCGATCAATATGCTGCGGTCAAGGTTGAACTGGACAATGGCAAAACGATTATCGGTCGAATCGTGAACCTTAACAACGACACGATGATGATTCTGCCGGACATGCTCGATCCTTCGACGACGATCGACGTGAATCGTCGGCGGGTTGAGAAGGTGGAGAAGTCAAGAGTATCCATGATGCCGGAAGGATTGCTCAACACGCTGGAAAAGGATGAGATTCTCGACCTGATGGCTTACTTGCTGTCGCGCGGCGATCGCGATAACAAGATGTTCAAATAGTCTTGTTAGCCCGACGCGCAAGCAAGGGATGAACCCAGAGTGACCTGATGGTTCGTCCCTTGCTTGCACATCGGGCTAACAACACTGGAGAAGAAAGAATGAAAACTTGGAGCACAGCACTCATCTGGTCGGTCATTCTCTGCCTGGAACCGGCTTTCGCAGCGGAGCCTGATCCTTACGAAAACTACGTCAAAACCTCCAAGGATTTTAAGCCCGTCAAGCAAGACAAAGACTGGTTGCTCAAGGCGTACCCAAGCTGGTTGTACATGCCCTGGACCTACCAGTGGAACATCGGCTACACTCCTGAATCCGGCAAATGGAGCGTCGCCAACGGCTACAACGGGGCCTTCGTCGACTGGGATCGAGTTGACGCCAACAACTCCAAAACGGGTCGGCTCGACTGGATCAACCAGTTCGGTTTGCACTTTTATGTCGATCACCTCGCCGGTAAGCGCGAATTGCATATCTGGGATGGAGGCATTCCCAAGAACATGCTCAACCAGGTTCACGGCAATGGCGTTCGCACGCCACCCGTCAACGAAGCCATGCGCCAGCGGCTCCAAAAGCTTATCTCAAGACACATTGGCGCGGTAAAATCTTCACCCATGCGATCCGCTTACGCCCTCGACGATGAAATCGGCTGGGGGCACTTCGTTCACCCGACCATGTGGAACGTAACCGACGATCGTGCTGCTTATCCTGCCTGGCTCAAGAAGATCTACGGCCCCAATGCTCCGGAACGTCCCAAGTGGATCACTTACGAGAACATTCGCCCGAAGCTCGCCGGCTGGTCGGTCAAGGAATTCGACGCCTCGCCGCTTATGGACCAGTGGACTTTCAACGATTCCTACTGGAACAACTTCATCGGCGACCTGGTCGAATACTCCAACAGCGTCGATCCCGCACGCCGTGCGGCTGGGTGGGCGGCCAGTCGCCCAATGCCTTCGGCGGTTACGATTACGCCAAGATCATGCGGAAGGTGCAGTTTCTGGAAGCCTACAACATTGGCGGGTCGCAGTCGATCATCCGCTCCTTCAACCCGCACAACGCCATCCCCGCAGTCACCAGTCATTTTCATCAGGCGGTTCCCGACACCATCTGGCAGACCTGGTATTACCTGGCGCATGGGAACCGGGGTTTTATCGGCTGGGTTGAAAAGTGGTTTGATGGAAAAACTCCCAAAGACTGGCACAAGCAAGTCGCCCCGCATTTCCTGGAAGCCGGGAAAAAGATTGGGCCATTGATGAGCGGAGCCGAATGGCAGCACGATGGCATTGCCATTTACTATAGCCACCCCTCGATCCAGCTTGGCTGGATCATGGACGCAGCTGCGCACGGCACAACCTGGATCAATCGCAACGGCGATGAACGGCTCGGCTCGGCTCACCAGGGGCGCAAAGCCTGGGAGAACATGCTCCGCGATTCGGGGTTACAGTACAACTTCATCAGTTATGCCGATGTCATCCAGCAAGGGATCCCCAGCGAATACAAGGTATTGATCCTGCCGGGATGCCTCTGCCTGTCCGATGTCGAGGCCAAACGCATTCGCGCCTTCGTTGAAGCGGGTGGCACGGTGATTGCCGATTTCATGCCCGGTCTCTGGGACCAGCACGGCAAGGGCCGGGCAACGGGAGGCGTTCTCGACGACGTTTTCGGAGTCAAACACAGTCCCGATTTGAAGATGGCGGGTGTATTCGGCGGCAAACTCTGGTGCGAACTGAATCAGGACGAGAATTTCGGCTGGAAAACCTACGAATCATTTCTGGCCAACGGCAACACCTGCATCAAAGATGCCAGCGGCTTCGACAAGGCCGTGCGCAACATGAAGACCGCCACCGTCAACCGGGTCGGCAAAGGCACAGGGGTCCTGTTGAATTTGTCGCCGCAGTGGTACAACGCCTATCGTGCCAAAGGAGCTGAGGCCGCAGCCAAGCGAACGACTTTTATGGAACCGGTTCAAGCCGCGACAGGCAAACGCTGGGTAAGCCTGAAGGGAGCGCCGGGCAAGGAATTCGGCTACGAGATCACTTACTGGAAGAAAGATGGGCGGACGATCCTGTTTGTGTGCATGAACCCCGAAATCGCCGTTAGCTCAACCGGCGGCGGCAACTCGGTCGGTCTGAAGTCGGAGGTGCTGCCGGTAACACTTGCTTTCAGGGGCAAAGTCAACGGAGTCCGCGACGAAAGAACAGGCAAAGACTTGGGTAGCGGCGCGGAATTCAAGTTCGACTGGCCGATGAACGAAGCGATTGTGATCTCATTCGAGGGTAATGCATTGAGCGCTGGGGCAGAGAAAAAGTGATTTTGCGGAGCAGTGAATCATGGTGAGAGCCAGATCGATGTCCTGGAATCATGCCGACTTTTTTGAGATCGGGAACTGGTGCCACCTTCTTTTTCGTGAGCTTGGGAGTATTGCCCATGTTTTTGCAACCCGGCGCTTGGGGTATTGATATTGGGAGTTGTGCCTTCAAAGCAGTTCGTTTGCAAATGGTCGACAACAAAGTAACGGTCGCGGCGGTCGATTATATCGAGTACCCTGAAAACCTATCGCAGCCCGATGCCGATCCTGATACTCTCGTCGGAGAGGCGCTCCAAGAATTTTTGTCGCGCAATTCCATCAAAAAGGATCGCCTCGCTGTCAGTGTGCCTGGTCAGGCTGGTCTGATGAGATTTCTTAAATTGCCGCCGGTCAAAGAAAATAAGATCGAAGATATCCTGAATTACGAGACAACACGCTGTATCCCGTTCCCGCCGGAAGAGGTGGTTTGGGACTATCAAAAAATCGGCGAGGGGAGGGTCGAAGGTGGTTTCGCCATCGATGTGGAAATCGGTATCTTCGCAATGAAGCGGGATATGATTAGCCGATTCCTAAGCCATTTTCAGAGAGTCAAGGTCGAAGTTCACATCGTCCAGATTGCCCCGTTGACGCTGTGCAATTATCTCACCTATGACCATCTCAAGCGCGGTGGTCCTGATGGGGAGACGGTACCGCTGCCCACCATCGGGAAGAAACGATGCGTCGTCGCACTCGACATTGGGACCGATAGTTCAACCTTGATAATCACGGATGGCGGCAAGATCATCTGGCACCGACCGATTCCGCTCGGCGGTAATCACCTGACCAGCTCCCTGGCGAAGGAAATGAATCTTGACTTCGCAAAGGCCGAAGATCTCAAGCGCAACGCCTCCAAGTCATCGAAACTGGCGAATATCCTCAAAGCCCTCACGCCGGTGCTGACCGACTTCGTTGGCGAAGTTCAGCGATCTCTTGGTTATTTCACCAATACTCATCGCGATGCCCATATTGAATCGATGATCGCACTGGGCTGCGGTTTCAAGTTGCCTGGTCTGCAAAAATTTCTGGGCGACAAACTCCTGCTCACGGTCGAAAAACCCACCCAGTTCACCCGCGTGGTTGCCGATGCAGTAACGGCATCCCCAGTCCTCAGCGAGAACATGCTCACGTTCCCGGTGGCCTACGGCGTAGCACTCCAGGCTCTGGGTGTGGCGCGCATCAATACCAATTTATCGTCGACGATCCCCTGCGAAGCTCCTCCGAAGCCCCGTTGATGTTGTGTGCCGTCGCACCCATTTGACCGCATCAGACAATGACCCCTTGAACCCGATACAGCGGGCTTTCAAAGCCACGTTCTTTTCGGTATCTTAATTGATGTGATAGTCTGAAAAGACCGCTCCATATCGAGAAGCGCCATGCGAACACAATTTACGTTGCAATTCTGACAAGATGGAGATTTTTACGTGGGTCAGCTGTTAGAGGTTTCCGGTGTCTTCAGTCAAGGAGAGACCCTGGAGGAACTTCGTGAGAACATTCAAGATGCCTACGATCTGATGGTCACACAAGAACGCTCGCCGGCCCAGACGTCCGCCCATTTCATTCGATGGAGACGATAATGCAAGAACGGCCCGACTCGAACTCCGATAAAGCAGCTACGGGCGGCAGCCAAGTCGACAACATGCTGGGCGATCCTATTCGGGTGTTTCGTGCAAAGCTGACGACCCGTCTGGTTGTCGCCGCCTGTGGTATTGTCATATTCGCCGGTGGAGTATGGTTACTGATCGCGATGGGACCTTGGGGGCCCGGCCCGTGGTTGTTGCCATTCAGCATCGTAGTTTTCGGTCTGGCCTATTTCATGGGCAAGTCAAGTTATCTCATTTGCCCCGGTGGCGTAATCCAAGTGAGATTCGGGTACCGGAAGCATTGCCGCTGGGATGAGATTAGCGAAATCATAGACGTGCAAATTAAACAAGGATTAGTGTCGTCGCGCCGTTGCGATTTGGTCAAGAAAAACGGTTCGCCTATGGCACTGACGAAGCTCGGCATAGACGATTTTGCGGGAATGATGGATCTCATCCGGCGGCAAGGGCAATCACACGGCATCCCGTGGAAGGAAGAACAGCAGACTGTCAAATGAAGTGGATCGAAACTCCTTGCGAGCCAGCGGATTGCGATCATTGCGAAGATTTTGCCATCATAGCCTTGACTACGACCGATGCTTAGCTAAGACTAATTAAAATTATTCGTCTCAGCTAATTATCGCTTGTAGGATGTCCTAATGGCCAGGCGCTTTTCATTCTCTCGGGGTTTTACGCTTATCGAGTTACTGGTCGTTATCGCCATCATCAGTGTGTTGGTCGGTTTGCTTCTTCCCGCCGTCCAGAAAGTTCGGGAGGCGCGCCAGCCGGGCGAGTTGCAACAATAACAACAAACAGATCGGTCTTGCCTGCCACAACTTCCACGGCACGTTTGAATACTTCCCCAGCGATAGTTCCGCGACGGCCCCTCCTTATCCCTATCCGGGCACGTGTTGGATTCTTCAATCGCTGCCATACCAGGAGCAGCAAAATGTCGTGCAAGTGGTAAACAACGGCGGAGGAGGTGCCCAACAGGGCGATGGAATAGGGGGCACGAACGCCGATGGCACCAACTATCTCGTACCCGTCAATAACGGCAACGTGCAGATCAAGACCATGTTGTGTCCGAGCCGGGGCGTGCGGGGCTACTGGACCGACTACTGCTATATCGCGCAACCCTACGTCATCCTCCAGGCCGCTCCGCTTGGCGTTTCCCTGGATACGCTGACCAACGGCAATGGGTCGTCCAACACGGCATTCATCGCCCACATCGGCTGCAATCCCAGGGACTATGCCATTGGTCCGACCACCTGGTATGACTGCCTGCAACCCATCAGCGGCGCGAGCGTTCCGGACAGCCAATACCCCGAGGGGCCGCAATACATCGGGGCCAATTTACAAACTTGCAGCTCGCCGCATCCGGGCGTCAATCCGGTCCTGTTCGCAGATGGTCACGTTCAGTCCCTCACCAACGATTGGCTGACGGCCAACTGGCCGTCGATTTGGAACTGGCAGAACGCCACGCCGATTGATGTCCCATGAGATGCGTAGTGAGTCAAGAAAGCGAGCCATTCCCATGAGTCAGTCTCAATTGCGCAGCGCCGGCCTTTTGCTCCTGCTGGCCGTTTCGTCCGCCGGGCTTGCTCGCATCGCATGGGAAAACGCCGATTCCGCCCCTCTGCGCCGGAGCTTCCGACACGCGCCATCAACAATGACCGTTCCGCAACCGGACCAGGATCATTGCGGGATCCGATCCCATCCCATCGCCACGCGCTCTTGGGCCATCAGGCACCCGATTTCAAACTCGCCGATCCCGATGGCAAGGTTTGGAGCCGGGAGCAATTGAACAATGACGGGCCGGTCGTCTTGATCTTTTACTTCGGCTGCCGGTGCGAATCTTGCGCCCGGCATCTGCACGAGATCAACCGGGATTTGCCGCTCTTCCACGAGGTTGGTGCACGAGTGGTTGCCATCAGTGCCGACCCTCCGGATTTGACCCGACAATGGCTTGCGCAAAACGAACCGGTCGATTTTACGCTCCTTTCCGACCCAGGGAACGAGGTGGCAACAGCTTACCAGGTATTTAAGGGAAAGCCGGAATTCCTCCGGCACGGCACGTTTCTCCTCGATCGCAACGGTTCGGTTCGGTGGGTTAACGTCGCGGATATGCCGTTTCGGCGCAATCTCGCACTGCTCGATCAGCTAAGCAACATAGAAGGCCAATCGCCGGCGGGAAGAGTTTTGCCATGATGAGGTTCCTCTCGCGCATGACGGTGCTGCTGGCACTCATCTGCACTTCCTGCAAGAAAAACAGGTTCTATCCGGTTTCCGGAAAGGTGACTTGTCGAGGCTTGCCTGCATCGGGCGCATCGGTTTTCTTTTATCGCAAAAGTGCGGACCCCGCCAGCGATCCGGTGATACTTGGCATCGTCCGGGAAGATGGAACATTTGAACTCGTCAGCGGGACAAGAAAGGGTGCCCCGCCGGGCTACTACGATGTCTTGGTGGAATGGAAGAAGATCAAACCCCAGGGCCGGCACCAGCGCGATCCCGACGTATTCAACGGCCGATATAGCGACCGAAGTCACCCGCTGTTGAACGCGAAAATCGAGTCGAAGGCGACAACGCTTCCGGCCTTCGAATTGGCGGACTGAGCCGAAGCGGATTAGGAACGCGATGTCGGTTGAAATAGCCGCGCTATTGAGAATTCTGTTACGGTGATGGATGATTCGGTCGGACCATTCATCTCGCGCTTTGCGGCCCTGGGGAAGTTACGATGATCCGGTGCATAATCTTGTTGGTGCTGCTCGTTCCCAATTTTGTTCAGGCTGAGGTGCCGAAACTCTTCCGCGAGGACTCCTACACTTGTGCAACACTGGCAGAAGCGATTAACCACTATGTTGCCCTTGGTGAGAAGGCTACGATCAAGGAACTCGAATCCGTGGACGAAATTGGATCCGAGAATGACGGGCGGATCGAGTGGGTTTGTCGAATTCTGTTCGAGCCGAAAGCGAAAAGTCCACTCCGTCAGCAAACCATCGGTCGGAGGCTTCTTCCTCGCAACTCAATGCCGTTATCAAGCTGGCCGCTCTATCCGCTCGTTGCCTCCGGAAGCACTTACTTCGTCTTCGATGCCGGGATTCTGTCTTCTGGAATAGCGGAATCGCCAAGAGCCTATCTCAAGTATTGTCAGACCAATGGAAAGTTCCGCACGGAGCGAGTCCTCGTACCGACCAAGGCTCAAGCGCTCAAAGACGCCGAACTGCTCCGCCAATCGGCAGCATGGAAAGCAATCAAATGGAAGCACAAGGAGCCAGGGTTATCGTATTACATTAGTGAGGATTCGGTCTGGCACGGCATCAAGAGACAAGCAGAAGACATCCCAGCAAAATAAAGCCGAACTTTTGCTGAATGACATCGTTCGGCCACTAAGGTCGGCCGTTTTCCGGATACCACGATTAGTCGAATTGAGGACTTGGTAGAGTTTCGTGGTAGTTGCGACGATAACACTTCAGCCAAGCGCAATTCGCGCCATCACGGCCCACACTGCCCAAATTCTTCAGGTTGCTGCCATGCTTCGCGCGTTTTACGCTTTGATCTTGTCTGTCGTCGCGGGACTCTCCATCGGCTCATTCGCGGGATGTCAGTTCAAGCAAACCACCACGTCGCCGGCGGAGGCGGGCTTCAACACCCGCGATTTGATCGACCCGGCAGCCCAGGCGGAGTCGGAGGATCTCACCCCCGCGAACCAACTCGTTGCGGTCGCTGAACGAATTCGGAAGGATCGGCAGCAGAAACTCGGCGAACAGTCCAACAAGGAGGGCGGGGCAACGGCAACCCGGCCCAATCGGAACATCCTCTGCCTTTCCGGGGGAGGCTCGTTCGGGGCGTACTCGGCAGGTGTCCTGGTCGGATGGACGGAGCGCGGCGATCGGCCGGAGTTCGATGTGGTGACCGGGATCAGCACGGGAGCGATCATCGCTCCATTCGTCTTCCTCGGGCCAAAATATGACGGGCAGTTGAAGCGGTTCTATACCGCGCTGGAGAGCAAGCAGTTGTACAAGATGCGGTGGCCCCTCCACGCGATTCTTGGTGAGTCATTTGCGGATAACGCCCCGATGGCCGCTCGAATCGATGCATTCCTTACACCGGAAGTTCTTGCGGAGATGGCTGATGCCCACCTCCGAGGCCGTCGCCTGTATATCGGTACGACAGAGGAAGAGGGGAAGCAATTCGTCGTCTGGGATCTTGGAGCGATGGCCGCTCGGAATGGACCGGAGGATCGCGATCTGATGATGAAAGTTCTCCTCGCGTCGGCGGCCCCTCCCGGGTTCTTTCCGGCAACCAAGATCGAGGTGACCGTGGACGGAGTACGGCACACCGAAAGACATGTGGACGGCGGAGTGTCGCAGACCGTGTTCTTCCGCCCCCCATACATCCCGCCGGAGGAACGATCGGACGTGGCTGTGCGCGATCTTGCCGGTGCTAAGGTGTACGCGATCGTGGCCGGGAAATTGTACGCCGACCCGGAGGTGATTCGTCCATGGTCGCTGGCTCAGGCCGGGAAAAGTGTATCCACACTGATCTACGCCCAGACCCGGGGCGACCTCCAACGGTTGTACTTTGTCTGCCTGTTGACCGGCATGGATTACTACGTATCGGCACTTCCCGCCGGCTATCCGGCACCCAGGTCAAGTATGGAGTTCGACCCGATCAAAATGACTGCAATGTTTGAGGAGGGCCGGCGGGTAATTGCCTCTGCTCATCCGTGGCGGATCATGCCACCCGGAGTCGCTCCCGGAGAGAGCACGCTGAATCGATCCGGTTCGAACCTGACGTACAAGCAGCGAGGGCCGCTCGTGCCAATCAATGGCCCAAAGGGCCTGACTGTCCAACCAAAATATCCGCTCACCGACAGGGGCGCGATTCCGGTAAACCCATTCGAACCGCCAGCCAAGTGAACCCACCCATTCCCCAGCGAAGAGCGGTTGGCGACAATCAAGAAAGGCAGTTTTGAGAGAAACAATATTGCACTTGTACGCGAGGACACCTATAATAGATAAGTGAGTTTTGAGAGAAGAACGGCGGACATGCCGCGTACAATTCGACGGGCAAACGCTTGCGCACAACATGGTACATCCTGGTACAAAAATCGAGGGTGCTCTCACACTGGCTAGATCAACTCGCTGCCTTGCAGTATGCTGCGAAAATGCTGGCAACAGCACTCCACGACCCGACTGACGGAAGGTGACACATGACAGAAGCCGATTGGCTGTCCTGTAGCGATCCGCCAACCATGCTTGTTTTCCAACACCGCAAGGTCACGGATCGGAAACTACGTCTGTATGCTTGTGCTTGCGTGAGGCTTGTCCACCAAACCTGTCCTCAAGAGGTGACGGCGGAGGAATTACTCGCCGTCGAAGTCACTGAGAGGTTTGTCGACGGCATCTCGACGGATGCAGAGACCGCGATGTTTCAACGCAAAGTCTATGATCGACATGTAAACGGTTACATTACGATAGATGCTCGACCGACAGCAGTAGCAAGTATTTGGGGCATCGCCACAGCGATCAAAGTGGGATCCAAGGCTTGTCGCGTGGCGGATCGCGATGCGAGGTACGAAGCCTTTGATCGCGGCTTTCGGTCAGCGCTGGCAACTCATTGCGATTTGATTCGCGAAATCTTCGGAAATCCTTTCCGTCCCATCGCAGTCAATCCGCGCTGGTTCACTTCGACCGTCATCGACCTAGCCCGCACGATCTACGACGATCGCGTCACTGATCGAATGCCCATTCTCGCCGATGCCTTGATGGATGCTGGTTGCGATCACGAGGAAATCCTGAATCATTGCCGCAGTAATGGCCAGCATGTGCGCGGTTGCCGTGTTGTGGACCTCGTACTCGGTAAGGATTAGGCAGTTCTGCCGTTCGGTTAGGGCACCTCGTTGCTCTGGTTATTGCACCCGGTTTTGATTACCATTGGTATAGGAAGGGACGCGACGGACTCTGGACACATAAGGTGGGCAACTCACCGGTCACGAATCTCGATAACAGCGGAAACATTATCACTGATCCGCGGACAGCAAATCGTGGACCGTATACTGTTTTTTGCAAATTCATGGTAGTCATGCATGGACACGTCAAAATTCGCTGAAATTGAATCGGAGTTTGTCGCACAAGCAATAGTCTTTTCGGGTCGACAGAATCCGATATGGCCAGTCGATATTCGTGTTGGTCGTCAGCTTGAAGTGTTATGGGGCATGCTTGAGACACAAATTGGTTCGTTCTCCCAATCCGTCGGTTTGGGCTATCGAGGCTGCTTCCTCCGGCACCAACCAGGCTGCACTTGGTTTGCATTTCAGGGCGTTGTGCTGCGCGAACGGGAGCATGAAAAAGAAATTCGTATCGACCAAAAGCGTGAGTTTGAGAAATTGCTCCTGTCATCCGCACCACAAGGCTTGCTCCCGATCACCTTTCTTCCACATGAGTTGGTGCGTTGAATTCCTTCAGCAACTTTTATTTCCCATCTCCCACGCTGTAGAAGGTCCGCTCGATGAACTTCGTATCCACATCTCCATCGACGAATGCGGATGTGTTGAAAATCTTCTTGTGCAGGGGGATCGTTGTCTTGATGCCTTCCACCCGGAATTCGGCCAAGGCTCGACGCATCGCTGCGATCGCCAGTTCCCGCGTCGGCTGATGAACCAATAACTTGCACACCAGGGAGTCGTAGTTCGGCGGCACGCGATAGCCGGCGCAAACGTGCGTATCCAGCCTGACGCCGGGACCGCCGGGCGGCTGCCAGCGCGTTATCGTTCCGGGCGAGGGTTGGAAATTGTTGTCGGGGTCTTCCGCGTTGATTCGGACTTCCATCGCGCTGCCGCGCTGCACAATGTCGGACTGTCGAAACGAAAGATTGCCACCCGCGGCAACCCGGATCTGTTCGCGGACCAAATCGATTCCCGTCACCAGTTCCGTAACCGGATGCTCCACCTGGATGCGCGAATTCACTTCAATGAAATAGTACTTGTCGCCTTCGACCAGAAACTCGCACGTTCCTGCATTGTAATATCCTGCGGTTTTAGCCAGTCGAACGGCCGATTTGCAAATCTCGTCGCGCAGCCGGGTGGGCAGATTCGGAGCTGCCGATTCCTCCACGAGTTTTTGATGCCGGCGCTGCAAGGAACAATCGCGCTCGTAGAGATGGACGATGTTTCCCGCCTGATCGCCGATGAGTTGAACTTCGATGTGCCGGGGCTTTTCCAGATATTTTTCGAGGAACACGGAGCCATCTTTGAAAGCGGCTTCGGCTTCCTGACGTGCCGATTGCAGACCATCGAGCAAACTGCCGTCATTGCGAGCTACCCGCATCCCCCGGCCGCCGCCCCCGGCAGCGGCCTTGATCAGGACGGGATAACCGATTTGCCGGGCTACCTTGAGGGCGTCTTCATCGTTGGTGATGATCCCTTCCGAACCGGGTACGAGAGGCACTTTGGCAATACGAGCGATCTTCTTGGCCTCGTTCTTGTTGCCGAGCTTGCGCATCGCTTCATGCGGGGGGCCGATGAATTCGATATTGGAGGCGCGGGTTTGTTCCGCGAAGTCGGAGTTTTCGGACAGGAAGCCGTAGCCGGGATGAATGGCATCGACGTTGGTTTTCTCGGCGGCCGCGATGATGCGCTGGATCTTGAGATAGCTGTCGCCGGCAGGCCCGGAGCCGATGCAGACGGTCTGATCGGCCAAATCCAGCCAGGTTCCGCCACGGTCGGCGGTGCTGTAGACAGCAACCGTGCCGATGCCGAGGTCTCGACAGGCCCGAATCACACGGAGAGCAATTTCGCCACGATTCGCAATAAGAATTCTTTGGAACATTTCTTTCGGGGGGTATCCATTCTAGATCGGGGAGAGGGGAGCGGGACGCGGAAATGGCCATCCATCCCGCACACCGCTAAACTCGCTCGATGATCGATTGCGTCTTCACGATCGCCAGTTCGTCGGGGAAGGTATGGAACGTCGCCACCGACAAACAGCGGCGGCGTTTCATCCACGGTTACGTACCCCAGCGGTGTCAAGGCCAGGCGATGCCGGGGCGGGTAGGAATAGAGTAGTCCCCGCTTACACCCATCGGCGAGTATTTCTTCATGGACATGCAGAAAAATTTCCGGCGGGAGAACCTCGACCTGCGAACTCATTCGATAGACGATGCCGGAGATGGGCGGCAAGGAACGGCTTCGGCCTCCCGGAAAGCGATGGTGGATCTTGGAGCCGGTTGCGGGCAGCGTTTGTTCCTTGGAAGCGGTGATTTCCGTGAGATGAAGGTTGGCCCCGGTCCAGGTCAAAACGTGGCCTGCCGGGGTAATTCGCACCGAAAGGGTGTAATCTTCCCGCTCCACACGCCGATAAGCGAGCGTCTCGAACAATTCGGGATGGACCGGACGGGTGAAGAGATGAAAGACCAACTCTTCGACCCTGGGCCGGGTAAACTCGGAATTCATGCCGCGATTATAACGCACGCATTCTGCGGTACAATGGCGGACAGCGCAGAAAGATTTGCGGCAGGGATTTTCCGTCCCGCAACGGGTCAACGGCTGCGCTCGGGCCTCTGCGTCAGCTGTGTCTCGACTTCCCGGCGAAGGACTTCGGTCTCCAGATCCGCCTAGGGTGTTCAGGCGCTCGTGCAGTGCCCGCGCATCGCCGCCGGATTTAGCTTGATGTCGGGCGCACCGGAAGTGCGGCGAGTTTCGGGGACAGTCCGGACGGGCAGCCTTTCCGTTTCTAGGCCGCCGAAGCTTGAAGCATTTCGTCCAATCTCGCCGCTTCCACGACTCCGCGATCGACCAAGACCTTTCGAATGCCGACCACCGAAATGGCTGGTACCAAATCCTTGGGACGATGCAGCGGAAAATACAACGCCGTGTCGGAAGCGCTGTGTCGATACGCGACATGCGACTTGGGCACTTTTGTTATTTGAAAACCGAGTTGAGTCAGCACGGAGTCGAGCACCGCAAAGGTGATTGGTTCAGACATCATGTTTGACGCTCCCTTCCAATTGTGCGACGATCAGATCGCGATAACTTGCGATCTGGCGGATCGCCGAAGGATCCAAAACCTGAGAAATTGGTATCCGAATCGTCACTTTCCCGGTTCCGCCGATGACACTGAATCGCCTCGAGCCGAAATGCGCTTGAAGATAGAGCCAGTACGCTTGGTCCATGTGTGTATCATACACGATCAAGATGACCGGGAAAATGTTAAAGAGCCAGGAACGCAGGTCGGAGCGTTCGACTTGGATCGAGACGAATTGGCTGTTCCGTATGAGTCGAATGTGATCCGTAGCTTTCAATTGCATTGGTATCCAAATTGGCTCGGTTTCACCATTCCGATCGTATGTGAACATCAAAGCGTCAATCCCATAGTCGTGAACGACGCGCTCGATCGTGAACCCGCAAAGGAGCACCTGCCGCTCCACATGATTCACGGCCAAATCAGCGATGACGTGTTCTCGGGTGCGGCGCTTGCGCGGGCCGCGCAATTGGCGGGGCATTTCTGTTTCCAGTGTAAATGGCGCTGCGAGATCCGCTCCATTTTACCATGCCAACAAGGATCATGCTCGGATTACGCGCTGCTTTTGGGACGCTTCAGCACCTGGCGGGCCTTTGACTTCAGAACCGAGCGAATCGAACCGACGCGTTCGAAATTACCCATTTCGTCGTTTTCCTCCATCGTCGGAGTTCCGTCGCGGGCCTTCGCGGAGAGTTCCCACATTCAGTGCACGTCGGAATTGGGGAAGGACAGATTGAGAATGGCGCGTGCAAGTTTTGGCGTCATCTCATGGTCCGGATGGAGGATAAGGAGCCAAACTTCTACTTCGGTGTTTGGGGTAAGCGGGCGTTGTTCGGCCAGGCGGTCGAGATGCCAGAGCTGGCCGTAGGCATTGCCGGTCGCCTCGGCTTCGCGGGCGCGAACCTCGTTCCAGGCGGCCAGCTCGGCACCCAGGTCGGTGCCGCGCTGCCTCGCCAGTGCCCCGGCCGCCTCCGGCCAGCGCTTCTCCAACTGCCGGCAGCGCTCGCGCCAGGTGGCTGCATCCAGGAGCGCGGTGTCGGTGCGGCCCTGCTTGCATCCCGCAGCTGCCTCGATCCACAACGTCAGCAGCGCGGGATCGTCCGGAAACGCTGCCGGCAGGTGCCAGGCGTGAATCTCACCCGCAGCGCTGGCGGTGACCAGGTGGTAGGGATGAGGGATGAGGGATGAAGGATGAATTGGTTCTTTGTTCATCCCTCTTCGCTCTTCCCTCATTCCTTCCTTGACGGGCGCGAAGCACAGCGACAGCACCGGGGCGACGTGCAAGAGGGGCGGTCCCACCGGCAGGCCCGTTGCGCTGTCCCAGAGACGGACGCTGTTGTCGGCACAAACCGTGGCCAGCAGCTGACCATCCGGACTGTACTGCATCCGCCACACCGGGCAAGGATGCACCATCGGCTCGCCCACTTTGCCTCCGGCGGCGGTGTCCCATTGCTCGATGGTCCCGGCACTCGATCGGAAGGCGAACACGGCATCCCGAGAGCGCGCAGCAATGTTCGTGCCCCAAAAGTTGGAAAGACTGTCGCCGGGGGGCAAGGCGGCAGCGGCCGGCTGGCCGGTTTCCCGATCGAAGACGTGCAGCAGACCAGCGCCCGGCCCGGTATGGTAGCCTGGGTCGTAGACCGTTGCCACCAGCACGGATCGCTCCATGCATGCCGGGTCAGCGTCCGCAGCCAGCCTCGAAAACTTTTCGCAGGATCGTAGTCGAATGTCTTCATCTTGTCGGCCAGTTTGATCTGGGTCACGTCTTCGATGTCGGCGTCCTGGAGCCGGGTCTTACGGCACCAGGCGAGGATGAGCCGGCCGTAGCGCTCGACGAACTGTTCCCAGGCCGCCTGATCGCTGGGCTGTTGCCGCAACCGGCCCAGAAGAGTCGGGCTGGTTTGTGAACTACCCGTGTCGTCCATAGAACTTACGCCTCTCGCGGGCAAAAATGGACACCATCGGCCAGAGAATTCGCGGATTCCGCAAAGATGAGACTATTCTGAAATCAACCGAACTCGCCATCCTCGTCCGGTGCCTCGATCTCGCGCATCACCACCTCCGCCCAGGTCGTCAGCACATCTTCACCGCCCCCCGTGGCCGCCAGCCGATCGCCCACCGGACCTCTTGCCGTTTTCAACTCCGGGTAGGCCAGAAACAGCAAGCTGAGGTCACGCCAGTCCGTTCCTCCCTTCGGCTGGTTGCGCCGTTCGTGGTAGGCCCGCACCTTGCCTGCAATAAGCTCCACCGGCGTTACGGTTAATACCTCCGCCAGACGTTGAGCGGGCGGCAGTTCGCCCACCGACCGGACATCGGCCAGATGCCGATTCTTTGGTTTGAGGATCTGATGGATCCGATATCCAAGCCCATTTTTGACTGCGCGGACACGCACGGCAATGTGAAATCGGCTGCCCAGGTGCTTGGACAGTTCATCGGCGAACTGTTCTGCCTGCACTGCCATGACATCGACATCCTGGGTCATGCGCGGCTCCGCCGTGTACGCATTGACAGCGTGAGCCCCGAACAAGACCACGTCATCCCGGCCGCGCAGATACTCCAACACCGCTTGATGGATGGTTGCCAGAGGCACCTGTTCGCGCATGGCGAATTCCTGAAAGGTGAGCGTTCCTTCTCCGAAGATAGTAAGATCCTGATGCACAAGTCTGCCCTTCATTTCGAACTCTCTGCCATGGGCGATGGTCCGGTACGGAAAGGTGTCTGGGGCGTCTTATCGCGAGGCAATGTTAGAGAGGGCCTGACCCCATATAGCTGTTTGGTGCCGCCTGGTTCTGCCAGGAGACAACCGCAAGCCAAACCATCCCGGTGCATGCCAAAGTTAGTTCCGGTTTAACGTGTTTGCCGGAAATGACGTCGAACGTAGAAAAAAACGTTCTCGAAAAAGGTACGTATTTAAACCAATGAGGTCATGATAACGGTACGGCGTGATTTTGTCTTCGATTATCCCACTAAATCGCCAGCCGAGACTTCGGTGACGCACACAAGAATCAAGTGAGCAGCGAGAAACATGTCAGGTGTCCAAGTCCGGTGTACTGCGGGCTTCAGCGTCGCTTTGCTCTGCGAGCTGCACACCCGCAGCAGAGAGCACACGGTCGAAAGCCGGTTGCGGGCTGCCGGTGACGAGCACGCTGCCCGACCACTTGTCGTCCAGGTAGATGTACACTTGAGCGCACTCAAAGCAGACCACTAGATTGACCGATGATCCACCCAGCGATGCCCGGATGCCGTGCCGGGGGATGAAGCACGCGGCGACCCACCCGCCGTTCTCCGCGATGCCCTGCTCCAGAGCGGACACGAGCATATCGCGGTCGGGGCTTCCGACCACCACCGACCCGAGGACGCGCCATCCCCAGAAGTGGCCGGCCTCGCGGGTCGAGCCACCGTCCGGGTCAAGGGACAGCAACTCGAAGCGGTCGGCACCCGCAATCACGTCGCGGATGGCGTCGGGCAGCCTGTTAGGCGGGTCCGGCTCCATCGGGATTTGCTTGCCCGCGAGTAGTCGGCGGATGAACCCCCACACCTCGGTACGCCTCCTTCGCCGAACGATTTTGATTAGCTGAACAATTCTGCAATTGTCCGACCCCTGAGTCGGACGATTGCTGAAACTTTTTGCATTATCACGGTGTCCAAATCGCCTGTCAATTATCGTTTCTCCTTTTGCGGTCGCACTATCCGTCCCTTGCCGGCCAACCTGAGTGTGAATTGGCATCTGATCCGTTACAATAACTTACAGCGTTCCCCAACAGTCAAACCATCCTGGTTTTAACTGAACACTGAACACCGAACACTGAACACTAACGAATGCTTCCCCTGCTCTCAGACCTGATCTCGTTGCCTGGAATCCTCGATCAACCTTCGGACGATTTCAGGGTTTGGCTCGCCGAGCGCAAGGAGCCTGCCTTGCGCTCGAAGCAGATTCGTCGCTGGATCGCTGCCGCACGCGCTGAGACATTCGAGCAAATGAGCGATCTTCCGAAGGCTCTGCGCACCGACTTGGCCGCTCACTTTCAGCCTTTCTCGACCCGCGTTGCTCAACATCTTGTCGCCACGGATGATACGCACAAGCTGCTTTTGAAATTGCACGACGATCGTCTCATCGAATGTGTCTTGATCCAGGAACCGCCGCGGCGAACCGCCTGTATCAGCACGCAGGTCGGCTGCGGGATGGGTTGTGTCTTCTGTGCAAGCGGTCTGAACGGAGTTGCGCGAAACTTGACCGGCGGCGAGATTCTCGAACAACTGATTCGATTAAGGAACTTGACCCCCTTGGGGGAACGTCTAACTAACATTGTCGTAATGGGCATGGGCGAGCCTTTGGCTAACCTCGACAACCTGCTTGAAGCCCTGGAAATCGCCGGTCACAAGGATGGGTTAGGCATCGGTGCCCGGCACATCACCATATCAACCGTTGGACTGCCGGTGAAAATACGCAGGCTGGCCGATCTGGGCAAACAGTATCACCTCGCAGTGTCGTTGCATGCTCCCAACGACATGCTTAGGACGCGCATTGTTCCAACAAATGAACATACGGGAATTGAAGCGATAATGCAGGCAGCTGATTATTTCTTTGACAAAACGAGTCGGCAAGTTACCTATGAGTATGTGGTTCTCGGTACGCTGAACGATTCTCCCCACCATGCGCGGGAGCTTTCAACATTGTTGCAGGGACGCAAAGCCCATATCAACCTGATACCGTTCAACGATGTCGAAGGATTGCCCTATCGACGCCCAACGCAGGAAGCCCAGGCCGCGTTCATCGAGATCCTGCGCCAATCGGGTCTGAGTGTCAAAATTCGCAAGCGCAAAGGCTCGGAAATTGATGCTGCTTGCGGGCAGTTACGGCGCAAGATAGAGGCGGAAGGGCGATCTACTGGTAAGGATCTTACATCTGTAGTATCTTGATCGGGACGCGGGATGCGACAATCCGTCTACTGCAATATCGTGTTTCGCACACCGCGCCCGCACACCGAAACCCTCCCCGGTGGCGTGGGGTTCATTATGGCGAGGGAGTCCCTGGGTGGGGATGAGGCCGTCGTGGCGAATGGTCACACCAGCGTGCAAATGGCCCTCCGCGATCCGGACATCCGGCTCATGCTGCGCGTTCGCGATGACGACGACAACACCGCATTTACTCAACTTGTCGAACATTACCAACACCGTCTGGTCGGGATAATGTGTCATCTGGTCGGCAGTACGGAAGAAGCCGAGGATCTGGCTCAGGAGGTTTTTCTTCGGGTTTATCGCACTCGCAAACGCTACACTCCGAAGGCAAAATTCTCGACCTGGTTGTTTACCATCGCCAACAACCTGGCCCTGAACGCCCTGCGGAACCGGCAGCGGCGGCCTGCGGTTCAATTGGATATAAACGATTCCGGCCCTTTAGGCCCGCGTCCCGCTGAGCAACTCGTTCGCAATCGAGAGCAATCAGCTTCCGGTTGCCTGCAACAGGCAGAATTGGCTGCGCGTATTCAGATGGCCCTCGGAACCTTGAATGAACGGCAGAAGATGGCGGTAATCCTCAACAAATTCGAGGACATGGGTTATGCCGAGATCGCCGAAGTGATGGATCTGACAACCAAGGCGATCAAATCGCTGTTGAGCCGGGCGCGAGCCAGGCTGCGCGAGGCATTGCAAGACTACGTGCACATGGATGATCTTCCCATACCGTCCGAAACAGATGCGGACGATTTGGAACCATAAATTAAGTTTTCAGTTTTCGGTGTTCAGTTTCAGCAAAAGACATTAAGGTATTTACTGAACACTGAACACCGAAAACTGAACACCGAAAACTGAACACTATGTCGGACAAACAACATCCTACTTCCGATAAACCTGAGCCGCTTCCAGACGATATTGCACTGGAGGAAGTCGACGCGTTGACGGCCCAGCTCGTCGCGTATCTCGATGGCGAACTCGATTCGCAAGAGTCCGATGAAATTGCGGCGAGAATCCACCGCGATCCAAAGCTGCGGGCCAAGGTTGAAGTTCTGAAACAAACCTGGGCTTCTGGACCACTTGCCACGACCTGAACCCTCTCCCAGTTTTACCGAACGCACCCTGGAGAAAATCGAGCCTGCGCCAGGCTCCCCTTCCAGGGCGAGGGCCGTCAATACCCCAGCTCGACGAACTGTACCCGCCCACGCTCTTAAATCGGGGACAACTCCTTCTCGATCTTCAGAACCGGCCAGGAAGCGATCGGCGCGACAGCAGGAACCCTCCCCGCCGCGCTGGGGCTTGATGCTGCTGGGAGCCTTCGCGATATTCGGGTTGGCCGGTACGGCGGGCTATTTCATTTGCGCTGCGCTAGTGACGCCTGAAGTCGTGGCGAAACCTCCCAACGATCCGAAGATTGACGATTTGCCGCTGTTGCGAAATCTACCGCTCTATCAACACGTCAACGATTTGGATTTCTTGAGAGAACTGGATACGCCGGACCTGTTCGGCGACGGTTCCACTGGCTCGTGACCAAGGCAAACCCATGAAACGATCTTGCGGTTTACTGCTGGCTCTGGGAATCACCGGGTTGATGCTGGCGCAGCCCGGCAGCGCTGAGCCGACCGGTCACGTGGATGAAGCACATCTTATGCGCAAGCGCTACGAGCGGTTTCAATCGCTCTCGCTGGACCGACAACAACAGCTTCGACAACTCGATCTCGATCTTCAGGAATTACCAGATGCCAAGCTCAAGCATCTCATCAAGGTGATGCAGCGCTATCAAGCCTGGCTGGCGCAATTGCCGAAGGCGGAGCGCCAGCAAGTGATCGAGGCCCCCACAGCAATGGCCCGGCTCAGTCTGATCCGGAAACTCCGCGAACGAGATTGGCTGGCAACACTCCCCAGGGCTTATCGGGAGCAATACGCCAAGACCGAGAGCCGGGCGGACCAGATTGTGCTCGTCGAAAAATGGCATGAAGAAGAACGCATGCGACAGCGCGAGTGGGAATCTGCCCGCGACCACTGGGAAGATATTCACCAGGAACTTCCACACGATTTCAAGGACCACCTGTTTCAGGATCAACTCAACGTGTTTTTGGGCAATCTCGCAACGCAACTGCCGGCGTATCAGCAGCCGGTCGTCAACAAAATGAAAGAGGTTCCGGCCTCGGATCGCTACTGGGTTTGGTACCGGACCGTCGTAGACCTTGCCGATAAGACCCCGCTCTTGCCGACCCCGCCCGAAGCGAAACGCTACGGATCGTATGAAAGCCTGCCCGATTACCTCAAGAACGAGATCAAGTTCCGAAAGCATCCCAAGATAATTCAAACCCTGCCGCAATACTGGCCGGCTTTTGCCATCGGGATAACCGACTATGTCCACAAACACAAGTTGACACTCGTGCAGCCGCTCGGCCCTTCCAAGAAATCGCAGATGCCCAAGGAGGTGCAGCCTGCAATTGATGAATTGTGGCGAATTCTGAACCGCGCCGTTAATGCAAAGGACAAGCCGGAACAGGAAGAACAGGCCAAGAGGGATATTTTAAAACTGGTAAAGGCCGAGGGGAAATGGCCCGATTATCCCCAGACGATCATGGAATTGGCAAGGAATTACAAGATTCAAATACCGGGCTGGACCTTACCCAAATCTGAATTCTGGGACAAGATCCGCAAGCCATCGATGCGGAAGGATAAGTCGTAACTTGAAAATCACGCCACCGAGTTACGAAGCGTCCCGATTCCGCTGATGGTGATGGCGATGTCATCTCCAACCGCCAAGGTGAAACTATCGGGCGGCACAATGCCTGTACCCGTCAATAACATCGCTCCGTGGGGAAAACTCAGTTCCTTGCCCAGCCATTCCACCAGCGATTCCGGAGATCGAGCCATTTGCGCAATGGAAGTAGTCCCTTCAAAAGCACGCTTACCGGCACGATCGATCGTTAGTCGAATTTCCACTTCCAGAAGTTTTGGCAGCGCCGCAGCCAATGTGATAAAAGGTCCAACGGCACAGGAGCCGTTGTAGATTTTCGCCTGCGGTAAATAGAGAGGATTCTCGCCTTCAATATCGCGCGAACTCATGTCGTTGCCGGCCGAGTAACCGACAATCTTTAAGCTGGGAGCGATCACCAGAGTCAGTTCCGGTTCGGGTACATTCCATTTTCCATCCTTGCGGATTCGCACCGGATCGCCGGGGTGAACGACCCGTGATGCGGTAGCCTTCTGGAACAGTTCGGGCCGATCGGCGGTATATACCTTGTCGTAGAATTGTGCCGCACCGACCGATTCCTCTTCGCGCGAACTTTGCCTGCGCTTGTAGGTAACGCCTGCCGCCCAGATGTCCTGCTGATCGACCGGAGCCAGGAGTTTAACGGCAGAGAGCGGCTCACTGGCTTTGCTCACAGCCAGTTGATCCTTCGCCAGCGCCATCGGATCGGGCGAGGCTAGCAAGTCCCCCAGCGACGAAGGCCACGAAAAATAATGAATGACGTTGTCCTTAACGGCACCAAAGCCAATATCACCCGTTGAACAACGCACCTTCGCTAACTGCATATTGGCTCCTCTTATCGCAGGCGGCCCCGTGGTTAGTTCTTCTTATCGCAGGCGATCTCGGCCACTTTCTTCATATCGTAGAATCGGCAGGCTTCCATCAACATTCGACATTCAAACCACATATCGCCGTCCACAACCGGCATGAAGAGATCATATACATTATCTACGCCCAGGTGAACGGGTACGCCGGCCTCAAGCAGTTTCGGGACCGGTGCGATCGAGTTGTGCAATGGCCCATTCATCTCCAGTTGTTTCATGCTCAGGGCCGCGGAGGGACAAACGATCACGCTCACTCCGGCATCTTTGACCAACTGAATGATTCGCTCTTGTTCGAGCGCCGGCTTCGCGGCCATGGAAATGGCGTGAATCGCCGAGACCCGACCTTCCAGACCGTGTTCGATGGTCTTGCGCGCCAGCAGTTCCGTCTCGTTTTCGTGGGGGTTGTTTTCCTGATCGACGTGGACATCGAGCTTCTTGTCCAAATCCTTGGCGATACCCATGATGATGTCGAGATGCTTCTCCGGCGTGGGGCGATCCTTGGAAGGCAAACCGCCCACGACATCGGCCAGCTCGCAGGCCTTGATGAAATAGCGGCGCGACTCATCGTCCAGGACGCCTTGCAAGGGCTGCACGCCGATCTCGAAAACAATCTGGCCCTTGTAGCGTTTCTTGACTTCCAGGGCCGCTTCGACGGGCAGCGTTCGCACGGTGGAGTCGGCATCCACCAGAGTGCGGCAATAGGTCGCCCCCTGATCGATCATTTTCTTCACGCCTCGACCGATGCGTTCCACCAGGTCTTCGAAGGTATAGTTTTCCTTCAGATGCTTGTAGAGCGTCCACTTCTTCTGCATGTCCACCATGCTGAGTCGAAGGTTATCCATCGAAATCAGGTAGGCCTTGTCGAAGTGCGCGTGGTGGCAGGCGAAGCCGCCCAACTGCGACACCATCTGCATGAACTCCGCCTTCAGATCCCAGGAATGGCGGGCATCGGCGATCTTGTAGCGATAGGTTCCTTTCTCATCATCGCGGACGATTTGCTCGATGTATTGGATGGCGACATCGAGATCGGTCACGAGCGGAATGCCGTTCTCGACGGCCATCGAGCGGATGAGATTGGAATCGGATCGTTCGTCGTAGTCGTTATCGCCGGTCAGTACGTTGATGACAAAATCGAGGCGATCTTCCTTGAGGAACGACCTGATGCTAGGCTCGCGTCGATCGGCGATTTTGTGCAATTCCTGAGAGGCGACTCCACGGGCCAAAAGAAAGCGATGCGTACCGGGCGTGGCGTAGAGAGCGATGTTCAGCTTCGACAGTTTCTCGATCGCCGGAAACATTTTTTCCTTGTCCGACAGTTTCCCGGCGGAAATCAGCACGTTTTTGCGTGTTTTCTTGCCGATCAGTTTGAGACTGAACGACAGCATCTCAACCGTATCGAGACCAGCCATGCGAGTGTTCCCCCGGAAGGATATGAAGGAAACAAGAAGAGCCTTCAAAGGGTTTACCGGGAGAAGGCGAGTTGTCAAGGAGTTAGGAGTTAGGAGTTAAGAGTTAAGAGTGAAATGCAATGACACTCCCTCTACTCCTAACTCCTAACTCCTAACTCCTAACTCCTAACTCCATTCACTTCTTCTCGAACTTTGGGGAATCCGTTTTCGTTTTCGGATCCGGCACCTTCACCGATTCGCCCCCGTCGATCGTCACCAGACCCTTGAACGCCTTCTCGTCGAAGTCCGGCGGCAATTTGCGAGACTGGCCATCGGCCATGATTACAAAGACGCCCTTCGGTGCCGGTGGTTTACCACCCTGGCTTCCTGGAGGTATGCTGAACAATTTCGGAAGTCGTTTGTCGGCAGAGAAAGGAATGTCGGCCGGCTTGGTCCAGGGCACTGCTGACAGAGGATCGTCGCGGAATACCACGGCGATCGTGGATTCCAGCCCATCCTTGACCTGTCCCTTGCTGACGGCATTCTGACCGGGGAACAGCGTGCCGGGACCGGTGAATACCTGCATTCCGGTCTTCCAGTTATTTTGCATTCGATAATTGGTCGCAGCGAAGTCGATTCGATACATCTGGGGCATCCGCTCGATCAATTTCTTGTTGTTCAGGCTGTCCCAGGGCTCATCGAGTTTGAATTGTTTGTAGAGATCCTCAAAGGTTTTCAGATTTTGCCGGTCCGGTGCATCCTTGATTACTGGTCCCACCGACTTCTCAACATAACCAAACGGTCCGTTCCCTATCTGGGGCAGATCGCCGGGCCGCTGTTCCATGTACGGCAGTATCAGCACGCGCCAGCTTAGCAGCGGCTTGCCGTTCTTGTCGTAGATTGCTGCGGGTGGAAAAGTGCCCTTGTCCTTTTGATAGGCCTCCAGGGCTGCGGAGACACGATTGAATTTCTCCTTGATGTAATAGGGAATTTCCTCGTTGGGGCCGCCGGGATACTGATAGCTGAAGTAATAACTTCCTGCGCCCACATCGGCGACTGCCGCGAACGTCATGATTGCCAGCGCATCGGCGTTGGCAGGGAAGAATTCGCTGAGATTGGCACCGATTCTCAGAGTGTTCTCTTTGGTTTCGATGGTGAGCGCCTTCAACGTGGATTCCAGATATTTCAGAGCAGCCTTCCCAAGCATGGGCGTGAAATGGCTGGGCATATCCAGCAAGCTCATGAGCGGCCGTTTGGTGGCCTTGGTTTCTTCACTTTGCATTTCCCTCATGCCCAGGGCAATCAGGCCCTGAGCCATCGTCCGAACCGCCTCTACCGCTTTTTCACCTGCTGCCATCTGCTCAGCGGTGGCAAATTCGATGTTGAGGGAGAGATGAGTTTCCTTTTTCAGTTCCAGCGCTGCCCAGGCCACGGAAGCTTTGAGCAACGGGGCAAGCGCATCGGGGACGCCTTTGAGAATTTCCGGAGTCGCCAGGGCAGTGGGATTGACTGCCAGCATTGCGGAGTGCTTGCTTGCCTGACCCGCAAAAATCTTGGCCAATTGACTGTCGGTTCCTTTGGTACTTTCGCGCTGTTCGATGAGCCGAATGATGGAATCCTCGGAACCGACGACCAGCGTTGTCGCATCGAGCTGGATTAAACCCGCCCAGCGCGATTCCTCGAAGAGATAATCGCTGCCGCGATGCGATTTGGTCCGGGCCTCCAGCCCAAGACTCTTGACCAGATCGACGCGATCGATCGGCTTTTTCGTGGTGACGACCCACAACATCGATTCGCCGACCGGACGGCCATCGGGCAGCGCCATCCGAACATTGACGGAGGGCATGACGACCGTCACAGTCTCGAACTGCAAGGGATTCGGAGCGAATTTGCCATTGAACGCCTTGACCTCATCGGCACCCAAGCTGGCAAGCATCTTGCGATAGAAGGCCAAACCGGGGCTATCCCAGACATCTTGAATGCGGACATGGAGGAAACCGATGGTTTCCGGGGTGAGGACCGATTCGACGCCCGACTTCGGTTCGGCGGCGAAAGCGTTCGGGGAAACAGCGAGCAGCAGGATGGCTGAAAAAGCCAAGCGCCGGTCACGACAACTGCGTGAGGCAGTCATGGGCTTACTCCAGAGAAGTTAATCGAGGTGAGGAGAACTGAAGGAAGATTATCGAGCTAAACCGGTCTGGAAGCAAGAGGCAGGAATAGTGATTAGTGGTCAGTGGTCCGTGGTCGGTAAATACTTGGACGTTCAAATTCTGCGCGGTCTGAAATGAGGCGCTCATCGTTTGCCGCTCCGCGGCGACCTCAT
The DNA here is from genome assembly GCA_963783095.1 of uncultured Planctomycetota bacterium. Lineage (GTDB taxonomy): Bacteria > Planctomycetota > Planctomycetia > Gemmatales > Gemmataceae > CAWAMR01. The sequence goes on along the minus strand of CAWAMR010000002.1, from coordinate 1,141,485 downwards.
CGTTTGCCGCTCCAGCGGCGAACGTCTTGTCTTGCCGCTCCGCGGCTGAAACCTTCCACAATCGACGGCTCATTCAATAGACAACAGCCGCCGCGTTGGAGATAGCGCAAAGCCGCGGAGCGGCAAGACAAAGACGTTCGCCGCAGGAGCGGCAAACGATGAGGTCGCATTCTTTGCAAGCCATGTTGTTTCAGACCGTTCGTCACACAACTTGGAATTTGGAATTCACCTTACTAAGTCATGGGCGGTTCTTGCTCGGTGTTTGCCGTGGTTGTGGTGTTCTCCACGCCGTGCATCCACCGTTTAATCAATGGAGACAGGGCGAGCAGCAGCGACAGCGGCCCCCAGAGCGAACAAACCAACATTGGTGAACACGCTCAGGGAAAGATCAAGCGATTGTTGAGGACTAAGTTTGACATCGGGATTTTCGCTCGTGGTTGCTTTTGCGATCCACTTTCCTGCCTGGTGTGCAATTGCCGAAGACAGGAACCAAAAACCCATTACGAAACCGGCAATTCGGGCAGGTGCCAGCTTGGTCACCAACGATAAGCCTACCGGAGATAATACCAGCTCGCCCAGAGTTCCGAGCAAGTAGAACAAAATCAGAAATATCACCGGCATCATGGCATTCTGAACGAACGGCTTGCCGAGATTCAGCATCAAAAATCCTGCACCCAACATGGCCAAACCCATTGCGAACTTGACCGGTGCCGGCGGATCGATATTTCGCTTGGCCAAATAGATCCAGAGCGCTGAGAAGACCGGGGCAAACAACATGATGAATCCGGGGTTTACTGCCTGAAAGAACGTTGTCGGGAGTTTGACGCCAAAGATGGTTTTTTCGACGTTCTCCTCGGTAAACACATTAAGTGCGCTGCCAGCCAGTTCAAAAAATGTCCAGAAGATTGTCGTGAAGAGGAGCAATATGACGATTACCCAAATCCGTTCGCCTTCGATTTTGTCGTACTGCAAGGAAAGCCAAATCATATAGCCGATCATGCCAACTCCGACGATTGCGAGCAGATAATCCATGACATCGTTCTTGTAGACAAGGAACGCAGCGATCGGCAAAATCAGAAAGGTTCCCAAATAGATAACAGAACTAATAGGGAGGGATGCAACATTGAGGTTTTTGGCCGCCGCAGGAGGATCGGATTTGTCTTCGAGCCATCCTGATGAGACGGTGAACAAGAAAAGAATCAACCCGATAATCATTCCAAAGCCGGCCAGCATGAACCCGTACTTCCAGCCTTCCAGTTCCCCAATGGCACCGCAAGTCAAGGGAGCTAGAAACGCACCCAGGTTAATGCCCATGTAGAAAATGGTGAACGCACCATCGCGTCGGGGGTCTCCCTGGCGGTAAAACTTACCGATCATACTGGAGATGTTTGGTTTGAAAAATCCATTGCCAATGGTCAGCAATCCCAGGCCGACGTACAGGAAAAGTAGTTTGTTATTTTCTGCGCCGAGAGAGGTGAGGAACAAGCTATCCCCGCTGGCAGCGAGAGTGAACTGCCCCGCCGCCATCAGGATAGCTCCCCAGATAATCGCCTTGCGGAATCCCAAAAACTTGTCAGCCAATATGCCGCCCATCAAGGGAGTCAGATAGACGAGTGCACCATACGCTCCATAAATTCCGTAGGCATCCCCCTTAATCATTCGAAAGCCGTCGTTGATGTTACTCATCAAGTACAAAACCAGGAAAGCGCGCATTCCGTAGTAGCTGAATCGCTCCCACAGTTCGACCATGAAGAGTGCAAAAAGTACCTTCGGGTGGATTCGACGATTCGTGAAGATCACAAACACCACCCAGGCGGCGACCACCGCCCAGGCACCAATCATCAATTGATAAGCGGGATTCATAAGGCAAAGAACCTAGCTTTCCACCTGCATGACAGGCGAAGCGACCAAGAGGTTGGGAAAAGAAGTGGAGAGAATCTTACCATCTGCGAGAGGCGAGTCCTACTGTTTTTATGGAATAGTGGTCAGTGGTCAGTGATTAGTGGTCAGTAAATACCGAATGCCTCCAAGTCGTTATCGCGGTCAATGCTGAAGCACCTCTGTCGATCGTGACGCAGAGCGTCTTGGTCTTGCGTTCCCACGGAGGACCGTGGGAACGAGGTGCGAAATACCCGACGGTCTTTGCATTTACTGACCACTGACCACTAATCACTGACCACTATTGATTTACCGTTTCTTCTTCTTTTTCTTCTTCCGCTCCTCAGCGCGTTCCTTGGCGCTCTTGCGATGGCCCGTGTCGCCCTTGCTCTTGAGCATATTCTCGTTGCCCGGCAAGAATGCTCCGGCCTGGCCCATCCCCGTTACCATCTTGATCTTCTGCCAGATGGTCATCTCGGCCATCTTCTTCATCATCGCCCGCACCTGATCGAACTGATCCAGGAATTTCTTGACCTCGTGAGGCTCATTGCCGCTTCCTGCCGCGATTCTTCGCCGGCGCGAGATGTCGATCATATCGGGGTTGAGCCGTTCCTTCTTGGTCATCGAGTCGATCATGCCCTGCACGCGCTTTAAGGCCACTTCCGGATCTTCGCCCTCCGGGATCATGTCGGACATGCCGGGCATCCGCGACATCACATCCTTCATGCCCATCTTTTGCAGGTTCTCGAAGTGCATTCGGAAGTCGTTGAGGGTAAAGTTGCCCTTCTCCAGTTTCTTCTGCTGCTCTTGGAGTTGTTCCTGCGTGAATTGCTGTTGCGCTTCTTGGACTTTCTCGACCAATCCCATCAAGTCGCCCTGGCCCATGATCCGCGAGGCCATGCTTTCGGGCCGGAACAATTCCAGAGCGTTCAGCTTCTCGCCGACACCGATAAACTTGATGGGAACGCCGGTAAGTTCCTTGATCGATAACGCTGCTCCGCCGCGAGCATCGCCATCCAGCTTGGTCAGGATAACGCCGTTGAGTTCCATCGCTTCGTGGAAAGTCTTCGAGACGTTGGCCGCTTCCTGACCGATCATCGAATCCACGACGAGGAAAACCTCATCGGGTCGAACCTGCTTGTCGATCTGCTTGAGTTCATTCATCAACTCGGTATCGACCTGCAATCGACCGGCCGTATCGAGAATGACGGTATCCAAACCCTGGAGCTTGGCATAAGCCACGGCATTGCGGCAAACATCGACCGGATTGGAGGGTGCACTAAAGACGGGAATGTTGAGCTGCTGGCCCAAAACCTTCAATTGCTCAACGGCAGCAGGGCGCTGTAAGTCGGCGGCGACGAGTAAGGGCTTGCGCGCTTCCTTTTGCAGCATCAGGGCCAGCTTGCCGCAGGTGGTCGTCTTACCGGAACCCTGCAAGCCGCACATCATGAGAACGGTGGGCCGATCTTTGGCATAGCGAATCTTGTGATCGACAGGCCCCATGAGCTGGACGAGTTCATCGTAAACGATCTTGATGATCTGCTCGCCCGGATTGACCTTCGCCAGCACGTCCTGCCCGATGGCGGTTTTTTCAACCCTGTCGATAAAGTTGTTGACGACCGTAAAATTAACATCGGCTTCAAGGAAGGCCCTGCGGACTTCGCGGAGACCTTCGCTGATATTGGCTTCGGTGAGCCGACGGCCCCGGAGTTTCTTGAAAACGTCGCTTAACGAACGAGTAATGCCTTCGAACATACACCACCGTCGCGGGAGAAGGATAAACCAGAAATCGAATTTTACGGTGCATCGCAATCGATTGCAATGGGACTGGAAAGAGCGCGATACTCGCTGGGCACACCAGAATTCAAGACATGATTAACTACAGCGCGGCGTAGCCGCAACCAAAAGAGGCAAAGGCTCGCCGAAGGCGAGCGTCGGGGCGTTAGCCCGACGTGGACTGCATCTGCCGAACCGCTCCTCTTCGCACCGCACATTCGCCGCTTGAATTAAATCCAAGCAACAGCAGGTGGAGCCCACGTCGGGCTAACGCCCCGACGCTCGCCTTTGGCGAGACATCGCCCTAACTCTCTGTACGGCGCAAAGATTTTCGACATCAGTACTACAGAGGACACAGCAAAGATAAAAGATAGAATGGGATCAGGGCACAGATGAACACGGATAAACACGGATCAATTCAAGAAGTATGATCCGTGTTCATCTGTGGTTTAATTGTCTTCTCTGTGTTCTCTGTGACTCTGTGGTTAGTCTGTATTTGCTTCGGAGATATCGGAATGCGATATATTGGCTGGTTGTTCGTGTTGCTTCCTACTGTCGCTCATGCCGACGATTGGCCGCAGTGGCTCGGTCCGAAGCGCGACGGCGTCTGGCGCGAGACCGGGATTGCCGAGAAACTGGCACCTAAAGAGGTCTGGCGAATGCCGATCGGACAGGGTTATGCCGGTCCTGCTGTGTCCAACGGCAAAGTTTTCGTGACCGATCGCATCATCGCCGAGGGTGCGAAGAATCCGGACAGCCCATTCGATCGCACGAAGGTTTCGGGTAAGGAACGGGTTCTATGCTTCGCTGAAGCCGGCGGCGAGCAACTCTGGATCTATGAATATCCCTGCCCCTACAGGATCAGCTATCCATCCGGCCCGCGCTGCACGCCCACGGTCGACGGCGACCGGGTTTACACGCTCGGTGCCATGGGCGATCTGTATTGCTTCGGTGTCGAGAAGGGCAACGTCATCTGGGAAAAGCATTTCCTGAAGGATTACAAGTCGGTTTTGCCGGTGTGGGGATTCGCTGCTCATCCACTGATCGATGGCGATAAACTCATTTGCCTCATCGGTGGTTCGGAAGATCGAATGGTGGTGGCGCTCGACAAAAAAACGGGTAAGGAAATCTGGCATGCACTCTCGACCAACGGCGATTTCGGCTATTGTCCGCCCATGATTTATCGAGTCGGCACCATGCGGCAGTTGATTATCTGGCATTCCCACGCGGTGGTCGGGCTTGACCCGGAAACCGGCAAGAAGCTCTGGTCGCAGCCCTTCGAGAGCCAGGCCGCTCTGACCGCTCCCACCCCTCGACTCATCGACAAGGATAAACTGTTCGTGACCGCGTTTTACAATGGGCCGATGATGTTGAAGCTCGACATGGAAAAGCCCGGTGCGACGGTATTGTGGAAAGGGAAAAGCAATAGCGAAAAGCCCGGCAGAACCGATGGCCTGCACAGCATCATCCCGACGCCGGTGGTGAAGGATGGCTACATCTATGGGGTATGCAGCTACGGCGAGTTGCGCTGTCTGGAGGCCCAGACTGGAAAGCGGGTCTGGATGTCGATGAAGGCAACTCGATCGGGTGAGAATGATCGAAATGCGAAGAAGTCGCCGGACGAACCCACGGACAACGAGCGCTGGGCCAACGCCTTCATCATCGAGCACGGAGACCGCTATTTCCTCTTCAACGAACACGGGCAATTGATCCAGGCCAAACTTTCGCCGAAGGGTTATGAGGAGATTGATCGGGTGAAGTTGTTGGAGCCGACCAACAAGATGACGCGCAACGGGGTGTTATGGATGCACCCGGCGTTTGCCGACAAGAAGATTTTCGTGCGAAACGACAAGGAAATCGCCTGCTTTTCGCTGGCGAAGTAGCTGAATTGGAGAAAGCCGAACCGAGATCTGGGCGATCGAGTCATCGGGAACATCTGAGAGGCTCACATGCTATCTCTGATTGCGAACATGCCACCACCCAATTACCGGATTGAAATCCCGGAAGGGCAACGAGAATGGTTCGAAGTCGCCCCTGGGCTTTTTCTTTCTTTGGCGTTCGCATTCGGTGGATGGTACTTGCTGCGCTATCGCTCCATCCGATCCACGGCAGCACGCGTATCTCTGCTACTTGGTCTTGGTTCGCTGGCCCTCTGGTACACGGCCCAATGGATCTGGTCGCATGAAAGTCCCAGAGAGGTCATCTCCCACAACTTCAGCGCAGTGCTGGCGGACGATATGCCGTATGTCTGGCTTCTCTTTTGCCTGGCAGGCTACGTTGCCCTACGTATCTACTTTCGAAAAGAAACTTTGCGCCCAGAAGGCACTCTACCCTTTGATTTGCACTGGACGGATAAGCTTCTTGTCGCATTATCGTGCTGTGCTACGTTCCTGAGTTGCATGATCCCGCTGGGGCGAACGAGCACTTCCTTTCGTCCGCTTTGCGTTTTCTGGGTATGTGCGTTCATTTTGTGGGGGTTGATCGTTGGGGTCGTTTTCGGCGTTCGTTTTGTCGCTGCACGACTGCGGGCGGAGCCAACCAGAGACCAGCTGCGGCTTCAAAATCTCAAAGCGTCGCAACCTGAAGGAAATGATCATCCATCAACTCACTGATTCTACCTTGCCAATCGATTTTTGCTGCACCGATCCGAAGTTGGCCATTTTAGTTTGACTTAGAGGTACCATTTCCTTTGAGTTGTCGGAGTGCCTTCTCCAAAATCTCGGGAGATAAAGTGAGTGCCACCTCTTCTTGAGATAACCCTTTGAGCCTTTCCTCCGTGGACATCCCTTTGAGCCTTTCCTCCGCAGACAATCCTCTGAGTTTTTCTTCCGGAGATGCGTTCTGGAGGATTTCCTCGATCGTTTGACGGACGAATTCCTTTAGTTTATCCGGCATTTCTTGGTCCTCGTTATATACTTTGATTCCTTCGTAAGTTCCAAGTCAAAGACAGATGGTTTTCAACTTGGAACTTGCAACTTGGAACTTGGAACTTTTGACGCAGTCAAACGCACCGGTCGTTCCCAGTTCTTCCCGCTTCGTGCCAGCGCGGACCAGATCATCTCGACAATGAACTCCTCGTGCGACCGCCCCATATGTTTGAAGCCGTCCAACAATGCGATGCTGTTCAAGTAGGGATTCGGGTTCACTTCCAGGATGGCCGGCATTCCATCTTCAGAGAGTCGAATGTCCAATCGGCCGTAATCGCGCAAGCCCGTGAGCCGATAGGTCTCGCGTGCGATTCGGCGTATCCGTTCGCCCAGCGGGGCCGGCAAGCTCACTGCGGTATCCAGCGGCGTTCCGAGATATTCTTCGGATTCGGTATTCCATTTGGCATCGTAGGAGTAGATCGGCCAGAAGCGCCTGCCTGCTTCGTACTCGAAGCGGACCTCGGCCAGGGGAATCATCGTCAGGATCGGCCGGGTGGGGCTTTCCCCAGGGTCTTCGATCATGTTCACGTGAAACTCGCGGCCAAAGACGAATTGCTCGATCAGCACTGCGCCTTGATAGCGGTTCAAGATATAGCTGACTCGTTTTTCGAGTTGCTCCTGGTTGACCACGATACTCGCCTGCTCGATGCCGACGCTCGAATCCTGGCAGGCCGGCTTGACGATCGCCGGCCATTCGTAGGTCCAGCGCGGGCAGGGCAGTTGCTCGACGACCGCAAAATCGGGAGTCGGCAATCCTGCCCCTTGCAGCAAGAACTTGGTGCGGATCTTGTCGCGGCCCAATGAGATCGCAAAGGAAGGGGAGCCTGTAAAGGGAATGTTGAGCCACTCCAGAAGACTCACCACCGAGATTTCCGTCGCGGTCTGATTGGCCAATCCTTCGAAGAGATTGAACACGGCATCGGGCGGAGAAGTTCGCAGCTCATCCAGCAACACCTGCGGATCGGTCGAGAAGCCGATCCGTCGCGTGGGAAAACCACCTTCGCGAAGGATGTTCTCGATCAGCTCCGAGGTGGCGATGATGTCGTATTCGGAGGCCGCGTCGGGATGCTCCTTGGGAAGAACCGGTTCGTTATAGATGACCAACACTCGAGGGAAACGCATTACTTCGATCTCCATGAACCCGGTGCTCATCAAGCAATGTTGATGCATAAACGGTCGGCGACTTTGCCTGGCAGCCACCAGTGCAATCCGAGAACTGTATCAATCCTATCGATCAGTGTGAAGATGAAAGCTATCTAATTTGTGCGAATTGCAAAAGAAAGTCCAAAAAAGACCTCGTAGGATAAGCGTCTCGCCTGTCCGTGCTTTTTCGCTCAGGTATCGAATCGACAATCTGTCGTCGCACTGATACGAACAGATAAGCGAGACGCGCGAGACGCTTATCCTACGAGGCTTGGAACCTGGATCTTTCTTGCTCTCTTGAGGCCAACATGCGAAACCTGATTGCCGCGATTGTTTGCGTGCTGCTGTTCGCTTTCTCGGCATTTGCCGCCGAGAAAATCAACGTCGTCGTCATTGTCGCCGACGATCTGGGCTGGGCCGATCTGGGTTGTTACGGCAGCAGATACCACAAAACGCCGAACCTCGATCGCCTTGCTGCGAGCGGGATTCGGTTTCACGCATGCCACCGCAGCGGCACCCGTGTGCTCGCCGACGCGTGCTGCGATCATGACCGGAAAATATCCTGCTCGACTCAACCTCACCGACTGGCTGCCGGGCCGGCCCGATCGACTCGATCAACAGTTGCTTCGTCCGGTGATCGCGCAGGAACTCCCTGCTTCCGAAACCACTCTGCCGGCCGATCTGAAAGCAGCAGGTTACAAGACGGGCCATATCGGCAAATGGCATCTGGGCGGCAAGAATGCAGGCCCGCTGCAGCGCGGCTTTGATGTGAACGTCGGCGGCGACCAGCTTGGCTCACCGCGCAGTTACTTCGCTCCGTATCGCGGGAAAGACAAGACCTTCATGCCCGGTCTGGAACAAGCTCCCGATGGCGAATACCTCACCGATCGGCTCACGGAAGAAGCCGAGAAATTCATTGAGGCAAGCAAAACGGGGCCGTTCTTTCTGTATCTGGCTCATTACGCCCCACACATTCCGATGATGGCCAAGCCCGATCTCATCGCCAAGTACAAGGCCGGCGGAGCGGGACAGCAAGGCAACCCGATTTATGCCGCCATGCTCGAAAGTCTCGACGAGAGCGTGGGCCGGGTCATGAAGAAGCTCGACGACCTGAAACTCGCCGACATCACGATGGTCATCTTCACCTCGGACAACGGCGGCCTGTGCGTCGTCGAGGGGCCGAACACTCCGCCGACGATCAACTCGCCGCTGCGCGAGGGGAAAGGTTATCTCTACGAAGGCGGCTTGCGTGTGCCGTTGATTGTCAAACTCGCCAGGGAATCCGAACCTGGGCGTCCAGCGCGATCCCGGTCAACAGCATCGACTTGTTTCCGACGATCCTCGATGCGTGCGGCGTCAAGAACGAGACGAAGATCGATGGCGTCAGTCTCGTCCCGGTGCTCAAGGGCGAATCGCTTGAAGCGCAAAGACTTGTTCTGGCACTATCCGCATTACAGCAACCAGGGCGGCAAGCCGGGTGGAGCTATCCGGGCGGGCGATTACAAACTCATCGAGTTTTATCGAGGATGGCCGCACGGAACTGTTCGACTGTCGAACGCGATGCCGGCGAAAGTCGAAACCTGATTCGCGAGCAAACCAGACATGGCGAAAGAACTGGGCGAGAAACTCGAAGCCTGGCGCAAGGAAGTCGGGGCGAAGATGATGAAGCCGAACCCAGACTACGTGCCGAACCCGCAAGGCAAAGACGGCAACATCGACGCTTCATGCCCGGCACTGCCGAGGTATCAGGGAGTGCATGTTGCGCTACGAGCCGTTGCCGCACAAGAACACGCTCGGCTACTGGACGCGGCCGATGACTCGGCGTCGTGGGAATTCACGGTCACGAAGCCGGGGAAGTTCACGGTCGAGGTCCTGCAAGGCTGCGGCAAGGGGCAGGGCGGCAGTGAGGTCGAGCTCAGCTGTCGGCGAACCAGACGCTGACGTTCACGGTCGAGGACACCGGCGGGTTTCAGAACTTCAAGAAGCGCGAGATCGGCAGCATTTCGGTCGAGAAAGCAGGACGGTATACGTTGAACGTGCAGCCGAAAAAGAAAGCAGGAGTGGCCATCATGGATTTGCGGTCGATCACGTTGAAATATGCTGAAAAATGAAGGCGTTAGTAATACAAAATAAGGAGTCGTAATCCTACGTCGGCTTATTCAACCATTTCGAAAAAGGTGCATCATGCGTCAAGTCTTGCAAGTGCTTGCAATCGTGGTAGTTTTCGGTTCGACCCTTTGCGCTGCGGAGGACGATGCGAAGACAATCGTCGAGAAAGCAATGAAGGCCCATTTTCCCAAGGGCGTCGATACGAAAAACCAGGGTATGTCCACCACGGCCAAGGGCACTCTTCACATGATGGGTCTGGGTCTGGATTTCTCCCAGGAAGTAACCGTCAAATACCCCGACAAACTCAAAGAAAACTCGGAACTGACGGTCATGAACAAGAAATTCAACGTCGCCACCGTCTTTAACGGCAAGGAGGCCTGGATCCGGGCCAACGACATGGACGTGAAGGTCACCGACGACATGATGGCGGAATTCAAAGAGGCCGTTTATTTGATCGGGCTGATGCAGGGTCTGGTCTTGAAAGACAAGGGCGTGAAATATTCATTGGTGGGCGAAAGCAAGATCAAGGACAAGCCGGTCCTCGGCGTCACGGTTTCGCGAGGGCAAGAAGGATATCAATCTCTTTGTCGACAAGACGACCTATCTCGTCGTCAAGTCCGAGATGGCGCAAGAAAGATCTTGCCACCGGACAGGAAGTCACCGAGGAACGGCTCATTACGGAATACCAGGAGATCGACGGCAAGAAGGTGGCAAAGAAAGTCGAGATTCTCCGCGACGGCAAGCCGTACATCGAACTGGAAATAGTGAAAGTAACCAGTCTCGAAAAAGTGGACGACGACGAATTTGCCAAGCCGAAGTAACCTTGGCGGAGTGTGGAGGGTGATGGGTGGAGTGTGGAGTGTGGAGTGTGGAGTGTGGAGGGTGATGGGTGGAGGGAAAATGCCTTCTGTCTTTCACCGCCACCCATCACCCGCCACCCATCACCCATCACCCGCCACCCGCCACCCCCCCCATCACCCGCCACCCATCACCCGCCACCCATTTCCCGTCTCCGGCTTGCCTTAACTGCACCTTTCACGATAGGATGTACTGTTGTGCCCTCTCCTCCCCAATCTTCAAAGGAGGCGTTCCGTGCATCGCTTCGCGCTGAGCTTCTCTTCTGGTTTCGAGCGTTTTCGTGATTTCCCAGGCCGCTCCCGCGCCTGTGCTGGATAAATCACCTCCCAAGAAAAATACCTTCTCGCCCGAACAGATTCAAAAGGCCATTCAGGATCTCGGCAGCCCGCGCTTTCCCGTTCGCGAGCGCGCCTCCAAGCTCCTCTGGGAGGCCGGGGCTTCGGCAGAACAAGCCCTGGAAGTTGCAGAACGCAGCAAGGATGAGGAAACTTCCGCGGTCGCCAAGGCCATCCTCGATAAATTCCGCTGGGGCCTGTATCCCGATACGCCCGATGCGATTGGCAAATTCATCGAGCAGTTCAAGGACGGTGAGCCTCCACAGCGGCAGGAAGCAATTGGATCGGTGTCAAAACTCTATCCGATTCCATTCCCGGTACTGCGCAAACTGCTTGGCAAGGAAGAAAAATCCGAAGTGCACGCGACGCTTCTCCGGGATAGCCCGCGATGTCATACCGGCGGTGTTGCTGCGCGACGACTTCGATTCGGCGGAAAAATTGCTGGATCTCGCTGTTGCCGGTTCCGCCGGCACTTCAGGGTCCGATTACGCTGCGTTCATGTATTTACGCGGCAAACTCGATGCCGCTATCGCCCGTTTTGAGACGCAATTCGAGAAGAAAGGTAAACCCAGGCAAGATGCGGCCACCGTGTTGGTTTTCCTCTATCGCGTCAAGGGCGATTGGAAGTCGGCCCGCCGGGTGGCGGAATCGGCCGAGAACCGGGAATTGACCGAGATGCTGCTCTGGGAAGCCTCCGACTGGAAGGCCTTGTCGGATTTGAAGGACGGCCCCCGGGACGCCGGCAATCGTCTTGGTGTCATGGCCGCTTACGCCGTCTTGCGGGCGAGACGGCGAAATTTGACGAACTGGTCGAAGACATTCGCAAAGCAGCTACCAATGAAGCTGCGGAGGATTTCGAGATTCGCCAGGGCATCGATGCGCTGCTCCTCAACGGCAAGACCAAGCTGGCAATCGAGATTATCGTCGACCGCAAGCGCAATTCGGTCTTGGCTTCGATTTGCTCTGCCCCAAATGAAGCACAAGGAAGCCTTCGCTCTGGTGGATGAGGCCCGCCAAAAAGGCACCGAGCTGAGGGAACGCCATCACATCGAAATTCGCCGGGCCAAGATGCTCTATCAGCTTGGCGAAAAGGATGCGGCCAAGCAACTCTTCGGAACCCTGGTCAACAACCTCGACTTCAAGCACCGTCAGGACTTTCGACTCGCGCACGATCTCATCAAGACGGAAGCCCGCCTCGGGCTGAGCGACCTGGTCGTGGAACACGCGGCCAAGTGCCTGGACGGGTTAACCAAGGCCGGTCTGGAAGATAATTTCCAGACCTTGATCGAACCGATCTTCGGCGAAGACGGCAAGCTCCTGGCATTGGCCTGGTGGAATCTGATGCGGCAAAACGCGCCGAATGATGACGTGGCCATTGTTTTGAAGAGGGTCCGGGACATCATGAAGGGCAAGCTGGATCCCAAGTTGACGGCCGATTGGCTCAAAAAGATGGAGGCGAAAGCCGATCGCGAAGGCATCAAAGGAGAAGAAGAACGTTTCGTAATGCCGCGCAATGCCTATACCCCGCTCTGGGCCATTGCCCAGGCCTATCGGTGCGCTCAAGAACGACGAAAAAGCCGAGATCTACCTGAAGCGCTCCGCTGAGGCAACACCCGCTGCCAGGGGTGGATTCGCTTTGGCGATTTCCTCATGGATAAAAAGCCTACAAGGAGGCGGCGGAAAGCTATGCCAGGGCGGTCAAGAAATCACAGCAAGGAGTGCTGATCGTCGGCGATCCCGAGATTGACATGTCCTTTCTGGATAACCTGGACAATCCCGCACTGGCAACCTATCTCCAGGGCCGGGCCTTGAAGCTGGCCGGCAACGAGAAAGAAGGGAATCGACTCATCGATATCGCGCACTGGCTGCCGCTGGGCAACGAGGAAGTACGTGCCAAATTGATGGAGGAACTGGGCAAACGAGACTGGCCCGAAATGGTACGAAAGGAAGCGTACATGGTGTTGAAGACCGGCTGGTACAAGAACTACACGATCGGCAACGTCCTTAGCCAACTGGCGCGCGAGTCGGCCAAAGAAAAGCACTTCTTCAAAGCAGCGAGTTACTACGAGCATGTGTCTGGTCGGCTGTCTCCGCACCGGGGCGACTTTCGTGGAACCGACGGCCTACCTCATCGTGCCGGAATCGGTGCCGCATCCATCGGGCTCGGGGTCTGCTGGGTGAAGGGAAATCGAAGGAGGAAGCGCTGCAAGCGCGCGACAACCTGGAAGTCATGCCCGGCAATGTCGAGGTCGCCATCAAGCTCGTGCCGGAACTGGAAAAACAGGGCAAAAAGAAGGAAGCGGACGCCATCTATAACCAGGTAAAAGGCGTTACGACAACATGCTCAAGAAGTACCCCAACAGCAGCTTCGGACATAATTCGGTCGCCTGGGTGATGGCCAATTGCAGACCGGGATCTGGATGACGCCTTGAAGCATTCGCAAAAAGCCGTGGAACTGGAGCCGGAAAGTGCAGGCTATCTCGATACCCTGGCGGAAATCAACTTCCGCAAAGGCAATCGGGACAAGGCGCTGGAACTGATGAAAAAGTGCAGCGAAATGGATAAGAACAACGGCTACTATCAAGCAGTTGGAACGGTTCAAGAATCAACCGTTCAACAGCCCAACTCCTGATGAAGAGGACGAGTAAGGCGGATCGGTTGCTCCGCAGCGCAGGCCGAAAGCGCAATCAAGGTAATCCAGGGTTCGCAAAGCCTCGCCCCGCAGGCTTCAAGTTCGAGATTAGGTGAAACTTAGGGGAGCGGGGAGATTTGGGCAGGGAAACTGACACGCGACAGAAGGTTTGGCACCCCAAATAGCGACAATAGGTTTTGCCGCGCTACCGTTCGCCCCATTTCAATCCAGCTACCAGAAAGCCCCCTCGTTCCCACGCTCCGCGTGGGAACGCACGTCGGGACGCTCCGCGTCCCGCTCGATTTCCGCACGACTGCCCGCCGAGTCGGCGCAGCGAGGACGGGACGCAGAGCGTCCCGACGTGCGTTCCCACGCGGAGCGTGGGAACGAGGGGCGATTGCCGCGTTTCCTTAACTTGATGCCTATGGGGTGAGGCTTTGCGAACCCTGGGAACATCAACCTCCCAAGATTTCTTTGTACGCCGCAAAGGTTTTGGAGATTAGTTGTCCAGATCGTGAAGATACTGTGAAAAACATTGCTCACCCTTCCAAACCTTTCTGTTCCGATTAGCATACCACGCGATCCGTTTTCCCTGGTGTGCGTTTCATTCATTTCTCGTCGGAGTTGCCGGCCATGCGCCTTTTTCCGTGCGTTCACCTGTTTCGTCTCGATACTGGTCCCAGCGGCGCAAGCCTCGGCGGATATCACCTTTCTCGGCAAGACAGCGGTTGCGGGAGATGCAACGGATCGATCGGGACTGGAAGGTAAACTCGAGGATGGCACGCCGCGAAACCGTCTGGGCAGTCACGGCTCCGGCATTGCCTATACCGGACAGGGAAACCGATATGTCATGGTTTGCGATCGCGGCCCCTCGGACGGTGGTGCCTCGTTTGCCTGCCGGATGCACTTCGTCGATATCGTACTCAAAGGCGAGGCCAAGCCGGAGTTGAAAATCAGCCTGATCGAGACGGTAATGCTCAAAGACGAGGCAGGCCGATCGCTCGTGGGCGTGGCAACCGCATTCGATCCCGCCAAGCCGGCGGCGACGTTACGGTTCGATCCGGAGGCTGTCCGGGTCGGTCGCGACGGCAGTATTTTCATCTCCGACGAATACGGACCTTACATCTATCAGTTTGCTCCCACTGGAAAACGATTGCGTTCGATCCCGGTTCCCAAGAAATTTCTGATTGCCAATCCGCGAGCGGATGAAGATGCGGAAATCGCGGCGAACCAATCGGGACGCGTTACGAACAAGGGCATGGAGGGGCTCGCCATTACTCCCGACGGCCGAAAACTCGTGGGTGCGATGCAGGCACCATTGATTCAGGACGGCGGGCGCAAAGCCATGTGTACCCGCCTCATCGAGATTGACATCGCATCCGGAGCGAGCCGGGAGTTTTTGTATCCCATGGCGAAGTCCGGCCTGGGACTGAGCGAAATCCTGGCCGTGAATGAAAATGAGTTTCTGGTCATCGAGCGCGACGGCAAGAGCGGCAAGGAAGCGCGCGAAAAGAAGATCGTTCGAATCGATGTGTCGAAAGCCACCGACATCAGCTCGACCGCGAGATTACCCAAGGATGGCGTGCCCGAAGGAATCGTCGCGGTCAAGAAAGTGGCATTTATCGACCTGCTCGACCCGCGCTTCGGTCTGGCCGGTTCGGATTTCCCGGGCAAGGTGGAAGGTCTGGCTTTTGGCCCCGATCTGCCCGATGGCCGCCGGCTTCTGATCGTCACGACCGACAACGATCTCAAGGCCGACCAGCCCACGTGGATCTACGCCTTCGCCATCGGCAAAGATTCGCTGCCGCGCTTTCAGCGCAAATGATCGACAGCAAGAAGTAAGAGCCGGGGGCTAACTCGCCCGCCCGTGGCCGGCTCGCTTGCCGGGAACCTCAACCCGCGATCGCCAGACTCGTGGTATTGCCCGCCGTCAACTTGGTCCAACTTCCGCCCGATGCAAGCATCCATACCCCATTTCCGGAGAAGGCGGCGAAGACATCGCCTTCGGCATCCACTCCGTAAGCCGCCGGTTGATTCGGATTCAGACTGGTCCAGCCCGATCCGGCAGTGTATTCGGACAACCCTGTACCGGAGAACGAGGCGACCACCTCACCCGCTGAATTCACCGCGAAGCTCGTCGGAACCGTGGTGTTAATGCGGACCCAACTCCCTCCAGGACTGATCTCGTACAGGCCTTCGCCGGCGAAATCGGCGAACAAATCACCCGTTGAATCGACCGCGAACGATATCGGATCGTTGGTACTCAGGCGGACCCAACTTTCTCCAACGGCATGCACATAAAGGCCGTTACCCTGGAAGTAGGCGAAAACATCACCCGCTGCATCCACCCGGAACGAACTGGGATCCGTATTGCTCAGACGGGTCCAGCCGGAACCAGTGACGTACTCGAAGAGCCCGTTACCCTGGAAGCCGGCGTAGACATCACCCGCTCCATCCACACGGAACGAAGTGGGGACCGAGTTACTCAGACGAGTCCAGCCCGAACCGGCGCTATACTCGAACAGCCCATTACCCTGGAAGTCGGCGACCACCTCACCTGCCGAGCTCAGGACAAAGTCCGCCGGGATCGACGCGCTCAGACGGGTCCAGGTACTTGTGCTCGCGGAGTATTCGAAAATTCCGGTGCTGAACACGGCGACAACATCACCGGCTGCATCCGCCTGGAATGAGGTAGGATCGGAGGATTTTATCTTGGTCCAACCCGAGGCCGAGGTATACTCATACAGTCCGTTGCCTTTGAAGTCCGCAACCAGGACTGCCCCGGTCGCTGGTGGCGGTGGTGGTACTACTGCCTGGACTGCTACCTGATCGAGGAAGAAGGAATTATTGGCTCCACTGTACGAGCTGGTCAGGTTCTGGTTGGTGCCGCCGCCGGAAAAACTACCGGTCCCTGCGTAGGTTCCGACGGTGTAGACATTTCCCGACCCATCCACGGCAATACCGTTACCTACCGCATCCGAGCTTCCGGAACCGAGATTATTGGCGGAAACGTACTGGCCGCTGCTGTTCAGCTTGGACACAAACGTGTTGGTATCGGTACCGCCGCTGGAACTGGTCAGGTTGGCGGTGCCCGATCCGGGATTGAAATTCCCGGTGCCCACGAAGGTGCCGGCGACGTAGATATTCCCGGAATGATCGAGCGCGATGCCATTCCCTTCAGCATCTGAACTTCCGGAACCGAGAATATCGGCGAAATCGTACTGGCCGCTGCTGCTCATTTTCAACACAAACGCATTGATGTCTGAACCGCTGCTGGAACTGGTGAGATCCTCGATTGCCGAGCCACCCGAAAAATTCCCGGTTCCGGCGAATGAGCCGGTCGTGTAGACATTTCCCGAACCATCCACGGCGATCGCGGTGGCAAAGGCACCGACGGAACCCGCCCCAATCACCTCGCCGAAGTCAAACGCGCCGGTCGAGCTGAGTTTCGACACGTAGCTGTTGATGCCACCCGTGCTGGTCAGGTCGTCCGTACCCGCTGGATCGAAGTTGCCCGTACCCGTGAACCAGCCGGTCGAGTAGACATCTCCCGAACTATCCACGGCGATAGCCTTGGCAACGGCGGTACTCCCGGAACCGAGGAGATCGGCGAAGGCATAAGACCCATCGGCGGCAAGTCCGACGACGAAAGAGTTGGTATCGCTGCCGCTGTTGGAAGAGGTGAGATCGTTCGTGCCCGAGCCGGGATTGAAATTCCCGGTGCCCACGAAGGAGCCGGTAACGTAGACGGCCTGGGTTGAAGCATTGACCGCGATGCCTGCGGCCTGCGCATACGTGCCCGCCCCAAGATCCTCCACGTAGTCGAATCCGCCGTTGGTGGTCAGCTTGGAAACATAGACATTCTCGTCCGATCCACCATTGGAGCTGGTAAGAGAGTCGGTGCCGGCGAACCCGTTAAAGTAGGTGGTTCCCTGGAAATAGCCGGTGGTATAGACATTGCCGGCGGAATCGACCGCGATGCCTGCGGTCGTCACCGTGGAACCGCCGCCGCCGAAATCGGCGACCCATTGCAGGACACCCGTCGAGGAGTACTTGGCCACATAGGCATCGTCGGCCCCGTGCGAAGTCAGTGAGGTGCCGCCAAAATTTTGCGTGCCCTCCCACGTGCCGGTGATATAAACATTTCCTGAACTATCCGTGGCAACCGCAGTTCCCTGGGAGAGGTCGGTTGAATTCACACCGGCCCCCGCGAGCGGGAACGCGCTGGTCGTGGGGGTAATCCGTTCCTCCAAAGTTTCGAGTTTGAGTCGGGTGACAGGTTGTCGAGAAGATCGGCAAACCGTTCGATTTGTTCGCGTTTTGCCGCACAGTTCAGCGCCCCGAATTCTGATAGGATAAAACATCGCAATAGCTCACAATTGTTCGAGAAAATCAGCACTTGCCTGGCAGGATGGAACGGGAACCCTTCGCAGGTACTAAAGTGCTCACAGCGAGTGAATTACAATAGCACAACGAAAATCTGCGCCTAGCCGAATTTGACGTATTTAACGTCTTTAATGGGCCGGCTGAAATGTGTTGGCACGTGAATTGCACTTGGCTTCGAAATTTGAGGTGGAACAGCCAAATTCCTGGCGCTGGACCTGAATCATGGCGGGAAGAAATGAGCCGGCGCGAGAGCGCAGCGGAGGCAAAGAACCAATCATGAAGACTTTTTAAGAATCCATTCGGTCTTGCGAGGAACTTGAACAACGATTCGGTTATGGTCCCTCGGAGATTGACGAGCGACTCTCTTCTTCACTCGGTCACAATTATCGTATCCTCTCAAGGTTCTCCCACAAATCAAAAACCGACAACGGTTGGCAATTTGATTTTCTTGGCACCCTCATTTTCTCCACGCACAAACCTCTTCCCATAGAATCACCATCGAAACAAGTTCCCTTTCCAATAGGCCAATATGCTCACTAAACGCTTTGCATTCACCGTTCTCTTCCTTGCCATGATGACCACCCAAGCCCCGGCCGCCGACAGCGAAGATGCCAAGCTCGCAGCATTCTTCAAGGCGTATCTCGATGAGGAATTCAAGATCCATCCCGTCGACGCCACTCGGCTCGGCAATCACGACCACGATGATCGCATCGACGATCTCTCCCCCAAGACCCGACTAGCAGAGAAGGATCGCATCAAGCAAGTCCTCGCCAGGCTGGAGAAAGAAATCGACCGCACGAAACTCAGCGCCGGCGGGAAGGTCGATTACGCCATTTTGCGCGATCAACTCATCAAGAATATCTGGCTCAACGAGAATACCAAACCGTTCGAGGAAGATCCCCGCATCTGGAACGAATACATCACCGACAGCGTTTACCTGATGTTCACGCAGAACACCGGCAACAAGGAACGCACCGTTCGCAATGCCGCCAGCCGAATCGCTGCTATTCCCAGAGTGGTTCAGGCAGCTAAAGAAAGTCTCAAAAATCCGCCCAAGGCCCATCTGCAAACGGCGATTCGCCAAAATCGGGGAGCCATCGCCTTCTATGAGAAAGGGATTTATGTCGTCGCGGGTGAGAATCCGCAACTCAGCGAATTGAAAGCGCCTTCCCAGGCACTGGTGCCGGTGTTGAAGGAGTATCAGCAATTCCTCGAAGAAATGTTGCCGAGCGCCAACGGAGAATGGCGGATCGGCAAGGAGAAATTCGCCAAGAAGCTCGAAATGGAACTCGATGCCGGCTTGACTGCCGATGAGGTTCTCAAAGAAGCCGAGGTCGAAGCCGACCGGGTTCGCCGGGATATGTACGTGCTGGCGCGGCAACAGTGGGCGCAGTTGTTCGCCGGCAAGGCGCTGCCGCCCGATGATGCGCAGGGGCGAAAAGCGACGATTCAGCAAGTGCTCCTGGAAATCGGCAAGGATCACAGCAAACCGGATAACCTGGTTGCCGATGGCAAAGCCACGGTCGCCGAACTCAAGAAGTTCATCGCGGCCAAGGATATTCTTCGGCTGCCCGACCCCGATCGCTGTGAAGTGATCGAGATGCCGGAATTTCAGCGCGGCAACTCGACGGCCTACTTGAACCCCGCTCCGCCCCTGGATACCAGGGCCAACAGCGTTTACGCGATCAGCCCGCCGCCCAAAGAATGGGACGATCGAAGGGTGACGACCTATCTGCAAGAGTACAACAAGGCGATGCTCAAAATCCTGACGATTCACGAAGCCTATCCGGGCCATTACGTGCAACTCGAATACGGCAATCGCCATCCGTCATTGATTCGGCGCGTGTTGTACTCGGGCGTCTTTGCCGAAGGCTGGGCAGTGTATACGGAGCAAATGATGCTCGATCAGGGCTACGGCAACGGCGACATGGCCTTGCGGATGAATCAGTTGAAGTTTTACCTGCGGGCCGTAATCAATGCGATCCTCGACCACAAAATGCACTGCAACAACATGACCGATGACGAAGCGTTGAAGTTGCTGATGGAAGGCGGGTTTCAAACGGAAGGCGAAGCGGTTGCGAAGGTGGTCCGGGCCAAGCAAAGTTCCTGTCAACTATCGACGTATTTCGTGGGTAGAACGGCGTTCTATCGGCTCCGGCAACAGGTATCGCGCGAACTGGGGGATAAGTTCGATTTGGGAAGATACCATGAGGCGGTTTTGTCCGGCGGAACGATCCCGGTGAAGTTCGTGCCGGAACTAACGCGGGAGAGATTGAAGCGGCCACGCTAAATGATCACTCTTACGGTTGTAACAATTCGTTGATTTTCTCGATTTGCGAACTCTGCATAGAATTCATTGAAGGCAGAAAATATGATCCGTCGATAGCCGTCGTCTCCTGTGAAATAGTTGAAGTAAAGATGCTGTAGCGATACAGACGGCGACGTGTGTGTGTGTAGGTGGAGATCCCGGGGAAATATAAAAGGAGACGCAAACGGACACGATCCCATCCAACATTTTGTTAGCGACCAGGAATTGTAATACGCAAAGAGTATCCGACCGGGCAGTGGCAAGCTGCGAGGCAGGAGTCAATTGGTCGAAGTTTTGATGGTACAGGCAGTTCACCAGAAGGTGATTTCCTGGGTGTTCCGCGTGCGGAGGAGCTGGAATTTCACCTCCTTCCATAATGAGAATTCTCTCACCATCAGCAAATTGAGACAATTGAGAATACATGGTCATATCGGCCTCCAAGTTT
Organism: uncultured Planctomycetota bacterium; assembly: GCA_963783095.1. GTDB lineage: Bacteria > Planctomycetota > Planctomycetia > Gemmatales > Gemmataceae > CAWAMR01. Next base: position 1,120,688 of record CAWAMR010000002.1, on the reverse strand, counting down.
TGTCATCGATAGAAGAGCTTGCCCCGATTGGTTTTGGAGAAAACACAAGCAAATTGCTATGCCGCTGGTATACTTTGCGCCACAGGGATGGCTTGAAGGCTGGTATACTCATTGATACTCATTCCGGTCGTTGACCCGAGGCAACTGAATTGACCCAGTGGGACACTGCTGACTCGCATAACATTTGCGCCCCCTGGTTGGTAGGCTGTTGCTCCGGGAGCGATGGCCAATTGCACCTGCGCCAATGTGAGATGCTTGATATCGCCGTAACGAAACCAGTACGAAATTGACTGAAAGCCAAAATGCTGTGAAGGATCAACGGTTGTCCGAGCAACACTTCCAAAATTCACTAGGGCGTCATCCCCAACGAATGCTCCGACCATCGCAACTTTTTCGGCGATGGTTGGAGTGCGGACAATCTAAAAAATGAAGATCACCAATTATGATTTCTGAACCACGGCTGACAGGCTTCGGAATCCGAGGAAAACCATTACCTGTTTTCTACCATCCAGGATCGCCATATTGTTCCGGGGCTTCGCCGTGCGTTTTCAGGACTTGCGGCAGGTTTTTACGTGCGCCAGGCGATCCGCGTCGATCACCTGAGAACGAAGAAGTTCCTCAGCAGCTTTGCTTAATTTGGGAGTTTTCATGGAAGAGCGCTGACGTTAAACGTAAGTAGCCCGACGCTTGCGTGGGGCGTCTTCCTACACGAAGAGTTCGGCAACCGACACGCGAAACCCCGGCAACTGCGGATCGGCGCGAAGTTCTTGTAAGGCGTTGACCAGCTCTGGTTCAGTCCCCGGTTTACAGATCAATACCGTCCGGCGATAGGGGTTTATCACCCACACCAACGAGACACCGGCATCCAGATATTCGTCGATTTTTTCCTCGATGTCTTCTTGTCGATCGTTGGGGGAAATAATCTCGACTGCGAGAAGCGGAACCCCGTCAATGAGAGTCGTCTCGTCCGATTCCTCCGCTACCAACTCCGCGGAAATGTAGACAACATCTACGCCCACGATGGTCTCGGGATCGCGCCGCAGGCGCACACCGGCTTCACCACAGAGGACCGATCCTCTGGGTTGAGGTTGCTGGTCGAGCCAATTGTCGAGAAACTTGGTCAATCGTGCCATGACCCTGCTGTGCAAGCGATTGCGAACGGTCATCGATTCTGTTCCTCGCTGCTCGCGCAATTGCCCGCGGATCAGCCAGCGATCGACTCCATCCTCGGCGAGGAGCTCTTCCATGGTCGGCGTTGATGTCGCTGCGGCAGCCATGATCGATTCCAAAAAATGCGAAGTGTTTCGGATTCGTCGTGGGGTACTTATCTCGCATTCCCCCACGTTGCAAGTTGCTGCGATTTTACCGCTGGAAAATCGGCAGGTAGTTCGCCGGCACCGACAGGATAATCACAGCGATGGCGGTTTGATAAACCGGACCCACCGACCCTGTCTCCATTTGCGACCAGCTTCCGTCGTTGGACTGCTTGTCCTTGAGCTTCTTCTTGATCATGCTGTAGTAGTCTTTCCAGTCATCGCCGCCGACCTGGTGCATGGCATGAGATGCATAGTAGTGCCCGTAAAAATAATGCTCCGACGGGCGTTCCATGTGCGCTTTCAGAAAGCGGACGGATTCCTTCATCTTGTCATCGTTCTCGTATTTGCCGACCAGCTTCAATACGCAAATCCCCGCAGCGGTGCGCGCGAAGCCCGGCGCTCCCCCGTAACTTTGATACCGGTAACCGCCGCTTCGGTCGTCCCGGCAATGTTGAACGTACTTCAACGCCTCTTTGAAGGTCTTTTCCGGAACGTGAATGCCGCCATTCTGCGCTCCCCGCAACGCCATCACTTCCATGATGGTAACGGAGATGTCGGAATCTCTCGGAATGGGGTCGTAGCGCCAGCCGCCATCGGCAGTCTGGCTGTTGACGATCAGATCCACCGCGCGCTTGAGTACCTTCTTGATGTTTTCATCCCCGGTCATGCCCCATAGTTGCGACAAGGCCAGCGTTGCCATGCCGTGATCGTACATTCGCCCGCCATAGGTGCCGATCAAGTAGCCGTCGGCATCGCGGGCCGAGTTGATGAGAAAGCGCGTGCCTTTTGCAACTTCAGGACCGTACTTGCCCTGATTGGGGAGATGTCCCTGAGACATAAAAGCCATCAGAACAAAGCCGGTGATGGCGGTATTGTGCTGAAACGCACCGGTTCCTGCATTCCAGGAGCCGTCAGCGTTCTGTTTGGATGCAAGGTACTCCAGCGCTTTCGCTGTCGATTTCTTCACCTCATCGTCGAGTTGACGTTTTTCCGCGTTCTTTTTCGGGGCAGGCTTTTCGTTCTGGGCCAATGTTGGGAAGGTCAAGAATAATGTGGCGATCAAGGTGAGCGCATTGCGCATGATGGAGTTCTCCGAATAAAAATGGATAATGGACAATGGATAACCACTCATTATCCATTATCCATTATCCATTATCCATTATCCATTGTCCATTATTTACGGGTTGCGGGAGCAGCCGGCTTCTTGCTGGCGAGGTTCAGGTAGTACTGGCGAATGGCCGCACCGTATTCGGGAGGAAGTTGACCGCTCAACGCCTGTTGAATCATCTCGCGTTGACGTGGCGGGAGATTGATAAAGGCACCATCGCCCTTCACGTTGTTGAGCTGCGATTGGGTTTTCTTGCCGTCGTTGGCACCATCTCGATTACCTCCCGATTGGCCCATTCCATCTTCTTTACCCATGCCCATTCCCATTCCCATTCCTTGTCCCATACCCATGCCCATCCCTTGGCCCATACCCATACCCATGCCCATGCCTTGGCCCATACCCATGCCCATGCCTTGGCCCATGCCCATGCCCATCCCTTGGCCCATGCCCATGCCCATTTCACCCATGCCCATGCCCATCTCTCCCATACCCATGCCCATCGCCATTTGCTGTTGTTGTGCAGCATTTAGCGTTTGGAGAGCTTGTTCGAGAGCCTGGGCTGCTTGTTGTTGGGCTTGAGCGGCCTGGGCAGGTGCGGCTTGCTGCAGTTGCTGTTGAGCCTGTGCCAGTTGTTGCTGAGCCTGTTGCAATTGAGGCTGCACGGCCATCGGAGCGGTCGCCTGGGCTTGTTGCAGAGCGGCCTGTGCCGCGTTATTAGCCTGCTGCGAATTTGCGAGAGCTTGAGTGGCATCTTGAATCTGTTTTTGCGCCTGAGCCAATTGGGCAGGGGTCTTCGCATCGGCGGGCATCGGTTGACCCATACCCATACCCATCATTGGGTCGCCCTTCATCGGATCACCCTTCATTGGGTCGCCCTTCATCGGATCACCCTTCATCGGATCACCCTTCATGGGGTCGCCCTTCATGGGGTCACCTTTCATGGGATCACCCTTCATCGGGTCACCTTTCATGGGATCACCCTTCATCGGGTCACCTTTCATGGGATCGCCCTTCATGGGGTCGCCTTTCATCGGGTCACCCTTCGGCAACTGTTCGAGCGCTTTTTGCTGTGCTTCAAGGGCTGCCGGTATGTCACCGTTCATGAGAGCTTCAGCAGCTTTCTGGGCTTCCTCTTGTGCACCTTTCTCACCCAGATCCTTGGCCTTGTCGGCCACCTGCTGCTGCAGCTTCGCCAGATCCGCGGCCTTGTTCTGCATTGGATCGGCTTTCATGGGGTCACCCTTCATGGGGTCGCCCTTCATCGGCTGAAGCTGTTCGGCAGCTTTTTGAGCCTGCTGCTCTGCCTGCTTGGCCTGGGCCAGGGCATTTTCCAGTTGCTGGGCGGTGTTCATCGGATCGACTTTGTTAGGCTGCAAGGCCTGCTGATCCAGCACTTCCATGCCCTTCTTCTGGTCGAGTGCCTTGGCGATCTCGTCCTTGGCCTCTTCCAGCTTCTTTTTCGCTTCATCGCCGTTCTTGGCGGCAGGTTGAGGCTCCTTGTTCTCCAACTTGTTCTTGGCGGCATCCATCTTTTCGCCGCCCATATCAATCTTCTTGGCGGCCTCGGGCACCAGATCCTTGATCATGTCGCCGACTTCCTTGGCCTGCGGCTTCAGGTCGCCCTGATCCTTGGCAAGGTCATTGGCTTTCTTGTCGTCGGCCTTGTCGGTAGCGCGAGCCTTATCGGCGATCTCACCCTGTTGCTTGGCGAGCTGTTCCAGCTTGTCCTTGGCTTCCTCCAGCGCGGCGATCTCGGCACGACGTTCTTCGATGGCCTTGGCCTGTTCGTCCAGAGCCTTCTTGGCAGCTTGCAATTCTTCGATCGCCTTGTCCTGATTCTTCACCGCTTCCAGGCCCTTCTTCTGGTCGAGTGCCTTGGCGGCCTTTTCCATGGCCTTGGCGGCCTTGTTGAGGGCGTCCTTGACGGCAGGCTTATCGGGTAGCGGAGAGTTCTTGACCTCTTCCGTCTTCTTGGTGATTTCCTTCTGCTCCTTGGAAATGGCGGGCATCTTTTCCTTCTCGGTGCCCTTGGTCTGCTCGGTCTTGTCGCGGTTCTTTTGCTCTTCCTTGATAAGCTGTTCGACCTTTTCCGCAGCGGCTTTCACGGCCTCCAGCGGATCGTTCATCTTCTTTTCTTCCTTGGCAATCGCCTTGTCAACTTCTTCGATCGCCTTTTTCAACTCGGTGGCTGCCTTTTCCTGTTCCTTGATCGCCTTGTCGGGATTGGTCGGTTGATTGCGCAACTCTTCCTGAGCCTTCTTCATTGCGGCTTCGGCAGGTTTGATCGACTCGGCGACTTCCTTGGCGGCATCCTTCAGAAGATCGGTTGTCTCCTTGGTGTCGAATTCCAGACGAGCCTGCTTTTGGGCCGCTTCGGCAGCATGTGCCTGCTGCTTTTGGGCTTGAGTGGTTTTCTCACGTCGATTAAACGGCTGGTTCTTAGGCTGCTCTGCCGTCTCCTTCTTCAACTCTTCCTGAGCCTGAAGCTCGCGATCGAGTTGAGCGCGTGCTTCCTTCAGCGCTTCCAGGGTGTCGCGGGGACTGCGCAGTGCGTGAGCCAGTTCCATCAGTTTCGTGGCCAATTCCAAGCTCGGCTGAGTCGCTGCGCCCGGATTGTTATTCCGGAGCAACATCTGGATGTTCTTGCCCATTTCCTTGAGTTTCGGTGCCTTGCCCAAGGCATCGGATTTTTCGAGTCGTTCTTTTTGTTCATCGGTCAAGAGTTTGGTGGATCCGGAATGTCTTTGCATCACTTCTAGTTGCGTGAGGATGTGCGCGACCTCAACATTGACATCGACCTGGCGCTCGGCCTGTTCGCTGAAGGGGTTCACCACGCCTTGCGGATACGGGTGGCGACGACCTTCGCGGATTTCTTGAGCCAGAGTCGCAGCACTCAAATGTCCATTGTGTTGCGTTCGGCTTGCCAGTTCCAGGCGCTCGGCGGCCTGATCCAGCGAGTGAATGGCGTCGAAGCGATTCAAGAGCGAACGCAACTGGGAAACCACGGCCTTGTGCTTTTCGTAGGCTTGTTTTTCCTGTTCGGTGGCGGCCTTCGCATCGGGAGCCTTGGCCTGTGCGTCGAGGTGGGCCAGGATCTGGACCATCTGTTCCCGGCTGAGTTTGCCCAGGCCGTCGGCCGTTTCCCGGAGAAGTTCCTTCTCGGCAACATTGTCGATCTTGTAATAGGCCAACATCCGAAGAACATTGTTGATCCGGCGCGCGGTCCGCTCGGTTTCATCTTTGATCTGTTGTTGGCTCTTCTGCCGATCGATGATTTGGGCGCGAGTTTCCTCGGCCTTGGCGGTGACGAAGAAGATGCTGCCGCACAGAAGTGCAAAGCAGGCATACAGGGCAGGCCGTTGTCCGTGGGACATGCGAACTCCTCAAAGGCGGGAAAAAACTGGACTTTACTTGAAGCAAAGCCGCCGCCGAAGGTGGGGTGATCCATCCTGGCGGGGTTATTAGGTTGGTACCTGTGGCGGGAGAGACAATCCACAACTTATCAACCAGTATCGGTTAATCCGACGTCAAGTGCAACAGAGAAGTTTGTAAAATCTTTTATTTGTCGGGACGCGGGATACGGGACGCGGGGCGCGACAACATAAGGTATTTCGCGTCCCGCGTCCCGCACCCGCGTCCCGAATGTTACTTCTTCTTCTCCAGCGAAAAGGTTCCCTGTTGCTGCTTGGTCAATTCTCGAAGTTTGTTTTCGTTTTGCAGATTCTTGTTCAGAAGAACGGCGTATTCCAGGGGCGTGCGCATATCTACCGAACGCGTATCGATCGTTCGACCGGGCTGGTCCCGCGAATCATAAACGACGACATAGTATTCAACCCGATCGCCAGGCTCGAGTTTCGCCTCTTTCCCCTCGGCGGTTACCTTGGTGAGACCATCCGTTTGCAATCCGTATCGGCCGCCCCCGTATTGTCGGGGCAGATCCTTCATCGGGTCATCGGACGGCTTGGCATGAAACATCACGGTATTCTTCAACACATCTTTCTGATAGGCGACGTTGCTGAAACTGGCGTCCTGAGGCGAGTAAGGACCGCTTTTTTCCGTCTGAGGCACTTCCACGCAGGGTATCCTGCTCCACTCGCCGTCATTCACGCGATAAACGATGTAAGCCGGCGCGATCAAAGTCCCTTTTTTCGTCTCGTGAAGTTTGGCCAGACCGATCGCGGACCGGCAAGTATAGCCGATCGGGATGGCGCGTCCCAACGGGGCCACGCCCGGCAACTCGTCGTCGTCGATGCCGATCACGGTACGATCCGGCAGCAAAGTGACCACCGGCGGCAGATCGGGTTGGATTTCAATGGTGCGCCGGGGTGTTTTCGCCAGATCGTTGGCAAAGTTGTTCATATCCCAGACCTCGCCGCGATAAGCGGTCAGCCCCGCTACCAGCTCGAACGCAACCTTCGCAACGTATTTTTTGGCCCCGTCGATCTCGATTTCTTCGTAAGGTCCGGGAATCGGCAGCCGATCGCCGAGCACTTCTCTGCCGTTCTTGTCGCGCTGATACAGGATCAAATTGGCTTTGGTGATCGGCTTTTGAACCATGATCTCAACGTGGGCCAGACCCCCCGCCAAACCTTTCACATCGCCATAGGGGTAGGTTGTCGAATAGCGGGTCTTGTCGGGTTTGAGAGTCACATAGCCCGGCATTTCCACCGTTGCGGGGCCTATCGTGATCTCGGGCCGGGGTTCAAAAACAACTTCCGAGGGTGTTCGGGTTCTGCCGTCGGCAATCCAGCGCGATGGTGGAAGTTGATCGATGACTGTAATACGTGCGCCTTGAAGATCGTGGTGCTGTCGTCGACCCGCCGTTCAAACTCGACGGGATAGTCTTCCGAATTCTTTCCTTCCGGATAAATGCGAACGTAGCCGAAATCGGTATTCTCTTTTTCGTCGATGGGGCCGATCACTTCGTACTCGACGATCACCACATCTCCGGCAGGAAAGACGTGCGGCGTCCGATTCACCAGTCGATGCTTGCGCGGCACTTCAATATCCGCGAGCAGTTGGCGCTGCAACAAGATCAAGAAAAGCGGCAGCTTGAAGAACAATAGCGCAAAAGCGAGGACGCCCAGCGGCCAGAGCAGCAACCCCGCGCTCCACTTGAGCCGGCTCGTGTCCGCGAGTTGTGCAAAGCGATGCCTCTGGGATATCTCCTCCGCTTCCTTGGTGAGATTCTCGATGAGTTGTGCGGACATACCCCTGGTCTGGGCCTCCGCGCGCGTCAACTGAATGGAGGTGATGAGACGGTGGCCGAACTCCGGGAAATGTTCCTCGACGCGCCGGGCCAGCGGAATCAGCGCGGGGCTGCGCGACCACGGACGCAGCAGCCAAAACCAGCCCGCCACGACAAAAGCGATCAACTGAACGACAAAAAGCCCGCCGCGCAGCCACATCGGCGTTTCCCGGCTGCGATCGACGCGCCAATCGATGAAACAGGCAATGACCACCAGCGTCAAAGCGAGCGCGATCCAGCGCGTGATGCCCCAGACAACATGGAACAAGCGTTCCCGTTCCCGGAGAGCGAATAATTTCGATAAAGCAGTTTTCGGTGTGAGCATAGATAAACCCCAGTGGGGTGGTTTCCAAATTTCAAATAACAAGAACATTCGTTCTCGTTACCACGCTCTGCGTGGTAACGCACGGGTGGGACGCTCCGCGTCCCGTTCAGACAAGCAAAATCTTCATCTCCAATCAGTAACTACTTCAATCAGATTCGCTAAACCGGCATAGTCTTAATGAACGGGACGCAGAGCGTCCCGCCGTGCGTTACCACGAGAGCGTGGTAACGAGAAGCCTAACATGGAACAAGCGTTCCCGTTCCCGGAGAGCGAACAATTTCAATAGAGCAGTTTTGGGAGTGAGCATAGATAAACCCCAGTGGGGTGGTTTCCAAATCTCAAATAACAAGAACATTCATTCTCGTTACCACGCTCTGCGTGGTAACGCACGGGTGGACGCTCCGCGTCCCGTTTAGACAAGCAAAATCTTCATCTCCAATCAGTAACTACTTCAATCAGATTCGCTAAACCGGCATAGTTCCTGTCGCTTGAATATCGCCAATGGCTGGGGTCATCAACATATCCGCGTTTCACCGGATTGTTATGCATGTATTCGAGTTTTTGAACCATCATTTCCTCATTCTCAATCTTCTTCGGTTGACTGCCTTCCTGCCAAACCTGATAGTCACGATCCTTCTTATGACGTGCCTTTTGCCACTGAAGTTGCGCCAGTATCGTCGACGCATTGCTTGCTTTGAGCAGATCGACGATCTTCCTTGCAGTGAACGATTTGAAATCTCCCACTTCTTTGGCAAGATCCTTTGCTTTGGCTATGAAGTGGAGATGATTTTCGAGAATGACGTACCCAAAAAGACTCATGCGTCCTTGTTGCTGAAGGAACTGCCAGGAATCGTAGATGATCTGTACGCTCGCCGGTCGTGTGAACACTGGCAACCATCCGACTATAGTGCAGGTGAGAAAATAAGGATGCCCATCGTCGAAGATTCGGTATCGAGTGCGCGTCATGAAATTTGTCCGAAAGGGACGCAGCGTGGAACGCACGGCTCCGCGTCTTGTCTTATTGAACGGGACGCAGAGTGTCCCACCCGTGCGTTACCACGCAGAGCGTGGTAACGAGAGAACAATTGCTTCCGCTGTCTGGATCATTTGTCACCAGGTTTAATTGTCATGCAGTTTCGAGATCTAGCTCATGTTGCTGAATTTCTGCACCAGCCATTCCAGGACCGGCAAAACACATTTCTCGTTACCACGCTCTGCGTGGTAACGCACGCGTTGGGACGCTCTGCGTCCCGTTCGATCGAATACGCGATTACTTTCGGTGCCGTTCCGGCGATCGTGACGCAGAGCGTCACAAAGCGTGCGTTACCACGCAGAGCGTGGTAACGAGTGAAATAACCGTCCGCATCATCGGCTGTGGTTCGTCAGGCGTCACCGCCGGTGCCAAGCTTGCGGGCCAGATCAGCAATCTCGGACTCATCGCACGCTGCCTCCCAGAGGTCAGCCAGCCTGACATAACCGCCAGCCTCATCTACTTGGCCTTGCCCATGCAACGTCTCAGCGACTTGCACAAGGTCGATGGCCGTACCCTTTACGTCTAAGGAAACGATTGAGCCAAAGACCACTCGATTCGCAGTTGCGGTAAAGTGATCTGGCTTCAGTAACCGTAGCACCTCATGGATGAGAAAGGGATGGCGAATGAGACCACCAAGTAACCTCTCTTCCATCGGCATGCCCTCCTGCCGTAACGCTCAACTCATATTGCTAAACTTCCGCACCAGCCATTCCAATGTCAGCAAGCCAACCAGTGAAACCAGAACCCACCACTTTTCCCAGAACAGCAGCGAATTGTGCGGGTTGGAATAGGTCACGCTCTTTCCTTGCACCGCGTCGGGGAGTTTGTATAAATCCTCTTCGCGGTAGTAGGCTCCTCCGGTTGCTCGGGCCAGCCCGATCAACGTCTCTTCATCCAGATTCCCCGGTGCATTCTCCGAACCCGGCGGCGTGGACACCCGGAATTCAGCGCGCTGTTCCTTCCTTGTTTTCTTGACCATCCGTCACCTTCAGAATGAATTTGCCCGCCCGATCGTGCGGCAGCGTCAGCAGAAACTCGCCCGGCTGATTGGGCACTGCTTCAAAGACGACTCGTTGCTGGCGCTGGTCAGCTGCTGTCCCTTGGGGAGCATCCAGCCATTCCAGCACCCCGCCAACCTGGAGGGCCGGCAAGGGCATGAATTCCTTGGTGTAAAGACGGGCGAACACTTTGCTGGGCTGTCCCAGAATCGCCTCGCCGCTGCTCATCCCCAGTTGCGACCGGCCCCCCGGCGCTCGCGGCAGACCGATTTGATAAATGACCTGTACCCCAGAAGCGGCTGAAGTATTTGTCGGCTCTCGTTCTCCTCGTTCCAGCGCCAGCGCCAGGTCTCATCGCTGGCACAGAACAGCACAAGACCCCGACCGAAATAGTGCATCGCAATCAGCGGCATGGGCCGTTTGTCGTCGTTTTCCTGTTTGGGATGTTCGAGCAGGGTGGTGGCCGCGGGCTTGAGGCCGGGTGGTCGGGTAGTACCAGTACCAGCCCTGGAGCGATTGCCAAACCCGGTCGTTTTCTTCCGGGGTATCGGCCAGACTCATCATGGCGCTTCTTCTGCCGACATCGCTGAGCTTGGGTTTGAATTCTATCGGGCGCTTGGTGTCCTCGATCGGGAACTTCAACTTCTGAAACTCCACCGGCAAGGCATCTCCGATCGGAGTGCCGAAATAGCTCGACGGTGCATTCTGCCGGCCCGCGATCATCACCAAACCGCCGCCCTCCGCGACGAAATCCCGAATCCATATTTGCTGCTCCGGCGAAAAGTAACCCGCTGGGATATCGCCCAGCACGATCAAGTCGTATTGAAAAAGCTGTTCGCGGGTTCTGGGAAACTCGGGCAAAAATATCTTGCTGGCCTTCATGGCCTCCTTGTCGCCGTTGATAACGATGAACAAAGGCTCCACCCGGCCGTCGCGCATAAAGGCACGCTGCAAGAATTTGAATTCCCAGCGCGGCGTATTTTCGACGAAGAGCAGTTTTACCTTGTTCTCGACCACCCGCACCGATTTGGAAAAAGAATCTTCTTCGCCGCCATCAACGAGCTTCACGGTCGCGGTGAGGTTCAACTTTCCTTCCTTCTTACTCAGCTCCGCATGTGCCTTTTCCGGCTTGAAGGTCAACGTCTCCTCGATGTGCTCACCTTCCTTGACGGGATACTTTTCCGAGGCGACCTTTTTGCCGGCGAGCATTAGGTCCACTTGTACCTGGCCGGTCTTCACGCCGTGCAAACGCCAGGCGACGCGGACGCGCACGTTGTCATCCACGAAAAGGGTGCTGTTGGCATCGAGTTCTTTCATGTGCAGCAGCCGGGATGCCCCGCCGCCGACGCCATAGACATACAAGGGAATTTGCAATTTCTTGCACAGCTCGGAAATCGTCGACAGATCGATCGGTTTTCGCTTTTCGGCGTCCTCAAACGAAACGGCATTGTTCAAGCCATCCGAAACTACCACCACGGCCGCCGGCAGTTCGTTGTTTTCAACCTGCATGCTTTGATAGATCCCGCCAAAAAGCGCAGTCTGCAGCTGCGTCGCCTGCAAACCGGGCCACGAGCCGTCCTGATTCGGATCGGCGAGCAGCACCGGCACCCCATCGGTGGTGAAGGTGCTCAGTTTCAGCGGACCCTTCGACTTGAGCCGGGCCAGCAGATTGAGTTTCGGATTGGTGAAAGCCTGTTTGACCAGATCGATGCGGGCAATCTTCTCCGAAGAAAGTTGTGCGAGTTGCTCGGGGGTATACAGATTTTGGATTTCGCTCAACTTCGACGAGAGCGGCTCCTCTTTCTTTATCGAGGATGTCGCGGATATTCTTGTCGGCCGGCAGGTCGCCGCGGGCAATGGCAGCGCGAATCTGATCCAATATGTCAGCTCGGGAATCGAGCTGTTTCATGCTTTCGGTCGTATCGATCAGCACGACGATAGGACTCGGTTTTTCGCCGGTGGTCGGATAATCCCAGACCGGTTTGCACAGAGCACCAGGATCGAAGCAATCGTCAGCGCACGCAGCGTCGCCATGATGATTCGACGGGTCATGTCGATCTTCATCGATTCGCGGAAATACATGAAGAAGACCAGCACTGCCAAAACCGCTGCCAGCGGGATGGAGATCCACCAGGGAAAGTCGCCGCGGAAGGAAAAATCGGGAAACCACTTGGCAGCGCTATACCAGACCAGCACACTCAGCCCCAGCATCGCGAGGGGAATGCCCACGGAGCCGAGCGAAGCGCGGGCCATATCGGAACCGGAAGCGGTTTGCAACGTCCTGAAAAAGAACAGGAAGAAGATGAGGACAGCCAAACCCAGCGCCGTGCCGACCGCGATCCACCAAGGGAAATTGGTAAGGTCGACCGAAGCCGCGAATAGATGGAGCGAGTTGTGAACCATATCTGTCATTGAGGGATCTCTGAATCTACTGTAACTCAAGGATGACGCGGAGCGTCATCGGTCTTGGCACTCTGAAGGAGTGCGCGACATAGCCCAGGGTCGCGGTACTCCGCGCACCCTGGGAAACTTTGGACACAACTTCTTTGATGACGCGAAGCGTCATCGGTCTTGGCACTCTGAAGGAGTGCGCAACATAGCCCAGGGTCGCGGTACTCCGCGCACCCTGGGAAACCGTCATGCGTGGGTGCGCACCGGAGGTTTTCCGATGCAAGGTTTTCCGGCTTGCATCCGAGTTTCCCAGGGTGCGCCGAGTACGGCGACCCTGGGCTGTGTTGGCGCACTCCTTCAGAGTGCCAAGACCGATGACGCTCCGCGTCATTCCGTTTTCCCAGGTGCGCCGAGTACGGCGACCCTGGGCTGTGTCGGCGCACTCCTTCAGAGTGCATATCACCACGCTCTTCCGCAGTACCAGGCCCACGCCGTCTCGCCGAGCGCGAAGATCAAGAGCGCCAGCAGGAACCAGATCGTCCATTCCGGGACATCCGACTTGCGTACCGGCGCAAAGCCGAGCAGTTCGTCGATTTGCGGGTCGGTCATCGTCTCCAGGCTCTCGCTTTCGTGCAGATCGGGCAAGACCGAGAAGAAGGTTGTGGCATCCGCGGCCTCTTCCAGCGGCGCGCCGGAGCGTTCTCGTTCCAATAGCTGATTGCGATATTCCTCGGTGCCGATCCGATAGATGCCGCTCCGCGCGGTTTCATCGATATTGAAAGCCCGGTCCAGCAAGCTTGGTTTACCCAGCGATACGAAACGATCGATGAGTCGATCTTCCGGAGTGGTCGGCGGTTTGAGCAGATAGTAGTTGACGTTGCGATCCGGCGGCGTCCAGCGGACCGGCTCCCCGGCCAGTCGATTGTTTGTCGTGGATTGCCGCTGCAAGAGATTCACCACGAACTTGTCCACGAAGGGAACAAAACTGGGATTGGTACCCAGATAGCTCCACTGGTCGGCCTGGGACTGGCTGACAAAAACGCTCGTCGTCAGCAGGAAGACCTTGCCCTCCTGAACCTGACGGCCAATCAGCATCGGCCTGCCGTCGGTGAATCGAACCACGACCTGGCCCGGTTCGCCTCGGGTTGCGCCTTTCGGTTCGATCACCGGCAGAATTCGTATGGTGTCGGCTTTACTGAAGTTTTCGCCGGCCCGGCTGTTGGGCTCGGTGAACTTCGACAAGAACGACGTGGCGCTGATGCTGTGCAGATCGGGAGCGGGCGGGTTGGTAACCGGTGCCGGGACCGGGTCGCGGTCTTCCAGTTCCAACGGCAGCAAGTCGCCCAGTGTTTGGTTGTACTCTTTCCGCGAGGCGACGACGTTGTCGCCGCTGGTGATCATCAACGAGTGGCCCGACTGCACAAAGGTCTTAAGCGCTGTCAGGAATTCACTCGGCGGGGCCTGGGATCCGATCAGCGGAACGTCGACCAGGATGCACATATCCATATCCGCCAATGATTCCGGGATGGCATCCACGGATCGAATTACCTTGCGTTGGAGGTAATAGGAATCGAATTGATCGGGTGGCACGGGAGCCAGCGCTATCGACAAGAAGTGCGAACCTGCTTTCGCAGGATCGCCGCTGTCGGTGGGCGCACCATCGACGACCAGGACGTGCACCTTGTCGCGCACATAGACCGCGACTTCATACTGGTTATCGACATCCAGATCGTCCGGGCCGACGGTCGCCTTGACCAGCCTGAGACCCGGCTTCTCCATTTTGCTGGTGACCGTGAAGGGGCGCGTCTCGCCTGCCTTCAGGCTGGCGATGGTAAGAGCATCTTTCTCAAGCGGTTCGCCGTCCACTTCGGTGGATAACTTCAGATCCTTCAGCTCGTCCGTACCCGAATTATGCAAGATCACCGTAAAGGGAATCCGCATGCCGATGATCGGCAACTCGACCTGCGGGATAATGTTGGTGATGGTCACATTTTGCAGGGGCTTGTCGCCGCACCGAACCGGCATGAACGCTGCGCGGTTGCGAATTTCCTCGCAGCGGGCGCGAATGGCCGTCGATTGCCGTTCCCAGCCCAGCCGTTGCATGTCGCTGAAGAGATAAACTTCCTTGGTATCGCCGCGACAGTCGTCGAGTGCTTTCAAGGCGGCGACAAAGCCGGGCAGCAGATCGGTCTTTTCGTGGGTGATTTGCAGCGAGTCGATGACGCGCTTGGCCTGGTCGCGGTTGGTGGGTGCCTGATGGCCGGGCAGCATGGCGCGATCGGAACAAGTGATGATGCGCACGGTCGAGTCGGCCGGCAACTCATCGATGATTTTCGTCGCCTTGGCCTTGGCGATGTCGAATCGGCTATGGGGCCGGCCCTTATCGTCCAGCTCTTTGCCGGCCATGCTGTACGAGGTGTCGATGATGAAGATGGCATCGACGGTCTTGCCGCGTTCGCGCGCTTGCTTGGCATTGCACGAAGTCAGCCGAAGCAGCGCCAGCGCCAGCAGCATACAGACCAGGATGCGCAGGATCAACAGGACGATCTCTTGAAAGCGCATGCGCCGTGAGGTTTGTTCGACGCTGAGGCGCAAGAATTTCATTGCGCCCCATTCGACGGGACGATAGCGGGCACGATAAAAGAAATGGAGAATGATGGGAATTGCCGCAGCGGCCAGTCCAAACAACATCCACCAGGGAGACAAATAGGTCATTAGATTCGTCCCATTTGCAGCCGGCGTACCAGGTAAGCGGGCAGTGTCGTTATCAATGGCTTGGACGTATCCATGAGAAAATACTCGCCGCGAAAGCTCTCGATACCCTTGCGAAGTTCATCCCGGTATTGCTGCACTATCTTCAAATACGCCGGCCGAATCATGTGGGGTCGGGTCTTGATTTCTTCGGGAAGCTCCAGACCGTCGAAGCGGATGTTGCCGGTGAAGGGGAACTCCAGTTCATCGTGGTGCATGATGTGAAAGACCGTCACATCATGGCCCTGAAAGCGCAGATGGCTGCAAGCCCTTAAGAACGGCTCCACTTCATCGAAGACATCGGAGATGATAAAACACCATGCCGCGCCGGCGGAAGCGCTCGGCGGACTTGCTCAAGGAGCGGCCCTATGGAGGTTTTTTCTTCCGGGTCGGCGTCTTCGAGCGTGTGGATGATGGTGTTGATATGCCCCATCTGGCTGCTGGCGGGCAACTGATTGCGCCAGCTGCGAATCAAAAACGTTCAAGCTGGCCGCATCGCGCTGACGGATGATCATGTACGCCAGCGACGCCGCCAACAACTTGGCGTATTCGAGTTTGTTCTGATCGCCCTCGCCGTAGAGCATCGACTTGGAAGCATCGAGCATCAGATGTGAGCGATGAAATTGGTTTCCTGCTCGTACTGCTTGATCGTATAGCGTTCGGATCGGCCGTAGCTTTTCCAGTCGATATGGCGAATATCGTCGCCGGGCGAGTATTCGCGGTGCTGCACGAACTCGACGGAGAAGCCGCGAAACGGCGACTTGTGATCGCCGACGCGCATACCCTCGACAATCATGCGCGCCTTCAAACCCAGCGCTTCCGCGCGAGCGAGAATATTCGGTTTTAGATAGGTGGTTGCCATTTAGATTCGGTTCCAAGCTGTACCGTTCTGCATAATTCCAGGATTCCGAAGCAGTTCGCCGAAGGCGAGCGTCGGGGCGTAAGCCCGACGTGGGCTGTCACAGCCAACGCGATAACTTCCTAGCGGCGACTTCCATTCCAGAGAGAGAATCGAGCGAATTTACAATGGCAGCGCACGTCGGGCTTACGCCCCGACGCTCGCCTTCGGCGAGCCGCTTCCATCGACTTGAATTATGCCGCTGCAAAGCTCTTCGCCGCTGATTTCACCAATTGCCGAATGACCTCCTCGACCGTGATTCCTTCGCTCTGCGCGGTGAAGTTCAGGATCAATCGATGCCGCAGAATCGGCGTTGCCACGGCCACGACATCATCGCCCGAAACGTGATTGCTGCCGCGCAGAATCGCGTGCGCTTTCGCCGCCAGAATCAGATTCATACTGGCGCGCGGGCCAGCTCCCCAGGTTAGCCATTTGCTCACGAAGTCCGCTGCCTCGGGTGTGCCGGGACGCGAGAGCCGGGTGATGCGCTTGGCAAACTTGAATACTACATCCGATACCGGAACTCTGCGCACCACTGCTTGAATCTGTAGAATCTCGTCGGCATGGAGCACCGGAGAGACCGTTGTCTTCGACTCCGAGGTGCCGATGCGCATGATCTGTTCTTCCTCTTCATCCGTCGGGTAATCGACCTTGATGAGGAACAGGAAGCGGTCCAACTGCGCTTCGGGCAGCGGATAAGTACCTTCCTGTTCGATCGGATTTTGCGTTGCCAGAACGAAGAAGGGGTTCTTCATCGGGTAATCGTTGCCCCCGATGGAACTCTTGCGCTCCTGCATCGCTTCCAGGAGCGCTGCCTGCGTCTTGGGAGGTGTTCGGTTGATTTCATCCGCGAGAACAATATGCGCGAAGATCGGACCGGGCATGAACTTGAACATTCGTTCGCGCGTAACCGGGTCGTCCTGAATCACTTCGGAGCCGGTAATGTCGGAGGGCATCAGGTCGGGGGTGAACTGGATGCGCTTGAAACTCATGTCGAGCGATTGTGCCAGCGTGCTGACCATGAGGGTTTTTGCCAGTCCGGGCACACCCATCAACAGCGCGTGGCTTCGGCAAAAGATCGCCATGAGCAATTGGTCGACCACCAGGTCTTGCCCAATGATGATCTTGCCGACTTCCTTGCGTAGTTTCTTGTGTGCTTCTCGGAGTTTATCCAACATTTCAGCGTCATTGGCCGTGACTGTGCTTTGCACCATGATGAGCCATCTCGAAAAAGGCTAGAGAAGGTAGGTAAGGCAGGGAGGGTAATCTTTCGTTATAGTGCGCGAACAACAGATTGCGCGAAAATTGCATTGACTTCTTAGAAAATTGTTTCACTTGCTTGAGAGAGAGGCAATGAACCAACCCATTCACCATAAAGGATGCCCGGTGAAATGTAAAGCAAGTCGAACCAAAAACGCTTGAAGGGTGTAGCCATATTCTGGCTAGAGGCCATTTTCTGTTAAAATTCTGCCGATACCCCGCGTTCTTGGCGAACGCGGCTACGGCAGAGGTCGTCGCTTCTCCGTAGCCGCGTTCGCCAAGAACGCGGGGCACGTCCCCAACCTTTGACGTCCTGGCCGGCCTCTGGGGCCAATGTACTCTTCACGCTCCGCGTGAAGACTTTCCTCACGCAGAGCGTGAGTACATTTAGCCATCCCCCAGAGAATCTGGTTACACCCCGCCTAAATCGTGTCCGTTACAATAGAATTAGCAAAAACCGGAAACAGTGAGTAATTGCATGGCTTCTCGAGTTGTACTGGCGATGAGCGGGGGCGTTGACAGCTCGGTGTCGGCGGTTCTGCTGAAGGAACAGGGTTACGATGTGATCGGCCTCTTCATGCGCACCGGCTCGCACGGCGTTGAGGCGGATACTCGGCCCGACCGCAAGAAGGGCTGCTGTAGTGCCCTGGATGCCTCCGATGCCCGACGGGTTGCCGACAAACTGGATATTCCCTTCTATGCACTCGATTTTGAACGCGAGTTCGATCGCATCATCGACTACTTTGCGGATGAGTATCTCGCGGGCCGGACGCCGAATCCTTGCGTGGTCTGCAACAACTGGCTAAAATTCGGCAAACTGTGGTCGTTCGGCCAGCAACTCTCGGCGGATTTCATCGCTACCGGACACTATGCGCAGGTGGTTCGAGACGGCGAAGGGGAGCCGGCCCTGTATCGAGCGGTCGATCCGGAGAAGGACCAATCTTACGTATTGCACGGGATTCGACGTGGTGTGTTGCCGCACCTGTTATTTCCCATCGGCGCTTACCGCAAGGAAGAAGTTCGCGCGCTGGCGCGTAAGCATGGGCTGGGCGTTGCCGAGAAGCCGGACAGCGTGGAAATCTGTTTTGTTCCCGACGGCGATCACGCCGGCTTGATCCGTCGCCGCCGGCCCGAACTCGATACGGCCGGCACAGTGGTCGATTCGGAAGGAAAGGTACTGGGCGAACACGACGGCTACGAGCGTTTCACGATCGGACAGCGCAAGGGACTGGGTATTGCCACGGATCGCAGGCGCTATGTATTGAATATCGTGCCCGAATCCCACACCGTCGTTCTGGGCGACAAGGAAGATTTACTTTCATCGAGGCTGCGAGCATCCGGAGTAAACTGGCTGATCGAACCGCCGACCACGGCATCCTTGCGCTGCACGACGAAGATTCGCTATCGCCACGCGGGCGCACAAGCAAAGGTGCTGGCCACCGAGGACGGCGGCGCGCTGGTGGAGTTCGATGAAGAGCAAAGCGCGATCACGGCCGGTCAGGCGGTAGTGTTTTACGACGGGAATCGCGTTCTCGGGGGCGGCACCATCGAGGAAGTCAGAGCCTGAAGCGTTAGCGAAGAGGAAGCCCAATTCTTCGCTAACGCTTCAGGCTCTGTCGGAGTCTTCTCGTTCCCACGCGCGGAGCATGGGAACGAGGGCGGTTTTCTTGAGGTCAACCGAATGAAACAAACCTGCCAAAGAATCGGGCTGGTTCTCCGCCATTATCTGCGCTCTTCGATTTTCTTGCGCGACCTCCTGCTGACCGCGCTGACTCTATCCGCTATGGGAGGCGTATGCAGTAACGATCTGATCAACTTCGACGACAACAAGTATGCCCAGCACATCGCCGTTCAATGTGGTCTCGATCTGCTGGATATGGACTGGGCCTGGAAAACCTTCGAAGCCAGCAATTGGCATCCCTTGACCTGGATCTCGTTGCAGATGGATGCCGAGTTGTTCGGGCCAACTGCCGAGGCGTTTCATCGGACCAATTTGTTCTTTCATCTGATGAACACCTTGCTGCTCGCCGAGGTGCTCCGGCAAATGAGCCGACGACTTTGGGCAAGTGCCGCGGTGGCCGCCCTGTTCGCGGTTCATCCGCTGCACGTCGAGTCGGTCGCCTGGGTCAGCGAACGCAAGGATGTTCTGAGCGTTTTTTTTGGCTTGCTGGCGCTGCTCGCCTACATCCGCTATGCCCGTGGGCCGAGTTGGGCCAGGCTAGGACTGGTATGCGCAGCCTTCGCGGCCAGTCTGCTGGCAAAACCGATGCTGGTGACATTGCCCTTCCTGTTGCTGTTGCTCGATTACTGGCCGCTGCAACGGCTCCGAAAGCAACACTCCGCCGAAATCAATTCTAATGCACCATTCTGTAAGACTCCCTTGCTCCATCTACTGGCCGAGAAACTGCCGCTGCTACTATTGGTCATCGGCTCCTGCGCGATGACGGTCATGGCCCAAAAACATGGCGGGGCCATCAAGTCCCTCGAGCGATTTCCCTTTCCCGATCGCATCGCCAACGCTCTGTGGTCCACTGCCTGCTACCTGGGCCAGACATTTTGGCCGGTCGATCTGGGTGTGTATTATCCATACCCCGTTGAGGGCATACCGTGGTATTGTGCATGGGGTGCCGGCCTGGCGCTGTTCTCCGTTTCGCTTGGCGTTTGCCTGTATGCCGTGAAACGCCCCTATCTATTTGTCGGCTGGTTCTGGTTTTTGGGAACCTTGATACCGGTGATCGGACTGGTTCAGGTCGGCTCGCAGGCTCGTGCCGATCGCTACACCTACTTCCCGCTGATCGGAGTTTTCTTGATGCTGGTCTGGGGACTCTCGGCACTGATGGTCGATCGGCCACGCAAGGCCATCGGAGGAGTGCTGCTGGTCGGGGCGCTTGCGGCTTGTATTTGGTTGACCCGAATTCAGACGAGCTACTGGAAGAACAGCATCACTCTTTGGAAACACACAATTGCCGTCACCGGGAACAACCCGCTCGCTCTGGTCAAATATGGAGAAGCACTCCGTGAAGAAGGGCACTCCCAGGCCGCCCTCGAACCCTTGCGCAAGGCGATCCGCATCAGTCCAGGGATGGCCCCAGCTTATTTCCAGATGGGAGAAGCAAACGTGATGCTGTCCCGATGGGAGGAAGCCGGGCAGTGTTTCAGCCAGGCCGCAAAGCTCAGTCCGAATTCCAAGCTTTATCAGAGCCGGCTGGAATACCTGCGACGAGTGCACCATATACCGCTGGTCCCATGAGTCGGCCTCTTTTCTTCATCTTCATCTTCATCTTCATCCTCATCTTCATCCTCATCTTTATCTTGGTCTTCGTCCTGATCTTAACCCTGGCAAGAGTAAGAGTAAGAGTAAGAGTAAGAGTAAGATGAGGATGAGGGATGAAGGTGAAGAATCCGAGTGAGTCCGATCAGGCAAACCGATCGTTGGCTTGAGGCCCGATCTGGCGAATCAACTCCTCGCCATTCGATGTGTTTCGACTCAGGTAGACCCAACCGCTATTCTGGAACTTCAGCCACCATCCCTTTAGTCCGCTCCTGCGACGGAAATCTTCAACGACCGAACGCAATTCGCCGACTGGCCTCGTGACAGCCCCGTACATTCGGGTAACGAACGCGAGTGTTGCGCCATCGAACTCGAAACGACTGATGGTTAGTCGTGGCAATCGCCAGAAGTGCATATACAGCACCCAGACGAAAAGCGAAAACAGGGCTCCTCCCGCAGGAAGACCCAACCAGAGTTCGGATATATCTCCCTTTCGTGGACCGATTGCGAGCAAGCCGACGAGAGCCAGGCCGCCGCCGATCAGAAGCCACGGTGTCACAAACGCCACGACTAAGATCGAACCCGCCAGCCGGCCGGCGAGCGATTCGGGTTGTTGCTCACCGATGATCACCAAGTTCGCCCTTTGTGTGTCTCGGGATACTGCGGGCGACCAGCATCTTTCGAACTCGTCGAAGTCGATTCGGTTCGTTGCTCAGCTAAACACCTTGTCACAGTCGAAGCGTCCTCATTCGTGTTTCGCCGATAGCGGCTCGATTCGCGTCTCATCCATGGCGCTGAATAAACCGCCTGGCAGCTTGCAACGCCGCCTCGATTGGCGCGGGTGGCTTTTCAGCCGACGCCATGACCTCGGCCTCGTCTTTCTCAGAAAGGTGGACGCAGCAAGTCGCTTCCGGCACCCTCGGCTGTGGAATCGGAAGGCTTGCGCACGTTTGAATGCCCGTTTGTGTATTTTCCACGACACACTCCTTCCGTTTTATCTTACCTGCGATCGAACCCAGATCAATTCCGCTTTCTCTTGAGCCTTTGCGCACGCAGAGCAGCAATCCGCTCTTCAGCCTCGGGTGTCAAAGGCACTTCAAGGATCGAATCCACCTGAGCGGGGATTTCCCAGAACGCTTTGCCGAGATACCGACCCTCGGCTTTCGCCCAGTCGTTCGTCTCGTTCATGATCGTGTCGGAAGTATTTGGGAAATTCTGCGACATCCACTTTGCCCTTAACCCCGATCAGATTGAAAACCGGATTTCAGATAATTGACACAATTCTCGCTTCAGAAAGCACTTATGCCAAGACCGTTGGTGGAAGAAAAACTCGGTTACCAATTCCAAACGGAGTCTATGATCCCGATTGGGATTTTCACCGCGTAGCGGTGGCCGATGGTAGCCGGGCGTTTTAACGCCCGGATAGGACACGCAGGGGTTAATGCGTCGCGTAGCGACGCTTGAGCCATCATCCCCAAACGTAACGCTCGTCGTACTCGATTTGGTGCTTCTCCAAAAGCATTCTGTATTCTTCCTGAAACGTACGTGTCCTGTGATGCTCGCGCTGCTGCGCGACATAGTTGATGGTATCAGGCAATTGCGACTTACTCAGCGTGAATGCTCCGTACCCGTCTTGCCAACCGAAATCGACCAGGTTCGGAAATGTCTCATGAATCCACTTGCACGACCCGCCCTTGAGGAGTTGCAAGGCCTTGCTAACCGCAAGAGTCGCCCTCATGCCGATGACCAGATGCACATGATCCTCGATGCCGCCAACTTGCAGGGCCTTCATCAATCTGACGGGCAATACCGCCAAGGTATTCCCAGATGCGTTGTTCGACCTCCAGGGTAATCCAGGGTTCGCGGTTTTTGGTGCTGAAAATAAAGTGGTAGTGCAAGCTCGTGTAGGTGTTGGCCATCGTGACTTCTCCGGTCGTAAGAGTCTCAAGCGTCGCTGACGCGACGCCTAAACCTGCGCGGTTCCCAATCCGGGCGTTGAAACGCCCGTCTACCATCGAACACCGCTACGCGGTGGAAGGGTACACTGACCCCGTTTAAATTGAATACCAGATTTCAGGCAAACTACCTGTCAATCACCGTTTCTCTTTTGGGCCGATCATTCCCTCTCTTGCGTTCCTCTCATCTTTTCCCATACCCATCCATTCGCTTCGTTTGCTGGCTTACCCCGCAACGGCTCGACGCCGAGAACGCCACACCAGCACCAAGACCACGATTCCACCCACCAAACCGACCAGATAGCTCGCCGAGTGCGCCCACAAGTCCGCGAGAAACGGCACATGCCGTTCAGCAGGCAGTTCGTCGGCGATTGGCCCAACAAGAAACACGACCCCGTTTCGGGCCAGAAACCAGCCAAGTAAACCAGCGGCAAGAGCACACACTGCCATTACTGCCAAGAGCCATGCGATCGGGGGCACCAACGAACGGATCGAACACTTCGGCCGGGAACCAGCGCGTGCCACCACCGCGAGCGGGACACCGAGCAGCAGCCCAACCCACCATGTCGCAATGATGCCCCAGCCAATACCTAGCAAAGTTGGATCATTCGTGGCAAAGACCGGCGGGTGGCCGACAGTGAAGTACTCCACGCAAACGCGAGCCGTAACCTGATCGTGGGCAATGCCGTAGATCACGGCGGCAGAAACGCACAAAAGGACGATGCCGAGCGACTTCACGCCGTTGATCCTCTTCCGGCTAATTTCGTTGTATACGGGCCTGTTTAAGAAACTCCCGGTCCCGATCGTTATAGAAATTTCGTCCATTATCACGGCAAGCAAACAGCCCGTCAATTAGCGTTACTCCTTTTCTTTGCATCCTTTCCAATTCCTGAAGCTCGTAGTCTGGGCCGAGAAGAGTGTATACTTCACCGAATAGCGACTGCCTCAACCCCGGTGATGAATGCCTGAGCATAACCGTTCCCGATCCATTCTGCTGCGAGCCGTTTTCTTCCTGGGCTATTGGCTGGCCTTTCTGCTGCTCTTTCGCTCCCAGCCCATGTACGATCCCGGTGCCCTGTGGCATGTCAAGGTCGGCGAATGGATCTTCGCGCATGGCACCTTTCCCCATCACGATCCCTTTTCTTGGTCCTACGCCGATCATCCCTGGATTCCTCAGCAGTGGGGTGCGGAATGTATCATGGCCGTGCTCCATCATCTGGGCGGCTATGACACGCTTCTCTTGGCCCTGACCACGATGATGGCGGCTCTCGCAACCTGGCTTACGGAGCGCTTCGCGAGAACGGGATTGCATCCAATACCGGCGATCGGTTTCGTCACCTTTGGAATGGTTGTGGCAGGCTTTCACTTTTACCTTCGGCCGCATCTGGTCACGATGGTGATGATGGCAGTCGTCATGGCCTGGATCGTCGATTACGATCGGAAACGAATCGACATTCGCCGCTGGATCTGGTTCATTCCGTTGTGCATCCTCTGGACGAATCTGCACGGCGGCGTACTGGGCGGGATCTTTACCGTTGCCGTGGCGCTACTGGGCTGGCTTGGTCTATTCCTGTGGTTTCGCGTGCGCGGACAGAGTCTGGCCGATCTTCCATCGGGCCTCGGTTGGCTTGCTCTGATCGTGTTGCTATCGGCGCTTTCGACGCTGGTGAACCCGTTCGGATTCGAGATGCATCGTACCTGGTGGAGCATTGTAGGCTCCAAGGTTTTGCCAACCATGCTCGACGAGCATAAACCTCTGAATCTCGATGATACGATCGGAAAAGCGGTGGTTGGTTTTGGAATCTTCTATCTGTTTTTGCTCTGCGGAACATTTCCAAAACGGCCCCGTGTATCGTGGTGCATTCCAATCGTATGGTTGATATTGAGTATCCAGAGCATCCGTCATGGGCCGTTGTTCTGCATTGTCGCATTGGTAGCGATGGCGGACTTCTTTCCGGAGACGGTCTGGTATCGACTCGTCAAGAAGTACGGCGATACCTTCATCGGCGAGCCAAACGCAACCTCAGTTGGCTGGCGCGGCTGGATCATCCCGGTACTGGCGGTGGGGTTAGCGCTGGGGCTACAGATGGCGCGCATTCCCATACACCCGATTGGGGCAGGCTGGGCGCGCTTCGATCCAAAGATGGTGCCTGTCGAGTTACTCCCCGAGATTCAAGAATACGCGCGAACCAAACCCGAAGGCTTTCCGATCTTCAACGATGCCAATTTCGGCGGCTTCCTCATCTATTTCGCGCCCAACTTGCGGGTCTTCATGGACGACCGCTGCGAACTCTATGGCGATGAGGGTCTGTTGGCATACGCGGAAATGATGAGGGATCATCCCGAACGAATCGAGGACTGGGCAGCAAAAGTGCCCTTCGATCGAGCATTGGTCGCAAGCGATTCTGGAATGGATAAGTATTTGAAGGGATCAACGCACTGGCGAGAAGTGGCAAGGTGTCAACGGGCGGTTTTGTATATGAGAGTTAGGAGTTATACCGCAATCGGTCTGAAATGACACAATTCGCAACGACTACGACCCTCATCGTTCGCCGCGGAGCGGCAAACGATGAGGGTATACATGGACGCGAAATTAAGGCATTGTCGGAACTTCATCGGCTTTCGGTTTCGGCTCGCCATATTTCTGGAGCGTCTTCAAATTCGCTGAGCCATTACCAACCTGGACGCCTGGTTTGGCGACATGATGGTCGAAGCGATCCGATAGATACCAGAATCCACCCAGAATCAACGCGGCGGAAACCGCCAGCGCCACCCGGCTCTTGTTCGACGTCACAATATGCTGCGCTGGAGTAGTCTGACCAGCAAACATAGAGGCTGGCACCGGCATTCCGCTGCGAATCTCGGAAGTTTGCAGATCCAGAGCAGGCCACTGCTTCGGCATCTCGGCCTTGAAGAAGGCGGAGAGCATTTCGTCGATATGATGGTCGTTTGTATTCATAATTCTGTTTGTATCCCCTCGGCAGTCAGGCGATCAGCGAGCCTTTGGCGCGCCCGGCTGAGTCGCATGTGCACGGCCGTTGCATTGATGCCCAACACTTCGGCTATCTGTTGAGCATCATAGTCCAATGTATACCGCAAGGTCAATATCTCGCGGTCTCCTTGCGGCATTTGTTCCAGTATTTCTCGCAACTGGGCAAAAGATTCCTCTCGCTCCAACTTATCTAAAGGCTGCGGATCATGGGAAGTCACCCCATTCATCAACGCCGGAGGCTGCGTTCCGTTCCGGCGGAACGCACTCTTGGCATAGTCTTCGGCTAAATTACGTGCAACCCGTAATAGCCAGCGCGCGGATTTTGAAGTTCTTCGCTGCCGGCCTCCCAGTGTTTCCAGAGGCGCATGAATGCTTCTTGGGCGATATCGAGAGCAAGATCGGCATCCATCCACCGGGCATAGGCCAAGGCCCACACCTCGCGGTTATGACGCTGATAGAGCGCTTCGAACTCGGCCTGGCGTATTCCTGCCGCTGGCGGGTCGGATTTCATAACACCTGTCCGTCTCCAGCCACGAGGCGGGGAGACCATGCAGCCGGTTCACCCTTAAGACGAGTAAACATCCGGTTTCTAACTCGGTTACGGGCGGAATTCGGCTAAATTCAAAAGTCGGTCCTTGCGACGTAAACATGGGAAAAATAGAAGGATCGCGCCGATTAAAGGGGCGTCGATTCCTGCGAACAATGGGTATATTCTACATGCTCACCCAACCACCACCAAATTATCTCGATGCACCAGTTCGACATACGGCAACTTCCCGATGACCCGCTGAATCTGGTCGCTGCTCAAGCCGCGAAGCCGTTCCGCATCGGCCGAGGAATAATTCGTCAAGCCTCGGGCAAACTCAATCCCTTCGCCATCGCATAGTGCAACTACATCACCTTTCCCAAACTCGCCTTCGATGGCAACGACCCCCACTGGCAGAAGGCTTTTTCCTTGCCGTTCGATCGCTTGCCGGGCACCGCCGTCGACGAGGACTCTCCCCAGGGGCCGGGCGGTGTAACCCAACCAGCGCCGGCGGGCCGAGATCCCGTCGCCGTGCGGCAAAAAGAGCGTCCCGACCGCCTCACCTGCGAACACCGCGTCGAGAATGCCCGCCGTTGAGCCGTTGGCCATGATCACTGCTCCTCCCGCAGCGGTCGCCAGGCGGGCAGCGCGCAGTTTGCTCTTCATCCCACCCGATCCCAGAATACTCTTGCTCGGAGAAGCCATTTCCGTCACTGCCCTGTCAATGTGCGGAACGGTCGATAGCAGTTTGGCTTCCGGATCGTTGTGAGGATCGCCGGTGTAGAGACCATCCACATTGGTGAGCAGCACCAGAAGGGGTGCGCTCAACAAGTTTGTAACCATCGCCGCCAGGTGGTCGTTGTCGCCGAATTTGATTTCCGCAACCGATACAGTGTCGTTTTCGTTGATAATCGGTAAACAATTGTACTCGAACAATGTCAGAATCGTGTTGCGTACGTTCAAATACCGGACGCGATTATCGAAATCACCTGCTGTCAAGAGAATCTGGGCAGTGTGGATATTATGGGGTGTCAGACACTCTTGGTAAGCCTGCATAAGGGCAGATTGGCCCACAGCGGCACATGCCTGTAAATGCGGCAAATCGACTGGCCTCCTGCCCAAATTAAGGCACCCTACCCCTGCTCCGATCGCGCCTGAACTGACTAGCACTACTTTCTTTTCCATTTGTGTGATACGATAGAGTTGGTCTGTGAGCGATTGCATCCGGCTCCGATCCAGGGAGCCGATCTCATCGGTCAAGACATTCGTTCCGACTTTGACCACAACGACATCGGATTGCCTAAGTATTTGTCTGCGAATAAGATCGGACATCGGGTATCTCAATAAACGGGGTCGGAAAATAGCTGGATTACAAGCGGATTTGAGTAGATTCTGCGTTGGTTTAATGTGGTATCGGTTTTCGCCTATTTGCCTCTTTCTTTGGCATCCCTCCGCATAATGCGTAAAATCTTGGCAAACAATTTGCACCAGTGATTCGTCTATGGATATGGAGAGGGGTTGTCGAATGAATCTCTCAGTTCGAGTGTCACGAAATTGCAACAGTCTTGAATTAGAGGTTTGACGTGACGTGAGAGATTAGGGTATATTCATCCAATCGCCGACTGCTCTTCGTTTGAACTCGATCGGTTCAACGAACCTTCATCCGGGGAGGTGGCATGTGACAGCCCGCCCGTTCCGAGGCCCGACTCAACTCCTTTGGGTGTTCGTCGCTTTTTTCCTAGCTCCCTCCGCTAAAGTCCTTGCCCAAATGCCGATGGTGCCATCGGTTGAGCAACTTCAAGCCAAGGCAAGCAAACTCGAAAAGTCGGGTAAGTGGGAAGCAGCCATTCAAATCTGGCTGCAACTCTACACCCAGGATCGACAGAACCTTGAAATCCGCGATCGGCTCCAGGTCTGTCTGCGCCACCTTCTGCAACATCAGCGCTTTATCGACGACTCCGTTCGCCAGAAGCTCATCACCCTCAAACATACCGAAGCTCTTTCGCTTTATAGCGAAGTGCTGAACAAGCTCCACACGTTCTACGTCGATCGCGCCAAAGTATTACCGGCCCGGCTCTATCAGCAGGGGGTCGAGGAATTCGCAACCGCGCTCGGCGATCCGACGTTTTGCGAAACGTATCTCAAAAATACTCCTGCGACCAAGATCAAGGCCTTTCAGAACGATCTCCGCGAGGTATGGCAGGCAAAAGATGTGTTCACCATCAAACAGGCCCGCGAGCTTGTCACGGAAATTGCCATCAAGTCCAAGAAAGAGCTGGAGATCTCCAAGCCCTCGGTGGTGATCGTCGAGTTTCTTGCCGGGGCCTGTAACTCTCTGGACGAGTTTTCTTCCTACCTGACTCCCAGCCAACTGAACGCCGAATCGGAATCCGGATCGCAGGCCTCGGTTCAAGACATCAATATGCCGCACGCCGGTGTAGGCTATTTCCGAATCACCCAGTTCAAGGAAACCACTGCGGGCGAGGTCGATAGCGCCATCGCCTCATTGCGGATGAATGCTCGCGAAACCGGCTTGCGAGCGATCATCATGGACTTGCGCGGCAATGCGGGCGGGTTGTTCTCTGCGTCGATTCAGGTCGCCGAGGCGCTTCTTGCCGAACGGCGTCATCGTGACCACGCAAGGCTCAGCTCCCGAAGTCAATAAAACCTTTCAGGCCGGGGGCGGAGCAAACGTCGTGGCGTTGCCCCTGATCGTCCTTGTCGATTCCGGGACTGCCAGCGCAGCTGAGGCTTTGGCTGCGGCGCTGCGCGATCAAAACCGGGCAACATTGATCGGCACCACAACCTTCGGCAAGGGATCGGTCCAGCGAGTGATCGCCTTCAGCACGGCCGAGGAAATGGGCGAGAACGGCAAATCGAGGTCGCGCACCGGCGGCATCCGAATCACGCTGGCGCGATTCTTTTCACCCAATGGGCAGGCCATCAGCGGCAACGGGATTTCTCCCCACATCACCGAGCAGGATAAGATGCGCCAAATGGAAGCCGCTCTGGAACAAGCCGGCCGATTCACCAGTCCGGTCATGATGACGCCAAGACCTTAAATTAGTGGTCAGTGATTAGTGGTCAGTGGTCAGTAAATGCCAAATACCATCGGGCTTTTGGCATTTGCATTTACTGACCACTGACCACTAATCACTGACCACTGAAAATGAATAAGCCTCTCTGGTCGCTTCCGCTGGAATATTCCCCTCGTGGTCTTGCTCTGGCACGCGAGGCCAATCGGCTCCTCATTTGGGATGACCATCACTGGCTCTTCTGGACCAATTCACTGGGTCAACGACAAGCTCAGATTCATTTTACTTCCCCAATTCAGGCCGCGTGTGTTTCCGAAGAAGGATCCCAATTCGCTTCTGCCGAAGCCGATGGCCGAGTTTGCCTGCTGGCCCCCGATCTTAAACCGAAATGGCAGCAGCGCTTCAAGGGCAAACCGACCGCGCTCGCTCTCGATCCACTGGGTGTCTTGCTGGCGGTGGCGGAGGATCAAGGCCGGCTCCACGTCCTGGATTGCGACGGGAAAGTGGTCCGCGAAATTGCCTGTCCCCGCGCTGCGCATCATCTGGCGTTTGTACCCGGATCGGCGACGCTGCTGGCCGCTGCCGATTTTGGCTGGCTGGCGGCCTTTCGATCTGGAGAAAGGCGACTGGCTCTGGCGCGATACCCCGGTGGCGAATATCGGCGGGATGGCCGTTGCCGGAGTAGGCGAACCGGTTGTCGTGGCCGGTTTCTCGGAAGGAATACGAGGCTACACCAAAACCGGTCAACCCTGGAAATGGAACACCGCCATCGGCCGCTGTCGAACGGCGAGCATTTCGTACGATGGTTCCCTCATCGTCGTGCTGGAAATGGACGGGGCACTGGCAGGCTACACCGCGCAAGGGGCACCGCGATTCACCCAGCGTATGGAAACCGCGCCGATCGCAGCGGCAATGAATGCCTGGGGCGATACCCTCTATGTCGCCCTGGCGGGACGGGAAGTAGTGGCGCTGGAGATTAGGTGAGGACAAAGTCCATCCGCAACCGATTACGCGGCGTTCACGGCTCGATCCGAAAGGGCCGCAAGGTGTTTGTGAACGGCGGCAATTAGTTGTTCATCCTCCATATCCCAAATCGCTTCGTTGGTAGGGCCGATGGCCAAGTAGGATAAGTTGGCGATCAGTTGCCCAAACCGCACGTCCGGGGTAAGCTCGCTCAATTTTTCCAAAAGCCTGAGTATTTCCTGACGTTGTACTGTAATCACGGAAGTAATTCTCCAATAGTCGGCAAATGTCC
The DNA here is from genome assembly GCA_963783095.1 of uncultured Planctomycetota bacterium. GTDB lineage: Bacteria > Planctomycetota > Planctomycetia > Gemmatales > Gemmataceae > CAWAMR01. The sequence continues at coordinate 1,090,326 of CAWAMR010000002.1, read as the reverse complement.
GACTGCGGCGGCGAGGTCGCCGACGACCTCAATCCAAATGAGCGTCCCAGGCGATAACTTGGCGATCCGGGTTGCTCTCGTAACTCCACGCGGCCTCATCGCCAGCACGATGCGCCGCAAGTTGTTGCGAGAACCATGGGTCGGCACAAACCAGGGCAATCGCGCGTACCTGTGACTCGTAAAGCGCGGTTGAACTGTCCACACTCGCCTGCTCCTCCCTCGCCGAACGCTTGGCTAAGCTACCGGGGCCGCCGTGAAGACTTCACAACTCGGGGAACCAGGGCGGCGGCACCGGTCGGCTTGAGCCCTTGGTTCGCACTTGATTTCTACGCGCTTTGCTTGCGGGCCTGCGCCGCCCAAACATCATGTGAATTGCGCGGGTTCCGTGCCACTGGCTATTCGCAGTCAGCTTGTGCCAGAACCTGACGCACCTGTTCAACGTCCACTTTCAGGATAGCGGCAATCTCGGCGACGGACTTCTTCTCAGCAGCCAACCTCGCGATGACGACACCCTTCGCCATTCCTTTCTTTTCACCCTCCTCCATGGCTTCCTGGTAGACCCGGCTTTCGCGAATGTCGTGTATCTGCAACATGGCTTCGAATCTCCTCCCGGCTCAATCGGGATAGTTTGTAGATGATAATCGTCTCGATCAATTCTATCAAATCGGCCCGCAACGCTTCATCCCCAATTTCCGCCCTGGCACGTGCGACGAGAATGCGGGCCGTCGCGGGTGCCTGGCTTTCCGTTTGCCGAATCAAGTACAGGATCGACAAGCCCAGCGGCGCGTTGGCCACTTCCGGTATTTCTTCGAGGTAGAAGCGCAGGAGCAGCCCCGCGTCCAGCAGCGGTTGATAGGACGTCAAGTCCTTCGGCTCCAGGCTGCGGTTCGCGAACAGCACCACGCCTCGAAACGGTTGGGCTGGATCGTGCCGCTTCAGATAGGTGTAGACTTTCGCCAGCAAGCCGGCGTACACGTTGGGCAATGGATAGAACTGCACTTCCAGGAAGTACACCGGCAAGCCGGCCTCTTTGGGCTTGAACACGCCATCAACGCGGTGCGACGTTTCCTTGAACTCGGGTGCCGTGTACTCGTAGCGTGCCGCCGTGTCTGATGCCTGGTTGGCCGACATGCCCAGCAACAGGAAGAAGGTTTCCGGGCTGGTCTCGAACAGGCGATAGAAAAGCGGATCGGTTTTCATCGTAGCAATTCCGGTTCCGCGGGGTCTGACAATACGAATTGCCGATGGGTTGTGGTATATGCGGCAACCGGCCCAGATCAAAGCGAAATTTTCGAACCGCTTTCTGTTTTTCTGTCCAGATCTGCGGACTGAAAGAAACATCACTTCCAAGCCTCTGAGCGGTTGATTCTGGTCCAGCGATAGATCATCGAGCCATCGACCGCGCTCCTTGGTGTAGTCTCCGGAACCGGCACGGATTTGGCTCAGGAACCGGAATGCATCGAGAACGCCCACTTCTCGTATTAAAATCGCCGTAGCCTCTACGGTAATTTCGGCCAGGGGACACATAGCTGCCGTTATGACGTTACGTCCCTTTTTCTCTCCCGGCGATCAAACCAAGGCTGGCATTTCCAACCGTTTTATGTCGAAACCGGCGGCGCGCATGTCGGCAGTCGCTGAGCCAATTGCCTATTCCAGAGAGTCAGCCTTCCGATCGAATGCGATGAAAGTGACTCCGCTGCGCGTGACAATCGTGCCATCGTCGCAACCCGCTTCATAAAGCACATCACACTCTTCAACGCTGAGTTTGCGTGCCGTCAAGACCACGGAGAATCCGTAGGTTTTTTTCTTTTCATCTTCGGATGTTCGGCCATGGCTCCTCAGCTTCGATGAGGAAAGAGGCGAGATCGGCAGGGGCACGAACTTCATCCCCAGCGGGCCGTCCTTCGGTTTCGGTGGCTCGCGGAACAACAGTTGAGAGAAGTGGTACAGTTCGCTCTTCCACACCTTGAAATCGTGCTGGCCGCCGGGAATGACATTGTAGACGTGCGGCACCTTTTTCTCATCGAGCATGTTGTGAACGCCCTGGCTGATCCGGAACAGACCGTCCTTGTCGCCGCAGGCGACGTACAACAGCTGCAGTTTCTTGGCAGCTGCCGCGGGATCCTTGATGAGGTCGCCGGGCCGCCTGGTATTCGGGGCGGACGAGAACCCACCCACCCAGGCGAACGTATCGAGGTTGTTCAGCCCGAAGTTGAGCGCCTGTCCGCCGCCCATCGACAGGCCGGCCAGGGCGCGCGACCGGCGGTCGGCCTTCACCGCGTAGGTCTTCTCGATGAACGGGATCAGGTCGGTGAGCAGATCCTTCTCGAACGCGGCGAACGCCGGTGATTGCTTGGGGATCGGATCCCGCGCCGTCACGTCCTTCGATGCTCGGCCGTTGGGCAGGACCACGATCATCGGCACCGCCTTCTTGTCGGCGTACAGGTTGTCGAGGATTACGTTGAGCGAACCGCCCCGCATCCACTCGTTCTCGTCGCCGCCAATGCCGTGAAGAAGGTACAGGACCGGATACTTTTTGTCCTTGGTGTAGCCCGGCGGCGTATAGACCTGCGCCTTGCGTTTCACGCCGACCGTCGTCGAGTCGTACTCGACCGTCTCCAGTTTGCCGCGGTTGGTGCCGTCACGGCGGGTGTCGAAGCCCTTGGGCGGCGCGGGAAACTTCTCCGCCTTGTCGTCCTTGTTCCGGTTGCCCGGCTGTGCCAGGACCGGTGCCATCAGGCATCCCAGAACCGTCAAAGGCAAGAACATCCACCGAATCATCGCACACCTCTTTGTCCTAAAGTTACGACTGTGGCTCAGGAACCGGAATGCATGTTGACTATTCAAAGCCATATAACTGTTCGGCACGACTTCTCAGTTGCGGTAAAGCCACGAGGTTCCCCACGTCTGCTTCGTGCTCTGCATGAACAGCACACAGTCCAGTTCCGCTTCGAGATCAAATGTCTCACACAGATAATCGATCAACGGGAACTGGTAGCTGTAATCGTGGCAAAAGTACATGTCCCATGGTGGGTAGTCGATTTTCTGGAAGGACAGCATGTCGCGCGCGTAGTTGTAACCGCAGCTGCCGTCCAGGTCGAAGACGAACTGTTTGGCCTCCTCGATGCCCGCGAAGGTCGTTGTCTCGGGCTTCTCCTTCGTGACCGAAGCCATCACCGCCGCCAGTTGACCGCGGCAGAGCGGGTCGGCTGCCTGGCACTCCAGGACGTAGCTTGTGCCGTCGTCCACTCGGACAAAGGGAGAGACCTGCTTGCGGAAATGGGAGAAACGCTTGCCGAAGAAGCCGAGGAAGCGCGACGAGGAGTCCGAGCGCAGCGTGTAGTAGGCCCGATAGACTTTGTCCCCTTTGCGAACCTTGGCGCTGATGCGGCAGAGCATGTCGTTGTTCCGCACCGGCGGGATGGGTAGCCAGCCGAACCAGTTGACCCAAAAGTCGCACGCGCACATGCTGAGGACACCCAGGCCGGTGTCGCGGATTTCATCCAGTTGGATGGCCTCGGGAACGACGCGCCGTAGCTGGTCCAACGGGACGCGGAAGTTGACGGTGAAGCGCTTGTTGGTGAACGAATGCACGCGGACTGGTTGGTGATAAACGCGTCCCATTCGCTCGTGCAGGGCGCGGATGCTCATCGGTCCGATGTCAGTTTTCAGAGCGGCGCTCATGCGAAGTCCCTCCCAAGCGGTGTTGCAGTGACGAAAGTCGTCTCCCGAGACAACCGCAACATCGGCACCAACGTAACAGGCTGCGAGTTGGAATTGCCTGCCACCAGTTGCTTGCCTTCGGGCGTTTCGCAGGGGCACTGCGTCAATCTCGCCCGCGCCCTTAGGGCGAGGGCTTCTTCGGTTCGATGGTTCCGCCGTCCCATCCGATCTTGCAATTCGGCAACGACTTCGCCAGGCCCTCGACGCCTTTGGCCGTCACCTTGGTTTTGGCGAGAAACAGTTCTATTAACTTGCCCAGGCCCGAGAGGTGAGCCAGCCCTGCGTCCGTTACTGCTGTTTCACTCAGAACGATGATCCCCAGTTCCTTCAAGTCCTTGACGTTGACCAGCCCCGCGTCCGTTACCTTTGTTCCCTCGAGGCTGAGATACCACAGGCTCTTGCAATCCTTGAAATGTGCCAGTCCTGCATCGCTCACGCGCGTGCGGCCCAGCGCAAGCCAGTTCAGGTTCTTGCAATCCTTGAAATGTGCCAATCCGGCGTCCGTGACTGGAGTGTCGAACATTTCAAGGCGAAGCAAATTCTTGCAACCCCTGAAGTGAGCGATTCCTGCATCGCTTACCGGTAGGTTGTTGAGGGTGAGTTCCGTCAGGTTCTTGTGGTCCTTGAAGACCTCCAGCCCGTCATCGCCCACTTTCAAGTTCAGCAGCGTGAGGACCGTCAGGTCTTTGCAGTCCTTGAAGTATGCCAGGCCGGCGTCCGTGACGTTGACGGCGTCCAGGTGTATAAGCGTCAAATTCTTGCAGTCCTTGAAGTATGCCAGTCCCTTATCGGTGATGGGAGTGCGCACCAAGTCAATGCGCTTCAAGTCCTTACAGTCCGCGAGGTGGGCCAGCCCCGCATCCGTCACGGGTGTGTCCACCAGGGCAAAAGTCGTCAGGTATTTGGCGTTCTTCAAGACGGCCAGCCCGCCGTCCGTCACTTTCTGGTTCTGGCGGATGTCAACGCTCAGTAGCCGAATCGATCCTCTTTTCAAATCGGCCGCCGCCTTGATGTCTTGATCGTTGCCCTCGATCCTCACCGTGCCGCCGATCGACAACACGTACTCAGCTGCTTTGCGGTTCGGGTCGGAGGCTGGCACTTCGAGTCTTGGTTTGATGGTGCCGCCGTCCCAAATGATCGTACATGCCGGCAGTCCCTTCGCCAGAGCCTCGACACCCTTGGCAGTTACCTTCGAATTCGTGAGATTTAGTTCGATCAATTTGTCCAGTCCGGCGAGATGAGCAAGCATATCATCAGTCACCTGCGTACCCCGCAAATCGACTCGCTCCAAATTTTTGCAGTCCTTGAAGCAGGCCAGCCCCTCTGCGCCCACTTTGGTTTGGCCCAAGTGGAGTGCCGCCAGGCTCTTACAGTCCTTGAAATAAGCCAGACCGGCATCCGTCACCTGGGTGCCGAACAGGTTCAGAAAAGTCAGGTTCTTACGGTCCTTAAAGGCGGCCAGCCCGACATCGCTTACCCCCGTAAAGTAGAACGAGAGGGAAGTTAGGTTCTTGCAGTCCTTGAAATGGGCCAGCCCTGCATCCGTTACTCTTGTTGCTGCCAGGTTGAGGAAGGTCAGGTTCTTGCAATCCTTGAATACGGCAAGACCCTCGTTCGTTACTTGGGTGTGCGAAAGGTCGAGGTATTTCAGGTTCTTGCAGTCCTTGAAGACGGCCAGCCCAGCGTCGGTCGCCGGTCGTTGCCAGAGATTGACGCGGACAAGCTTTACAACTCCCTTGGGCAAGTCGCCGGCTGCTTTGATCTCGCGTTCATCGCCGTCGACCTTGACCGTTCCGCCGACAGACAGCACGTAATCAGCGGCCTTGCGATCCGGATCATTGGCCAGGTCCACTTTCGTCAACTCTTTCGCACCTTTCCGCGCCACCACGACAGGTTCCGCCGTGACGCGCAGTACTATCTTCCCGTCTTTCTTCATCTCGAACTTGTCGGTTTCGAGTTTGACGCCGTCGGCTGCAGTCACTGCAACTGTATAGTTACCCGGCGGCATCTTCTTGCTCCGCTCGGTCGCCGTGAGCGTGTATTTCAGCTTGCCCTCGGCGTCGTAGACATGCAGCTCACCATTTTTGAAGCGCACGTCGGCATCGCCATCGACTTCGACGATCAGCGTTCCGTCCTTCGTCTCGAGGAACAGCTTGTAGGCGGCGAATCCTGCAGCACCGACCAACAACACGCCCAGATAGATCGCGACCCATGCTCGGCTCCCCGATTTGCGAGTTGCCGCCGGCGCTGCCAGGTTCGCCGTAGGCGCAGTCGTTGGATCGGATTCATCGATCGCTTCCCAGGGATCAACGCTCGTGACATCAACGGCGGAAGCCCTCGGCACAGCGGTCATTCGCGGCATGGCCTCCACGAGAGGCTGGGAGGTTTGCATCAGAATCGCCATCAATGCATCGGAGACTTCGCGCCCATCTTCGGGCCGTTTCTCGGGCGACTTCGAGAGCAACTGCATGATCAGAGCCGACAGGTCCGCGGAAATCGCAGGATTGAGAAGGTTCGGTGCCGTCGGCTCATCGATGGCCAGGCTCGTCAGAATCGACATCGTGTCCTGTCCGCTGAAGGGCCGTTGACCGGTTGTCATCTCGTAAAGCATGACTCCCAGACTGAACAAGTCGGCCCTGTGATCGACGGGTTTGCCGCGCGCCTGTTCGGGTGCCATGTAAGCGGGAGTGCCCATGATCGCCCCCGATTGCGTCAAGTGGGCATTGTCCGATGACAGTCGAGCGAGACCAAAATCGAGGATTTTAACCCTGCCGGCAATGCGAGTTGCCCCGGAATTCTTGCGCGATCCCGAACTCTTATCTTCCTCGAGCCAGATATTGCCCGGTTTAATGTCCCGGTGAACCAAACCGGCCTCGTGCGCTGCCGCCAGCCCCTCGGCAACTTCTCGGCCGATCCGGATCGCCTCGGGCAACGGCAAAGACTTCTGGCGTTTCATCCGAACATCGAGCGGCTCGCCTTTCAGAAAGGGCATGGCAATGAAGGGAACGCCGTTCTCTTCGCCCACTTGATAAATGGGGCAGATGTGATCGTGCTCGACCTGGGCGGCCGTCCTGGCTTCCCGAAGAAAGCGGGCGCGATGCTGTTCCTTTGCAGCGATTTCCGGTTTCATCACCTTCAGAGCAACCCGCCGGCCCAGCTTGACATCCTCGGCCTCGAACACCAGGCCCATGCCGCCTTCACCGAGCTGTCTCAATACGCGGTAGCCATTGAGTCTACCGATCTCTTCGGCAGACTGGGCCGGCGCGAGAAACGTCAGTGATGCCGGTCTTGCAACAGGGATTTCCGAGTTATCCAGCGATGAGCCATCGGGCTGCACCACCGCAGCGGTGTCATCGGTAAGACTTGGTTGCGGCAACTTCTCGGAGACAGCTTGACGGATCCGCGCTCGTGCCTGGTCGTCTTGTTCGGCAGGAAACGGCGGCATGGCGACGGCCTCCTTAACGCGAGTGATGAAGGTTTCAATCTGGTCGGATGGGTCGAGGATCGTTCGAGCTTGTGGATCATTCTCAAAGATCTGCTCTGCTTCGGCCATGCGTTCCGAGGGAAGCAGGCCGTCGAGGTAGTCTCGAATGAGATCGGTTTTATTGACAGGGTCGTGCGGCATTTGAATGACTCAGATTTCCCCAGGGTTCGCAAAGCCTCACGCTGGGCTTTACATCGCCCTTCCAGGGCTGGGTGCTCGATGGTTTGAGGGCTCGAACCGCAACGACCAAGCCCTGGAAGCCTGGAAGGGCATCGCAGTAAAGCCCAGGGTGAGGCTTTGCGAACCCTGGGATACCTTGGCTGCGCTATGCAGGTGGGGGACGCGAGCAACGTCGTTCATGAAGTACGACGCCGGCAATGTGCGGAATCTATCTCGAAAAAGGAATTAGTTGAGAAAATCGGTCAATTCGGCCCGTAGCCGTTTCAAGACTCGACCGCGGGCCAGATAGACAGCGCTGGGCGTAACTCCCGTGGCCGCAGCGACTTCCGACGCCGGCTGATCCTCGATGACATGCAGCCAGAAGGCCCGCCAGGTCGATTCGGAAAAATCGCTTTGAATGATTCGCAGCATGTGCCGAAACAGGTAATTGCGATATTCCTCTTCGGTCAACTCGGCGATAGGATCCGCTCCTTCGTGCTCATCGGGACAAACCGTCTGGGAAATGATGGGTTGCCGGGCAGCAACTCGACACCGATCGCGCCAGCAGTTGCGCAAAACGGTGAACAGCCAGCCTCGAAAGCTGCCGTCGGGCCGGCGCTGAAAATGCGGCAATTGCTGAATCAACAGTACTAGAACATTCTGAACGAGATCATCCGCATCGGCTTCGGGAACCCTGTTTCTGCGCGACCATTCGAGCAAAAGCGGCGAGTAGAGATCGACAAATCTGCCCCAGTCTGCCGGATCCTTGTTGTTGCGCAGCCGTTCAAGGAGAGTGAGAGGTGTTGAGAACACAAACCCGGTCCTTGCACGATGAACGCGAAAAGCCACCCATTCTCAAAAGCGGATCTTCGGCAACAAGACAATGCCGGCAAAGGCCGTTCCCACGGCGATCAACACCAGGATAACCCAAAAGACCCAGCTATTTCCTTCGTCGGATTCGCTGGATCGTCTGCTCTTGTCCTTCGGCAACACCAGATGGGGCTTTTGCTCGACGGTGGGCATATCTTCCGCCAAATTGACAGCGGGGCGTTTTCCCCCACGAGGCGAGTTCAAATCGACCATGTCGGGATCGGATTGTACCTGCCTCGACCTGCTGCCTGGCGATCCCTTGTAACGCCCCGAAGCCGGGGGGGTGGACTTGTTCCGGGTGGTCGGCGTCGGATTGGCTGCCGCGGATGCCGGTGGATTGGTGGGCATCGGTGCCGGTTCCACGACGAGATCCCGATATTCCGGAAACCCGCGCAGCGGCTGGAACGGTCCGCTCTTGGTTCGACAGGCGCGGATATTGGTGGCATCTCCCAGCAACCCTTCCTTGAGCGCCCGGCGAATGCCTTCCGTGGTCCCTTTCACCGTGTGAGTTTCATTCTCCTCATCCTTGTAAACCAGATACCAGACGTCGGCGGGTGGACCCTGCTCGTTTTGCGCTGAGGGCGCGCGAATCGTGACTCCGGTCAAATCCTCGACGAATTCCCGGCACGAACTGGGACGCTGATCCGGATCGCCGCTCATGGCGCGACGAATGGCCCAATCGACTCGCTCGGAGATGTGGGGGTTGGCTTCGCGCGGCGGAATGAAGTCATTGCGGATTTTCTTCATCCAGCAATCGAGCGGCCCAACTTTCCCAAACGGAACCCCACCCGTCAACATCATGTACAGGGTTGCGCCGAGGGAATAGATATCGCAGCGAATGTCGGCGTTCTTGGCATTGCGAAACTGCTCCGGAGCCATGAAGTGAGGCGTGCCAAGCCCCCGGCCCGTCCGCGTCAGATTCAGTTCGTTCTCGGCGTCCTTGACCAGCCCCAGGTCCATCAGCTTGGATACGCCTTCCGTCGTCACCATGATGTTGTCCGGTTTGACATCCCGGTGAATCAGCCGGTGTTTGTGGGCGCGATGAAGACCCTGGCAAACTTGTGCGATTATCCGGATGGCAGCCTCTTCAGGAATGGCACCATCTCGTTCAATTCGTTGACCGAGCGATTCGCCATCGACAAATTCCATTACCAAAAAGGGAGTCGTGCCGACCCCGCAGTATTCGATCGCTTTGACGACATTGGGATGATCGAGTTTGCTTGCAGCGTTGAATTCCTGTTTGAAGCGCTCGACCAAAACAGGATTGCGCCCCGTCGTTGCCGGCAACACCTTGATGGCAACGATCATACCGGTATCGCGATTGCGACCCTTGTAGACAGCCCCCATCCCACCTTCTGCAATTTTGGAAAGCACATCGTAGTTTCCAATCTGTTGGAGGGTCGGTTTCGACATGTCCAGAGGCATACCGCGATCTCCTACCCAAAACCAGCAGAGGTCAGAAGTCAGAGGACAGAGGACAGAGGACAGAAGTCAGAGGTCAGAAGTCAGAGGCCGGAAAAAGATACCATACCTGTCGCCGTTTCGTCTGACCTCTGTCTTCTGACGTGCTTCTCCGAAGGACGAGGTGCGAGCTTAAACGAAACATGACATTCTAATATAGCACACAATTTGCCAGGCAGTGCAATCGATGAGATCGGCAGGATCGGTTTTTACCCTGTTTCCTTGCCAAATCCGCAGCAATCAGAGCTTGTCAAGTTAGGAAAGATCGGGCACAATCATAAAATAGCGAAATTATCCGCGATTGTAATACCACTGCGCATCTTAGAAATCGCATCGTAGGGAGTTTGCATCTCATGAAGATATTAGGTTACATCCTGATCTTCCTGAACGTCATCGCGGCCGGGGCATTTGTTTACCTGGCCACATCGATCGTCAAACAGAAGCGCGAGTGGACCGATGCCGCCTTGACGGCGGAGTTCGTGTCTCGGGGAACCTCCCTTGAAGCCGGCGATCCGATGCCTCCCGATCGGTTGGAGGAGAATTTTGTCCCCTTCGACTTCAATCTCTACGGCATTCAACGCATCGACCAGCTCCCAAAGGACAAGGTCAAGAAACTCATACCGGCCGGTGGTACGCCGACTGAGAATTGGCCATTCCCGGCCCGGGCCGATGAATTCATCACCAACCAGACTGATGAAGTCAAACGGATTCGCAAGATTTTTGACGCCGAAGTTGTCAGGCGCGGCAATGATGCAGCAAAGCTGCGAACTTTCCTGACTACCTATCTGATCAATCTCGCTCGTACCGGCCCGGAGCGCGACGGCATCAATGCCCTGTTACGCGATTATCCGGTCGAATACTGGCGCGATGTCGCCCGCAAAGATCTGCCTTATCTGGGCCGAACCGCCATGCAGCAGGATGCCCTGCGCGCCATCGGCGATATCGCCGCCTTCCTGGATAACGATCTGATTCTGCTAAAACCCGAGAATATCAAGAAGGGCCGGGCCGCGATCGGCCTCTGGGCCGAGAAAATGCTCGAATATGTCGTGCCCAAGCCGGTCCCCAATTCGAAAGGGGTTCGCTCCGAAGAGGCGATGACGAAATACCAGGCCGACAAGAACGAAGTCGAGCCGGCACTCAAGGCCTTACTTGCCGAAGCCGGCAGCGACATGCCGGATGCCGCCAAGATTGCTCAGGGCAAAACCCGCCTCACCGATTTGAGCGCCAACCTGGCGACGAAACCTGCCAAAAAGATGGAATTCCTGGCGGAAATCGCCGGCAATCCGCTGAAGACTGCGGAAGACCTCGCCGCCGCCCGGCGGCAATTGCTCGAACTGGCCCAGTGGCGGGCGCGTACCGCTGCCGAGAAGGAGGCGCTGACCGGCGTCGCCGACTTGCTCATGCCGCCGCCCTTCCCTGCCGACATCACACCCCAGGATCGCGACGCCAAGAAAAAGGAAAGGATCGAGCAAGGCCCGATCCTGATCGCCAAGGCACTCATGGCAGCGCACTTCGATGAAGCTGCCTTGCCGGCTTCCAAGACCCGCCCCGACTCTTTCGTCGAAGACTCGAGCGGGACTCAAGACCCGCTGGCCGCCTTGCGCGATCCGGGGGAAAAACGGGGCAGCATCGCCCATTTGCTCTATAATCTCGATGCACATCTTTATGCGAAGCCGGCCGAGCGCAAACCCTGGCACGAACGAGTCGTGGCCATCCTCGGCTACGAGGCTTACGTGAAGGAGGCGGAAGAGCAGGCCTCAGCGCTGTACCGGATGTTGCCGCGCATCAGCACTTTCGTGCTCCAAGAGCAAACGGAGTTTACCGCTCTCTATCAACTCGCGGCTCAATACGCCATCTACCTGGGCTACAGGCTGGAAGAAGTCCAGGAACAACTAAAGCAAGAACGCGACCTGGCGGCCGATCACGAAACCCTGGTCGCGGCTCGAACTGCCGAGAGAACCGCACTGGTGAACGAATTAACCGCCGAGCGAACGAAAACGAAGGCGGCGCTGGCGGCGCTGACCAAACGGCAGGAAGAATTGTTCCGCATTACCAAACAACTCGGCGAAGCGCAGGATGCCCTGGTCAGTTTGGAAGAGAAGCTGCGAATTCTGGAACTGAGCTTTGTAAAACCTTGAACACTTGTAGCCGAATTCGCCAGAATTCGGGTCGGGCCCGCCGACGGCAATCGGCGTGTGCGCATTCAAAGTCTGCCCGAATTCTGGCGAATTCGGCTACCTGGAAACTGCAACGGAATGCCGGGGAGTGTGAGCGATGAACTTTATCGGCAAGACTTTGGTGATCCTGTACACCGTGGTAGCGATCTCGTGCGTGATGTGGGCGACGGTGGTTTATACCAATCGCGTCGACTGGGCACCGCCGAAAACGGAAGGAAAAGCCGGCCCCACAGGGCCTGCGCCCAAGGATAGTGCCAAGGAACCGCCCGCGAAAATCGCGGGCAAGGTCAATCAATCGATCGCAGAAATCGAGAAATACGATGCCGCCAATCAGCGCGCGATCAAGCGCTGGACCGCGAATTATTTGTCGGTCAACCAGGCCGAGCAGGATCGCCTCTTCCGGCGCGACTTCTATCGGGCACGACTCGAAATCGCCTTGACGGGTAAACTCGGGGATGTCCCGGTTGAAAACCCCCTGCGCGAATTGAATACCCCCGACGAGAATACCGGATTATTGCAGCCCGACCTCGAGTTTAATAACAACGGCGTGCTCGAAGCGGGAGCTGCTTTCAAGGCTCGACCGACGATCGATATCCGGCCCGGCAAGCCGGCGCAGGGTGCTTTCGTTTACATTCCGCAAATCATCGCCGCCAACGACGAAATCCTCAAGACCCAGGACAAGATCTACGCTCTGATCCAGGAGCATCAACGACTGACGAAAATCATCAATGTGGAGCAACTGGACGGGCCGTTCAAGGGGATCAAGAAGGGTTTGCGGCAACTCATAAAAGACCAGATCGCCATCGAGATAATCGCGGTCGATGAGCGCGAGTCTCTGAGCGATTTCATCACCAATCGCCGCGCAGAAGGTCAACTGTTTGTGAAGCGTCGCGACCTTCTTCAGGCACGAGTCCAGGAATTAATGAGACTTCGACCCACGGGGGATGGTAAATTGGAGTAAATCGGGACGCGGATTTCGTCTGAAATCGTAATCATAATCGTAATCAACCAAGCAAGTTCTATTGTCACCATCCGACGGAAAGAACATTAAGATTAAGATTAAGATTAAGAACGGTGGGTGTGGGCCTTGCCCACGGTAGGGATTGACAGACAAATACATCTCGCTATAGAGACAGGCGCTTGTTGGGGGAAATGCAGCGTTTGGAACTGGGACGGCCATCACGGACTTTAGCCTGTAGGCGGTTCTCACCGTACACTGCACAGCTCGGGAGAAACGGTTATGACAGCTGTCGGAAAAATCCTCGTGTTTTTCAACCTCATGTTCAGCGTTGCCGTCGCAGCGATGATCGTGATCGTTTTCCTCACCCGGGCCAACTGGAAGAAGGAATACGAAACGGTCAGGAACATGGCGCTCATCGGCGAGGCGAAGTACAAGGAACGCACCGCCGAGCTGGACAGCCTGAAGGCCAGCAGCGCCGACGAAATCAAGTCCAAAGATGCCACCATCGAAGGCAAGGACAAAACGATTAGCGAATTGCGCGAAGAACTGGCGAAAGAAAGAGACGAAAGAAGGGCCGACACCAGCAAATTAGGCAAGGAAATGACCTCGGGAATGGCCAGCAAGAGCGAAATCGATCTCGTCCGTAAAGAGCGTGAGTTGTTGAACGACGATAACAAGAAACTCAAGGAACAGGTTATCGCGGAAAAATTGCGCACCAACGATCAGATGCGGATCGCGGTCGAGAACAAAATTGAAGCAGATTCGCAGCGCGCTCGCGCTGAGCGAATGTTGCGTCGCAATGAGGAACTGGAAAGAGAGAACCTGTCTCTCGAAAGCCGGAACAAGTTACTCGCCGCGGAAGGGGGCGGCAAACCGTCGTCGTTGCTCAATCCGCCGCCGCTGCCCGCACCCAAAGACGTGAAGGGAACCGTCATCGCCGTCAGCCCCTCGGGTATCGCGGTGATCTCGCTCGGCAGCGATTCGGGAATCAACGTCGGCAACAAGCTGGAAGTTTCCCGTCTGGATCTGGTCAATCCGGATCGATCGGTCTACCTCGGCGAAATACAGATTAGCAGGGTTGAACCAAAACAATCGGTCGGGCAGTTCATTCCGCAGCCGTTCGCTCGTGCCAGCGAACGTCTCCCCAGAGTCAAAGACACGGTTTCCACAGGAGTGAGCGGCCCCGGACGGTGACGCTTTTTGAGGATTTTACGGCAGGAGCCGAACCATGAAGTCGTGGAATGGTCGCTGGTTTCTTTCTCTCTTCGGAGTTTTGTGCTTTTCGGTTTGCACGAGGGCACAGGATGTCCCGGTCGAAAAGTTGCGCAAAGAGCTTGAACTGCTGCAAATGGAACGAGATGCCTTGGTGCGCGAGACCGTTCAGTTGAGAAAGAGGATTGACCAACTGCACAAGGATACACGCACTGAATTGGCAGAGGCCAGGCTCGAAATCGATGTCCTGAAAGCGAAACTCGATCGGCTGACCGATTGCCTGGCTGAATACGAAAAGGCTCACAAGGCACCACCCAAACCCGCTGCCGCTCCCATGACCGCTGAAGCAAGGGGTCTGGTGGGGGGCACACCGGTGGCCAATCCTCTCCCAAGAGTGAGTCGAAAACCGGGCGACCCGATCAAAGGAAAAGTCACCGAGATCAGCGAAAAGTCCGCACTGGTCGGCTTGTCGCTTGGCAGCGAAGACGGCATCCGTGCCGGTCAGGAACTGGAATGTTATCGGCTCGGCTTGCAGGATGCACCGGGCAAGAATCAGCCGATCTATGTCGGCAAAATGCGAATTATACGGGTAACGCCGACGGAGTCCGTGGCGACTTACGTCCCGCTGCAAGGACTGGAACGCCGGCCGATGGTCGGCGACGAGGTGGCGAGCGAATTGCTGGTAAAATAACGGGAGAACAGGCATGGCAACGGACACTCAATCATCGCCGCAAATGATCAAGCGGAACGATGCGTATACGGGACTGCTGGCGATTTCGTTCCTGGCGATGGTGGGCGGCTGCGTGCTGCTCTACCTCGAATTCGAACAGTACGAGAACCTCAAGCCGCCGGGAAAGACCGCGATCGATGTCCCGGGCACGCTCCGGCCTGCGCCGACGCCCCCAAAGGAAGCGCCGAAGGTGATACCACCACCGGATAACCAGGATAACCCGATGCCCATGCCCATGATGGATAAGGACAAGGCCGGCAGATTGCCGGTTGAGGGCCCGGGAGATGCGCTGGTCATCCCGACCATCCCCGTACCGGACCCATCCCAGATACCAGGCAAGGCATTCAATCCGATCATCCCGGCATCGGCAACCGAAGCCGGCAAGTTCTTGCCTTTGCAACCTGTTGAAATTCCCTCGGCACCAATGATCCCGAACCGGCAAGTGCCGGCGACCGAAGCGCATCCTGGCGATCTGCCGCCCCAACCGATCATTCCGGATCTGGGCTTGGAGCCGGCATCGGGGAAAACGCCGCTGAAGACTCTTCCGCCGCGAAACGAACCAGGTCTCGACGACCTGCCGCCGCCGGTGAAACCGTTCGTACCGCCGATGATGTAGAGAGCATGTCAGTGCCTCGATTTGGCATCGAGCAGCCGAAAGCCGATGCCCTCGTTATCTGCAAAGCCGATCGTGTTGAATTCCCCGTTGCATCGATTCGTTACGGAATACACGGTGACTCCTCCCTTGGTCCGGGCCAGCCGGAACGGCTCGCCTGTGTACTTATCCGCCGGCAACGATTTCATGTAGGCGGGCACCAGTTGCTTCAAATCGCTGGGCCAGTCGCCCTTGGCTCGGCGGTAGCGTTCCACCGCCATCGCGAGCGCGGCAGTTTGTACCTCAGCATCCGAACGAACCAGTCTATCTCTCACCTTGTTGATGGCCGGCATGATGCCTTTGATGTCGTTACGCGCGTTGATGACTTCATTTTCCACTCTTTGCCATTCCGATGCATGAACGAAAACGGGCTTGGCGGCCAGATCGACCATAACCGTCATTTTGCGCAGATACCACGCGATATCATCATCCGAAACCTTCAATCGGCCCCAGTCACTTTCTCGCTTGGCAACGCTTCTGGCCCATTGATCGGTCATGGCGCGCTCGCCGCGCACCGCGGCGAGCAAACCGTTGCCCGCAGCTTCCGCTTCCAGACCTTGTTGCAGGATCTTCAAGGCATCGTCGGACACGTTGGCGCAAGTCATGGCCCGTTCCAGAGCGTTAATCGCTTCCCTGCGAAGCACCACCCGAACCAACTGGGTGATCAACACGGGTTCATCGCGCAAATAGTGTGCCGAGTTCAACAAGGCATTGGCAGACTGCACGGCCCCCGTCCCATCTCCATCAGCTGCTCGAACCAGGGCATCCCCCAGAAGCAGAGGGCCGACGTCGCGTGCCGCGTCAGCGTGTGGAAGCTGGGTGTCGATGGGCCTTTTGAAGCTCCACTCAATCGTGTAGGCCCCGTCCGGGTATGAGTTGAGCTTCCGGGCCTCGGCAACGAGTTGTTGACAGTTATTCAAGGTAGTGCGGAGTTGGTTGATTTCCTGAGCTGGGATCGGCTGAGAAATATCCTTTCGGCCGCTGTGGTCCACGATGGTGGAAGAAACGCCGTGCGGGATCTGTTTCCAGAGCTTCATGACGATCTTCGCGCCGTTTTTGCCATCATCCAGCTTGCGCTGATTCGCATCGAGATCCTTGAGCCGCCAGCCCGGGTCATTTCGGTTGAGTTCTTCCCTGGTTTTCCTCAGTTCCGCGGAAACATTGGCGTTGTCGGCAGCGTCGTCGTCCTTGCCCTTCCCGGCTCTTTTCACGAGATACCAGGTCAGGCCGGTGCTGATGCACAAAAAGAAGACGATCCCGACGATCCAGAAGATCGCAGCGTTACCGGAATGCCGTCTACGTCGTCGCCTTCTTCCCATGACTGGTTTCTCGCCAAGATTACACTTTTATTCCTCGATGGACCAGAGCCGGATCATTCCATCTGCTGACCCGCTGACCATTCGTGTTCCTGTTTTGTTCAGGGCCAGCGCGACCATTTTCTCTTTACTTCCGCTTGACTTTGAGCACAACCGACCCGTCGCAGTTTCGCAGATGTGGACGACTTCTTGTTCCACCCAGGCAATCTTGTCGCCATCACTCGAGGCGCTGAACAAGGTTGGCGTTGCAGGGTGTGTTTCGCATAGATTTCTTATCCATTTACCTTTCGATACATCCCAGACTTCCACACGATCCTCGCGCAGCACCGCGATTGTATCCTTGCCGATGAACACAACTCCATAAACAGGCTCATTACCTAGTTGTACTGCGGGAAGCCCCTCCCCCTGTTCGTTCCAGCGCAAAAACGTGTTCCCGGATTGCGCACCCAATGCCGATCCGTCGGTGTTGTACGCCAGATTTTTCAGCAAGGTGTGTGGGCCTGCAAACTCGCGAAATTTCTCCGCACCGGCTTTCAACACAAGGTAGAATTCGGGCTTGCCCACGACCATGCTCGACTTGCGCAAGACCATGACGGCCAGTGTCTGCTTGAGGGGATGCTGCGCCAGTGCCGCGACCGTGCCGTGTGGGTTGTCTTCCCCCCAATCGTCTCGTTCTTTTGTGGTTTTCGTGTCGAAGAACCGCAAAGACCCCTTGAATGGGATCGTCAGAAGAGGCTCGGTCGGCGATAGAACCAGTGGATGAATATACTGGTGATTGGCTGGTCGTTCAAACTTGTGGCGAAATTGCTCCTGCCCATTCGCATCGATCCAGGCGACAAGTCCCTTGTCGGTTCCATAGGCGAAGCTTTCACGATTCAGGGGGCCGAACGCAAGCGTTTCAGGTTTACCCTCAACTTGCCATTGTCGTAACGGCTCCAACACTATTTGATCCGATCCTGGTTCTGTACCGGGTTGATCGGTTCCAAATCCGAAATTCCAGTGCCCCCACTTTCTACCCATCCAGAATGTCAATCCCATCAACATCAAACACAAACCCACAAACCACCACCGCGTTCCGCGCCGCAAGTGCTGCATGCGATCCAAAACCGTGGGCGCGAACGGATCGGGTTCTACTTCGGTCGCCCATTCCAAAGGCTCCGCATCGCTTTGCGACGCGAACCCCAGAACCTCTTCCAGGGCGCGCACCAGTTCTTCCGCCGTCTGCGGGCGATCTGCTGGGTTTTTGGCCATCATCCGATTCAACAACTCGACGCAAGCAACCGGGATGCCGGGTGCGATGCTGCGCGGGTCGGGGATGGGCGCGTGGCAGTGGGCAAGGAGAACTTCCTGGGGATCGTTTCCGTCGAAAGGAACGTGATCGGTCAAAAGCGTGTAAAAGGTGACGCCCAGCGAATAGAAATCCGAGCGCGCATCGGCGATCCGCCCCCGACACTGCTCCGGACTCATGAAGTAGGGTGTGCCAACGACGTGTCCCAGGTGGCCGCCGGCATCGGTTGGCCCAGTCTCCACCAGTGCCAACCCGAAATCGGTGATTTTGACGGTGCCATCCGAAGCGCGCATGATGTTCGATGGCTTGATGTCGCGATGCACCAGCCCGGCCGAGTGAACGGCGATCAAACCCCGGCAAGCATCGGCGATGATCCGGGTTGCCTCAGACCAGGGAAAAGCACCCCATGCCCGCAGCCGATCCTGGGCGCTGCCGCCTTCCATCAACTCCATCACCAGATAGGGGATGCCCTTTTCCTGATCGGCCTCGAACACCGCCACAACATTGGGATGGCTGATCCTGGCCGCAGCGCGGGCTTCGCCCAGAAATTTCCTCAGGGCCTCGGCATCGGTATACAAATCTTCCGGCAGCAACTTGATGGCGACCGACCGAAGCAGCAAGGGATCGCGCGCCTGGTAGACAACCCCCATGCCGCCCCGTCCGATCCGGCGCGAAATGCGATATTTGCCCAGCGACGCATCGATCCAGCGATCCGTTTTGGGAAGTGAATCAATCGGAGCAACCGAAGTCTTCTGCGGGTGCCGATGGAGGGTGGTTTTGGGGGACATGGTTCCTTGTCGGGATGCGGAGCCCTGCGCTTCGGGGCGCGGGATGCGGGGCGCGGGGCGCGAAGAGGGAACATCTATTGCCTTTTCGCGTCCCGCGTCCCGCACCCCGCGTCTCGACCTCTATTGCGGAATTACCTTCAACTTTACCTTCATCTCAGCGCGTTTCACGATGAGCTCGAGTTCCTTGCCGACCTTTTGCGTCGACATCGCTTTCATGTAATCCTGCATATTCTTGATCGGCTGGCCGGCAATCTCGACGATCCAGTCGCCCATCTTCAACCCGGCTTTCTCGCCCGCACCACCGGGAATGACCCCACCCACCGGGACGCCCTTGGTCTCGGCATCGTCGTATTCCGCAGGAACGAAACCGATGCGGGGGCCGCTCCTCGTGCCGGATGGTGAAGGCCCGGTTGCGCCCTTGACGTACTCGGGACGCTCCTTGTCGGTGGCAATCTTGGTCGCCAGTTCCTGCACCATGTCGCAAATCTTCTTCATGCCGGCAACATTGATCAATTCGGGCTTGTCGGTGGGCATGTGATATTCGTTGTGAAAACCGGTGAAGAAGAAAAAGACCGGCACACCCTTGACGTAGAACGAAGTGTGATCGCTTGGCCCCGTGCCGCTTTTGGTTTTGGTCAGTTTGAAACGGTACTGCTGGTTGAACTGATCGAGCATCGTATCAAAGGACTTTGCCGAGCCGACACCGCCGATTTCCAGCTTGTCCTTTTTGGTTTCTTCATCAGCGCGAAGCCTGCCCACCATGTCGAGGTTGATCATCGCCACGGTGTCCTTCAGGGGGAACACAGGCTCCTTGCAATAATGGGCCGATCCGAGCAAGCCCCGTTCTTCGCCGCTGAACAACATGAATACCATTCGACGACCTTGCCGGTCTTTCATTGCCGCGAATCGGCGTGCCAGCTCGATCACGCACGTTGTGCCCGAACCGTTGTCGTCCGCTCCATAGTGGATCGCCTTGCTCCCCTTGGATCGGCTGCCGGGCTCTCCCCGGCCCAGGTGATCGTAATGGGCACCGATCACTACGGTCTCATTGGCCAACGGCCCGTGTCCCTCAACCACGCCGATGATGTTCTTGGCACTCAATTCGGTGCGTTCAATGGTCGTTTCAATGTTGGCCCTCCAGCCTTTGATTTCCAGGCTTTGCGGCTTCAGATCCTTATCGATCTCGGCTTCGAGGTCGGCCAGTTTCTTCTCCGATCCGGCGAGCAATTCATCGGCCAGTGTACGATGAATACAGACGGTGGGTAATGAGGTTCCTCCTTGGCCGCGCGCGTAGTCGAACGGCATCAGGTCGTCGGTCTTGCCGGCCTTTTCCTTGTCGTTGACGAAGATCACCCCAGCTGCTTTGTGTTTCTGTGCGTTATTGAGCTTGGCAGTCAGGGAGGCGTGTTGAGCCTGGTCGGGATGGAAGGAGTTCTTGCCCGTGGTACGGGGTGTTTGCCGGAGGATCAGGACGATCTTGTCCTTGACGTCGATGCCGCGATAGTCATCGTAATCCTTCTCGCCGATGGTGATGCCATAGCCGGCGAACACGATGCCCGCCTCGACCTTGCCCTTGCCGGTCAATCCGGAAACCGTGAAGTCCTTGTTGATCATCGGCTCAATCTCTTTGGACTGAGGCCCCTTGAAGACCAGATGGTTTGGGGAGCCTAGTTTCGGCATCCCGTTGATTTTGAAGGATTGAAAATAGCTTTCACCCTTCAGCGCCGGTTTGACGCCCATCGCCTTGAACTGGGCTGCGATGTAGTCTGCGGCCTTATTGATTCCTTGCGTCTCGATGCCACGACCTTCACACTCATCGCTGCCGAGATAGGTAATATCCTTTTTCATCCGCTCGATCGAGGGATGGAGAGTCGGCTCCGCCCGACCGGGAACGGAGCAAAGTGTCACAAGCAAAAATGAGAAGATCCCCATACGAACGTAATTCGCCAACCAAGTCATAAACAGCACCCTTCAAGTAGAATCGATCCAGTCTGCAAAACGTCTTTGATTATTATGAACCGATCGAGGGCAGAATGGTAGCGGAATCCTGTCGGTACATGACAAGGTAACAAGGCGACACGATGACAAGGTGATAAGATCATGCAGATAAATGATCGTCGTTTCTTAACGAAATACTCTCGATGCGCGCATGATCCTCTATTTTCACCTTGTCACCTTGTCACCTTGTCACCTTGTCATCTTCCAGACCTTAACACGGATGACGATTATGCCGGTTAGTAAATCTAGTGAACTCTTTTCGTGACAGAAATCTTCGCTTGTTTTTCAACATGCCGGGCAGTTGTCGGGTAATCTCTCTGTTAATGGCAATTGACTTCAACCAGATGTCCATTCCGTTTCATCGGTTACGCGAACCACCCCAGGGGCTTGAAGGAGAATCCTTCCGAGGGGCAGGAAGGTTCCGCAGATCGTAAGGTGTGGAACGACTTAACCGATTATCCAGCGACATCTTACAGCTTGGTCGGAAGTGGCGGCTGCGTAGTCTCTACGAGGTATGCCTGACCTGCTGACATCGCGTTGTCAATAGCCTATAGGAAAATAACGTCGACCCCCTGCATCCGGGTGGTTTCGTGACGTACAATTGGGCAGGCACTCCGCACATAGGCCACACACCTTAGGCCGCGCACAAAGGAGGGTAGCGAAATGCTCGTTTTGAGCCGAAAGCTTGGAGAGAAGATCTACATCGGTGACAACATTTGCATCACGGTCGTCGACATCGACCGCGGCAAGATTCGGCTGGGGATCGAAGCTCCGCGCGACGTTCCCATTTATCGTCAAGAACTGCTGCCGTTGAATCAACAGCGCACGGATAGCTCCCAGTCAGCGATTTCCTGACTTGCCAGGAAACCAGCTCTCCCGATGACTCGTAGCTAAACGAATGAACTACTCGGAAAGGATTCACCTGGTTTAGGACGATCCGTGCTGGGTAGACCAGTCCGGAATTTTCGTTGAACCAAGAAATAAAGAACGGATCATCGCGGCCTTATCCATATAATCTACCATTGAAACCGCTTGACCCGATTCCTCATCACTGAGAATCGGGTTTCTTGCTTACAGGATTGGCCTTTGTCCTCCGCCAAGGCTCGCAGGAGGGCGGCAGCTGTAAGCGCCCGATCAGCTGACCAGATCGGATAAAACCGACCCGATTCAATCATACCGCTATCGTGTTCGCGAATGTAGGTCAGCCAACATCATTCTTGCCTGCGGATCGACGCGGCAGTAATATTGGTGTTGTCTATAGAGACACAAATCCGGTAGTCTTCTTGGAGACCAAGCGCCGATCCCATATCCTGGCGGGCACATCCCTTAGATTTCTACTCCGACGCCGCGGCTTGCCAAAGGCTGCTAAAATGACAGAAGATGCCATCGTCAAGGGAATCAAGGCAGCAGGGAAATTCGACGCAAGTGTTGGTTCGGAAGCCGAAGCGTTGCGGGCGGTACGAATTGCTCTGCCCCACGCAACGGAATTGCCGCCGGCCATCGCAGGTCGGCCTTATCCGTCTCCTCCCAATGGGGCCAAGTCATGGTTCCAGGTTCAGCCTGCGGAACCCGGCGTCGGCAACGACTTGCCCCATGTAAAGTATGCAGATTGGACCGGGGGCAAGAAGGGGCGAGGCGGCACGTGGGGCCATATTTTCTTCCCACCCGCCCCCGGAACATGAATCGAATTCGCTTGAGATTAGGAGGTGCCAAATGTCTTTCATGTTTGAAGTGTTCTACAAGCCACCAGCGAATCCGGCGAAAGAAGCGGCGTTAACCGACCGTGTAGCTGCTTTGGGTGGATGCCTCGATTTCCGCGAGGATCCAGAAGAACATGAACTTGGTGGAGTCTGCTTGACCTACGAATTCGACGACCTCGAAAAGGCCACGAAAGCGGCCGCTGCTTTGCGCCTGGTTGGAGAGTACGTCGAGGGGCCCGTTGACTACGGGCCATAGCGTCGCAGCAGAGGTGATTGACAGGGGGATTTTGACGATCCACATCATGAAAAAAAGTTTCAGTAAAGATGCAACCCAGGTTAAGACAATTGCTGAATTAATCCGATCCAATTACCACTTCGGCGGCGGACGGCAGCGGATGGCGTTCGATGGGCCGGGACTCGATACAACGGCGTCCCAGCGATGCCGTCGCTACAATTCCCCTACTCGTCGTTTCCCGTTTCCCGTTCAAGAGGTTCACTATGCGACCCCCGTGATTGCGTTGGCATTGTTTGCGTTTGCTGGCGCTGCGGCGGCCGACACGCCGGACCCAAAAGCCGTGATCACCAAGGCCATCGAGGCCCAAGGGCTCAAGGACGACGGCAAGCTGCTCAACCTGTCCTGGAGGGCCCTAGACTCCCTCAGCGTCGGCGGAATCAAGAAGGCGTACACGGTGGATTTCTACTTCCGGGCTCCGGACGGCCTTCGCTTCGACATGTTCTTTCGGTTCATGGGGCAGAGGATCAAATACACAGGCGTGGTGAACGGTGACGAGGTGTGGGAAGCCGTTGAGGTCGGCAACGTCCCCGAGCCCAGCGACAAGAAAAAGGAGTACTCGAAGAACAAGGTCTACGAACTCTCGGTCGTCAGCCTCAAATCCCTGAACCACGACAAGGCGTTCAAGCTGTCGTCGGTCGTGGGCAAGAAGGTGGGCGACAAGCCGACCGTGGGAGTGCTTGTGGAGCGGAAAGACAAGCCGATCGTCACGCTCTATTTCGACCAAAAGACCAAACTGCTCGTGAAGTCGGAGACCAACGTGATGGACGAGGACCAGGGGTGGAAGGAAGTTCTGCAGGAGACGTACTACGACGAGTATAAGGATGCGAACGGCCGCAATGTATTCGCCAAGATGCGGGTCGTCCGCGATGGCAAGCCGTACATCGAGAGCAAAATGAGCGACGTGAAGTCGCCGGAAAAGTTCGACGCGAAGCTGTTCGAGAAGCCGTGAGTTCGCTTGCGTAGGGGCTAAATCGCCCCACCTGAGCAGAAGCGTTCAATCCCAAAGATTGTACAACTCAAATCGCTGACATGGTATAATTCTTTCATCACATCTGGGGGAGACGGACACTAAGCCGTTA
Organism: uncultured Planctomycetota bacterium; assembly: GCA_963783095.1. Classification (GTDB taxonomy): domain Bacteria; phylum Planctomycetota; class Planctomycetia; order Gemmatales; family Gemmataceae; genus CAWAMR01. The sequence continues at coordinate 1,066,433 of CAWAMR010000002.1, read as the reverse complement.
GCCAGTCAAGAAGCAATCTGACTGGAGCCTTGTTCGTTGAATTGGCGAAAGATTGGCTTGGACAAAAAGCGGGAACGCGCATGGAAGTTTCCGAACCTGACGCGGCAACGCTCGTCAACTTATCGGTGATTGCCCATAGGATGAGTTCCAGGAGATCCCTTGCAAGTAGTTTCGTGTCGGGGGATGAATCCACAAAAGACACCGGCGGAACGCCTCCTTGATATCTTCGTTCCCTTGATGGAGAACGAAGGTTATACCTATCGCAAGACCAATCACCGTTTTGTCAAAAGGTTCCCATGCGGTACGCACGAGTAAGAGCGGCTATGTGGGGCATGACGTAGATTCTTTGGTGCAGTCAGTCCTACAATACTTCGCATCGAACAACCTTTTCCAGAACAATGACGGCGTGCGTTGATAATGGTTTCGAACATGGATTCAAGGAACGAACGCTATCACGCGCTGGACTTTCTGCGTGCTTTCGCCATGTTCCTCGGCATTCTGCTGCACGGTGCCATCTCTTTCACCGATCCTCCAACCCCCTTCTGGCCGGTTCATGACTCCGAAACAAGCCTGGCCACCACCCTCACCATCATGGTCGTCCACGATTTTCGGATGCAGATCTTCTTCGTGCTTGCAGGACTGTTTGGTTGCTTGCTCTATCAACGCTACGGTCTGCGCGGACTGTTGCGGCATCGCGCAAAGCGGATTGTGATACCCTTCGCGCTGGGCCTGGTAACGCTGATTCCCATACTTCAGGCAATCTGGCTTATCGGCGATCGCGACGCTTTGCGTTTTCTCGGCTTCGCTGCCCCGGACCAATCGGTTTCGAACAGTGAACTGCTTGCCCGGCACTTCACCACCACTTCCTGGCTGGAAACGATTCGGCCCTTCCATTTGTGGTTCTTGTATTTTCTGATCATCTTCTATCTGTTCATGATACTCTTGTGTTTCCTCGGCAACGGTCTCGACAGAACCAGATTCGTTACAGCGCTGGAACAAGGATATCGCCGACTCCTGAAATCGCGCTGGTCGGGACTGGTTTTCGGTGCGCTCATGCTGCCCTTGCTTTGGCCGATGACCAACCTGATCGCAGACACCCAGAACGGCTGGGTGCCCTCCTGGCATCTGTTGGCGTACTACTTTATATTCTTCCTGTTTGGCTGGCTGCTCTATCGCCATCGAGACCTGCTGGGCATCTACGTCGGCCGATGGCGAAGCCAGCTTGTCGCGGCCAATGTTCTGGTGCTGGGACCGATGATCGTCTTCACCGGAAGCGGGTTGGAAGTCTTGCAGCATCGACCGAATCCGTTGCCGCTGGACTTCCTGACGATCAAGGTATGCGCACTTCTGTTCGGGGCGATTTACACCTGGCTGATGATTTCCGGATTGATGGGAGCATTTCTGCACTATTTGAGCCGGGAGCGAAGGTGGGTACGGTATCTCGCGGATGCCTCGTACTGGTGCTACGTCGTCAGCCTGATTCCGTTGATTTTGATGCAGATGCTCGTGTCGGACTGGGAGATCCCCGGTTTGGTGAAGTTTGTCTTGGTGAGCGGGGTGTCGATGGCAGTGTTGCTGGTGAGTTATGAATGGTGTGTGCGGTATACTGTTATCGGAGCAATTCTGAACGGGCGACGGGTACATCGAAGTTAGTAGGAGTTAGGAGCTGGGAGTAAGGCGAGCGTCGAGGCGTAAGCTCGACGTGGACTTCCAGAGTCGATTCACTTGGTTTTTTTCGGTGATTGGGAGTATCCGATAAAAGATGAGCTTGTTGGCGCTTGCAGTCCACGTCGAGCTTACGCCTCGACGCTCGCCTTACTCCCAACTCCCAACTCCTAACTCCTAACTCCTTCCGGAGCGGCGACATATTCAGAATTCTCTCGAACATCGGGCGTCACATCGTTTGCCGGAACATGGATGATCGGCGTCTCCGCGGAACGCAGTTTGCCCGCGAGAACGATGGCGATGATCCCGGAAATCATACCCAGGCAGCCAACCAGCGGATAGCCGGTCAATGGGCCGCCGTCCCCTTCTTGTCCCATCAACAATCCCGCAAGAATTGCCGCGATTCCCGTCGAGAAGTGTTGCATCGCTGTGTTCAGGCTCAGAAATCCACCCCTTATTTGGGGAGCGGCACAACCCGTCATCATGGCCGCGGCCGGTATCATCCGTCCCGATGTGGAAATCATGAAGAGCGATGTAATCACCAGCGATAACGTAAACGAAACGGGAGGCAAGTTGGTCAGTACCCCGGTCATAATCAACGACATTACTGCCATGATCCGGAACATCAGCAGTTTCCCAAAGCGGTCGGATAATCGTCCGACCACATTCATCGACACCAGCGTACACAGGCCGCCGCACAGGTACACATAGGGCAAGTCGGCCTTGCGCCGGCCCGCGTTGGCAACCATGTAAGCCCCGAGATAGGGCACAACCATGAATGTGCCGAGCACCAGCGCGATCATGAACGCAAAAGCGCGCTGATGATTGGGTTCCCGAAAGAGAGCCAGCAGCCGGGCTGAGTTGGCAATCCGGTGCGTGGTCAGATGACCTCGGAACGACGGAAGTAAGCGAACCGAAAGACCGAGAACAACCAGGCTCAAGCCGCCCAGAAACAAAAACGGCGAGTTCAGCCCCCATTCTTCGGCGATCCACAAGCCGATCGGCAGCCCGACGATCGAAGCAACGGCAAAGGAAGACATGATCACGCCGGTTGCTGTGCCGCGCCGATAATCTGCGAAGACGTCGCCGATGATAGCCATGATGGCCACGGCGACCACGCCGCCAAACGCACCGGCCAGAGTTCTGGCCGCGACCAAGGTGTAATAGTCGGGTGCGATGCCGCACAGAAGCGTACTGATCGTGAATCCCGAATAGAGAAAGAGCAGCGCCTTCTTGCGATCGAAGCGATCGAGAAACATCGATGCCGTCACGCTCGAGATACAGGCGGCAAAGCCGTAGACCGAGACGAGGACGCCAAACAGGTTCGGACCAATTCCCAGCTCGCGCATGACGCGCGGGCCCAGCGGCATGATGATGACGAAATCGAGGATGTGAGTAAATTGCACTGCGGACAGAATCAGCAACAAACCCCATTCTGCTCGGCTAATCAGAGGTTTTGCGCTGCACGGGGCCGGTACTATCCATGAAGACCTCCGGGTAACTCTCGACGAAGACTCGTTCTTCGTGTTTTTTTGAGGATGCCGCTACGTGGGGAAATTGGGGGTGATTTTGAGTTTGAAATGGGGAAAGCATTTGTGCTCATTTCACGCCAACATAGTATATGAATGGCGACACCACATGGCCAAATAACTGTACAAAGGAATTCACGTGTCCCTACTGCTCACGTTTCTCGTACTCACCGCCATCCTGATTGCCCTCTTCTGGGGCGGGACCATGTTCTTGCAAGGCTGGCTCTATCAAGCCCCGGCCGACCGGATGCCGTTGCGCGCGGCGATTGCTGGGACAGCGGTGGCGATTTTCTTGACGTTGTGGTGTTGGCTCGACATGAAGAATCCCGGTAAATACGAAAGCCTGCTCGACTTTTCATCGACCGAAATCAAGGATTACGACGAGTTCCTTTCGCTTCAAAAGAGACAAAATGGAACCGAAGACAAGGTGTTGTACAAGAAAAAGCACGGCTCCCAGGGATCGGCGAACGATTTCGTGAACTCCTCAAACAAGTCGTGGAGCCGAAACTCGTCAGACTTCAAAGTGGTTGCGATCCTCATCAAGGAGCCGGGCAAGGAAGCGCCGACGCGCTTCAACGCCAATCTTGTCAAAGTCAAACAGAACGGCAAGGAGGTCGAAGAATTTCCCCCAGCTGACACATTTCGATACGTTGAAGAAAAGGGCAGCCGATTCATGAGCGGAGATAACCCTGGAAGAGTCCATCGCAAGAAGACGGGTGTATTTCTGGGCAACTTGTTGCTCAACGGTCTGCACTTCGTCGTGTGGTGGATGGCCTTCTGGTTAGGGGTGCGGTTTCAGATTTGGCATGCGTTTGGTTTCGCGTTTCTGATGTGGCTGTTTACGATGGTGGCAGTGCAGCCGGTGTTATTCGGGCTGAATCGGCCCACTGAGACGCAGACAGCGGTGCAGTCCGCCCAGGAAATCGTTCCGGATGAATCATCGATGCCAACATTTCCAGGGTATCGATGATTCGAGGGCCAGGGCGCGAGAAATAAGCCGACCCATCGGCGATGAAGACTCGACCCTGGCGAACGGCGTTCAAATCGGCCCAGCCCGGCAGGGCTTGCAGAATCGGCAGATCCAGTTTGGTTCGCTCTGCCGAGTGACCGCAGCAGGCGATGACGAGCACCTCCGGGTCTGCCGCTCGCAAATCCTCCCAGCGAATCCGAACCGAGTATTCTCCTTCGGGAGAGAGAACCGGTTTCCCGCCGGCGAGTTTTATGAGTTCGGGGTTCCAGTGGCCCGAGTTGAAAATCGGTTCAGCCCATTCCATGATGAAAGTCGATCGTCTCGGCGAGCCGGCAACGGACTCTTGAACCGCAGCAATTCTTTCTTCGAGTAGGCTGCAAACCTTCGCTGCCTTTTGCGGATGTCCCATCGCTTCGGCGACAAATTGAATGTTAGCCAGAATGTCCTGCAAGCACTTCGGTTCGAGATTCAAAGTTCTAGGCCGCGACGGCAGCGCCTCGGCCAGTGCCGCGACGGAGCCGTAGGCGGGTGCGCAAACGTCGCAGAGTCTTTGCGTGAGAATGAGATCGGGTGCCAGTTCTCGAAGGGTCATCTCATCGAGGGTGTAGAGCGATTCGCCCGCGTGAATTTTCTCGGACACCCAGCGATCGATCTCGGCGGAGGGCAAGCCCTTGCCGTAAATCTCGCAGTGGGTAACGCGTGGCCGATGGTTGGCTTCCTCGGGATAATCGCATTCGTGCGAAACCGCCAGCAACTGGTCCATCAGTCCCAGTGCGCCCACGATCTCTGTGGCTGCGGGAAGCATCGATACGGTGCGGATCACGTTAACCTCCCAGCTTTGAGTCTTTCTTCGTGTATGCTGCGCGTAAATCTCACGTAGGGCGGGTCGAGGCTTTGCGAGGCCCGCCGGTACAGCAATAGCGTTTTGGCAATTCACTCACCGTAGGGCGGGTCGAGGCTTTGCGAGGCCCGCCGGTACAGCAATAGCGTTTTGGCAATTCACTCACCGTAGGGCGGGTCGAGGCTTTGCGAGGCCCGCCGGTACAGCAGTTGCGCTTTGCCGATTCACGGCGGGCCTCGCAAAGCCTCGACCCGCCCTACGGTACGGTTGCGGACAAAGCCCGCTTTAAGTGGGATAAAGCTCCTGAAAGGCGAATGGCTTTTGATGATGAATTTCCCCGACCCGATAGGAAATGGGTCGAGGAAACACTGGCCCATCGAATGTGAAGGAGTGATACTCGCCGCGCTCGCCGCACGGGTCAATTCCATCGGGTAACGTGCTGCGGAAATCATGTGTCAAATGCCGGCCGCAGCGATCGACAGAAAGCCGATCGGTATCGACGCAGATGACGACACCCTGAAAACCCAGAGCGGCGAATTCATCGTAGAGCTCGCCGGTGTCCCGTCTCCAGAGCGGATAGCATCCCTCCAGACCTGCAACGCCCAGAAGCTGATCGCGGAACGCTCGAAGATCCTCCAGAAAAATGTCTCCAAAGACGATGACTTCGATCCCTTCGCTTTTGAGTTGTTTCCAGGCGTCGAGAATGGTTCGAGTATAGACATCGTTGGGCGGGAAAGTCGTGCCGGGCGTGTTATGAAGCATTGGACAAGCAGCATCTTCCTGGTGAGGGATGACCACGAATTCAACGGGTAACCCGATGATGTCGGCTTGCTCTTCAATGAGTTTCCGGCGGACTCCATGCATTGAGACACGGTCGTAAGCCTGACTGATGCAGGTGATGAGCTTGACGATCTCGATGTTGGGATGGCTCTTGCGGGCGTGAAAGAGTGCAAGGGCACTGTCCTTGCCCCCACTCCAGAGAAGCGCGGCTTTTTTGAACGTGGTCATCGTTGTTGTCTCATCGCGGTTCCCAGGGTTCGCAAAGCCTCACCCTGGGCTTTATTGCGACGCCCTTACCAGGGCTTGGTCGTTGCCGTTCAAGCCCTCAAACCATCGAGCGTCCAGCCCTGGAAGGGCGATGGAGTAAAGCCCAGGGTGAGGCTTTGCGAACCCTGGGCTTTACACCGAAGCTCGAATGTGCATGATGTCGCCATCTTGTACGATATACTCTTTCGACTCCAGCCTAAAAGTACCTGCGGCCTTGGCATTCTTCTCTTCGTAGCCGGCCTTCACGTAGTCGTCGTAGCCAATGACCTCCGCGCGAATGAAGCCACGCGCCAGGTCGGTATGAATCGCACCAGCTCCTTCCACGGCGGTGGCATGCTTGTCGATGGCCCACGAGCGGCATTCATCCTCGCCGACCGTGAAGAAGACGATGCGATCCATCGCGTAGAAGATTTTGCGGACGACTTCATCGCGCGATGAACCAATCAGCCCCATGTCGGCCATGAACGCAGCCCGGCTTTCTTCATCGAGTTCCGCCAGTTCGCCTTCCAGCTTGACCGGGGCCGCGATGACGTGGGAGGTAAGCGCGAGCAAGTCAGCGGGCGGCGGGTCGTTGAAGTTACTGTCGCCGCGATTGATGAGTACCAGTTCGTTCTTCAACGTCAACAACTGAAAGCTGCGAATCTGCTTTTCTTCATCGGGCCGCAGGCCGAGCGTGTGCGGCGACTTGCTTTCTTCCAATACTGCCTGAATTCGGCCAAGCAGGGCGAGTTCGGCTTCGTCCAGTTCGCGTTCTTTCTGGGGCCGGGCCTTCTTCAAGTTCGACTTGAGCTTATCGATGCGATTGAGAATGATCTCCAGATCGGCAAAGGCGATTTCCTCGCGGAATTGCAGAAGCTGCTGAGCCAGGTTGGTGGCTCCAAAGCCATCGAGCACGATCAAGAGGCCGTCGGCCTCGCGGATGATGCCGAGCCGGCGGGGATTGTCCTTGCGCTCGCCCACCAAAAGCCCCGGCGTGTCGAGAAACGCGATATCGGCATAGTGCGTCTTTTTGGGCTTGAACTTGACGACCATCTTTGCGAGACGATCGTCGGGAACCGGAGCGACGCCGGTCTGCCCCTGCTGAATCTTCGCGGGATCGGGAACAACGCCCGTGAGCCATTGAAACAAGGTACTTTTCCCCGAACCGGAGAAGCCGACCAATCCGACTTTCATAATCACATCCTTTGTGGTCTATTATTCGTCTCAGGTTAATGTAGCGGATGTAGTGTTCAGTTTTCAGTGTTCAGTTTTCAGTATCGATCAGAGAGGGAGTTGCGCGATGAGTACCGTAACCGAAGAGAAACTAATGACGATCGAGGAATTCGTTCAGTTACCGCATGATGGTCTTCTCATGGAACTTGTACTCGGAAAGGTGATAAAGATGAATTTGCCCTACCCTTACCACGGTTTCGTTGCTGGGAATATTGCTCTGCTTGTCGGCACGTTTGCGAAAACAAATCAGCTAGCTCGGATGTGGACCGGCGATTCCGGGATTATTACTCACCGAAACCCAGATACTCTTCGCGGAGCTGATGTCGCGTTTATCAGTTATCGTCGTCTTCCGGCAGATCCCTTCCCGCAAGGAAGGTACCTAGATGTCGTGCCCGACCTCGTGTTCGAAGTGCTTTCCCCTTCCGATCGTTGGGCGGATGTTCTTGAAAAAATGGCGGAGTATCTCACCGCTGGAGTCACGGTCGTGTGCCTCGTCGATCCAAAATCGTTGACGGTGATGGTCTACCGGGGAGATGAATTGCCCCAGACCTTCGATAACGGTGACACCTTGACGATTCCCGACGTGTTGCCGGGATTTCAGGTTCCCGTACGGCAATTCTTTGAGTGAGTTCTTCAAAACTTCGGCATCTTTCCGGATATTACGTCCGATTCCCATTCATCCAATAGCGGCCACCCGGTCGCACAGGTGCCGAAGTCTGCCATGTTGAGATACTCAGTCAGTCGATTGATCGCCTTCTTGATGATTTTTGGATCGCGACGGAATACCGGACCATGACTCGGCAACAAGAACTCCGAATCGTCGGCGAGAATCCGCTTCAGAGACTCGATGAAGTGCGGCAGATTTGAGCCGTGATGGGCATCGATCACGCCCACGCAGCTATCCTTGTAGATGTTGTCGCCGCTAAATAGCAGGTTTCCCATTTTGAAGCTGAGCTGCCCGGGTGTGTGGCCGGGTGTGTGCCAGACTTGCATACTAAGTTCGCCGACCTTGATTTCGTCGCCTTCATTCAGCGTGCTGTCGATCTTGCAGGGCGGCATCGGAATGTCGATGTCTTGCGCGGCGATACAGGCATAGGTTTGGATCGGATCGCCGCGTTCCAGGGGCGGGATGCTCAGAGGATGGGCAAAGACTTTGGTCTTGAGACGTTCGCGCGCCAGATTCAACCCCTGAATGTGGTCCGCATCGGCATGGGTGGCGATAATCATCTTGCAACGCGATAAGCTGAAGTCCATCTGGCGGATCAGGTCGATGATCTCATCCACGGTGTCGGTAAACCCGATATCGACGAGAAGGTATTCGCTACCGCCGTCGATGAGGTAGACGTTGACGCCCAGCCGACGACCGGCCTGGTAGTTCATCTCGATCACACGAGGAAACAGATACTTCCGGCGTAGCATGGGTGATCCTCGCTGAAGATGGTGGAATCCGTTTCCCTTATCCTATTGTGATCACAGCAATAGTTCCAAGTTCCAAGATCGAGAACTCTAGGTTCGCTACAATTAACGTGGAGGCACTTTCCTGAAGGAGCACCCATGCCCGCAGTCGACCCGTTCGTCCCGCTTCGAGAATGGCGCTCTTCGCTATATCGCGGCAACACAGTCGTCATCGACCAATTACTGGACAAGATCGACGCAACCCTTCCATCTGGCTGGGTTCGTGAATTGGCGTACGAGCAGACTCGCCCGCAGACGGATCGCATCCGCTGTTACCTGTTCGATCAGCCGGGACAGGTGTCGTTGCGGTTGTGGCTCCAACGTGTGACGGCAACCCGCGAGCGCGGTGGCCCGGTTCAATTACTTCGTCATCCGCCTACGGGCGGCAATGGGCAGATTGGGCAGTTGGTCGCTTCTTTCGCTGATTCCTGCGTAGTCGCCGCCGCCAAAGTGGTCGGTGCCGACTACACTCGCCCCGCGTTCGGCACGCGCAGCGCCATCACGTCTGATGTCGAAATGTTGTTCACCCAGCTGGCGGACACTGCCGACGGGAAGTGGCCGCTGACCGGTCAGGCCCAAAGGTTGTGGGATGAACTCATCTCCACATGCCTTGCGGAGCAGATCGCCATTGACCGGCATGAGTTAGAAGAGTGGTTGGCCGACAGCGGATGGGAGAAATTAGCAGTCGCGTCGATTGCGGAACGCTTTTTCGCGGATTCCGAGTGGCTGGCGAACCGGCTGGCGGTGTCGGCTTCATGACCACTCTCGCGCAGGCCGCTGCCGATTTGCTCGCAGCGCCTCGGCCGGTCCTTTTTCTCGACACTTGCGCGTTGCTCGACATTGTCCGGGCACCGCTGAGAGACCTGACTATGACCGTTCGAGCCGGTGACGATCTCCGCTCATTGGCGGTCGCGGGGACTGTTCGCCTCGTGGTTCAGGACATCGTGTCCGGCGAGTGGAACGACAACCTGCCGGCTGCCCGACGAGACGGAGAGACCGGCGTACGGGCGTTCACAGCGACTTGGCAAATCGCCGCTGACCTCGGGCAACCAGCCCCGCCTCTTCCGGTACTTCCTCCCGGAACTCTGATCGACGACCTCGAGCAGTTGTCGCGTGACCTGTTAACGGTGGCTACAGTACTTGATCGAGATCACGACGGCATGTCTTGGGCCATCGATCGGGTGGCGACCAAGCGGAAACCATCGTCGGCAAAGGGGCCGGTAAAAGATTGTCATATCCTTGGTCACGCTCTGCGCCTGAGTAACTTGCTGGGTGCCGGTTATCCTAACTCGCTGGTTTTGGTCAGCTCAAACCGATCCGACTTCGCCGCCCCGAATGCGACCATTTTCCATCCGGATATCGCACCTGAAGCAGCCGTTGCCGGCCTGGAGTACGCTGTTTCCCTCGAGGCGGTTGTCGCCGTCCTTCGGTCGACGGGCGAAATCCCTTAACCGACTTAAAATCACATAAAGCCCTTGGCAGTAAAGACTTTAGGCTTCAAGCTTCACGGAAAACATGTCCGAGTCGATACAATCGAGATGTGGTTAATGAAACAATGTCACAGAGATTTTTTTATCCCGGACCGCTGGCACCCGGCGAAATCGTTCTGGATGGGCCGGAAGCCCATCATCTATCATCGGTAAGCCGGCATCAAATCGGCGACACCATTGTGCTCTTCAACGGCGATGGTTCGCAATATCCCGCAGAGATCATATCCATCTCTCGCAAGCAGGTAATCGTTCGCGTTGTTGCGATCGAAACGCCGATCCGAGAACTGCCGTTCCCATTGCACATTGGTTCGGCCTTGCCGAAAGGCGATCATTGCGACTTCCTCATCGAAAAACTGACCGAACTGGGCGTTAGCGATTTCACGCCACTCCAGACGACTCGAACGATCGTCCACGCCAAGGATGCGAAGATTGAGAAACTACAGCGAGCGGTCATCGAAGCCGGCAAGCAATGCGGTCGGAATGTGTTGATGCGGATTCATCCATCCATCGGCTTCGCTCAATGGTGTCAGTCGGTGGAGTTACCAACAAGGCGATTCATTGCGCATCCCGAAGGGATTACTTTGAGTGGTGTGGCTATATATGAACGAGTGGTGGTGAGCATTGGACCAGAAGGCGGGTTCACCCCCGAAGAAATTGCGTTGGCGAAGTCGGCCGGCTGGGAAGCGGTGAGTCTGGGACCGAGGATTCTGAGAATCGAGACCGCAGCGCTCACGGTCGCTGCAATCTTTGGGTGCTGAAATAACCTAGAATGGAATCCAGGAATAAAGCTGTATCTCACCCTACTCGCCTTCGCCAGTAACCGGGCCGTCGTCGGGTGTGAGCAACTGCGATAATTTGAATGCTACCGATCGTTTCTCGATAGATAATCAGGTACGAGAACCGCTTCAATCGGTGACAACGAGTGCCGTGAAGATGTGGTGACCACAGTGCAGGAGCCACTGTTATCTCCTTCACCGCTTCATCCAACGCCAGCGTGAACTGGTTTGCCAGCAGCGTACTTCGTCGGGCATGCCAGCGCCGGGCAGCGCGAGCCTCTTCAATCGCTCTTGGATGAAAGTCAAGATTCGGTGTCGTCATCGGAATCGTCCATGATAAGTCGCCGAGCTTCTTGCCATGAAATCAGTTTCGTCGATCCTGCATCGATTTCCTGAAGGCGACGACGAATTTCTCCATCCCATTCCGCTTCCGCATCTTCATCCGCTTGGGTTTCGAGGCTTTCGATGACTTTCGCGGCAAATTCGCCACGTTCCGAGTCAGTTAATTGCAAGACTTTTTCAAGTAGTTGGTCGGCAGACACAGTCATGGTTTTGATTCCTCCTCAAAAAATTGTACCACTCGGTCGAGTGAACTAGCAATACTCTCAGCACCAAATCGAAGTAAAAATGTCTGCTCTCGATGAAGGAGGTGATAGATTGGCGACGATCTGCCCCTCTGGTTCAGTTGCCCGGTTTCTCTATCCTTCCCAATACGGCTCTCGACCCATGTCCGGCATGGTGCCACATCTCTCCGGGTTGAATTTCCTGAGAAGGAGTTCGGAATGCGTTGTCCGTTTCTTGCGCTTTGGATCGTCGCAGCAGTGTCGTCCGTGGCCCAGACAGCAGAACCCGTCAAAGCATCTAATGTCGATCTGTTCAAGACCGCAACCTCGCTTTACGACGGCATCCGCGTCGAGACTCTTGGCAACGGCCTCAAGGTTTACTTGAAGCCAATCCCAGGCGCGCCGGTCGTCACCACGATGGTGGCCTACAAGGTCGGCTCCTGCGACGAAGAACTCGATCAAACCGGCTTGTCGCACTATCTCGAACATCTCATGTTCAAGGGTACCGATAAGCTCTTCCCCGGCGATATCGATCGCAGCACCCAGCGCAACGGCGGCGCGAATAACGCATACACTTCAGAAGACATGACCGTCTATCACTTCGACTTCGCGGCCGACCGCTGGATGACTGCGCTTTCGATCGAAGCCGATCGCATGCGGAACATTCGCATCGACGACCGGCATGAATTCAAGCAGGAAAAAGGCGCGGTCATCCAAGAATTGAACCGCAACGAAGACCGACCCTGGGATCTGGAATACAAGGCGATCCTGCCGGTTCTTTTCGGAGCCAGATCACCCTACGGACATCCCGTGATCGGCGAACGCAAACACGTCGAAGGCGCAACCGCCGAGATCATCAAACGGCACTACGATCGCTGGTATCACCCGAATAACGCCTCACTGATTGTCGTGGGCGGCTTCGACGAAAAGGAAGCGCTGGCAGAGATCACCAAGCTCTTTGGCCCGATTCCCCGATCGGACCTCCCCGAACGCAAGCCCGTCCCGAAACGGGAGCCTCGCAAGGAAACCGTCCGCAAGAAGATGGCCTCCAAATTTCAGACTCCCAAGCTGTTGATGGGCTTCAATACCGTCACCATCGGCGATGCCGATGAATATGCGTTTGACGTGTTGTCTTCCATCCTGGCGACCGGACGAACGAGCCGGCTCTATCGCAAGCTGGTCGAAGGTGAAAAACTGGCGGTTTCAGTAGATACATCGAACCAGGCCGGACGTTATCCCGGCTGGTTCAGCATCGGTGCCGAGTTATTGAAGAACGATCTGGGGAGCGTCGAGGCAATCATCGGTGCGGAATTGGCCAAACTCGCCAAGGACGGCGTCACCGACTCGGAATTGCAGCGGGCCAAGCGGAACCTCCTGGCCGGCTACATCTTTAACCACGAAAGCGTTCACGCGCTGGCCAATTCGATCGCCGCGGCGACCGCCAACAGCAATCTCGATTATCTGAAGACCTATTTGCCGCGCATTTCCGCCATCACCAACGATGATTTGAAGCGCGTCGCCAAGAAATACTTCGTGGATGCCAAGGGCGTCGTCGTGTGGTCGATTCCCGAACCGCCGGCCAAAGGAAGCCGACTGTTGCCGGACAATGGCGCGGGCGGGTTTGCCTTCGCCGCTGCCGCAAGGTCGAGGCAATTATCCAGGCATCAACTGAAGGACGCTGAAGCTGCCGGCGCTGGGGGTTTCGCGCTGAAGGATGCTAAAAGCATCACCCTTCCCAACGGCTTGAAACTGCTCTTGCTCGAAAACCATAGGCTGCCCCTGGTCGTGGCGGATGTGCAAATCCGCCAGGTCCGCCTTCACGAACCTGCCGACAAACTGGGCGTTGCCACGTTGATGGGGATGCTCCTCGAAGACGGCACCGACAAACACAAGGGCCTGCAAATCGCTCAGCTCATCGAAGATACGGGAGGAAACCTGAATCTGAGTTCTTCTGGCGGCTCCCTGAAGGTGCTGACCCCCGATCTCGACCTTGGACTCGATTTACTCTTCGAGTGCCTGCTGAGCCCCGCCTTTCCTGCCGATGAATTTGAAACGAAACGCAACCAGTTGCTCTCGGAAATCGGCGAGATGGAAAAACAACCCAATGCCCGAGCCAACCAGGAATTCATGAAACTGGTCTACGGCAAACATCCCTATGCCCGGCCCGCGCTGGGAACCGTTGCCGATGTTCGCAAGTTGACCCGAAAGGATTGCCAGTCTTTTCACGCGTTAACCTTTGTCCCCAACGACGCCGCCATGGCGGTCGTTGGCGACTTCGACGCCGAGAAAATGATCGAGGGCATCAAAAAGCGCACGGCCGGCTGGCGGCCCCGCAAGAAAGACTTCCCGCTTCCCGCTCAACCGACCATGCCGGAAAAGTTTACTCAGAAAATCATTACCGATCCCGAGGCCGCCCAGTTGCACGTTTACCTCGGCCATATCGGCATTACCCGCAACAATCCGGATTACTACAAACTGCTGGTCATGGATAACGTGCTCGGCACCGGGCCGGGCTTTACGGATCGACTTTCCTCCACGCTTCGAGATCGCCAGGGGCTGGCCTATACTGTCACTGCCACGATCGCTTCGCACGCCGGCGAGGAGCCTGGCGCGTTTGAGGGATTTATCGGAACGTATCCCGACAAGTTCACATGGGTAAAAGATGGTTTCCTGAAAGAAATACGACGAATTCGTGAAGAGACGCCCTCGAAGATTGAAGTCGAGGACGCGAAGAAGTATCTCACGGGCAGCCTGGCGTTTCGGCTCACGACGGCGGACCAGGTGGCGAGCATGCTCCTGTCGATCGAACGCTATCACCTGGGATTTAACTATCTGGACGATTATCGCAAGGCAGTCTCGGCGGTGACGCCGGAAGAAGTGCAAGCAGTGGCGAAGAAGTATCTCGATCCCGATAAACTGATTGTGGTCGCCGTCGGTGCAGTAGACAAGGATGGTAAGGCATTGAAGAAGCCCTGATTAATGTTTGGTAAAGCGTGGCAATTTATTCTGGCAGGGTGCAGGTTGCGACTCTTGTTCCCTCTCCCCTGTACTCAGGGGAGAGGGCCAGGGTGAGGGGCGAACCTTCAACCTTCCAAGACGCGTCTTTCAAGGTGGGAGGCTTTTCCCCTCACCCTGGCCCTCTCCCCTGAGTACAGGGGAGAGGGGATAGTCCTCAGGTGGTATCGGTAGCCTTCTTGCCAGAAAAATTTGCCGCAGCCTGTCTGGTGTTTGGGTGCTAACTATGCCACGATCATTGAACTGCACCGGAGTCGCAGACGTAATTCCAAGAATAGAGCGTTGAACGAACACCGAAAACCGAACACTGGAGCGCAGCGATGAAGACTATAACCCAAGTCGTTTTGCCGATCGCGGCTGTGATCGGGTTGGTGGGCTTCATTACCTTCATCTCCAACTACACAAAGTCGGATTCCAAGCAGACTCTGCCATCCGTTGAGGGAGCGCCGCTGGTCTTCCGGCACATCCTGGCAGCGCCGGGAGTCGAAGGGCTGGAATACTCGCGCGCGGTTTATGAGCGTGGGGAAAAGGGTCATTTCGATTACTGGTTTAGCAATCCACATCCCGAGGAAGTCACCATTTCCGCTACCGGGACGAGTTGTTTTTGCACCGGTGCGGAACTTGGACTTATAAACAAAAAGGCCTGGAATGACCATCTGCAAGGCTCGGCAATCCAGGGATGCCTGGGGTTCCCGGGCGGGGCCTTGTTCGGCGTTGCCAATGCCATCCAACTCAATTCAGCGATCACGTTTCAGCCGTTGACCAATGCGCCCCAGATGAAGCATTTGGAGAAGCCAAGATTTCAAGTGCCCGCAGCGGATCCTCGCGATGGACCAGCGCTCGGGATCGTGCGCATGCACTGGTCGCCGACGGGCAGTGAAGAAAAGCGGAAGTTTGAGACTTACCTGCTCAGCCAGTTGCCCAACAAGACGGCGTTCAAAACGACCTTGACCGCTCAATTTGCTGTTGTCCCGGCACTGCACATTTTTGTTCCTCAGACCGAGTCGGCCGACGTGCAGCTAGGCACGATCTTGCCGGGCCAGTCCGGCACGGTGGAGTTTATCTGCTGGTCGGCAACTCGATCGGAAATGGATCTGAGCATCACATCTGAGAATCTCGGCGATGCAGCGGCATGCGTGGAATGGTCGAAGCCCGTCCCCATGACCGACCAGCAAAGGCAGGAACTGGCAATGCGCTTTGGTACCAAGGCACCAGCCTTCATTCGGTCGGCCTATCGCGCGACCGTGACAGCTCACGAGCGCAGAACCATCGAAAAAGACGGCAAGAAGAGCGAACATCAACTTGACCTTGGTCCTCTGGATTTTCGCCTGGTGATAGCGGATAAAGAAGATCCTAATCCGATCAAGGTGCCGGTTTCCGCAGTCGTTTCCGGCGATATTCGGCTATCGGGCATTGCCGTGAACAACTTTCGCATTTCCTTGTCGACGTTCGATGCGGATGTCGATTCTGTCACCAAGGTATCCGTTGATTCGGATCGGCCTGGTCTGGATGTGGAGTTGTTGGACAAGGAAACCCAACCCGCCTATCTGAAAGTCGAATTCACCCCCAAGGGTGAGAACGACGGCCGAAAGGAATGGGAACTGAAGGTGACCATTCCTGCCAATTCGGTCATTGGTCCTTTGCCGCGCGCCAGCTATGTCGTCTTGAGAACGAAGGATGCATTGCAACGCCGGATCAGGATTCCGATTCGCGGCACGGGTGTCGGCAGCGGCGGTGTGCCGAGACTATAAAACAGTGGTCAGTGGTCAGTGGTCAGTAAATACCAATACCCCAAGGTCTTCGTCTTTGGATATACTGACCACTGACCACAGTTCACTAACCACTATTCTTGGTCTTTGCATTTACTGACCACTGACCACTGACCACTCCTATTAGTTTCCATATCGCTCAAAGGTGTATATTTTCGTCCAACGCTTTAATGCGTCTTTGACATAAACGACCTCGATTCCCGTCTTTGGATAAACCAGCGCCATCGTTCCCGGTTTGTTCTCGATTCCGAACGCGGGCAGGCCGTTGATCTCCTCGACCTCCTGATGCGTCATTCCCAAGCGCATGATTTTCTCGAGCAGATACAGTTGAACCGTCGGTCCCTTGTTCGGTTCGCTAATCGTCAATGGTCGACTGGAACACGAAAGAACTCGGTCGTTGAGATAATCGACTTTGATATCGCGATAGGTGCCGATGGCACGGCCCTTCCCTAACCCCGGTGCCTCTTCGATAACGCCTCGGCCCATCAACGCCTCAATTTCCTGAGGAGTCATGCCCGGCCTAATGATCGGAATATCGGGATGCGGCCCTTTTTCTCGCGGTTCGTCATTCGCCACAGGATTGTGCAGCCACTTGCAGGCGGGCACGGCCAGGAGGAGAAGTACGATCGTGCTGGACAGCAATCGCTTCATCGCGACATTCCCCTCATCACGTTCTTCGGCGTGCAAAGACCCAGCTCCCGGAGAGAATCTGACTCAGAGACGTCTGACTACTCGTTAGATCCGTGGGGTTAGTGCTCGGCGGGATGAAGACGACTTCAATCGTCGGGCTGCCGGTCCAGGTCGCGGATGTGGCCAGTATCGCCTGGCCGTCGCTATTCAAAAGAGCGGAACCGATGCTGACCCCATTGGCGTAGAAATCGACCGATCCCGCCGTGACCGGGCTGCCGCCGGCCACAACCGTCGCCGTGAAGCTCAGACTCTGACCTTCTTCAACCGATGGTGTTGAACTGCTCAAACTGGTGGTCGTCGGCGTCTGGACCGCCTGGGTCAGCGCAGTCTGGCTGGCCGTGGACCCGTCCGTGGGATTGAAGACGGCGGTAATGGTCTGCTGGCCTCCCGGAAGCGAACTCGTGGTATAGACGGCGTGGCCCGAACTGAGAGTCAGGGTGCCCTCGGCGACGCCATTGACGAAGAAGGTAACTGAGCCTTTCGGTACATATCCATTGGCGTTGGTCGTTGAAACTGTGGCCTTGAAAGTGATGCTTTGACCCACCTGGCCCGGGTTTGCGGAACTGCTGAGGACCGTCTGGGAAATGGGCTGCACTTCAAACGCCCCGATATCCACGGTGCCGCCCTGAATACGCGCTGCACCGCGCTCGTCCGTGGTGATACTGCTGGGAACGAGGCTGTTGCTGCCGGCGTTGATCGCGGGACTGTTGGCCAAGAGCGCGATCGTCTCGACGTTGCCGCCGTTATTCTGCAACGGCCCCAGCTTCGGGGCGACATTGGCAACATCGTGAGTGCCGGACACATTGGAGCCGGTCGTATTGCCGATCAGACTGTAATTGGCAGTCGCCGTCACCGAGGTGGTGCTCGCGCTGTTGGAAATATCGGGTGCAGCCCCCGAGGCATCGGTGTCGTTGGCCACAATGGAATTGCGCAGATACAGCGTGTCGCCGCTGCCGTTGACGAAGATGCCCCCCGCCCCGGTACCGGCAGTGGCGGTTGCCTTATTGTCCGCAACGGTGCTGTCCGAAAGGGTAGTACCCACATTCGTGCCGCTTAAGAATATCCCGCCGCCGTATTTGGCGGTATTGTCGGCGACGGTGCTGTTGATGATGCTGTCGCCGGCATCCGTCAGTACGCCGCCGCCGTCGCCGGTCGTGGCAGTATTCCCCGAAATCGTGCTGCCGGTGACCGAAAGGCCAAGGCCCGCATTGATGCCGCCGCCGTTGGTTCCGCAGGTGTTTCCGGAAATCGTGCTGTCGCTGACCGTCACGGTCCCGATCGACTTCACGCCGCCACCGGTCGATTTCGCAGTGTTGTCGGAGATGATGCTGCCGGTGATGCTCACATCGCCTCCGGCAAAGATGCCGCCGCCGGCCCCGGCCACCGCGGTGCTTCCCGTGATCGTGCAATCGGTCACGCTGATCATGTCGGTGGCCGCGAGCGCATAGACGGCCCCGCCGTCGTTGGCGCTTCGGCCGTCCGCAAGGGTCAAGCCATTCAGAGTGAGCGACGTGTTTGCCGTGGAGACATTGAAGATCTGACAGATTCCCTGTCCGCTGATCGTATCCTCGCCGGCACCCAGACCAGTGATGGTCAGGTTCTTGTTGATACTCAGAACGCTGCCGAGATTGACGGTTCCCGCAACTTGAAAGTCGATGGTGTCGCCCGAAGCGGCACCGGCGATCGCTGCTTGCAAGGATCCTGTGCCGCTGGCTGCCAGGGAAGTTACTTCAAAGACTGCCGGCACCGTCCGATCCTCCAGGAGGACCAGCTGAAATGGGGTACGTTTCCTGGGTTGGCCGGCTTTACGGTAAGAACTCGAAATGCCGAACCAACGAGCGATGAAGTTACTCATGGCCTCCTGCCCTCCGATTCTGTCAGACCGGGAGATGGTTCATTCCATCACCGCCGATTCCACCGGCGCTTGAGGTTAGTGGGGTTCCTCCCTGTTGTGCAAATACCAAGTCCCTACTTTGGAAACAAGAGAAAATCCCGGCGATGCCGGCTTTCCATATGAATGACGGGGCAATTTGAGCAAAGAAAGGGGTGAGGTACGACCCAAACAAATCGATTATGATTATGATCACCCGAGGAGGATAGAATTGGCAGCAAAGAACAACTCCGATCGATGTCGATCAGGTTTTAATCATAATCATAATCATAATCTTGCTTCTTCGCCAACGAATTGGGCCAAGCACCATTAACAATTTAGACAGTGCTTTTCCTAGAAAATTCTTGCAAAAGACCAACTACTCATCAGCCTACCCTAACCCTCTCCCCTGAGTCTGACTATTACCCACAAGCGCAAAGGAAAACGAGCAAGCGCTAATTCCCTCTCCCCTGTACTCAGGGGAGAGGGTGAGGGTGAGGGGTGAACCTTCCACCTTCCGGGACGCGCGTCTTTTATGGTGGAAGGCTCTGCCCCCTCACCCTAACCCTCTCCCCCGGTCGCGTGTGTGGGATCGGTAGTACCGATCCCACACACGCGACCGGGGGAGAGGGGATCAGTGTTCGCTCGCTCTCCATCTCTTTCCGGCCCTCCAGGTTGCCCTCACCGTTGCCGGGTTCTTGTATATACTTCCATCACCCTCTCCTTCGTTAAACCGGCTCACACCTTTCGAGGAATCATCTCGTGGATCATCGATCAAGGGAGAATTGCATGCGTCGTTCGATTACTCTGCTCGTCATTTTATTAGCGGCTTCCTGGGTACGTGCCGAGGATGCCCCCAAGAAAATCGCCGTTGTCGAGGGCGTGACGGAATATCGTCTGGCCAATGGTGCGCGCGTGCTCCTGTTCCCCGAAATGTCCCGGCCGACCATCACGGTCAACATGACGGTCCTCGTCGGCTCGCGCCACGAAGGCTACGGCGAAACCGGGATGGCCCACCTGCTCGAACATCTCGTCTTCAAGGGGACCCCCACGTTCCCCGACGTTCCCAAGGCCCTGCGCGATCACGGAGCCAACTTCAACGGCACCACCAACGTCGACCGCACGAACTACTTCGAGACCATGCCCGCAAGCGACGAGAACCTCGAATTCGGCATCAGGATCGAAGCCGATCGGCTGGTCCACAGCTTTGTCAAGCGCGAAGACCTTGTCTCGGAAATGACCGTCGTTCGCAACGAGTTCGAGCGCGGCGAGAACAGCCCGCAGGGCATTCTCATGCAGCGCATCCACTGCGCCGCCTACGAATGGCACAACTACGGCAAATCGACCATCGGCAACCGCTCCGACATCGAGCGCGTGCCCATCGAGAATCTGCAAGCCTTTTACCGGAAATATTACCAGCCCGATAATGTCGTGCTCATCGTCGCGGGCAAGTTCGAGGAAAAGAAAGCGCTCGGACTGGTTCAGGAATATCTCGGCACGCTGCCGAAACCCACTCGAAAGCTGGACGATACCTATACGGAAGAACCTGCCCAGGACGGCGAGCGCTCCGTCATCCTGCGGCGCGTGGGCGGGGTCGGTGCCGTCGCGGCGGCCTATCACATTCCGGCAGCGGGCCACCCGGACTGGGCCCCTTTGAACTTGCTGGCCGGCATCATCTCCCAGCAGCCCAACGGCCGGCTCTACAAGGCTCTCGTCGAATCCGGGAAGGCCACAAGCGCCAACGCATTTTCCGACAACAACCACGATCCGGGACTGTTTACTGCCTCCGCACAATGCGAACCGGCGCAAATCGACGAGGTTCGCGGAATCATGCTCAAAACGATCGAAGAACTGGCGGCCAAACCGTTCACGCAAGAAGAGGTCGATAAAGCCAAGGTCCGCAGCCGGCGGGCTGCGGAAACGCGGCAATCCGACAGTGTGACCATGTCGCAGGCTCTCAGTTCGGCATCGGCTCTGGGCGACTGGCGGCTGCTGTTCGTTCAGCGCGATCGTCTGCAAGCGGTCACTGCCGGCGATGTCAATCGCGTCGCCAAGACCTATTTCCAGAAGCACAACCGCACGGCCGGCGTCTACATCCCCGATACGCAGCCTCAACGTCTGGCCATTCCGCAGGCCCCGGCACTGGATACGATCGTCAAGGATTACAAGGGCGGAACTGTCACCGAGGCCGGCGAAGCTTTCGACCCGACTCCGGAAAACCTCGACGCGCGCACCCTGTTTACCGACGTCGGCGGCATCAAGGCTGGACTTTTGAGCAAGAAGAACCGCGGCGAAACCGTGTCGCTGCTTCTAACCCTCCATTACGGCAACGAAGAATCGCTGATCGGCCGAACCATCGCCGCGGGAATGTTGCCCGGACTGATGATGGCCGGCACCAAGAAGCACGACCGGCAAGCGCTGCGCGAAGAACTCGACAAACTCGGCATTCGCATCGCACCCGGCCCGGGCGGGGGCGGAGGCCGGCGTGGCGGCGGGGGCGGCGGGGGAGTGTTGGGCCAGTTGACGTTTTCGATCCAGGCCAAGCGCGCGACGCTGCCTGCGGCGATCAAGCTGCTTGGAGAGATCCTACGGGAGCCTGCCTTCCCGGCAGCTGAGTTCGATGCGATGAAGCGCCGGGCTCGCGCGGGGGCAGAGGCAAGCAAGACCGATCCCGCTGCGCTGGCATCCAACCGGTTGGCACGCCTGTTGTCGCCGTACCCGCCATCCGACATTCGCTATGTGCCGGCTCCGGAAGAAAATCTTCAACGTCTGGACGCGGTGACTCTGGCCCAGGTGCGCCGAGGTCTACGACAAGCAACTCGGGGCGGCCTCCGGCGAACTGGCCATCGTGGGCGACTTCGATCCGAAATCGGCCCTGACTCTGGTGCAGGAGATCCTCAAAGACTGGAAGTCCGATGTGCCGGTGAAGCGCATTGCGCGCACCGCACCCAAGGATTTGCCGGCCGTGAAAGAGAATATCCTGACGCCCGACAAGGCCAATGCGAGCTTTGTCGCGGGCCTGGTTTTCCCGCTCAAGGATGATGATGTCGACTACCCGGCCTTGCGCATCGGCAACTTCATGTTCGGCGGCAGCACACTGTCCTCTCGACTCGGCAATCGGATCCGGCAGAAGGAAGGACTTTCCTACGGAGCAACATCGGGATTTTCCGCATCGCCCCGCGACGAGTACGCGAGTTTCACCATCAACGCCATCACCAACCCAGTGAACATCGACCGCGTTGAAAAGGCCGCTGCCGAGGAACTCAAGGCGCTTCTGGAAAACGGTCCATCCCTGTCGGAACTGGAGGACGCCAAGAAGGCTTATCTGGAAGCTCAGAAGGTTAGCCGAACCGGCGATGCCGGGATCGCCGGACAAATCGTCAGCAATTTGCAGTTGGGACGGCGATTCTACCACATCGTTGAAGTGGACCGACGAATCGAGGCGCTCACTCCTGAACAGATCAAACTCGCTTTTCGCAAGTACATCGATCCGAAGAAACTGGTAATCATCCGGGCGGGAGATTTCAAAAAATAGTGGTTAGTGGTCAGTGGTTAGTGGTCAGTGGTTAGTGGTTAGAGAGTGCACGACATGGTTTGCGCAGATTAGGTCGATCAAGCGTCGCTACGCGACGCCGGCAATTGACCTGGACTTATCCGGGCGTTAAAACGCCCGGCTACCTTCAAACAGCCGCTACGCGGCGTACGGTAACCGCGTAGCGGTTGGTTGAAGGTAGCCGGGTGTTTTAACACCCGGAAATCGGACGCCTTCAAACAACCGCTACGCGGCGTACGGTAACCGCGTAGCGGTTGGTTGAAGGTAGCCGGGTGTTTTAACACCCGGAAATCGGACGCCTTCAAACAGCCGCTACGCGGCGTACGGTAACCGCGTAGCGGTTGGTTGAAGGTAGCCGGGTGTTTTAACACCCGGAAATCGGACGCCAGCGTGTTTTTGCGTCGCGTAGCGACGCTTGAGCCGCAATGCGCAAACCATGTCGTGCACCCGACAAAAGATCCGATCAGCTATTCGTATTCCCTGACCACTAACCACTATGCCGTTGGCATCACCAGGTTGGCATCTCGGGCCAGTACCCAGCGGCCATCCGGGGTTTTGCGATACACCCCCAGGGTAAATCCGGCCAGGTAACTCGTTTCGCCGCCGTTTCTGGGAGTGATGGAAACAGCGAGCCGGGCCGCGCGTAAGCCATGTCCCCGGCTACGACAACCTCCTCCAATTCGCCTGTGCAATTGATCCGCTGCTGCTGTGCGAAAGCAGTGAAGCCGGCCACAAAAGCATCGCGCCCGAAGGGCGGTCCGCCGGGCGTCAGAAAAAGGACATCATCGGCCATCAGCGGCACTATTCGAGCGACATCGCCGGCGTTGGTTGCCTCCATCCATGTGGCGACGAGGTTCCGAATTGCTTGTTCATCTTTTCCCATCGGCAGGTGCTCCTCAATGAAATGGATTGAAAGGTATTGTAGGTAAGAAAATCGAACTCGGTTGACCCTCTTGCCTTTCGTCAAATCAATGACCAGAATAGCGAATACGAGGGGATAAACCTTCACCCTTCCCAGACGCATCTTTCATGGTGGCAGGCTCTCTACTTCCTCACCCAACCCTCTCCCCTGAGTACAGGGGAGGGGATTAGCGCTTGCTCACTCCTGTAGTCTATTTGTGGGTAATAGTCAGAGCTCACGCATGGGGTTCGCCGTTGCCTGTCTGGAAGGTCCCTGGGCGTGAATACGGTGCTCACCTGGCTCGCCTGAAAAGCATGTGCCTGAGTAAATGGCCGGAACTATGACATAACCCCCCTGAGAGTTGAGGACACCGATCAAGACATGACAAAATTCATCCGCAGGCGCTGGGACCGTTTTGTGTTGTGGTTCTATTCCTGGTCGTTCGTTTGGGCGCTGGTTTTCATTCAGTCGCTGTATCGGCGGCGGAAGATGTCCCACAACAACGGCCTCGCCGCCGCCGGCAAGTTGCGAATCGTCGATAACCCCCAGTTCCCCGAGACCGATTTCTTTCAGCCCGGCAAGGAATTTCCTTGTCGGATTCGACACGCTTCCGCCGCCTACATGGACGATGCGATGCTGTTGGTGCGGGCTGTCTCGATCAAGTTTTCGGATGAGGCAGTTACCAGTCCGCTCGACATCGAAATGAATACCGGCCGATCGCTTTTCTGGTCGGCCTGGAACTTCTTCCAATTCGCCAAGAACCAGCACGAACATGGCGGCATTCAATACGAATCGTACTATCGCAAGTTCCCGGCGGGCCGGGATGGCGGCGCAGGATAGCGTTGCCCGCGATCCCTCCTCTTATTCGAGACTCGATTATCGCAGCCAGTGTCCGTTCCTGTTCAATGCCAAGGATGGTATTCGACGATACGTCAATTTTCGCCTGATCCCCGCCGACCGCGACGTCGAACCGCTGGTCAATTCTCCCGAGCAGATCGGCTGGTTCTTTGGCGACCAGCGCATGGTGCCGGGCGATCCTCGTAACCGCAACTATCTCAAGCACGAATACGCCGAACGCCTGAAGAGAGGCCCCATCGAGTACGTGCTCCAGCTTCAGTTACACGAGGCCACCGAACACGATTCCGAGCTGATTTTCTGCAGCAACAAGATCTGGGATGAAGCCAGTCATCCCTGGATCGATCTCGCGCACGTGACCATTGATCGGATGCTCACGTACGAAGAAAGCATGTTGATGTATTTCTCGCTGAATAACCGGCCGAATGCGATCGGGCTGATCGATGCGACGTCGATCCACGACTATAACTCCCTGAACTACATCCGCGCCAGGGCGGATCTCGCCAAGAAAGCCCGGCTCTTTGCGTACCGGCTCTTCGGCATGCCCAAGGCGTTACCGGATGAAGGGCCGCGCAACGTAACGGAAGTGACCTGCGAATGGGTTCGCTGAAGTAGCCGGTTTTGCCGGCGAAAGCGAGTCAGAAGCATTTTGCTCGTGGCCGAGCGAGATGTGGACAGGTGCCAACCCATTTTATCCGTCATGCGGGGCCGCCTTCGAGTCCAAACAAGACCGCCACGTCTTTCGACGCGGCCCAGCACGACGGATAATACGCTTAGTGTTCGGCCTATTTTCGCGAGTCCAGAATGCGAACCTGCCTTTCAAATCCTACAAACAATCGATTTTCCGCTTCCTCGAATCGTCGTTGCCTTTCGTTGAGTCTCTTCCGCTCTTCCTCAGGATTGGAACTCATGGAGGCGCATGCGGGGTAATCCGACGGGCTTGACGTTGCGATTGCCGTGATTTCTTCATGCAAGAATAGCCCACGCATGTCAATGACCTGGTATTCAGACAGCGCGGGCTTCAGCGGCGTGTCGTCCAAGAGGATTGGAGTTAAGCGTTTCTCGCTTTGCATCGCCTGTGTGTACTCCTTTTCCACCTCGGTAGAGTTAGCCGAGTGAACACACCAGAACAGAAGAAAAATCTCAGAAGAATCGACGGCATCGGTCAACTCTGCCCTCCATTTGGCCCCAGGACGTATGTCATCGACATCGCGGAAGACCGACCGACCAGCAAGGCGTAGCATCGCGACCAGGGGTGTCACGATTTGAGAGTCTCCCCGGCTGTATGACACGAAAAAGTGATAGCTATTGGGGTCATCCGGCGGACACCCCACGTAACGACAGTCCGACCGGGCGCACCGTCGTCCGTCGTAGGTATAAAGGCGACCGCACTTCGGGCAGGGGATACTCATAGTTTGGATGGCCAATGGGGCCGAACCACTTTGATTAGGCGAACAATTCCGCAAATTTCCAACCCCTGGGGTTGGACCTTTACTCAAACTTTCTGGATTATCACGCCGCCAAATTCACCTGTCAATCACCGTTTCTCTTTTTTGGCTCGTCACTTCCGTCTCTGCACACTTCCCAATGAACCTGAATTACAAACTCATTCATCATTTGCGAGCGAAAAGACAATCCCCTTGATGATGTCTGCGGCAACGGATTAATTTGAAGCGATCCTTCTGTACTACTCATTCCTCGTTTCTTGCTCGACGAACAAGAAATCTTCGAACCTGGGCCAGAAAACCAATCAAAACGAGACAAAGGCCGCGACAAACTACCAAAAACGAAACGAAAAACAAAAGCGGCGGAAAAGCGCCGCACTCCAAATAGCTGTCGCACTTTTCAGCGCTTTGTTACACTTTTAGTTTTTTGACAATGAAAAACAAAAACAAAAGCGCACGCAAAATCGCAATGAACTATCGTGCGCCATTTGGAGTGCGGCGCTTTTCCGCCGCTTTTGTTTTTGGTTTTTGTGGATTGTAACAAAACAGGGCTCTTGCCAGTCTTCCCAAACTTCATGACGGATCGCCACCCACCCATTCAGCTTCAGCCGGTGGTTCGGCACGCCTCAGCGCATGACTTGACCAAAGGTCTGCCGAACAAAGCCGCAGGATAGCCCTGCTCATCGGGAAATACAATCGCGCCGCGGAGGTAAACTGCGCCGTCAATAACCAGATCGTCTTTCAACTCACCTATAGAATAGGCATGAAGTTCTGATGCCGTGTACCCCAAACTCATGGCGTTTGGGATCAGTTCTTCGGGAAGACGTCGGCCGGGCAGCCAATCGACATGCGCATTTCGGGCGTCATCCTGGCTAATAACTGCAAACTCCCATTCCGTGGCAGCCGGCATAGAATACCTCCCTTTCGCTGCTCAGGGCGCATCACTTGAGGTAAGATTTTGTCCTTGGTCCAGATACGCCGTCGCAATCCCGGTCAACCATTCGTTCGCTACTCTTACATTGGCGTACAAGTAAGCGGATCCACCTCATAGTACAAATGAAATCGGCCATCCCAGTAACCGGCTTCCACCCGGCACTTGCCGTCCTGATCGTACTCCATGAACAACTCCGCTCGAAAGGACGCGACTGCCGCCGGTTCCGCTAGCAATAATCCCCAAAAGGCGGTTGCGATCCGGGCCGCTAAATCTGGATCAGTGTCGCGAAAGAACTCCAATTCCGGTTCAAGCTCAGGGTCGGAGCACACGAATCCATGCAGTTCGAACTGATCGTCGTGTTCGACCACAGCGAAGAATGGGCATTCCAATAGTCTGTCACAGCTGCCTGGTTCCACAGGCGGGGCAAACCCGAAGACAATTGGGATGCGCGCGCGAACCCATAGACCGTGAAAACGAGGGCGTTCAGTCTCACCGTACCAAACGTCCAAATCCACCAATTTTCGCGAGCCAACTGCTGCGGATAGCGAGTAGTCATCGCTGGGGTACATCCATTCGGTATTGTCGAAAAGTACGGGAATGAAAAGAAACTCGCCCCAATGCGCAGCCCTTCCGATCACGTCTACAAGGCGCAGTCGATCCGGAATGACCATTTCCATTTCACACGCTTACCAACGCTCGCCGAATGATCTTGATTAACTGAACAATTCTGCAATTGTCCGATCCCTGTGTCGGGCAACTGCTGAAACTTTCTGCATTATCACGGGGGCCAAATCGTCTGTCAATTACCGTTTCTCCTTTTTGGCTCGTCACCTCCGTCTCTGCACACCTCCGAATGAACCCGAACTACAATCTGCTTTTGCCGTTTGCAGTCTTCCAGTTTTCCCGGCCCAAACTCGGTTGACAATTATAATTATGTACACTATCATAGATAATGTGGTTATGGGAATCGGGGTGTCGTTGCGCTCAGCCATACCCACCAAGTTAAGGAGAGTAGTCCTTAAGTCTCAAATAACCCGATATTTGTCGAAGCGTGATGGTTCTGAACAAATTGCCTCCAAAGAACTTGGCAATCGATCAAACAATTATCGATTTGATACATTGACGAAGTTGTCTAGTGTTGGATTCGCTCGGGCCGCGTGGGTTGCTACAAATTGTTACAAGAATCGGATTGCGATGATCGCAAATGCGAACGAACGACTTCCTGAAGCGCGTGCTTCCAAGAAACTTAGCCTCAATCCAACGATTATTGATTTGATATTCTGACGAAGTTCTTTTGTGGTGAGGGCTCGATCATCGGGGGCGGACGCTACAAATTGCTACAGAATTTCGATTGCGGATCAACACTTGAATCACCAAACAAATGAGGCCGTGATAGCCATGCTACAAATTGCTACAAAAATCGGGTTTTACAGAAATGATCGCAAATGCAAACGAACGACTTCCTGAAGCGCGTGCTTCCAAGAACTAAGAGCCAATCAAACGCTTATCGATTTGATGGATTGCCGAGGTTTTTGCTGATGAGGGCCCGAAACGGGCGCAGACGCTACAAATTGCTACAAAATCTGGCTTGCGCAACAACACTTGAATCACCAAACAAACGAGGCCGTGATAGCCATGCTTCCAAGAAACTTCGCCTCAATCCAACGATTATTGATTTGATATTCTGGCGAAGTTACTTTCAGATGAGGGCCCGTGATCGGGCGCAGACGCTACAAATTGCTACAAAAATCGGGTTATACAGAAATGATCGCACGCGCGAACGAACGATTTCCCGAATGCCGAATGCCGTGTTACAAACTGCTACATAATTTTGAATGCGGAATAACGACTGATCACCAAACAAACGAGGCCGTGATCGCCATGCTTCCAAAGAACTTCTTTTTGGTGAGATGTTGTTTTGAGCGGAAGAGTGTTTTTGCTTGGGTTGATTGATTGGGTTGCTGTGGGCGTACCTTCCACGCGAAGGCGGTTTCTTGCCTTTTTTGACGTCGTGTCGTGGGGTTGCTGGCTGCTCTGCCGCATTTTTGGTTGTTGCCGGTCGCCGAGCGTGATTAGGGGGTTGGTTTCGTTGTCGGTTGGTTCGCTTGCTTTTCGGTGGCGTGCAACTCATAACCCAACTGGCGTGCTCGACGTTGCAGGGACTTGAATTGCCGTGCCTGGGTCATGGCGTCGTACTGCTCTTCGGATTGTTGCACGTAGGGCAAGCCGTATTTCAAAGCGTGGTAAACCCGTTCGGCCAGTTTGCGAGCGGCCGCCGTGATCGCTTTGGGCGCGCCCAGGCGTGCCTTCATCCTCCGGTAGTACGCACCCATAGCGCTTTGGGAATGCCACAGGCTGTTGGCGGCCAGACGCAGCGCCTGGGCCGCTCGGTTTACGCCGGGCCGGGTGGCACTCGATTTCACCTTGCCGCCGGTTTTCTTCAGGCTCGGGCACAGACCCAGCCAACTGGTGAAATGCTGCACGGTTGGGAACTTCGATACGTCCGTGCCCACTTCGCCCAGAAGCGTCAACGCGGTCATATCCGCGATCCCTTCGATGGCCGTCAGGTCCATGCCCACGACCCCGTAAATGGCGGCGCGGACATCGAAAGCGGGATAGTTGACGCCGCCGTTGGAATGCGGTTTGGGATCGGGCGGCAATTCCGGCAGTGGCCGCTCCAGCTTCATGGCTGCGAGTTGCTCGGCGATTTTCGCATCGACTTCGTCGAGCTTGCGCTGATAGGTTTGCCATAGCTCGTAGGCGATGCGCAAGCTGAAGAGGTGTTCGTCACGCCAGGAACCATCCAAAGCGCGGGCGAATTCGTCTTCGGACTGCTTGCAGCGTGGGCCACGCAGTTGCGCGAGCTTTCGCGGATCACGCTCGCCATCGAGAATCGCCTGAATGATGCGTTGGCCGGTCTGGCCCTTGACGTCGGCGATGATTTCCGTCAGCTTGACGTTCATCTGTTCGAGCGCCTTTTGCATGTGCAAGATGTGGCGGGCGCTGGAGCGAATCAAGGTATGGCGTTGCCGCAGATAGTTGCGTAGGACACAGGTGGCAGCGCTGGGCCGGAAGGCTGCGGACAGCAGGCCGACACGATGCAGCCGATAGATCCATTGGCAGTCGCGGCGGTCGGTCTTGGGCCGGCCTTTGACTTGCTTGGTGTAGCTGGCGTCGACGAGAAACACTTCGAAGCCTTCGGTGACGAGCATCTCGAAGAGCGTAATCCAGTAGATGCCGGTCGCTTCCATGGCGACGCTGGTGACGCCGTGTTTACGCAGAAAAGCGACGATTTCCCGCAAGCCAGCGGTGTAGGCGGAGAATTCGCGAACGAAATCGGTGTCGTTGGGATCGTCGGTTTGGCCCACGCAAACCCAATGGGTTTCGCTGCCGATGTCGATGCCGGCCGCATGAGGATGGGTTACAATAAAGGAAGCGGGGCCGCAACGCATGCGTGCTTTGCTTGAGCGTTGTTGGGGCGAGGGTTTTTTGTTGAAAGGCACTACCATAACCGTCTCCACAAAGGAGGGAAAGGAGGATTGTAAAAACGGCGCGGGGGGAGACGGCAAATCGCACGAATCTTCCAAACGGGAAACGTCACGATCGAACGGCTGCGACCTCATCGATCGTGCGGTCACCAGTGATAAGGCCGTAAGACTCCCCGGCTCAAACTACAAAACGGGCCGACCGCACGGGTCTGACGCACCAACGAACGACCGAGCCATGACCGCATCCGCTACTACCACCATACACGGCAGGCTTACCAAGTTCTTTGCTGATGAGGGCCCGAGCATCGGGCGCAGACGCTACAAATTGCTACAAAAAAACGATTTTGATTCGTTGGCTCAATGTCGAGTTCAGCGAGAAGCCTCCTAAAGCGGGCTTTGCCCGCGACCGTATCGTAGGGCGGGTCGAGGCTTTGCGAGGCCCGCCGTGAATCGGCAAAGCGCTCTTGCTGTACCTGCGGGCCTCGCAAAGCCTCGACCCGCCCTACGTGAGATTTGCGCACAGCGCGCAAAATACACAAAGAAGTCTCCTAAATGTTGATGCTCTGCGGGATGCCCTCGGGACGGAGCGTTCGATAGGGGCGGGCTCGCTGCTGATTACGCTCCGTAATCGTCGTTCCCGCGGCGGCGATCGATTGCTGGAAGCGCTTGAGCGCTTCGAGAACCCTCGGATCGTGATGAAACTGCGACGCATCGTACTTGCCCAGTTCGGTGTAGTAGACATCGCCCAGCATGTAACCCAGTTCCATTTGCAGTTCGGCCATGTCGAGCGTTGGCAGCATGGCAATGAAGTCGGCCTCGGTCGCTCCCGTTTTCTGAGTCGGCACCGGGCGATACGACGAGAGCGGCATGTTGGGGACATAGCTCATGCGATCGTACTGCGGAAAGTTGACGGCCGCGTGCTGAACACTGCTGGTGTAGATGACAAAGGTGAGCAGATCGTTCAACTGGTTGATGGTCTGGATGGAGCCGGCGTTGGGAATGCCGTGCAACCTGCCGCCATCCTTGGAAGCCAGTTCGCTCGACCAGGCCTGCAACTCCGCGTCCTGGACCAGGTCGGTTTCGGAATGGTAGTAGATCGGTACATAGTCCTTGACCCAGTCGTTGATCGCTTTCCAGTAAAGCAGAGCATCGTCGCGATAGGGATAATTCGGCAGCGCAGCGGCGTCATCGACGCCGCGCTGGGCGAATGTTTGGGGCAGCATGGAATTCATCACGTCCAAAGTCTGCACTCCCTTGATCGCCAGGCCGCGCGCGTTTTCGATCGAGGCGCTGCAAAGCTTCTCGACGCCGCCCCTGTCGGCCACCAGGTGCTTCCACGATGCCTGGTTGATCGACATCGTCCCCTCGAAATGAGGCTGCAATAGCCGGCTCACCGGATGACAGCGCGCCAGTTGACGCAAGGTACTCACGGCGAACGGCTCCATCGTCAGATGCGTCCGGCCCAGATGCATCATCGCTTCGTGTACGTTGCCGTCGGCGATTTCGACAAAGGTCTTGGCGATTTGCCAGTTCCAGCCGTCGCCGGGCGTGAAAATCGGATTGTCCGGACCCGGCTTCTGCCGGCACTGGATGGCAACCGGCTTGAGCTGCTTGGTTGTCTTATCCACCACGAAAAGGGCGATCGGTGCGGCCAGGTACTTCTGGCCATTCGGGAATGAGCTGCACTCCGCGCCGTCGAGGATCGCGTAATCGGTCACGTATAACCGTGCTTCAGCGAGCGCTGCTTCGAGCGAGTCGTCCGGCGCGGCGACCTGGAACAGCGGGTTCGTGATGGGAAGACGGTCATCCAGTGCGGTCATGCGCTGAATCATGGCTGGATTAGGCCCCGCGATGCGCATATCGGCGAAGGCCAAATCGTTCCGAAAGTCCTTGGAAATGGGGGGCAAGCCAATCGAGCGAAAGAGATTGTCGTACTCTTGCAGAGACGTCGCGGGGTTGGCAGCAGCTCCGATGCGGATGTCGAAGCGCAGCGCTTCATGGATGAGTTCCCTCATCTCGGCGACGGCCTCCAGTCCGCGTTCCTTCAGCGATCGCAATTTGCCGTGCTTTTCGTGATGAACTTTGGCATCTTCCGCGCTGAATTCCAGACTGGCGCGATTCTCAAGCGCGACCAGCACCTTCTCGAGGACTATTGCCAGCCAATGAAAGTTCAGTTCGTCCCAAATCGGCAGCTTGTCCACGATGGCCAACGACGAAACGTGAGTGTAGCTGAATTGATAGGTGTCCTGGGCTGAAGCCAGTTGCCGGGCGCGCGGCGCTGAGCGAATTTGCTGCTCTCCTGGGGCAACGAGGTTTTCAACGGGCTAACCAGGTTCAAAAATCGGTCCCAGATCGAGGTGAAGAATCCAGGCATGAGCGTGTCCTTGATATTGATAGGTTATGCCTATCAACAGTGCGAGTATTAGAACTGTTCATCGATATTGAATGCAGCTTGGAGGAGACTTCAAGGCCAAGTCTTGGCTTTGAGCTGGGCCACGTCCCAAATACGAATGTTGCGATCGATTCCGCCCGTTGCCAGTTTGCGCCCTTCATCGAGGAAAACGACCACCAGAAAGCCCAGCGTTCCCTCTTCGAGCCGAACCAGAGTGACCCCCTTGTCAAAATCCCACAGAAACAGATTCCCATCCCGGCTCACCAAGGCAAGCACCTTGCGATCCGGCACCAGTGCGATCGAGCGGACCAGTCCCGAATGTCCTTCCAGAGTGCGCACTGGTTTCTCGTTGGCCACGGTCCAGACCCGAATGACACCATCCTTGCCGCAGCTTATAAGAGTATCCGCTGTCGGGAAAAGGATCTCGCGCACAAACTCGGTATGTCCCCTGTAAACATTCATGGACTTGCCTGCGGCAACATCCCAGCGCCGAATCGTTTTATCCCAACCTCCGGAAGCAAGGCTTTTGCCATCCGGCGAAAATACCACACAGTTGACCTCGGCCTCATGACCTTCAAGTGTGTGAAGCACTTGGCCTTTGGCTGCATCCCACAGCTTGACCGTTCGATCGACCGAACCCGAGGCCAGCAACTTGCCATCGGGCGAGAACTGCAAACCGCGTACATCTTTCGAGTGACCTTTCCAGGTAGCCAGTTTTTTGCCAGCCTGGACATCCCAGACAAAAATGTCCGTTTCGTGGCCGGCTGAAGCAAGTCTTTTTCCATCCGGGCTAAAGGCCAGTGCTGTGACCATCTCGCGGTGTCCTTCGAGGGTGACGATGCACTTGCCCGTCTTGAAATCCCAGACACGAACATTGCCATCTTTACTGCCCGAAGCAAGTAATTTCGATTCCGGGCCGACGGCCAAACAGGTAACCGTGCCTTCGTGACCTTTGAGGGTGGAAGTGACCTGGGCAGCAATACTGCTGCTCTGCAACAAAAGACCGAATGCGGTAACAACGACGACAGCGAATCGTTCAAGACCGTGTTTGCTGGTCGATTCATTGCTCATTTGCTACTCCCGGAATGAGGCACAGGTCGTGGGGTAAGCGTCTCACTTGCCCGTCCGCCGATGCCGGAGGCGAGGCGGACGTTATCAAACAAATGAAGAAGAAAGCAGGCGGGACGCTTACTCCACGTTGGCGGCAGCGTTGAAGAGCCTGCCTGTTCTCAATATCAATTCCGTTGACTTGGAAAAACTCCATGGCATCACAACGTCTGATTATTGCGACTATCGCGGGAGCCGGAGCGGAATTCACGGCTACCCTGTTCCATTCCTGGCGCAATGCACCTTCTCCCGTCGATGTTGTTGTAGCAATAGATCGTTTTTGCGAATCGCTTCGCGACCATGGAAGTCTGCTCCCAATTGTATATTACTGCGAATGGATTGACCGATGGCTTATGGGCGATAAGGTGCCTGGTCCCGGCGCAGTTGAAGGTCGGCGCTTTGAGGTCACTTGTTTTTCTCCCGAAGAAGCCGTCGATTGGGCGCACCGCTGCGGCAACCAATTTCAGGAGCAAGAGTGGTTGGCAGCTCGTCTACGAGAGGCAGCCTCAGCGTGGAGTGGTTTAACGGATCGATTAATTGTCGTGCTGGTTCGCGAAGTGTTTGATGCCTCCACGAGGGAAGAAGAGGTTCAAACAGCGCTTGGAGTCGTGCCGACCTGGCTACAATCTACCGAAATGGGGTAACTGGTGTTTGATTCTTCAATGTGGAGGTTGACTATGAAAAAGACGATTGTTCTGTCCATGACCTTGTTGTTATTTCTGGGTTGCGTCGCTTTGGGTGACGAGGCCAAGGAAGATGCGAAGATCGCCGATGGCACGTGGGTACCTGAATCTGCGGAGCTTGCCGGGATCAAATTCCCGGATGAGGTCCTCAAGACGATGAAGCTGGTTTTGAAGGGCGATGAGTACACTGTGACGATCGGCAAAAGGACCGACAAGGGTACGGTCAAACGGGATCCGACCAAGAAACCCAAAACCATCGACGTTATTGGGACGGAAGGCCCCAATAAGGGGAAGACCATCCCGGCTATCTACGAGTTGACGAAAGACACTCTCAAGGTCTGTTACGACCTCAGTGGTAAAGAGCGCCCCAAGACGTTCGAGACTAAGGCGGACACTCAGCTCTTTCTCGTTACCTACAAGCGGGAAAAGCCGTAATCGCACCCATTCTTCCCATCGGCATTACCGTGGCTCTTCGCCGCCTACCGTGCCATTAATCCTAATCTTAATCTTAATCTTAATCCTAATCCTAATCGCTCTGGACTCAGGCTTCCGGCCTTGAACGTTGGCGAGAAACAAGAAGATTAAGATTAGGATTACGATTACGATTACGATTAATAAGATTAGGATTAGGAACTGAACCTCCTCATATGACACATCCAACGCCCGAAAATCCCCACGGCTTGATTCGGGGTATCGGTCTGTGGCAGGCAACTGCCCTGAACGTCACCCTCATTGTCGGAGCTGGTGTTTTCGCCACTATCCCTGCAATGCTCGGCCTGCTGCCGGGGCCTTATGCCCTACTGGCCTGGATCGGGGCTGGGCTTCTGATCATCATGGATTCAATGGTCTGGGGTGAATTGGGTGCGGCGATGCCGCGCTCGGGGGGATCCTACCACTACCTGCTCGAATGTTATGGCCGGCATCGTTGGGGCCGGTTGATGGGATTTCTCTTCATTTGGCAATTCATGGTCAGTGGCCCTCTCGAGCTCGGCTCCGGCCTGGCCGCCATCGCCATGTTCGCCCCGGACTTAAGCCCGGAATTCGCGGCTTTCGACAAGGATAACTCGGTCACCTGGACTCTGTGGCGGGATCAACAACTCACCGTTATCGTCGGACCCGCCAGGCTCTTCGCTTTTGCCATCGGTCTGGTGATCGTTGCATTGCTCTACCGTCGGGTTACGACTCTGGGCCGGATAACATTCGTACTCTGGCTGGGACTGCTGGCCGCGGTTGGGTGGATTCTCGTCGAAGGAGCATTCCGGTTCCAGAGCGGCGTTGCGTTCGACTTCACGGGACTGGCAGCTCAACCGCCCTCCGATCTAGGTTGGAAAGTGGGCGAAGCGATGCTGCTGGCGATTTACTCCTATTTAGGCTACTACAACATCTGCTATGTCGGCGAAGAGGTTCGGGAGCCGGCCCGCGTGATTCCGCGAGCGATCCTGTTGAGTGTGGGAATTGCCATCATTTTGTTCATTGGTCTGCACCTTGCGATGCTCGGCGTGGTCAGTTGGAAGGAGATCCCAAAAAGCGGCTTTAACCTCCCGGCGGAGTTCATGAGGCGCAATCACGGCGACTGGGGCGCAGCGCTGATCTCCGTTCTGCTCATAGGCTGCTGTTTTGGATCGACATTCGCCGGCTTGCTGGCCTATTCGCGGATACCCTACGGAGCTGCGCGGGAAGGGCACTTCTTCCAGGCGTTCGATCGGCTCCATCACCGCGACCGGTTCCCGCATCGTTCGCTGCTTCTGGTCGGCGGCTTGACCCTGATATGGGCCTTCTTCGACCTGCAAGTCGTGATCGATGCGTTGATTACGACCCGACTATTGGAGATGTTCTGCGGACAGATCATCGGGCTAATGCTGTTGCGCCGCAACCGGCCAGATGTCTATCGGCCCTGGAAGATGATGCTTTATCCGCTGCCGTGCCTGCTGGCACTGGCCGGGTGGATCTATGTGTACCTGTCATCGAAGTGGCTATACATGATATTCGGGGCGTTTACCCTGGTCTCGGGCGTGGTCGCATTCCTGGTCTGGTCTTATCTGCGGGGAACCTGGCCGTTCGATCGAGAAAGAGGATCTGCGATGCAAATCCCTGACCCGAAATTCACCATCCGGCAAATGCGACCTGGGGAGGTCGAGATTATCCGAACCTGGGCGACGCTGGAAGGCTGGAATCCCGGCGTTCATGATGGCTCATGCTTCTTCGCCACCGACCCTGGTGGCTTCTTTGTCGGTGAACTCGATGGCCAGCCCGTTTCGTGCATCTCGTGTGTGGCCTACGATGATTCATTTGGTTTCCTCGGCCAGTACATCGTGAAACCTGAGTTTCGTGGACAAGGCTTCGGCGTCCACACCTGGCGCGCAGGAATGGCGCATCTCGGCACACGGAACGTGGGCTTGGATGGCGTCCTCGACCAGCAGAGCAATTACGAGCGCTCGGGTTTCGTTTTCGCTCACCAGCACATTCGCTATCAGGGAAAGGGCAACGAGCGAACTCCATCGGGGGTCGTTCGCCTCTCCAGTGTACCATTTGAGGAAGTGCTCGCCTACGATCGATGTTGCTTCCCGGCAATACGGCGAACATTCCTCGGTGGCTGGTTGTCATTACCAGAGTCAGCGGCGTTCGGCTGCTTGCGGGAAGGCAGTTTGGCGGGTTTCGGTGTGGTGCGTAGGAGTGTCGAGGGATTCAAGATCGGCCCGCTTTTCGCCGACGATCTTGCAGTGGCAGAGCTCCTGTTTCGCGGTCTGATTGCCGAGACGAAAGGCGAGTCATTTTGCCTCGACGTTCCGGAGAATGCGGAGAACCCTTTGGCCCGTGAGTTGGTTGAGCGTTTCGGGATGATGGAATTGTTTCGCACCGCCCGGATGTATACCCAGGGTCGGCCCAAGGTGGACAGGAGCCGAGTCTTTGGCGTCACGACGATGGAGTTGGGGTAGCTGGTATTTCGCCCAGTTGATCCGGCCATCGCTGCGCACTTTCGACTCGCGGAAGACATCCCCGATTAATTCATTGGTCAGGGTTGAATTTCTGAACCTTCTTTCAAGGGGTGTAACCAGATTCTCTGGGGGGCAGCGTCGTAGCGGCGGCATCCTGTTGCCGAGAGGTTGCAGACGGCGGCATCCTGCCGCCGCTACGACGCTGCCCCCCAAAGAATCTGGCTGCACCGCTTTCACGGAAATTGTTGGTGTAAACTTGACAACCTGAAATATATTCAGTACTATAATTAATGGTTTCATTCTTTCGTGGCCTGATTTTGCCTTTTTCCGCGAAGTGCTTTGAGCCGGATGGACAAGGTGCTCGCGCGAGCACCTTCGAAAAACAACGGTTCGTCAAATAGGCTAATGACAGATGGGGGCAATCTCTCTTTCGGATTGCTCAAGACATCAGCGACCGGAAGCAAAACATGCCGGAAAAAGAAAAGGTAGTTCTGTCGTGGAGCGGCGGTAAGGACAGCGCCCTGGCACTCCATGAACTTCGTCGAGATCAGCGCTATGAGGTCGTGTCCCTGCTGACGACCGTGGCAGCGGAATACGATCGCGTCAGCCATCACGGCGTCCGCGCAGAGCTGCTGGAGGTTCAGGCCCAAGCCGTCGGTTTGCCGCTGAAGAAACTGTCCATTTGCACGCAGGCTACGAATCCGTGCCGGACGGAGGATAATGATGGGGTGATGCAGGAGTACGAGCGCCTCATGATGCAAACTATGCTCGAATACAAGGCAGCGGGAGTGCTGAATGTCGCGTTCGGCGACATCTTTCTCCAAGACCTCCGGGCTTATCGCGAACGCAACCTAACCCGCCTGGGCATGAAGGGCGTTTTTCCGATCTGGCAACAGGACACATCCGAGTTGGTTCGGCGCTTCATCGATCTCGGCTTCAGGGCGTATCTGACTTGTGTGGATGCCAAGAAACTCGGAGAGACATTTGCGGGCCGGTCTCTCGACGCCGGGTTGATTCGCGATCTGCCTGCTGATGTCGATCCGTGTGGCGAAAACGGCGAGTATCATTCATTCGTCTTTGCAGGCCCCATTTTTCGGAAACCTGTACGCGTGCGCGTTGGAGATGTGATCCAGCGCGACGTGCGCTACTTTGCCGATCTGCTGCTCGATGACGAATTGGAAAAAGAGGTCGAATGAAGAAATAACGAGCGTTTGATAGACTACAATTGACTACAAATCGCTACAAATTTTCACTTGCTACAAAAATTGGTTTCGCTTGGCGGGCCACGAGGGCGAGGATTTCAAAGTGAACTTAATTATATTTATGAATATCGACGTGCCACGTGGCACGTCGATATTCATAAATATATACTTTTGTATATTTCATACGATGTTGCTTTATCCCGTCCATGAGTTGCCAAATCGGGCTTGTCCATCGTCAGAACATTGCCTATCTTAACATATAGACTTTCTGTTTCTCTCGACCTACCTATGCCTTCATTCCTTCAACGATTCCCGCCGCTACTGCTCCTGACAGCCCTGGCGCTGACCAGCATGCCTGTGCGCTGTGGGATTTTTGGAGAATGCCCGTGTGGGTGTTTGCCGGATGCCCTGGTTCCTCACAACTTCGCCGATCCTGCCAACGAAACCGACCCATCCCAGGGCGGCGAACACCATCATCACCACTGTCACTGCCAGGGCCAGGTTCCCTACGGGCCAACCCACGTTGAGCCGGATGCTGCTGCCGTCGAGTTGGTGGCGATGGTGCAGCCTGAATCGAGCGAAACACTTCCTCCTTCTCCCATCATTCGGTTAATTCGACCGCCGCGTGGATGATTCCCATCTGAAGTTCCCTGGCGCGCTTTGAGGATCCGGGTTAATCTTCATGCCCGGAGTCTGCTTTCGCGCCCGGATTCAATCAATCCTTTACCATCCCAATCACCACGGATTGTCCAGTGGAGTCCGCACGTATGGCGCTTTTATCCAAACACGGCATTGCCTTGTTTCTGAATTCGTTGCCGACGCTGATCGTTCTCGGTCTGCTTGGGGTTGTCGGTTACTACGGCCACAAGTACGACTGGAAATGGCTGGCCTCAACCAAAGAGCACGAGGACAAGAAGTCCGACAAGAAGTCCGATGATGTTTCCGACTCGGAACCTGAATCCTGGGGCTATTCACCTTCCGATCCGACGTTGAAGATCACGCACGATCCCGATCATTGCCCCTACTGCCAACAGGACATCCCCTTCAAGGATCTCGATGATATTCGACGCTCGGGAATCTCGCTGGGTAAGGTCGAAAGACGAACGATGGACACCATTCTGACCGTGCCTGCGGTCACCGATTTTGAGCCGACGCGCGTGGCGCGGATCGCGCCGAGGGTGGGAGGTGTGCTGTGGCGGATCGAAAAGCAGGTCGGCGATACGGTGGCACCTGGGGAGTTGCTCGCCATCATCGATTCCCTGGAAGTCGGCAAGGCGAAGGCCGCATACCTCCTGGCCAAAGTTCAGGTCGACGTGAAGAAACAAACTCGGCATGCGATGGTGCCGGGCGTCATTCCCCAGATCAGTATCGTTCAGGCCGACGCCGCGGTTCGAGAGGCCGAGGTCGGCCTTTACACCGCTGAACAGGGGTTGCTCAATCTCGGCTTGACGCTGCCGCCGATGCGGATCGAGTCCGAATCGGATAAAGATTTCGCCAAGAGACTGCAATTCCTGGGCATCCCGCAGCCGATCGTCGATTCGATGCACGATGAGGCGACGGGCAATTTACTCCCCATTTTCAACCCCCTCAAAGAGCGGGCCACGATCCTGCAACGCGAAGGCTCGTGGAGGGAACCCGTCGCTGCACTCCAGACCTTGTTCTTGATCGGAGAAACGAATGAACTGCTGGTTTATCTCGACGTGAGACAGGAAAAAGCCAGGCTCATTCATCCGGGAATGCCCGTTCGGTTCAAGCCCGACGGCGACGTTTCCATTGAAGCGACCGGCAAGATTGATGGGATCAGCAACGAGGTCGATTCCAAGACGCGCACGGTCCGGATGCGCGCGAAGATTGAGAACCCCAATGGGAAGTTGAAAGCGAAATCTTTCGGCAGCGCTCAAATCGCGCTGGAGCAGGAAACCCAAGCACTCACCGTTCCAGAATCGGCGATCCAGTGGGAAGGATGCAGCCATATCATTTTCGTGCTCAAAACCAATCAAAAAGACGATGACCGCGACCACGAGGAAGAATGCGCTTTTGAGGTTCGTCGAGTCAGGCTGGGCATTCATTCGGGCGGATATGTAGTCGTCAAGCCTTTGAAAGAAACGGACAAACTGGAACTGGGAGATCAGGTCGCCACGGCCGGCAGCCATGTGTTAAAGTCCCACCTGTTCCGGGACCGCATTGGCGGCGGGGATTGATAAGGTTTCAAGCGGGAGGGCGAGGCTCCTGCCGAGCCAGGGGGTTTTCCGGCTCGGCAGGAGCCTTGCCCTCCCGAATGCGTCGCCTCCCGTTCCCAGCCCGCGTGGGAACTTGGAACCTGGAACTTGGAACTTGGAACTTGGAACGAGATATGTTGAACTTCATCATTAGTTGGTCATTGCAAAATCGGTTGATCGTTCTGGTTGCCTGGATGGGGTTCGCCATCGCTGGGGTTTTTGCGCTGCGCTCGCTGGCGATCGATGCCTTTCCCGATACCACCCCTGCCCAAATTCAGATCAATACTGCTGCGCCTGCGCTCGATCAACAGGAGGTCGAACGACAAATCACCATGCCCGTCGAACAGTCGATTAGCGGTTTGCCGAATCTGAAAAACGTTCGTTCCATCTCGAAATTCGGGCTGTCTCAAATCGTGGCCACCTTTGAAGATGGGACCGACATTCTGACTGCTCGCGCCCTAATCAACGAACGCATCGGAACCGCCAAGATACCCCCGGAAGTTGCTCGACCTCAGATGGGACCGATCACCACCGGCCTGGGAGAAGTGCTGCATTACGCACTGGTATCGACCGACCCGGCACCTCTCGATTCCGACGCCGCCAAGGCGAAATTGATGAGGCTGCGGACGTATCACGACTGGTCGGTTCGCCCCGTCATGCGAGCGGTATCGGGCGTGGCGGAAATCAACTCGTGGGGCGGGTTGGAGAAGCAGTATCAGGTACGTGTCGATCCCGACAAGTTAATCAAATACGGCGTCACTTTCAAACAACTTGAAGATGCCTTGACGGCAAGTAATTTCAATGTGGGAGGCGGCTCGATCCGCGATCGCGGCGAAGCCTTGACCATTCACGGCGTTGGACATCTGACAACGGTTGAGGAGCTGGGTGGAGTTGTCGTTGATGCCAAAGGCGGCACGCCCATCCTGTTGCGGCAACTGGGCGAGGTAAAGATCGGTAATGAGATTCGCCGGGGTGCGGTGACGCTGGATGGTAAAGGCGAAGTGGTGCTGGGACTTGGCTTCATGGTGATGGGAGAAAACAGCCACGACGTCACCCGTCGGATGAAAGAAAAGCTTGCCGAGGTGGAAAGGAATCTTCCATCCGACATCAAGATGGTTCGGCTCTACGATCGCACCGAACTGGTCGATCACGTGATCGCCACGGTGCGGAATAACCTTTTCGAAGGCGGCTTGCTGGTCATCGCGGTGCTGTTCATCTTTCTCGGGAATATGCGGGCAGGGCTGATCGTGGCCTTGGCGATCCCCTTTTCGATGATTTTCGCTTTTGCTGGAATGTGGAAGTTCGCCATTGCCGGAAGCCTGCTGAGTCTGGGGGCACTGGACTTCGGGTTGGTGGTCGATAGTTCCGTGGTCTTGATCGAAAATTGCGTGCGCAGGCTCAGTCATTCGGAACCCTCTTCTGAAGCGACGTTTGACATTCCCACGCCTTCAAAACTCGAGATTATCCGCGATGCGAGTATCGAAGTCCGCAAGCCAACGCTCTTTGGCGAACTGATTATTCTGATCGTCTATATCCCGATTCTAACGCTGGGGGGAGTTGCGGGGCAAATGTTCCGTCCGATGGCCTTAACCGTGATTTTCGCTTTGATCGGTTCACTGTTTGCTTCCCTGACTTTGATGCCGGTGCTTGCCAGTCTGCTTTTACCCCGACGGATGGAGGAACGCGAACCGGTACCAGTACGAGTGTCGGGATGGATCATCATGCCCTTGTTTCGAGCGGCCTGGATGTTTCGCATAGCGACGATTCTGCTGGCACTGGCGGGGTTGTTGTGCGCTGTATTGCTGGCGCGGGGACGCGGTGGGGATTTCATGCCGCAACTTTCCGAGGGGGCACTGGTACTTAACGTCAAACGACTGGCCGGCGTCGACATCGATGAAGTCATCCGACGCAACACGCTCATGGAACAGCTCATCCTCGAAAAATTTCCCGATGAAGTGGAGCACGTCTGGGGTCGCTGCGGTGTCGCCGATGTCGCCACCGACCCGATGGGAGTTGAGGAAACGGACATGTTCATCACGCTCAAACCGCGCAAGCACTGGCGCGCGAATTTCGAGACTCAGGCAGATCTCCGCAAGGCTCTCGAAGATGAGTTGGCTTTCCTCCCCGGTCAAACCATTCAGTACGAGCAGCCGATTTCGC
This sequence comes from uncultured Planctomycetota bacterium, assembly GCA_963783095.1. GTDB lineage: Bacteria > Planctomycetota > Planctomycetia > Gemmatales > Gemmataceae > CAWAMR01. The sequence continues at coordinate 1,023,666 of CAWAMR010000002.1, read as the reverse complement.
AGCGCGTCAACGAGATGGCTTCCGGAGTGAAGGGAAAGTTGGCCATCAAGGTCTACGGCGACGATTTCGACAAACTCACCGGCATTTGCGACGACATAGCGAAAGTCATCAGGAGCATCGACAAGGACGCCAAAGTGACGCCCGAACAACTCTTGGGTGCTCCCACTCTGGAGATCCAACCGAATCTCGAAGCCATGGCGCATTACAATTTGCCGGCCCGTACCGTTTTGGACTATGTGGAGGCGATCGGCAGCAAGCCTGCAGGGGATGTGATCGAAGGTCTCATTTCGATTTCCTCTCATCATTCGACTCGATGAACGCTGGCGAACCAAGCAAGAGATTGAGAACATCCTGATCCCGACGCCGCGCAGTGAGCTTGTCCCGCTGGGGCGGGTGGCGAGAATTCGGCACGTGGAAGGGCCGGCCAGCATTTCCCACGAATGGGGGCTGCGCCGAACGATCATGACTTGCGAGGTCGAGACTGAGGACTTTGCCGGGTTCGTTGTGGAAGCCCGTCGTCGGGTCAACGAACGGGTCGAGTTGCCCGATAACGGCCGTTACCGCGTCGAATGGAGCGGCAGCTACGAATATCTGGAGGCCGCCAACCAGCGACTTTGGATCGTGATACCCATCGCCCTGGCGACGATTTTCTTCTTGCTGTATCTGACGTTTCACAACTTCGCGGATGCGATCCGAATCTACACGGGGATACCGTTCGCCATGATCGGCGGAGTGGCGGCACTGGCTTGGCGCGACATGCCTTTTTCGGTTTCTGCCGCCGTGGGCTTCATCGCAGTATCGGGTGTTTCGGTATTGAACGGCTTGCTATTGGTGACATTCATTCGCCAGCGCCGCGAACAAGGCGAGCCGATCGATGAAGCGGTTCATCAAGCAGTCAGGGCGAGACTTCGACCGGTATTGATGACCGCACTGGTTGCGAGCTTGGGATTTGTACCGATGGCGCTGAGCACCGGCATGGGAGCGGAGGTGCAAAGACCATTGGCGACTGTAGTGATTGGCGGAGTAATCAGCAGCACAATGATGACGCTACTGGTGTTGCCGGTGGTGTATCGGTTTGGAATGAGGGATGCGGGACGCGGGATGCGGGATGCGGAATGAGCAAGAAACGGGGAACAGCGTGTTCCACGGTTCGCATACTCGCGCCCCGCGTCCCGCACCCCGCACCCCGATTATTCGATCCCGATCGTTACTTTCACGCGCTGCCCCATGCGCAGCCCATCGGGATTCACGCCCTTGTCCAGCTCGACCAACACTTCCAAGACCCGTGAATCGCTCATCGGGAACCCTTCGGGCATTCCTGCCAGGGCTCGCTTGGGTAAGTACGCATCGGGAATCTTCGTGACCTTTCCGCTCCAGGTCAGATTGCCGTTGTTATCGTCGGTGATGATTGCCGACTGATTCTTCTTGACGCGCGCGGCCCACTCCTGATCGACCTCGCACCGAAACACAAGATTCCCCGCCGGCTGAAACCACAATAAAGGCTGTTTGGATTGCACGCCAACCGTCACACCAGGTTGACAGTTATTGCGTAAGATCTTGCCATCGCAGGGAGCCCTCACCGTCATCACGCGCACGCCATACTTGGCCTTCTCGAGCAGGATTGTTTGTCGCTTCACGGCGGAGGTTGCTTCATCGACCTTGGATTGAGCGGCGTTGATGTTCGGCAATGCCGACACGCGGCGCAGACCTTCCAGTTTCTTCTCCTCAAATTCCACATCCGTTTGGGCAGCTTTCAAACTGTACTCGGCAGCCTTGATCTCCGGGTCGTTCTTGATGCCCTGCTGTTGGGCTCTCAGACGTTCCCCGTCTAACTTGGTCCGTGCCGCTTCCAGACTCTGTTTCTTCGATTTAATTGCGAACTCTTGGGCATCCATCGCCACGGCCTGACCCTCGCGCAGCATTTTGGCTTGATCCAACATGGCCTTGGCACCGGCGAGCGCTGCTTCAGCGGTCATTAACCCTACCTGCGCCTCCTCAAGTGTCCATTTCGCCAACTGCGAATCCAGTTCGACCAGTGGATCGTCCTTCTTAATGAAGCCGCCTTCTTTCACAAAGACTTGGACAACCTTGGCCGGCTGAGGAAAGGTTTCCGGGAAAATGGGGATGAGTCCTGCCTCGACATCCACATTCGCAAACACCACGACACCGGTGCCTTGTGCTTTTGCGGGATCCTGAGTTGCCTTGGCATCGGTGGTAGAGGTCTTCGCCGCGGTCAAAAAGGTGACTGCGAGCAGCGTCACACCGGCCAACACCGCAAGAGTGATGATGCGGTTAAGTTTCATTCGTCATTCCTCCAGGACTGGGCAGCAAAAGGTGTGGCATGCGGTAACTCACTCTTGGTCAGATGTCCATCCTCCAGATGGAAATGGGCATCGACGTAGGGCTGGATGCGATGATCGTGCGAGACAATAAAAACAGTCGATTCCAGGTCGTGAGCAGCGGTCTGCAGCAGTTCGATCACCCGTTCGCCGCTCGACCAGTCCAGGGCGCTGGTCGGTTCATCCGCAAAGCAAAACCGAGGGTTCTTGATCAGTGCCCGGCCGATGGCAACCCTCTGTTTTTCGCCGCCGGAGAGCTGGGCCGGTTTCTTGTGGGCCTGCTTGCCGAGTCCGAGCTTTTCCAACATCTCGTCGGAACGTTTTCTGGCTTCGGAATTGCTCGAATTGTAGCCCCAGCGCAGCACGATTTCCAACTGCTGCCGGGCAGTCAGCGCCGGGAACAGGTTATAACCCTGAAAGATAAACCCGCAATGTTTGAGGCGAAACTCTTCCCGCTGCTTGTCGGTCAACTTCCAGACGTCGAGCAATTTGCGGTTTTCCTCGACGAGCACTTGACCGGAGTCAGGCTGCAACAGTCCGGACATGATTGCCAGGAGCGTGGATTTACCACTCCCCGACGGCCCCATCAACAAGGCCAGTTGACCGCGATACAAATCGATACTTACATCCCGGAGCGCAAACTGCCGACCGGCACCATCTCCGAAGGTGCGCGTCAACGAAATGCCGCGTAATGTCGGCTGCTCATCGATCATGAATTCCTTCATCCTTTATCTCAACAATGTCATCGGTTCGATCCTGCGAACCGACCGGAGCGCAAACAATCCCGAACCCATCGACATCAACATTGTTACCCCGGCCGCGCCCGCCAACAACTGCCAGGGAAGCAACACGTCGACACCTCCGAGCAGAGCAAGTTCAGAAAACCCAAGGACGGAGGGATACGCCACTACCAAGCCAACCAGACCGATCCAGAACGACTGCATCAACACGGTGCGCGAGATGCGCCAGCGCGGAATGCCCAAAGCCAGTAAGATCGCATATTCTCGCGCCGATGCGGTGGTAGCAGCGTATAGTGTTTGACTCGTCACCACCATCCCAACAATCAACCCAAGCAATGCCGCATAGCCGATGGCAATGCCGGCCTTGGTCCTGAACAACCAGTGTTTCCGAGAAAAAAGAGAGAATTCAGCACTGGTGAACACCGACATATCATCATATTTCTTTCGCAGTCTTTCGACAATTGCCGGCGCATCCGCAGGGTTCTTGCAGCGAGCCAGATAGTATGTGCAATGATCGTTCGGTAAAACCGGGTATAGCAAATGCTGCGCAGTCGAGGCCGAACAAAAGACGTAAGCCCCGGCCAGACTTCTCAGGCCTGCCACCGTGCCGACGACTTGCACGCGGTGCATGTTGATTTTGGCGTGCTGGCCCACTTTTTCGAGGCCGAGCCGCTTGAAATCGTCAATGCTGACCACGACCGAATCGGGCTGCGTTAGTTTGAGCCGCAATTCGGGAGTAATTTGTGCAAGCGTGCTGATGTCGTCTTTGCCCAACTTGCTGCCGATCAAGACGCACAATTCCGAACTGCCGTTCGGTGTGGTCCAACTGGCGAATTGTTCGTAGTAAGTTTCGGGCATATAGACATCGCCCTCGGCAGTGATCCGGCTAATCCAGTCGAACGGAATGGGTCTGCCCAAGTCAACGCTCAACACTTCCTTCGAGCCAACCCAGATATCGGCGCGAGTGTGGTCGATGGGGATCGACGTTACCGCAAATAAGCCAAGCAACAATCCGCACTGTAGGGCGATCAGTATGGCAGAGAATGCAACCGCCAGCATCCCGGGAAGGTAGCGCGATCGATCGTGCCAGAGAGTAGTAAGTGCGTAATTCATTCAGTGTTTAGTGTTCAGTGTTCAATGTTCAGTCAAAGACAATCAGTTCTTTAACTGAACACTGAACACTATATTTAAGCAGAATCCCTCAGTCTGAAATCACCCGTTCGTGCCTGGGTCGACAAGTCGCAAAGTCCGCCCGAAATATAAAGGTGATGCCACAACTGCGTGGCCGTCACCGCTACCAAGCCCAATTCAACCGATGTCCGCTTCAGTGCCCGCATCATCTTGGGCATTTCCACCCGTTGCTTTTGCACCACGTCGACATCGAAGATACCCGTCTTCTCCAACGATTCCCGGCTCAATAGTTGATCCACCCAGTTCGGCACGTTCTGTCCCGACAGATGGAAACTATCCAGCGGCGTTCGGAACATTGCCTTGCGCCGCCAGGCAACTTCCTTGGGCAACCAGCGCTGGGCCATGAGCCTCAGCAGATACTTTTCACGCAGTCCCTTGAGCTTCCAGTTCGGATGTATCTTCGCCGTGAAGTCGATCATTGCCTCATCGAGGAACGGATAGCGCGTCTCGACGGACGAGTGCATGGCGATCCGATCGCCCTTGGAGCACAGCAGGTGTCCCGGCAACATAATCCGTTGACCCAGGTATAGGGACCGGTTGAACGGATGCCACTTCTTGATCCGTGCCTGATTCAATTCTAACGATTCGAACGGCGATTCCAGCGCCAATGTCTGGCGCAATTCCTGGCGATAGAAGCGCAGTTTGTTCAGGCTCATGACCCCATACAGGTCCAACCAACCATTATGGCCCCCGACAACCTCTTGCGTTCGTCGGATCGTATCTTTGTCAAAGCGTGGCTGTCCTGATATTTTCAGCGCCAACTGTCTCAACCACATACTGATCGGCAGACCGAAGATGTCGAGTTTGCTGAGGATCTTGTGAATCTTGAACCAGGAATACCCCGCAAGCGTTTCATCCGCACCTTCACCCGTGAGCACCACCTTGTAACCATTGCCCTGAACCGACTTGGCCAGTTCCATTAATGCCGCGCAGGAGGTATCTACCACAGGTACTTCCGCAGCGCGAATCAATTCGGGAAAAGTTCGCAAAACATCTTCATGTCCGTAGTTGACGACGATCGACTTGGTGCCGACGTAGCGGGCCGTCTGTGCGGCCTCGCTTTCTTCATTCAATCCCTTGGATTGCACGGAAATCGTGAAGGTCGGGATCGGTCTACCCAGTACTTTACTTGCAACCGCGACAACCGTACTTGAATCGACGCCGCCGCTCAGATACGAAACGACCGGAACATCGGCCCGCAGCCGGCGCTCCACGGCAGCGATGAAGATCCTTTCATACTCGTCAACGATTTTTTCGAGAGGTGGGTCTTCTTCGAAGCCCCAGTCGGGGAAGTCAATCTCCCAGTATACCTTTGGGCGAATCGCCGTTTCGGGGTTTCCCAGTTGAATTCGGAGATAGCGTCCGGGTAGAAGGAGTTTGATTCCTTCAAAGCAGGTCATCGGGCCTGGTACGGCAAAGAAACTGAAAACCTGATTGATGCCTTGCAAATCGGGCTTGGCCTCGACCATTCCGGAGGCCAGGAGGGCTTTGATTTCCGAGCCGAACAGGAAGTAATGGGTGCCGTCGGCCGCTCGGCGGGTGGTATAGAACAGCGGACAGATGCCCATTCGATCGCGAGCGAGGATCAGACATTTTTGTTTCAAATCCCACAGGCAGATAGCAAATTGACCTTTGAGGTGGTCAAACATCTTCTCCTGATACTCTTCCCACAAATGGGGAATCAATTCGGTATCGGTGCTGGTGCGGAAGACATGTCCCTTGGCTTCCAACTGCTTGCGAACTTCGGGGTAGTCAAAGAACTCGCCGTTGAAAACGACGCCGATCGAGTCATCTTCATTAAAGATAGGCTGCTTACCATCCTTGAGACCGACGATACTGAGCCGGCGGTTGGCCAGATCCATCCCGGGGCCGTCGAAATAGCCATCCTCATCGGGGCCGCGATGGAAAATAGCATCGGCCATTCGACGCGCCATTCCCACTGGAGCAGAGCGCCGACCCGCCAAATCAACGACACCAGCGATGCCACACATGAGTTACCCTGTCAAATCGGATAGGCAAGCGGGACGCTTACCCTACGTTGTCGGATAGGCAAGCGGGACGCTTACCCTACGTTGTCGGATGCTCGTTTTTCGAACTTCCGAACCTTTCGGATCAAGATTGCATCCATCATCCACGGAAATACGCGCCGTAGACGATGCACCTGAAGGGCGGTCCAACCCACTACCGTTTCGCGCCAGTTCCAGCGCAACGAACGCACAATTCCTTGTGCCACCTTCTCGGGCGCTTGCGAACCTTGCCAGTTAATATGAATCCGTCCCTCATTGCGGAGCAGGTGCTTCTCGAGATCATCCGTTCGAGCCAGGCCGGGAACCACCATCAAGACATCCACGGCAAACCGGACAAATTCGCCACGCATTGCTTCGGTGATTCCAACCAGTGCAAATTTACTCGCACAATGTTCCGGGAAGGAAGGAATTCCCGATCGACCGCAAATCGACGCGATATTTACGATGGCAGGCTGTTGTGGGGACCGTGTTAGATGCGGCAACGCGAGCCGAATCATTTCCACCGGGACAAAGAAGTTGATCTCCATGATCTTGCGTAAAACTTCCTCGGTGGAGGTTGCAAACTCACCGAAACTGCAAAGCCCGGCATTGTTTATTAGCACATCAAGGCCGCCCAGTTTTTCCACGGCAGCGGCAACGAGCCGTTCGCGGTCGGAAGGTATGGTTAAATCCGCGGCGATACCGTAAGCTTCAACCCCTTGACTGCGAAATTGTTGCACCAAAGGCTCAAGATCCGCTTCGGATCGGGACGTAAGCGCAAGGCGAGCGCCATAGGTTGCCAGAATTTCAGCAACGCATCGGCCAATGCCACGAGAGGCACCGGTAAGAAGAATCGCCTTACCTTTGAGGTTTCGCCTCATTTTTCGGTTGTTTTCCCCTCTGGAACTGAGCCAGTAGAATTCCGATCATAGATCCATTTTATGCGATAACTCGCGATATTCCCGACGATCGACAAAGATAAAACTGTTTATGGGATGGAATACATCATTCAATCGACTCAACTTGCGCATTCGCTCCAAATTAACAATGGCGAGAGCAGGTGCTATCATCCTGACAAGAAGAGTATTGTATGGACGATGAAGGTTGGGGATAGGTGCCTGCAAGGCGAACTCAGCGGAAGCAGTCCTTTCGCGGCGATCGAAAGATTAAGAATTGAACAACGTGATCTCAGCGCGGCTGCGGGCGTTTCCAGTTCGGGTCGTAGTCCAGCGAGAACAACTTTTGAATTCGCTCCGCCCGTCCACCATCTGCTTCGAGTAACACCTCGATCGCCTGCCGAATCTTTTCCATTCGAGGATCGCTGGTAACCTTCTCAGCTTGCTCGCCGCGATTGAGCCGATCGAGGATTGCTGCGAGATCCAGGAGCCTGCAACGGGCTTCGAGGAAAAACTGTTCCAGAACTCGCGATGCGGCCAGGGGAGTCATGATCGTATTCTCCAATGCCCAGTTCAGGCATAGTGTTGTTTTACGCTCAATTGCACCAACGCATTCAAGTTTCCGCTTCGGAACCCTTCCAGATCGAGCGTTATGAATTGAAAGCCCAGTTCCCGGAATCGTCGATTCATTCCATCTCTCACGTCAGGCTGGGCCAGTCGAGCGACTTCCGACAATGGTACTTCGATCCGGGCCAGCTCTCCTTCGTGAAGACGAACCCGGCACTCGCGCAGTCCCAGGGAATGTAAGTATGCTTCCGCGGCCTCGATGCGGGCGGTTCGCTCGGTCGTCACGGCCAGTCCGGGTGCCAGCCTGCTCGATAAGCACGGCGATGCCGGTTTATCCCAGGTTGGCAATTCCCATGCCCGCGCCAGTGCGCGAACGTCGCTCTTGGTAAAGCCCGCTTCCTGCAAGGGATGGCGAATACCGCGCTCCGCCGCGGCCTTGAGGCCGGGACGATAGTCGCCCTTATCGTCGAGATTGGCCCCGCTACATATCACCGTCGCACCCAGTTCAGGTAACTGGTCTATAATTTGATCGTACAACTCGCTCTTGCAATGGTAACAGCGCGAACCGTCGTTGCGAAGGTAATCGGGATTCTCAAATTCCTCGGTCTGGATGACGCGATGAGTGATACCGATGAGCTCCGCGAGTTGCCTGGCCTCTGCAAGTTCCGAGCGAGCAACCGAAGCGCTGTCGGCCGTAACCGCGACGGCGCGATTCCCCAAAGCAAGGAACGCCGCCTTGGCAACGACCGTGCTATCGATGCCGCCGCTGAACGCCACTGCAACACTGGGCAGCGCGCGCAGAATGCTCAGCAGATGATCGCGTTTGACCATTAGCTCTGGCGATAGATCAGCCACACTCGTCATAGCCTTGGACCCATTCGTAGGGTAAGCGTCCCGCTTGCCTTATGGTATCACAGCACCCTGAATAATGTTATTATACTGCGGACGGGCTAAAATCACACGAGTTGAATGAACGCAATGGAGGGGAGTGCGGTCAACGCTCCAAGTTCAATACCGTGAACCTTTGGGTTCTTATAACTTGGCGCTATGCCATCGCCTTCACTGTATTTGCTTCGTGCGATTCAATTTCAAATTGCAAGGTTGTTTATGAAGCAGTTCCCCCTTCTCTTAGCATTGATGTTTCTCCTCGAACTCATCCCAACCATCCGGGCTGGAGACTGGCCACAGTTTCGTGGCCCCAATTGCTCCGGTCGAGCAGTCGGCAATCAGCCTCTTCCCACGGAAATTGGGCCTAGCACGAATGTGCTCTGGAAGACCGACCTTCCCCCGGGGCATTCTTCTCCGGTTGTGGTCGGCGACCGCATCTACGTGACCGCTGTGAAAGAGAAGAAACTCGTAACCATTGCGCTCGACCGCAACAGCGGTAAAATCCTCTGGCAGAAGGAAGCGCCTCATGCGGCTGTGGAACAAGTTCACAAGATTGGCAGCCTGGCTCAATCCAGCCCGGTCGCCGACGATGATCGCGTCGTAAGTTTCTTCGGCTCCTGCGGGCTATTCTGTTACGATCGTGCCGGCAAACTGCTCTGGGAACGGCCCATGGGGCCCTTCAAGAACGACTTCGGCGCTGCCTCGTCGCCCATCCTCAGCGATGATTGGGTTATTCTCTGTCAGGACCACGATCAGGGATCGTTCCTGGAGGCTCTAGACAAACGTACAGGAAAAACCGTCTGGAAGACCGATCGATCGGAGTTTCTGCGCGGCTACTGCACGCCCGTCATCTGGGAAGTAGCGAAAAAGAAACAGATTGTCATAGCGGGTACGCTGCGCGTCGTCGGCTACGACCGGGATACCGGCAAGGAGCTCTGGACGATTCGGGGCATCTCCAGGCTCGTTTGCATGACGCCCGTCATTGGCGATGACGGCCTGCTCTACTTCGCAGCCTTCGCGGCCGGCGGCGATCCAGGTGAACGGATCGAAGTTGAGCCTTTCGACAAAATCATCAAGGATCTCGACAAGAACGCCAACGGCAAACTCGAGATGAACGAACTTCCCAAAGGTGCAATCCTCGATCGCTTCCCGCAGGTTGACGCCGACAAAGACGGCTCCATCACCCGCGCAGAATACGAACGGTTCCGGAACCTGTTTGCGCAAAGTCAGAATGGGGTGTGGGCGATTCGTCCAGGAGGCAAGGGCGATGTGACGGACACCAACATCGTCTGGCGCAATCCCAAACAAGCACCGTTCTGCGCTTCGCCGCTCTATGTGAAAGGGACCATTTTCACGGTGAAGGATGGCGGTTTCCTTTCCAGCCTGGATGCGCGCGACGGCAAGGTCATTAGGCGCGATAGGCTGCCCAAAGGTGCAGGAGCCTATTACAGTTCGCCAGTTGTGGGCGATGGCAAGGTTTATATCTTGAGCGAACGGGGCCGACTGACGGTCGTTCGCGCAGTTCAGGAATGGGAAGAACTGGCAACAAGCGATTTTGGCGAAGACACCTATGCAACCCCCGCAATTGTAGATGGGAAGATCTACCTACGGACTTCCGGGCATTTGTATTGTTTTGGACACAAGAAATAGTTTTCAGTGTTCAGTTTTCAGTAAATGCACTCCAGGTCACTGCAATTGCATTTACTGAAAACTGAACACTATTTCTTAAGATGCCATCGCCATCTGCCCATACACCACCTGCCCGTTTTCGATGCGGGCATCGTCGGGGTGGAACAGCGCCTGCTTGAGGCGGGCGCGTTCGGTCAGGACGGCGAGTTTCTCCGGGGAGCCCGGCAAAGCACTCGTGCCAAAGGGGGCCAGCGGCGCGTTGCCGCAGAAGTTGCTGACTCCGCGCCGAGCAAATTTGCTGGTCGAAGGATGCTGGTCGCGCACGCCGGGCCTGTAGTAACAGGACCAGCACAGGCCTCTGGGACGATTGACTTTGCTTCTCCCGCAATGACGGCAAATCATGGTATTTCTCCTCGTAGGTTAATCTTTCCCGCAACCGCTTACTTCGTGCGCGGCTCTTTGGCGAGAGCCGCGCACGAAGTAAGCGGAAATGTCTTTCTGCCGCAACCACTTACTTCGTGCGCGGCTCTCGCCAAAGAGCCGCGCACGAAGTAAGCGGAAATGTCAGGCTGCCACGACGCTTTCCAGTTCGGTTTCCGCTGGGACCAGTTCCATTTCGATCTCTTCGCGCTCGCTCAGAATCAGTTCCACCTCGTCGAGCAATTCGCAGCGCATCTCGTGGCGCGGCGTGTCGTCGAACCAGTTCAAGAACCAGCGACATGCGGCAGGCTCACCTAGGCGAACATCCGCTTCGTAACAGGTTCTGGCGAAGAACTCCTCCACCTCGCCGACCGTTTCCAGCCCGTCGCCCTGCCAGCCGCAATAGCCCAGAGCACAGGCCGCTTCGACCGGCCAATCGTGAACGCACATCAATGGGGGTGGAGTGGTCGTCGAACCTTGCGATAACCGGGCGTCATCGGAAATGAGCGCTTCCCGCAACGCCATCAGACTTGTGGTGGACAACACGGGGGCAAATCCTTCGCGCCAAACCAATCGCCAACTTTCCATGATGATCTCCTTTATTTCCCACGCACCAAAACTCCTCAGTTGTTATCGACATTTATACTATAAATATGAACATGGTATTTGTCAATGGTTTATTTCTAGTTTCTTTGATTTGTTTCAACTATTTGGCCATATATTTGGGAAAATAGCTATATAACTAGACGTTATTAGACGTAAATGATGGCATAAAAATAGACTTTACTATACACGGCGAAGTGCCAATGAGGAGTTTTATCGGGGGGGGTGCATGGACATCGCTCTTATTCGAGAACAGATTGAGGAAATATGTGGACTGAAGGAATTCGGGTTATCGATGGAGGCAGGTCACGCGCTGCGCTACGGAGTGCCTCCGCGTTGCGGCTACACGGGCGCGTTGCTCTGGAATTGAGTTTCTGTAATGTGTCAATACGCACTGCGTGCGGCATTTTACCATCTACCGAGGGTTCCGATGAACATGTTGCAATGGTCACTGGTTTGTGCGCTGGCGTACGGGATGCCTTGTGCGGTTGAAGCGCAAGAGAAAAAGCCCGATTTCGCCAAGTTGATTGTCGGAACCTGGGAAGTCGAACCTAAGGGCGGCGATGCCAAAGCGCCAAAAATCCTCATCGAGTTTACCAAGGATGGCAAGGTAAAGATGATCTTCAAAGTGAAGGGGAAAGGCATCACCACCGACGGAACCTACAAGCTCCTGGGCGACAAACTGGAGACGAGTATCAAGGGGTCAGCCGGCGTGAACAAGGATACCGTCACCATCATCCGGATTACAGAGAAGGATCTCGTGACCACCGACAGCGATGGTGCCGATCTCCGGATGATTCGAGTCAAATAACCCGACAAAATGGCTGCCGGCGACTTTCCGCCGCTGTCATTCCGGGGTATCTTAATGCTCCACCCCTCCCCATTTCCCACCCAGGAGATATGCCATGCGTCAAGCTCACCTCGCCTTCGGATTTCTGTTGGTTGCCCTGCCCGGCACACTTTTAGCCCAGGACAAGGCCGGCCCCAACGACAACAAGCCCCCCAAAGGTTTCACCGCGCTCTTCAACGGCACCGATTTGACCAACTGGCAAGGCGTCATCGATGTCAAGACCCGCGCCAAATTGACGCCCGAAGAACGCGAAAAGAAACAAAAGGAGGCTAACGACAAATTCCTCCCGCACTGGAAAGTCCAGGATGGCATCCTCAGCTACGACGGCAAGGGCAACAGTTTGCAAACCGTCAAGGATTACGGCGACTTTGAAGTATTCATGGATTGGAAGATCGAAGAGAAGGGCGATAGCGGGATTTATCTCAGAGGGCAGCCTCAAGTCCAGGTGTGGGATTCCGATAATTCGCCCGGCGCGCGCGGCGAAGACAAAAGTTCCGGCTCCGGCGGCTTGTGGAACAACAAGGCTGGGTCCAAGGGGAAAATGCCGCTGAAGAAAGCCGACAAGAAGCCGGGCGAGTGGAACACCTTTCGCATCATCATGAAGGGCGATCTGGTAACGGTATATCTCAACGGCGAACTGGTCGTCGATGCGGCCCCGCTCGAAAACTACTGGGAGAAAGGCAAACCCCTGCCCGCAACCGGACCGATCGAATTACAACACCACGGCGATAAACTCTGGTTCAAGAATATCTACATCAAGGAACTAAACTCTAAAGAGTAAATTCCAAATAACAAATCTCAAATCTCAAACAAATACCAAGGACCAAACTCCAAAACAATTCGCATCGCTCGGAGTTTGGTCTTGTTTGTGATTTGGAATTTGTGATTTGGAACTTACCTGCGGGATTGTAATGTCCAGACACATTGCGCTTCAGAAAGTTCTCGCTGCCGGAATCGTTGCGGTCGTGCGCTCCCCCGATCCTGCGCATCTGGTCGAAGTCATCCGTGCTCTTGTCGATGGCGGCGTTACCGTTGCCGAAGTTACCTTGACGGTTCCCAATGCGCTCGACGTCCTCAGGCAAACGCGCCAGGCGCTTGGCGACAGCGTTCTCTTGGGAGCTGGAACCGTCCTCGATACCGAAACGGCCAGAACCGCCATCCTCTGCGGGAGCGGAATTTATTGTTTCGCCCACGCTAAATGTGGATGTGATTCACCTGTGCCATCGGTATGATAAGATGATTATGCCCGGTGCGTTTACGCCGACGGAAATCCTGACGGCCTGGGAAGCGGGGGCCGACATTGTCAAGGTGTTTCCCGCCGAGATCGTCGGCCCGGCCTTCTTCAAAGCCATGCGAGGCCCCCTGCCGCAGATTCGGCTGATGCCCACCGGCGGGGTCGATACGACGACGGCAACTGAGTTCCTCAAAGCGGGAGCATGTTGCCTGGGGATCGGCAGTCAAATGGTCGAGCCGAAGGCCATCGCCGAGCGGAACTTTGAACGCATCCGGGAATTGGCCCGGCAATATGTTGAGATTGTGAAAAAGGCTTGTTGCTAATGTCCGATCCTGCCGCGATGCATGAAGTATTTGACGACTTGCGAAGGGTGGCGCGCGGCTTATCCTTGGTTTTTTCGTCCTATGTCATTCGGATCATGGCGGTCGTTTTCGGGGTGATCCTGGTCGTCGTATTTCACAATAACCATGCTCTGATGGTTTCGTTTGCTCTTATCGCCATCGGCGCTTTCCTGGTCGGTATGTTCATGGGGATTCGCGGTCGATCCTTATGTCTGGCGGTTCCGGAAGGTTCCAAAGCCAAGAACTACATCTGGGGAGCGGTAACAGTCGATCTGATCGGCATTGGATTGATTATTACGGAAACGATACTGGAATACCCTCAAGGTCTCAGTGCCCTGCTTACGGCCGTGGGAGAATTTTTGAGCCTGTTGTTTTTCGTCGTCTTTCTCCGGCACACCGCCGAGTTAATTCGCAACGATCATCTTGTTTCTCGAGCTCATGCCGTCATTCTCAATGGCGGGTTTATTTGCGGCAGTTCGGTAGCGCTATTCATAGTCGTCCTTTTGTATGGCCCCGTCCGGGTGCCCAATGGCGGCGCTGCTCTGTTATGTTCGGGAATAACGCTCCTGGGCATGGCACTGGTGGTCCTGATCCAGTACGCCAATCTCATTCGCTCTCTGGGCCGCAGCATTGAGGAGATGGTTGAAGCGGCCCGGCAATATATCGAACCGGCGGAAGATTCCCCCAGATCCCAATCGGATACCTTTGGATGACCTGTGACATCATCGCCTTCGGCGAGGCCATGATCCGCCTTGCTCCGCCCCATTTCAAACGTCTGGAGCAGACCGACACTCTCGACGTCGAAATCGGCGGTGCCGAATTGAACACCGCTGCCGGTCTGGCTCGCCTCCATCATTCCGTGAGTTGGGTGAGCCGGCTTACCGACAACGCGCTGGGCCGACTTATCGCCAACCGGGCTCGAGAGATCGGCGTTCACGTCGATGACATTCTTTTCACACCGCACGATCGCGTCGGCGTTTACTACCTGGAATTCGGCGCTGCGCCCCGCCCTTCGGGTATCATCTACGACCGCGCCGATTCCGCGATGGCCAAAGTGCAGCCCGGGATGATCGACTGGGGCCGAATCTTCGTCGGAGCGAAGTGGTTTTACATCACCGGAATTACCGCTGCCCTCAGTGCAAGTTCGGCGGAGGCCGCCTGGGAAGCACTGCGGGCCGCGAAGCGGGCTGGGTTATCGACCTGTCTTGACCCGAATTACCGGGCCAAGCTCTGGACGGTCGAGCAAGCGACGGCCTGGCTCAACAAGGCCATCGAATATGTCGATGTGCTGATTACCAATCCCGAGGATGTCGAGCGCTTCTTCGGCATTCCCGGCGGCGAGATCGAAAAGGCCGCAGCGCAGGCCGTTACGCGCTATAACCTGAAAGCGATCGCTCTGACATTGCGCCAAACCCATTCCGTCTGGCGCAACGGCTGGACAGCCATCGCCTACGAGAAAGATCGCCTTCTGACGACGCGCAATTATGAAGTCGAGATTGTGGACCGTCTGGGGGCAGGAGATGCGTTTGCCTCGGGGTTGATCCACGGCTTGATGAAGGGCGATCTTCAAAAGGGGCTGGATTGGGGCACCGCGATGAGCGCGATCAAGCATACGATCTCGGGCGATTTACCGTGGATAACGAAGGAAGAAGTCGAAGGATTGTTGCAAGGCGGCGGCTTGCGAATCCGCCGGTGAGACAAGCAAAAACCAAAGGCGAGCTACTAACCACAGAGTCACAGAGGGCACAGAGAAAACACACACAGATATCAGAAATTAAGCGTGCCGAATTTCGCTCGCTCCATGCCCCGTTACCCTGTTTGCTACCCTCAGTTTTTCTTCTCTGTGTTCTCTGTGACTCTGTGGTTAGATCGGTTTTTTCTCGATTTTGACTTGCAAGCAAGGGAGCCAGGGATTGAGTTGGAAACACATACGCGGACACGACAACATCATTCGCGCTTTCGCGCTCGCGGCGAAAAAGAACCGCATCGGCCATGCTTATCTCTTCGTGGGGCCGAGCGGCGTCGGCAAACATTTCTTTGCGCGCGAACTGGCGAAGACCATTCTGTGTGAAGCGCCCGGATCGGACTTTGAAGCGTGCGATCAATGCGCTTCCTGTCACCTCGTCAATGCCGATACGCATCCCGATCTGTTCATGGTCTGCAGGCCCGAAGAAAGCATCGAGTTTCCCATCGAAGTGATTCGTGACCTGGGCACCAATCTGGCCATGAAACCGGCGCGCGGCGGCCGAAAAGTCGCCATCCTCGACGATGCCGACGATCTGAACGATGCCTCGGCAAACTGTTTCTTAAAAACGCTGGAAGAACCGCCGCCCGGCTCCATACTCATCCTGATCGGGGGTGCCAGTTACGATCATCAACTCCCAACCATCGTTTCGCGCTGTCAAATCATTCGCTTTGCCCCTCTGGCGTCGCAGGTTCTTCGCGAGATTCTTCAAGAACACAATATCACCGACCCGGCCCGGCAGGATCGCTTACTGAGGCTATGCGCAGGGAGTGCCGGAGGGGCACTGGCCCTCGAAGACGAGGCGCTTTGGCAATTTCGGCAACGTCTGTTGGAAGGATTGAGTGAAGACCGCATCGATTCGGTGGCGCTGGCCAAGGAATGGATGCACTTCCTCGAAGAAACCGGTAAGGATGCAGCAACGCATCGCCGCACAGCGTCCTTGATCGTCCAATTATTGATCGGCATTTTGGAAACAGCGCTGCGTCTATCGCTGGGTGCCGAGGTCGCCGGCCTCGACGCTTCTGAGGCCCAGCGCCTGAACAAGATTGCGCAACGTGTTGACCCGGACCGACTCATGGACTGGATCGAGCGCGCGAACAAGGCCGATTATCACATCGATCGCAAGGTGCAGTTGATACTTGCAGTCGAGGGACTGATGGATACCCTGGGACGGGAAATGAGCACTTCGACGACAACAGCGTGATGTAGCGAAGATGATTTCGCCACATGCCAGAGTTACTTTTTTTCTTCGGGAGCAGGCAGATCCACGAGAGAGAAATGAATGATCTTGCCAAAGGCCAGCGCGATCCGCGATAACGTCCCGATCGTTGGGTTGGAGTTGGTGCCGCTTTCCAGTCTGGACAGGGCCGTGTATTCTTTCATTATCTCTTATGAGAGCGTTCCTTCATGAATTAGGAGACCCATCTCATGACCCAAGCGATCAGCGATCCTCCTCTGTTCGTGCCGGCGTTTAAAGATTTAGGGGAGTTATTGGATCGACTCGGCAATATCCCGCCCCAACGAATTCGCATCCGTCCACCACTTGGGACGGCGACTGAGGCCGATATGTTGGCCGAGCTTGCAGGACCGCAAAAACGACTGTACGAGCTAATCGATGGTGTCCTCGTAGCGAAAACGAAGAGTTTTTGGGAAGCAGCGCTGGCCGCGCAGATCAATTTTCATCTGATGGGCTTCGTCATTCCACGAAACTTAGGGCTCATGACGGGGATGCGGGGACCACTTCGATTATTCCCGCGACGTGTCCGAGTTCCGGATGCAGCATACATTTGCTGGGATCGAGTGCCCGGAGGACGATGCCCGGAAGAACCAATCGCCGATCTCGTTCCGAATCTGGCGGTGGAAGTGTTTTGCGTTGAGAATACCCGCGCTGAGATGGTACTGAAGCGGCAAGATTACTTTGGTGCGGGTGTCGAACTCGTGTGGGAAGTTGATCCGCGAGACCGCAGCATCGCGGTTTATTCCGAGCCGACAACACCAACGATTCTTCATGACGGAGAGATACTGGATGGTGGGACGGTATTACCGGGGTTTTCGGTGCCTGTGCGCGATGTCTTTGCCGTACTCGATCGGCATGGGTAAATCGGGACAAGCGACATCGTTGCGTTCCGTTGTCTTGTCCTATCACCTCCCTTACAACACCTGTCTATTGTTGAATGATGGCTCTGCGTTCGTCCGAAGAGGGTTTGCATGAAAGTTCTTGTGGTCGGCAAGGGTGGTCGCGAACACGCAATGGTCTGGAAACTGACTCAATCGCCGCGAGTTACAGCAGTCTTCTGCGCACCCGGCAACGCCGGCACTGCTATCGACGCCGTCAATGTTCCCATCGAAGTGAACGACTTCGACAGGCTCATTCGCTTTGCCAAAAAGGAAGAAATTGGTCTTACCGTCATCGGCCCCGAAGACCTACTCGCCCAAGGGATCGTCGATGCCTTTCAGAAAGCGGGCTTGCGCAGTTTTGGCCCAAGCAGGTTGGCTGCACGCATCGAAGGCAGCAAGGTCTTCTCCAAGAATCTGATGCGTCACGTCGGCGTTCCTACCGCTGACTTCAAAGTGTTCGATCACCCCGATCCCGCGAAATATTATGTCGAATCCAAAGACTATCCGGTCGTCATCAAGGCCGATGGGCTGGCCGCGGGCAAAGGCGTTTTGGTTTGCCAGAGCGGCGCGGAGGCGAAGACGGCCATTGAACGGATCATGACCCAATCGGAATTCGGTGCCAGGCAAGGCCGGCAAATTGTGGTGGAAAAGCGCCTCGAAGGTGAAGAATTAAGCGTGCTGGCTCTGGTGAGTGGCCGAGCGATCTTGCCGTTACCGGCGAGCCAGGATCACAAAGCCGTTTTCGATGGCGATCGGGGGCCAAACACGGGCGGTATGGGGGCTTACTGTCCCGCTCCTCTGGCCGGGCCGGAACTGATGGATTCGATCGAAGCCGATGTCTTTGTCCCGATCGTTCATGCCATGAAGCGCGGCCGATTTCCCTTCAAGGGGCTTCTGTATGCCGGGATCATGCTGACCAATCAGGGGCCGAGAGTGTTGGAGTTCAACGCCCGCTTCGGCGATCCGGAAACGCAACCTATGCTGATGAGGCTCAAGAGCGATTTTCTGGACCTGCTGGAAGCCGTGGTGGATGAGCGACTTGGCGAAATCAAGGAAGACCAGGTAATCTGGGATGTTCGCCCTTCCGTTTGCGTCGTGTTGGCGAGCGGCGGTTATCCCGGCAAATACGAGACGGGCAAAATCATCACCGGGCTTGACGAGGCGGCGAAACTTCCCAATGTCAAAGTCTTCCACGCTGGTACGAAGATGGAAGGGAGCAGGGTTGTTACGGATGGCGGCAGAGTTCTCAGCGTGACCGCTTTGGGCAACACCATCGCCGAAGCCAAGGCGAACGCCTACGCCACCGTCAGCAAAATCCGCTTCCAGGGAATGCACTTTCGGACCGACATCTCGGACAAAGCGATCAAAACGAATAGTGGTCAGTGGTCAGTGGTCAGTGGTCAGTAAATACCAATACGCCATGTTTTTGTGTTTTTGCATTCACTGACCACTGACCACTGACCACTGGGTGTAGCCATATTCTCTGGGGGTCGTAGCGGCGGCATCCTGCCGCCGTCTGAAAGACTCTCGGCGGCAGGATGCCGCCGCTACGACAACCCCAGAGAATGTGGTTACACCCTGACCACTCGCGGTTGGAAAGTTCGTCTAGCTTTGTTGCCGGGAAGTGGGTAGTCTGCCCACTCCACGTCGGCATTCGGCGTGGCAGCGGCATGGCTTGTGCCGTGAGGGTTCTGCACGCTTTCCCCGGCGGGAACTGCTTATGTTGGGTCAGTTGGTGACCATCTGGAACTTTCGCAGTTTCTGGTTGTCCCTCGTAAAGATGGACCTTCGACTCCGTTATCGTCGTTCGGTCCTCGGAGTAGGATGGTCGCTGCTCAATCCGATCATGATGACCATTGCTTTTTGTTTGGTCTTTAGTTCCTGGTTTCCCAACCCGGACTGGCGAGATTCTGCCCCTTACTTCCTCGCCGGCTTATCGATCTGGGATTACATCCGAAGTTGTGTGACCTCAGGCTGCACCACCTTCCACCGCAATGAATGCTATATCCGCCAGTGTCCTTTGCCGCTGACGATCTACTCCTTGCGCACTGTTCTCGGAGCGACGATCCACTTTTTGATCGCGATGGCGGTCGTGGTGGCGGCGATTACCTGCCTGGCGCAGACCAATCCTTATCGGTGCTTTCATGTACTCTGGGCGGTAATACCCGCCCTGGTGCTGTTATTTCTGTTTTGTTGGGCGGCTTCGGTGCTCTCCAGTTTCATGACGGTTTTCTTTCACGATACTCATCAGATTCTGGAAGTCCTGTTCCAACTCTTCTTTTTCCTGACGCCCATTATTTATCTCAAGGATACATTGGCGAAACGGGGGATGGGCTGGCTCGCAGACGTCAACCCGGCTGTGGCTTTCTTTGATTTGACGCGCGAACCTTTGTTGACCGGACAGTTGCCTGAAGCATGGATGGTTTGGAAGGCGCTGGCGATCACGGCAGTGTTCATGACGATGGCAATCGGTTTGACCGCCTGGCTGGAGAAGAAGCTCATCTTCCGACTATAGGGAGTCTGCTCGTAGTGGCGGCTTCCAGCCGCCATGAGATTGCCGACGGCGGCTGGAAGCCACCGCTACTTGGAACCACTGAAAAGGCCTGGAGGAATGGAGACACGGATGGCTCATATTATCCTACGCGATGTCAACCTGAAGTTTTGGATTCGGCAGATCAAACACATCACGCTCAAGGAATACCTGGTGCGCGGCATGTTTCTCCGCAAACGAGAGAATTCCGTCATCGAAGTTCATGCGCTGAAGGATGTGAATCTGGAAATGCAGGATGGCGATAGACTCGGTATCGTCGGCCATAACGGCGCAGGAAAAAGCACCCTCTTAAAATTGCTTGCCGGTATCTATCCGCCAACCAGCGGTAAACGTGATGTTCAGGGGAATATCAGTTCCTTGTTTGACTTGGCGCTCGGTTTTGAAATGGAATCCAACGGCTGGGACAATATTCGCTATCGCGGTTACCTTCAGGGTGAGAACTACCGTTCTTTGGAAAAGAAAGTGAAGGCAATCGCGGAATTCAGCGAACTGGGCCATTTTCTCGACTTGCCGGTACGGTACTATTCCGCCGGTATGGTCGTTCGCCTGGCCTTCTCGATCGCCTCCATGATCGAACCCGAAATCCTCCTGATCGACGAAGTTCTGGCAGCGGGGGACATGTCGTTTCAGAACAAAGCCAAGCAACGCATGAGCGAGTTGATGAAACATGCCAGTCTCATGGTCCTGATCTCGCACGATATGAAGTCGATCGTCGGCTTGTGCAATCGCGCCATCTGGATGGATCACGGAAAGATCATGGCGATGGGCTCTCCGCAAGAAATCGTGGATCGCTATCAAGCGAGCGTTCCGAATGCTGCTCCGGTCGCGGTCGCGGCATAAAACAGTGGTCAGTGGTCAGTGGTCAGTGGTCAGCAAATGCAATGGTATTTACTGACCACTGACCACTGACCACTGACCACTCTTCGAGTGGATCGAATGCGCGTCATCTTCAACGGCCTGGCGTCCCTCAAACCGAAAAGCGGCGTCGGCCACTATATCGATAGCCTCTATGCGCGAATGTGTGACTCTTTCGAAGGCGATCAGGTTACTTTCTACCCTCATGCCTGGACTCACGATATTCTGCGACGATCGAGTCGGTTGCTCTTTTCAGGAAAATCGCCACTAACCACCGCGACGAACGCTCTCTCCCTTCGGCAACGACTCAAACAACTGCTCTCCCCTTCGCGGCAATTCATGCGCGGCTTTGCCCATTTGACCTTTCGCAAAGACTTCCAGTCATTCTGCGCCCGAAAACGATTCGATCTCTATCATGAGCCGAATTTCCTGCCGTGGGACACCGATGTTCCCACCATCGTGACCATTCACGATTTATCCGTTCTACTGTATCCTCAATGGCATCCCACCGACCGGGTTGAAGTGCACGATCAGCGCATCTTTCGCGTCCTGAAGATCTGCCGACACTTCATCACCGACTCGGAGTACATCCGCCAGGAGGTGATTCGTCATCTCGGTGTGGCTCCGGATCGAATTAGCGCTATTCACATCGGCATCCGTCCTGCTTTCCATCCCTTACCCAAAGAGGAAGTGCTGGCTGGCCTGGCTGAACTCGGATTGCCGAGCAATTATTTGCTATGCGTTGGGACGATTGAACCTCGAAAAAACATCCTCACCATCTTGAAGGCTTATATCGATTTGCCGGGCGATTTGCGAAGCCGGCATCCACTGGTACTGGCAGGAGGCTGGGGATGGAAAGGTCGAGAGATTCAGGAATTCTACGAGCGTTGCGGGCCAACTTCGGGGATCATCCATTGCGGCTACGTACCCGAATCATTGCTCCCAGCGCTCTATTGCGGGGCCAGGGCATTACTCTACCCATCGCATTATGAAGGTTTTGGCCTGCCGCCGATCGAGATGCTGGCGTGTGGAGGCTGTGTATTGGCCTCGACCGCGGGTGCGGTTGCCGAGGTATTGCACGGGCATCCATCACCGTTGATCGACCCAAATGATGTCGAAGGCTGGCGTGAGGCGATGCAGCGCGTTATGGTCGACGATGATTGGCTAGAGCAGCTTCGCGGTGGATCGGTTGAGTTTGCAAGTCGATATACTTGGGAAGCATGTGCCCGGCGGACCTGGGAGGTGTATCGAGCGATCTCCGGTTCATGATCATAATCCCTCGGCATTCAAACCCTCCGGTTCATAATCATAATCATAATCGTAATCCCAAAGCATTCCAAAGATGCTTCGCACAGGAAAAGAACACGATTACGATTATGATTATGATTATGATGTTATGAGATGCACCCATGCCGCTTTCCGCTCTCCTGAGGCCAGCTTCGGATCCCACCGCCATCTTCGAGCATTTCCGGGGCCATTATGCCACCGAACTGCTTACCGCCGCCGTCAGCGCCTTTAATCTCTTCGGACTGTGTTCCCAAGGACCACGATCACCGGAAGCATTTCGCAACGAATTGAGTTTGGACCAGCGACCGTTTGTCGTCCTGACCACCGCGCTGCGGGCCATGAACCTGTTGCACCTCGACGCCTCGGGCCATTTCGATCTGACTCCGATTGCCCGCGAGCATCTCGTGCCCGGCACGCCGTTCTATGTCGGCGACTATGTGGGACTTGCGTCCGAAAGCCCCGGCGTAAAGGAAATGGTCGATCGGCTCAAGACCAATCGGCCCGCAGGAGCCAAGGATGAAAAGGGAGCGGCGTTCATCTATCGCGAAGGCCTGGAGTCGGCGATGGAGAAGGAGGCATCTGCCCGACATCTGACGCTGGGACTGGCGGGGCGAGCCAAAAATGTTGCGCCGCTGTTGGCCGAACGAGTCCCTCTTGGGGATGCAAAGCTTCTCCTGGATGTCGGAGCCGGCACGGGCATTTATAGCATTGCGCTGCTTCAAAAGAACCCGCAGCTTCGGGCTATCGTCTGGGATCGCCCTGAAGTGTTGAAAGTCGCCCGCGAATTTGCCGAGGCCTATGGCGTCGCGGATCGGCTGGAATACCGGGCCGGTAATATGTTTGCCGATTCGGTGCCGGCCGGGGCCGACGTGGTGTTGCTCTCCAATGTGCTGCACGACTGGGATGTTCCGGAATGTCAAACCCTGCTGAAGCGCTGCGTTGATGGATTGCCTGCCGGTGGTCGCGTGATGATTCACGATGTTTTTTTGAATGATGCGCTGGATGGTCCGCTACCGATCGCGCTATATTCGGCAGCACTATTCGCGATGACCGAAGGACGTGCCTATAGCGCAGCGGAGTACCGAAGTTGGTTAGTGGAAGTGGGACTTCAACCAGCAGAGATTAGCCCGACGTTGATTCATTGCGGGGTGTTGAACGCTGTCAAACCGTGAGTCGGCCGGCCGGGCCGTTTATCTATTGGCGCGTTCACGATTCGGTCGGAGGTGCATCGTTCGGCTTGTCTTTGGCCTGTTCGTCATCGTCGATTCCCCAATTCTCTGACTCGTCGGCCAGACCATACTTCTGGGCGATTTTCCACAATTCTTCAAATTTGTCGGTCACAAATGGGTTCAACTGATTGGCAAAGTCCTTTGGAAGATCCCGGATCTTGATGAGTTCCAACACGTCCGAAAGATCCTTGAGTCTGCCTGGGTTCGTCATCCCGGAAGCAAGCTTCAGTTCGACGAGCATCGGCAAATGAATGTAGCTGATACCATCCTCTTCAAAACTAACATTCCTTGGATCGGGAAATGAGACCGGCTTTTTCTTGCCGTCACCCGGGTAGTCGCCGGTCGTGAGGAATTCGATTCTTACGCCAAACCGCGTGTCTCGAAGTTGCTTGCTGCCTTCGAACGGCGGAAGGTAACCGAGCCCCTCCAACTTCTCGTGAATTACTTTTAGATCTTCTTTTGTAACGAGAATGTCAACATCCTCAGTGAAACGCCGAACCCCGTGCCTGAACAGGGCCATTCCTCCGACCACTGCGTAGGGTATGCCAAGGGACTTGAATCGTTGTGTGATGTTGTGCAATGTCTTGAAGACGGCACTGTCTTCCTCGAAATGCCGGCTCCCTTCGCTCATGGCCCACCTCGGATCGCGATTCAATTGGTCTTCATAAAACACCGGCAAGCCGGCAGGAACGATGCGTGCGGCTCCGTTGCGCAATCGGCCTGGCCTATTGAGAAACGGTTGCCGTCGCTCGGTCTCGCCTGGAGTTGACTGGCTCAAAGGATAGCACCACTCGTTTGAGGGAAATCGCGACTTAATTCCATCGTATCAGGAATCGAAGCTAACCACATTGCTGATCCAAAAAACTCACATGAACTATTCGGGAGCCAGCGCGGATTCGGGGCAGGCGATGGACTTCAATGGCATCCGGCCATGCGATCCCTTACAATGAATCGGCATCGAAGATTGATTCGCCTTCAGCAAGGAACCCTCCGCCGTGTCCAACGATCGCATTAGCGAATATCTCCAGCAGTTTGCCCAGACCCGCACTCAGATGATCGAGCAACTGCGCCGGGTCGTCGTCGGCCAGGCCGATGTCATCGAACAAGTCATGGCCGCAATCTTTACGCGCGGTCATGTCTTGCTGGTGGGCGTGCCCGGGTTGGCCAAGACCTTGATGGTCTCCAGCATCGCGCAAATTCTGGATATCGCCTTCAAACGCATCCAGTTTACTCCGGACTTGATGCCCTCCGACATCACCGGCACAACGGTACTTGACGAAAACGAGCAAGGCAAACGCGACTTTCGTTTCGTCAAGGGGCCGGTCTTTGCCAACATTGTCCTGGCCGATGAAATCAATCGAACTCCGCCGAAGACCCAGGCCGCTCTGCTCCAGGCCATGCAGGAACGGCAGGTTTCGATCGGTCAGGAAACGTACAATCTGCCCGACCCCTTCTTTGTCATTGCCACCCAGAACCCCATCGAGCAGGAAGGAACCTATCCGTTGCCGGAAGCGCAGCAGGATCGCTTCATGTTCAACGTGAAGGTCGATTATCCCAGCATCGAAGAAGAGAAGCGCATTCTCTCCATGACCGCCAAGGACGAGGTAAACGAGATTCAGAAAGTTCTCAGCGGCAAAGCGATCGTCAACTTGCAGAAACTGGTGCGCAGCGTACCGGTGGGTGATTTCGTCATCGATTTCGTGAGCAGGCTCGTACGCGCATCGCGTCCCAAAGACCCGACCGCTCCCGAATTCATCAAGAAAATGGTCGATTACGGCGCGGGGGTTCGAGCCGGTCAGTACTTGATTTCCGCAGGGAAAGCCTTTGCCGCGATGGATGGGCGCTTCAGTGTGGCGATTGACGACATTCGCAAGGCCGCTCCACCGGTCATGCGCCACCGCATCGGGACCAACTTCCAGGCCCAGGCCGAGGGAAAAACGAGCGAAGATATTATCGCGGAATTGCTAAAAGTGGTGGGCGAACCCGAACCGCCCAAGTATGGGACGAAGAAGAAGTTGTGACCGGGTGACCGGGTGACAAGTTGACATGGTGACCAGCGTATCTAAGAATATTGATCCTTGCCGTGCGCGGTCGCCCGGTCACCGTGTCACTTTGTCACCCGGTCACAAAACTATTTCGGCAACACAGTTACAGCGGGAGCGGTCATAGGAGCAGCGGGCAGCGGGCTGCTGCCCAGGATTGGGCTGGATTGGTAGGCCATCGGGGGCGTGGTGTAGGAATGCGCATCGCCTGGCCCCGGTTGACAATCGCATTTGCCGCCGACGTGCCGGCAGCCAAGCCCGATTTGAAATACCACGGCAACGCTCAAAATCGCAATGAACCGACGCATAGGGTTCCTTCCCTTCCTCGGAAATTCGGCAAAAACAGCCAATCTCGCTCCACCCATTGAAGAGAGACTGCGGTATCCGTGGAGTGCGGGTACTTCCTGCACCCGCAAATCCCCTGGAATCCGCTTTTTGAGACTGTTGTGTGTCAAGCGATTATCTCATCGTCTCGATAGCTTCCCTCTCTTCACCCAATTCCGCCATTAAGGATGCTTCCCGTAAGTTAGCCCCCTCGCCAAAATCGGTAAAATCTATGCGGTTTGCCCCATTTAGCAGAAGGTTTTGGTTAAGTTCCAAGTTCCAGGTTCCAAGTTTCAAGTTGAAGACCATCAACCCTTCGGGTTTTCAACTTGGAACTTGGAACCTGGAACTTGGAACTACTCTCCGCCAGCTATTCTTGATGCTTTCCCACTCTTTCGGGTATACTCCCTCCGCGACAGCGCTTCCGTGTCTCCATCAGGAATGCACATGGCTAATACCACGCCGATATTATTAAACCATCGAGGGGAACTGAAACTCAGCGAAACCTGCGATCGGCCGATCCCGAATTCCCATTTGACCCCAACAGGGAGTAAACCTCGTGTGCAGGTTTGTTCCTATCGCATATTGCAGCAGTTGGGCGCGGGCGGCACGGGCATAGTTTATCTCGCCGAGGACACCAGCCTTCGCCGGCAGGTTGCGTTGAAGGTGCTGCATCCCGATCCCGCGAATGATTCTCTCCGCAAAGAGCGATTTCTGCGTGCGATTCGCGCTGCCGCAGTTCTCGATCACGACCATATCGTTCGCATTTATGACGCCGATGAAGCCGAGGGCGAACTCTTTTTCGTCATGGAGCTTTTGCAGGGCGAATCGTTGCAAACCAGGCTCAAGAGGGAACATCGTCTCAAGGTGCGCGAGGCGATGCGGATTGCCCAAGAGGCGGCATCCGGATTATTCTTTGCGCACCGGCATGGACTGATTCACCACGATATCACACCGGCCAATCTATGGCTGGAAACGTCGGGTCGGGCAAAAATTCTCGATTTCGGTCTAGTACATGTGCCTGAGGATTCTTCATTGTTGAGCCAGCTCGGTAATGTCATGGGAACGCCCGGCTACATGTCG
This sequence comes from uncultured Planctomycetota bacterium, assembly GCA_963783095.1. Lineage (GTDB taxonomy): Bacteria > Planctomycetota > Planctomycetia > Gemmatales > Gemmataceae > CAWAMR01. The sequence goes on along the minus strand of CAWAMR010000002.1, from coordinate 996,729 downwards.
CCGGAACAGGCCGCCGGCGAATCTGTGACTCTCGCAACGGATTTGTTCAGTCTGGGCTGCGTGCTCTATCAAATGGTCACAGGTGAAAAAGCATTTCACGGCGATGGCCCGCACGCCCTGATGCGGGCAGTGATCGCAGAAAATCCCCGTTCGCCGCGCGAGATCAACCCGGAGATTCCGGAGCCTCTCGATCGACTCATCGTGCAAATGTTGGCTAAAGCAGCACACGATCGACCGGCCTCTGCTCGAGAAGTCGAGGATCGTCTAACCGAAATAATCGACCCAAATGCTCCGAAACGACCCGCCAACTCACGGATGGAAGAAATGGTATTCGGCACCTTCTTCGGGGCCGCCAAAGATTCTCCCTCTGCTCCACCAACTCGGTCGGATACACATCTGCCATCCGCTGTCCCTGATATGAAGGTGACGCAACCTTACTCCTGGTGGCGGCCTTGGATGGAACATGCGATTGCCCTGATTCTGTTATTCAGCGCGTTTACCGCATTATTTCTGTGGTGGATGCATAGTCGATAACGTTTAGGCAAAATCGTAGTTAATACCATTCGAATCGGCCCGAGGTCGAATTTGCTTGCCGGAGGAGAAACTCTTGGATGCCGTGATACTTGCCGCAGGACTGGGAACCCGCCTTCGCCCGCATACACTGACCATTCCGAAACCACTATTACCCGTCCAGGGCCGACCCATTCTCGACTGGATTATCGGTGCGTTGCCGCCCGTAGATCGCCTGGTGGTCGTGGTCAACTATCTCGCCGAACAGATCGAAGCATACCTGAAAACGCAGCCTTATATCAAGAACTGGACTATGGTTCGGCAAGACATTCCCAGAGGCACGGGCGATGCCGTGATGAGTTGTAAATCGCAAATCCACGGCGATCGTGTCATGGTGCTCAACGGCGATGACCTGTATGGCAGCGCCGATCTCAGAGCGCTGTCCGAAAAGCCTGCTGGGTTATTGGCGCATCCCGTCGATGAACCGGAAAAGTTTGGCATCGTGACCCGGCGGGAGGATGGCACGCTCGCGCAGATGCGGGAAAAGCCCAAGGATCTCACGGGCCGACAACTGGCGAATATCGGTGCCTATCTCTTTCCGAAGTCGGTCTTCGATATCGAATTGAAACTATCGCCGCGCGGAGAATACGAGATCACCGATGCGGTCAGCATTCTGGCCGAGCGATCCCCATTTCATGTTGTTCCCGCGACATTTTGGCTGCCGATCGGCAATGTGGAGGCATGGGAGGCTGCCCAGAAAGCTGATATCGGTAAGGCTCGAACCTGAGTTAATTCCACATGCTCGGCAGGCCACTCCCGCCGCTGCTGAGTTGCCTCGCGGTCGAGTTGTTCAAACTGACGGGCATTCCTGCCGAATTCCAACGCATCAAGGTGGTCGGGAACCAGGAATCCTCTTGCTTTGCTTCAACTGACTGTTGATAATACGTCACCAAGACCTTGGAAACTTCAGATTCGGAAACCTCCAAACACTTTCACCATTCACTACAGGGAGTGGCAATCGGTGAGGTCGAGTTCAACAAATTGGAAAAAGAAGGATGGACCGAAGTTGAGGGTGACATTGGGACTACATTCCCGTCCGGCGACGACTTGCACTGTCCCTGCTTTTCACGGAGCGTCACGATGGCAGCAGAGTATCGGTCGCGGCGGGAGTACGATGATGACGACGACGAGGACCGGCCGCGACGGCGTTACCGGGATGAGTACGACGACGAGGACGACCGGCCTCGAAAACGCCGGCGGCGGAAATCCAGCGCAGGGAAGATCATCCTGATCGTCGGTGGCGGACTCGCTGTTGTGGCGTTACTGGTGGTCGTCGTATTTTTGGTCGGCGGCGGAGCAGACATCAGCTACGAGAAATACTCGGCGATCACAACCACCGACAGCATTGAAACGCTGAAAAAGAAGTTCGGCCGGCCGACGAAATACGAGCGTTCTGAATGGCGGAATGTGACGATCGGCCAGGAGCGCCAGGGTAACTCTACCTTGGCGGACTATGCGCAGTTCGCGGAGAACCAGAATGTCACCCTCTGGTATGGCTGGAAGAGCGGCGAGGAAGAACTTTACGTCGCCGAGGGCACCGACGAGAAAGGCCGGCCGGCATTGATCCTGAAGATCTATCTTAATCCGAAGGTGGTGAGAGATGCCGTCCAGAATCCTGGAAACAAGGCCAACAAGGGCATCCCATGGTTCGAGGTGGCGAGCATCAAGAACGGTGTGCTTTGGCGCATGGGGGGCGGATAATCGTAAGGCAAGACTTTTGATTGAGTTGACTTGCAGATGTGAAATACGCTATATTCACTACAACCTGGGGCGATAAGACCGCCCCAGGCCCGCCTTTACGTTGTTGACGAATCGTGCGAGTTTCGACGGTCTTTCCGGTTACGCCGGAATCGCCGCTTTATCCTCAATACGACCGCAACGACGAGAAGGCTGTATGACAACGTGACGGCTTCTCCATTCATTAGATGGAGCGCCGTGAGGCTGGTGTAAGCTATAAGCTCAAGCACCAGACCTGTCCCTATCCTTGGGTAGGTCTTCATGACCTCACCTCCTTGTTAAAGAGCCGTAAGCGACCGTGCTTGCGGCAGAACAGCCCGGCTTACACCGGGTTGTTCCATTTCTACTTTACCCCATGAACGCTTGTTTCCTCTGAAGTTCAATTCCAGAATCGCTTCGGTTTATTGGGAAACGAGTTGGATTCAGCGGATTGAATCGGTGACAATGTCATCATCGCTGTCATGCTTTGAACCGCTGAGAGCTCACCATGAGAATCCGATTTGCTTTGCTCGTTTTGTTCCTTGCACCTCTTTCACTGCGTGCCGAGGAACCGCGTAAACCGTTTGCTCCCGAAGAAGCCAAGAAAGCTTTTCTCAAACTCCTCGATCGGCCCAAGGTGTCGCTCGATGTTAAAGTCGTGGGTGAGCCTAAAGAAACCGATGGGCTTATCACCGAGAAACTCTCCTTTGCCAGCGAGAAGAAGACCGACGGTACCTTCGAGCGCGTCCCAACCTTGATCGTCAGGCCCGCCAAGAAGGGGAAATATCCCGCAGTCATCGCACTGCACGGCACCGGCGGCAACAAAGATGGCTTACGCTCCTGGCTCGTCGATCTCGCCAAACGAGGCATCATCGGCGTGGCCATCGATGCCCGCTATCACGGCGAACGATCGGGTGGAGCCAAAGGTTCATCGGCCTACATCACGGCCATCACCAAGGCCTGGAAAACACCCAAGGGCGAACCCCAGGAACATCCGTTCTATTACGACACCTGCTGGGACCTCTGGCGCACGCTCGATTACCTGGAAACGCGCCAGGACGTCGATGCGAAGAAGCTCGGCATGATCGGCATCAGCATGGGCGGCATCGAGACCTGGCTGGCGGCTTCGGTCGATGATCGGGTCAAGGTGCTGCGCCGCTCATCGGCGTGCAAAGTTTCCGCTGGAGCCTGGAAAACGATAAATGGCAAGGCCGGGCCAACACCATCAAGGGAGCCCACGACGCCGCGGCCAAGGATCTGGGCGAGCCGAAGGTCAATCAGAAGGTTTGCCGGGAACTCTGGAGCAAGGTCATCCCTGGCATTCTCGACGAGTTCGATTGCCCGAATCATGCTTCGCCTGTTTGCCGGACGGCCGCTCTTGATCGCCAACGGCGAACTGGACGGAAACTGCCCGATCGAAGGAGCAAAGCTGGCATTCAAGGCCGCCGAGGACGCCTTCGCGAAAGCCAATGCCAAGAACAAATTGAAAATCCTCGTCGCCGAAAAAGTCGGCCACAAAGTGACCGAAGACCAGCGTAAGGCTACGCTGGAATGGTTCTCGCTTTGGCTCTTGTAATAGTGGTCAGTGGATGAAGAGCCGAGCTTCGCTTGACCGATCGCGTAGGGCAAGCGTCTCGCTTGCCTGACTCCAACGGCAAGCGAGACGCTTGCCCTACGAAATACGGCCGGTGAGGTCGCCCAATGAAATTGCTATCCACTATTCAACGACCACTAACCACTATTCACTGACCACTATTTCTATCGGGTCTCCGCAATCTTCACCGCGTGTTCGACCGCTTCGTCAACCTTGGCAACTTCGCCGCCGCCGCTCCAGCGTCCTTGAATCACTCCCTCGTCGTCGATCAGAACCCAGGTTGGGATGTTCTCGATTCCCCAGGCATTCCCTATCGATCCCGAACGATCCATGATATTGGGCCAGGGTAACGACTCACGGGCAAAGAACTTTTGTAATGCTTCAGGGCCGTCGTTGCAAATACCGAGAATCGTGAAGGGACGCTTGCCGTATATCCGCATCATTTGAAGTTCCTTTGGGATGGATGCTACGCATGGCCCGCACCAGGTCGCCCAAAAATCGAGTAGAACCACCTTACCCTTGTAATCGCTCAATTTGATCGTCTTTCCGGTCACGTCCACGCCCGATATTGCCGGCGCTTGTTTGCCTTGTTTGACACCTTGGGGAATCTTCTCGCAACCACTCCATAGCAACGCAAAAACCATTAGCGCCGGGATGGGAAATGTCCGCAGCCATCGAAACCAGGATAATTGCTCGGACATGTTCTGCTCCTTTTTCCTTCATAAGGTCCGAGTTCCAGGTTAATGACCGCCAACCCTTCGGGTTGTCAACTTGGAACCTGGAACCTGGAACTTGGAACTAAGAGGTTTGCCAGCCGGCGTTGCGGTGAACTTACCGGATATTCTCGTAACTCAGGTGGGCTTAGCCATCGGCTCTCTTCATAATATGCCGAACGAAATCGGCCGGATCGATAAATCGCCTCCCAACAGACCAGCGTGATCCGAAATCGGGTCACGCCGTGCTTGATGGTCTGTAAGTGCGATCCGACCCTGGCCTTGATGCCAATATCGCCGAGGATTCGCTGCGCAACAAGTTCATCCGTCTCTTGCGCTTGCAGAACTGCGTGGGGAAACTCCCACATATTCGCCCATCGACCCGTTGCCGGGCGACGAACCAAAAGAACCCGCGGCCCCCGACGTATTACCAGAGCTGTTTCGCGGACTTCTTCCCTGTTGGGCCCGGCCGACTTTATCGGAATCTTCTCTTGAAGATGATCCCGGCAGGCAATGCACTCGCGCCGCAGGGGACAGACACCACACTTGGGATGGGCCGGTGTGCAGATCAGGGAACCGAGTTCCATCAACGCCTGATTGAAGTCGCCCACTCGTCGCGCCGGGAGAATGGACTGGGCTGTTTGCCAGAGCCAGTGCGTTATCTCCGGTGATTTCGGATCGCCTTCTTGACCGAATAGCCGGCACAGCAGTCGTTTTGTGTTGGCTTCCACGATCGGCACTGGGCGATTGAAAGCTTGCGAAAGAACCGCGCCCAGAATGTATTTGCCGACTCCGGGAAGTTGTCTCCAGACTTCGGGATCGTCGGGGAATCTACCCTCGTGATTTTGCACGAGTTTGCGGGCGGACTGATGAAGATGTCGTGCACGCCGATAGTAACCAAGGCCTTCCCAGAGCCTCAACACTTCTTGTTCTTCCGCCGCTGCGAGGTCGATCAAGGTCGGAAATGCGCTCAAAAACCGCTCGAAGAATGGAATAACCGTAGCAACCTGGGTCTGCTGCAGCATGACTTCGCTGACCCAGATTCGGTACGGGTCACGATTCGCCCGCCAGGGCAATGGGCGAGCGTGATGGTCGAACCATTTGAGCAGTCGTTGGCTTGCACGAAAGGAAAGCAAGGTCGGCACGTCAGAGGTCAGAGGTCGGCGCGTCAGAGGAGAGGGGACGGCCGCCACAGAGAAAACACACCGGGACCCGGCTGGCCTCTGCTTCCGGCCTACGTCCGAGGTCGATTCATGTATTTACGCAGCAAATCTCCAGCGGCATCCGAGTTGTTCCTGGCTGCTTCCTTCACTTTTTGCAACATGTCCGCAGCTTTTTTGGGATCATCGGGAATCGCGGGAATTTCCACGACGGTCGTGCCGTCTGGAATGCTCTGTTCTGCGGTTTGCTCGCCGGCTTGTACCACAGCATCATCCATCAACAACATCGCGGCCAACTGATCTTCGGATTGCTCTTCGGTTGACGGTGCAGAGGCGACAGAAACCCGGGCCGGTACCGAAACAACCGGTGACGGGGTTGGAGTAGCCGGCGCTGCCGCCGGTTTTGTCCCTGCCGGCTTCACCGCCACGGCCGGCGCGGATACATCTACATGCAGCACAAAGGCCAGCGGACCGATTTTTAACTGGTCATCATTCTTGACTTCGCGTTCATCAACGACCTGTTCATCGTTGACGAAAGAGCCGTTGGTGCTCCCGTAATCTTTCAAAAAGACTTTACCACCCCGGACGAATATCCCGGCATGTTGCTTGCTGATTGCCGGACTCGAGGGACGGAGATTACAGTGAGGATCTCGACCGATCAGAAACTGCGCAGATGTGATCGGGATTACTTTCCCGGCATGCACACCTTGGGACACTACCAGACTTACTTTCATGGAAACGACCTCATGTAAAGACTTCGGCGGCCGACTGTCTGCGTCCCTGAGAATAAATGAGGAAACCTCCGGCCAGGGCGTAAACGCCCTGGATAAAGGACATCCTTGCATGGGAATTGCTCCCGAAGACACCACACGCTTGGCACTCCGGAAACACACTCGCAGTTTGGAAAAACGAGTCGCAGACCTACAATCACTGAGCGGTAACTTACTCAGATGATCTGTATCACTTCGGCGTTCAAACCGACTTTGTGAATTTTAGGCATACGGATAGGCTTCATGCAACTACAATACTTACCGGATTTTGCGTTTTTTGTCCGGTCAAAAACATTCAGAACCTTTTCCCGTTGCACCCGATTGCTTCCTTGCTCTTTCCACCGGCGATTTCTTCTCCTTGGTTTTCTCCTTTTTCTAACCAGCTGCAACTCCGAAGTGTCGACGCTCGACCCGATACCGCAAACGCCTTATCGCGGCATCACTTTAAGGGTTGCATTCAGCCCCAACATTCGGCATCCGGAACTATTTCGCCAACACGCCCAGGAATGGTCCATACGCACCGGAGCGGCCGTGCAATTCGTCGAATCCACCGCAGGCGAAAGCGACATCCTGATCGTTCCTCCCGCCGAGGTGCCGCTCTACGCTGCGACCGGCAGGACTGCCGAGGTGCCAGGTTCTTTTCGTACCCGCGAATACAAATATCAGTGGGATAACCTCGTCGATTTCTACTCCGAGAAACTGAGCCGATGGAACAGTGCCATCATCGGGTTGCCCCTCATCGGCGAGGGACACGTTCTGATCTACCACAAAGAAAAGCTCAACTCCACTGCTCCACCCGCAACGTGGGAACAATTCGTTGACCTTGCCAAAAAATTTCACAAGGAATCAGGCAAACCAAGCCTACCGGCACTACCGAATCGGCCCATCGATCTCGATACTCTGTTCTACACAATCGCAGCTTCCTTCGACCGCCCGGGACGCATCCAGACCGATCAGAGCCAGGTCAAGTTCGATGAAGCAGAAGTCGATCAACTGCTTTCCTTTCAATATCGCTTAAAAACGCTGAAACCTCGGATTAACTCCGTTGCTTTCGTTCAAGCGTTGACGGTCATGCAAAAAATGCAACCCTATCGGCCGGCGGGCCCCGCGGATGACCCCGTGGCGGCATTCCGCGACGGTACTGCGCTTTTCGGGCTGGTGAGCCTTGAGGACTTGGCCCGTTTACAAGCACCCGATAGCCCGGCGCAGGGTAAGTTCAGCATCGCTGCGATCCCGGGAAGCGATCATTTCTACGACATCGACGGCCAGGAAGTTCGCAACATGGGCGAGACGGTCAATCGCATCCCTTACATTGGCTGGGGCGGATGGTACGGCATCGTGACCACAGCTTGCGCCCATCGGGATGCTGCATGGGATTTGCTCGCCGACTTTGCCGATCCCGATAAAACAGGAGCTGAGACGATCAGCGCTGCCAAATGGGGCGCAGGTCCATTTCGACTCAAACATACCGACCAACGCTTTCGGAATCTCTGGCTGGATTACCATTTGTCGCCGACCGAAACGGATCGACTGATCGATGTTCTCCGTCAAAACCTGGTACCTACCGTGGTCAATTATCGACTTCGACTTCGAATCCCCAATCAGGCCGACCATGTGCGGATACTTACCGAAGAACTACACGGCGGATTGACGCAACACCTTGCTAAACCAGCAGATGTGCTGAATCGCGTCGCCACGCGCTGGGAGCAGTTGTGGGAAGGATCGGCCGCGGAGCACAAGCGCGACTGGATCCGCTTTGGTGTGGGCCTATCAAGGTGACAAGGTGACAAGGTGACAATCATCGAGCGTATGAAGATTAATCTTGGGAAGTCATTTGCTCCCTGATTTAAGATATTTTGTCACCTTGTCACCTTGTCACCTTGTCATCTTCCGAACCTTGTCACCCGTTCAATTCACGGATGGTGTATAGTTCGGCTTCACATAAGGCCGGCCTGAGAAACGCGCCATTTCCGTTCGGCCATCGTCCATGACGATGTTGAAAACCCCCATGTGGTCATCTTCAAAGTACATTACGCTGGTCAGGTGGCCGTTGAGCATGCCGCAGCCGTGAATGAACTTCTGGTCGTCGAGTTTGATGAGCCGAATTTCAAGCACCGCCGAATCGACCTTGAATAGCCTTCCTGCGATTTGCCCCAGCACAGCTTCGAGCAATTCGTGGCGCTGAATGGGTTTACCCATCGCCATGAACTCGGCGTTTTCCATGAAGTGATCGAAGAAGTAATTCCAGATCTCATCGAACTTCTTGGCGGTGATCAGCTTTTCTTTGAGTTTGGCGAAGAGCGTCATGTCCATGCTGGACTCTCCCATTGATGTTCGGATCGACATTCATTTCTTCAGCGCCAGTTCCGTCGCCTTGTCGGGTGTCAGGTGAATCGTGGTGAGCTTCTTCAAGCCCGCAAGTTCTCTCAGACCTGCTGTGGTTACCTTGGTATAGCGCAGGTCGAGCGCGGTGAGATTCTTCAGTTTGGCCAATTCCTTTAACCCTGCATCCGTCACCTCAGTGTGTGCCAGGCTGAGCACGGTAAGATTCTTTAGTCCAGTCAATTGCTTCAGGCCTGTATCGGTCACCTTCGTTCTGCCCAGATCCAGCATGGTGAGATATTGGAGGCCGGCCAGTTCCTTCAAACCCGCATCGGTTATGCGAGTGGCCATGAGTTTCAGGGCGGTGAGCGTTTTGAGACGGGCCACTTCCTTTAGATGTCCATCCCTCACTGGTGAGCATTGCATATTCAGGCCGAACAACTGCTGCGGTACGGGCAGGTTCCATAGCTTTTGCGGGGATAAACGGAAAGCCGGCACGCTTCGGATTAGCCCTTTGCCCTTGGTTGTGAAAACAAGAACGCTGTTACCGTAGATGTTAAACTCGTCGGGAATACCCATTCGGCCGACGGTCGCACCGGCCTCTTCCCAGGCCATGTCGATATCCACCCAGAGTTGGGGAGATTTCTCGCCGTCATCGGCCCAAGCGTCCGCGCTAAACGCCGAGAGAATGGTCAAGACAGCCAAAGCTCGAACCATCGGGTACGAGCAGCAAGATCGCGATCGCATAGGATACCTCCGGTACCGATAGCATCTCAAGGCGGTCCAACAATTACAGATATGATACCGCACACCAACGTAGAATTTCCAATGGCTTTTTGGCTTTTCGCTTGGCGGTCGGAATATCGAATGGCCAAGTGTTTGTTTATTCAATCGTTGATCCGCATTCCAAATTTGTGTAGCAATTTGTAGCACGTCATTTGGAAATTCGTTAGTTCGTATATCCTATCTTTGGTGTACAAACCGATTCTTGTAGCAATTTGTAGCATGACGTTAATCGCCTCATTTGTTTGTCCAATCGTTGATCTGCAAACCAGTTTTTGTAGCAATTTGTAGCGTCTGCGCCCGGTTTCGGGCCCTCATCTGAAAGTAACTTCGCCAGAATATCAAATCAATAATCGTTGGATTGAGGCGAAGTTTCTTGGAAGCACGACATTCAGGAGTTCGTTCGTTCGCAGGTGCGATCATCGATGTACAACCTGATTTTTGTAGCAATTTGTAGCATGGCGTTCACAGACTCGTTTGTTTGGTTATTCAATCGTTGATCCGCAATCGAAATTCTGTAGCAATTTGTAGCATAATATTCTTAAACTCGTTTGTTAGTAATTTCGATCATCGGTGTATAATCCGATTCTTGTAGCAATTTGTAGCGACCCTGCACGACGGACGGATCTCATTTACCAAAGAACCTCGTCATTGCATCAAATCGATTTTTGCAATTACGTGTAGGTTTGCGCGGTAGGCGAGCGTCGCGGCGTAAGCGCGACGTGGCTATCACCGCCAGTGCCCTGACCCTCTGTCAACAAGTTCGACTCGCAGAAAAAAGCAAGCGCTCCGGTGGTGGTAGCCACGTCGCGCTTACGCCGTGACGCTCGCCTCTGGCCTTAACCCTACAGTTCATTGCGAAAAGGATCGCTAAGGTCCGCACCATTCAACTCCCTTTCACATTATCCAGTATACTGTATTCTTGTTCAGAAATGCAACGGGAGATGTTCTAACCTTTCGAACCCTTTCAGCTATCGCCAAAAGCGCTACTTCTCAATCCGAGATTTTGCACTTTGGAAGTGCCTGTTGCACCTCTTTGACGCCGGCATCCGTCACTTTCGTATTCAATGTACGATGTCGCATTTTGGAAGTGCTTGCTGTAGCTCTTTCAGGCCCATATCTGTCACGTCCGTTTTCCGTAGGTCTAGCTTGGTGAGCTTCTTCAGACCCGCCAAGTCCTTGAGCCCCACATCCGTTAGCTTGGCTCCATGCAAGTCAAGCGCCGTCAGATTCTTCAAGCTGGCGATTCCCTTCAAGCTCTCATCCGTTACGTTGGAAGTGTGGACGAAAACTCTGCTCAGATTCTTGAGTTCGGACAATTCCTTGAAACCTACCCCCGTCACCTTGGTATAGCGCAGATCCAGTGTGGTCAGATTTTTCAGGCCAGCCAATTCCTTTAACCCTGCATCGGTCACTTTGGTATGACTCAGGCCCAGTGCAGTGAGCTTCTTCAAACCAGCCAGTTCTTTCAAGTTCTCATCCGACATCCAATCATGGTAACCCAGTTCGAGCATGGTCATGTTTTCAAGCTTGGCCAACTCTTTCAGAGTCGCATCTGTTACCGCAAGATTGCCGTACAGATCAACAGCTATCAAGGATTTGAAACGGGCTAAATGCTTGAAGCGCGCATCTATCCGGCCTGGGTTGCAATTCATTCTTAGGCCGAAGGGTTGTTCTGGAATGGGCAGTTCTGCCAATTCCTTGAATGGGTCAGGGCGGAATGCAGGGACAGACTGCGGTAATCGCTCTTTCCTATCCGTGAAATAAAGAATGCGATGCGATTGTGTGCGATGGTCATCTGTCCCCAGCCAGTAAACCTCAGCACCGGCGTTCTTCCATGCTTTGACGATGTTGCCCGGCAAGGGTTTCGGAGTTTTGTCCTTTTCATCAGCGCAGGCATCCGCGGCAAATACCAAGATTGTGGTTAAGACCAGGGACAAACGGTAATCTCGCGCTTGCATGAGAACCTCCTTCAATCGCACCGATTGCATCCCAAAACGATCCGGCAGCAATCACAGATATGATACTGGACGGTCACGTAGAAATTCCATTCGCTTTTTACAACTGATTCAGTCCCACCCCAAGTGTATGCAGTTCTGTTGCGATCTGCTCGAATAACTCTTCGGAGTTGGCACCGACGTACAGTTGTTGGGCATTTCCCTCGCCTATGATACAAGCTGCCTGTCGCTCCCGTTGAAAAGCAATCATACCCTCTTGCTTGCCGACAACCCTCCAACAACGTTCGAAGTGCGTGATGATCTGCTCACCGACATCCGTCATCCCAAGCCACTCAAATCCGCCACATACCGCCTGCCAATGCAGCATTATTAGGAGGAACTCGGAACATCGATCGTGTTCCGGGTGCCACTCGATGGACTCGGGCAGGTTGACACCCTGGAAGACTGGTGGATCGGTTTGGGGAGATAGGAGAGGCTCTAGTCCCCAGTACACAACTGCTTGATTCTGACCAGACCAAGCGATCCTCAGCCTGCCAGGGTAGAGCAATTGATTCTGGAGCCAACTTCCTTTCCTCAGATTCTGGATTATGACAAAGATATTGACAGAAGTGATTGAAGGGAGTTTAATCCGAAGACCTCAGGGTGGGCTGCCCTGAGGCGGCTTTTAAGCCTTCTCGGAATCGTGTGAATCCGAACGGTTCTTCCGGTTACTACGGAATTGCCGATAGATTCGCAAGGAAACCGCGATGGTTAAAAGCCCATAGGGTAATGTGGTAGCCTCTCCACCCCGAAGGTGGAGCGCTGTGAGAATGGTGTAAGAGACGAGCTCCAGCACCAAACTCATGCCAGTCCGTCGGCGGGTCTTCATGACCGCACCTCCTTGTTAGTGAGCCGAAAGCGACCGTGCTTACGGTAGAACAACCCGGCAAGCACCGGGTTGTTCCATTTACACTTTACCCCATGAACACTTGTGTCTTTGCTGCAGCTTGAAGAAATGAAAGCGAGAACTATTTCGAATGAATCGCTGGAAATGATTGTTCTGAAAAGATGACCATTACCGACCTCGCTCCCAGCGCCACACCAAGCCATCCTCGGGATCGACGATCTCGCCTTTGCGTTGAAACCCGCATTTCAAGAGAACCCGCGTCGAAGCGTTGGGTGTTGGAAGCGTGTGCGCTCGAATGACACGAACTTCTTCACAACTAAATGCGAACCCGATGCCGGCTTGGGCGGCTTCGGTGGCGTAGCCTTGCCCCTGGAAATCGGGCGCGATCCCATAAGCGATCTCAACCATTCCATCCTGGGCGGGCGGTCCCTTAAAGCCCATCCCGCCGATGACTGCGTTACTCCCCAGATGGACGACCGCAAAGCCATGAACCCACGGATCGGCTTGCGTCGTTGTGCGCAGTTGAGCAAGCCAGCCCGGTGAAACATCACCCGAAACGTAGAGCCCGCGAAGTCCTTCCACCACCGGCAAGCCGAAGCTTTTCTCGAAGCACGACTCGCCGTCAATCAACGCGAGCAGATACTGAGGTGAAAAGGGTATGAGTCGAAGATGGGCCGTCTCAATGGTCATGCTACCCCTGCACCGTTCTTATCGATCGGTCTGTCTGATATTGGATAGCATAGCCAGCTTAACGGCGGATCGCAATTGAAGAGTGGGAGTGGGAGTGGGAGTGGGAGTTTTCTCCGCACTCCCACTCCCACTCCCACTCCCACTTCGTAATTTCGTTCTATCGGCTCGGCGGCACTGCTGGAACAGGAGCGGTTGCCGGAGCGACAGCGGTCGGAAGCGCTGGACCTCCCATGGGAATCACCTGGGTAAGGACCAGTGTTCCCGGCTTGATGATCCCCAGGTAAAAGGGATCGACTTTCTTGCCGTCACTGCTGAGCAGAACGACGGTTGGCTTATCCAGTCTGGTTAAACACTCCTTGTCGATTTTCTTCCCTTCGGAATCGTGCACCTCCATCTTGTCGACATCGCAAATTAACGGCACAAACTCGGTGCGCTGGCGCAGTGTTGTGATGGGTACCATCACTGTCTGCTTACCTTCCGTTACTTGAATATATTCCGTGATTGGTTGAACCGATGTGCTCAGTTGGTAGACCATAAAGCGCTTCTGTTTCGCATCATAATAGGCCAACGCGGTCATCGGTGCGGCCGAGCTTGGTGGTGTGATCTTACTGCCAATCTCCTTGTCCTTCTTCGCAGTGGCTTCCGCCGATTTCTTGAATGATGCCAGCCAGGCTTCTTCGAGAGCATTTACATTTTCATAGCCATAGTGTTCCTTTACCGCTTTATCCCAGCTGGTTTCCATACCGTGCTTGACGAATTCCAGGAGCGTCTTACGATCCTTCTTCTTCACCAGGAAGTCCGTCACGGAAAATCCTTGCGCGAAGAACGCCATGACATCTTGGGGATAGTGCTTCATGACAAAGAGCTTTCCCATAGGCATTGCTCGATGCTCATCGAGAAGTTTTTTCATGAGATGATGATGGTGAACCTGTTCATCTTCATCTTCGCTCAGTAGGGAAATTCCCTCATCGACCCAGCGCGGCAAAGGCTTCAGAAAATGAGTCGCCATGACTGTATGAGTGACTTCATGAGGCAGTACATTCGCAAGAATCCGCTCGAGCGAGCCTTTCACCTGCATTTGCAGCTCGACATCCGATTCGGGGAAGGTCATGGTCGTGGCTCCCGAGCTTCCGGTAAGCTCGATCGTCACCTGGACGGGACATGGCCTTTTCCAATCGGGCAGCTCCCTTCCTAACCACAACTTGGCGAAGTCGATCCGATGTTGCTCGGCGGTTTTTGCAACCAGCTTGGCAATTCTGGCGCTGGGAGCTTGGACTGTGAAATTCTTGGTGCGAACCGTTGTCGGTTTCTCCACTTCCCGCGCCGGCTCGACAACCGGCACAGGCACAGGCGCTGCCTCCGCTGGAGCAGGGACCGGGATTGTTGGAGAGGTGACGGGTCTTGGATCCTCGGCGTTGCTCTGTACGATCAGAGAACTGCCTGCGGCCATAAAGGCCAAGACCGTGATCGTTGAAACCATCCAGCGCCATTTTTCGAGTATCATGCTTCGCAAAACTCCTTCTCCAAGAAGAGCGACCCGTGCGGGAACGCTCAGGGTATCGGCGAGACGAATTGTCATACGCGACAGCGAGGTTGGAACCACGGATTCAAAAGCCAGCGCCTCAAGCGAGGACAGCAAACCAGCGGCGGAAACGGCCAGCCCGCGCCGAGTGAGCCGACGGCGCAACTGTTCTCGCGCCCGAGAGAGCCTTATGGCAATGGTGCCGATGGGACAGCCAAGCTGGTTAGCGGCTTCCTGGTTGGTCAAACCTTGCAGGTAGCACAGAACGATCGATTCCCGATACTTCGCAGGAAGGTGATGAATCGCTTCATCGACCATGCCACGCACAGCATCGCGGTCCGAATCCTCGACCGATGCGGGATCGATCACTTCGGGAACAACCGCCAAACCGAGCCGGGTTTGCGAACGGAGCTTTCGCGAGATCCGCAGGGCCACGCCATAGAGCCAGGGACCGAGCCGGTCGGGTTGCCGAAGGGTTGCGGCCTTGCGGATCAGTACCAGGAAGGTCGCCTGAAACGCATCTTCCATTTCTGCCGGGCTTTGAAGCGTGCGCTGACAAACTCCCAAAACCATTGGTCCATGCCGTGCGAGCAAGGCGGAAAAAGCCGCCGAGTCCTGATTCCGGACAAATCGGCGCAAGAGATCCGCATCCGCAAGGGCGGCTTCCTCAAGAGTCTGCGAGAAACTACGAACGCACCGCAACAGGTAGGAGGTGCTGCCCATCGTTTGACTCCGGGTTGTGATGTCCATCCAGGAAGATACTGCTGCAAGAAGGGACTATTCTTTCACTTTTTTTGCGCTGGGTCGAGAGGGTTTTGATATGCATTGAAGGGAAACTACTTTTTGCCAAGAACTTCGTGAACTTGCGTACTGTTCGTGAGACGATAGCTCAGACGACTTCCTTTCAGGAGATTCTCCGGAAAGACGATCAGATTCATCTGCTCGGATGACTTGGCTGAAGGCGCGATACCAGGTTCGGCATTCGCGCTGCCGCTTGAGTTTATAGGCAAAAGCAATGTTCACGTAACGCTTCCGGTCCAAATTCGTCGAAGCATATCCCGCAGGCGGCGTTCCTCGGGAGTGCCGATCAAGTCTTGCGGCGTCTTTCCCCAAAGAGCAATATTCGGTGTCTGGAGCCACTCTTCGGCATCAGGAATGGTCGTCATAATGTCGTCGATGATGTTTGGTGATTCTCCTTCTCGAAGTTTATCCGCGTCCTTAAAAGGTAAAGGCGGCCCGTGTTCAATTTGGGGATCGGTTTCGCCGAGTTTTTCCACTTCCTCCCGGAGGACCCGCAAATTAGTGGCCGCAGCAATGATATTTTCGTGCGCAGAGTCCCAGGCGATCCACTGACCCGGATAATCATTTGGATTGTTGGAGAATTTTGTTTCGGTGGATGATGACATGGGTTCGTCCTTATCTGATAGAACGGAGCGAATTCTGGACACTCCTTATACCATCATACAGGATGACAAGGTGACGAGGTGACAATTATTGAGCGTGTCTATGAACATTGATCCGTTACTTCACAGATATTCTTCAACCGCATGTTTTTGTCACCTTGTCACCTTGTCTGTCACCTTGTCACCTTGTCACCCGGTCACCTTGTCATGACCTTCTAGGCCGCCGTCGCCGCGGCATCGGCTTGCAATGCGGCGACCTTGTCCGCCTTCTCCCACGAAAACGTCGAGAGCTCCCGGCCAAAGTGACCGTGCCGGGCCGTTTCCTTGTAGATGGGCCGACGCAGATCGAGCGATTCGATAATCCCCTTTGGAGTCAGTTTGAAGTGTTTGCGGATGAGAGAGATTAACTTCTCATCGGTCATGCCCTTCTTGAGCGTGCCGCCGGTGTTGACCCAGATGCTCAACGGATCGGGGTGGCCAATCGCGTACGATAGTTGCACCTCGCACTGCTTCGCCAGCCCTGCTGCCACAATGTTCTTGGCAATGTAGCGCGCCATGTACGCGGCAGAGCGGTCCACCTTGGTTGGATCCTTGCCGCTGAAGGCACCACCGCCGTGCCGGCCCCGACCGCCATAGGTATCGACGATGATCTTCCGGCCCGTCAAGCCGCAATCGCCATGCGGGCCGCCGACGAGGAAGCAGCCGGTCGGGTTGATGTAGCAGCGAATTGCGCCGTCGGGAACCATCTGCGTCGGCTTGTCGGGCGACATCATCACCAACGGCCCCTTGATGAGATCGGGCCGTTCTGCCTTCAGCGTGGGCAGAATCAGTTTGTCGATGATGATCTGACGGGCCGCATCGGTGAAGAAGCCAACACCGGCACGCTGGTCCATCGCGCTTTCATCGTGCTGCGTGGAAAGCACGACGGTATCGAACCGAAACGGCGATTCATCGGCGTTGTACTCAACCGTGACCTGGCTCTTGGCATCGGGCCGCAGGAACGCAATCTCGCCCGAACGACGCAGATTGGCGTGATTCTCGACGAGCCGATGGGCCGTGTGAATCGGCAACGGCATCAGTGACGGGGTTTCATCGCAGGCGAAGCCGAACATCATGCCCTGGTCGCCTGCCCCACCGACATCGACGCCCATGCTAATGTCGGGAGATTGGGTATGCAGGTGGAATTGCACATTACAGGTATCCGCTGCGAAGCCGATTTCGGGATCGGTGTAGCCAATCTCGCGGATGGCCTCGCGGGCGATGGCGTCCACCGCGGAGGCGGTCAACTTGGCCTTGGTGGTGATTTCGCCGGCGACGACCACGAGGTTTGTCGTCACCAATGTTTCGCAGGCAACCCGGCTCGTCGGATCGGCTTTTAGACAGAAATCCAGCACCGCATCGCTGATTTGATCCGCGACTTTATCGGGATGGCCCATCGAGACAGATTCGCTGGTGAAAAGGAACCGTTCAGCGCTCACCGCGGACTCCTTGCGGGGGAAAGGTAAAATGGTCATTGAGGATATTCCGATAGGTATAGGATTTTGCGGGAATCGGGCAATCATCCGATTCTTCGATAGTACCCCTATAATCGACCGGACCCAACTCATCGGTAGAGGAAAATTTCACGGTAACTGGAAGATGGGCAACTCGGAGAAGATGTCAAACTACTTGTTGCGCGACTAACAACAGCGTTCTGTTGTAGCGAAGATGTTGACAGAAGTGATTGAATGAAGTTTAATAACTAAAACCCCCAGGGTGGACGATAACCCTGGGGGCGGTCTTTAATCATTCATGGAATCATGTGAATCCGAACGGTTCTTCCGCTGATGACGGAATTGCCGATAGATCCGCAACGAAACCGCGATGACTAAAAGTCCATAGGGTAGCACAACGGCCTCTCCATGAATTGCATGGAGCGCCGCGAGACTGGTGTAGGCCATAAGCTCTAGCACCAGGCTCCTCATCCGTGAGTGGGTCGTCATGACCGCTCCTCCGTGAGTTAATGAGCCGAAAGCAACCTTGCTTTCGGCAGAACAACCCGGCTCGCACCGGGTTGTTCCATTTACACTTTACCCCATGAACACTTGTGTATTTGCCCCAGCTTGAAGAAAATATCGATTGAGATGTCCCTTGCTGGATGGTTGGAGATGATTGCGCGTGTTATGCTTTGCAAGCGAAATGAACTGAATGATCTACCTCGACTTCAACGCCACCACACCCGTTCTTCCCGAGGTGTGGCAGGCCATGCAGCCCTACTTCACCGATACCTTCGGGAACCCTGCCAGCGCCCACAGCGCAGGTCGTAAAGCCCGGCAGGCGCTCGAAGATGCTCGCGAACAAATCGCTTCCCTTCTCGGCGCTTTTCCCGATGAAGTAATCTTCACCAGCGGGGCCACCGAGGCCAACAATCTCGCTCTGTTCGGTTTGGCGGGCGATCCACCGGCGCAGATCCTTTCCAGTTCAATCGAACATCCCTGCGTAATGGAACCGCTCCATCAACTCGCCGCACGAGGGTTCGACATCCACTGGCTCCCCTGCTGCCCCGCGCCTCGCGCCGGGACCCCGCGCCCCGCCTCTGCTGTCTGATGCTCGTCAACCATGAAACCGGCGCGATTCAGCCGGTTCGGGAATTCGTTTCTCAACTGCCTGTGGAAACTCTGTTCCATTGCGATGCTGCCCAGGCCGTCGGCAAAATCCCCGTCCACTTTCACGATCTGGGAGTCGCGACGCTCAGCGTCAGCGGTCATAAGTTCCATGCCCCCAAGGGGATCGGGCTTCTTTTGCTTCGCCGAGGAGTTAAACTTTCGCCGCTGCTGTGGGGCGGTCATCAACAGCAAGGCCGGCGGCCCGGAACGGAAAGTCCTGCTCTGGCAGTTGGCATCGCTACCGCGCTCGAAATTGCCCATCAGCGAATGCGAGAATCTTTCGATACCGTTCACCGTTTGCGACGAAGTTTTATCAGCCTGTTAAGTGCCGAGGCCCAGCCCATCGTCATCAATAGCCCCCCCGAGGAATCACAAGCCTCGCCCTACGTCGTCAACATCTCCTTTCCAGGCTGCCGGGCAGAGCTATTGTTGATGAAACTCGATCTCGCCGGCATTGCCTGCTCGACCGGCTCCGCCTGCTCCAGCGGCTCGTTACTGCCCTCGCCCGTTCTACAGGCTATGGGCGTGCCGGAAGAAGTTTTGCATTCTGCCATGCGATTTAGTTTCGATCCTCTCTTAGCGGATGCGGATGTGGACGAGGCGGCACGACGGATCATTATGGCTGTCAAGGAGTTGGCGCGGGCAATTGCCGATGATTTTTCATCGCGGCCGGCGACGAGGTAGTGCATCGTAACTATCTGTCATTTCTATATTTACGATGGTGCTATTGCCCTACTCGCTATCTTCGCAATTTTATACAATAACGCCACGGGAAAACGCCCGGTTTTCGGCCTGGGAGATAGGCTCGAATGACGGTCCAAACTGCGCAAGGCCGGCAAGTCACCGGATCGTCTCTGAGCAGTTTCATCGCCCTGCCGGAAAACCGCTTCGCCGTTCGGGCAGTGATCCATTATGTTGCGCGCTTTACGCGGGAAAGCACGCGCCGACATTCAGCGCCGTTGCTCTATCTGCATGGTCCACCCGGTGTTGGGAAAAGTCATCTGGCGAACGGCTTGGCTGAACGAGTCATTGAAACCTCTCCCGCGAAAACTGCCCATTCGATCGCTGCCGGCGATCTGGGCCGATTACTGACACAACCACCGGTCGGCGAGGATCCGCTCGGGGAGCTGCACAGCTGCGATTTGTTGATTATCGAAGACCTGCAACATTTGAACCCGGAGGCTTCGGATGGACTCTCGGTGTTGCTGGATCACCGACAATCTCGTTTTCGAGGGAACATTGTGACGGCCTGCCAAGGCCCTGCCGAATTGAAATCTCTTTCCGTTCGGCTCACAAGCCGGCTGGCGTCCGGGTTGGTGGTTGGACTGGAGCCTCTCGCTGCTTCCAGTAGACGGCAATTCGCCGAGGTGTTGTGTCGGAAACAGAAACTCGCCGTAACGGCAGAAGTGATCGACTGGTTAGCCAACCAACCCAGCGCAGGAGTTCGGCCCATCCTCGGTGAAATGGCCCGAATTGGACAGTTGGCGCGAATTTATCCTGGTCCGTTAGCCCTGGCGGTTGTGCTGGCGCACCTTACCCCCGCGCCGCGGCCCGCTGATTCCGATATCGGGCGCATTGCGGCAAAGATTGCCGACCATTTCGGCGTGAAATTGAAGAATTTGCGAGGCAAGGACCGGCATCGCAACAACCTTTGGCCCCGGCAGATCGCCATGTATCTGGTCCGGGAATTGCTGAGCTTGTCCCTAGTGGAAATCGGTCAATACTTCGGCGGGCGAGATCATTCCACGGTGCTGCATTCATACAAAAAGGTCAACGATGCTCTGGCGGAGGATGTCGGACTGGCGAACGAGCTACGGGGACTGCGAGCGCAGTTGGTGTGAGGTGTACGCCTCAATAGCCGTGTGGAAAACCTGGCGCGCAGTTGGCGCGCATCGGACGCGCAACGACGCGCATGAGGGCTATTGGAAATTCATCGAACCTGGCTGGCCGGTTGCGCGCCGATGCGCGTCCAGCGCGCGCCAACTGCGCGCCGGGTTTTCCACAACAGACTTAAAAGCGTAAAGGCTTTAATACCTGGAAGATACGAAATCTTCTGCAAAGCCAACGACATCAATTGCCCAAACATTACAGCTACTACGTTAGATATTTAGGGTATTGTCTTTCTTTTAAGTGAAAAAGGCTGTTCGCCCATTCCAAAATGCATTGAAACGAGGAACGCTTCATGATTATCCACTGCCGACGTGATGGGTTGCTTGCTGCCTGTCAACTGGTAGGGGCGGCCGTGGCTGCACGCACAACCAAACCGATCCTTTCACAAGTCAAGGCCATCGCCGGCGACGATAAACTCGCGCTCTTGGGGACTGATCTCGAAGTCGGTATTCGATACGAGCTGGCCGGTGTTCGGGTCGAGGAAGCAGGGGAAGCTATTTTCCCCGTGGCCAGGCTGGTGGAAATTCTGCGTGCCTCAACGGATGAAGAACTGAGCATTGAAGCGGACGATCGGCGCTGCCGGGTCAATACGAGTTCCAGCGAATACGAAATGCCCAGCGAAGATCCCAAAGATTTTCCGGACATTCCTCCACCTTTCAGCGATGTGAAGTACCACGAAATCGCTGCGGGCGTGCTGCGCCGGATGATCCAAAGGACCGTCTTCGCGGTGGGCAAGGACAACACCAAATACGCCATGACCGGTGTGCTGTGGGAAGTGGAGGACAAGAAGGCGCGCCTCGTGGCCACGGACACCAAACGGCTCGCCTTAACCACCGGGCCTGCAATAGTCCCCCATGCGATCGAGGCCAAGGGCCAATCTCACCTGGTGCCGACCAAGGCCATGAGTCTGCTCGATCGCACCCTTTCCGAAGGCGATGAAGATCAGTTGATCCAGATCTGTTTACGTCCGAATGATGTTTTATTTCGGACCGAGAAATCGGTAATTTACAGCCGGCTCGTCGAGGGGCGGTATCCTCCCTACCAGGGCATCATCCAGGATGCTTCCAAGAAAGCCAAGGTCAAGGTATCGATACCTGTTGAGCCGTTCCTGGCAGCGGTTCGGCAGGCCGCCATCATGACCGATAACGAGAGCGTGCGGGTTACCTTCCAGTTTTCGCCGGGCAAACTAACGCTGCAAGCACAAGGGGCGACGACCGGCAAGTCAAAGGTTGAGATGAAACTCGATTACGATGCAGCGCCGATCAGCATCAACTTCGATCCGCAATATCTGGTGGAAATGTTGCGCATCGTGGATGGAGGCGAAGTGTTGACGCTGGATTTGGTGGACGGCAATAAACCGGCCCTGTTCCATAGCGGCGACGATTATTTGTATCTGGTGATGCCGTTGGCATAAAACGGAGCCTGAAGCGTAAGCGAAGTTTGAGGTTTCTCTTCGCTTACGCTTCAGGCTCGGTTTGGAACCTGGAACCTGGAACTTAAAAATGGATCCGAAAGGACCGGAACCGATTGGTGAGATTCTAAGTCGATTGTTTGCGGCTCGCGGTTGGGGCCGTAAGCAGGAACGAGTCCGTCTGGAAAGTGCCTGGGCCGAGGCTGCCGGCGTGGAGTATGCCAGGCATACGCGCGTGGCATCGATTCGGCGCAATGTGTTGGAGATTGAAGTGCGCGGATCGGTGGTATTGCAAGAACTTTCGCAGTTTCACAAAAGGCGTTTACTGGCGAAATTGCGTGAGTTATTGACGGGTGTGAAGATCACGGATTTGCGATTTCGTACGGGTGTGTGGGCAACGGAGCCTGAAGCATAAGCGAAGTTCGAGATTTCTCTTCGCTTACGCTTCAGGCTCCGTTTGAAACTTCAGGCTCGGTTTGAAACTATTGGGGAGATGGATACAGCTATGAGCACGGATACGACGGCAGTCATGGAACCGGTGTTGAATAATGCAGAGGAATACTCGGAGAAAAATACACAAGTATTGCGCGATGCTGCACATATTCGGAAACGGCCCGATAATTACATTCCCGATACAGGGATTCGCGGTCTTCATCACCTCGTCTATGAACTGGTTTACAATGCGGTGGATGAATATCTGGCGGGTTTTTGCAAGCATATTCACGTGACCATTCACGTCGATGGCAGCCTGAGCGTCGGCGACGATGGGCGCGGCATTCCCGTCGGTGAGATTCAGGTTAGCGAGCACAGCAACGAAAAGCGGTCAAATCTTGAAGTCGTGTTGACCACCACGGGCGCGGGTGGGAAGTTCGACAACAAGGCCTATAAGACCTCAGCGGGCCTTCACGGTATGGGAGCCAAGGCGGTCACGGCCTTGAGCGAACTGACTCGGGCGGAGGTTCGCCGTGAGGGCCATGCCTATATGCAGGAATACGAGCGCGGCAAAGCGACGATGCCGGTCAAAACAATCGGTGCAGCAGATCGAACGGGTACGAAGATCACCTTCTGGCCCGATCCGCAAATCTTCGGCGCAAATATCGTCTTCGATTATGACACTCTGGAAGGTCGATTGCGGGAACTGGCTTTTCTCAATCGCGGCCTGGCGATTTTCATCAAGGATGAACGCAGCAACGAAGAAACGAAATTCCTCTTTGAAGGAGGTGTCGCCGAGTACGTTGTTTGGTTGAACGACGGCAAAGATCCCCTGCATCCGCCGATTGCAATCTATAAGGTGGTCGATGTTCCTTCGAAAGAGAAGGAGGGCGATACGTATCAGGTGAAGGCGGATATTGCCTTGCAATATACCAACGGCGATGAAGAGCGCGTTCGCTGTTATGCCAACAACCAGTACAACCCCAGTGGTGGAACCCATCTAAGCGGCTTTCGCGCCGCACTCACGCGCACCATTAATACCTACGGTGAAAAGGAAAATCTCTTCAAGAACGATCTTAAACCTAAGGGTGAGGATTTCAGCGATGGGTTGACGGCGGTCATCAACATATCGTTGCCCAACCCCCACTTTGAAACTCAGACCAAGATTCGCCTCAATAATCCGGAAATAGAAGGAATCGTCAACAGCATCGTCAGCGAAGCGCTGGCAAAATATCTGGAGGAAAATCCGAAAGATGCCAAGTTTATTGCGCTCAAGGTGGCTCGTGCGGCAGAAGAGCGCGAAGCAATGGCCAAGGCGCGCAAGGCGGTACGCGAGCGCAAGAGCATTCTCGGCGGTATGGGATTACCGGGCAAGTTGATGGACTGCACCACCCGGGATCGCGATTCCTCGGAATTGTTCCTCGTCGAAGGTGATTCCGCCGGCGGCTCCGCCGAAAGCGGGCGAGACCGCAATTATCAGGCGATCCTGCCGCTGCGCGGTAAGGTATTGAATGTTGAAAAGGCACGAATCGATAAACTGCTCGACAACAAGGAAATCACCAGCCTGATTGGTGCCTGCGGCGTCGATATCGGTAATCCCGAAGATATTTCCAAGCTGCGCTACAACAAAATCGTCATCCTCACCGATGCCGACGTGGACGGTCAGCATATCCGCACGCTGCTATTGACGTTTTTCTTCCGTCAGATGCGCAAACTCATTGAAGAGGGTCATATTTATGTTGCTCGGCCCCCCTTATATAAAGTAACGCAGAAAAAACAGACTCGCTTCATCAAGACCGCAGAGGAAATGTCTACGGAATTGATGCAGCGCGGACTCAATGGAACAGCGCTACTGATCGAGGGAGGAACGCAACGCTTCGAGGGAGATCGGCTAACGGCGCTGATGACCCTGCTCGACAAGGTCGAAGGATCGCTGCAGATTTTGGAACGGCGCGGCGTTGCGTTGACCTCGTTCATCACGCATGCAAACTCGGCGGGACTGCCGACCTGGCACGTGAAGCTGGGAACCAAGGAATTCTGGTTTCATAGTTCAGATGAAGTGGATAAGTTTCGGCAGGAGGAATCGCAGCGTCTGGGCAAGGAATTGGTCATTGCCGATACCGATGATCCGGATGCTCAGAAACACCAGGATGTCGAATTTCGCTATAGCGCTGAGGAGTTTCACGAAGTGCGAGCGGCCAATCGGGCCTTGACCGAACTGGCCAAATTGGGTTTCGGACCCGCGGATTTGGTCCCTGCTCCCCGCATTGCGGGCCGGGAGCCGGCGGTTCGCTATACGCTCGAACACGGCGAGACCCGGCACAACCTGGCTCATTTGCGGGATCTGGTGCTCGACGTGCGCAGGCTGGGCGAACGAGGCATGACCGTCACGCGCTTCAAGGGATTGGGTGAAATGGATCCGTTGGAATTGTGGGAAACGACGCTCGACCCGATGAAACGCACTCTGCTTCAGGTGACGCTGGTCGATGCCCAGCGTGCTCACGATCTATTTCGCACGCTGATGGGTGAAGAAGTCGAGCAACGTCGAAACTTCATCTTCGAGAAGGGCATCAACGTCAAGGATGCGATCGATTATGGCTCGTAGACCGACTTCGCGCGGAAAAGCATAACATGCACAATCATTTCGATCTGTCAGTCAAATGCTGTGTCCATTCGTCATTTCTTTGAGATCGAGCAAAGACACAAGTGATCGTGGGGTAGAGTGTCAATGGAACAACCCGGTGTAAGCCGGGTTGCTCTGCGGTAAGCATGGTCGCTTGCCGCTCTCAAACATGGAGGTGAGGTCATGACGACCTACTCATGGATGGGGAGCCTGGTGCTAGAGCTTATTGCCTACACCAGTCTCGCAGCGCTCCACCTAGTTCGTGGAGAGGCCGTTACGCTGTCCTACGGACTTTTGATCGTCGCGGTTTCCTTGCGAATCTATCGGCAATTCCGTTCTGAGCGGAAGGACCGTTCGGATTCGCACGATTCCGTGAACGATTAAAGTCCTCCCCAGGGAGTCGTCTACCCTGGGGTATTAAATTTGATTTAACCGCTTCTGTCAATATCTTCCGTTTACTTTAGCGTTGGCGGGCAAAACGAGTCGAGTTCCTGCTGGGATGCGCTTCACCTCATTGATGTTTTTGTTCAATTCCTTGATGCGCGTCCAGCCATCTTCATCGCCGAGCGTTTTCTGGGCGATCTCGGCAAGAAATTCGCCATTCACGGGTACGATGTAGACGTTTGCCTGGGTGCGCGTTGTGTCCAGCGCCGCGGGCGCGGCCAGGTTCGTTGTCCGAACGCCGCTGATGTCGCCGGCGTAGCGCTTTTCTAATACCCAGACGGGCGGAATGCGAATGTAATCGGCTTGCCCACCCGGGTTGGCCATGTTGTATTTTTTGAGCGCTGCTGCATACGTTTCACTGCGATAATGCAATTTACTGATCGTTGCATAGTTTTCACCATTGTGCATGGTATATAAATCTTCTTCGTAATTATCTTCACTTGGCTTTGCCGCAATTGCCGGGGCCAACTCGCGCGACTTGGCTTCAGCTGGTTTGATTTCGAACGGCGCAGGGTCGGCTTTCTTCGGCATCGTAAACTCAATCTTGGCCGGCTCAGGAATCGGCTCCTCGGTTTTCTTCGGCGTCGCGGGTCGAATCGTGATTGGACCCACCGAACTTGGAATGTCGTGCGGTGCAATTTCGAGGGCAGGCACATCCGGTTTGGTTTTGGGCATTGGAGAAACTTCCCGGCTCGCCGGCGGGCCGTCGGGAATGGCTACCGGCTCCAATTCCTGCTTGGATTTCAGCTTTGGCAGGGTCGTGGCAGGAGCAGCCGGCTCCGGCGGCAACTGCACAAGTTTTAATGGGTCGGGTGCCGGCTCGGTTTTCAAAGGCGGAAGTACGAGCACATCTTTCTTTTCGCCGGGATCCTTCTTGAGATGAGTTTCCACCGTCTTCAGCGGTGGAAGCTCATTGAGAATAATGGGCGCTTCCGCTTTTTTGGCAGGAGTCTCGGGAAGCATCGGTACCGGAACATCTTCCAGGGTAGGCGCTGTGCTAAGCTCTCCTGCCGCTGGAAGTAACAGCGGATCGGACTTCGGAGTGGTGGTCGTTGCCCGAAACGGAATCTCTCGATCCGGATCGCGAATGGGAGAGGTGGATTTGGGTGCAGGTGAAGTTCCGATCGGTTTTTCATCGCCGTCTGGAATAATCATAGGATGAGGTTTCTCGGCAGGGGTTGCCGGCTTGGGCTTCACCGGCGGCTGTGCATCGGCGGTTGCCTTTGCATCGGCGGTTGCCTTCGCATCGGCAATGGTTGATGGATTAGACGGGTGAAAGAACGACTTTACGCCCATCACCCCACCTACCAGCGCCAGAAAGGAACCGGCCACAATCAGGCCAAGCTTTGTCTCTCGGGTCATCCGTAACCCCCTTTTAGATCTTTCGTTTCGCCACTCGTAACTTCGCACTTCGCGCGCGCGGATTTTCTCGGACCTCATCGTCGCCGGCCGAGACCGGCTTTTTCGTCAAGACTTCCCAGATCGCCGCAGCGCGGAAAGCCTGTTTCACAAGCCTGTCTTCCAGCGAGTGAAAACTGATCAATCCAGCCCGGCCTCCCGGTTTGACGATCCTCGAAAGCTGGGCCAGTAGTCGTTCCAGGGAACCCAGTTCATCGTTGACCGCGATCCGCAAGCCCTGAAAGGTGCGGGTTGCCGGGTCCATTCGGCTATTCTTGTCTCTCGGCACACATTGCCGCACCAACTCCGCCAGTTGGGCCGTTGTTTCGATCCGGAGCAGTTTCCTCGTTTCCACGATGCGCCGGGCGACCCGCCGGCTATGGCGTTCCTTGCCGTAACGATAAAT
This sequence comes from uncultured Planctomycetota bacterium, assembly GCA_963783095.1. Classification (GTDB taxonomy): domain Bacteria; phylum Planctomycetota; class Planctomycetia; order Gemmatales; family Gemmataceae; genus CAWAMR01. The sequence goes on along the minus strand of CAWAMR010000002.1, from coordinate 969,393 downwards.
GATGTCGGCTAACTCGCGTTCCTCCAAACGGCTCAACAACTCCGCTGCGGATTCGCCTTGAGTTGGATCGAGTCTCATGTCGAGCGGCCCATCGTGTTGAAAACTCAGGCCGCGCTCTACGTTCTCCAGCTGATCCGAACAGAAACCCAGATCTGCCAGCAAGCCGTCAATCTTCTCCACGCCCACCACTGCCAGAGCTGCGCTCAGTTGATCGAAGTTGGCATGGATGAACCGAACCGGCAGGCCTTCCAACTGTGGACGCGCCAGTTCCAACATGGTTGGATCCTGGTCGATGGCGATCAGTTGACCCGTGGGTGCAACTCGCCGGGCAATGAGCCTGGCATGACCGCCGGCACCGGTGGTGGCATCGACCCAGACTTCACCGGGCGCTGGTGCCAACAGGGAGAGAACCTCGGCGGGCAATACCGACACATGCCTGGGGGTCATAAGCGCTGAGGGAAAATGGGTCAAGAGGAACTATTCTGGTTCAGAAGGTGAAATTCAGATTCATTCTTTAGCCACGGATGAAACATGCATTAAAAGACCAAGTCGAGTTTCATCCGTGGCTAAAGGATTTTGCATAGTTAGCTGGGCAATAGGGCACGAAACTCTTCCAGCGTTTTCACCGTTCGAACTGATCGAGCAAGGTTCCGCAATTTCTCAAAATCCGTAATTTTTCGCACATCGGGCATCAGAGCAAGCCCTTCTTCTCCGAAATTCAATTCGAGAAGCACTTCTATCCTCCCCAATTCAATTCCTTCTTCGCGGGCGAAGCGTTCAAAACTCGGAACGAATGGCATTCGTTGTTCCTCCTTCCAGGCCCGGTAATCGTGACGAAATTGTTGCTCCACCTGCGGAGGCAGATCGAGAAACCAATCCACGATCCGCAAGAGTTCGCGGATCTCTTCCGCCGTCAAATTTCTTTGAAACAGCGCACGGAAGAGCCGCATTTTCCAGGCTGAGCGTTGCGCGGGATCGTTCCTGGTCGCCTGGCTTTGCAGATGCGCCACGATCAATGGTGTAAATAGGTTCTCATGTGATTCTAGCATTTCCAGGTTATCTTGAAAATCGAGTAATTTCTATCCCTTCTTAACTCAGCCCATTACTTGGGACCACCAATGGCACCGTTGAGTCGATCGTAACTCAGCGCACTCGGTTGTTGATTCATCCAAAATCGTTGCTTTTCATCTTGGGGGTTGCGGAGATTCTCGGATTCCCACAACATTTGCCGCATCCGGTAATTCGGATCGCGCTCCAGCCTCGACTGATCCCCCCGCTGAGACGTTGACTCATCCGTCATTTGAGCTTGCAGCAACCCGGCGACCTCGTTGATGAAAGCGCCGACCAATTCCGAAACAACCTTGCCGATTTCTCGCCCGTCTTCTTCGGTTAGCCTGGTTTGTGCGAAAGCTGGAGGTACCGGCGAAGCGGCATCGCCCGGTTGGGAGCAGGAGCCTTTGACCCCCAACTTCTTCGGCGAGTTTACATAGATTCGGTCGCCAGGCAGCACTTGATAATTGGTTGTTGTGACGCCATCTCGAGTAATGCCCACGTAATCGACCATCAACAGTTGCTCTTCCTTGGAGGTCTTTCGAGTCACCCAAATGTCGCTCTTGGAGGCTACCGCTGGAAGTTCTTTGATATTCGACAGCGCCTGCAATACCGTGTCGTTTCCGGTGATGGGGAAACAGTAAACTTGTTCGCCGGAACCTGTGAGGTCGGTAATGAGGTAGTATTTCTTGCTGTTAGCCGTAAAGATATTCACTGCTACGCGCAACTTATCGGCATCTTTGAGTGCTTCGACATAGGGTTGTCGCAATTTGGGATTACTCTTGATCCGCTCAAACACGTGTCGGCGAACCGCATCCGCGGCTTCATCCAGGGTCAAACCAGCGACAGGCACGGAACCCCAAGTTCCCAATCCCACGGTTCCATCGGGCCGGACCAGATGTTGGCCCGCGATCGGCTGTGGGCACAACGGTACCGGATGAATGAGCAGTTCCCATTCGACATCGATCGACAAAATATCTGGTGCCTCGATCCGATATGGCTGCATCAATTTGTTAAGCGTTTCCGGCATCGGTGCCGGAGGTAATATCTTCATTGGCAACGGGGTTGGACACGCCGGCACGGTCCGAGTATTTTGCATGGCCACAATGACGGCATCGCTGACCTTTTGCGTTTTGAGCCAGATAATCTGCTCAGTTCCCAGCGTGAACGTAGCCCCGACGGTGCGAATCTGGTTGAGGATAATCTCGTCGCTGACGCCGCTGACGGTCAGTGCTGCAATGTCTGCGAGGTTCATCGATTCTGGCGAGTAGAGTTTAGCCGGGTAAGGCGCGCAAATGGGAACGGGGGGCGAGGACGTTGAAAAAACAATTCCTCCGGCAAGTCCACCCGTCGGCATCGGTTTGTAGAAGGTATTTGCCGGAACAGCATCGGGTTTTCCAGTATCGGGTCTTCCTGATCCCAGACACAGTTTCATCGCTTCCGGGAGAGTTACGTATCCCTGAACGGGTCGTGGGTTGTCTTGCGGCTTTTTGCAAGGTGCATCGATGAGCGCCCCAACCGCTTCACCCATAGTCGGAGTCATCTGCTCGTTTTGCCTTACGAGTTTGGGCGTTACCAAAATCAGCAGTCGGCGCGATTCCCGGCCGTAACCGACGTTCGAGAAAAGCCGGCCGAGATAGGGCAGTTCGCTCAGCATCGGATTGCCGAATTGCTGGCGGGTTTCAACGACAAAGGAGTGGCTCATAAGCAGGCCGGTTCCACCGGATGGAAGGGTGAGCGAGCCTTGGATGGCGATCTTTTGAATCTTGGGTTTTTGCAGGTATTGGGTAAAGGGGACGGCAGCACCCTTTGCTCCACCTTCAATTGGGGGGATCAAATTCGTTATCGGTACGAGCAGAACCGGACCATCGAGTTGCGTGTAGTCGGCCTGTACTTCGACCGAAACGCTATTGTTGACTTTGAGGTCGGTGGCTTTCACGTTCACGTGCGACCCCAGGAAATAAGGCGTCTGGATCGGCGCACAGATTTTCTGCTCGTTGACAGTGATTGTTTTGAGATCGGTCACGAAGTGTTCGATTTGCCCATATTCCACGGTCCCAGTCTGCCCGGATTGCACGGTGATCGTCGGAGCAGTAAGGATATTCGTTTTTGTCTTGTCTCGCGGCGCTGTCTGGAGGGCGTTGAGTTCTTTTTCGCTCAAAGGTTCCGAACCGACAAGGTCATCGCGAATGCTGATAATCCGGATTTCCGCCCGAATAAAGGTAGAATCCGGCACGGGCTTGTCACCGGCCTGAATGTTGGGCACCAAGCTGACCAAGGTCAGTATTGCGCCGAGAGAAAACTTCGACATGCGCCATTCCTTTCGCAAGGGACGAGGAGACGGAGTCCTTACCGTGGCGTGGGAAGATAGCGAGTTTCGGTAGAGATGCAAGGGGAACTAATAGTGGTCAGTGATCAGTGGTCAGACTTGATATGGTCTTTGTACCTTTCGTGTGCTCGTTTCATCGCGGGAGTGGGTGGCGGTGGATTATCCAACAGACTCAAGAACAAGTCACGATCCCGATCCGTAAGTGGCTGGAGACCCAGCTCCTCAAAACGGATCGTGTCTTCTGAATCGGTGGTTTCAACAACAGGTTGCGCGTCCATATTCATATAATCAAACTAATAAGGAAATTTTTGGCTGTCATATTGACATGGGCGTTTGGCATCCGGATCACGTTTTTCCGAGCAGAAGATCCACCACCCAGCAGCCTCGCGCATGGAAGGGTGAATGCCTACAGTGTTCGAGGATGTCGACATTGTCGCAGCCTGCATCCATCAACGCATCGGCAAGTATTGGCATTCTTCCAACCACTCTTGTTCCGTCATGGTTTACCCCCTATCGTTCCCGCCCCCGCCTTGCTACAATATATCCTGCCTCTCCCGAATCTTCCCACCTAAAGAGCGTTGCGCATGAATTTGGCCGCTTCTCTTCGTTGTTTCGTTGCTGTCGGTGTTGTTCTTGTCGGTGCTTTCAGTCTGCACGGTGAATCACCCAAGAAAGACAACCCTCCTGCACCTAAATTCTCCGAAGAACAACTCGCGTTCTACGATAAACAGGTACTCCCTATCCTCAAAGCTAGGTGCTACGAATGTCACGGCACCGGCAAAATCAAGGGCGATCTTCGACTCACGGATCGGGCTGTGATTCTCCAGCGCGGCGATCTGGAGCCTGCCGTCAATCTCGCCAAACCTGAGGCGAGCCTTCTTCTCAAAGCGATCCACTACAAGGATTCCAAGCTGGAAATGCCCCCTACGGGCAAACTGCCAGCGGGTGAAATCGATGTTCTTGTGCGCTGGGTCAATGCCGGTCTGCCCATGCCGGCGGGTGATCCCGCGAAGGTAGCTCCGCCCAAACATAAGGGCGGTGTCGTAGATGCTGAGGCCAAGAACTACTGGGCCTACAAACCGCTTAAGCGCCCCGATGTTCCTAAGGTGAAAAACACAAGCTGGGTCAAAAGCCCGATCGATGCCTTTATCCTGGCCAGGCTGGAAGCAAAGGGGTTAGCGCCGGCTGGGCCGGCGGATCGAGTTGCCTTGATTCGCCGTGTGACGTATGACTTGACCGGACTGCCACCTACACCCGAAGAGATCGATCGCTTTGTGAGCGATTCAGCGCCGAAGGCTTACGAAAAGCTGATCGATCGACTACTGGCTTCACCGCAGTATGGTGAGAAGTGGGGCCGGCACTGGCTCGACGTGGTACATTTCGCCGAGACCAATGGTTACGAGCGCGATGGCCCCAAGCCGTTTGCCTGGCGCTTCCGCGATTACACCATCAAGAGTTTTAACGACGACAAGCCGTACGATCGGTTCATCAAGGAACAGCTCGCCGGGGATGAACTCGATCCCAACAACCCCGATGCCATCGTTGCCACCGCTTACTATCGCCTTGGAATCTGGGACGATGAACCGGCGGATCACTTGCAGGCACAGTTCGATGAATACGACGATTGGGTGGCGACGACCGGGCAAGTCTTCCTCGGCATGACGATGAATTGTGCCCGCTGCCACGATCACAAAATCGATCCCATTCCGCAAACCGATTACTATCGCCTACTGGCATTTTTCCGCGATGTCCAGCGCTACAGCAACAACATGGATTCGCGCAACAGCACCACGATTTCCGATGTCTCCCCGGCAGAACTGCGCAAAACCTACGAAGCTGAATTGAAGAAGCGCGATGCCAGGAAGGCCGAATTGCGAAAACAATTGACCCGGATCGAAAACGAGGTCATCAAGAAAATGCCGGCCGAGGATCAGCGCGCTTCCGAGGGGCCGGGCCGGGCCGCGGTGTTGCGAAAACTCAAGAAATTCACGACGCCGGAACAGGATATCGAATACATCAAGCTCGAAACGGAATTTCAGAAACTGGCAAAAGTTCCACTGCCGCCGGGCCGGGAGGTGGCGCTCTCGGTCAATAACTGCATCGTTCGCCCGTCGCAGACATTTGTGCAGATTCGCGGCAATCCGCACTCGCCCGGAGCAAAGGTAGAGCCCGGCTTTCCACAAGTATTGGGTTTTGCACCGCCCAAGCTCTCGGAGCCTGGCAAGGGAGCCAAAACCAGTGGTCGGCGCATGGTGCTGGCCAACTGGATCGCTTCCAAGGAAAACCAGCTCACGGCGCGGGTCATTGCCAACCGAATCTGGCAACATCATTTTGGGCGGGGTATCGTGGCCTCGGCCAACGATTTCGGCAAGTTCGGCACAGCGCCCACACATCCGGAATTGCTGGACTGGCTGGCGAGCGAGTTCATGAACCCAACGATCGGCGACAGCAACAAGGCCTGGACTTTCAAGCGAATGCACAAGCTCATCATGCTCTCGGATGTTTACCAGATGTCGTCGAAGGCCGAAGCGAAAGCATTGAAAGAAGATCCCGGCAACATGCTGTTCTGGCGCTTCAACATGCGCAGACTTACTGCCGAGGAAGTGCGCGACTCCATCCTCAGCGCCAGCGGCAAGTTGAATCTCAAGATGGGTGGACCGAGCATCTATCCGCCGATTCCCAGGGAAGTGCTGGCGGGCCAGTCTGTCCCAGGCTCAGGCTGGGGCAAGTCATCCCCCGAAGAAGCGAGCCGACGCAGCGTTTACGTACATATCAAGCGTTCGCTGCTGGTGCCGGTCTTATCGCAACACGATCAGGCCGACACCGACTCCAGTTGTCCGGTGCGCTATACGACAACCGTGCCGACCCAGGCGCTGGGAATGCTCAACGGTGAGTTTACCAATGAGCAGGCGACCGCCTTCGCCGAACGGCTACGCAAAGATGCGCCGGGGGGACTGGAAGCCCAGGTAAAGCGAGCGCTTCGTCTGGCCACAGGGCGAGTGCCAACAGCGGATGAAGTGAAAAAAGATGTGGCGTTTATTGAAACAATGCAGGCCAAGCACAAGTTGGATGCCATGAAAGCGCTTCGGCAGTATTGCTTGTTGGTGTTGAACCTGAATGAATTTGTGTATTTAGATTAGGCAGTGTTGACATTCGCTCAGGCAATTTACGGAACCTGCGAAAGGAGGCTTCGTCGGCCGCGAGATTTCGCCGCTTCCTTGATCGTTAAGGGCTTCCCATTGTACGAAAAATATTCCACGCAGTTTCGGCATAGGTAAAGCTATTTCGCCTCGCCGGATTCCTACGATTGGTTGGCAGCCATGACGGTTGCCTTCAATCATGGAACCGAACACGCGAGGCTTGATACCCATGCTGCGACGACACGAAATCAGTGATGAGCAATGGAACATTATCAAGGACCACTTGCCGGGCAAGGAAGGCGATCCCGGTGCGACCGCTAAGGATAATCGCCTGTTCATCAACGCCATCTTTTGGATCGCCAAGACCGGCGCTCCTTGGCGTGATTTGCCGGAACGGTTCGGCCCGTGGAACAGCATGTTTCAGAGATTCAATCGCTGGTGCAAGAATGGCGTGTTCCCCAAAATCATGGATCTGTTGAAAGATCCCGACGTCGAAGTTTTGATGGTGGATTCCACGGTAATTCGTGCCCATCAGCATTCCGCAGGTGCCAAGGGCAGCAACGCCGAGGCCGAGTGCCTGGGACGCTCGCGCGGCGGATTCAGCACGAAGATTCACGTTTCGTGCAATGGTGTCGGCGAGCCTGTGAAGATTCTTCTGACGCCGGGCCAAAATCATGATGTCAAACAAGGACCGGCTCTGCTGGAAGGCAGCGATCCACAGAAAGTTCTCGCCGACAAGGGCTATGACAGCGACGAGTTCGTGGCGACGATCGAAGCGAAGGGCGCGGAAGCAGTCATTCCGCCGCGCAGCAATCGCGTCGAACCACGCGAATACGACACAGAGACCTATAAGCAACGCAACATCGTGGAGCGGATGATCAATATCATGAAACAGTCCCGCCGAGTGGCAACGCGCTACGAGAAAACGGCACGAAATTTTCTGGGATTCGTGGCTTTCACCGCGCTCGTGACGCTGTTAACCTAAACCCAGCCTCTCCAGTTTCACGGCTGGAATGTCAACACTACCTAGCAAGATGGGACTAACCACATAGTCAGAGAGAACATTACGTGGCGAGCTGCAAACAAGTGGAACGAAGACTAATCCCCTCTCCCCTGTACTCAGGGGAGAGGGTTAGGGTGAGGGGTTAAACCTTCACCCTTCCCAGACGCGTCTTTCATAGTGGCAGGCTCTTCCCCTCACCCCAACTCTCTCCCCTGAGTACAGGGGAGAGGGGAAAAGACCCCGACTGATATTGAGAGAAAGCATGGTTGTCGCAACTGTTACCCAGAATGATCGCGGTTCGATCATATTCGGCGGAAGCCTGCGAATTCCTCCAGGGATAAAGGATCTGGAATCGTTTCGACCGCTTCCTAGTGTGAGGCGAACCCGGTGCGTAAGCTCCGGGGTGGCTACCAGTCAGCAGAAACTTCCAGCTTTACCCCCAAGCTGACGCATGGGGTTCGCCTTGTTGTGCGAGGCAGGGCGAATCTGGTTTTGAAATGAGCGGTTTGAGAACTTTAGGAGCTTCAAATGCAATCACGACAATTCTGTGGCCGTACCCGTCGGCAGTTCCTCTGGGAAACGGGTGCCGGCTTCACCGGCTGTGCCCTGACAGGCTTGCTTTCCAGCGATGGCTTCTTCAATAAGGCCAGTGCTGCGGATTCCAAGTTCGTGAACCCTCTCGCGCCGAAAAAGCCGATGCAGGCCGCCAAGGCCAAGAGCGTCATCTTCATCTTCTGCTATGGCGGCCCCAGTCATATTGAAAGTTTCGACTACAAGCCCAAGTTATATCCGCTCGACGGCAAGACGATCCCCATCAAAACCTTTGGTCGAGGCGGCCATAAGAACACGGGCCGGGTCGTTGGTCCCAAGTGGCAATTCAAGCAGTATGGCCAGTGCGGCAAGCACGTTTCCGACCTCTTCCCGAACATTGCTACCTGCGTCGATGACATCGCCTTCATTCACTCAATGTATGCCGAATCCCCAATTCACGGCTCCGCGATGCTGATGATGAACTCCGGCAGGCTCCTCAGCGGCCACCCGGCCCTGGGTTCGTGGGTGACTTACGGCCTGGGCAGCGAAAACGAGAATTTCCCCGGTTTCGTCGTGATGCTCGATAAGACCGGTGGGCCGATCAGCGGCCCAAAGAACTGGTCGAGCGGCTATATGCCCGCTGCTTACCAGGGTGTCGTCATTCGTGCCGACAGCACGCCGATTCACGATTTGGCTCTGCCTCCCGGTACGACGCGCGCGGAACAGCGCGAGCTACTCGATCGCCTGCGCGAGAAAAACGAGGAACATCTAGTACCCCGGCACGACAACACCGAACTGACTGCTCGTATCGCCAGCTATGAACTGGCCTTCAAGATGCAGCAGCACGCGCCGGAAGCGGTCGATTTCTCGAAGGAGACTCAGAAAACGCACGAACTTTACGGTATCACCGAGAAGCGCACCGAGGATTTCGGCCGCAAATGTCTGCTCGCCCGCCGGCTCGTGGAGCAGGGGGTGCGCTTTATTCAGATTTACTCGGGCGGTGCCCATAACGACGACAACTGGGATGCCCACAGCGACATGGTGCGCAATCACACCCGGCACGCGGGCAATACCGATAAACCGATCGCCGGCTTATTGAAGGATCTCAAGGCCAAAGGCTTGCTCGATTCAACGCTGGTGGTCTGGGGCGGCGAATTTGGCCGGCAGCCGACCGCAGAATATGCTCAGGGAACAGGGCGCGATCACAATGCCTATGGCTTTACCATGTGGGTGGCCGGCGGCGGCATCAAAGGTGGAACCAGTGTGGGCGAAACCGATGAACTCGGCGGCGCAGCGGTGACGGATCGATTCCACGTCAAGAACTTGCACGCGACAATTCTGAATCAGATGGGCCTCGACCCGAACAAGCTGAGTTTCTTCTATGGCGGGTTGGATCAGAAACTCGTCGGCGTAGAGGGCGCGGAGCCGATCAAGCAGATCATTTGAATGAGTGAATCGTTACCGATAAACCAGAAACAAAGAGTTGATATCGAGTTGACAACCGGAAGGCATCTTCGTTATAGTCATTACAATCCGGGGTGATGGGTACACCCCGGACCCGTCTTTATGACGATTGCGTATCACCAGAGTTTCGACGGTTCTTCCGGGTTCGCCGGAAGTGCCGACGAAGCCTCAGAATGATGGCTACCGTCAAAAGACCGTAGGGTAACGTGGTAGCCTCTCCACCCCAAAGGTGGAGCGCTGTGAGAATGGTGTAAGCGCAAAGCTCGAGCACCAAACTCATGCCAGTCCGTTGGCGGGTCTTCATGACCGCACCTCCTTGTTAAAGGGCCGAAAGCCACCGTGCTTCCGGCAGAACAACCCGGGAATAACCGGGTTGTTCCATTTACACTTTACCCCATGAACGACTATTTCTGCCGAGGTGGCTTTCCACAAATGCTGTGCTCTGTTGTGAAAGAGATTGGGTTTTGTTGATGGAATTGAATGAACCTTCGCCGTCGTTCTTTGTCCGTATCTCATGAAACAACAGCCTCTTCCAGGGAAACTCATGGGTATCGAATTGTGTCCCGCACAACAGCAAGCGTTCGAGAAGATCCTGCAAGTTCTTCCTTTGCTGCCCGTTGTCGGTTTGAGTGGCCGCTCCGGCTGCGGCAAAACTACGGTGCTCAGGAAAGTGCAGGAGCAAACCGGGGGCGAATGGATTTCTGCACGGGAACTGATGCGCGAACTGCGCGGATGCCATCCACTGGCTATCGAGGAAACTTTTGAACGGCTCGTCGAAACTGCTCTGAAACAATCGGAATACGTGTTTCTGGACGACTTGTCGCTCTTGAGTATGGTTGTTTCGGGCTGCGGAGCCTATCCACGTACCAATTTGCTGTCTCTGGTTTTCGAGAACATCACGTCGCTCGCCGCCGAGTTGAACAAGAAACTGATCTACGCATCCGAATACTCGCAACCTGCTCTGGATCAGAAAGGATACGCACATTCCCTTCCCGCGTTTGGGCCGGCCGACTATGAGTTTTTCTGCAGGGTTTACATGGGTGCCGACCAGGCCGGTCGGCTGGATTATCGGAAGATCTATCGCTATGCCCGATATATCGGCGGCTACGATCTCAAAACGGTCGGGATCTTGCTCCGCGACGAGAAAAATCTCACCACCGAATCCTATATCGAGGCACTTCGGTCCTTCGGATTGACCAGCAACGTGAACCTCGGAGAAGTTCAACAGATTTCTCTGTCGGATTTGAAGGGTGTCGATGATGTGGTTCAGAGCCTGGAAACCAATGTTATCTTGCCACTCGAACAGATCGAACTGGCCGACCAACTTGGGCTGAAACCCAAGCGCGGCGTGTTGTTGGCCGGCCCACCTGGAACCGGCAAAACAACCGTGGGACGGGCACTGGCCCATCGGCTCAAAAGCAAGTTTTTCATGATTGATGGCACATACATCTCGGGAACCAACAACTTTTACCATCGAGTGGCTTCCGTCTTTGAAGAAGCCAAGCACAACGCGCCGGCAATCATCTTCGTGGACGATGGCGACGTAATCTTCGAGAATGGCGAGGAGCAAGGACTCTATCGTTATCTCCTTACCATGCTGGACGGCTTGGAAAGCGAAAGCTCCGCAGAAGTTTGCGTGATGATGACGGCAATGGACGTTGGGAATTTGCCTCCCGCTCTGATCCGATCCGGGCGCATCGAACTCTGGCTGGAGTTAAGGCTCCCCGATGCAGCAGCTCGCGCCGAGATATTGAGTCAAATGCTTTTGCGACTGACGGATGCAATTGGCGACGTTGAAGTTGCTCCTCTGGCTGATGCCTCGAATGATTTCACGGGGGCCGATCTGAAACGACTCGTGGAGGATGGCAAAAACCTCTTCGCCTACGACCGGGTGCGCGGAGTGCCGCTACGTCCAGCTACCGAATATTTCCGGCAAGCAATCGCCACAGTGCGAGCCAACAAACAACGCTATGTCGAGGCCGAAGCTCGTGCCCGCCAGATGCGTGGCGCTTTGGCGAGTGTGCCACCAGCGGACGTCATTCCTTTCCCGGAAGCATGATCGGTCGGGTCGATGGTCGTCTCTTGATCCGCCTGAATGCCTCAAGGAGACAGCGTGATGGCGAAGTCGAGTAAAACCGCAAACATGACGGTTCGGAAAACCTGGGAGCGGATATCATTATGGCTGACGGAGAACTGGTTTGAGGCCATAGAACTGCCACCCGGTGCGATGACCGATGATATCGCGAGTGCAGAAGAGTCCCTCCAACTAAAACTACCAAGAAAACTGAGAGAGTCTTTGCAGATCCATAATGGTAGCGGCAATATACCACTTGTGGCCTTCGATCCCTTTCGGATCCCGTTTCCGTTGCTTTCGCTTTCGTCGTCAATTTCGCAATGGAATCACATTCAAAAGGCTCTGCGAAGTGGGCGCTTTTCTGGGCCAGATTTTGTCAATGAACCAAGAGGTCCGATTGCAAAGGTTTGGTTCCATCCTAAGTGGGTACCAATAGTTGACAATCAAGGCGGCGATTATCTGTTCATTGATTTGGCACCGGCAAAGGGCGGAAAGAAAGGCCAAGTGATTTCGTTCTTCCGAGACCGCGGGGCGACGGATGTACTTTTTGAGAGTTTCTCAATGCTCCTCAATCGCGTCGCCGATGATTTGGAGGCCGGTTCGTTCAAGGCCGACAAAAAAACAATGTCACTCATCCCAGTGACGCCAAATAGGCGACGGCGATGAGATACAGGCTCTGCGAGTGGACTGCTGCAAAGCCGTGAAAGTGTTATTTTGCAACTCTTCTTCTTGGATTAGGCGGAGGGTATATTGAGGTTAACAATCTCCCCATGTGCAAGGGTTCCGATCATGACTTTGGAACAGTTCGGTGACAAGTGAGGTGATCGATGTACAAGTTGATCCGCACCGTGTGCTTTTTCCTGGGCGTCGCGGCAATCCCTCTTTTGCCTGCGAATTCAGCATTTAGCCAGGATTGGCCGCAATGGCGCGGCCCGAACCGGGATCGAGTCGTTCACGATGTAACTGTTCCCGCCAAGTGGCCCAAGAAGCTGAAAGACGAATGGCAAGTGACGTTCGGCGAGGCGTACTCCTCTTCGCCCGTGGTGGTCGGCCGGAACGTGTATGTCTTCACCCGCCAGAAGGAAGCCGAGCTTGTGCTCTGCCTCGACTTGGCAAGCGGCAAGGAGAATTGGCGGTCGGAGCCGTATCCGGCTCCGTACAAGTGGTGGCTGGGAGAAGGCCAGTTGAGCAAAGGACCGCGGTCGACGCCGACCGTCGCCGGAAGCAGAGTCTACACTGCGGGCGTCAGCGGAGTCATCTCCTTGGGCGCATCCTGTGTTTCTCGGGCGTCGCATCTTGATCAGAGATACCACAACTCTCCGATCCCTCCGCATCGAGCAGGAAGGTAAGTAGTTCTACTGTGTCCGATGCCGATGGTTCGGCGATGACGCAATTGTTCCGGAAAGCCTCTGGCTGAGAAAGGTTCCCCACGGAAATCTCCTTTGGCTTCCACTCTCATCATCGGCGGTGGCCTAGCAGGTTTAGCTGCTGCTTCGGCACTGGCTCCGCGAGGTTACGCCGTCACCATACTCGAATCGCGCAATCGACTCGGTGGTCGGGCGGGGTCCTTCACCGACACCAGTACCGGTCAACTGGTCGATGCCTGTCAGCACGTCAGCATGGGTTGTTGCCATGAACTGGCTCGCTTTTGTAAAACCGTGGGCATCGATCATTTCCTTGCGCCTCAACCGACGCTTTACTACATGACGCCCGATCGTCGTGTGAGTCGATTCGAGGCTGATCCATTGCCTGCTCCATTGCACCTGGCGCGGGCCTTGCTCCGTGCCCATTACCTCACATTCACCGATAAAATGCGTATCGCCTGGGGAATGTTTTCCCTCTTGCGTACTCATCCGGAACAAGATGAACCGCTTGTGCCCTGGCTACGGCGACAGCGCCAGAATCAACGCACGATCGACCGCTTCTGGGGTATCGTTCTGGTCAGCGCGCTCAACGAGAACATGGATCGGCTGGGACTGAAGTACGCAAGAAAAGTATTCTACGATGCGTTCTTGATGGATCGGCATGGCTTTGAAGTACAGATCCCAACCGTTCCGCTGGGCCGGCTCTATGGCGAAGAACTACTCAACTGGTTTACCCGGCACGGCGTGAAGATCCAAACGAATACGGGCGTTGCCGGGATCGATGTGGCCGCGGATCGTGTTGTCGGAGTTCAGCTTCGCGACGGGCGAACCATGACTGCGGATACCTACATCGCCGCGGTGCCATTTCATCGGCTACTCGATTTATTGCCGATCGAAGTGATCGATCGACACGTGGAATTTTCCCGGCTCCGCCAACTGGAAGTGTCGCCGATCACCAGCGTTCATCTCTGGTTCAATCGAGCAGTACTGGATTTGCCGCACGTGGTATTGGTCGATTGTCTGGGACAGTGGATCTTTAATCGAGGCCAGCAGGAAAACCAGTCTTTTTATGTGCAAGTCGTTATCAGTGCCGCTCGCTCGCTGCGGGACTGGGGCCACGATGAAATTAAACGGCGTATCGTCGAAGAATTGACACTTCTGTTCCCTAAAATTTCGACTGCCAATCTCATGCACGCTCGGGTCGTCACGGAACACGCTGCGACGTTTGCGCCCTTGCCGGGGATCGATCGTCTCCGCCCTGGTCAGCGCTCGCCGATCGGCAATCTATTTCTCGCGGGCGACTGGACCGCGACAGGCTGGCCGGCAACAATGGAAGGGGCCGTGCGCAGCGGCTATCTGGCCGCCGAAGCATTCATGCAAATTCCAACCGTTTGACCATTTCATTGGATTCAATCGACCAAATCCAAATCGTTTCCCGACAAATCGCAGCGATTCTTGAACTTCGACTCGGTGGCAACAAGCGTTCATGGGGTAAGGTTGAAATGGAACAACCCGGGGTAAACCGGGTTGCTCTGCCGGAAGCACGGTCGCTTTCGGCCCAAATACAAGGAGGTACGGTCATGAAGACCTACCCAAGGAATGGGTTGAGCCTGGTGCTCGAGCTCAGTGCTTACACCAGTCTCGCAGCGCTCCATCTTATGAATGGAGAAGCTGTTACGCTGTGCTACGGTCTTTTGACGGTGGCGATCATTTTGAGGCTTCGTCGGCAATTCCGGCGAACCCGGAAGAACCGCTTAAACTCGAATGATTCGTCAACGTCATAAAGACGGGTCCGGGGTGGTATAAACACCCCGGATTGAAGTGAATATATCGAAAAGCACTTCTGAGTGTCAACTCACGAAATTATGACGACGCTAACAATTCGCCCCTTGAGCCCTTGGCAGCCAATTGTCGCGCACAACTACAGCGACAAATCTCCCGTTTTCTCAACCCAATCCGCAATCCTTCTGATACTTCTCTGTTTTATCCATCATCGCGCTGTTGCGCGATCCATTCAATCCTTGTTCCTTTTGCGCTTTCTCCGGCAGTACACAACCTGCTTCGATTGCTCCCCGAACCAGCGCGGGTATAGTAAAGTGGAAGCCAATGGGACGAAGTGGGACAAGATGGGAATGGGTTCATTCGGATGTTGCTCACCGGCACCTATCCCCGGACGCTGGATGACAAGAGCCGACTGGCCCTTCCCAAACGAGTGCGCGACATACTCAGCAACCCCTCGACATTGTTTGTCACGCCGGGTCCGGATCAGAGTTTGTGGATTTACACGGAGGCCGACCTGGAAAGACTGGCCGGAAAACTCGATCAGGCCCCGGCAACGGATGCGGAAGCCAGATTGTTTCGCCGGCTCTATTTTGCCCAGACCGAGGCCGTAGATCTGGATAAAACCGGACGAATGCTCGTGCCGGAACGGTTAGGAAAATTTGCCGGGTTACAGAAAGAGATCGTGTTGATCGGAGTGCGCGATCACCTGGAATTGTGGGATGCGGTTCGCTGGCAAGCCTACGTCGATCAGCATTCTGCCCAGTTCGACTCAGCGGCGGAAAAGGCATTTACCAGAACGAGTGGTCAGTGATCAGTGGTCTTTGCATTTACAAACCACTGACCACTAATCACTGACCACTAATCGTCCCGATTGGAGGAGCGACGGCAACCACCGGAGGATGAGCAGATCCTTCGAGGGACACTTTGAAAGGCATCTTTCCCAGATGCCGATTAATCGAGCAGCAAACCTCCCTATACGCAGCGCGGCAACGCGCTGCGTATTTTTATTGACGGCGGATGCCTTCCGTCTTGGTACAATCGGCTGAAAGGAGGAATTTGCATGTCAACGCTTACCTTGCCTTTCAGGGCAATCGCATTCGAACCGCCCCTGACGACGCCGGGAAGGAAACGCTGGACGGTAGGTGAGTTTCACCGACTATGGCAAGAAGGATGGTTTGAAAATTGCCGGCCTGCATTGCTCGATGGGGAGATCTTCGTAATGCCCAATCCCGGCCCTGCTCACAATATGTCCACGACGCTGGCAGACTATCAACTCAAGGCTATTTTCGGAACGGGCTTTGTTGTCCGGGTGCAAATGCCGCTGGTTTTTGGTCTGTGGACCGATCCGATTCCCGATCTAGCCGTGGTTCCGGGCACTCCTTTTGACTACCCGGATAACCCGACAACAGCCCTTCTTGTTGCGGAAGTTGCCGATAGCTCCGCGGCAACCGATCTCGGCGAAAAGGCCTCCTTATATGCCACCGCCAACATTCTCGATTATTGGGTCATCGACCTTAATCAGCGCCGACTAATCGTTCATCGCGATCCCCAACCGGATCCGGCAAACTCCGCCCGGTTGAGTTATCATCAGGTAACAGTATTCGATGAAACCGGTGTGGTACAGCCACTGGCAGCGCCGACCTTCTCAATACGGGTCGTTGATTTGTTGCCAAGATGACCGAATTTCAAAGGAACTTCATGTTTACCGAGTCCCTGCTTTCTGCCGGTTCCTTTTGGCTTAATGCGGCGAGTAACGCTGGGAATGGACCACGCATTGTCTTTTTCCATGGCCTGGGTCGGCGCTGGCAGGATTTTTCGCCGCTTTTCTCCAGCTTGAGTACGCAATGGAGCTTGACCGCGATCGATCATCGCGGGCATGGTAAATCCGATCGGGCAATGAGTTATCTTGTGACCGATTATGTTGCCGATGGTATTGCTCTAGTGAAGTCAATCGGCACAGAGCCAGTGATTCTGCTGGGACATTCGCTGGGAGGATTGGTTTCTCTCGGTATCGCCGCGAATGCTCCGGAACTGGTTCGCGCGGCGATCCTGATCGATCCACCTTCCGCCCCGTTCCTTGCTCGCCTGGAGCAAACCAATTACGCGACGACCTGGCAGTTCATGCGGCAACTTGCTGGTAGTCTGCAGGATATCGGTGCGATGACCAGGCAACTTGCCGATCTACAATTGCCCAGCGGCGAGCGCTTTGGCGATTTGCGTGACCCGGCAGCATTGCGCTTTATGGCGGGCTGTCTCAAAAACCTCGACCGCAACGCCATGACGCCCCCTCTGGAACAGTGCTGGCTAAAAGGCTATGACGTGCTGAGCGAAGCATGCATGGTGCGATGTCCCGTGATGGTGCTTGCCGCGGATGAAGCGGTGGGCGGGATGCTGCCGGCGGCGGATGCAACAGCATTGATTGGTGCATTGAAGGACGGCATCGGTATAACATTGAAAGGAATCGCTCATCTGGCGCATTGGCAGCAACCCGAGCTTGTTTTGAAACACTTGCATGGCTTTTTGCATAGTATTTGAAAATGGTTCCAAGTACCCAGTTCCGAGTTGAAGACCATTAACCCTTCGGGTTTTTGACTTGGAACTTGTTACTCAACAATCCGGGGATTTTTCGTGAGATGTGCAACCGGCATGACCTTGATTCATCACGGTCAACTCATTGATGGAACCGGCAAACCTCCAATTCCGAATGGGGCGGTCTTGATCCACGATGGGCGAATCACCTACGCGGGGCCGGAAAACAAGCTTCTTCCTCAATCGTCCGAGGTTCAGCACATCGATGCTCGTGGCGGCACGATCATGCCGGGGCTGGTCGAGGCGCATTTTCATCCGACGTATTTCAATGTCGCCGCCCTGGAAGATCTCGACATCAAGTATCCCGTCGAGTACGTGACGCTGCTGGCCGCAGTCAATGCCAGGCTGGCCCTGGAGTGCGGCTACACCGCGGCGCGCAGCGGCGGCAGTCTGTTCAATATCGACGTCTGGCTCAAGAAGGCCATCGAGAACGATCTGATCCCCGGCCCGCGGCTGGCCGCCAGCGGCCGGGAGATCTGCGGCGTCGGCGGGCTGATGGACTGGAATCCCGACTTTCGCAAGATCGGCATGGAAGGCCTGGTGCTGCTGATCAACGGCGCCGACGAGGCTCGCGCCGCCGTGCGCAAGCTGGTCAAGGATGGCGTCGAATGGGTCAAGACCTATCCGACGGGCGATGCCGCCGCGCCGGACAGCAACGATCATCATACGCTGTGCATGACATTCGAGGAAATGCACGCCGTGGTCGCCGACGGCCCACAATCACGGTCTGAAAGTGACCGGCCATTGCCGGGCGACCGCAGGGGATCAAGAACGCCCTGCGGGCCGGCTACGACGCGATGGAGCACGGCACTTTCATGGACGACGAAGCGTCTCGAGTTGCTGCTTGCAGCGCAATACGCCCGTGTGCCGGCGCTGTATTTCGAGCACGCCAGCATCGTAGCGCGGGCCGGAGTTCGGCATGTCGCAGCGCGTGATCGACGGGCACAAGGAGACGCTCGAAGGCGGCAGCCGAGAGCGCTCGCAAGCATTCTGAAAGCGGGCGGCCGGCTCGGCATGGGCGGCGACTATGGCTTCGCCTGGAATCCGCACGGCGACTATGCCAGGGAATTGACATTCTTCGTGGAACTATGTCGGCTTTAGCCCGCTGGAGACCATCACCTGCGCCACGAAAACGGCGCTGAGATCATGGGCCGCGGTGAAGAGTTCGGCACACTGGAAGCAGGTAAACTGGCCGATGTCTTGATCGTCGATGGCGATGTCTTGACGAATATCCAGCTCCTGGAGGATCGTTCCAAGTTTATCGCCGTGATGCAGGGCGGTATCGTAAAAGCGGGCCAGTTGATAGCCCCACAAACACTATGACACCTTTTCACTTACGAATCCCGCAAGCGATTTACGATGAGATACTGGCCCAGGCGTTGGCCGAGTTGCCGGCAGAGTGTTGCGGCTTGCTTGCCGGTCGGCTCAGCGAGGATGGTACTATCGGCCAAGTGAGTCATCGCTATGCACTGGTGAATGCACTGGCCAGTCCCACGGAGTTCATCTCGGAACCCCGAAGCATGTTTGCTGCGGTACGCGATATGCGGAGTAAGGGTATCGAGGTACTAGCGGTGTATCATTCGCATCCGACCTCGGCACCGATTCCCAGTTTGGCGCGATCTGGAACGCAACTATAGCGAGACGGTGATGTGCCTGATTATCGGCTTGGCAGGAAGTGAACCGGAGGTTCGAGGATGGTGGCTGACAGGATCGGGTTATCATGTTGGGAGTTGGGAACTGAACAGAGCCTGAAGCGTAAGGCGCAATCTTCATGGGAATAAAACAGAGCCTGAAGCGTTAAGCGCAGTGGAAGGCGTATTCTTCGCTTACGCTTCAGGCTCTGTTTTATTCCGAATTTCTGTCACCCTTCCGGATTCGCCAGAATCTCCTTCAATCGATCAGCAAGAACAGGAGGAAATCGATCCGGCCAGGTCGCATCGATCAGCCCAACGCCGATCATATCCTGGATGTGAACCCGATCCTTTAAGCGGAACGAAGTCAATTTCATCCGGACTAACCCTTCAAGGTTAATGACTTGAAACCGTGGTGCCCGAAAACTTTCGGAGATCAGCGGCGAGGGAAAATCGCTGTCGCGTTTGACTTTTTCTCCAGCAAAAAGCATATGTACGGCGTCGCGCGCTTTGGCTTCGGGGCCATCCAGAAACATATCAATAGAAGCTGCGTGTCGATAGATGAAACCGCCCGGCTCCAGTGCCTTGGCCACCAGAGGAAGGTCTTCTCGACGGATGAGAATATCGACATCCTGAGTAAAGCGCACTGCCGACTCGTCGATCGTCGATACCCACGCCGCCACGGCATTGCCGCCGACCACGGCATAGGGAATGCCGGCCTCATCGAGCAAACTGGTTGCGCGAAGCAGCCTCTCACGAACTTTCTCCACAGATCGTACCATTCTTTCGATACAGACAACGCCGAGAGGTTCCATAGTCACCGGATATGGAGAGAACAGAGCGAGCCAGATCGTTCTCCTACAGCATAAGCAAGCGATGGGTTGAATGCGAGAGCAAAAATCCACCGGCTTGGCGTGTAAAGCATAACGCGCACGACCATCTCCAACCGTCCATCAAATGACATGTCAATCATTCATTTTGTCGATCCGCCACAACGACACAAGTGTTCATGGGGTAAAGTGTCAATGGAACAACCCGGCTTACACCGGGTTGCTCTGCCGTAAGCAAGGTCGCTTACAGCTCACTAACTCACGGAGGAGTGGTCATGACGACCCACTCACGGATGAGGAGCCTGGTGCTAGAGCTATTAGCCTACACCAGTCTCACGGCGCTCCATGCCATTCATGGAGAGGCCGTTACGCTGTCGTACGGGCTTCTAGTCATCGCGGTTTCCCTACGGATCTATCGGCTATTCCGACGAAATCGGAAGAACCGTTCGGATTCACAGGATTCCGTAATTGATTAAAAGCTCCCCCCAGGGTTGCAGGACAACCCTGGGGTTTTATTATTAAACTTCATTTAATCATTTCCGTCAATCTCTTTGCTATAATCGCAACCGATCGGGTGTAACCAGATTCTCTGATGGTGTAGCCGAATTCGCCAGAATTCGGGGTGTGGCGAAACCCGAATTCTGGCGAATTCGGCTACACCATCGAATCCGACGCCTCCAGAGAATCTGGTTATACCCAACCGATCATCCTTCCGGTGTTGCAAGAATTTCCCGCAATCGATCGGCGAGCACCCCCGGCAGTCGATCCGGCCAGGTAGCGTCAATCAGCCCCACACCGATCATGTCTTGAATGTGGACCTGATCCTTTCGACGAAATGAAGTCAGTTTCATCCGAACCAGGCCTTCCAGACTCACGATGTGAAACGGCGGGGCGATGTCGAATGGGATCACGTCGGGGGCCGGATCGGCGTATTCTTCTTTCACCTTTTCGTTTGCAAAAAGGATATGAATCGCCTCGCGGGCGCGCGCTTTCGGGCCATCCAGAAACATATCGATGCCCGCAGCCTGCATATAGATGAAACCGATCTTCTCCAGAGCTGCCTTCACCAGATTCAGATCCGATCTTCGGATCAGAATATCGACGTCCTGTGTGTTTCGAACTGCCGATGGGTCGACGCGAGCGACCCATGCGGCCACCGCATTGCCACCGATGACGGCATACGGAACCCCGGCCTGATCCAGAGCAGTGGTACTCCGTCGCAAGCGGTCTCGAACGGCTTCCACGGCACGCACCATCCTTTCCAGAAGCATCTCGCCGGTCAGTGTAGTATCCATACCCCTGATTATAAGCGCTCCTTGGACATTCCGGGATACTTTTATGCATGCACGAGCTGTTGCCTTTTTCCAGGATCTCCAGCACCGCATTTGCGCAGGCCTCGAAGCAATTGATGGCGTTGTTCGTTTCCGCGAAGACTCCTGGGACCGAGAGGGCGGCGGCGGCGGCCGATCGCGCGTTTTGGTTGAAGGTGGAGTGTTTGAAAAAGCAGGTGTCAACTTCTCCGAAGTGTTCGGCGAGATGTCGCCGGAGTTTGCCAAGAATCTTCCTGGCGAAGGCAACAAGTTCAGCGCCACGGGTATTTCGCTGGTTCTGCATCCTCGTAACCCCATGGTTCCTACCGTTCATGCCAACTGGCGCTTTCTCACCAAGGGCGAGCGCTGGTGGTTCGGCGGTGGTGCCGATTTAACACCTTACTATCCATTCAAGGAGGATGTGATCCACTTTCATCGTGTCTGGAAAGATGTATGCGACCGGCATAAAGCAATAGCAGATTATCGGAAGATGAAAAAGGATTGCGATGAATATTTCTTTCTGGCCCACCGTAAGGAGCCGCGCGGCGTCGGTGGAGTATTCTTCGATTATCTGGATGGCGACCAGGAGCAAATCTTCAACTTCGTACAAGACAGCGGCAACGCTTTTCTCGATGCCTATACACCCATTGCCCAGCGCCGAAAAAATCTACCTTA
This sequence comes from uncultured Planctomycetota bacterium, assembly GCA_963783095.1. Taxonomy (GTDB): domain Bacteria; phylum Planctomycetota; class Planctomycetia; order Gemmatales; family Gemmataceae; genus CAWAMR01. Next base: position 947,621 of record CAWAMR010000002.1, on the reverse strand, counting down.
TACCGAGCGCCAGCGCGCCTTTCAGGAATATCGCCGGGGTCGATATGTCGAGTTCAACCTACTATACGATCGGGGTACGATCTTCGGCCTGAAAACCGGCGGGCGCATCGAGTCGATCCTGATGTCGTTGCCGCCAACTGTGCGCTACGTTTACGACTGGCATCCCGAACCAGGTTCCCCCGAAGCGGAGTTGATGGATTATTATCTCAAACCGCGCGACTGGGCCGAGGAAGAATAGTGGTCAGTGAATAGTGACCACTGACCACCAGATTAAATCTGATAAGAAATATCGAACTGCTGTTGGGAACGAGCGACGAGATCAGCCAGCGTTGTCGATTCGAGAACGCGCTGCTGGGCGATGAGAAAATTGTTCCAGGTGCTGTATAAAGCACTCCGAAGCGGCGATAACGGCTTGCCGGACTTGTTCTGGCTGTCGCTCGCGGTTTCAGGGTCTTCAATGCTCTTCACAACATCGGCCAGACTAATCTCTTCAGGAGGGCGCGTCAGATGGTATCCTCCCGCTGCTCCTCGTGTGCTGGACACCAGCCCGGCCGCCCGCAGTTGCAGGAAAATCTGCACGAGAAATCGTTGGGAGATGCCGTGCGTTTCGTAGATTGCCTTGAGCGAAACAGGTGATGGGTCGGGGTGATGGATTGCCAGCTCCAACATGGCGGTACAGGCATAATCGACTTTAGCAGAAAACAGAGGTAGACGCATAACACCCAGTAGAGTTCGTGTGGTATCCCAGGGTTCGCAAAGCCTCACCCTGGGCTTTATTGCGACGCCCTTCCAGGGCTAGGTGCTCGATGGTTTAAGCTCATCGCACGCAAGCGCCAAGCCCTGGAAGGGCGTCGCAATAAAGCCCAGGGTGAGGCTTTGCGAACCCTGGGAAATGGTTTTCAAGTTTTTCAGATCCCCGATCCGCCTTCATGTTCGATCACATGTAATCCGCATTCCTTTTTGACGGTTCCAGCCCAGCGCCCGGCCCGTTCATCCTGGCCCGGCTCCACCATCGATGTGCAAGGCTTACAACCAATGCTTGGGTAGCCTTGATCGTGGAGCGGGTTGTAGGGAACATCGTTCTTATAGATAAAGTTCCACACATCCTTCAGGGTCCAGGTCAACAGCGGGTTGATCTTGGCGAGTTCAAATTTTGGATCCCACTGGACAACGCCCGCGACCTTGCGATGCGCTGTTTGATCGCTGCGGATGGCACTGATCCAGGCATCGAAGCCCGCAGCAGCTCTTCTCAGTGGGATTACCTTGCGGTCGTGACAGCACTGGTCGGAAAATTCTGTCCCATGTAACGGGCCGCCATGTTTCTTTTCGTACTGCGAGATGGTCAATTCCGGACGAATAAACTCAACGATAATACCATAACGGTTTTTAATACGTTCGCGCATTTCCAGGGTTTCGGCAAACTGATAGCCGGTTTCCAGATTGATCACATGGACGGTCGGCTCAATCTCGGCGAGCATGTGGAGAATACAACAGCCTTCCGCTCCGAAAGCCGTGGCCATCATGAGTTTAGGATGAAATCGCCTAACAGCCCAGCGCAGCACATCTTCGGGGGCCCGGCCTGCCAACTCTCGGTTGACGGCCGCGATTTCATCGTTGTCGATGGGGACTCGGTCCATTCAAAGCTCCGGCGAATACCTACTAAGGTTATCGAGATTCTAGGCTATCAGGTCAAGGGGGAAGTATGCTGTTCTTGGAGAGCTTTGTTGATTGCGAACCAAGAATTCCGGCGATAAAATCGACAATTATGGATTTGTCGAAAGTCCAGGGCAACGGAACCGAGCCTGAAGCGTAAGCGAAGAAAAGCGAGTTACACCTTCGCTTACGCTTCAGGGGGCAACGGAACCGAGCCTGAAGCGTAAGCGAAGAAAAGCGAGTTACACCTTCGCTTCAGGCTCGGTTAGACTGGGAAAGCACCATGACAACTTCTCTTGCGCAGCGAATTCACCTGATTCAAGGTGATATCACCAAGCTGGATGTCGATGCCATCGTCAATGCCGCAAATGAGAGCCTTCTGGGCGGCGGTGGTGTGGACGGGGCCATCCATCGGCCGCCGGACCCGAACTGCTGGCCGAATGCCGGACTCTGGGAGGCTGTCCAACAGGTGAGGTTCGGCTCACCCAGGGGTATTATCTTCCCGCGCGCTTTGTGCTTCACGCGGTTGGTCCGGTATATCGGGATGGAAGTCAGGGCGAAAGTACGATATTGGAGTCGTGCTATCGCAATGCATTGCAGGTAGCCAAGGAACGGAACCTGCGAACCATAGCGTTTCCCTGCATTTCGACGGGTGTTTTCGGTTATCCTAAAGAAGCGGCCTGCCATCTGGCGGTTACGACGGTGTTGGAGTGGCTCATGCAGCACGAATTACCGCGCGAGGTGACGTTCTGTTGTTTCGAGCGGGAAGATGTTCGGCTCTATCAGCTTCGGGTGGCGCGGATCGAACAAGCTGCCGAATCGGAGTGATTGAGAGTAGCTCAAAATCCAATTGACTACAGCAACTGTTTCGCAAAGTAATATCCCGACAACGTCAACCCGATCACGATCACGCAAATTCGCACATAGGTGGGAGGTAAGCGCCGGGCCATTCGCGCACCGATATATCCCCCGATAATCGCCGCAAACATCATGGTAAAGGCATATTCCCAGACCACCTTACCCTTCACCACAAAGATCACTACCGACATGCCGTTGATGGCCGATGCCAGCACCGTTTTGACGCCGTTGACTCGATGAATGTCGCCTCCCACCATGAATCCCAGTGCGCTGAGCATCAGGATCCCAATCCCGGCCCCGAAATAGCCGCCGTAAATGGCGATCACCAGTTGGGCCAGCAGAATAAACACGATCGTTTTATCGGTGGGCGACCCGTGGTGGCTGCCGGTCCAACGCCTAATCGGTCCTTGCAACAGGAATATTGTTGTGGCCGTCAGGATCAGCCAGGGCACGCAGCGCGTTGAAGACGCTTTCGGGCAACTCGGTGACAAGGAGCGTTCCAATAATACCGCCAATGAGACTGGGCACCAGGAGCCAAAAGACCATTTGCCGCGATGGGGCAACTTCCTTGCGATAACCCCAGGCACTGGCCAGCGAGCCAGGCATCAGGGCGAAGGTGCTGGTTCCATTGGCAAGGACACCGTTGTTGCCCAGAACGCTCATCAGTGTGGGAAAGGTCAATAGCGTGCCGCCGCCGGCAATGGCGTTGACCGCGCCGGCAGCGATGGAAGAGAGGGCGAGGATGATATGGGTTAGAAACGAGTCCATGAAGTCCGAGGTCCAAGAGATTCTTAACCACGAATACCACGAATAATGCGAATAAGAAAACATCTTTATGCATGACGTGCGGTTTAGCCGTCCCAATGGTTTCTTTTTGCATTTGTCCTTATTCGTGTTATTGGTGTTATTGATGGTTAAATGGTTTACTTCCATTTAACCACAACACCCAAATACTCATCCTTCTTCTTCAGCAAGCCCTCGTAGGCATCACCGATCTTATCGGGCGTGATGGTGTGCGTAACGAGCTTCTCGGTATTGAGCCGGCCCGAGGCCAGGGCTGCCAGCAGCCAGTGCTGGGCCTTGTTGATGTCCCAGGCACCCGCCAGCCTGGTGTGAGGCTCCTCGAACAGCATGTTCCCGTGCGCCCCGCTCACTTCGATGTAGCGACGATGCAGGTGATCGTAGAAATTGACATCCTTGGCCAAACCGCGCGGACTGCCGACCACGACGACCTGCCCGGCGTTGCACGCCAGCGACATGGCGACAGGGATCGCATCGGGCACACCCGTAGCATCGATGACGATCTCTGCGCCGCGCGTGCCCAGAAAATCGCTAAGCTGCTTCAGGGCATCCCCGGCGTTCGGATCGATGACGTGCGAGGCCCCCGCTGCTTTGGCTGCATGGCGACGCATGGGGACGGCGTCGATGCCCACGACCGGATTGCAGCCTGCCCCCTGCGCACAGCGTAGCGCAAATTGGCCGATGATGCCGAGCCCCAATACGGCGACCGACCGCCCCAGAGTGAGTCCCGCACGCAGAATGCCGCCCAGACCATAGCGGCTAATACAAGCCAGGGCCGCTTTTTCAAAGGCGAGATCCTCCGGCATCCTCCACCACCGGCCCCGTTCGTGACCGATGGACAACATCTCGTGCGAAGCATGATTGCCGGGATAGCTGATGCGCTCTCCCACCTGCCAGCCTGTTATCTGAGAACCGATAGCGACGATCCGGCCCGCTGCGCTGTAGCCGGGACGAAAGGGAAATTTCCAGTCCGGCAGGTTCGGATCTTTGAGCCATTGATGTGTACCGGTGTAGACGGCAAGTTCGGTTCCGGCGCTGATGGCGCTGGCCTCGCATTCTAGGAGAATTTGATTGGGCGCAGGATCGGGAAGATTGACTTCACGAATTTCGACGCGAAACGGTTCGACCAGGGTAGCTTGTTGGACTTTCATGCTCAATCTGTAAATAGAGACGACAACCAAAGGAAAAAAAGGCGAAATCGCTCCCGCCAATCAACAGGAGGGATTGTAGGAAAGCAGCGGGGTAGAGCCTATGGCGAGTCGGTTTGGTGACTTCCTCGAATCGGACGAGCGCCTTCTAACCGAGACACTCAAAAGATTATTTAGGTGATTTAACTGCAAGCCCATACTTTATCCCGGAAGTAAACTTAAATCGATGTAAAAACCCGATTTTTGTAGCAATTTGTAGCGTCTGCGCCCGTTTCGGGCCCTCATCAGCAAAAACCTCGGCAATCCATCAAATCGATAAGCGTTTGATTGGCTCTTAGTTCTTGGAAGCATGGCGATCACGGGCTCGTTTGTTTGTTTATTCAATCGTTGATCCGTCTCGCTGATCTGGTAGGCCGCACCACCGAACAGGCGAGCCGCCTCATCGTAATACCCATCTGTCGATCAAAACCGTGAAGCCGCGACTCGGAGCATCGCGTCGGGACGCTTGGACCATCGAGAACCTGATTGGCGATGCGTAGAGGAGCGCTTGACCTGCAACCAATTCCCGGATGCCTCGACTGGGAATAGGATTATTGCGCCGCAGCGCTCCTCTACGCATCGCGGCGAAGGTGTTCCTTTGGGTATCAGTCGCCCGATGCGATGCTCCGAGTCGCGGCTTCACGGTTCGGTAGCATGATTGGCAGATTGCGGGCATACGAACCAAATACCAAGCACATTCCACGCGCTGAAAACGGCGAAAAAACGCTTGCAACTCGCGGCAAAGCACCGTTACAGTACATTATTCGGAAATCCGCTTTTCTGATGGAATTCTTATAGGAATTCGTTGCGAAGCGATTTAGCTCAACTACGATCTATCCTGCATGCAAGTCGTTGCCGAAGAGTAAAGCCGATTGTGGCGGAACATGCAGCATTGAGGTCTTAATGTTTCGGCGGCTTGGAGGATCGTTGTGTCGACGCAGGCATTTGACACATTTCGACAGAGCATGACGCTTGATTACGAAGCATATCACAACGGCGTCGGTTACAACCTTGTTGCGATTGCTGCTATGACTCCGGAAGAACGCAACCGCGCGGAGGATTTGGTAATTGCTCAGAATCTTGCAAATTGGAGAGACATTGAGGCGCTCGACTGTATCGGCTCAACTCGTGCATTAGCGGAGATCAAGAGGGCTCTCAACTCCCCATCTATTGAAGTCCGAATGCATGCTGTCGAATGTCTTACGATTCGGCAACTCATCACCGAACAGGAGATCGAGAAAATAATCTTAAACACTATTGAACATACGACTATTCTGAACGGTATGGTAGCGACGCTGCAGGTCGCAAAAGCCCATCCGACTCCGAAAGTGCGAAAGAAATTACTATGGTGTGCACTTCATGGTAACGATGATATTCGCGTTCATGCCGCCGCATTGGTTCATTTTCTTTATGGATGTTCGTCCTCGGATTTCGATTGGGCGTTTAGAGACTTCTATTTGACGTTCAATACGGCCAACATGGTCAAACGACGGCGAGCGTATAAGGATCTCTGCGCAAGAATTGGCGTTAAACCCCGGGCTTACCGAAGGTAAAACGTGGCACGATCGACTTGGCAAACGAATCGGAGGGCGATGCCGCCAAACCGCTTTCGTGACCTTGTTGGCTAAAGGACGCATTTTTTCCAAGAACGTTTTTTCTAGGTTGGTCATCCATTCCGGCAAAGACGTTGAGCTTCAACTAACTTTGGCATGCACCGAGAATATCCGTGACGCGGGTGGTCACCCGCCTGGGTTAGGATCCCCAATGGTTGTAGTTGGTGCTTGGCTACTTTTCCGCCGGATTTCGGAGGTATCTTAACGGCTAACCCGCGTACTTCGTGCGCGGCTCATTCCGAACCCGGCACTGAAAGTCAAAGGCAAGCAGAGCCGCGCACGAAGTAAGCGGGCTGGCACGTTGGGTTGACCGGTTCCGGCAGCGAAATTTTTGCGGTTAACCACGATGATGTTTGTCACGACCTATGATATCGTTAATGAGGGGTTTGGCTCAGATCGATTTGTGTTGCTGGGTTTTGCCGCGATAGTCCTCACCACAGCAATTGTGATTGCGTTACGATGGTATCGAGGCGGACCCGAATCCGCAGACCCAACACTTCCACCACATCGAGGAACTGTTGCTTCAGTGAAAGATCCAGTTCGATCTCGACTTCAACGGAGGTTCCGTAAAAGAAATCGATCCAGGATAACCCGAAAAGTCGATGCAACTGCTGCGGTTCGCTCATGTTCTGTCATCGTAGCAAAGTTACCCGCTTTTCACCAGACGGGAAAGCCTGCAGGCGATGATTCTCGGTGTTTGTAACTCGCTTTTGCCATTATTTCTCTGTACGATAGCGACGAATACAGCACATATTTTTCCTTTTGCGTAGTTGGATTGTCATGCCAATTCCCGTAACTTGTAGCACTTGCGGTGCGAAGTTTACCCTTAAAGGTGAGTTCGCGGGCCAGAAGGTTCGTTGTTCGGATTGTCAGGCAGTTCTTACCGTTCCCGAAGCGGAAGAAGATCTCTATCGGGGGCGTTCTTCCCGCGACGACGACGATGACCGACCGAGGCGCGAACGCCGGTCCCGCGATTACGATGAGGATGACGACGATCGACCGAGGCGCGAACGTCGGTCCCGCGATTACGATGAGGATGAGGAAGATCAGGTCTGGGGCGATACCCATCCTGCTTTCCGTTACGACAAGTTCCTGATGCGGCAAAAACTCTTCACTATCCTCACGGAAAAGTACAACGTCCAGAACGAACACGGTGAACCACTGCTCTTCATCGAACGACCCGCGATGTTTATGGCTAGCTGCGTTGCCGTGGGTGCTTTTTGCTTCGTGATGGCGTTAGGGGTGATTGGGGCAGTTGTTATCGCGACGGAGTTAAACGGGGCTGCCGGCATCGCCGCAGCGGTCGTGGTCGGCTTGATCGCGCTGGTCATCGCATCGCTGTTGTTGATTCGACTCATTCCGCGCCGGCACATCACTTTCTATGCGGACGAGTCGAAGCGGGAGCCTTTGATGCGGGTCTTGCAGGACCAAAAGTTCTTCCTGATCAATGCCTGGTACACGCTGGTCGATGATCGTGGCGAGGTTCTGGCGCGTTTTCGCAAGAATTATCTCTACAACATTTTTCGCAAGCGCTGGTACGTCTACGACACGCAAAAGGAACTGCTCTGTACCGTGAAGGAAGATTCGCTCATCCTTTCGTTGTTGCGCAGAACGGTCGGCTCCTTTTTGGAAGAGGCTCCACTGCTGGGTCTGGCATTCGCAGGGGTATTCCGAACCAATTTCATTTTCTTGCATGCGGAAGATGAGCGAATCTTGGGCGAGTTCAATCGTCGCTTTACCCTTCTGGATCGGTACGTACTCGACATGACGCGCGATAAGAAGCGCATTATTGATCGACGAGTCGCCTCGGCGATGGGTGTGCTGTTGGATACGGGGGAAGGAAGATAATAGTGGTCAGTTGTGAAGATAAACCTTCCCACGAAACCAATGACCCTGACTGCTATGGCGATGATGAATGGGACCATCATGAAAGATTTCGAGACGCAACTGGCACCGTGTTTTGGTTTGCTGGTCCTCCCTTTTGTGGGCATTGGCTTGGTGGCGGGCTTTAGAGCGCTTTGGGAGGAGATCCGCTTTCAGCGAAATGCTCGACGTGCGAAAGGATTTGTCGTCGATCATGAGCTTGAGGTAACAACAGAAGACGGTTTTCCAAATACCCATTACCACGCCAAAGTGTCATTTCAAGATGAACAGGGCCGGACCCATATTTCAATAATGATGGGCGTGGGAGATGTGGGTTGTCCATACTATGTGCGAGGAGAACGAGTTGAAATTCTATATGATCAACTTGATCCCACGAGAGCGAGACTTCGAGGTTTCGCAGATGGCACTTGCCGGGTGTTAGGTATCTTAGCAGTGATGGGATTCGGGACAGTGTTTGGCTATTATGGGGTTCGTGCGATCTCGCGCATTTTTTGATCGGTTACAAGGACTCTCCTTATGAAACACTTTGTTACATTAGCCGTTTTCCTGGCAATGGCGCTTCCCCTGCGTGCGGAAGAAGTGACCATCGAAACGTCGAAGGCCACGATCACTTTCAAGATCGGCAAAGCGGTCGTTACTCATTACCAGATCGGCGAAACGGTGGCGAAGCCATACTTCTACCCGCTCTACGCACCGGGAGAAATTCCCGTGACGCGAGGCTGGCCGATGGTCAAGGGTTTGCCCAAGGAGACGGCCGATCACGTCCATCAGAAATCGGCATGGTTCTGTCATGGCGACATCATTCCCGAGGGAATCGAGATCAAATCCAAGTCCCTGGACAAGAATGTCAAGGGAGTCGATTTCTGGTCGGAAGGGTTAGGACATGGCAAGATCGTCTGCGTGGAAGTGGGCAAGCCGAAGACGGGTAAGAACAGCGCCGCGATTTCGACCAAGAATGAATGGAAAGCAGCTGATGGGACGAAAATCCTCGACGAAACCCGCATTATCAGCCTGTACAATCTCGGTGATGCCAGGCTCCTGGTCCTGGACATCGACCTCTTCGCCGGCGTTTGTCCTCTCACCTTCGGCGACACCAAGGAAGGCTCGATGGGGGTGCGCGTCAATGATGAGATTACCGTGAAAAGCGGCGGCGGCAATTTCGCCAACGCCGAGGGCAAACTGGGCGAAAAGGAAATCTGGGGCCACAAATCGGCTTGGTGCGACTACTTCGGCAAGATCGGTGATAAGGAGGCAGGCATTGCCATTTTGGAAGACCCGAAGAACACCCAGAAAGCATGCTGGCACGCGCGCGATTATGGGTTGATGGCGGCCAATCCATTCGGTCGAGACAAATCAAAGTTTCCGGATGTGAAAGGTAACACCGATCTCGTGAAAATGGCCAAGGGCGATCACCTCAAGTTCCGGTATGGAATTCTTCTCCACGCCGGCGATACGAAGGAAGGCAAAGTTGCAGAGCACTTCGAGACGTTCAAAAAGCTGAACGTCCAGTAAACCAAGTACGTCTGACCTCTGACTTCTGACCTCTGACGTGCTATTTCCTACCGACATTGGTTGAGGAGTCATCGCGGGTAAAATGCAGGAAATGAAGTTTGGGGAAAACTGCGATGAATATTAACCCAAATGCTCTCTCAACAGGGGTTTTACTAAAAACGATACCGGGGCCGGATCGGAAGCGGGAGCTGGCCGTTTACCGGTACCGTATCACCTACCGCAATCCGCAATCCGATCAGCCAGGCTGCATGATGACCCTGGAAGTGATGGGTGGTCGATCGCCATATCAAGTGGCACTCGAACGTCGCACGGATGGCCACGTCGACTGGCATTGCACCTGTGCGGACGCGGTTTATCGGGGTGAGATGTCGCCCAATCATATCTGCAAGCACGTCAAAGGCTTGATGGAATGAACTCCCGCACAAGCGCGGAAAACGGCCTGAGATTCGAGCGTTGACAGAAGGGGTTGTATCGAGTTTAATGCTAATGACTCACAGGGTGGGCGTTACCCTGTAAGCGGCCGTTATGGTCTCGTGGAATCAAGCGAATCCGAACGGTTCTTCCGATTGTGACGGAATAGCCGATAGATTCGCAGCGAAACCGCGATGACTAAAAGACCATAAGGTAGCGTAACGGCTTCTCCATGAACAGCATGGAGCGCCGCGAGACTGGTGTAGGCTGTAAGTTCCAGCCCAAGCACAAGGCTCCTCATCCGTGAGTGGGTCATCATGACCACTCCTCCGTGAGGTTAGGGAGCCGTAAGCGACCATGCTTACGGCAGAGCAACCCGGTTTACACCGGGTTGTTCCATTTCAACCCTACTCGATGAACAATAGCTTTGATGGCGAAGGCTTGAAGAAATGTAAGGTGGCTAGCTTCACCAGTTAGGAATACAAACGATTGTGCGCGTTATGCTTTTGTCTTTTCGATGAGCATACTGATGAGACATCCAGTTCCACCATGTACCGATCAACCTGACCTCTTGGAGTTGACTACCCATGCCTCTCACACGTCGCGATATCCTGACTGGCTCCAGCGCCTTCGTAGCCAGTCAAGTCATGCTTGCCGATCTGTTTGGCGCGGATCCCATTGCCAAGGGCGAGGATCGTTCTTCTACCATTCGCATCAAGAGCATGACGGCTATTCCCGCCGGCCCCAAGGTTTTTGTGAAGATCCAGACCAACCACGGCGTCACTGGCTGGGGCGAGATCGATCAACTGGAGCCGAAGGTAGCAGCGGTTCTGGCGCGCTCGATGTTCGAGCTTCTCGACGGCGAGAACCCCACGCGGGTCGAGCATCTCTGGCAAAAGCTCTATCGCGCTCACCGCGATATGCGCGGCGGACCCTTCATGGTCCATACCATCGCCGGCATCGACATGGCGCTCTGGGACATCATGGGCAAGCTCTGGGGTGTTCCCGTTTACCACATCTTGGGCGGCCCCACGCGCGACAGAATTCGCGTCTATCCTTCCGCAACGGCCACCAAGCCAGGTGCGGGCACACCGGCGGACTTTAGCGGGACGCCCGCAGAGATTCAAAAGTTTGTGGATTACATCGCCGGTGAACGCAAAAGAGTTGGTCCCGCGGGGATGGTCATCTTCGACGCTCACTGCGCGCTGCCGCCGGCTTATCTCATCCAACTGGCCAGTGCGATCAACCCGCTGGACATCGCTTTCATTGAGGAGCCGGCAGTTCCCGGTAATATTGAAGTTTTCAAACGTCTCAAGCAAGCGATCAAAATCCCGCTGGCAACCGGTGAGCGCGATCGAACCATCTGGGAGTTTCTGCCTTACCTGACCGAGCGCTGCATCGATGTGCTTCAACCCGATTGCGCTCACTGCGGCGGAATTTCGCAGATGAAGAAAATCGCCACACTGGCCGAGGCCTTCCATGTCCCCATCGCGCCGCACTGCGTGATGACTGAACTGGGTACTTCGGCCAGCTTGCATGTCTGTGCAGCGGTTCCATTCTTCCTGATTCAGGAATACTACCCGTCCATAACCCCGGCGGGTCTAATCAAGAAGAGTTGGTCCGTCGATAAAGAGGGCTATGCTTCGCTGCCGCAGGGACCAGGTCTGGGAGTGGAAATCGACGAAGCGAAACTCGAAGAATTGTCCAAGAAACCGCACAAAGCGGAGTGGCCGACGCGGGGCCGTTTGAAGGATGGGTCGATCTCGGATTATTGACGGTGGGATGATATTGACAGAAGGGATTGCGTGAAGGCTCAAGATTCCACCTTGATGGTTGCAAAACTCTTCCAGAGTTCGTTCGCCTTCTCGGTGGAATTGTGTCTCTTGACGATCTCAAACTGACCGCGAACAAACATCTTTCCATGTTCTATCGTTTCGATTTCTTGGCCCAAGGCTGGCTTGATTTCAATGACTCGGATGCCTGCCTTTGTTGCGAGCCGAACCAGTGCAGACTCCCAGCCCGAAGAAAGTTTGCCCCACCCTCCGGAACCTTCTTTGAGAACCTCTCCACCGTTGACCCGGACGGATAGGCTTAAGCCGCCGGCAGCTCCCACGCGCACGAGAACGGCCGAATCATCTTCACCCGATGAACTACTCAGCTCCCGTTGCAGCTCCTTTCGTTTGGGTCCCCGGTTGCTGACCCGATACGCATTGATCCCTTCCTGGCGCAGCCACCACTGGCCGTTGATGAGCATTCCATCGAGTCGCCGGCTCTTGATGGCCTGGCGTACGGCAACAGGGGTAATACCCAGTTTCTCGGCGGCCTCTTGAACGCTGACGGTGTGGCAAGCCTTCACCGCTTCTATGTCCACCAGTCCAAGTTGAATCCTCTTTCGGCCTACATAATCGCTCATCACTCGATAAAGCGGATTCTCGAAGACTACCTGCGTTACCATAGCCCTTCCAGGGATAAGGTTCTTATCGAGTATGGGATTGTCGAGGCCATAGACCAGATCGATCATCTGGTAGATGCTGACCGCATGGTTTTCGCTCGCGCCTCGCACACGCTCCAAGAACTTTGCCACCTGGCCGTTCGGCTCCGGGTATTGAATCTTCTCTCCCGATAGCAACTGATAAGTAGTCATGTTTTGCTTCCCCAAAGAGCAAGGTCCGTCAACCCGGCTAAACCGGTTGAATCAGAGAATCTCAGCAATGCCCAGATACCGGACAAAGATGTTGATCTGGGCATATCGTTTCTTTCCATAGGTGACTGCCTGTCGAATTTTCCCACCATCGCAAATGGAGAAAAGATGAATCATATAGATGCGGGAGTTGTCCCTAAACACGCTCCCTTCGTGTGACCATCCACCCTTCACCAACCCCGGCAAGAGCGAGAATCCCCCAAAAAGAGCAATGAGTCTTGCTTCAAAGGCATCGTCGGTTTGCTGGCTAAAGGATTTCCCATCGTTGTCGTTGACCGGAATGAAGATCTGAACTTCGATCATGACTCATCTGTGGGTGTTTCCGGGATAACCTTTGGGCAGGTTTGTCAATCACTGTGATACCCATCTTACCATCGAGAAAAGAAAAAGGAAGTAATAAACTATCTAAAACTTGTCCATATTTACCCAGCGATCAAAAGGGGGTGATATTGACAGAAGGGGTTGTATCGAGTTTAATCAAAACAACTCGCAGGGCGGGCGAATACCCTGTGAGCGGCCTTTAAGCCTTCGTGGAATCAAGCGAATCCGAACGGTTCTTCCGACTGGCGCGGAATAGCCGATAGATCCGCAGTGAAACCGCGATGACTAAAAGTCCGTATGGTAGCGTAACAGCTTCTCCATTTACGCAATGGAGCGCTGCGAGACTGGTGTAGGCAGTTAGCTCTAGCACCAGGCTCCTCATCCGTGAGTGGGTCTTCATGACCACTCCTCCGTGAGTAAGTGAGCCGAGAGCAACCGTGCTCACGGCAGAGCAACCCGGCGTAAACCGGGTTGTTCCATTTCAACTCTACCCCATGAGTTTTCTGGGAATTAAGGCGATTCAGGAAATGAGAATGGAAAGAGTCCCATCAAGGATGAATGCAAACGATTGTGCGCGTTGTCTTGCTGGAGCTGTGGTTGCAGATTACTCTCTCGCCATCAAAAACGTCTCCGGACGTTCCGCTTTGGCAATGATCACAACTCCCTGTTCCGTCACGGTAAACCCTCGCCTTCGATCGTATTCCAGGTCGTAACCGATCGTTGTATTCGGCGGTATTTTGACATCCTTATCGACGATGGCCCGCCGAACCCGGCTGTGCCGGCCCACATCGACGCCCTCGAACAAAATCGATTGGTCCACCACGGCGTAACTATTGACTCGCACATTGTGCGACAAGATGCTTCGGACCGACGTGCCCGCCCGAGATAATGCAGCCCTGGCAAACCATGCTATCCAGTGCATCGCCGCGCCGGGCCACGCCGGGCGGTCCTTCGCCGCTAAAAACAAATTTCGGCGGCGGCCCCTGGTGGTGCGAAGTGCGGATCAACCAGTCGGAATCATAAATGTTCAGAACCGGCGAAACTTCCACGAGATCCATATTGGCCTGATAATAGGCGTCCAGCGTGCCCACATCGCGCCAGTAGGGTTGATCCTTGTTGTTGCGATCGCGAAAACGATGAGCAAAAACGCGATGGCTCTGGATCATCATCGGAATAAGATCCTTGCCGAAATCGTGCGAACTATTCGGATGCGCGGCGTCTTCGCAGAGCAATTCAAACATGAGCCGGGTATTGAATACATAGATGCCCATCGATCCCAGACAGCGATCGCGGTTTCCCGGGATCGGTTTGCCCTGAAACGGTTTCTCCTCGAAACCCACAACTCGATTTTCGGCATCAACCTCCATGACGCCGAAATGCCTCGATTCCGAAAGCGGTATGGGAATGCAACCGATCGTCAGATCCGCCTTGGTATCCTGATGGGCACGGACCATTTCGCTGTAATCCATCTTGTAGATGTGGTCGCCCGCCAGGATCAACGTGTAGGTCCGCTCCTCTTTCTCCAGGCTATAAATGTTTTGATAAATAGCATCCGCAGTGCCTTGATACCAGTGTTCGTCGATCCGCTGCTGCGGCGGCAGAACCTCAACCGATTCCCCCAGTTCGGTGCTGAGAAAATTCCAGCCTCGTCGAATATGGCGATCCAGGCTGCGTGCCTTGTACTGGGTCAAGACAATGACTCGGCGCAAGTTACTGTTGATGCAATTCGACAGTGTGAAATCGATGATTCGATATTGCCCGCCAAAAGGAACTGCCGGCTTGGCGCGATCGCGAGTAAGTGGGTCCAGTCGAGTGCCTTTGCCTCCCGCCAAAATCACCGTCAAGACATCTTGCATAAGGCAAACTCCAAACTGTGTTCAGTGTTCAGTGTCTATATTTGCCATCGTTTGCCGCTCTGCGGCGAACGTCTTCTCTTGCCGCTCCGCGGCTTAGCGCTGCCACCAACGGAGCGCTTTGCGTTATCCCAATCAGTCACTGACCAGGGAAGGTTTAGGCCGCGGAGCGGCAAGACAAAGACGTTCGCCGCAGAGCGGCAAACGATGGGCGAATTAGAGGCAAGGCACAACCTCCGTCTTCTATCGCCTGATCACGGAATCGTACACCTCGGCAAACCGATTTACCATCATTTCCACGCGAAAAGATGTTTCGACCGCTGCTCGTGCTGCTTCACCGAGGCTCCGGCATAAATGGTCATCTTGTAACAGTTTATGAGAAACGCGTGCCAGTGCAGGAGGATCGGACGGTGGAATCAATAGGCCGGTCTCACCATCCTTCACAATCGCCGATAAATGCGGTAAGGCGGTTGCCACCACGGGTCGTCCCGCCGCCATTCCTTCCAGCAGGCTGTAGGTTCCACCCTGCGAGCCGGGAACGACCCAAATCAGCTCTGCCAGGGGAAGTAGTGCAGCAGCATTGGGTCGAGATCCAAGAAAGTGAATCCGGTAATCGTCGAACATTGAGGAGCGAGCATTGGTTTCCGTCCGTTGCCGCGCGGGGCCGTCACCGATCAAGAGCGCGTGAATCGATCGGTCCACATAATGTAATATGTCGAAACCCCAATAGACAGCATGCATTCGATCGAGTCGGGTCATTTCGCCGACACTCAGGATTAGCCTGGCATTGGTCGGGATTCCAAACGAAGTGCGAAAGGTTGCATTATCCGGCGCGACCGTTGGCAACGACACGCCCGGTTTGATCGTGTGCAGACGATCTGGCGGGAAGCCCCGCGCGATCGATCGTTCGCGTTCCCGCTCATTGGCAACCACGATGGCACCGGCCCGCCCTAATAATCCTCGGCTCCACCACCTGGAGCGTTCGTTTTGCCAGCCAGTCAGCGACAGGCTGACAACGATCGGCGGAATGCGTCGCCGGTTCCCAAACATGGCGAAGCCGATTTCCCGCAGTGCGTCCAGCCCAAAAGCATGCAAAATGTCGGGCGGGTCCGCGCCGAGTCGTTGCCGAAGAGCGAACCAATCTCTTATGTTCAGTGCTCGGCGTACTTTACGTGCTTCGACGACAATACCTTCGGCACGCAAAGGCTCCGCCAAAGGCCCCGCGCCATCGATCCCAAGAATCTCGACGGAAAATCGATCGTGGGGCAAATGGGTTGCCAATAGCGATGCCTGGCGGGCATAACCGTGATGGTTCAGGTCGGGAACGAGAAGCAAAATCTTACGCATGCCATTCCAAGTTCCAAGTTCCAAGTTCCAAGCTAAAAACCCGAAAGGTAGGAAGTCTTTGACTTGGAACTTGGAACTTGGAACTATTAAAGGAATTATTCTGATGTCCGTAAAACCCCAATGTATGGGAGATTGCGATATTCGTCGTTGTAATCCAGACCATAACCGATGACAAAGGCATCGGGGATAGTGAAACCACAGAAGTCAGGCTCCAGGGCAACCCGCTGCCGGCCTTCCTTTCGCAAGAGTACTGCGACGCGAACCGAGGCCGTACCGAGACTTTGAAGATGCTCGACCAAATGAGAAAGCGTTTGCCCGGAATCGAGAATATCGTTGAGCAATAGAACATGTTTTCCTTGTAAATCCGGCAGCAACTCTGCCTGTACGTGCAGCTCGCCCGCGGTGGTAACTGCTCCCCGGTAACTCGAGGCCTGAACCAGTGCGATGCGCAGTGGAAAGTCGAGGCGGCGAATCAAGTCCGCAAGAAAGACGAGGCACCCGGTCAACACGCCTACAATAGTGATAGCATGATTGTTGTAGGCTTGTGTGATCGACCGAGCGATTTCGTCAACACGAGTTTGGATTTCCTCCGCGGAAATTAACATCTCGACGTTCGAGTGCATCAAGATCTCCTCTCATATAGTGTTCGGTATTCAGTGTTCAGTGTTTAGTTTAAGATCCGAGTGAATGGTATCATTCATACGGATCGGGTTAAGCTGGGGTCAAATTCCTCATTACCGGCATCTTTGTCCATGTATCCTAACTGAACACTGAACACTGAACACTGAACACTGACTAATCAACACAACCTGTCAACTCTTCGTGACTAGAAAAGGCGCGCGCATGTTGCCCCGTTTTCTCAACTTTTCCAGTCGTCTCTGCTTTCGCATTTTGCCGATATAGCGCATATTCGAGTGCATGTCGAACGTCGGCGTCGAAGAGACTCGCGTCTGTCGTAGGAACGCGGCGATGACCACGGGCGACCCTTACGGAATATAAGGAGATTGCAATGTGCTTTTCACGCCTGCGGAAATTTCTGTATGCGGGTGCGCTCCTGGCTGTGGCCCCGTTTGCGGCCATGGCAGTTGCGCAGATTCAAGTTGTTGCAGAGCCCATCGCTGCACCCGTAGCCGCCCCGGCTACGGCAGCCCCGGCAGCCCCGGCGGTTGTTTCGACGCCCACCGGCGGGTGCGGCCCCACCACGACCACGATCAAGGTCTGTGAGATGGTTCCCACCCAGGTTCAGGCGACCCGAACGGTCTACAAGCCGGTGACCAAGCAGGAAACTTACACCGCCTACAAGTATGAGACTGTGTCGGAAGTGGTAGCCAAACAGGTAACGGAATACCAGAAGGTTACGGAAATGGTGAACGAGACCCGGACCTGCGTGGTCAAGGTTCCGGTGATGGAGATGAAAACGGAAATGGTTACCAAGTGGAAGATGGTGACGGTCACTGAAATGCAGACCAAGACCGTCCGCGGCGGCCATTGGGAATGCACGACGGTTCCTGCCGGTCAAAGCATTTTGGGTCGTATCTCCCACAAGTGCCCCGATCCTTGTGCCACCACCACGAAGAAGTGCTGGGTTTCGGATTGCCACACGGAATGTGTGCCGGTCTGCAAGAAGAAGCTCGTGAAGGAATGTGTACCGGTCTGCAAGCAGGTTTGCACCTATCGGTGCGAAACCAAGACCACCGTGGTGCCGGTTTGCAAGACCAAGTGCGTGCCGGTCTGCAAGACCGTCAACTGCACGGTTTGCAAGAAGGTCTGCGTTCCTTACCAGGCCACTCGCTGCGTGACGACCTGTGTCCCGACCTGCGAAACCTACACGGTTTGCAAAATGGTTCCGACATGGGTGGACAAAGTCGTTGCTTGTGCTCCGGCCTGTGCACCAGCTTGTGCCCCAGCCTGCGGCAACGTGTGTGCCACGACCTGCTGCAAGCCTGGTTTGCTGTCCAGCTTGAAGGGCAAATTGGCCAGCAAGAAGTCTTGCTGCCCGACAACTTCCTGCTGCCCGACAACCTCCTGCTGCCAGTAATCGAATCATCGAAAGATGAATCGGAAAGCCCTCGGTTCAACCGAGGGCTTTTTTTGTTTCTTCCGCTGCGAGGCAAAAAGCAACAAATCATTTGGCTCGCGATCGCAAGGCCGTAGCTTTCCATTGGAAAACATTCGTTGCGAGGTCGTAAGAATTCTACCGGCACGGAACTGACAGCGGAAACAAGCGTCGGAGCATCGGAATCGGTGAACTTGAATCGCACCGTTTAGGACGCTATGATGGGCAAAATGGAGGTAATAGGCCATGACCGAGCCAATATTTACGATTGAGGAAGTTTCCGATCCGGTGGAAAACGCCCTTTGCAGGGCGAAGCATCTGCAATTCAAATCCAACAGCGATTGGCTGCAAACGCATTGGGGTGACCTGTTGCCACAAGTGCGCGGTAAGTTCGTAGCCGTAGCCGGTCAGGAGGCGTTTGTGGCGGATACTCCGGAAGAAGCTCGGCGATTGGCCAAGGCGACCCATCCCGAAGACAACGGACTCCTGTGTCAATACGTTTTCCCACATAAGGGGCCACGGATTTATGCGAATCGCTGGTGAATGGTGGGTGTGCGATGATGGCGCTACGCGTCCCACGATCGAGGCGCGTGTCACATAAACTCACGTACCGTCACCACGCGGTGCTCCTTCGCCGCCGCAAACACCGCCTCGCAGAGGGCGATCGTCTCCAGATTGTCGCGTGCCGCCGATCTCCGGTTCGGTTCCTTCTTCGAGCGCAACCAGAGCTGGGCCATCGTGCCGACGAACGCATCGGGGAACCAGACCTCCTTCCAGCGCGGCTGCAACCAGTAGCCCGGCTGATGTTTCGTCGTGAAGTCGAGCGTGCTGGGCACGGCGCGGGATATCCCGGCCAGCCGATCGTGCCGCGGGCCAGGCCCTCGGTCCCTTCGACGCGCCAGCGGATGCCGATGTCGCTTTCCGCGCCTTCGCGTGCCGGGCCGGTCCAGACGTCGTCCCAGGACGTGGCCCGCAGCCCGTCGTCGTATTCGAGGATGTAGAGATTGATGCCGTCGGTGTGGGGAAATTTCGTGCGCGGGATCGGGCCGGGTGCTGGCCAGGACGCGATCGGGCGTGCCGAACCAGTAGCGGAACGTGTCGAGGTGGTGGATGCTCATGACGAAGGTGGCCAGCGAAGGCAGCTTTTCGCTCCAGGGCATCCAGTGCGGGATGGCCCGCATGTCGATGGTGGCGAGCACCGGTTCGCCCAGCCAGCCGCGCTGCAGGAGATCCTTCATGGCGCGCACCGATTGGTCGTAGCGCATGTTCTGATTGACCGCCAGCTCGATGCCGGCTGCTGCACAGCGTCGACGCATTCCTTGGCGTCGCGATACGACATCGCCAGCGGCTTTTGGGCCAGAATGCCCTTGAGATGTTTGCCCTGCGTTGCCGGCCGGCTGCAGTGATGCCGGGCTGCACGTCGGGCGGCACGGCGACGTCGAGCACCTCGATCTCCGGGTCGGCCAGCAAGTTCGTCGACCGTGGCGTGAACACCTGCGGAATGCGGTGTTGCTGGGCGACCGCTTGGGCCTTGGTCCCGTCGCGGGAGGTGATCGCCACCGGATTGAAGCCGGCCTTGCCGATAGGCCACCAGATGGCAGTCGCGCATGATGAAGCCGGCCCCGACGCAGCCGATCCGAAAATCTTTTCGTTTCGGTAACCGGGGCAGATAGTTCAACGACAATTCGGGGGAGAGAGATGTCATGATGATTCGTCGAATAGGAACGGAAAATCCTTGTATGAGCGTGTAGTTGTAGCATATTCTCATTCCGCATCAAC
This sequence comes from uncultured Planctomycetota bacterium, assembly GCA_963783095.1. Taxonomy (GTDB): domain Bacteria; phylum Planctomycetota; class Planctomycetia; order Gemmatales; family Gemmataceae; genus CAWAMR01. The sequence continues at coordinate 927,645 of CAWAMR010000002.1, read as the reverse complement.
AGACAGCTCGGGCTTTGCGAACCTGAAGAAACTTTCCTGTATCACCACGACGAGATTCGATGTTCGGCTTTCTTCGTCCGCAGCAAGAAACCTTGCGTATCGATCGAGCTGGTAAATAAAAAGTGGTCAGAAGCGCGCCGCCGCCCGCGACAGCCAAAGCAATAACAATGGTCAAGAACCACTCAATTTCCAGGCCAGGGCCTGATCCAAGGGATGCTCGCTGCATGGCTGGAATGACAAGCAGTTGATCATTGAAGACCAAAAGAAGCCAGCCTGCACAACATCCTACTATTCCCCACGCCAAGGCGCTCGCCAGCACCAGTCTGGTTTTTCCGACCCGGCGTTGAATCCTTGAGCCGCAAAACCAAGTTACAAGCAGTAACAAAGCTACCGTTGCGATCAATCCGATCCAGGCACCTAACCGGACCTGCGCCATGCGTTCGCGAACAGGTTCTGGCGGCATCCGGATCGTCAATGCTAATGCATCCGAGGGAATGCCATCGAATGTGCCGGTGAGAACTTCGCCATCCCGTGCCAGATCGAGATTACATGCGGCGTTCCATCCAGATGGAATAAGTACCTTTATTTCGAGCTTGTCGAAACCGCCCCAATCGCGGGCTGGCGCTAGTAAATAAATGAACTGCCAGCAACAGGTGGGATAGAGGTAGCCATCTTTACCGACCGTTGTGCGAAACTGAACACGCAAAGTGCTTGATCCAGCAGGAACTTTCAGGGACACGCGGAAGTTGGTCTCGAACATGCTGCGGAAAAAAGGGTGTGACCCATACCAATCCTCAATCGCTGGTGTTTTCCCTGGTCCGCGCCAATCTGGATTGTGGGCGTCTGTTGGCGTAGTTTGAACGGGTTGATCGTTCATAAAAACTTGAATTGCATCATTTGCAATGCTGATGACACCAGCGGCGAACAATAGGTTTATTTGTTGTTCTGAACCTTCGTTGTAAAGGTTGTAGACTGCTTCGACCTTGCCAACTGGCTGAGGTTTGTGTGTCTCCGGCCCTCTGGTGACTTCGCTACCGTCGCAACCACGCAAATCGACGGTGAGCGTCTCACGGACGATCCGAATGTACTTCAATCCGGGAGGCTCAGAATTCCAGCCACCGGGGTAGGTTCCAAAATTAGCCCGACCTTGCGGCAAACCGAGTGTCAGCATGGAGAACGACAGCAAAGCGGTGGCACTTCGATGCATGGCTGGCTCCATCTGCTTGGCAGAGTTGACAAGGGGAAATGAAATACATTATATTCCTCACAGCCGGGGTGTTACAACCACCCCGGGCCAACCGTTAGGTAGTTGACTTGGCATCCGGTTACAATTCTGCTCACTGGATGAAACTCACTCCTATCCGACTTGGGGACACAATCGGCTGTATTGCTCAGCGCGCAGCGCAATCCCAAATCCCCACCAAACTCCAATTCTCGTCGATGGATTATCCTCAAATCCGTTCCAATCGTCGTAAAGCGCATTTCTTTCGTCGGTTCTCCAAATTGAATTGGCGTGGTTGATTGCTCCGAGCGAATCCATTTGCCAAGATAGTAGGGAAGCAACTGGATTTTGGGTGGCCAAAATTTCGAGTATTAGTGATAGGACCGGCATAAACCGGATTTTGAATTGTTTGTGAGGATTTTAAGATCGCCAATCGTCCGTTGGTAAGAGGGTTGCCGATCCGGGACGGTTGGAATATACTCACAACTTTTCCACAGTGGATGTTCCCCGAGTGACTTATGCGGTTTACCCTGGTCGATCGCATTAGCGCATGGGAATCGGGCAAGTCGCTTCAGGCGTCAAAATTTTTGGCGCTGGGCGAGGAATATCTCGCCGATCACTTCCCCACCTTCCCGGTGATGCCGGGGGTGTTAATGCTGGAGGCGATCGTCGAGACGAGTGCCTGGTTGTGGCGGATTACCAGCGGTTTTCAGCACAGCGTGATCGTCCTGCGCGAGGCAAAGAACATCAAGTACGGCTCCTTCATGGAGCCCGGCAAACGACTCGATCTGTCGGTCGATCTGGTGAAGATTGAAGGTGATCGGGCCACGTTCAAAGGCAAGGGCGTCACGGAAGAGGGCGGGCAGAGCGTAATCGCACAGGTTGGGCTGACGGGGTACAACGTCAAAGATCGGCTCGATGGTGGAGGCTCGATCGATGAAAAGTTGATGGCCCACTGGAAAGAACGTTGGGCCTGGTTGACTCGGAAGAATCTATTATGAGTTGCAGGTTCCAAGTCAAAAACCCCGTAGGGTTGATCGTATTGAGCTTGGAACATGGAACCAAAGAGTTTTAGGAAGAACGCGGCATGCAACTGAAGGATCAAACTGCACTGGTTACCGGCGGAAGTCGGGGTATCGGACGGGCTATTGTCCTGGCGTTGGCCAAAGAAGGCGCGAAAATTGCTTTCGTGTATCGCGGCAATCAGGACGCTGCCGACAAACTTGTCGCGGAAGTTGCCGCGGCAGGGGGAGTCGCCGTTGCTTACCAAGGTGATGTCGCTCAAGCGGATACAGCGCAGCGAATTGTGGAAAAAGTTCTCTCCGATTGGGGACGAATTGATATTCTAGTCAACAATGCCGGGATCATTCGTGACGGCTTGTTCATCCGGATGGAGCCTGCCGAATGGGACGCAGTGATCGGTACGAACCTGGGTGGCGTTTTTTCCTTCTGCCGGGCGGTAGCGATCCAGATGGCTTTAAAGCAACGCTCGGGGCGGATTATCAATATTTCCAGCATCGCTGCCGACCACGTCAATCCGGGTCAGTGCAACTATTCCGCCAGTAAAGGAGCGGTGAACTCGTTCACTCGCGCTTTGGCGGTAGAACTGGCGAGTCGTAGTGTGACGGTGAACGCGGTTGCCCCCGGTTTCATCGAGACGGATATGAGTGAAGCTATTCGCAACAAGGCGGGCGATCTGATCAAGAAGATGATCCCCGCCCGACGCCTGGGTAAGCCGGAAGATATAGCGAATGCGGTGGTCTTTCTGGCCGGTCCGGGAGCCACCTATATCACAGGTCAGGTTCTGACCGTGGATGGCGGGTTAAGTCTTGGCGCAGCTGCGGTATGACGTTGGAGACAGTGCACTCCTCACGGTCCGCGTGAGGAAAATCTTCACGCGGACCGTGAGGAGTACACTGGGACGTTTGGATTGCGGAGAGGTTTCCGCTCCGAATGCCGATACTACTGTATTGATGGCGTGCCCGCACGCGGATAAAACCGGGAGGTCGGTTTCATGACGAAGGAAGAGATTTACAAGCAGGTCGCTGCCACATTGGTTGAGGCCCTCAATGTGGATGAAGATCAGATCAAGCCCGAGGCGACTCTTCAGGGCGATCTGGGCGCGGAGTCGATCGACTTTCTCGACATCGTCTTCCGGTTGGAGCGCGAGTTCAACATCAAGATCCCGCGCGGCGAACTGTTCCCCGAGGCGATTTTTCAGGCCGATCCGGATCTGGTGAAGGATGGTAAAGTTACCGCAAAGGGTCTGGCGGAGTTGAAAGCGCGAATGCCGTTTGCCGATCTGCGCGAGTTCGAGAAGAACCCGACCCTCGAAGCGATCGGCGACGTGTTCACGGTGGAGTTGATCGTTCGGTACATCCAGTCGAAACTCGCGGCGTGAGTGTGATCCAAACGAGCCGGAAGCGTAAGCGACGGAGCAAACGAGCCGGAAGCATAAGCGACGGAGCAAACGAACGACGGCTGATGGCCTTTCGGGGTATGTAATGCGTTGGTTGTGGATTGATCGCTTTATCGAGTTTGTGCCGGGCAAGAGTGCTAAAGCAGTGAAAAACCTCAGCCTGGCCGAGGATTTCTTCGCGGAACATTTTCCGGGTTATCCGGTGATGCCCGCTCCCCTCTTGCTGGAAGGTTTGGCTCAGACCGGTGGGATTCTTGTTGGGCAGGCCAACGACTTCCGCGAGAAAGTCGTCCTCGCCAAGATTCAGAATGCGCGCTTTCATCGGGAAGCCTTTGCCGGCGAGCAGTTGACCTATTCGACGGAGATCATTATCCTCCGCGAAGAAGGGGCCTCGATTAAAGGCCGCGTCCAGGCCGGTGAAGAACTCATTGGCGAGGCCGAGATTTTCTTTGCTCATCTGGATCAAGCCCGCAGCGGTCAGATTTTTGGGGATCGCAATTTTGTCTTTTCCGGTGAGTTGAAGAATCTTCTTGGGCTGTCGAAACTCACAGCAGCAAAATGATGGTCAAGGAGGATCTGGACTGGGGCCCAGGGACGGTGTTCCCTGGGTTTTTGTGTTTTGACGGGAGGCAGGAAACAGGCATCAGGCAAACCCTGATCCGAAGTCCTGAATCCGTCAATGGGCCGGGGTCAAGGTCATGGCTAATACAACCCGTCGTGCAGTCATTACAGGGGTCGGTGTTTATTCGCCGATCGGCTCCGACCTGCCGAGCTTCTGGCAAGCGCTGCTCGAAGGTCGTAGCGGCATTCGTCCCATTCGCCATGTTGATGCTTCAGAATTGCCCTGTCGGATTGCCGGCGATGTACTGGACTTCGATCCCAAGAAAGTGATCCTGGACCGGGAAAATCGCAAGAATCTGGGCCGAATGATGGCCCGCACCGTGCAAATGGGCGTTGCCGTTGCCCAGGTCGCCATGAACGATTCGGCCATGCCCAAGGGGCACCTCGACCCAACCCGGCTTGGCGTCGAGTTCGGCGCGGCCATGATTCATACGGAACTCGACGACATCGCACGCGCTGCGAAGGTAAGCTCGAATTGTCTGCCCGACTCCGTAAGTCTGACAACCTGGGGCAGCACCGGAATGAAGGAAATTCCGCCGCTGTGGATGCTCAAATATTTACCCAACATGCCTGCCTGTCACGTGGCGATCATGCACGATATCCAGGGGCCGAGCAATACCATCACCCTGGGGGATGTATCGAGTCTGCTGGCCCTCGGCGAAGGCTGGCGCGTTCTGCAGCGCGATTTGGTCGACTTCGTGCTCGTCGGCGGCACCGATAGCAAGCTGAACCCCTTGAACTATGCCCGCCAGAGTCTCTTCCAGCCCTTGACGCACCGCAATGAGGTTCCCGAACGAGCACTCCGGCCCTTCGACCGCGACCGCGACGGCACGGTATTAGGTGAGGGAGCTGCCGCCTTCGGCCTGGAAGAACTGGAACATGCTCGAAGACGGGGTGCCAAAATCTACGCCGAGGTGGTTGGTTTCGCTTCCGGCTTCGATCGGCAGAAGGAAGGCAAGATCATTGCCAAGGTGATCCGCAAAGCACTGGCGGAGGCGAATATCACTCCGGCAGATATCGATCACATTAACGCACACGGGCTGGGAACAGTCGATTCCGATCGATGGGAAGCAAAAGCAATTCATGAGGTCTTTGGTAATTCGACGCCGGTCTGGGGCATCAAAGGGAATATCGGCTCAATCGGGCCGGGCGGAAGTGTGGTCGAGTTATTGGCCAGCATTCTGGCGCTTCAACATGGGCTGCTGCCGCCAACCCTGAACTGCGATAACCCCGATCCGAACTGTCGGATCGGCATTCATCATCGCGAGATTCGTCCGACCGCAAAGCCCTACGCTTTGAAATTGAGCTTCACGGATCTGGGTCAAGTGGCGGCGCTGGTAATTCGGAAATGGGATGAGGATCGTTCGCCAATCGAGCCAATCCAGCGTCCTGCGTGAGCAAGGTGAACCCGGTGCGTAAGCTCCGGGGTGACTCTGAAGTCAAAGAGACTTGCTTTTTTACCCCGGAGCTTACGCACCGGGTTCGCCTTGCCAAAGCGAGGCGTTTGCCTTTTGAATTGTTTGAGGATTGAGATCATGGCTCATCAACGGCGCGTGGTTATCACCGGAATGGGGGTTGTTACTCCATTAGGAAACACCGTCTCCGATCTCTTCGACAGCCAGATCGAAGGGCGCAGCGGCGTTGGGCCGATCAAGCACTTCGATGCTCGTACGTTCCCGACCACGTTCGCCTCCCAAGTGAAGAACTTTGACCTGTCCAAGTACGTTGCCGATCCCGCACGCTGGGAAAAATGCGGACTGAATACCAAGTTTGCCCTCGGCGCTGCCAAACAGGCGCTGCTCGATGCCGGGTTGCTCGATGCACGCATCGATCGCAGCGAATTCGGCGTTTACCTCGGTTCCGGCGAAGGCAGTCACGACTTCAAACATTTGGTCGAAAGCACAGCCCGCTCGGTGATGTCCGACGGCTTCAAGGCCGATGCGAAAATCTTTTTCGAGTTCTCGCGCAAGGCATTCGATGCGGAACACGAATACGAAATGGAGATGCACACCACTTCCGGCCATCTTGCAGAAGCGTTTGATCTTCAGGGGCCGAATTTCACCTGTCAGACGGCCTGCGCTGCCAGTAGCCAGGCGATCGGTGAAGCCTCCGCGATGATCCGCCACGGTGATGCCACGATCATGCTTACCGGCGGCGCACACAGTATGATTCATCCCTTTGGTGTCACGGGTTTCAACCTGCTGACCGCGCTTTCGACTCGCAACGACGAGCCGGAAAGGGCCTCGCGGCCATTTGATCTGAACCGAGATGGTTTCGTACTCGGCGAAGGTTCGGGAATGATCATTTTGGAAGAGCTGGAACATGCCAGGCAACGAGGAGCGCACATTTACGCGGAACTGAGCGGTTACGGCTCAACGTGTGACGCCTATCGGGTAACCGACAGTCATCCCGAAGGCCGGGGCGCTATAGCCTGTGTCCGGGGTGCCATGCACGATTCCGGATTGCCGAATGATGTCATTGGCTATGTGAATGCTCACGGGACCAGTACACAGGTCAACGACCGCTCCGAAACGATTGCTCTGAAGGCGGTTTTCGGCGAACGCGCCTATAAAATTCCGGTTTCCAGCAGCAAGAGCATGTTAGGCCATTTGATTTGTGCCGCGGGTGTGGTGGAGTTGGTTATCAGCGTGATGGCGATGCAGAAAGGTGTTTTGCCGCCCACGATCAACTACGAAACCCCCGACCCGGAATGCGATCTCGACTACATCCCCAATGTTGCCCGCGAGAAGTGGGTTGACCATATTCTATCGAATAGTTTTGGATTTGGTGGTCAGAATATCTCGCTGGTAGTGAGTAGATTTCGTAAATAAGATCTTGACGATCGGCAAAAGCTAACTGTGCTATTGATTTGGGATTGAGTTATCGAGCTTGGCGCGATGAAATCAATAGAGATTGAGTTGGAATGATATGCCGTGCTTCGCCAAGAAGATCTGACCCCATCCAGGGTCAAATGCCAACTGGTACGACCCTCTCCGGGGTCGAGAGCGCTTCTTTATTCGCCCTCCTACCAGGATGTTCTATCCTATTCGGCACGGACTGCTCGGTTGAATATTCAGGAGTTCTTTGCTGATGAGTTGTTTGTGGTTAGGGATCCTGATCGTTTGCAGTTTACCCGTGGCCGTCTTGATTCTCCTTCTGGGAGTGTATTATTTCGTCCGCTGGCAATACCTCGATTCTCTGCTGCGCTATTTCAAGGAAACACCGCTCTTCATCTTTCCGCGCGGCGAACCATCCTCAACCGCTGAGGATATCCGATTCCCAACCACCAACGGACTGCAATTGCAGGGATGCTATTTCAAGACCGAACAACTGCAACGTAAGGGAGTGATCCTCTTTGGGTTGGAGTTTGGCTCCAATCGCTGGTCCTGTCAGCCCTATTGTGAAAAACTCTTGCAGGAAGGCTACGACATCTTTGCCTTTGAGCCTCGCAATCAGGGCAACAGCGATCGCATGGAAGGCTATCACTCATTGCATTGGTTGACGACTTATGAGGTTGAAGACACCCAGGCGGCAATCGCCTATCTGAAAAGTCGAAGCGATGCCGATCCCAAAGGAATTGGTTTTTTCGGAATCAGTAAAGGGTCCAATGCGGGGATCGTGGCAGCTGCGGCAGATCGTTATGTTCGCTGTGTTGCTACCGATGGGGCTTTCGGCACTTATACAACGATGGTGCCCTATATGCGACGTTGGGTGGTGAATGTAAACAGCAATATTCTGGTTCACGGTCTATTGCCGGGCTGGTTCTATGGCGCAATAGCAATGGCGGGCATTCGCCGGGTACAACGCGAAACGGGCAGCACCTTCGCTCATGTTGAAACGGCCCTGCGCCGCTTCAAACGGCCCCTTCTAATGATTCACGGCGAGAGCGATACCTATATCAAAGTGGCGATGGCTCGTGCATTGCTTGCGTATGCCTCGGGGCCAAAAGCATTTTGGATCGTGAACGGAGCCAAGCACAATCAGGCATTGCAAATTGCAGGCCATGAATATCATCGTCGCATCTGCGGGTTCTTCAATCATCATCTGGCAGGGATCGAACCCGGCGTAACTCCGGATGGCGATCCTCCCATCAGTCCGGTTCCTGTCTTTAGCGGGCACGCCTGAATAGTGGTCAGTGGTCAGTGGTCAGTAAATACAAATGCAAAGACCCGAGGTATTTGGTATTTACTGACCACTGACCACTGACCACTGTTCCAAAGGAACTCCCATGCTTGGTCGCTTCCTGTTGCGGATGGTCGGCAAGATCGTTGCTCGTCCCGTTCGACGCCGTGTCGCAGCCTTTCACCTGGCGACTCAAACCCCTCAAGATGTTCAGTTCCAGTTGTTGCGGGAAATCCTCGCACAACAGGCCGACACCGGCTTTGGCCGCGATCATGGCTTTCGGACGATCGCGACAATTGAAGATTATCGCCGGCAAGTTCCCTTCGCGCCGTACGAATACGTTGCTCCCTACATTCAGCGCGTGATGAAGGGCGAAACCAGCGCCTTGCTCACCGACCCGGCGGTGCTGATGTTCGCTCTCACCAGCGGCACCACCGCTGCCCGCAAACACATCCCCATTACCACGCGCTATCTCGACGACTATCGGCGCGGCTGGAACATCTGGGGTCTGACCGCCATGACCGAGCACAAGGCCATCGCCTTGAAACCGGTCATGCAACTGGTCGGCGATCCCGAGGAGTATCGCACCGAGTCCGGTGTGGCCTGCGGCAACCTGTCCGGGTTCACGGCCCAGGTGCAAAAGCGCATCGTTCGCTTCCTCTATTCGGTGCCGAGCATCAGCGGCAAAATCAAGGATTCGCCCACGCGCTACTATGTCGCCCTGCGCTTCAGTTTGCCGCGCAAGGTAGGCTTGCTATCCTCGGCGAATCCCAGCACTCTCGTTTCGCTGGCGCGCGTGATGGATCAGGAAAAGGAAGCGCTGATCCGCGACATTGCCGATGGCACACTTTCCGCAAAACTCGACATCCCATCGGAAATGCGCGCCTATTTTCAGCGCAAACTGAAGAAGGACCGCAAACGCGCTGCGGAACTGGAATCGTTCGTGCGCCGGGATAGTGCACTGTTGCCGAGCGCTGTCTGGCCGGCAGAAAGTTTGTTGATAGGCTGCTGGACGGGTGGCAGCGTCGGTCCCTATCTTCGGCAACTTTCGCGCTATTACGGAACCACACCGATACGCGATATTGGCCTGCTGGCCAGCGAAGGACGCATGACCATCCCGGTTGGCGACCATACTTCATCGGGGGTACTGGACATCACATCGCACTATTTCGAGTTCATTCCCGAAGCGGAGATCGACTCGCAGCAACCGACCTTTCTCGGCGCTCACGAAGTGAAGGAAGGCGGAACGTATTACATTTTGCCGACGACGAAGTCGGGGTTATATCGCTATCACATATCCGACCTGGTGCGCGTGACCGGCTTTCACAACAAGACGCCACTGGTGGAGTTTTTGGGCAAAGGGAACCGCTTCGCCAATCTTACCGGCGAAAAGCTATCGGAGCACCACGTCACCAAGGCAATGGACGCTGTCGCCCACAAGATCAATGGGCAGCATATCACCGCCTATGCTCTGGCACCGTGTTGGGACGATGTGCAGCCTTTCTATGGGTTGTTCCTTGAAGAGGCTGACATTCGGGATGCGGGTGTACTAAAGAAGTTCATGACGGAACTGGATCAAGAGTTGGGCGAGCAGAACATCGAATACGCCGCCAAGCGCGAAAGCGGCCGACTTGGTCCGGTGCGCGTGGAAGTGATCCCGACCGGCACCTGGCAAAAATGGGATCGCGAAAGACTGGCGAAGGCCGGCGGCTCACCCGAGCAATACAAGCATCCTTGTCTCATCGGGGACGTCAATTTCAAAGACACGATAACTGTGATGCGTGAGATTCAGCCAGCGTAATACATCTCAGATACGAACCACTCAGCGGTACCGATCAGTAGGCCCAGAAAGATTAACGCTGCCACCGCCCGTGTGGAACGCGCTACCGTGGCACCCGCACAGGGTCGATATTGCAAACATTATCAACAGGCAAATAGAAAAACGAGAAGAAAATGCAGGTACGGGAATCACTTCGACTCCTTGTCGCCAGATTCATCGAAGGACTTGCTGCCGCGATCGTCGGATTCACCGAAGAACTTGCTGCCGTTGTCGTTGGATTTATCGAAGAACTCGCTATTGCTTTGGGTATACATGCTGGTATCCTCCACCCACTTCTGAATCGCTGGCGGGGTGGTGCAGCCCGTAAAACAGCACAGTACAACCAGGATGATGAACCGTCTCATAACATCTCCCCAGCAAACCCTTGTTGATGCGGTTGATAAAATCTTCATCGGCATTTATCTTTGCCGGTGGTGAGGGTTTTTCCGGCTATCGTTAACAATTGCCCGTGAGAGATGAGCACAGCGATTCGCCCCTGGCGTTCGTCAAGCGTGCAGATTGGGGCAAGAGAAGAAAAAGACAGCCATAAGTCAGCGACGATCGTGGATTATAGTCTCGGAGCGGGGTATACCTTCAATACTGAGCGGCTCGAATTCAGGCTGGGAAGTTGTGGACGCGGGTCGTAGTTTTGAAAGTCGATCAATTTCGATAAAATGAGTTGCTTCGATGGAGAACGGTTATGAATACCGCGATTCTTCTGCTGGTAAGCACCATGCCAGGTTTCCCGGCCCCCAAACCGGCCGTGGTTGAGGATGATTTGCAAAAAATGCAGGGAACTTGGCGTCTGTTTGCAAGTAGCATGGACGGCATCTACGGTGAGTTTAAGAATGCGCGAATCGAACCAGCGCGAACATTCATTTCAGGTGATCGCTTGAAAGAAGCCGACAATGAATATCGCATTGAGATTCTGGGCCCTGGAATCATGGATCTGGTCTGCGTAAAAGGCAATCTCAAAGGTCAGCGACTCTTTGCCATCTACTCGTTACAAGCGAATCAACTCAAGATATGTCGGGTCATCTGCGAAGATCCCGATGACCCAATCCCGCGGCCGCAGGAATTCAAAACCACGGCAGAGTCCGATCACAGGCTCGTCATATTAGAGCGTATACTCGACAAAAAGGAGGTGACAAAAGAACCACAGAAGCAAAAACGATCGGGTCGACCATAACAACTCACCTTTATGCCGCAACCGGTTCGGGAACAGGCCCGATCATGAACGTAAAAATGCCCAGCAGTTTATCAACCTGTGCGATCGTGTACTCCGTTAAGTCGATGGTAAGAACTGTTCCCGATAACTTTAGAAATTTCCAGAGCGAGCCTGTGGTCACGCAACCATAAACCGTTTCGATGGGTCTTCCTTCGCGTTGATTGAATCGCCGCACTCCTTCCATCCCGGCCACACATTGACCGAGGCCGTCCGGAATGCTGTCGCGCTTGGCCTCGAAAATGACGATCATCGGAGCTTCGATATACGGCAGTTGAGGTGAACGTCCAATCAAAAAATCGCAATAACCGGTCAACCCCGCTTCCGGATCGGCGTTAAACTCAACGCCGGCAAACATATTAATCTTCCCGTGATATTTGCCCCACAATTCCCCGAGAACCGGACCCACAATCCAGGTCGATCGCGAAGCTTCACTGTGCGCAGTTGTCGCGAGTCGCACGGACACCTCAAGGGTGGCACGAAAGGTGGAACTGAGAGCTGCCGGAACAATATCCTTGAACAAACTCTCTTCACTCTGACTGCTTAGACCAAGTTCCCGAAGAACTGCCGGATACTTGAAATCGCTGAATGCCATAGGAAATCTGCCCTTCGTCAATCTTCTTATTGGTGCTGATCTTTGGCCTGGCTTTCAGCCAATGCAGAAGAACGTTCCGCCAGCAATTTCCGCCAGGCTTTAGCCGTCGGCGCAGCTGCTTTGCCTGTCAAACCCCGCAATGCGGCGTGCGCAGCGCGCTGATAGGGCGAAAGGCCATTCGCATCGGCAGGCTTCAGCTTCAGCTTGAACTCGTTCGCTTCTCCTTCGGTGAGGACACGGTTGCGGACCAAAAAATCAAAGCGTACAAAACGGCAAAAACCATCGTCCCTCATCAGTTTGAGCTGCGAGAAATCCTGGCGCAAATAAGTCACGTCAATTCTCACCAGCAGGTCGAGATCTGTATCCCGTCCTCTTCGGTTATATCCTTCCTCGCGAGCTGAATCACCGGGAACCGGCACCTCTGCCGTGGGTATCTCATCGGAGATGCTGTCGGAATTACTTGGAGGATGACAAAGCAAGCAGCTTCGACGATGGTTGATCTTTACCAGTTCCCGAACCACAGGGATTTTCTTTTGGTCGATTTCTTGAACCGTGGGAGCGCGTGGATCGGGATCGTCGAGCATGTTGAGCAAGTGGGGAATCAGATCGGTGCGTTCCAGTTTGGCGATGGCCTCGGAAGCACGACGAGCGACGGCCGGTAATGGATACTTCAATCCCTTCACGAGGACTTCGCTGTAATCTTTTTCCCGACGAACCTTCAAAGCTTTGCATGCGGCCTGATGAATTCCATCCTCAGGCGAAAAAATAGCCAGCCTTGCCAGTGCACGAGTGGCTTCCACGTGCGAAACGCCGGCAAGGTACTTGACCAGTTCGAGACGATCCTTGGTGAAATTCGGGGCCATGATCTGCGTCGCGGCGGCAATGCGGGCCAAAGTGGTGTGGTCGCGATCTTCCCAGAAACCATACCATGCGGCGGGAACGCTGCCTTCGCGGACAAAGCCGACAGCCATAGCAAATTGTTTACGTCGTTCACCCGTAATTCGACAGGCATCTCCCATTGCGAACGGCAGTCCGTTGAGGTCGGGTCGATTGTCGAGCAGCGCTTCCACAAAACAATCTCTCTTGGTTCTGTTGATGTGATTGATCTTGGTAATAGTTTGGAAGATCTCATCTGAAGCCTTCTCGACAGAAAGCTTCTGGTCGGGCAAACGCTGAAATTCGATCTCCGGGACATCGTCCAGGTTATCGGGAAGAATCGGCGTTTCTTTAGGTATCGGCGCTTTCGGCAGGAGATACTTCACCGGTATGTTGGAACCGAAGACGGTGGGAGTTCTCCGGGGCCGGGCAGGCGGCAGACACTGACTTTGTAGAAACCGTTGTAGACCCGACCGATCGACGACAAGCATTGAGACTTCGGGAGTTAGTTCCTGGGTCTTGGGCGGATCGTAGCTCGATAGTCGAGTTTGCTCGCGCGGTTTATGATCGACTTGAGTCAACACGTAGACCGTAGGTAACGCCAGGACGAGAGTGCAGACCATCAGACATTGAACGATAGTAGGCCGAAACCTGTTACGCGAGATCGGCAATGAGTTGTTCGACATAATGGGCTCCTCTTTGTGGAAGTGATTCTTCAAGGAGATTCTAATCCGTCGATAGTGAGATTCGCAAGATTATATTTTGCCCAGCGGGAACAAGTGGTGCTCGAAGAAACCAACAGTGCGAGTGCGTGATTGAGGGAAAGAGCCGCGCACGCAGTAAGCGGGGAAACTTCAAGCACGCAGTAAGCGGTAGTTCCTCCGCTTACTGCGTGCGCGGCTCTTTTGAGGTTCCGGTTTATGGTTTAAGCAAAGGCCGAACGGCATTGTTAAGCACATCATATCCGCCTGGGCTAAGATGCAACTTGTCCTTGGCGTAGTTCTCGGTCTTCGGCATTCCATCTTCACCCAGCAGCGCTTTGAAAACATCGACAAATACGAGACGATCGTCCTTCTTGCAATAGTCGGCAACCAGCTTGTTGGCGGTCTTCTGTTGTTCCGCGAGTTTCCAGCGCGATGGGCTGGGCTTCACCGACACGAGGATGATTTTCGTCTTTGGTAATCGCGCATGAACTGCCGTTGCAAACGCCTGGAAATCGTCGCGAACCTGCTCGGGCGTGCGCTTGGAGTTGACATCGTTGTCGCCTGCATAGAAGACAATGATCTTGGGACTGTTGCTCAAGAGAATACGATCGGCGAAATGAGTGACATCGCGGATTTCCGAACCGCCAAACCCGCAGTTATACACCGGCAAGTTGGGAAACGATTTCTTCAGATCCCATAACCGAATCGTGGAACTGCCCGCGAAGGCGATGCCGTCCTTGGGCGGCGGAGAATCTTTCTGTCGTTTTTCGAGCGCCAGAATTTCCTTTTCCCAGCGCGCGAATCGATCGGCATCCGCCTTGGGATTTTCAGCCGAAGCTATCGTTGAGCAGCATAGAATTAGCCCCATCGTCGCCGAAAGACACGTTTTCATCCGTTCAAACTCCGGGGGGCAACTCTCATCAGTCTTAGCTTTGTTCACTTCAGCACTTTTGATTGCTATTCCTAAATGCACCCTTCCATGTTATCTGCAAATGTTACTCCAAGTTTAATTGAATTTCTTCCGGGTGGCGATGGCTTCGTGCTCGCTATTGCGTTCGGTCTTTGCGCTCTTGCCGTTGCTGTATGCAGGCTGCGCTGGGAGAAACTACGTCAACGATTCCTCGCCAAGCCCCCCAGCCGGCCCAGTTTCGGAATCAACCTCTTTCTCCTCGCCGGATTTAACTGTCCCAGCTACCTTGCCTGGCCCGACCACAACTCAGACATTCTGCTTGTGGGACAAGGGGCCGGACGAGAAAGACGAGGAGAACGATAACTTCAAATTACCGCTCCAGGGAAGGAACATCCAGGCTAAGGCTACCGCAATTCCGAATCTCCGCCCCGGATTCGATGCCAAGGACGCCGGTTCCAACAGATCGAGCACGAGCGCTGACCGCCAGGTTACGACTACCTCAAACCTTTTTCTCGCGCCGGCATGGCAAGCTGCCCGGTATCACGCCGATTTATCGAACTGGCAGGGCGTCGGCGCGGGCAACCGCTCTGGGCTCGACAATGGCGAGGACACGGAGCCCGACAAGAAAGACTCGGCAAACGGCAACGGCAAGAAGGACGAGGACAAGAAGGAGGACAAGTTCAAGTTTCTGCCCAAGGGATGGAATTTCCATGCCCAGACCACCATTACGCCGATTCTCGATGCTGGATTCGGTGCCAAATACTCCGGTCCTAACAGCCTGAGCTATCAAGCCCAGCGCTCGGGAACGGTTACCGCAGATCTTTTTCTCGGTGCGCCGATGTGGCAGGGTGCCGAGTTTCACGCGGATTTGCTTTTGTGGCAGGGCTTCGGCCTGACAAACGCCTTTGGCCTGGAGAACTCTCCGAACAATGACGCGTACAAAGCCGGCACCGTGGATCCCAGGTTTATGATGGCACACTTCTTTGTTCGCCAAACCTTCGGCCTGGGCGGAGAACAAGAGGACGTGCCCGACAGTTTCTTGACGCTACCGGGCAAACGGGACGTATCGCGATTTACGATCACGGCCGGCCGATTTAGCGCGGTTGATATATTCGACAATAACACTTACAACCACGATGCGCACACGCAATTCATGAATTGGTCGACGAGCATGCTTACCTGGGACTATCCCGCGGATACCATCGGTTACACCACAGGAATTGCCCTCGATCTGAATCAGAAGGATTGGGCCGTGCGCTATGGATGGTTCCAGTTGCCCGGCAATCCGAATGGTCTCACTTCCGATGACCGGATCTTTGCGTGGCCCAACGACGAGCCTGGAGATTCGTCCACCACCGACGGGGAGTTTTGGAAAGAGTGGGGAATGATACTGGAATTGGAGCGCCGGTGGCGCATCCGGGAGCATCCAGGAGCTGTTCGTCTGCAAGCCTGGGTCGACCACGGTTACCTTGCCAGTTATAGCGCGGCGACCCCTCTTCTGCTCGCTTCCCCTCCAGGTCCGAATACCCCTCAAGGAGTGGAAGCAACCGTCCCGCTGGCTGCCTTCGCCTTTCGTTTCAAATACGGCTTTGGGGTGAATTGGGAACAGGAGATTGCGGACAACGTCGGCACGTTCGGCCGGCTTGGCTGGCAAGACGGCCATGTTGCTGCGGCGGCGTACACCGACGTTGACTGGACGGTACAACTGGGCCTGAGCTTCAAGGGCGAGGCCTGGCGTCGTCCCGGGGACACCTTCGGTTTGGCCGGTAATTTGGCCGGTGCTTCGTCCGAACAGCAAGCCTTTCTCAAAGCGGGCGGCACGGGCATTCTCAACGGCGACGGTATGTTGACCTACGCCCCCGAAATATCTTTGGAAATGTATTATGACATTGCCATTTCAGACAGCCTTCGCCTGGCGTTTGACTACCAGTTCTTTGCCAACCCGGCATTCAACGCCGACCGGGGGCCGGTCAACGTCTTTCAGGCAAGACTGCATTGGCAGTACTAAAAGTGCTCTTTACCAACTTTGCGAGAGTCGCTAAAGTCCCGCGTCGATTGAGAGAGGGCCAAGGTTGGCTCTTTCCAGGTTTCCCGCATGGATGCGGCTATGTTGCGATTGTCGTTTTTCAGTTTCGGTTTCCTGCTCCCTATCATGTTGCTGGGGTGTAACAATACACCCGTTCGGCTCAATACCGGCGATTCGCAGCCCAATGCGCGCGGCTCCGCTCCACTGAACTCTACAGGCGTTCCTCGGCAGACAACCATTCCGAGCCGGTTGCCGGATTTTGAGGATAAGGAATCGCTGATTCCGCCTCCGCCTTCTCTTGCTTCTCTGAACGGCACTTCCGCAAATCAGCCGGCGAACGAGTTAAAGCAGACCGGCGGAGTTGTAGAAACGTCGAGTTCGGATCCGACGAAACAGTCCGGCTCTACCGACCTCAATGCGATGAAGTCGATCTATCAACACGCTGCCGAGCGCTATGCGAAGATTGATGCTTTCGAGTGCCGGCTGACCCGGCGCGAAGTGGTCAACAACAAAGCGCAGCCTGAAGAGGTCATCGCTTTCCGATTCCGGAAACAGGCTTACAGCGTTCATCTGCGCTGGATCGGTACGGAAGGGCAGGGGCGCGAAGTCGTGTATGTGGCCGGCAAGTACGAGAATAAGATGCAGGTTTTGCCCGCCCGCTCGGATATGCCGTTGGGGTTGCGACCCATGCGTCAGGCCTATGCGCCGACCGATTCGGTGGTTCGCTCGAACTGCCGGCACGACATCCGGGAGGCCGGTGTTTCCGAGCAAATTCGCCAACTGGGAACGGTGCTCGCACGCATCGAAAAGAACCCGGCCCATCGAAACCAACTCAAGTATCTCGGACAGGTCAAGCGTCCGGAATATGCGAATGCACTGGAGGGGGTTGAAGAGACGGTGATGCCCCGGACCGAAACGCTGCTTCCGCAAGGTGGTAGAAGGCTGATCTTCTTCGATCCGTCCGCCGGTTCGCCATCGGCACATCTGCCGGTGTTGGTCATCACCTACGATTCGACGGGCAAAGAGGCCGAGTACTACTGTTTCGACCGCTTCCTGGTACCGATTCGGCTCGACAGCGCCGATTTCGATCCCGATCGGTTGTGGAAAAGGTGAGATAGCGGCGCTAAACTCCAGGTCTTATTCGCATACCGACATCATCCACGATCCATAAATGGCCGACCAGCGGTTCGGTTGCCAGCAGCGGCAGCAGCCGGCGCATTGCTGCCAGCACAGGCAACCGGCTCGGGTCGTGCAGTCGCATGACGATGATGCCGGCGTATTGCGTTGGTGGGTATGTCAGGATGTTGGCGAAGTCCGAATCCAGCGTTACGATAACGCGACCTTCACGGCAGCGCGCCGCCGCCACGTCGTCATCCGGATGACCTTGCAGATGCTGGTCGAAGACGCTCACAGCGTCGTGACTGTGTTGCCGAAGCAAAACCGCAACCTCTTCGTGCAGATTTTCGTCGATTTTGAACAACATCTTAACTCGCTTCGGGGAGGGGAACGTATCGATCTGCAGCCAGGTCGGCCGCGAAGTATAGCGCTGCCTGTATGTCTTCTTTGGCGATGTGATAACCGCTAATGATGCTCTCGAACGGCTCGCCGGCGGCCACATTGGCAAGCACTACGGATACCATCACGCGCGTACCCTTGATGCACGCCTTGCCGTGACACACGTTGGGCGTCACGCTAATTCGATCTTCCCATTTCATGATTTGGTTCCTTTCACTTTGCGTATATGCATCTTATCTGAACACTGAACACTGAACACTGAAACCTTTGTCACTTCCCGCGTCGAAATGCCTGTCACTCCGGCAGGTTGGAAAATTAGCTTGCTTATTCCTGGGAAATGGGACAAGATAATCATTGCTATATCTATCCTCCCATAAAGGGCTTAGGATGTTGCCTCCTTCGGGTGCCATGGATCGGTACGAGGTTTGCTCTTTATCTTGTTGTGGAATGCAGATTTGCGTGAAACGCATCGACCAGCCGGATTGTTGCCGCGGTATTGGCCGACGACTCATTCCTTGGGCCGGTTGAGGTGAGCGGCATGCCGGACATTCAAACCGATTATACGATCCTGATTACCGACGACGATCGCGGCATCCGCGAGGCACTGCGCGACATCGTCGAGTCTCGAGGATTTCACGCGCATCTTGCGGCCAGCGGTGAAGAGGCCCTGGAGATTGTGCAAGCGGAGCCGATCCACCTGGCGCTGCTGGATATGCACATGCCGGGCCTGACGGGTCTTGAAACCCTCCAGTTGGTTCGACAGATTAACGCTCTGTTGCCCGCGATCCTGATTACCGCCGATGCAACAACCGAGTTGTTGCGGCAAGCATTCTTTGCCCATGTATTCAGTGTGATTCCCAAGCCGGTCGGGAAAGAGATGGTGATGACGACAGTGGTTCGCGCATTGGTGCGAACCTACGGTCCACCGGATGACCGGCAAGATTCCAATCCACACCAAGGAGATTCGAAGCGATGAAAGTAGTCCCTCTCAACGACAAGATTTTGGTCGAGCGCCTCGAAGCCGAACAAGTGACGGCCGGGGGAATCGTGTTGCCGGACACCGCCAAGGAAAAGCCCAAGCAGGGCAAAGTGCTCGAACTCGGCGAAGGCAAAGCGCTGGAAAACGGCAAGCGCTCGGCCTTCCAGGTGAAGAAGGGCGATCGGGTGTTGTTCACCTCGTATGCCGGGACGGAAGTAACGGTCGACAACAAGGAATATCTGATCATGACGGAAGACGACATCCTGGCGATCGTGGATTGAATTGCTGAGTAATTTCGTGGGATCCGTTGTCGGCCGGCACGAGCGGCCCGGCAACGATTCCACGATCGTGATAAGAAATGGCCACCGTTAAACGGTGGCCATTTTTGTTGATTATCAACGTGGCTACTCGACAGCAATGGAATTGCTTTACAGTCAACACTTGACCTAAAAACAATTTACTGTCATAAATCAATATAGGGGGTAAAGAGGCATGGACGAACGCTTGGTTCAATGCGAGTTCTTTGTCCCAATTGTGCGCAATTCCGACAAAAAGCCTCATCAACCAACGGCGTGGGTTCTTCTCGGAAATGAGAAAGCCGGACCATAATGAGAGGAGAAAGGACCATGAAACCAGAAATCAAGGAAGACGAGGCGACAGTTTATCGGACCATCACGGGTCCTTCACTATTGGAGAACGAGAAAGCGCGAACGGCATCGTCGGAAAGAAGGCGGCGATCGCGGTTAAACGACAATCCGCTGCCCTGAATGGTGCTGGTACCATACCAGCCCAACTCCGCCCCCCTCTGTTGCCAGGGACCAATCACTGCCTGGGGAAGTTCCGTAGCCTGACTATTGTTGGCCTGGCTCGGTTGCGGATTGTTTTGGCGCGGCTTGGCGCTGTCTTTGCAGCCCGGAATCCCGAAGGTCACAAGCATGCAGGTTCCGACCAGACAGAGTTGAAAGCGCATAGGGGTCAGCGTCCGGGCCACGAGCAGAGGGAACTTGTATTGCATTGGGATCTCCCGACAGAGGACTTCGATGGGTGATCGATGCTACCCATGCTATCCCGCGATCTGCGACAAGGCCACTCGCTTCAACCCGCGCAGACTTTGGCCCTGAATTCCTGGTGCTATCTCTCTTTACGCTCATTGGCACTTCGATTACGATCTATCCCGTCGTTTCGCGTTGCCTTCAAAGGAGTGAGTTTATGCGCGCAGCTGCCCTGAGTTTCCTCATCCTGGGAATGTCGATCGGTTCACCATTCGTTGCAGCAGCACCGCCGCAGGTGGGAGAGTCGGAATCATCGCGTATGAATCGCTCGGGAGAGTTATTACCCTACGGGGCGATAGCCAAGGTCAATATTGCAAGAATCCGAGGCAACCTTTCAGAATTAGCGATCTCCCCTGATGGGAAATGGTTAGCGGGCCAAGAAGGTGAACCGGACTGGGCCAAATATGAGCCTGAGTGCGAAGGAAATGCGCGCGTGGCGGTCTTGGATTTGCGTACCGGACGACGAACCGCATCCATTGAAATTCCAGGCTGCACGGAGATTTCTCAACTGCAATTCCGCACTGACAGCAAAGAACTTGCGGTCGTGGGGTATCGTGTAGAAAAGAATGAAGGTGGGATCAGTCCGCATTACTATTCTATCAAGGTCATTGATGTTGGAAAACAAGGGATTGTTGGTGGACTTCCCGAAGCAAAACTCCAAGGCTACGGCCTGAGAATCGCACACTTCGAGGCTGAAAAAGGAATGTTGATCGAGACATTCGAGATGAAGCAAACAGGCCTCGGACGAGAAGAGGAAACCGAAAGCAATGATCCAAACCCGATGATCGAACAGCCGCTAGAAGAACCAAAGCCCGAACGACATCAATTCTCTCCCCTTCTTGTCTGGAATCCCAGGACGGACAAGTTGAACGAGCTTTATGACAAGGAAGAGGAGTTTTTCGTGGCCTCGGAAGGTCGAGTGCTTTCGCTGCTCGGCCAAAAGATTCGACTAATCAATCCCGTAACCAAGCAGGTCTTTGCGGAATGGACACGCCCCAATCGAGCGGTCTGGCCGATTGGCGTTTCTCCCGATGGCAAGAGACTTGTCGCGTGGAAACCCGTCAGAGAACGGGTTGCCGATAGTCGGTTTATAGATCGATCCGATCAATTAGTAGTTTGTGAGACCGGCAAAACGCCGCAAGTGATCGAAAAATTCAAGCATTGGACAGAGGCGCGAGTGATACGAACGTCATCAGGGCTCCTCTTCGGGGCGGTTACAATTCGCCAAGAAGGAAACCTTGTATCAGAACCGCCGTACACATTGCGGGAGTTGCTGACCGGCAGCATTGCCTCAGAGTATTTTCGAAAAGATTGGCCGCGGTACAGCTCGCCGGATAACCGCATTTTTGCATTTGGGGACAAAACAATCACACTGGTCGAGATGGCCACCAGCAAAGAGATCGGCACAATCCCCAATGCGCAGGGTGGCATTCGCGTACTGGCCTTTTCAGCGGATAGTCAAACCCTAACGACTGTGGGCGAGGACTCCAGCGTGATGATCTGGGACTGGGCCAAGACCTGTCAATCATCAACTGAACAACACCAACACCAGTCGATCGAAAAAGCTTGGGCGCAACTCAACGATCCAGACCCGAACCCAGCATACGCTGGGATGCTGACCCTGAAGGCAGCGCCACGCGAAACGGTCGAGTTTCTCAATCGAAGATTGAAGATCGATCCCAAGCTCGAGCAAGAGCGCATTCAGCAGTGGATTGGTCAGCTCGATCACGATCGCTTCGCCGTGCGCGAGCGCGCCAAGCGAGAACTCTGGAATCGCTCGCGAACCGTTCAGCCGACGTTGGAAAAGCTATTGAAGGACGCGCTACCTTCTGAAACGGAGAAGCGGATTCAGAGCATCCTGGAATCGATGGCACAAGGCCGCTTGTCGCCGCAAGAACTCCGCCAGCTTCGTGCGATTCAGATCCTGGAATGGATCAACACCACAGACTCGCGGGCCTTGTTGGAAGAGTTGGCCAAGGGTAATTCACTTGGGATACAAGCAAGCGAAGCCAGAGCAGCATTGGCCCGACAGCAGGGCCTCGCCAGATTACGCGAGTGAGCACCTGTAGGCATCGGATTTCACGCATCCAAACGAAATCCCGGAGGGCGATTGATGACTCGTTTCTTCTCGGCACGAGCAAATTTGTTTGCCTTGTTGCTTGTTGCTTCTTTTGGTTGCCAGGAGAAAGGTTCTCGGGCACCAACGGAACGGAAGTCGCCGGCAATATTGGAAATACCGGAGCCGGTGCAAAGGCATGTCGCGCCGAGCATCGACTATGCACCGATCGACCCGAAAACAGTTGCGGCATACGAAAAACTTGGAGCAAAACAGGGTTGGTTCGTCGAGAAACTCGATCGATTGATTGTCTTCGATTTTCACGCGGAGGCAAAGGACAAGGGACTTCCCGGTTTCGGCTTTTACGAGATGCGAAACACGGAACTTCCAGAATTGCCCAAAGTTGATGTCCCTTTCGGCCTCGGTTTTGGCTGGTCCGATTTCAACGATGCGAGCCTGGCCAAGTTGAAAACACTGCCGAATCTCACGACGCTCTACATCTTTAACACGAAGGTCACGGATAAGGGATTGATGGAATTGAAAGATTTCAAGCATCTCACCGCGCTTCATCTCGGTGCCACGGAAGTGACGGATGCCGGCATAAGCCATTTGAAAGCCGTCAAGAACCTGTCGGCATTGCATCTCGGAAACACACAGATTTCAGACAAGGCGCTGAAGGAGATCAAGGAACTGAAAAAACTCACGACTCTCGATTTGAGCTTCACCAAAGTTACCGATGCCGGCCTGAAGGAACTCAAGAATATTCCCACTCTCACCTGGCTCAACCTTCAAGGCACTGAGTGCACCGATGCAACCTTGAAGCAATTCAAGGAACTCAAGAACCTCGAGATACTGAACCTGAACTTTGCCAAGGTAACGGAAGCAGGGGTCAAAGAGTTGAAAGGACTGAAGAATCTCACGACGCTCAGGCTGGGACATACCAGTGTAACCGCAGCAGCAATCGACGACCTGAAAGAGATGAAACAGTTGGAGGTTCTTGACCTATTCGGCATGAAATTAACGAAGGAGCAGCTAAAGGGATTGGAAAGAGCGTTGCCGATCCGATGCACGATCCTGCACGAGTTGTACTTCAAGTAAAAGTAGGCGAGCTAGCGCCGACGTTTGCGTTTAGGTTTGTGAGCCTTGGCCAGTCTTTCGACGAATTCAGTGTGTTCTTCGGTATCGAGGCCGAGTTCGAGCACGCGCATCAAGTGGGCGTGGTCCTTTCGTAAGAGGGCAGCCTCATCGATCCAAAGGCCGGGGAAACAGCGAATTCGGCAGATGCCATCATCATCCGAGTGCAGCTCTTCGCCGCTTGGCAAATCGAACCAGCGCAGGCGATTTTCGCGAAGGGTTAGTACGAGATATTCCAGGACGCCGTATCGAGTGTAATCCTTGCGTTTTGCGTGCAGGTCGATCGATCGGCTGGTATTGGCGATTTCGGCAATGAGTTCGGGCGCGCCTTCGACGTAATCATCGGCGGTCGTGCGCGATTGGCCGCCGTATTCGGGAAGTATTCGCAAATAGAGGTCCGGTTGAGGCTCCCCCTCGAACCCGAGAAGCACCGTGGTATTGTCGGCCGATTCCAGACCGGGCGTGCGCGATGCGTAAGCAAAGAGCACCGAGCCGAGCGGAAGATGATTCGAACCATGTCCGATTTTCAATGGTGATGCCACGTAAACGATCCCTCCGATCAACTCAGCTCGGAAGCTTTCTTTAGTGTTCTCATAGGCGCGGTGAAACTCTTCACGCGTCATTCGGTCGCCGTTGTGCAGTTCTCGAATAACGGGTTTTCCGCCTGTTTTTATCGATACCGGCATCGCATCGCTCCTGTCATCTGTCCACACGACATTATAACCTTTTCCGAGGATGCTATTGTAAATTCGCGGATCGTAAGGGAAACTTGGAAAGATTTGCGAAACGGAGCCGGGAAGTCGGTCATCCGTTTCTCCGTTTCGTCTCCGAAGCTCATGGAGCGCAACATGAAGTCGATCTGCTCTCTGATGATGGCTTTCTTTCTTTCGGCCTCCGTGGCCAAAGCGGCGGACAAGCCAACACCCAAGTTCAAGGGCAAGCCGCTCACGTACTGGATCGAGCGACTCGAAAAAGCCGAAACCGACAAGGACCAAAGCGAAGCCGGCGATGCAATCAGCGCATTCGGAGCAGATGCCGCGCCAGTAATGCCCAAATTGATTGAGATGCTCGACGATCGATCAAAAGGCTTTAGGTCGTTGATTTACATTGTCTTGGGGCAAATCGGTTCAGCAGCAAAGCCGGCAATACCCAAACTGGTCGAAATGCTGAAGCAGAAATCGGACGATGAAGGTTCCACCATTATTGACACTCTCCAGAAGATCGGACCCGATCCAAAAGAATTTCAGCCCATTTTGATCTCATCGCTCGAGAAGCCAGGAATGGCACCCACAGCACTCGACATTTTGGGCTCGATCGGACCGGATGCGAAAGATGCCGTCCCTGCAATCATCAAGACCCTGAAGAACCCAGTGCTTGTGAAATCAGCAATCAAGACATTGTATTGCATCGGGCCAGCGGCCAAAGAGGCGATACCGGCGATTCGACAAGCAGTCATGGACGCAAAAGCTCGCAGGAGCGAAAAGAAGTACGACGACAATAATGTTCGCTCTGCGGATAAGGCTCTCGTGAACTACGATTGGCTTGGTGGGCTTTCTACCCTTGGTCCCGATGCTATTCCTGTTCAGATCGAGTTCCTCGAAACCGGCACGACTGATGATCAATACTATGCCGCTGTTGCTCTTGGAAAAATTAAGCCTGCGGTGAAGCAAGCAACCCCCATTTTGCGAAAACTACTCCACCCGAAAGAGTCCAATGATTCTCTGGTTCTTTTTCCGGATCTTGAAAAAAGACACCATCGATTCGTTCTTACGGAAGCATTGTGGAGAATCGAGAAAGACCCTTCGATCGTGCCTGTTCTCATCTCATTAGTTGAAGAGGGATCGGAAAATGCGGTGAGGTTGCTTGGCGAAATCGGTCCCGATGCGAAAGCAGCGATACCTGCCTTGAAAAAGGTAATGGAAGGCGGCCATGGCGGATATTTAAGTGATGCGGCGCGAGAGGCCCTCAAGAAAATCGACGTGGTGGGCACGCCCAAGAAAGAGTAACCACGACCGCGCCGCCGCGACTCGGGGCACCGTGGGGTACGCGTCTCGCGTGCCCGTCAGCCTCGTTTACGACGAACGGGCACGCGAGACGCGTACCCCACGGTGCTGGTCGCAAGGATGTTTCTGCTTGTTTTTCTGTCCGAATCTCATGGAGCACGACATGAAGTCGATCTACTCTCTCTGGATGGTTTTGTTTCTTTCGGCCTCCGTGGCAAATGCGGCGGACAATCCAACACCCAAGTTCAAGGGTAAGCCGCTCACCTACTGGATCGAGCGACTCGAAAAAGCCGAAACCGACACGGAACAAAGCGAAGCGGCCCAGGCCATCATTGCTTTCAAAACCGATGCCGCGCCGGTAGTACCCAAGCTAATCGAGATGCTCGACGATCGATCGGATGGCTTTAGGTCGTTGATTTACAGAATCTTGGGGCAAATCGGTTCAGCGGCAAAGCCGGCTATTCCCAAGTTGGTCGAATTGCTGAAGGAGAAGTCGGACGACGAGTTCTCCACCATTTTTGAGACGCTCCAAGCGATCGGATCCGACGCCAAAGACGTTGTCCCTGCACTTATCGAGTCTTTGAGGAAGCCGGTGCTTGCGGAATCAGCAATCAAATCTTTGTATCGGATCGGGCCGGCAGCCAAGGAAGCGATACCAGCAATTCGAACAGCAGTCCAAGATGCAAAATCTCGTTGGAGCAAAGGGAAGTACGACCACGGGGATGTTCGCTCTGCGGATGAGTATCTCTTGACCCACCGCTACTGGCTTGGTGAGCTTTATAAACTTGGTCCCGATGCTATTCCTGTTCTGATCGAATTCCTCCAAACCGGCACGACTGATGATCGATTCTATGCCGCAAACGCTCTTGGCAAAATCAAGCCTGCAGTGAAACAGGCAACACCCATTTTGCGAAAACTACTCCACTCGAAAGAGTCCTCTGTTCGACTTAGTGCTGCTCACGCGCTGTGGAGAATCGAGAAAGACAAGTCGATCGTGCCTGTTCTCATCTCATTAGTTGAAGAGGGATGGGAAATAGCGGTGAGGTTGC
This sequence comes from uncultured Planctomycetota bacterium, assembly GCA_963783095.1. Classification (GTDB taxonomy): domain Bacteria; phylum Planctomycetota; class Planctomycetia; order Gemmatales; family Gemmataceae; genus CAWAMR01. The sequence continues at coordinate 901,318 of CAWAMR010000002.1, read as the reverse complement.
TTGGCGAAATCGGTCCCGATGCGAAAGCAGCGATACCGGTATTGAAGACATTGACTGAAAGATACAAAGATAGTCCCTTCATCGAACACAGCAAGTTAAGGATTGCAGCGCAAGATGCGATCAACAAAATCGACGTGGTGGGCACACCCAAAACGGAATAACTCCCACCGCGATTCGGGGCACCGTGGGGTACGCGTCTCGCGTGCCCGTCAGCCTCGTTTACGACGAACGGGCACGCGAGACGCGTACCCCACGTTGTTGGTTGCAAGGATGTTTCTGCTTGTTTTCCTGTCCGAATCTCATGGAGCACGACATGAAGTCGATCTACTCTCTCTGGATGGTTTTGTTCCTTTCAGTCTCGGTTGCCAATGCGGGGCAAAAGCCCAAGTCGAATTTCAAAGGCAAGCCGCTCGCCGAATGGATCGAGCGCTTCCAAAAAGCAGCAACCGACGTGGAACGATCCGAAGCAGTTGAAGCCATCTGTGATTTCGGAGCGGATGCCGCGCCGTTTGTGCCCAAATTGATCGATCTGCTCGATGATCGGTCGGAAAAGTTTAGGAAGATGATCTACTTCATGTTGGGCAGCATCGGACCAAGTGCAAAGCCGGCCGTGCCCAAATTGGTCGAGTTGTTGCAGCAAAACTCGGATAAAGACATCATTTGGACATTGCGGGAGATAGGCCCCGCTGCCAAAGAAGTCGTACCTGTTCTCATCGCGGCGTTGAATAAACCGAAACTCGCAAAGGATGCAATCGAAACTCTGGGTGCGATGGGTCTAGACGCGAAAGCTGCCATTCCGGCGCTGATCAAAGCCCTGGAAAATCCAAAACTGGCAGTAGTGGCAATCGAGGCATTATATGCCATTGGACCAGATGCCAAAGCTGCGATCCCCATCATCCGACGCGCGATCCAGAATGCAAAAATCCGTGTGCGCAAGGGCAAATATGACGACGGGTCAGATGAGTATGAGGATAAGAATCTTGCTGTATTTGACTGGCTTGGCGGTCTTAATAAGCTCGGACCGGATGCCATTCCTGTTTTGATCGAATTTCTCCAAGTGGGTGATGCGGATGATCAGTATCGTGCCGCAGGTGCGCTCGGAGAAATAAAGCCCATGGTGAAACAGGCAACTCCCATTTTGCAAAAGCTGCTCGGCTCGAAATATCCAAATGTTCGGTACCATGCTGCCGAAGCACTCTGGCGAATGGAGCGAGACGTCTTGGTTGTCCCGGTTCTAATTCAGTTCGTTGAGGAGGGAAATTGGGAGATGACAAAGTTGCTTTGTGAAATCGGCCCCGAAGCGAAAGCAGCAATCCCTGCGTTGAAGAAGGCGCTCAACAGCGATTCGGTGTACACGAAAAAGGCAGCGCGCGAGGCCCTGAGGAAAATCGAAAGGGTTGGCACGCCCAAAAAAGAGTGACCCCCACCGTGAAGCCGCGACTCGGAGCATCGCCTCGGCGGGTTTGAACCGTCGGAAAACTTCCCCGGCAATGCGTAGAGGAGCGCGGAATGGCAACAGGCAGCATTGACATCGCATAAAGCGTTGCTGCGGAACGAGGGATTTCAGCAATGGAAAACGGGTGGTTCCCAATTCGTCGGTGTGGTACAAACAATATCAGTCAACTTATGTTGGAAACGGTCTTGAGAAACACCCATGTCCTCCCGAAACGGTACTCTTTCCGATGACGCCAAAACACCGGCGATCACGTCGATAACCGTTGCGGGTTTGAAATCGATCGGCACGCGCCAGACAGTTGAAGTTCGACCGTTGACTCTGCTGGCAGGCGCAAACAGTTCCGGCAAATCAAGTCTGATGCAAGGGTTGCTTCTGCTCAAGCAGACGTTGGAAGTGCAGTATGATCCAGGAGCTTTGTTGATAAATGGCGCAAATGTGAAGTTTACTCATGTCAGCCAATTGTTATCTCGGATGAAAGATGGAGCGGAGGCAGCGTTATCAATTGGTTTCGAGGTCAGCAACGGTTCGAGTCTTGATTTAACTTATGCGCAGGGAAATGAATCGGGACTGGAAGTTCAAAGGAGCAAGATTTCAACGCTGGGCCGACAAAGCATCCTTTCCCCCGATCTTACTGATGAGCAGATTGTGGCTCAAACCGGTTTCCACGACGAGAATCTACAGATCGCCCCACTCGGCAATTCAATTACGGAGAAACACGGTCGGATCATTCGTGAACGATGTTTCCTCCAACCGATCATCGATCTTCGGTTCAAGTTTGGTGAAACAGGGCTATTTCCGTTCTACACGCTCGAGATTAATATCTTCACCCAACTAATCCGCGACATTATTCATCTGCCAGGCTGGCGAGGCAACGCTGCGCGAACCTATCCACGAACGACGAGTCTCCCATTCTACCCCGGAACCTTTGAAAACTACACCGCAAGCATCATTGCTCACTGGTCAGTAACTGACGACAAACGTCTCAATCAAGTCAGCGAAAATCTCCACCGACTTGGATTGACTTGGAAAGTCGAAGCCAATCGCAGAGATGACACAAGTGTTGAAATCCGCGTTGCTCGGCTCCCCAAGCCCTCCGCAGACGGCAACTTCGATTTGGTCAACATCGCCGATGTCGGCTTTGGTGTCTCCCAAACCTTGCCCGTTGTCGTCGCCCTGCTGGTTGCGCGCGAGGGCCAGTTGGTGTATATCGAGCAGCCGGAGATTCACCTTCATCCTCGCGCCCAGGTCGCTATGGCCCAGCTTCTCGCCGACGCTGCCAATCGCGGTGTTCGGCTCGTCATTGAGACGCATAGCTCGTTGTTGCTACTGGGTGTTCAGTCACTGGTTGCCGAAGGGAAATTAGCACCCGACAAAGTGATCCTGCACTGGTTCCAGCGAAATGAGGAAGGACTGACCGATATTACAACGCGCGAACTCGATGAAGAAGGCCGATTCGGGGATTGGCCGGTCGATTTCGACGATGTGACCCTCGAAGCGCAAATGCATTATCTCAATGCCGCCGAGCGACGCCGAGCGAAAGTATGAGCCATAAGGATACGCCCACGTTCTGCTTCGTGGTCGATGCGAGTGTCGCACGCGCTGCGGGCGATTATGAAACAGCACATCCCCGAGGCATTCAGTGTCGGAATTTCCTCATGACTCTTCGAGGAGTTTGTCATCGAATGGCCTGGGGATCGATGATCGAAGCCGAGTGGCTCAAACATCGATCGACGTTTGCGTTGCAGTGGCTCACGTCCATGCAAAACCTGCGCAAACTCCGAATCGTTGACGATTCGGTTGCAATCGAATTCCAGCAACAAATCGAGCGCTGTTCAAAAGATGCCGGTGTAGTGGCGGCGATCTTGAAGGACGCCCACCTGGTAGTTGCCGCTTTGAGAAGCGATGGCCGTGTGGCGTCTTTGGACGACACAGTGCGCGGGCACCTCGGACGTTGTTTGACGGATGATCCAGGAATTGCTTCGATCCTCTGGGTCAATCCTACAATCGTCGAGGAGACACCGATTGACTGGCTCAACGAAGGTTCGCCCGATGAAGCGCGGCGCAATTTGAGGTACTATCGCGAACTATTGACATCATGAAGGGTTTCGTCCAATGAGCAAACCGCGCCGCAGGATTATATGGCTCGCCGCGTTCATCAGCGTAGTTGTCGGGCTTGTTTTTCTGGTTCAACTCATTGACGAAACGCACGATCGGTTCATGAGATACCGAAAGTTGCAGGCCGAGATTCTCTCGTTGCAAGAGCAGCAACGGCAGGTCATGATGAGGGCCAAACGGACCCTTGATGAATGGGAGGGACTGCATCGTGAAATCCGAACGGAAGAGGACATTGAAGCTCATAACCGATTTGTTCGACAGGTAACTTCGAACCGCGTTCCAGAGACGGAACGGTTGATCAATGTCGAGCGAATCCGAATCCGCAAACTCATGGATGCAACCTGGCCGAAAGAATGGCCTCGTTTGATGGAGTTGAAAGGGTTCTATAGAGGCAATGATCTGGAGTAAGTGCTTTCACACTCCAGGGGAATTTCCCGGCCCATCCAGGATATAGAGCGATCCGCGGAGTATGAGTTTTCGCTTGTGAGAAGAATTCGCGCAAGGTAAAGTTACCTTATTAGATTGCACGGAAGGCGCAATCCAAAAAGGAAGAATGCAGATCAGAATAAAGCAAGATGAGTGGAATGGACCGAGAAATTGAAACAAGATCGGACGGTCCGATCCAGGATTAGATTGCGCAGACCAGTTATCCAATCATTCGTTCGGCGGCGGAGATCGAGTTCTCATGGAGTGGCTGATCCTGGCGTTCGTTGGCATCGCGGTATTGATGTATGCGGTGATCCGTCTCGCGCTCGTACTCGACGCGATGCGGAGATGTCCAACACTATCCGAAGACCTTTCAGCCACTATCGCGGAACGCAACCACGGCCATGAAGATGGATCATCGAAGATACCGGCCGAACCGTTATCATGACCTCATTGGTTTAAATACGTACCTTTTTCGAGAACGTTTTTTTCTACGTTCGACGTCATTTCCGGCAAACACGTTAAACCGTAACGAACTTTGGCATGCACCGGGATGGTTCGGGTTCGGATGTCCGCACCAAGGCGGCACCAAACAGCTATTCGGGGTCGAGCCCTCTTCCCGTTCCCAGGAAGACGACGGTCGCGGTTCGCCCACGACGCCCCAGAAACCTCTCCGTTCCGCGACGTTGGCCAGGCAAAGCAGCGGGATCGACTCCCGAAGGATAACGCCACTGCGAAGGCGGCTCCCGGAAGCATCGAGAGCTTCGCGGGGCCGGGGCGACTTCGCAAGGGACGCATCGTCCCAGTTCGTTTTCGGCTCAACGCGCGGGCAACCTCAAGCGGGCGATGGTTCCACGTCTTTGCATATCCGGTTTCCGACGGCGGGGCCAATCCAAGGCAACGGGGTCGGGGACTTTGACGCACTGGACCGTGCGGATGAATCGGGATCGCTGTCCCATTCCTACGTGGTCCATCGCTCGCGTTCGCCCGGGAATGCCCCAGTTCGGCGTCCAGCTCCCGCCATCGGGCCGGAGTTTCCAGGGTGGGCGGCGTGCCGAGTCTTCGCGGTTCGCGGCCAATCCTGGAACTTGCATCAACGAATTATTATGTCTTCATGGGTATCTCCTCGATCGGTTTCAATGGACCACACACTTCAACGAATTCGCATATTTGGATTCGACTGGTCCCTTCTTCCCCTCTCCAGGGGTTTTGGTATTTCGAGACTTCACGAATTCAAGAAACGCTTGACGTCGAAGGCTTGACGCTTGCGCCACAAGTGGTAAATCGTCCGGCCCAGCTTGGCTTCCAGAATGCCCAGGGCCTTGGCCTTGCCGCGTTTCTTCTCCTGACGCTGCATCCAGCGTTTGGCCGCCTCGCAACTGCGGAGCATCAGACAGGCCGCCTTGCCGAAGGCCCACTTCAAATGGGCGTTGCCGATCTTCTTGCCGCCGAATCCTTTTTTCTTGCCGGCGCTTTCGTGCTCGCAGCGTACCAGCCTGGCGTAGGACAGAAAGTTGCCGACCTCGGGAAAACGCTCGATCTTGTGGATCTCGTAGAGCAGCACCAGGGCCAGCACCGCGCCGATGCCCGGCACGCTGCGCAGCATCTGGTACATGACCGGATCGTCGACTTTGGCGTGCCGGGTCAGGTGGCTTTCCAGCTCGTGGATCTGTTCGTCGTAGCCGGCGATCAGCTTCAGGTTGGCGCGCATGCTCAGCTGGGTGCTTTCGTGCTCGAAGCGTTCGGCGATGTCGTCGGAGCGATTGCCGGCATAGGTGAGCTTCTTGTCGAAGGGTGGCAGGTTGTACTGGCTATTGGTGTTCTGAATATGGGCGATCAGCTGGGCCCGCTGTCGCATGAAGCCGGTACGACGCCGCAGCAAGTCGCGGGTTTCGCGCATGGCTCGCGGGTAAACATAGGCTTGCGGAAACATGCCGCCACGCAACAATCCGGCGATCTTGCCGGCATCAATGCGGTCGTTCTTGGATTTGCCGCCGTGGATCGCTTTCATGTACAGCGCGTGCCCGAGGACGAAGGGGATGCCCTGGTCCTCGCACAGATCGGCGAGCCAGTACCAGGCAAACATGCACTCGACACCGACGACAAGACCGTTGCGGAACGGCTCAACGGCCTTGAGGAAGGTTTCGGGCCGGGCCTGAAGATTGCCCTCGAAGCGCGTCTTGCCCTCGGCGTCGAGCACGTGCAGAAACAGGGATCTTGCGTGCAGATCGCCGCCGACGTAGTATAGGTGTTGGTGGTTGTAGAAATTCATCTCTCATGACCTCCGCAGGGATGGGTCGTCCTGATCCCGCTTCGTGGTTGGAAGGCACACGACTTCCTGAAAGATCCACGCTTAGGACAGGGTCCCACCTTGATCCTTTTACTCATTAGGACAGGCTCCGACCCATCCTTACGAGGTCATGAGAAGTATCCAGGCGATGCAGCGGACCGCAAGTGCTGACGCACTTTGCGGCCGCTGAACTTGGCATTTGGCCGCGGAAGACGCATTGATGGCGGAGCACCGAATCATCAATCGGAACTACGCTTGCCGATTCTGCGGCGCAATCCGGCGCGCCCCCGCTGATTACGTTCCAGGGCACCTCCAGCGCCGAAGTGCTGTGAGCAGCCGATGCAGTCGCTATCTTACGAACAGACAGTGGCCGCCACGCAACTCTCGGAAGCTGAGCGGATCGTCTGGCTCAACGCCGTCGGCAAAGTCGCGAAGCGTTGCGGGAAACACCATTGGAAAGCTGTCTGGTGATCCCGCCAGGAATTCGATTCGAATAAGATGAGCAGCATTTTGTGATTTAAGGCATGGCAAGCAATCGCCGAACGAGGCGCTGAAGATAGGATAACGACATCCCGAATCCAACGAGAAGAATTCATGCATACGATTCAAACCCGCGAACGCACCAGCTGCGACGGTGCATTGTCCCTGCGCATTCCGCTCGGTCAGCCGGATACGGAGTTCGAGATAGTGGTGGTCGTCCAGCCGAAGTCGTCAACCGATACCCCTCGCCTTCCACCGGGTTATTTTGACCTGCTCGGCTCGATCCACGACGAGACATTCATTGTCCACCCACAACCGCCTCTGCCGCCTCCCGTGGAGTTAGAATGACTTACCTCCTCGACTCTAACGTCTGGGTGGCGTTGCTCCGGGGAACTGCTTGAAGATTGGGAGACGCCATGACAAGAGCAAGGAGGATTCGGAGTCGATTCACTACCATCATTCAAATCCCGCCGAACTAATCGTTGCACTGGAGAATTTCGGCAGCATTCGTTTTGGGCGGTTCAAAGTCACCGATGCCCAAATGCCAGGAGAACTTGGTACTCGGGGAGGTTGCAACGTGCCCAAGAAGGGAAAAAAACCGTTGAGTATCCGCGCTGAGCAGGTGAACCCTTGGGTCTGGGCTCAGATGGTAATTCAGGCTCAACCGAATCCTAAACCTGTCAGAATTGCGCCGGATGTGCGGCGTGCGATTGCCGTCGGGTTCTCCGAAGCGGATCGTCCAGCTGCTTTGGCCGCGCTCCGGCAATACCGTGGGCCTGAGACGCCCCGCGTCCATCGCGCTGTCTTAGCCCTTTCCGCGGGCAGACTTGCTGAGCTCGAGGCCATGATTGGCGAGGCGAACAAGGACTATAGGGATGTGCTCTTCTGGGCCGAATATCCTGAAGAATCGACGACAGGCACTCTGAGGCAGAAGAGACAGGCTGCCCGACGAATGGCGGATCGGTGGCGTCAGATGGGCCTTCGGGTTCCGTTAATCGTCAGCACGCCCGAGGGCACGGGCGGTTAGCGCCGAACCACCGAACCGTTTGGGATCGTCCAATGAGAAAACCTCATCGCAGAATTCTCTGGCTCTCACTATTCGTGTGCGTAGTTATCGGGGTGGTTTCATTGGTATGGTTTGTTGTGAAAGCGGATGACGAGCTCATGAACTGCCGACGGTTGCGGGCGCGCGTAGTCTCGTTGCAGCAAGACGAAGAGGAAACAGCCAAAGCAATGGAGGAGATAGTTCTAAAACTTCAAGAATACCAAAGCCTGCTCAAGTCCGTCGAAGACAGAAAGGGAGCACAGAATTTGTTGGAACGCGCAATCATTTTTGATCGAGAAACAAACTCAAGCTGCAAAAAGTACCATGAACTAACACTGAAACGAATTGAACTCGATTTTGCCGAACTGGAAACATTGCTGCAACTCAGGACCAAGAATACGTTCTTGGTCAGGATGCTCAAAACTCAAAAAGAACGTGAATTAGAAAAGAAAAGTCGAAAGGTTGTTCGCTCCCCACGAGTGCTTGGAGCACACGAATCGATGAAAGGGCTTAATCGCGAACGATCGCGTATCCGCAAATTGATGGACGAGACTTGGGCCAAGGAATGGTTCCGCTTGACTGAGTTGGAGTGGTGATTGCCACGACGAGATAAACGGAGCGAACCAATCTCATAATTGCTTGTCGCCTTCGGTGTCCACCCGGGAATTGTGCTCTCGAACTTAAGGACATTTTTACAAAATTCTCTTGGCTCCCCTTGCCGGCGACGTTATCATATTACTGCTATAGATTGGGGTAATAGCGGCTGGATGGAGGTTATTGCTCTATCACCTCGTGCTTGGATGACCGCTGCACTGCCTGTACCCGGCGAACCAGGCACCCCCTTTCGGACTCTTTCCCTTCGCGGTTGACGGTGAATTCGCTTTCAACTTGCGGCTCCATTATGCCCTGATCGGGACGTGACGGCACGTCTCGGCTAATGTTTGGGATCAGACGGGTAGGCGGAACCTTGCGGGAACTCCGCCTCGGAAAGGTTTTGCGATGATCAATATCTATGTGGGCAACCTCGTTTGGGCCTGTACCAATGAAGATTTGCTCAAACTGTTTTCCCCCTACGGTCAAGTGCACAAGGCGCAGGTGATTACCGATCGGGAAACGGGCCGCTCGCGCGGATTTGGCTTTGTCGAAATGGCCAACGAGGCAGAAGCCCACGCAGCAGTTGAAGCCCTCAACGGCCTGGATTTTCAAGGCCGGCCCCTCACCGTAAACGAAGCCAGGCCCCGTGAGCCTCGACCGGCGGGTGACCGCGGCGGCTATGTAGGCGGTGGCGGTCGGGGTGGAGAGCGCGGTGGTTTCCGTGGACCTCGTTATTGAGCTTGGACACCACTAGAATGGAAGGTAGCCGAATTCGCCAGAATTCGGGTTCTCCCAGAAAAGCAAGAAACCTTTATGTTCAGTTTCGGGATGGAATCCGCAACGGTTTCCATCATTCACAGCGCAGGCGATCCTGCTGGATTGCCTGCGCTTTTGTTTCCTAATATGAGGTGGTAATGGCAAAAGAAGAAGCGATCGAGGTTGAGGGGCGCGTTACGGAAGCCCTCGCCAACACACAGTTTCGGGTTGAACTCGACATCGGCGGTGAAGTTATTGCTCACGTTGCCGGCAAGATGCGCAAAAACTTCATCCGGATCATCCCAGGCGATCGGGTAAAGGTCGAAATTTCTCCTTACGATCTGAAGCGGGGCCGGATTATTTATCGCGGACGGTAACGATTTTACCGAAAATGCTTGACTTTCGGGATCGAATTTGGCAACCTTATCTTCCCAATTTCCCCGTTTGTTTCATTTGGCCATGGAGGGTCAACAAGATGATCTATCAAACCGAATCCAAAGCCCAGGGCTGGCGCGATGGCGCTGTTCGATGACGGCCGTGCCGAGGCTCTCATTCTTCTGGGACGTTCGTCCACTCAAGTTCGCAACGGCTACGCCGCATCGTTCACCGAGCTTCTCGACGAGGAAGAGCGCGAACACGTCGAATCGATTTCCCTGCAACGCTGGCACGGTGCCCCCGACGCGGGCTGCTGGATGCACCAGACGGAATTGAAAGTACCCGCAATGGCGAAGCTCGCACGGGTAGCGTAACGATTTTCCACATTGACTTTTGTCGAAAGCGATCCGATAATAAAAGTGTGGGAGTATCATAGTGCCGTTTGGCTGAAAAGCTATCGGGTCTGGGTAGGACGTCGCACCGCAATAAGTGGTAGGCTGGCTATCCGATAAGGTGGGGGGTTCCCCCTACTTGCCAAACCATGATAGGCCGTGACTGATACTCCTAACAAAATGAATCGGACAGAAGGGCGACCCTTATAAGGTCGCCCTTCTTTTTTTCGAAGTTTCAATTCCTACGGCCATTCCAATTCAGTTTTAGGATCGTCTCACTTGGTGAATAGATCCACTCGCAAAAAGGGAATGACACAATCTTTTTTCGCATTCATCTTGCTTTCCCGTTCTAACTCTGAACAATAATCAGCGCCGGGGCCTCTCTACAATTACCCGGTTACCCCCATGTCCTGAGGGGATCTTTATGAACCCGTATCCCACGCTCTGTGATGATTTCGGGATTTTCGTTTATCTCAACACTCGACTCGATCTCCCTGCCACGCCTGAAACCGTTCTGCATTTCTTTGAAGCGATTCAAAAAGTGTACCCTTCGATGACGGAGCTCGAGCGGCGTGACGGCGGCGAAATTGTCCTGGAAGAAGACCGCGAACAGGGAAGCTGTCGATCGATTGCCCTGGAAACCCGACGATTGGCAAGTGCCTATCTCAACCCACCCACTTTGGAGGATGCCGATCAACAACATGAACGCTTACTTGAACTTGCACCGTTTCATCTCGATGTCAGCGGCTTGAATTGTGAATCGCTGGACGTCGTGTTTACGTTTGATTTTCTCTATTCCGGCAACCACGATGAAGTGATTGCAGAAACACTGGTAGGTAACTCGGCCCTTGAAGGGTTGATGCAGATACCGGGGAGCCGGGTGGTTCGCTATGAGCCGTGCATGACTCTGGCGCTGGATGAGAAATGCCGTCTCCAGGCCCGTCTGGGCATTGAATCGCGCACCACTCCCTATCAGGTGCAAACCGGGCAATTCGTGGAAGCACCGCTCAGCGTCTATTTCCTGGTCCGACAAGAATGGGGAAAACAGCCTTTCAAAACATTTGTGGAGTCGTATCAAAATCAACGTAGAATTGCGCAGGAACTGGTGGATAGCTATCTCGTGCCCAATATTCTGCGCCCGCTGCATTTGACGATTTCCGCGAAATGAAGACAACAACTAACCACAGAGTCACAGAGAACACCGAGAAGACAATAGACAGAAAATGCAATCCAGCCACGGATGAAGCACGGATAAATGCTTTTATAAATTGATCCGTGTTTCATCCGTGGCTAGTTTTCTTCTCTGTGTTCTCTGTGACTCTGTGGTTAGTCCGTATTTGTGTTGAAGACCTTTATAATCTGAGTGGACCATGACCCCGATTGGTTTTAGCAAGTTTGCATCATCTCTCACGTCGGAGACCGCTTTCGACGTTCTCGCAGTAGCCAAAAGGCTCAAGTCCTCCGGCAAGGACGTGATCGAGCTTCAAATCGGGGACAGTCCTTTTCCATCCACGAAAAGCGCGCTGGCAGCCGGCACCAAGGCTATCACCGAAGGACACACGCATTATTGCGCTTCGATGGGTCTGCCGCAGTTCCGCGAAGTGATTGCTCAGACCGTGAAGAAAGAATTCAACATTCCCGCAACAGCGGAGAACGTGGTGGTGGCTCCCGGCGCGAAAGTGTTTGAGACCTATTTCTGCGAACTCTTCGTCGAGCCGGGCGATAGTGTATTGTTGTTTAGTCCGCAATTCCCAACCTTTGAGCCGAACATTTTGCGCCGGGGCGGCGTTCCCGTCTATTCTGCGCTGAAGCAGCAGAACTCTTTTCGTCCCGATGTCAACGACGTCGAGCGTTTCCTGAAAACGGCGAATCGTCCGCGTGCTATTTTCCTCAATTCACCGCACAACCCAACGGGTGGCGTCGCCACCGCTGAAGATCTGAAAGCGATCGCAGACCTGATCCGGGGTCGAGACATTGCTTTATTGAGCGATGAGCCGTACTGCCACATGGTTTGGGAGGGCAAGCATCGCTCGATCCTGGCGGAGCCGGGGATGCTGGAGCAGTGTGTTGGGGCATATACGTTCAGTAAATCATATAGCATGTCGGGTTGGCGGGTCGGCTATGCGATCAGCTCACCGCGCATAGCGGAAATGATTGGCAAGATGATTAACACATCGCTTTCATGTGTGCCGCCGATTACCCAACTTGCAGCGATGGCGGCTCTACAATATGATGCGATTGAGCGCGATGAAACGATGGCGAAATTCCATCGTAAAGTTGAATTGCTGGTGAATGAATTGCGAAAGGTTGATGGTGTCAAAGTATTAATGCCGGTCGGTACCTTTTATGTATTTCCCGATGTGTCATCGATTTGTCAACACTTGCGAATTCGCTCGCACGGTCTGGCGATGTATCTGCTCGAAGGTGCCGATGACAAAAAAGGTGTAGCCTGTCTGGGCGGCGAATGTTTCGGCGCGGCGGGCCAGGGCTTCTTGCGCTTCAGTTGCGCGGAGCCGGACGACCGATTGATTGAGGCAGTGAAGTTTCTAGCGGAAGCGGTAACGCGGAAAGATCGGGTCGAGCGCTATTTGGAGGCACATCCGAAGTATCGGATTTGATAATTGATAATGGACAATTGATAACGGTCCACTCTTCTGTCGTGGTTGAACCGATCTGCTCAATGTGCATTGTCCATTATCAATTATCAATTATCAATTATCCATCATGGCTCATTGCCAGCGATTGTACACATTGATTCAAGAACTTCTCTGCCGGTATCGAGCGTCAGAAACCGGACGGAACCGTCCAGGAACGCCGCATTCGCGCCGTCTCGGTGAAACCCTCCAAACTGGCCACCTTCACCAATGTAAGGCAACTGATCCGGCTCGAAGCCGCGCGCTGTGGAATAACCGGAAGCAACCCAGGGTCCGTTTGCCAGCCCGGTTTCAATCACGACAAGCATATTCGACGAGGCGTTCTTGATGTCCTCGCGGCGCACTTCTCGATCGTATCCGAAGATGCCGATATTTGGAGCGTTCAATGGTCTACTGATCGCATCGGCACCGATTCCAGCGATGCCGATGTAATGGGTTTGTGAGAATCCTTCAGGTGTTGTTTTGTTCGGGTTGGATGGACAAAGGCACAGCCAAAACTTCCCCCAAGAAATCTTTCTCAGTTCGCCGGAATTGGCCGGGCCGAGATGAAACTCGACCTCGCGCGGCCTGTTTTCCTCGGCGTCCCAGGGTTTTGTTACATCGTAGATTTGCGGATAATTCGTGTAGAAAGGGAGTATCTCAATGTACCAGCTCATACGTTTCTCTGCGGGGAGATGTGTTTCGGACTTCGTGGCCGAGCTGAAATGGTGAAAAGCGGATTCATAGTTCAGATCAGCAAAGAGAATTTGCTTGAGGTTGTTCTTGCAGCTTGCTCGATCAGCGGCTTCGCGCCACTTTGAGACTGCACAGATACCCAGAAATCCTACGATGTGCAAAATGCACACAACGACAGCGACATTTCTGCATCGCATGGTGAGTTCCCATGAAGCGAGTTGACAACATCGTTTATCGTATCCGAATTACTCAGTTGCCTCAGGCAGCAGTGCGCGAAAGTCATTCAGTGTTTTCACAGAGCGGATCATGGCCAAGAGATCTCGCAATTGTTTGGGATCGGTGATTGTGCGTATCTCGGGCATAAGGGCCACTCCTTTCGCACCAAATTTCAAGTCCAGGCAGCTTTCAAGCCCTTCCAATAAACCCTTTCGTTCTCCCATTCGTTCTCCTTCGCGTTTTCCCTTTCGTTTTCCCTTTCGTTCTCCTTTGCGTTCTCCTTCGATTCTACCTTCCTCACGCGCGAAGCGTTCAAAACTCGGTATGAATGGCATACGTTGCTCCTTTCTCCAGGTCTGCAAGTCCTGACGAAATTGTCGCTCTTCTTGGGGTGGCAATTCCAGAAACCAGTCCACGATTCGCAACAGTTCCCGAACTTCTTGCGCCGTCAGGTTTCGTTGCAACAGTGCACGAAACAGTCGGGTCTTCCAGGCCATGCGTTGCGTGGGGTCGTGGGCTGTGGCCTGACTTTGAAGGTGGGCAACCACCAACGGCGCAAAGGGGTTTTCATCCGATTCTAGCAGATCCAGCTGGTTCTGAAAATCGAGTAATTTGACTATGGGATAATCAAGTTGTACCCGGCAGCCCCACAGATCGTGTTCGTAATGGTCGGGTCGCCACGCCGCTTGTTCATCCGCCAGAACCGCCAGGCTCACGACGGGCCGATGATAACGGTCAAAGATCCGGTAGTGATAGATAAACATCCGTTCGGGAAGCCGGGCATCGGGTTGGGCCTGGACCTCGACGTGGATCAGCACCCAAATTTCCTCGCCATCGTGGCGATAGACTTTCACGAGAACATCGGCCAGCACGGTGCCCAACTCGGCCTCGCGGACGATCTGTTCCAGCTCCGCATGGAGCATTTCGTAGCCCCGGCTCCAGTCAATTTCTCGATGGACTGCCGGAAACAACAATGCCAGGAACTGTTTGAAGAAGCGTTCGAGTGCTTCTTTCCAGGGACTATCATATTCGCGGGTCATGGCGTTTCTTTTGCGCGTCATGGCTTTTCTTTATTGGGCCTGCTTTTTACTTCGATTTTTTGGAGTGCCTCTTCTGCCGCTATGTTAAGCCTCGATTTCGGTTTCGTTCCGATGACGACAACCTTGCTGCCGTCCTTCAGTTCTTTTGCCGCTTTGCTTAGAGCAGGTAGCGCCAATTTCGCTCCCGGACCAATTTCGCCCAGCAATTCTATTGCACTCAAATTTCCCTCTTCAACCAACGGAATTAGAATGGGAACAATCGAATTATCGCGCTCAATTCGCCACAACGCTTCTGCAGCACTATATCTGACATCCCGATCATTCGATTGGAGCAATTTCCGCAACATGGGAGTCGCTTGCTTCACAGCAGGCTTGATTCTTCCGAGAGCACGAGCAGAGCAATGTTGATCGTTCGCGTCACCTTCTTTGAGAAATTCGAGCAGAACAGGAATCGCATCCGGACCAAGGGTATAAAGCTCGTCGAGCCAATCGAAACGAGTTTTTGCATTCAGAACCGTCCGACGGATGGCAGGGATCGCAGATTTGGCAGATGGTCCAATGCCATACAGTGCCTGAATTGCTTCTTCGGCAAGTTCTGGATCCTTTAGGGATGCAATCAGAACAGGAACAGCTTCTTCGGCATCGGGGCCGATCAGATGAAACACCTCAATGATAGACGAGCATTCATGTTCTAATTGCTTAATGTGCTCTTCTATTTGCTGAAGTTTCATTTTGGTAATGGGGCCTTCCTTCGTTGATTTCAATTTCTGCAATTCGACCAATTTCTGTTTCAGCGCTGCAACTAATTTGGGTACAGCGGTCTTTGCGTCTGGGCCAATCGCACCCAAGAGTTCGTAAATCATCTCCCGAAATTCATCGGATCGATCATCGAGCATCTCGATTAGACTTGGGACTGCATCGGCCCTAAAGCCGACGATCGCCAAAGCCGCCTCCTCCATTTCTTCGTCAAGCTTGGTTTGGAGGAAGGACAGGGTTCCTTTTTCAGTTGCGGTAGACGTGGCGCGGTATCTTGTTGCCGCTTTTTGAAAGCGCTCGAACCAGACAGCCAAAGTTTGGCCCCTGAATTTAGGAACGGGCTTTTCCGCTGCATTGGTCATTGAAGTTGAGACGAAAAGGATTACCAGGAGATACAAAGGTGACCACATGTCATACTCCACAAGATTCGGAAAAGAAGGGAATTTGTCGCATCCGGCAAATCTTTCCAAGTTTGCCGCGCTTTTGCAAGAGCAACACCGTGATCTGCAATTTGGAAGGAAAGGCAGCAAGCCTTGACGAGTTATGGTGTTCCTTGTCGATGCCCAATGTTTCGAATCCATTCACTCAAATGCTCCTTTCCTCCGAGCCAACTCCTTCATCACCTCATTCAATGATTTCGTATTGAAGACATCGGCTTTCGTCAGCCAGCCTCTCCGCGCCTCGTTCACGCCGAACACATACAATCCCAGCTCATCCGTGCTATGGGCATCCGGGTTAATCACCAGCGGGACTCCCAGCGCTTTCGCTTTTTTGCAGTGCAGCCAGTCAAGATCGAGGCGAACGGGATGCGCGTTGATTTCAATCATCTTGCCGTGTTGCGCGGCACAGCGGAGAACTTCATCGAGATCGACTTTATATCCTTCGCGTTTCAATAACAGTCTGCCGGTTGCGTGGCCTAACATGGTTGTTGCCGGATGTGCCAGCGCTTTACAGATTCGCCGGGTCATATCATCCGCCGACATATGGAAGGATGTATGTACACTCGCCACCACATAATCGAAGGTTTTCAGCACCGAATCGTGATAGTCGAGCGACCCATCATCGAGAATGTCGCATTCCACTCCTTTCAATATGCGGCATGCCAGTCAGCGTCTCGTTGAGGGCGTCCATTTCGTGCTGTTGTTTCTTGACGTCGGCCGGTGACATGCCATTGGCAATTTTTAACGACTGCGAATGGTCGCCGATCCCCAAATAGTGAAGTCCCAGTTTCTTGGCGGCCAGCGCCATCTCTTCGAGAGATGCATTCCCATCGCTGTAGGTTGTGTGATTGTGGAAGACGCCCTTGATGTCTTTTACTTCGATGAGATGTGGTATTTTGTTGTGTTCTGCTGCATCGATCTCGCCGGTGTCTTCGCGCATCTCCGGCGGGATGTAGGCCAGCCCAAGCGCTGCAAAGATCTCCGTTTCGTCTTTGCAGATGATATTCTTGTCTTTGCCGGTTAAACCCCATTCGCTCAATGATAAACCCTGGTCAATTGCTCGGCCGCGCATTCGGATGTTGTGATCTTTGCTGCCGGTGAAGTGGTGCAGTGCAAAGGGAAAGTATTGATCCTCGACGACGCGCAGGTCGGCATTCAGGACAATCTTTTCGGTTCCAATATGCATGGCGGCGACAATGCTCGATTTCGTGTCGCCGTGCCCTGTGACCTGGATCACCTCGGGCAGCTTGACGAAGGCATCCATGATCGGCTTGGAATCCTTGGCGCTGATGAGGATGTCGATGTCCTTGGCAGTTTCGCGCCGACGGCGCAGGCTCCCGCAAAGTTCGGAGCGAATGACGCCAGGCAGCTTGCCAAGTTGCTCGAGAAGGGCAACGCCCAGCGGATAAGCCTGATCGAAGCGGACGCGCTGGCCCACTTCGCCGAGAAAGCGCAATCCTTCGAGAATCTTGGTCTGGGTCTTCGCTCCGAAACCTTTGAGCTTGGCAACCTGGTCGGTATTGCATGCTGCTTCGAGCGCGGCGAGGTCGCTGATGTGCAATTCGTCGTGAAGCGCCTTTACCTTCTTGGGACCGAGGCCGGGAATCTTCAACATCTTGACCAGACCTTCAGGGAAATGCGCGCGCAGGTCGTTGAGAAAGGGCAGTTCGCCCGTGGTAACGAGGGTTGTGATTTTCTCTCGCAAGGTGTCGCCGATGCCCGGAACCTCGGCGAGTTTCCCGGCCTCGATGATCTTCTTGAGATCGCCATCGATCTGGAGGACAGCGCGCGCGCCGTTTCGATAGGCGTTACAGCGGAAGGAATTTTCGCCCTTGAGTTCCAGGAGCGTGGCGATCTCTTCGAGATTGCCGGCAACTTCATCTTTGGTCATGGCTATGCCGCGTGAAGGTGATAAGGAAGTTCAATACCTAGTTATCACCATAGCCGGACTCAAAGATTATCAACCACGAAAAACACGAAAGACAAGAAAAAATCAGAGAACACGCTTCTCCTCATTCCCTGATTTGCTTCAACTGTTTTGAATTCGACGACTTACATCGCGCCAATATCACTCAATGGTGCCGGCGGGGATTTGCAGGCGTTCAGCTTGTCTTGCTCTTGCTGTGTGCGAGCGATTAACCTGGCAATCAATTCCCGGTCGCGCCTCCCTGGCTGCTTGCGCGGCGGCAGATGCCGGCCGTGCCGTCGTGTCGCCTGGACCTTCAACGTACATGTTGACCGTTAGATCATCCACGCGCTCGTAATGAACACCCTCATCGCTTGGACCGTTAGGGGAAGTAATATCTGTGGCCATAAACTACTCCTGCACAAGCACTGAAAATCGACTTGATGCGATGTTTTCCCCGTCGAAGGTGAGGATAGCCTCGTAGACCCCGGCGACCGGAAACTGCACACGCCGTAAGCGAATCATGCACCGGTATTGCTCAATCGGGTCCAGAAAATCAGCCTGGAACTCTCGACGGAAAATCGTTTCGTCTGTGTCCAGACGGTCAATGGTCAACACACCAACCATCTTGCCGTGTCCGCTGGTCAGAAGTGCTACCACATGAAACGATTGTGGTTCTGAAAGCGGTCCTTCCACACTCCATCGCGAAAAACAATTCACAGGGGTGAACCGTTTCGTTTTCCTATCCACGATGACCTGTTCGCACAGCAAGAGGGTGACAGCAAGAGGTCGTTGGCTCATCGGTTTGCTCCGGAAATCGCCATCACCAATTCATTGTACTTAGCATTGGTAGGTCAATCCAGCTATTTACTCTTTCTCTTTTTCTGGGTTCGTTAGCTTTTGGTCTTAATGCCAGTCCAAGCTTCCAGTCAATCCGATGCTATCGGTTTTCACCGCAAGCAGCTTCAATACCTCGTTGATTCTTGGGCTTCTGCTGAACAACAATAAGCGTTCATGAATTAAAGTGAAAATGGAGCAACCCGGCTCACACCGGGTTGTTCTGCCGTAAGCAGGGTAGCTTACAGCTCATTAACAAGGAGGTAAGGTCATGAAGACCTTCCCAAGGACAGGGACGAGTCTGGTGCTTGAGCTGATTGCTTACACCAGTCTCACGGCGCTCCATCTAGTAAATGGAGAAGCCATCACGTTGTCATACAGCCTTCTCGTGGTTGCGGTCATGTTGAGGATCCAATGGCGATTCCGGCAAAACCGGAAGAGTCATCGAAACTCACCTGATTCGTCAACTACGTAAAGGCGGACCTGGGGCGGTATCAACGCCCCAGGTTGTTATCTAACAATTTCACTTCGCGCTGTCAACTCCGTCAAGGATCTCAGCGGTTCTTCTCTGTGAGCGCGGGAAAGCGCTTCAACTCATGCCATGTTTTGGCGGGAAACCATGTACAGGTTTCTAAAACCACCCCGCGGTTAGATCGAGGAAGGACGATTATCCCCCAGGCTTGCGACCTATATTTATCCCCTGGCACCCCTGCTGATTGAAACGAGAGAGTGTCCATCCTCACCAGAATGCGACCATCGACTTCGCCAATTGTGTCCAAGGTATAACCATTACAGTTAGACCCTTGACCTTTAAATATTACAATCGCCATTAACTTCTCGAAGACCAGATCCATGTATTCCAAATCCACTGGCATTTCTTCCAGTTTCGACGATCCAGTCTTATGTTCCAGCCATAATGCGCGCCAATCTTCGGCGTTGGTAATACGAAGCACCTTGGGCGATTTGATCTTGCTGAATCGACCGTGCATCGACAGAAGAGGTTTTGTGCCGGCAGGGGCTGGCTTGTCTTCGGATCGACCCTCGGAGACATCGATCACCAGGCAAGCCATAAAGAGCATTATCACAAATCGACCCATTGCGTTCTCCATTTCAACATGAGTTTTGGCTTTGACCCTGGAGCGGTCGCAGCGATTAGCCTTCTGCATCTGATACATTCTTGCGACGCAAACCTGGTTCATCAAGTCTGCGGTAGAGGAGCAAGTTTTCTGCTTACATTTAGCCACTCCAGGGCTAATGCACCTGGGCTCCCTCTCCCCGGTACTCCGGGGAGAGGGCACGGTGAGGGGAAGAACCAGCCACCCTAAAAAACAGGCGTCCCATAAGGTTGAAGGTTCACCCCTCACCCTAACCCTCTCCCCGGAGTACCGGGGAGAGGGGAGCCAGACGGCTCCAGGTTCAAATACCGGTCGTCGCGCTTATGCCGCGATCCGCTCCTCGGCGTTCGTTGTCATGGCCGGGTGCAACATGATCTCCAGCGCATTGACCATCCGATCCGGTCCGCGGCCATCGATCAGATTGCGCCCGCAGCGCGACATCCCGATGCGCTCGATAGGATCGGATAGCAGGTTTTGAACCGCATCGCGCAAGGTCGCGTTCGTCACTTCATCAGCTGTGCCCAGGTATGTCCCCGCGCCATGATCGTCCAGTAACTTCGCGTTGGGTTTGTGCCGTTGGGTCTGGCTGATGATGAATTGCGGTACGCCGACACAGGCCATCTCCAGCGACCACGAATCGCCGCTGGTCAGCGCGAAGTGGGCACGCGGCAGGCGCGTGTTCAACTCGGAAGGTTCCGTCAAAACCTCCATTCGACCCTTGTGGTTCTCGGCCAGTTCTCGAAGCTCGGCCAGTTGCGGATTCTGGCTGCGCACGGCCACTGTGATCTTGTCGATGCGCGTGTTGCCAAGCAACTCCTGGGCCCGCACCAGGCTTTGCTCGGCGAAGTCGTCGTCGCCAAAGGCAATGATCCCCCGGAACGGCGCTACCGGATCGAGCGCCCGGATCGGGCGCTGCCGGCGAAAGACCGTCCGCACGATGGCATAGCGCCGGCCGATGCACAACTGAGTGCCGCGATCGAACTTGTACGATTTTCGTTCCGGCCCCAGCAAGGTGTTGAACACCAGTTTGCCCGGAAACGTAACCTTCGCTTCGTAGTCCATCACCGCAATCATCACACCGGTCGTCGCCAGATTTCGCAGATACTCTTCGGAGACTCCGCTTCCCGCCACAACCACCGCGGCGACACTGAGCCGGCGAATCTCGCGGATGGTTGCCTCGCAATCTTCCGGGGAGCCGAGCCTATGCTCTGCGGCCAGGTATTCGTTCCCGCCGCGAGCGACCTGAGCGATCAGAGGAAACGGATCAATCTGGCCGAGAAAGTAGGCGAGCCGACGGCGGCGTTGAAGTGCCGACGCGAAGGTCAGCGACTGATAGAGCGACTCCCAACCGACGTGGGAATTGCCATCGCAACGAAATAAAATCGGAGATCGTTCCATATGTGTATCGACCCATTCCTGGTTCGTGAAAGGTGATGCACATGGTTCACTGCGCGCAAGGTTTTGTTGAACGAAAGCACACCTTTTGAGTACTTTAGTTCATGACAATTTTGCAACTCGGCTGGGGTGATTGTTGATCAACAACACCACAACCTGCGAACCAGTGCGTTCAAGGGTGAGGTGGTCTAGGGACGGGAGTCATACCAGGACGTTCAAGCGGGAGATCATCGATGTGTGAACCAGATCGGCGCGTTGATCGGCCGAGCGGCAGGTTTGACGAATCCATTCTTTGACACCTCTTCTCGCAAGGCCATCCTGACCTTGTTGCCGATGGTTCCGGCCATCGACGGGTGGAATGGTAATCCAGATTTGAGGTCCGGGTAAAGAGGAGTTTTTTTTCAGTTCCTTCATGAGTTCCAAGTTCCAGGTTCCGAGTTCCAAGTTAAAGACCTCCAACCGTTCGGGTTTTCAACTTGGAACTTGGAACCTGGAACTCATGAAGGAACTTGGAACTCATCTTGACCGCCAAGGGTCTTGCCGCTTTAGTGCCGCGCGAATGGGAAACGGTTGATTTGATGGGTCTTGAAGGTTGCTTTCACATGGAAAAATCGATCCAATCATCAAACTGCTATCGACGTGCCACGTGGCACGTCGATAATTGTACGTTTAATTGGCTATCGACGTGCCACGTGGCACGTCGATACGAGTTTGATAATTAGACTGATTTTCCGGTCTGGGTTAGGCTTAATGACAGATTTGGGGTTATCAAGGAAAGGGGAGATCACATGGATACTAAACCACGTTTGGGACGAGGGCTATCAGCTCTCCTGGGTGAAACAGCGGGCGGCGATGGGGCTTCGGAATTAGGCGTACAAGCGAAGGTCTGCCTTCCTGTGGGCCGAATTCAACAGAATCCTTACCAGCCTCGAAAGACGTTTGATGAGGAAGAGCTCAAGCATCTGAGCGATAGCATCCGCAACCATGGGGTCTTGCAGCCCTTGGTTGTCAGGCAAGTGGGTGAGGAGTTTCAGCTCATTGCCGGCGAGCGTCGGCTCCGGGCCGCCCAGATCGTCGGTTTGGCGGAAGTGCCGGTGCATCTGGTCGAGTTTACCGATCAGCAGGTGCTGGAAGCAGCGCTGGTCGAGAACATTCAACGGGCCGATTTGAACCCGCTCGAGAAGGCGAACAGCTTCAAGGAGTATCTCGATCGCTACCACATGACGCAGGATCAGCTCGCTGGCCGACTGGGGCTGGATCGAACCACGGTTTCGACCCTGCTGAGTCTGCTGCACTTGCCGAAAACAGTGCAGGATGCCGTTCGGCTGGAGCAAATCAGTTTGGGCCACGCCAAGATACTCAAGGGAGTTGACAACGCGGATGTTCAGGACACTTTGACGCGCGAAGTCATGATGAAGGGGTTGTCGGTCAAGGCGCTGGAAGCCGAAGTGAAGAAAATGAAAACCAGCCCGGCTCCCGAAGAACCGGCACCGGCCGAGCCTGAAGCGGCGAAAGCGCTGCCCGAAAAGACTGCGCATGTCCAGAGCCTGGAGGATGAACTGCGGCAACACCTGGCAGTAAAGTTGGAGATCCGGGTGAAAGGCAAGGATAAAGGCCAGTTCGTGATCGGCTTCGAGTCGAACGACGACTTTGAGCGAATCGTCGAGGCGCTGCGAAGATGACAAGGTGACAAGGTGACAAGGTGACCAAATAGCTGCAAACAATCCGATTAGAATCACATAAGATCAATACTCGTAGATACGCTGGCTTGTTGTCACCTTGTCATGTCACCTTGTCACCTTATGTGAACCCGATCGATCTTTCCAGGCTCCATTCAATAACATAAGATGGTGGAGACTCGTCCGCCAAAACGGGGTGTAGCTCAGCCCGGCAGAGCGCGTGGTTTGGGACCACGAAGTCGCAGGTTCAAATCCTGTCACCCCGACTTTTTTCAGAAACGAGCCCTCCGGCGAGAACGTCGAAGAGCCTCGCTATTTGGCGGAAGCGATTTGCGGCTGATTAGAGCGGTTTCCGTTTGGGTTGCGCTTGCGTTGGACTCGGCATGTCTAACCGGTTTTCGCCGGCGGTAGCTCAACCCAAACGAAAACCGCTCTAGTGGAACGGGCTTGCCGTTCAATCAGTCAGACAAAGCCGAGTCGTCCCCACGACCAAGTTACGCAAAGCTCTACCGATTGTCGACTTGCGGAGTTCAAATCCAGTCTCGCCTTTCGCGGAATCTGAATGCAATCGGATGCGCCCTCAGTATTCCGCAAAGACCCACCAGTGTGCCGGCTACGTGCCATCCGTATGTTGGACCGGCGCACGCACAACAACTCAGCGTCTCACTGCTGGAACACCGGTGGGGGCGCAACTCCTCAGATTGTCGCCGGTCCCGAATCCCACTCGTCCAACAATCGGCTGAACGACGAATACGTCCTAAAGTTGCATGCCTTTGGCAAGGCTCTCCTGATTCGGCGTTCAACGTCACCATCGCGATCCGGGTCGGCTATCTCGACAAGTTGCAAGTTGTCGTTTCCATCGGCAGCGGCACGAAACATCATTCGGACAGATGTGTCCGCCGGCGCCATACTAAAACCGACGAAGACGATTCTGTCAGCGGTCCGAAGCGCCACAAGCCCAAGACGGAAAAGCAATTGAGGGAGCCAGAGACTCGAACTGGTGACCGCCACCGGCCCGCCGCCAGGCAGGTGCAGGAATTCTCCGGCAAAACTGTGCTCGGCTTTATATGGAGTCGGGGGGATCATGAACCAAGTGAAGAATCCGGGGGGACCTTCCGTCGGTTGCATTCCCTCGTAATGGTCCGTGACCAGCAATGACAGAGTCCGCAAATCCCTGACACCGTAACCGGCGCCAACAGCTTGCGGCACCATCCTGTAGCCTCCCAGTCCGGGATAGCCTAGCGACGTCCCTTGGGCAATTCTGAAGTGCCAATTGCACGATCCGTGAGGCTTGAGCACCTTGACAACCGGATTGTGGTCCGGATCTGATCCGTGGAAATCCAGTCGGCAACCGTCAGACGTCGGCCGCAACCCATAGCCTTTCCCGAAGGACCATTCGCCAGGCCGATCGCTGCAGAGGTGGTGCTCGACAAGAAGATCGTAGTTAAAGCTGATAACCGTGTCACCTTCTTGAAATTTCTTTACAAGGCGTGTGAAGTTCGACGTGTCCTCGGTCTTCGACAATACGCCGAAAATGTAAGACATAGCGTCCAAGAGCTCAAACCGCACAATACCCAAGAAATGCTGGTGGCGGTAAGGAAATGCCCGGCTTCCATTCGGTGCTGAGTAAAACTGCTCCAATACCTGATAGTGCGGGTGCGCGAGAAGCTCGTCAACTTGGTGGCGGTATTGGTCTGAAAAATACTCTTGAAAGAACTGGCTGCCGGACCCTGCATCTCCGCTCGACAACATGAGGTGGTCAGTGATCCGGGTTTCAAACTCGATCGCGGCATAAAGCTCTTCGACGTTTATGTCGTCGAAGCCGGGATGCAGTGTGCCAGTGTGCAGGGATCCCTTGACGGGGGCAAACCTCCCGAGAAAAAGTGAAAGTGCAGGACACGGGCCTTTCCCGCTTTCGCAAAAGATTGTTCGAACACATTTGAGAATTTCATTTGTTGCTGGAAACCGTGTTCTTCCCGCAGGCGCAGCTCCAATTGACGCTCCCGCCCCCAATACAAACACCGTCGGCACGGATCACCTCGATTTTTGTTGCCCCGCCGCGGCGTCCCATTCGCTTGAGTCTGGGGTTCAGGAGTTCGCGGGAATTCGTGCCTCGTCTACGAAGCTATGACCACGGAATTCGATCGGGGTCAGCCACTTCCTTAACGATAGCAGCTACCCCGGCAAATCTCCAGTCCCCCCGTCGACATCTCTGGTGGCGCAGCAAACCCGCTGGCGTCAGATCGGCCGGCGCAGTCCAGCGGCAATGAGAAACCGGCTTTGTTCCGGTCATCAGGGTGACGGCGAACCAGAGCAAGGCGAATCGCCGCAGCTTGGCTTCCCGGCCCCGCACGCGGCCTCAATGTCACCTCTGGCTAACTGCAACGTCAGCGCTCCGATCCCACTTAGAAATAGTTCAATAGCCATCCCGTCGCCCCGACTATTTTTCTCGCATCCTTGTTTTGTGGCTCTTTTTGGGTTTTACCTGGTTCAATCGCAAAGTTCAGTTTTCACTAGTTGTAGCGCAACTCGTCACAACGTCTTTCGCCTTAGTAACTTGGCGAATTCAAATCCTGTTGCCTGTTTGACATGGCGAACCCCGACCGAAAAACTATTTGGACGATTTGTCGAATTCCGGTTCGGCCGTTCGACAGATAATGAAGGCTGGGAACTCGGCACGAAGACCGTTACATTATAGGCGGTATCCTGATGTACCCTGGGGAAACCTATGCGGAGGTGTGAGGGAATGGGCAAGCTCGTATTCGGAATGATGCAATCGCTCGACGGCTACGTCGCCGGCGTCGCGGGCCTGGATCGGACGGCTACGTCGCGGGCCTCGCGAGCGGGCTGGAATTGCCGCCGCCCGGTGATTCGCTCGGTCGTCATTTCAACGATCAAATCCGCGGCTCGGCCGGCTGTTTGTGCGGTCGTCGTATGTACGAGTGATGCGTTACTGGGACGAGGATCACCCGGAGTGGGATATGGGCGATCGCGACTTCGCGGCGTTGTGGCGGGCGAAGCCGAAATGGGTCGTGTCACGCTCGCTCAAGTCGATTGGCACCAACGCGACGCTGGTGGCGGGCGATGTCGAAGCGTTCGTGCGCCGGCTGAAGGCGGAAGTCGAGGGCGAAATCGATGTTGCCGGGCCCGAACTCGCGAGGAGCCTCACCGACCTCGGTCTCATCGACGAGTATCGTCTCTACTTCCGCCCGTTTGTGCTTGGTCGCGGCAAGCCGTACTTCGCCGGTGCCAGGCCGCCCCTCCGACTTATCGCCGCCGATCCCGTCGGCGATGATGCGGTCAGGCTGACGTACGTCCCTGCTTGATCACGCTCTCCCGCCGGCCCGGTGCAGTCAGCCTCGCCTCAAATAGGGTGATCCACCTCGATTCCCATGGCTGCCGAAGAATGATGGAGCTCAGTAACCAATGTCCTGGCGTGAGGCATACGTGAAGCGCATTGGTCCCGGGCTTTTTGCTGGGATCACACTGGGGCGGTGGTTCCGCATACTGCGGGAGAACCGCTTTGCCGTGGATCGGCCTTACTGGGGACGCGCAGCGATGATAACCGCTGGCAGCATCATGAACACGCCAGTGGCTGCGTGGGAAAACGCTGTCTACGGACGGAGAATCGCAAATAGCAGTGTGGCTCCCCCGCTATTCATCCTGGGCATATGGCGCAGCGGAACGACTCATCTCCACAACCTGCTCGCTCAGGATGATCGATTTTCCTATCCCACTACCTACCAAACTTCTTATCCGCACACCTTCCTTTCCACGGAGAGGATGAGCACAAAACTTCTGGGCTTTTTCCTTCCTCAGAAGCGCCCGATGGACAATGTCAAGTTCGGCTTTGCCGAACCTCAGGAGGACGAGTTTGCCCTGTGTTCCATGACAGGCCAAGCCTTGCCGATGGCCTGGGCCTTCCCGCGCCGGGCTGGTCATTATAACCGCTATCTCACCCTACGCGACACTTCAGCGGACGAGTTAGCCGAGTGGAAATCGAGCCTGGTCTGGCTGGTGCGCAAGCTGTCCTTCAAGTATGGCAGACCGCTGCTGCTCAAGTCGCCCGGCCATACCTGCCGCATCAAGGTGCTTCTCGAACTCTTCCCCGCGCGAAGTTCGTTCACATCCATCGCAACCCCTACGATGTCCTCCGATCAACGCAGCATTGGCTTCGAACCGGCACACCAGTTTGGACGATGCAGCGAGCAGACCACCGTGAGCTGGATGAGCGTGCAATTCAACAATACCAGGAGGTTTACGATGTGTTCTTCGAAGAACGGGGCTTGATCCCCAAGGGCCACTTCCATGAAATCGGATTTGAGGCGCTGGAGGCCGACCCCCTCGGGCAAGTGCGCAGTATCTACGAGGCATTGGACCTTCCCGATTTCGGTTACGTCGAGCCGGCCTTGCGCTGCTACGTGGCTGCGATTGCGGGATACAAGAAAAACGCCCTGCCGGAGCTTCCTGCAGAGCTAAGATCACTTGTGGCAAGGAAATGGCAACGGTGCTTTGAAGAGTGGGGCTATCCCATATGAAGTAAGTCGAAAGTTCAGTGAGGAGAACAAAATGTCAATTACCGTGACCGACCCGTCTCTGCTCTCACAATTGACCACCCAAGCCGAAGTAGAATTAAAAGACCCGTCCGGGAAGGTGCTGGGCGTATTTGTGCCGGGAGGACTCGGCAAACTGCCTCCAGGCGTTAAGTCGCCGTTTAGTGACGAAGAAATGGCGGAACGGCGCAAAGCGCCAAAAGTCGGCCGGCAATTGGCAGACATCCTTCGCGATCTCGAGAAGCGCGTCGTGCAAGCCGTATTCGCCGCTGTTTGATGGTTCATGCGCGCGACCACCAAGCGGTTGTTCTCTTTTTTCCAGGCAGCTCTCTATGTCCTTCGCCTTCAAAAAGCTAATCGTGTAGGGGGTGCACCAGTGGCACCATTGAAAAACCCGCTTGTGCGCAAGCTAAAGAAGATACTAACACAAGAATTCCCAGGGGGCGGGACCGGCCGATACGACTTCTATTCCCGGAGAGAACAAGTGGCAGACTACCTCACGGCGAGTCAAACGAAGGATCACTTCCAGGACCAGCTCCTCCGTGATCATCCGGAGATCGTGTCCATCGCCCCGCGACTCAAATTAGACAAGTCGGGCCAGCCGACGAAGGATGGGATCATTGTTATCGGTGTCGCGCTGAGAAACCCCATTTCGCTGAATGTATCCGCTGCCCGAGCTTCGAAGGCCATCCCCCGCACGTTGCCGGCCGTGGACGCACGCGGGAGCCGAATCCGGGCGAGGAGGTTGATGTAATTGTCGAAGTCACTGGCGAGGTCGTGCCCCATATGAATACAGCCCGAATGCGGCTTGTTGAATGCGAGGTATTCGATGGTCATTGCGAGTGAAACGCAGACGCATCCAGATGACCCATTCGCGGGATACGGCCCGCAGCCGGTGAGCTGCCAATGGTTGACTCGACATGACGAGGAATTGGCTAAGTCGGCTGAGATTATTCGCTTGATCGTAGACGATCAGCGGGGCCACTGCGACGCCTGGGCCAACGATGTTTACCAGCGGCACTTTCTGCGAGAAGTGCAGAGTTTCATCGGGCCGACGAAGGCTGTACTTGTAACCGACGCCGGTTCCATCAAGGCATACATCCAACCACTTTTCGCGACGGTAGACTCGTTACGCTCGGGGCTGACGGCTTTGGGAGAGGTTCTTTCACGGATAGAACTGGGACAAATGGAAATGCTCTTGGGCGTTGATGGGTGCGTTGCTGGCCGGACGACACACTTGCAAACCGTCGTCCATATCTAGGGACAACCCCGAGTTTCCGTGGCGAGCACGACGGTCAAGCTATACCCCGCTGGAGACGAGTGGAAGTCCCTTGTCGGCTGGCAAGTCTGCAATGCCTTCGGAGGAGTAATCGAGGAGTTGGCCGTGGCACGTCGCATCCAAACGTCTGTCGGCACGATCCTCATTTTGGTCTGCAACGACGCCGCCATCTTCTCGGCCCGGTCGCGTAAAAACCTGGGCAATAGTCTTGGGCTGACGATCCGCGAGCACTTCATGAGTCAAGCTCTCACCGAGCCAAGGTTAGCCTACATTCTGATCGCCACGCATTGGCAGGGCACAAATCCCGAGACAGGCAGGTGGTCTGGGGAAGCGTTTCGTCAAGCTGCGAACTACTTGAGCGAGAAGACTGGCGCGACAGTAGTAACGACGATGCGCACAGGTCGGAACGAACTTGCCTGCGCCGCGACCCGCTTCGGAATCGTCGGACACCGGAGCGATAAGGTAGCGACGGTTCTGGTCAGCGACACACCTTGATTGTTGCGCAATCCGGCGTCGCAGCCCGCACACGCCAGCAATAAAAAGTTCTAACTACGTTCAGTTGCCCCGGTTGTTTGTTAAAATCAATTCCCGTCGTTGGTTGCGATTGCGACTTGCGAGACACTGTTCTCGCTGCGATGGTGGGTGAAATGAGCAAGAAGAACCTCCCGATACCGGCCGACTTTCCGGTTCTCCTGAAGGAGATCAAGGCCCGCATTCAGCAAGCGCAAACGCGGGCGATCCTGGCCGTAAGCGCCGAACTGGTGCATCTGTATTGGGACATTGGGAGATTGATCGACGCGCGGCAACAACATGAAGGGTGGGGAGCCGGGGTCATTCCACGGCTGGCCCGCGAGCTTCGAAATGAACTGCCGGAAGAAAAGGGCTATTCGGAACGTAACATCAAGCTCATGGTGCAGTTTGCCCACGAATACTCTGACGCTTTCGCACCACTCATCCCAATTGGGCAACCGCCGGTTGCCCAATTGCCGGCCATTCCAGAAGGGCAACAACTGGTTGCCCAAATTCCGTGGGCGCACAACGTCCTCCTGATGCAGCGAGTGAAGAACAAGAACGACCGCCTCTGGTACATGCAGCAGACGCTGACCAACGGCTGGAGCCGCAATGTTCTGTTGCTCATGATCCAGTCCGAGGCGCATGCTCGTCAGGGACAGGCCATCACCAACTTCGAGAGGTTGCTGCCGCCTCCCCAATCGGACCTTGTCCAACAGACACTCAAAGACCCGTACATCTTCGATTTCCTGACGCTCCAGGAACCATTCCACGAGCGGGAACTGGAGACGAATCTCCTTCATCAGCTCGAACGCTTCCTGTTGGAGCTTGGGCAGGGCTTTGCTTTTGTCGGTCGCCAATATTGTCTGAAGGTGGGCGACCGCGAATTTTACATCGACTTGCTGTTTTACCACCTGAAACTGCGGTGCTTCGTCGTGATCGATCTGAAGAAAGGCGAATTCAAGCCCGAGTATGCCGGCAAGATGAACTTCTACCTCAGCGTCGTTGATGACCAGCTTCAGCACGTCGCCGATAACCCTTCCATCGGCTTGATCCTCTGTCAGGATCGCAACCACTTCGTCGCTGAATATTCGCTGCGCGGCGTAGACAAGCCTATTGGCATCTCCGAGTACGAGCTGACCCGCGTCTTACCGCCGAATCTGAAATCCGCCCTGCCAACCGTGGAAGAGATCGAAGCCGAACTGGCTGATTCCTCAGTTGATCCGTCCAAGCCGCCTGCGCTCCCCGCACCGAAGAAACGCAAGGCAGCCAAGCCATCGAAGCGAGCCAAGAAAAATCAAGCTCGATGACAAAATGAGAGCGAAGAGTGATAGGGTGTAGCCAACTTCTCTGGGGTCGTAGCCGAATTCGCCAGAATTCGGGTTTCGCCACACCCCGAATTCTGGCGAATTCGGCTACACCATTGAATCCGGCGACCCCCCAGAGAATGTGGTTACACCCGAGTGATACTTGATTTTGTTCTTACGTACACTATAATGGGGAGTGGATTAGAAGTAGAGATGGATCCTTAGGTCATGGAGAATAACAAAGTTTTCCAAAGAACGGGCAATAGATCAAACGATTACTAATTTGATACACTGACGGGCGCGGTTGCTACAGATTGCTACAAGAATTGATTGTGTACAATAGATCATAGACTCAAACGAGTGAACCCGATGTTACAAATTGCTACAAGAATTGGCTTTTCAATCCACGATTGCGAACCCAAGAAATGAATCAGTCTCCCCGATGCTACAAATTGCTACAAAAAATTGACTTTGGGTCGACGATGGCATCCGCAAACGAGCGAGGCACTGATCTTATGTTACAAATTGCTACAACAACAGGGCTTGCAAAATCAAACGAATGGGTAATGGTTAATGATGTTACAAAATGCTACACGATTACGCTTTAACTGGGGGTGAGTCCAGAGATAGCGCGGTCGAGCAGATCGCGTTTGAGCGAGAAGAGGTGTTGCCGTGCCGATTCACGATTGGTCTCAAATACCTCCAGCATTGTTTCACGACTTTCACCAGAGTTGGTCTATCCGGATCAAGGATGCGCTCAACGCAGGCCGATTGCCTCGCGGCATCGCAGCCCTCGTGGAGCAGCGCAGCGGCCCCAAGGAATCGGACGTTCTTGCTGTCGAACGACACGGCAGCCCCCAGGGCGAGCTTTGGCAGTGCCGGCGGCGTGGCGACCATGGAACCGCCGACAGCTCGATTCGTGAGCCGGACTTCCAAGAAACTTCGCCTCAATCCAACGATTATTGATTTGATATTCTGGCGAAGTTACTTTCAGATGAGGGCCCGAGCATCGGGCGCGGACGCTACAAAAGAGTTCTACGCAGCGCGCGCGAACCGCATCGTCATCAAGCACCATTTGGGCCGTACCATCGCCGTGATCGAGATCGTTTCGCCAGGGAACAAAGATAGCCGAGCTGCCTTGCGTGATTTCGTCGATAAGACCATCGATTTCCTGCGCCGGCTTTCACGTCCTCATCATCGACCTGTTTCCGCCAACGCCCCGTGACCCGTTTGGTATGCACAAAGTCATCTGGGACGAAATCGAGGAGAAGGACTTCACGCTGCCCGAGGGTAAGGATCGCATTTTGGCCTCCTACGAAACCGGGGACGTGCGCGCCTATTACGTCGAGGCGCTCGGCGTCGGCGATGTGCTGCCGGATTTTCCTCTCTTCCTGGCGAATGGCTGGCATGTGCCGGTGCCCCTGGAACCGACTTATCAGGCAACCTGGGATGCCAGTCCCGAGGATTACCGCACAGCAGTCGAAACCGGCGTGATGCCTGAAGCCGACGCTGAGTAAAGGTTCTCCAAAAGCGAGCGAAGAGTAAAACCGAGAACCGAGAAACGGGAGAAGTTTTAATTCGATGACAGCTGTGGTATACTCTCTGTACATTGAGGAGGGAAAAAACATGGTGGAGCTTTATGTCAGTGGAAATCGTATTGGGACATGGGCGGAGGCGGAGCATCTTGTTGCAGAACTAGCAACCATGCGACAGAGTATCGAGGTGCGGGACGAGACCGGCCGAACCCTTGGCCAGTTTATTCCTGCCGAACCCTCACCGTTTCCCGATCGGGTCGAGATCGACCGCCGCTGTGCCGCAGGAGGTGGTATCCCGCTCGCGGAGTTTTGGAAAAAGATGGGCGTCGAATGAACTACCAAGTTGTTTGGCTTCCTTCTGCTTTGGACGAACTTACCGCGATCTGGCTCGCGGCATCCGATCGCATTTCTGTGACGGCAGCATCGCATAGGATCGACAGCCGCTTGGCGAACAACGCTTTAACAGAGGGCGAGTCCAGAGATAGCGCTGTCGAGCGGATTGCATTTGAGCCTCCGCTCCAAGTTCTGGCTCGCGTGTCAGAAGAGGACCGCACCGTGACGGTGACGGCAGTGGCTGCGTTCCAGCAATCCTAATGCACAAAGTCATCTGGGACGAAATCGAGGAGAAGGACTTCACGCTGCCCGAGTGTAAGGATCGCATTTTGGCCTCTTATGAAACCGGGGACGTGCGTGCCTATTACGTCGAGGCCAATCGCTATCTGGTTCTTGGATGAGAAAGGGATCGTCACTGATGCCAAAGCAAAACTCCAAGTCCAGTTCGTGCATCGTTGATGGCGCACCGTACCGCAACGAGAACGCGAGCATCAGCTTCGGTGATGAAATCCTGGAAGCCGCCTGAAAGAGTGCATTCGTAAGCTAATCGCAGAATCGTGAATGTCCCGTGTAAAGACGAGCAGATTGGAGAAAAGCATGACCGATGATTGGACCCCTTGTCGGCACATCGACTATGGGGCAAAAAGGGGCGATCCCCGATACGGCGTGATGTTCGACAAGTTCGACCAAACCCAGGAAGTGCTCGAGGCAAAAGGCTTTATGGGCGACGGCTGCACATGGCATGGGATCGTCGAGGCCATGATCCGGACCAAACATGCGGAATTCGCTGCTCAGATCAGCTACGATCCGGAAAGTTCCATGTTTTGTGCGAGAAGTTCAAACCTCGACGCACTACGGTGCGTAGTTGCTTCGATCCGGGAAGCACTGGCGGACCCAAATGTCCTCAAAGAAGCGATCCGCAATGCTGACAAATCCATAATCGAGTAGCCATCCAACGCCCACTTAGCGGTCAATGGCAAACCCGGCACTGGTAAGTCTTATGGCAACAAAAGACACCTCTCGGGAATCAGTATGATAAATGCAGATGAAACACGTATTGCTGCCGAACCCCGCCGACTCGGATCAACCTGTGCCAAAAGACCAGTAGTGCAGGTTCTCCTCAATTGTTATAAGAACGGCCACGATGTCTGGAAGCGGCGATCGCCGTGCCGCGCTGCGATTGTTTCTTGACCCGGATTTTCCAGGGCATGGAAACAAGGAGATGAGATGACTACCAAAACTCTCGACAGGCCGTTTCAGATTCAATGCTACTTTCGGCCGATTATTCTCGTGGGCATGGCCGTCGTCCTGATCGGTACGTTTTGGTTCGCTTCGCGTTACCCGCAATTGGTCAGCAAGGCCGAACACTTCGACCAGGCGTTGCCGAGCATGGCTTACAGCAGCCGACTGGTCGTTGTTGCGGAGGATGCCCCGACCTGGCAAAAAATCCTGGCGAGCGCTGTGAACTGGCTGGACAGCATGAAAATCGGCATGGCCTTTGGCGTGCTGTTCGGTGCCTTGCTGCACACGGTCCTGCGCTACTATCCGCTCAAGGTCGGCAAGAACCTCTACCTCAATTCGTTGAAAGGCGCGCTGGTCGGCGTGCCGATGGGTGTGTGCGCCAACTGTGCGGTCCCCACGGCCTGCGGAGTCACACGTGGTCAGGGCCGAGTCGAAGTCGCCTTGGGGTTCCTGTTCAGTTCCCCGAACTTCAACGTCGTGGTTGTGATGATGACTTTTGCCGTATTTCCGTTGGCGATGAGCGTGACCAAGTATGCGATTTTGCTCTTGGTGATTCTCGTGGTGGTTCCGGGAGTGATCTCCTTGCTGGAACGGTCCAGGCCCATCAAGCCCTTCACGGTCAGTGATGCAGGCGCATCTTGCGCCATCACGCGACCGGGAGCTGAATGCACCGAGTCGTTCTGGTCGGTATTCAAAGACCTTGCCAAAGATTTCCGCAAACACGCCTGGATGCTGCTCAAACCGACCATCACGCTGATGCTCCTTGCCAGCCTGGTTTCGGCGGCGATGCTGACGTTGATTCCCTGGCAAGAGCTTTTGTCGGAGACGACTCCATTGAGGCTCGCACTCGTTAGCGCGATTGCGGTATTCATGCCGGTTCCCATTGCTCTGGATGTCATGTTTGCCGGACAACTTCAACATCAAGGCGTGGCCTCGGGCTACGTGATGCTTTTCGCAATGACGCTCGGAACCTTTAGCATCATCCCCACTGTTTACCTCTGGCGCGAGGTGTCGAAGAAGTTGGCGATGGTGCTGTTCGTATTATTTGTTGTAATCGGGTGGACCGTGGGAATGACCTTCTAACGAAACAAGGAAAAAATGATTCAAGAAAACCTAAATCTCAGACAGCAAAAGAACCTTTGGTTCAAGAATGTGACTATTGTTACGTTCGTGGTGTTATTTGTGCGGTTCTCAGAAAATGATGTGAATGGAGACTCGCCAAAGGTTCACAATCCAACCTCGATCATTCCTGACGATGTAGTCCAACTCTATCTTACTGCGCAGGCGAGACTCGAAGAAGGTGAATATGAGAAAGTGATTGGCATCCTTCAAAGCATTCTGTCGAAACACCCCAATTTTATTCCGGCCCACCTCGATATCGGTATGGTTCGCTTTAGAATGAAGGACTATAAGGGAGCAATCGAGTCACTCAAAGTGTTTCTCGATTATGAACCTTCCCACCTTGGAGGCCTGGATTTCCTAGGTGTCTGTTATGCAGGAATCGGCGACTACGAGAGTACGATTGACACATACAACAAAGCTATAAGAATAAGTTCCAAAAACTGCGACCTGATCATGAATCGGGGTAAGGCCTTTTTCGAAACTGGTAGATTTGAAAAAGCGGCGGAAGATTTTAAGCTCGTTTTGAAAATCAATCGACACTATAAATCGGCCCACACAATGCTGGGATACGCGAATCTGCGTTTGAAAAATGTTCCGGATGCGATGCGTGAATTTGATGAGGCAATTAGATCGGATGAAAAGGATGTTCTTGCCTTAGTGCTCCAGGCGGTATGTTACGACTATAAAGGAGACGAAAACAGATCCCGAAGCATTTTGAAAACGTGTTACAAGTTTCATCCAAAAAAGGACGTGGAGGATCGGTATGAAACTGAGCGTCAGATCCTCTCTGGAAAGTTGGTCATTCAATATAATAAGAAGTGATGCAACTCCTCTTGGCTGGCCCTTGGCCAGCGTTTGTGGTTTGGCGCAGGGTCGATTGTAGTGTAAAGCGAGAAGTCTCGTTTTTGGAACATTTCCTCTTGCGTTATTGAACAAATCTACAGTATACTACTTAATGTGAAAGGGAATTCAGTTGTGTGGTCCGCACAAACACGAGAAAGTGGTTCGGTCTAATCAGCGACTCGGATTTTCCGTGGATCAGGACTCCGATCCTGACAAACACGCGCAGCGTGCTAAAACCTGCCTGTCAGGATCGGAGTCCTGACCCACGGAAGGGCCGGAGTCCTGACCCACAACTGGCGGTGAACTTACGAAATGGTCATCTACCCAATTTCGATTGCGGATCAACGATTGAATAACCAAACAAACGAGGCCGTGATCGGACATGCTACAAATTGCTACAAAAATCGGGTTGTACATCGATGGTCGCATATACGAACGACTAATTCCCGAGCGCCGCGCTACAAATTGTTACAAAAACCAGCTTGTGCATCGACGATTTTTTAACCAAACAAACGAGGCGGTGATCGCCATGCTTCCAAGAACTAAGAGCCAATCAAACGCTTATCGATTTGATGGATTGCCGAGGTTTTTGCTGATGAGGGCCCGAAACGGGCGCAGACGCTACAAATTACAAATTGCTACAAAAATCAGTTTGCACATTGATAATCGCAAATGCGAACGAGTTCCCGAAGGCCGTGCTTCCAAGAACTAAGAGCCAATCAAACGCTTATCGATTTGATGGATTGCCGAGGTTTTTGCTGATGAGGGCCCGAAACGGGCGCAGACGCTACAAATTGCTACAAGATTTGGTCTGCGGATCAACGATTTAATAACCAAACAAATGAGGCAGTGAACGCCTTGCTACAAATTGCTACAAAAAAACGAATTGGATTGGTTCCCTCTCTGGGAGCGTGGGAATGATCTTCTAACGAAACACGGAAACCTGGCAGAGGACGGGCCTCTGCCGATGCGTGCAAAAACCATCTGGAGAACTTGCCATGCCGAAGTTTCTGTTCCTTTATCGTGAATCCACCGCTCCTCAAACCCGGCCGACACCGGAGGAAATGCAGGCGCTCGGGGGCCAGTGGTACGCCTGGATGCAGAAGTTCAGCGCGTCGATTGTGCCCGGCGGCGACGGTTTGAAACCCAGCGGCAAGCTCATCAAAGGGGGAGTCGTGACCGATGGCCCGTATGTCGAAGGCAAGGAAGTCGTCGTCAGCTTCGGCATTATCCAGGCCGACAACTATGATGCCGCCGTGGCAATCGCCAAGGAGTGTCCTCCAGGCCACACGATCGAGATCCGCGAATTCGCCGGTTACGCATGAATGGACCGCAACACGCGCTTAACGAGCGGCGAAGAAGAGGTAAGCCCGCCTCGTAGGGGTGTTACTGCGCACACCGGCGCGGTAATCACTTATTCGATCTCTCCTATGCCGTAATCGGCAATGTAAGATACGGAGTGAAACGTATGCCCGCCCTATTTATTTCCTACCGCCGATCCGACAGTCAGGATGTGACAGGACGCATTTACGACCGCCTTCTGGCCAAGTTCACACAGAAGCAAGTGTTCAAGGATGTCGATAGCATCCCGATTGGTGTCTCGTTTCCCGCGCACATCAAGCAGATGCTGGGC
Organism: uncultured Planctomycetota bacterium; assembly: GCA_963783095.1. GTDB lineage: Bacteria > Planctomycetota > Planctomycetia > Gemmatales > Gemmataceae > CAWAMR01. Next base: position 864,319 of record CAWAMR010000002.1, on the reverse strand, counting down.
AAGACCGGCGTGGTACTTGTGATCATCGGACCCAATTGGCTCCACGCGAAAGACGAGCACGGCAATCGCCGTTTGGATGATCCAAAGGACTATGTGCGTCTGGAGATTGAGATCGCATTGCGCGGATCGATCCCGGTGGTTCCCGTATTGGTCTCCAACGCTCGCATGCCGTTGGAGAGCGAGCTCCCGCAATCGATACAACCACTGGCGCTGCGCAACGGCACGGCGATCCGTCCCGACCCCGATTTCAACAACGATATGGTGCGCCTGCTTGCAGAGCTTGATCGGCTGGACAAACTTCTCAATGCCGAGTCCGGCAAACCTCCCCAGCCAAAGTTGCCCATCATTCGACCGGAGACCGAACTGCCCTTTGCTGAAACGATTGATCAGACGATTCCTGCGCGACGCCTGCCCGTCATCCGGCCGACGCTCATGGCGGAGAATGCCCCAGTTGACCGGGCGAGGCGGCAATCGACCGCAAGGCGGGCTCATGTGTCGGGCGTTCGGCGGTCGAGGAAGTTAGTTATGCTGCCAATGGTCGGTATGTTACTGCTGATCGCCGCGGTAGTCGGGCTCTGGGCCGGCGGCGCGATCCGCCTAAAAACGCCGACAGGGGGATCGCCCGCTGGGGATAGCAGCTCAGACCAATACGACCTGACGGGAGGGGATCGGTTCGTGCATTTTGGGCCGGCTGGCCCGCGGGTTGTGCTCTGTTCCAAAAGCGAAAACGACTCCTTCGCTCGGGTGTATAATTTGGCTACGGGCGAAGCTGTTACCCCACCCCTCAAGCTCGACAGCGATCACTGGGTGAGTGATGCATCGTTCAGCCCGGATGGTAGGCGGGTGGTCACCAAGTTTGGAGCCAGCTCGACTGCCAACTCGGCTCGAGTGTGGGACGTTGCCACCGGAAAGCCCCTCACCCCAGCCATCAACCATAACATTTACGAGAATTCTTCGGAAAAAATAATGCTGTATCTCATTAAATATGCAGCATTCAGCCCGGATAGCAAGAAGGTGATTACCTGCGGCGTTTCTTGGGCGCGGGTGTACGATGCCGCCACCGGGGAAAAATTGCTGTCGCCACTCAAAGCAAGCGTAATATTTAACAAGCCGATGTTCAGCCTGGACGGTGGGCGCATCCTTTCCGGCAGCGGCAAGACGGTGCAGGTGTACGACGCCATCACCGGCAAGGCGGCCGCGCCGCCCCTCATGCACGAAGAAGATGTCCGATACGCCGGGTTCAGCCCGGACGGGAGGAGGATCGTTACGATCTCGAACAAGACGGCGCGGGTGTGGGACGCAGCCAGCAGCAAAGAAGTTACACCGCCACTCAAGCACGAAGGCGATGTCTGGCACGCCGTTTTCAGCCCGGACAGCAGGCGGGTGGTCACCGCGAGTCAGGACAAAACGGCGCGGGTGTGGGATGCGGCCACCGGCAAGGCACTGACCTCCCTTCTCCAACATGAAGAGGCAGTCGAGCGAGCGAACTTCAGCGCCGACGGCACACGGGTGGTGACCGCCAGCCTCGACAAAACCGCCCGTTTGTGGAATGCAGTTACCGGTCAATCCGCGCTTCAGCCCCTGAAGCACGATGCTCGCGTGAGGCGAGCCGCATTCAGCCCGGACGGCAAGTACGTAGCCACCGTAGACTACAACGACGCTCGGTGGCTGTGGGACGCACAGACGGGGCAAGAACTGAAGAAGCTAACTGCTCCATCACAGTAACAAAGGAGCTGCGGAGTCTTGTTATCACTGAGGACTCGTGGTGCTCAAAAGATCACTCCACCCAGCCGCTGCCGGCACGCGGATCGCGACGGCTTTCAGCGCCTCGTACGAATCCAGCGCTTCCAGCGCCGAGATACTCGCTGGATCCTCTCCGAAGCGCTTGCTCACTTGCTGCCGGATCAGATCGCGTGTCGCCATTATGGGGCCGTCTTTCAGGGACTGCGTGTAGCCTTTGCGGAAGCCGCCTCCGTAGACCCTTTTGTAGTCGCTGGTGCTGTGGATCATCGGAAGCATATCGTTGAGCAAGGAATGAGATTCCTCCAATGTGCAAACCATTCCCATCGAGAAGTAGAACGATGCCCATAATGTTTCCACGGTTTTCTCATCCGGTTTCATCTTTGCCAGGCGCTCTTTCATGGTGCGGATCAATTCGGGCATCCGTTCCTTGGCCCCTTTGGAAAGGGGCAGCAACATCATGGTGCCGGGGCTGGAAAGTGCGGTATCCGGCGGCATTTCCCAGGCGCGTTTCAGCTCGTAGCGGAAGTTGATGGGACGACCCTTTTTGTCCTTGCTGCGATAATGACCGTTGATCCCCGGGCCGTCGGCCGAGGGCCACATGAGGATGACCAGCATCAGTGCAGTGGCCTTGAACTCCTTTTCGAGCCGACGGGCTTCTTCGTAGAGAAGCTTGCCCATATCGGCCTGATACCATTTCTGAAGGCGCATCTGGAGAATCATCTTCTTGCCTGCGAATGTGGCAACCTGCGCGGTCACATCGATGAACGCTTTCTCAGGCTCCAGGTCGATCTCGTCGTCGAGGGCAAATTCGGGAAAGTCATTTGGCGCGGGCGGCGGAGCTTCGATTCCCGCGAGCCAGCTACTCCCATCGCCGGCTTCGAGGAGAGACAGGCCGAGTTGTTTCAGTCGATCGATGGCCCGCGCAGCACCCAGCGCGTCGAGCAACGACTTGGCAGAAGGGTTCTCCGCGCCGAACTTGGCGCGCGCCTGAGATGAGAGTATCTGGGCCAGAGCCTGTGCACCCGTTTCGGCCAGGGCAATGGTTCTGCCATGCGCTTCAGCGGTCATCTGAGTGTGACAGCAAGTGGAAGAAAGCTCCCAGCCACGCGGTTCTGTTCTGGGTTCGGCCATTAGCAAGTACTCGCAGAAATTGACGCACGAATGGGAACGAAGACCTTTGTGACTGGCGATTATATTGAACGGAGTGGAGATTGACACTGTTGCGGCCGCGCATGCGTCTTGTGCAACCATTCACTACTTGGAATGAGTCACTCACCTTCATTTGTCGGTGCGATCACGCGCTGCCAGCGGCGGGGCACGGTTTCCCAAGCTGCTCGATAAGTGGCTTCCAGCGGAAACATGACGCACCTTCCTACGATTTGGGATCGGGCATTCTGAACCCCGTTTGACGCCGGGTTTCGTTGATCGCCTGGACTATATCGAAGTCATCTCTGGGAGGGGGAGCCGTATCGAGAACTGCAAGCAGTTCTTCGAGGTTCATTGATGCCTTCATGCGTTGGGCAAACGCTTCTTCTTCGGGTGTAGGTGGAGAGAGAGGAGGCAAGGGCAACCAGGTATCGATTCGTAGTTGAACTGTCTGACCTTCCGCGAGTTTAAGTGGTGCGGAGGGCTTTAAGATACCGTTTTCATAAACCGCGATTGTGGTAATCATGTGTACCTTCCCAATTGGATCAACATCATTTTATCGGACTCTTCATGCTGATGCTAGATAGCAACGGATCTTGTCTGGATTGCCAACTTACAATAGGCGAGTAACGGAAAACTTACAACGGATTCGGAGTTTCCATCCCCATGAACACCAGTAAGATCGACATTCCCGCTTTGATTGATGCGAACAAGATCAGTGGCTCCCAGGTCTGGATACTGGTCCTGGTCGGACTGAACGTCCTCATCGACGGCTTCGATGTCCAGGCGATGGGGTACGTCGCGCCGGCTATCATTCAGGAATGGAGCGTCGACAAGGTGGCCCTTGGTCCGGTGTTCGGTGCCGGACTGCTCGGTATGTTGGTCGGATCGCTGAGCCTGAGTGTGCCGGCCGACAAGATCGGCCGGCGACCCGTCTTGATCGGGTCCTCGGCCGTCTTCGGCTTGTGCATGCTGGCCACAGCGCATGTGACCACCATCGCCGAACTGAAGATCATGCGCTTTATCACCGGGTTCGGCCTGGGGGCAATCATGCCCAACGCGATGGCGCTGGCCAACGAATTCAGTCCCAGGCGCAGGCGCGCCACGCTGATGATGCTGGTCTCCTGCGGCTTTACGGTCGGTGCGGTGCTTGGCGGGTTGCTTTCCGCCGTAATGATCCCGGCCTTTGGCTGGCAATCGGTCTTCTATCTGGGCGGTGCGTTCCCGCTGGTAATAGCAGTGCTGATGTATCTCCATTTGCCGGAATCGATGCAGTTCCTGCTACTCCGAGGCACAAAGCTGGACCGTGTCGCCGACTGTCTGCGGAAGATCGATCCCACAGTACGCATCGACACAAGCACAAAATATGTTGTGCCTGAAGCAAAGCGAATCAGTGCTCCGGTGGCAGGGCTATTCCGTGCCGGCCGGGCCAGAACGACCTTGCTGCTTTGGGTCGTGAACTTCATGAACTTGCTGAACTTGTACTTCTTGTCGCAATGGTTGCCTACCATCGCCAAGAGCGCCGGCCAATCCGATTCGATGGCCGTTCTTTTGGGCACGGCGCTCCAAGTCGGCGGTGTCTTGGGCACGCTGTTAATGGGTCCGGTCATCGATCGAGTCGGATTCTTCAAGGTGCTGGTGCCGTGCATGCTTGTCGCGGCGGTGACGGCCCCGCTGATCGGCCAGCCTGGGATGCCACTATTCTTCTTGTTCGTCGTCGTGGTCATCACGGGCTTTTGCGTGGTGGGCGGTCAACCAGCCGTGAATGCGCTGGCGGCGACCTACTATCCGACGACATTGCGCTCCACCGGCGTCGGCTGGAGCCTGGGTGTGGGCCGGATCGGCTCGGTGCTAGGCCCGGTGCTGGGAGGGGAACTGATCCGTCAACGCTGGTCCAATAGCGATCTTTTCATGGTGGTTGCCGTGCCCGCGCTGATTTCGTCGGTGACCATGCTGTTAATCGCCAGGGAGAATGGCCGTATTACTTCCGGCAACACCGAAGCTGCTGGTTCGACCTGCTGAGTTGCCAGTCATCAAACCGATGATGTCTCTAATGGTTCGAGACGGGTAATGTGAAGCAACGCCACGGACTCATAGCGGTCTAGAGCCGGCATGGAAAGTCCTTCGGGCGGAAAAAAAACCAAGGCCCTTGTGCGTCCGACCGCCATCAATTCGGGATGGCGAATTTCGTAAACAGTCCCATCCGAAACGTGAATCCGAAAGGGTTGAAACGGTCGTTGCTGTAGCATTTCCAAAACGTCGCGCTGGAACATAGCCCGGTCTCATTATGAGTTATTGAATCAATAGCATTTTATTCCTTGAGAAAAGGAAAGAGAAAGCCCCGTACCTGAGCCTTGGCCGATCTCGTTCTCACTTCTTTTTCTTCTCCATCTCCGCGACCAGTTCCTCTACTGCCTTATCGAGAACTTCGTTGCCGGGGGAGCCTATCCATTTCTTGCGGATCATTCCCTTGGCATCGATCAAATACATCGTCGGAAAGGCGCGCACCTTGAACGTCTTGGCGATCGGCCCCTGCATCCCATCCCACCAGTGAGCCCACGGCATCTTTTCCTTTTCCAGAAACTCCGTGAGGGTGTCTTTCTTTTCATCGGCGCTGACGCTGAGAATTTTGAACTGTTTCTTGGCGAGCTTATCGATCAGTTCCCGCTCATGCGGAATCATCGCCCGGCACGGCCCGCACCAGGTCGCCCAAAAGTCGAAGAGCACCACCGTACCCTTCAGGCTGCTCAGCTTGACCTTTTTCCCGTCCAGGTCAAACCCTTCCACTTCCGGTATCGAGTGACCCACGGCGATCTTTAGAGAAGCGATCTCACCGATAGCGGCCTTCGACAGAGTCTCCATACCAACCTTGGCATCGGGAGCCAGCTTGACGGCCTTCTCGATCATTTCGATCGCCTCATTGCGCAACTTGGCCGCGCCCTCATCATTCTTCCGGACTTCGAGCGAGATGATGTCGTCGTCCATCGCGAGCGCGCAATAAAAGAGAGCCAAACCCTTAACGTCCTTGTTGGTTGCCTTCTCGGCTACCGTCTTGATGAATTTCATTCCAGTCTGGCCGGCCCCGCTCATCTCGGCCAGCGCCCCTGGATTTTGGGGCTGTCGATGTGGTTGTCGAGAATGAAGGCACAGGCCTTGTCCATGTCCCTGCCCGTGACCCGAAACTGGCCGAGGAGCTTGAGGGCGAAGACGGCCGCATCCAGCGATGCCTCGTCTTTCGGGTTGTCGGTGGCGAGCTCGATGGCATCACTGGCCGTGATCGCCGACAGTTCCTTGAGCAAGAAGGTCTGCTGCTTTTGCTCGTCGGGATCTTGGGCATCGGCGAGTTTTTTCTTGATGTCCTTTTCTTCGGCATCAAATTTCTTTTTGAGATCGGCGAATTGTTTGGCGACGGGGTTTGAGGGCTGGCCTTTCGGCTCCTCGCCGGCAAACAAGAACCACAAACCGCAACAGCATAGGACGAAGCTTGCCAAGAGAATCTGGCGCATCATGGCACCCGTTGTTGGAGTGAAGTCGCGCTGGAGTTGCCCAGCCAAAACAATGTTGGAAGACTTTGAGGAGAATTGAACCTCCCTCGCAAGTTATGAAAACGAGGAGGCGTTCGTCAAGTATCGAGACGCGGTGCGGGGATAATGTTAGCAGTTTCGGGTCTTTTCAGTCCCATCACTTCCCTACCATTCTCCCCATAAACAGCAAGTCCCCGGTTCGATCGTCCCGGATCGCGAACAGAAACGGATAATCCGCCCGAAACACTGGGACAGGCGGTGGGTCTTTGCGTGGTGCTTCGGACTTGGCTATCCCAACAACCGTCGTTGCCGCCGCTGCTTCACTTCCCTCTTCACTCACTTCGATCATCGCCTTCTGTAAGACATGAGAAATGAACAGATTTCTTTTGCCATTCATCCCGGAGAAATCGGCCTGGTCGCGGTCGAAGGCTGACTTCATCCCAAGCGAAATCAACGGAGCGTTTAGTATCAGATCGCTCTCAATCTTGAACTTTGGAAGGAAAACATGAACTACCGTCCTGCGGGTGTCTTGAATGAGACCACTCCATTCTTTGGGAGCAAGCGATTGTTCGAGTCCGGCCAAACCGTCGTTGCGTGCGGGCAAGAGAACCACCAGCGAGAATGACTGTCCCTCGAACGGAATCTGGAGCACCTTTAGCTTTCCGCTGTCGGAGTAACCAAATACAGCGGTCTTATGCATCGTGGGAACTTGAATCGTGACTTTGTCGCCGCAATGAAAATCTGCATCGCGAGTATTGTCTTTGTCGAATGGTTTTGCCCATTTGCCCTTGAAGTAAACCGCATTGGCAAGGATCAGCCGCGTGTCCGGAGTCGGCAGGTCGTTGGGGAGTACTTCGGGGATTTTGCCGAGCGTCGATTGCTTGGCCCATTCGTTCACCATGCCGCGCACTGCACCACTTTGATTCGCGAAGTCGACTCGATGAAAAGCCGATGCATAACGTGTTTCCAAGCGCTTCAAGAACTTGTCGTTCCACCCCTCGTCCTGCTGCGCCCACAATGAATTGGCAACACGCAGATCGTAGGGCCGTGGCACACCGTCACTTCCATTCCACACATAGAGACGCTTGTGGTTAACCGCATCAAGCGTGTCGTCATCGAGCTTGAAGTGCAGCGCTGCTTTCATTTCCGCAGCTGTGTTGCCGGCCGCGCCTGCATAAGTCATTGCCAGTGCCGTGGAAATACTTGCCGGGGAAAATACGAGGCTGCCTTTGACGGCGATTTTACGGTTTAGATCCAGGGCAAAGGCAATGTCGCCATCCGCGGCCGTTTGACTGTCTGCTTGCGTTACCTCCGGCGGTGGCGGAATCGGGGGCGGTCCATCCGGCGACTTTTTTCCGCAGCCTGCAAGGGCAAACAATAGGGATAGCACAGCGAATGGTTTCATGGTTTCTCGCGAGAAGAATTGGCTATGGGCGATTGTATGGCGAGCAAGGTAAAATTGCCAGTGTTTCTCCGGCGTCGTGCGGATGTACGTCACATAAACGAAGCGCGATTAATGCCTCGTTGCGTTCGGCCTGGAAGTTCGCTATCCTGTTGAGTTGCTCTCGTTCTTTATTCTTCAGTGTTCTCATTGGAGAATCACCGTGAACCAAGATTCCCTATTCCGTGAAGCGCTTGCAAAACCGTCCGGTGAACGTCAGGCGTTTCTCGATCAGGCCTGTTCGGGAAATCCCGAACTGCGTGCCGGCGTCGATGCTCTGTTGGCAAGGCACCAAGAATCGGAAGCTGAAAAGTCGGCAGTCCCCGAAAATGACTTTGTCGAGAATCTGCTGGCGGCAAACATCATATCGCAGCAATTGGCGGGCAACCCGATGCAGTCCGACCAGGGACCGACCGTCGATCTGCCGATCGGTGATGCCGTGGAAGGAATTGTGATTGCCGGTCGGTATACGCTCTTGAAAAAGATCGGCGAGGGCGGCATGGGGGAGGTCTGGGTCGCCAAGCAGACACAACCGGTGAAGCGCAATGTGGCCCTGAAGTTGATCAAAGAGGGCATGGACACCAAGTTGGTGCTGGCCCGCTTCGAGCAGGAACGGCAGGCGCTGGCCCTGATGGATCACCCGAACATTGCCCGCGTGCTCGATGGCGGCATGACGGCGGATCGCCGGCCTTTCTTCGTTATGGAACTGGTGAATGGTTTGCCGCTGACGCAGTTTTGCGATGAGGGAAAACTGGGCGTTCGCGAGCGCTTACAACTGTTCATTCCTATCTGCCAGGCAGTGCAGCATGCCCACCAAAAAGGCATCGTCCACCGGGATTTGAAGCCGTCCAACATCCTGATCACCATCATCGACGGCCGGCCGATCCCCAAAGTAATCGATTTCGGCGTGGCCAAGGCAACCGGCGGCAAGCTCACCGATGAGACCATGGCCACACAGTTCGGGGTGGTCATCGGCACTCTGGAATATATGTCGCCCGAGCAGGCGGGCTTCAGCGGAGCGGACATCGATACGCGCTCGGACATCTATTCGCTGGGGGTGATTCTCTATGAATTGCTGACGGGCCGTCGGCCGTTCCAGAACAGCGAATTGAAGAAAGCGGCCTTCGACGAGATGATCCGGATGATCCGGGAAGTGGAACCGTCGAAGCCGTCGGCCCGGCTTTCAACCGATAATGCTTTGCCGTCGCTGGCCGCGATTCGCCGGACTGAACCCAGACAGCTCACGAACCTGTTAAAAGGCGATCTCGATTGGGTCATCATGAAGTGTCTGGAAAAACAGCGCGACCGGCGCTATGAATCGGCCAGCGCGCTGGCTCGTGAAGTGGAGCGCTACCTGGGCGACGAGGCAGTGGAAGCCCGGCCGCCCAGCGCCGGCTATCGATTGCGGAAATTTGTGAAACGCAACAAGGGCCGGGTCCTGGCGGCGGCATTGTTGGTGCTGGCCTTGATCGGCGGCATGATCGGGACAACCTACGGGCTGCTGCGGGCCGAGGAGCAAAGGCAGCGCGCCATCGAGGAACAGCAAAAAGCCGAGAAGGCGCGCGATGAGGAACATAAAGCCCGTGCCGATGCCGTGTCGGCCGCCCAGTCGGAAAAAGATGCCAAGCTCAAAGCCCAGAGCGAGCAGCAGAAAGCGGAAAAAGCCCAAGCGACCACCGCAGAGCAACGCCAACTGGCCCTGGACACGGTTCGGGATGTATTGCTCCGCGTCGATGATCTCATGAAGAATGACGTGAAGCTGGCACCGCTTCGGATCGAAATCATTCGCCGCATGATGGTCGACGTCGATCGCATCCGGGACCATGCGGTCAAGAATCCTCTCGAAGACCGCACCGAAGCAGTGGCCCTGACGCGCATTGGGGAGATTTATTTCAAGGCCAACCGCATTCAGGACGCGGTAGAGTGGTTCACCAAAGCCTACAAGATCCTCAAGGTGCAAGCCGATGGCAGCCCCAAGATCCGAATGCGCTGCCAACCTGGCCATGATCAGCAATCAACTGGGAGATGCCCACTGGCGGCTCGGCAACGGCATGGATCACGCGAGCTTCATGCCGATGCGCTGCGCCTGCACAAGGCTCGTCGGCCGATGCTCGACAAACCCCAACAGGAAATGGAACGAACGGATGTGGCGTTGGAAATCGCCAATTCATATCGATTGGTGGCCTACGACGATCTTCGGCTCGGCGATCCCGAGAAAGCGGTCGAGAACAATTTGATTGCCGATGCCGGCTATGCAGCGCTGCCAAGCCCGTTAAACAACTTTCTCATGGTGCGACGATGGCGTTCGGAACTCCAGGTCCGACTCGGCGATGCCCGTTCACGATTCGGCGAAATCGAGTTGGCACACAAGCACTACCTGGCAGCGCTCGAAGATCGCATGCAATTGGATCGGCAGGGGCTTCGCCCGAGTTCGACGACCACACTGATCAAAACCGATGTTGGGCAGTCGTACATGTACCTGGGCGACTATTTCCTGATGGCCCGACACGACCCGGCGAGTGCCTGGATCGAATATGGCCGGGCGCAGCGACTCTTCGAGAAGCTGCTCAAAGAAGATCCCGATAACCTCGATCTGCGGCAACGGGTGGCGTCAGGATGGTACCGCATCGGCATGACCGCGCCCCAAGTGAACCCAGTGCAAGCGATTTCCGGCAATTTGCCCATGTCCGGGATAGCGACGCGAGCATTCGAAGAATCTCTGCAGATGCGGCGACAATTGGCTGCGATCGATATCAGAGATGCTCAGGGACAGATCGAAGTGCTGTTGGCGCTGCGCGTACCGGTCAAGCGGAAGAAGCGGAGCGGGTTATCACCAGAATGATGGAACAGGCCGGCGAAGATCGCCAGGTGCTATTCCAGATTGCCTGCGGTCTGGCCATTTTGAGCGGATTGAAACACGAGAGCGCTTTGAATTGCCGTGAGCGATGCTTTCAGGCGCTCGATAAGTTGATCGATCTGGGCTGGCGAGACAGCTCCGCATTCGATTGGGATCCGGACCTCGATCCGATTCGCAACGACAAGCGTTACGCAGCGCTGTTGGTCAGGATGCGCGAAGCGCCCGGAATAGGCGCTACCGTTCGGGTATCACTTCCTCTTTAAGCTCTACGGGAGCCGGCTCTGGAGCGCGCAGCGGAGTCAATTCAGTTCCCATCCGGGGCAAGTTCTCGCCGCGTTCTTCCAGGTCGGGCTGCCGGTTTCGCCAGCCGGTCTGCTTCAGGCCCATTTCCCTGCCGATATCGTAGAGCCGTTTGATCTCCTTGGGATCGATGTGCATGCTGTTGGACTGGATCGGCACTTCTTGCGGTAAAGCGATCAGATGAAAATCAGCTCCGGTGTGCAGCGCCAGATTGTAAATGGAGTAAATGTCGGATCGTCCGCCCGCATAGATCAAAGCGGCAATGGCCTTGTTGGTAATGTCGAACACGTTGGGATAAACCGTGTCGGGATCGGCGAAGAGTTTTCCCGAGGAAATCACGTAGATATGCGATCCCAGACGGGCGGATGGATGGTCCTTGCTGATATTCATCATGAACGGCCGAACGAAGACGGAACTGGCTGTCCCGCCGTCCACGTGCATTTCACGATACTTTTTCCCATCCACTTCGATATCGATGTAGACCGGAGGAAAAAAGGTGGGCACGGAACCCGATGCCAACAAGATGTTTCGGTACAGTTCGATCGCATTCGGTTTGCCACTTGAAGCAATCGCGCCCATGTCCCAGATGACCAGTTTGCGCGTATCCAGATTGGTTGTGCCGACGTAGAAACGCCGACCCTGGTGGTGCGCTTCGGCAACTTCCTTCAAGATGTCCGGAGTGATCGCCGCGTCGATTTTCTTCTTCAATGGTTCGGACGAGGCCAGCGATGCGGAAAGCACGCCCGATACGATCACTTTCTTGCGATAGATCTGTTTCTCGGTCGCACTCAGATAGGCTTCCTTCAAAAGCTCGTCGTATTTGGGGCCAAGAAAAGCAAACGTGCCGATGAACGCTCCGGTGCTGATCCCTGTGACCACGTCGAACGTCGGCCGTTTGCCCGACTCCGACCACCCGCACAAGACGCCGACGTCGAATGCTCCGTAAATCCCGCCGCCCGACACGGCCAGGATGTTGATGGGAATGGACTGTCGATCGGCAGCGGACTTTCTCAGATCCTGGCGAATCGTTTCTTGCAGCCGATCCAGAAACTGCGGATCGAGAGCCTTGTAGTTCTCATTGGCGATGTTGGGATCGATGAGCGTGTTTTGAATGGATGGGTGCAACAAGTCGGGCCGATTGCGCAGGCCACAACCGAAGGTCATGGACAGCATCACAACCGGCAGCGCAAGATAACCGATCATCCGTGGCGTGTGCGCGTTCATCGTTGGTCTCCTCCTCCATCGGATCAATCATATCCCGCTCAGTCAATAAAGAGCGGTGCTTGCCCAGCTTTTTGAGCTCTGAAAATGTGAAATTGAGCCGATTCAAACGAGTGTAACGCATACATGGGCGAGGATGCCGATCTTGGCTGCGTACCTGTATACTCAAGTTCACATCATTTTCGTAAGAACTTCCATCGGGGTTTGAGGTGGGAGCCTGAATATGCTAATTGAAACGCGCGGCGGCTTCGACTACACCGGTGCGGATTGCGTCGGCTGGATGCGCGAGGCCGGGTTCAAACAGACTCGTGTGGAACACCTGAGCGGCCCCGAACCAATGGTAATCGAGGTGAAGTAGTGATAACTTGCTTCAAACAATACTCGATACTGCCGGGCTATGGCCCCGTTTCCGGCAACGCTTCGTTGGATCGGTCGAGGATTCCTTCCGCGACACCGATGAGCGCGTAGATCCGCCGCTCAACTGCCCAGAGGGTGTCATAGTCATCCATCTCCTTGACCTTGCCATTTCCGCCAATTTGCTTGGCCCATGCCGCCGCGTCTTTTACATCACCCAAAGCAGCGTGCGTCCGGGCGAGCTCCAGAGTGACCTCTCCCGTGAGGATTTCATCGAACAGTTTTGCGTATGATTTTGCCGGCTTCTGCCCAAGCGCCTGCGAAAGCGCCATTGCCGTCTTGGCAACTTCTGCCGCTCGATTGTTGGCCATCCGAATTGATAGCATCGTACTAGCTAAGCCAACATCATAAGTTACGCCCCAACTTCTTGGGAAGCGATAGTCGAAGCCTGTTGTTTTCCCGGCAACCGGAAGACCAATGCCATAATCTCTTTGGGTCAGTTTAATTCGGGCTGCAACCTCAGTGGCTTTCTTGCGATCGCCCGACTGGGCGTACGCGGCGGCGACTTTTAGCATTGCACTGGCTTTCCTTGACGGATTGGTGGCCTTTTCAGCTGTGGTCAGCGCAGTCTTAAGGTCTCGCTTCAAGATCAGGTGTTCAACGATTTTGTGGATGGCGTCGTCGCGGTACTGAAGAAAGTGTTCAATGGACATTGCCGTGCGGATCGCGCCGTCAACATCGTTGGCCTTCAGTTGTGCAGCGGCAATGGCGCACAGAGCTTCTTCGCGCTCGCTGTCCCGCCTAAAGTCCTTTTCGTCATGTTTGATCATCGAAGCTGTCTTCAGAGCGTCAGCGATGTAACCGACGCTCGCCTGCGCCACAGAAAGGTGCTTGAGCGCATTATACTCGTTGAGTGCGTCAACTGCTTTCTGGGCTCCGAGCGCGCGACGAAAAAAATCATGGGCAGTCTGCTCGTCATTCGCCCTCGCCATCAGCACCGCAGATTCCCGGAGGGCAGAAGACTTCACCCATGGGTCTTTGAACTCGATTTTCTCGGCGAGCCGATGAATCGCTGCTTTTGCCGCGTCGGCTTTTCCGAATGATAGCTGTGCCGCTGCGGTCTCCGACAGGGCCCGGCAGCGATATCTCTCTTCCTGGAGAGTTGCTGCAGCGTTGAGAGCGCGAGCGAACAGTTCCGAAGCCCGACCTGCATCTCCCGATTTGGCGTATCCAACAGCCAATTTTCGCAGTCCCTCAGGACGATGCTCTTCGGACTTCAATTGGTCAATGGCTTTGCCGGCCCGCCCGAGTTCGCCGGAAGCGATCAAGTATTCGATCCACCGCAATTGCACCCCATCGTTCCAGGGATTTTGTCGCAAACCGTGGTAGGAATCGAGCTGATGCAAAACGTCGAATGCGCGTTCCCTTTTCCCCGCGCGTGCCAGCGCTTCGGCAAGTCTGTGCAATCCTGCGTTGCGACCGTAGGAGTAACTGGAGCTACGGATTGACCGAAGCGCCACCAGTGAAATCACCCGCCCGAATCTGCACCTCACCGATGTGCAGCAGCACGCGATCAGTCCAATAGTGCTGGTGCTCGTCTTGTTTCAAAGCGAGCTCGCTGGCTTCCTGTAGGAGGATAGCGGGACTGACAGCCTCCGGCTTGGGTTTGCTTTCGGCAGGCTCACCCGCCGGGCAAGCGGCAACAACCCACGACAACACGATGTAACATGCCAGGCCACAGCGCATGATTGTTTCAACCTTGTGTTGGAATTTCCTTACATCGCCAAAGGATTTGGGCAGTGTATCCTGGATGCCACCCGATCGCAAGGTGCCTTCTCAAGCTGAATCCGCAGTGGATGACGGGCTGTGAGATTTCGAGGAGTCGGCACTCCATTTGCGAGTGCCGAATGAATCTCATCGGTGGGAATTACAAACCAGTACCCCCCGAAAAGCCGAATCCTTTACCGCCAAAACCACCTCGACCTGCAAAACCACCCCCGAAACCACCCTGGATCCCAAAGCCTCCTCCGAAGCCACCCTGGATGCCGAAACCACCTCCGAAACCACCCTGGATTCCAAAGTCTCCGCCAAAACCTCCACCACCAAAACCACCTCCGAAGCCACCTTGCATGCCAAAGCCCCCGCCAAAACCTCCACCACCGAAACCACCGCCGCCAAAACCGCCTGCGCCAAGACCACCGCCTTGCATGCCCAAGCCGCCACCCTGCATGCCGCCGCCGAAGCCCCCTTGAATGCCGCCTCCAGCGACGCCTCCACATAGAACACAGCCACCATTCAGAGGGGTGTGCGGCAGGAAGACAATTCCGCCACGTCCTTGACCGCCACCCAAACCACCTTGGATGCCTCCGCCCTGGATGCCTCCGCCGAAACCACCTTGGATGCCGCCTTGCATGCCTCCGCCGAAACCGCCTTGCATGCCTCCGCCGAAACCACCTTGAATGCCGCCGAAGCCACCCCCTCCGAAGCCACCGCCCATACCACCTTGAATGCCGCCGAAGCCACCGGCTAAACCACCCCCACCGAAGCCGCCGGCTAAACCACCCCCGCCGAAGCCGCCTTGAATGCCACCCATACCACCTTGAATACCGCCGCCCAGAATCCCGGCACCCATACCACCTTGAATGCCGCCGCCCTGGTTTCCGGCGAAGTTATTTTGGTTTTGGTTCTGGTTACCGGACATCAGAGCCGGCGGCTGACTGCGTTGCGGGAAGCCGGGACGGAAGTACTGTGGTCCGACATTGCGAGGCTGCTGGGCCGCTACCTTTTTATCGCTCATCATGGGGACCACCGATGTGATCCCTAACAGGATTGCTGCGATCCCCAACAGTTTGATTGCTGATCGAAACATGGATATTCTCTTGTAAGTAAGGAACATTTGCTGATTTCACCAGACGCTCTGGAGACTACGCTGAGAAGATGGACAACTTGCGCTCGATTTGACCAGCTTTGTTGCATCTTCCCTGCTCGTCACATGACTTGTTTTGGATGCCCGGCAGAAGAATCGGTTACAAAACGAAAGAAGAATTTCGGCTGTAACCATTGGCCTTTGAGCGGCGTCCAAATGTTGCCGAAGAATCGATTCCGGTTACTCGCACTCCGGATTGCAGTTTCGTGCAACATTCGGTTGGAGCTCTGCACTATTCCCTTACACCTGTCTCGCGGATACTTTAAGGCTATTGCGGCAAATGCTCGAAACCAGGAAGAGTCAAGGTGATAGGAGCTTGCCTGAATGGAAGGGATGCAGGGCGCGCCAACGGCACCTACGGACGAAACGCTCTTGGAAGGACTGCGCGCGGGAAATGACGCCAGCTACGAGGTTTTAGTCCGCACCTGGTGCGGGCCGATGTTGTCCGTGGCTCGGCGGATCATCGGCAGCGACGAAGATGCCATGGACTGCGTGCAGGATGCTTTCCTAAGCGCCTTCCGCAACATTGCCGGTTTCGAAGGACGCTCGTCGCTGGGGACATGGTTGCATCGGATTGTCGCGAACGTCGCGCTCTCGAAACTCCGCAAGCGGAATCGCGACCCGGCTGAACTTCCAACGGAGTTACTGGCCCAATTCGACGCGACCGGACATCGCAGGGGCCGGGAAGTGCGCTGCTCTTACTCGGTCCAGGATCTGATCGAGCGTGCAGAAACCAGCGAGTTCGTGCAGCGGCAAATCGCGCTCCTTCCCGATCAATATCGACTCGTTCTCGTGCTTCGGGACATCGACGGCTACGACACAGCCGAGGCCGCCGAGATGTTAGACATCACGGAGACAGCGCTAAAAGTTCGGCTGCACCGGGCTCGGACTGCTTTGAAAAAGCTGATAGAACCCTTATTGCGCGGCGAATAGCCGGAAAAAAGGAAGACAGCGATGATTCTGACTTGCGCGGAAATCGATCAATTCATTGTCGATTACCTGGATCGAAAGTTGCCGCTTTGGCAGCGCTTCAAGTTCCGTTTTCACCTGTTGCTCTGCCCAAAATGCCGGGCATTTTTGGACGGTTACCATAAGACGGTAGAAATCGAAAAACGGCTAGCCAGTTCACCGGAAGGGCCCACAGTTGAAGAAGCCCCGGAAGAACTCATTTGCGCCATACTTGCGGCACGGCCCAAGAGCTAATTTGCCGCGCAACTTCGTTTGCCTGTGGGAGTGCCTCTCGAAATGGTTCAATTTCACACACTGTAACGACGACACGCTCTGGAGCACTCATTTGCCGTCAACATCGTCGAACAAATGGTGCATTCCCTTCGATGACTTTGTAACCTTTTTTCGCAAATAGCATCCAAATTGGTAGAACCCAACGATCCCACTCCATTGGGGAACATTTCCTGCGTTCGCTGTCAAAGGTCGGAAAAGAAGGTGGTGATAAGATGAGTGCGGGCAACAAGGAATGAGTGGGCACTTCAGCCGTTCGACACCTCTTACACGGAGAGTTGCAGCATGCATGGACCAGATCGGATTCCTTCGAGTCAAATTACCCCGCCGGAGTTATACTTCGACCGCCGAAACTTCTTGCGGGTTAGTGCGGCGGCGGCGAGTCTGGCAGTCACCGGCACTGCCTACCTCTGGCTGAACCGGATTGGTTCAATGGCGGTCAATACGCCGCTTCTTCCAAATCTGTTGGTCGCCGAAGCAACACCAGAGAATAGAGATCGAGGCATCTATATTGATGAACCGATGACCACGCTCGAGCGCGTGGCGAACTACAACAATTTCTACGAGTTCACTACCGACAAGGAACGAGTCGCGGTCGTAGCGGCCAAGTTCGTGGCGCGACCGTGGACCGTGACGGTAGACGGGATGGTCCACAAACCAAAGGTATTCGATATCGACGAAGTGTTTGGGCTTGGCCGGCTGGAAGAGCGGATTTACCGAATGCGGTGCGTGGAAGGGTGGTCCATGGTCATCCCGTGGGCCGGCATCCCGTTGGCCCGGCTTCTGGACCAGGTCGAACCAATGGGCGCGGTGAAGTACGTGGCCTTTCAGAGTCTGCACGATCCCGCGCGCATGCCTGGCCAAAAGAGATCGGTGCTCCAGTGGCCGTACATCGAGGGACTGCGGATCGACGAGGCAATGCACCCCCTCACTCTCCTCGCGGTCGGCCTGTACGGAAGAGAACTACCGGCCCAAAACGGTGCGCCGATTCGCCTCGTTGTTCCCTGGAAGTATGGGTTCAAAGGGATCAAATCAATCGTCAAGATCACCCTTCTTTCGGATCGGCCGCCGACAACTTGGAACCTTGCCGCTCCGTCCGAATACGGTTTCTACTCCAACGTCAACCCAAATGTCGCGCATCCGCGCTGGAGCCAGGCCACCGAGCAGCGGATCGGCGAGGCAGGCCGCCGGCCGACTCTCCTGTTCAACGGATACGCCGAACAGGTCGCCCACCTTTACAGAGGCATGAACCTGCGAATCAACTTTTAGTTCCAACTGGTGGGCCGCGCATGAAAGTCGATCGTTTTACCAAGATTGTGGTACTGCTCAATTGCATCGTGCCGGTCACATTGCTTGGCTGGGACGCCTGGGAAGGAGAATTGGGCGCTAATCCGGTCAACTTCGCCATACGCACGACCGGAGTGCTGTCACTGTTGTTCCTTATGTTAACCTTGGCCGTCACCCCCGTGAGCAGGATTACCGGTTATGGGTGGCTGGGCCAGTTTCGCCGCATGCTGGGGCTTAACGCATTCTTCCACACCAGTTTGCACTTTTTTCTCTTCTACGGGTTCGATCGCGGGGCAAGCATCGGCGAAACCCTATCGGAAATCCTCATGCGACCTTACCTGATGGTGGGTTCGGTCGGGTTGATTCTGATGGTGCCCCTGGCGCTGACATCGACGAACGGCATGATCAAGCGACTGGGGCCGTCGCGGTGGAAAGCTCTGCACCGACTCACATACGTCGCGGCCGCCGCGGGTGCCCTGCACTTCTATATGCTCGTCAAGGCGGACATTACTCGCCCCGCTGCGTTCGCAGCCGTTCTGGGATTGCTCTTTCTATACCGACTGGCCGCCCATTACTGGCAACTGCGTACGGATGCGCGGAAATATCGGTCCGCCCCACTTCCCGCACCGCCGACACGTTCGAAGTCATGGACTGGGCGGCTTCGAGTTGCGCAAGTGTTCGACGAGACCCCCAACATTCGCACTTTCCGCCTGATGTCGGCCGGGGAGCCTCGCCTTCCGTTCGACTTCCTGCCCGGTCAATATTTGAACCTGACGCTGGTTATTGACGGCCAAAAAGTTCGTCGCTCCTACACGATCGCGTCAGCACCAAGTCGAGCCGGCTATTGCGAGTTAACGGTCAAACGCGAAGAGCGCGGCTTGGCGTCGCGCTATCTTCACGACACGGTTCGCGTCGGCGACCTGCTCGACGTTATCGCTCCTTCAGGGCGGTTCACGTTTACCGGCACCGAGTCTCAAAGCGTGGCGCTGGTTGCTGGAGGTGTCGGGATAACTCCGCTGATGGCGCAGATACGCTATCTGACCGATATGAGCTGGCCCGGAGACATTCATCTCGTGTACTCCGTCAAGACCGCACAGGACATTGTCTTCCGCGACGAACTCGATGCCCTTCGACGACGCCACCCGAACCTGCACGTTACCGTCACGCTCACCCGCGCCCAGGGGCCCGAGTGGTCTGGCGAACGTGGCCGGATTACTCCCGCTTTGCTGGCAAGGGTAGTCCCCAAAATAGAGACGAGCCTGGTCTACATCTGCGGGCCGACCGAAATGACGGATCCAACTCGACAAATGCTGCGCGACTTGGGCGTACCCGACGAGTCGATCCGAGTGGAATCGTTTGCATCACCCAGCCGACTGGCTGCAGGCACGGCGGCACTGGTTTCGGGCGATTCGGCCAGCGCCGTCGACGTCGGCGATCCCCAAGAGGCCACGTTGACTTTCGCTCGATCGGGTAAGTCGACCTTGGTTCCGATGGGCCTAACGGTCCTTGAGGTCGCGGAATCGTTAGGCGTTCCAATCGATTATGATTGTCGGGCAGGTATCTGCGGGCGGTGCAAAACCAGACTACTTGAGGGGCGGGTCGTGATGGATGCGGAAGATGCGCTCGATGCGATTGACCGGGCGAAGAACGTGATCCTGAGCTGTCAGGCCCGATGTATCGACCAAGTAGTCCTGGATGCATAATGAAAAACCCTCAAGGCTTCGTGATCGCTCCGTCGCGCCGGCGCAGATTCCCCCAGCTATAGTCGAAGGGCGGGTCGTCGGTGATCGGGAACTTGGCCGCCAGTTTCTCGTCCAAGTCAATTCCCAGGCCGGGCTTGTCGTTGGCCCAGTAATAGCCTTCTTTCAATTCCGGACACCCTGGGAAAACCTCCTGCTCGGCTTGCGTGAATTCGCGGGCCTCCTGAATGCCGAAGTTTGGGATCGCCAGATCGAGATGCACATTCGCCGCATGTCCCACGGGCGAGACATCGCCGGGTCCATGCCAGGCGCTGCGCACCGAAAAGAAATCGCACAGCGCCGCGACCTTTCGCGCCGGCGTCAGGCCGCCGATTTGCGAAAGATGAATGCGGATGAAGTCGATCAGCCGGCCGGTGATGAGCGAGACATATTCGTTGGGATTGTTGAAAAGCTCGCCCATGGCGATGGGGGTATTCGTCTTTTCGCGCATTTTGCTGAAATAGCCGACGTCTTCAGGGCTGAAAGGATCCTCCAGAAAGAACAGTTGATAGGGCTCGAGATCCTTGGCCAGTTGCATGGCCAGAATCGGCGGCACACGTTCGTGCATATCGTGAAGCAACTCGACCTCATCGCCCAGCTTCTTGCGAAGGTGCTCGAAGAGCTTGGGAACGGTGCGGACGTAGCTGCGAGGCTCCCAGGTGAGTGTATTCGCATTGCCCGGCTTGGCCTTCGGGTTGCTCTTGGAACCATAGGTCGCCAGTCCCGGAATAGCGAGCTGGGCGCGGACGTGCCGATAGCCTTTTTCCATGTGACCGCGCACGGCCTTTTCCACTTCCTCAAAGGTACTGCCACTTGCATGGCGATAGACATCGACCGCTTTCCGGCACTTGCC
Organism: uncultured Planctomycetota bacterium; assembly: GCA_963783095.1. Taxonomy (GTDB): domain Bacteria; phylum Planctomycetota; class Planctomycetia; order Gemmatales; family Gemmataceae; genus CAWAMR01. The sequence continues at coordinate 843,689 of CAWAMR010000002.1, read as the reverse complement.
GCCGAACAGTTGGTACACGGGCAAGCCGGCGCGCTTGCCGAGGATGTCCCAGCAAGCCATATCGACGCCGCTGATGGCGTTGCCCAGCACGGGGCCGTTGCGCCAGTAGGAGCTGACGAAGCAAGACTGCCAAATATCCTCGATCTGCAATGGGTTCTTGCCGAGCAGAAACGGCTTCAGGTACTTGTCCACGGCAGTTTCAACAACCCGTGCCCGCTGCGTGAAGGTGGCACAGCCCAGCCCATAAAGGCCAGGCTCGCTGGTCTCGATCTTCACGACAACCAGCCTGATGTTGGCGGGAGCGGTGAGGATGGTCTTGACGTCGGTGATCTTCAAAGCGGTGAGGTTTTTGACAGCGGGCGGTTCCGCTGCCGGTGTTGCGCGCGGGTTGGCGAAAAGCATGGGCAGACCAAGCGCGGTGCTGCCAACTGTCGAGTTTTGCAACCATTGTCGGCGGTTCATGGGATAAGTTCCATTTCGAGGAGAGGTTGGCGGATACGGGGTTACTTGAGTCAAACGTATGCGAAGGAACAATTGCGTCCACTTGGGCATCGATTGAGTTACTTGACGCGAGTTCGTAAAATAGTCGCGTCTTTTCACGAGGATCCTCGCTCATGCTTCGGGTGAGTCGACCGTTTTCTTGCCTGAGAAACCGCGCTTGATACTAACCCGAAGCGTAAGCGAGGTTCAACCAAGGAGAAACCACCGTGCATCCTACCAAGAACGACATTCCTGCCGACAAACGAGCCGCAATCTGTCATTTGATCAACGATCGGCTCGCCGACCTGCTCGATCTGCAACTCCAGACGAAGCAGGCCCACTGGAACGTGAAAGGCCCAAATTTCATTGCTCTTCACGAGCTTTTTGACAGCATCGCGGAAGAGGCCGAGGACTGGGTCGATACGGTGGCCGAGCGCGGCGTAGCGCTGGGTGGAACCGCAGAGGGAACCATCGCCGCCATCAGCAAGCGGACCAAGCTGGCTCCCTATCCACTCAACATTTCCAACGGCCGGGACCACGTCGAAGCATTATCGAGCGCGCTGGCAGCAGCAGGCAAGAACGTGCGTGCGGCCATCGACCGAGCGAATGAACTCAGCGACGCCGACACTGCCGATGTTTTCACCGAGGTCTCGCGCGAAATCGACAAGCAACTCTGGTTCGTCGAAGCTCACCTTCAGGGCGAGAAATAGGGTTTCCACGAACGAAGTCCGCAGAAGACAGATTTACTATCCCTGTGAAGTTACCGTTCATGGGGATTTTCGGCCCTCTGGATATCAATTGCCCGGAATCCATTTTTTGTAGCAATTTGTAGCATTGGTCCATTAGGCTCAAACATCAACACCGCAGAATCCATTATTTGTAGCAATTTGTAACATTGCGGCTTCCAGCCGGCAAAAGCCAGCTGTACTCTTCACGCTCCGCGTGACGAACTTCCTCACGAGGAGCGTGAGGAGTCCGGCTCAACACCGCAAACCCCATTTTTTGTAGCAATTTGTAGCATTGCCGCTTACGGCTCCACCTGTACTCTTCACGCTCCGCGTGAAGAATGTCCTCACGCGGAGCGTGAGGAGTACGGCTACACGACCGCAAAAGCCATTTTTTGTAGCAATTTGTAACATTGCCGCTAACGGCTCCCCTAACTTTTTCGGCGAGCGCGTTACGGTCTGGGCACCGCAAGGAGGTGCGCAAACAAAGCCCAGGGTACGAGCGCAAGCGAGCACCCTGGGCGAACTTCGCTGATTTACAGAGTCGAAGTAGCCAGGGCGTCAAGGTATTGGGAGCCCGCTGCGCAAGCAAGGTGGAACTGCGACATCGCCGGAGCTCGTTCCCTTGCTTGCGCAGCGGGCTCCCATCGTCCTTTCGGACGCTTTCAACGATCGAAACTTGCGCTCAGTACCCTGGGCTTTGTTAGCGCACCCGTTGGGGTGCATTGGGGACAATCCTCACGCTCCGCGTGAGTAGTACGGCTCAAATCCGCAAACGCAATTTTTTGTAGCAATTTGTAACATTGAGTTCCTTAACCCCATCGAACCTCGATTGTCCGAAGTCAGTAACGCTCACCTATCTTTTTCAACTCGGTTATGAGTCGCGGCCAGTTGCGATCAGCACCGGGGTTATTGGTGTCGAACTGGCGATCCTTCTCCGGCCGGTCCGTCGTGGCACCAGCGTTTGGCTCCTGCGTTTCGCGGGGAGCTTGGCAAGTCTCCGGAACCGAAAGTTGATTCGGGACCAATGTCCGGACCGATGGTTCGCCGGCCTGCTTTCTTGGCTCCTCGATCCGGGCCACTGGCGGAGCCGGCTGGGGCACGGGGGAGAGATTCGCTGGGGACGGAACCTGAATCGGTTTTGCTTCCTCTTCGGGTTGCTTGGCTATCTCCTTGGGCGGTTCTTCTTTCTGCACCGCTGGGGCCGGCTCCGAGACCTGCTGGTTCGCAGCAGCAACTTTTGTTTTCTCTTGAGAGTTCTCGTTCTCATCGACTTTCGGATCGTCGTCATATACGACTTCGTAGTATTCGTCGGCACCGACTTCGGGGCCATCGAGATATTCCTGACTGAGCCCGCCGGCTTTTACCAGTGCATAGACTTGGGCCACCGCCTTCATGCAGAAATCGCTGCGCGGATTGAGGTGATGCGCCAGACAATCCAGGGCCTTTGGCACCAGCGTACGCAATCGATTGACCGATCCGGTCATGATTTCCAGCTTGAGCCGCTTGAATTGTGCCCGGAACAGTTGATCGTGCAAGCGCCAGCGCGTCACCGTCACGCGATGGACGCCGATCGCTTCGGCCGTTTCGCGGTCACTCTTGCCCAAAATCAGTTGATCGAGGGCAGCGCATTGCGTCGGGGTCAATTCCCGATTTCGACAGGGAGTGCGAACCGTGGTTGCGTTGGACATGGTGATTCTCCTTTTTCAGAAAAGTGAAGTTAGTCGTTGGGCCGATCATGCTGTAGGGCGGGTCGAGGCTTTGCGAGGCCCGCCGTGCGCCGAGAGTTGTCCAAGGCGGGCCTCGCAAAGCCTCGACGGCGGGCCTCGCAAGGCCTCGACGGCGGGCCTCGCAAAGCCTCGACCCGCCCTACCAGTTGTCGTGTTAAAGCCGGAGGCGAGCGTCGCGGCGTAAGCGCGACGTGGCTGCCACCGCCGGTGCGCAGATCCGCTGTCAACAAGTTCGACTCAGAGAAAAAAGCGAGCGTACCGGCACTGGTAGCCACGTCGCGCTTACGCCGCGACGCTCGCCTCTGGCCTTAACCCTACACATGATTGCAAAGCCGCCCAGAATGAGCGATAAGGGAGAAATTCTCCGAAGGTGTTGAGATTAAATTGAGGTCTTTGAAACTCGGAACTTTCAACGCATCGCCTGGGCCGACTCGGGCAAAACTCTATTAACTAATCAATTGTATACTGCATATGCTTCAGAAAAAAGGTTGGCTGGCGAAAATAGTGAAAAAAAGTCAACTGCGAGATAATTGCAGCAGAGCAAACGAGTTGCTTGTCTCGTGGCTTAAGCATCTCGCGCGAGACGCTTATGCCACGGTGCCGTTCTCTCTATTTCTTCAGGGCTTCCAGCTTGTCTGCGTCAAGAGCCGCTGTTCCCTCCTTGCCCAAGATGATCTTCCCGCCGGCGCGCATAAGACCCTCGATCTTCGCATCCGCGCTCGCCTTCCCCATGATCGCAATGAGCATGCCACCGCTTTTGATTGCCAGTTTTGAAAAGGCCCGCTTGATTTTGCCCGGCTCACCGCGAATCACAGCGCTGTACTCACCTGGAATTGCCTCGCCGCGAATCACAGCGGTGCCGATTGCTCGGTCCTTGCTCTCCGAATCGATGGGGCGATTGGTCCCGGCCAACAGCCAGTTCTTATCCTTGAATTCGAGAACGCCCTCCGCTACCGCAGGCACCCCAAACTGCTTGCTGAGGGAAAGAATCTCCGTGGTATAGCTCCTGGTCTCCTTTAGCAGAGTATTGGCTTTCTTGAAATCGTTGTTTTTCAACGCTTCGTCTGAAAGCTTCAAATTCGCTTTCTGAATCTTGCCGATCGCCTCCAGCCGTTTCAGGGCTGCATCCGCAAACGCTTTGGTGATGGCCGTTGCGTCTTGAGAGGTGAAGACAAACACCTTTACCTTTGGGTTCCTGTCCAAAAGCAACGTGACAACGGTTGTCTGCTTTTCGTTGATGATGCTTTGTTGCACGGATTCGATTTGGCCCCGAATCACCAGGTTCTTCGCAGACAGCTTGGCCGGCTCCGCGAGAGCTGGGCTGGGGGCAAAAAGACAAAGGATCATCAAAAGTCGGTTCATCATGAGCAAGTCCTTTTTGTGGTGTATTCATCAATCACAGTTGTGTGCTCAGGATGGTGGTCACCACAGAACCGATCGTGAACCAGACCATTCGGTCGGCCCACACGCGCAACCGGTCTTGCCGGTTCATTCGTAGTGACAGGTTCTCCAGTTTGCCTTTCAGCGATTCGATCCGCTGGAGCATCGCACGTTGTTCGGCGGCACTGGCTTCGATCTGGTCGAGTTGAGCGTGGAGACGGAGAATTTTGGTTCGCAGTTCATCCACCGAAAAATCGTCGTTGTCGGGTTGTTCTTCGTTGTCGGGTTGTTCTTCGTCCATCGTCATTTCCCCAAGATTGCCACAGCATTATGCAAAAGGTCCGATCAGCAGAGAGATTGCGGATGCTACCGCTTTGTCGCCCCAAGAATCACTATATCAGGAATTCTGGTTATCGGGATTCAGGAATTTTTCTGATACAATCATCCTATCACCGGAAGAATGGACATGAGCATCGACTGGAAAACGCGGATTACCTGGGACAGCGCTTTTTTGGCCGGAAAACCAACTATTCGCGGATTGCGGATCAGCGTGGAGCATCTGTTGCGCGCTCTCGCCGAGGGGGTTCCCGAACAAGAACTCTTTACCGATTATCCCGACCTTGAACCGGATGACCTTCGCGCTTGCCAGTCATACGAACACGATCTAGCTACTCTCGTGCCTTGATCGGTATACTGAGTGGTAGACAAAGGAGGGCAATGCCATGTCCGCGCCAAGTGTTTGCATCAGCGAAGCATCGCAGCAGTTTTTGAAAGAACTAGCCGAAAAAACCGGTCAAACCACGACGGACGTTCTTAACAAGGCACTGGATGTCTACCGCCGCAAGCTATTCTTCGAGCAAATGAACGCTGGCTACGCCGAATTGCAAGCCGACCCGGAAGCATGGGCAGAGCACCTCGCCGAACGTAGGACATGGGACAAAACCCTGATGGATGGCCTGGACTCCGACGAAATCTGGACGGAAGATGGTCGATGTCTTAACCCCGACGAAGAGAAGAGCTAAACTCCATGTCAATCCGACGCAATCTGTTGTAGAATGTCTCTGATAACTCCCTCCCACCGCTGATTAATCGTTTGATCCTTCCCTCTGACCCCAAAACTAACGCATGTTTCACCATACTCATCCGATCACTCGCCGGGCACTTCTCAAAAGCACCGGCGCTTTGGTGTCGCTGCCGTTTCTGGAGGCGATGGCCTCCGCGGTCGAAACCAAGGCTTCTCCGAAGCCGCCCTTGCGCATGGGTATTTTCACCGTCACCGGTGGGACCGTTCTCGAATCGTGGAAACCCAAGGAGGTTGGAACACTCACCAAGTTGCCGTCCATACTCAGGCCCCTCGAATCTGCCAGGGATGAGCTGCTCATTCTTTCGGGACTCTCTCATAACGGTCGATCGGAAGGGTTGAATGGCCATGAGCATTGCTCGCTCTTGCACCTGACCGGGGCTGAGATCGTCAAAAGGGTCGATGGCCGGCTCATCGCTGCTGAGACCGTAGACCAGGCCGCGGCCCGTGCCGTGGGCGATCAGAGTTTCCTTTCCTCACTGGAGCTTGGACTGGCGGGCCACGAGAACAAATACTCCTTCCGTGCAGCCGATGCTCCACTGCCGTTTGAGGCCAATCCCAGGCTGGTTTTCGAGCGCATGTTCCGGGGCCGAAAGCCGGTGGTGCCCAACTGGAAACAGCGCGGCGAAGCGGCGAGCATTCCCAAGATCGAGAAGGCATCTTCCGTCGAGCGCAGCGTTGTCGATCTGATTCGTGAAGAGGCCGGCGATTTGCGCAAGAACCTCGGCGGCAGCGACAAGCATCGGCTGGATGAATATCTCGAATCCGTTCGCTCCATCGAAAAACGCATCGACTTTGCCGAGTATCGCCAGAAGCTCGAACTCAAGGATGCCGCCAATCCCGGCCCTGGGAAGTTGTTGGAGATCGGCAAGTTGCCGCCGCAAGGCGATCCGATCTGGAAGCTCACCAATCCGGTGATGCGCGACCCCGAACGCCATGAAGAATACATTCGATTACTGGCCGATCTGATGGTGCTGGCCTTCCAGACCGACACCACACGAGTCGCCACCTTTGCCTGCGGCAGCGATGAGGCCAGTTTCCCAGGCGTGGTGACGGTGGGCTACGAACGGCATTGCCATACGTTGGAGCATCAAGGCAACGCGGGCCGGGTCGAGGATGCCGACCCCATCGCTCGCGAGGCCTTGCGGCAAATTCACAACTGGTACACCATGCTCTTCGCCGAGATGGTGCGCAAGATGAAGACCATCGACGAGGGTGGTTCAACCTTGCTCGACAACACCATGCTTCTCTATACCTCTTACATGGCGGATGGCGGTCACGGCACGCACGACTACCCAGTGCTATTAGCCGGGAAAGCTGGGGGAACCCTCAAGACGGGCCGGCATATTGCCTACAAGGCCCGGACGCCCGTTGCCAACCTGTACGTCGAGATGCTGCAACGAATGGGCTCGAAGGCCACGCGCTTCGGCGAGAGCCACACGTCGGAACACCGCGGCTATGCCGGCCGATTGCCGGGGTTGATGGGATAAGGACTGCTAAGAAAGACAGCCTCGACCCGCCCTACATGCTGATGGTTGCGGGCTCAGCCCGCTTTAGGAGTCGTCGAAGGCGGGCCTCGCAAAGCCTCGACCCGCCCTACATGCTGATGGTTGCCGGCTCAGCCCGCTTTAGGAGTACACGGGATTACTGTTACTTCAGGAAGATTCATGCAGCTTAAAAGTACCAAACAGTTTTCGTTGCGTTATCGTTCGGCCGGCGGCTTTACGCTCGTCGAGTTGCTGGTTGTCATCGCCATCATTGCCGTTTTGATTGGCTTGCTGCTTCCTGCGGTTCAGAAAATTCGAGAAGCAGCAGCACGCATCAGGTGTGAAAACAACCTCAAGCAAATCGGCCTGGCACTTCTGAATTACCACGATAGCACACGCACATTCCCGGCCGGTTATGTTTCCGCCTATGATGCCAATGGCAACGACACGGGGCCGGGCTGGGGCTGGGCAGCGCTCATCTTGCCTCAATTGGAACAACAGAATCTGTGCAACATCATCGACTATACACAGCCCATCTCAGCTTCGGTGAACCGTCAAGCGTGCGTAGCGGCCTTGAAAATCTATCTGTGCCCCTCGGACTTCCCCCCGCCGACCTGGACTGCCATGAGCTACAATGCCGTGGGCAATCCTATAGCATCCATTTGTGCCGTAGCTTCAGGCAACTATACCGGCGTGTTCGGCATCACGGAGCCTGGAGTTGACGGCGAAGGTATTTTCTTCCGCAACAGCACCATCCAGATCTCCGACATCACGGATGGAACCAGTCAAACGATCATGATTGGTGAACGTGCCTCATCACTTGCACCGGCAACCTGGGTGGGAGCTGTCACGGGCGCGGAAATCTTCCCTTATAATGCTTCCAACATGGTGTTGGGTCACGTGGGAGAAGGTTGCACGCCGGCCAGTCCGACGGAAGTCAACCAGTTCTCAAGCAGGCACACCGGGGGCGCGCAATTTGTCTTTGCGGATGGACACGTTGAATACTTGACAGGTTCCGTGAGTTTCACGGTTTACGAAGCGCTCGCCACCCGAGCGGGTGGAGAAGTTATCTCAGGAGATTATTGATGCGTTCCACGTTTACCTTGTTAATGGCCTTACTCATGACAATCGGTTGCGGCTCCGCGAAGAAAAAGGAAGCGATACCGATCGAGCAAGTTCCTGAAAAAGTCATGATGGTTGCCAAGGAGAAACTGCCGGATGTCACCTTCGATCGGGCGATCCGCAAGCCCAATGGCGAATACGAAGTGATCGGTAAGAATAAACAGGGTAAAGTCCGAGAGATCGACATTACCCCGAATGGTGAAGTAACGGAAATCGAGTAAGAGCAAGAGCGTCAGAGGTCAGAAGTCAGAGGATCTGATCTTTTATCTGACCTCTGACTTCTGACTTCTGACCTCTGGCACGCTGGGAGTTTATCATGCCGCAATCCGTTTTCGCTGCTGTCGGTCAAGATGGCTTGCGGACCACTTCCGAAGATGGCTACAAATGGCTTCCGGCCCAAATCGGCAAGGAAGGCGAGGTTTATCGTGCTGTCTGTTTCGGTAATGGAACCGGTGTTGCCGTGGGCAATTATGGCGGTGGCAATATCTTTGCCCAGACCAGCGATGGCAAGACCTGGAAAACCCAGTTTGTCGATGCCAAGTATGTCTACTTCATTCGCGGATTGAGTTTCGGCAACGGCAAGTTTTTAGCGCTGGGCGGCGATCCGGGTAGTGTCGGCAGTTCCCGGCCTTTCATTTTTCTCTCCGACAAGGGTCTGACCTGGGGCGACAAGACCGACATCGCCGGCAAAAACATCATCCGCCGGGCAGCGTTTGGCAACAAGCGATTTGTCGGCGTGGGCGATCGTGGCCGGCGGGCAACCTCCGAAGATGGCAAGAACTGGCGCGATGCACCGGAGGTCAAGGCCATCGACACGCTGATCGATGTTGCCTTCGGGAACGGCATCTTTGTCGGCGTTGGCTTACATGGTTTGCGAATGAGCAGCACTGACGGCCTGACCTGGTCGAATCGGCAAATGGGCGAAGAGGGCGAGCACCTCAATAGCGTCGTCTGGGCCAAGGATCGTTTTGTTGCCGTCAGCCCGGCAGCGACTTACTTTTCAACCGATGGAGCCAAGTGGGTGCGTGAGGTGAACGAGAAGGCACCCCAGTTTTTTTGTTACGGCAACGGCGTCTTCGTCGGCGTGGCCTGGAAAGGCAAACTGCTTGCTTCGCGCGACGGCATCAAATGGACCGAAACGATGAAGTGCGATCGACATGTCGAGGCAGTAGCTTGGGGGGTTGCTGGGTAACTGTCGTCGTCAGTGTTCAGTTTTCAGTGTTCAGTTTTCAGTAAAATCCCTAATCGATGCAATGGCATTCTGAGTGTTAAAACCTCTATGTCTGAACTGAACACTGAACACTGAACACTATTCCTGAACACTGAACACTTAAGGGACGTATGTTTGACACCGAAGAACTACCGCCTGCACCGACGCTCGATCCCGCGATCTTCGAGCAGCTTCAGCGAACCCTTGCCGATAAAGGTGCCTCGGCCGCCGTGGATCAGCTTTGCGCCTCGCTGCGCGAACTCGGCGATTATCAGGCGCTCTTCTATGCCCTGCTCATGAAGAAGCGCATTGAACTGGGTGTCTCGCCATTCCCGACCGGTTCGGCCTCGGAACTGCCGGCGTCAACGCATGAGGACTACGAAAACGCCATTCGAGATGCGGGCCGGGAGGTGGGGAAACTCTATCTCGATCAGGGCGACATTCGCAAGGCCTGGTTTTACTTCAATATGCTCACGGAGCCTGAAACGGTTCAGGAGTACATCGAGCAATATCAATTCAATCCCGATCAGGATTGCCAGCCGATCATCGAGATTGCGCTCTATCAGGGTGTGCATCCAACCAAGGGCTTCGACCTCGTCCTGGAGCGTTACGGCATCTGCAACGCCATCACAACTTACAGCGGTCAGGATTTTTCGCGCTTCCCCGATGCCAAGCAGCACTGTATCGCCAAGCTGGTTTCCTCGCTCTACGACCAGCTCCGCGAAAGGCTGCGCATGGACATCGTCGCCAACGGCGATGCGATCGCCGAGGATGCAACGCTGGCGGATATGTTGCAAGGCCGCGACTATCTTTTCGGCGAGGATGCCTATCACATCGACACGTCGCATCTGTCGTCTATTGCGCAAATGAGTCTGGAACTATCGAGTGGTCCGGCATTGAGAAAAGCGCGGGAGCTGTGCATGTATGGAGCCAAGCTCAGCAGTCATTTCCGGCACGAAGCCGACCCGCCGTTCGAGAATACCTACGCCGATTACCGGGTGTTGTTGGAAGTGTTGGAGGGGATCGACACGGAAGCTGGTCTGGCCCACTTCCGCGCCAAAATCGAACCGGCACTGGCGGAAGGCAACACTTTCCCGGCGGAGGTTTATGTCAGCTTGCTGTTGCGAATTGGTCGCAAAGCGGAGGCGATCGAAATTGCCAAGAAGTATCTAAGCGGTGAGACTCGGCAATTATCGTGTCCAGGCGTTTATGAATTGTGCAAGGAAGCAAGCGATTTCGGCGGCCTGGCTGAGGCGGCGAAGAAGCGAGCGGATGGAGTGAATTATCTGGCAGCGCTCATCAAGAATGCGACGAAGAAGTAATTGATATTGAATAGCCACATTTCCCGTTCTGGGATGACGGCCCCAGGGGTCAAAATGATGTCGCCGCTCTCGGACTCCTCCTTGACGATAAATGTCCTTCCCGCGAACTTCTGCCCAAGTGCCACCCGGCCCTTTGTGTCCGCAGTTTTCGTATTCATGGCTGACCTACCGAAGCAGGCTGGTGACTATCTTGCATCTTCATACGGATCTCAGTCAAAAGGTCGTCCAAGCTGCTCTGATAATTGCTGTCCACGAGGTCATATAGCGTCACCAAAGGACCATCATCAGTCTGCGGAATCTCTACTTCCTCAAGGAGATCGCCATCCGGGTTCAGCACAATGCAGCCGACGAAATTGTCGCCGCTGGAAGTTGGGCCAAGGCGGTAGATACGCACAAATCCCTTGTCGAGCATCAAGCGATATACCCCCTTTTCAGGGGTGTCAGTCCATTTGAGGATGCCGGTCTGCGTCCCGGCCAAGAGGTTCTCAACAAGTTCTTGCAGTTTCTGGCTCATTCGATTACGTCCTTTGCGGGATCATGGAACAGCCTGCCACCGAGTCGCTCCAACAGGGCCGCTACTGCCTCTAATTTCTTGGCATAATTTGATGGCAGGCCCGATATTTGGGTGTTCAGCCGACTCTTGCGAATGTACTGATGAATATCGCGGAGGTTGTCTGCTCCCCGGTGAAGTCCTTCGCGCTCATTTTCCTCAAGCCCCACCGCATTGAACAATCGTTCGGCGACTGCCGGACACTCTTCGGCGTACAGAAGAGCCCGGTGCCAGTCGCCCTGACCAGCAGCAGTTCGCAGATCCCTCACCCACATCCGGAGTGTCGAAAAATCGGCCTCACGGATACTGTGCCTGACCCGTTCAAGCAACTGTCGGGTTTGCTCCTGACTGTTCTTCACGGCTTCCTGAGCCTGCCTGGCGGCCTCTTCGATCTTGTGCTGGGCTTCAACGGTGGTCCGCTGAACTTCCTGCTGCGCTTTCCGGGAGACTCGTTGTGTCTCGAACAATGTGTAAATCGTCACACTGAAACCGATCAGCCCAACAAAAAGCCCCCAAATGCTGGCGACATTGGCGAATGCGCTGTCCTCGCGGTAATAAAGTGCGATTACCAGAGTGATTCCGAGAAGCATCACGCCAACAACTAACACGAGAACCCAGACGACGTGCCAAACGTCCAGCTTCTGCATCGGCCGGGCTCCCCGTGAACAACTCTCCTGTTCACCTCTAAAAGTGAGGTTGGCGGTGCTGTCGCACAGATAATGAATATACCACGATGGAACTTCAGCAGCAATCCCTTCAACAGCTTACTGTAAGCGCCGCAGTGTGATGGATAAACCTCAATTGGTTCAAATCCGAATTCAATCGCCTACCCCTGTCGTTCCAAACCGCCCAACTGAGAGAGATCACCTATGGGGTCGTGGAAACCAGGATCCAAGAGCTTGCTTGGCACAAACAGCGTCATCATTTTTGTCGCGGGCTGAATCAGAATGTGCTGGGCCGTGATATCCTGCATCACGTTCGGATTGGTGAGCAAATCCAGTGGATTTTGGGTTCGATCGACGTTGGCGATCAACCAGGCGTACCGAGTGCATTCCGGTATGTGTGAATGAAGCCGATAGTGGTTGGTGGCTATGATCGGCTCATCGCCTTTGGGCCTGCGAATTTTCGCTTCCTGGGGTGTTCGTTCGACGACGACTCTTTCATCATTCTTGCTGCCGACCAGCGTAATCAACCCACCCGACATCAAAGGCGTTTCGGTGATGCGGTTCAAGGCTTCATCGAAGCTGTTGGCGTGATCGAGTACGCTTCGCAAGAACAACAACACCGGGTAGCTCTGGTAGTTCATTTGCCCGTTGGTCGCCGCGTTGAGAATCACGCAGAAGCCCTTGTCGGATAAACCAGTCACCACGCCAACACTACCGATGAACCCAGCACTGAGGCCCTGCTGGGTTGGCAGAATGACGCTGGCCCTGGCGATAAGGCCGGGTGGGAACCAGTCCATGTTTCGAGCGACCACTGGCCCTTGCGGTGTCGCCAGCGCGATCGTGGAACAAGCCATCGTGCCCAAGAGCAGATCGTAACTGAGATTGGCCAGCATCACATCGGTTGGATCGGCACCGAGCTCGCTTGCGACTTCCTTGGCCTGCGCAGCGTGTTCGGGGTATTTGGTCAGAACCCCCGCCGCCAGCATTCGAGCTTGCGGGAAACTTCCAAAGAGTTGGAGGATGCTTTGCAGCAAGTTGTTGCTGGCAGCCAACAATTCAGCAGGATAGGGCTTATTTAAGAGGCGCGGTCGTTCGGTGATTGACATGAGCAGGTTCCCGAGGGTAATGCTCCGCTCAACTGCCGGGAATCTTGGCACATGATTCGGGAGAGGCGGATGGTCCTTGCGTACTCAAGAGGTTGTTTTATCGAAACCGGTCGAAGGAAGTGATTTCCGGCGGCGAATTGCAATCGATATGGAAGCCCCCATCTCTTCCAGGTGGAAGAGATGGGGAGAATTTCATTTCTTCAGCGAACGGTCGGTTGAGGCACCGGCGGAGTGCTATACGAGCCTGACGGCACCGTCGGAATGGTGGACGGTACTGGCGGAGTGCTATACGAGCCTGACGTCGGCGTGGCAGGGTAGTACTTTGGTGGAGTCGGGTACGAACCTGGTTGCACCGGTACTGGTGGATACGCGGGCTGCGGGACCGGCTGTGTTTGAGGCGGATAGTAGGGATACGCAGGGGATGGGACCGGTTGTGCCGGGGCGGGATAGAATACCGGCGGCGGCCCCGGTTGCGGAGGTACCGGCTGCGGCCGCACCGGAGCCGGCGGCGTCGGCTGCTGAGGCATCGGCTGCGGCGGGACCGCCGACCGCAACAACCAGATCGATTCCGGCTGGGTTGGCGAATAGCTTTCGCCCGCCGGCTTGTCGGTGAAAACGGCGATCCAGCGCTGGGTGTTCGTGGTTTGGACATCCAGCACCTCACCCGCCGGCAACTTTTGCACAAACTCCATTTTGCCGCCGTCCATCATCTTGAACAACATGGCCGGCTCCTTGCGCACATTGGCGATGCTCAGGCGAACCTGCTGGATGACGAAGGCCGTTTGCACCACGGGCATGGCCGGGACAGTACTGGGGCAATAATTGCTACACGGTCTGGGCGCGGGCAGGTACTCGGCAGAGGGCATCACGGGAGCGGATTGGTTCACCCCTACCGCCATATAGCTGCCTACTGCCCCACCGGCCAAAGCACCGGGCGAAACGCCAACGACTTGCGCGACCTGGGGTATGCCGATGACGCAATTCTTGACCGTGTCGACCGCGGTACCCACCAAAACCGGCGTGCTATTGCTTACGGGCGCGCCGACGAGCGCTCCGGTGCCGGTGTCCGTGGAAGTCTGTTGAAAGGTCGGAAGCTCGAAGCTGCCGCGATCCGAGTCATCGCCCAGGAGCCGGAGGATGCCGGCGATTTCCGAGCGCAGCATCCGGGCGCTGATGGGCAGCGAAATCGATAATCCCACTTCGGTTCCATCGATGTCGAGATGGGCATTCTGGATGCCCTTTTCCGTTTCCCGCAGCAATTTCAGCGGCATGAATCGCATTTTCTTGAGATCGGAATCGTTCGTTGCACCGGGGATCAAATCTGTCGCGCCGAGCATGGCCGTGACGGCCAAAACCTGGGCACGTACCATGTCAAGCCCGGTCTGAATCGATTTTTTCGTCCACGCAGCACTTTCCTCATCCGCGCAGTTCACCACGACATGGATGTCGAGCTTGTCGCCGACATCGACCATCACCGTACCGCATTCGATGCCGCCCGGCAGCGGGAAGGATTCGCAGAGCGGCAAAGCGGAAAGCTGGCCCCAGACATAAAGATCGTGCTTCTGCGCTGCTTTCATTGCATTGGCGCACTCCTGTTCCGATTCAGGAGTCTTGCCGGCTCGCCTTCCGCAGCGTTTCAGGGCGGCCTCGTTACTGGCGAGGAGAATGGTTCGATCGTCGATGATCCGAACGGCCTCGAATTTCTTCTTCACGCGGGCGTGGATATCCTTCAAATTGCTCTGCTTTTCCGCGAACCGAACGACGATCGCTGCTTCACCACCCTTGGTATCGAACAGGGCAAAAGTGCAGCGCTCGACGTCCTTCGGCGAAACGCCGAATTCTTCTTGCAATTCCTTCAGAGGAAGAGCCTTGTTGAGATGGGAATTCAAGCCGAGTTTGTCCATCATACTTGCGACTCGAACGCTAACGAACCCGATGGCATCGGTCGGCAGTAAAGCGATTTCGGACAGTTCCGTTGCGTCCTTGAGGCAGGTTTGATTGTTGGCCCCGTACGATCCGATATACGGGTGAAGGTGTTCTTTATCGATGTAAACCACCTCGACTCGACGCTTCGTCATCTGGCCGGGGAAGGGGTAAACGAACGCGGTCGTCTCGGTGAAATAAACGGTACACTTCCAGTGACTGTGGTGCAGTTGGGCCGGGCCGACCAGCGGGAAAAATCGGGGCGGATCGATCTTATCGACGAGCTTTTCGTAAACGATCCGGACATCATCCTGGGATCGCCTTTGTACCCCTGGTGTGGAACTATCCGGCTTGAGGGCGCGCAGAACTTCACCGTCGGTCGGGCAGTCGTCGCACTTCGGCAACGGCTCACCCTGGCGGATCGGCGGCATGATTGGAGTGCGCTGGTTGTTCTTGTAGGAATATTCCGTTGCCAATGGAACGGGGCCGGTAGCCGGCTTATCCTGAGCAAGGGACACATTGGCGATCCATAAGGCTCCCAGGAGAGCCAAAAACATCCCGGCTTTGGGATGGTTTCTCGATTGCATAGGGATTCCTTTCCAAATGAAGGATGAGCGATTTGTTAGCGTGGAGAAACAGCGGAGCTACTCCACAAGTGAGACTCGCAGTTGGGGACTATGCCATCCAAAGTGATTTCTGGGAAGACCGAATGGTTAGCTGCTTTCTAATCTGCGTAATCTGCGTAATCTGTCGAGAAATCATTGCTTGACTTACTCCCAAAGTCGTGAGCAAATAGGATGGATAAGGAATGGCGGATGAAAATGGAATACAAACTTTTCATTGACGGAGAGTCTCATGTCGAATCGGGTCACCTGCCCGCACTGCAATGTCAACTATAGGTTGTCGCCCGAATACGACGGCAAAGCGGTGCGCTGCACAACTTGTCAACAGACCTTCCGAGTCCCTGTCCATCCGATTTCGGAGCCGGCCCCGAGCGATCCGCGGGCCACAACTCAACCCGCGCCAGAAGAGCCTATCATCCCGGAAATGATGGAGGAAACACCAGCAAAGAAGGACGATGACGAAATCATCGATATCCGGGAGGCGCAAGTGGAAAAATCGCCGCGTCCGTCGTCGCGCCGATCGCGGGATCGCGACGACGACGATGTTCGACGAGGGCGGCCTCGCAGGAAAGACGAGTACGATCGACCGTCGATTTCCACCAAGAAAACAGGTAGCCAGGGGAAAACGGCAGTCCGTGCTGTCCTGGGCGGCATTGTTTTGCTCGTTCTCGTCATTTTCAAGATCTGGCTGGCCTTGAATCGCGACAAAGAGGATAAGCCGGTGGTAGTCAATCCGCCGCAGCCTCAGCTTAACTTTCCGAATAACCCCAATGTCGGTTTCCCGAATCCCAATGGCTTCCCGCAACCCAAGTTCAACTTTCCGAAAGGCGGTTTTCCGAAAGCAGATCGGGAAGTGCCGTTCATGCCGGTCGGGCCTGCCCGACCCATTGAGACTGCTCCTGTCGTCGCTCTGGAGATCAAACCTTCCGAGATGAAGGCAGAGAAGGAAGAATATATTTTGCCCGGGCGCATCGAAGACGTCTGTGTGGGAGGCGGCGGGCGATATCTTCTTTTCAAGTTGTTCGCGGAGACGAAAATTGCCATCTTCGATGTTGTTCAAGCGAAAGTCGTAAAGATCGTACCCTCGACTTCGATCAATGCGAGAATAGCTGCGGGAATGGACAAGTGGGTCGTTGTCGATACCGGAATGAAGATGATTCAACGCTGGAGCTTCAAGACCTTCGAGCGCGAAGCTGTTTCCAGACTGCATACGCATATGATACCGGCTGCGGTCGCGATGGGAAGCAGCTCCAACGGACCCGTGGCTGTTATTAGTAATGCATTTACCCAGCAAAATGAAAGAATTTTCCTCGATCTCGATACCTTGACCAGTTTCAATGTTCCCGATCCCGGAGGATTTTCTCACTTTCAAGCAGACGCCAGGCTGCGTGCCTCGGCAAACGGGACAATGATTACCTGGAAGGCAGCTGAAAATGAGCCCGTTCAGACGGTCGTGGTCAAGAATCAGAAAATGCAGACCATCGTGGGCGACGGCGGTTTCCTGCCGAGCGCGGATGCCTTGCGAACCTTTGCTGCGGGGATCATTTTCGACGATCGGCAACATCCGCTGACCCGCAATTTCAACGATCCGACCAAACGGGTCTGGTTTGTACCCGCCGTGGAGGGAAAGTACTACCTCAGCATTACAGCAAAAACCCCGTTTGACCCGAAATCTTTACAGGTCGGCATTCATCTCGACAACCCCGAACATGCACTGGCCACAAGAACCGACATCACGGGTCTGGATGGACTGGCCGGGTTGAACGCCGTGCATTCGCAGCACCTCGAGAAGCAATTCTTCCTGATTCCCGATGCGAAAGTGTTAGCCGTGGTGCCGGCCTCAAAAGACCGCGTTGTCCTTTATAAATGGGATGTCGATGCTTTGTTGCCCAAAGCAGAGAAGGATTACCTCTTTGTGACCTCGCGCCCAACGCAACCCGCTGTGAAAGGCCGGAAATTTTCCTATCAGTTGCGAGCAGCAGCCAAGACAAAGGACATCCAATTCCGCAAGGTAAATGGTCCGGCTGAAGCAAAAGTCAATGAATTGGGGCTGATTACCTGGGATGTGCCGGCAGATGAGGATGAAGAAGCGACGATCGTCGTGGAAGTCAGCGCCGGTGTACAGAAATTAACGCATGAAGTACGTCTTCCAGTCTATGAGAAGGACGATCCAATCCTCGAGCTGAAGCCGCAGCCCTGGGTGGCTTTGAAACAAGCCGACCCAGTGGAAAATTCGTTTGGAATCAGACCGCCGAAGCTGGAAAACGAAGCCGGCGAATTCAAGTTCGATTCGCCGATACAAGATTTCTCCATTGGCGGCGGTGGACGGTATTTCATTTTCCATCTGCCCAAAGAAAAGCGCTCGACCTTTTCGATGTGAACGAGTTGAAAGTCGTCAAATCACTGCCGTTGGAATCGAACAAGGCTTTATTCGCGGCGGGAAAAGATCGGGTAATGATCGTATATCCCGACACGAAACGTATCGAGCGCTGGAGTCTGCATACCTACGAAAAGGAACTTGGCGCAGAGGTTCCTTATGCGAACATTACTGCAGTTGCCATGGGAAGTGCTGCCAACGATCGACTTGCCTTGGCGTATCCTGTGAACGCTGGAAGCGCGGTCGTGCTTCTGGACAGCGATCAATTGAAGTCGGGCATCGTCACGGCTCGGCCTGGAGTGCAACCAAATCCAAACAGTTTGCGTGCCTCGGCAAATGGTCGGCTCTTCACCATCTTTGAGACGCTGGGCGGAAACCCAGTACTCGGTGCGTGCGCTTCGACAACGGGATGGTGAAATTTGTCGAGGGCCAGTATTGTATTACGCCTGGAACGCCGAATGCCGATGGAAATATCATCTACGCATCCGTTGGATCGAACCAATTCACTTCGGATCTCCTCTTCATTAGAGGTTCTGGCCATCAGGATACCCGTCAATCCATGGGCCAATGCTCTGTACCCGCAGTCCATGGCCGTTATTATTTGACGATCGATGGCGGCCTGCAATCAGGACGGAACGATGTCAGGAATTCGGCCAAGGTCGCCATTTTAGCGCAGGGGTCGAACACCAAGATCGGGACTTTGCCGGAGGGGAGATTTTCGTTAGCAGATCGTCGTCCACCCGCTGCACCTTTCATTTCGGCAGAGCGGTGCATCCAGTTTATCCCCGATGCGAAACTAGTCTTAGTTATCGGCAGAGATTTGCAGAGAATCGGCTTCACCGCGTTCGATGCTATCGCGACCTTGGACAAGGCTGGTTTGAGCAGGCTCAACGTGACGAGTCAGCCGATCAAGGAAGCCAAACGTGGAGCGCGATATGTGTATCAATTGCAGGTGGATTCAAATAGGAACGGGATCAAAGCCAAGTTTTGCGCAAGGCCCCATTGGCATGAAGATCTCCGAGGACGGGCAGGTAGTGTGGGAAGTGCCGGCCAACCATAGGGAAATGCATGAAGAGTTTTCTATTCTACTCACGGATGCGAGCGGCATGGAGGTTTATCACAACTTTACCGTGAGGGTGAAATACTGAAGAGTTGATTCCATGAGCGGCCCCGCGGAATGTGACGCTCTCGGTGGACGGGGCCGGGGACACGACCAGCTATGTCTACAATGGCATGAACGAACTGGTCTTGACCATCAATCCCGACAGCAGCACTATATCCCAGGTGTACGACGCCGACGGGGACATGACCAAGTACATTGACTCGGATAATAATACCACAAGCTGGGCCTACAACGCCGATGACCTGGCAACGCTTGTAAGCAATGCGCTCGGCAGCAATTCCACCATTTACAATGGCGACGGTCTGGCCACAACGATTGTCGATGCTGACGGAAGAACGGAACTATTCCAGTACGATGGCGACGAAAACCTGACGGCGGAGACCTGGATTGTCAGCGCCACCGTCGTCAATGTCATGAATTACAGCTACAACCCAGACGGCGAGATGACGCTGGCCAGCAACTACGAAGGAACCTATTCGTATACCTACAACTCGGACGGCTTCGAGACGCAGCAGATCTACACCGATGCCGATGGCGACAAAATGACGCTCAACTACGCCGATGACGGCGACGGCAACGTCACGCAGATGACCGACTCACAGGGCGACACGATTCTATACAGCTATGACGGAGATAGCGAGTTAACAACCGAGATTGCACTAAGCAGCACAGGGACGATTGCGCGCACGCAGTTCAGCTATAGCCCTGATGAACAAGTCACGTTGATTCAGGATTTCACTACGGCCGCCGGCGGTACTGCCTCTTTACTGGTGAACTACTCGTATGACCAAGACGGCAACATGACAACGGAGATTGAGACAGGTTCCGGAGTTTCGGTCACATACATCAACACATACGATTCCGACGATCGGATTACCAGCGAAGACCGCAACGGAGTGACCACAACCTACGGCTATGACAGCGACAGTGAAGTAACCATCGCCGGTTCGCAAACCAACTCCTTCGATGCCAATGGCAATTTGACGAACAGCGGTTATTCGTTGGGGACAGATAACGAGATTGCCAGCGATGGAACGTGGGATTACTCCTACGATTCTGAAGGCGACATGACCGAGAAAATCAATATCGCGACGGGCGAATACTGGATTTACTCCTACGACCTCAACAACATGCTGACCGAAGCGGTTGATTACAACTCCGGCGGCACGATCATCCAGTCGGCGAGCTTCGACTACGATGTCTTCAACGACCTGACTGAAGAAACCATCACCAACAACAGCGGCACTACGGTCGAGAAATTTGCGTACAGTAGCCCCGGCAATATCTTCGCCGATTTGAACGGCAGCGGCGTTGTGGTGACGCTGTATGATACCGGGATGGGTGGCGGGAGCCTCTATGGGCGCATCCAAGGCGGGACGCTATACTGGATCGTGCAGGATTATCGGGGATCAGTGCGCGACATTATCGCTGCGGATGGATCGGCCGATGACGACGCGATCACCTATACGGATGATGGAGGTCTCCAGAATCAGACAGGGCCAACCTACCTGGGTAACTATGGTTATGACGGGTCTCGGTACGAAAGCGTAACGGCGTATACAGTGGATCAGAATCGCTGGTATGATCCAGCGACTGCCCAGTGGCTGGAGGTCGATCCGATCGGGGTGAATGGAGGGCTGTCGAATTTCAGAGACTTTGTCGGGAATGATTGGACTAATGAGAGAGATCTAACTGGCCTGATCGAAGTGCCACCTTTGGACCCAACACCTGCTCCGACCGACGAAAAACCGGTGTCACCCTTTCCACCAGCGCCCACTGGCGAGCTACCGTTACCACCTATCCCACCTGCACCTGAACAACTCCCACCTTTGCCGCAAGGGCCTGTTCCGCAACCAAAACCGGCTCCACCATCCTTTAAAATGTTTTCGGAAATGCTGGCGGAGGCTGATCGTCTCTCTCGACCTCTCGCGCCAGGAGCTCGAAACATTCCCGGATATGGCGGACCACCCTCGCCCGAACCTCCTCCCATCGTGCTTCCAACTGATGTCAGGAACCCGAAGCAGTCTGCTAATAGTACTCCACAAACTCCCCAACCCTCCGAGTCCGCAAATTCGAAGATACCAGGATTGGTGCCCACTCCGTCTTCTGATAGTTTAGAGAGTAAATTGAAAAAAGAGGGGGATCCTTTTAACAATGGCGGGCAGCCTAAGGCACCACAGATTGGCAGGGGCAAGCCAACAGCCCCGTTTAAGATGGGAGTAGATATTCCGGGCGTTATCAATGCCCCGAACTTGGGAGGTGGGTCATACTCTATCCCCGGTCGCTCGAGTGCTTCGAGTGATGACGTAACAGGGGTTGCCGTCATCTACCAAGAGTCAATATTCGGCAAAACTTTTGGCTTGGGGGTTTATGGCACACCTGGACAAAGGGGTTCTGGAGAATCGTATGGGGGGCTTCTCGTCTTTGAGTATTAAGGATGTCAGTATATTGCCGAGATTGACACAACGCATTGCCCGCAAGGTACTTTCAATAAAATGTCGATCTCACAGGAAAAGCTCGGCATCAATCTCGGTGTTTTTAGTATTACTTCCTAAACATCCGTTCAGATTGAAAGCTGGAATTTGCCTAGAGATGGCATAACCGTCGATTCGATTGGATTCCGAAAAATCCGGATTTCAATCTGAACGGGTCTAGGATCAATTAAAGAAATGGCCAAGGTAAACGGGAATGGTGAACAACCACCAATTTGGGATTTGGGAATTTGGGATTGATCGAATTGCGAACCCAGAGTATCTGCTTATTGGGCGAATCTAACCCTTTTTCACGGTTGAGAGAGTTATGACATCCCAAGAAGACACTCCACAATTCGCAGTACTTTGCTATAATCATCCGGTATTATTTTTACTACTGGCGTCGTTTGTGATGGTCAATTACAGATCGACTCATTGCGCTGGCGGCGAACCTGGAATGTCGAATTTCAACGAAGGGATCGAACAAGATGCCGCGAAATACGAACAATATAGCGCACGGGGAGAAAGTGAATCAGTGTTTCTTCGAATAGAAGCGCCCAAACGCATCAACTCTTGGCAGATTGCGGCAAGGAATGGTTCCCCATCAGGCCAGTTCCTCCTTGGCCAGGCACTTCGTGAAGGTGCAGGAATCGCAAAAGATGGGACAGCGTCACTCGAATGGTTTCGCAAGGCTGCAAATCAAGACTTCGGGCCAGCTACCACCACGCTTGGCCTCTATTATTTAAGCGGCAACGGAATACAGACAGATCAGAAGCTCGGTCTGGAATTGTTGCGAAGGGGCGTCATCCTTGGTTGTTCACGGGCACAATACAACCTTGGGGTTTGTTACCGGGATGGGATTGGAGTAGAGAAAGACTCCAAAACAGCAGTTGAATGTTTTCAGAAGGCCGCAATGGGAGGTTATATACACGCCGAATTGATCCTTGGGGATTTGTATTTCATGGGGCAAGGCATTGAAAAGGATGTTAAGCAAGCTGTGGAGTGGTACAAAAAAGCTAGTCTTCATGAACATCCAATAGCTTGGAACAACCTCGGGAAACTGTATCAGGACGGAGTGGGAATTGAGAAAGCTGAAATAGTCGCCGTTGAATACTTCCGCAAATCGGCAGAGCAAGGATTTGCCGTAGCCCAATTCAATTTGGCGAAGTGTTATCGAGACGGGATAGGAACTCTGAAAGACGAACGGGTTGCGGTTGAGTGGTATCGAAAAGCCGCTGAACAAGGGTTCTCGAATGCCCAGTTTAAACTTGGAGCTTCTTATTTTCTAGGGCAGGGAATTGGGTTAGACGAAAAACAAGGTGTTGAATGGGTAAACAAAGCTGCCCAACAAGGACTGGCCGAAGCGCAATTCGCTTTGGGTTGCCATTATCATTCGGGAGCGGGTGTCGAGAAAAATGAGAAGACGGCCGCCGACTGGATACGTAAGGCGGCTGAGAAAGGGTTTGCGGAGGCTCAGTTTGCTCTCGGTTCTCGTTTTCGCGATGGACTCGGAGTCGAACGGGATGGGAAACTCGCAAGTGCATGGTTACGGCAGGCTGCAAATCAAGGAAATCAGAAGGCGATTGAAGCACTTGAGGAACTTGGAGAGTCGATTCAAGATGAATCTCCCGATAAGCGACTCAAGGCAGAACTGGACGAAATTTGCAAACTCATTTGCCAGGGCAAGCCTGGTTTGGACCACATTGGCAGAATTGCACCCAAACGTATTGCGGCCTGGCGAACGGCTGCCCAGCGTGGTTCGTCAGAAGGGCAATTCCTTTTGGCTCGAGCATTGATACAAGGCGCGGGTGTTTCTGTCGACCAGAAGGCAGGAGTCGAATGGCTTCGCCGGTCGGCAACCCAAGGACTTGCAGTCGCTGAACTCGTTTTTTCCCGCTGTCATCTCGATGGAGTCGGTGTCGACAAGGATGCAAAACTTGCCGCTGAGTGGTGTCGGAAGGCGGCCGAACAAGGATTTCCACCCGCTGAATACATCTTGGGAGGTTTTTATCGAGATGGAATTGGTGTCGAAAAAGATTTGTCATTTACGAACGAGTGGTTTCGGAAGGCGGCTCAACACGAATATGCTCTGGCACAGCATCACTTGGGGGTACATTTTCTTCAGGGAATTGGAGTCAACAAGGATGAAAAAGTGGCTGTCGACTGGCTTCGGAAGGCGGCACAACATGGACTTCCTGAATCTCAATACAGTCTCGGCATTTGTTACGGCCAAGGAATTGGTGTTGAAAAAGACCCCAATGCAGCGGTTGGGTGGTACCGGAAGGCGGCTAAGCAAGGATATGCTGACGCACAATTCAATCTTGGCGTTTGTTATAACCAGGGACTTGGGTTAGATAAAAACATGCAACTCGCAGTCGAGTGGCTTGGCAAGGCGGCTGAGCAAGGACACTGTGAAGCCCAATACGCCATCGGTTACTGTTACCAGAGAGGAGAAGGTTTGGAGAAGAATGTGAATCTAGCCGTTGCGTGGTATCGAAAAGCTGCCAATCAGGGTCATGTTGAAGCGCAGAATGCGCTGAAATTCTCCGAAATAGCACCTCGATAAATTATGATCTTGGGTTTGACCGTCCTGTATCTTAATGTTCACTAAGAGCAGTCGCCTCAATAAATGTGTATTTGTTATAGTGTTTTGGCCGCACTAAGTTGGCTCGATGAGAGCTTTGGAAAGGCAAGAATTGAGCAGAAGTGTGTTTGGCGCGCATCGATAGCACACGAGATAGGCGGTTTTTCCGATTCTTTGTGGTTCAGGCGACACAGTGACAGTGCTTCAACAAGCCGCTGAATTGTTCTTGGCAGATGGCCTCACTCGAAAGTCCGCGAATCTTGAGAAAGGATTTTTTGCCTGAAGTTCGCATTGGAACGATGGATCGTGTCCGTCAACAGTCGAAACTACATTGAAAAAAGAGCCTGGCTCAAAATCGCCAGCGTGAGGGTAGCGGGGTGACACCCTCGGCAATAGGCAAACTACGCAAGCTAGATAAACAGGTTGCGAGTCTAAGAAAAATGGCGATCCTCCATCCTTTCCAGTTTGACATGATCGATGGTGCGCTTTCCGGTGAAGTTGCTACCCTGCTTTGAGCCCCGCCGAAAAAGTGTGTATTCGGAAGTTCTATGTGGCCAATCGACGTTCCTGCTGGATAATCATCACTGCGTCTTGCTCACCAAGCAAATATCGGCGAGCCTTCTATGCTCTCGTCAAAGGCAACTACAAACCGAAGTCCCAAATCCTGGCCCTCCAAGAAAACCAGCCTTCCGCCGCTGTTGAAGCAAGGAATCCAACTGATCCAGGAAGGCAAGCTGGAGTTCGCCGTCGAGCAGCTTCAGAGCGCGACTCGGATGTATGCCAATGAACCAGTGACGCACATCCAACTTGGCATCGCCCTGGCCCGGCTGCGACGATTCGCCGAGGCCGAAACCGCATTCCGGGAAGCCGTTCGCCTTCAACCGGAATCGGGGAACATTTACCTCAACCTGGGTGCTTCCTGTCTCGATCAGAATAAGTTTAGCGAGGCGGAAGCAGCGTTTCGGGAAGGGATCAAGTACGATCCCAAGCGGATGGATTTGTATCGTCAACTGGCCATCTCCCTGGAAAGGCAGGATCAACTCGAAGCCGCTGCCGAGGCTATTCGGCAGGCCATTCAAATCGAACCGAGCAATGCCGAAACCCATGCTAGGCTGGGTAAAATGCTGGTTCTGCAAGAGCTTCCCAAAGAGGCGGAACCCTGTTTCCTGGAAGCCACCCGGCTGCGGTCCGACAGTGCTACCTACTGGCGGCTCCTGGGCGAGAGCCGGGAAGCGCAGAGCAACTCGGAACAGGCCGAGCCTGCCTTTCGCACCGCGCTATCCCTGGAACCTGGCAATCCCATCTTGCTCAATAATCTTGCCGCATCCATCGCCGGTCAAAATCGGCTCGAAGAAGCAGAAGCCTTCTATCGCCAGGCCGTAGAGCTTTCTCCCAAGATGGCGGTGCTGCACAATAACCTCGGCCACAACTTGCGAATGCAAGGCAAACTGGACGAGGCCGAAACTGCTTTGCGAGAAGCGATCCGACTCAAAGCCGATTACCCGGAACCGCATAACAATCTGGGCATCGCCTTTAACCAACAACGCCGGGTCGAGGAAGCACTGGCATGTTATGAAGAGGCGATTCGACTAAAGCCGGAATATCCCGAAGCCCGTTTGAACCGTGCCCTATGCTGGTTGACGGCGGGAGATCTTGAGAAAGGCTGGCAGGAATACGAATGGCGGCACTGGCTGAAGAAACGCGAACCGGATTGGCCGGTCCCGCTCTGGATGGAAGCCCGCTCAATGGCCGAACCCTGCTCTTGCAAACCGAACAAGGGCTGGGCGATACCATTCAATTCATCCGCTATGCGCGACGGATTCCGCGCGGCAGTGGCGGAACGGTCGTGCTGGATTGCCAGCCTAGCCTGGTCGAGTTGACGCGGACCTGCCGGGGAGTCCCGCGGCGGCAATCATAATCTTGCTCTTAATCCTCCTCCTAATCCTCTTCATAATCCTAATCCGAATCTTAATCTTGCTCATCCACGCTCGCGTGCTGCGAATGGCGTGAAATGAGCAGGACTTCATCCGCCCCTATCCCTCCGCAGCTTGCGTTGCCAATATCAGCGCGAGCCGGCACCCCGATTCGTACTCCTCCAGATTCACCCATTCGTTGACCGTGTGAATCTCGTTTTGACCGGCCCCGAACGTAATCGTCGGAATGCCGTGCTTGACGATCCAATTGGCATCCAGGCCGCCGTTGGTTACCTTGCACACCGGTTTGCGCCGAGTGTTTCCACGGCCGCCGTCGCCAGCTTTACTACCTCTGCCGTTTCCTTGAGTCGGAACGGGTGGTAGTCCTGGCGGGCCGTGAATTTGACTTTGGCGGTCTTGCCCAGATGGTCCTTTACTTTCGACGCGGCATTTTTGAAGGCCGCCTTGTAGGCCGCTGTAATTTCCTTGACGAACTTGGGGTCGTGGCTGCGCGATTCACCCTTGATATGCACGAAATCGGTGACCACATTAGTAGCTTCCCCAGCGCTTTTGCCGTGCGCATCGCCGATGCTGCCGACGTTGCTGGTGCCTTCCCGGCCCGCTTTCTTCACCTTGCCGAACCAATTGCCCTTTTGAACTTCCGCCAGTGCCAGCGCCGCTACCATCGATGCCGAAATGCCGCGCTCGGGATAGACCCCGGCATGCGAAGCTTTGCCAAAAATATCGACCTCCCAGCGATCGGCACCGACCGCACCAATGGTAATGTCGCACGCCGCCCGGCCATCGACGTTGAAACCCATCGTCACGTCACCCAGATCCTTGACATCGAGATAGCGCGCCCGAATAACCCCGATTCTTCCCGAACCGTGAACAACAGTGTCAAAGGCGGATAGGGTAAGTTCTGCTTGATTAACTCTGCCACCATCGTAACCAGCACGCCGACCCCGGTGCGATTATCGCCGCCCAGCGCAGTATGCCCCTGAGGCGTGATCTTCTTGGCTTGAAGCACCGGGACGCACCCCGCGCAGAGCGGAACCGTATCGAGGTGGGTCATGAACAGGACTCTGGCACCGGGCCGGGTGCCGGGTAATTGAACGATCAAATTGCCCGTCTGGGTCGGTAACGGAATTCGGTCGTTGGCAGTGTCGTAGCGTATCGAAGCGGCAGGAACACCGACTTCTATGAGCGCCTTTTCCACCTCGGCGGCGATATTTCTTTCCTGGCCGGTAATCCCTTCCACGGCCAGGAAGCGCATGAGTCGATGGATGGCAGCGGGGGTATCGATTTTGATGGTCATAGTCGCACTCGGTCTTAATCTCAATCTTAATCTTAATCTTAATCTTAATCGTACTCCTACTCCTACTCTTTTGTCATGAAAACAGCCATGCTCACTAAGAGAGTACGATTAAGATTAAGATTAAGAATCGGTTTGGATTGAACCCGCGTCAGCAGAACAGTATAGAAGAAATGATTCACCATTTCGCCTGAGATAATTTTCCCTATCTTAACACAATTGCACTCGTGGATGAATCCGTTCTCAGGGTGGGCATCCCATGACAACTCCGGCGTATTCCCCAGGACTTGAAGGCATCATCGCGGGCGAGACCGCCATTTCCAGCGTCGAGGATGGGCTGCGCTATCGCGGCTATCCCGTCGGCGAGCTGGCCGAGCATTGCACTTTCGATGAGGTTGCCTACCTGCTGCTTTACGGCGAGTTGCCGACCGCCAAACAGCTCGCCGATTTTCTGGTCCGGGTTGCCGCAGCCCGCCGGCTTACGCAGCCTTTGCGCGAGCTGCTCATCGCTCTGCCCAAGTGGACGCCGCCCCTGGATGCGCTGCGCACGGCCGTGAGCGTTCTGTCCCATTTCGATCAGGATACTCCCGATAACACTCACGATGCCAACCTGCGCAAGGCCGAACGCCTTATCGCTCAACTGCCCGTCGCCATCTGCGATCACTATCGCTACAGCAAAGGCTTGCAGCCTACCGCCGCCAGTCAGGAACTGGGCCAGGCCGCCAACTTCCTCTATATGCTGCGCGGCACGCAACCGAAACCCGAAGAGATCAAATGGATGGACGTCTCGCTGATCCTCTACGCCGAACATGAGTTCAACGCCTCGACCTTCGCGGCGCGAACCATTGTCTCCACGCAGGCCGATTTGCATTCCGCCATCCCGGTGCCATCGGAGCATTGAAGGGCCTGTTGCACGGCGGTGCCAATGAAAAGGTGATGGACATTCTGATCGTCCATCGGCGGACCGGACAAGGCGGAAACGTGGATCCGGGACGCCCTGGCCCGCAAGGAACGGATCATGGGCTTCGGGCATCGCGTTTACAAGACGGGCGACGTCCGGGCGGGCATCCTCAAGGAATATGCCCAGGAAGCGGCGAAGAACGACGGGCGATACGCGCTGGGAAGAGACGGCCGAGATCGTCGAACGAGTGATGGCGAGCGAGAAGAAAATGTTCCCCAACCTCGACTGGCCCGCCGGCCGGCTCTATCATGCGATGGGTCTGGAAGTGCCGCTGTACACGCCGATCTTCGCCATGTCGCGCATAGCGGGCTGGAGCGCGCACGTCATTGAGCAGTTGGATAACAATCGGCTCATCCGTCCACGGCATCTACACAGGCCCTGGACTCCGGCAAGTCAAACCGCTGGCGGAGCGGTGAACGCCGGTCCGCGCCAAGCAAAACTGAAAGTGAGCTGTAAGGGTGACGGTTTGCAGCACGTCATTCTATCGTGCCTCGGTTCGATTCAGGACAGTCGCAATGGCCAAAAGACCAGTAAATGGAACCTGGCTCTCATAAACCGAAGATATGGCGATGCGGAAGGCCGGGTGCTAGAATGGTTTGGTGAGGATCCGAATCGCAAGAGCATACGGATCTTTGCCGAGATGGAGGTATTTATCCTTCATCTCATCAACGACGGATTATTGGTCGATGCGGTACAGCACTGTAATACTATGGTCCAAAATCATCGCTGTCGCAAATACTCTGGACCGAAGGTTCAGATCTTACACCCTCTCCCCTGGCTGCGTGAGCTTGGGCGTAGACCTCTCAGACTCCGCCGCTTCACAGTTACCCCGAAATTCACGCATCGGGTTCGCCATTGCATCGCCGTGAAGACTATAACTGCTCGAGCAGGTTCCGCGCTGCTTTCAGGTCGGGCATTTCGAGTCCCTCTGTGAACCAGTTGAGGATAGGCTCCAGGAGCTCGCGCACAGCGCTCACCTGCCCGCGACCTTGCAGCAGCCGGCACAGATGCACCGTCGTTCTTAGCTCGTACACCTTTGCATTTTGCCGTTTGCTCGCGTCGAGCGCTTCGCGATATACCTTTTCGGCCTCGTCCAACTGGCCCGATCCGCTCAGGAAATCGCCGCGAAAACGCAGTAGCTCCGCCATCATGCCGAGCTCGCCGCCGCCTTGGTCGGCGAACGCTTCATCCAGCTTCTTTTCTGCTTCCTCACGCCGGCCTGCATGCCAGAGCGCATCGGCGAGATGCCCCTTGTACTTGGGGAACAGGATATTGGAACCCGTGGCATCGAGACGGGACAGGCGATCCCGCAGGGCATCACCGGCCTCCTCGAAGCGGCCCTGGTGTTTCAGCCCGACCCCTTTACAGCCCGTACCCATCGCCACCCAAAAAGCAAATGCTTGTTCCTTGGCAATCTGAATCGTCCGATCGCCGAATTCGATGGCCTTGGCACCCAGGCCGGCGAACTCATAAGTCTGACCGGCCTTCCACTCGATCACCGCGCGCGTGAAGGTATGCTTCAGGTCGCGGGCCAGATCCAGCGCTTCCTGAAACGCGGCAAATGCCTGTTGGGCATAGCCCAATTGCCACAGCGACATGCCCAGATGCACCAGCAACAGCGGCCCGCAGTTCTGTTGCGTGATCTTGGTGTATTCGATGCTGGCTTCGCGATGATAGTGTTTCCAGCCGATCTCGGCGTGCTTCCGGGCCGTTGCAAAGTCGCCGGCATAAAAGGAAGTGCAGACCTGCGCCCAGTGCGCTTCGGAGAGCATCCCCGGCCCCAGATCGGCCTCGGCGATGGCGATCACTTCGGGGCATCGGGTCGCGCACGACTCAAACCGGCCCCGAATGAAGAGCCATTCCCAGTTGGCGATCAGGATGGGGAACAGCGGCGATCCCTTACCCAGCTTGCGACAAATCTCGATGCAGCGATTCTGAACCGGTTCAACCTGGGGAGCGCCGTAACCCTGCACGGCCATGAGCGCTGCGCTGAGCGGCAGCTTGAATCCCAGTTCGAGCATGTCTCGTTCCGGCCCGGCAGGCCCGGACATCACCAGCTTCAAGCCGTTCTCGAATTGCGCGATCGCCTCGACGTTCTCCGACTTCTCCTCGAAGCGCTGCCCGGCCTTCAACCAGTAGCCGATGGCCTTGTCGGCCACGCCGGCTTCCGTGAAATGCTGCGCCAGTGATCCCGGCTGCGTTGCCGCAACCTCGGGAAAGCGAGTTTCCAGCGCTCGGCGATGCGCTGATGAAATTGTTGCCGTTTCTTCTTCAGGAGCGTCGAGTAGGCGGAATCCTGAATCAGGGCGTGCTTGAAGATGAGTTGTGCATCCGGAAGTCGGCCCTTCTGGAAAAGAACCTCGGCACGCACGAGCTTCTCAAGTTCCTGGTTGAGCTCGGTCTCCGGTAGAGTGCAGGCCGCTGCCAAGAGCGCATAGGAAAACTCCCGGCCAATCGCCGCCGCTAGCTGTACGACTTCGGGATTGCTGGCCATGCGGTCGAGCCGGGCGATCAGCAGATCCTTGAGCGTGGCCGGGATGACGCCGCGCACAAAGGAATCGGATGGATTATCGCCATCGAGCATTCCCGATTCCGCGATCAGGTTGCTGAATTCTTCGACGAACAAGGGCACCCCGTCCGTCCGCTCGATAATCTGTTGAACGATCGCATCGGGGATGTCTTTGCGTTTGGTTCGCCGCTTGATCATTTCGCCGATTTGTCGCTTGGTGAGACGATTCAGCGCGATCTGGGTCTGGTGCGGGAAACTGCGCCAGGGCGTTTGAAACTCCGGGCGAAACGTCAGGATCGTCAGCAGCCTGGCTTGTTCAAAGTCCTCGACGTGCGACTTGATGAAGTCGAGCGTGCTGGGATCGATCCAGTGCAGATCCTCGACGACGAGCAGCGTCGCACGCTGCCGCGACAGTGCGCGCAGCCATTTCCGCAGCAGATCCTCGGTCAATTCTTTCTGCCGCTGCGGCGAGACGTTCAACGGCGCGTGCCGGCCGTCCAGGGCGATGGAAAGCAATCCGGCCAGCAGCACGATATTCTCGGCATCTGCTAAGCCGAGATCCGTCAAGTAAGCGGAAAGCAATTTCAGTCGATCGCTGTCGTTCGGATGTTGGTCGAGGTTGAACAGTTTCGAGAGATACTCGATGACAGGGAGAAAGCCCGCGCTCTGCTGATGCTGGGCACAGCGAAACTCGATCACCGCCGGTTCCTTGCCATCGGTCTCCACGGTGTTGATGTGCTCGCGGATTTCGCGAATCAGACGCGACTTGCCCAGTCCGGCGTCGCCGATCAGCAGAACCACTTGCCCCATGTCCTCGATCGTCTGCGCCCAGCGATCCTTGAGGACGCTCAATTCCGTATCCCTGCCGATGAGTGGCGTGAGGTTGCCCGGATCGACCAGTTCGACGCGATTGCGCGACGCCGCTTCCTTGACAACGCGAAACAGTTCGACGGGCTGTGCAACCCCGCGAATCCGCTGCGTGCCCAGCGCTACGGTCTCGAAGAATACCCCTGCTTGCTGTCGGGTGACAGCGCTAATCACCACCGAGCCCGGCTCGCCGACGCCGTCCAGTCGAACCGCCATCGTGCGCGTTTCACCAACGACCGTAACGCTGTTTTCGGGGTCATCGGTGTCTTCGGCGACCGCTTCGCCGGTATGGAGCGTGGCCCAGATCGACTCGCCCGGGGGCAGCTTGCGGGCATTGGACGGGTCGATGGCCCTGGCGTCGTTAACCACCAATAGGGCGGAGCGAATGGCGCGCTGGGTCGAATCCTCGTAAGCCACCGGAAACCCGAAGCAGGCCAGCACTTCCTGACCGCTCGAAGCCATGAGGGCACCATTGAACCGCCGCACGCGCTCGGCCACAAATTGCCGGAAAGTTTGGGCAATCTCGTTCTGCGCTTCCACGTGCCGCCCGTACCGCTACCCAATTCGAAATTGAAGACGGCGATTGTGACTTGCCGCAACTCGGCACCTCGACGCCGGTGCCGGCTGCTGGCGGAGGGACTTTCAGGCTCGCCGGCCGTATCCGGCAACTTCGCCCCGGCCGGCGGAGGTGCTGTGGCATCGGCGGTAAAACGAACGAGTTCATCGGCGAACTCGCGGGCGGACTGGTAGCGCTTTTTGATCTCCTTGGCGAGTGCCTTCAGGCAAATCGTTTCCAGGGCCGGCGCTGCCGAGCATTGCAGTTGCGAAAACCGTTGCGGCTCACCCTCGATGATTCGACCCAGCACAGCAGCGGTCGAGGAACCTTTGAACGGGCGATGGCCCGTCAGCATTTCGAAGAGCATGACGCCCAGCGCCCAGACATCGGTCCAGGGGCCGACTTCTTGATGGCGGGCTTCCACCTGTTCGGGGGACATGTAGGATGGGCTGCCCAGCATCAGACCGGTTGCGGTCAGTTCCGTCTCTCCCGACTTGGAGCGCCGGGCCAATCCAAAATCCATAACGATCGGCTCATCGTCCATCGTGAGCATCACGTTGGAGGGCTTGAGATCGCGATGGATGACGCCGGCCTCATGCGCCTTTTGCACGGCGAGGGCAACGGCGCGCATCCAGCGCCGCCACGCCAACCGGCATCCCAACTCCTTTGCGCATGTCCTGGGACAGCGACCGGCC
The DNA here is from genome assembly GCA_963783095.1 of uncultured Planctomycetota bacterium. Taxonomy (GTDB): domain Bacteria; phylum Planctomycetota; class Planctomycetia; order Gemmatales; family Gemmataceae; genus CAWAMR01. The sequence goes on along the minus strand of CAWAMR010000002.1, from coordinate 810,914 downwards.
TTCAATGAATGCCATGGACAGGAACAGTTGGCCGTCAATCTCTCCGACGTCGTAAACCGGGCAGATGTTGGGATGATGCACCGTCGCCATGGCGCGGGCTTCGCGATAGAAGCGAACGATGAGTTCTTCCGTTTCGCCAAAACGAAAGGAGGGCACCTTGAGGGCGACTTTCCGATCCAACTGCGTGTCGAGTGCGAGAAAGACCGCGCCCATGCCGCCCCGGCCCAATTCCTTTTCGATGCGATACCGGCCGAACAGTTGGCCCGGCAGCAGCTTCGGAGCGCTTCCCGCTGCGGGGGGTTTCGCGATTCGATCGGAAATGGACTTGTCATCGTTCTTCGGGCGGTATGCCCCCGTGGCATTCTCATCCGCGGCGATCGTGGGTGGTTCAACGCTTGGATTGGAGTCGATGGAGACATTCTGATTGACGGGTGCCCCTCCATCAGCTCCTTCGGGAGCCTGGGATGGGCTGGATGGTTTCGGGTTGTTCCCATCTCCCGGCATGGACATGGAAGCCTCCAAATGCGGGCCGAGCCCGCAACCATTGGTAGGGCGGGTCGAGGCTTTGCGAGGCCCGCCTTGGAAGACATCGCGTCTCACGGCGGGCCTCGCAAAGCCTCGACCCGCCCTACATGCCATTCGCGCGATGCGCGCAAATGGCATCGAGAAAGACTCCCATCACGGTTTCGGCGCGTAAGCTCCAGGGTTACTCGGAGTCGCCAAGACGTGCTCTTTTACCCCGAGCAGATGCGCTGACTATTACCCACTAATTGAAAGGCGAGCGAACCTTGATCCCCTCTCCCCTGTACTCAGGGGAGAGGGTTAGGGTGAGGGGAAGAGCCTCCCACCATGAAGGAAGCGTCTGGCAAGGGTGAAGGTTCATCCCCTCACCCTAACCCTCTCCCCTGGTTACAGGGGAGAGGGGATTGGTGCTTGCTTGTTTTCGTTTGCACCTGTGGGTAATAGTAAGGCTAACGCACGCGGCGAGCATTTCTCTTTGGACAGTTGGGAGGGATCAAGCTGGATTCGAGTTATTCATACCAGTAAACCACATAATGAGTATGATGGGAAATGAAAATTCATATGAAGATTCATTGTAACGGTGTGCTTACTCAAACCCGCCGGCACGATTGACAAGCCGATTGCGATCTATTCTAATTATCAACATACCCAATATCGTGCTCTTGCTCGCTCTGTGCGTGGAGAAATCATGCTCCGTTTACGTTTTGTTGCGATGACCATCTGCTGCCTTGGCATCGCCGGATTGACCAAATCGATTTCCGTGGGTGCCGACGATCGTCTCGCTGTCCCGGTTGGCGATGAACTGGCCAAGGGACTCATGAACGTGAGAGAGGTTTTCAAGGCCGACTATGCCAAAACCAAGGCGGCCGACCGGCGGGCGCTGGCGGCAAAACTGTATCAGCAGGGGAAGGCCACGACCGATGATGCCAGTGCACGCTATGTGCTATTGCTCCAGGCGCGGGATATTGCCGCGAAGTCCGGCGACCCGGCCACGGCGATGTTCGCAGCGGATGAACTGGTAAGCGTATTTCAGGTTCCGCCCGGCGAGACTCGAACCGCCATTATCGCTCCGATGCTGGCTTCCGCGACCACTACCACCACGGCCCGATCGGCGGCCGAGGTTCTGCTGGCGGCGGCCGACTCTTTGTGGTCCGAAGATCAATGGCCGGCCGTCATCGAGCTTCTCAAGGCCGCTGAAACCGCAGCGCGAACCGCCAGGAGTACGCCTCTGGGCAACGCTGCCGCGGCAAAACTCAAGCGGGCCGGGCTGTTGAAGGTGGAATCGACCAAGATCGCCGAACACATGAACACTCTCAAGACCAATCCAGACGATGCCGATGCGAACCTGGCGGTCGGGCGTTATGCCGTTTTCGTCCGGCACAACCTGGAAGGGATGGCAAACCTGGCCAAAGGCTCGGACTCCAAGCTCAAGGCGGTTGCGGAGCAGGAGATCAAGGCAAGCTCCGGGGCGGAAGTCGACAAAGTCGCTCTGGCCGATAAGTGGTACGACCAGATCACCGGGGCAGATCCTGTGGCGAAACTCGGCGTTCAAACGCGGGCGCATTATTGGTACGTGACGGCTTTGCCCGATTTGAAGGGATTGTCCAAAACGAAAATTGAGAAACGCGTCGCGGAGTTGCAGTTGAGTGTTGATGCCCAGGCTTCTACTGCCAAGCGCTGGTACACCATTCGCCGGTGCTTGCCGACCAGGACATCAAAAAGTGGAGCATCGTGGGCGGGGGCTTCTCGAAAAAGACATTCGAGGAGATTCCTGCCGACCCGTCCATCCTGATCGGGTTCAATTACACCTCAATTCAGGACAACAAATATCCGGGCTTTATTCAACCGATCTTCTTGACCTCGCACGGCGAGGTGCTCGGCAAGGAATATGGGGACGTCAAAAAAGGGACCGAGATTCTCAAGATGAAGGCCAAACCCGGATATGCGGTTGGGGCGCTCTACACGCGTGGGGGCGGCGGCATCGACGCCATCAAGCCGATCTTTATGCGCATCACCCCAACGGGACTGGACGTCAACGACAAGTACGAACCTGCACAAATTGGCGGCAACGGCGGCAGCCCCGGAACCTTCGGCGGCGACGGCAATTTTGTCATCGGGCTACACGGAAAAGTTACGGATCGGGGTGGAATTGCCGCGATCAGTCTGGTGACGGTAGCGCCCAAGATCGGCAAGTGATCGCTACAGCCCGGCTTCCGTCACGTACAGGATGCTGGAGTAGCAAAGCACGAGGGACAGGCTCACGCAGCCGAAATCCAAAATCCTTACCGCCGCCCTGGGTCGTTGCAGGTACTCGATCACCAGTACCAGCGCCAGGATCATAAACACCAATCCGCCCTTATAAAAGGCGAGGCCATAGAAGCCATACTTTTGCAACCAGGGAGAGGCAACCGGATTGGCTTCATAAACCTGGCCGCCCGAGCCTTTGAGCAACCACCAGGTCAGCAAAAGGTCCGCTGCGCTGAGCACGATGAATCCCAGTTGTCTGGCCGGATGATTGAAGATGGTTTGACCGATCGACACCGCGCAGGCCCACGGCGACCACGGGAAATAATTCACCTGATCGGGGGCCAGCCCCGAGGCTTCTCCAATCAGGAGTCGTTTGGTCCTGAAGCGCATGATCGCTTAACTCCGGAGGTCACGCAACGGGATCAGCCAAGGCATTAGGGGCCTTGGTGACAACCTCGAAGAACCAATTCATTCGGCCAAGAGTCTCATTTGAAATTCGCATGCCATAGGGGAATGTGTCGAAATCCGCATCATCCCTGACGCTGTGAATCAAAATGGGTGTCTATCTAATACCCGTTTCTTCCAACCAAAACAAGAGCGAAATGAAGAAAACTTCACATTAAGGTTTCGACTTTCTCGCTGACCGGCGTTTCCTGACGAGAGATCGAATGGGTAATGGAATGCCCGAGGGATCAGACACAGGAAGGGAAAGCAAATGAGAAGTTGGTACAGAGTTGGACAATGTTGGAGAGGTTTGATTGGCCTGGCTCATGTATCAACCGCTAACCAATTATAGCACGCATATTTGCCTTTTTCTTGCGCAATAGTTCACTTTTTTCAGAAACGAATCCGGCGGGTGGAGCAAACTTGCCGTCAATTCATCCTGGATGGATGGCAGCATTTATGCAGCGCGCGGTCAAGATTGACGCTTGAATCGGGAGGGCGAGGCTCCCGCCGAGCCAGGCAGCGCATAAGGCTCGGCAGGAGCCTCGCCCTCCCAACAAACGCCTCATTTCGGATCGCGTGCTGTACAACCAGGGGTCTGAGCGCAAGATTTGAAGTTGCGCTCGTGGCGATTGTTGAAAGCGTTCAAGAGAACGCAGTTCCGCCTTGCTTGCGCTGCGGGCTCCCAATTCCTTCGGAATTCCGCAGCAGGTTTTTCATAGCGCAACTTCAAAAAGCGCAAGCGCCCCCGCAGTGCCGTCAAACCACCTCAACGACAGGCTGCCCCAGCACGTCCATCTTCGGCTCGATCCCCAGCCCCGGCGTCGTACTCGCGGCCATCCGGCCATGGACTCGCTTCGGCGCTCCATCCGCAATGCTCACCGTGACGTAGCTGTTGAAATCGGTAGCAGTGAAGAGAAACTCGGGGGGCGTGCTGTGCGCCAGATGAGCGATGCCGGCCGTGACGATGTCGCCGCCCCAGCTATCTTCCAGCGTCATGGCGATGCCCAGCGAGACGCACAAGTCGCGCGCCTGCTTCGCCTTGGTCAAGCCGCCGAACTTGCTGATCTTGATGTTCACGACGTCCATCGCGCGATCGGCATGTCCGCGCAGCAGCATATCGATCCCGTCGATCACCTCATCGAGGACGAAGGGATGATCGGTATGTGCGGCGGATCGACAGGCATTCTTCGTAGCTCAGGCAGGGTTGTTCGATATAGACATCGACGTCGCGCACCGCTCGAACGACGCGCATGGCATCGTGCATCAGCCAGCCGGTGTTGGCGTCGGCGATCAGTCGATCGCCGGGCTGCAACTTTGCGGCAACGGCATGAATTCGATCGATATCGACGGCAGGATCGCCGCCGACCTTGAGTTGAAAGCGCCGATACCCCTCGGCGCGATAGCCGGCCACCCGGTTGGCCATTGCTTCCGGCGACTCCTGCGAGATCGCCCGGTACAGGACGAAGTCATCACCATACCGTCCGCCCAGCAGAATGCAAACCGGCTGGCCCGTGACTTTGCCCAGGATGTCCCAGCACGCCATGTCGATGCCCGACTTGACGTAGGCGTGTCCCTTCAGAGCGGCATCCATCGAGCGGTTCAGACTTGCCCAGTTCAAGCGGATTTTCACCGAGAGATGCGGGCCAAGTTCGGCAATCCCGGCGCGGACGCCGTTGGCGTAAGCAGGCAAATAGAAAGGCCCCAGCGGGCAAACCTCGCCGAAGCCGGTAATACCGGCTTCGGTTTCCACTGCGACCACCGTGCTATCAAAAACCGTGACCGACTTCCCACCAGACCATTTGTAGGTTCCTTCGTGAAGCGGCAAGCCAATCTTGTAGGCACGGATCCGACGAATCTTCATGATGAGTTTGTTCCTATTCGAGGCAATATAGCGGTTCGGCGCGATTGTTGGCGGAGTTCTTGAATAACAAGAACCTCATTTCGGCATTGCCGCGTTTACCTTTGCTTGTCCCAACTGGATCTCGACTTCCAGGCGCTGCGCTTTGATTTTGAGTACGGTCGCCTCGGTCGTTCGCCCAGCCTGCACCCGAGTGTTAGCCATTTCCTCGTATTGCTTCAGCGCGTCGATGGCCTTTTTATAGAGCGAGATGCGATCCGCCCCCTTCTCGGCGACGTTCAACTCGGCCTGGAGGAGCAGCAGCCTCTGCTTCGATAAGGTCATCGAAAGCCCAGTCACGCCCGACCTTGATCAGTATGGTGAATCCGCCCACGGCTCCTTCCAGCGCGGCGATCCGCTCCTTCTGGAGAGCCTTGATCTTCTGTGCCGGCGCTTCGATCGGTTGCTTGGCCGGCGGCTTCACTCCGTCCTTCGGGTTTGCAGGAGCGACCTTCATCTTCACTCGCTCCAGGCGGATCTCGGCCTCCAGGCGCTTCGCGGTTGCCTTCAAGACGACCGGTCCGCTTACTCGCCCCGACTTGAAACCGGCTTCGGCCAACGACTCACGCTTCTTCAGCGCATCGACTAGGTTCTTGCAGATTTCGACGCGCTCCTTGTCCGTTTCCGCGGCCTCCAGTTCCGCTTCGGACAGCTGGTGCATCGCCTCCAACACTTCGTCGTACCCCACCAGCGCCTTGTGGAATGATGTGTTGACGTGGTCGACCAGTTTCTTCAAAACGGCGATCCGCTCTTTCTGCAGTTCCTTTACCTTCTTGACCGACTCATCGGCCTGGTCCTTGCTTGCCGGGGCCGTTCGCTCCTGCGGGCGGGCATTCGATACCAGCAGCGCCGCCGCCATGACGGCCAAGATCGGTGCAAACATTCTCATTGTGAGCCTCCTGGAAGCAGGAATGGTTTGGCGATTATCGGCCTCGAATAGCGCAAGCGCCATCGCTTTATATTTGCAACGCCATGTTCTGCGGTTTGGTTACAAGCAGCGCGACGTTCGGCGACAGCCTCGCAACGAGTACAAGTGACAAGTCGTCAAGCCAATTGGGCACCGGAAATCCGCAGGAAACAGTCCCGAAATCAAGCACTCGCGAGCTCCCGAGTGTCGCGTGCAGCCAATGTGAAAAATTCGACGTTCCGGCTCCCACACGAGTACCAACTCCGGATGTTGGAGCAAGTGCTCAAAATACCCTGGTCCCCATTCCTTCAGGCCGCGCGTATCATCCGTGGGCACAAAGCGGCCACCCTCCACCTTTGGCACTTGATCTCAACCATCCATTTGACCGTCATCGGTCCTTTGTGGAGTGAAAAACTTCACTTCGATTCGGTCGTCCCACATGTCGGCAACTTGCGATCGATCTGTGTCGGACAAAGTAGACCACCAATCGCTGGCAACAGGCTCGGCACCTTGTGGAAGAGCAGCAAGCAGATCAGGCGGAATTTCCAGCATCACTCGTCCTCCACTGCCCTCGCTGTCTAACACCGTGCTCACGTGCCCACAACCGCGCGTAGAGGTCGTGCAATATGCGGTTCTATAACCAACCACATCAATACTACAGCGGCATCAACCTGCACGCAAGAAGCATGTTCGCCTACATCTTCGCGACGGCAGAGCAGGCCGAATCGCCCGCCGGTTCGCTGCCGCGCACCTCCGCTTCGATCTAGCAATCTCGTCGCACTTCCCATAACCTGTGTGTAACAACGTCCTGCCTGCGAAATCTCTTTAGAGGCCATTTTCTGTCACAATTCTGCTACAAACTCGCAAAAGCTTATCCTGTAATGAGATACCATTTCAGGTCGGCGGGTTTTTCCTAATCGTAATCATAATCATAATCATAATCCGATTAAGATTAAGATTATGATTACGATTAGGATAGCCGACCGCCGAGTTACCTCTCCATCCCTCTGACCCCCCCTTGCTCTCCCGATGCCGAACCCACCTTCGATCGAACCCTGGCGCTGGCGAATCGTCTGGCTGCTTTTCCTGGCAACCCTCATCAACTACACCGATCGGCTCGCGCTGGTAAGCACCCAACGCGCCGTTCTCAATGAACTCGTACCTGTCCAACCGGAGCCGAAGGAACTCCAGTTCGCCGACCCAGTCATTCGGGAAGCCAAACGCGCCGACCTCGAGGCGGAGCGAGAACAAAAGAAAAATGAAGCATACGGCCGAATCAATTTCGCATTTGGCATGTCCTTCGGACTGTTTCAGATTCTTGCAGGGTTCCTGATCGATCGCTTTAGCCTGCGCGCCCTCTATCTCGGGTCGATCCTGATCTGGTCGGCAGCGGGTGTGGCGACCGGATTCGCACCGACGGGCGCTATCATCTTCCTGATGAGCTGTCGAATCGTACTGGGATTCGGCGAAGCCTTTAACTGGCCCTGTGCCGTGGCGACGATTCGGCGCATCATCCCGCGCGAATCGAGGAGCCTGGCGAACGGGATCTTTCACAGCGGGGCGAGCATCGGCGCGGTGGCAACTCCCTTTCTGACGCTTCTCATGGTAAACCCCGACGGCACCGGCTGGCGGTCGCTGTTCATTCTGGTCGGGAGCATCGGTGGGTTATGGGCAATTCTCTGGGTGGCCTGCACGGCCGGGGAGCGGGGACGATTCATCGATTCGAGTCCTGAGCCGGAACGAGAGTCCGCTGCCGAGACCGCGCAACCTTTCGTGGCCGTGCTGGCCTCCCGGCTATTCTGGATCACCCTTTTGACGGGGATTTGCGTCAATGTTTCCTGGCACGTTTATTACACCTGGTTTCCGCGTTATCTGGAGAAAACGCTCGGGAAATCTGCCCAAAATGAACAATGGATCATGGCGGGTTTCTTCATCGCAGCGGATTTGGGGAGCATGTTCGCCGGTTACACGATTCGCCGATTGACGCGCAAAGGCTTTCACGTGGAGAATGCCCGCAAGGTCGTGATGGCGGCGATCGCGGCTTTTTGCTTGTTGTCGATACCGGCAGTGCTTCAGTGGGGTGGTGAAAGTGTCAGCCTCATCCTGTTCTACATGGTTGCAGCTTCGGCAATGGGTGGTTTTTCCATATTCTTTTCGCTGGCGCAAGATATTGTGGGCCGGCACACCGCGCAAATTCTGGGCGTGTGCGGCGCAACGTCCTGGGTCGTGATCGCGTCGATCAACGACTATGTCGGTCCCATGATCGGGGCAGCGGTCAAGGACAAGGTCATTCTTACGTATGGAACACTGTTTATGGTGATCGGCTCAGGGCCGGTGCTGGCTGCACTGGCAGGCTTGCTGTGGCCGGTACGGGAAGCGCATCATTAGACGGTTTGTTTCATGTGAAACCATTTGGATTTCTTCGGGGTAGTTGTTATTGCAGACTTGTACGCAGTGGATTAAAGTCATTCTCGAAGCGATTTGCACGCAGCGCGCGAATTACATGTAGGGCGGGTCGAGGCTTTGCGAGGCCCGCCGTGAGCCACGATGCCGTCAAAGGCGGGCCTCGCAAAGCCTCGACCCGCCCTACCAATGGTTGGTGGCTCAGCCGCATTAGAATTCTCAGTCGTTGGCGGGCCTCGCAATGCCTCGACCCGCCCTACCAATGGTTGCCGATGCTCTCTACCAACCCGCCCACCGAAAATGTTGTGAGGTTCCCATCATGCAATCGCGCTGTTTGGTGACAATACTCGCCGCACTCTGCTGCTCATGGCAATTCTGCCTTGCCCAGCCCGCCAGCAAGCCAGCGCCTCAGACCCTCGATGCCAACGGCGTGAAGATCTCGTACACCGTTCAGGGTAAAGGGGAGCCGGTCGTCCTCATTCACGGCTGGCTTTCCTCATCTCAAATCAACTGGACGTTGCCCGGCATCACCGGCCTGCTGGCCAAGAATTACCAGGTGGTCGCTCTGGACGTACGCGGTCATGGGTCATCCGACAAACCGTCCAAGGAAGAGGAATACGGCCCCGAGCTGGTCGAAGATGTGGTTCGGCTCCTCGATCATCTGAAGATCAAGAAAGCGCATATCGTCGGTTATTCGATGGGTGGAATTATTGCCGGAAACTTCATCGCCAACCATCCGGATCGTGTCCTGTCGGGCACATTGGGGGGAATGGGTTGGTTGAAATCCGGGGGTTTCGGCCAAATGGCTTTCGGACTCATCGGCAAGAACGACCTCAACGGGAAGGCACTTCTCCTCTGCGGTCGAAGCCTTGCCAAGCTGGCGCTGACGGAGGAAAAGATCAAGTCCATTCGGGTTCCGGTAACGATCCTGGTCGGGGAAAAGGATAATCTCATCCGGAAGCTTTATGTGGAGCCATTGCTGGCCGTGCGCAAGGACTGGCCGGTGGTGGAAATCAAGGATGCGAATCATATCAGTTGTATCTCGAAGCCACAATTCAAGGAAGAAATCGCGGCCTGGCTCAAGAAGAACGCCAAGTAGCATTTGCTGCGGGAGAAGATTTCCTGCAAAGGCTGCAATAGAATCTGAAAAAGAGGTTCCGATTGCGTTGCGACCGTTTTCAGGATACTCACATGCCGACCGATCCACACCAAGCCCTTCGCGAGCACCTCGTTTATCTGCTTCGAGGCGGCGGGGCTCACATTCATTTCGACCAGGCGATCGAAGGCATCCCCCCGGAACTGCGCGGCAAGAAGGTGCTGCCGGTGCCGCATACCCCCTGGCGTCTGCTCGAACATATGCGCATCGCCCAGTGGGACATCCTGGAGTTTAGCCGCGACCCAAAACACGTTTCGCCGACGTGGCCCGATGGCTACTGGCCGCAGGGTGATGCACCACCTAACGACCACGACTGGGACCGATCGGTCGAGCGTTTCCGGAGCGATCTGAAAGCCATGGAAATGCTCATCACCGATCCGGCCACGGACCTGTTTGCCCGCATCCCGCATGGCGATGGGCAGACGATCCTGCGAGAGGCGCTGCTGACATCCGACCACAATGCCTATCACCTGGGACAGTTGGTACTGGTACGGCGGTTACTGCACTGCTGGCCGGAAGAAAGCTGACGATCCCGGCGTGGGGCCTGCGCTGAGCGGTTCGGCTTTTCGGTCCGTGCAGCGGGAAGGGGTCAACGTGTTGGACATCTGGCGAGAACCGATTGTGGTGGGCGATGTCTTACCCACCCTGCCCCTTTGGTTGCGTGGTGGTCTTTGCCTTCCGGTGGAGTTGGAGGCGACCTACGCGCGCACGTGTGTTGAGCAACGTGTCCAACTTGCGGCCTAACCGGGTTCAAGGAGATACTCACATGTCGGGATTTACGCGTTTCGCGCTTGTGCTTGTCGTGAGCGCTGTGGGGTTGACTGCCTTTTTCGGCAATCAGTGGCACCAACTGATCGACCGAACCGACCCATACATCGAACCGATCGTCGATTCGTTGCCGGAACCGATCGACCGATTCGACCCGTCCGCCGGGCCCGGCGAGATGGTCGATTCGTTCCGGGAACCGATCGTAATTACCGAGGTGCCCGCCGACATTCGCAAAATGGAGCGAAGCCGACGAGCCCAACGGCCCGCCGATCCGAAGCGCAAGACACTCGGGCTTACCTTCGACGAAGTTTTGAAGGGATGGAGTAGGCAACACAAACCGGAAATCGAAATCGTTCCGACAGCCCAGGTTCCCGGCGTCACACCGACGACCGTCCACGTCTCCATTTCTTATCCCGGTGCCAGTGCCGACCGCCTGGTTGACGCGGTCCTGACTCCGCTCGAACAATCCATCAACGGCGTTCAGAACATGCTTTCCATGGTCTCCTCTACCACCGATAGCGGTGCGGCTGAGATCACGATCTATTTTCAACCGGGCACGGACCAGAACATCAACTTCGAGAACGTGCAAAACCGAGTCAACATTATGCTCAAGCACTTGCCGCCCCTGGTTGTGCGGGAACGAGTCCTCGTCAGCCGGGACCGGATCAAGCGGATCGACGGCTACTGGAGGCCCCGCCCCAAACCCGCCGAACCGATGCCGCCGACCGCTTGCCGGTCGGTCGAACCGGTTCCGAAAGGCATAGACGACCGGTTTTCCGGACCGCACCGCGTTCACGATCTCGCCGTCTCGGATTTCGAGTCCGCGTCGGGATTCGGGTTCGTGCGCATGATGTTCAGCAAGAATAAGCGCGGTGTTTGGGTCGCGTCGCCGGCCATCGACCGCGTCGAGCTTGTCAGCCTGTTGACCGACTCCGAACCGTCGGTGTATGTACTCGACGAGATGGCAACGCCGGCGCTGGCCCGGCAAGCGCAGCGCAGGCCGCTCGACGAGTTCGAACGCCTCGGTCTGGATGCCGTGCGCTGCGGCGAGCACCTCATCTGGTCCCCAGAAGCACCGACGCGGATGTTCGGTGCGATCCGTGCGCGGACGCACTGTCTGGAATGTCACGCGAACGCCAAGAAGGGCGATCTGCTGGGTGCGTTCACCTATTACCTCAACACGCCGGTCGATCAACTTGCCGACGCCCTCGAAAATGAGGTTTTGTGTGCGACGTACGTTCGCAGCCGGCCCTACCGATGGCTGGGCATGCCGTTCGGGGTCGGCGTGTTGGTTTCGGCACTATGCTTTGGACTGATCCATGCGCTGAACACAGCGCGGCGTAGCCGCAACCAAAAGAGAGGCAAAGGCTCGCCGAAGGCGAGCGTCGGGGCGTTAGCCCGACGTGGACTGCATCTGCCGAACCGCTCCTCTTTCCTCCGGACATTCGCCGCTTGAACTAAATCCAAACAACTGCGGCTGGAGCCCACGTCGGGCTAACGCCCCGACGCTCGCCTTCGGCGAGAAATCGTCCTAACTCTCTGTACGGCGCAAAGATATTCGACATTAGTACTACAGTGGACTACTTCACCGGCCGGCATTCGGTTGCCTATGCATGGGGATTTTGGACAATATTTATCGGCAACTTTTTTGGTTGTCTGCGCGAACGAATCGGGAGTATCCTGGCAGGAAGTGTGGCCCACGCCCTTGGTGGAGTAATATCCGTAGTGCCTCAGGTTCTCGCGATGCGCCATTGAGTGGACCCGAGTTTGTCGTTCCCACTTCTGTGTTTTTTCCCCATGATCTGAAGGCTCTACGAGTTTTCGGGAGAAGGAGGCTTAAGAATAATGTCAAGTTTGGGCTTTTGTCGAAGCATTGTGCTGGCCGTTGCCATCATAACGGGATTTGCAATGATGTTAATGTTAGCCGAGCCAGCTTATGCCGACGTTCTTCCTCCTCGTCCTAAGCCGAAACCTCGACCGCCAAAGCCGCAACCGCCTTTACCAAAACCGCTGCCTCCTATCGAGCCGGAGGACTCGCAAAGTGTCGCACAGGACGTTATGATAGCCGTATCTGCAAGTGCCTTTGCAATTTCGCTTGGCTTCTGGCTAACTCGAAGGCGTCAGCACACTAATGATGGCTTACGCCAATTTCGCCCAGCGGGCACGTGATGCCGAACCGCTATCATGACCTCGTTGGCGCAGTCACGGTGGCGGCGCTGGGCTGGAAAATCTCCGGTTGAATCATGCGAAATGCCATCGGCAGCGATAGAGTATGGAAATGGAAATGGGCTGCGTCTCGCAAGAGGCGTTCGGGAAGACTTGAGCCGGATGCGTCAGAAGGCAACCGTCCGGTTCTTAGGTAAGGAAGTGCCGGTAACAGCACTTCCTTACCCGACCAGAGGAGTTCGGAGGTGACAGGATGAGTCAAGTGCATCCGACGGTTCGCTATCTCATCCTTTGTGAGGACGTGCAAACCGACCCGGACAACCCGCGCCGAGTGACGCTCGTCGGCTTGATCAGTGCCATCCGTTCTTTGGAGCAGCCGCCGTTTCCCTTGCTCTACCGCGAGATCTGCGTGTTCCTCCAGTTGACCGAGTGCCGCGGTCCGGCGGACGGACGGATCGAAGTCCATCATGCCGACTCCGGGCAAGTGGTGTTTCGCACCCGGACACGCACCATACCTTTCGGGAGCGACCCGCTCGAGATCGTCGGAGCCACGTTCCGCATTCGCAACTGCCTCTTCCAGGAGCCTGGCCTGTACTGGGTTCAGTTCTGGTACAATGAACAGATGATCGCGCAGCAACCGCTGCTTTTGAGGTGACGCCATGACAAACCAGGTAAACGCCACGACGGGATGTCTGCTGGTCGGCGAATACGTGGACGAAGCCGAGTGCCCGGCCAATCGCGCGTTTCACCAGGGCGAGGTAGTCCGTCCGCATGTCGTCGCGAACTTCCTCGATCTTTGGGGACGCGATGACGGCATGAGGGAGTTCACCGTCTTGTTGAAGGACGGGCGCGTCATTGTCGTTCGCGGGCATAGTTTGAAGAGTGAGCTTCCTCGCGCCTCGGTCTTCAGCATTGTCGTCCGCATCGGTGAGGAAGAAGCGATTGTTGCTCTTTTCAAGAGCGATGATGTCTCGGGTATTTTCCACGGCGAAGTGCGCCCGGATCGCAAGATCGCGTAGGAACCGCTGATGCGCAAAACGCGGCCAGTCATTGCGATCATGGAATGTAAATGAATTCGTTGGTGTTAAACAAAGCCAAACAATAATCCGCCAGCGCTGCGGCCTCGGCCAAATCGGCACTGGCCGGTAAACCCTCGGGCAAGGCGACCGGCAGCCTGGCGCGAAGACGGTCGCGGAAGAGATCGGTCTGTTCCGCGAGATATTCATTGCCCATTTTTTGCTCCGCCGGAGTGGGGGCTCGACCAAACGCGCGCTGATAGGCCCCTGCCAACTGGGCATCCCGGCCGTTGCCGTACCGGGTCAACAGATGGGATGCCATCGCCCGGCTTTGTTCCTGAGTGAAGGGTCCATTCATCAGGATCAACGCTTGCGGGGCGAAGGTCGAGACCGCCCGGCTCGCACAGGGCGTGAGCCGATCGGGCTGATCGAAGGCCTCCAACAATGGCAGATGAACATTGCGCTTGGCGAACAGATAGATACTTCGGCGGGTGTATTGCTTGCGGTCGATCGTCGTGGGCCACAAGCCGTCGGGTTCGCCTTCGGTAAAGATCAAATCGTACACCTCCGGCTCCAGCGGAACCCGGATCATTGGTCCGCCGACCTGGCGATTCAGTGTTCCCGCTGCGGTCAGCACCGCATCCCGGACCACTTCACCTTCCAGACGGCGACGGTTCATTCGCCACAGAAGCTTGTTGTCGGGATCGACTGATTTTGCCTGGCTCGTTCCCGGTTTTGGGTTGGTGGAAGATTGCCGGTAGGTATTCGACAACACCATCATTCGGTGCATATCCTTGACTTTCCAACCTTTGGCGATGAACTCGGCGGCCAGATAGTCGAGCAATTCCGGATGGCTGGGCCGGGAGCCTCGCGTACCAAAGTCGTTCGGCGTGGCCACGATGCCGCGTCCGAAGTGGTGTTGCCAGAGCCGATTGACGAAAACGCGCGCTGTCAAAGGATGATCGGGGTTCGTCAACCATTGCGCCAAATTGAGCCGGGTGGGTGGCAAGTTGGGTTGCGCCAGGCCGCCGATGACTTCCGCCAGGAGTACGCGCAGCTCCGCCGGCTTCTGCCCGGCCGGTAAGAGCACCCGGACAAAGGCGGGTTCGACGACGGCGATTTTGCGTTTGAGATCGCCGCGTTTCAATACGTGGGTAGTTACCGGCTTGCCGTCGTCCACGATGGCCCAGGCTTGACTGGGCGGATAGGGCAACTCGGCCTCGATGGCATGTTGCCTGGCCCGCAACTGGGCGCGCTTCTCGCGATCTTCCGGAGTCATCACGGCCAGCGTCTCATCCCAGGTCACTTTCAAGAGAGGCTCCGACTCCTTGACGAGTCTTTGCTGTTCGGCGGTTCGTTTCCCGGCTGCGGTATCGAGAGCGGCCCGCATTTGGTCGGGCAGCCTGGCGAGTTTCAGCGCCCGCGCTTTCTTCTGGTAGGGAGCATCCAGCGCGGCGACCTTCGTCTTGAAAGTCGTTGCCTTGGCCATGATGTCCAGGAGCGATTTCTGAAAAACCGCACGCTCAGCGGGTGTGGAGAAATCGATGTCTTTGAACTGGGTCGAAGCAAAGAACGCTTCCAAGCGATAGTAGTCGGCCTGGGAAATGGGATCGAATTTGTGATCGTGACAGCGGGCGCAATTCATCGTCAGACCCAGGAACGCCGAGCCGACGCCCTGGACCATCTTGGTCAATACTTCCTGCCGAAGCTCCGCGCGATCGACGTTGCCGCTGATCACGTGAACCGGCCCGCAGCGATGCAAGCCGGTGGCAACCCACAAATCGGCGTTTGCCCGTATGTCTTTGCCTAGCGCCAGTTCATCGCCCGCGAGTTGTTCGGTAAGGAAGCGATCGAAGGGCTTATCCTGTTGAAACGACCGGATGACATAATCCCGGTAGCGCCAGGCGCTGGGACGATCGGTATCACCCTCATAACCGTTCGATTCGGCATATCGGACCACATCCAGCCAGTGCTGCGCCCAGCGTTCGCCGTAATGCGGCGAAGCCAGCAGCTTTTCGACGATGCGTTCGTAAGCGTCCGGCCGATCGTCTTTCAGAAAGGCGTCCATCTCTTCGGGTGTAGGCGGCAGGCCGATGAGATCGTACGAGATTCGCCGCAAGAGCGCCAACTTGTCGGCAGGTGCTGAGGGTTTGAGCTTGTGAGCTTCAAGTTTGGCCAGAATGAAGGCATCAATGGGATTTCGAACCCACTGGGTATCGGCGGTTTTGGGAATGGCGGGGCGAACCGGTTTTTGAAACGACCAGTGCTTGCGATCGTTATCTTCGATTGGCGTTTCGGTGGGCGGTTGAGCGCTGAGAGTGTGCGGAAAGAACAAAATGGACAACAAAAGATAAGCAAGTCGATGCAATGAGCCGTTTTGCATTTCGAACTTCCGATTGAGCTTTCTCATCACGATTTTCCCCGAAACCTTCGCATCGGCTTGAATGGTAAGCTATAATAGATTAGCTGAACGATGCAGTCAGAGCAATCAGATGACCCGTTCTCAACCCGTCCGACCCGCATATTCGGACCACATAGCGAACCCGATGCCAGGGATAATGCCTCCTTATTTCATAAGTTTCTATCCGCTTCAAGGGCATAGCGTATAATAGATTAGATACCAACGGCTGCACCCGCCCGCAGTTTTGATTTGGCGTGCTAGTTGCTGGTAGTTTACAGTCGATTGTCGGATTTCAAGGGTGTTCAGTGCCCGTCCCGATCCAGATCGGGGAAGATTCCTGGAAACCTCACCCACGCCGGCAGTCGGCTTCACGTAGGATTGGATGATGCGACGAAACCACTTGACTGACTACCTGAATCCCCATCGTCGCCGATCCGGCGATGCCCCTCAGGGGCAAGACCCGGAGGCCGAAGAGCGATTGGCCGAAGCGCGCGACGAACTCGATAACGAGTCGGACGATGCGGACGACCTGGATAACGATGATACCGAAATTGCCGATCCGGTGGCCGTTGAAGAACTCGATGAGACTTCTTCCAGCGGTGCGGATGATGCACTGGGTTTGTATCTGCGCCAGATGGGGTCGATCCCTCTCTTGAAGCGACCCGATGAAGTTCGCGTTGCCAAACGGCTCGAGCATGCCCGCAATCGATTCCGCAGCGCAGCTTTGAGTTGCGTGGCCATACTTCAGCGCGCCCTGCACATGTTCGAGCGCGTTCACGTGGGCCAGGCCACCTTCGACCCCGTGGTCGATATCGTCGGCACCGCGAACCTGCGCCGGGAACAGATTCTGGCCCGAATGCCCCACCACATTCCAACACTGAAACAATTGCTTGCCCAGGAAGAAGAAGCGTTTGCCAGAGAGTTGGAATACACGACCCTCAGCGACATCGCCCGCTCGAAACGGGAACGATACTGGCGGATTCGCAAGGCCGCCAAGCTCATGCTGGAACTGTCGCCCAGGACGGAAATTCTCGAACATTGGGTCGATGAACTGGCACGCAAGGCCGAAGCGATCCAGTTCAATGCCCAGGCTCATGGGGTCCATCGTCCGCGCGTCGGGGCCGACTACCATCATCGAAACAAGGTTTTGCGCGACTGGCTGACCCCGCTCCTGATGATGCCGGAAGAAATGGCGCGATTGCTGCCGGCCGTCATGCGGCGACGGCAGACCTATCGCAACGTTCGGCGCGAGCTGGCCGAAGCGAACCTGCGGCTGGTCGTGTCGATCGCCAAGAAATATCGCAACCGCGGCTTGCCGTTCGCCGACCTGATCCAGGAAGGCAACCGCGGCCTGATGCGTGCGGTGGACAAGTACGAACATCGGATGAGCTTCAAGTTCGGCACCTATGCGACCTGGTGGATCCGCCAGGGCATCACCCGGGCCCTGGCCGACCATGCCCGCACCGTGCGCGTCCCGTGCCATCAGATCGGCACGCTGGCGGCCATCGAGCGGGTCCGCGGCGAGATTGTCCGCCGCCACGGGCCGCGAGCCGACGATCGAAGAGATCGCCGCTGTGCTCGGCGTCACGGCCGAGGAAACCAAGTCGCTGCGGGCCGTCGGCCGGCACCCGATCAGCCTGCACGAACCGATCGGCGGCGACGGCGAACGGGCCCTCGAAGATTTCCTGAGCGATCGCGTCACGCACCAACCCCGGCCAGCACGTCGACCAACGCCTGCTCCGCGAACGCATCGGCGAGGTGCTTGCGTTCGCTGGCGCCGCGCGAACGCGAAGTGATCGAATTGCGCTTCGGCCTGAAAGACGGCCAGCCGCGCACGTTGGATGAAGTCGCCAAGGTGTACGGCATCACGCGCGAGCGGATTCGGCAGATCGAAGCGCGCGGGCTGCTGAAGCTGCGGCAGCCGATCCGATGCCAAAGACTATCGGAATTCGCAGAGGCTGAGTGATCTCACCTCACACGCAAAGAGTCCACGTGACGGGTGGCTTGGGCAGGTGTTTGCTGATGCGATTATTCTATCCGCAACAGCGATGGATGGCTTTGACATTCCAATTTGGAATTCCATTCGCCAGTTATTCGTCTTGTGGCATGCCTTCCTGATATGTTGCCGCATTCGTATCGGTAACGTCTGCTCGCCTACGTTTCATGAAACAAGCCACCTGACCGTATGCGGGATCGGGCTCAGATACGGCCTCGGGCGTTCGGTGAATGAGTCGTCGCAAACCTCGTGTGCCACGGCGTCTGCGAGAAGAGGTCGTTTCAAATCCGCGAGGGCTGGGATGCGATGCCCCCGATACTTCAGCAGCAAGTAAGCATAAGAGCGCTGGAGCATCACGCGATCCGCAAGCGCGCGCAGGCTGGTTAATGCAGTTCGCTCGAGCGCTGTCAGCTTTTCGCGCTGGTTCTTGCCGAGTAGCGTTGCGAGGCGGCGCTGTCGGGCCGGCGTGAGACAGCTCTGCGAGATCTCCCAGAGTTCTTTGTCGCTGAGGTCTTCCATTGCGTCGAGTTCCGCGCGATAGGCGAGCGGCACTTTATCGAGCGATGGGGTAGCGCCCTGAGCGAGACGTCCGAACCGGTGTTCCGAACCGCTGAGGAGTTCCAATGCGCCCTGGAAAAAGTTGTATAGTTATTTTTCCCTCTCCCCCTGTACGCATCAGTTTAGCCAAAGGCGAGCGTCGAGGCGTAAGCTCGACGTGGACTGCCACCACTCGTGCGCTTATTTTTCGCCGGTAACCCAACCGCTGTATGGTGACTGTCCACGTCGAGCTTACGCCTCGACGCTCGCCTTTGGCTAAACAGGTACGCTGCTCATTCAAAATCTTCCCCCAGCACATTCCCATCCGCTTTCTGGATGAGATTCTTCCACGTCTTCTCCGACATTTTCTTGCCGATCGATCGCACCGAACCGTCGCACATGGCGATGTTGGTCTTGTCGTTTTGCCAGAGAAACAGTTTTTTCACTTCCTTCTCCGGATCGAAGGCGACCTCGTCCGGTTTCGACCAGGGCACTCCTTCGGCGGACTCGAATACCATCAAGGTGTTCGAGGTTCCGTCCGCGATCTCCTGAATCTTGCTCTGCTGGACCATATCGAACGCCGCCCCGTTGCCGGTGAAAATCCGATAGTTGGTCTCTCCCGGTTTGCTGACGCCGGGAACCATGTAAACCTTGATCGGGATCTTCGCCAGCTTGATGTTGTTTTCGCTGTCCCAAGGCTCATCGAGTTTGAATTGATTGTAAACATTCTGCTGTTCGATGTAGGGCAGCAAAGCCACGCGCCAGCTCAGGAGCGGTTTGCCTTTCTTGTCGCAAATGGCACCGGGTGGGAAGCCGTTGTTGGCATCGTGATAATTGTGCATCGCCAGCGCGATCTGTTTGAGGTTGTTCCTCCCCTGGGCCTGGGCCGCATCTCCTTTCGCCTTATCGATCATCGTTTTGATCGTGTCGGCCACCGGCATATCGGCCTTCAACGTAAACACGGCCTTCATCTCGTTATCGTTCTTCGAGATTTGAATACCCTTGACGCTTTTCTCGACTTCCTTCAGAACCGGCAGAAGCGGGCCAATCTCTTTCAGCGTGTTCTTGTCCTTGAGCACGCCGTTGAGTCCTTCTTCCGCCAGCTTCATGAGCAGATTCATACTGCGTTCCGCATCGATGGCTGCATTGGCATTCTCGCAAGCAAACCGCACTTCGAGGGTGAGATTCTTGTCGAGATCGGCGATCAGCGTGGCGGAATTCGACTTGAACAACGGGGCGAACGGCCTGGTTCGCGCCAGGTTCTCCAAATTGGTAACAATTTCATTGGACAGCGCACCCAGATTGAATGCGGCAACAGCGGTATGCTTTTCGGTGGCGAGTTTCAACGCCTTGGAGATAGGCCCGTCTTTGCGATCCTTGATCGCACCCTTGACGTACTTCGCGACGAGACTCTTGTGCATCACGGCGAAGGTTCGTTCGTTCGTGAAGTGCAGGACGAAATCCTCTTGCAATTTGACGGTGTCTTTGAACGTTATCTCTTTTTCTTTGGAATCCTTCGGCAAATCTGCGATTTCACTCACCTTGGGCTTGGCATCCAATTTCTTCACCGGCGGCTTGGCCCGCAGGTAGTCCATGATCTTCGTGCGGTCGTAAGGCTTGTTGGTGATGACGGCAACCACAAAGGTTTTCTCATCGCCCGGACCTTGCGGCATTTGCGGAAAGTAGAAAGTGACCGTCTCGACCGTTTCCGCAAGAAGACCCATTTGCTTCTCAAATTCCTTGAGAGCTTTCTCACCTTCCGCACCGGCCGCCTTGCGGATGTCCTTCACGAGCGGAACATTCCACAGGTCGCTGGCTCGACCGTGCGCAAAGAAGCCTGCATCGGATGGCACTCGGTCGAGAACATCCTTCACCAGCTCGGCCGAGCTATTGTCGGCAGCTGCCAGATCGGGTTGTCGAGGGGCGGTCGAGAGCATGACGGCCAGTATGGCCGCGCCGCTGGACCCTGCCAGCCATATAGGCCAGGTTCGTCTAATCAGATTCATAAGAAACTCCTAAATAGTGTTCAGTAAGGACATTGGGGTATTTACTGAACACTGAACACTGAACACTGGTAACTTGCTATTCAAATTCGTCGAAGCCAAGAATACCCCCATCGGCCTTCTGGATGAAGATTTTCCAATTCTTCTCCGACATCTTCTTGCCGATCGATCGGACCGAACCATCGCACAGTGCGACATTGGTCCTGTCGTTTCGCCACAGAAACAGTTTCTTGACATCCTTCTCCGCGTCGAAGGCAACTTCATCCGGTTTGGACCAAGGCACTCCTTCAGCAGACTCAAATATCATCAAGGTGGCCGAGGTTCCGTCGGTGATGTCTTGAATCCGGGTCTGTTGGACCATGTCGAATCCCGCGCCGCCGCCGGTAAATATGCGATAGTTGGTTTCTCCCGGTTTGGTGACGCCGGGAACCATAAAGACTTTGACCGCTGTTTTCGCCAATTTGATGTTGTTTTCGCTGTCCCAGGGTTCATCGAGTTTGAACTGTTTGTAGAGGGCATTCTGGTCGAGGTAGGGCAAAAGAGCGACGCGCCAACTCAACAGCGGCTTGCCCTTTTTGTCGCAAATGGCCCCCGGTGGATAACCTCGGTAAGTGCTTTCATAGTTGAGCATCGCCAGGGCAATTTGCCTGAGGTTGTTGGTCGCCTCTGCGCGCGCTGCGTTTGCACGAATTTTGTCTACGGTTGACTTGATTATTTCACCGACCGGCATGTCGGCCTTCAAGTTAAAGACCGCTGTTGTCTCGGTATCGTTCTTCGAGATCTTGATACCCTTGAGGCCCATTTCAACTTCCTTCACAACCGGCAACAAAAGACCGATCTCTTTGAGGGCATTCTGGTCCTTGAGCAGCCGATCGAGCCCTTCCTCAGCCACTTTCACCAACAGCTTCATGCTTCGTTCCGCATCCGTGGCTGCGCTGGCATTCTCGCAGGCGAGCCTGGCTTCGAGAGTGAGGTTTTTGTTCAGATCGGCGATGAGCGTGACGGCGGTCGATCGGTACAACGGCGAGAACGGACGAATTTGCGGCACCAAATCCAGGTCGGTAAAGATCTCACTGGGTATTGCGCTCAAATTAAGTCCGGCGACAGCAGTATGCTTTTCGGTAGCGAGTTTCAACGCCTTGGAGATTGGCCCGTCTTTGCGATCCTTGATCGCACCCCGGTTGTATTTTTCGACAAGACTTTTGTGCAGCACCGCGAAAGTGCGATCGTTGGTAAAGTGCAGCACGAAATCATCTTGCAGCTGGATGGTGTTGTCTTTTTCCTTTGCATCCTTGGCCCACAAGTAGTTCAAGATCCGGGTGCGGTCATAAGGTCTGTTGGTGATGACGACCACCACGAAGGTTTTCACGTCGCGGTCGCCTTGCGGCATTTGCGGATAATAGAAAGTAACTGTTTCGACCGTTTCCGCAAGAAGACCCATTTGTTTCTCAAATCCCTTGAGGGCTTTCTCGCCTTCCGCTCCGATCGTTTTGCGCATCTCCTTCACGACCGGTGTGTTCCAGAGGTCGCCGGCCCGACCATGCGCAAAGAAACCCGCATCGGAAGGAACCCGATCGAGAACGTCCTTGACCAGATCGGCGGAACTGTTGTCCGCAGCGCACAAATCCGCTGTGTGAGGAGGCGCGGAGAAGATGACGGCCAAAATCGCCGCAGCGCTCAGCCCTACCAGCCATACAGGAAGGGTTTTTCGATCCAGCTTCATACCACGCTCCTTGTTTGCAGACATGAAAACGAGGGGTAAGTCATTGCGCGATTCGTTATAGGTTAGTTCGCCGCCGGACGGGTGGCATTTCAGTTTTACCCCGGCGGCCAGCCTAAGTTTCGTCCGCCCAGCAAATGGAAATGCAGATGGGGCACCGTTTGCCCAGCACGTTCTTTACAGTTGACGAGGAGCCTGTAGCCCTCGCTCAGGCCGAGTTGATCCGCTAATTTTACAGCGATCAAATGAATGTGGCCAAGAACGGCCTTATCGTCATCGGTCAGGTCGGCGTGCGTCCGGATCACTTTCTTGGGGATGATAATGACATGCACCGGCGCTTGCGGGTTGATGTCGTGAAAGGCCAGGCAAAGATCATCTTCGTAGACGATTTTCGCGGGGATTTGTTTATTGATGATCTTCAGAAAGATATTGTCGGTCATCATGACGGCAACTCCGATATGCTGATGGTATCGTGGAGATAGGATACGCTTTGGCATGAATTGCCGCAACCGATTTGGGAAAATCCATGCCCTGGTTGATAGGACTCGATGAAGCAGGTTACGGCCCCAATCTCGGCCCTTTGCTGCAAACCGCTGTCACCGTGCATGTTGCGGAGCAGGATCTGAGCCTGTGGGAACGCCTCGCAGGCGTGATCCGTCGGGCGCATGAGAAACCCGACGGCAGGCTCCTCATCGACGATTCCAAACGGGTTCACGACGGGGCGAACGGCCTGCGGAAGCTGGAACAGGGCGTACTGAGCGTATTGGCCTCGAATGTGTTAGAATCATCGCAATCGCTCGAGCATTTCCTGAAGCAGATTTTGATTGGCAATTCATGGGATGATCTTGGCGAAGAAGAATGGTTTGAACCAGCGCAGCCGATACCGCTGCGATCGAATCCGGATGAACTCACCCGGATGGCAGCGCGCCTGACCGAGGCGTTCCTTTCGCAAAAAGTCACTTTGGGGCCGGTATATTCGCTGCTCGTGCCTGCGCCGAGATTCAATGCGCTCTTGGACGAGCATCATCTCAAATCGGTGATTCTGGCGGAAGGTGTGATCGCGTTTTGTCGAAAAGCGCGACACCTACCTGGTGGCGATCCACTGATTTTCGCGGTGGATAAACTGGGTGGTCGGAATTTCTACGGCCCCATGTTGCAACAGGCATTTCCGGATGGCTGGGTTCATGCCTTGCGAGAAGGCGCTGAGGAGTGCCGGTATCGGATACTGGGACTGGAGCGGCAAATCGATCTTTGTTTTGAGCCGCGCGCAGATGGTGCGCACATGACGGTAGCCGTCGCTTCGATGGTGAGCAAGTATGTGCGGGAAGTTTGCATGGTCCAGTTCAATCGCTGGTGGGCACAGCGCGTGCCGGGGATCAAACCGACGGCAGGCTACCCGGTCGATGCCGGCCGATTCATGGAAGCGATCCGGGCGAAGTTAAAGGAACTGGGGATGGAGGAAGCAAGGGTGTGGCGCAGGAAGTGAAGCCTTGTTGCGTGCCTACAAACTTTGAATCAATCGAATAAGCGGCTGAAACGCCTGAACCATCCAGGGCCAATAGCCTTTCTCTGCTGCTTCTCCCAGGCGTCGATCGGGATCGGTTTGGGAAGCCAGCCAGGCATGAAGGCGAGCCTTTGCCAAAGGAGTCGGATTTCGACCTGCGGCTTGCTGAACACACTGAAAATAAGCTTCCACACATGAAATCGCGGGATCAGAATGAACCGAGGCGAGACAAAGGTCTTCCAACATCCCGGCATTCTGATTGTCCGGCATGATGTAAATGTGAATCGCTGGGAAGCCAATCGGAACAGGACTGATCGATGGATCTGGAAATCCCGCATTTTTCAACCCGTCGCAGACACTTTGATAAGCAGCGGCGTAACTTGCATCGGCATCTCTTGTCACCATCAGGGACCGTAGTTGGGTAAAGCCAGGCACCGCTGGAAGAGTTTGGAGAAAGTCGGATAACTTCGTCTTGCCACCGTAGTCCGTAACTTGAATATCCACGATGCCCAGATGGGCCAACAGCGCTTTGAAGAAACGAACCTCATCAATACCTTCTCCGAGAATGAGTTTCGGTTGGGTAATGGACAGGGCGGGAGCCGGCATCAACGAACCTCCAGATTCATCTCAAGCGAAGTTTCCAGCGTGTTTTGCTTGTAGTTCACCGACCGAATGTCCGAGTCGGTTCGTTCCAGCCTGAATAAACGAAGATCGTACTGCTCGCCTTCGGAAAAGGCGTCGTGTGCGGCCTGGATGCACTCATAACTGTGTGTGGTGGCGAAGACCTGGACGTTATTTTGGCGTGCTGCGACGGCGATCGCGTGCCAAACCAGTTTCTGAACCGAATGATGGAACCCGTTTTCGATTTCATCGATCAGAACCACCCCATTCTTCGCATTGGCGATAGCCAGCAGCAATGAGAGTAGTCGGCGCATCCCTTCACCCATCATGTTGATGGGAACCAGACGGGGCAAGCCGATATCGCCGTGGATGACCGTCTCACCGCAGAATGGAACCAGGGATAATCTTTGCAATCGGGGTTCGACGATCCGAAGGGCGGGAAGAATCTCCTCCTGGCGCTTGGATGCTTCCAGTTCACCAAAGAGACGCAGGTCTTGTTCAGTCGAAGCGGGCATGGAACCGATGAAAATGCTCGGTTGGTTCCAGTCAATTCGGGAACTGACCGATAGCATGCCAAGCCCATTCGCCCATGTCCCGAAGGAATGCCGTGGGATTTGATTCGTCTCTTCGTACTGAAGAACCAATCGGGGGTAAGGCGATGCAGCAACATCAGGGCGAAAACGATCCCTTAATTCCCGGTCAACATCCGGAAATCGCTGACGAGTTGTCTCCGAATCGAGCAGCCATGCAGTAAGTGTGCGGTTGATAGTTGCTTCATCGGAACTCGATATTTCAAATCCATTTGAAAGTCCCTCTCTGCGACAAAAATACCATCCGCCAACTTCGGCGGAATTGGTCTGAGATTCGACGATGCCGCGAAACTTCGACACCGAGAGTGCGTGAGCACAATCGTTGGGGCGATTATGAATCTGAATCGCTTCCAAAACGGCGGTCTTGCCGGTGTTGTTTTTCCCCGAAATCAGATTGACTCGTCCGAGCTGGGCGAGTTCCAGCGAGGTGAAACAACGAAAGTTCTTGATCGTGATGCTGGTAAACATCTCTTTATCCTATCTGACGGAACGGCACGTTAAAACGCAAGATGGGCAGCTTTCATACCAATCCGAGATACGGCAAGATTGCTCATGGTGGAGAGAGCCTGAATCTGATATACTGATCCTTACGCTCAATCAAAATGGTCAGGGAGAGCAGATGCAGCAAGCAACCACCAGCAATTCATGGGTCGTCTACCGGATGACCGTCTCAGGAAAAATCCCTGGCGCGAATGCCGTGTGTGAACAATCCGAATGGGACGTGATGGAACGTGAACGCCCCGGCTACCATGTGCTGATCCGCACCGGGATCGCGACCGAGGAAGAAGCAGAGAAACTGGCGCGCGGCACATCGGGAGACACCGTTCCTCGATCCAAACGATAAGAGACGGCGATCGGACTCGCCCATTTCCCTTTCAGCGAATCTTCAAACCAGCGCAGGTCGCTGCGTAAGTATGTTCCAGTTCCAGAGGCACCGCGACATCGGCGGCGAGCCAGAGTGGGAGCGTCGGAAGTTCCGCGCCAAGATTCAACACATACGGCCAGATTTCCAATTGAGTTTGCCTTTCCAATTGAATCATTCGATAGGCGATGGCGGATAAATGGGTCGGCGAGGCCCACCGAAACGGCTCGGGCATCTGCAACAGTTCAACTAATTCCGCATGTAAGTTTGCTTGCCGGGATGTTACGGTATCCACTACCACGACCGACACACCCCGCGACAGATAACTGGCAACCTTGGTAGCAAAGACTCGGCGTTTCACCGGACGATCCTTGTTTGCCGGACTCACCAACTCGATGGCGGCAACCAGTTTCAATTCTTCCGAATACACTTGAACCTCGAAAACATCTTCCGCAGCAATATCGACCGAACCTGTAATAGCAGGTTGCGGAGGGGAATAGGTTTGCACAGCAACAGCCACTGAACCATTTCCTCGATCAGTTGCTCCCAGAGGTCTGCCGTTGGAGGCCAAGTGTTCCAGTGTCGCGACATCGACCTCTACTTCAGCACCTCGATGCGACCGACCTTTGGCGAGATAAGTATCCGTCAAGTGAACTGTATTGAGGCGTTGCACGATCATGGTGATCCAATCGCCGTGGAAATTCTCCCACTCGTAATGGTGGGTCAAAGGCGGATGGAAGTGATCGTGGAGTGGCATGGTTGATTCCTAATATCATGGTTCATCGAAGGGTTCCTCACAACATCATTCAATCAGCACCGTAGACTCTGCAATGCGGCAATGCTTTGCCTGGTGCCGGTAGATTCGTTCTTGAAGTCGAATTGCATCGTATCAAAATCCATCTTACCCAGTTCGGGACGAAGCGCGTAGGTCGGCACTGTGGGATAAGAAAAGGGATCAAGGATGATAAATGCGCCTGCCCCTATTCTTTTTAGTTGACCTGGAAGGTTTTCAGGCGGTAGTCTTCCACCTGACCAGCAGAGTTGAACCTGCCGGTTTGAATCTCTTCCAAGGTCTGTTGACCGCGAACAGAATAACGGCTGCGTGGCTCGCCGACGAGAGGCACTCATTCGGAAAAGGAAAACAAATCATGCGTATTGTGATGGTGGTCGCGTGTTCCATGCTGTTCGCTGGTGGTGCCTGGGCACAACCGATTTCCGAAAAGAAGCCGGTGACTCTTGCAGCCTTGAAGGCCGAAATCGAAGCGTTGAAGGTGGCCAAGGTCGCCTGGCGCGAGATCGCCTGGAAAAGCTGCCTGCTCGAAGGGCTCAAAGAGTCCTGCGCGAAGAAGAAACCTGTCTTACTCTGGATATTCATTGACCGCCCGGTCGATGACGCGCGCTGCTGAGTGTTCGCCGGTGCCGCCCGTGAGGCGGTCTTTTCCAATCCGCAGGTGATCGCGCGCATCAATGCCGACTTTATTCCCGTGGCCCTCAAAGCCGGTCTCGTCAATCGACCACCCAACGACGAAGAAGGTTTGCTATACCGGGAGATCGAGCGTTCCAAACCCGCGCCCCAAGGAATCTGTGTCGTCAACTCCTCAGGCAAGGTTCTCAATTGGACTCTGATGTTCGACGACGACAAGAGCGTCCTCGCCTTTCTCGACCACGCCAAGTCGCGCTTCGCCAGGTATCCCGACGCGAAGAGAGCGGTGGCAGCGGAAGTGTACCAGAAGTTTCCAAGCCAAAAGCGGGGCGATGTTGCGGACAGCGGCAAGGACTTGCCGGTCCTCGACCGGCATCCCGATGGGAAACATTGTCCCGCTGAGCCACCACTGCGCAAGGGTACGGTTGGAGTCCAGTTGATCGGTCGGGCACTCGACAAAGCCGGCCGGCCCGTCGCTGACACTCTACGTCAGGAAAACTACATTGAGGACCGCTTTAATATCGCCGTCCAGACTCAGGAAAAGCTGGCCAAAACTCTCGCCAATTCGGGCCCAGGCCGTGTCACTCTCCCGCTCGAACTCACGAGGCAATGGGTGAAGCAAGCTTATATGGGTGTGTTGGACGTACAGCCCTTGGACAATATCGGCAACAGCGGCCAATTGAAAAAGTGCGATTTCGGGGCCACGAGAGTCGGCACCGGCAAGGGTCCGAGTTTATTGCACGTCGAGGGTGAGTCTGAAGTCTTTATCGACGAAAAGATGGCAAATGCGGGTCCAGGCGACATGCACGAAATCAAGCTGAAATGGCACGGCTTCATCGAGATGGAAGAAAATCGCATGACCCGGCTGGTCCTATCCGCCATCGGCAAGGAAAAGCTAAAGTTTAATTCAGCACGTGGCAAAGACGACAACGAGGTGGCGTTGCTCCCGGGAGGACACCGCATCGATATGTCGTGTGGAGTTCGATTCGGCATCCTCGGCGAGCCGGTTGGTCCCGACAAAGTGTCGGCGGACGCACCGGATATGCCGCCGCTGGAGCGATCCGATCCGGTAGATCACCAGATTATGCAGGCCCTTGGGTCATCGTCGCTGGTTTTCCACCCCAAAGTTCAGGAAGAATTGAAGCTATCCGACGAGCAAAAGCGCAAGCTCCAAAAACGGCTTCAGGGCACGATTCAAAACGCGAAACAGACCTTCCAGAGGATCGGCGACAAGCCACCGGACGAACGGGAGAAAGCACTCCGCGCCTACGTCGAGAAAGTCCAGGATAACCTGACCGCGTTCCTTGAGGGGGCCTTGAACGAAGAACAATACACCCGGCTACTGCAATTGATACTCCAGCGCGAAGGGCTGTTCGCGCTGGGCCACCTGGAGATCATGACGAAGTTGGAAATTACCCCCAAGCAAAGCCAACAGTATTTTGAGATCATGCAGGAGTTCCCAAAAAAGCTCCAGTTGCTGTTGAAAGAGGCTCAACAAGGCGGCAAGCCCGAGGAGATTCAGCCCAAATTGAGGAAGGCCCGGAAGGAACAAGAGCAACGAATCGAGGCCTTTCTGACCGACGCTCAGAAGAAACTGTGGAAAGAAATGGTAGGCAAACCATTGGACCTGGGCGATTGATGCTCCTATTTCACTGGCATTTTGATTGTAACCGCCTCCGAGGCCGGGCTGAGCCGATCCTTCGGGCCGCAGCCCAACAACAACTGCGTTCCATCCTTGGAAATGGCGACGCTGTAGAGCGGGCCGTAAGGCAGTTCCGCACCGTAGAGCATCTTGCCATCCGCCACGTTCCAGACTGCCAGATAGCCCTGGTTCTTGGGTGCGGAACCCGCGCTGACAAGATACTTCTCATCGGCAGAGAACTTTAGGCTGTAGACCCAGCCTGGATGCGCTGCTGGGTTGTCCACTTTCGGATCGCTCTGTTTGATGTTCGGGTTCACAAACTCGCGCAGGACCGACCCATCCGCCACGTTCCAGAGCTTGATCAACCGATCGCTCGACCCCGTGGCGATCGTTTTCCCATCCTTCGTAAAGACGGCGCAAAAGACCTGGTCGCGGTGGCCCTTGGGAAATGTTTTCTCGTCGTAGCCCTTGAATGCGCGCACCATCGTACCCGCTGTCGCATCCCACAACTTCATGGTCTTGTCGTAACTGGCGGAGAGCACTTGCTTGCCATCGGGAGTCCAGGCCACCGAATAAATCGGGTTTTGCTGCTGGGCAGGCTGGGTCTGAACGATGCGCGACAATGGTCTTGCTGACCGCGTTCTTTTCCACGTCGAAGATGCGCAGGTTGCCGTCGTGACAACCCGTTGCCAGCCGTTTGCCGGCCGGGTCAAAGGCCACCGCATCAACGAGGTTGGGATGCTGGAAGTTGTGGCTGGGCGTATCAGCTGCCAGCTTCCATTGCTTCACGGCCTTGTCCAGGCCGGCAGAGAAGAGCGGACCGGTGCCGGCGAAGACAATGCTCGAAATCGCATCCAGCTGCGTGAACGACTGGATCAGCTTGCCGAACTCCGGGGGTAACGGCTGGGCGGGAACGAAGGCGATATTCCAGGCATGGATCGACTTGTCTTCGCAGGCAGCGCTGATGATCGGCAAAGTGGGATGGAAGGCCAGGCTGCGGATGACCGCCGGTGCGGTTATGCTGCCGATCAACTTGGCATCGGCAAAGTTGTAGATGCGAATAATCTTCTCCGCACCCCCACTGGCCGCCAGTTGAACGGTCTTCGAGGCCGCGACCGCGTAAATCGGCCCCGCAGCTCCAACGAAGGACTTGTCCGCAACACCCGTCCCGGTGTTCCAGCCCTTGAATTGCTTGGCGTCGTCCCCCGTCAAAACGTGCGTCCCATTCGAGGTAACGGCAATCGCCCGCACCGGCATCTTGGCGACTTCGACCGCGCGCTGAATGCGTCAAGGGATGAACCACGACGGTTTTGTCCGCGCTGGCGGTGATGACCGCAGGCAGGCTGGGATGGAACGCCACACCCCGAACCGCTGCGACATGACTGTAGGTTTGTAATAGTCGGCCGGTGGCGATTTCCCAGACGCGCCAGATTATCGGTGGCACCGGTAATCAGGCCGGGTTCGGTCAGCATTGAAATTCGATGCGCGACAACCTCCGCCGGATGCGTCAATGCGGCCAGTTCCTTGCCATCGGCAACTTGCCAGACCTTAACGACCTTGCCGGCCGCGGCGGACACCGCTGTGAAATCCTTACTCGCAGCGACGGCAGTGACGACCTCGGCCGACGGGCCATAGGCTTTAAGCTCTTTGCCGCCGACAAGATCCCAGAGTTTGAGCGATTTGTCCTTGCCGGCGCTAATGGCCTGGGTGCCGGCAGGATTGAAGACTGCCCCGGTCGCACCCATCGGCTGAACGGGGAGGGACTTCTGCACTGCGACATCGCGGATAGAGACCAGTTTGTCATCCCCGGCGTCGATAAGCGTGCGATTATCGGCCAGGAAGGCCAGCGATCGAGTCGGCAGGACCGGGTCGGCGACGGCTTGCAGTTCCCGGCCCGTCAACACATCGTAGGCCCGAATATGCTGGGCAGGATCGGCAAACGCCACGGCGATGCGCAGACCGTTCCCCGACATGGCCACAGCCTGCGCGGGGCCTGCCAGCGGGATCGTGGTGATGGCCTTGGCATCGGCAACCGTCCATACTTTCGCAGACTTGTCCGCACTCGCTGTGACGACTTTGGTCAGATCGGTACTCAGCGAAAAACCGACAACGGGGCCGGTATGGGCTGCGATCGACTTGATTTCCTTGGCGGTCTTGGCATCCCAGATGCGCAGGTGTCTTGTCATCTCCTGCCGAGAAAACGCGATCGGCCTGGGGGGTGATGCTCACCTGTCGAACCGGCCCGGTGTGTGCCCCTTGTGCCAGCAGGGCCGTGGTCCAGGTTTTGGCGGTTTTGTCGGCAGAACTCGAAATGAGCTTTTTGCCGTCCGGCAAGAAGGCAACGCCGGTGGCCGGTCCTTCGTGGCTAAAGATTTCCAGCAACTTGCCGTCGATACCGTAGAGGCGAACTTTGTTATCGGCACCCGCCACCGCGATTTTCAGACCATCGGGACTGAACGACACACCGCGAACCTCGGCGGGAGTTGCGATCGTCCCGGCGGCCTTGCGATCGGCCAGCGTCCACAGGCTCACCGTCTTGTCCGCGCCGCCCACGGCAATTTTTGCACCATCTTTGGAGATGCTCATACTCGTGATCGCGCCGGGATGCGTTATCTGACCCTTGGCAGCACCGTCGGTTGCATTCCAGAGTCGAACCGTTTTGTCGCTGCTTGCGGAAACGAGCAGGTCGCCCTTGGGGGTGTAACGCAGCGCAGTGATCGCCGCAGTGTGGCCGGGAATGCTCTTGAGTTCCTTGGCATCCGCGATGTTGATCAGCCGAATGGTGTTGTCGGCCAGCGCTGCGGCGATCTTCGTACCATCCGTGGAAAAGGCCAGTGCCGAGGCGACACCGGGTAGTGCTGGGATCTTCTTGACCTCAGTTCCCGCCCGATTGATGACCAGCGATTTATCGACCCCGGCCACGCCGACCGTAACGCTGTCGGCAGCGATGGCTACCGCGGAAATGGGGCCGTTGCCGGCGGTGAAGGGGCGTTCCACCTGGCCGGTGGTGAGGTTCCAGAGACGGGCTTGCTTGTCGTTGCCGATCGTGAGGACTCGGTTGCCATCGCGCTTAGCATCAACCCATTGACGGCATCCGGATGGGCCAACGACTTCGGCGGCCACCAGAGGCAACTGCCAGATCTTGACGGTGCCGTCCTCACCACCCGAAACGAGCAGATTGTTCTGGGGTGTCAATGCCAGCGAGGTGATGCCGCCGACGTGACCGCTGAGCCGGGCGGTTTCCATGCCGTTGGCCACGTTCCAGAACCGAATCGTCTCATCGGCACCTGCTGTGATGAGGGTGTTGCCATCGGGCGACACAGTCAGAGCATTGACGGGTCCGGTGTGGCCCATGAATTGTCGCTCGGCCGTGCCCGCCGGGTAGGCCCAGGAGCGCGCGACTTTGTCGGCACCGCCGGTGAAGAGACGTTTGCTATCTGGAGAAAGCGTGGCGGCCAAAACTCGATCCGGCGTGGTGATCGATTTGGCTGCGTTGATCGGAAATAGCCAGGTCTTGAGCAAGCCATCTGCCCCCGCGCTCAAGAGCGATGTCTGATTCGGCTGAAATGCCAGCCCGACAACGCTCCCGGTATGCGCGGGAACTTGCAGCAGTTGTTTACCATCGGCTGCGGTCCAGACGGCGATTTTCCCATCGGCCAAGCCCGCAACGACGGTGTTTGGATTGCCGCCCGTGGCGATCGACTGGATCGCCGCCGGGGCTGCCAGATAGTCTTTCGTCAACGCTCCGGTGGTAAACGCCGATTGTTTGAGAGCCTTGTCGGCCCCACCCGTGTAAACGCTGGAGCCGTCCGGCGAGAGAAACAGCGCGGTGACGGCATCGGCATGGGCAGGCAAGGGCCGGGAAGCCACAGGAGGCAATTGCCAGAATTTTAGCAAACCATCTTCGCCGACGCTGTAGGCAGCGACATTGTTCGGATTCAACGCGACTCCCGTTGCCGCCGAGGCGTGTGCCCCAACCTGTCCCAGCGCTTTTCCATCGGCCGAGCTCCAGAAGCGCACGACGCCATCCGCTCCCGAAGTCGCCACCAGCAAGCCGTTGGCGCTGAAGGCAACGCCGGTTGCACCTCCCGGATGGCCGACCAGGTTGGCGACCTGCTTGCCATCCGCCGTCGTCCAGAGTTTTACACTGCCGTCAGTACATGCACCGGCAACCATTTTAGCATCCGCGCTCACAGCGACTGAGTTCACACCCGCGAGGGCGGCAAACTCCCGGACCGGACTGTTGATGGGAATATCCCAGATTCGAGCAAAGTTATCCGCGCCGCCGGTTGCGATGGCATCGCCCGAAGGGCTAAATGCCACATTGAGGATGAGGCTCTGATGCCCCGCGGTTCCCGCGAACTCACGAATGATTTTGCCGGTTGAGGCATCCCAGAGTTTCGCGGAGTTATCGAAACTCCCCGTCACGAAGGACTTGCCGTCCGGGCTATAAGCAACCGTGTAAATGGCATTGGTATGCCCCTTGAAGGTGGCGAGAGGAGCTTCCTGACCGGTGGTCATTGCCGCGATAGCCACCCAAACGCACAAGGGCATCGCGATACGATACTTCAATAACGATCGAGGAGAGCTAGACATGAAGAGATCCCTGTTGACAAGGTGACACGGTGACGGTCAGGTAGGTCGGCAATCTATTATCTATTGTATTTTGTCGATGGAACCGGAAAAAATCCTGGGATTGCCAAAGCGCACGAACAGCTCACGATTTTCCGTTTCGTCCTTGCTGGCTTTTGATCGCCGCCAACTCTTTCCGCAGGCGTTCCAGTTCTTCTTCTGCCGCATCAGCCCGTTTGGCTTCCGCATCGGCGCGTGCTGTTGCGGCTTCACCCGGCGTCGGTAGCATTTGCCCTTCCACATCGAAGAAGCGCAGGTAATCCGCGGTAAGGCCATCGAAGTTTCCGTGCCACGTGCCCAGAAACAATTGGAGTGTCTCGCTCCACATTCGATGATCTTTGCCGGTTTTGATCGTACGGTAGTGACCCGAAAGACGCCAGCCTTTAAGGGAAAATCCATCGGGGTCGAGACAGAAATACTCGGCGGTGTGGAATGTCCGTTCGTAGATCGTTTTCTTCGTGGTGAGATCTTCTGTGGCTGTTGTGGGGGAGAGCAGCTCGATGATGAGATCCGGATACTTGCCATCTTCCTCCCAAGTGGCCCAGTAGTCGCGCGGTCGATCGTGTTCCACTTCCAGCACGACGAAGAAATCGGGGCCGCGAAAGTCTTCATTGCGAAGATGTTTTTCGCTGAAGTGAATGAACATGTTGCCGCCGCAATAAAAATCCTTGCGTCCGCGCCAGTGGTATTCGAGAACGTGGATGAGGATTTGCATCTGATTGCGATGCCAGGGAGACTCCAAGTTCTTACCATCTTCGCTTGGGAGATCTTTAGGAATGATCGGGTATTCCGCACACGATCCAGGAACGAGGAATGGTTTCGACATTGTTTTTTCCGTGATATAGCAGTGGTTCCAAGTTCGTCGTCTCCAACTCATTTATGATAAGTGGCAACTCACGATTTTCCATTTCGTCCTTGTTGGCTTTTGATCGCCGCCAACTCGTTCCGTAACCGTTCCAGTTCTTCTTCTGCCGCATCAGCCCGTTTCGCTTCCGCATCGGCGCGCTCGGCTTCCGCATCGGCGCGTGCTGTTGCGGCTTCACCCGGTGTCGGTAACATTTGCCCTTCCGCGTCGAAGAAGCGCAGGTAATCGGCGGTAAGGCCGTCAAAGTTTCCGTGCCACGTGCCCAGAAACAATTGGAGTGTCTCACTCCACATTCGCCGATCTTTGCCGGTCTTGATCGTACGGTAGTGGCCCGAAAGCCGCCAGCCTTTCAGTGAAAACCCGTCGGGGTCGAGGCAGAAGTATTCGGGAGTTCGGAAGGTCTGTTCGTAGATTGCCTTCTTGGTGGTAAGGTCTTCGGTGGCGGTCGTCGGTGAGAGTAGCTCGATGATGAGGTCGGGATACTTGCCGTCCTCTTCCCATATGGCCCAGTAATCGCGCGGCCGGTCGTGCTCCGCTCCGAGCACGACAAAGAAATCGGGGCCGCGAAAGTCTTCATTGCGAAGACGTTTTTCGCTGAAGTGAATGAACATATTGCCGCCGCAATAGAAATCCTTGCGATCGCGCCAGTGGAATTCGAGAACGTGGATGAGGATTTGCATCTGGTTGCGATGCCAGGGAGACTCCATATTCTCACCATCTTCGCTGGGGAGGTCTTTGGGGATGATCGGGTAGGCCGCACGCGATCCAGCAACAAGAAGTGGCTTCGACATCGTTTTCTCCGCGAGACATTGGACCAGGTGCCAGCGCCTTGAACTATCTTCAATCTTGCCGTTTTCTGGACATTATAACAGCAGGTCGTATAAAAAAGTCCAATTTTTCGTTGCATCTGCTTGTCCGCTACTGTCAAATAACGATTGAATTAAAAACTTGAGGAACTTTGTCCTGAAAGTCATCGTCGAAATATCATCATCCGGCAACGGGCCGGACGAGTCCATAACCAGGTGGTCGGAATCGCCCTTGGGAGCACTCCATGATGCGCGAGCTTTTTCTGTGTTGGTTGCCATCGCCTTTTTTGCCGCGACAAGTTCGGTAGAAGCAGCCAAGAATCAAATGGTCAAGGGGAAAATCAAGAGTGTCGACGCCTCGGCCGGCGTGCTGATTGTGAATCAAGACCTCGGCAAAGGTAAAGAGCCTGCCATCCGGCAACTCAGCATAGAAGATGACACCGAATTTGTGGTGAAAGAAAACGGCAAGGAAGAAACCGCTGTCGGCAAGGGCGGCCTGAAATTATTGGTGGGAACGGAAGGCTCCTCGATTCAAGTCAAATGCGATAAGGACGTCAAGGTTCTCAAAGTAACCGTGACGATCAAGAAATAACCATTGGTGAATCGTCAATCGATAACCCACGGGAAAATCCGTGGGTTGTTTCATTGACCCATGCACCTTTGCGCCAAAACTCCAAATCACAAAACCCAAAACTCAAACAAATCCCAAATCCCAAACGAAGCCTATCTCGTTGCGCAGACTCATTTTGACATTCTCTCTTCGTTTGAGTGTTGAAAGTTGTTTGGAATTTGTTGATTGTGATTTGGAGTTTTTGTGCAATGCCGGTCCAGGCTGCGTTCGTACAATTCTCTTTGTTGCCCAGTAAATCGAGCATTTTCCAGGCCGGGGTGATTGTGCATGCCTGACACTTCCCACGAAACCGCATCTTTCCTGGAATTCACTGGTATTGCATCGATTGTCAAGCAGCTAAGCCCCTGGTTTGTCGGGCTTGGTTTGTATGGACTGGTCGTCGGTAAAGTGGTCGAACAGTACGAGATCAACCTCACGCGCTTCGGCGCTGAGATCTCTTTCGCCAATAGCCTTATCCTGGGTCTGCTTCTGTCCTTTCGCAATCGCGCTGCATTCGATCGCTGGTGGGAGGCGCGCGGGCTTTGGGGCCAGCTCATCAATCAATCCCGAAATTACGCCCTGGTTCTGCGCGGCTTGTTCCCGGACGATTTCATTCGAGAACATCGGCTCGGTCAAACTATCATCGGCTTTGCGGAGTCTCTCAAAAGACACCTGCGCGGCACGCCGACGCTTCAAGAAATTCCCGGTTTTGAACACGACTCGGCAAAGCCGGAACATATTCCATTACATCTGGCCGGCAAGTTAATGACGGGGATTTCGAGCTGGCAACGCGAGGGCTCGATCGACAGCACCACGGCTTTACGGCTCGACCAGCATGCGCGAGTGTTTCTGGAGATTTGCGGGAGCTGTGAACGTATCCGCAACACGCCGATTTCCCGGTCATATGTCTTTCTTTTGCGGTTCGGCATCGCCATCAATATTCTCGTTTCCCCGTGGTATTCCATGCAGGAACTTGGACTCTGGGGCATACCGATTCTTTTGCTGGTTGGTTTTTTCCTTCTGGGCGTTGAAGCGGTCGATAGCGAAATCGAGGAGCCTTTCGGCACTCGAATGGATGACTTGAAACTCGAAAGGTACTGCGAGACAATCCAGAAATCGGTCGCGGCGAT
Organism: uncultured Planctomycetota bacterium; assembly: GCA_963783095.1. GTDB lineage: Bacteria > Planctomycetota > Planctomycetia > Gemmatales > Gemmataceae > CAWAMR01. The sequence continues at coordinate 774,043 of CAWAMR010000002.1, read as the reverse complement.
TCTCCCGACTCGATAAAAGCCTGTTGCAGAATTAGGGTCAGCGAATCTTGTAGGGCGGGTCGAGGCTTTGCGAGGCCCGCCAGATCGAGAGGCCGCTTCATGGCGGGCCTCGCAAAGCCTCGACCCGCCCTACGTGTTGGTTGCTTTTGCAACAGGCTCTAAGAACAATGGAACCGGCCTTTCAGGCCGAAGAAGCAGCTGTTTTGCGGGAGCTTAGCGATGATTTCATGCCGTTGGCTAATTCCGGTTTCGGCATATCTGGTGCTAAAGCTGGCTTGCCCCGTATTATTGTTCGCCGGGGAGCCGACCGTAAAAGACGTTGACTTCTTTGAGAAGAAGATCCGTCCTGTCCTGGTGGAACAATGCTACGAATGCCACTCCAGCGCAGCCCAGGCCAAGAAGGCTCTCAAGGGTGGCCTGTTACTCGATAGCAAACAGGGATTGCTGGCCGGTGGAGACTCCGGTCCAGCGCTCGTTCCGGGTAAGCCGAAAATCAGCCTGCTCATTCAGGCGCTTCACCACGATGGTGAAGTCAAGATGCCGCCCAAGGGCAAACTTTCTCTGCAGATGATCGCCGATTTTGAAACCTGGGTAAATCTTGGCGCTCCCGATCCGCGAACTGCGATTCTGAGTCGGCAACAGGGTCTGAGCATTGAAGCAGGCCGAAAATTCTGGGCCTATCAGCCGATACGAAAGTCGGCTGTGCCGAAAATCGAAGATTCCACATCGACGACCCGCACCGAGATCGACTCTTTCATCCTTGCGCGTCTCAAGGAACAGGGATTGCGCTTTGCACCCGAAGCGGATGCTGCCACCCTGATCCGCCGGCTTTCCTACGACCTGATCGGCCTGCCGCCCACACTGGAGGAGATCGACGCCTTTATGGCGGCATCCGCAATCAGGCCCCAACAGGCGTATGAAGAACTGGTCGATCGCCTGCTGGCGTCGCCGCGCTTTGGCGAACGCTGGGGCCGGCACTGGCTCGACGTTGCGCGTTTTGGTGAATCCATTACCTTGCGCGGCACGCTCTTCAAGGAAGCCTGGCGCTACCGCGATTACGTCATCGAAACCTTTAACCGGGATGTTCCCTACGATCGCTTCCTGCGCGAGCAGATCGCGGGCGACTTGCTTCCTGCGGAGTCTGTCGCACAGAAGCGTCGGCAACTCATCGCCACGACTTTTCTGGTTCTGGGCAACACCAACCTCGAGCAACAGGACAAACAACAACTGGTAATGGACGTGGTCGATGAGCAACTCGATGTCATCAGCAAGGGGTTCTTGGCCCAGACCCTCACCTGCGCCCGCTGCCACGATCACAAGTTCGACCCCATTCCAACGAAAGACTATTACGCCCTGGCCGGGATCTTGCGGAACACCAAAACGCTCAAACACGCGAATCTTTCCCAGTGGTTGGAGATTCCTCTTCCGGAGCCTGCCGAGCGCGAGAAACTGCTTGGCGAACATGAAAAAGCAGTCTCGCGCCTACAGCAAGAAATTGCATCTCTTAAGAGCCTGGTGTCCAAAGGAGCCAATCCTGCCAATCCCAGCAAGCCCACAGTTCGGGCCATCGCCGACTTGCCGGGCATCGTCGTCGATGACACTCAGGCCAGGAAGATTGGTGAGTGGAAAGCTTCCACCTATACCGGCTCCTACGTAGGAGCCGGGTACATCCACGATGAAGACAAGAATAAAGGAAAGAAAACACTGACCTTTCAACCGGAGATTCCCAAGACGGGGAAATATGAGGTTCGGCTGGCATACTCCGCCGACGCCAATCGCTGTCCTAAAGTTCCGGTGACAATCTTCAGTGCCGATGGTGAAAAAACGGTGTATGTCGATGAGAAACAGCCACCCCGGATCGAGGGGCTGTTTCAAGTGCTGGGCCAATTCACTTTTGAGAAATCCGGCCAGGGGTTCGTCATCATCTCCAACGAGGGAACCCAAGGACACGTTATCGCTGATGCCGTGCTCTTCATTCCCGTTGAGAAACTGGCTGAACTAAAGGAAGCAGTCCCTGCTCGCGAAGAAAAACTTACACCCGGTGCAGAGAAATTGCGGGTTCTCGAAAATCAACTCAAGAAGATCATTGCCGATGGTCCACGACGAGAAATGACCATGTCGGTCGAGGAGGAGAAAACGATCGAGGATGCGCGAATCCATATCCGCGGCAGCGTCCACACTCTCGGCGACAAGGTGCCGCGCGGCTTCCTTCAGGTGGTGCCCGGCTCCGCGCAGCGCCTGCCGATGAATGAAAGCGGTAGAAGACAACTCGCCGACTGGTTGTCGAGTCCGGATAACCCGCTTCCCGCGCGAGTCTATGCCAATCGTGCCTGGCACTGGCTTTTCGGTAGTGGACTGGTTCGCACCACCGACAACTTCGGAACCACAGGAGATCGGCCCTCGCATCCGGAGCTGCTCGACTACCTTGCCAGTCGATTCGTCGAGGAAGGCTGGTCGACCAAGAAGCTCATTCGTCGCATGGTCTTGTCGGAGACTTATCGGCAGTCATCGGTTGGGAATCCAAAAGCAGCGCTGGTCGATCCTGAGAATCGACTTTTTTCTCACGCCAATCGCCGGCGACTCGAAGCCGAGTGCATCCGGGACACGATCTTGATGGTCAGCGGTCAACTGAAGTTGGAGATGGGCGGACCGGGATTCAAATCCGACCTTGCTGCCGACTATGGCTATAAGCATGCCCAAGTTCGACGAAGCGTTTACATGCCCGTGTTCCGCAACGCCTTGCCGGAACTGTTTGAAGTCTTCGATTTTGCCGATCCAAGCATCTGCACGGGCCGACGCAATACCAGCACGGTCGCGCCGCAAGCACTCTTTCTTATGAATAACTCGTTTGTGATCGAACAGGCTCAACGAACTGCCCACCGATTACTCGAAGATAAGCAGCTTGGCGATACCGATCGAATCGCGCGCGCATTTCGCTTGACGTTGGGTAGAGCGCCCAGTGTTGGCGAACGTGCCATCGCCGTAGAATTCCTGCGCTCGGCCGGCAGTGACGTGAAGGCACGGATGGAGTGTTGGGGCCAGTTTGTGCAAATGTTGTTTGCAAGCATCGATTTCCGCTATGTGAATTGAACAACCCATCCACAGAAATACCGCCGCGATGCAAGGAACACCAGGACCGGTTCCTCACGATGACCCACCTTTTGAGGCCGACGAGTTTCAAAACGACTGATGAAACCAAGGTCGGGTACGTACCCCGCATTCTGCGCGAACGCGGCTACGGAGAAGTGACTTCCTGCGCCGACGCACCCCGCGTTCTGCGCGAACGCGGCTACGGAGAAGCGACTTCCTGCGCCGACGCCCCGCGTTCTGCGCGAACGCGGCTACGGAGAAGTGACTTCCTGCGCCGACCCACCCCGCGTTCTGCGCGAACGCGGTTACGGAGAAGCGACTTCCTGCGCCGTAGCCGCGTTCGCGCAGAACGCGGGGTAAGCCAGTAGCTTTTTCTTCTTGCCGGCAAAAAACCAGCACCTTTCCATCTCGCCGATTCGACATAAATTGAACAGCGGATCGGAGGGTATTTGCCCTTTGCTCCAACAACCACGATGGTTGATCCTCAAACTCTCAAATCTTCAACCCTTCCCCAACTTCGAGGGTCCGATGGTTGCATTGAAATGCGCTCACTGCGGACAGAAGCTGTCGCGCGAAGGTATTCCGAATGAGGCGGAAACGGACTGCCCGTCTTGCGGGAAGAAAATGCATCCGGTATCGATGGATCCGAATTCACCCACACGCCTGGATGAGGTGGCCCCCAATCCATCGGTGGATAGTGCTCGCACCGTTTTGGATCGAACCACTCCCAACCCGGGTCAGAAAGCATCGACACCTCGGAATGACAGCGGGGACATCCATGCTGCAAACCAGCGCCCGTTTGCGTTCCTCACCGAAGCATCGGAACCGGGCAGCCTCGGGATGCTGGCACATTACCGGATTATTCGTGTCATCGGTCGCGGCGGCATGGGGGTAGTCTTTGAGGCGCTCGACACGCAACTTGACCGAACCGTCGCGATCAAGGCCATGATTCAAGAGGTCGATGACGGCCCGGCAGCGCAGGAGCGTTTTTTTCGCGAAGCCCGGGCCATGGCAGCAGTCAAGAGCGATAATATTGTCGCCGTTTACCAGGTTGGCACGATCAAGGACGTACCCTATTTGGCCATGGAGTATTTGCACGGTGAGCCACTCGCTGCCTGGCTTAAGCGCAAAGGCCCATCCAGTCTATCCGAAGCGCTGCGTGTGAGCCTTGAAATCGCGCTCGGTCTGCAATCCGCTCATCGAAGCGGCCTGGTTCATCGGGACATCAAGCCATCGAATATCTGGCTCGAAAGCCCGACGGGCCGGGTCAAGATTCTCGATTTCGGCCTGGCGCGCACTTCCAAGCTCTCTTCTTACGTAACGAAGCCGGGCTTGGTTCTCGGTACTCCAGCCTACATGGCACCCGAGCAGGCGGAAGGACTTCCCGTCGATGCCCAATGCGATCTCTACAGTCTGGGTTGTGTGATGTACGAACTCACCACCGGGGACGTGCCATTCATGGCGGATACTCCGCTCGCGCTGCTGATGTCGGCAAGAGTCAATGCACCCGTACCACCGCAGAAGCGCAATCCGCAGATTCCCAGTGCCCTCAACGCCCTGATCCTCCAGCTGTTGGCGAAACAGCCTGCGGATCGACCCAGTACCGATGAGGTCGTCGAAAGAATTGAAGGAATCGCTTTGGAGATGGGCGTTCCGTTGCACCCTATGCCGGGAAAACCGGGTATCCCTTGGAAGCCGCCCGCGCAATCTCGCCGTAAGTTCCTGCTGGGAGCGATCGGAGTAGTAGGGGCGGCCGGTGCAGGCCTCTTGGCCCGTCATTTCTTCTTCTCCGAGGATTCTGAAATTCTGCTGGGAATGACCGGCCCATTCAGTGGTTCTTCGCGCGAACTGGGCCGGGATATGAACGTGGGCATCGAGACCTGCCTGAAGAATCTCAACGACCAGGGAGGAATCGGCGGACGAAAGATCAAGCTGGTAGCGCTCGATGACGGCTATGAACCCGACAAAGCACTGGCCAACATGAAGGAGCTGAACGAACAACGCAAGGTTTTTGCGGTCATCGGCAATATAGGCACCCCGACCGCGGCGAAAACGGTGCCCTATGCCAAGGAACACAAGCTGTTATTTTTCGGCGGCTTTACCGGTGCTCAGTTGCTCCGGGAAGATCCTCCTTCCCGATACATCTTCAACTATCGGGCCAGTTACAAGGAGGAGACCTCGGCGATCGTGAAGTATTTGCTCGACCATTATCGGCTGCGACCGGAAAGGTTGGCCGTCTTTGCCCAGAACGACGGTTATGGCGATGACGGCTTTCAGGGCGTTGCGGCAACGCTGCAAAAATATGGCCGCGACGCGAAGGACATTGTGCGCGTCGGCTATGAGCGCAACACGATGGACATCAAGGCAGCTGTCCAGACCATCCTGGCCCACCCGGAAATCCGGGCTGTGGTCATGGTGGCTGTGTATAACCCTGCTGCGGAATTTATCCGGAAGATCAAGGATGCCGGTAGAGACATTATCTTTACGAACGTGTCCTTCGTGGGGAGCCTGGCGCTTGCGGAAGAATTGAGGGAATCGGGGCCGAACTATGCCGAGGGAGTGATCGTGACTCAGGTAGTGCCTCCGATCGATTCGGGAGCATCGCTGGTCTTGAAATACCGTGAGTTATTGAAGCAATATTTCCCGGCCGAGCGCCCGACCTTTACCTCGCTGGAAGGCTACATCGATGCCGTGATCCTGGCGGAAGGAATCAAGAGGGCGGGGAGCAATCCGACGCCGGAAAAGGTGATCGATGCCCTGGAAACGATCCAGAACTTCGATTTGGGGACAGGCTCACCCATCACGTTTCGTCCCTCGGAACACCAAGCCTCGCATAAGGTGTGGGGCACCCAATTGAGCAAATCGGGGCAATTCGAGGTTGTCGACCTGAATGAGTAGTGATCGCAACATTTCAATTTGAATGAAGATACAAAAAAGAGAACGCCTCGACTTTTGGCCGAGGCGTTAGTCCAGGGGTGCTATCCCTGGGGTTATATGTTTGCATCTTACACCACTATTTACGGTTCGACAAGGTCAGAGGTCAGAAGGGCTCTGTCCTCTGACGTGCTTCTCTGTCCTCCGGCCCGGAACTACCGGGAGGCCGGTGGAGGCGGTTGATCGGCGGGCGGGACGGGGCGAGGTTGTGGCTGCGGGAACCCTTTGGGGAATGCCGGTGGCTTCGGGAGCACAGGTGGCTGCGGGAATGCCGGTGGCTTCGGGAGCACAGGTGGCTTCGGAAATGCCGGTGGTAGCGGCGGTTGCGGGAATCCAAAACCCGGGAAACCGACCATCGGTTGCGGCATCGGCAGGTTGAAGACCAGTGTCCCCTCTTTGACAAGGCGCAGGTGAAGCGGGTCCACCTTCTGGCCCGGCATCGAAGCGAGGGCAACGGTCTCTTCTTTCAGGAGCTTGGCCACTTCAGCAGCATCGATTGTTTTTCCCTTGGTGTCGAGCACTTCGACTTCTTTCAAGTCGTATGTTTGTGGCTGATACTCCCAGACAAGCTTTCCGCCGCCGAAGTTTCCACCTCCCGGGCCGCCAAATCCGCCAAACCCTCCAGGCGCAAAAGGCATCATCACTCCGGGTGGTCCCACAACAATTCTGGCAGGGAACATCGGTGCTCCGCCAATTCCAGGAGGAGGGTTTGGTTGTTTGGGGGGAATAAATACCATGACGGCCATCTTGACGACCAGCTTGCCGTCCTTGTCAATACTGGCCAGCACCTGCGTTGGAGCCTGGGTCTTGGGGAGGTTGATGCTTTCTTCCTTGAGCCGGCCCTCTTTGGGCGGCGTTTTCGGCTCCGGATTCACTTTTTCGACGGGTTTGTCCTTGGTGTCGGGCTTCGGTTTCTCGACGGGCTTGTCTTGCGGAACCGCCTCGGATCGAAAAACACTCCAACCGGTTCCAAACATGCCAATCGCCACCAATAGCGCGAAGGCCTTTTTGAAGTTGCTCGTAGACATTGCTTTCAACACTCCTTCGGTTTAATGAAACAACCGGGATTAAAACATGATTGGATTGTACTCTGCCGGATGTCGAATTACGACAGTAAATCCGAGACTTCTCGCTAGACGCGACGCAGCCCGCGTTTTGTGCGAACGCGGCTACAGGCGAGGAGCTTCTGGAGTGTAGCCGCGTTCGCACAGAACGCGGGGATCGCCGGACCTATTCCCATACCATTCTCTCAAAAAGCTTTCGCAGTTTCTCTCCCCGTTGCAGATTCAGCATGGCCAGATGAGCGATTCGTCCGAGTAAGTGCGACCGAAAGTCTGCATGCCCTTCACGATTCTGAGAAGCTGGTCCAAAGCGAACGCAGTTGTGCAGGATCGCTTTCAGTCGATCGTATTCATCGCGGCGAATATTGGGATGAGCATTGAGCACCACTCCCACCAGTTGTTGGCGAACTCCTTGCCGCATGAACCGCGACTTGCGCAAGTGGAGTTCAAATCCTTCCTCCAGCGCGATCGTGCAGACTTCAACTTCAAGCCGGCGCACGGCTCGTTCCAGTTTCTCGCCGCCCGAAAACGCCAGGTCATCCGCATAGCGCGTATACCGAGCGTCGAGTGACTGGGCCAGTCCCTGGAGCCGGCAATCGAGTCGATAGGCACAGAGGTTCGCCAGCGCCGGTGATGTCGGCGCGCCTTGCGGCAAATGGGGAACGCGAAAGAGTTCCTCTTCTGCCGAAACGGATGAAGTTGGTCTTTCGCCGGGACGGGCATCCAAGACAGCGCCGGGAACAACACCAGTACACAGGCCGGTCAATAGCCTGGCAACATTGGTGGGATAGCCGGCGGTCTTGAAAATCGCATGAATCCGCGAGCTTGGGATCGAAGGAAAGAAGTTTCGCAGATCGAAGCGAACGACGATGCGCTGCCCGCAATGAGGCCCGGCATAGGTAACAATCGATCGACCCTTGCGAAAGCCATGCACGGCATCATGGCAGGGGATACGATCCAAAATCTCGTGCAGGATTTGACGCTGAAAACTCTTGAGCCGGGGTTTCGGGATTTCCAGGAGCCGATACTTCCGCGCTCGTTTCGCAATCCAGCGATACATGTAGTGGCGAAGCGATCCCTCCGGCAGTTTGGCCTCGAAGCCGTGACAATCGGCGAACCAGTCGAGCTGGGCGGGTTTCAGATTCAGCCAGTTGGCCAGAGCGGTCGAGGTTGTGAGAGGTGGAACTTGCCAGGATTCGGGAGCGCCTGGTCTGGGTGACATGGTTGGCGTCACCCAAAACAGTTGATGGAACGCACAGCCTTCTTCGGGAAGATAAGACCGGACGGCTTTGCGAAAGATCGGCTGGGCCTCAATAAATCTGGCGATCGGCTCTTGCGTGCGCTGACTCGAAGATTCCGGAAATGCTTTGAGAACCCGATTGACCAGCAGCGTGATCCAACGAGTCTTGCGGCCACAAGCCAGCACCGCCCGCTGCAATATGGCTTCCTTCGACCATGCCCCGTCGAGAAATGCAGCGGCAAGGTTTCGCGCAATGAATGGTATTGGTCTCATAGAAAAATGAGTGGGGAGTCCCAACCCGTCTCGTGAGGCACGAGCGATTCTGCGCATAGCGCAGCGCCGCTCGTGCAGGGTCATATCGGAATCTAATCGCTCCCCCGAGGTAACCTCGGAGAGATCAGGAAAACTGCGTAAACGCAATCTCCCTCATCGTCTTGAAACACCCCACCCACTGTCATAGCGTGCGGGAATCGATGTCCGGTGTCAAGGGAAGTTAGATTGGCTAGCTCGCAGCTTGGTACTTCCGACCGAGTGCGTGATATGATAGAATCAAACGATCTTTCCTGGAGGAATTCCTATGTCTCGTCTGTTGTTGGATGCGTCGCTGCCCGAGAAGTTGCGAACGGCTTCCGATGTCGTTGATTCCCAATTACGGAGCTAGTAATGATCTCGGTGACCAAAATCGTGATTGCCGATCCCGAACTTCGCGCCAAGCTGGCCGCGGCCGAGGGTCAAATCATCTTCGAGGGTCCTACGGGCGATCCGGTGAAGACCGTTGAAACGGTAGCATTCGGCAAGCTCCCACCTGGCGTGAAGTCGCCGTTCACCGACGAGGAAATCGAGAAAGCGCGAAAAGAACCGGACAGTGGCATCACTCTCAGTGAGTTCTGGAAGCGGGTCGAGCGCGGTGAGTGGAAATGAGGCATACGGGAACCACGCGTGCTACAATCCTCCGCCGATGCGAATATGATGGGAAGAGTTGAACCCTAAGGAGCGAGCAATGATCTCCGTGACCAAAATCGTGATAATCGACCCCGAACTTCGTGCCAAGCTGGCCGCTGCCGAAGGTCAGATTATCTTTGAGGGACCAACCGGCGATCCAGTGAAGACCGTCGAGACCGTCTCGTTCGGAAAACTGCCTCCCGGAGTAAAATCGCCATTCACGGATGAAGAAATCGAGGAAGCCAGAAAGCAACCCGATGGTTTACCTCTTTCCGAGGTCTGGAAACGGATCCACGAAAGGTATGGACCGTGAACTACAGCGTTACCTGGACGCAAGAGGCCGAGGATGGCTTAGGAGCAAGCTGGCTCGCAGCGAGTGATCGAAATGCTGTCACTGTCGCGTCACACCGACTCGATACGGCCCTAAAATATGATCCGAGAAACCTTGGCGAATCTCGCGCCTTGCTTGCGGTTCGGGTCGCCATTGGGCATCCACTTGGGATCGAGTTCGAGATCGTTGAAGACGACAAGAAGGTCCGAGTTCTCCGCGTTTGGTTAGTTGGTTGATCCGTAGGGTTCGCTGATCAGTGCTTGTTCCTGAGTTCCTGAGTGCTCTTCTTTGAATCGGACCGGATGAACGATAGAATCAATTTTGCGTCACCTGTTGAACATGGTCCCAGCAACCAACCGATGTCCAGTGCCAAAGGATCCTCTCCAACCCCGTCGTTGTGCTGAACTTCTGGGTGCTCTGGCAGCTCCGGAACGGCTCAAGATCGTTCGCTTTCTTGCCGATGGTGCCCATAATGTCACCGAAATCACCGACATGCTGGCGATCCCGGCCGTCAATGTCTCCCATCATCTGACTGTGCTGCGCACTGCTCATCTGGTCCAGGGCCGTAAAAAGGGACGCTTCGTGTGGTACTCGCTGCGCCCCGGTGTTCTCGAGGAAGCGGTTGAAGCCGGCATTCCCAAAGAATGTCTAAACCTCGGCTGCTGCCGCCTGGAATTACCCAAGGATTCGTGTTGAAACCACTCAAACGAGACTCATGAACCCAGCCACCGCTATCGATCCGTTTGCCGCCAAGCGGGCCCAGATGCGGCAAGAATTCTTCGATAAACTCTTCCTGCTCGGCGGGTTCATCGGCGGCACCGACACCTACAAGCGAACCATGTGGTCCGCCGTGCCCGACATTGCTCTCCAGCATGCAGGTTACAGTTTGGTCCTGCGCAAAGGACTGAAGGAAGAGGGTGCAGGCAATCAACTCATCATGGCCGGCCACGAAGCCATGCTGGCCCAGTGGTTTTCTCGGCCCCTCAAACACGCCGACATCGAACTGGCACGCCAATGGTTCCGCGAACAATCTGCCGTAAAGGCATTCCCCGATGAACTCTGGGATGCTGTCCTCACCTCACAACAAGGCGAGGATATTTATCTTCCCGTGGATGTCTGGGGCTTCGCCGGCGGGCAAACATTTTTACCCGGTGTGCCGTGTCTGTTTTTTGAGGGGCCGGGCGGCCTGATCTCTTATCTCGAACCAGCGATGTGCCGGTACTTTGCCCCGATTATTCAGGCGACCAAGGCCCGCCTGATGAAGCTGGCAACGCCGCGCGATGCCGAATTCGGGTTGCGATCGGCTCCCGTCGAGGTTTGCAATCTGATTCTCTTGTTGGCGCGTTACATAGGCGGCAGAGGTCAACTCACTTCCAACGATACTGCCGAGTTTATGTATCCCGAACTCTTTCGATCGATCGGCACCATCGGTCATGAGATGATGTGCGCAGGGGAATCGTTCGAGCGCAGTCTCGGCGAAGCAGAATATGAAATGATGGATCGATTCATTACGCGAATGGGGACGGCATCCTTATTGTGCGATCTGGTCGATGCCGAAACCGTTGGATTGGAAAATGCGCTACGAGTCATTCGAGCGCATCCGGAAACCGATCGAGTCGGCGTGCGCGTCGATAGCGGCGACATCGCGCAGCAATGCATTCTGTATTTCCGGAAGATGCGCGATGCAGGGATTCCGCCCCGTCAAATCGTCTTCGAAGATGAGGTAACGCCGGAAACCGTTCGGCGCGTCTACGAACTGTTCCGACAGCAAACGGGACAGGAGCCGACGATGCTATTTCCCGGAGCGGGTGGATACTGGTGGAGGCTGGTCCATCGCGATACGGTCTCGGCCGTGTTCAAGCGAACGGCAACGGGTAGAAACCCCGACGTCAAATTCTCGAACTCACCGGGAAAGGAATCGATCGGCGGTTATCTGCGCACCTATGGTCGAGAGGATACGATGATCGTTGCCGACGTCTCTGAAGCGCCACAGGGGGAGCCGCTGTTTGTGAAGTTAGTGGACCAGGGACGTATCGTGTATCATGAATCGTTCCCCGAACAGGCAGACCGGGCCGATCGAACCTGGGGACGGTATCAGAAAATGGAGTTGTCGCCAACCGTCGGCAAATGGATGGAGCGGTTCCAGCAGATGCGTGCAGAGGAAATCGAAGCCGCCAGAAGTCGGCTGGATGATAGAATGAAGTAATGGGATTCGGTGAACAGAATTATTAACCACAGAGTCACAGAGGACACAGAGAAGACACATCACGGATATGAAGAACCGAGAAGTCCTTATTTGTTCTTCCACGATTTTATTGTTGGTGACATGCCTTCTCTGTGTTCTCTGTGACTCTGTGGTTAGTACGTGTTCTATAGTCCAAAACACAATGCCATATCACGGATTTGTTCGAGTTGCCGCCGGTTCTCCTTTGCTTCGCGTGGCCGATTGCCATGCCAACGCGGAGCGCACCGTTGCGCTCATGCAAGATGCCGAAGCCAAAGGTGTTGAAATCCTGGTCTTCCCTGAAATGGGTTTGACCGGCTACACCTGTAACGATCTCTATTTTCAACAGACGCTTCAGCGCGGAGCCGTCGAATCTCTTCAAAGCGTCGCAAGTGCCACGGCGTCGGATTATTCCGGTGTGGCGGTTGTCGGGTTACCCCTCGTTGTCGATGACCAGATTTTCAATGTTGCAGCGATATTGCAATCGGGACAGGTCTTGGGGATCGTCCCGAAATCCTATTTGCCGACGTATAAGGAATTTTACGATGCGCGGTTCTTTGCACCGGCTTCGACATCTTATAGCCGAAGTGTTGAATTATTCGGAAAAGAAGTTCCGTTTGGAACCGATCTGTTATTCCCCGCAAGCGATGTCGATGGAATGATTCTGGGCGTTGAGATTTGCGAAGATCTTTGGGGGCCGATACCACCCAGTTCCATTCAGGCTCTGCATGGAGCGAGTATCCTCGCCAATCTTTCCGCCAGCAATGAGACCATCGGCAAGGCAAACTATCGTCGCCAACTGGTCGGCAACCAGTCGGCGCGCTGCATCGCAGGTTATATTTATAGCGCTGCGGGCGTGGGAGAATCCACGACCGACATTGTCTTCGGCGGCCACTGCCTGATCGCCGAGAACGGCACCCTGTTGGCGGAGTCCAAACGATTCCTGCGCGAGGATACGCTACTCATTGCCGATGTCGATCTCGATCGATTGCGCGTAAATCGTCTTCTGACCACGAGTTTCAACGATGCCGTTCTCACTCCTGGATTGAAGCGGGAGTTTCGGCGCGTTCCCATTCGTTGCGCGGAACGAAAACCCCAGCCCGAGTTGTTGCGCGAAGTCGATGCGCATCCATTCGTCCCGGCAGCAGAATCCGAGTTAAAGGAACGCTGCGAAGAGATTTTTTTAACCCAGGTTACTGGGCTGGGTCAACGTCTGCAACACATTAGTTTGCCGGCGGTCGCCATAGGGGTTTCCGGGGGTCTCGATTCCACGCTGGCACTGTTGGTGTTGTGCAAGACGCTCGATTCGCTGGGGATTGAGCGAGACCGAATCCGCGCCTTGACGATGCCAGGCTTCGGCACCACCGAGCGCACGCGCAGCAACGCCATCGCCCTGATGCGTGCCTTGCGGGTGACCCATCGAGAAATCGATATTCGTCCCATGTGTCTTGCCGAGATGAAGGCACTGGGGCATTCACCCTTCGGCATTGATTTGGACGGACTGGATATCGATCGATTGACGGCCAAGCTAAGTGAAGTCCCCGCTGAGAAATGTCACGATCTGACTTTCGAGAACGTCCAAGCCCGGATGCGAACCAGCTTGCTGATGAATACCGGGTTTGTCGTGGGCACGGGCGATCTGTCGGAGCTGGCGCTGGGCTGGTGTACATACAATGCCGATCACATCAGCATGTATAACCCCAACATCAGCATCCCGAAGACGTTGGTGCAATTTCTGGTACGCTGGGCCGCGGAGAATGAATTCGACGGTGAAGCAAGAAAAACGCTACTCGATATCGTGAGTACGGAAATCTCGCCGGAATTGTTGCCGAGCCGAGCGGATGGAAAAATGCAATCGACCGAATCGTCGATTGGCCCCTACGAATTGCACGATTTCTTCTTGTTCTACTTCTTGCGATTTGGAATGTTGCCGAGCAAAATCTTGTTTCTTGCTGGCCACGCGAAATTCAGAAGACCGTATCCGATCGATACGATTCGAAGCTGGCTAAAAGTTTTCTTAACGCGATTCTTTGCGAGCCAATTCAAGCGCTCATGTTTACCGGATGGTCCGAAGGTTGGCTCGGTGAGCTTATCTCCACGCGGCGACTGGCGCATGCCCAGCGACGCCCAGGTGACACTGTGGTTGGAAGAACTGGGATAAGCACCACGGAATACACGGAACACACAGAAAAGACCAAGACAGGTTGCTGCATTATTCCGTGTATTCCGTGTATTCCGTGGTGGGTAAGCATTTGATTCTTGTTTTGTTCGGGTGTTGTGTCTCTCTTCTGCTTGCGTTTGGGCTTTCGGATTGGGTAGATTAAATACATTGTCAATCAAGTTTTGCCAGAGGTTCGTCGTGCGTTCCTTTTTGTTCGGAATATCGCTTTTCGCTTTTGTGGTGCTAGCACCTTCGCTGCGCTGAACCGAAGGACATCGCCGAGTTATTTCCCCGCGAACCAATCATCTATGCGGAAGTTGTCCAGCCTGACGTTGTGGCGAAGGAGTTGATTGCGCTCTTCAAAGGGTCAACGCTCGAAAACCCCAAACCTTTCTTAGCCCAAAATGGACAGAACTGGAAGGATGGCGAACTTGCCGATCGCTCCGAGGCCGGGATCATAGCTACGCTATTGGGTCCGGCGATGCTCAAGGAAGCCAAGAAGTTTCAGGGGCTGGCCTTTGCCATCACCGGCTTCGATGCGAATGGAGATGCCGAGTTCATCGCCGTGCTGAAACCCGGAGCGAGCCAATTGCCCGACACTTTGCTGCGTTCATTCCTTCAGAAGAATCCTGCCCTGAAAAAGATAACGACTTTCGAGGGGGTTGACATCTTTCAAGATAATGGTTTGATGGGTATTCCCAACGAACTGCTTGTGCCTGGTGGACTCGTCCCCGAACCTCCACCGTCCTTGCCGCGATTTGCTCTGGCTCAGACTGCCGGATTAGTCATCGTTGCGTCGAACAAGGAACAGATCACAACGGCGCTGCGACGTTGGAAAGAAAAGGATAAATCGGCAAGTTTTACCTCGTCGGAAGCCTTCAAGGAAGTCATCGAAGGGCGAAAGCGGCCGGGACTGTTTGCGTATATGAATGCGAAAGGGCTGGCGAGCCGTATGGAACCTTTCCTGCGAAGTAACCGTCCAGTGAATTCCACGGCCTGGGTTGCCGTCAAGGAACTGGTTCCTCCTGCACTCATCAAGAGTCTTACAGCGCATGTTTCTTTCTCTGCGGGAGCGATTCGCTGTTCCATCGGGTTGAATTTTGTCTCGGGAAAGTCGGTGCCATTACTCGACTTTCTCAACGGGCAATCGATCGGCATTCAACAACTGCAATCGATTCCCCTGGAAAGCTCCCTCGCATTGACTCTGGCTTTCCCCAAAGGCGAGCACAGACTCCAAAAGGCGCTCGCAATACTGGATACACTGGTCAAGGCAACCGGCACGCTAGGAGCGACGGCGAGTGAATTGTTGGAGGAACTGGTCGAGAAAAAGCCGCAAACCAATCCTCGACGAACCTTTGAGAAGGTGTCGGGATTAGCGCTGCTGTTCCCACCCCTGCACGATGCCAGTGCCAAAGCGCTATGGCCAACTGTTGTGCTTCATATGGACGATGTCGAGTCGGCCCGGTCGATCGAGACGCTGTTGCCGGCGATTCTGGAAATCTTGAGCGGAGAGTTACCGCAGCCGATCACGGAAACGATCGAGGGCCAAAAGGTCCGATCGGTTGCGCTGACCGGCAGTACGCTGCACTACGGAACGACCAAAAACCGTTTCGCCATTGGTCCGGATCGCAAAGGTCTTGCCTCAACCTTGATTGCCGACAAGATTCAAATGTCGCCGGATGAGAAGAGTCTTTCCCGGGCTGCGCTGGCTGCGGCGTTACGCTGGGATGCATTGCTCAAAAACGCACCGGTTGGCCGGAGCGGATCGTCGGCCGTGCGCAGGTATCAACTGCAAGCGCTCGAGGATTTGGTATGCGACAGTAGAATTCCCAGGAGAGTCGTCTTGCCGATAGAAATGCCAGGCATGCTGGTAGAGCACGTCCGGTCGTTGCCGCCGCTCTGGTTCACGCTGCGCCGACAAGATGACAGCATCCGTGTAGAATGGGAACAATCAGCGCCCAAGGCAGGGTTTGCCGCGCTCATCACCCAGAGCTTCGAATGGTATGCGCGAATGAGTGATGTGAACGTGAGAAGGGCGATTGATCTTGAGGAGCCTTTAAGATTTGTAGTGCCTTGAGAACTCAAAGTCGGTCGTAATATGAGGCGAACCTGGTGCGTTAGCTCGGACTCAAGCCTGCAAGTGGAGAGGGAGACGGGCAAGCACTAATTCCCTCTCCCCTGTACTCAGGGGAGAGGGCTAGGGTGAGTGGTTGAGACTTTCACCCTAAAAGATGCGCGTCCGGGAAGGTGGAAGGTTCACCCCTAACCCTCTCCCCTGAGTACAGGGGAGAGGGGAACAGGGCTCGCTCGGCTTTCAACTTTGGGGTAATAGTCGGGCGTTAGCTCCGGGGTGACTACCAGCTCGGGGAGCCTGCCAACCTTACCCCCAACTTGACGCATGGGGTTCGCCCTGCCGTGCTTTGCAATCCTGGCTTTTTGTTCTGGAATCGGGAGACTTTTCTTCATGACAACTTCACCTTCTCGCCGAGAATGGCTCATGACAACTTCAACTGCGGTCGGTGTGGGGACGCTCGCGGTCTCCGAAGCCCAGGCCGCTCCCGCGGCGTCGCCCCACGGGTGGGGCTTCTGTCTGAACACCAGCACCATCCGCGAGCAAAAACTGAGCGTCGAGGTCGAAGCCGAGATTGCCGCGAAAGCCGGTTATGACGGGTTTGAGCCGTGGCTTCGGGAACTGGAAGCTTACGAGAAAGCCGGTGGTTCGCTCAAGGATCTCGGCAAGAAAATCGCCGACCTCGGTCTGAAGGTTCCGAGTTCCATTGGCTTTGCGCCCTGGATTGTCGATGATGAATCGGCCCGCAAAAAGGGGCTGGAACAGGCGAAACGCGACATGGAAATGGTGCATCAGATCGGCGGCACGCGGATGGCAGCACCACCGGCAGGTGCCATCGACAAGGAAAACATGAACCTGCTCGCCATTGCCGACCGTTATCGCGATCTGGCCGAGCTTGGCGCGAAGATGGGCATTATTCCCGAAGTCGAAGTCTGGGGTTTCTCCAAGCCCTTGAGCCGGCTCGGCGAAACCGTATACGTCGCCATGGAAAGCGCCCATCCAGCGGCATGTGTTTTGCCGGATATTTACCATCTCTACAAAGGCGGCTCGGGTTTTGAAGGGTTGAAGCTGATCCGTGGCAGCACCATCGGCATCTTCCACATGAACGATTACCCGGATACGCAGAAATTTCCACGCGAGAAGATCAAGGACGCCGACCGCGTTTACCCCGGCGATGGCGTCGCGCCGTTGAAACAGGTTATCAAGACCCTGCATGACATCGGCTATCAGGGGATGCTGTCGCTCGAACTATTCAACCCCGAGTACTGGAAGCAAGACGCGTTATTGGTCGCCAAGACCGGGTTAGCCAAGATGCGCGAGTTGGTGAAAGCAGCGCTCTAAGAACTTAGTTTTGAACTAACCACAGAGTCACAGAGAACACAGAGATCGAATCGGAAAACTCAATCTGCGTTACTCGTATTGCTCAATTTCATTTATCTCTTGATTGTCTTCTCTGTGTTCTCTGTTGACTCTGTGGTTAGTCCTGTCTTCTGCTTGTGGGAAAAACATGCGTCAACTCATTGCGATTCCTGTCTACAACGAAGCAGCGCACGTTCAGCGCGTTCTCGCTGAGGTGCGGCAATACGCCTCGGACATTCTCGTCGTCGATGACGGCTCCACGGATGGAACTGCCGAACTGCTCCACCAAGAAAAAGATCTGCGCGTTTTGACGCACCCGCGCAATCGGGGCTATGGCGCAGCGCTGATTTCCGCCTTCAACTATGCGCTTTGTCGCGATTACGATGTGCTCGTAACGATGGACTGCGACGGTCAGCATGAAGCCTTCGCGTATCGCTGTCTTGTTGGAAGCGATTCACGATGCCGACATGGTATCGGGGAGCAGATACCTCCGCGATTTTCGGCAGGATACCCCCGCACCAACCGATCGACGGGCGATCAACCAGACCATCACGCAAGAAATCAATCAACGCTACGGCCTGGAGATCACCGACGCCTTTTGCGGCTTCAAGGCTTATAAGCGCGAAGCGCTCGCCAAATTGAGGATCACTGAGACCGGCTGGGGTATGCCGCTGCAACTCTGGGTGCAAGCCGCCCGTCTTGGACTGCGCATCAAGGAAGTGGGGGTGCCGCGCATTTATCTCGATCCCAGGCGCGCCTTTGGCGGCATGTTGAACGACGCCGAAGCCAGGCTGGCCTATTACCGCAAGATCCTCGCGGATGCGGAACGCGATGTTCTGGCCGGCCCATCGCTGTGTCGGACAACTGCGATGTGGTCGTGGGAGTCTTGCCGGTGAGCTCGCCGTTATCGTGCTCCAGAGCAAGATGGCGTAATCCTGATCGATCCGCCCTCGACCGAAGTCGGCGCACTCTTCGCCGCCAATCGAGACCAACTCAATAACCCATCCATCTTTATCGATGGGGAATCGCTTCCCTCGTTCCGTCAGCGCGCAATTGGCGAGATTCTGGCCGCAGCGCGCCGATATCACGCTGAAGCGCGCGAGCCTATACCCCCCTTCAACGATGGCCCACTGCTCATGAGCGGCCATCAACCGGCCTTGATTCATCCCGGCGTCTGGCTCAAGAATTTTTCCCTTCATCAACTGGCCCAGCAACATAATCTCGTTCCATTGAGCCTGATCGTCGATACCGACATCGTGACTTCAACTAGCGTCCGTATGCCGGTTCTGCCGCTGGAATCGGCCTATCTGGAATCCGTGCCGTTTGATGAATTCGCGGGCGAATCAACCTACGAGGATCGATCGATTCACGATATCAGTCTTTTTCGCAGCTTTCCAGAGCGGAGCGAACCGCTGTGGCGAACGTGGGGTTATCGTCCGCTGTTGATGGATGTCTGGCCGGAAGCACTGCGACAAAGCGAGCGAACGCCCATGCTGGGTGAAATCTTCGCGGCAACTCGACGAATGCAGGAGCGCCGGTGGGGATGCCACAACTTGGAACTACCCATTAGCAGGATGTGTCAAACCGAGGCATTTCAGCGATTCATCCGCCATATTCTCGCAGATCTGCCGCGCTTTCATTCTATTTACAATCAATGTGTGCAACGCTATCGATCCGCACACGGCATTCGCAGCAAAAATCATCCGGTTCCGGACCTGGCGCGGATGGAGATCGCTATGAACTGCCGTTCTGGGTCATTCAACACGGCAAAGAAAAGCGCGGCCGGCTCTTCGCTCTTCCTGGAGAAAAGATTCCAAAGGGAGCTGGGATTCGTACCCGCGCCCTGACGACGACCATGTTCGCGCGCATCTGCCTGGGGGTGTCGTTTATCCACGGCATCGGCGGAGGAATCTACGATGAAGTCACCAACGACATCGTCGAAACCTGGCTGGGCCTGAAACCGCCGGGGATCATTGTCACCAGCGGTACGCTCAGGCTGCCGCTACCGCGCTACCCGACGAGCTTTGCGAACCCCGACCGACTCATCCGCGATTTGATCTGGAACCCACAACGGCATCTCTCCGAAGAAGCTGCCAGGAATCCGGAGGTTCAAGAACTGGTAAAACGCAAGCAGAAGTTAATCGAATCAGAACCCGAAGGAAAGCGACAGCGCAAGGAATGGTTCCAGCAATTGCAGGGGGTCACCGAAGCACTTCGGCCTGGGGTTGCTGAGCAACTTCCGTTCGCAAAAGAGGCGGTAGCACGAAATCAACGGGAAGAACACGCAAATGAAGTGGTCATGCGGCGCGATTTTGCCTGGCTGCTCTATCCGGAGGAAACACTGCGGGAATGGCTCGGAAGTGACAAGGCAGGGCGAAAGAGCGAGTTTGAGGATGGCAAACAAGTATCTCTTGATAACTCGGATAATCTTCCAGCACCTGCACGTCGCGGTAAACAATTCGGCAAGACTTCTTTGCCGACTACTTCTATCCAGGAACATCTGGATCCGCATGTTCTTGCGGTGCTTGGCTCGTGGCCGGATTATATTCAACAACGAGTTCACAGTCCTGCTTTTGTCAAGGCAGTGGCAAAGGGTCTGAATGCCGTACCGGGTTGGGCGCATAAAAAATTAGCCGGCTCGAAACGAATTGTTTTGGATCGAACCATTCTGACAGCATTGCCGAGATTATTGCACGAACCGCCGCCGTATGGTAATCCCCCACGTACATGGCATGAGGTTCCTGCTGTATGTCATGGTGCATCCGGCACCATTGTGTTTGCTCGACATTTTGCGGAATCCGACGATCCAAGGGCAACTATTTTTAATACGCCGCCGGAAATGAGTACATGGTATGTCTTGAAAGAAGTTGGGCATGCACTTGACCTGATTCATGCCGAACCCGTCGCTTACCGATTCCGTTTTCCTGGGATCCTACGCGGTAGAAAGTGCGGCGATTGCATCCCAAAATGATCGTGACGAGTTGGATTATGTTTTGTTGCCCGGCGACGATGGAAAGCGCGAGATGTTCGCAGCTCTTTTTGGTATGATACACCACGGCGAGTATTCCCCCGATCGCGATCGATTGATCCGGCAATACTTCCCCAAAACGCGACAGGCCGTCGAAAGCATTGTGAACAATACGTTTTCAAAACCATTGGCGGTGTCTTTATGAAGGTTTTCTTGCGCTGCGTACCGGAAGAAAAGCGGATAACAATTACATTTCTTTCCGAACCGTGTACCGAACGCGCCCCCCAAGGGTCTGTATGCGGCGCGGCGGTCGCCGATTGTGGTAAGACCGGGTGGACAAGCATTGGGGATCGGTTACGAGGATCTGATCCGATTGGAAACGGGAAGATATGAATACGAAAAAGGCAAACCGCTGATCGGTTTGCCGATGTCCGCATAGTAAGCCACTACCGACAGGCTCACCTTGTCACTCACTTGGCCGCTTTACGAAGGCGGGATCCATGGTGGGCTCTGGCTTTTTTCGTCTTGAACGCGGTGTTGAGCGCTTTTTTCCGCCGTCGTTTGGCAGCGGTTCGCAATTCTTTCCTTCTCATCGTCCCGTTCCTTCTTCAAAAAGAGATCTCGCCTGTTCAGAGGGAAAAGTAATTGTAATGGTATCCAGAACGATGGCAACCCGAAACCGGCCGAGTTCCGTAAAGCTATCCGTCTCAACCCACCAAAACCTTCATCAACTTTTTCCGAGGATGAGATCCACAAGGCAGCAACCTTTCACATGGGGTTCTGGACCTTTGCAGTGATCGAGAATCTCTCCATTATCGCAGCCCGCATCCATCAATGCATCGGCAAGAATTGGCATTCTTCCGAAAGCCTTTTCCTCATAAATCGTCCGAGTAAGGTCAACGACGTTTGATGTGAGCCAGTGGGGATCGAGTGCGATTGGCTGGAAGGGATTGCCAAAAATGTCGCGTAGACAGGCTGACTGGTAGCCTGCCTCAGTCGGGGAATCGGCGGCATAGCGAGCATAGCGAGCCACGTCGACCGGCAGGTTGAAATTGTCGAACGCGGTCAGCATTCTTACCGCGAGCGCGGCCTCGACATAAGGAAAACCCATATAGCCAACCCAGCGCCAGGCACGCAGCGAGAATCGATTGGCTTGGTTGAGCGCGGATGAAGGGGCTTTCCCATCGATGATATCTTCGACCGTCGAAACCGCGTCCCGGCTGCGCTGGTCTGCCAACAAGTGCCAGACCCGACGACAGCAGGCAACGGCGAACAGCCAGACTCTTCGGTCGCGAACGGGACGATTCAGAAACTGAAGCATCGGTGCGGGATCGTTACATTCAAGCCAGTCCAGCTCCGTCATGGCCCTCTTCCCCTTACAATCCTGCGCACCGATTTCGGCGAGCCGTTTACTTCATGGTAGCAGGAATGATCGGCCCAATAATTACCGGCGGTTGTGCTGCCGGCTTGTCCCCGGTCATCTGCGATAATTTTATGCGCAGGTTGACTGCCGACTCCGGGATGATGAGCTTGTCGCCGCCCATAATCTCGCCAACGGTGATGCCGCGCCGGCTATAAAAGCGGTCGTTGGCGTGGTGATCCACCAGAAGCGTGGAGCCGTCCAGCGAAACCCCGGCAAAGATTCCCCGGCTCCGCGAATAGGAGAGGATCTCTGCTTTTAGCTGGGCATCCGTGGCAGCAGCGGCATCCCGTCCGAATGGTCCTGCTGCGACCGATGCATCGGCTCCGAGCGTCAACTTGCCCGCACCGCGCATGATCCGCTCGAGACTTCGAGCGTTGCGGACCACCAGGAACACATCGGTCGCTTCGAGGCCAACTTGCAGCCCGAAGCTGCCGCCGGTGATCGTCACGAAAACGGGATTGGCCCAGCTGCCATCCTTCTCACGCATGAGAAGGACGCCATGCCCATGCCGGGCACCGATCACGAAGCCGCCCTTGATGACATCCGGCGCGATGATCACCGCAGCAGCATCCCGCAAGAGGCGGGTGGGACGCATTTCTCCGGAGTCTTGGCCAGCGAATCGAGGACCGCGATCGCGTTCTCGGTGGTTGCGCGAGCGGCTGGAGCGCTGAAACTTGGGGAAACCGTCAGACCTAACAAGAGGGTCAGGGTACAGAGGATACGTTGAGCGTTCATAAGATTGCTCCTTTTCAGAGAATGGGTGTGCGAAACCGATGCATTCAATGGCATCTACTACTCGAAAGTGATAGAGAGCAAAGATGGGTCCAATAACCGGAATTGAAAATCTTACAAACGACGAAAATCTTCCCAAGTGTCGTCATAACTCGCAAACTCGACAACTTCACAAAACTCGGCATCGCTGGCGGACAAGTTGAGCAGGTTGCGGAGATAATAGAGGTGGTAATCAATAGCATTCCTGAGCAACGCGCCCGTGTAGCCGCGACGCGGAGTACCTCCGCGTCGCGGCTACACGGGGGTGCAGCCTTATTCTCTGGGGCCAATGTACTCTTCACGCTCCGCGTGAAGACTTACCTCACGCGGAGCGTGAGGAGTACATTTTAGCTATCCCCGAGAGAATTTGGTTACACCCCTACACGGGCGTTTCTTCTGACCAATGTTTCAATTTCCCCCGCGCCGAGTATAGCTGGGTTGTCGTAGTCGGCTTTGATTGGGGCAACGGCGCGATCAACGTATCGGCGGGAGGCTTGGGCCTGTTTGGGCCGAAGGCGGTGCCGCCGGCTTGATTCCGCTCATTTCCGCCATTTTCACACGCAGCTTCTGCGCTGATGCCGGAACGGTCAGCATGGCCCCGCTCACAATCTCCGGAACGGTTACTCCGCGCTTGTAGTAGAAGTAGTCGTTGGTCTCGCGGTCCAGCACAATCGTGCCGCCGTCGAGCGCCACGCCGGCGAAAACTCCACGAGTATGGGAATAGGAGAGAATTTCCGCTTTCAGTTGGGTATCCACAGCGGTTCCTGTCTGGCGTCCATACGGGCCGGCCGCCACCGATGCGTCCGTTCCCAGTGTTATCTTGCCGGTGTTGCGCATAATACGCTCCAGGCTGCGAGCATTGCGAACGACCAGAAACAAGTCGGTCGATTCGATACCAATCTGCAATCCCAAGCTGGCACCCGCAAGAGTCACGAAGATGGGATTGCTCCAGCCTCCGTCTTTCTCTCGCATCAGGAGGACGCCATGCCCGCGTTGGCCGCCGATCACGAGTCCGCCTTTAACAACGTCGTGAGCGATGATAACCCCGGCGGCATCGCGCAGCACAGCCGGTGGGATCGATTTCTCAGGGGTCTTGGCCATTGCATTCAGGACCTCCTTCGCATTTTCGGTCGTGGCGCGATCGGGCGGAGCGCTGAAACTTGGGTAAACAGTCAAGCCCAACAAGACAGTCAGGCTACAGAAGATACGTTGCGGGGTCATCGGATTGCTCCTTTCAGGACTTGGGGGGGTGTGGAACCGAGGCACTGAATAGCAACAATGACGGAAAAGTGAAAGAGAGCAAATCGGGCTGGTTACACCCATCCAGCATTAATAAATCGCTCTATAGCTCTATCCGTTTGCGACCCCGATTGACCGAGGGTTCTCATATGGCTACCCGTTATCGCAAGCCGAAAAAGTCGAATGCGCCACTGTGGATCGTGCTGGGTTGCGTAGGTGCGATCGGGGCGAGCATTGGAATCTATTTCATGGTCAAAGGTTCCGGGAAATCGTCGTCGAGTGGAAAACCGTCTTCGACGGATGAGGTGCCGGGCTTCGTTCGAGCCGGGATCGACACGAGCAATGTCGAGAACACTCGCGCTTGGGCAAGCGCAGCCGTCAAACAGCTCAAAGATGCTGACGCGCGCAAAACCGATGCCGAGATGCGTCGGGTCGAAAAGGAACTCAAGGATGCGCTGCTGGGCAAGAAGATCCGCTGGTCATTCCCGGTGGAGGCCGTGACCGAAAACGAGGTCAAGCTCGACACCTTCTTTGGCACGAAGGCCGGGACATTTGCCGGCGATGATCCCCAACTCAAGGGCAGGCCATTGCGCAAACTCTATTTTCGCGCCTATATTGGCTCCGAAAAAGACGAAGTGAAGATTGGGGATGAAGTTTCAGCGACCGAGGCAAAACGCTTGCACAAAGGAGACCAATGGACTCTCACTCGGACCGTGACGGAGGTCACCGTCGAGAAGGTAAACAAGCAATGGCTGTCGGTTTCCAGTTACACCGATGTCGTGGATGAGATGGACGCTTACTGCATCACGCTCATCATGGAGCGGAAATAAGATCCCGGCAAGCAGCTGCGCAGGCAAACAACGGCAGCTTTCGGTCGTTCACCCTTGCTCGAAGGAATTCAAGCATTGGCGTCGAGTCAGAGCAACCAGCTTGGCGATGGAAGCCGTCGACGTTCTGAGTCAACACCCAAACGCGCTCGAAGTGAGACTCGATTTCGGCTTCCGATTTGAATTGATGGACTTGTCATTGCTCCAGTTGGTTCGCTCGTTGGAGATTCTGATTCTTCACGAAACAATCAACAATTCTGCCCAGGAATTCTTCTGTAAGATCGCGTCCAGCATCCGATCCAACCGATCCAGATCGGTGATCGCTCGGATGGACTGAAGCGCTGTCGCGTCGGCTTCACCAAATCGACTCCTTCCTAAACGAAGTAAAGTATCGTGGGCGTGTTCGACTTTAGCTTCCCAGCGCATTTCATCGGCAATGGTTACGATCATAGTGTTTGTCTCCGGTTTGGATTGATGAGTTTGCCATTGTTCCCAGATGGTTTGCCATTCCTGGCGTTCGTCGCGCGGGCGGCGATTGTGCGCCCAGCCAAACATGAATTTTATCATATCCTTCCAGCGAACCATATCCGTGTTCTGCAAAGAATCGACTCTTTGCAATGCTTCGCGGAAGGTCCTTTCAACCTCGGCTTGTTCCTGCTTCTCGACTCGCAAGACCGTCAACGCCTGAAAAAAGGCATCGGAAGCATTGAGCAGAAAGTCGGGAGAATGTTCGGCGAGTTCCCAGAACATTGGCTGCCAACTCGGAACGAAGGGCCGGAATACGGCAGGCTCAACCACCAAATCTTGAAGATTTCGAGCGCTGCCCCAGGGCCGCGATCCGGTGTGTAGGACAATCGGCAAGATTGGCGTCAGTTGAAAGGTGGGGCGAGGAATGGGATGTTGTTCCCAGAGCCGCAGTTGCCATTCCCAATAGAGCACGGCGTAAATAAGCGTCGTCAGCGGCACGCGCCATTCGGTCCGGGTTTGGTGTTCCAGAAGCACGCATACTAACGCCCAGCGTTCGCCATCTCCCAGTCGATAAGGGATCTCAAACAACAAATCGGCTTCCCGAGCGCCAGTTGCCCAGGAAATTCTCCCGACGGGCCTCGCGCATCCGAGTAAAATCAAAGCTGGGTAAAAGCTCAGGGACGACTTCTCCCAACAGAGCCTTCAGGGTATTGGGATGAGTGAGGATGGTCCGCAAACATCGATCCACAAAATCTCGTGTGGGTGGTTGCTCATCATTCATCAGGTCGCTCCCTATATCAGCTTTTTCCGAGCAGAAGATCCACCACAAAGCACCCGCGCACATGGGGGCCAGTGCTGCGGCAATGGTTCAGGATGTCCTCGTCGTCGCATCCTGCATCCATCAAAGCATCGGCAAGAATGGGCATTCGATTGAATTCCCTTTCCTCGTAAATCGTTCGGGCAAGGTCAACGACGTTAGAAGTGAGCCAACGTGGATCAACTATGATAGTCCGGAAAGGGTTACCAAAGATGTCGCGGACCAAACCTGCCTGTGTATAACTTTCCTGAAACTCAGCGGTTACCTCACCCACCGCATCTGCCACTGCATTGGCAACTGAAAAAGCTGCTGCCGCTCCACGATAACAAGCAAGATTTCGCAGCGATTCAAGGATTCCGGGCAGACTATTAAGTTCGTCCGCTTCATATGGAATCGAGAAGGCTTCTTCCACAAGGGCTCTCTCATCGTCATTCGCGTTGCCGTCCACAAGACGCTCGTAGACCTCGACCAAGTCTCGACACCTCTTGTCGGTCAACAAGTCATCAACACGTCGAAGGCAAGCGATCGAGAAGAGATAGCACTTCCGATCGCTGATTTTATCCTCCAGGGGATACAGCATTGGAGTCGGGTCTGTGGATTCCAGCCAATCCTGTTCGGTCATGGATTCACCCTTTTCCTAAAATCAAATCCACAACAAAGCATCCGCGGCACATGGGGGCCGGTGCTGCGGCAATGGTTCAGGATGTCGTCATGGTCGCAGCCTGCATCCATCAACGCATCGGCAAGTATGGGCATTCGCTCGAATGCCTTTTCCTCATAAATCGTCCGGGCAAGGTCAATGACGTTGGAGGTGAGCCAATGGGGATCGATGCTGATGGGACGGAAGGGGTTGCCGAAGATGTCGCGGACCAACTGGCAGTGAGCAGCTCTTACGGTCCGCCTCTGCCCGGAACCGAATACCACGTTGGCGCTATGAGCGACGCTCTTGACCATAAGAAGCGGCTCGATTCGCGGGACTCGTCCGGGGCCCGTGGCAATCAGGTAAGTAGCAGCCCGATACCCGAAACCCCGCACGGTAGCCAATAACCCGGGCTCGTCGCGCAAGCCTGTCGCATCGGCAATTTCTTCGAGTCGCTGCCTCGCGGCCAGGACTTGCTCCGCCGAAGCGGCTCCTTCCACCCAGTCCTCGAACCTGGCAACCGTGTCGTGCCACTCCGCACCGAAAGGCAGGCTGCCCAGGTGATGGCAAAAGGCGATGGCGGCGAGTTGAAGCTTACGCTCCGTGCAGCCAGACCGGTTAACGTGCGTCAGCATGGCGACGAGTTGCGATCGGCTCAGCCATTCCGCTTCGGTCATCTCTCACTCCTTTCCCAGAATGAGATCCACAACAAAGCACCCGCGAACGTGAGGGCCAGCACTGCGGCAATGGTTCAGAATGTCGTCATGGTCGCAGCCTGCATCCATCAACGCATCGGCAAGTATGGGCATTCGCTCGAATGCCTTTTCCTCATAAATAGTTCGGGCAAGGTCAACGACGTTGGAGGTGAGCCAATGGTGGTCGAGTGTTATGGGGCGGAATGGGTTGCCGAAAATGTCGCGGAGAATTGTCTTTAGCGCGGGTTTTTTGTCCAAACCAAGAAATCCTTCGGCCTCTAGTCGCAATATCTCCTCAATAACACCGAATGCGGCATTTTCACTCGTTGCCACCTCGGCTAACCACAAACCAATCCATTGTTTGCTCAATTCGTGCTGATCAAGTGAATGGCGTACTTGACATACTTTCCGTCGGGCGCGCTTCAACGCTGCTTTTGGTGTTAATTTATCTGCAAAGTGTTCCGCTGTAGCTATGGCGTCAGCGAATTCCGGGTTCAATAATCCACAGCCAAATTGCCAACAGCAAGCGCAAGAAAGTAGTCGTACCTTCCTTTCTCTCTTTTTGACGCGAAGATATGCCACAAGTGGCTTCCAGTCCGTTAATTCTAGCCATTCTTCTTCTGTCATCGCTACTTCCACCTCTTCCTTCGCGCTCTATCATCACTCTATTCATCCCGATAGTTTACCACGATTCCATCCTTATGCCGATTGATCTCCAACGACTGCGCAATGCCTATCTCACCGCTCGTGCCGCGCTCTTTTCCGAACGAAACTCTGCAGGTTTCTGGGAAGGTGAGCTTTCCGCTTCCGCGCTTTCCACGGCAACCGGCGTATCCGCGCTGGCAATCGTGGATCGATCCGCACCTTCGCCGCTTCATGGAGCTTTGATTGCCAATGGCTTGCGCTGGCTCGCCGATCATCAAAACCCCGACGGCGGCTGGGGCGATACCGTCAAAAGTGTCAGCAATATCTCGACGACCATGCTCTGCCGGGCTGCCTTTCATATCTGCGACAATGTATCCGAACATATCGATGTGTTGAAGCGTTGCGAAGACTGGCTGCATACCCGTTACGGCAAGACGATGGAGGAACTCGCCGAGGCCGTTCGACAGCGCTATGGCAAGGATCGCACTTTCTCAGTTCCTATTTTAACCATGTGTGCCCTGGCAGGACTGGTTCGCTGGAACGAAGTGCCTCGACTCCCCTTTGAACTGGCCTGCTTGCCACAGTCCTGGTATCGCTTTGCCGGACTGCCGGTTGTCAGCTATGCACTGCCTGCGCTCATTGCCATCGGCCAGTGCATCCATCATCATCGCTCGACCTGGAACCCCATCACTCGGTTCCTACGCCGGCTGGGAAGAAATCGCAGTTCCAGAGTGTTGGAACGCATACAACCATCGAGTGGCGGCTTTCTTGAGGCGACACCGTTGACCAGCTTTGTTGTCATGAGCCTGGCTTCGATGCGATCGGGTCTCGCACAAACCAGCACTCCTATCGATCGCGTCATTGCCAAAGGGGTCGAGTTCATCGTCCAATCCGTTCTCCCCGATGGAAGCTGGCCCATCGATACCAACTTATCGGTCTGGGTGACGACACTTTCCGTCAACGCACTGGCCGCAGCAGGAGATCTGGAATCTCTCGATCGCTGGCAACAGTTGATAGACTGGCTACTGGCTCAACAAACTCGGCAGCGCCATCCCTATACCGGTGCTGATCCCGGCGGCTGGGGCTGGTCGCATCTTCCCGGCAGCGTGCCCGATTGCGATGATACTCCGGGGATGTTGCTGGCACTCCATCATCTCACGGGAGAAAAGGGTAAACAGGCGGTTGAGAGATTCGTGCATAACCAGCTTGGCGATTCTTCGGACTCGGTTGCATTTCAAATTCTGACGGGCCTCGGCTGGATGAACTCTCTGCAAAACCGCGATGCAGGCTGGCCCACGTTTTGTCGAGGCTGGGGCAAACTGCCATTCGACCGCAGCGGCACCGATTTGAGTGCGCATGTCCTTCGGGCCCATAACGTCTGGGAAAATGCACTGGCGTCGATACACGGTTTGGGCAGAACCATAACCCTCAATGGGCACTGGGGCCGAACTCCCCAGAATCTTCAACGGGTGAACCAGCGTGGGCTGGCCTATCTGGCCCAGCAACAACGCGAGGATGGATCCTGGTTGCCATTGTGGTTCGGCAATCAGCACGCGCCCGACGACATCAATCCTGTCTATGGCACCGCGAAGGTGTTGGCGGCCTATCGGGATCTTGGCATTGTCGATCGACCGCAAGCCCAGCGAGGGATCGAATATCTCCTATCCGTTCAGAATGCCGACGGCGGCTGGGGTGGTGCCAGAGATACTCCGTCGAGCGTCGAGGAAACGGCGCTGGCGGTTGAGGCATTGCTGGAAATACTTGGAACTCGACCGCAAGCGCCCATCGAACGGGGGATGGAATATCTACTTCAGCGCGTGGAAAATGGCTCGTTTATCGACCCAACTCCGATCGGGTTCTACTTCGCCAAGTTATGGTACTTCGAGAAACTTTATCCAAGGATTTTCACCGTTGCCACATTGGGCCGGGCGCTACGATCTCTCAGCAGATAGCCAAAGATTATGAGCACAGCGCGGCCCAACCACTACCAATGATCGGACCAAGTATTAACCATGAGCGACCCCCTTGACGTGACCCACATCAGAAGAGGCTGGTCAAGTCCGCGGGAAGTCAGGCAAGCGAGACGCTTGCCCTACGTTGCGGGCGGAACGTGGCATTTATCGTTCGTAGGGCAAGCGTCTCGCTTGCCTGACTTCCTAAATACCGGCGATCGTCAGCGTATCGGGATCAATTTCAGGCTATAAGCAGCGCTGGTACATCCACGACCGATTCCACAATATGTGTGTGCGGCCAGCCCTGCAACTGTTCGCGCGTGCTGCTACCGCTGGTTACGCCGATCACCAGCGCGCAGCCGGCGTTGGTTCCTTCTTCCATATCCGCTTGAGTGTCTCCGACCTTGGCTACGTGTCGAACATCCCGGATTCCGAGTTGAGCCATCAGGTGTTGAATCATGTCCGGATGGGGCCTGGCGCGCGGCACCGCATCACTGGTAATGAAGGCATCAATTACCGCCGGCACTTGCCAGCCCAGACGAGCCAGCAGCACATCGACCACCGGCCTGCTGAAGCCTGAGTTGAGGGCGATTCTGATCCCGGCGCTGCGAAGCTTTCCGAAGACAGTAGCTGAGCCGGGCACCTCGCGAACCGCTGGGTCGGTGGCATAATATTCTCGCATTCGTTTGACGAAATCTTCGTGGATGGCCATAACAGCCTCTTCCGGAAGAGACCGGCCCGCATATGAGAGCAAACGGCGAATGGCTTCGGGTTTGTGCAGGCCCATGACGGTGTTTACCACGGCCGGGTCGGCCTGGATCCCGGCACGGGCCAGGGCGGCGCGGAACGATGCGTTCACGGCATCGCCTTCATGGACCGTTGTGCCCGCCATATCGAAGACAACCAGTTCAATCATGAAATTCTCCAAGCCAGTTCTTTACCGTTTGTTCCGCCAATCCGAACGACAGCGTCATGCCGACCCCGCCCGCAACCACCGCCAAGGTTTCCGGTGTCGGCTGCGCCACCACATACGGCAATTGGGGGTGTTTGATGTAAATCCCGTGCCAGCGTGCGGCGATGGTCAAGTCCGGAATCGCGACAAAAGTACGCAAATAGGAGAGAATCAGTTCATCGATCTGCGGTTTGTCAAAAGGTTCAATAGCGTCGCCATACTCGTGCGAATCGCCGATCGTTACCTTGCCGGATTCATTTTGCGAAACCATGACATGGATACCGAATCGGCCATAGTCGGGCAACTCGTTATCCAGCCGGCGGACCAAAGCGGGCAGCGTCGGACAGCGCGCGAAGGATGGGTAATGGCGCAGGGTCAATCCTGCGGCCAGCATGGTGCCGATGCGGAAACGACTCCCATATGCTTGCGACCGCATCATCTGCAGCTTGCACGGCACCAGTCCGCTTTCGGCAAACGCGCCTGGGGCAAGTTCGCGGAAGTCCGCGCCGGCGCAAATCGCGAGCCGGTGAGCGATCCAGTTTCCCTTCGAGGTAACGATATGCGGTGATTCATGGCGCAGCACCGTCGTTTCAAATGCAAATTCCACCCCCAGTGTTTTTGCCAACCAGTTTGGTAGTTGGGCGATGACCTGACGCGGATCGACGGTGAGTTCCTCGGGACTCCACAGTCCGGCACGCAGGCCGATGGCTCGGACGGCTGGAAATCGTCGCAATACCTGGGATGCCGGCCACAATTCGCAAGGCCGGTCCTGGTACGATGATTCCGCTGCGAATTCGCGCAAAACCTCGGCCTCATCGTCGTGATAAGCCAGGTGCAGCGATCCGCACGATGCGTGCCACAGGCCGCTTTGCCGAAGCACCTCCAACCACAGTTCCCTGCTCCGCCGGGCCAGTTGATACATCGGGCCGATCAACTGCCCGATTGGCCAGATCATCCCGAAGTTGCGGATAGATGCCCCTTGTGCGCGAGGCTGACGTTCGAAAACGACCACGCGCAAACCTCGACGGGCCAGATGATAGGCATGGGCCAGACCGATAATACCAGCCCCCACCACGCCCACATCGTATGGGACATTCATCGTAGCTCCCGTTATACTGCGAACAACCTGAAATGAGACAATTCACAACGAGTACGACCATCATCGTTTGCCGCTCCGCGGCGAACGTCTTGGTCTTGCCGCTCTGCGGCCAAACTCGCCTCAATCAGAAGCCTATCAATCAGAAGCAAAGCCTTCTGACGGTGGTAGTTTAACGCCGCGGAGCGGCAAGAGAAGACGTTCGCCGCGGAGCGGCAAACGATGAGAATACACTGTTACGTTCAGCGAAAAGTCTCCATGTTTTGTAGCAATTTGTAGCATGGCGTTCACCGCCTCGTTTGTTTGGTTATTTAATCGTTGATTCGCAATCGAAATTGTGTAGCAATTTGAAGCACGGCATTCTGGAATTTGTTTGCATCCACGATTATCGATGTACAAACCGATTTTTTGTAGCAATTTGTAGCGTCTGCGCCGTTTCGGGCCCTCATCAGCAAAAACCTCGGCAATCCATCAAATCGATAAGCGTTTGATTGGCTCTTAGTTCTTGGAAGCATAGCGTTCACGGCCTCGTTTATTTGGTTATCCAATTGTTGATCCGCAATCTGCCATGTTCTTTAGAACCAATTTGTTCAGAACCATCAAATCGACCAATCTCTTGCCCCCAAGACTATTATAGTATACTTTTAGTCAGTACAAAGCTCGTAAATGAGAAAAAGTCCAACCGAGCGGTTATATATCGTCTTTGATTACTTCGAACGCAAAAGTGATGTTTCCAGATACGCTCGATAGTGTTCCAGTCCGGGAACGACAAGTCGGGGCACTTTGGCCGTATCATCCCATCGGCGCACGGCGACGGCCGAGCGAAACCAGGGTTCCAGCTCAAATGAATGCACCTCATCCGGAGAAAAAGCTCCGCCCTGGAGGCGTAAACTAAGCTGGGAAGAGGCCGAGAGGCGGGTGTAATACTCAGGCTCGACCGCGCACAGGTAGCGCTTGGCCGCGACATGCAAGCGAACCGGGTCCACGACCGCCGGTCCAAAATAAGCCTTGAGCCAGGCAGCACCTCCGCGCTCGTGTTGCCCGTCGATGCCTTGCTGTGCGATGTGCTCCGGCAGGCCGTGCAGCAGATGGCCGACATCGTGCAAGAGCGCAGCGGTAATCAATTCCCGATCAAGTCCGGACTCTTCGGCCAGGTGTGCGCATTGCAGGGCATGTTCCGTCTCCGTGACGGCCTCGCCGAAGTATGCGCCCTGGCCCTTGTCGCGAAAAAGGGTCAGGATCTGGTCGATGATGTTCATTTTTTCTGGATTACCCTTCTTGGGTAGTGTGCAGCAAAAACAGGATTGAGATAGTCTACTGTAAACGACAGGCAAGTGCTGTGCACCTGCCCGTTCAAAAAGAACTGGTTGTTTGAAATCAGGATAACTTGTGTCCGACGACGAGAGCTAATTTGAAGTGTTAAAGGTCACGGTATTGCTGGGAATGCTGCGGGTATCATCGGTTACGATAACCGAGTAGCTCTCGGTGGCGACCAAATCGCCTTTGGGGATCGTGAAAGTGAGGATGTAACCACCAGCATAAACTTCCGCGACCGGATCGGTCGTATGATTATAGTAATGCCTTTGCTTTGGTGCCGTGCGAGGCGAACTGGGAGTGTAGGGGCCGAGGTCGGTCAATGTGAGATCCATCACGTCCGAACCTGGATAATAAGACGAATAAACTTTAACAGTAGTGTCTTGGTTCCATGGAATTAGATTTGATATCGCGTTGTTTACCGGAGTATAAGTATCAACGGATTGGATTGTGAGTGTACTTGCATAATTGTCTGCGTAAACTGGAGCAAAATAGACCCTCTGGCGCTTCTTGAAGAAGCAGGCGTCGGCGACACTCGCCAAAATGAGGATTGCCACGGATGCCGTAAGCACTTTTCGAGACATTTCTGTACCTCCGTTGGGTGGAAAGAAGTTGGGGAAACCGACAGAAGAGCAGATTCAATCCTAACGATTCCGAAAGACATTAAAATAGGTAAATTGGGAAGATTAGGCGAATTCTCTTATTTTTCCTGCCTGTTCGGGATCAATTCAATGCGTCGAAATGAGGCGGATCCGCCTTCCACGACGATCCCCAATCCCCCACGCGCCTTGAATTTAGGCGGCAATCCTGGCTGTCCCTGTAAAGGGACAGCCAGATGCGCCAACATTTGATCGGGAATGGGCAGTGGAAGGGAGTATGTCCGGCGATTGTCCCATTGGATTGTAAACGACGACTCGAGTACCTTCATTTCCATGGTTCTCCAGGGACCGTTTGGAGTTGGCTTATCTTCGCGGAAATTCCAGGTTTTCAATTCTTGTCGAGAACTCAAATCGAGCGACTCTTCAAAACCGCGGAGCCGAACCACGCCTTTACCGTCCGAACCATCGATGCGCTCTATTTTGTCGGGTCGGTAATGTTTCACCTTTAACTGCGGCCCTGCCGATTTCCCTGCCGGATCGCCGGCTGGTAATGCAAGGAAATTGCCCAGATCTTCCTCATAGAATGCTTCCAATTGAAAGTTCCAAATACCCGTCGGATCGTCGATACGTGAATGAGCAACATATAGTCCCGCTTTTGGGATGGAGGCGAGGCTGTTGGCATGAATCTCGGCCCGCAAAATGAATGCTTCGATTCCCGGATCATCCAGGAGTTGCAGCAGCGCCACATTGGTAGTGTGGATGGTCCACTGGTCGTTGAGTCGATCGATCTTCGAACTGTTCCGACCGGCGATGATGGGGAAATCCCAGGCTGGCTTACCCTGGTCGTCGAGCAACTCAATGCTTTTGCCGGCCGCCAGTTCAGCGCGCGCCCAGCTGGGAAAATCGAAGCGGTTGTCCCCGACCGATGACGGCGTGCCGGGGAACCAATTGAGCGCGAGAACCAGGGCGATCCCGGCCGCGGTTAAACTTAACGAAAGCCACCGGATCCAAAGCCGGCGCGGTTTCGGGGGCAACGCTTCGGCGATGGATGAAGGGTGCAGCCACTGGCGTAGTTCATCGGCAAATGCACCCGCTGAAGGATGGCGCTCATCAGGTGCTTTTTCCAGGCACTTCAGCACGATTTGATCGAGGCGGGCATCGACTTGCGGGTTCCATTCTGAAGGCTTTGTGGCCGGATTTTCTCGAATGGACCGCAGAAGCTCAGCGGTATCGGATACGGAAAACGGTCTCTGCCCGGTTATCATCTCGTAGAGAATGACACCGAGTGCCCAGATGTCCGTTTTTGGGCCGATCTGACTTATCGCGCCTCGGGATTGTTCGGGAGATGAATACGAATACGTTCCGCAAAAGTCGCCTGTATTGGTGAGCGCCAGTTCTCTCGCCTTACGAGACAACGGCCCATGGGTGACCGTTGCCCCGGTCGAAGCATCGGGTGTCGGCAACGCTCCGGATTCGGAATCCGGCAAATCTGTTATAGTCGAAGCGGGCAGAATCGATTCTTCCGAGTGGTTCTTTACCAGGCCAAAATCGCAAAGGATCGGCTCGCCGGATTCATCGAGCAGAATGTTGGAAGGCTTCAAGTCGCGGTGGATATAGCCCTTGTCGTGCACGTATTGAACGGCATCCGCGATCTTCAGTAATAGGGCGACCGCTTTAGGAATGTCTGCCTGATACTCGTGCAGATGATCTCGCAGGGTTGCGCCGCGAATGAAGTGCATGGTTATATAGGGGCAGCCGTCAACCCTGCCGAAATCATAAAACCGGGCGATGTTGGAGTGGTGCAGGTTCCTCATCGCCTTGGCTTCGCGCTCAAATCGAACCAGGAATGTGCTGTTGACTTTGTCGATGCGGATCATCTTGAGGGCGAGCGGTTCCTGCAATTCGAGGTGAATGACTTCGTAGACATCCCCCATCCCGCCGCCGCTGATTCGGCGAACTACCCGAAAACCGGGAATCTCGGGTAAGCGGTCATTGCGCGGTACGATTTCGTCGTCCCGGTGGGTGAGCGTTTGGTCGCCCACGGCTTCGGCAGGCGTAATGGGTGAACGCGTGCCGGTCTCGACGTCGGGATCGACCTCTCTTGCTACGGTTGGTCGATCGTCAAATGAGGCGAAAGACGGATGAACGGGCACGAGATCATCCTTATGAAAATCGGGTGGGGACACTTCATTCAATCCAACTACCCTTCGATTCTAGCAAATCCAGCCGGCTTCGATAATCGACTAATTTCACGATCCGATTCCCGCGATTTTACAAGAGCAACGGTTTGATCGCAACGCTTCGAACCTGATTGTTGATGCCTTCGCCCTTCAGAATCTCGTCGGCGCGTTTCAAAATAACTGCGAGTCCCGATGCTTCTCGCAAAAACGGCGTTGCTTCCAGAAGCGCATCGATCAACTGCGAGTTCAGCGCATCGATCTTCACGCGCAGATCCTTCAGATCGATCACTTCGGTAAACGGACCCAGGCCGCGCGTTTTCCAATCGTCGAAGTCGGCCTGCTGGACCATCTTCGATGCCTCGATTTGCGCCTCGAAGAAGGAACGGGTAAGCACCGGGTCGAGATGTTTCGCCGAGGCCTGTTCTACGACGCCATCCAACAACTCGTTCTCTCGTTTGGGATCGGAAATGGCGGCTTTGCGATTCCATTTGTAGCGGGCGACATCGTGGGCCAGGATGAGGCGCTGCTGCGTGAGTTCAAGGAGCCGATCGATCTTGGCCGTATCGGGCGCTGGGACCGGGCGCGGCGGCTCCTGAGGCTTGCAAGCACAAAGGAAGAGTGCGATGAGGCAAATTGGTCTGAGATTAGCAGTCATATCGCTTAGGATAACCAAGAACGGTTTGACCGAAAACTGAAAACTATTCCTAATTTTTATTGACAGCATCTTTGCATGCCTTACTGTTGGAGGTGGTGTATCCTACCTTAATGGGGGCAGCCTGCCTCCACCCACCGAACTGTTCCTACCTATACCCGCCATTTCCGGGTTGATTCGGAAACGGGGAGACGCAGGCTCAATAAGGGTTTTTCTCATGTTCAATCTCTTCGGTACCCGCAATGGGTCAAACTGCGATGGCTCTTCCCGTCGCGACTTCCTCAAGATCGGCGCTCTGGGCATGGGCGCTTTGACCTTACCCGACCTGCTCCGCGCTCGGGCTGCTGCGGCGCAAGCCGGCAAGCAAACCAAAAACACTTCCGTGGTCTGGCTTTGGCTCGGCGGCGGACCAACCCACGTTGAAACCTTCGATCCCAAGATGTCCGCTCCCGTTGAGTTCCGCAGCACCACCGGTGCCGTCAAGACCAACGTCGAAGGCATCGAACTGGGCGGCACGTTCGAGAAGATGGCCAAGGTCGCCGACAAGATGGCCTTCGTTCGCTCCTTCGCTCACCGCAACTCCGGCCACGGCGGCGGCACGCACTGGGTCATGACCGGCTACGACTTCGTTGCCGCCGACAACGGTGCCGGCCAGAACAAGCCCGGTATCGGCTCGATCCTTGCCCGCCATCGCGGGGCCAACACCTCCAGACCGGCTTGCCGACCTACGTTCGTATGAACGGCATTCTCGGTGACGGCCCAGTCGTGGCTCGGCTCGCCGTATGCACCGTTCGACGTCGGCGGCAAGGCCCGCCAGAACATGAACGCTGGCCGGAACCCTCGAACGGCTCGAAGACCGCAAGGGATTGCTCAAGGGCATCGACGACACTGGATCGACAAGTCGACCAGTCCGGCTTGATGAACGGCCTGGATAGCTTTGAGACGCAGGCGTTCGATCTGATTCTCAGCAAGGCCAAAGAGACCTTCGACATCAAGAAGGAAAACCCGAAGACTCAAGAACGCTACGGCAAAGGACTGGGCGAGCAACTGCTGCTGGCTCGCCGGCTGTGCGAAGCGGGCGTCGGCTTCGTGACTCTGAATTATGGCGGTTGGGACATGCACGGGAAGATCGCCGACGCCATGAAGAGGACCGGTACCAGGGTCGATCAAGCGGTTTCCGCATTCGTTGCCGACGTGTCCGAGCGCGGCTTGTCGGACAACATTCTCCTGGTCATCACGGGCGAGTTCGGTCGAACCCCGCGCATCAACGACAACGCCGGGCGCGATCACTGGGCACCGCTGTCCACGCTGGCTCTGTCCGGCGGCGGCCTGAAGATGGGCCAAATCGTCGGCGAATCGACCGCCAAGGCCGAAACGCCCAAGACGACGCCGCTCTCGCCGCAGGATTTGATGGCGACCGTGTTCCACGTGCTCGGCGTTCCGCAGGATCTGCACTTCAAAGATCCGAGCGGCCGGCCCAATCCGATGATCAACGGCGGCAAGCCGATCAGCGACTTGATTTGAGGCAACGGCCAGAGATTGACCACATGCAAACGAACGAGCCGGAAGCGTTAACGCTTCCGGCTCGTTCGTTTGCATGTGGTCAACGAGAGTGAATAGTGGTCAGTGGTCAGTAAGCACCAATACGTATTTGCTCTTGTATTTACCGACCACGATTCACTCTTCCACTCCCAGGGAGTGACGCGCTGAAAAGGAGAAACGGTGATTGACGGGTGATTTTGCGGGTGTGATAATGCTAAAAGTTTCAGCAATGGTCCAAATCAAGAGTTGGGAGTTGGGTAATTGCAGAATTGTTCAGCTACTCAAAATCGTTCGGCAGACTGAATCATGGATGTCTACAATCGTCTTCGACCGAATACCGAAATTGAAAGCTGCATCTGCGACTCGATTGCTGGACTCGTGCTTGTCGATTTGATGTCAGACAACCCAATTCATTGTGCTGTCTGCCGTCGCGAAGTCGATCCAGAACGAGTCAATCTCACAGGGTCAGAAACGGAGGCAATCGCGCATTGGTACAGTGCCGCGAGTGCGCTCTATCGGTTGTGGCTGGATTCAGGAGAGTATGAAGCGTACGCAAAGGAACAGCTCTTAAATCCGAACGGACAGATCAATCGCGTTGGCCGCGAAATTGCGATTGCAATGTCCGTGCATCATCCGACGCAGTTGTGGTTTTTTTATGACACTGACGATGGGGAACCGAGTCACTGTCCTGTCTGCGGCGATTTACTGGACATCAACGTTAAGTGGGGAACGGGCATTTGCCGTCCTTGCCACATTCAAATCTAAAAGGCCAAAAGCCGAACGAAGCGGTCAACTTGCCCCGCAGTCGCTGGTGGTACAAAGTGTTGGCGTGTTGATTGGAAGCCCGTCGTGAATCGCGGGCAAGTTACTTTTGGTGTTCGGCGGAGATGGCGGAGATGGCCGAGCTATCGCAGTTTGACGGAGATGGCCGAGCTATCGCAGTTCGAGTAAACTGGTGGAGGGGAAGCAGAAGGCATATGTGATTGGTCTGCCTCAGAAGACGAGATGCCAATGAGTCCGAAAGATCATCTTGGCAAGCGCGGTGAGAGCATAGCCTTTGTCAGACTCACCGAACCTTGAAAGTCCTCTGGGATGAAGTGAAGGATTATTGGGCGGGGAAGCAAATGGACAGAAGCGCATCCATATTCACCAACTAGGCGATGAGTCATGGCAACCACATTCAAAGAGTACTTTGTGGCGGAACGGGCGAAAGCTCTCACGCAAGTGATTGTGACAAGGCGCGAAGACCTCGCGATTAAGCCAATCAAGGAGGACGGCACCTTTGATTATTTCCTTTGCATTCGGCGGGAAAACTCATACGACCTTTGTCGAATCGGACTTGTCGTCAAGGCGGCAATGACTTTCGGCGCACAAGATGAGACAAGATCGCAGCTCAAAGAAACAGCGGAACGAATCAATAAAATCGGCTCGTGCAATTTTCCGGTGGTCATGTTTTATTTCACAGCGAAAGACGATCGTGGATTCTTTGCCTGGATATGGGAGCCGGAGATCGACGAGAGCGGAACCCCAAAGCTGAGTTTTCAGTCGAGTCCGTCGTTACGGGATCTCAATGACAAGTCTCTGGACGAGATCATTAACACTTCGGAGCAGTGGTACGACGCCGTTCATATGACGCTTACAAAATGACCGGACGCCGACAACGTAGAACTGGGTATCAAGGAATGATGACGGACATTAACGAGCTGGAAGCTTGCTTGTAGCACAGGAGAGGCCATGCGAATGATCACGGCGAATCTCGCGCTGCTTGCCTGCGCGTTCACACTTCATGCCGCCGATGACCCCAGCGTCATTCGCGTGGTGGCCCGGTATCCCGGCGCGAATGTGCAAGTGGTTGACTCCACCGTTGCCCTGCCGCTCTTGCGGCAGATCCATGGTGTGGAACGCGCAACGCGCATTGAAACGGAGTCAACCAGCGACGGCTCCTGTACGATCACGATCCGGCTCGACGCGAAGGCCGATCCGGAGCAAATTCTGGACCTGGTCCGGAAGCGTGTCGTACTGGCCGAGCCGGTTATTCTGGAACTGTGCAAGCGCAGAGGGATCACGGTTCGTACCGAACCGGCCCAAACGGTGGAGTTCTGGTGCACACTCACGAAACCAGACGACCCGCACGACTATGCGACAATTCTCGCGGATCATGCCCGCGGGGAATACGCAGACGCCCTGCGCCGTGTCCCTGGCGTGAGCGAAGTACGAGTTCTCGGCACCGCTGATTTTCTTGGGCGTATCACGCTGGACAAG
Organism: uncultured Planctomycetota bacterium; assembly: GCA_963783095.1. Classification (GTDB taxonomy): domain Bacteria; phylum Planctomycetota; class Planctomycetia; order Gemmatales; family Gemmataceae; genus CAWAMR01. Next base: position 733,588 of record CAWAMR010000002.1, on the reverse strand, counting down.
GACAAGCTCAAAGCACGCGCCGTATCGGTCGAGGAGGTTCGAGCGGCCGTGCAGGCGACGGACAATGTGATTGCTGTCAGCACGACCGACCCTTCACCAAAGGGAGGTATTCGACTGGTTGATCCGCAGTTCCGGGCGATGGGACACTATGGCTAGTGCATTCGACCAGATTGTCGTCAAGACGGGTGAGAAAGGTCAAAAAGTGCTCCTTCGCGACGTTGGGAAAGTAGAGCTTGGCACGATGATGCCGAACGAATTGACGACATTCGACGGCAAGCCCGCAGCGCTGCTTGCGGTGTTCGCGAAGCGCGACGCCTCTTTCGAACGAATCGAAAGAACACTCGCGTTGCTGAAGAAGACGTCCCCCAAAGGCGCGGAATTTACGACGGTCGTCACGCCCACCACGCCGCGCGTGCTGCGCCTGGAAGTGCATGTGTCCGATAGCAACACCATGGAATACACACAGGCCGTGTGCGAGCGGGTAATAAAGATCGCGCTCGCCTGGAACGGCGGGATCCAAGCCAGTTCGTTCACCGACAAGCTGCAATCGGACAGGGCCGCGGTTCTGGTGACGTGCAAGCCGGACGCGGACCTGGCCGTGCTGCGAAAGCGCCTCGCGCGAGAGGTTCGCGAGGCTGCAATCCGCATCTGCGATGTAACAGGAGGCAAGCCGGCATTCCCGGTTCGCATCGCGCTCGCGGGGCCTGACTCCGAACATTTGCGGAAGTGGTCCGAGGCGATTCTGTCGCGTGCCGGAAAGGATGGCATCGTGAGCGATGTCGCGGACTGGCCCGGCCGCGACGTGAAGCGTCACGAGCTGATCATCAACAACGATAAAGCAAGGGAGCTGGGGATCGATCTGCACAAGGCCCTCGTGGGCCTATCGGAAATTAACGCGTTCAGAGGGAAAAAGCCGGAGGAGTTGGACAACCTGTTTGTGAAGGACGCGAAAGGAGCAATGGTCCCGTTCTCGGCATTCGCCTCGATGAAGCACCACGTAGATTCCGTGTCGATCTACCGGCTCGGCCTGGAACGTGCCATGCGAATAACTGCGAACCCGGCCGACGGGAAATCGGTCGCGGACTCGCCGAGAAACTTCGAGCCCTGGCCGAGAGCGAGAAAACGAGTCTCAAGTTGACGACCGCCAACCGTGCCCTCATTCTTGCTCCCTGAAGCCGGACGGGCGATCGCGCGAAAGCGCTGGCGGACTACCAGGAGGCAGCCCGCCTGTCGGAAGATGGGTATTTGCCGGACCGGGCGACAAAAGAGGATTTGAAGAGGCGGATGGGCAAGTAAAGCCGGTGGGTCAAAGATCCAAGCCTTATACTCAACGCGGTCGAGATTGACACAGAGCCCCTGCAAAACGCCCGTGTAGCCGCGACGCGGAGGCTTTGCGCAGCGGAGCGCGTTACCTTCCTGTTCCAATTCCTCATACTGAAAGAGAAGACCGAGGGACAACCATGAGCAATCTTCGACCGGCAGGTATGCTCGTCCTTTCCCTTACTTCCCTGGCGGTTGCATGCAGCAGCAAGGCGGACAAAGCATATAACCGGGGGGTAGAACACTACCGCGCCGGCAAGTATGAGCAGGCGATCGAAGACTTCAGCGAATCGATCCGCCTCGAACCGAATGCCGCCGATGCTTACTACAGCCGGGGCTTGGCATACGTGGAGAAAAAGAAACCTGATCTCGATAAGGCGATTAAGGACTTCACGGAAGCCATCCGGCTCGATCCGAAACGCACTGCTGCCTACAACGACCGAGGGGTCGCATATCACAAACAGGGCAAGCATGAGAATGCGATCCAGGACTACAACGAAGTCATTCGCCTCAAGCCAAAGGACTCTGATGCCTATTACAACCGAGGCTTGGCATACACGGAGATAAGGAGCCCTGACCTCGATAAGGCGATCGAGGACTTCACGGAAGCCATCCGCCTCGATCCGAAAAAAGCTGAGGCCTACTTCCACCGGGGCCTCGTCTATGGGAAGAAGGGCGACCGTCACAAGAAGATCGCGGACCAAGCCGAAGCTTGTCGGCTCGATCCGAAGTTGTCCTCCCTGATCGTCAAAGACAAATATTAAACACTCGCATCCGGGCTGCTCGTCGTCCGATCCATCACGGCAAGGTCGTCGAGGTCAATCACAAGCTGGGTCACATGGTCATCCTGGCACACCACCTGCAAACCAAGAAAAAAGCGGGAAACGCCAACACTCGTTCGGCGATGGACTTTGCTTTCCCCATCGACTCGTGCGGACCCCGAACATAGTAAGGCTTACCATCTTTTCCGAATTCAATCGGTTCGGTGCTCCTCCGGTACAAATGGCATTTCTTCCCGCGATTATATGGAGTTGGTCAACGTAGGGTAAGCGTCTCGCTTGCGCTCGATCAGGGCAAGCGAGACGCTTACCCTACGTTCGTGAATTCGAGTCGCTTATCTCTCTTCAACCGTGTATCCTACAATCTATCCCTCCTGCTTCTCCTTTCCTTGGAGTCCGTATTCCATGCCTTGGTATTTTCGCAGTCTAAGCGCCTTTTGTTTGTTGGCTCTATTCTCCGGTTTGATGGTTTCGGCCAATCCCCAGGCTCCATCGAACTACAACCCGCCCCTGGCAAAAGCCTCGGATGAGGCCCAGAAAGCCATCTCTCGATTTCGACGGGATAAGGGGCTGCTGATCGAAGTCTGGGCCGCGGAGCCGATGCTGGCTCAACCGGTTTGCTTTGCCTTCGACGAAAAAGGGCGCTGTTATGTCGCCGAAACTTTCCGTCATTCCAACGGCGTTACCGATAATCGCGGCCATATGAACTGGCTCGATGAGGAACTCGCTGCCCGTACCGTTGCCGACCGGGTTGCCCTCTACCGCAAAGACGCCGGCAAACGATTCAAGGATGTCTACGAGACTCAGCGCGAGCGCATCCGGCTCCTGCAAGATTCAACCGGAAGCGGTAAGGCCGATCAATCGACCGTCTTCAGCGACGATTTTGGCCGCGCTGAAGACGGCATCGGCGCGGGTTTACTGGCGCGCAAAGGGAATGTCTATTTCACCTGCATCCCCGATTTATGGCTACTGAAAGACACCAAGGGAACCGGCAAGGCCGACGTGCGGGAGTCGCTCGCCACCGGGTTCGGTGTGCACGTTGCCTTCATCGGTCACGATCTGCACGGCCTGAGAATGGGGCCAGATGGGAAAATGTACTTTAGCTGCGGCGATCGTGGCTTTAACGTGAAGACCAAAGAAGGCAAAGTGCTTTACTACCCCGACACCGGCGGCGTTTTACGCTGCGATCCCGATGGTGCGAATCTCGAAGTAGTTCACATCGGTTTGCGCAACCCGCAGGAGCTGGCCTTCGACAACTACGGCAATCTCTTCACCGTCGATAACAACAGCGATTCCGGCGATCGGGCCCGCTGGGTCTATATCGTCGAAGGGGGCGACAGCGGCTGGCGGATCGGCTATCAGTACGGCTCCGATATGCACGATGGTACGGTCCGGCAAGGCAATCGCGGCCCCTGGAACTACGAAAAACTGTGGCACCCCGAACATGCCGGGCAGCCGGCATACATCGTACCACCGCTCAAGAACTTCGCCGATGGACCATCGGGATTCTGCCACTATCCCGGCATCGGATTAAGCGATCGTTATCGAGGGCACTTCTTCCTTTGCGATTTCCGAGGTTCCAGCGGTGGCAGCGGCGTCTGGTCGTTCGCCACCAAGCCGAAAGGCGCTTCTTTCGAGATGGTCGATGAGCACCAGTTCATCTGGTCGATCCTCGCCACCGACTGCGACTTCGGCCCCGACTGTGCCTTCTATATCAGCGACTGGGTCGAAGGCTGGAACCTCAACGGCAAGGGCCGGCTCTACAAAGTGAGCGATCCCGAGCAACAAAAGAAGTCCGAGGTTGCCGGCGCGAAACAAATTCTGGCCGATGGCTTCGATAAGCGATCGGCCGAGGAACTGCTCAAGTTGTTGGAGTATCCGCATCAACAGATACGCATGGAAGCGCAATTTGCTCTAGCTGCGAAAGGGAGGGAAAGCATCGATGCTTTTGCCAAAGTGGCCAAGGAGAGTAAGAATCAATTGGCCCGGCTCCATGCCATCTGGGGCCTGGGGATGGTTGGCCGAAAGGAACCGGCCGCTGGTGTGCCGCTGGCAGCATTGCACAAGGATGCCGATGCAGAAGTCCGGGCGCAAGTTGCCAAGATGCTGGGTGAATTCAAGAGCGAGGATGCCAGACTTGCGATCCTGGAGTTGCTGAAAGATTCTCAGCCCAGAGTTCAATTCTTCGCCGCAACCAGCGCCGGTCAAAACCTGGCCAATCCAGCCAACGCGGAACCCTTGTTCGATCTGGTTCGCGCCAACGACAACAAGGATGTTTATCTTCGTCAGGCAGCAGTCAATGGATTGAAGAACTGCGCCTCGGAAAAAGTGTTGACCGCGAAAGTCAACGATCCCTCACCGGCCGTTCGTCTGGCAGCGGTTCTTGCTTTGAGAGCACAGAAAGCTGCGGGTCTTCGAGAGTTCCTGGAAGATATCGATCCCTCGATCGTCACCGAAACCGCCCGCGCCGTTCACGACGAGGATGTGGCCGGTGCCATGCCGAAATTGGCGGCACTGACGGCAAAAACAACGCTGCCGCACCCGGCATTATATCGGGCACTCGATGCCAACTTCAAACTGGGGGCGCAGAAGAATGCTTCCGCGGTCGCCGAGTTTGCTGCGCGGCCGATGCGCCCGAAGCGCTGCGGATTTTTGCGTTGAAGTTGCTGGCAGACTGGGCCAAACCCGCGCGGCGCGATCATATCACGGGCTTGACGCAAAACCTGGGTTCGCGCGCTGAGTCGATCGCAGTGAATGCATTCCGCGCGAAGATTGGCGGCATCTTCGCCGGCTCCGCTGGTGTCCAGAAGGAAGCAGCAAGTGTGGCCGGGAAACTGGGCATCAAAGAAGTCGGGCCATTCTTGCTGACGCTCGTGAGTGACAGCAAGTCGCCGCTTGGGGCACGCCTGGAAGCCATCCGGGCGCTCGATGCGCTCAGGGCCAGGCAACTCCCAGAGGCGCTGCAAGTCGCTCTGGCTTCCGACCAGGCGAAACTTCGCACTGCTGCGCGGGTGGTTCTGGTGAAATCCCAGCCCAATGAAGTGCTCAAGCAGCTTGAGAAGGTACTGGGCACAGCAGATGGCGATGTCGTCGAAAAGCAGGGTGCAATGGCGATTCTGGCGGGGATCAAGGGTTCTGAGGCGGATGCCTTGATCGAAGACTGGCTCGGAAAAGTGAGCCGGAAGGCTGCACCTCCCGAAATGACGTTGGATGTCCTCCAGGCAGCGGGCAAACGAGATTCGGTTCGCCTGCAACGTCAGCTCGCCGCCTACGAGCAAGCTCGGCCCAAGGAGGATGACCTCGGCAAGTTCCGCGAAGCGCTCTTTGGGGGCGATGCGGACAACGGGCGACGGCTATTCCTGACCAGTGCAGCTGGGCAATGCCAGCGCTGTCACAAGCTCGATGGTGAGGGCGGCGAGGTGGGTCCGATGCTCAACGGCATTGCCGCCAAACAGAAGCGCGATTATCTGCTGGAATCGATCGCACTGCCCAACAAGCAGATTGCCAAAGGTTTTGAATCGGTTCGCCTCACGCTGCTCAACGGCAAAGTGATCGATGGCGTCCTGCGCGGCGAAGACAAGGATTCCATTCGAGTGATAACTTCCGAAGGACAGCTTCTAACCATCAAGAAGGGGGACATCGACGAACGAAAGACAGGCAAATCGGCGATGCCGGAAGACCTGGCACAGAAGCTGAGCAAAGCCGAGATACGAGACCTGGTAGAGTTCCTGGCGGGATTGAAGGAAGAATGGAAGAAGTAAGTCTGGAGAACCGCCGAGTATGGGTGCCGAGATTGTGTTGCAGCAGAGCTTGCTCGTCCACCAACACAGTGGTAGTCTAACATTCAGAGCAATTATCCATTAGGGAGACCGGAAGGATGGCCGAATGGAACGACAGATGGTTTGGCGGACACCTGTGCGAAAACCTCGTTCGCAAGCTTACGATGGGCGAATTGCTGGACGAAAGCGAAAAAGCCCACATTTCTGTGTGCGAAGCGTGTATGGCTCAACTGGTCATTTCGCTTGATGAATCGGCCATAAGTACGGTTAGAACCAACGGCGATGTTACCCATGTCCGACCCGAGGCCCAAAAGGCTCTCGAACATGGATGTAAGGTTTTCCAGCGCGAGTTCGGGATTTCATTGGCCCGGGAAAAACAGTGATTGCGGGAAGAAGTATGTCGATGCTCATTCTCGATCGAGAACTTGCGCAGGAAATCAAGATCCGCCGAAAAAGGCTGGGCATCGATGGGCATGACGAGATTTGGGATCCTGCCAACAATTGTCACTCGCACTACTGCGGCGGTCCTGACTTCTTGCTTGAGATTTGCACCAAGGATGATCGTAGCCGCGACAAACTCCCCTTCTACGCGTCGGTGAATACCAGAGAAGTCTTAATCATCGACCGCGATCCCTGGGCGCTGGAACTCTATCAATTGCAGAACGGCCAGTTGGTGAAGGTCGGCGAATCGAGCCTTGCCCAGCCCAATGTGCTGACCAGCAGCGTCTTGCCCGTCGCCTTTCGACTAATTCCCGGCGAGAATCGGCCAGGTATTGAAGTAACGCAAGCCGGCACTGGACAAACCTGGATCGTATGAAAGAAACACTTTGTTGTTGCTTGCCCCAAGCATCGTGCCTATCATTTTTTTATCGCCCAGGGCGACCTCCTGAGTTGGAGCCGCTGTAACCACTCCGAATACTCACACCCACGGAGACGATAATGCTGCTTTCCTGTACAGGCTGGTTGGGGCAACTCTTCAAGAAATCTTCTCCAGCAAATATCTTTGCTCAACCCCGCGCCCAATCGCAATGTCAACTGCGACTTCAGACGTTGGAACAGCGGATCACCCCAAGCAGTTGGATGAGTATTGCCAAGACGGCTCCCGGTGCTTTCGTGGTCGACGCTTCCGGAGACATCTTTGCAACCTTCAAGGGTGATGGTACCTACGAGAATGTCAGCGGCAGCGGCGAATGGACCCAACTGTCGAAACTAACCGCCACGATCATAAAGTTGGACTCCAACGGCGATCTCTACGCGGGCTTCATGGGACACGGTTTGTACGAGTACCCGGCCGGTGGCAGCCCGTCCAGCGGAACCACGTGGACACAAGTGAGCAAGCAGGATCCTTCTTCCTTGTTGATCGACTCATCCGGGGATTTGTTTGCGTACTTCAGCGGTTACGGTATTTACGAGGACGTCAGCGGCGGCAGCGGCCAATGGACGGCGTTGCCCGCGGCAGTCTCCTCAAACCCTGCCCCGACAATCCTGGGTTTGGACTCCAGCGGAGACCTCTACGCGGGCTTTACCGGCCAAGGGTTCTGGGAGTACTCGGGCGGATGGGCACCACTGACGCAAACGAACGATCCCACTTCGTTCACGATTGACGGCTCCGGAGATATTTTTGCCGCCTTCGCGGGTAAAGGTGTCTACGAGTACAGCAGCGGCGGCGGCAGCGGCTGGACGAAACTGAGCGGTTTGAACGCCACGTTCGTCAAACTAGACTCCAACGGCGATCTCTATGCAGGTTTCACGGGATATGGCGTGTACGAGTACCCGGCCGGCGGCAGCCCCTCCAGCGGAACCACGTGGTCCAAAGTCAGCAACTCGGTTCCCACCTCACTGGCGATCGACTCGTCCGGGGATCTCTTTGGGGTCTTCGCAAGCGGTATCTACGAGAACGTCAGCGGCAGCGGCACGTGGACCGCATTGTCATCCGGTCTGCCCGCAACATTCGTTCTCCCCACAACATTTGGATTGGACTCCAGCGGTATCCTCTATGCGGGCTTCACGGGTTCAGGGTTCTATGAATATACCGGAGAGTGACCCGACAAACTGTAGGGTTATGCCCATAGGCGAGCGTCGCGGCGTAAGCGCGACGTGGCTTCCACTGCCAGTGCCCTGATCCTCTGTCAACAAGTTCGACTCGCAAAAAAAGCGAGCGTACCGGCATTAGTTGCCGCGTCGCGCTTACGCCGCGCCGCTCGCCTGCCGCGTAAACCTATGCTCAGTTGCGAAAAGGACCACCAAGTATAACGCGGCGTTTGCCGCAAATGCGGGTGGATCTGTCCGAATTCTGGTGAATTCAACTCCGTAACGCCCCATTTTTCCGCAGCGGGACTCGATACTTAACTCATGTCTGGGTGTTTATTTAGAATCAGGCATTTGCCAAACTTCGGACTTACCCATTGATTGCACTTTTGATCGTGAGTTGCTCCATCCAATGGTCGCATAGGCCCAAATTTACTCGGAGAGGTGTCGATGTTGTCGTCGTGTAGAAATTGGCTGTGGCTTCTGTTCGGTAAATCCTCATCTTCAGACATTCAAACGCGGTCCCGTCCAAAAAGCCGTAGCTCGTTAAAACTACAGACGTTGGAGGACCGAATCACTCCCTCCAGTTTCATTTCACTATCCCCTTCAGCCCCAACCGCAGAAGCGCTTGAGCCAAACGGGAATGTCGTAGCGCTTTACTCCTCGGGCCTCTGGGAATTTACCCAGGCAAGCAACGGCACCGCCGGTTGGACTCAAATCACGAAATCGATACCCATTTCCTTCGAGGTGGATCAATCCAGCTCGGCGACTACGGCGGGGAATGTCGTCGCATCCTTCGGTCAGGGACTCTTCGAGTATACCCAGGCAAGCAATGGTACTCCAGGCTGGACGAAACTGACGCCGGCAGTCCCCACCTCGTTTCAGATCGACAATTCTTCCGACGCAGCTTTCACTGCCGGGAATGTCGTGGCCGTCTTCAGTAGCGGACTGTTTGAATACACGCAGCAAGGGAACACGGATAACGGCAAAGGTGATGGAATTGCCGGCTGGACGAAATTGACGAACGGCGTTCCCATCTCATACACGATAGACACTTCTCCCGACGCGAACTTCACGCAAGGGAATATTGTCGCATCGTTCGCCAACGGCCTCTGGGAATATACGCAAATCGCCAATACCAATGGTGGTGCCGGTTTCGGTACTCCCTACTGGACGATACTGAATCAATCGGTCCCCATCTCATTCAAGATCGACGAATCCGGATCCGTTTTTTCTCAAGGGAACATCGTTGCATTGTTTGCCAACGGCCTCTGGGAGTATCAGGAAGAGGAAATCCCGCCGGACTACAACCTTGGCACGAACAATGACATACCCTTGGGCTGGTATCAACTGACGGGTCTCAAGCCCATGGAGTACCAGATCGATGATTCCGGCGGCGGGCTGAACACTGCCGGCAACGTCGTCGCTTCTTTCAGAGGCGAGGGCCTTTTCGAGTATACGCAGCCGGGAAATACTAATGGTGGTGCAGGTGACGGCACAGTAAGTTGGACGAAACTGACCACTGCAGTCCCCACCTCATTTCAGGTGATCGCTTCCAGTTCGTCCGGCGACGCTGCTCCTGGAGCCATTGTCGCGCAGTATAGCACGGGCCTGTTCGAATACAATCCGGCCATCCCCTCCAATTTCTTCACCGGCGGCAACTCCGCTTATTCAGCAGGTTGGACGGAACTGTCCTCGATGCAAACCACCAGTTACCAGGTGGACGCTCTTGGGGATGTATGGGCTGCCTACAAGGTCGGGGGTCTTGTCGAATATTCGCAGGATCTGGCGAACGCGACTTATAGCTACACCAAGCAGCAGTGGTTAACCTCAACTCCCACAAAGCTGGATGTGTCGATTGCCAATTCGGTGGGATACGTATTCATTAACAAAACCGGATTGTACGAATACTTGTCCTGAACTGGCAAGCTGGACTGAGTTCACAATAGTTATGCAGATAGGTTAATCCGGATTTTCCCTACAAACGGTTGGTTGACGACATTTGAGCCGGTGTTTTTGCACCTGTATATTCCCAAAATCCACACAATTTTTTACTATTTACTAAAGTGTATCTTTAGGTCAATCAAGGTTGGCGTTTGGAATCTTGATGGGTGTAACCACATTCTCTGGGGGGGGGTCGTAGCGGCGGCATCCTGCCGCCGAGGGGCTGCAGACGGCGGCAGGATGCCGCCGCTACGACAACCCCCCCAGAGAATATGGCTGCACCCAACTTGATGAGATCGATCTAACAAGGCCACATTGGTGAGAGCCGCGGTCACGGTAAATAAAACTTGCCCCGGGAGTAAGCATGTTGCGTTCCTTCAAAGATTGGCTAGGTCAAAGGTTCGGAAGATCTTCAGCAACCGAAACTCCTGCTCATCCAAGAATCCCGTGCCTGTTAAGACTACAGACATTGGAGGATCGGCTCACTCCAACTGCCACCGCACCAGGCCCGTTAACCCTGCTGGACACCAATGTTCCGACTCAGGAAGTGGTCGCTTCCAATGGGAACATCGTCGCATCTTACGCGGGTGATGGTCTTTGGGAATATTACCAGGGAGCAAGCGGCCAGGCAGGTACGTGGGTGCAACTGGACCCCAACACTACCGACATGATTGCGGTGGACTCCAAGGGAAACGTCGTTGCGGACTTCCCGGGCAATGGTCTTTGGGAATTCTACCAGGGAACGAAGGCAGGTACAGGCACCTGGTTGCAACTGGATGCCAATCAATCCACCTCGTTCCAGTTTACGTCTACCGGAAACCTGATCGCCGACTTCCCGACATTTGGCTTCTGGCAATATGACCAGGGAACTGGCGGCGTGTTCGGTTCCTGGCTGGAACTGGACGCCAACGATCCCGATTCATTCATCGTCGAGAGTTCCGGCATCATCATTGCCGACTTCCCAGGTAACGGTTTCTGGCAGTATTCTCCTGGAACGGGCGGTGCATTCGGCAGTTGGCTTGAACTCGATCCGAACAATCCCGATTCGTTCGTCAACGAGTCTTCGGGCAACATTGTCGCCGACTTCGCAGGCGATGGTCTGTGGCAGTACAACCCCGGAAGCAGCAATAGTTTCGGCGTCTGGACGCAACTGACAATCTACAACCCCAGCACCTATGTAGTGACTTCTGCCGACGATGTTGTCGTCGACATCACCGGTATGGGGATGTATGAATTCTACGTGGGAGAAGGCGGCGATCTGAGCACGGGTTCATGGGTTCAACTGACGACTTCCGACCCGGCCTACAATGGTTTTGTGGTGGACTCTGCCGGCAATGTCTTTGCGGATTTCTCGGGTTACGGCTTATGGGAATACACCCAGTCAACCGGAGCCTGGACACAGATTTCGAGCTCTGATCCCAATCTGCTCTACGCCGACTCCAGCGGGACCGTGTATGCGGGCTACAGTTCCTTCGGACTGATTGCATACACTGAAGGACTTGCCAATCCTACCCAACTTTCGAGCAACGATCCTCTGTGGCTGGACGTTACCAATAGTCCAACCCAACTCGTCGCCGTCTTCAGCGGCGGCTTGTATCAGACACAACCTGTCGTCGTGACGCCGCCGTCATCGTGAGATCAACGAGTACGACCATCATCGTTTGCCGCTCCGCGGAGCGGCAAGAGAAGACGTTCGCCGCGGAGCGGCAAACGATGAGTAGGTTCCTGCCTTCTTCCGAGACCTTCATCCAATCGATACCTGGTCTCCCGGTCTGGGTACTTCCACATCGGTGAACCCAAGCTCTTGCAGGGTATTCGCCAGATAGGCCGCCTGTTCGCGTTCGCCGTGGATAAGCCTGGTCTTTTCCACCTTCCCGGCCAGCGGGGCCAGGTATTCGAGGAAATCATCGCGGTCGGCATGTCCGGAAAAGCCGTCGAGGTGAACGACTTCAATCCACTTGTTCCAGTCTTTGCCCGCCATGCGCACCGTTGGACCCTTGTCGAGCAGCCTGCGACCGGTGGTGCCGGGTGCCTGAAAGCTGACCAGAATCACCGTGCAGCGCGGATCGTCCACGAAACTTTTGAGGTGATGGACGATCCGGCCCGCATCGCACATACCGCTGGAAGCCAGAATAATGGCCGGCCCCGGCCGATGAGCGATGCGGGCGCTGTCTTCGAACTCGCGAATATACTCGACCACGCTGCCGCCCAGGATGCCGTCTTTGCGCAATTCCAGTTGGGCTTCATCGGTCAGGCATTCGGGGTGGCGTTGATAGACGCCGGTGATGTCCGCGGCGAGTGGACTATCCACGTATATCGGCACATTGGCGATCTTGCCCGTCTGCACGCCTTCTTGAAGATAGTGGATGATGAGCTGGGTCCGTCCCAAACTGAATGCGGGAATCAACACCTTCCCGTCGCGTTCGACGGTCCGATTGATCGTCGCATAGAGCTTGGCAACCGTTCGATCGATCGGTTCGTGGGTCTTGTTGCCGTAGGTGCTTTCGCAGACGAGCACATCCGCGGCGGGGATGGGTGCGGTGGGTCGTAAAAGGGGGAAATGCCTTCGGCCGAGATCGCCGGTAAACGTCAGCGAGCAGTCCCGGCCCTTGCCTTCCGCCACCATGTGAACGACCGCCGAGCCTAGAACGTGCCCGGCTTCGGTGAATTTGAAGTGAACCGAGGGTGTAATCTCGCGCATCCGGTTGTAGTCGATGGGCACACACTGGTCGAGAACGCGATCGACTTCGACACGAGTATAAAGAGGCTCCACCCAGGGTTCGGCATAGTTGCGCTGGATATTCAAAAAGGCGGCATCTTCTTCCTGAATCTTTGCCGAATCGACCAGCATGACGGCCAGGAGATCGCGCGTGGCGGAGGTGCAATAGATGGGGCCGTCGTAGCCGTGACGGATCAGGGTTGGCAGATTGCCGCAGTGGTCGATATGCGCATGGCTGATGAGGACCGCATCCACCTTCTGCGGATGAAAGGGAAAGTGAGAATTGCGTTGTCGCGATTCTTCCCGCCGGCCCTGGAAAAGCCCGCAATCCAGAAGGATTTTTTGTTTCCCGACCTCCAGCAAGTGCATGGAGCCGGTAACCATCTGGGCCGCACCCCAGAAAGTCACGGTCAATCCCGTAGTTGGGGAGCCGATCATAACATTTTCAGAACTCATTGGAGTATTATAGCAGAAAGCTTCAAGTGTTCAGTGTTCAGTGTTCAGTGTTCAGTTAAAAGATGCCCATAACAGAGCTTTGCTTGTGACGAATATCCTGAACTGAACACTGAATTACTTAACAGTAATGAGCTTATCTTCCTCCGGGAAGGTCGTCAGCGTCAGATCGGTGAAATGGACTTCCTCCGGCATGCTATTCGAGTGCAATTGCAGGCCGATCGGGCCTTCCTTGATCCGATTCGGTTCCGGATCGCGCCAGTCCACAACTGCCACGCCGTTGGCCGCCACGCGAATGCGATTGCCCTGGGCCAGAATCTCCAGATCGTTCCAGTCGTGCTGTTTGCCGACCTTTCGCGCCGGCCCGCCGTCCACCCCCAGAGCACCCTCCCGACCGTATAGATCCCACATGCCCCAGCCGCTGGGGAACATCACTAGATGACCGGCATAGGTGTATTTGTCGCCCCGTTCCGGAGCAAGCCGGCCCCAGAAACAAATGCCCGAATGCATCTCGGATTGCACCAGTTTAACCTTGGCGGTGAGCCGAAAGTCGGTGTACTTTTTCTTGGTCAGCAGATAGGTGCTGACTTTGACCGGAGCGGTGCTCTTGGCGACGATGATCTTGTCTTTGACCGACCACAAATCGGTATTGCCTTCCCAGCCGTCCAGGGTCTTGCCGTCGAAGAGTTTGATCGTTTCGGATTTGCCCTTGAGGGGAGCTATAACGGGAGCTTCTTTCTTGGGCTTCTCTTTTTCTTTGTTCTGAGCAGGGCTCTTTGCAGTTCCAAAAAGCAGCGCAATCCCGAGAGAAAGGACAGCGCCCAAAGCAACGAAGCGTTTCATGGAGAGTACCTCATTGGTGTAGGGTAAGCGTTTCGCTTGCCCGGTGGAGAGACACGTCGGATTCCGTGCCAGACAGCACGTCTCTTATTTCTTATCAATCTTTTTCCCAACCGTGAGATCCGGAACCCCCTTCGCCGTCCATCTTGTGTCGCCGCCGAAGCCGCCTTTCGGGCCGGGATGTTTCCACTTAAAACCCTGGACGGTGATTTCCGTCACGATGACGACCGACACATTCACATTGGGAGGTGCGGCGAAAGGCTGACTAAAGCTCTGTGCTCCCTGTTCTCCAGGGACGTAAGCCAGACTGCCCGTATCCGTGATCGCCTGGATTTCCTCTTTGCCGCCAAACTGCGGAGGGTTTTTGGCAAACTCGGCTATCTGGTCCGGCGCGGCGCAAATTCCTTTGGCAACCCATTCTGCCTTCAGCGGAATACTGGGGTTCGAGCTATTGACTGCCTGCCATTTGAAACCGATGGCTGTCGTGGCCAGAATCTTGATATGCGCATCGGTAGCGACAGTCACTTTCGGGGGGTTGACGAACGGGTGCGGGAAATATTCTACTTGTTCGTTTAGACCCTGGAACACATTCGCCGGAATTGTAAACGTCCCCTTTTGCACATAAGGGGGCATCGCTGCCTGAATCGACATCGGACGCACTCCACGGGCTTCCCAGGTGAATTCTTCTCCAGGCCGCAAATGGGGCAGACTCTTGCCGTCGATGTTCGCCAACACGCCGCCCACGTCCTGGAGATCCTTGGCATCCTTCATTTTCCCGGCGAGATCTGTGATGTCCTTCAAGCTCGCGGTCATCGCCCAGACAAAGCCGAATTCGTCCCGGCGCACGATCGCATAGAAACGATCTGCAGACTTAGAGGTCAAAGTCAGATTCGGTGGTGTCGCATAAGGGATCGAATAGTAAACGATGTCACTGTACTGCTTGACGGCCACCGTGCCATTCTGGGTGAACGGCTCCACGAAGTCGCGCAACAGTCGGGGATCGGCGATCGTTCCGTTGGCTATTGCGGCATGAGGGACGCCGGCAAGAAAGTGCAGGATGCTCAAGACCAGGAGCACGCTCAGTGCCACGGACAACAGCGGTGTCAGAATCAGGATGGCGAACAGAACCCGGCGCGTAGGCCGGTTTGGCGCAGCAACAACCGGCTCAGCAAGGCTATTCACAGAAAGGCTCCGGGAAGATGAAATGGAGGTGATCCGCTCATTCTAACGAGGGCAAGAGAAAAGGCAACTAACGGTGAAAAACAAGCACCCTTGCAAAAAGACCCACGCGCAGCGCGTTTGAGGTGAACCCCATGTGTAAGCTTGGGGGTAAACGAGCAGGTCACGGAGGCTTCGAAGTAACCCCGGTGCATTGCTCAGACCAGTGCCGGTATTGGTGTCCCTGTTGTGAGAATCGTTCCCACCTTGCCAAGCCCCGGTTGAACGCGCACTTCGCCCAGGTCCAGCAGCGAATGCATGATCGTTGCCAATAGATGTTTGGGTGTGTATCGTTCCGTGGCAGGCTGTGCCGCGAGCCGGTCGGACTGGCCGATGATTTGCCCCATTTTCAAGCCGCCGCCGGCAAATAGGAGCGGAGTCAGATTGGCGTAGTGATCCCGGCCGCCGTCCCGGTTGCGCCGGGGCGATCGGCCCATTTCCCCGGTGACCACCAGCAAAATCTTGTCGCTCAGGCCGCGCTGGTGAACATCCTCGATAAACGCCGCGACGGCATGGTCCACCTGGCTGGTCATGGGCGGCATATTGGCCATTTTCTTCGGGCTGTTGCTGTTGGCATGCATGTCCCATCCGCAATCCGAAACGGTTACGAAGCCGCAACCCGCTTCGCAAAGCCGGCGGGCCAGGAGCAACTGTTTGCCGAGCAGGTTCGTCCCCCGGTGCTGATCGTACCACTTGGTAATGATTTCGCGTTTGAATAGACCGCTGGTATCGTACTTGGCGATCGTCTTGGGATCTTCCTTGTTAATATCGAAGGCATCGGCGATGCCGCGCGTTATGACGTCAAAGGCCTGTTGCTGATAGCGCTCGGTCCCGTCCATGAGGCCGCGCGTATCGACCTCGCGCCGGATGCTGTCGAGTTGCGACAGAAGTTGCCGGCGATCATCGAAGCGGTCCTGCGGGATTTTCAACTGGAAGTTCTTGCGCAGTTGTTCGCCGCCGCTCGGGTCGAAGGCCGCGTAGGACGGCCCCAAATCGCCGGGGCTGGTCAAGGTGGGAATCGCGCCGGTTTCAAAGTTGCCCTTGAGCTTCAAGCCAGGCTCCACTGCTTCCGGTAGTGCGAGAATATTGGTCGGGATGCCGGTGCGCGGATTGTTGGTGCCGACCACGCGCGCGTACATGGCGCTCATGGCGGCCTTGAGCGGGTTCTCGCCGCTGGTGACGGAAAGATAGGTGTGCCCGGCATTCATCGACGCATACGAGCGCAGGACGGCAATTTTGTCGGTCATCTTGGCGAGTTTGGTAAAAGTCCCGCCGAAAGTGATGCCGGGCCAATCGGTCTGAACCTCGCCGGTCATGCTGCGAACATCTTCGGGTGCGGACATCTTGGGATCGAAGAACTCGATATGCGAAGGTCCACCCTGAAGGAACAGCAGAACGACCGATCGTTCTCGCTTGATACTCGTCTCGGAAGCAGCATTGGCGCGAGCGCGAAAGAGATCGGGAAGCGTTAATCCGCTGAACAGTCCCAGGCTGCCGATACCCAAAAAGTCTCGACGCGAGTAACCCTGACAGTGCCTGTACCGTGAGGTATCGGAGATCGTGAACATGGAAGTGCTCGATAACAGGTGGGAATGTAGAGGCAGGATGGGTATTGTACCCATAATTTCGGGAGAAGAGAACCACGAAATTCAGAAAATCCGTTTTATGCTGCACGCGGTGCCGATTGACACATTACAAAGACTCAATTCCTGAGCAACGCCCCCGTGTAGCCGCGACGCGGAGGTACTCCGTAGCGGACCGCGTGACCTCCATGACTCAGCGTCCCGTTTGGAATTCGGGTTATCGAAGGAGGCAGGTAACACGCTCCGCTACGGAGTACCTTCGCGTCGCGGCTACACGGGCGTTTCTTGTGACCAATGTGTCAATTCCCTCCGCGTCGATTATATCCTGATCAACTGCCTGTGGCTGGCCCTAACGCAGAGAAACGAATGCCCGCCAAGGCTGGCGAGCCTACAATGATGCTTGAAACCGTCGTCATCGTGGTGATGCTTCGGAGATAATCAATGATCGTAGATTTAGTCTGCATTGCCGCGTGTGTGATGCTTGCTTTCTATTCCAGCAAATTCATCATTCAACCAAACCAGTTTTGGAGTAGAAGACATGAGTCGCAAATGGTTCCTGGAGATGAGCAATCTCCGTGTCGAGAGCGGTCCAAGATGATCCCAGAGCGAGTTTGCGCCATCTTGTGCGCTGCTCTACTCATCACTTGTAGTGTGTCATTCTTCCCCAAGGGATTGGAGATCGAAACTCTGGTCGTCTTCGGTGTCATGGTCTTCATAATTAACTACGCTTTCATGTCACTTTTTTGGCCAAAGGTCAGTTCGCCATACGAAGCGTGGGAATGCGCCCCGTCCAAGGGTGAATTGTTTGCAGTGAGGGAGGTCTTCTCTGTCGGCTTGGTTATTTGCATCCTGCTTATTGTGTTGACACTCTCGAAGCTCTAAAAGAGACATCTCGATGTCAGAACGAAAAAGCGAGGAAAAAGCGCCGGTTTCAGCGGGGCCGAGATGGTCGGTGTCTGCCTGGTGTGTCGTCGCGGCCTTCGGCACCTACTTCTGCATGTATGCCTTTCGCAAGCCGTTCACGGCCGGTAGCTATACCGATCTGTTGCTTTGGGGCATCGGCTACAAGACCATCCTCGTCATTGCCCAGGTCTTGGGATATACCCTATCCAAGTTTTTGGGGATCAAAGTAGTGGCAGAAGCCCGGCCCAATCAGCGCGCCAGGCTCCTGCTGGCGCTGATCGGGGCCGCTGAGGCAGCGCTGTTCCTGTTCGGGATCACCTTGGCTCCGTTCAACTGCATCTGGCTATTCTTGAACGGTATCTTTCTGGGTATGGTGTTTGGTCTGGTGCTGGGTTTCCTGGAGGGACGCAGACACACCGAGGCCCTGATCGCCGGTTTGTGCATCAGTTTCATTGTCGCCGATGGTGTTACCAAGTCGGTGGGTGCCTACTTGCTCTCGGCCGGTGTATCCGAGTACTGGATGCCCTTCTCGGCCGGTCTGCTGTTTGTGCCGCCCCTTCTGCTCTTCGTCTGGATGCTTGTGCGAATCCCGGCCCCTTCTATTGAGGACATCGCCGCCCGCAGCGAGCGAGCGCCGATGAACGGCAGCGAGCGCTGGGACTTCTTTCGCCGTTATGCCCTTGGCTTGACCTTGTTGCTGATGACCTATGTACTCATCACGGTTTTGCGCAGCGTTCGTGCCGATTTTGCGCCCGAGATCTGGGCCAGACTTCAGTTGACCGTGCCGCCGGGTATATATGCGGCCTCAGAAATGGTGGTGGGGGCCGGGGTCTTGTTATTGAATGGGTCGCTCGTGTTGTTCCGCGACAATCGGCGCGCGTTTTTCGCCGGAATGGCCGTTGCTGTTGGCGGAACCATCCTGTTGGCGATCGCCTTGCTGGGCCTTCAGATGGGTGTGCTGCCGCCTTTCGCTTTCATGGTCCTGCATGGGCTGGGACTCTATTTACCTTACCTGGCAGTCCACACGACCATCTTTGAAAGGCTGATCGCCATGACGCGCGACCGCGGCAATATCTGCTATTTGATGTACCTGGCCGACTCGTTTGGGTACCTCGGTTATGTTGCCGTCCTTTTGGGCAAAAACATCATTGGCCCCACAGAGAATTTTCTGTCGTTTTTCTTGATGATAAGCTGGGTCATCGCGGGCACTTGCCTTTTACTTCTGGTGGCGTGCCGGCGTTACTTCGTAAACCATCCAGCCACGCAGTTACAATTGGTAGCTGTGACTACATCAGCGATCGAGGAACCGGAAGGGGCCGTCTAATGCCGAAAGCTGTACTGTTCACGGGTACGGGCAAGCCTCTGGAGCTGGTCGAGTTTCCCAGAGCGGAGCCGTGCGGCACCGAGTTGCTGGTCCGGGTGACCTGTTGTACGCTTTGCCGCAGCGACCTGCACACGCACGCCGGCCGGCGGATCGAGCCGACCCCAACCGTGCTGGGGCATGAAATCGTGGGCCGGATCGAGGCCTTTGGCCCGGTGGCAGCGCACGTCGATGCTCAGGGTGTAACGGTAGATGTCGGCGATCGCGTCACCTGGGCTATTGCCGTGGGTTGCGGCGGCTGCTTTTATTGTTTGGAGGATTTACCGCAAAAATGCGAGCGCCCTTACAAATACGGACATCACCGGCTAACCGATGAACGCTCTCCGGGCGGAGGACTGGCCGATCTTATCATCCTGGTGCCCGGGACGATCTGGCTACGGGTTCCCGACGACGTTCCCGACACTGTGGCCGCTCCTGCCAACTGTGCGACGGCCACTGTGGCCGCTCTGCTGCGCTATGGCGGCGCTGTTGCAGGACGAAATGTGCTGGTCCTCGGTGCAGGAGTGCTGGGGACAACCGCTTGCGCCATGGCTCGCGCCGGCGGTGCAAAAAATGTTGTGGTAAGCGACCCGGTCCAAGCCTGGCGAGAGCGAGCCGTTCACTTTGGTGCCACGCATGTCTTTTCTTCGGATGGGGATGAATTGAAGGAAGGGATCGGCGAAATCACCAAGGGGCGTGGGGCCGACCTGGTGCTGGAACTGGCTGGAGTAGCAGGATCGGTCGAGGCGGGATTGGCGCTGGTTCGAACGGGTGGGACCATGGTGCTGGCAGGAACGGTGGCCCCGCTGGGTGCTGTGCAATTCGATCCCGAGAAAGTAGTCCGACGGATGCTTACCATACGCGGCGTTCACAATTACCACCCGCGCGACCTGGCGACGGCACTGATTTTCCTGGCCGGGGAAGGAAGGACTTTTCCGTGGCGGAGTTTGGTGGCCGGGGAATATGCGCTGGAACAAGTCGAACAAGCTTTTGCCGACGCTCACAGCCGGCCGGGCGTCCGCATCGCTGTGGTCCCCGGTTCATGAAGCCTGGCAGAGGACAGTAAACAGAGTACGCACCAAAGAGGAATGCCATGACCCGCAAAAAGAAAGCCATGACTCGCGAATACGATAGCCCCTGGAAAGAAGCACTCGAACGCTTTTTCAAGCAATTTCTGGCACTATTATTTCCGGCCATCCATCGAGAAATTGACTGGAGCCGGGGCTACGAAATGCTCCATGCGGAACTGGAACAGATCGTCCGCGAGGCCGAATTGGGCATCGTTTTGGCCGATGTTCTCGTGAAAGTCTATCGCCGCGACGGCGAGGAAATCTGGGTGCTGATCCACGTCGAAGTCCAGGCCCAACCCGATGCCCGGCTTCCCGAACGGATGTTTGTCTATCACTACCGCATTTTCGACCGGTATCATCGGCCCGTCGTGAGTCTGGCAGTTTTGGCGGATGAACAACCGACGTGGCGGCCTGACCATTACGCACACGATCTGTGGGGCTGCCGGGTTCAACTCGATTATCCCATCGTCAAATTGCTCGATTTCCAGAACCAGCTGGATCTGCTAGAATCAAATCCAAACCCATTTGCACCTTTGGTGGTGGCGCATTTGCAAAGTCAGGCGACAGCCCATGATCCGACGCAGCGTATGGCCTGGAAGACCAGGCTGTTTCGTGCATTGTTGCAACGAAACTTGACGGCGGTACAGGTTCGGGAATTATTGCGGATCGTGGACTGGTTTTTGGAACTGCCGCCGCAAGAAGAGCGACAATTTCGTCAGGATTTACAGACCTGGAGAAAGGAGCAAACTATGCCATTCATACCGAGTTTTGAACGCTTCGCGCGTGAGGAAGGAAAATTGGAAGGAGAACGTAAAGGGCTATTGCGAGGAATTGAAATTAGTTTGAACGTGAAATTCAGTGTTGACGGTCTGGCTCAAATGCCTGCCGTCAAACGAGTCAAAGATCCCAAAAGGTTGCAAGCGCTTTTGGAGTCCATACCTGTCGTAAAAACATTGGATGAGTTTCGCGCGCTCTTACCGGGTAAAAAGTAATAGAGTCTTCGATCGCTTTTCTCTTCAGTTCTTGACATTTGTCTCGGCAATCGTCATCGTAGATGTTTGATAGGGTAGTCATTACGCGCTGCGTAATGACACGGTTTCCCATCCATTTTCAAAGGTTGATCCCGTGTCCGTTCACTCGCCTTCCCGATCATTTGACGAAGAGCCGACCCGATTGAAGGAAGTTGACTCCGAAGCCGGCACAGTTTCACGTTCACCCAGTACACCCGTCGAAGTTGCAGCCGATGAAACCCTGAGCTTTCGGGAAGGGGTGGTAGTACAGCAGACGGATTGCTTACCCGAGATCCCTGGATTTCAGGTGGTTCGCCGGCTCAGCGGCGGGGGGATGGGAGAAGTATTCGAAGTCGTTCACCTTGCATTGCAAGAGACATTTGCCCTCAAGATGATCCGACCCGATAAAGTCAACAGCACATTCCTGAATCGCTTCGCGCGCGAAGCCAGGGCGATGGTCAAGCTGCATCACCCCAATATCGCTCGCTTTTATGATTTCGGTGAAGTGGACAATTGCCCCTACATTACCATGCGCTTTATTCGCGGGACAAACCTGCGAGATCATCTCAACGAGCATCGGGCCGACGTCCCCAAAGCCGTATCGTTGCTTCTGAAGATCGCCGACGCCGTCCAGTATCTGCACGACCAGGGCAATATCCACCGCGACTTGAAGCCCGCCAACATTCTCCTCGACGAATCGGGCGAGCCTTTCCTTTGCGATTTTGGTCTTGTCAAGAATCATTTGGAGGAACCCGTTTCGCTCGTTTCGACAGCGATGCCGACTTTGACCGGGTCGGAAGGCACCGGCCTGCCGACCCTCCAGGCACCTTCAGAAGCCACGATCACCCATCAACCGGTACCCCAGCAGGTGAGGGGCCACGCAATTACCATGACAGGCGAATTATGGGGAACGTATCCTTATATGTCGCCCGAACAATCCAGAGGCAAGACGAATGAGGTTGGCCGAAAAGCGGATGTTTGGGCGCTGGGTGTTATCTTTTACGAGATGATCACCGGGCACAGACCGTTTATTTCGGCCGACAACATAGAACTCCTGCGGTCCATTCAAGAGGATCCGGTCAAAAAGCCTTCGGACTGGAACCCGGAAATCGATGCTCGCCTCGAAGCGATCGTGTTGAGGTGTCTCGAAAAGTCGCCGGCCGACCGGTATCCGTCCGTAGGTGCATTGATGACCGAACTCCGCCTATGGTTGCACGCCCCACCCATCGACGAACAGCCAAAGAAACTGTCCAGGCTCTGGACTCGCTGGCTTCCGCTGGGTTTGACTGCGGCCATCGTGACGGTTCTCGCCCTGTATTTGCTGCCGGGCACCCCGCCATCGGCCGCTAACAACCGCTTCGATTTTCCAAGCTGGGCGCGCGCAGAACTAGCCGCGGGAAAGAGCGTGGAATTGATCGACGATCAGGGCAAGCCCGCCTGGGATTTCCCAATTATCGTGGGCAAAAACACTTCCAAAATCGATGGGACCGCCGACCAATGGACCATCCACACTACGAATGTCGCAATGGTGGAACTCCTCGACGATCCTGGGATCGACGACTATGTGTTGTGCGCGGAAATTCACGGCAACAACCTTGCCGCACTGCCGAGAGCTGGGTTGTTTGTCGGCCAGACCAGGATCGACGATCCAACGGGAACCTGGAATTATCAGCTTGAAGCGACCTATAAGGACGACTACGGCAATTATTTGCCGACACCCGGTATCGCACCGGAAGTAAAGCGGAAGTTACCCCCTAATACGGTAAAAAGGCCTATGCCGGTGAAAATCGAACGCATTGATAACGAAATGGGCATCGTCGAAATTCAAATTCGCGGACTCAATGAACCACGGCAAAGAGCGGTCCCACGGCAATTGAAACAATGGGAATTCAGGGAAGATAAACCAACTCCGGGAGGCCCCTGGAGACAATTGGTAATAGAGGCTCACCCAAGGTCTTATGAGGTTCAATGGGAGAATCGGCCCAAGTTCACCGTTGGCTCCCTTTGTCCGATCAAATCCTCTTCCAAATGCTCCACCCTCTTGCAGAAGAGCCCAACGTACCGCTTCAGTTTAAGCCCCGAGGTTCATTGGGAATCGTCGTCGAAGGAGGCTCCGCCACTTTTCGACGTGTCGAGATCGTACCAATGAAGAAGTAGTCGCCCGGCCCATTTATTGCACGATCAAATTCTCTCAATCTTCTCAATTTGCCTATTTTAACTTTCTTTCAGGAGTGTTATCATTTGCTTTGTTCTTCTGATGGTCTTCCCACCTTATTCTCCACACTATTAAGGAGGTAAAGAAATGAATCGGAAAATTGTAATCGCCGGGCTTGCCACATTGATTCTGGCCAGTGCCGCCGATGCTTGCTTCTTCAATCGGCAGGCGCGAACTCGTTGCTGTAGTGCCGGAAATCAGACCTCGGCAATTCGGACACAATGGCTTACTACTACCAACTTGCTGGGGATTACTTCCGTTAATGGGATGAATCCCGGGACAAACGGTGCCATTTCAGGTGCGGTTCCATTGCAGAATCCGGGTGGTAATGTGGTCAAAATGATGATGAATTACAATCCAGGTTCCGATGCCTTCCACTGCTATTTAACTCCTCCGGGTGGCCCTACGCAAAAAATACCTCTGAAGTTGGTGAGAATAGAAAGGCAACTTGATGGCAGCTATAATGCGTATGGCAATCTGGGCGTTTTGTCCCCGAGCACAGCTTACTCGCTATATACCGAAGATACGACCCTGACTCTATATAGTACGAATACAGTCACCTTTACCACCGGCTCTTAACACCATTCGCTCTCCGGATTTTGAACCACTGGAAACGGGCGAGGAAGCGAAAAACCTTGCCCGTTCTTTTGTTTCGATTTTTCATTAGCCCACATTGTTTGTTTGACCCGCGCGCCGCTCCCATCCTCAACCATTCTTCCCAGTTCCAATCACTTTCTCTGTAGCCCAAAAAACACCCTAAAACTCCAAAAAAGACATCCAAACCGTCTACAATTTATCATTTGTGCACACGTCATGCTCTCGTCGATTCGCTTTGTTTGTCGAATTATTTCCAGAATTCTTGAAACTCACCTGGAACCAATAATAGTATACTTTAGAATAGTAGTGAATAAATGTATCTGACTCAAACGTCTCAGCGATCCAGGGCACCACCATGAGCGCCATCACTTTGAAACACTGGTCCCGAGTCAAAGATGGTCATGTAGGAGCCTTTCATCTGTTCCAGCGACATTATTCGGCAAAAAACCGAACCCCGAAGATCCGCCAGTTCGTTGGACCCGGTGAGAAGGAAGTTTTACTGGCCAGGAATGGCAAGGCGCTGTTTGCCTGGCGGAAGGAAAACTATCGCAAGGATGGGCAGCGCGGCATCAATTGTTCCATCTTCCGAAACGAAAGCCAGACGTTGAGTTCCGAATTGATTCGGGAAGCAATGGAGGTTGCCTGGGAACGCTGGCCGGGCGAGAGGCTCTTTACGTTTGTCGACCCGGGCCGGATACGAAGTTCCAATCCGGGCTGCTGTTTTCTCAAGGCAAACTGGCGGCGCTGCGGCAAAAGCAGAAGGGGACTTCTGATTCTCGAAGCAATGCCCCGCGCATCGGGTTCGTGAGAATAATGCAAAAGTGTACAGTCAGAATGTTTTTGGGTATATTATTGAACCGGAATACTGTGCTTCATCGCCCATTGTGCAGGGTCGCTGGGAGGGTTCTAATATGGCCGCACCCCAAGAAAACGATCCCGAGATGGAACCGGTTCAGGCTGCCAAAGATGGTTCGCAGAAACCAAAACCAACGGAAAGTTTGCTCGAATTTACCAAATACACCATGCCAAACTACCGAGCCAACTGGCATCACACAATCATCTGCAAGAAACTCGATGAGTTGGTGGCCGGAACGCTGACCAGGCTTATGCTGTTTCTTCCTCCCAGGGCTGGGAAAAGTGAACTGGGTTCGCGTCGGCTGCCGGCCTACATCCTCGGCAGAAACCCGGATGCCGATGTGATCGCCTGCTCGTATTCTGCGGGACTGGCCGGGCGAATGAATCGCGATACCCAGCGAATCATCGATTCGCCGGAGTATGAGCAGTTATTCCCGAACACGAAACTCCATACCAGGAGAGTTCACGCCGAAAGTAAACAATCGTATCTTCGCAACAACGAGATGTTCGAAATTGTGGACCGAAAGGGAGTTTATCGATGTGCTGGGGTTGGGGGTAGCATCATGGGTATGGGATTTACCTTCGGCATCATCGACGATCCGATCAAGAACCGCGATCAGGCCGAAAGCCCGACCTATCGGCTCAATGTTTGGGAGTGGTTCACCACAACTTTCTTGACGCGCCAAGGCCCCGATGCCCGAATCCTCATCATCATGACTCGCTGGCACGACGACGACCTTGCCGGTCGGCTGCTCAAGCTCCAGCAGCACGAAGATGAAGAAGAAGTCGATCATTGGGAAGTCGTCTCCATCCCGGCGATCGCGACCGATCGACGTTGCGAAGGCGATAACCGCCCGGAAGGTGGGCCACTGTGGCGAGATCGCAAAATATTCGACTTGCCCCATCTGAAAAAGATTCGGAACACGCTGGGGAGCAGAGACTTTGCCGCACTCTACCAGCAAAGTCCGATTTCCGAAGGCGGACACTACTTTCGGGAAGGCTGGTTCGGATGCTTCGAGGATGCCGGGGACTCATGGTTGCCTACCGGCCGGTCGCCGCAGCGCAAGGCCGGCTCGACCATCTTCGTTACACTCGATCCAGCGGCCACCGAAAAAGAAGCGAACGACTATACCGCCATGGGTGTCTTTGCCATCACCTCGGCGAATGACTTGTTGGTACTCGACATGATCCGGGAAAGACTGGGAGTAGAGAAAATTGTCCCAAGACTCGATGAGGTTTGCCGGCAATGGAACCCCAAGTTCGTATCGGTCGAGTCGCTCTCTTTCCAGGCCGCCATCGTCGCCGAAGCACGCAAGCGAGTGGGTATGCCGCCGGTTGCGGAGCTCTCACCGATGAACAAGTCGAAGTTGTCCAGGGCGACGCCGGCGATCATCAAGGCGGAGGCCGGGCAGATCTTCTTGCCGCAAGCTGCCCCCTGGAAAGGCGCTTTCTTGGATGAACTGGTTGGATTCACCGGCATCAAGGATACTCACGACGACCAGGTCGATGTGCTGGCCTATGCCGTGGCGGAGATGGGCAAACATGGTGACGCGGAAGTGCTGGGCTACAGCAGCGATGAGATGAAGCACTACAGCGTGCGCGAGCCGGAAAAAGATGGTGAGGGATTGTTTGGGATGTAAAGAGGGAATGTACAAATGAATGAAATGCAACCCGTTCCGGACATTGCCGGAGACGTTGTTCCGCATATCGAGACCTTCGCGGCGATCTACAATGCGCTTGGTCCGTCGCGCATCTATTCCTATCGCTGGGATGAAGCCCTGCGCGATAACTTCTCGATCGCGCTGGCCATGCGCCGGGATTGTTACATCTATGCGCTGATGCAGGAGCGCAAGCTGCCGACGGCCAAACGCAAGTGGACGATCGACGTCGATAACCCGAACGATCCCAGACAAAAGCTGGTGAAGACTGGTATAAAGCGAGTGGTCGCATCGATTCCTCACTTTGCCAAGCTGCGTTACTATCTTCTCGAATCGGTCTGGTTCGGCCGTTATGGTTCACAGTTGCGCTGGTCGCGCAGGAATGAAGTCAGAACTGACGACGGCCAGGCGATGTGGTCGGTCACGAAGCATACGCCAGTCAACGGCGACAAGATCCAGTGGGAGTTCGATGCCGATGTCCCAGGGATTTACATCAATGCGGGCACTACGCGGAACTATCCGGGGTCGGCGATTCGGTACGCGGATCGTGCGCCGGTTTTGCTGTTGAATCGGCCGGAATGGCGACGGCAATTCATAATCCACACCCACGAAATCGATGACTCCGATTACTTTGAAGGGGAGATGGCTGGTGCTGTGGGCGGTGTGGGGTTGCGCTCGCGCATCTACTGGATGTACAAGGTTCGCACGGACCTCTTGACCTGGGCACTGGATGCGATGGCCAAGTCGGGAACGCTGGGAATGCTCATCATCTGGTACGACCAGTCGAATGCTCAGGCCAAGGAGGCAGCGCAGAGATCGGCGACCCGAGCGAGCCGGGATAACATCCTGGTGTTGCCTCGACCTTCCGGGAAGGACGGTCAAACCTGGGGATTCGATCATATCCCGGCCTCCACCGGCGGCGTCGAGATGCTTCAGCGGATGATTGCCGAGTATTGCGATCTCTACATTCAACGGGCGTTCGTGGGTCAAACATTGTCGGCCTCGACGGAAGGGAGTGGTCTTGGAGGCACTGGTGTAGCGGCCATGCACGCCGATACCAAGTTCCAGATTCTCTCGTTCGACGCGGAGAATCTCGACGAGACGTTGACGGAAGATTTGGTCAAGGTTGCGGTAGAGTTGAATTATCCCTGGTGCGATTTCCCGGTGCGGTTTCGTTCGATCGTGCCGGACCCGGAGAACAAGGAGAAGTTGGAGGGGGTGAAATCGGTGGCAAGTCTGGGCGTGAAATTCAAGGAAGATGAGGTCCGCGACTTGACGGGCATGTCGCCGCCGGAACCGGGTGATGCGATTATGGGCGGTCGGCAAGTGCCGGTGCTGCCGGTTGAGCGTTCCGAGTCGTGAGTTCCTGCTCCCTTAGTAGCTTTGTTCGGCACCTAAACCATATGTCAACTTCCTCAAGGTACTTGCAGCGGCTGCCGCCAGGCTCACTTGGCTTTACGGATCGGGAATGCCGAGTTGACGGCAGATCGCCCGAGCGGTTGGATTCGGAATCTCGCGATGCCGAGGGACAGCCGTCCGATGCCCGTTCGCCAGGTTCTGCCAGATGGAGTGATCCGAACCCTCCCGCACCAGCACGCACCCGTGCCTGCGCAGATGCCGGATCAGGTCGCGTCGGCTCATGGCACGACCACTCCGACGGGAACCATCTTAACCCCTGTACTCGCGCGCAGATGCAGATGGATGGGCTCTTCCACGTCGGCTTCCGGGTCGTTCGCCGATGGGTCTGGCCGCGGTAGCGCCTCCCCGAGTTCAAGGGCATACCCTGCCAAGTCGAGCAGCGCGGACGCAAGCAGCCGCCGTGCCTCGTCCAGGTCTGCCCCGCAAGTGATGGCTCCTGGGAAGTCGATGACGTGAGCATGGACTCCCTCTTCAATAAACTGATACGCCGCCTTGTATGTCAGCATCGAATACCTCCATCTCCTGCTGCTCTCTTCGGCATTCTAACGCACCACCTTCCTCTCTGGCAAACCTTTTCTCCTCCTGTAGAGCCTCATGGGCAAAAGTAGCAACCCAAGTAGTGTTGCGAGGGTTGCTCCGCCGGCCAGGAACCCGGCCAGTAAAGCTGCCGGCCACCGAAACAACAGCCAGGCGGTTAACGAGAACAAGCCAAGGCCGACAGCTATGAGGGCGGCGATAGCATATTTGCCGACAAGTGGTTCTCCAGACGACGCACGAAAGACAATCGGGTCAAAATAACAGCAGAGCAACGGCAGCGCGAGTCCGAAGGCGAAATCGAAGGCGATCTGGAGGTAGGTCGGTCGAGGCGCGAATTGGTTGGCCCAGAAAGAGGTCTCATTATTGGCGACCGTGTCCGTAGTCATGAATGTTCCTTACGATGTTTGCTTTTGCATTTTGCGAACATAACCGAGCGAGTTAGGTCGTATCACCCGTTGACAGGCACCTACTTTGCAGGGTTGGTTTTGCTGCGATCATCACTTGTCGGCCGACCTGTTATCGGATCTTGGCTTTGGAACACAAGCACGACCGTGTCGTCCCGGAACAGGGCCATGTAGAACGGGTCGGGCTGCTCCGGGTCGTCCGGCTTGGCCCGCACGAAATAAACCACCGACACCGGTTTGGCCAAAGCCTTCAACACCGCTTCGTTGCTCAACATTTTGCCGGCCTGACTGTAGGCTTTCACCTCTTTGCCCAGGGTGAGCGGCTTCCAATCCTCCCAAACATAAACGAGCAGAGTGAGGTTCCGGGCGTCCGTCTTGCCGGTGCGCCGAGCGCTTGGACTCGATAATCGGATCATCACCTTGCCATTCACCTCGGCCGCCGTCGCCCGATAGGCGAAGTCTGGCCGAGCGGCCGGAACCAGTTCCTCGCCCTTTTTTAGCAAAGGAATAAGTGGCTGGCCCCAAGCGGGGGATGCAAAAGCCAAAAAGCCGAGAGCTGCACAAAGAACCAAACTCCGCATGGCATCATCTCCGCAAGGGAAGGGGCGAGAGTGCAGCGAGCCATCCTATCACGCCGGCGAACACCCAGTTCAGCGTGCCGCCTAACCAACCACAAAAAACGGGACCGAACTCAGTTATCGCGGCTCCGCTGCAACGACTCGTTCGGTCGTGATTGGGGGCGGGGTCTCTTGCTCGAAACGACCGCCGACTACTCAATCGGCCACAACTCCCCTGGAGACACCCCCAATGCTTGGGCCAGACGGCGAACCGTTTTTCGTTGGGGTCGGCACTGGCGTGCCAGCATCATCGAAATCGCCGGCTGGCCGACGCCAATTTTCTCGGCCAGTTGCTCTTGCGTTACGCCTTTGGATATCATCATTGCCGCAAGGCGGTTCGCAAAGGATTCTTCTTCGGCATCCATCTTGGCAAGGACTTCTCTGGCTTCGGGGGATTCAGATTTCGCTATCTCCTCGGCCTCGTCCAGATCGAGTCCAAGAAATCCTTTGCCATCCGCATTTGGGAAAAGGATTTCAGCGATCAAAGCGCAGGTGGCATGGACCTCATGCTCATCCAGTTCCCCACCGGCCAATTGCTTGAAGAGTTCGATTGCTTCAGCACGAAGCTCTTCATCGCATTCATTGAGCGCGATGGCAATGGGTGCATAGGCTTTGAACGCAGCAGCTTGGATAACAGACAATTCGTTCTCCTCTGATTTGATTTTTGTCATATTCATACCCTCATCGGGCAACATGCCCTATCGATCATAAAACCTTTTTTCAATCAATTTTCTGGAAGCCCGAAAACGTGTAATCTCGTTCTTTGTCCAATCATTTCGTTTCTTCGGCAATATCTCCAAAACCCAAATGACTCGCATCGGCCTTTTTTCTGTTGCTGTCGGATTCCACGTGTGGGGAGGATCAAAAAAGACCACACGAATGTTGGACTGGCCACCGATCTCGTCACAAAGACGCATTTCGTAAATCCCAAGCCCAGAGAGTGCCTTGATGCTTTCATAGGTGTGATCGAATATCATTCCGGGTGGGTGCAAATGCCGTTCGTCCCAAAATCTAAGTTTCTTGGCGTGTCGTCGCGCATCAAAACGATCACCAATTCTCGACCACGAATGACGGATGGACTGCAACCCATGCCGAGTAAATCGAACAAAATTGACTCCAGATAAACCCATTTCACTCTCCTTCAATCGGTTGTCTACGCAAGGTATTATCACACATATCACAAAAAAGTCAACAGGAATATCACATTTCAAGGCAATTCTGTGATACGATTCGACTCTGTAAGTTAATTATTTCAAATGATTTGTGGCAAAAAAGCCAGAACGCGAAGAGCTTGCTACAAATGCTGACGTGAGCAAACCTTTCGCATCCTGGCTTTGCAAGAACCAAAACTCGCCACTGTCGATCACCGAGCCGTCAGCCTTGTTGTGCTACCGGCTTGCGCGCCTTTTTCTCCCGAGCCAATTATGTTGTGCCACGCTTTCCACTTTCACGCTGCGCTGCCTGAGTTCTGCCAGGAATAGTAGTAACGACTCGCGCTCGAATACCTTGTCCAAGGAACAGATCACAATTTCGTCTCCTTGCTTGTCCCGGACGAGCAATCGACCTGCCAATTCATCCTTCGTCGGCCGGATCATCGATGAACTGGGCACACCAAGCTGGTTCAATCGAGTGAGAAACCGCTGTACCTTGTTCAGCGGTTGGCCGACGGCGACCACCTGAATATTGTGAAGCGGGAAATGCTTCCCTACCAGCCCTCGCCATCGAGTCCACCCCCTGATTATCAAGGTATCCTCAACCAATTGGAGAATCTTTATATTTTTTGTCGTGTTCGAGGGGTATTACCACAACCTGATCGCCATTTTCAGCGACCACAATTCGGGGTTCCGCATCGGCCAGAACTTGTTCGACCAGACGTGCCAGGTTCCGTTTGGCGTCTTTCATTGTGACAGCTTGCATGAGCAGCCCCGCTGAACGGCCCACGTCACCAGAGGCCGGCCAGGACGTCAAAGGTTGGGGACGTGCCCCGCGTTCTTGGCGAACGCGGCTACGGAGAAGCGACGACCTCTGCCGTAGCCGCGTTCGCCAAGAACGCGGGGTATCGGAGGCAAGCCGTCGGCAACTCATGCTGGGGTAATGACTTACGGGTTCGTGACGAGTTTGTAACAGAATTGTAACAGAAAATGGCCTCTAACCAGAGACTCCGTGATTGGCGTGCCAACCACCTCGTTGAATTTGCGTTGGTTCGTTCAGGGATTACTGTATTGAGTTTACCTTCCGGCTTCCTAACTCCGCTCCCGCCGTAACTTTGACGGCCTCCGACGTGGCGGCTTCTCCGCGCCATCCGACTTGATGATGAGACGGCCCTTTCCCTTGGTTGGCAGCGGAATCCTCGCCTGATCAATCGTCGCGGCGATCAGCGCTTCCACGTCTGGATGTGCCAACTGGCTGGCCGCCTCCATCTGGATGAAGCGAGTCTGCTTTCCCGATCCCCGCAGAAGCCCCTTCGGGTCGGGCAGCTGTGGTCCCTGATTGAAGTACAGAGACACTCCGGTGGCACATGCGCGGATCGCCACGATGGCATCGATTCCTCGGTCCGCCGGCGCGTAGCCGATGACCAGGGCGTGACTGTAGTCGTACGCCAGCTCGTTGGCGGTCGGGAATCGCTTGCGCACAGCAGCCCGGACCGATCGAAAGAGCTTCTGATTCTTTGGATCAAGTTTGGCGATGTAGGCCCGGAGCTGAGCCTCGGGCGTGAGTTTCTTGCTATCGGGTTTCACTGTCATCGCATTCTCCCGGTCGTGCTCAGCAGTTCCGCCTCAAAGCCGCCGAACGTTCAAGTTCAGCTGCTGGTTTGGCATCGGCGGCCTTATCCAAGCAGGCGACGAATTCAAGCCAAACCAGTCAGCTGCAACGTTTGGTTCGACCTTGCCTTGATTCCCGCAACGATAGGCCCAAATTAGTAGATACCACCGCGATCAATCATCTTAAGCTCACGACAAGCTCTCTTGAGGGCCGCCTTCCCTTTCTTAGTCACTTGTGTTTCACCGACCACAAGGAGGCGAAATTGCAACAGGCTATGTAAGTGCCGCAGACCCTCGTCTGTGATTGCGGTCCCAAAAAGGCTTAGCATTTCCAACTTCGGTAACATTCCGATCGCCCGCAACCCTTCATCTGAAATCTTTGTTCCGAGCAAGTTAAGTTTGCGAAGGTTGGTCAGGGATGCTAGTCTCTCGGCCGTCACATCGCTGATTTGGGTATAGGCCAAGTCCAGGAACCATAGTTCTCGGTATGCGGCGAGGGCCAGCGCCTTGCGATCGGTCATCGACGTGAGTCGATCACACCACAGTTGTTGCAAGTGGACGCATTCTCGGATTGGGTGCAGGGTTGAAATCTTTGTCTCACCAATGTCCAAGAACCGCAGTTCCTTTTGGTTCGCCAAGTGCTTGAAGCCAGCGTCGCTGACCGGGCATTCACGCAGCGTGATACTGTGCCACTCTGGGAGTACAGCGAACTTTTGCATGTCCGCGTCCGTTACACCCATCTGGAACAATTGGATACCGTTATCGGTCCCTCCGACTGTATAAACGCACTGCTCAGTCGGATCCCCTCCGATTCGCCCCGTTTCCGTCAGGCGACCCAAGTGGTCCAACGCACTTTGCTCCTGTGGCGTCATCAAACCTCCGTCGCCGAACCATTTTGATTAGCTGAATAATTCCGCAATTGTCCGACCCCTGAGTCGGACGTTTGCTCAAACTTTCTGCATTGTCACACCGCCAAAATCGCCTGTCAATCGCCGTTTCTCCTTTTCTCGTCGCACTTTCCATCTCTTCTGCCCCTCACCACTTCACGGGATATTCCAGAATTATTTCCCGTCTTTTGGTGACACACAAGAAACGCGGCTCGGCAGGAGCCTCCATCATCCAGTCAATTCCTTCAATCCGCAGATCTCTTGAATCCGTTCCCGTATCTCGGAAGGCGTCGCGCGAGCACCATTCGTAAGGCGCGTAACGCTCGCTGTTCGAGCAGGTACACCCACTGCTTGCTCAATCCCAGCTGGCTGCTGGTTTTTGCCAGACTCAGCGGCTTGCGGTTGTCGCCCAGTCCAAATCGCAAGATCAGAATCTGCCGCATCCGCTTCTGCGACAGTTCGTTGATAAATGGCATCAAGTCAACGGTGCGATCCGGTTCGGTATGCTGGTGCTGCGACAGAATATGATCGTCCAGGGCCGCATCGGAACGCACTGCCCGCGCTGAAGTGCGCAGTGTTTGCCGGGTCATGAACGGGTGAAAGTACGACCGCAAGGCGTTGCGAATCGCATAGTGCGCATACTTGGTGAACTTGTTTCCGGAACTTGGATCGTAGCGATGGATTGACTTGAACACCGCGATTAGCCCGGCCTGGAGCGATTCGGCGCAGATGGGTCGGCCGATCTCCCGATGCACCCTGAATATCAAGGGCTGCATGCTTTCGACGACATCTCCCGCAGCGACGCGATCGCCTTCCTTGGCTCGTTGAACTCTTTCCATCAGCATTTCGGTCGAAAAAAACTGTACGTTTTTCATGGTGTTGTGTACTATAGTAAGTGAAATTAGGAACAGTAATGAACCTAAGTATACATCGCACAAACCAGTCACAACAGCTTGGTTGAAAAATCATGGTAACCACACCGGAAGTTTTCGATCCTTCGGTTTACGAGACACTCCCCTATGAGTCGGTGTTCCGTCCGCATATTCGCACCAGTGCCGAGGGTGTGGAGTTGTACCGGGTGACCGATGCCGACCTCGATACGATTGCGGCCAATACTGCCGGCAAGATGCCTGCCTTTATCCCGCCAAACCATCGGGCACATCAACACCGATCCGGGTGCCAGGGAGGAAGACCAGCCGATCCTGATTGGGTTCTGGGTCGAGCCAATCGTGGAGTACGACGATGCCGTGGGTTGTCGATGTTTGAAGATGAAGCCAGTGGTCCGGCGGGAATTTCTCGACCGGATCAAGAATTATCCCTACCGAGCGCCGAGTACAAGGCTCAGAGCAAGTGCATTGCCGGGGTTGCCCGTTTGATTCCGCGATCCCGCACTCGACTTGGGCCTGACGCTCAACGCGGGTGATGAAACGATCTACCTCTATTCCATGAGCGCAGGACAGACTGCGGATGATGCCTTGACACCGGAAGAGGAGAAGGCGGCAGAGCGGCAATATCGCTACCTGTGCCGAAAATATGCCTGGTTCGGCGAGCTGGCCAAGAAGTATGAGGCCGGTGCACCAGTTGCAACCACGGCCACGCCCGGCAATGCCGGCTTGCCGAAGATTGCCGATGCACCGCCCGGCGGTATGAAGCTCCAGTCTGCCGAGTCGATCGAACTCTATCAGCAGTTGCAGGCCGAGCGAGCCGAGCGCGAAAAACTGGTGGCGACACTGGCCCTGGGAGAAGTCAACCGGATACTGGACCAGTTGGAAAAAGTCGAGATGTACCAGTTCGACCGCCCGGCCGAGACCGCTCGGATGCTGGCCATGTCGCCCGAGGCGCGGTGCCGACTATGCCGAGGAGATGCGCAAGTATCGCCCGCGCATTCTGGGTGCAGAGTCAATTCAAGTCTATGACGGGCTGGTGGCAACCAGTGCCGGCAATGCCGGCTTTGAACTGGCCGAGAAGGCCGGCAACCTGGCCGCCAAGGAGAGCATTTCCTACCAGGCCGCCAAGAACCGATTGAAAGCTCAACAATGAACCGTTTTCAGTTTTCAGTTTTGAGTCAAGACGGAAAAGGGGTTAAGTCATGATCCAGGGTTCAATTCCCTATGTTGCGGATGGCAATATCACACCATCTTGCTTCGTGCAAATGTCAACTTCCGATAACCGGGTAATCCTCTCGGGTGCTGGGGATGAGTGCGTCGGCATCAGTCAGCCAGGCACACGCCGGGCACCTTATGCCAGTCTGAACGATGGCTATGCTGCAATCCAGGGCGAAGAGTTGCTGGTCTACGGCATCGGTGAAATCTGCCCGCTCATCATTGGTGCAGCGGTTGTGCGCGGCGATCGGCTGAAGTCGGACGCCAACGGCAACGGCACACCTGCCGGCACCAGCGACAACGCCTACGCCATCGCAACCGTATCGTGTTCCGTCGTCGGGGCCACGATCCCAGTGCAGGTGATCTTCGATACTGTTGGTTCATCGTAACCAGTTTTCAGTTTTCAGTTTTCAGTGTTCAGCAAATGCAAAGAAATAACGCTTGTGGGTGTGGTGTTTACTGAACACTGAACACTGAACACTGTTCCAAAGGAGAACAAAATGGCCGATTTTGCACAAGGCACGGTGAACGCACCGGCACTCATGAATATCGTCGGCGGCGTTCGCAAAGACTCGCCGGGCGACATGGCTAACGAGAATGGCAACCTGGAGCCGATCCAGTTCGATTCGGCAGGAAGCGCAAAGGTCAGCCAGGAGGGCGGCAAGCCGACCTACTATGCAACTTCGCAGTTTGCTGCGGATTCCACCGCGACCGACATTGCCGTATTCCCCGGAGTCGCCGGCGTTACCGCCAAGATTCTTGGCATCCTGATTTCATCGACGGCCACTGCAGCGGCGACCGGCGACGTCACGATCGTCCGCCGCAAAACAGCGAACACGGCCGGCACATCGGCAGATGCCAGTGTTGGTCAGGCGGATACCAGGGATGCAGCGCCATCGTGCCAACCTGTCCATTACACTGCCCATCCAACAGCACTTGGTACAGCCAACGGCAACGTCTGGGTACAGCGGTATGTCCAACCCGCAGCTGCAACCGGTACGCCGGCGCTGCCGTTGATCGACTTATGCAAGATATTCGGCGGCAAGCCTGCGCGTCCAGGGCACAACCGATTTCATCGCGGTCAATGTCCCCGCAGCGCTCGGCGGTTCCGGCAACGAATGGGACATCACCTGGATTTGGACCGAAGAACCAACGTCGGCTTAAAGAGTGGTCAGTGGTCAGTAAATGCAAAGACCAAGGACACTGCACGGTATTCACTGACCACTGACCACTGACCACTGACCACTATTTTTTAAGAGAGAATTGTCATGAGTTTCGTGATTCCAAGTAGCACAAACACCTTCATTCCTCAGTGGGATGCGACGGGGATGTTGGTCGGTTTCTGTCAGGATCCCAGCGCTTTAAGTTCTGGGATTACGTCGCGGCCCGCCCGGCGACCAAGGTAGTCGGCGTCTATTGCAAGGTGGATTCCACACAGTTCACCTGGATTCCAAACCTTGAAGCTTTCGTCTGGGCTGACGGCCAGCCTCGGCCCCAAGGCGAAGATAATCGCCTGCCGTTCACTTTTCCTGAGTATTCGACGCAGCGTTACAACATCGCGGTTCCCTACGGCAAGCGAACCTTGTCGAACTCCGACATCCCCTTGCTGGCCATCACGGCCCAGCAAGTCATGAGTCAGATCATGGTGTTGATGAACAAGTCGATTCTGACGGTGCTGGACAATGCATCCAACTGGGGAACCTCGACGGCGGATGCCAACACTCTCAATGGCGGAGTCGGGAACTGGTCCACGGCGACGTCGGCGAACCTGGCGATCAAGCAAACCTTCAACGCCGTCGCTCAGAAGGTGAGCCTGTTCACCAATACGGTCGTGGGCAAGTCCAGGCTGAAGTGCGTTATCGGCACCGATGCGGCCAAGGCGATCGCGGCATCCAACGAAATGGCCGACTTCCTGAAGCAATCGCCGTTTGCAATGGCCCAGGTACGCGGCGACGACGCGCAAGCCAAGTGGAGCCAGTACGGTTTGCCCAATGTACTCTACGGCGTCGATCTGGTGATCGACGACGGCGTCATCACCACCCAGCGGCAAGGCGATCCATCCCGGACACAAGCCTATTTGAAGGATTCGACCAAGGCCCTGTTCATGACCGTGGCGGAAAAAACCGACGGCGACCAGGTGGGCGGCAAGGGAGAAACGACCTTCAATCCGTCGACGTTCCATCTCTTCCAGTATACCGGGGCGGAAGATGGTGAAAAGCGCATCGGCGGTACGGTCCTGGAGACCTGGGACGATGTTCGCAACAAGCGCATTGAAACCCACGTGGTATCGGATTTCTGCCCGATGCTGGTCGCACCGGAATCGGGATATTGTGTGACCAATGTCATTTAACAGTGTTCAGTGTTCAGTGTTCAGTGTTCAGTAAAGACATCGTTCTGAGGCAAGGGCACCCATCAGTGGCATTCACTGAACACTGAACACTGAACACTGAACACTGAAAACTTGAGAGTAGCGACTATGGCTCAAACCGTTCTGACATCGGCAACCGCATACGCTGCGCCCGGCGATCTGGTGAATTACTGTGATGTTCGCCAGATCGGTGACTGGTGTAGCGATGATGATACTCGCGTATCGGCCAGCAACGTTCTTACCAACACCATCGTACTGGCTGCGCTGTCCACGGCATCCGGACGGGTCGAGGCAAGCTGCCTGAAGGGTGGTCGATATACCCCGGCCGATCTCCAGGCGTTGACGGGTGTCGGCCAGATGTTCCTGAAGGAACTGGTCTGCGTGCTGGCCATGTATTACCTGGCCCGAAGGAGACGATTCCGATTCTCGGAAACCAGGCTGCCGGACATCGCCGAGGCGGAAAAAGCTCTGAAGTCGCTGGAGCTGGGCCAGACGATTTTCTCGTTCGAGGACAGTGCCAGTGCGGGACTTGCGGCGACGACGCAAATGCAGGAGCCAGGCTCGAAGATCGAGCACCGTTACACCCGCTGGCTGGGAGTCCGGTGCCCGGAATAGTGATCTGATGTGCTTTTTATCGAACCCGTTACTTTGTTGAGAGGGTTGAACAATGCCTGCCGGACCGGGGCCTAATTTTTCATGGTCGCTCGTGTATGGCCAGGCGACGGTTTACGTTGCTTTGGGCGTGAGCGACTTGCAATTTCTGGGAGTGGCTGCCGAGGCACCCAAAATTCAGTTCATGCCCAAGGAAGAACTGATCCCCTCCGATGTGGCCGGCCCGCGCGGTTACTCGGATGTTCAGGATATGGGCGAAATCGCCCGGATCACGGCCAAACTGACAGCCATCGATTTGACCGTTCTGGATGCAATGATCGCGTGGCGCAAGGGAACTTCCGCAGCCGGCGAAGCCGGAGCCAGAGGAACGCCGATCTTTTATGGAAATCGTTATCTTCGGCTGGCGTTTGGATTTGCATTGACGCCGCTGCGATTTCCGGTCTGTCGGCTCCTCGAGCCTTTGGCTCTGGACGCTGGCACCCGGTATTCGGCCCTCGACTTTGTCTGGGAGGCCTGGTCCGTTCCCTCGATTGCCGGGAGCGGCAGCGTCAGTTTTACCGATCTTTACGACAATGTTCTCGCCTGAAAACCAGTCATGAGATGCAGGCCCACAACTTCGGAGGTTTACCGTGTGGCAATGGCTCAGAAAATTGTTCGGGTTCTCTTCGCAAGTCGTCGAGGATGTCTTCACAGCAAGCGTCGGCGGGATTCCAAGACGGTTCGATCCGTTGGAAGTTTGGCGAAAACTGGAGCAGATTGGCGGCGTGCACTGGCTGGATATTGTGGAGCCTTTGCGGGTGGGCGTTCCGGCGAATATGCCGGCGGAGGCGATCGAAAACCTGCACAAGGCACGGCAACATTCGATCGAAACGATCGGAAGCTGGGTGCGGTTTGCGTTTGGGTTGACTCCTTTTTCGGAAGGCGGTCCAACCGATTCAGGCTGCGTCAACTTGCTCTCGGAGTTGTTGCGGTTCGTCAATGGAATGGCCGATGCCTATCGCCCTTTCTCGATTTGCAGAGAGAGGGATGCGCCCTCGCCATCGACTGCGCCCGAACCCCAAAAGGTTTAATCGTTGCGCTGTGGTGTTTCCGGAACAAAAAGATTCCCAAGTGACTTCCGTGGTTGAAAGGCCGGCTTATGGTAGGCACAAATGTTGAAGATCCGGTGTCTGCTCTGAACGGTCTGACCGAAACTTTCGATGCGTTTCGCAGTAATCCATTGCCGATCAGACCCGGGCCGATTGCCTGCGCTGTGGATGCCTTCGGTCGATCGAAAATGTTTGATGGGAACAGTCCGGCGTTGCAGATGCCAGCGAAGCCGTCAGCGGTTATGACAGGTCAAAACCCAGCGATAACGCCGGCCATGCCAAACCCAGCACCGCTGTGGTCGCCGCCGGCAACCCGATTGTTGCCGCGAAATCAGAAGTTCGCATCCGAGCTCGATACGAATACCCAAGCTTTCCAGCGTCACAATCAACGACTGGGGCAGCAGTCTGCGCCGATTACTCTTGTAATGGCCGAGCGAGAAGTGCAGGAACAACTCCGGAAGAACAACCTCGAAGCGGCGTCGGCAGATTATCTTGTCAGAGCAGAACAATATCGAGCTGATACTCAGATGCCGATTGGGGTCTTGTGGAACCATCTGAGCCAGTACTTCGAGAGTGGACTAAATGCGCGTCTGGAAGGGATACTCAAGCCGATTGCTGAGATTGCCGAGGCGATGGGCAATTTGCTCGGAGCGGAGAAAGAGAAAAGCACAACCACTTTGACACAAGGCGATTTGGGAACAGGCGATCTTGTCAAGAAGTCTGAAGAGCTCCGTAGAGCAAGGCTCA
The DNA here is from genome assembly GCA_963783095.1 of uncultured Planctomycetota bacterium. GTDB lineage: Bacteria > Planctomycetota > Planctomycetia > Gemmatales > Gemmataceae > CAWAMR01. The sequence goes on along the minus strand of CAWAMR010000002.1, from coordinate 693,714 downwards.
TCAGAAAGTAGGGCATCATGGCAACCTCACTTACTTACAACGGCGTGGATTTCGGGTTTCTCAAGACACACTCGATCGATCACATGCCCGTGTTCGATCCGTCGGAAACCGATCAGATTCACACCAGGGTTATTCTTACCGTGGAAAGTTTACTCTATTTGTCCAACGACCTCGACACATTCATGAACGACTCGGCCGGCCAACAGGGAGGCCAACAGCAGCCCATAAACCTGGCGAATCGGATCGCAGCGCTGCAAAGGCAACTGGAGCAGCCGAGAAAGCCGTTGGAGTACGAGTACAACGGTGTTTCGATCGCGCCTTCGATCGCTGGTATCGACGAGGCGAATGGTCCCAAAGTGAAGTATTGCAAGATCGTGGCCATGACGCAACAAGCGGTTCGGATTGAATGGCAAGTAGAAGTGGCGCTAAACTTGTGCGGCGAAAACACGGATTGTCGAGGTGCTGAGGTGTCGAACCAAAGTGCCATCGCTTCTCTTCGCTGGGAAACCACCCAGGATATCGACGAGAACGGCTATAGCACGTTCTCGACAACCGGCCTGTTAATTGGCCGATCGAATATTCTCGCGGCCCTGGGAGAATCGGTTGATTCATTGAGACAATTTATCACGCCTCCTCTGGTGACCGGTTTTGTCAGGAATGGACGGTATACCGTTCAGTGCGATGGCCTGAGGATCAAGTTCGTACTGAGAGATGTTCAAAAACTCCAGCAGCCTGCGCTTCCGTTAATTAAGTGTGAGGGCACGTTCACCAGAACATGCACTACCGGAACGAAATGGGTAACCGAAGTAAGTCTGAAAGCCAGATACCAGTTCGATTCCGACCGCTTGCAGGCGATTGGATCAGCTCTCAATATCGCTTTCAATCGGCTGACGGCCGGCAATCCTATGACGGCACCCAACGGAGTGGTGGTCGCATATGCCGGGAAGATCCGCGAGCATCTTTATGAGCCGATCGTGGAAATCATGTTCAGCGCCAGGTCCAATCCGCCAACGGGAACCCTTGTGACGGTGAGCCCGGGATGGTGGAGCGGAAACTTCCCCAATCTGACAAGCTCAAATACCCCGGCAATCGAAACGGCAAATGGCACTGCTGTCGGTTTTGCATCCATCAGCCTGGCAGCGACTCACCAAATGGGCTTTGGCATCGATCCGGCCAACTCGGTGGTTACCGCCCTCGATTTGACCGGCACTAACGGCACGGGCATGTTGCAAGGCTTTCAGTTCATGGCGCAACAGTTGCGCGACGAATGCACGGCGGCCGAGGCACAGTCAGTTGCCAGTCAAATCACGTTGACTTTCCAAGGGATTCCGGGCAACGCTGGCGGAACCGGCAACTTCGATAACGACGCTTCTGCCGATCCAACATTGTCTCCTGGAGTTGGACAGACAACAGGTGCTGCAGGGAATCTGCAAGCACTGGTTGGCAATGCTGGTGCAGACCCGACCAGCAGCATTCTTCTGGCAACCGTTGGTTCTCTGCAAAATGTAAACGTCGTCGATCAAGTAAGCGCAAGCTCACTGGGCAGTCCCTATGTCGGGAATGCCACACCAGGGGTATGGACCGATTATCTCGTCGAGTACGAGTACCGGGACCATAGTCAATCGAACAAGACCAAGTGCAATGGCACGGTCGTCATGCCGGCGACTGTGCTGGGTGTGCCTCCGGTTCGCTGTCAAACCCGCAATGCGGTGTACTATCTCGATTGCGCCTATGAAGTGGAACGGATCGGCGGTGCTCCGGAGGTTCCAGTTGCCCAGGATTATCCCAATTGGTTGTTGCTCAACTCCCGGTGCAATAAGCCCAATCTCGATATTTCAGCGGATGGAGTGACGCTGGTGTATAGAGCTGGTGGACAAATCGAGTGGATGTGGACGGGTACGGATTCATCCGGAAACTACACCGATCCTTCGGTCGATTACCCAATTCCGCCCTGGCTTGCCATCGACTACTCGGCACTGCCGGACCTGATACCCGATATCGATGAAAACCTGAAAAACGCAAACCCATCTACCGAAGCGCTCGTCGGCGAAGGCGTGTAGCCGTTGGGTGCGACATTCGCAATAAAACGCGCGATCATTCTGGAGTTTCCCATGTCGATTCCGTTGACTGGCACTGGTGGACTGTTTACCAGGCTTGGCGAGATCGGGGCACTGATCTACCGCGAGAATATCCAGCAGAACACGCTGCATACTTACTTCGGCGACCTGGTCGCACAGTATACCTCGGACACCGATCTGTTGTCCGGAGTCACTCCGGACGAAGTGCCATTTTCGCAGATCCCGACCGCAATGGTTCAGGCACTCACGACGCTGGCAAGCAACACAGTGTTGCGGATGGTGTTCGCCGACGTGCCCGCACAATCGACCAACTTGACCAATGCGTTGAAAGAAATCATCCGGCAGATGCTGGCAACCTCCGCAACCGTGAATCAATGCGCTGTCGCTGCCACCCCGGCGGCCCAGACCGGAATGGTCGGCGATGGTGTTTTGTCGGCAGCATCTCTGGGCGGCAACGGCTTGCCCCTGGAAAACATTGTGGCCGAGGCACTGGCGCTGACTTGCACAAGTGACGCACAGACCGGAAGAGCGGCGCTGGGCAATGAGCAGTTCACCGTTCTCGGCCAGCCCTGCGGCAACGATCCGACCTGGTATCAATGGCCTCAGGGTAGTGCCGCTTCCGGTACGATCAATGCGGTGAGCGCCTTGTCGAATGCCGCTGCCAACAACTTGCTCAACAACGGTTCCTTCGGCGTATTCACGTCCAACACGCCCAATCAATGGTCCCCGACCGTTGGCACTGCGAGCACCGATTTCAAGGCAAGCTCCACAGCGTATAGCGGGCCAAGCTCCTTGCAACTGGTTGGAAACGCCGGCGGGACTGGTGTGCTGGTGGCGATGAATCAGCCGTTCGGCAACGCTACCGGCGGCACCTCGCAAACACTGGCCCCGCAAACTTCCTATGGCTTTTCCTTTCGTGCACGCGCCGACGTCGTACCGGCCGCGGGCGTTATCGCCGTCGAGTTGATCGGTGGTGCAACGACGGGTTCGATGTCGCTGTTGACCGATGCCCAGGGCAATAACTGCCAGGTCACGTTCGATATGCATTCGCTCTCGGCCGACAACACCTGGTACGCGCAGACGGGTTCGCTCCGAACCCCACCGGTCATGCCGGCGGTATATGCCCTTCAGATTCGGGTATCGACGGCCATTTCCAGCGGGTCGAATATCTTCCTCGGCCACCTGGGCATGGCGGCGCAAACAGCCCTGTATCCGGGTGGGCCGACCGTGGCGCTTTTCAGTGGGGCAACGCCATTCATACAGGGCGACCGGATCATCCTCACCACGACCAATGACCGGGCAAGCTCAACCTACGGTGCGACCTTTCAAACACTCTTCGATCGGCTGTTCAACATGCCTGCGCTTGCGGGTGGCTTGTTGCTTCCCTCGACGGCAAGCGGCGGCGGATCGATCGCGGACACATTGATTACTTCGTAATGTCGAACGTGCTCGCGCGAGCACCAGGGAGCTTGACCCGATGACCTATGGAGTCCCGACCGATGTATCGACCATTCTTCAGGCGATCCAGGCGCAGATCGCCACGACTTCAGCTTTGTTGCCATTGGAGAGAACCTACATCTGTATTGCCCCGGCGGATTCGGTGGAGCGATTTCCACCAGCCGATCGGTGGCTGACCATTTCGCCGGTTCGATTTGAGGCGATCGAAGGGTTGGTCGCGGGTGGTGGAAGTATGACATTCGGTCTGCGGGGAAGATGTCAGATCGAGGTCTGGAATCGACTTGAAACCGATGCGCCCGAGAGCGACGTTGATGCCCTGACCGATCCGAGCAATGGAATCCTCATCTTCTGGAACAGTGTTTTGGCTGCGCTCCAGTTGTTTGAGCCTGTGAATACCGCCGGCCAGTGCATCTTGCTGGAACCAATGCGGCTGGCGAGTTTTGAGATCGTACCGCGCATTCCGCAAAAACCCTGGTTACGAATTCGCTCGACCTGGGAAACGAAGTTCAACCAGTCTGTTGAGTAGGAGTCTGTCATGTTCCAAGCGATTGCCATGCTGGCTGGAATCCCAATGTTGCCCGTGCCGCGCGAAACGAGAGTGCCTTGCACACCGGACGTCTTGAGGCAGTTTTCGATTCCACTTGCCTGTCTGGAAGCTTGTGGAACGAGTCCCAGCCGGGAATATCAGGTGTTGATTGATGCCGAGAAGAGCGATCCCGCTTATTGGGTAGGGCGCGACCGTGGCAACCGAATTGAGTACGTTTACCGCTTGGAGATGGCACGCAATGCCTGGGCCGCTCTGGAAGTAATGCGCGAACCGGAGAACCGGTGCGAGTACTGGCTGGCCGAGTTGCGGGCTGCACTTGGCGACAGAGCGTTTGAAGCTGGAGTAATGCCCAACATGCCATGGGTTGTCACCGATCGTTAGGAGTTAGGAGTTAAGAGCAAATGCAATTCCCGCGTCTTTACTCCTGACTCCTAACTCCCAACTCTCGATCACCGACCACTGACCACTGACCACTCATCACTAACCACTACTAAAATGGCCTTTCAACTCACCTACAACGGCAAGACGCTTCGGCTTCCCGATGCCCAGACGCTGGCGCTCCTGGAAGCAATCTACCCGTTCGCCTACGGCACCGATGAAGTCTTGAGGCAGGCCAAGGTGGGCGGCCGACTTGCCAAGCTCAGTCCGCCGCAGTTCTACAATCCCCGCATCGGCCTGAATCAATGGTGGTATCCCACCGGCGCTTTGCGCTTCTCGATCCTGCGCTGCGTTGCTGCAATGGCCGATGTCGAATGGTTCGCCGCCAGCGCCTGGGGCGAAGGTGCCCTGGTGCCCAGGCCGCTCGTGATGCGTTCGGATGGCGACTCGACCGACACCGGCTTCCAGACCGATATGTTCTTGCTCCCGCCCAGGCCCGTGGCCGATCTCTCGACCAGTGGGGCCGACAATCAATTCGCCGGCGGCACGGGCTCGGAACTCTACTGGCTCACCTTCGTCGACGAGCGCTATTTCTGGCAAAACTCATCGTCGCTGGACCAGCGCGACACAGGCGGCGACTGGTCGGAGGTCATTACCGATTTGATTTACACGCTTTACGAGGGAACTTTCACCTTCGACGAAGCGGTCGAGTCGGTTTATGGCCAGCCGGAACCCGATTCGGCCCTGTATTCATCCAACGAGAACGCCGCGGTGCTCATCGATGTCATGCTGGCCAACATCGGGCGGTATCTGGTCAGGAACCTGGATGGAACCTACACGGCCATCCGCTACAACACGGGCATCAACACCTACGAGGCATCCCTGCGCCCCTTCGTACACCAAACGGCTGGCCGGCGGTGCGGTCCTTTCCACGTCCACCGAAACCGCCGACCCGCCGAAAGCCGCTGTGGTTCCTGCGCTCTTCGCGGTCAGCTTTCCGCAGTTCATCGCGAACTTCGGTTATCCGGAGCCGAGCACGTACCGGCATTTCACCAAGGACAGCTATGGAGCGGTTTACACGATCCAACTGGAAACGTCTTCCTTGCCTTCCCCCTATTCCGACATGCCGACTTACTCGGCAACCAGCGGCTATTGGCAATTGCCGATCCGGACCACTGCCAAGGCGCTGGTGACTACCTGCGACAACACGCCCCCGAACAACCAGACCGCTTGCCTGGCACTGGCTCAACAACTGGCGATGGACTGGATCGATTCGCAATGTCATTTCCTGGATGAGACCTATCGGGGCATCGTTGCGGTAGATCCCAAGATCGGCGTCGACATTCTTTGGGACTACAGCAAGCCCAGCACTCGCATTTGCAGGCTGCCGTTCGGCTATGGCTTCAATGACTTTCAGCACAGCTTCGGCCCGCAGACACTGCCATCGCTGGCGATCAACCAGGTCGTGAACGTCTGCGCTGCTACCACGACGGTTTCAGGAAACACCTACGTCACCTCGATCACGGTGGAGTATTTGCCGATCATTTTCAACCCGGATGGACGCATTGAAACAGGCACACCCTTCTGCGTTACCAATCCGGTCAACTGCTGCACCGACCCAAGTGTCAGCACATGCGCGCAATGCATCACCGCCCCCACCTACTGGAAATGCACGATCGCGGGTGTCAGCACCGATTCGACCGTCTCTTGCGATGATTGCGGGAACCTCAATGGCACCTTTGTGCTGACCTATGCCGGTACGGGCTGCACCTGGAACGGACCAACGCTGACCGCCTGCGGCGAAAGCGATGGGATCGTGCTCGCCTATTCATCCGGGGCCTGGACCATAACCGGGCCTGCACTCGGCACGCTTACGCTGGTCGGGTCATTCAACTGCAACGGAACCAATACGTTCACCCTTGGCACTGCATCCACGCTCTGCACGGGCACCATTACAGCGGTGATAACCCCGGTATGATCGACACGTCAAAGCATTGCGAAGAATGTAATGCGCCACTCGGATATTTTCCGGCGCATGAGTGCTTTTGTTCTCGCAACGGCAAGCGAGACGCTTGCCCTACGAAAGGTTTTTCAATGGCGACCGAGTTTCCGAAGTGTCGTTGGCGAGGCCAAAGAAAGAACGGTCGCGAAGAGCGCTACGAGTGCAACTCTCCCAAGCTCGTTGTCGCCAACGTCGGCGTCGATCTGCAAACCTGCATGAACTGCCACTGCATCGATCACGAGCCGATCGCTCCAGGGCAATGGGTGGAACTGCCTCTGTGCGTCCACCGTGGCGAGATGAGCATTCACCCGCCCGAAGCCCCGGATAACGTCAAGGACTGGCGGCGCTGCGGACATCCGCAAACACCGCTGGGCAAGCTGGTCTGTCTCTGCAAGGGCTGCGGTGTCTCTTGTCCGGGCTACACGCCGGATGAGGAAGAGAAGCCCACTGGCTATGTGGCACCGCTCGAAACGCCCGACAAGTGGTGGGGTGACATCCGGCATAAGACCAGTGACTACCGGGTAAGCATCACCATTCCGCACCTCGATACCTTCGAGATGCTCGAACTTGCGGTGCAAATGTGGAGAAAGCAGACCGTCAAGCCCTACCTGATTATCGTCGATACCGGCTCCCCGCCGCGGTCTGCGAAAAGCTCGAAGCGCTGCGCGGCCCGGACTGCGAGATTCATTATGTCCGGGCCGGCGGTTACATCCACTCCTCGGCACCGGTGGGCGTGGCCATGGATCTGGCCTTCGCGGTTGCGCCACCGAATTCATCTTCACCACCCATGCGGATGTCTTCCCCCAGCGTCGCGATTTTCTGTCGTGGATGCTGTCACAGTGTTCGCCGGCTCAGCCGGTCGTCGGCTGGGAGATGTCGAGCCGGGAATGGATCGACGATCGGTGGAAAGGGCTTGTCAGTCACACGGCCACGATCTGGCACGCGCCAACGATGAGGCGCATCCAATTGTGCTGGGATTTTCGCTGGTGGTATGAGAGCTCTGCCGATCCGTCGAACGGCATGGCGTGGCCCGACACCGAATGCCCGCCCAACCTGTCGTTGCAGAAGGCCGGCATCGTACCGAAGATCCTGGGGCCGGAACCGACTATCAGATTCACAAGACCGAATGGTTTTGGCACGCTCGATCGCAGGCCAGCCAAAAGGCCTATGGCGGCAAAGCGGGCTTGGCGGTCAAGGTAGCCAACTATGGCGAAGAAGCGATGCGGCAAGGGCGAAAGCTGCTCGCCAGGTGGAACCTGATCGATGCGGCAACGAAGCTGAACCTCGGCGGCGGCACCGAGAAAAAGGCCGGCTTCATCAACGTGGACAAGCTCGATACTGCCGACGTTCTATTCGATTTCGAGATGCTCGCCGCCGGCCTGTCTCTGCCGTTCCCGGATGACTCGATCGACGAGATTTACTCCGCCCATTGTCTCGAGCACGTCCGGGCCGTCCGGGAGTTGTTGCGGGAAGTCGTAAGGGTTGCCAAAGTCGGCGCGAAAGTCGAGATCGTCGTTCCGCATCATTTCTCTCAACAGGCCATGTGCCACGATCACAAGCAGACCATCAGCGATCACCAGGTCCGGGACTGGACCGAGCACGAGCTTGGCATCAAGTATTGGTTTGGCCCGTGTTCCAAACGGCTCAAAGTGGTATCGAGCAGCAAAGTGCCCGGCGACAATTACGGGCGGTGGAAGGCACTCTTCCCGCTGCTATCGGATCAGGATCTCTACGACCTCTGCCCCGGGGCCGCGTTCGAGTCGAGGTGGATTTTTGAGGTGATCGGGTTCAAGTCGGAGCCTGAAGCGTAAGCGAGAAAACTATGGAAAGGAGGATTGATATGCTTGGTATCCGTTTTGCCCGGCTCCTGCCGGGCATCCGGGAACAATGGCCGGAACTTCTCTTTGCCTGTTTGTTATCGCTTGGCATCGTGACGGACCTGGCCCTTGTCTTTTCGGGGCACCAGTCGATATCGCTGTCGGTCTGGCATGCAGAGAAGCAGCATCCAACGCTGATTTCGCTGGGTATGTTGCTGGCGGTCGGAGCTTGTTACTTGCTGCGTCGATGCTGGGTAGCTGTGATGGTTTGCGGATTCTTGTGCGGCCACTTGTTCATTCATTACTGAAGAAGTGGTCATAACTTACTCAATCTTACTTGGAGAACCTATGTTTCTATCTCGCTTTGTGGGCGTGCGGACTTTGGCACTGGCCGCATTTCTGTTCGGTTGTTTGGTACTGGCCCAGTCGAAGGCCCCGCAAGAGTGCGCTGCGCAGAAGAAGGCGATGCACGGCAAGGGAATTCGAGAGTACAAGGACAAACTCGGAAAGAGTGTCGTTCTCGTCGATCGGGAACAGTTGAGAATCAAGAAGGGAAAAATCTTTCACCTGCCGGTTCTAAAGCAGGAGCGGGCCAAGCTGCCGCCGATTCCAACTACACCAGTCGACTGGACGAACAACGGCAATACCGCCGTTGTGCCGCTGCTTGGGAACGACCAGTACGGCGATTGCTATGCTGCCGCCGGCTGTCACTGGTTTTCCCTGTCATCGTATCGAGGGGGAAAGAGTAAGGCCGACACGTTCGATCAACAAACCCTCATCAACTGGTATCTCCAGGAATCGGGCGGCGACAACGGACTCTCGGATAGTGACGTGCTGCCCAAAATGGAAGCGGGCTGGATTCCTGCACCGGGTGATGCATCCCACAAGACCCTCGATTATCTGATCGTGGATACGTCGAATGTCAGTAACATCCAGTTGGGAATGTACCTGTTCGGGCCAGCGATCTGGACGTGCTCTCTCGAAGATACCTGGCTCAACAATATGGGGCCGAACGCCAACTGGACCAACGACGGCACGCCCGACCCGTCCGCCGGTCATGCGATGGTGCTTGGGAAAGTTGCCCCAGGTTCCGATCCGGTGTTTTCGACCGCAACCTGGGGCTACTACAACACCGTTACCTATAGCGGCATCAAGGCCGCCGATTCAGAGATCGTCTTGTGCTTTTCTTTGGAGTGGTTCAATTCCAGCGGTTACGCTCCGAACGGGATCCACTACGCCGATCTCGCCAACTATTGGGTCGCAGTGGGTGGGAAGTCGCTTCCGCCGAATCCATTTCCTGCACCGGCTCCGCCTGCTCCCACTCCTACCCCTACTCCCGTTCCCACTCCTACTCCTGCTCCCGCTATCGTAGTCGTCTCACCCAAGGGCGACACCTTCGCACTCCCGGCCGGCTGGACGATCCAACAGGGGTTCGGTGCGAGCGTGCCGGCAGTGCAGTCGGACCTTACCGCCAAGGGGATCAACCCCAATATCATCAACGCCATTATCGCGCTGCTTGAGGAATTGTTGGGGATCACGCCCACGAAAAAATGATTGAAAGATTCCTTATGGCATTGCCTGGAACTGTGGTAACATGGGATTATGTCCGCATTTTCCGGCCGGCATCACGCAAGGAGATCGATCATGTCGAAAGCGATTTCTCCCACATTTTTCCGCGTCTTTTTGCTCTCTGCGGCGCTCTTGTTCGTGGGCGCAATAGCGCGCGCCCCCGGTCAAGACCTGACCCGGCTCAAAGACAAGGAAGTTGAGCAGTTGCTGAAATCGTTCAACGCGGTGACGATCTCGACCTCGGACAGCGAAATGGAGCAACTGCTCAAGAAGCGCTATAACGTCGCCATCGAGCGGTCCAGAAGACTGGCGGCAGGCACTTTGGAAGGCAGAGTGTCGATCGCCGACCTGGCAGGATCGATCGACCTGATAACCGCAGCCGGATTGGAATTGTGGACCGATCCACAGGAGCGAATCGCAGTGCTGGAACGCAAGGTGCGATTTACTCGTGTGGCGGAAGATTTCGCAAGAACCCGATTTCGCGAAGGAACCGGCGCCGCCGAAGATCTCGATCTGGCCAAGTACAACCATTTGACGGCGGAAATCCAGCTGCTCCGGGCGCGAAAAGCACTTGCGGCCCGAAAGCCGTAAGCGATAAACAAAACCGCATTTTGTTTGTTTTCTGTTTGCCGACCTCGGGTGGATCGTTTAGTCTGCTGAAGTCATTTCTTTTTCTTGACCCGAGGCGTCACATGGATTTCGATTTCAAGAACATGCAGACCTATCACTACTTCGTTTTTGGCGGCAGTGCCCTGGCAATTCTTGCCGCAGTGCTTTACTTCGTCACCGGCGGAAAACGGAAAGTTTCAGCCTTCATCGGCATCGGACTGAGTTGCCTGGCCATCGGTTTCGGGGCGGGTGTCCTGGCACTTGGCCGGTTCGGCTACAACTGGACGGAAAAGCCTGCCGAATCCGCACCGACCGAGCAAGCACAGTTGCCAGCTCCAGGTCCCGATGGCGAAATGCCGAAGGGTGGGATGCCGAAAGGTATGGGCGCGATGCCCAAAGGCATGGGTGCAATGCCCAAAGGCATGGGCGGAATGCCCAAAGGCATGGGCGGCGGAGGCGGCAGAGGTCCGAATCCAAAGACCCAGCTTGTCTCATTGATAACGAAACTCAATCAACTGACGGAGAAGCCGCTGAGCATATCGTTGAGCGAGGATCGCAAAAAGAAGGTGGCAGAGCAGATCAAGAACCTGGAAGGTCTCGAAACGCTGACCGACGACGAGGCGAAGAAGCGCCTTGAGGCTTTACTGGACGTGGTGAAGGAAGATCGCGCCAGCATGGAAGCGGCAGGCTATAACTGGCCAGGGTCCGGTCAAGGAGGGTTTGGGGGTAAGAGTAAAGATGAACCCAATCCCTTCAAAACGGAACGGAATAATAAGAATCTCAAGGCATTGCAGGAGCGCGTGAGCGCGAAGTGAGGCAGGCGAGCTGGGGACTCACGGGTACCTGTATCGATCTGCCGTTACGCCGGGCAAGAACTACACTCTGTCTTGAGAGGCTTGCAGAAAAACGGAATCAGCGCTCGCGCTTCGCATCCCATTCATCTGGAGTTTCACCGATGCGGTATTCACCGATCGTCGTCGTCGCACTCATTGTGCATCCCTGGCCGGCGTTTGCGGATAATTGGCCCGCGTGGCGCGGCCCAACCGCCAATGGATATTGCAAGGAAACCGGGCTCCCCATGCGCTGGTCTCGCACCGAAAATATCGTCTGGAAGGCCGACCTCCCCGATGAGGGCAACTCGACTCCGGTCATCTGGAACGATCGTATCTTCCTCACCCAGGCAACCGAGAAAGGCAAGAAGCGCTCCCTTATCTGCCTCAGCAAGAAAGACGGCTCAAAACTCTGGGAGAAAACCGTCGAGTATTCGGGGAAGGAACCGACTCATGCCACCAATCCGTTTTGCTCGGCATCGCCGGTGACGGATGGAAAGATTGTCGTCGTTTTTCACGGCTCCGCCGGTCTATTTTGCTACGACCTCGAAGGAGCCTTACTCTGGTCGCGCGAACTGGGTGACTGCTTTCATATCTGGGGCTTTGGCTCCTCTCCCGTCATTTGGAAGGAAACCGTCTTCCTGAACTTTGGCCCGGGCGCACGAACTTTTCTTATCGCTCTGAACAAAAAGGACGGCAAAGATTTGTGGAAGGTCGAGGAGCCCGGCGGCAAGGAAGGCAAGAGGGGCGAAGACTGGATCGGTTCATGGAGTACACCGGTAATATCGAGTCTCAACGGGCGCGAAGAACTTATCCAGTGCTGGCCTGGGGTGGTCAAGGCCTACGATCCCGAAAAAGGCACACTGCTATGGTCCTGCAAGGGCCTCGAAAAGGACAAAGGCAGAGATCGGCTCATTTACACAACGCCTCTGGTGACCTCCGAGGTCATCGTGGCTATGGCAGGATTCGGTGGTCCCGGTATCGCTCTGAAGCCGGGCGAAAAAGGTGACGTAACCGAGACCAACCGGCTCTGGCGGCATCCCGGCAACCCGCAGCGGATCGGCTCCGGCGTACTCATCGGCGAGCACGTCTATGTAATCAACGAGCCGGGCACTGCCCAGTGTATCGAATGGAAAACCGGCAAAGTGATCTGGACCGAAAGGGTCTGCGGAACAGCCTGGGGCAGTTTTGTCTATGCCGATGGCAAGCTCTATGTCACATCGCTCGACGGAGAAACAGCGATCATCGCTCCCAAACCGAAGTTCGAGGAGATCGCCCGCAACAAACTCGGCGAGCGAACGATGTCTTCTCTTGCCGTCTCGGACCAACGACTCTACATCCGAACCTACAAGCATCTATGGTGCATTGGGAAGGAACGCTAAGTTGTAGTCGGACGAATTAACTGAAGGGGAATTGGCTATGGTCGTGATCAGCTTTCCCGACAGCCAAACTCAAAAGCGGTCACACGCGCTCTTGGTGGCTGATATTCCTGATTTGGCGAAAAATCACGGCGAGACAACCACGCGGAAACCGTCCCCGAAATGGCGACTATCTGGCATGCTGCAACCACGATGAGCAGCACGACAGACGTCGGGGTCACTGTTCCAGCACCCACCGCGCGAGAGGTGACGGATGCTTGTATGTTCTTCTACGGGGTCTTTCCCCTTTAGTTTCTCATAATCCTTCCGATAGCCATCCTGACACCACTCCCACACGCTTCCATGCATGTCGTATAACCCAAAACGATTCGCTGCATAACTTGCAACATTCGATGGACCGCATTTCAATTCCCTCTTGATATTCGCATTCGCGTTCTTGCTCGTAATCTCATCCCCAAAATGATACTTCGTCTCTGTCCCCGCTCGGCACGCATATTCCCACTGTGCTTCGGTTGGCAAAGCCATTTCGTTCACATCGGTCTTCTTACAGAACTTTGCCGCTTCATTCCATGTAACACTTTCCACCGGAAATTTAGAGGTGTGTTTCACCTCGGCGTTACGATTCTGAAACGCACTCGGATTACTACCCATCACCGCTTCATATTGCTCTTGAGTCGTCTCATGCACTGCCATGTAAAACGGTTTTGTGATCTCCACTTCGTGGTGCACTTCATCATCTTTGGCATCCTTGTCGTTTTTGGGCGAACCCATCTTGAACTTCCCCGGTGGGATCAGCACCAAATCCAACTTGACTTTCTTGCCCAACTCGAGAGACATCCTCTCCGGAATCCTTAGATGTTTAGCCCATTCGCCGCGCGCCTTCTTTGCTTCCGCCTCGCTGAATGGGGCCACGAGCGGCTTCGGTCCGCCTTGCGGAGGGTGTGGGTATGGGGATGCCGGCACCGTCAAAAGAGTAGCCAGCAACACTGCCAGAAGTCCGCTGACGAAAAACCGCACTTTCATGACAACTTCTCCTTTGAGAAACGGGAGAGAATTGTACCGGTGCAGTACGTTAGGTGCAACGTGGAAAATGGCAGCCCTGGTTTGTAGGGGTTTGTAGGCATCGGCGGATGCGAAAGCGACTTCCAGATTCCTGGCCCAATGTCGCTTGGAAATTGAAATTGCGTACACTATAATAGATGAGGATGTGGTTGTGTGATCCCCAACCGTTTGAAGAAGCCAAGCAGCAAAAGGAAATGACTTTCAAGGAACAGGCCACCAATCCCAAGATGATCAAACAATCTGATATTTTGACGATGCATTGATTGTTCTGAACAAATTGCTTCCAACGAACTTGGCAATGGATCAAACGATTATCGATTTGACACACTGACGAAGTTCTTTGGTGAATGGGCCCGTCCCTCGGGCTTCCAAGAAACTTCGCCTCAATCCAACGATTATTGATTTGATATTCTGGCGAAGTTGCTTTCAGATGAGGGCCCGAAACCGGGCGCAGACGCTACAAATTGCTACAAGAATCGGTTTGTTACATCGATGATCGCAAATGCGGACGAATTCAAGAACGTCGTGCTTCCAAGTAACTTCGCCTCAATCTAACGATTATCGATTTGATATTCTGGCGAAGTTACTTGCCGATGAGGGCCCGTGATCGGGCGCAGACGCTACAAATTGCTTCCAAGTAACTTCGCCTCAATCTAACGATTATCGATTTGATATTCTGGCGAAGTTACTTGCCGATGAGGGCCCGTGATCGGGCGCAGACGCTTCCAAGAAACTTCGCCTCAATCCAACGATTATTGATTTGATATTCTGGCGAAGTTACTTTCAGATGAGGGCCCGAAACCGGGCGCAGACGCTTCCAAGAAACTTCGCCTCAATCCAACGATTATTGATTTGATATTCTGGCGAAGTTACTTTCAGATGAGGGCCCGAAACCGGGCGCAGACGCTACAAATTGCTACAAAAACTGGCTTGCGCATCAATGATTGAATAACCAAACAAACGAGGCGGTGATCAGCGTGCTTCCAAGAAACTTCGCCTCAATCCAACGGTTATTGATTTGATATTCTGGCGAAGTTACTTTCAGATGAGGGCCCGAGCATCGGGCGCGGACGCTACAAATTGCTACAAAAATCGGGTTGTACTTCAATGAACGCAAATGCAAACAAACGACTTACAGAGCGCCGTGCTTCCAAGAACTAAAGCCAATCAAACGCTTATCGATTTGATGGATTGGCGAAGTTCTTGCTGATGAGGGCCCGAAACCGGGCGCAGACGCTACAAATTGCTACAAAAATGGCCTGCGGATCGACGATTGAATAACCAAACAAACGAGACTGTGATCGGACATGCTTCCAAGAACTAAGAGCCAATCAAACGCTTATCGATTTGATGGATTGCCGAGGTTTTTGCTGATGAGGGCCCGAAACGGGCGCAGACGCTACAAATTGCTACAAAAATCAGGTTGTACATCGATGATCGCAAATGCGAACGAACGAGTTTCCGAATGTCGTGCTTCCAAGAACTAAAGCCAATCAAACGCTTATCGATTTGATGGATTGGCGAAGTTCTTGCTGATGAGGGCCCGAAACCGGGCGCAGACGCTACAAATGGCTACACAATTTCGATTGCGGATCAACGATTGAATCGCCACGGGGAGTCGATCGGACATGATACAAAGTGCTACAAGAAATGATTTCGACCCGATTAATCCAGCTTGATCTCGACGTGTTGGTTCTTCTTTTCGATATTGACTTCGATGGCAGGAGCTTGTGGGTTTCCGTATTTGTTGAGAATTTCTCGTTGCTCTTCGGTCAGTGACCGTTCGGAGGTGGACTTCCCTTCCTCCAAAGGGCTTTTTGCTCGAAATTCCACATATACCTTATTCATGCCGACGACTGCTCCTTTGGTTGTTCGATCGTACACGAGAGTGAATTTACCTTGTTGATCGGCCAAGCCTTGACTGGGATGGCCGTTTTCTGGAACGAAATGCACTATCACATTGGGCACGGGAGCGCCGGCCCGAGTTACCGTCCCGGTTACTGGAACGATTTTGGCATCTCCTTGTCCACAACCCAGAAACGAGATGGACAAGGCCATCCACAACAATACTGATTTCATGAAGGTTCGCTGCCCAGGAAGATTGGCCGGCCTGAAGGTCCGAGTAAGGGCCTGCTTCAAAATTAACCTGCAAGTAGGGCGGGTCGAGGCTTTGCGAGGCCCGCCACAGCCGGCTTACGGCGGGCCTCGCAAAGCCTCGACCCGCCCTACGGAATTCGCTAATACGTTGAGTCGAGAGTTTCCCCACCCGCAATGGTGTACAGCGCATGGTACGTTGAATACGTCATGCCGTTGCTCAGAAAAGTGACGTGGCCGTCCCCCATGGTTGCCATGACGCCACCCGGATGGTAGCTCATCGCCGCACGATTATTCCAGTTATCCTGATTCGGAGGATCGGACTGCACGTAGCCTTGAGAGGGATGATGCACCCAAATGAAATGATTGGATCCGTAGCTGTCGGGCAACCAGCTATGATCGAACCAGTCAGCTTCTTCCGCCAGCATAACGGTGTTGCTCGTTCCGTCGGTAATTTGCAGGAGTTGAACGGCGCTGTTGACCCAGAACGCTCCATCCATGCCGCCCGCGGTGCGCTCCGGGCAGCAATTGCCCCAGGAACCACCGTTGACACCGTAATCTTTCATCTGGCTCATCGCTGGGATATCGATCGAGCCTCGGATGGCCGACGGACAGGCGAAGAGTTTCGGCATACTCAATGCAGCAGTAGCATTCGCCGCATTTCCCGCCGGCCCACGATTGGTCGGCCCGCCGCCGCCGCCGAGATCTTCATAGATGGCACTGGCATAGGAGTTGACGCTGAAGTTGATCGAGTAGTAGAGATTGCTTTGCTCGACGAAAGGCAGGATCAAGGCAGCCCAGCTAAAATGTCCCCACGGCAAAGAGTTCCCGTAGTAGGGATCGCCCCAACCCGGCGGGAAATCGTAATTGCCGATCATGGGACCATAACTGCCTGAAGGCAGGTTGCCCATGTTGTCGTGATAGTTGTGGAAGGCTAATCCCAATTGTTTGAGGTTATTTTGACATTTTGCGCGGGCAGCAGCTTCGCGCACCTTCTGGACGGCCGGCAGCAACAGTCCGACGAGAATGGCAATAATCGCGATTACCACCAGGAGTTCGATCAGCGTAAAACCTCGACGAGCAGGAAGCGTCTTTTTCATGGAGGGTTTCCAACTTATAAGAACGACGAAGATTCATAGGGAACTACGAAACGAAAAAAGATACGTGAAAACATCCTCCCAAGTTACCGTGAATCGCTTGCTTCGACAAGCAGAGAATTGGGACATGGTGCATTCTTCGCGTTCCAGGCTACCTTGTCAGCTTGCCGGATAGAACCTATCATGAAACATTCGCTGAATCAACTTGTACTCTGAATTGAAAGGTTCCCTATGGCAGCACGCCGTCGCGGCAGTGGTCGTCGCAAAGTCGGCCGAAAGAAGCGCCGAATGCGCGCGAAGATTCGTCACCGGAAATAAAACGCCCATTGGGTCAGATGGTTCTACCGCCATCCACTACCACGACTTGCCCCGTCATGAGCGTCGTGCCCAGCGCCAGAAACTCGACGACATCGGCAACATCATCGGGCGTGGCCGCGCGCTTCAGCGGAGTTTGTGCGATCGCCTTATCCACGTGCTCCTCGTGACCCACCAGCCAGCGCGTCAGAATCGGTCCCGGAGCCACGGCATTGACGCGCACCTCGGGAGCAAAGGCTCTGGCCAGGGATTGCGTCATGCAGTTCATCGCGGCCTTGCTTGCGGAATAGGGAATCGAACTGCCGTGCCCTTGTAATCCTGCCACCGATGAGATGTTGACGATACAGCCCCGGCGCGATTTCAAGAGCGGCATCGCCGCCCGGCAGCAGTAAAACGCACCTTTCAAGTTCACCTGAAAGATCTCATCCCAAATCGAGTCGGTAACGCTTTCCAGGTCCGAATGAGGGATAAAGGTCGTCGTCCCGGCATTGTTGACCAGCACATCCAGGCCGCCCAGCTCGCGCTGACAGCGCTCGACCATGGCGCGCACCTGCGCATCATCGCCGACCGTTGCTTTACACAGGATCGTCGGCCGACCTATTTTCTCGATGGCATCAACCGTTTCGCGGGCTTCCTTTTCGGAGCGCGAGTAGTTGACGGCCACCGCGAAGCCCCGGCTCGCAAAACGGACGGCAATGGCCCGGCCCGCGCCGGTTGCGGAGCCGGTAACGAGTGCTACCGGGATGGAAGGATTCATATCGACTCTCGATGAATGGGATGTGCAGCAGGTGTATTCCCAATCATGGGAGTTTCAAGGGGGAATTGCTCGGCCGGCGCAACCTCAGTACCAGTTCCATTCGCCTCCGTGATCTCGCTGCGATGTGACCCGTCGATGCGTGATCCCTCGATCGCTCGGAACAAGAGGTGGGCGTCTCGCCTGCCTTTAGGCCGTCGAACGGCAGGCGGGACGCCTACCCCACGTAGGGCAACCGTCCCGGTTGCCAATCTTTGGGCCGTCGAACGGCAGGCGGGACGCTTACCCCACGTACGGCAACCGTCCCGGTTGCCAAGCACAACCGAGACGGTTGTGCTACGTGAACTCACACTTCAACTTGGTTAATGGACCAATTTGCGGAGTTTAGCCGAATCCTGAAGCGTGTGTGATTGCAAACTATTATTGCCACATTCCATTCCAGAATGTCGGCTGAACATAGTATCCGCTGGAATTACTCGTGGGCACATAGTAGGAAGGGTAGGTTGCTACGGGCGGGGTGGAGTAGACTTCCGTCGTGATCACCGGGGTTTCGTAGTAATAGGCTGTTGTGTAGGCCGGAGTTCCATAGGCCGGGGTTCCATAGACCGGAGTTCCGTAGTTGCTCGTATACACCGGGGCCGCGTAGTAAGAGCCCGAGCCATAGTTAGCCGATCTTCGGCGGCCACAGGCTTGAGCATCGCCGGCCAGTTCGGCCATTGCCAGCATCGAGAGAACCAGTGCGCATAACATTCGCATAACTCATCTCCTTTTGAAAGTGGTTTTTCGGGTGGCTTCCATTCCGCAATTTTGAAAGGCCCGAACGGTCCAGTTTCATTGCAAATCCAATGCCAGCCTGGTCACTGGTTTGCGTGCCGAGTTTCAACTTCAAAACAGACACTATGTAGTGGGGTGACCGTAGCGTGTTGGGAAAACAGCGCCGGAAAAGGAATAAGAATCGGTTCGAGCAATGGGAGCAAGCCTCGGAGGAAAAGAGATTCTCAGATACGAGAATCGATTCGCCCCCATGGCGACCGGGCGGTGTAAGGCCGGCTAATGGTGATGGACCAGATGGAGAGAATTCGTTCCGTGTTGCCTTGGGCACAGCATGTGCATCATCCAATATTGAGCGCTGGATCGCTTGTCATTTCGGTCAGGGATTTTGACCTTCACCTCGCGAAAACCGCCCTTATTCAGGAGAAAATGCCATGCAATTCATCCTACGAGCGGTTGGGTGTCTGGTTGCGATCATCGCTTTTTCGGGAAGTAGATGCCCGTGCTTCGCAGAAGAGAAGCCCCAAGCCAAGCCGGCAGGGAACATTGAGCTGGGCATCCCGGAAAGCCTATTTCACCGCATTCCGAAAATAATTCAGCACGTCGCCGCCGAGCCGTTCTTGAAACTGCTCAAGGAACAGAGTGGGCTCGACGGCAATCTTCAAGTGCTTCCCGATGCCATGACACTCGCTGGACAACTCAACGAAAACAAGATCCAGATCGGTATCTTTCAGGGTTATGAATTCGCCTCGGCCCAGCTCGAGTATCCGGACCTGATACCACTGGTTGTTGCCACGCCCCCGGAAATCTTTCAGTCGTATTGCCTGGTTCGCTGGGATAACCCGGCGAAAAGCATCACCGATCTCAAGGGAAAAACGATCTCGCTTCCGTCCAAGCCCGACCGTGCCAGCGCCTGTATTTGTCCCATCTGAAAGAGACGGCCATGAAAGGAGCGAGTTTCGGCAAGAAGATCGACGAACCGTTAACGATCGATGCAATCTTCGACGTCATCGACCAGAAGAGCGCCTGCACGATCGTCGATCGAAGCATACTGAAGTATTTCGAGTCGGCCTATCCCGGCAAGTACAAGAATCTCAAAATCCTCTGCAAATCGGATGTGTTTCCGAACCCGTGTGTCGCGATCAAAAAGAACAATCTCAGTAGTGAAGTAGTCGAAAAACTGCGCAGCACTTTGCTGCATGCGAAGGACCAACCTAGCGGCAAAGCTCTGCTGACGCTCTGGAAACTGGAGCGTTTCGACGATGTTCCCGCGGACTACGAAGCGCAACTCAAAAGCATTCGGAAGGACTATCCTCTGCCGGGGGTGACGCAAGCCGCACAGCGGTGACAGTGGATCATCTGGCCTTTGGCGTGCTTGGGAGGAGAGTTAAGGCACGGACCAACAAATCGAATGGAAGACATCATTCCTTTCGTTTGGAAACCGTGCCCAGTTTGTTGGCGGTGTGTCGACGGAGAATATCGGTGAACCCTTTTGAGAATCGGCCGATATCCTTGGGCGTTTCGAATGTCTTGACGCCCTGCACCCACGATTTAGTAACCAAAAGACAGAACAATTCCTTTTCGGCAGTACCGAGAATGACTGTGTCGTCGGAATGCTTTTCCCGCGACAACTTCAACAACGTCTGGGCATCGGCTTCGTTTTTCATTTCCACAAAGAACACAACACACATTTGGCTATCGCCGTCTGGAGACATGCCTTTGCGAAGATCCGCATGGATCGTCACACCGGCACACGTTCTGTTTAGAGCTTTCGTCAGAGAGGTATTGTCCTTCGATGACAGCCAGATCTCCGGCAGGTCGGTCGCGATCTCCACGCTTGTAGCTTCATACTTATCCGCACTCAGGAGGTCGGCAATTTCGATCGCGGCGTTCTTCAGATCATAACGAGGTTCATAACTTTTGTATCCGGTCCGAATCAAACCAATTCCCGTCGAAGTCGTTGTTTCCGCATAACCAAATGCGTGCAGACTCTTCTCGGCAGGCTGGCGACTGACGAAGGCCGTTATCATTTCGGCCACATCCTGGTCCGATAAGACGGCGGCATTCATTAAAGCGCGCTGGGGTTTTTGGCTACCCGGTGCGCGGCGTGGTTGAGCAAGCTGAGGCTCATGTACAAATCGCGCCAATCGATTCGGTGAACGTCAATCATGGCAATAGCGGCCAGCCCATCCTCCACCCATTTCTGGTCATTGTCGCGGAGCGCGAAGACCGCCGCCCTATCGCTGAAATGAAGGAGCAAATAGAATTGATCCATGTCGATGTTGCGCCGCATCTCCGATCTGTCGTGTCCGCCGCTTTTTACGAAAAACCGGGCGAACTCTGCTAGTTTTCCATCGTAAGGATCTTTGACAATCCGAAGCAGATCGAGCTGACCCTTGTGCGAACTGTATTTGCCTTCAGGAATAGGCGATTTTCCTAATTTGCCTTTCGCTTTTCGTTGTCTCTCGACCTCAGCGGCGTCGGCAAGCTGCTGCCCAAGAACAATTCCCTTGAATTCTTTCTCGTCTTGTTGTGATTGCTGCGGCATCGTTTGATTCTCTTTCGAGGAACTTGAATTCAGCACCGACGGCGAAGATCCACAACCGTTGGCGGTGATAAATGAGAACATGAAGCAAACTAATAAAACGATGGACCGAGACGCGAAAATGAAACGGGGCGATCTTCGAGAGGATTTGTTTGGACGCGACGCATTCATCTTTCGCACCCCATATATCGGCATTTCTAATCTCCGCGTCGTTTCCAAGCGGCTCGCGTCGCGAATAAGTCGATTCCGTTCGACTTCGCGTTTTCGCGGTTACCGAGTCCATTCTATATTCTGCACGGCCAAGAATGAGACATTTGACTCTCTGGGGCTGAATCGGCAGACAGGAATGTCTGCCCCACGTGGGGCAGACATTCCTGTTTGCCATGAAGAAATAACATCCCGATCTGCACGATCAACGGAGCAAGCAGTTTCGCGAAATTTACTTTCAAAACCGACATTGCATCCACACTTCCGCCATGATAGGATGACCAGTGTAAATAAATACAAAGCAAGATGCGATATTTCCGTGGAGAGCACCGATGAGCGGGGAGTTGGGGCCAAATAACTCAAGCGAGCTTCTCTTTTACCAAACGGAAGATGGCCAAACCCGCATTGAGGTTCGGCTCGAACAGGAGACCGTCTGGTTGTCGCAAAAGCAAATGGCGGAACTCTTTCAGAAAGACGTTCGGACAATCAGCGAACACATTCGAAACATTTTTGACGAAGGGGAACTTCAAGAAACCGCAACTCTCCGGAAATTCCGGATAGTTCAAACTGAGGGTGCGCGTCAGATAGAACGCGAGGTCGATCATTTCTCCCTCGATGTTATTATCTCGGTAGGTTATCGCGTTAAATCCTTACGAGGTACGCAATTCCGCATCTGGGCCACGCAGCGATTGCGGGAGTTCATTGTGAAAGGTTTCACGATGGACGACGATCGGCTCAAGCAATTTGGTGGGGGAAACTACTTCGATGAACTGCTCAACCGCATCCGAGACATTCGATCTTCGGAGCGAGTTTTTTGGAAGAAGGTTCTCGATATTTACGCAACCAGCATCGACTACGATAGCACGTCAGAGACCTCGAAGATTTTCTTTCAAACCGTGCAGAACAAAATGCACTGGGCCGTTCACGGGCAGACCGCTGCGGAAGTAATTTACCGGCGAGCAGATGCCACCAAACCGAATATGGGTCTGACAACCTGGGCAGGAGATCAACCGCGCAAAACGGATGCAACGATCGCGAAAAACTATCTAGCGAAGGAAGAGATAGAAGCTCTTAATCTGATCGTCTCAACATACCTCGATTTTGCCGAACTCCAGGCACATGGTCGAAAGCCGATGTACATGGCGGATTGGATTGGGAAGTTGGATGATTTTATCCGATTAACAGATCGGGAAATCTTGACCCACGCAGGCAAAATCTCACACAACGCTGCTTCGCTTCACGCTGAAACGGAGTTCGAGAAATTTCGAGAGTCACAACTCTCCCTCACTCAACCGGTAGATGAGCATTTTGCGCAGACCTTGGACGAACTCGCAAAGATCGAGGAAAAAACAAAGGAGACTCTACCCGCGCCGAAGAAAAGCGGTTCAAAGAAACCAGTGCAGAAAAAGAAAGCGACGGATTGAGTTGGAGTTTACAACCATAAACTCCCTTCAGACCGCCCTGATTCTCCCAGCCTTCGCCAGATACCGGACGATCGAATTCGCCGATTCTTCCGATGATTGCCGGGTTGTATCCAGCGTTATCTCCGGACTTTCCGGCCGTTCGTAGTCCGAATCGATCCCGGTGAAATGCTTGATCTCGCCGCGGCGGGCTTTCTTGTACAGGCCCTTGGGATCGCGCGCCTCCGCTACCGACAGCGGGGTATCGACGAAGACCTCAATAAACTCGTCGGCTTCGAACAGATTTCGCGCCATGCGACGTTCGCTGCGGAACGGGGAAATAAACGATACCATCACGATCAAGCCCGCTTCAACCATTAGCTTGGAAACCTCCGCTACCCGCCGGATGTTCTCCACCCGATCGGCATCGGTAAAGCCCAGGTCGCGGTTCAGTCCATGGCGGACGTTATCGCCATCGAGCAGGAAGGTGTGGTGACCCAAAGCGTGCAGTTGTTTCTCGACCAAATTGGCAATGGTCGATTTGCCCGCACCCGACAAGCCGGTAAACCACAAGGCGCAGGGCTTCTGGTTCTTGATGTCGGCGTGGGCTTGCTTGTTGACCTCGATCGCTTGCCAGTGAATGTTCTGCGATCGCCGCAGAGAAAAGTGGATCAGACCCGCACCGTGCGTGACGTTGCTGAGCCGATCGATCAAGATGAAGCCGCCGGTATCGTGGTTTTCCTTGTACGGATCGAAGGCGATAGGCTGGTCCAAACTCAGATTGCAAATCGCAATCTCATTGAGTTTCACCGTCTTGGCCGCGAGATGTTCCAGGGTGTTGACGTTGACCTTATATTTCAGGTCGGTGATGGTCGCCGTGCAGAGTTTCGTGCCGATTTTAAGCCAGTAAGGCCGGCCCGGAAGAAGCTCTTCCTCGGTCATCCAGATGATGGTTGCCTCGAACTGGTCGGCCACGCCCGGCAATGCCTCGGGCTTGCTTAGAACATTGCCCCTGCTGACATCGATCTCATCTTCCAGCACGATCGTGATCGACTGGTCGGCCCCGGCGGAATCGAGATCGCCATCGTAGGTAACAATCCGGGCCACCTTGCTTTCCTTGCCGGAAGGAAGAACCCGCAGACGATCGCCGCGTTGTACCGTGCCGCTCGCGACAATCCCGGCAAAACCCCGGAAATCCTGGTTGGGCCGATTCACCCATTGAACCGGCAGCCGAAACGGCGCGGTTTGGCGGTCATCGTCGACCGGCACGGTTTCCAGATGCTCCATGAGCGTTGGGCCGGTGTGCCAGGGAATGTTCGGAGAAAGCTCGGTGATGTTGTCGCCGCGCAGCGCTGAAATCGGAATGGCCACGATCGATTTCAGCCCGATCTTTTGGGCGAACTCCCGATATTCCTTGAGGATGGTGTCAAAAGTCTCCTTGGAAAAGCCGATGAGGTCCATCTTGTTGATGGCCAGAACGATGTGGCGAATGCCGATCAAAGAGACGAGGTAACTGTGTCGTCGAGTCTGGGTCAGCACACCCTTGCGGGCGTCGATCAGGATAATTGCCAGGCTCGCCGTGCTCGCTCCGGTCACCATGTTGCGGGTATACTGCTCGTGGCCGGGCGTATCGGCAACGATGAATTTGCGGCGATCGGTCGAGAAGAAGCGATAGGCAACATCGATGGTGATGCCCTGTTCGCGCTCGGCTGCCAGCCCATCGACCAAGAGGGCGAAATCGATCTCGCCGCCCTGCGTGCCCACCTTTTTGGAGTCCGATTCCAGCGCGGCCAGTTGATCCTCGAAGATCATCTTGGAGTCGTAAAGGAGTCTGCCGATGAGCGTGCTTTTGCCGTCATCGACGCTGCCGCACGTGATGAAGCGCAACAGGCTCTTGTGCTCGTGGACTTTCAGATATTGGTTGATGTCGGTACCGATGAGATCCGAAACGTGCGCCATCAAAAGTATCCTTCCTGCTTTTTCTTTTCCATGGACCCTGCGGAGTCATGGTCGATGATGCGTCCTTGCCGCTCGGAAGTTTTGGTGAGGAGCATTTCCTGGATAATGGCCGGCAGAGTGTCGGCTGCGCTCTCGATGGCCCCGGTCAGCGGATAGCAGCCCAGCGTGCGGAAGCGAACCTTCTTCATCTGAGGCTTCTCACCCGGACGCAACGGCATGCGTTCATCGTCCACCATGATGAGAGTGCCATCGCGCTCGACGACGGGCCGGTCTTTGGCAAAATAAAGCGGGACGATGGGGATGTTCTGAAGGTGGATATATTGCCAGATGTCGAGTTCGGTCCAGTTGGAGAGCGGAAAGACGCGGATGCTTTCGCCCTTGTGCTTGCGGGTGTTGTAGAGCCGCCAGAGTTCGGGGCGCTGGTTCTTCGGATCCCAGCGATGCTGTTCGGAACGAAAGGAGAAAATGCGCTCCTTGGCCCGGCTCTTTTCCTCATCGCGTCGGCCGCCCCCAAAGGCGGCATCGAAGCGGTACTTATCGAGCGCCTGCCGAAGTGCCTGGGTCTTCATGACATCGGTGTGGATGGCGGAGCCATGCGTAAAGGGGCCGATGCCTTTGGCAACTCCATCCAGATTGATATAAACGATAAGCTCAAGGCCGAGGGTTTCGGTCATCTTGTCCCGGAAGGCGATCATCTCGCGGAACTTCCAGGTGGTATCGACGTGCATCAAGGGGAAGGGCGGTTTGGACGGGTGAAACGCCTTCATGGCCAGATGAAGCATGACAGCGCTATCCTTGCCGATCGAATAGAGCATTACGGGATTTTCACACTCGGCAACGACCTTGCGCATGATGTGGATGCTTTCAGCTTCGAGTCGCTGAAGATGCGTCAAGGTTGTCATTGGGTGCCGATCCTCCATCCGGTTCGTCAGGAATCCTTCGGTTTACTGAGATATGGATGCTAAGAGATGGTGTGAAAATGTCAAGACGAAGGAGAATTGCATTGCTTCGGCAGGCAGTCAAGGTTGCCCAAGTTCTTTTTGCTGAACATTAGAATATCGTCGGGCCGCGATGAACACTATGTCGTCATGTAATTCACACCAAGAAGCAGGTGATAGATGACGAAGCTGCCATTAGTCAGTTCATGCCATGTTTCGCCGTGGGAAGAGTTCGACGGAAGCAATGGAGATTGCTTGTAGTGTCCATTAGCAGAAAGTCTCAGAAGTTGCTCCTTCTTTCGAATAGCGTTCGAAATGGCTGTTTGCGCGACCGCGACTTGGCCATCCATTACGAAGCCGATCATGCCGCCAAAAGGCAAGCCTTCGCTGTACTTGCCAGTGACAAAACACATCATACCGTCCGTGCCTGCGTATTTTGCTGCGTCCGAACTCGATTTGTTCAGTCGCTTGCATTCGAAAACGAAGCAAACGGAATGTCGGTTGGGGCCTGGCGGATAAAAGCGAATATCGGTGCGAGAGACCTCTTTACCCGATTGGTTCCAATCGGGATCTTCAACGGTCACGAACCAGTCTCTGTTCTCGGTCTCGAATCGTTGCCGAATTGCACCGACAAGCAATTTTGTAATTCGGGTCTCCAACCGGATCTTCGCGGGCAAATATATGGTCTCCCAAACATCGATAATGTAGCGCAGCACTTCGCCAACCCATCCTTCGGGGAAGAGTCCCCAGCCTTTTTGCCGGCTTTCTGAGGCGAATTGCATTAGTCATCTTTCCCCATATTTGCGATGAAATCTGCGAGTTCATCGGCATCGTTGAGCGCTGCGGTCCGCGTCCAATGTCGTAATGTCAGCGGTTTCAGAATGTGGACTTGCTGATCCTCAAACAGTGCAAAGCCACGTAAATAGCGCAGACCGCCGAGCTTATCCTGGATACTGGCCTTCGCGACACGCTCGATCAGTTGATTCATTTGTTTGGCAGCTTTGCATTCTGCATAATTTGCTCTTTTCTCGCCTTTGGGCACTTTTTCAAGCGTGAGCAAGGCCAGTCCTTCTTTTGAGGCGATCACGGCGGATGGGACGAGCGCGTAATTCGACCGGCTTGCCCATTTGTTGATGGTTTTGCACAAAAGCTCCGCGTAAGATCTCCGATCCGGAAATTCACTTGGAGTGAGTGTTGGAATTAGGCTATCGAAAGACCCCGGTGTGGAGCTTGGCTCGAATATATTGTAGGTATCCTCTACGAGCGACCTCTCCCAAGGTGCGAGGTCAAAATAGCGGTAAACCAATTCGTTGGTTTCTTTGATAGCTTGGACTCGAATTGCCTCCATTCGGGGCGCGTCCAATATATGTTGGCTCGTCATTTCGTTCCGAACTCGCTTCAGCCGCAACGCAACATCCTTGATTATTGCCCAACTTGTTTTGGTGTCTGCCATTGCCTGCGGTAAAGGGAAAGGCAATTGCATTAATTCTTCGAAATGGACCTTGTCTCGCTCGATTCCCCAATTAGCGGAGGTGTGAAAAAGATAGTAGGTTGCCAATGGCGAGTTCAGAAGCGCAGTCAAAAACAGCAGCAGGTCTGTATCCTTTTTAGGGCCAGAAACAGCGCCGATGGAGTGTTGAAACAAAATGTCAAAATCGACAAACGCAATTCGCGAAAACCCATCATTGACAATGACAAGCGGATGTGTGAAAACCCTTTGATCAGGAAGGCGACGAAGTCGCTCTGGTACTGCCCCAAACACTGCCCCAAATGAGTTTGTGTCCTCATCGCGTAAGATCAACCCCCATGTATTCCTAGCTAAAAGAAATGCTGCTTCCGGACCCCACCAAGGGGTTTTTTCTTTTGTCCGAGTTGTAATTTTCACCTCCTTCTCAGCCAATGTGATATCAGCTTCACTCATCGGTTGAAGTCCCTTACCTCTGACCCAACGCTTTCCTTCGGTTGGTTCACCTGCGAGGTTCCCCAATGTTGAAAACCGGCGCAGTCGATCCAACAATCGTCGATCGCGGTCGGTACCCCAAAACGGCATCTTCCAAAAGGCATAGGCTCGATCGTCCTCTGCCGCTGCAATGAGATCCGACAGCCGAAGAGCCTTTTTATCGTCGGCGGAGACGACTATGGTTGCTTGTCGGGGATCGAGTCGTTCGACCTTTGGCGTGTAATATGCGATTTCCGCGGTGTTCAGATCCGGCTCAACTGGTCGGAATTTCGCCACAATCGCCGGGCAGATGGCTCCGCTGAACAGAATGAAGCGGTAATCCGCAAGTTGCCAGACAGCATCAACGGAAAACCGCCGAAACCACGCCAACTGAAATTTGTCTGACTGGTTGCTAAGGATACTTCGAGACGGCAGCAATAAACAACCAACACCATCACTTCGTATATGTAATGGCACCTTCCACATATAACCTGCTGCGGATTGCTTCTGTGGAAGAAATTGTGCCGTGCGGTCCGGCTTGTTTCTTGGACCTTCCAATAGAAACGGATTGCGCGCTTCGGGCTCAACATCCAGCAACCACGACTTCATTTCTTCTTCAACCGGCTGATTACGACCCACCCAAGGAGGATTTCCGATCACCAGATCGAATTGACCCGTGCAGTCGGCTTCTCGACTAAAAAAGTTGGTTTCCAGTATCACCGGACAAGAGCCTTGTCGGCCCGTTGGTTTTTCGTGCAACGGCGGCAAAACTTTGCCCTCATGGGCCGTTTCCAGGGCATTCTTGAGATCCCAAATATCGCGCGGCTCTAGTTGATCGAGAAAGGCGAGATACAAACTAAAGCACGCCACCATGCAGGCTGTCGGATCGACATCAATGCCACAAAGATTCTGGGTGAGAATCTCCCGGAGTTTTCGCGCGCGTTCAACATTCCCTGCGTGCGAGTTGCGGCGACACCATTCGGCGGCCATTCGCTGAAAAAGAATCACCAGGAAGATCCCCGAGCCGCACGCTGGATCGAGACATCTTTTGTGGAGGAAGGACTCCCAGTGCTCCGTTGCAATATCGACAGCGAGTTCTGCAAGGCGCGGCGGAGTATAGTATGCGCCGATCGCTCTCTGGACGTCATCATTGCCGTTGACAATGAACTTCTCATAGATCGCGCTAATGAGTTCGATCGGGATAAAGTGGAAGTCGTAAAGATCAAATAGCAATGGCTGCTCACGTCGAAGATCATCGCCTCGCAAGAACTTGCGAACAATCCCTATATGTCGAGCGCGGATGCTCAACCGTCCCGACCCAAACATTGTGCCGTTAAAGTCGTCATCCAACAATCGAAATAGCCGAGGAAGGACGGCGGTCGCATCGGAATCGCTGAATTGTTCGAGAAATTGACGGAGAGTAGTCGCGTGTGAAGCACCCACTTGGGTTATTTGAGCGTCCCCAATAACGCCGCGCTCAATCAAATAAGTGGTAAATATGCAGCGTCCGAGGAAGGCGTTTGCCATTTCAGGGGCAAGATGGTCGACAAACTCTTTGTCACACAATTGACGGCGAGCTTCCATCAGATTGTTTAGTAAATACTCATCTACCGCGTTCTCAGGTCGAAATCGGTCCGACCTGGATTTATCCTGGTAAAAACTGCCGGTTTGAACGCCTAGAAGGAACTGCCGAATCTCAAGAGCAAAAACGGACGTCTCAATAACTTCGACCAAGCGCTCATCATTGTGTTCGCTTTCTGGAAAAAGAGAATCGCTAGTTTGAATTTGAATTGGGGCTATATTGGGCTTCGCCATTGCTGAGTAGATCCGTGTTTTCATCGGATCTTCGACAACTAGGAGCGTAGCTATAGATTGATTCCAAAGGTCTCGATGCCATTTTGCCTCAGCACTCGGGTCGGGAGCGCTCACCTTCTTAAACAAGACCGTGGGCCTGCCGTCAATGCAGAAAACACCGGATAGATCAAATGCTTCCCAGGCACGACGAAGCTGGTGACTGCGTCCGTGGAGTATCTGAACGCTTTCCCATTCAGACGGACTTCTGAAGAAGCCTGGAAAGTCAGCAGCGAGAGCACTCAGGTCGTTGGATTCTTTGGGAACATTCACGTGTGATGGTGTTGTTGTGCGTTCGAGGCAAGTATCCGAGCAACCCGTCAAACTGAAATCTTATTCAGCAGTTACTGCTCGACAATGTGGATTTCACAAGTCACACGTCCTGCGTGAGAAAAAGTTGACAAGTGAGCCTGACTATTGGTCAAGTCTCGGATATGATGATGACTTAACTCAGTTCTACCCCAGAATCACATGACCCAAGCTAATTCTTACAAGACCCTAAAACGAGAAACTTTCTTGCTCTCCGACTTTGATGTCGAAGAAAAAGCGCTCGTTGACTCTCTGATCGACTTACAGAAGCAGGAAACCAACTGGGCAAATTTCCACAACGTCTGGATGCCCAGGGTTTCAGATCTCTATACGAATCGAGGTCTGAGCCGTGAGCAGATCATCAAGCTGCCTCTTTGGAGAATCGCGCAGGATCTTGCGGGGAGGATTATGGTAGCCCTTGGCCACGCCCGCATTCCCGATTATCGAGATGAACTTGGCCAACTGATTCGCACGGAATTTCCGAATCGCCGGGCATTTTGTGAGTTGACTGGTATTTCCGAAGATATGCTCAGCCATGTCCTGGCGCATCGCAAACATCTCGCGATTGATACCCTGACCGATGCGCTGGGTCGAATCGGTTATCAACTCCACATTGCTCCTGCTGCTTCACCGAAGTTCTGAACCGGTTGGACAAATCGAGGTCAAATGCGTTATATTCGTCACAACCCGGGGTGTACTAACCACCCTGGGCCAACCTTCTTGTGATAGGGCCGAAAGCGACCATGCTTACGGCAGAACTACCCGGCGCGAACCGGGTTGTTACATTTCCAGCTTACCTCATGAACGCTTGTTTCAATTGAGTTGCTTTTTAGCTCGAAGCTACTATTTTCATCGAGGGCAGGTTTTTACGCTACCTGGGGAAGAATATACCCTTCTCCATTTTTTCCCAATTCTTGCGGGTTTGTGACGAATAACCTCCTGCGAATGCATGAGTGGGTTTCATTTCTCTTCAACAACGCCTTTTTGGCGGGGAGATATCGATGCAGATAACAATTATCCCGATTGTCATTTTCGGGTTGGCGCTGGCACCATCAGGATCGCCTCGGCCTGAAGAAATTGTCGATAAAGCGATCGAAGCGCATGGAGGTGTGGCGGAGTTGAAAAAACTCCAGAATACCACGCAAAAGATCAAGGGCACGATTCAGGCCATGGGATTGGAAATCCCCTTCTCGGGAGACCTTATCATTGCCGGTGAGAATCGGGTCCGTGTGGATATCGAGATCGATGTCAACGGCATGAAAATTCAGGTTATCAACATCATCAACAAGGACAAAGGCTGGGCCAAAGTCGCTGGAAAGACCATGGATTTGGACAAGGATAAGATTACCGAAGCAAGAGAATCGGGCCATCTGGGTACGATCACCAGTCTGGCTCCGTTGAAAGACAAGGCCTATACGATTTCGCTCGTCGGCGAGGACAAAGTTGGGGAGACGCCCGCGCAGGTCGTTCGGGTTTCTCACAAAGATCGCCGCGATGTGAACCTCTTCTTCGATAAAAAAACGCATCTTTTGCTGAAGACCGAAGCACGAGCCAAAGATGATACCGGCCAAGAGGTAAACGAGGAGCGCTTCTATTCCGACTACAACGACAAGGGTCTCAAGCAACCAAAGAAGATGACCATCAAACGCGACGGGAAAACCTACATGGAAGCAGAAATTCTCGAATTGAAGGTCGATCAGAAATTCGACGACAGCTCATTTGAGAAACCATAGAGCCGGCACGCCAGAGGACAGAAGACAGCACGCCAGAGGACAGCACGCCAGAGGACAGAGGACAACAAAACCAGTGGTTTCTCTGGGCTCTGGCTTCTGGCGTGCTGTCTTCTGTCCTCTGGCGTGCTTACTCGGGCGCGGTCATTTTATGTTGACTTTTTTCAGCACAACTCCGGAACCCAAATTCGGTTGCCGGCATATTTGGTCGACAGGCCGCGAAGAAAAGCATGCGATGGTCGAAGACTGGCGCGACTTGCGAGTTGGCGATCGCATCCGGATCGTTCGATTACCCAGTGCCGCTGCAATCGAAGGCTATGTGTTTCACGCCGATACAAGGCGTCTCTACAAACGCTTGATCGCCCGGAAGAGACCACTGACAATCTACCAAATTGATGAGATGCAATTGCCGTGGGTCAAGTGCCGGTTCCGCATGAAAAATTTTAACTATGCGCTTTGCGCGCTGGATGATTGGATCTTTTCAGAAACCCTCTTTGCCAGCATCAGGTGAAGGAGTAAAATTGCCATTATGAAAACGGTGAAAACAACATCTGCTCTTGACCGATTGTTGGGTCCGCTTGGGGAGTGCCTGACGCCCGAAACCGCTCGGCGCTTGGTTGCCTTGAAACCCGACGCCAAGTTGCGAGCACGGCTTACCTACTTGGCGGATCGCCATAGCGAAGGGCTGCTTACTCCCGAAGAACGCTCGGAATATGGCAGTTACGTTTCCTTCAGCACGTTCGTGGCCATCCTCCAATCCAAGGCTCGCCAGTTGCTCGCCAAGCCCCGTGGTGACTGATGAATGCTGCCCTCCGAGCTTTCGTCCGGGAAAGGTGGGATTTTTTGCTATTTCTTTTTGCTCGATTTGCTGGGCTTTCGATGTTCTGAGCTTGGTCCTTGAGATTGAAATTGTCCCTGATATCCGCGTTCAGGTGTTCCGTGTACTTCTTCCCTCGACCCAAGCTGCGATCTTCGATTCAAATGGAAGTTTCAATCTTTCAATCGTCCACCCCAACACGAACGCGTTGGGCCGTAGAATGTAGCCTGCGCTACAATCCTGCCGAATCGTTCGTTGACCAAGAAGCATGTTTAGATTGAATTCCGCGCCTTCGGGATCGACTACCGTAGGAATCGGTTCATCTGAACACCACTCCGAGATTTCGGCATCCAGGGTCAAGTCAAGCGTGATGGGAGACCAACGAGTGCTTTCCCGCGGAGGGCAAGGTGTCAGCCCAATCAATCCCCGTTGAATTGCAGCTTGAACTTCTCGATCAGAAAGGATCATGCGCTGGCGACCTTTGGTTCAGAAACGATTAGGTCATGCACAGGAACCCATACGCGAAGATGCCCTGAATCGGTTTCGTCAGGAAGTTGAACAAGAAATGTCTTACGGTTTGAACCTTCATACATAAGCCGAACAGGAATACGAACCTCGCCATCGATCGTTTCAAGGAAGCTACGATCGACGAAAAGAAATTCGGAACGCCGTTCCGCACCAGGAAATTCGACATGAGCCTCGGCACTTCGCCGACCCTCATGAACCGCGATGCAACGAAGGTATGCCCACATCGTTTTTCTCCAGATTCTGACAGCTTTTGTTCACTATGGCGATGGACTTGGAAACTGGAAAGAGTGAACCGAAATTGGGCCAAATAAGCGCTGGCAACAGCATTAGTAACGCCAAAGTGCTCTGCGCTTCTTAGAACAAAAGAAGGCATGAGTAATGCTTCAGAAGCATCACCCATGCCTTCTTTTCATCTGCCCAAATCCTATCGCACCTGCAAGAACGCCGTCTGGCGGTTGCTGCTCATTGACTCCAGGATATCCTTCTGAATTTCGAGGAACGCCTTCGCGCATTGCGGATCGAACTGGAATCCCGCCTGCTTGCGCACCTCTTCAAATGCCACCTCCGGCGGTTTGCCCTTCTTGTCCGCGTGATACGGACGGTTCGAGGTCATTGCATCGAAGGTATCCGCCACCGCGACGATCCGCGCCGATAGCGGGATCGCTTCGCCGACCAGTTTATCCGGGTAGCCTTTGCCGTCCCAGCGCTCGTGATGCGAGCGTACGATCGGAATCACGGGATGCAGGTCGGGAATCGTTGAGAAATCGCCGCGCCTTTGACCGTGTGCGTCTTCATGATCTCGTACTCGGCTTCGTCAGCTTGCCGGGTTTGCGCAGGATCTCGTCGTCGATACCTATCTTCCCAATGTCGTGCAGCGGTGTGCCCATTCGCAACAGGTCGATATCTTTGCCCGACAGGTTCAGACGCTCCGCCAACGATAAGGAGTAATTCGTCACTCGTGCCGTGTCGCCGCCGGTGTATTCATCGCGCAACTCGACGGCTTGGGCCAAAATGGTGATCGTGTTCAGGAACAGATCGCGCTGCTTGCGAATGAGTTGCGCTGCTTCAATGCCTGCTGAGACATGAGCTGCCAGAGCATCCGCCAGATGAAGATCGTCTTCGGTGAACGCTTTTTGCCAGTAACTTCGATCCAGGTGCAAAACGCCGAGACGTTTGCGCGGTGTTCGCAGAAGAACGCACAACACCGATGCCATTGCCCCATCGGCGATACTGACCGCATTCTTAAGTTCGTTGTCGTCCTCGACCGAGCAGCACAGAATCGACTCGCCCCGGCTAAAGCAGCGCTGGGCCAGCTTCTTGCTGAAATGAAACCGGCCCGGTGCTTCGCCTCGACCGGAAGCGAGCGCCCGAAGTCGCAGCGAGTTCTCGTTGCCATCGGCCAGAACGATCGCGCCGCGCTGGGCATCCAGGACCGAAACGGCATCATTCAGGATCGAATGAAGCAGTTCATCTTCGCTTTCGGTGGTCACCAGATGATGCCCGGCACGCAACAGCGCCAACAGTTGATCGCCCGCGCGCGGCGAGTGATTGCGGTCGTGAACCAGCTTCTGAACGCCTTCTTCCCACGATGAACTCGTTGACGCCTCGACGAGAATCTGATCGGATGAGGGGCCGTTGGTCTTTTCCGCGCCTTCGACCATCTCGACCATCATGGCAACCTTGCCGAATTGCACGATATCGCGCGAGTGGAGTTGTCGTTCCCCGTTTCCGAGTCGAACGCCATTTACGTAGGTTCCGTTGGTGCTGTCCTGATCGCGGACCCACCAGGTGGCGTCGACCAGGCGCAATTCGGCATGCCGTCGGCTCACGGAACTATCGTCGAGAACGATTTCAAGTGTTCCCAGCCTGCCGGCACGGAGAATCGCATCGGATTCCCAGACTTTGCCTTTTACATCACCGCTTATGCCTCGCAACCGGATCGGCTGCTTCATGGCCGGACTCCCCTTACCCACTACCTTAACCGTCTGGTTTGGGATTTGTACAGAAACCGGATTTGATTGTAACATGTTCCGCGCCCAGAAAAAGCCATTCCCTCGCCAAAACCCCAACAAATCTAGCTTACCGTTTCCGGATGAGCAAAAGATTCAACCCGTAACGTCGGATTTGCTGCTAAAATCCATCCAATCGACAATTTGACTTGCGCGGTTCTTCGGAAGAGTGTTCAGTGTTCAGTAAAATACAACAGATCCAAAAGATGCTCGTTGATGAGGGTTTTAACTGAACACTGAACACTGAATACTGAACACTGAATCAAGGTTTCTTATATTCCGAATGGACAATGGACTCAAGACCCTAGACAATGATCTTTTGCCACCGCATTCCCTACCTCAGATAACACCACACCATGCTTCGACACATTCTTCCCGTTAGCCTCGGCTTCTTTGCTGTCATTCTCGTCCTCCGCGACGACGAACGAACATTAACCGCTCAGCCGAAAGCACCGACGCCCATCGTTGTTTCTCCGCAAGCTCCAACGCTCAATATGCCCGTGCCTGCCGGAATTCAGCGCGGCACCAGTTTCCAATGGACCCTCACCGGCACCAACCTCGCCGACCCCATCGCTGTCTGGACCAGTTTTCCTGCCAAGGCCACTATCCCCACCGACATGAATAATGGCAAGGACGCAACCAAGTTTCGAGTCAAACTCGATGTTCCCGCCGATGCACCGATCGGGTTTCACTCGATACGCGTCGCCACCAAGAACGGCCTCTCCAACGCCAGAATCTTCTGCGTCGATGATCTGCCTCAAGTCGCCGAACTCGAAACCAATCACACGAAGGCCACCGCTCAATCGGTTCCGGTTCCTTGTGCGATCGTGGGTCGAACCGATGCCGAAGTAAGCGACTTCTTCAAGATCGCGGTAAAGCCCAACCAACGGCTAACCTTTGAAGTTTTTGGGCGTCGGCTCGGCTCCGCTCTCGATCCGGTCATACTGTTTCACGATGCCAAATCGGGCCGGGAAATCCCAGGCTTGTACAGCGATGATGCTCCCGGATTACAGAGCGACCCTCGTCTAACGCACACCTTCAAAGAAGCAGGAGAGTATTTGATTGAGATTCGAGACACTTTGCATCGGGGTGGTTCTGACTTCTATTATCGCTTACGGATCGGCGATTTCCCTGCGACTATTGCTGCTTTTCCGGTCGGAATCAAAAAAGGTTCAAAGTCGGCCGTGAATTTTGCTGGCCCATCAATTGAAGGTGTGGCTCCGATTGAGGTAACTGCTCCTGCCGATGGTTCCAAAAGCTTCATCAACGTCGCGCCGAAAGCCGGCGGGAACCTGGGTTGGCCCGTACCCGTGTTCGTATCCGACCGGGATGAGTTGGTGCAGCAAGGATCCAATACCAAGTTGGCCAAGGCTCAAAAGATCCCGGTTCCTTGCGGAGTGACGGGCCGTTTCCTCAACAAAGAGCAAAACGGGTTTTACGTGTTCCCAGCCAAGAAGGGGACGAAATATATCATCGCCACGGAAACCATGGCGATTGGCTCACCCGCTGAAATCTACCTGGTATTGAAGGATGCTAAAAACGCCGACTTGGCCAAAAGCGCCCCGCAAAATCCAACTGCCCGGATCGAATATACTGCAACCGTCGATGGCGATCTGTACGTTGTGGTGGAAAACCTGTTTTCCCGTTTTGGCCCCAACGAGATCTATCATCTCATCGTAAGAACCGTGGAGCCCGACTTCGATGTGGTGCTGGGTCTCGATCGCTTCAGTCTGGCACCGGGCGGATCGATATTGATCCCGATCAACAACGTGATTCGCCGGGATTACACCGGACCCATTGAACTCAGCGTCACCGGCAATTCTGCATTCACCGGCTCCACGACTGTGCCTGCCGGAATCCCGGCCGCGCCGATTCCGCCGCCGCAACCAGGGCAACCGGTACAGCCGATCGCGCTTTTGCCGCTCATCGCCAAGGCTGATGTGCCGGTCGGAGCTTATGAACTGAAGGTCATGGCCAAGGCAACGGTCAACGGCAAGGAGATTATCCGCTTTGCCAACATCACCGACCTGGTGAAACAGAGCATGAACGGCCTGCCTATGCCGCCATTGGAATCGCTGCATTCTATCGGCGTGGCGATCACCGACAAGCCCTTGTTTGACTTGACGACGAAACCTGCACCGCTGGAAGTATTTCGAGGCATACCGGCAACACTGACGATAACCACGAAGCGTCAGGCGGGTTTTGTCGATGAAATCGCCATCGCTGCACTGGCTTTGCCTCCGAATGTGACCGCTGTGGTCAAACCGGTTGGCAAGGGAACCAATGAGGTGCAAATTCAAATCACTGCTGCAACCAATGCAGTAGAGGGCAAATTCAATATGATCGTGCGCGGCACGACGAAGTTCCAGGCCAAGGACTACGCCTATTATTCCAACGTCGTCCCGCTGACGGTGGTTGCTCCCAAGGTCTTGTTTGAATTGAAGGCCGCGCCATCTCCGTTGATCGTAACACCCGGTCAAAAAGCGAAGCTGAAGGTGACCGCCGTTCGCAAGGACAAGTTCAACGGTGCGATCGACGTGGAGCTAAGGAATCTGCCGGCGAATGTAACGGCAGTCAAGGCCCAGATTCCGCCGGGCAAAACCAAGGTCGAGGTCGAGGTCAGCGCGGCCGCGAATGCCGCAGCCGGCGACAAGCCCGACGTGAATGCGACGGGAATCTCAGGCAAACAAGCGGCATCATCGCCGAATGTGATTGTGAGGGTGGCGAAAGATGTTAAGAAGAAGTGACGGGAGTTGCTCCAGCGTTGAGGCGATTCGTTTGGTAGAATAACCTTGTTCATCTGGGGTGGAGGTTCGATCGGGGAGGACGTATAGTGGGCCGAAAGACATTCGGACAAATGTCGCGGTTCGCAATCACGGTCGGCGAGATCCTCAGCGACAACGGCAGTTCCCGGCGAGTCGATGTATGGGCTGCTGATCGTTGGCTGACTTGCGAAGACGACAACGTGTATGTTCCGCACTTTGCCCATATGCTGCAACACGCAGTTCGCCGCTTAATCGGCCACCAGTTGTTTCCTGGCATTGGTCGACCATATCCGGAGTTGTCCGTCACTGATAACTACCGTCGATTGCGATCCGACGCGGAAACCGACAACAGCGAGTATCGGTCATATGAGTTTATGGACTGGGGACCGACATCCGACAACGTAGGTATGCTCCTGTTCCGGGAGGGTGGGATGGCTTTCCTGCCTTTTTCGTTCCTGCGAGCAGATCATCACGTTCCATCTGAGCGGAGTCAGGTATTCGTTGCGGAGTTACCGGAGCGAGAACTTGCGAGCATCCTGCACGATGCGGCGTGGGAGTTGATGTGGGATTGGGCAGATCGCAGCAAGTGGTGAGTTTCGGCGTTGAAAAGGAGGATTTCTCATGAACGTCATTTACGATGATAAAACCAAAGCACCTGGAGAAGGATTCAAACTTCTCCAACAAACGACCAACCAGCTTCAAGAGTTTATGGGTTCTTATGCGCAAGCAGCGACGGTGGAATGGGATCGAGTGGGAGATGACAACGGCCAGTCTCTCTTTAAGATCAAGCTCCGGAATCCTTCTGGAGAGGTATCGACTTCTTTCGATCTGGAAGAATTGCGACGACCAACCCGTGTCCGCATCGATCTTCTTCATATGTTTGGAGAATTGTTAAAGATTGAGAGTCATCAACTGCTCGATAACCTAAAGAGGATTTCAAGAGAGGATTGAAATGCCCAGAGACTCGGATGGGAAAAAGATTGATCTCAAAGTCAGCAAATGATAAGGAAACCATGAATCTCCACGACTCCTACCTGAAGGGGCTTCCCTTCGATGAATTCATTCGCCGGCACGGGACCGAGCCGCAGCAGGCACGCTGGCGAAGCACGCGCGAAATGACCCAGCTCACCGATGCTCAGAAGAAACTGCTTGGCACGTTTAAGCGCGAGATGCACGTTTTGGTTTTGGCCGGTGTCTGGTGTGGAGACTGCTCCAGCCAGTGCCCGATTTTCGAGCGCTTCGCGGAACTGGCTCCTGTTATTCAATTGCGCTATCTCGACCGCGATGTTCATGCCGATGTGCAGCAGGAATTGAAGATCAACGGC
The DNA here is from genome assembly GCA_963783095.1 of uncultured Planctomycetota bacterium. Classification (GTDB taxonomy): domain Bacteria; phylum Planctomycetota; class Planctomycetia; order Gemmatales; family Gemmataceae; genus CAWAMR01. The sequence continues at coordinate 654,632 of CAWAMR010000002.1, read as the reverse complement.
GGCAACCGGGTGCCGGTCGCGGTCTTCTTCAGCGAGGACGGCCTTGAAGTCTCGCGCTTTGGAGAGCGGACTCTTGCCAAATATCGACAACTCATGCAAGAGTTTTCAGGAGAAGGCTGCTCGACGGGTCTGGTCAAAGTCGGCGACCCGTTGCAGGTGCAGGTGATTCAGGAATGGCTCGAACAGTTTGAACGGCGCAGTACATCCTTCGGTTATCGCCCCGGATGCGACAGAAGCATAAGGATTGATAGCCATGTCGAATATCGTGATTTCTTTGTCCGACGAAGAGCTTACCCTTCTGAACCAGCGCGCTCAACAAGCCAGCATTAGTCCCGAAGAATTGGCTCGCACAACTTTAACGACCTGGCTGAACGGTGCGAATGAGGACTTCGATAAAGCGGCAAAGTATGTCCTTGAGAAAAATGCCGAGCTTTACCGGCGATTATCGTGATGCGATATCTCACACTCGACGAACTTTTTTGGTTCTCAATGGCTATGAACTAGCAGCCGATGTCAATGAGCAAGAACGAATTATTTTTGATTTGGCTGCAGATCAACTCAGTCGAGAGGGTTTTGTCGCTTGGGTTCAGAGCAATGTGAAGAAGAGTTGACAAGCAGTGAGAAAAGTCGCTACATTCAGAAATGTATAGGGTAGCGCAGCTGCCGCTCCACCCCAAAGGTGAAGCGCCGTGAGAGTGGTGTAAGCCAGAAACTCAAGCACCAAACTCATGCCAGTACGTTGGCGGGTCTTCATGACCGCACTTCCTGGTGTCTTGGGGCCGTAAGCGACCTTGCTTACGGCAGAACAACCCGGTTCGCGCCGGGTTGCTCCATTTCTACTTTGCGCTATGATCGCTTGCCTCCACCGGGTTCAGGCCAAAAATCGCGGCGGTCAATTGTGAAAAGGTTTGGCTTTGTTGGATTGAATTGAGCGGACACATTCCGAGCAACCGGCAATCGTGACGGCATTGACAGATTGAAGCAATTCGGGCTACATTCTCAAAACCAAGATTGAAACAGCAAGCGAAGAAAAGGAATTCTTCGATGAAAATCGTTCTCATTCGTCCACCGGCGGTTATCAGTGACTCGGAATTGCGCCCAGGTGCCAGCCCACCCCTTGGACTGGCTTATATCGCAGGCAGTTTGCGAGCGGCCTCGCATGTCGTCGTCGGGATCGATACCGTCGGCGAAGCCCTCGACCGTTTCACCAAAGTCGACACCATTCCCGGCGTGCGCCGACAGGGGCTTGCCGATGAAGAGATTCTCTCGCGCGTTCCGCACGATGCCGATATCGTTGGTTTCTCGTGCATGTTTTCCACTGAATGGCTGGTGATCCGGACCCTGATGGCAAAAGTTCGCGAAAAGGTGCCCAATGCCCTCTTGATCGCCGGCGGCGAACACATCACCGCCTGTCCCGAATTCTCGCTTCAGTCGTGCCCTGCCCTCGATTGTTGCGGGCTTGGTGAAGGCGATGAATTGCTGGTGGAATTCGCTGCCAACGCCAAGAATAAGGACAAGTGGAAGCAAATCACCGGGCTGGTCTTTCGCGACGGCGAGAAGATCGTCCGCAACCCGGGCCGTAAGCGGGTTCGCGACGTCGATAACTTTCCCTGGCCGGCCTGGGAACTGTTTCCCATCCGCAACTACATTGATGGTGCGGCCATGCCTGGAGTCGATATCGGCCGATCCATGCCAATGATGGCGAGCCGAGGCTGCCCTTTCAAATGCACGTTCTGCTCCAACCCGCAGATGTGGGGCCAGCTCTGGCGGCCGCGCAAGCCGGAAAATGTGCTGGCGGAGATGATGTATTACATCAAGAACTACAAGGTCACCAATTTCGACTTCTACGATCTCACCGCCATCGTTCAAAAAGACTGGACCGTCAATATGGCCCAGCTTATCATCAAGAACAAGCTCAACATTACCTGGCAATTGCCCTCGGGCACTCGCTCGGAAGCTCTCGATAAAGAGGTTGTCGATCTTCTCTATCGATCGGGATGCCGGCACATCATCTACGCACCGGAGCACGGCTCAACGCACATGCTCGAATTGATCAAGAAGCGCATCAACAAAAAGAGCATGGCAGTTTCGGTTCACGGCGCATACAAGGCCAACATCAAGACGAAAGCCAACTTCATTGTCGGTTTTCCCGATGAGCAACTTGCTCACGTTTTCTCCAGCTATCTCTTTGCAATCAGGCTGGCCATCGCCGGTCTGGATGATGCCTCGTTCTTCCCGTTCTCGCCGTATCCCGGATCGGCACTGTTCAACCGGCTTAAAGACGAGGGTCAGATCGATATGTCGGATCAGTATTTCGCCAACTTGATCACCAATCCCAAGTCGTTCTCGAAACATATACCCGACTGGCTGCTGCCGATCCTGGCGTTTATTGGCGTGGCGCTCTTTTATTCGGTGAGCTTCGCGCTACGGCCCCAGCGAATATTCCATTTGGCGAAGGCGCTGATTTCCAAGCGGCCCAAGACCCGCCTGGATTCCGCACTCCTGCGCGTATTGCGTCGCAGGCAACGCGCGGTGGCCGAACAGAGTTGAGCTGAAATAACCAACATCATCATGGCTTTCATCGCTCCTGTTGACCTTGCCCGGCGGCAGCGAGGGCCGCGGCACAGGCGGCGTTGTAGCGGTCCTGGTTGCTGCGGTCGTCCGCGTACTCCAGGTTGCTTGCCAGTGCCTCGGCCCATAAGCGGGCGGCACCGGCGAATTTTTTCTGAAAGAAGGCCAGCTCAGCGCACCTTAGCCGTTCGATGTCGTCCGCGGGTTTCTCCTCCCCTCGCAAGACCGCCGGCAGCCGGAGGTGGGCTCGAAACAGGGGACATCTCGGTCATGGTCGGACTCCGCGATTGAAGGGGCGTCACCTACCAATGCGAAAAAACCGGCTGGACACTCTCACCCGGTCGGGAATTATTTTTCATCTTGGAGTTCGGCATAAAGCCAGAGGCGGGCGAATTCCCACCAACGCGCTGCCGTCGCCGGCGACACCTTTAGGATTGCCGCAGCTTCGTTTACCGACAGGCCGGCGAAAAAGCGCAACTCGACGAGTTTCGCCTTAACCAAGACAATTCAAATCTGCGATTGACCGCGAAGGTTGACAACGGGGACAATCGCTGTTCTCGGAGGGCACGTATTCTTCGATGCCCCAACATGGCACTCGGGTTTACTTTTCGACGGGAAGGATTCACATGATGAATGCGAGGGTCAATGCTGCTACTTTTTTGCCGCGTCTTTGGCTAGTTGTCTCTTTCGCTTGAGATAATCCTCACGGGCTTCGATTGCAGGAAGCAGCCGGGGATTTGCTAGAAGTTCGGCGAGATCCTGTTGCAGCACGTGCTTCAAGGGGTCGGTGGGAGAGGCATGATTGCACAATTTGGAGAGTTCTCGCACTAACTCACCACCTGACAGCCCCATAGCTTTGAGTTGCGTGCCGGAAAGCCCGTTGAGTTTGAGTTGCTCGTTGGAAAGCGGGTAGGCTTTATTGAGCAATTTTCTGGCTTCATCGCCGATCTTTTTCTGTTCTTTCAAGTCGAGCCCGCCAAGCTGCCAACTGACCTCTTTGATCACTGCTTCGCATGTGGCTTTCCATTCTTCGGGCGATGGCTTCTTGCCTTTCCCATTCAGTCGCATGGTCTTGTACATTAACCGAAAAGGAGCGGGGAAGTCTTTACCGTAGGCGCTCAGATAACGCACCATCACTTCGGGCCGCAAATACCCGAGTAACCTCGGAGCGTTTTTTCGCACCAAGTCAGTAATCTCGTTTGCGTCATCGATATCCGGCTGTTCGTCCTTGGCGAGTTCCTCGAGTTGCTCGGAAAGATCGTTGATGCGATCTTCCTGACCGGTGATAAATGCCTCGCGCAATTCGATTAGTCGCTTTGACGTAGTTCTCGCTCGCGTTGGCCGCCTCTCGCTTATGAACCTTTGGCGGAGTTTCCTTGGCTAAAAACTTAATGCCTTCATAACCTTGACCGTTCACACGCCCGAATTGAAAGAGATACATCGTGCGCAGGGCATTGACCTCCATTGCCAGATTGTTGATATCGGCGGGAGGCGGACTGACTTCAATCTTTAGAGGTTGTTTCGTTTCCGGTGCCGGAGCGGGATCGGATTTCTTTTCCTCCTGTGCGATGGCAATCTCGGGCCGGCGGTCGAGTTCGACAAGCAGCCCGATCGCGACCAGGAGTGCGACCGAGAACAATGAAATGACGCGGTAATGCCACAAAAGTTGCTTCATTTGAAGACTCCTTCAGAAAGATATTCAATGTTGAAGAATCGCTAGCTAGCGCGGTCGGTGCGCCAGATAAACAATTTCGAACTTCTTCCAAGCGTCGGCGGGAAATCCATCTTTGATGGAGATGTCATTGTGGTTTTTCAGACCTGCCATGATAATGCGTGGCCCGCGCTGGAGAATTGCCCCTGCCGGCTGCGGATCGGGGCGAACGATGGCGGTTTGGCCCCTGACGCTCTCCTCATCCGTTTCGGCCATATTCTTCCAGGCGGCAATGACGACCCAGCCCTGATTGGCCAGAAACTGGGCTTCCGCCTCGCCCACTTTCAGCCAGTTCTTCCGTTTCCCGGCATCGAGCAACCATTCGTATTGGCTGCTTGCCAGCACTCCGTCATCCGATGCGGCCGACATCGGCACCTTCATGCGCGCACAGACCGCTTTCACGAATGCGCCGGCGTTGCTTGCCGGTCCCGAATCGGAGTCGTCGCTTACCTTGCCGGTTTTCCAGTCGACGGTTTTGCCGGGAAGCCAGTGTTTCTCGACATCCAATCGATCGAGAAAGGCAGCAAATGCAATTCCGGCTTGGGCCATCGGGAATCGATCCGTTACTTTGATAATTGGCGTTGTAACATTGATAGTGATTGGCACTACAATATTTGGGCCAGGCGCAGCGTTGTCGTCGTCCATGCCGTCATCTCCTCCACCTCCATCTCCTCCATCATCCCCTCCTCCACCAGCGGAACTCGAAGCTTGAAAGAAACTCTTCCACGATGCTGAATTGAACTGGAATGCGCCCGCACTCTCGTTGAAACTGGAGAATCCGTAAGTCTTCCAATGACGAGATGCCCAACTGCGTTCGTGCCTGTTTTCCGAGTGGAGCGGCGCGTGTGGCCGAACACGCGAGGGCTCGCGAACATCCTTCTTTGGCGGCGTTTTCTTGGCTTCGCGATGAACGGTGTCCTTCCGACGTTCCGGGACTTTCACCTGTTGCTTTTTTTGTGCCTTGGGGATCGGCTTCTTGGGAGCCGCATTGCGATGCTGCGGTACGGGGTTTGGCTTGTGGGCGGGATGCGGCTTGACGTGAACCGGTGGGGGGCGGTGGGGAATCGGCTTTGGTCGCGGCTGGCCCTTCGCATAAGACGCAGTCGTCGCGGTCAAGAAACCGGCCGTCGCCAAAGTGAGCGCCAATAGAAAACGAACTCTCAACATGCCGCGATCCTCAGCAGGTTTGGGTTAAATTCGATTAAGAGCTAGCGAACGTCGCACATAGCCGCAAGAACGTCGCTTCTTGAAGGTAATCGACATCGCACATGAAAACCCATCACGCCGAAGTAGCTGCGTACCACCGACAAAACGGGATCGACTAGGAGGATGATCTTTCCCGGATCAATGCGCTCTCCACCAAGGCCGATGAGGGCACGCTGGGAGCAGATGAAAAAGTCGAATTGGAGCGATACCTCCACGTCGGCCATCTCTTATCCATTCTCAAGGCCAAGATCCGTGGGAAATTGGGAAGGACGACTGGTGCTAACTGAATCGCATGGACAAAGCGACTGCTGATCTCGTTCGCCGACGCGCCCATGACTGCTGCGAATATTGCCAGATGCCCCAACAGTTCGATGATCTGCCGTTTCAGAGTGAGCACATCATTGCCAAGCTGCACGGGGGAACGGACGATGCAGTAGCGCTTAGGCAATCCCTGATTGACATCGGACTATTTCCACCGATTGGCGTTTGAGGTTGTCGCCGAACGGAAGCAGTTTGGATCTAGACAGTGTTTTCGCGAATTCCCGATTTTCCGGATGGCGTCATTAGGACATCCGGCGACGGCGCACTCGTCAGCCGGCTGCCGGCGTGTTACAATCACTTTGGTGACTGCTTTCCTCACACTACCGGCTGTCTCAAAGATGTTGAACTCGGACCTTGGTTCGATTTCTATTTGGCTTCCCCACCTCAAGGAAGGGGATGAGGATGCGGTGCAAAAGCTTTGGCGAGCCTATTTTCATCGCCTGGTTGCACTCGCCAGGATGAAGTTGCAGGGTCGGCCGAAACTGGCGGAAGATGAAGAGGATGCGGCTTTGAGCGCCTTCGACAGCTTTTGCCGCGGCGCGGAACAGGGCCGATTTCCGCAACTCAATAGTCGCGATGATCTTTGGCGGATTTTGGTGACAATCACCGCGCGCAAAGCCGCCGATCTGGCCAAACGAGCGGGTCGACTCAAGCGCGGCGGCGATCGTGTCCGCGAAGACTTCGCGATCGACGATCTCCGAGGCGATAACCCGGATCCAGGCTGGGAACAAATCGCCGGCAACGAGCCCACCCCCGAATTCGCCGTCCAGGCCTTGGAAGAATACGCCCGGCTGCTAGCCCAACTCGGTGACGATAAACTGCGTTCTCTCGCCGTTTGGAAAATGGAAGGATTCACCCATCAGGAAATCGCGGCCCGGCTCCAATGTTCGATACCAACTGTCGAACGACGGCTGAGACTCATTCGGAAAACCTGGTCTGCGGAAGTTCTATAGATCCCGACCGCTGATGGATCGCCGGCACATTCGTCGATTCCCTCAATATACCAGCACGCGGAATTACGAGGTCTTATGGACGCTTGGGCATTCCCGATCTCGACACGTTACCGCTGACCACCGAACAATGGTTGGACGAGGTTTGCCTCCGATTCGAAGCCGCCTGGGCAACAACCAGCTGTCCCGGCATCGAAAGCTACCTCGTGGGATCTTCCGGTATCGACAGGCTGGCGCTTTTACGCGAACTGGTCTTGATTGATATTAGCTGGCGTACGGCCGGCAACGATTCGCCGCACTCGCACGAGTATCTAAACCGCTTCAGCGAGCTCGATTCCGCGTGGCTTGAGGAACAAATCAACCGGGCATCCGCAACCGGTTCCTTTTCGGGGATCGGCAAAACCAATCGAAGTGTTAACGACTTATCCAAGTTTTCCCGCGAACAGCGGTCAATCGATTCTTTCAAGGATTACGAACAATTGGAATTCGTGGGCGGCGGTGGAATGGGGGTGGTTTACCGCGCTCGCCAAAAGAACGCGAAGCGCATCGTTGCGCTGAAAATGATTCGTTCGGGTCAATTCGCCTCGACTCGCGAAATGCAGCGGTTTTGGGCGGAAGTCGAAGCTGCCGCCCAACTGGATCACCCGAACATCGTACCGCTCTACGAAGTCGGCGAACACGACGGCCAGCCTTACTTCAGCATGAAATATGTCGATGGTCCCACTTTGGCGGCGGCGCTGGCCGGCGGGGAATGGGCCACGCGGACCAATGGAATGAAGGGCGCATCCGTACGGTTACTGGCAACTCTTGCCCGAGCCGTACACCACGCTCACCAGCGCGGCGTCCTTCATCGCGATCTAAAACCAGCGAACATCCTACTGGAATGGCGAATGAACTCGCCAGAGACGTTTTTTCCCATGATCGCAGACTTTGGATTGGCCCGTCAGTTGGCATCGAATAGCGCAACGACGACTACGGGCGACGTGGTCGGCACCCCTAGTTATATGTCGCCGGAACAGGCGCTGTCTCGGAAAGATCTGAGCACCGCCGTCGACGTGTACGGCTTGGGTGCGATCTTTTATGAACTGTTGACTGGCGAGCCGCCATTTCGAAGCGGTTCGGCACTGGAAACGATTCAGCGGGTCATCGCCGAGGAGGTGCGCAGGCCATCGACTATTACGCCTGACGTTGATCTCGATCTCGAGACACTCTGCCTGCGCTGTCTGCAAAAGGAACCGAACGAACGCTATCCCTCGGCACTCGCGCTTGCAGAGGATCTCGAACGGTGGTTAGCGGGTGAACCGATCACGGCCCGACGGGTCAGTCGCTGGGAGCGAACATGGCGATGGTGCCGGCGCAATCCCGGTTGGGCCGCAATGACGACACTGGTCGCGATACTCTTGCTGACTATTTCAGTCGGCGGATTGGTGCTGAATTTTGAGCTTCGGAATACCGTTGAGCAGTCCGAAAAGCGACGGAAGGAGTTGGAGGTCGCCGACCGGGCGCGCCGAGAACAGCTTCTGGAATCGTACGAGTCGGAAGCACAAGCCAAACGGTTCAGCCAGCGCCCCGGCCAAAGCTTCGGCACTCTGGAAGCCATCGCTGGGGCTGCGAAACTGGCACAAGAACTGGACCAGCCGGCCGATCGATTCGACAAACTCCGAAATCTGGCGATCGCGGCCATGGCTTTACCCGATTTTCGGGAGGAGCGGGCTCTGCCGATCACGCAGTCGAATGTAGTGGACTGGGATGTCGATGATCGATTGGAATTCTACGCTTACAGCGACGCCGACGGCCTCGTCACGGTCCGGCGCTTTGCCGGCGACAGGGAGGTGGCGCATTGGCGTGGCTCTCCATCGCGCACTACCGTTGATTTTGGACGCGACGACGGCAGCCCGTTCTTGCTGATTCGCAACGGCCCGAGCCAATCTTTGCTGGTCTGGCACTTCGGCCGATCCGATCCAATTCCAGTTGGAAGCATCCATTCGAAAGGCTCCAACGGTTTAAGTTTGACGGCGGACAACCAATTGCTGGTCTTTGTCGATGCTGACGGCTCGATGCCGGTTTTTGAATTTCCTTCCGGCAAGCTGCTGCGCCGGATCCATTTCAGAAAATGGCAGCGTCAGCCCGCTGCCCCGATACCAACGTACATCAGCGTGCATCCGTTCGATCACCGTGTCGCCGTCGCGGTTCGGCCCGAGAATGATCTGGACCAGAAGGTCGTTCACGTCATCAATCTGGACGACGGAGAAGTCGTCGATTTCGCACCGTCGCCCGCGTCGCCCGTCTTCAGCGTCAACTGGCACGCGGACGGCAAACTGTTGGTTGTCGGCCACGCGAGTGAAGTCGTATTTTGGGATGTGGCGACACATCGGATCGTCCATCAACTGTCGGATCGAAAAGAAGAAGCCGTTTCGGCGCGGATGAACTGCACGGGCGACGGAATGACGACTCGATCTCAATGGGGAGGCGGCTAAGGTATTGGCATCCGTTCGCTTTGAAACCGCAACTCCTGGTGCCCGATTTTAACGGCGAAGTCTCGACGGCTGCGGACGGCCGATTCATCTGTTCGACCCGGCAACGCGACCGAGTGAACATCGCCACGATCGCGCCGTCCCGGGAAATGCGGACACTCGCCGTTCGTCCCAAGGACAAGCCGATTGGCGAACTTCGCGGCCTTGCCTGTCATCCCGCAGGCCGGCTGCTGGCGCTCGGCAGCGCTAGCGGCGTCTTCCTGTTCGACCTGGAAACCGGATTCGAAGTGGGCCGACTCGACATCGGCCATAACTGGGGCGTTCATTTCGTGGCCGGCACCGGTGAATTGTTGACGTATGGGATGCGCGGAATGTACCGTTGGCCCGTTCAATCGGCGCAAGAGGGGTCGGCAAAAATGAGGATTGGGCCGCCGACAGCCCTGCCGATTCGCAAACCGAACTATGACTGTTTCGTGACTGCGACCCGCGATGGTTCGACCATTGCAGCAGGAATGACCAACGGCGCTGCGGTTATTCATCGCAGCCAACCCGACAAGGTAATCCCGCTGGCTCCCACGGAGGCGATCCGACAACAAATCTGCATCAGTGCCGACGGGCGATGGGTGGCGACAGGCACCCATCTGACGCGTGGCGATACCCGCATCTGGGACGGCACCACGGGAAAACCGATAAAGGAAATGGGAATCGGCGGCGGATATGCGCTCAACTTCAGTCCCGACGGGCAGTGGCTTTACGTGGACTATCGAATGTTTCGAACCGGAACCTGGGAAGAAGAAAAACGGGAAGTGCGGCCCGTTTATCGGTTCTGCGCGTTTTCTCCCGACAGCCGACTTCTTGCCACGGATCGGGGTAACGGCGCAATTCGTCTCGAGCAGGTCGGTACATGGAAAGAACTCGCATACTTGGAAAATCCAACGCAGGGCCGCTGCGCTTACTTTTGTTTCACCGGCGACGGAACCAAAGTGATCGCGCTGAACGTGGACGACCAGGTTGTGCATGTCTGGGATTTGCGCCTGATACGCGAGAATCTGTCGAACCTGAGACTGGACTGGAATGAACCGCCCTACCCTGCCGTGAAAAAAAAGCTGAATGGTAAAAAGAATTGGCCATTGGAGTTGGAGATAGTGGGAGTCGACCTTATCTGAAACGAATCTTCGATTCCCGTACATCCTTCCCAACCAAAACGATTGTCCAATTGGGTCTGATCGACCGCCGTAGTGAACAGCAGTTGGAGTTTTCTGTGGGAACGCAGAACCAGGACGCTCCGCGTCCCGGTCAACAAAAACCCAAGCTTGTGGCCACGAGAAGAGACTTTTGTGAATGAGCATCCCGGCGGTGCGTTCCTACGGAAGATCGTGGAACCAAGCAATGCTCACTTGTCTTTCTTCGCCCCCTCTTTTTCGTCTTCAAGGGACTTGAGCAATGCGACTCTCACCCGGCCAAGGATTCTGTTGATCTCGTCGGCCTTTGCAATGATGGGGTCCATCTCTTTGTTCAACGTGTCGAGCAGGAACTTCTTGTCTTCATCCTTCCATTCGGCTCTCTTGAACTCGCCCCCGAACCCGCCCCGAAATGCAACAAAAAGCTCCCTCGACCTTTCCAATGTCTTTGCTGGCCATTCACAGTAGTCTTCCTGCTCCTTGATTTCTTTCTTCACTTGTTCGAGCCGTTGCAAATGAGTTCCCTGCTTGCCGATGACGCAATGGCCGAGCATTACATCGTTTGATTGTCTCATATTCTCGATGCGTATTGCTGCATCGACGGTCTGCTCGATAAGCGGGTCTAGTTCTTTTTTCATGGCGACTGCCAGGGACTTCTTGTCTTCTTCGTTGCCTTCCACCCGCTTGAGGACGAATTCCAGCCTTTCCTTCAACATCCTGACCCGCCCCTTTTGCTTCTCCAATTCCAGTGCCAGCAGGAGCAAGTCCGCCTTTTGTTCCCGAAGCCCATCGCGCAATTCCTGGAGCTGCAGCATTGCAACTGCGTCCGGCACCCTTGCCTGAGCCTGCCTCAGTTTCGTTTCGGCCTCCCGGAATGCCGCCTCGGCTTGCCGGAGTTTGGCTTCAGCCTCCCCATCCGTAACCTCGTCCTTTCCGTTGGTTCGTTTCTCTTGCTTTTTAGGCTGGGCCTCTTTGGGATCCTCGACCTGTCCTGCCGCAAACGTCGTCAAGGTCAGCAGTGTTCCCCCACCGAAGATGATTGCCATCATCACCAGTATTGCCGATGCCATCTTCAGTTTGCTTAACAACATGGTTTTCAGCACTCCTTTCGTCAGATTGGCGACCTCGACCGAGATGACACCGGTCGTCATTTGCCCGGCCGTGAATAGGGTTGCTGCTTTCACCGTGGCCGACGCGACCGTGGCTGACACACACGCCGAAGCATTTTGACTTAGAACCGTCGCCAGCGCGCACCCGGAGACACCGAGGCCATGCCGAGCCAGACGTTTTGCCAGCATGGACCGTGCGACGGCGAGCCGGCCTGCCACGGTTCCCTCCGGCCAGTTGAATTGCTCAGCTACTTCCCGGCGCGTCTTCCCTTCCAGATCGCAATGCACAATGACGGCCCGGTATTTTTCCGGCAACCGCTCCAACTCTTGGTCCAACACGGGAAGGAGATTGTCCCAGATATCGTTCGGCGTCTCGGTTCGAGGAACCACACCTGCCTCCTTCATCCGTCGCTTGGCTGCCGATTTTCTTGCCTCCTGAGCGGTTCGATAGGCCACGCCATAGAGCCAGTTGCCGACCAGGCTTTTCGGACGAACGGTGGATGCCTTGCGGACGAGAACGAGGAATGTTGCCTGGAAAGCATCTTCGGCATCGTGAGAGTTGTGGAGGATTCGGCCGCATACGCCCATGACCATTGCACCGTGTCGCTGAACGAGCGCCTCGAACGCCGCCTCGTCCTTGTGCTGGACGAAACGGTGCAAGAGATCGGCATCCGTCCCCGTCTCCTCCTGCTTGAGCAGGATGCGAAGACGTTCGACGGATGTGGTAAGAGAGCGGACTGCCATTGGGTTATTCCGGCACCTGCCAAGAGCGATGTCTATACTGTATTGGTCGGAACCGGGCGGATTGATATGGTTATTTCAATTTTCTCCCACAAATGGGTTCGTCTTCTTCTCATGCCCCGTCGTCGTCACTGGTCCATGTCCCGGATAGACCACGGTATCCGGCGGTAACGTGTAGAGTTTCTCTCGAATGCCGCTCGATAACTGTTCAAAACTTCCGCCCGGAAAATCGTAGCGCCCGATGCTACCTCGAAATAGCACATCACCGCCAAACACCACTGTCGGCTGCCCGTGAACCACAAACACCACATGCCCAATTGAATGTCCCGGAATGTCCCGGACCTCGAAGGTGATTCCGCCAAACGTCAGAATATCCCCTTCTTGTAAAGTCTTGTCGGCAGGTGGGCTTGTAACGGCAAAACCGTATTTGGCACTCAGATTCGCCCGGGCATCTGTTAAAAAAGGCGCATCCTTGACACCGATAAGAATTGGGGCATTTGGAAAAGCCTGCTTGATGGTGGAGTTCCCGGCAATGTGATCGGTATGGCCGTGAGTATTGAGGATGGCGCAAGCCTGGAGAGATCGTTCATCCAGGAAATCCAGAATGAGACCAGGCTCAAACCCAGGGTCGATCACCACCGCAGCCGATTGCCCTTCAAGCCAGACAACATAGGTATTCTCGGCAAACGGCATCGAGACGATCGTGTGAATCTGCATCGACATTCCTTGTTCTCCAATCGCGAGCAACAGGGATAATCTAGGATTTCGCGACCAAAGTGCGAAACGGTTTACCGCAAAAGGTAAACCGAAAAGGGGAGAGAAAACCATGATCCGCGAGTCCCTGGCAGGACGCTGGGCAAAAGTGTGCATAACACTGGGTTTATGTGCGATGCTCATCTCCCCTCAACCCGGGGTGCCGGCCCCGAAATTTCCAACGGATCTGACCCCGGTGCCTACCGTTCAACAGGCATCGGCACGGGAAGTCAACGCCGATGTTCTCGGCGAGCTGGTTGCCGGTGCGCAAGACCTATCAGCAGGTCAACGACTATTCCTGCGTGTTCGTGAAGCAGGAGCGCATACATGGCAAATTGCACCCCGAACAAACTGCCCACATGGCCGCGCGGACTCAACCCTTTAGCGTCTGGATGAAGTTTGCAGCACCGGCGAACATCAGCGGCCAGGAAGTTTGCTACGTGCAGGGCAAAAACAACGGCAAAATGCGCGTCAAAGGTTCCGGCTTAAAGGGAGCATTTGGTTTTGTCACGATCCCCGTGGATGATTCGCGGGCAATGGCCCAAAATCGACACACCATCGAAAACGCCGGCATTGGTGCAATGATCGACCAGATTGCATCGGCCTCCGCCCAGTGCAGGGAAACCAGGTCGCTCACCACCGCGGCAGAGTATCAGTTTAACGGCAGAACCTGCTACCGGATCGAGATGACGCAACTCGAAGCCGGCAAATCGTACTGCCATCGCTGTGTGGTTTTCTTCGATAAAGAGCTGTGTCTACCCGTGCGTTTTGAAGCATTCGACCGTCCGACGCAAGCCAACCCCGCGGGCGACTTGATCGAGTGCTACAGTTACGCGAATCTCAAACTGAATCATGGTGTTCCGGAATCGGTGTTTAATCGATAGCTGCAAAACGATTGACAACGGGCTTTGTGCGGAATAAACCATGTTCATTCATCCCGGCGCACATTTTCTCGGCTCCGTAAACATTTCAATGGTGGGAGCCATGTGCTATGCTGAGATGATGCGGTTGCTTATTAATCACAGGCGCCTGAAAGGCATCGCGAATGCCCGCTCAGTTGCTGGCCCTCACGGAAGGTTCCAACATTTTGTTGGATAAGCCGATCCTGCTGCTGGGCCGCCATCCCGAATGCGATATCCAACTCAACTCGCGCAAAGTCTCGCGCCGACACTGCTGTATTGCCAGGTACACGACTATCTCGTGGTCCGGGATCTGGGCAGCACCAACGGCATTCGCATCAACGGCGATCGCGTGCTCGAAGGAAAACTGCGGGCCGGCGATGAGTTGACGATCGGAAACTTCCGCTATCAGATTTGTTGGGATATGCCCGGCGATCCGGGCCGTAGTCCAGCTCAGCCGGTCAAGCAGTCTGCGAAAAAGCAGCTCGACCTCATGCTGGAAAATGCCGATCAGCCGATTCCTCTGGACGATGATGTTGCGGTGAGCAGGATTCTGTCCGCAAAACCGGCCGGCAAAGAGCCTCCGCCGCATCGTCCGCCGCAAGTTCCGGGCACGCTCAGTGAAGCCCCCATCATTCCCGACGACCTGAGCCTGATGCCGTCGCCGAGCGGCTCCTTTGGGCTACAGCGCGATCAATCACCATAACGATTCATTCGGAGCACCTCATTCCGAACGCTTGGATGCAGACAATTGCCGCATCAACTTGGCCCGCGATTTTTTCAAAGCCTGCGAAGCATCGCGGGCATTTGCGAATGCCTCCTGGATCGTTTCTGCTTGCGTAATCAATTCCGGATTGAACGGTGAAGTCACGATATAACCTCCTTCCTCTGCCTCTTCGAGGGTCAGCACCAATTTCCCATCACTCACGGTGTAAAGTTTGCGCATGAAAAACTCACTATCGGTTTTGAGCCGTCTGACAGGGCACACGGTTCATTTCTTGAAAATCAGTTCCACTCCATCGACTTCCATCGGCACAGAGACCTTGTGAAGGTCGCCGTCCTTTTCACGCCAGGTGAAACTGCGCGGTTTCTTGACCAACCAGTAATGCAGGCTTGGCAGTTTCAAAGGTTTGCCGTCAACGTCCAACAGAATTTCGCGGTCACTGTGGTTGTAGAGACCAAGCTGTATGCTATCACTGGCAGATGCACCTTCTCGACGGGCAATCCATAGCTGCTGGAAGGACTTCGTTTCTCCGGATTCCAACCCAATCGATTTTTCTTTGGATTCGGCTTTCGTCTTGGGTTCAGCGGGTGGCGGGTTCTTGGGAAGCGGGGCATCGCTATCGCTGGGCAACAGTGGCGGCAACGGTGTTTTCTTCGGTTCCACCGGGCGCAGCGCAACTCACGGAAACACCCAAGCCGACGAGCAACCAAGCGATCTGAATCGACAAAAGCGGGATACGCATGAGGGAATCCTTTCGCCCAAGAGGAAATAGTTCCGACAATTATATCAAATCTCACGCTGCGACTGCCTGGAGCATTTCTTCAAACTTGGAAGGTTCCATGATCCCGCGCCATTCCAAATGATGCCGAGCCGAGGCGATCACATCCCAGGGCACGAGCTCCTTCGATTGGTGAAGAGGTACAAACAGGATTGTCCCAGAGGGCGAGTGCTCGTAGGTGACGTATCGGCCCGGAACTACGATCTTTTGGAACCCAAGTTCCGCAAGCACTGCTTCCAATCGAGCGAAGGTGATCGGTTTACCGTTGGTCATGACTGAGTTCCTCATGTCTGCAATGATGTGTTCCCGAGTCCTTCTTTTCCGGGGCGGAAGAGCGCGAAGCCATCAATGAATCTCCGTGCGTTGGCTTCGAGAAAAGCCGATATAGAGTCTTTTCGATTTCCTATAGAGTTCCGAACTTGGCTGCTAGAGGACTCATTTGCGGTTAATTGCACACTATTCCGCAGGAATCTCGAGTTTCCAAACCAGGCAGCCGGCCCGCTGGTCATAGAGTGTGGCACCGAGAAAACGTCTTTCGTCGGCGGAAAGAAAAAAGACCCGAACCAGCGGATTGAAACCGCGATCGGTCTCGAAGAGCCATTGTACCCTGTTTTTCCGGGCGCACTGAAGGACGATTTTTAGCTGGCAATGCAAGAGTAGCGAATCCCCGCCCGTAAAGGGATAAACATTCCTGACGCCCGTTTGCTCTGCCAGACTATGACCATAGAAGGGGTGAACGATCATGACCGATTCACCGGGTTGAGCATAACGCTGAATCAGTTCCGACATCGGTTTGCGCACGTCTGTATCGACCACGACCGCCGGCAACGCTAGCCGAGTCAGCTGCGCGCGAATGTTCGGAGTGTGGCCCAGCTCAGCGGCAAAGACCAGATAGCCGATCGTCAACAAAAGCGTCAACGGGGCGGCCCAGGCACGCCGATCGCCGGAGCGGATGCGGTAGAGCCATTCTTCCCAGCAAGTCCACGTCAACAACATTAGCGCAAAGCCCCACATCGGAAAGACCATCACGAGCGTATGCGGATGGGATCGACCGACGTAGTACATCAGGACTCCAAAACCGCTGACGCCACTCTGGATCAATACGCCTCGCCGCAGCCGATCGAGTGATGTGCCGAATAACCCCCTTGCGATCGCTCCAATAAACGTCAGGTAAATGACGGTATGCAGCCCGAAGCGCGGCATCGGCAGCATATTGAAACCGCTCACCACAAAAGCGCGCTGGAATAGCAGGGCTTTGTCCAGACGCGGAAGTTCGCCGGTTCGTGCCAAACCGATCGCTGTGAACAAGACCAGGGGTATGAGCAGTCCCGGCAGAAAGCGAAGAAACAACTGCCTGATTCTTCGCCAGGGGGGCAGAATCCCAGGCCCGTCGGTGAACAGAATCGCCAGAAAGACTCCGGCCAGCGCAGCCAAACCGAAATCGAGGTTATTCAGCGCCACAAAGCCGGCCGAGAGAGAGGTCATGAAGAAGCGCCGGGATGTCGGCTTCTGAAGATATAAAGCAAGCGCCCATACCGCCAGGCAGGGGCCGACATAGCGAATCGGTCCTATCGCAAAGTAGGTAAAGGGGTTGATGTGCTGATGCCACGGCCGGGCATCGGTATCGAGCTGCATGAATGCCAACCCGAGGAACGGAAGATATAGGGCCAGGGCATACCACGAGGAGCCGGTGGTCCTCCGGAAAACGTCGAACATCAACAACAAACAGCCCAGGGACAGCCCAACCATTACCAGCGAAAAAGTGAAGACGTTCAAGCCAATGCAGTAAAAAATCGGCGCAAGTATATACCCCAGGAGCAGTTGATATTGGGGATAGTAATCGACGAGCGGTGTCTGGCCGTGCAGGACGGCGGCAAATTCACCGAACTGATAGCCCAGGTGATACGAAGTATACATGTAAATCTGAGGCTGGCCGTCGAACTGCAGGCTGGGCAATAGCTGGATCACCGTAAGAAGCAAGGCCACCACGACCGGGGTCATAGCGAACAGAGTGGAACAACAGCGCCGCCAAAACCCGCTCTTGTCGCCGGATTCGCCGGAATTCGGGTTTGGCGGCCATAGAAGACCCGAATTCCGGCAAATTCGGCTACGGTCGGGAACTGGGCGTGGCCGGCCGAAGCGCCAGGCCAGGATCAATAGCCCGGCCCCCGCCAGATACCAGCCGGGCCCCTGTTGCCGAAAATAGGGTGCGATCTTGGTTTCTTGATGCCACACCAATTCGACGATCTTCGCGCAGAGAGCCAGCCGAGCCAGCAGGCCGACCAGCCAAATTCCGCTGTTGACACTCTGCGACGATCTCGACGTGAACCGACAGGCAGCGACAACGAGCAAGAAAGGGACCAAAGTTATCGCTGCGAGATAGCGAAGCTGTTCCCTCGGCTCGGGGACCAGGTGCCGGCCGGTCTCGAAGAGGAAATTGCGCGGATCGGGCACATGAGTTTTGGGAACGTAGAGTTGCGTCAGCGACCAGAGACCCCACAACAAAAGCGCGATCGTGGGGACAACAATGGCCCATAGTTTGTTGAGTTCGGATCGATCGAACTTTGTCTTTTGAGCGATCGGAGAAGAGCACGTCAGTGGATCGTCCACGCAAAAATCTCCGCCGAACGATTGCTGGTCCCGGTGACAGGATGCACGGGTATAACCCAAAGGCAAATTTCGGGCAAGATGAGTCAGCCTGAGAAGCGAGGCGAACGTGTTAGATGCCTTGTGCTGTGTAAGATTCTTCGATCTTCGCGGATCTTCGCGCCCGAACTCAAAAAATGTGGTAAAATACCCTTGACGCGGCAAGTTTGACTTCGTAAAAGTTGCCGCGCTAGAATGAATAGATTCATCCCGCCCCATCACCTCTCCTTGGGGCATCAACCTTCCTAGCGAGGGCACTTCTATGTGGACCCCTCCCGAAAATCATGCCATTCGTCGTTTATTTGCCGGTTTGACCGAACATGCGTTCGTCTCGACGCTCGGAGTTGCCGACCCGCCTTTGGTCGATTACGTCTCCGATTTGTTGACGCGATTTTTGCATATGGACAGCATGTATCGACTCCGCGATTTCGAGGGCCGACCGCTTTCGGAGGTTGCGGACATGGTAATGGAAGCCGAAGCGCTTCCGGCCGAGGGCCGAACACGCCGAGAATATCATCGTCACATTGGCGATTTCACACTCTTTTGGACGGGGCTATACCCGGATGCCGTCCAGCGGATGCGAACTTCCTGGACCCGAGATGCCTTTGTCAGTTATTGCACTCACGGCAAGCGCGCTTATTACATCGCCAGTACGTTTGAAGAGGAGCCTTACAAACACGAATCGGGCGTATTGCGCCGGCTCAGCGAAGAATTTGAACTGTGCGCGATGGGATTGCATCAGGTGCGGAAGGATATGACATAGTGTTCAGTAGATTCCGTATGCCTTGAAGTCGTTGTCTTTGCATTTTCTGAACACTATTCCGCGCCGACACGTAATATCACAACCTCCGAATTGCGAGTAACTTCCTGATGTTGAATTTCCATCGGCAGGGTATTGATAACGTCATGGGCTTGCGCTGTTTTGACGATCAATAGCGCTCGGGATGCTTGTTGAATCTCGGCGATCATGCTTTGCATTTCGTTGCCGCCATATACTTGCACATCACTGCGTCGCAGATAAAAGGGCACACCATCCCACATGCGCGGATAACAAATGACAACGTCCTCCTTCAATAGATGTTCCCGTTGCGGTTCGAGGACATCGCGCATGGAAAATTTGTGTGTATAGATCGGCCACCAAAAGATTATCAGTCCGAGTAATACCAGCCAGGTTAGCATTCCGCACCTGCACCACATCAAAAACGCTTTTCGCGACAGCTGCGTCGTCAGATAAAGTGCAAGACTCAGCGCCAGTGCTGGAAAACAGGGCAAAATGTACGTTGCTCGCTTCGATCCCGATATTGAGAAGAACACAACGCACCATAACGCGGTCAGCGCAGTGAACCGAGCAATGCTGTTGCCCGGTTGACATTTCCAACACCATTTCACCATTCCCGGAACCAAACCGATCCAAGGTATTAATCCGAAGAGTAATTCGGGTAGGTAAAACCAAAAATGTTTCTGATGATCGAACGGCGTTACATATCGTTCAACGTGATGTTTCCAGAAAAAATATTCGATGAATTCGGGATGCCGATTGGACATGGCAATGAACCAGCCGGCCGCAACCATTCCGGCAACGACGATCCATACAATCCATCGAAGAATCGTGAATTTGCCGCCGGTAGTCAAAATCCAGCGCGAAGCGAAGAGCGGAACACCGACCAGAACCAATACCACCGGCCCCTTGGTCAACAAACCCAAGCCCGCTGACAATGCCGAGATCATCCACCACGGCCAGAACCGCTGCGAAACGGAGGCAATGTGTGCTGTTGCAAGCGACAGCGTGACCCACAAACACAAAAGTGTATCGAAGGATAACCAGCGCCCGCGATAAACGAATTGCGGCATGAGAGCCAGAATCGCCGCGGCGGTAAAGCCGAGTTCGGAGCCGGCAATGCACCTGCCCCAGAAAAAGACAATGACAACGGTGGCGAACGCGGCCAGGCTGGGTACGAGCCGGGCAGAGACATCGCCCATGCCAAATTGCGAGTAACTCAGTGCAGTGAGCCAATACAAAAGGGGTGGTTTATCGAGGTAAGGCCGGCCATTCAGATGAGGAACGATCCAGTCGCCGGATTCGAGCATCTGCGCGGAATCTCGGCGTATCGGCTCTCCTGAGGCTCCAACAAGGGGGCACCCAACCCGATAAAAAAGAGACTCCCCGCAATGAGGATGACCAGCAACGTATCTCGGCTTCCGTGCGACATCCCGTTCTGCTCCGAATGATGAGGAGTTCCCGACTAGCATGATATTAGCGCACGGTCTGAAGGAAGGCTATGGTACTCGATCGGACGCAGTAGAATGTTCAGAAAAACCCAAAGTCTTAAACTGAACACTGAACACTGAACATTGAACACTGTTTCCGAAGGAAACTCATGCCGACCCCGATGATGCAGCAGTATCAAGATGCCAAGCAGAAGCATCCCGGGATGATCTTGCTGTTCCGGATGGGGGACTTTTACGAGACTTTCGATGCCGATGCCGAACTGCTCCATCGCCTTCTCGGCTTGACTTTGACGAGCCGGGATAAGAGCACCAACAACACGCCGATGGCTGGCTTTCCGCATCATCAACTCGAATCCTATCTGCGAAAGTTGTTGCAAATGGGCCATCGGGTGGCAGTATGCGATCAGGTCGAAGATGCTGCGCTGGCCCAGGGTTTGGTCAAACGCGAAGTCACCCGGATCGTCACTCCCGGAACCATTACCGAAGATGAACTCCTCGATCCGGGCCGACCGAATCATCTGCTGGCGCTGTTCCCCGTCAAAGGTCGAGTGGGTTTGGCGTGGGTGGAACTATCGACGGGCGATTTCTTTGCCGGTGACTTCTCCCCGGAGCAAATTGCCGATGAACTCGCACGTATTAGCGCGGCCGAATGCCTGATTGGCGAGAAACAGATGCAGCATCTCGACGAGGGTTTGCGCTCGATTCTGCCCGGCACCATGAGCGATCGGCCCGACTGGACCTTCGACCCTGTGAATGCCCGGTCGGCGCTGTTCAAGCAGTTCAACGTCATTACCTTGACCGGTTTCGGCTTTGAAGACGATCAACCCTGCCTCGTCGCTGCGGGCGCGTTGATTCAGTATCTTCACGAGACGCTCAAGGCGAGCCTGGCGCATATCCGCAGGCTCAAACCGCATCGCGTCGATCGGTTTCTCGCCCTGGATGAGGTGACGCGCCGGAGCCTGGAATTGACCCGAACTTTGCGAGAAAATAACCGGGAAGGCTCCCTGTTGAGCGTCATGGACCGCACCGTAACCCCAATGGGGACTCGGTTGCTCCATGACTCCCTTCTGGCTCCGCTCGCCGATCGGTTGAGTATCACCGCCCGGCTCGACGCGGTCGAGGAACTGCTCAAGGAACATGGACTGCGCCAAGATTTGCGAGAACTTTTGCGGTCGACCGCTGACTTGCAACGTCTCACCGCGCGCATCAGCACAGCGCGGGCCACGCCGAAGGATCTCGCAGCAGTGGGTCGAACGCTTCGGCTCCTGCCCAAATACAAGGCGCGCATTACCGGACGAAAAGCTGCACTGTTGACCGACCTGGAAACCAGGCTCGAACTCTGCCCCGACTTGCGCGAGTCGCTCGATAGTGCCCTTGTGGATGATCCCCCCTTCGATGCCAAAGCCGGCGGGGTCATCCGCGAGGGCTATAACGTGGAACTCGACGAACTTCGCAAACTTGCCGGCGAAGGCAAGAACTGGATCGCGCGCTATCAGGCCGCCGAGACGACCCGGCTCGGCATTCCCAGTCTAAAAACCGGCTACAACCAGATTCACGGCTACTATATCGAGATTACCAACGTCCATGGTTCGAAGGTTCCCACCAATTACGTCCGCATTCAGACGCTGAAAAACGCCGAGCGCTACACAACGGCGGAACTCAAGGAGTACGAAGAAAAAGTCGTCACCGCGCAGGATCGCAGCCTGACGCTGGAGGTGGAGCTTTTTACTCAACTTCGCGAACAAGTCGCCCAGCAGACCCATCGCCTATTGGCAACGGCCGATGTGCTGTCGATGCTCGATTTTCTCTCAGCGCTGGCGGAACTGGCAGCCTCGCGCAATTACGTCCGCCCGGTGCTGGTCGATGAGCCGATCATCGACATTGATGAGGGCCGGCATCCCGTTCTGGAACAGATTCTCCCGTCGGGAACATTCGTGCCCAACGGTACGCAAATGGGCGGTTCCTTCGGACATTTCTGGCTGATCACCGGTCCGAATATGGCCGGGAAGAGCAGTTTTATTCGCCAGGTGGCTTTGTTGACGCTGATGGCGCATCTGGGCAGTTTCGTCCCGGCCAAAGCCGCAAAGATCGGCACGACCGATCGCATTTTCACCCGCGTGGGTGCCAGCGACGAATTGAGCCGGGGACACAGCACGTTCATGGTCGAGATGACCGAGACTGCCAATATCCTGAACAACGCCTCGGCGCGGAGCCTGGTAATTCTCGACGAGATTGGACGTGGGACCAGCACCTACGACGGCGTTTCCCTGGCCTGGTCGATCACCGAGTATTTGCACGACGTTATCGGGGCGCGCACGCTATTCGCCACGCACTACCACGAACTGGCCCAACTGGCGGAGTCTCTGCCGGGGCTACGGAACTACAACGTGGAAGTGAAGGAACTGGATAACGACGTGCTGTTCCTTCACAAGATCGCGCCGGGCAACGCGCAGCGAAGTTACGGTATCAATGTGGCCAAGCTGGCGGGAATTCCGGAAATGGTGTTAAAGCGAGCGCAAGGTATACTGTTGGAACTGGAAACGCGCCATCAGTTACCGGAATCGCAGCGAAAACACGTCAATCCCCCCGAGAAACCGCCCAGGAAAAGGAAGGCCAAAGCGGAGAATGAGCCGACATTGTTTGGCGGAGCTGCGGAGGAGGCGACCTGAGATTTCTTCAGGTTCCGTTTTCGGCAATAATCGAGTATAATCTATCCATTCCTACGGAGATGTTGCATGGCCGTCGCCACATTCGATACTTTAACCGAATCTCCGATGAAAGTCGACATTTCTTCACTGATACCCCTCAAATAATTCGATCGAGAACAAATGACAACCAATCATTTATCCTGGCAAAAAGTTCGCCGAAGAGTTTCAAGTCGGCGCTTGCTCCCTCTTTCAGCGTTGCAGCAACCATGCTAGAATGAAACGGGTTGGAAAGAGCTGTTTCGCACCTCCATCGGGATTGCACTGCGATGAAGTGTCAGAATTGTCCGAAAAATGCCACGCTGCACATCACCGAAGTACTCAGTGATGCCCAGTTTGAGGAATTGCACTTGTGCGAAGAATGTGCCCAGAAGTACCTTTATGAGCCTCAATCTCCCAAAAAGCCCTCGAAGGTAACCGAGGTTGTGGCCGCGGAAGATGAGACCGAGGGCATGGCCGGGCGATCGTGCGATGTATGCGGCCTGAAATTCGTTGAATTCCGCAATACCGGCCGGCTCGGTTGTCCGCACGACTACCAGGCGTTTCAGGCGGAACTGACCCCGTTATTGGAGAGTATTCACGGCAGCACCAAACATCTGGGCAAAACGCCGCGCCGGTTGCCGTCGAATCAACTCCGGCAACAGGAATTGACGAAATTACGCAAGCAGCTTCACAGAGCCGTGGTGGAAGAAGCTTACGAAGAGGCAGCGGGCCTCCGCGACCGCATCCGCCGACTAGAAGAAGGCTGACAAACTGACAAGGTGACAAGGTGACTTGTCATGAATCAAAGTGATTGAAACTGAGCGATGCCGATGAAATGTCATTATTGTGCCAATATCGCCACGGTCCACCTGACCGAAATCATTCAGAAGCAGAAGCAGGAACTGCACCTCTGTGAAGCTTGCGCTCGCGAACATCATCTGATTCCCGAACCCCAACAGGATCTGAACATCAACGCGCTTTTGAAATTCCTGATGAGTCAACCTTCTCTGGGGCTTGGCAAAAGCGTCGACGCCAATCAGGACGTGTGCCCGACTTGCGGAATAAAATATGCTCAATTTCGCGCTCAGGGCCGGCTCGGTTGTCCCGACGATTATGAGTTTTTCCGAGCCTCGCTCACGCCGCTTTTGGAACGCATCCATCGCAGTTTAGAGCATCGAGGGAAAGTGCCCCAGCGCGTTCGAGCCGCCCGATCGCCAGTGGAGCAGGAGGATTTGGAACGTCAGTTGCGCGACGCCATCGCGGTTGAAGCGTATGAGGAAGCCGGTCGATTGCGCGATCGGATACGGAGCATGGGAGCCAATGATGAACCTCGATAGTTTGTTGCCGAAGTTAGGGGAATGGCTCCGCGGCACCGGCCCCGAATCCGACGTGGTGGTTTCCACCCGGATTCGCCTGGCGCGCAACATCGCCGAGTATCCTTTCACGAATCGCGCCAATCTCCACCAGAAAACGGAGATAGAGACCAAACTGCGCGATGCCGTCACCCAGCTGCCGGCCCCCTATCGCCTCGAATACATTCGCGTCTCGGATCTGGGCGACCTCGATCGCAAATTCCTGGTCGAACGTCAACTCATTAGCCGGGAGTTGGCCAGCATCATGGAAGGTGCGCGCGGCGTGGCCTTCGATGAACAGGAATCGGTCAGTTTGATGATTAACGAGGAAGACCAACTGCGTTTGCAAGTCATGCGCAGCGGCTTCGCACTCGATGCGGCCTGGGATGATATCGATAAAATCGATGACCTCATCGAACAAAAAGTACACTATGCTTTCCACGAACAGTTCGGATACCTGACGGCCTGCCCGACCAATGTCGGGACGGGAATGTGCGCCAGTGTGATGCTGCACTTACCCGCATTGAGTATCACCAAGCAAATTGAGAAGGCCTTTAAGGCCCTGCAAAAAATCAATCTGGTCGTCCGCGGCTTGCACGGTGAGGGGAGCCGGGCTTTTGGGGATTTCTTTCAAATTTCCAATCAGGTCACACTCGGCAAAAGTGAGGCCTCGGCTTTGGCCGATATTCGGGAAGTGATTATCGAGATTCTCAAATACGAACGGATGGCACGCTCAGCGCTGGTGCGTGAGAATCGCCAGAAGTTGCAGGATCAGGTGGCGCGCGCCCTGGGAACCCTGCAATCGGCCACGATGATGACCTCCGAAGAAACGATGGAACTGTTGTCTTCGGTTCGAGTGGGCATTCATTTGAAGCTGCTGGATGATGTGTCGGCGCAGTTGGTGAATGAATTGTTCCTGCATTCTCAACCGGCGCATTTGCAGAAATTGATCGGTGAATCCCTGGACGGCGAAGCTCGCAATGCAGCTCGCGCCCGCTATCTGCGAAACCGATTGCGAGAAACGGGAATGTGACATTAGTGGTCAGTGGTCAGTAAATGCAAAACAGTGGTCAGTGATCAGTGGTCAGTAAATGCAAAGACGATAAGCCTTTAGGTTTTGGTATTTACTGACCACTGACCACTAACCACTAACCACTAACCACTGACCACTAATTATGGAGAGCTAAAGTTGTCGCACATCACGGAATCGATGTTTCGCCCCACGCAGCACCGGGCTCCCCGGTTCGTACAGCTCCATTTTTCCTGTTTTGTGATTCTCTGGACGATTTGGACGATCGCGTTCTCGTCCCGATCCCGAAAAAGACGGCTGCGGTTGTCCTTCCCACGGAAGAAGCGATGTTTTGGTTCGGCAAGTCTTTGCACGTCTGCACCTACGCATTCCTCACCATATCCGGAATCTCGCTGCCGTGGTCGCGCAAACAGCGACTTTGGTTATTGGCGGCATTTGTTTGCCATGGTGCCGTCACGGAATATATTCAGTTATTCGTCGGGCGGACCGGATCAGTACGAGATGCGCTTTTAGACACGACCGGCATCCTGATCGGCTGGGGGATTTGGAGTTGGTGGATTGGAAGACGGAGCTCAGAGCAAAAATCCCAAAATCCAAATCACAAATGACAAACAAATCCCAATTTCGAAATGACCAAAACGCAAACCCGTCAACTGCCGAAGTTTAGATTCTTGTATTCATTGGAATTTAGGAATTGTTTGTGATTTGGAGTTTGTGATTTGGAGTTTTGGATCAAAGCTAGAACGCCCACCAATCCAAACCCCATCAATCCCAACAACCACGCACTCGGTTCCGGAGCAGAGGGCGACAAAGGCACCGAGGGCGTTCCACCGCCGCCGCCCGGCAGGGGATTCTGCGATTCCGGCTCAACTACCACATACTCAACCCACAGATAAGCAGTAGCACTGGACGATAGGTTCGCAGTCAATGTTTGCGCTAGACCCAGAGAAGAAATGGTACTGTCGCCGAAACCGAGGAACTGCATATAAGTCGTTGATCCATCGCTGCTGACATAGGCTCCTGTGCTGTACTGGGTCGCCACAGACAGCACCACACTGGAATTGCCGGTGGCCGACAGGTCGAGACCGAAATTGAAACCGGCCGTACCCTTCCCGCCGGCTCCGGTCGTGTAATCGGTCCCGATTTGCATGGTGACCTGGTTGGGAATGCCGGCGCTTGATCCGTTGGCATAAGTGATGGAAGCTGCGACGAAGGGCTGATTGTAGTTATCGCTGTAACTCACGCCGTAGCCGGCGAGGGAACTGCTGGGGTTGGTCGACACCGGGTTGCCGGCATCGGGGGTGATGCTGCCGCCGCTGGGGTCGCTATAAGATAGGGAGGTTGTCCCCGTTAATGGAAAAGTCCCGGCCCGTGCCGACGCCGACAGACTGCATAAGGCGATTAGAAGTAGAGTGATTGAGGCTATGCGCATCTCATTATCCATTATCCATTGTCCACTATCCATTATCCCCCTCGTGCCCGCTATATCCGATCCCGTCCGTGAAATCCACACGAGTTGAAGCTCCTTAACGATCCCTATGATCCATCCATTTCCGCCGATTCCGGTTCTCTTTCGTAGTCGTTTTTACAAGCCCGCCCGATTCGTCGTGCCGGCGTTGTAGACATTACAATTTTTCGATCGCCTACCGCTGTAACCGCTGCAATCATTCGGAAGCGCAAGCGCCGTAGGAATCATAGGTTGCGCAGACCTTCCCAGACTTTTTCCGCGCACTTGGACCTCTCGGCTCATCTTTTGCGGTTAGACTTCGAGCATTGATCTCTCCGTGGACTTGCCGGGGAGAATGGAATCGGAACACTGACTCGGAGGCCTGGGGTATGGCGACCCTGAAACGGTTGACGGCAACGACCCTGGCGGTTTTGTGGTTGGCGAACTTCGCATCCGCTGCTGCCAGAGTGCAATCCGCAAACTTCGTAGTCGAGGCACCGACTCAGGAACTTGCCCAGGAATTTGCCAGGCTGGCGGAGCACTACCGCAAAGCCAAGGCGATCGAATGGCTCGGCTACGAGATGCCGCAGTGGTCGGAACCTTGTCCGTTGCGGGTGATACCGACCGCCAGTGGCGCACGCGGTGCCACGACCTTCACGTTCCCCGAGGGACAAGTTTTTCAAACCATGTTCATTCAAGGCCCGCTCGAACGCCTGAAGAACAGCGTGCTACCACACGAAATCACGCATACGGTTCTGGCGCATCACTTCCGCCGGCCCGTTCCGCGCTGGGCCGATGAAGGCGGTTCGGTCTACTCAGAAGATCAACTCGAACGCAATCGCCACGATGAGATGTGCCGACAGATCTTGAACGCCGGACGGGGAATGCCGTTGCGCCGGCTCTTCGCTCTGCAAGACTACCCGGACGATGTCATGGTGCTGTATGCGGAGGGCTATTCGATCAGCAAATATCTGATCGAAACCAGCGATCGAAAAACCTTTCTCAATTTCGTTGCTCACGGCATGAGAGCGGGATGGGAAAGTGCGGTTCAGAAGCATTACCAGTATCGAAGTGTGAATGAGTTGGAACAAGGCTGGCTCGATCATCTCAAAAAGGGCAAGGCCGTCGCCGTAGCGCGGAACGGTGCTGCTCCTGCTGCAACGCTGGCGGATGCCGTGTTGACGGTTCGCCAGAATGTACCACCGGCACAACCACGTCTCGATCCCATCCCGGTTTCGCGAGGCTCCTCTTCAACGATGGGCCGGGACCGTGAAACCTTTGGAAGCCCGCTGGCCCCACTCAACTTCAAGCCGGTCGTCCAACTGGGCGAGCCGATCCCCGTGAACCGCCAGGTGACGAGCTCATCGGTTGCGATTCCTTCCACAGCGAGCAACCTGACTCAAAGCAACTCAAATACTCCCGCTCGACCTCTGCCGCCACCGGTGATTCTCTTCCCAGCGGAGCCGTTGCCCTTGCGGTAAGAAGTGTACGCTAAAAACCAGAAGCCGGAAAAACATCGTCGCCGACGGTGTTTTTCTGGCTTCTGGCGTGCCTTGCGATGATTTATCACTTCTTTAGACGCTTCGAACCCAAACTGCTAATGCTTCACCGCTTCCACTCCCGCCGTCTCGCATAACTTCTCGATCCCCATCCTATGACAGTAATCTCCGAAACTCTCGCTAGCGCTGCGACTTTCTTTGAAGTGCGAAAAAACCTTCTTCAACAGCGGCACAATCTGTTCGCGCGGCACCAAATCTTGAAACGGCAAATTCAGTCGAGTGCCAAGCGTGCTGCCGCCGAGATAGATCGAGTACTTCGTTCCGCTCCGGCCCACCAGGCCGATCTCGCTTTGATAAGGCCGGGCGCAGCCGTTCGGGCAGCCTGTCATGCGGATGCTGATTCGCTCGTTTTCCAGGCCGAGCGATCTTAATGCCACTTCCATCTCGTCCACGATGCCCGGCAAGGCTCGCTCCGATTCCGAAATTGCCAGCCCGCAGGTTGGAATCGCTGGGCAAGACATGCTCCACTTCTGCACCAGGGATAGATTCTCCGGTCGCGGGATGCCGATACTCGTTCAAGCAGCGAATCGATCGCGCCCTTGTTCGCCGACATCAATGTCGCAAAGCAATACATCTTGTTGTCCGGAGATGCGCACGTTCGGTTTGAAGCTGCTCGACGATCGTTCGCAATCCGCTGCGCAGTCGAAGTGCGCCCTCATCCTTGACCCGGCCGTTCTCGACGCTCAGACCCAGGAACCATTTGCCGTCGCCTTGGGATGCCAGCCGAGATGCAGATCGACGTCGGTGATCTCAACCGGCTTCTGGCAGAACCAGCGCCTTGCCGAAATAGTCCCGCGCCAGCACCTCGCGAACCCGCTCGACGCCCCAGTCGTGAACCACATACTTGATGCGCGCCCGCTTTGCGATCGGCACGATTGCCGTGATCGCGGAAGAATTTGATGACCGCCTCGGCAGTGTCCACGACCTCGCTCGGTTCGACGAAGCAAATGCGCTTGTCCCAGATGCGCGAACGTATTGGCGTTGCCGTGCGTTCGTGCCCATGCCGCCGCCGACCAGGACGTTGTAGCCGACGAGTGGCCATTCTCGACGATGGCCAAAAAGCCGAGATCCTGGGCGAAAACATCGATGCAGTTGTCGTAAGGCAGCGACAGGCCGATCTTGAACTTGCGCGGCAAATAGACCTTGCCGTAAATCGGCTCCACGCCTTCTTCCTGATCGGCGTCGGGGCTGAAGGCTTCACCATTCAGCCAGATATCGTGGTAGGCTTTCGACCGCGGCGCAAGATGGGCTGCAATACTGTCGGCAAGGCTCTGCATCTCTTTGCGGATCGGGTCGCCCAGTGGCGCGGGACAGGCCATGACATTGCGATTGACGTCCCCGCAGCCGCCCAGGGTGGTCACGAGCGAGGCGTTGATGTCCTGCATCGTCTGCTTGAGATTCGACTTCAAGATGCCGTGAAACTGAATGCTCTGGCGCGTCGTGAAGCGGATTGTTCCATTCGCATATTTCCCCGCGATTTCATCGAGCGCAAGATACTGCTTCGCCGTCAATTTCCCACCAGGCAACTTCAGGCGAATCATGAACATATACGCCTTGCCGGCAACACCCGTTTTCGGACGGGATTTTCTGGCATCGCGGTCTTCCTGCTGGTAGCTGCCGTGAAATTTGAGAAGATTTTTGTCGCTCTCATTGAAGTGATCGGTATCTTGATGCAACTCCTCGGCCAGGGTGCCGCGCAGCCATCGACTCGTTTCCTTCATCCCCTCAACCGCTGAGAGTTTGGGAGTTTGTTCGGTTTCGGGGGCCGCTGAATCTGTCGCCATGATTGCCTGCCGGTAAGATAAACTCGGTTCAAGTCGCGCTCATAATAGTCTTTGTACTAAATCTTCGGCAGGTCGAAAGAGCGAACAAAACAAAATCACTACTAAATTCGTCGATTTAGTAGTGATTAATGCGCCGAAGGTTTATTTTCCTGTTTGCGAACGTAAACGAGCGAGGGGTGTAGCCAACTTCTCTGGTGGTGTTCGGGGAATTTAGGTAAGTGAGGGGTAACTGAATTACTCACCCCTTAACAAGGATGTTATATGGGCACCAGAGTGACGATTGAAGTGGACCCGAAGCACGAAGGTATTGTCCGGCGAGCGTTGGCGCTGGTTGAGGAAATGGAGCAGCTTGCGTTGACTGCGCCCGATGGGACGGTTTTCGATGCCTGCGAAGATGCGGTGGTTGAGAAAGGGCGAACATTTCAAGCCCATGTGCTCTCCGATGCGGTGGCTCGAAGAATCGAGACCGCCGAAAAAAGGGGCGCCGATCCGTGTCTGCGAGTGCGGCCGCAAGAAAGAAAACCGAGGTCCCAAAGAACGCCGACTGATGAGCGCTGTCGGAGAGGTGGTCTTCGAACGCCGTTACTGGAAGTGCATGTGCGGCGGCGATGGATCCTATGCGGCCGATGCCCTCTTGGGCGTGGAGGGACAGCGTACAGCAAGACCGTGCGGAAGCACTGTTGCCGTCTGGCGGCAGACATGTCGTTCGCGTCCGCCAGCGAGCACATGCATGAGATGTTGGGAGTGGACCTTTGCCCCGAGACGGTGCGGAAGGCGGTGGAGGGCCACGCTAAAGACATGGCTCGGTTTCAAGCCGAAGACACTACCAGCGAAGAAGTTTTCCAAAAAGCGGCGGGGGAAGTCGAGTTCACGACCGACGCGGGCAAGGTCAACACGCGTGAAGAAGGCTGGAAAGACTTGAAAATCGCGGTGGTTTCCAAGCGAGAAGCAGGCGAGCCGACATCGCCGGACCATTGGAAGAAGCAGCGTTTGCCGGCAGCGACCATGGTACTGGCGTTTGCGATGATCGCCACAGCCAAGGAGTTTCGCAAGACTTGGCGGCCACGCTTACGTCGGCTGGGAGTGACGTGCTGGGCGGCGGTGCACGTCTTGGCGGACGGTGCCAGTTGGATCTGGAAAGCGGTGCAGCGAACGCTCACCGGGTGTCTGCAAACGCTCGACTTCTATCATGCCTGTCAGCACCTGAGTAAGTGCGCCAAACGCGTCTACGGCGAAGAGACCAGCGAAGCCAAAGACGCGTATAAGCACGCCCGCGGTTTGTTGATTCGTCAAGGTTGGGCAGGCGTCTGTCAGTGGGTGAATGAACTGCTTGGAGTCGCCGACGAATCGGAACGCGAACGTCGTCGTAAAGCAACGGAGCGTCTGATCGGCTATTTCTCGAAACACATGAACCGTGTGAACTACGTCCAACGATTGCAAGCGGGTCAAGCGATTGGCAGCGGCCAAGTCGAAGGTGAGGCGAAGACCCTGGGCCTGCGTCTGAAGCGTCGGGGCGCTCGATGGAATATAGGCAATGTACGACCTATGGCCAGTCTGGTGTGCGTCCGGCATACATCCCAATGGGAACCCTATTGGGCACTGGCCGCCTGATCACCCCCAGAGAATCTGGTTACACCCCGAGCGAGTTCTTCTTCCAAATTCCTCTTGCCGATTTCCTGAAAATACGCTCCAATCCCACGCTGTCTCTTTGCGCGATTCCGAAGTGGGAAGGATTCCCGATTTACCGGCATGGATATGGCCACCCCCGAGTTTTACCCGCGCCGACCGTCATCCACGGCTTCCGGGCTGCCTCCCGTTCGGGTTGAGGTGCGCGGCGGTTCAGGCCGGCCTACGCACTACGAACTCACCGGCGAAGAGTTCCTCATCGGCAGCGTTCCAGGCTGCGATCTTCGGCTCCCCGGCACCAATCTACCCCCCGTCGTCTGCCTGATCGCGCGGCAAATCGATGGTGTCCGCCTCCGCAAGCTGGCACCGACCTTGCCGGTTCTCGTCAACGGCCAGCCTATCTCGCAGACTGCGCCTACCGCGCTGACCCACGGCGATTGCATCTCCATCGGCGCGGTCGATATTCTGATTGCCATCGATTTCACGGTTCCCGCACCCATCCCCATAACTCCCTCGCCCGTTGCGCCTTTCCTTGGCCGAAACGAGGAGGATGCCCAGCGCCATGAATGGGCGCGTCGAACCCAGGAACTCGAAGCCCGCGAGCGGACCTTGGATGAGTCGGTTCAGGAACTCGAAGCCGATCGCGTGCTGTGGTATCGCCGGCGTGAGGAGATCGAAGAAGAACTGCGTCAGTCCCGGCAGGAGATCGACAGGAGCCAGCGCAGCGGTGCCAGCGTCAGTGCAGCTGAGGCCCGGCTCAAACGCCGGGAGGAAGAGCTCGATCGCCGGCAAGTCGAACTGGAACAGCAGCAAGCGGAAATGGGCAAAATACGCGACGAAACGCTGACTGCTCGCCGCGAGTTGCACGAACGCTTCGGCGAAAAGCGCGGCGAACTCTCGCGGGTGCAGGATTCCATTCGCCTGAGCAACGACCGCATTCAACAGCGCGAGGAACAACTTGAATCGGAGTTCGCCCAGCGCCGGCAGGCCTTCGAGGCGGACCTGCAACAGCGTCGAGAACAGGCCGAGCAAGAGTTACGCCTTTACCGCGAACAGGGCGATCGGGGCTTCTCCGGACTGCGCGACCAAATCGAGCGCGAAGTCATTGCCCGGCACCGCCAGCGTGCGGAGGAACTCGATCGCTTTCAACTCGGCTTGCGCGAAGCCGCCATCCAGTTGCGCGAGAAGAAACAGCAAATCGAAGAAGAGCTGCGCCAGCACGAGCCTCGCCTGCGCGAACTCGCCGACCGCGATCGCCTCCTCGATGCCCGTCGTGAGGAACTGGACGCGCGGGCGGCGGAGCTGCAGCGGGAGAAAGAGGGCATCTCGCTAAATCGGCTGAGCGAAACCGATCGCGATCGGCAGCGCGAACAGCACCTGGTAAACCGCGAGGCAGAACTCCTGCGCAAGGAAAAGCAACTGCTCACCGACCGCGCTACCATCGACACGTTGCTGGCCCAGTATCAAGCCGATCTTGTCCGTCTGGATCGCCGCTCGGTCTCCCTGGAGCAGAAGGAAAAACAACTGCAGGTGCGCGCGATGGAAATCGACCATCGCTTTGAACAGTTCCAGCGCGATACCCGCGATCTCGAAGGCCAGATTCTGCAAATGGACGCCCGTTCGGAACAGTTCCGGGCCGAAGACCAGCGTCAGGCAAAACAGCGCACTGAACTCGATCAGCGCGAAGCCAAATTGAACGAGCGGGCCGGCCAGATCGAAGGCCAGCAAGTGGCGCTGGCAGCGCTGCGAACCCGCCTCGAGCATATCCGCGAGGAAGTGCACGTCGAGTCGACCCGGATCGCCCAGGAACGCTCTCGCCTCGACGAACAGGCGCAAGAGGCCCAGCAAAAACTCGTTGAAGCTGAGCGCGTCCGCGAACAGATGGTTCACGAGCAACACGGCCAAACCGACACGCAGCGCGTCTTCGCCGAGCGCTCCGAGATTCTTCAACAGGCAGTTCAACGGCTCCGGGATTTGCAGCAGCAACTTGTGGCCGAGGATGCCCGCTTGCGCCAGGTCGGTGAAGAACTCGATCTTCGATCGGCCCAACTTACCGAACGAGAAGCCCTCGTCACCGCTCGTCTGGAACAATGCCGGCAACAGCAAGAACGCCTGGAAGCCGACCGGGAGGCGATGCGACAGCGCGAGGCCACGCTATCGATGTCTTCCGAAGCGCGCGAGTTGCTGCAAGATCAGCTCCAGCGTCGATCGGAAGAATTGAACATCCAGCATCGCCAACTGGAAGAGCGCGCCAAGGAACTGGAAGCGCAAGGACAGTTCCTCGGCCAGCAGGTCGATGCGCTGGAGAAACTCCGAACCGACGCCGATGCGCATCGTCAGGATGTTGAGGGATGGTCCGGTGAGCTAGCAGCCCGCGACGCGGAATTTCAACGACGCACGGAACAACTGCAACAACGGGAACAGGCTCTCGCCGATCAGCGTCGAGTCCTGGAAGAAACTCGTTTCCAGTGGGAAGACGAACAGCGCAGGGCCGAGGAGCAAACGCAACGAGCGAAACGAGAACTGGAGTTGTTGCGCGAAGAACTGGCCCGTCAAGCAACCGAGTTGCTGCAGCAGGTTCCAGACCTGGAACAGCGAACCCAGTCAACGCTCGATCGCACGCTGGCGAGCCGGGAGACGCTGCGGGGTCAACTGGCCGAGATGCACGCCTATGCCCGCCAAAGCCAGGAAGATCTCGAATCGCTTCGCGCAAGTCCAGTCCGAGTTGGAACGATTACAGCAACAAGAAGCCGCGATCGGTCGGTCCCGTGGTGAGCATCGCCTGGCCGTGACATCCTTCCGGCAGCAACTGATGGAATGGCAGGGGCGCTTCTCCGAGATGAAGAAATCGCTCACGCTCGGCGAAAATCGTCTGGAGCGTCGCGAGAAGGAAGTTGAAGCCACCTCTGCAAAATCTGGCCAAGAAGGTCGAGGAAATTCAGGTTCAGCAGCAAGTGGTCGCCGAGAAGCGCGGCGAAATGGAACGCCATCTGGGCGACATGCGCGACTGGTATCGCAAGAAAATCCGCGAACTGGTGCAGCATACCACGACCCAACGAACCGACAATTCCATCGAAGAGGATATGCCGGTCCTGCCGATGACGGTTCCACTGGCGACCGAGGTAGTCGATTCGCAAGAGCCCGCGCAGGATCAAACAATCCTCAGCCTGGCCGACGATCTCGATCCGGCCGACCGAAAGCTCGGCGAGTTGTTGCAAGCGCTCGAACTGGTCGATCAAGATACCTTGATCGCCTTGTGGAACGAGTCCCGACGCCAGCATCGACCCTTACGAACGGTGCTGCTCGATGGCGGCTTCTTGAGTCTCTACCAGCTTGCACTCATCGAGTCCGACAACTTTGACGGACTGGTGCTGGGTCGTTTCCACATCATCGATCGGCTCCCATCGACAGTGCGCGAGGCGATTTACCGCGTCTTCGATCCCCGACTCAGCAACACCGAAAAAAGGCCGGCAAAATCGAGCGATGAAGGCAATTGTATTCTTCGTCATCTGGGCGAGTCCGAGATGCAGGATGCCGTGCATCCGGACGAATATCGGCAACGATTCACGGCCGTGCGCGACATTGCGCACCCGAACATCGCCGCGACGCTGGAAGTACTGGACATCAACGGCCGGCCCGCGGTGGTGCAGGAATCGTTACGCGGCCTGTCCGGCGGCGAATTTCCACCGCAAGCGGGTCTGCCCGGAGTGTGGTATCGACTGGTTTCCCAGGCGGCGCTGGGATTGCACACCGCGCATCAATCGGGACTGGTTCATGGCCGGCTCACTGCCGATTCGTTTGTGCTGACGCGCGAGGGCGTATTGAAGATCACCGGCCTGGGCGAACCGCCCTGGCTTCAACCTGCACTGGCTACTTCCCGCGAACCCTCTGCCGAGGATGACTTGCTGGCGTTGGGCCACATCGCACTGGCCTGGATGCAGTCCGCACCGAAGCGCAAAGGAAAGAAGGCGTTTCCGGAGGGATTGGTTGCGATATTGACCGGTCTGGGAGCGGAGACCCCGGAAGGGGTTCCAATCGCACTCTATCCAAGCGTGACTGCGCTGCTGGAAGAACTGGATCGGGTCAGCGCAGAGGTGCCTGCCGATAGTGGCGCATGGGAGAAACTGGTTCAGTTCGTGGCTGACAATGCCACCGAAGCACCTCTGCTGCGCCAATCGGCGTAAATTAGTTTTGTAGGTGGGCTGGTGCTGAACTTTTTTTACCTAAGCCTGCACAAAAACCCCTTTCCATGGGCGGCTCGACTCATGAACGAGAGTGATTATTCAGAAGTGGAGGCCATCCAACAACCAATCCAATCAGCACATCAAAGGATTGCAAGAAATGAATATCTCAAGAAAAATACTTGCCATTTCTGCAGTCGCGCGAATATACTCATTATCGTCTAGGGCACTTTGTCCTAGGCCAACTTTCAAGGCAAGCTGTGCCTTGGACAACAAGCGAGTCCAATCATGCCGCGCACTTCTGCGGAGATCCTGCCTATGAAAACGGCAGGAACCCAACACTTCATTGAGCGAACTTACCGCGAAGGAAGTCAATTTCAGTGGGTACGAGAGAGCTATATTAACGCTGTTGAGGCTGGGGCTACCAAAGTTGAATTTGGTGTTGAGTGGCAGGCGGTCGAATCTCAAGGCGTTTATCGTCGGTTGATCGCTGACAACGGTTCTGGAATGACCGCGGATAAACTCGTCGAGTTTTTCAACACTTTTGGCGGTAGCGGCAAACCAATCGGCGGAGCTCACGAGAATTTCGGAGTGGGTGCCAAGACATCTCTACTCCCGTGGAATCAGTATGGGATGGTTGTAATTTCATGGGTCGATGGCGATGCTTCAATGATTTGGGTTGCTCGAAATCCCAAAACTGGGGAGTACGGCTTAAAACTAGAATCTTGCGAAGGACCAAATGGTACCACTTCCCTTGAAGGTGTGTACGACCCATACGAAGATGCTACACACGGATGTGATTGGTCAACAATCAAACCGGACTGGATCGAAGATCATGGAACAGTCGTGGTGCTTCTTGGCAATAACGCCACGGCGAACACTGTTGAAGGTGACCCCACTCGGAACGAGACTGACATTAAAGGGATTTCGAGTTTTCTGAACCGCCGAATCTGGGAGATACCTAGCAATATTGAGGTTTACGTCGATGAGCTCAGAAACGCTGACAAATCTTTATGGCCAATTTCGAACAAAATGGCACATGATTGGACGAAAAATGCACGCCATGAGCGCCGAACAAACACCCGTAGAATCGAAGGTGCCAAATATTTTGTTGACTACCAGAGCGAACGCCAGGGCATAGGAAAAGTTGGAGCTAAGGGGACGGTTGGACTTAAAGATGGCACGAATGTTGATTGGTACTTATGGGAAGGGGAGCGTCCGAAGGTTCATTCTTATGCTTCTATTGGGGGATATATCGGGGCTCTTTACAAGAACGAACTCTATGATTTAACATCCCACCATTCGACTTATCGATCTTTCGGTATCAGCGAAAGCTCCATTCGTTCTCGACTGTGGCTTGTCGTGCGTCCAGTTGTTGAAGCGGACGGCAAGGGGGGAGTGTACCCCAAAACGGATCGAAATTCACTACTTATTCGTGGTGGGAAATCCGCTGGTGGTCCACTGCCAATCAACGATTGGGCTGCCGAATTTGCCGAACAAATGCCCAATGAGCTGGTTCAAGCCTTGCGATCCTGTCGTCAAGGAGACGCAGGTACGGTTACGGATGAGGAATGGCGAGAAAAACTGGCCGATAAGTTTGGGTCAAGGTGGAGGATTTCTCGTCTTGTGGCCAAGTTGAACGGCGGAACGTCGTTTGACGCGGATGGCACCACGCCAATCCACCCTCCTATCCGCAAACGTAAAATCAATCCAGGAGCTAGTGGTGGTCAAGGCGGTGCTGGAAGCAGCCGAACTCCACGCACACTTGCGCCATCAGCACGATCCGGCAAATCGTGTGGTTCGCTTCAAGGTGAATTATCGCCTATCGAAGGCGGCCTACCAAGTTACCGAACAGTCGGAGCTGATGCTGTTGGACCGGGCATTCTTGCGGCATGGCAACCTAAAGACCCGGATTACCCGGAAGGCGTTGTCCTGATAAACGTCGATCACCCTGTCCTCATTTCGATCATCGAGCATTGGCAATCTCAATACGCAGATCACCATGCGGAAGAAATTGCAAAGGACGTAATCCAAGTCTACGGCCAAGTAGCAGTAAGTAAAATTGCGCACTCGGAACATCTGAAAAGCATTATTGCTTCTCAAACTGTGGACAAAATGTTCCGTTCTGAAGAGGCGCTCACCATGTCTCTTTTGGGATTGATGGCTGAGGATCATCTCATTTCTACTAGAGTTGGCGGCAAGTATAGCAAGAAGCGATTGCCAATCTCTGAAAAGCGCGGAGCTCGTCAGCCAGTCCCCAACGATTGATTAACTTCCGAGCGTAAGCAAATCTAGCAAGATTTGCTTTCGTTTGCATTTTTTCGGCTTGTCCCAACGTCGCGATTTGCACTCAGGACAAATGTGCGGAAGTTCCTCACTACGCGGCAGCCATTCGTCACCACATCGGCGACGGCAGCCTGATGGTTGCGCCAAAACCAGTGATCTTGAATGCGTCGCGCAGAGCAGACAGCGAAAACAAGCCTCACCATCGCTCTCGCGTGGGTTCAGGTAATGGCCGATTCGTCGTTCGTCGCTACTAACAAATAAGATCGCGGGGAATTTACCCGAAAAACATCGACCACATTACCGCCAACCGCGAAGAACCCTTTGAAAAATTGATCGAGAGTCACATCGGCTGCCGCCGCTTCCATTTTTGCAACACGAGATTGACTGGATTTGATCCTTTTCGCCAGCTCGTTTTGTGTCATTTCGTCTGTTCTCGAAGAGCGCAACTGCTTGCTGAGC
Source organism: uncultured Planctomycetota bacterium (assembly GCA_963783095.1). GTDB lineage: Bacteria > Planctomycetota > Planctomycetia > Gemmatales > Gemmataceae > CAWAMR01. Next base: position 615,928 of record CAWAMR010000002.1, on the reverse strand, counting down.
GTGACCCGAAGTTCAACGAGCTGCATTTCCTCATCGGTCAAGCCGAGCAGTTCCTGGACTGACACTTCTTCGTGGCCGGCAGCGACGAGTCGTTTTCGGGTTGCTTCATCCATTTTCCTTTTCCCCTTTTTTCTTGGTCGTATTGAGCGAATCTTCTGGCAAACTTATCAATGATACTGGCGTTTTCCAGTTCGATTGATGGAAGACACCATATGGCCAATTCGGTTCGCAATTTGTCGAATCGGGATCGAAAAACTTCGACAACAAAGCTATCTTAATAACTGCTCAAATACACTCTGCGAGGAGTCCCAACTATGGCTCGTGTCCTGATCGACGGATCGCTTGCCGATCATTTGCGAACGGCGTCCGACGTCATGGAGATCGTGGACGAAGTCGGCCGAGTTCTGGGAGTCTACACTCCCATTCGCAAACACGTTCCTCCTCCCGGATACCAGTTTCCGATCTCGGACGAGGAATTGGAACGACGACGCCAGGAAAAAACTGGACGACCACTCGACGAGATCCTTGGAACCTTGGAAGCGAAGTACGGCGGCTGCTTGCCTTAGACCAATCCCCCATTCTCCTTCAGCCATTGCCAGATCGTCTGGGTCAGTTTCCCGGTGTTATCCATGCGCGGCAATTTCGATTGAATCCCCCTGCCGTGAGACGTTAACCAGCGGTTGAAAGCCCCACCACGCACCATGACGATTTGTGGCGGTTTCATGGTCAGATCGCCGATGCGGTGTGTTGCATAGTCTTCGTTGAGCTGCGCCAGCTTCGCATCCATCATTTGCATGAACTGCGGCAAATCCTGGGGCGGCTGCCGAAACTCGATCAGGTATACGTGATGTCCGGGCTTCGTCGGATCGGATGAAAACACCGGACCCACGTGGAAATCGACCACTTCTGCACCTGTAGGAGTCGCCGCAGCGGCGATCGCTTTCTCGATCTCCTCGTTGATGAGATGTTCGCCGAATGCCGAGAGGAAATACTTGGTCCGGCCCGTGAACCGGATCAACGGCGGCTCGCGGCGCTCAAAGGCCACCGTATCGCCGACCAGGTAACTCCATAGCCCAGCGCACGTCGTCATCACCACGGCATATTGCACACCGATTTCGACGTTGGCCAGCGTGTGGCGCGTGGGCGTGTTGGTCTTGAGCTGATCGCCGTCGAGTTCCTCCACAGGGATGAACTCGAAGAACACTCCGTGGTCGGGGATGACACGCAGCAGATCGTAGCGCGGATCTTCCGTGGCGACATACCCTTCCGAACATGGATAGACATCCAGACAGCGAATTTGATCGCTGCCAAGCACTTTTCGGAACACATCGTGATAGGGATCGAATTTCGCGCCGCCATGGATGACCACGCGCAGCGTCGGCCAGATCTCGGCAATGGTCGATTTTCCCGTGATGCGCCGGAGCCGATCGAAGATGATTAGCTGCCAGGATGGAACGCCGCTGAACACCGTAATGGGTAAATTGATGCTCTGCCGGGCGATCGTATCGAGACGGGTTTCCAGATCGGGGATTCGACTCAGCTCCAGGGGTGGATAAGTGTAGGGCCGGACCAGACCGACGACTTCGATCGCAGCTATGGCGCTGAGGTCGCCCGCCAAACTACCGTCGGTTTGTTTGATCATTCCGGTGTTGCCGCCCAGAAAGAAAACTCTCCCGTTGAAGAGCGGTGTTTGCGGGGCGACATGGCGATAGAAGGCCAGTGAAGTGAAGGCCGCCTTGCGGTTCGACGACAACATCTGCTTGGAAACGGGGATGAATTTCGTTGTGCCGCTGGTGGTGCCGGACGAGAGGGCGTGATACGGAATCCAGTCGGGCCAAGTCGCACCTTCCAGTTTGGGAAAGACAGGCTGCCAGTATTCCTTCCAAAATGCCTCGTAGGTGCGGATCGGTACGCGGGCTTGATAGTCGGTTACGCTACGAATGTGTCCGAAATCGTGTTCGCGGGCAAACCTCGTTTGCGCAGCATAATGCACAAGCTTGAGCAAGGTGCGCTCTTGCATGGCAGGCACATCGAGTTGATCGAGGCAAAGCGTTCGGCGTCGAGAAAACCGAGCCAGAAGGGCATCCGCAGCGCTGCGAACGAGACGATTTCCAGTCAGCCAATCGGCCAGAGGCATCTTACTTCTCTTCAGGACGGTCAAAACGGAGCCTGAAGCGTTAGCGAAGATTGAAACTCCAATCCTTCGTTTACGCTTCTTCACCACGGTCAAAACGGAGCCTGAAGCGTTAGCGAAGGTGGGAGTCTCACTCTTCGCTTACGCTTCAGGTTCGGATCAGTACGCTTCGCTCTTGACCCCAATTCAGGGAGTTGGCATCCCCTTGAACCCCCGGCAATAATAGACGCCCGCGGGGGGAAAGTTCATTGGCACGAAGGAGAATGTCACCGTTTTGAAATAATTCTTGTAGAAGCGATAGTAGACCCACGGCATATTCGTCAGTTGGCGGAATGTGCCCTGCGGGGAAAGGATCTTGTTGGAAGCCTTCATGATCGATTCGCGCAAACCGGCCGGGAACGACGGCAACGGCAGGCCGGACAGAATGTGATCTGCATGGGTGACGCCGCGATCGGCAAGAATCTTGTCCAGATGAGCGGCGTCGCCTTCCACGACTTCATGCTTGGGGAACTTTTCACGAAGCCTTTTGCAAAAATCCGGATCGCGTTCGAGAATGATGAGCCGGGTATTGCCCGTAGAGCGTTTGACCAGTTCGGTCGTGATCGGCCCGGTGCCTGCGCCGAGTTCCACCACGCATTTTGCCTTCGTGAAGTCGATGCCCTTTACGATGGTTCGCGCCAGTGAGCGCGAACTCGGAACGAATGACGCGATCGCGGTTCCGTGACGAAGGAACTTGCCGAACATCAACAGCCAGTCGGGGGTAGCGCCTTTGCGAGTCGGCGCTGCCGGGGATCGCTGATGATGATCGAGGGTGGTTTGTTTCATGAAAGGACTCGGCTTGGTTTATGAAGAATTAGTTGAGTAAATCGAGGATGCGAGGTCGGCTTGGAGGATGTCAGGAAGTGAACGACCAGACGGTTCACCAGCCAGGGCTTTTCGATCTGAGGCGCGTGGCCGCAATGCGGTATCGACAGGTAATGTCCCTGCGGCAAATCGGCGGCGGCACGTTCGCCCTCCGCCGGATCGACGATCTTGTCTTCCCGGCCGCTAATCAACAGCACCGGCTTCTGAAGGGTCGGCAGTTTCTGGCGAACCATGTGGTCGTTCGTGCCGCGAACCGTTCGCAAGAATCCTTTCTTCCAGCGCCGGCTTTCGAAGGAGCGTTTATAGTAGCGCAGCATGTCCCGATCGACGTGCTTCGGCTTATGGAATACGCTGGTAATCAGTTTTTCGTAATCGCTGCGTCGAACGCCTTCCATGATCGGAAGGCGTTCGGCATCGCCCATGCCGGAGGGGCAAATCAGGATAAGGCGCGAACGAGCTCGGGATATTTGACCGCGAATTCGACCGCGACCTTGCCGCCCAGACTGCTGGAGACAATATGGTACGGCGGGGTCTGCACAAAGTGGGTCAGATATAGGTGAAGTTGCTCGACGAGGTAATCGACGCTGATCGGCAAACCCTCGTCGATTCGTTTGTGAATCGCTTCGCCTTCATACGCAAGCAAGTTAGGCTGGAGCACGGTAAAATAGCGCGCCCAGTAGCGCTCATTGCGGTACCACGATTCTGCCTGCTCCGCCAGTCCATTGAGGAGTATGAGAGGCTGCTTGCGTCCATACGACTTGGGACGCAGACGCTCAAACCAGGACTTCCACGACGAAGCCATCGCAGTTCAGGCTCCAAAAATGACGAGGGATGGTAGAGGAAAATGGAAAAAACCCCTACAAAGGTAATTAGCTTATCGTTTAGCCCATCAGAGGGAAAAACTTTTCCAAAAAAACTTTGAGCTTTTTCTCAAGTTGTCCGGAAGAAACCGCAAAGTTAGGCATTTCTGCCATTTTGTTAGCCAGATGCGCAAGTTTTGAAGTTGGCGCCTGCAAAACCGAGGGAAACCGAAGGTTACACTAACCCGAAGCGTGAGCGAGGATCGACCCCGCATTTGCTGGAAGTCGTTTCCTCGCTGACGCGTCGGGTTAGTGTGCGGCGAAGCCGCTCCTCCTCCAATTGCCTCAGAGCGCAACTTCAAAACTTCGCCCCGGCTAACGATTTCCTTTTTCCATCTGTTGCTTCAGCAAATCTCGAATTTCGGTGAGCAATTGTTCTTGAGTCGTCGGAGGAGGTGCCGGCGCTGGTGACGCGGCTTCGGCATGTCGTAGATGTGTTACCCAACCCAGGAACTTCACGATGAAAACGAATAACACCAATGCCACCAGCAGGAAATTGACGACCTCACCCAGAAATAACCCGTAGGGAATCTCCTTCTGACCGATCGTCCATTTCCAGCCGATGTAACCCTGTTCGCCGGGGGTTAGAACGCCGATCGTCGGCATGATAATGTTCTTGACCAGCGAATCGACGATCTTGCCGAAGGCACTGCCGATAATCACGCCGACCGCCAGATCGATGACGTTCCCTTTCAGGCAAAGTTCTTGAACTCTTCAAAGAACGAATAGGCTTTCTTGAGGGGTTCCTGTAGGGTCTTGTTGTCGAGTTCCATGAGAGCGCCTTCGAGTGGGTTCGTAGAAGTTCGAATTGATTGTTAGTATACATGGGTGCAATTCCAATGCCAAGTTGGGAAAACATTCTAACCACAGAGCCACAGCCGGCGTAGCCGCAACCAAACAAAGGCTCGCCGAAGGCGAGCGTCGGGGCGTTAGCCCGACGTGGACTGCATCTGCCGAACCGCTCCTCTTCGCACCGGACATTCGCCGCTTGAATTAAATCCAAGCAACAGCGGATGGAGCCCACGTCGGGCTAACGCCCCGACGCTCGCCTTCGGCGAGAAATCGCCCTAACTCTCTGTACGGCGCAAAGATTTTCGACATTAGTACTACAGAGTACACAGGGAAGACAATCCTGACTCTGCGTTGTATTTTCTCTGTGTGCTCTGTGACTCTGTACTACTCATTCTGCGAATTTTGCTTTTCTAACACAATTTTCTAGGCCACTTGGCTTAGGGTTTTCAGATCGCTTTCGTGGACGTAGGACAAGGCACTGGCGAGTTGTCTGCCTCGCACGGTGATTTTGTAGCGGTGACTCTTGGGAACCTTTTGGACCAAGCCATGAGCGCGCAACAATTGTAATCGGCGTGTGACTTGACCGCTTTGCTTCTTTTTTTCCACACCAGTGGCCGTCCCGTACAGCACTGCTCGCAAATCCCGGTTGCGCAAGCCCAGCATCGCATATTCGCCTCGGTTGATGGCCCGCAGCAACTGGCTGTCTTCTGCCGACAATGGGTTTAACCCCCGATAGCGTCGCCCTGCTCGCTCGACCGGACTGCTGACCGGAGCCGTCAACGACTCCAACGTCTCGGATGATTCCACCACCGACATCGCCTCCAAGTACGACTCGTTGGCTTTTTGCGACAACTGGCAGCGACGGTACAGATCCGCCACGCTGCGCCGCAATGACTGCCACGCCAAACGCTTGTGCGGATCGTTCTCGCGAGGTCGATATACCTTCAGCCCTTCCGCATTGTGGATCGTCGTCTCAATCCGCAAGATTCGCCCGAACTTGTCGTACATCTTCACGCTGTTGGATCCCACCCGATGCTTCATCCGCGTTCCTTCATAACGGGTCTTGCGATCACTCACCACTTCGCCTTGGAACTTGCCGTGAATCGCTCCCGACTCCGTCACATACTGCTGCAAAAACCGCATCACATCCGCGCACGAGAGGTTCTCCGTGGCGTGTCGGATCAGACGACGATACAGCGGTTGCAACAATTCCTTCGAACGAAATGCCACATCGGTTGCCCATTCAGTTTGCTCGGCGGTCCAGTAATACTCCGGCAACGACAACTCCCCGAGCAAATCCAGAAAGGCCGGATGGTACTGCCGCAACAAGCCCGACAGCATGGCCCCCCAATCCGTTTTCAGTTGCTCATCCAACCATTGTTGCGCTTGAGCAAAATCGGCAACCCAGGCAAACGTGTTGTCGAACCGTTGGTAAGCAAGTCCCGCTGCATTCATCTGCCGGGCCAACCACTCTCGACCGTTCATGCAAATCTGAACCTGCATCGGGAACCAAGTCATGATGCGAATGTGCATCAGGCCGTACCGAGGATCGCGAATGTACAGATAGTAGTGCAGGCACTTGCGCCAGGCCGAGTGTACTTCCAGATGTTGGGTGCCAGCGTTCTTGTGAAGCTCGTAACTGTTGCAATTCTCCACACAACTGAGCACGGCGATCAACCCGGTGAAGCTCTCGGGGATCGCATACGTCCGCAGCAGTTCGTCGAGGACTTCCTGCTTGTCTCGGTTGGCTGCCAGGTAGACCACTTTCCCCACCGGCGTTTTGCGGGCCAATTGCTCCGTGGTCTTCTTGAGCTTGCGCGAAGTACCATCGACGAAAGCCCGAAAAACCTTAAGCAGCACACCGATGAAATTCAAAAACTTGGCGAAACCCTTCACATAACAGATCCGCCGCTGTGTTCCGCGAAAGCGAATTCGGTCGAATCCGGAAAGAACCCCATAGATGTTCGCTTCGTGTTGCTGTACAAACTCTTGCATGGCATGTTCGGTGGTTGAGTTAAGTGAATCGTGACAAATCCACTCTATTCAATTCCGACATGCCTGTTTCATTTTTCATTTGGTTGCGGCTATGCCGCGCTGTGGTTAGAATGTTTTTGGCATTTTCCTTGTCACTTCACCCCAAATTCGCCTATCATTCATCTCCGTTCCGACTTTCAACAGGAGTTTAGTACCATGCGTTTGTTTTTGTCCCTCTTTGTTCTTACCTTGATGGTTCCCATGTTGCTTGCTGACGAGATCGATGACCAGATAAAGAAGTGCGCACGGCCCTGAGCGGCGAAGATTTTGATGCCGCGATGAAGGCTGCCGAGAAAGCAATCTCCATCGATCCAAAAAGCCCCAAGGGCTATTTCATTCGCGGCGAAGTCTATAGTGCCCAGCGCAAGCATCAAGAGGCGATCAAGGATTACAACAGGGCCTACGAACTCGACAACAAATTCCTGGAAGCGATCAACCAGCGCGGCGGCGAGCAATTTAAGCTCGGCAAGGTCAAGGAGTCGATCGAAGACTTCGATGCCTTCCTCAAAGAACATCCGAAAGCCTACGATAGTCACTGGCGGCGCGGGATTTCGCTTTACTATGCTGGTAAATTCGCAGATGGAGCCAAGCAGTTCAAGGCGGGTGAAAAAGTCTTCGGCGATGATGTTGAAAATGCCTTCTGGCATTATCTCTGCAATGCCCGAGCCGATGGGGTCGAGAAGTCGCGAAAGGCGCTCTCAAGGTTGGCCCCGATGCCCGGATTCCAATGATGAAAGTCTACGAACTGATTGAAGGAAAATGTAAAGCTTCCGATGTAATAGAACAGGCAGAGAAAGCCGAAGAGAAAAGACAATCGCGAAACGAAATGTTGTTCTATGGGCACTTATATGTTGCATTGAACTTTGAAGCTGAGGGCAACGAGAAGAAATGTCTCGAACATCTGGAAACGGCAGTGAAAAAGCACAAGATCGGGCATTATATGTGGGATGTGGGAAACGTGCATTTGCAGTTATTGCAAAAGAAGAAGTGATAGCGAGGTCGAAGGCAAAAATGCGTCCAAGGTTCCCCCAGGGTCGCCGTACTCGGCACCACCCTGGGAATCCTGGCGGAAACCACCACGGAGATGATAGTGCCCATCGCGGAAGACACGTGCGAACTCGTTCCCGGCGCGGTCTACCGAGAACGCGACGAGACGACGCTCTATTGGATTCGACCGGATGGAAAAATCGGCTATCGCAACCACACCGACCCGGTGCGCGGAGCCGACGTGGAGACGTTTCGATTCTACCGTGGCGATTTCGCCAAGGACCACAAGCATTGCTATACCTTACGTTCAAGATTAATGGGCGGAAATGGAGCCACATTTCGAGCTCTCAACTACACCTACGCAACGGATGGCAAGTTCATCTGGACACTGGTTGGCAAGATCAAGGATGCCGACGCCGAATCGTTTGTCGTATGCGACGACGGTTCGGAGTATGGCATGTACCATCGTGCGCCTAACGGCTATGCAAGAGACAAGTTTCGCGTCTTTTTCACCGGTTCGAGCAGCATAGCGCTCTGGGTGCGCAAGGCCGCTCCGGAAACCTTTGTATCTCTGAACGATGGCCGTTTCGGCAAAGACCACAACTACATCTTTTGGGGAGCCACGCCGTTGCCGAAGGCAAATTTACAACACTGGAAAAGACTGGGGGGAGTCTTCAGTAAGGATGACGTGCGCATTTATCACGCCAATACACCGATCAAAGGAGTCGATTACGATTCATTTGAAGTTCTGACGACCGAAGGCGGACAACTCGCCAAAGACAAAAATCATTTCTATCTCGGCCCGGAAATTATTGAGCCGTTCAGGATCAAAGGATTGCTCGACCAGCAGTTTGGGGGGAATGCTTTCGACCCGCGCTGGCTGACGGCCAATGTGGTCGATCTGGCCCAAACGATCCGCGACGAATTGGCATTCGATAGGCTGGGCATCCTCAGCGACGCCTTGATGGACGCGGGCTGCGATGACAAATTGATCTTCGAACGGTGTCGTGAGGGCAAGCTGCTTAAGTTGGGGTCGTATGTCGTCGACCTAATCCTTTTCAAGAACTCTTCGACAAAGGAGCCTAAAAAGACTTTGGCGCATTCGTTGAAAATACTGGTGGTGGACGATAACCACGAGGTGGCAGATAAATTCACTTGGGTTGCAGAAACGTCGGGGTATACGGTTCGGACTGCCTATAGTGGGAAGGAGGCATTGAAGTTCGCGAACGAATGGGAACCCGATTGCGTCTTCTTGAGCCTTTCCATGCCGGGCATGGACGGTTACACCATTGCTCGACGAATCCGGCAACAATCCGGGAGTAACAAAGTTGCGCCAATTGCTCTTTCGGTGACCTTCAACGATACCCAACTCCAAAAACTACGCGAAGCCGAGTTCAATTACCACTTGGTCAAGTCGGCAGCTTCGGAAGAGATCAAGAGCATCTTTGTGAAACTGGAACAATCAAGCGGAGATGGAACGTAGTGGTGCGATCGCATTCGATAGGCTTCACGGCTTGTGCTCCGCTGGGAGTCAAGCGACTCTTGCCCGTTTGGAGTACAAAACAATGGTGTTTTCCTTTGGCCTTCCCATCTGGACTCCTGTTGGTGAGACGGCCATTTGGGAAAGAAGTCTGCCGGGGTCAATTATCTTTATTCAGGAAAAAGGGTCTGAGGAACGATTGGTTCCACTCTTTACCGATTCGGATCTAGCCCAGCGAATAATTGATGATCGACCAATGCCAGGTGTCAAAACTTTGTCTCTAAAATCACCTCTTCTTTTGCGAGGTCTTATTGCGGATCTAGCGGCCCGATGGGATTCAACATGCAGCTGTCGAACTGCCATGTTTCGCTTCGCAGTCTTTTTCCTTGTCGTTGCTTTTGCAGCGGGTTGTCATCGCGCGAATGAGCACAAGAAAGCGGCGGTGCCAGCTGACGACAAGGGCCTTCCAGACATTCAAAGTATCACAAAGAAACTTAAGCTGGTTAATATACCTGACCGGCAATTCTTCGCTGGCATGGAAAAAGACCGTGTAGAGTTTATGGCCGAATGGGGCAGCAAAATTGAAGAAAACAAAAGGCAGATGGAAAAATTGCAAAAAGATGTCGTCGGAAAACGGTTTTCTGGAAGGGGAATGATTAGCGAAAGGCAACCGACAACAGATTCAATCATGATGGTTATTTACGATCGAGATTCGGTAATGCTTACACTTGAATGGCCGCGCAAAATGGCAATGCTCCTCAGCATGGCAATTCAATTTTCTTCACTTATGAAGTAACTAGCATTTATGTGACTAGCGGCAGATTTAGTGGCTTTAATGGGCGCATGCTGAACTGGGAAAAGAGACCTGATTAACATAAATTCCGAATTAAAAAACCCATGAGAGTTATCTCATGGGTTTTAAGTTGCGGCGACAGGATTTGAACCTGTGACCTCCAGGTTATGCATACCACTACAGCTTTCGCTGCCTGTTTGCGACAGTTTGTGGTCTGGACTTTCCCTTCATCTTTCGGAATCAATTGAAGATTCCGGGAAGATGCCTGCCATCAAGTCTCTACACCTTCTTCATCGACTTCGTTTTTCAACGATGCGCTGAAGCTTGGCTCGGGATTACCACCGCTGGAGGCTTCCCCGAATTTGACAGGTGTTCGCACAGAAATCTCTTTCTGTGCAGCCCATGCTGAGATCAACATCCAAGCATCTCGATATTCTGCGGATCGAGGCTTGCGCTGACGTTTCGGCGATTCTACAAGAAAAATCGCTCCGCCGTAAGCGATGAACACTTCACTTTCGTGTCCAAGTGTTGTCTCGTGTCGAGCCTGGCGAGCTAACCGGGCTGCTCCACGCCGCGTCCAATCATATCGAATTTGGTTTCGGTTGAAGAAACCTCTACCGTTTATTCGATGAATATACTATAGGCTCGGACGCACCCTTTGTCATCCCCAGTTTCAGGGGATTTAGAGAGTCTGTCGAATTTGCGGGGCCATTCACACCCATCCACGAGCTTCCGCCTTGATGCGGTTCGTTTGGTGTTGGGGGTCGTGAATTGGAAAAACTTGCCGGCACCGGCACACCTTTTGCCCGCGATTCGACAGATGTGTGGCTTTTTAGGGTTGATGCCTCCACGGCTTATTCGTATCTCGATTTTTGACGCGATGATCCTGTGAAGGGGAAGGAATCCTGTTACGGCACGATGCCTTATTGCTAATCCGGCTTAGGAACCGAGATTCATTCCCCGACATTGAAGGATTTCCATGGAACCCGGCCTCACTCTTCCTGTGGACTCTCAATCGTGTCGAGGGTGGTCGCCCCGGATGTGGATGGGCTGCGATTTCTTCGCCTGGCTACGGCTTATGGCCAAGGGGCAATTCGGGTTTCGGCTGCGCTATGCCAACATCGGCGTTTGTTTGTCGGCGATCACGCTGGCTCATACCTTTTTGCGCTATGCACATAATGCCCTGTACCGCAAAAAAATCGCGCGGACACCCATTGCCCATGCCCCGGTTTTTATCATCGGGCACTGGCGGACAGGAACGACGCTGCTCCACGAAATGCTGATCCAGGATCCCCAGCACAATTATTCCAACAACTATCAGTGCCTCGATCCGAATCACATTCTGTTGACCGAGAAGTATTTCAAGCGCTGGTTCAAGTTCTTGCTGCCGGACCGCCGGCCTATGGACAACATGCCCATGACTTGGGACCGACCGCAGGAAGATGAATTCGCATTGTGTATGTTGGGCCAGCCTTCTCCCTATCTGGACATTGCCTGGCCCAATCGCGCGCCTCTGTATCCAGGCTCCCTCGACCTGCAAGGCTTGACGCTGCGCCAGCGGCGCGAGTGGAAGCGCGTCTATTATTCCTTCATCCAGACGCTGACCTACAAGGACTCGCGCCGGCTCATTCTCAAATCGCCGCCACACTCTTGCCGGATTCCCACGTTGCTGGAACTATTCCCCGATGCCCGCTTCATTCATATCGTCCGAAACCCCTATACGGTGTTTCCTTCAACGGTAAACCTCTGGAAATCACTCATCTGCAAGCACAGTCTTCAGACGCCCACTCATGAAGGATTGGAGGAGCGGGTTCTCGAGACTTTCAATTTCCTCTACGCCAAACTGGAAGAGGGCAAACAGCTCATCCGTCCTTCCCGCTTCCACGAATTGAAATACGAGGATCTGATCCGCAACCCCAAGGCCGAAGTCCGGCACATCTACGAGAAGCTTGAACTCGGCGATTTCGAGAATGTGCGAATACCGCTGGAGAAATATCTGCAACTCAACGCCGGCTACGAAACCAACAAGTATCAATTAACTGCCGAACAACGCGAAGTGGTGACCCAGCGCTGGGGTGATGTGATTCGCCAATACGGCTATCCGATCGAATCGGGATCGCTGCCGGCCCTCATGAGCGATTTGCCTTATACCTCGAACGCCGATCGCCCGGTTCCCACGGGTCACGAGACCCCATCGCACCGAACCGGGGTCATTCCGATGCCGGAGCCTCTAGCGCAGACGGGGTGATACTTGGCGGATCGCAAACCCCGGTTTCGGGACCTCAATGGTGATAAACTCAACTTGAGCTGTGCGATGGCCGCACCCATGTGGGGTTGTTGCAACGATCATTAGTCCGCTTGGGGAACTTGCGTAACCGGATTGATCGGCTCGATTGCAACCATGTGGTCCAAACTCCCCCGCGTTGACTGTAACTTGTAACTTGGAACTACTGATTTCATCCATCGGCCCGGCAAAACACCGCCTTCAAGTATCGACTTTCCGGCACATGCGCCAAAAAAGGATGATCTGCTCCCGCGCCGGTAATCGTCAACACCTGGATGGTTCGTCCCGCCTGCCAGGCAGCGCGCCGAATCGTATCGAGGAATGTCTCTTCGTTGATGAGTCCGGTGCAGGAGCACGTCAGGAAAATACCTCCCGGTGCGACGGCCTGGAGCGCCAGCCGATTCATGTCGAGATACTTTTTCAATGCCGGCTCAAGGGCCTCTCGATCCCGGGTCATCTTGGCGGGGTCGAGAATGACGACATCGAACCGTTGCCCCAGCGGGATCACATCCCTTAGCCAGGCAAACAGATCGGCCTGCACAAAACGCACCTGTAAGCTGTTGAGGTTCGCGTTTTGCTTGGCCAGCGCGATGACTTGCTCGTCCAGATCGACGCCGACGGCTTCCTCAGCTTCCCCGATACCTTTGGCGTAAATCGCGAAACCGCCGGTGTTGCAACACAGATCGAGAACCTTTTTCCCCGCGCAAAGACTCGCCAGCCTCTTGCGGTTATCGCGCTGATCGAGGAAAAAGCCGGTCTTGTGCTTACTGCCGGGCGCAACGCGGAAATGCAGGCCGTGTTCGGTGATGATGCCGGGGGCCGGAGGCTCCGGCGAGCGGCAATCAAAAGATTCTTGCTTGCCGATATGATCCTCGGCAAACCAATAAAATCGGCTCTCCGGAAAATGGTCGCCGAGCGCTGCCTGAATGGCTTCGCGAAAGCGATACATCCCAGATGAAAAAAACTCCAGAACGATCGTCGAACCGAAGCGATCGACGACCAGACCACTGAGTTCATCTCCTTCGGAATGGACGATGCGATACGCATCGGTCACACTATCGAGCTTGAGCATAGTTCGTCGAAGAGTAACCGCCCGGCCGATGCGTTTGGCGAAAAAGGCGTCGTCGATTGCCTCGTTGCGATCGCTCGTGAACATGCGCAAAGAAATGCGGGAATGGCTGTTGTAGAAACCGCGCCCGGACCACTTGCCCTCACGATCGATGATATCGACGACGCTGCCGTTTTGGCATCCGGCCGGCGGGTTTCTCGACCATTTTCTGAAAGATCCACGGATGCGACGAGCGCCGGGCAATTTTGAGGCGAACGGTGGGAATAGCAATAGACATGCGAGTCCTAATTCCACAAATAGCGTTCATCATATTCAATGTCGTGGATTCGCAAGAGTTGGGTAAATTCATCGCGAAACGGTACGCTTCGATGGTGTTGCTCTTGGTTTTGTATGTATTCTCGCACTGACGGAAATTCGGAATGGCTTACGCTAAACGCACCGTATCCATTTTGCCAACCGAAGATCGCCAGGTGCGGTAACGTGCGATGAATCCATCCGGACGAGCGTGCTTTGATGTCTCGGACAATGTCCGATAAAGCGTGATCCTGGCGAATCTTGGCGAGGATATGCACATGGTCATCCATCCCGATGATCTCCAAGCTGATGCCACCAAACTCTTTGATGCCACCTCCGAGGAATTGGAACAGTTGCGCGCGAATGGATTGGTCCAACCGAAATTGACGTTCCTTGGTGCCGAAGACGATATGAACCAGTAGATTGGTGTAGGATTGAGGCATGATGGATCTTTCACATTGTGTTGGGTTGTAGGTATCCCAGGGTTCGCAAAGCCTCACCCTGGGCTTTATTGCGACGCCCTTCCAGCCTTCCAGGGCTGAGTCGTTGCCATTCGAGGCCACAAACCATGAAAAACCTAAACCCGGCAAGGGCGTCGCAATAAAGCCCAGGGTGAGGCTTTGCGAACCCTGGGGAATCTCACCCCAAATAGCGTATCCGCTTGCCCACGTCGATATTCACCGAGTGATAGCGCGTCGTCAAATTCCCGGGGCCGAAGGTAGGCCGCGCTGAGCCTCGCAATCGTCGTGGCCGATGGCGTTGGTGAAGATCGGCATCAGATACTCGATCGCCGTCCGCGAGGGCTGCATCAACGTCGGGTCGTAGAACGATTCGGTGCATCAAGCGGGCGTGGATCAGGCCCCAGCGGTCGCGGAAGTCGTTGGCGGGCGACGCCGTCGACGTGGAAGCCCTGCTCGCGGTTCCACTGCAGGATGTCGACACGCAGTTGTTCTGCCCTTCGAGCAGCATGTCGACCGCTGGCCGCCCAGCTGGGCCGCGTAGAAGCGATCGAAGTAGCATCGGCCGGCCGCCGCGCTGCGTGTGGCCGACTTTCCGAGTGAAGATCGCCGCCTCGCGCCGATTCGTTGCGGCGCTTGCTGGTGAAATATTTGTCGCCCAGATGCTGTGATCAGGATCTCCGCAAGCGCCTCGGCAGCCCCGCTGAGGACCTTGTTGCCGGCCGGGTCGGTCGACGCACGTCTCGGCGCCCAGTTCCTGGCCCGTCTCGTCGACGATCCCCTCGCCGCAGACGATGACGACGTTCTTCTGCAGGTCGTAAATCTCGACGACGCGCTCGACCAGAGCAGTCGACGTATTGAGCGGATGCTTCGGGAACCAGCACGATGTCCGGCTGGCCGTAAGCGCTCCCAGGGCGATGTAGCCGGAATGCCGGCCCATGACCTCGATGATGGCGATGCGGCGATGGCTCTCGGCCGTGGTGCGGATGCGCTGCACGCCCGCCGCCGACACGAACACGGCCGTGGCATAGCCGGGCGTGACGTAGTTGACCATCTGCTCCAGTCGAACTTGGTCCGCGAGGCGCCGTCCGTGCGTATACACGGTGTCGGCCGTCCCGGTCGACCGTCGTCGCTGCCATTCGTCGGGTTCGTTGCGGTAGTTCAGGCCCAGGTCGTTGTCGATCGTCTTGGGCGCCAGCACCGTCGGCACGGCTCGCACAGCGCCTGCATGCCGTTGAGCGTGCCGTCGCCGCCGATGCAGATCAGCCCTTCGATTTGCAGCCGCTGCAGCCGGTCGGCCATCTCGGCGATTCGTCTTTGTTCGTCGGCGTCGACGTAGTCGCGCGAGGCCCCGAGGATCGTGCCGCCCGTCGTCGGATCGAGTTCCGGGATCGCGGTGAACAGCGGATTCAGATGGACGTGCGGCACCCGCGGATTGAACAGGCTGCTGAATCCCTTGATGAAGCCGATCATCTCGATCCGCCGCTGGTTGGCCCGCATCACCGCGCCGTGAACGTGGCGTTCAGGGCCGGAGTGTCGCCGCCCGCGGTCAGAATGCCGATTCGCTTCATTCGTTCACTCCGTGAATAGTGGTCAGTGATCAGTGGTCAGAAAATGCGAAGACAAAGGACCGTCGGGTATTTACTGACCACTGACCACTGATCACTGACCACTATTTTAAGACCTTTCCCACCACAACCCCCAGGGCGAATGTTCCTGCCAGAACCAGGACCGCGATCACGCTGATCCAGGTTGCGCGGGAGCGGGAAATGAAAAGCCCTTCCGTGGGCCGATCAAGTTGGGGCGCTTCATCCAGAGGAATCGGAGCAAGGGGGGGAAGGAACATCGCCGACGTCGAAATCCAGCGGACTGGGAGGTACCGGTGGAGCGCGATTGGACTTCGATTTCTTTCTTGGATTTTCCGGCGCTGGTGCCGATTCTTCCGGCTGATTGTTCTGAAACGTGGGTTCAGGTTGTAACAGTGCCTCGAAATCGCTGCGCTCGAATAATTGTCCGCCGTCGTGCGCGGGTGCATAGACCGCTTCCTGCTGAATTTCTTTTTGGGGAATTTCTTCCGCTTGCGCGCCTTCGGTATCGGGGCCTTCATCCGGTGTTGGGACGATGAGTTTTTCGCTGCAATGTGGGCAATTCACGACAGCCCCGGCCTTTCGGCGGGCGATTCCCAGCAACTTGTCGCAGTAAACACAACGAAAGCGAATCGGCATGGTCAGCTCGCTCAGCGGTTCCAGGTTCGTTGAGAAAACCGGAAAACTTTCGGAAAACCTTGGCCGGAAGCCAACAAAACTCCGGCCTCGATGGTTTTACATGGGAACCTGGAACTCTTGTCTATTTTCTTCCTTTAGCCCCCCGCATTCAACACCTTACTTGCGGAATCCTCTGGTTCATTAGACCCGAGATGCTGTACAATCGGTGTGGGGAAGAGATACAACGCGTGCCTGGTTCCGTTACCTCTAACTATTTTTCGCGTGATCCCATGTCAAACCGACCCAGCCGAATTCCGCTCAACCGCCGGTGCAGACCCTTCCTGTTCGGGAGCTTTTTTTCCGTAATCCTGGTTCTGACCGGGTCGGCATCCCGGCCCAGAGCGGATGTGCTGATTCTTAAAGATGGTTACGCGATTCACGGGAAACTGAACAAGGAAAAAATGGTCATTACCGATCCACGTACCGGTCAGGACATTGTCGTGGAGAAAGGGAACGGTTTTACCACCATCGACGATGGAGCCCGGTTTACCATTTTCAGCGCCAGTTACAAGGCGGTCGGCGACGTCAACAATTTCAACAAGTTTCAAGACGACATCCGCCTGACTCATGAGAAGTATGTGACGGGTGCTGAAGGGCTTCGCAAAATCCTGATTTACAGGGGCCAGACGGAGTTTAACGCTGGCTGGCGACGAGACTTGACGTTCGGCACGGATGAGCGCGCCCCCGTAATAATCAAGCAGCAACTGGTACTTCTCACGCCGCACTACGTGATGATCGATTCGACAACGCACCTGTGGAGGCGCTACTATCTGACGCGCGAACTTGGCTATGAGCGCGTGCGGAAACTTCTCTCCACCCATCCCGAATTGATCGAGAAAAAAGGGCAGCCCGATGTCGATAAGCGCGGCAAAATTATTCGCTTCCTGATCCAGGCTGACTGGTTGAACGAAGCCGAGGACGAGATCAAGCAGCTCGTCAAGGATCTGCCGCAAGAAACCAAACGTGCGGAGGATCTGCGCAAGGATATCCTGGAAATCCGCCAGGAACGTCTGGTCGCCGACGTGGAACGAGCCAAGGATTCGGGCCGGCACAGTTACGCTCTGGCAACGCTGAAGAAGCTGCCGCCCAACGAACAATTGCCTCGAAAACTTGCGGATAAAGTGCTGGCGATCAAGGTCGAGTATGAGTCATCCGTGCAGAAGTTCAACGATGCCAAGCGCGCTATTTGAGCGCGCTGCGGGCGGACATGAAAGGCGCAAACGCCGATCTGGGCGATGCTCTGGAGGCCATTCGCAACGAGGTTCATCTCGATACCGTCGATCGACTCAAGGAGTTCGTTACCCAGGCTGCCCAGTCGGAACGCGATCTCAAAGCCGGAAAAAAGCCGCTCTACCAGCCTACACAGATCGCCGCGGTCGGCATCTCAGGATGGTTGCAAGGACAAAACTCCGCACAGACCGACGTTGAGTTCACCCGAAAGTTGCTGTTCGCCCGCGATATGGCCATGAAATATCTGCGCTGCGATGTTCCCGGCAAGCGGGCGGCAATCCTGGCCGATTACGAGCAGGATCCCAAGGCTTTGAAATACGACGAGCTGGAACAACTGATCGCGCTATTGCCGCCGCCGATCGCGCAGGCCGATTTGCCTGTGGAACCGGTTGTGCAGAAAACGGAGACTATTCCCGCGTTCGGCGGCCCGGTGAAGTACACATTGCAACTGCCGCCGGAGTACCAGCATGGACGGCCCTATCCACTGTTGCTGGTGCTTCCCGATAAAGGACAAAAGGCTCAGGAGATTCTCGAAAAGATCGGCGATTTCGCGGCCAAGAACGGCCAGGTTGTCGCCATCGTCGATTGGGAGGGTGAGGATTACGAAAATACGCCCGAATCGATGGCTATCGTCACCGGATTGCTCCGGCACACTGCGCCGAAGTTTCCAGATCGATTCCGACAGGGTCTTTCTCATGGGCTACGGCAATGGGGGGACCATGGCGCTCAATGTGGCGGCGGGGCACCCCGATTTGTTCGCCGGCGTCATTCCATTGTGCCCGGCTCCGAGCCACGAATTCCTAACGCTTGGGAAATACTGGACAAACTTCCAATACCTGCCCGTTTACCTGGTCATGGGCCACTGTGCGGCGACGCGATTCTCAACGGTGCGCCGAGTCTACACCGACTGGATGAGGCTCGGATTCCCGGCATTGTGCATCTCCTACAAGGGCCGCGGCAGCGACACTTTCAATGAGGAATTGCCCTACGTATTCGACTGGATGAGCCGGAAGACCCGATGGGCGGCGACTTCCGCAGCCGGCTCGGAAGCTTTGCCTTTTCATACCATGCGGCCCTGTGACAATCGCTTTTACTGGCTCAGTACCGAGGATATTCCCCGTCAGCACCAGTTTCCACAGGCCAAGAAGTTTGGGCCCGCACATCTCACAGGGCGGATTGTGGAAGGGAACTTGATCACCGTGTCGGCGCTGGGTGTGAATCAACTCACCGTCTCGATCGGCAAGGGAATGATCGATTTCGCCAAGCCCATTACCGTGAAAGTGAACCAGAGGGAAGTTTTCAAGAAAGTCTTGACGCCGAAAATATCGGTACTTCTGGAGGATCTCTACGAACGAGGCGATCGCCAGCGTCCCGCCCTTCAGAGAATCGACATCACCAATCTGAATCGCGGGTTGATGAAAGCAACAAGTCCATGATAGTGGTCAGTGATCAGTGGTAAGAAAATGCAATGCTCGCATAGTGTGGTGGTCAGTGGTCAGAAAATGCCAAACCGATAGGGATTTCTTGTCTTTGCATTGTCTGACCACTGACCACTAACCACTGACCACTTTTCACCGTCCCTGCCCGATCAGCAAAATTGCTTCTGCTGCAGTCTTGCGGACATCGATATTCTCGTTGCGCAGGGCTTGCATCAGTGCCGGTATTGCCGATTTTGCAGCGCCTCCCAAACGCCCCAAGTCACCCGCTGTTTCGCGGCGAATGCGAACTTCATCGTCGGCAAGGACGCGAATCAGGACGGGAACGACCTTGGTCGAATCGCCCTTCAATGTCTCCAGAGTTTTCAGCGCCTGTAAGCGGACTTCAATATCCGTCCCGGTACTCGCACTGGCCAGAACCGCATCCAGTGCGCCGCGCGTGCGCGTGCCGTTGATCGACAGTGCCGTGAGCGCTGCCTTGCGAACATCGATGTCCACGTCGCTCAGCATTTCTCCCAGCGCGGCGATGGCTTTTGCACCATCTTCCATGAGGGGAGTTTTCGGCACCATCTTGCCAAGCGATCGAGCTGCCACCCATCGGACAAATACCGAGGAATCCTTCGATGCTGCCACCACGCCGTCGATCTCCGGCATGGCGTCGTTTTCCAGAAACTCAACGGCTTCCATTGCGGTCAGGCGAACCTCGGGCGACCGGTCTTTGAGCTGGGCAACCAGGTGGGGCAGAAGATTGCGGATGCCGGTGGCGAACGGATTGGCAGGCTCAGGCAATGTCCCCTCGAAGGTGTCCATTTGATACGTTCGCGTCGCATAGGCCAGCCTTTTTGCGGAACAAACTGCACTGGCGGCAAGGGCTGCACCTTTTCGAGTCTCGACCGATGAATCCAACATGGCAAAGCGAAGATCGGGGGTCACAGCGTTGAGGCGTTCCATCGTCGGCAGCAGAGCGATCCAGATGCGCCGATTGTCGTCGATGTTGATGACCCGCTCATTGTCCCGGATCGAAGCAGGGTGGGGCAGCGAATTGGAAATCGTTACACCGATATGGCGAATCGCATCGGTACCGGCCAGACGAACCTCGCTATCCGAATCGCGCAGGGCCATATCGGCCAGAGGCAGGAAATGGGTGCACGCATCTTCAAAGGCGATAAAACTGGAATTCAGTTGCACCCAGACGCCTGAGCCGGCCACCAGGTCCACGCCGACAACGGGAGCGATATTGCGAATTTCGCTGGGAATCAGTGTCTTCACGACACTGGCCACGCCGTTGGCGGCTCCCCGGCGAATCTCAACCGAAGCAGACCGAAGATAAGGCTTGAACTTCTCGGCGAAGTCAATCGGGAAGTCGGGAATTTGCGCCAGTACCCGGACGATCGCCCCCTTCACGGTGAGATCGTTGGTACGCTGGAAGAGCTTCAACAAATCTCCGCGAATCGCCTCGGCCTTGACGGTTTTGATGGCACCTTCACTTAGATAGGCAATGGCGGCTTTTTGCCGGTCCACGGAGTCGCTGCGCAGGGCGTCCAGGACCATCTTGGTCGTGATGGTTTGCCCGCGCACCGGCGTGGTGCTCAGAGCCAAAGCGACGAGACCGAGGATGGATAAGATACGAATCAGCTTCACGGGTCACCTGGTGTTACAACAAATGTCGGACAATCCGTGTCGTGAAAAAGAATGTACCAAGATAAAGTATGCAGGAAAAAGGTGCTGTAGCCTAGCGACAATCGGGCAGGCGATGACAGGGTGACAGGGTGACAGGGTGACAAGCTGACAAAACCGTCATCGCTTGACATCAATCAACATTCTAACATGCTCAACAATCACCTTGTCATCTTATCACCTTGTCATCTTATCACCTTGTCACTTCCACCGATATACCCGCACCACCACCCTCTCACCTTCATGATGGCGCATCGGCATGTATCCGCAATAGTAATCGGGGATCGTGCGCAGCCCCATCGGAACCTTCCAGACCATGATGAGTCGAAGCTCTACGCTCTGTTGCAAGACTGCAATCTCTTGTGCGTGGGGACGATACCCTTCCGGAAGAATCAGCCAATCCCCGTGTCCCGGCTCCGATTCGCCCGGAAAGATCGGTTTGGCTCCTGCCCGCTCGGCGGCATATTGAAACCCCCAATGCCCGGCGAACCAGATCGCTCGATCGCCGCCAGGCTGTTGGCGAATCCATTCTACTGCCGCCCTCGGTGCGCGGGCCTCGGGCAGCCCATCCAGAAAATCAACCGTTCCGAAGAAGATTCCCAGTGCGATTCCAAGAACGATCGGCACGCGCGCTGTTGGGTGAGTTTGCTCGCTTCGACAGGTTCTTGACAGAAGCCTGCCGACCAATAACGTGGCCGCGAGTGCCAGACCCATCACTCGGCGGGCGGCAGCAAAGGGCGAGAGCACAAAGTACCCGGCGACTTCCAGCCACAGCCAGCCGATCAGAAACCAAGTAGCGGGATCGCGTCGCAAGCGGGGCCGGAACTGACTCCAGCCGCGAATGCCGAGATAGCCGGACACCGCGAACAGTCCGAAAACGAGTGTGATGCTGGTAATGGAAAAGAAAATCGTGCCGAGGGTGACTTCTTCCTGGTCGTATTCATCGCGGAATAGACCGACCATTGATTGGGCACCAGGGCCATTAGCACAAAACCGAACACCACCCATATCGCGCCCCAGCGGATGATGGGGTAAGGGAGCCGAAGCGCTGCTCCCGCGAGCAAGGCCAGCGCCGGCAACAAACCGCCGAGATAGCCCATCAGCGGCGAGAAAAATTCGGATTTCTTGTCGATAAACAGATCGGTTTCCGCAAGGAGCCGGGCGAATCGACTCGCATCGGTGTCCACTTCCGGCGGTTTGAATCGTCGCGCTTCGAGCTGGGCTAGAAAATGAGATTCGCCGTAAACGCTCCGCAAATACAGCTCCCAGTCCACAAAAACCGCGACAGAAAGAATCACCACAAGGATAGCAGCTACTTTTCGACGATAGACAATCCCGGCCCAAAGAATTGCGGCCGTGGCCACAGCGGCGTTATATTTCGTCTGCGCTGCCAGCCCTGCGCCAAGCCCGGACAGCACGATCAAATAATAATTCGTTTTCGGTGACTGGATGGCCCGAAAGAACAAAACGATTGCTGCCAATCCAAGCGCGATCGCAGGGAGATCGATCATCAGATTGACGCTGGGCAGGAAGGTCGGCGAGATGGCGGTCATGATGAGCAGAGGACTTTCCCATCCTAGAGCAAACCGGCGCAAGAGCGCAAAGAGCGAGGCGGTAAACAACCAACAGAACGGCAGGAGCCAGAGCTTTAATGCGACGATGTTTTCGCCGAAGCATTGCATCCCGACGGCCAGGTAATACGGCACGACCATGGGCGTCAACAGCGAGAAAGCGCCTTGTTTTTGGTGATACCAGATGAGAGGAAATCCGTCAGGCGGTGGGCCGAACGGCTCAAGAGGAGTTTGCTGAATTTGCCGGGCGTACCAAAGATAGGCCGGATCATCGATGACCGGCGGTTTGAAGGCATTTGCGAGACAGAGAATCAGCGCACAGGGTAAAGGTGAACAAAGCCAGCGCAGGTTCGGCATGAAAAAAGTCCGCCTTTGTCGCTCGTGGTTGCATTGCTAAACTATGAATAATCGAACGGAAGAGTTCGGGTCCGGGAAGGAGGATCGTGTATGGGCGACGACGCAGCATTTGAACTTGCGATTCGCGAGGCTCCTGATGTTGAGATAACTCGCCTCGTCTATGCCGATTGGCTCGAAGAGCGGGGCGATGCCCGATCCGAGTTTCTTAGGCTTGAAAGCCAATTGCGCAGAATGTCAGAGTCGGCTCCGCAGTATAAAACCCTTCAGCGCCGATTGGGAGTCCTGGCAAAACAACGGGATGTACGTTGGGTGGCTGCGCTTTGCCGCATTCATATGGAGATTGACGAGCCAACCATGCGCCCGGAACGGTGCCCGCTGACAGCCGCCGGACCTTTCTACACTTGCGGGCAATGTCTGGCGTGTGAGGCACCGGAAGTGGAGGCACCAGATTTGTTAGCTCCGCTGGGAGTTCACAACCAGACTACATACTTCGTCCGACAGCCTGAAACTAGTTCCGAGATCGAGCGTGCTTGTTCGGCCATGCAGGTATGCTGTGTGGGGGATCTGCGTTACGGCGGAACTGACCCGAAGATTATCACGATGCTAGCCCGATATTCCGCACCCCTAATTTGAAGGGGTATTTGGTGCTCTAAATCACTGTATTGGCCGAGTCAAGTTGACTCCGCCGATATAGTATTTAGCACTTCAAATGAGCACCTTCGAGCCTCGCAATCAGGGGTGCGGAATATCGGGCTAGCAAACGATCCATACTACTGTGATAATCTCTTGGCGAATGACTCTGCTTATTTAGTGCCGGCAGCGTTTAATCGGTTTACATGGGCAGGACCGTGGCCTGGGGGCTCCGAGTAGCCGGCCAGGTTCCGAATGCTGGACGCTACTCAAAGCGCAAGTTTTGAAGTTGCGCTCTGAGGCAATCGGAGTCGTAACGGCCCAGACGATGGCAGCCCGACGCGTTAGCGAGGGAAGGACCCTCGGGAAATTGGCGGTCAACCCTTGCTTATGCGTCGGTCTACCAGCCCCTTGCAATTCGTCGAGGAGTTTTGATAGCGCAACGTCAGAACTTGCGCTTCGGGTTAGCATGACCTTGGGTTGTCCTCGAGAATTTTGCAATCGCAACTTCAGAGATCGCCGGTGGCGAACACATAGCGAACGAAAGGATCTTGTTTTTTCAATGTTCGGATCGCTACACCATAATTCGAGTCCCAACGAGCGCGTGCTGCACGCGTATCTGCTGGGGCGCGTCGATTTCGAGGCGATCCTTGCCTTCCAGCGTCGCCTCGTCTTCGAGGTTTCCGGCGACCGCTCCTCAGGCGTATTGATTCTTTGTGAGCATTCCGAAGCAATCACCATTGGCAGAGAAGGCAGCATCGGTCATCTGCTGCTCGATGCCGAGGAATATCGGAGCCGACGCTGGCCGATTCGCTGGGTGAATCGGGGGGCAGGCTGTCTCTTGCACGCACCGGGCCAACTGGCCGCTTATTCGATAATCTCTCTCGATCCGGCGAAGCTCAACCTGCAAGAATATATCGAGCGGATTCATGGGCTAATTTGCAAGGTTTTGCTATCGTTGGATATATCCGCGGAAGTGCTTCCCGATCGGGGTGGAGTCTGGGTGGCCGGCCGAAGAATTGCCCATGTCGGTGTTGCCGTGCGGGACTGGGTGAGCTACTTCGGTTTTACCTTGAATATCGATCCCGATCTGGAACTGTTCCGATGGGTTCAATGCGATGGCGAACCTCGACCGATGACTTCGATCGAACGCGAACGCAGATTGCCGATCCGTACCAGCACGGTTCGCCAAAGGCTCCTCGAAGCATTTGCGGACTCGTTTGCCTTCGAGCGCGTTTCCGTGTTCCATCATCATCCGGCCCTGTCTCAGAAAGCAGTTGTGCATGCAGCCGTTAACCGTCCTGCCTGAAGTGCCAAAACCGGTCGAGGAAGTTTCCCATCGCCGGCTCCCGGCGTGGTTAAAGCGCACCTTGCCCAAAGGCAACGGCAACTTCTTTACGCACGAATTACTGCGCGAGTTAAAGCTCGAAACCGTCTGCGAGAACGCCCGCTGCCCCAATCGTCCGGAGTGCTATTCCAGGCGCACGGCCACTTTCATGATCCTGGGGAATGTCTGTACCCGTCCTTGCGGCTTCTGCTCGACTCCCAGAGGCGAAACCCTCGAACTCGAAGATGATGAACCCGACCGGGTTGCGGAAGCAGCACATCGGCTCGGCTTGAAACACGTCGTCATCACCTCGGTAACCAGGGACGATTTGCCCGATGGCGGAGCAGACCATTTCTATCGCTGCATTCTGGCGGTGCGCGCGCGAACCGGCTCGGCAGTGGAAGTCCTGACGCCCGATTTTCTCGGCGATCCTGCCGCGATCGATCGCGTCCTGTCGAGCGCACGCCGGAAGTTTATAACCACAACATGGAGACGGTGCCCCGTCTTTATCGCAAGGTTCGCGGCCGGGCGGACTATCGCCGCAGCCTCGATCTGCTCGCTCACGTCAAGCAGCGCGCCCCCGACATCATCACCAAAAGCGGCCTGATGCTCGGCATCGGCGAGACGATCGACGAACTCTTCGACGTGCTCGCCGACCTGCGCGACATCGACTGCGATATTCTAACACTGGGACAGTATCTGGCGCCCACGCTGAAACATATTCCCGTCGCCCGCTTCGTTCCGCCGGCGGAATTCGACGACATCGCCCGCAAGGCCAGGCTCATGGGCTTCCGGCAAGTGGTGGCCGGTCCGTTTGTGCGCTCGAGTTACCACGCCGACGAAATGGTGCCCGATCATGCGAATTCCCATTCTCATGCCTGATCTCGGCGTGCCGCGCGGACGCTGAGCGTTTGGTTCGTGGAGCAGGGCGGTGTCGTGGACGCGGGCGATCGACTTTTGGAAATACTGGCCGGCCCGGCAATTTTCGACCTCTCTGCCCCTGCTTGCGGCAAGCTGGTGGAGCGCTGTGTCTTCGTGAATGATCCGGTCTTTCCCGGACAAACCCTGGGGTTCATCGAGGAATCGTGATGGATCGAGGATTGTTGCTGTCGCTGGACGGCATCGACGGCACCGGCAAATCGACACAGTGCCGGATGCTCGTCGATTGGCTCAACTTGCGCGGCACTCCGGCGATCCTGTGCAACGATCCCGGCGGGACAGCGCTGGGCAGCAAGTTGCGCTCGATCCTGCTCGACAAAAGCGAAGACATTTCCCTGCGCGCGGAAGCATTACTCTTCATGGCGAGCCGGGCCGAGTTGGTGGCGCGCATCATTCGGCCTGCACTGGAATCCGGTAAAACGGTCATTTCCGATCGTTTTGTCCTGGCGAACGTGGTCTATCAAGGACATGCGGGGGGACTCGACCCGGCCGAGCTCTGGAAGGTCGGCTATTTCTCGACGAATGACCTGCTGCCCTCGATGACGTTCGTTCTCGATTTGCCGATCGAAGAGGCCGTGCGTCGGCGAGGTCGCGATCCGGATCGGATGGAGTCGCGCGATGCCGAATATCGAGAGCGTTTGCGACGGGGGTATTTGTCGGAGGCCCAGTGCCGACCGGATCGTTTCCGGATCATCGACGCATCGGCAAGTGTCGACGAGATCCAGGATAGGCTGCGCAAGGAAATCGAAAGGCTGCTGTAGACGGAACCGACTATAGCGCTGCCGGCGGCCGTTTTCCATAAAATAACAGGCACAAGAACGATTAAAGTAGTTCGCCTGCGTCTTATTTGCGGGAATGAAAATGGCCAAGAAACCCAAAAAACAGCAGAGGGTAAAGAGCGTCGTGGGTGGCCCATACGTCATTGCAGCTGTACTCTGCGAGAATGTAATAAAACAAGAAGATCAGGTAAGCACGTTGATTAGAGTTGTTGATTTGATAAAATTCGAGATTCCAATAAATGTCAATCTCGACCTTCTTGGTCCGCTGCTTTATCAAACCTTTGTATTTGTGTCCATTAGGGCTGGAACATTTAGCGGGAAGTGCGCGATTACAGTTACAGCGATGGATGACGGCGGCAAAGAAATAATGCCGGAATTACGTCAGAATTGGACGTTCAGCGAGAAAGCTAGTAATGGAAAAGGGCCAGGATTTTCTCTTGCTGTAAAATCAGTGTTAGCTTTTACTAAAGAAGGAAGATATTGGATAAGTGTATATCTTGACGATGAACTAAGAACGCGTTGTCCTTTTGATGTAAGATTTGAGCGAGTTCGTGAACCATCATCAAGTGCGATCCTTACAAAGTAGGCGAACTAGTTAACGACTTGACGACTGGAACGCCACGAATCGCGTTAGAATAATTGGAAACTAGACGCTCTAGATTTGTTTCCGACGTACCAGTTGTAGCCGAGTTTTGAACAGCCTTGATTTCATGTTGAATAGTTGCAATTTTTGTTGCCCGTTGATTAACCTCTTCTTCGGTGTATATACTACGCACCCCATGTTTGTATCGCTTGGAAATATGGATTTGAATCCATTTCATAGCTTCTGAATAATCCTTTAGTTGCTGATAACAGATGGCTATCCGATATGCACAATCAGCGACGAGAGAACGTGCCCACTGAACCCCCTCTCCGTGTTTGTCGGCAGCTATCGAATAGGCGCCTTTATCAAACAGTTTTCTAAAAATATCCAACGACTCTTTGATCTGACCAGTTGCGTTCAATGCACATGCCAAGTCCCATAAGACTAGCGGGCAATCCGGTTCTTCTTCATGAGCTAATCTCGAAAAATGCAGCGCCCTTGCATAGTTCCTTTGTTCGTAATAAGTCATGGCGAGTCTTGTCAACAACCAATGATCGCGCGGAGATTTCCGAAGTTCTGAGCGCAGTATCGCCCTTGCACCTTCCCAGTTCTCTTTTTTGAAACGATTCTCGATTAGTTCAGTATTGGTCATTGTCTTCGCCGTTTCTTGTGTCCCTTTTTTGCCCGCTCTTGCGCACGTCTTTGTTCCCGTTGCTCGTGCGCCAACTTCTTCTTGTGCTTGCCGCGCGTTGATTCTCGCGCCCTTTGTATGCTCCGCCATTAGGCGATTCCAGCAAACGGTGCCGAGACAGGTCGAGACTCACCACCGTCACGCCGGTACTCGTGATAATAGAGGTAAATACGTTGGGTGTTTGGATATTTCGACTCCAATTGGTAGTATAGTCGGGCAACGACGAGATTTCAGGAGAATTCATGGCAAAATCCTCCTGCCAATCCAGCCTCTGCGCCCATAACAAGTCATTTCTTGCC
Source organism: uncultured Planctomycetota bacterium (assembly GCA_963783095.1). Classification (GTDB taxonomy): domain Bacteria; phylum Planctomycetota; class Planctomycetia; order Gemmatales; family Gemmataceae; genus CAWAMR01. The sequence goes on along the minus strand of CAWAMR010000002.1, from coordinate 588,096 downwards.
GTTCATCAATTTGCTTGCATCCGAGAGTGTAACGGTTATGATTTTATCAACATTCCTTTCTCAAAATCTCGGAACGACTCTTCAAGAGGAATAAAATGCGTTCGCTCCTGACCCTCGTGCTGGCCTGCTCGGTCTTTTCGGCGTTGTCGCTTGCGGAAGACTCCTGGAAGGGCCTCTGGGTGATGCCGAAAAAGCACCCTGCCAAGATCGAGTTTGGCGACCGTAAAGGCGATGGAAAGCGAGTCTCCGTCCCTATGCGTGTCGCCTATAGTTACGAGGTACGGGACGAGCAAGATGGTCGGTTGCGCATCTTCGATGGGCACCGCGAAGGGTGGGCCGACAAGGACGAATTCCTGTCGCCGTTCGATGTGCTGGGTTTTTCTTTGTGGTACAAGCGGTTCTATGCCAATCCTAAAGACCCCTTCACTCTGGGGATGCATGGCTTGTTTGAACTGGTAAAATTGGCGGCAGACTCGGCAATCAAAGATTTCGATGAATGTATTCGGCTCGATCCCAAGGACGCCGCCGCGCATTCTGGGCGCGGCACTGCCTACACTTACCGGCAAGAATACGATCGGGCCATCAAAGACTTCGACGAGGCTATTCGACTCGACCCGAAGTGTGCAGTGTTCTACCAGATTCGAGGGGGTGCCTATCTGCAAAAGAAAGACTACGACCGCGCCATCAAGGACTTCAGCGACGGCATTCGACTCGATCCGAAGGATGTGTCTTGTTACCTCAATCGCGGCTACGCCTATCTAATCAAGAAGGATTATGACCGGGCCATCAAGGACTTTGACGAGACCATCCGCCTTGATCCGAAGATCGCGAGGGCTTACAACAATCGCGGCTATGCCTGTTTCGAAAAGAAGGACTATGATCGGGCCATCAAGGATTACGGCGAGGCTATTCGACTCGAACCAAAGGATGCAACCAGGTATAGCAGTCGGGCTTTCGTTTATGCTGAAAAACGGGATTACGACCGGGCGATCAAAGACTACGGGGAGGCCATCCGACTCGATCCAAAGGATGCGATGGCGCATAACGATCGGGGCTTCGCTTACGCAAACAAGAAAGACTATGACCGGGCCATCAAGGACTACGACGAGGCTATTCGACTCGATCCAAAGTTTGTGCTCGCTTACAACAATCGCGGCAACGCCTATTCCGAGAAAAATGAATTCGATCGGGCCATTAAGGAATTCGACGAGGCCATCCGACTCGATCCAAAACATATCTACGCTTACAATAATCGAGGCTTAGTCAATTCCGAAAAGAAGAAGGACTACGATCGGGCGATCAAAGATTACGGCGAGGTCATCCGACTCGATCCGCAGAATGCGATGGCGCATAACAGTCGGGGCTATGCTTATGCATGTAAGAAAGACTACGACCGGGCTATCGAGGACTATAATAAGGCCATTCAACTCGATCCAAAGTTTGTGCTGGCTTACAACAATCGCGGCAACGCCTATTCCGAGAAAAATGAGTACGATCGGGCCATTAAGGACTTCGACAAGGCCATGAGAATCGATCCGAAGCACAGCATGGCTTACCACAATCGGGGCATAGTCTATTCAGAAAAGAAGCAAGACTACGACCGAGCCATCAAGGACTTCGACGAGGCCATCCGACTTGATCCGACGAATTCAAAGTGCTACGGCAGTCGCGGTTATGTCTATCTCAACAAGAAAGACTACGATCGGGCGATTAAGGATCTTAACGAGGCCATCCGACTCGATCCAAAAAATGTGACCAGCTTCAGCAATCGTGGCTACCTCTATTTCGAAAAGAAGGACTATGATCGGGCCATCAAGGATTTCGACGAGGCCATTCGACTCGAACCAAAGGATGCAACCCGATATAGCAGTCGGGCTTTCGCTTATGCTGAAAAACGGGATTACGATCGGGTGATCAAAGACCTCGACGAGGCCATTCGCCTCGATCCAAAAGATGTGGCCAGCTTTAGCAATCGTGCCTTCGCCCATTCACAAAAACAGGATTACGACCGGGCTATCTCGGACTACGGTGAGGCCATCCGACTCGATCCGAAGAATGCGATATTCCACCACGCTCGCGCCTACCTCTATGCGGAAAAGAAAGACTACGACCGGGCTATCGCGGACTACGATGATGCCATCCGACTCGATCCGAAGAATGCGATTATCTACCACGATCGAGGACATGCCTATGCGCGTAAGACAGACTACGATCGGGCTATCTCGGACTACGATGATGCCATCCGACTCGATCCAAAGCATCTGCCGGCTTACTACAATCGCGGCCTCGCCTATTATTCGAAGAAGGATTATGATCGAGCTATCAAGGATTTTGAAGAGGCTATGCGAATCGATCCAAAACAGATGCACGCTTACAACTATCGAGGCAACGCTTATCTCGAAAAGAAGGAATACGACCGAGCCGTCAAGGACTTTGACGAGGCTATTCGTCGTGATCCAAAGAACGGCTTTTCTTTCGGCAGCCGTGCGAATGCCTTGGCCAAACGAAAAAGCTTCGAGCAGGCCGCTCGGGATTTCAAGCAGGCGCTGGAATTGGATTCAAAACAGCCTTGGATTTTACGCGATAATGCGAAATTCCGAGCCACGGCGAGCGATGCCAAATACCGCGACGGGAAAAAAGCGGTCGAGATGGCACTCCAAGCGGTCGAATTCGCCGGCAAGGATGCGGACTGGAATTACCACGCAGCGCTCGCTGCCGCTTATGCCGAATCCGGAGAATTCGACAAAGCAGTGACCGCTCAAAAAAGGGCTTGCGCGGACAAGTCTTTGGACGCGGAAGATCGCGCGGAAATGGAGAAACGGCTCAAGCTCTACGAACAGAAGAAGCCGTTTCACGAACAGTGATTTGCAAATCATTTCTTGCCGTTCAACAAATACGCAAACCTGCCGCGCCAGGGCCGAGGAACTTCGGCAACCAGCGTGATCGGCTCCAGGCGGATCGGGTGCAGAAACGTCAGCGCGGGCGCATGCAAGCCGATGCTGTTGCCGAACTTGTGCGGCGACCCATACTTGGCATCGCCATAAATCGGATGCCCATGATGCGAAAGTTGCACGCGCAACTGATGGGTTCGTCCGGTTTGGGGTCTGACTTCGAGAAAGCTCAAGCCCGCATGGGTGCAGTGGTTCTGAAAGTGCAACACCGCCGACTTGCTGCCCTGGCCCCCTTCTTCCAGCACTTCCACGCGCCGGGTGGCCTCATCTTTCCGAAGCCAGTCTTCCAGAGTGCCCCAGGGTTGGGCAATTTCTCCCTCGACCACGGCCCAGTAAACCTTTTCGATGGCATTTTCGCGGAATTGCTCGGACAGTCGCGCTGCGGCCTTGCTGGTGCGCGCGAACAACAAGACCCCGGAAACCGGCTTGTCGAGCCGATGCACCACGCCCAGAAAAACGTTGCCAGGCTTCTTGTACTTTTCTTTGAGATAGCTTTTGACGAGCCGATCGATGGTTTCGTGAATGCCGTCAAAGTGTGCGCTGGGCCAGCCGACCGGCTTGTTGACGGCGATGCAGTGATTGTCTTCGTAGAGGATGTCCAGAATATCGGCAAAGGACACGGCTTAGAGTTCCAAGTTCCAAGTTCCAAGTTCCAAGTGAGACTTGGAACTGCTGTTATAAGTTCCAAGTTCAAAACCATCAATCCATCGGGCTTTCAACTTGGAACTTGGAACTTGGAACTATTCCGAAAGCGCCTGCGCAAGCCTTCCCGATAACTGGCGTACATCAGCTCGACACCTAGTTCTTCCCGCATTTTTCGGTTCAGAATGCGTCGATTCGCTTCACCTGCCGGATGAGGACCGGGTTGAAAATTGGGTGCCGGCGCTCCGAGCAACTGGGCCAGCAACGTGTAAAAATCTCGTCGCCGTACCGGCTCATCGTCCGCGATGAGATAGGTTTGCCCCAATCGTCCGTGCTCTTCTGCTGCGAGTATGCTCTGGCCCCATCTTCCACGTGAATCAGGTTCAGCCATTTGTCGGCATAGCCGGCAATGAGCTCCCCGCGTTCGATATTGGCACGTCGAATCTCTCGCCCAGGACCATAGATGCCCGCGAAACGCAGTATAATCGCTCCGGGCAGGTGTTGGTGTAGAGTTGCTTCTGCTTCAAGGATGGTTTTCCCGTTATCTTCCAGCGGTACCGTCGGTGAAGATTCTTCGATTTCTTCACCGCCCGTCTGTCCGTACACGCCGGTACTACTGACGTACAGAAACCGTTCCGGCGCAGGCAGATGTTGAAGAACATTCTTCAAGCCATCAACGTAGACTTCCCGGAACGATCGGCCCGCGGAACGATCCATTCCCACCGCATAGAGAACGGTTTTCGCTTTGGGCAGCGCTTTCAGAGATTCCACATTTAAGACATCGCCCAAGATGGTTTCGATGCCCTGAGAGCGAAGCTCATCGGTTTTGGAGCGTGTGAGCGCGGCAACTTTTTTGCCTTGCGCAAGCCACATCGAAGCGACCCGCCGACCGAGGTATCCGCAGCCGATGATGAGATGAGTGGGAGTCATAGTGCGCCAGAGGTCAGAGGTCAGAGGTCAGAAGCCAGAAGTAAGTCAGAAGTCAGAAATCAGAGGTCAGCAACTCTGTTATTCTAATCTGACTTCTGACTTCTGACTTCTGACTTCTGACTTCTGACTTCTGACCTCTGGCATGCGGTTCAATACTGAAAGGTCATCCCGATATTCACTCCCTGCATCCAGAAGTTCTCGTTGTGAAAGGTGAAAGCCGGTCTTGCAGCAGTGGAAGTCGTGCCGCTGCTCCCGAAGGGCAGATTGGCGGGGTTGATCGTCGGGTCGATTTGTGCGCTGGGCCGGACGACCTGTGAAATGTACAGAAAGTTGTATCCTACCGATGCCGTTGCCCACGGTGTGATCCGCCAACCTAATTTCGCGTTGACCTCGGGAACGAATGCCATCGTTGTCTGGGAATAGTTGCCGATGTTCGAGTTGAGCGCGTAAATCCCGCCGCTTCGCGTCGATGAACCCGCAGCGGTTGTCATGGTTGAGGATCCGTCAATTCCTACGGTTTCGTTCAGTGCGCCGTAGGCGATTTTGCCGATCACGGTGAACGTGAGAACTTCACCGGTCCAGCAATAGCGCAGGCCCGTCTGACCGCCGAGAAACTGGTTCCGGGTCGTAAAGGAGTCGGCAGCGCTGAGAGTCGAGCTGCTGCTCGCGGAGGAATCGTTGATTTTGAGGTATTCTTCCAAATCGAGGTAACGGAAACCGAGTAACATGCTGAAGTTGCCCATCTGCACGCCGGGATTGAGCAGTAAACTGCTGTCGCCGCCCTGGATCTGAAGACCGGATCGAATCACGCTCGTGCCGATCAGGCCGGCCGGTGCTGAGACAGGCACGATACTGCTGTTTCCGGTGTTGGCATCGGTATAAGGATGCCCGAGGGCGTAATTGCTGCCGCCCTGATAGGCGTTCAGTTGCGTGTTATCCCCAAAGGCGAAATAGGTTGTTTCAACTCCGAGCGTTTGCATATCGTTGAGCCAGAAGCCAACCGTTCCCTTGACGCCCGACATCGGGCTGTAATTGATACCACCCGATGATGGGTAGAGCGTGGTCGTCGGGCCGGAGCCGGCAGATGATTGCAGGAGATTGGGCGTTTGCGTGTTTCGGACAAACCACAACAGATAATCGGCACCACCCCAGATTACCGGCTCCGGTTGACGAGTCACAGGGTCCACAACGGCCGGCACTTCAGCCCCCTGATTGCCTTGCGGCTCCGTTTCGATGGGCTGACCTGTCGAAACGGAGTTCGTCACCAGGAATAGCGGTGGAGTGGGAGGGGAGCCTGGAATTTGCGGAAGAATGGGAAATCCGCTGATCGCGGGTGTCGTGCCGGTCTGAGTTCTCGGCGTTTCCAGCGGCGATGGCGGAGGTGGGATCGGCGGCATCGGCATTTCGAGTCCAGCCGCCGGTCCTGTCGTTGGTGAGGTGCTGGTGAGCGTGCCGACCGGTGCGAAAGCGGGCGCGTACGGGAATCATGGGAAGATAGCTGGCCGGTGGAGCGCCGGGCAAAGCAGGTAAGCGCTGTTCACCGGGGTCGATGAGGGGAGGAATGGAACTTCCATTAATCGGGGCCACGACAGGCTGTCCCACCGCATACTGGGCAACCATCCAGCAGGCTCCCGCCACGGCAACCACCAGAGCACCGACGATTTGTTTGCACATCCTTTGCCTCCGCGAGTGAGACTGTCCCCGCCTCATGCCATAAACTTGAGAAAAAAGCCAGATGCCCTTTCAAAATAAGTTCCAAAATCCAAATAACAAATTCCAAACCACAAACAAATTCCAACAACCAACAACCAATAATCAAACGAATCATTCGCCGATTGGAATTTGAGATTTGAAATTTGTTTGTGATTTGTTATTTGAGGTTTTGGAATTTAGCCCAGAAGTGCTTCGGGATTACCCTGGAGGGGTTTGTATGACTCGGCACGTGTGGGGTGGGATGCTCATGGTCGCTCTGAGTCTGAGCACGGGTTGCTTCGGCGAATTATTCAACGAGAAACGCGCGCAAACGGTGAACACGCCGGTCAAGCTTTCGCCCGCCAACGAGGCCGCGAGCACGACGGCTTTTGATGTATGGTGCAAGATATTCGAGGCCAACCCCGAAATTGGCGTCTGGTTTCTCCGAATAGCGATCCCAATTTCCGTCCGGAGTTCAAGGTGGTCGGCTCGCCCGGGGTAAGCATCTATCACAACGGCTCGACCGAACTCTACATCACGGAAGGACTGGTGAACCGTTGCCCGCCGGAGGGCAGAGATGGCAAGTACATGGGAAAACTGGCTGCGGTTCTGACCTTTGAACTGAGCAAGATGGTCGTCGAAGCCACCAATCAGAAGAGCATGCGAACGGTCTCGACCAGCGCCCCAGTCTTCGCGAACCAGGTGCCCGGCGACAATTCCGATCACTCCGATTTGGCCCAACAGGCGATCATAAACAATAACAGTTCTCGGCCTCAGAGTTCCTCGAGGCACCTGCCGAATCAGGATCCCAAGCAGTTGACGCGCAACTATTTGAGCAAGGCGAACTACTCGCCGAACGATTTATTGCGGGTCGAGGCCTTGATTGGCAAGGCTGAAAAAAATCTGGAGTTACAAAATCAAATCAACCCGCGCGGCAACAGTTTGTTTACGACGAGGTAGTGTCGCGAAACCTGCATGCTCTCGTCTCATCGAGGAATTGCGATGGACTGGTAGCCGCCGCGTAAGCAAGGCTTGACCCCCAATTCGCCGGAAGTCCTTTCTTGGCTCACGCGTCGGGCTACCAAACAGCTGCGCCGTTACGCCTCCGATTGCTTCAAAGTGCAACTTCAAAACGCGCGAGCATTTCTTAATCGCACAACGAAACTTGCGATCTTTCTCCCATTCAAGTTGATTCCTTGGCCTGAACCGCTTCCATAGCTCGTTGGACGACTATTTCAACCATCAGCGGATGCCTGCCCATCGGCTCCGCGAGGAGAAATTCCACGGCCGGAAACTGCTCCTGAAGTTGGCGCTGGGCTTGGCGCATGTCGTCGCCGGCATGGACCCCTGCGCTCAGGAAATAAGGCAGCATCACCACCCTGCCGGCTCCGTGTTGAACGCACAAAGTTCCCCCGGCCACGATCGACGGTTCGGCCAGTTCCAGATAGCATGGTTGTACGAACGAGTAGCCGCCGCGCCGGCGAACTTCCCCGGCCAGATATTCGAGATCCTCATTAGCTTGGCGCTTTCGGCTCCCGTGCGCTATCAATAGCAGTGCTGTCTTTGATCCTGCTTGATTCATTTGATTCTCGTGGTAGTTGTAAATACACCGCGCTATCAGGATTGAGGTATTTTAATGCGAAACACCGCGCATTCGCTGTGCGAAGGCTTTGGGCTACGTGCATACAAAACGTCGCGGGATGCGTCGGCAAACTCAAGCGACTCCGATTTTCCATGGCTCACGCATTACGTAGACGAGACGAACTCAGTGCGTGAGCTATGACTATTACTCACAAGCGGAAAAGAAAGCGAGCGATGACTATCCCCTCTCCCCTGTACTCAGGGGAGAGGGTTAGGGTGAGGGGTGAACCTTCACCCTTCCCCGACGAGTCTTTCATGGTTGCAGGCTCTTCCCCTCACCCTAACCCTCTCCCCTGAGTACAGGGGAGAGGGGACAGTCATCGCTCGGCCTTGAATTTGTGGGTAATGAAAAAGGATTCCCATGACCGACGAGCAAGCCTTCTTGCAGCACATTCTCGAAAATCCCGCCGACTGGACCGCCCGGCTCGTCTTTGCCGATTGGTTGGAGGAGCACGGCGATCCACGCAGCGAATTGCTTCGGCTGCAATACACTTTGACCCAACAAATCAATCCGCCCAATCGACCCGCGCTCGAAGCCCAACAACGCGAGCTGCTGGCAAGCGGCGTGAAGCCCGTTGGTCCCTTTCTCACGCTGCCAATCGCAAAAGGGATTGGGATAACGTTTGCCTGCATCCCTCCCGGCACTTTTCTCATGGGCAGCCCGGAGACAGAAGTCGGGCGATCGGACGATGAGGAACTTCACGAGGTGACGCTGACGAAGCCGTTTTTCATAGGGATTCATCAAGTGACTCAGGAACAATGGCAGGCAATCACGGGTGACAACCCGAGTCACTTCAAGGGTGAGAAGTTGCCGGTGGAACAAGTATCGTGGCAGGATTGCACGGCGTTTTGCCAAGAGCTATCGAAACGGACGGGACAACTATGTACTTTACCGACCGAAGCGCAATGGGAATATGCCTGCCGAGCGGGAACGACAACACCATTCTCTTTTGGCAAAACGATTTCGACGAGTCAGGCGAACTTTGACGGCAACTCGATCTACGGCAAAGGTCAGGAGGGTGAATACCACGAGAATACAACACCGGTGGGCAGTTTTACTGCGAACGGCTGGGGTTTATTCGACATGCACGGGAATGTATGGGAGTGGTGTCTCGACTGGTGCGCGGCGGAAACGTACAAGTTGGGCAAATGGACAGATCCCCATGGGCCTGAAGAACGCTCGAACCGGGTGTGCCGGGGCGGTGCCTGGAGCTTCTACCCGAGGGGCTGCCGTTCGGCGATCCGCTTCGGGAACGCGCGATGCAGCCGGCGCAGTTTCCTGGGCTTTCGTGTGTGCCTCCGCCTGGACCAGTATTTCTATACACTTTTACCCTGTTATCCATTATTCTTCTTTGACTGCGCAGAACGCAGAAACTGTCTTAACTGTAGATTCGATAGAATGAAAACCGCCTTTAATGTTGGTAATCGGATCGTGGGGGTTCCGTTGTGTATATCAGGCGCTTGGTTATCGAGAATGTACGCGGATTTAGTCAGTTGGATTTCACCTTTTCGCATCAGGACAACACATACCCTGGTTGGACGGTAATCACTGGTGACAACGCTTCCGGCAAGACAACTCTGTTGAAGGCAATCGCGCTTGCGCTTGTTGGGACTGAAGTCGCGCGGGCGTTGCAGCCTTCCCTGAAGGGATGGGTGAAACGGGGGAGCGAGAATAAAGGCGTGATTGCCTTGGAAATCGTTGGAGGTGAAACGGATCGATTCTCTCAGGGTCGTAGGTATGAGAAACCATTCTGGTCAGAACTGCAATTGAGTGAGAATGGCGGTCCCGAAGTTTCTTTAGGTGTCGGCAGTAAGTATCGACAGAAAGGGAAAGCACCAACTCACGGTCCTTGGGCTGAGAATCCAGTTGGCTGGTTTTCTGCGGGATATGGCCCTTTTCGGCGGCTCTATGGAGCTTCACCCGACGCTCAGCGTATTATGTCCGGCCCGAGCAAGATTGCTCGATTTGCAACAATGTTTCGAGAAGATGCGACTCTGGGTGAATGTGAAAGATGGCTGATCGATCTGCGGCATAAAGAACTTGAGCAAAAGTCGAAAGAAACAGCCACGCTGAAACAAGTTATGGGGATTTTGAATGATGATTTCCTGCGGAACGGACTCCACGTCGAAAAAGTCGATTCGGAAGGACTTTGGCTTCGCGACGCACATGGAACGGTTCTCCCTTTATCTGATATGAGCGAAGGCTATCGTGCGGCAGTCGCAATGTTAATCGATTTGCTGCGTCATCTGGTCGAAACGTACGGTCACGAAGGTCTGGTTGAGGAGACGGACGGCAAATGGATTTGCCCACATTCGGGAGTAGTGCTGATCGATGAGGTCGATTCGCACCTTCATCCTGAATGGCAGCGAAGAATCGGTTTTTGGCTGAAAGTACGATTTCCGAAAATCCAATTTATCGTTACCACACACAGCCCGCTTATTTGTCAAGCCGCTGACGAGCGCGAATTTTCCACCTCCCTCCACCAGGTAGCGACGACGAGCCGTTTCAAGTCAAGGAAGTTGAATACTGGAAGATCGTTAAATCGAAGATTGATGCCATCTATCTTAGCCCTGCATTTAACATGAGGTATACCCGATCGCCAAGAGCCGTTAAAGCGAGAACCGAGTATGCGGAGCTCAAAGCCAAACAACAGGCAGGAATTGCCACTGCTAAGGAGAAAGAGAAGATCGAGCAACTTCATCTCTTCGTAGATGAAGATGAGGATGAGGAGATTCTGTAAAAATGCGCAAAATCATCCGGCTTGAATTGTCGCAGCGAGCAATTACTTACCTCGACAAGAAACAGGCAGACGTCAACTCCGGTAAAGATCCGGAACTGACATGGAAAACTGCAAGACAGACCAAAACGATAAAGAATCATGTGTTGAACGTCTTGAATCAAATGGCGGGCACCCGAACCAGATGCATGTTTTGCGAGGACTCAAGAGGGGCCGATATCGATCACTTCTGGCCACGAGTACCTTATCAAGAACGGATTTTTCTTTGGGCGAATATGCTTCTGATTTGTACTCCTTGCAATCGTCAAAAAGGAGCACAATTCGACCTGGATGTTGACGGCCGGGCTGTGCTGATCGATCCCACGGTCGACGACCCTTGGGATTTTCTGTATTACGAGGCCCAGACGGGAATTATTACCGCTCGATACGACTCGACATCGGGATTGCCTTCTCCCAAGGGGATCTACACAACTCTTCCGAGTATTTTACCGCTCAACATTCAAGCAATCACCGAAGGGCGACAGCGCACGCATCGGCACCTGCGGCGCGCGGTCAATGCTTTTAGATCAGCAGCCGAGCAAGGCAAAGATATCGACGAAGCAAAAACGGAATTGCTCAGTGCTATTCACGACAATAACGCCTATGGCCTCACGCATTGGTTTTTCTTGCGGGAAGGAAAAACGGATTCTCCATTCAGTGCTTTGATGATGGAATTTCCAGCAATCTGGCAATCGATCGTTGACATGATTTGATCGAGATCTGCATCCACTATTTCTTCCGCCAGATCAATCAGAAGGGAAGAGTGTTAATTCCCGTTCAGGGGGTCGCTCTTCGCCAACGCGAAAAGCAGTTCCTTATACACTTCATCTGGTAGAAAGTGAAGCATCCGCCATCCGATAAAGTCACAGATTCTTCAGTCGGTTATGGGAACCGGGCAACGGTTGGTGTATCCTGAACACCTACAGCAGCCTTGCGAGATGACGGCATGATCGGCGAGCAGATTGGCAATTACATCATCGATGCGGAAGCTGGCCGAAGTGCCATGGGCCGGGTCTTTCGCGCACATGTTGCCGACGATCCTTCGCGCTGCGTTGCCTTCAAATGGCTCACCCACGCTAAAGCGGTTTCGCCCGAATTTGAAAAACCATTTCTCGCCCAGATCGAGTTTTTGCGCCGATTGCAGCATCCCGGAATCGTCGCAGTGCTCGGCGGCGGCGAATATCAGGACGCGCCATTTTACGTTACCGAATGGATCGACGGCCCAACCTTTGAAGCCGTTTTGCGACAAGGCGAAAGGCCCTCGTGGAAGGAAGTGCTGGCGATCGGCCTGCAAATCGTCCCTGCGCTGCGCCATGCTCACCGTCGCAGTGTCTTGCACCGGGATATTAAACCGGGCAATCTCTTTCGGGCGGGGGTGGATCGCTACAAACTGAGCGACTTTGGCGTGACGAAGTTTTTTGGTGACGCACTGCACACTCATGCGGATAATGTTCTTGGCTCCGCGGCGTATCTTTCCCCTGAGACGGCGGCCGGGAAACCTCATACCAAGCGCAGCGATTTTTATGCGCTCGGCGGATTATTCTATACTTTGCTGGTAGGCAGACCGCCGTTTACCGGGCAAACGGTGGTGGAACTGATCCGCAAGCATTGTTTTATTCTTCCGGAACGGCCGATCCATTTTCTTCGCGATTTGCCCGAAGAATTCGATCGGCTGGTCATGCAGCTACTTGCCAAAGATCCCGCGCAGCGCCCTGGCAGCGGTACGTTATTGATTCAAGAACTTGAAGCGATCTGGAGCATGTTGGAAAGGCGCGGCCAACTGGCAAAACGTCCCAATTTGCCCGTCATCGAAGGAGATGGTAAAGAAATTTCCCTGGAGGAAGAAGATCCGCTTCCCCCGCGACGACTGGAGCCGATTCCCACCCTGCCGACACCCTGGCACAAGAATCCATGGTTCGTCGTGCCGATGTTCTGTCTGTGCGTTGGCTTGTTGGTATGGATATTCTTCTTTCGCGGTCCAACGCCGGAAGAACTCATGGCCAGTGCCAGGCCGCTGTTGGAATCCGACAATCCTGCCGATTGGGAACGGGCCTGGAACGACTATCTGGAGCCATTATCTCGCAAATATCCCGACCGATACCCGGAAGAGCTAAAAGAGGCACGCCGACGGCTCGACGAGCAAGGCGAAATGCGTCGTTCGCTGGCGGCCGGGAAAGTAGTAAGGTATCATTCCGAGGCGGAGCGGTTTTATTATGAGGGTCTTCGACTTTCCCAGGCAGGGGAGTTCTCCGCCGCCCGGCAAATGTGGCGGAACGTGGTTCGAGCGTTCAGCAGCATCGAATCGGATAAACATTGGGTTCAGCTCGCAGGAATCGGTCTGGACCGCCTGCCTCCGCGCGAAGAGATGGTGCTTCGGCCTTCCACGACAACGGATTTGAAAACGACCTTGCAGCCGATCTTCGCAGAGATCCGCCAACTTCGGCAGAATGGCAAGATGAAGGAAGCGGACTCAATCCGGCAGGCGATCGAAATGTTGTACCGCGACGATCCCGAAGGTCAAAAAGTCCGCGAATGGCTTGAAGAAAAATAGCCCAGACCCAGTCCGCCCAGGGTGCTCGCTAGTGCTCAGTACCCTGGGCTTTGTTAGCGCACTCCTTCAGAGTGCCAAGACCAGGACGCAAAGCGTCCGCAATGCACCCCAACGGGGTGCGCTAACAAAGCCCAGGGTACTGAGCGCTAGCGAGCACCCTGGGCGGACTGCAACCCGCTCCAAACTAGCGTCATCCCGAGAGTTTGAAATGGCTGCTACCTTGACTGTCGAGAAGTATTGCAAACTCCTCAATAAGAGCAAGTTGCTCGCCGAGGAGGACATCAAAGCTGCGTATAGCCGCTGGAAAGAAGCCACCCGAGGCAGCAGCGATGACGATGCCGAATCGATCCGCAAATTCTTCGTCGCGCAAAGACTTTTGACCGAGTATCAGTCGATGCTGTTGATGCGCGGGCATTCGGACGGCTTTTTTCTCGATGAGAACCGCATCCTCGATTTGATCGGCAAGGGTCGGATGGCCGGAGTTTACAAGGCACTGGATCCTGCGGGTCAGGTTGTCGCGATCAAGGTGTTGCCGCCCTCGAAAGCCAAGGACGCCATCATTCTGGCGCGTTTTCTGCGCGAGTCGAAATTATTGACCAAGCTCGATCATCCCAACGTCGTGCGCGCCTTTACCTCAGGGGAGTCGAGTGGCCGGCATTATCTGGTCATGGAACATCTGGAAGGTGAAACGCTCGAAGACGTTCTGGCACGTCGCAAGCGTTTGCCGCCGGGCGAGGCGGTGCGAATCGTCTACCAGACACTTCTGGGTTTGCAGCACGTCTTTGAACAGGGCATGATTCACCGCGATCTGAAGCCTGCGAACATCATGCTGATTCCTGCCGGACCGGCCCAGGGCGATACCACGCTCAACTGCGCCATCAAGATTCTCGACATCGGTCTGGGCCGAACCGTGTTTGACGAAAATGCCAAGGAACCAGACGACGCTTCCATGCTGACCGGCGAAGGCGTGCTGCTGGGAACGCCCGACTACCTTGCGCCGGAGCAGGCCCGCAGCGCGCGCGAAGCCGACATCCGTTCCGACATTTACAGTGTGGGCTGCGTGTTGTTTCATCTTTTGACCGGACAGCAGCCTTTCCCGGATACCAACATTCTCAGCCAGATTGTTCGACATGCCACGGAGCCGCCCAAACCATTGAGCGACTTCATCAATCCCGTGCCGGATGGTCTGCAGCAAGTGGTGAACTGGATGATGGCGAAAGACCCGAATCAGCGCTATCCAACCCCTGCGCGAGCGGCGCAGGCCTTGCAAATCTTCTTGCCCAATCCTGCTGAGGGATCGGCCCCGCATCGTCCGATTCCAACCACTGGCCAACGGCAGCAAGCCGAGGCCAGGCCGGCTGCCAAACCGGTCCCACCCATGCCGCTGCCGCCCTTGCCCGTGCCCATGCCGGAAATCCCTACCGGCAAACTCGAAGGAAAAGCTCGACGCGGCGACAGAACCAAAGATTCTCGCAGGACCAAGGAACCACCCACCGGCCCACTTCCGAATGTGCCCGCGCCGATGGCCATGCCGCATGCCCGGGCCGGGCAGCCCGGTAGTGGAGACATTCGGCGAGGACGACTTCGACGTCGAGCTGGTTGCCGCACCGATGCCGGCCCATGCCCCCGCTGCGCCGGGCAGGGTCAGCCAGGAAGTTGAGGAGCGGGGGCTGACGGAGCTGGATCGGCGTGATTTCATCATGGCGGGTGCCGGCGGCGGGGTCGTGCTGTTCGCCATCCTTTCCGGGTACGCGCTGTCCCGGCTTTTCAAGAGCGCTCCGCCCCCGGACGATTCGACCGAGAAGTAAGCGGCAGAAAAAGATTTCCGCTTACTACGTGCGCGGCTCTCGCCGATTCGCTCAAGAGCCGCGCACGAAGTAAGCGGTTGCGGGTAAATTTGTTTCTGCCGCTCGCCTAAGGATGAAGGAAGATTATCACATGCAAATCCGCGCCCGCCATTACGCTACCGGTGAGAAAATCGACCTCACGATCGATGCCGGCCGGATTACCCGTCAGGAACCAGCACGAGCAGCTTCTATCGATCGCGAAGCTGGCTGGGTCGCACCGGCCTTATTCGACTTACAAATCAACGGCTGCAAGGGTCATAGCTTCAACTCGCCCCATTTGACCGTTGACCACGTCCGCGAGATCATCGACGTTTGCCGCGCGCATGGCATCGGCGGACTGTTGCCCACGCTCATCACCCATTCATTCGAGGCGATTCAGCATGGCTTTGCCACCCTGAAACGAGCGCGCGAAATCGATCCAACCATCGCAAGCGCTGTCCCCGGCTACCACCTCGAAGGCCCCTATATCAGTTCCGAAGATGGTCCAAGAGGTGCCCATCCTCTGGAGTATGTTCGCGCACCCAACTGGGATGAGTTTCTTCGCTGGCAAGAAGCCGCGGGAGGACTGATTCGCCTCGTAACCTTGGCCCCGGAACACGAGAACGCACTTAACTTTATCGAACAACTTTGTCGCGCCGGCATCGTGGTGGCAATCGGTCACACTGCTGCTGCGCCGGGCCGAATCCGCGATGCAATTCATGCAGGGGCGAAACTGAGTACTCACCTCGGTAACGGCTCCCATGCCCTGTTGCCGCGTCACGAAAACTATCTCTGGGAGCAACTCGCAGCCGATGAACTCACGGCAAGCGTAATCCCCGACGGACATCATCTGCCGGCAGCGGTGTTGAAGTGTATTACGCGCGTCAAGACACCGCATCGGCTGGTCATCACTTGCGATGCCAGCAGTCTGGCAGGATTGCCGCCCGGCCACTACGCGCAATCGGGAATGGAACTGGAGATTTTGCCATCCGGCAGAGTGGTCGTGCCGGGTACACCCTTTCTTGCCGGCTCGGGGGTATTCACGGATACTTGTGTCTCGAAAATGATCGAGATGGCGGGAGTATCACTGGCGGAAGCGATCGACATGGCAACGATCCGGCCACGCGAGTTGTTGGGGTTGCCGGTCCATCGACTGGCAGTTGGGCAACCCGCGAACTTGATGTTGTTCGACTGGCACGCAGGAGGAGATTTGGTAGTTCAGGGACAATCCAGCTAGATGCGAACAGCCTGAAATAACACAATTCGCAACGAGTACGACCATCATCGTTTGCCGCTCCGCGGCGAACGTCTTGTCTTGCCGCTCTCCGGCCAAACCTGCCTCGGTCAGGAGCTTATCGTTCAGGCGCATAGCCTTCTGACGGTGGTAGCTTAACGCCGCGGAGCGGCAAGAAAAGACGTTCGCCGCGGAGCGGCAAACGATGAGAATCCGTTCGTTAGCCGGACGCGAAAGCGACGGCGCATTCACTGCCTGTCCGCTTCCTGAACTTGAGGGGATGGGGAGGACGGGGCTGGATCAGAAGGAGTTTGTACCGTGTTCGTCGCTGCCGATTTCCCGCCTCGCAGCCAGCGCAACAACGTGTACAAAGGCCACAACATCATCGAGAAGAATGCCACAGCGATCCAGGCGATCAGGCTCATGGTGTACCCGACCAGTTCCATTCCCGCACCCGGCCCAACGTATGCCAGTGCGTTACCAGTGAACAACACCAGTGCAGCCAGTGTCCAGACAATACGAATCGCAATCTCGTTATAGCCGAACATAGGTCGATCCCTTCAAGAATGTCAGTTGGTCTGCTCCAACGTATCGGACACGATTTCACTTCAGTGATTGCAAGTACGCGATCAGATCCGCGAGTTGGGCGGGTGTCAGGTTCGCGGCTATTCCATCGGGCATCGCGGATTGCTTTTGTTGTCGGCGCACTTCAATTTCGGTGCGTTCTGAGCTCTCGCTGCACACCATTCGCTTCACGTATCACGGTGGCATCAGCGCGCTCGCTGACGATGAATCCCTCAACTACTTTACCATCGCTGGTCTCAAAACGATAGCTCTCGTAGCCCTGGGCCAACTTCGCGCTGGGTTTCAGGATCGACTCTACGAGTTCTTCGGCCTTGTACCGTTTGCCGATCTCGAAGAGATGCGGACCTCTGGGTGTCTGGCCGTCGGCGGTCGTGTGGCAGGCCAAGCAGGACTGTGCCTTGAAGATCACCGCACCTTTCTTCGCATCGCCCTGCACGGAAAGAGTGCGCCTGGCCGCAGTCTCGTAGGTCATGTTGCCAATCTGGTCCAGGTTCTTCGGATCGGCCTTGGGCAGCATGATCGGTTTCTCCTTTTCCTGTTTTGCGATATCCGGGCCAACCGGCACGCCGGCGAGCGAAACTTTGTGCCGGACAAGTTCCGTCTTCAGGTACTTGACCGTCTCGATGTCGCCGTCGAGCACCGCGGCCGAGATGACAGCGCCGATGCGTCTGCTCATCTCCCACTCGACGCGGTCGTAGTATGGACCCGTATTGTCGGGGCGGATGCCCCACCACGATCCCTTGTAATCGGCTTCGCGGTGGTAAAGGCGAATCAGCGTCGCGAGAATTCCCCGGCGCAGATCGGGCGAGCGAACCGTGCCGAGCTTCTTGATAAGACCGTCAACGGCTTTCGGTTGGTGCAGGTAGCGCAGCGTCCAGAGCGCTCCCGCCGCGTACGGACCATCCAGCGCTTCGAGGCAGGGGTCGATGGCGTTGAGCGCTACGAGTGCCCGAACCGCGAGGTGCGGAACGACGCGATCCGGATCCGGCTGATTCTGAAGTGGACGCTGAGCCGGCATGGTCGAGCCGGTCGGCCGGGCCGTGAGCGGCAGAATGCTTTTGGCAACAGTTGGGTTGTTGAGCCGGCCGAGGCTTATCAACGCCTGAGCGCGGACGCGGGGCGATTCATCGGCCAGGGCGGCAATGAAGACTTTTGGATCGAGACCTTCTGCTTCATGCTTGCGATCCGTGAGCGCACGCAGTGCAAACTCCCGCACTGCGGAGGTCTCCGCGAGCTTGAGCATTGCCGCATGGGAATCCTTGCCATCGAGTTGCTTGAGCGTGAAAATCGCGGCAACCCGACCTTCGAGCAAGGCGTTTGTGTCGAAGGCCAGTGCCGTGAGTGCCCTGGTGGCATCGGTGCTTCTGCCCCGCGCCAGAATTTCGCCCTGGGCGTGGAGCCTGGTGACGGATTGAGGCGCGCTGAGGTACTCGATGAGTTCACCCGCTTTGGCTTTTTTCAAATCGGGGAACAGCTCCGCTTTGAATCCCTTCGGTACGACGCGGGCGACAAAGCCGACATTCGGGCCTTCGTAGCCGACGGCAGAGCCACCGTGCAAGCTCGCGATGTACAGCCTGCCGCTGCCGTCGATGTCCATGCCGGTGGCGCGCGGCATCTTCATGAAGAGATCTTGCTTCGCGTCGAACGTCGGGCCGTTGGCCTTCAACTCGTGCCGGTAGACTTCGCTGCGCCCCCAGTCGCCGGTGAAGAGCGTATTGCGGAATTTCTCGGGCCAGGATGGATCCTGTACAAACAGCCCGCCGGTCGCTCCGCCATTGCCGTACACGCCGAGCGGCGGCATGATTTCATCGGTGAAGTTGGCAAAAAGCTGGGTATATCCATAAAGAGCTGACTGCTTGAGCAAGCTGACGCGCGTATCCCAGCCTGCACCGTCGTTGGTGTTGTCGCGGGTGAAGAGGTTCATGAACGGGTCGATGGCGATGTCGAACGGGTTGCGCAGACCGGTGCAGTAGAATTCGAGATCCGTACCGTCGGGTCGGACACGTACGATGCCGCCGCCACGAAGCGTGATTTTCCTGCCGTCTTTGCCGGTGGCCTCCTTGATGCCGTAATCGCCGACACCAATGTAAAGCCAGCCGTCAATACCCATGCGCACACCGTTGGTGGTGTGGTCGCCGCCGCGGAGGGTGATCTGATCGGTCGTCAAGCCGGTGACGAGTACTTCCTGTTTGTCCGCCACGCCGTCGCCGTTGGTGTCCTCAAAGACGGTGAGTGTCGGGGGGTGCATGACCCATACTTTGCCGTTACGGTACACGACACCGCGCGGGTGATCGACCTTCGCGTACAAAGTGACCTCGTCCATTTTGCCGTCGCCGTCTTTATCGATACAGCGATAGATCTTGCCGCCGCCTGGCGTTCGCCCCAGCGATCCCTGCTCATCGGCGGCGACGTAGACTTCACCCGTTGGGGCGCAGGCGATCGCTACCGGGTAGTTCACCTTCGGCGCTACGGCAAAGAGCGTGGCTTCGAACTCCGGGGCAACTTGAACATTATCGCGGAAGGTTCTTTCGTCGATCGGCTGGGCGTTGCCCATCCTGCCCGGAGGGCCAAAGCCAACCGGAGGCGGGCCAAACCCGAATTGCTGCGGAGCATAGCCTTTGCTCGTCCCGGCGAGCTGCGCTGCAACGGATGCGCTGCGCTTCCCGGCGAACGTCTTGATGTCCGGCGGCTGCGGTCCCATGCCCCCCGGCGGACCACCGAAGCCCGGTGCAGGTTCCTTTCGCGCTGCAACAGCCTTGGCCTCTTTTGCGCGAGTCTCTTTCGTGGCCTGGTCTATGGCGTCGGCATCCTTGACCAGTTGGTCCTTGGTGAAGACGGTTGTGGAAAGTTCCTTGAGCAACTTCCGGTACTTATCGTTTACATCCTTGATCGCAAGCAGCCGATCGGGCAGTTTGTTCTCGCCTGGATAGGGCTTCATTACACTTAAGTCCATCAACTGGTCGGCGGAACCCATGAGCATGAAGTTGGCGAACGAAAACTCCAGATCACCGGGGATGAAAGAAAACTTGTTGGTCTTCGGGTCGAGATAGAGCGTGTAGTTGTGCCCGAGGGCAAAGAAACTCTCCAGGTTCGATGTCAACGCGTTGGCGGCAAGGAACCGCAGGAACGCATCCACGTCGATAAACGAAGTGATTTGCCTCCTGAACTCCTCATCGGAAGACTGGTTGACCAGCTTGGCGAACTCGATGACGCGCCTGGCTTCATCCTTCGTGGCCTCCCGTTGCGGCAGGTATTGCCCCCTGTACCGATCCCAGTCGTTGCCGAGGAAGTCGATACCGCGCACGCGGAACGGTTTCATCGCAAGCCCTTTGTCGGAACCAAAACGGTCGGCGAAAAACCGCGCATCGACGTTCTCTACAACGGTAAACAGACCCAGGTTCACTTTGTCGTGCTTGCCCGGAACGCTGAGCGTGACCTCCGCAAACGCCGTGCGCGGCGACGGTACGCCCACAGCGCGGAAGATCGAATACGCGAGCGCCTCGCGCGACTTGGCTGGGTCGAGCGGCATGGCGTGGAGTTGGACGGCAGAAAGGCCGGCAAACTGCTGAGCGCTGAACTTATCGAAGGAGATCTTGAGGGGGCGCTTCAGTCCCCGGCCCGAAACGAAATAGGTGATGTCGCCGGCGTAGCGTATACCAACTTTCTTCAGGGTCTTACCATCGGCAGTGAAGTCGGCCTCTACCCACGGAAAATCGGTGCCGAACAGGTTCTTCTCACCGGCGCGCTTCTTGTCGTCCTTTTTCACATCTTTTTTGGGTGGAGGGCCAAACCCGCCGGCAAAGGCAGGCTGCATCGCGTCGAATTCCTCGGCAGGAATTTCAATGTGAATCGACCACACCTTCGTGAGGCCGAATTCACTCTTCCCATCGGCACCTTTCGACGCCGATTTAACATCGTCCGCCAACGCGAACGGAACCAGGCGTGCGCTTCCTAAAAAAAGCGTGATCGCCAAAAAGGCAGCGGTTTGCGCCAGGAATCGTCTACTCATCGCGATACCTCATGAATTCGGTCAGGCAAGAGGGCAATGCGATCGGCGCATTGTGGGCACGCCTTCTCCTATGTGAAGAGATGCGTAAAGTTGGAGAATGCAGCGCGCCGTTGGTGATTTTCTCAAGGTTTGACGGGTCAAGATCGCTCCCGGCAAGGATTTAACGTGGCGGCATTTTCGTGCCGGGTGCGCCCTGGAAAGGAGGTGGCGATCGGAATGGCGTTATCGTACCCTTTAGGGGCGTGCCGTTCATTGCCTGCCAGCGTTGTTTCTGCTCTTCCGTCAATACCGCGAGAATGCGTTCCTTGCTCAACTTTTCCCGATTGCCGCCGGGCTTGCCCATGCTGCTTGCACCCGGTGCCGGCCATCGCATCCAGCCGAACAGTGCATCGTCCTCAATCGTTCTTATCTGTTCGCGCTGCGGGAGCGTCAGTCCAAGTGCCGCAGCGACGTCCGGATCGCGGAATGCGCTCGATCCGTCCGCCTGTAAGCCGATTTGACGGACTCGGGCTTGCTGTTGGGGTGTCAGGATCGCGTTGAGTTCCGCTTCGTCATTTCGTGCCAGAGCGATGGTGCGCTGGCCGCGCTCGGCAGCTGATACCAGGCCAATGTCGTGGAACGATTCCATCCATTCTTTGCCTACACGCGCAGTCAATTCCTTGATTTTTCGGCGTTGCTGTGCAGTCAGGTGCAAGTCGTCGAGAACCGACTGCTGGCAGAGCAGGTAAAAGTGCGTGGCGGCCCGGAGGACCGCAAGGTCGGCCAGAATCCCCTCGACGCGTTGAGTGGTTTCGAGCAGTTCGGCGTGGGAGCTGGGATCGTCCCGGCGCTCGACCAGGAATTCCTGATAGTAAGCCAGGGCCGAACGGAGCAGCCTTTTCCGCAGCATCTCCATGCCGGGGCGGTCGGCCAACTCTTCCTCGCTCACCCGGAACAACTCATCAATGGCCCGTCGGGCCAGCGTGAGCCGGGTCTCAGCTTCCTCGGCCCGCAGCCGTTCGCGCTGGTAGGCATCCTCGGCTCGGTGTTGTTCGGTTCGCGTCCGCTCCTGTTCTGCACCGACCAGCGCCATGCTGACCACCGATCCGACAGTGACCAGCAGCAGAACGACCGCGCCCACGAGAAGGCCGGCCGGATGTCGCCGCGACCACATCCGGAATCGTTCCGCGCTACTCGGTGGCCGGGCCAGGGTCGGCCTGCGTTCGAGAAACCGCTGAAGGTCATCTGCGAACTCTTGCGCTGTGGCGTAGCGGTCGGCCGGCTCCTTGCGCAGCGCCTTCAAGACAATCGTTTCCAGGCCCGCCGGGATCGCTGAATGGATCGAACGTGGCGCCGGCGGCGCATCGTCGGCGATTTGCCGAAGCAATTCGTGGCGATCGTGACCGTCGAACGGCGGGCGGAGCGTGAGTAGTTCGTAAAGAGTCGCACCCAGCGAATACACATCGCTGCGCTGGTCCACAACCCCGCGTCGACCGAGTGCCTGTTCCGGGCTTGCATAGCGGAGCGTGCCGAGTACTTCACCCGTAGCAGTCAAGCCGGCGTCACCCGTAAACTGGGCCAGTCCGAAGTCGGCGACCCAGAGTTGCCCGCGCGTATCGAGGAGCAAATTGCCCGGTTTCACGTCGCGGTGAACGATACCCGACTGGTGTGCGTGCTCGAGAGCCAGTGCCGCCTGGCGGGCCAGTCCAGCCGCCCAGTCGAAATGGGCTGGTCCACCCGTGTCGCGCTCGGTGGCGAGCTTCGCCAACGGGATGGTATTTCCCGCCGGCAGCGACTTCACAACATTCTCGGCCGGGCTGCGAAGTTCTGAAATTAAAGCGGCGAGACTTTGACCGTCGACGAACTGCATCGCATAGTAGTGGACACCTCGTTCGCTGCCGACGGCATGCACCGGGACGATGTTTTCGTGCCGAAGATTTCCCGCTGCGGTAGCTTCGTTCTTGAACCGCTGAAGTTGCCGGGGATCGACGGCCGCGGCGAAGGGCAGTATCTTCAGCGCCACGCGCCGGTGCAGCGAAAGTTGCTCGGCTTCATAGACCACGCCCATTCCGCCTCGGCCCACCTCGCGGATTAATCGAAAGTCGCCGAGTTGACCCAGGTTGGCATGCAAAACATCTGCCGAAGACGGGGGCAGGGGAGCCATACTTTCCACACTCGTGGTACCATCCGCGCTCCAGGTTCCGCATTGACGCAGGGGGGCGGCGAGCCGTTCGACCTGGTCATAACTGGTAAAGAATGCGGCGAGGTCGTCGCGCAGGTCGGGATGGTTGGCGAGCCATTCCTCCCGGTCAAGCTTCTGACCAGCCTCCGTCGCTTCGACGTAAGCAAGCAGCACCTCGTTGAGTTGGTCTTCCCGGCAGCGTTCACTAAGGTTCGGTATCATGCTTCCCCCGATTCCGCGGCAAGCAATTCACGGAGTCGCTTCAATCCTCGAAACAGAAGCCCCACGACAGCGGGGCGGGTACGATCGATTTCCACGGCGACCTCGGCGACCGTCAGCCCCTTCAGATGATGCAGTTCCACCACGCCGCCTCTGGTCTTCCGGAAGCTGGTCTATCGCTCGCGCCAGGCGGAGCAACTCCTCACCGCGCACGGCCCCTTCGCTTGGGGAAGACTGGTCGGCCACGAGGATATGTTCCAGACGGGCCGCCGACTGTTCCAGTTCCGCTTCGAGCGATTGTTCGCGCTTCAAGTCGCGGGCAGCGGTTTGAAAGGTGCGGACGACGCCCGCCAGCGTGTTCGCCAGGATGGCTCTCAGCCAACCAAGCCATTCCGCTTCGGATTTACCCCGAAACTGCGAACGGCAGGCATGCGCCTGGAGGATCGCTTGTTGTACGATGTCCGAGGCGTCCAGTTTCCTGTGGAATCGGGGCTTCAGATGGAGCCGGGCGAGGACGCGAAGGTAGTCGCGATAACCTTCCAGCGAACGCTCATCGGTGTTGGTTGCGCCGTCCACGTTTTCAAGTCCTCCACCGCCGAGGTAGCAATTGGGTTGCGAAATCAGGCCATGATGGCCTTGGCCACCTTTCCTTTGACATCGGTGAGCCGCATATCCCGTCCCGCGTATCGGAAGGTCAATTTCTCGTGGTCAAGCCCAAGCAAATGCAAAATGGTCGCGTGCCAGTCGTGGATATGCATCTTGCCCTCGACGGCTTCGTAGCCGAACTCGTCGGTCGACCCGTAGGAAAAACCTCCCTTCACTCCGCCGCCGGCCATCCACATGGTAAAGCCCTTGTGATTGTGGTCGCGGCCATCAGTGCCCTGAGCGTAGGGCGTTCGACCGAATTCGCCGCCCCATAGTATCAGCGTGTCCTTCAGCAAGCCGCGCGACTTCAAGTCCTTCAGCAAGCCGGCGATCGGCTTGTCGACGCTCTTGGCCTTGTTCGTGATGGAAGTTCTTCAAATTGGAGTGATGGTCCCACTGGCCCGAAGTGATCTCGACGAATCGAACGCCGGCCTCGACAAGCCGCCGGGCCAGCAGACATTGCCGGCCGAAATTCTCCGTTGCCTGGTCGCCGATGCCGTAGAGCGATTTGGTCGCCGCCGATTCGTTGTTGAGATCCATCACTTTGGGAAGATCCTTCTGCATGCGGAAGGCCAGTTCGAGACGACTCGATCGCTCCTTCGACGCCGGCGTTGTGCGGCTCGCGCTCCAGTTCCTCCTGGTTGAGCGACTGGATGAAGTCGAGTTGCGCGCGCTGTGCCTCGATCGCCTGTTTCGGGTTCTTGATGTTGCTGACGCTGCCGCTTCCACCTCTGCCGCCAAAACCGCCAAAGCTGCGGAAGCCGCCGATCGGCGTGCCCTGATAAATGGCGGGCAGAAAAGCGCTGCCGTAATTGGCAGGACCACCGTTTTGGAGCGGCGGGCTGATGGTGACGAACCCAGGCAGATTTTCATTCTCCGTGCCCAGTCCGTAGAAGGTCCACGCACCCATTGAGGGACGGCGTGAACTGCGAGACTCCCGTATGCATTTGCATGAACGCCTGCGAATGGGCCGGCACGTCGGTGTGCATGCCGCGCAGCAGGCACAGTTCGTCGGCCTGGGAGGCCAGTTCCGGGAATAACTCGGAGATCCAAAGATCGCCTTTGCCGTGCTTGGCAAATTTGAATGGGCGAGGCCAGCAGTCTTACCGAACGTCCGGGCATTGGGCATGCTCTTGCCGTCGCGTTCGGCAAGTTTTGGCTTGTAGTCGAAGGTATCGACGTGCGATGGCGCACCTTCCATGCACAGGAAGATCACCCGCTTGGCCCTGGCGGGAAATGACTCGGTTCTTGGGTCGAGAGGGTCATCCTTCTCGGCCGCCCAGGTCGAGAGTCCGGCGAAGGCGAGATAGCCGAACCCGCACGTACTGGAGCGCAGCAGAGTTCGACGAGACAAGTGGGGAACGATCGGGTTCATGGGTTGATCTCCGAAGCTTCAGTGCGGCTTTTCCCATATGTAGGATGCGAAGCATCCTGGTCTGAGCACCCTGAAGGGGTGCAATCTTCAAAGCCCAGGGTCGCGGTACTCCGCGCACCCTGGGTCTACCGGTGGGAAAATTCCGCGCCGGCGAAAAGCGCCTGACATAATGCGGACCAGGCCGCTCGGCGAGTCTGTAGCTTTCCGTAGTCTTCCAGGAATTTCTGGGCCTTCTTGAGTTCCTTCTCGGACGGCGGCCGCGAGTAGCAGAGCTGATAGGCCCGGTCGAGCTTGCCGGCGTCATCATCGCTCGTGGCGAGCAGCTTGTCCGCCAGGGATTCCGCCTGGCGAATGACGAACGGATTGTTCATCAGGTAAAGCGACTGGGCGGGGATCGTCGTCGTCGCCCGCTCGCCGATGATCAGGCTCGGGTCGGGGAAATCGAAGAGCGTCAGCACCTCGGGCACCTTGTCGCGGACGATCGGCAGGTAGACGGTGCGGTGCGAGTCATCTGACGTCGTCGTTGTGCCGCCAGGAAACGGAAGTCGGCCGTTCCTTCGCCGCATCTTGGCAACCGGACTGCCCTTCGGCGGGGTCAGATCGAGCCGCCCGCTCGAGGGCCAGCATCGTGTCGCGCAGAGCCTCGGCTTCGAGCCGGCGCTTGCGGCATCCGCCAGACCAGCACGTTGTCGGGATCGGCCTCGAAGTTCTGGCGTCGAACTGCGACGACAGCTGATAGGCCCGGCTCAGCACGATGGCTGCGGATCAGTTTCTTCACCGACCAGCCGTTCTCGCGCGAACGAAACCGCCAGATAATCGAGCAAGGCCGGATGGCTGGGCGGCTGGCCGGAGCGCCGAAGTTGTCCGGCGTGGCACCAGCCCGCGGCCGATCAGGTGCAGCCAGACGCGGTTGGCCATGACGCGGGCGGTCAACGGGTTGTCCTTCGAGGCGATCCAGTCCGCCAGTTCCAGCCGGCCGCTGCCCCGGCTAATCGCCGGCTGTTTGGCCGTCAGGACCTGCGGAAAGCCGCGATTGACCGTCTCGCCGGCTGAGTCGAGTTCGCCGCGAACATACAGCCTGCTGTCCGGGGCCGGGAGCGGTCGCGCACGCCCATGGCCAGCGGCTTGGGGTGCCGTCGGCTCTCGTAAAGTGCGAGCTGGCTTTGGTATGAAGTGATCTGGCTCCGGGTCAATATGCTGCGAATGAAGTTGTCTCTGCCCGGTCAGCTTGGCGATCTGGTCCTTGGTGCCTTGAATTCTGCTTTTCGATCGCGGCCCGCCGGTGTCCGTGAGCGGTTCCAGTGCGAGCGTGGCACGCCGCTTCTTTGGGCAGCGTCAGCAGTCGGGCTGGGGTGGTTGCTTTGAATGACGCGGATGGTTCCGTAGCAGGTTTCGGTGCTGCGGAAGATGCCGGCCAGGGCGTAGTAATCCTTCTGCGGGATCGGATCGAACTTGTGATCGTGGCAGCGGGCGCAGGCAACGGTCAGCCCTTGAAAGACCTGGAAAGTGGCGTCGATCTGTTCGTCCGCCACGTCCATCTGGAACTGCCGGCGGTTTCGTTCGTCGTGACTCTTGGGACCGATGGCCAGGAAGCCCGTGGCGATCAGGAACTCGGCCTTTTCTTTGTCGTCCTTCGCACCAAGCAGATCGCCGGCCAGTTGTTCGCGGATGAACTGATCGTAAGGCTTGTCGGCGTTGAAGGAAGCGAATGACATAATCGCGATAGCGCCAGGCGTGCGGATAGGTGAAGTTGGCGGTTCGGCCGCTCGACTCGGCGTAGCGCGCCACGATCGAGCCAGTGCCGGCCCCAGCGTTCGCCGAACTGCGGCGATGCCAGCAATTTGTCGACGACATTCGTCAAGGCCGACTGCGGGCCGATCTGTGATCCTTGACGAATTCTTCGACTTCTTCAGGAGTGGGCGGCAGTCCGATCAGGTCGAAGTACATGCGGCGAATCAGCGTCCGGGCGTCGGCATCGGCAACCGGCTTCAGCCCCTTCGCTTCCAGCGCGCCCAGGAGGAACCGGTCGATGTCGGACCTTGGCCAGGTTTCATCTTTCACCGCGGGGGCGTTAGCCTTCGCGGGTGGTTGAAATGCCCAGATTCTTCGGCTTTTTTCGATGTCGATCCCCTTCTTGGCAACCATGGCAGCGCCGTCGCGCAGATCGGGCGCACCCATCTCAATCCACTTCTCGAAGTCGGCAATGATTTCGTTGCTCAGTTTCTTCTTGGGCGGCATGGTCAGTTCTTTATCGAGGTGCTTGATCGCCTTGATCAGCAGGCTGCCTTTCGCATCGCCCGGAATAACGCCGGGCCCCGTTTCGCCTCCTTTGCGAATTCCGCTGGACGTATCGAGGCGAAAGCCGCCCTTGATTTTCTCGGCCTCTGCCGAATGGCACGAGTAGCATTCTCTTACCAGAACCGGACGTATCTTTTTCTCGAAGAATGCCAGACCCTCGACGGATGGGGGCTTCAGACCCTTTGGTGGCACGCTGGGCTGAGCGCTTGCGCGCGATCCGATGGTGAGAAACAACGCAAGCACGCAGTTTGCAAGCAAGCCGATGCGGAAAAGCGGATCCATATACGAGTCTCGTTGAATTGGCTCCAGCTTCAATCTGATTGGAGCACAAAGGTTGTATCGGTGTCAACGATTCCTTATCCTCGCGAAACACCTTCTCATGAACTTCTCACTTATCATTCATGACCTCCACTTACTATAGATGCGATCGGAGGCACGATGCAGCGCTCGGTGTTCATCTTTTCGTTGGTGTTCGATTGCGGTAAGAAGGAAGTGGAGTTGATTTTCCGGATCGGCGGCAAGGTGGATGTGCGCTATGACTGAATCGACGACGGATCAACAACTGCGAGCGTACGTGGTTGCTGCCAAGGAAGCGGCCTTGCGCGGTGCCGGACAACTCGAACAATGGCGCGGCCGATTCTCTGCCCGAGAAAAGAGCCGGGCCGATTTGGTAACGGAGGCCGATTTCGCCGCACAAAAGGCGATCTATGCCTTTCTTCAAGAGACCTTCCCCGGTCACGGATTTCTCGGCGAAGAAGATACCCATCTCGACAAAAAGAACCTTGCTCTCCCCGCCGATGCGCCGCCGACGTGGATCGTCGATCCGCTCGACGGCACCTCGAATTATGTCCACGACTGTCCCTGTTACTGCGTTTCGATCGGGTTGATGGTCGCGGGCGAATTGGTCGTGGGAGTGATCTACGATCCCCGTCAAAACGAGATGTTCGCTGCGGCAAAAGGGGGATTCGCGGTTCTCAACGACAAGCCGATGAGCGTGAGCCGGGTTCCCGGACTGGGCCAGGCTCTAATCTCGACAGGTTTTCCTCCCGACCCGGAAGCTCAGGAACGCAATCTGACGTGGTGGCGGAACTTCTCGTACAAGGCACAGGCTTTACGCAGAACGGGGTCGACTGCCTTGAATCTGGCTTATGTTGCTTGTGGAAGGTTCGATGGGTATTGGGCCTTCGACAACTTCGCCTGGGATGTGGCTGCCGGCATCGTGCTGGTTCGCGAGGCCGGCGGAGCGGTGAGCCGACTCAACGGCGCAACGGTCGATCCGTTCAAAACCGATCTTCTGGCTGGTAACCCTGCTGTCCACGCTGAGATGCTGGATTGCCTGAAAAAGGGATCGAATTAGAGACTCTTGAGTGCTGATTCTTCTTTCGTCGAATGGATTACTGTTCTCGGACCCCGAAGGGAGTCCGAGAACTCTGGCGCAATCAAATCCTCATCCGGAATCCGATCTTTGATCTCATCCCTATGTCCTTGCTCAGCGCCAGCGCCAGCGTCGGAACGGAACTGGGCCATAACAACCAAACGACGCGAACAGGAGGACGAAACCAAACAGCAAGGATTTCACAAGCCGAATGCCCCTCATGGCAAGTCTCCTATGATAAAGTCTGATGTGGAAACCTGCTCGGTTATGGCCGGCAGGCACCTCAATCCTCTAATTTATCGGCTTGTCCTATCTTCACGCAATCACACTCAACCGGAGCCGGGGGTATTTCATGGATGCAAATGCTGTTACTCTCGGCATAGAAGAAACGGGCAATATCCGGCGAAGTACCGGCAAATCCGTCAACAATGTTATCCCTGTCGCAAAGGTATCCCCGCAGCTGAGTTCGACGGCCTGGGAAGGCCGTCCTACTAGGACGGCCTTCCCAGGCCGTCTGCGGCACCGGTGCCCCTCAGAAGTTGGCTGAAACCAAAAAAAGGGTGTAACCACATTCTCTGGAGGGTCGTAGCGGCTGAAACGATCGTAGCGGCGGCATCCTGCCGCCGAGAGTTTGCAGACGGCGGCGAGATGCCGCCGCTACGATCTGTTCAGCCTGGTAGCGGCGATTTCCAGCCACGGCTACGACCCCCAGAGAATATGGCTAAACCCAAAAAAAGGGTGTAGCCAACTTCTCTGGTGGTGTTCGGGGAATTTAGGTAAGTGAGGGGTAACTGAATTACTCACCCCTTAACAAGGATGTTATATGGGCACCAGAGTGACGATTGAAGTGGACCCGAAGCACGAAGGTATTGTCCGGCGAGCGTTGGCGCTGGTTGAGGAAATGGAGCAGCTTGCGTTGACTGCGCCCGATGGGACGGTTTTCGATGCCTGCGAAGATGCGGTGGTTGAGAAAGGGCGAACATTTCAAGCCCATGTGCTCTCCGATGCGGTGGCTCGAAGAATCGAGACCGCCGAAAAAAGGGGCGCCGATCCGTGTCTGCGAGTGCGGCCGCAAGAAAGAAAACCGAGGTCCCAAAGAACGCCGACTGATGAGCGCTGTCGGAGAGGTGGTCTTCGAACGCCGTTACTGGAAGTGCATGTGCGGCGGCGATGGATCCTATGCGGCCGATGCCCTCTTGGGCGTGGAGGGACAGCGCTACAGCAAGACCGTGCGGAAGCACTGTTGCCGTCTGGCGGCAGACATGTCGTTCGCGTCCGCCAGCGAGCACATGCATGAGATGTTGGGAGTGGACCTTTGCCCCGAGACGGTGCGGAAGGCGGTGGAGGGCCACGCTAAAGACATGGCTCGGTTTCAAGCCGAAGACACTACCAGCGAAGAAGTTTTCCAAAAAGCGGCGGGGGAAGTCGAGTTCACGACCGACGCGGGCAAGGTCAACACGCGTGAAGAAGGCTGGAAAGACTTGAAAATCGCGGTGGTTTCCAAGCGAGAAGCAGGCGAGCCGACATCGCCGGACCATTGGAAGAAGCAGCGTTTGCCGGCAGCGACCATGGTACTGGCGTTTGCGATGATCGCCACAGCCAAGGAGTTTCGCAAGACTTGGCGGCCACGCTTACGTCGGCTGGGAGTGACGTGCTGGGCGGCGGTGCACGTCTTGGCGGACGGTGCCAGTTGGATCTGGAAAGCGGTGCAGCGAACGCTCACCGGGTGTCTGCAAACGCTCGACTTCTATCATGCCTGTCAGCACCTGAGTAAGTGCGCCAAACGCGTCTACGGCGAAGAGACCAGCGAAGCCAAAGACGCGTATAAGCACGCCCGCGGTTTGTTGATTCGTCAAGGTTGGGCAGGCGTCTGTCAGTGGGTGAATGAACTGCTTGGAGTCGCCGACGAATCGGAACGCGAACGTCGTCGTAAAGCAACGGAGCGTCTGATCGGCTATTTCTCGAAACACATGAACCGTGTGAACTACGTCCAACGATTGCAAGCGGGTCAAGCGATTGGCAGCGGCCAAGTCGAAGGTGAGGCGAAGACCCTGGGCCTGCGTCTGAAGCGTCGGGGCGCTCGATGGAATATAGGCAATGTACGACCTATGGCCAGTCTGGTGTGCGTCCGGCATACATCCCAATGGGAACCCTATTGGGCACTGGCCGCCTGATCACCCCCAGAGAATCTGGTTACACCCAAAAAAAACTTCTCCATATCTCCGACTTGACAGATTCCTTGAGAAGACGTAATATCCTTCAACTTACTTTGACTTTCGCACCTGGGTTGTATAGGGCTCTCATCTTTCCAGATGAGCCTACCCGCAGCCAAGGACGGTAACGGGACATGGTTGTCGTCAGTTCATCGGCTTCCCATGGAAGGGGTTTCTCCCGCCAGTTGCATGTCCTCTCATGTTGATCCGTCGTCAACCATCCGCCGATTTAGCGGACCCAGGCCGTCTAGCGCCTGGTGACACGGTCCATGTCCTAGCGCCTGCGAAGATCAATCTATATCTGGAGATTCTGGGCAAACGGCCCGATGGTTATCACGAAATCGCCACGCTCATGTTGGCGGTGGAGTTGTTCGACGAACTTGACCTTGACCTGGATGAGTCCGGCAGACTATCGCTCAGATGCGATGAGTTGGGACTTTCGACCGGGCCTGACAACCTGGTTCTTCGAGCGGCCCGGTTGTTGAAGGATCGCGCCCGCTGCCCGCATGGCGCGAAGATTCATCTGACCAAACGCATCCCCTGGGCGGCCGGCCTGGGCGGTGGTTCCAGCGACGCAGCGGGAACTTTGGCAGGATTGAACGAACTTTGGCAATTGAATCTTGCCGCAGCCGAGTTGGCCTCGATCGGCTCGGAGATCGGTTCGGATGTGCCGTTCTTCTTTCACACGCCGGCGGCCTGGTGTACCGGGCGCGGCGAGAAAGTAACGCCGGTAAAGGTTGGGCGAGCTTTCGATCTGGTGTTAATCAAGCCGCCGATCGGATTGGCAACGGCGGACGTGTACAAACATTGTGGATGGAACCAATCCACAATTCAGAATTCGGGAGCTGACATCATCGCAGCGCTGGCTGCCGGGGATGTCGAGCGCGTGGGAAAAGGGCTGCACAATCAGCTGCAATCGGCAGCGTTTGGCTTGGCCCCGTCGGTAGCAGAACTGCACCGGCGACTACAGAACACAGGCGCGGCAGGTTGTTTGCTGAGCGGGTCGGGATCGTGTTTGTTTGCGCTGTGTCGTGATCGTCAGGAAGCTCAACGGGTGGCAGACACCCTGAGCGGATCGCCTCCTCATGTTCCGGAATCATCCGGGATCGAACCCGCAAGGATTGGCGTGTTCCTGATACGGAGTTGCGCTTAACAGGTTGCCACAGATCAAAAGGAGAACACCTGTGGTTATCACCGAAGTTCGGATTAAACTGGTCGAGGAAAACAACGAGCGGCTCATGGCCTTTTGCTCGGTGACATTCGACAACGCTTTCGTGATCCGCGATTTGAAGATTATCGAAGGAACGAAAGGTCTTTTCGTGGCCATGCCCAGCCGAAAGCTGACGGATCGCTGCTCGCATTGCGGCTGCAAGAACCACCTTCGGGCACGGTTCTGCAACAACTGCGGTCACAAGCTGGATGAGAATCGCGCCGGTCGAGACCCCGACGGTCGCGCCAAACTACACGCCGATATCGCGCATCCGATCAACAGTTCCTGTCGAGAGGTGCTGCAATCCGCCATCGTCAAGGCCTATCACGAAGAGCGTGAGCGTGCCAAGACTCCCGGCTACATCTGCACCTACGACGACTACGACGGCGGCGATTTCGACACCGCCGACAATAGTTACGCAGGCGTGATCGGAGAAATCAGCAAAGGCAACGGACGAGTTCACTCCGGCCATGGCGCACCCCGTGGCCCGCACGCTTCTACCGACAAGCGCGTCGGTAAAAGTGAGGAAAGTGCCGCCGGCGGCACTTTCGGTGCCGGAATTCTCTAAACAGCACGCCGGAAGACAGAGACCAGAAAAACAGCAGCAAGCTGGTTTCTGGTCTCCGGCGTGTTTCTCTATGCGCAATTCACTGCGCCGTGCTGGACTCCGGGAAGTTCACTACCGACCAGCTTCCCGGCATCACCCTGATTTTCTGGGTCTTCGACTTGCTCTGGCCATTTTCGACCCAGGTAGCCTTTATTTCATACGTATATTTTCCATCGGCAAGTGAGGGCGATTGATACTCCCGAATCATGCCCACGGTGTTTGTCCTCTTCCCATCAATGAGGACATCGGCATTGGCATCGGGCACGATCACCCTGACATGGGCGGTTCGGTCGGTCAGCACTGACTTATTTGTAAGTAAACCGGCTTCCGAATAAAACGCAGGTGTGATGGCTGAGGAAGTTCCATAGTAGTAGGGATAATAGCCCGACGTGTAGGAACCATTGACGGGGAACCCCAGTCCATAGCTGTAATAGGCAGGACTGTTGTCGAGTGAATTTCCAGACGAAAAACGGTAGTATCCGGGACCGTAATAGCCGCCGTCGTAGCGGTATCCCGTGATGGGAGCGGATATGCTGTAGCCTGGGCTTGTGGTGGCAGTGGGTTGTTGCGCCTGAGCAGATCTACCCGCCACACCGAATACGACGATCGCCAAAAACAGTGCCTGACCAAACTTCTTGAACGCACGAGTCATGATGACCCTCCTTGCTGTGGTATCAGTTTTTCGGCGCGTTTTTCATTTGCAAAAGCTGTGCCGTTCAATTCAGACCTGGGCGAAGGCTTTTGACGATCGATTGCGATCCTGAAATGGGCTGCTACTTCTCGGCTGTGAGCTAATGCATAGTCACAACCTCCCAACCACCAGGCCGTACGCTAACTTGCTCGTTGTCGGTCTTCATTTTGCCATTTTGCTCCCAGGTTGCCTGGATCTGGTAAGTATACTTTCCAGGTGCCAGCGCCGGGGACTGAAACTCTCGAACCGTACCGGTCGTGGCCGTTTTCATGCCGTTTACCGTAACGATGGCATTTGGGTCAGGCACGACAACGCGGACGTGTGTGGTCATGTCGGTTTGCATTGCCGAAGCTGTTCCCGACACCGCGTAAGGATCCTGGTAGACGGACGATGTCCCATAGTTGGGGTCATATCCGTATCCATAGGGGTCGTATCCGTAGCCACCGTAGCCCCCATTGCCACTGTAGCCGCCATACCCCCCATACCCTCCGTAGCCTCCATACCCACCGTATCCCATGCCGTACCCTAGGCCATAGCCGAGTCCGAATCCGAAGAGCCCATAGCCTCTACCGTAACCGCCGTAGCCCCTACCAAAGCCTCCACGGCCATATCCACCATAGCCCCCGCGGAACCCGCCGCATGCATTACGCCGCCGCCCCGGCCGCCACCGCCACCACGCCCGCCTCGCGCTTGGACTGATTCGCTGGTTGCGAGCAGCAAACCTGCTGCAAGAATTAGGATTCTTCCGAATCCGAGTGATAGTCGTGACATATCGCACCTCATTCTTGGGCGATTAGTCCGGGCGAACTGTTCGATTGGCGAACGATTTGTAATATTGCACAATTCGTGCCATCAAGATCTTGACGAACTATGAAATGTTCACAGACTTCCAATCTCCGGCACCACGCTGACTTTCTTGGTCTCAGTCTTCGTTTGGCCATTTATCCTCCAGGTTGCCTGGATGTTGTAGGTGTAATGTCCGGGTTGGAGCACTGGAGACTGAAATTCGCGAACCCTCCCCGTGGAGGTCGTCTTCATACCGTTGACGGTAAGTTGGGTGTTTTCATTGGGAACGCTCACAACGAGATGGGTCGTCTTGTCTTTTGTCGTTGTCGCGGACGAAGCCGAACTCGACGAAACCAAGCCCTGGTAGAGGGAACTCGTATATGGGTAATAATTGGAAGCGTATCCCAAAGTGGGGTAACTGCCGTATCCCCCGTAGCCCGAGCCGCCGTAGCCATAGCCGGTATAACCCAATCCGCCATAGCCGTAGCCCAATCCGCCGTAGCCATAACCCAATCCGCCGTAGCCGTAACCCAATCCGCCGTAGCCGTAGCCCAATCCGCCGTAGCCGTAGCCGCCGTAGCCTAATCCACCGTAGCCGTAATACGGCCAATAGCCCAACCCGTACAGCCCATAGCCTCTACCGTAGCCAAAGCCCCGGTAGCCTCTACCGTAGATTCCTCTGCCACCAATCCCCGCGTAGCCGTGTCGGAAACCGCCCATCCGCATTCCGCCCATCCGCATTCCGCCCATCCGCATTCCGCCTCGGAAACCACCCATCCGCATTCCGCCGCCGTGGAAACCGCCCATCCGCATTCCACCGCCATGGCCGCCGCCACCGCCCCGGCCGCCTTGTGCTAAAGTTGTTTCACTGGTTGAAAGCAGCAAAGCTGCTGCAAGAATCAGGATTCTTCCGAATCCGAGTGATAGTCGTGACATATCGCACCTCATTTTTGGGCGATTAGTCTGGGCGAATAATTCGATTGGCGAACGAGTCAAGATAGTGCAAAATCAGTGCCGTTCGACTTTGCCCAGGGATCGAATGGATGACGACTGCGAAATGATTCAGCTATGATCGCTTGGAGAGTTGCGAACTGGAAACGACAACGCCGCTTTGCGATCGAGGCAAAGCGGCGCGTGCATGTTCAATAAACGAATCCGAATTATTTGACGATCAGTTTGACATCGCCGACGATTTTCTCAATGTCGGAGTCCTTGAGTTCGCCCTTCTTGAAAGCGTAATTGGCCTTCACAACTCGTTCCTTGTAGAGAACGACAGTGACATCGGCGTCGGCAGCGACCTTGTAGCCCTTGGGACCGGCTACGTTGTCGATGCTCAATACGCACTTCGACAGTTTTTCCTTGGTTGCAAGGCTCTTGAGGTCTTTCTCAAGAGTGTCTTTCGAGTCGCTAAGGAAGACCACGAAACTGCCCATCTTGGCGCTGGCATTGGCAGTGGTGGACTCATCGATCTTCTTGATCAACTTGGCCAACGAGCTGGTGTTTTCACGAGCAAAAATCATAGCAACGGGGTTTTCGCCGTTGACGCAGAACAAGCACTGCTTTTCACCGGCATATTCGCCCGTGACGTTCAGCGGGTGGAACGGACCGGGAACCTTTTCGCCGGTTTGCGGGCCGGACTTGGTCGGCTCAGCTGCATTGGCACCCGAGAAAACGTAGGTCAGCGTGGCGACAGCGATGGCGGCGACAGCAAAGATACCAATCTTCTTCATCCGACAATCCTCCTACACGTTGTCCGATTTGGCCCTGGAACCGTTCCAGGGACATCGGACTTTTGTTAGACGATAGAGAGATTAGGATATTCGAGTTTTTCAGAATGACAGGAGCGCTTTGAGAGTCTATTTGAAATTTGCCGATTTTGGTGAGCACTCGTCATTTAGCTCGCGCCTTGTAACTCCTGCCGATTATCGAGTAAACTGTCCAATAGAATGGGAACGGATAACAACCCACTTCAAGGAAAAGCCATGAGCAAGCTGATTCTACCCCCGACCTTGGAAGAGCAATTTCAGCATCTCACACAACCCGTCGAAGTGTGCGATGGTTCTGGTCGAGTCTTGGGCCGATTCACCCCAAACGGGGTGGGCGATACCAGACAACCGCAAATTAGCGAAGAAGAACTTAAGCGACGACAATCAGAACCGGAATTCTCCACTGAAGAGGTGTTGGCGTACCTGGAGAAACTTTGATGTTCAAGTACTGATTCGCCGGCAGTTGTTGACCGAAAATCTCTGACTTGGCCACTTGCCGTCGAGATGAGCTATCGCCTAGAATCTACCCCACTCATTTGCATTATCATTTCTGAAATGCGAGAAGAAATCATGACGAAGCTCATCCTCCCTCCTCAAGTTGAGGAACGGTTTCAGCACCTCACCCAAACCGTGGAAGTCTGCAACGATACCGGCAGTGTCCTTGGTCGATTCACGCCTGTTGCTTCGGATGATGAAGCCGGGCAAACAACGGTAATACCGATCGTTTCCGCGAAAGATCTTCGAATCGATGTCGCCAGCGATCAACAGACAACAATCCGGGTCTTGCATTTCTGGCAGTGTTAGCGAGTAAAAAACCAAGCAACGGTTCGGTGATGCAGATCATGACAACATCGGATATTCCAGACGACCAGCCGTTGAGTTCGGCCGAGACCGCGCTGATTCGATGGCTCTTGAACAATGGTTCTCCGCAGGCCAAAGAGTATTTGCCACAACTCGAACGCGCCCATGTGGTTTCTCGCTGCGGTTGCGGTTGTGCGAGCATCGACTTGGCAATCGATGGCAAAGTTCCACCACGGGCGAATGGCATTCACATCTTGGCTGATTATGAGTGGCGCGCTACTGGAGGCGAATTGTTCGGAGTATTTGTATTCGAGCGTGGTGGCATGCTTGCTGGGTTGGAAGTATGGTCCCAAGATGGGCTTGGTCAGGCAACAATACTCCCAAACATTGATGGATTACGGCCTGTGGAAAATTATCAAAGCGCAGGTAACCACACGGAAACGTAAAGCTTCTCTGCGGCTAACGTGATGGCTGTCGAAGTCGTGCCGACCATTGCTTGGGGCGAAATCCATCTCGATCCGCTGGGTAAGCATTAAGCATACAACTTCGGTTCTTTTACCATTCACAGAGATCAACTACAGCCGCTCGTCTCGCCGCAGGTGTCGCACTTCATGCAGGCCCCGCTGCGCACCAAGGTCAAGAATCCGCAGTTTACACACGGATCGCCTTCATAGCCCTTCTGTCTGGCAATTTGCACTTTATTGCCGTTGGCGCTTCGGTGTTCCATTCGCTTTTGGTCCCATCCCATTCGGCTTTTCAACGCCAGGCCCATTGGAACCACTTGGTGTCGGAATGCTGCCGGGGTTCAGATGTCCGGAACGAGGACCTGCCATGCGCCGAACCGTCGGCTTCGATTCGATCAACCGTTCCTCGACGATCTCCTCGCCTTCGAAATCGGGTTCAAAATCCTTGTCGTGCAGGGCGTCGCCGCGCAAGTCTTCCGGCTCCACGTGCGCCAATTCGTAGCGGCCCAGATAGGTCACCGCCAGTTCGCGGAAGATGTAATCGATGATCGAAGTCGACATCTTGATGTGCGGGTTGCCCTGCACCACGCCGTTCGGCTCAAAGCGCGTGAAGATAAAGGCATCGACGAATTCTTCGAGCGGCACGCCATGCTGAAGACCGAGCGAAATGGCGATGGCGAAGCTGTTCATCATGCTCCGGAAGGCAGCCCCTTCCTTGTGCATGTCGAGGAAGATTTCGCCGAGCGAACCATCTGAGTATTCGCCGGTTCGCAGATAAACCTTGTGATTGCCGATGCGGGCTTTCTGCGTGTAACCCCCGCGGCGATCGGGCAAGCCGGCGACGACGAGCCAGATAGCGATGAACGATTTTCTCCGCGATCCGAACCGGCTCGGCCTTGAGTCATTCCGGCTCGCTGGCAGCGGCCAAAACTTCCAGTTCCGGCGCATCCGACACCGAATTGAACGGCTGGCTGAGTTTCGAGCCGTCGCGGTACAGGGCGTTGGCCTTGAGCATGAGCTTCCAGCTCAGTTAGTACGACTTCTTGACGTCCTCGACCGTGGCGTCGTGCGGCATATTGATGGTTTTGGAGATCGCACCGCTGATGAAGGGCTGGGCGGCAGCCATCATCCGAATGTGCGATTCCGTCGACAGGAAGCGCTTCCCGTTCTTGCCGCACTTGTTGGCACAATCGAACACGGCGTAGTGTTCGGGCTTCGAGATACGGAGCACCTTCGATGGTCATGGTGCCGCAGACGAATTGCACTGGCATCGGCGATCTGCTGTTTGTTGAATCCCAGATAAGCAAGCAGATCGAAGGTCGGAGCCTCATAGACTGTCCGGTTTCAGGCCGAGTTTTTCCTTGAGGAAGTCATCGCCGATGGTCCAGCGGTTGAGGACGAAAGGCAATTCAAAGGCACCTGCCAGAGTGGTCTCGATCTTTTGCAGAACCTCATCCGTGAACCCTTTCGCCTTCAGGCTGGTCGGGTTGATGTGCGGGCAGCCTACGAGCGTTCCCGAGCCGCGGGAGTAGCGCACAATCTCATCGATCTGCCGCGGCGTGTAACCGAGCCTGGCCAGGGCGGGCGGGATGGAGGCGTTGATGATCTTGAAGTAGCCGCCGCCCGCGAGCTTTTTGAACTTCACCATTGAGAAGTCCGGCTCAATGCCGGTGGTGTCGCAATCCATCACCAAGCCTATAGTGCCGGTCGGAGCAAGTACCGTCACCTGGGCATTGCGATAGCCCGATTTCTCGCCCAATTCAAGCATCCGGTCGGCTTCGTTGCGAGCGGCATCCAGCAGGTACTGTGGACAATGAACCGGGTCGATGCCGGTGGGTGTGATCGATAGCCCTTCGTATTCGGCAGTTGGGGCGTTGTAGGCCGCCCGACGGTGATTGCGAATCACGCGGAGCATGTGTTGCTTGTTGGCTTCATAGCGCGGGAACGGGCCGACTTCCGAGGCGATTTCCGCCGATGTGGCATAGGCGCCGGCGTGCATGATCGCCGTGAGGGCAGCACACTGCGCCCGGCCTTCGGGAGAATCGTAGGGAATACCTTGCACCATCAAAAGTGCACCGAGATTGGCGTAGCCCAGTCCGAGGGTGCGGAAGTCATAAGAGAGTTGAGCAACCGGCTTGCTGGGGAACTGGGCCATGTAGACGCTGATTTCGAGAATCATCGTCCAGAGCCGGCCGGCATGTAAATACGATTCGACATTGAAACGTCCCGATGCAGGGTCGTAGAACTTCAGCAGATTCATCGAGGCGAGATTGCACGCCGTATCGTCGATGAACATGTATTCGCTGCACGGATTGCTCGCGCGAATTCTGCCGTCTTCGGGGCAGGTGTGCCACTCGTTGATGGTGGTATCGTACTGCACGCCGGGATCGGCACACGACCACGCTGCGAAAGCGATTTGATCCCACAAGTCGCGCGCCTGGAGTTGCTTCTTGGGCTTGGGTTCTCGACCCTGCTTCCGAGCTTTGGTTTTTTCGGTGCGCCAGTACAAATTCCACTCGCCATCGTCCTGAACCGCGTTCATGAACCGGTTGTCGATGCGAACCGTGTTGTTGCTGTTCTGCCCGGAGACGCTTAAATAGGCCTTGGACGTCCAGTCGGTGTCGTACTCTTCCACGTGCAGTTGCTTGAACCCCTGCATGGCCAGGTGAATCACCCGGCCGATGTAGTTCTCCGGAATCAGCGCAGAACGTGCCTCGAGGATGGCCTTGCGAAGATCCTTGTTGTGCTTGGGATCGAATTGTTCTTCGGGATTCTCCCAGGCATGGCAGGCCTTCATCACACTGTTGAGATGCCGGTTCAGTTGCTTTGAGCCTTGCACCAAAGCGGCAACTTTCTGTTCTTCGACGACCTTCCAGTTAATGAACTCTTCCACGTCGGGATGGTCGAGATCGAGAACCACCATCTTCGCAGCTCGGCGCGTGGTGCCGCCGCTTTTGATGGCACCGGCGGCCCGATCGCCGATCTTCAAAAAGCTCATCAAGCCCGATGACTTGCCGCCGCCGGAGAGCGGTTCGCCTTCGCCGCGAATCTGCGAGAAATTGGAGCCCGTGCCTGAGCCGTATTTAAAGATGCGCGCTTCGCGGACCCAGAGATCCATGATGCCGCCCTCGTTGACGAGGTCGTCGTTCACGGACTGGATGAAACAGGCATGCGGGGCCGGGCGTTCGTATGCCGAGGTCGATTTTTCCATCGCCTTGGTCAACGGATTGACGAAGTAGTGTCCCTGCGGCGGCCCCTCGATGCCGTAGGCCCAGTGCAGACCCGTATTGAACCACTGCGGGCTATTCGGTGCTGCCATCTGCATGGCCAGCATGTAGCAGATTTCGTCGTGGAATGCCAGCGCATCGGCTTCCGAAGTGAAATAGTTTCCCTTCCAACCCCAATAGGTCCAGCAGCCTGCCAGTCTGCGAAAGACCTGGCGAGCATCGGTTTCGTGCATCTCCAGCGCATCGCCTTCGACCGCTTTGGAGCGCTGCAGCCAGATTGGGACGCCTGCTTCCGCAACTTTCTCGTAATTCGCTGCCAGGCCGGCTCTGCGGAAGTATTTTTGTGCCAGAATATCAACTGCTACCTGCGACCATCCTTCGGGGGCCAGCAGGTCGCGCATCTCGAAAACGATTGTGCCATTCGGATTGACGATCCGTGAAGTGCGGGGAACGAAACCAATCTCGGTAAAGGCACCTTGCCCTTCCCGGGTAAATATGCGATTCACTTCCATGGGATTGCTGTTGCTCGTTGACGACGAATGGGGTGGACAGCAACTCGTGAAGGGACGTGGCCATGTCGCTTCCTCCCCAATCCGATTGGGTTCTCGCTATCCACCGGTTTGCTGGAACCGGGCACCGACAGGCGCAGCGGATTGTGGGAGAGCGGGCAGCTAGGGCGACACATTCACGCGAGTCGGTACAACTCCGGTAAGCGATAACACCGGAGCCTGTATTACAACTATCCCGGTGTACATTGTCTCGTCAATGATGAAAAGAAATTTCTTTCTGATTTCTCAGAATTGAATCGTTCGTACACTGCCTTTTTGTTCTGAATTGCAACAAATCCATGAAAATGAGGAATCTGGGTGATCCGCAACAATTGGATAATTCGATTCTTGTTTTCCTATCGATTTCGGGGATGAAATTCTCTGCTCAACCTCGTCGACAGAGCCGCGACCTTGAGGGAGCGTTGCCTCGTCGATAGAGCCGCGACCGTGAGGGAGTGTTGCCGCGCGAAATCATGCGCTTCCTGACGGTCGCGGCTCCGCTTCACTCATTCCGGTTTCTGTACGAACGGCAGAGTCAACCCCGGCTGATCCTGATACTTTCCTTTCTTGTCCGCGTAACTGGTTTTGCAGACTTCCTCGCCTCGGAAGAACAGAATCTGGGCAATTCCCTCACCCGAATAGATCTTGGCGGGCAGAGGCGTTGTGTTACTGATTTCGATGGTAATTCGACCGCGCCACTCAGGCTCCAGCGGCGTTACGTTGCAAATAATCCCACAGCGCGCGTACGTGCTTTTTCCCACGCACACGGCGATCACGTCGCGCGGGATCTCCAGATATTCAATTGTCTCGGCCAGTGCGAAGCTATTCGGAGGGATGAGGCAAAAATCCCCTTCGATGTCCACGAACGATTGCGGATCGAAATTCTTGGGATCGACGATGGCACAGCGTGCGTTGGTGAAGACCTTGAACTTGCGGTCGACGCGGACATCGTAGCCGTAACTGGTAACGCCGTAGGAGATCGTCCCCGGACGCGGCTGTTGGGACGCAAAGGGAACAATCTTGATATCGCGTTCAATCATCCAGTCGGGAAGAACTCCGCTCATAACACCGTGCCCTCTGCACATTGATGGAAACGCATGATGCAATCTGAGGCTTTTGGGAAAGTGTCTTCATTCTGAGAAGAGAGCGCACCGCCGGCAATAGAGAATTGTGAACTCGAATGGGTTCCTTGCCGATAGATGGACTTGTAGAATTATGGTAGACTGGTTACGACTTTGCGGATCCATTCAACCCAGGTTACGAGGAACTCCCATGGAAGAATGCAAAACTCACACAGGGCACAGCCATCAGCACGGTCCGAATTGCGGCCACACCTCCATCGAGCACGATGGGCACACCGATTATTTACACGATGGTCATCTCCATCACGTTCATGGCGAGCACGTGGACGAGCACACCTTACCGATCACGACCGCGAATCCGGATGTTTGCACTCCGGTTCACGCCTGCGACGGCCACGACCGGAAACACGTTCACGGCGAAGGCTGCGGCCATGAAGCCATCCCGCACGGCGATCATGTGGACTACCTGGTGTCAGGTCATCTGCACCATCCCCACGGCGATCACTGCGACGATCATGGGCCGGTGAAGGTGACCGGGTGACCGGGTGACAAGGTGAACAATCAAGCGTATCTGCAAATATTGATCTGAGATTGAACTCTTATTTTGTCACCTTGTCATTTTTTGGGGCGACCGTCCGCCCACTCTTTCCATTTCTTGTGGGCGGCGTCCCGCTTCTCGTCGCTGCCGAGCGTAAAGTAAATGTAACTCAAAATCGCTGCCTTGTTTGCGGGTCGAATACGTTCAAAACCATAGTCGCTTGCTTTCTGTCCCGATAGTTCCACCGCTACACCTAACGCCACATCCCGAATCTCGGCACCGTTCACCCCGGCACGGATCACCGTCTTGTCCGCGAGCAACTTTTGAAACTGTGGATCGTCAATCGTCTCCTTGGAGCCGATTCTCATCAAAGATACCAGCGCATAGGAACGGTAGAGGCCGTTGACCGACTTCATTCCGCTAACCTTAAGTGCTGCGGAGCGCACTCTTTGATCTCATATTGCGCTACCAGTCGAAAGGCCCGCGACAGCAACACCGGGGTGTTCTCTTCCTCCAGCCAGGCCGCAAACAATTTTTTGACGGTGGCGGAGCCATGATCAGATGACAGTTTCTGGACGAGGACCGTGCCGTTCAGGAAGAGATTGCCGAACTGATAATTCGTTACTCCCGACTTGCGACAATTGGCATCCGCTCCCATAAACAGAAATAACGCTGCTTCCGGCAGATCGATATTGGTTGGCTGAACCGCGCCGTTGACGACCAAAGAAGGAGCATGATCGTGCATGAATGCCTGATAGACGTCCGAGGCCCGTTCGGGCGAGGCTTCCAGATCGATCAGTATCTTTTGATGTTTCTTGACGATGTCCCGGTACAACTCGCGCGATTCCTTGTCCGAACCGACGATCTTAATCCAGCGCTTTAGGGCCGGTAGATCGGCTGGTAATGGTCCATCCGGTTTGGCCAGGAAGTGCTCGATCTGCTCGTTGAGATGATGTTCGATCGCTTTGGGCAACAACTTCCGGCAGCGATCGCGAATTTCCATGTCCGGATGTTTGAGTCCCGATTGCAAGGCTTCTTTGGCCGCGCTGCCGAGCGCTGTCAACTCGCGCGAGGCTTCTTCACGAACCCGATAGAAATCGTGCCCCAATTTCGGGATCAATTCACTCGCCCGGCGCTTGTCGGCATCGACTTTTGCATCCGGATTCGGTACGCCGACGAATAGTACGCACAGGGCAGCGGATGAAATTGAGAACATGGAGAAACCTCCAGACTTGGCAAGGTGACCGGGTGACAAGGTGACCGGGTGACAAATTACCTCGGATAAGTGGTCCGATGGAATTCACACAAGATCAACATTCGGACATACGCTCGGTATTTGTCACCTTGTCACCTTGTCACCTTGTCACCTTGTCACCTTGTCACTTTTTAGGTTGCGATGCGGTCCATACCTTCCACTTCTTTTGAGCGGCTTCGCGCTTTTCGTTGGTGGTGAAGTAGTAATCTTTCAAGGGGACATCCTTCGGCTTGGTCTCCTTGTTGGCAGCCTTGTAGCCGTAGTCGTTGAGATCCTGCTTGGAGATCGCCACGCCGACCGCCAGAGCTACGTCGCGCATTTCGACGTTGATCTTTTTCCCGTCCACCGTCGGTGTGGCAACGACAAGAGTGTCCTTCAAGAACGGCTCGATCAGTTTGAAATCTTTTTCTTTGCCATAATGCATCAGAGCCAACAAAGCTGCTCCCCGCGTTGAAGCCGGCAGTTCTTTGGTGGTTGCGGCCTTGACCAGTGCGGCGTGACGTTTGGCTTCGGTACTGAATCCCAGATAGTGATACGCCCACACGAAGTTCGGCTGCGTCTGAAGTACATCAAAGCCAAAATCCTT
This sequence comes from uncultured Planctomycetota bacterium, assembly GCA_963783095.1. Taxonomy (GTDB): domain Bacteria; phylum Planctomycetota; class Planctomycetia; order Gemmatales; family Gemmataceae; genus CAWAMR01. Next base: position 543,411 of record CAWAMR010000002.1, on the reverse strand, counting down.
GGGATTCTGGCCCGATAGATGAATCGACATGGCCAATACCACATCGCTCATGTTGGTGGTGATCATCACGTTTTGCCACTGGAGGTTGCCGACTTGCGTGGTATCGTTGAACAAACTGTCGAACGAGGCAGCGTGTTCCTTGCCACCCATTTTGCCGACGCAGGTAACGGCCTGGGCACGGGTGTAAACTTGTTGCTCCTTCATCTGCATGGCCTTGACCGCGAAGGACAGCCCCTCGCGCAGATTGAGGCTCTGCACCACCGATAGAATATAGCTGACGGAATTGACATCATCGCGCTGCTCGGCCCAGCTGAAGAAAAGTTTGCGAAATGCCGGAGATTGCTCACCGGTGCGCAACGTCTGTTGGATGTTCGGTTGGAAGAGGAAACCGCCGACCGGATTAACCTGTGTGTTGGTGATAAACTTCGAGGCCTCCGGATCCGCGCCGATCAGGAAGAGAGCGGCAATATCAGGAACCTGAATGGTCTGCTGCCTGCCGTTGCGAAAGCCGAAGTTGAGTTGATACTGCAACTCCTGGGCACGGGTGTTATATTTATCCCCAGCCACTTCCGGACCTTCCTCGCATTGATCCAGCATATTGGCGTTTGTTTTGACGATCTCGGCAAATAACTTTCGAGTGCCGGCATCAGAGCCTGTGATTTTCCGAAAGCGACTCCAGAGGGGCAAGTCGTGTTGTTGTTTCCCGTCGGTGTCGGCAAGGAAAGCCTCGACGCGCGCTTTGAGATCAAGTTCCAGGGCTTGCGGCAGCAGCAGGCCGCAGCGGTTCCAAATTTCGGGATCGGAACTTTTCTTTCCTTCAATCAGTGCCCGCTTGGCCATTCGACCCATCTGGACGAGTTGTCGGGCCGCTTCCTCGCGGACCTTGTAGCGAGAATTGCCGAGACTTTGCACCAGATCCCTGGCCTTGACGTCTTCAGGAGTCAGGGGGGTATTTGTGCCCGGAGCCGCCGTGGCGGGCGAAACGAAAAGTGACGCGCTGATCAACAATGCGCCATAAAAGAAAAAGGAATTCATGGAACAACTCCGCAAGTCTATACGGGCCGCACAAGAACATCTTAGAGAATGACATATCGGGAAGAGAAGAGCAAAGGAAAAATCATGCGCCGAAGTTACATTGTTTTGACATTTCCGTTTTCCGTTCAATTCCCCGGCCCCAAGCAGCTGGAACGATCGACTTGCTCTGTTAGGCGAGCGGCAGAAACAATTTTACCCGCAACCGCTTACTTCGTGCGTGGCTCTTGAGCGAATCGGCGAGCTGCACGAAGTGAGCGGAAATCTTTTTCTGCCGCTCGCCATAGCGAAAACTGCGGAGAGATAATCCAGGTAGAGTTTCCCGGCTATGATAGTCCGGCGGATCGTTTTGCGCTGGAATGCAGAATTCAGTGGCTTGTCAGAGCAATTTGTTTAAGTTAATATCAAACATTACTTGCGTATGTGACCGGCCGTGGCACCCTGTTGTTCTCCTTATCGAAAGGCCCGCACAATGTTGGCTTCTCTGGCATTGATTTCTCTTTTGCAAACTCCGATTCCCGGCGCAGATGCTCTGTCCATAACAGATGCACGCCTGACCTATGGTCTGCTTGGCCCAGCGCGAAGCGATACCAAGGTCCGGCCCGGCGACAGCGTTGGCCTGTCTTTTGAAATTCAAGGAATCACCACCGATAACGCGGGAAAAGCGTCTTATTCGCTCGCCATCGAGGTAAGCGACTCTGCGGGCAAGGTGATCATCAGCCCGAAACCTCGCGAGACCGCAGAGCTTCTGGTTCTGGGCGGCGGCGTGCTTCCTGCGTATGCTCAGGTCGATCTGGCGCTGAGTCCCCCGCCGGGATGCTTACACTCAAAGTCACGGTGACCGACCTTGTTGCTCGCAAGAGCACATCGGTTTCCCAGAAATTCGAGGTCACTGCCAAGGACTTCGGCCTGGTTCGGATCAGCGTCAGTGGAGACCCGGACAACTTGATTCCGATCGTTGCCCCCGCCGCAGGGCAGCCCTATTGGGTTCACGCAGCCATTGTCGGGTTCGAGCGTGCCAAAACCGGGACGAAACAGCCGAAGATCGGTGTTAAACTCCGCGTTCTCGACGAAAACGGTAAGCCCCTCGTCGCCACACCGTTCAGCGGCACCATCGATAAGGACGTGCCGAGCAACGCCAATTCATTGCCCGTCAAGTTCATGGTCCCACTCAATCGATCCGGCAAATACTGGGTGGAACTTTCCGCAACCGACGGCATCCAGAACAATGCAAGTGTAACTACCAAATTTCCAATCACCGTATCATCGGCCAAATAAAGATCACCCTGGACACTCCCGGCTCAATTGTAAAGAAGCGAGAGTGTCCTGCGTTATCGTGAGGACTCCATGCGAATCGCTGCTTTGAGTGCTTTTTGTCGCCGTCGAGGATGGCACTTAGTCCCTGCCGTGGTTGCTGCCGTGCTGTTCTTCGGAATGGCTGGTCAGTCCATCCGCGCAGCGGATAAATCCGACGAGAAATCCGTTGTCTCCCTGAAATCCGACCCGACCCTCCTGCTACGGAAGGCCGGTCCTGAAAAACCGTGGGAGGTTGTCAAAGGAAAAGGCACCGAATTCCACGCCGGCGATACTGTCCTGGGTGGCTTCGGGACGCCGCTGAATTCCGCAAACGGAGCAGTCCAGCTGCGCCTGATGGGCGATGTCAACGGCGACTCGCCGTTCCCCATCGTTGAAACCGCCGTCGTTCTGGGCGACCCCAAAGACGTGGATCTGGCGTTTGTGATGGATCGAGGCCAAGTCGATCTCATCAATAAGAAGGAAACGGGGGCCGCCAAGATCAAGATCACCGTTCTGGATCGGACCGCGATCGTTACGCTGGCAGAACCCGGTGCCCGAATGGCACTCGAAATCTATGGCCGCTGGCCGAGAGGCGTGAAATTCATCAAGCACCCGAAAGGCCCGCACAGCCCCGCTCTCGCCGTTGTCGCCGTCGCCATCAAGGGCGAGGTCGAGATCAAGGGTCAGACGCGGACGGTATCGCTCAAAGCGCCGCCCGGACCCGCGTTGTTTCGGCTGGACGATCTCCACGACAAGGATATTGATGTTCAAACCATCAAAGAACTTCCAAGTTGGATCGACGCCATCGAAAACAATCGTGCCAAGACGGTTCGAGTGACTGCCGGTAAGTTCCGGGATGCCGCGCTCAAAACGTCGTTGGCTGATGCCTTGGACAAGTTCGTTCTCTCGGAAGATCCGGTCGAGCGCCGGCTGGCGATATTCCTGATGGCCGGAACCGATGACATCTTTCGTCTGGCAATGGCCATGAGCACGACCAAACATCTCGATACCTGGGATGCCGGCGTCATTGCTCTGCGCAACTGGATCGGACGTGGACCAGGTCAGGATGAGAAACTGTATAATGCACTGATCGCCAAGGGCAAGTTCAGCGAGGGCGAGGCCGCAACGGTCATGGATTTGCTTCACAGTTACGGGCCGGAAGCTCTGATGAAGCCTGAAACCTTCGAAGCGCTGATCGACTACCTCGAATGCGATCGTCTGGCGATTCGCGGTCTTGCCTACTGGCATCTTTCACGTCTTGTTCCCCAGGGAAAGAAAATCGGGTATAATCCGTTGGCGACCAAAGACGAGCGTGCGAAAGCCATCAAAGAATGGCACGAATTTATTCCCGCAGGCACTCTTCCGGGCCAACCAAAAGAGAAACCAAAAGCAAAATAGCAACAGGTAAAACGTCTCGACTCGCAAAGCCTCATCCGGGAATTGGATCGGGCTTCTCGCATTCATCACCATCATTGGAGATCACTTTGATGCACAACTTTCGAAGAGCGGTTCCAGGTCTCGCAGCCAGTTTCCTATGCCTCATCTTGACGACGAGTGCAACTGCGCAGTTCTACAACGGCGGCTCAAACTACGCCCCGGCCGGCTCGCAAGCCTATGCCCGCTCGGCAACGGGAAACGGCGGTGGATTTGTTTACGCTCCCTCAGTTGGCTGGGGCGGCAACCCCGGCGCTACCCCCTGGAGCACGAGCAACGGTGCCTGGATCACACCTGCTCCCACGAACGATTCCCGCGACTACATCGCGTTAAACCAGGCATCTATGGCCAATCGAATGCAGGCCGAGGACTTGAAGGCCAAGAAACTCCAGCACCGTCGGGCGGTATTCGACGAAATGCGCTATGAGAAGGAAAACACCCCAACCGATGAAGAACTGCGCCAGGAAATGCTCGGCCAACAACTGATGCGCTCCCGGAACAATCCGCCCGAAAGGGAAATCTGGACGGGAGCCCCTCTGAATGACCTGCTGGTCAGCGTCCAGCGAATACAAGCCCGGGAAAGCGTGATAGGCTATGCCATTCCGCTCGATCCGGAACTCGTCAAACATATCAACGTAACGGCCAACGCCAGCAGCGCCGGCAGCAACATGATGATCAAACAGGAAGAGCTGCCGGAATGGCCTGAAGCCTTTAGCGCGGCTACGTTTGCCGCAGATAAGAAGAACCTTCAGGACACGATCAATGAAATCAAAAAATCGCAGATGGCTGGTAAGGTGAATGTCGCCAAGAACAGTGCGGCTAAAAAGATTCTGGCTTCTATCCGCGAGAAACTTTACCTGCTGCGCTTCAAGGTCAGTTCGCAAGACTATATCGATGGACTTACGTATCTCTCGCAGCTCAACGACACCGTCGCCACCTTGTCGAAACCCGGCGCGAAGAACTACCTGGATGGAACCTACTCTGCCAAGGGCGATTCGGTTCGCGAGTTGCTGGATTACATGACCGGCAAAGGGCTGAGGTTTGCCAAGGCCAGTACAGGGTACGAGCCCTATTACACCGCTCTGTATCAACAACTTGTGACCTACGAATTGGGTTTGGCTCGACTGGTCGGTCGTCCGCCAGTTCCTCAGACAAGTTCGTCAAGGCCGTCCTTCGAATAAAAGAAGCGCAAACGAAAATAGGATGATCCACGTAGAGTGTATGTGGGTCATCCTTTTTTCGCGTCATCTCACAGCGATGAAATGCGGAAAACTCGGTCGTCCACACATTTTGCAAATAATGGCGCAGTTTTTGCTCAGATAACCAATGGCAACGTGTCAACCCTCCAATAATTCTGAAACAGCGCAATTTTGGAGATTGCGGTCGTTCAGAGTATGAGAGGCATCTGAGAGAAGATGTAAGCGCGGTCGTCCCTTGCGGTATAAACAGAAGAGGCGCACCCGTAGAAGAAGCGAGTTCGCACGAGCAGACGCCTTCCGGTTGGAATGAATAACGCCCTCAAAGCGCCCGTCCAGACAAAAGAGCGGTCGCGAAGGACCGGAAAGCAGGCGAGTAAATCATAGCAGATAATGGTGTTGTGAGTGTGCATCCTTTTGGAGATCAGCCATGAGCCGATTTGTCCGAATCGCGGTTTTGACTTTGTTGGTGTGCGTACCATGCCTGGGCATGACCGGTTCTGTGAACGCACAAATGGGCAGGCATATGGGGATGATGACCGGCGGGTTTGGAGCGCTTGGTGCGACGCCAGGCATTGCTTTCAATCCCTATAGGCTCGGAAATATGTACGAGCGACGGTTGTGGGGAAGCGGCATGTCGCCGTATTTCCTGGCCGCTCTCGCAGGCGGTTATGGCGGCGGCTACGGCGGTGGTGGTTACGGCGGCGGTATGGCCACGCCCTGGAGCAGCACGTATGGCTCCTGGATTACGCCTGCCCCCACCAACGATTCGCGTGATTATATCGCCCTGCGCCAGGCATCCCTGTCTCAGCGCATGATGCTCCAAGACCTGAAAGAGAAGAAACTACAACATCGTCGGGCGGTGTTTGACGAAATGCGTTACGAACAAGAGAACAGTCCCACGCTCGAACAGGTCCGCGAAGAGATGCGCCTCCAACAACTCGCGCGGGCCAGGAACGCTCCACCCGAAAATGAACTCGTAACGGGAGTTCCTCTGAATACACTGCTCGACAGCGTGCAAAGGACGCAGGCACGGGAAAGCGTCATCGGCTATGCGATTCCGCTCGACCAGGAGACGTTGAAACACATCAACGTGACACCTTCGAATAACAGCAAGGGCAGCAACGAATTCTTCAAACCGGGCAGTCTGCCGGACTGGCCTCTGGCATTCGATAATGATGCCTTTACCGAGGACAAGAAACGATTCGGCGAAGCGCTCTTTGCCATGGGCAAATCGCAACTCGAAGGGAAAACAAACCTCGCCAAGAGCGCGGATGCTCGCAAGGCTTTAACCAGCATCCGCGAAAATCTGTTCCTCCTGCGCTTCAACGTCAGCTCCAATGACTACGTCGATGGACTCACTCACTTGACCAAGCTGACCGATACCGTCGAGGTTCTGTCCAAACCGCAAGCGAAAAAATACCTGGACGGAACCTATGCGGCCAAAGGCGATACGGTGGGCGATCTGCTGGCCTACATGACAGGGAAAGGCCTGAAGTTTGCCCGAGCAACCCCCGGCTCGGAGCAATACTATGCAGCCCTGTATCAATCGCTCGTCACCTATGAATTGAGCTTGAGCCGGCTGGTTGAAAAGAAATAGGCACAAGTACGCCGGAAGCCGGAGGACAGAGGCCGGAACCCATCGGGGTTCCGGCCTCTGCCTTTTGGTGTGCAGTCTTCTGTCTTCTGACGTGCTATTTCTTTCCTGATCCCTTCTAAACATTGGCATTCCAACTATCACCCATGCTATAGTAAGTGTGTTGCTTCCGTTGGGGCCAACGCAGAGCCATTTCGTATGTGGACGCTGCCTTCCACAATCTGTCGTCGTTTCTTCGCACTGCTGCCGGCAGCGCTGCTGATGCTCCCGTATCCGCTCAGTGCGCAGCCGAGACCACTCACGGCAGATTGGTCCTTCGATGTTCTTCGACTCAAAAATGGTAAGGTTTTCAAGGGAATGCTCCTTGAAGAAACCAACTTCCAGGTGCGGTTTCAGAATGTTTATCGTGTTCCAGGCCGGCCCACCGTCTGGATCACCGTAACCCTTGGGCGCAACGAAATCGAGCGCGTCGATAAGCTGCCCGACGCCGAGCGCGCTGTGCTCAAAGCCCGACTTTCGGAGCTCGATCCGAAAGGCGAGGGCGAACGCCGGCGCATGGAGCAACTCAACCTGAAGGTCGCGGACTGGAATGGCAAGCCAAACGCTGCTCTACGCTACGATTCCGATTACTTCTCCCTGTGTTCCAACGCACCGGAAGAAATCGTCCGCCGCTGTGCCGTTCACCTCGAAGAAGTTTACACGGCCTACGCGCGTTTCCTGCCGCCGCGCTGCAAGGGTGGCAATCCGACGATGATTACTCTGGTACCCAGTCTCAAGGAATATCGAGAAATGCTGAAGGAGCAGGAGCGAAAACTGCAAAATCCGGCATTTTACGAACCGGGAGCCAATCGGATTTTCTGCGGTAACAATGTTCAAAAACTCGGCGAAGATCTGGCCCACAATCGCCGAGTCCATCAAGGCATTCGACAGGAAATCGATAAGACGGCGGCCGAATTTCGCAAATTATTTGCGAAAAATCCCCGTGAACTGGAGATTAGGCTGGGAGATCTCGAAGACAAACGAAAAGTGCTCGCCAGGGCCGATAAAAACAACGAACAAATCTTTCAAAAAGAAATGCAGCAACTCTTCTCGATTCTGAATCACGAAGCCTTCCACGCCTACGTGGCGAACTTTGTCTATCCTCCGGTGAAGGACAAGACACTCGGCAACACGCCCGGTGAGTTGCCGCGCTGGCTCAACGAAGGGTTGGCGCAAATATTCGAGACCGCGCTGGTCGAGGCCGGTGAATTGCGCGTCGATCAGGCCGACAAGGATCGGCTCGCTCGCGCCAAGGACGCAATTCGCGCCAAGGAACTGATGCCGCTCAAGGAAGTGTTGAATTCCGGCGCAAAACAATTCATCGTCGTTCACAAGGGCGACCGGCCCGGCTCCGATCAGGCTTACCTGACTTCCTGGGCACTGACCTCGTACCTGGCACTGGACCGCCGCTTACTCGGATCCCCCGCGCTCGAGGCCTATGTTCGAGCCGTCAATAATGGCGGAAAGGTCGAGGAAGCATTTGCAAAAATGGTTGGACAGGAACTGCCTGCTTTCGAGAAAGACTTTCATCTCTGGGTAACGAGGATAAAACCCGATGGGAGCCTGGCGCAGATCAAGGGTAAGTGAGTTGACGGTTTCCGATCCAGTCAATTCGCGGGGTTGGTTCCTGCTTCGGGCGACCCCTCTTTCAGTTCGTTGATCTTCTCTTCTCCAGGCGGGTCAACAAGCCTCAATTCTGGAAGCTCTTTGTTCTCCTCGGCAGAACTGTGCAAATGCTGACCCAGCGAGGCTACTTGTTTGCCCAGCACCGGTAAATCTTTGGGATCACCTGTCGTGACTCGACGTTTCAGAAATGAATACAAGAAGAAACCGGCTACCGCCGCGAGAATTACTGCAACCACAATGGGACGATTTCCCTCGACCCGGTTGAAAGCTCTCTTGAATTGATCGGTGAACCAGTACGAAAGCCAAAATAACAGATTGACTCCAGGGATCGCGTACAATCCATCCGCCAGAATAAACTTGCGAAACGGCAGTCGAATCGCTCCCGACGTGATGAAGACCCACGTTCGCACTCCAGGAAGCAATCGAGCGATCAGGAGCGTCATGATACCATAGTCGTGGAAGTGCTGCGCAGTTTGCTTTTGTTTTTCAGGCGAGAACAGGTGGTTTTGCACCCACTTCTTTTTGAGAAGGCGAGTACCCCATTGCCGGCCGATCAGGTAAAGGATCAGATCGCATGAGACAACCCCCAGTATGCAAACCGGCAACATGATCCACCAATACAAACCGGAATCGGGGTTATCCCAGGCATTGCCGACGAGAACCCCACCCGTGATGATGGGTACTTCCTCGGGAATCGGCACTCCGAACGCCGAAATGACCAGCGCGCCGAAGACGCCAGCGTATGTCAGGAAATCATCCCAGCCAATCATTACGGCGATCCTTTACGGAACAGTGTTCAGTGTTCAGTGTTCAGTGTTCAGTTAAAGATATCGAGTTGTCGGTCCTTGCCTCTGATCCTATGGTTTTCACTGAACACCGAACACCGAATACTGAACACTACCAACGGAGAGCGGATGAAACTCGGCCTCATCAATTCGGCCTGGGCACAGGCCGGCAAAGGGACTGCTTACGGCATTCAGACGACCAAGGAGATCGGTTTTGACACTATCGACATCTTCGCCGATCCCCTCGACATCGATGTCCGGGAACGCTGCCTTATTCGACGAGAATGTGCTGCGGTCGGACTGCCGATCGCCAGCGTCGCATGCGTCGCGGTTGGTCTGATCGACTTCAATCCGAGCGTGCAACGATTCCACATGGATCGGTGCGAAGCCTACCTCGATTTATGCTACGAATTCGAGGCCAAGAACCTGCTCTTGGTCCTGGGCGAATACATTTGGGAACGACAGGTCATTCCGCCTGAGATGCAGTGGGAGACCGCCGTTCAAAACGTCCGCGCGCTGGGCCACTATGCTGCCGGCCTCGGGCTTCAGATTGCCCTGGAATTGGAACCATTTCAGCTATCGCTGCTCAATAACGTCACGAATATGGTGCGTTTCATTGATGACGTGGACCATCCTGCGGTTCGGGCGAATATCGATGTCTCGCACCTTGAACTGGCAAAAGTGGCCCCGGAAGAATTGCGACTACTCAAGGGCAAGGCGATCCATGTCCACATCAGCGATTGCGACGGAAAAGTCCACGGCGATCTGCCCCCGGGCCGGGGCGTTGTCAACTTCATACCGTATTTGCGCGAGATTGAAAAGCTGGGTATTGAAGGAACGATGAGCATTGAACTGGAGTATTCACCGGAGCCCGACAAGATCGTGGACTGGGTGCGAGAAGCATATCAGGCGACCGACAAGCTGATGCGGGAAGCCGGCATGACAAGATGACCGGGTGACAAGGTGACAAAATCGAATCCAAGTTATCTATGAAGTATGAGATCCATGTTCATAGATACGCTTGAGTTTGTCACCTTGTCACCTTGTCACCTTGTCACCTTGTCACCTTGTCACCTTGTCACCTTGTCACCTTGTCACCTTGTCACCTTGTCACCTTGTCACCTTGTCACCTTGTCACCTTGTCACCTTGTCACCTTGTCACCTTGTCATTTCTCCACGACCAGTGTGGTCGTTGCGGGCTTGGCGTTCAGCGGTTCACCGTAGGCGCGATAGGTGTATTGCTGCGTCGTTGCCGGCAAAGACACTGCTCGATCCGAAACCGATGGGACCGGCAAGGTATTCTTGGGACCGGCAGTCGGCATCGGGACTGGAAGGGATGGTCCGCCGTCATAGGGGAACGTCCGAATTCCACCCTGGGCAGGCTGAGGAACAGGCAATTGAGGCCCCTGTTGCGGTGTGACATTTTGGAAGCCGGTTTGAGCAATCCGACCACTCAATGGAATCTCTGTGGTTGAGATGTAATTGTTGGAAACATCGTCGGCACCAGCTGCGATTCCATAGTAGCCGCCGTAGCCCGAATAACCATAGGGGCTGTAGCTTGCATAGCCGTAGCCATAGGGGCTATAGCCCGAATAGCTGTAATACGGGTAACCGCCATAGCCACCGTAACCGTAGCCACCATAGCCGCCATATCCACCGTAACCGTAGCCGCCGTAACCGTAGCCCAAACCGAGGCCTAGACCGTAGCCGGCGTAGTACCAGGGATAACCCCAACCGTAACCGCGACCCCAACCGTAACCGCGACCCCAACCGTAACCACGACCCCAACCGTAACCACGACCCCAACCGTAACCACGTCCGAAGCCAGCGAAGCCGCGACCGAAGCCGCCGTAGCCGCGACCAAAGCCGCCGTGGAAGCCTCCGAACCCGCCACGGAACCCGCCGCCGTGGAAGCCTCCGAACCCGCCATGTCCTCCACCGCCGTGTCCGCCGCCGCCGCGAACGTCGATCGTGGGCGTTTCGTCACCCGCTTTGAGATCGAGCGACTTGTTGTCGTTGCCTGGATTTTCTGCCGGGCGACCAATGAGGCGAATGGTATCATCCGCGCTCGCGAAACTTGCGGTTAATAACGCAGCGCCAAAGGAGAGCGCTGCTTGCCGCCAAACTTTACCGAACATCATCATTATTCCCTCCGTCAGTTATGAGACGCCCCGGTGAGGGTTTCTCCAAGATGGTGGTTCCGCCAGGACGCCATCTATTAAGAATTATAGCCGGGCCTGCAAAGAAAAGCGATACAGTCTTGCAAAAAGGTGCGCCTGTGCCATTCGTTAAATGCGTCACAATCCGCAGCAGATTTAGCCGATTTTCTTCGCTTCCGGTAAAGGCCGGACCAACAGCGCCTCTATTACTTCGACGACGCGCTTAATGGCGACATTCAATACGGTTCGGCCTTTTTCGGGACTTGCGAGTTCGGAATAGCCAACCGACCCCCATTGGGTACACTGGCTCATATCTTCGGCAACGTACAAACCGCGCAGTGCCGGGTCGAAATATCGGCTATCATCATTGCGACATTGATCCTTGCGCACCAGTTCGGGGCGCAACGCCATTACCATTGATGTTTCAAATTCGCAAGCGTGTCCCATTTCCTTGCGAGGCCCCTCGGCCAGCGCGGCAAGTTCGGGTTTGGCAAGATCCCAATACGATGCCGCGGTAATGAGCCGATCTCGATAAGCCGGCTGCAAGCGGCGCAGCGCCACCTGCATGGTGTCGATATTGCCGCCGTGGCCGTTGAGCACCAGAATGCGCTGATGACCGTCCTGGAGCAACGGGATCAGCAATTCGCTGACCATCTGGATGTGCAGATCGACCGTGGCGGAAAGTGTGCCGCCGAACTGCAGATGATGGTGGCTTGCACCGAACCACAGAGTCGGCAGCAGCAACACCTTGTCGGGCAGTTGGCGTTCGAGACCCTCGGCGACCCCGGTGACGAGGATCGTGTCGGTAAACACCGGAAGATGGAGGCTATGTTGTTCGCATGCAGCGATGGGTGCAACAACCACAATCTTGTCGCGCGGCACCTGCCGCAACAGCGGCCAGGTCATTTCATGAAATTTCATACTGGTCTCGATGGTTACGCTTGATCTTGTCAACGGAGCACAACACAGGCATACTGCGCCCGTAGCGGCAGTGAGTCAATCGAAAAGTGAAGAAGACAGGAACTAACCACAGAGTCACAGAGGACACAGAGAAAACACAAGAAAGGCACCGGTTAATCAAGAAAGCAGTAATTGATTTTCTTTTTCTACTTCTTTTGTGTCTTGTCTTCTCTGTGTTCTCTGTGACTCTGTGGTTAGTTCTTGTCTTCGGGACAAGGACCGACGATGCGCAAATTCCACTGGTTATTCCTGTGCCTGATTCTTTGCGGTACGGGCTGCGAACGATCCGATGGCGATCGGCTGCGCGCATCGGTCAACTCGTCACGGGAAAGGTCGAAGCCTTGATGCCGAGCCGAACACCCTTCAACGGTCCCCTCACGATGCCGGGAGCTGATCGCATTGAGTTACGCGTCAAGGGACGAATCAAGGCCGATAAATATCTCGCAGGATTGCCGATTGAAGTGATTGCCGAGGGCAATGGAGTCCGTCTTCAAGGTTCTGTATCCGAAGAGGCTTTGAAGAAGCGCGCCATCGAGCTTGCCGAATCGACCACGGGCGTCGAGCAGGTGATCGATGAGTTGAAGGTCGAGAAGGAATAGGCTCACAAAGCGCGAAGCCGAGGCGGACAAACAATGCTTTCCAATTGGTTGAGCAACGCGATTGAGCGATTGGCTTTTCATGGATATGATAATGAGAAGCAATTGGAGATTTCGATCACAACAACATCTCGTGCAATAGGGTAACTATCAATTCTGCAACGCACCTGAGGTGAAGCATGAAAAGCCTGGCTGACGGACTGCCGCCCGATATCGCTCGACATATCCACCCCGACTGGCGCAAGAATGAAGCGGCGTATTGGGTAGTCCGTGACCAACTCCTCTGCCAGTACCAAGGACAATGGATCGGTTTCGCCGATGGCACGGTGGTTGCTTCCGGCACCAGTCCGGTTGCTGTTTTTCACGCCGCCGAGGCCACAGGGCGAAACCCTTTTGTCACCTGTGTCGGTCATGAGAATGAGCCTACACACGTGCGGCGTGCCAGTTTTGCCTATGATGGATCCTATCCCGGCGAACCGTTACCGATTCTCACCCTGGAATTTCGCCCGGTGAGCAGCACGCCCGGGGCATCCGTGGATCGAGTCATCGCCGATACGGGGGCAGACGCCAGTGTATTGCCTTGGGCGGACTGCCAACGGCTCCAACTCGACCCCGCGCAGGGCCGGCCGATCCGGATGAGTGGTATCGCGGGCAGTGCCGTACAGGCTCTCTTGTTTCGGGTCTGGGTGTTTCTCGACGGACAGGAGTACCCCTGCCGACTCCACACCGACTTCATTGGACATGAACGCATCTTGGGCCGTGATGTCCTGAATCGATTGGAGGCGTTGTTCCGTGGACCGACCGGCAAGGTCATCATCAACCCCTGAAACCGAGTTCTGACGATTGATCTGAGACCGGGTTTACCCGCGATCTCGCTTCCATTATTATGACGAGCAGCGGTGCTTGACCTTACTCCCATTCCGATGGAGCATTTTGCGCTGAAGTGGCGGTTCACCGATCCGCGCTACCGGGTCTTGCCTCCAGTCCATCTTGAGCAAGTGAAGCCGCTGTCTTCGGAGTCTTCACGGCGGCTTTGGGATATGACGATGCCGCTTCACAAGAATCTGCCTTTTACGTCGGGCTTTTTCCGCGCCGTCGAGTCGATAACGCTCGATAACGCCGAATCTACGGCTAGCCGGGCAGTTCGGAAATGGCTTTTCGCACGCGGCGTGCCCTTCAAGGCACCTGTTTATCTCAGCTATCAGCCGGCCCAAGCGATCGTGACCACCTGGAAAATGGTAGTCAAGTATTGGGACGATTTTTGGTATCCTGGTTCCGACGATTTGACTGTCGTTGATGACTCTTTCGCGTGGGCGCTATTTTTTTGGCACGAAAGCGAAGCGTTCTTTGGCGATCGCAGAACTCAACCCGGAATGGTACGTTGATCGAATGGCGCAACGACAATGCCGTTATCAGTGTCGCAGTTGCAGACAAGAACCCTGAGCCAAAGTCCAAGATTGTCCGTGTCGGTGGGGCGGCTCGAAGTAATGGAGTTCCACGACACCTTGGTTGGTGAGGGTCGTCGATTGGCAAGGTCGCGTTGATTTGCACAGCGCTCAGTTGCTCTTGGTTACGGCATCATCCAAGGGCTGACTATTTGGTTTTGCCGTCGTTGAACCGCTTGTCGATAATGGGCGTTTCGGCGGGAAATGGAATGCGGTTCAAATCGACGATATCGCCATCCACGAGCAATTCGATGGAGGTAGCAAGGTCATCGTTTTGACCGGCCGGGGAACAATGGACGACGACACCCGCTTTTTTGCCGTCGCCGAGAAAGAAGTTCGGGCCGCGCACCAGGACGATGGGCGCTCCTTTGCTTTTCACCTTCAGAATGTGCGGCCAGGCAGATTCAAACTCTTCCCGTTTGGCGAAGCGGATGGCGTAATGCAGATTGAGGACTACCGGACCCTCGAAGGTGCTGGATTGTTTTCGCAGGGTCTCCAATTCCTTGGGCCAACTCTTGGGCCACATTCCTTTATCCGTAACGGAATAGTCTGCATAGGCAGTGGAACACACGGCAGAAAAGGCGATTGCGCCAATGAAAGCGGATATTCTCATCGTAATTCCTCCATAGAGATTGACCTTGAATGCCTATAGAGTAGACGAGCAACGCAAGCAGTTGTTTTCAAGTCTTCTGCTTCTCAGGATGAAGGATGTTATAAAACCACCGAACGAGCAGCAGCTACGGTATTCTATTGTCTTATTTCATCCTTCATCCTTCATCCTTCATCCCTTCTTCGCGGCGTCGTAACATTCGGTGACGAATTCCCAGTTGATCACTTTGAAGAACGCATCGATGTAGGCCCCGCGCAGGTTCTGGTGCTTCAGGTAATAAGCGTGTTCCCAGACATCGACGCCCAGAATCGGCGTGCCGGCATCAGCGTACATGAGGGCATTATCCTGGTTTGGCGTCTTGCCGATCGACAGCTTGCCTTCCTTCGAGGCGATCACCCAGGCCCAACCGCTGCCGAACTGCGTCATGCCGGCATCCTTGAGCAACTTCAACATTCCCGCCACGTCCACGAAGGCACTGGCGATGGCATCGTTCAGAGCGCCGCTCGGCTTGCCGCCCTTGGGCGACATCCACTTCCAGAACATCGAGTGGTTGTAATGTCCGCCACCGTTGTTGCGTATCGCGCCACGGACTTTTTCCGGAAGTTTGTCGAGGTTTTTGAGGACTTCTTCGATCGGTTTGTCGGCGAGTACGGTCCCGGTAATGAATTTGTTCAGATTGTTGACATAGCCCTGGTGATGGCGATCGTGATGAATCTCCATCGTTTTGGCGTCGATATGGGGTTCGAGGGCATCGAAGGCGTAGGGCAGCTTCGGCAGCGTATAGAAGGGGGGGCCTTCTTCTCCTGGCCAAAGCTGATTTCCGGGAGGGCGATGGCAGCGGTTCCGGCAATGGTGGTCTTGAGCAATTCCCGACGATTCATCATGGTTGAGTCTCCTTGGTTGGTTGGTCTATGGGGTAGTTTATCTTATGGCGCGGCACTCGAAACTGCCGCGCAATCTTGCAGCGTCTTGCGCTCCCTTGATCCTACTGAGTGACGACTTCGCGCGGCATCGGCAGATCATCGGTTGCTTCTTCGGAAGTATTAGCCCCATCGGTACAGCACGAATGGCTAGAGAGGCTGCAAGGGGTGACCGGGGGAGTGGCGTTGTTGGGGTTCTTGGTGCAAGAACTGCAATTCGACGAGTCTTTGGTGTAATAGAGGTAGCCACCGGCTCCGAGCAGTCCCGCAGCGACGACACCGACGAAAATTTTGGCAAGCATAGTATACCTCAATAAATGAACGAATAGAAAATCCACACTCCGTCACATTGTCGCATGGCAGGGCAGATGTCAAGAACGGATCGGTTTCCCGGGGAGCCTTTAATGCGCGATACGAAGTATCAGATTGGCATAGTCCTCTATTGTCTGGCTGGACTTCTCGGAACCATCAGCTGCACGCTCGGCTGTTTGTACGGAGTGATCGCCCGGGTGAAGCCCGACCTCCTGATCGATACAGACTATGTGTATCTCAAAAACAACGACCATTACTGGCGGAGGCAGGCCGTCGAATACGATCCCGTATTCCGCGTGCAAGTAGTCCGACCTCGACCGCCCGAAGCGCAAATCACCGAGAAACGGCAAATCGCTCTCGACTATTTCCGGGATTGGGTGCGCGAGGAAAATGAATGGACTTTACCGCTGTGCTCGATCGGCCTCATCGTCAGTTTGAGCGTGTTGGTCATCGCTTGGCGAGCAACGCGCTCAATGCGACCCGGAAAGAATATTCCTCCGACAATCGACGGCCAAAGAAGTCGAACCTGGTTTGAAAGATATTTGCTGGTGGTCAGCTTGTTATCTTTTCTCGGCATTCTTAGCTGTCTTGGCGTATCCATTTACGGGTTCGTCGGCGTGATGGACCCGGACACCTTTGTCAGCGACTACACTTTGAAAGAACACGAGTCCAACATTCATTACTGGTTGAGCGTTGGCCAAACATTCCAGGGCAACCGTAATCGTCAAACGGATCTCTACCCAAAGCCCTCGGAGGAGGAACTGGCCCGCCGGCGAGCCGAAAGCTTGGAGGACTTCCGCGAAGAAGAGCGCTTCGACGGCTGGCTCACTGCGATCATGGGCGGTGCAGGGTTGCTGTCGTGTCTTGTGGTTTTCCTCCCGCACCGGCGACTCGGCCGGGAATTGCGGCGGTCGTTTCCCTTGAGCCAAACGCCGGACCCCGAAACCGCACACGGACTCCAAAACCAGGCGATGCGAAGCCGCGGCACGAAGTATCAGTTTTCCGTCATCCTCGTTTGTTTCGTTGGGCTTCTGGGATGCATCGCATGTACCCTCGGCATCTTCTACGGGCTGATCAACCTGGCTGAACCCGATCTTCTCTTGACCCAAAACTATCAGTGGTACTGGACCAAGCTCAAAAACAACGACCATTATTGGCATGAAGCCGGCGTTATCGAAGATCACCCAAATAGCTTCCGGGCAAAACCTCATCCGACCGATTCGGAGGTCACCAGACAGAGAGAACAAGAACTCGATCGCCAACGCAGGCTGGCACAGGATGAAGTCGACTGGTTTCTTCCGGTTTGTTCGGGCGGATTATTCATCAGTTTGCTCGTATCAGTCGTCGGCTGGCGGGAATCACGCCCAATCAGGCCCACCGAGACAACTCCCGCGAAAAGCGCTCGAACCTGGTTTGAGTGCTACTTGTTGCTGGTCAGTTTTCTATCCCTTCTGGGCATCCTTGGTTGTGGTGCGGGAACGATCGCAGGGTTGGTTCACATGTTCGCCCCGGACTCTTTCCTGGAGGAATACGTCCCGAATAAGCATCGCAACAACGACACCTACTGGCGCTGGATCGGGCAAAGTTTTAACAGGCAACACGAACTCTATCCAAGGCCCTCCGAGGAAGAACTGACGCGCAAAAAGGCTCCAGAGCGAGAAAGATTATCTGGACCAGGAACGAAGCAAGGGCCGGCCGATCGCGATCCTGAGCGGATTCGCAATGCTATTGTGTCTGGTGGCACTGCGCATTCACTGGCGCGTTGCCCGAAGGTTACGCCGAATATCCCAACCTGAAGGTGCCTCTCTAAATGCCCGACCGACTCTGGAATAGGTCCAAACTTGTGGCAATTTGTAGCACGTCCGTTCACCGCCTCGCTTGTTTGGTGATTCAATCGTCGATCGGCAATCCAAATTGTGTAGCAACTTGTAGCACTCCATTCGGAAATTCGTTCGCTCGCACTTGCGATGATTGATGTACACTACCGATTCTTGTAGCAATTTGTAGCGTCTGCGCCCGGTTTCGGGCCCTCATCTGAAAGTAACTTCGCCAGAATATCAAATCAATAATCGTTGGATTGAGGCGAAGTTTCTTGGAAGCATGTCCGTTCATCGCCTCGTTTGTTTGGTTATTTAAGCGTTGATCCACATTCCAAATTGTGTAGCAATTTGTAGCGTCTGCGCCCGGTTTCGGGCCCTCATCAGCAATAACTTCGCCAATCCATCAAATCGATAAGCGTTTGATCGGCTTAAGTTCTTGGAAGCATGGCATTCGGAAATTCGTTCGCGCGCACTTGCGATGATTGATGTACAAGCCGATTTTTGTAGCAATTTGTAGCATGGTGCTCACCGCCTCGTTTGTTTGGTGATTCAATCGTTAATCCGCAAACCTATTTGGAGACTTCTTGCTGGACGCGACGCTTATAAAGGCCCGGCGATCCCCGCGTTTTGCGCAAACGCGGCTGCCCGGAAGTCGCGGTACTTCATGCAGCCACGCCCTGGGGTGGCGCAGCCCGCGTTCTGCGCGAACACGGCTACACCCCGGAAGCTGCTCGACTGTAGCCGCGTTCGCGCAGAACGCGGGCTGCGTCAAGCAGTCGCGTCTAGCGAGAAGTCTCCCAAATTGTGTAACAATTTGTAGCAACCGATGCGCGACGGACGGACTCCATTCTCCAAAGAACTTCGTCACCGTATCAAATCGATAATCGTTTGATCCACTGCCAAGTTCTTTGGAAGCATTTTGTTCAGAACCGTCAAGTAAACATGAGGGCGACATCCCAAAGCCTCCTTTTCCCTCACCTGCCATTATAGTATACATTCATACAAAACAAAGGCGGGTCGATTCAGAATAGTTGAAAGAATCGGCCCGTCTTCCAGGCGAGGATAGTAACAGAAGGGGAAAAAGAAACACCCCACCTTGGGGGAAGGTGGGGTGAGGGGGAAGCTAAGGGACGGGGAGTTTGACATGCTATCCAAGGGGAAACGGTTCGTACTAGGCCTCGACGGGGGAGTCGATAGTTGGCCCCGAACCCATTGCTAATCATCCTCGCGGTTGTTCGGCCCATCCGGGGGAGGGGTAGGCCGCCGTTCGTCTGACTCTCGCAACTTTGATCTTTCGACCATTGCCGCGAACGAAACTATCTAATGCACTCCCCATGCCGAATTCGGCACGGTCGGGTCGGAGATTTGCTTGGCCGGCAGCGCAAGTCCTTGACCTATCACCACATGAGGAAATCCTTCTCACCAGCGATTTTCGCAGATGGGAAAAATTCGCTTGGTAAGGGGCCTGGTTCGTTTGTAATTCTTTCTGCAAAAATGTAAGACATGCCTTCAAAGTCTTACACGGACATCCGCAAAGTACAATTTGCACGATCGAATCATCTACCATGAATCAACTCATCGAAGATCTGAACTGTGCACTCAGCGCCATTCCCCTGATCGACCCGCATTCCCATATTGAGCCGATGTCCCCGGTTTCGCGCAGTCTCGCGGACATCCTCGGTTATCACTATTACACCGAGCTGGCTCACTCCGCCGGTATGAGCCAGGCCCCGCTGGCGCAAGGCGTCGATCCGCGCGAACAGGTCCGCGCCATCATTGGTCACATGGATCGCTTCGACAATACTGCTCAGTATGCCTGGTTCCTCGAAATCGCTCGCGCTTTCCTCGGTTTCCAGGAAACGCGCATCCTGGCTTCGGATGCCGATTCGCTCTTCGATGCAGCTGCAAAGATCTTTGCCCAGCCCGACTGGGAACAACAAGTCTGGAAGAAGACCAACCTCGAAGCGATATTCCTGACCAACGAGTTTGACGAGCCTCTCGACGGGTTCGATACTTCCCGGTACGTTCCCTGTTTGCGAACCGATACACTGGTGTTTCGCTTCGGCGAAGCGGGTGTGAGAGAACGGCTCGCCAAGGTCACGGGTATTGATGCGGGCGACTTGCCGACGTTGCGCAAAGCGATCCGGGTATTGTTCGAGCGCTTTGTCAAGCACCAGGGCGCGGGCCTGTGCGATCTCATTGCCGCCGGACTTCATCGCTGCGCCGCCGACGGCGCAAAGCCCGGCAATGCGATTTTCTGGATGCTGGCCGAGTGCTGCCGGGAATTTATGCTTCCCTTCGATCTGATGATCGGCGTCAACCGCAAGGTCTACGAGCGCGGGGTCTATCAAGGCCAGGATCTCTTCGATCATCGCGGTTCGCTGTTGCAATATCGGGAACTCTTCAACGCTTTTCCAGAAGTGACGTTTCCGATTTCGGTACTGTCGTCGGGAATGAATCAGGAACTGGTGAGCCATGCCTGGATCTTCCCGAATGTGGTTACCAGCGGACACTGGTGGTACAGCAACGTGCCCGCCTACATTGCCGCCGACTTGCGAGCCAGACTGCAAGCAGTGCCGAAAACCAAGCAGATCGGTTACTACAGCGATGCGTACAAGTTGGAGTTTGTGCTGCCGAAGTTCGGCATGTATCGGCGAGTGCTGGCCCAAGTACTGGCCGATGAATTCGTGGTACCGGGTCGATTCACCGAGACGCAGGCGGTCGAGCTGGGCAAGCGTCTCCTGCGCGATAACGTGCGCGAGATATTCAAAATCTAATGTAAGGCCAACCATGTCACGGCGACGACGGCAAGGATAACTGCAATAATCGTGATGACAAGGACCGTCCCGAAAGTTGTCGCCACGATTTTCTCGAGAATGGTCCCGCTTCCGGGCCAGATCGACTTGGTTTTCTGGAGAGATTCGAGAACCGGCCAGAGGGGGTGTCGAGCAACGATCTTTCCTTTGCGCATCAGCAAATGGGCCCTCCAGCCCAAGCCGACCGTAGTGAAGTAGATGAAGCGAGCTTTCCCAATCTCTTCGGGTAAACGAGTCGGAAGACATTCTTCGGCCCAAATCCGGAACTCGTTGTAAAGCTCATCGCGCTTTCGCCTTCCAAACCAAATCCCGAAAGGGATGAAGAGTATCACCTGTTCGGCATGCAGCTCCTGACCGATTCGGGTCAATTCCCAGCGCAACCCTTGCGTCTCGCCGGCCTGGAGAAACGCGATCGACTGGCGTTTCCGAAGCAGGTCGGCTACCACCGCCTGCCAGTCGGCGTCGCCGACATACATCCGGGCTGCTCCGCTTTCGGGCAGGTCTTCGCCCGGCTTGCCGACGGCCACGAAGGGGCCGAACTTTTTGATGGACCTCGCCAGGCGTTCTTCCGGGGTCGGGGTGAACAAAACCAGGAAACCGCGCGTGTAGTCATACCACCAGCCCTCGCCGACACGACGACCATCGTGACGAAAAGATCGGAGAAAGACGATCGGCGGGTCTTCGGCATCGTCGATTGCCTCCATTGCATATGGTGCGGAGCGTCTGCGTGCCATGACCCAACAGGCGCGCCAGAGAACGATGTATCCAATTGCGTCCAGGACTCGGCCCGCCGAAACGATCGGAACCCAGCAGGTCAGCAAAAATCCCGATCCGATCAGCCACCACAACCCGGCCAACGTCGGGTAACGCCACGGCCCCTGCGCTACGATTCGTTTCCCTGCAGCGGTCTTGTAGATTTCCTTCACTCGACCGTGCAACCAACGAGCCATACTCGTCATCATTTGCTCGGACCATCCGCCCACGAGGACCGCCGTCGTGGCCAGTATCATGAATGCGGGCACCCACATGGCGAGATTCTTGACGCTTAAATCGATCTGGGAGAGATAGAATTCTCTCGCTGCCGGGCCGACGAGGGCTAAAGAAATGCTCAAACCGATAGCTCCTCCGATCATCAGAGCCAGGTAGTAGAAAAGCATCTGGACCGAGTGTCGGATCTTTCGATCATCGGCAAACGCGGCCGTGAAGTGGCTGCCGAGCACCAAAGCGATGAACAGAGCCGCGATCCAACCAAGCGCGGCAAGGTTCATCCCCAGGATTTCGCGCTGACCCCACGAGGAAAGAAAGGCACGAGGGGTCAATAAATTCACCAGATAATACATGAGAGTTGCCGTCGTCATCGTGACCGACAAACCGCCCACAATCGGGGCTCGTCGAAGGGGACGCTTGGGAGGCGGACCCGCGGGAATCCATTGCGGAGCGAAAGCGGGCCAGGAAGCACGTGAAGTTTTTCCCCGTTTCGGACGATCATCTACCGGCTCCGCCCACTTGAGAGACCGCGAATGATGGGGTGGTATGACAAGAACCGGCTGACCACAATTGAGACATGGACCAGTTGACGGCTTCGGAGGCGGATTGTTGAGAACGAGAAACACACCGCAATGCGGGCAATTGACGCGCAAACTCATGAAGAAATCCTCGGAGCTTGAGGAATTCGGGCTGAATATTACCCACAAGCAGAAAGGAAAACAAGCAAGCGCTAATTCCCTCTCCCCTGTACGTACCTGTTTAGCCAAAGGCGAGCGTCGAGGCGTAAGCTCGACGTGGACAGTCACCATCCAGCGGTTGGGTTACCGGTGAAAAATAAGCGCACGAGTGGTGTCAGTCCACGTCGAGCTTACGCCTCGACGCTCGCCTTTGGCTAAACTGATGCCCCTGTACTCAGGGGAGGAGGGTTAGTGAGTCAACCTTCAGCCTGCCTGGATGCTTCATTCATGGTGGCAGGCTCTTTCCCCTCTCCCCTGAGTACAGGGGAGAGGGGAAAGACTCGACGCTCCGCTCAAATCCTTGCATGCCGCAAAAATATCATGTTCGTCGAGCAAGAAATGAGGAATGATCTGTACAGGGAACGCGACGCGGAGCGTCCCTGACGTGCGTTACCACCCGGAGCGAGTAGACTCAGACAGAGCCTGAAGCGTTAGCGAAGAGAAAGCCCTATTCCTTGCTTTAGGCTCTGTCAGAGTCAAACGTCGCAGTCGCCTTCAGCGAGAAGTCTCGGGGAATCGGTCGATTTTCTACCCAACGGGTTGCGTTTTCACTTCGTTACTTTTTGCAATTAACGATTGCATTTTAGCGCGAATGATGCCGGATTTCAGCACAATAGCAATCGCGTCAATGAATTCTTCCTCAGTGTAAGCAATGGTCTGAAAACTCGCTGGCGCGTCCGAAAAGGTTAGCTCCAGAGGCATATCCAGTTTTTTTTGCATTTCGTTGAGCCCGGCACCCGCAATAGCAACCGGATAGACTTCTTGAGTCTTGTACTTGACCTGGAGAATCCTGAGCCTCTGGCTGTCGGCTCGGGGAGCAAGCAAATCAAGCGAAAGCGTCGTAACGGAGTCGGTCTCGGTATGGGTCAATTCCCCGACGAGAATCCCTTTGGTTTTTTGCTTCAGTTTTTCAACTTGGTAATTGAGAATGGTGGCAGGAGTGAGGACATCGATCGTAATGCTGTTGTCCCACAAATCCGGAATTTCGGAGGTCATCGTCAACGCCTTTCGATGTGCAGGTCAAGTTCAAAGTAAATCGGAAGATGATCGGTGAAGATTCTCCCACGCGGTCTTCCTTCGTCGGTAACAAGACTTTCCTGCCCATCCGAAGCTAAAATCTCAAGAGCCACGAGACTATCCATCAGCAACGGACGAAGCAAGACTTGATCGTACATGTTCCAGAAGTGATTTACCAGATCGTCCGTCTTGTAAAAGAAAAAGGTTCCCGCCGGTCGGCTGGCGCTTGGATTAGCGGCAATCGCGTGCGTCGGGCAATCTCCAAAACATGACCACATCGGATTGTAAAACGGCGTTCGACCGCTTCGTGATTCCAAATTTTGGACCGAAACGGCGAGTTTTCTTGTCATAACCGCATGCAGTGCATCGACCTCAATCAAGCCCCCATCAAACGGATTCATATTGAGATCGCCCACCAGTATTGTACGCTCGTGCTGAACATCTCTTTCCAACAGCCGAATGTCCGAAGCAACTTCCCGAGCCCAAGCAGCTCGTCCCGATGGATTAGGAATCGATTGCGGCGATTTGAGATGAGCACCTACCAGTAATATGCGTTGGGTGACTGCACGAACGCCATCCGTAACCTGAAATTCCTGAGCGGTAATTCGATTGCCAATCGGGTCGACAAATCGATCGATCCAAGATATCTTCGGAAGAGAAAAGAACAATACGCGCTGATTCTGGCTTGTTGCATGAATGTAATTGCCGTCTGCGCCATTGAGAGCGTTGAGCGTAATGGTCGGGTCGATTGGTCCTTCCGCGAATACAAAGATATCGATGTTTCGTTGAGCAAATCGGCGTAAACTGATTAACAGGTCTTTTCTTTCGCCGCCTCGAAGATTCCAGAACAGAAAAGAGATTTTCATCGGTCACGAAGTCTCGGCACGTATTTCAAAGTCTACGATCTTACTCTCCCAGCCCCATTGCTCCAAGTACATAATCCCTTACCGCGGTCATCGGTAACACCGCCTCCGTGGGTCGTGGCCCGTTTCCGATCAGTAGCGGCCCATCCTGCGCATCTGCCGATGGTATCCCATGACTCCCGCGTACCAGCGAAGCATCCAGCGGAATCACATCCATAATCATCCGGAAGCCCAGTTTCTTGCGGAGGAGCTTGTAACCCATTCGCAGTTTTGCAAACCATAGCTTCGGATCGAAAAACAATTCGCATGGGTCGTAACCCGGCTTGCGGTGAATCGCCACCGCGCGGGCATAGTCCGGGGCCAGTGCGTCGTCCAGCCAGAATGGATACGCGAACCAGGCATCCGGAGTCGATAAGCGCAATCAGTTCGCCCGAGCGCTGATGATCCAGGCCGATCTCGGCACGCTCCTCGCCCACGAACACGCGCGCCACGCCCGGCAAGGCAGCCAGTATGTCTCGCGACGCGAGCAATGTCCCGGCATCGCGCAACGTAGACATGGGCCACCTGATGATCGCAAACGGCGAATGCCCGGCTGGTGAAGGTTTCGAGTTGTCTCGCCGAACGGGCCTGTGCGAACGTTCAAAAATCCGGCATCGCGCAAGGCACGGTTCAGGTAGACCGGACGATTCACCTGACAATGACCATACTCGCTGACCACCCACACCCGAGCGCCCAGAGTGGTCGCAGCATCCAGCAGCGGCGCGCAGGCGTCGTCGAGTTCCCGCACCAGCCTGGCCATGTCGCACCCTGGGGGCCGAACCGTTGCGGCTCATAGTCGAGGTGCGGCAAGTAAACCAGCGATCAAATCAGGCCGGTGTTCCTTGCAATACCTCGGCGGCACAGCGCGCGATCCACTGGGTGCAAGGCAGCCCGGCCCCCGGCCCCCAGAAGGTGAAGAACGGGAACGTGCCCAGCTTGCTCTCCAGTTGCTCGGACAAGAACATCGGGCGAGCCGGTGATGCCGAATACCTTGTTGCCGTCGGCCCGTAATGGGGCTTGGGCGTGACGCTGAAGTCGACCGCAGCACCCTGGTTGAACCACCAGAACAGCTTGGCGCAGCGAAACGATTTGCTCCGTCGCGCCAGCCCGCTTCGTCGCGGTGACGTAAAGCGGCTCGGCCTGCATGAGCCGATTCGATTGTTGCCAGAAGCGCACCTCGCCCGTTCGCGGAACAGCCAGCCGTTGCCGACGATGCCGTGTTCGAGAAGCGGAGTTGTCCGGTCAGAAGGGTTGCCTGGGCCGTGCAGGTGACCGCGGGAATGACATCGCCGAGCGGCACGCTCCAACCTCTTTGAGCCAGGGCCGAGAGCGCGGAGCGAACGGCAATAACCGTGGAGTCAGACCAACGGCATTGAGCAGGATTAGCATGAGCTACTTTTTATATTGCAATCGGTCTGAAACAACACAATTGGCAACGAGTACGACCCTCATCGTTTGCCGCTCCGCGGCGAACGTCTTTGTCTTGCCGCTCCGCGGCCAAACCTGCCTCAGTCACGAACTTATCGTTCAGGTGCAAAGCCTTCTGACGGTGGTAGCCTAACGCCGCGGAGCGGCAAGAGAAGACGTTCGCCGCGGAGCGGCAAACGATGAGACTATCCATTCGCGCGATATTGTCTCATTTCAGACCGCGACAAGTATAACGGCTTTTTTGTAAATCAAATATAACGAATAGAGAATAACTTGGAACCTGGAACTAGATGGAGTAATCGATGAACTCTCCCAGACTATTGCCGGTACTTGGCCTCTGGCTTGGTTTGAGCCTTCTCCCTGCCGGCGCAGGAAAAGAAGGCAATAACCGTTGAACTGGACAACTTGAAGTCCATAGCCCCGGCGGATTGGAAATCGGAAAAGCCGAATAATCGATTGCGATCCCATCAGTTTCGTCTGGCGGGTGCGAAAGGTGCCAGAGATGCAGAGATTTTCATTTTCCCGAATCTGACCAAGACGGTGAAAGAGAACTTCGCACGCTACAAGGAGACAATGTTCGAGGCCCCCGACGGCAAGAGCCTCGATGATGTTACCAAGGAAGAAATGTTCAAAGTCGGCAAAACCAAGGTTGCGGTACAGGACGTTCGTGCGACCTGGCTCTACAAGGATCGACCCTTCGATCCGGCGGCAAAAACCGAGGTTCGACCCAACTCACGAGTCGTCTTGGTCATTTTCAGCAACGACAACGGTAACTATTTGATCCGTCTGAGCGGCCCGGCAGCGACGGTGGATGCCCATTACCAGGGCTTCATCGACTGGATCAAGGCCTTCAAGTGAACTATTCAAACGGTTTCAGACTGTGCAAGGAACCGGGCTTGCCTTGCTCACGCCGTTCAATTTCCCATTAACGTGTTCTGAGGCAGCGCGAATGGGCACGCTGCTCGCCGTATAAAAGCTGTGGATGTGCTGTACAGGGTCAAGACCCTCTTCGGGAAACCAACTCTTGACCTCCTTGCACGGGTGACGCCACTGATAGCGCGGCAGCAGCGTATCGAAGGTATGAAACACCTGCGCGGCGTAGCGTTCTTTCATGCTCATGCTGCTGATGCGAAAAAACGGCAGATCCCTGCCCATGCGCCGATAGTTGTGCCAGAAGAACAGTTGCACCAGCGGGTAAAAGCCGATGACGATCATATGGGCGATCGTGCGCAGAAACCCCGTGGGCATCCGGTATCCTTGCCGAAATGTCAACAGGTCGCGCGCCACGTAGGGCAGTTGCCATTCCGGCCCCTCGCTGTAGCTGGGATAAATCCAGATCACGCACGTCGTCTCGTCTTTGAGCATCCGGCGGAACTTGGCGAACGCTTGCCGGGTGTCGTTGGTGTGATGTAGCATGCCCGATGCTCAATCCGGCATCGAATTGTCGATCCTTGAAGGGCGGCTCCATGATGTTGCCCTGAACATAGTCCAGGTTTGGCATCGAACCGAATTTCTCGGTGGCTTTTTCCAGCGCTTCAACGCCCAGATCCAGCCCAACCACATTTTGCTTCGGGCATTTGCGAGCGAGCACGCTGCGCTTTTTCGCCGCTGCCGCAGCCTGCGTCCAGCAGCCAATCGCCCGGTTCCGGTTTGCGCCGGCATTCGAGCTGCTCCTTCACCCAGCCAATGTAGATGTCATCGTCGAAGCCGTAACAGCGTTCGCCCTCGAACTTGCCGTTCCAGCGCGACAGCCATTGGAAAGAAAACCGCCGGCCGACTTCAGCGACATCTTCCGTGGCTTTGACGAGTCTGGGGACGCCTTTTTCGATGGGATACCGTTTCGCGCAGTCCCGGCATCGCAATACCCCTTCCAGGATGCGGATGTCATTTTCTTTGCTGACTTCGGCAATCTCGATGTCACCGCGACACTCCGGACAGGCAAGCTTCTCGACAAGGCATCGTCTCACAATCAATCTCCAAAATTCACAAACAACACGACAACATCCGTACCGATTCATATTTATTTGCGCGTCTGTGATTTTCTACGGAAAAACTCGTCAGCGACCGTACCTGCCAACAATGTTAGCCCGATCAGTATCGGAATCACCGGGTCGATCTTCGGGATGATCGCGCGCACTTCCGGGATATTTCCCACCAGGTTGATCAGATTCTGTAATAGCGGCAGTACCGCTGCCCCCAATATCATTCCCGGGATAGTACCCTCGCCGCCGCGCAGCGTGCAGCCTCCCAGTACTGCTCCGGTGATTGCGTAAAGTTCCCAGCCTACCCCAGTTGACTCCGGTGTGATACTTCCTTCTTCCAGAAAAGTCAGAATACCGCCCAGTGAGGCCAGAGCCGAACAGAGCATGTACACCCACATTCGTTGCCGATCGGTGTTGATGCCGGCGTAGCGAGCGGCCTGCTCGTTTCGGCCGATCGCGTACCAGTATCGGCCGAAAACACTGCCGTGCAAAACGAGTGCCAGTAGCATTGCCAGAATCAGGACAACCACGACCATCATCGGAAAACCGAAGACGCGGTCGACACCATGCCCCGTGAGGAGCTTGCCCAGCGCGTTCGAGTTGACCGGCGAATTCGGGCCTGGTTTCCACCGCGCTTTGAATTCCCGGACGTTCGGTTGAGGGTGCTAGCACGCGCGCCAGCCCGCGATACATGAACAACCCGCACAAGGTTACCAGGAATGCCTGCAATTTGAGCCGGGTAACCAGCAGGCCGTGCAGCGAGCCGATCGATGTCCCTCCTGCCAGCACGATCAGCATCGCGGCAACGGGAGGAACGCCGCTGCGCATCAATACGCTGAAGCCAACCCCGGCCAGGGCCACAACGGAACCGATCGAAAGATCGAGTCCCCCCGAGAGGATCAGGATGCCGGCCCCGAACGTCAGCACCGCGAACAACGCCTGTTGATTGAACACCTCCTTGAGAACGCTCCAACGGGTGGCGTACTTGATGTCCAGCGCGCATTGCAAACCGAAAATCACCGTCAGCAAAGTCAACACACCGAAAATGCGATTCATGGATTCCTCACCTCAACCCTCATCCCTTCATGCTTCCGGTGGCATGGCGCATGACAGCCTCTTCGCTAAATTCATGTCGTTGCAAGTGACCCGTCACCTGTCCTTCGTGCAGGACCAGAATGCGATCGCTCATTCCCAGCACTTCTTCCATATCGCTCGATATCATCCAGATCCCGACGCCCGCGGCGGCAAGTTGATCGATAATGGCGTAAATTTCGCTGCGAGCTCCGACATCGACACCGCGCGTCGGTTCATCGAGAATCAAAATCCTCGGCCCGTGCGCCAGCCATTTTCCCAGCACCACCTTCTGCTGATTCCCGCCGGACAACACTCCCACGGTCTGCTGGAGATCCGGAGTTTTGATGTGCAACTGATCGACCCAGTGCTTACCCATCTCGTTTTCCCGCGCGCGCTGCACCATGCCCAGGACACTTAGTTGCCATAAGTTCGGCAGACTCAGATTGAAACCGACGCTCTCTTCGAGAATCAGTCCGTTGAGCCGGCGATCTTCGGGAACCAGCAAGATCCCCGCTGCAATGGCCGCACTCGGATCGGTAATTCGCAATGATCGGCCGTCGAGCAAAACCTCGCCGGCAAGAATGCGGCGAATGCCGAACACCGCTTCGGCAAGTTCGGTACGACCCGCTCCCACCAGGCCGGCCATGCCGACAATTTCCCCGGCACCGATCGTCAACGATACCGGGTGAGCAGGCCCGCCCTGGAATCGAACATTGCGAATTTCCAGGCTGGTTTGCTTGGCAGCACCCGAATGGCGACGAGGATATAGTTGCTTCAGATCCCGCCCGACCATGAGCTGAACGAGATTGTCGTGACTGATGGCCGATCGATCGAGTTCACCGGCGTTTCGGCCGTCGCGCAACACGGTTACGCGGTCGGCAATTCGTTTCACCTCGGCGAGCCGATGCGAGATGTAGATGATGCCCACTCCCGCGCGTTTCAGATCTTCGATGACTTCGTAGAGCCGATCGGTTTCGCCCTGCGTCAAGCTGGAGGTTGGCTCATCCATGATGATGACTTTGGCATCCATCGCCAGTGCCCGCGCGATTTCGACGAGCTGTTTCTGTCCGGGAGCCAGTTGGTCGACGGTGACCTGCGCCAGCCCGGCCGGCAGCCCGACGCGGTTCAAGAGTCGCGATGCCGAGCCGGTTCATCTCGCCGCGTTTGAGCCAGCCCAGCGGCCCGACGAGTTCGCGTCCCAGAAAGAGATTGGCGACCACACTGAGATTTTCCGCCAGGTTCAATTCCTG
The DNA here is from genome assembly GCA_963783095.1 of uncultured Planctomycetota bacterium. Lineage (GTDB taxonomy): Bacteria > Planctomycetota > Planctomycetia > Gemmatales > Gemmataceae > CAWAMR01. The sequence continues at coordinate 513,391 of CAWAMR010000002.1, read as the reverse complement.
GTGAATCAGACAAATACCGGCCTGGAGAGCCTCGGAGACCGTGCGAAAATAGACCTCTCGACCTTCGAGGAGCATCGTTCCGGAGTCGCGCGTATAGACGCCGGACATGATCTTCATCAATGTCGATTTGCCGGCCCCGTTCTCGCCGACGACCGCAAGAACTTCGCCGCGCTGCAACCTCGCGGAAACCCCATCCAGCGCGGCAACGCCGGAGAAGAGCTTACGAATGTCGCGGACTTCTAAGAGAGGAAGAACCATACACTTCGGTGTCCAAGAATAGTGTTCAGTTTTCAGTGTTCAGTTTTCAGCAAATACAGCAATCAAATGTTCTTACTGAAAACTGAACACTATTCCTGAACACTATTTTTTGGCTGAGTCCAGCAACGCCGTCAATTGATCTCGAAACTCAGCTGCCTTGAGATTCACGATCTCGACGCCATCGATCTTTTTGGCCGGGCCGCCGTTTTTAGTGACGATCCGATAAGGAATCGGCTTGATGCCGCGCTTCGATTGATCGCCGTGCGCCTCGGCGGCGAGAATCTCGACCGACTTGTAACCGAAGTTGTACGGGTCTTGTACGACGGTTGCATGCATCCTGCCCTCGTCGATTGCCTTCAACGTTTCCCAATCTTCGTCGAAGCCGACGACTTTCACTTTTTTGAAAGACTTCGAGGAGATCGCTTCCAGGATTTTGGGTGGGTTGTATGCCCATAGTCCAACCAGGCAGAAATCGGGCAGATCGCCGACATCTTCCAGCGCCTGTTTGGCATTTTTGAGCGCTACGTCGCGCTTGGTGTCGTCGGTTAGCGCCTCGCCTTTGTATAGCAGATAGTTGCCGTACCGTTTCACGAACCGGCCTTTATGAGTCTCATCGGTTCCTTGTGCATTCTCTTGCCCAGCTAATTCATCGAGCACACCGTGGAAACGCAACTGAGCATTGCGGCCCGTGAGTTGACCGACAAAAATCGCCACTTCGCCGCCATTGGGGAGAACCTGCTTCACCAGCTTGCCGACTTCCAGGCCGGCAGCATAGTTATCGGTGCCGACGTAACAGATTCGGTTGCTGCCCTCGGCATCGTTATCCATCGCCACCAGTTTGGTCTTGCCGGCAATGATTTTCAGATCGGGGGTCTGCTCCTTGGGATCGATCACGCTGACGGCGATGCCGTTAAAGCCCTGGTCGGCATCCGATTTGACGATCCGCATTTGCTCGCCGACCTCGCCGCTCTCCGGCGTGCGGAAATCGAGTTCGACATCGTTTTCGCGCGCGGCTTTTTCAGCACCGCTTCGGCAGATCGTCCAGAATTCGGCGGTGTTATTGGTGACGACGGCAATCCGGATCTTGCCGGAGCTTTTACTGCATGCAGGAACGGCGGCCAGGACCAATGCGCCCAGGCCAAGAAGGAGAAGTCGGGAGAGTTTCATGGAGCTGACTCGCGAGAGGTTTCGAGCAGGATGGCTTTCGCTACACCATACTCGAATCTTACGCGACGGCAAGGGGTTGCGCAGCGCAGGCTGCGGGAAGCGGTTCAGGCCAAGGAATCAATTTGAATGGGACAATGTTGTGAAAGCGGTTCACTTTCTCATTTTCAGATAGCGGAGGATTTCATCGGCGGTGATCAAACCATCGTCGTTGAGATCATATTTCCGGAATTCGCCAAGTTCCCGGCAGTTCTGGATCCATTCATCGAGGGAGATTTGACCGTCTCCATCTCCGTCAACATCATTGAACCATGCCGGCAAACCCTCCCGCACATCTTGCGGGAATCGAACCAAGAGGGAAAAATCTCCGGTTTTGTAGCCGCCCAGGCTCGTCGCGACGAGCCGGCAAGTTTCGGTCTTGTTTGCACGAAAAACGATACGCGAATTCCCGCCGATGTTGGGACTGCTATTCTGCTGGAGCAGGTTGCCGTCGGCGTCCTCCAGAAACAGAAAGGCCTGGAAAGCAGGGCTGATAAGATCGATTTGATAGGTTTTCCCTTCAGTCACCTTCATCGACAAGATTTTGAAGGACTTTTTGCCGCGATACTCTTCAGTGGATTTCGCAGCAGTGCCGTGGTAATTCACGCGATTATCTCTGAATTTCAGGTCGACCGGCCTGTTCAATAAATGGAGGAGTTCATCGGCGGTGATCAAGCCGTCGTCATTCAGATCATATCTGCGGAATTCCCCCGGTTCCCTGCGGCCTCGAACCCATTCATCGAGAGAAATCTGGCCATCGCTATCCCTGTCCAGTTCGTTGAACCACTTCGGTAAACCCTCGAGCATTTGTTGCGGAAAGCGCACCGATAGCGAGAAATCCCCGGTTCTAACACCCGCTGCGCTCGTGGCTATGATCCGGCAGGTTTCGGTTTTATTCGCGCGGAAAACGATACGCGACTTGCCGCCGACGTCGGGACTGCTGTTCTCGTGGAGCGGGTTGCCCTCGGAGTCCTCCAGAAACAAAAACGACTGGAAAGCAGGGCTGACCATATCGATTTGATAGGTTTTCCCTGCGATCACCTTCATGGTCAAGACTTTGAAGGATCTTTTGCCCCGATGCTCCACGGCCGATTTCTCAACGGTGCCGTTGTAATCCACGCGGTTATCTTTGAGGGTCAGTTCAAGCGGCTTGTTGAAGAAGTGGCGGAGTTCATCGGCGGTGATCAAGCCGTCGTCGTTCAGATCATATTTGCGGAACTCTACTGCATTCTTGCCGCCCTGAATCCATTGATCGAGAGAGATTTGCCCGTCCCCATTCTTGTCCAGATCGTTGAACCACCAGGGTAAGTCCTTCGCGACGTTTTTGCCGGCGCGGTTATTGACGCGAACCGTAAGGGAATAATTGCCGGTCTGGGAGCTTCGACTCGTGGCGATGATCCGATAGTTTCCGGTCTTGTTCGGAAGAAAGAAAATGCGCGCATTCAAACCTTTGCCGCCATCGTCATTCTCGGCCAGAAGTGAACCGGCGGAATCTTCCAGATACAGATAGGCGTCCATTTCCGTACTCGTGAGGTCGATTTGATATCGTTTGCCCTCTTCCAACTGAACGGTGAAGATCTTGAACGACTTTTTGTCCCGGTAGCGTTCATCTGCCCACAAATGGAGCGTGCTGGAGTATTCGGCCTGACCCTTGTCGAGTTTCAGTTCAGCCCGTTTTTTCAAATAGCTGACCACCTCTTCGGCCGTTATCGTGCCATCGCCATTAAGATCGTATTTGCGAAACTCGGCGATACTCTTGCCGGCCGCCAGCCATTGATCGCGGTCGATTTGGTTGAGCTTATTTTCATCGAGATCTTTGAACCACTCGGGCATCAGCTTGCGAAGGTCATCCGACCTTTGGTTTTTCTCGCCGCGCTGCTGACCGCTCATCCCATCCGGAAAGGGAATTAGAACCAAGGATCCCAGGATAACCACGGCGATGAGTCGGTATTTGCGCATGATCGCAGTCCGAAATTGAGAACGGAACCGGTTCAACAACGGGCAATGAATGAGACGCAAAGGTCAATGCGCCAATGATTTCCCCGAAGCGGGGAATTCGGCCACCGATTGCGAGTCCCCGATGTTGCGAGCAGGTTGTTAGAGAAGCTCCACCGACAAATTGTAGGAGGTTCCCAAGAATTGGGACGAATCAGCGTGATGACTCTAACCGGAATGATTGGGAAACAATGGAAGCGGAGGTGACCAAATCTGAAGCAAGAACCAAAAACAATTGGTTAGGGCACATTCACGATGCCTGCTGGGTGTTTCACCCAGACCCCGCCGTCGTCCTGAATGTTGACGCGGACACCGGGCGCAACCACGTTCACGCGAGAATTCGGCGGCGGGTCGTTGGTTTTACACCCCAACCCGCACATCAAGCACAACAGCATTACTCGATACATCTGCACATCTCCGGGGTCGGCGTGGTCAGCGCTCTTTCTCAATTATCAAACGAAAAATCTCCACCGACCAGATCAACGCTGGAAATCAACCCTTTTTTCGGGCTTGGGCGCATAGAATATTCCAGTAATCCAGAATATCCTCACGGAGTCAGAATCCGTTTGTCGGCGCGACGTATTATTGCAACGTCGATTACGTGACAGCGGTCAGCCCGGCCTGAATAAGGAAAATGGCAATGCGAAATGCTGTAATCATCATGGCGGCAGCGGTGTTGGCGTGTGGCATGGAGGTTGGCCAGGCGTTCGGTGATGACGAAAACATACCCAACGACAACTTCACGCCGATGGAGGCGGACGGCTTCAACGGCACACTGTTGGCCAAGGTCGTACAAACCAGGAACGCTAATTGGTTTGTGATCAAGGTAGTCGAGGTGAAAGGCTTTACCACGAAGAACAAAACCAAGCTCAATGCCAAGGCTCTGACCGCTGTCTGGAAGGACAAGTACACCAATATCTTGGGCGTCAAGGGCATGCCGGAACTCAAGGCCGGTGACATGGTGACCGTGGTGGCCGCTCAGGTCGAAAGGCACCTGCGCTCGACGAAAGTATCCAAACTGGTTGAGAAGAAGCCGTAAACCAGGATTGGCGCAAATTGTTATGGCAGTTGCAAAGCCGCCTTCAAACAAACATCAACCCTCTGCATCGCCCCGTTTGATACTCATTGCTTGATCTCTTCGTAACGATCGTAGTCAGCCATTTTTGGGTCATCGAAGTTTTTGGGCGACGCCAACATTTGAATCCATCATTATTCAAACGGCCACCACTTGTTTGCGGTTCGCATCGTCGCTTCCCTTTGATGGCCATTGACTTTCAGGATCAGGTCGTTTTCCGCGATTGCACGCAAACCAAAAATCGGTAGTCGAGGGAAGTCTTCTCCGGGGTAAACTGCGATTCCTTGGAGAGCATCGACGAGATGAGGGGATTGTTTGGCAAGTTCTTCTCTATTTCCTCGTTCGTTCGCATGAATCCAGATGTTCGCCGCTCGGAGAAAGAGCCGTTGATTGCGATCTCGAACGGCAGCGAGAATTCTCAACGCATCAGGCTGAAGACCTGCCCATTCGGCCAGATGACGCTCGTGGAGAGAAAAGCTGTGCGTATGGCCTGTGTCCAGGATGACGGGGAATGGGATGACCGATGAATTCGGGTCATTGAATTCTTCCAGAGAAATGCTCACCCAGAGAATGATTTGATCGGCTCGAACACGTACGCGCTCGCCTCGAACCATCACCTCGCTCGGATGCTTCGAAAACGGCATTCGATTAAGAAGTATTGGCATGATTAGTCGAGGTAGATTTCGGCCTCATCGGCAAATGCTTGTTGTTCAGGCCCGGCACTGGGAACGACCTTGAAGATAAGCCATTCGTCATTGGGGAAGCCCTTCGCCACAACCTCCCGGATCATGGCTCGATAAACCTTCCCAACAGCAACCAGTTTATCCCGACGGTAGCAGACAAATTTGCCGCTCGTCTCACGATCGGCCGAGAGGGAAGCAAAATCGTGCAAGAATGCTGCTCGTGCAATTTTGATCCCTTCCGGGACATCAACGATTACTTGATTCGGTTCGCTCATGGGGTTCTCCCAATTCATATCGTCATTTTAACACTTTTCTCATTGCTGCGTCATGCTTTTCTCGCCGCTTCCGGGAGAATGTCAGGCTCGATCTGGTAGGCATCCGATAACTTGTTCATCTGGTTGTACAAGCCCACAACGGCCAGCACCTCGCCGAGCATTTCATCGTCCATTCCCTGATTTTGTGCGCCCGCTGTGTGTGAGTTGATGCAGTAGCTGCAGCCGTTGGTTACGGAGACGGCCAGGGCGATGATCTCCTTGGTGAGCATGTCCAGCCTGCCCGGTCGCATGATCGCTTTGAGCCGGGTCCAACATAATTCCAGATGTTCCGGATGGGTTGCCAGTGCCCGCCAGATGTTGGGTATCCAGTCAATCTTCTTGGTCGCCTTGATGTCGTCGAAGATCGCCTTCACATTCGGATTCGTCGTGTTCTCGTCCACCAGTCGAACGGTGCTCATCGGTTGGCTCCCGGGGCGATGATCCCTCATTGACGATGTCGGTATATTCCCGCAAGGGTGGAAATTCCATTGGCTCCGCCGACCGTATGATGGTTTCCAGTACTTGCAAGGTATTCTCAAGATAGTCTGCCCAGACGGCATGGTGTTGGCGTAAATCGTTGACTTCCCAGCGATCGTGCGGTTTGCGAAAGAGTTGAACCACCGGCTCGGCACCCTGGTTGGCCGAACGGAGCAAAGCCCATTCCGGTGTCCGAATGGCGCTGCTCGAACCTTGGTGCATGAATGCGTAGGGTCGGATCGCTGCCGTGGATCTTGTTACCAATGGCAAAAGACTCCGGCACTGGACCTCAGGGGGATGACTCAAGCTGTACTCCTCACGCGGAGCGTGAGGAGTACAGCTTGAAAATGCGTCGAATACGGTCGGCAAGAGATCGACGTTTTGTGAAAATGCCGCGATTCGCCGGCCCGCATGAGCGTTTTCGGGAAATCGCAATATCAAAGGAACGTGTACGCTCTCTTCATACATTTGCGGTAAGCCGGGACCAACAAAACCGTGCTCTCCAAGAGGGTAGCCCCATCCCGAGGTTACGATCAACAAAGTACGCGCATCCGCCTCATGGGTCTTGATGCTTTCGCAAATCGCACCGAGTTGTTCATTGAAGGCGGTGACCACGGCAGCGTAGGAATGGCGGAGCCTCTCCCATTGGGAAAGATCTTTTCCAAACGGTCCAAGGGGCGGATCGGGCCAGGGTGAAGCAGAATTCTCCTCTGGCCCGGCATATTCCGAGTAAAGTTCCGGATCGATCACCCAGGGAGGAAGCAATTGATCGGTCTCAGCCCATAACAGCGAAGGAAATGCGGGATCGACGCCTTCAAGAAAAGTGTCTACGCCCGAGCACAGATCGATTTCTTCATCGGTTTCGATGAGGATGTCCCAATCGTGCGAGACCGTTAGCCGATCCTTGACACAGACATCACGAAGGCCAACACAAGCGATACCATTCTCCGAAAGAGTTTGAAAGAGATCGGGTCCATCGACTGAATGGTATCGCCCCGTTTTCCAGGAACGAATCGTACCTTCAATGCTGGGTCTATCGGCAAAATGCTGGTCGAAAACCACGCCCTCCGATGCGAGCCGATCGAGATGAGGTGTCGAGATCCACTCGTTCCCGTAGCAGCCCAGCCAGCCGGCGTGCCAACCGTGTACGGCGATGACAATGACTTTCATAAGAAGGGATTTTATGAGAAGGCTTTCTCTCTTTGAGCATCAAATCTTGCCTGTCGTTCTTCCATCTCGCGCAAAACGTCCTCGGCCGGCACGCCGGCATCCAACGGCTCAGTGTACTTCTGTAAATCCGCGGCAGTGAATGCTTCACGAGCGAGCCGATACACCTCCGCCAATTCTTCCGGAGTACAATCGTACTTGAGTACCGTATCGCAAGTTACCTCTTCCGGTCGCAGAATCTTCATGTCTTTCTCCTTTCCACCTCGATTATTCTACCAGCCGACCGATCCGAATCGCAAGCGTGGAGCATGTCATTCTTTTTTGGGCACTCTTGCCGGCATCGTCACGACCAGGTCATCGCCTGGAGGGTCGTCATCTGCTGTGCTACCCTCATCGTATTTGCCGTTCACCCCGACGCTGTAAAGCTGATATCCGTTCTCATCAGGTTTGTAGATCAACTTTTCGCCCGAGAAAATGTCTATGGGAACCTTGTCCAGATACTTCGGGGCTAGAGCCTCCAGTTCTTTTGGATTGGAGCCGTGATCCAGCCGATAACGGGCCAACGCGAAAGCCACAAGGAGATTGTCTTGAAGTTGTTGAGTCCGGTCGGCGGCGTCCTGAACCTTTTGACCCGCAGGCATCAGCAAGGAAATGAGTATATCGCCGACCTTTTTCCCCAAAGCGGTTTTCATCGATTCACCCTGGACCACCTGCGCAGGCACATCTTTACCGTTCTGCGCCTCGGCTCGCAGTTGGAGGAGTTCCTCGGTGAATTCTGCCCATTCGATTGCCCGAAGAGATCGATTCTTTTCCCGCATAATTCGCGCCATCTTGGGATAGTAAGAATTTGCTCTGCGCAATGCGGGATCCCAGTCGAGTTCCTTCGTCAACAGCTTTGCCAATTCATTGTCGCGATTCCCTTTTCCTTTTCCCTCTCCCGTCATATCTTCCAGAAAATCCAAGCCATATCGATCGATCATCATGATGATGTCAAGATACATGAATCGGTCGCCAAGTTCGACCTGTTTAGCAGGTTCCGGCAATGCACCGAGTGCTCTCAGATCTCGCACACAGTTTTCAAGTCGTTTCTTGTCCTCGCGAATGTGTTCCAGAAACGCAAAGTCTGCTGAAAAGATGATTTTTTCAATGTTACACCCCTCAAGAACCTCCACGAGCGTTGCACCCTGACACAGCAATCGAGCAAGCCTATGTCCCGTCAGCAAATCGGCCCAGGCACCGTCGATATCGTTTTGGCCCAGTTTGAACATGGCCCGCGCCGTCAAGAAGGTCGGTATCTCTCGACAAACATCGACGTATGGTAAAGGTGCATTAAGGATGGTTGAGCGATGTCTTGGGCTTGCGGGCGGGACAACGGGAGAGAAATAGTACGGACGGCGAGTTGCTGCCTCAATCAGGCGAAGTGATTTCTCATTCGTTTTCAACCAGGGTGCAATGTCCGGAAACTCCTTTGCTGTCCAAGGCCGGTGAGGAGCTAGTTTCAATTGCTCGTCGAATAGGCTGCTGCGTGCCGGAAATTGCGCATGGCAGATGTAATAGTCGCCCATTTCCGGTGGCTTCTCCATACCTTGAATTGCGTAATAAGCGTCTCTTGCCGTACCTGCATTTCTTGGCATCGGACCAATGGCATTCACGAGTTGGACATTGGCGTTATTCTCCGGAGTGATTCCACGACCAAGCTTCTCATTCAGAGCCGTAGCGTAATCGATTCGACCATCCCATGCCAGCGGGCCGGTGACATACGTTGTCTCCTCGCTAATTGTAAAGCCGATTACGGGGTTGTGTTTCGGTTCTTTTTTGGATTGATCCGATTCATTGTCGGGCAACAGCCAGTACGTCAAGCCGCCACCGACGAGCAGCAAGACCAGGCCAATTAGAATCAGGCGTTTGCGTTTCATGGTATTCCAACTTGATTTGGGTCCAAAACTATGTCGAAGCGTAAGCTCGACATGGCTGAGCTATTGTCCATAAGTGGAAAGGAAAATGAGCAATCGCTAATTCCCTCTCCCCTGTACTCAGGGGAGAGGATTAGGGTGACGGGTAAATCTTCAACCTTCCGGGACACATCTTTTTGTCTTTTATGGTGGCAGGTTCTTCCCCCTCACCCTAACCCTCTCCCCCAAGTACAGGGGAGGGAATTTGCGCTTGCCCTCGCTCCGTCCCACTTGCGTGTTACCGCTCGATGCGCTTGTGTCCCGTCAATTGATCGGCGATGTCGTCGGCATCGTACACCTTCCGCAGCGCTTCGATGATGGCCCGCGTATCGACGCTGACCGCGCGGGCAACCGTATCATCGTAAATGAAGTCCAGCACCAGCGATTCGATGTTGCCGTCGAAGATCAACCCGACTACCTCGGCATTCTTGTTGATGACCGGGCTGCCGGAATTGCCGCCGATGATGTCTGCGGTGCAAACGAAGTTGAACGGAGTGCTCAAGTTCAGTTTGCTCTTGCGCTCTTCCCAGCGCTTGGGAAGATTGAAAGGCTCCTTGTTGTGATGGGCCGTGGCGCGTTCGTAGAGACCCTCGAAGGTCGTGAATGCCGGAATCTCTTTGCCCTCCTCCTTGTAACCCTTCACCTGGCCGAATGCGAGCCGAAGCGTGAAGGTTGCATCGGGATAAGTGCTGGCTCCGTCCTTGGCGTAGCGTGCCTTGGCGAGAGCTGCATAGGCCTGTCGTTTGGGTTCCTCGATGTCCGTTTCAAACTTCTTGCGAACCTTGCGCGAAGGTGCATCCACCAGTTGGGCAACCTCGATCATCGTATCCTTGCTGGCCTCAATGGCTGTCTTGCCGCCTGCGTATAGTTCCTTGCGTATTTTGACATCTTTCAGTTTACAGCCCGACACCAGTTCATAAGCTCGCTCGCGCGGCGATTTGCCGGCAAGCACCTTCTTGACCAGTTCGTTGTCGGCCCCGAATTGGGTGGCAAAAAAAGTCAATGAATCGCCGAGCTTCAAGATTTCGAAATCGTCGTGAATCTCTTCATCGGAGAACAGACTGAATTCCAGCGATGGTAACCGGGCATCGCCAAATTCGCGAAGCCGTTCGCCGCTCGGCTTGGGCTTCTCTTCCGCAGCGCGGACCAGTGTTCGCGCAATACCGAAGAGGTGGGAATTAAACGCAGAACCATTTTCCAGAAGCGTGATGTCGCGAATGAGCGCTGCCCGTGTCTTTTCTGCCTGGGCAATGGTCTCAAATGCCTTGTTCGCTTCGCTTGCCCAGGGCTCGCTGCTCTTTTCGATGAATGCCCGCAGTTGTTTCTCATCGGCGATTTTGCGGCCCATCAGCTTCGGATCGAGTAGACCGCCCAGCCCGCCGATGCGTGCTTTGCGGCTATTCTGCACGCCAAAATAGTCTTCTCGCGCCCGGCGACGGTTTTCGTCGCTGCGTTCGCCCCAGGAGCCCATCAACACTTCCATGCGATTGAGACGTTGCAAGACGTAAGGATAGCTGGTATCGCGCAGATACTCCAATTCGGCGACTGTTTTTTGCCGGTTGGTGCGTCCCGGGTGGCCGGAAACGAAAACCAGTTCATCTTCCTTGCAGCCTGCCTTGCTCCACTTCAGAAAGTGCTCGCACTCGATCGGCTTGTCGTCCTCGTAGACGCGGAAGAAGCACATATCCAGGTCGAAACGCGGATATTCAAAGTTATCCGGATCGCCGCCGTAGAAAGCGATCTGCTGTTCCGGAGCGAAAACGAGACGAATGTCGGTATATTTCTTGAAGGTGTAGAGGTGATACTGGCCGCCGGAATAGAGCGTCACCACATCGGCGCGGATATTGTTCTTTTCATCGGATGCGCCCTTCTCGAGTTGCGAGATGATCTTACGACGGGCGAGGACCGCTTCATCGGCTTTCATCTCCGGCTTGACGGCGGCCTTCGACTTCCTTGGTAACGATCTTGATCGATTGCAGGACATTGAGCTCCAGGCCCTTGCACTTGATCTCTTCCGCGCGAGTTTTGGCATGGAAGCCGTCGCGCATATAGTTCTTTTCGGGAGTTGAGAGCTTTTGCAGATCGTCGGCACCGACGTGGTGATTGGTCATCACCAGTCCATCCGGGGAAACGAAGGAGCCGGAACCACCCGAGTTGAAGCGAACGGACGATTTCTGCACATGTTCGAGCCATCTCTGACTGACATCCATGCTGTAATGTTTTTTGAGATAATCGTGGGGTGGGTTGTTGAAAAGCCACATGCCCTCATCGGCGAGCAGATTGGAAGCCGACATTATTACTCCTGCCAGTCCAGCGCAAAAAAACGCGATGCGGATACGCCCCGTCATGATGGAGTCTCCTTGGAATTCGGGGATTGATATGTCCCGGTTTGTGGTTCGTTATATGGGGAAGGTGGTGAGCTGGTGAGGTGGCGGGATGACGCAGTAGTTGCAAACTGACCACCAATTCATGGATGACGCGGAGCGTCTTCGGTCTGGGCACTCTGAAAGAGTGCGCCAACAAAGCCCAGGGTTGCCGTACTCGGCACACCCTGGGAAAAGGATCTCCGCACACTCTGGGGCCAGGGCATCGAAGCTCGAAATCAGCGGTTTGGGTCCAAGGTTCCCAGGGTGCGCGGAGTACCGCGACCCTGGGCTTTGTTGGCGCACTCTTTCAGAGTGCCCAGACCGGAACGCTTCGCGTTGGTCTATCCTGTTCTTGCAACTACGGTGACAAGGTGACAACTACCGAGCGACTTTGGAGTAAACGATAAACGCAATGAGAGAATCCAAATGGCCGAAATCGGTTCGACCATTCTGATTCTCTCGCTTTGCGGTCACCCGAAAGAAACTACTCCCCGTTGCTGTCGTGGATCATCGGTTCGAGTTCTTTCGTGTTTCGTTCAACCGCCAAGACGATCGTTCTTTCTTCAATACCATCGGCAGAGGCTGCCACTGCCGGGATGATCTGTCGGCCGTCCGGGAAGCTGTACCGCATGGTAAATGTGCCGTCGGGACGCAATTTCACTACTTCACCTTGAAGCGTTACCCGAGCGCCCGGCTCCGTTCGTCCGAAGACAATCAACTCCGCATCCAACTCGAAGAAGAATTTGCGATCTTTGGCCGGAATGATGAACGCGCCGGAACCCATCTGCATCGAGGCACCGCCGAGCGCGGGGAACTCATGGGGCGACGTAGACGTTCCTCAAAGAGTTGTTTCATCTCGAAACTGCCGCCGGCGCGGGGGTCGTAACCGCCGGACATGGCGAAGAGGCGCTCTGTTTGCTTGTCGTCGACCTCTGCCCAGTTTTCATCGATGATATCGCTCACGCCCGCTCTCGGGGTAGCCACAACATTCGACCGGGCCAACACAAAGAACTGTCCGCGCTTGGAGATATAGCCGATATCGATGCGATAAGAACGTGGCGGCTGAGAAACCTCAACGTACCAATTATTGCAGCCGCCGTGGATTTCAATATCCCGGATCACCGATTCCGCGGTGCTCGTCGTGTCCTGCGAACTGACATCGCAAACTCGCAAGATTGGTTTTGCTCCGTGCCAGTCCTGCGCCAAGGCCGCCTCAGCGCGCTGCACCGATTGATGAGTCAATTCCCAGTAAGCGCAAAGCCAATAGGGGTCAACTACCATGACGCGAATCTGATCCTTGCCGTAGCCGTTGGGCAGGTTCTTCGGCATTTTTGCGGATAAATCGCGGGTTGGTATACCGGAGTCGAATTTGCTTCGATTGATTTGTTCCTGAGACGATGGTCCCTCTGCCGTCGTATCGCGCGCAGCCGTTTTTTGAGTGCGCGGTTTCGCAGTTGCAACAGGTTCAGCGACAACAGGTTTTACCGGTGCACTTGCCGCGGGGACAACTTTGGGAGCTTTCAGCGCGTGTTTGCCGTTGGTGCTGTGTTTGCCGTTGACGGATGCTTTCACAGGAATAGGAGGAGCCGACTTGGTTTTTGCCTCCTTGGCCTTTACCTTGGCTTTTTCCTGTTGCTTGAGAACCTTACCGATGGCCTTGACAAGATCGTCCTTGGTCATCGCCCGGCAGCCGGCGATTCCCAATTTATTGGCACGGATCAGAAGATCTGTTTTCGTGCATGAGGCCAATTGTTCGATGGTCATACGAGGCTCCTCCGTCCAGCGTTGAACGCAGGACTGGTGATAGGAAACCACCAACGCATCCATACTGGTTTAATGATGCCAGGACTTCCTGAACCGGGCATCCCTCTTCATAATCGGAGGGTGTTGAATGTGAGGTCAAGCCAATTAGACCGCACCGCGAGCAAAAAAGGCAAACAGCTAATAAACTGTAGCACTTCACCCCTGAGGCATCCGGCAAATCGAATAAAAAAGGCAAACTCCTCAAGATACGAAGAGATTGCCCTTATTGATGGTTGGCACCGAATTGTCGGATATTTTTGTTCACAACTACAGACCTACAAGCAAATGGCCCACGAGAGATTAGGCCAGGTGGGAATACGGTAGCTTGTTTGAAATTGATTCAGTGACAGTGGGGTGACATCAAATCAACTCCCGAACATTGGTTTTATCCTAATTATTTCAGGTGCCATTGTCAACCATAAAATTACCGCCGATGCAAGTAAAAAAAATAAATCATTGATTTTCAGATCCCTTCACACTCGGTAAGAGGAGACTTTTCATTCTCGCACGACTGTTTTTCGAGCCCGACCGGCGCTTTTGACCGCGCCGGTTCGGGCAGTCGATACAGCAAATAGGCGACGTAAGCGCCCAAAATCGCCGCGAAAAAGCACCACACAGACACAAAGGCATAATCAAACACAAGAAAAGTTATTAGAGCCAATCCTCCCAAAATCACACCGGGTAACCGACCCCAGTTAACCGTACCTACCATCATCGGCACGGCGACGCTTGCCAGATACATTATCCTTAAAACAATTTTCGGAACGTACTTGTGTATTGCCAGATCGTGGAAATGATAATGGATGGAGTGATGCACCACTCGCGTTTGCAGCAAGGATTCAGGCCCAACCAGGAGCGGGTAAAAGAGAACCCAGAACCAGACGGTGGTCAAAAGTGTAAAAGCGATGAACCAGCGCCTGCGCCTGGGGTCCACCTCACCGATCGCGCCCAAAAAGGAGAACCAGAAGGGCCATAAAGCCAGGGCGAAAAAGAGAAACACCAGTGAAGCAACGCGGGTTAGCGCTGGGTCACCATGTTCCAATCCCTCCCAGACAAACCCTTCGCTGAGTTGTTGCACTCCAAACCATACTGGAACCGCTGCAAGGGCAAGATACTGCGGATTTTTCCGAAGAGCAGTTCGGACGCAATAGGCACCCACAGTCAAGAGCACCGTTCCCGACGTAAAACTCGCATCGGCAGAAAAACACATTGGGCACCTCAAATCTGACAGGGTGACAAGGTGACACGGTGACGAATACGGTAAAGGATTTGGTCCAGATCAATACTCGATGACGCTTTATATTCTTACCTTGTCACCTTGTCACCTTGTCACCTTGTCACCTTGTCACCTTGTCACCTTGTCACCCTGTCACCTTGTCACCTTGTCACCTTGTCACCTTGTCATCCGAAGTCACACGGGCAGATCCTTCGAATCGTCGGAAAGTTCTGAGCGCAATCGGTCGAGTGCGGATTGCCACCAGCGCTGGACGGTGCGAACGGATACCCCAAACAATTCGGCGACATTCACCTGCGACCAGCCGTGATAGAAAATCAAACCGAGCACCTTGCGTTCTTCGCAGGGAAGTTTTTCAACCTGTTGGTGAAACCGGCACCACTTTTCGAGTTGCGCCGCAATCCTCGGTCGGTTCGACCGGCTCAACACGAATCTGTTCGGAGCCTTGCTCCGCCAGCACGGAATCGTGATTGGCACCTTCGCCCTGCGGACCATACAGATTCTTGGACATGTCGAGCAATTCGCGCCGGATCTGCATGGCCGCCAAACCATAGAATTCACGCATCGAATTCGGTCGAACCTCTTGCAACGACCGAATCAGTCGAAGCATTGCATTTTGCAGCACGTCCTCGGAATCGACCCATCTTTGAATACGAGGGAACCGCGTCATTAGTTTGCGCGAGAGCCGCTCCAGCCGATTGCCGGCTCTTTTGAGTAATGAATCCAGCGCCGACTTGTCGCCCGCTTTGAGGCGGTCGAGCCAGTCGTGCATTTCCAAAGTGCGTAAAGAGGAATTTTCGGGCATGGGAAATGCTCCGGTAAGATTACTGAAACGGATTCCGAGGCGAGATCTCGGAGGGCAACGTGGGAAACCCCAAGTATACCGCTTTTCTTCACAAAGTTTCAAAACAATACGCAAGTTCGCTGGGTTGCCTCGTTATTTGTGAGTATAATTGTAGTGTGTAGCTTGAATCCATGTGCTCAATTTCTGTGCGAAGGAATGATTCTTTTTCGGGTTTTTCGAAAAGGCGATGGATAAGAGCTGAAGATTTCTTGGTTTTGTAGCATTTTTGTGTCCTGTTTTGGCATCGGCTCTCGCTTATAGAGTGTAGAAGCACTCTCTCGCTGGTCCTGAAACCTCTCACGAGATTGCGGAGAGATTCATCATGCGAACAACCTTAATGTTTCTTGGATTGCTGGGTTTCCTGGCAATGGGTGGTGAAGCCCAAGCCCATGGCGGTGGCGGTGGCCACGGCGGTGGCGGCGGTCACGCCGGTGGCGGCGGTCACGTCGGCGGCGGGCACGTTGCTGTTGGGCACGTTGGCGTCGCACATGTTGGCGTCGCACATGTTGGCGTTGCACACGTTGGCGTTGGTGGCGGGGCGCGTTGGCGGTGTCGGCGTTGGTCGTGTCGGGGTTGGCGGTGGCCGTGGCGGCGTAGGAGGCTACGGCGGCGGTGGATATGGTTATGGCGGCTACGGCGGCTACGGTGGCTACGGTTATGGCGGCTACGGCGGCTATGGTTGTGGCTACGGCGGCTATGGCTTAGGTGGCTACGGCGGCTATGGCTGGGTGGCTATGGCGGCTATGGATTAGGTGGCTACGGCGGCTATGGACTGGGCTGGCTACGGCGGCTATGGACTGGGCGGCTACGGCGGCTATGGCTATGGTGGTTATGGCGGTTTAGGGTCGGGCTACGGCAGCGGCTACGGTGCGTACGTCGATCCCTATTCCTACTCTGTGCCTGCCCCTTCGGTCACGACGGTACCTCCCCTTGCTCAGGATTCCGGCAACTCGGGTCGCCCGACCGGTATGAAGATTGTCAGCCTGACCCCGGATGGCCCGGCAGCCAAGGCGGCTTTGCGAGTTGGGGACATTATCATCGGCGTCGGTAACACGCCGATTCAAACCTTCAACGATATGCGAGCTCAACTTGGTCCAATCGATGGCGACGTTGAGATCGTCTTTTTGAATAGCGAGAATGGCAAACTCGAGAAATTGCCCGTGAAGGCCGTCAACGGGAAGATCGGCGTCAATGTGGAGCAGGTGGAGTTGCCTCTTCCTCCTCCTCCAGCACCCAAGACAACGCCAGCTTCCCCGCCGACTACGAATAGTTGATCTAATCCGTACCCGTGCGGCAATCTGCCGAGAGCGGGGCGGTTTGAACGCCGTCGCCACACTCGGCTCCCCTCCTCTCGCGGCCTTTCGAGGCCTCGAAGGAGGGGTTTTTTTGTCTTACGCTGCACGCGGCTGAGAATGACACAATTCGCAACGAGTAGGACCATCATCGTTTGCCGCTCTGCGGCGAACGTCTTTTCTTGCCGCTCCGCGGCTTAAACCTTCCTGGGTCGGCGACCTTCTCCGAGGATGCTAGCGACCCTGGAATGGTAGTGCAAAGCCGCGGAGCGGCAAGACAAGACGTTCGCCGCAGAGCGGCAAACGATAAGGTTCTGAATACTCGCAATGTTGTCTCATTTTAGACTGCGCCGAGTAGGGCTCCCATCTAGCAGTCTACTTCCGACTTTTTTTGGTTTTTTCGCAATATCGTAGAATGAACAGCGAAGAACCGAACAGGAGACAAACCACTTCCGCGGTTTCGAGGTATAACCCATGTCGGCCAAAGCGCTTTTTTCTGCCGGATTGGCAGCTTCGCTCTTTCTGACTCCGTCCTCTCAATCTCGCGCTGAGGAGCCTCTCGTGGATAAGGTGAAGACCTCCATCGAGCGTGGCGTCAAGTTTCTCAAAGAGAAACAAGAAGATCGTGGCGGCGGCGTCTGGAACTGGGAAAACAATGAACTCGCCTTTGCTTGGCCGGGAGGACCGACCTGCCTTGCGACCCTGGCCCGCTCACCTCCGGCGTCAAGCCCAGCGATCCTGTCATTCAGTGCGCATTGCCGTTTATCCGCGAACTCAAGCCCAAACATACCTATATCGTCGCGTTGCAGACGATCGTCTTGGCGGAAATGGGAGACCCGAAAGATTTGAAGAAGATCGAGGAAAACGTCAAATGGCTTCTTAGCGCCCGCATACACAACATATTCGATCAACGAAAACTTGAAGGCTGGAGTTACGGTAAAAAACATGGCTCGCGGGGTGACAACTCGAACACTCAGTATGCTTTGCTCGGCCTATACTACGCGCTAGGCGCAGGCGTAAAAATCGAACAGAACGATTGGCAGGAGATCAGGGAGTTTTACAGGCACAGCCAGGATCCCAGTGGCGGCTGGCTCTACGGCCCCATCCAGGACAATCCTCGCCACACGATGACCATCGCCGGGATATGCGGTTGGCTTATCGCTAGTTTGGAAGCCTACCCCGAACAACAGAACCTCTATGAAAAGACAGGTGACGCCGCCAATTGCGGTAAATACGGGGATAATGAGGTTTTCACGAGAGGCATGAACTGGCTGAGTAAGAAATTCCATTTCGAGGAGAGGGGCCTGACATTCTGCAACTTCTATGACATTGAGCGAGTCGGTCGGCTGTCGGGTCAGCGCTTCGTCGGTGGGCACGACTGGTATCGCGAGGGTTGCGAATTGCTCACGGTGCGAAGAACTCGCCCCTCAATCAGAAAGAGGATGGATCCTGGAAAACGACGGGTCGCATAGATGGAAATTCAGCCATCGCTACATCGTTTGCACTTCTGTTTCTCGCCAAAGGCCGGGCACCGGTACTCATTACCAAATTGGCTTATGACGGCAGACCTCGCGGTGAACCGATCAATCCTCAAAGCTGGAATAACAAGCACCACGACGTTCAACATTTGGTCGGCTATGCCAGCAAGGAATTGTTCAAGAAGGAGCCTGTTGCGTGGCAAATTTACGACCTGCGCCTGGCAAATTTCGATACCGATGCCGACTTCAAAGAAGAATTGAGCCGGCTTCTCGCTTCGCCGATTCTCTATCTCAATGGCCACGATGCTCCTGATTTGTCCGGGAAACAGATCGAATTGCTGCGAGCATACATCGACAAGGGCGGCTTTATTTTCGCGGAAGATTGTTGCGGTAAGCCGGGCTTTGCCGAAGGTTTTCGCAAACTGGTCGACAAGCTTTTTGACAAGGAGAACTCTCTGGTCGAGTTACGGCCCAACCACCCGATCTGGGCCGCCCATACCGCTATCGATTCGAAAGATTTCTATCGCGGGCAGGATCCCAAAAGCCGCGTTCAGTACGTCGAGCGCGACTGCAGGACGGTTCTGGTATTCACGCCGATCCCGCTGGCGGGCTACTGGGAAGAAGCTCGTTTCATGCCGAAAAATCCGGGCGCTGCCAATCGAGGTGAGTTGGCCTTTCGCTTTGCGGGCAATGTGATCGCCTACGCCACCGAACTGAAAATGCCGAAGCCCAACGGATCGAGGGTCGATGTCGGAATCGAGCGCGACACGGGTATGAAGATCACTTCCTTGACCCCCTGCGGTCCCGCCGCCCAGGCAGGTTTGCGGGTTGGTGACATCATTGTGCGTGTCGGCAGCAGCCGAATCAGAACTTCAATGCGTTGCGTTGCGTTCTTGGGAGTATCGATAGTGAAGTTCGTGTTGTGTTCATCAGCGGCAAGAGCGGTAAGGAAGAGAGATTGTTCGTGCAGGCTTCGAAGGGGATGATCGGCGCGACGGTGGAACAGGCGGACATTCCTCCCCGAGAGGATTAGCCCGAAGGTACGAGGCATCAGCGCGAAATGAATCTGCCGGAATTCCAGATCCATTCGTGTAGCCGAATTCGCCTAAAGACTGAACTACCAACCTATTTTGCAAACGGTGTACAATTTCCAGTGTAGAGCCCTTGCTCGGTTACAAGGTGTATCGCATGTCAGCGAAAATTCTCGTATCCGCCGGATTGGTCGTCACGCTTCTGTTTGGATCGGTTTCTCGATCTCTAGCGGAGGAGCCTCTCGTGGATAAGGTGAAGACCTCCATCGAGCGCGGCATCAGCTATCTGAAGAAGAAACAGGAAGATCGAGGCGGCGGCGTGTGGAACTGGGAGAACAATGAACTCACCTTTGCTTACCCGGGGGGGACCGACCTGTCTCGCCACCCTGGCCTTGCTCACTTCCGGCGTCAAACCCAGCGATCCGGCCATTCAGCGCGCTTGCCGTTCATCCGGGATCTAAAGCCCAAACATACCTATGTCGTCTCTTTGCAGACGATGGTTTTGGCCGAAATTGGACAACCTAGAGATTTGAACAAGATCGAGGAAAACGTCAAATACCTTCTCGCCTCACGCATCTATCAGGATGGGAAACTGGAAGGCTGGAGTTACGGCCAAAAAGGTCACTCGCGGGCCGACAACTCCAACACACAATATGCACTGTTGGGTCTTTATTACGGACGAACCGCAGGAATCAACATCCAGAAGAAGGATTGGGAGGAAATCCATGAGTTTTACAAGAACAGCCAGGACCGCAGCGGCGGCTGGGGTTATGGCCTCAACGAGAACGGCGTTCGCCATACCATGACCGTCGCCGGGATATGCGGCTGGCTTATCTCCGGACTGGAAGCCGACCCTTCACAACAGGGACTCGACCCACAAACCGGTATCGCCGCCAATTGCGGCAATTACAAGGATGACATCGTCTTCACCAAGGGTATGGACTGGCTGGCCAAGCGATTGCATTTCGTGGAGAACGGCACGAGTTTCTACAACGTCTACGGCATCGAACGGGTCGGCCGGCTATCGGGTCAGCGCTTCATCGGCGAGCACGACTGGTATCGAGAGGGCTGCGAAGTTCTCACCGGAGTGAAAGACTCGCCTCTGAAACAAAAGGAAGATGGTTCCTGGAAAATTACCGGAATCGTCGATGGCATGCCGAGCGTGTCCACGGCGTTCGCACTGTTGTTTTTGTCCAAGGGCCGCACGCCGGTGCTCATCAGCAAATTGGCGTATAACGGCAGACCCATCCGGGGAGCTGTCAATCGTCAGAGCTGGAACAACAAGCACAACGACGCTCGACACCTGGTCGAATATGCGAGTAAGGAACTGTTCAAGAAGCAGCCGGTCGGCTGGCAGATTTTTGATCCGCGCCTCGCCTCTCTGGAAACCGCTGCCGAACAAAAAGAGGAATTGAGCAATCTGCTTGCTTCACCGATCCTCTATCTCAACGGTCACGATGCTCCCGACCTGACCGAGAAGCAGATCGAGCTATTGCGAAGATATATCGACGAGGGCGGCTTCATTTTCGCCGAAGATTGCTGCGGCAAGCCGGGCTTTGACGCCGGCTTCCGCGATCTCATCGAGAAAAAAATATTGAAGGATTCGCCGCTAGTGGAGTTGCAGCCTGGACATCCGATCTGGACGGCTCACACACCGATCGATCTGGCAGAGTTTTATCGCGGCCAGCCTGCGGAAAAGCGGATCCAGTGCGTCGAGCGAGGCTGCAAGACGGTCCTGGTCTATTCGCCGATCCCGCTGGCGGGATACTGGGAAGAAGCCCGTTTCATGCCCACTAAGCCCGGCGCTGCCAATCGCGGTGAGCTGGCTTTTCGGTTCGCCGGCAACGTCATCGCTTACGCAACCGGTTTGGAAATGCCCAAGCCCAAGGGAACCAAGATCGCAGTCAACGATGCTCCGACCGACGTAAATGTCGGCCGGCACATGCTGCAAATCGTTCAGATCAGACACGATGGCGATTTCAAGCCCGCGCCGGGTGCTATCCGAAATCTGACGGCCTACCTGCGCGAGCAGGTAAAACTCGACGTCACAGCTGCAAAAACCACGGGAATAGACCCGCAGATGGTAAAGCCATTGCAGTAGACGACTACGTGACAATGGGAAGCCCAAACTTGTTCCAGTTCAAGGTCATGTATATTCATGGTCGCCGAAAGTTTACTTGGGAGCCACAATTCCTCAAAAACATGCGCGAGAACCTGGCCACCGGCGGCTTGCTTTTCGGCGACGCCTGTTGCGGCTCCCGCGAGTTCGACACCGCCTTCCGGGATTTCGTCAAGGAGCTATACCCCGACAAGAAGCTCGAACGGATTCCGCTGGATGATGAATTGTTCGGCGAAAAAATGAATGGCAGGGCGATTACCACCGTTCGTTGCCGAACGGAGAAGCCCGACGGCACTGCGGAGGCGGAGTATCAGGAAGTGCAGCCGTTTCTGGAGGGGATCAAGGTCAACAATCGCTGGGTGATCATCTACAGCAAATACGATCTGGGCTGCGCTGGAGAAGCACAAATCCTCGGCATGCAAGGGCCACGATTACGAAAGCGCTTTACGACTGGCCTCGGCATGCGTACTCTATGCGCTGAAACGATAATATTGGTTAGTGTTCAGTTTTCAGTGTTCAGTTTTCAGTAAATACCATGAGCGACCCCCTTGACGTGACCCACATCAGAAGAGGCTGGTCCCGACCGCGGAAAGTCAGGCAAGCGAGACGCTTGCCCTACGTTGCCGGCGGAACGTGGCATTTATCGTTCGTAGGGCAAGCGTCTCGCTTGCCTGACTTCCTAAATACCGGCAATCGTCGGCGCATCGAGGTCAATTGTTTGCGGCTTTCCATCACAATCGGCGTCTGCTACGAAGCAAGGAGTTTGACGCGAATTGTAACATAAAACGGCCTCTGGGCAGAAACCCGATCGTTTTACCAGATGTCTTTCTTAACTGTACACTGAAAACTGAACACTGAGTTGCTGAAATGAATGAATGGACTCTCGCCCATGGTTATCGTTTTGCCGGGATTCACTCGGGTTTGCGCGCTCCGAACCGGATCGTCGCGATCTGGCGCTTGATCGTCAGTGACGGTCCTGCAGCCGCGGCCGGCGTCTTCACCCAGAATCGGCTTACTGCTGCGCCTGTCCACCTTTGCCGTGAACGTCTTCCTCGTGAGGATGCGCGCGGCATCGTCATTTGTTCCGGCAATGCCAATGCCTGCACCGGCGAGCAGGGCCTCGCCGATGCCCGGCGCATGGCCGAGATTACCGCCAAGGAACTCCAATGCCGGCCCGAACTGATCCTGGTTTGCTCCACCGGTGTTATCGGTCGAATGTTGCCGATGGAGGTTTTTGAACGAGGCATCCCGCTGGCAGTCAAGGAATTGTCTTCGGCGCATACCAGCTTGGATCATGCGGCAACGGCAATTCTCACCACCGACACTCTCATCAAGGTTGCGACGCGCAAACTCGTTATCGATGGCCAGGAGGTTGGGCTAACGGGCTTCTGCAAGGGTGCTGCGATGATCGGCCCCAACATGGCGACCATGCTCGGTTTCCTGATGACCGATGCGCCGGTCGTCATCGGCGGATCTTCAACATATCCTGCGCAGCTCCGTGGAACAGAGTTTCAATTGCATCAGCGTCGAGGGCCACACCAGCACCAACGACACGGTTCTGATCCTGGCCAACGGTAAAGGTACACCTTTAACGCGAGCAGGATTGTCGGAATTCGCAGGAGCAGTACATTCGGTGTCTGCGCTGGAGTTGGCTCGCGCGATCGCCGCCGATGCGGAAGGTGCCAATCATCTGGTCATCATCGACGTGGAAGGCTGCCGATCGGATGTGGAAGCGAAACAGATCGCGAAAACCGTGGCGGAAAGCGCACTCGTGAAGACAGCGATCTTCGGGGCCGATCCCAATTGGGGCCGGTTTGTATCGGCGGCAGGGTATGCGGGTGTGCCGTTCGAGGAGAAGGATTTATCGTTGTGGCTGGGTGATATGGAACTCTATCGAGGCGGGATGCCGTTACCATTCGATCCGCCGAGCGCCTCGGCATATCTGAAACACAATCGCGAAGTTCATCTGCGCTTCCGACTTGCCCTTGGGAATGGCCGCTGCACGTTCTACACCTGCGATTTGACGACGGAATATGTCAAGTTGAACGCAGACTACACTACATGAACTGCGCTAATCGCCAACCCAATACCTAACTAACCACAGAGTCACAGAGAACACAAATACCGAGAATCCAAACGAGAAACCTTTACTCGATCGGTTCTCTTTTTAATTATTCTACTCCTCTGCTTTTTCTCTTCTCTGTGTTCTCTGTGACTCTGTAGTACTAATGTCGAAAATCTTTGCGCCGTACAGAGAGTTAGGGCGATTTCTCGCCGAAGGCGAGCGTCGGGGCGTTAGCCCGATCGTGGGCTCCATCCGCTGTTGCTTGGATTTAATTCAAGCGGCGAATGTCCGGTGCGAAGAGGAGCGGTTCGGCAGATGCAGTCCACGTCGGGCTAACGCCCCGACGCTCGCCTTCGGCGAGCCTTTGTTTGGTTGCGGCTACGCCGCGCTGTGGTTAGTTCCGTCTTTTATTTGTTGAGTGAGCGGAATGAATTTTCTGATCGATCTTCAGCAACTGAGCCGGGTTTTTGGTAATTATCAGGCGCTTTGCGATGTCACGTTACAACTGAAGCCTGGACGGATCGGCTTGCTTGGACCGAACGGGGCCGGCAAATCGACACTGCTGAAGATCCTCCTTGGTCTGCTGCCTCCGACCTCTGGAAGCGGGCGCGTCCTCGATCAAACGATCTCGCCCGACCGGGAATCGGACTCCCATTTTGAACTTCGCCGGCTTATCGGCTACATGCCCGAGGCCGATGCCCTCGTGCCGGGATTGCGGGAGTCGAGTATGTTTCCCTGGCGGGGGAGCTGTACGGCATGCCTCGAAAACAGGCGCAGCGCCGGGCTCATGAGGTGTTGACCTACCTCGAATTGGAGGATGCTCGCTATCGTCGTTTGG
Organism: uncultured Planctomycetota bacterium; assembly: GCA_963783095.1. Classification (GTDB taxonomy): domain Bacteria; phylum Planctomycetota; class Planctomycetia; order Gemmatales; family Gemmataceae; genus CAWAMR01. The sequence goes on along the minus strand of CAWAMR010000002.1, from coordinate 489,197 downwards.
ACGAGTATTCCACCGGCATGAAGCAGCGGATCAAGCTGGCGCAGGCCATCGTTCACGATCCGCCCGTACTCTTTCTCGACGAACCGACCAGCGGACTCGATCCGGCGGGACGAGATGCCATGTTGCATCTGCTCCTCGAATTGGGGCAGGATTTCGGCAAATCGATGATTCTCTCCACGCATTTGTTGGCCGATGTCGAGACGATCTGCGAACAGGTCGTGATCCTGTTAAATGGGCAAGTGAGGGGAGAAGGATCGGTGGTCGAGTTGTGTTCGCGCCGCTGCGATCGTTACCGTTTACAACTTCAAGGAGATTCGGTAGGCTTTTCCCGCGAGCTGACCGTACACGGTGTGCAGATCCTCAGCGATAATAGCCGGGGCGAGATGCGCGTACTGGTTCCCGATGACTGGAACACGCGAACCTTCTTCACCCTGGCGGAAACGCACGACGTGCTGTTGCGCGGCCTCCAGAGCGACGACGAAAGCTTGGAAGAATTGTTCTTGAGAACCGTCAATAAGCAAGGATGAATTATGAAGGATAAAGGATGAACAAAGACATCCATTCGGGGGCAGGGCTGCTCCGCTATCGCCCCTGGCGCGGCACGTTTCGCGGGCCTTGGAATGGCGTATTCGCCATCGCGCGCATCGGTCTGGGTATCCTGTTTCGCCGTAAACTCTTCTGGGCGCTTTATGGTCTGAGCCTCTTGACTTTTCTGTTTTATTTCTTTGGCCAGTATCTGCAGGTTTTCCTCGAACAGCGCGTCAACGAGGAAACCCTGCGCACGGGCAGCGCCTTTGCTCGAACCATTCGAATCGATCTGTTGTTGCGCAGTTGCGCAATGCTCTCCAGCTGAACGGCTCCGCAGATACCTATGGGAACTTCATTTGGTTTGAAGGCTATATTGTAATTGTAATACTGGCCTTGATCGGCTCGATTCTCGTTGGGAACGATTTTCATCATGGCAGCCTGCCGTTCTATCTTGCCAAACCGATCAACCGATGGCATTACGTTTGGGGGAAATGTATATGCGTTGCCGTTTTCATTAACCTGATGACGACGATTCCCGCACTGCTTCTTTTTGTCGAGTATGGTTTTATCGATAACTGGGATTACTACTGGGATCAGTCCCAGCTGCTCCTCGGCATTGCTGGATATGGTATGATTTTGACGGTCACCCTGAGTTTGGTTCTGATGGCAACGGCGACCTGGGTACGGCGAACGGTGCCGATGGTCACTCTCTGGACGACTCTCTTTGTGTTCGGCCGGCTTATGCAGCGCTGGCTCGTCGATGGGTTGCACTTCGACCCGCGCTGCGCTTGATCGATCTGTGGAATAATATGTATCTGGCGGGCATGTGGATGATGGGTAAGCCGCACAACGATCTTCGACCCCGCTCCCAGATTCAACCTTCCTACTTCGAGGCGACCCTGGTCGTTGGGGTTGTATGTGTTGCATGTCTGATTTATCTGCACCGCCGTATCAAAGCGGTGGAAGTAATCAGTTGACCACCGCAACCGAGACAGCGCTCTATTTTCCGCCGTCCCCCTCGGCCCGTGCCTCGATTCTGCTCTTTGAACAAGTGACCAAGTGGTATGGCTCGGTGATCGGCGTCAACCACATCTCCCTGGAGCTGCGCGGCGGCATTACCGGGTTGGTGGGAGCCAATGGTGCCGGCAAAAGTACTCTCCTGAAGCTGGCATCGGGACAGATCAAGCCGAACCTGGGACGTGTCATGGTTCATGGTATCGACGCCTGGGACTGGCAAGCCAAGCGACACGTCGGCTACTGTCCCGACGTCGATGCGTTTTACGAGGATATGTCGGGACGTGAATTTGTTCGGACGATGGCCCGGCTCTGTGGTTTTGCGCGCGCTGAAGCATTTCGGCGAACCGAAGAAGTCTTGCAGCGGGTCGGGATGATGGATCGTGCCGATCGACGGTTGCGGGGCTACTCCAAGGGGATGCGCGAACGCGTCAAACTGGCCCAGGCCCTGTTGCACGATCCCGATTTGTTGATTCTCGATGAGCCGTTATCGGGTATCGATCCGATCGGCCGGCAAGAACTGTTGGAACTGTTCCGAACTCTCAGTGCCCAGGGGAAATGCTTGTTGGTCTCGAGTCATGAACTGGAAGAATTGGAAAAACTGACCGAGCATGTAGCGATCATGGCGCGGGGCCGAATCGCCGCGGTTGGTACCTTGCGGCAAATACGCGATTTGCTCGACGACCAGCCTTTGACGGTTCGTATCGATACGGAGCATCCCCGCGAACTGGCAGCGCTCCTGGTTCATTCGGCCGAAGTCGTGGGCATCGATCTGGAGCCGAGAGTGTTGAGGAAGGAAGGCAATGTCAGCGCGTTGATCGTGCGGGCACGCAATCCCAGACGATTCTTCAAAGAAGTTGCCCAACTGGTGATCGAGGAAAAGATCGATGTCCAGCATATGGAAGCGCTCGACGACTCCGCCCATGCGATCCTGGGATATTTGCTGGGCGGCAGCGGAAAAACATGAAATTGGATTCAAGAACTCTCCTAACCACAGAGTCACAGAGAACACAGAGAAGACAAATGCGAAGTGAAAACAGAAATGAGAATTTGAATCCGAAGTAAACTGAGTTCCGGTTTGCTGATTTTTCTCGTATTCAATCCACTGTGTTGTGTCTTCTCTGTGTTCTCTGTGACTCTGTGGTTAGGTCGTCTTTTATTATTGCGGAACGGAATGACCCAATTTTCTCCGATGCGTGCGTGGTGGTTTCTGGTGGTTTTCAGCTTTCGCCGCATGCTGAAGATTCGCCAACTCGTCAGTATTGCCATCGGTTTGCTCGATCCTGACCTCGCTCATTGTCGTCTTGATTACGACCCAGTTCGGCTGGGATCGCACGCGAGTTGCATTGCGTCGAACGATCCGGCGAAATTGCAATACGTCGTGGGTGGCATGGCTGGACCAGCCATTGAAAAATCCGAATACCTTGATGCAATTAAACGAGAAAACCAGCCCTTGCCGGTATTTTCCCGATGGATGGTTTTCTTCTTATATCTGGGCTTTTTGCTGCCGATATGGACGCTGAGTTTCGCCGCCAGATTGCCCTGGGTACCGAGCGTGAAAGTCGTTCGCTGATCTGGTTGATGACCAGGCCCATGCCGCGCTGGGGCATTTACCTTGCGAAATTCATTGCGGTAATACCCTGGTGTCTGGCTCTGAATCTGGTCGGTTTCCTGATAATTTGTCAAAGTGCCGGGCACATTGGCAGGCAGGCTTTCTTGCTTTTTTGGCCCGCTGTGATCGCAGGAAGCCTGGCGTTCACGGCGATATTCCACTTGATGGGTGCGATCTGCCCTCGACCGGCGATCGTGGGCCTGCTGTATGCGTTTTTCTTTGAAACGATTCTGAGCGAGCTGCCCGTACCGGGAACCGTCAAACGGCTCAGCATCAACTATTACACACGTTGCCTGATGTATTCAACAGCAGAGGAAAACGGCATCCCGACCGAGTCGGCGTCGTTGTTTGTGCCGGTCAGCGATCAACTGGCGTGGATTGTGTTGGTCGGAGCAACGGTGGCATTTACAGTGCTGGGTATGTGGTGGTTCGGACGAACGGAACCACGAGAGGAAGCTTAAAAGATGATTACGATACAGGAGATATTAGCATGTCCGCTGTGACAAAACCTAAGAAACTGTCTGTCGCCGAATATTTCGCTATCGAAGAAAAGGCCGAGCGAAAGAGTGAGTTCTACGATGGCGAAATGTTCGCAATGGCGGGAGCCAGCCGGGAACATAATATCGTTACCAGAAACCTAACGATTGAACTGGGCTCCCGGCTCCGTGGCCTGCCCGTGCCAGGTGTTCGTTGCTGATCTGCGGGTCAAGGTGGACCAGACCGGGCTTTACACCTATCCGGACTTGGAAATCGTCTGCGGGACTCCCGAGTACGCCCCCGAAAACCGCGATACGCTCATCAACCCCACCGTCATCATCGAAGTCCTCTCGGACTCAACAGAACGCTACGACCGCACCACCAAGTTCCGCCATTACAAGAAAATGCCCTCGCTCATGGAGTATATTCTCGTCTCGCAAAGCAAGCAGTTGGTCGAGCGGTTCACCCGCATACCGGATGGCAGATGGGCGACGCCCAGTTTGTTGGTCTGGAAGCCGCGATGGTAATTACCGCAGTCCCGGTAAGCGTGCCGTTGGCCGATGTTTACCAGGGGGTCGAATTCCGCAACCCGCCGCAGGCGGTTACGGAACTTTGAACGCTTCCTTCAAACAATCTAGGGCTTCTTGACCGCGCCAGTTCCACCACGACCGATACGCACACTTCACTCGTCGTTATCATGTTGATGTTGATGCCATGCTGGGCCAAAGCCCCGAACATCGTCCGGGCCACCCCGGTGTGGGTTCGCATTCCCACACCGTAAACATAAAGCACCGCGATGTCCGAATCGCCGGTGACCGTTGCCTTGGGGTTAATCTCCTTGAGAACATCCTGGGTTCGGATCAACGCTCGGCGCAGGTCGCTTTTGGGAACGGTGTACGATAACTCCGCGTGAGTGGGGCTGGTCAAGTTCTGGACAATAGTATCGACCATGATGCCGCTGGTCGCCACTGCCTGGAACACCTTGGAACAATTGCCGGGCTGATCGGGCAAGTCGGAAACGGTGATTCGACCATAGTCCGAGTTCAACTGCACGCCGCTAATCACGATGTCTTCCATGCCGCCCAGGCGTTGCGTCGCGGTGGCAAGATCGCGCACCTCGTCGTCGCCGCGCGGGAGGGTCGGGTTTTGAAAGCAATCGGCTGAGCTGGATCGTTGACCCCCGCGCCGCGTCGAGGGCTTTGCAAGCCAAACGCCTGATGCACCGCCTTCAATGCACGGCCGCCATCGGCTCTGTCCACAAGAACCGAAATCTTGATGTCGCCCGTGGTAATCATCTTCATGTTGATGTTTTCGTGGGCCAGCACGGCGAACATCTTCTCGGCAACCCCGGTATGAGTTCGCATTCCGGTGCCGACGATGGAAACCTTGCTGACATCTTCGCCGGGCCGAACGGTTGCGCCCAGTTCATCCGCGAGAGGCTGCAACGTCGCCAGGGTCAGATTCAAATCGTTGCGGAAGACCGTAAAGCCGATGGCGGCCTTGCCGCCGCTGCCGGCGCTCCGCGATCATATCGACGGCGATATTCCTCTCGGCAATGGCCTGAAAAATCCGATGGCTCGTGCCGGGCCGGTCGGGAACACCATCCAGGAAAATTCGTACTTCATCCTTGGCAATGGCTGCGCCGCAGACGACCACCTCCTTCATCCAGTCCGATTCGGGAACGATCCAGGTTCCTTCCACGTCGCTGAACGAGGTACGGACCATGAGCGGCACATCGAATTTCTTGGCAAACTCGATGCTGCGCGAGTGCATGACCCCGGCACCCATGCTCGCCAACTCCAACATCTCATCGTAACTGATGGCGTCGATCTTGCGGGCTTCGGGTACGAGCCTGGGATCGGTTGTGTAAACGCCATCGACATCGGTATAGATTTCGCATTCCACCGAGCGATCATTAGCTACTGCCTTGGAATCAATTTTGAGCGCTGCGGCCAGCGCGACCGCAGTCGTATCGGAGCCGCCACGACCCAAGGTGGTGATGTCGTAATGTTCATCGACGCCCTGGAATCCCGCGACAATGACGATCTTGCCGGAATCGAGAGCCTGCCTCATACGGTCGGTGGAGATTTCGCGGATGCGGGCCTTGGTGTGAGTGGAATCGGTGCGGATGCCGATTTGCACGCCTGTAAAGCTGATGGCCGGCTCGCCGAGTTGTTGAATGGCCATGGCCATCAAGGCGATCGAGATTTGTTCGCCGGTGGCAAGGAGCATATCCATTTCGCGGGCCGGGGGTTGTTCGGAGATTTCCTGTGCGAGTTCGATGAGATCATCGGTAGTATCACCGCGCGCGCTGACGACGACGACGACCTGTTTCCCGGCCCGTTTGGCCCGGATCGCTCGGCGGGCGGCGGCCTTGATACGTTCTGCCGTGGCGACACTACTGCCGCCGAATTTCTGAACCACCACAGCCATCGAATGGATTCTCCGAATGAGGCAAGAAGGAAGATCTGGGCACGCTGGGAAAGTGGTTATGGTAGGGAGGAACCGCCATCGGGTAAATCATTCTCGTCAACAACAGTTCTGCGAGACCCCAGACAAAGTTCCATGTACTGCGCTTATAAATCGTCTGAGTTGTCTTCGAAATTGCTGTTATCCGGAGCGTCATCGAGTCTCACGATGGATTCCTTATTTTGCAAATGGACGCAGACGATTCGCCAATTCGGTCATCTCATCCGGAGGGATGCATGTCCCAGGTTGAAAATTGCGGGCAAAACTGTCGCAAAGATCCTTTGCAAATCGCTTGATTTGCAATTTCCCACCGGTCATTGGCTGAGTTTCTCGAAAAACTGCATGAAGCAATTGCTTTCCTGCCATGTCGATCAAAAATTGGTTCGAATCGAGGAAGCTCGGATCTGTCACGATCGTTTCCCAGTTCCCCCAAGATTGTTGGATGTAGGATTGGGAGAATTTCGGCTCTGTTATTGCGGTCTGACATTCACTTTGGAAGCGTTGAGTTTCCTTGAAAATATCATCCTGCCACTCTACTGGAGTTTTTACGAAAGGATCTCCACCTGGTCGTTGAAAGCCGGTTGTGGCCCGTTGAAATAGGTCTTTCAGCTCAGCGCACACCAGATTGGCGATGTGATGTGTAAACAGTTTCCGTGCAGCGGAATGCAGAAGGATGGTGCAATCTGCAATCGTTGAAGGCAAGCCATTCACCCAGGCCGCTGACACGGTCGAACGATATTCGTCAAACACACCTTGAAGGACGTACGGTTCTAAAAGAAAGTTTTCGATTTCATGACGATTCCAGATCAGACTTTTCTCTACGGGATCGTTCCATCGATCCACGGATTTCTGGAGGGGTTCATAGTCGCGATCTTCGATCGAGAAAGCATCCTTGGGCGGACTGCCTTGCCCATCGAGAAACCCTCGGATCAAGCGGGGTTTAGGTCCACCACCGGTGAATTCGATTTGAAGAAACAATCCTTCCCGTTGGCGGAGAATGGAATCGAGGATCTGTTTGTCGGTTTCACCTTCGCACAGCAGGTAGCACTCAGGCATGTGCCGTTTCTCCTACCGATACTTTTTCGCTGAGATCACCGAGATAATAGGTTGCTTCGGAATCTACCAAATCCCGAATTTCTGGAGAATGGGATGTCGCGATGATCTGATTATTCTCACCCATCAGAGGCAGCATGTGAAGTAATCGACTTTGCCACACCGGATGTTGATGCAACTCGATTTCATCGATCAACACGATCGACTGATTGATACGCTCCGTGACCATCTGCGTGAGCAAGAGCAGGACCATCTGCTCCCCGCTGCTGGCATCCTCGAAGCGATAGTCGTTTTTGCCGTCATTCAAGATCAGCACCAGACCATCTACTTCATCGTCAAAGGCCCCGACGATTTGACGGGGTTTGCAGATCGACTCGAACCGCCGCTTCAATTCTTGAAATGGTGTGAGTTGATCTTGCTTGCGACCCAACGGTGGAAAGCGATCTCTGATTGCCATATCCAACAAAATCGTTCGTGCGTTCCAAGTGCCAATTTGGGCTACACCATTAGTTTCAAACTTTGCCGGTTCAGGGTGGATAGCATTCCAAATGTCCGACCGAATCGACTTATTCAAGCCACTACGCTGTTGGTCGAACGTGAAGACGCTACCGAAGCGATGGAGTAGATCGAAATCGCTGATTCTTCGCTTTGATAGAAGATCGATGATGTTTTGCCGTAGCCTGAAAAGTTGCTTGGCGGCCTGGGGGTCACATTCGAATCCTCCAAATGGGGTATCGAGATGCGCATTGGGATAGATCCACCTCAGTTCGGCATCGTTTCCCAAACTCGGATCAAGGTTGAATAACTCCTCGGCACCTTTCTTCTCCGCGGGTGCAAATTGAACGGAACAAGCTACCGTTGCGTATTCCGCGCCTTTCCGAACGACACTATGCGGACTCCAATCAAATCCAGGACGAGTAAGCGAAACTCCCGACGCCGCGCTGAACGCACAAGCAATCGCATCGAGTATCGTCGTTTTGCCGCAGCCGTTCGGCCCGACTAACAGCGAAAACGGCCTTACGCGATCGAGCGAATCGAGAAAGTTCAACTCTCCCGAATCTTCAATCTGTCGAAAGTTCTCGATCCGCAGCTTGGCCAGTTTCATCGATCTTCCTCAGTCATCGCCGTATTCATCTTTCCATTCTTCATACCACGCCATCTGAATCGCTTCCAGAATCTTTTCGTTTGACTCGTTCGACTTGCCTTCAAAACCCTCCAGATTCATCACATACTTGTGCAGATCGGTAAAGCGAACGGTCAACGGATTGATCGAATCGTATTGCTCGAATAACTCCTCGCCGATTTCTCGATAGTTCTGCCAGGTCAGGTTCATGAGTTCTCCTTGTAAGTCGGCTTCAGATTATAACTTGTCCGCGTCCAGCTCATCGGGATTTGTGCCCGATAATGCCTTCTTCACTACCGCGTTCATGACGTGTTCGGCCAGCGGCAATGTCGCCTCACCGAAGGCCGTTGCAGTTCGTTGCAGCACTTCGACATCGTTTGTAGCCAGGGCGGCCTGTAATGCTTCGCGCGCATTGACAATCCGTGCGCGCTCGTGAACACTCAGTGTGTCGCCCGCTGACAATAATGCTTTTTCGGTATGACGAAGGTCGGCATCGGCCTTGTTCTTCAGTTCGATGAAGCGTCTTTTTTTGAAATCCTCATGTGCGTGATCGACGCTTTCCAGAACCAGCCGTTCCACTTCATCCTGAGACAAACCGTGACCGGCCTGGACCGTCACCGCAGCCTGTTGACCGCTGCGCAGCTCCTTGGCGCTGACGCTGAGCATCCCGTTGGCATCGACCTGGAACGTCACATCAACCTGCGCCATCTGTGCGGGCATCGGTGGAATGCCGCCCAGCTTGAACTTGCCGAGGAGCCTGCAATCTTTGGTCAACTCGCGCTCGCCCTGATAAATGTTGATGTCGATCGCCGTTTGGTTGTCCACGAAAGTCGTGTAACGGGTCGCTGGTGGCCGACACGGAACCGTCGTGTTGCGATAAATCACTTTATCCACCACACCGCCAAGAGTTTCAATCCCCAGCGACAACGGCACCACATCGAGCAACAGCGTATGCCGTCGGCCCCCGGTGAGAATGTCCGCCTGCACCGCTGCGCCGAGGGCAACCACCTCATCGGGGTTCAGTTCGGTGTGCGGTTTTCTGCCGAAGAATTCGCCGACTCGTTTGCGCACGTAAGGAATTCGCGTCGAGCCGCCGACCAGAACCACTTCGTCGATTTGATCTTTGCGCATATCGGCATCGCGCAGTGCCACCCGACATCGCTCCAACGAACGATCGATGAAGGGTTTCAGGATTGATTCCAATTCTAATTGAGTAAAGGTTCGCTGATACCGGAAGCCGCGTTCGGGAACCACCAAAGCGAACTCTGCCGTGCTTGCAGATGAAAGCGCAATTTTGACCTGTTCCGCCCGATCGCGAAGATGTTGCAGCAACTGCGGATCGCGCTGTTCCAGGTTAATTCCCATCTCGTTCGCGGCCACTGCCATGATCGCTCGATCGAAATCATCGCCGCCGAGATAGGTATCGCCGTTGGTACTCAGGACTTTGAAAACACCGTCCGAGAGCGACAGGATCGAACAATCGAAGGTGCCGCCGCCGAGATCGTAAACCGCCACCGTGCCGCTCTTCGCCCGATCGAGGCCGTAGGCGAGCGCTGCTGCGGTCGGCTCATTGACGATGCGCAAGACATCCAACCCGGCAATTCGGCCCGCGTCGCGCGTCGCCTGACGTTGACTGTCATCGAAATAGGCAGGTACGGTAATGACGGCCTTGGTGGGATTGCCGGATCGACTACGGACTTCTCGCAAGATCATTGCGGAGAGCTCTTCGGGCGAATATTCCTTGTCGCCGATCCGAACGTGGAGAACCTTTCGGCCCGGCTCAATTTCGCGTTCGACGATTTGATGCGGGATCAGTTTCAAAGTGGCTTGCAAGTCGGCGAGCGTCCTCCCCATGAGGCGTTTGACGCTGAAGATGGTGTGTTCCGGGTCACTCAAAGCCCGTTTGCGGGCCTCGGAGCCGACGAGAACCGTGCCATCGTCATGGAAACTGATAACGCTGGGAACCAGGGCGTTGCCGTTTTCATCGCGCACCGCGACGGGATTGCCATCCTGAATGTAAGCGGCCAGGCTGAAAGTGGTGCCCAGATCGATTCCGACGACACGAGGAGAAGTCATAATCACGATTGCTGTAGGGTTGAGGCGAACACGGTCTCAAAGGTATTTTAGACAAAACGAGAGAATTGAATTGGTGGATTGTCGAGAAACTCCCGATGGTGTCGCTGTGCCGGTTGCAGCAGTCTGCGCCGCCGATGACTTTTCAGCCGCTCGTGGCGTTAAGGATTATGTCGAGAGGGAGGAATAGATGGTTCTTTTCCTCAATTAATGGGATGAATCCTTGATGCTGGTAAAACGCGAACGCTTGTTCATCAATTGCCGAAACGAGAATTGCATGGATACCGACAGTCTGGGATATGGTCGCGGCAAGTTGAAAGACTTCTCTAAGTAGCGCCGATCCGTACCCCTTTCCTTGGTCGGCAAGATCAATCGCAAGTTTACCGACTAATAGGATCGGCACCGGCAGATGAGGTGAGACTTTCTTTTTTCGCGAAAGAGGGATATTTTCGAATGGGATTGCGCCGGTCGCAAGTGTGAAATAACCCTTGATGTGAGTTTCACCTTGTTCTACCAGAACATAGGTTCGGCCCAGATTCTTCTTTTCAAACTGGTTCGCAAGATTCTTAATGAAATAGTCCAGCGAAGTATTTCCACAATGAAAGGATGCGCGGTCGTGAGTGTTGTTCAGGTGTTCGAAAACCAACATGGCCCGTGACCTTCCGCTGATGTACAGAACTTGCTCTTTGAATCTAAGCCGATTATCCTGCAAATCGGATTTCTTCTGAACCCTTGGGGCCTCTGATTTCGTAACGATACCCTTTCTTGAGCCAGTGTTTTGTATGATCTAGAATTCTCTTCTCAGGAACTTTCGTTTCAGCAGCAATTTCCGAAACCTTCCGAAAGGCACCTGTAATTGCGTTATCAATCTGAAACGGCTCCTTTCCTTTTTTCAACTCCGGGCGTCCTGGTTTTGGAGAAACTCCTGGATCCGCTCCTTCACTTTCCGGTTGTCCCTCCATCACTTTCCGTCCTCTTTCCAACATCCGAATCAGCGCCGGTGACGGCGGTGGAGGGTTGTCGAGAACGGATAGAAAAAAGTCGCGATCCCGATCCGAAAGAGGCTTGAGCACTTCCTCTGCAAATGGAATCTCGTCTTCAGGTACAACCTTCGCCTTCCTGATCCGAACCTCTGAATCGCTGAGTTGTTCGATGAGAACAGTGACGTCGGCGAAGCCTTTGGGAAGACTAATTCGGGCCTTGGAATCAGTCGTCCGCACAATCAATTCGCTTTTCATTTGCTTTGCTCTCACTAAATACCTGAGCGGTGGACCTCTAATCCCCTTTATAAACGAAGTGGGAAATCGGTCAAGTGGGAGGGTGGGCGAGCACGATAGAATGGAATTGGAACATGATCGGAGAGAGCTGTAAGTCTATGGGAAATGTCCGCCTTTGAGACAACGTCTATGCCTCAAACAATCGCTCGGATAGCAAATATTCTTCCGGGGTTTCCGCCCCGGTCATTGTGATAATCCGGCCCTTACCCGCTGCTGCGCAGGCCCAAGCCGAGATCTGCCAGTGACGAATGAGTTCCGGGTCGGCGTTACCCCAGACAATCAACGAAATTTGATCCTTTGCGCGGCGAAGCGTGTGCATTCCGGCAGGAGTGCTCACGCGGACCTCATTCCATTCATCACTGGGAATTTCATCGGGAAATGCAGGTAAACCGTCGATCATGCGAATGGTGATGGGAATGCCTGCCTGTTTCCAGCGCGTTTGGATTGCTTCCCAGGAAGGGGTGCCGCTGCTGAATGTGACGGTCAGTTCCATGCCCATCGGTTGTTCCAAGTTCCAGGTTCCTAATAGTGGTCGGTGAACAGTGGTCAGTGGTCAGTAAATACCAAAATCGCCAGGATTCTTGTCTTTGCATTTACTGACCACTGACCACTGTTCACCGACCACTATTGTTACGACTTCGCGCCCTTTGGCGCGAGGAGCGCTGTCATGCGCTTGCCTTCCATCGACGGCGCTTTCTCGATCTTCGAGACATCCAGAAGCTTCTCGAGGATCGTGGCAATGATCTTCTGGCCTTCTTCGATGTGCTGCAACTCGCGGCCCCGAAACAGGACGTTCACGAGAACCTTGTCGTTGTGTTCGAGGAATTTGCGGGCCTGATTGACCTTGGTATCGATATCGTGTTCGCCGGTTTTGGGACGAACCCGTATTTCCTTGAGCTTTTGCTGGTGGGGTTTGACTTTGTGACTCTTGCGGGACTGGGCATATTTGAACTTCCCGTAGTCCATGATTTTGCAGACGGGAGGCCGTTCGGTAGCGGCAACTTCAACGAGATCGAGATTGGCTTCGCGGGCCAGTTCCATGGCCTGTGCCGTGGGGACGATTCCGAGTTGCTCACCACCGGCTCCGATCAGACGGATCGGACTGAGCCGGATTTGTTCGTTCATGCGCGGATGATTTCGGTCGCCCGGCCGAGGCGGCGGGGCATTGCGATCAGGTGGAGGGATAAGCAGTCTCCTTCTTTGAGGGAATGGAAATTCATTTATCAGACACCGGTGCCGCAGCGCCGGTTCGGATCACTTCTCACCATCGAGAAGCCTAATCTATTATCCGTAACGCTCTTTATAGCTGCTGTCAACATGATCCGGAAAAAATCAAACGAGAATTATGAAAAAATCGTGAAGTGAAAAAACAAGAAGTGCCGGGAGCAACTGCCATTGAATGCCAGCCGCTCCCGACTGAGGACTAACTCAGTGGTTTCATGTTCCAAGTTCCCATCTGCTCAGTGATTTTCAACTTGGAACTTGGAATCTGGAACTTGGAATTCACACGGTTATCGACTCACAACCGTCACGAGTCGCTGGTCTTTCGGTTTGACGCTGATGACGCTGTGATAAACCGGTTTTCCTTCCTTGCCGGTGACGTACAGCGTCCATTGCCCTGCCGGCAGTTCGATCGAGAAGCGCCCGACCGGGTCGGTCGAGGCCGAGAATTGCGGAGCGCTCTTGTCGGCACTGGCGAAGAAAATCTTGGCACCGCCCCGAGGCGTGATGCGGTCGTCGCGGACCACGGTACCCTGCAACTGTCCGCCAGTGGGGTTCAAGCTGCTGATGCGGTCCATTCGCAACGGCGGCTCCTTGCTCGGCGGCGGATACGATCGGTTGTAACTCTTCTGAATGCCCTGTGGCGGGAGCGTTTCCTCCTGCACACCCGGTCTTGGGCCGGGAGGCATTGCTTGCCCACCGTTCGGTGCGCTGGCACCCGGTGCGCCAGCACCCTCGATTACGCCCGGTGCTACACCCGGGAGCACGGGGGCCGACGTGGGGCAGGTCGGACAAGGATTGACACAGACCGGCTCCAAGTAGCACGATTGCCGATAGGCGGTGTATGGGACCATCTGGCAGCGCTGGACATAACTAGTCACCGCATTGCACTGCGAGCGTTGGACATAGGAAGTACAGGGTGTAGCAACCTTTTGACAGCAGCCGGTACAGGGATCGTAGTAACTGGTATATTTGTAGGTTGTCACCGGCTCCAGATAATAGGAGCGGCGATAGGTCGTCACCGGTTCCAGATAGGTCTGCTGACGGTAGGCGGTGTAGGGCTGATAGTAACTTCGCTGAACGTAGGACACCCGGGGAGCAGGACAACATGGATCCGCCCGCGGAGCGAAGAAACTGGAGCGGGCGGGTCTGCAGGAGTCGCAACAGGTTTGAAATACGTTGTTCCACCCTGCCGAGGCACTGCCTTCGTCGAGCGCCAACCAGCCAAGGGCGAGCAGGGCCATTACCGAGATTCGTTTCATTGTGCATCTCCAATTCGTTCGATGTTCCGTCAATGGTGCGCGATGCGTTTTCCATAACCGTGAGTAAGTTATCTTTAAGGTAAATGGATTACTTTCGGAAGGAAAGCAACTTTGCTGTCAGCAGAATTGGTTTTTTCGGCGATAGCCCGCACAATCGTTAAGGTCGGTACGTTTATCAGTTCTTCGCCAGCTTAACGGACTGGATTTGCCTACCCAATCGATTGGGTTGAATGGAGCAGGCTGGTAAGCGCTGATTCGATTTCCCCATTTGCGATGTGTCCTTGACTTATTCGCAAACACTGAATTCTTTCCGGAGAATAAGGGACAGCAGCCCCAGGTAAGGGATCATCCGGGATAAGTCGCTGAATCATCCGGGTTATCAGTGCATCGATCCCCGCGCCGGTCAAAGCCGAGACTGCTACCGCATCGAGAAACCGGGAAACATCCCACGCACTCGGCAGATCGGTTTTGTTCAGAACCGGGAGAATCCGAGAGACGGGCAACTTGTTTTGGGCGGCAAACGCATCCTTTCCCGGCGGAAGCTCGCCCGTAACATCGATTACCCACAAACACAGATCGGTGTCTTCAAGTGCTCTGCGCGCCCGCGCTACACCTTCTCGTTCCAGATCATCCGCGGATTGTCGTAACCCGGCGGTATCGCTCAACTCAACCGGCCAACCATGGAAGGCCAGTGTCGTTGTTACCACATCTCGCGTGGTTCCAGGGATCGGCGCGACCACACTGCGCTGATACCCGGCCAGGGCATTGACCAGGCTGCTCTTACCGGCGTTAGGCAGGCCCGCGACCGCAATCCGCCAGGGGCGAGTCAGGTGCAATCCAACATCGGCATGACGAAGTAATGCCTGAATCATGGTTTGCGCTTTTTCAACGTCGTTATTCATCAAGGCCGTCATGGCTTCGCGGACGGCTCGCAGGTACGCTCCGTGATATTGATCGAGCAATATCGACGCGGTGCGAAGCGTCCGCGCTTCCGGCAGGAATCGCAGGGCGATCGTGTCTTTGCTCGAACAGTTTTCCGAACGAGCGATGAAATCAGCCCATGAGATAGCTTCGCAATCCTCATTCGCAAACAGCTTCATCAGCCATTCCGTCACGAGTTTCCCGCCGTGACAGTGATATTCAGTCCAAACCTTCGGCTCCGTGGCTCTGACGGCGAGGATCACTTCATCGCCTTTTTCGCCGCCGACTCGCCCATACCAAAATTGTCCTGCCTGCGGTCGATTCGGAAGGGGACGACCATTGGAACGCTGGAAAACGCGCTGAGCGATAGACCAGGCATCGGGGCCGAGCACGGCGATGGTGGCGATAGCGCCGGTTCCGGTAGGGGTTAATAGTGAAACGTGTGTCATCGAAGATCCAAGAATGGGAATGTTCCACAAAGTATGAATGAGACGGTCTCGTTAGCCCGCCGCGCAAGCAAGGGACGAACTCGCTTGTGCTGCCAATCAATCTCGATGATTTTGGGGGGGGGCGAAATAATCAGGAAGCGTTAGTGGGTTCGTCCCTTGCTTGCGCAGCGGGCTAACGAGACCGTTGAGTTAGTGGGTTCGTCTAACGAGACCGTTGAGCAGTATTTGATGGATTTTCCATCGGAGGATGAAATATCGTTTCCCTTGCAGCGTCCATACAGGTACGATAGGGAATTGATAGATTAAACTCTTCTGTGCCGGGGGACCGGCGTTCATCCTCTCCTTCGAAGGAGTCTTCCATGTCCGAGAACCGCGAAGTGATTTGTCCGGAATGCGAATCTGTCGATCGCCGCGACTTCGTCCGCTACGTTAGCCTGGGAGCTACCGCCCTGGCCACGGGTGTTACCTCTATGCTGCCTGGTCTGGCACGTGCTGCCGAAGAAACATTGCCGATGCCGAAGTTACGGAAGCCGCACCTGGCCGAGGATCTCATCAAGGAACTGTTCGCCGGTCTGTCGGCCGAGCAAAAGCAAAAGAAAATCGTCCGGGACTTCGACAACAAGGCCCGTCTCTTGGTCAACCCCAACCATGCGCTGGATGGCGAGACGATCGGCACATACTACTCCAAAACCCAGATTGAGTTGCTCGAGCGAATCGTCAAGGCGATCAGCGGCAGCGAACAGGGCTTCTGGCAGATGTCGCGAGCGGGCACCTGGGACGCCAGCAAGACGTTCATCAACTGCGGCGCTCACTTCTTCGGCGACCCGACCAGGGACAAATACGCCTTCATGTTCACCGGCCACCACTTGACGGTTCGCTGCGACGGCGACCAGCAAGATGGCACTGCCTTCGGCGGGCCGATCTATTACGGCCACACGCCGAATCCGTACTCGGATAAGAATGTCTTCCAGTACCAGACCAAGGCCGCAATGAAATTCTTCGATGCTCTCGATGAGAAGCAACGCACCAAGGCCACCGTGGACAAGGGCAACCCTGGAGAAGGCGGCAATTCGATCAAATTGAAACAAGATGCCCAGCGACCCGGCATCGCTGCCAAGGAACTCAGCGCCGACCAGAAAGAATTGATGGCCAGCGTCATGGAATCGGTGCTGTATCCGTTCCGCAAAGAGGACGTCGATGAGGTCATGATGGTCATCAAGGCGACCGGCGGCATCGAAAAAATCAACTTCGCATTCTACAGCGATACTTACGAAGGAGCAAAGACCAGCGAGAAGCAACCCTGGAGCTTCTGGCGCCTGGAAGGACCGGGCTTTGTCTGGAACTTCCGCGTTCTGCCGCACGTTCACACCTATGTGAACATTGCCAGCAAGTCGCCAATCTGATTGATTATCTCTCGCGGTTTGGGTTCACCCCAAACCGCGAGGATTTGGGGTAACCGATCATATCTGGTGACTTTGAACTTTTTTTTCACGCAATTTGTTTTCCAAGCCTTGGCAATTCGATTTATGTTCAGTGCGATACAAAAAGATATCGTGTTTGATTTGTAGAGACGCAATGAAAACAATCGTTCTTCTTGGCGGTTAGTTGCTCACTTCTTCTCTGGAATCTGGCTCGTCTTTTCAGCGGATGGGAAGTGTTCGGGGAGCTTGAGCGTCACTTTCCCCGTTGCGGCCCATTCCGTGCCGCGTTGCAAGGTGCCGATGAACCCGACGCAGCGCATGGCGTTGGTGTCGTGGCCCATCGGGGTGTGAAACACTCGTCCTTTACCGAAACTCACCGTCCAGATCATCGGCTCGTGTACCTTCGTACCCTTGGAGTACGCCGAAGCGAGAAGATGCACATTCTCGATCGGTCCGCGCATGTTGTCGTATAACTCATCGCGGGCGTGCAGCCATTCGCGGGGCATTCCCTTGGTTACCGGATGATCGGCATCCCGGATCGTCACCACAAAATCGCCTGTGTAACGGTGGTTCGAACCATCGCCTTTGCCGTTCTCCACGCGGATCTCCTTGCCGTTCTCGTCGAGATACAGGCGATCGCCGCCATTGTTGCCGCGCCAGCCCATGCCGATCATCTGGTTATATTCTTTCCAGCCTCCGAATGCGTTGTTCGCGGCGTGAACGATCACCAAGCCGATTTTGCCTTCCTTGAGTTTCTCCTGCAACGAATCGTTGAATTGCATGGGCCAGGATGCGCCGTTGTAATTGCTCACGACCACATCGTATTTGCTCAAATCGGGCGGGAAAGGAATCGTTTCGAGGGAACCAGGCTTGTCGTTGGCTTTCAGGTTTGAGGATACATCGACGGTAAAGCGTACGCAATCCTCCAGAGCCTTTTTCAGAATCGGGGAAGTTGCGCGCCAGTTGTGGTTATTCTGGCCGTCGATCAAAATGACGCGAATTTTCGCATCGTCGGCATGAACGATTGCGGTCGCAATCGCCGGAAAAATACAAGCCATCAACCAATTCTTCATCATGGATTGAATCCTTATGGAAGACCAAAACCGCGCGACCTGACGATTACTTTTTCCCGCGTTCTGCGGAAGGTTTCTTTCTGGTTGTCGGTTTCGGTTTCAGCGAACTTACGTAGGCAAAACTCAGATCGAAAAACTTCTTCAGTTCCTTTGTCTTGGCAAGCAAAGCATCGGGAACTTCGACGTATTCTGCTTGCACAATTCCATACTGCTCAACGAGTTTTGTGTCGTACAAATTGAGAAACTGTTCGCGGACTTCCGGTGGAAGGCGCAGCGCCAAAGTGCCGGTCTTCATCAGAAAACTAAACATGTGTCCATTGACGGAGGTATACGGCATCGTGGCACCTTTTCGCTCAACCTCCGGATTTGTCGCCACGAGTTTCTCGTACAAGAGCACTTTATCCGCCGGCGCAGCGGCAGCAGCTTTTTTCATGGTCACGATTCCCCATTTGCCGAGCAGGACGGCAACGAGATTTGAACCCTGGGCGCGATGCCGCGCCCACGCCCAGGATCGACTGAAATCAGCCTGGCGTCAAAGTGAATTTGCGAGGCCTGCCGAAGGAAACCCATTCGATCACGTAAAGGTTACCCTTGGAATCGAGTGTCAAGGCATGAGGCCCCTGGAAGAACGCATCCGGGTTGTCGGTCTTCTGCTTCTTCGCGCCATCGCCCATCTGGGAAACGATCTTGTCGTCACCATCAATGATTGAGACGCGGGAGCCGAATTCCGGAATGTAGAGATGCCCGTCGTATTGATAGAAGCAGCACGGCAGCCTAAAACCTTCCACCGTGCGCTTGTATTCCAGTTCGGGAGAAAAGACTTCAAGACGGTGGTTGGCGCGATCGGCGATGTAGATTTCAGGCTCCTTCTTGATGGTCGAGACCCAAATTCCGTGACAGGTGTTGAACTTGCCGTGCTCCTTGCCGGGACCGCCGATGGTCTTGATGAGTTTGAAGCTCTTGTCGAAACGATGGACTTTCTGGTTGCCGTAGCCATCGACGACATAAATGTCGCCGTTCGGTGCGATGGCCACGTCGGTCGGGTTGGTCAACTCGAATTTCTGGCTCGTCGATGATTCCTTGGCGACGTTGCCCAATTCGTAGAGCACTTTACCGTCCATGTCGGTCTTGTAGACGCGAGCGCCGATTCGCTTGTCCTTGCCGCCCGCGACATTCTTGGTCCAGTACAGGAATTCATCCTTGCCTTCCTTGTTCCAATAGAGGCCGTGCGCGGTGGCAACGACCTGATCGGCGGTAAAGCCGACCTTCTGGGCGAAGTCCTTGCTCCAGGTTTCGAGAAGTTTGCCGCTGCTATCGAAAATGGCCACGCAGGGACTCGCCGAACGGGAAGTGACGAAGATTCGATCCTTGGAATCGACGACGATGGCACATCCGTATCCGTATTTCATACCTTCAGGGAGCTTGCCCCACTTTTGATCGAGGGTGAAAGTCAGCTTGCCGCTGCCCAGTTTCACTGGTGCGGGAGTCGGCTTGTCCTCGCCATGCAGGTATGATCCGGCGGCCAGCGCCGCACCCGTCACTGCAGTGGTAGAAAGAAACTGACGACGATTTGGGAAAAGGAATTCACTCATTGGAGAGCCTTTCGAGTTGGTTACAAGTTACAAGTTCCAAGTTCCAAGTTAAAAAACCCGAAGGGTTGAGTGTCTTTAACTTGGAACTTGGAACTTGGAACTTGGGAATTAGGGTTTTGCCATGAAACGGAAACAAACTGGGGAACCTACTTCGATCCGTTGATCGGTCTCTTTGAGTTCGCCCGTTTTTTGGTCGATTTTGAATAACAGGGCGCGATTGGAGCCTTGGTTGCCTACGATCATATACTGTCCCGTCGGGTCAATGGCGAAATTTCTGGGCGTGTTGATGCCTTTTCCTTGCCAGCCGACAGCTTTCAGTTCGCCGGTCTTTTCGTTGATGGAAAAACAGACGATGCTATTGTGTCCGCGGTTCGATCCATAGACCCACTTTCCGTTGGGATGGACGACAACCTCCGCGGTGCTATTACCTTTGACCGGCTCGCCGGGAAGAGTCGAATACGATGCGATTTTCGTCAGAACACCCGTATCGGCATCGTACTTCATGGAAGTCAGTGTTTGAGCCATTTCGTTGATGACGAACGCATATTTCCCGGAAGGGTGGAAAGCAAAGTGTCGGGGGCCTGCACCAGGTTCCGTCACGCAACAGGGTGGATCGTTGGGCGTCAGGGTTCCTTTGTCCGAATCGAGCTTGTAGACGAACACTTTGTCCAAACCCAGGTCGGCGACGAATGCGAATTTATTGTTCTTGTCCACGTTGATCGAATGTGCGTGAGGCCCCTCTTGCCGGCTTTTGTCGACGCTCGATCCCTTGTGCTGGATCACGGAACCGGCCTCGCCGAGTTTTCCATCCGCGTGCAGCGGATAAGAAGCACAACTGCCGCTGCCATAGTTCGCGACCAGAACTGTCTTCCCCGCGAGATCGACGACCACGTGGCAGGGGCCGGAACCACCGGATGGTTGTTGATTGAGTTTCGTCAATTTTCCGGTTTTCGGATCGATGGCAAAGGCCGTGACTTTCCCGCCGTCCTTGCCGCCTTGCTCACTGACCGCGTAAAGGTATTTGTGATTCGGGTGGATTGCCAAAAACGACGGTGAGGGTATTTCCGCAGCGACTTCGGGCTTGGAGAGTTTACCGGTAGCCACATCCAGTTCCGAGCGGTAAATCCCCTTGCTGAGCTTGCCGGTGTAGGTGCCGATATACACCCAGAATTTGCCGGCTGGGGCTTGGGTTTGGGCCTGGATATTCGTTTCGGAGAGCATGAGCAAGCCTGTCAGAGCGATCGAGAGTATCATTCGAGGCGATTTCATGGAGTAGAACCTCTGGTGTGCGAGCGAGAAGCAGATCGGGTGATGAGTGTTGTTAGTGTAACCCCCACGCGTGGCAGAGTCACGCAGAAACCGCAAAGAAGATGGGAAGTCAAAAGGTTGCGGGTGCGGCAAATCTGCCATCTGGGTCTTGTTCCCTCTCCCCGGTACTCCGGGGAGAGGGCTAGGGTGAGGGGCGAACCTTTCACCCTCCGATACTCGTTTTTCAGGGTTGAAGGTCTTTCCCCTCACCCTCACCCTCTCCCCGGAGTACCGGGGCGAGGGAACAAAACGTGCAACATCCGTCTTGCCAGGAAAATTTGCCACACCGAAAAAGCCTTTCCTTGAAGCCGTCGTGCAACACGGCCCAATTGGGAGCGCGGAGAATTGCACTCCAACTTGGGCCGGGGCATTCATTCGCATTGCCCGGTTTCGGGTGTATCTGCTTACTTCTTCTCCGCATGCATCCGGGCCTTTATCGCTGCGACCGTCTGGGGATTGGAGAGAAGTTCCGCAAGTTCGCGTTGCATGTAGTGCTCCAGAATTAGCGTCGGGCTGCGTCCGCTCACGAGCGACTTTGCTGTTTGCTCGAGCGCAGGTAATTCTTTTTTCAAAGCCTCGCCCTTGAAGCCATGCCCACGGTCCAAAAGCGCGGTGATCGGTTTGACTGCCGACTTGGCCTGTTCGTTGTCGAAGCCATGAACGAGCCAGGCAACCTCTTCCGCAGTTGCATCGCGCAATTCCTTCCAGAGGTCGGCCGGCAACTCTTCGCCCTCACCGACGGTCAGCAGGATTCGTTCCACCGGGTCCGGAACCTCCGTCTCTTGGGCTGCGAGAAATGACACGATTTGAGCAGCGGTCAGAAGTTTCAAGGCCGCCGGCGCGGCCTTCCGCGCTGCCTCGGTGATGGCGAATTCGTCGTTAACCTCCGTCGGCTCCATCTCGTGGAGATCGGCAAGTTTTTCACTCAATTCATCGACCTTGTCTTCGTCTTCGCGTGCCAGGGCGTCCCGAAAATCATGGAGGGCTTTGCGGTAGTCAGCGCCCGCAATCGCCTCGGCAGCAGGTTCGGCCTTGGTGGCTGTGTGCTCGGCGATCTTGAGGAGCCCCGCAAGTTGGGCCTCGGTCGGCTCCAGATGGTAGAGCGATTCCAGGGCGTCGACCTTGCGCCGAAGGCGGACCACCTCGTCGGCCTCTTTGCCTTTGAGAGTGTTTTTGCCTGAAGCCGTGCTCTCTTTTTTGGAATCGGCACCGCTTCCAATCGGCACCATCATGCAGAACATGAAGACCACGAGGGATCCCCATGAAGTCCGCAACCGGGTAAGAGTGGCGGTGCGTGCGCCCCCATAGTTACTATTGCTCATTTTGAGCTCCTCAGGTGAAGATGCTGCCGAGTAAATAATGGTACACCCGGAATAAGGGCAAGGGAATCCGCAGAGCAAATCCTTTCGGAAAAGTAACGGGTTGCGGTCGAGAACTGCTCGGAACCCTGTTGGATCAGCTCTCGTTTAATGATAGGGTGCTATTTGGAGCTAAAATCAGGTCCGCGCGAGAGAGAACACACGATCATCCGCGGGCAGCAAAATTAGATACACTTGGAGGATTCGTATGTCTGCGTTACGTTTCTCCATCTGCACGTTCGCGGTGCTGGCGTTTGCCGTCGACGTGCAAGCTGGACAGATTGCCCGCAACGTCGCTCGTGTCGCAGTGAGGTCGTCGCAATCGCTGCATCCGACCGGGAGGGGGCGGCCTCATTTCTCGGCTCCTCACGTGGTCCATCGCTCGATCCACCGTTCCGCTCCGCGCGTGGTGCATCATGCGGCCCGCCGCTCAGTTCCGCGCGGTTCGCCGTTCCGCTCCGCACGTGGTCCGCCGTTCGGTCAATCGATCCGTTCACCGTCAGGCAGGCCAACGAACTGCGGCGAAGGCGGGATCGAAGGTAAACGTCGTTCATCGAGCGCCCCCACGCATTGTCCACCGCTCCGTTAGTCGCTCAACGCCACGCCACTCCCGCCCGGCAGTGCAGCAAAAGACGCCGGTTCACAAAATGGCCGTCGCTACGCGCAGGCCAACGCGGGCATTCAGGAAAACCTCTCCATCTGTCACGACTCGGTCCAATCATGGTGTTCGCCCTACAACCACAAACGCGAAGAGCGCGGGCAATTCCGGAACGACTACTGCCGGCAATCCTGCAACAACTACTGTCGGCAATCCCGGAGCGACAACCACGGTTACAAACGTCAACAACTCAACGTCGGGCATCGGTCAAAACCCTTTCAGAACCGGAACCGGTTCTGGTCCGAATGCCATCAACCACTACGGCTCGCGTGCGTATTATCGTCCTTATGGTTTCGGCCGATACTATTCACATCGGTATCGACATTATCGAGGAATGTATCATCGCCGGTCGGCTTACCACTCTCGAAGGCATCACCGTTATTACACCAGACACCAGCGCTTCGCGGTGCGCGGGGTCGTTACGAACCTGATGGGCCAGGGCAATAATGGAACCCTACAGGTCAGAATGCTGCCGCTTTCGGACTCTCAGTTTCGTTATGTAAGCGCGGAAACGCAGGCCGAGGTCCTTTGCGCAATTACCGCGTAAACAGCGCGACTCAGTTTGAGATGATGGTTGGCAACGAAGGAGCATTCCGGATAGGTGCATTCAATAAGCTGCGACAGGGTGATCCAGTAATCATTCTTGCCGCACAGAACCCTTACAACCGGAACAACGCCAATGTTCCGGGCGGCAATGGGATCAACCTGAACAACCACGGCACTGCTTCCGGAACTGCCCAGGTCGTCGAAGTCTTTCACCGCAGACAGCAGGTTGCGAAGGCACAGTAAGCCTTATTTCTTCTCCGCCTGCATCCGGGCCTTTATTGCTGAGACTGCCTGGGGATTGGAGAGCAGTTCCGCCAGCTCGCGTTGCATGTAGTGCTCCAGAATAACCGTCGGGCTGCGTCCCCCGGCGATCTTTCTTGCTGACGTTTCGAGTGCGGGCATCTCCTTCTTCAAAGCGTCCCCTTTGAGTTTTCGTCCGCGATCGAGCAGCGCCAGCACTTGCTTTGCAGCATTTTTTGCCTGATCGCTGACGAAACCGTGAAGCAACCAGGCGACTTCCTCCGCAGTCTCTTCCCGAAGCACTTTCCAGGCGTCGTCCTCCAGTTCTTCGCCTTCGTTGAGCGTCAGGATGATCCGCTCGACCGGATCCGGCACTTCGGATTCTTGTGATGCGAGGAATGAGATGACCTGTGCAGCTGTGAAAAGTTTCAGGGCGGCGGGGGATGCTTTGCGAGCTGCTTCCGTGATCTCGAAGGAATCGTCGATCTCGGTCGGTTCTTTCTCGTTGAGTTCCGCGAGCTTCTCGTTGAGTTCATCCACTTTCTCTTCGTCTTCCTTCGCAAGGGCGTTGCGGAATTCGCGAAGGGCAGCGCGGTAGTCTGCTCCAGCCACAGCTTCGACGGCCGGCTTGGGCTTGGCCCCTGTCTGCTCCGCGAGTTTCAGCAATCCCGCCAGTTGTGCTTCAGTAGGCTCCAAATGGTAGAGGGATTCCAACGCATCGACTTCGCGCCGCAGACGCACTACCTCATCGGCGTCTTTCCCCTTCAGGATGCTCTTGGGAGGATTGGGCTCGTCTTTTTTCGGGTCATCGCCTCTGCCGATCGGCCCAAATACACCGAACAAAAAGACCAACAAAGGCCCCCAAATGATCCGCCATTTCGGAAAGAGCCTTGGTGAGTCGCCGGCTTTGTGATTGCTCATTTTCGATTTCCTCGTGTGGGTGGTTAATTCAACCCGGATTTTGAGCCGGGGATAGCGGCGGAACGGGACATCTTTCGGAAAAGTAATCTTTCACGGACAGATTAACCGGAACCCAATCGATTCAGAGGACGTTTAATGATAGGATACTTGTTGAACTCAATCTTATGACCGCGATAATAAAAAATCGACTCCGGCCATGAAACCAAGAGATTATCGGAGGTTTCGAATGTCCCCATTACGTTTCTCCCTCTGCACGTTCGCTGCACTCGCGTTGAGCGTCAACGTGGAAGGTGGACAAATCAGCCGTAACACCGGTCATCGGACGGTAGCTTCTTCAACCCTCCAGCATCCCACCGGAAAAGGTGGTGCGCGTCCAGCCCCTTCTCATGCAGCGCATAAATCGGTTCACATGGCAAGACCCCGCAATGTCAAGCCTCCGAAAGTCAAGGTTGTCGCTATTCGCAAACCAACCCGGGCTTTCCGGAAAACTGTCCCTGTGGCTTCCAAAACAACCCCTCGTCAGACTGGAAAGCCAACAACCACGAAGCCAACAACCACCGGTTCAAAAACGACAAAGCCCACAACCACTACCGGTTCCAATACGACCAGGCCTATCACCACTACCGGTTCGGGCACGACCACGACGGTAGTTGGCTCTAATCCGAACACAACTGCTTCCGGCACCACGACAAGAACCACCTCGGGTCAACCGACACTCAACAACAATTCTTCACGCGCCTATTACCGCCCGCACAATTCCGGCGGCTATTTCAACCAGCGCTACCATCACCATCGAGGCAACTATTATCGCCATTCGATCCACCATTCCCGAAGACATCACCGTTTCACCCGGCAGCAGCACGCGGTGCGAGGAATCGTGATGAACACGACGGGTATGGGCAACACTGGAATGGTTCAGGTGCGCGTCCTTCCCTTGAGCGATACGCAGTTTCGTTATCCCAAGCCCAAAAACCCGCTCCAGGCACCGCCATTACACAATTTCAAGGTTCTCAACACGACGAAGATTGAGTTGATGGTGGGCAACCAGGGGGCTTTCAAAAAGGGCGCGTTCAACAATCTCCAGGAGGGTGATCGGGTAATTATTCTCACCAAGCACAACCCGAACAACGGCAACAATCAGAATAATAACGGGAAGGCGAACAACGCCAACAACAACGCCAATGCCAAAAACAACGGTATTGCTACCAGCACGGCCGAGGCTATCGAAGTTTTTCCCTCGAAGAAGAAGCAACAGGTCGCACTGGCACCATGATGGCGGTGGGAAAGTCAGTTATCCTCATCCCAGTAAGGCGGTGGCGACGTTTTGATAGTACCGACCGGAAGTTTAACCGCATGGACAAAGTATCGTGTGGTGCGGAATACGACCGGTTGGTTCCACGGATACACTTGCCGCATGGAATCGGGGAAGTTTGCCGGCAATTCAGTTGACCCACCCGTATTGGCATCAATATCCGCGTAGTACTTGCAAACGAGTGCCAGATCGCTGACCACGTAGCGTTGACCGCTGCCTTCCAACTCCGCTTGAATCTGACCGAGCTTGCTCTTGAAATCCATGGCCGTGTTGACGTGCATGAAGCGTATTGCCGGTCGAACGTTCAGATCGAGATACAGCGGGTGCGTCGAGTCGTACCAGCACACCAATTCACCATCCTTCACCCCGCGGGAGCGAAGAAAGTCAGCGACTTCCGCCAGTTCAGTCCACGTCGGTACGCAATGAATTGGATCGTAGAAGGTCAATTCGTCCTTCAACTCGGGCGTGCTTCGCTCCTGGAAACAGCGCGGCCAGAGCGCCAGGCGATGCGGGTCAAAGGCATATTTCAAGTGCGGATCGAACGCATAGTTTTTGGGAACTACTTGTTCAAAGGTCACCGGTTTGGCTCTTTGAAATGCGTCCAATTGTTCTCGGACAAATTTGCTCACATCGTCGCGGAGTCCGCCCGGAATCCAGCCGTCGATCTCATCGACGGCTTCGCGCACCACCTGTGCAGGGCGCGCGATCTGGAGGAGAATCGTGGCGGTCGCGATCCAGGTCAGGAAAATAGGCCCAATCGGCCAGCGCTGACTTGCCAATACGGCGAGCGCCAGGATGACCACGGGTGCATGGCTGTAGGGGAAACATTTCTGAAGAAACGTAGCTTCGACCAACCAGCCCAGATACAGCGCGGCCAGCAGCGCTTGCAGCATTCGTTCGCGTTCGCTGCCTTTCGGCGATTCTTTTCTCCACACGTGGCCGCGTAAAAGAGCGACGATGGCGACCGGAATCGCCGGGATATGGGCCAGACTCCAGGGAGAAAAATAACTGCAAAGCATGGAGGCTCGCTTCGCCATCTCGTGGCGAGTCCATTTGTAATACTCCGGATTCCAGTTCAAGAGAACATCCCAGAGATGGGGCCAGGTTCCAGTACTCCATAACCAGATACTGCCGATCACGCCGACGATGCCGCCGCCGAGCAATAGCCCGAGAAAATCGACCAGGGCAGGTCTACTCGCTATCCCGGCATTGATGCGGCGGAAACTCACCAACCAGACGCACAGAGCGGGGACGGCCGCGTGGGGCTTGATCCAGACGGCGCAGGCCCAGCACATGCCTTCGAGAACGCCCCAGGAGAACAGCGATCGCCGCGTGGCATCGGCGGATCGTTCGACCTGTTTCGATCGCAAATGGAGGGCAATCACCGTGGGCAAGAGCATCCAGCCATCGCGCTGGCAATGAACGAATTCCGACTGAAACAAATAAAACAGAACAGCACAGAAAACGAACCAGACCCTGGCTGTCAGAGCGACCCCGACTTTTCGCATCCAAAGCATCAGCAGTGTGACCGAACCACCCACCATCACCAGATCGGCAATTCGGATGGCTTCCGACGACCAGCCAAACAGCGAACGCACCAGGATGTGAAGCCAGACCATGCCGGGAAGATTCGTCTCAAAAATGTCTCGGTAATGGACTCCTCCCCACATCATGTTGCGAGCGCTGAGATCGTGAAAGGTAACATCGACCCAGACGGGTGAGCGCAGAAACAGCGGCACGCCAAGCCCCAGAGCAGCAATGAGGCAAAGCCAGGCGAATGTCGAAGAAAGCGTCGAACGGGTTATGCGCATAGGATTTTAGGGTCACAGGTATAATCGTTCACTACGGCTCCGTAAAATCAGCGCCGTTCTCATTCCCGGCCACGGTCAGCAGCGCGCGAAACACCGCCGGATGGATCGTATCGGTAATTATCTTTACCGATCCATCCGCGAAGCAATAATTCCCTCTTCCGCGGTGACAACCTCCGAATTGTCCCCCCGGACCAACGTAGGGTTGAACGTCGCGATTCAGTGCGCGCACCGTCGATGGGCCGCCCTGAAACCACGGACCGAGATCGCGATTCGTTTCGCCGATCGACATGGTGTTCGACAAACCATCCCGGGCAACGATGGTCTGTATGGCCAGGGCACGATGGTAGTTGAACACGCCGGTATTCGGGTCGGGGATGTTGAGATTTTGATCCGGGGTGTCGGTGCCGATTCCGCCGATCCCAAGATATTGGGTCAGTGCCGGTTGATCTGCGGGTGTTGAAGGCGCAACTTCCGGACAAGTTGCCACGGTTAGATGATAACGCGCCACGCGCTGATGAACGGGAGCATCCCAGGGCAAAGCGACATCGATGTCCTTGATCAATTCGCCCAGCGCACCTGCTTTTCGGACCTGGGTTCCCGGCTCGACCGGCCCCTGATCGAGCGCTCCCAGAATCAACGCATACCAGCTCATTCGCTTTTCCACGGGCAATTTCGGATTGAGCAGGGTTCCCGATGGAAATTCATCTTGCGCTTTGAGCGGGACGGGTTGATTGGGAAGCGCAGCATGAAAGACCGCGAATGAACCAATCTGACGCAGGTGGTCCTGGCAACGGCGAAAGTCCTGTTCGAGCCTGGCTTTGTAGATCCAGGGCACGAAAATCCCCAGCGCAAATAGCAGAACTACCAGTATGAGTCCTACCCCGATGATTCGGGACATGATAGACTTCTCCGTCAATTCATCTCGCTTGCAGGCGGGCAGATAGTTATCATAACAAAGGAACGGATTGAGTCTTCGTCACTCGAGAGATTCTTTATGAGCCGTCTACTCTGGTCCTTCGTAGGACTCGCTGCAATCATCGGCGTCGTGGGAGGGATTTTCATGTTGCCGTGGAATCGACCACCTGAATCCCACGCCAAGGGCGATCCATTTGCCGATCCCAACAGCAAAGGGCCGACCGGGAAAGAAGCAGAACCTAAAGGCGAGAAATTTGCCGAAGATCGTAAAGGCGCGATCAAGGCGGCGGACTTCGACAGCAAACGAGCCATGGAATATCTTGCGGAATTGTGCAAGATCGGCCCGCGCATCAGCGGCAGCGACGGCATGAAAAAACAGCAAGAACTGTTGGAAAAGCATTTCCTTAATCTGGGCGGCAAGATTACCTGGCAGAAATTCGATGGTAAGCAGCCCAGCCAAAAAGCGCCGGTTCCCATGGCCAATCTGATCATTTCGTGGAACCCCGACGCGAAGCGCCGAATCATGCTCTGCGGTCACTACGATACCCGGCCCATCGCCGACCAGGATAAGCGTGAGAACTGGCGCAAGACGTTTCTCAGCGCCAACGACGGCACATCCACCGTGGCGCTGCTGATGGAACTGGCGAACCACATGAAAGACTTACCCCGGAAAGTCGGTGTAGATTTCGTGATTTTCGATGGCGAGGAGTTTATCAACGACCGGGACAAAGACGCCTTCTTTCTAGGCTCCAACGTCTTCGCCGATGCGTACAAGAAGGACAAACAGCGGGAATACAAGTATATCGCCGCCATTTTGCTCGACTTGTTTGCGGGCAAGAATGCCCGTTACGGTGTCGAAGGCTATTCCCGGCTGGGGGCCGGTGCCCTGGTCGAGGACATCTGGGAGGAAGCAAAACTTCAGGGCGTAAGCTCCTTTGTTTGGGAGGATGCCGGTTCAGTCCAGGACGATCATCTGGCGCTGTTGCGGGTCGAAATCCCGGCCATCGACATCATTGATTTCAGCTATAAACACTGGCACAAATTGACCGATCTGCCCGAAAATTGCTCCGCCGAGTCGATGTCGAATGTTGCCAAAGTACTTACTGCGTGGATGCAACGCGTAAAATAGTTCTACTTGTTCGGATTCTTCTGATGGTCGTAGCATTCATCTTTTCGGGTCTGCTCCTGGTGCTCGCACTCTATTCGATCTACTGGCAGATCGAGAACCTCAAAGGATTGCGCAAGCCCCATATCCCCAGCGACGATCGGCGTTATCGGCGCAATCAGGCAGTGTTTCGGCTGGCCAATGGCGTCTTGTTATTGTGCCTGTCGGCGATGATCGCGGGAGCATTCCTTTCGGGGATGGAACAGCGGGCGACCGAACTGGGCGAGCGGCACGAAGGGCTTCAGCAAGGCCAGGAGCGCCCGGAAGTCACCGATGCCGATCGAGATTTCTTGAGAATCTACTCGTGGTACTGGATCAGTTTCCTCATCGGGTTGTTTGCCGTGGTCAGTATCGCCATCGTCGACTTATGGGCAACGCGCCTGTACGGATGGGCACAGCTTCGGCGAATGCAAGCCGAACATCGCGCCATTCTGGAGCGTGATCTGGCCGTCTATCGCCAGCAACAACTCAACAACCGTATGAAGACCCCTCAATAAGTGAACCTGCGGTTGACAACACCAAGTGAATCACCCATCATATCGCCTGTTGCCCTGAGAAGGTCTTCCACGTTCAAGGATGAACACGGATGTCCCATTCGTTTGATATTCTCCTCCATAAAATCCGTTCCAAATCAGCGCGCGTCGGCATCATCGGCCTAGGTTACGTCGGCTTGCCGCTCGCACGGGCTTTTGCCGATAACGGATTCTCGGTCATCGGCTTCGACATCGATTCGCGTAAAGTCCAAATGCTCGAGCGCGGCGAGAGTTACATCAATCAATTCCCCGGCGAAACCATTCGCCGCATGCGTGAGAAAGGCTTTGAAGCCACCGATCGGTTCGACCGCCTCAACGAGCCTGATGCGATCCTTATTTGCGTGCCGACACCGCTGACCGATGCGCGCGAACCCGACCTCACTTATGTCGTAAACTCTGCCAACGCCATTTCCAACCAACTGCGATCGGGGCAACTCATCGTATTGGAGAGTACTACCTATCCCAGCACCACGCGCAAAGTGTCCTGCCGATACTGGAAGCGAGCGGGCTGACCGTGAGTGCCGACTTCTTCCTCGCTTTCAGCCCCGAGCGAGAAGACCCCGGCAATGCCACTCATAGCGTCTCGACGATTCCCAAGGTGGTCGGCGGCCTGGAGCCGCGCAGCGCGGAATTGGCCTGTGCCCTGTACGGCTCCATCGTGACCCATGTCGTACGGGTATCATCGCCGGAAGTCGCCGAGGCCACCAAGATACTGGAGAACACCTATCGCGCCATCAATATCGCGCTCGTGAACGAAATGAAGGTGCTCTACGACCGCATGGGCATCGACCTCTGGGAAGTGATCGATGCGGCCAAGACGAAGCCTTTTGGGTTTCAGGCATTTTACCCTGGTCCCGGTTTGGGTGGACACTGCATCCCGATCGATCCTTTTTACCTTACCTGGGTAGCCCGGCAGTACGGGATGAGCACGCGCTTCATCGAACTCGCAGGCGAAGTGAATACCTCGATGCCTGCCTATGTCATTGGACGCGTGACCGATACTCTCAACGACCGCTCCAAACCGGTCAAGGGCAGCAAGATCGCGATTTTGGGGATGGCTTACAAGAAGGATGTAGACGATCCACGCGAATCGCCGGGCTTTGAGCTAATGGATTTGCTTTTGAAGAAAGGTGCCGTCGTGACCTACAACGACCCGCACATTCCGGCGCTGCCCAGGATGCGGCACTATCCCCATCTCAAGATGAGCAGCGAGGCACTCACTCCAACATTCTTGAAGGCGCAGGACTGCGTTCTGATCGCAACGGACCATAGCGCCTACGACTGGCCGATGATCGTGGCGAACTCTGCGCTGGTTATCGACACACGCAATGCCACGAAGAATATCAAGGAAGGTCGAGAAAGGATTGTGCGGGCGTAGTTGTTTCGATCCATGTTCGATCGGAGAGTTCTGGCCATGAAACAACCGAGCAAACTCCTCAAGGTCGCCGCCGTTTTAAGTTCGGTTTTGTTGGCAGGTGGTTGCATCGCTTATCAATCGGGTGCATTGAACCCGTCATCGGAACCCGTATGGTCGGTTCCAGCAACGGATCCGCCTCCGCCTCCTCTACAAAATGCCTTCTACATCGTTCCACAACCGACCGTGATGAGCGGTACTAAATCCACTTTTCAGGGGATCAAGGGTAGCATCATCGGTCTTTATCCTCCGGGTAGCGTCCAAAGCGGAGACGGTACGCAAGATAAAAATTCACCAGCACCACCGCCTTCCCCATCATCTCCACCTCCAGAATAAAATTGTTCATGGGGCCACGATCATGCCTTTTCTTGCACTTGGTATCTCTACCTTGCTCAGTCTGGTGTTTCTGATCCTGGTATTTCGGCCCCTTGAATGGGTATTGCCGGCCCGTCCGGGACAGCGCTTTTTTCGTTCGGCCTGGTTCACCGATCTCTGTTTTTTCCTCGGCCAGTATCTTCTGTGGGGCGGGTTGGTCCTCGGTGTTCTTGCGCTCTTGAGCCGTTGGCTCGACGGCATCGTTCCGCACTCGTTTCGCGCAACGGTTGCCGCGCAATCCTGGTGGTTGCAGATGATCGAAGTCATTGTGTTGAGCGACTTGTTCATCTATTGGGGTCATCGCCTCCAGCATCGCGTCGGATTCCTTTGGCGCTTCCACTCCGTACATCATAGCGCCCAGCATCTGGACTGGTTGGCTGCTCATCGGGAACACCCGCTGGACACAATCTATTCAATGGGATTGATCAACCTGCCTCCGTTCCTTTTCGGCTTCCCACTCGAAACGCTCGCGGGATTCATCGCCTTTCGCGGCATCAGGGCGGTCTTTATCCACTCGAATGTCCGAATACCCATTGGTCCGTTGCGAATGATTCTCGGCGCTCCGCAATTGCACCACTGGCATCACGACCGCGACCGCGACGCCGGCAACTACGCCAATCTTTCACCGCTAATGGATATTCTGTTTGGCACCTATCGCTGTCCCGATCACGAACCCGAACATTTTGGGCTACGCGACTCAACTCCGGGAAATTATCTGGAACAGATCGTAAAGCCGTTGCTGCCCAACTTTCGCCGCACGGAAGGCACAATCCCGGCGGAGACCGAGGATCGTGATGAGCGCGCCTGCCGCTTCGCCGAGCAGCCGGAAAGTCAATTGGCCGAACCTGTGCGCACGATACGTCGAATTCCTTTTGGGAAAGACTTGACCACGTAGCTCCCGAGTTGAACTGTCGGCAGACCCACGACTTTACATAGGGCAGCCGGCTGCAACGCAAATATTTGAATCAACCGCCGGGCCGCCAGGGAAGGGATTCGTACACCCTGTTCCCAGCTTTGCACTGTCTTGGTTGAAATGCTCAGCATTTTCGCAAAAGCCATTTGTGACATCGCCGCGTCCTTCCGCAATGCGGCAAGAGTTGGTGCGTCAATTTCCGGTGGGGCTTCCGGGTAGTCAATCGTTTTCAGGTTCCGTTCGCCTTTAGCGTGAGCCAGGGATTCTTCCAGCTCGATTCGGATTCGCTCCGCAAACGGTTTTCGAGTTTTTCCTGTCATCGTCCGTTCTCCTCAACCGATTTCTTGAATTGGGCGACGGATTGCTTTCATTCTATCCTACCCAGTGGGATACGACAAGTTCGCAGTTTAATACTTGACCTCGCGTATTCTGTGGTTACGATACATCTCTTCTGTTTTCCCGACTCACTACCTTTGAGTAAACCGCAATGTCCCTGTTTCCCCCTCGATCCTGTGGCCTGAGTCTCGCGTTCTTGCTCAGCGCCGCTTTTGCCCCTGCAACCGTCTCGGCGCAGGCTCCTGCAACTCCTGCCAAGCCCGCTTACGACATCAAGGCCAACTACACGAAATACGAATACCGCATCCCCATGCGCGACGGCAAGCGCTTATTCACCGCCGTCTATGTACCCAAGGACCAAAGCCGTACTTATCCCATCCTGTTGATCCGTACGCCCTACAACGTCAAACCCTACGGCGCGGATCAGTATCCGGATAACCTCCGTCCTGGACCTCTCTTTGCCAAGGAGGGTTATATCTTCGTCAACCAGGACGTGCGTGGCCGCTGGATGTCCGAGGGCGAATTCGTCAACATGAGGCCCCAGATCTCGAAACTCTCACCGGGCTCCATCGATGAAAGCACCGACACCTACGACACGATCGATTGGCTCATCAAGCATATTCCCAACCACAACGGCAAGGTCGGGCAGACCGGGATCTCTTACCCCGGCTTCTATACGGTCGCGGGCATGATCAATGCCCATCCCGCACTCAAGGCCGTCTCGCCGCAAGCGCCCGTCACCGACTGGTTTGTCGGCGATGACTGGCACCATAATGGAGCCTTGTTCCTGCCGCACATGTTCAACTTCATGGCTCGTTTCGATCGGCCTCGCCCGGAGCCAACCAAGAAATTCGACGCCAAATTCGATCACGAAACGCCCGATGGCTACGAGTTCTTCATGAAACTCGGTCCGCTCGCGGAGGCCGGAAAACGTCACTTCAAGGGTGAAGCGGCATTTTGGGACGAGGCCACGAAGCACGGCACATACGACGAGTGGTGGCAGGCCCGCAACATCCGCGCTCATATCAAGGACATCAAGCCGGCCGTGATGACCGTGGGCGGCTGGTTCGATGCCGAGAACCTGTTCGGCGCACTCGAAGTTTATAAGAACATCAAAAGGAACTCCTCTTTCACAAGCAACATGCTGGTCATGGGCCCGTGGGTTCATGGCGGCTGGAGCGGTGAGTCCGAAGGCTCAACATTGGGCGATGTGCCGTTCAATGCCAAAACCTCCGAGTTCTATCGCGAGCATATCGAGTTGCCCTTTTTTGAATATCACCTCAAGGGCAAGGGCGACCCGAAACTGCCCGAAGCCTATGTCTTTGAAACAGGAACGAATGTCTGGCGCAAATACCCGACCTGGCCGCCAAGAACGGCGAAGACCAGAGCGCTTTATTTCCATGCCGGCGGCAAACTGCATGACTCCGCTCCCGATAGTGCGAAAGCCGGGGAGTTCGATGAGTACATCAGCGATCCCGCCAAACCGGTGCCTTTCATGCAGAAAATCACCATCGGCATGGCCCCGGAGTACATGACTGCCGACCAGCGTTTTGCTTCGCGCCGACCCGATGTCCTGGTCTACCAGACTGATGTTCTGTCGGAGGATCTCAGGCTGGCCGGGCCGATCCATGTCGATCTGACCGCATCCACAACCGGCACCGACTCCGACTGGATCGTGAAGGTCATCGATGTATATCCCAACGATTATCCCGATCCCAAGCCCAACCCGGCCGGGGTGAAAATGGGCGGCTACCAGCAGTTGATCCGGGGCGATGTGATGCGCGGAAAATTCCGCAACAGCTACGAGAAACCGGAAGCATTCACATCGGAACAGCCGACATCGGTAAAGTTTACGATGCCGGATGTGTTTCACACCCTCCGCAGCGGTCACAAGCTCATGATTCAGGTTCAATCGACCTGGTTCCCTCTGGTAGACCGCAATCCGCAGCAGTTCATCGACATCTACACCGCCAAGGAAACCGATTTCCGCAAGGCGACCCAGCGAATCTATCGGGGCCGGGAAACGCCGTCACGGGTCAGTTTCCAGGTCTTGCCGTAATGCGGGGTTCACCCACAGATGGCCATTTCGTAAGTTCGCCGCAAGTGGGTCCGGACTCCGATCCTGACCGATGAGCTTTGGCACGCTGCGCGTGTTTGTCAGGATCGGAGTCCTGACCCACGGAAAATCCGAGCAGCAATTTGCAGCACGACATTCTGTAATTTGTTCGTTCGTATTTATGATCTCAGATGCACAGTTTATTTTTTGTAGCAATTTGTAGCGGCTGCGCCCGATGCTCGGGCCCTCATCAGCAAAGAACTTGGTAAGCCTGCCGTGTATGGTGGTAGTAGCGGATGCGGTCATGGCTCGGTCGTTCGTTGGTGCGTCAGACCCGTGCGGTCGGCCCGTTTTGTAGTTTGAGCCGGGGAGTCTTACGGCCTTATCACTGGTGACCGCACGATCGATGAGGTCGCAGCCGTTCGATCGTGACGTTTCCCGTTTGGAAGATTCGTGCGATTTGCCGTCTCCCCCCGCGCCGTTTTTACAATCCTCCTTTCCCTTTGTGGAGACGGTCATGGTGGTGCCTTTCAACAAAAAACGTTCGCCCCAACCACACGCAAGCAAAGTTCGCCCGCGTTGCGCCTCTTCGTTTAATGTAACCCATTCTCATGCGGCCGGCATCGACATCGGCAGCGAAACCCATTGGGTTTGCGCGGGTCAAACCGACGATCCCAACGACACCGATTTCGTTCGCGAATTCTCCACCTACACCGCTGGCTTGCGGGAAATCGTCGCTTTTCTGCGTAAACACGGCGTCACCAGCGTCGCCATGGAAGCGACCGGCATCTACTGGATTACGCTCTTCGAGATGCTCGTCACCGAAGGCTTCGAAGTGTTTCTCGTCGACGCCAGCTACACCAAGCAAGTCAAAGGCCGGCCCAAGACCGACCGCCGCGACTGCCAATGGATCTATCGGCTGCATCGTGTCGGCCTGCTGTCCGCAGCCTTCCGGCCCAGCGCTGCCACCTGTGTCCTACGCAACTATCTGCGGCAACGCCATACCTTGATTCGCTCCAGCGCCCGCCACATCTTGCACATGCAAAAGGCGCTCGAACAGATGAACGTCAAGCTGACGGAAATCATCGCCGACGTCAAGGGCCAGACCGGCCAACGCATCATTCAGGCGATTCTCGATGGCGAGCGTGATCCGCGAAAGCTCGCGCAACTGCGTGGCCCACGCTGCAAGCAGTCCGAAGACGAATTCGCCCGCGCTTTGGATGGTTCCTGGCGTGACGAACACCTCTTCAGCTTGCGCATCGCCTACGAGCTATGGCAAACCTATCAGCGCAAGCTCGACGAAGTCGATGCGAAAATCGCCGAGCAACTCGCAGCCATGAAGCTGGAGCGGCCACTGCCGGAATTGCCGCCCGATCCCAAACCGCATTCCAACGGCGGCGTCAACTATCCCGCTTTCGATGTCCGCGCCGCCATTTACGGGGTCGTGGGCATGGACCTGACGGCCATCGAAGGGATCGCGGATATGACCGCGTTGACGCTTCTGGGCGAAGTGGGCACGGACGTATCGAAGTTCCCAACCGTGCAGCATTTCACCAGTTGGCTGGGTCTGTGCCCGAGCCTGAAGAAAACCGGCGGCAAGGTGAAATCGAGTGCCACCCGGCCCGGCGTAAACCGAGCGGCCCAGGCGCTGCGTCTGGCCGCCAACAGCCTGTGGCATTCCCAAAGCGCTATGGGTGCGTACTACCGGAGGATGAAGGCACGCCTGGGCGCGCCAAAGCGATCACGGCGGCCGCTCGCAAACTGGCCGAACGGGTTTACCACGCTTTGAAATACGGCTTGCCCTACGTGCAACAATCCGAAGAGCAGTACGACGCCATGACCCAGGCACGGCAATTCAAGTCCCTGCAACGTCGAGCACGCCAGTTGGGTTATGAGTTGCACGCCACCGAAAAGCAAGCGAACCAACCGACAACGAAACCAACCCCCTAATCACGCTCGGCGACCGGCAACAACCAAAAATGCGGCAGAGCAGCCAGCAACCCCACGACACGACGTCAAAAAAGGCAAGAAACCGCCTTCGCGTGGAAGGTACGCCCACAGCAACCCAATCAATCAACCCAAGCAAAAACACTCTTCCGCTCAAAACAACATCTCACCAAAAAGAAGTTCTTTGGAAGCGTCTGCGCCGTTTCGGGCCCTCATCAGCAAAAACCTCGGCAATCCATCAAATCGATAAGCGTTTGATTGGCTCTTAGTGGTCCGTTTCACAAATAACGTCGTGGTTGCCCTGTTCCTTCTGCCTACGCAGCGGAAGCTGCTAAAAAGTGCGGCGACGCACGTTTTAGCCAATCCAGCATGTCCTGTCGAGTGAACTTCCACGCGAACGGTCGCGGCGTGCGGTTGCTCAACTCCTCGTATAACGCGCAAGCGCACGCGCACCGCCTCCAGCGTGGCGAAATCGTTCGGCGTCAGCACCTTTCTCTGAATGATCGAAAAGTAGATCTCCACCTGGTTCAGCCAACTCGCATGGATCGGCGTATGCACCAGGATGATCCGCTTGTCACGCCGACGCATTCGCTGCACCGACGCCTGGCCTCGATGCGACGAACCGTTGTCCACGATGAAGAATAATCGGTTCGCCTTCGTGTAAGGCTCGTGCTCCAGCACCTGATCCACCAGCAGGCCAAACGGCTTGATCCCCGTTTTCTTCTCGCATCGGCCCAGACACGATGCCGCGATGCACATCCCACGCCGCCAAGTATTGCAAGGCTGCCGTTCCGCTCGTATTCCGATTCGATGCGCCGCGTTTGCTTCGGCTGAGGCGGCATTTCCTCGTGAGCTACGCCCACGCGCCTGGATGCTCGTCTTCTCATCCATGCTCAGCACATAATCCTTCGGTCCCAAGGGCTGGCCTTCCCAATGGCCCGCGTACAAATCGAGAATCGGCCCGGCCTTCTCGGCGAACCGCGGATCCTTGGGAAAAAGCCAATGCTCATACTGCCACGGCTTGATCGCCGCCTCGTGCAGCATCCGCCACACGGTGCTGCGGCTGATCTTCTTGCCCAGCGTCGTTTGCGACCGTCGCACCAGATCGCCGAGCGACTGCCGGCTCAGGGGCTCTTCGGTTTCGGCGATCACTTCACACGCCATCGCATGGATCAAGGCTTGATCCAGAGGGGGAAAAAGCGGGCTTGCGCCCGCGTCCCGGCTGATCTTCGATGGAAAAATCGCCGCTGGCCCAACGGCTTCGCCAGCGTTGCACTTGTCGGACGAAAGGCCGACCATCTCGCGCGCGTCCTCGCTTCGCAGGCTGGGCTGCTCATGGAGGAGCAACACCAGGCCGATAACGCTGAACGGCCTGAACCGCGGCCGTTCGTCGGCGAACCGTGTCGAGCGCATCTTGCACAAAATAGTCGGGGAAGTTACAACGTGCCGGCTTTGGTCCTGGCATAGCGGCTTCCTTTCCTTGCCGGGTTTTTCTGGGGGTTCACCTCCTTTTACCAAAGGTCTACCCTAACCACGACGTTATTTGTGAAACGGACCACTTAGTTCTTGGAAGCACGGCCAGGAATTCGTTCGTTCGCGTTTGCGAACATTGCTCATTGCCATACAAACCGATTCTTGTAGCAATTTGTAGCGTCTGCACCCGTTTCGGGCCCTCATCAGCAAAAACCTCGGCAATCCATCAAATCGATAAGCGTTTGATTGGCTCTTAGTTCTTGGAAGCATGGTCTTCACCGCCTCGTTTGTTTGGTTATTCAATCGTTGGTCTGCAAACGAAATTGTGTAGCAATATGTAGCACAGCATTCGATAATTCGTTCGTTTGCGTTTGCGATCACTGTAAGATTAAGGCCACAGGCGAGCGTCGCGGCGTAAGCGCGACGTGGCTACCACCGCCAGTGCGCTAATCCTCTGTCAACAAGTTCGACTCGGAGAGAAATCCGAGCCTACGGACACTGGTTGCCACGTCGCGCTTACGCCGCGACGCTCGCCTACTGCGTCACCCTACACTAAAATTGCAAAGGAGACCACGAAGCACAAATGGGGTTTATCCCATTACTTTATTTTAGTGAACATGGGTACATATTTCAATGGAGTTGCAAGAAGATAATGAAAGCAAATATCGGCGACTGAGCCAGTGATGCAAGGGCGACATTTCCGCACATCTTATAGATGCGGATCGAGCGTCACTTCTTATTGCGTTTTGCCAGGAGTTCCTTCGCGTCCCGCGTCAAATGACAGCCCGACTCGCCGGAAGCCAGAATTATGAGGATCGGCGTTCCCTCCGTGGTTCTATCGAGCAATTGCAGGATGTCGATCTCCATTGGGTCTCGCTCCCGATTGCTGCCCTGATCAAGAATCGACTCGACTCGATCCTTGGCCTCCGCCGAGAGCGGTTTCTTTGCTGCTTTCTTCAAAAACGCTTGGGTTCGGTCGAAATGGTTCAGGAAGAACCTGCTCCCAGCTGCGCGTTCCTGATATTGATCCGAATCGAGTTTTCCGAACCAGCGGTTGAGGAGTTCTTCGGGCAGCGGCTTGACGCGTTCTTGCAGATCTTTCAATACACCTTGTTTCCATTCTGTAGAAACCCGATTCGGGAACGTGACATAGACCAGCGTCTTGACCCAGAGATTTCCTTCTTTTTGCATCTTCTTCAAGAGGGGGTCAGGAAGTCTTTGAAAGAGCCAGCCGATACTGTCATTGGCACGAGTAAAATAATAGGGCATCTGGAGCGGTCCCTTGCCTTGCCGGCCGTAGAGGTCTCGGCGGGCAAAATTGAGGAGCATGAAATATCGTTCGAGAATCTCCAGCGAGGGCAATTCTCGCCAAGACCAATCTTCGTGAGTCTGGATGAGATTGTATTTGGAGTTACCGGATATAAGATCGTCGGCGAATTCGCGGTGGATGGCCGATGGATCAGAAGAGACGCTGTAGACAAATTCGCGGAGTTCGGATTCCAAATTGGGCCGTTGGGCGATCAATGACAGCGCCAATGGAACGAACTCAGCGTGGCGGGTGTTCAGCACCAATTCCGCGTATTTGTTCTTGTAGTCGCCAAGAGAATTCTCAAAAAACGGGTTCTCCTGGCGCAAGAGTTGTTGCTGAAGTTTGTTGGCCAGTTCTTTACTAAACGGCTCGACATCAACTCTGACGGATTTTTGAACTCTGGCTACAAGATAGCATTCCTTCGCTAATTGGCATCCAACTCTAAAGTCAAAGATGAACGTGGCTGGTCCTCGTGGGATTCTCCCTACAAATAAGCGGTGAAAGAGAATTGTGCGTTGAATCTTGTATCCAGGAGCAACCACTTTGGGAACGGGATCATTAAAGAAGCCGAGTCTAGAAGAAAATATTTGCGGCTTTGGCTCGCGTCGAATGGAGTTCCAGGATGGCGGGGC
Source organism: uncultured Planctomycetota bacterium (assembly GCA_963783095.1). Classification (GTDB taxonomy): domain Bacteria; phylum Planctomycetota; class Planctomycetia; order Gemmatales; family Gemmataceae; genus CAWAMR01. The sequence goes on along the minus strand of CAWAMR010000002.1, from coordinate 448,410 downwards.
TTGGATTGAAAAAAATCTTTCGTCAGGTTCATAGATTCCAATCGGTCGACTGCCGGTGTAGGTCGCCGTCACATCAAAAACAACTGGCCCACCTTCTGCTGCAATCCGCGGTTGAACATCCAGGGTAAACAGGCTCTGCACAAAGGCTGCATGTGCCAAGATTCCCATCATTGAGGTTCCCATCAACTAATCCTTTCGTTGAAGAATCGTCGGATTCAGAAGTCTCCATCAGTCGGCATCGGAATCTGTCACCATTGATGGCGTGCTGCGAGTGATTGATAGCAGGTCGAGGGGGTAACAAGCAAGGGAGCGATGCGAAGTCTCACGCGGCGTAATCGTCATCGATTCGAGAGTACAGCGACAAAACATTTCGACAATTTGCATTGTCGGCGAGCCCGTCTCGCGTTATTCTGGAATCTGAGCGCTGCGTTAGATAGACGATAATTTGATCGATGAGCACCTCGGCGGGCGCTGACCTCCTCCGCATGTGTGGGAGTCCCAGATGGCCATCTGGAACGACTGTTGGTTTGGCATGCAGGCGATGCCTGTGCATGGATGCTCACGAGACGTCATTGAGGCCACACAAATTGTGCGACAATCTGCTGCAGAAGTTACTTTCCGGTGAGTCGTTGGACGATGCCGAGAAAGCACACCTTGCCACCTGCGAGAGCTGCATGGTTCATGCAGTCAGGGCATCGACATGACTGCCTCCACTGAGATTCACCGGCTCGGCATGGATGCTGGAGGGTCGAATGGCGACTTCAGCCATTCGCGGTCCGAGGCAAAGCGGGCGCTTGAACACGGCCGCCGCGTCCTTGAACGGGAATTCGGAATCTCGCTAGCAAGGAAGTAGTCCGCCCCAAAAAGCAACTGATCCCCCAGATCACTCCTCCAAATAAGTATACCCTTCCATCCCCGATTCGTAGAAACGCAGGAACTCGCGCGATTCCTTCATGCTGATCTTGTTGTAACGAAGTGCCTTTTCCACGTCTTTGCGCATTCGTTCGATGAGCTTTTCCGCCGAGAATTGGACGTAGTGCAGAACCTCCCGCACCGTGTCGCCGGGAATGAAATCGTCGATCGTATAGGTGCCGTCTTCCTCGATATTGACGTGAACGGCGTTGGTGTCGCCGAGAAGATTGTGCAGATCGCCGAGAATCTCCTGATAGGCTCCAATCAGGAACGCACCCAGATAATAAGGCTCGCCGTTGAATGGATGAAGTTCCAGAGTGTTGCGCACGTCGCGCAGGTCGATGAACTGATCGATCTTGCCGTCCGAATCGCAGGTGATGTCGCCGAGTACTGCCCTGCGGGTCGGCGCTTCGTTGAGGCGATGAATCGGCATGATCGGGAAGAGTTGCTTGATCGCCCACGAATCGGGCATCGATTGAAAGACCGAGAAGTTGCAGAAATAAGTATCAGAGAGAAGATTGTCCAGGTTGTGCAACTCTTCCGGTACATAGTCGAGTTCGCGGACGAGCCGTTGCAATTTGCGGCCGACCGCCCAGAAGAGCCGTTCGGCCAGGGCACGCGATTCGATCGGCAGATAGCCCAAGTTGAAGAGATTGAGCGTCTCTTCCATCGCTTGCAGGGAATCGTGGTAGCCTTCCAGATAATTCTTCTTGTTCAGATCGCGATGAATGGAATACAGGTCGGAGATAGGCTGCGGAACATCGGTGGGAGCTTCGTCGGGGGCCTGGCAACGGTCGAAGTTGGAGGTTCCCAGCACGTCGAACACCAGCAGACTATGATAGGCCACCACGGCCCGGCCCGATTCGGAGATGATGGTCGGATGCGGGACATCCACTTCGTCGCAGACGCTCTTGATCCGAAACACCACATCGTTGGCGTACTCCTGCAACGTGTAGTTGACGCTCGATTCAAAGTCGGTTTGCGAGCCGTCATAGTCGATGCCCAGGCCGCCGCCGACATCCATCATCTTCAGGCCCGCGCCGGCACGATACAATTGGACGTAAACGCGAGCGGCTTCGGTCAGGGCATCCTTCACCTTGCGAATGTTGGTGATTTGACTGCCGAGATGGAAGTGCGTCAGTTGCAGACAGTCCTCCATGCCGCGTGCTTTCAAATAGTCGAGGGCTTCCAGAACTTCGGTGATCGTCAAACCAAATTTGGACCGATAGCCGGCACTGCCGCGCCAGCGTCCTGTGCCGCGGGAGGCCAGCTTGACGCGAACGCCGATCACGGGCCGGACGTCCAGTTGCTCGGCGTGGCGAACGATCGATTCCAGTTCCGTGAATTTCTCCACCACCGGGATGATGTTCTTGCCGATCTTGCGGGCCAGAACCACCATCTTGATGAATTCATCGTCCTTGAAGCCGTTGCAGATGATCGGTGTCACGGAGCCTGAAGTGATGGCGAGAACGGCGAGCAGTTCCGGCTTGGAGCCGGCTTCGAGGCCGAAGTTGAAAGGTTTGCCGAAATCGAGAATTTCCTCGACCACATGCCTTTGCTGGTTCACTTTGATGGGATAGACGCAGCAGTAGTCGCCGGTGTAACTGTATTCCCGAATGGCCTTGTCGAAGGCCCCGGCAATCTCGCCGACGCGATGGCGAAGGATATCGGTGAAGCGGATGAGAACGGGAACGTGATAATCGCGGTCGCGGAGGTCGTCGACCAACTGTTTCAAATCGATGGCTTCATCGGCGCGCTTGTTGGGATGAACGGTGACGTGCCCTGACTTATTGATGCCGAAGTAGCCTTTGCCCCAGTTTTTGATGCCATAGGTTTCGATCGAGTCCGCGATCTTCCAGTGGCGAATGGTATCGGGATCGCTCGAACGCTCCAGGGTTTTGCCCATCAAACTTGCCTCTGCGACGGTTTCGTTTTCTTCAATCCGGCATGCAGACCATCCGCATGACTTCCGAGGAGAACGGTATTGGATGTATGCTATCTCGTCTTGGGCAACAAGCAATCGAGTTTTGGAAAGGATGAAATCAGGAAAGATGAATCGACGCCACGGCGGTCGTAAGTTTTCTCGCGCTTGCGTTTTCGTGCTAGGTGATTCCGCATCTCTTCGTTTTCGCTATTATTCTCGGCGCGTTCTAAAGTGACACAGTATTGCGTGAGGGATAACCTCATCGTTTGCCGCTCCGCGGCGAACGTATTGTCTTGCCGCTCCGCGGCTTTGCGCTGCCACCGCCAAAAGGCTATGCGCCTCAACGATAAGCTGCTGACCGAGGCAGGTTTGGCCGCGGAGCGGCAAGACAAAGACGTTCGCCGCGGAGCGGCAAACGATGATGGTAATACTCATTGCGAATTGTGTCATTTTAGGCTGTTCGCAGTACAATAACCTCATGGCAACACTCCCCGACCTGTTCGGCCAACGAGCCAACGATGTTTCACTTTCCGCGAACGAGATTGCGCGCTATAGCCGGCATCTCATCATGCCCGAAGTCGGCGTTGATGGGCAGAAACGGCTCAAAGCCAGTTCCGTTCTCCTGATCGGCGCGGGTGGGCTTGGCTGCCCGCTGGGTCTTTATCTCACCGCTGCCGGTGTGGGCCGGATTGGCATCGTCGATTTTGATGTCGTCGATTTCAGCAATCTGCAACGACAGGTTCTGCACGGTACTGCCGACGTGGGCCGCCCCAAACTACACTCGGCAAAGGATAAGCTCACCGCGATCAATCCGGAAGTTCGCATCGATCTCTACGAGGAGCGCCTTTCTTCCGAAAATGTGATGCGGATTTTCGCACCCTACGACATCATCATCGACGGCACCGATAATTTCCCGACGCGCTATCTGGTCAATGACGCCTGCGTGCTGTTGAAGAAGCCGAACATCTATGGCAGCATCTTTCGATTTGACGGACAGGCATCGGTTTTCTTTCCACCCTACGGGCCATGTTATCGCTGCCTCTACCCCGAACCGCCGCCACCCGGAGAAGTGCCAAGCTGTGCGGAAGGCGGGGTTCTCGGCATTCTGCCGGGCATTATCGGCATGATTCAGGCGACCGAAGCGGTCAAGATGATCCTCGGCAAAGGCGAAACGCTCACAGGCCGGCTCATGCACTACGACGCCTTGCAGATGAAGTTCCGGGAGTTCAAAGTCCGTCGCAATCCCAAGTGCCCTATTTGCGGCGATGCGCCGACCATCAAAGCTCTGATCGACTACGAGCAATTCTGTGGAGTGCGCGGTCAGGAAGCGCCGGCTCCGAAAGCTGCATCAGGTGAGATTTCGGTCGAGGAACTCAAGAAAAGGCTGGACGCGCAGGAGCCTGTCTTCGTGCTGGACGTGCGCAACCCCAACGAGTTCCAGATTGGTCGGATACCCGGGACCGTGCTGATTCCGCTGCCGGAACTGCCGCAACGGCTCGCGGAGTTGCCCAGGGACCGGGAGATTCTGGTTCACTGCAAGAGCGGCATGCGCAGCGCAAAGGCCGTACAATTCCTGAAGGAAAACGGATTCGGCAAAGCGGTAAACATTCAGGGTGGGATCTTGGCCTGGAGTGAGCGCATTGACCCATCCGTGCCGAAATATTGAGAAGCGAAATAAAAGAATTCACCCACGGAAAACACGGAAGAATGGAGATCATTTCATGACCAAGAAAATCGACTGGATGTACGATCGGCGTGCCTGAACGACCTGCAAGAAAACTCAAGGGTTCCTTGAGTCCGTGGACGGTTCGGTCGCCGCAACCGAAGAGGCCGCGAAGGTCAAGTATAGCGCCGATCAGGCTTTGCAACTGTTGGTGCGGGCAGACAAGCTCATCTCGATCAAGGGTAAAAAAGTGGTGGTCTTCGATTTGAAAAAAGACCGCCCCGATACCGAGACATTGCTGAGCTACATGATCGGCCCAACCGGAAATCTTCGTGCCCCCACCGCGCGCATCGGCAATACGATCGTTGTCGGTTTCAATGAGGAAATGTATCGGGAATTGTTGGGTGTTTAGGCGACACTCGGCAGAGGCTGTTCGTCACCCGGTTTCTTCTGCCGCTTGTCCAAGGGTTGCCCAACGGGTATAATCCCGTGTATCGTGAGTCCCCGTAGCTCAACTGGATAGAGCGTTGCCCTCCGGAGGCAAAGGTTACAGGTTCGACTCCTGTCGGGGATACTCAATCTTAGCTATCCTTTCTGCATGTCCACGCCAACCGATACGCGCCAACGTCAATGGTTTGCCTTCTTCCTGCTCGCGTTGTTGCCGGCCGGCAACGCCGTTCATGCTTGCCTGGATGTCGATACCTGGTGGCATCTCGCTGTGGGACGATACATCGTCCAACATCACGCCTTGCCGGCAACCGATCCATTCTCGCGCATCGGTCAGGAGGAACAAATCCCCTGGGTGGCATACAGTTGGCTCTATGAACTGGTTTTCTACCTCGCATACCAAACAGCCGGCTTTCCCGCCATTCTCGTCCTGAAACATTTGCTTGGAAGCCTTTCCTTTCTGGGCATTGCCTGGTTCATACTGCGCTCTCGTCGAATCTGGCTGGGTCTGGGTGTGCTGTTCCTGGTGACCGTTGCACTGGTCAACTTCATGACCGAGCGTCCCTGGCATATCACCATCCTCTGCACAACTCTGACCTTGCACTCGGCTTACGAAATCCGACGCGAATCATCGTGGAGGAGGTTTTGCTGGCTCCCCATCTTATATGTGCTCTGGGCCAATGTTCACATTCAATTCGTTCTGGGTTTGGGCATCCTTGGTATGGGATTCGGCGTTGCCCTATTCGACTATTTCTTTAGGCGTGATCCACAAGCCTGGTCGCAGATGAAAGCCTTTTTGATCCTTGGATCTCTTTGCGCATTTGCCACGCTTTTGACGCCGTTTCATTTCCGCCTTTACGTCGTCGTGTGGGAATACGCGACGCAAACGCAGGCATTGCAGTTGGTGATGGAATTGCAGCCTCCCGACTTCACGAAGTGGTGGAACTGGCCGCTCATCATTCTGTCGATCGCCGCAGCGGTCGTCATCGCCCGGCGCGGCTATCCTCTCTGGGATCTGGCAGTACTGGCCTCGGGACTATTCTTCGGACTCCGAATGCAACGAGACTTGTGGTACGGTGTGCTGGCCTGCGCTGCCGTGATTCTCCGCCCCGGAGCAGAGGAGAATAGACAATCCCCTGCTGTTCCCGACTCTCATTTAAGTTTCCGGGGAATGGTTATCGCAACATCTCTGGCGATCGTGCTGATTCGAGTGGTCTGGGCCGTCGGCTTCCCGGACAAGACCATTGCTGCGTGTCATGAAGAAACCTACCCGGTCGGGGCCGTGCAATTCGTAAAGGAAAAGCATTATCCCGGCCCGCTGTTCAATAACTTCGACTGGGGCGGCTATCTGATCTGGAACCTGCCGGGATTGCCCGTGAGCATGGATGGGCGAACGAATCTCTATGGCGAGGCCCGGCTCTTGCGGTCCATTAAAACTTGGGAGGCAAGGGAGGGTTGGGAACGCGATCCCGATTTGCAAATTGCGCGCATTGTCATCGCGCCCAAGCCGATCAAGGATCGTGCCGCCCCATTGACCGAACAATTAGCGAAATCCGATCGATGGGAGAAGGTCTATGAAGATAAAACGGCCATCGTTTTCGTGCGCATCACGGAGCAGTAACCTTCAACGGTGCCTCAAATACGGCCTGGTGCTTGCCGATGGAGTCTTCGACCACGATTTTCAGTTTGTAATCCCCAGCGCGGTTCAGAGTAATCAGTCCGTTGAAGTTGACCTGTATCGCCTTGCCGACATCTTCGGGTTTGTCGAGATAGGCTTTTGTCAGCGCCGGCTTCGGCAAGGTCTCTTTCCCCTCTAAATCCAGAATGTGCATCGTCAGCTGGGTTCTGACCTTTTTCTGCGTGGTGTCGAAACCGACCAGCTTGAGCCGATAATACAAGGGTTCGCCCACGACGCCGCCGACCGGAGCGGCCACTTCGCTCTTGGCATCCCGGAAGAACCGGGGCGTCAGAATCTGAAACGAAGCTGCTTTGCAAGTGATCTTGCGCTCAAAGGAGGCCGTCTCCGACGCGAGCCGATCGCGGATTTGCACCGACAGCGTATATTCCCCCAAAGGAGCTTTATCGGGGAGATGGAACGAGACAAAAGATGAGAACGTATTGCCGCCGAGAGAAAGTTGCCGCTGAACCGGCGTCTTGCGCTCGAGCACGACTTTGCCGCCAGGCTCCTTCAAATGGATGCTCGTTTCGATATCGGCCTTCCCTTCGTCATCGACCTTTACACCCGTTACATGGTAGCGTAACAGCATTTCATCGAGCGGGCAGACGTCGAGTGACTCACGCGGAGGACCGAAAAATCCGTGTGCTGCCTCGATCCTGGTAATCTCCAGTTTTGCCCAGGAGAATGAACAGCTCAAAAGCCAAATGATGAGCGCGACCAGTCGTTTGTTCATATGTTGCTCCTCCGCGAATCAGTGAACCGTCTTTGTAGCGATTCTCATCGTTTGCCGCTCTGCGGCGAACGTCTTTTCTTGCCGCTCCGCGGTGTTAAGCTACCACCATGAGAAGCCTTTGCATCTAAATGATAGTCTTTTGATCGAGGCGAGTTTGGCCGCGGAGCGGCAAGACCAAGACGTTCGCCGCGGAGCGGCAAACGATGATGGTCGTACTCGTTGCGAATTGTATCATTTCCGGCAGTTCGCAGTATAATCGCAAAATCTACTACACTCGTTTGCCCCTGGATCGCTGCATGAATCCCGCCGACGTTGACCCGATGTTGCTCCAGACGATCGCGGACCATAAAGTCAGTCCCGGCGAAAAGACGGCGTTCCTTCAGTGGTTGACCGATGTCGCCGTGGATGAACAGGCACTTGGTTTTGTCCGACATCGCGCCTGCGCCCTTGCCCGCGCTGCTATCGTGGATCTCGAAGCGAAGCAACTCATCGAATGGTTGGAGGACATCATCAAATTGACGCTGAAACCGTCATTTCGAGCAAGGCCCAGGGTCGGCGAGGCGCAGGCGTTTTTCAGTCCCGGTTCCGATTGCGTCAATGCCGTGATTCGCCAATTTCAGGAGGCTCGAAAACAGGTCGAGGTTTGCGTCTTCACCATCACCGATGATCGCATTGCCGAGGCAATCGTCGCAGCGCATCGTCGCGGTGTAAAAATCCGCATCATCACCGACGATGAGAAATCCCAGGATAAAGGTTCCGATATCGAACGCTTCAGACAGGAAGGCATTCCCTGTGCGATCGATGATTCACCCGCTCACATGCACCACAAATTCGCGATCTTCGACGCGAGCAGGCTCCTGACAGGTAGTTTCAACTGGACCCGCTGCGCGACCAAAGAGAATGAGGAGAATGTCATTATTACTGCGGATGCCGACCTGGTGATTCCCTTCCAGCAGCGCTTTGAACAACTCTGGGCGAGATGGGGATCATCTGAAATAATACAATTGCCATCGCTTCGAATAACGGATTAGCTGAAAGTTCTGACGTCCCGTGAACATCAATCCCTTCGATCTGACCCTGACCGATCCTCGACATCCTCTTCATATTTATCACATGGAGTTGGCGCTCGAGGAAGCCGCCACGGCATTTGACGCGGATGAAGTCCCCGTGGGTGCCGTCATCGTTTCCCTTCAGCACGGCGTCATCGCTCGCGCCCACAATCAGCGCGAATTGCTTCAGGATCCCACCGCCCACGCCGAGATGATCGCCATCACGCAGGCTGCACAATTCCTGAAATCCTGGCGGTTGGAGGAAACGATACTTTATGTGACGCTCGAACCGTGTCCGATGTGTGCGGGAGCCATCGTGCAGGCTCGGATTCCAACGGTCGTTTACGGGACCACCGACCCAAAGGCCGGTGCCTGTCACACTCTCTTCCAGATCACCCAGGATGCCCGCCTGAATCATCGCTGTCAGGTTCTCGGCGGAGTTTTGGCACAGCAATGCGCCACGATTCTCAGCGATTTTTTCGAAGCGAAACGACGACTTGGGAAAAAGTAACGTGCTTCTGAGTTATCCTTGAACCTCGATCACAACGCAGGAGACGTTATCCCGCGATCCGGAATCCAGCGCCAATTGACCCAAACCATCGGCACACGCCTGAACATCTGTTTGAGAAATAATGAATTGCAGGAGCCTGTCGTCGGTAACGACGCCATGAAGCCCATCGGTGCACAGAAGAAAGCGATCGCCCGGCTGAATCGGCAAAACCGGCACATCCGGACCTTCACCGACTTCTTTGCTCCCAAGATATTTCCAGAGCACGTTCCGGAATTTATGTTCTTTGGCTTCCGCCGCGGAAATGGTTTTCGCCTCAACCAGGGCCTGTGCCAGGGAATGATCGACCGTGAGTTGAACGATCTTCTTGTTGCGAATCAAATAAGTCCGGCTATCGCCCACGCCAGTGACATACATCTCACCGCTCTTGCGCCACACGGCCACGACCACCGTCGTACCCATGTTCTTCATATCTTTATCGATCGCGCCCATTTGCATAATCTGTTCGTTCGCTTGTACGATTGCCTTGCGAATAAACTGTTTGGCACCTTCGACATTGACAGTAGGAGTCAGGTATTTCCGCAATTCGCGGGGAATGATCTCGATGGCATGTTTGCTGGCGATTTCGCCGGCGGCCTGTCCGCCCATTCCATCGGCGACCACGCAGACGGTCAGATCGGGAAACAATTTGACTTCGATGGAGTCTTCGTTGTTTTCGCGGTAATTTCCGATCAGCGTGCACTTGCCGATGTTCAGTGACAACGCCATACGATCCTCTTTCTAACCTTGCAAAAGTCCGGAACGCCGTGGAGCGAAGTGGCTCAATGGAATTGAAGGTCCGGGCTGGCCGATAGGTTCATCAAGTACTTATTTCTTTCACAATACAAGTATACCCCAAGGCATGCAACTTGCCAAATCGCCGAAATCGGTGATTCTCGCAAGCTTTTGCCTACCCACTGTTATAATCCCACATCCGTCTTCGGCTTTCACCATTATTTTAGATCGGGTAGAATATATTCTTCCTGATCGGAGCTTAGTGCATGGATGCGGATTATCAACCCAAAGTAACCCTGGTACACGATTGGCTGACCGGGATGCGCGGGGGCGAGAAATGCCTCGAATCTCTCTGCCGGCGCTGGCCCGATGCCAAATTGTATACCCTGCTGCACAGGAAAGGTAGCGTCTCTTCAGATATTGAGCGCCTTCGCCCGCACACCAGTTTCCTGCAATACCTGCCGGGCGTGCATCGCTACTATCGTTACCTTTTGCCCCTTATGCCCCTGGCCGCGCGCTGGAAGTTACCCCAGTCCGATGTCGTCATCAGCATGAGTCACGCGATCGCCAAGTCCGCCCAGGCTCCTCCGGGCGTTCCGCACCTCTGTTACTGCTTTACGCCGATGCGCTATGCCTGGCACCTGCGCGAAGCGTACTTCGGCGACGGCCGGCTGGGCCGGTTGAAATCGGCATTGATCGACCGTATCCTCTCGTCGATGCGGGAATGGGATCGCCGTACTGCCGACCGCGTTACTCATTTTATCGCAATTAGTCGAACGATTCAGCAGCGCATTTCCGATTGTTACGGCCGATCGAGTACCGTGATTTTCCCGCCCGCCGATACCAACTTCTACACCCCGGCCGGGATTCCACGCGAAGATTTCTACCTCGTCGTGTCGGCGTTTGCTCCTTATAAGAGGGTTGACCTGGCGATCGAGGCCTGCCGGCAACTGCGTCGCAAGTTAGTCATCATCGGTAAGGGTCAGGAATCGAAGAGACTCAAGGCACTGGCCGGACCCGATGTCACATTTATAGGCTGGCAACACGATGAGGCAATCCGGGATTATTATCGGCGCTGCCGGGCACTCCTGTTTCCGGGTGAAGAGGATTTCGGCATTGTTCCGGTGGAAGCAAACGCCTGCGGAACACCCGTCATCGCGTTTGCCAGAGGCGGGGCAACCGAAACGCAATTACCGTTCGGAAGAACCGCGCAGCCGACCTCGGTGTTTTTCGAGGAGCAGAATTCGCCGGCGTTAATCGATGCGATGGAGGAATTTGAGAAACATCAAGAAGCGTTTCATCCAGGAGCCATTCGCCGTCAGGCGCTGAAATTCGACCAACAGCGTTATGAGCGTGAGCTATTCGGATTCGTGGAGGATGTTGTTCGAGGAAAAGCACATACAACATCTCGGGCAGCGGCGTAAACCCGTAGAGTTGATGATGGTGGAGGATAGCGATGGAGACTGCAACGATGGGCAAAGTGCTGGTCTCGGCAACCGTGGAGAACCTGGATGATCGGTTTGCCGTCCGCAAGGGCCTGCTGCCGGAGGATCAGGTACGCCGGATCGAGGTCCGTGATGCCCTTATCGACACCGGGGCAACCGGGCTGCTGATGCCGACCCGGCTGATCGCAGCGCTTGGACTTGAGCCGTTGCGTGTCCGCCCAGCCCGCACTATTGCCGGTTCGATCCCTCTCCAGGTCTACCGGGCCGTCCGGCTGAGCGTGCAAGGGCGTGACTGCATCAGCGACGTGACCGAGATCCCGGACGAGTTTTCGGTGGTGATCGGTCAGGTACCGCTTGAATTGATGGACTGGGTGGTCGACCTAAAGAATCAACAACTGATCGGCAACCCGGAGCACGGCGGCGAGCACATGATCGAGGTGTAAAGAAACGTATGAAACTTGGATTTGTCAGCGCGATTCTTCCGGACCTCTCCCTGGATGCGGTGCTGGCGCACGCTGCCCGGCTTCACTACGATTGTGTTGAACTGATGTGCTGGCCGCCGGGCAAGGCCGACCGGCGCTACGCGGGAGTGACGCATCTGGACGTCACCAACTTCAATGATGAATCGGCAGAACGGACCCGAAACCTCTGTCAACAGCATGGCATCGCGATCAGCGGCCTGGGTTACTATCCGAACCCTTTGTCGCCCGATTCGACCGAAGCCACGACAGCGGTCAATCATCTCAGGCTGGTGATCCAGGCGGCGAAATTGCTTGGAGTTCCTCAGGTCAATACCTTTGTCGGAAGGGATTGGTCGAAGTCCGTCGATGCCAACTGGCCGGGGTTTCTGAACACGTGGAAACCTCTGGTCGCGTTCGCCGAGAGCCTGGGCGTGAGGATCGGCATTGAAAACTGCCCGATGCTGTTCACGAAGGATGAATGGCCCGGTGGAAAAAACCTTGCCGTCAGTCCGGCAATCTGGCGACGGATGTTTGCCGATATTCCCAGCTCGTCGTTTGGATTGAATTACGATCCGTCACACATGATCTGGCAGCAAATGGACTTCGTGAAACCGCTGAAAGAATTTCGCGATCGACTCTTTCACATCCATGCGAAAGACGTGCGCATCGACCGCGATCGCCTCGACGACGTGGGTATTATGGCGAACCCGGTCGAATACCACTGTCCCAAACTCCCCGGACTGGGCGATGTCAATTGGGGACGATTCTTTTCGGGTACTGGGAGACTGCGGGTATACGGGTCCGGTCTGTGTCGAAGTGGAAGATCGCGCCTATGAATCGTCGCTGACCACCCGGCTCATGGCGCTGCGGCAATCCCACGACTTTCTGCGAAATTATGTCTCGCGTGAAGACGGCAGGGTGCCCCCCTGTCAAGGCTAAGAATTGGGGTTGGCAAGCGCGAAATGTGCGGGGTAGCCGCGTTCGCGCAGAACGCGGGGGCTTGAAGGGTCGCATTCAGGTGATTGCCCGGCGAGGTTGCCCGCGTTCTGGGCGAACGCGGCTACGGTGGCGAATTGTCCGGCGTTTTAAGCGAGTTCCGAAATACCAACCCCAAAATTAAGCTTTGACAAGGCACTTTGCTTACAGAGTCGTGGAAGCGATGGTTGCCGAATCGCTGTAGTCCGAACGAGAGCGAAAGGACAAATAATGGTCACGGCTTACCTTTGCTGCGATGCTGAGAGCCAAGAGGGCCCACGTAATACCCGTTTAGTGGTCCATTTCACAATTAAGTGTAGGTTTGCGAATTAGGCGAGCGTCGCGGCGTAAGCGCGACGTGGCAACCAGTGCCGACACGCTCGCTTTTTTCCCCGTCGAACGTATTGAAAGAGAATGAGCGCACCGGCAGCTACCAGGCACGTCGCTTACACCGCGACGCTCGCCGGTCGCCTTAACCCTACAGTTGTTTGCGAAAAGTACCACTTAGCGGCACACCCACTATGACCTACACCTATCCCGACATTGCCAAAATGATCGACCATTCGCTGCTCAACCCGACGCTCACGGCTGCAGACCTCGAAGCCGGTTGTCGGCTCGCATTGGCCTACGATGTCGCCAGCGTCTGCATCATGCCGTTCGCTTTGAAGCGTTGCGCTGAATTATTGCGCGGCAGTACGGTCAAGGCGAGCACCACCATCGGGTTTCCGCACGGCGGCCATACCACCGCCGTCAAACGGGCAGAGGCCGAGCAGGCGCTCGCTGACGGCTGCCAGGAACTCGACATGGTACTCAACATTAGCCAGGTGCTCAGCGGCAATTGGGATTATGTCCGCGCCGACATCCGCGCTGTGATCGACCTGGCGCATGCAGCAGGCCAGAAGGTGAAAGTGATTTTCGAGAATTGCTATCTCAAAGACGAACAGAAGATCGAACTTTGCCGCATTTGCTCCGATCTGAAGGCCGACTGGGTGAAGACCTCCACCGGTTACGGCTCCGGCGGTGCCACACACGACGACTTGAAACTGATGCGCAAGCACTCAGCTCCCAACGTCCAGGTCAAAGCCGCGGGTGGCGTCCGCGACCTCGATGGTCTCCTCGCAGTTCGAGAATTGGGCGTCACGCGCTGTGGTGCGAGCCGAACCAGGGATATGCTCGATGAGTGCCGGCGTCGGCTAAAACTGCCGGCCATTGAATATGCCGTCACCGTTCCGACCAGCGGCTATTGAAGACTCTGTTGGCACCAGTCGATCGCGATCCAGGCGCAGAGCTTCATCGAGGAGTTGATTGAAAGAGCTGATAGGTCTTGAAGCCTCCGCCGATATTCGACGCCGAGAAACCGTTTTGCCGAAGTATTCTGGTAGCCAGATAACCTCGCTGCCCGACCTGGCAATAAGCCGCAATTTTCCGGTCGCGGGGCAACTCGGCGAGCCGGGATCGAAGATCATCGACCGGGATGTTCACAGCCCTGGGGATGTGGCCGGCAGCAAACTCTTGAGGCGTCCGCACGTCCAATAGAAACGGTTGCTCCGCAAGAGAAACTCCCAGTATTTCCTCGACATCGATCTGGGGATGTTCTCCGCGCAGCAACCCGCTCGCCACAAAGCCGGCCATATTGATCGGATCCTTGGCAGATCCATATTGCGGAGCATAGGCCAGTTCCATTTCTTCCAAATCGTATACAGTCATTCGCGCCTGGATTGCCACCGCTAAAACGTCGATTCGTTTGTCCACACCGGCCCCTCCCACGGCTTGCGCGCCGAGCACTCGGCCCGTCTCCGGGTCGAACAGAAGCTTGAGGGTCATTGCTTCCGCACCAGGATAATAGCCGGCGTGATGAGTTGGGTGAACGTAGACCTTGCGGAAGGAGAGCTTGGCTCTGCGCAGTGCTTTTTCGGAAGCCCCGGTCATCGCGGCGGTCCGGTCGAACACGCCGACGATGGCAGTTCCCTGTGTTCCCCGATATCGAGCGGAACGCCCAAAGATGTTGTCGGCAGCGATCCGGCCCTGGCGGTTAGCAGGTCCAGCAAGTGGAACTTGAGTTGGGTCGCCCAAAACAAAGTCTTTGACCTCGATGGCATCTCCCAGTGCATAAATGTCCGGATCGCTGGTTTGAAGGTGTTCGTTGACGCGGATGCCGCCGCGGGGGCCCACTTCCAGACCGGCATCGACCGCCAACTTGCTTTCCGGTCGCACTCCCACTCCCAGGACCACGAGCTGAGCAGGCAATCGCTGAGCCGATTTGAGCCGGACGACAAGGCCATTGGCGGTTTCCTCGAATCCTTCCGCGGACTGACCGAGCAGCACTGTTACCCCTTTTGCCTTCAAGGTTTCGAGAATCGGCGTTGTCATCTCTTTGTCGAATGGCGGCAAAACTTGATCCTGCAACTCGACAACCGTGGTCGAGATACCGCGCTTCACAAAGTTCTCGACCAGTTCAAGGCCGATGAAACCGGCTCCGACCACAACCGCTTGCTCGATTCCCCGATCGACTTGCTGCTTGATGCGATCAACGTCCTGCAGATTCCGCAAAGTGTAGATTCCCGGCAAATCAATGCCGGGGATGGGCAGGCGCATCGGTGCCGCCCCCGGTGCCAGAATCAACTTGTCGTAGGTTTCGTCGTATTCTCTTCCCGAACTCAGGTCGCGGACTCGAACCTTCTTGGCGGCGCGATCGACAGCTTCGACCGACGATCGGGTTCTAACGTCGAGCTTGAATCGGGAACGAAGTTGTTTCGGTGCGGTTACGAGCAATTTCTTGCGATCGGCGATCTCACCACCCACGTAGTAGGGCAAGCCGCAGTTGGCGAACGACACATCCGGGCCTCGCTCAAACAGAATGATGTCAGCATCTTCCGCCAAACGGCGGGCACGGGCAGCAGCGGAAGCTCCGCCCGCCACACCGCCAACGATTACCAGCTTCATGTTCAATACTCCTCTTCGAATGGAAGATTTCAGCGACAACAGCTGGATGGAGATTGACTGCATCGGTTCCAGGGCATACGGGCCAGAATCATGCCCATGCCGCAAGTGTCCGTGATCCCGGCAAATACCAGCCCGGCACCAACAAATGCCGATAACCCGAAGAACGCCGGATGGACGAACCAGCCAAGCCCGACTCCCAGCAACACCAGCAAGCCTGCTGCGATACGCACTTGCCGTTCCAGCGAGATAGCCCTCTTGCCACGCACGACCGGAAGCCCCGCTTCGATGCAGGCCATCGTGCCGCCCTCAATGTTGACCACGTTGGTGAAACCCGCTTTGAGAAACTTTTCGCACGCTTTCCCGCCCCGGCTGCCGGAACGACAGATCACATACAGCGGATCGCTGTCGGAGCCTTTTCGATCCTGCATCAGTGCCGCTGGATCGAGTAGCTCGATCGGCATGTTTCGTGCGATTTCGAGATGGACCTCCCGATATTCGACCGGCGTGCGCACGTCGATAAGTTCAATCTTTTTGCCACTCTTGCAAAGTTCAGCAAGCTCTTGCGCTGTTGATCACGGCGATGCTCACGATATTCCCCTTCATTTCAGTGGCAGCCTTGAGGAAGGCCGCACGATTTATATCAATAGATCACGACATTACGACATATCGATGAAAAAAACTCACTCGCCATTACCGCCGAATCGGGCCTCGATGCAACTCATGATGTTCGCCAGATGGGGTTCGATGATCCGATAGTAGGTCTTTCGACCTTCTTTCTCGCTGGTCAAAAAGCCGCACCGCTGCATGAGCCGTAAGTGTTCGGAGGCCATGTGGCTGGGGATGCTGCACGCGGCGGCGAGTTCACCGACCGTGTACCGGTCCTGCAACAGCATTTGCACGATCCGCAGGCGATGGGGGTGAGCCAAAGTTTTCAGGCATTCCGCTGCTTGCATCAAGGCATTCAGGGGCGTGAGTTTGGGCTGACTAACGGTTTTCGTCTTGGCCATCATGTTGTTCCTCTCTTCATTCTAATATATCGTAATATTGCGACTTGTCAATTGGTTTTTCCCCAACTTTGGATCTTGTTCCAACCTCGATCGAAATTCCGGATCGAACTGAAAAGTCTTCTCGCACAAGAACCGCGTCGGGTCCGTTTTTCCTTACCCCGCAATATCTCACGCTTTTTCTGTTACGGCCCCTCAATGGGATAGGTGAGCCAATTGGAAAATCCCGACCTCTCCCCTGGTCGTGAAAGTGCCGGGATCTTCTTCACCATCCTAACGAAAAACTCAACGGAGGACCGGAACATGTTTTCTCTACGTAACTTGATGAATCGCCTTTCCAACCAATCTCGAAACCAGCGCCGAGTCGCTGCTCGTCGTGCCCATAGTCCCAAACTTTGCCTGGAATCCCTCGAAAGCCGAGAAGTCCCCTCCACCACCCTGACCTGGACCGGTTTGGGGGATGTCGCCAGCGCTTCCAATCCGAATCCCAACGCCGATTGGAGCAATGCCCTGAACTGGTCGGGTAAAGCTGCACCCGTCAGCGGCGATGCCCTGATTTTCGAGAGTTCGCCCAGTGCTACGACTTCGATCAACGACTTGAGTGCCGGAACGCTCATTTCCTCCATCACGATCGAGGGCAAGGGTTACGACATCACCGGCAACGCCATCGACCTCCAAAAAGGAATCTCGGAGACCAATACCTCCGGAACCAATACCGTGGCACTCGATATTACGATGACCGCAGCTCAAACATTCAATTCGTCGGGCGTCGGTGGCAACCTGATCGTTTCAGGATCAATCGACAACGGCGGCTATCTCCTGACGGGGAATGCCGGGGGCGTGCTCACTTTCAACGGCTCGATTGGCGGATCGGGCGGCTTTCTTATGACCGGTGCCAACAAGCTCAACCTCGCCAACACCAATTCCTTCACCGGCACGACGACGGTCGATTCCGGCACCATGTACCTGGATGCGCAAAACGGCAATGCCATCTCCGGAAACCTTGTGGTTGGCGACGGCGTCGGCTCCAATGAATCCGATGTGGTACGGGAAGCCCTGGCCAACCAAATCGCCGACACCTCCTCGGTGTCGACCGCCTGGACCGGCCTGCTCGATCTCAACGGCTACGACGACACCATCGGGTCGCTGACCATGAACGGCGGCAATGTCACATCCGGGACAGGCGTCCTGAACGTCAACGGCCCCATCACGACGACGGCATCTTCTTACACTGCCGTCATCGCTGCCAACCTCGACCTGGGTTCAGGTTCATCCCAGACCTTCAACATAGCCTCCGGAACGGCGGGCACGGATCTGAACATCAAGGGGACGATTACCGGCAACTCGGGGGTTGAATTCATCAAAGCGGGGGCCGGGACGCTCAGGCTCTCCGGAAATGATTCTTACTCAGGGCCAACGCTGGTTTCCGCAGGCACTCTGGTGGCGGCGACCGACGATGCCCTTGGATCTTCCGCCGCAACCGTCAACAGCGGGGCCACGCTCACTTTCGCCAATCCCAATTCCACGGGGAGCCTTGCTTTCAATGCGAATCCGGTGACCCTCAACGGCGGTACCCTTGAAGCAAGCGGTTCCGTAACGCTTCCCGGTCAGCTAATCCTGGCAGCTGACAGCACTATTGATGTGAACTCGAGCAATACTCTCGACCAGACCGGCGTCGTCTCCGGTTCGGGCGATCTCGACAAGACTTGGGCCGGCACGCTAAACCTCGATACCGCAAATACCTACAGCGGTTCAACCACAGTGACCAACGGCGTTCTTGCTCTGTATAACTCAGAAGCTCTCGGCGATACGTCCGGAGTAAAAGTGGGTAATACCGGGACGCTTGCTCTGGAAAATGGTTTGACCTTCAGCCCGATCGCTCTGACACTCAACAGCACGGGCAACGCTGATGCGGCACTGTTCAGCAACGGCAATGCCGCCTGGGAAGGCTCCATCAATCTGACGGGTGATTCCAATATCGATGTCGCAGCGGGCGGTCAACTGACACTGTCCGGGCAAATCACCGGCGCAGCTGCGAATACTCTTACGATTGGCGACCCCACCGGCGATGCCAAGGCCAACGGTGTCGTAATGCTTACCAGCGCCAACACTTACGCCGGTGCCACGATCGTTGCCAACGGCACCCTGGCGATCGACAACGCCACTGCCCTCGGCTCACCGGCCGGCAAATCGGCGACAAACAACGGCACGACGGTTGACGCGGGTGCCACCCTGGAACTTCTCGGCGGGATCAGCTTCGACCCGACCGAAGCTTTGACGCTCAACGGCTCCGGCTTCGATGCCGAGGGGGCGCTGGTCAATGCCGACGGCGACAATACCTGGGCCGGGACGATAAACCTCTCAACCACCAGCACGATCACTACCGATGCCGGGACCGACTTCAACATCAGCGGAGTCATTAACGGTTCACAGACCAGCAATCTTATCACGACCGGGACCGGCACGCTGAC
Organism: uncultured Planctomycetota bacterium; assembly: GCA_963783095.1. GTDB lineage: Bacteria > Planctomycetota > Planctomycetia > Gemmatales > Gemmataceae > CAWAMR01. The sequence goes on along the minus strand of CAWAMR010000002.1, from coordinate 429,423 downwards.
GCTTAGCGGCACGAATACCTTCGAAGGTTACGTCAAGATCTTGGAAGGCATCGTTGCTCTCGACAACGCCCAGGCCCTGGGCGGAGCACCTCTGAATGGCGGTTCCGGCACTACCGTTGAGGCGGGAGCAACTCTGCAACTTGAAGGATTCACCTATGTAATTGAGCCGTTGACTCTCAACGGCAATGGCGTCGGCGGGACTGAAGGAGCGCTTGAAGTTGCATCAGGAATCAACCAATGGGCGGGGCCTATCAAGCTGGGCAGTGCTGCAACGATCGTTGCCGATGCGGGAGCTTCACTTACCGATGACATTCAAATTGCCAACGAGGGCTACAACCTGACCTTCAACGGCCCCGGCAATATCACTCTTGGAACGGCCATCAGCGGATCGGGCGGACTCATCAAAGATGGGTCCGGGATGCTAACGCTCTCTGGAGTTGACGGGAACTCATACACAGGGGCAACGACGGTCAACCAGGGAATTCTCATGCTTTCCAAGCCGAGCACGGTTTACTCGGTGACGGGTGCGGGTATCACCATCAACTCGGGCGCAACGGTTGAAGGCCAGGGACGATCGACTGCAACGTCACCGTGAATTCGGGCGGTTACCTCTACACGGCCGGCACGATTGACGGCAACCTCGTGAATTCAGGCACCGTGGACCCGGATGGTCCGGATGCCATCGGAACGATCACCGTCAACGGCAGCTATACCCAGAACTCCGCCGGCACGCTCGAAATGGAAATCGCCAGCGCAAAATCGTTCGATCTGTTAAAGGTTTCCAAGAGCGCCGCTCTGGCCGGGACGATCGATGTGAGCTTGCTCAACGGGTATGTCCCACCCTCCGGCACCGACTTCCAGCTTATCACTGTGGCGTCATCGTCGGGCGAGTTCGGAACGGCAAACCTTCCATCGGGCATGTCAATCGTCTATGCCTCGAAGGATGTGTCCGTCAACTCGTAATTTTTGTGTTACGCCTCGACAATGTTAGGGGTGCAAGGCCGAGCGAAACAACTGCCGGACCTTGCCAATGTGCTCGAAAAGAGCGATTCCATTAACAACTATTTGCGAAAGGTTAGTTCCATGAAACGGTTTCTCCTCGGTTCGTATTCGAATCTCAGCTTGAGCGTGGCGATCGTTGCTGCCTCCCTCGTTAGTTTGGGAGGTTCTGCAAGTAAGGCGATAGCCGCCCCGGCCCATCCAGCCATGCACCATGCCTTGTTCGAGCTTCAGGAAGCAAAGAGCGAACTGAGGAATGCCAAGCGCGATTTTGGCGGCCATCGTGCCAAGGCTCTGGAAGCATGCGATGCGGCAGCCAAACAACTGGAAATCTCGCTCGAGTCCAAAGGCGACGCCTACAAGGGCCTTAAGGGCCGGGACGTCGGGCTCTACAAGAAATACAACGGCGCTCATCCCCATATCAATCACGCTATCGTGGAACTCAGGGAAGCCGCAGTCGAGATGAGAGCAGCCAAGCACGACTTCGGCGGCCATCGCGTCCAGGCCCTGAGAGATGTGGAGTTCGCCATCGAACAACTGGAATTGGCCGTGAAATTCGCCCGGAAATAAGCGGATTATTGTGTCCGAAAGGGATGATCGGGCGAGCCGAGCGGCGTAAGCCGCCGGGTGATGGAGGAAAGACAGCGTCCTTTTTCCACAGCATCGGCCTCGCCTTCGGCATCGGCAAGATCCTCGCTGACGCTTCGGGTTAGTATCGCTTTCACGTTTTCAGAGGTTGCGAAAGCGGGGTTTGTCACTAACCCGAAGCGTCAGCGAGGATCCCGCCGATGCCGAAGGCGAGGCGGGTCTTCACGAAACGCGAATACCGCATTCTCCACCGCGTTATTTATAATCACTTTTTCTTCTTCGAATCAGGCGGCAGATCTTTACCGGCCAGCGCGGTGTATTCTTCAAACTGTTTTGTCCAGATCGCGGCCAATTCACGCAACTTTTCAGGCTTGTCCTTTGCGAGGTTCTTGGTTTCCGAGCGATCGGAACTCAGATCGTACAGTTCCCACGGGCTGTTTTTCCCGGCCGCGACGATCTTCCAGTCGCCGACGCGCAGGGCTCGGTTGCCTTCGTGCAGCCACCAGAGCGAATCGTGCGAAACCGCGCCGTCTTTCGCGAACAGAGGCAGCGAGGCTCTTGCCGGGCGCCGTAGGTACGGGCTTGCCGTTCCATTTTCGAGGCCGCTTGCCCGCCGGCCGCCTCGAGGATGCGTGGGCACGAGGTCGATGATATGCCCGGCGGTGTGCCGCATTTCGCCACGGGCTGCGATCCCCTTCGGCCAGTGGACGATCAACGGCGTCGAGATGCCCGCCTTCGTGAACCCAGGTCTTGTGTCGGCGGAACGGCGTGTTGGCCAGACTCGACCAGCCCGGCCCGATGCTTAGGAATGTCGCTCCGGTTCCGCACTCGGCGTGCGGGTCGTGGCCGTCGCCGCGGACCATGATCTCGGCACTGGCCCCGTTGTCGGACAGGAACAAGACGAGCGTGTTTTCCAGCGCACCCATCGCCCTGCATTTGCGCGAGAACCCGGCCGATCTCGCGATCCATGCGATCCACCATCGCCGCATGAACGGCCATCTTGCCCGCCTGAAACTCGCCGCTGGCTCTCGTTCAGGTCCTTCCAGGCGAGCGGGCCGATTCAACTCGTTCGGCCCGAGCTTCTTGATGGCTTCAGGAAACGCATAGGGCGGCCCAAGGTCGCGTTCGATGGCGGAGCCAATGCCGTGCCGCCGATCTTCAGTTCCTTCATCCGCTGCCAGCGCTGCTCGCGCATGGCATCCCAGCCGGCCAGATATTTCTTGCGATAGCGGGCGATGTCTTCCGCCGGCGCTTGCAGCGGGAAGTGCGGGCGCGGTGAAGGCCAGGTATTCCAGAAACGGCTTGTCCGGCGTGTTTCTCCGCGTGTTCCTTCAGGCATTTGATGGCGTGGTCGGCGATCGCCGTGGTGGAGTAGTAGCCGGCCTCTGGCGTCGACGGCCGGCAGCGGCTTGTCGTCCTCGGTATGCGATGCGGGGTGCGAAGTGCCGGTCGTGGTCGTTGAGGCTGTACGAGTGGTCGAACCCGTTTTGCGAGCGGCTTGCCGTCGACGTGCCATTTGCCCGAGTGGTACGAGCGATAGCCCGAGCGGCTTGAGCATTTCGGGCAGCAGCCTGGCCCAGGCCAGGCCGAATGCCCTGGCCGCCGCTCTTGACGCCGGGAACGGTGTCGCGGCGGACTTGCTGGGCATAGTACCCGGTGAGAATCGCCGCCCGCGACGGCCAGCAGCGGGCCGTGTTGTAAAACTGCGGTGAAGCGCAAGCCCGTTCTTGGCCAGAGCGTCGAGATTCGGCGTGGCGATCTCGCCGCCGTAGCAGCCGGCGTCGGAGAAGCCCATGTCGTCCGCAAGGATGATGAGGATATTCGGCTTGGCCGGTTCCGCAGCACTGGCTGGTATTGCAACGAGGAGCAACAGGATTGTTACTGAGAGTTTCATGACTAAGTGGTCCTTTTCGCAATTGACTGTAGGGTACGCCAAGGCGAGCGTCGCGGCGTAAGCGCAGACGTGGCTACCACCGCCGGCGCGCTAATTCTCTGTCAACAAGTTCAACTCGGGGAAAAAAGCGAGCGTACCGGCAGAGGTAGCCACGTCGCGCTTACGCCGCGACGCTCGCCTTGGCGTAACCCTACACGTAATTGGAAAATGAACCGCTCAGATTCCCAAACGAAACACAGGAATGAGTATTCATCGAATGGTCATTTCACTTCCATCACATAAATATCCGATCCTCCGTCCCTGGTTGAAACGAACGCAATCTTCTTTCCATCGGGCGACCAGGTCGGCGAAGTATCCTGAGCGGCGTTGTTCGTCAAATTCTTGATCGTCGAACCGTCGGCGTTCATCAGGTAAATTTCGTAGTTCCCCGTCCGATTGGAGACAAACGCAATGCGCTTGCCATCCGGCGACCAGACCGGCCAGGAATCGATACCGTCGCCATCGGTGATGCGCTGGACATTCGAGCCGTCGGCGTTCATCGTGTAGATTTTTTGTTTGCCGTTTCGCCCGCTCGTGAAGGCGATTTTCTTTCCATCTGCCGACCAGGCCGGATGGAGATCGAGAGCAATCTCACTGGTTAGCCGGGAGATTTTTTATACTTTGAAGTTCGAAGAGATAGAGTTCCGGATTTCCATCCCTCGTGCTGACCCAGAGTATCGATTTTCCATCCGGTGAAAACCGTGGCGATTCTTCAAACGCCGTGTGAGGGATGATGTTCTTATGCTCGGTTCCATCGGCGTTGACGGTGTCGATTTGCAATTTGCCATCCGTGCCCTGAAGGATGTCGAGAACGAACACAACCCTTTTCCCATCCGGCGACCAGTGTCCATCGAAGTGTGGGGTGTCCTTTTCCAGAAGCCGCTTCATCCCGGTTCCATCTACTTTCATGGCCCAGAGTGCCAACTTGCCCTGGTGGAGCCTGGTCATCAGGATGGTTTTGCCATCCGGCGACCACTGAAGATGCTGTTTGAAGGAACCATCTTTGGTGAGACGAATGGGCTGTGCCCGCCCGAGCAGCGGGAAACAAAAGAATTGCCCCGATGATGATCCCGCGTCCCGCGCCTCGCATCTCGCGCCCCGCTTTCCTCAGAACAATTCTTCGATGACTCGACCGCCGGGATTGAGTCCCAGGGTCTGCGCCTGTTCGCTGGTGATGCCGGCGACGTGATGCACGGTAGTGCAAATGTCCGCAGGAGTAAGGGGATTTTCGTGAGGCTGTTCACCTTTCGCGGTGCTTTCGCCGATCACTCTGCCGCCGGCGACGCCGCCGCCAGCCACCAATGCGCTGAAGCAACGCGGCCAGTGGTCGCGCCCGGCCTTGTCGTTGATTTTCGGCGACCGGCCGAACTCGCCGACGGCCAGCACCAGCGTTGTCGCGAGCAAGCCGCGTTCGGAGAGTCGCTCGAGAAGGCGGAAGACGCCTGATCGAGCCAAGGGGCGTGGCGATCCTGCATGATCTGGAAGTTTCGGTAATGATGGTCCCAGCCGCCGTCGCCGGAATCTTCCTCGGCCTCGACGTGATCGCTCCAGTTGACCTGCACGAACGGCACGCCATGCTCCACGAGCCGCCGGGCCAGCACGCAACGACTGGCCAAAACGCGTCCGGCCATAACGATCGAGAAGTTTCGCAGGTTTCTTCGGTGAGATCGAATATCGTTCTGGGCTCTTTCGACGTGAGCATCGCGAAGGCCTGGGCACGATAATCGTCGATCGCGCCGGCGATGCGGCCAGTTGTTCGCTGCGACGATCCACGCGATCGAGGGCAATCCGAAGTGCTGGCGATCCATGAGCCGATCCGGCGTCAGTTCAGCACCGAGTTGTAAGCGCGGGGACTTTCGTTCCGGATACCGGATCGTATTCCAGCCGAAAGGGATCGTAGAGGCCGCCGAGTTTCCCGCCTCCTTCGCCGACGATGGCCTTTTTGCCCTGGTGGAGTTTGCCGCCGACCACCATGAAGGGCGGCAACTTTCCTCGAAATCCCTTGGCTTTGGCGACCACGGAGCCGGTCGTTGGCCGCGATAAACCAGGGAGCGGCTTGCCGCCCAGACCGACAGCACCCGCAGCACTTCCGGTGAGGCCGATCGTCCCGGCGATGCCGTGATCGTCGGATTGGGAGTGCAGCGAGCGGATGATGGATATTTTGTCGGTCAATCCGGCAAGTTTGGGAAACAATTCGCAGAAACGAACTCCACTGATACGAGTCGGAATGGTTCCGAACGGCCCGCGATATTCGATGGGTGCGTTGGGCTTGGGATCGAAGGTATCGAGGTGCGACGGTCCGCCCCATAGCCACAGGAGAACCACCGATTTGGCCGAGGTCAAACTGGAACCGGCAACAGCCCGCAACTTCAATCGATCCGCAAGTGACAGGCCGAGAATCGTACTCGCCCCGATCTGCAGGAACGACCGCCTCGAAACGGCCTGGCAGGTACGCTGTCTCTGCTGACCAAGAAGAAGCATGGGAGAGTTTCCTTCGCGGCGAGGACGGTGAGCGGGAAAGATGAGTTGAGGATACCATGAAGCGCTGATCGGTGCAACCTTCCACTCGTAGGTGTTACCGTGTCAGCGTCTTATAGAATGAATCGCAATTAAGACTCTCGGGGGCCGATCCTACTTCTCATGTTAAAGAATTGCCGCATCATCCTGGTTCGTACGCACTTTCCCGGCAACCTGGGAGCGGTGGCCAGGGTCATGCGCAATTATGGCTTGGAGCAACTCTATCTCGTCAACCCCGTTGCTGATCCCAATCATGGTGAAGCTCGCGCGATGGCGACCAAAGGTTTGAACATTCTCGAAAATGCCGTGATTGTCGATCACCTAAGTCTGGCGCTCGCCGATTGCCGAATCGCGTTTGCTACCTCCGGGAATGTCTGGGGGTTGTGTCGAAATCATTCCTATGGTCGCCCCGATGAACTGTTGCCGACGATGATACCCGCGTTACTCGATGCCTCCTGTGCGTGGTGTTTGGCCCGGAACCCACAGGTTTGAGTAATGAAGAAATCGGCCTCTGTCATGGGATCATACGGATCCTGACCGACCCGGAATATCCCGTTCTGAACCTGGCCCAAAGCGTGGCCATTTGCCTCTACGAACTGCATCGACAGTGGCTGCACTCGCGGGGGGCCGCTCTGCGACCGACCCAGGCCATCGCATCTCACGCGGATCTCGAGCGGATGCTGGATGTTCTTCGAGAGTCGCTGACTGCCGTGCATTTTCTCTATGGAACCAAGGCAGATTCGCTGTTTTACGCAATCCGCCACCTGATCGCGCGAGCGCAGCCCTCACCCAATGAAGTCCGCATTCTGTTCGGGTTGGCCCGACAGTTAGAATGGTTTGCAGAACATGGCTCGCCATCCAACGAACCATCCGTTGAATAGAATGATGACTCAATCAAGGAGCACATTATGAATCGAATCGTTTTGGTTCTCTCGGCCGTTGTCGCAATCAATTCGACTATCCAGGCTGCGGAACACACCAAGGATACGCCGCAGATGGTCAACAAGGCTCTCGAAGAAAAGAAGGCCATTCTTCTGGATGTCCGGGAGAAATCCGAATGGGAAGAAGGCCATCTTCGCGACGCCACTTCTTTGCCATTGAGCAAGTTGAAAAAGGAGATCGAGACATTGGATCTGGCGAAGCTATTGCCGAAGGACAAGATCATCTATGCTCATTGCCGGGCGGGCGTTCGCTGTTTGCAGGCCGCCGACTTGCTCAAGAAAGCGGGTTACGACGTGCGACCATTGAAACCAGGATACAAGGATCTGATTGAAGCGGGTTTGCCGAAGGCGAAATAGTTGCTATTCGGCTTTGTGGTTGCGGCAAACTCTCCGGGGGTACCGTTGCTGCAGACGGCCTGGGAAGGCCGTCGAAGCGCCATCAGGATATGATCGATCGCGCGGGGAGAGATAGCATCCGGAAGGTGTAGATGAGTCATGTATGTCAGTCGAATGCATCTATTCGGGGTTGGTCCATTAGCTACCGACATTCCCGTTGATGGCCAGGTCTTTCCAGAAGTCACGCAGCGCCGATTGCTGCTGCAAGGTGGCAATGGCAGCGGCAAGACAACCGTTTTGGAGACGATCCGCACACTCTGGCAGTTCTTCGGCGAGTGGCTCGATCATGGGAATGGCAAGCCAATCCCGGTCAAGCACGCCAAACATTTTCTTGCCTCTGCTCGATGTGCGGCAGTGGAGTTTGTCGGATTCCCGTGCGTTGGGGCGCGATTGTGGATAGGTATGGCCGGCGTGAACGAATGGGCCGAACTGAAACGAGCGTATCCAGGTGCGTTCTTTGCCGGCGCTGTGCGGCATGGAACAACGCCTGAGGAGGACCGCATCGAACTGCCGGCCACCGACTGGAGCGACCTACGGGCGCGGAGCATGGTCGGAACGGCACGCCTCCCGAACGTGGTGCACATTCCGCCGGATAACCGTACTCTGCGGCGCACAAGGCCGAGGACGACTCGCCCCTGTTGGACCTGACGTCGCTCAACTGGTGCGCTGTGTTCGACCCAAGCCGAAGCCTGGACAAACTGCTGTTGACCATCAAAGCTCTGCGGCCGGAGGATTTCAATGAGTGCATGATGCTCGTGAGTTTGGCGCTGGCCCACCGAAACAAAAGACTCGCGGGTTTCAACGAGGAGGGTCGGCTGGAAGTCTTGGGAACGACGGATTCAGGCACTACTTTCCGGCACCCGGTCGAGAAATTGTCGTCGGGCGAACGGCAAATGCTCTTGTTGACGGCATATGCCGCGAGTCTGTTGCGCCCCGCAGGCATCCTCATCATTGACGAACCGGACTTGCACATACACAGGACCATGCTACCGCAGTTATTGGAGACGATAGAACGAATCGTGCGCGAGCGGAATGGGCAATTGATCGTCGCCTCGCACTCCGAGATAGTCTGGGACTGGTTCGCTCGGCCTGAGGAGCAAATCGACTTGAGTCCTGGGCGGGGAGGTAACTCCTGAGCACTCCTCCCAAGCCCGTGCTGCGGGTTCAAAAAGCGCTTAACGCCTCGCCAGGAAAGCGCATTCTGCTCGTCGAAGGGCAGAACGATAAGCTGGTTTACGAAGCCTGGCTGAAAAAGCTGGCCTACCCAAATCTCTACACGAACAAAATCATCATCGAGGAAGCTGGGGGCAAGCCCGCTGTCCTTGCGGTCCTGGTGTGGTTTCGGGATCATGGCGGCAATCCTGGACACCTGTTCGGCCTTGTCGACCGGGACGAATGGGACGCGACTTCTATCGCGACACAGACGGCAGCCTTGCCGCAGTTGCGCGTCGTTGCCGGACGCGATGGCCTCGAAAGCTATTTCGCAGACCCGGACGAACTCGAGCCGAGCCTCCAGGCCGAGAACGCCGCCTATGCCGGTCAACTCGCCGCGTTTCGCGTTCACCTGAAGGCCGCCCTGATGGAACGGGTCTGCCACTGGGCATTATTTATGACGACCGAGGCGCGTCAAAGAACGTATGAACGCCGCGATTTATCCGGGTGCCTTCCATGACACGATCCCCATTCCGCCCGACACCGACATTCAGAATCGGTTTCAACAATGGGCCGGCCTTGTTGTTCATCCTCAACTCTTCAATGAATTCCAAAACCTCCGGGGACAGGCTCTTGCCACGACTGCCTCCGACCAGTTTCGTTCCCACGTATCCGCCAAGCGATTCTTTGAGGATGTCGTTCATCCGGGACCCGACGGCCTGCAACGGTTCCGGGTGAAGCCGGACATAACCTGGCGGCTCGACCTCGCTGAGAACGCGCCTGCCGTCCCGGCCGACATAGCCGCCGTCTTGCAACCGCTCCTTGTGTGAGACGAAGCGGTGACTTGTCGCACTCCCTGAACGCTGACGAGCCGTTCGCGTCTTGAACCAACTCTTGGGGAAGTGGGAAAAAATGTCTGTAAAGAACCTCTTCGGTCGGGTAAACTAACCATCAGTCCTACCGTAACCCCATTCCTAAGGGGCAATTGATGCTGATTTCCAAATCCATTCCTCGGCGCTCGTTTCTCCAACTGGGCGGGTTGACGCTGGGCGGCCTCTCCTTGCCGAATGTTCTCCGTGCCGAAGCACAATCCGGCGTTACTTGTTCGCATAAATCGGTCATCATGATCTTCCTTTCGGGCGGACCACCCCATCAGGATATGGTTGATTTGAAGCCCGATGCCCCGGTCGATGTGCGCGGTGAATTTAACCCCATTCGCACCAATGTGCCCGGCCTCGACATCTGCGAGCATCTCCCCAAACTCGCCACGATGATGGATCGTTTCGCCGTGATCCGTTCGCTCGTCGGGTCGGAAGGACACCACTCGTCTTTTCAGTGTGTGACGGGCCGGACCCATCAGAATCAACCCGGCGGCGGCTGGCCGTCGTTCGGGTCTATCGTTGCCAAACTGCAAGGTCGGGTCCAAGAAGCGATTCCGCCCTTTGTCGGCCTTGCACCCAAGATGAAGACATCGACTTGGGCAAACAACGGGCAGCCCGGCTTTCTCGGTCAGTCGTTTGCGCCGTTCAAACCCAATGCCGACGGCATGGCCGGCATGGTACTCAAGGGGATTACGGTCGATCAACTGAGCGATCGCAAATCGTTGATGCAAACCTTCGACAAGCTGCGCCGAGCATCCGACATCAATGGCACCCTGGAAGGCGCGGATGAATACACCCGGCAGGCGCTCAGTATTCTCACCTCAAGCAAATTGGCCGAGGCTCTCGATCTGGAGCGCGAAGATGCCCGTATCCGCGACCGGTACGGCAGAGGTTCGCCAGAACCGGCAGGTTACGGTGATGCCGGGCCGCTCTTGAACGACTATTTTCTCGCAGCGCGCAGGCTCGTCGAAGCGGGCGTGCGCGTCGTGACACTGGCCTACGGCCGGTGGGACTGGCACGGCAAACCGCACGGCACGACGTTCGAGAATGCCCGACATCATTTACCGATGCTGGATCGCGGGCTGACCACATTGATCGAGGACTTACACCAGCGCGGCCTGGACAAAGATGTATCGGTGGTCGTCTGGGGCGAATTCGGACGAACGCCGAAGATCAACAAAGAGGGCGGCCGAGATCACTGGCCGTCGGTGGCATGTGCGCTGCTTGCAGGCGGCGGCATGAAGACAGGACAAGTGATCGGCTCAACCAATCGCCTGGGTGAAACCGCCAAGGATCGGCCCGTTCATTTCCAGGAAGTATTTGCCACGCTCTATCACAATCTGGGCATCGATCTGAGCACGGCAACCGTGAAAGATTTTACCGGGCGACCGCACTATCTGGTGGATGCGGAGATGAAGCCGATACCGGAAGTCGGGTGACGATCCGAAGAATTCAGGAAGCTATCATGGAATACAAGAAATTGCTCGAAGTGGTGTATGAAGCGGCCGTGCAGTGCGTCAACAAAGGGGTTGGGTATTCACAGCAGAGCGTGGTACTCGATGCGGTCTGGGGCAAGTTCAACAGCAACAATCATTTCGGTTCTCCCCTCGATATTAGACTGCAGCAGGAAATCCTGACTTGCTGGCACGACCTTTTCAGGGAAGGGAGACTATCTTGGGGTTTAAACCTCGACAATCCTGACGCGCCATTCTTTCATGTACCAACCCGCGCCGAGAAATAAGACTGGCCAATGGTCAAGTATTGATGAGGATCTTGGCGAATGGACACGGTATTCGTCTCATGGCGGGACATCACCTATGAGAAATTCGACACTGCTGGGAAGGGAGGAATCGGGAAGGTTTCCGTTGTACTTGCCACGTCGGGGATGAGAAAGGGTGTGCTCTTCGCATTAAAGGTGTTCAGTCCTGATAGCGCTGCGAAAGAGGAGTGGAAACAAGGGTTCATGCGAGAAGTCCATGTGTTGAGGGACTGCGATCATCCGGCAATCGTGAAGGTATTCGACGAAGGCATAGCCCCAAACGGTCGTCCGTTCTTTATCATGGAATACCTTCCCCTTACTCTGTGGGAAGGAATGAAAACCGGCAAGCTGGATGAGTTGGCAAAGCTCAATATTGTCATGCAATTGCTTTCGGCGTTAGACTATTTGTCCCGCCGCGATCCGTATGTAGTCCACCGGGATATCAAGCCGAAAAACATATTCCTGAAAGCCGGTACGTGTGTCCTCGGCGACTTTGGTCTCGTGTTCCAGGATGTGGAGAGCTCATCTCAAGGAGAGTCCAGTCAAAGCATTGCCGCAATGGCTCAGATGTACCGAACTCCAGAACTTGTTGCATACCACAACGGAGGCCCGAAGCCTCCGCCTGCCAGTGATGTGTTTCAATTGGGGTTGGTCGCGACCGAACTCTTCACCGGCAAAAACCCACTTCGACATGGTGCGCCTACCAAGCCGATTGAGTTGGAGCCATTGGGAAATGTTTCTGGTTCTTTGGGCCCGTCGATTAAATCTCTGCTTGAACGGATGCTCGATATCGATACTGCCTCGCGCCAACCTGCGTTCCGGCTACTTCCTCAATGGCTAGAGCTATACCGCACCTTGAAACGCCGAGAAAACTCGCGCCTACGCGAGATGCCATCGCTCGACTATCAGATTTGAATTGTCCGGCTTGATTGGGGGCTGGGTTTACTTCGTCGCTCGCCCCAAACCAGTTCCGGCGCGACGGGCTTGTCGGGAATGGGCACGTGCCCGTCGTCGTCGTAAACGTCTTCGTAAGCGATCAGCTCGGTGCCACATTTGCCGCAGGCAACTTCAAAATACGCTCCGCCCGCTGGGGTTCCAGTCTTCTTGGCACCACTCCACATTCCGGTCAACAACTTTGGCGTGGCGATGGGACCACCGCAGCCGGGGCAGATTCCAGGTTGGCGTTTGCGTTCGCCGGCATCCATCCCATCATCTCCATATTCGATGACCTAACCGCCGTAGGCTCGTTGAAGTTCGCCGATATCGAGCTTCTTCATGCGCAGCATGGCGCTCATCACTTTCTGAGACTTCACAGGATCGGGGTCGCCGAGCAACGTGCTCAAGACGGTCGGAACCACTTGCCACGATACACCGTACTTGTCTTTGAGCCAGCCGCACTGCTGGCTTTTTTCATCTCCGCCCTTGCAGAGATTTCCCCAGTAATGGTCCACTTCTTCCTGGGTCTCGCACAGGATTTGGAATGATATGGCTTCGCTGAATTTGAACATCGGACCACCATTGAGCGCGGTGAATGCCTGCCCGTCCAGTTCGAAGGCCACCGTCAACACCGACCCGGCCGGTTTGCCATGAACTTCAAAGCCTGCTTCTCCATATCGGCTAATGTGGGTGATCTTCGAATTTCGAAAGATCGAGGTATAGAAGCCGCCCGCCTCTTCGGCTTGATCGTCAAACCACAAGAACGGCGTTATTTTCTGAATGGTCTTCATGGTTGTTTCTCCCGAGCAAGTAAGTTTCAATTTCCAGCAGATCCAGTGCTGCACCACAGAATTTCGCCTGATTTTCTCGCTTTTTTGCTGATGAATCCCCAATCGCGAACTACTGTTTGTGATGAACGATTGGGAAAAGCCTCAGCGACCCGAAAATTCATTCGAGGGGATTACTCCCAATTCAATCTTCGATATTTCCCGACCCGAATTTTCACACAGACTCCGATTCTGAGATATGGGGAGCCATTCATGCATCCGAAAGACATTGTACGGCTTTTGCTCGTGGCCTTGATCTTTTTCATGGCCGGATGCGAGTCCAACGTCAAGGGAAAGATTGAAGGGACGAAATGGACTTCCAAAGCCGCAACTATCAAAGGGAAATCGGTTCCTGCCGGCTTCCTTCAGCTCGAATTTGGCAGCGATGCCAAGCTTATCTATCGAGCGGGGTCCGAAACTTACACTGGAACCTACACATTGGGTTTTGGTGATTCGCTGACCATGCATCTCGACAGAGCGCTGGCAGGATCCAAAACCCATACGGAAACCGTCCTCGTTTACAGCGACAGCTTGACGATGACCGATCTCGACGGCACCTCAATGACCTTCCTGAAACTAAATTGATAAGCTGCAAATCCGCATCTTGTCGCTTTTTGGCAAATAGTTCCTCGAGTTGTGCGAATACCTCCATAATGAGTGTAAGCATTTCCGAACTCGCTGCTCAGAGGATCACCAATGGCCATCCCCATGTCCTTTCTCCAAGGTATTGGCAAATCGGCTCTTCCGGTCATTACCGGCGGGGTCTCCTCCGTCGTGGAGATCGGCTCCGTGATTGCTTCCCAGGTTTGGGAATGGTGGGGGAAGGAAAAAAAAGAGAAAGAGCGGCGCGATGAACTCGCAGCGCTCGCTCAGGCTACCACCGCTGAAATTCGAGCTGCGGTGCGCGAGGTTGTCGTTGAACTGGCGGGGAACCGGTCTCAAAGCGATCAACTTCGGCTCGAAAGTTACCTTCTCGCCGTTCCGGCCCAGGTTCGCCGCACGCTTCGCCGGCCTTCCGACGCGATTGGGCGGACAGTTCCGCATGATCTGGTTCTGGCGCGCATGGAAGACCTCGTGCCGCTGTTGCCGCCCCGGTCGCCGCGATTTGTATCCGGCGATCGCGTCGGCGATTTTGAATTGCTCGAACTGCTTGGGATCGGCGGGTTCGGCGAAGTGTGGAAGGTCAGAAATCCGCTCCTGCCAGGTTCACCGCCCGTGGCACTCAAGTTCTGTATCGATGCGGAAGCGGCAGAGTCGCTGCGTCGGGAAGTGGAACTGCTCGGTAAGATCCAGTGGGAAGGAACACATCCCGGGATCGTCCAACTCCGACAAACCTTCTTGTCGGCGGAGCCGCCGTTTTTGGAATACGAGCTGGTCGAGGGCGGCGACCTGGGCGGGTTGATCGTCGAGTGGCACCGTCAGCGCGGTGGTCCCTCACCGGCCGAGGTGCCCGGCTCATGCAAAGACTGGCCGAGATCGTGGCGTTCGCCCACGTCCGGAAAATCATCCACCGCGACCTGAAACCAGCCAACATATTGGTTGTCAACGGTGAAGGCTCTTCCGCCCATCTAAAAATCGCTGACTTCGGCATCGGTGCGATCACTGCGGAAGCCGCCGGCAGGGCCGCCCGACATACCGGGTTGGCCAGCACACGAACCGCAGCGTCGGCCTATGGCGGCTATTCGCTCTACTATGCCAGCCCGGAGCAAGCACGCGGCACCGCCAAGGCCGACCCGCGCGACGACGTCCACGCGATCGGTGTGATCTGGTTTCAACTCCTGGTCGGCGACTTGACCGCCGAGGCTCCGCGCGGGCCAGGCTGGAAGAAGCGCTTCGCAGCCAAAGGTATGCCCGCGGGAATGATCGAGTTTCTCGAGTCGTGCACGGCTTCCGAGCGCGAAGATCGACCGGCGAGTGCGGTCGAGGTTGCAGTAGAGCTTGGGTTACTCCTTTCGGAAGCCCCGGCGGCAAGGGAAGTCGGTTCGAATGTGAGTCAGAAGCCGACCCTGGGTCCATCAAAAGCGCCGGCCGTGCTCAGCCCGGAGGCACTGGACCAGGTCGCCGACTCGGTAGCATCGCAGATGCGCGAACTCAGCGAAGTGAGGCGACGAAACAGGTTCCTGACGGGGTTGGCAAGCATTGTCGAGACACTGAGGAGGATGACCGCCACATTCACCTGGACGAAAAAGAGCATTTTCCTGTTCCTGGTTGCTTTCAGCTTCATACTGGTTTTGGCCGGGGGCGTTGGAACAACTGTGGGGGTTGTGGGTTATCACTTTTTTTACCGCGCGGTCGGCCTGCAAATTGTTCTTGGGCTCGGAAGCGGTTTTATGACACTGGTGCTGCTTTGGTTCGCCAGGGGTTGGCTCTGGCGTCGGAAGCTGCCGCGAATGAATCGCTCGGTCGATGAAATTGTAGCGCAGTTACGAACTGAGTATCCGGTCGAGATGGCCAGGTTCGGGGATATCGATTTCCACGACGCCGAGGCTGTGGCAAAGATGATGACGGAATTCGAGCGCCATCTCACGCACAGCCGACAATCCGAGCCTGATGCATGAGCCGGGCTTTGCACAAAAATTCCAAATCACAATCAACAAATTCCAAACAACCTCCAACTCCCAAACGAAAAGAAAACCTCAAAATGTGTCTGTTGCAAGGTTTGCATTTGTTCTGCTTTTGAGATTTGGGATCTGTTTGTATTTTGAGATTTGAGATTTGGAATTTTGTGCAAAGACGGCAAACCGCGCTCTTTTCAAGTTGTGAAAAAATGCCGGGGCGATCCTCCCAAAGCTCGCCCATAACTTCAGAAATCACGCCCCAGCAAGTTTATTTCAACAGGTTTCAAATCATTTGGCAACCAAAAAATGTCTAACCCGCCAAAGGCTCGACTTCGACCAGATTATCGAAGAATGTCGCTCCGCCGCCCAGGTCCGTCAACGCCGTGCTCGTCGTCGTGTTGCAGTTCACGCCGTCCGTCGTGTAGCGGTTCCACCAGACTCCCAGCGATACCACGACGCCCGCCTTCACCATTTCACCGACGATCGCTTTGGCCCGGAAACTGCCGCGATCGTTGAACACACGCACCCATTGATCGGGATCGATGCGACGCTTCATCGCATCGTCGGGATGAAGCTGAACCGTCGGCTCCCCGGCCGATCTTCGCAAGGAGTCCACGTTGACGAACGTGGAATTCAGGAAGGATGATTCGGGCGGGCAGATCATTTGCAGCGGATATTTCGCTGCCATCTCCGGCTTCGTGAGCGGGTCTTCGTGCGGCGGTATATAGGTCGGCAAAGGGTCCATCCCCAGCACTGCCATTTTAGCGCTGTAGAGTTCGCATTTCCCCGAGGTCGTGCCGAACTTTCCTTCTGCGAACGGCGCATAATCCTTCGGCAGATTCAGGCGAATGGGGCCTTCTTCGCGCAGGCGTTCCAGGCTGATACCGTCGAAGGCGGTTTGGGGTGGGTAAGCCCTGTTGGACCCGTTCACCACCAGCGATTGTTTGGCCAGTTCCTCATCGCCGATTTCAAAAAGTTCCGGCTCAAACCGCATGGCCTTGGCCAGCAGTCGAAATACATCGTTGTTCGACTTGCTCTCGCCACGCGGAGCGATGGCGGGTTCATTGGTTTGGATGTAGAGTTGCCCATAGGCATTGTGGATGTCGAAGTGTTCGAGCTGGGTTGTCGCGGGAAGAAGAATATCGGCAAAGTCGGCGGTATCCGTCTGGAACTGTTCGTGAACCACCGTAAACAGATCTTCGCGCATGAGACCCTGAATCACACGTGACTGATCCGGATTAATGGCGGCGGGATTCGAGTTGTAGACGTACATTGCTCGGACCGGCGGCGGGGCCAGTTCATTGTTGAGCGCTTCCGGCAAATGAACCATGTTGATGGTTCGCGTGCCGGGTGGGATCAGATCGGGGCGTTCCAGTGCGACGCTATTGAAGGGAGCCAGTTGACTGGTACTGAGTAACGCGCCACCGCCGGGATAACGCCATGAGCCGGCAACGGCCGGCAAACAGGTGATCGTGCGAACCGCCATGCCACCCCCGCCGTGACGCTGCATGCCATAGTTGAGGCGAATCAGCGACGGACCGCCGCGTTCGAGCATCGTTCCGGCAAATTCTTCGGTGAGGGTTTCAATATCGGCGACGGGAATCCCCGTGATCGCAGACACTTTGTCGGGCGGGTATTCGGTCAACACTCGCTCGCGCAATTGCGCTGCGCCGATGCAGTAGCGCTCCAGATAATCGGCATCTTCCCGGCGATCGCGGAAGAGAATGTGCATCATTCCCAGCGCGAGGCGCGGCATCGGTGCCGGGCCGAATCGCAATCCACCAGTCGCTGCGCGAAGCGGTCGGGGAACGATAGGGGTCGATGGTGATGATCCGAGCACCGCGCTGTGCGGCCTGAACCATGATGGCCCACAGATGGCTGTTGGTCATGCAGGTATTCGATCCCCAGTTGATGATATACCGGCTATGAATCACTGCTTCGGGATCCATCACGGCGCGCGTACCGAGCGTCATATCGCAGCCAATCGCGCCGGCGGTGGCGCAAATGGTCCGATCCAAAAGCGAAGCGCCGAGTCGATGGAAAAAGCGCCGATCGAGACTGGAACCCTGAAGTTTGCCCATCGTCCCGGCGTAGCTGTAAGGCAGAATCGCCTGCGGACCATCCTTGGATGCAGCGATCGTTGCAAAGCGTTCCGCGATGGTCTGGATCGCCTCGGCCCAGGTGATACGGGTGAATTGGCCTTTACCTTTGGGGCCGATGCGCTTCATGGGATAAAGGAGCCTGCCTTCGTGGTAGACGCGATCGAGATAGCGCGAGACTTTCTGACACAGGAAGCCGCGAGTAAAAGGATGTTCGGGATCGCCGCGCAGGGATACAGCCCGGCCATCCTTTACCTGCACGATCATGCCGCAAGTATCGGGGCAATCGTGCGGACAAACAGCCCGAACGGTCGTGAGTTCCTGCTTCATTAGTGACCTCCAAAGAATTCTAACCACAGAGTCACAGCGCGGCAAAGCCGCAACCAAAAGAGAGGCAAAGGCTCGCCGAAGGCGAGCGTCGGGGCGTTAGCCCGACGTGGACTGCATCTGTCGAACCGCTCCTCTTCGCACCGCACATTCGCCGCTTGAATTAAATCCAAGCAACAGCAGGTGGAGCCCACGTCGGGCTAACGCCCCGACGCTCGCCTTCGGCGAGAAATCGCCCTAACTCTCTGTACGGCGCAAAGATTTTCGACATTAGTACTACAGAGCACACAGAGAAGACAAAGGCAAAGAGAAGACTATCGATGATCCTTGTAGTCTATCTCTCAGATTTGTCATTCGGTTTTGTTTTCTGTGTTTGTCTTCTCTGTGTTCTCTGTGACTCTGTGGTTAAAAAGCATTTTCCATCGAGCGAATAGCTAAGATTGATGGTTCAACAAGGAATACAGGTTATGAATGAACGTCGCGTTATCGCATTGCAGGTAGTGCATCTCGCCGCCCATCCGGGAATAGCTTTTGCAGAACCGAAGATAATACGCGGCATTGGTTTTGGGGGGTTCGCCGTGCGTCCAATCCCAGCCTCCGCCATCTTGCAAATCGACTACATAAATCGAGTGATCTTGAACTATCTTGCGACCACTCTGAAGACGAAGATTGTTCACACAACTCAAACTCTTTTCAAACACTTGCGGCCCCATGATCGCTGAACCCACCGACAACACTACCCCGCCGTCGAGCCCTTCAACGGAGCCTCCAAAGAGCTTGAAGTCCCACTCGGCCGCTCGACCAATCACTGCCCCGTTGAAGATCGGATGATTCGAGATAATATCATAGCCGATACCGGGATGGACTGTAACGGGTACTTGATGGCGGAAGGCTTGGGCCAGAATGGAAGCATGTTTCCAGCGATGTTCCACTCGCATTTTCCCGGACGGCCAGGATTGCTCGGTAATTGCTCGCAATAAATCAGCGCGAACAGCGGTCAAAGGATGAGCAGGTTCGGCGGTTATCGCAGCGATCAATTCACTGGGATGAGGAATGGTCGCTCCATCCTCGATGATGAACTTGCCGAGCGCCTGACCATAGCCGAGGCCGGTCAAGGCTCCGATCAACAGAGCCAGGTGAATATTGCTCGCCGTTTCGTGCCAGGTGCCGAAGGTTCCGCTGGCCACATTCATTTCCACGCTTTCGGTGGAAGCTCCATACCAGGCATATTCCCAGTCGTGAATCGTCCCTGCGCCGTTGGTTGCGAGATGGGTAATCCACCCCTGGGCCATCATTCGTTCGATTATCCGTGCAGCCCCATTGCGCAGGAGGTGTGCGCCATAGATCAGCATGACCGTGGCACCCTTGGCACGGGCAGTGAGAATTTTTTGCCGGCATTCTCGGATATTCACGGAAATCGATTCGGAACAAGGTTTGGGCTGCGAATCGGGATCAACGAGAATATCCTCGACCTTAGCGAGGCTCCGGCGAGCGGCCAGGGGAAGAACCTTGAGCCGAGAGAGGTCGAGGGGTTGAATGTTCATGTATGAAGTTGATTGTCGATGAGGAAGTTCATGCCGATTGCAGTACCACATGATCGGTTTGCCGGGCCGCATATTCCAGGCAGGCAAAGATGTCTTCGACTTCAAGTGTGGGATAATCTCGCAGGATTTCGGCGTGGTCGGCTCCGGCACTGAGAAGTTCCAAGACATCGACCATGCGCATCCGAGTTCCACGTAGACATGGACGACCGCCGCACTTGCCCGGTTCAATCGTGATGCGTTTGAGCATCGAAACTTTGTCATTCATTTTTCGCCCCTCTTGCATCATTCTATGACATCTTAAAGGTTACGCTCACGGGATGTTTCCCGTCGCGCCCAAGTATTAGGAAATTCTGCTGCATCATGGAGGCCCCAGGCCGTTGGCCTGATGATACCCATTGGTGCTTTCGGAAAATATATTGGATTCACACGTCGAAACAGTGAATCGCGACAGGGAGCGTCCATGAAAGGTGGTCCGATCTACGATCTGGCGGTGGTTGGCGGTGGTATTGTCGGCCTGGCGACCGCGTACCAGTTTGCTCGACGTTACCCTGATCGGCGGATTGTGGTGCTCGAAAAGGAATCCCATCTTGCAGCACATCAGACCGGCCACAATTCCGGCGTCTTGCATTCGGGGATCTATTACAAGCCGGGTTCTCTGAAAGCGATCAATTGCCGGGCCGGCAAGAAAGCGATGGAGGCGTTTTGCGCTGCGGAGGGCATTGCGCACGATATCTGCGGCAAAGTCATTGTCGCCGTTTCCGAGGCCGACCTGCCGGCTCTGGAACGGATTTATCAGCGCGGACAAGCGAATGGAATCCAGTGTTCGATCATTGGGAAGTCCCGACTCGCCGAATTGGAGCCTTTTGCTGCGGGAGTTCAAGCGATTCATGTGCCGGAAACCGGGATCGTGAACTATCGGCAAGTCTGCGAAAGGCTCGCCGAACGGGTTCGCCAAGGCGACGGCCGGATCGCCTTTCATGCTCGCGTCACGGGGGTGCGACATTACACCGATTGCATCACGATTCTAAGTACCGCAGGGGACTATTCGGCCCGTCAACTGGTGAACTGTGCCGGGCTTCACTCCGATCGTGTCGCTGCTTTGACGGGGACTAAATCATCAGCGCAGATCGTCCCTTTCCGGGGTGAATACTACGCACTAAAACCGTCAGCATGGAAATTATGCCGTAACCTGATCTACCCGACCCCCGACCCCCAATTTCCCTTTTTAGGAGTTCATTTCACGCGCATGATCGACAACACGGTCGAGTGCGGACCGAACGCAGTTCTGGCGCTCGGACGAGAAAGTTACCGCTTCTTCGACATCAACTTGCGCGATCTGGTGGAGTCGATCAGCTATCGAGGTTTCATCCGAATGGCCTTGAAGCACTGGCGGATGGGGCTGGGCGAGATTTGGAGATCTTTGAGCAAGAAGGCGTTTGTCCGGGCACTGCAACGACTGGTGCCCGCGATTCGGGTCGAAGACCTCGAACGCGCACCTGCAGGGATTCGCGCTCAGGCGGTTAGCCCGGACGGCACGCTGGTGGATGATTTCCTGGTTCTAAACGGCGATCGAGTGGTGAATGTGTGCAATGCTCCATCGCCGGCAGCAACTGCGTCCTTACAGATTGGGCAAACCATCGTTGACCAACTGGCTGCGCGATTCCATTAATAGTTCCAAGTTCCAAGTTCCAAGTTAAAGACGTTCGACCCTTCGGGTTTCCAACTTGGAACCTGGAACTTGGAACTTGGAAGCTCTAATGGACCAGCAAAAAGTCTTTGCTGTTCAATAGCGCCCACATCAGTTCCTGGGCGGCCTCTGCTCGTTTGTCGCCGGTGGCCTTGAAGTAATCGAGGCCCATTTGCAATTCCTTGGGTTTGGGATGGCGCGCCAGCGACCACAAATAGAGTTCCTTCACCAGTTGCTCATCGGTTGTCTTTTGCCGCATCAGCAAGGCAGGCCGGCCATTGGCATTACGGACTCGGCCGACAATGCTGCCGCCATTGATGAAGTGCAATGCTTGCAGCATGTTCGAGCCGTTGTCGCGCTCGCACTCGCAGGCATCCATGCGCTGGGGTTTCCCGAATAACTTCAGGAATGGATGTTCGACATTGCCATCCGGCAACTGGGCGGCGCGGAACCCACCTGGAACGCCGCCAAAGCTTTCCGGCACGGCAGTAGCCTGAACCAGGCAATCGAGTAGCGCCTCCGCCGGGATACGACGCGGTATGGCATGCGAAAAGTTCTGCTCGTCGAACTGGTTCGAAGCATTGGGCAACGTCTGTCCGCTGATAGGTCGCGGAACTCACAATCGTTCGGATCAAATGTCGGACATCGAACTTGTGTTGGATAAAATCGGCAGTCAGCGCATTGAGCAGCGCAGGGTTAATGGGGGGATTGGTGCTGCGAATGTCGTCCACGGGATCGATAATGCCGCGATAGAAAAAATAGCTCCAGAAACGGTTGACCAGACCGCGCGCGAAGAACGGGTTTTTCGGGGAAGTCAACCAGTTGGCGTAAGTTTCCCTGCGATCCTTGTCTGTTGCCAATATCAGTTGTTCCCCACCCAGAAACTTCGGAGGTTGAGGTTGGCCGGTCCGGGGATGCACGGCCGCCGAGGCCTTGAGATTGAGTTGCAGTATTTTGGTATTCGGCGCACCCAAAAAGTGCGGATCGGCCCGCATGTTGACCTGGCTGAAAAACGAGGCCAGCCCGTAGTAATCGGCCTGCGTCCAATTTTCCAGAGGGTGGGTGTGACAGCGGGCACACAGCATCCGGACTCCGCAGAAAACCTGTGTCACGCGCTCTACCGTATCGTTGAGATCCTTCGACACGGCAAAATAAACCGCAGCAGGGTCATCTGTGATGCCGCCTTTGGCGGTCAGGATCTTTCGGGCAAACTGGTCGATCGGAGTATTCGCCGCCACTGCACCGCGAATGAATTCGCGGAACTGGTAGACCGCTGGTGAACTGGTGCTGTTACGGGAATTCTGCAACAGATCGCCCCACTTCAACGACCAGTGATCGACATACTCCGGACGCTCAAAGAGCGAATCCACGACCTTGAGCCGTTTGCCGGCTCCCTTGTCGGCAAGAAACGCGCGAACTTCCGTTGGCGTCGGCTGAATGCCGATCATGTCGAGATAGACCCGCCGAAGAAACTCTTCATCCTCGGCGATCGGGGAGGGCGATATTCTTAAACGATTGAGTTTCTCGACGACATGCTTATCGATGAGGTCCTGCGGAACCGGACTTGGAGTGAATGCAGAGCCTGGCTTTGAGGCTCGTTACCCCCGTTGCAGCAAAGGTGCGCTCAAATCGGCCCACGATCGCGGTTTCACCCGGTGAACCTCCCGTGACCACGGCTTCATCATCCACGTCGGCGTATAGAGTGTTGTTGGCGGTAAAAACGGCCAATCGAGTCACATCTCTGCGCGTGCCGTCGCTGTACTGGGCAATCATCTGCAACCGATGTTTTTGACCGGGTTGAAGAACCAGTTTCTCGGGGACGATCTTCACACCCACTACCTCGGTGCGATCCTTCAAATCGCTGGGGGCATTCTGGCCGATCCAGTTCATCAGGATGGTATCCGACAACGATCCGCGGCAAAACGCACTCCACCTTCATGGCTCACGGCTCCGCGCCCCTTGGTAATCAGCAAGCTGGCCGAAGGGTCTTGATAGTTAAGCCGGCGTGCGGCAAATTCGCGGACGATCCCAACATAATCGGCATCGGCATCCTGGCCGCGCAACGACAGTTTGAAGCCGTTCTTGCCCAGCGAATAACCGTGACACGAACCCTGATTGCAGCCCGCGCGCGTGAATACAGGCATGACTTCATGGCGAAAACTTGTCGCCGGCTCAACGGCGGGAAGTGCCACCTTGACGGCGATCGTTTTGGTCTGGTTGCCGATGACGACGTTTACTTTCGTCTCGCCGGTGCCAACCGGACGAAGCAGTCCGTGTTCATCGACGACTACCACTTTAGGATCGGCACTGGTAATGCGGGCCTCGGCGCGAAGATCGGCACTGTAGCCGTCGGCATTGGTGCCGAATACTTGCACGGAATGGAGATTGCGGTGATGGCGAAATTCGATCGAGGCGGGTGAGACCTCGATGGTATCCGGCTTGACCGCCGGCTCCGCGCAAAAACTCACGGAAACACCCGCCAGCAGCAACCAAATCATCAAAGTTGTTCGAGAAAATGTCATATTGTTTTAACCCTTCGGTTTTTTCGCTGGCGGCGGGAGCTGTTTCTTGATGTTCAAACTCAATTCGATGTCTTTGGCTTTTACGCGCTGGTTGGGCTGCTTGGGATCGGGCAGGATCGAACTTTGGAGTTTCACTCCCTTGAATTCTCCCACCGCTATGGTTGAGGGCAAGCTCAACTTGAACTGGAAGTTGCTGTCACCGGCTTTCACGGTCAAGGGACTCGCGGCAACTCCCGGCGGCAAGCCGGTCAAGGTAATCAGCACCTCGCCCATGCTGCCTTCGAATCGTTCTACTTTACCGGCGATCTCAAGCGAGGCTCCCTTCGTGGCATCGAGTGTTACATCCATGCGCGCAGGCGTTGAGACTTTGAGCGCCATCGGTAGCCGAGTGGGTAGCCTGCGGACGCTGGTGTACGCAGTGGAGATGACCGTCTTCTTATCCGCACTGAGCAGTTCTGCCTGGATCGCGAGGTCGTACATCTCACCCGGCAATTCCACCGGGATCAATAACGCTACTTCACTTTCCGAAGCCATCGGGGCAATCTCGATCGGTTTCTCGAGACGGATCGTCTTATTCAAATCGGGCTGGTTATTGACCAAGGGCGGCAGTTGACTGGTCAATAGGCTCAAACGCACTGGGCCAGTCACGCCAGTTCGGGTGCATTTCACCGCCAACGGCCAACGCCGACCGAAAACGATCACGTCATTCGCCTTGGGAGCTTTCCATTCAACCTGGAACTCTTGGCCCTTGCCGGCGATTCCGGCCAGAGCAATTTCGGTAGCCAGCCAGGGCTGAAGCCGAGCCATCGAGTGATCCTTTTGCATCACACTATGTTCTCGACCATCTTTATCTTTGCCCTGCCAACGGGTGACGCTCGGAGCAATGGCGGCACCCGATCCTTTGAGTGAAACCAGTGTTCCTTCAGCACCTGGCGGGATGGTCAACCCTTCGATCTTTAATCCTGCCGGTATACTTGTCGTGGCCAGTTCGATTGCGCCGGTATAGCCGCGCCGATCCAACCACACAGGGACCAGCGTTGAGCCGGCCGTGGGTAAAGAGATCCGACGTGTAGGCGTAATTAGTTCACAATCGCTGCGAGTCACGGCAGGGGAAATGGTGTCGATGGTCAGCCGATAAAGACCGCGAGAACCGCCCTTGCCTTGAGAATCGACCACGCCGACTTGAATAGCCTTCACCTTATCGGGAACCGTATATTCCAGAATGGGGTCGAGACTGCCGGGGCTATCCTCGGCACGAGCCAACTCAACTCCCGCTTCATTGCGAACCACGAGCGCGGTATCGATGGGTGAACCCAGTCGATCGGCAAATACTTCAAAGCGCACCTTCGACAGTGGTGTAACCGCGACGCGATAACGATCTTCTTCAAACGGCGCGGCAAGCTGACCGCAGACACCGACCGGCCCCGCAGGCAATTCCTGGAGCTTGGCTGCGCTGGGTTGCTTCATCACTTCAGTTCGTGAGCTGACTTCCACGAAGGGCCGTAAACCGCTCCAGTTTCCTTCCTTTGGCCACGGCAAAACCAGCCAACGCCCAGCGCGCACCGGGGGAACTACCAGGCCGCCCGATTTTGAGCCAATTCGTTCCACACGCGTCGTTTCTTTTGCCACTACGGGCGGGAAGACCCGATCGATGTATGACCACTGGCCGATGCGCAGGCGATAGATACCCGAAGGGGCCTGATACTCGCCGTCGTGCAAGGTAGTCCGATACGTGCCGGTTTCGGGGAGCGTGGTTTCGATCCGGGCATCGCCATGCAGCGCAGGTATTCCCCAGGCCCAGGTTAGTTGCAGATGTTTGGGGCTATAAAGATGCAGGACGGGCCGAAACTTGCTGCCCAGCCTTTGAGCTTCCACTTCGATGGTGATCTTTTGCCCGGCTTTTCCGGAGAAACTGGTTTCGACGATGGTGCTTCCTGCCAGCGTTCCATGCAGCGCGACGGGCAACTGTTCGATTACAGGAACCAACGGTCGTTGCGGTAGTCGATCGACGGTAACGAGGCTGGGCAAACTCACGCCGCCATCGTTGACGAGGCGAACCTGATGATAACCTGCCGGCACATCGTTATCGAGGGTGACGTCGAACGTGGCTTGCTTGTCGGTGGACTTCGGCTTGAGCACAACTTTTGCATGGAACGGCAACAGCAATCCGGGCGCTTTGCCGAACCCATCGCCGTCGATAACAAGAGTGGTTGTACCGCCAATTTGCAGGCCGTGAATGGACAGATTGCGAACGTCAGGCTCCGCACCACTTACGATAGAACCGCTAACTATCAGAATGAGTAGCGGAAATCCACGACAGCACATCGTCCATCTCGCAGAAGACAAAAGACAAAAATGCAGTTAACCACGAAATACACGAAATACACGAAAAAAGACAAATGCACAAACCATCAAATACAAACCGGCTTCAATTCATTCCTGAATCCGACTTTTTCATGTCATTCGTACTACTAATGTCGAAAATCTTTGCGCTGTACAGAGTTTTTGGGCGATGTCTCGCCGAAGGCGAGCGTCGGGGCGTTAGCCCGACGTGGGCTCCACCCTCTGTTGCTTGGACTCAATTCAAACGGCGAATGTCCGGTGCAAAAGATGAGCGGTTCGGCAAATGCGATCCACGTCGGGCTAACGCCCCGACGCTCGCCTTCGGCGAGCCTCGTCTCTTTTGGTTGCGGCTTTGCAGCGCCGTGTGATTCGTGGTTAAAAAAGCAAAGGAATCGGCTCGGCTTCGACCAGTCGGACGGGCCGGTCGCCGGGGCCGGGCATCATGGTGGTGTCGAGATCGATGCCCATGCCGTGGTAGATCGAGGCGAGCACCTGCGGCGGTTCGACCGGGAAGTCGTTGGGGCGCGAGCCGATCTTGTCGGTCGAGCCGATCACCTGGCCGCCGCGGATGTTGCCGCCGCACAGGAAATTGGTCCAGGCAGTCGGGTAGTGGTCGCGTCCGCCTCGGCCGTTGACGCGCGGCGTTCGGCCGAACTCGCTCAGCACGGCCACGACCGTTTCTTGCAGCAGGCCGCGCTGTTCAAGATCTTCGATGCAGGGCGGTGAAGGCCCAGTCGAACTGCGGGCAGAGGTGCCGTTCGTAATCGAGGTAGGTGTTGTTCAGGCCGCCGCCGTCGGCGTGCATGTCCCAGCACGACAGGCTGAACACGGTGTCGAAGTGGTTGACGGTCACGTAGCGCACGCCCGCTTCGATCAGCCGGCGGGCCATCAGGCAGCTCTGGCCGAACGTGTTGCGGCCATAGCGATCGCGGAGCTTGTCGGCTTCCGCGCCGAGGTCGAACGCCTCCTTGGCCTCTGGCGAGGTGAGCAGCCGGAAGGCCCGCTCGTAGGAGGTGTCGTGCATCTGCGTGCTGTCGCGTCTCGGTGCGGCGCTGCAGTTCATCGAGCTTGCTCCAGGAGCCGCTTGCGGGCATCGAGCCGGGTTGCCGATTCGCCGGCGGGCACTTCCAGATCGGCGACCTTGAAATCGGGCCGGGCGGGGTCGGCGTTCAGGAAGAACGGCTCGTGGGCGCTGCCGAGATACCCGGCGGTCTGGCCGTGCAAGCGGGCCGGCCCCGGTGTTGCCGATCGGCCCGGGCAGGATGACGTTGGCGGGCAGGTCGCCCCGTGGGCCCGAACACGCGCGAGATCACGCTGCCGATGTGCGGCTTGATGCTGTCGGCGTTGAAATCGTGGCCCGGTCATCATCCAGCGCTGGCCGTTCTCGTGGGTGGCGCCGGTGTTGTGGTGCAGGCTGCGGATCAGCGCGACCTTGTCCATCATCCGGGCCATGAGCGGAAAATGCTCGCAGATCTGGATGCCGGTGACGTTGGTCTGTGATCGGCTTGAACTTGCCGCGCACTTCCGCCGGGGCGTCGGGCTTCATGTCCCAGGTATCGAGCTGGCCGGGCGAGCCGACCAGGAAGATCGTGATGCAGTTGCGGATCGAGTCGGTACGACGTTTGGCCGCACCGGAGGCTTCGAACTTTAGAAGGTTCGGCAATGACATCCCCGCCAGTCCTGCCGAGCCGAGTTTGAGAAAGCTCCGCCGGCTCAACCCATCACACAGTGGAACTTTCTCATTTCCGATATTCAACATGCGAGTTGGTCCTCAAATTCGATAAGCCACCTTATTGGAAATCTCGACAAACTTGCTGTTAATGAACTCGCCGGTGGGAGTCTTTTTATAATCGACGTATTTCCACGATTGCAGGACGATTTCATATTGTCCTGGTATCGGTTTCGGGATGCTCGAAGGAAGTCTCAGCGCGGGCAGGTGCGACAGCAACTTCTTTGCCGTCGCGGAAAACGACCCAGCGCAACATCAAGCCCCAATCGTTTGTGACATTGGATCGGGTTACTCGTCGACCCTTCAGAACCAACTCGGCACGAGGGTTCCCATCATACTTTTGTTCCATGAAACGGTCTCCAATCGACCTGCGAAAAGGCTTACCGGCAGAGTAGGAGGGAGGGTAGGCTATAGGCGGGGTTGGTCATCATCCCAGGTGGGGTGACTTTCTTATCTAAAGAAATGCTAACCCGACAGGCATTAGAAAGCAAGCAAAAATTTGCAGCGGTAAGCATCGCGCAGGCTCGATGACCATTTCACCCGTCAGTGAACGATTCGGAGTTCCCTGGGTTATTGCTCCGATCCTGAGTAACGCGCAGCTTGCTCAATGCTTGCTGTCAGGATCGGAGTCGTCAATCCAAGGTTTTCAGAGCCTGTCTCGCAGCTTGCCGAACCGCAAGTTGCGGATCCTCAGTTGCTGTTCTGAGTGCATTCAGCCCCGATCTGGCTTGTACGCCCAAGCGCCCGCACGCTGACACGGCCTTGAGTCGTACTTCGGCATCGGGATGACGAAGCATCGAACACAAGCTCCTCATAGCAGCCTTATTCGATTGCTTTTGCTTCGCCAGAGCCTCAAGAGCGGCCACACGGACGAACGGGTTCTCATCCCCCTTTGCCGTTTCGACGAGCAACGCTTCGGCCCGCTTGTCGCCGCTCTCGGCAAGCACTCCGAGTGCTCCGGCAGCACGCACCCGCGCAGTTTTCGACATGTCAGTCGGGGAGTAAAACGAAAGAGCGCTCCTCGGACCCAAGCAACAACTCACGCAGCACTGGAAACACCAGAGCCTTGTCGCCGCCCATGCGGAACAGGGCGAGCGCAGCGGCCACTCTTCTTTTGGCGTCCCATCGATCGCCCTGGAGCATGGGCCGAATCAAGTCTACCGAGTCTTGCGCGTCCAGTCCCTGAAGCCCAAGCGCCTCAATAACGGCGAGTTGATCCTCTTCCGTGGATGACGATTGCCTCAGTTTCAACCAGGTGGCCATGACTCGGACCGTCGGCTTGAGTTGGGTATTGAGTTCGGCCAGGCACTCGCGAATTTCGGGCGTAAGCGACCCCCCAGAATTGGCGTTTGCCTCAGAGGCTGCCTCGAAAGCAGGAATGAGGTCGGGGCAATCCCGTCCGCTTCTCCATATCCCAAGGGCAGCGGATAGCCGGCCCGGGTGATTGGGATCCTTCGCCATTTCGCTCAAGATTGGCAGAGCCGTGCACGCTTCGGCGTCGATTCGGCTCAGCACGATGATGGGATCGTAAGGATGTTCGGGGCGAATACTCGCAAACGGATTGTAGGTGCGATAACTATAGCCGAAACCAGTCAGCCTGGATAGAAGAGCGGCACGGCCAGCGCTGCGAAAATCATAGGGCGATCCATATTCAAAACGGCTCGCAGCCTTGGAGAAGCCATCGGTTCGCGAACCGGACCACGCTCCACCACCGGAGGCGAAGCGGTTTTTCGTTTCGAGCAATGCGATAAATTCGGGGGCAGCCTCTCTTGCCGCGCTGCCGATGCGTCCAGCGCGTCTGGCGGCTGCATCGCGAACGAACGGGTCTTTATCCTTTAGTGCCCGCACCAGGGCTGGAACGGCACTTTTTGCTTCGGGGCCGAGTCTCGCCAACATTTGAGCCGCCTTGATACGCAAATGGGATCCGCATTGGGCTGACACGTTACCTCCTGACCAATCATCGAAATCGATGTTGTCCAGAAGTTCCGCGAGGAGCGGTGCTGCTTTTTCTCCGAAGCGCGCTATGCTCTCCAGAATTGGATCCGTGTCAACATACTTCCGATCGGGAAGTTCGATCGCGATGCCAATGAAAGGTTCATTAAGCTTTTGGCTGACCAGCGTGTCGCGGAGCGCGGCGAGTGCTTCGCTCACATCCGTGTCAATTCGACTCAAGGCATCGGCGACCACAACAAGGCGCATCTCCAGCTTGTCTTCCTTTAGCATCTCCGCGAGTTTTGGCACCGCTGAGGGGGCAGCGCGAAGGCGCATCTCCAGCTTGACTTCGTTTAACATCTCCTTGAGTTTTGGCACCGCTGGCCGGGCGGCGCGGCCGATGCTGCCGAGAACCTCGGCCGCGATCACTCGTATTCCCGGCTCACGATCATTCAGCAAACGGACCAGATCGGGAACCGCATCCGCGGCATCAGGGCCAAGTAACATCAGCGACTTCGCTGCCGTATATTGATCTTCGGGTTGGAGTCCACGCAGTTCCTCACGCAGGATTGGCAATATCAACTTTCCTTGCCCTTCGAACCGTGCCAGCAAGTGCGCGAGATCACGTTTGGCTTGTCTGGTTTTCGCTTGGTGTAACTGATCGAGCAAATGCGGCAGAGACTCGGGCTGGAGGTCGAGCAACCAGGACTCCAGGATGCCGCGGACATTCTGATCGCCTGCCTGCCAAGCCTTGCAACAGACTGCCGCCGCTGCCGGTGCCGTCGACGGTTGGCGGCGTATGTGCAACTGGATAACGCGACCTTGAAAATGCGATTGCTCATGGTTGGCGTCCGTTTCGCTCCACGATTTGTCGAACAGGATGGGCAGAGCCGTTTCGATTTCCAAACCTGCTCGCACGAGAACCAGGGCGTGCTCTTGCGGACCTCGACATCCTTATCCTTGAGCGCTTCGCAAAGCAAGGGAATCGCTGCCGGCAAGTTGGCTTGGAGCCCATCCTCCAAAACGTCGCGCATATACCAATCATTCTTTGCGCCGTGCTGGTTCCGAATGTCTGGATTCCGAAGAGCCTTGAGCAGGGTGTCGGCTGATTTGGCTGAACCGGGCGCAATGCGAACGATTGCAGTCGCGAAATCCAGCGCATCAACACTGTCCCATCTTCTGTCTTTGTTTTCCGCCCTTGGGTTCAACAAGAGCGCCTCGATCTTGGGAATGGCGTCTTTAGCTTTTGGGCCAAGAGATTCGAGCGATCTGGCGGTGCGCGTTCGTGTCCACGAGTCGCGAGCATCCAGGCACCGGATCCAATAGGGGATTAGCGAAGCGTCATCGGGATCGATGGCGCTCAGGGCGTCGAGAATGCTTGCCCTAAAACTGTCGTCGGTTTCTTTCTTCAAGTGTTCGTAAAGCGCCGCCTTTGCCGGGTGCGCTCTGCCTCCCAATTTCTGCAACGCCGAAATCGCCGTCGAACGCACTTCCGCATCGCCATGCGACAACGCCTTGGTCCACACTTCGAGCACCGGTTCGGAAGACAACTCCAAGTCGGCAAGAGTGGAACGGGCCTCTTGAGCGGTCTTAGCGTCTTCGTCCTTCAGCATATTCAACAACAGCTTGAGAGCGGCTTCGTTCTGTGGACTCATCCGCTTCAAGTCATCGAGCAGTTTGCTGGAACTCAGCCCATCCTCCCGCGCTTGAACCAGCAACTCGACAGCCTTCGAACTCGAAGGGCGAACCCATGACACCGCGCTGGCGGCTTCCGCGCGAACTCTTTTGTCGGAGTCATTCATACACTTTTCCAGCTTTTCGACGGCAGTTTCCGGAAGGCCACGAACTTTGGCAATTTCACGCAAGGCAACGGCAGCGAACTTGCATATTTCTGCATCCTTCGATTCCAGGGCTTGCAATAGAGGTGCCACTGCTTGCACGCCAAATGCTGGAAAGGCGTGCGCTACCCGCGACGCGACCTCCGAGTCGACCGGCCCCGAACGCTCATCGAGTTGGGACTTTTCAGTTCTTGTTCGGAAAGTCTCGATCAATAACGGAATTGACTCGTTGGCCAATTCAACGAGTGCCGGCAGAGCCGGCGATCCTCGAACACTTTCCCATCCTTTGCCATGCCCAGACTCATCGAGCTTTTGATCGCCAAGCGCCGCAACAGCGCCGGTAAGGCCGCTTTGGCGTCCGCTCCCAGGTTGGCAAGCGCCTGTCCGGCCTGAACGCGGACCTCAAGGCTCTCGTCGCGCAATGCCCCGGCCAGCACCAGCACGGTGGAGCGAGCGGGGTCGCGCAATCGCCCCAGACGCCATGCCGACGCGGCACGCACTTCCGCATCCGATGCAAGGAGCAATTCCGTGTAGACCGGCTCCAAAGCGGCAGCGTTATGCTCCAGTTTCCACAGTGCCTCAGCAGCGGTCCAGCGAACACGGCCTTCGCGGTGACCCAGCAGCTCCTTGAGCGCGGATATCGTTCCTTCCTTCGGCGCGATTTGGCCGAGTGCTCTGGCAGCGGCACAAATCCTATCGGAGTCTTTCTCCTTCAATTGCTCGATCAACGCGCCGACTGCGGGTTCCTTGGCAGGAGGATCACCGGCAATCAGAGCGGAGCTGAAATAGCAGAAGGCGAATAAGAAAATGACTGGAACAACTCGCCTCATGACGACTTCCTTATCGAAAGGACAACGCAGAGAAGCAGGGACTTCAGTTCGTCGAAAACCTATTTCGCTACGATGATCGGTAAATCATGGTCTGGATCGCATATGATGTCCAGTGGAAAACGAAAGGCAGTCCCGATCGAATGTTCTTCCGGTGTTATTCCGGCATAAGCAGTTGCTTCATCGGTCGAGAGACCGTCGGACAGGTTCTGGTCAAATAGTAGGCTCACGCGGCCGATCCCGGCAGTTGGGCGGCAGCGTAGGCCAAGCACGCCCGGACGTCCTCGTGGGTTAGCTCGGGAAAATCGGCAAAAAGCTCATCGACAGTCATCCCGCCTGCGAGGTACTCCAACACGTCTCGCACGGTGATCCGCATCCCGCGGATGCAGGGCTGCCCACTCCGCTTGCCGGGCTCAATGGTGATGATATGAGCGTAGTCCATACTTGAAGCCTATCCGTTCGCCGAAGGATGGTCAACGATAACCAGCGCACCTCATCACCCCGTCTCAGTCCTTCTTTTCTCGCACCAGTTTCGTAAGAGCGCTACCTGCGGTCGGCTCGAACTTCCCCGGCCGAGGCTTATCGGGCAACGCGGTTGCCAATAACAACGTGTCCTTGTCCATGCGGTAGATGCACTCGACGACACGCCCCTTGCCATCCGCTTTCTTCACCTTCATGTCCATCATCTTGAGTGTTCGGTTGGTTCTTTCGGCCGGCGGTTGTGCCCGCATTCGAGTTCCATACCGTTTTGCATTACCATGAATATAGCGGTATCTTCGCAATATACCTGCGACGTGCCGTCGCATTCCCGGACATGAAACCACGGCAATACGGTATCTCCAAATGCCACAATCTCCAGTTGCTCTCCGGCCAACAGGGTGTAGTCATTGCCCCACGGCTCGACCGCAACAACCTGCGGTTTGCTGCGCGCGTTGCTGACTTCCATTTTCGTCGTGAAGGGAAACACGGGCTAACCTCTTCCGCGGGCAGCTATCTCGTTTTGCGCAGACGATTGACGGGCACCTTGAGATAGTACGTAAACGCACCGAGCAACTCACCCTCCTTGGCGTGCGTGTCGCAGTCGAGACAATCGGCTTTCGCGCGGATCGCGCCGAACATCCGCGTCGGTGCCTCACGGGTCCAAACCAGTTCTTCGCCGCAGCGCACGGCGTCGAGGCCGAGGCGCTCGAACTCGTCGAGAGGCCGGCGTTTTGCTTGACGGGCCAAGGGCGGCGTCGCCATCTCGTCGAGGACATAAACCGCCGGCTCCGAATCGGTCAACAGGCTGACCAGCTCGACGCGATCGACGACCCGCGACGCGACCAGTATGCCGCGATCATTCTTGCTGAGCATCATGCGCACAAAGCCGAAACCGGACTGACTCTCGAAAAGCGAAACCGTGAGGAAGTGGGTACGGTGCGGACCGGAAAAAGGATCGGCATGTTTCGGAGCCCGTTCCACCGCACAGCACATGGTCGGCGGCATCGGCTCAGCCGGTTTGGGAATTGGCTGTTTGTCCTTGCCGGCCCATCCCTTGAACACGCCTTCGTAGTTCACGCCGTACTTCCGCGCCGGATCGCCTTTGGGGCGTACCGCCCGTCGGCTTCGTTCTCTATCGCGAATATCGGCAGGCACCTCGGTGCATATGATTGTATCCGGGGATGAATAGATCCCTTCGTCGTCGTCGGAAGGCGGGTCGGATCAGTCGATCGGTTCCGGGATCGAATCGCCGACGCTTGTGGGTTCGTAGTGCCAGTCAGCTTGGTCCGTCCGTTGTTGCCAATGACCGGAGACAAAGGCAGTCCAACCAATGCCAATCATGGCAATTCCCAGTGCCAATCGCGTAGTTCCGGACATGCGAGTATCCCCCGTCCACAGAGAGCTGTCACTTCGCAGGAGTTTTTTGATCCGCCTTGTATGCAAGCGCTCCGGCGACTAATCCCAGGATGACCGCCAGGAACAGCGCAACGACTGTCCGAGGTGCCTCGTGAATGTCCGGTGAGAATCCTCGCGCACGGCCGTGAACTGTGCATACGCCAACGTGCTCATGACTTCCAACTTTCCAGTGAAATAACCAGTGTTTCGTTGTTGAAGTGTAGCAACTGCGGAGCAACTCAGGCAAGGAAATTGCCGCATCGGACTGGTGCAACTGCCGGTTCGCCGGAGCGTCCCTTTCATCCCCAGCCCAATACCCCATCAACCTTTTCTATTGTAGTGAATACGTGTATAATATCAAGAACGTTCTCTGAAAAAAGGGTCGGAGACCCGCGGAAGTCCAGCGATCGCCAGATCCCGGTGCAAGCCGAAGTTAGTCGTGGTTTGCCGTGTTTGCCGGATCTGACACAACACGTGAGAAAAAACCTCGCGGTGGAAGGACCGAAACTCGCTCATCGGGTCCTCCTTGCTTTCAGAATGTCATTTACCCGCCGGCGATCGCGCCGACGATCCAGAACGGCTCCGCCCCCGTCGCGACCGCCTCGGGCAGCGGAGCGTCCGGCGATTCGTGGGACAGATCTTCCTCGCAGGCGAAGAACCGCAACAACGGCCGGCGCTGTTGGGTGACGTGGTCGCGGATCGTGCCGCACAGCATCGGATAGCGGGCCTCCAGCGCGTCGAGCACCGAGCGCAGCGTGACCGGCCCTTCGACCTCGAGCGTCACCTCGCCCTCGACGCGCGCCAGCGTCCGCAGATGAGTGGGGAGCACGCACGCGGATCATGGCAGCGTCTGCACCTCGACGGACAACACCGCCGGAAGATCGCGGACGATGGGCGTCCAGTTGTCGCCGGCATCGGGCGACGCGTACACCTGGCCGCCGGTGGTGCCGAAATAGACGCCGCACGAATCGAGCGAGATCGACGGCCATCGCGTCGCGCAGCACGTTGACGTAGCAGTCGCTTTGCGGCAGGCCCTTGGTGAGCGGTTCCCACTCGTTGCCGCCCGTGCGGCTGCGGTAGACGCGCAGCTTGCCGTCGGGCGGATAATGCTCCGAGTCGCTCTTGATCGGCACGACGTAGATCGTTTCCGGCTCGTGGGCGTGAACGTCGATCGACGAAGCCGAAATCGGTCGGCAGATTGCCGCTGACCTCGTGCCAGGAGTCGCCGGCGTCGTCGCTGCGCATGACGTCCCAGTGCTTCTGCATGAACAGCACGTCCGGCCGCGAAGGAGTGCATCGCGATGCGGTGGACGCAGTGGCCGACCTCGGCGGTCGGGTCGGGAATGTATTGCGACTTCAGTCCGCGGTTGATCGGCTGCCAGGTCTTGCCGCCGTCGTCGGTGCGGAAGGCGCCCGCGGCGGAGATGGCGACGAAGATGCGGTCGGGATTGCTGGGATCGAGCAGGATCGTGTGCAGGCACATGCCGCCGGCGCCGGGCTGCCAGTTGGGGCCGGTGCCGTGGCCGCGCAGGCCGGAGAGTTCCTGCCAGGTCTGGCCGCCGTCGGTCGAGCGGAACAGGGCGGCGTCTTCCACGCCGGCGTAGACGGTATCCGGATCGGTCAGCGACGGTTCGAGATGCCAGACGCGCTTGAACTCCCAGGGGTGCGGCGTGCCGTCGTACCACTGATGCGTGCCGGGCACGCCGTCGTAGACGAACTTGTTGCCCACCGGCTCCCAGGTCTTGCCGCCGTCGTCGGAGCGCTGGATCATCTGCCCGAACCAGCCGCTGGACTGCGACGCGTAGAGCCGATTCGGATCGACGGGCGACCCTTTCAGGTGGTAGATCTCCCAGCCGCCAAAGTGCGGGCCGCTGACGTCCCACTGTTCGCGCTTGCCGTCCGACGTCAGGATGAACGCGCCCTTGCGGGTGCCCACCAGAACGCGTACTCCGCTCATCTGTATTCCCCTCTTGAATTCCCGGAAATTGACCAGACCGAATTCTCCCTCGCTAACGCTGCAGGCTCTGAAAAACCTCAGAGCCGGTAGCGTTAGCGCCCGGAAGACATCTTCGCTTACGATTCAGGCTCTGAAAAACCTCTGCGCCGGAAGACAACCACGGCTATGCATCCGCAACAGCATGATCCTCCGCCCAGCGCCGTAGCGAACGCCGAAGCATTCCCGCCATGACGATCAGGCGGAACAGGCAAAGGAAGGCAATGCCGCCTGTAATACCCGCAGTGACCAAAATGCGCCGAATACTATTATCTTCATCTCCATTATTAGCGTGACCCCGAAACGAATGTTCTACGGTGTCGAAATAACCGGCGATGTCGCTCACGAGGCTGTGGCCGGTAAAGTTACTCAAAGGATAAAAATTCTCAGCGATACAGACCCCTGCAATGATGCACATAATGAGCAGCGCTGAAAGCCCAAATTCCCGCAAGATTTTTGAGTTGCCAACCGCTAACCCGGCTTCGACCGAGATAGAGCACAAACCAGAGTTCCGCCAGCAAGCCAAACGCGATGAACACCGTTAGCGTGACGGGTTTGAAATAATGAGGCATCTGTGGGTCGGCTACCTTTGGGCCGACCACTGCGATGGCAAAACCGATGGTGCCCAAAAATGCGATGAAGGTAAAGAAGAGCGTTCCACCTGCCAAACCGCGCGGCCTCGCGCTTTCCGGGACTGCGGTACATTTCATGCGCCCGACCAAGAGGAACAGATAACCGAGCAACAACGGGATGAAACTCAGCCCATACGCGATCTCCTGGCCGAAATCGAGTCCTGAGATGCCCAGCAATCCCTTGCTGTCCGGGTTATATTTGGGCAAGCTGACGTAGCTCAAAGTGGCGAACAAATATACCACTTCTCCAAAGCCTCGCAAGGCAGCAATCAAGGCGAAGACCAGTCCTAACTGCACCCAGCGCAAACCCCCGCGCACCTTTTTCCACGCCTCGAATTCTTGCAAGGCATCACTGTCGGGAATGCGCGTTTTCCGTGTCGGTTTTTCTCGATCATGTTCGCGGTCGCGTTCCGATGTCCGATCGCGCTCACTTCGAGTGCTCCGTGCGGGAGTCGGTTCGGGATCTTCGGTGGACTTCGATCGCGGTTTGGGAGCGGGCCGACCCGGCGGAACTGGATGCGGCGGCAACGAGGGCGGTCCGCTCTCCGGTGATACTTCCAGGAAATAAGGTTCGTTCTGCTGCCCAACCGGAGGAGGAGGCGTTGCATCCACCGGCTGCGCCATCGGCCTCGGCGACGTAACCGGCGGGGGAGTCGGGGGCGAGTCGGGATTGGAGGGCGGAACTTCGGGAATGACCGACGATGCCGGGGCCAGAGATGCCGGCACTTGCAAAATGGCCTGACAGTTCGGACACTTCACCCGTAATCCAACGGATTCGTCC
Source organism: uncultured Planctomycetota bacterium (assembly GCA_963783095.1). Lineage (GTDB taxonomy): Bacteria > Planctomycetota > Planctomycetia > Gemmatales > Gemmataceae > CAWAMR01. The sequence continues at coordinate 391,807 of CAWAMR010000002.1, read as the reverse complement.
CGGACGCGAAAGGGCTTTTTGCACTTTGGACAGTTGAGAGTGATCGGCATGGAGTTGATTCCTTACGAGAGGTGGGAAGACCTACCAAGAGGCGACACCAGGAAATAATTGATTCATTTGAGTGAATTATGCTCCAACCAAAACTCGTTGACAATGATAGATTTGCGGATTGTGCAACTCAGACAAAAAAAGCCACCCTCCAATCGGCAGCGAGCTAATGTCGAAAATGCCTTACTCCGGTAAAGAGCATAGCCAGGCCTTTCTCATCGCACGCCGCGATCGACTCCGCATCCCGCTGCGAGCCGCCCGGCTGCACAATCGACACGACGCCCGCAGCAGCAGCGAAGTCCACATTGTCGCGGAATGGAAAAAACGCATCGGAGGCGAGGACCGATCCCGCGACGCGCTCACCGGCCTTGCCAATCGCGATCTGCACCGAGTCAACCCGGCTCATCTGTCCCGCTCCGACCCCGACGACCAGAGTATCCTTCGCCAAAACGATCGCATTACTCTTGACGTGTTTGCAAACTTTCCACGCGAATTCCAAGATGTTCGTTCCTCAGCTGTCGGTGGTCGCTTGGTCACGACTTTCCAATTCGCCGGATCATCCGCGCCCCGATCGCGTGCCTGTACCAGCAAGCCGCCATCGACCCTTCGATAGTCGAACGAATCGACCGCAGCATGAGCTGGTTGGAAGGGTCCGGTCTTCAGGAGCCGAACATTCTTTCGCCAGGTTGGCTTGGTGGTCAAGATCTCGAACGCTGCCGGTTCAAAATCGGGTGCAACGATACACTCCACAAAGCGGTTCGGCTCGGCAATCTTCAAGGCGGTTGCTTCATCCAGGATTCGATTGAAAGCGAGGATGCCGCCGAAAGCGCTGATCGGGTCGCCATCGAATGCTCGCTGGAAGGCAGCGGCGAGCGTCGATCCGAGCGCGGCACCGCATGGATTGTTGTGCTTGATGACCACTGCCGCCGGATCGGTAAATTCTCGAACGAGATTCAAAGCGCTATCGAGATCGAGGATGTTGTTGTAAGAAAGTTCCTTGCCGTGAAGAACCTCTGCGCCGGCGATGCAATTGGTTGGCCCCGGTACTTCCACATAGAAAGCGGCCTGCTGGTGCGGGTTCTCGCCGTAGCGCAAGCCGGATTTGCGAACCAGGTGCAACGACAGATTCGGTGGGAATGATTCTTCACCAGCGGTCCGGGCAAAATAGGCAGCGATGGCCGATTCATAGCCGGCGGTTCGCTCGAAAACAGCCCGTGCCAGGCTACGTCGTGTTTCCAGGCTGAGCGAGCCGGCATGTTGTTTCAGCTCTTCGGCGATTCCTGTATACTGTTGCGGAGAAGTCACCACGGCAACGGCATGAAAATTCTTCGCGGCGGAGCGAAGCATGCTAGGCCCGCCGATGTCGATGTTCTCGATGACCTCCTCATCGGTGCTGCCCGGTTTTGCAACGACTTGCTCGAAGGGATACAAGTTGCAAACCACCAGATCGATCGGCGTTATGCCGTGCTGCTGGATGGTCTGCATGTGTTCCGGCAGATCGCGCCGGGCTAACAAACCGCCGTGAACCTTCGGATGCAGTGTCTTCACCCGGCCGTCGAGCATTTCCGGAAAGCCGGTGACTTCGCTGATGTCCTTGACGCTGAACCCGGCATTGAGAAGTGCTTGACGGGTGCCGCCGGTAGAGATCAATTCCACGCCAAATCCAGCCAAAATCGCCACAAGATCGACGAGTCCGGTCTTATCGCTGACACTCAATAACGCACGACGAATCGGTTGCACCAGGTCTCTCCAAGGACATTCCAGGTAGGGCGGGTCGAGGCTTTGCGAGGCCCACCATGAAGCGGTATCTCGTATTGGTGGGCCTCGCAAAGCCTCGACCCACCCTACAAGATTCGCTGCCGCCAATTCTGCAACAAACTCTAAATCTTAGCGGTGTCTGTCGAGTTCCGCGAAAAGGTTGCGCACTGCCAAGGCAAAGCCCGACAAAACTGTTCCGCCATCGAGTTGGTCCATAGTATTGTAGGACTGACTTCCTGAAGTTCGCGGATTCTTCACTCGGTTGGCTCAACTCAACTCCGCCGTCCGACCACCAATTAGGCGCAATCGTCGCTTGACGGTTCGCGGGATTTCCTCTTCGTAATGGCTCACGAACAAGAGTGTTTGATCCGGACAAAGTCGCTTGTCGAGCCAATCTCTGGCCATCGCAATCGTCGCCGAATCCATGCCTTGGAAAGGCTCATCCAGAATCAAGAGCGGCGGTTCCTTCACGAGCGCCCGTAAGAAGAGCACCAGTCGTTGTTGGCCTGTCGATAGCCGGGCAAAGTAGCGATCTGCCAGTTCCGCGATCCCAAATGCTTCGAGCATCTTCCGAATTGCACTTTGTTGCTCCGACGTGATGGGGCGATACGCCAGCACATCGTGGAACCCGGTGGCGATGGTTCGCGCCACCGAAAGCGGCTCGGAAAAATAGAGGTGCATTTCGGGAGAAACAAACCCGATGCGCCGTTTGATGTCCCAGATGCTTTCGCCCGTGCCGCGCAGTTGGCCGAATAGCCGAATCTCGTTGCGATACGCCTGCGGATGATCGCCGCAGAGAAGGCTCAACAGCGTCGTTTTTCCGGAACCGTTGGGGCCCAGAAGCGCCCATCTTTCGCCGGTTCGCACTGTCCAGGAAATGTTTTGCAGAATCGGTTTGCCATCGTAGGCGACGTGTACGTTGCGTAATTCGACGATCGGTACGGTCTCATCGGGCTTCGCGAGAGTTGCCGTCGGCTTTGACGCAGCTGTATCGATCGATGATTGTTCGAGAATTTCAGATCGCGTGCAGGCCTTAACGCTCCCGGTGATTCCCAACTCCAAAACATGCGTAACCCATTCGGGAATAGCATCGGGTCGGGTTATCAGCAAGATGCGCGTTCCGCGACGGATCATATCGCCCAGGATTTGCGCCACCTCGGTTCGTCCTGCGACATCCAGGCCCATGAACGGTTCATCGAGGATCAACAATTCCGGGCGCGAGAGCATGATTTTGGCAATTCGCGCCCGGCGGGTTTGACCATTCGATAGCTTGATGAAGGACAGGGGCATCAGGTCGTCGAGTCCCAGTTGCGCTGAAGCAAGTTGAATCGACTCTTCGGAAGCCGAGACCCCGGTTCGTAGAAAAGCACACAGAGTGAGATCCTCCTCCGCCTCAATGAAGTTGTAGCGCTGTTGATAGTAATGCTTGCCATACGAGAATAGCCGGGATTCCTCCTTGAAGGAAAGCACCTGGATCACTTCCGTCGGCCAGCCAATCGCTCGACCCGTTGCCCGCAATCGATCGATTAGCGGCCAGGTGAGCGACCCCGATTCAAGGCGATGCCGGCCTCGAAGACTCTCGGTGAGCAAGGTTTTGCCCGAACCCGTCGGCCCGATGATAGCCCAGGTATGTCCTTCCTGAATTTGCCAGGAGAAATCGCGAAGGGCCACGGAGCCATCGAGACGAAAAAGCGTGGCGGAATCGAAACAAATCAACGGTTCCTGGTTCATTCTTCTATGTTACGTTCGCCTCTCCTTCGGTCGATGGAAAATGAATCAGCACTATGTTCCAGGGCCGATCAATATGTTAAACTAGGCAAGATGAGTGACAGAGATCTCGCGAAGGTTTGCCGGAACCGTAAGGAACACTCCGCATGGATCCCATACCCAAAACCGATGAGCCGATACCGCTGCGGAGCAAGCACACCGCGAGTTTCGCGACCCTCCTTTCGCAACTGAATATATCTCTTCTGGTGACGACCTATCAGGCCGGGAAACTGGTTTTGCTGCGGGCTGAGGGCGACCGGGTCAATACTCACTTTCGCAACCTTCCTCGACCGATGGGGATGGCCGGTGATGCCACTCGCCTTGCAGTTGGAACAATACGTGAGATTCGCCAGTATCGGAACCTGCCGCAGGTATGCCGGCGCATGGAGCCGGCCGGGCGACATGATGCATGCTACTTGCTTCGCTCACTTCATACGACCGGCGACATCAACATTCATGAAATGGCTTGGGTTTCTGCCGCACCGTCCCAAGAGGAAGCGCTGAAAGATGAAGGCGAGTTATGGTTCGTCAATACTCGATTCTCCTGCCTGTGCACGCTCAACGCTATCCACAATTTCGTGCCGCGCTGGCGGCCACCTTTCATTTCAGGGCTCGCACCCGAAGATCGCTGCCATCTGAACGGGCTGGGTGTTGCCGCCGACAACCAGGGCCGACTTTCCGTACGTTTTGTCACAGCCCTGTCCGAAACCGACACGCAACAGGGTTGGCGACAACACAAAAAAGACGGCGGGGTCGTGATGGAAGTACCCAGCGGCAAGGTTCTCGCTCGCGGCCTGTGCATGCCGCATTCGCCGCGCTGGGTACACGATCGCTTGTGGGTGTTGGAGTCCGGTAAGGGAAGCATCGGCATTGTGGAACTGTCAACCGGCCGTTACCAGTCTCTGGCCGAATTGCCGGGCTTCACGCGCGGGCTCGACTTTTACGGCCCCTTTGCGTTCATCGGCCTGTCACAAGTGCGGGAAAGTGCTGTTTTCAGCGGCATCCCGATCGCTGAACGGGCGCTGGCAGAACGCAACTGCGGAGTTTGGGTCGTCGATGTCCGCAACGGGCAAACGGTGGCATTCTTGCGTTTTGAAGAGGCAGTGCAGGAGGTGTTCGCGGTTCAGGTGCTGGCGGGCATTCGCTACCCCGAAATAGCACCCGAAGATCCTCGACTGACGGGAGATTCATTTGATCTACCGGCCGAGGCGCTTCGGGAGATTCCTGCGAGTCTTTTGGGTTCTGTTCCCCCGAAATGAATTGGTTTCTTGACTCAACCTGATTCACAACATGTTACAAAGGAGCTTCTAATGTCTGTTTTTCATCAGCTGGTGAAATCCTTCGCGAGAATTCCCGATCGGGCCGCCCGTCGCAAACGACCCCGACGCGGAAACGCCTTACCCGTCTCAACGTGACATCCCTTGAAGACCGGCTTGCCCCTGCCGTTCTCACCGTCAACAGCCTGGCCGACGGCCCCATCACTGCCATCGGTTCGACGCTCACGTTGCGCGAGGCGGTAGCGCTGATCGACACCGACGGCAGGGCGACCGACTCAGCGGGGAACAGCCTGTTATCGGCCAAAGCGAGCCAGATCAACACCTCCAGTCCCTTCGGCAGCAACGATGTAATCCAGTTTGCACCGGACCTGTTCAGCTCATCGGAGCAGATCGTTCTGAACGCCGGCAGCCTGGTACTCGACCAAAACGTGACAATCCTCGGCCCCTCGGCCACCCAACTTGCCATCAACGGCGACAACCAGAGCACGGTATTCGATGTCACGTCCGGGGCAAGTGTCGCGATTTCAGGTTTGACGATCGAAGGCGGTGCCGCTACCAGCAACGCTGGTGGTGGTATAGTCAACTATGGTAGTCTAACGCTGACCAATACCAGCATCGCCGGCAATTCAGCGAACCAGGGCAACGGCGGCGGCATCTTCAATGCCGGGAATCTGACACTGGTCGATAGCACCGTATCCGGCAACTCGGCACTCTACAACGGCGGCATCCTCAATACCGGTGAGCTGACGCTGACCGGCAGTGTCGTCTCCGAAAACACCGTCGTCGCAGGCATTGGCGGCATTGGTAACGATGGCGGAACGCTGACTCTCATCGACAGCGCCATTACCGGCAACTCGGCCAGCGGGGCCGGCGGCATCGACAATTACGCCGGCGGCACCGCAACGCTCGTGAACACCACCGTTTCCGGCAACTCGGCCCGTTTCGCAGGGGGCATCTTCAATACTGCCAATTTAATGTTGACCAACAGTTCGGTTTCGGGCAACTGGGCGGTCAATAACGCCGGCATCGCCAATACCGCCAATTTGACGGTTATCGAGAGCAGCATCTCGGGCAACAGCGCTGCTCAAGGCAATGGGGGAATCGGCAACTACGGCGGTGACCTGATGATCGTCGACTGTGTCGTTTCGGGCAACTCGGCCTTTGGTGCCGGAGGTATCGGCAACTACGACAACGGCACGACAACCCTCGTGAACACCTCGGTTTCGGGTAACTCGGCCAATTTTGGCGGAGGGATCTTCAATACTGCCAACCTGACGATGACTCAGAGTACCGTTACCGGCAATTTTGCCTTTTGGAATATCGGCGGTAGCATCCTCAACGCTGCCAATATGACGATGACCGAGAGTACCGTTTCCGGCAACGCGAACCCGACCGAGAGCGGTATTGACAACTACGGCGGGGTGATAACGCTTATCGACAGTACGATCGTCGGCAGCTTGGCCGACAGCGGACTCTCCAGCAGTTCGGTGTTGCCGCAGACTGGGGCCGTTCCGGGCAACTCGGTTGTCGTCGGAATCGCCGGCAGCGCTGGGATTCCCAGCGATGGCACCACCAGCCTCGACACCGGCACCCCGATGCTTGCGAGCAGTATCGTTTCCGCGAACCTCGCAGTCTTTGCAGCCGGCAGCGTGAAGGCCAGTGAGATACAGGTGAGCGACGGCATCTCGACAGATGATGACTTGACTCCGATCGACAACGATTACTCGGAATATGGGACTGCCTTGGGTGTCTGGACCGATACTGAGCAAAACGGTGTTGACACCTTCACCGATGCGATGCTTGCGGACGGTGCCGGTCTTAATTTCTCTGCAACAGTTGAGATGGAAGAAAGCGGACAATCCACCGGATGGAAGCAAACGGCAGTCGCGATCGAACGTGGGGTCGCCTTGACTTCACCGGCGTCCAATGCCGAATTCCAACGAACGCAAGAAGCGAATGGTCAGCTGCCGAGCTACCAGTCAGCCTGGCTATCGGGCGGCATGGCGGCCATGCTGGTGCTGTGGGTTTCCAACACTGGCTGTCTGACTGGGCAACAGTCCCAGCCCAAGGAGTTTACCGGGCGCAAACAGGATCGTCGGTAAAGTTGAAGTTTCGACACAATTGCAACGATTCGAGATCAGGCGAATCGTTGCATCCTCTCGGCCAACATATTGCAAAACAGCAGGCCCTGTCCCTTGGCATCGTCCAGCGCCACATGAGTATGAGGGATCGGATCAAACCACGCCTTGGGCATATTGCGCTTGGTCGAATCTCGATAACCAGTGCCGAGCAATGCCATTGCATAACTCTTGATGTCGAGAGCGGAATGGGAAAAGGGGCTTTCTCCCGCGAACCGAATCATATACCAGTAGACGAACATAAAGTCATACGCTGCCGGATACGCCACAAAGACTGGTTTGCCGGGCAGTTTCTTGACCCAGGCAACATATTCCGGCATCACCAGCGCGGGGTCTCGAACATTTTCCCGGCAAGCGGCCCAAGCCTCGGGCTGGGTTTTCCACCACTCCATTGTTCTGGGATCGCCGGTCGCATCGGGAAGAGTGATCAAATTGGCGGAGAATGTATCGATTAGTCGTTTATCCGAACTGTAGACGGCGGAAGCGAAACTGAGCATCGAATTCGGTCCCGGAATCGGGCCATCCGCTTCGATGTCCGTGCTTACATAGACCTCGGCCATGATGGGATCCCCTCAATTGACGATTTACTTGTGTGGTCGGTAGCGTTTCAAGCTCCGGTGAACTGGGTTTTCCGAAGAACGAGGCCCAAACGCACGTATCCACGAATACCCAATCGTCCATCGAACCCATCTCTTTAGTGGGGGAATTCGAGCTCTGCCAATTCTAGTTCCTCTTGTGCTTGCCATGTGGAGTCAAACTCCACTTTTCCTGATACGGCTTTCAGTTCTTGGAGACAATGAAGCCGAAGGAACTCTCGCGCCGCCATGACGACGGCCTCGGCTTCATCCTCAAGTTTGGTTGCGCGTTTGAGAGCAGTGATTTCTTGAGCCGGCAATTCGATTTGGATGCTCACGGCCGGATCTCCTTTAGAGGTAACAACCATTCCATCATACCGTGCCACCCCGCATGATGGCCGGAAGTGTCGGTTGAACACAATCAGAAGGGATGCATGTGACTTCTACGTTTCCGCTACTTTCGCATGCGCCCGAACCGAAGGGCTAACAAGAATCACACACGCTTTGGGAATTTTTTTCCCGCCTTCCGTCTGGAAATGGATATTGTGCATTCCAACTTTACCCCCGAATTGTTCCAGAAAGTAATGAAGCGCGGCACCATTCTGATTCAGAATAACAATGCTATTAATGCCGTACCGTTCCTTCTCAGTTAGAGCACTTTGCAGCTTGTTGGCTACATACATGTACACGGCACCTTTGTCGTCTTTTATCCATTCAGCAGCGATCCCCAAATCCCACAGTTCAGGAGACTCGTTTCGCAAAAACAGTGCGAAAAGAGTAATTTCCCCCTTTTCCGATTCGATTTCCGTCGCCATCGATTGCAGTTTCTTAGAGACAGTTTTCAGATTCATAATGCCCTCAGCAATTCCTCCACACAAATAATATGCGCCGTCGTAGCGCTGCTTTCGAAAGAGAACCTCTGCATCACGCAATCGGGCGCGTGCCGACTTGCGCAATTCTTTTCGGAGGATCATTCGACACAGTTGGTTCGGGTATTTCGGGACTCTTGGCGGCGTAGATAGATTATTCGAAGAACGGCTCGAAGGCGATGAATTGCGTCGCAAGTCAGGAAAGGCAAAGGTCGTTTCGTGAGATCGGATTAGTTTGGAACTCAGGGTCGCCGCGAGAGGTTCGAGGCGTTTCCGCGCGACCTCGACGGAAAAGCCACTGGCTTGCGTCGCCAGACTCATTTGAAGTCCTCCGAAAAACATTCGGGGCGACCCGATCCCTTGTATCAGGCCACCCCGCATGATGGGATTCGGTCATCTACCTCATCTTACCCCTTCATCCCCCAGATCGCAATCTTGTTGTGCCCGGCACAGTAGATGGTGTCTGCCTCTTCGTTGAGCGCCAGGTCGTGAACGTGCATCCCGACCTTCTCGCCCTTGATGAGCTTCTTGCCTTTGACGTCGAAGCACATCGCGAAGCCCTCGCCCGCGCCGCCGGCACTCAACAACCATTCGCCCTTGGGGGCAAAGACAAGATGGTTCGATAGCCCCGTGAACTTGGTGTCGGTGAATTCGTGGTACTTCTTTTGTGTTTCCCACTCGAAGATCTCGACGCGAGCCTTGGCTTCCAGATGGTCGATGTTACCGATCTTGCCGGTGCCGCCTACTGCCAGCAGTTTGCTATCCGGCGAGAAAGCCAGCGATCGGATGCCGCCGATCGAGTGCAGTCTTGCGGATGGATCCCAGGTATACATGATCGGCGCTTCCATCGCTGCGAGTTGCGTCCCTTTCGCCACGTCCCAGACCACGATGTGCCCGACCTTGTCGCCGGTAGCCAGGTACTTGCCGTCGGGGGAGAAGGCCACGGCGTAAAGCATCGAATTGAAATGGTTGGGAGTCTTTTCCTGGTGTCCGCGCAGTTCGTGGACCTTCTTGCCCGTCTCGGCATCCCATACCCGGCAGACCATATCATCCGCCACGCTGGCGAAGAGTTTGCCGTCGGGACTTACCCGCACCTTGCGAATCCACTTGGAATGCGCTTCGATGCTGCGGATTTCTTTGTTCTTCTCGGTATCCCACCAGATCAGTTTGCAGTCATAACTGCCGGAGACCAGCGTCTTGCCCGCGAGAGCAACGCCGGTCACATAGCTGCCGTGATTGTAGAGTTCCTTCGGTTCAACCTTGGCTGCACCGAGGTCGATATCGTAGACTTTGAAATCCGACGCACCGAGGTAGAATCGCGTCGACTTGGGAACGCGGGCGATGCCAAAGGCGATCGCCTTGAAAGAAATGTCTTTGACGAGCTTGAGTTTATCGGGATTAGCAGCCATGTGTGTCTTCACGGGTTAGAAGGAAGTACATTCTAACCACAGAGTCACAGAGAACACAGAGAAGACAAATTCCTTGAATGTTCGATTCATTCTCTCTTTTCGGTATTTTGTCTTCTCTGTGTTCTCTGTGACTCTGTGGTTAGGTTCTGTATTGGTTTTGTTGAGCACTATCCTACAAGCGATTTAATCGCTTCGATGCCGGGGTTCACCAATGGGATCGGACGGGCACCCAGGTGGTAATCCTTGTTCGGGTTGATGCCCAGCGCGGTGTAGATCGTGGCGAACACCTGGCCGGCTCCGACTTCACCTTCCACCACGCGATCGCCCTTGGCGTCGGTCTTGCCGTAGCAAGCTCCACCCTTGATGCCGCCGCCCGACATCGACATCGACCATGCCGATGCGAAGTGATCTCGTCCCAGGCTCGCGTTGATCCCAGGTGTCCGACCGAATTCCGCCAGCGTGACGATCATCACGTCGTCGAGCAAACCGCGCTCTTTTAAATCGTCGATCAGAGTTGCCATTACATGGTCGAGTTCAGGCACCATCTCTTGATGGGTCTCGAAGTTCTGGCCGTGGCTGTCCCACCATGCGCGAGCCACGCGAACGAACGGCACGCCGGCTTCGACCAATCGACGCGCAACCAGTGCCTGTTGGGCAAACTGTGTTGGGCCATACTTGTCGCGGACACTGGCAGGCTCCTGATTGATGTCGAAGAGCTTGTCGCTGGCCATGATGCCGCGAACGCGCTGATAAGCTTCGTTATGGCTACCCAGGGTACTTGAGGTCCGGCCCTCGGTAAATCGTTTGCTCAGCAAATCCCGCAAGTCGGCACGCTGTTGATGATCCATCTCGGTGATGCCGTCGAGCTTCTTGATGTTTTCGGGCATCATGCTCGTGGTCAGTTCCATCGGAGCATATCGGCTGCCGAGAAAGCCCGAATCGCCGGGTGCGGAGCCTCGGCCTTCGGTCTGGGTGTAGAAAGTGACGTAATCGGGCACTTTGCTATCGGCGAGGCCCATTTCCTTTGCCAACACCGCGCCCAGGTCGGGATATTTGACGCTCGCTTCGTTCATTCGGCCCCGCATCATTAGTACGGCACCACCGCCGTGATCGCCATTGCGGGTATTGAGCGAACGAATGATCGCTGTGGTCTTCATCCGCTGGGCCATCATCGGCATCAGTTCGGAAATCTGGACTCCAGGCACATCGGTCTTGATTGCCCGGAACGGTCCACCCGTCGAAGCGCCCGGCTTCGGATCCCAAGTTTCCAACTGGCTGGCACCGCCAGCCAACCACAAAAGAATAATGCGCTTTTGTTTCTTTTTGAGATCCGCGGCAACCGGTGCCTTGGCCAGGACATCGAGTTGGGTCATGTCGGCAAACGCCGTTGCGCCGGCTGCGGCAACCCCGCCCAAAAACGCTCGCCGGCTCACCGCGTGATCCGCCGAGCCGCAAAAAATTCGTCTTGTCGTCATAGGAGATCTCCTCATTTGAGAGGGGTTCTTAGTGGTCAGTGAACGGTGGTCAGTGGTCAGTAAATGCAAAGACGAGAACTCGGCAGGTATTTGCATTTGCTGACCATTGACCACCAACTAATAATTGAATCGAAACTCAGCGCTGGTAATGAGCGCCCATGCCAGTTGGCGATACGCTTCGCTCTGGCGATCTTTTCGCGCTGCCTGATAATCGCTGAACCATTTCACTTCATCCGCGCTGGGCCGACGACCCAGAATCGAGCGGACCAGCAACTCAATCGCTTCAGATGGATCCTTGATTTGCTTGACTCGCCCCAAGAGACCATTGTCGCCGAGAAACTCCTGAGTGATGCGCGGGCTGTTGCTGAACAGCAGAGCCTCGCTGACCCCGATCTGAAAATCGTCGGTAGGCTGTGCGATCTGCCCGGCGAAACCGCGCAAAGCTTTCCAGTCCTTCGAGCTTCTTTTCCAGCTCAGCCGATTTCGGAGTTTCAAATTCTTTGGGATCGGTCATGGCGATTTTCATCGATGTCGCCAACTGCATCGGCGTCATCGGCTTGAGCCGGGCGACCGCGAACCACTTCGCTTCGGGAATCGTTTTCTCCTCATATTTGCTGCTGCGCGAGTAGGTCTTGCTGAGCACGATACCGCGAATGAGCCGGCGCATGTCGTAGTTGTTGCCTGCCATATCGCGGGCCAACCACTTCATCAATTCGGGATGGCTGGGTGGATTTTCCGAATGCATCTGATCCAGAGGCATCACGAGTCCATAGCCAAGCATTCGATGCCAGAGCCGGTTGACGATCGAGCGAGCGAAATAATCCGTCTCGCCAGGCTGCAAGGCCGCTTCAACCAGTTTCGCACGGGCTGAATGCGGGAGGCGGTGCCACGACCTTGGCGCTTTTGGCCTTGTTGAGCCGATCTTGTTCTTTCTTCTTCTCGTCGCCGGTCGGCTCGCGGAGCGTATCGTTCTCGATCACTTTTCCGGTCAAGAACATCATTTTCGCCTGGCGTTCAGGACCCTTGTTCGGCTTGAACTTCACCAAGCCGAAGCCGCGTTCCGCCGGCATTCCGCCGTTGTCGAAAGTGCGAATCAGGAACGATTTCATCCCGTAAAAGTGATCCTGCTTCCACTTCTCGACCAGGGGATGATTGTGACACTGGCGCAACTGATATTCACGCCGAAAAAGGCAACGCTCACATCATTGGTAAGTCTATCGGCATCGGTGACGCGGGCACGGAGGAACTCGATGGAGCCTTTTTGTTTCGGATCCTTGGCATCGGGGAGCATCAGCTCGCGGAAAATGGCGCTCCACGGGCGATTATCGCTCAGTGCGGCGACGAAGTATTCGCGCAGATTCCCGCGGTTATTGTTGGGCGGGGTCATCATCGCATCGAATTGAACCGCTTGATGTCGAACGAACGCGGGAGAACTCATCAGGCGATCCACAAGCTTGGCTCGCTTGTCCGGATCTTTCGATTCCACGAACATCTTGGTTTCGGCCGGCGTGGGAATTCGTCCAACGAGATCCAGGGTAAGGCGACGAATCAGATTGGTGTCGTCAATTTGCGCAGCGGGGGTGATGTTCTGCGTCTTGAGCATGGCATCGACATAATAGTCGATGGCCTGATCGATCGGTTTACTTGGCGGCAAAAGTTCATCGGCTGCAACGGGCAGAACAAACAGCAGACCGCTGACCAGTGTCAGGGAAAGAGACCTCATAGGGGAGGCTCCGGTAGGGTGGGACCATCTGAACGAACAAATCGCGAACACAAAGGAAGGCGGGAGAGTGCATAGGGTGGGAGAGAATTAAATCTATTATCGGTCGCAGGGAACAGAGTTGCAAGCAGAAAAAATCCGGATTTGCGAGATATGTTTCCCGCAGCAAGAGACTGGAGCTGTCGGACACTTCATAAAACGACTATGGCCGAAATCTCATCCTCTCGAACTCACCGCTCATGAATCGCGGACAGCTCATTCGTCGTCATCTTCTGATCGGCTTGATCCTTGCAGCAGCTCTCGCTGGCACCGACTTTGGCGATGTTCAAGTTGTTGGGTCTGCCACCATTCGCTTCCTACGAGAGAGTGTAGCTGCCGTCGATGTTGTCGTAAGCGGTGGAAGCCGTGTTGCCCGTCGTCTGCCGCCACCGTGGCCGCGTCGAGATAGAGACGGCCAGAGGCGATGATGCAGATGCCGCCGCCATTGCCGCCATTACCTCCCGCGACGCCGGGGCCGACGCCTACGGCATTGTTGGACTTCACGGTGCAATTGGTCATGGTGGCTTGACATGCCTGGAGGCACAGGCCGCCCATAACTATAGATCGCCGGGTGGCTGAGGGATCCAGCAGCGTTGCCGTCTACGGTGGTGCTCTTCAGGGCGACGACCGCATTGAAGGCATACAACCCGCCGCCATCAACTCTGCCACCCGGTTCGTCGATGGTTAGGGCAGAATTGCCATCCACGGTGACATCTGTCAGCACGGCCGTAGTGCCTTCGAGACACAGCCCGCCGCCGAAAGCATCCATACCTCCGTTGTGGCTGATGGCCTCGTTGTTGCTTACGAGGGCACCGCCCTCCAGCGTCGCCGAGCCGCCGGAGACGAAAATGCCGCCGCCAAAGGCAGACGACGACGTGATGACCTGATTGTGCTGGACGATGGCACCGCCCTCCAGCGTGAGCGAGCCGCCGACGGAGTAGACGCCGCCGCCCTCGATCGATGCATCGTTGTCCTGAACGGTCGCGCCGTTGAGCACCAGCGTGCCCTGGTTGTAGATGGCACCGCCATCAGTCACGCCGTTCCCACCCTGCAGCGTCAGGTTACTCAAAGTCAGCGACGCCCCGCTAGCCACAGCAAACAGCCGGAGCCGCCACCCGAGCTCTCGATGGTGTCGCCGTTGCCGACGATGGTCAGGCTGTCATTGGCGGCAATGACCGGCAGGCCCGTGTTGCCGTCGCGTGGTGTTGTTCACCGCCGGTCAAGACATAGGGCGAAGTTGTCGGGGCCGTCAGGCTGATGGTGTTTGCCCCGCCGGCCGCGTTGGCGGCGGTGATGTCGGCGATCAGGGCCGAGACGCTCGCCGCGGAGTAGCTCGACGGCAGACTGCGGTCTTCGAGTTGCTCCAGGACCGAGGCGTGTGCCCCGGCGTGCCGGCCGCGGCTGCGGACGCCGGCTGCGGAATGCCCGGATTTCCATGACGCCAGTAAAGAATGGAAACCACATCGTCAATCTCCTTTCAGGATCCGGTCTGCGATAGAATGCCGGTGCAGGTTCCCCGGCGGCAGACCGAGCGCCAGGGGCCGGCCGGGCCGGTGAGACTTCTGCTTGGCGGCGAGCTTCACCGGCTGCTTGCTTCAGGGGTTAGGATCAGAGGATCGCATCCGCCCTCAATTCTCAGTGCGAGAAATCGAGGGAGTCTGTGCGCAAAAAAAGAAAATGAGCGATCACTGGTCTTACTTGATTTTCAGAACTTCCGCGGCCTCAATTCGAAAGCGGCGGAGTTCGTCATCCTTGGGATTGTTCTTGTCCATCCATTTGACCGCTGGTCGTACCAGCGGCGAGCCTCGTCGCGGTTTCCGAGTTGGTAGTGCGCCATGGCCAACAGGAACCACTCGATACTGTCGCCGGAGGAACCGAATCCCTTGACTTTCTCCATGGAGGCGATCGCGGCCTTCCAGTCGCCGTCGCGATACTGAGCCCAGGCCAGCGCTTGCCAGGCAAGACCGTCCTTCGCGGACAGGGCAATCGCTTTCTGCGCTGCTTCGACCGCGCCGCTGGGGTCCCGGAGATTCGCATCCGAGCAGGTGGCGAGCAGCCACGCGATCTTAGTGTAAGCTTGCGCATTGGGCTCGAAGAATACGGCCTCCTGGTAGGAAGCGAGCGCTTCCGCCACCCTACCCTTTCCCAGGAGTGCATTGCCCAGGTTGACGCGAGCTATGGAACTGGTGGGCACAAGGCGAATGGCCGCCCGGAACTCCGCGATGGCGCGATCGTAATCGAGCTTGAAGTAGCACCAGAACCCGCCCAGGTGCAGGTGAGTGCCGAAGTGGTTTGGATTGCGACGCAGGGCCTCCTGCCATTCGGCGAGCGCTTCGTCCAGCTTTCCCTTGTCTCGCAGACGAAGGGCCAGATTGTTGCGGGCGTCGGCAAAATCAGGTTTCAGCCGGATGGCTTCCCGGTAGGCACCGATGGCATCATCCAACAGTCCTTTGCCCCCGAAGGCGTTGCCGAGGCAGTAGTGGGAAGCGGCGGATTCCGGTTGGATGCGTCTTGCGTCTTTGAAGGCGGCAATTGCCTGGATGTAATCGTGCTTGTGATCGCACAACAAGCAACCCAGAGTGTAGTGGGCCATGAAATGATCTTTGTTCAAACGAATGACTTCTCTATACTCGGCGATGGCCTCGTCGATCCGATCTTTTTGCATAAGTGCGGCGGCCAGGCCAACGTGGCCGTGGTACCGATTCGGCACCAGGTCGATGGCCTTGTGGCACGCCACTATCGCCTCATCGAAGCGACCCGTAATCAGAAGCACCTCGCCGAGGTTTTCGTGCGCCTGGACCAAATCCTGCTTGTGGCGAATCGCCTGTTCAAAGGCGGCGATGGCATCATCCAGCCTCCCTTTGCGCTTGAGCAGAACGCCGCGATTGACGTGGGCTTCCGCGTAGGCCGGCTTCGATTCGATCGCCTTTTCATAGGCGGCGATGGCTTCGTCCCCACGGCCCAGGCGATTGAAGGTGAGGCCGAGATTGTAGTGGGCTTCGGCGTACTTTGGCTTTTTTTGAATCGCCGCCTGATAAGCGGCGACGGCCTCGTCGAACCGGCCCAGTTTAATGAATGTATTACCGAGGTTTATGTGAAGTGCGGGATCCTCGGGCTCGAGTTCGACGGACTTTTTGAACTTGGTCAGCGCCTCATCGAGCTGGCCCTTATCCGATAGTACTCTTCCGAGGTTATTGTGAGGCAGGGCCCATTGGGGGTTCGCGTCGATGGCCTTCCGATACTCGGTCATCGCCTCGTCCAACCGGCCCTCATTCGCCAGTGCAAGACCGAGGTTATTGTGAGGCAGGGCATATTCGGGGTTCACCTCGACGGCCTTCCGATACTTGGTCATCGCCTCGTCCAACCGGCCGGTGTGCTCGAAAATCCAGCCAAGGCCGTTGTGGGCGTAGCCGGCGTTTTTGGGCTTCAGTCGAATCATCTCTTGGTATTCAGCTATGGCCTCGTCTGTCAACCCTTTCTCCGCAAGCACAACGCCGAGGTTGTTGTGAGCCCAGGCATAGTCGGATCTCAACTCGAGGGCCTTGCGGTATTCGGCGATGGCCCCGCCCAGATCCCCTTTCTTGTGAAGAGTGTAGGCGAGATTCAAGCGGGCGACCGGGCTCTCCGGGCTCAGGGCCAGAGCCGCCCGGAAGAAGCCTGCGGCCTCCTCAAAGGCGGGCCTTTTCAATCTGGTCAGCGTCCACCCCAGGGCGTGGTTGATCCAGAAGTCATCCGGGTACCGGCGTTGAGCGGCGCGCAGGAAGTCCACCGTCGCCTGAAGGTCGGCCCGATACATCCACTCGCTCAGGACGGCCAACGATGCCGGCGGCTGCTCAAGGGTTCCCGGCTGCTGAGCCAGTCGCAAGAGACCGGCCCAGTCGCCACGGGGCATCCGATTGGGAATTTGGCGCAGCCAAGCATCGTCGCCGGGCCAATCGACGCGCGAAGATCTCAGGAATCTGTCGAAACCAGGAATCCCCTGCCGCCCGCTGAGCCACATCCAGGAGTTTACGCCGCTTGGCCGTGTCGGGCTCAACAGTTGCCCAGTAAAAGAGCGCTGCCAGCAGGTCTCTGGCAACGGCCGAAGCGGCAATCAGGTCGGCCGCCTCCTGCGGCTCCAGGCTCAGTACCGGAATCTGGTAAGTTTGGAACGAATCCGCATACGCACTAGCGGCACCCTTGACATCAAATCTTTCGTCCTTGAGCGCCGTCCTTAGGAAGCGGGCATCCTCGAGGCCGGCGAGCATCTTCAGGTCGTCGTCGAGCTGCCGCCGGCGTGCCTGGAGTGCGTCATTTCTGCCCGCGTTGGTCAGGAACATATCGGCCCGTCGGAGCGCGGTCTGTCCTGCTCGCCAGTCGCCCTGTTCGCGCCTCTGGCTCGCCTCATCCAGGGCGGTGCCGATGGCGGCGGTCGCTTGCTCGCGCCTCACGAGGCTGTCGCGCAACATCCAGCCACCGCCAGCCGTTACCAGCACCACCGCCGCCGTCACCACCGCCGCCATCGTGAGGGCCCCGCGATTACGCCGCGCGAACTTCCGAACGCGATACCACGACGACGGCGGGCAGGCTTGCACGGCTTCGTTGTGCAAATAGCGCTGCACGTCCGCCGCGAAGGCGTTGGCCGACTCGTAGCGGCGGTTGCGGTCCTTTTCCAACGCCTTCATCGCGATCCAGTCCAGCTCGCCACGAACCAGCTTTGGTAGTTTCGCCGGCTCCACGTGCCGCTGGGCCGCGATCGACGGCAAGGCATCCTTCGAATCGGTCAGCCGTGTGCTGGGCCGGGGCGGCTCCTCCTCGCGGATGATGCGGCGAATCTCATCGTAAGCCGCCTGCCTGAATCGCTCCTTGTCAAACGGCGTCGTGCCGGTCAACAGCTCGTACAGCAGCACGCCCAGCGAATAGATGTCGCTGCGGGTGTCGACGTCCAGACCGCTCAGGCCCGCCTGCTCCGGGCGACATGTATAGCGGCGTGCCGATCATCTGGGCGAAGCCGGTGAACAGCGTCTTGTCCGTCAGCTGCTGCCCGGCGGCCTTGGCGATGCCGAAGTCGATCACCTTGACCACCGGCGTGCCGTCGTGCAGCGTGACCAGGACGTTCGACGGCTTGAGGTCGCGGTGGATGATGCCCTTCTGGTGGGCGTGCTGCACCGCCTGGCAGACCTGGACGAACAGCTCCAGCCGTTGCCGCGGCGTCAAGCTGGTTCTGGTCGCAGAAGTCGGTGATGGGCACGCCCTTGACCAGCTCCATGACGAAATACGGCCGGCCCGACGGCGGTCGTCGCCGCCGTCGAGCACCTGGGCGATGTTGGGATGGTCCATGAGCGCCAGCGCCTGCCGCTCGGCCTCGAAGCGGGCGACGACCTGGCGCGTGTCCATGCCCGGCTTTGAGGACCTTCAGCGCGACCTTGCGGCGGACCGGCTGGGTCTGCTCGGCCATGAAGACCGACGCCGAAGCCGCCTTCGCCGATCTGTTCCAGGAGCTTGTAGGGACCGATCACGTCGCCGGGGTTTTCACTAATGGGTCGGTGATCGACGGTCTCGACCGGGCCGGACGCGGGGGACTCCAGGAATCGGCCCGCCCGGGCAGCGGCTTCGAGCAATTCCTCCACCTCGGCTAGCAGAGCCGCATCGCCGGCACTCGACTCGCGGAGGTACTTTTCCCTCTCAGCGGAAGATTGAATCTCCAGGGCCTTCAAGAACAGATCGTTCGCTCGTGGGTTCCAGCTCGTCATGGGTGATGTCCGGATGGTTCGAAACGCCCCTATCTCTCAGTGCGAGAAAGTAAGGCCATGTGGCGCGAAAAAGATCTAAGCCTATTTCGACAACTCGCGGAACAGCCAGGCCCGGCCGAGCGACCAAAGGCGGTCGGCGGTGCCGCGGCTTATACCCAAGGCGTCCGCTGCGTCCTGATGCGACACACCCGCGAAAAACCGCAACTTCACCAGCCGGGCCGCGTTAGGGTCGTGGCCTTCCAGTCGGGTCAACGCCTCGTCCAGTGCAATGATGTCGTCGGAACGCCCCTCGTGTGCGGCGAGATCATCGGGGAGTTCGACGTGAAGATGACCGCCACCGTGCTTTTCTGTCTTCTTGCGACGGGCCTGATCCACCAGGATTCGCCGCATGGCCTCGGCCGCAGCTGCAAAGAAATGGCCGCGGCTGTTCCACTGCTGCTCTTTGTTCACGTTCACCAGGCGCAGGTACGCCTCATGGACCAATGCCGTAGCTTGTAGCGTCTGGCCAGGCTTTTCCTCCGCCAGTCGTTTTGCCGCCAGCTTGCGCAGCTCCTGGTAGACCAGCGGCAAGAGTTGCTCGGCAGCGTGCGGATCGCCTTGCTCGATGGCGGACAGGATTCGAGTTACGCCAGTCATTAGTTGGCACCGATGGGCTAAGCACAACCACCACGCGGACGTCTGGAGCCACCCGACGGATGGAATGCTCCCGTGCGTTCCTTCTCGGCAAATTCCTGAACGCCGTAGCGACCTGCAGCTATCATTGATGGATTGTCAAGAAGGTCAATGATGGCGGAAGTATCATTCATGGGGTTACCGTCTCCGAAAGTTGCCATGAATCGATATCGTCTAAAAGTTCTTTTGAGTTGACCGGGTACCCACTACACCACCACGGGATGAATCACCACTTCCCTTGCATGGCGATCTTTTTATCGGGAATGAATTTCATGCCGGCCGAGGAGGGAAAGTTCATCAGCATCTCCTGAAGTTCCGACTTGAGGCGCGTGATGGCAATTCGGCTGCCGAAGGGGCGCATCCAGGCAATCACTTCCGCCAGCATCTCTACCGCACTGCTCGACATGCGCCGAACATTTTTCATGTCCAGCAGAACTTTCAGATTGGAGCGGTTGAGGTTTTCGTGCAGTTCCTTCTTGATTAACGCCAGTTCTGCTTCCTCGACAAGGTAGACGTCGTTAATCCGCACGACGGTGATCCCGTCTTCCCGCGAGATGCGCAGGCGGCCTTTCACGATGCCGCGCTGGACCGAAATCCGATCCAGGATCGTCGAAGCAACATCGGCTGCATTGTCCATGATTCTCGATTCTGCTGTGACTGCTTCGATGCGATCAATCGCCGTAACCTTGCGCGAGCCGTCGAGGTCAAGGCACTTCAATGCCCACTCTTCCAGGTCGCGTTTCGATAACTCCTTTTCGTGGTACTGGATGATGAATTTCAGCGGTCCCACCTCGATGACATCGCCGGGGTGTAACGGCCATTCAGCGTGGCCGGAATCACGTCGCCGTTTACGAGAGTTGGTTCCTCTGTGTTCAGATCGCGGATGAAAACCTTGCGTTCGCGCCGGATGATGGCGCAGTGCTGCTCGCCGATTTTTTCGTGGACAGCGCAATTGACAGGCCATCCCCGAACCGATGGTGAAGAGGTCAACTTCGATCGGAATCGGCATTCCTTGTTTTTTGCCCTTGGCGACAATTAAGAAAAACTTCATGAACCACCCCTTGTAGGGAGAGAGGGTGTTGCTGTGGAGCAGTGAGTTCAAATGCGAGTATTAATATCGTTGCCTATCTTCGATCGAGAAGCAAGTGCAAAAATCTCCTGTGAAATAAATTCCAAATCTCAAATGAACAATCCAAGACCAATTCAAATGTCAAACGTGCGGGCGAATAAAACGCCGGACTTCCCATACCATTTTGAAATCAGGGTTTGGGAATTGTGAAAGATTTGTAATTTGGAAATTACTCCCTTTGGGAACGGGTAGTGTTGAACCCCAAGCGTTTGCTTGTTAAGGTATTGTCTACGAGCGATCTTAAACTTCCATGAGAACGCTGCCATTGCCCCGAAGGTGCTTGCATGCCGAGTCCCGATGCATCATCCCTCGCTCAAAGCGCCATTCGTCTCAACCTGATTACGGAAGAGCAATGGCAAGAGTGTTGGGAAGAACTGGATACGCGAAATTCGACTCCAGAAGCATTTCTCAGGCTCATGGAACGGAAAGCCTACCTTACGCCTTGGCAGGCGGCAAAACTCCTCAAGTCAGAGACCGACGGTTATTTCCTGGGCGGATACAGGCTGCTCTATCGCATCGCCGCGGGTACATTTGGTCGCGTTTATCGGGCCGATAACCCGCGAAACGGTGAGATCGTAGCCATCAAGGTATTGCGGCGCAAGTGGTCGAGCGACCCGCATAAAATCGAATTGTTTGAACGTGAAGGCAAAGTGGGGATGAGCCTGAACCATCCAAACATCGTGCAGATCCTCAACGTCGGCCAGGATGCTGCAAGCGGACAATATTACATCGTGATGGAATTCGTGGAAGGCGGCAACCTCCGCGATATCCTTGCGATCCGCAAGAAACTCGCGCCGGATGAATCCTTGCGGATTCTCGACGAATGCCGCAAGCGGTCTGGCCTATGCTTACACACGCGGCCTGACCCATCGCGATATTAAGCCCAGCAACATTCTAATTTCCACGAAGGGCGGCACCGCCAAACTCGTGGATTTCGGCCTTGCGGAAATCACCGGTTTCTCTGCAAAGGACGAGGACGAGACGCACGTTGATCGGACGGTCGATTACGCAGGACTGGAACGAGCCACCGGAACCAAATCCGGTGACTTGCGCAGTGACATTTACTTTCTTGGCTGCGTCTTTTACGAGATGCTGACTGGCCAACCTCTATTGGCGGTAACGAAGGATGCCAAGGCGCGAATGCAGCCGCAACGATATGAGGTGCTGCGCGGGCTGCGCCGGGACGATCCCGACCTGCCGCCTTGCCTGTACTCGTTACTCCAGCGCATGTCGGCATTTGAACCGGCCGAGCGAATTCAAAGCCCGTCGCACCTCGTGGAAGCGGTTCGGCATGCACAGCGTGAAATGTCGGGTGAAATCGTTCACGAACCGGTCCCGGTTGGGCCAAAGACGGTCTTCATCGTTGAGCATCATCCCAAGCTGCAAGATGCCTTTCGAGAGCGATTCAGAGAAATGGGTTATCGCGTCCTCATTTCAATCGATGCCGCGCGCGCGGTGCAACGATTTCAACAGCAGCCTTTCCATGTGCTCATTGTGGATGCGGGTACCGCCGGCGAGGATGGTGTTGATGCCTTCAAGCAAGTTTTGTGGGAAGCGGACAAACAACGGCTGAACTGCGGCGGGATTCTGATCTTATCGGAAACTCAGGCAGACTGGTGCGATCGCCTGAAGGACAACGCGAATGCGCGGGTATTAGTCCGGCCCGTGACGATGAAGCAGATCACCAAGATACTGCGCGAAATTGCGCCGCTGGTAGAGCGGCGGATGCGGCATCGGCGAACGATCAATAAAGATTTTTTCGGTTTGACGCAAACGATGTTGATTTCTTGCCCAGAATACCAAGCCGAAGCGTAAACCCGGCGTGGAAAAACAACCGTGCATCAGCAATTAGCCGGTGACTACCGAAGTAGATTCGGGCTGTTGTGTCTCAAGCCATTTTTGGATCTCCACTGCGGTTACTCGACCGGAGGCCAAGGCAAAGCCAAGGTCACCGGTATATCCCATCGTTCTCTCATCCGGAGGAACGAAAGATGCCGTACAAGCGGACGAGCGACACAAAAGGTGTGCTGAACGCGGATCCCAAGACACACTTAGATTTTTGCAACGCGGACACTTAAAGAGATACATTGCTCACTCCGCACCTTTGAATAGGCGAGTATAGGCTCGCGCCTTAAAACCTTCAAACGGTTCGATAACCACGCCGTTGGATTGAAGAAACTCAATCGATTCTTTGACCGGATAAGCCTCGACGTACAACACTCGAACGATTCCAGCATCGATAATGTATCGAGCACATTGGAAGCAAGGGCAAGTGGTTACGTACATTGTTGCACCTGGTGCCCTTTTCCCCGAGAGACTCCGAATTGCTCTCTCTTCAGCATGGATCGCGGTACAGACCTCCATATTTCGACTGCGGAAAAAGGCTGACTTTAAGTCTTCTTTGCACTCACGTTTGAAGCATTCCCAGGGCGGACGAAGTTGCCCTTCTTGTTTGGTTCCACACTTTGGGCAAAAAACGTCTCGCATTCTTTCCAGTTTTGCGAACATATCTTGGTCTTTGTAACAGCCATTGAACAAATATTTGCATGGCCGCATGGGGACAGGATTTTCGTTGAATCCGAGCGATAAGGGTATATCCTTGGGATCGACAATCACGGCTCCGACGTTGCGCTTAATGCATTCGGATCCGAGGGATTGGGCATAAGCAGTAGCCATGCTCACTTCCCACCGATCGGGTCGTCGTAGTGAATCACCCCTTATGTGTCCGAGCTCACGCTTGAACCGCTCCTCCATTTTTTCCATTCTGGTACCGGAATATGGAATCTGTTCGTGATTTTTCATCACATAATCTGCGTCCGAAACACACTTCCCTACCTGTTGGCCCGCAATGTCCTCTTCGCCGGTATCCCGCTCGTCATCACGATTGAATGCTGCCTCGTTTCCCTCGTATTGTTCCCTAACACGATCCCACCGAATTGTCCGGGGAGCGTCCATCGCAAATAAGAAAAACCAATGAAAGTGTTCGCGAAGATATTCGACCTCTCCCAGGTTTCTCACTCCCTCGATTACTATGTTTCCCGTCTCATTCTCCAACGCGGCTTGTCTTACCCAATAATCCCTGCCCTGTTCGTTTCGTTTTGCATTCCCATGATTTTGGAGTGCAATGCGACGATCCGATTGTCTTCCTTCAGTTGATGCTGTTCCAAGTTCACGTTTAATCAGGTCGGAAAGACGAATCCTTTTGAAACTGAGCTTTTGCTCCAGGGTTTCTGCTGCTGTCGACACACCACTTCCGATCGGGCCTGTCAATCCAATGACAATCTTTCTATTCAGTGTGGAAGTTGACATTTTTTCACTGCTCTTTCAAATTAATAGCACCTAATAACCCGACTGTCCAACTTGGTTGCACAAAAATCGATCCCGCTACAGTCCCCTAGGCATGACGGTTCTCAACGGAGTCGGGGCTGAAAAAGGAAATTATGCCAACCCAAGACATAAGATACCAGCAAAAAGCGAAATGGTGGGCAGGTTCTGTCCTTCTCACCCCTATTCCCTTGGCAATCCCTCGAAGAGCGTCGTTCCGATGCGAACCAACGTCGCTCCTTCCTCGATCGCAATCTCAAAATCGTTACTCATCCCCATCGATAGCTGTCGGCCTGGAAATCCGTTGCTGCGATCGAGCAGTTGACAAACCACTTTGAAGGTCGAACGTGCGTCTTCGGCATTATTGGTATAAGCTGCCATTGTCATCAGCCCGTCGACCACCAGATGCGGCAGTCGGCGCAATAAATCGCCCAGTGCCGGAACCTGTTCCGGAGCAAAGCCGCTCTTGGCCGCCTCCCGGCTCGCGTTCACTTCAATCAATACGGGCACCGTCCGGCCTTGTCGGGCTGCTTCCTCTTCCAGCGCCAGAAGTAAGCGCTCGGAATCTCCGGAGTGGAAGCGCTCGACCAGCGGCAATGTTCTTTCAAGCTTGTTCCTTTGCATGTGCCCGATCATATGCCAGCGCACGGGGAGGTCTTTCAGCGCCTCCGCTTTTCGCCATAATTCCTGGGGCCGGCTTTCGCCCAGATCGAATACTCCCAGTTCCGGCAGCATCCTTGCGACCCGTATGCCAACGGTTTTGGTCACCGCAACAAGGGTGATCCGTTCGCGATTTCGTTTAGCCCGGTCACAAGCCGATCGAATCCGCGCTTTCGACGGATTCAAGGCGTTGTTGTAGACGGGTTCGTATTTCGGAATCGGTCATGAGATATTGGAAACCCTTTCAGGGCGAACGGACGATCCGCAGCGAATTGCTTCTTCCTCGTAGAATTGTCGCGCGTTGGGGTTTTCGACCGACAGAAGCCGAACATAGTGGGACCAGGACAGCGGGAACACGCCGGTCGAGTTTGTCGTCTGATCGAGTGGCAGAGAAGGGACCGATAGCGCCTGTTCAGCTTCGTCAGTTGGAATTTTGGCGCGCGCCCTCAATTCGGCAGACGGTGTCTGCCAAATCTCCCAACCCCGGTAAAATGTCCGCATTTGTCGCAAATTTCGCTCGGAGAAACCTTGCCCATGCGCTGCGGTCAAGTCATCGGCAAGGCGATGCAACAGCGCTTCGCCGTATTCGGCACGGGCCTTTCCTCCCTGCTCGAAAGCGACGATTCGCCGGCCGATCTCCCAATAGGTGGTCGTCAGTATTGAATTCGCTGCCCTGGCCACCCCGCGACGAGCATCCTCCAAAAGGGTAGACAAGCCCGACAAAAGACCACGATACCCGCGCTCGTCGCCCAGGGCTGCAAAAGGCACCGGCTCCTTTGGCGTCAGCGCGGATTTCGGAGGTGGTTTCTTTCCGGCCATGTGCTTGCACCTGATTGTGCCCGGCGTGGATGCTGCAAACGATCGGACACCGTAAACATAACACTGTAAGATAACTACCTGTGCGGAAAAGGTAAACGGCAGCGTTGGAAGGGTGATCGATATGGCCGATGTACGAGCGTTTCGCGGGTTTCGCTATGATTTGGGGCGCGTTGGCACGTTATCCGATGTTGTCGCACCGCCCTATGACGTGGTTGATGCCGGCCTGCAACAGACGCTCTACGATCGCAGCCCTTATAACGCCATTCGCGTCGAATTGACCAAGGATGAGCCGGGCGACACGGAGCACGAGAATCGTTACACCCGCGCTGCGCGAACCGTCAAGGAGTGGCAACTCGACGGGGTGTTGAAACAGGATAGTTTGCGAGCCTTGTACGCGATCGAACAGGAATTCACGGTCGAGGGCAAAACCTACCATCGCCGCGGTTTCATGGCCCGCGTCCGCCTGGAACCTTTCGGCTCCGGTCGAATTTTCCCGCACGAGCAGACCATGACCGGCCCAAAAGAGGATCGTCTAAAACTCTGTCGTGCCACAGGCATGAACATCAGCCCGATATTTGGCCTCTATCCCGATGAAAACAACGAAATCTTCGGTAAACTCGAATCCCTGTTGTTCCGCACGCCACCCGTGATCGCAGCTGATCATCTGGGGGTAACGAGCAAGGTGTCGGCCATTTTCGATGAAGCGATCATCACTTCGGTGATCGGCGCGATGAATGCCAAACCGATCTTCATCGCCGATGGCCATCATCGCTACGAGACGGGCCTGCGCTACCTCGAAGAACGTCGGTCGGCCGGCGAGGTCGCCAACGATGAGGCGGCCTGCAATTTCATCATGATGATGCTGGTTTCGATGAATGATCCCGGTCTGATGATCCTGCCAACCCATCGTCTCATCAGCGG
The DNA here is from genome assembly GCA_963783095.1 of uncultured Planctomycetota bacterium. GTDB lineage: Bacteria > Planctomycetota > Planctomycetia > Gemmatales > Gemmataceae > CAWAMR01. The sequence goes on along the minus strand of CAWAMR010000002.1, from coordinate 365,475 downwards.
CATTCCGAATCTGACGGCCCCCCAACTGCGATTTGCCCTGGAACCGGCTTTCCAGGTGGAGCAAGTGGGCACGGGCGCAGCAGCGGGTCAGGAAACCTGGGACCGCATGGCGATCGAGGAATCCCAAGCCATTCTCGGCTTTCACACGACAGCGGATGGAATCTGGCAAACGGCACGGCTGGTTGCACCTGAACTGATGGAGCAATTCGCCGCCGACCACAGTGCCGACTGGCGCGACCTGGCAGTCAGCGTGCTGCATGTGTTGGTATTGGACCGTCTCTTGCCGAAAGCCTTTGCCGGCGAGCCAAAATGCCGCTATGTGCATCTCATGAGCGAGGTGCAAGGTGCGATCGGGGCCAAGGAGTGCCCACTCGTTGCCCTGGTTCCACCGGCGACGATGGATCATGTTGAGAGTATCGCGGGGAATCGAGAGAAGATGCCGGCCAAATCAACCTATTTCTATCCGAAACTGTTGACGGGGCTGGTGTATAATTCGTTGAAAGTGAATTGATCCGGATCCCAGGTCGTCTTCGGAAGCGATCGTGCCGGTTCTATTGTCGCTTTGAAGGTTCAGACCGTGCAACGAAATTCCTCGACCATTGCATGCAGAACAGAAATCGGTTATCGAATAAGTAATGTGTCCCGCATCCTAGAGGAGTCACTTATGCGCCTATTGCTGAGTTCGGTCATCGTGTTGGGCATGAGCGCCCACTTATATGCGCAAGAAGCGGAAGCGGCCCGTCGGTTCGGAATCAAACAGTATCCCCAGTTGTATCCGCAGGATACGCCGAAAAAGGCTCTGGCTTCGGTGTTGGACGCGATCGACAAGGAGCGTTACGATTATCTGGTCGCTCATCTGCTTTTGCCGGAATTCGTGGACGAACAACTCAAAACCACCTATGGCTATTACCACAAACTTGCCTACGATAAGGCGCAACAAGATGGCTTGCTGAGGTCGTGCGCCGACCTAAAACAGGTGAAGGAGCGCATTTCCGAATTGGCCGCTCAGGCCAACTTCCAATACCTCGTTCGACGAATGAAAACCAAGCACGCCGATGATCCTCAATCGCTCAAGGAGCTTCGACAAATGCTCTCCCAGGGTACGTTTCAGGAAACCGGCGACACGGCGATTATTCGTATCAAGGATTTGAAAGATCGCGCGGTGTATATGAAACACATCGGCGACCAATGGTTTATCGAAAATCGCATCAACGACGAAGCAGTCAAAGAATAAGACAAGAACGAACCACAGAGTCACAGAGAACACAGAGAAAATACAACATCAAGCGTTAGAATGAGCGCAAAGATTGAAAATCCAAACCTACCAGACCATCCGATTCTGATTCTCATTCATGGCTTTTTCTGTAATGTATTTTCTCTGTGGCTCTGTGGTTAGTTTGGATTTTTGAACAAAACTCCGACGGACCTTAGAATGGCACAGGCTTTCATCGATCTCCGAAGTGACACCGCCACACGACCGACACCCGGAATGCGGGCTGCCATGGCGGCTGCGGAAGTCGGCGATGATGTCTATGGCGAAGATCCGACCATCAACCAACTGCAAGAGCGGGTCGCAGGGTTGCTTGGCAAGCAAGCAGCTTTGTTCGTTCCTTCCGGCACGATGTCCAATCAAGTTTGCATCCGAACCCACACCGTTCCCGGCGACGAAATGCTATGCGAGTCCACTTGCCACATCTACACGTGGGAAGCGGGCGCGCCCGCAGCCCTCAGCGGCGTTACCTGTCGAACCGTGGAGGGAGATTACGGCATCCTGGATGTGACGCAACTGGAAGACAAAATCCGTCCCGGCAACGATCACTATGTTCGGACGCGGATGGTTTGCCTGGAAAACACGCACAACCGTGGCGGTGGGCGGGTCTATCCGTTGGAAAAAATCCAGGCCATCAGCGAATGGGCGCACGAGCACGGTTTAATCATGCACCTCGATGGTGCCCGTCTCTGGAACGCCGCGATCGCGTCGGGAATCTCGCTGCGCGAGTGGGCCGATCCCTTCGATACCGTGTCGGTTTGTTTCAGCAAAGGACTGGGAGCGCCGGTCGGCTCCGCTCTGGCGGGACCGAAAGAATTCATCGCAAAAGCCAAGCGAATCCGCAAACTCTTTGGCGGCGGAATGCGACAAGGCGGAGTGATCGCCGCGGCAGCGCTTTACGCGGTCGAAAATCAGTTCGAAAGGCTCGCCGACGACCATCGCAATGCCCAGGTGATCGCTCAAGCCATCGTCGATTCACCGGGTCTTCGGTTGGAGTGCGCACAAGTCGAAACCAATCTGGTGTGGTTTGAGATTGATCCCGATCTCGGCACCGCCAAGGATTTCGCGGCCCGGCTCAAGGAGAAAGGCATTCTCATCAGCGTAATGGGCTCGCAAACCGCCCGAGCGTGTACCCATCTGGATGTATCATCCGCTCAAAGTATCCAGGTGGCAGAGGTGCTAAAACAGGTTGCTTCGGGACATATGCTGGTGAAATAATGCATTCGATCATGCGGTTGATTTCCCCGACCCAAATGGTCTATAAAGGATGATGTGAACTGTCGCCTTCGCGCTTGTCGAGGAGAGATACCCATGCCTGAGTTGATTCTGACCAAGGAGCAAGCCGAGATGTTGTCGAATGCTCATGGACCGGTGGCGGTGAAAGATGCGACAGGTAATGTCTTGGGACGATTCGAGCCGAAGTTGACTGCCGAACGAGTAGCAGAATTGAAACGAATCGCCGCTTCTGCCGGCCCGTGGTTTACCGGCGAGCAAGTCCGATCTCGGCTCAGCGCTCTCCAGGCAGAATGGGATCGAACAGGCGGATTCGATGAAGCGACCATGTCGGTAATACTCGAACGGTTGGATAAGTCCGATCCGGGCCAAACCCGTCCCATTGGGGAAAAGGGATGAATTATGCCGTTACTTGGTCTTCGGATGCCCGCAACTCGCTCGCATTGATCTGGATTCAGGCCACCGACCGCTCTGCGGTTACATCAGCTCAAGCGACCATTGATCATCTGCTATCAACCATCAACGAATGCGCCGATCCTATACAAGCCATGTCGCAAAGCGCGTCAATTCATATTTGCCTTAGCGGCGAAAATGTGACTGGCGCAGCGGGTTTGCTGGTCCAGGAGACTTCCTCTCGTTACAATTGCGCGGCTTTTGATGGACGGAACGAACGACAATTAGCCGACTTTACCAGTAGTCAAAGATTTGACAGCTTTCACTTCGGCAAATCCCGATATTGAACTATTGTTACGACTTGAGGATGGTTTTGCTTGGCCCCTGTTGGTGGGAGATATCTCTCGTCATTTGTCGGGAGGTCCATCATTGCCCGCACTGCAACAATTGCGAGACGAAATAGACCGCGCCCTGCGCGCCCGACTGGATTCTCTATCTGCAGCCGACAAGGAGTATTGGGCGTTTCGTGGGAACTCGCGGCGTGGAAATGCGCACGCCTTCTTCCAGTACCCCGCGATGATGGTTCCACAAATGCAGGGGGAGTTGATCCGGGTCATCAAAGCAGTTAAATCCGACTTAGAGAGCGCTTTCGACCCGTTTGTTGGGTCAGGAACCACCCTCACTGAGGCCATGCTTCACGGCCTTTGTTTCACCGGATGGGACGTAAATCCTCTTGCCATTCTGCTATGCAAGACCAAAATCGGGCCATTCTATCCAGTCGCTCTGCGAGAGAAGTTGAGCGAGGTGCTAAGTAGGGCGAAGGAGGACACCAGTATCTCATTTGAAACGTCTCTACCCAACACAATGAAGTGGTTCAGGCGAGATGTGGCCCACGCTTTGTCGAGGTTGCGTCGAGCGATCCGACGGGAAAACGCTCCTTGGGCGAGGCGGTTTTTTTGGGTGGCTCTGGCCGATGCTGTCCGGCTCTCAAGCAATTCGCGGACATCGACGTTTAAGCTTCATGTTCGCCCGAAAGAAGAAATCGAGGCGCGGCGGTCTTCACCAACGCAGTTGTTTGAGGTGGCTGCGGTTCGGAACATTCAGCAGATGGACGCGCAATGCACGATCTTAAAGGAGCGTGGGTTGCTGCTTAAAGGAAGGTATTGTCGAGACGTCGAAACTTGGCATGGGGACTCTTCCAAGCCGAGCCAAATTCGAAACCAAACTGCGAAGCACGATCTTATGATCACCTCCCCACCATATGGCGACAATAAATCTACCGTCCCATACGGTCAATACTCCTACCTGCCGCTCAACTGGATCGACGGCACCGACATCGACCCAGCCTGGGATGGCGGATTGTTACGAACGACCCACGAGATCGACACCCGCAGTTTGGGCGGGGTTCTGCATGGGGCCGACGCAGCCACTAGAGAATTGAGCGCGAAATCTCCCGCCTTCAGTCGGTTCCAAAAAGTTCTGGAGATGGCACCCAAGGATAGGATGCATAGGGTGGCCGCGTTCTGTCGCGACCTCGATCACGCTCTCTTGGTGATTTTGAAAGAACTGAAAATCGGTGCTTACATGGTGTGGACTGTCGGAAACCGGCGAGTTGGCGGTCAATCTTTCCCGCTTGACGAAATAATGAGCGACCTTTTGTTCGCACAGCGCTGGCGACAAGTGGCCAAAATATCTCGACCGATATTGTCAAAGAGAATGGCCGTGAAGAACAGCGTTTCAGGTACAATGAGGACGGAGTCGGTAATGGTGTTTCGCAAATAGATCAGAATCTTCGCGATTGCACGAGGCTCCCCCCAGCCTTTAATCGAAGTGACGCCCCGAATGCAATATGACCCTAACACTACTTTGGTGTTGTTTTCTGGCGGCCGCGATTCGTCGCTGGCGGCTTGCCTATTGGGGACGCGCGGACGATGTGTGCACTTGCTTACATGCAATAACGGGGTATGCATTGGCGGTGATCTGTCCCAACATCGATACCGCGAACTACAGACCGCTCTCGGCTCACGACTGGTCGGTCGCACGGTGGTACCCTCAATAGGATTATTCCGAAGACTCGCATTACAGAATATTGAAGCTGACTTCGCGAGGTTTGGAAAGAATCTAATCGTGCTGGGCTCGCAACTGGCGACACACACAGAGGGCATCGTATTCTGCCTGGACAACGGCATCAAATCGATGGCGGCAGGATCGACCAAGTATCAATCGCATTTCCCGGAGCAAATGGATGTGGCGAGAGATCGTCTGCGATCCTTTTGTGCGGAATACGGGATCGATTACGTGCTACCGGTCGGGGACTATGCAAGTGAAGATGAGGTAAAATACGGGCTTCTCGACTACGGGGTTTCGACAAAATCGCTTGAAGGGGTCTCCATTTTCAGTGATACGTTCAGCCAGCCCGAGCCTCAACAAGTGGCGGAGTATATCGACCTGAAACTTCCTGCTTGCCGCGAGTATGTCAGCAGGAAGCGGCAAGTTCCTGCAGGGTGAGACCGATGATGAATTTCTTCAAGCAGATCAGCCGTTGCGTCTTGGTTCTCTTGGTGCTTGGCGGGCCACCCGCGTTGGTGAGATACAAGTCGGAATTCCTGACTGCTACTACATTCTTCGAGTTGTTGCGAACTTATCTGGCAACCACGGCGTTCGTCGGTGCTCTGTGGGCGGTCTACCTCAAGGATACACGACTGCGATCCGGGAGTGAATATGTACTCATATCGCTTTTCATGTTCGTGCTGACCCTGTCCATTGCCTCGGTCGGGGCGTTGCTGCTAATACTTGACGAGGCCATGTTAAAACCGGCGGCAGCCTACTTTGGCTATCTCGCACTTATATTATACGTGCTCTCTTTGGGTGGTTTGGTTTCCACCGTATTCGTGCAGTCTTACAACGAAGTCTATAACTTGAGAACGAATAAATTTTACAAGTATTTTAGGCCATTTCGTTGGCTGAGAAGCAAGTTTGCAAAAGATGATAATTATGAATTGAGTGTTGAACCACGATCCTACGAAGTAGGGAAATGCTCGCTAATGTCGAACCTCTTCGTCGAGCCGGTCGATCGCGAGCGGACCGGGCCTGAAAAGGACAGAGTCGCGACTGAGAAAGAACGGATCAAGAAGGGGGCCTCCCTGCTCTTGGCCGGGACTATAACCAGCGCGGTGATCGATGAGATTGCGAAATGGCTCGTTCGCCGGTTACAGCAAAATGAGACGGCGAGTTATGTGGCATGCGACCGCCATCCCTTCGGCATCTGGGAGCGCCTCAAAGATCATGGAGTTGAAGACAAGCGAGAAGGTCACCCGCTTCGAGATAGTCTTGTCTTGGTGGACGTGTTTACCCCAGCTTTTGGCTTCACGGACGAGATCCACGAAGAGCGAGATCGGCAACTGGACGCGAATGGCGTCGCATGTGTGACGGCCAAGACATTTGCTGGTCTACACACGGCCGTGAACCAGGCATTTAAGATCATCAAGAGAAAGGAGAAAGAGCAGAAAGGTAAGCAAATCCGTCGCCCATCAGTCATGGTGTACGATCGCACCTCTTCCCTGTGTGACATTGAAAGTGTTGAACAATTCCGGGTATTCTGGCGGCATGTGATCCCGTCCGAGCGGAGCTACGGGATGATCACCCTTATTGTTGAGGACGCGATGGCTGGTGATGGTGTGATTAAACCGCTGAAAGAATTGGTTGATTTTGTTCTGGAGTACAACCCGATTGATGGTAAGTTCTCCCGTACAAAATAGTCAAGGCTTATACGTGGGTCGGTTGCGCCCTTTTGTAAGGTTCCGTTCTGACACTTCATTCCGAAGACCCGTCGATCCGCAATTGAGCAGCTGTGCCAACCAAACAGGGTAGGGTGGTTTAATTTGGTCGCGTCAAAGACCGGCGTGATTTGGATGGGTAACCACTGCATTTCCAGTGGCATCCCATTAAGATAGCGTTTGCCAATTTCAATTTGCGGGATCTCGCCATGAGTTTACGGGAGTCCAAATTAGTAGTGGATGCGCTGTACGGCCTGCAGTCGTTGGACAGCTTTTTGGCGAAGTTGATTGACCAACCTGAAATCCAGCGACTCCGGGACGTGCGTCTATCTAATATCAACTCGAGTACACTGTCGGGTGCCGCCAACATTTCCCGGTACGAACATTCAGTTGGAACGGCTTTACTGGCAGGCCGTACAGCAAAGCATTTGGGATTGACCAATCCGGACAAGCACAAATTGGTGTTGGCCGCCCTGCTCCATGATGTCGCCATTACTCCTTATGGTCATTTGATGGAAGAAGGATTCGCCTACGCAGAAATGAGATACGACCATGAAAGGCATTTGCTGCAAATCCTCCAAGGCGAGACTGAACACGGCACGCACGATTACCAAATCTTTCGGGGCCTATCGGTGGGGTTCCGCAAGGTTCTGTCGCGACGTCCGTACGATACCTTAGGCATCCTGCCAGCAGATGTGATGCAGATAATTCAGGGGAAAGGCTGGCTTGGTCCGCTCGTAAATGGTTCCATCGACCTCGACAATATCGACAATGTTTGTCGAATGGCGTACCATATCGGTATTCCGCACCGTCGCGAACTGCCGTTGGCGTTAACGCAAGCATTCGTGGTTCGCAATGGGTCGATCTGCCTACACGGGGATCATCTCGATGCGATCAACGAGTGGCTTCGGCTCCGGTACCGCCTCTACAACGTCTTGATGACCAACCCAACCGACTTTTCGGCAAAGGCCATGCTGGTAGAGGCAATTAGACTTGCACTTATCGGGACTGCCAACGCACCGCCGGTGTTGTCAACATCGACATGGTCATACACAGACAGCGAATTCGTGCAATTACTGCGAGCGTACAAACCTACCTCAGAGCTAGTGCGCCGTTTCGATACTGGCGACCTGTTCCAAGTAGTCGGTCTTCATTGGATCGATGCAGATTCTTTCACTTCGGTGTTCCGGGATATTCCTACCGCCTGTAGGAGTCTCCGACGCGAGGTGGCGACGACGAGCCGGGTCGATGCGGAAGACGTGCTCTTCTACGGTATCCGAGATAAGCGAGTCCGTGAGATTCCTCGCGATAAGTGGGTGGCGCTTGAACACTCGGACCAGATCTTCGACCGTGGGGACGGCCGCCGTCAGGTTCTATTGGGCTGTGTCGCAGGAAAGGTGTCGCATGTTCCAAGACTTCGGAAGGTGCTGATCGCCAAACTTGATTCCAAATTCGGCTCAAAATCGCACCATCACTGCGATTCTGATGCGGTCCTCGAAAACGTGTTTGACGACATCCCCTCGATCCTTGGCAGCGAAGGTGGACTTTTTTGAACGTGGTACTAGCTGAATCGCGGATTGAATCCCTTCTCCGGCAAATCAACTGGGATTTTGACGGAGCCTTATCGCATTACGGCCTTCACCGACTCCATTGGTATCCCGGTTCATACATCCCGCAAATTCCGTCATACTTAATTGACATTCTGACCGAGCCTGGCGATGTTGTTTACGACCCGTTCTGTGGAGTAGGCACTGCCCTAGTAGAAGCAATTCGGCTTGGGCGAAAGGCTTACGGAACAGACTCAAACTCAATTGCCGTCCGAGTTGCTATTGCAAAGACTTCGTTTCTTGCGGAGTCGGAGTTGGATTTGCTCTGCCGTGACACTTACTCGGAATTACTCGACCGTTGCTCAGAGTATGGAATTGAGGCCCAATCAACCCTATTTGCTCCGCGAAGAGAAGGGAGCGGCCCTCGCATCATTCGCGATCCGAATCTACCCAATTGGTATCACGAAAAAACGTGGCGGGAGATGAACACTATTCTTGAGGTGGTTCAAAATCACCGTGGCCCCGCTCGCAATCTCTTAGAGGTGCTGCTGTCTAGCATTGCCAAGCGAGCCAGTAGCCAAACGCGACACTGGGGCTATGTAGCTGACAATATGGTCCCGAAGACCTTGATTTACAGAGACGCTATTGGATTCTTCACGCGATTGTTTCAGTATGCAGTTCAGGCATTTGGATCAATTCTCCAGTCGCCTGCTTTGATCGGCCTTGGTGTGTCCGATCTAAATGATTTTGCACACGCGGAATTGAGAGATGTTCAATTTGGCACTGGCTTACCACAAGAGTCCGTTGATCTCATTGTAACTTCTCCGCCATACCCTTTCTCGATCGATTGTGTTCGTGCCCAGCGACTCTCATACTGGTGGCTGAACGAATCGATGGAAGCTGAGCGAACGATCGAGATTGGTGCTCGATTCAAACGTCATCGACAGAACGCACTTGATGACTATTTCAGGGAACTTGAAACGTCCTTTGCGCATATATCCTTGACACTTCGTCGCGGAAAAATCCTTTGTCTCGTCATGGGAGAACCATCGGCCCAGCGCGATAAATGCAATGTATTGGATCGTGTCGCTTCAATCATCGCTAGATGCGGACTGCGTGAATGTTTCTCGCGGTTGAATCGGCGGATATCACGGAACAGGTTGCTGAATCGCGATGCGGATACCAATGCAGAGACGATCGCATTCTTCAAAAAATTCTAGTTAATGAACCACCATAGTGGCAGAGCAACATTTCGTTATTTTCCTTGCACTTCAATAACTGAACGACGACCATAGTCTCGGTTGGAATTTTGCCTTCTTCACGACCATCACCTGGAGCATCCTGACATGCACTTGCCCTCGTTCCTCTTGTTTGCCGATGCAAGCCCTAACTGGACGGATAAAGAAATCCTGATCGCCGTCGGTTCCACGATTGCAGCACTCATTCCTGTTTGTCTGTTTGTCATCCGTCTTGCTACCAACTCGGCACGCCGCAAGGCGCAAGGCCGAGCAGAAATTGAAAGAAATTGAGGCCGGAAGTGGCGAACGCCCAGACATCGCCAGGCTGGAACTGCAACTTGAAACAGCCAAGAAAGATGCGAGTTCTTTGCAGCAGGAACTGGCCACCGCTATGGATCAGGCGGCCAGCCATGCCCAGGCCGCCAAGAGAGTTCAGGCGGATCTCGAAGCACTTGGAGTGACGTTGCAACAGTATCAAGCCGACTTGGCCGGTGAGCGACGACGCATTGAGCGTGCTTTGGAAACCGATGGTCACACCTGGACGGAAAAAGTGCTGGCCAATGCCCGCGAGTTCCGGAGTCTCGATCCGGAGGTTCGACGGACACCCATTATCTCTGTTTTGAATCTCAAGGGCGGCGTCGGCAAAACGACTATTACGGGAAATCTCGGCGCTGCGCTCGACGCGATGGGTTACCGGACTCTTCTACTCGATCTCGATTTGCAAGGTTCGCTCACGAGCCTGTTCTTGCCGGAAACCCAACAGGAATCCCTCTTTCAAAGCCAGCGGATGTTGGGCGATTTCCTGGCGGCATCCTACACCGCTTCTCCCAACCTGAACGAATACATGTGCCCGATCCTTCCCGATGGAAAATCAGCACTGGTTCCCACAACCGATTACCTCGCCTATGCCGAAATGAATCTCACCGTTCGCTGGCTCTTACGAGAGAGAAAAAACGATCCGCGTTTCCTGTTGCGCAAAGAGTTGCAACTGCGGCGAATCACGAATACCTATGACATTATCCTCTTGGACTGCCCGCCCCTCATCAACATTTCTTGCGTCAATGCGCTGGCTGCCAGCGATTATGTCTTAATTCCAATTCTGCCCAGCAAACAGGCCACGGCCCGCGTGCCGGTTCTCCTCGAAAGACTGAGAGAGTTCCGGCAGAATATCAACCACGATTTGAAAGTGATGGGCATCATCTGCAACCGCACCCATCGTTCTGAGTTGACTGCCGATGAAGAAAATCGCTTGAGTCTACTTCGCGTCCAGTGCCACGACGTCTGGGGTGAAAACATTCCGCAATTCGATACCTTCATCCAGCAAAGTAAGGACATTCGCGCTGCCGAGGACGAGAAACGCCCGCTTCGCCCTGATGATACGGCATTCGAAGCCTTTGCCGCACTTGCAAAAGAGGTCGAGAGTCGGCTGCCGAACTTTTGCCGTACTCCGTCCGCAGCCGGCGCGAAGGCGGAGGTCATGTCATGAATGTAGCCGGACTTCAACAGCATTTCGCCGATCTGGCTCGACTACTGGAAGCATCGGGCGCAAAAGGTGTGGCCGGCGATTTTATGGCCATTCATCATGGACTGGCACCGTTTAGCCACATGACTCTCAAGGACTTTTCCGACTTCCTGGCCCGAGCCGATACATTCGCCCGAACCGGACAGGTTCCAGTGACAGCTTCCAGGGCAAAGACCACATCTCCGCGCGCGAAGGGTGGTATTGCACGGGTGCATGCCGATCCATCAACATTGGCCCGCGAGACCAAAGACCTCTATGACCGTGCAAGTGATCCAGCTGTCACGGATTCACACATCGCAGAACTGATGAGCAGATTAAAAAGCTTGACCCAAGCAGGACTGGTAACGGTTGCCGAAGCCATCGAACTGAAGGGCACGGGATCGAAGACGAAACCGAAGATCATTGAGGCAATCCAGCGACGCATCGAAGAACGGAAAGGCTCGAAGGTTCGATCCGAATTGATTCATCGGGCGCAGAATGGTTCTGGCAATGAAGAGACTCTAGCCATGCCAACTGCTGAGGCGGCTACTTCAACCCAATGATTTGTTGCCGGGACCGATGGGGAAGCGGAACCTTTCTGACGTGCCCTTGGCTCGTGCCGCATTTTCTCGAACGCAATGCCTTCGCCCCCCCGCTAAAGGAAAGTGTGCCAAAGTACGCCAAATTTACTTTACTTCAGAGGTGAACTATGAAATGGGCGGATGAGGTGCCAATTGAGGAATTTCGCTCCGGCCGCAAGCGGAGATTAGGAACGAGCCGAACAGGTGAATGTCTCGTATTCGATTCAATGCGATAAGATTGATTTGAATTTTCGGACGCATTCCGTTATCGCTATTTCCGTCGGCAGCCTTTCGATGCTGGATGCACCAAAGAAGCCGACGATTCCTTTGGTCTTCTGCATGATATACAACGCATCGTCCGGCTCCGAGATAGGCCCGCCGTGACAGAGTACCATTACCTCCGGATTGATTTTTTTGGCGGCATCGTGCATGGCCTGAACCCGTAGCGCTGCTTCATCCAGAGTCAGGGCACTCTTCGCGCCGATGCTTCCTTTCGTCGTCAGTCCCATGTGCGGGATCAAGACATCCGCCCCGGCGCGGGCCATCGCTTCCGCTTCGGTTTCATTGAAGACATAGGGACAGGTCAAATGGCCGAGTTCGCTGGCAAGTCGGATCATCTCGACTTCCTTGTCGTAGCCCATGTCGGTTTCTTCCAGACCTTGACGCATGGAGCCGTCGATCAAGCCGACCGTAGGAAAATTCTGTACGCCGCTGAAGCCCATCGCCTGGAGATCGCGCAAAAAGAGTTTCATGATCCGAAAGGGATCGGTCCCGCAGACACCCGCCAAAACCGGCGTGTTCTTGACGACCGGCAACACTTCCCGCGCCATCTCGACCACGATGGCATTGGCATCGCCGTAGGGCATCATCCCGCTCAGGCTGCCGCGTCCGGCCATGCGGAATCGGCCGGAATTATAAATGATAATGAGGTCGATGCCGCCGGCTTCCGCGCACTTGGCGCTGATGCCGGTGCCTGCACCGCCTCCGATAATGGGTTTGCCCGATGCGATTTGCGAGCGAAGACGGTTGAGACATTGTTCGCGGGAGAAAAAGCTCATGAAGTTGGCCCAGGCCGGGAGAGGTTCATCGTATCATCCAGTTCCGGCGGACGAGGGGCCGGTGGTTTTCGACGCAGCAGGTATATTAACCCCTCCATCGATAACATCAGAATGAGACCGTAACACACCATCGTCAATGGTGTGCGCCAGAGAACCTGGTTGGAAGGGTCGGGAATCCCGCCGTAGACTCGTTGCAAATGCACGCTTGCCACAGCGAGAACGTAACCCATCCCCGCCAGAGCGATCGCGACGGGAAGATAACGTAATAGAATGCGTTGACGGATTCCCGTCATGAGAGACCTCAGGATGAAGTTGCCCGGAGAACGATCCACGCTGTAGCATAGCACCGTTTTTTGATTAGTTCCAAGTTCCTTGTACAGTTCAGTGCCTGGTAGCCGAATTCGCCAGAATTCGGGTTTGTCGAGAAAGGAAGACCCGAATTCTGGCGAATTCGGCTACAGCACGTGGAGTAAAAGAGCAATGGCCGTCCTACTGATTGGCACCCTCGATACCAAAGGAACCGAGTTCGCTTTTGTCCGCGATTTGCTTCACACGGCGGGAGTCTCAACCCTGGTTGTCGATGCCGGTGTCATGGGAGCGCCGGCGTTTGAGCCGGACATTGGACGAGAAGAAGTCTTTCGCTCGGCAGGAGTTAAGTTCGATGATGTGCGCTTGTCGGCCGATCGGGGTCGTGCAGTATCGCTAGCGGCGGATGGATGCGCGAAACTTGCGGAAAAATTGTACCAACAAGAGAAAGTCGATGGCGTGATTGGTCTGGGAGGGTCGGCGGGAACGACGATCGGCACTGCTGCCATGCGTGCGCTTCCCTACGGCGTTCCGAAACTGATGGTCAGTACCCTGGCGAGCGGGCAGGTCGCTCCGTTTGTGGGAGTGCGTGATATTCTGATGATGTATTCGGTGGTCGATTTATGCGGATTAAACCGATTGAGCCGGCAAATCTTGCGGAATGCCGCGAATGCAATGGTGGGGATGGTGAAGGGATGGGAACCCTCCAGACCCGCGGATGCCGACCGGCCTCTCATCACGGCGACCATGTTCGGCGTCACGACACCGTGTGTCGAGCAAGCCCGCAAAGATTTGGATGCTTCCCATTACGAGGTTCTCGTGTTCCACGCCACCGGAACCGGCGGCAAGACCATGGAAGCGATGGTCCGCGATGGCCTGATCGCGGGCGTGCTCGACATTACTACCACGGAACTGGCCGATGAATTGGTCGGCGGTGTCCTGAGCGCGGGACGCGATCGCTTGACTGCTGCTGCAATCCGTGGGATTCCGCAAGTTATCTCCTTGGTGCGCTCGATATGGTCAACTTTGGGCCACCCGATACTGTGCCCGCGAAATTCAAAGACCGGCGATTCTATCAGCATAATCCGAACGTCACTCTGATGCGAACCACCCCGGAAGAGAACGATCAGCTCGGCAAGGAAATCGCCGAAAAGGCCAGTGCTTCTCGAGGTCCAACCGCGATTTTGATACCGCTTCGAGGTGTTTCAGCGATTGACAAGGAAGCGCACCCTTCTGGTGGCCGGAGGCGAATGCGGCATTGTTTCAAAGCATTCGCAACTGGATTGGGTCGAATGTTCAGTTGATCGAAATGGACTGCCACATCAACGATCCGGAGTTCGCGAGCAGGGCGGCGAAAACGCTCCTGAAGTTCTTGGGCCGGTAATCCGCTATAATTCCAGCATGTCAAAAGAGAGAGGACAGCACGCGAGCCGAGATTATCGATGCTAATTCGATTTGCGGAAGCAGTAGGAGTCGAAGTAATAGTGGAGAATTAGAATGGCAGATGACGCCCAACTTGGGAAAAGACTGCTGCGAACCATATTGGCTTTGCATCTGATAGTGTTTGGCGTCATGCTGGTCATGAAGGAACAAATTACGGAGGTAGGTCTGTTTTTCCAACTCACTATCTGGGTGATTATTCCGATCCTGTTGGTGCAGCAGATAGAGCGTGGCAGCGCCATTGCAATTTTCCTTTTCGCCGTCATACTCGCTTTAGGGGCAGCAGTCGGTATCCTTGCTGCGTACTTATGGGCACACATGTCCGATATGAGGATGTACGCCGCAACGGCGGCAATTGCAGTAGGATACATTGTTGCAACGGCAGTCGTGAGTTTTTCTCCTGCGGTGCGCAGTTTGGCTACAATCGCACGATACAAGCGTTCTAAACGGCAGTTCGAAAAAATGATGAGCAATGGTAGAACCGATGCAACGCAAAATTAGACACTGTCGAGGTTTTGATGCAGTTCAGTTAACCGGGCGGGTTTTGGTGCAAAGCCCCTCTAACGTGCTTACCTCTGGCTTCTGTCCTCTGGCATTCTGAACTCTGTCTTCTGGCGCGATGAAAAGAGGGTCCCTATGCCGGTGATTGACCCGGATGTCGTCGTGACCATTCTTTGGGGGGTGGCGATCCTCGTCGTTGCATGGACCTGGATCCCGGCCCTGATCGCCGCGCTTGGCGGCACCAAGTACCTCAGCAACGGCGTCAACGACCCCGACCATCTCGAACCGACCGCCAAGGAACCCGATTACGCCTACTGGGTTTATCAACTCCAGGAACTCGGCTACGAACCACTGGGCCAAGGCTGGATCCGCGTCGATTTCGCCGGGCATGAGTGGAGCCTGTATACCGTACTCCGCGTGTTTTATCACAAACAGAATCAGTGCTACGCCATACTTCAACGCGTCCCGGCACCCTTTTACTTCTGGCCGGGTGCCAGTTTTATCACCTGTTTCTCCGACGGCCGGATGCTGTTCACCGATAACAATGAAGCCGTTTCACCGTTTCCCGATGATGAGTTCATCCGGCAAGGGGTGGTCAGCCTCGATCTGGCTGATGTCCAGGAATTGCATCTGGCCACGATGGAGGCATTGCGAGGTAAAGGATTGCGGCCCGATACGGAAGCGAATATCGAAACTTTATTACAGGCAATGCAGACCCACATCGGTCCCGAAGTCCGTCGTCATCACGCCCACAACGGGACGCAGTATCTCTTTGCGCATTTGCTCATTCACGTATGCGTGTCGGCCCCAGCTGCGTTTGTGACGCACATGAACTTCGCCCACTGGTCATTGCCGCTGACTAATCTTGTTCTCGCAGTAATCTTGCTGGTCGGAGAGAGTGCCCAAAAACGGCAGTATGCCCGCATGGTTCGCCTGGCAATGCGCGACAAACAGCGAGAGCAAATGGAGAAGGCAAGGGATGTATCCGCTCCTTCCTGACGTGGACTTCGCCTACCGTCGACACCGATTCTTACTCTTACTCTTACTCTTATTCTTACTCCTGTTTCACACTGGAATTGCAAACCAAGATTCGTAACTGCATGAATAAAAAGAATAGGAGTAAGAGTAAGACGATTCCATCCTGACTTCGAGGAATAATTGCGCATGTCCGCGACAAAGAAGAACTTCCTGCTCGACATGGATGGCGTCCTGGTGCGGGGCCGGCAGCCTATCCCCGGCGCAGAAGAATTCATCGCCCGGCTCCTGGAGACAAACACCCCGTTTCTGGTCATCACCAACAATCCGCTGTATACCGCGCGCGATCTTTCTTTCCGATTGGCCTCGGAAGGATTGCACATTCCGGAGAAGAATCTTTTCACTTCCGCAATTGCCACGGCCCAATTTCTGGCGTCACAGCGGCCCAACGGAACGGCTTTCGTGATCGGTGAGAGCGGACTGACGCAAGCGATGCACCACGTAGGCTACACCTTGACCAATAAGAATCCCGAATATGTCGTGCTGGGCGAAACCCACAGCTACAACCTCGAACACATCACCCAGGCGATTCGATTAGTAGCAAGCGGAGCCAGATTTATCGCGACGAATCCCGATCCAACCGGGCCATCGGAGCAGGGAATTGTGCCTGCTTGCGGAGCGATGGCAGCGCTGATCGAACGAGCCACGGGCGTCAAGCCGTACTTCGTCGGCAAGCCGAATCCCCTGATGATGCGCCGGGCGCTCAACGTGTTGGGAACGCATTCCGAAAATACGATCATGGTGGGGGACCGTATGGATACCGATGTGATCGCTGGAATGGAAGCAGGCATGGAGACGATTCTGGTGCTCAGCGGTGTTACCAAACAGGAGGAAGTAGACCGCTTCCCCTATCGCCCGACCCGAATCTTGCCGTCCGTGGCGGGAATTGAAGTATGAGGTTTGACGCAATGGCAACGACCACCTATTTCAAACGATTCCGGATGGAAATCGAACTTCGGGATGCACCGGAAGCTTCCGAACTTCCAGCCGGTTTTACCTGGTTGCCGTGGAAGGAAGAACTTCTGGAAACCCACGCGCGGGTAAAATGGCTCAGTTTTCAAAGGCAACTTGATACAACGATCTTTCCGAAACTCGCTGGTTTGGATGGATGCATAGAATTGATGCAGGCCATCCGCGAGAAACCCGGCTTCTGTCCCGAGGCGACCTGGCTGGTGGTGCGCGGCGACCGTTTTTGCGGGACAATCCAAGGTCTCCAAGGTCCGGATGGGATCGGAGCCATCCAAAACCTTGGAGTGGTGCCGCAATACAGGGGTCGGGGACTCGGAAAGTCACTCTTGCTCAAGGCCGTGCAGGGATTTTATGCCGTGGGACTGCGGCGAGTTTTTCTCGAAGTGACGGCTCGCAATTTGCGAGCAATCCGGCTCTATCACGAAGTTGGCTTTTCGATCAAAAAGACGATCTTCCGCGAAGTGCCAACCTGCGAGGAATGGTACACCATCTGAGGATTCGACAGCTAACTGCCGCGGCCGATCGTGCCCATTGGAACGGACGATCGCTTCGCTGCAGAGGACAACGAACGAATGCCGCAAGAAATCTATACGCACACCTTTCCCAATGGTTTGACCCTGCTCGCGGAACGCATGCCGCACGTGCGCTCCGCTGCGTTCAAATTCATGCTGCCGGCAGGCTGCGTGAATGACCCGGTCAATCAACTTGGCTTGTCTACCGTCCTTGCGGAAATGATGTCGCGCAGCGGGCAACCGCGACAGCAGAGAACTTTCTGATGCGCTCGATAACCTCGGCGTGGATCGCAGCGAGTCGGCCAGCCTGATCAACATGCACTTTGCCGGGATCACCCTGGCCCGGAATCTGCCTGCTGCACTCGACATCTATGCCGACATCCTCCGCAAACCTCAGCTTCCGGAGGAAGATTTGGAGGCGTCGCAATCGCTGGCGATTCAGGATATTCAAGCACTCGAAGATGAACCGCAGGCACGGGTCATGGTGGAACTCCGCAGGAGGCATTATCCGGAACCTCTGGGCAGGGACACGCGCGGCTCCATCGAAGGTGTGCAGAGTTTGACCATCGGTGCATTAAGAAAACAACACGCCAGGCTGTTCCATCCCAAGGAATGCATCCTGGCGGTGGCGGGTGATATTCACTGGGCCGAGTTGAAAGACAAAGTCGAGCAACTTTTCGGAGATTGGCAGGCAAAAGACCTTCCCAAGATGAAGCTGGGAACCGCTTCGCGCAGAAGCGATCATGTCATGAAGGATCTGGAACAGACGCAAATCACGTTGGCATATCCGAGCGTGCCCCGGCCCCATCCGGATTACTATAACGCCACGGGCGCTGTCGCCGTGCTGTCGATGGATATGAGTTCCCGGTTATTCTCAAACATCCGGGAAAAGCACGGACTGTGCTATTCCGTTTATGCGAGCTACGAATCATTTCCGGATCAAGCCAATGTAATATGCTACGCTGGCTCCCGCCCCGAAGATGCCCAACAAACACTCGATTTGCTGATCGCGGAACTAAAGCGTCTCAAGGACGGCATCGAGGAAGATGAACTGGCGGCGTAAAAGTGGGGCTAAAATCCTCGATGATTATGCGGCAGGAATCGACCTACGCGCGAGTTTTATCGTTGAGTAACGACTGGTACTATCTGGGACGGATTGTTCCTCTCGATGAAGTGCAGTCGAACATCAACGGATTGGCTGTCAAGGCGATTCTCGATTACGTCGATCGCTATCCCGCAAAAGATTTCACCATCGTTACGCTTGGCCCAGCACCTTTGGATTTCCAGAGTTAGCTCTCGAGGAACCCTATGTCTTTTCATCAACATGTCTTGTCGAATGGCTTGCAAATCATCGGCGAGACCAACCCGGCGGCGTTGTGTACCGCTGTTGCTTTCTGGGTTCAAACCGGCGCGCGCGATGAAACTCCTGATGTTTCCGGTGTATCGCATTTTCTCGAACACATGGTCTTCAAAGGAACCCAGCGCCGGGATGCCTCTGCCGTCAACCGCGATTTTGCCAGGATCGGTGCCAACAATAATGCCTTCACCAGCGAAGAAAACACCGTTTTTCACGCCGCTTTTCTGCCGGAGTTTCTTCCGGAAGCGGTCGATGTTCTTGCCGACATCATGCGGCCGAGTCTGCGGCTCGAAGATTTCACAACCGAAAAGAAAGTGATTCTCGACGAAATCGTTCGCTATGAAGTCCAGCCTGGCTCAGCGGCCGTCGAGCAGGCTCGAAAGACGTATTACGGCGAGCATCCGCTGGGCAATAGCGTCCTCGGTTCGACGGCAAGTATCACCGCGCTGAGCCGGGATCAAATGGCGCGGTATTTCGATAAGCGCTACGTCACACCGAATATCTTTGTCGCAGCTGCCGGGAACTATGAGTTCCCCAAACTTGTGGAACTGATCGAGAAAGCATGCTCGCACTGGCCGGGAGGTCAAAGGGAACGTCTGCAACGGCGCGAGGTCAAAGGCACGGGAGGCGTTCACGTCGTGAAGCGGCCTGTGGAAAAGGTGTCTCAGCAATACGCGATCATGATTTCTCCCTCTCCCCCAGCCGATTCAACTTTGCGTTATGCGGCGGGCTTGCTGACTACGGTGATCGGCGATGGCACGGGGAGCCGACTGTTCTGGGCTTTGACCGATCCGGGGCTTGCCGAAGATGCAGGAATGGGTGCAGATGAATGCGATAGTGCGGGTGCCTTCTACACATCTTTCAACTGCGCACCGGACAAAGCTGAAACGTGTTATGAGATCGTCCAGGAGATTTTGACCGATATACAGGAGAATGGCATCACGCCGGAGGAGTTGAATCAGGCCCGGACCAAGATCATGTCGCGCGAGGTGTTAAGCGTCGAGCGAACCCATCGCCGGCTCATGGCGATCTGCAAAGATTGGGCGTATTTGCAACAATTCCGCACGCTCGACGATGAACTGGCTCAGTGGGATGCCGTGACAATGGACACGATCCGCGAGGTGTTGGATCGCTATCCGATCACGGAGTACACGACGTTGACCCTTGGGCCATTGGAGACATTTGCCGGGCAGAAGCCAGTTGGGTGATATTCAGCGTTAAGTAAAATCAATTTGCAACTACTATGAAAGCATAACAGATATAACCGTTTCTATGTGTGTTTGCATGAACACATCTACGGCACATTTCTTTAGGCAATCCCCGCAATCGGAATTATTCGTCGGGTAGAGTTGAAACGGAACAACCCGGTCCAAACCGGGTTGTTCTGCCGGAAGCACGGTTGCTTTCGGCCGTTTTAACAAGGAGGTGTGGTCATGAAGACCTACCCAAGGATTGGGATGAGTCTGGTGCTCGAGCTTCTTGCTTACACCAGTCTCGCAGCGCTCCATCTTGTAAATGGAGAGGCCGCTACGCTGTCCTACGGCCTGTTAGTAGTCGCGGTTTCACTGCGGATCTATCGGCAATTCCGACGGAATCGAAGAACCGCTTCGACTCGCATGACTCCTTGACCAATTAATAGGTCGCCTCAGGGTGTCCAACCGCCCTGAGGTCAAAAAGATTAAACTCGATTCAATCCCTTCTGTCAACATCGTCTCATTCTCATCTTTTTTTCATTTCTGTTGCGTTAGACTCCTTCATCATTTTCACATCTGGTTACATGGAGAATCTCATGCGTTTCCGATTCGGATTGATCCTGCTCCTGGGCTGTATAGCATTGTCGGCTACCACTCAGGGAGCTGACTGGACGCAGTTCCGGGGTTCCGATGGATCGGGCGTGGCCAAGGATGCCAAGCCGTCGAGCGAATGGAGTAAGGACAAGAACATTGCCTGGACCACCGAAATACCCGGCGTGGGCTGGGCCTCGCCGATTGTGGTCGGCGATAAGGTCATCATCACCACTGCGGTCACGGATAAACAGACGAAACCGAAGCCCATGAATTTCGGTGGTGGCGGCGGCTTCCCCAAAGGTGGTGGTTTTCCCAAAGGCGGCGGAGGGTTTCCCAAAGGTGGCGGCTTTCCGAAAGGTGGTTTTGGTGGAGGAAAACCGCCCGATGTTACTTATCGTTGGGAGATTCATTGTCTGGATCGCACCAATGGTAACGAACTCTGGAAGAAAGTGGTCGCCGAGAAAAAACCGCTCATTGCCATTCATTCGACCAATACCTACGCCTCCGAAACTCCCGTTACGGACGGGGAACACATCTACGCCTACTTCGGCGTGCATGGGCTGTATTGCTACGACATGACCGGAAAGAAAGTTTGGGAGAAGGATCTCGGCACGTACAAGATGCAATTCGGCTTCGGCACCGGAAGTTCACCCGTTCTCGACGGCGATCGGATCTTCATCAAAAGCGACAACGAAGAGAAATCGTTTGTCATTGCGCTCGACAAGAAAGATGGTACACAAATCTGGAAGAAGGAGCGTTCCGATAAATCCTCATGGTCTTCACCTGTCGTGTGGAAGAACAAGAATCGTAAGGAACTCATCTGTCTCGGATCGGTCGGCGTCATATCTTATGACCCCGCCAACGGCGATGTCCTTTGGGAATTGCATTTCTCCGGTAGAGGGGTTTCCAGCAATGCCACCCCAGTCGGGAACGAAGAAATGCTCTATGTCGGCACCAGTGGGCCCATGAGTTCGACCCCCCTCTACGCGGTGAAAGCCGGCGCGAAGGGGAACATCACCCCCAAGGATGGCGAGAGCTCGACCGAGTTCATCGCCTGGACGGCAAAAGGCGGCGCACCTTCGATGGCATCGCCGCTGCTTTACGACGGCTGCCTGTACATCGCCGATCAACGCGGCGGAACGATCAGTTGCTATGATGCGAAAACGGGAAAAGAAGCCTATCGCAAGGAAAGGCTGCCGAAGGCAAAGGGCATCACAGCGTCGCCGTGGGCATGTGACGGCAAGATCTTCTGCATGGATGAGGATGGGCAAACCTTTGTGCTTCAGGCGGGCAAGGAATTCAAGGTGCTTGGTACCAACAAACTGGATGAAATGTTCTGGTCATCCGCTGCGGTGGTCGGCAACAACATCTTCCTGCGCGGCACGGATCATGTTTTCTGTATCAAATAGTCTCCGTGCTTTACGGCAAAACTTTGCCATTCGTGACAAGGTGACAAGGTGACAAAATCCATTCCCGGTCACCTTGTCACCTTGTCACCTTGTCAGCATTTACTGGTATCTCCATTCCATCTCGGCTACAATAAAAACAACACTCGTCCCTTCTGGAGTCACCCCATGCTTGACCGTCGAACTTTCCTACTTACCCCTGTAGGGCTTGCTCTGGCCTCAAGTCTTGGTCGGGCGATCGGACCGACACAAGATGACTGGAAAAAGGTCACCGACAAAGCCCTCGATTTCCTAAAGGGTTCTCAGAATCCCGACGGCAGTTGGGGGCCGTTTCAGGCTTTTCGCAACCGGGGTGTCACCGGCGTGGTCGTCACTGGATTGCTGGAATCCGGCAAGGTTACTCCGGATGAAGAACCCGCTGCCAAAGGCTTGAAATTCATCGAGTCGCTCGTGAATGCGAAGGCCGGCCACATCGCCGGCAACGACGCCGCGGTTGGCTTGCAGAATTATGTCACCAGCATCAATGTTATGGCACTCATGGCGGCCAAACGTCCCGACAAATACAAGGCGATCGTCGGCGATGGCGTGAAATTCCTGAAGAAGCTGCAATGGGATGAAGAGGAAGGGAAAAAACAGAGCGATGACTTCTTTGGTGGTGCAGGCTACGACAGCAAATCGCGTCCCGACCTCTCAAACACGCAATTCTACATCGATGCCCTGCGTGATGCCGGCGTATCCTCCGACGACCCAGCGCTGAAGAAGGCCCTGGTCTTCGTGAGTCGATGCCAAAACTTCAAGAACGAGTACAACGACCGTCCCTGGGCCGGCAAGATCAACGACGGCAGTTTCATTTACTCCGCTGCCGGCGGTGGACAAACCAAAACAACCGACGATCCGAAGGCTCCTCTCAACGGCTACGGCAGCATGACCTACGCCGGCATCAAGAGCATGATTTACTGCGGAGTCTCGAAAGATGACCCCCGCGTCAAAAAGGCTTTTGAATGGATTTCCAAAACCTATACGCTCGATGCGAATCCAGGAATGCCGAAGGAACTGGGACATCGCGGCCTATACTACTACTACCACACGATGGCCAAGGCGCTCACGGTTGCCGAAGTCGATATCCTCGTCGATGCCGAGGGTAAGAAACATGACTGGCGCGCGGAATTGTTCGAAGCATTGAAGAAGCGTCAAAAGGCCGATGGCTCCTGGGTGAACGAAAACGATCGCTGGCTGGAAGGCGAACCGAATCTCGTGACCGGCTACGTGATGATGACACTCAGTCATTGCAAACCAAAGAAATAAGCTCAGACATTGGAAATTGATACCAAGGCCAAGGCGAGCCGGGTCAGGCAAAAGCCCGGTCGGAACTGCAAACTTACTGGTTGCTGGTGCATAATATGTCGCAGGGAGTAACAACCCAAAACCCGACAATCTGTTGTTGCTGTGTCGAAGCTTTGACTTTGGATCATTGGAGTTGGATCATTCCCGATGCATTTAAGAATGATGCTGATCTTCAATTGATTCTTTCAAGTGCGGCTGAACCAAAAGAACAACGACCTCCCGTCTATGATAGCGGGAAGCGATTTGGCCACAAATTGAAGATTTCATTTGTGCTTTCCTACCACCAATCGAGTTGCCGTTCAGATTGCGTTTTCGAGTGGAATGAAGTGCAGAATGTGGCACAACCGGGATGGCCGGCGGGTACATCACAAAATCTGGTCCAGACAAGACTGAATCAGTTTCCCCAATGGCAAAGCCACCTTCAGCAGGGAAACCCGTGTCCGGCCCGACAAATTGCAGTTTCCGACGAAGATGAACCTACGATTGTCGTTAATCCTGGTGATACGGGCAATCGAAAACTCACAATTACTGTGGTAGTGCGAAGTTCTTGTCCTTCAGGTATTTGCAAACAGCAGCAACTACAATTAGTGATTGAACAATACCTCCAAGTGGCGAATGGTGTCCCGGACTTTCTCTATTCTCAGCTGACGTTTCAATGAGGGTGTCGGAGAAGATGATAATGTGGGTATGACTTGAAGGAGAATCCTATGTGGCGAGCAGGTTGGAAAGCAATTGCGGAACTGGGCGGTCTGGACAAGAATGTGCACATTTACTTTGAAGGATTGCTTAGAAACCATGATATTCAGTGCGCAATTGAAGGATCAAAAGTATACCATGTATTTGTTCCGAGTGAAGCAGCAGAATCTGCGATCCGTTTGCTTCACTCCGATGCCAAATGGTGCAATCACAGTATAAAAATTATCAGTTCGATTGACAATGATGATTATGTGGAATACGGTGACAAAATTCCTTTACAAAATCGTAGATAAAAATAGGTCCAAAAGGTATCGGGTATCAATGTCCGGCACTCTCTCAACCCATCGGTTTTGCGAACGGACGCCCCGTTCATTGCTTTTCAAGCTGAGTGTCGTCGCGTGGCTATTGAGCACCGGCGTGTCGAGCGCTCATCCGGTTCCCAAATCCGAGTACGACCGGAATATCACGGTCGTGGTCAAAGCGGATCAAGTAGTCGTTACTTACCGGCTTGAAATCGATCCCTTCACACTCTTTCACGATGTCGGGCAAAACGATTCAGGGTTCAAGCTCGATCAATCTCGTAAATTGACTCTCGATGACTTTGCTCGTTCTTTCATCGAACGAATGCGGCTCGTCATTCCCGATCATCTTGTCGCAACGCTCAACGATAAGCCGCTCGCTTTTCAAGCATCAAAAACGAGTTTCTCTCACCCCGATTCGGTGCAATTCTTTTTTGTCTTTCGCGCTCCGATCAAGCCTCTGCTAAGGAATAACCGTTTCGAGTTTGAAGAAATCAATTTCTCCGACAAGAAAGGTACACTGAAACTGACATTCGATACCGTGGAGTCGGTCACTTTTCTCGACTTCACGGAGCCTAGCCAACGAAAACTTCCGAATCTCGATGAAAGAAAGCAACGCACTTTGACAGCGACCTTCGACCGGCCCCCCGAACTGCTACCTCAACCTAGATTAAAAGGGGAGCCGTTCATTGAAGCCTTCGGAGCCAAAGTCGATGCTCCCTTGGAACTGCTACCTCAACCTAGATTAATAGGGGAGCCATTCATTGAAGCCTTCGGAGCCAAAGTCGATGCTCCCTTGGAGTTGCCCTCGACGACAGCGCGGCCCTCTGTAACGGATACGATCGCACCGCCTCCGATCGAAGCGCCTCCCACCGAATCATCGTCACTTTTGAATCGGCTCCTCAAAGATGGGTTGCGAGCACTTCTGGAGTCGTCTTACGGATTGCCGATCCTGTTGCTGTTTGCCTTTTTCTTCGGAGCTGCTCACGCTTTGACGCCTGGACACGGCAAGACCCTTGTCGCTGCCTATCTAGTGGGTGAAAAGGGAACCGTGAATCATGCGATTTTCCTCGGTATTGTGACCACCATCAGTCACACCGGCTTGGTCATCCTGATCGCTCTTGGGCTGTGGGTGTGGTATCCCGATGCGGATCGTGAAGATGTCAAAAATACGCTCGGATTGGTTGGCGGCTTGGTCATCATCCTTTTGGGAATGTGGATTCTGATCAGCAGACTGGCAGGAAAATCCGACCACATTCACCTTTTCGGCCACAATCATTCGCACGCCGAAGGAGCAGAACACTCCCATTCTCATGGGATCGATTCCACGGCAACCTGGAGTCGGCTGCTCGTGCTCGGCATTACCGGTGGGCTGATCCCGTGCTGGGATGCGATACTGATGTTGGGAATCGCGATCTCAACCGATCAATTGCGCTACGCCCTTCCACTGCTTTGCAGCTTCAGCGCGGGTCTGGCAGCGACTCTGGTAGCAGTAGGGATCGCTGTGCTTCGCGCGAGTCGAGCCGGCAACATGAAATGGCGAGAACATCGATGGATGAAAGCTTTGCCCATCGTCAGCGCAATTCTTGTGATTCTGATTGGCATTTCCCTTTGCGCCGGGAGCATGTATATCAAGAAACCTTAATGAGTGCGTAATTAGTGTTTTTGGGGATTCGCATCGGCCGATTAAGATAGGCGAACTTGCACAATTTGGTCAAGGATGATGAGATTCTTCATGGTGCGGCCACACACCGTTTACGAACCATTGCGCCGATGGGAGAAAGCAGGGCTTTTCGCTTTCTTGTTGCTTGTCATCGGCTTTGGCGTGATGGTCGAGATTCGCTCCGCTTATCAAAAGACTCGAAAAACGGATCTGGGCTGTTATTCGCGCGCGGGTTGGGCCATCCGCGCCGACAAAGACATCTATACCGTTCAGGACGACAACTGGTGGCATTTTGCCTATCCTCCCGCTTTTGCCATAGCGATGGTTCCTCTCGCGGACGCTCCCAAAGGTGAGCCTCGAGACGGGATGCTTCCTTATCCTCTCAGCGTTGCCATTTGGTTCGTTATTTCCGTAATCTGTCTCGCCTGGGCGGTTCACTCGATCGCATCTGCACTCGAATACCATTCTGGCATTCCTACCGGATGTCGGGCCTGGTGGTATCATCGTTTCCTGCCCATCTACATTTGCATTGCACCGATAGGCTGCACTTTGTCTCGCGGCCAGGTGAATTTATTGTTGATCATGTTAGCGGGTGGGATGTTTGCCGCTGCGGTGCGAGGCCGAAGATTTTCGTCGGGGCTTTGGCTTTCCGCAGCGATTTGCTTGAAGCTCATCCCGGCATTCTTGCTGGTGGTTCCCATCTGGAGACGAGATGGCCGAGCGCTTCTCGGCGTGTTGGCAGGGTTAGTGGTGGGAGGGGTTTTGTTTCCAGCATCCGTCATCGGGTTTGCGGGGACGTGGAAAATCAATCATCGGATGTACGAGAGCATCATTCTTCCCGGTCTGGCGGAAGGAACCGATAAATCGCGTGCAAGAGAATTGATGGAACTCAACGCCACGGACAATCAATCGATTCAGGCGACTGTCCATTACTACAGGCATTGGGATCGACTCACCCGGCCCGGTTTGGCCGATGTCTGGACCAAACTTGCGCATGTAGGAATCGGTGGGCTATTGACGCTTGGGCTGATCCTGGCGTATGGCCGGCACCGGCCGGACGATCCGATTCGACTGATATTGTTCGTGGGCGGGTTGGTGGTCGTGATGGCGATCATCAGTCCGGTCTCGCACACGCATTATTTCTGTCTCGCCTTGCCTGCCGTGATGGGTCTTTGTGAACTATCCCGGCGGCGATGTGGATCTCCCCTTCTTCCGAGTGCGGGGACGTTGGCCTACCTGATATTGGTGGGATTACTCTTCGGCCTGCCAATGATCCCGTTTTGGGAACACCGCCGCGAAGCCGGTTTGCCGATACTTGGCTGCCTGATTCTGTGGACGGCGACGATGTCGGGGTTGCTCTGGACCCGCAAACAAGTCTCAAAAGTCTCTGCCGCGCCGGCGCTTCCGACGCAACTCAAAGCCGCCGCCTGAGACAATGGTTCCAAGTTGAAAACCGGCTGTCTCGCAGCGACGGTTCCAGTGTTGGTAATATGGAAGACGAAACGGATCGAAGCCCAAGTGGAGCGATTCGCACCGGGGTTCCGCCAGTTGATCCTCGCCCGGCACACCATGAATACTGCCGACATGGAACGACACAACCCCAACTATGTGGGAGGAGATATCGACAGCGGCATCGTGGACATCACTCAATTGTTGACTCGCCCGGTGCCAAGCTTGACCCCGTACACGATTCCCTCGCCGGGGTTATTTCTCTGTTCCTCGTCAACTCCGCCGGGTGGCGGAGTTCATGGGATGTGTGGATACTTTGCCGCCCTGCGCAACGATGAACTTTCTGCGTCGAAACAAAAAAAGATGACATTGTGGTCAGGACGAAAGCTCCTTTCCATTACCAGCGGCCGAAATGAGCGCCGCCATCGACGTACAGGATGTCGCCCGTGACCGTCGCGGCTTCGGTCAGGTACATGACCGCGTCCGCGATGTCCTTGACCGTCGAAGGCCGGCCCATCGGCGACAGGCTCTCCATCACCTCCTTCGGAGTCTCCCGGTGCAGCGGCGTGTAGACGACGCCGGGCGCGACGGCGTTCACGCGGATGCCGTCTTTCGCGTACTCCATCGCCAGGTGCTGGGTGATCGTTTCCAGACCGCCTTTGGTGATCATCGGCACCGCCGCCGTGACGCCCCGGATCGGGTTGCGGGCCAGGGCCGCCGTGATCGTGACGATGCTCCCGCCGGTCTTCTGCGCCAGCATTTGCTTGATGGCGAGTTGGGTGACGTACAGGAAGCCCTCGACGTTCGTCGAGACGAGCGACTTGAAGTCCTCGGCCGTGTAGTCCGTGAACGGCTTGGTGAAGAAGATGCCGGCGTTATTGACCAGTGCGTCGATCGACTTGAAGCGAGACAGCGCCGTCTCGACGATCTTGGCGGCAGTTGCCGGCTCGCCGATGTCGCCGTCCACCAGAGCGACGCGGTCGGAAGCCGCGACCTCGGTGGATTGGGTCACCTTCCGGGAATTGGCGACGACGTTGAAACCCCGTTCGACAAACCCTTTCACGATTCCCGCGCCGATCCCCTGCGAAGCTCCGGTCACGATGGCTGTCTTTCGTGGGCCGCTCATGGTTGTTTACCTTCAAAAGCGGTGGTGCGCGGCGATTGCGGGCAATGGAACAATCGTGGGTCGACATCGTCAACCCCAAGCGGATCAGAAATCCGCATCCAGCACGATGCGGTAACGGGCCTTGCCTGATTCAAGTCGGGCGAAGGCCTCGTTGATCTTGCTCATCGGGAAGTGCTCGGTCTGCGGCACGACATTGTGCCGTGAAGCGAAGTCGAGCATCGTCTCGATCGCCGCCGGCGAGCCGGCCGGCGAACCCGAGACGCTGCGCTGCTGCATGATGAGCGAGAACGCCGCGACCGGAATGGGTTCCGAGCACGGCACCGACGAAGTGCAACCGGCCGTTGGGCGCGAGCGTGCCGATCATCGCGTCCCAATCGAGCTTCACGTTGACGGTGCTGATCAGGAGGTCGAAGCTGCCGGCCGAGTTTCTTGATCGCCGCCGAGTCTCTTGCTCGACACGACGTGATTCGCCCCGAAACCTTTGGCTTCATCGAACTTGCTCTCGCTCGACGTGAACGCCGTCACGTCGCACCCGTAGGCTGCGGCGAATTTGACCGCCATGTGCCCCAACCCGCCGATGCCGATGATGCCCACCCGGTCGGTCGGCCTGGCGTACATCGCCAGCGGCGCGAAGACGGCGATGCCCCCGCACAAGAGCGGCCCGGCTTCGGCGAAGTTCAGCTTTTCCGGCAGCGGGATGGCCCAGGCCCAGTGCGAGCGGATGTGGGTCGCGAACCCGCCGCGATGACCGACGATGGTCGGCTGCACTTGCGGGCAAAGGTGATGGCTTCCCGACATGCACTGGCGACAGTGCATGCAGCTACCCGAGTTCCAGCCGACGCCGACGCGCTGTCCGACCTTGAGGCCCTTGGCATTCGGCCCGATGGCCGTGACCCGGCCGATGACCTCGTGGCCGAGAATCGCGGGGTACTGCGAAATGCCCCAGTCATTGTTCAAGATGGAGAGATCGGAGTGACACAAACCGCAGTGTTCGACAGCGACTTCAACGTCCTCGGCCCCGAGCGGTCCGAGATCGACGGTTTCCAGCACCATCGGCTGTTTCGCCGCCTTCGCAACCCATGCCTGATAAGGCATCGCATCTCCTTTTCCGAGTCCTGAGGCGGATTGGGCGGCGGAAGCGGGCTTCGACTGTTTCTGCTTCGATCCGCTAGTTAGCTCATTCGGAGATTGTATTGACGTGGACATGGCAATTCCTTTCTGGGTTGACAGTAGCGAAAGGGCGAAGAACCTCCCATCCGAAAACTTGAATGCTCACCTGTTGATGCGATTGCCGTGTCAAGCCCCCTTTCCACTCGGAATGAATCCGGGGATACCGGTCTCGACCACGGGATTAAACCTGATCTGCAACTTGATTCCTTCGCTAATCTCCCGCACGGCTTCTTCAGGAAGGGTGGAGACGTCGAAGTTCTCCTTGATCCGGCTGGGAGTCTTCGAGGTCGTAAGGAGGGCCGTCCCGCGCTGGATGGCCCAGGCGAGCAAGACCTGTGCCGGGGACTTGTTGACTCGCTTGGCGATAGCGGTAATGACAGGGTCGAGTAGCAAGTTAGGCTCGCTGCTATGTCCCAGCGCTGCGAACGCTTGGAACACGATGCCATTCGCGTTGCAGTAGTCCAGAAGATCCCATTGCGGAAGATACGGATGGGCTTCGACGTGAACAACTGCAGGCTTGATCCGCGCCGCTTCAAAGATCTCTTTCGTCTGACCCAGGCCGACATCGGATAATCCGATGGCCTTGCACCTGCCCTCGTCCACCAGGCGCTCCAACGCCCTCCATGTATCCAGCAGCGTCACCCCTTTGTCATAAATCACATTGCCGTCCGCATCCCTTGGGTCTTGCTCATCTCCAGGTTGGAAGGCGAAGGGGGTGTGGATGAGATAGAGATCGACGTAGTCAAGTTGGAGTTTCTTGAGACTGGCCTCGAAGGCAGGTTTGACGCGCTCGGGACGATGGTTGTTGTTCCAGAGCTTGGTGGCGATAAAGACTTCCTCCCGCTTGATCTTCCCCGCCTCGAACACCTCTTGCGTCGCTTCGCCGACCTCCTTTTCATTTCGGTAGCGTTCGGAAGCGTCGAGCATGCGAAATCCTGCCTCCAGCGCCGCCTTGGTCGCGATTCTGGTCGCCACGGGGTCGGGAATCAGTGTGCCGAAGCCGAGGGCGGGGATAGCAGCGGATCCATTGTTGAGGGCCATCTTCGTATAGCGAAGGTTGTCGTTCTCTACCATTGTCTCACCACTCCGATCTCAAAATAACCAAGCGGGTCTTCCGATCATTTCTTCGGCGGCGTGGGGCGAGGCTTGATCGTCACACGGGGGGATCTCCTGGTGTTTGGGTTTCAGATAAGATAGTGAGAGGGATTGAGAAAGGTAAGATTCGCAGCTCTCGATCGACCTTAGCTTGTATGCTTCCGATCCAGTCGTCGTTCTTGATTTTCGCCAGTAGCTGGGCGGCCGAATATGTTCGCACCCGCTCCGAGTCCATCTCGCCATCCGTCGAAATTGTTATGCAGATGGGTGGGACTAGTCTCTGTGGGTTTCCATGCTTTCAAACTTTTCTCACATTCTAACCCACCACCCCCGGCCCTTGCGAAACCCTTTTTGCTCTTGAGGTGGTTCTCGGACCCACGTCAAGCTATGATCCCTCCGTTGCGAGTTGTCAGTTTCTGCGGTTATCCTATAGAACGATCCCATTCGTTCGGGAGATTATCATGACCACCGCTAGCCGTTTATCTGAAATTCGCTCGAAAGTTGAGAACGCCGATGCCTCACCTTCGACGATGGGCTTTATCTCGATCAACATGCCGATCTGAGTACGCTCGGCGAGCTGGCCAACCTGGTCCGCGAGCGAAAAAGCGGCAACGTCACCTATTACAACGTCAACGAACATTTGAATCCTACCAATGTGTGCGTCTACCGTTGCACCTTTTGCGCCTTCCGCGCCGACCTCAAAAGCGAGAAGGGCTATGTCATGTCGGATGCGCAGATTCTGGAGCGCGCCCGCGAATGCGACGAGCGCGGAGCGACGGAACTGCACATCGTCGGCGGGTTGCATCATCAGTTGCCCTACGATTGGTATCTGCACATCATCCAGATCATTCACGATGCCTATCCCGATTTGCATTTGAAGGCCTGGACGGCAGTGGAATGGGACTGGTTTGCCCGCATGACGGGCCGATCGACGCGCGATCTGATCGCCGAGATGAAACTTGCCGGCCTGGGCAGTTTACCGGGTGGCGGCGCGGAAATCTTTCATCCCGAAGTGCGCCCAAAAATCTGCGAGCACAAGGCCGATGGGGGCGAGTGGCTGCGCATTCACCGCGAAGCACATGAACTCGGACTACGAACGAATGCCACTATGCTTTACGGTCATATCGAAAAGATCGAGCATCGCCTCGACCACCTGATTCAACTCCGGGAGCTTCAGGACGAAACCGGCGGGTTCCAGACCTTCATCCCCCTGGCATTCCATCCCGATAATACCCGCCTAAGTCACATTCCCAAGCCGAGCGGCATGATGGATCTGCGAACGATGGCGCTGAGCCGGCTTATGCTCGACAACTTCCCACACATCAAAGCCTACTGGATCATGCTGGGTATGCCGATCGCACAGGTGGCCCAGAGCTATGGATCGGACGACCTGGATGGGACTGTGGTTCACGAGAAGATCTATCACGAAGCCGGTTCGAGTTCACCCGAAGAAATGAGCGTCCCGGAAATTCGCCGGCTGATCGAAGAAGCAGGCCGGGTTCCGGTCGAACGCGATACTCTGTATCACGAGGTGATCCGAGAATCCGGAAAGTGGCGACAGGGTGCAAGCTGCTGGCGCTGGCCTGATTTGGGATGACAAGGTGACACAGGAGTTGCAAACTGACCACCAATTCATGGATGGCGCGGAGCGTCTTCGGTCTGGGCACTCTGAAAGAGTGCGCCAACAAAGCCCAGGGTTGCCGTACTCGGCACACCCTGGGAAATCTTCAACCCACAAGAGGATCTCCGCACACTCTGGGGCCTGGGCGTCGAAGCTCGAAGTCAGTGGTTTGGGTCCAAGGTTCCCAGGGTGCGCGGAGTACCGCGACCCTGGGCTTTGTTGGCGCACTCTTTCAGAGTGCCCAGACCGGAACGCTTCGCGTTGGTCTGTCCTGTTCTTGCAACTGCTGCATCACCTTGTCACGACGCACTCAATCCCGTTGCCTTGCTCCCTTTCTCCGATTAAACTAACTCTCAATCATACCGTGCACCCGATCCCTTTTTGCTTGAGATACGACCATGCTCAGCAAGCTTTCGATTGCGTTCCTGACTTTCTGCCTCGTCGCTGCAACTTTCGCACAGGAAAAGAAGTCCGCGACGGTGGATGTCCCGGCTCCGGCAGCGCTCCTGAAGGCCGAGAAGTCGATCAAGGAAATCTTCAAGGCCGAATTCGCCAAGAAGAAAGTGGCTGACCTGGTAGATCTCTCGAATAAATTGCTCGCCCAGGCAGCGGAAACCAATGATGACCCCGCTGCCAAATATGTACTCCTCCGCGAAGCACGAGATTTGGCGAGCAAAGCAGGGGATGTCGTGCTGGCCATGAAAGCCGTCGATGAGATCGTCGGCAGTTTTGCGGTCGTGACGCTCGAAGAGAAACTCAACGCTCTGGAATTGTTGGAGAAATCGTCGTCGGCGATTGCAACCAACAAGAGCATTTTTGAAAGCGTCATGACTTGTGTCGAAGAATGTATTGCAGCAGATAATTACGAATTGGCCGGCAGGTTCCTCAAGGTTGCCAAAGCGACGACCACGAAGACCCGATCGACTGCTCAAAATGCGCTGCTGACCCATCGACTTCTGGACGTTGAAAAGATTCATAAGGAATTCGACAAGATCAAAGCCGATCGGGACACACTCAAGACCAATCCGGACGATCAGGAATCCAATCTAAAGGTCGGAAAATTCCTCTGTTTCTACAAGGGTGACTGGATGGCGGGATTGCCGCACCTGACGAAATGCGGGGATAAGAAGCTCGAGGAACTGGCAAAAAAGGATCTGGAAGCGAACAGCAAGGCAGAAGGCCGACTCGAACTGGCCGATAGTTGGTGGGATTTGGCCGAGGCGTCGGACAAGGCGATCCAGACAGAAGTACGGATGCGGGCACTCTTTTGGTACAAGGGTGTTGTCATCGAACTTACCGGCTTGACGAAGACCCGCATCGAGAAGCGTATTGAGCAAATCGAGAAGCTGGTCGGTCCACGAACGGGGACGGGAGGCACCGGCTCCGCAACATGGACCGTCTTGTTTCGTTCCAACAACCCCGCCATCTGGAATACGGATCTCAAGAAGTCGAAAAACAATTTCGCGGTAGGCATCTCGAGCGCTCCGGAACAAATGAAGTATCTTAGACTCACGGAAACGGGCAAAAACCGTTACGTCATCATCGAATTGACCAAGGATCAACTCGATAAACGTATTGAGGCCAACGGTTACGGCTGGAACGGCACCAACGCGGTGGAGTGGAAGGCAAATCACCTGGGTATTTACGATCTCGAATGGGACACCGGCACCAAAGGCGATATCATGCTCCATTCGCCCGGCTTCCTTAAAGGGTTACGAGGCTGGGGTTTCGGCAATCGATACCGAGAAGACAACTCTCAGGGGTGGACGTGGGCCGGTACGGTGTCACCTGGACCGATCGTGTTCGAGATCGCCGTCAAGGCAGCCAACCTGACGCCGGAAGAAGCCAAACACCTTTTGAAGAAGAAGAGTAAATAGCTCTAAATGTAATACATACCGGCGCTATCATCCTTCTTTCCTGGTCCTTTTAGTCGAAGGGAAGGCTTTTCCAATACCACTACCGTATCGGGCGCAACGCTGTAGGTCAGCCAGACGTTCGAGCCAACCGTTGAGCGCGTGCCAATGATGGTGTTGCCGCCCAGAATCGTGGCGTTCGCATAGACAACGACGTGATCTTCCAGGGTCGGGTGACGCTTGTAGGTGCCGTGGACCAATTCCCCATTGTCATCGCGGTCAAAGCTAAGCGCTCCGAGAGTTACACCTTGATATAACTTCACGCCCACGCCAATCTCGCACGTTTCACCGATAACAACGCCCGTGCCGTGGTCGATGAAAAAGCTATGACCAATCTGCGCGCCGGGATGAATGTCGATGCCGGTCTTGTTGTGGGCATACTCCGTCATCATCCGGGGAATGAAAGGCACGCTCAGTTGCACCAGCTCGTGCGCTGCGCGATAGACCGTGATGGCTTCCAAACCCGGATAGCAAAAAATGATTTCGTAGGGGCTTTTGGCAGCGGGATCGCCTCGGAACGCCGCGGCGACGTCGAGGTCGAGCGTTTGCCGGATCGCCGGCAAGCGCCGAAGGAATTCGATCGCTCGCTTCTGCGCAAGTGCTTCAAAATCGGCGTGGGGTGACTCATCGCACAACTCGTGCCGCAAAGCTCGCGCGATCTGCTGAGTCAATTTCTCGTGCAGCGAATCGACAAGGTTTCCGACATAGTATTCAATGTTGCCGAAGTGGAGGTTTTGTCGCCGAGCAAAGCCGGGATAGATGACCTCGAACAACTCATCGATGATTTCGACGACCATTTCGCGATTGGGTAACGGCTGATGTCCAAGATGATTGATTCGGCTGCATTCGGTATAAGTCGCCACGAGTGACTCGGTGATCTCATTGAGTCCTTCCTTGAGTCGAATATCGGTGGCCATCGGTTGCTCCTGCACTCTGGAATCCGCCCGGAAAATGACTTTCTTGTTTTCGACCGGATGATCGTCGTTGGATGAGATTTCCTGAAAAAGTCGATCGCCAAAAACAATGACTAGTTGACAACCGTCAAGGTTCGCAGTTCTTTCGGGAGCGGGAAATTCACGTGTTCCTCGCGCACCACCCTGCTCTCCACCGTCGCGCTAAACCGCTGTTTCAGATAGTCGATGCACTCTTGAACATTTTCTTCCGGCGCGCTGGCACCGGCCGTGACGAGAACGGTATCACTTTCGTGAAACCAGTCCTCGCGCATTTCCTGAACCGTGTCGATCAAATAAGCCCGTTTGCCCTGCGATCTTGCGATTTCGGCGAGCCGGTTGCTGTTGGAACTGTTTCGGCTGCCCAGGACGAGGACCGTTTGCACCTCATTGGAAAGATCCTTCACCGCTTCTTGCCGATTCTGGGTGGCATAGCAAATGTCCGCTTTGTTCGGACCGACGATTTGCGGATACTTTTTCCGCAGCGCGGCAATGATGTCTTCAGTTTCATCAACGCTCAGGGTGGTTTGTGTCAAAAATGCCGCCTTCGCATTTTCAGGCACCGTTAGCTGGGCGACATCGCCGACATCCTGCACGAGTATGATGTTATGCGGCGCTTCACCCATGGTCCCCAGAACTTCATCGTGTCCCTCATGGCCGATGAGAATGATGGTGTAGCCCTCTTTCGCAAAGCGCAATGCCTCGATGTGAACCTTCGTGACCAACGGGCAGGTTGCGTCGATGGCTCGAAGGTTGCGCTCGGCGGAAGCCTGTCGAATTTGCGGTGCAACACCGTGGGCGCTGTACAACACCGTGCAGCCTGACGGAATCTCATCGATGGAGTCAACGAAGATAACGCCGCGCTTGCGAAAGCGCTCGACGACCGGGCGATTGTGAACGATTTCGTGGAAGACATAAAGCGGTGTGCCAAACAGGTCGAGAGCTTTTTCCAGGCTCTCGATGGCCATATTGACGCCGGCGCAAAACCCGCGGGGATTGGCAAGAATAATATGCATGAACGGTGGTTCCTCCTCCGTATGTCAACCGCAAGAACTTCCTTGTTATCACTAGGAGGAAAGCATGCTTTTGGGAAGCACGCCAGAGAACAGAAGACAGAGGACAGCTTTTTCGCACCGCCGTTACCACCGTTGCTCTAGCCAAATCTTCGTCAATCTGCGCAAAATAGGCCGAAGAATCTTCCGTCTGCTTGATGGAGAGTATTCGGGAGACCAGTCTCGACGAATCGAAGAGACTTGAACTCCGATCGTGGAAAGGACGCAAATGCCATTTGCCATTCGTTTTGGATTTCTCGCCGTTGCCTTCCAGTTGTGGTCGATCGCATTCGCGCCAGGTGCGCCGGCTCCAAAGTCAAAAGATCCTTCAGAACTTGTTCGGGGTCTGAACCAACGGACCAGTCGAATTCGTTCCTTCGAGTGCGCGGACATGTATCTCAAAGTCGACTGTCCTGGAGATCCAGTTCCGGGACTTAAAGGAGCCCTGTTATTAAACAACTCAGGCTGCTGTAGATTGAGTGGTTCGTTCGTTGGTACGACAATAATCGACCTGGGCTCAAACGATGAACTTGCGTGGTCATGGCGAAAGCAAGACCCCGCTAATCAGATTTTCTATTGCCGCCACAAGGACCGACAAAGTCTTAAGCTTATCGATTACGGCAACGAGATAACCGAGGCATTACTGCATCTGTTTGGTATGGCGAAATTCGATCCGACAAGGAAGTTTCGGCTCGAGTCGAAAGAGAACACCATTCGGTTAATTGAGGAGCCGACCCAATTCGGCAACGGACTTCAAAGAATAACGATTCTCGATTCGGATCATCCTCGGGAATCTCAGATTATTGGATATGAAGTTGTGGATGCAAAAACAGGCAGAATCCACTTGAAAGCGTCGATCCAAAAGACGAGTTTGAATGAACCAAAAATCTCCGATTCGAAGAAGGCGAATTATCCAAAAATAATTAGCTTCGAGTTTCCTGTTGCCCAATTCAATGCAATTCTCACGATTTCGTCGGAGGTGACAATCAACGGCAACCTGCCGAAGGATGTCTTCGATTTGCCGAAAATGCCGAAAATCAAAGCCGTTAACCTTGCCGACCAACCGCCGAAGTAAGGGCGGTTGCCGGCACTGAAGGTCTCCATGAATGCTCGTGACGCAAAGAATCAAACTTCAGTCCACAGCCGGAGGTGATTTTTCGTTATCTGTCTTCATCGGTAGTCGGCCGCCGGAATTCGTCGATGTTGACGATCCCGAACTTCTCGCGCGTTTTTTCCCGAATACGCTCCGCACGGGCACGGACGCGATCCCGCACCGCCGGTTCAACAGGGATCCCTGTTTCGAGGAATCTCTGAACGGCTTCATGGTCGGCAGCAACAGTGGCCGGATCTTCGAGAAGGTCGATGGTGGTTGCCGTGTCGTTCATTCGGTTCTTTTCTCAAGAATTGGAGATAATTGAATATCGTCATCAATAAAAGTGCTACTTGAACCTATTGCACTTTCGTTCGACTAAGAAACAACTCGAACACTGAATGGTCTTCGGAATCTTCTGTTTTCTGTCCTCTGTCTTCTGAAGTACCTTCCCAATCAGCCATACATTCCCGCAACCGGTTTGCCGGTGGCGATCTCAAACTTTCGGCCCGTGCCGTCCTCATAATGTCCCGTCGGGTCGATTCCCAGCGCTGCAAACTTCGTTGCCACCAGGTCGCCCGGCGTGACCGGATTCTCGGAAGGATATGCTCCCATCCTATCCGATGCGCCGTAAGTCGCTCCGCGCGATGCCGGCACCGGCAAGCACGATCGAATAACAAGCCGCCCAGTGTTTTCGCCCTGGAGTCGTTCCCACCACGTTCTTTTCGACGGCGACAAGCGGCGCTCGACCAAACTCGCCCATGCAAACGACCAGGGTCGTATCGAGCAACCCGCGACTATCCAAATCCTCCAACAACGTCGAGAAGCTTTCATCGAAACGCGGTAGCAGATGCTTCTTCATCGCGTGAAAGATGTCGTAGTGCGTGTCCCAACCATATTGATCGGTGTCGTCCGGCGACCAGTCTTGACCTCGGATGCCGTGATTGAAGAAGACCGTCACCCACGGCATCCCGGCCTCAACCAATCTGCGGCCCAGAAGGCACGCTTGACCCGAACGATGCCGGCCGTATCGATCCCGCAGCCGATCGGGTTCCTGTTCCAGGTCGAAGGCTTTGCGATATTGCGGAGATGCCAGTAGCTCGAAAGCCTTTCGTGTTAGTGCATCGCGGTCGGCGTGTGACTCTACTCGTTTACATGCGGATTCCAGAGCGTTGAGCAGCCCCTTACGTTCGTCCAGCCTACCCGATGTCAAATCGATGCGAGGCTCCATGCCGTGGAACCAGTCTTCATCGTGGGTCACATCGCCGAGAACGAGCGGTTCATGAAATCGGCCGAGAACTCCGCCGAACTGACCGGCGGAGGGCAGCCTGGGAGCAAGGACCGGACCATTGACGTGGACTGCCGAATGCAGCAGTTGTTTCTCGGGTCGGATGCGCTTTAATACGGCGCCGAGAGTTGGATAATCGTTCGGTGTCGGCAAGGGATTGGACGATTTTCGTGTGTGAAAATGGCCGGTTAGAGCAAGATAGGTTGCGGAGCCGTGATCGACATCATCGTGGGTCATGCTCCGCAAAACGGTGAATCGATCGGCCAGCGCCGCGATACGGGGCATGTGTTCGCCAAAGCGGATGCCCGGAATCGCCGATTGAATCGTGGCAAAGGCACCACGAATCTCCGTTGGGGCATTCGGCTTGGGATCCCAGGTCTCGAACTGGCTCATGCCGCCACTGGTGTGGATGATGAGCACAGACTTTGCCTTGCCAAAACCGGGAAGGCGAGCGCAGATGATGCTTCCGCGAAGTTCCCGGACAACATCCCTAAACCGGCGACACCGCTCAACCGCAACCATTCGCGTCGGTTGACCAACAAACGCATCGAACTCCTCTGGAGTAAATTCCAAATCTCAAGAAACCCAATTCAGAGTATCACAATCCGACGTGGAAGTAACTCGTTTTGTTTGAGATTTGGAACCTGTCCCGATGGGGCCATTCTCGTTTGCACCCCGTAGCGGCGCGTCGGCATCGCAGTACCATAGTTTGTCTGAACGCGCAGTCCAATTATTTTGGTTTTTCCAACTCCTTTAAGAATTTCTTATAGTCATCGCGAGCCCGGATTGGCTCGAAGTCAGGATCTTTTTTCAGTTCCTCGATCATGGCAACCTCGCGAAACAGGTCTTTTTCCTTCGCTCGGATGAGTAGTTCGATTGCCCGCTTCGCGTATTTTTCCTTGAGCAGCGCGTCATCCGCAACCTTGGAACTCGATAGCGAGAAGACACAAGCAGCGTTGTACAAATCAAGACTCGTAGTCCCCGTTTCCGCAATTTGTTCCTCGATCTGCTTGGTTGCCTGGCCGTGGTCCCCTGCTTTAGCCCGGGTAATCGAGCGAAATGCCCGGGGCACGGACTTGTTGTTCGTGGAAGACAAACCGATCACTTCGGACCAGGCCTCGACGGCTTCGGGATATTGATTGAGTTTGTCCAGCGCCACGGCGCGTCCCCAGTGGTTATCGCGAGCTAATGATTTCACATTCTCGGATAGCGGTGTGACCGCCAAAAGCGGTTGAAGCGTTGCTAAACTTTTATCGGCAAACTCAATCGCTGCTTTCATGTTGCCGCCTTTTTCCGAAGACAAGGCAACGCCGCGATAACAGTAAGCAAGAAAGAGTGCTGCTTCATTCCGTTGACCAAGAGCACCCGACGCACTGCTACTACGCCCAGCTTGCAAATCTCGCAACAATTTTTCGAGAACGGAGGAGGCTTTTAGAAAATGTGACTGGGCTTCGGGAAATCGATTCTGCTCGAATAGGATTGCACCCAAGCCGCGATAACAGTGCGCAAGATTGATTGCCCCGAGTTCCAACCGGGGTGACTCTTGTAATAGTTTCTCGAGCATCTCCGAGGCTTTCAGGAAATTCGAATTGGCTTCGGGAAACCGCTTTTGGTCGATCAAAACGGTCCCCAGTTCTCGCAAGTAAATCGCCAGATCGCGCCGGTAGACGATCGGCGCAGGCGATCGGCCGACAACTACCTCCATCAATGTGATTGCCTCTCGAATCGCCGCTTCTGCTTCCTGGAGCTTATTCGATGAATTCAGCCAGTAACCGGCGAAGGCTAAGCGTTGCGCTTCGAGGTGCAACACAGCGTTGCCTTTTTCCGAAAGTCCTTCCGGTCGAATGGCCATTGCTTCAAGGAAATTCTTGAGTGCCTCGTCCCGTCGGTTCACTGAATACGCGAAGCAGCCGCGCTTGAGATAGAGCGACCGATTCGCCGGGGATAATTCGACGAGGCGGTCCAGATGCCAGAGCAGCGCCGCATCGAGCTTGGAACTTCGCTTGGTCGTCGGGGAGTTTCTCGAAGGGACTCCGCCGCGATTCCGGGGATTGGTTACGGTAGCGCCGGATTGAATCTCCCCCATCCGTTTGCGATGCCAGTCCGCACCTTCCAAAGCTGAATTCTTCCAGTCGGCATCAATTCGCGTGCGGCAAGCTGTCCAGCCAGCGGGGAAGTCCTGGATGGGCTGGATGCTGCCTGCGGAGTTGACCCAACGGCCGGAAAGTGTCCGTCCCAACAGGAGCAAATCCTCAGCGGGACGCTGATCGGCGGAAAGGTCTCGAACGGTCACCTGATTGTTTTCCAACAGTACGACCCGATCGCAGTCAGCGCTGATTTGTTGCCTGCCGGGAGTTGCCAAAAGATACGCGCCGGGCCGGTTTCGTCCCGCAGCACCGGTACCGCGCATGGAGGTCGATAGAGGCAGTCCCGTCGTGGCGTCCCAGATCTGGAGATGCGAATCTCGAAAAGCAGCTCCGATGCTGAAAAGTTCCGTTCGGGAAACAATCAGGCGTCGGCTGTCCCGGCTAAACCAGGCATGGGTGCTTTGACCAAACCCCTCGCCGGCTTGGTTTTGTCTGCGAATCGAACTTCGGACCTCACTCGTTCGAACGTCCCAAATGAAAACCGTGCCATCGCCGCTGCAAGAGACGATAAGAGTTCCATCCGGACTGAAGCCGGCACTCGACACCGCCGTCTTGTGCCGCAGAGAAGGACCGATGGGCTTGCCTGTGCCCACGTCCAGGATCCACACTTGTCCCGATCCGTCCCGATCATTTTCCAAATAGAGAAGCCGATCGCCCGATGGGGACAATAGTAGCCCATACGTGCCATACGTGCGCGATGCATTGGCATCCGCTCGGGTCGCGAATGAAAATAGCGGTGAAACCGGTTGGCCGGTTTCCGAGTCCCAGACGCGCCTTCGCGCACGTAACGAAAGTCGGATACCGTGGTAAGAATGCGCTTACCATTTCGACTAAACGAAGCGAGCGGAAGTCCGGTTTCCGAACCATGGCCGAACGAAGGGGTGATGGCAGCCCCCTGGACGAGATCCCACATACGCATGGCGTAGCCATCTGGGGATTTTTCGTAAACGACTATTCGGCTGACGTCCAATTCATCCTCACCTGTTGGCATTGCGAGACTTCCGGTTCTGTCCAGAATCCGGACGCGCAAAGGATCGCAACAAGGTTTGCCGGTTTCTGTGTCCCAAATACGTGCTTCTACTTCCTCCAAACTCGGAAGATGCGGTCCTTGAGGGCCACGAGGTCCAGCAACTTCACCTTTTTTGGGTGGCGGCCTCTTTGTTCCGTGTTGCGGCTCGACGATCGTGCGTAGAAGCCTTCCATCCGCGGAAAATGCGACCCGAATTCCACCGTTCTCAGCTGGAATATCGAGCGCGGTAAGCTTCCCGCTCGCCACGTCCAACAGTCGGACGGAACGACAAGTTGAGTTTCGGGTTGAGAAACCGCCAGCACCCGGTCCGCTCACAGCCTCGATGAGGACAACCTTCTTTCCACCGGGGCAAAATTGACCGAAAGACTCCGAGCCCGTAAGGGCAATTGGCTCAAGGAGCGGATGACCCGACGCCCAGTCCAATAAATGTGCCTTGAGTGCACTCGATCCAGACGATTGCGGGGTTATCGCGAGCACCTTTACCCCATCGTCGCTTAAACGAACCTGAACGGGACTCCGATCGAGCGAAAATATTCGCCGGTCAGACAAAGTGGGTCTGATCGGCCAGAGACGTGCCGACGTTCCGCTTACGGTAAGTACCTGACTACCATCCGGGCTAAACAGGGCCTCAAGCCTGGCACGATCGTGCTTGAAGAACGGAGTGACCGGCTTACCCGATTGCAAGTCCCAAACCCGAACCGAATTGTCCTGACACAGCGTCAGGAGGTAGCAGCCATCCGGACTGAACTTGGCCTCTTTGACTGCGGTCTCTTGAGAGAAAGGTTGATCGGTACGCTCCAGGGAAGGAAAGTCGAGGACTTCAGGAAAGCCATTTTCGCCGGGAATGACCAGCTGACTGCCGTCCGTAGTAAACACGGCAGGCCATCTGGCGAAACGACGCGATCCAGAACTGGAACGATCTCGGTCTAAATTGAGGGAATTACCTACCGCTTGACCCGAGTCGACGTCCAGTACCGTGAGTGTCATTTGACTCGACGCCAGGCGAGAACCACCCGGTTCTTTCGGGTCATGAAATGGATGAACGAGCACGTGCTTGCTATTCGGGGAGAATAATGCGTACTGACTACCAAAAGAGGGCGGAACCCCTCCTTGCTGTGGAACATCAACTGCTTCATCGCTATTGTTCCACGACCACATGAGTTGCCCGTCGATCGAATTCCATAGCCGTATTTCGGTTCCTCCATAGGTCACAAAGTACTTGCCGTCCGGACTCAATCGAGCCATGGCGGAAGTGGCTGAACCTGGGGGACCAACTCTCCGCAATGATCCAGTCAAATCGATCGTTTTACCGGTCCCAATGTCTGCCAGTTGAGCCAGAATCGATGGTACGGCAGCTGTCGCTTCCTTTTTTGCCGCGGGCTGTTTGCGCGATTCTGGCGCCGCCCGAGTCTTTTTTTCTTTCAATAATTGTACCACGGCCCGGACGACCGCTGCCGGCGACCGATGCCGATGCCGCCCAAGGCAATAGCAACAACCGTTGTGAGTCGGCGGTACAATGAACGCGCACAAAATCGCCTTTGAATGTTTTGATTACCTCGCCGGAATGCGCGTTCCAGACCCGCACACCTTCCTTAACGTGGCCGATAATCGACCGACTGTCCGGGCTGAATTGCGGAGGCGTGACATCCTCACCTTCGATGGCTGGCGTCAGCGATTGGCTTTTGGAGGGATCCCAGACCTGGAACTCGATCCGAGCAGGAATATTCCGCCCTGCGGGCGAAACCGCCAGCTGTTCCGGGCTCACCCGACTTTCCGTCAACATTCGTCGGCCGTCGGGACTGAATGCGATGCGAGTCACCGGATGGTTGAGCATTAACGGTGAGCCAGCGGGCTTGCCCGTCCCTTTATCCCAAAACTGTACGACACCATCTTCCCCGGCAGTGACGACCTGCTTACCATCGCGGGTAAACACGGCATCGTTTACGCGGTCTTTGTGGAAGAAGACTTGCTCCGGACGAGGGCATTGTCGTGATGCCATGGCCACTCGAATGCGGTGCATTGCGGCACGAGCCTCATCCTTTTGATCGTTTACCAGCGCTTCCGCGAACATCAGGAGCGCCCCGGACGTGTCGCCTTGCTCGAACAGGCGTTGACCCTGAGCGACATATTGTTCCCCGACGCGTTTGCGGTTAGCATCGGCGTTATCTTCGGCGAGCTTTCGG
Source organism: uncultured Planctomycetota bacterium (assembly GCA_963783095.1). Taxonomy (GTDB): domain Bacteria; phylum Planctomycetota; class Planctomycetia; order Gemmatales; family Gemmataceae; genus CAWAMR01. Next base: position 321,449 of record CAWAMR010000002.1, on the reverse strand, counting down.
GCCTGGTCTGCTTTTTCGGAAATTTCCTTTTCGCGCTGGGCTGCTTCGCGATCGCGCTGGGCAGCGTTGTTGGCGCTGACGGCCCAAAAGCTGGCACCAATCGTCACGGCCACAAGTAGAACGGCGACGGCAGACGTCAGCGTGGCGACAGCTGGATTGCGATTGCACCAGCGCACGATCGCTCCAGCACCGAAGTGCGCCGGGCGTGAATCGGTTCATCCTCGATGAACCGGTGCAGGTCGGCGGCCAAATCGCCGGCTGAGGAGTAGCGATGGGCCGGATCGCGCTCGATGGCCTTGCGGACAATAGTGACGAGGTCGCGCAGAATGGCAGGATTGAGTTTGTCCAGTGCGGGAGGTTCCTCAGTCGTCACCTGTTTGATAAGCTTGTGGCGATCTCTTTCGCTATAAGCGGGCTTGAAAGCCAGTAACTCGTAGAGGGTCAGACCAAGCGAATAGACGTCGCTGCGCCGATCGGTCCTGCCGTCGAACGCTTCGGGAGGCATGTAACGCAAGGTGCCGAGGATGTCGCCGGTGTGGGTCAGGTTCTGTTGATCGTCCATCTTGGCCAGGCCAAAATCGGTGACCCAGACGGTGCCGCGGTATCGAGAAGCAGGTTCGAAGGCTTGACGTCGCGATGGAGAATTCCCTGCTTGTGAGCATATTCCAGGGCATCGGCGACCTGAAGGCCGATGGTGGCGACACTCAGCCAATAGGACTGCTTGCGGGCAGTCGATTTGCGCAACCTCCGCTTTGACCGGGAAGATTCACGGAAGACTTGCCCAGAGTAAAGGAGTCGGACAGGCGATGGCTCGGCGTTTTCGCCTCGGGCAAATGGGCACCCTCCGGATCGACGGGTCGTTGGCCGATGAATTCGCGCGTCGTATCAAAACAGCCCTGAAGCAGTGAGTGAGCAATTTCTTTGGCGGACAGATCCTTTCGTTCGATGCGCAGCTCGGCGCGGGCGTGCGAACTGCCCTCATCGCGCAATTTTTTCAACTCGTCGAGGACCTCGTCCAGTCCAAGACCTTGAATGAACTGCATGACATAATACGGTGTCCCATCTTGCTCGCCGACGCCGAAAATCGGCACGATATTGGTATGGTGCAATTTGGCGGCAGATCGGGCCTCGCGCTCGAAGCGGCGCTTCTGGTTCGCATCAATGAGCACCTTGGGCGGCAAGACCTTCAAGGCGACGTGCCGCCCCAGCGACACTTGCTCGGCCTCATAAACGATCCCCATTCCGCCCTGGCCCACTTTGCGAATAATCCGGTAGTCGCCAAACTGTTCGATCGGCAAAGATGCCGAATTGTTTGGGATCTTGGTCATATCGCCGGCCAGCGATTCGTCGCCAATGGCGATGTTTTCCATCATCGCCATGGCCGGGAACGCCTCGCGGATGTCGTCCGCCAGTTCCGGATGGCGGTCAATATAGCTTTGCAGCGACGGTCGTTCACCTCGGCGATAGCGGTCGAGAAACTCTTCCGCCAGGCCGACGACCACTTCGGACTTGGATCCAGTTGTTGACATGGTTGAGCCTCCGATTTCTACTTTACAAGTCCTCGAATCCGGGAATGCGCGACATGATTTCCCGAAGGCGCTAAATTCGCGCAAATATCGGCTTCCAGCAGCAGCCTTGGAAAGCCCGAGCACTTGGCCGATTTCACTCATGCTCAGCTGTTCGAAGTGCTTTAGCGCTAGAACTTCGCGGTCAATCGGGTCCATGCTGTTGAGCGCTCTTGCACGTAAATGCGCGTCTCCGCTTTGATGGCTGCCTGCGAAGGAGTTGTGAGCTTGCCCAGTAGCTGAGCGGCCAGGGAAACGGAGTCTGCTTCCGGTAATCCGCCACGATGCAGCGACACTTCTCGGTCGGCGTCGCGTAGCTGGGTGCCGAGATGACGCCGATGCACTTCCGCGAGTTTGAGGCCGGTCATGTGCCGAAGCCAAAGAAAAAACGGCAATATCGGCGCACTCAAATACTCGGCGAGTTTTTGCGACACTTCCAGATTGGCCTCTTGCAATACGTCCGACTCGTCAACGCGCCCTTGTAGCCTGCGACTTAAACGTAGCCGGACCATCCGCTTGAGGCGATCGTGGAAAAGCGCGAACAAATCGACGCAGGCTTGTTGGTCGCCGGCGGCGGCGCGCTGCATCAAGTCGGGTGAGACTTCGCTTGAGATTGATTCGTTGGCCATAGCTTCCATATTAGTTTAAGTGCGCTCTTTCGCCGATCGTCTCATTCTATTCTTGATTTTTTGAAAGTTTTCCGTCTGGAAGCACTCCATCCGACGCGAAAGCAACTCGTTTTGTTTGGGATTTGGAACCTGTCCCAATGCGGTCGAACTCGTTAAGGCCACACAAGAATTCCGTTTGGGTCAATCGATTTATTTGTTCTCAGACTAAATCATGATGACGCATGATGCGATTGTGCAGAATTTACCGATAATTCCGCCGAAAAATGCTCACTTGCCTTGACCCTTCGACAAAGTCCATTCTACAATCGATCGTTGTTAATCCCACCGCTGGGCTTTCCTACCACCCAATGAACGGCAGCGTTCCCCACCTATGATTCAGGCTGTCCACGAACTTGCAGATCGCGTTCGAGCCTTTCGGGAATCCGGGCTTCGAGGGCCGACTGCGCTGGCGAAGTTCTTACCGGAACGCAACCATCGCGATTACCGTTCGCTTCTACGCGAATTGGTGAACGTGGACGTTGATTCTCGGCGTCGATCGGGTGAGGCCACCCAAATTGAGGAATATCGCCGGCATTTTCCAGAATTGTCGGGGGAGTTTCAGGCAAAAGAACCTGATGGAACCTGTGAAGTAGCGATTGAGCCCATCCGGGGTTTTCAGCAAGCGCCCCCGTCCAACACTGCGGATGCATCTGCCCAAATGCCAAAAGTAGGCGATTTCTTTCAAGGATTCCATCTCGTGGATTTGCTGGGAAAGGGAGGGTTCGGATCGGTATTTCTTGCGGAACAGACTTTGCTGGCGGGTCGAAAAGTTGCATTGAAGGTCACCACGCGGATCGATCGGGAGCCGGATCGCCTTGCCAAACTCCAACACACGAACATCGTGCCGATCTACTCGGTCCATGTTGAGCCGCCGCTCCAGGCCATGTGTATGCCCTATCTGGGCAAGAACACTCTCGCGGATGTCGTACGGTCCCTTCAAAAGAGTCAAGACTTGCCCGTTTCGGGAAGTGGGCTGTTTAGTACTCTGCAGGGCAAGCATCATTCCACGTATGATTCCGTTTCATCCGAGGTGGCACTAAAGGTGCCGACCAGCGCTGAATTCTCGGAACCCCTTGAGATGCCGCAGGCTACTCGCGATCGACTGGCCCGGATGAAATATGTCGATGCGGTGCTTTGGTTGGCCGCTCGGATTGCCGATGGCCTCCAACATGCCCACGAACAAGGCTTGATTCATCGAGATCTGAAACCTGCCAACATCTTGCTGAGCGACGATGGGCAGCCGATGCTGCTCGACTTCAACCTTGCGGTTGAGAGTGAGAACATCCAAAAGGTTGCCGTCGGTGGTACGGTCGCCTATCTCGCTCCGGAACAACTTGCCGCTGTGCAAACAGGTCAAAAACAGAAGATCACCGAACGATGTGATTTTTACGGACTCGGGATTATCCTTTACGAGCTATTAACGGGTCATCATCCGTTCCGGCCGCCGACTCGTGGCCAAAGTATGATCCCAAGTATGCTTGAGGAACGCAAGGCTGGTCCTCCACCTCTGCGCAAGCATAATCGACAAGTCACCCCAGCGATTGAGGCCATCGTCCGGCACTTGCTCGAATCGGATCCTGACAGACGTTACGCATCGGCAGCCCATGTCGCCACCGATCTCGACCGCCAGATGCAGAATCTCCCCTTGCGCTATGCCCAGGAACCATCCACGGTGGAACGGGCGTGCAAGTGGTTCCGGCGAAATCCCAGAGCACTTCCGTTCCTTGGCATGACTTTGGCGGTGCTGGCGTTGATCGGCACCGGTATCGGGCTGGTGCGAGCCGGCATCGCACAGCGGCGTGAAGAAGCCGTCAATCAGAGTCGAATCTTTCCCGAGCGAATGCCTGGAATTCGCGTTGCGTTGAACACCGTCCATGAGCCTGCCGATCGCGATGCGGGGATTCACGACTGTCGAGAACTTTTGGACAAGTACGGTGTTTTGACCAATCCTCGCTGGCGTGAGGATTCTCGTGTCCGCTCCCTGGAAGCTGGGAAACGACGCGAGCTGATCGAAGAAATCGGTGAGGCACTGGTGTTGCTGGGGCGTGCCGAGTGGCGCAAGGCAAAACTTGCCGGGACCACCGAGAAAATCGAAGTCGCCCGCGAAGTTCAAGGACTGCAAAAGCGTGCTATCGAGTGTTTTGAGGGAACCAAACTGCCGGGATCGTTTTGGAGACAGGCCGCGGAAATCGCCGGTGTTCTGGGCGATTCAGTCGCCCAACAATCGGCCCTGGAGCAAATGAAATCGGCAACCCTGAATTCTGCCAGAGATTACTATCTGGAAGGTACGGATGCGCTCTTGCAGGGCCATGAGAAAGAGGCAACAGAACTGTTGGAAGAGGCGATCGCCCGCAAACCCGACCACTATCCCGCGCACTTTTCGTGCGCCTATGCCAACGAACAAATGCGGGAATATCCGCTTGCCATGACCCACTACCGCATCGCGGCAGCGCTGCAAACCGACGATTATCGGTCCAATTTCAACCGAGGCACCATCTTGTGTTTGCAGGCCCAATATCCGAAAGCGGAACGGGAATACGACAAGGCCATCGCCATCAAGCCGTCCCACGGAGAGAGCTATCGGCATCGCGCCATCGTCCGGTGGAGGCAGAAAAACTACACGGGTGCGATCGAAGATCTGGATCGGGCCTTGGAGTTGGGTGTCTCAGCACTGGCCGTGTCGCTATTGCAGGCCGAGTGCTACGATGGGCTCCATCAACTCAAGGAAGCCATTCGGCTTCGCACCAAGGCCGCCAAGCTGGAACCAAAGGATGAAGGTGACTTCCTGGTACGTGGCTTTAGTCGGATTGCCGCCAATGACAAAAAGGGGGCGCTCAAGGACTTTGAAGAAGCGGTCAAACTCAACCCTGGTTCCTTGCCCGGCTGGCAAAACCAGGCCCATGTGCTGGGCGAAATGATGGGACGGCAAGAGGACTCATTGAAAATCATGGATCATGTGGTCGAGTTGTATCCCGAATTCAGCGCGGCACGAGCAGGACGGGCCGTGTTACTGGCCCGGTTGGGTCGCCGCGACGATGCGCACGCAGAGATTCAAAAAGCGCTGGTGTTGCCCGGCGATGCCACGATCATCTATCAGGCGGCTTGTGTTTATTCGATTACGTCGAACAAACAAGCCAAAGATCTCGATACCGCTCTTGAGTACCTCCGTCGGGCCTTGCGAAACGAATTCAGAGATTTTCCAGCAATTGATAGCGACCACGACATTGATGCACTGCGAAAACTTCCTGATTTTGGGCGTGTTATGAAAGCCGCACGAGAACTCTATAGGTGAATCCTTCCAAGAATCTTCCACTGGTCGGGCTTCGGGTCCGATAACGATCGACAACTATTTTGAGGTTTGAAATGCCGTCCAAGCGACTTGGTTTACACCTTGAACAACTTGAGGATCGAACGGTCCCAACCGTGAGCGTGGTGAACTGGGCGGATACCAGTCATCTCTCCTTTAGTCTGGCCCCGGATGGAACCAATGTGGGCGGAACCCAGTCCACGCTGTTCTCCACATTAGATGCGGTCACCAGCCAGTCGAACTGGGAAAGCGCCATTGAACTCGCGCTGGAGACCTGGGCGCAATACACGAATATCAACTTCTACCTGACTTCGGATGATGGCGAAGCCTTCGGCACCAATAGCGCTCAGAACGATCCAAACTTCGGAAATATCCGGATCGCCGCTCGAGCGCTGTCCACTCCGCTGGTGGCCGAGACCAATCCACTCGACCAGATGGGGACGTGGTCCGGCGACATCGTGTTGAACACGAACTATCAATTCTCGACCAACGGCGCGGCGGGGACCTACGATCTCTATACCGTGATTCTTCACGAGGCCGGCCATCTCTTCGGGCTTCAGGACAATACGAACCCCAACTCTGTCATGTACCAATCCTATCAAGGTGCATGGACTGGTTTAGGTGCTCCCGATATTCAGGCGATCCAGGCGCTTTATGGAGTCCGAACCCCAGGCAGCAATGAGACGATGAGTCAGGCAACCGTCATCAGCGCTCCCAGCACTTTCGGCGGCAGTCTGGCGTCATCGACCGATACCAACTGGTATACTTTCACAACCAATACCAGTGGTCAGGAAAACCTAATGTTCCAGACCTCCGATTCCAGCTTGTTGGAAGGCGAGATCAACGTCTACGATTCCGAAGGCAACCTGATCGCTACGGAAAGCGCAACCAATCCGGGTCAGGATCTGACACTCAATTTGAACTTGAACGGAAACTCTCAGTATTACCTCGAAGTCCAGTCAGCTGCAACTGCAGGCTCTTTTGACGTGGGTGCATATCAGGTTGCGCTGGGAAGCACTTCGGCCCCCACACCATCGCAAAATGGCTTGGGCCAGTTTATCACGCAAACCGGCGAGACGATCCTCTCGACCGTCGGTTCGACCCTGAATTCAGCGCTCAACCTGGGGATAGTGACCGACACAGTCAATGCACTCTGGTCTTACACCGGAAGTTCCTCACTCGCCTCGGCTTCGACATCCAACTACTATCAAATTCAGACTTCTTCCACCACCGATTCGGTGCTCTTGATTTCGGTCTCTTCGTACAACACCAACGGCATGAACCTTCAGGCCATCGTCTATAACTCCGCCGGTAAGGCTCTCAGCGCTCAAGTATTGCGAAATGACGGTCAAAACTACATCATCGAGCTTACGGGCGTCAAAGCCAACACTAATTACTATGTGCGAATCTATGCCGCTGCGGGTAGTGGCACCAATCAGAACTATGACCTGGCGATGAACTTCCAAAACCAGCTCATCGCGCTGACCGCACAGGGAAGCGGCTCTCTGGGAGGTCTTATTTCCAGTTCGACGCAAACGATGACTGTCGCCGGCGCAAATGTCTACCACTTCCTCCTCAGCGCTGGAACGGCATTGGATCCGCTGGCAACCGTCCAGATGAACATCTACGATTCCCAGGGTGATCTGGTCTTCTCGTTGACCGCTGGAGAAGGGCAAACGGTTTCCGGGGATGTTCTGCTGGCAGCGGGGAGTTACACGATTCGCTATTCCAGCTTGCTGTCATTAACTTCCATCAGTTATACATCGCAGTACGTCATCCTCAGCGAACCACTTGGACCAACCCTGGTCGCGCCCGTCGGTTCTCCTCCACCCAGTTCAACGCCTTCAACTTCAACGCCCTCTTCTACCACGACGTCAGGATCGACTACTGCTAGTCCCCCCGCCACCACAACTTCCAGCACTACGACGACCAGTTCACCGCCGACTGGCTCCGATACTACGACTACAACCACACAACCGCAGCCTAACGTCCAACCGACGGGTTGATTGTCATCTCATGCGTGCTGCTTGAATCGCTCTCATTGAAATCCACCGAAAGTCGGAAACCCGTGCACCCAGTATAATCGGGGTGTCGCTCGATCTGTCCTGCACCGATTCAGGGCTTTCGATTGGGGGTGGTCACGTGTTTCGTCGTCGTCACCGCAGTACGCCGCAAGGCGAGCATCGCCCCGTAATGCTGGCCGAGGTGTTGGAGATTCTCGCTCCGAAGTCGGGCGAGATCGTGGTGGATTGTACGCTTGGTTTCGGCGGCCATGCCGTTGAACTGCTCACAAGGATCGGATCATCGGGCAAGTTGATCGGCTTCGATATGGACGGGCACAATCTGCCAACCGCCGAGGATCAACTCAGGGCAGTTGGCCACCCCTTTCGTCTTCATCATGGGAATTATGCCGGTTTTCCGCAGAATCTCGCCGAGGAGTCTTCGGAAGGCTGCGATTGTTTGCTCGCCGATCTTGGAATGTCGAGTATGCAGGTCGATGATGCAAGTCGGGGATTTTCTTTTATGCGCGATGGGCCGTTGGATATGCGGATGGATACATCCAGGGGTCGAACTGCTGCTCAATTAGTGGCAACAATGAGCGTGGATGAATTGGCCGAAGCATTTCGTGAAATTGGCGATGAGGTGGAGGCCGAGAAAATCGCCGAGGCCATCGTGTCCGTACGCGAAGAAACGCCCATCGAACGAACCCGTCAGTTCATGAAAATCATTATGGAAGCTGCGCCGGTGCGGGTAAACCCCAACCCTCTCAAAGGCGAGCCTTCCCCGCGACAACAACGGATTCGACCCACAGCGCGAGTATTTCAGACCTTGCGTATTCTCGTGAATCGGGAACTGGCAAACTTGCAAGAGCTATTGCGCGTGTTGCCGTGGTGCTTGAAATCGGGTGGGCGGGCAGCGCTTATCAGTTTTCACAGCGGTGAAGATCGGCTCATCAAGGTGGCATTTCGAGAAGGATTACGCTCAGGAATTTATGGCAAGATCAGCGAAGACCCGATGCGACCGACGCTGGACGAACGCTTTGACAATCCGCGTTCGCGCTCGGCAAAGATGCGCTGGGCGATCCGTGCGTGAGCGGCAGGCGAACCAGGGACTAACGCCGCCGGCTCCCCTCTGCTCGGTCGAAGAATGCGAATCGTCGCGCGCCGCTCGACCTCGACCAGCGGTTTCGAGGGTTGAAGGTATCGCAAGGCCAGATCGGCGCATTTTTCGACTTGTTCCGGATGACTGGGTTGCAGACTCTGGGCGATGCGCATTTGCTCAAATGGACAGCGACTCCAAAATCTGCGCGTCGGCTGGGAGCGGAAAGCGATACCCCACACCACGCGCGAAGAACCCTTTTCGTACAGCGTCAAATTGGCGTGGTATACCGCCGGCCAAACATCCCAGTAATCGCCGAATATATGAGTGCTCTGCGAGGCAACGATGTCCGGTGTTTGTGAACCCAGCGTTTGGTCCAAATCCGCGCGGACTCGAGTGGTCGAGGGAACTCCATACATCGCGATCGTGACGCCTATCAGAACGGGAATCGTCGCCAGGCCAAGTCCGCGATTCACCCTGGGGTTCCATTTCGACAATAATGGCCAGACCGCGAACACCACGAGGGCAGCCTGTAACAGGATGATGGTTGCGGTCCAGTAGCGTGGATCGAAATAATTGATCCTGGCCCAATGGGTGCTGCCCGTTGCGAGTGCATTTGCGATTGCAGCAAACTCAAACACCAGGCAGGCTCGAAAAAGATGGGAGCACGTTGACCGATCGCTGCGGCAAAATGCCCAAACGAGGCCCAAGCCGGCAGCCAGCAGAAGCACCACCGGCCACGAGGGGCCGGGAACGTCCTCGAACTGTGCCCAGGCTCGCCCGGTCATTCGCGACCAACTCGAAAGCCACTCTCTCGGCGGCAACAAGCCATAACCGGAGGCTTCATGGTGATAGCGCGATATTCGGTTTAGTGCAATTCCCGCCAAACTGCTGATGCAAAGCAGCGAGAAATGCCGGCCGACCTCGGATTGCCGCCAGCGCGACCAGCGGCTCCGGATGCGCTGTTCTTCCGCACCGACCTGCTGAATGCCAGGGCCCAATAAAAGCCGGCGGATGAGAACGAGCGGAATGAAAACGGTAAAGGCCCCAAGATGAACCCAATGCGCAAGCATTAGCAACGATAAACCGATCGCGGTTCGGCAAGTTCCTGCTCGCTCGGTGGCAATCAATCCCCCCAGACCCAGCGCGAGCGAAGTGAAATAGGGCTGATGACCAGCCATGAAAGTGAAGCGATAGTATTCCGGCGTCAAGACGAGAAAGCCAAGAACACCCAATGCACCCACCAAAGGCCACGTTCGATCGCGCAGGACATACCGAGGCAACAAGAAAAAGGTCGCCAGCGCGAAAAAGATGCCCAGGCCGCATTGCACCAGCAGATTGACAAAGGGATGGCGCGCAGGAAGGGCGAGTAGAGGAAGCAGCGATCCCAAACGATCCTGCTCCCAGTAAAAGGGGGTCCAGTGGTACAGGCTACAGAGGACAGGGATGAGGGTATCGCCGTGATGGCTGGCATGGAATCGGCCCAAATCAATCAGCAGGGCCAGAATTGCACACACAACTAACCAGGGAAAAACTCTGGGTACCGGCTCAGGAGTATTTTCGCGCGACATGGCAACACACTCGAACGTTTACTTCCACTAGACTCCTGCTGATAAGATCGGTTTTCCCGCTTAGGATCCACCATTTTTCCTGATCGAGAACCCCGGAATAACAATACCCTCTTTCCTGACCGTCATAACGCGAATCACTCTCACGTCTTACGGGTGAAGATGGCGAGCAACGGCTTCATGGGTAGTTTTTTCAAAGCCGATAGTGAATAGGTTCCGGCAGTCTGGACAGTCCAGGAAATTTCGCGTTCGACCCCGGCAGGATGCCATGCTGTTCTGTTCACAACAATTCATTCTCTTTTTCCTGCCGGTGTTCGCCATCTACTGGACGATCCCGTGGCAACGCGTGCGCATCTATCTTCTTTTGATTGCGAGCTTTGTCTTTTATGCGACCTGGAATCACTGGCTGGCGATTCTCATCGTGGTCAGTACGACGATTGACTATTTCATCGCCCGGCGCATGGATGTGAGTCAGCGCAGCGGCGAGCGTAAAATCCTCCTTAGTTTGAGCATCCTGTTCAATCTGGGCATCCTCTGCTACTTCAAATACGCCAATTTCTTCCTGCACTCCCTCGACGATGGGCTGCGTGCCGCAGGAATGTCAACTTCGTTTCCGGTACTTTCAGTGATCTTGCCGATCGGGATTTCCTTCTACACCTTCGAGGCGATCAGCTACACCGTCGATGTCTACCGCCGGAAGATTAAAGCCGAGACAAATCTCGGGCACTTCATGCTGTTCATCTTGTTCTTCCCGCATCTGGTCGCCGGCCCAATTGTGCGCGGCAGCGATTTCTTGCCGCAAATTCGCCGCAAGAAACGCTGGAACTGGATGCGAATCAACGCCGGTTTGCAGCTCTTCCTGCTCGGCATGTTCAAGAAGCTGGCCATCGCCGATCGGATCGCTGTTTTCGTCGATATGGTTTATGCCGACCCAGCATCCTTCAGCGCTCCAATCCTTTGGCTGGCAGCTGTTGGCTTCGCGGTCCAGGTTTACTGCGATTTCTCCGGTTACACCGATATGGCCCTTGGAACAGCGCACCTGCTGGGATATCGACTGGCCTTCAATTTCAACCTGCCGTTCCTCGCGACCAATATCGCGGAGTTTTGGCGGCGCTGGCATTTGACGCTCTCGAACTGGCTGCGCGATTATGTCTACATTCCGCTCGGCGGCAGCAGGGGATCCGGGTGGATGACCTATCGTAACCTGTTCATCACCATGGTTCTTTGCGGTCTGTGGCACGGAGCTTCGTGGAACTATGTGCTATTTGGGTTCTCGCAGGCTGTTTGCCTGTCTGGATATCGCATATTTCGGAAATGGATCAAGGACCGGCGACAACTGTGCACCATTCTGGATTCGAGTATTGGGGCCGCTTGCAGTATCGCACTGACATTTATGGTCTTCAGCGTCACGCTGGTCATTTTTCGCGCGGACTCGCTCGGCAAGTCCTGGAGCATGTACCGAGGGATGTTCACTGGAACCGACATCAGCGTGATACCGCAGTTCAACTACCTCACCCTGGCGTGTTTGTTCGCGATGGTGGGTATCGGTTACTGGATGGCCGTCGGCCGGCGCTGGCGACGATTGCTGGAAACCATACCCCCGACGGCGCACGGTGTGGGCTACTCCACGATGGCTGTGCTGGCATTGGCGTTGGCACCCGGACTGGCCAAGACCTTCATCTACTTCCAGTTTTAACCCCGAGGAGAATTGGATGAAAAGGCCCCAGATACGCAAACAGACCAAAAGAGTTGTCCTCACCGCAACAGCGAGTTTCGTGATTTTCCAACTTGGTTTTTCCTTCCTACTGCCGTGGTGGCACCCGGACACCGAATACCGAGTCCGCAAGGAAGCGCTCCAGGCCCGAAGTGCCGAACGTCCGAATGACCTCGTCTTGGCGATGGTCGGCAGTTCTCGCGTTTCCTACGCCTTTGTTCCGGAGCAATTATCGAGCCTGACCGACAATCAGCAGCGTTCGGTCCTTGCGTTCAACTTCGGGCATGCTGCTTCCGGACCGGTTTCGAACTTGCTGCAAGTAAAGCGATTACTGAGGGCCGAGCTCAAACCCCGTTGGTTGATCGTGGAGGTTAATCCTTCATTATGTCACAACGAATGGAAGACTGTTTTCGACCTGAGCAGTTGGGAAGATGTTTCCACCGTTTCCCAATACTATCCGTTCAAGTATTTTCGCACGGCATTCGTTCGGAACCATTTCCTGATGCCCTGGTTTCGGCATCGTTGGGAACTCCAGGAACGCTATTTGCAAGATAAGGAGCCTGGACGAGGCACCATGCAGATTTCCCCGCATGGCTGGCAGCTAACCGTTGGTGAAGAAATAGGAACGGAAGAACGGCTAAGGCTCACCGAAGTGCAGCATCAAGTACTGGCCCCCGCTCTCGCCGCCGATTTTCGAATTGCACCTCGTTCCAATCAGGCTTATCGAGATTTGCTCACTTTGTGTCGTGCCGAAAGCATTGAGGTTGCGCTCATCTTGATGCCGGAAGGCGAAACCGCTCGGAGTTGGGCGAATCCAGCAGTCGATGAAGCCATGCGCGCCTTCCTGGGTGATTTATCGACGGAATTTTCGGTGCCCGTTTTTAATGCCCGCGAATGGTTCGACGATTCATGCTTCAGCGATTCGAGCCATCTCTTGCGTCCCGGCGCTCGACAGTTCACGCGTCGTCTGGAACAAGAGTGTATTCAGCCCTGGCTTCGTGGCCAAGTGCCGCGTTTCGTAGCGGCCCGATGATTGATCCGGTTCGTCGCCTCTTGCCCAAAACAGTTTCCGTGAATGATCGACGAGCGATTGCTCCGGGAAATCGCCAGGCCGCTCGCAAAGTTGATGGTGAGGAGAACTGAATGAGGGTGCCGAACCGCCGACGCCGAACCAAAGTAATTGTCCTCAGCGCCATCCTGATTTTTGTGATTTTCCAGCTTGGGTTTTCCTTCGTGTTGCCCTGGTGGCACCCGGACACGGAATACCGAGTCCGCAAGGAAGCACTCGAGGCCCGCAGCGCCGAACGGCCCAACGACCCCATCCTGGCAATGGTGGGCAGTTCTCGTGTTGCTTATGCCTTCGATCCCGAGCAGCTCGAAGGGCTTAACGACCCTCAGCAGCGCTCGGTCCTGGGTTTCAATTTCGGACATCTGGCCGCGGGACCGGTCGCAAACTTGCTCCAGGTGAAGTCGCTTACTAGGTGCCGGTCTCAAACCGCGCTGGTTAATCGTGGAAGTCAACCCCGGTTTATGTCGCAATGAATGGAAAACGATTCTCGATCTCAGCAGTTGGAGCGATCTGGGCACACTTTCCCATTATTACCCTTTAAAGCGCTTTCGCATACCGGTCCTTCGCAATCACTTCTTGATGCCCTGGTTTCAACACCGGTCGGAACTTCAGGAACGATATCTGCGCGAACAGCAGCATGGACGCGGAAACCTGCAAATCTCTGCTCATGGCTGGTTGCTGCTCGGCGGTGAAACCGTTGGTGAGGATGACCGGTTGAGACTTACCGAGAACGAGCGCCAACTTTGGGTTCCGGTTCTCTCCGACGATTTTGAAGTTTCAGCCAATGCAAAAAGAGCCTATCGCGATCTTCTTTCGCTGTGTCACTCCGAAAGGATCGAGGTTGCGCTGATCCTGATGCCCCAAGGCGAGACGGCTCGAAGCTGGGCTCGCCCGGCCGTCAATGAAGTAATGGACACGTTTCTCGGAGAGTTAGCGGATGAATATCGCGTTCCCGTCTTCGACACCCGCGATTGGTTTGATGATTCATATTTCTGCGATTCGAGTCATTTCTTACGGCCCGGATCGCGCCGGTTCACCCGTCGACTCGAGCGCGAAATCCTGCAGCCGTGGATTCATACGCGGAACAACACCAGAGTCACGGAGATTTCGGCGCGGAGCCGTGATTAACGGCACCGGAAACAATCTTTCCATTTCGTCGAAAAGTTGCTAGAGTCTGCCGGGGATTTGGGATTGATATTTCCATCGTATACCGGAATGGAAGAAGCGTCGCCGGGTGAGCTACTCATGCCGATACCTGGCCGAACCGATAATTGATGTGTCCCGGCAATCCGGAGGGATAAGGAAAACCGCGTTCGACCTGGCAGGATACCATGCTTTTTTGCTCGCAACAATTCATTCTCTTTTTCTTGTCGGTGTTCTTCATCTACTGGATGATTCCCTGGCAACGCGCTGCGCGTTCACCTCCTTTTAATTGCCAGTTTTGTCTTTTACGCGACCTGGAACCACTGGCTGGCGATTCTCATCGTGGTGAGTTCGACGGTGGACTATTGCCTGGCACGCCGAATGGATGTCAGTCAGCGCACGCGCGAGCGCAAGATCCTCCTAAGTCTGAGCGTTCTGTTCAATTTGGGGGTTCTGTGCTATTTCAAATATGCCAATTTCTTTCTGCGCTCGCTCGAAGATGCTCTTGGTGCTGCCGGGATGTCCTCTTCGTTGCCGGTTCTTTCCGTAATTCTGCCGGTGGGCATTTCCTTTTATACCTTCGAGGCGATCAGCTATAGCGTTGATGTTTACCGCCGAAAGATTCATGCTGAGCGGAATCTTGGGCATTTCATGTTATTCATCCTGTTTTTCCCACATTTGGTCGCTGGACCGATCGTGCGCGGCAGCGATTTCCTGACCCAGGTTCGGCGCAAAAAACGCTGGAACTGGATGCGCATCAACGCCGGTTTGCAGCTCTTCCTGCTGGGCATGTTCAAGAAGCTCGGCATCGGCGATCGCATCGCTGTATTTGTCGATATGGTGTACGCCGATCCATCGGCATACAGCACTCCCATCTTGTGGCTGACGATCGTCGCCTTTGCGGTCCAGCTCTACTGCGATTTTTCCGGCTACAGCGACATGGCACTGGGAACGGCCCATCTTCTGGGATACCGTCTTGCACCCAATTTTAATCTGCCTTTTCTGGCGACGAACATCTCGGAGTTTTGGCGACGCTGGCATATGACCCTTTCCAACTGGATTCGGGATTATGTCTATATTCCACTCGGCGGTAATCGGGGCTCGGCGTGGTTTACTTACCGGAACCTGCTGATCGCCATGACGCTGTGCGGGCTGTGGCATGGAGCTTCCTGGAACTTCGTTCTCTTTGGGTTCAGCCAGGCCGTTTTCCTGATCATCTATCACGCCTTCCGAACCTGGTACAAAGATCGCGATCCGATCAGCGCTGCGCTGGAATCGACGCCGGGAATCGCGGGCAGCATTGCTCTGACGTTCCTGGCTTTCAGTCTGTCGCTGGTCTTCTTCCGCGCGGAGAACCTGAGCAAGTCCTGGAGCATGTTTCACGGGCTGTTTGCCGGGAACGCCCTGGGTGTCATTCCCCAGTTCCAGTACCTGCCCCTCGCGTGTCTGTTCATCATTGTCGGGATCGGCTATTGGCTGGCCCAGGGTGAGCGCTGGCGTCGCATCGCCGATTCCATGCCTGCCGTCGCGGTCGGGGGCGGGTTACACCGTGATGGCGACGCTGGCTCTCGTTCTGGCACCCGGTTTTGCCAAGACCTTCATCTACTTTCAATTTTGAACGGTGCCAGGATATGACTCACAGGTCAAACGGACGAAGAAGAACGAAGCTCATTGTTCTCTCGGCGATTGGCACCATGCTCCTCGTTCAAGCCGGCTTTTCGTTCGTGCTGCCGTGGTGGCACCCGGATACGGAATATCGATTGCGGAAAGAGCTCATCCAGGCCCGGGTTGCGGAGCAACCTGAGAAGCCACTTCTGGTCATGGTGGGCAGTTCGCGGGTCACAACGGGATTCGATCCTCAACAGTTTTCGGACTTCAGGACTGCCGATGGCCGGCCCATTCTCAGCTTCAATTTCGGTCATCTCGAATCGGGGCCGGTCTCCAATCTCGTTCAAGTCAAACGGCTGCTGCGCACCGGGATCAAGCCGCGCTGGCTGATCGTCGAAGTTGCACCGATGTGGTGTGCCAACGAATGGAATTCGTATGTTCATAACCTTAGTTGGGAGGATGTCGGCACCGTTGCCCACTATCATTCCTACCGAAAATTTACGGGATCGTTTTTGCGGAATCATTTCCTGGTTCCCTGGTTTCGTCATCGCGGCGATCTTCAAGAACGCTACCTGCACGAAACGCCCAAACGCCCGGTGCAATGGAACCTTTCTGCGTATGGCTGGGGGCAAGAATGCGTCGACGTTGTCCCGCCGGATCTGCGCCGGCAATGGACCGAGAACGCACATCGGCTGTTAAGTACGTTGCTCACCGATCAATTTCAAATTGCGCCGATCACCGCCGGGGCTTACCGAGAATTGCTTGCGCTTTGTCGAAAAGAAGGAATCGAAGTGGCGCTCTTGATTATGCCCGAAGGGAATACTTACCGAAGCTGGTACAGTCCTGTCGCGGAAGAACGTCTTCAAACCTTCCTGAAGGAGTTGTCCGTTGAATATCGGGTTCCGATCTTCGACACCCGGCCCTGGTTCGATGATTCCTTTTTCGCCGATTCTCACCATCTGACATTACAAGGGGGCCGGCAATTCAGCCGCCGGCTGGAACGCGAGATCTTGCAGCCTTGGATTCTCGGGACTTCCGACCTCGCTCGACCGCCCGCCGAGGTTGCCAATCGAAGCCATCTCAGCACGCAAAAATAGCCAGTAGTGTCGGCTGAACAGGATTGCAAATCCCTTACATCCCTTACACTCCGGCTTTACTTCGCCCCAAAAGGCGGATATAAAGAATTTATCTGGATTCCTCAAAGGAGTTTCCCATGAAATTCACCTAGGGCACAACCACTCAGTACATTTACGTCTTTGTCAGGACCGATCTGCCGATTCCACAGCAGATTGTTCAAGCCTGCCACGCCATTCTTGACGTCGGCAAGTCTCTTCTTCCTTCCGATAGTCCGCACCCGCACCTTGTCGTCATTGGCATCCCCGATGAACGTCGGCTTTTCCGTTGCCTCGATCGACTTGGCCGTCTGAATGTCCCGCATCGAGCTTTTTACGAACCCGATCGAGATGACGAACTGACCGCCATTGCCACTGGACCGGTTGTCGGTCTGGAGCGGCATATATTCGAGCGCTACCGTTGCCTGGAACAACCCGGGTTTGGGTAGCTGAACAACACACAAACACCAATCGACTCCCGTAATCATCTTCATGGTGAAGGTGAACAGGGAATTTCTACGTCTTGATATCTCTTTCCAAGGAGAAAAACCATGTTCCAATCACGCTGGGGCTTTCATCCGTGCGACTACTCGACGTATCGCAAGCTGAAGTTCCTACATTGCGTCTACCAGAAGGCAGTCCGAATGGCCCATGCCTACTCACGCTGGCAACGAAAAGACCCGCATAACCGGGTCATGCGCCGCCGCATTCGCAACGACGCGGGCCAAACCATCGGCCACGAGCCGCCGGTGCCGCTTTCGGAACCGCGCCTCTGTCCGATCTTCTCGAAAAAAGTGCTGGAAAAACGGCATATCGACAAGAAAGGCACTCTCTTCCGAGACGGATTTTTGGAAGAGAAAGTTGTCACGGACGATTTTGGGATTGCCGCGGATTTTGCCAGCGCGCGCAGGCCCTTCAAAGAATTGGTTGAGGTCCGACCGATAAGTATTTCGGTCGAAGCCATCGAATGCACTTTTCGAGCAGGCCCGAAGAATGGATGTTGGAGAAAGTAATAAAGTAACGAACCAAGTGCCTTCGTAGTTCAGTGGCAGAACAGGTTCCTCTAAAGAACCGTGTCGAGGGTTCGATCCCCTCCGAAGGCACGTATTACTAACGAGGGTCACTTTACCTTTTCCGGAATCAGCATGACTGCTGGATTCTGCAATTGCTTCACGACCGCATTGCCGAACGACGCACCAACTGCCCCATCCACGACGCGATGATCGAATGAAAACGACAGATACACCAGATCCGCCGGTTTGATGTTGCCGGCCTCGTCGTAGATGGGCCGTTTGACCACTTTGCCGACGCCCAAGATGCCGACTTCGGGATGATTGATGATCGGCGTTGAGATTAAGCCGCCGATGTTGCCGATCGATGTCACCGTGAAAGTTCCGCCGCGAAGATCGTCGAGTTTGATTCGCCCCGATTTCGCTTCGCTTCCCAGCCGATCCACCTCAGCTGCGATAGTGAAAACATCCTTTTGGTCCGCATCCTTGACTACCGGCACGATCAATCCGTTTGGCGTCGCCACGGCGATACCGATGTGATAGTGATCGTGCAGGATGATCTCTTCCGCGGCGTCGTTGAGCGAACTATTGACGATGGGGATCTCACGCAGCGCAGCAGTAACTGCTTTGATGAAAAACGCCAGATAGGTGATCTTCAATCCCTTGGCAGCGCACGCTTCCCGCAGCGACTGCCGAAGCCGAACCAAATCGGTGATATTGCATTCATCGATATACGAGTAATGAGGAATCCGGCGTTTCGCCTCGACGAGGTGTTCTGCGATCTTTCTGCGCATTCCTTGAAGACGAACCTTCGTTCCGGGCTTGCCGTAGTCTGTCGGTACTGCCTGTTCCCTGGACTTGGCAACCTTTTCGGGTTCTGAAGAGCGCTTAAGGAACGTGGTCAAATCATCGATGAGAACTCGTCCACCGGGACCGCTCCCCGAGACGTGATGCAGATCGATGCCCATTTTCCGCGCCAGATGGCGGACCGAAGGTGCGGCCACCGGAACCGAAACGGTGACAACCGGTTTCGGACTGCTTTGACCGGTGCCATTCGGACTTGCGCTGGGCGGCGCGGTGATCGTGGCTGGAGTCGATTCGGCACGTTTCGTCGCGGGCAACAGTCCGGAATCAGACCCCGTGGGTGTATAGGAGAGAATCACATCTCCCACCTTGATCTTGGTGCCCGCTGCAAAAGCGAGTGACTGAATGGTTCCGGTGAAGGGGGCAGGAACCTCCATGGTCGCTTTATCGGTCATTACCTCGAGAAGATTCTGACCGCGCCTAACGGTATCACCTTCTTTGATGATCCAGCGGATCAATTCCGCTTCATATACACCTTCGCCAAGTTGAGGGAGAGGAAAGTCCATAAAAACCCCTTCGGGGTAAAATCCAAATAACAAATCTCAAATCACAAACAAATTCCAAACCAATCACCGCATCTTCTGGATTTTGTATTGTTTCTAATTTGGAATTTGTGGATTGTTTGCGATTTGAGATTTGTTATTTGGAATTTACTCCAGTTACGCCGGTTCGTCGGTCAATTGATTGAGGGCCTCGCGGATCGCGTCGATTTGCGGCACAGTATGATCTTCGTAAACCGGGTTCAGGCCAACTCCCGGAAGATGCTTGCCCTGCACCAGTTGGGGTTTCACGAGTAAGTCATAGAAATGTTCTTCAATGACCCGACGAAGCAGATGTTCCCCAAAATTTGTCACCTCGGTGTCTTCGTTGACGATCAATAACCGCCCGGTTTTCAAAATGCTCGTGCGGATCGCCTGCCAGTCGTAGGGGAACAAACTGCGCAGGTCGAGGACATCGCAGGTTAATCCCGACTGCTGCTGAAGTTGATCCGCGGCCTGAACGCATAACGGCAAGGTTCTGCCGTAACTAATGACGGTGGCATGAGTGCCTTCGCGAACTAGGCGAGCTTGTCCGAGCTTGACGAAGTATTCGCCGACCTCGGGCCAGCTCGGCTCCCAGTCATCGCGATTCCCGACCGGAGCATCGATCCGCCTTCGCAATTCATCTTCATCGTCAGGCTCGCCCGGTAATCTTGCGCTCGCCTCGAACCCGCAACAGAGCCTTCGGCAAGAGCACCATCACGGGATTGGGATCGATGATCGCCGATAACATCAAGCCGTAGGCATCCAAAGGCTCGCTCGGCATGACGATCTTCCATCCCGGTAGACGAGTAGCCCAGCTTTCGTAAGAGTGTGAATGGTAAAGACTGCCGCGAATGCCGGAACCGGTGGGCGTCATCATGACGATGGGCATATCGAAGGCCCCGGCACTGGCCCAGCGCTGATTCCCTGCTACCTTTAACAGGTCGATCATGTTGAATGCGTAATCGCAAAATTGAATCTCGAAGACGGGCCGGCCGCCGGCGTAAGCGATGCCCATGGCCGCACCAACGATGCCGCGCTCGTCGAGAGGGGAATTCCAGGCCGTTTTCAAGCCTTGTGTTGCGGTGAATACACCCCCCAGAGGAGGTCCGACGTCTTCGCCGAAAATGTCCGAGACGCCAAGATAGGTTTCGCCATAATGGAGGGCCAGGCGTACTGCTTGGACCAGTGTTGCCATTTGTTCCGTCCTCTTCGCCGAAGACCCAGGGTTCGCAAAGCCTCACCCTGGGCTTTACTACATCGCCCTTACCAGGGCTAGGTGCTTGATAGTTTGAGGCGTTGAATGGCAACGACCTAGCCCTGGAAGGCTGGAAGGGCGTCGCAGTAAAGCCCAGGGTGAGGCTTTGCGAACCCTGGGAACACGCCATCCTTGGGAAACCCTATTACTCCGGCAGTCCCGTGTAGTCTTCCGGATAGACCGCATCGACTTCACTGGGTGCAAAGGTGAAGCGCTGCACATCTGCAAATGTCGGTGCAGGCTCGTTCATCGCTCGCTCGACCGCCTGGTCTGCTTCTTCGTGTGCGTCGTGATAGATCAACTCGACCAATTCTCGATGGATGACTCCTGCGGCAACGAGCTTGTTTTCAAACGCGCCAAGCAATCGGTTTCGTTGGCGACGCGCTGCCCCGCTGGAAGAAGAATGACCGTGCAGCCGGGATACCATTGCTTCCAATAGATAGGGTCGGCGCTGCCGCCGGCAGTATTCGAACCCGCGTTCCAGAGCATGCCAGACGGCAATCGGATCGTTGCCGTCCACGCATTCGCCGGGAATGCCGAAGGCCTCGCCGCGATCGCTGATTCGGCGCTCGCTGTGCTGAGTGCGCGAAGGAGTCGAGATTCCGTAACTGTTATTCGTGACGGCCATCAAAACGGGTAATTCATTGCCGGGTCGAGTGCTCCAGACCATACAACTCGTGAAATCACCCTCCGCGGTTCCGGCATCCCCACCCACCACCACGGACACACCGATGCCCCCGTGGCGCTTCTGCATGATGGCGGTGCCGGGAGCCATGGTGTACTGGACTTCGATTACGGAGGTGACCGGAGGAATGTTCCACTTGGGGACGGCATAATGGCCGACAAAGTTTCGGCCCATCGAATGCGGATCGGTTGACTTCATCGCCATTTGGCGCATGTGGTCGAGCATCGACATTCCCAGCGCGACCAGAACGCCGGCATTGCGATAATGAAGGTGCAAGTAATCGTGCGCTGGACCTTGACCTTTATCGGCTTGCAGGCCCAAACAAACATTAAAGGCTTCTTCACCTGGTCCACCGACCCAAAAGAAGCCTTCGCCCGATTTGCTCATTTTGATGGTGCGCTCTTCCAGCGCCCGAGTTCGCACCATTAAACGAAAAATCTCCAGACAGCGCTCCGCCGGCAGCGATTCGATGCCGCTATATACTTCTTTTCGGACTCGCACAACTGCGTTGCCCATGCCGGAATCGAACGAGTCGGATTCGGAGAACATCGGGTCCAACATGTTGGCCCTCCTCGATGTCACAAGTTCCGTTCCCGACCATGAGGTCAGGAAATAATTGGATTAACCAACCGATGCAGAGA
Organism: uncultured Planctomycetota bacterium; assembly: GCA_963783095.1. GTDB lineage: Bacteria > Planctomycetota > Planctomycetia > Gemmatales > Gemmataceae > CAWAMR01. Next base: position 299,617 of record CAWAMR010000002.1, on the reverse strand, counting down.
GGGTCAACGGCCTTTCAATAGCCATGTTTCGCACAATTTCCTAGCAAACGCCAGAGGAATCCCCACACAGTACCTTCATTATATAGTGGATGCAAATGGAAAAGCGTTACTTTCCCACAAGTCAAATAACTTATTGCCGGAGAATAAATTGTCGCGTTGCGGGACACGTCATTGCCTCGCAATGCGAGGCGAACCCGGTGCGTTAGCTCCGGGGTGGCTACCTGCTCGCGGATATTTGCTCCTTTACCCCGGAGCTAACGCACCGGGTTCGCCTTGCACACGCTCCGCGTGTGTCTTTTGTAAGCCCGAATGCATTAAATGATCGCAGTGCGGGACGCGGCAAAGACATCGATTCTTTTCGCGTCCCGCGCCCGCATCCCGCGCCCCGCATCCCGCATCAGAGCTTTTTCACCACTCGCAACAAGAAGGTCGGATTTACCGATTCAAACCGGAGCATTTCCATTTGCTCGACGCTTCGCGCGATGTTTACCAGTAGCACCGTTACGGATTTCGACAATCTCTTTAGCACTTCATAAGTCGAAGTTAACATTTCGAGGGTGGCAACATTAACGACGAGCCGACCATCCGGACGCAATGCCGTATAGGACGCCTCCAAAAGTCGAGCTACCTCGCCCCCATTGCCGCCGATGAAAATCGCATCCGGATCGGGAAGATCCTGAAATACCGCCGGCGCGGTTCCAAATACAGCCTGGACATTCCGAATGCCGTATTGTTCTGCATTGGCAACGATCAAATGATAATCGGCGGAATCCTGTTCGATGGCGTAGACTCTTCCCGGCTCTACCAGTTGTGCTGCTTCCAGGGCCACGGAGCCGGAACCCGCGCCAACATCCCACAAGATGCTGCCAGGCTGCAAGTCGAGCTGCGCAGGGAAATTGCTCGCACTTCAGCCTGAGTAATCAATCCGGTCTTCGGACGACTTTGGGCAAATACGTCGTCGGGATTGCCAAAACGCATGAGTCGTTTCGCGGGCCGGGATGAGTCGGGGCGGTTGGGCTTGCGACGAAGGATCATGACGTTGAGGGAATCGAAGTGCATTCCCTGAATTTCATCGAGATCGGCATGGGTGATGCGTTCATCGGGTCCGCCCAGGTTTTCACAGACGTAAGCGCGGAAATAATCGACCCCCCGCACCAGAAGTTCCCGGGCGATGCGGGCGGGGTGATAGGTCTCGCTGGTGAAGAGCCCGACGGTTTCGGCGGTGCGGATGCGATCCAGAACATCATCCAGAGAGCGCGTGCTCAGGTCGGTAAGATAGGCTTCTTCCCATGTTTCCTTGATGCGCAAACGCCAGTTGCATGGAACTGACGTGGGGCAGCACTTCAAAGCGATCCTTACCCAGGCGATCGCAAAGATAACGCGCTACGCCGTAGAAGAGCGGATCGCCCCCGGCAACAATGACCATGCGTTTTACGCCAAACCCGGCGCAAAGTTTATCGACGACCTCTTGCAAGTCCGAACCGATCCGTACTCGTTCGCCGTTGATTTCCGGGAGAAGGCGTAAAATCGCCTCCGACCCGAAGACGATTTCGGCAGATTGGAGTAATTCCCGCCCCCGGACGGTCAATCCTGCCAGACCGTCACCGCCCACACCAATAATGTGAATCTTTGAGACAGAGGGATTCACGAGATGACCTCATAGGAACTTTTTTTCGCAACAAGGGTAGAATAGAGGTTGATGCGGGCGGAGTCAGTAGTTCCAAGTTCCAAGTTCCAAGTTCCAAGTTTTGCAGTATTGAAGGTCCAGTCCGTGAATCGTGCGAACAGTATGGGGTTTGGATCTTGAAACTTGGAACTTGGAACTATTGAAAGTTTCCCCCAAGAAAAATTGACCCGACGTGATTGCGAATTACACTATCAATTGACCCAACCTTGGTTTCACCTGAGATCCCCTAAGTCTTTTGACCCGCCCGCTTTTATCGGTGGGCGAGGCCGGTAAATGAACTCTCTCAACTCGATGGAGTTCGCCCAAACATTATTTGCCGAAGTTGCCGACGGCGTGCTTCTGCTCGACGGAAACTCCATGCACGTCATTGAGGCTAACTCGGTGGTGGAGGCGTTGACGGGCGCAGTCGCTGCGCGAAATTCGAGAGATGCGGGTCACTTCGTGGCTGATCGCCGATTCACCGGGAGATGAAGCCGTTTTTCTGGGAGCGATTCAAGAAAGACGACGTCACGTCATGGCTCATGGTTTGTTCGTACTTCCCTCCCCACCCACCACGCGCGTTCCCGTAAGTCTCAAGATTCTTCCTCTCCAGGGTGACGGGGATCCAAGTTTTGTGCTGATCTTGCACGATCTGACCGTGAGTCGAGAGAGCAAGGCTCGGGCTCAACGGGCAGAGGCGGAGTTGTTGCGCATACTTCGAATCGGTTCCCGTCGCCGTGTGGAGTGCCGAGCGACATCCTCACGCACCACCTCCGACCCCCACAGAAGGTCCCAATTCCTGGCGTTTCGGATTTCTTTCCCATGCCATCACCCAGGTCACAGGCTGGTCGACCGAAGTGTTTCAAGTCGGTTTGAACATCTATTTCGACATCATTCACCCGGACGACCGTACCGGAGTGCTCACCGAATATACTTCCTTTTTGCTGTCCCCGACTCCGACGTTCAGCATCGAATATCGAGTCATCGCCCCGGATGGCATGCCGCGCTGGGTCCGCTCCGACATACACGCCACGCGAACGATCTCGGGTCAAGCCATACGATTGGAAGGAGTTCTCAGCGATGTAAGCCGGCCCAAAATGGCGGAGCTATCGTTGCGCGAAAGTCAGCAGTGGCTGTCGCGATTCCTGGAAACCAGCACCAACGGTATTTTGATCCTCGACCTGGATGGACGGATCGCCTTCGTCAACCGCGCAGCGGAAGTATTGACCGGCAGGCGCGGCGAAGAACTGCTCGATCGCGACTGGAACGAGTTGCCGTGGCGCACCGATTCTTCCATGGGCAAGAACGAGGAAGTCTGGTCTCGATCGCTCTGGGGTAGCGAACAGATCATCGATCGACCGGATGGGCAGCATGTTGTGGTCGCCCTCAATGCCGCCCCACTCCGGGATGAACAGGGCAGCGTTACCGGCGTGGTCGTCACTTTGTACGATGTGAGCCAGCGCAAACAGGCCGAGGAGGCGCTGCGAACCGAGCAAGAACGCCTCTCGCAAATTGTCGAGGCCGTCAGCGACGGCCTGTTGCTGGTAAACGCGCAGGGGCGGGTCTCGTTTGCCAATGCTGCGATCGAACGATTATTCCAGCAACCTCGTCACGAACTGGTCGGTCGGCGGTGGGATGAACTGCCGTGGTCGCAGGACGGCACTTGGACCGGCGAGTTGCAGCCCGCGGAAATCAACCAGGAAGTATTGATCGGCAGCAAATCGCTTGCGGGCATCGCCTTTTTACTGAACCGTTCGGATGGCACTCACAGCACGTTGCTGGCCAGTTTTTTCCCGCTCCGAAACGCCCAGCGCGGCCTGACCGGAATGGTGATTTCACTCATGGACGAAACCGCGCAAAAAAAGTCGAAGAAGCTCTGGCTCACGATCATGCTTTGCTGCGATCGCTCATCAATTCCATCCCGGATCTGATCTTTTGCAAGGATCGCGATGGGGTCTATCTCGGCTGCAACAACGCCTTTGAAGTCTATACCGGGCTTCGCGAAGCCAGGATCGTCGGCCGGCGAACCCGCGACGTATTCCCTCCAGAGCGTGCGGCAATAATGGAGCGCGAGGATCAGCAGGTTTATGAGACCCGCCTGCCGCTCCGCCTCGAAAACTGGCTGGAACACCCGTCCGGCCGGCGACTCGTCGAACTGGTCATCAATCCCCTGATCGACGACAATGGGAAGTTATTGGGTTTACCTGGGGGTCGGGCGCGACATCACGGGCCGGCGGCGTCTGGAAGAACAAGTTCGTCAAACCGGCAAAATGGAGGCAATCGGCCGGCTCGCGGGCGGAGTGGCACACGATTTCAACAATCTGCTGACGATTATCCTCGGCAATCTGTCGTTGACGAATAATCGACTCCTCAGTGGAGGACCCGTCCAGGAATTGCTCAGCGATTGTGAAAAAGCCGCCCAGCGCGCTGCGGAATTGACCAGCCAGCTCCTTGGCTTTGCCCGTCGAACGCCGGTCACGCTGGAATCGATCGATCTCAAAGCGTGCATTGCCGAAACGACGCAATTGCTTCGGCGCACGATCGGGCCGGGTGTCGCGATGGAGACCGACATCGACGACGATCTTGGGACCGTCGAAGCGGACCAAGGGCAGGTCGGCCAGGTGTTGATGAATCTGTGTATCAACGCGCGCGATGCCATGCCGCGCGGCGGCCGAATTGTGCTGTCGGCCGACAACGTCGAAGTGACCGAGGCACAGGCACGAAAGAATCTAGATGCCCGGCCCGGTTCGTTTGTTCGCCTGCGCGTCCGCGACACCGGCGAAGGGATGCCGCCCGAGGTTCAGACCCGTATTTTCGAGCCGTTCTTCACGACCAAGCCGCTGGGGCAGGGAACCGGTCTCGGGTTGGCCATGGTTTTTGGCATTATCCAGCAACATCAAGGCTGGATTGAGTGTGAAAGTGAGCCGGGCGAAGGAACCGAATTCACGATCTTGTTACCGCGCTCCGAAAAACCGGCGACTCAGCGGATCGCTGCTGCGGTTTCAACGGAGGGAGGATCTGAAACCGTGTTGATCGTCGATGATCGAGCCGATGATCCGCGAACTGGCTCGCGCAATCTTGCAGCAGCACGGCTACCGTGTCTTGTTGGCCGAAGACGGCCATCTGGCCCTGGAACTTTATCAGAACCGGGAAAGACCCATCGATCTGGTGTTGCTCGACCTGTCGATGCCAACGATGTCGGGTCGAGAGACATTGCTGCATTTGCGCGCGATCGACCCGGATGTATGCGTCGTCTTTGCCAGCGGGTATGCTGCGGATCTGATTGATTTGGAGCAGCTTCCCGAAGTGCTGGGCTTCATTCCAAAACCCTACCGCGCCAATGATCTGGCCGCGGTAGTGCGAAAAGCATTGGATCTGCGGCGAACTCATAGACCTTCTGAGAAGAGTGATCAGTGGTCAGTGATCAGTGGTCAGTAAAATACCCGTGTGTCATTGGTCTTTGCATTTACTGATCACTGACCGCTGACCACTATTCGGGGTTGCGCCATGGCCGACAACGACTCGCCCGGCATGTCCGGACTGCTTCGACTTGCCCCGATCGCCATTGGCTTCCTGATTATTGGCGGGATTGCCCTGCGTGGCTGCAAGGAAGGTCCATTTGGCCGATCGCAATTGATCACGGTCTCTTACGACCAGGAATATCAACTGGGCCGGCAGGCCTATCAGCAGATCCTTTCCAAATCGAGAGTCGTCGAAAACGATCCGATCGTTCCGGCAGTACGGCGTGTTGCGGATCGCTTACGACGTGCCTCGGAAGATCCCGAAGTGCGCAAGAAGCTCCATCTCGATCCAAACGTGGAACTCAAGTGGGAATACAACGTCATTCAGGATCGGCAGATCAATGCCTTCTGTCTGCCGGGCGGCAAAGTCGCGGTCTTTACGGGCATTCTCCCGGTCGCGCAGACGGAAGCCGGGCTGGCCGTGGTGCTGGGCCATGAGATCGGACATGCCCTGGCTCGCCACGGTGCGGAGCGAATATCGCAAAATCAACTGGTTCAGATTGGACAAATAGCCGTTTCGTCGTCGCTGGGCAATATGAGCCCGCAGGCACAACAGACCGTGATCGGCTTGATGGGTGCGGGGGCACAGGTCGGCATCTTGTTGCCCTTTAGCCGGCAGCAGGAGTCGGAAGCGGACAAAATCGGTCTTATTCTCATGGCGGATGCGGGCTACGATCCGCACGAGGCCGTCCGGTTCTGGGAACGGATGGCGCTGCCACCGGCGACAAAAGCGGCCCGGCATTTCTGAACACGCATCCCGGTCATGAAACGCGCATCAATGATCTGGCGAAACTTGCCGACACCGATGCCATGCCGTTTTATCTCAAAAGCCAGAAAGCTCCCAATAACGCACTACCGCTGGGACAACGACCGAAGGGAGTTCGGGAGCCCGACCGAAGCGAGCTGAAAGGGAAAGGATTCGAGTTTGAGTTGAAGCCTTGATTACAAGCCTGTTGCAAGATTGACCCAGAACGTAGGGCGGGTCGAGGCTTTGCGAGGCCCGCCATGCAGTGGCCTCTCGGTCTGGCGGCGGTCCTCGCAAAGCCTCGACCCGCCCTACAAGATTCGCTGCTCACTATCCTTGGGCAGAAAACGGCAAATCGGTATCATACGTGCATGGCGTCTCTTCTCGAAGTAAGTAATCTCCGCAAGTGCTACGGCGATTTTGAAGCCTTGGCCGGCGTGACGTTTAGCGTGGAACCCGGCGAGCTTTTTGGCTTGCTCGGTCCCAACGGTGCGGGGAAGACGACACTCTTGTCAATCGTCGCAAGTCTGCTCGATCCCAGCAGCGGCGAAGCGAAACTATTTCAAACGCCGATCCGGCGCGACAATCTCGCACTCAGACAAAGCATCGGCATCGGCACTCAGGATCTGGCCGTCTATGCCGAATTGAGTGGCCGTGAAAACCTGCGCTTCTTCGGCAAACTTTACGGAATGCGCGGCAAAACACTCGAAACTCGCGTTGCGGAAGTACTGGAGCTGACGGGCCTGCACGATCGCGCCGATCAGCGGGTCGGCACCTATTCCGGAGGCATGAAACGCCGCCTCAATCTGGGTGTGGCGGTGATTCATCGGCCCCGCCTGTTGTTGCTCGACGAAGCCGACCACGGGTGTCGATCCGCAGTCTCGCAATCACATCTTCGAGCGCATCCGGCAACTCAACGCAGAGGGGATTACCATCATTTACAGCAGCCATTACATGGAGGAAGTGCAAACGCTCTGCTCGCGGATCGGCATTTTGGATCACGGCAAAATGATCGCCTGCGACACGCTCGCCGGATTACTGCACCTGTTGAAGGGATCGGTGCGCATGGAAGTGTCCCGCGACGTTGCGCGAGTTCGAGAGGCTGTAGCCCAACTAGCCGATGTCCAAGTTACGAGCGTCGAAGGAAGCACGCTGGTGTTATCGGTTGTCGATGTATCGAAAACAATACTGCAAGTGGTGGCGCTTTTACGTCATCTCGATATCGAGTTGACGGGGTTACAGACGCAAGAGCCCAATCTGGAACGGGTGTTCTTGCATCTAACCGAAAGAACATTGCGTGATTGACGGGGTGACTGCGTGACAAGGTGACAAGGTGACAAGGTGACAATCACTGAGCATACCTATGAATGTTGATCTTAAAACACGATACCGAAATCTTTTGACGGTGCATTTTGTCACCTTGTCACCTTGTCACCCTGTCACCTTGTCATCTCAGAGGGGGACATCATGCCTCCAACGCTGACTCTCGCTGCCAAGGATCTCCGGCTCCTGTTAAGGGATGCGCGTTCCGCTGTCATCCTGCTAGTGATGCCGTTGTTGTTCGTTGCCGTGCTCGGCATGGCAGTAGGGGAAGGTTTCGGTCAACGTCCCGACGATCGGCTCCGAATCTCGATACTCAATCTCGATCGAGGCGTCCCACCCTGGCCGACGCTCCAGACGTTGGATGGAATGATGGCAGGGTCAATGATGGCAGCGCTGCCGGCACCGATACCGGCACAGCCCTGGCCCATTCGCGGTGAGCAGGCGACCTCCTTTCCCACCAAACCGTGGTCCGAAATCGTCATCGACGATCTGGCGAGCACCGCTGATATTCGCATCGAACTTCTCTCGTCACGCGAGGAAGCGGATCGGCTCGTCCGTCGGGGCAGCCGAGCTGCTGTGTTGATCTTTGAGCCTGATTTCAGCGAACGGATGCAGCGCAGTTCCTTCCTGACCGGTGTCTATCCACCCGCACTCAATCCGCTCTATCGCGACGGGATCGATGTGCAGTCGTTGGGGTTGACCATGGCCAGGGACGAAACGCAAATTGCCGCGGCATCCATCATCGAACAGGTCGCGCAAGTGACGTTATTGCGGGTCGTCATCCCCTGGATGATCGGCAAGGCTTTCGATCGTGTCGGCGATGATCGGTTTATCGATAATCTCGGCAAGCGAATTCCAGGATATGACGCTGCCAAAATCTTGGGCTTGAACAAGAACATCGGCCCAGCGGTGAAAGGCAGCATTGCCGAATTGTTCAGCAAATTCAATTTCACGGCCAAGACCTGGGCCGGCTTGACCCGGCACGACGATCGCAAGGTCTCGGACAAGAACCGTTCCGAATACACCGAGGAGACATCGGGGCTTATCAAACGCGGCTCATTACGGTATCAATTGCTGGTGCCGTCGTATATCGTCATGTTCGCGTTTTTCCTGGTCCTAACAGTGGGCTGGCTCTTTGTTGCCGAACGCCGGCAGGGCACGATGGTTCGGCTCCGGGCGGCCCGTTGACGCGCGGGCAAATCCTTCTCGGCAAACTGATTCCGTGTTTGTTACTATCGCTGTTTCAAGGATTTTTCCTGTTGCTGGCGGGGAAACTGATCTTCGGCATGTCGTGGGGGCCGGAAGCGGTTTGGCTGATTCCACTGGTATTTACAACCTCCATCGCGGCGATGGGAATGGCCATGTTGATAGCAGGGACCGCGCGCACGGAAACCCAAGTCGCCGTATACGGGACGTTGTTGGTACTGGTATTGGCAGGAATTAGCGGCTCGTTCATGCCACGCTACCTGATGCCCGAAAGCATGAAGGAGCTTAGTTATATCACGCCGCATGCCTGGGCTTTGGATGCGTACTTACAGCTGCTGACCAACCCAACTCCGAATGTCGAGATAGTGGCCGAATCGTGTGGAGTGTTGTTGGCGTTTGGCGCGGGGTTTCTGGCGATCGCGTGGTGGCGCATTCGGCTGGATTGAGCTTAGTCAGCGTCGGGGTCTCCATTTACTAATTCTTTGCCGGCCCACCAGATCATAACAAGCCATCTCGGTGGCATTCCTTACGTACAACCGCCCACCCACAACCACCGGATGATTCCAGGTCTTTTTGTTGATCGCCTGAAAATTGCCCACCTCGTCGTTTTCTTGCGGCGTGGCTTTGAGCAGCACTGCTTTGCCCATATCCGAAATCACCAGCAACAACGATTGATCGGCAAGCAGCAGCACCTGGGCCTTGCCGTAACGCCCCTCCTTCCAGCGCAATTGACCCGTTTGCAAATCGAGGCAACAGAAGTTGCCGCCGTCGTAGCCGTAGATCGATCCTTCATGCACCACAAAATCGTTGTAGGAAGGTTTCATCTCCTTCGACGTCCAACGCGGCGTCGCCGTCCAGGTTGCGCTGTCCATGTTCAGGTCGAGCAATGTTGTTCCAAAGTCCTCTCCCGCGATCAAAATCTGAGACTTTCCTACGACTTGAGGCTGCGTAGAGCGCGGTAAGGATGGCATGCTGCACGGAGAATAATATTCCCATAGCATGCCACCGGTCTTCGGATCGAAGGAAGTCAAGCCGCGGTCGCCCAGGAACAGGAATTGAGGCCGACCGCCGAGTTCCACATATTGGGCCGACCCATAGCCCATCTTCCCGGCATCGGCAGTCCAGGCCGGTTCGCCCGAATCGATGTGGTAGGCCAGAAGCTTCCCGGATCTTTGACCGCCTGCATAAACAACAACGACTCCTTGCGCGACCACGGGTGAACTCGTGAAGCCCCACATGGGAATCTCGCTGCCCGAATCGGCAACGACATCGCGCAGCCATTTTCGCTTTCCGTTGGAAGCATCAAGGCAATTCAATAGCCCTGTGCCGCCGAAGGTATAAACAAAGCCATCCGCAAAAAACGGCGTGCCGCGCGGACCAGGCCCGGCCTGGCTCTCGTCCCAGCGGGCCTTGTCTTCATGAACCCAGACTTCCTTGCCGGTAACGGCATCGAAGCAGACCACCGCTTCGGATTGGTCGCGCTGTTCCTGAGTGAAGAGGTGGTCGGCAACCACGATCACCGATGACCATCCCCGCCCAACCCGAAAACGCCAAAGCGGCTTGGGCGGCGAACTCCAGTCGGTCGTGATGGCGACTCCATGCGATGCGCTGTCGCCGTTTGGGCCTCGAAATCCGGGCCAGTCTCCCGCGCCGGCTTTGAGTTTGGCTTCGGGAACTTGCGGGGCTTTTTCTTCGTGCAGCGAGTTCCGCACGAAACTTGTCATCATCCGTCAGGCTCCAGCGCCAAAAAAGCTCGTAGCGCCCTTCCCCATCCAGGCCGTCCATGCGGAACAGAAGCAACACTCCCCAAATGGCCAGGATAATCCCGACCAGCCCCGAACGGCGCCTGCGCGGATCGGAGTTTCGGGCGATCAGGAGCCAGAGCGTCCACCCCGTGAACAGACACGGCAAACCCAACATCAACCAGGCCGGTACGATAACCGAAGGATGAAGGAGGAATTTGGACAAGACACCACCCCCGACCAGAACGCCGAACACAAGCCAGCGCTCGCTCCGAGGAATATTGCGATTCACGAGCCACCAGATAACAAAGGCAAGGCCCGCAACGAGAGTGACAGCCGATTCCGCGAGGAATTGCCCAAACATGCCGATGGCGAACCCTCGGAGGATGAGAGGGACGGCCCACAAAAGAATCACTGCTGTTATCGCAAGACGAAGGCGCGGGACACGGGCGAGAGTCGGTACGTTGGAAACCGCGTCGGTCGCGGGTTTTTGAAGCAAATCATTTTGCATATCGACACTCTCAAAACGGGTCCAAAGAAGTGAGTTGCTGCGCTGTCAGTATATTGATGTGGCTTGGACTCAAAAATCCCAAAATCCAAATCGCAAATCACAAACAAATCCCAATTTCAAAATGACCAAAACGCAAACCATTGCGCTTTCGAAGTTCCGTTTTTGGTATTCTTTGAGATTTTGGAGTTGTTTGTCATTAGTCATTTGGAATTTGGAATTTGGAATTTGGAATTTGGAATTTGGAATTTGGAATTTGGAATTTGGAATTTGGAATTTGGAATTTGGAATTTGGAATTTGGAATTTGGAATTTGTGATTCGTGATGTTGAGTCAATGAAAAGCTAAACAACACCCGGCCTGGAAACGAAAGTCGGCCCAGCCGGGTGCTCAATTCATTCGATATTCAGGACAGCACACACGAAAACTATCTGGCTTCGGCGACAGAATTGATATCCTTCTTGTCCTTGCCCTTGAGATGCTCGAAGGATACCTTCGTCGTCTCGCCCGCTCGAACGCGAACCTTTTGCTCCTCCTTCGCCAATTTATCTTTCTTCATCACCTCGACTCGCACCATATAGTAGTAAACCTCTCCGCGTTCCAAGGCGGGGCTGTGGAAGTGGCGCTCCGCCGAGGCATCGCCCTTCACGAGATTGTCATCAACATACAGCTTGGCATTCGCAGGCAGCTTGATGATGATCGATCCGGAGAGCGGGTGCGGTGTCTCCATTGCGACCGGAGTAATCTTTTCGATTACCCGAGGAGTCGTTGTTGTCCCGCCCTTTAATTGTGGAACAATAGGCGTTACCTTTTCCAGCGGTGCTGGACTGACAGGTTCCGGCTCCAGCGAGGGAAACAGCGGGCTTGGCGTGGTCAGTGGCGATGCAGGACTCGGAGCGTTCAACCTCGGAGTTGCGGGAACGAGCGGTGCCGTCGCAGGGTTGGAATAAATGGGAGCACTCAAAGCGGGGTTCGCGTATGTGGGCTGCGGGTAAGACAGACCCAGCGGATCGATTGGGTCAGGATTGATCGGCACATGAGCAATGCCATACATACCGAAGTTGCCGGTGCCTGCAAATCCGGAGTATCCAACTCCGTCCAACGATGGCAGACTCCCGTAACACCCATAACAGGAATACGGACCTGTTGTACGTCCGGGCCTCCACATGTAGCCAAGGCCGAAACCGCCATGACAGCTTGACCAGCAGCCGTGACAGCTCGACCAGCAGCCGTGACACGAGGAATAACCATGACAGCTATTCCAACCATAACACGAACCCGTACAGCCATTACAACTCGAATAACCGGTTGGGTAGTAACCGCCCTGGCCAGGCCCACAGGTCCAGCCGTATCGTGCAGGATAACAGTCTTCGAAGAAACAGTGTTTTAGCCAGAAAGTACCATGAAGACCGGGGCTTCAGCGCCGGCGGTCATCGTCGCCATGAGCACGATGCTGTACATGAGTTCAATCTCCTTATTGAGATCAGAGCGTCAACGCAGTGTATATGGGTAGTCTGGGATAAATAGTAAATCCGGGCAGTTATTGCGTCAAACGGAAACAGGGGAAATTGGGATGAAGAAATGGAATCGATTCCGGTAGAAATCATTAATTCATGCGCATCGATCACTCTGAAAACCATCTTCAGCGATGTTGCGTGTATAATTTTGCAAGACCCATCATCGCGTCGTTCGACGTTCGCTCCAAGGATTGATCTTGCTCAAAGGAGTCTCCCACCATGCCAACACCAATTCAAGGTCGTCTGAACATTGCCGGAAAGTGGCTTGAGCACGGCCCCGGCAGTTTTGAGAGCCGAAACCCCGCGAACCACCACGACGTCATTGGGGTCTTCCCCAAAGCGAATGAAGAGCTGGCTGCCGAAGCCGTGGCCGCTGCCCGCGCAGCCTATCCGGCATGGCGGCGGATGAGCCGAATTCATCGTGCTGACTGCTTCGATCGGCTCGCTCAAATCATCCAGCGCGAAGTTGAACCACTTGCTGCGCTCATGGCCAGGGAAGCGGGGAAGTCGCTCGCGGAATGTCGAGCGGAAGTGATCGAAGGACTGCACATGGTGCAGTACGTCTTCGGCACCGGAAGAATGCCGATCGGCGACGTGGTCGCGTCGGAAATCGCGGAAAAAGATGCGTTTGTGCGCCGTAAGCCCTGGGGTGTCGTGGCAGTTATCACTCCCTGGAATTTTCCATTTGCCGTACCTCTGTGGATGCTTGGGCCATCATTATTGGAAGGTAACACGGCAGTTTTCAAACCCTCGGAAGACACGCCGGCAATCGGGCAGCGTCTGGTCGAATTGTTCGAAGAAGCAGGTTTCCCGCCGGAACGGTCAATCTCGTTCATGGTGAAGGCCCAACGGGTGAAGCGCTGGTACGCAATCCCGGTGTGAATGTAGTACTCTTTACCGGGAGCTATGAGGTCGGGAAGCGGATTCAGCAACTTTCCGCCGAGCAGTACGATCGCATTGTCGCCGCCGAGATGGGCAGCAAGAGCGCTGTCATCGTTTGTGAGGATGCTCGGCATGGATCTTGCCGTGGCAGCGGGAGTCATCAGCGCCTTCAAAACGAGCGGTCAGCGCTGTGTGTCGGCAGGGGCATCCTGGTTGCGGAAAAGAGAGCGGATGAGTTTGCCGAGAAGTTCGTCGCCACGGCCAGACGTCTAAAGATCGGTAATCCGCTGGAAACGGCGAATTTCACAGGTCCGGTCATCAACCAGGCTGCGGTGGAGAAGGTTCTGCGGTATAATGTACTGGCGCGCGAAGAAGGCGCCCATCCTTCTTGACGGTGGACGGTTGACCGCGCCGGAACTCAAAGATGGCAACTTCTTGTCGCCGTTCATTTACCGAATCAACTACGGCCCGAAGGTTCGCTGTATCCGCGAGGAGGTTTTTGGTCCCCATCTAGCAATCATCCCGTTCAAGAGCGTCGAACAGGCTATTGAGATTTACAACGACACCGAATTTGGCTTATCGTTGGGCGTCATCACCGAGGATTACCGGGCGATGCGGATCTTCCGCGAAGAATGCAACTTTGGCATGGGTTACGTGAATCTCCCCTGCATCGGCGCGGAGGTTCATCTGCCATTCGGCGGCGTGAAGAAGAGCGGCAATGGCCATCCTTCGGCCGCAGGGTTAGTCGAGGCGGTAACCCATAAGATTGCCTGGACCGTCAACCACGGCACCGAGATCAAGATGGCTCAAGGGCTGTCTACGGGGATCGAATGACACGCAAGGGGTCGTGAGATGCAATGGCACGATGTGCTGGGCGCTGTTTTGATCGATTTCTTTGATGATTCCCCGTACGTCGTAGATACAGAAGTCGATTTGTCGCTCCGAAAGCAATACCTGGACATCGTGGTCATTCGCAAGAAGGAAGGAGAATTCCATCGAGTGCTGCCAGACGGTTTCGCTCCGCTGGCGAACCACAATCTCATCAGCTTCAAGTCGCATCAGGATACGTTCGACTCTTGGATCTTGCTGGAGCTAATTGGCTATTACGTGAACTATCGCAAGCAGGTTAGTGCACTTCTGGACCAATTGCTACCCGACGACCAGTTCCGGCTTTTCGGAATATCGTCGCGATTTCCGAACCACTTGGCAGGGCAATTCCCGCTGGAGGGAAGAGAGCCTGGAGTGTACGATATCAGCGTCGGGCCATTGCGAATTCGGTTAATCGTGATTCGGGATCTCCCCGACGAACCGGCCAATGCGATGCTGAAACTTTTTAGCATTGTGCCGGAGCAGATCGAATTCGCGTGCCGGCATTATCGCCCCGTGTCACCGCACACCACCGGCATTGTAGACAACTTGATCAGCATGTATCGAAAGGAAGATCAAAGCATGGCGACGACTTTGGAAGAACTCGAACGGAAGCTCCGTAATGAGGCATTGGCGAGCGCAAGCGTAAAGGACATTCTGGACGCGGTTTCTCATGACGAGATATTGAAGGAGTTACCAACCGAGGAACGCCTGAAGGGCTTACCAGCCGAGGAACGCCTGAAGGGCTTGCCAGCCGAGGAACGCCTGAAGGGGATTTCGCCGGAGGAGATTGAAGCTTATTTGCGCGAATTGAAGAAAGTAAAGCCTCATAAGGATTGACGGATAGAGGTCACTCAGTTGGTCATCCGACATGGCTCAAGGAATTGATAACCGGAATTGAATTGAAGTTCGCGAATGAACGAGGCAGAAACAATGTTGACGCAAGAACAAGAACTGATTGGACAACTGATTCAAGACATGCCGACCGAACTCGTGCGCAAGGTATTAGATTTCACGATGTTCTTAAAAGAGAGACGGCAACAACCAGCGAAGCCCATCGATTACTCGACAGAGTGGACGGAGGAAGATTTACGAGATCTAACTCGGAGCTCGATGGCAGCTTATCTCGCGAGACATCCCGATGATGACTGGGGATCTTTGCCGATGTAAGTATTTACCCTGGAGCACGCTCCCATGTGGCTTTTCGATAATGTCTGCGTTCCACACATTCAGACCGATCTTCCCGGCCCCAAGGCTACCGACCTTCTGAGCCGGGATACCCTGTTCGTTTCGCCCTCCTATACGCGCATCTATCCGCTCGTCGTCGAGCGTGGCAGCGGAGCTGTCATCGAAGATGTCGATGGCAACCGCTTTCTCGATTTCACCGCAGGAATCGCGGTGAATGCCACCGGGCACTGTCATCCTGAAGTGGTCGCGGCCATTCAAGATCAGTCGACGAAGCTATTGCACATGTCGGGAACCGATTTTTACTATCGTCCGCAAATCGACCTGGCGCAACGTCTGGCGGAACTGGCACCAGGGCCGTCGCCGAAGAAAGTGTTTTTCACGAATAGCGGCGCAGAAGCCATCGAGGGTGCGCTGAAGCTGGCCCGGTGGCATACAGATCGCAGCCGGGTTGTGGCGTTTTTCGGCGCATTTCATGGGCGAACCTATGGAGCCATGTCTCTTTCCGGCTCCAAACTGGTGCATCGTCGCGGGTTCTCACCGCTGGTTCCCGACATTCACCACGTGGCCTTCCCGCGAGATTGCACCGATTGCTACAACTCGCTTTCGGCGAATTGTCACTGCGTCCGCCAGATCGAGGAGACGCTATTCCACCGCATCGCACCCCCGGATGAGGTCGCGGCTATTTTCGTCGAAGCGATTCAAGGCGAAGGAGGCTACTACGTGGCCCCGCCGAAATTCCTGCCGGCGCTGCGGGCTCTGTGCGACAAATATGGGATCATGCTGGTTCTCGACGAAGTGCAGTCGGGCATGGGGCGAACCGGAAAGATGTTCGCCGTAGAGCACTGGGGCGTGGAGCCGGACATCATCTGTTTGGCCAAGGGGATCGCAAGCGGCTTGCCGCTCGGTGCAATTGTTTCCACGACGGAAGTCATGGACTGGCCGAGTGGCAGCCATGCGAGCACGTTCGGCGGCAACCCGGTTTCGTGTCGGGCAGCATTGGCAACGATCGAATTGCTACAGCGCGAATACCTCGCAAATACCGTGGAACGCGGCGAAGAACTCCGAGCCGGCCTGCGCATTCTCCAAAAAAGCATGCGTCTCTCGGCAACATGCGCGGGCTTGGTTTGATGGTGGCGGTCGATGTCTTGAAGCCCAATCGGGAACACGATCCGCAGTTGCGAGATCAGGTGATCCAGGCTGCTTTTCATCACGGTTTGCTGCTATTGGGTTGCGGCGAGTCTGCGCTACGCTTCTGTCCGCCATTGTGCATTACTTCCGAACAGGTGCAACTGTGTTTGCGGATTCTTGATGACGTATTGATCGAATTGCAGTCGGCCTCGGTCGAGATGAAGAAGGCTGCAATGTGAGAGAGTTCCAGATTGCAGGTCTTAAGTTCCCGGAACGGAATTTGGAACGGACTTCATCGCGGCGTGAATCCTTCGTGGCGTGGCCGCTTGCTACTCGGTAGAATGGGAGAGGTTCCCTCTGCCACCAATAACGCTCGAGGTTCCTAATGCGAGCGAATGCCATCCGTACCGAAGTCCTTCGCATGCTCCGCCAGGTGCCATTCCGGCCATTCGTCCTCAGCATGGAGAACGGCGACCGGGTCACCATCGGTCATCCCGAAAATATCGCCTTCGACCCGGAAGGCGAATCCCCGGATTTCTACGTTATCTCCGGACGAATCCGGCTCTTCGGCACCTTCGATGCTGTTTCTAGCGTCGCGACGGCGGACTCGGTCGAGCATCTCGCCTAACGAGGCGAACCAGCGGACCCGCCTATCGGCGAGCGCCTTAGATCGATGTTCGGACGACCTTGAGCGGATGCCATTCCAGTTGTGAAGTCGTTGCCGGCGGAGCAAGCAGCATAGACGTCTTAATGTTCGGCCATGAGGGGGCGGTAGATCGGCAAGCATGTCCAGAACAAGAAGTATCGCAGAGTTGCTGCCGAGGCGCGACCACGAGGACACGTCTCTCTTCTGACTCAAACTGAAGGAGAAGCTTCATTTGAGTCCACTTGTATTCTCCGGTTCTCCCGGTTACAGTCCTGAAGGGATTGTTCATCGAACTCTCTTTGTGGAGACCTTGCGCGATGCCGACCGTTTTGGTCACGGGTGGTTGTGGCTTCATTGGCAGCAACTTCGTTCGACATTTGTTGGAAACCGATCCGACAGCGAATCTGATCAATTTCGATGCCCTCACCTATGCGGGCAATCTCGAAAATCTTGCCGATCTCGAAAAGCATCCGCGCTATCGCTTTGTCAAGGGCGACATCACCGATCGGCCTGCTGTACTGGAAGCCACCATAGGGGGAGTTGACGCCATCATCCACTTTGCCGCGGAAAGTCACGTCGATCGAAGCATCCTCGATTCCGGACCATTTATCCGGACCAACGTGTTGGGCACGCAAGTGCTCCTCGACGCTGCCCGCGAAAAGAAAATCGAGCGGTTCGTGCAAGTTTCGACGGATGAAGTTTATGGCAGTCTAGGTCCGACCGGCCTGTTCACGGAAACGACACCCCTGATCCGAACAGCCCCTATTCGGCGAGCAAGGCGGCCGCCGACCTGCTGGTGCTGGCTTATCAGTCACACTTTTGGGCTGGATGTTGTCATCACGCGCTGCTCCAACAACTATGGGCCATTTCAGTTCCCAGAGAAGCTCATTCCGCTTTTCATCACCAATCTCCTGCAGCGACCAGCAAGTGCCGGTCTACGGCGACGGCATGCAGATTCGAGACTGGATTCACGTTCGAGATCATTGCGCCGGGCGTGGAGGCCGCCTGGCAGCAAAGGCAAATCCGGCGCAGGTCTATAATTTTGGCGGCCGATGTGAGAAAGCCGAACCTTCATCTCACCCTGCTTCTATTGAAATTGCTCGGCAAACCCAAAACGCTCATCAAGTACGTTCAGGACCGACTCGGCCACGACCGGCGCTATGCGATCGATTGCTCCAAGGCCGAGCGCGAACTGGGCTGGACTCCCAGGATCACTTTCGAAGTTGGATTGGCGGAAACCATCGAGTGGTACCAATCGCATTCAGAATGGGTGGCCAAAATCCGATCGGGCGATTACCTCAAGTATTACGAAAAGCAATACGGAAACCGGTGAGTTGTCGATTATTCTTGCACCACGAATCGCACGAATAATACGAATAAGAATTAAGAGTTCAGCAGCTATCTCGTTCTTGCCGAATCGGCCGTGCTTGTTCTCTTGCTTGATTCGTATGATTCGTATTATTCGTGGTTCATTGTTCCGATTCTTGGAGAAGAGCGATGACGATCCGTGGCGTAGTCTTGGCCGGCGGCAAGGGAACCCGGCTCGGCGAATTGACGAAAGTCACCAACAAGCATCTTTTGCCGGTCGGCCCGCTGCCGATGGTCTATTATCCGCTCGAAGAAAATCGTGGGCGCGGGCATCCGCGATGTGTTGCTCGTCTCCGGAACCGAACACATGGGCGACTTCGTCGAACTTGCTCGGCTCGGGGAAAACGCATCAATGTTCGTTGACCTATCGCGTGCAGGATGAGGCCGGCGGCATCGCACAGGCGCTGGGACTGGCCGAGACGTTTTGCGCCGACAAGCGCTGTCTGGTCATCCTGGGCGACAATATCTTCTATTCTCCTGTCTCCGCACTGCTTGAGGACGCCAACAAACACCCCGACTGGGCCTGGTTGGGCCTGCAACGTGTGCCCGACCCCGGTCGTTACGGTGTCGCGGAGTTGCAGGGGAACAAAGTCATCAGTATCGAAGAAAAACCCAAGAATCCGAAAAGTGACTATGCCGTTATCGGCGTCTACATCTATCCGCCGGATGTGTTCGAGGTCATTCGCACTCTCAAACCCAGTGGTCGGGGCGAGCTGGAAATCACCGATGTAAATAACTATTACCTCAGGGCGGGCCGGATCGGGTCGAGTATAATCGAAGAATACTGGACGGATGCAGGCACCCTCGACTCTCTGGCACATGCCAACCAACTGGTGAATGAGAAACCGCCGATCTTTTGACGCGTCTGGTATACTGGATTGCAGTTCAAATGAGCAACTCAGGAGCCGTGAAATCGAGAGTGCGCAATATGGGGTTTGCGATTCCGCCAAACAACACACGGAACCTGCACCTGGGAGACTCCCATGCCTGTACGCGAAGTCGATGAACAAGAAGATTTTTCTCCGATGCCTCCGCAGATCCCCCGGATAAGTTCAACTCCTCCGGTACTTGGGTCTCGCGCGCTGACGCCCGAAGCGCGTGTTCAACCCCCGGAGCCGAAAGAATTTGAACTTCGTCCCGGCGACAGTGGCGAAGATCGCCCTACCCAGATTCCACAACAACTGGAGCCTTTGACCGATGCCGACCTGAAGGCAATTCAGGCGGCGGAAGAGACTGCACTGCTACGGGAAATGCGCGAGGCCGAGGAATTGCTGGCCAGCGAGCCAAGCCTGTTCGGCCTGCCGGCCATCATTTCCCATCCGTTCCTGGGCGCTACGGTCATTGCTTTTGCATCGGTCCTGGGCTTGTTCATTTTCAACCAGGTAACCTCGGTTCTCAACGGTCTGGCAACACTGCCGGCCTACTGGCAATATGCAGGCTGGGCAGGACTGGGCATCCTTGGACTGGCCTTTTCCTATGCCGGGCTCCGATTCGCGTGGCTGTATGTCCGGCTCCGACGCAACAAGCAACTTCGCATCAAGGGCTTGGAAGAGTTGGAAAAGCGCACGCGAATGCGCTGGCTGGTCAACGCCAAGATCAAGGAAGCCAAACAGCAACTCATCCAGTATCTTCGCGAGTTTCCAATGTCAGCAGGCAAGGAACGCAAACGACTGGTCGCCCTGGGCGTAAGCGATGATACGCTACGAGTGCTGGCAGATATCAGGGAGCAACTGCTCAATCCGGATCGCTGGCCGGGCGACGACATCTGGTTTGCGACGTTCCGCGACCAGTTCCAGGCCCGTCTCGACGCCGCTGCCAATGTCCGCGTGAATTACTGGGCCCGTCGAACCGCCGTTGCGACGGCGATTTCTCCCAACACGCTGACCGACACTATGATGACTCTGTACTTCAGCTTCACAATGCTGGGTGATCTATGCAGCATCTATAATCTGCGTGCGGGGCGATTCGGAACGATGGTGCTCCTGGCAAGAGTATTCTTCAACTCCTATCTGGCGGGTCAGATCAACGAAATGGAACATTTGACGGCAGAGCAGATTCAGAATCTGGTCTCGCCTCATCTGCCGGTGTCGGAGCTGCTGGTGGCGAAGGTACTGGGCAAGGTCGGGGCTAAGGCTGGTGCGGGAGTTATCAATTACTTCCTGCTGGCGCAACTTGGGAAATTCGGCGTTAGGCTCCTTCGCCCGGTTACGCGAGATTAACTTTAACCACAGAGTCACAGAGGTCACAGAGAAGACGCAATACAACACTTGAATATTAAGCAAAGAGAAGCCTTGCCCTTCGCTTACGCTTCAGGCTCTGTTGGTTTTTCTCTGTGTCCTCTGTGACTCTGTGGTTAGTCCTCTTCTGCTTGCTCCAACAATCGCCGCAGTGCGTTCACAGCACGTTCTTTCAATTCCGGCGTCCAGGGCAATTCGCCCTTCCACTCCGCGAGCGCTTGCAATATCTGCACTCCTGCTGCAAGCAAGCTCGCCGGCTCCTCAACTTTCGGCGGTAACGCTTCCACTGGAATTGCGACGGGCGACTTGCGGACGTTCCTCACCAATCAGTTCGCGCACGCCGCCCAGAAATGTCGGCTGGCCCAGTGCCGCAAAGTTCACTTCATCGCTTTCGCCATCGAAGACGCCCGCAAATAATGCCATTTTGGAATCGATCGCGCGCAGAACTCGTTCTTCTATGGTGTTGCGAGTCACAAAGTTGATCACCCGCACCGGACGCGATTGACCCATCCGGTATACGCGGGCGATGCGCTGTTCCAGCACCGCGGGGTTCCACGGCAGTTCCAGATTCAAGACCGTATCGGCCATTTGCAGATTCAAGCCTGTGCCCCCCGCATCGGTGCTGAGGAAGACCCGGCAATTACTCTCGCATCTAAATCGCTCCAATACCTCGCGCCGATCTTTTCCTGGTAAGCCGCCGTGCAAGACGACGTAACCGATACCGAGGCGATCCAATACTTCCGCCGTTTTGTTCAACATGATTTCCCACTGGCTGAACACAACGACCTTGTGATCGCCTTCCGCGATCAGATCGCGCATCACTTCGGCGAACTCATCCAGTTTCGGTGAGATATGGGTCTGTTTGTCGAAGAGAAAGGTGCTGTCGCACAGCAAGACGCATATTGACGAGGCAGGCCAGAATGCGTTTGCGATCCAGATCGGTGAGATAATTCTTTTGCAGCAGCCGGGCCAAGGTGATCCGCTGTTCTTCGTAGGGTATGCGCTGTTGCTCCGCGAGTTCGACGTAGACATTGTTGTCGGTGCGCCAGGGAGTTGAGTCAGCACTTCAGCCCGAGTTCGCCGCAAGAATATCGGTGCCAGTTTCTCGCGGATCTTCTCGAGGTTGCGATAGCCGATCAGGTTGCCGTTGTCGTCGAGCATCCGGTGTTCGTGAAGGAACTCGAAGGCCGGTCCGAGCCGGCGATCGTCGACAAATTGCACAATGCTATACAATTCTTCCAGCTTATTTTCGAGCGGTGTACCCGTCAGAACCAGGGCATAGCGGCTTTGCAATTTCTTGACGGCCCGCGATGTCTTCGATTCCCAGTTCTTGATACGCTGGGCTTCATCGAGCACCACAACATCAGGCTGCCAGACGTTGAGCATTTCCAGATCGCGCACCACCTGTTCATAATTGACCAGCTTATAGAACGTGGGCTGCTCATATTGTTCCTTTCGGTCTTCCTTCAGACCCTCGATGACCTGTGCAGGGCGATCGGTAAACTTGCGGATTTCCGCCTCCCATTGATACTTCACCGACGCCGGTGCCACGACAAGCACGCTTCTGGATCCCGCGTTCCCGGCTCAACAATTCCACGGCCGCCATCGTTTGCACGGTCTTGCCAAGCCCCATATCATCGCCGAGGATACAGCGACCCCGACAGGCCATGAACAGAGCGCCCTGAATCTGAAAATCGTACAGAGGAACTTTGAGCAAATGCCGCAGCGGCGAATCCTCGCCCGACCTTTCCAGTTCGGCGAGCCATTCCTGTTCCCGGCTGCGCCATATCCCGACGCTCAAGTTCTCGATCGATGAACTCCATCGCGTCGGACATTACCGTGACCTGCTCGGGCACTTGCTCGATGGCCGCGATCAGTTCATCGTAGGTCGATGTGTTGTTCCAAAATCCCTGCGCATCGAAGAACTTGCGCGTCAATTGCTCTAAAGCATCGGAATGGCGAGCGGGGATTTGAATCCGCAGCCGAAGCTGTTCGCGGTAGTGAAGCGTGACTTCCGGGCGCGTAACCACGGCTTTTTTTTGGCGAACGGTCGTCTTCTCATCGCGCAGGGTATCGAGAACCGCTTCAACGTGCTTGCAGGTGCCCAGAGTATTGGAGCGAAAGTCGGGACAGGTGCAGGTATTATCGCCGACGTCGAAGCCGCGAATCCCGACGGTATATTGCCCGCCGCTTTGCGGATTGGTCACACGATAATCCGAGAATACGCGATTTTTGCCGATGTTCTCGATCTGAAACTTGCCCTCGCGGGCACGCTGCCGGCGAATATCGATTTGTTCCTCATGGAGCATCCCTGGTCTCCGAGATGGCGAACGGTCAAGTCAATGCTACCGGGCCGACCTTTTCATAGTACCGCCGGGATGCTGAGTTGTCAGAGTACGCGTGGAGAAAGGAGAGATTCCGGCTGTCGCAAGCCCAGCCTCGAAGCCATCGGCTGGATCCTCGCTGGCGCGTCGGGTTATCGATCGATCTGCGGTTCTCAGTAACGAGAAACAGTCGCCTCGCGGATAACCCGACGCGCCAGCGAGGATCCAGCCGATGCCGAAGGCCAGGCTGGCTTCGCGCACGGGCAAGCGGTAGCAACCAGGACGATGGAGGAAAAACCATCGCTCATTCGTACTCATCCATATCGATCAAGTCTTCCTGCTTGGGGATGAGTTTTTCCCTAACCGCAGCCTCGTAAACATCGGTCGGCACGAAAACAAGATTTACCCATTCATCGACAGCTGGAAGAACGATGAATCGCTCCTTGACCTTGGTATTCTGGAGAACCTGGTTTGCCAGATCGAGGATTTCGATTTCGTCGCCCAGATTGAAGGTAGTTTCATATTTCTCGTCGTTATGGAGAAAACTCACTTTCACCCTATCCCGACCAGCCTTTGTTTCCTTGATCTGGGTTGGATGAAAAAGTTTCGGCTTGAACTTCGCCAGCGAGCGAATGATTGCCGGATTTGTAAGACTCAAGGGTTCAAAGCACCACTGAACCAGGGCCAAAAACGCCAGTTCTTTTTCTGTCTTGCTCTTGAGATTCTTCCTTAACTGGGAATGGAACTCTTTCTTCTCCGCTTCGGACAAATACTCGGTCCATCCGCATTTTTCGAGCTTTTTCCAATATTTGTCAATGGTCATCTTCGCTTGCCCCCAGTAATCACTAGTTTACGATTACAATCTCAGAGTCCGGATATTTTGCAAGTAACTGCCGGTAGACGGGAACTCGACGAAGCATTGCGAGCGCAATCGACGGGCTGCGAATCGCCGCGCAGATAGGACATAGTCGCAAGGGGAGCCGAAAGCGCAGATCCCTGCCAATCACACGAGTTTCCGAAGTTGCTTCTCTTAGCCTCACCGGAAGAAACATGGTCAAAAGAGAAAAAAAGCAGCCGGTCGAGACAGGAGTAGGAGCTAACTCGGTTTTCTCGCAAAAGACATCGACCCGGCAGATATGGTCCGTGATGGTTGAACACTTGACGCACTGCTTTCCGTCGGGCAGTTTGCCTTCCTTCAACAACAACTCGATCGTTAGTTCCGGCGAATTGAAGGATTCTCCCGATTGTCTGCGCAGAATGTGAAGTGCGGGAATGTCAATCTCTCGGCCACACTTGCAGCGATAGGTAGTCCCCGCATCGGTCCCAGAGACCTGGCGGATAGTACCACACTCACATGTGACTGGATACATCATGTTTCACCTGGACGTCTGGGTTTACCCCTTCCCGATCGCGATTTCGGAATGCGGATACTTGGTCAGTAACTGGTTGTAGACATCTACACGACAGAGCATTTCCTTCACCGTTGATCGACCAAGATTGGTAGAACAAATATTACATAATCGCAAAGGAAGCCGAAAGCGGACATCTCGTCCCTGCAGCTTTATTCGATCGTCCGGTTCTTGCAACTTGTCCAAAATCATCAGCCGGAATAGCCTTGTGAACAGTAACCCTCCGGTCAAAACAAACCAGATCCAGTGTGGATACTGTTTTCGCACATACATCCGCTCACAAACTAAATCGACATGGCAAATATTGTCGGTACGTGCGTGGCAACCAAGACAATCAGGTTCCTCGGGAAGTCGCCCCTCGGCGAGTAAGGACTCAACAACGATTTCTGGAGCGATCGTTGCCTGCCCTGCTTCACTACGAAGTATGTGCAATGGGGGAATATCGAATTTCCGACCACAAGTGCAGCTTAGTGTCGTCCCGGCGTCCCCGCCGGAAACCTGATGCGTCGCACCGCACTCACACGCGACTGGATATTTCATATCGCCTACTCCGCTCGCCTAACTTTGACTGCGGTACCGTAGGCCAGCACTTCAGTGACGCTTTCTCCAAATTCAGTCGCATCGTAACGCATGGCGATCACCGCATCCGCGCCTCGCTCCTGAGCGTGCTCGACCATTCGTTGATAGGCATCTTCTCGTGCCTTTTCGCAAACCTTGGCATACGACTCGATATTCCCGCCGACGAGGCGCTTCAACCCGCCGAAAAACCCCTGCGAAATACTCGGCGACCTCACCACGATCCCCCGAACGATGCCGAGATAGCTCGTGATGGTGCATCCTTCAACCTCGTTGCCGGTCGTGACGATCATGGAGAATTCTTTCTGCTTTGGGAAAAAGATAACCCTGTTTCTGCCGAACGCGGGCGGAAACAGGGCGGCATCTTGCTGAATCGAAACGGACACTTTAGGAACGGTGCGATGAATTGCACTACCCGGAATTCACTTTATGCGGCAGTCTGTGCCCGCTTGGCCATTATCTCACTCATCCGTTTTGCCATTTCCTCGACCGATACATCCTCTTTGTGAGTACTTATGGTCCAGTTATGTCCAAAGGGATCGGTCAAGGTTCCGGAGCGGTCGCCGTAGAACTGGTCGGTGAGTGGCCGAACTTCTTTCCCGCCGGCGGCGATGGCTTGCGGATAGCTGGTATCGACGTCCTCGACGTAGAGCATGATGCCGACGGGTGAGCCGCCCAGTGTTTCGGGGCCCTTGGCTCCCATCGCCGGACACTCCATGCCCATCATGATTCGGGAATTACCGATCTGAATCTCGGCATGAACGATGTTGCCGCTGGGGTCGGGAAATCGACAGATTTCCGTGGCTCCGAACGCCTTTGTGTAGAAGTCGATGGCCGCGCCGGATCCTTGACAATCAGGTACGGCGTTACAGTGTAGTAACCTTCAGGAATGGCTTTGACTGACATCAGAAAGTCTCCAAATAAAAGTGCGGCGCGGTCCTGCCGAACCTGGTTTTTCAGGTATTAAATGCGAGCATCATGCAGAAAAGCAAACAGAACGGATTTGGCCTTCTCGAACGAATCGATCAATCAGCGAGCGAAAGTGATTCTAGCAAAATTTTGTACAGTTTGGCCAGAGGATTTCTTGGCTTTTTCCCAAATTCGACCGTCATGGTGGTGAGATCGATACCTTCTTCAGCTCTTGCCCTGTCCGCGAGTCCCAAAGCCGGCAGGTACCGTAGTTCGGCCCTGCCTGCGTTTTACCGAATATCATTCGTCAACCTTCTTGAAAAGATCCAGAAAACGATCTTCAAAGTCCTTGAATGCTCCCAGCCGATCTAGTTCCTGCTTGAGATGAAACGCCTTGGTTCGATCCCTTTTGGCTTGGCGAAACAGCGTCTCGATCCGCTCCACATCGGCGGATTGGAGGATCCGCGGCTGCGACGACTGGCAGGTTTCTTCCAGTTCGGCCGCGTACGGCGTGTTCGACTTTTGTTCCGCCTCTTCGAGCAATTCGGCAAGCGCCTCATCGGCCGCCTGCAGTTCTTGGAATTCGAGCGGAATGCGGGCGATCTGGGCAAAGACCTCGAGGACGGCCTGGGACGCTCCGGGAAAGGCCAGCTTGCTGAAGAAGGAGGGAATCTCCGCCAGCAAACAGACACCCGGCAGACCGACCTGTGCGGCGGTGCCAAGGAGCACGCCGCTGGGCCCGTCGATTTTTCCTTGCGGCAGCGGTGCCAATTCGAGGCGCTGCCACTCCGGCAAGTCCGCATATTCCGTGGTGGCGGCGACATAAACGTGCGGACGGTCCCTATGGTGCATCGGCGTTGCGATGGCCGAGAAGGTGAATATTCGTTCGACACCCTGTTGGCTCGCCCATCGGACGAGTTTCCGGCAAAAGCGATTCATGCCGATGGCCGGCACAGTTTCAGCCAGAAAGACGAGAATATCATGTTTATGCTTTGGGTCTTGCCACAGATAGAAACGATCGCGCGGAGGTTCCAGCGGCAGGACTTTCCCGTCCTTGACCAGAACATATTCCAGGTCGAAAAGACGCATCGTGCCCGGCGCGGCGATCGCGTGCATTTGCAGTTTCGATACCAGGAAGTATCCAGCCGTCATGGCCACGTGGCCAATGCCGGGCCACGCGGCGACGAGCAAGGGAGCTTTGAGCTCAATATCGTTCCGCATGACACTCATTACCTCCTTGATCTTCACCCAGTCGGAAATGCGTGCCGGCCACGCGAGTGTAGCGGACGCTCAACCCCCGGCAACATTTGGTCTCACTTCTTCGCAGGCAGGGTGGCCGCCTTCAGCTTCTCGACCTGAGCTTTGGCCGTCGTCAACTCGGTCGTCGCCTTGTCCACCGCTGCTTTGAGCGGCACAACAACCGCAGCAGCGGCCTTGGCAGCGGCCTGCTTCGGCGCGGCAATTTCGGTAGCCAGTTTCAACGCTGCCTGCGCTTCTGCGATGCCGATTGCAGCCGGCTGATATTTCAACTGCGCTGCATTGACTGCTGCCTGGGCCGCAGTCATCGCTTTTTGCACTGCGGCCAGTTCCGCCGCTGCTGCATCTGCTGCGGTTTTGGCCATATTGGCAGCCAACAGCAAATCGGCGTTGATCTTGTTGGCATCAGCTGCTGTCTTGATTTTGGTATACGCTTCGGCCAACGCCGATGCCTTCACCGTCGCGGCCTGTACCTTCGGAGTTGTTGCGGACAGATCCGCAGATGCTTTGTCCAGAGCCGCCTTCAGGGGAGCTGCCGACGCGATCGTTGCGTTCGAGGCATCGCTGGCGATCGTCAGGAGTTTTTGAGCGGGCGCAAGCTCTGCTGCTGTTTGCTGCGCCTTGGCATTGGCCGGGACATAGGCGGCATTGGCCTGATCGAATGCCGCTTGCTTGGCAGCTAAATTCTGCGTTGCAGCTGTGAGTTGCTGGGCGACATTGGGTGGATTCGTGGTTGCCTGGGCCAGCAGTTTCGCATCCGCTGCGGCGTAAGCCAGAACCGCTCCGGTCCAATCGCCGGAATAAACCTTGCTATTATCGTGATTGAACGCTGCGCGCAGCGCAAGGTCAGCGTGGGCCGGGAAGGCTTTCGTATTGGTTCCGTTTTGATCCCAGATTTTCGTTATCCGATCCCGGCCCGTGCTGACGAGCCTGTTATCGTGGCCAAACCGCACCGATTGTGCTCCACCGCCGTGACAGCCCCAGTTCTTGATCTGGTTGCCGTTCTCCATCTCCCAGAGTTTAATCGTGCTATCTTCGCTGCACGATGCGAGGACGTTAGAATCGTCGCGCCAACTCACTTCCATGATCCCGGCCGTATGTCCACGCAAGTTATAGAACTCCCGGCCCGTGTTCGATTCCCACACCATCAAACCGCCGCTTCGATCGCCCGTTGCCAACAAGACGGCATCCGGGCTGAATTCCAGCGTGCAAATCCAGTCGGTATGCTTCTTGATTTCACGAATCAGGGAGCCGTCTTTGGTGGCATAGATGCGAATCATCTTGTTGGGACTGCCCAGAGCAATCATTGTCTGGTCCGCAGAAATATCCGCTGCGAGAACCGCATTGAGTTCATTGCCCACTTCGATGATCTGCTCACCTGTTTGGACGTTGTAAACGACGACCTTGCCCGAATGTCCACCGCGCCCACCACCCGCGAGCAGCAAGCTCCCATTTCGGCTAAACTTCAGGACGGTTGGCGTACCGGGATGGAACGGCAACACGCCGAGTAATTCCATGGTGTCGCCGTGAAAGAGAAGAATCTGTTTCTGCCCGCCCACGGCCAACAGCGGAGCCCAGGGACTGGCGGCGAGCGCGATAACGGCATTAGCTTTGGAGGTAGAAACGATCGGATCTTTGCGAAGCGCCACCTTCGGCATCGGCACGACGTCGGGCTTGCCGCGTTTGATGGAGTTCAGAGCCACTTCCATCTTCGGCTTGATCGCAGCGGGCTTACTGCCGGCGTTTTCGAGAGCGCCCTGTTGAATCCAGCCTCGAATGGTATCGAGCGAATCCTTGGCAATGACCGGCGAATCCGGCGGCATGAAAGGCTCTTCCAAATGGGCCACGACTTTGAAGAGCCGCGAGCCATCGGGATCGCCCGGTTTCAGAACGGGCCCCGATGCGCCGCCTTGCATCACCTTAACGTAACTGGCGAGGTCCAATCCGCCCTTGGTTTTATCGGCATTGTGACATGAGAGGCATTTGTCCTTGAGCAACGGCAAAACGTGCTGATCGTAGGTGATTTTGCCCTTCGGCTCGGCGGCGATCGCTTGGCCGCCGAAAAGAGACAGAACGCATAGAGAAAACAAAGAAGTCGAACGCCGAATCATCACGCTACCTCGCCGAAAAAAAAGACCAATCGAAAAGTCACACTGTGGGAGTTGGGCCATTCGTGTTCTGTGGAGCTTTCTCGGGTAAAGGTTCAATCTCCAATTCCGTTACCAAATACAAATCAACGATACTGAAAGCCTCATCGCCGGTGTCAACGAGGATCGTTCGACCACCAGGAGTTTGGGAAACAAAGTCACGATGGGGCACTCGCCAACTCCGTCCGTCTGCGAGATGAATGGTAAAAGGATGAAAAGGGTTAGCTTCTCGCGTTTGTCGAAATTGTTCGGCAGTCATCGGTTTTCTCGCAAAGTCTGAACAATAACGGAATTACTAACCACAGAGTCACAGAGCACACAGAGAAGAAACATAAATCGAAAATGAAGTACAAGGAATCAATCTTGTTCCTTGTTCTGGTCTTTGTCTTCTCTGTGACTCTGTGGTTAATAATTCTTCCTTGCCATTCAATTAGTGGTTGAACAAAAACTCTCGTGTATTCAGCAGCGCCCAGAACACATCTTCCAGCGCCTTCACCTTATCCGGCTCCGCAAACACCGCTTTGCTCAGCGCTCCCATTTCCTTCGGACTCGGTTTGCGGGCGATCGAGCGAACATATAGCTCTTCAATGATGAGTTCCGGCGGTTTCTTTTCCGCGAGGCGACGATTGATCAATCCACCCGCTCGAATTCGCTGCGTGGTCGCATCGCCATTGAGCATGTGCAGCGATTGCGACAGGGTCGGCTCCAGTTTCACCTCGCACGAACAGACCGTCTCGCGCGTCGCCCGGCCAAACGTCGTCAAGAAATAGGTGGAGACATTCCCATCAGCGATCTGCACTGCACGAGCGCCCAGCGGCAAACCAGGGAACTTGTTCTTGGTCTCCGTCACCTGAGAGATGCAATCGAGCATCGTCTCGCGCGCGAATTCGGCGAACCGCGCCGCGAGCGAAGTTGCGTGTATCGCCTTCATTCGATGGGTTGGCGATCGTGGAAAGTTGATAGGTGCGCGACAAGCAAATATCGCGGACCAGTTTCTTGAAGTCATACTTGTATTCGGTGAACTTCTTGCCCATTTCGGCCAGCAATTCGCCGTTGGAGGCGGGGTTGCTGATCCGCACATCATCGACTTCATTGATGATGCCCTGGCCGAAGAAATGCGCCCAGACAATGTTCGAGAGGTTGGTGGCAAAATAGGGATTGTCCGGTGAAGCCAGCCACTGCGCCATCACTTGCCGCCGATCCTTGCCTGCCACGTCGGGTTCTGCACCACCGAGAAACTTCGGCTTCATGACCCGGCCGCCGAGCGGATGCCGAACATCGCCGCCACCACTATTGAAGACGATCACTTCGCGCGGATCGTCGGTGCCCTTGCGGCCAATCTGGCTAAAGAAGGCGGCGAAGCCGTAGTAGTC
The DNA here is from genome assembly GCA_963783095.1 of uncultured Planctomycetota bacterium. Lineage (GTDB taxonomy): Bacteria > Planctomycetota > Planctomycetia > Gemmatales > Gemmataceae > CAWAMR01. The sequence goes on along the minus strand of CAWAMR010000002.1, from coordinate 269,079 downwards.
GTTCATGGTCCAGCGGTCGAAGGGATGATTGTGGCACTGGGAACATTGAATCCGCATGCCCATGAAGACCTGAGCGACGTTTTCCGAAATCTTCAAGATGTCGGTTTCATTTTGATAATAGTTGGTTGCAGGATTCTTGAAAGTTCCACCAGCGGCACCGAGCAATTCTTGCACCCATTCATTTACCGGCACGTTGCGGGCAACTTTATCTTGCAGCCAGTTGTAATAGAGCAAGGTGGCCTTGTAGCTCACCTGATTGCTGGAACGAATTTGCAATAACTCTGCCCACTTCATCACCCACATTTCCGCGAACTCTTTTCGATTCAACAATTCATCGACCAGTTTCTCGCGTTGATTCGGAGCAGCATCTTTCATGAAGCGATCGTATTCCTCGAGCGCTGGCAGTTGACCGATCACATCGATATAGACCCGGCGCAGAAAGGCTTCATCGCTGCAAAGTTCGGACGGAGCGATGCGCAATTTTTTCAACTTATCGTTGACGAGCTTATCGATGTAGTTGTTCTCGGGCACGTTGGGAAATTGGAATTGTACACCCTTGGGCAACACGATGAACGGCGAACCGACCGTGAAGGTGGCGAACCGGGCCATGACAAAGACTTCGCCGCGCTCACCCGCAGTGACGACGCCATCGGGATTAACCTTTGCGGAGTTGGCGTTGTTGGTCAAGAAGAGCGCGAGATTGGTCACATCCCGGTCGGACCCATCGCTATACTTGGCGCGAACCGTCAGACGTTGGGTGCTTCCCTTGCCGTCGAGAACCGCGCTTTTGGGATAAATCTCCAGTGACGTCGGCGTTGCGATCGTGGGCGGGTCGAGAGGAACACCGGCCTCATGCCAGCGGATGAGCGCGTTCCAATATTCATCGCCTTCCTTGATCCGAGCACCGCCGGTGTGAGGAACCTTGCCGGCGGCCTTTTCCATCAGCAAGCCCTCGGCGGGCAACGCCAGGTTGATGCGCCGACCATTGATTTCGCGGGTGAGCCGATAGTGATCGCCATCGGGATCGAAGCCGAACAACGATATTCGGAACCCATCTTTACCGCGGGCAGCTCCGTGACAGGAGCCGGCGTTGCAGCCTGCGCGCATGAAAACCGGCATGACATCGAGTTTGAAACTGATCGGGCGCTCGACTTTCGCCTCCTTGACCTTGACGGGAACAACCAGGGTCTTGCCACCCCATTCGATCCGCATGTCCGTCGTGCCATCGGTGAGCGGCTTGACGACATTGCCTTCGAGTTTCACCATATTGGGGTGAGCGAAGGTGGTCTTCGCCTCGGCGGTGACATCGCGCGTCAGACCATCGGCAAAGGTCGCCTGCACGACGAACGATTGCCGGTCGCGCGAAGTTTCCAGGTTGATGTCGGCGGGATAGACATTGAGCGCTGTGAGCGGAGCCTCTCCCCGGGCTGTTCCCAAAGTGAGAGCTAGCGTCAACGCAACGACGGGAATCAACGAGTATTTCAGTCTTGGCATTGTGCCTTTTCCTTTGTGGGAAGCAAACAAATCAAACAAGTCTCGAACAACAGTGAACCGACCCGATCGCATGATGAACTCATCTGTGTTTCTCACGGATCTGTCGAAACACTTCTTCCGCAGGAACTCCTTTGACCTTACCGCTCTCCATTTCGGCCACTCGGCGAGCCAGTATTTTCTTCCACTCTGCCTTCGCTTCGGCTTCTTCTTCCGGCGAAACCTCTTCAGAAGTCTCAAGCAGATAAAGACCAATCGCTCTGCGGATTTCCGGTGCAAGGGCATCCAGTTCAGGCTTCAATCTTTCAGCCAGTTTGGGGAATTCAACGGTCGTGGTCACGATTGCACCTCCAATCGACATCGACTCTCTTCATAATCTCAACTGCATGAACACCACATCCAACCACTCACCGAATTTATAACCGATTTCTCGAAAGTGGGCTACTCTCTCAAATCCCAACTTCTCTTGAAGTTCGATGCTTCCGGATTGATCGGCGGAAGCACCTCCCACAAGAATATGATGGCCCAATTGCCTCGCTCTTTCAATCAAATCGCTCAGCAAGGCCCGTCCGATTCCCTTGCGATGCGCATTGTGTCGAACGTAGACCGATGCCTCAACCGTATGCCGATAACCTTCACGCATTCGAAACGGCGACAGCGATCCCCAACCGACAACTTCGTTTTCAACTTCCGCGACGATGATCGGATGCTTCACGCCATGGCACTCGAACCAGTCCCGGCGGGCTTCTTCGCTTTCCGGCTCATACTGATACGTGCAGGTCGAGATCGGCACGTAATGGTTGTAAATCGCGTTGATAATCGGCAAGTCCGATACGGTCGCAGTTCGAATGAGAATGCTCATACCAGCCTCGCTGTTACTTCTTCTTCGGCTCCGGCATCGGTGTTCCTGATTTCGCCGCCTTTTCTCGTTCTTCTTGCTCAAGTCGCAGCTGCTCCAGCCGAGATAGACGTTTCGGCGGCGCATCCTTCTTCGGCATGGGCATCGGGGTTGGTGTTGGCTTGGCTACGACCACCGGTTGATCCTTCTTCGGCGGCAACGGCACGTCAATCCGCAACTCCGTTGCGCCGATACTATGAACCACCGGCTCATTGTTTTCCATCACGATCACCTGACAGAACAGGTTGCGATGGATGCCCGGCGGGGCCGTCGGTACGGTCTTGATGGGGAAGGCGATTTCCTTGGTGTCTTTGGTGATGTCAATGTCGGTTGTCGTCACTTTTGCGGGCAAACCAATCAGCCTCACTTTCGCATTGCCGGGGAATGGTTTCGTGGTGGCAATCTTCACAAAGATTTGCGTATCCTTGCCCTGTTCGACCGCGCCTTGTTCGAAGGTCATTCCAAGGTAAGGCGGTGCGATTTCGATCGTCGCCAACTGGGACGATACCCATACCGGACCATTGCCCACCGGCGCTGTTCCAAGGACGGCGTACTTCCATTTGCGAACCGGAGCACCGGTGTTGGCATTCATGGGGAACAGAACTTCATTTTGTCCTGCGGGAATGACCACCGATGTAGCCGATCCAACGCCCGGAGGATTGTAAAGCGGCACGATCGTAATGGCGGCTTTGAAACCAGGTTGACGCTCGGCGACGATCTTGAGTTGCATTGAGCCATTGTGAACCAGAGGAACTTTCGGCTCAACGATGTGGATCTTGAACGGCACCGCTTCGGCCACAGCAACCGCTGTCCGGCTCGCCTGTGCTGAGACATAGATTGACTGGCCAGGCTGGCCAATCACATATTCCGCGAGAATGTTGAAGTTCGAAGGGAAGCTTAGTTTTGGGTCGGCAGGTTTACCAGTCACCTTTGTCAAGGTTCCGCCGATCGGTGCATCGGGCGCTGCTTCGAGGACAACCGGAACCGTTGTCATAAAGGCCGGCATTTTTTCGGTTTCGACCGTTACTTTTGCCGGTAGACCATCCAGGCCGATGGCAAGTTCACCACCAAAGTCGACTCGACTCGCGGAAACCAACGTGGCGAAACGATTGCCCTTGGGCACAGTGAACGATTGGCGCTCTTGCGAATACAGAGCAACTTTGGGAACGCCCATATTGGTGTGAGGCGAAACAGGAGTGAGTTCAAGGCGATAGAAATAGGTCGGACCACCTTTCTTGAGGTGATCGGTAAGAAACAGGATATACTCGCCGTCCACCGGCATCGTCACGCGAAAATAGCTATCCGGCCCGACGGCATCATCATTGGAGACAAACGGTGCCTGGCCGTTGATCGCCAGAAACATCACCGAATCCAGCGGCGAACCGAGCCGGCGAGCAAAACAGTGAATGTCGAAGACCTGTCCCTTCTTGGCCCTAAACTTGAAGAAATCGACGTCGCCGGGTTTGTCAATCACACCGTTGAAAGCACACGGCAACACCCCGGGGGTGGCTTGTGGCGGGGCGTCGTTTGGCTCCTTCTCTACGACATTGGCGGCATCCGGTGAAAGCCGAAATGGAATCCACGAAGGACTGATGCCGCCCGCATCCTGGCAGAAGACACCGAACTGGCCATCTTCCGGCATGGTGGCGGGCAGTTTAATCTTCTGTTTGATCTCGCCGCTTGCATCGCCGATGAAGCGAACCTCGACGTCTTCGCCCAATTTGCCGCCCGCGGGAACCACTGCAAGGGGCCGAGGGAAAGTACCGATGTGCAAGCGATACTGGCAGGCTCCGTTGCCGCCATAAGAGGTTTCACGAACCTGAACGATATAGGTGCCATCCGCCGGCGCGACGATCGACAAGCAACCATCCTGTTTGAGCAGAGAGGTATCATCGGAAGTGGCCAGTTCAAAGCGCTTGCTATCGAGAATGGCGATATAAGGATCGAAAAGCGTGTTTCCGAGCCTCATTCCTTCGATTTCGACGCTGATGCGCTGACCTTTCTTGGCCTCGACGGCGAAATAGTCAACATCCTCATTATCGACAACGCCATGAACGGTCACGTTCAGCGGAATCTTTTGAGGAGAGGCAAAATCGCTGTTGGGTTCCTTTTCCTGAACGGTCGGTAATGCGCCTACCCAGAAAGTGCGCATCTCGGAAATGCCGGTCGCGGTGCGAACCCGCATCAAGTGCTCGCCGAGGCGAGTATCCGGCGCGATCTTGATCGTTGCTTTGACTTGATTGTTATTCGCTACCTCCAACTTCGAAACGGTGAAGCCGGGGGTGTAGAAGAGGATTTCTTTAGCATCGGACAGGTTGCCGCCACTGAAGAGGATGGGCAATTCGGTGCCGCGCTGACCGCCGCGAGGCTGGATCGCTCCCAGCGATGGTGAAGCTGCATCGAGCGTGCCCGAAAAAACGCAGAGCGAAGACAAAACGGACAACATCAGCACCCGACGTAGCATCTGGAACTCTCCAACTCTGTGTTGATAAATAGGATCGAGACAAAAGACAAGAACTAACCACAGAGTCACAGAGGACACAGAGAAGACACTAAGAATTCTCTGTGTCCTCTGTGACTCTGTGGTTAATCTCTCTGCAAATATGTTAGCCTTTGGCGAGCAATTCCTTCCGCACTTTACCGGCATCGACCACTCGTTGCGGACGGTTGCCTGGCGACATCAGCGACTTATCGCCTGAGATGCCGATGCAGTGGTAGACGGTCCAGGCCATATCATCGACATCCAGTGCATCATCTTCCGGCTCCGAGGCCGTGGCATCGGAAGTTCCATAGACGAGGCCCTTCTTGATGCCGCCGCCGGCGAGTGCGATGCTGAACACCTTCGGCCAGTGGTCTCGGCCCGCGGTAGTGTTGATCTTCGGGGTTCGACCGAATTCGCTCGATACCATCACCAATGTCGAATCCAACAGGCCGCGTTTTTCGAGATCGGTGATCAACATGGCGTAGGCTTGATCGAAGGCCGGCAGCGATCCCGCCATGCCTTGCTTGATACTCGTGTGCATGTCCCAGCCGCCGTAGGTCAGGGTCACAAATCTCACCCCTGCTTCAACGAGCCGGCGAGCCATCAAGAAGCGTTGACCCGCTGCGTTGCGGCCGTAAGCATCGCGAAGGGCAGCGTTTTCTTTGTTGATGTTGAAGGCGTCCTTCGCCTTTTCGGAAGAGATCAGCGAATAGGCCTGCTGATAGAAAGTATCCATCGCCGAGATGTTGTCGGACTTTTCCTTGGTGGCAAAGTGATCGTTCACCGCTTCGAGGATATTCTTTCGGCTCGTGAACCGCTTGTCGTCGATGCCGCCGGGCAGGCTCAAATCCTGCACCGAGAAATTGCCGTTCGCCGGGTCTGCACCGAGCGAGAACGGGGCATACATGCTGGAAAGATAGCCGCTGCCCGCGAAGTTGGTCGGCATACTGGGGATGGCGACGTACGGAGGCAGATTGTTGCGGGGGCCGAATTCGTGGCTGATGACGGAGCCGAACGAAGGATATTGAATCGCCGGGCTGGGCCGATAGCCGGTGAACATGTTGTGCGTACCGCGTTCGTGAGCGGCCTCGCCGTGGGTCATCGAGCGGACCACGGTAATCTTGTCGGCGATGTCGGCAGTCTTCTTCAGATGTTCGTTAAAGAAAACTCCTTCGAGTTTGGTTTTGATGGAGCCTAGCTCGCCGCGATATTCGATGGGAGCGTTGGGCTTGGGATCCCAGGAATCCTGATGAGCCATGCCGCCGGGCAGATAAATGTGAATCACCGACTTGGCGGTGCCTTCCTTGCTCGGAGCGAAATTGCGATCGGCGCGGGCCGCGTTTATACGCAACACGCCGTCGAGGGTCAGCCCTAAACCGCTCAGCGCCCCGACCGTCATGAAGCTACGGCGACTGGGCCGGCGAAAATGGGTGGGATCATCATTCCAAGTAACTGGTCGCATCGCGAACTTTCTCCTGAATGAAAAAACAGCAGTCTTGTCCCGCAGGCAGCAGGATTTAGTTATGTCACCTGAGTCTTAGATTGACACGGGGCAACAAACAGACAAGGAAAGAAACGAATCTCGCGTATCCCGGGGGGGCTAATTACTCAGGCGAGCAATCGATTCGGTTTTTGGCGGGCATCGTCGGGTGTGTGGATGGGGCACCATCCAACAGGGTGGAGAGAGCAATTCTTACAGAATTGTTATTAGGCTAGTGGAATACCGGCGAAATGTCAATCAGATTTTGGGTGAAGATTTGGTTATTCTCACAGCAAAATCGCAGTGATCGTCTTGGCATCCTTGATCGTCCCATCCAGCGCCATTTTGAGAGCATCTTCCCAGTGCACTACCTTCGGCTCCAGATGCTCATCGGCTATTTAGCGTCAGCTCGGCTCTTGCTTTTACATGCCAGTACAATCCATAATGAAGCACGGTGCATTGGTCGAGCGACTCATGCGCACGGAGATTAGCGAGATGACCTATCAATTTCTAGCGAACCGGGGTTTTCTGTGGCTGATCGCCGTGTCGGCGGCCACAGGGATCTCGTTGGCGGTTTGGCTGACCAATCCGCGGTCTCCCGATACCTCGACTCCCGCGCCCAATGAGTTCTCCATACCTCCCTACTCGCCCACTCCATTTCTCAATGCCGGGCCGGATGTTGCATATATTGGATCGGCCGCGTGCGCGGGTTGCCACGCCGAGAACAACAACTCTTACCTGCATTCCGCCCATAGTCGGGCATTCGCTGACGTGGATCCAAAATCCGAGCCCCCGGATGGCTCGTTCTATCACGAGTTGTCGCGCCGTTCCTATCGCGTCTACCGAAAGGATGGTCAGCTTCGTCACGAGGAGGTCGTTCGAGCCGCCGACGGCAAGGAAATCGAACGGGTCGATCTCCCCGTTAAATATCTGGTCGGTTCAGGACATTTTTCACGGACTTACGTCGTTGAAGCGGACGGGTTCTTGCATGAGTCTCCCATTACCTGGTACGCATCGAAAAAGAAATGGGATCTTTCTCCAGGATATAATTTAGCTCAGCATCCAGGGTTTGAGCGACCCATCGGGGCTGGGTGCGTTAATTGCCATGTTGGACGAGTATCCGAGCAAGGCGCTTTCAATCGTCTCAGTTTCCAGGAAAAGGCGATCGGCTGCGAGAACTGCCACGGCCCAGGCTCGTTGCATCAGCAACTTCATTTAACAAAGAAACTGGCACAGGGTGAAGAAGATTTGACAATCGTTAATCCAAGGAAGCTGTCACGATCACTTCAAGAAGCTATCTGCGCTTCGTGCCACCAAAGCACCACAGCCGCGGTACTTGTCCGGGGACGCAATGCCGATGACTTTCGTCCGGGCAGACCACTGAGCGATTATTGGATTCACTATGAATTCAAAGGCAACAACAATCAGATGACCGTCGTGGGCCACATCGATCAGTTGCGGCAAAGCGCCTGTTACAAGAAGTCCGGGACTATGACCTGTGTAAGTTGCCACGATCCGCACCGCAGCGCGGAACCGAAAGACAAAGTGGCGTTCCATCGCGAGCAATGTTTGAGTTGCCACGCTACGCAAGCGTGCAAACTGGAGCTGAACGAACGAATCACGCGAAAGGGTGACAATTGTGTAGCTTGCCACATGCCTCGCGGTAAAACGGAAATTCCGCACATTGCATTCACGCACCATCGAATTGGCATTCACCGAGCAACGCCCGCAGTGAAAGGGGCAGAGGTTCCCGAACTGATGGCTGTGGACGAAGTCGACTCGCGAAATCTTCTCGAACAGAAGAGAAACCTGGGCCTTGCTTATGCGATGGTTCTCAACAAGAGCGCACCCAATTCTGAGTTTGCCAGAGTCTTGCAATCGCACGCATTCGATAATCTGGAAGCAGTCTATAATGCCGGAATGCGCGATGGAGAGCCGACGGCGGTACTGGCCGAAATGTACTGGATGTCAAAGGACTTTGCACGCGCGGCCTCCTATGCGCGCAAGCGCTCGAAACGCCAGGCCTGTCCGCAGGTTGGCGCGGGTACACACTCCTCCTTCTTGCCGAATGCGAAAGTCAATCCGGAGATTGGCCGGCCGCCACGGGTCATTTGGAGCAGGCCGTTTCCATTCAACGGTCCGCGGAGAGCTTGCGCATGCTTGCGGCATCGTATCTTGAGCTAAAGCAGCCGGACAAGGCGATTGCCGCGTACAAGAAAGCACTCGCGATCCGCCCCTATCGGCCCACCACGCATCGCGGCCTTGCCGAAGCTTATCGTCTCTTGGGCGATCAATCCCGTGCCCTTGAGCACGAAGAAAAAGCCCGTTGGTTGCTACAAAACAACCAAGATTGAACTTACCGCATCCGATCCCACAGCAAAATCGCCGTGATCGTCTTGGCATCCTTGATCGTTCCATCGAGCGCCATTTGGAGAGCATCCGCCCAAAGCACCACCTTCGGCTCCAACTGCTCATCGGCTTCGGGTTGGGCTTCTCCAGGGGTCAAATCTTCTGCCACAAACAGGTGCAGTTTTTCGTCCATCACCCCCGGTGAGGCGTAAAAGTAGCCCAAACTCCGCCATTTCCCCGCCCGGAAGCCGGTCTCTTCGATTAATTCCCGATTTGCTGCCAGTTCGATTGCCTCACCGGGTTCCAGTGTGCCTGCAGGTAGTTCCCACAGCGTTTCGTCAATCACGAAACGAAAGTTGCGCAACAGACAAATATGATCTCGGTCGATGACGGGAAGAATCACGACCGCGCCGGGATGCAGAATCAAATCCCGGCGGATTTCCTCACCGCCCGGTCCGCGACTGATGTCGATTGCAACCTGAATTTTTCGCCCGCGATGAATGATTTGCCTTGGCATGAGAAGTACGCTCTTTAAGGGTTTTGCGGTTCGACTCTTGGGCTGATCGGTTCGGAGTCTTGCAAAGACAAAAACCACAAACAATTGATCGGCTCAAAAGTACAAGATGGACAATCCACAACCAACGATGATAAGATGAGACATAGACTCCAGTGATTTTCATGATATGGCAAGGCGGGGGCTACGATGCGAGATCCGCTCAATTGGTCGATCCCGCTCTTCCGGGTGTTCGGCATTCAGGTTCGGGTGCACGTTTTTTATATTATCCTCGTGCTCGGCTTGATGTTCCGCCAGATCCAATACGACCCGGAGAACTGGCTCGATTTTCTTCTGATCTTTATCGTGCTCGTGTTCGTCATCATATTGCTGCACGAATTCGGACATTGCTTCGCGGCCCGGCGTGAAGGCGGCGACGCGGAAAAGATTTTGATGTGGCCCCTGGGCGGGCTGGCCTTTTGCGATTGCCCGCACACTCCCCGTGCCCATTTCTACACGGCCTTTGGCGGTCCCTTGGTCAATATCTTAATCTGTGTCGCTTGTGCTGCTATCCTTATCCCTGTGGGGTTTCTGCCGCCTCTGAACCCTTTCGAAGCCAGCCAGGTTCTTGCCCCGGAATTGCACAACTGGCACGATGGCCTCACCTATCTCCCCAGGGGCCACACGCAGCAGTTCGTCAAGGAAGGAACAAACGAAGTCGTTCGGGGTCGGGTGGTGAGCGACAAAGAAGGCCATTCTTTGCAGGTCGATCATCGCTACATCGTCCTTGTCGATGATAAGACAGCTGTGGCTGCTCAGCGAGCGGATCTTCCGACCTTTTCGGACTGGGTTACGTGGACGGCCCGAATCTTCTGGTGGAGTTGGTTTCTGCTGCTATTCAACATGTTGCTTCCAGCCTTTCCCATGGACGGCGGAAGAATGCTCCAGAGCATCATCTGGGGCAGGACCGATGATTACCGCAAAGGAACGATGGTGGCAGTCTACTGCGGCATCGGCACCTCTTTCATCTTCCTATTCGTGGCGTTTTTCACCATGGATACGTTGTTGTTGGGATTGGGTTTGTTCATTCTCTTCTCGTGCTGGCAACAGTGGATGGCCCTGGAAATTCAGGAAAGCGAATCGGTGTTCGGCTACGATTTCTCGCAAGGCTACACATCTCTCGAAAAGGATGAAGCGCCGGCTCCCAAACCGAAGAAGCTCGGCTTTTTCCGCCGTTGGCTGGAAGCTCGCCGGCAGCGGCGTGCACAAAAAGAAGCCCACCAACGCGCTTCGGATGAGCAGCGAATGGACGAATTACTCGACAAGATTCATCGCCAGGGAAAAGAATCGCTGACTGATGAGGAAAAGCGCTTCATGGATCGAGTCTCGGCACGATACCGAAACAAATCGTCGTGAGTACTCAAATGAGCAGCCAATCTGAGCAAAAATGGGCTCCAGTGACCCGTTGGGCTGCGCTTGTCGGGAACTGGGACATTGCAAATCGCAGCGCGCATTACGGTGGTCCTTCAACACCGGGCGGCCACGGTTTTGCCGTTTGCGATGAACGGTTCCGGGATGGCCTCGTGCGGGCCAAGGTCAGATTCGAGGGCCAGGACGGGATGCCAAAAGCAGAATCGGCAGGAGTTGTGTTGGGTTACCATTCGGAATCCGGCGGCTACCTGGTTGCCGGCTTGGGCGCATTCGATCTCGCATACTCGATTTGGGAGTTTTTACCGGCATCCGGCTGGGTAAACCGAAAGGGGATCGGTACGATTCAAAATCTCCGCTACAACACGGATTACCAACTCGAATTAATTCAGCGTGGCCAGCGGATTTCTCTGACCGTCAACGACGTTCCAGTGTTGGAGCATGTGCTTCCCAATCCTCTGCCCGGAAATCAACTCGGACTCTATGCGATGTCCAAGTCGCCTGTGCTTTTTCAAGACTTTGAGGTGCAACGGCGAGCTCCGACCGCTTTTGTCGCCATGCAGTTCGGCGAGCCTTACGACACCGTTTATCGAACCGTGATCCGTCACGAAGCCAAAAAACTCGGCTTCGAGGTGGTCCGCATTGATGAAGTCAATCGACCAGGAATCATCTTCCAGGATATTCAAAGGAAGATCGAAGACGCGAAAGTCGTAATCGCCGAAATAACGGCACCGAACCAGAATGTCTATTACGAGGTTGGCTACGCACACGCGCTCAACAAGCCGACGATTCTCCTTGCACAACGCGGCAGGGAACTGCCTTTCGACATTCGGAGTTATCGCGTCATCTTTTACGATGACTCCATCGGCGGGAAACCGTTAGTTGAGAAGACGCTCCGCGAGCATTTGCATTCCATTCTTCAAGAAATTTGATGAAAAAAGCGGTTGCATTGAACCGACCATCAATGCAAGGGATATTCAAGTCTTGACTTTTGCAATGCAGATGGGACTTCCGATAATGAGCAAATTGATCGAACCCCGGACATTAAAGGGTTTCCGCGATTATCCTCCTGAATTGATGATCCCGCGCGAGCAACTCCAGGAAACAGCCCGTCGAGTGTTTCGCTCTTACGGCTTTGCGCCCATCGATACTCCCGCCATCGAACTGACGGACATCCTCCTTGCCAAACTGGAGGCCGGCGCGGAAATCGGCAAGCAGTTGTATCGATTTGAAGATAATGGCGGACGAGACGTTGCCCTTCGCTTCGATTTGACGGTTCCGCTGGCTCGATTTGTCTCGCAGCATTTCTCCACGCTCGGAATGCCGTTTAAGCGATATCATCTTGGCACCGTTTGGCGCGGCGAGAGTCCACAAGCCGGACGATACCGCGAATTCATGCAGTGCGATTTCGATACAATCGGTACGCTCTCCAATGCCGCAGACATCGAGATTGCCTTGGTCATTAACGATCTGTTGACCGGCCTGGGCTTTGAGCGCTTCGAGATTCATGTCAACAATCGGCTCGTGCTGAACGGACTGCTGGAATCGCTCGGATTAAACGACAAATCGGTCCTGCTTCTGCGCTCTCTCGATAAATTGCTGAAGATTGGTCGGGATGGCGTTCGCGATGAGATGATGAAGGAAGCGAACGTAACGGCGGAACAAGCCGACGGCGTCATCTCGCTTGCCGAAACGATGGGAAGCAACGCCGAGATTCTCGCCCAACTGACGACTCGCTTCGCTGGAAATGAATCGGCCCTGAAAGGGATTTCCAATCTGAAGCAGATGTGCGAGGTTCTGGAAAAAGCGGGGGTTCCCGAAGATCGGCTGCACGTCGATCTGTCGATATGTCGGGGGCTGGACTACTACACTGGAACGGTATACGAAACCTTCCTGAAGGATCTGCCGGGCATTGGCAGCGTCTGTTCGGGGGGTCGTTACGACAATCTGACAGGGCGTTATACCAAGCAGGCTTTACCGGGAGTCGGGGCGTCTTTGGGTCTGGATCGCCTGATTGCGGCGATGGAAGAACTGAAACTGTTGCCGAAGGTTTCGACGCCTGCCCCAGTGCTGATTACTCAGTTCGCTGCGGATCGCTATGGGGATTATCAACGTGTGGCTCGCGTTCTTCGCGCTGCGGGAATCGGCACGGAAGTATATCCCGATGCGAAGAGACTCGGAGCGCAATTCCAGTATGCGGAGAAACGCGGGTTCAAGATCGCGTTGATCGCGGGGCCGGATGAATTCGAGAGCGGAGTGTGGAAAGTAAAAGACCTCGCAAAGCGCAGAGGAAGAGGCGACACCGGAAGCTCAATTAGTCGAAACGGTTAGGCGAGTTCTTGGAGCGGCCCCGCTTGGTTGACGCATATCGATAGTGGCCGTTGCGCATCGGAAACCAATCGTAATCGTAATCATAATCGAATTCAAATTCGATTATGATTACGATTATGATTAGGATTAGGAACAAGACTCTCTTCGCCGAACAAGGGACAAGAGTGGGAACAGGCGATCCGTTACACATTTCTTCTTGCCTCTTCCCGCTATTTCGCAGTAGGATGCCTCAATCGGTCCCCTTCATTTCATTCCGCAAACCAGCGGTAAATATTTTCGTATCGGGGAAATCCGATCGGCGAGTTGTCCCGTCATAATGGATAGGAACCATGAGTACTCTCGGTGCGACTCCGACGGTGTGTCCGATTGCGGGGACGGAAGGATCGTCTCTAACGGATGAGGTATTGATTCGGTCGTTCAATGAAATTCGCGATGAACTCATCAGTACCCTGATGTTCTTGCTCGGCAATCGCGATGATGCCCAGGACGCCGCTCAAGAGGCCTTTTTGAAATGTTGGCGAGCGCGGGAGAACTTTCCCGAAATTCACAATCTTCGCGCTGGATTTTTCGCGTCGGTTTGAATGCCGCAAAGGATATGCAACGTTCCGCCTGGAATCGTCGCTCCAAACCGTTCCTGGGAGAAGAAGCCATGCTAGTCGGACGAGAAACCTCCCCGGTCAGCTTCTCGAAGATCAGGAGTCGTTGGAACGGCTCCGCAAAGCCATTCTCGATTTGCGCCTGGAAGAAAAGGAAGTTTTCCTGCTGCGTCAAAACGGCGGCTTGACCTACGAGCAGATTGCCGAAATCCGCAACGCCCCGGTCGGCACGGTCAAAACCCAGATGCGTGCTGCTCTCCAAAAGCTGCGCAAGGTGTTGAACTAATCTAACTATTTATCTATTGATTCCGAACGATAAATCCCGTTCCCTCACGCCTGCGAAGGGAGGAGCTATGCATATGTCAGAGCGCGAACGATTTCAGGTCATGATGCTCGATCATCTATATGGTCTATTGGAGCCTTCCGAGGCACAGGAACTCGAAGCCTACCTCAATTCACCTGAAGGCGAAAACCTTCGCCAACAGGGCGAAGAGTGGAAACTTCGGTTGAGCGCTGTCGCCAAGTCCGAATTTCCTGCGATGCAATTCTTGCCGCCCAATGAAACTGTCAATTCGCAGCCGGCCGCGAAATCTCAACCGGCAACGCCCCGGTCGCTCTCCGTCGCCCCGAGCAAGAATGGCGCTGCGGTGCCGAAACGCTCCTTCAGGTTTGGCTGGGCCATCGCAGCCTCCTTGCTCATAGTGGCCCTGGGCTTCGGTGTTCCCGTCCTTCAAAACGTGCTTTCGCAACGTGAACTCGAACAGATACTGGCCGAGAAACAGGCGGCCTTCGAGTCTGCCCAGAACACCCAGAAAACTTACGTTGCCGAGGTCAATGCTCGAAATGAGAGTGTAGGCCAGGAAATGAAGGAAGCCCGCGAGGCTCACGTGGAGCTTCTCAAAAAGTTTGATGCAGCGCTGGCCAAAGCCCGCAAAGCGGTAGAGGACAAGCAGTTTTACATTCGTCTCACCGGACCGGAACGTCCGCAACCCGGTGCTCCCAACGAATGGGAAGTTCGGGCGATCCGTCGCGATGGTGTCCGGGCCACTCCTCAAAGAATTGAAATGATCGTCCGCGATCAGGCGGGAACGGTCTTGTTCAAGGAAGAAAAGAAGGCCGAAACCAAAGACGCTTTTCAGGAGCCGCCGAAACTGAGTCTGCCGGTGTCGTTCTGGGAGAAGGTCAAGCCGGAAACCGATCTCTTCCTCGATGTCGCTGCCTACGATGAGACCAATACGCGCAGCAAACTGTGCGAAAAGATTCAACTCGCACGCCCGATCTTTGCCACTCAGTTAGTCACCGACAAGCCGATGTACAAACCGGGTGACACGCTCTTCTTCCGCTCGCTCACGCTCGACCGCGCCAACTTCTTGCCTCCCGAACAGAATATGAGGCTGAAGTTTACTCTCACCAAACCGAGCAGTGAGAAGATTCCACTCGTATCCGGTGTCGCGCAGTTGACGAAGAACCTGCAGCAGCCGGAAGTTCGGATCCTCGGACCGGACAAGAAACCCATTCGTGGGATCGGCTGTGGAGAGTTTGTATTTCCGGTGGAACCGAACAATTTCCCTGGAGGCGAATACACCCTGACGGTGACGGAAACCGTTCAAGTCTTCGATGTGGCACAGCAACGGCAGATTGACAAAGACGTGGATCTGGCGACTCGCAAGGTGATGCTCAACGAATACAAGCCGGAGATTTTCGAGAAAAAGCTCGAATTTGACGGTAAGACTTATGGTGCCGGCGATATGGTGACGGTGCGTGCCGAAGCCTCACGCCCGCAAGGGAAGCTGAAGGGTGCTGTTGTTTACGTTTCAGCATCCGTGGACGGGCAGAATATCCCCATCCCTCCGACCAAGACCGACGATCAGGGGGTAGTTCGACTCAAGTTCCAGATTCCGCAGAAGGTCACCAGGGGCGAAGGCCGCCTGACGCTGACTTTTTCCCAAAATGCGGAGACCGAAACGATCGTCCGCTCAATCCCGCTCATTGGGCGAGAGCTGAAAATGGACTTCTACCCGGAAGGCGGCGATCTGGTCGAAGGTGTGCCAAGCCGAGTTTACTTCCAGGCCACGACGCCCAAAGGAAAACCTGCCGACATTCAGGGCATCTTGACCGACGGCTTTGAGTCGATCGCTGAGGTCACCACCGTCACTGATGCTAACCTGCCCGGCATGAATCGCGGTCAAGGGATGTTTAGTTTCACTCCGAAACCGGGAAAGAAATATTTCGTTAAACTGCGAAAGCCAAGCAGTATTCTTGCCCCCAGCATCACGTTGCCAATTCTTCCTCAAACGGTGGCCAGCGCCATTGGCCTCGCCAATCTGGTCGGGTGCGGCGTGCTTTGCACCCCCACGGCAACCACCGGGTTCGAACTGCCCAAGGTCAAGGCGGATGGCGTGGTGTTGACTGCTCTCGATCCGGTGAGCAGGCACGATGAACCGATGCGGTTTCGCGTTGCAACCGCAAAGGGATCCAAGACGATTCTCATCGGGGCTTACGCTCGCGGCAGGCTGCTCGCTCATCAGCGGACAACCGTTGAGGCCGGCAAGCCGGTTGAAGTGCAATTCGCTCCGGCTTCCACGCTCGGCGGCGTCACCCGCGTTACCGTTTTCGAGGAAAAGGCCGAGGGCGAAGGTCGAGCCGATCTTACCCCTGTTGCCGAACGACTCGTTTACCGGAAACCCGGTGAGCAATTGTTGCTGAACGTCACTCCCGACAAGGCTCGCTATTTCCCAGGTTCCAGCGTCGGTCTTAAGATCAACGCACTCAACGAACAGGAAAAGGCCGTTCCGGCCATCGTGATGGTTGCCGTGGTGAATCAAAGTGTCATCACAATGGCCGATGAGAAGAATGCCCGCCTCTTGCCCACGCACTTCTTGCTCGCCAGTGAAGTGAATAAGCCGGAAGATCTGGAACATGCGGACTTCCTGTTGACCGATGATCCCAAGCAAGTCAAGAAGGCGGGCGAGGCACTCGATCGGCTTTTGGGAACGCAAGGCTGGCGTCGCTTTGCCGAGCAGCATCCTAACCTGCCGAATCAGAAAGACAAGGAAGCAGTTGACCGTCTCATGGTCGCCAACGGCCAGAAGACCCAGCCGCCCATCGAGACCTTGAAACAGGAACAAGATCGCGTCAAGGCCGAGTACCAAAGCAAGGAGGAACTCGCCTCTGCCCGTCTCGTCGATGCCGAGAAAGCAGATGCCGATCTAAAGCAGGAAGTCGCATCGATCGTTGAGAAGAAAAAATCCCTGGAAGCCGAGCAGAACCAGGCAGACCGTGCCTATCGCGCCGTCGGTCTGGATCTGGAAGATCTCAAACTCAAGCAAAAACGCTCGCTGACCTGGGCGCTGCCTGTGGTCTGCTTCACCCTGATCGTGATCGCCGGTGCCTGTGCAGTGATGGGTGTTCGCCGAAGGGGCCGGGAGGCAACACCTTACTATGCCACGGCAGGCGGCGTGTTCGGACTGGGTGCATGTGCAGTTCTCGTTGTGGTGCTTATGAATGGCAACGCCGGCCAACGACACCTGGCGTCGGCCGGCCGATTCGATCTTCCTCCGGAATTCATGCAGCAAATGATGCCGCAGGCGGCAACGGATGATCGCCAAGATGAAATGCCGGCGGCAGAGGGCAGGTTTGCTGCTCCAAATGCCCCGGCAATGGCCGCTATGCCGATGCAAGGTAATCCGAAAATGGCAATGATGCCTGGAGGTATGATGGGGGGTGGCGGTGCGCCACGGCCAACGATCAATCCCCCTATGGCCCTAGGAGGTTTCCAGCCACGTGCTGACTTTGACAAGGGTGAGCGATTTGCGCACGGGGAAAAAGCCAATGCCGGTGATGCCCGCCGTGAAGCAGAGGGACTGGAGCGCGATATGAAGCGCGCACTTCGTGACGGCGTGATGAACGAACAGAAAATGAAACAATTGAAGAAAGCAACAGGGGAGGCTGCCGGGAAGCGCGGGATGATGAAGGATAAAGTTGGCCAAATGAACCAGCTTCAATATCGAGCACGTTTGGACCTCGCTAAAGGAGCGGGAAGGTTCGGTGGACGTGCGGGCCCCCAAGGCAAGTTGGAACCACTTCAAGAATTGGCAAAAGACCTCAGGGAAGAGTTATGGGTTGCTCCTTTCTATGTTCGACAGTTTGCTCATCGCACCGATCCGGATAAGGGAAACATCCGCAACGACTTCACCGAAACCGTTTACTGGCATCCGGCGCTGGTATTGCCGGACACCGGACAGGCAGATATTCATTTCGACCTTTCCGACGACATCGCTCGCTACCAGGTATTGGTGGCAGGTCACACCGTGGATGGCCGAATCGGTGCCATGACCACGACGATCGAAGCCCGCAAGCCGTTTAGCGTCAATCCAAAGACGCCGATCGAAGTGACGGCATCCGATCGCATTGACATGCCCATTAGTGCCTTCAACGATTCGGACGAACGGCGCGTCATTACCCTGGCCGTCACGCCGACGGGGTTGAAAGCGGTCGATGAAAGTCTGTTGAAGAACGGCAACATGCGGGATTCGATCGACCTGCCGCCGATGAAGGGTGGCAGAAGGATTATGGCATTCCGTGCGGAAAAGACCGGCGAAGTGATGTTGCGAGTCTTCGGCACAAGCGATCCCATGGCAGCTCACGATGAGATCGAACGGCGCTTCCGAGTTGTCGCCGACGGCTTCCCCATGACCGGCTCCTTCAGCGACCTGCTTGAAGGCGGCAAGAGTGCTCCTGGTACTTTGATGTTGCCGAAGGATTTCGTAGCCGGCACGCTGAAAGTATCGCTGAATGTTTACCCGACGACGCTGTCGGACATGATTAGCGGTTTGGAAGGACTGTTGCGGGAGCCGGGCGGCTGCTTCGAGCAAACCTCCACCAGCAACTATCCGAACCTGCTGATCCTCGACTACCTCAAGACCAGCGATCAGGCCAAGCCGGAAGTCGCGCAGCGCGCCAAGGAAATGCTCGAGCGCGGCTACGGGAAATTGGTGTCGTTCGAGTGTCCCGATAGCCCCAACAAGACCCGTCAAGGTTTTGAGTGGTTCGGCAGACAGGATCAACAGCACGAGGCCTTGACGGCTTACGGGCTGCTTCAATTCAAGGATCTGGCGAAGGTCTACAACAAGGTCGATCCGCAGATGATTCAGCGAACGCAGAAATACCTGCTGAGTCGGCGCGATGGCAAGGGCGGTTTCGTGCGGAATGGGGCAGCGATTGACAGTTTCGGTCGGGCTCCCGAGAACATCACCAACGCCTACATCGTGTGGGCGCTGACTGCCAGCGATCCGGACGACAAGGAAGAAATGGATCTCTCGAAGGAACTGACCGCGCTGAAGATGCAATCGAAGCAGATGATCGATGACAAGAAGGGGGATACGTATTTCCTCGCCCTGGTCGCCAACAGCTTGTTGAATCGCCCGGCAGGCAACAACCGACTGATGGCCGTCGAGATTCTGAAGTACATCGCCAAGGAGCATCAAAAGGGCGGTTTCGTTGACGGTGCAAGCACCAGTATCACCCGATCCGGCGGCCGGGATCTCCAGATCGAAACGACAGCCCTGGTAGTTCTCGGTTGGATTCGGGCCAACGACAAGCCGCTGTTCGGTCAGCCTTTGGCCAAGGCCACGAAATGGCTTTGCCAGCAACGGGATGGCGGCGGCGCAGTTCGGCTCGACTCAATCGACCATCTTGGCGCTGAAGGCTCTGATTTCCGAAGCGAACAGCAAGAAGAGCATGCCTGAAGGTGGAAAATTCACGCTAATCGTCGGCGACAAGAAGTTCTCGAAGGAATTCACCGCCAAGGATACGGAAGTGATTACCCTTGAAGTTCCGAACGCCGAGAAGGTATTCCAACCCGGTGCCAACGAGGTTCGCGTCGAGATTACGAGCAAACAGCAGTATCCATTCGCATTGCAATGGTCGTGCAGCACTTCGACCCCTGTGAGCGCTGTGCAGTGCTCGCTGGAACTGACGACGAAGCTGGAACGAGCCAAGGCGGTGGAAGGTGAAACGGTGCCGCTCAAAGTTTCATTGCGAAACAAGCTGGATCAGGATCACGGCATGGCGGTGGCGATCGTCGGCATCCCCGGCGGCATGAAGATTCCCACCGACATGAAGCAGTTGAAGGAATTGACTGAGAGCGGCAAGATCGGTTACTTCGAGATCAAGGGCCGGGAATTGGTGATCTATTGGCGAGCAATGAAGAAAAAGGAACAGATCAACCTGACGCTCGACTTGATTTGCGAGATGCCGGGTGAATACCGAGGACCGGCGAGCCGGGGCTACCTGTACTACAACGCCGATCACAAGCACTGGCTTGAGCCTCTGAAGATCGAGATTGCTGCGTCTGAAGAGAAGTAGAGAGCACCGCGAGAATGAGTTCGCCAAAAGGTCAGTTGCATCCAAGTGCAACTGACCTTTTTTTGTTGTTCAAGATAGCTACATCCCGGCGCATGGCTTTGACGCATGGTATTTGACCCTATCTACTGCCTTCATTCCCCTTGGGCTGCATTCTCTTTTTGGGAACCGCCGTTCAATGCGCTTTCAGCTAGGTAGTGTTGACATTCCAGCCGTGAAACTGGAGAGGCTGGGTTTAGGTTAACAGCGTCACGAGCGCGGTGAAAGCCACGAATCCCAGAAAATTTCGTGCCGTTTTCTCGTAGCGCGTTGCCACTCGGCGGGACTGTTTCATGATATTGATCATCCGCTCCACGATGTTGCGTTGCTTATAGGTCTCTGTGTCGTATTCGCGTGGTTCGACGCGATTGCTGCGCGGCGGAATGACTGCTTCCGCGCCCTTCGCTTCGATCGTCGCCACGAACTCGTCGCTGTCATAGCCCTTGTCGGCGAGAACTTTCTGTGGATCGCTGCCTTCCAGCAGAGCCGGTCCTTGTTTGACATCATGATTTTGGCCCGGCGTCAGAAGAATCTTCACAGGCTCGCCGACACCATTGCACGAAACGTGAATCTTCGTGCTGAATCCGCCGCGCGAGCGTCCCAGGCACTCGGCCTCGGCGTTGCTGCCCTTGGCACCTGCGGAATGCTGATGGGCACGAATTACCGTGGAATCCACCATCAAAACTTCGACGTCGGGATCTTTCAACAGATCCATGATTTTGGGGAACACGCCATTCTTGCACCAGCGATTGAATCTCTGAAACATGCTGTTCCACGGGCCGAACCGTTCCGGCAAATCACGCCAAGGAGCGCCGGTCTTGGCGATCCAAAAGATGGCGTTGATGAACAGGCGATTATCCTTAGCGGTCGCACCGGGATCGCCTTCCTTGCCCGGCAAGTGGTCCTTGATAATGTTCCATTGCTCATCACTGATTTCGTGTCGTCGCAGCATGGGTATCAAGCCTCGCGTGTTCGGTTCCATGATTGAAGGCAACCGTCATGGCTGCCAACCAATCGTAGGAATCCGGCGAGGCGAAATAGCTTTACCTATGCCGAAACTGCGTGGAATATTTTTCGTACAATGGGAAGCCCTTAACGATCAAGGAAGCGGCGAAATCTCGCGGCCGACGAAGCCTCCTTTCGCAGGTTCCGTAAATTGCCTGAGCGAATGTCAACACTGCCTAATACCTGCTGGGCAAAGTTGTGGACCTCTTTCGGTAGGATCGTTCGGACCCGGTATTCGTCTAACACGTCCTTCACGCGCTGGAGAATCGCATCCGCAACATTTTTTTCCGGGAAGGATGCCACGACAACCACTTGCTTTTCTCCTTCTGCATCCTTGCCGTACTTCGCGATGAGGTCTCCTTCGATGGCGAGTTTCATCGCCATATCCGCAGCGGAACCTTCCGTTCGCGCGAATTGTTGCGGGCGGATCAAATTCACTTTTCCGTTCTTGTAGGAGTATGGAAAATGTAATCTCTTTCCCGTTAGGGGCACAATGGTTTCGACGTCGGAAGTTGCACGTCCCTTTTCGGTCAGCGACTTAAAGATCTGTTCCAGTTCGGGAGCAAGCCTTGCTCCACGTTCTCGCTTTTTTGGGGTCTTTGGTTCGACGAGTTGTTAAAAGAGAGCAGCAAGTTCGATCGGCGCTTCTCGAATCAGTTTGATTGGTCGCGGCGGCGTTAGCAGGAGATCGTTGGCCCGCGTATCGATGAACTTTTGCAACTCTTCCAGAGAGCGCGGACGATCCGCCTGAATTGTGAGGCGAGTTTTGATTGCCTGTTTTGCGGCCTCTAGCGATTTCGGACGAAAGTGTTCTTTGCCGAACACCTTGGCGATCCGCCGATGATGCTGGGCGAGCTGGACATCGAGATAGTCGAGCGCGGGGCAAAGCAGCGCAAGCCCGACATTGACGGCTTCAAGGCGCGAAGCGTCGGGGCAGTATTGAATCAGACTGTAGTAACCCGGCTGTGCTTTCATGAAGGTGCTCTGCGGGATGATCCATTCGGGGGCGAAGATAACTTGGAACAATGACTCCACAATCGATCAATCATGACATCGGCAACGAAAACAGCGCACGACATACCAGTTCTTCCCAGGCAGGCAAGGCATCTTTCGGAACTTTCCAATTGGGGGGTGTAACCAGATTCTCTGGGGGTGTAGCCGAATTCGCCAGAATTCGGTTTCGCTCCGCCCCGAATTCTGGCGAATTCTGCTACGCAATTGAATCCGGCGACCCCCAGAGAATCTGGTTACACCCCAATTGGGAGGGATATTCCCAAGGATAGAACGGATCGTTGCTCCGTCTGTATCGGTCGTCATTCTAGCACAAGTAACTAAATCAGATTGCAAATTCCCCTTGCGATGGGACAACGTTGCGAAGTTTCATGGATGGAAATACGCGGTTTTTTTGCTGTCTAATTGGCGGCTACTTATTAGATCGACGCAACTGCTTGGAGGACATAATCTTACATCGCAACAAATCCCATGAGGACTTAGCCAATTAGCAAATATCCTTGGGTAATCATGAAGCCAGCTTCGTTCCTGTACGCGTAAATTACCCCATTTTTTTGGTAGGATTTGGGAATTCGCGACGTAATCGTGAAGCCAGTTTCGTGCATGGCTAAGTTATGGCATGGAATCCAAACTCAATTAGCAAACATCATGGGGAAATCATGAAGCGAGCCCCTCTCCAAATGATGTGGATGGGCGTTTGCCCGGGGTGTTTTGGTAATTTCTCGGTTGCGTGATTTCGTTCCGCCCATACGCGTTGCTAAACTCGGATTTTGAAGACGGAAATCAAAGTTCCGTTCTACCGGTAGAAAAAAGGCGCGTGCAATGCTGGGACGAAGCCGACCACGAGTTAGAGTGAGAGCAGCAGCGGATCAAGCGGTTGCCCAGTTGTTTGGTGTATTTACCGATAGCTGTTTGATTCATCCAGATTGAGAGTTCTTCCAATGAGAAAATTGCCCACTGCCAAAGAAGAGCAAAGGCTCGACAGTATGTCCGACAAGGCGTTCGAGCGCTCTCGCCAGCGAGAAAAGATGGACAACCAAAGGCAAATGATGGACGACCAGAGGCATCGGCAATGGTTTGCGCTGCTATTCGGGTCGGTTCTTGCCGTCATTTTGGCATGTGTGGGTTCTCCTTGTGCGGCGGCATGGGTGTATTCCCGTGTTCTCAGTTATTTGGCGCTATTGCACAGGCCCGCTCGTTCCCACGCTCCGCGTGGTAACGCAAGGATGGGACGCTCTGCGTCCCGGTCGATCGAAAACGCGATTGCACAGCATTCATTGCCTTCACGGGCACCGTGACGCAGAGCGTCCCTGGCGTGCGTTACCACGCAGAGCGTGGGAACGAGAGAAGTAAACCGATTGTCCGTGCGAATTTGGTGTATTCAATGGTGAGGATCAATGCTTCAAAGATCCTCACTTGTGCGAGAGAATTGGGTTAATGGGTGAGCGAATATCCGTTGCCCGGAATCATCGTTTACGGTGATAGGCAGCGAAACGGATTCTGTGCAAAGAATGATGATTTCTTTCTGCCCATCGCTTCATGGAACGATTGGCACTACTCGAAATGGCGCATCGATACAGGAGACGATAAGGGACGACCCGATTGTTCTTATATTTGCCACGTTGTGTTTTACGGTTATTGTCATTGTCGCCATTGTGCGCCCTGTGCATCTCCGAGCAAGATTCCTTGTTGGGGAGGTAGAAATAAAGCCCGCCAAAACGAGCCGAAAGGGAAATCCGCCTGCGACCTGAGAGGAACACCGGAACCCTAAGTCGTTCGGTTAGAAGGCAACCGCTTCCGCCATCGCCCCATAGGCTGCGTTCATACGGTCGCCGAACGCCCTTAATGCTCCACTTCTTTTTGTAGCAAGGCGATTTCAGCCTTCGTCAAGTTGAACAGCCGATATACGCGGTCGTTGATCTCAGCTTCGGTGTCGTCGAGTTGCCGTGTCAATGTGTCTCGTTCGGCCTTCTTGCCGAGAAAGTAGGGTTCCCATTCATCGGCGGTCTTCGGGTTTTGGAATGGGTTCTTCCGGAGCTTGAAACTCGTCTTCAGCGCGGTGCCGAGTTCCATGAAGGGTTGTTCCCACCACTCTTCCGCCTTCTGGTTTAGTTTCCCCTGAATTTCGCCGTTCTCGACTTTGCCGAAAGAACTGGTCAGTCGTTTCTGCAATTGGGTTTCAAGACGATAGCGCTGGATTCCAAGATCGCAACAACGTCTCGAAAGATCGGCAATCGCGTTCCGTTCGGTTACCGGTGCTTCAGGAATCGGAATGTTTTCCATGAATTGCGTGAAGAGTCGATATTGCCAACGATTGTCACGCAGTCGCAAGGGCTGAGCCGTCTTGCTGATGAAGAACCAAGTGGCCCACGACGACAGAACTGCCAGCAAAAAATAGTCGTCTGTTGGGATAATGAAGCCAGTGTTACCAAGAAAGCGGTTCTCGAAATCCATGCTGAAACGAGGAAGTTTGCTAATGTCCGGCCACACGATTTTGGGCTGGACGAATGCGTTCCAGTAATCGACGGTATCCTGAATCTCAAACCACTGATAAGCGCCACCTTTTCGACCGGGCCACGTCTTCCCAGCCCAATCCTCCGGCTTCGGTTCGAGTTGTTCTCGATGAGTCAGCAGATACTCGCGGATCGCAGGGTAGGAGTTGATATCTGTCCGTCGACGAGAAAAAATGAGATATTCCTCTGAGTCTTCGATGTACCAAGGTCGAAGGTGTGTCCCTTGGATGAACGGCTTTATTAGCTCCGCGCTACGAGCGTCAGAAGCAATCAATTCCTCCTTCTTTTCTCTCCCAATTACGAACACTTCATTTAATCCCGTCACCACTCCCCGGTAAATCGTCGTTGTGATCTGATTTTTCAGAGTTCGACCATGCGCAGAGAGTTTCTTCCGAAGAGACAGGACTTCGTCTGATTCCAGTTCCCATGTGTCTTCACCAAGATCTTCGGTCTTCATCGTCGGCGCAGTCAGTATCACTTCGGATAGATTCTTTGGTGGCTCCCCAGATCTCAGCCACTTAAACAGCCGCGTTGATCCGCCCGGTTTGGATTTGCGAAGAATGGCAATGCTCGGTCGGATCATCTCTGCGTCTTCAAATGGCTGGTATTCGCCGAAATCGATCATTGACTCAAGACGACCGTTCTTGGCCAAGAAGGAACGAAGGGCGGACCCAAAATTTCGCGCACCCAACTACCCGATGTAATGAATCCGACCCGTCCCTCCGATCGAAGAAGTTTAACGCCAAGCTCATAAAAATAGGTGAATATGTCCGCGACACCGTGAAAGCTCTCGAATGCTTCTTTCCAGTGCGGCTTATACTGTGTCAGCCATTCCTGCCGGATATAGGGCGGATTACCGACCACGACATCAAATCCGCCATTGCTGAACACTTCCGGAAAGGCCACCGACCAGTCAAAGGCTTTCGGATCGATGGCGGGGTCGTTCACCACGCTGTTGCCGATGCGGATCGTGTGATCCAGACTCGTCAACTTCTCGCCGTGCTTGGCCGTTTTGATCCACAGACTCAGTCGGCAAATCTCGATCGCCTCCTCGTTCAGATCGACGCCGTACAGGTTGTTTTGCAAGATGCTCGAATCGGGATGGTACAGCGAGCCGATGCCGCGCAGTTCCGTCAAGATGGCGATCGCCCGATCGTATTCAACGTGCAGTTGATTGAAGGTCTCAATCAAAAAGGCACCGCTGCCGCACGATGGATCGAGAACGCGAATCTTGGCCAGTTCGTCCAGCCAGGCATCCCAGAATCCTTCCAGCGCTTTGCGTTGTTCCCTGTTTAGCTTCAGGGGCAATTCATCCATGTCGCCTTCAAAGAGCTTGCGAACCGGCGCGGGCGAATCATCGCGATACTTCGATTGCAACGCCTCAAAACGCTCGGCGAGAATCGGCTTCAAAGTTTGCGCGACGATATAGCGGGTGATGAACGCGGGCGTATAGAACGCACCTTCCTTCTTGCGACGGCCCTGCGTCGGATCATTTTCGCGAGTTCTTCCGGCCAGTTGATCGTGGATGCGTTCCAGATCGGTGATCGATTGCTCGAAGATGTGTCCCAGAATCTCAACGTCGATGGGTTTGCCCTCGCTGCCGTCGCCGCCGTCGCGGTAGTCGTAGTCCGCCAGTTTCGTGAAAAGAGTGCAAACATCGTTGGGGACGATAAGCCCACCATCGAGGATGGCATCCAGGGCAAACAAGCCGCCGTTATATTCATCGACCTTCAGCGCCAGGTTGCCTTTGTCGATGGAGCGGAACAGCCCGCGAAAGTTTTCCCAGATCGGACGGGGATTGAACGGGTCGGCATGATGGTAGGCCCGCGTCACGATGCCGGCCGGCAGCAGGCCGCGATTCTCGCTGAAGGTGCAAAAGAGGATGCGGTCGAGCAACTTCTGGGCAGCGGTCAGCACCAAGGCCGGTGCAATCGTCGGATTGGCAGTGCGCAGTTTATCAAAGGCTTGCCGGCGAATGTCGGCATACTGCCGATAGTATTCGAGAGTGACCTCCGAGCCGATCTTCTCCGCTTCGCTGAGTAATTCGGGGAAATGGCTCGAACCATCGCCGCGAACCACCCGTTCCGCACCCAGCAGGAAGATGAACTTCTTCAAGAGCGCTTCATCGTCGGCAAGCTGGGCGATATCGAAGCGCTCGAAATGGGCATGGTCGTTGCTCTTGTAATAGAGCCGAACTTCCTTGCAGTTCGTGATGATAATTCAGTCACACTTCAAATTTACGGCATAGTTGTAGGCTTGCTCCACGGCGGAAACCTTTCGGCCCGCGTGCGGCTTGTCGAGCGGATCGAGCGGCCCCTTGCCTTCGAGAACTCCGATAAACTGAGGCCGGCCCGACCCAAAAACGCCGATCGCGGCATCGGCGAACTTGC
Source organism: uncultured Planctomycetota bacterium (assembly GCA_963783095.1). Taxonomy (GTDB): domain Bacteria; phylum Planctomycetota; class Planctomycetia; order Gemmatales; family Gemmataceae; genus CAWAMR01. Next base: position 242,210 of record CAWAMR010000002.1, on the reverse strand, counting down.
CGCCGACCTTGACGTGCTGTTCGCGCGAAAGAGTATGCCGAACCGGATTATCCGCCGGATTGGTGTAGCCGAGCATCCCGCGGAAGAAAGCCTCAACGAAATCGGGAAGAATCGCCTCTTCTTTGAAAGAGTCGATCGTTCCCGATTGGATCAAATCCCGCCATTTGGCAAGGGTATCCTGATTCCCTTTGAGCGATGAGGGAAGGGTAAACGCTGCGAGTTTTTGCCGGAGAACATCCGCACGAAACAGAGGCTTTGATGGGATAGGCACGGACTCGCTCCCGATTGGTCAAAAGATCAACCGGGATATTGTCGCGTTAGGCAAACACGGATGCAAGCAAAGAAGGGCGTTTCGGCGGCATCACTTGCAGTCGAACCGCCGTTGTTGTTTATCCGGGTATTGATCGCAAACATTCCATCACCACAAACCCCAATCCAGCGCCGATGCGATTTTCTGACCGCACCACCAGGCTGCCGAACGCCAGCGCAAGTGAATCTTGACGGTCCCGAGGGTTCCCGGTGTGATGGACGAATCGGGATCCATAACTTCCACCTGAACCAAATAGGTTTGAGCCACCGGCTCGTGCATATTGGGGTTTTGCGAAGTTTTCGTTGCCAGCGGGCCGCCACCCTTGGAGGTCAAGCCGACCGGTACATTAGTTTCATGGGAATCCGGCAGGACCGTCACTCGGCCCCGATAAATATGGTCGGAGCGGTTCGACAAGAGTATCGAAACGTCCAACTCGGCCTGGTCGTTTGGATGCTCTTTTTGGCGTTCGGCGAGGTTTTCTTTCAATTCGCGGTATTGCGGGGGAGTCACGGGAAGCAGAATCCGCAATTTCAGCGGATCGCCGATGCTGCAAATCCTCTCGGCTTCCGATTTATCCCAGTAGCGAAATTGTTTGTCCTTGTTCGGAGCGCCCATGACCATCCCTGCGCGGGCGCGCAGAACCTTGAGTTCCTCCAGCAACTTCGCTTCGCGCTCCCATTCTCTGACCGTACCCCCTAGTTTCCCGGCCACCTGCGATAATTCCGTCTTGTAGCGGTTCTTCAACTCAACATTCGTTGACGCGGTTTTTATCTGCGACTGGAGCATCTTTTTCTTTTCTTCCAGCAAATCGACGTCGTGGCGCAACTGTGCGACTTTGCTTTCCTGTTGGGGATTGCTGAAAGTCGCGAGTTCCTTGCCGCGCGCTACCCAATCTCCATCCTGGATATATTGCACCATCAGATAGCCGCCCGGTTCGCCGACGTACACGTGAGCGATGGCGTTCTCCTGCAACTGGACCAGGCCCGTTTCGCGCACGCGATTGAGCGGCAAGGGCAGAAAGAAGAAAGCCCCGAGCAAGCCGGCACCCACAGTACACGTGATAATCACTCGATTTCGTTTCATATCAGGCATCCGTCCTCGTTTGCGAATGTTGCGAATAAGTCGATAGAGCGGCCAACCGAATTGCGACGCCATGGCCGCTATCGCCAACAAAATGCTCAGCGTTTCGAGCTTGTAAGGTTTGAGCCACTTGGCCAGAAAGAATAAAATGGTGACGGTGAGCACCCAGCGATACACCGTGCTTGCGATCGTGTAGATCACGAAGAACCAGCGCCGCCAGGCCGCCATGTAGCGTTCGGGCGTTACCTCGATCCCCAGACACGTCTCTTGAAAGCGATCGTTGAGATAACGGCCGCTTCGTTCGCGCAGGTTGGGAACCTCCATCCAGTCCGCCAGGATATAGTACCCATCAAATCGCATCAAAGGATTGGCGTTGAACATGAAGGTGCTGATGCTGCACAAAACCATCAAGCACAGGGCGACATTGTTGACGAACGGCCAGTGCGGCGTATACCACCACACCCATGTGGAAAACGCGGCGATGATCAATTCCACATAAATGCCTGCGAAACTGATAATGATTCGCTTCCATTTGTCCGTCATTGTCCAGGAATCGGTGACATTGCAATACATGGCGGGCGAGAAGCACATCAAAAGCAGGCCCATCTCATGACATTCGCCGCCGAACGCCTTGCAACTGAGGCCATGTCCGAATTCGTGAATGATCTTCACCACCCCCATCGCCAACCACATGTACAGAAGCGTGTGAAAGTGAAGAAACTCTTGATAGGCCGGCAATTTGTCCCAGAAAACCTGAAACTTCAAAGTCACCTGGGCCACTGCGGACAACATGAACGAGACACTGAGGATCAGAAAACGGGTGGTAAAAATCCAGGAAAGCCTGCGCACCATCGCCGTGAGCACACGATCCGGATCGATGACCGGGATTTTGATGTACAGAATATTGGTGAGCGCTGAAAACTTCTTGGTCCAGCGCTGTTTTTCGCGTTTCTCATAGAGAATGTCGGCGGAGTTCTGCGACTCATGATGGACCAGGCCCCCCGTTACCAGATGCGCGCAAACCCCTCGAGTTCCTCCAGCGTTACACGATCGGGACGAAACCGAAGTTCGAACGCCTTTTGCACATCCTCGAGAGTTTGAACACCATCGAGGTGCGAGAAGACAAAATACTCCTGTTCCGAGAGACGATAGTATTTCAGAGTAACCGGATCTTTGATGACGTAACTAAGGTTTCCTTCATAGCGCTGGATGGTATGAACCAGATGGCCGCCGTCGAAGTCGAACCTGCTTTCGTCGTTCAGCTCGGGGAAGAGTCGAATTCATTTCTGTTTCCAAGTTCCAAGTTCCAATTTCCAAGTTCCAGGTTAAGAACCAAAAGGTTCAATGATTCTTAACTTGGAACTTGGAACTTGGAACTTGGAACTACATCAGGAACTTGGAACCTATGAACTATTTTTGGGGAATCACCATCGTTGCCGTTGTGCCTGGGCGAAGCCGGCGGGCTTCATCCTGCGGATTGTCGAACTCGGCGAAGATGCGAACCGTCTTGCCGTTCGGTTCGACCGTGCGGTCGACATGGGTGACCTTCGCCTCGTAATGTCCGGCCATATCTTCCTGCGTTGGTAAGGCCCAAACCAGGATGTCGCCCTTCTTGGTTCCGGCGACGATATAGCCGTTCTTGGCGATCGGTGAAAAAGCTGCTGCGGTTACCGGTGCGTAACCATCGGAAATGAGCTTGCGCAACTCCGATGCTCGACCGCGTGATCCGGGCCGACGCCATAACTGCAGCACTCCCTCGGTTGCGCCCGAGGTAAGGATCAGACGACTATTCGCCGGCCCGATGCTTGGAGAAATCAGAGCAAAAGATGAGAACTTTGCGCTATCGCCAACCTGATGGAGCGTACCGATGGTTCGGCCGTCGCCGAGTTCCACCAGATTGATTCGATCCTTGTACTGGTCGAGGGCGAGGAAGGAGCCATCGTCCGAGACACCGAGTTGGGCAACGTCTCCGGTGCGATTCTCGAACGTGTGTTCCACGAAAGCTCCCTTGGTCCCGACGTTCCAGACAAGCGCTGCGTTGTCTCGCCCAACCGACACGACTCGACATTGAGGTGTGAAGTGCAAGGCCGAGACGGAACTGTTGTGTTCGTGAGGAAAGCGATATTTCAACTTGCCCGTCGAGACATCCCAGAGAAAGATGTCGCCGCGTTCATCCGAAGTCACGCAACTCAGGCCATCCGGCGAAATCGCAATGGCCTGTACGCCTCCTTCGTGCTGGCCATCCAGGGTGCGCAATGGGGTTTTGCCCAGCGCGTACAAATCGTAGATTCGTACCCGGCCGTCATCGCAGCCGGTCAGCACCAACGGTGCGGCGACCCCTGGGCGGGTACAGGCAATAGCGCACGGGCTGGCGATACCTCCAGGCCACTTTTTGGAAATCCTCCTTGGGATCCCAGACATTGACAACACCATCTTCACCGCCGGTGACGATCAGTGTCTTGCCGTCGATCAAGGCAACAGCAACCGCAGAAACGGGCTTGCCCGCGTGAAACGCACGCTGCTGAATGGGAGGAGCGAACAAGGTCGGTTCAATCGACACAATGCTGCCCACTTTGACATGCCGTTCGTATTGCAGATCGAGTTGTCCTTCGACGGTGAGCCGATCGGTGTTTTGAATGTGGAGAACCGTCTCTGCGGCCTTGACCCCTTCGCCGGCCTGTTTGACGATTTGTGCCACTTCGCCCTGGATCGCAGCTCGCAAAAAGTGTTGCTCCCATTTGATTTTAGCGCGCTCGAATTCGCCTTCTTTTTGCTTGCCGCTGCTGAGCGTCTTGGCGTGTTCTGCCTCGAATTTTGCGGTATTGGTGGCAGCAGTATTCACGTCTCGGAGCGTCGATGCGCCTTTGCTCTGAGAGTTCCGCTCGATCTTCTCAACTTCCCGAATCGCCAAAAGGGCTTTGGCACTGGCCGCGATTTCATCCCTGGCCCCCTGCATGTTTTTCTCGGCGGTATCCATTTCGACAAATGCCTGGCGATCGTCGAGCAGCACCAGAACCTGATTTTCATCGACAAGGTCGCCGATGCGCAAGCGGCGGTAGAGCTTACCGCGATGAGGGATGAAGTCCTTGGGATCGACCACGTCGCTCGGTTTGCACTCGATGCCGAGCCAGCGGATCGTTCCATCGACATTGCTCGAAACGTCCATCTTGTCGATAACCGTCAAATGACACAATGGTACGATGATCGGATCGGCCGATCCGGAGGGTGCCATCGACAGGGCAGGCATCGGAGCAGGAGTAAAAAGAGGCTCGCCGATCGAGGTCGCGTCGGGCCTGATTGCTCTGTCACCCGTTTTCGGACTGGGGTTCGAGGGAGAGCATGCAATCATGCCCAGGCCAAGTAGACCAATGAGAAAGAAGCCTATGATCCAAATCCGCATATTGATGCCTCAAAAAAGATGAGAGTAAGGCTGAACCGAGCAATTGGTACTTCTCACGTGAATGGTTTGTTGACCTTTTTACCGATACCAAAAAAGCGACCGGAACTCAAGGGTAATCTAATTTGCCTGAACTACCAGAACCGCCCCGAAAACGCTATTTCAGTTACTATGGTGGGCGGCTCATTGTACGGAGTGAATCAATGGCTCGAACAACGCGGTCGAAACAAGAATCTTCTTCTCCACAAACTATCTACAGCGTCCACCCGGCGGTTCATATGCAGATGGCCTGGATCGCGGGCTTGCGCGACAAGACGGGCCGGGATCTTGAAGAATGGCTCGCCTTTATCGTGAAAGAAGGCCCGGATACCGAAGACGAACGTCGAGAATGGTTGAAGTCCTCCTTCAAACTGGGTACCAATTACGCAATTTGGTTGGCCGAGCGTTCGGTTGGCAAAGTTAACTGGGAAGACACACCCGAAAGTTATCTTGCCATCGCACCGAAATATGTCGACGCGATGTTTGCAGGCAAAGAATCGCTTCGACCAATCTACGAGAGATTATTAACACTCGGCAAAGAGTTAGGTAACGATGTGAAGTTTTGTCCGTGCAAGACGATTGTTCCTTTCTATCGCAAGCGTGTTTTCGCCCAGGTGAAACCAGCGACGAAGACCAGGATCGATCTTGGTTTTGCTCTGGCGGACACAAAAGCGACGGGCCGGCTCATTGATACGGGCGGCTTCAAGAAGAAAGATCGCATCACGCATCGAATCCCGATCTCAAACATCGACGAGATCGACGATGAAGTGAAACACTGGCTTCGGATGGCTTATGAGAGAGACTCTGTCGGGTGACAAGGTGACAAGGTGACAAGGTGAAGGGGTAAATGATCGTTTATTGTTAATTAAGTTCAATGTTCGTAACTATGCTCGATGGTTCTCACCTTGTCACCTTGTCACCTTGTCACCTTGTCACCTTGTCACTCAGTCAGCATTTTTCTTGAAGATTTGATCGAACTCCGAGGCATTCGCGCGGAATAACTCTAATAGGCGAGGGTCGAACTGCCCATTCGATGTCTGCAAAATGACCTGGACGGCGGAACTGTGCGACAAGGCCGGACGATAGGGCCGACGAGATCGCAGTGCGTCGTAGACATCGCCCACGGCCAGGATTCGAGAGCACAGGGGGATGGCGTCGCCCGCGAGTTGATCGGGATAGCCTTTGCCGTCGAAGCGCTCGTGATGGTGTCGGGCCAACTCGACCGCCGTTTGCAAGAACAGCATGCTCGAACCATAGCGCTCTACCACCTTGCCGAGAATCTCCGCGCCAATGAGCGTGTGCGATTCCATGATTACCCGCTCTTCGGCGGTCAGCTTGCCCGGCTTCACGAGAATATGGTCCGGAAGTGCAACCACGCCAATGTCGTGTAAAGGGCCGCAAACTTCGAGATTGCGAACGAATGCCTCGTCGATCTGATCCTTGAAATCGGGCAGAGCCGCCGCCTTTTCGGCAAGTGCCCGGCAATAGTGTTGCAGCCGTTGCAGATGTCCTTCGGTTTCCGTGGTGCGATGTCCGGCAATGCTGGCGAGGCCCAATACCAGGCCATTGCGAACCGACAGCAAATCGCTATCGCGATCGTATAGCGAGCGCTCCAGATCGCGAATCAGCTTTTGCATGTGACCGTTGAGCGATTCCGATTGATCCAGCGCCGACTTCAGACGAAGACTTGCCTTTACCCGCGCACGCAACTGAGCCACGCTAAACGGTTTCGTCAGGTAATCATCCGCGCCGTTAATCATCAGCTGTGCCATCTCATCGGGGCTGGGGCCGCCCGAAATGATGATGACCCGCATATTCTTGTCCAATGAAACCGAGCGCACGATTCGCAGCACTTCCGAGCCGGGCAGATGAGGAATGTCGAGGTCGAGCAGCGCCAAATCATAGGCATTTTCGCTCAAGAGCGCGAGGGCCTCTTTACCGTCGTCCGCTTCGTGACACTGCACGCCTTCTACTCCCAGAATCGCAGTGCAGTACTTTCGGATCGAGGGATCATCATCAATGACCAGGATTCGGTTCACACTGGGACGACTCTCCGGGCCACTCGTCCCCGGCGGCGTCGGCCATCGAAGCCCCATTCCCGAAAGACTAGAAAAACTTCGAGATTGCGTCGTAAGGAACGGCTCCAAGGCCCTCATCACGATCTTGGGGTTCCGGTAGCGACTTTCGGGATCGGGTGCGAGCATGTGCGAAATGACATCATCAAGGTCGGCAGGCAGTGCGGGATTGCGATGGCGAAGAGAAGGTGCAGGCTCGGTGCGTCGCCGATGGAGTTCCTGGGTGATTGAACCGCGCGGTATGAATGGCTGCGTTCCGGTCAAGGCCCAGAACAGGGTGCCGCCCAGACCGTAGATGTCCGCGCGAATGTCGACGTTGGTCGCATCGACGGCCTGTTCGGGAGCCATATATTCGAGAGTGCCCAACAAGCTGCCGGGCTCAGTCAGTTGCATCCGGAAATCGCGTGCCAGGCCGAAATCGAGGAGTTTCGCAAGATTTTCCGGCGTCACCAGAATATTGGACGGCTTCAAATCCCGATGAACCATATTCCGGGCGTTTGCCGCGTCGAGCGCACTGGCGACCTGATGGGCGAGATCGCAGCGCGGGCAACGTCGAGCGGTCCCTGAGAAATGATCAGTTCTTCAAGGTCATTTCCTGCGACGAATTCCATCACCAGGTAATGCATGACCGGCAGGTTCGGTTCAGTCGGGTTGATCTGACCGGCATCCATCGCCGTGACGATATTGGGATGCTGGAGCGAGGCTACCGTCCGCATCTCCGCAAGAAACCGCAGCAGTAATCGAGCGTCCTGATCTCGGGATAAGGGCAATACCTTGATCGCTACAACTCGACGCATCAGGATATGTTCTGCTCGAAACACTACACCCATGCCGCCTGCCCCAACCCGATCGAGGACTCGGTAGTTTCCAAGAATCAAACCAAACGTAGTGCCGGCGCGAACTCGGCAAGCTTGATAGTCGGTCAACAAGCTGGTTTGAGTTAGTCGAGTAAGCAAGTCATCCCTGGTTGCTGCAGCGCTGATTTGCGCCTGATGGTCGGTGGAAAGTTCTTGCCAATCTTCCGGCTGAATCAGCTTGCTGTCGAGCAACTGATCCAACAATTCGGACACGGAATGGTTTGGCTGAAGATCGAGCGTGCACCCTCCCCGCGCCGCGTAAGTGTTTCCAATGACCACCGGGCGGACCGACAAGGTTAATGCAGGATTCATCTTCGATTCGTTCATGGGCAATCTCATTGATGGACTCGTTCCGATCGTTTGCGTGAACGCACGGCGGTTCTGGGACGTTCACCTATTTCGAATCGAAACAATTTTGCCGCTTATCGAAGATAATGCGAGAGAAGCAAAAGAAGGGAAGGAACCGAAAGATTTCTTCGCGCAGAGCAACGAATAATTACTCTGGAGTCGATTGATTTAGCCTGTACCGAAAAAGGAGGTTGGAGACATCCCCAGAATTAAGTCCTAAGGATAAGTATATGCTCTCAAAGAAGAGGCTCGCAAGTTCTTAAAGTTGTGCGCTTGTTGTTGGAAAATCACCGACATACACGAATTGGAGTGCGTGCCCTATGATCCTTGGCATAGATCCAAAAGTCGATTAACAACAGCTTCAGGAAGGTCAGAACTATGGCCTGTTGAGGCCGACCATCTCAATCAGTTTTTTGGATCATGTCCTATTTCCAGAGGTTCCAGACTATCATTTGCGTTTTCGGCTCCTGGAGGAAACTCACCATTTTCCATTGACCGAAGACATGGAATATCATCTCTTCGAACTGCCCAAGTTCCGGAAATCCCTGTCCGAACTGAAGACCGATTTGGACATTTGGCTTTACTTTTTACGTCATGCAGCGATGATAGATACAGATGCAATTCCAAGGGAATTAGTAGAGCAACCCTTGGTGGTCCGAGCGTTGGAGGAATTGAAAATGCTAGGGCACACAGAGTTGGAACGGGAACGGTATGAAAGTCGTCGGAAGGCTCAGTTGGACTACAACACCGCAATCCTGTCGGCCCGTGAGGATGGGCTTGAGGAAGGCCGCAAGGATCTCGAAAAAGCGATTCGCGACGAGAAGATTGTCATGATACACTTTTGCGAAGGTCTGCTCCATCGTCCTTCGACTCCGATCGAACAATTGGCGGAATTATCTTTGGATGAGTTGGCCCGTCGTGTCGCAGGTTTGCAGAGTCAGTTGACGAAAGCGGAGTAAGTCAGCCTCAGCGAGTTTCGATTCGACGAGGTCGCCCAACGAGGTATTCAATGCTCAATTCTTAACTCTGGCAATGCTTGCTTGAGCATCAGCACGCCGCCATCGGTTACTTGGGTATTGAGCAACGAGAGCTTCTTCAATTTCTTGAGACTGGCCAGGCTCTTTAATCCCTCATCCGTGACGCGAGTTGCGTTCAAGCTGAGAACTTGAAGTTGTTTGATGCCGGACACGCTCTTCAGGCCAGCATCGGTCACGCCGGAACCGCCAAGGTACAGTTCACTCAATTTCTTAAGGTTGACGAGATTATCGAGACTCGCATCTTTTATTTTCGTGCCAGGTACAAAGAGGCTCTCCAGTTGCTCAAGTCCAGCGATCTCGTTCAGGTCCGTGACTTGGGTGTGTCCGAGCGATAGCCATCGAAGACGCTTCAACTTGCCGATTTCCTTCAGGCTCGCGTTGGTAACCCGCTCGTTGTCATTCAAGGAGAGTTTTTGCAATTCACTGAACATTGATAGATCGCTAATCGCTGCATCATCCAGCTTGGTTTTCACGAGATAAAGCTGCCGCAAACCTTTTGCCCCAGCCAGTGTCTTGATTGAGCCGTCCGGTATCCGCACGTTGTTCAAGGTGAGTAATTCGAGATGTTTCATGGCTCCAAGCGCCTTTATGTCCTTAGCTTCAAGTTTGGATGCCTCCACAGGACTCATGACGAGTATTCCAAACTTCAGATCAGGCGCTGGCAACTTGAGAAATGACGTGAGACCTGGCGTTGCCGTCAGGAACGCAGGCAAGTCTCCGGACTTGCCTTCTTCCCAACTGCGAAATTCAATGAAACCGCCTTCATTAAACCCAATCCAGCCAATAACAAAATCCTGTTTGGACCACGCTTTGCGAACCTCCTCTTGGGCGTGTTTTGGCTTGTTCTGCACATCGGCATTTTCGGGCCTTTCATATTCAGCGGTGACTGGGGTCTTGCCGTCCTTCGCGAGAAGGAAGTCCGGATCTAATGTCAATCGACCGGACAAAAGCTTTACCTTCGACTTACCGCTATTAGCGCCCGCCGTAAAGGAAACCATGCCATTTTTCAACGACCACTTGCCGCTGCTTTCGGCCTTGAATGTGCCGGTTTCAACGCTCAATTCTGTTACACCTTTCCAAGTACCGTCTTTGGCAAGATCGATTACGTGCGACTTGATCTTCTGAGCAGCAGGCCTTTGACCAGCGACGGCCACAAGCTTCCATTTTCCCGTAAGAGCATCACTTGTGAGAGGCTTTTCAGGTTCTTCGGATCGAGCGATACTCGTTCCCCGATAATCGATCAATAAAATGAAGCCGACAACCAACAGAACGGCAGGAATTCTTCCCATTATGAGTGCTCCCTTTCGCAGAGGTAAGCCGAGCATTATTCTTTGCATCGAATCGAACGTGAATTACTCGTTTTAGCATCTGTTCGCGCGAGTCGATGCATACGTAAGGCCGAGATAAGTCTATTACCTCAAATGCCGTAGCAGCGCACCGTCGCAGAGCAAGAGCAGCATTAGACCCGTCAGATACAAAAGTGATGCCCGTAAGACGTGCTTGGCATTTACCCTTGTGGGCGATTTGCGAAACTGGATCGCACAATTAAGGAAACAAACACCCAGAATACTCGCACAGGCCAAGAACAATGGGCCGGCCATTCCGACCATTGCGGGCAACACCGTGACAATCAACAGAAGCACGCATGTGCCGATCATTGCCCGGCCCGTCAACGTGCCGTCGCGATCGATGATGGGTAACATCCGAAACCCGCCTGCGGCATAATCATCGCGGTAGAGCCAGGCAATGGCGAAAAAGTGAGGCAGTTGCCAGATAAACAGGATCAGAAAGAGGCAGATCGCCTCAAGCGATATCGTCCCGCGAGCAGCACACCAGCCGATCACCGGCGGCAACGCACCCGGAAACGCGCCGACTACGGTATTCCAGATGGACAGCGGCTTCATCGGGGTGTAGAGACCAAGATAGGTGACGAGCGTTACTGCCGCGACGATAGCAGCACTCACGGTCGGAAGGGCGAGCAGCAAATAAGCGATGCCGGTTGTCGCAAGCAGCAAACCAAACAGAAGTGCTTCGACGGGATGAATTCTTCCACCAGGGAGCGGACGGTTCGCGGTGCGTTTCATTCGGGCATCCGCTTTGCGCTCCTGCCACTGATTGATAGCGCTGGCGGCCGAGGCTACCAGGGCGGTTCCAAGCAGAGTGTGGAACAAAAGGATGCTCCGAATCTCCGAGCCTGAGGCCAAAAGGAAGCCGACCGCGACCGTGAAAAGTGCCATCACGCCAATGCGAGGCCGAGTCAATTGCACATAATCGGCGAGGCGTTGCAAGCCGGCCTGTTCTGATGCAAGTTCGACGGTCTTCACGATGAACCTCCCAATGGATGCGAACTCGCCAGCGTCGTTTGAGCCGGGATTGCCGGAGTGAAATTCAGAGTACGCAGTTCCTCTGACGGGACAACGGCCACCGGTGGACGCGACAACAATACCAGCACGACCGCCGTGGCAAGAATGCCCGTTCCAACCAGCATATGAATGCCTCGAATAATGGCTTGCTCTCGCGTGATTTTTTGCAACTCCGGTAAGATCCCCGAAGCGAATTTCCCCATCCAGGCTTCGACGCCAAACAATATTTGCACAACGAGAAGTATCGCAAGAAGAACGCTGGCTCCGCGCAATCGAGTCCACAACTGCGGCGAAGCCTGGGCAGTCTTGATCGTCCAGACCGCAGTACCGATAACGGCAAACGCGGTGATGAGATGGAGCCTTTGCACTAGGGGTGAAGGGTTGTGGCGTACCAGCGCACCCCAGATGAGTTGAAGGAAGATGATTCCCACGAGTAGTCGAGCGATTCGATAATATCGTTGTCGATCATCCTGAGGCGGATTGAATGCGCCGGCCGGCGTCGCCGTAAGTACCGCAGCTGCCACGAGGAGGCTGAAAACGATTTGGGCAAAGCAGCCGTGAATGATAGCGAGATTCGGTCCCATCAACTCGTTGAGAACCACTCGAAATCCCCCCAGCATTCCCTGTGCGATAACCGCAAACAAACAAAGAATACCAGAGTTTCTTTAGCCCGCAAGTCCTTGCAGTGGCCAACATTCCGACCGTCAAAACGATTGTGAAGCAGCCAACGACATAGCCTGCAAGGCGGTGAGAATGCTCAATGAGAAAGCCGGGCCGGGGTTCAGACCAGGAGGTGAAGAACAGGAACCAGGGAGTCGTCGGCCAAATTGGATCGGCCATGCCGACGCGGAAGGTTGTCACCAGACCGCCCAGAGCAAGCAACAGGGCCGTGGCAATCACCGTCAGAATGGCCCAGATGTGCAGCCAGCGCGGTACGGGCCGATTTAGGGAACATTCAGACGGCATCGATCGTGGCCTCTTGAGTTGTTTTGGTCGTGCATTTTCTTAGCCCTGACGCGAAGCGTGACCGGGAGGGCGAGGCTCCCGCCGAGCCAGGGCAGGTTTACGGCTCGGCGGGAGCCTCGCCCTCCCGGTCACGCTTCACGTGAGGAGTACGGCTGTGCCGCGCCAAATGGATGTTTTGCCGTCTACCGTTCCTTCGGGTAGACCTGATCCCTTACATCTGCCGGCAAGAGCCGTTGATACGGTAACGCATCCACAAGATGCACGAGATCCCATACTTGCGATTCGGGGAGGCTCGTTATTGCCGGCATCGCAGAAGGGCCGATGCCGCCACAAATGCGGCGATACAAGTCGAGCGGTCTCTTGCCGCCGCGATAGGCTCCTTCCGTCAAGTCCGCGACGCGCACGCTCCCACCCCAGGCATCGTAGAGATATTTCGCCTGCCGACCGTAGTTTTCATGGCAACTGATGCAGCCTGTGTTCCTATCCCGGAATAACTCGAATCCGCGTCGAATGGAATCTTGGTGAATGGGGGCCAGCTTCGCATCCTGACTTTCGGGTGTCGGCATCGTTTTGGGAACGATTGCAGCACGGCCGGCTTCTACCCACTGCATCAGCGCTTTCCGGAGGCGGGATCGCGCTTCGGAGGCGATGTCTTCATCGCCATCGCCGTTATCCGAGAGCATCCCGAGCATAAGTCGATATTCTACTTCACCGCGCAGGCTCAGATGAATCGTGTAGTCGATAATTCGATCGCGCTCGGTATCGGACAATAGCGAAAACGAAGGCATCGACGTTCTATCAATCCCAGTATTCAACATGCGCTGGAGGTCTTCGCGAGTAGGCTTACGTGCTGCGGTTCCGACGCTGGAAACGTATTTGAAAACCCCCTGCCGAAAATCGCGCGGGAACGGGTAAACCCATTGACCGGTTGGTCCACGACCATCGCCGGTCAGACCGTGGCATTGCAGGCAAAATCGTTTGTAGAGCTTGCTTCCCTCGGCAAGATGATCGGGCCGCTGAAGCAATTCGTCGGCCAGCTCTTGAACGGAAGGATCGCATTGAACGGCCGGGCTCGCGGGGGAGCCAAACATCTCGTCGAGAACCTTTTTAAGGGTCACCTGTTGGTCGGAAGTTAGGTTGGCGGGGTTGTAAGCCTTTCCGCCACGATCGTTGATCCCTGCGACGAACTCATCCAATTTCCCTGCGAAAGGAGGACCATCGGGAAAAGTGGTGGGTAGCTTCTCTACGAGCCAGTCAGTGCGCAGCGGGTAGGCAAGATGAGGCGGGTAGGGCTGCGTTCCACAACCTCCTAACAGGATTAGCAATGCGGGCACAGAGAAGGACGTGATAAGCAGCCGTAGCATGATGTCGATTTCGTGTAAAACGCAGCAAAAATGAGTTCGTCGGAAGGTGAGCGTTGGTTGGCTACCGTAGGACGGCCTACCGAGGCCGCTCGCTTCGTCGAGGACGGCCTCGGTAGGCCGTCCTACGACTCGTTTTAGTAGGCCGCAATGTGGCGCGTTACATAATCCGTCAACAGGAACAGGAACAAAATGATCATCCAGAAAAGCCCTGCTCCCACAATCACCCAGGTCAGATTATTCGCTCCCTTTAAGTGCATGAAGTAATAGCCGAGCAAGCTCGCCTGGGTTCCTGCGATTAACAAATTGACATACACTGCCGCCCCACCCAAATTCATGAACGATACCCCGATCGCCAGGAATATCAGTCCCGCAATCGCTGCGAAGATGCCAAAATAACCGCCGGTTTTCTCGGGCAAGTCCGCTGACTTATCGCTCATGAACTTCTCCGTTTATAAATGCAATTGGTCCACAGTATGGTGACCCGCCACGTACAAGAGCGCCACCAGGAAAAACCACATCATATCGACAAAGTGCCAGTACAGGCTCGAAACCTCGATGTACACATACCGTTCCTTCGGTTTGAAGAAACCGTTTTTTGCCAGCAGGTACAGCCAACCAATGATCGCAACGCCGGCAATCATGTGCAATACGTGCAAGCCGGTCATGCAGTAGTAGAACATGAAAAACAGTTGCACCTGCTTCGGGTTTGCACCCTCTTTCTCAAATTCCTCGCTTGCAAAGTGTTTGCCTGGAACCAAATGTTCTTCGTAATCGAGATAGTATTCGCGCGCTTTCAGACCCAGGAAGGCAACCGCCAGAGCGATGGTGATCAGCAGGAATCGTTTGAGGGCATCCTGTTTCCCCTCGTGCGCAGCGTGAATCGCCAGCGTGATCGTCAGAGAACTGGCGAGCAGCAGCAGCGAGTTGATTCCGGCGATCAGCACGTTGAGTTTGCTGCTGCCGGCCTCGAATTCCTTGGGATACCAGATTCGATAGGCCGTGTAGGCAACGAAAATGCCGCCGAAGAACATCACTTCGGTAATCAGGAACATCCAGATACCCAACCGTTGGGATTCCTGGGACTGTTCGAGCGTATCGAAATGATGCGAGAACGCCGCTGACGAATCAGTGGACGTGGACATGATTGTGCTCCTCCTTCCCTGCTTCGCCATTCAGGTACGTCGGCTTCGGGGCGGTCGGCAACGCATATTCGTAAGGCATTTCGGTAACGATCGGTGTCTTGTCAAAATTATGGACCGGGGGTGGTGACGATGTTGTCCATTCAAGCCCGGTGGCACCCCAAGGATTGTCGCCTGCATCCTTGCCCCAGATGAGCGAGTGCAGCAAATACGAAAACGGCAACAGATAACCCAGCGCCAGCACGGTCGAGCCTGCCGATGACAACACATTGAGCACTTGCAATTCCGCCGGGTAAGCGTGATAGCGGCGCGGCATTCCCAGATAGCCCACAACGAATTGCGGCACAAAGGTCATGAAGAAGCCGACGCACATCAGAATTGCCGACATTCGACCCCAGAAATCGGAATACATCTTCCCGGTGATCTTCGGCCAATAGAAATGAATGCCGGCAAAGTACGCCATCACCATCCCGCCCACCATCGTGAAGTGGAAATGCGCGATGACGAAATAAGTGTCGTGCAAGTGACGATCGGTTCCCAGCGTGGCCAGGAATAACCCGGTGACGCCGCCGATCGTGAACAGAGCCACGAATCCAAGTGCGTAAAGCATCGGAGCCGTGAGCGTGATCGAACCCCGATAAAGGGTCGCCGACCAGTTGAACACTTTGATCGCCGAGGGCACGGCCACGAACATGCTCAAGAGCGAGAAGACCAGCGCTGCGTAATACCCTTCTCCCGCCAGGAACATGTGGTGGCCCCAGACGAAAAAGCCCACCACCGCGATACCGATGCTCGAAGCGGCCACTGCCTTGTAGCCGAAGATGTTTTTGCGCGAGAAGCAAGTAAGCACTTCACTGATGATACCCATACCCGGCAAGATCATAATGTAGACCGCCGGGTGAGAGTAGAACCAGAACATATGCTGGAACAAAAGCGGATCGCCGCCCAGAGCCGGATCGTAGATGCCGATCTGGAAGATTCGCTCGACCGCCAGCATGGTCACCGTCATGGCCAGCACCGGAGTGGCGAGCAGGATAATCAGACTGGTTGCATACATTGCCCACACAAAAAGCGGCAGGCGAAACCATGTCATGCCTGGTGCACGCATACGGTGAACCGTGACGATAATGTTCAAGCCCGTGAGAATCGAGGAGAATCCGGCAATGAAGACGCCAACCGCTACCGGTGCCACATTCGTTTGAGAGCGAACGCTGTAGGGTGGGTAAAGAGTCCAACCCGTGTCCACGCCGCCCGAGAGCAAAGCCCAGACGACGCAAGTGCCGCCCGTCATATACAAATACCAACTCAATAAGTTGAGTTTCGGAAATGCCAGGTCGCGGGCTCCGACCATGATCGGGATGAAAAAGTTCCCCAGCACACCCGGAATCACGGGAACCAGGAACAGAAACACCATCACCATGCCGTGCGCGGTGAAGATCTTGTTGTACTGGTCCGGGGTGAGCATACCCGTCGGCGAGATCAGGTTGTAGCGGATCAATCCTGCTGCCGCCATGCCGACCATGAAGAAAGCGGTGACGGAAACCAGATAGAGAAGCCCGATCCGCTTGTGATCGACCGTAAACAACCAGGACTTCCAACCATAGGCATGGTTTAGATAGTTTTCCTTCTGAGGCTCAGGGTATTCAGGCTCATGGCCGCCCTGCGGATGGAGGACACTAAGAGTACTCATGGCTTCTTGGAACCTCCTTCCAGTGGTGTGGTCGGAGCACCCACCGGCGCTGGGAAATGCTCGGTGCGGACCGGCGTCTGGCCGGGACCGGTTGATTTGATATAAGCGATCAGACGAATGAGAACATCCTCCTCGGTAAGATCGAGACTATCGTCCTTGAGTTGTCCGGCGAACGTGGGCATGATCGGCTCCCAACCCAGGTGAATCTTGGCTCTGGGTCGGAGAATCGATTCGCGGATATAGCCTTCGTTGACGAGGGCCTTGCCACCGCCCTTGAGCAATACTTCCGTATCCCATATTCCTTCAAGGACAGGCGCTCGACCCTTGGTGTTGTGGCACGAGACACACTGCAGTTTCATGAAGAGTTTCCGTCCCTCGTGAGCCAGAGAACCATCGGTCGGCCCGAAGCCGTCGGAGGGTCGTCCCGGAACCACGCGTTTACCGTTGGCCCAGTCGTCGTATTCCTTTTCATCCATCACATGGACCCAGCCGATCATCTGCGAATGCCCGATTCCACATAGCTGGTTGCAGTAAATCTGGTAACGGCCCACTTTGTTCGGCAGATACCAGGTAGAAACATAGCGCCCCGGCAAGACATCGATCTTATCCCGAAAGGCAGGAATCCCGAACGAATGAATAACGTCCTCGGAGATCAGCGTCATCTTGACCGCCTGATTGACTTTCAGATGGAGCTCGTTGATTTCGCGGACACCCGTGGAAGCATGCTGAATCTTCCACATCCACTGCTTGCCCGTGACATAGACCTCCGGTGCATCGGGGGGAACCTGGAATCCCTGATCGAATACGATCACGCCCCAAACGAACATGGCCAGAAAGACAATGAGCGGCACAACAGTCCAAAAGAGTTCGAGCTTGTGCGACCCGAGAATTCGAGGCGTCGTGTCATTTTCACCCCTGCGACGATATTTGGCGCAGAGGTAAACGAGAAGTACGTACACAAGGACTGTCGCCGCTCCCGTGGTCGCGGAAATGAAATAAAACAAATAGTCAACTTGCAAGGCTTGCTCGCAAGCTGAATCGGGAAGCAACGGGAAGTTACCGAAGAGCATACTCGATCCCTTCATGCACGGGCACTAAACCGGAAACCGAACACCTTGGGGTATTGGCAACCGGTTTTCTCAAACAGTCGTTTCGGAAGACGGAGTCATTCGAGTCGGACGACGCCAGGTTCGAACCAACCAGATTCCCATGACGATCACGAGAATAGAGAACAAGACTCGAAGCGCTCTCAAAACCGAAAGCGTATACTCCCCACTCACCGGGTCGTATTGATAACAGAGAAACTTCACCAAATCGTTGGGCTCAACTTCTTTGCCCACCATCCCTTTTGAAGCATCGGCAATCGCTTTCTGAAGATCGCGGTAGGTATCCGGGGCAGCGGGATCGGTTTTCGGGTCGGAATAATTAATTCCGAAGAAATACTTCGAGATCTTCCCGAACGGAGTAACGATCGTGATGCCGCTGGCGTGGTTGAACTGCTTTTTGAGTTTGTCGTACTCATAATGAAAGCCAACCGCCTCACAAAGCGCATCGATCTGGGGCTTCTTTCCCGTCAGAAAATGCCAGTTCTGCTCAGCTGCGGGCCTGCCGTATTCTTCGATAGAAGTTTTCTTTGTATATCCAGCGATGAGGTAATGATCTTTCGGATCGAAACTCACCGTCACGATGTTGAAATCTTCACCAATATTCCCCGGAAGCGCACGAGCAGCTTCGACAACCCCCCTCAGAACGGCACTGCAGAGCATGGGACAGCGGTAATAAGCGATCACCAGGATGGTCGGCTTGCCGCCGACGCAACTACCCAGCGTAATCTCGTTATCGTGTTCATCGTGAAACACGAGGTCGAGCGGGATTTGTTCACCCAACCGTTGCTCAATTTTGACGGTTGGCAACAGTTCTTTCGGCTCCCTTGACGGTGCAGCGGGAGCCTTGCCATAATTCATGACATTCTGGCCGAAAACCGGCAGCGCCAGGAAAACGAGTAACAACACGCCAACATATTTATTCATGGATGCGCCCCGTGATTACCATCCGGAGAACGGGGGCCTGGTTCTTTCGGAGAAGTATGGGCTTGAGGGTTGGCGGCAGTGGGACCGGACTTCAGAAGGTCAGCCAATTGGACCGGCTTGCCGTCTTTTTGTTGAATGGCGATAAAACTGCCACTGGGCGACTTTGGATTTTTTGCCTTCAACACCATCTTGAGTGCTTCTTGCAAAGGGATGCGGGCAAGTTCATCCTTCTTGATCCAGGAATAGCTCTGGAGTCCCAGTTTCTTGCTGACTTCCGAGGACGGGCGAAGGTCTTCAGGATGATATTGCGGCGAATTGCCGTCTTCGGTTGGCGCGAACGATCGAACGTAAACCGGTTCGCCTTCGTTTTTGAGTCGATTCAGTCCATCCAGCCTCGGCTGCTTGACCTCCGCAAGAGGCGTGCTCGAATTGATCCGCCCGAGTCGTTCGTTGATCGGCTCAGCTTGGCGAACGGCAGCCATCTGATTCTTTGGTTTTTCCGTGGAAGGCGAACGGATATAATTGATGATCCAGGTCACCGTCAACCAGGTAAGCAAGAAGCAAACCAACAGTATCAGGGGGACGTAAATGATAATGCGCGTATCGACCTTGTCCGGCTCATGACCCTGTGCAAGCGCCTGAGGGTTGACTTCGGTATTGGGAGGCGCATCATGCCCGTTAGTGTCCATGCTCAGCCCCCGGTAGTTGGCCGATGTAGTTGGTCGGCAACAGAGGATATTTCTTCAACTGACCCAAAAACACCCAGCCCCACATCCCGCCCATTCCGACCAAAGCAGCAGCGTCCATTACCAAAAACAGCGGACTATTGTGGGACCAGGCCGGTTCAATCCACCACAACACGTCCACAGCACACATTACCATGATTCCGATCGCCACAGCCCGCAACCGTTTTGGATGCAGCTTCACGTCCCGGAACAGAAGAAGCAAAAAGGGCACGCCGAAGTGAAACACGCACAAGGCCCGTGCCACAAACTCCCAATCGCCGCGCGTGCGCTTGAGGTAGAAGCCGATTTCTTCCGGCAAGTTGCCGACCCAGATCAACAGAAACTGACAGAAGGACAAATACGACCAAACCAAAGTCAATGCCAGCGTCATGCTGCCCATGTCCAGCTGAAACTTGGGCCGAAGTACCTTTGCCAATGCCGGTTGCGTCGAGAAGGTCAGGAACAGCGCCACACAAAACGTCAAACTCGTCAATAACTGGTTGATGCAATATATAACCGGGAACATCGTCGATGCGCCGGTCAATTCGATCGAAATGACCAGATCGGTGCAAACAAACATATTTCCCAGAGCAAAACACATGATCAGCGGCCCGGACAGATTCTCCGCAAATCGGCGGGCCTTCGGGTCATTCGTCGCTTCGACCCGGGCACTCCAGCGATTCATGAAGTAAATCAACAGACCCCAAACGATGAAGTAAATACAGAGGCGGACGACAAAACCGGGCGGATTACACCAGTCGTCGAACTTCTTCTGAAGTTCGGGAGCAGCAACTTCATCGACCAGAGCTGATGCCGGCTTCGACCAGGGGTACGGCGAGGCGTCGGGAACAAACAGACTGATTGCCAGCGGCACGCCAAGTAACGCCAGCAGGGGCAAAGTTCGAGTGGATGCCTCGAAAAACCGCGACAGCAAAACGCCCCAACTGGCCCCCGTCACGTAAGTGATACCGAGCAGCGCCATGCACCCTACCGGCAGACTCAGCCAGAAAACCCAGGCCGTCAGCCATGACAGGAAGAACTGCCGAGTGCCGCCGGAGTCGCTGACGGCCGAAAGCGTCAATCCCAGCACCCCATAGACACCGATTCCAATGAGTCCGGCGATGAGAGCGATGGTCCGTAACTTGGCAAACTCCGGACCCGAAGATCCGCCGTTGCCGTTAGGTTCGTGAGGCATCTGCGACTCACTCATGGTGTGTACTCCCGCCTGCTCCTGCCTCATCCAGAGCTTTCTTGTTTGCTTTCAACAAATCCTTATCGCTCAGGTGCTGGCTCAACTGCAAGGCTCGAACATAGGCCACTATGCGCCAGCGATCCACTGGTGGAATCTGGGCTGCGTGGTCGGGCATGGCACCAAAGCCTTTGCTGATGATTTCAAAATAGTAGCCGATCGGCGCATCGACCAAAAGCAACGGCTTTTCGCCCTTGTGTCTTGGGTCATCGGCGCTGAAGCGCGCGAATCCGCGCGATACACCGGTTCCCTCCAGAAGCTTTCCCTCCTTGTCGTGGAGAGGATAATAGGCGGTAGGCCTCAGAAAGCCGCGCTCGACAACTTTCCCATGACCATCGCCGAGCGCCCCGTGGCAGGGAGTGCAAAAAATCGTGTAGCGCTCCAGTCCGCGCCGAAGATCATCTTCCTTCAAATCAAACGGGAAAGCATCAACAAAGCTTTTGACATCTTTGGGCGCGCCGAGCAAGGCGGGCTCCGGCGGTGCATTGTCGGCTTTCGCCTCCGGTTCTTTCTTGTTCGCTTTCGCTTCTGCCGCCTGTTTCCGGATGAACTCCCAGTTCAAGCCGCTCATCAACGGGCTATCCGGGGCAAGCTGGTTACGCGCCACGGTTCCCGCTTCCAGGGGCCGGGCTGAACGCCCATCGGGGAAGAACGAACTCTCTTCATTAGCGCGAAAATAAGGAGCCTGTGCCATCTTCTGCTGGCAGGCCGCGACAACCGTGAAACCAAGCCCGATCGCCAGTATATAGCCGCGCCGAAACCAGGTTATGCGAACGTCTGGCTGGTTCATTCGGGCACCTCCGTCAAACTAATCGGCTGCATGCCGGCCAGGAAATCTCGCGTCGCGGCCGAATCGAACTTGGCATCCGCCGCTTCAATGCACAGGAAGAATCGATCGCAACTGGCCCGATCGAACGCGGGAACATTGAACAGCGGGTGGTTCAGCCGCGGCAAGAAGCACAACGCCAGCAACGAGAACAATCCCGACAACCCGGTGGTCAACACCATCATCTCGAACGTGATCGGAATGAAGGAGGGCCAGCTTAGAAAGGGTCTGCCGCCGATATTCACCGGATAATCGTAAGCACCCAGGAAATACTCCATGATGAAGCCGGCCGTGGCTCCAGTCAGGCCGCCGATGAACAGCACCGCACCCATTTCCGATTTCTTGTAACGCATGGCATCGGCCACCTCCCCGATCGGATAGGGAGAGTAGCAATCCAAATGTCGATAACCGGCATCGGTGGTCTTCCTCGCGGCGTCCACCAACTTGTCTGCGGTATCGAATTCGGCCAGCAATCCGTAGATCTTTGGCTCCTTGGATCCGTGTGAGCTCATGGTGCGTTCTCCAGGATCGAATGCCCTTCGCGCCCGCCTTCTTCCTTCGGCAACAATTCTCGCATTTCCATGATCGAGATCATCGGCAGGAAGCGCAGGAACAGCATGAACAGCGTCAAGAACAGACCCAGCGAACCAAACATGGTTGCCCAGTCCCAGATCGTCGGCGTGTACCGGCCCCACATCGAGGGCAAGTACTCTCGAGTCAGTGTGATGACGATCACGTAACGCTCGAACCACATGCCGATAAGAACAACGATCGAAATCAGCATGAGAGCCAGATCATTGTGGCGTATCTTTCGCGACCACAACAACTGAGGAATAACAAAATTACAGGTGATGAGGCACCAGTAGGACCAGCCGTAGGGGCCGAACATGCGCTGCCAGGTGGTGTCCCGCTCGTAAATACTATGACCGTACCACCCCATCCACACTTCGCAGGCATAACCGAAACAGACCAGCATGCCCGTTCCCAGCATGACCTGAGATGCGTAATCGAGATGCTTGCGCGTGACGTAGTTGGCAATCAACGGGTAATATTTACGCAGCGGGATCGCCAACACGATGACCATCGCGAACCCAGAGAAAATAGCACCGGCAACGAAGAACGGCGGGAAGATCGTCGCATGCCAAAGCGGGACGATCGCCACCGCAAAGTCGAACGACACCACCGTATGTACTGAGAACACCAGTGGTGTGCCAATACCGGCCAGGATCAAGTAGACCTTTTCATACCTTCGCCAGTGGACCGCGGAGCCGCGCCAGCCCAGCGCGAAAATACCATACAGCACGCGCTGAAGCCGATTCGTGGCTTTGTCTCGAAGCGAGGCAAGATCGGGGATCATCCCCACATACCAAAACACGATCGAGATGGTGAAATACGTTGTTACCGCGAACACGTCCCAAACGAGCGGACTACGGAACTGCGGCCAAACACCGGCGACGTTCGGGAACGGAAACAGCCAGTAAAAGAACCAGGGCCGACCCATGTGAATCAGCGGAAACAGACCCGCGCACATCACGGCGAACATCGTCATCGTTTCCGAGAATCGGTTGATCGAAGTTCGCCATTTCTGGTGCAACAGCAACAGAATCGCGGAGATCAACGTGCCGGCGTGACCGATACCGATCCACCACACGAAATTGATGATGGCGAAGCCCCAGGCAACCGGGACGTTCAAACCCCAGATACCAACGCCCATGATGAACAGGTAACTGATGGCGTAAAGCAACACCGTCAGCAACACGAAGCCAACCGCGAAAAAGAACCACCACTGGACCGGCTGCTTGGGCTGATCGAGAATATAGTCGCCGATGTTCGAGCCGACGACCGCAAGATCCTGTTTGCCTTCAATCAACGGATCCATGATCGTCAGGGAGGCATTCGCATCCGCCATCTCACGCTCCTCCCTTCGGCATATCGGGGTTCGGATTCCGCAGGGCTGCAAGATAGCTGGTACGCGGCATGGTGTTTAGCTCCGCGAGCAGGCCGTAGTTGGTCGATTCCCCCTTCCAACGCCGGACGTCGCTTCCCTTGACCTTGTGCTTTACCCCGGTCGCCGGGTTGGTGATTTCTTTTTCGGAATGGATATCGGAAAGATCGCCGAAGACGATCGCCCCGGTGGGACATGCAGCCTGGCATGCGCTGACGATTTCACCGTCCGCTATGGGCCGGCCCTCACGTTCCGCCACGATTTCTCCCGACCGAATGCGCTGCACGCAATAAGTACACTTCTCCATCACGCCTCTGCTGCGGACGGTAACATCGGGATTTCGTCCCAGTTTCAGGCTCTCCGTGGCCCAATCCGCGAAGGTGAAGAAATTGAAGCGGCGAACTTTGTAGGGACAATTGTTCGAGCAATATCGAGTGCCGACGCAACGGTTGTAAACCATGTCGTTGAGGCCATCCGTGCTGTGCGTGGTAGCCCCGACCGGACAAACCAGTTCGCACGGAGCCTTCTCGCACTGCTGGCACGGGACAGGCTGGAAGTAAGTCTTTAACCCCTCGGAATCATCCGGATTTCCTTCGAAGTAGCGATCGACCCGAATCCAGTGCATTTCCCGGCCACGAGTAACCTCGTGCTTGCCGATGACCGGGATGTTGTTCTCCGCCTGGCAAGCGATCATACAGGAATGGCAGCCGATACACGAAGTCAAATCGATCGCCATGGCCCAGCGCCGGCCCTTGTTCATATCCGGATACACGGTCAACGGGATCATGCGCGAATCGTGTTCATGGCTGTGATCGTGGTCATGATCGTGGTCATGCTCGTGTTCGTGCGGATGGTTTTTCTTATCGGTGTTGTCGTTCGGGCCTGGAACATTTTCCTTGATCAGCCCTCTCTCGCTGATGGCTGCGGGCGGGGCCATTTCCCGATCGAGAATCTTCGGATCGCCGTAATCCTCTTTGGTCATGCGGCGAACGGGCTTGCGATTCTCCATATTGAAATGGCCCTGGGTACAGGCCAGGAAAGTCGTATCACCCGTCTTCTCAGGCTTTTGAGCAGCAGTTATCCAGGGTGTATCGCTGTTGCGGATCGTGTAAGCATTGAAGCCGGTGTTATTGCCGACCTTGCCGGCACTCTCGCGCCCACTGCCCAGGTAAACCGTCACCGAATTATCCACATGGCCCGGTTGAATCCAGGCAGCTGCTTTGACCTGCCGGCCCATCACCGTCAACATGACATAATCGACTTCCATGCGTCCGCGTTCACCTGCGGTCCAGCGCGGAGTAGCGGTAAGACCAAGTGATGCAGCAGTCTTCGGACTGAGTATGGCTGCATTGTCCCAGGTCAGCTTCGTGATAGGTTTGGGCAACTCTTGCAGCCAGCCGCTGTTCGCGAAACGCCCATCGTAGAGGGTCGGGTCGAGGCGGAAGTTGATCTCAATCTCCCCCTTGGGAACGGGAGTTGAATTGGGAGATGCTGCCCCAGGCAGTTCACCCTTCGCAGGGGCCTCCAGCGCGGTACCGGCAACAACGCCATCGCGGAGGGAGTTCTGCCAAAAGTGGTCGAAATCGATTCCTTCCTGCGGATGGCTCTCGTACCATTTTTTCCAATAATCCTGCAATATCCCCAATCCCGTGGAATTCGGGTTATCCAGATCGGCAGTCAGAGCAAAGAGCAACTCGATCAGGCTGTGCGAACCATACAATGGAGCAATCAATGGCTGAAGAATGGTCGCGGTGCCGTCGTAGCCGCGTGCATCACTCCAGGCCTCAAAGAAGTGCGCCAGAGGAATGTGCCAGTGACATCTAACTGCAGTTTCATCCACATATTCGCCGACATGTACTCGAAGTCGAACCTTGTCGAGAGCTTTCGCGAACTCGAGATCGGCGGGGGAGTAATACACCGGGTTGCCGCCCAGAATGAACAGCAACTCAACTTTGCCCGCGTTCATGTCCGCCACGAGTTGCTTGAACCCGGCAAGCTGGTTCTCCGGACGAGCCTCGATCGACTTGATGTACTGCACCGTCTTGCCGATGTTTTGAAGCAGTTCGTTAATCTGATGAACGAGAACATGAACGGCAGCTGGCTGTTGATCGCCTGCCACCACAATACTCTTGCCCTTGTTCTTCTTGAGGTCTTCGGCAAGAGGCTTAATCCAGGCCTTCGCCAGGGTTGCCGTTCCCGGCGATTTGAGTTCCGCCAATAGAGAACGAGCAAACTCCTCGATCTCGGCACCTTTCAAGGGCAAACGATGGTCAGCTGAGGCCCCGGTCGGAGTCAGCATCGGCTCTACGGAATAGAGGCGATTCATCTGGGCGGGCGCTCCGCCATCGGACTGGGCGGCCCGAACGCGCCGGCGAGCGGCAAAGTCGCGGGCATAGCGAACGGCACCCGGCCCGCTCGTCAAAAAGTCGGCATCCAGAGCCAGAACGACATTGGCCTGAATGTAGTCGTAAATCGCGGTGACATTCTGCCCGAGCGCCCGATGCAACCCGACACGAACATTGTCGCGGGTTCCGGGTTCATATTGAACCCACTCGGCTTTGGGGTATTTGGTCCGGAGTTTGTTGAGTTGGTCGGCAAGAGATGGGGAAGTAACGGTTTCTGTCAGAATCCGAACGCCTTCACCACCTTTGGCACGATGTTTTTCCAGAGCGACTCGAAGGATGGAGATGGCCTCTTCCCATGTCCGCGATTCACCGAGGTAGGTTCGCGATTGGGAGCGATCCGGGTCATACAGACTGAGGATCGCCGCCTGCGAAAAAATATCGGTCCCGGCCAGGTTCAGGGGGTCTCTGGGGTTTGAGTCTTTGGGGTTTCGGCAACCCGGATGGCTGGGATTGCCTTCCACCTTGACGGGCCGGCCTTCATGACTCTTGACGAGCACTCCGGTGGCCACACCACCCAGCAGCGTGGCGCTGGCGAAGAACATCGGCGTGCCCGGAAGCATTCCATCCGGGATCGTCGTATAGGGAAGAATGTTTCGTTGGGGTGCGGGGCGAGGCGAGCAGCCGTTCATGCCGGCCAGGGATACCGAAGCAGCCATCAGCGTCATGAACTGTCGGCGCGTGACCGGGTTGGTCCACGTATCGGCATCGTCGGGAAATTCACGGGCCATCATCGCCCGGAATTCCTCGGTATGTGCCAATTCTTCGGGAGCTTGCCAGAACTCTGGAACCTCCGTCGAATCGGACTGCTGCCGTAATGTATTTATTTCGCCGGCCATGACTTACCTCACATCATCGGTGGCAGATCGAGCAACTCGTCAGGGTCATTGCATCGCGGACGCCGTGGCTGTCCTTGAGCGTTTTCGCCAACTCGGCTGGGTCGGTGGGGTATTCTTCACCGGTTTTCGGATTCAGTGCTTTTTGACCCGGCTTCCAGGTCATACTGAACACCTCAGAACGAGGCCGAAGATGCGTTTCAGGCTGGCGATGGCAACTGACGCACCACTCCATGAGCAAGGTCTTGCTCTGGAACATCAACGGCATCTCATCAACCTGGCCGTGGCACTCGACGCAGCCAACACCCTTGGCAATATGGATGCTATGGTTGAAGTAGGCGTAGTGTGGAAGGTTGTGAACCTTTTTCCAAACGATTGGTTTTTCGAGTCGAAAACTCTCGCGAATCGGTTGCAGCATCTCGGTGCCGGTCCAAATCTGTTGATGGCAGTTCATGCAAACCTTCGTGGGAGGCAGGCCGGCATATCCGGAAACCTCCACCGAATTGTGACAGTAGCGACAATCGATGCCCAGTTCGCCAACATGATGCTTGTGACTGAAGGGGACCGGCTGCTCGACAATCTCTTCCTTTCCGGTTGCATAACCGGAGCGGTAGAAAGCCGCCAAACCCAGAGCTGTGGCGGCAAACATGAGCGGCCCGCCCACCAGCAGGATATTGGTGATCGAATTGACTGCCTTGGGAAAAATCTGGGGCATTACGACCTCCAGGGCCAACAATCGAGCGAGAACTACCAAGACTCCCAAGGAGCCTCGATTCTGGTCCGGCAAAATATAAGGCTAGTGGTCCCACATCACAAATCGCAGACCCTGCGTCAGGATCATGATGACCGTGAAACTGGTCGCACAGAAGCAGGTTCCGACAATGGCAAGGTTTTCGCCGTGGTATCCGCCGCGGATTTTTAGCGCCAGGCTCGTCAATCCAAGTACCAGGCCAACCGTGGAGAGAATCAAGCCGAAGGGATACCACCAGAACACGATCATGCTGAAAAAGCCAAGACCGATTGATGCTACTGCGATACCGCGAACTGTGGGGAATGTTGTCCGAAGGGTTGGATATTCGGGATCCGTTGGAGGCAATGAATCCGGCGCGGGAAGCATTTTCTGAAAACTCTCCCTTCAAGAAGCATCCTGGTTCCAAGCAACTCTAACGGAACCGTAAGCAAAGAGGGCCGATCCGACACCATCGAAGTGTGGGAATTTCCTTGGCCAATCCCATCATTGCGACAACGAACTGTCACTGATGGATCGGGTTAGGTTTTTGCACTCATCGAGCGAGCATGAGAGGATGACTCGTCGAAATTATGGGAATGTCGAAACAAAAGACAAGAGGAAGCTTCTGAATCTTCCAATTTCGCTCAAAAACCCCTTGTTTTTGGGTCTGCAAATAACCGCAAGCCCATCCTGCACATAACTTCGACCGACTCCGAATTTCCAAAATCGTCTCGGCGACTGGTCGCAAACGCATTCTCAAATCAACATATAAACATTGATTGTTTAATGGTTTGATACCGATGTAGGATGATTCTAGGTACGGTGATTTCCGATGCCAGATGAAAATCACAAAATTCGCATTTTTTGGAACGCCTTCTTGGCAGGCCCCAAATGCGAGCCGAGCAGCGTTGGCCTCCGGGTGGGCTGATGAAAATGGCGATGGGCTTTCATCCGGCTTTTGTTGCCGCTCGCCTTCGGCGAGCGGCAACAAAAGTGAAAACGCTTGATTGCTCCAAATCAGTCGTTTGGGAGGGGTTTTTCATCAGCCCAGCCTCTTGGTCATGGTGCAATACTGATGGTCCTGCAGCAGAACCGCTCGAGCAATCAATCGCTGTATCGAATGATGGACCACGTGACCAGTCCAAGCATGATCATTCCCAGCGAGATGAAAAGCGCAGCGTAATAGCGGATCGTAGCTCTCACGGAAAGTTCCGAACCGCCAGATGCTATCTTGAGCAAAAGATACAGCACAAAGAAATGGGGTAGCGGAGGAAACAGCAGCAATCCGGCGATGGCAATTCGATAGGCCCGGTTGGTCAACAGTTCGTCCTCGCTCACCGGCGCATCCGGTGGTGGAAGCTGACGGCGTTCTTCCTCGATCCTCTCTTTTTCTTCGGGAACGAGATCGGCATCCTCTTCGTTCGGTTGATCCCAGGGGATTTCTTCGACAGGAACGGGTTCAACCGGCACTTCCAGCAAATCCATCGCACGCTCAAATGCGTCATCGGGCACTTGCACCTTGATCCAGCCAATCGCGTTGCCAAGCAAGAAATCTGCGGTCACGATGAAATCATCGCTGATGACCGCCAGAATATCCGCATCGCGCAGCCGATTGGCGACCAACGCAGCTTCTGTGGTGTTCGAGAATGTTCCGACGGTCACGAGGTTTTCGGACATCGAGCCAACTCCAAACGGTCGTTCCGATGACTCAGTATGTTCTACCGGGAAGTGTAATCTTCTCCCCACCGCTGCGGGTAATCATGGCGCGGATCAGTTTCTCATCGGTGTCGGAAGGAATCCAGCGAATTGAACCATCTCCCATTGCTGCACAAAAACCGCCCTCAATGACCCCCAGTTTCGGCAGCGGTTTCTTGGGGTCATATTCCAGCTCCGCGACTTTCC
Source organism: uncultured Planctomycetota bacterium (assembly GCA_963783095.1). Taxonomy (GTDB): domain Bacteria; phylum Planctomycetota; class Planctomycetia; order Gemmatales; family Gemmataceae; genus CAWAMR01. The sequence continues at coordinate 212,900 of CAWAMR010000002.1, read as the reverse complement.
ACCAGTCCACCGGTTCGGCCGCTTCAACAATCAAGATCGTGTTGGCCAATCCATCCTTGAAATCGGAGAGGCTAATGCGCTTGCCGTATTCGAACGCTGCGCCGTTGCCGACAAAGACTCGATAGTTTGTCTTCAATGATTTGCTGTTGTCGCTCGATGGGTGGATATAGGTCATCACCGGAGTGGTAGTTACGCTGGACGGCAACAGTCCATCTTGTCGATGCTCCATCGCCAATTGATAGAGGTTGTTCTGTTCAATAAAGGGCAGGCACTCGACGCGCCAGCCAAACGGACTTAGAAATCCTTCGGGTTTTTCCTTCGACCCCGGCTTTTGACCAGCTGATGGAAATACGTCGAGGTAAGCCGATGCATAATTGTGCATGGCGAGGGCCATTTGCTTCAGATTGTTTATCGATTTGCTTTTTGCTTCCGCTCGGCTTATGAGGTTCGAACCTCCATCGGAATCCGACTTGGTCTTCGAAGACTTGCACCCTGCCAGCAGGGCAACAGTGCAGGCCGAGAAACTCAACAGAATGTAGGCGGCAAATTTGGAGCGCATCGGTGATTCCCAGGAGAAAGGAAGATTGGGGGAGTTGAGAAGATTGTCTGAAAAACTCGCAGCCTGGCAAGGTCGTCACCGAGAACGGCGCGATCTGGAAATTCGCTGTCTGAAGTATTGACAAGTCTCTGAATTTCCCTTATTGAGCAGCGAATCAGGACGATGGGGGGCTTCGATCATGTTCCGTTGGCCATATTCTTGTTGTTTATGTTTCGCTCTTCTGACCGCAGGCTGCTCCATAATGCGCGACCAGCGCCCGAGTGATTCCGCTGGGCCATCGGTCGATGAGCCGATCGCGGAGGGCACTCCAGGAGCGAAGCCCAATCAACCCACGGGGATTCAGGCCGTCATGTCAGCCATGAAGCCAATAAACTGGCCGGGCTACGCCCTGCTTAGCCCCTTGCCTTCCTATCTTCAACAGACGGCCAGGAAAACCGGCGAGGTAATTGCCCAAGCTCCGCACTCGTTTGACCTGCTGGAAGACAAGTTATCTGAAGCAAACGAGTGGGCGAAACAGTACCCGGCCGTGCAAGCCGCCACGGGCGTGCTTTACGGGACCGCAATGACCGCAGTTTTTGCCGCTGCACTCTGGGGGTGCTTGATGGGCGGTGGTTCGGCCACTCCCAGTCAATAAGGCGATGGGGGGCTTCGATCATGTTCCGTTGGCCATATTCTTGTTGTTTATGTTTCGCTCTTCTGACCGCAGGCTGCTCCATAATGCGCGACCAGCGCTCGAATGATTCCGTTCCGCCATTGGTCGATGAGCCGATCGCACAGGGCGCTCTCAACGCGAAGCCCAATCAACCCACGGGGATTCAGGCCGTCATGTCAGCTATGCAGCCGAAGAACTGGCCGGGCTATTCACTGCTTAGCCCCTTGCCTACTTATCTTCAACAGACGGCCAGAAAAACCGGCGACGTCATTGCCCAGGTTCCGCACTCGTTTGACTTGCTGGAAGACAAGTTATCTGAAGCAAACGAATGGGCCAATCAGTACCCGGCCCTACAAGCCACCAAGACGGTGCTTTATGGGACCGCAATGACCGCAGTTTTTCTCGCGGCCATTTGGAAGGGTGGATTCCCAAGTCCGTCAACCCAGCCCAGCCAATAACTAAGTGGTCCGTTTCACAAATAACGTCGTGGTTTCCCGGTTCCTTCCCTCAGGCAGCGGAAGCTGCTAAAAAATGCGGCGACGCACGTTTTAGCCAATCCAGCATATCCTGTCGAGTGAACTTCCACGCAAACGGTCGCGGGGTGCGGTTGCTCAACTCCTCGTATAACGCCAAGCGCACGCGCACCGCCTCCAGCGTGGCAAAATCGTTCGGCGTCAACACCTTTCTCTGTATGATCGAAAAATAGATCTCCACCTGGTTCAGCCAACTCGCATGGATCGGCGTGTGCACCAGGATGATCCGCTGGTCACGCTGACGCATTCGCTCCACCGACGCCCGGCCCCGATGCGACGACCCGTTGTCCGCGATGAAAAACAATCTCGCCGCATCCGTGTAAGGCTTATGACTCAGCACCTGATCCACCAATAGTCCAAACGGCTTGATCCCCGTTTTCGGCTCGCATCGGCCCATGATCATGCCGCGATGCACATCCCACGCCGCCAAGTATTGCAAGGCTCCGTTCCGCTTGTATTCCGACTCAATGCGCCGAGTCTGCTCGGACTCAGGCGGCATCTCTTCATGGCTACGCCCACGTGCCTGAATGCTCGTCTTTTCATCCATGCTCAGCACATAATCCTTCGGCCCCAAGGGTTGGCCTTCCCATAGGCCCGCGTACAAGTCGAGGATCGGCCCGGCCTTCTCGGCGAACCGCGGATCCTTCGGAAACAGCCAATGCTCATACTGCCACGGCTTGATCGCGGCCTCGTGCAACATCCGCCACACCGTGCTGCGGCTGATTTTCCTCGGCAGCACCTCTCGGCTTCGCCGCACCAGATCGGCAAGCGACTGCCGACTCAAGGGCTCTTTCGTTTCCGCGATCCTTTCACAAGCCATGGCGTGGATCAAGGCTTGGTCCAGCGGGGGAAAAAGTGGGCTTGCGGCCGCGTCCAGGATGGTCGTCGATAGAGAAATCGCCAGCGGCCCAGCGGCTTCGCCAACGTTGCACCTGTCGAGGAGAAAGGCCGACCATCTCCGCTGCGTCCTCGTTTCGTACGCTGGGCAGCTCATGAAGGAGCAACACGAGCCGATACCGCTGAACGACCTGAACCGCGGCCGTTCGTCGCCGAACGGTTTCGAGAGCATCTTGCACGAAATCGTCGGGGAAGGTACAACGTGTCGGCAGTGGACCTGGCATAGCGACTTCCTTTCCTTGCCGGGTTTTTCTGGGGGTTCACCTCCTTATACCAAAGGTCTAAACTAACCACGACGTTATTTGTGAAACGGACCACTAAGCGGTTCCTTTCGCAATCAACTATTAGTGTTAAGGCCGCAGGCGAGCGTCGCGGCGTGTAACCAGATTCTCTGGGGGTTGCCGGATTCAATGGTGTAGCCGAATTCGCCAGAATTCGGGTTTCGCTCCACCCCGAATTCTGGCGAATTCGGCTACACCCCCAGAGCAGCCCCGCTGAACGGCCCACGTCACCAGAGGCCGGCCAGGACGTCAAAGGTCGGGGACGTGCCCCGCGTTCTTGGCGAACGCGGCTACGGAGAAGCGACGACCTCCGCCGTAGCCGCGTTCGCCAAGAACGCGGGTATCGGCGGCAAGCCGTCGGCAACTCATGCTGGGGTAATGACTTAGGTGTTTGTAACGTGTTTGCAACAGGATTGAAACAGAAAATGGCCTCTAAACAGAATCTGGTTACACCCGCGTCGCAGCGTAAGCGCGACGTGGCTACCAGTTCCGGTGCCCTGATCCTCTGTCAACAAGTTCGACTCGGAGAGAAAAGCAAGGGTACCGGCAGTGGTAGCCACGTCGCGCTTACGCCGCGACGCTCGCCTGTGGCGTAAACCTACTCTTTACTGGCTCACGCCTTGAGAGCGGCCCTCGTGCGTTGAACGAGCCGATTGTCGGGCTCCGAGGAGCCTCGCAGATGAAATACGCTCGCCGCCAGAAATCGGTCGCGCCAAGCCGGGGAGACATGGTAATAATCTTCCAGCACCGCCGAGCTGAATTTATAGTCGTGCGTGTCATTTCCCTTCAGGAAGATCAATAGGCGGGCAGCGTCGATCAATTCCTTGGGTTGTCCGTGGCCTTTCAAATAGCCAAGTACCTTCTGCGCTGCATTCTCCCGGTTCTTGTTCAGTTCCCCGAAGATTTCAGCGATCGCATCCTTTCCACTGGCCTTGGGCGAGACTGCTTCCAGTTTGTCGATCGCTATTCCCGGTAGCCGATCGAGCTTCTCGCGTTGGAGAAGTTCCTTGCGGAACAGCGTGACAAATGCCGCGTTCTGTAAGAGCAGCCAGCGCCGGGTTTCGTCGTTGCCGGATTGCTCGTAGGCGTAACGAAGAGCATTGGAGGACGTCACCGAATGCAATGAGACGATCCCTGGCCGGCGCATCAAAAGTTCCGTGGAGCCGGTCAGGATCGCGTCCCAGATCGATTGCGGGCTGATGCCCTTCTTCAAGAGATCGACGATTTTTTGGCAGACGGCCTGGTCGCTGCCTTCGGCGCAGCGCTGCCAGCATGTCGATGGTCGCCGACTCATCGATTTTGCCTTCCTGCCAATTTTCCGGAAACTGCTTGATGAGTTCGCGGTTCTTTCGGCCCGACCGATCGGCGGCATCATCGCTCTTGGCCGGGTTGGAGCCGTTGTAAAAGGTCAGTGCATAGGCCGAGCGAGCGCAACACCGGCTCCGCATGTTGCCAGCCAATGGTATCGAGGGTCCGTTTGCCGTTGGCGGCGAAAATGGCTTTGTGGCCGATGGCGCGAAAATCGCGTGGCGCGTATTGCCAGAACAATTCGAGAACCCGCTCGGCGCCGGCAGTTCTCACGAATCCGGCGATGGCCGGGTCGACAGCGGCGGAGTCCCAGTTATCGAGCGCAGCGATCACCGCGGCACGCGCCTTTCGCGCCGGCGGCACGGCAGACTCATCGACGGGGGCCATGCGCCAACCTTTGCTCTCCGACAGGTTCTTGGCTTGTGAGTCCTTGAAGTAATCCAAAGCCCAGAAGATCGGCAGCCAGCGTTCGCTATCGGGCGAGGAAATGCTGGCCAGATGGGCAGAGTTCACGACCATGACCGCATGAAACTTGAAGCCGACGTTGGGCCGAGGCTCGACATTGCGGATGCCGGCCAGAAAGAGCGCAGCCAGCACTTCGCGGTAGGTGGTGCCTTTGTGGATTCGGTCGGCGATTTCTTCCAGCAGTTTGCCGCGCGGCGTTTCTTCGAGAACTCGAACCAACGGTTCGATCTCGGAATCGAGCGCCACGACCTTCGGATCGAGTTTCGTTTCTGCCGCTGTTACCGAGGGCAGCCCGGAAAGAAAATCCAGGCCTGCGATGCCCAGAGCGCTGCCGCTTGCTACGGACCTTTGAAAGAACTCCCGCCGCGTTGACTTGGACATGATAAGTCCTCCGATGTGGACGGATTGAAGTGGATCGCCTGCTGTTGAATTAGCCCGGTGGGGAATGAGAATCAAGGCTTGAGTGGTTTGGGAAAATTTTGACTGAAGGGAAGCTTGATAACCATGTCTGGAATGCCAATCGCACTTGCGGTACAATAACTCCGTAAGTTTGACTGATTGAGTCGATCCTTGGAAGGAGGATCATCAAAGCGGGCCGCTCACAAGAATATGGAATGTACGTCCCCAAGAACTGAAGAAATCGAGCAAGGCTGTTATGAATGAACATCCAGTATTGTGGAAGTTGAGCGACGATGACCGCATGGACCAGGACATGGATTTCGGCCTCAGCGATCCCGCGGTCATTCAAAATCACGGTGGAAAGGTTGTGGCAGTTTGGAACAAAGAGGTTTGGGGCGTAGGCGACACCTACGCCGATGCTTTGGCTGCTGCCCTCGACCGGGTTAAGAACAACCCTAGCCTTGACAATCCAACTCGTGAGGCTTTCGTATTTGTCCCGGTGCCGCGCCCGATGCCTGCCGATTTCAGTTACCCCACTTACTGATTGTCACTTCAAAAGGTTCACCGTAATGCCACCCACATTCAGTGCGCCTGTTTTTCCACGTGCTTCGGGTCCGTGGCTTGCCGGGGTCACTCCCCGAATTAGGTGGTATCGAGACCTTTCCCTGAACGTCGGCAACTCACTTCCCCAGTTGATTTTTCAGGAATGCAGCCATCTTCTTCATCGCAGTTTTCGTTTCCGGTGCTTCCGCCATCTCGGGACGAAGCTGGAAGATGTGCGGCATCCCATCGTAGAGATCGAGGACAACGGTCCTATCCGCGCCATCGATCGCCCGGTAGAGCCGAACGAAATGACTCAGAAAAATCTCCCTGGTCCCGCCCTGGATCAAGGTCGGCGGGAACCCCTTTGAGAAATCGCCGTAGACCGGAGAAACATAGGGGTTTAACTGGTCCTTGGGATCGGCATAAGCATCGGCGGATGATTTGAGATGTTTTTCGTATATATAAGTTGGGTCATAGTTCTTCATGGTGATCGCGGAATCGCCACGATTGGTGATGTCGGCCCACGGCGACCAAAGTACGACCGCTGCCGGCATTCCCAGTCCCTTGTCCCTCATCTTGAGGACTGCCCCAGCTGCAAGTCCACCGCCTGCGGATTCGCCGTAGATGGCGATGTCCTTGAGTGAGTAACCCTCCTTCAGCAATCCGGAAAAAACGGCGAGAACCTCATCGGTCACGGTTGGCCATTTGCCGGCCGGGGCGAGAGTGTAATCGATCGAGATCACTCGCAGCCCCGTCGCTGCGGCGGCCGGAACGCTACTTGTCAACCGGGAATGCGCGCTATTCAAGGTGTAACCGCCGCCATGAGCATGCACCAGGACTTTGCCATTCTCTTTCCAGCTCTTGGGTTTGATCTCCAGTACGGGGACACCACCCAGTTTCAGTTCTTTGATTGCTGGTTCATAGCGTTTCAAAGTTGCCTGCACTTTGGGTTCGCTGGCTTTCTCGCCGGCTTCCCACACGCGCTTCCAGCCGGCCGGATCGGCGGCGGCGGGAGAAAGGGGGACCGTTGCAGGATCGGGAAGCGATAGCAGATACTTGCGAGCCTCCTGAGAAATGTTATCCGAAAGTTGCACGAAGAGGTTTCTCATTCACGGGCTGGTTCTCGGCCCCGGCGGCCAACCAGGCGACGACGATGCCCGCAATGAAGAGTGCAACGAACACGCTAATCTTCGAGTTTGGCATGTTACATTTAACCCACCAATGTCCCCGGCACATACTTCTTCTTTTTCGGGCAGGATCGGATGCGGAAGTTCCAATAAGTCGAGAACACCCGTATTTTCAAATTGCAACCCGACAACGTGACTCACATCGACGACCATAAGTGATTCTTGAACGTGATCCTCGCCGGTTTGTTGGCGAACGATACGACGTTGGATCAGCAGTAGCGCATGGTGGTCCGGCGCATAGCAAACAGCGTCGGCGCTGACCCTTCCGCTGGGGATTCGGGGAGCGTATTGCTTGCCGCCTCCGCTCACAATACTGTCGGGCCCCGTACTGTTCACCGAGGCGTCCGCATCCAGGATCACTAAACAGGGTCCGTGCCAGTTGGAGGCCTTTCCAAATATTTTAGCGAGTATTCCAAGGTGCATGACTTCGCTCCAGGAGAGGATGAGGGGATTTCTGTTAAGTCTAGCACATGGATAGTGGGTAAGCTGGCAGGAATCGGTGGTCCGATTATTAGTAATCGTTTGAAATACTTGGCCTTGACAATCCATTGGACCCGGCTATTTTGCCGCCTCCCAATCAACAGAGACAGGAAAATTCTATCCATCAAGTATTTGATGGAGTAACCAGGAGGCAGGAATGCGCTGGAGATTGTTTGTTCTTGCAGGCATGTTGGGTTTGTTCTTTTCGGAAGGCTGCGCAGGCCCAACAAACCGGCGACTTCAAATCGGCTCTTACAGGAGTAAGTCCGACCAACATCACCTTTGTACCGGTGCAGCTTCCCAATGTCGCTGGACCCACGGTAACGGCGTACAAGCCGCCTTCTACGATGGGCACTTGGCTTCGCCAGTTCAGTCCATTCACGACCAGCACTCGCCAGGGCTACAGCATGATCCCACCACCACGATATTCGAATGTTTTTCAACCCGTGCTGCCAACGACCACCTTACCGCCACCATACGCCAGTCCTTTGCTGCCCGTCCTACCGTAACGATGATATGAAGATAGCTTGATTATCATTGGAGAGTTGGCTTTTCGAGAGATTCGGAGTGCAACTCTCCAACTTTTTTTTGGAACTATTTCTTTTCCAAACACATCAATTATGTTAGACTCTCCCTTAATCCCACCTTCGGACTCGAAGTCGCATTGGGTCAACTGGGTCTATTTTTGGGGAATGATTCCATGTCCTGGCGAATCTCCAGCGTATTCGGCATCTTGACAATAACACTGTGCTTGTCTCCCCTATTTGCTGCCGATGATCCCAAGTCTTCCGAACCGACGCCGACACCCACACCCACGCCTTCTCCGGCCCCGGAGAAAATGATCTACCTGTCCGGTAAATACAAAGAAGTGGGAGAGATTGTTGCGGAAGTCTACAAAGCCGATAGCACGTCCCTGACCATTCGCGTAACCTGGTTTACGTTGCCGACCAATGGTGCAAGGGCAAACATGGGTAACTGGGCAAGAATGAGCAATGCTCGCTCACCACAACAGATGTATCAGAACATGATGCGAATGCAGCAGCAGATGGCCCGCCAGGCGGTTCGTATGGCCAACACCAAGCCGCAGGAACATCACCAGGATTACACCTTCACTTATGCTGAGGATGCCAAAGCTCGTGCGAAGCACCTTCCCAACAAGCTCGACGACAATGGAAAGAAAGTTCCATACACCACGGCAGAATTGAAAGAACTCAAGGGTAATGTCGCCTTGAGCGGATACGAGCGTTCGCTCGATGACGTGAAAGTCGGATCGATCGTAGAGTTGCACCTCGGCAAGATGTACGGAGCACCCAAGGACAAGAAGGACGACCTGTACATTCGTTGGGTCTACATACTGGACGAATCTACGGTCAAAGCCAAAAAGACAGATCCGACGCCCGCCAAGTTGCCCGGCACCAAACAGTGATCAGAGAGTGAATTGAAAAAGGGTGGAGGATGTTGTTGCGACAACAACCTCCACCCTTTTTCGTTGGATCCGAAGATTCCCACCGAGGATGTTTGTTACTGTCGAACTTCTTCAGATGCAGCTCGATCGCGGTAGACCAAATCAACACGTAACCGGCAAGATCCTCCGATTCTCACGCCATTGACTTGCTTTACCAACGGATGCTGAAGGAATGCCTGCGAAAGTAGCGTTCGTAAGTCAGGGTCCAGAAGATGCAAACGCTTCGGCAATTGTCCGTAGTAATGGACCTTGCCAAGAAAACCAACTCGATCTTGCCCGGCCGGCGGATCACATTCGATTTCGGAAACCGGCACGAAATAGCGGCCATCCGAAGCAATCCATGCTTCCGAACATCGACCGAGCTCCACGATCGCCGCGATCAGCAAAACTGCTATTGCCAACGTGATTGTGATATTCGCACTTGTTCGCCGAATTGCTTTCATCATCGCAATCGTTACCACACGCTGAGTTCGCGTTCCAGATGGACACCGCTGATCTCATGGACCTTTTTCTGCACAACCTCCAACAAGCCTATCACGTCATTGGCGGTCGTGCCTGGATGTGCGACCACAAAGTTGGTATTTCGTTCGCTTACCTCGGCAGCGCCTACTTTGGTTCGTGCAAGTCCGGCCTGATCGATGAGACTCGATGCCTGATAGCCGCGGCGGATTTTTGAACATCCGAACGGCGGCCTGGAAGCTGAAAGGCTGCGCGGCCTTGCGATGAATCCAGGCCCGGCGCATTCGTTTGACGATCGCTTCGGGGCGGTCTTTGTCCAGTGCAAACTCTACAGACAGCACCACCGGGTCTTCAAGGTCGCTGGTCTGATCGCCAAAATGTACATCGGAGCGATTGCGGATTTGAATCTTTCCCGATTCGTCCAGAACTTCGATTCGGCGAACATGATCGGCAATTTCACCGCTTCGGTCGCCGGCATTACAGCGCACGCACCACCGAGGGTGGCGACAATGCCGACCAATGTTTCCAATCCGGCGAGTTGATGTGTCGCAGCCTCCGCGATGACCGTAGACACGGATGCTCCCCCGCCGGCGATCACACGGTTTCCATCCACCGCGATTTGCGTGAATTCCGGGGCGATGAGCCGGATGACGACACCGGCAATCCCTTCGTCGCGGACGATCAGGTTGGTGCCGACACCCAGGACGCGAAAGGGGAGTTTTTCCTTCTGACAGGCGATCAGAACGCGTGCAAGTTCCTGTCGATTTCGGGGAGTAACCAGGTACTCCGCAGGGCCGCCAATCCGCAAATGAATAAACGGTGCCAGCGAATGCCGGTACTGTGTGATCTCGGCGAACTCATCGGGGAATGCCATGCGGATGTCTCCTGAAGCCATCAGAGAATATCATAGATGTTCGAGCGAAAACCGGCGAGTGAAGTGTTCCGTAGCCGAATTCGCCAGAATTCGGGGAAGGCTCGGGATGGCAGGCAACTATCTCGCGGAAGTTGGGTTCCTTTTCCCGGTTAGTCGGGTGCGGAAGTGGAGTTTAATCAATTCTTCTTCGAGCAATACCGGACCATCGGCTGCAAAATCATACAATAAGAGATGGGTTGATTATTTTTTAGGACCGGATTATCCTCTACCACCCGACTGGGTAACGCATTTTTCAGAAACGGGAAGCCGAATTATGGGAGTGGCTCCATTCATTCACTCCGAAGCATCCGTCGATAAACCCACCCCGACGACGATGCCTGGAGGACAGGTTGATAAACGCCCGAAATTTCCGCCGGATCACAGCTTTTTGCCCGAACTTCGACAGCGCGTCGATTCTTACTTCAAGACCAATCGCCTCCGCGAACGCGACAGCATCTGGATGTATTTGAAGACATTCATGATCCTCTCCTGGTTCGCGGGTTCCTATATCATGCTGGTTTTCTTCGCGGAAACCTGGTGGCAAGGATTGCTGGGAGCAGTCTCCCTGGCCTTCTCGATGGCAGGGGTTGGGTTTGCCATTCAACACGACGGCGGCCATCACGGCTACTCGAACTCGGAATCGATCAACAAACTTGCAGCCTGGACACTCGATCTGATCGGGGCATCTTCGTACCTGTGGTACTGGAAACACGCCATCTTCCACCACACGTATGTAAACGTGACGGGTCAGGATACCGACATTGATGTTGGAAATCTGATTCGACTCTCACCCCATCAACCGCGCCGGTGGTATCACCGTTGGCAGCAGTTTTACCTTTGGCCCTTATACGGCCTGATGGCGATTCGCTGGCACCTTTACGGCGATTTCCGCGATGCGCTCGTCGGCACGATTGGGCCGCATCGAATTCCCCGTCCGAAGGGATGGGATCTGGTAGTGTTTGCGGTAGGGAAACTGGTCAGCGTCGGTTTGTACTTCGTGCTTCCGATGTTCTTCTTTCCGTGGTGGATGGTGCTGCTGTTCTACGTGATTGTTACAACCATCACGAGCATCATCATGAGCATCGTGTTCCAACTGGCGCACTGTGTTGAAGATGCCGATTTTCCGATGCCGATCGAAGGTACAATGCGAATGGAACACGCCTGGTCGATTCATCAGGTGGAAACGACCGTCGATTTTGCCCGAGGGAGCCGGATCCTGTCGTGGTATTTGGGGGGATTGAACTTCCAGATCGTCCACCATCTGTTCCCGAAGATTTGCCACATCCACTATCCTGCGTTGTCGAAGATCGTGGAGCAGACCTGCAAGGAGTTTGGAGTACGTTACTCCTTCCACAAGACTTTTTGGGCGGGAATCGTTTCGCATTACCGCTTCTTGAGAGAACTTGGTAGGGCCGACACGACTTCTCCGCTGCCGCAAGGGGCGTGATGAGTCAGGGAGCCCGCAGCGCAAGCAAGGGTTGATGAGTCGGGGAGCCCGCAGCACAAGCAAGGGTTGAACGCTTGAACCTTGCTTGCGCTGCGGGCTCCGCTCCGATGAGGGTCGGGAAGATCCAATTCCGCAAGTCGCGTGATGAGTCGGTGAGCCCGCAGCGCAAGCAAGGGTTGAACGCGACACCACCTTCCTATTTGATTTCCTTCAACCGAATGTTGCGATACTCCATCTGGCCCCGATCGGCTTCCAATCCAATACCTCCCGTCTCAGGAACCTTTAGTGCTGCCTCCAACACTTCGCCATTGCAAGTGCAGTGCGCCATCGTTCCCTTCACCACCACCACAATCTCGTTCCAATCCTGCGGCTTATACTTCTTCAGTGTCTTATAAGGGCCTGCCACGAGGTAGTCGCGGACCTGTAACTGAGGCTGCCGAACGAATAGCCCGCTATCCGCGTTCACCGCTGCGCGGAATTCCAGACGAAGCTCGAAGTCTTTGGGGAATTTCTCGGTTGTCCAAAGCTGCTTGATTCCCTTCCCCGGATTCACCACGAGAATCCCAGCCTTGGCGGAATAGCGTTTATCGCTCGCTTCGGTTTTGCCGTCGAACGGCTCTCCCCCTGGATAGCCCCAGCCGGTCAGATCCTTGCCGTTGAACAATTCCTTCCAGCCGTCTTTAGTTTTCGGATCTTCCGCGCGAGTGGAGATTCCCGACAAACACAAAACTACAACCATGAAACTTCCAATTAAAGAACGCATGATGTTTTCCCCCAGTCTTTGGTAAGTGCTAAACAACCACAAACGTGTAGCCGCGACTCGAAGCATCGCGTGCAGAAGCTGCCATTCAGCCAAACGCGCTTTCGCGCTGCGTAGAGGAGCGCGGCGTCGCAATCGCTGCATGGCATAGTTGCAATGATGAGGTCATTGCGGCTCCGCGCTCCTCTACGCAGCGCGAATTAGTTTTATGACAGCCTGAGCACTCCGACGCGATGCTTCGAGTCGCGGCTTCACGGTCGCTGAGAAGGCAATCATTCCGGAGCAAGGGCAGCTTCTTTGCAAGCGAGGACGCTTGCACTACGAGAGACAACGCACCGGCTTTTCCGTTTCACATCGACTTCTCCGCATCTTCCTACTTTGTGGAGCGCGCTGCTACACTTTTCATCTCAAACCGATAAGTTTTGCTTCAGTTTTCCCCAGCGGGCGCTATAATGGTTGGCGTAGGCAAGATTGATGCGATTGCTTCCTTCCAAAAAAAGATGCAATCCATCGCTTGTGTTAGAAGGTAGGGAACTCGCATGATCGAACCCCTTCTTGCCCGCAGAGATATTGGCGAGTTGCTCCAGGATGAAGGGTTCTGGCTCGTCGTTGGTATCTTGATGGCTACTTTGCTCGCGGGAGCGTTGATATTGTCTTATGTCGATCGCTGGCGGAAACGGCAGATGATTGAGGATAGCAAGGATGTCGATCAGTTGACCTCCTTTCGCGCCATGTATGAGCGCGGCGAGTTGAATCAGGAAGAATACGACAAGATTCGGGCCAGGGTTGCCGTGCGCATCAAGGAAAAACTAGTACCGAAGGCATCTCCGGTAAAACCTGCTGAATCGCCAAAGCAGGAACCGGATTCCACCCCACCATCGACATAATCCTTGTGATCGGCCTTACGTTGGTAATTGGTCTGCCGTACAATCTCCATCTACCCCGTGTATTCATTACACTTTGGGGCACCTGGAACCGGCTTCCTAGAAAAACAACCAGTCCTGTTGGACTCGGCACAGCATATCGGGGAGAGTGAATGGCCACGAAAGATTCCGTCGATGGCGGACGACGACCCACCGGAAACACCGGCCGGAACCGAAACGCGTACTGTTCCTTTTGCAGGAAGAGTCACCGCGACGTCGGCCCGCTGGTCGAGGGTCCGGGCGACGTTTACATCTGCGGCGAATGTATCGAGCTGTGCCAGTCCATTATCGATCAGGAAAAACGCCGGCGCGGCACCAATCGCAATTCCGTCACCAATATCCCTTCTCCCCGCAACATCAAAGAAAAACTCGACCAGTACGTCATCGGTCAATCTCGTGCCAAGAAAGTGCTCTCCGTCGCCGTTCACAATCACTACAAACGGCTCAGTCTCGGCGAAGGGGGGCGCGGGGAAGTTGAAGTCGATAAGAGCAACATCCTTCTCATCGGCCCAACCGGCAGCGGCAAGACGTTGTTGGCCCGAACGCTGGCGAAAATTCTCGATGTCCCGTTTGCCATCGGCGACGCCACCACGTTGACCGAGGCCGGCTATGTCGGCGAAGATGTCGAGAACCTCCTCCTCAAATTACTTCACGCGGCCGACTTCGACATTGAAGCAGCTCAGCGCGGCATCGTTTACGTTGACGAAATCGACAAGATTGCCAAGACCTCGCAGAACGTCAGCATCACGCGCGACGTTTCCGGCGAGGGCGTGCAGCAGGCTTTGCTCAAGATGCTCGAAGGAACCGTCAGCAACGTCCCGCCCCAGGGCGGCCGAAAGCATCCGGAACAGCAATACATTCAGATCGATACCAGCAATATCCTGTTCATCTGCGGCGGAACATTTGTCGGTCTGGACAACATCATCTCCAGTCGAATCGGTCGCAAGACGATCGGCTTCGGATCATCGGCGGAAACGCGCGAAAACGACCTGGGAGAGATGTTGAGTCAGGTGACGAGCGATGACTTGTGCGACTTCGGCATGATTCCCGAATTTGTCGGTCGGCTCCCCGTACTGGCACCTCTGGATCCTCTGGATGAGGACTCGCTGGTGAAAATTCTCACCGAACCTCGAAACGCACTGGTTCGGCAGTACCAAAAACTCTTCGAGATGGAAGGTGCGGAATTAGAGTTCGATCCGGCCGCACTTCGAGAAATCGCACGCCGGGCCAGGGCCAGAGACACGGGTGCGCGAGCCTTGCGAAGCATCGTGGAAGAAGTGATGCTCGACTTCATGTACGACCTGCCCGATCTGGAACACAAGGGCAAGCACACGGTTACCGACGCGGTGGTTCAAGGCCGGGTACCGCTGTTCGACAAAAAGCTGGATAAGAAGAGCGCCTGAGAAAGAACCTTATCCGAAAGACCCCTGCCCCTTATCGAGGGCTGGGGTCTTTTTTCTTTCGTAGCATAAGCGTCTCGCTTATGCGCATTGCAAGATAAGCGAGCAATTTCCATGACACCAATGGAAACGTTGCAGGCCGCAATGGCTGAAGTCGATGCCTATTACAAAGAACGCGGCATCTTTCAGGGACGCTTTGGCTTCGGTAAACATCCGGCATTGGTCGTCATTGACATGGCTTACGGCTGGACGGACCCGGCCTACGCTGGAGGCTCCGCCCGACTCGATTCCGCGATCGTCGCCATTCAGAAGTTGCTTACCGTTTCCCGATCGAAGAATTTGCCGATCATTTACACCACTTCTGCCTATCACGATGAGCCTCAACTCAAGTCGGCAGCAGATTTCTCACCGAAGTTCCGAAAGTGGGATGTGCGTGCCTGTGAAATCGACGAACGAGTCAAACCGACATCGGCGGATTACATCATCCACAAGGAACATGCCAGCGCCTTCGCGGGTACGCCTTTGGCCGGGCATTTGGTCGGCAAGGGAGTTGACACCCTGCTCATTACCGGATGCTCGACGAGTGCTTGTGTCCGAGCAACCGCGACCGATGCCAAGAGTTATGAATTTCGGCCGATTATTATGCGGGAGGCGGTGGAAGATCGCTCGGAAATAGCCCACGAATGGACACTCTTCGACATTCAGGCCCGGTTTGCGGATGTGGTTGGATTGGAGGAGACGCTCGATTATTTGCGAAGATAGACCACTTGCAATCGCTGTCGGAATCGGTTCCAATCATACCTCACGTTGTCTTTGATCCCTGAAGCAATGACAATTGTTTCGAACCGGGAACTCCAATATGTATCGGGCAGTGATCTCTTGCTTGTTGCTCATCGGACACCTACCGGTTCTTTCGGCAAAGGAGCCGGAGCGACTCGATCGCTATGGCGATCCGCTTCCGCATGGAGCCAGCGCACGGCTGGGCACGACTCGATTTCGGCCTTCCACAAATCCTGCCTCGATGGCGATTTCCAGCGATAGCAAGTTTTTCGCCACAGCAGAGGGATCCACCGTTCGGCTCTGGGAAATGGCTACCGGCAAGGAACTATGGTCGGCTTGTTTGGGGAAATCCTATGAGCCTGCCATGCTTCAGATCTCCCCAGATCGAAAAAGTATGATCGCCGTTGGGTCGCAGCCGGGAGAAGCGCGGGACGATTCTCGCATCTTCCTGTTGGATATGATTTCCGGGAAATTGCTGCGAGAGATTAAGTCGAACGGGATGGAAGCTTTTTGTTGTCGCTTCATTCTTGGCGGGAAGCAAATACTTATTTCCAAGGACGATATGCCCATCGTTTGCGATGTCGAGACCGGCAAAGAAATCCGTCAATTGCCAGGCTGTGAGGCGCAACGCGTTTCCCCCGATGGGCAAACACTGGCAGGAATTACCGACAGCACACTCCGGTTGTGGAATCTGGAAACGGGTCGAGAAATCACTTCATTCAAAACCGATAAAAGCCAACCTTACGAGGTAAAATGGTCCGGGAACGGCAAGATAATTGGTGCTGACCTGACCGTGACCGAGCCGGCTAAAGCCGGCCGTAACCGTAACCCTCTACAAGAAAGCGTAAGACACCATCTGGTGTTTTGGGATATCGCGGCCCGCAAGGAACTTTCATCGTTCGAAACGGGTAGGAACTCAATCCTTGAACGCAAAAAGGCCGAATTTGAACTCTCACCCGATGGGAAATACGTAGCCATCGTAACTCGCGAAGGTCGGTTATCGGTGCGAACCGTCAGAACAGGACAGGAAGTTCCCGGCTCCTGGCTGCTCGACAATCTGTTCGATGACTACGAAAGACTAACGTGCCAGTTCGAGTTTGCTGCCGATGGAACGCTTCTGATATCGGATAGGGTCCACGGTTTCCGCCGGTTCGATGTCGTCACCGGTCAATGCTTGCGAGCCGACAAGGTGGATGCGTCCGATTTTCAGGTGAGCGCTGACTGCAAACTTCTCATCACTCGAAGTCCCTTTCGGATTCAGGATCTGGACACCGGACGCGATCGCACATCATTGGATGAGCACGCCGCCGCGATCGAATATCTGTGCGTCAGCGAGAAGGATCAACTCCTTGTTTCGCACGATCGATCGTTTGCAGCTCGGCTCTGGGACACTGCCACCGGCCGGCACCTAACGAGACCAAAATCTGTCAATTACTTTCTCGACGGGGGAAAGTCGCTGGTAGGATGTGGAAAAGACGACCATGTCCAAGTCTGGGAGCCGAGAACGGGTAAGGGATATCGATTTTCGATTTACGATCGGCCGCCCATTCATACCTGGGAACAATTGATAAGAAATTGGGAATCGAGATCTAGCCTTACCAACTGTCAGTTCTCGCGCGATGGTCGAGTGTTGGCGGTCCAGTCATCTGCGGATTCAGTAGTTGTTTGGGATGTGACGACGGGCAAGCGACTGGCGAAGCTTTCCAAATCCGGCTGTGTGTGGAAATTCACAGATGATGGGAAATGGCTCGTCTTGCTGGACTTCGATGGAGCCAATCTAACGCACGTTCTGTCACTGGATGGGCAACGTCAAAAGCAATTCCGGGGGGTATTGACGTACAGCACATTGGCATTCTCTGCCAATGGTCGGTATTACACATCCGCATCTGAAAAATGTTTGCGTGTTTTCGATATGAACACTGACAAAGAATGTTGGTCTGTTCCCATAGTAGAAGAGAGCATCGACTCAGTCGACTTCACTGACGATTCAGCTCGCGTGGTCGTAGGCTCGGTGGTCGACAGGACGCTGACCATTTTCGATGTGAAAACAGGGAAGGAAGTTCCAGAGCCCAAACAAGCTCCCGACGAGGACGACTTGGTGGCGTTCTTGTTTCCGGAGTCCATGAAGTTCCAGAACAAGTCAGAGATTCCAGAGGGGATAAGTCGGTGGATTCTCAAATTTCGTCGCTTCTACCGCCAGCGGGCTTCGCTGCATAAGCGTTATAGCTCGGATGTCCCCTATGCCTGTTCCCCGAATCGACGGATCATCGCCTGTGCCGGCCAGGGCGAGATTCGTCTGGTGGAATCCCGCAGTGGTCGCCTCCTCGCGGCCTTTCCGCAAGGCCATCGCGGCGATGTCAACTGTTTGCTCTTTACCGCCGATGGCCGGACCTTGATTACCGGAAGCGGGGATTCAACGATTCTGTTGTGGGACTGGGAAGTTGCCGCGAATCTGAAACCGGACCCCAGCATTCTGCCGAGCAAAACCACCTGGGACGACCTGGCCCACAACGACGTCGGGAAAGCCTATCGAGCGATGTATACGCTCTTGGCGCATCCGAATGATTCGATCAACCTGCTCAAAGAGCATCTCAAGCCGGCCACCAAAGAAGAGCTCGCCCGAATGCGGCAATGGATCGCGGAACTCGATCACGATAGATACGCGGTGCGCGAACAAGCCCAGAAAGCATTGTTGCAATCGGGAGAGGAGGCAGTTCCTCTGTTGCGGGCGGCCTTGAAAAAGCCGGCATCGTTCGAGAGCGAAATGCGGATTCGAGCATTGCTGGCTTCGCCCGAGTTGCTCAAGCCGGGTCGGGAAAGAATGCGGGAGGCGCGTGCGATTCAAGTTCTGCAATCGATCAACACGCAGCAGTCTCATCAACTGTTGGAAGAACTGGCCCAGGGGGAAACCGATGCCTTCATGACCAGGGAAGCACAAGCAGTTCGGAAACGCTGACAGAGGAAATCAATTCGCCGGTGCCGGGAATTGTTTCCCCAATTCTTTCACCGCAACGCGCACGCGCTGCTGGATCGCAACATCCGACACATTGGCCAGCACCTCCGTGATCCACTTGGCAATCTGCTTCATTTCCGTTTCCTTCATTCCTCGCGTCGTTAGCGCGGGCGTTCCGATGCGGATACCCGAAGGGTCGAGCGGCGGGCGAGTGTCGAATGGGATCATGTTCTTGTTGATCGTGATGCCGGCAGCGTCCAGGGCCTGTTCCGCCTGTTTACCGCTGACCCCGCGCGACCAGACATCCACCAGCATCAGGTGATTGTCGGTGCCGCCCGAAACAATCTTGAAGCCTGCACCCTGAAGTTCCTCCGCCAGCAACTTCGCATTCTTCAGAACTTGAGCAATATGTTCCCGAAAACCTGGCTGCAATGCTTCCTTGAACGCCACGGCTTTGGCTGCGACAACGTGCATCAACGGGCCTCCTTGCAAGCCGGGGAACACCGCAGAGTTGATCTTTTGACCCCAGGCTTCTCGACAAAGAATCACACCGCTACGTGGGCCGCGCAGGGTTTTGTGCGTCGTTGAAGTAACAAAGTCCGCATGGGGCACGGGATCGGCATGCAGTTTCGCCGCGACCAGTCCGGCGATGTGGGCCATGTCGACCATGAACAGTGCCCCGATTTCCTTGCTGATTTCGCCGAACTTCGCAAAATCGATTTCACGCGGATAGGCGCTGGCCCCGGCCAGAATCAATTTGGGCTTGTGCTCGCGGGCCAGCCTGGCCATTTGATCGTAGTCGATGCGATTCGTATCGGGCGTGACGCCATAAGAGATGGCGTGAAAGTATTTGCCGGAAAAATTGAGCCTCATGCCGTGGGTCAGGTGGCCGCCGTGTGCCAAATCCATCGCCAAAAACGTATCGCCGGGCTGCAATGCGGCAAAGAACACCGCCATGTTTGCTTGCGCCGGAGTGAGGCTGCACGTTGGCTCTTTCTGCGCGAATAGTTTCAGGAGCCTGTCGATGGCCAGACGTTCCACGGTATCGACGTGCTCGCAGCCGCCGTAGTAGCGTTTGCCGGGGTAACCCTCGGCATATTTGTTGGTCAACACCGAACCTTGGGCCGCGATGACCGCAGCGCTGGTGTAATTCTCCGACGCGATCATTTCCAGCCCGTCTTGCTGACGATGCCGCTCGTCCTGAATCGCCTGCCAAATATCGGGATCGGTTTGCTGCAATACGTCCATCGAACACCTGGTTGGAAAGGGTGAAAGTCTTTGCTGTTTTAGAAATTGCGGGGCTAGATGTCGTCAAGGCCCCGGATGCCGTGAGCCTGTAGCTCTGCGATCAGGTCGATTCCCTCTCGATAGACGATCCCCTGCCAGCCGAATGCGCGTGCCCCGGCGACGTTCGAGGGCATATCATCAACGAATAAGCATTCGTTGGGACGACATTCGGCAAAGCGCTGGCAATAGTCGAAGAATTCTCGATGCGGCTTGCGATTTCCGGCCTCGTAGGAAACGACCAGATGATCGAAATGGCAGAGGAGATCCTTGAACTGTTCGCGGAATCGATCGCAATGCGCAGCGTTGGTATTGCTCGCCAAGACCATTCGATAGTGCTGTTTGATCCGGGGTAACAAAAAAGCAAGTTCCGGATTGGGCCAAAAAATATCGGTGAACGCCGCGATGAATTCATCATCGGAACAGCGCAGTTGAGCATCGGCCCGTGCCGTTGCGATGTACTGGGCGGTGGTGATCAGTCCCGACTCGTAATCGGCTTCCAGCGGGCTTCCGTAAAGGATTAGCGCAAGTTCGGTCGGGTGAAGATCGGTGTAATGTCTCAGACGAGCAATGGCGCGTTGGTGGTCGAAGAAGGCAACGACGTTGCCGAAATCGAAGAAGATCGTTCGAATCATGACTCTCTCTATGGGCGTGCTCGCGGCAACTCCAGCGAAATCGAGCGAATTTCACAATCTACAAACTCGTCGGAACCAGGATCTTGAGCCTGCCGGAATCCGAGGGTATTTTGTCCCGCTGAAAACCGCTCTTTGAACATCGGGATACGAAAGACTCGCAGTTCCGACGTTGAACTATCCCCCCAACGGTTCAAATCGGTGATTTGTTTATTGTTCAGCCACACTTCCGTCTGTAAGCCGGCTCGTTTCAATATCTCAGAGACGTTCTTGCGGTCACCCGTCCCCACCCGATACCGGGCGGAGATGCACAAGGTTGCCGGCTCGCGGATCGGCTCCAGAGTGAAGCGTTTCGTGAATGCCGATCCCTCGGGTTTTGGGAGCGCAAAGGAGGTCCTGACTTTCTCGCCGAGATGCCGAGGTTCGTGGTCGATGACGATGGAAGTTCCAAAGAAGCGCGGCCTGATTTCATCAACTCGCGCAATGGGAATGACACATTCTCCCAGGATCGAATGCCCCAATCGCAGCTCCTTGGAGTCAACGGACAGGACCACACCCTCCAGTTGATCGCGCAGCCCGTCGTTGGTCCGAATCAGAAGATGAACTTGTTCACCCGTCAGCGGCTTGCAAGTGACCCGGCCACATCCAAAGAACGCCGACCGAAGGTCGGTCCAGGCGAATTTCCTGGAGGCACGTCTGTTTTGCAAGGTTGCAAACCCCGAGCCAAGCTGCGTCAATTTCCCATAGCATTCGTCGCCACTTACCCCTTGAACGCAATCCTGTGTCAAATCGATGGGATGCGAATTCCCCGTTGTCATCACGGCCTGATGCAATGCAGCATCATCAAAACGCATTTCTCCCCGTCCCGTTCCCTCGTTCATCAGTTGAATCGATCGCAACGCGCCGGGCGCGATTTTCGAGGATCGGAGAACCAAGTCATCGACCAGAACCAGGATGTGATCGGCATCGAAATCGATGGTGAGTCGATGCCAGCCGGCGATCCGTCGAAGGGTTGCCGCATTATCGGCGGCAGCGGCAGCCTCGACAAAGTACGATTGCCGATCGCTGCAGAGTTGTACGCGAACGGGTTTTTGAGGTTCCTTTCCTTCATTCAGAAACTCCAGCGCCACCCAACATCCTTGTTTCGCGCCAGGACCAGCATCGAGGAAATTGACGCCGAATCGGCCTGCTTTGACAGGCTGCTTGAAGACCCGGGCCACACGATCCCCAGGTGCCAAACTCAGCGATTTCTTGCCCGATGTCGATTCACCTTCCCGACAGCAGGGAGTTCCTTTTGTGGTCCAGTCCGCCAGATCGGTTTCAAAGTCATCCACCCACATTGGATGTCGGCCGGGGGCGTGGCGGATACTGACAATCCCAGTTCTTGGAATGAGGAGACGATCGGTCCAGGCAGTGCGAATGACGAGATGATCTTCTTCAAAACCAACGGGCACGCCAAATAGCTTTTGCCGATCGACGAGTTGAATCTCAAAGAGCAAGGGAACCCGCAACGGAACGACGGTCTTTTCGGGGAAGCGAATGGCGGTGATGTCGTCGATCGAGATGGGCCTCGTGCCGGCAAGGCGAAAGCAATTTTCTGCCGACCAACTGAGATCGGACTTGCTGGTCGTGCCGCCTTTGAGAGAAAGAGTGGCCGAGAACCGCTCTTCAGCTTCCAACAGAGAAGGGAAAAGGAGCAGAAGTAAAGACCATCGATAACGCTGAAAATCGCACATGCTGATCGCTCACTTCCTTTGGAGCGATTTTATCAAATTTGGTGATCAATCGACGAACGCCCGATATATATGAAAATAGTGTAATCGCTTGACTCTTGAATTCGGCAAAGCGATTCTGGTCATACTGCCGCAATTCTCGACGAGCCTTGAACCGAGCCTGGCGTGCATTTTGTGATCGACGGCATTTCGAAATGAAAAGTGAGGATCAGCAATGAACGGATTTCATAAGACTTTTGTCGCCCTTTTGGGAACCTTGTGTTTGGGGTTCGTTTCCCAAACTTTGGCCGATACACCAAAAGCTCTCACGGTGGATCAACTCCTTGCAACTGGGCAGTATTCGCAGATCCCTGTACCCAAAAATAATGATCCTCATGGTCAGGCCGTTTGGGCTTTTGCACAGTACCACTTGGCTCCGAGAAAGGCCGTCGCACAGGCTGCTCTATCGGCCCACGAAAAAGGTGATGACCTGGGTACCCTTGTCTTGCTGCTGTGCCATCGCACAGGATCGGGATTGCTCCGCGATCGAGCAACAATGCACCGCCTGAACTTCGAACTGCGGTCCAAACTCGAGAAGAAAAAAGATCATTCTCCCGTCGAGCTATATATGATCGGCCAGTGTCAGCCGGGAGATGAAACAGGTCGAACCACTAACCAGGACGCAAAAAAGTTGTTCGCCGAACTTGATCGACTGAGGAAGTGGGCATGGGACGGATTGCAGAAATCGGCTGACCTGAAATTCGCTCAGGCCTGTCAAGATGTCGCATTGGCGAAGAGGCAGGATCCCGCCGAGTCCTTCAAGTGGCATCAGAAGGCGGCGGATCTCGGCTTGGCAGCGGGTATGCGCTACTGCGGGCTGCAACTGGTCATGGGTATCGGTGTCGCGAAGGATACAGTCAAAGGACTTGAACTGAGTTTGAAGGCGGCCAAAGAGGGGGATGTGTTCGCCATGATCAACTTGGTGGTTTTCTACGATCAAGGCAAGGATTTCAAGATTGATGCCGAGAAGGCACAGTTCTGGCTGGATGCTGCTGGGAAGACGGGCCATTGGTATGGCCTGATTGAACAGGGCTCGTCGCTGATCGAGGGACATTATGGCAGCAAAGTGGATCGCACCAAAGGGATTGAGGCTTTGCAAAAATCGGTGGAAAGCGGCAATTGCGACGCACTTTCTTTTTTGGCCAATATTTATGCCAAAGGTTTCGGACTCAAACAGGACGGCAAGCAAGCTGTCCGGTTCGCTGAGGCCGCCTACCGGCAGGGCAGGCGCAGGCTGCTTTGATCCTGGCCTCTATCTACACCAACGGCCTGGGCGACGTCAAAGCTGATGAAAATCTTGCCGATTTTTGGGGCCGAGAGGCAACGAAGCCCGGCTTTGGCGTCGATCTAATGTCCAAAAAAGATCGGACAGAATTCTACGAGCGCATTGACGCCATAAATCCGCTGAAACTTAAGGTGAAATAATGGCGATAACCGATTGATCGCGGAACGCTGGCGAGTGGCGCGAGCGGTTTCAGCAGTGCGCTCCCAACACTCGCTCGCGTCAGCGCATGACCTCGAAGCTCTTGAATTTACCGGTTGCCTCGCGTTCTTCGTCTTGTTCTTTCTCGATATTGTCTTTCCACCGGTCGCGAATTGCTTGCCGGAATTTCTTGATGTTCTCGTCCGTGCCTTCGACCACCATCTGCACGCGCCCATCGGGCAAGTTCTTTACCCAGCCGGTTACCGGAAAGTCCCTGGCAATTTTGGCTACCGCTGCGCGAAAGCCAACACCTTGTACCTTTCCGGAAAATTGGACCATCTTGGCTTTCATCGGCCCCTCCTTGGGTTTTTCATCGAGCCGATTCACACCGTACTGCGTGGGTGCCAGGACCATGAACAATAGAAGCGAGTACATGGAGACCTCATGGATTATGGGACAAAGTCTGATTCTTGCGAACCACCGGGCAAACGGTTAGACTCATCTTGGTTGAGAAATTTGATCCTAACTGTCGGGAGCTTGATCGATGTTCCGGATTTTGTTGAGCCTCACGCCCTTTTATATTATGGCAGCGTCATCGGAAGGCGCTGAAATACCTTCTCTCCCTGAAACTCCAAAGATTCCCGTCACCGATACCTATCATGGCGTCAAGGTTACGGAAGATTATCGCTGGCTGGAAAAGACCGATGATCCCGCCGTGCGCAAATGGATCGACGCTCAAAATCGCGTCACACGAGCCACACTCGATGAGTGCAAGGCTTTACCGATGATTCGCAAACGCCTCAAAGAATTGATGTCCGCCGAGTCACCCGCTTTTGGCGCATTGCAATTCTCCGGCGGCGTGCTATTCGCGATGAAACGGCAGCCTCCACGGGAGCAGCCTTTTCTCATCACGCTCAAATCGGTCGATGAACCGGACTCCGCAAAGGTTATTGTCGATCCGAATAAGCTCGACTCCAAGGGCAAGACTTCCATTGATTTTTATGTGCCCTCCCGCAACGGCAAATATGTGGCAGTAAGTCTTTCCGAGGGCGGCAGTGAAGAGGGAACCCTTCATGTCTACGAAGTGGCAACGGGCAAAAAGCTGCCGGATGTGATCGCTCGCGTCAACTGTCCCACCGCCGGCGGCGATCTCGTCTGGGATCAACTTGATACCGGCTTCTATTACACGCGCTATCCCCGTGACGGCGAACGGCCCGAAGGCGACATCCGTTTCTATCAGCAGGTTGCCCACCACAAGCTCGGCGATGATCCGGCGAAAGATTTTTACGTTCTTGGAAAGGATTTTCCCCGCATCGCCGAGAACTTCCTGGATACATCGCCCGATGGCAAATTCCTGCTCGTAACCACGCAGAAGGGCGATGGCGGCGAATTCATGCACCACTTGCGCGGTCCCGTCGGGGCGTGGGAGACCCTGACACACTACGACGACGAAATCAGCGCCGGCATTCGGTGCAGCAGGCGACAACGCACTCTACTTGCTTTCGCGCAAAGGTTCACCGCGCGGGAAGATTCTACGCCTCCCGCTCGACAAGCGACCCTATTCCTTGTCGCAAGCAACCGTCATTGTTCCGGAAAGTGAAGTTGCCATCGACGCTTTGCATACATCGTCCAATCGCCTGGTGACTGTATTCAAACCCACAACCGGCGGCCTTTATGTCGTCGATAGTGAGGGTGGTCCTTCTCGTCTTCGCTTCGTGGGTTTCGACGGAAAGAGTTCGCTGGTTCCGCTGCCTCCGGTGGCTTCCGTCAAAGCGATCGTTCCGCTTCCCGCAGATGCGGTCCTGATACAGATGGAAACCTTCTTGCAGCCGATAGGCTGGTATCTCTATGAGAAAGGTGCCAAGAAGCTGACCCGCACTGCCTTGTCCAGCACCTCACCGGCAGATTTCAGCGATTGCGAAGTCGTGCGGGAATTCGCAACCTCCAAGGACGGCACCAAGGTTCCGATGAGCATTCTCCGAAAAAAGGGAGTGAAACTCGATGGAACCAACCCGACATTGCTTTACGGCTACGGCGGTTACGGCTCCAGTGTCACACCCCGATTCCGCCCTGCGTCCCGGATCTGGCTGGAACAGGGTGGGGTCTACGCGCTGGCCAACATTCGGGCGGCGCTGAATACGGCGAGGAATGGCACAAAGCCGGCAACCTGACGCGCAAGCAAAACGTGTTCGACGACTTCGCCGCTTGCGCCACAAGCTGATTGCGTTGAAATACACGACATCGGAACATCTCGCCATCGAGGGTGGCAGCAATGGCGGCCTGTTGATGGGTGCGATGATAACGCAGCATCCCAAGCTCTTTCGGGCGGTCGTCACCCACGTCGGCATTTACGATATGTTGCGGGTTGAACTCCATCCCAATGGTGCATTCAATGTCACCGAATTCGGCACGGTCAAGAACGAGCGCCAGTTCAACGCTCTCTATGATTATTCCCCATATCATCGCGTCAAAGATGGGATGGCTTACCCTGCGGTGTTCTTGTTGACGGGTATCAACGATGGCCGAGTCGATCCGGCGAATTCTCTGAAGATGACGGCCCGTCTTCAGGCCGCGACCGCGTCGAAGAAGCCGATTCTGCTGCAAGTCAGTTTCAGTTCGGGCCACGGCATCGGCGACAGCTTGAGTTCCGCGATCAACAAACAAGCGGATGTTTATGCGTTTCTCTTCGAACAATTGGGAATGGAGTATAAGCCGAAAACTATCCCGTAGGAGTCTTGTAGCGCCAGCAGACGATCGTCAAGTCATCATTCTGGGGCCGGGCACCGGCGAATTTACGCACATCGCTCAGCACGGTTTTCCCAAGTGCCTCCACATCGTCGGGACCGTTGGCGATAGAATTGAGCAGGCGGTCCTGGCCGAACATCTCACCGGTTGGATTGCGCCTTCGGTGATACCGTCGGTGTAGAGCAAGATCGTGTTGCCGGGATTCAGAGGAACTACGATGTCCTCGTAGGGTCGATCGATCACGGCCAGAGGCAGACCGACGATTTCATCCCCCACTGCCTCCGGGCTTTTTCCATCTTGTCGCAACAGAGGCGGCATGTGCCCGGCATTCACGATGGTCATCTGCCAGTGTTCGATGTCGAGAACCACCACTACGAAGGTGACGAATAGATCTTCCGTGCCGGCGCGGATCAGAGATCGATTGAGCTGGCGCACCGCGTCCCGCACCGTCGGCGCGGTTGCCAGCGCGAAGCGTGCCGCGGCCGAGAGCCGGGCCATGAGCAGCGCTGCCGTAATACCCTTGCCTGCCACATCGCCGAGTGCGATCGCCAGTCGATTGCCCGGCAGCGGAATGTAATCGTAATAATCGCCCCCGACCTGGAGGGCCGGGGAATAGTAATCGAAGAATTGCAGTTTGCTGTGCTTGGGTTTTTCCGATGGGAGAAAACTCTTCTGAATTCGCGTGGCCGCTTCCAGATCGCGGTGTTCTTCATGGAGTTGCGCGAGTTCAACGGCCCGCGCTGCCTGGGTGCTGGCACAGGCGAGCAGGTTGAGATCTTCCTGTTGAAACTGGTTGCGCCGGTCGCGCGTATCGATCTGTATGATGCCCAGGCACGTTTCCAACTGGCTAACTATCGGAACGCACATGATCGAGCGGATCTTCAGATTGCTGATGCTCTGGGAAGTATCGAAGCGCTCATCGCTGCCCGCATCAGCGCTAAGTATAGCCCTGCCGGTTTCGAGGACGTGCTTGATAATTCCCCGGCTCAAAGGAACAGAGTTGTCCTTCGGTTCGCGCCGATGCCGGACGGCACGAGGGACCAGTTGCCCGGTGTTGGCGTCTTTCAGGAGGATGAAACCGCAGTCCGCCTGCGGGAAAAGCGAAAACAAACTCTCCAGCGTTTTGGGAAGCACGACCTTCATATCGAGCGTGTTGCTCAAGTTCTTCGAGATTTCCAAGACAGCGCGCAATTTGACTTCCGGTTTGACCGTGAGCCGTAACTCACTGCCAATATCGATCGACACCAGGGGTGCTATGTCATCGGCACTGGGCAAGTCGTTCAGATGAACCGTGTCGGCCTTTGCTCCCGGTACCGGCTCTTCCTCTTGAAAAACGAAAATCAGCCCGGGGAGTTCGATCATGTCTCCAGAGGTCAGGCGGGTTCGCTGAGCCAGTCGTTCCGTGCCGATGAAAGTACCGTTGACGCTATTGAGATCCTCAATGAAATAGGTTCCGCCGGAATTGACGATGAGGGCATGTCGCGCTGAAGTGCCTGGATGAGACACGACAATATCGCATTTGGGATTGCGACCAATAACGATCACCTTCCCTGTCAGGGGGTATTCCTGATTGTTCTCCAGAACACGAAGAAGAGCCATTGGTTGCTCCTCCATCCCGCAGCAAAGTCAAGGTCGAGTGGCAATTGCACCCAGCGTGGGGATTGCCCGAATTCGATACCAATCACTTGCCCGGCATCTCGGTTTGAAAAGCCTGTACGGCTTGTTCCACTGTGCCGAGGATTTCGCACAGCCGATGCAAGCGAATCAACTCGAATACCATGCGGACCGGGCGCGAAACATTGCAAATCTTCAAATCTCCTCCAACCGAGGCGACTTGCTTCAGGCACGATAGAATTGCTCCGCAACCCCGACTATCGGCGAATTGCACTCCCGTTAAGTCGAGTACCAGTTTGTGGCAGTCCTGCAAGGTCGGTGCCATATCGCGCCGGAAATCTTCCGAATTGCCGGCATCCAACTGCTCCAGGTTTACCTTCACGACGGTAACGTCTTTGATGATCTCAACGCTGGGCATCATGACTTCATTCCTTCCCCGGTTGGCGTTCCCGTTTTTTGTAAAGCTTGACGACGCAGTGTCCCCTTTCATCCTGAAAGTATTGAACTTCATCGACGAGTTGTTGAATGAGGTATACTCCAAAACCGCTCTCCTTGCTGCCATCGAATCTGGGAGGCGGAACCGTACCAGGATCGAAATGCCGTCCCTGGTGATAGAGCCAAATCGAAGCGCTGGTGTCATCCGCTTCAATAACTAACTCGATGGGTCGGTCGGGCTGTCTCTCGTAGGCATGGAGAATAATATTCACCGTCACCTTGCCGACGGCAAGTTCCAGTTTGGCGATCGTCTCCTCGGAACCGTCCGCTCCCCATGCTTGCTGGCACGCCTCGCGGACAAAAAACCGCATGTCAGCGAGCTGATTCAGATCGCTGGTATAGGCCCGGCGTAGAGTAGACATTCGTTGGGCCTCCGTTCCAGCAGCAGGCACTCGAGCCATTGAAAGACCCGGACGACGACCGCAAGGACTGACCGGCACAGCGCGGAAGAAGATTCCGACCTCATGAATATCATAGCCGGTCGATTGGCTTTGCGAAAGGATTGAATTGATTTCTCGCCATTGGACGCGGTAGAACTATAAAGAGTCGATAATGTGCTTGGCTCCCCACACTTCCCTTAACCCATTCTGGAAAAATGTCTACCACAACCTTGAGCAGGCCCATTACCAACAAAACCACCTTGCGCCAGGCGATCAAACGGCACGTGACGTGTTCGTTGGGAATGAGCACCGCGGAATTGGCCCCGCGGGACGCATTTCGTGCCACCGAACTGGCCATTCGCGATATCCTGGTCGAGCGCTTATTCGCCACCGAACAACAATATCGAGAGACCGATGCCAAGCGCCTTTACTACCTCTCGCTCGAATTCCTCATTGGCAGATCGCTGCACAATAACCTCATTAACCTTGGACTGCTCGACGATTGCCGCGACATCCTTGCGCGAAATCGGGATCGATCTGCAAGCGGTCGATGAAATCGAACCGGACGCTGCACTGGGCAACGGCGGTCTTGGTCGACTGGCGGCCTGTTTTCTCGATTCGCTGGCCACGCTCGCCCTGCCTGGCTTCGGCTACGGCATCAATTACGAATACGGCCTGTTCCGGCAGGAAATCCGCAACGGCCAACAGGTCGAAAAGCCCGACAACTGGCGCATCTACCACACGCCCTGGGAGATCGAACGGCCGCAAGATGCCGTCGTGGTACCGCTTTATGGGCGCATCGAGCATGCCAGGGATCGCGCCGGCAACTACAATCCGATGTGGCTCGACTGGCGCGTGGTGATCGGCGTGCCGCACGACATGCCGATCGCCGGTTTCGGCGGCCGAGACCGTCAACTTCCTGCGGCTGTTCTCCGCCCGAGCATCTCACGAATTCGACATGGGCATTTTCAACGACGGCGACTACGTCAGCGCGGTCCAGCAAAAGGTGCAGACCGAGACGATCTCCAAGGTGCTCTATCCAAGCGAGGCCGTCGCCTCGGGTCGAGAACTCCGGCTGGTCCAGGAGTATTTCCTCGTGGCCTGCGCCGTCCGCGACATCGTGCAGCACTATCTGCGCGACCACGACAACTTCGACGCGTTCGCCGACAAGGTCGCCATTCAACTCAACGACACGCACCCGGCCTTGACCATTGCCGAACTGATGCGGCTCCTGATCGACGAAAACGATCTGACCTGGGAAAAGGCCTGGGCGATCACCACGGCAACCTGCGCCTACACCAACCACACTTTGCTCCCCGAAGCGCTGGAGCGCTGGCCCGTCCGCTCATGGAATATGTTCTGCCAAGGCATATGCAGATCATCTACGAGATCAATCGCCGCTTCCTGAAGTACGTTGTCCGAGCGCTGGCCGAGCGACGCCAGCGCGCTAGGTCGGATGTCGCTGATCGAAGAGGGATCGACCAAGCAGGTTGCGCATGGCTTACCTGGCGATCGCCGGCAGTCATTCCGTCAATGGCGTCGCCGCAGGTGCACAGCGAGCTGATCAAGTCGGAGTTGGTCCCCGATTTCCACGAACTCTGGCCGGATCGATTCAACTGCAAGACCAACGGCGTCACGCCCCGCGCGCTGGCTGCTGGCCGCCAATCCGCCGCTGGCGGAACTCATCACCGAATCGCTCGGCAACAGCTGGATCACCGATCTCGACCAGCTTCGGGGCCTGGAGCCGCTGGCCGGCGAACGCGCCGTTTCCGCGAACGCTTCCGGGCGGTCAAGCGCGACAACAAGCAACGCCTGGCGCACTTCGTCAAAGAAACGCTGGGTGAGGTTCTCGATTGCGATTCGCTTTTCGATGTCCATGTCAAGCGCATTCACGAGTACAAACGGCAACTGCTCAACGTGCTGCACATCGTCCACGAATATTTGTGCCTGGTCGACAACAATCAGCCCCCGATCCAGCCGCGAACCTACCTTTTCGCAGGCAAGGCCGCGCCCGGCTATCTACACCGCCAAGCAGATCATCCGCGTCATTCACGACGTGGGCCGGGTCATCAATCACGACGCACGCGCCAAAAAGTACATGAAGGTGGTATTCATTCCCGATTACCGCGTCTCGCTGGCCGAAATCATTGTCCCAGCCGCCGACCTGAGCGAGCAAATCTCCACGGCCGGCACCGAGGCTTCCGGGACCGGCAACATGAAATTCGCCATGAACGGGGCGCTGACGATCGGCACGCTGGATGGCGCAAACATCGAGATCCGCGAAGAGGTCGGGGCCGACAATATCTTCATTTTCGGGCTGACGGTTCCGGAAATCAGGCAACAGCGAAGTTCCTACCGGCCCGTGGAGATCTACGAACGAAGCCCGGCCGTCAAACAGATCCTGAATGCGTTCCTGGAAAACCGCTTCTGCCTGCAAGCGCCAGGTCGGCACGACTGGATCTATCGCCGTCTGCTCAGCGGACAACGAACAGTATTTTCATCTCGCCGATCTGGAGTCCTATCTCCAGGCCCACGATGAAGCAGCCAAGCTCTATCGAGATCCAGCTGCGTGGAGTACCAAGGCGACGTTGAACGTGGCGCGGATCGGCAAGTTCTCCAGCGACCGGACCATCAACGAGTATGCTAAGGAGATATGGAACATCCAGCCAAACACCCGTTCGGGAGAGTGAACGGTCAATCCACCAGATTCACCTCCAGCGAGGTTGTCTTGGCGTTGATTGAATAAGTCAGTCCGGAAGACTCAACATCGGCATATTTCGGAGGAATGCTTGTGACACCGGCGGTTCCATCAGCAGGATCGCCGATCTGCGGGGCATCGCCCCCTTTGCTGAGCTTCTGTGCGTATACTCCCGGGTCTTGTACCCTCAACGAGACCTTGACATCCCCAATCGGAACATCGGTTGCCGTGAAACTGCCGTCTTTATGGATCGGTGCCATTGCCAGTTGGTCGCCGTCGCCATGAAAGTAAATGGCACCGACGGTAACCGGTTTTCCGTTGTACGTGACTTTGCCGCTGATGGTCGTTGTTTTTCTTCGCTGGGAGCAGCCTGTTGCAATCACCAGGGTACTCAACCCAAGGAGGAACAGTGGAAGAAGTCCCGGCCGCCATTTCAAAACGAACATGGGTAGCGTTTTTCCGTGAAAAGAGAATCGTTGGCTGTTACCAGTCGGTGCCGAGAATCTGGCCGTCGTTCGGCCAGATCGCACTGTACCAGGTAGTGCTGCTGATGGACGGGGACACCATGCGTACGCTGCCGTCGCACATTCCCACGATACAACCTGCGGAGGTAAAGGCCTGGACGTCCCAAGGATTGCAGTTGGCGATGCTCGGCATACTTTGAGGAGGTATGGCTGTCTTGGGAGTATTGTTGTTATTGTAGTTCACCGATATCCAGTTCGGGCAAAGAACGACATGGTAGGCCAGCCTTGCGGATCGGAGGGCCGATAGGCCCACAGGCTGCCGCCGGAGCCGCAAACGCCGTATTTCTCCGCGAAAAGTACGGTATTGGAAGTTCCATCAGTGATGCCGGCCGACAAATCGCGGTACGCATTCCAGCTAACATCGGGGATTCCGAAGACGGCGTGATTCGTGGCGTAGTTGCACACTCCCCAGTTCATGCCGTCGAGGTTGACCACGCCGGTCGGTGGAATGGTAAAATCGAGCGGAGAAATAAAGGATTTCACAACGGTACCGGCCGCGATCTCGTAGGCACCTTCCGAAGGGTAACCCAAATTGAAAAGATTCTGTTGTTCGACATATGGCAACAGTTCAAAAATCGCGGAAACCCAGACTCCGGAGGACTCAACGGGCCAGTTGCAGGGTACATAGCCAACCGCACCGTAATAGTTATTTACGGCCAATCCAAGTTGCCGGATATTATTCTGGCTTTTCGCACGGGCCGCGGCCTCCCGAACCTTTTGGACGGCCGGCAGCAATAACCCAACGAGAATGGCGATAATGGCGATGACGACCAATAGCTCGATGAGAGTAAACCCTTGCCGCCGAGATCGCCGGCGGGGTGAATCAATCGTTTGCATCGGAGGAACCCCGATTCTGAAGAGAAAAAGAGACTGAGCGTACCTGACGAGCCGAATCTTTGAAGGTGGCACACGAGAGCGATGCAATGTAATACCCAGATGCGAAACCATCGTATCAATACATTTGGGAATTGTAAGCGATTGCATGGCACATTACCATCGCTATTTCATAACACGATCATTGTTTCGCCGGCTCCTTCGGCTTTGGAATCGCTTTCTCGATCTTCTTCAACAACTCTTGAAAGTCTTTTCGATTGCGCAGCAGCTCGAAATCCTTGAAAACCTTCAAATGTTGGAGAAACACTTCATTCTGATTGCTTTCATGGTCTGCGAAAACTCCAAGCCACAGTACAGCTTGTTCCTGGCAGCGTTCCAGAGTTTTGGGATTATCCCGAAATGAATTGCAAGCAAGGGTATAAGTCAAAGCAAAAAGAATGGCTCGATCCGGCAGTCTCTTGGCTTGTTTTGCCAATTCATCGGCTTCACGTACTGCCTCCTGTCCCCGGCCCTGTTCGCGCCAGTTCCTTGGCTCGATGTAAGCGACGGCCCGGCAAGTTCGCCGGTGCGATCGTCTTCTTCGATCGCTCCCATTCGGCATCAGCTTCGGCATGCTTCTTGAGGTCAAGATAAACCAGCATTCGACCCCAATGAGCGTTGTTGAGATAGTCTTTCGCGTAGAGGGCATCGGGATCGAGTTCCAGCGCTCTTTCAAAAGTTCGGATCGACTTCGCATACCATTCCATGCTTGATCGTGCTTGTGGGCTATCTCGTATTTATGGTTGGCAACATTGCACTGGCTGCCACCCAAATCCACGTATTGCGCTGCCTGCTGAGGATAACGCTCTACCAGTTTTTGTCGAAGCTCCAAGGCTTTCTGGTCGAGTTCTTCAATCTCTTCTTTCTCTCCGAGAAATTCCAGCGCCGAGGTTAGGCCGGTGTAGTCATAAGAAAGCCCCACCAAATAACGGCCTTTGGGACCGTGATTCTTGATGAGATATTCCCATTGCTCGATCGCCTTTCGGGAATCCTGAGCCGATCTCTGCGGGTTCTGGCGGAGATCCAGGTTTGCGATAAATGAAACGCATCGGGCCAAGAGTTCGCGCTGCCGAGGTTCATGGGGAGCCTCCGCAATCCAATTTCCTAAAATGTTTTGAAGTTGGCTGAAAATGCCGATCCCATGAGCAGAACTTGCCAATAGTTTACCCAATTCAAACCGGTATTCCGCAAATAGAAACCGAATGTTCAAGTCCTTCGGATGAGCTTTTACGAGATCCAGCGTTATCTTGTAACCGTGCAATAACAGATCCGCTTGAGACTGGGAGGAGACAGAAGGGCTGAAGATCGTTTTCATTCGGAGAAGCGCAACTGCGGTGCCATAATCGAAATCATCCTTGTCGAGAAAGTACGCTGGGATCCCCCCTAAATTGATTGTTTGACGCAGGACATTCTCCGTAAATTCCGCGAACCGTTCCGCCTCCTTATTCTTGTCCTGCGCAAATGTCGGTGACGGAAGTCCGAAAGAGCCGAGCATCAAGGCAAGCCAAAAGACCCAATACCCGTTGACGCCGGGAACGAATCGAAACATATCGAGCACCTTTTCTTTGGGGTTCATTCTGATTCTCCATATCTCGACTCGGTTGGGCAAATGAAATCCGGAAGGCTGAGCGTCAAAATGAGTCGATAGTGGAATGCGACCAGCCAAAGTAACAGAGTCCGAAACGATTGCCACGTAGTTCACAACTCTGCGATGGTTACTCCGAAACGGGCCCCTGCATGACGAATTGTCCTTCATAACCTTTATCCGGCGTTCCATGCACTTCTTCAAAGATGAGTTGACAAATTCTCATCCCTTTCTGAAGCCGAATTGTGAGTGGACCAATATTCCAGATTTCAAGTTGGATGGAACTCCCAGGAAAGCTGGTGTCGTTTTCTTTAAAGCCGAATCCTGCATGGATGGTAGGTGCAGTGATGTGAACACCCATTCCAATACGTGCCAAACTGCTCTTGCCTTCAACGCGGGCAGCGATCTTTGCACGGTAGGGCAACGGTTCCGTTCGATACCAAGATATCTGAGAAACGAACCCACAATCGATTTGTACCCGATTCGGCTTCTTGGGGAAGTTCAACCAGAACAATGCCACGAGCCTTGTCTTCGTAAAC
Organism: uncultured Planctomycetota bacterium; assembly: GCA_963783095.1. Lineage (GTDB taxonomy): Bacteria > Planctomycetota > Planctomycetia > Gemmatales > Gemmataceae > CAWAMR01. The sequence continues at coordinate 177,932 of CAWAMR010000002.1, read as the reverse complement.
GACACCCACGGGAAGCCATGATTTGCCATTTTCCTGCGTGAGGAAACCTTCTTCAACACGAAGGAATTCCTTACGGCCTTGCGCATCGAGTAGCGAAACCGTTCGTTCTGAACTGCGTAATCCTTTAGTGACCTGGTCACAAGCAACTAGCGCCATAAGTGTTTCCTCATCAAGAAAGCCAAAATCAGTTCCGTTTTCTTTTATTCTCTCATGTTAATCAATACCCTTTGAATTTGGGCTTCATCCTCATTCTCCATATCTCTCCGCAGTTCGGCAAACGAAATCCCCATCTTCAGCGTCCGTTTCTCGCGAATGCACCTATAACACCCGCATGAGTCAAGCGTCGGACGTGGTAATTATCGGTGGCGGGGTCATTGGCCTGACCACTGCCTATTTCCTGGCCAAACAGGGGGCTGCCGTCGAGGTCATCGACAAGGGCGAACTCGGCGCGGAAGCATCGTGGGCTGGAGCAGGTATCATCCCGCCTGGAAAATTCTCGACTACGCTCTCACCGATCGATCAATTGCGAGCGCTGAGTGTAACGGCGTTTCCCGCGTTCGCGCAGGAATTGCAGGAAATTACCGGCATCGATACCGGCTATCGCATTTGCGGCGGCATCGAGTTTTTTGAAGATGGAGATGCCCAGGTTGATGCCTGGAAACGCGAGGGTATCGCCTTTGAACGAGTGCCCTCCGGCCAAATCACGCGGTTTGAGCCGAACTGCGAGCCAGTGCCCGGTGAGAGTTTTTTCTTTGAAGCGATGGCACAGACCCGAAATCCCTGGCACCTTCGGGCCTTGATCGCGGCATGTCGATCCACCAAGGTTCAGCTGCGACCTGGGGCCATGCTTGAAAATATCAACCTATGTGGAAATAAAGTTGCCGACATCCGTCTAAGTTCCGGCGAGAAACGAGTTGCGGATCGGTATCTCCTCGCAACGGGAGCCTGGACAAATCCTTTGCTCGCCCCATTCCACCGGGATCCGGGAATCCATCCCGTTCGCGGGCAGATCGTGCTGCTGAGGACCAGTGAGCTGATCTTGAAACGGATTGTTCTGGTGGGGAAAAATTACCTAGTGCCGCGCGAAGACGGCCGGCTATTGATCGGCGCGAACCGAGGAGCCTGAAGCAGGATTCATCAAGCAAAACACCGCGATGGGAGTAACTTCTCTTCTCGAATTCGCCACGTCGCTGGTTCCACGACTAAAGGATGCTGAAGTAGAAAAATGCTGGTCAGGAATTCGGCCCGGCTCGCCCGACGGCATGCCGTTCCTGGGCGCGATACCTGGGTTCGACAACGCCTTCGTAGCGTCGGGCCATTTCCGGGCAGGAATTCAACTTTCACTGGGCACAGCGAAAGTGATGTCGGAAGTGATCCTCGGGAAGAAGCCGACGATACCGCTGGAATTCTTCTCGCTGGATCGCAAACCGGATACGTTGACCGTACCGGCTTTTCGATCGTAAAACTTCGGAAATGCGCCCTGGGAAACCGGCCGAACTTGAAAGGTTCCTTGATGGAAGCAGCGGATCATCGACAACTCGTGACCCAACTCGCCGAGGATCTGAGTTGGCTCGAAGATCATTGCCGCCGGCAAGCCGACCTGGCCCAACACGCCGGGCAACTCCGGCTTGCTACCGGTTTGGTCCGCGATATTCTCGGACCCTATCTCAATGGACAGGCACCGACCCCCCTTCATATCGCGGTCGTCGGTGGAGCGGGGGCCGGGAAAAGCACCATCGTCAATTTTCTCTGCGGCAGCGTCGTCGCCGAGGCCAACCCGCAAGCGGGCTACACCCGTCACCCCACAGCCTACATTGCCGGCGGCAGTTCGTTTCCCTGGCCGGCGCACCTGGGCTTTCTCGGCCCCTTACAGCGACTCAGCCAACCCGCACCCGCCAATCTGGATGAGGATGTCTATCAGGTGAAACGAGTCTCCTTGCCGCCCGAGAGCGGCAACGGCTTCGGAGCGCGCTCGGCGAGGTCGTCATCTGGGACTGTCCCGATATGACGACCTGGGCAGCGACCGGGTACGTTTCCCGGCTCATGGAGATTTCCGCCCTGGCCGATGTCATCGTCTATGTCGCCTCCGATGAACGCTATAACGATGAAGTTCCGACCGAGTTTTTGCACATGTTGGTCCGCGCCAACAAGCCGGTGATCGTCTGTTTGACCAAGATGCGCGAGGCCCAGGCCCAGGAAATCGTCCAGCACTTTCAGCGCAAGGTTCTGGGCCGGCTGCCGAAACTTCCTTCGGGCAAACCATCGGTTCCCGTGCTGGCGATCCCCTTCCTCACTGCGGAGCAACTGCGCGATCCCGTTGCGAACGCAGGAAAGTATCGCATTCCTCTGCTGAATCAATTGACGGTGATGATCGACCCGCCCGGAACAGCTCGCCGTCGCAGCGTTGCCAATGCCCTGCGTTATCTCAACACCGCCGGCGAGGGATTGCTGGAAGTGGCTCGGCAAGACCTGGCTGCGCTCGATAGCTGGCGCAACCTGGTTCAAACCGCACAGATGGAATTTGATGCGCGTTATCGACGCGAATTCCTCAACGGCGAACGCTTTCGCCGCTTCGACGACACGCGCGAACAGTTGTTGAATCTCCTCGAGCTCCCCGGCGCAGGTCGGGTTTTGAGCGGCATTCTGTGGGGCGTTCGGCTGCCCTATCGCCTGCTTCGGAATTTCATGAGCAAGGCGATGACGCCGCCCGAATCGCTCAACCTGCCGGAATACGAGGTGCTCAAGGGCGGCCTACAGGCGTGGCTGGATCAATTGCGCGCTGAGTCGTTACGCCGCGCGGACGTTCATGCGTTATGGCGTCACGTCGTCAACGGCTTCAATTCCGGACTGGGCGAAAACTCAACCGAACGCTTTGAAAATGATTTTCGTCGATTTCAAGTAGGCTCCGCCGATGAGATCGACGCGACCTGCCGGGCGATCACGAGCGGTTTGGAGCAGAATGTCGGTTTGCTGGCCTTCCTGCGCGTGGCCAAACTGCTCCTGGATGTCATCGCCATCGGGCTGGGGTTCTGGGCGGGAGGTCTGGGCTACGCAACGCTGATTTACGTGCCCTTTTTCGCATCGATCGCCCACCAGATCGTGGAGTTGATCGTCTGGCAGTTCGTCGAACAGAAGCGCGTATCGACCCGCGCGCGCCGAGAGTCGATGGTGATCCAGTACATTTCCGCACCGCTGGCCGAGTGGTTGATCCAGTGGCCGGCCACGGGCGGCTCCGCCTACGAAAGGCTGCAAATCACTCTGCGGCGAGTTCCCGAAGCACTGCGCAAACTGAGCACCCAGGTGAATCAGCTTCTCTCGAAAGAACCGCCGGCGTAAATGCACTACCCCCCGGTTCGTTTCACCTTGTAGCCCATGCTTTCCAGTTCCGCAGCAAGTCGATCTCGCTGGTCGCCCTGGATCTCGATACATCCGTCCTTGACCGTTCCACCCGTCCCACACTTTGATTTGAGTTTTGCCGCAAGTTCCTTCAGCCCGTCTTCATCCAGAGGAAGATCGAAAATGATCGTTACGCCCTTGCCGCGCCGACCTTTGGTTTCTCTGCCCACGCGAACAACCGCAGGCTTTTTCGCCGGTTCCTTCTTCCCCTGACATTTGCATCTCGTGAGAGGTTGACCGCACTTTACACATACATCGTCAACGATTTTGAGCGGTCCCGGTGGTCGGGGTTTGCCACCCAGGATGAGACGGGCCGACAAATCCATGACCTCTCTTTCGATCAAGGGCAACACACCAAGAGCATCCTCGACATGCCAGAATTCAACTTGCTCGATCCAGGTTGGAAATCGCTCTTGAAGCAAAGGAAGATGCTCGGTCTCTTGCAACGCGACGATCCAATCAGCGCTGTCAAAATCTGCCGATGCTGCTTGAACAGGGTATCTCGTTAGCGCAGCGCTGCCGCGAATTCCTCGCAATTCCAACATCTCAAGGGCAGCGCGGGCCATCGGTCCAATATTGTAGATTCCCCGCTCCAGAGCCAAACCGCGCAAGGTCGCTTTCCAGGGTAAGCTCATCTTCGCTGCGACCGAGTTGAACATTACCTCGGCGAATCGGCTGCGATAGTAATTACCGGTGCAGAGGAACAAGATGGTTTTGGGATCGCTCTTGGCATTCATGGTTTGCCCTCTTGATGACATGCTTTGTATAGAAGGGAAACGTGCATTTGCAGTAGGGCGGGTCGAGGCTTTGCGAGGCCCGCCGGAATTCGTGTAGGGCGGGTCGAGGCTTTGCGAGGCCCGCCGGAATGACTGTGCGGTTCCGGCGGGCCTCGCAAAGCCTCGACCCGCCCTACACGAGTGGGTTCTGCCGAGGAATGATCCAGCAAGAATCGTGCTGTTTCATTCCTATGTGCGGGTAGTAGGTCTGAGCCTTCGGCGCTGACAGCAGAATCAACGCCGTGTCCAATCCTGCGGCCAGGTGCGTTTGGCGAATCAGTTCCCGGCCAATGCCCTTCCCTTGGTATTGCACATCAACAGCCAGATCGGACAGATAGGTGCAATAGCTAAAGTCGGTGATCGCTCGTGAGATGCCGATCAATAAGCCGTTTAGTCGTGCAGTGATTATCAAATCGGCGTGCTTCAACATTGCCGATATTCGGTCGGGCTCACGGATCGGCCGGCGTTCGGATAACGTGGAACGAATCAGAATGTCGATGAATTCCTGGCCCGAAAGATCCGGTTCTTGGCGGTATGATACGGTCATGAGTTCCGCTGCTTAAATCGAGTGAGCGATGGCACCGAATCTTTGTACAAGAACCGGTATAAACGGCACGGAAGGTTGGCGTGTCCATGTAACCGTAAGCCGAGCGCATCTCTGAGCCTTGACCACGAAACCGTTTCTATGTACGCTTTCAATATGTACATAAGGAGAACGGCATGCCCCGAGCATCTGTGAAGGACAATAACCGATTAGCCCTGCGCGTGCGAGCCGCCGACAAGGCTGTTATCATGCGCGCCGTCGCTCTTGAGCAAACGGATATGACCACCTTCATCCTTCGAACGGTCCTGCGAGAAGCACAATCCGTTATCGAAGAACACGAACGCGTTAAGCTTACTCAACGCGACAGTCAACTCGTTATGGAATTGCTCGAGAACCCTCCCAAACCGAACGCCAAATTGCGGAAGGCCGCCCGCGCTTTGCCGGAGCGGTTATGAGCCTACCCGATTGGCGTGAAGAACCGATCGCCAAGAAACACGACCGTGCCTCGTTCGACTGCGGCGAGCCGGCATTGAATGAGTTCCTTCACCGATATGCTCGCCAGAGCCACGACAAGGGAGTTGCCAAAACCTTCCTGGCTATTTCCAAAGCGGATGGTAAGACAGTTTTGGGCTTCTACAGCCTCTGCCCGGCTTCACTCGAATACAGTCGCGCGCCGAAAATCGTTCGTAAGGGCCTCGCCCGACATGACATACCTGTCTTTCGACTGGGGAGATTGGCTGTGAGTCGAACAGTCCAGGGACAAGGGCTGGGCGGTCAACTGATCCTGGCAGCAGGACGGCGATGTTTAGTCGCGGCAACGGAAGTCGGTGGGGTGGCGCTCTTGATCGATGCCAAAGATGAGCGGGCCGCGAAATGGTACTCGTCCTATGGAGCTGTGCCGCTGGCCGACGCGCCGCTGTCGTTGCTGTTGCCTCTTGCGACCGTACAAGTTGCGCTCGAAGCCGCTGGGAAATGATGAGCCATTTCCGCTTGACTTGCCTCTCGCAGGCATTCAGGATAAACCTCTTAAATGTTCGTCCGCAAGATTTATCGAAAAGCGGCATAGGCTCCGCTTACTACTCCCGTTATCATTCCATTGGCGGGGATAGAGTTCTCTGGCAACAGAGTTTCACGTCATACCATTGCTGCGCCAATTTGGGTGAAAGTATGCACGTTTCCAGAAGAAGTCAATTGCCGGTCACTTCCGCTTGGGAACTTGAGTTCGCGCGCCTCGTTGCCTTTCCCACCGACCCACCGATTTTCATGGATCAACATTGGTGGCAAGACTTGGCATTCGGGCAATCGGAAGATTTTGTCTCGACAAGAAAGAAGCACATGCGAGAGGAGCGCGGCAGTTTCGAGGGAGTAATGCTAACGTTGCGGGTAGACCTTAGCAAGATCGAATGGTTGATGCAGCCGCTTGTCGAGTTCGACGATTCGTCCGGCAACTTACCCACGATTGGAGCGATGCAAGAAAAAGTGGATTGGTTCTTTGACTTGCTGAACCCTTGGTTGGCGAAGTCCTGTCCGCCGCTAATCCGGATTGCCTTTGGCGGAAAACTACTCCAAGCCGCGCCCACCTCGCAAGACGCCTACCGAGTCCTGGCAAACCACTTGCCCGCCGTAAACTTGGAGCCCAACCCCAATGATTTTGTGTTGCAAATCAATAGACGCAGGGTTTCGAACGTTGTGCCCGGCTTGCCTCTCAACCGCGTGTCCACCTGGTCTAAATTAAACGTGGCTTTCTCAGTGGAATCTCCTCCGAGAGCTCCATTTAAGTGGCAGGACAACTGTTACAGTGCAGTTGAATTGGATATGAATACTGCCCCGGAACGATCCGAAAACTTGCCTCACGAGTCATTACCGCGACTCTTCGAAGAGTTGGTGTCGCTCGGCGTCGAAATTGCTGAACGCGGAGATATTCCCTGATGGCTGGCAACATTTTGACTGAAGTGAAGCCTGTAACCTTCGATAAGAGTGTCGCGCGATTGACGAAAAGCGTGCAGGACAATCGCGCCGCATCTTCCGAAAAACCGATTGGCTTTCCACTAGTCAACACGACTCTCCTGCCTTACGAAAACGAAGGATCGCTCTTTCTCATCAATCTGTATGCTCTTTGCAAAGTGAATCGAAAGTTCGAAGCCATCGACGAGGCGCTCGATTACTTCGATGAGCGATTGGTTGCCGGGCAGTTCAGCGATTGCGACCGCGCTCTCCGGCAACTTCAAGTCGGAAAGTTGGCTTCTTCGGTAATTGTGTCGATCCTCGGCATCACGATTCGCGCGAAGAACTTGAAGGGGCGAGCGATCTTCTTTCAACGGGCTTTTGAGGAAATCACCCGGCAGAAAGGAAAGAAATACGCCGGAGAGTTACTCGCTAAATACCAATGAGGGCTGTACTCCGTGAATCGAATGCTGGCGATTTGCTACGATTGGCTCCTTTGCCAGTTCGGTTTCAATGGAGATTGGTCGCGCTTTACTTTTGACGAAAAACGGGTCAGCTTATTGGCAATCGCTCTTCAGCGCACTTCGCCTTGTAGTGCTCACGCCGGGATTGTCTATCGTAACGCCGTCGGCAGACTTCGGTTCCTCCATTTCGCCAATCACGAAAGTCTCCGAGACGAAGAATGCGCAGCTGGACAATATGCTTTTGCTATTCCTCCACTCAAAGAAGAGGAACTGGAGTACCTGGCAGGGTTCTGCGCTCGCGTATATCGCGCGAACCAGAGCGGAAAGCTTCCGTACAGTTTTGAGTTTGACCTGAATCTCGGCTTCGACCGCCGTACTGGACTAATCGTTTTCAATCATGACGTTGGCCTTACCTGCTCAACATTCGTCGTCGCCTTGTTCCGTTCTGCCGGCAATCCGTTGGTTCAACCAATCACATGGCCTCGACAAGCCGGTTTAGCCGACATTACTGCGCGACAGTATGTTCTGGACATGTGGCGAAAAAGCGGGAAATCGAAACTTATTGCCAGAGCCGATGAGATTGAGTCAACGATCCAAACCATGCGGATCAGCCCAGAACAAATTGCTGGGGCTTGTCTGCAGAGGAATCTTCCCGCCGGGTATTACCGAGCCAGGGAAAATGGCGAACTGATCCTTGACCGAATCACCGCCCAATTCGGAGTGGCCACAGCTTGATCGCTAATTTCGAGGTAATGGCCGGCTCTTCTTAAGTGGGGCAAGAAACGCGGCCAATTTCCTGATAGGCTCGAACAAAACCCGTAAAACCCGCAGGAAATCGGGCACCACAACCATCCTGTACACGAACTCGGAAGCGAGAAGTGGTTTTGGACCCTCACGAAAGTAAATGGTTTCTGGCGATTTCCAGAGCAGATCATCTTTGGAATTTCCCGGGCCATTGCGACGCTTTGCGAACTCGGTCTTCCCTTTGCGGGGATCATCGGTCGGATAATCCGGATCGGCATGCAATTCGACGGCGGAGACCTTTCGAGTCGCCACTTCCTCGAATTTTCGCAAAGGCCGATCGAACTTAAAAATGGCGACATCGCAGTGCAGTGTATTGATCTCCCGATTTTTCCTGAATACGGCAATGCTTAATTGTTTGACCAGAAGTCGCCCGTCGGAGAGGATTTGCGCTTCGATAGCGGCGCAGACGATCCCTTTGTCCCTGATACTCAGTTTGGTGGCGTAAATGGGTTCTTGCTCGACGCAGGTGGGACCAAAAGCCTGTTTCAGGAGTTCGGATAGCCTCTCACCTCCCTCACCATCTTCAACCAGTTTTGGCCGTTGAACGGGCTCTTCGGAAGCCAGCTTTGGGGGTGCGGCAAGTCCGTGCGCGGCGACGAACAATACCCCGGCAACGAATGACTTATCCATGATTCATCTCCTACAAAGGCGTCAGGACGTAATGTCGAATTTGGAGGATCAGAGGATGCTTGATGTAATGGCTGGGATGCAACCGCGAGTGAATTATCTCAGTGCTTTCGGCTCACGTCAATACATAAGCTTCATTCATTCAATCCGGGTCACGCAAGCGTTCGTTGAGCCGAGATCGAACTGCACCGGCGTCAAGTATTTTCCAACGAACACCCGAAACGAAAGAAACTCCGTTCAAATACCCACAGACGGTAGTCCGGTTGCTCCGCAACCGGGATCCGGTCGCGGAGCGACCGGTCTACGTGGGGTATTTGAACGGAGTCTCTGGCAAACAAAAGCTCTTCTTGGTCTCACTCCGTAGCGGCCTCTTCAACACCTGCCATCACCACAGGCGTATCGACCATCTCTTCTTCCTCCGGAGCCGTGATTCGGACTTCGCTGTCCTGATAGACTCGGAAGCCGGTTCCCGCTGGGACCAAGTGGCCCAGAATCACGTTTTCCTTCAGGCCGACCAGGCCGTCCACCTTGCTGGCCAGTGCTGCCTCAGTCAACACCTTCGTCGTTTCCTGGAACGATGCGGCAGAGATAAAGCTCTCGGATTGGACGGCGGCCTTGGTGATTCCCAGCAACACATCCTCGGCCCGTGCGGGTAGTGGCGTCGTGAACGTTGGTGGTTTGCCCTCGGCTTCCTCGATGGCGTTGCGCTCTTCGTCAAATTGTTCGCGCGACACGATCTTGCCGTCCTCGAACGTGGAATCACCCTTGTTCTTGATCTTCACGCTCTCTTCGAGGAGCCGATTGTTCACGGCCTCAAAGCCGAAGCGATCCATCACGAAGCCGGGCAGCAAGTTCGTATCGCCCGCCGTCAGGACTTTACGCTTCCGCAACATCTGGGCCACGATGACTTCGATGTGCTTGTCGTCGATGTCCACACGCTGCGAGCGATAGACGCTTTGAACCTCGCGGACGAGGTAGTCCTGCAAGGCCTCAACGCCTGAGATTCGCAGAATGTCGTGCGGCACCAGCGGGCCGAATACGAGAGGCTCGCCGGCTTTCACATACTCACCCGTCTGGACGCGAAGCTGCTTGCCGTGCGGCACCTGATGCTCGACATCCTCGCCGGTCGGCCGGCCCTTCTCATCTTCGGGCTGGATCCAGATTATCCGTTTGCCGCGCTTCTTGTCGCCGATGCGAATCTTGCCGGCCTGCTCCGCCATGACTGCGGGGTCGCGCGGCCGACGGGCTTCAAAGATTTCCGTCACGCGCGGCAAACCGCCCGTGATGTCGTGCGTACCGCCGACTTCCTTGGGTGTCTTGGCGATAATCGTGCCGGCGGAGATCTGTTGCTTGTCCTTCACCTCGATGTAGGCGCGTTCGGGGATGAAGTAGGCCTTCATGATGTTGCCGCGATTATCTTCGATCACGAGCTGAGGATGGAGTTCGCCCTTGTGCTCCATGATGATGAAGCGTTCCGCACCGCCCGAATCCTTTTCGCGGCGAACCGTTTCGTTTTCGACGATATCCTCGAAGCGAATGCGCCACCCTCTTCGCTGATGATCGGAATCATGTGCGGATCCCATCGACAGAGAACCATGCCTGCCTTCACTTCCTTGCCTTCCGTGACGAACATTTCTGAGCCGTTCGGAACCGAGAATCGCTCGATCGGAATCTGATCTCGCGTCTTCGGGTTGAGGATGAGAATTTCGCCCGTTCGAGCCAGTGCAACCCGTACGCCCTGATCGTTGGTGACGACGTTGATGCGCTCGAGCTGAATGATACCGCCTTTTTTCGTTTTGCAATCGCTCTCGACGTTGGCACCTTTTTGCGCCACGCCGCCGATGTGGAAGGTTCGCATCGTGAGTTGCGTGCCGGGTTCGCCGATCGACTGGGCCGCGATGATCCCAACCGCCATACCCTCTTCGACCATCGTTCCCGTTGCCAGGTCCATTCCGTAACACAACCGGCATACGCCGAGCGGTGCCTGACAGGTCATGGGGGTGCGAACGGCGACCTTATCGATATTGAGAGTTTCGATCAGCTTCGCCTTGGCCGGAGAAATCATCTCGTTCTCCGCGATGATGATTTTACCCGATTCCGGATCTTTGATTTCCTTTCGGCTCACCCGCCCGCGAATCGCGTCCGAGATCGGGCGATCGATTTCATCGCCCTTGTAGATGATGCCCTTGGTGGTCCCCATCGTCGTGCCGCAGTCTTCCATCGTGATGACGACATTCTGCGCCACGTCGGCCAGCTTACGGGTCAAGTAACCGGAGTCGGCGGTTTTCAGAGCGGTGTCGGCCAATCCCTTACGAGCACCATGTGTCGAGGAGAAATACTCCAAAACGGTCAAACCTTCGCGGAAGTTCGAGCGAATCGGCGTCTCGATGATCTGACCGGATGGTTTCGCCATCAGACCGCGCATACCGGCCAACTGGCGAATCTGCTCGATACCGCCGCGAGCGCCCGAGTGGGCCATCAGGAAGATGGGATTCAGATAGGGCTGCACCTGATTCGTTCGCTCATCGAACCGGCGGTCATTCATGAGATCCGCCATCATCTGTTTGGTGATGATGTCGCGGGCTTCGCCCCAGAGGTCGATCACGCGGTTGTAGCGTTCCTGTTCGGTGATCACGCCGCGCTCGTATTGCCGGCGAAACTTCTCGACTTCCTTGTCCTTGTCCTTGATGACCTGTTCCTTGATGTCCGGAGTTCGCAGGTCGGAACTGGCGAAACTCAAGCCGCTGCGCGTCGATTGGCGGAAGCCCATCTCCTTCATGCGGTCGAGAAGGTCGATCGTTTCCCGGCGACCGAGAATCTGATAGCAATCGGCAATGATTCGACTTAAATGCTTGCTCGTCAACGGCAGATCGTAGAACGCCATCTTTGGGTGCAGGATGTCGTTGAAGATAACCCGCCCCACCGTGGTGCGGACCAATGCACCCGCTTTGCGCGGCAATTCATCGACGATGACCTTGTCTTTCTCGCCCTTCAGTTCCGTGATGACTTTCTTGTCTGCCTGCACGCGAACTCGAATACGAGCGTGAACGCCCAGTTTCTTTTGATCGAACGCAGTGAACAATTCGCCGGGGCTGTGGAAGACCATACCATCGCCCGCTTCAACCTTCTCGCCTTCCTCGCCGCGCTTGGCGGTCAAGTAGTAACAACCCATCACGATGTCCTGGGACGGCGTGATAATCGGGTTGCCGTTCGCCGGGCTAAAGATGTTGTTGGTGGACATCATCAGCACGCTGGCTTCGACCTGGGCCTCAATGGAGAGCGGCAGATGGACGGCCATTTGATCGCCGTCGAAGTCGGCATTGAAACCTTTGCAAACCAGCGGGTGAATACGAATGGCATTGCCTTCGATGAGCACCGGCTCAAAGGCTTGAATACCCATGCGGTGAAGCGTGGGGGCGCGATTGAGCAAGACCGGATGCGTCTTGGTGACTTCTTCGAGAATATCCCAGACTTGATCGTCTTTGCGTTCGAGCATCTTCTTGGCCGACTTGATGGTATCGGCGTATCCGAGTTCCTTGAGCCTGCGAATGATGAAGGGCTGGAACAATTCCAAAGCGATCTTCTTCGGCAAACCGCACTGATGCAGCCGAAGTTCAGGGCCGACGACGATGACCGAGCGCGCTGAGTAATCGACGCGCTTGCCGAGCAGGTTTTCGCGGAAACGCCCCTGCTTGCCCTTGATCATGTCGGTCAAGGACTTTAGAGGTCGATTGCTGCTGCCGAGCACCGGCCGTTTGCAGCGATTGTTGTCGAAGAGCGCATCGACCGACTGCTGCAACATGCGCTTTTCGTTGCGGATGATGACTTCCGGGGCATTGAGGTCAACGAGTTTCTTGAGCCGATTGTTGCGGTTGATGATGCGGCGATAGAGATCGTTGAGATCGGAGGTGGCAAAGTTGCCGCTATCCAACAGCACGAGCGGGCGCAAATCGGGCGGAATGACCGGGATGCACTCCAGGATCATCCACTCGGGCCGATTGCTGGAGTCCCGAAGCGATTCGATGATCTTCAGACGCTTGACGTAGTCGCGCAACTTCTGTTTGGACGACTTGTCCTTCCTCTCTTCCGCTTCCAGTTTTTCGCGCAGTTCCTTGGAGGCCTCGACCAGATTGAGTTTTTCGAGCAGCTTCTTGATGGCTTCTGCGCCCATGTCCGCTTCAAACTCGTCGCCGTATTCTTCGCGGGCACGGCGAAACTCATCTTCCGTCAGAAGTTGTCGTTCCTTGAGCTTCGTCTGCTTGGGATCGACGACGACGTAGTCCTGAAAATAGATGATCTTTTCCAGACTCGACGTCTTCATATCCAGCAGCGTGCCAAGCCGGCTGGGCATGGCCTTGAAGAACCAGATGTGGACCACAGGGGCGGCCAGCTCGATATGGCCCATGCGCTTTCGGCGGACGCGGCTATGGGTGACTTTCACGCCGCAACGGTCGCAGATCATGCCCTTATATTTCATACCGCGATATTTGCCGCAGGTGCATTCCCAGTCTTTTTCCGGGCCGAAGATACGCTCGCAGAACAAACCGTCCTTTTCCGGACGATAGGTTCGGTAGTTGATGGTTTCCGGTTTCTTCACCTCACCGAAAGACCAGCCCCGAATATCGGTCGGACTGGCCAGGCTGACGCGAACGGCCCCATAATCGTTGATGCGATCATAGTTGCCGACTTCGGCAGAGGCGGCGGGCGGAGTGCCATTGGTGCTCATATATGATTTCCTTTTGCGGTACGAACGAAAATCACCAAGTGGACGGTGTGGGCTAATTCTTCACTGCGAGTTCTTCCGGTGCAGCCCAATCCCAGGGAGCACGGTTATAGCGTTCATTGAATTTTTCTTCGTCCAAATCAAGTATTCGAGTATATAATCCGTTGACTCCGTATTTGCTTTCGTAATCTTGCAGTTCTTCTCTGATATGAACTACCGCGAATTCATCTCGACCTACCTGGAAGAGCGGCAGGTTGTGGATAATGTCGGCAAGTTCATGGATTCGATTCGTATTGTCCACGCAGCGCGAGAGATTTCTGATTTCCACCAGTGCCCGGTGCAAGACTTGGGCGCACTTTTCGATCAACAGTTGTCGATCACCTGCGTTCATTTCAATCTCCTTAACCTAGATCGATTTCAACATCCGTAAGAGGAATCGATCGAGTTTGTCCAGCCGCTCCCAGCGGTTGGACACTTATTTCGGGCATTTTCGCTCTACCGATCGGCGTTTTCAGCAAAGCAACCAAATCAAATAAGTCTCGTCTGTGATCCCACCGACCGACCCTTTCCTTCGGGGAGCAAAGACGGTCTAAACGCACAAGGATTAGCTCGTCTTCCATCCCGTCGCGTATCAACTTGGCAAGGATCGCCGTCAGTTCAGCTTCGCGCGCGGCAACCGCTCGATGCACACCATCCTCGATGTAAAAGCAATCGTCAGGGCCGACGATCATCTCAGACCCTCAAATTTACAGGACGCGTTTCTTTTCCAACTGCATGTTCAGACCCAAGCCGCGAATCTCGTGGGTCAAGCACGTCGAAGCTGGCCGGCGTGCCGGCTTCGAGCGTGTTCTCGCCCTTGACCATCGATTCGTAAATCTTGGTCCGGCCTTCCACGTCGTCCGACTTGACGGTGAGCAACTCCTGCAGGATGTAGGCGGCCCCGTAGGCTTCCAGCGCCCACACTTCCATTTCGCCGAACCGTTGGCCGCCGAAGCGGGCCTTGCCGCCCAGCGGTTGCTGGGTGATGAGCGAGTACGGCCCGGTTGCGCGGGCGTGGACCTTGTCGTCGACGAGGTGGTGCAGCTTGAGCATGTAGATGTAGCCGACCGTCACGGGCTGATCGAACGCTTCGCCGGTGCGGCCGTCGTACAGCACGCTCTTGCCGGTCTCGTTGATGCCCGGCCTCCTTGAGGCAGTCCCGGATTTCCTCCTCCGTCGCGCCGTCGAAGACCGGAGTCACCGCCTTGAAGCCGAGCTTGGCCGCCGCGTAACCCAGGTGGGTTTCGAGAATCTGACCCACGTTCATACGGCACGGCACGCCCAGCGGATTGAGCAGGATGTCCACCGGCGTGCCGTCGTCCAGGAACGGCATGTCTTCTTCGGGCAGCATCTTCGAGATCACGCCCTTGTTGCCGTGCCGGCCGGCCATCTTGTCGCCGACCGAAATCTGCCGCTTGGTGGCGACGTAGACCTTGACCATCTGCTGAACGCCGCGGGCAATTCGTCGCCGCGGTTGAGTGAATTGAGCTTGCGTTCGCGTTCATCGACGAAGATCTGGATCCGTTCGCCGTGCCGCTTCATAGATCTTGGACCTTTTCGGCTTGGTTCTCCGGCGAGCGAACGTCCAGGTTCTCGATCTTGAAGCCTCTGCCTGCTCGGCGACGGCCTTGTCGTCCTTGTCCGACGGCAAGCAGCTTGCCGGTGCTGAGGGTCTTTGAGGTCCTTCTTGTCGAGAATCTTCTTCCAGTTCCCTGACGAACGTCCCGGAACTGATCGGCGATCTTCTTGCCGTAGCTCGTGTTTCCAGTCTCGTCTTTCCTTGCGATCTGCCTTCTTCTCGTCCTCCGTCATGCTGGCCCGGCGGCTGAACCGCTGCGTGTCGATGACGATCCCCTCGACGCCGGACGGCACTTCGAGGCTGTCGTTCTTCACGTCCTCGCCGGATCGGCCGAAGATGGCGTGCAGCAGCTTTTCTTCCGGCGTCAGTTCGCTCGCGCGACTTGGGCGACACCTTGCCGACCAGGATGTCGCCCGGCTGGACGAACGTCCCAATCTGGACAATGCCGTGCTCGTCCAGGTTCGCCAGCGCCTTGGGCGAAACGTTCGGAATGTCGCGGGTGAACTCTTCCGTTCCCGAGCTTGGTTTCGCGGATTTCGATGTCGAACTCCTCGATGTGGATCGAGGTGTAGGTATCGTTCTTGACCAGCCGTTCGGAGATGATGATCGCGTCCTCGAAGTTGTAACCTTCCCAGGACATGAACGCGACCAGCACGTTCCGGCCCAGCGCCAGTTCGCCCTTGCGAGGTGGCAGCGCCGTCGGCGATGATCTGCCCCTTCTTCACCTTGTCGCCGATCTTGATGATCGGCTTCTGGTTCAGGCAGGTTCGTTCGTTCAGGCCGGTGAACTTGCGGAGCGAACGTATTCCTTCTCGTCCACCCGAATTCGCTGCGACATCGACGTAAGTGATGACGCCGTGCTTCCGACGCGGACCACCATTCCCGAATGCTTGGCGACTTCTCTTTCGAGACCGGTCGCGACGATCGGCGGCTCGGTGATGAGCAGCGGCACGGCCTGCCGCTGCATGTTGGAACCCATCAGCGCCCGATTCGCATCGTCGTGTTCGAGGAACGGAATCAGCCCGGCCGAGACGCCGACCATCTGCTTCGGGGAAACGTCGATGTACTCGACCTTGTCCGTTTGCAACGCCTTGAAGTCGCCGCCATATCGGCCGGTGACACGATCGCCGATGATCTTGGATGGTTGTCCGCCGGCGTGTCGGCGGGGCAGATGTTCAGTTGCGACTCTTCATCGGCACGCAGCCAGACGACGTCGTCGGACAAGCTTCTTGTCCTTGACCTTTCGATAAGGCGTGATCAGGAAGCCGTACTCATCGATCCGGGCGTAGATCGACAGGCTCGAAATCAAACCGATGTTCGTGCCTTCCGGCGTTTCGATCGGACAGATGCGGCCATAGTGGGAGATGTGCACGTCGCGCACTTCGAAGCCGGCGCGTTTTCGGTTCAAGCCGCCTGGCCCGAGGGCCGACAGTCGGCGCTCGTGGGTCAACTGCGCGAGCGGGTTGGTCTGGTCCACGACCTGCGACAGTTCGGATCGGCCGAAGAAATACTCGATCGCCGCCGACACCGATTTCGGATTGATCAGCGAGCGCGGGGACATGTCCTGTTGCTCGCGGATTGCCATGCGCTCCTGGACGGTGCGGCGGAGTTTCAGGAAGCCCTTGCGCAAGCTCATCCGCGGCGAGTTCATCGATGGTTCGCAGGCGACGATTGCCGAGATGGTCGATATCGTCCACCTGGAACTTTGCCTCTTCTTCCTTGGTCTTCCGACTATCGCGGAGCTTGAGCAGATATTTGATGGCATTGACGAAGTCGACCGCGCGCAGGGTCATTTCCGTTTCCGGGACGTTCTGATCGAACTTGCGATTGATGCGGAATCGACCGACCCGGCCGAGGCGATAGCGGTTGGCATCGGCGAATTTCTCGCGGAACAGCTCGCGGGCCTTTTCCAGTTGCGGCGGATTGCCGGGCCGGAGACGTTGATAGATCTTCAACAGGGCGGCTTCGTGCGAGATCGTGCCGTCCTCGACGATCGCCGAGAGAATCAACGGATCGCGGGGCGGGGCCAGAGCCGTGATTTCTTTCATCTTGGCCGCAATAATCTTGTCGACCATGTCGTTCGTGAAAGGCTCGCCGCTATCGAGGTAGACCTCGCCGGTATCCGGGTCGATGACATCGTCGTCGGCGATCATCGGCATCTCCGGGGGAGTCGCATCGGGGTTGCCGATGAGTTTTCCCGCGCGGCAGGCCCGTGGGTTTTGACCGTCTTCGTGCGCATAGAACTCGCGCATGATCGCAGCGTTCGACGAATACTGAGGCTCCATCGCCCGCAGCAGCGTCATGGCGCTGAATTTCCCGGATTGATCGATACGCACACCGAGCGTGCCTTTTTTGGTGACGTTGATCTCGATCCAGGAGCCTCGCTCGGGAATGATTCGGCAGGAGTGCAGTTTCAAGTCGCCATCGATTTCCTGCACGAAATCGACGCCCGGCGAGCGGTGCAACTGGCTGACGACGACGCGCTCGGCACCGTTGATGATGAACTCGCCGCCGCCGATCATGATGGGCATATCGCCCAGATAGACTTCTTCTTCAACAGCTGTGCCATCCGTTTTGCGCAGGCGGAGCCAGACCTTGAAAGGCCGGCCGTAGGTCAAACGAAGCTGCCGGCATTCATCCGGGTCGTAACGGGGTTTGCCCAGCTCGTACTTGACGTACTCCAGGCTGATTTTCTTGTCGTAGCTTTCGATGGGAAAGATTTCGCGCATGACCCCTTCCAAACCGGTGGGAGTGCGCTCATCGTAAGCGGCTTCGAGTTGGAGGAAGCGGTCATAAGATCGAGTCTGCACGTCGGTCAACGGCGGCACATCCACAGCGTCGCCAAATTGACCAAAGGTGCGGACATTCGACGGCTTGATGGTGCGGTCAGCCGGGATGGGCATAGGTGTTGCTCCTCCCAGAAGGGAATACGCGATGACGAAAGAACCGGCTCACGCAGCAACGGACCTTGCGTCTCGAAGGGAAATCACTTATGAAATAACTGACGGAACAACCAACACGGCACCGAGTGCCGCTCGGGTTTGCACAGGCAACCCGTTCGTAGGGGTAGAACAAAGAGAGTCAACGATTGTTGCGAGTCGAGGAGATTGTGATCGCTTGGCACGCATTGTCACCATGAGGCAGACAGGGTTCAGGCGCATCAATGACTCCTCAACCACGAGGGAAAGAGACCTCGACAATGAGGATAAGGGCGCAGACGCAAAACGACCCCATGTTCTCGAACCAGGCAAGCACGCATGATTGAGAGAAAATAGGATCGTTGAAACCAACTATAGGGATTATGTAAATCGTATTAAATCCGGCAAGATTTATCAAGAGAATCTTGCCAAATTTCATTTTTTGTTCTTGCTATCCTTGCCGAACTTCGAATCGATTCCATTGGATTTACGTGGGGCAGACATTCCTGTCTGCAAGAATGCCTGCCCCACGACTCAAACGCCTTTGATGCTGACTTTTGCACCTTGATCTTCGAGTTGCTTTTTCATCTTCTCGGAAGTGGCCTTGTCGACATTTTCCTTGACGTTCTTCGGTGCGCCTTCCACAAGATCCTTGGCTTCTTTCAAGCCAAGACCGGTGAGTTCGCGCACGACTTTGATGATGCTGATCTTCTTGGCAGCATCAAAACCGGCCTCGAGAATCACGTTGAATTCCGTCGGTTCAGCAGCCTTCTCTACGACAACCGGCGCGGCCGCCACAGGCCCGCCGCCACCACCGCCGCCACCGGCAGCAGCTTCGATTTTGTATTCGGACTTGAGATAGTCCTTCAAGGCAACGGCCTGAATGATCGTCAAGTTGGCGATTTTGTCGCCGAGTTCTTTGATTTCGGGAGCGAGGTCGCTCATGTTTGAAGTTCCTTTATCCTAAATTGCCGCTGAAGCAGGCGGCAGAAGCGTAATAGCCTAACACAATGTAAGAGCCGTCTATCGGTTGGAAGGTTCAGCCTGGTTATAGTGCGTACTGGTCGTAGCGGCGGCTTCCAGCCGCCGTCTGCACAACCTGTCGGCGGCTGGAAGCCGCCGCTACGACCTTGGCGCGGGTACACAGCTATGCCGCGGGCGGGGCCGCCGTTTCCTTTTTCTCGCTGATCGTGGCAATCTGACCCGCCACTGTGCTGGCCGGTCCAGTCAAAGCCGCCGCGATGTAGGAAGCCGGCCCCATCATCAACCCGATGATTTCGCCGATTGCCTCCAGGCGGGTCGGCATTTTCTTGGCGATGTCGAGCGAAACCGCCTGGCCGTCCGCAACGGCGGTTTTGACTTTGATTTTATCCTTGGACTTCGGATCTTTCTTCTCGGCATCCTTGATGATGCCGTCCACGGCGTTACTGAGTTCCTTGATGCTGTCAGCGCCCCACGCAATCAAGGTGGTCCCGCTCCATACGCCGTCAACCTTGACACCTTGTTCGCTAAAAACTTTGTTGGCCAAAGTATTCTTGACCATCATGAGGCGGATTTTCTTCTCGCGCAAACTCTTGCGGAAGTTGTAATCGAGGGCGGCCCCGACCTTGGTCCCCGTAAGGATGACCATATCCCGAACGCCCTTGAACTGCGCCCCCAAGGCATCGAGTTCCATTTTCTTGACAATCTTACTCATAGCAGATAGCCCGGGTTCGGGGACTCAATCAAAACCACGACATCAACGGGGAAAAACAATCGTTACCCGGCGGCTTAGGCCATTCGGGCACAGCAGAAGTTAAACGACTACGGGAATGCCGGGACTCATGGTGGCCGACAGCGTGACCGATACCAGGAAGTGCCCTTTTACGCTGGCCGGCTTGGCGGCACGAACCTGGTCGACGAAGGCATGGATATTGGCAACGAGTTTCTCATCATCGAAACTCAGTTTGCCGACTCCGGCGTGGATGCAGCCGCCCTTGTCGGCGCGGTACTCGACTTTACCGGCCTTGAATTCCTTGATGGCCGCAGCGATGTCGCCGTTGGCGGGAATCACCGTGCCGGCTTTCGGCGTGGGCATCAAACCGCGCGGGCCAAGAACCTTACCGAGCCGGCTGACCTGCGGCATCATGGCCTGGGTTGTGATCGCCACGTCGAAATCGAGCCAGTTTTCCTTCTGAATCTTTTCGATGATGTCGCTGCTGCCGGCGAAGTCGGCACCGGCCTCCTTTGCCTTGGCCACGTCATCGCCCTGACAAAACACCAGAATGCGGACCGTCTTGCCGATCCCGTGAGGCATGGCAACGGTTCCACGCACCATCTGATCCGCGTTGGTCGGATCGATACCCAGTTTCATGTGAACCTCGACGGTCTCGTCGAATTTCACTCGTTTCCCGGACTTGAGCGTGGTAACTGCTTTCTTGAGGGGCATCGTTCCCTCCTTGGATACCCGTTGCGCTTGATTCTTCAAATGGTTCCGCAGCTTCTTACCCTTTCGCGGTGGAACTCCAGGCTTCTTTTTCTTCTTTGCTGCTGATTCCTGGGTAGTCTGCGCAGCAGTATTGGGCGCGGGCCTTGGAGTCGCAGGCGCGGGTACAACCGGGGCGGGGGCCGGCGGCGTTACAGCTGTTTCGGGTGTTGGGTTGGGTTCATTGGCCATGACTGCAATCACCGTTCGCAGAGTTCAGTCTAATCACAAAAACAGCAAACCCCGTCCGGCTTCTTCGCGGACTGACGTCCTCGCAAGGATGATCGAACGGGGGGAGACGAAAAGGGGCTTCTCTATCCTTCCACAGCGAGGCCCATACTGCGAGCGGTTCCTTCGATGATGCGGGCAGCATGTTCAGCATCGCGGGCATTGAGGTCTTTTTGTTTTCGCTCCGCGATTTCAATTACCTGCTTCTTGGTCACCTTGAAACCTTTATACTTACCGGTCTTCTTCTGGTCGGCGGCAATCTTTTCTCCGCCTTTTTTCTTTTCGATCGGGATTCCCGCCGCCTGCTTCAACAAGATGGCGGCCGGGGGCGACTTGATGATAAACTCGAAGCTCCTGTCGCTATAAACGGTGATGACGATCGGCAGCATCATGCCTTTGTTGTCCGCAGTCTTGTCGTTGAACTGCTTGACAAACAAACCGATATTCACGCCGTGAGCACCGAGCGCAGGACCAACAGGCGGAGCCGGGGTCGCCTGTCCGCCCGGACATTGAAGTTTAATCTGCGCTGTTACCTGCTTGGCCATGAGCACTTTCCTGACAAAACGGTGCAATCCCCGCGCAAAGCGGAGGGGTATATACTATGGCGTACCGCGAGCGCGACAATCCTATTCCGGCAAAAATTCCAAATCGTAGAAGCAGCTTCTCTGGCAAAGCCATTCTGCCCCTTGTCCTAATCTTAATCTTAATCTTAATCTGCTTGCGACAGCAGACAACGAACAAGATTATCATTCAGATTAAGATTAAGATTAAGATTAGGACGTTTGCTGTGCCTTTGACCGCCAAAACACGCTAAACCCGTTCAACGTGCCAGTAATCAACATCCACATCAACGGGCCGGCCCCAGAACTGTACCACGACTTTTACCTTGGAATTCTCGGCGGGATTCGGTGGGATTTCCTTGACCTCGCCCTCGCTGTCCTTGAACATCCCTTGCAGTACCTTGACCCGATCGCCAACCGCGAAGTTGAGGACAATCTTGTCCTCTTTCTTTTTTTCCTGGACCTTTTTGTCTTTTCCCTCACCGGTGTCGGTGTCGAGCAACATCCGCTCGACCTCGCGTTCGGGCATTGGCGCGGGATCCTTGTCGATTCTGCCGCCGACAAATTCACCAACTCCGGAGCTTTCGCGGAAAAGAACTTTCACGTCGTCGTTTAACTCGACCTCACACATC
Organism: uncultured Planctomycetota bacterium; assembly: GCA_963783095.1. GTDB lineage: Bacteria > Planctomycetota > Planctomycetia > Gemmatales > Gemmataceae > CAWAMR01. The sequence continues at coordinate 156,234 of CAWAMR010000002.1, read as the reverse complement.
AGATAGCCTGGGAACTTCTTCCGTTTTTTCTCGACTCGTCTGCCGTTCCTGACCTCCGTGATCTTCTCGACCGGAATCAAGATTCGGCCGATATAAGGTTCCAGGTTTTCGATCTTGACGCGACGTTCCAGATTATTCTTGATCGAATCTTCTCGCCCGCTCTGCACTTTGACGACGTACCACTTCTTCTTGTTTTCGGGGACCGCAGGTACTTCCGCAACCTCGGAAGGAGCAGGAACTTCTGCGCCGATTTCAGCAACTTCGGTAGCGGCAGGAACCACCTCTTCGTGGACCTCCGCGACTTCGGCCGGGATTGGGGATTCCTCGTGTTGATCGGCGACAAGGGTGGCAGGCTCCGGCAACGGGGCCGCATTCTCTTCTCGCGCCACCAATGCCGGCTCCGGCAACGGTTCTGCAACCGCATGGGCCGTCTCCATCTGAGCCGGCGGCAGCGGGTCGGTTTCTTCGTGTGCTTGGTTCACTTCGTGTTCTTCATTCATGGCCAGACTCGTTTGGCTCAGAACAGGGAAAACGGGATGCTTTGCGTTCTCCTCGATCCGTTTTGTGCGTTAGTATTCCAATTTCCCGATGTCTACCTGTTTGTTGTTTTGTTGTTCTGCGTCACTGGGCAAGACATTAATCAACTCCCGGCTCAAGATCCAAAACCAGAAAACATCGACAAGGAACAAAAAGAGGGTAATGATGAAAGTCACGATCAGAACGACAATGGTGTCTTTGACCAACTGGGCACGCGGAGTCCAGGAAACCTTGTTGATTTCTGCTTCGGTGGCGATGAGAAAATCGGCGAAGACCGGCATATTCACCGATCGCCAGGCCACCCAGATTCCAAGCCCCGCCAGAATCAGCGGCAAACTCATCTTCACGGCCGGCAACAGCGTAATCGTTTGAAACGGGCTGGGGAAAAAGGGTGTAACGATAGTCCAGTCCGCTGGGGCGGTGACGAGTTGATGAATCATCATCGTGTAGATGCCGGTCCCAAACAGGAAGATCAGACCAAGGATCGTAAGCCGGCGGACTTTCAACCCCTGATTCTTCTTGTAGGAAGCAATTTGAAACCAGCCCGCGTGTTGCATGCCTTCCGACCAGCGCTCGAAGCGCGAGCCGCGCAGAAACTTCAGGCGCGAAGTAACCGATGCCCGCGAGCGCCACTAACCAGACGATCAATGTGTAAGAAGGGTCGAGCGCAAACCAGCGACCAATCCAGGTCGCCAATTGACGCGAAACAAAAAAGCTCAGATCCATCACCACAATTGCCCAGAAAATGCCGCCGCGCAGACCTTTCATGGGCGTCGGTCCCGCCAGATTCAGGCCGAACATCGCCAACAGGACTAATGCCGCAATCTGGGCCGTGATCCGTAGCGGCGTATCGATAAAGGCATTGCCAATGAGCGGACTGACCCCGGATTTCCAGAGTTGGGGCACGCCGTAGAAGACTACCGCGAGTGTCGCGAGAATATAGACTCCGCCAACCAGACTCGCAACCCAAAGAGGCTGCGGCGTCGGAACACTCTTGGTTTCCGTGGCGGGGGTGCTCGTAGCAACGGCCATGAATCGGTCCTGTCCAAGGGGAGAGGTTTTCCCCGTTATGGAATTCATCCAGTTCCTCCTCGAACCGGACGACGGCAACGACAAATGCGGAAGACGGAACTCCAAACACGGCCGCCCGATCATCCTGAATGCCGCGTTCCGAACTCCGACTTCCGCATTCAGCAGGGGCGGAGCGACTCGAACGCTCAACCTGCGGTTTTGGAGACCGCTGCTCTGCCAGTTGAGCTACGCCCCTTCGAGGTTCTTGTCCGCAGCGGACGGCTCGTTGATACTCGACAGATCGGGCCCTCTTTCTCGCTCGATCTTGGCAACGAACGGCAATCTGCGGACAAGGCACTCATCAAACCAGAATCTTCGTCACGACGCCCGGAGCCGACGGTTCGGCCGCCTTCGCGGATGGCGAAGCGCAGACCTTCGTCCATGGCGACGGGCATTGTCTGGCAAGCAGTTCGACGGTGACCTTGACGTTGTCGCCGGGCATGCACATTTCCACGCCTTGCCGGCAAAGACGAGTCGAGCCGGTCACGTCCGTGGTGCGGAAGTAGAACTGCGGCTTGTAGCCGGCGAAGAACGGGGTGTGCCGGCCGCCTTCTTCCTTCGTCAAGACGTAGATATTGGCTTCGAACTTGGTGTGCGGGGTGATGCTGCCCGGTTTGGCGAGCACCTGGCCGCGTTCGATGCCGTCGCGTTCGACGCCGCGCAGCAGAACGCCGACGTTGTCGCCGGCCATGGCGAAGTCGAGCGTCTTATTGAACATCTCGATGCCGGTGATGACCGGTCTTGACGTTGTCCTTGCGCAGGCCGATGATTTCGACTTCGTCGCCGACCTTGGCCTTGCCGCGCTCGACGCGACCGGTGGCCACCGTGCCGCGGCCCTTGATCGAGAACACGTCTTCGACCGACATCAGGAACGGCTTGTCCTCTTCGCGCTGCGGAGTGGGAATGTAGGTGTCGAGAGCCTTCATCAACTCATCGATCGACTTGGACCGGGATTGGCGTCCGTGGTCGGGTTTTCCAGAGCGTCCTTGGACTGGCCGCGAATGATCGGAATGTCGTCGCCGGGGAACTCGTACTTGTTGAGCAGTTCGCGCAGTTCCATTTCGACGAGGTCGAGAAGTTCGGGGTCGTCGACCGTGTCGACCTTGTTCATGAAGACGACGATGCGCGGCACGCCGACCTGGCGAGCGAGCAGGATGTGCTCGCGGGTTTGCGGCATCGGGCCGTCGTTGGCCGCGACCACCAGAATGGCGCCGTCCATCTGGGCAGCGCCGGTGATCATGTTCTTGATGTAGTCGGCGTGGCCCGGACAATCGATGTGGGCGTAGTGCCGCGGCGGGCGTTTCGTATTCGACGTGCGACACGGCGATGGTGACGGTCTTGTTCGCGTCGCGGACGATGCCGCCCTTGGCGATTTCCGCGTAGGATCTTGACGTCCTTGATCTTGTTCTTGTAGGCCTGGCGCTGCAAAATCGCAGCGGTCAGCGTGGTTTTGCCGTGGTCGATGTGACCGATGGTGCCCACGTTCACGTGCGGCTTGGTCCGCTCAAATACTCCCTTTGCCATTGCTACTCCGAGGGGAAAGACCTTTGAGGTTAAATCAGTTATCTGAGATTGCTTGCCGAATGCATCTCCAACACCGTACGGGAACATGTTCAACCTATCGATCCCGAAAGCTTCTGATGGGACTTGAACCCATGACCTCTTCCTTACCAAGGAAGTGCTCTACCAGCTGAGCTACAGAAGCCTATTTTGTAAGTTCCAAGTTTCAAGTTGAAGACCGTCAACCCTGGGGATTTTCAGCTTGGAACTTGGAACTTGAAACTCGCATCGTTTCAAGAGAGCGGGCGATGGGATTCGAACCCACGACCACCTGCTTGGAAGGCAGGGACTCTACCACTGAGTTACACCCGCAACTCGTTGGGCAAGCGAGACGTTTATCCCACGTTCTGCATGGGCGGAGAGGGATTTGAACCCCCGTACTCCGAAGAGGCCAGATTTACAGTCTGGTGCAATTGACCGCTCTGCCATCCGCCCGCTTGTCGTTCACCGAAGCTCCCGGAGGGACTTGAACCCACAACCTACGGTTTACAAAACCGTTGCTCTACCATTGAGCTACAGGAGCAAATCTCCGAGAATCTTCGGACCATTCCTTCATCGATCCCATGCGTTGAAGAACATCGCCGCGCCGATTTGTGCATCCGGCATTCGACACCAATTCCCCGACAGCACAAGGAAAGCATCTTATGACTATACCCAAACCATCCAAAAGCGGCAAGAGATCGAAGTAATGACAACTTCACCGCCCGACCGGTTCGCTTCGGAATGCCATTTCAACCCTTGTGCAAGAATCGAACTTGCTCGTTTCGCACTTTCGGCCCCAGCGCGGCAACAAAAAAGGCTTCCAGGATTACCGGAAGCCTTTTTTGTTCCTCGCAGCCTGAATGAATTCCCCTATTTTGGAACAGTTTCACGGCTGCGTATTCGTGCCGAAATTGGGTCTGCGGGTCGCTTTTTACTTTGCTCCGCATTTGGCCGCTGGTGCGATTCAATCACGGAGAATTCGCCCCCAACGAGAAAAAAAGCTTTGAATAGTTGATCCAGCGAAGCAGTCGGGCTCGGTGCTTCCATTTTCGCGACACGAGATTGACTCGACTTGAGGATCTTTGCCAGGTCAATTTGAGTCATCCCTTTTGCCTTCCGAAGAGAACGGATCTCTTGCGCTAATCGGATTCTCAACCGAACGAGTTTCGCTTCCTCGTCGCTCATCCCAAGAAGGTCTCGGAATGTTCCGATTTTGTACCCTGATGCTTCAAGCCGACTCCGTTTTCCTGCATCCATCGAATACTCTCCTTTAGGGCGGATTATTTATTCTTGTCGTAATCTGCGAGTCGTTTTTTGCAATTCAACTGTCCGTTCTGGGAATCGCTCTGCCTTCGATTACCGTATCTACCTCCTTTGCAAGCGGCATCATGGGCATTCCAAGTCCGTCCGGAAGGCGTTCCAGGACTTCGACGTGGGCCAGGTTCTCTTTCTCGCGGATGATCTCGACCCGGCCCTCCTGAGTGACCATGACCACCTGTGGCCGATAGGTAATGAATTGCATCGATTGCGTGATGTTGTAAGCCCCCACTGGGTGAAACACGAGGTGGGTGCCGATCTTCATGTCCGGTAGGGCCACACGTTCTCCCAAGACATCGGTATTCATGCACAAACAGCCCAGGATCGAGCGTTTGTGCACACCCCCAATCAAAACTTGTGCGGGGCGGATTTGAAAGGCACATAACGCTGACGGCGGCAGGAGATTGATTCCGGCGTCAACCAGGTAGTCGGCGGAGCCGGAACCATGTTTTTGAGCCACGATTGTTGTCAGCAGATAACCCGCATCTTGTACCAAAGCCCGACCGCTTTCGAGATACAGGCGCGGCAGCGGACGATCCTTCGGCCAGAGGTCGTGAATTGGGTCGCAGATCGCTTTGGCATAATCATCGATTGACGATGGTGTGTTCTCATCAGATGAGGATCGCGAATTCAAGTAACCCTGGGAAGGAAAGCCGCCGCCCAGATTCAGATATTCCACATTGAAACCGTACTCGCGGCGAACCTGATCGGCTCGTTCGATGAGCCGATGGGTCACACGATGATAAATGTCCGGGTCGAGCAGGAACGTTCCGGAATGGCAGTGGAAGCCGACCAGGTTCAGAGCCCGGCTCCGATGAATGTGCTCAACTGCCTGAATCCATTCGTTGGTGTCCGCATTGAACCCGAACTTGGACCAGATCGGACGAGCGCCCGTGTCCATGTGCACGCGCAGAGCAACATCGACTGGCTGCTGTTTCGCTTCGGCTAGTTGGATGAGAGTGTGGAGTTCATCGAGATGGTCGATCTGTATTTTGGCTCCCTCTTCGACCGCTCGTTGCAGAATTGAGAGAGGTTTGTAGGGACCATTAAAGATAATGTCCCGACCGCGAACTCCCAGGTGACGGGCTTTCTCGTACTCGAAATCGGAGACAACTTCGGCGATAGCACCCTCTTGATGAAAGAGGGCACAGATCGCTTGCAGATAATTGGTCTTGTAGGACCAGGCAAGCTGGACATCGGGGTAACGGCGTTGAAATGCGCGAACGAAACCTCGATACGCATTTCGCAACGAGGTTTCGGAAAAGACATACAGCGGCGAGCCGTGCTGGGCGATCAAGTCAGCAACAGGCACACCGTCGATTGCGATACAAGGCTCAACTTGCTGGACGCGGGAATGAGTTTCCATTCGCCCTTGCTGGTTGCGTTTACTCTTTGGGGCCGCGAGGTCCGCCGGGGCCTCCTGGACCACCAGGACCACGTCGGCCCATCCCTTCGTTCAATTGCTTCTTCTGCTCATCGGTAAGGATCGTGCTCAACCGGGAATCGACCTCTTTTTGCAACTCGTCGATTTGCTTCTTTTGAGCAGCAGTGAGATTCAAGGAATCCTGAATGAACCCAGGCAGAACCTGACCCGGTCGAGGAGGCCCACCAAAACCACGTCCGCCGGGACCACCCGGACCGCCAGGTCCTCCAGGACCACCGCCAGGGCCCCCACGTCCGCCGGGACCACCAAAACCGCCCGGACCACCGGGGCCTCCAGGTCCGCCGCGCCCGCCAAAACCACCTTCCTGGGCTGCCTCGGCTTCCATTTTCGTGGCCAGTGCCGTCAATTCTTCTTTCGTGACTACGCCATTCTTATTTACATCGGCCAGATCGAACAGGCGAAGCAAACGCGTATCGGTCACTTCATCCCGGGTCAATTTGCCATCACCCTTCTTATTGAATGCCATCATCTTCGTGACGATCGAAGATGTGCCGGCGTCTTTGGTTCTCGCCCTGCCTGGATCAGCATTTTTCCGCTCAGGAGGTTGCGCGGAGACTTGCGCCACGAGAATGAAAGTTGCGAGCAGGGTCAGGATGCTTGCACGTTGCAGCATGATTGTTACCTCAGAATCGGTTGGGAAGTTTGGAATACGGACGAACCACACAAGTAACCAATTATTTCTTTCGCAATCTCGGACCATCTTCGGGCGTCATGCCGACGACGATATCGAATTGCGCGGCCAGTTCGCCGATCTTGGAGCCTTTGACCGGCTTGAAGTCGGCTTGAATCAGTTCGCGATCGACGAGATCGCGAACCTCCAGGAAGATTCCGTCGCGTTTGTTGCCGGGAAAGCCCGCGACGAACAATTGACTCGTCAACAGCTCCCGGTCACCTTTTTTGATCTTGAAGTGAATGTGGGCGGCCGGCCGGCCCGGATAAGCCACGGGCTTGATCGTCCGGAAACGATACGCGCCCTTGGAATCGGTCGTGAATCGGCCGAACCCTTGAAAGTTCTTGTCCTGCTGGTTCTTTTTGGATCCGCTATCCCTTGTGTGCAGGTAAACTGCATGAGCATCGCACTGCCAGATCTCGACGACAGCATCCTTGATCGGTGTACCGCTGGTGGTGAGGATGCGCCCGGTTAGATGGGTAATCTCACCCACGGCCGGAGTGATGGAATCGTTGATGATGATCAAATCGTTGTCGGTATCCAACGGCAGCTTGTCGGGGTAGAACGGCCCCTCGGTCATGCGTGGCGTCCGGCTCAGTTCTTCCGCGAAAGCGCCCGGCACGGTGAAGAATGGACTCGCCCCAATTCCCAGGGCCAGGCTATTGAGAAACAGTCGGCGCGAAGGCAGGATAATGGAAGGATTCATGCAAACGTCTCCTGATGATGGAAAGGGGGAAACCAATTCCCCTAATGGGTATACTGTGCGATCAGCCTTGTCGTGGACAGGGAATTTGGAGAATTCTGGCTTGCAGCGGGAAATCTAAGAGATACGTGCTTCCAATCGCAATCTTTCGCTACGGACATTTGATTTTGATCCGCCATTTGCAACAATAATCATCCTCCATCTTACACCCCATTTACAGGTGCTCGCTCTCCCATGCCCCGAATCTTCAACAATATCGAGCGTCCCCTTTTGCCGTGCTCCGCGAAACGCTCGAACTCGCAGAGTGCGCCGATTTTTGCGTTGGTTATTTCAACCTCAGAGGATGGAGAGAGGTCGATCGCCTCGTTGAGAACTGGGAAGGCGACAAACCCGCTGCGCCGGCAAGCCGGCTCCCGAATAGAATGTCGATAACAAGTACCGGATGGGGCAAGAAGAGGCGGAGGACAACGAGATAATTCTTGAAAGGGAAACCGGATGTCGAAAACCGGCGACAAACCTCTGAGTGTGCGTGCGCAAATCGATGCGATGGTGAATCGAATCGTGGCGAAATTCCACCCCGAGAAAATCATTCTGTTCGGTTCGCAAGCGCGCGGCGATGCGGACTCGGATAGCGACGTGGACCTGCTCATCGTGATGAACTTTGAGGGATCGGTCGTGGAGAAACGCCTGGAAATACGCCGGGCGCTGCACCGGTTTCCGATCCCTCTGGATGTGGTCGTCACGTCTCCGGTCGATTTTGCCTTGCGTAGCGAACTGGTCGGAACCATCGAGTGGCCGGCATCCCGAGAAGGAAAAGTGCTGTATGCCCGCGCCTGATCCCGTCGTCGAGCTCATTCGCGATTGGCTTGCCAAAGCCGAAAATGACTTGAAGACCGCTGTGGTTGCGCTCACGCTTGGCGGCGACTGCCCGACCGACACGGTTTGCTTTCATGCTCAGCAATGTGTGGAAAAGTACATCAAAGCATCAAAGCATTGTTGATCTTTCGAGGAACCTCGTTTCCCAGAACGCACGACATTCGGGTGCTGCGTCGACTGCTGCCCGCCCGAAATCGCCCCAGGCTGGATGCCGTCATGCAAGATCGCCTCACGGAGTATGCCACTGTGCGCCGGTATCCAGGAAGCGGACCGGACATCGACCTGCCGGAAGCGCGGTGCGCTGTGGCGATCACTCGCCGAGTTCGCAAGGATGTACGGGGACATTTGCCGTTGGCGGCGCTTCGCCGCAAGAGTTCTTAAATCGTCATGGCCCGAACGCGACGTTTGTGCTCCTCCCGCATCGCGGAGCGCGTGTCGGGTCGGCGAATCGGGGGGCGAAAGGATGGTCGCCGCAAATAGTGCCGCGTTAATAGCTCCAGGGCGTCCGATCGCAAAAGTCGCGAGCCCTGCCGGCATTTCAATAAACGGTTGCAGGAAGTCATCAACGCATTCAATCTTCCCCGTTACGATTGGGACACCTAATACCGGCAACATCGTCGCCCCGGCGATTTTGCATGCCAACTCAATTCCGTGACCCGAACCGGCGATGAAAACGGCCGTTCCTTCATTTTCTGCCGAGCACGCCAATTGAAATACCGCCTCAGGTGGGGCTGACCGGTCAATGAGCTGTTTGTCGTAAGGTATTCTCAGCTTGGATAACGGTTCCTCAGAATGCTGCATGATTTCGAAGTCCGCATCACTTCCGCCGAGAATTGTGACCTTCACCCCGTGCTTAAGCTGCGATTTGGTCGCCGTCGTGCGTTTGGGGATATGCTCAGCTCTGCTGTACAGTCGGGCATATAACTCTTCATCCTCTCGCGCCAAGATCCTTGCGGCAAAGAGGGCTGAATGAACGGCCCCCAATTCCCCAATGCCGACCGTTGCGACACCCACCTCGGCAGGCATTTGCATAATCGACAGAAGAGCATCCACGCCGTTGAGCGGTGTGGCAATTACCGGCACGCCGATGACGGGTACGATTGTCTTTGCTGCCGTCATGCCAGGCAGGTGGGCTGCGCCGCCAGCTCCGGCAATGATCAGTGTTAATCCCCGCTCTTCTGCCTTCTCCGCATATTCAAACAAATCGTCGGGAGTCCGGTGCGCGGAAACGACCTGCTTTGAGTATCGAATCCCGAGGCTCTCAAGCGTTTCAGCGACTCGCCCCATCGTCTTCCAGTCGGACGCGCTGCCCATGATAAGTCCGATACTCGGTGGGGCACAGTTGTTTGCGTTCATGTTCATCATCCTCATCTTCATCTTCATCTTCATCTTAGTCACAGCCGTAATCAGAGCCGGGAATTTTTGCACCGGTGCCTTGCGGAGAACCGGCGGCGGAAGAGCAAGAGCATGACTGGGGTTAGGATGAGGACGATGAGGATGAGGATTAAGATAAAGCCGCAACGGAACACCAGGACATCGCACAATCCGACCTGCCAAGCGTTCTGAAATGACACAATTCGCAACGACTACGACCCTCATCGTTTGCCGCTCCGCGGCGAACGTCTTTGTCTTGCCGCTCCGCGGCCAAACCTGCCTCAGTCAGGAACTTATCGTTCAGGTGCAAAGCCTTCTGATGGTGGAAGCGCAAAGCCGCGGAGCGGCAAGGGAAGACGCGCCGAGTATAAGATTGTCGTGCTTCCAAGAAACTTCGCCTCAATCCAACGATTATTGATTTGATATTCTGGCGAAGTTACTTTCAGATGAGGGCCCGAAACCGGGCGCAGACGCTACAAATTGCTACAAAAATTTGAGTTCATCAATCTTTGGATCAACGAGCTTGATACTATACATAAGTTCTCTACAATATAGTGGTGGACCAACGTCGATGGTTCCTAATAACACGATCTCTCGACCTTTCAATCAATAATCTATAGATCCAAACGAGCAATGATTGAAAATGCGAACGAACGAATTTCAGAATGTCGTGCTACAAATTGCTACAAAAATCATCTTGTGCCTGGATGATAGCAAATGCGAACGAACGAATTTCAGAATGTCGTGCTTCCAAGAAACTTCGCCTCAATCCAACGATTATTGATTTGATATTCTTGCGAAGTTACTTTCAGATGAGGGCCCGAAACTGGCGCAGACGCTACAAATTGCTACAAAAATCACCTTGTACGTGGATGATAGAAAATGCGAACGAACGAATTTCAGAATGTCGTGCTTCCAAGAAACTTCGCCTCAATCCAACGATTATTGATTTGATATTCTGGCGAAGTTACTTTCAGATGAGGGCCCGAGCATCGGGCGCAGACGCTACAAATTGCTACAAAAATCATCTTGTACGTGGATGATAGAAAATGCGAACGAACGAATTTCAGAATGTCGTGCTACAAATTGCTACATAATTTGGTTTTCGGATCGACGATTGAATAACCAAACAAACGAGGCAGTTAACGCCAGGCTTCCAAAGAACTTGGCTGTGGATCAAACGATTATCGATTTGATACGCTGACCTCAGGCTTGGTTGCTACAAATTGCTACGAGACTCTCGCGATCGGCGCGGGTTCATCTCCGGGAGGAGCCGATGGACGCGACTGAGAAAACCGCGATTCTACTCGATCGGCTGCGTACCGGGGATATGCAGCCTTTGGGGGAGTTGTTCATGCTCTACCAGGATCGGCTCTGGCGGATGCTCACCATTCGCCTTGACCGGCGCTTGACCCGGCGGATCAACCCCGATGATATCCTTCAGGATACGTATCTCGATGTCTCGCGCCGGATCGGGGAATATCTCGCCGCTCCGACCGTGCCATTCTACATCTGGTTGCGATTTCTCGCGGTGCAACGGCTACAGATGGTTCAGCGCACCCAACTGGGAACGAAGATGCGCGATGTTCGTCGGGAGATTTCGTTGCCGGAAGCGGATGGTACTTTCGCTTCCGTCGATTCGATGGCCGGCCAACTGGTCAGCCATTTAACCTCTCCCAGCCAGGCCGCGGTTCGGCAAGAGTTGCAGGAGCGATTGCGAGCAGCACTCGATGATATGGAGCCTCTCGATCGGGAAGTTCTGGCCTTGCGCCACTTTGAGGAACTGGCCAATCACGAAGTCGCAGCGCTACTGGGTATTAGCAAGGATGCCGCCAGCAAACGCCACATCCGGGCACTGATCCGGCTCCAGGAGATTCTTGTGGACCACTACCCATTACCGCGCCAGACCGGGGAGGCTCAGTGATGACCGAACCGTCCTGCCCGGAAAACATCATCGATGAACTGGCCGAGGAATTTGCCTGTCGCCGCCGGGCCGGTGAGCATCCCTCGGTCGAGGAATACGTTGGGCGTCATCCCCAGTGGGGACGCAAATCCGGGCGATTCTCTCGGCCGTCACGTTAATGGAACGATTGAAACCGGAGCGCGAAACTCCTCTGCCCATCGGGTTTCTCGCCGGGACTTCACCGCCGCTGCTCAATCAGCTTGGAGAATTCCGAATCATCCGCGAGATTGGCCGCGGCGGGATGGGAATTGTTTACGAGGCCCAGCAGGAATCGCTTCGGCGGCAGGGTCGCCATCAAGGTGCTCCCTTCGCATCTGGTCGCCAATGAGAACGTGCGGAAACGCTTTCATCAGGAAGCACAGGCCGCTGCACGTCTTCACCACACCAATATCGTCCCCGTATTTGGTGTGGGCGAACGCGACGGCCTGTGTTTCTATGTGATGCAGTTGATCGAGGGTCGTGGGCTGGATCGCGTTATCCGGGATGCCCACTCGCGCACCGATCATGATGACGACCCGACCGAGCAGTGGCACGATGTACCGGCACTCGATGCAGCTCCTACCGCTCCCGACGGTCGAGCGCTGGATAAGTCGGCATCGTCCGACGACCCGTTGGCAGATTCCCAGTCCCTCTTATTTCCGGGCAGCCCGCAGTTCTTTTTCGGTGTGGCGCGGATCGGATTTCAGGTCGCCGGGGCGCTGGCGTATGCGCATTCGCAGGGCGTCATTCATCGGGACATCAAGCCGGCGAACTTGTTGTTGGATCGTCAGGGAAGCATCTGGGTAACCGATTTCGGGGTTGCCAAGGTTGTCGAAGGGGTCGGGTTGACCCAGTCGGGCGACTTGATCGGCACCTTGAAATACATTCCCCCGGAACGCTTCGCAGGCCATTCGGATGCCCGTGGCGACGTGTACAGCCTGGGCATGACCCTGTACGAATTGTTGACGCTGCGTCCAGCGTTTCTCGGAACTACGCCGCATCAGCTCATCCAGCAGATTACTCATGAGTCGCCGCTGCGCCCGCGCAAGGTCAACCCGCGCATTCCTGCCGACCTTGAGACGATCGTTCTGAAAGCACTGGCGCGCGACCCGGCCGAGCGCTATCTCTCGGCAGCAGCGCTTGCGGAAGATTTGCAGCGATTCCTCGCGGATCGGCCCATACTGGCCAGACGGACGACTTACTGGGAACATTGTCGGCGCTGGACTCGACGCAATCCCGCCCTGGCAACTGCCGGCGCGGTCGCTTTCTTGCTGATGATCGCTATCACGCTGGTCTCGGTGATCGCTTATACGCGAACCGCTGCCGCCAATCGCGTCGCCGACCGGGCCAATATCGACATGAAAGCAGCCCTGGCTTCGGAACAAACCCAGCGCGAAGAAGCCGAGCGAATGGCAACCCTGGCGCTAGGCTCGCTCAATCGGACTTACGAACGCTTCGCTCCGAATCGTCTGGTGGTTGCCCCGGACATCGCTGCCGGCGTGGAGATCCCGACGCACCCCGTTCTGCCGCCCGAAGTGGTGCCGTTGCTCGAAGACTTGCTGCAAACTTATCAGCGGATCGCCGACTCGGCCGGCCAGTACTCGAAGCTTCAGCCCCAGGCAGCAGAGGCCAATCATCGGATCGGCGACATCTCCCGGCGTCTGGGTCGTTTCCCGGAGAGCGTGGCCGCCTATCGACGAGCCCTCGATTTCTATCAACATCTGCCGACTGACCCGGTAGACATCGCCCATATTATCGCGAGGGCACGAGTCTACAACGAATTGGCACGCACGCTTCGGCTATTCCATCAACACGACGAGGCCAGGCAAACGCAAGAGCAAGCCGTGCAGCTTTTGGAAGGGCTTCCTTCCGACTTGGCGCAGCGACCCGAGTGTCGTTATGAACTGGCCTGCTCCTATTATGCACTGGCCCAGCGGGACTTCTTCGTGCGCAACTCGGGTTCTCCGAAGGAAGCCGGACATGGGCCAGCGGACCAGGGGAGGGGGCCTCACTTCAGCAAAAAGAAGGGCTGGGGTGATTCCGAACCCAAGGGCTCACACAGGGACAGACCCGGCGGTCCAGCGCCTCCGGATTCGGAGCCTGGGTCGATGCACGCTGCGGCCCGGGCCGTGAATTTACTGAATCAGTTGGTGCAGGAGTATCCGAATGTTCCGGAATATCGGCATCTCCTGGCGTGCTGTCTTCGGGATTTGCCAATGGGTCCGATGCACCGGCAACCATCGAACCCCGAGGACGACCTGGAACTGTTTCGCAAGCTGGTTCGCGATTTCCCGCACATGCCCGACTACCGCCTCGACTTGTGCGAAGCACTGGCACGAGTGGATCGACCGGGGCCGGGAGGGCCAAGAGCTTCCTCGGAATCGGCAGCGAAGACGCGCGGCTATCTCCAGGAAAGTGTTAGCCTTTCGGGAGAACTGGTGGCTCAGTATCCCGCGGTCCCGGAATATGCAGCAGCGCACGCCCGCTATTTGGATCAACTCGGCATGAAATGGTACGATGCGGCGAGTGGAAGGAAGCGGAAAAGTGTCATCGCGCATGCGGTGGGCCAGCAGAGCCAACTGGTGAAAAACTACCCCCAGGTCATCGGCTATCGTCTTTGGCTGGGACTGATGGAACGCGCACTGGGACGCGACTTGGGCCGAACTCGGTGATTTGGTCGAGGCGCGAAACTGATCCAGTCGGGAATCGAGCGCGTGGAGGCGCTCTGGCAAAGCGATTCCCGGCTCGGCGGCGCGCGTCCCTTTCTGGGGATGGCCTATCGGGATCTGGCGCAGGTATTGCGCGAGACTGGCGACTCAGTTGGTGCCGAAATGATGCTCAAAAAGGCTGAGAATGTCGGCAAGGGAAACGCGCCGCGGTCGAAGGGTACTGATGTGCTTCCGTTTCCTAAAGAGCGCCCAAGAGGACAGTGAGATGGCCATTTGGATAATCCCACATTCCCACTTGACCGATTTCCCTAAATCCTCATGATTCATCATGTCGCGTTTGCTGTGATTATCTTATCTACACACCTATTGAACTCTGGGTGCACGAAACTGAAAAACGAATTGATTGTTCGAACAACGGATTCGAATGCACGCATCAGCCTCCCTAAAGGCTTTGCGAATGTTACCGTTCTCGTTGAACAAGTCAGCGATTCGGAGGTCCGAATCAAGAAAGTGGAGATCGTTCCTTGCTGATCTAGGGGTTCAGCCGATAATAACAATGTCGGATTCAGTCGGGAGAGTACGATGAACGAGTTATCCCAAGCGAAAAAAACAATCCCATCGACGAAGGATGTCGATGGCAGTTGGGACGTGTTCTTGTCATACGCGGCAGAAGATACGGAATGGGTAAAACTGCTTGCAAACAAGCTGAAGAGTTTGCATTTAAGAGTATTCGATCCGTATTCAACTCCTCCAGAGTTCTGGGGACAAAGTCGCGATGAAATCATAACAACAATCTTCCCGGCGACATGCCCCACAGTCTTCATATTGCTCTCTGGAGCATATACGGCATCGGTTCAGAGCACTCATGAACTAGCGATTATCCTTGAGGCTGCATTGGGCGAGGAGCGATCCCTAGTGTTGCCTGCGCATCTTGATGATTCGCCAATACCAGAACCAATTCGATCGGTGGCAATCCTTGACGCTCGCTCCACTTCACCGGAAGCGGTTGCAGAACGTGTCGAAGCGAAATCCCGGGAATGGAAGGCACGACGACAAAGCGAGCGGACGGGAATTACTTCACCAGTAATCGAAGTAGCGAAGGAAACTCCATTATCGGGTCTGGAGGTCAGTGAACAGTTTGACCACCTGCGTCGAGCTATCGACATGTTGTCGGATCGCGAACGGCAAATCATTATGATGAAGTATTTTGACGAGTTGACATTCGAAGAAGTGGCTTCCCGGATTGGTGTCTCTGAGGTGGCAGCTCATAGGCTTTTGCGTCGAGCCATGTTAAGGCTGCACGCCGTCGTGAGAAGTGAGACATGATATGGCGGCGAAGCCGAATGAAGAGCCAGTACGTCGTCTAACTGAGGATTTGCGGCGACTTGACTTTGAGGCTCTCTTGAGTCTTCAAGAATGTCTTCGCCGCTATGCAGGGTTGCCAGGAGTCGCAGACGAATCAACTCGTACAGCAATCCGGGAAGATGCGATCATAACTGCGATCGCGGATGTTCTAGGAGGACACCCGAGGCCGCAGTTTCGAATTCTGGATGCTTGTTGTGGGGTCGGCGGGTTAGCATCGCATTTGGCGAATAATCTAAGTGGGGGAGCCAACAAAATAGCCTATTTCGGCATCGATCATAGTTCTCAACATATTGGCCGCGCACGCAAAGTAACCATCGCAAAAGGCAAGCTTCATAGTGTTGAGTATCGAGTGGGCGAGGTATGGCACATTCCACTTGAGTGGCATTCCACAGTCGACCTCGTTGTGCTGAGCAACACACTTCATGAGCTTCCGCCTCATAAATACCCCGAATTGTTTTCGATATTCAACAAGGTGATAACCGAGGATGTCGGCCGTGTATGCGTGATCGATATGGAGGAACTTCCTGTCGGTGAGCCGGAGGCAATCGCGATAAACTGGAAACTGGAGGAAGTGGAAGCAATACTGCGAGAGGGCGGTTTCGAGGTAGCACCCTCGAATCATCCGAAATCAGTGGGTGTCTTTCGAGTGCTGGTAAAGCATGCGAAGAATATCGATCCAGTCGGGATGCTAAAGGAAATACAATCGCAGTTGCGACTCAAACTGGCCAATCTTGCACGAAAAAGGGCGGAGTGGGCCGAAGAAGCATATTCGGACGATGACTCATTGTTGAATTGGATTATACTAACTGGTTCTGTCGCTCGATGTGCTGAGGAACTACTACTCGTCGAGCAGCGGATTGAATCGCTCACAGCAGCCAAATCGGACGCTACGACATCGTGAAGCAAAACAATGATGGTGCGCCTTCCAACCGTTTTAGCGATTAGTGAGTTTACCCCAATTGCACCTTCTTCAGTGCCTCGATCGTTTCCGCTGTTGCCGTCGCAATAGCTCGTTCCCAATTTGGATCGCTCGCCTGAAACGGAAATGTGATGCCGCGCGAACTGTTGATAATCGCCCCCAAACCATCCTTGCGAAACGCACCCGCCACATCACTTGCAGTGCCTCCCTGTGTCCCATAGCCCGGAACCAGGAACCATACATCCGGCAAGAGTTGACGCAAGCGCTGGAGTTCCATCGGGTGGGTGGCCCCGACGACGGCACCGACATCGCCAAGCCCGCACTCTCCGAGGTTTTCTCGATTCCATGCTCCCACAGCCTGTGCGACATGCTCGTAGAGGGGCCGGCCTCCGCAATCGAGATCCTGAAACAATCCCGCCCCGGGATTGCTCGTTCGTACCAGGACAAATAAGCCTCGTCCCGACCGCCGGGCGCTTTCGATGAACGGCTCCATCGCATCGCGACCCAGATACGGATTGACCGTCAATGCGTCTGCATCCCAGACCGGATGCAATCGAGAATCGATGGTTACACCTGCGAAGGCTGCATCAGCATAGGCCGTTGCCGTCGATGCGATGTCGCCGCGCTTGGCATCCAAGATCGTGATTAGGCCCAATTCGCGGGCACGATGGAGAATCTTACGAAGTGCACTAAAACCTTCCGGGCCGCAGGCTTCGAAGAACGCTGCCTGCGGTTTCACAACCGGTACAACCGCTGCGACCAGATCCAAAACGCGCAGACCAAATTCCTCGTAGGCACGAGCGACGCCGCGTAAGGAACCGTCATTGTGCTTGGCCCGCAAGAGTTGAGGGAGCGATTCCCAGCGCGGGTCTATGCCCACGCAAAGGGGGTTACCCTTGGCGCGGACAGCTTCGGCAAGTCGGTCGGGAAACGATTGCATCGTTTAGTTTTCAGTTTTCAGTTTTCAGTTTTCAGGTAAAGATCAATTCTCAAACCGTTATCATTGGTCTTTAACTGAACACTGAAAACTGAAAACTGAAAACTAAATTCATTTTCCTGGTTCAAACTTCTTCAGTTTCAATTCGGCATCTTGTCCACCGAGTTTGAAATCGAGTTTCACGATCCCGACATCCGGCGCAAACCATTGCTTGATGCTGGTTTCCATGCCGCCAATTTTCAGATTGTTGCTCTCCACCAGGGTGGCCTTGTAGTTGGTGCCTCCAACAGTCACGTCTTCTTTCTTGATGGTGAAATTTCCTGTGATTGGCTGGCCCTGAACCTTCGTGTCGATGGACCAGGCTACCTTGTCCTCAGCGGGCAACGCCAAGAATTTGATCGGCATATCGGGTTTCACACCGTTCACGGCATACCGATAAATCCCATCCTTCATCACCTTCACATGCTCGGTTGCCGAAACCTTGCCGTTGGCGGTCGTTTCCAGCTTGTAGCATTCCACATCACCGATCTTTTCCATGCCGACACACTTGACGGTGATCTCGCCGCCGGAAACTTCATAGGTCCAGGTATTGTCTTTCTTCAGCGGATAGAATTCCCCCGAGCCTGCGGGGGGAACCTCTTTAGGGTTCGGGGCTACTTTGGGAGTCTCTTTCGGAGCCTCCTTGGGAGGGGCTTTCTTTTCTTGCGCGGTCAAGGAGAACGAGCCTACCAGCAAAGTCATCAAAGTCAGACCGAGAAATCGCTTCATTTTCAAAATCTCCGAAAAATAGGGCTATCAGGTTATGCGATCGCGGAGGGCATCGCCGTAAATCGACAAATCCATCAACCGATTACTGTACACTCAAAATGTCCATCTGGCAAAGGGCGATTTTTGAAACGCTACCGTTCAGGTTGTGGATTGCTGCGCAGGGAGCATCCGAATGTTGTCCTTTTGTGAATACGATGAAGGTAACGAAATCGTTCGCAAGACATATTAACCACAGAGTCACAGAGAACACAGAGAAGAAAAAGGAAAACTTGCGGCACCGTTCCACGCATATCGAATTCTCTCGTTGCTATTCAGGTATTTATCTTCTCTGTGTCCTCTGTGACTTGGTGGTTAGTGTGTCTTGTGTTAGAATAAATGCTGTCTCAGCCTCCCAAAAGTCGCAGCCCGATCGGTAGCGATTCGCCGAACATCTGGCTCTGTTCCGCGCCTTCCATCTCAACCACCTCATCGATCATCCGCACCCAGACTTCCGGTACTTTCAACGATTTCAATACCGTTCGCACCGCATTTCGAGGAGCGTCATCAATATCCAGGGCGCGCTGGCCGGTGAGCCTGGCGAGTTGCGATAGGCAAAAGGCCCAGCCATTGCGTTCGCTGTCGTTGCCAGGCTCGAAACTCAGAATCTGATCGACCCAACTTTCCACAATCTGCGGATGCACAACCGCGTTCAAGGGTCCATACAACAACATGCGCGCACCAGCCTGGTCAGCGACCAGAAGGCATAGGTGGGGACGGGACTTTTGCCAACTTGTTTCAAGAGAGCATCGCCGAGCGCCTGCTTGATCTTCACATCCAGCCTCTCAAACCCCGCGATGGCCCGCCACATTTCCGCAAGTTCATTGGCTCCCGGCTTCGCAACATTCTTTCCTTTTGTCGGCAACAGAATCGGCTTGGTTCGACTCAAAAGCGTTTGTTGGTAGGCCGTGCTCAAACCGCCGGCAACCCGACGCCACATGATCCAGAAATCGGCGCCGCCCTCGACCGGCGCTGTCCCCGATGCTCGCGCCCTTGAAAGGAGATGCCAGCATCTTCCAGAGTTGCTCGATGCGATAGCGATCCAGTGAATCGCCGAATCCGGGGCGCAGCGCAAAACCGACCAGATGATACCAGCGATTCAGATAGGCTCCCGATCGCGCCGGATCCGGCCCAACTTCTTCGAGGAATTCCCACAGGCGGCGGCATAGATCCGTCGGCCAATCGGTGCGGGAAGCATCGAGCGCCGTTTCCAGAGCCTTGGTCAAGCTCGTTCGGCGCGGGGGCCGACTCGGCTTTTCGAGATAGGTGCTGCGAAGAATCGCCGGCTGCGGCCTGTACTTGTTCCTCGGGCCAGACGTCCGTGACCCCATGCGCACCGTCGCAGCGTCGGCCGCCTCCGCCGCCGAGACGTCGCGAACAATGTCGCGCACGTTGAACTCAAGCCGCCAGCGATTGCCGCCGTCGTGGGCGACGCAGAATAATTCCAGTGTGCCGATTTCCGTGCAGCGGGCTGCCAGCGTAACCGGAACGCGCTTCGGCGCCGCTGCGTTTGCCGCCTCGCAAAACCGTGTGCAGCGGCGGAAGTTGCAGCAATTGTTCCGGTGCGACGTTGAGCAAATCGCCCGGTTTGTCGTCGCCGCGAACCGTGGAAGTGAATAGCGGAAACAGCACCGGCTCGCCCAGCGCCAGCTCCAGTTCCGGCTTGGGCAGCGAGACCTCCTCGCCTTCCTGCATTCGCCGCGGCACGACGCAGAGCACCGGTGTGCTGGCTGCGCTCGGCGGGTGTGCCGGTATCGACGCCGATGTAATAGGAACGTGGAATACCGCCGCCGATTCGCCTGCCGCCGGTGTGACGCAACCAGGCGCAGATAGGCCGCACCCCAGGCCACGGCCAGATCGAGCGACGGATTGGCCAACACGAACGGCTGCCAGGGTTTGCCGGGCTGATCGTACCAGCGGCGCATCACGTCGATGAGGCGATTCGCGCAGAACTTCCGGCTGGAAAACGCCGCCATTGAACAGGATCGCATCGGGGACCCCGGCATTCGTGGACAGTTGGCGTCGAAGAAACGCTGCCAGGTGCTTGGTTACTGCCGGGTCGCTGACGTAGGGCAAGCCCATTTCTTGCAGGCCGGTCCGGGCCGTCCGACCGGGATCGGAATCGCGCGGAACATGCGGGAAAAAGCCGTCAAATAAGGTCTTGCGAACGTCGTCGGCTGTCAGGGCCGTGTGCGATGGCGCCGCCGATGACTGAACGGCCTCGCCCCATGACCGTGACAGACACACTTGGCGGCGGCTTTGGAGACAAGCAGCGCTTCCTTTGCTTGCCGGCAGGCCTGCACCAACATGCCAAACTGCGCGGCGTCCAGCCGGCCGGCTTGCGGCAGTTTCGTTTCGGCGAACTTGGCCAGAGCAAGGTCCATGTTGTCGCCGCCGAGCAGCAGGTGATCGCCGACCGCTTCGCGGATAAAGGTCAATTCGCCTTTATCTTCAGCAGCCCGGATCAAACTGAAGTCGCTCGTACCGCCTCCTACATCGACGACCAGGCAGCACATTCCCGGCTTCATTCGAGCCGATTTCATTGAGAGGCTCAGTCCGAGCCAGCAATAGAACGCCGCTTGAGGTTCTTCGAGGAGCGTAACGTTCTTCAGGCCGGCCTGTTTCGCCGCCTCCATCGTGAGATTGCGAGCCACGTCATCGAATGAGGCCGGCACCGTCAACACGATGGTCTGATCTTCGAGTTTTTCGCCGGATTTGCCGATCGTGTGATTCCAGGCCTCGACCATGTGGCCGAGATAGCGCGCGGAAACTTCCAGGGGCGAAAGGCGCTGAACGTCGGGCGGCGCGGACCACGGTAACAAAGGGCTGGTACGATCCACTCCAGGATGGCATAGCCAGGACTTTGCGGAAGAAACCTGCCGGCCCGGCACCTTGGCCCCATGATTGCGAGCAAACTCACCGACTGCGAAGGAAGCATCCTGCTTCCAGGGTAGCGCCACCGAACCAGCAGGCAAATCGTGTTGACCGGGCAGATACAGAAACGAGGGCAGTAAAGCCCGTTCTCGGACCACGCCGATATCGACGAGTTGAGGTATTTCAAACGTCTTCAGTCCCAGCGCCCCGGTTCGCGGATGCCGGGTCAAATCGATGTAGGCGAGAGCGCTATTGGTCGTGCCGAGGTCGATGCCGATGAGGTATCGTGCCATGTTCATCCATTTACTTGTGAGCGCAAGAGGATCCTTTCACCGCTCGGCTTATTCTCCGAAATTCTCGCTCAGAGTCCAAACCTTGCTGCAGGAGATGATATGGCAGTGGCGAATCAGACCTTAACAGTGTTTACAAACAGGACACCCATTCATAGATGACTTGGAGCGTCTTGGGTCTGGGCAGACTACCTCCTTTGGCGGAAAGACCGCACCGATCGGGTTATCAATCGGATCATTGAAATCCCGGCGGTGGCGCAATGCAACTTTCTGTACCCCGGTCACGGCTCCGTTTAGGTAGTGAAGCACATTTTCTTGATCTGCTGAACCAAGCTTGCTTGTTGTTCTTGCGTCTGGACCTTCATTGCCTGGACCGTCTTCAGTACGTCCGGCAGCTTTCTGTTATGACGCTGTGCGGCGATAATGGGCTTTTTTAGTCCCAGGGCGGCCCCGATTTCGAGCAAGCACCACTTGCTCTTGATTGCGTCCGCCGTAACCACGAGTACAAAGACGCGACAACTGCGGATTGCTTGCCATATCTCATCCGGCCATGAGGATCCAGGTGTGATGGACAGGGCGCGAGAAAGCCCTCTACGCCTTCTGCCTTTAGATTGGCTGCGAGTTCGCGGGCGAAGTCCTCATCATTCGTCGAGTAACTGAGAAAAAAGCCGTGCCCGGGTCAAGCAGGACTTGCTCCGCCGGATCCGACGCGAATAGCCTTTCGGCGGCCAGCAGAACATGCTTGCGTTCAACAATATCGAGAAGTTTGTCGGGGCGATCAGTGTCGTTGCTTGCAAAACACTCAGCGAGTTGCTCCAACCGCTCGCGAATGGTTTGAAAATCCGCGCGCTGGTTTGCACGTCAACTTCGTTTGCCGCTTTCATATTGAAATGAAGGTCACGATGCTTTTTTTCGGGCATGGCTGGTCCCACATAAAAGGTCGGCGAGTCCAGTCAAGGAGGACGACAGGACACTTTGGGACGCCTGCAAGATGTCGTCCGGGGTTACTCGCCCAGCGGTAGGGCCGCTTTTGCGGGACAGAGCACGTTCTGCAGCTTCGTTAATGATCGGATTGTGCAGCGAGTTGAGAAAGCAACCCAACGTGGCAAGTAGTTTCGCCGGTACTAGAACTTTACCGATGTCCCGGGGAAGTGGCTTGGCTTTCGCTGCCATAATCAGACCCTCCGTGAAATTCATTCTTTTTGTGAAGAGGGGGGGATTGTATCGGCTGACCCGGAAAATCGGCAAGAGCATTTCGCAGGCAGTGGAACCATGATGAACCACAGAACCCGGTCACGGGGCAACGACTGAATTGCAGGATTTGGTGTCGGTGAGCGAGTTGTGGAGCAGTTGCGACACCGACACCTTGACGCTGGCTCAATTCGGCCACACGTTGGTGGTCGCCTATTTGGGAAAGCAGGCCGAGAATTGGTGGGAAAGCAGAGATAGCATTTCAACCCATGCTGATTTATCGTGTTCAGTAGATGCTTGTCCGCATTAACGGAGTCATGCACATGAAGATTTACGCCTTTGATGTCGTCCTGAAAGAAGTGCCGGAAGTCACGGACGATCAGGCGGACGCCTTGTTCACGGCCGGCTGCGACGATGGCACTTCCGCCGCACGTGATCGACGGCGGCGTTCTTGCGCTCATGCAAGATTTCCAGCCACTTTGGGCCGATGATGACCAGTACGACGGTCGCCGAGGCCACTTCCGACCGCAACCGCTCCGGGAACTGCTCGCCCAGCGGAATGCTCTCGTGATCGTAGATGATCTCCCAGCGTGGCAGCCGTCGTTTCGGTCGTTCGTGGATGAGCTTGACCGTATCCGGGCTGTCCGCTCGGCGGTAGGAAATGAAGAGTGAGGGCATGGGTACTCCATCGATTCGATTTTCGGAGCGGTTCAATTTGACGAAGAGGAAAGGGAACACGGATGCAACCAGCACGTCTTTTTATACCATTCCAGTTACGCCATGCCAGATTATTGCGCCGCCTTGTCGCCTTTTATTTCAACCCTCACGCTTCAGAATGCACTCGGGCGAGGATGCCGTTTCCCCAACAACGAATGTCGCATCGATAGGCGACCGCGTTCCGGGCAGATAAACTTCCGTTCATGGAAACAACCTCAAATATCATCGTCGGCCTGGATATCGGCGGGGCAAACCTGAAAGCCGCATCTTCACTCGGAGAAGCGTTCACGCTTCCCTTTGAATTATGGCGACAACCTGAGCGATTGCCCGAAGCCGTTGGTGACTTATTGAACCGGTGGCCTTCCGTAGAGCAGGTTGCGATCACGATGACCGGCGAATTCTGCGATTGTTTCGAGACCAAGCGTGTCGGAGTTCACGCGATTCTGGAAGCGGTTGAGTCGGCGTGCGCTGGGAAAGAAGTCTACGTTTGGGGGACGGACGGCGAGTGGCACACAACCGACGAGGCGCGGCAAAAGCCATTGACCGTGGCCGCTGCAAACTGGCATGCGCCGGCTACTTACGTCGGTCGATTTGCCGATTCCGGAAGCGCACTCCTGATCGACACAGGCTCCACCACGACCGACGTCATCCCGCTTCACGATGGCATACCCAACAGTGTCGGCAAAACCGATCCCGATCGGCTTGGTTCCGGCGAACTGATCTATACGGGTGTCCGAAGAACTCCGGTCTTCGCCCTGCTCCAGGAGGCAATCGCTGCCGAGTGGTTCGCGACCTCGGCCGACGTATATCTTCGACTTGGTATGATTCCGGAAAATCCGGACGACCTTGCCACACCCGACGGCCGACCGAATACGCTTCTCGCAGCCCACGCTCGACTGGCGCGAATGTTGGGAGGCGATCCCGAAATCACTTCACGAGAGGAAACCTATCGGCTCGCATCAATGGCTTACGCCAGACAACGGGCCTTGATCGTCGAAGCAATTCGCAAAAGTTCCGGGCGGTGCTCCGAACCCTGGCAAAGAATCTTTCTCGCAGGTTCGGGGGAGTTTCTGCGTGGCCGCCTGGATTGAATTCGAAGCGGAGCGAGAAGGCTTTCAACCTTTGCGTACCGAAGTGATTTCATTGGAAGATTTCTACGGTAGAGAGCTATCGACAGCGGGCTGTGCCTACGCACTGACCGTTCTTCTGAAGGACTTCATTCGGTCGTCGTGAGGAAAACTCGCACGTTCCTTGGAATTAAGTCAGGCCATGAAGAAATCTTTCCCAGATTACTTGCATGAATCCATTTTTCGTCCAAGAATAAATCTAAGGGAAAATCCAGACTTCCCGGTGGTATGCTTCCGGAACTGGGTCAAATGATATGAGTGAATTGTCCAAATTAATATCGAACATCTCCTGGCGGGATCCTACCCTTTGGCTGGCCATTGGTTGCGGACTTTTAGTTATTTTGGGCTTCTTGTTCCTGGGTCGAAGGAGGCGCGGACTTCGTGTCCCGGTGCCGGCGACAAACAACGGTGTTCCCCAACTTACCGATGACTGGATTGCACCTTCGACCGCACCCAGCGAGCGACGGCGCTGGATTCGTCGCGCTGGGGTTCCAACTCCCATTCACGTCGTCGATCCCAAGAAGCGGACCCGGGTCATGGAGGCATTTGTCCTGGATCGTTCCACCGGCGGCCTTCGCCTTGCGATGGCTAAACCATTCCCGACCGGCACCATTCTCCATGCTCGCCCCGGAAATGCACCCGAAGAATCCTTGTGGGTGGCCATGATCGTGCGAAGCTGCAAAGAATGCGGCGACTATTACGAGATCGGCTGTCAATTTGAGCAGGAACTGCCCTGGAGTCAATTGTTATTGTTCGGATAGAGCCTATCTTCAGGTTCCAAGTTCCAAGTTCCAAGTTAAGAATCCAGTCGTCTTTGACTCGGAACTCCTGAAAGAACTGGAAGCTACTGCACCAAATAGAGTTTCTTCTCTCGGATATACACTTCCACGGCACGCGGCACCAGATAAAGCAAACTGCGCCCCTGGCTGGCGCATCGTCGCAAGTCTCGGCTCGCAATATGAATAAGCGGTACTTCCAGCGCTTGCAATCTGATGAGTGCCGGATCGGACAAGCCAAGCGATTGCGCCAAATCTTCCTTTGAAACCCCAGGCCAGCTGGGCCGGACGGCAAACAACAAAGTTGCCTGATCGATGATTCGTACCGGCTCATACCAGCGCGGCAAATCGGCCAAACAATCGCCACCCAAAATCAAGAACAACTCATCACCGGGATAACGGGTATGCAACTCCGTGAGCGTGTCGGCCGTGAAGCTCGGGCCGGCTCGATCGCGCTCCATGGTATCGATCTGAAGCTGGGTCTGACCGGCGAGAGCGAGTTGGAGCATTTCGACTCGTCGATCGAAGGGCGTGATTTTCTCGTCGAGTTTGTGCGGAGGCCGGGCGCTGGGAACGAGCAGAACCCGATCGAGATGCGCCTGTTCGCGCCCTGTTCGGCGATGATGAGATGGCCGAAGTGGACAGGATCAAAAGTACCGCCAAAGACGCCGGTTCGCATAAAATCAGCATTCGGTGTTCAGTGAGATCAAGGAATAGCACTCATCTTGAAGATAGCAGTAATGGTCTTTTCCGAACACTGAATCTCGACCCAACAGATGGTGCGTATTTCTGCGCCACCTTGGACGATTAACTATGGGCTACAAGGGCAAAAGGAGCCTGCAGCTTTCAGCAGCAAAAACTTCTGGCGTAAGAATGTAAAAGGAAAAGGCCTACTAATTCTTAAACAGGATCAATTTCATCAAGGCATTACTTTCCACGATGGTTCCTCCATCCTGCTTGTCGACCCATTCCATGAAGACCAGGGCCAATCGCTCTTTCTTGAGCAAATCTCCGTCCAACGGCGGCATGGCGAATTTCACCCGGTTTCTTCCTGCGGGAAAACTCTGCTTGGGATAGTACATGACACCCACGCGCCCGCGTCCACTGTTGTAATAGATGGAAAGCCGCAAGCAGTTTCGTGCACTGGTCGGCTCGGGGAAATTGCAGTTCACGACTCCGTTCACATGCTGATAGCGGTCAAGATCGTCCGCTGAATCGATCCGCAAATCCGAAAGCTCAACGCGAAAAGGAAGCTTCCGGGATTCGTTGACATGACGGAACGGGCGCACTATCCGCGTCGAATCGCCTACAGCAAGAATCTCTTGTTGGATTTCGGTGAGATTGTCGAACACCTCAAACCCGCCGCCAATCCTTGCGGCCACAATTGCCGGTCTGCCCGATTTCGTGAGGCTCTTTCCAAGGATCAACTGAAAACCGTCGGCTTTGGCGATCCTTTGCTTTACTTCTTCGGCCGTTTGCAACACGATCTGCGACTCCGGACCCCATTTGTTGTTTTCCTTCAGCCAACTCAGCATCTCCTCGGCAAGCTTTCCCTTATAGACTTCGATCGGATCGACCTCTCGCGGCATCGGAGCCAATTCCAAAACCGCATCTTCTTTGAAGGTTGGAGTGATTACCCCAGAATCAATGTCTGGACGGTGAACAAAAACCGCCGCCAAACCGCAAACAATCAAAAGAACCGCGGAACCGACGAGCCGTCGCGATCGACGGCGGCTTCGCGAAGTCGGTGCCTCCGACATCGGCTCGATGATCTCGGAAAGAGCCCCGATCGCTTCCGCGGCGGTGTCGTATCTTTTCGCAGGATCCTTTGCCATCAGGCGATCGAGAACATCGGCGACGGTATCGGGGACATCCTGGCGGACTTCTCTTAGGGGTCGCGCCGGTTCGTGCTGGTGGGCCAGAAAGACTTGCAACGGCGTCGGACGCGGAAACGGCGGGGCACCGGTGAGCAGATACCAAAGGGTGCAGCCGAGAGAATAGAGATCCGACTTAGCGTCCGCTTGATTGGGTTCGCGTGCTTGCTCAGGCGACATGTAGTCCGGAGTGCCGACGATTGTTGGGCCAGAACCGGGCAAAGTTGTCTGTTCTTGTTGGACTAATCGCGCCAACCCAAAATCGACCACCTTCACAACGCCTGAATGAGTCAACATCAAGTTCTGCGGTTTAATATCCCGGTGGACCATTCCACGTTCGTGCGCATGCCGCAGTCCCTCGGTCGCTTGACGAATGAGTTCGCAAGCCTCCGCGGGCGGAAGCGGCCCGCGCCGGCGCACCATTTCGTCGAAGCGCTCGCCTTCCACGAATTCCATCACGAGAAAATGCGAATCGCCCGCTTGATCCGCGTCGTAGGCTGTCACCACGTGGGGATGATTCAGCCGGGCGAGTCCCTTCACCTCTTCCTGAAATTGTGAGGCGAAACCGGATCGATTTGTCAGGCGTTGATGAAGAACTTTGATCGCCACGATACGTTGCATGCGGAGCTGGATCGCTTTGTAAACATTGCCCATTCCACCGGAGCCGATGTAACTTAGGATCTCGTAACGAGGGTGGCCGAGCAGTTCGAGTGGGGCATCCTGAGCGTAACCGCATTGGGTTTCGTTGAGTTTTGTTTCGTCAGGTATCGCCGTCCCCGCCCATCTCCGCAAACGAATTGCGAGGACATCTTGGGGAAGATCGTCTAGTATTTTGCAGCAGATTTCGCACGCGGCGACATGCTTTTCCACGGCCTGCTGATCCTCGTGTCGTAGCAGGCCCGAGTCGAAAGACTTCAGGGTGTCTCGCGTCGGATGAACGTCGATTTCTGACATCATCAGGGCCGTATCCAAAATCAGTTCGTCTATCGAAACATGAACAGAAGGAAATGGTATAATGCCGTCGCAACCAAAAATCAATCGATCAACCCGTCGGCCTCCTTGCGGAAGCGGCTCAAGACGCGCGACTTGGCGATTCGAACCGCATTGGGAGAGACGCCAAGCTTTTCGGCTACTTCTTGTGTTTTACCTCCGTCAAATACCAGGAGCCGAAAGGCAGCCCAAGTGGCAGGTTCGAATTCGGGTTCGAGCAATTCGAGTAACCTTTGAGCCACGAACCGGTCGTGTTCCTCGTCCCAGCGACGAGTCAATTCGTTATTGGGATCCTCAAGTTCATTGAGGATTTCAAAATCGGCGCTTCCGGAAGCGGTATGACGGCGCGCTCGCCAGAAATTCCGCAGTCGGTTGATGGCGATGTTCCGGAGCCAGCGGCGAAACGCGCCGCGTCTGAGGTCGTGGCGAAACTCCGGCATTTCGCGCAGGACAGTGCTGAACACCTCCTGAGTCAGGTCGTCAAGATCGGCCGACTGGACGTGGTATTGGGCAAGCCAGCCGCGAATGAGGGGAGTGTAGAGCGAAACAAGTCGGTTCCATGAAACCGAATCGACCGACATTCGCAAACGGTCCAGCAAACTTATGGAAGTGTCGACCAAGGGGTGTCTTGCCTCGTGTTGTTCCCGCCTGAGCGGAGTGTACCACGACCGACCAAGGCAAGATAGTTTAGACAATTGCGGGTTGCCGGCAACTTTCTCCGTTTTTTCCAGATTTTGCTGAAACGATTTTCCGGAATGGGGCCTTTCTTACCAACGGGCGTCTTCAAGCGACGTGATGAAGCAAAGGAATTCGCATGCTTGGCGCGGGAATGGACCTCGCACCGGAGCGTCAGAGATTCTCTACGCCTCATACTCAGCAAGATGCTAAACAAATGATGAATAACGGAGGGACAAATGAAAGCTACGATAATCTCGCTACTGGCCGGCCTTGCGATCGTTGGGATAGGATGCGGTTCATCGACCACGTCGGGAGGGGGCAAACCGGGCGAAAGCGGGGCTCCGCTGACCAATGCCGACAAAATCGTCGGCATCTGGAAAATGTCAAAGAAGGGCGGCCAGGCAGTCGCGCTTTCCGTCGAAATCGAGTATACGAAAGACGGTAAGATGCAATTCGCCGGTGGTCCTGCAATCGCTACTTACAAAGTCGAGGGCGATACGGTTACTGTAACACCGAATGGCGACAAGCCGGCTATCGAGAAGCACACCATCAAGAAACTGGATGCGACCACACTTGTGCTTTACGATGTGACCAACAAAGAGGATGTCGAGTATACCAAGAAAAAGTGACGGATGACCGCGCCGTGATGATTCTGCTTCGCCAACCTTTGCGATGGCGCTCTATACATCGAGCGAAAACGCAGAATCACCGCGCCATTCGCGTCCCTTCGATCGCGTATTGCGCCTTCACATTCATTCGGAAGCGGCACAAGTGATTTAGCAAAATTGCAATCCACCGTCGTTGCTCAAGCGTTTTCGGCACGGCGCTAGTCGAGTTTCGATCGGATCAGTGAATTGTCGGCATGCAATGGCTTCAGTGGTCGCTGACTGCTCCGCGCCATTGTCTGATTTATCCACCCACAAGTCGAACCATCCCGCTGCGTGCTGAAGATAGTTCAAGTTGATCGCGTTTTGGATTCCCGCTTACTCAGAATCCTTGGGTTTCTTGGGATCGATCTCCGCTTTGAGTTCGATGATTGCTTCTCCCTTGACCTTCTTCCCCTGAGAGTCGATGCCCAGGTAGTACCAGCGCGTCTTGCCGACACGAAGTTCAGGGGCCGAACTCCAGTTGGTGGGATCGGCGACCGACTCGCCCTTCTTCAATATCGCTTTCGGGCACTTGTACCATTCCGCGAACTCGCCCGTTGAGTAGGGCTTGCCTGTGAAGGTTCCCAGGTGAACCCACTTGCCATCCTTCCGCATGAACGCACCGAACTCGACGATTGTCACATCGCCAGCGGGGGCCGAGACCGTAGTCTTGTACCACCAAGTGTACTTTGCGCGCCGCTCGCTCTTGCCCGTCAGAGTCGCAAGCGCCGGGTTCGGCTCGTGAACAACCTTGATGCCCGCTGGGAGCTTGTCCAATTCCTCCGGGGTAAGGAACTTCGGCTCATCTGCCTCCAACGTGGCGGAGCCACCGAAAACCAACCCAAGGACAGTGGTGATCGCCGCAAAACGGAACGCTTCCGACATCGTGAGACCCTCCTTCGGTCGTGTCAGGAAGTGCGACTTCCGACGCATCCAACTCAAGCCTTCTCGAACGCCGCTTGTGAGACGCAGCCCAATTCAATCTCTTACTATATCGCTCCCGATAGTATTTCGCATGACACAACTGGAGATTTTCCAGTCCATCGTCGCTCCCCACGTCCGCCATTCTCACAACGTGGTCGCCAGCACACTTTTACCTTCAATCCGGACTTGCAAAGAAACAAGCGGTCATTTTCGCGAGCGCGGCGAGTACCGCCACGCCAGCGCCCCCAATATCAACCCGCCGCCGATCCACGTGGTTATCGGCGGAGTTTCGGTTTCCGGAGCGATCAGATAAGCCCAGATCGGGTTCAAGAGCGGTTCCAAAAGCGTGATTGCTCCCGCTTCCTGGGGGCTAATGCTTCGCAGTCCTCGTGCGAATAACCAGTAGGGCAAACCCATCTGAATCGCGCCGAAGAACATCAGGAAAACCAGTTGGCGGATCGTGGGCATCGTCATCCATTCCCACCAATAAGCGGGCCCCCACAATAACAACACTGCCATCGACAGGCAGATCGCCGCGCCGAGATGATTCTGCATCACCAGCCATTGCGCTGACTGGCCACGCATTGAGCGCAGACACAGAATCACCGCTCCATACATGATCGCGCTGCCCAGCGCCATTCCCGTCACTTCGACCCGACCCATTCCCTCACGAACCCATCCTGCTGCGATGATTAACCCAACACCTGACAGACCAATCAGAATCGCTTCCAAACTGCGTTTGTCTGCCGGTTCGCGCAACACGTAAACGCAAAAGAGGTAGACGAAAAAGGGTGAAGTGTTCTGAAGGAGAATTGCGTTGGCAGCGGGGCCGTAACCGAGGGCGCACATATACAAACCGCTCATGACCGCGAAACATACTACCATCGCCACCATCAGGGGCCGGAAAGCGACATCGCGACGGCGCATGGCAGGGAGAAAGAATAAGCCTGCGAATAGCGCTCGAAAAAATGCGATTTGTAGCGGCGTGAGTGCCGGTTCGTTGAGTCCGAAAACGGTGTCGCGCTGGAGGAGCCGAGTGAACAACGCGCCCAGGCTCCACAGAATCGCAGCGATCACGAGCAACCAGCGACCACGAGCGGCAGATTCGGCGGAGACTTCGCGCATTGATGAGTTTGCCTTTTGCCTAAATGCGTCGCATTTTCGTAGCGGCGGCATCTTGCCGCCGACAGGTTGCGGACGGCGGCAAGATGCCGCCGCTACGACTCAGCATATGTGTTCGTCTTGAAACGAGGAAAACGAGGAAAGAACGTAGTTGACATTCCACCCTTACCGATAAGATAATATCCTTATTGTTGAATTTGCTTTTGCTAACCCCACCCTCCCGCCTTTTTCCGCAATTCAAAGGTAATTCTGCTATGCAACCTCGCTTCTGTGCAGGACCGGTCGGGCGTCGGGAGTTTCTGGCAGCAGGAATGCTGGGCCTGGGAGGATTGACTTTACCCGATCTATTCCGATTGCAGGCCCGCGCTTCGGAATCGGGCAAGAAGGTTGATCCGGATACCTCCATCATCTTTGTTTGGCTTCCGGGTGGGCCGCCTCACATCGATATGTACGACATGAAGCCGAACGCCTCGACGGAAATTCGCGGGGCCTATCAGCCCATTCGGACCAAAGTCCCCGGGATCGACCTGTGCGAATTGATGCCTCGCCATGCCGCGATCGCCGACAAATTCTCCATCGTTCGCTCGATTTCGCACAACTTTGGCGATCATGGCGGCGGCCATAAAAGGCTCATGACCGGCGTTATTCCGGCCACACCGGTGGATACCGTGAACGATGCGCCGGCCACTGCATCCATTGTCGCCAAGTGCCGCGAGCACGTGGACCGGGGAATGCCCAATATCGTTTCCTTGAATCCAGGGGGTCGGATCGGCGACGTGTTCGCGCAGGGGGCAGCCTATCTGGGTCAGGCCTATACACCGTTCAACGTCCAGGGCGATCTGATGAGCGACAACTTCAGGCTGCCCAGCGTCACGCCGATCGCAACGATCGCCGGGCAAACCGAAGATCGTTTCAGCTTGCTGAAAGCCCTCGATCGCGTCGATCGGCAAATCGACAAGTCGGGCGCAATGGCGTCGCTGGACCAATTCCAGCAACGAGGAGTGAGTCTGCTCACCGGCAACCGGGCGAAACAGGCCTTTGACCTTTCCCTGGAATCCGATGCGATTCGCAATCGCTATGGGAAACACTGTTGGGGGCAACGAGCCTTGATGGCTCGCCGGTTGGTGGAGGCAGGTGTCAGCTTCGTGACCGTCATCATGGAAAATCCCTATCAGTCCGGCATAGCGATGCCCAAGCAGGGAACCTACAACTGGGATTCGCATGCGGTCAACTGTCACATTTGGGACGATCTTCGCATTCGGCTGCCCATCTACGACCAGGCAGTGACGGCGCTCATCGAAGATGTCCAGCAACGTGGTCTCGACAAGAAAACTCTGATCGTCGTAACGGGGGAGTTCGGTCGGACCCCGCGAATCGAACATTCAAAAGGCACGCATACCGAGGCAATGCAGCCTGGCCGAGATCACTGGCCGTCGGCGATGTCGCTCATCATGGCCGGTGGAGGAATCAAAACGGGACAAGTTATCGGCTCCACCAATTCCAAAGGAGAGCACCCCAAAGATCGACCTTTGACCCCCAACGATCTCTGGGCCACTGTCTATCGCCATCTGGGAATTGATTACAACGACACTTTCCCGGATCATCGTGGTCGGCCAATGGCCATTCTGCCAACCGGTGAGCCGATTTCTGAACTCTTGTAAGACTCCATTCGTAATCAAATCATCACAAATCGTTTACTGTTTGGGGGACTCTTGTCCCCCGATCACAACATTCAGAGAATAATTGTCTTGAACAGTTCTATTCGCCGCGCATTCCCCACAAGGAGATGCCCAAACCAACTTTGAGGACCACTATCCATGAACAAGTCACGGATCCCCACTTGTCTGCTCACGACGACGATGACTTTCAGCCTTGCATGTTTTTCTCCTTCTCTGCTCGGAACCTCCAGCGCCCGCGCTGCCGATCCAGCCCCCCAGGAGCTCTTGCGAGGCCCGATCCACGAAGCTTTCGCTCAACCGATCGTTTTCGATCCCAAGCCTGGGATTATCGTCGACAAAAAACCACCAGAGTTGATTGACGAGAAAGTGCCCGACCAAAAGCCTGAGGGCGACAATGTCGTCTGGATTCCCGGTTACTGGTCTTACGACAAGGAACAAGAAGAATTCATCTGGGTATCGGGTATCTGGCGAGCGGTACCTCCCGATCAAACCTGGGTTCCGGGATACTGGAGAGACCGTAAGAAGGATACTTTTCAATGGGTACCGGGCTTTTGGTCAGAAGGAAACGCGACGGAATATCTGCCGAAACCACCCGACAGCCTGGAATCCGGACCGCCCAATAGAGCGACGGCGACAGAAAAAATCAACGCGGATGAAGTGATCTGGGCACCCGGCGTTTGGGTCTGGCAAAACAATAAATATTTCTGGCGTCCCGGCCTCTGGGTTGAGGCGAAAAAAGATTGGATCTGGACCCCGGCCCAGTACGTCTGGAGTCCCAGCGGGTACGTCTTCGTGGATGGTTACTGGGATCATCCGATCCAACAGCGCGGCCTGCTCTTTGCGCCGGCCCAGTTCGCAAAGGGTTTCGCACCCAGCGCCAAGACTGTCTATGCACCTTCGGTCGTCATCGATACGGGGACGATTTCAACCAACATGTTCGTGAATCCTGCCCACCACCACTATTACTTTGGAGACTATTACGACGCGAAATTCCCGGCATCGGGAATCTATCCAGTCTCGTCATTCCATGGCAGTTCGCTTGGATACGATCCTTTCCATGCTCACGATGCCTGGTTGAACCGCAAGAACCCGAATTGGTCGAACGAGCAGAAGGACCATTACTTTGCCCGCCGGAATGATCCAGCGCTGCGTCCGCTGCACACGTTCAAGGCCCTCCAGGAGCATGCACGCGGGCCGAATGTTTCAAAGGATCGCGTGGGTGCCCATACTCTGGGCGAATTGTCGCGGTCAAAGAACTCATCGGTTCAGTTGCATCGCGTCGAAGAAAGCCACCTGAAAGATCATCATCAATTTGCCATGGACAGCAATCATTTGAAGAGCGAACGCGCGAAATTTGAAGCAAAAAACCCACCGCGCAAAGAGGGTGCCAAGGCAGGAGCCTCGCATAAATTTGAACACCCGAAAGCTAAACTGAATCCAACTGCACCGAAGGCGAAAAAAGCGATACCGCCGCCCAAGAAGCCGGTTCAACCGCCGCACAAGGAAACGCCGCCGAAGCACGAACCGTTGCCTCATCCAACGGACCACATAAAGAATCACCCCGCGAATAAGCCAAAGAAAAAGTGACGTCCGTGGGCGCGATGCCTTTGCTCAAATCGAGCGAATATTGCCGGGAACAAAGTCAATGATGTGCGAGTAGTTTCAGAACTGCGGTCGCGGAAAAACAGAACAAAACCAACACCAAACTTACCAGACAGATCCCGCGAATCGGCTCCAACCAGCCGGACCAATCATTCCCGGCAGCATGGCGACGGTCGATTCGCAAGGGATTCGTTCCGTGCGCGGGGGTTGTGTTCTCGCGCTTTTCTGCCGACGACTGCGATTTCGGCCCCGCATTGCGAAACTCCGGATAGGCTCGGATGCGCCGAAACTTCTGGCCGACCTTCCTGGCAGCATACACTTCATCCGGGAGAAAACCGTTTTCGAGCAGGCGAATGACGTCCTGGGTCTTGCCCAGCAGCTTCCGCCAGCCCTGGTTTGGACTGCGGCAATACTTCAAGATCCAGACTTGTTCGGTCTTTCCCTCAATGGGGGTATCGACGCAGGCCAGTTTCAAATCGGCTCGGGTCGGGGCGGTCGCCAATTCAACCGGTTCACCCTTCGCGTGTGCCTGGAGTTTAAGCTCCACCAATCCCGAAGCCGTGACCGTGTCGATCAAGTCCCGCGCAGACGTGAATCGTTTACGCGGATCCCAGGCCAGGAGCCGGGCCAGAATCGCATCGACTTCGCGCGGCAACTTCGGATCGTGTTCCGTGGCCCGGATGTATTTTTCTTCGGTCTTCTGCCGGTTGATCTCGTGCTCTTCCTCACCGGGGAATGGTAATCGACCCGTCAGCAGATGGTAGTAGGTCGCTCCCAGGGCAAAGAGATCGCTACGCGCATCGACCGTGTCGGGGCTGATCGTCTGTTCCCACGGCATGTAATAGGGGGTGCCGATACCGTCGCCGCAGGCGGTCAGCTCCTGCGTCTTGACCGGGTGCTTGATGACGCCCAAATCGGCCAGTTTCGCCGAACCATCGGGAGCCAGAAGGATATTATCGGGTTTGATGTCGCGGTGCACGAATTTGCGATCGTGGAGATATTCCAAAGCACGCGCGATGTCGAGGAGGATGTTGGTCGCCTCGGACAACGAGAGCCGGCCATCGCGCTCGAGACGCTGATGGGCCGTCATCCCATCAATGTACTCCATCACGAGATAATATCGGCCGGTCGCTCGATCGCGCCCGCTGGCAAATCCGCAGATCAAATTGGGATGCGTCAGGGCCTGACTCATCTTCGCTTCTTTGCGGAAGCGCTGCAGCATGGCCGGATTTTGCGCCAGATGATCGGCCAGAACTTTGACCGCGAATGTTTGTTGAGTGGCCGGAAGGTAGCCGAGATAGACAGCGCTCATGCCGCCTTCGCCGAGGCGGCGAAGCAGGCGATATTCCCCCAATACCGACAATCCCCCCGTCGGGGTGCTTTCACCCTGTGGAAGGACAGGTGAGCCTGTCGAATCGGGTTGGAATCTGTCGGACGGCATTGACCCAGCCTCCGGCGAGGCCACGGCATTTATTATGGTGGTGTTCGCCCTGAGAAGGGAAAAACCCCGCTGTTCCAGGATACGGGTCAGGAGTAGCGCGAGTTCATAGAAAAACTGTATCCCGCCAATAATGTAGACGCAAGAGGGTAATTGCGAATTTCAATCAAGTTCATCAGATTATTCATTACAAATTAGTTATCCATCCTTACCCTAATGCCGGCACCAATCGCACCCGACCGACCTCGGATCGACAGGCGATTCGGAGCAATTCTCCAAGCGAATCTCGATCCGGCGGACTGTCCAGTTGCAACAGAACATCCAGGCGTCCGCCGCCTGCCTTTTGATGGAACACTGCGCCAAAGCGGACTTGCTGACGCGGCAATAGCTGGGCATCCTTCAACGAGATCGAGTCATTTTCCCCCATCATGGAATCGAGCCTGCAAAACATACTGCGATGCCGGTCGGTGTCCAGCGCCTCTCGAAACTCCGCCAGGGCCTGCCCAACCAGTTCGGCGACGGCGTTGCTATTGGCGGAATCGATTCCTGGCAAGGCTCGAACCGCCTGATCAAGACCTACGGGTACCACGACGACCCGGGCGCGATCGAGGAGAAACCCTTCTCGAAGAGACGGATCTCCGTGTTGGCGGAGGTAATCCTGTCGGACGTGTCCCGCGGTTTTGGCAAAACGGGCCAGACTACCGAGTTTCTTCAAGAACGCAGCAGCGGAATCAACCCCATCGCCAATGTGACGAACGAAATGAGGCAGATTCACACCCACCACAGTCAATACTGCGTGGGAGCTGCGATCTAACCCAGGACCAAGTAGGACCGATTTGCGCGGGTGATCGAAGACGAATTCAATCGGCACACCCTTTAATGCCAGATCGAGTGCATGATGCAGCCGATGGATTTGCTCGGGTTGAAAATGAGACTCGCTCAGATGCCACCAGATATGGAGGCCGGGCGCGGAAAGATCGCTGCTGAGAGTCCTCAGCAGCAAATCGGCCAGGAATTCGAGTTTTGCCGGACTGTGTTTTGGACGGATACCTGCAAACAACGGCCCGATGGCGGGGTGCGCTGCCCATGCCGGTGGTTCGGCACAGTTGAGATTCAAGATGCCGGTCAGATTCGTCTCCATCAGCGCGGATCGAAGTTCTTGAAGGTAGTGAACAACATCCCCGCCATCCTCGGCAAGAACCGATTCCGATCCGTCCAGGGCAACGAATTGCCCGGTGATCGTCGCAGAGTTCCGGATGGCTTGCCGGACGCAGAATCCTTGCCGATGCAATGACCCGTGCGGACCAACCACTCCCCCCGCCAAACGGGTTGCTGTTTCCTGGTTGGTGAGGTGAAGCAATCCATCCCGGTGCGCGGACAATAAGTCTGCGGGATAAATCCCCGCAATGGTTGCCGAGTGCAAATGATCCCGGTTTTTCCAACGAGAATCGTAGATCTTGGCCAGAGTGGGATGGCCCAGCCCTCCCACGACTTTCACGACAAGCTCTGCGATTTCATCTTCGCTGGGCGCGATTGCAGGGTCGGAGTGAGCCAGGAAATGTAGAACGCCGTCCGTCAATTCCCGGGCAAGAAAAGAATCGGGTTGCCCCCGGACTTCAGTGGCAGCGAACAAATCGCGACAGATCGCATCAGGCTCAAAGGGAACGAGACGGCCATCGGCACTGCGAACCATTTGCGGTAACGGCGCGAAATCAGCCACAACGGCCCCTCCCTGACCTCTCCGTTTTCCACGATCATTTGCCGGTTCGGAATTCTCACTTGACAGCCGGCCTGCGAAATCGGAGCAGAATTGCTTGCAGGCATTGTATTGCACTTGCACATTGCCGCAAACAACGGTAGGTTTCTCCCCGGTCACTTTTTTCAGGAGATTAACCATGCGATCTACGGGCATGCTAATTCTGATAATGTTCATGTTCATGACAGGCTGCTGGCGACCGTTCCGAAGGTAACGACGGTTCGATCCTAAACAGTAAAGATTTTGATAAACAATACCCTCGAGCGATCGGGGGTATTTTTTTCTTGCTCAAGCAGTGAAGCTAAGATACGATCATCTCCATCCTCCTACCCCACCCGCTTTGACTACAAAGCTCGTCTTTCGACATTGCCCGCCAGGTCGTTGCAGGAATCCCGCCATGACGAACGTGCAGTATCACGGATATCGAACGATTGTTGCCTTGACCGCCCTCATCGGTGTCCATACACAGGACATTCGCGCGGAAGAACCCCTTCGTCAGGTGATCGATACCGAGATCAAGGCCGCCTGGCAGGCGCACTCGATTTCCCCTACGCTGCGTGCCGATGATGCGACTTTCCTTCGTCGCGTCTATCTGGATCTCGTCGGCACGATCCCGACCTACGACGAAGCGAAGCAATTTCTCGCATCGACCGATGCAGCGCGACGCGAGAAGTTGATGAACAAACTGCTCGCCGATCCGCGCTGGGCAACCCAACAGGCGAATGTCTGGGATCAGGTTTTGTTCGGTCGAAATCCCCCAAATGGCGATGCGACACGGAAACGAGACAGGTTCAAGAAATGGCTGACCGAAAAGTTCACGAAGAACGAACCTTACGATCGCTGGGTTCACGAACTGTTATTGGCCGAGCAGCCTGGGTCGGAATTGTTTTACGTGCAGTTTCGAGGCGCGCCCGAAGATGCAACCGTTGCCGTCAGCAAAATCTTTTTGGGAACGCAGTTGCAATGCGCCCGCTGCCACGATCACCCCTATGAAAAGTGGAGTCAGAAAGACTTTTTTGGGATGGCCGGTTTCTTCGTCAGGCTCGTCGTCTTCGACGAGGGTTCCGGCGAGAAGCGAAAACTTACCATCGGCGAAAAGAGCAGCGGTGATGTCCTCTTCACCGGGCCGGTCAAAGACCAGAAACCAGGGCAGAAGGGCGAGCCGGTAAAGCCGAAGTTTCTGGGCGGCAAGGCTCTCGATGAACCCGCGCTGCCGAAAGACTTCAAGGAGCCGAACTACCAGGTGAGTAAATCGCTGCCCAAGCCGAAGTTTTCGCGGAAAGCAAAGTTCGCCGACTGGATGGTCGCTTCGGAAAACCCGTATTTTGCCAGGGCCGTGGTCAATCGCGTCTGGGCACAATTCATGGGACGAGGTTTTGTCCATCCGGTCGATGACTTGAGCGAAAAGAATCAAAGTTCGCACCCCAAGCTCTTCCAGGCGATCACCGATCGGTTGGTCGCGCACCGATATGACCTGAAATGGCTGATACGCGAGCTGGTAAATTCGGAGAGTTATCAACTCGCCGGCACAGGGGCCGGCAAAGACGCAGCGCCGGTCTGGTTTGAGCGTGCGCGCGTCCGTCCGCTTTCGGTGGAGGAGATCATGGCATCCTTGCGGGTGGCAACGGGCGTCGATGTCGATGCAAAATCGGGGAAGCCGGCTTACATCGGCGAAGAGTATTTCATGATTTACTTTGGCGAACCCACGAACGGCATGGGCGATTTTCAGGGTCGTCTCTCCGAACATCTCTTCATGAACAATAGCGAGCAGCTTCAAAGAGTGATTCGCCGCAAGAAGGGAAACCTGGCGGACATCCTTACCGACTCGAAGGAGCCTGTCGAGGCGCGGGTGGATCGTCTCTTTCTGTCCATCCTATCCCGGCTCCCTACCGAACAACAGCGGGTAAAGTTTGTGAATCACCTCAACTCGGATAAGAAGATTGAGCCTTTGATCGAAGAAGCGATTTGGGTGTTGTTGAATACTGCGGAGTTTCGTTTTAATCGATAAGAAACCGCCTAAAGGCGGAACTACGAACCTATTGACGGTGCTCACGGACGTCGTTCGTAGTTCCGCCTTTAGGCGGTTTCGGAAGACTGCTTTTGGCTTGGGTTTTGATTCATTTGTAGGGTGCCTCCAATGATCCCACCGATCTGCTCTCCCCGCGATCACTTTGACCGGCGAGCGTTTCTCAAAGGAACGCTCGTTACTGGCTCCGGGCTGACCATCCCCAATTGGGGCGGCCTGTTCAATTCCAATGCAAGCGCAGCGGATACCCAAAAGAAGGGCAAACGCTGCATTCTGCTGTGGATGAATGGCGGTGCCAGCCAGATCGACACTTTCGACATGAAACCCGGCCGGCCAACCGGGGGCCTGTTTCGGCCGATCGCCTCGAAGATCGCCGGCACTCAGGTCTGCGAGTATCTGCCGAAGATGGCACAACAGGTCGATAAGCTGGCGATCATCCGCAGCATGAAGACCCAGTCGCCCGATCATCCCGACGGCATCTACCACATGCACACCTGCTACAAGATGTCGGAACGGACACCACACCCGGAAATCGGCGCGATGATCGCCAAGTATTGCGGCAACGTCGATGCCGACCTTCCCAGTTTCGTGCGCATGGGTTCCACCGGAAACGCCGGGGCGGGTTATCTCGGCCCGCAATATGAGCCTTTCGGCATCGATCGCACCGGCAGACTGCCCTACTTCACCACCTCCTATTTGACCCCGGCCGGCGAGCAACGGCGCAACGAACTGCTGAGATTCATGGAACGCGATTTCGCCGTCGATCACAAAGCCGAACCTTACGAAAGCCATCGCCTCACCAAGGAAAAATCGTGGCGTCTCTTGAAAGCGAAGTCGGCTTTCGACATCAGCAAGGAATGGCCCAAGGAAAAAGAACGCTACGGCGACACCGAGTTCGGTCGAGGCTGCATGCTGGCACGCAAACTGATCGAGTCGGGCATCCCGTTCGTCGAAGTCGGTCAGGAAAACTACGACAGTCATGCCGACAACTTCGTGGTTCACAAGGCCAACATGCAGGTTCTCGACGTGGCCTGGTCGGCTCTTCTCCAAGACTTGCATGAGCGCGGCTTGCTGCAAGACACGCTGGTCGTCTGGATGGGAGAAGTGGGGCGAACGCCGCAAGTCAACAACCGGGCCGGGCGAGACCACTACATCAATGCCTGGACGATCGCCCTGGCAGGCTGCGGCATCAAGGGCGGCCAAATCTACGGCTCCACCGACATCGACGGCAAGCTGGTCAAAGATAAGCCGGTTTCCGAGGGCGATCTCTTTGCCACGATCTATACCGCGCTGGGCATCAATCCGCGCGTGAAGCACTATGTCGGCACTCGGCCCGTGTGGGCCACTCCGGAAGCTTCCGGCCCCATCAAGGAGTTGCTCGGATGATCGATTTTACCAAGCCAACCGCGCTGAAATCGCTCATCTGGGATGCCGACTGGGTCACCGCGGTGACGTTCCTCGGATCGTCACGCAAGCTGGTCGCAGGAAATAATCTCGGTGAACTCCTGATGTGGGAGTTGCCGGAAAAGCCCGGTTCCGAAGCGCCCAAACCGATCCGCAAGCTGACCGGACACACCAACGTCATCAGCAAACTTCTCTCAACATCCGATGGCCGCTGGCTGATTTCTTCCAGTTACGACCACACCATTCGTCTCTGGGATATGACGTCGCCGGCGACGGGCAGCGTCGATCTGGTTCTGAACGCCCGGACTATTGCGGATGCCGAGGCACGCAAACGCAACGGCGCGAAAGTCCCCCCAGCGCTTCCAGCAAAAGTGGAATTGCAATCGGCGACCCATGTGATCGATGATCTGAAGGAATGGGTTACCAACATGGTCCTGAGCAAGGATGAGAAGCAACTGGCAAGTGGAGATGACAGCGGGCACGTCGTGATCTGGAATCTGCCCGACCGTAAGGAAGTTAGGCGATTTAAGGTGAGGGGCTGGGTGCAGGCCCTTGGGATGTCACCCGATTTTGGCCGAGCAATCGTCAGCGAGCGCGTCCCCCTGGTATTCGATTCCGGACGATATGCCACGATCAAGATCTGGGATGTCGAGAAGGCATCCGTCGTCAAGGATCTGGGAAAGGACTACAAGGAGATGTATCTGGGTTCCGCCGCGTATTCGGCGGACGGGAAAATGATCGCGATTGGACGAGCGGGAGAAGCGCCTGGCTTGAATGGTATTGTTTGGCTTCTGGACTCGGAAGGCAAGAAAGTGAAGGAACTCAAGCCTGGACATCAGGATGGTCTTACCGACCTGGCCTTCCACCCCGATGGCAAGCATATCATCACATCGGGCCGCGATACACTCGTGCGCATCTGGAATATCGAGAGCGGCAAGATGGTGGTTGAACTGGGGAAAGGCCGGGGCGGGCAGTTCAAGGACTGGATTTGCGCGGTGGCGGTTTCTGCATCGGGCGAGTTGATCGCGGGAGCCGACATGGCTGGGGCGGTGCAGGTCTGGTCGTTCCCGAAAGGTTCGGGGAAATGAAGAGCTTTCCCAGGGTATGCCGAGAACGGCAACCCTGGGCTGGCAGATTCCCAGGGTGTGCCGAGTACGGCAACCCTGGGCTGGCAGATTCCCAGGGTGTGCCGAGTACGGCAACCCTGGGCTTTGTTGGCGCACTCCTTCAGAGTGCTCAGACCGATGACGCTTCGCGTCAACAATCATAGATAATGCGGAAAGATTTCCCGCACCGGCTGGGTTGCAATGGCGGATGACGCGAAGCGTCATGGGTCTGGGCGTCCTGAAGGGACGCGCCAATGAAGCCCAGAGTTGCCGTACTCGGCACACCCTGGGAAACAATGGCTGGGTTGCAATGGCGGATGACGCGAAGCGTCATTGGTCTTGGCGTCCTGAAGGGACGCGCCAACGAAGCCCAGGGTTGCCGTACTCGGCACACCCTGGGAAACCTTCACGCCTTGAGAAACAATTGTAGGAATTCAATCATGCCACAGTCCCTGGCGCAAATCTATCTCCACATCGTCTTCTCAACGAAGAATCGAGAACCATTTCTCGTCGATCTAGATATCCGTGCGCGAGTTCATGCTCATCTGGCCACGGTTTGCCATACACTTGGATCGCCGGCCTTGCAGGTCGGCGGAGTTGCAGACCACGTTCACTTGCTCTGCCGCTTTGGTCGAACGGTTTCGGTTGCCGATCTATTGCGCGATTTGAAGCGGGATTCCACCAAGTGGATTCAGAAGATCTTTCCTGGGCTGCGTGCTTTCAATTGGCAAAACGGCTACGGGGCCTTTTCGATCAGCCCCAGTCATGTGAATGCGTTGATGAAATACATCGCGAAGCAAGAAGAACACCACCAAACAGCCTCGTTTCAGGATGAATTCCGAATATTGCTTCGCAAATACGGTATTGACTGCGACGAACGATACGTTTGGGATTGAGCTCTCGGAACAAGAAGATTGAATGCCTGAATTCCTTACCAATGCTATTGCGATGCTCCGCCCTTGCCGGCGAATCACGGGCGCTTCAGCGATCCTCCTCCCGTTCTCCACGAATGGCAACATTGACTGGCCTGCCTTCCGCAATCATGTCCAGCGCACTGCGCAAGCCGGGTTGATCCCAGCGGTCAACATGGACACCGGCTATGTCAACTTGCTCGACGATGCCACCCGGCTCAAAGTTCTTGATGAGATGAAACAAGTAATCGGGACCGGCGACTTCATGGCCGGTGCCTTCGTTGGCGACAATCCGGAAAGCCGATTTGATCGCGACGCTTACCTTCGGCAAATCGAATGGATTCTCTCGCACGGTGGCACGCCGGTTATCTTTCAGTCGCATGGGCTGGTCAATCAGGCTGACAACGACATCCTTGTTTCCTATGCAGAACTGGGCCGACATTGCGATCGATTCATTGGCTTTGAGTTGAGTCCGGTGTTCGCTTCCTTCGGCAAGATCTACTCGCTGGAACTTTATCGGGAGTTACTTACTATCCCGCAATGTATCGGGGCCAAGCATTCGTCATTGAGACGGGATCTGGAGTGGCAAAGATTGGCGCTGCGCGACTGCGCTTCGGCCCGATTTTCGGATTTTTACAGGAAATGATTTGGCGATCGATATGGTGATGTATGGCAGCGACTACTTGCTTGGTCTGAGCACCTTCGCTCCCGACCTGTTCGCGCGTCGAGATGCCATGTGGGCTGCCGGCGATCCTGCGTTCTATGAACTCAATGATGTGTTACAG
Source organism: uncultured Planctomycetota bacterium (assembly GCA_963783095.1). GTDB lineage: Bacteria > Planctomycetota > Planctomycetia > Gemmatales > Gemmataceae > CAWAMR01. The sequence continues at coordinate 112,147 of CAWAMR010000002.1, read as the reverse complement.
TACCTTGGCTTCTTCGCATTCCGAGCGCCCGTGCCGGCCTACAAGCATTCTGCCGCCATGTTCCTGCATCTGCGAGGCTGGATCGAAAGTGACGTAACTCATCCCAAAAGCCCGCGCCGACCGGACAGCGATCGAGCCGTTCTGCTCGAAATCGGCAGACAACTGAATCTCCCCATGAAGGGATGAGCAATGAAGTTTCCGAGCATATCCTCATTGAAGACAGCCTCGTCCTTTCGCGCCCACCTGGCCAAGCTCGACATTGAATTACCCTTCGACGAAACTCTCGAATCTGGCTCGCAAGCACCGCTCGCTCAACCGTGCCCGTACCGAAGTGGAACGATCGGCAATCGTTTTGCGATCCTGCCGATGGAAGGATGGGACGGAACCTCGGATGGCCGGCCGACCGACCTGACTTTTCGGCGCTGGCGCAACTTCGGATGCAGCGGGGCCAAGCTCATCTGGGGCGGTGAAGCAGTAGCTGTCCGACACGATGGTCGCGCCAATCCGCAGCAACTGCTGCTGAACGAATCGACGTTGCCCGACATCGCCGGTTTACGTGAGTCGATGGTCAATACTCATCGGGAGCAATTCGGTTCCACCGATGATCTGCTCATTGGACTTCAGTTGACTCATTCCGGTCGATTCGCTCGCCCCAACGATAAAGCGAAACTGGAACCTCGCATTGTCTATCGACATCCCTATCTCGATGCGCGATTCGGTGTTCGCGATGATGGTCCACTCCTTTCGGATGATGACATCGCCAGATTGATTGATGATTTTATCGTGGCAGCCAAGCTGGCTCAAAAAGCAGGATTCGCCTTTGTCGATATAAAACACTGTCACGGCTACCTTGGCCACGAATTCCTCTCGGCAATGGATCGTCCCGGGCGCTACGGCGGCAATCTGGAGAATCGGATGCGCTTTCTGCGCGAAATCGTCGCCGGAATTCGGGCACAGGCGCCGGGATTGGACGTGGGTGTTCGCGTGAGCGCGTTCGACTTCTTGCCGTTTCAACCCGGCCCGGATCGTACGGGCGAACCGATGGCAAGACCCGAAACATATCCTTACGCTTTTGGTGGTGACGGCACGGGATTGGGTATCGACGCCTGCGAACCTCAAGCCTTTCTCGATCTTCTTGAGAAACTGAACATTCAACTTGTCTGCACGACGGCGGGCAGCCCCTATTACAATCCCCATCTTTTACGGCCCGCAGCGTTCCCACCATCCGATGGCTATCAACCGCCCGAAGATCCCCTCGTCGGCGTTGCCCGGCAGATCGAAGTCACCGGCAGCTTGAAGAAGAGATTTCCACAACTCAGGATCGTCGGCTCCGGCTACTCTTACTTGCAGGAGTGGTTGCCGCATGTCGGGCAGGCGGTGATTCGCAACGGACACGCCGACTTCATTGGCATCGGGCGCATGGTGCTGGCTTATCCGGAGTTTCCAGCGGATGTCCTGGCGGGCCGGCCGTTGGCGCGCAAGCGCTTATGCCGGACGTTCAGCGATTGCACCACAGCACCTCGAAACGGCCTGGTTTCGGGATGTTATCCTCTCGATCCCTTTTACAAACATCGACCCGAGGCCAAGTCGCTGACTTTGATCAAGCATCCGTCCACAGCAGAAGAAACTATTACGAACGATTGACGATCCAGGAGCTGTATGAATCGGACATCGTCCACCCCCTGGAAACCCACCAAAGCCCAGATCCTCGCTGCGCACGACAAGATCGTCCCAGATCTCGTCGCCAAAAACCTCATCGTGCTCTTTGCCGGCATCAACCCCGGGCTCTACACGGCCGCCATCGGCCGACACTTCGGACGACCCGGCAACCGCTTCTGGCCCGCACTCCACGGCGGCGGCTTCACGCCGCGCCTCTTCTCTCCCTTTGAAGGATCACTGCTTCTAGACCTCAAATTCGGCATCACCAACGTCGTCGAACGCGCCACCGCTCGCGCCGATGAACTCACCGACGACGAACTTCGCGCCGGCGCTCAGCGGCTCAAAGCCAAAGTTAGGCGATGGCACCCCACCGTCGTCGCCTTCGTCGGCATCGGGCCTTACCGCATCATCTCCGGCGTCAAAGACGCCCGCGTCGGCCTCCAAAAGGATCTTTTCGGCGGCAGCCACGCCTGGGTTCTACCCAACCCCAGCGGCCTCAACGCCCACTATCAGCCAGATGTCCTCGCAAAACTCTTCGGCGACCTCCGCCTCTGGGCCACTGCGCAGCACGGCCAGCGCCGAAAACACGACCGACGAAGAATGCAACCCTTGGATTGACAGCGAAAACCATCGAGTATATTCTATCTCGTCCTTTCAAGAAATCTGTGACCTGGGGGTGGGCCATCGCTCCAAAGGAGTTCAACCCGGCAAGCAAAGCCGGTAATTCCTGGTGAGCTACCTGGTCTCGATATGAAGGGATGGACACCAAACATGGCCGAAGGATGCGAGCTGTGCGAATCGATCGCTACTATCCCGCCGGAGGTGTGGAACGCCGCTCGGAGCGCTACGCCTTCATGCTTCACTGACCCGGCTTTCCTTCAGGCGGTGGAAGGGGGATTGCCGGAGCGCACTGCGTGTTTTTCACGTCGTCGTGCGCGATGATATTGGTAACCCGGCCGCCTGCGCCAGCCTTTGCCTGATGGCGGTCGATCTGCTTCTTCTCGCCGGTCCTTGGGTTCAGCGTTTGGCTGGTTTGGTACGGCGGATTTTGCCTCGGTTCGGCATGCTACGGGTTCTCTTCTGCGGTTTGCCGGTGTCGTCGGGACAGAGTCAGATCGGTTTTGCCCTGGGCGCTGATCGGAAACGGGCGATCGAGAAGTTGGACGATCTCGTGCAAACGCTCGCTCGACAGAAGCGGGCGAAGGTGATCGTCTACAAGGAGTTCTCCGACAGCGACTGCCCGGATCTCGACGGACTCGAGGATCGCGGTTACATACGGACCGAATCGCGACCCACCTACGAAATGCCCCGGCCGTTCGCCGACTTCGACGCTTACCTCTCCGACCCTCAAATCGCATTATCGGAATGACATTCGCCGGTCGCAAAAAAAGTTCGATCGAGCGGGTTGCTCGGTCGTTCATCTCACGAATCCGGACGACATCCTGAATGAGTACACGCCGGAGGTCCACCGCCTGTATGAAGCGGTAGTCGTGAAATCGGACGTGAAGCTTGAAATGCTGCCGATCCAGTTCTTCCGCGAACTCGTCAAACATCATGTCGGCCGAGTCTCGCTGACGGCGATTTACCGCGACGATCAGATCGTGGCGTTCAATTGGGGACTCGATGCCTCGCCGATCTATCTCTTCCTGTTCTGCGGTGTCGATTATGCAAAGAATGCCGAAGCCGACCTGTATTTCAACCTGATGTATCATCAGCTCGATCATGCGTTTCGGCGTGGAGCAAAATTGGTGCAAATTCGGGCAGACCGCGGATGCCTTCAAGACGCGGATCGGCGGCGCGGGCCAGCGCTTGAACCTGTACGTTCAGCCCCGAGGCTGGTACTTCGCGTGGATCATCCATTTCACCCAGCGATTCTTGTTTCAACCGTGTCCCGTTCTTGAAGCTCACGACGTCTTCAAGGAAGTCCCAGCGAATGCCAAGGCCAACCGCGACCGTAAGGGAGCGAATAAGGCACGCGCTCTCTGAAGCCCAAAGCGGTAATGACGGCATCGCGTAGCAATTGGGCTCGCTGCTATGCCCGAGCGCTACGAACGCTTGCAACACGATGCCGTCCGCATGTAATTGAAATGTTCTGAGGCCATCCGGAGTTGGCAAAATCGGTCCATTGTGGCAGCACGGAGTCAAAGGCGGTTTCGGCCTCGTCGAACCGCTTTGAGTTGCGCGTTGCTACTTCTTCTTCCAGTGGGTTCCGTTGCTCCAGTCGATCCGCTTGCCGTTTTCTGTAATGGTTCCCGTCACCTTCCAGTCAGCAACCTCCACCTTGTCCTTCGCGATGAATCTCCCTGCGGCCTTCTGCAACCCGTTGAAGAACGTGGGGTCGGTGCCCCTCTGGCGAATTTCCGCGGGGCCGATCTTCTTGCCCGTGTCCGTGAACGACTCCCACTCCCCCTTCAAGTTCGGGTGCTCAGCGGCAGAAACGGTCGGGTTGAAGGCGAGGCTGACGATGAGAGCGACCAGTGCCGCTGACAGGTGAAAATTGAGGAACCTCATCTTGGATCTCCTTGGGACACGAACTCATCGGTGCGTCGGCTTCCGCGACCGAGACCGCCTCGGTTCGACGTGCTGCGACTCGACAAGTTCACAAAGGACTGAAATTGGCGCACCCCGCACTATTGCAAGACCGCGCCGTCTAATTTTTTCGATCGAACACCGCGATCGGCAGCGGGCAATGAGCGTAGCAACTGCCCGTCTGCTTGATCGCTTTTATTCGGCACTTAACAATTCGAGGTGACATCTCGCCTCCGGGTTCAGCGTGCCCGTATGTAAACCAGCGGAGCAGTTCCCGCGTATCGCGCGAGACGAATGGGTCAGATCGCGACTCCCAGACGTCCCGACAGCTAAGCGCTGCCCGGTCAGAGAGTTTCCCCGAGGCAGAGAGCCGAGCTCGCAAATGGCTCCGAGCCGACAGCAGATTACTTGCCTATTTGGCACTTCGGTAGAGTTTCTCGGAGTAACTTCAGGCCGGCGTCTGTCACCTTCGTGTTGTGAAGGTCGAGCTCCGTCAGGTTCTTGAGTTCCATTAGTTCCTTTATCCCGGCGTCCGTAATTTTCGTATCCCAAAGGCTCAGGTGAGTAAGGCCCTTGAGTTCCTTGAGATCTCTTAATCCAATGTCCGTTACCTGGGTACCGTTGAGGTTCAAGATAGCCAGGTTGTTGAGGCTCTTGAGTTCTTTCAAGCCAACATCTGTTACTTGGGTTCCTTCAAGGCCCAAGACGGAAAGGTGTTTGAGTTCCTTTAGGTTCTTCAAACCATTGTCCGTCACATTTGTCGTGCGGAGGCCCAATACAGTGAGGTTTTCCAAATCCTTGAGTTCATGCAAGCCGGCGTCCGTCACCTGGGTATGGTTGAGGTTTAGTTCGGTAAGGTGCTTAAATCCCTTGATTTGCTTCAGCCCAGCGTCCGTCACCTTGGTCTGGTGTAAGTTCAACGCAAAATCAAACGGCAGGTCAGACATTTTCTTAAGGTCCGCATCGTTTGCATGTGCGGGCATACGGAAATCGTGACTCGCTCGGTTTGTCTGCGGGTCGGTTCTGTGCTCATACTTGGCCCCGAATCTGGCATACATTTCTTTTGCACTGGCAAGTTGTTTCCTAGTCGGCTTGTGGTCCGTCCTCCCCGGAACTTTGGGTTCGGTCTTCCCCGGAACTTTGGGTTCGGTCTTCTCCGGAACTTTGGGTTCGGTCTTCCCCGGAACTTTGGGTTCGGTCTTCCCCGGAACTTTGGGTTCGGTCTTCCCCGGAACTTTGGGTTCGGTCTTCTCCGGAACTTTGGGTTCGGTCTTCTTCGGAACTTTGGGTTCGGTTTTCCCCGGAACTTTGGGTTCGGTCTTCTCCGGAACTTTGGGTTCGGTCTTTCCCGGAACTTTGGGTTCGGTCTTTCCCGGAACTTTGGGTTCGGTCTTTCCCGGAACTTTGGGTTCGGTCTTTCCCGGAACTTTGGGTTCGGTCTTCCCCGGAACTTTGGGGCCCTTCTTTTCTTCGCCCTTCTTTTCTTCGCCCTTCTTCTCGCCCTTCTTTTCTTCGCCCTTCTTTTCTTCACCCTTCTTCTCGCCCTTCTTTTCTTCGTCCTTCTTTTCTTCACCCTTCTTCTCGCCCTTCTTTTCTTCGCCCTTCTTGTGGTCCTTCTTTTCTTCCTTCTTGGCTTCGGCCGACACTTGCTCCGATGAAATCACGATAATCGAAGCGGTAAGGAAGCCGAAGGCAACCAGCAAGGCAATGCGCGATACAAACATGGGATGCTCGATTTTGTAAGGGTAACATTCTCGATAATTATTCCACACCTACGACTACCTAACGTGGCAGATCTGGCTCCGCAGTGTTCCCGCGGACCTAGATCGCCACACATCAAGATCGGAGATCGATGCGTTCGCCGACAGCAACTGAAGGATTCTCAAAGGAGTTAATAGAAGTAAAAACCGCCCAATAATAAAGAGACTGCGCGAATCGCGAATTGTGGGACAGGAGAACTGAAAAAATTCGAAGACATGAATAACGGCACAAGATGTGAACAATGATTCGAGGTACTCGCGCGTGGACCGAAGTTATTTCTTCGTTACATCCTCGAATGAGATGCGCAATCTCCGTTTTGATCGATCGGCGGCCTCATGCGCCGCCGCGAAGGATGCCTTGGCCCACTCCAGCCCCATTTGGCTGAGCTCTTTGTGGATAAGCCGCATATCCCAGATGCGAAGAGCAACTTCTTCCTGGTCGATCGTTATAAAGCGGGCACCGTCTTGAGAGAAAGTCAGTGAAGGCGACCTGTTCGGATAGGGCGATTCAAATCGCGCGTGCTTGGCCCCGGTCTGGGCGTCGAACATCTGAATGACTCCGTCGCCGGTTTCCGCGGCAAATAGGTCGCCACCCGGCAAGAAGAGCAGCGGCCCATGCGTGCCCGCATCATCCAAGGGAATGCTTTGTTCCCAATGGTCGACTGGTATCAAGCGGCTCGTTTGTCCCGACGTCAGCACCAGACGTTTGTTGTCCGGGCTAAAAGCCGCCGTCGCTAGTGCGCCAATGTCGAACTCGGCTAGTTTTTGACCATCGCTGCTGCGCCATATTCGTGTGGTACTGTCCCACGCTCGCCGGCCTGGATTCTCGTGGTGCGGCATGGTAATCACCATGCTGCCATCGGGATTGACAGCTGTTTTATTGGTGAGAACGCCAGGAAGCATCGATCGAACATTCCATTGGTCCCCATTGCGTGTAAGTAAGGAGATTCCTTCCGACGGATACATGGCTTGCACAATGGTCTTACCATCATGGCTAATAGAGCTTCCCGCGTAGGAGCCACGATTGAGCCGTTTCGCCTGTCCGATGTGGAAGATGATGTCGTTCGCGTTTTCGATTCGGACTTTCATCGACTCCATCTCGTCTTCACCGTGGATTACCAGCTCATTGCGGGAAGTAAACTTGGCGTTGTAAATGTCGGGCTTCTCGATCCAGGTAATTTCTTCACCCGTATCCATATCCAAAAAGTGGATGCCGGCCGTCGACACAACGACAAGGAGGCGGCCATCGGGATGGACCACGGCACAGCGTAAGACAACCAGGCCTTTCAAGCGCGAGGAGGTGCCGAGGGTTCGACACTCCCGACCCGTGGCGAATTCCGCAGTGATGAGTTGCCGGCCCGATGCCAAAATGCACCGGCCGTCCCCGCCAAATTGGATTTGGCCGACGCGCGGATATTCAAACAATTGCTTTCCTGTTCGAAACTGCCAAACCCTGAGTTTCCCTTCCCAGCCGGAACTGACCAGAAGTTCCCCGTCCGGTGTGAACTGACAATGAATTCCGCCCTGCATGACACCCTCCATCACACTGAGGGGTTGGTTAGTCTCAGCGTCCCAAATCTCGATGGCGTTGGGATCAATGTGGAGGGCCAAGTGCCGGTCATTGGGATGCCAGCAGGCGGCGAGGCATTTGCCGGCAGGCCCCAAGGGGAGAAGATGGGCCGATGCAACGTCGAGCACGTGGGCGGCTGAATTGATGGTGACGAGGAGCTTCTTACCGTTCGAGTCGAAAGCCATAGCCGTGATCTGAGCCTTGCTGGGTGCCAACAACTTGCGCTCTTGTTCCCGACCATACAAATCGAGCAGAACCAGAGAATTATCGCGCCGACAGACAACAAGGTGCCGGGAGTCTGATTGAAAGATAGGATTGCCGTTCTCCTCGCCATCGGAAACGATAGGCCTCGGCACAGCGCCGTCGAGACGCCAAACGGAAAATCGACGATCGCCCCAGGTCAGCAAGAAACGTCCGTCCGGGCTCAGTTGAAAGTATTTGCCTCGAGCCGGCACACGCGCGACCTCCGCTCGATCCTCCGTTCGGCAAACAACTACGACCCCGCCCCGAAGGGCCAACGCCACCAGCCGATTGGCAGCATCCGACTGGAATTGTCCGGTGAATTCGTCGCCATAGGGCACCCAGTCTTCGATCTTGCGAATGTCCGGCAGAGCCAGGGCGGCGATGGTGATGGTCCGCAGCCGATCGAATCGTTCCGGCGGCCAGTTACGTTCGCGGGCAATCGCCAGGGCTCTCTTGATCGGTTCAAGAGCCTCGAAGCGTTGACCGACATGGTGACTTAACCGTCGAGAATCGGCTTCCGTGACGTAGGAGTTAAAGAGGCTTTCAACCGCTTGCTGTTCGGCTTTTTCCTTTTCGTGCCGATCCAATTCCGATTGTCGCAGTAGACCGCTCCAATAGAAGGCGGCCAACAACGCGCCGACCACCATGAAAAGAAGCATGGCAAACAAACCGGCCATGGCCGGATTCCTGCGGCACCAAAGCCGACATTGTTCGAAGGTGCTCGTCCGCCGGGCGTGAATCGCCTCGCCATTGAGAAATCTGCGTAAATCTTCGCCCATCTCTTCGGCCGTTCGGTAGCGGCGCGCCGGATCCTTCGCAATGGCTTTGATGACGATCGTCTCCAGATCGCGCGGGACGCGCGAATCGATGGAACGAGGCCGCGCCGGCTCTTCTTCCTGAACGAGGCGCAACAACTGAGCCCGATCGGGAGAATCGAAACCCGGCTGCAGCACCATGAGTTCGTAGAGAGTCAGGCCCAGGGCATAAATGTCCGCGCGAGCATCGCAATTGCCGCGGAAACGCTCGGGAGACATGTAGCGGAACGTGCCGACCAGATCGCCGGTCTCGGTCAGGCAGTTATCTTCGGTTTTCGCCAGGCCAAAATCGGTGACCCAGACAACTCCTGAGGCGTCCAGCAGCAAATTCGACGGCTTCACGTCGCGATGGATAATGCCGCGCCCATGGGCGTAAGAAAGGGCACCAGCGATTTGCTGGCCGATGCGGGCAACGCTCTCGAAATAATGCCGGCGCGCCGAGTGTACACTCGATAATTCGGTTTGGCCTGGCAGCCGAGGGGCGACCTGCATCGACGGTTGGTCGGCGGCAGCGGTGTTGTCACTCGAAGTCCCACACTCATCGCTGGTGCCCGCGTTGCCGCTAACAAATCGGCCGGTCATTAGCGACAAGGCCAAATCGTGGCCGCAATCGGTCGGTTCAGCTCGCGCGACCAAGGTTTTCGATTGATTCGGGCCGCTCGACTGACGCAGTCGGCGCAGTTCCACAATGACCTGTGCCAGACTTTGTCCGGGAATAAATTGCATGGCATAGAAAAAGGTGCCTTCGCTTTGGCCAACCTCGAACACGGGAACAATATTGGTATGGTGCAGCCGGGCGGCGGCCGCGCTTCGCGGCGAAATCGCTCCGCGCCAGTGGCATCGCGGGCGATATGCGCAGGCAGTACTTTCAAAGCAACTCGGCGGCCAAGGGACGATTGCTCCGCCTCATAGACCACTCCCATCCCACCCTGACCAATCGTGCGCACAATGCGATAGTCGCCGATTTGAAGCAGGGGCGGTGTCCTCTCACTAACGACGGAAGCCTCGGCGGCTTCGATTTCAACCATGGCCGGAAACAAGTCGTGGATTTCCGCGGCAAGCTCCGGATAACGCTCAACGTATTCTTGAAGGGCCGGCCGCTCGCCGCGGCGCAGGCGTTCGGCGAACTCCTCCGCAACCTGGTCGAAAAGCTCGAACTTACCGGAAAACTGAGTGCCCATACGACGCTCCCCGGTCAGGCGGACATGTCGGTGAGTAGAACCTTCAGTCGCTTGAGGGCTCGAAAATAGCGTTTGGAGGCAGCCGGCTCTTCGATCCCGAGAACCTGTGCAGTCTCGGTCCTGCTGAGCTGTTCGAAATGGCGAAGAGACAGCACTTCACGATCGATCGGATCGAGTCCATTGATCGCTTCTTGCAACCGCAACAGGCGTTCCGCACGAATCACGATTTCGCTCGGCGATGTGTTTTTACCCAGCAGTTGAGCCGCGAGAGCGGCAGAGCTGGCTTCCGGCAGAGCATCGCGGTAAATAGAAACTTCCCGCCGCGCATCGCGTATTTGCGCACCAAGATGATGGCGATGCAATATGATGAGCCGTTCGCCGACCAGAAAACGGAGCCAAAGAAACACAGGCATGCCCGGCTCGCGAAGATAATTGTCCATTCGGCGCGAGGCTTCGAGATACGCGTCCTGAATGACGTCCGATGCATCGATGCGTCCATGCAGCCGATAGTCGAGACGCATCTGCACCATACGGCGCAGGCGCTCCCGGTGGCGTGCGAAAACATCATTCCATGCGGCCGGATCACCCGCACGGGCTCGATCTATCATACGGTCTGTTTCGTTGGAGTTCGCTGCCATCAGATTCCCCATAAATTAACAACTGCGCGAACCAGAGAAACCAGGACAGAAAATCCGGATTCTTTATTGTACATTTACCTGTTAATCCGGCACTTCATCGCTACTTGGCCAGGATCCGTTACGGTCAACACGGTACCATGCCGGTTGAACAAACCAGATTAGCCTGCTGCCCCGGAAGCGGCAACGACATTGTAGTCCCGTGCGACAAATATCGCACGATGAAACTCCATCAGGTACACTATCCATATCGCAAACCCGATTTCTGATTGGGTTCCGTGTAAATGTAATAACCAAGGAGAATGAATGCTTGGAACGCAAATGAATCCGCGAGCGTTTCTCGATCGCGTTGCACTCGAACTCGGACAAATCGACCCTTCGGAAATTTCCAAACTATCGGAGTTGATCTACGATTGCTACACGCACGGCAAATTTGTCTTCGTGATCGGCAACGGCGGCAGTGGCTCCAACGCCTCGCACTTCTGTGAGGATATCGGCAAAGGAACGCTCAAGCGATCCGATTTCGATAACGATGCCAAAAAGCGCATCAAGATCTTAAGTCTCACCGACAATACACCTTACATATTGGCCTGGGGCAACGATGAAGGTTTTGACCGGGTATTTCTGGAACAACTCAAGAATCTCGCTTCGCCGGGCGATTTGCTCATCGCCATCAGCGGCTCGGGCAACAGTCCCAATATCCTGCGCGCGGTGGAATGGGCCAACAAGCACGAGTTGAAAACCTACGGCTGCACCGGCTTCAGCGGCGGCAAGCTGATGGGCATGGCCCAACATGGTCTGCACGTGCCGCTGGATGACATGGGCATCGTGGAATCGATCCATCTGACGGCTTTTCACTGGGTCGTGGACGATTTGCACCGCAGGCTATCGATGTGAAAATAGTTGTCAGTGATCAGTGGTCAGTAAATACCCGACACCCAAAGGCATTTGCATTTACTGACCACTGACCACTAATCATTGACCACTCTTTATGTTCGACGAAACTGCTTGTCCAGTTCCTGCCTGCTGAACAATAGGGATGTTGGCCGGCCATGCGGGCAATGGTGGGAATCTTCGGCCATTTCGCGCAGGTGCATCAGGTGGTCGATTTCCTCCTGCGTCAATCGATCTCCTGCTTTCACCGCAGCCTTGCATGCCATCGTTGCGATCAGATTATGGAGCAATTGCTCGCGCATGGGCGGCCTATCTTTGGAGACAAGACAATCGACCACGCTCTTCAATATCGCTTCCGGCGTGGCCCGGCTCAGGAGGGTCGGATAGCTGCATATCACAACGGTGTTGCCGCCAAAATCTTCGATTTCAAGACCCAGATCCTTCAACTCTTCTTTAGCCTCCAACAAACAGGCGGCCTGCTCGGCCGGCAGATCGACAGGCTGCGGGATCAATAACCTCTGCACTTCGAGTTGTCCGGAGCCAATTCGTTGTCGGAATTCCTCGAATAAAATGCGTTCGTGCAGGGCATGTTGATCGATGACCAGCATCCCCTGCGGAGTTTCAAAGACCAGATAGGCATCGTGAATCTGAAGTGCGGAAGTTCGAGCCTCGGCCGTTGGGATCGGGAAATCGAAATTCGGAGATTCCGGCAGCGGCAAACTCTCCGTGCGGGGAGCGGGCCTTGGTGCATCCGCAACGGGCAGTGATTCCACGCGCGACAGCGGCGGCAGGACACGCGGACCGGCCGACTCCCACGGTGCAGCTGTCTGCTCCGCCATTTCGCGCCTGGGCGACTCGAAGAGAGTTTGCCCCGGTTCGGAGCGCTGAGCCTGGGCAGGGGGATAGCGAACGTCAAATCCTGCACCGGGAATCTCCGGTACGGTATTCCGCATCGGGTCCACCGGAACCTGGAGCCTGGGAATCAGATTTTCATCGCTGAGTCGTTTCCGAACCGCGCATGCGAACGAGGTGATAAAGGGCTTGCGAATCGCGGAAACGCACCTCGGCCTTCGTGGGATGAACATTGACATCGACCTGTTCGGGCGGCAGATGGATGAAGAGAAAGCCCACGGCATACCGCCCCGTCATCAGCAGACCGCGATAAGACTCCTGCAGCGCATGGGCCAAACTGCGATCGCGAATCCATCGGCCGTTCAGGAATAGATACTGCAACCTGGCGTTGCCGCGTTCGCAGGCCGGGTCGGCGATGAATCCATCGAGAGTGGCAGGCCCCTGTTCGGAGTGAATCGGATAGAGCTGATCGCGCACGTCCGCGCCGAAGAACAGACCGATCCGCTCTTCCAGCCCTGCCGTTGCGGGAATTTCGTGAACCAGTCTGCCGTTGTGTTTCAACACCAGGTGCAGCGCAGGCTGCGACAGGGCGAGCCTGGTGACGGATTCGCAGATGTGCCCAAGTTCGGTCGAGATGGTGCGCAGGAATTTCTTCCGAACCGGGACGTTGTAGAAGAGGTTTTTCACTTCGATGCGCGTTCCGAATGCTCCATTCCAGGGTCGAACGCCGGAGAGCTCATCGCCGTTACAGGACAGCTCGGCACCTTCACTTTGACCCGCTGCGCGCGATTGCAGGGTGACGCGCGCGATACCGCCGATAGAGGCCAGGGCCTCCCCGCGAAAGCCGAGCGTGCCGATGTGGAATAGATCATCGGCACAGTTCAACTTGCTCGTCGCATGGCTGGCAAATGCGAGCGGCAAATCATCGGGAACGATGCCGCAGCCATCATCGACGACGCGAATCAGTTCGGTGCCGCCCTGCTCCAACTCAATATCGATGCGCGTGCTGCCGGCATCGATGGAGTTTTCGAGCAATTCTTTGATGACGCTGGCGGGCCGTTCGATGACCTCGCCGGCGGCGATCTTGGTGATGACCGAGGAGGGCAACTGTTGGATGCGATGCACGGCGGTCGTCATGTTCCTTCCTGGCAGCGGCTCGGTGTTCCGAACGGGAGTAGGTGTAATTGTATCAAACTTTCTTCAGTCTTTTCTGCAACTCATCGACCGTCATCTCCAGTGCCCTTGCTGCGAGTTTCAGATCGCCGCCGGCATTGGTCATGGCTTCCTTGATCCGATCCTGGAGTTTCCATTCCTGGATGTTGCGATAGAGCGTCCGCTCGCCGATGCCGAGCATTTTGGACGCCTCTTCGCGATTGTTGTCGCTCAGATCGAGCGCTCGTTCCGAGTAATAACGCTCGACTTCGGCGAGCGGCCTGCCAATCAGGGAATCGACTCCAATCGCAGCGGGGGCGGTGGAGATTTGCTTGAGCGGGTCGCCGTCTTGAAGGTCATCCATCCCCAGTATGCCGTCGAGATCCTGGATAATCATGCTTTCGATCTGGTTGCGCAACTCGCGCACATTGCCGGGCCAATCGTAAACCGCGAGCGCTTTGCGAACGGGTTCGGCGATGCCCGTGACTTTCTTGCCGTGGCGATGAGTCAATTCCTTGATAAAGTGCGCAGACAAAAGAGGAATGTCTTCCTTTCGCTCTCGTAATGCCGGGAGCCTGAGGGTGCCGACGCGCAGACGAAAGAAGAGGTCCTGGCGAAATTTGCCTTCCTTGATCATCGCTTCCAGATCGCGGTGCGTCGCGGCAATGAGCCGAACATCGACTTTGATCGTATCGTTCGAGCCGATCCGGCTCACTTCACCGTTTTCCAGGACGCGCAATAGTTTCGCCTGGAGCGTCAACGGCATGTCGCCGATTTCATCGAGGAATAATGTTCCTCCATGTGCAAACTCGAAACGGCCTTTGCGCAATTTCTCAGCGCCGGTGAACGCGCCCGGATCGTGGCCGAACATCTCGTCGTCGAGCAGGTTCTCGTTTAGCGCTGCACAGTTCATGGCCACGAATTGCTTGCCCTTGCGCGGGCTGTTGGTGTGAAGCGCCTTGGCAACCAGTTCCTTGCCCGTTCCGTTTTCTCCCAGAATCAGCACGGTCGCCTTGGTAGGTGCGTAGGCCTTGAGCCGATTAATGACCTCGCGCATCTTCGGGCTGTTGCCGATCATTCCTTCAAAGCCGAACCGCTCATCGAGTTGCCGGTGCAACTCGCGGTTGTCGCGTGCGAGCCTTAGCTCATCCGCGGATTTGTCCACCACCGCCTGGAGTTCCGCCATATCGAGCGGCTTCAATAGGTAATGGGCAGCCTTCATTTGCAGCGCCTTGACGGCGGTTTTCACATCACCGTGTCCTGTGAGCAAGATCACCTTCATGTCGCGCTCTTCATCCTGCACCTTCTTCAAAATCTCCAGGCCGTCCATATCCGCCATTTTCAGATCGGTAATAACAATATCGAAGTCATCATCCTCGATTTTTTTCGCGCCTTGCTTCCCGCTTGTGGCGATAGTGCAACTGTAGCCGTGACGCTCAAGAACCTCGCTAACCGTTTCAGCGTGAAATCTCTCATCGTCGATGACCAGCACGCGCAAGGGATCTTCGTTTTCCGCCGTCATGGGATTCGTTACTGCAATAAGGAAGAATGAATTGCGACAGTCAGCCTACCCAACTCGCAAGGTCGGTGATCTCCTCACCATCTTATCGTCGGACTGCCAATTTGACAGTTCCGGCAGCCAACAAAGCCCGCTTTTGCCAAACCGGAGAACCGGCAAAGTTCAACACCTGTCAAGTCCAGTTACCATGAAATCCGATGCTAGAAGAAGGTGGTTCCTGGGTCAAAATACATCTGAGGAGTCCTCTCGTGCTCGACACGCGCGTGCTGCTGAACAAGATCACCGCGTTTCGAGAACGGCTCGAACAGATGCCCCGTTTGGTTCCCGAATCGCTGCCCAAAGCCGAACCCGCGCCTAAAACTCCGGTCGATTCGCAGGCCGATTTGCTGGCCCGCGTTCAGGCCGGTTCGCGACACCCAGGCCCTTCTGGAGCAATCGCTCCGCCAGCTCGCCATCGTTCCGGAACCTGCTCCAAGTACCCCGATTCCGTTGACCGCCCGCGCCCGCCGGCTCCTGAAGGAAGCCCACGAATTGATCGGCACTTTGCGGCACTCTTGCCGATGATCCATTGCTTGCAGGCTCACCTCCCAAGGAGGATGGCGGCGAAGAGATCGACCCGCTGGCCATCTATTACCGGGAAACGGCAACCATGATGGAGCCTGCGGTGCGAATCGCTCAGAACTTTCCGGAGGCACCGAGCGTTCAGTTACGTCTGTGCGATGGCCTGGATGGGATTTTGAGCACGGTGCGCCAACGGCTCACCACCTTGAGCAATGCCCGCGAACTTCGTCGCCAGGACTCCATTCTTGTCGATACCCTCTGTAACTTGCTGGTTCAACTCGATGCCGGGCAGGCGATCGATCCGGAGTCGCTGGGCGAACTTGCGGAACAGATTCTCGCAGAGGCCGGGAAAACCCGGTTGCGGTTCATCTACACCTCGCCTGCTGCTGTCCAGGAGTATCTCGGCGGATCATCTTTTCCCCCGCCCGCGCGATTTATCGCCGGTCAGAGCATCTCGGCCGGGCGCGTCATGGCGCGGATCGTTCGTCATGCCCCGGAATGGCGGCCCATCCGCACGGCCCCGTAATTGCCGCGCTGCTTCACGACGTGGGTATGTTGCGCGTTCCGGTGGAAGCATTGGTTTCAAGCGAAGCACTCACGGAATCCCAGCGACGATCGATCGAAGCGCACGCCCGAGCCAGTTCGGAAATCGTTGCCAAGCTCCTGCCGGATTTCGCCGCACTGGTCGATTCCATCGGTACGCACCACGAACGGCTCGACGGCACAGGCTATCCCGGCGGTTTGAAATCGGACCAGATCCCCCCGCTGGCCCGACTTCTTGCCGTCGTGGATACCTACACCGCGCTGTGTTGTCCGCGACCCTATCGACCAGCCCACGACCCACGAACCGCTCTGACCGACACGCTTCTGGCCGCCGAACAGAACCTTCTCGACCGTTTTGCCGCGGAAAAGCTGATGACGCTCGGTCTTTATCCAGTTGGTTCCGTGGTGGAGTTGGGTGATGGTTCGGTGGGTGTGGTCGCCGCCAATCATCAAGGGCGCAACGAATTGTACCTTGCAAGCAGGCCGCTGCTGAATCTGCTCGTGGATAAGTACGGACAAGTGTTGGCCACGCCGCAATCGGTCGATCTGGCAGAATTGGAAGAAGGCGTCGTGGTCCGGACTCTGAAAGCAGAAGAACGCGCCAGGCTCCTGGGCCGGCATTATCCGGAGTGGTGTGTTTAGCTGTACTCTTCACGCTCCGCGTGAAGATCTCCCGAACCGCCTAAAGGCGGAACTACGAACCTATGATTTCGTTCGTAGTTCCGCCTTTAGGCGGATTTCCTCACGCGGAGCGTGAGGAGTATATTTGCGAAAATGTTCTTCGATTTGTAGCGAATGACCGAATCCACCTCCTATTTCCGTGCCACCCATCATCCCTGGCTCTGCCTGCTGTTTCTTTTCCCTTTGCTGGCCGTTTACGAAGGGGGAGTTTACTTGCTGGGCGGGACCAATCCGCAATCGTTGCGCAACGGTGCCGATGCCTGGTTGCGCTGGGTGCTCGACATCTACAGCGTCAAGCCTTATCTGGCGGCCCGGCGATTATTGTTGCCGTCTTCTTTTGGTGGAGCATCCGTCGCTGGCACGATCGGCCCCGGGATACGATGGGAATCTATTGCGGAATGTGGTTTGAAAGCGTGCTCTTCGCATTCGGAATTTGGATGATCGGCTACAACTTCGGACAGATTACTAAATCGCTTGGAGTTCGATTTGCCACGGCGGAAGTGGCCATCCCGACAGGTGTACTGTCGCAAATCATCACCTATGTCGGCGCGGGAATCTACGAAGAAGTGCTGTTTCGTCTGTTCCTGATTACCGGATTGGTAGCACTCTTGAAGTATTGCTTTGTTCCTGCGCTCGCGGCGATGCCGCTGGCGGTCGTCGGTTCTGCGCTCTTGTTCGCAGGTGCCCATCATTTCGGCGAGTTCGGGGAGCCTATGGACCCTTATCGGTTTCTGTATCGGACGACGGCGGGACTCTATTTTGCGTTGTTGTTTTGGTGGAGAGGCTTCGGCATCGCGGTGGGTGCTCACGCGGTGTATGATGTGTTGGTGGGAGTGCAACTCGGTTGAATCGATTCAGTGATTGAACCCGATATTTCCAGGATTCACATCGACCATGAACACTCCATAGTTTTCGAGGCTCCGCAGAATCGCACGCGCTTCGGGCCATTGCGAACCAAACTGTTCAATCTTTTCCGCTTCCCAATCGGCAAGTACCTCATCGGAGAAATCGGGCGGTTGGTCGAGGTAGGCTCCCGCGAAATCGAGAACGAATGGGCGAGTCACGATCGTCATTTCAATAATTAAGAGTTCGTCGTCGTAGTCGAGTAAACGCGGAACCGCTGCGTTGCGGACATGCGTTACGGCATGCTCCATAAGCCGGAAGTAAACTTTTAGTTCCTTCGAATAGAACCTCTCAGTTTCATGGGCCTTGACGGCGGTACTTTCTTCATCAGTCTGGTTTTTCGCCACGAATACGCTACCATGAACACCAAAGCCAAGTTGATCGCCACGAACCAAGCCCTTGCGACGGCAATACTGATCCAAATGAAGAATCGTGTCAGGTATTATTCCCATGAACACTCCAAATGGAATGAGTTCCGGCTACTCCGCCGACGTTCGCATTCATCTATCTCTAAACGGCCAGGTTTTGCCGATTTCCCATCTCGGACCAAAATTCCTTATCCTACGAAATCCGATCGATCATGAGCCGTGCAAGGCAGAAATAGCCCTTTCAATCGACGGCAACGAGCGCCGATGGACCGTTCACCTCATCAATGGCATTCAAAGAGATCAGGTGGAAACTGCGATTTCCTGCGATCCAGTTCAGGTTGGATGATCGATTTATTACGACATTCTATGCGGGGCTCCGACACATTAGAATCCAATCCTGCACCATCCACAACCCTCATGCTCGAATCGAACTTTTTGCATAGCTGAACCAAACCCTTTCCCGCTAAAATACTAATCTCGTGGTCGTTCGCAAATTGGGCTCGTCTCAACGAGGAAAAAGATGAGGTTCTTCCCGGCTTGGTTTCATTGTTTATCGTTCGGGATTTCCATCCTCAGTTCATTCATTGGACTGCGACAGGCGATAGGGAAAGAACCGAAAACACCACCTCCCGTCGATTTCGTCAGAGACATTGAGCCGATCCTTCGTAATCGATGCATTGAGTGTCACGGGTCGAGCAAGCAAAAAGGCGGTCTTCGACTGGATCGGCGGGCCGATGCTCTGAAGGGAGGCGATTCGGGCCGTTTGGTCGTTGCCAAGAATCCCGATCAGAGCGTCATTTTCCAAAGGATCACGCACAAGGACGACGAATTGCGAATGCCGGCCAAGGGCGAAAAGCTGGGCGACGATCAGATCGCGTCGGTTCGTCGTTGGATTGAAGAAGGGGCTGTTTGGCCCAAGGAGGATGGAATCGATCCCCGCAAAAAACACTGGGCATTTCAACCCGTTGTGCGCCCTGGAGTGCCGACAGTCAAGAATCGCCGGTGGCCGGGCAATGCCATCGATTCGTTCATTCTCGCCCGGCTCGAAAAAGAAAAGCTCTCCCCCAGCCCTGAAGCAGACCGGCTTACGCTCATTCGCCGACTAAAATTCGACTTGCTCGGTTTGCCGCCTTCTCCACGCGAGGTCGATGCGTTTCTCAAAGACAACGATGCCGGTGCCTATGAGAAACTCGTCGATCGCTATCTGGCTTCACCGCAATTTGGCGAACGCTGGGCCAGACACTGGCTCGATGTCGTGCGCTTCGCGGAGAGCGATGGCTTCGAGACCAACCAACCCAGAGCAAATGCCTGGCCCTATCGCGATTATGTGATCCGTGCCTTCAACGAAGACAAGCCTTTCGATCGCTTCATCGTGGAACAACTGGCCGGGGATGGTCTCGGTGAAGACGCCGCCACCGGTTTTCTGGTCGCGGGTGGTGCGGATCGAGTCAAGAGTCCCGACATCAACCTGACCTTGCAACAGCGTGCCGATGAACTGCACGACATGATCAGCACCACCGGCAGTGCCTTTCTGGGTTTAACCGTTGGTTGTGCGCGTTGCCACAATCATAAGTTCGATCCTATTTCGCAGGTCGATTACTATGGTATGAAAGCGATGCTTTCGGGGGTCCAGCATGGCGAACGGCCCATGCGAACAGGCGATCCCGCCGAGCGACAGAAGCAAACCGAGGCGATCCGGAAGCAACTGGAGACCATTGAGCAACAACTCGTCGAGTTCGAACTACTGGCGTCGGTGCGGCGCGAAGGCCACAAGAAAGGAACTGGACTTCGCCCTGCGGTCAATGCGCGACGAAACGTCGAGCGCTTTGCACCGGTCGAGGCACGGTTTGTCCGTATGGTCATCGAACAGACGACGGGTGCGGAACCGTGCATCGATGAATTGGAAGTGTTCACGGCGGAGCCGGGGGCGAGAAATATTGCTCTCGCCAATCTGGGTACGAAGGCCACTGCGTCGAGCAATCTGCCGGGCCATGCCATTCACAAAATTGAACACGTCAACGATGGCCGGTATGGGAATAGTCGAAGCTGGATTTCCAATCAGTCCGGCCAAGGCTGGATACAACTCGAATTCCCCAAGCCTGTGAAGATCAATCGCATCATCTGGGGCCGGGATCGAGAAGGAAAGTTTCCCGATCGACTACCGACGCGCTATCGCTTCGAGGTCGCCATCGAAGCAGGAAAATGGATGACCGTCGCGAGTTCGGCAGACCGCCTGGTTGGTATGGGTTCAATCCCTGAATTGACCGGTTCCAATCTAAACGACGCCGACAAGGCGAGATTCAAGCAACTCAATGAAAAGAGGCTTCAACTGGAAGCCAAGCTGGCAGAACTATCTCGCTCACCATTGGTCTACGCAGGTCAGTTTACGAGTCCGGAGCCAGTTTACCGCCTGCATCGCGGCGAGGTCATGCAGAAACGAGAGCTTATCTCGCCCCAGGCGCTTTCCGAATTCGGCGCAAAACTCCAACTTTCCGAGAGAATTCCTGATCAGGACCGCCGACTTGCTCTAGCAAAATGGATGGTCGATCCCAAACATCCCTTGACCGCGCGAGTCATCGTCAATCGACTCTGGCAACATCATTTCGGCACGGGTATCATTGATACTCCCAGCGATTGCGGCCTGAATGGAAGCAAGCCGACTCATCCCGAGTTACTCGATTATTTGGCGGCGGAACTTATCGAGCATAGCTGGAAGCTGAAGGCGATTCACAAACAAATCGTGATGTCCGCCACTTATCGGCAAGCGAGCAAATCGACCCAACTCGGCCTGTCCGTCGATGGGAGCACTCGACTTCTCTGGCGCTATCCGCCGCGACGACTGGAGGCGGAAGCGATTCGCGATTCGATCCTGTTTGTAAGCGGAAAACTCGATACGCGCATGGGTGGCCCAGGTTTTGACCTGTTTGAGCCGAACACCAACTATGTCAAGGTATACACACCTAAGAAGGAGTTTGGACCAGCAGAGTTTCGCCGCATGATTTACCAGAGCAAGCCCCGAATGCAACTGGACAATATTTTCGGGACATTCGATTGCCCGGATGCCGGTCAGATCGCACCCAAACGCACACGCTCCACCACCCCACTTCAGGCATTAAGCCTTCTGAATAGTCCGTTCCTGATGCAGCAAGCAAAGTTTCTGAGTGAACGGATTGCCTCCGAGGTTGGTACAGATGTCGAAGCTCAGGTTCAGCGTGCTTTTCTCCTGGCATTTCAACGAGAGCCGACCAAGGAAGAATTAAAAGCCGGTACGTCATTTGCCTCCGACCACGGGCTTACCGCTTTGTGTCGCGCATTGCTTAACGCAAATGAATTCATTTATGTGTATTGAGAAGAAACGTACACCGCGGGCGGTGTGAAATGACACAATCGGAAAGAGAGTGAACCCATCGTTCGCCGCACAGCGGCAATCGATGACGCAAAGATCGATCGTCGTGGAGAGTTTATGCGTGAAACCAGAACATCTTCCGGGATAGCCAGTTCAATGAATTCTAACTTGGAACCTGGAGCTTGGAACTTGAAACCACTGCTTTGTCGCCGCGATTTCTTGAGCAGCGCAGGGACTGGTCTAAGCGGTATTGCGCTGACTCCACCTTGCTCGCAGAACAGAGCTTGCTCGCGGAAGACTCTTCGCCCTTGCGCCCCAAGATACGTCCCGACGCCCCGCTGGCCGCGCGTGAACCACACTTCCCGGCCAAGGCTAGGCGCGTATTGATGATCTTCTGTTCGGGCGCGGTCAGTCATGTCGACAGCTGGGACTACAAGCCGGAACTGGTGAAACGTCACGGCCAGCCGATGCCGGGATCGGAGAAGCTGATCACCTTTCAGGGCGAGCAGGGGAATCTGGTCAAGCCGTTGTGGAAGTTCAAGCCGCGCGGCAAGAGCGGGAAAATGATATCCGAGTTGCTTCCGCAACTCGCTGAACTGGCGGATGAAATGTGTTTCATTCATTCGATGACAGCGAAATCGAATACGCACGGGCCGGCCGAGAACCAAATGAGCACTGGCTTCACACTCGATGGTTTTCCGAGTGTGGGTGCATGGGTCAGTTATGCTCTGGGCAGCGAATGCGCCGACCTGCCGGCGTTCGTGGCGATACCCGACCCGCGCGGTGTTCCCCAGGTCGGCTCCAACAACTGGGGCGAGCGCCTTCCTCCCGGCGGTGTTTCAGGGAACGGCGTTCAACGCGCAAAAACCGATTTCCCACTTGATGCGCCCTGCTGAAGTGAAACCGCAGACCGAAACGGCAACCCGCGCTTTCTTGAAACTGCTCAACGAACGACATCTGGAACAACACCCCGGCGATACCGAACTGGCAGCGCGTATCGCCAGTTATGAACTGGCCGCGAAGATGCAGCTCCGCGCTGCGGAGGTGGGCGACTTCTCGAAAGAAAATGCCAAGACTCTGGATGCTTATGGCGTGAATGATGCCAACAAAGTAAAAGCAGGCTTTGCTCGCAACTGTATCCTGGCGCGGCCGGCTCCTCGAACGAAACGTCCGCTTTGTGCAACTTTTCAACGGCTCCTACGCCATGGGGGAAGGGGTAGGCAACTGGGACGGCCACAAGACCTTGAAGGCACAATACGACGTTCACGGCCCAATTCTGGATCAGCCTTGCGCCGCCTTGCTGCAAGATCTCAAGAATACGGGATTGTTACGAGATACGCTGGTTGTCTGGGTGACGGAATTCGGACGAATGCCGACGTTTCAAAAGGGTGCCAACGGGCGCGACCACAATCCGAAAGGTTTTACCGTCTGGCTCGCTGGTGCCGGCGTTCTACGCGCTTTCAGCTATGGTGCCACCGATGACTTCGGCTATCAGTCGGTCGAGAAAGCGAGCACGATTTACGATCTCCACGCCACCATCTTGCATATTCTCGGTCTGAATCACGAGCGCCTGGCGTTCTACCACAACGGTATTGAGCGCCGACTAACCGATGTGCATGGGCATGTCATCAAGGATATTTTACTATGAGTGTTCGGTTATCGAAGGCTTCATGCGATAAGATGAGAGAGTGAAACATCCTTGCTTCGGTATCGCTGAGAATCGTATGACACCAGCCACCAGCCAAGAAGAAACCCTAAAAGATCAAGAATTACGGAAGCCTCCCTTTCTTCGACGTGTTCGTATTCGAGGTTATAAGAGCATCGCGTTTTGTGAAGTTGAACTGAAACCACTCACCATTTTGGTCGGTCGAAATGGTTCTGGGAAAAGCAATTTTCTCGATGCGCTCGCATTTCTCCGCGATGCGATTGAGCATGGGGTTCTCGAAGCAATCAATTTGCACGGTGGTATCGAATCAATTCGGTGTCGGACCTATCCTTCTAATCGGATCGAGTTTCATGTTGAAGTAGACTATGGCGGCTATCCGACATCGATGAAGCAAGCGAGTTACTCGATCGAACTGAACATTGCTGATCCAAAACGACCCAGTGTGGAGAATGAGAGATTAGTTATTTTCGATCAAACTCAGAATCTGAAACACAGCTTCAACGCGGGTATCGGGAAAGTTCCCTCGATTAATTTCGACAAAATACGCAAGGATAGCGGGCCGCCAATCGGCTACATCAGCGCGAGGAACGGAGATGATCACCCCTTTCCTGAACTTTTCAACAATTACCGCCCCGATCGACTGTTGCTCGGATTGTTTGGAAGCCAGCCCTTTGTTGAAGTGGGCACCGGATTGGAGGATATGGAGTTTTACAACTTCCATCCCGATTCGATGCGAGACTTGAGGAAGCAATCAACGATTCCACAACTTGCGCCAGACGGCCACAATCTCGCCAGAGCAATAGAAGGCTTGAAGGAAATTGAGGAGGAACGACTGACGCGAATCAGAGACTATCTTCGGGTAATCACTTCCGAGGTTGACAACATCGAGGTTGAAAAATACGGTGCAGAATTTGAAACGGTTCGCTTTCGAATGCGGAACAAGCCAAACAGTCCGCCTGTCCATTTTATCGCGGAAAATATGTCTGATGGCACTCTGAGAGTGTTGGCGGCGTTAGTGGCAGTGTTTCAAATCTGGATCCCATCGGGACCAAGTGTCGTCGGAATCGAGGAACCTGAAACTTCACTTCATCCCGCTGCCGCCGGAGGCGCTGGTCGATGCCATGCAAGAAGCAAGTGAGCAGACCCAAATTATTCTGACAACTCATAGCGGCGACCTATTGGCGGATCGAGAACTTGACCCAGGTCAAGTATTGGTGGTGCGGATGCGCGATGGTGTAACGCAAATTGCCCCCGTTGATGCCGGGAGTCGGCAAATCATCGAGAAAGAACTTTACACTCTCGCCGACCTGCAACGAATGGATCAACTCGATCTTGATGAAGAAGACCTAAAGCGACAAGCGGCCTGCGCAACTCAAGCCGCGGAGATGTAATCATGCCGCTTCACGTCGGTTTGGTCGTCGAAGGGCATGGCGAATACGAGGCAATCCGAATCTTGCTCCAACGAATTGGGATGGAAATCCTTGGTGGAGAATGGATCGAAGTCAATCGCCCTTTTTCGGCAACCCCAAGGAAACTTGCTGAAAGAAGACGGTCTCAAAAAAGCGGTGGATGCGGTGAGGATCAAACTTGGACCGGCCGATTCTGATGGCCCGCGCAAGGTGGTGTTGGTGTTAATGGATGCTGAGAAAGCATGTCCAAAAGAACTGGCTCCGCGATTATTGGAATGGGCCAAACAGGCTCGCTCCGATGCAGACATCTCAGTCGTTCTGCCCAATCCGATGTTTGAAACCTGGTTTGTGGCTGCCGCGGCCTCGTTAGCGGGTGTCAACGGTCTTCCTGCTGACTTGCAAACACCCGATGATCCCGAAGGACAACGACAGGGAAAATCCTGGATCAAGAAGAAACTGCCTCAACTGAAGTATTCCGAAACGGTCGATCAACCCAGATTTGCCGCCCGGTTCGATCTTTCGTTGTGTCGTCGCAATTCCCCCTCCTTCGATAAATTGTGTCGCGAGTTGGAGAAATGGATCGCTCAGCCGTTAACTTCTTCCACCTCGTCGTCCGCTACCGATCCCAAACCGAGTTCAGATGAAGGAGCATCGGGTAACGAATGACCGCTTTTAGTCAGGCTCGCTGACCTTGGCATCCTCCAGCGTGTAAAGATACCCCTCCGGATCGGTGCGGTTTAGCTTCAGCTTTCCCTCCACTTTCACCACTCCGCGTTTCAGCGTTGTCACCTTGCCGCCCAGCATTTCGACAAAGACGATCGCGGTCGTTTCGGGTGTTTCGCAAAACCAGCAGCCGATCGGATACTCGACGAACAGGAAACTCGCCAATTCCAGTTCCGTTGCTCCGGAATACATGAAGCCGGTCATGGCGACTTGCTTGCCTTCGAGTTGTTCCAGATACTTGTGAAACGTTGGCTTGAATTGTCGATTCAACGTTGTTTCATCGATCACCAGCCAGGAAAGTGAATTGACGCCTTTCTCCCGGATCGGCGGAAGCATCGAGATGTCGACCTTGCGCAAAAGCGGACGGGGCGATTTCATCACGATATCGCCTTTGTACTTGGCATGTTCCGCATCGGGCAACTTGGCGATTGCATCCGCGGCGTCGCGGTAGATTTGTCGGCGCTGCCGAAGATCGACCGATGCCATTGCGTATTCGCTCACGCAGCCTTCAAGAATCGATGCTGCGGTGCGGACATCTCGATGAGCGTTCGCCAGATCTCCAAGTTGCCAGAGGAGCCGGCCATCGGCAGGAAGCCAGAGCAAGAGTTGCTGGACGATGGCAATATCGTCGTCGGGCAACATTTTTCGCTCGGCGCGGGCGATCTTCCCGGCCTCGATCTTGCCGGATTCGCCAAGGTATTTCACACCGAAAAGATCGTCCAGGGTCGAGGTATTCTTCTTTTCCTGCTGTCGGGAGCGCACGATTTTGAGATGGGCCTGCTCGAACGGTTTCCATCGTGGAGGTGCGAGCCGGACTGCTTCTTGAAGTGTTCGGGAAGATTCGGTCAGGTCGCCCTGCATTTGCCAGGCAGTACCCAGGTTGGCTGCAATGCGGAAGTGATCGGGACTCTGCCGAAAAGCCGCCCGCAAAACTTCGATCGCTTTGACCGCTTGACCGAGCCGGACGTGGAGCGCTCCCAAGTCGGCAAGCTCATCGGGGTTTAGTGCCCGCTGCCCGGCAGTCTTTTCGAGGTCCGTAACGGCAGCAAGGTATTGCAGCCTGAAAAAAGTAGGCTGGGCCACCGTAACACGAATCATGCGAAGGGCGCGAATATCCAGGAGAAAACCCCGCCATTGTGACGGCAATTCCGCGACTTGTTCCTTGGAGTAATGCAGCCCCGCATGTGCATAAGCAGAGTAGAAAAACAAAATCGAAAGGGACAGGCAACGCATTTTGAATCTCTTTGTCTTTTCACGGATACAGTTACACCGCTAACTCAAGCGGATACACAGATTAAAGAAGAATGAGTATTACTTGGCGCAGATCGCCTGGATGTGATATTATCAGAAATTGCGACTTCGTGAAAGCCGCGCGGCCAATAGTCGCGGACTAATTCCCGCCTTTGCCGTGATCGGGAGATTAAACTTACGTTGCGACACCTGAATCGTCCGTTCTTGCCTATTTTCGGAGTGGTCGACCTTGAACAAACGCCGATCCCGGTCGATCGTCCCGTTCCCCACATGACATCGTCGAATTCCGGCAAAGGCTGCGAGATTTCAATAAACTCGGAAGTCGATGATGATGTCCCGGTTCATTTTCGTCCGACAGTATCCTGGAGCGCGTCGAGCACGGTGCTGCACGGCTCAATGGGATCGTCACTACAACCGGTAAAATGAGAAAAGTGCGGCCTGTGAATAACGAAATAGATGCTGCGCAAGCGAAGTTTTTCCGCGTCCGGGATGGTATCATGAATGACGTGAAGTCAGCCAACGATTATCGTGATCGGCATCACGCCAATAGCGTTCTTGTTCTGGGAGCGGGTGTTAGCGGCTTGACGAGCGCGCTATGTTTACGACGAAAAGGTTTCGATGTCACAGTTCTAGCCGAGCGATTTGCGCCCAACGTGACCTCGACAGTTGCCGGGGCCTTGTGGGAATGGCCGCCGGCGGTCTGTGGACATCAAAATGATCCGCGTTCACTGGAACGCTCCAAGGTTTGGTGCGAAGAATCCTATCGACTTTTTACCGAACTCGCAAATGACCCGGCAACAGGAGTCCATTTGCGCCCTTCCAACTTCTACTTCAATCGTCCCATCCATGAAGTTCGTTCAAATCTCAACAAATTGACCGAGCTTGCGACCAAGGTTCGACAATTCCGGCACGATCCAGGATTAATTGTTGAGAACGGCATCTCTGGGGAAATCGGTCTGCGCGACGCCTACTCTCACCTGGCTCCAATGATTGACACCGAAACTTACATGAAATGGCTGTTCGGTCAGGTTGAGCGGGCCGGTTGTCGCATTCTTCAAAGCAAGATCACCGGCTCCTTGCGTGAGCACGATCAAGCCCTTACTCGTCAATTTGGCGTGACTGCCATCGTGAACTGTACCGGGCTGGGCGCTCGCGATCTCACCGGAGATCCCGTCCGTCCCTTGCGGGGTGCGTTGATTCGCGTGCGCAACGATGGGAAAAAGATTCCGCGAATTACCCAGGCCCACTGCATCAGCCAAACGGGACTGGAAACCCACAGTGGCTTCATTTTCATCCTTCCCCGCGGCAATGACATGCTGGTGCTCGGCGGATTTGCGGAACTCGACGAGTGGTCTCTCTCGATCGATCTGAACAATTATGAGCCGATCCGCGGAATGTACGAGCGCTGTTGCAAGTTCATGCCCATTCTTCAACATGCCGAGATCGACGCAACCGAACCGGTTCGCGTCGGTTTAAGGCCCTATCGCCCGCAAAATGTTCGCATAGAACTGGAGCAAGGCACGCGAATCATCCACAATTACGGGCACGGCGGTTCGGGCGTCACTTTTTCGTGGGGCTGCGCATTCGAAGTGGTGGATCTCGTGAAAGGATTGACAAGGGATGAAGGGACTTCTGCAAACGAAATCTTGGTTGGATACAATTCTTGGCCGGACATAACCGGATCGCAAGTATTTCAGGATTAGCGCAATCGGAAGTGCATCATGAGCGACACCCATATTCGCGAACACCTGCGCACCGAACTAGAGACGTTGAAAAAGCACGGCCTCTACAAACGCGAACGATTCATTCAAACGCCGCAAGGCTCCGAAATTCATGTCGCCGGTAAAGAAGTCCTCAACTTCTGCGCCAACAATTACCTTGGGCTGGCCAACCATCCCGACATCGTTGCCGCTGCGCACCAGGGGCTCGACCGTTGGGGCTATGGGCTATCCTCCGTGCGCTTTATCTGTGGAACCCAGGAAGCCCACAAGCAACTCGAAGGCGAAATCGCCCGCTTCTTCGGCAAAGAGGATGCGATCCTGTACATCTCCTGCTTCGATGCCAACGGGGGACTTTTTGAACCGCTGCTGGAAGAGGGCGATGCGGTCTTTAGCGATGAACTCAATCACGCCAGCATCATCGACGGGATCCGTCTATGCAAGGCGAAGCGTTACCGCTACCGGCACAGCGATCTCGGCGACCTGGAACGTCAACTCAAGGATGCCGAGGATGTCCGTTTCAAGATGATCTTTACGGACAGTGTCTTCTCGATGGATGGCGACATGGCGAAATTACCGGGGATTTGTGATCTGGCGGACAAGTACGATGCCATCGTCGCCATCGATGACTGCCACGGCACCGGCCATCTGGGAGCCGGGGGCCGGGGTGCAGCGGAGGAAATGGGCGTCTTGAATCGGATCGATATCATCACCAGTACACTCGGTAAGACTCTCGGCGGAGGCGCGGGCGGATTCACGACCGGGCACACGGAAGTGGTCGACTGGCTGCGCAACCGCTCTCGTCCGTATTTATTCTCGAACTCCGTGCCGCCGGCTTTGGTCTCCGCTGCGAGCAAGGCCCTGGAAGTGATTGACCGAAGCAATGAACTGCGCGACCGGGTGCGGGCCAGCACCAGGAAGGTGCGGTCAGCGCTTGAGGCAGCGGGGTTCACGATCAAGCCCGGCGCAACGCCGATTCTGCCGGTGATGTT
The DNA here is from genome assembly GCA_963783095.1 of uncultured Planctomycetota bacterium. Taxonomy (GTDB): domain Bacteria; phylum Planctomycetota; class Planctomycetia; order Gemmatales; family Gemmataceae; genus CAWAMR01. Next base: position 83,177 of record CAWAMR010000002.1, on the reverse strand, counting down.
GGGCGATGCCACTCTGGCAACGAAGATGGCAGAGCACCTGCTGGAACACGGTATCTACGTCATTGGATTTAGCTATCCGGTCGTCCCCCAAGGACAGGCGCGGATTCGGATGCAGATCTCGGCAGCTCACACGGATGAGCAGATCGATCGTGCCATTGCGGCGTTTTGTCAGGTTGGCAAGGATTTGGGAATCGTTCGCTGACCGCCCGCAATGAGTTGAATTTGGTCGGCTAAGTTTGATAACTTACATACGTGTCGGTCGAAGCCTTGCAACTTGTGGTCCCCACAAATCTCCCCAGTTACACCGGTGTCAACGTGGACAAGCGCATTCTGTTGGTGTTAATCTTCGTTGCACTCGTCGGCGCAGGATTTGGCGGGTATTCTTATTTTCGCAGTGCGCCTGTTTCCTATCCCGTCCCCCCCGAGATACCGGAAGACGGGATGCTGCCTGCCCTGAGAAAATCTCTTCAGAATATGCGTGAATGGGTTCTGAAAGCCCCGACTTCCGCTGACGCTTGGGGGACTTTGGGAATGGTTTTTTTTGCAAATGATTACTATCGGCAAAGCGCCATCTGTTTCGCCGAAGCTGAAAAGCTCGATCCGACTGATCCGCGCTGGCCCTATTTTCAAGCGTTACCCTTTGCGCAAGAGGATAAGTACGAATTGGCCCTGCCTTTCTTGAACAGGGCGATCCAGTGCTTCAACGAACAAGAAGACAAGACTCTGGCTCCGAGGCTATGGCTTTCGCATGCGTTAATGTCGCTCGGACGCAACGAAGAAGCAGAAACATTCCTTCGCCAGGCCAAGGTGTTGATCGGCGATGATGCCCGTTTAGATTTTGATTTGGCACTTCTGGCAATCTCCCGCCAGGATTTGCAGGGTGCGCGGGCATTGTTACTGAGCGGGCTCGACAGCCCGCATGTTCAGAAAAGAGCTCGTATTCAACTGGCAGCAATCTGCCGGCACCTCGGCGAAGTTGTCAAGGCGGACGAGTACGAACAACAAGCTGCTCGACTCCCCGACGATGTGGAACCGCCTGACCCGTATCCCATGGAGTCTTATCCGTGGGGTGTGAACTTGAAAGCTCGCCGACACTATGTCAATATGTTAATGGCCATGGGTCGTTTTTCGGAAGCAGTTCCGTTTTTGAAACAAACGATTGAGGACTTTCCGGACGAAGAAGCTCCCCATCGAATACTCGGGACCATACTTACAGATGCTGGTGATTTGAAAGGAGCGGAAGCGTCATTTCGCCGCGCCATCGCGATCGCACCAGAAAAGGCACAGCTTCGCTATGAGCTAGCCTGCGCATTCTACTGGTTCGGGGAGCAAATCGGAAAGAAAGATATCAAGGATCGCAGTAACGCCGAGGCTCTATTTCGCCAGGCCTGCCAGCTGGCAAGAGAGGCTATCGAACGGAAACCGAACTATGGCGAAGCCCACATGAGGCTCGGGCTTTCATTGAAGGAGTTGGGACAGCGAACCGACGCGATGTCCGAACTTGAACAGGCTACTCGATGCAACCCCGAATCGCCGGAAATCCAGTATCGCTTTGGCGATATGTTGGCTGAAGAGGGCCGAATCCCGGAAGCGAGCACCCATTACGAACGAGCCCTGGCTCTTGCGCCGCCGACAACTCCCTGGCGGCCGAGAATTCGGGCTCAGTTGCTCGCGTGGAGGGCATTAAAACCTGCTAAGGAGCCGGGGAAAAAGTAAATCATTCGCGAGCGACATCGGAATCGATTGGCCTGTAAGGAAAATCACAGTTCATTCCAAAACGGGTCCGCCGGTTGTTTTTCGCAGTGTTTGGCACACCTCATTTTGCCGGCGATCCTCCACCCTTTTTCAAAATAACTCGTCGATCGACATCAGTACCAGGGAACACCTCCGCGGGAGAGCCATCCGGCCACAGTACCTCAATAGCATCGATCTGAGTCGCCTGGCCCAAACCGAAATGTGCGATTGGCTCATTGCTGGAAAGGTAGCTTTCGGCGGGATTGAGCCACGCAACCAACGTCCGACCACCGGCCCGGACTCTGACTTCCGCTCCGTAAGCATCGCGCTTGAGGTTAGGATCAAAGACCCGAATCTCAAGCCAGTGCCCCTTCTTTTGTGCGACATTGCGGAAAAGACGGGCCGGTCCGCCGATACTCGTTACCAACAAATCCTGTGTCGCCGTCCTTGTTAACGTCGCCTCGTACCAATCCTCGCCCCATGTTGTAGTGCTGGCAAAAGGGAGGATTTTGCAGCGACACATCCTGAAAGTGACCTTTCCCATCGCCGCGAAAAAGCTGATTGCGCTGTCCGTAACGACTCCAGAATGGTCCCAATGACCAGTCCATTACCTTATTCTTATCCGCGGCGTAAATTCCCCCGTTGGCGATGGCCAGATCCAGGGCACCGTCGTGGTCGAAGTCGACCAGCAAAGTACCGAAACCGGTTCCGCGCCAGGCACCCAAGGTCACCTTTGAATGAACCGTCTGATCCTGAAATTCACCCTGCGGTCCCTGCCTCCAGAGCGTATGCGTTTCGTCACTCAGATGCGTGACAAAGATATCGAACAGCCCATTGCCATCAACGTCACCGAGAGTGACTCCCATCCCTGCCTGGGGTTGAGCCATGACGTTGAGAGCAATTGCACGCTGCACTGCTTCCTCTTTGAAACGACCGTTTTTCTGATTGATCCAGAGCCGATTCGCTGCACCATCATTGGTAATCAGAATGTCAGGCCAGCGATCACCATTGAAATCCGCACACACCACTCCAAGACCAGGGCCGGCGATGCTGCCCAATCCAGAATATTCAGTCACGTCTTCAAAAAACACCATCGACGACTTATCGCCCGATTCTTTCTTGCCTCCGAGATTGTGGAACAATCGGCTGACCCGCCCCTTGAAGTTTTTCGGGCGCAGTAATCGCGCTCTTCACTACGTCGCTCTTACAGCGAAACGCCGGATCGTAATCAACGTAATTGACAACAATCAGATCGAGCCAACCGTCCCGGTCATAGTCCAAGAACGCCGCTGAGGATCCCCACGCAGGATTATTCAGGCCGGATAATCGCGTAACATCGGTGAACGTACTATTGCCATTGTTGAGAAACAGTTTAACGCCGTCGTATTGGGTCACCAACACATCGGGCCAGCCATCGTTATTGACATCCCCGACGGCAACGCCCACGTTGTAGCCGGCAATGTCGAGGCCTGACCCTTTGCTCACGTCGCGAAATGTTCCATCGGGATTCTGCTGATACAGACAGTTCTTTGGACCCTTGGGGCCACCGCCTTGAAGCAGATAGATATCGAGATAACCATCGTTGTTGAAATCAAGAAAAGCCGCGCCCGAGCCCACTTGCTCCGGCATGAAATAAGTTCCCACCTTTCCGCAGTCGTGAACGAATTTCAGGCCGGATTCTTCCGTGATGTCCACGAACCAGGGGTGGCTCCCGTCAAAATCGAGTGGAGCGTCGACGCTGCCCTTCGGCTCGGGTACTGGAGGTTTCGATGGGGAAAAAGTCAGCACATAAACCGTAACTCCGATCAGGCACAGACCCATAATGCCGAACACAAATAGCTTCATGCCGCTCCTCATTGCGGGAATCCAGAATAATGGAGGTTATCAAATGTACGAAGAAATGCCATGAACTGTTCTGAAAATCGCAACCTTATCAACAGGTAGATTACCAATAACTTGGACAACCCGTCAACGATGAATATTGCATAACGAGTTGAATTCATAGGGCAAAGTTTGATAACTTAAGTGGGATCGCTGTTGAAAACCTGCAACCTCTTATCCCACAACTCTCCCAAATGCAATGGTGTGAACGTGGACAAGCGCATTCTGTTGGTGCTAATTCTCGTTGCACTTTTGGGCACCGGGATTGGCGGATATTTTTACTTCCCAACTTCGCCCATTTCCTATCCCACTCCCCCCGAAATAAATGTTTCCAGTTTGGAACCTGCTGTCGCAGCCTTGCTTCAGAAAATGCGCCAGCAGGTTCTCGACAACCCGGCTTCCTCCGAGACTTGGGGGAGGCTGGGGACAGCATTCTTGTTAAACGATCTCCCCCTGGAAAGTCGTATCTGCCTGGCCGAAGCAGAACGACTCGATCCAAATGATCCCCATTGGCCTTATTCGCAAGCAAACATCCTCGTCGCCCGAGGAGACTTGGAACTCGGTTTACCCTACATGCGACGGACTGTCGAACTCTTGAAGGCAAACAAAGACCCCACCATCTCCCCCACACTGCTACTGGCTGAGACTTTGATGGCACTGGGCCGGTACGACGAGGCCGAGACTCGAATCGAGGAGGCGTTACTACTCGAGCCGGACGATAGTCATGCTGTTTTTGACTTGGCTCTCATCGCCGGTAATCGCCAAGATTGGCAAAAAGCACGCACGCTTCTGCTTCGCTGCCAGGACAGCCCATACGCCCGGAAACGAGCTCGGATTCAACTTGCAGCAGTGAGTCGTCGACTCGGCGATATGGCAGCAGCAGAAGAACTTCAAAAGCAATTAGATCGACTACCGAGAGATGCGAAATGGTACGATCCGATGACTTCGGATTACCTCCAGTTGATAAAGCTAAAACGGACCGCCTACGAGTATGCCGATGAATTGCAATCGGCGGGTCGTGTAAAAGAAGCAACGGAGTTGCTGCAATCCATGGCCGAAGATTATCCGGATGATTATATGCCTCACCATTTACTCGGGAAACTGCAGACCAAAACAAAGAATTTTCCGGATGCAGAGCGATCGCATCGACGCGCTCTGCAACTTGCGCCGGGGATGGTTCAAACGCATTTCTATCTGGCCAGGACATTGATGATGCACGGAGAGTACCTGAAACAAGCAAAAGAAGATCGCACCCAGGTAGAGAAGCTTTTTCGTGAAGCAATCATTGAGTCACGTGAGGTACTCAAGCTTAAACCGGACCATGGCCAGGCTTACATGGTGCTTGGTAACTCGTTGAAAAATCTTGGACGTATCACTGAAGGAAGAAAGCAAATGGAACAGGGCGTTCTCCTCGACCCCGAAATCGCAGAAATGCACACGATGCTCGGGGACACGTTGGCCGAAGAAGGACGCATCTCCGAGGCCTGCGCACAATATAAAATCGCCATCCTGCGCGCCGGTCCAAATGCTCCGTGGCTACCTTTTGTGCAGTCTAAACTGCTCGAACTGAAGAAAGCTGAAACGGGGAAAGAACCGGAAAAAAAGTAAATTCGCCCCACTTTTCTGACCAGAGGCCATTTTCTGTTACAATTCTGTCGGCGGGTTTTTCCTAATCATAATCGTAATCGTAATCTTAATCGGATTATTATGATTACGATTACGATTATGATAGCCCGCCTCTTAAGACGTGGGCCGTATAGCGGGACTGCTCATGGGGTGAGTGTTGGAGGTCTCGAAGTGGCCGTTCGAGTTCTCCAACCAATATTTCCCTAATTCTACATAAGGATCGAACTCGCGCCAGCGGCACTCCGGGTTTCATTTCGAGTTCGATTTTCCCTCGCCCTTATTCAAGCGCAGCCTCCGATCGACACCACCTCCGGGGAACACCTCTGCAGGAGAGCCATCCGGCCATAATACCTCAATGGCGTCGATCTGAGCCACCTGGCCCAAGCCGAAATGGGCTATCGGCTGATTGCTGGAAAGATAACTTTCTGCGGGATTGAGCCAGACAACCGACGTCCGACCGCCGGCTCGTACTCTGACTTCCGCCCCGTAAGCATCCCGCTTGAGGTTGGGATCAAAGGCTCGAATCTCAAGCCAGTGCCCCTTCTTTTCTGCGACATTGCGGAAAAGACGAGCCGGTCCACCGATACTCGTTACCAACAAATCCTGCGCGCCGTCCTTGTTGACGTCGCCTCGTACCAATCCACGCCCCATGTTGTAGCGCTGGCAAAACGGAGGATTTTGCAGCGACACATCCTGAAAGTGACCTTTCCCATCTCCACGAAAAAGCTGATTTCGTTGTCCGTATAGACTCCAGAACGGTCCCAGAGACGAGGCCGCAGCCTTATTCTTATCCGTGGCGTAAATTCCCCCGTTGGCGATGGCCAGATCCAGGGCACCGTCGTGGTCAAAGTCGACCAGCAATGTACCGAAACCGGTTCCTCGCCAGGCACCTGAGGTCACCTTTGAACGAATGGTCTGATCCTGAAAATCACCCTGCGGTCCTTGCTTCCAAAGGGTATGAGTCTCGTCACTCAGATGCGTGACAAATATATCGAAAAGTCCCTCGCCATCAACGTCGCCCAGAGTCACTCCCATACCCGCCTGGGCTTGAACCATGGCGTTGAGAGCAATTCCCCGCAGCGCAGCTTCCTCTTTGAATTGGCCGTTGTGCTGATTGATCCAGAGTCGATTCGCGGCACCATCATTGGTAATCAGAATGTCAGGCCAGCGATCACCGTTGAAGTCCGCGCACACCACTCCAAGACCAGGGCCGGCAATACTGTCCAAGCCGGAAGATTGAGTCACGTCTTCAAATAGCACAGCCGACGACTTTACGCCATGCTCTTTCTTGCTTCCGAGATTGTGGAACAATCGACTGACCCGGCCCTTGAAGTTACTCGGCGCAATAATCGCGTTCTCCAACAAAACGTCTGCCGTTGCAGTGCATTGTTGGATCGTAGTTGACGTAACTGACAACAACCAGATCGAGCCAGCCGTCCCGGTCATAGTCCAAGAACGCCGCCGAGCTTCCCCACGCAGGATTATTCACGCCGGATGTTTGTGTAACATCGGTGAACATGCCATCGTGGTTGTTGAGAAACAGTTTGACCCCGATATATTGCGTAACAAGAACATCGGGCCAGCCGTCATTATTGACATCCCCGACGGCAACGCCCACGTTGTAGCCGGCAATGTCGAGGCCTGACCCTTTGCTCACATCGCGAAATGTTCCATCGGGATTCTGCTGATACAGACTGTTCTTTGGACCCTTGGGGCCAGCGCCTTGCAGCAGATAGATATCGAGTAAGCCATCGTTGTTGAAGTCGAGAAAAGCTGCCCCCGAGCCCACTTGCTCCGGCATGAAATAAGTTCCCACCTTGCCGCAGTCGTGAACGAATTTCAAACCCGATTCTTCTGTGATATCCACGAACCACGGGTTGCTCCCGTCAAAATCGAGTCGCGCGTCGCCGCTGTCCGTCGTCTCGGGTACCGGAGGTTTAGAAGGGGAATAAGTCAGCACATAAACCGCAGCTCCGATCAGGCATAGACCAATAATTCCGAACACAAATAGCTTCATGCCGCTCCTCACCGGGCTTTTCTTTGCGTCACATTGAGTAAGGATATTGACCTGTTTCATGCGAAAAACCCCCTCTTTTGCTTTCCCGAGTGTGACGCAAGGAAAAGCCCCGCCGCTCCTCATCGCGGGAATCCAGAATAATGGAAGTTATCAAATGTACGAAGAAGTGCCACGAACTGTTCTGAAAATACCCATTTATCTACAGGTAGATTACCACTAACTTGGACAACTCGTCAATGAAGATACTGCAAAGAGTTGAATTCAGAGGGCATCATTTGCTACGGTGGATAGGATAATCCTGTTGAAGGCTTGCAATGTCTCATCCTTTCAACGGTTCCAAAATGCAACGGTGTGAACGTGGATAAACGCATTCTGTTATCGTTCATTTTCGTTGCACTTGTGGGTGCCGGTATCGGAGGATATTTTCACTTCCGCTCCTCGCCCATTTCCTATCCCACTCCCCCCGACGTAAAGGGTTCCGGGTCGGAACCCGCAGTCATCGAGATCGTTCAGAGCATGCGTGAACGGGTTCTAAGGGAGCCCGCTTCCGCAGAAGCCTGGGGGAATCTCGGGAAAGTTTTCTTGGTTAACGAACTCGAAGACGAGAGCAAAATCTGTTTTGCCGAAGCAGAGCGACTCGATCCGAGCGAGCCTCAATGGCCCTATTTTCAGGCCACTCTCCAATTTAATGTTGGAAACCGGGAACTGGCCCTAATGTACTTTCTGCGAGCGGTAGACTGCCTGGACGCGCAAAAGACGGGACGGTAATTCCTCGGCTGGCACTGGGAGAAACGCTGTTGATTCTGGGTCGCGATGACGAAGCAGAAGCCCAGATTCGCCGGGTCCAGGTGTTCGAGCCCGGCAATCTTCGGGCCGACTTCGATCTGGCGATTCTTGCCGGTTCACGCCGGGATTGGCAGACCGCGCGCTCCCTTTTGCTCCGTTGCCTGGACAGTCCGTTTTGCCGGCAAAAGGCTCGAATCCAGCTTGCGGCAATCAGTCGACAACTGGGTGAGGCCGCCCAAGCGGAAGATTTCCGGAAGGAAGCCGACCGCTTCCCGCCTGATGTCAAATGGCCCGATGCATTTGTTTCGAACTCGGACTATATCCACTGGGCGAAAAAAAAGAGGAGGCGTTACAAGATTGCCGAGGAGCTGGCGGCAGCGGGTCGTTTCAAAGATGCAGTCTTGCTCTTACAACCGATGACGGAAGACTATCCGAACGACTACGCACCGTACCTTGCCGTCGGCAGGGTTCTTGGGCAAATGGGAGATTTTCCAGGCGCGGAGCGAGCTTTGCGACTCTCGCTGGACATCGCGCCGGACAAAATGCAAACGCATTACTATCTGGCCAATGTCTTGTTTATGGGAGCAGAACAACTCGAGAAGAAAGGATCTGTCGAGCGCGTTAAGATCGAAGCGTTTTATCGAGAAGCTGTTTCCCAGTCGCGCGAGGCCCTCAAAATCAAGCCCGATTACGGGGTGGCTCACATGACGCTTGGGCTCGCTTTGAAACGCCTGGGACTGCGGACGGAAGCGCTAGTCCACCTCGAACGAGCAGTTCTCTGCAATCCCGAACATGGAGAACTCCATTTTTATGTCGGAGAAATATTGGCCGAAGATGGGCGTGTCGGAGAAGCTTGCTCGCGCCTGGAACAAGCGCTTCTTCTTGCCTCCGCCAATGTTCCCTGGCGATCGAAGGTTCAAACCATGCTTATTGAATTGAAGAAAGTTGAGCCTAGGAAGAAGGCACCGAATGAATAAGACCTGACTTGCGGCCAATCTTCCCGGTCGGCAACAAATCGGAAGGGCTCAAGGTTTCCCGCCATCCTTGAAAAGTCTTAGATCGTGCCCGGTGATTGCTGTTCCGCTTTTCACCTCTATCTCAAACGTGGTTTCTTTTGGACTTGAATACTTTGGATCCCACATAAGAGATGCCCCTTTGCCATCCGGGGAAGGCTTCATTTCAGGGGTTACCGTGATTTTGTATTTTCCCGGAGGAACCCCTTCTTTGCCATTCGTAAATATCTTGTATTCCCCATTTTTTATTTGACCGGCGGAAAGCAACCCTTTCGAGTCCGCGTCTATGGGAAAAAGGGAAACATTGCCCGAGGTGAGCAACTCATTTTCCACATACACCTTTCCGCTCATCGGGACCACCTCCGTCGCCGACTTTCCGCAACCATACGCAAATGATGTCGTGAGTACTGCAAGCAAGAAAATTTGGAATCCTGAGGAGACGCGAGACATGGCTGATCTCCAAAACGATCGAGGAAGCCCAGCGCGAACCGGGCATCCATCGAAGAAGTATCCAGAAAGAACGTAGAAAAAGGTCAACAGAGCCGATCCCGACACATGGAAATGTCGGTATCGGCTTACAGTGAACAATTCTGTGTCGATGTTATGCGCTCACCAGTCGGTGCCAAGAGGATTGCCGTCGTTCGGCGTACAAGCGAATGTCCAAGTGCCGACCGAAATAGAGCCGCTCACACCGCGACAACTCCCATCGCCCATGCCTACCTGCATGCTGCCGGTATGGAAACCTTGTGTTACGTACCAATTGCACGATTGCATTGACGGGCCGGCTTGAAACCCGATACCACCGTAGTTGAACTCGGCACCGTTATAGTTCATCTGGTAGTATAACCCGCCATCGTTTGCAGCACCGAAGGTCGGGCTGGTCCAGGGGTCGCCACCATTGGCGGTTGTATTCCAGGCCCAGGCGGGTAAAGTGCATCCTCCGCCATAGGCAGGGGAGGGAGAACAATCGCGAAATCGTTCCGCGAACATGACGGTGTTCGACGTTCCGTCGAGCATGGCCACATCAACGGAGGAAGTGCCGCGCGGTTCGAATACCATGACATTGGCGGCATAGTTGCACGAAGCAAACCCATCGCGCTGAATGGTGGGAGAATTCATCACTCCGCAACCTCCGTAACTCGTTCCGGAGGCACCAGGATCGGATGGGCAGAGGAATGTCTTGACAACGGTGGCTCCCACGTTCATCGAGTTTCCGCCCGCAAGGAGATACAAGTTATTCTGCTCCAGGAAGGGTAATAAGAAAAAGAACGTAGTACCTCCCGTGCCGTCCGGGCTGGAAGCACCCGTACTGTTTGTGTACGGATTCCACTGTCCGGGGACGTTGCCCTCACACACAGGTACCTTGCCGAATACCGAATTAAAATTATGGACGGCAATACCGATCTGCTTGACGTTATTCGAACACGACGACCGAGCTGCAGCTTCGCGCACTTTTTGCACTGCCGGAAGCAACAGCCCGACGAGAATGGCGATAATGGCGATGACGACCAACAATTCGATCAGAGTGAACCCTTTTCGGGATTCGTTCGAAGAATCGAACATGCAATTCCTCCTATTCGGAGAGTAAGAAAGAAGAACGGCGATAAATTCAAACAACAAGTGCAATTCATGCACGGACCTGATGGATTCCGAAGTCCAGCCTTTTGACGCGGTAGTGCCAATCAGCAAGGATTACGACAACGCCAGGCGCATTCGTCGGGCATCATCCGACAGGGTGCTGTCGTCTTATTTCGGTGTCGATTGACCTCCTCTTTTGTTGAGAATGATTCTCCGATCAACCCCGCCTCCAGGGAAACTTTCCGGGGCAGAGCCGTCGGGCCACAAGATTTCAATGCCATCGAAATGAGTTATCGGGCCCAAACCAAAATGAACGACTGGTTCGCCGCTACTGAGATAACTCTCGGACGGATTCAACCAGGCAACCAAGGTCCGTCCATTGGCGCGCACACGAACTTCTGCTCCGTAGGCATCACGCTTATGGTCTGCGTCAACGGCGCGAACTTCAAGCCAGTGACCTTGCTTTGGGGCAACATTGCGAAAAAGACGGGCCGGTCCACCGATGCTCGTTACCAACAAATCTTGAGCACCGTCCTTGTTGATATCGCCGCGTACCAGGCCTCGCCCCATGTTGTATCGTTCGCAAAACGGCGGGTTTTGCAGAGACACATCCTGAAACTGTCCCTTTCCATTGCCGCGGAACAGTTGATTTCGATCCCCATAATAACTCCAAAATGATCCCAAAGACCAATCGGGGGCCGTCGAACGGGCATAAACACGGCCATTGGCGATCGCCAAATCGAGAGCACCGTCGTGGTCGAAATCGGCAAGCAACGTGCCGAAACCTGTTCCGGGCCATTGGGAGATTGTCACATTCGAGCGAGTTGTCTGATCCAGGAACTCACCCTGCGGTTTTTGTTTCCACAATGTATGAGTCTCCTCACTCAGATGCGTCACGAAGAGGTCGAAAAGTCCGTCGCCATCGACATCGCCCAGTGCGACTCCCATCCCCGCCTGGGCCATCGCCATTCCATTGTAGGCAACTCCACGCTCGACTGCCTCCTCCTTGAAACGACCGTTTTTTTGATTGATCCAGAGCCGATTGGGAGCACCATCATTCGTGATAAAAAAGTCGGGCCAACGATCTCCGTTAAAATCAGCGCGACACAACTCCGAGCCCGGGTCCGGGAATTTGACCCAATTCGGAAGGCTCCGTCACGTCTTCAAAATAGGCCTGCGGCGAGTCCGCTGTTCGGCTTTTTCGGCCTCCCCGATTGTGAAACAATCGGCTCACCCGTCCCTTGAACGTTTTTGGCGCGCAGTAATCGGGCTGCCCGTTCGACCCCTGGCAGGGCCAGGTCGGGTCGTAATCGACATAACTAACGACGACCAGATCGAGCCAGCCGTCTCGATCATAATCGAAGAACGCCGCAGATGTTCCCCACGCAGGATTATTCAAGCCGGAAGTTTGGGTGACATCGGTGAAAGTGCCGGCACCCGTGTTGAGAAAAAGTTTAAGCCCGTCATATTGCGTAACCAATACATCCGGCCACCCGTCGTTATCGACATCCGCGATGGCGACCCCCATGTTGTAGCCGGGAATATCGAGGCCCGACCCTTTGCTTGCATCGCGAAAGGTTCCATCGGGATTCTGCTGATACAGACAGTTCTTTGGTCCCTTGGGACCACCGTTTTGAAGCAAATAGATATCGAGATAACCATCCTGGTTGAAATCGAAGAAAGCCGCTCCGGAGCCAACCTGTTGCGGCATGAAATAGCTGCCCACCGGTCCAGGATCGTGAACGAATTTCAGACCCGACTCTTCAGTGATGTCCACGAACCATGGGTGGCTCCCATCAAAAACGAGTGGGGAGTCGTTGACGTTCGGCGTCTCGGACAGTGCAGATTCTGAGTGGGGATAAGTCAACCCAAAAACAACTGCTCCAACGAGGCACAAAGCAAGAATTCCGAACCCGAATAGTCTCATGCCGCTCCTCATCGCGGGTCCCCACGAAGTTGGAGATTGTCCAATGAGCGAAGATTTGGCTTTTTTGTTTGCAAAGATGGCGAGTTTGCTGTTGTTAGACTACCACTAACTTGAGCATACTGTCAATCATCAAAACGAGATGAAAAGCTCAAATAACGAAATCCGCTTTGGCTGATGAGACCTGAATGGGTTGCGACCGGAGCTTCGGCGGCTCGTCGACTATTGCGGCCGTCAATAGTTGTAGGTCAGTCGAAGAACAAATCCCGAGATCGATAAATCGCCGCGTGAGCCAGGCTGGAGAGAAAAACGGCCAACGCCCCACCAGTAGTCGTATTGATAACCCAAGAAACAGTTGAAGTTGGGATAGTTTTGAGGTCGATAATCCAGGCCCGCCCGGACATTCAGCATCTGCACGGTCTGCGACGAACTGATCATATCTTGTCCAAAGGAAACCCCGCTGGGTGACAGCGGATCTTGCGCAGTTTCGTTGAAGCCTTGCTTGACTCGGCCGATAACCCCTCCAAAATCAGCGGCTCCCAGGAAAGACAACCCCGGTACCCCGACAAAATGTCGTCGCAGTTCTACGCCAACATGAGGACCCACGCCCGCGTAAAAGTTCGATGCCTGTTGTTGAAGAATGCCGGTTCCCGAAGAAGCTTCGCCCACCGACTGATTGAGGATAGAATCGTAGAAGACCACGGTCGTACGGACACCGGCCCGCCAGCGCATCTCCCATTTGTCCGACTGCGTAAACTGTTTGGTCACGTAATCGAGGTCGACGATATGCACGCTCAACTGGCTGGTGAGGTTTGCTGCTCCATCGGGACCAAGGAACGAACTGGAAAAGTTGCCGCTCGAACTCACGTTGCGATAGGCGATCGAAAACCCTCCAAAACCGGAAGGAAGCTGATAGCCGATCTCCAGCCGGGGAGCGAGAGTCCAATCCAATCCGCGGTTCGGTAGATTGACGAAATCGGGCGCACGCGAGCCCGCGGTCACACCATTGTACAAGAACTGAAACACGTGCGGTGCGGCAAGCTGCAAGTCCAGAGCTGTGAACCATCCCGACTTGGGCATGTCGGGAGTATCCAGTAAAGGATCCTCCTCAAAGTATCGATCTGGTAGTGGCGACTCGTTCGAGTGTTCCTGCGTTGCTTGTTGGAACAGTGATGCAGGCTGATCGGGTGGCCGAGGGAGCGCTTTCAAGATATCGGGCAATGAGGCGGGGGGAATCGGTCCCGAATCGTCAGCTTGAAGAACCGCAAACTCGTCGGCATAAAGATCCCTTCCGACGAGGAGTAGACCCAGCACTGCTGCTAGCGCGATAAATATCTTCGAACGAGTCATGGTCCACTCCTTGGGCTTTTCCTTGCCAGTCCTCTGCTTAGGTTACTGCAAGCCGATTCGATCCGTCTTACTGCCGTAAAACCGTCTTTTACTCCACTAAACGAAACTTCGATACCGGCTGTTGAGACTCCTCCTCGGTTTCATCTTGTCGCATAAGATTCCGAATCAACTTGGGACCGGCGACAGGAATCGGTTGTTTTTCCACTGGTCCAAGAGGCTCTTCACTCATTCGTGGAATCGGCCGTTTTGACTCTCCCGGGCCTGGCTGCCGAACAGGATGGGTACACGGGAAGGCCGGCATGCTTGCAAAATCGGGCAATTGGGGAATCGCTTGCGGATTGGCGAGAGAGAACAGATCGTCAGTCTGCAGGAAATCCGCGAGCGCGATCGTTGAACTCCAGAGCTGCCCCAAAGTATTCAGATAGGATGAAACACTGGTTGCCAATGTTTGTTGGGCAGCCACGAGATCGCCGAATTGAGCGTTCGGATCCGCCTGGCGGCGAAGCACCACTCCACGATAGGCCTGCACCTGATCCGGCAGGATATTTTTGCGGTAATACTCCAGCGTATCGATGTTGTTGATGTAGGCGTTGTAAGCGTTCTGGACATTGTTCGCCAGCGCAGCATGCTGCACGGTGGGGTTCTTCCGATGCCCGAACCATTGCAGCTTCCGCGGCAATGATATTGCCTCGATTCCGATCCCAGACCGGAATCGGCGCGGATACCATAATCGTGGAGAAGTACTGGAACGGCTGGAGTGATAATTCCTTGAAGGCACCGATCTGCACATCCAGATCCGGCATGGTCGGAATGGCCCGGGCCAGTTTAAGTTGGTATCTCGATTTCTCAAGTATATTTCGTGCCGTCAGAATGTCAGTGTGATTGGCTGCGACATAGGATAGCACCCGGTCGAAGTCGAAGTAGGGAATATGGGAATCGATACGCCCGGCCACTTCACTCAGTGGAAGTTGTTTCAAGCCCAGGGAGTACACCAGTTGAATCCACGCGTACTGGTAGTTCGTGATCGACAATTTCAAGTTGAGCCGGGCCGAATAAGCTTGAGGCGCAAGGCCGCTGGTTCGTAGATCGCAACGAAACCGCCGTAGGCAAGCTGGGTGCGATAAATCTCATCCGTCAAGATCGACAATCCGCGATTGACTCGCACCGCTTCCTTGGCGACGAGAAACCCAAAATAATTGGCGCGAACCTGGGTAGCGAGATCGCTACGAGCTTTTCTCAGTGCGAGTTCCACATTATCCAGGTCTTTTTGAGCCGATGCGATCGCCAGCTTCATCTTGCCGGCGGTAATGATGTGCTGCGCAAGATAGCCACCCCACACGCTAGGGGTTGAACCATCATTGGACGGTTGATTGGCAACCGACATGGTTGGGTTCGGATAGGTTCGTGCCTGGACCAGGGCACCTTCCGCAGCGCGGACATCCGCCGCAGCCTGCTTGAGTTGGGGGCTATTCAGCGCGGCGATCTCCTGAAGCATAGCCAGGGTATACGGTTTCCCATCCGGTCCAGGCAGCGGAGCCGGGGGCTCGGGCAGTGGAGGCAGCGGTGGATAGAGCCGTTTGATTTCTTCCTTCAGCTTGGCCTTATCCTTGATGTTCGGCAAAGGACCAACTTCTGAACCGGGAAGTGCTTCGGGAATCGTCAGTTCGAAACCCTCTTTCTTCTTCGCGGGCTCCTGCATTGCAAGATAGGTTGCGGCTTCGACATCCTTGGCAACCTTCGGAACGTCATTCGTTCGCTTGGTTGGGTCCGGGCTTTTCGCAAGTGCTTTTTCTGATTTCGGCCTGCGTTCAGCAGTGGCAGGATCCCGGTCGATGTCGAAAGGCTTGCTGGCGATATCCGAGATGGTCCTGTCGACTCGCTCGTTCGTGTGATAGACGCAGCCTCCCAGCGCGATGAAGATGCAGACGAATACAATTCGCGAACGCATGGTATCTCACCCCATCGCAAGGGCCGCGGGAATCGCTGATGCGCAACCGTCCCGCACAATAACATTCCGTGGAAGAGGTAAATGTTAAATGGTTCGGGTCGTAACAGTGTTATCGGTTAGGAAGAATAAATGCTTCATTTATTTCGCGGAACTGCGAGAATATCTCAAGTCCGAGTGCATTTTTCACGCAAGATGAACAGAAAGTGTTCAGTAATCACCGACAGGCAAATGGGAAACTAAACAGGCTGTCCTTAACGTCGCCCATCAGTCAAGCCAGGGGCGTTGCGGGAATTGGAGGATTTCGGATTGGGCGAACTGCGCCAGTTTCGATATTGCCATGATGGTAGGCATCACTCTACGCATAATGAATTTTGTCGCGTGCGCGGGTCGCCGGCGAACGCTGTCGATTGCTGTGTCACTCGGTGCGCGATGAGATGGCGAATCTGGAAGTTTGTGATCGGATTTGCGCCTGCATTCACAGATGTCTCTGAGAACCGGAAAAAATGAGCGATACGCCTTCAAAATCTCGCAAACGATTCTGGACTATTCTGGTCGTTGCCGTCCTGCTCATCGGCACTGGAGTAGGGGCCTATTTGCTTGGGATACCGCTTCCGCTGCTTTCCAGAAAATCATCCGAAAAACCTCACGTCGCTCGTCAAACCCGCCTGCGAGTCGAATTGCTTACCGGGAAGGATGTTCCGGAACATACACTTTCAGTTCCCGAAGACGTGCGCATCAGTCTCAATATCCGAAAAAATGGTAAGGACATTATCTGGATTGCGAAACCACCGAAAAAGGACGGGAATCGACCGTTGACTCTTTCCGGGTCGACGATGTTTGATCCAGCCACTCTGCATCGCATCCGCGCCCGGTTTACCGGCAAAGTAATCAGCATTCCCACGAAAAAGGTTTTTCGCGGCAACACTTATGATGAACACGAATTGGGGTCGGGCGATGATGTCGAGAAGGGTGAGCTTCTCGCCGTCTTTGAGAGCATTGATGTCGGCATGAAAAAAAATGATCTTATCGACGCCCTGGTGAACATGAAACTCGACAAGCAGGTTCTGGAAAGCGCTGAAGAAAGTCCCGCGATTCCTCTGGTCTTGAAGCTGATGTTCCGGCAAAAAGTCGAGGCCGATCAAAACGCCATCAACAAGGCAGCTCAGAGTCTTGAAGTCTATGAACTTCCGAAGGATGATGTCGATGCGGTCTACAAGGAAGCAGAAGACATCATCAAATTGGGGTCGGCCGGCAAACGCCAGACGCGCAAGGATCCCAAGTGGGCAAGAGTGGAATTGCGTGCGCCGGACTTTGGCACCATTGTCGAGCGCAATGTCACGCGGAAGGAACTTATCCAGGATCCGATGCTGAATTTATTTCAGATTGCAAAGGTCGAACAACTCGTCGTACAAATCAACGCTCATGAAGATGAATTGAGCGATCTCCTGGCTTTGAAGCCTGAGGACAGAAAGTGGAAGATACAGCCCTACGTGCTGGGCGAGTTTGAGCCTATTGACGGATACATCGACGAGATCGGCCTGTTGGAGGATCTCAATCAGCACACGATCCCGTTGCGAGGCCGGATCGAAAACAAAAACAAGATTCTGCGCGGCCGGCAATATGTCACCGCCACCATCAAACTGCCTCCGCCGCCCAATGTGCTCGAGGTACCATCCAGCGCCATCGTGGATGATGGCGAACAGGCCGTCGTCTTTGTCCAGGATCCGAAGAACCCGTCGTACTTCACGATGCGGCGCGTCGAAGTGACCTATCGTTTTGCCGATCGTGTCTTCGTCAGCAGCAATCAAGCGCTCGATAAACTGGAGCTAACCCAGGCGGACAAGGAACAGGGATTGTTGCCGAAACGATCCCTGCGCGAAGGCGATCGACTCATCACCGCAGGCTTGCTGGAATTGAAAAAGGAATTGGAAGATCGCGAGGCCGATCGGGGGCCATGATTGCGATTTTTGAAGTTGCACCATCGAAAAAACCGTGCATACGACGGGGCCTAAGCTCGTCGCTTGTCGCACCGTTGATCCGAGAATAATCCATGTTGCGAAAACTGATCGGTTGGGCACTCGATAATCCGCTCATTGTTATTGTTATGGTGATCGGGTTGATGGGTTTCGGCATCCATTCCTTTCGGGAAGTGAATGTAGAAGCCTATCCCGACCCCGCGCCGGCGATCATTGAAGTCATCGCGCAATTTCCCGGCGCATCGGCCGAGGAAGTGGAACGGCAGGTTACCATCCCTCTGGAAGTAACCCTGTCGGGAATGCCCAAGCTAAAATATCTGCGCAGCAAGTCGCTATTCGGCCTGTCGCACTTGCGGGTGCAATTCGAATACGGTTTCGACTACGACAAGGCCCGGCAAGAGGTCATCAATCGACTACAGTTTTCGCAGCAACTTCCGCCCGGGGTCACGCCGCAGCTTTCACCGCAAAGTCCCACCGGAGAAATCTTTCGCTATACCCTGAACAGCCCCAAGGAGAACGGCAAGGACATCTATACCCTTAACGACATCAAGTCGCTGCAAGACTGGTTTTTGGAACGAGACTTTCGGCGGGTTCCGCGCATCATTGACGTGACCAGCAGAGGCGGCGAAGTCAAACGATACGAGATTCACTTCGATCCCAAGGAGATGATCCGACTCGGCATCACCCTGCAGCAGCTTCAAAATGCGGTGTCCAGTTCAAACCTCAACGCGGGCGCTGACTTCGTCATCCAGGGACAGGTCGCGATGAACGTGCGCTGTGTCGGTCTGATCGGCGGCGGCATGGATCCGGTCCAAAAGGTGCTCGCTCTCGGATCGAAAGATCCCGACCCGGCCGCGGAAGAGGAACTTGCAAAAGCGATCCAGGAAAATCGAGACGACGTCAAACTGTTACGAGAGAAACAACGCGTGCGCATGGCCAAGGCTGCGGTCAAGATTTTGCGAGCGGAAGAAAACAAACGAATCCTCGAAATTCGCAGACTGGTAATCACGTCGGTTGGCGATGCGCCGATTTTGCTGGAAGATGTCGTGGTGGGTGGGCGACTAAAGCCCGGCCAGCCTTTGGGAAACGAGGGTGTTGTCGTCGGTCATCAAACCCGGCTCGGCCGATCGGGGTTGAGCATCCCGAGCCGGGAGATGATCAATCGGGTCGAGCGCGTCGTCGATGTGCTCACCGGCAAATTGCTGGCGCGCGATGAGGACGACAAGGTCGAGTGCATCGTGCTCCTGCGCAAAGGTGAAGATACGCTGCCGGCCCTTGCCGACGTACGCAAAAAGGTCGAACAACTCAACGACCCCAAATCGGGCCGGCTGTTGCCCGGCGTGCAGATCGAACCTTACTACGATCGCACCAACCTCATCAATGTCACTACCGACACCGTGGAAGAAAACCTCGTGGTCGGCATGGTCCTCGTCGGCCTCATCCTGATGATGTTCTTGAGCAATGTCCGCGCTGCGGTAATCGTCGCCATCAATATCCCGCTGGCCCTCCTATTTGCCTTCTCGGTTCTGTACGCGCGCGGCAAGTCGGCGAACTTGCTTTCCATCGGAGCCGTCGACTTCGGCATCATCGTCGATTCATCGGTCATTATCATCGAAAACGTCTACCGAAAACTCAATGCCGGCGAGCATGCCGATCGGTCTCTGAAGGAGCGAATCCTGGAGGCATGCGTTGAGGTTGAGAAACCGCTGCTTTTTTCGACGTTGATTATCATCTGTGCGTTCATTCCACTGTTCACCATGAGCGGGCCGGAAGGACAAATCTTCGGGCCCATGGCCGACACCTACGCCTTTGCCCTCTTCGGTGCCCTGTTGCTGGCAATGATGCTTTCACCGGTGCTGGCGATGTATTTCTTCAAGAACATGAAGCCCGTGGCAGACAACGCGCTGGTTCGGCTGCTGAAATGGTCGTACCTGCATCCGTTGCACTGGTGTCTTCACAACCGCGGCCTGACGCTGAGCATCTTTGGAGTGATGATTGTGGCAACCGGCATCCTGGCCTTGCCGCACATCGGCAGAGAATTCATGCCGGAATTGGAAGAAGGGAATCTCTGGATTCGAGCCACCTTCCCGCTCAATACCTCCCTCGACAATGTTGCCAGGAACTGTCAGATGGCTCGCCGGATCATGGGTTCCTATTCGGAAGCGCGATCGATCGTTGCGGAAATCGGCCGGCCCGATGACGGCACCGATCCGACCGGCTTTTACAACGCCGAATTCTTTGTGCCCCTTCGTCCGCAATCGGAATGGCCCAAGGAGATCGAACAGCATGGTTGGCGGCGCTGGGTTTATGGGGAGAAACGCGCCGAACGAAAGTCGAGCTCGTCAAGCAGATGAACGACGACCTCACCGTCCACCTTCCCGGGACGGACTGGAACTTCTCGCAAAATATCCGCGATAACGTCATGGAGGCTCTTTCTGGGGTCAAGGGCGATAACTCCATCAAGATTTTCGGCCCGGACTTGAAGAAACTGGACGAGGTAGCCCTCAAGGTCCGGCGTGCATTGAAGTCCGTTCACGGGATCGTCAATATCGGCATTTTCAGCATCGAAGGCCAGACCAACCTCGAGTTCCGGGTTGACCCGAACAAATGCAAACGATTTGGGGTCAGTGCGGCGGATGTCACAACCGCCGTCCAATCGGCGATCGGCGGCAAGGCCTTTTCTTCGATGATTGAAGGCGAGCGGATCTTCGACATCACGCTCAGGCTGCCGCGCGATAATCGCAGCAGCGTCACCGATGTTCTGGAATTGCCCATCGACATCTTGAATAATCCGGTCTATCCTTCTTCGGGTCCGACAGCGGCGCCATCTTCGTCCGGGAGCGGGCAGGCACCTCCTTCTAGTGCAGGAGTGAACTCGGACACGCTCAATCCACTCACGAATACTCCACGACGTCGCCTCAAGGATTTCGTTACTCCCGTGGATGCGGACGGCATGCCCGACCCGACCGGCCGCTTTGAGCGTGCGGGGGCCTCGACCATTTATCGAGAACAGGGCAACCGCATGATTGCCATCAAATTCAGCGTCCGCGACCGCGACCTGGCCAGCGCGGTTGCAGAAGCCAAAGACAAGACCGACAGCATTTTCGTGACGCCGTATCGCGCGGAATGGAGCGGCGAATTTCAGGAAATGGAAGAGGCCGAGGCGAAACTCATGATTATAGTTCCCGCGTCGCTGGGGCTGATTTTCATGTTGCTCTACATGGCATTCAATTCGATCCTCGATTCTTTGCTCGTATTATTCAATGTTCTTGCCCTGTCGCTGGGAGGAATCTGGGCCTTGTATCTAACGGAAACCAATTTCAGCATCTCGGCAGCGGTCGGGTTCATCTCGATTTTCGGCGTCGCCATCATGGATGGACTGGTTCTGGTGTCCTATTTCAATCAGCTTCGCGCGCATGGTGTTCCGCTCGACGAGGCGATCATGCAAGGCGCGGAAAAGCGAGTCCGACCGATGATGATGACGGATTTGACCGCGATTTTCGGGCTTTTGCCTGCCGCACTGGCGACGGGCATCGGCTCCCAGACTCAAAAACCGTTGGCGATCGTGGTCGTGGGTGGTATGACTGTGACCTTGGTGCTGACACGATTTCTGATGCCGGTGCTCTATAGCTTCTATGGGCATCGCGAACCGCCTACCGGGGCGAGTATGGCACATTGAGGCTGGTCGTCGGGTGGTCGAGGCCGGCAGGTTGGTTGCTCCGAGACCGGTTGTCCGGTTGCTCCGCAACTGGATTTCAACGACGTCGTTTCTTCGCCGGTTGCCCGAGCAGTTCTTCCCAACTTGCCGTTTTCAAGAGCTTAAGACTGAGGTCTTCAAGTTCTTCGACCGTGGCAATTCGATCCAAGGCTTTTTTCACCTTGGTCGAAGGTGCTGTGCCAAACTGAGCTTCACCCTGTCGAAGCAACATGCTGCAAATCTCTTGTTTTCTTCCGAGTTCGCGACCTTCTTCGCGACCTTTTTCAATTCCTTTGCGGATAATCGCCTGATAAGTAACTGATTCTTCCATTCCAATGACTCCGTGCAAAAGCCCTTCTGTGAAGGCCTGGTCGTAGGTCAAACCCATTAACACGTAGGCTGCCGTCCAAATTATTTCAACTTGAGCCTTATTACGAATTGTATCGGTTCGCTGTTTGATCCTCTCGATCACTCTCGGCAAATCGGAAGGTGCGACATTGCTAATCAGCGCCAACGGCATCGAGCTCAAGCCACAATTGAGCAACACATCGGGAGACAGTTCCCAAATGCGAATGGTGCGATACCGAAACAGACGATACGGCTCCATTTCCCCAGGAAATCGGCATTCGTATTGTTCATTCAAGATCCGCAAATTCGCCTTGGGATGCAGCAAAAACACCGCAGAACGAACCTGTAGGCCGGTTCGATCTTCAAGAATTGCGCTATCCAGATTCATTCGCCGCGGCAAACTGGCATCCGGACCGCTTTGAAATTCCGCATGCATTAACCAGTCGGGACTTCCTTGCACGCGAATGGCTTTGTCGGCAGCGCCACTGACCACCGAAGTATCCGTTTCCATGGTAATTGCCTTCCGTGCATCATATCCTGCCAGACGCGGCCAATCTACAGGTGAAAGGTCTACCAGTGATTTCTGAACCGCATCGAACTGCTTTGGCATGGCAAAGTTCCTGGAAGCAAGCTGTGTTAACGCTCATTCGTCCGTTTCACAAAATAACGTCGTGCTGCCGGTTTTCATTTGGACTTTATGCTTGCCGATTTGATTCGGAATGTGTTTATGATTTGGGAATTGTCGCTGGGAATTCTGAGTCAATGCCGTTTTTCCGTATCGTCAGGCGGAATTCAGTATTAAAAAGTCATTCAGCGGCAAAGCGCACGGTAGCCTGGTTGCTTCGCACCTGAAAATCTTTCCGCTTGTCGAGCAACCGGGCTACACTTTATTTAGGCGGGCGGCTTGGCCGAGCGAAATGCTTGCAGAACATCGTGAAGGTCAACGGAGATGCGAATTTCGTCGTCGAGGAAGTCTTTTAGCCATATGAAGTGACGTTTCTGAGCGAGCGCAACCAACGGCAGCAGATCGCCGAGTCGAATACCCACCGCCGGCGCATCGTGCTCATCGAATTCTTCAAATTCATCGATTTCGTCGTTTTCTCGAAAAACTCGCAGATGTGCTGCCATATCACTAACCTCATTGAAGTGCCCGGCAAGGAAACATCCACCACAGTCGTGCCCGCAGATTCTCAGAGCGATGCTCTGCCGGCAAATGTGGAATCGCTAATCGCCGTTTACCTTTAATCGACGCATTAGGCAAGGCTGCTTGAGATTTTCCTCAACGAAGCCGTTTCGAAGTACGTGTTCGCGTCCGAACGATCCCATTGCGCAGTCTTACACGATAAAAGCAGGCCGGAAGGAACGATTATGGCGAATATAGCGGTACTGGGAGATGGGGCCTGGGGAACGGCCATTGCGGTCATGCTGGCCCGGCAGCCTGCGCATCAGGTTCGACTCTGGAGCGCCCGCGAAAACAATGGAATCCTTCTTCAAAAGCAACGCGAGAATGTACGATTCCTTCCGGGAATTCCGATTCCCGATCGGGTTCTTTTGACGACCGATCCAGACGAGGGACTGAAGGATGCCGACCTGTGCATCAGCGCCATTCCAACGGTTTATCTCCGTTCCACTTTGATTCGCTTCCAGAATGTATCGTTCGACAACCCGATCGTCAGTTTGACCAAGGGCCTGGAGATCGGCACCTTTCGCCGGCCCACGGAAATCATCGAGGAAGTGTTGGGCACAACGAAAGGCGTTGCGGTTCTGAGCGGCCCAAGCCATGCCGAAGAAGTTGCCAGGCTCATGCCGACTTCCGTCGTGGCGGCCTTCGAAGATGGAGGCGCTGGCAAACCAGATCCAACGGATTTTTGCATCCGATCGATTTCGGGTTTATACCAACAATGATGTCTTCGGGGTCGAACTCGCCGGCGCGCTCAAGAATGTCATCGGCATCGCGGCCGGGATCAGCGATGGCCTGGGATTCGGCGACAACGCCAAATCGGCCTTGCTCACGCGCGGCCTGGTGGAGATGGCCCGATTCGCTGGCGCACTCGGTGCGGAACATGCCACCTTTCAGGGACTGGCAGGGATGGGCGATCTGATAACTACGTGCATCAGTCCACACGGGCGCAATCGTCGGGTTGGCGAAAGATTGGGCAAAGGCGAGCGCATCGCCGACATCCTGGCAGAAATGGCGATGGTGGCGGAGGGTGTGACCACCGCTCGAAGCGTTTACGAGCGAACCGAGCGAATGGGACTGGATATGCCTATCATGACGGGAGTCTATCGGGTGTTGTACGAGGGTCTAGCGCCATTGGATGCGGTCAATATGTTGATGTCGCGCGAACCGCGCTGTGAGCGCGTACACTGAACGCTGAGGCAACCGGCACTAACCAAAATGGAACAATGACGAATGCCACACCACCCTTTGCGAGCCGCCGCCGCCTCTTACGCTATCGGACTGACCAGTACGGAAATCCTGGTCGAAGCCGCTCACGAGATGTTGAATCGCGGAGTGTATTCATACAGTTTAGGCGAACTGGCCAAATTTCTGAATCCGACTTGGCGGGATGTCCTGCCGCTGTTTTTGGCCACACTTGAAGAACTGGAAATCGCAATCCCAAAAGGGTCAGAAGCACTCAATCTGTTTTTCAGGGCACAAATCTCGAAGTTGGCGGAAGAGCGAGAGTCTGTTGCCAATACTTTCCACAGCTTCAGAAAGTTTTTTTTCTCCCATGCGCCTAATGACGACCAATTCAAGTTAGACAACGTCCTTCAAGAATGGCTCGTGCATTATTCGTCGTATCAATGTGAAGCCGGTTATGTTGCACTTGAAGAGATTCAAGAGGACGCGAGGATTCGGTACACAGACCACCTGAATCGCAAGTATGTGGCGTTCGCGAAGCAGTGGTACAAGGATCATTGGCAGTCAATGATCGACTCCCGCTGGCTCACTTCAACCGTCGTTGATCTCGCCCGCACTATTGGCGACGAGCATGCCTTTTCTCGACTTCCGATACTTGCCGACGCCCTGATGGACGCCGGTTGCGACAATGAGGAAGTCATCGATCATTGTCTAGCCCGCGATCCACATAGTAAAAGTTGTTGGGTTGTTGATTTGCTATTGGACCAGAAGTAAACTTCGGAAGATAAAAGAGGAATCGATCCATGTTACGTCATGCCTTCAAGGAATGGGCCGTCATTTGCGAGGCCCTTGCTCTGGGACAACAGGCGATCATCCTTCGCAAAGGCGGTATCGCCGATCAAGGAGGTTTATTCCGGCCCGAGCATGGCCGATTCTGGCTCTACCCCACCTATTTGCATCAGCAGCAAGAGGGCATTAAACCGGAATTGCTTCCATTGCTCGAAGAGTGCCGACAAAAAGCACCTGCTCCAGGAACGCTACGACTAACTCATTTCGCCGAAGTCAGCGGCGTTTATCACATCCCACATCTTGCAACGGCAATGTTATTGGATGGTTTTCATGGTTGGTCGGAAGAAGCGGTTATCAAGAAATTCGATTACCGGGTGCCGGGACTTTATGTGTTGCCGGTGCGCATCTGGCGCGCGAAATCCGAGTCCATTCTGCCGGTGCTGCCGATCTACGACGGCTGCAAGACCTGGGTGGAACTGGAGCAGGAACTGCCAACGGAAGGCGCAACACCGGTTCTGGACGATGCGGCATTCACTTCGATTCTGGATCGATTGGAGGAACTTCTCAATCCGACGATGCTGGCGTAAAAATTTCGCTACTCTTCGTTATTCATCTGCGTTATAGTATTGGGAAGATTGTTCACACCACCCGCCACCCTGCCGGTTGCCCATCCGGAGCCTGCCGATGTTCAAGACTCTCCATCTTTTTCCCGTCGTGGGATGTTTGCTCATCGGTCAGCCCTCAGTGCAAGCTGCGGAACCTTTGCACGAGCAAATCGACAAACTCATTAGCGCCAAGGCCAATGGTAAACCCGTTTCTGCCCGCAGCGATGATGCTGAATTTCTTCGTCGTGTTTATCTCGATTTCACCGGGAAAATTCCCAGCGTCGAACGGGCCAAACGATTCTTCGCGGATAAATCTCCTCAGAAGCGCACGCAACTGATCGACGAGTTGCTGGCGGGTTCCGAATACCCGGATCGAATGGCCGACTTGTTTCACGTCATGCTGATGGAACGTCTCGGCGATCATCCCGAATGGACCAAATATCTGCGCACCTCATTCCAGAAGAATAAGCCGTGGAATCAGCTGGTGCGCGAGATTTTGCGCGCTGATCCTGCGGATGAAGCGAGCCGGGGAGCAGCATTCTTTCATGCGAAACGGCTGGAGAATTACGGCCAGAATCCGGTCGATTATCCCGCTTTGACACGCGATATCGGCAGACTTTTTCTTGGGAAGAATCTGCAATGCGCCCAGTGTCACGATCACCTGTTTATCGACGATTACAAACAGCAGCACTTTCAGGGGCTGTTCGCTTTTGTGCAAAACACTTATTTGCTCGATGCCAAAGGGCCGATCGTCGGCGAGAAGCCGACCACATCGAAGGTCGGGTTCATGTCGGTTTTCAAGAAACAACCCAAGACCACAGGCCCCGCATTGCCCGGCGGCAAGGAGTTCGATCCCCCAATGCTGAAAAAGGGCCAGGAGTATATCAAGGCCCCCGACCCGAAAACCAAAGCCTTGGGAGTACTCCGATTCAGCCCGTTGTCGATACTCTCCGAACAGTTACCGGTGCCGAGCAATGCAGATTTTTCCCGCAATATCGTCAATCGATTATGGTTCATCTCGATGGGTCGAGGATTGGTTCATCCGCTCGATCTCCAGCACGCCGGCAATCCTCCCTCGCATCCGGAACTGCTCGATTTGCTGGCGAAAGAATTTGTCGTTCATCACTACGACATCCGGTGGCTGCTGCGCGAACTGGCTCTGACCCAGACTTATCAACGCTCGAGCATTCTCCCCGGTTCCGCAGGAAAGCCGGCACCGGAACTCTTTCTCACCGCCATCGAACGCCGGCTCTCCGCCGAGCAATTGATGTGGAGCATGTTGGAAGCAACGGGTGAACGTGAAGGGCTATTGCAGTCTCGCAAACCCTCAACGATCGGCACAAAGACGGATCCTGTCGAAGTGCTACATGCGAAGTTCTTGAAGGCATTTGCCAATTCACCGCGCGAGCCTGAAGAGGAATTTGCCCCTGGTTTGGCTTCGGCGTTGTTTCTGTCGAACGATGCGATCGTTCTGAATTGGTTGACACCGCGCTCCGGGAATCGAGTCGATCAACTCATGAAGTTGACGGACGCCGACAAAATCGCCGAGGAATTGTATCTCGGCATTTTGACCAGGCAGCCAACTGCTGAGGAACGCGAGATGATCAAGCAGCATCTGGCCCACCCGCCGGCAGCCAAACGAGAGATCCGCTTGGGCCAACTGGTGTGGGCGCTATTGGCATCGACGGAGTTTTGCGTCAATCATTGATGGTTGCTTCGGATATTCAAACCCATTTTCCCAGGGTGCGCCGAGTACGGCGACCCTGGGCTGTGTTGTGGCACTCCTTCAGAGTGCAAAGACAAAAGACACCAACGCGCAGCGTTGGCGTTCGTACCCTGAAGGGGTACTACAACACAGCCCAGGGTCGCCGTACTCGGCGAGCCCTGGGAAACCTCGGTTGGTCTTGGAACCTGGATTTCATGAAAGTCCAAAAATGAACTCGAAATATCTTTGCACCCCACTCGAACATCGCATCTCCCGCCGGGAATGGCTGGGTGGAATCGCTGCCGCTGGGGTTTCGGGCTGGTCCCAGCCGGCACTGGCAGAAACGCTCAAGAAGAAAAACAAACAAGTCTTGTTCATCTGGCTCGATGGCGGTATCAGTCAGCTCGAAAGCTGGGATCCCAAACCAACTTCACCCTTCGGTGGTCCCTTTCGTACCATTCAGACCTCGGTTCCCGGGCTGAGAATCTGCGAACTGTTGCCGAAGACCGCAACATTGATGCATCATCTTTCCGTGGTTCGCAGCCTGTGTACGCAGGATGACTCCCATTCCGCTGGGGTTGATCGCATCCAGCGTGGCGATCCCAAAAATCGCGGCGTCACCTATCCCTATTTAGGCTCTGCTGTCGCAAAACTGGTGGGTTCCGCAGACAGCAAGCTGCCCCCGTATGTCTGGATCAAGCCGGGCAACGGCGGGTTTATCTTCAAAGATGCCGGGTTCTTGGGGCCAAAGTTTGGATCGCTCGCCTTTGGCGACGGCAAGCCACCCGACAATCTGCTGCGTGCAGCGACGATGACCGCCGAGCAGGACAGCGATCGGCAAGAGTTGAGAAACTTGCTCGACAAACGCTATGCTGCCGGCCGACGCAAGGAGAATACGGAAGCGAACAGTTATGTTTTTGAAATGGCGGCGCAGTTTCAACAGCATCGCGGCCTGTTCGATTTCTCGACCTTCCCGGCAAAGGATGTAGACCGCTACGGCAAGCACGACTTGGGCCGGCATCTGCTGCTTGCCGCCGAATGTTGGAGGCCGGCGTAACCTTCGTCAAGGTCACTTCCTACGGCTGGGACACACATGGCGATCATTTCAACGGCTCGGGCAATCTTATCCCGCAATTCGATCAACCCTTCGCGGCCATGATCGAAGATCTCGCCGAACGAAAGATGCTCGACAACGTGCTGGTCATCGCCATGTCGGAGTTTGGCCGGACCCCTCGAATCAACGGGCACCTGGGACGCGACCACTGGCCCCAAGCCTGGTCGCTGGCGATGGGCGGGTGTGGCGTTCAAAAGGGCGCGGTCGTCGGCAAGACCAACGACAAAGGCAGCTTTATCACCACCGAGGAATACGACATCGGCCACATGTTTCACACCTGGTTCCGAGCGCTGGGCATCGACCCGTTCAAAAAGCAATACGACAACGGCGGTCAGCCGTTGCCGATTGCTCACGAAGAATGCAAGGCAGTCAAAGAACTGTTGATATGAATCTCATGCGTTTCTCAACCGCCCATCTCGATCGTCAGAGAATCACAATGGCACCCACTGATCCCAAATCGACACAAGCGAAATACCAGCTCAAACCAGTCAAAGTACTGAATCCGAAGCAACAGCTCTGCACGATCCGCTTCAGCCCGGACGGCAAGTTGTTGGCCGCTGGGAGCTTTGAAGGAACGATTCGTCGCTGGGATGCGAGTACCGATGCGTTCTCCGAACTTCCCACGATCGCCGGGCATCATGGCTGGGTACAGCGCATCGTCTTTCATGCCGATGGCCAGCGCCTTTTCGCTGCCGATTCCTGGGGTCAGCTCATTTGCTGGAACATCGCCGGCAAGGACGCCAAGCAGATCTGGAGCGTCCCCGATGCTCATGACGGCTGGATTCATGGACTGGCCCTTAGCCTTGATGGTAAACAGCTTGTTAGCTGTGGCCGGGATCGATTCATTCGCCTCTCTTCAGCTCAGGATGGAAAAGACATTCATCGCATCGCTCATACGGAAGATGTTCTTGCCGTGGAGTTTCACCCCGGCGGCAAGTCGCTTTTGAGCGGAGACCTGAAAGGGGTCATCAAGGAATGGGACGTCCAGACTGGTAAAGCGGGACGGGACTTCGATGCCCGGGGTATGTATCTGAAAGACAGGCTCCAGGATGTCGGAGGTGTACGCTGTTTTGCATTCGATAGCGCGGGCGAGGCGATGATTGCCGGCGGCAGTGTTCCCAAATCCGGCGGCTTTGTGCAAGGTGCTTTGGAAATCCTCGTCTTCGATTGGAAAACAGGGAAAGTCAAAAAGACGATCAAGGGCAGCGCGGATACCGAAGGTTATGTTTTCGACATGGTCGTGCACCCGGATGGTTTTCTGATGGCCGTCAGCAGCGGGCAGCCTGGCCAGGGCAAACTGTTTTTCCAAAAACTGGATGAGGCCCAGCCGTTTTTCGCGTTGCCGTTACCGAATTGTCATTCGCTCTCGTTGCATCCGAACCGGATGAGGTTGGTCGTCAGCGCTACCAACGGCAACAGTTCCGGAAATGGCCGCCCGCTTGGGAAAAACAAGGAGTATCCCGGCAACGATTCGCCGTTGCATATCTTTGATTTACCGAAACCCAAGTGAGTACCGGGGCGAGGGGGCAATGCTACGGCGTCTTCGTCGCCCGGCTCGGCGCGGTCTTGTTCCAGTCGATCGGTGCCGGGGCCGGTCCGTCGGGATCGGTCGTCCAGAGCTGGGGCGCTGACCAAATCGGTGCCAGTCTAAAATGTTTGTCGATATACCAGTTTCTGGAGTGGTCCCAAAAGAGATCCTGCGGATAGGTTGCGCGCGGGCGGGTTGTTTCTTTATCGAGCAGCCCCGCGTGAACGCAAGCTTCCAGCACGATCGACACACAACTGTAACTGGAACATTCGCCATCGCACTTGCTCAGGACCATGATCTTCAAGGGCGTGCGCGCTCGCAGTGGAGTAACTTGAGCGGCAAGACGAAGCCACGGGTAGCGCTTGCCGTCCTGGCGCAGTGCGAAGGTCGTTAGCCGGTCCGATTCCTCCGGCGTCAACGGCACCAAACGCCGGCGAACATGGATGAGTCCCTTCCAGCTTTGCAAGCGATTGGGCAGCACGCACAGGCGAACATTGGTAGTGTCGTTTGGACCCGATTCGAGCAGGCGAAATTCACCATCCGGCATTTTGAACATCAGTGCAGCGTGATAGGGCGGTCCGGTAAATGCCAGCTTATACGTCACGTTCCAGAACTTCATATTGTCGGTGAAGAGCAAGATATCGCCGGCCTGGGGTTCATAGGGAACCGCTTTGCCGCGCCGGACGTTGTCCAGGGCGAAGGCCGGTTCATACAGATAGGCTTTCTTGACTTCATCAATAGGCTCGCCGCAAGGGCAGGAGCTAAGCACGCATGCCGACCACAACAAAGGCACCAGCGCCGAAGTCATCGCGTCCTGCTCCTATCCTGATGGACTCCGTATCCTCTATTTACTTCGCTTTCTTTCCGACCGAACTTGACAGATGTTCGGATTCATCTGCATAAAGACCGGGCGATACTATCGTTACAATCGTTACACTTGTTCTTTGAGTTCACCATGCGAATGGTTCTGTGCTGCTCGTCGATCTTGTTTCTGTCAGCGCTCGATCTTCATTGCGCGCCGACTCAGCGCTTGAGCCGGGTTTCCCATCATGAGTTGGGGATGAATCTGAGCGGGGTATCGTTCTGGACGCCGGAAATCATCTTTGTCGATGTATTCAAACAATCGCAGCCCTGGACCAGCCAGGCCCCCGGAAAAGAGTGGAACAAGGGCGGCCCGCTTGCCGTGGACGATCGAGGCTGGATCCGGAAGCTCAATGGCAACGGCCATTTTGCCGAAACCTTGATGTTTGTCGATCTCGACGGCCATTATCCCGGTGGCGATTATGTCTGCCTCTACGACGGCGTTGGCGAGATTGACTTCGCACAAGCGGCCAAGGTCGCCGAGCGCACTCCCGGTCGATTGCTGGTGAAAGTCACACCCAAGAACGGCCCGATCGCGCTTAGGCTCCTGAAGACTGACCCGAGCAACCCCGTCCGAAATATCCGGCTCCTCTTGCCCGGTTTCGAGAAGATTTTTGCCCGGCAACCCTTTCATCCCGATTTTCTGAAGCGCTGGAGTGGGTTCAAAGTTATCCGGTTCATGGACTGGGCCAAAACCAACAATTCCAAGATCGAAAAATGGAGCGATCGGCCCACTGCGGAAGATGCCTCGCAAGCAACCGAAAAAGGAGTGGCGCTGGGGTATCAGATTCAACTGGCGAACGAATGGAATGCCGATCCCTGGTTTTGTATCCCACACCGGGCGAACGATGAGTATGTCCGCGAATTTGCCCGGCTGGTCCAGCTGAAACTCAAACCCCAGCGCAAGATCTATCTGGAATTCAGCAACGAATGCTGGCATGAAGGTTTTGAAGCAGGCCGATACTGCGCCCAGCGCGGCGCGGGCTTGCAGTTGAGCAGGCAGCGCTACGAGAATCAATTGCGTTATTATTCGCAGCGTTCGGTCGAGATTTTCAAAATCGTTCAGACAGAACTGGGCCGCAAAGATCGATTGGTGCGCATCCTCTCGACCCAGCCCGATAGTTCCTGGGCGGTTGGCACCGTTCTTGATTGGAAAGACGCGAGCAAGAATGTGGACGCCATCGCCATCGCACCGTATTTCGGCGGTAATCTCGGCAAGCCGGCGAGCGCTGACAAAACAAGTCACATGACGGTCGAAGAAGTGCTGGCCATTTGCAAGATGGAAATTGACTCAAACGCGAAACAAACGAAAGATATCGCCAAAATTGTGAAGGAGCGTGGACTGAGGCTACTCGCCTACGAAGGGGGCCAGCACCTGGTCGGCGTGGAGGGCGCGGAAAACAACGAAAAACTGATGAGACTTTTTCAGGCAGCGAATCGTGATCCCAGGATGCGCGATCTGTATCTTCAGGATCTGCGCAACTGGCAGGAAGCCGGAGGAGAACTCTTCTGCATCTATAATTCGATGACCCGGTACACAAAATGGGGAAGCTGGGGAGTTCTGGAGTATTCAGATCAAGATGAGAAGAACGCTCCGAAATTGCAAGCGATTCGTTCGTTCATGACACCTCAATGAATCCCCAAATTACAAATCCCAAATCCCAAACAAATTACAAATCCCAAATCCCAAACGAAGCCTATCTCGTGGCACAGACTCGTTTTGAGGTTTGCTCTTCGTTTACGTGTTGAAAGTTGTTTGGAATTTGTTGATTGTGATTTGGAGTTTTTGTGCAAAATCGGCCGGGGCTTCAACCGCTTCAACCTGGAACTTGGAACCTTGAACTTGGAACTGCTTAAGTATCCACCTTCTCTATTCCGATAACTCGATTCGAGACTAGCGATTTTCCCGAGTCTGTCGGAAAGGCTTTGTATGGCGTCGCGCTATCTGGTCGTAGTGGCCGACGATTATGGCATGGGACCGGAAGTCTCACGTGGCATCCGCGAGCTGATGCACGTCGGCAGCGTCACCGGCACGGTTTTGATGGTCAATTCGCCGCATGCGGATGAAGCGGTGCGGCTCTGGCATCGACAGGGGACTCCGGGCGACTTGGGCTGGCATCCTTGCCTGACGATGGATGCGCCGACGGCACCGATTGGGCAAGTATCCAGCATCGTCGGCAAGGATGGATCGTTGCTCCCTCTGGGAAAATGGATGAGCGGCATCGTTTTGGGTCAAATCCATTACCGGCATGTCGTCGCGGAACTGGATGCGCAATATCGCCGCTGTTGCGACCTCGTCGGCCATCCGCCCGATCTCATCAACGGACACAAACATATTCATGTGTTCCCACTGGTCAGCAGCGCCCTGATCGAAGTATTGCAAAATCACAAGGCTCGTCCCTATCTGCGGCAAGTCCGGGAATCGTGGGGTTGCCTGAGAAAAATTCCCGGCGCTCGAATCAAGCGTACGTTCCTTTCCACGCTGGGGAGAATGTCGGCCCGGCGACAGATGCAAGCGGGGCTTTTGGGAAATGATTACCTGGCAGGTATTACCGATCCCAAATGGGTTGAAGATCCTGAATTCCACGCGCGCTGGCTCAAGCATGTTCCCGGAGACGTGGTCGAGTTTGCCGTGCATCCCGGTTACCACGATGAGACCCTCCTGGGTCGCGACTGCACACCCAGCGACGGCCAACTCAAAAGACGAGTCACCGAATTGAGAATGTTGAAGGAAGCCAAGTTCCTCGAAGCGTGCCGTTCGGTGGGATTTACGCTGATCACTGCATCGGAGTTGCTTCGTCCGGAATCGCGGGGAGGGCTTCGACATGCTGCGTAGATTATCCGCGACGCCGGAATCGATCCACGCCTATCGTCTGCGCTGCGCCTGGGTCGTGTGGGGGATTGTCGTTGCGGTGGTTGGAGTGCGCACCGTCATCTGGCTCCGGTCCAACAACTGCGTGCAAACCTACTTTGAAGCCGGCCGAAACTGGTACGATGGCGAGGAGCTTTACCAGCGCCTCAACGACACCTGTCGCTACAGCCCTACTGTTCACGCAGCACTGGTTCCATTCAGTTTCATTCCCGAACGACTTGGCTCGGTTCTCTGGAGGCTGCTGGGCGCAGCGGTTTTCATCGCCGGTTTGGCGTACTGGCTTCGTGCCGTTTGTTCGGAAAAGCTTTCGGGCACTGAACAGGCCGCTATCATCTTACTTGCCTTGCCGCTTTCCATCGGCAGCTTCAACAACGGGCAGAGCAACGTCTTCATGATGGGCGGAATCTTGCTTGGCATAGCCGCTGCTGCGCGCGACCGCTGGTGGCTGGCCGG
Organism: uncultured Planctomycetota bacterium; assembly: GCA_963783095.1. Taxonomy (GTDB): domain Bacteria; phylum Planctomycetota; class Planctomycetia; order Gemmatales; family Gemmataceae; genus CAWAMR01. The sequence continues at coordinate 49,007 of CAWAMR010000002.1, read as the reverse complement.
GGCCGGGATCACGCTGGCCTGTCTGTTGAAGCTTTATCCGCTATCGCTGGGCATGCTGTTGATGCTGGCGATGCCTATCGGTTTTGCGCTACGATTCAGCATCTTGCTGGCTGTGGGAATGGGGTTGCCGTTCATCCTGCAAGATCCTTCCTATGTCGCTCGCCAGTATCCGCGCTGGCTGTTCAACTTGATTCACGACGATCGATCGCAGTGGGCTTTGAGCACGGGTTACAGGGATTTATGGACGTTGATCCGGCTCTGGAAACTTCCCATCGACCGATCTGCTTATATGCTCGTTCAGCTTGGTTTCGCAGGTCTGGTCGCGCTGGGTTGTCTGTGGATGCGCCGACAGGCTCTGCCGCGCCGAGAACTATTGAATGGCACGATGGCGCTCGGCTGCTGCTGGATGGCCCTGTGTGGTCCGGCGACCGAATCCTGCACTTATATCCTGCTCGCTCCGACGATGGCCTGGTGTCTGCTGGAAACCTGGCAGCGCAAAGTACCCCGATCGATTGGTGCCCTTTATGTCCTGGGTTCGGCATTTCTATTGTCGGGCGCTTTTGTCGTGATCTTCCCGTTCGGCTCGCGCGTACAGGGGTATGGCCCGCAGCCGTTCGGTGCGCTGATCCTGTTGTTGGCGCTGTCCGCTCGGGCATTCACGCAGCCACGCCGGTCGGAGCCGGCCGGCATCTCGTTCCGTCCGAAATCGGATTTGTTTTTGCCGGGGAAGGCCGCATGACTCGACCTCTACTCAGTATCGTGTGCCCGGCGTACCAGGAGGAACATGCGATCCCGCATTTTCATCTGGAACTCCTGAAAGTTCTCGATGCTCTGAGTCAGGAATACGACTTTGAAATCCTCTACTCCGACGACGGATCGAGAGATGGCACACTGTCGCTGCTGCGCCGGCTGGCTGCGGAAGATGCGCGCGTGCGCTATGTTTCCTTGAGCCGTAACTTCGGCCATCAGGCGGCCTTGACCGCCGGCCTGGAACATGCGCAGGGCGATCTCGTGATCATGATGGATTCCGATCTTCAACACCCGCCCGAAGTCATTCCGCAACTTCTGGCAAAATGGAAACAGGGAGCGGAAGTCGTCATCACCATCCGCCAGGAAGATCCGGAACTGAGCTGGTTCAAGCGGTTCAGTTCAAAGGCTTTCTATACGTTGATGCGACAGTTGAGCCGAACCGAAATTCGCCCGGCCGCGGCAGACTTTCGGCTCATGAGCCGTGCTGCCCTCCAGGGTCTGCTCGCCATGAGCGAATCGCATCGCTTCATACGCGGCATGGTTCAGTGGCTGGGCTTCCCGACCGCAGAAGTCGTTTTTGCTCCTCGAAAGCGCGTGGCCGGCCAGTCCAAATACACCCTGCGCCAGCAACTGAATCTTGGGCTGAATGGGATGTTTTCGTTCTCGCAGTTGCCGCTGAATCTTGCAATCTATCTGGGGTTCTTGCTGGCAATCGTCGGCTGCGGCTGCTTCAGCTATTGGCTGTTGCAAACGCTCAGAGAGGTCGAAATCAATACCCACTTCTGGTTGCTGATGAGCGGCATGAACTTGATTGGCGGAGCGATTCTTTTTGGGTTGGGGATCGTGGGACAGTATGTGGGTCGAATCTACGAACAGGTCAAGAGACGACCGGTTTATGTATTGAAGGAAACAGGAAATCTGGCGCAGGATCGAACGGTACAGGCTCCCCGTCGAGCAGCTTGAACCGGAGCGTTCCGGGCAAATTCCCTTTCACTGCGCCCCGGCTCGGGGTAGCATAAACCCATCTGCCACATCCTGAAGGAGATGGCTTATGCGCTTCATAAAAGCAAGTTTGGTGCTGGCAATTTCGATCGTTGGATCGGACCCTTTGCAGGCCGCCGATCCCAAATCCGATGCAAAAGAGGTTGACCGTCAACTATACGATGTTCTGCGCGAAATCCACAACCGCGGCGCGGATCTTTACGATACCGGCGATCGCGCCGGCACTTATCGCATGTTTCAAGGCACATTGCTGACGGCTCGCGCACTCCTGGCCCATCGGCCGGGCGATCAAAAATTCATCGATGATGGCATGGACGCAGCGGAAAAACTATCGACTCCCGCGATGAAAGCGTATTCCTTGCACGAGGTGATCGACAACCTCCGAAAACGCATCAAGCCGACCGGCTCCGGCGAACTTCTGACCGTTCCGCCGCGCGAACAGAACCTGGAACCACCTATGGCAAAGGAGCCGGTGAAGTTCAAGCCGCCACTGGATGGAATGGGCGGCGCGGTACACTGGAAAGGTGCGCCCCTGGCCGATGTCGAGTTGATGTTTGTCTCGCGCGAAAGAGCCGAGCCGCAAATATATGAGACGAAGACCAACTCGGATGGGCTGTTCATGGTCAGAAAAATGCGGCCCGGCAAGTACACGGTCTTGCTGGAACGAATCCGAGAAAACAAATTGATGCTGCCCGAACGCTATCGGAGTACGCAGACTTCGCCGTTGATTATCGAGGTGGCGGGCAAGGGTGAAGTGATTGATTTGATTTTGCAGTGACGCCAAGCCCTCACGGAGCGCGACACTTGCCGCGTTCGGTGAGAAGTCTCATTCTTTTGGAACATTTCTTCTCGCATTTTGAACAAGTTTATAGTATATTATAGAATGTGAAAGAAAATACAATTGTGTGGACCGGACAACAACGAGCGGCCCCTCAAGATGACCCACTTCCTGAAAGGCCGGACAGGTCGCTCGCCGACTGCGGGTTGCTGTTCCCGTTTGACTGCACAGTTCGGCAGGCCTGTTCGTGTAGCCGCGTTCGCGCAGAACGCGGGGGTGGGGCCTCCCGCGTTCTCCGTGAACGCGGCTACGTGGAACGGGAGCATCGCGAGAGTGAACAAATTGCTTCCAAAGAACGCGGCACTGGATCAAACGATTATCGATTTGATACACTGACGAAGTTCTTTGGTGAATGGAGCCCCTCCATCGGGCTGGCTTGCTGCAAATTGCTACAAGAAACGGTTTGTGCATAAATTAACAAAAATACGAACGAACAAATTTACGAATGGCGTGTTACAAATTGCTACACAATTTCGATTGCGGATCAACGATTGAATAACCAAACAAACGAGGCTGTGAACGCGATGCTTCCAAGAAACTTCGCCTCAATCCAACGGTTATTGATTTGATATTCTGGCGAAGTTACTTTCAGATGAGGGCCCGAGCATCGGCGCGGACGCTACAAATTGTTACAAGAATCGGTTTGTACGTCGAAGATAGAAAATACGAACTAACGAATTGGATTTCGGATCAACGATTAGATAACCAAACAAGCGATTATGTGAACGCGATGCTACAAATTGCTGCAAAAATGAGTGTTGTGCGTCGATGACGGCAAATACGAACAAACGAATATACTAATGTCGTGCTACAAATTGCTACAAAAATTGGATTTCGGATCAACGATTAGATAACTAAACAAACGATTATGTGAATCGCGTGCTACAGATTGCTACAAAAATCGGGTTGCACGACAATGATCGTAAATGCGAACGAGCGAATTAAGTGCAAATGTAGTACTACAAGAGTTGCTACACAATTTCGATTGGGGATCAACGATTGAATAACAAAACAAACGAGACTGTGAACGTGACGCTGCAGATTGCTAAAAAAACTGGCTTGCGCATAAATGACTGAATAACCAAACCAATGAGGCTGTGAACACCATGCTACAATCGGCAGGTGATGCACTACAACCATCGCAACCATCGCTTTGTTGTACTATTACTTCCGTGGAGTTGCTGACGAACAAAGGTCAAAATGCGGTTATGGGAGTAACTTTTCCGGCAATTTTCTCCGGAGGTCTCCAAAGTCAGGCGGATCCAAATATCCTTGGACCAACGAATAACCCAAACGGTGATCCCAACAAAGGAGAGTATCGCTATTCGCTAATGGTTTTATGGCGTGGCGACAACTTGAACCGTTGCGAGTTTAAACGATGGATCAGTCGAACTTCTTGGGTTGGCGGCAGGGCAAAAGCATTTTCATCGGGTCGCGGATGGCTGGGGAAAACTGGTGCGGCAAATGAGAATGATCGGGATGACAGTGGGATGGCCGTGTATGTATACATTGACCCAAACGGGAAGTTCGCCATACAATCAGATGTCCCTGGGGCGGACATGTTAAAAGGCGCGAACCCAAACTACTTCCCCTATGAATATCTCGCCAACTTTTACGCCGTGGCAGTCTCTGGAAAAGACGTCAAAGGATGGATCGCCTATAATTTTGAGATGGAGATCGCCATGTTGAACGATCCCATGCCTCAGAACGGCCCGCCCTATGTCGTTAATAAGGGTTGGTGATGGCACCAGTCTGTGTTCGGGGGGAAATAGAATGAGCATTCCCAAACTGATTAAGTCTGCTGACTGGCGGGAACGACTCCAGGCAGTTCACGAACTCGGCAGCGTCCACATTGTTAGTCCAGAAGTTCTTCAGTCGCTTCTCCAAGCAGTTCGCGATAAGGTCTTTGCCGTAGCTTATGAAGCAGCGAGGTCGCTTGCTTTGCTCGGTGATAGATCCGTAGTTCCCGGTCTCATCGAACAGCGCCAGGCAGTGATCAGGGATCTGAAAACTGCGGAGGGATTTGTCGATACCTCTGAAAGAAGCATCGAAAACGCCATGACGATGGCGATCATTTCGCTGCTCACAGCGGAAGAGTGCGAGAAGCTGGCTGAGACGGGGAATGAATTCGAGAGATATATGGTCCGTCGAAAAAATGCCGTCCCCTCCAAAGAGGAATTCTGGGGACCAATCCGGAACTGATACTGTGCTTCACTACGAAATAAACACTTGGAGTTCACCCGATGGATAACGAGAAGCTGCTTCGGCATGAATCCTTCTGTTTCTTGATCTGTGCGGTGCTTGCTGTTATCTTGGCAATCGTGGCAAAAGACGAAGGTGTAGTTGGAATACTCTTGATGCTGGGCATGGGCCTGCTTGGTTACTTGGCCATTACTTGCGGCGGAATTTGCCTCACGTCGTCGCGACAATTAAGACAATTGCGAGAACGAATTGAGCAGCTTGAACAGCAAATCATTCGCCCGCGAATGTAGAGCGTTAAGAACTTCGCAATCATCCATCGCGGCTATGCACCGAACCGAAGGTTTGCTCACATTGGTCTTGACTTGAAAGGCCTCTCCACATGCAAGCGATTCAACTGGAACGACCCGAAAACTTCCGCATCATTGATGTTCCCGAACCTCCCCAGCCAGGCCCCGGTGAAGCTGTGGTCCGCGTGCATCGCGTCGGCATTTGCGGAACCGATTTTTCCGGCTACCTCGGCAAGATGCCGTTCTTCAGTTATCCGCGTATTCCCGGCCATGAACTGGGCATCGAAGTCATCGCCGTGGGCACGGACGTCAAGAACGTCAAGCCCGGCGACCACTGCTCCGTTGAGCCTTACATTAACTGTCAAAAATGCTATTCGTGCGTGCGCGGATACACGAACTGCTGTGAAAATCACCAGACGCTGGGAGTTCATTGCGATGGCGGGCTACGAGCGTTATTCACGGTTCCCGCTCGCAAGCTGCATATTTCAGCGAAACTTTCCTTTGAACAACTGGCATTGGTTGAAACGCTCGCAATCGGCTGCCATGCCATCAACCGTGCCAACCCGAAACCGGATGAGCAAATCCTCGTTATCGGTGCAGGGCCAATCGGTTTAAGTGTCGTCGAGTTTGCAAAACTCACCGGCGCAAGAACGATGGTGATGGACATCAATGCGCAAAGACTGGCATTTGTCCGCGAGCGCATGGGCATCACCGATACGATTTTGGCCAAGGGTGACGGCGAGGAACTGAAGACTTTCGCGGAATTGACGGGCGGCAAACTCGGCAACGTCGTGATCGACGCAACCGGAAACAACAAGTCGATGGCAAACGCTTTGAACTATGTTGGCTTCGCCGGGAGATTGGTCTTTGTCGGCATCACTACCCAGGAGATCAGTTTCGGTCATCCGCTCATGCACCGCCGGGAAATGACGCTGCTGGCGAGCCGTAATGCGCTTTCTGCCGACTTCGCGCGAATCATTCAGCTCATCGAGAACGGCCAAATCAATACACAACCCTGGATCACGCACCGGGCCGATTTCAAAGAAATGATCGCAGAATTTCCGAGCTGGCTGCGACCCGAAACGGGTGTTGTCAAGGCGATGGTCAAAATCCAGGAATAGTGTTCGGTGTTCAGTAAAATACACCCCTGTCCTTCTGGCTAGAGGCCATTTTCTGTTACAATTCTATTGCCTATTACTCAGAATGCTGAATGGCAAAGCCACGTAGGGCAAGCGTCTCGCTTGCCGTTATAGGTGATGAGTTGGCAAGCGAGACGCTTGCCCTACGTGATTCCGCCGTTCAGCCGTCGGGCTGTTTGTTTTTGGCCGGCCTATGTATACGTAGGCCTATTAGTCAGAATGCTGAATGGCAAAGCCACGTAGGGCAAGCGTCTCGCTTGCCGTTATAGGTGATGAGTTGGCAAGCGAGACGCTTGCCCTACGTGATTCCGCCGTTCAGCCGTCGGGCTGTTTGTTTTTGGCCGGCCTGTGTATACGTGGGCCGCTTCGCGGGGCTGCTAATGAAACTGATGATAATGAACCGAAAACCGAACTGAAGAAACATGAATATCAAAAGCTGCGTAACGATTAGCCTTGTTCCCGAAGCCAGGGGCGGTCCCTTTGTTTTTTGGGATGACCTCGCGACCAGTTGCCGGCAAGCGGCAGAACTGGGCTTCGATGCCGTTGAGATCTTTGCTCCCGGCCCCGAAGCGGTCGATGCGACCCAACTTCGACAACTATTGAAAGACCATCACCTTTCGCTGGCCGCGATGGGTACGGGAGCGGGGTGGTTGCGCCATCGACTTCTTCTCACCCATCCCGATTCATCGATCCGCAAGAAGGCGATCGACTTCGTCAAGTCGATCATTGATTTGGCGGGTACGTTCAACGCGCCGGCCATCATTGGTTCCATGCAAGGTCGCTGGGGAGATGGAACCGACAAGCCAACCACGCTCGCACTGCTGCGCGATTCCTTGGAAGAACTCGGTAACCATTCCCGGACACACGGGGTTCCGGTGCTCTATGAGCCATTGAACCGCTACGAAACCAACTTGCTTTGCACGATCGAAGACAGCGTCTCTTTCGTGCAAACTCTGAGCAATGTCAAACTGCTGGCCGATCTGTTCCACATGAACATCGAGGAAACCAACATCGCGGCCGCGATCGGGGCGGGGAAAGGTCACATCGGCCATATACACTTTGTCGATTCCAATCGCCGGCCGGCGGGGCTGGGGCACATCGACTACGCTCCGATCGCGTCGGCGTTACAGGACATCGGCTACACGGGTTATCTTTCGGCAGAAGCATTTGCCTACCCGAATCCCTTGGAGGCAGCCCGGCAAACGATCGCGACTTTCAACAAGATTTTCCCAAAGGGTTGAAACGACGAATTAAACGCAGAGTCTCACAGTCAACACATAGGGTATGGATCTCCAGAAATACGCCATCGCTTGGGCGGGAACGGTTTATCGCTTTTCGGAAGTCGCCTATGCGTCGAAACAAGATCTGACTACCGGGATGGGGGCAAAGAAAAGCGGGGGCAGGCAAATTTGCCTGCTTATTTGCTTGACCGATCCTTCGGGTTGGGGTAACATGAACGAATAAGGAGAACGTATGCCTACAGTTCATCAATCAACCAGAACAACCCGCGCTCCTGTGATTCCGAAACGAAAGAAGATTACGGAGAAAGAGGGATCGGAAGTCGTTTCACCACGGCGATTGCTGGGAGTGAAGAAGAGGATTTTCGCCCGGCTCGCAGGTTTTTCGGAGCGGGCGATTACCGACTACGAAGCTGGGAAGAAAGTGAGCGAAGCTCTGCGCGCCGAATGAAGGAGTTGATGCAATTGCACAAGCGACTTTCCCGAGTAGTCAAAGCCAGTGCAATCCCTGCCTGGCTTGAGAAACCCAATCAAGCCTTCGATGGCTTCACCCCTATCGAATTGGTGGAACGCGGCGAGATCGATCGGCTTTGGGATATGATCTACCACCTTGAATCGGGCGCAGCAAGCTAAAGAGTTAAGACTTTGGATGCGGCTTTGCCGCGCTGTGCGTCTGTTTAGTTCTTGCCTTGAGGTCGGGTTGGGGCTTGATTTTGTAAATATGCCACTCCTCTCCATCACTCTCGGAAGGTTACACCTTCGCAACCCGATTCTGGTTGCTTCCGGAACCTTTGGCTATGCGAAGGAAATGGAGAGGATCGTCGATTTCGCCCAGCTTGGCGGCATTATTCCCAAGACCGTGACCCGGCAGTCCCGCATCGGGAACGCGCCGCCGCGAACGGTGGAAACGCCCTCCGGTCTGCTCAATGCCATTGGCCTCGATAACGACGGCATCGACCATTTTATCGCTCATCATCTGCCCTATTTGCGATCGCTTCCCAGCGCCATCATCGCCAATATCGCCGGGAAAAATGAGGATGAATTTGTGGAAATGGCCGCTCTGCTTGCGAAGGAGGATGGTCTGGCGGCGATCGAGTTGAATTTGTCGTGTCCCAATGTCGCTGGCGGGACCGACTTCGCGACTTCACCCGACATCACCCGTCGGATCGTCGATCGAGTTCGCGCTGTCTGTCCGTATCCGATCATCGCCAAGCTGACGCCGAACGTCACGGATGTTGTGAGTATTGCCAAATCCGCGGCCGACGGCGGCGCAGATGCCGTATCCCTGGTGAATACCTTTGTCGGCATGGCGATCGACTGGCGCAGGAAACGGCCAGTCCTCGGTAATGGGACGGGCGGCTTGAGCGGACCAGCGATCAAGCCGCTGGTGTTACGGCTCGTCTGGCAAACGGCAAAAGCCAAAATATTGCCGATCATCGGTGTCGGCGGCATCGCGACCATCGATGATGTGATGGAGTTTCTGGTCGCGGGAGCATCGGCCATTCAAATTGGGACGGCGAATTTCTACGACCCGACCGCATCGATACGCATTGTGGAGCAATTGCCGGAGGCGTTGAAACAACTTGGCGCAACACGATGGGAAGATGCCGTGGGTCTCGCCCACAGATAGCCCGCATCCATACGTGACGGCCAACTAAATCGATGGCATCGTACATGTAAAGACGCTGAAGATGGCAAAATCCGAAGGATTGGTCGTCAAGAGATTTTGAATCCCAGTTTGGAAGTACGTGGCAGCAAGGAGCGTGTCGAGGAGACGCTTGCGACCGAGGGCAAATTGCTGAAGCCAAGCAAGAAACTGCTTCATCGCGTCGTCGTTGGGAAAGACTTGGACGACATCGCGTGCCGTCCACTATTGCTCGGCAAGTTGATGGGCGGAGGAACAAGAAGAATCGTGTTTCTACGACCCAACAGCATCGATTCGCATTGTGAAGCAGTTGCCGGAGGCTTTGATGCAACTTGGCGTGACGCGCTGGGAGGATGCTGTGGGAATTGCTCATTAAGATGGCAATTGAGGAGAAGTCATGGCGATGATCTTCGAGACAGATGGCTTTTCGACTTCGACGGGTGACGATGAGTGCCTTGCGTATGTATATTGCACGGACAAAAACGGATATTGTCTGTCGTTGGCTCGCCAACTTGAAGACGATCTCGTTGAAGTGATGGTAAATGACCAGATCAATCACAAGACTCGGGAAATAGTCGTTGAATTGAAGAGCAATGAACTCCGCGTTTCGCTATCACCCGGCGCAGCACTCTGCCTTGATAGGGTCGCGGAATATAGGGTTTCCTTAAAGGTCGACTCAAGTGAACTTCAGGAGTTGGATGCTGCATTGACGGTAATATTCGAGGGCGGAAACCGTGGACGTTATGTTCGGTTCTTTTGAACGACGGTGATATTCGAGGGCGGAAACCGTGGACGTTATGTTCGGTTCTTTTGAACGACTGTGCCTCATTCATGACTTCGCGGAAGTTGGCGTTCGTTATCCGTTATAGGCCGCAGTGCCATTTGTTGCGCATCCAGACCGCCATCAACCGGAATGATCGTTCCCGTTGCATAGCTGGCAGCATCCGAGGCGAGGAAAACATACCACGGCGCTATCTCATCCACGGTAGCGATGCGGCGAATCGGGATCTGTTCTTCAATGGTCCGTCTAGTTGCAGGATCAGAGCGCATTCCGAAATCGGTCAACGGTGTCTCAACCAACCCCGGTGCGACCGCTGCTGTGGTGAAACCAAATGGCGCAAGTTCGATGGCAAGTTGACGGGTCAAAGCGTTGATGGCTCCTTTGCTGGCATCGTAGAGCGTGTGCGCGGGTTCTGATCGGGTTCCGTTGAGCGATGTCGTAAAGAGAATCCGCCCGCCGCGCTTTCTCGTCGCGGCGACGACGAACGAATTCCCGTGTCACCGCTATGGCGCTCCAGACATTGATGTGGAAAAGAAAGTCGAATTCCCGGCGGGTGAGTTCGAGAAAGCCCGGTTCTTTGAAACTGCCCAGGTTATTGACCAGAATGTCGATCGTGCCGAGTTGATCCCATGCTTCGGCGACTAGACGTTCCGCTTCCCCGTCCCGGCTCAGATCGGCCTGGATGTAGAAAGTCCCAGGCAGTGCCAACGTCTCTTCTGCCTCGGGGATTTCTCGGCGCGGACGTTCCGATGTGAGAACTGCCCGCGCTCCTTGCTGGGCGAATGCTCTTGCCACACCCAGACCAATGCCCCGGCTACTGCCGGTGATCAGAGCGTTCTTGTTTTGAAGCATGGAAAGGTTTCCGAGAATCCAACGGGTAGCAACCTTGCTACACTACCATTCAACAATCGAATTTTCACGCTTTCTCGTGTGCATTATGACTCTCGTTCCGACCACAACCGCCCGCGTCCTGCTCTCCTTCAACGCCGAACAAGATCGTTTCTTGCCGGAGGGGCCTCGCAACGTCATCGTCGACGCGCGTCCTGCGCTCGCATGGGTCAACATTCAGACATCGACGGATGCGACGAGCGGCGACATTCATCTGCGTTTCTGGGATAACGGCGATCGCTGCGTTCTGCCGCAGCCGGCTCGGCCAGGGTTCTTGTTGCCTACCGATGTGCCGAACACCGTCGTAGTCGGCAGAGAGAAGGAACTGGGTGTCCTGAATCTCAGTACGGGAGATTGGCAAGCGCTGGCAACCATCCCGGATGCGAATCCCCGAACGATCATCAATGATGGTGAAGTTACTCCCGATGGACAGGCCATTGTCTTCGGCACCAAAGATGTTCGCTTTGCCGACACAATCGCTCATTTGTATTTGTTCACTTTCAAGGATCGCCAATTAACCACCTTGAAATCCGGTCAAACGTGTTCCAACGGAAAGGTTTTCGTTCAAGAGGATGACGGGCTGATTCTCTACGACATCGATACACCCGATCGCCAGGTCATGCGCTATCGGCTCAATGTGGCAAGTCGGCAATTGTTGCCGGAACGTGTGGCGGTTGATCTGAAGGAGATTGACGGCTTCCCCGATGGGATGGTCGGATGCGCAGATGATTCGGTGATTATTGCGATGTATCATCCCACGAGCGCTGGGCCGGGCCGGGCGCATCGATTCTCGTTGCGAACGGGTACTCGACTGGAAGAATGGCTTCTACCGGGTTCACCGCGAGTTACTTGCCCGTTGCTGGTTCGAGGGGAGAATGGCGTGCAAGTCATCTTCACCACGGCCACAGAAGGAATGCCGACCGCACTGCGCGAACAATGCTTGGATGCAGGGAATTTGTTTATTGCAGAGACGTCGTTGAAATCTGTACCGCCGGAAGCAGTGATTGGGCTGTCGAGCAGCGGGTTGTGATTGGGCTGTCGAGCAGCGGGTTGTGATTAGAATCGTTCTTCGTGTCATTTGCGTGCGGTGCGCAAAGTTATTTGTAGGGCGGGTCGAGGCTTTGCGAGGCCCGCCGAAAGCGACATGGCGGCTCACGGCGGGCCTCGCAAAGCCTCGACCCGCCCTACCAACAGCGATGCGATCGTCTCAAGCTGCTTCCCGTATCGCGGACGCCGGCGCGAATAATTTACCCAGCGGACCCGGAAGTCCGCCCGTACCAAGGCACGTTCCACCCGCTCCATCCCAGGCGTGGGTGCGAACGCTTGCCAGGATTCGTTCGGCCAGTGCCAGTGCTTCGCGGCCATCCTCGCCCGTCACTCTTGGTTTTTTCCCAAGTCGGACGCATCTTACGAAGTGGCTTAATTCATTCGTGAGCTGATCGCCGCGATCGCAATCCAATTCCTGCGACTCCAGATGCTTGCGAAAGAGTTCATCCCGCAAAGTATCGCGTGCTTCCGGGTCGAGGTCGGCCACTTTGAGACCGTGGAGCCTTAACTGATCGGAAGGCTGAACCAGCGTGAGCCGTTTGTGAACGAAATCGATTCCTGCGTACCCCTCCGGTGCCCAGGCCCGAAGACGACGCCGCGCCGACTGAGCAACCCGGCTCGCCGTGACGTGGGCAATGCAGCCGGTCGCGAAGGTGAGGCGGGCGTTGACGATATCCTCATGCCCGCCGAAGACTGCCAGCCCAAGCGCCTCGACGTGTGAAACCGGACCATTTACCAGCGCCAAAAGCAAATCGAGATCGTGAATCATCAGATCGAGAACCACGCCGATATCGGTCGATCGTCCTGTAAACGGGCCATGCCGTTCACATTCGATGAATTTGGGATGAATGGGCCGCTGCACCAGTTCTTCGAAGGCCGGGTTGAAGCGTTCGATATGTCCAACCTGAAGCGGAACGCCCGCGGTGTGGGCCAGTTCGATCAACTCGTCGGCCTGGGCAACGGTCGTCGCGATCGGCTTCTCGACCAATACCGGGATGCCGTGCCGAAGAAATGAGCTTGCAACATCGCGATGGTACACAGTCGGAACGACGACCGTGACGGCATCGACTCGACCGAGCAATGGTTCAATATGTGTGTATGCGTTGGTGTGGTATTGAGCGGCGATCATCTGCACTCGCTCGGCATTCGCATCGACCACGCCGACGAGTTCCACGTCCGGTAGAGAAGCCAAAATGCGAGCGTGAGATTTTCCGAGGTGTCCTACCCCGATTACTGCCATGCGCAACCGGCTCATCCTGCCTCCCCGTCCTTGGTCAAATAAACCCGCATCCTGGGGTTTCTCGTCCAAACATTGCGATCGGACACAGTTGCTTTGCGAAAATCGGTTCAAGCCGCCATTCGACATGGCATCCCGCTAGCGGATTGCTCTCGGATCCGTCGGGCCACAGCGCGGGCCAGTTCCACATTGAGCGGATGACCGGAGCGATAGGCCACGACATGCCCGACAATGTCCACCCCACTTAGAGCAAGGTCGCCCACCAAATCGAGGATTTTGTGCCGTGCAGGCTTGTTAGGACGCCGGAGTTTATTGCCGATCAGTCCCTTCGGTCCAAAGACCAGCAATTCCGAGACCGTCAAATGCTTGCCGAGCCCTTGCTTTTGCAGCTCGTGGGCCTCAGCTTCCAGAAGAAAGGTTCGGCAGTTTGCCAATTCGTGTTGAAAATTGCCCGGTGTGACGCATTCGGTGTGAGTTTGCGGCGCGATCGGCGCAAGAGAGCCATAGTCCAGAAAATAGCTGATCTTCAACTCATTTTCGGTCAGGGGAAAAAGGCTCAACGTGGCATTTCCTTGTTGAACCGTTATCGACTGTCGAACGGTCCATCGGCTGCGCATCCCCTTCTGAAGCACGACTCCCGCTTCGTTGATCGCCTCGACAAAACCCTGTGTCGAGCCGTCCAAACCCGGTGGTTCCGGGCCATCGAGTTCGACGATCGCGTTATCGATGCGCATGCCGGCCAGCGCGGCCAGAACGTGCTCGACCAGCGTGACTTGATTTGGCCCCGTTCCAAGAGTTGTGCGCCGATGACTGCCGGTGACGCGGGTCGAGCAAGCGGGAATGGGTGCGGCGGCCGGCAAGTCGGTGCGAAGGAAAACGATCCCCGAGTCAACCGGAGCGGGTCGAAAGCGAAGGCGAATCTTCGCTCCGGTGATGAAACCCACACCAGCCATTTCCACAATTGCTGCCAGCGTACGTTGTCGGCGTTGACCGATGCGAATCACCGTCGGAGCCTCCGGGCACGAGCAAAACGAAAAAGAAAGGAGGTGAAGCAGGATCAGCTCACCTCCGACAACGATATCAGGGTTGACGCATGGGTGTCGGCCTTGCCGGCGGCACCGAGCTTGCCCCGGGAACAGAAGTTGTGCGCTTCTCGGGAGGTGGCGCTGGATGGCGAGCGTTCAGCGTCCTGATCACATAGTCCGTGATGTCCATGCCGCGATGATAGAAGGGCGTCAGGGCAGGCGTTTGCAGTTTGAGTTGTGCGACCGCAGGCTTTTTATCGTCCTTTTCGTCACTGGCATCCGGATAACACATGACCAGATCCATGTTGTTGGCCACGGCAATGTCGTTGATAGCCAGTTTGATTTGCGAATAGACATCGACGATCACCCTGTCGGACATTCCGGTCAATTCTTCTTGAGCTTTGCGGTCGAGATCCTCAATTTGACGATTCACCCGCAGCGCATCTTCCTTCAATTTGGCTTTGATCGTTTCGGATTGGGCTGCCTGGATCTGTCGACTGAGGTCGGCGAGGTTTTCGCGCATCGGTCGCACCGAATCGACGTAGAATTGACGCCTTTTTGAAATCGCCAAGCCTTCCTGGTTTGCCTTGTTGAATTCTTTGAGCACTTTGGCAATGTTAACCAAAGCGATTCTCGGGCGAGCTGGTGCAGGTTGAGTAGTCCCCGTCGCTGGCGGCTGCTGAGCCACAAGACCAACCATGCCCGCGCCAACGGCCAGGAGGGCCGAAAGGTAAACAACTGTTTTTTTCACCGTTCTACACTCCTCATCCGTGAGGGGTCCAGCAAGACGTACCGTGCGCCCATCGCCGGTTAGGTTATTCAAGCACGACGCCTGACCGTGCTCACCGCACTCCTCAATCTCTTGAGGAGGGGGTTCTAACCGAAGTTGAAAATCCGGTCAATCCGAACACGCCAGATTTGAGAAGATTCTTCGATCATTCTTGCTCAACCGACCTTGAATTTATATTTATGTACACTATAATTCTAACGTGGTTGATCGGGAGGATTCGAGTCTAAATTCATATTTTCATTTGATCGTCCTGTACAAAATGAAGGTTCTAGATCTGCGAAAACGCAAGGCAAATGATTAACAACTTCGGAACCAAAGCAACAAGAAATCGGCCGGTGTACTCTTCACGCTCCGCGTGAAGACTTTCCTCACGCGGAGCGTGAAGAGTACACCCTTCATTTCCGTCTTCCTTTCCCGTACGCTCCCTGCTACAAGGTTCAACGCGAATCGATGCGCGCTGGACGCTGCGCAAGGATCGATCGGAAAAGGAGCCTGCATGAAGACCCGCAAGCCAGGAAGTTTTGCCCGTCGGATTGGCATCGTGGGGTTATTCGCCGCGCTGGTCGTCGCGGTGCTGTGTCTCCCCGTGGTTCGCGACGGTTGGGCCGATCAGATTCACCGCAATGGTTTTGAGGGCAACCATACATCGTGGTTGCGCGGCGAAGACAATGTCCGGGCCGAAGAGAAATTACACCTGATCACCAGCGACTATGCCCACCAGGGCACCAACTCGGAGCATATTCAACTCGTCTGCCCCGACGCGAAGAACGATCCGAATTATGCTCGCTATTACTATCCAACGCAGCCGGCTCCTCTGATCGATGATTTGACTGCCAGCGTCTGGGTGAAGGCGAACAAGTCGAACATTCAACTCGAGGCTCGCCTGGTGCTGCCGCGCGAACGGGATCTAAAACAGATTGACGAATTGATGACCGTGACCTTGACCGGCGACAAGTATCAGTTGGCGCGCCGCTGGCAACGCCTCGATTTGAACAATCCTGTGAAACTGGCGAAAGAAAAACAGCAAATCCTGCGTGCCCAACTCAAACGCGATGTCGATTTTACCGATGCCTACATCGACCGAATCACCCTGAATCTCTATACCGGGCCAGGTCAGATCGATGTCTATATCGACGATCTCGAAGTCGGCCCCGTGCGCACGCTGAAACCGCCGGTTTCTTCAAATCCCAAGACCACCGCGCCAACCGGGAAAAAGGATAACATTCTCCCTCAGCCCACGCTGCTTCGAAATGAGCGTGGGATTCTGGTCAAGATGGAATCGGATCGGCTCACCGTCGGCGGTAAACCGTTTTTCTTCCGCGCCATTCGGCATACCGATACTCCCCTGAAAACTCTGCGCGACGCGGGCTTCAACACGGTCTGGTTCGATCTGAACACTCCGCCGGAAACGATCGAAGAAGCTGTGGCCGTTCACGATTTCTGGATCGTGCCGAGTCTGCCTCTGTTGGGTGGAAAACCCACGGGTGCATTGACGGCGCGAGGCGCACCGGCTCTGGCTACTGCCCGCGACACGGAAGAAATGGGAAAAGCGATCGCCAAGTTCATGTCGGGTGATGCCGTGCTATTCTGGGATCTGGGCGGTGCGTTGCAATCCGAGAAGGTTGCCCAGGTCGAGCAACTGGCCAAGATCGTCAGACAGGTCGATCCGGCCCGGCCTCGCGGTGTCGATATTTGGGATGGGTTCGACAGGTATGAACCGGAAAACGTGGAGTTGATCGGAACCCATCGGTTCCCCTTGATGACTTCCCTGGAATTGGATGAGTACAAGACATGGCTCACGCAGCGCCGACGCCTGACCCTCACTCAGACCCTGCAGTGGACTTGGATTCAAACTCATATGCCGGAATGGGAATCCAAACTCTTATACGAACACGACAGCAAGCAGGGATACAAGGAGCCGGTGGGGCCGCAACCGGAACAGATTCGACTTTTGACTTATCTGGCCCTTGCGACCGGCTGCCGGGGACTTGGGTTCTGGTCGGATCGCTTTCTGGAAGATAGCCATCAGGGCCGCGACCGCTGGCTCATGATGGCGCTGCTGAATCAGGAAATTCACATGCTCGAACCGCTCTTGATGCGGCTCCACGACGTGCCGACCTGGATCAAAACATCCAGTCCTCATGTGCAAGCAGCAGTTCTGCGAACCGATCTGGGGGTGGTCGTATTGCCCATCTGGCTCGGCACCGGAGCGCAATATGTTCCCCCCCAAGGGTCGATACCCAATTTGACAATGGTCGTGGATATGGTTCCGGAAGGAAGCGAACCTTGGGAAGTTTCACCCGGTCGCGTGCAATCGCTGCAGAACGGCTGCCGGCGAGTGCTGCGGGGGACTCAGATCGCTGTGCCGGAATTCGATCTGACCACAGCGATCGTCTTCACCAACGATTTGCGACCCGATGGACTGGTTGCCCGCTGGCAGGATCGAAGCCGAAAGATGGCCCGAATTGCCGCTCAGTGGGCCGGCGACCTCGCGGCCATTGAATTGGAGAAGGTTCGTAAAGTGCATGCTCAACTGGTTGAACTTGCCCCGCCGGTTCGTCAGGCAGACCGAGTGTTGCGCGATGCCGAGCAATATCTCGCATCGGCCCGGCGCAAGGAGCAGGTTGGCGATGATTCGGGAGCATACCTCGATGCCATACGGACCCTGCGGGCGCTCCGAATTCTCATGCGTGCCCATTGGGACCAGACGGTCAACACCCTGGATGGTCTGCCCAGTGCCAGTCCTTACGCCGTCAGTTTCTATACGTTGCCCCGACACTGGGCGCTGGCCCGCAATTTGCAGGGAGCCAAGCCAGGAATGAACGCTCTGACCTCCGGCGATTTCGATAGTGTCCCCCTTCGGAAAGCAGACGTTGTCCGCACTTCCGCCGGCGGCCCCGAGCCGCCGCTTGCGAAGGTCCAACCACAAGTCACGGATTTGCCGGGATGGACGGTCATGAAGCAAACATTGGATGAGGTCAACTTGACCGCAATATTAGCTCCGGCCGTGAAATGCAAGGATGAACCGTTGCCCAAGACGCACAAAAAAGGACCCGATCAATGGAAATCCAGCATTGGGAAAGAGCCGGAAAAACCCAAGCCGCCCGAACCCAAGCTGGGCGAGTACACCTTGCAGTTGGAGATCAAACCGAAAATCATTCTGGATATCAAGAACAAGCCCAAGCCGGCTCCCGTGGCACTGGAAAGAACGTATCTGGCAGTCAATACTCCGGCCATGCAATTCCCACCCGGAACCTGGGTTCGAATCAGCGGCTGGATGCGGTCACCCTGGGGAACCACCGCCTCGGCGGACGGAGCGATGATGTTCGACAACGTCGGTGGCGAAGCGCTGGGAGTAAGGGTGGTCGCGCCGGCGCGGTGGAAGCAATATCATCTCTACCGTAAAGTGCCGGCCAATGGGACGGTCTGGGTGACGCTTGCACTGACAGGAATCGGAACCGTTCAATTCGACAACATCCGGGTCGAACCCCTCAATCCTGGGGAACGCCCGGAGGAATGAGAAAGCCGGCATGGGATCGTGTATGCTGATTCTCCCTGGGGTTGTTGTGTTCCACCTTCATGAATATGCTGACCTCCGACATACACAACTTTCGCCGATTCAACTAAGGAATCTCTCCATGCTGCACACGTTGTTATTTCTGACGCTTACGGCAGGCGCTCCTGCGCAACCAACCACGTTCAACCTTTGGGGCGACAAGATCCCAGGCCCCACCAGTAGCGACCCAAAAAATGTTCCGACACTGAGCGTCTATCTTCCACCTGCCGATACGGCAAACGGAACCGCAGTGGTCGTGTGCCCAGGGGGCGGTTACTCCGGGCGTGCAACCAACCACGAAGGTACTCAAATCGCCGAATGGCTCAATAAGCGCGGCGTTGCCGCCTTTATTTTGAAGTATCGAACGGTGGGCGAATCGAAGATCGCCCCTCCTCTGCAACCCGGCCCGATGCTGGATGTGCAACGGGCCGTGCGGACAGTGCGTGCCAAAGCCAAGACTTACGGCATTGATCCGAAGCGGATTGGCGTGTGGGGTTTCTCGGCCGGCGGCCACGTTGCATCCACTGCGGCAACCCATTTTGACGCCGGCAAAGCCGATGCGGAAGATCCGCTCGATCGCGTCAGTTGCCGGCCCGATTTTGCGATTCTCGCGTACCCGGTTATTACCATGACCGAGAAAACGCACGGCGGATCGAGGAACAATTTGATCGGCAGCAAGCCCGACAAGAAGATGATCGAGTTTTACTCCAACGAGAAGCAAGTTACCAAGGAAACGCCGCCGACGTTCTTGTTCCATACGGTGAATGATGGCGCGGTGCCGGTCGAGAACAGCCGGCTTTTCAAGGCCGCGTGTGAAAAGCATGGCGTTCCGGTTGAACTCGTCGAGGTTGAAAAAGGGCAACACGGCGTGGGACTGGCCCAGGGGAAAAACTTCTCTGCCGAACTCAATGCCTGGCCCGAGAAACTCGAAGCCTGGATGAAGAAACGCGGGCTGTTGGAAAAGAAGTAACACCCCTTTTTGTTTGCCCGACGCGCAAGTTTTGAAGTTGCGCCTACGAAAAACCCGCGGAATACCGAAGGTATTGGGAGCCCGCAGCGCAAGCAAGGCAGAACTGCGACATCGCCGGAACTCCTTTCGGACGCTTTCAACTATCGGCAAAAGCGCAACATCAAAACTTCCGCATCCAGCTAACTGCCGCCGTCGTGTTCCTGCAATTCCGGAAACACATCCGATGGTAATCCCGCCGATCGCAGTTGGTCCAACAGCTTCCGAATCGCCGCAAATCGATAGTTCGCGATTTGTTGTTCGGTGAGGTTCAAGATCTTGGCAGCGTCCTTGTTCTGCACTCCCTTGACGAACAATAACTCCAGAACCTCAATCCGGGTATATTCTCCCTTGTCGCGGAATTGCGAAATCAGTTGAGTGAGTGCCCGGCCCAGGGCCGTGCCTTCCAAGTCTCGCCGCTCTTTACTCCGCGCCAAACTCGATGCCGCACGCTGGTTATCGTCCCATTTCTCCTTCATGTAGTCCTCAGCTGCTTCGCCGGTTTGCACCGGTCGGCGCGTGATGCGCCGGATATGGTCGGTGATCTTGTAGGCAGCGATGGTGAAAAGATACGTTTGCAACTCGCGGTTCTCGTCATAATTGGGCAAGCTATTGAGAAAACCGATGAATGTTTCCTGAACGATATCTTCGCTGGCAGCGCGATCGTGAAGTCGCCGCATGGCAAATGCGAGAATCCGGCCTTCATATCGGTGAATGAGTTGTTCCCAGGCCGCGGCATCGCCCTGGCGAATTTGGCGGATCCAGAGGCGATCGGATTCAGAGGCCATTAGTCAGTTCCAAGTTCCAAACCGAGCCTGAAGCGTAAGCAAAGGTTGAGACTTTCCTTCGCTTACGCTTCAGGCTCGGTATTTTATTTCGCCCACCATAACAACAGGCCAACCGCCAGTCCAAACCCTGCTGCCCCGACCACCAGCCAGCGAGTCAGGTAACCCTTCGTCCACTCGTCCAGGCGAAGTACCAGTGCGATCAGAGCCAATATCCCCATCACACTGCCAATCCACCACGCAGTAGAAACCACCCGATCGGCAGCGCGCAATTCCCGAATGGTACTCGAGTTCAAAAAGACCGTGATCGATATCTTATACTGTTTCTCGCCGCTGACGGTTTCAATGGCCGGCGTATCTTCCTGCACGATCAGCTTGCGACGAATCATCTCGATGCTCGGCGCATGGCGAATCGGAAGCTCCTGCCGGCGTAGCCACCAGCGCATCTGTAGTTGAGCTTCCAGTAGAGCACTCTCTTTTGCGGCGGCCTGCGTCGAACGAAATCCGCCCGCTACCTGAAAAATGATGGCTCCATCATCGTCGCGAACCAGCGGCTCCTGTGGCGGCTCTTTTCCCGATGCAGCTGGGTGGTGCTGGATCAGGAGTGCCAACGCCAGCAACGCCGGTAGTTCGAAGAACGATCGCATGTTGGCCTCCTTTCACGCACCGGTTCGAGGTGCATCACCCAGCCGGCGACGATAGCGTGTGGTTACGGGTACAGGCGGCTTGCACGGGCTGATAACCTGGATCCCTGCGGCAGTTCCCGCCAGCACCAGGCACAGATAGACCGGCAAATGAGGCTCCCCAGCCCCCGCTGGGATATGCAGGAACAACATCATGAGGAACCCGAAAATCCCGGCCGCGAACAACGGATAGAGCGAGAATCGTTCGTCGCGACGGCGATCGGTATTCTCCCACCAGTTCAACACGCCCAGGGCCAGTGCGAAATAGGCCGCATAGCCGGCCAGCATCAGAGAGGCACCACGCTCCATCCAAACTGTTCCACCCAGCGAAGTTTCCCAGCCTGTCGGCGGTTGGCTGTCCTCGATGGGGAGTTGTGGGAATTGCCACCCTCCCATCCAGAAAGCGCCGACACCGATCAAAGCACCGATCAAACCCATCAACAGCGGGTTTGGCCGGCGTTTCTTGTCATAATCTCCGATCCTTGCCGGGATCAGAATCGCCCAGCTCAGCACAGTGACCAGCAGGAAGATCGTTCCCATGATCGGCCACTGGACCGACCCCTCGAACATGGCCCAGACGCTCGCGGTCGCCGCTCCAGGCAGGGGAGACAGTGCCAGCGCCAGGCTCAGATCGTTCCACTTGCCGCGATGCGGGCGCTCGACGCTCGGCGGCGTCGGCAGGACGACTGGGGTTTCCGAAACTGTCCCGACTTGTTTTGCAGGTGAAGAAGTCACGGTCAACTGGGTGGCAGCATTGACCGGGATTGCAGATTCGGGGCGCATCAGCCGATCGACAGCCTCGATCATTTCATTCATGTTCGCATAGCGTTTTTCCGGGTTCTTGTGCAGCGCCTTTTCCAGAATGGGGACATAGGCAAACGGCACCTTGCCCAGATCCGGGGTGTCAATCTGATGCTTCAAGCCGACCTCTGCGGCATTCTCGCCGTGAAACGGCACCTTGCCGGTAAGCATCTCATAAAGCATCACACCACAAGCATAAATGTCGGTTCGTTTGCTGTACTGACCTCGCGCGATTTCGGGGGCCATGTAAAGAATCGTTCCCACGTAGCCCGATTGCTGGAGTTGACTGGTCGAGACCGATTTGCTCAACCCGTAGTCGCCCAGCTTGGCAACGCCGTTCTCGACAAACAGATTCGCGGGCTTGATGTCTCGATGAATCACAGCATGATCGTGCAGATACGCTACCGCCTGTGCGGTTTGCAGAAACCACTCCCGAGCCTGGGCCTCCGGCAAACCGCGCGGATGACGCTGCAAAATGACGTTGAGCGGCTCGCCGTGTACATATTCCATGACGAGCCAGCGATCATTTTGGGCATCGGTGCGCAGATCGTAGAGATGAACCAGGTAGGGATGTTTCAGGTTGATGCAGTTGGCGATACCGCGCAATTCGACGTCGGTGTGGCCGCGGATCAGCTTGAGAGCCACCTCTTTACCACCGTCGCTGAGGGCAAAATAAACCTCGCCAAAACCACCCGCGCGAGACCGCGCTTGATGGTGTAACCATCCAGCGGACGCTGATTCCATCGATAAGTGAATTTCATAATCGCCTCTGTAGTCGACCGACATTGAACCCAGAGCAGGAAACTGTCGGGGTTCGATCTTCACTCATGATACTCTTTGAGAGGGACTTTCCGGCGCGCACATTCCTGCTCTATGATGGCAGCACACAATCGAACGCACGGGTAGCAGATATAGACGTCGCCCGGCCCTTCGGCCAACGGGCCGACCTCACGATGGTTTTTCCGGCAAAACGAACACCAGGCATCTCGCGGTCCCAAGGGTCGCTGTGTTTCTTCTGGTTTTCGGCCTTGCTCGTCCATCTCATCCCTCCGCCGACTCCCATCGTTTGCCGCTCTGCGGCGAACGTCTTCTCTTGCCGCTCCGCGGCTTTGCGCTGTCACCAACAGAACGCTCTCTCTTCCGATCAATCCACTCCTGACTGATAAGAACCTACGCCGCGGAGCGGCAAGACAAAGACGTTCGCCGCAGAGCGGCAAACGATGAGTATTCCGTGGGTCAGGACTCCGATCCTGACTGGCACGCGAAGCGGGCCTAATCTGTCAGGAACGGAGTCCTGACCCACCGAAAGCCAGTCTCCAAGTCATTTGCAGATCGGTTCGATCGCGAATGTAAACGCTTCGCTACTCACAGTCCCTTCGCTCGGCAACAACTCCCGATCGCTGCAATTTTTCCCTTGCACCGTAAAACTGCCGGGCCAACGCAATCCCAGCCGATCTTTTTGCCGGAACAGGACCATTGGTTTTTCCAGGTCCGGAATGCGAACGTGAACCTTTTCTCCCGATCCGAATACCAACAGATCGGCCATCAGCAACACGGCATCAACCGCCAACGGCAGGCGTCGGCCGCCGCCGGGAGTGAGCCGGGCAGACAGGCAGCCTGGGACGGGTAGCTCGAACGTCATTTGACACGAACTGCCCAGCGTGATCCGATCTCCCGTCTGCAAAACCGAACGCGGCATCGTTTGATTGTTGACCAGCACTTCCCGGCTCGATTCCAACACATAAGACTCATCATCTCTTTGCAGTGAAGCGTGAATGCGCGAGACATCGGCGTACAGAGGCACATCCACAGGCCCGCCCTCCGGTGCTGCTTGTCCGAGCGCAATGCGCGAACCGGTGCAAACGAGATAACCGCCGACACCATCGATCCAGAGGAAGAACCGTTTTGGAAACGGCGGTTCTGTTTCTCCTGGAGGGTTATTCGCCGGATCGACGGGAATGTTTGCGCTAATTTGTGCCGGTTTTGAGTCGTGCGTCGCCAGCAATGACGCAGAATCCCCGATGCGAGGCTGCGCCGTGCGCTGGATTTCCCCTGTGGGCTGCAATACCTGCCAGGCTCGATTGCGAAGTTGCAGCGCCTCGCGGTGCTGCGGAGCTGCAGCGATGACCTCATCGGCCATCCGCAAGATGTCGCGCCAATCCTTGGTTTGTAGAGCGTCCTGAAGACCGCGCCATGCATCCTGAAAGTGATCGACCTTGCGAGCGAGTTCCTGCACGAATCGATTTAAGCCTGCCGTCCGCCCGCCCAGACGATTGCGGACACGCTCCGCGGCCGACCTCGCCAGAGGAAAATCGCCCCGCTCGGCAATTTCCTGGGCGAGAATCCAATCTTGAGCGGCCTCTTCAAGCGGTGCCAGCTCCGGCGAGCCGGCAGGACGATCCTTGAGGCGAACCACCGACTGTATTGCTTGCAACGGTTTGCCCGTTTCCAGGAGTGCCCGAATCTCCGCCAGGCTATGGCGCGTCAGCGTTTCTCGAAGTTGCTTTATCCGTCCATCGTTAGGCGCAAGTTGTTCGACGCGCTGCAAATCGAGCCAGGCCGATTCGACATCATCCCGCCGTAAGACCCGCTCGGCCCGTTCGAGGTAGCCGCGAACGACCTCTTCGCGAAGTTCCAGCGCCCTTCGATCGCCGCGCGCGATGAGTTGATTCAGTAAAGGGTGAGCCTCATCGGGACGCCCATTTTTGAGCGCTTCACGGGATCGCCGGCGAATGATCCAGGCTGGATCGGACATCGTGGTTGCCTACAGAAATGATCTAACCACAGAGTCACAGAGGCCACAGAGAAGACAAGAATCGAAAATCCAATTCGCCGCAGATAAACACAGATTAACACGGATCAGAAGTATTCTTTCTGTGTTCATTGTGGTTCATTTTGACTTCTCTGTGGCCTCTGTGACTCTGTGGTTAGGTCATTTCACTTTGCCCTACGGTTTCGTGATGACTTTCACTTCTTCGATGCCGCTCTTGGCGGCGTTGCCGTTGTTGAGACCTGCGAGAATCTCATTGACCGTTTGTGTCGCGCCGGGGCTGTGTTCTGCCGTCGTCTTGTTGATGTTCAGCTTTTCTCGACGGATCATGGTGCGTTTTCGCAGATCGCCCATCGATTTCTTGATCTTGGCCATTCGCGTATCATCATTTTGATATTTACTATTGACCTGTTCTACTTGAGCGAGCCGAACTTCCGCTTCGAGATCTTTCACTGCGGTAGTGAGATCTTCCTGTTGCTCGACCATGGCGTCGAAATGTTGCTTGATCAGGTCGCGCGTTTGCGCCTGGCTCACCAGTCCCGCTTCCTTGAGCTTGAGGCGCGCCTTCAGATCATTATGGCGTTTCACCTCATTAAACAACAGATCCTTCGCCTCAACATAACTGACCTGGCGAACGCCCCACTTAATTCTGTCATTTTCGGAGGCCGCTTTGATAACGTCCCCATGCATGCGAACCGATTTTTCGGTCAGTTCGACGTCCTTGCGGCAATCCTCGACTTCCTTCTTCAGTACGCGAACGTTGACGTTGGCTTCAGCGAGTTCGCCCTTGACGGTATCGATGTCCTTGTCGAGTTGACCAATCTCATAGCGAATGCGCTTCAGTTCGACATTCGGATCGATCGAATCTTCCATATCGTCTTGTATGGAAGCCAGTTGCGATCGAATATAGCTCCCCGCTTTGGTTCCCGCGAGAGCCACAGCCCCAACGACGCCAATAATCAAAACCGTGATGATTTTCTTGCCCATGCGATGCTCCTTCGAGAATAGTAATGCAGGTTGAGATCGGCCTGGAAGCAGCCGACTGTTCTCGGACACATAGGGTGGTTCGCTGGAACGGGGAAAAGATTTGGAGAATAAACGAAATTCCTGATTTCGGCACTGACGTGTCGCAAATCGTAGGGCGGGTCGGGGCTTTGGGAGGCCCGCCTGACTTCGCGGTTCACGGCGGGCCTCCCAAAGCCTCGACCCGCCCTACCGGCAGATGCTTGCGGGGTTTGACCGCTTTAGGACGGAAGAAGACCAGCCTTTTGCAGACCTTCGCGCGTCATGCGCAATCCGGTCTGCATTTCAACGGGCTTGCCACTATCCCAAAGGGCAAGGACAGGGGTCTCAGCAACTTCCGCGAAAGGTGGCACGTGTTTCTTCACATCTTCCATATCCTTGCATTCCATGAGATCGAAGACGACGACCTTAAATGTCTTCCCCCATTGAAGATAGGCAGATTCCACTTCATCGAGGAGCGCCAATTCATCGCGTGAGTACGTTGCAATCCCAATGATGGCGTATTTTCCAGTGCCAGGAACCGGCGATCCCGCCAAACGTGGTTCCAGGTGACTTGTTTGAAGGAGAGACGGAAACAGACGCCGAGCGTCGGACTGCAATGGCCCAGGCTCGCACCGTTTCGGATTATCGAGGAGTTCGTGAAACATAGTTACGGCTTCCGATATACCAGACTTCCGTCATTGTACCAAGTACCGCCTGATTTTAGGACACGTTTAATCTCAATTGAAGAGATCGATGGCCCCAGCCACGTCACGCCTTGGTCGACGGGAACGCTGTTGGTGAAGACAGTATCAATTATCGAGTCGGGAAAACATAAGCTGGTGTTGTCGCAAAAAAGAAACGGCACGCCCGCTGCCGATAATGACCGTAAGGGCAGCCCGTTTCTTGACATGCTATTGGAAAGGTCTGCCCAGGGCGGTTGCTGGTTGATGCAATCGGCAACTTCGCCCTCGCCACCCAAGTTCAGGCGAAACATATTCTGAACAACGAGAATTACTTGCGCGGCCATCTGCGCTCGCTTTGCATGGTTCGTTTATCTATTGGCCGGACGCGATATGCTCAAGTCATCGGTTGGGTGCGGGTTGCGGGGCTTTCGGTTGGAGCGCGTTGGGCACGTTGATATGCTTCAACTCCCAACCTTGCGGCGTAATTGGGACGAATTTCGCAGGAGGCAGGGCCGCATTTGGAACGATGTCGGTGAACAAGTAGGTCACTTCCTTCTTATTCGGCTCCCGATACCATAAGCGCACGGGCATGAACATGATGTTCGGCTTTTGCTTGGGGGGATTCTTGATCCAGATCGCCAACTGGGCCTGAACCAAGTTCTGCCGATCGGAGTCCGCTTTCGGGCTGATAAGGATGTAAGCGTAGTATTCGTTTTCCTTGTGCAAACTCAAGGTGAAACGCTTCCTGGCTTCCTCCGGTTTCATTCCCCGCAAAATCGAAACAGTCAAATTATCGTTGAGCCAGTTGAGTTCGCTAATCTCGTGAACCATGACCACCTTTTCCCTTGGCACGTAATTGAAGAGGTATTTCTCCCTGAAGAAAATCTTCTCGAAATCCTCTTTGTTGGCCTTGTTGACTAATTCGACCTTCACGAGATTGGGCCGTTGGAACAATATCTCGCCTTGAAAGACCGTTTCCTTCTTGGTGAGCGGATCCTTGTCCGTTCGTGTGCATGTGGCCGAGAAACTCTTTAGAGCAAGCGTCCGAGCACTCCACTCTTTGAGGATCTCGTCCAGGCGTTTGGCCTCGTCGGCTTCATTGGCGGCCGGTTTGGGCGGGGCCGCCGGTTGAGGTGCGGGCTGAGCATGTGCAGCTATCTCACCCATCGCCATAACGATAAGACCGATAAGAAAAAGTCGCATTCTTACCTCGCTGAATGTTTCCGGTCGTTGAGCGCAGCGACGCCACTGCAAGTAGGGCGGGTCGAGGCTTTGCGAGGCCCGCCGTCAACCGTGCTGCCTCGGCGGGCCTCGACCCGCCCTACAGAACAGGCTCAAAGCATGGTGGGCAGGAAAACCGCTTGCTGAAGTGCAAGCTGATTTCCCTGCCCGATGTGCGAACTTACCGATAGTTTACGGCTTGATCTGGTTTCGAATAATCGGTGCGGGTTGCGGGCCTTTTGGCTGGGGTGCATTGGCATACTTCACTTCCCAACCCTGCGGCTTGGTCGGCACGAACTTCGCTTTAGCCAACTCCGCATTCGGAACAATGTCGGTGAACAAATAGGTCACTTCTTTCTTATTCGGCTCGCGATACCAGAAGCGTGCCGGCATGAACTCGATGTTCGGCTGGTCGGGAGGCTTCTTGATCCAGATCGCCAACTGGGCCTGAACCAAGTCCTGCTGATCGGCAGCCGTTTTCGGGCTGATAAGGATGTAAGCGTAGGGTTCGT
The DNA here is from genome assembly GCA_963783095.1 of uncultured Planctomycetota bacterium. GTDB lineage: Bacteria > Planctomycetota > Planctomycetia > Gemmatales > Gemmataceae > CAWAMR01. Next base: position 21,116 of record CAWAMR010000002.1, on the reverse strand, counting down.
TTTCCTTCTTTTCCTTCTGCAAACTCATCGTGAACCGCTTCTTGGCGTCCTCCGGTTTCATTCCCCGCAGAATCGAAAGTATCATATTCTCTTCGATTGGATTCGTCGGAGGAAGCTCGTGAACCATAACCAACTTTTCCTTGGGCACGTAATTGAAGAGATATTTCTCTTTGAAGAAAATCTTTTCAAAATCCTCCTTGTTGGCCTTGTTGACAAGTTCGATCTTTACGAGATTGGGCCGTTGGAACAATATCTCGCCTTGAAAGACCGTTTCCTTCTTGGTGAGCGGATCCTTGTCCGTTCGTGTGCATGTGGCCGAGAAACTCTTTAGAGCAAGCGTCCGAGCACTCCACCCTTTGAGGATCTCGTCCAGGCGTTTGGCCTGGTCGGCTTCATTGGCGGCCGGTTTGGGCGGGGCCGCCGGTTGAGGTGTGGGCTGAGCATGTGCAGCTATCTCACCCATCGCCATAACGATAAGACCGATAAGAAAAAGTCGCATTCTCACCTCGCTAATTGTTTCCGGTCTTAGAGCGGAGCGACGCCACTGCAAGTAGGGCGGGTCGAGGCTTTGCGAGGCCCGCCGTCAACCGTGCTGCCTCGGCGGGCCTCGCAAAGCCTCGACCCGACCTACAGAACAGGCTCAAAGCATGGTGGGCAGGAAAACCGCTTGCTGAAGTGCAAGCTGATTTCCCTGCCCGATGTGCGAACTTACCGATAGTTTACGGCTTGATCTGGTTTCGAATAATCGGTGCGGGTTGCGGGCCTTTTGGCTGGGGTGCATTGGCATACTTCACTTCCCAATCCTGTGGCTTGGTCGGTGAGAACTTCGCTTTATCCAACTCCGCATTCGGAACGATGTCCGTAAACAAATAGGTTACTTCCTTCTTGTTCGGCTCCCGATACCAGAAACGCGCGGGCATGAACTCGATGTTCGGTTTCTGGTTGGGGGGATTCTTGATCCAGACCGCCAACTGGGCCTGTACAAAGTCCTGCTGATCGGCAGCTGCTTTCGGGCTGATAAGGATGTAAGCGTAGTATTCGTTTTCCTTCTGCAAACTCATCGCGAAACGCTTCTTGGCATCGGCCGGTTTCATGCCCCGCAGAAACGAGAGGATCACATTCTCCTCGTTCGGTTTCGACGGAGGAATCTCGTGAACCATGACCACCTTTTCCCGTGGCAGGTAGTTGAAGATATGCTTCTCCTTGAAGAAAATCCTCTCGAAATCCTGCTTGTTGGCTTTATTGGTCAACTCGATCTTGGCGAGATTGGGCCGCATGAACATGGCCTTGCCCTCGAGGATCGTTTCTCTCTTGGTTAGAGCATCCTTATCGGTTCGTGTGCAGCGGGTGTAAAAACTTTCCAAAGTTAGCATCCGAGCACTCCAATCCTTGAGGATGGAGTCCAGGCGCTTTTCTTCTTGTGGGGTTGGTTGAACGGCCGGCTGCGCAAAAGCAGTCGTTTGGCTTATCAGAAGGGCTGCAAAGGTCATGAGTAGGTACCGCATGTCCATCACTCCTATCAAAACTGTTCCGGATCGGCGGTCACGCAAGGTAACCCTATTACCCCCTTATAGCACCCTTCGCAAATTGCTGAAAGCCCGACTGACGGTTCAGGATTGCGGCTATCGAATGTGGAATAGGTAAAGTCGGGAAGTTGCGCAAGACTTGGGCAAATTACCCTGCTTCTAGGCGACTTCTCGTCGGATTTGAGTGCCAAATTCACTCAAATTGGCACATAAATTCCTCGAATTCCTCGAAAAAGCCGCGTTCTTCTCTTAGGGAACCTGCCCCGAAGGGGCTAAACAAGTCAGCCCAGGGCAACGCCCTGGGTAGGGACGCCAATTCAACAACAAGTCCTGAAAGGGCGGCACAACTGGGAGCAACATGTCGCATTTGCTCGCAGATTTTGTTTCGCCCTTGCAGGGCTTGGCCTATCGTCGGTTTGCAACCCCAGGGCGTTGCCCTGGGCTGATTTGTTCAACCCCTTCGGGGCAGCACAGCGTTCTCCACCTTGGAAGCCCTGCCCCGGAGGATTGCAGCGGCCCGGCGCGAGGCGGCTTGCTTGCGGAGTTGGTAAGCGATAGAATTTCGATTGACGAGGACGAGGTGGCCCATCGCCGGGTGCGCGTCTATCAAGCGAGGACACAGTCTCAACCTCGCTTGCGCGTCGGGTTATCTCGGATTGTGATTCAGTCAACTGCGTTTCATCTCTTTGTCGAACCGTTGAAGAAATCCCATTCTCGAAAGCTTTCTGAGTGCATCCGCTCATCGGGAAGAGTATGCTAATTCTCATCGCTGAATCTGTTCCTTTCCGAATGTCGGAGAACCTATATGTCCGAACCACTGAATCGTCGCTACTTCCTTGGAACTGCTGCCGCCACAACGCTCGCGGTGGGTAGCTCCCTTGCTGCTGAGCCTGCCGCGAACAACAAAATCGTTATCGGCGTCATGGGTACGGGTGGTCGCGGCACCGCTTTGTCGAAGGCATTTGCTCAACAACCCGGCGCGACCATCGCCTATGTCTGCGATGTCGATGAGGCCCGGGCGCAGACTGCTGCCAAGGAAGTAGCCAAGATCACCAAACAAGCGCCGAAGGCCATCACTGATTTTCGACGCATCCTCGAAGACAAAGATGTCGATGCCATGATCGTTGCCACTTGCAATCACTGGCATGCCCCAGCGGCCATCCTGGGTTGCACGAACGGCAAGCATGTCTACGTCGAAAAGCCGTGCAGTCATAATCCCGCTGAGGGCGAGATGCTTATTCAGTCAGCGCGGAAGAACAAACGACATGTTCAGATGGGCAACCAGCGGCGAAGCTACGATAAAGTTCAAGAGGCGATTCAACTGGTGCGCGAAGGTGCGATCGGCCGGGCTTACCTCGCACAATCCTGGTATAACAACGACCGCCCGACGATCGGCACAGGCAAGCAACAAGATCCGCCCAAGGGCTTGGACTACGATCTCTGGCAAGGACCGGCCCCCCGCAAACCTTTCGTCAGCAACTACCTTCACTACAACTGGCACTGGTTCTGGCACTGGGGCAACGGCGAACTGGGCAACAACGGTATCCACATGCTCGACTTGTGCCGCTGGGGATTGGGCGTCGATTTCCCCATTCACGTTACTTCTTCCGGGGGCCGTTATCGTTTTCAGGACGACCAGCAAACCCCCGATACCCATATCGTTGCCTTCGATTTCGAGGGACGAAAAACGATTACCTGGGAGGGACTGAGTTGCGTTGGGATGCCGAACAGTCAGCCTGCCGATGTAATCTTCTATGGTGAGCAAGGCACTCTGGCATTGCGCGGCAACGGCTGGACGATCCACGATGTCAAAGGCAAGCAACTCAAGAAGAGCGAGCCCGGCAAAACCAGCGATGGGCACCACTATGCCAATTTCCTGGAAACGATTCGAGGCAACGCCAAGCTCAACAGCGAGATTGAAGAAGGCCACCGAAGTACGCTTTTGTGCCATCTCGGCAACATCGCCCAGCGAACGGGTCGAGCATTGAAGTGCGATCCCAAGGATGGACGCATTTTGAGCGATAAGGATGCAATGGCATTCTGGACAAGGGAATACGAGAAGGGGTGGGAACCGAAGCTCTAAAGAGCAGTTTTCAGTTTTCAGTGTTCAGTTTTCAGTAAAATCAACCACGCGAACAAGTTGTCTTAACTGAACACTGAACACCAAATCCGAAGGATTTCTATGACCGATCCTTGGTTTCAAGGTCTTTTCGCCGATCGAATCGGCGGTGCCGGTTATGGCAAGGGCAGCGAAATCTACAAGTTCGAGAAGATCAAACGCGCCAAGAGAAAAGCGCTCGTCGATCACCCCGAGCGCAAATTGCTCGATTTCGGCATCGGCGAAAACGACGATATGGCACCTCCGGTCGTTCGAGAAGCGCTGAAACGGGAAGCCGATCGCGTCGAAAATCGCGGCTATGCCGATAACGGTATTCAGGCTTACAAGGAAGCCGTTGCCGCGTTCATGAAACGCGAATTCGGCGTCGCGCTCGATCCGGTCACGGAAATTGTCCACGCCATCGGATCGAAGCCCGCTTATGCGATGTTGCCTGCGGTGTTCATCAACCCCGGCGATGTCACCTTGATGACCGTGCCCGGCTATCCGGTGGCTGGCACTCATACGCGCTATTATGGGGGCGAAGTCCACAAGTTGCCGCTGTTGGAGAAGAACGGTTTCTATCCCGACCTGGACGGCCTTCCCTATGAGATCAAACTTCGGGCGAAGCTGATGGTCATCAACTACCCCAATAGCCCGACCGGTGCCATCGCGACCAGGGATTTCTACAAGAAAGTCATTGACTTCGCGCATGAACACAAGGTGGTGATCGTTCAGGATGCCGCCCACATCATGCTGTCATATGAAGGCGAGCCGTTCAGTTTTCTGGAAATGGATGGAGCCAAGGAGGTTGGAGTCGAAGTTCATTCAATGTCGAAAGGCTTCAACATGATCGGCTGGCGGCTCGGCTGGGTCTGCGGCCATGCCAAGATCGTCCAGGCTTTCGCCGATGTGAAGGATAATAGCGATTCCGGTCAGTTTATGGCGATCCAGCAGGCGGCCGCGGAGGCCTTGCGACATCCGGAAATCCCGCAGCAGATCCGCGAAAAGTATCGTCGCCGGCTCAAGAAGCTGGTAGCAGCGCTGAACAAGGTAGGATTTGCGGCAAAGATGCCGGGCGGAACCTATTTCCTGTATGCGAAGGCACCGATTGCTGCCGGCGAACGAACATTCGTCAATGCCGAGGAAGCATCGACCTTTCTGATCCACGAACAATCGGTCTGCTGCGTGCCGTGGGACGATGCCGGAGCATTTCTGCGTTTTTCTGCAACGTATATTGCCAAGGATGAGGCGGAAGAGGATGCGCTGATGGCGGAAACGGTCGAGAGGCTTGGCAAGTTGAAACTGCGATTTTAGGCGATATTGAGAATTCAGGACGATTGAGCTGGAATCTGGACCGATAACGGTTCCGAAATCGCTTTCAGTTCGTTGTAACTGTAGGTGGCGCAAACGGTGTATGTTCCCGGCAACTGCTGCTCTTGTGGTAGCGTCCCGACAAGAGAGATGTTGTGAGTATACTTTTCCCCGGGAACGAGACGGAAGACAACAGGCGAACCGCGCGGTGAAAAGATATTCCCATACGGTACTGTGGGAACAATGTTCCCCACTTCATTCCTGACGATCAAGTCGAGGTATTGAAGAGGATGCATCGTTACCTCAATTTCAATCGTCTTTGCTGAGATGTTTTCGATTTCCACCTCCCCAGCCGTTGGCGATGGTCCGCGCCGCCCAACGCGATGCCGAATTCGGCAGACGAGTGCATCTCTGGTTTCCTTCCCTGGGGATTTTTCCATCATTTGTAGATTCATGGTCGCGACTCCTGTCCCTATCTTAACTCAACTTCTTCCGGAACGCACGGTAAGATTCGCCATAGAACTTCTCGCAGAGATCTTCGAGGGTCATGATCGTTTCAGGCATTAGTCCGTTCTTTGTTTGAAGTTTTGTCGCATAGTCTAAAATCGTCTTTCCTGGACTAACGATGGGATCCGTCAAGATGGCCGAATGGACAGAGACGGTAGAGAGGCTTGGCAAATTGAAACTGCGATTTTAGCCCCGAACGCGGAAACACAAACGAAGCCTTCTTCCTTCGTAGTTCCACCTTCTGCTGTTCATGTTTGACCAGGTTCCGCTTGAAAGTAAAGTACGAAACACAAGTAATCCAGAGTGTTTACCCCATCTTTGATTTTCTCTTGGAGAAACGGCCATTGGTGCGCCTCGGCAACATAATCGGCGGACGCTACCGTCTCCTCGAACCTCCTGAGTACCACCAGAGCACTTCGCGAAACGAACTCTGACCAAGGCTCCGCGAGTCGGCGGTCTGGAGCGTCGGCATTGAGCCAGTACATCTCGCAAATGCCATCGGGAAGGCGAAACTGAGCTTGGCCACCGAGAGTCACAAGTTGCAACGTCACCGCAACTGAAATAGCTTCCTCAACCCATTCGAATGGCCAAGCATATTCGTTGCCGCGGAGCGTTGCTTTCGCAAGAATCGATGGTGGCAGTCGGGTTTCATCCATACCGCACGCTTGGGGTCGAATTCACGCTTTTGCGGACAGGCATGCGATCATTTGCCGGCAGAAGTTCGGCAAGTCCGCCCCCTCGCGACACGAAATCAGGTTGCCGTCCACCACAACTCCCTCATCGCGATAAATTCCCCCTGCTGCCCGAACATCGTCGCGGATAGCAGGGGAGCATGTCAGGAGATGGCCGTCGATCGCCCCGGCACTGATCAAGAGTTGCGGGCCGTGACCCAGTACGGCAACCAGACGATCATCCTGGATAAAAGTCCGGGTAATGTCAACCGCTTCCTCGCGTTGCCGCAGCTTTTCCGGCGCGCTGCCGCCGGGTATTAAAAGAAAGATCGTATTCGGAAGGACTCAGTTCATGAATCGGCATGTCGGGCTCAAACTTGTAACCATGCTGGCCGGTAACGGTCTGAGCGGTTGAGCCGGCCACCGTTACCTCAATGCCTTCCTCCTGAAGGCGAAACCACGAGCAGAAAAACTGCATATCCTCGAATCCATCCGCAAGCAAAATCAATGCTTTCATAATCATCTCACGACGAGTGGGGAATATCCTTTACTACGCTCATTCTAATGGCCTCGGCCACTCTTGTGCCAGATCGATTCGAATAGTGGTCGGTGATCAGTGGTCAGCGGTCAGAAAAAACCGAGAAGATGAATAGATCGAATCCGCGAATTGTAGCGGTTGCACAACTTGTCTAATGGAATCCGATTGCTCAGATTAGGCAAGAATCGGTAATTGCAGAAGAATTGTGGATTATACTGGATGGAAAGGGACTCTTCGGCACGGGTCTCTCATCATTTCCGGGAGGTGTGAAAATGCCACTTACAAAATGCTCCCATTGTCGGAAAGTTCAGATCATTAGGCGCGAAATGCTCGGACAAGAGTTGGGCTGTTTGAATTCGAGCTGTGAGCGCTCCTTTATCGCCGAGGAGTACTACCGTCATTCGGGACTGCTATCGCAACTGGTATTTTACGGCGTCATTGCGTTTGCGCTGTATCTTGCCGCAACCTGGTGGGGCGGCCAGTACTTTGCAAACTTGAAGCAAATCATTCATATCATCATCTGAGGCTCGCACTCTTTCGCCCGCCCACTTTTCAAGCTTTGCAAAAAAATTCCAAATTCCAAATCCCAAAATACAAACAAATCCCAAATCCCAAATCTCAAAAACAGACTAAACCCAAACCATTCCACTGACTCATTTTGAGATTTCTTCTTTGTTTGGGTGTTGAAGGTTGTTTGGATTTTGTTGGTTGTGATTTGGAGTTTTTGTGCGAAGCCCACTTTTCACTCAACCTCATCCCACGTCTCATCGACGGCGAGATTGTCGAAAATCACCTTCAAGCCTGCGAATGCCATCAGCCCGCAGAAAATGCCGGTCATTGCGGAAACCGACAAGGGAATCCACATGGCGATGACGCCAACGCAGATCGGAGCCGGAATTCTCCACCATGAAGATGACATTTTGGAGGGATCTATGAGGTAGGTTGAAGTCTATATACGCCATGATAGGCGAGACCAGCCATCCGGTGTAAGCCCTTTTGCTGCTAAAACCGATAAATTCATCCCAATTTGTCAAATCGGCTTGCCTTCTACAAAGCTTACTTCCGTTCGCGTCGGCACAATACGCACCAATTCAAAACCGGCGGATTGGTACAAGGACTGAAATTCGGCCCCGGTTCGTTCCTTGCCTCCAGGAATGGTCAGCATCACCAGATCGAGAAACTTCGCGAAGCCCGGCTCATTGCCCGGCGGGATCACAGCGTCAACCACCAACAATCGACTTTTGGGTTGCATGACCTTTCGACAATTTCCAAGGATCGTTCGGCACTGCTCGTCATTCCAATCATGGATGATGTGTCTCATGATGTAGGCATCGCCGCCGGACGGAACCGATTCAAAGAAGCTGCCGCCGATGAGCTGGCATCGGCTGTCCAAGCCGGCCGTCTTGAACCCGGGGCGAGCGCGGTCGATTACGTGCGGCAAGTCGTAAAGGATCGCTTTCAATTTTGGATGCTTTTCCAGAATCGCTTTCAGGACGGTGCCATTGCCGCCGCCGATATCGACGAGCGTGCCGATACCCGAGAAATCGTAGGCATCGAGCATTGCCGGTGTTTCGGAGCCGTGAACTCCGGTCATGGCGTCATCGAAAATGGCGGCCTGCTCCGGATGTTCGGAAAGGTAACTGAATATCGGTTTTCCAAAGACATGATCGAAGGCAGGCCGCCCGGTGCGCAGACTGTAAAGCAATTCTCCCCACGCCCGATAATGCTCTTCGCCCGTCATCAGGACAAGCGACCGTTGCGTTCCCGGCCTGCTCAACAGACATTCGGCAAGAGGTGTAAGCCCGAAGCCATGTTGCTCATTCTCGGCGAATACACCAATACTCGCCAGGGCGCGCAATAGTCGATAGAGAGATGGGGCATCGGTTTTGGTGATGTCGGCGAGGTCTTCGCAGGTGCGCGCACCGCCGGCAACGAGGTCGGCGATGCCCAATTTCGTTGCGGCGTAAAGGGACTGTGAAATCCAGTAACCCGATGCCATTTGAAGAATGGCTTGTTGGGGCGGTACAGATTTAGGGGAAGCCGCATCCGACATGTTGTGATTCCTTTCGTAACCAGGTGCATGAAATCAGTGGTGAAGGCAATTCCCCACAGGAAGATTAAGAATCATCTGCATCCAGCGCCGGATCACCGCCACAACCCGGACACATCGAGAAATTGCAGCGCACGCAGCGCAAATCACTGCGGATCTCGATCAACATGCCGCCGCAATTCGGACAAATGTTTTGCGGGACAATTCTCGGTTCCTGAACTGATGGCAGAGAACAATTCTGTGGAACTGGCATGGGTTGCATGGATTTCAATTCCCGTTGGGTGGATAGTTATAGGATACATAAGTATCCTACGTAATGCAATGTCAGTAGGTGAAATCCACCGTTTTCATTTGCGGTCCATGCGACATATTTGACGATTTCATGAAGAAACTCGTTCCTCCTTGAATCTTAACACCGAAAAAGTCAATCGTTGAGAAGTTATTGGGGGAAAGGAAATATTCTTCGCGCCCGGCGCGATTTGCGAACAGAACGATATTCGCTTTTACTTTCCCATCATGAGTGTAACGCGGATAAATTTTGGCCGATAGATTGCATCATCCGTGAACAACCGTTCAAATTTCCAGGAATTGACGCAATAGCTGATGACCAGATCGGTTGTGTTGCCGGCCCACGGATGTGCTTTTGCCGCATAACTAAACACACCTTTATCCTTCGCCATTTCTGGGCACTGATACAAGAGCACTGGAGCAGACCACGGACCTTCCGGTGTCTCGGCGAACCGGCCAACGATTCGATCGCCCAGGCCGTTCTCGGTATAGACGAGCACGTACCCTTTTCCACTCGGAAGAGGACTTACCGAAAACTCGGTCGCCAGGCCATTTGCAAGCGGAGCGGCATCGGTAGGTTTGTCGCTCCAACCTGTAGAAGTGCGAAACCTCCAGGCGCTGAAGTCCGCCAATTTCTCTGCCGGCACACGGGCGACAGTGAGTTGCCGCCTACCGAGTCCTTTGCCGCGCTCCTCGTCGTAGCCGAAGATGTACAGCAACTTGTCTTCCATAAGCAGCGCGGAACCCCATGACTTTTCCCAGCTCGCAGTAAATTCGACAAACGGGATCTTGTGGTACTTCACTTGCCACTTTTCCGGATGCTCGTTGGGATTGCGAATCACGGCAAGCGTCTGGCCGACGTGTTTGAATCCGAACGCACCAGGCTCGCTGGTTTTCTCGATATGAGGCAGAAAAACGAATAGTTTATCGCGCACCCGAATCGCTGCTTGCGGCCAGAACCAGCCCTTGCCATCTTCAGGAACGAAGAATGCCGTTGCTTTGCCGTCTTTTGACTTGCCGGAGAGAAATTCGATTCGGGCATCCTTTCCAAGCCCGGTCTGAATCCCAAGTGTGTTGTTGACCATCCTGGCCCCGGCGCGCCGGCCATCTTTGGCAGTGCCCAGCAAAGTATCGCCGAACAGCCAAAGCACGCGCTTCGGCCCAAGCACGACGGAATAGGCGCAATCTCCTCCAATCCAACCGTCCTTACCGGCAAACTTGGCATCCCATTCCGGGGCTGATTCGGCTTTGACGACGAGCGGGGCCGGTGGTGCAGCGGATGCAAGGTTTGCCGAAACTGCTACTGCAATGGATACCATTGCCATCGTTAGCCACATCTGAGTCAACCCTTTCCTTTCGGCGAAGACCACTTCACTATCGCATTCTGATTAGTAGGAGTTATAATTCTATACATGGGTGATCGATAACCGCGCACACCAATGAGGAGGAGTCATGTCAATTGTTGTGGATGCGAAAGAATATACTGCTGAGGATCTCTTGAATCTTCCGGATGGAGACCAATACGAACTCGTCGATGGCCATTTAGTGGAGCGAGGTATGGGATTCGAGGCCGGTCTCGTCGCGGGGGAATTGTTTCTGCAGATCGCCAACCACTGTAAGAAACACAAACTCGGATACGTCAACCAAGGCGGTGATGGGAGCTACCAGTGTTTTCCGCACAATCCCCGGCTGGTTCGGAAGCCGGATGTCTCATTCGTCCGTTACGGTCGATTTGCCAATGAGGAAATCCCATCGGGACATGCACAATTGGCTCCAGACTTGGCGGTGGAAGTGATTTCTCCCAATGACCTGTGCGAAGAAGTCGAGAAAAAAATCGGGGAGTATATCCGCGCTGGAGTCCGACTCATTTGGATCGTCAGCCCCGAGAACAGGACCGTCCTGGTTCATCACCCCGACGGCCTGGCCCGTAGACTTGTGGAAACGGACGAATTACAGGGCGAAGACGTTCTTCCCGGATTCCGCTGTCTTGTCGGCGACCTGTTCCCAACACCGCCCAACTCTCATTAGACTCCCAGGTCAAAAATCTCGCGCATACCCTGCTGTCCACCCGCCATCAATGGTCAGGATGTGGCCGTTCACGTAACTATTCTCCGGATCGGCAAGAAATAGCGCCCCTACCGCGATTTCCTTGGTCGTTCCCGGCCGGCCGAGCGGTATATGATCGAGCATCCGCTGCACCGCGTCCTTGAACTTGCCATCCTCACCATAGAACAGTTGGCGCGTACCGATGGTCAAGGTGGAACCCGGCGCGATGGCATTGACCAGGATTCCGTGCGGACCGAACTCCAAAGCCATCGCTTTCGTGAGATTGACGACCCCCGCTTTCGCCGCCGTGAAAGCGCACTGAAGCCTCAATGGGACCAGCCCGGCAATGGAGGCGATGTTGATGATTCTGCCGGACCCCTGGGTTTTCATCAAACGAATCGCTGGCTGGCTCACCTGATACAGACCAGTCAAATCGACACTAAGAATTCGATCCCATTCCGAACGGGGAAAAGCTTCCAGCGTCACCCGATGAACGAGCGTGTTTACCCCAGCATTATTGACCAGGATATCGAGTCTGCCGAACTCACGGGTCACCTGATCCATGACGGCCTGGATGTCGGCATCGCTGGTCACATCCATGCGCAAGCCTTTGGAGCCTGGATATTTCCCCGCAGATTCCCGAACGCCGGCTTCATCGACATCGGTATAAATGACCCGGCAGCCATTCGCGGCGAAGCGATCGGCGATAGCCTGCCCGATGCCGCGTGCTGCGCCGGTGACTAATCCAACTTGGCCAGCTAATTCACATTTCATGGAAGACTCTTTCAGTCTTGAGTGATCCGTCGGAGCCTGAAGCGTAAGCGAAGAAAAACCTTCCTCTTCGCTAACGCTTCAGGCTCTGACGAACCGCTTCTGGATTAGCGAGGGTTGTGACGTTTGCCCTTGCTTACGCTTCAGGCTCTGACGAACCGCTTCTGGATCAAGGCATCAGCCACGGCCCAGGATTTTCGATCATCGCACTCAATGTCTGTAGAAACCGCGCAGCAGGGGCACCATCGACAATCCGGTGATCGAAGGTCAAACTCAAGGTCAAGCGATCCCTTACGACAATCTCGTCCTCGATCACCGTCGGCTGGCGCTGAATCCGCCCGATTCCCAGGACAGCGCACTGCGGCAAGTTGATAATCGGCGTGAAGGCATCGATACCAAACGCGCCGAGGTTCGTTACCGTAAAGGTTCCACCTTGCATGTCGGCAGCTGACAACCGCTGGGCTCGCGCGCGTTCAACAAGTTCTTTTGACTGGCCGGCAATCTCTCGAACGCTCAGAGCGTCCACATCACGCAGGACGGGAACGAGAAGCCCGGCATCGGTATCGACAGCGAACCCGATATGAATCTTGGGATGCAGAACGATTTGATCTTCACTCCAGGAGGAGTTGAGCAAAGGATGTTTCTTCAAGGCTAATGCCACGAGTTTCAGAAGAAAATCGGTATAGCTGGGAACAATTTGATCGTCGGCACCAACGGCTTTGAACTGATTGCGAAGCTGAACCAAATGAGTGACATCGACGGAACTGGTGAGCGTCACCGGCGCAGTGGTGAGATGACTGGCAACCATGCGTTCCGCGATCGTTTTGCGAATCGCGCTGTGGACTTGCGTTGTGTCGTGGGATGCAGGAATCGCGCGTACATCCCGTTCTCGAATCCGACCGGTTCGCCCAGTGCCGCGCAGTGTGGTCCAGTCGATGCCCAGTTGCTTCGCCACCCGTTTCGCTCTTGGAGAAATCGCGATTCGCGGCAAGTCCGATGATGTGGCTATCGATTCGGGAACGGACAATCCCTCGTTTGGTAGCGCAGCGTGAATTTCCTTCCCTTCGCCATTTTCGGCAGGGGTTGACGGTTCGACCGGGACCGATTCATTCGCTTGGAGTAAATAACCAATGACTGTACCGACAGGAATCTTGTCTCCCGGCTTGGGGGCACCGGGCGGAATACTCAAGATACCGTCATCGAGACACTCGATGTCTTCGGTAGCCTTCTCGCCTTCCAGCTTATAGAGCATGTCGCCCGCTTGAATCCGGTCGCCATCCTGCTTGAGCCATTCGACGAAGGTACCTTCTTCCATGTTCCAGCCGAGCCGGGGAATCGTGATCGGGATTGGCATTGAATATCTCATTTTCGAGGGGTGTCGGTTCTCTTGACTTTTCACCACTTTTTCTGCATACTTTCACTGGAGGCTTTGGCTGGCTCGCAAGGGTTGGCCACTGCCTTTACCTTTTTCCCACTTACCCTTCTTTTCCCCCCAAGTCCTCAATGTACGTGATTCCATGAAGTTGCCATACCCCTGAACCATCCTGTTTTGGCTTCTCTCCGTGAAACTGCATCTCGTGGATCTTTCTCGCGTAAGGCTTCAGTTCATCTCTCATCGGTTGCGTCATCTTTTGCGATCGCCAGCCCCAGCCGAGGATGTACGCCTTAAGTCGGCTTCAAATACGACCACAAATTGGTTCAGTCCAATAAAGTGCGTCGGTACATTACGGTTTCGAACAAATGACTACGCGGAAACCAATAACTTCGGTGGATTTCGTAGGGTCAAAAGAAGCCCGATAAGCCGCTCGACACAGGGGGGGCCAAGTGAACCAGCCACCACCGCGTATAACACGTAAGGCACCCTCTACTTTTTTTTGGGACTGCACGGGATTCTTCGTCTTGGGCAACTCTTCATAGGTGGGGTAATAGTAGTCCTCACACCATTCCCAAACATTGCCGGACATGTCGACCAAACCCCAAGGATGTATTGCTTTGGTTTCATAGCTGCCCACTTTGGCAGTCCGACCCAGGTCTTCACCAACTGCGCCAAACGGAAATGCTCCATTACAGTTCGCTTTATCCCCTTTGAGTTCATTGCCCCAGTAATAGGCTCGGCCAACTCCCAGACCGCCCCGATATGCATACTCCCACTGAGCCTCGCTGGGAAGTCGAATCTTCCAACCTTTCATCTCGGGTGATAATTGCATTTTGGCGATGCATGTTTCCGCATCATTCCAAGACACCTGTTCTACCGGGAAATCATCCGTATTCGCGATTGTGTGCACTTCCCACTTGCCTTTGCCCTGCTTACTGAAATGACTCGGATTCTTGCCGACAATTTTCGCATATTGTGCCTGCGTCATTTCGGTCTTGGCCATCCAAAAGCCATCCAGCCCGTCAATTTCAAATTGGTTCCCCGCACCGGCATTGAACTCTGTCCCCAGGTTGAATTTCTTTGCAAAATACTCCTCTTCTTTCTTCGGACAGCCCAATGTTAATTTTCCCTTTGACGCCGGTATCCAACAAAAAGTGATCTTCAGGCCGTTACCCACTTCGAAAATCCGTTGCTCGCCTGGAGTTGCATCCTTTTTCTCTATTAACATATCCGACGGATCCGTTTTGACAGATTGTTTTGGTTGGGCTCTCACTGGCCCACTATACAGCACACATAGCGATAAGCAAAAAAGCGTCTTCATGATTTGGCCTCTAGGTGGTTTTCTAAGGTTAGCTCGATTCACATATATACGAATACAAACAACTTTGTTAAACGATATGGTAAACCAAGATCAACCAACTCAATAGCAATCCTCGACATGTGCTCCTTCCACCTTGCAAGAAATCCAGTTCCAAAACTATCTGTCAATAACCCCTGCTAAGGTCAAGGTTTCTGCGGCATGGGTAGAACTTCTGGTTCGCAATATGTACAATATATCACATAGGGGTAATCTACACCCTGCACACCCGCCCCCCCGAACTTGCTAGGCAGTGTTGACATTCGCTCAGGCAATTTACGGAACCTGCGAAAGGAGGCTTCGTCGGCCGCGAGATTTCGCCGCTTCCTTGATCGTTAAGGGCTTCCCATTGTACGAAAAATATTCCACGCAGTTTCGGCATAGGTAAAGCTATTTCGCCTCGCCGGATTCCTACGATTGGTTGGCAGCCATGACGGTTGCCTTCAATCATGGAACCGAACACGCGAGGCTTGATACCCATGCTGCGACGACACGAAATCAGTGATGAGCAATGGAACATTATCAAGGACCACTTGCCGGGCAAGGAAGGCGATCCCGGTGCGACCGCTAAGGATAATCGCCTGTTCATCAACGCCATCTTTTGGATCGCCAAGACCGGCGCTCCTTGGCGTGATTTGCCGGAACGGTTCGGCCCGTGGAACAGCATGTTTCAGAGATTCAATCGCTGGTGCAAGAATGGCGTGTTCCCCAAAATCATGGATCTGTTGAAAGATCCCGACGTCGAAGTTTTGATGGTGGATTCCACGGTAATTCGTGCCCATCAGCATTCCGCAGGTGCCAAGGGCAGCAACGCCGAGGCCGAGTGCCTGGGACGCTCGCGCGGCGGATTCAGCACGAAGATTCACGTTTCGTGCAATGGTGTCGGCGAGCCTGTGAAGATTCTTCTGACGCCGGGCCAAAATCATGATGTCAAACAAGGACCGGCTCTGCTGGAAGGCAGCGATCCACAGAAAGTTCTCGCCGACAAGGGCTATGACAGCGACGAGTTCGTGGCGACGATCGAAGCGAAGGGCGCGGAAGCAGTCATTCCGCCGCGCAGCAATCGCGTCGAACCACGCGAATACGACACAGAGACCTATAAGCAACGCAACATCGTGGAGCGGATGATCAATATCATGAAACAGTCCCGCCGAGTGGCAACGCGCTACGAGAAAACGGCACGAAATTTTCTGGGATTCGTGGCTTTCACCGCGCTCGTGACGCTGTTAACCTAAACCCAGCCTCTCCAGTTTCACGGCTGGAATGTCAACACTACCTAATACTCCAGTAAATCCTCTGTGCCTCCCGCCCAAATCCAGGAATCAAACCATGATTCATGTTCTCCCAGATATTGATTCGACGAAACACACCGAATCCCATATCAACGTCAACCGGTATCAGAGTTGCGTAATCCCAAGGTGGCCATGATCCATTGATGACGACGATGGAATCGGGTGGAAGAATTCCATTTTTGTCGGCCTTAGGTGGTGTGCCGAAATACGGTTGAGCCAATAATGGTACCAACAAAGAAGCGGGTTTGCTTATCACAGGACCAAGTATTATCCCACCCCGGCAGAAAAACTGCTTTGGCGGGCACCTGTTCAGACAGATGCAGAAGATTGGCGGCGTAGGCACCCGACGGCTGAATGCGCAGACGATCCCGGCCCGCCAGCGCCTGCGCAATGGTGTCCACGGACGGGGTGAGCATTCCCAATTGCGGATGCGATCTCGGATAGTCGTACAGTCCGCGCGCCAACCTTCTCAGAACGCCTTGTTTTACCAAGCGGTGGAGCGCGAAATCCACCCCTGACGATTTCCCAGATCGAGAAAATCACCAGGAACGAACACGGAACCACGCCCTGTGCCACGGATGCGGGCAAGTATATTGCTTTCCGTGCTTTGCGTCTTGTGACGTAGTGTCTTCATATAAGAAAAACTACCACGTTTTTCATAGATATTCAAGCCAAAAAAACGGAGCGAAACACAGGTACACATCGTCTTCTCTCATTCGGCCACAAGATCGCATATCGCCCGAGCAATCGCCTCTGCTCCCGGGATGATCGCTGCTTCCAATGGTGGACTGTATGGTGTCGGGCAATGGGTTCCATTGACCCGGCGAATCGGGGCATCCAGATCATCGAAACTCGCATTGGCGATCTGAGCTGCAATCTCCGCACCGATCCCGTAAGGACCAAAGGCTTCATCAACGATCAGTAATCTTCCTGTTTTTGCAACCGATCGCGCAATGGTTTCGATGTCCAACGGTGCAACTGTGCGCGGATCGATCAATTCCACTGAGATTCCTTCTTTTGCCAAGCCATCGCACAAGGCAAGCGTTCGCGGCACCATTACCGTCAAGGCGACAACAGTGATGTCGCGTCCTTCGCGCACAATTGCCGCTTGCCCAAATGGGATTTCGTAAGGTTGTTCTTGAACCGGTCCTTTCAGGCCAAGCAATTCGCGGTGTTCCAGGAACAATACCGGATCATCGCAGCGCAGTGCGTGGTGAAGCAGACCCTTGGCATCGTAGGGCGTTGAGGGAACCACGACACGTAGGCCAGGGAAATGAGCATACATCGGGTAATAGTTCCCGGAGTGATGCGTTGCCGCGGAATGGCCGATGCCGATGCAGCCTCGCAGGAGGATCGGCATTTTGAGCCGGCCGTTGCTCATGTACTGCATCTTGGCGATTTGATTGATGATCTCGCCAACACCATCGAGAACGAAATCCGCAAACATGAAATCAATGACTGGGCGAGTGCCGGTCATCGCAGCACCACCACCCAAACCAACGAACCCGCGTTCGCAAATCGGCGTATCGCAAAGGCGTTTTGGCCCGTAGAGATCGTATAGCCCTGCGGTTGTCCGGAAGTTGCCGCCGCGTTTGCCGATCCCTTCACCCAGAACAAAGATCGTCGGGTTGCCGGCCATTTCGGAGCTTAGAGCTTCCAAGGTGGCCTGCATATAAGTTATTTCCCGGCTCCCCGGCAATGGCGGAGGCGGGCATTTTCGGACGGGCTCAGCATAGACATGGCTGGTTGCGTCACTTGCATTCGGCCAGGGCGCTGTCTCTGCTGCGCGATTCGCTTTCTCAATTTCGGAGCCGATCGCCGATTCAATGGCGATAAGCTCATCTTCCTCTGCCAGAGATAGCTTGAGGAGGAATTGCTTGAGCCGAACGATGGGACAGCGCGTTTTCCACTCCTCGACCTCTTCCCGCGTGCGATAACCAAAATCGCCCATTCCCTCGGCATGGGGACGAGTGCGATAGGTTCGACATTCGAGCAACGTGGGACCTTCACCCGCTCGCGCACGCTTGACCGCTTTTGCGGCAGCGTCGTGAATCGCCAAAACATCATTGCCGTCGAGTTGTACGCCCGGCATCCCATAAGATGCGGCACGAGCAGCAACGGTAGGATTGCCGGCAGCGTATTCGAACGGAACTTCCGTGGCGTACTGATTGTTCTCGCACACAAAAAGTACGGGTAATTTCCAGATGCCGGCGAGATTCAGTCCTTCGTGGAAGGCTCCATTGTTGACCGCGCCATCACCAAAGAAGGCCACTGCCACGCGCTGGTTCTTCAGCAGCATGAAACTATAACCGGCACCTGCGGCTTGCAGGATACAGGGGCCGACGATGCCGCTGGTCCCCATCATGCCGACTTCGGGGGCGAACAGATGCATGCTGCCGCCGCGCCCGTGCGATATCCCCGTTTCTCGGCCATAGAGTTCGGCGATGAGTTGCGTCGGTGTTACCCCTTTCGCCAGGGCGTGGCCGTGCCCGCGATGGGTACTGAAAACCGTGTCGGTTTCAGTGAGATGAGCGCAAACGCCGACCGCGATCGCTTCCTGTCCGACGTAGGTGTGGCAGGCCCCAAGAATCAACCCTCGTTGATGCGAGCGGGCCAGTTGTTCTTCACATCTGCGGATAACCAGCATCCGGCGATAAAGGTTCAGAAGTTCATTTTTGGAGAGGGGGGGTTGGGTCATAAGAATCCTGAGTACCCTTCAAGGCGACGGTGTGATCGTAGAGTGTGACCCGGACCCGCAAATGTCAAACATTTTCTTTTCAGATGGTAGCGAATTGCGGTAAGCCGGCGACCACTGCGAATCTCGCGCCGCTACAACCATTCAAAATGTCGTTACTCATACCATCAAACCTCTACCCGAACAGCTTTGAATAATATTCGCAGAACCTCAACAGGGACGAGGAAAATCCGGACGAAATGTAACGATGTTGAAGGCTCAAGAGCCCTCCTAATCTGCCGGAACCCGACTCGTTTCTCGGAACCGACACCGTATTGAAAACGGTACTTTCATGAAGTGAGATTCGCCGCCGATGTGGAAGGAATCTTCTATTCTGGAATTTACCCTGCATGGCGCAGTTTTCGTTCTTATCTCGTTCTGCGTCCTCTTCCTGTTTTTGGTGTTTTGGAAACGAAGTCGTCAGACCTGCGCCGAGCGTTCGACCAATGACGTTCGGAACGAGTTGCGCAGATGGTCCGCGGGTCTGCTGTTCCTGGGGTTGTTGGGCATAACATTTGCCTATTTGATGCGTAAAGCCGTCGCGCTGGAAGGAGCTTGGCGCGGCGAGCGTGCCGTCTCAGCCCATGCCCGAATTCAAGCGCATTATGGGGAAGTCGATCCCGATGGACTTATGGTTCAAACTGCCTCGAAACCTCAAGACGATCGAGAAGAGCTGGAGCTCAAACACTCCCGCCTCGAGGCGCAGTGCCGAGCGCTTGCCGCGCAGCCTTTGGCCTTCGCATCTGGACTGGTTCAGAACCAGCAACGTGCGTTGGCTGCCGAGCATGACCGACGTGCTGCTCTCGACCGCTTTCTGAACGATTTGATCGCCCCGCAGCGCGATCCATTCGATCAAATGTTCAAGCATCAAGAGATCATTATTCAGCTTCGAGGCGACATCGCCGGCACCGATAAGGCAATCCGGAAAGCGCAAGAAAAGTTGCTGACGGTGAACAATCAACTCGCCCACGAGCGGAGCCTGACGATTCGTCCTCCCAGCGCGGAGCTCCTCCTCCAGAAACTCTCCCATGAGGCGCAGCAGTTTGGTTCGGAGATTGCCAAACTGCGAAATCAGGCAACCTCGTTGCAGGCGGAAATCCAGCAAAATGAAGAAGCCCTCGCCCAATTACAGACTCTTGCATATCGACAAAATAATGATCTGGCCCTGAAGATGGATCGGCTTCGCATTGCCGTGCTCAGCGCGGTCGATGACGTTCAACGGTGCCGGCAGGCATTGGAAGCCGAGAAGGAATTGGCGCTCCACCAGCGCGAAAAGGAATTGAGTCAACTCGACTGGAGTATCTGCCGGATAGCTGCCGTCATTGATGCAAAAAAGCGACGCGAGCAGGTGCCGGAACCCTTGCATGGCTGGGTCGTTTATCGCGACGCGTCAACCGGTCTTAACGCAGAACGTGGTACATTGTCTGGGCCGAATCCGGACAAAACCTTTCGATTTCGTGCCAAAGTGCCGCTCGCAAGAGTCGATTGGCTTCGGCAGGCAGGAGAAGTTACCCTTGAGGTCGGCGATGGCGAGTTCTTACGACAGTTCCCTGGGCGATTCGCAGGATCGTTTCAAATTGATACGGAGCCGGCGAACGCTATCGTCGAGATGGAATGTCAGCCGCCCGTGGAAGTCATGGAAGCGGTGACGGAGAACAACAAGGTTCGGGCCAAGTATATCTGGCAACCGCCGCTGTTGTCGCTTTGGCCGTTCACCGTTGGTGTGATCCTGGTATTGGCAGGCCTGTTCGGATGCATCCTCTGCTTCTTCTTTGGCGGATCGGTTCATGAGGAATCGTCGCGGCGTGCCCGAGAGAAGCTCGTCCCGGTTCCTTTGCGAATGTTGCCGAAGCCTATTGCAGTTTCCGCAACAGAAACCCTCATTGGAAGTGGTTCTCCCGGGCCAAACGCAACGGCCGACACCATCGTCGCAGAAAGGACGAAAGGCGACCTGAAGTCGTACCCGTCCGGCTCACATCCCGCCTTCGCCGAGGCGGCCAGCGCGTGCGAATTCGTGGAACAACTGGCGATTGAATTGCGCGAGGCCATTATTAACGAAAGGATATTGCAGGACACAGTTACATCTGCGGAATCGATGCTCGATCACCGGCATCCACGTACGATTCGGATCTTCCGAAGCATCTTTCGACAGGATCGGTCATATCTGACACATCTCGACGCTTTGCCAAGGTTTACGGACGGAAAGAAATCCTCGCTTTACTCCCGCGTAACACGAATTTTGGAGTTAGTGGGAGCCGGCCCCAAACAACTGGAACTCTTTCCGGACGTTACCCATCCAGCTTCCCAGGCGTTGGCGATGAAAAAGGCGTCCTGATGAAGACGCTGCCATAACTCTTAAAGTTGTCGTTGTCGTTACGAGCAATTCGGCCGGGATTGGGGTACCGATCCAAGCAGCGCCGCCGACGATCGAGAGGCGAGAGGCGAAAAGGACGGTGAAAAATATCCGGGTATGCACTTGATGGGTTACGAGAGTGCCCCTATATTTTCATGACAGAAGAAGGGGACGTAGCTCAATTGGTTAGAGTACCGGA
>CAWAMR010000001.1:0-723011 GCA_963783095.1 uncultured Planctomycetota bacterium | reverse complement strand
TCTCGTTATGTATGCCTCTGGACAACTTGGTCCTGCTCCCCATGACGTTCATGGCGATGGTACTCGCATTCGCCTACAACTCGCCTTTTGCCTTGTTGCTCTCTTTCTGCATGGCGATCGTGATGAGCATCGTCAAGGAACCGGCTTAAGCCACATGCTGATTCATTCGGGTGGGCTGGCAACTGCGATCCTGGTCATGGGTGGAATTCGTTCGCGGACTCGCCCCGTTGAAGTGGCGAGCGTCGCAGGAGTCGCCTTCCTATCGTTGACTGTGGCAACAGGAATGCTTGGCGAGCAGCCGGCCCGCCTGTTTCTTTTCGACGGTTGCGTTATTTCCTCTGGAGCGTGCTGGCCGGGTTTCATGCTCTAGCGGCATCCTGCCGCTGGTCGAACGCTGCTTCGGCGTCATCACCGATGTCAGCTTGCTCGAGCTGGCCGACGGCTGCCATCCGCTGCTGCAGGAACTGGTGCGGCGCGCCCCGGGAACGTACACGCACAGCATGACGGTGGCGACCCTGGCCGAAGCGGCCGCGGAGGCCATCGGCGCCAATCCGCTGCTGGTCCGCGTCGGCAGCTATTTCCACGACATCGGCAAGATGCTCAAGCCGCACTATTTCATCGAGAACCAGACCGGCGAAAACCGCCACGACCACCTCGAACCGGCCCTGAGCACGCTGGTCATCATCGGCCATGTCAAGGACGGCATCGCCCTGGCCCAGCAGTACCGCCTGCCCAGGCCGATCGTCGATTTCATCCAGCAGCATCACGGCACCACGCTGGTCGAGTATTTCTACCGCGAAGCCATTGCGCATGCAGGAAGAGCACGGCCTGGACGCGATGCGAACTGGAATCGCCTTCCGCTATCCCGGCCCGAAGCCGCAAACGCGCGAAGACGGCATCGTCATGCTGGCCGACGCCGCCGAGAGTGCCAGCCGGGCCCTGACGAATCCGACGCCCAATAGCCTGCGCAAACTCGTCCACGATCTGCTCATGAAACGCCTGCTCGACGGCCAATTCGAGGAGAGCGGCCTGACGCTGACGGAACTGAAACAGATCGAAGAGAGCCTTGCCAAGAGCCTGATCGCCGTCTTTCATGCCCGAATTCGCTATACGAAAGAGGAAGAGGAGCGACAGGTCGGATAGAAGTCGACTTTCAACCTGCGAAGACCCTGGAAGGATTCCCGTGCGTAGTCTTTTTCCTTTTGCCACTTTCACCGGATTCGGGCCTACTCCATTATTTCCTTCGGAATTCGTGTCGCAATCCGACCGTGTCCGAGGCAAGAAGCCCGATCGGCTTCGCAAGGGAGTGCGCGAGCAAGCGATCCGATTACCCGGCGTCTATGGAATGCTGGACTATCGCGGGGAATTGATTTACGTCGGCAAAGCCAAATCGTTGCGCCACCGCCTCATGAGCTATTTCCGCGAGAATAGTCGAGATCCGAAAGCAGGACGCATCATTGAGCGAACTCGTTCGATCGTCTGGGAGTCGGCCCCTCATGAGTTTGCGGGCGCTGATTCGGGAGCTGGAACTGATTCGCCGATTTCGTCCGCGTTTCAATGTTCAGGGGATGCCCGGAAGGCGAAACTACATCTACTTGTGCCTTGGCCGAAAGCCCGCACCCTATGCATTTGCGACGCGCGAGCCGACGGGCAAGGAGTTGCATATTTATGGTCCGGTGATCGGCATGAGTCGAGCCGGTCAAGCCGCTCGACGGATTAACGACTGGTTTCAGTTGCGCGATTGTTCGCAGCGTCAGATGATGCACTTCTCGGATCAGCGTGAGCTTTTTCCCATCGAGCGCAGCGCCGGCTGCTTGCGCTACGAAATTGAAACGTGCCTTGGCCCTTGCGTTGGAGCTTGCAGCCGGGCGGGCTACAACGCAAAAATTCGGGCTGCCAAGGCGTTTCTCGACGGCAAGGATCTGGGTCAACTCTCGGAACTCGAAGAGCAAATGCAACGGGCTTCAAGTGCATTGGACTTCGAGCGTGCAGCCGTGTTGCGCGATAAGTGGACCGATTTGCATGGATCACCGATCGGCTCGGCTCACTGCGTGAAGCAAGAGATCAGCATACGTTTATCTATCCATTGGCAGATGCGGATTCGAAAACGATCTGGTATTTGATCGATCGGGGCCGGGTTCGTGCAGCAACCTATGCGCCGAAGACGAAGAACCAACGACAACTCGTTGCGTCAATGATTCACCAGGTATTCGATCGAAAGGCCGACACCGGTCTGCTGCCCAAGGGACAGATCGATAGTGTGTTGCTGGTAGCGGCCTGGTTTCGGAAGTTCCCGCAGGAGCGTGAGTTGCTGATAACCAAAGAGAATGCCTTGGAGATTTGTGGGTAGCGACGCGAAAACCTGTGGCTTTGTTTGTGATCCGGCGAATGGATCAATGCCGAGCAAATGAGCATCTCCAATTGACTGCGCGATACAATGTGAGGGGAGGAAACTATCATGCAAATACCCATTCTGATCGAACCGGTGCCCGGCAACGGCTATCGGTCGCGCGGCGGTGAACAGTTCGCAGTCAGCGCCGAGGGAGCCAGCCGAGAGGAAGTGCTGGCAAAACTGCGTGAGCAACTTCACGCCCGCATTCGAGCGGGTACGGAGGTAGTATCGCTGGAGATGACTTCTGAACCGCATCCTCTCGCGAAGTTTGCGGGCATGTTCAAGGATGACCCGCTGTTCGAGAAATGGCAAAGATCGATCGCGAAGTATCGCCGAGAAGTGGATGCGGATCCAAAATATCTATGAGCCTTTTCGTTTTGGATATTGGGCTATTTCTGTGTTGGTTCAGCCTGATCTGGAAGAATCGCTTCGTTGAGTTAGCGAGTAAAAGATAGTGACTCGTATTTAGGGGCGAGTTCATTGTACACGTTGATTCGGTGAGCGAGCTACGGGTTCCTCTTCCCTGTTCCGGGTTGTGGTGGCGGCAAGTGTCGGCAAGGGGATGTGGAGGCGTTCGCACAGGTCGATGGCGGCGTCGTAGAGGGATTGCGTCTGGCGGCTTGTGCCCACAGGTCCAGGGCGTTGCCGGAGCGGCCGCATTTGAAGCAGTGGAAGATCTGGTCGTCCAGGTTGGCGGAGAAGCAGCGGCTGGTGCCGGAAGTGCGAGCCGTGCAAGGGGCAGGGTCCGCGTTGCTGGGCGCCGCGGGTGCTGTTGGGCTTGAAGCCGAGCAGTTGCAGGACGGCGGCCATGGTGATGGCGGCGCGGACGGCGGCGAAGTCGATGGCGGGCCGCGGAGCGACTGGCCGTGGGCTCGGATGCTTGCTCGGTGTTGGGCTTGGCGTAGCTGTTTGCGGCGTTCGCGGGCCTCGGCCAGTTTGCGGTCGCGTGCGTCGAAGATCTCCTGTGTCGCGGCCTTCGAGCTTGTCCTTGGGCGTGACGTAGCCGATGGCGCTGTGCAAGCGGACGGTGTTGTAATGGGCGACGTAATCGAGCGACGATGCGGCGGGCATCGTCGAGCGACAGCGGCACCTGGACGCGGATGCAGTCGCCCTTGAGGGTTTTGTGCAAGCGTTCGATCTTGCCGTTGGATTGCGGGTAGTAGGGCGAGGTTTTGACGTGGGTCATGCCGGCGATGCGGATGAACTCCTTGAAGTCCTTGGCGATGAACTGGGGGCCGTTGTCGGTGATGATGCGTGGCGTGACGCCGGGGTAAGCTTCGCGGGCGCGTTGGATGATGGTTTCCACGTCGGTTTCCTCCATTTTTTCGCGGATTTCCCAGTGGACGATGAAGCGGCTGCAGCCGTCGAGGACGGAACAAAGGAAGTAGAAGGTGCCGGCGATGTTGAGGTAGCTGACATCGACGTGCCAGTGCTCGTGGGCTTGGAGCGGCTGGACGAAGCCGGTGCCTTTTTTGGTGATGCTGGGCGACGATCCGGCCAGCAGCCCTGGCGCCTTTGAGGACGCGGTAGACGCTGGCCGGGCTGCAGGCGACGACGTCGGCATCGAGCATCATGAAGGTCAGGCGGCGGTAGCCTTCGAGCGGGTGCTGGCGGGCGAAGGCGCAGATGCGCTCTTTCTCGTCGTCGGTGAGCCAGTGGTCGCGCGGCACCCAGGCGTTGTGCTCGTTGACCTTGCCGAAGCGTTGTTTCCAGTCGTGGAACTTGCTGGTGCCGATGCCGATCCAGGGCAGGAAGCGACAGACGGGGATCTCCGTCTTGTCGCTCCAGTCGCGGACGAAATCGACGATGTTGTCGCGGGTGTCGTGGGGCACCCAGCAGCCGTTCAGATCTCCCCAAGACTTTTTTTTAGCAGGATGTGCTCTTCCATCAGCTCGGCCAGGACCTCGTTCTTGCGTTGGAGCTTGGCTTCGAGTTGCTCGATCTTGCGTTCCTTGGCATCCTCGACGGCCTTGGCACTTGCGGCCGTTGTCGAAGGCCAGATGGCCGTTCTCGAAGAACTTCTTGAGCCAGTCGTAGAATCTGGTTGGGGTAGATGTCGAGTTCATCGCACAGGTCGGAAATCGGGACCTTGTCGATGAGGTGCCGCTTGAGGATGGCGACCTTCTCGGTGCCGGGGAAATGACGACGCTGCTTGTCTCATGACGAACCTCCGTTCAGGTTATGCTAACCCGAACGGAGCGTTCTTCCAGATTCGACTGAGGCAAAACATTTCCAATTCGCGATTTTCAGCCGCTGCCATTCTTCTGGCTTACCTGACTCAAGATCGAAGCGCATCTGGATTGCGAAGGTAACCTGAGCCACTCCACCGCACCTCGACACCTCGATAAAGTGCGGCGGATCGCTTTTTCGAGATAATTCGACATCCGGCATTTGACAGGGGCTCGTGAAACCGAACGTCGCAAGTTCTACATATCCGAAGCGTTCTTCACGCCGCACAACGCCCTGCTGTACTCGGCTCAAGTCAAGGCACTGGACCTTCCACGCGGAGTCGTCGCCCCAGTAGCAGCCCCACACAAACCCAAAATCACCGATTGGCCATTCGTGGTCGGCATCCCAATGTTCACTTCCTGGAATGACCGACTCATTGTTTACATCCCACCAATCCGGCACATAGAAACCAATTGGGCAAAACCCGACCCCGCAGTGAGATCCAGGTTCATCGGCCTCCTCCGCGATCACGCTTCCAGACTCGAGGTCCAGCACGGCCGTTTTTGTGTAATCGCGCGAGATTAGCGCAAACTCCCTGCCACCTTGCCGATACGGCTCGAAGGTTTGCAGCATTGAGTAGTTTCGCTCGTATTCGCAGATTTTCTCGAGGTCGCCCGACGAGTTCGTTCGTCGAAAAACCTCGACGACGGTTGAGTCCCACGTTCCCGGTTGATTCGCCTTCCGCGAGGCCCTAATGGTGTACTTGTCCCGAGGTTTGGGCTGCAACGGAACCTCAAAATTGGTGTCAACAACTGCCTCGCGAATGACGAATCCCCTGTTGTGATACTGTTGCGCCCAATTGCGCCGTTCATTTCTTTCTCGGTAAGTTTCGTGACCTCCGCCTCCGCCTCGGAAATTGAGCGGAAGGCTCCGAAGAAATAGTCCTTCTGTCGTCCTTCATGACAGGCATACACACGATAAACAACATCGCCACGCATCCGCGACAAGCTCCTTGCTCAATCTGGCAGGATTACGGCTCCTACCCGCCGATTAACTCCAGGAGTTACGGCTTCTCAGATTGTTTCCTAACGCCAATACAGTAGAGCGTCTTGTCCGAGCGCGAGAAGATTTGCCCTCCACACGGCGACAGCGACGCGCGGAACACTTCTCCTTTGGCTCCAAGCGTGTTCTGAGCGACAATCTTAAGCTCCGTTCCCGGCATAAGAACCGTGGTCTCGCCGGCCTCATTCTGGAAGTAAACCAGCCCATTCGCAGCAATCGGCGATGACGAATATTGCCCCTTTAAGCGCTCGGACCACAAAACTTTGCCCGATGAACTTTCGTAGCCCGTGGTTATGCCGCCCATATTTGCCACGGTCAGGTAGTCTCCAACCAGGATCGGTGCCGGCAGATCCCTTCCTCCCTTTCGTTCGGTGTGCCAGGCCATGTTCTTCTCGGTAACGTCGCCGGAGCCGCCGGGCTTGACGGCGTAGATGTCGCCCGGCTGCCCATTCACGACAAAGAGGAGGTCTTTTCCGGGAGTAACGGTCGGGTCGCCTCGGCCTGCAAAGCTCTTGCAAGCCCAGAGTTGTTTGCCGCTCGCGGGATCGTAGGCAGTGACGGCTCGCTCACCGTTAAGTACCAATTCCTGATGATCGCCGGCCGGCATCAGAACCGGAGTGCTCCAACCGCCACGCTCGGGTGCCGTTCGAGGAGTTTTCCAAACTTCCTTGCCGTCGAACTTATTGAGCGCAAGCAGATAACCTTCTCCCTGGGCATCGCAGTTCTGGATGACCAGATCGCCGACAATGATTGGACTTGCAGCAACGCCCCAGGGACCGGGAAAACTGCCCAGATCTCGCGACCAGAGCCGCTTGCCTTCCACGCTGTAACAGTGAAGTCCACCTTTCCCAAAGAATGCCACCACCCGTTCGCCATCGGTTGCGCAACTCGGTGAAGCCCAGCCATTCTGGGCATGGCTTTTTTCCGGCACGCCGGACCAGGCCGTCTTTTCCCAGAGGACTTTGCCTTTGCGACGATCGACGCAGATCACCAGACGGGTCTTGCCGGAATCGAGCGCTGAGGTCAAGAAGATGCGATCGCCCCAGATGATCGGCGAAGATTGGCCGCTTCCTTTCAATGAAGTTTTCCAGACTATCGAGGCCGCACTCCACTTGATCGGTAGGTTGGTCTCATCCGAATGACCGTTGCCGGCAGGCCCACGCCAACGGGGCCAGGTAGGCTCTGCTGAACTTGCTGCGCAAGCAAGCGCAATGAACAGAACGAGGCTCGACAGCGATCGAGAGGTCAAATTCCAAAGCATGATGAATGGCTTTCTTTACAGGAGGTAGGTTTTGCAAGCGGGGGTGGGAGAATTTATTATCGTCTCAGTCAAAGTCCCGTTCAACCAAAAAAGAACCAGGTCTGTGGAATCGTTTTTTTCTCGTGGCTCGGTTCTTACGGTCGGGAACGTGGGCCTGAGTCAGAGCCTGTCCCAATGAGTAAATTGAGCCTCGGCAATGATTTGCCCAACTCCGCCACAGCAGCGGCGGCTACCCTCGGGAGCGCCAAGATGCCGGGGTCACGCGGGCACGGCAACCCATTCGGTCAGTCTACTAATTCTCTCTCGTGGGAGCTTGCGGGGCCATTTTGTACCTCAATCTGGAAAGTAGACCGTCACGAGCAATGCTTGGCTGTCTTCGGGAACAAAGGCCCAGACAACGGTTACTTCGGTGCCATCTGGGAGCATTTGCTTGCATACAATCGACGGGTTTGGGAGATCATTTGCTCGAGCAAACCGGGCCGCCACCGCAGCCACCCGTAAACAAAACCCGACAAGGAGGGCCTTCTCCGGTGGAGCGGTTTGTTCGGTGTTGCCTTTGGTTCTTTTGCCTTATTGCGGGCGACGTTAGCGTTACAGCGGCAACGCCAGACGCACAAAAACGTTCCCTTGGTGCAAAGCATTATTATAAGTTACGGGCAGTATCCGGCGTCATTATTGTGATCTGCCGCACTAATTCTCCAATTCCCATGTATTGAAAATGGATGCTCACGTTGGCGCGGTCGTATCGATCCCAGAGCGGTTCCGAATCGCGTTTTTTGGTCGGACCAACTCTTGAATGGCGCGAAGGGTGGCGACCGAATCGGCGGCGTACATCATCCCGCGTAGGCGAGGGTGGAAGATCCGCCAAAAGTGGCCCTGCGAATAGCGTGCGCCCATCTTGTCCGAGTACGTAGATGAAGACAGTGACAATCCGGCCATCGACGCTAAGGATTTCATACCCACCGACTTGGTTGCATAGATAGAGTCTTCCCAATGACGTGTCATCGTCTGCAACCAGTACGCCGTTCGCACGAAGGGACTGGATTGGTTCCGCATCTACAAACTGATCGAGCAGCGCCAATAGTTGCTCAGCAGTTTCCATAACGACGCCTCCGCAATGCGAAGACCAAGCTAATCGGGCCGCCATCCCAGTCACCATTACCAAAACCCTACGCGGGGGACGGCTCCGGTTGAGCGCTGGGTGTGGCAAAATTTCCTGGCATACCTAACCCTTTGAGGGCAAATGACTTTCCCAGTAGACCTTCCATTGGTCACTCTGTGAAAGCGATTCGATCCCCATGATGGCCTCGGCGTTCGGCGGATCCCAGCGCATTCCTGGGCCTTTCACACGTTCCGTAAGTGTTCTGCAGGTCGCTTCCGTTGGGCCGCTGCCAATCTGCCACCCCTTGGCGATGAATTCGGGATAGCGGATCATGTCCGACCGCTCGCTCACGTAAAAGAGCAACTCGTCGGCGTGCGCACGCTGGCCTCGTTTGAGGCCGACGCGCCATTGTAGGAGCGACTCCCAAGCAGGCTTGTAGCCTTCGTGCTTGAACAAATGGAGCAGGTCCACCGCCCATTTCTTTCCCGTTTCGTCCCCATCACCGTAGATTTCCCGCCGCGTTTTGTGAACGCGCTCGCTCAGGTGATAGAAATCCAGACCCAGCGCATCCAGATTCAGATTCTGTCGCTCGACTTGATTGCGGATCCACGGCGCACCGTCGACATTGCCGATCTTCTCGTCCGCTTCATCCAAATGAATGCGGTCTGCTTCTCGACGCATCAGGCGTCCCGCTACTTGGTGGTCGCCTTTGGTCCCCGACACCAAGCGATGGTCTTGCGTTTCGTCGTAGAAGGCTACGATCTTGAATTCCTTGTATTTCTGGTCCGTGCCGACTTTTCGAGGCGGCAGAGGCTTTGCCTTCTTGCCGCGACGCCGACGCTTTGCCTTGGTCTTCTCACGCCGTTTCTTTTTCTCGACGTCCGTCACCTGGGGCACCATCACCCCATCGCTGCCGAAGTAAACCCGCGTACCGGCCGCTTCCGTTTTGCAATCGCTGGCCGACCAATTGACGGGTAACTTTCCCTCCTTCTGCGCTCGCGCGATCTGCGCCCCCTCCGTCTCCACTAGGCACCGGAATGATTCGCCGCTGATCTGCACTTGAGCCGTACGACCCAAGTTGTCGGCTGACTTGTCGAAGCTCCTGCCATCACGGTTGAGCCGACAGGCCATCTCGCGCACGCCCAGGCTGATGGTCGCTTCGACCGCATCGACCCAAGCGTCCAGCGGTGTCGTTGTGCCTTCGTCCGGCGAATGCCAGCGCCGCCGCCACAGTCGGATGCGGCCGTTGATCGTCAGAATGCTGTACTCCTGCCGTCCTTTATTTCGCTTGCTCTTTCCGGTCTTCGCATCCTGCGGAGGGGGGAAAAGCGGCTTCCGCCGCATCGATCCGCATCTGGGCTGCTCGCTCGAATGCCTCACATCTCAGCTTTGCGAACAGGTCGCGAACTTGCTCCTCACTTCCCGAAATGATGTGGCCTCGCGTCGCGTCGTTGACTGCATCCGCCACCTTTCCAAGGATTTCTTCGACCCGTTGTCGCATTGATTCAATGTACGCTTCGCGGGAAAACTTCGGTTCTGGCTGCATGATAGGATCCTGGTCATGGTGCTCAATTCCTTCCGCTCAACACACCTTTTACCTATCTTGACCAAACTACTCAAAATGCGCCAGGAAATTTTGCCACACCCTCGAGGAAGATTGCTCTGCTAGCCGTCACAAAATTATTTGTCAAGATGATTCAGAGCCGTTTTCTGAATGCATTATCAAAAAATCATTTCGATCAGTGGGATTACCATGCTGCGAAGAGTGGTTCGACGGCGTTTCCGAGCGCGGCAATTCAAGGATGGGCATCGGTCGCTTCACTAAATGACTTCAGGATTCGACGGATCTCATATGTCGCCTCCGTCCAGTTGAAACGAACCGGATCGTAGAAATCCGCAATCTGGCCGGCTTGCGCGTCGGTAGAACTCTCGTCGTCGGTAGCCGCCCCCATCACTGGGGGGCATGGCCGAACCAGGATACCCTCGGTGGTTTTGTCCAGCGCAACCTGGCCGTGCAATTTGAGCGCTTCTGCCCAAGCTTCAGGCAACTGGATGCGGTTGCCCGGTTCCAAGATGGTGGTTTTCGTGGCGTTCATTGTGAGTTTGCGGTTCGTGTCTTCGGCTGCTCTCTACGGAAATTATATCACATTCGTAGCATTCTCTCATCTCACCGGAAACGAAAACACCCTTCTCCACGAATGGGAAGGGTGTTGATTGTTTGTTTTCCGATTAGCTTAGTAGCGTCGTCCGCCACCGCCTCCACCGCCGTAGCCGCCTCCGCCGCCACTGCGACCTCCACCACCGCCTCCGCCCCGGCCGCCGCCGTAACCACCGCCACCACCACCACGCCCGCCGCCGCCACCACGATCCTCGCGAGGACGTGCTTCGTTTACGGTGAGCTTGCGACCATTGACTTCCTGGTCATGTAGTCCAGCGATGGCTGCTTGAGCTTCTGCGTCGCTTCCCATTTCGACGAAGCCAAAGCCTTTCGAGCGACCTGTCTCCCGGTCCATGATGACCTGTGCGGATTGGACGGTGCCGTATGCCTCAAACATCTTCTGAAGATCACTGTCGGTGGTACTATAAGAGAGATTACCGACATACAACTTACTGGCCACGAACGGCCTCCTTCAAAGAAAATCACTCGACGGACGCACAATCCACTGTGGAAGGTAGTTGTCAAATGACTATGCTTCGACGATCTGTTGATCTGGGAGGAGAGAGGCAAATGAAGGGATAACGGAAAAGCTATCTCGGCACTGACACTACTCTACGTATTCCCGAAGCACTTAGACTATACGGAATCCTTTAGCATTGCACAAGTGCTATTTCCGCCACTTTTTATTTGATTCGGCGAATGGTGAAATGAACCGAATTGTTAAAACATAAAGCCCGACAAGAGGATTCTTGTCGAGCTTTGTGTGATATTGCGATGATATTCTAGTAACCGTACCCGTATGCTCGAACGCCCCAGGGCGTTACGTTCACGCCGGAAGAGTAGCCGATGCCGGGAGCCAGCTGGTAGCCGGAGTTCCGATAGTACGACGGGCCGAAGGGAGTTTGTCTGTACCCCGAATTGCTGTAACTGCCATAACCAAAAGGTGATGTGTAGTACGATGAACTCCGATATCCCGTTCCGTACGGGGAAATATAGGAAGAAGTGCCATACCCGCCGTAAGGCATCCCATAACCATAGCCGTAACCGCCGCCGTTGCCCGGCACACCACCGATGGAAGGCAGCCGTTGGATTTTGGCCGGTGGTTGGGCCTCGACGACGGAAGCACCAACCAGCAGAACAGCAGTCAACATGAGGGCCAAAGTAAAGTCACGCATTGTCAATTCTCCCAGGGGGTGATCGCGTTGTTGTCTTATTATTATACCAGAGGCTCGGTGCTCTCCTTACAACAACGTGATAACCTCGGAAACTTGCGCAGATCGTGAAACACTTACTCTTTCTGCCCCCCCAATCCGTTTTCAGTTGCTCATCCAACCATTGTTGCGCTTGAGCAAAATCGGCAACCCAGGCAAACGTGTTGTCGAACCGTTGGTAAGCAAGTCCCGCTGCATTCATCTGCCGGGCCAACCACTCTCGACCGTTCATGCAAATCTGAACCTGCATCGGGAACCAAGTCATGATGCGAATGTGCATCAGGCCGTACCGAGGATCGCGAATGTACAGATAGTAGTGCAGGCACTTGCGCCAGGCCGAGTGTACTTCCAGATGTTGGGTGCCTGTGAAGCTCGTAACTGTTGCAATTCTGCACACAACTGAGCACGGCGATCAACCCGGTGAAGCTCTCGGGGATCGCATACGTCCGCAGCAGTTCGTCGAGGACTTCCTGCTTGTCTTGGTTGGCTGCCAGGTAGACCACTTTCCCCACCGGCGTTTTGCGAGCCAATTGCTCCGTGGTCTTCTTGAGCTTGCGCGAAGTACCATCGACGAAAGCCCGAAAAACCTTAAGCAGCACACCGATGAAATTCAAAAACTTGGCGAAACCCTTCACATAACAGATCCGCCGCTGTGTTCCGCGAAAGCGAATTCGGTCGAATCCGGAAAGAACCCCATAGATGTTCGCTTCGTGTTGCTGTACAAACTCTTGCATGGCATGTTCGGTGGTTGAGTTAAGTGAATCGTGACAAATCCACTCTATTCAATTCCGACATGCCTGTTTCATTTTTCATTTGGTTGCGGCTATGCCGCGCTGTGAAAGAGTCGCTCGTTGTCTGGGAAGGCTTGGTCGGGCTGTTGCGGCGGTGGTTTATTAGCCATAAAGGTACTTCCGCACTTCATTGATCAACTCGCCGTATCCGAACGCATCGGTGCGAATGCCGCGCGTGTTCATTTCTCGTGTTGCATCGTTGGCGAACAGGGCATGAGCTGTGCCGTTGTTGTAAAACTCGGCGACGACTTCCTGGAAATCCGCTCCGAATGTGACGCCCACCCCGCCCATTGCCGATGGCTCGACGCGTTCGGGTGCCAGGCCGCATTCGAAGGCGATGGTCACGAGCGCCCTCGCATTGTCGATTGCCAAGGCTGATGGTGCTGGAGCGGAGTAGCTGTTCCATCCCGCCGCGAGCTTGCCGAACGAAGCCAATCGGCGAAGCCACTTCTCACAGACATCTTCTTCGGTGGCGGCATCCTCCGAGTGGATAACCGGAATTGCCTTGCCGTGGTCGGCGATAGGCGTGCCCCACGGCGGTCCTGGCACAAGTTTGGCGACCGGTTTGCCGTCCCGCGTAATGACCATCTCATCACCGGGATTGAGATGTTCCAGAATCTGCGGCAGCCTGGCCTGCACGTCTTCCATTGTCGCGGTTTGCATGGCGTTTCCCCCGATGCCGATCACTGTATGCTACCGCGCAATCACGCGGGTTCCCACCCAAAAGCTCCCGTCCGCTTCCAACGCCGGGCGCAGCCCCGCCATGACGAACCCGACTGTCTTTTGCTTCAATTTCTCGGCCCGTTCCTTGAAGAGGAAGATCGCTTCCGATTTTTCTCAATGTGCGGCTAGAACAGCCCCACAATTGGCTCGGCATCGTGCCCAATGAACACGGGCCGATTGCTCGATGTATACAGCGGTTTGGACCGATCGATGCCCAACTTTTCGTAGATCGTCGCCGCATACGATTCCGGTGTTTGCGGGTCGTTGACGACATGCCCCGCTTCTTTGTCGGTCAAGCCAATGACTTGGCCGCCCGGAACACCTGCACCCGCAAAGGCGATCGAATAAGCGTTCGTCCAGTGATCGCGCCCGGCGAATTTGTTTAATTTCGGAGTACGCCCGAATTCCGTCACGAAACAGACGAGCGTTTCCGCGAGCAATCCTCGCTCATCCAGGTCTTGAATCAGCGCTGCAAATGCCTGATCGGTGGATCCCATCATAACCCAGTGACCGATGCCATAGCGTCCCTCGCCGCCGGCCTTGTCCCGGATCGTTCCGCAGGAGCCTTTGGCGTACATCAGGTCGTGGTGATCCCAATTCAAGTTGAAGCCGCCCGGAACATTGGGACTAAAGGGCCAGCGCACGTCCACCGTAACAAATCGCACTCCTGCTTCGATCAGTTTCCGACCCACCAGATAACAGGCACCTCGATGCCCTTTCCCATATCGGTCACGCAGTGCAGGCTGCTCACCCTGAATATCAAAAGCTTTGGCAACCTTCGGACTTGTCAAGGTATCGAATGCCTGATCGTAGAATCGTTCCATTCCGCCCAGCGCCAGACCCTTGCCCTGAGATGAACTGAATCGATCGTTCATCGCGGCGAGTAAGTTTTGTCGATCCGCAAGCCGACTCGCCGGTGTATCGGGGCGGGCTTCGAGTGCGCCGACCTTCCAGTTTTTGTCGGAAAGATCATATCCGTTTGTTTTGAAAACCTTCGTCGAAGCCGGCAGAAAGCCGGTTCGCGTCATGGCAGACTGTTCGTGATTGCCGGGAACCATGATATAGGGCGGGAGATACTTGCATTCGGTGCCAATGACGTGCGACACCACGGAGCCGATGTCGG
Organism: uncultured Planctomycetota bacterium; assembly: GCA_963783095.1. Taxonomy (GTDB): domain Bacteria; phylum Planctomycetota; class Planctomycetia; order Gemmatales; family Gemmataceae; genus CAWAMR01. The sequence goes on along the minus strand of CAWAMR010000001.1, from coordinate 709,019 downwards.
GCATTTCGATGACGCTGTTAGGGTGCGATCCCGAGAGCATATACTGGGTGCCGTCGGGATGGCCGCTGGCACCGCCTTTGGCATGCCACATCGAACGCACCACACTAATCTTGTCTGCGACAGTCGCCGTCTTGCTGAGAAGTTCGGTGAAGCGCATTCCCGGTACTTTGGTGGCGACCGGTTTGAATGGGCTGCGATGTTCGGCAATCACTTCGGGTTTTGGATCCCAGGTATCCACCTGCGACAGACCGCCTTGCTCCAGGATAACAAGAACATTTTTCGCTTTACTCCGGCGAGTCTCTTGACCGTTTACCGTGACCGAAAGCAGCTCGGGCAGGGACATTCCGAGAATGCCTCCCGCACTCATTTGCAGGAAAGTTCGACGATTCAGTTGTGGAGGAATGATAGATGCAAGTTTGCCGCGAGGCATCGGACAATCTCCTGGGTGGAAGCGTCATCTGTGGGTGGATGAGCAAAATCGGTGGGAATCGGGTGGAGAGGCAATCTTGAAATGTATCTTACCAGAAGTTATCCGGTATTTCTGTTCTCGGCTTTCAATTTTTCAAAAGAATTCGGAATCCGCCTGAAGGCGGAACTACGAACAGCATCCGCCATACTCCTCGGCAAATCAATTTGCTGGGATACTACCCGGCATACTTCCACTTCCCATTCCACCGCCGCCGCCCATCCCGCCGCGTCCGCCTCCTCCACCGCGACCGCCGCGACCGCCCCCGCCGCCACCCCCACTGCTCCTGCCTGAGGACTGATTGGTATACACTTTTTCTTCTTCGGGGAGGTTTCGGCGGTAGCGATCCCAGTCATCCTGGGTGCCGACGAAGAAATACTGAAATTGCTTGTCGTGTTTGAAGCACCGTAACCCGACCTGCGCAGGGTCCGCGGTCGCGGTTATCAGGCTGCCGACCGAGTCCCTGGCAACATAATTGCCCAGTGCGACGCGCTGGAGTGCCACTCGGGGGCCGACCACACGGACGAAGCCGTCCGGCTCCACGTTATAGCTGAACTTTCGCTGGCCGGCCGGGAAAGTCATATCCTCTTGGATTTTCACTTCCGCCTTGATGACACCTCGAAATCCGGGTGCCAGAACCATTTCGATACTGAACTTGGGTTCGGCATACAACTCCACAACAAACTCGGGCGAACGCTGCTTCGCGTCGTCAAACCAGCCTACGGTCTTGATCTCTTCAATTTGCGCATCGGACACGGGCATGCTGCCCAGCATATAACCCTTGGCAATTGCTTCAATCCGGTGGGGATATCCTTGCCCGTTCGGTTCGGTAGACAATCGAGCGATGCCTGTCGGATCGGCCTTCTCGGCGGAATCGTCGAGCGGTCGACTGGCAGTCGTGCGCAGACAGATAATCTGAGCTGATGCTGTTGGGATCGGCTGTTTCGTCTCGGCATCACGAACCAAAACCACCACAGGGCGCTGCAGATAGAAAGTCTGGCATCCCGTCATGACCGGGAGGAAGAGAACCGAGTACAAAAGGCATCGAGAAAAACCGTATGGCATGGATCACCCCGCCAGTCTGCAGCATCCTTACATTGGGCTTGGGATCGCGGCAACGATAGGGGTGCTTAACAATTCCGAGGGAATTCGTCAATCGAAATGGGGCAACTGGAATCTGGGCAATCTGGGTTCTGAAATTCGTTCGAATTGTGGGGTTTGAAGACTGAAACTTGCTACCAGGATTATGCTGCCTGCCGACGACCGCTCACCTGTCGAAAGACACCCATCAACTGCTGATAGTGATGCTCGAAGGTCCAACGCTTTGCAAGTTGCCGGGCAGCGGCTGCGCAGTCAAATCGGAAGATCGGATCAATCATTCGCTCTATCACCTTTCCCAGAGCGGGGTGATCGTGAGGATCATCGATCATCAATCCTTCCTTGCCGTGTGTGATGAACTCGCTGGCACCGTTATATCGGGACGTGATGACCGGCAAGCCACAGGCGAACGCCTCGAGTGCGACCAGCGAACAGGGATCGTAAAAGGTCGGATGGACCAAGAAGTCGGCACCGAAGTAGGCATCTTTCGGATCGGCATGGAAACCGAGGAATACGACTCGATCCAGGACGCCCAGCTTCTGAGCAAGACGTTGATAGCGCCGATAATTCGGGTTTCCGATCACCACGATACGATAAGGACGAGTCGGGTTGACGAACTGCAACGAATGGATCAGGGGAGCCAGACCTTTGAGGCGGTAGTTCATGGCCACGAACAAGCCCACGCTCACATCATCGCCGACACCCCAGCGTTGCCTCTCTGCCGCCCGACGTTTGAGACGATCTTCTGCGGCGAATCGATCGGGGTCGATCGCACTGGGCAAAACCTGCACATCGCTGGGCGGAATCTCATAATAGGTTTCAAAGTGTTTCTGCACCATCCGACTATTGACGAGAATAATCGGTCGTTTTCCTTCCAGATATTGCTTGCGTTCCAGGGCCATGAACGACCGGGAAGCAGGGTCAACCGCCTTCAACCACCGAGCCAGCGTGCGAACCAAACCTGGTGGATGCTTCAACAGGTTCTGTGTTGCCGATGCCGCATGTAAACCACCCTGCGGGTAAAGGACATCCTGACCCCAAGTTTTGTCGAAGCCCATCGTGACATCATGAGCGTGTCCGGCAAGAGCTTCATCACAAGCACGAGCAAATTGCCACGGACGTAAGAAGCGCGGGCCTTTGGGTGCCGGCAAGCGATGATAATGGGTCGAGAGTGGCAAGGCAGCAGCATCCCAGCGGCAGGCGTAAAGATGCACCGCATGCCCATCGCGCGCCAGTCGTCGCGCCAGATCGCTGATATAGTGTTCGCAGCCTCCCCGGCTCGGCAAAACACTGTCATAACAAAGCGCGATGTTCATTCTGGATCACCATCTGTGATTTTCTTTTGAGGTTGTGCCGCCGATACATTCGCCATTTGAGCCGTACAAAGCGCTTTAACAGTCCGCAACTTCTTGCCATTCCTGCTCGGTAAAATCGCCAGAACGCCAGGCGATCTTGAATCGTCACACCGGTGATTTCCGAGGAATACAGCAACTGTGCCAAATCCTTGACCTGCCACCATAGCCATGTCACCGAGTGCCGGGCCAGACGATGCAGATCGATGACATAGACCCGGTTCGTCCACGAATCGGGTAGCTGTTTACAATCCGACTCCGCAATGAAAAAATGGCACAAGTAAAGATCCTTGTGGAAAACCGAACGCTGATGCAATAACTGCGCGTAACCGCGCCATTTCTGCGGCGAGCGCTCGTTTCCAGCGCTGAAACGTCAACGCGTCCAGATGTTTTTGCGCCAGAGGGATGGCCTCGTGCAAGGCGACCATCCCTGTCAGCTCCTCGACGGCAAGGAAACTTTGTAGCCGGCCTCCCGGCCCGACCAATTCGCCGGCAGCCATTGCACGCGGCACGAGCAATCCCAATGATGCAGCCCAGTGCAGATGTTCGTATTCCTCCAATCCTGTCGACCAGGTTTTCCACGGAAACAGGGCTGCTAACAAACCAAGCCGCCGCGGCAATTCATAGTGTCGCTTCAGATACACCACACAACTTTGACCATTGTCGCCGGTCACGGTCCAGCGCGCGATCGATCGACCCTGTTTGGCGTGATACCGATCGGTCACTTCGGCAGACATGATCCGATTAGACCAGCCGGTGCCTGCAAAAGTTTCCCAATCCGGATCTTGCGCAATTTTTCGATAGCCGCGCCGGAGGCGTTGCCAGAACCAACCCCGTGCCGGCGTGATTGAAGTACTCATCGCGCCTCTCGTAAGATGGATCGAGCAAGTTTTTTCGCATCCGGAGTCAGTCGAGTCTGATTCACATAGCCGAGTAAAATCCGTAACCCTTCTGTTGCTCGACAGCGCATTCGGATTTCTCGCCAAAGTTTTGCCAGATGCCGCAGTTTTTGCCTTGGTAGAATCTGTCGGACATAGGCAATCCTGGTAATATCGGCAATTGCCGCGAGGCAGCTTGATTCTGCCTCACTGATCACGATCGCTTTACCCGAATCGGACAGGCAGCCGGCTTCATGCAGTCTGGCTAGAAAATGCGCCGAGATTGCGCAGCAGATGAAGTTTTTGGGGGAGTTCGGCGGAATCGTACCAATACCAGAGCGGGATCACTCCAGGCACAGGCTCCGAAATCATAAACGCGGTCGCGGATCTGCCGAATTTCTCCCTCTGCCCGAAAGCCAATAATTGCGGGACCATTACATGATGACGTTCGAGGTGAAAGAGTAGTCTGGCTCGTCGCAATTCCGGGGAACGCCAGGGCCGGCCGCGCAGGCGGGCCCACCAGCGCCCCAGGGATAGACGATAGCGATGGACTTCCAGCTGCCCGGCTCGTGAGCCTGCAAAAACCAACCATTGCCGGTGCGAGGAAGGATTATTGATCATGTGGCAAAGAATCGGTTTTTGGAAATCCTCCGCAAGTTCGGGAATCACGCAAAACGCTTCGCCGTCCAGCCAGACAAGTCGTTGTGAATTCGTGGGCAAGAGTGGTTGTCGCTGGTCGCGGATTGCCGCTCGGGTACGTAATGTCGCGGATTCGATTTCGATTTTTCTTGCCAGAAGCGCAAAAGAAGGAATGGTTCCGGGGCGATCACCATGAGATTGACGAAGGACTCGGCGGTAGGCCCAAAGTAATCGCAGCCGAATTCGGGGGCAAGCAAGCTCATCGGCCAGGGTTGCATGCAAACTCGCCAGAGCGCGGATTCGTTCCCGCATACTGTGAGATTGTTGACGGGCACGCTGCCAGTCCAGTAACACGGATGTATTTGTCGATGGATGGATCAGAAAATGTTTCGCGTATAAATCGGGATGATGAAACCCGGCCTGATGTAAGTCGGCGAGCGATCTGCCCAGTCGAGCGGCCAATTCTTCGCGCTCTGAAGGGTCAATGGACCCGCGCAGGTAGCGACGAAGATCGATGGCACCTGCCACCTCTTCGATCAATAAAAATGCTCTTCCCTTTCGATCTTCTCCGAAGGCCAGCACTTGAGGTGCCGGCAGGTGCACTGCTTCGAGCTGTAAAAGCACCTTTGCTTCACGCGCGGATTTCGAGACCCAGCCAAAACCTTCGCGCCAGTGACGAAAACGATCCCGAAGCCGGACGCGATGTTCGCGCTTCAGATACGCATTTCGGTCACCGATCCGGACGCGCATCACATGCCGATCCGGGTGGCCGCTAACGATTTCCCCAGGGATCGACAGGAAGTCTTCTGCGCTGACGAGACCCTGGCCGTTCAGCCAGCCGGCCAATGGATGAATCCAAAGCGATTTGGTCTTTCCGGTGGGTGCACGACGCTCTTTCACTCCGCCATTTGGAGGTAATGGCAGCGGTTCGGTGCTGGAGGTTCTTGTTTCTATTTCAACCTGCATGTCGAATCCTCCACTCGGCGGGGGGATACTGCTGCAGCAACGAATTCACCGAGCTGAAAACATCTTCAAAGTGCAGCTCGCGCATGCAGCGGTGATCGAGCGGACAGACCCGCAGTTGACATGGGCCGCAGGGCACTTTTTTCTGCAAATGAACCGCCTTCGGAAAATAGGTTTCGGTCCACTCGATGTGCGTAGGCCCGAACAGCGTGATCACCGGTCGATCGAACGCCGCAGCAAAATGACGCGGTCCACTGTCGGTGGTGATCAACAGATCGCATTTCCGTACGCAGGCCTTCGTTAATCCGAGCGAAAGAATCCGGTCCGACAGCGAAAATACATGGTCCCGCTCCGATTGTTGGACAATCTCTCTCGCCAAATTGCGTTCTTCCGGCCCGCACAGAACCAGTACTTTCGACCCTCGACGATCGACCAGTTGTCGTGCCAGCGCGGCAAACGAGGCTACCGGCCAGTGCTTGGATGCTCCGAATGCTCCACCGGAGTTGAGGCAGATGATCTCATTTGCATCGTGCAAACCGAATCGATCCCAAACTTCGCCGGCCGGTGCGCTCATCGGCAGGGGTGGTGAACAGCTCCATCCGTACCGAAGGGCAGCTCACCCCGATCTTCTGCACCAGGCGATTGTAATCATCGATCATGGGGGTGGGTTTGCAGGTGCTTTGAGGTCCGCGCCTGGGGTAGAGACGATCGGTCAACAACATATTTCGGCAATAACGGGCATAGCCAACCCGTGCGCTTGCAGCCGGCCAGCGCAGCGATCAGCGCGGCTCGAAACGAGTTCGGGAAAAGGATCGCCGTATCGATCGCTTGCGTGCGCAAGCGACGAATAACATTCCAACTGCGCCGTTCGCGCGGTCCCCGCTTATCGTGAAGAATGACTTCGTCGAACCAGGGCGATCCATCCAGAACGGAGGATACATAGGGCTTACACACGGCAATGAGATAACGATTCCGAAAATGTTCTCGAACGGCGCGGATGGCCGGCGTTGCCATGACAACGTCACCAATCCAGTTCGGCAAGAAGAGCGCAACACACTTCAAATCTCAGTTCCTTATGCAACCTTCATTTTCTGGATCAATGTTGTGGTTGAATAACCGTCGCGCAGTGCGGCCAGGTGAACCCGGCCGCCATGACTTTCCACGAACTTCGCGCCGACGACGGCGTCGTTGTGGTAATCCGCTCCCTTTACCAGAACATCGGGACAGATCGCTTCAATTTGTGTGATGGGCGTAGGGTCATGAAAAATCGTGATGTAATCGACGGCTTGCAAGCCCGCCAATACTGCCGCTCGCGCCTCGACCGGATTAACGGGCCGACCCTCACCTTTGAGCGCGAACGCTGGAATCGCTGTTGAGAGCCACGATCAGAAAATCTGCCTGCGCACGAGCTTCCTGCAGATATTGCACGTGACCGGCATGGAGCACGTCGAAGCAGCCGTTCGTGAAAGCCACCTTTTGACCGTTTCGCCGGCGCTGTTCGAGATCCAACAGCAGTTGCGGCAGACTTTTTATTTTGGAGGAGGAAATCCCGCCCGTGGAGGCAAAGGGAGCATGCAGCAAGTCGTGTAAGATTTCTTCGCGCGTCACCGTGGCAACGCCGATCTTTTCGACCTCCAGGCCGCCGGCGATGTTGGCGAGCCGAATCGCTGGGTCATAGTCGGCACCCGCGGCCAGGGTCAGTCCCAGCATGGCCATCACCATATCGCCCGCACCGGTAATGTCGTATACCTGGCGTGGCCGGGTCGGGAAAAGTTGCCGGCTCGAATCCCGGCGACACAGGGCCATGCCGTCCTTGTCCAGAGTCACGATGCCCGCTTCGAGATCGAGCTGCATTCGCAACTCATCCGCTGCCTGAAGGGCTTCTTCGACGGTTTGAATCGTTCTTCCCGTCGCCAAACCGGCTTCGAGACGGTTGGGTGTGATCGCGGAGCAACCCCGATATTTGCGATAATCCTTGCCGCGAATCGGGTCGGCGATCACGCGAATTCCCTTGAGCCTGGCTTCGCGAATGGACGCTTCCATGATGCCGCGGCGTGCAGACACCCTTGTCGTAATCGCTCACGAGAACGATATCGGCATCGGCAACTTGCCGGGCAATGTCTGCGCACAATTCGATCTTCGATGGGTCCGTGCACGGGTTCGCGGGTTCTCAAAGTCAACTCGCAACATCTGCTGTGGATGCCGGGCCTGAGCCCGTCCGATGTAGCGCTCTTTGACCGTGGTCGAACGAGAAGCATCCGAGATCACCGCGCTCTTCATCGACCCCAATTTCGGTGAGAATCTGTCTGGCTCGGACTGCGTCGGCGTCCGTCCCGACAACTCCGGCGAGAGAAACCTCGGCACCGAGCGTGCGCAACATTGTTGCCACACTGCTGGCACCACCGAGACGTTCTTCCCGCTTATCGGCCCGCAGCAGTATGACAGGGGCTTCCTGGCTAATGCGCTCGGCATCGCCCCAGATGTAGCGATCGAGCATGACATCGCCGATCACCAACACTTTGGGCCTGCCGAGACGTTGCACGAGTTCGATCAGTTCGGCGGACATTGACTTCCTCCAGCGCTCGCATCAGCCCAGTGTCAGGCTGCCACCGATTTTGTCATGGGTTGTGCAACCGTCGCGATCTTCGCCACGACCGAGGCGTGCAGCAACGGTATCAATAACTCGTGATGCCCGATGATCTCGATTCCCTGAGCGCTGGGCCGGCTCAATACATTCATTTTCGTGCGATACTTCGCTTCCTTGTCGAGATTGGCCGTCACCAATTCACTCAGGTCCGCACCGAAGTTGCGAGCCACGGCGAGTGCCTTCAGAAACACTTCCGGCATCACCACGGCACTGCCGATGTTGAGCCACAATCCGCCTTGCATCTCGTGAATCACCCGGCAGAGAATACGAAAATCGATCAGCGACGATTCGCCGAGGCATGCTCCGGAAATATGCGGATGCATGTGGACGATATCGGTCCCCAGCGCGACATGGACCGTACAGGGAATCCCGGCCCGATAGGCCGCATGAACCAGGCTGACGTTCGCATAAGGACACTTGATTTCGTCGATGTATTGTCCGAGCGCAGCACCGAGACCGCCGGTCGTGCTGCGAGCCGTTGCTTGAGGCGACCGCGAATGCATCTGCCGTCTCGCGGGCCATCCCAAATGCGCCGGTCGGCAGTTGGGCAGCCACGTCCTCGCTGGTCTTGCCGGCGAAAGCGAGTTCAAAATCGTGAATCGCCGCGGAGCCGTTCATGGCGATCGCCTTGACGACGCCGCGTTGAATCCAATCGATGAGGTAGGGAGCGCAGCCGGTCTTGATGACGTGGCCGCCCAGAGCCACTGCCACGGTTCGGCCGTCGCGGTAGCAGCGGGTCAGATGATCGCGGAGCCTGCGAATTTCATTGGCGGCGAGTTGACGGGGAAGAGTATCGATCCAGTCACCGATCGGGATCTGCGGAGAAGGGGGCCCACCCATATCATGGACAAAGACCTTGCTGGGACGAGACTGCAGATCGTAGGTTTTCAGTCCGTGCAAATTGAAAGGTCGCATCCTTGCACCTCAACCCCAAGAAAATAATTTCCAATTTCCAAGTTCCAAGTTGAAGAAAGTCGTCAAGGGCCCGGTATTTGCGCAAGAGTCGCGAAGATACGGAAGGTTTGAACTTGGAACTACTGTATAGTCCGAAGGAGTAGCTGATTGAAAATCTCCTGACCTTCAAGGAAGCTCAATCCGATCCGAACCGCCCACACCGGGCGCTCCGCCAGTTCCGCGAGTCGAAGTTTCACCAGATCTTTCTGAGTCGTCGCAATGATCGTATCGGGCGGTTGTTGCTCGGCCCAGCGCATCAACGAATCAACATCCTCCCGCGTGTAACGGTGATGATCCGGATAAATCCGAAAATCACGGACGGTCGTTCGCAAATCTTCCAGGGTCCTCCGAAACGCCTGGGGATTGCCGATCCCACAAAAGCCGGCCACCGGTTTTCCAACCATCTCACCAAGCGCGGTCGTTCGATCCGGACTGCCAATCAGATCGATCGGTGCATGTTGGGTAATAACCACCGGCACCGATGTGAGTCGAGCCAGGCGCTCTCGAATCCGGCTCAGAGCAGCTCGACGAAACACGATCGGCGCGGGTAATCATGACGACCGAGGCCCGCCGAAGGCTGCTTACCGGCTCTCGTAACGATCCCCGTGGGAACAGATAGCCGTATCCCCACGGGTTGGTAGCATCCACCAAAACGACATCCAGATCACGACGGAGGCGGCGATGCTGAAAACCGTCGTCGAGAACCAGCAGTTCAGATTCCAACTCCTCGACCGCCGTGCCTGCCAACTGCACGCGATCGGGCCCTTGAAGGTGGGGCACATCGGGGAGGTTCTCTTCGAGCAGCATTGCCTCATCATTCCGGCCCCCGTCGCCACCATAACCTCGTGAGAGGATAGCGACTTGAACGTCGTGCTGCCTGAAGAACCTTGCAACGTATTCGACACAGGGCGTCTTTCCGGTGCCGCCCAATGTCAAATTGCCGATGCTGATCACCGGCACCGTTGCCCGATGCGACTTTTTCCAACCCCAATCAAAGAACCGGTTGCGAATCCAAACTCCAGCTGCATAAGGCCACCTTGCCCACCACAAACCCGATCGAATCAGAGTTGCCTTCACTCCCGGACGATCGCCGCTGACGATGGCTTGCCACAACTCGGGAGAAAGGCTCACCAGAACACTCGCGCAGGTCAAAAAACAGAACTCGGCAAGGCAGGAAGGTTATAGCCCGGAACGGTAAAATGGGTCAATGGCGGTTTTTCGCAAGGTGAAGGTCTATTACGATGTGGGTCTCCGGCAACTACCATTTTAAGATGCCAACATCATTGTAGAATAAGCGATAGCTTGAAGCGTCACGACTGATCGGAGATTTCGGCGACCAGCAATCCCACGACACGGTTCCCGCGACATAAGCAGTGAGTACGACGTTATGAGACTTCGCGCGCGACCCGTCGTTATCCTCTTGAGTTCGGTGCTGCTCCTGGCTGTTGCCGCCTATTGGATTGGCACGAAACGTCCGTCGGAACCTCATCTGCATGCGGCAAAACGGGCGATCGAACAACGCGACTTCGTTCAGGCGAGTATCGATCTGGCGGAGTATTTGGAAAAGAACCCCGACGATACCGAAAGTTTTCTGTTGGCGGCGCAGACCTGTCGACGGGCAGGCAATTATCGCACTGCGGAAGATTTTTTGCGAGCGTATGGAAAAAAAGCTGGCTCAAGGGAGGAGATTGGCAGGGAACGCAAATTGAGTCGTTTACAACAGGGCGATCTCACCGGAGCGGAAGCGCTGTTCGCATCGACCGAGGCACATTCAAACGAATCGGAAGCCAAATTGCTCCTCGAAGCGTACATTGAGGGAAGTCTGAACGTAATCATCAATACGCTTCGCCGCGAGATGGACCAAAAGGACGAATTCGAAATCACCGAAAACGAGCGAACGCGACGTTTGGTGGACCGGTGGCTCGAGCTTTATCGCGATCGATTCGATCAGGCACAAGGCATGTGGTGGCAAGGACGACTTCACCACCGTGCGCGAGAGTATACGCAAGCCGAAGCCTGCTGCCGCGAGGCGCTGCGTCTAAAAGAGGATCACTTTGAAGCTCGTCGGATGCTCGCAGAGATGCTTCTGCATGACTCACCCGAAGAGGCCGAAACTCACTACAGGATGCTCCTGCAACGGCAACCCAATAATGATCAAATCAAATTTGCCCTCGCTCGTGCCCTGCGAGCTAATGGTCAAGTCGATCAGGCTAAGACCCAATTGGATGAATTGCTCATCAAGGATCCGAACAACGTGTCGTTTCTACTCGAAGAATCGCACGTAGCGATGGACCGTGGTCGATACGAGGAAGCGGAGCGCTGGTTGAAGCAAGTGTTGAGCCAAGAGCCCAAGCGCGGCGAGGCTCTCCTGACGATGCACCAGTGTCTTCAACTCGCGGGAAGATCGTCCGAAGCAAAGGCGTATCTGGAACGATTTCAGAAGCTTCTTGTCGAGATCGAGAAGCAACGAAAACCAAGGAAACAACCATGAGGATTAGCGGCGAAATCCTGCCCAAAGGTCTTGGCATTGCCAGGGTAAAGTACACGTATAGAGTACAAGTTCGATGAGCAACGCAGATGGAATTGTCGGCGGAAGCAAAGCCGCGCAGCCCAATCGCATGGGAATCGTTGCAGTGCTATTGTTTCTCGGCACCCTGGGCGCAACCATTTTTTGGCTCTGCCGAGAAAAGCCCTCGCAAATTTGCAAAGAAACGCTTCCGGAAAGTCAACCTGCATTGAAGGGACAACAGGGAGAGTGGTTTCGCGATGTGACGGCCCATTCGGGTATCCAATTCAGCTATCGAAACGGGGAGGAGCAAAATCAGTTCGCGCTCTTGGAATCGCTAGGCGGCGGGGTGGCCTTGCTCGATTACGACCGCGATGGATTGCTCGATATTCTGGTTACCGGCGGAGGTTACTTCGCAGGCCCCGACAAGAACCAGATTAAAGGATACCCGTGCAAACTATACCGCAACCGGGGTGCCTGGAAGTTCCAGGATGTCACCGAAGCGACAGGACTGAACATCGTCGGCTGGTGGTACACTCACGGCGCTGCTGTCGCCGACTATGATTGTGACGGCTGGCCGGATCTGCTGGTCACGGGCTACGGTAAACTCGGCGCTCTTTCACAACGAATCGGACGAGAGGGGGGCCGCCGATTCGTGGAAGTCGAAGGAAAAGCTCGCTCCAAGGGACCATTCCTGGAGTACCAGCGCCGGCTGGGCTGATATCAACGGTGACGGCTTTCCCGATCTCTACGTCTGCCATTACGTGGACTGGTCCATCACCAACCATCCGGTGTGCAAGGGAAATTCGCTCGCTGTCCAACAAGACATCTGCGGTCCCGAGAAGTTCAAACCGTTGATCCACTCGCTTTTTCTCAACGAAAAACGGCACGGCTTTCGTGACGTTGCTGCCGACCAACGGTTTCGTGCCGTCGGCTGCGGATTGGGGGTAGTGCTCGCAGATCTTAACGATGACGGCATGCCCGATATTTACGTTGCCAATGACACGAACTACAATTATCTGTTCATGAACCGGCGTGGAAAATTGGAGGAAAAGGGGCTTGAAGCCGGCGTCGCAGGAGATGAAACCGGCCACCCGGATGGGAGCATGGGAGTGGCATGGGGGAATACGATGGCAGCGGCCGACCCTCTTTATGGGTTACGAATTTCTACGGTGAACTCCACGGACTCTACCAAAACCAGAATCAGGAACTGTTTCGCCATCGTTCTCGCGCTGCCGGCATCGCGACCATCGGCCAACAGTTCGTCGGTTTCGGCACTGGATTCATTGACTTCAATAATGATGGTTGGGAAGATCTGATCGTTACCAATGGCCACGTCTGGCGATTTCCTCAAAAGGGTTTGCAGCAGCAACGATCCGTCTTGCTCGCCAACTTCAGTCATCAGGGTCATCGAATCTTCAAGGATGTCAGCGCTGAAGGAGGATCTTTTTTTCAATCCTTGGGGGTAGGTCGGGGTCTTGCCATCGGTGACTTGGACAACGATGGTTGGCCCGATGTGGTCGTCAGCAACACCAATTCTCCGGTCGTACTGCTTCGAAATGAAGCGAAAGCGGTGAATGAGTCCCGGTGGGTCGGTATCAAGCTGATGGGTCGGGATCATCGCGATGTGGTTGGGTCTACTGTTATTCTTGAAGGAAGCACGCGAAAAATCACTCGTTTTGCCAAGGGAGGTGGCAGTTATCTCTCTGCCGGCGATCAACGCCTGCTGTTCGGGCTGGGACATTCCGAACAGATTCAACGCATCACCGTAAACTGGTCGTGGGGTGAATCGCAACATTGGGACGGCCTGGAGCCGAACCGTTACTGGGAACTGCATGAAGGCCAAGCAAAGCCGAAGCAAGTATCCGCTTCTTCCGTGCTTCCCGTGAAATGATGCTCTGACGTGGTTGTCGCTCGATGACGACATCGGCACGGATCTTCCGGGAGGAAGTTCATCGCGCAAGACGGGAAGTTCGTAATTCCCGGCTCAGGCACATGCGCTTTTGGAAAGTTCATCGTAGAAACGCTCGGCGAAATGTATTGGCAAAGAAGAGAGCATTTGATGGGACATCGCGCACTCCGAATCCTGATCCTTTCGAGTTCATTTCTGCTCCTGGCAGTAATCGTTTACGGGATTTGGATAAAACTCCGGTCGGACCCTCAATTGGATGCGGCGAAACGGGCGATCGAACAACGCGACTTCATTCAGGCGAGTATCGACCTGGCGGAATATTCGGCAAAGAACCCCGACGATACCGATGCTCTTCTATTGGCGGCGCAGACCTGTCGAAGGGCAGGAAATTATCGCACTGCGGAAGATTTCTTGCGAGCGTACGAAAAAAGAGCCGGCTCACGGGACGAGATCGCCAGAGAACAAAAATTGATTCAGATACAACAGGGGCATCTCGGCGGGGCAGAAGCACTGTTTGCATCGACCGAGGCACGATCCGACAAATCGGCAACCAAACTGCTCCTTGAGGCGTACATTGAGGGAAATTTGAAGATTATTGTCAATACCGCTCGCCGCGAGTTGAAACTTAAGGATAAACTCGAAATCGCCGAGATCGAGCGAACGCAAGGATTGGTGGACCGGTGGTTCGAGCTATCTCCCAATCGATTCGACCAGGCGCAGGGCAACTTTTGGAGAGGGTACCTTCACTCGTTCGCAAGAGATTTTTCGCAGGCTAAAGAGGCCTTCCGCGAAGCACTGCGCTTGAATGAGAATCACCTTGAAGCTCGCCGGATGCTGGCCGGATTTCTTCAATTCGAGTCTCCTGAAGAGGCCATGATCCACTACGAAAAACTTCTGGAACGACAGCCCGATAATATTGCCTTCAAGTTTGACCTCGCACGGACGCAGCGCACCCTCGGCAAACTGCAGGAGGCGAAACTAAACCTGGATGAATTGCTTGCCAAGAATCCATTGAATGTTACGCTATTACTCGAACAAGGCCACCTCGCCATGGACCTGGGTCAGCTTGACGAAGCGGAACGCTGGTTCAAGCAAGCGTTGACCCAGGAGCCCGAGAATGGTGACGCCCGACTGGCCCTCAGCCAATGTCTCCAAATGGCCGGTCGAACCTCCGAAGCGAAGAAATATCTCGAATTGTATAAAAAAGCGACTAAAGAAACCGAAAAGCACTGAAGCCAATGAAGTCAAACCCATGATCGGCGGCAGATTTCCGCGACCAAACGTCCTATTCTGACGCAACAACGATCGGCACGAGGTTAATTTATTCTATGGCTGCTTCATCGGCACTCACCGGAAAAAACGGAGGCTCCGATCGAAAATGGATCGGCTTTGTGGCATTGGCCTTCCTGCTGGGTGCGATCGCCGCAGGCATCTTCTGGCAATTCTCGGGAAAAACGGCGGACGATCAGCAGAAATCTCCTGGTGACGACCTGCCCGCTCCGGAAAAGCGGGGGCCGGCGTGGTTTCGCGATGCAACACCGGGTTCCGGGATTGAGTTCACTTATCGCAACGGTGAGGAGGCCGACCATTTTTCAATGTTGGAAACACTCGGAGGCGGTATCGCCTTGCTCGATTATGATGGAGATGGGTTACTGGACATCTTTGTCACTGGGGGGGGATACTTCGGCAGTGCAGAAAAGAAAGAAATCCTTGGCTTGCCTTGCAAGCTCTACCGAAACCTGGGTAACTGGATATTTCAGGACGTCACGGAAGAGACCGGATTGAACATTCACTGGTGGTACACTCATGGCGCTGCCGTCGCCGATTATGACAGG
The DNA here is from genome assembly GCA_963783095.1 of uncultured Planctomycetota bacterium. GTDB lineage: Bacteria > Planctomycetota > Planctomycetia > Gemmatales > Gemmataceae > CAWAMR01. The sequence continues at coordinate 693,769 of CAWAMR010000001.1, read as the reverse complement.
GACGGTTGGCCCGACCTGCTCGTGACCGGGTATGGAAAAGTTGCTCTGTTCCACAATGAACCCAACGGCAAAGGCGGCCGACGCTTTTCGGAAGTGCCCGAAAAGTTTGCACCTCAAGACAACTCTTGGAGCACGAGTGCGGGTTGGGCTGATATCGATGGCGATGGCTACCCCGATCTTTATATCTGCCATTATGACAACTGGTCGTTGGCCAATAATCCCATTTGCCCGGGAACCGCGCCCACAGTTAAACGTGACACTTGCGGCCCGGGGTCTTTCAAACCGCTCATCCATTCCCTTTTTCGCAATGACAAGGGTCGGCGTTTTCATGATATCGCTGTTGAACAAAGGTTCCGAGCTTTGGGAAATGGATTGGCGGTCGTGCTCGTAGATGTCAATGATGACGGCATGCCGGATATCTTTGTCGCAAATGATATGAATCCCAAATTCCTCTTCATCAACCGACGGGGAAAACTGGAAGAAAAAGCACTCGAGTCAGGCGTGGCGGTCAATGAGTCGGGTGACCCGGACGGCAGCATGGGTGCGGATGCGGGCGACTACGACGGCAGCGGTCGGCCATCGTTGTGGCTAACGAATTTTGAAGGTCAATTGCACGCACTTTACCAGGCTCGGGGCAATGAGTTTTTTCAGCATCGATCCCGTGCTATCGGAATCGCGGCAATTGGCCAACAGTTTGTTGGTTTTGGCACAGGTTTTTTCGACTTTGACAACGACGGCTGGGAAGATCTGATCTTCACCAACGGTCATGTTTGGCGATTTCCTTATGGACAAAATCCCAATCAGCGCCACGGTTTTGCTCCGCAACCTGAATCATGAAGGTCGTCGTGTCTTCAAAGATGTCAGCGCACAAGCCGGATCTTTTTTTCAGACGTTGGCTCGTGGCCGAGGACTGGCGATCGGCGATCTCGACAACGACGGTTGGCCTGACGTGGTCATTAGCAACTCCAATTCTCCGGTCGTACTGCTGCGGAATGAAGCGAATACGGCAAAGCAGTGCCGCTGGCTCGGCATCAAACTGATCGGTCGGGATCATCGCGATGTGGTTGGCTCAACGGTGATACTGCAAGGCAATACGCGCAAGTTAACTCGTTTCGCAAAGGGAGGCGGCAGTTATCTATCAGCCCGGGATGAACGCATTCTCTTTGGACTGGGCCGTTCTGAAGAGGTCCAGAGCGTCACTGTCAAGTGGTCGTGGGGTGAGTCACAGCAATGGAAAGGACTGCAGCCCAACAACTATTGGGAACTGTATGAAGGGCAAGCAGCCCCGAAACCCGCAGCCAGTTTTCCTGCCACTCCGTCAAGATAATCTTTTGATCGTTCTCTGATTTTTGCAGCTGAATTCAGGTCTACCAGGTCCATTCAACTGCTCCGCACGAGAAGAAAAATGAAGAATCTGGTCCCGATTCAAGAGCAATGATTAACAAACCGCAAAAAATTCTCATTTTCTACTTGACATGGCTCCGTTCCCATGCGAAAACACATGGATGATTTTGGAGTGGGGTAACTTATATTAACATAATTCCCAGCTCAAATTGGGGTTGATGCCCATCCATTTGGCGAAGAAGTAATGCATCCATTGTCTTCCACCCTAGCTTTTTGATCTTTCCATTTATCAAAAACGGCAAGTGCGAACTCAATGGTCGACATTGGCTTTCGATCAAAAGTGTTTTTGTTAAGATCCGAGTGGTGTTGTTTATTTCTCATCCGCTTGAAAGGAACAGTCGAATGTCCGAATTACCTCCAGCAACTTCTCGGCGCGGATTTACGCTGATCGAGTTGCTCGTTGTCATCGCCATCATCGCAATCCTTGTCGGTCTATTGTTACCGGCAGTACAGAAGGTGCGTGAAGCCGCCGCGAGAGCAAAATGCCAGAATAACGTGAAGCAATTGATTCTGGCCACTCACAACTACGCCAGTGCCAATCAAGACAATTTGCCCCCCGCGGGGTACACCAGTTCCCAGATTTCATGGGCGTACTCTTGGTATGTTACTATATTGCCGTACATTGAACAGAATGCGTTGTATCTAAACCTTAATAGTCAGAATAACGGCTGGGCGAGCATTGGCAACCCTGTGAAGACGTTCATTTGTCCTTCGGATCCGTCGATGACAAATGGCATGCTATCAGGTGGATGGCCTGGTAGTGGATATGGTGGAAGCAGCTACGTTATTAACGACAATGTGTTCGCCACAACAAATGGCTGGCAAGTAACCTCTTGGAACAGGGCTTCTGTTAATCTGAACACATTTACGGACGGCACATCAAATACTGTCGGTACCGCTGAACGTTATGCTGTGGTTCAGAACAGCTATGCCAATGCTTGGTGCTTTGAACCGGATTGGCAGGGTGGGATGGGTACTTTTCTCTCCGCGGCCAACTGGGGTGGGTACGGATACACGCAATATGGAGTTACCCCGGCACAAGCTAACAATCAAGGTAATTACTATTCCTACCTCAACAGTGGCCACCAGGTATCTATTCAATGTGGCATGATGGATGGAAGTGTGGCGCTGTGACCCAGGGCACAAGTCAGTACACATTTACATATGCAACTACCCCTCAAGGCGGTGAGATTCTAGCCACTGATTGGTAAGTTTGTCATTGATATTCTTCTGATAATCGTATTGACCGTGTCTTTTTGGCGGGACTGTAATTGAATAATGGCTAGTTCTTGGTTTCGGTGCCGCCGCTTGATATAAAAACTAAAGTTCTTGCGCTTGTTCATTCTTCAAGAGGTGGTTAAATGAATAAATCGTGTTTTGGGTTGGTTTTTGTCTTATGTGTTTGCTTGATTGCGATGGGATGTGGTTCTTCATCGACCACTGGTTCCAGTGCCCCTTTCGATGCTTCAAAAGCTCCGAAAAATGTAAAAATGAATGCTGCGGAGAAGGCAGAATGGGAAAGAACTGGTGGCAAGGGGAACATACCAACTTTTGATCCAAAGGGGATGGATCCGAAAATGGCGGAAGAGTATAACAAGAATCCTCCATTCAAGAAACCATAGACTACTTTGGTTCCAGATTCCGTTGCAAACCGAGTATCCTCATGTTTTCGTGTGAGGATACTTCGGTTTCATTTTTGAAGTCGCAAGATGGTTTGCCGTGATTTGATCGCCTTTCATCTGGAGGAAATCCGATGCGATCGAGATTCGCATTGTCTTTCGTCACTTTGACGTTGAGCCAGTTCCTTGTCAGTCATGCTATCCGAGGTGCAGAATCGGACGACAAGCGTCAAAAAATCCAAGCAGCGATCAAGAAAGGTTCCGACTATCTTCTGGGGCTGTATAAACCGGACGCTGTAGTCCCCCAGGGCGAAAATGCGCATTGGGAAAACTGCTTTGGCTGGGTTGGCATTGTTGGAAAGTGGTGTTGACGAACAAAATCCAGTGCTGCAGAGCATCATCGAATCAGTTCGTTCGCAGTGTCTTCAAGTCACGCAAACCTACGATATATCGGCGTGCATTATGTTCTTGGATCGTCTCGGACAATCGCAAGATCGGTCCATGATTCAGTTTCTTGGCGTCCGGCTTATGAGTGGGCAGAATTCTCGAGGGGCATGGAGCTACCAATGTGGTTTCCCGATCCCTCCCGAAACAGCAGCCCGGTTGCGAAAAAGTCTGAGCCAGGAATCAAGATTGACGAATACCCGTCCGCCTGCGAGTGGCTCAAAGGATCCCAAGAAAACGCAGGGCAGATCGGATCTTCCCGAAAATCCTGTTCCTAAAAAAACACCTTCCAAAGTACCCGAAAGTGGTCGCGAGTCTTCCGCCACGGATCACTCGGGTCTGCATCAGGAAGTCCGAAATTTGCTCAGGAGTTTACAAGAAGGTGGTGGAGCAACGCCGATGATTGGGAATGTTATTGGTGACAACTCGAATACACAGTTTGCCGCTCTTGGGTTGTGGTGCACGCGCAAATATGGAGTTCCCATCGAAAAACCGATGAAGCTTCTCGACAAATACTTTCGCGGGACACAGACAGAGAATGGAGGCTGGCCTTACACGTCGATGCCAATGATGCCGAAGGGTATGTCGTCGCCGGTGCCAATCTCACCATCAACCCCTTCAATGACGTGTGCCGGCCTGATTGGTCTTGCCGTAAGTTACGGAGCAACCGAATCCATGCTGCGAAGTCGATCCACCAATCCAAATTCAGCGAAAGGTCATGGATCCGGAATTGGCGAGGATCGGGCTGTGAAGGCGGCGTTCAAGTTTCTTGCAAATTCCATGGCCGGAGGAAGACCTGCGGGCCCGGGGCCAGGCGCACCCGCTGATCCACGAGGCTCCCCAATGCCTCCGATGGGCGCAGTGGGAGTTCCAATGGGACCTGTGGGAGGTTCCGGCTCAATGCTGTACCTTCTTTGGAGCATCGAGCGCGTGGGCGTCATCTACGACGTGGTGACCATTGGAAATTTCGAATGGTATTCTTGGGGTTCAAACATTCTTCTCCGAATGCAGCGAACTGATGGGTCTTGGAACGCCGGCTCTGGAGAAACTGGCCCAGACGTCGACACTTGCTTCGCATTGCTTTTTCTCAATCGCGCCAATGTGGCCAAGGATCTCACCAACTTGCTCAACGGCAAGGGGGAATCGGCCTTGAAAAGTGGCGGGGCAACCGTTTCGCAGAATCCTTCCAGCAATCCCGGAACGGGCACCAATTCGACGCAATCCGGCAGCGAACTCGATATTCAAGCGACGCGGCTCATGGAAGGATTAATCAAAGCATCGGGATCGAAACGTACGGAAATCATCAACACGCTTCGGGATTCTAAGGGCGAAGTCTATACCGAAGCGCTCAAGTTGTCGGCCGGCAAATTGTCCGGTGCAGATCAATTGCAGGTGCGCGAAGCACTCGGCGCCGACTGATGCGCATGACCGCCACGACCCTGCGCAACATGCTCTCCGACGAGAGCCGGGAGATCAGAACCGCGGCCGCCACGGCTTGTGGGTTGAAGGCTGACAACCAGTTTGTTTCCGACTTGATCAGTCTTCTTACCGAAAAGGATGGGCTTGTGGTCCAGGCGGCCCACGCATCCTTGAAAACCCTCACCGGGAAAGATTTCGGACCCGACTCCAATGCCACGGATGCGGACAAAACTCGCGCTGTCTTTGCCTGGCGCAATTGGCTCAGAGGCCAAAAATAGACGATCATAAATGATCTCAGCCCGGCTATTCTCGATCCTGCCAATGGCGGATCGAGAACGCTTTCCCACCCCGGCCCAATCCTCCCTCGTGTCAACGATCATTCTCGGTGAAATCTGCACATCCGGCAAAATCGACTTTGGTGATGGAAGCGGTCGGATTCTTTTTGAAACACGCTCTGGGTGAACAATGAACGTGAAATTGAACGATCCGCTTCCCCGATGATGAAAAAAGAATTTCAGGCAAAACCTTCCCACCTTCTTTTTCCACACAGGACAAGATAGATGCAGAGTTTTGCCGCTCTTCGTTTCAAGGATGAAATCATGCTACGTTCGGCATTTATTCTGATCGTGCTCGGCGTCGGACTTGTAGTTTTGCCCGATCCGGCCGTCGCGGATCAACCTCCCCCAAACAGTCTTCCCTCCTATCCTACTCCGGTAATCACTCCTCCCCCACTGCCACCAAACGGAGTGGATCCGCAACGCTATTATTATCCGAGTCCGCTTGGGCCTTTGACCGGCCGGCCGCTCAGCGGTTATGACCATATCCCGTATACCGGATATGGTCCCCTTGCGGGCTACTATCCCCTGCCAATAAACGGCTATCCCCCCAATGGTTATTCTCCTGTCTTGCCCGGACCCTATAAGCCGCTCCTGCCCGGCGGGCTGACGAGGCCGCCGACTGACACCCCCCCGCGTCAGAAGCCGTTGATTAGGCCGGTTCACACGGGACCGTTCATCGATCATCTTCGCACGGCCTACGATGTTCACACCCGCGCCCGGAAGGCTGCCCGAACCCACTCGGATGTGCCAATTTCTGGACCGACTTCAAATTCGTCTTCGGCTCCTGCCGGCAATGGTTTGGCACCAGCGAGGCAACCTACGGTCAGGGTCGCCGGACCTATATCATCCCGTAGATGGTTCATTTTGCTGGCGAGTGAGAGGCTTATCTGGTACGATACCAATATCCTACCATTGAAAGCGTTCGCCCACCCACCGCCAACAAATCACGGAGAACCATCGGTGAAGCTCTACCGACCCTTGCTGTCAGCATTGGCAATTCTCTTTGGTTTCACCCGATCGATGCACGCGGTCGAACCCGATGCCAAAGGGTTTGAATTCTTCGAGAAGAAAATTCGACCTGTCTTCGTGGAGCACTGTTACTCCTGTCATTCGCAAGCAGCCAAAAAAGAAAAGAAACTCAAGGGCAGGCTCTATCTGGATAGTGCCGGCGGCATCTTGACGGGCGGTGAGAGCGGAGCGATCGTCGTGTCGGGCAAACCGATGGCGAGCCTGCTGATGAAGGCACTTCGGCAAGACACCGAATTGAAGATGCCACCCTCGGATAAGCTGCCGGCAGCGGTCGTCGCCGACATCGAAACGTGGATCAAAATGGGTGTGCCCATGCCACCCGATCGGCAAGGTGGTAACCAAAAAACGTCGATCGACTGGGAGAAAGCTCGACACTTCTGGGCCTTTCAGTTGCCCACGAAACATCCACGCCCCAAGGTGAAGGATGAAGAGTGGTCAAAAACCGAAGTCGACTACTTCGTTCTTGCCGAGCTTGAAAAACGCGGCCTGAAGCCGGCTCGACCGGCGACCCGGCGCGAATGGATTCGCCGGGCAACCTTCGACCTGATCGGTTTGCCGCCGACTCCGGAAGAGATTCAGGCCTTTCTCAAAGATGATTCTCCAGGAGCTTTTGCCAAGGTCGTCGACCGCTTACTCGCTTCACCGCATTACGGGGAGCGTTGGGGACGCTATTGGCTCGACGTCGTTCGCTACGCCGATGACAAGGCGCTCGCTATCGCCAAACCATCGCCGTTTGCGTTTCACTATCGCGATTGGGTGGTGTCCGCTTTCAATCGAGACATGCCCTACGATCGGTTCCTCAAGCTGCAGATCGCAGGCGACCTTTTGCCCGAACCGAATACCGATCCATTCACCAGGTTGGCTGGTCTGGGCTTTCAAGGGCTGGGCGCGGAATACCACAAGGGGAATTTTGCAGCGCAAGTGATGGCGGATGAACTCGATGATCGGGTGGACACGCTTTCGCGCGGCCTACTCGGATTGACGGTTGCCTGTGCCCGTTGCCACGATCATAAATACGATCCTATCCCGACCCGCGACTACTACTCGCTGGCAGCGGCGTATCAGGGAGCTTCCATGTCGGAGCTTGCGGCTTCGCCGGCAGAGGTGGTCGCGAAATTTGCCGGTTGGGAACGCGAAACCAAAAACCAGGAAGCAGCGTTTGCCCAGTGGCTGGGGGAACGGGCCAAGCAACTTGGTACCGTCGCAATGCAAAATGTCGGTCGATATTTGCTGGCCGTCTACCGCATTCGCGTTCTGCGCGAACGTAAAATTCCTCACGATATTGATACCATCGCCCGAGAAGAAAAGCTATTGGCATTCTTTCTGATTCATCTGCTCAAGTCGATGGAACCCGGCAGCAAGGCAAAATTACCCAAAGAGATCGTCCCGTTTCAGGAGGCCGTTGAGAAGGCCATCCGAGACGCCAAACCATCCGGTACATCGGTCCCGATCCCCGACGATCTGCGAAAATTGGCCGATGGCATTCAAAGTGTAGTTCGGGATGCTCTCAAGAATCGCACAGCGCCTTCCTTCTCATCTCCGAAAGACAAAACAAACCCCAAAAAACTGACTCGTGATCCTTTCCTCCCATTCCTCTGGGCGGCCCCGCAAATGCCGTTCTTTGTCGATGCCAAAGAAGTTCCCAACTTGCTGGACAAAGCCGACCGTGCTGTTTACGAAGAGAAGAAGGCCAAGCTGGAACAGCACAAGAAATCACCGCCCCCGGCTCCAACCAAGATTCACGGGGTCAGCGGCGGCGGCCAAATGATGCGGGTGCATATTCGGGGACGGGTCGAAAATCTGGGCGAGGAAGCGCCTCCAGGATTCCTGCGGATTTTCCTGCGCTCAGCAGCAGCCAAAGGACCATTCACCAGGCTGGAGCTGGCCAATGCCATCGCCACCGCACAGAATCCCTTGACCGTTCGCGTCTTTGTGAACAGGGTCTGGCAACACCACTTTGGCCGAGGCATCGTCGGCACGCCCAGCAACTTCGGGAAACTGGGGGAACCACCCACACACCCCGAACTCCTCGATACGCTGGCGCTTTGTTTCATCGAGTCGGGCTGGTCCACCAAATGGTTGCATCGCGAGTTGATGCTCTCGGCCGCCTACCAGCTCAGCAGCGAGAGCATTGCTGGAAATGCCGCCAAAGATCCCGAGAATCAGTTCCTCTGGCGCACGACACCAGCCCGTCTGGATGTGGAGGCCTGGCGCGATGGATTACTGGCGGTTTCCGGAAGACTCGATCGCACCGTCGGCGGCCCGACGCTCGATCTGGGTAGTCCGAAAAATGTTCGTCGAACCCTTTACGCCACGGTGAGCCGATCCGTGCCGAATGCCACGCTGACCGCGTTTGATTTCCCCGATGCCAATGTATCGAACGACCGGCGGAGCGTCACAACGGTGCCGCAACAACAGTTATTTGTTCTGAACAGCGAGTTCATGATCGAGTGTGCCAAGGCATTTGCGGCCAAGCTGGAAATGGCAACGAAAGAGGATAGCACAAGAATCGATATCGCATTTCAGTCGGCATTCGGCCGATCGCCGACAGATGCAGAGAAGAAACTTGGACTGGAGTTTCTTCACTCTGCATCCGAGACACAGAAGCAAGACAAGTTGACGCCCTGGCAGCAGTATGCACAAGCCTTGTTGGGAACCAATGAATTCACCTGGGTTGACTAAGAGACTGTCCCTGTTAACCCGACGCGCGAGCGAGGAAAAAGCGCGTGCCTTGGTTGCGCGTTTTGATGTTGCGCTTTTGGCGATAGTTGAAAGCGTCCGAAAGGACGATGGGAGCCCGCAGCGCAAGCAAGGTAAGGAGTTCCGGCGATGTCGCAGTCTCGCCTTGCTTGCGCAGCGGGCTCCCAATACCTTCGGTATTCCGCAGGCGCAACTTCAAAACTTGCGCGTCGGGCTAACAAAAGGAGAATCCCATGAAGCAGTTATTTGACAACGAACTTTCTCGCAGAGCGATGCTGGCCCAGTGCGGCACGGGGATGGGAATGTTGGGACTGGCCGGCCTATTGGCCCAGCAAGGTGCTTTGGCTGCATCTGCGCATTCTACCAATCCGCTGGCTCCCAAGGCCCCCCATTTTCGACCGCGAGCCAAACGAATCATCCACCTGTATATGAATGGCGGCCCTTCGCAGGTCGATACCTTCGACCCCAAGCCGGCCCTGGAGAAATACAAAGGCCAGCGACCGGCCAGTATCACCAGCCTGAAAACGGAAAACGGCACTGGCGGACTAAAACCTTCGGGCTTCAAATTCCTTCGGCTCGGCAAGTCCGGATTGCCTGTCAGCGAGATTTTTTCAGAAACAGTCGCGCTGCTGCGACGATCTGTGCGTCATTCGCTCCATGCACACCAATGTGCCCAATCATGAACCGAGTATGTTCATGATGAACAGCGGCCATGTCCAGTCGGTGCGGCCCAGTTACGGCTCCTGGCTGCTCTATGGTCTGGGTAGCGAAAACGAAAATTTGCCGGGATACATCGTGCTGGGGACCGGCCGGCCCGTCAACGGTGCGGCCAACTGGAGCAATCGGTTCTTGCCGGGGATTTACCAGGGAACCCATCTCGATTTGCCGACGAATTTCCAGCCCCGCGATGTGATCCCTCATCTGGCGAACAGCCAGTTGTCCCTTGAATCGCAAAGAAGGCAACTCGATCTCGTTCAGAAGATGAATGCCCTTCAGATCGAGCGCCGAGGTCATGAGCCGTTACTCGACGCCCGGATCGAATCCCTGGAAATGGCATTCCGAATGCAGGTCGCCGCACCGGATGCCTTCGACATCGGCAAGGAGCCGAACAAAGTCCGCGAGATGTACGGCATTAGTCGAGGACCGGGCGACAAGGTATTCGCGGTAAACTGCCTGCTGGCCCGCCGGCTGGTCGAGCGCGGCGTTCGTGTCGTGCAAATCTACACCGGCAATTTCCAACCCTGGGATACCCACGACAACAACGATGGCCAACATCGTCAACTGGCAGGAACCGTAGATCGTCCGATCGCAGCCCTTCTGAAAGATCTCAAGCAACGCGGGTTGCTCGAAGACACGCTGGTTCTCTGGGGCGGTGAGTTCGGGCGAACACCGGCTTCGCAGGGGACAGGGCGCGATCATAACCACTGGGGCTTTTCCGTTTGGCTGGCGGGCGGCGGCGTGAAGGGCGGCATGGCCTACGGTGCCACGGATGAATTTGGCTATCAGGCCGTGGAGAAGAGAGTCCACGTTCACGATTTGCACGCGACCATGCTATACCTCATGGGGATCGATCATGAGAAACTGACATATCGTTATAGTGGCCGAGACTTCCGTCTCACGGATGTTGAAGGGGAAGTAATCAAGGACATCATCGCCTGATTCGTGGGCATCAGGCGAATTGTTTATCACTGGTTCTTTCGCACGATGGGCTTGTATGCAGCGATCGCATGATACCTTAATTGGTATCATACTATTACCCCCAAGCGGGTGGGGGTAAATCAATCACCCTAGGTCTGCCGAAAAAAGGAAACGGATATGACTTCATTTGAATTGCTGGATTGGCTCAACGCGAACCCGTTTGAGCCGTTCCGACTGAAACTGACAAACGGTGATGCGATTCATGTCACCAAACCCCAGGATATGTTGACCGGGCATCGCTCTGCGATTATCGGCGTTCCATCGCCGGGGAATGCTCAGGTTTACGATCACTGGAAGACTGTGAGTATGCTCCATATGGTTGCCATCGAGCCGATCAACCCAGTACCGCAGGCGGATTGATGTTGAGAAACCATAGCAGATACGGAATGCCGATACCCAACAGTGCTGTCAAGAAAATCAGCCCAAAGATCAGTCCCAGTCTCCAGAAATCGCCGCGCAAAGTATAGCCGCTGCCATAATAAATGGCAGCGGGGCCGGTTGCGTAGGGAGTTATCACTTCCATCAATCCCAGCGAATAGACCAAGAGCAGCGCCATCGCCCCCACAGGCATATCGGGGATTTTGACTCCCACGGCGAGGATGACAGGAAGGACAGCCACTGTATGTGGCTCAATGAAGCGAAGAAGTAATGGATCATGAAGAACAGCACGACCAGTAATGCCAGCGCCAGTATTGGATCCAGTCCCTTCAAAGGCACTGCCGCCAATTCCCCGAACCACTTGATGAACCCCACCGCGTTCAAGCCGCCGGCCAGCGTTACCAGTGTCGCAAACCAGAGCAGGACATTCCAGGCCCCCCTGTTGCTGATGATGTCGTCCCAAGTGACGATCCGGGTCAGAAGCATCAAGGCGATTCCCAAAAGCACGACCGTGGTCGGATGGATGAATCGGCTCCCCAGGTACGGCACTCTGATGGATGGATTGTAGCCCGTGATCCATAGTACAATGGCCAGGATCACCAGGCCGACCATCGTCCATTCGCGTCGAGTAACTTTGCCCATCTTTTTCAACTCATCCGCAGCCCAGACCGTCACTTCCTTGCTGGTTTTGATTTCGGGAGGATAAATGAGATAGACGAGCAGCGGTGTCAAAATCAGCAGCACCAGACCAATGGGGAGAAATCCCACCAACCACTGGAACCAGTGAATTTCAAGTCCTGTAGTGCCTTTGACGATCGACAGGGCCACGGCGTTCGGGGCCAGTGCCGTGATGAACATCGAAGAGGTCACGCACATTGCCGTGAAACCGGTCCACATGACATACGAGCCGATCTTGCGGGCGGTTGGTCCGGCGCGGAGCCGTATAAACCTGGAATGTTGCTGATGACCGGAAAAATGATGCCGCCGCTACGGGCGGTATTCGACGGTGTACCGGGTGCCAGGATAAGGTCGGCAAATGTGATGGCATAGCCCAGGCCCAGCGTTCGATTCCCAAGCCTACGAACCAAAATCAAGGCGATTCGATGTCCCAGCCCTGTTTGGTTGTAGCCCATCGAGAACACGAACGCTCCGAAAGTCAGCCAAACCGTGGTATCGGAAAAACCGCTCAACGCCCACTTAAGAGATTGTGTGGGATCGGTACTCACATAGCGCATCGAAGCGGCGATAGCGACCCCAATTATACCGATCGCGCCGCCAGGAATTGGCTCCAGAATCAGTCCAACGATAACTGCGGCAAATAGTGCGAAGAAGAACCAGGCATTTTCGGTCAAACCCGTCGGCACCCCGAAGAAGACGGAATAGAGGACGAGTCCCAGCCAGACGATGAGAGGGGTAAGTGCCTTCCACGATATGGGCATCAATTCTCCTACTCGCTTCGGAATGGCTGTGATAACGCTGTCGGTCACCGCCCCCTTTCGATTTCATTTTCTATTGGCCAGGTACTCCAGCAAATCCGCAGCCTCTTGCGCAGTGAGGCTCGCCAATTGACCGGCCGGCATGAGCGAGATTCTCGATGGTTTCATTTCCTCAACCTCATTACCGGCGAGAATCATTTCCTTCCCCTCGCCATCGCGCAGCGTAATCGTTTTCTCGTCGCGCCGGGTCACAATACCTGTGATGGATCGACCATCCTGCGTCCGTATGATGTAGGCGGCAAACTTCGGTTCAATTCGCCGCGATGGTTCCAGCATACTTTCGAGAAGCTCCGGTCTCGATCTCGACTTGCCGATCGTCGTAAGATCGGGACCGGCCGGTGTCCCTTTGTCGCCGACCTTGTGGCATTTGGCGCAATTGATCGTCTGGGACCAAAAGAGCTTTTCGCCCCGCGCGCTGTCGCCTTTTTGTGCCAGAATCGTAGAAGGTCGCGGGCTGTTGCCCAGCATTCGCAAGGCTCGGTCAGGCTGCGGGAAAAAGCCCTCAAAAAGTTCGCGCACCGGCCCGGGCGGCAGTTTCGATGCAGCGGCCAGGATGCGCTCTCGCTCGGCAGTGCTGTATTCACCCTGGCCGATTTTTCGGGCAATCAAAAGTGCAGAAGCCGGCTTTGCCAGCAACTGGTCCACGTTTTCGGCCTCTTTCATCTCAGGTTTGTGCGGATTTTTCCCCAAGCCAGTGATCCAATCGGCGACCAGTTTCAGCCCGGCTTCATCCGGTAAATCGGAGCCGATGTGCGGCATTCGGTCTCTGCCGAACTTGGCCATTCGGAAATAAAGCGTGCTCTTCGTGGGATCACCGGCCTGAATGATGCGTGCATCGGGCAGGCCAAAATAGCCGCGAACGGGTCGAACGCCGAGCGCTTTCATGTCATTGAGCGCTGCGTTTTCGTTGAGTCGAAGGCTTACCGTGCCCCCTCCGTGTTCCATGTGGCAATGACCGCAATTCGCATGGAGATAGGAACGCGCACGTGCCTGGAGAGGTTGTCTAACATCGTGAGGATCGACCAGTTTTCGCTCGCCGGCAGCGGTCTTGGCATCGAACGCCGGCAATATCTTGCCGTCGTCGTCCGCCCGGCGCAGCAGTCCCAATTCGCCCAGCGCCACCAGTTGGTTCCGACCATCCGGACCGTTGCGGTTCAACTGCGCGGGCAGAAAGGCATGGGCATACTCCGTTTGGTTGTTGTGGCACGACATGCACTGGCTTCGACTATGAAATTGCCAGACTCGTTCATCTTTTCTTCCGGACAGCACTTTTTCCGCACCGTCCGGGGGCACAAGATCGGCGTCGCTCTGATCGTCGCGCCAGGCGAAGGAGTAGCCATGCCAGTCCAGGCCGTCGTAGTGCATGATCTGCGTCTCGATCCGGCGATCATCCAGCGACAAGGTGCGCAACAAGACTGCATCCTTGGGGAAATGCATGCGGAAGTTATGCCAGTCGACAAAACCGGGGATCGGCTTGCCATTCTGGTAAAGGGTTGCCCCCGATGTACCGGGGAAGGCCGCCCAGTGGACCGCTGTAGCCCCGTCCTGCCATTGCCGGGCATTGATGACAAACGGAACCACTCCGGCCGCCGGCGAATGATCTTTGACCGAACTGAAAAGACCAGTTTCCGAGACTTTGGCAGGAAACTTCAGGTTCTGACTGCCCTGGTCATTGCGTTCCAGCGTGTGGATGGTGCCGCGATCGTAATCCAGGAAAAAGATTTCCCCATCCTGATTTTCGCCAAACGCCACCACCCGAACAACGGGGCGGGTGATCTCCGGCATCTCCTTGACGCGATCGCCTTCGAATCGGGCAGCCCACATCCGCCGAGTTTCCCAATCGCCGAAAATGTAGGTTCCCTCCAGTTCGGGAAACTTCTTGCCGTGGTAAACCCGTCCACCAGTGATGCTGCAAGCCAGGGTATGCGGCAAGGCAATTAGGGGCGGGATAATGGGAGTTGGGCCCAGTTTCTCCTTGATGGGTTGCGGGCCTTCCATCGCGGACCAGCCATAGTTCCCGCCCTTTTCGATGCGATGCACCATTTCCCAGAGATCCCAGCCGACATCGCCCACGTAGAGAGAACCGGTCTTGCGATCGAAGCTCATCCGGTAGGGGTTGCGAAAGCCATAGGCCCAGATTTCCGGCCTGGCATCCTTCATTTTGATAAAGGGGTTATCTTTGGGAACCCCATAAGTTTTTCCTTCATCTTTGTGGTCAACGTCGATGCGCAAGATGGAGGAAAGCAAGTCGGTGATGTCCTGTCCGGTATTGCGCGGGTCGGGCGGGTTGGGACCGCTGCCGTCGCCGGTCGAGATATAGAGCATGCCGTCGGGACCGAAGTGTATATCGCAGCCGTTATGTCCGCCCTGCAGGAAGGTAAACACGATCTCTTCGCTTGCGGGGTCGGCACGGGGCGGATCGGTTTTTGTCACCGTAAACCGGGAAATGCGTGTGCCGTTTTCGAGCTGCTGTCCGCGTTCCTTCGCTTTCAACGTATAGGCGATGAAGCACTGGCGGTTCTGCTCGAACTGCGGATGAAACGCCAGCCCGTACAGGAGTTCGATCTCCTTGGCTTTCGGAAGAAGGTGCATCGTCTTGAGATCTTTGCGCAGGTCGATAAAGACATCGGCCTTGGCATCCGGCTTATCGGGAAACGAGTAGAGCACACCATTTTGCTCGCCGACAAACATTCGTTTTAGTTCGGAGCTGTGAGCCATGAGCAGAGGGTGATCGAACTTCAGTTTCGGAAACGCTTGCACGACCTTGAAGGGTGCCGGCGGCTCCGGTGAGCCGGTCACTTTGGAGGTTGTCCAGGTTTGTCGGATCGGTTTGGCAGCGGTGGAGTTCTTCGGTTTGACCGATTCTTCGCCCCACACAAGAAAACAGGAACTGACACCAAGCACGCAGACCATGACGGCCAGGGTTCTTCTGTAACTGAATAGAGTTGTGGGGAAGAGCATGCGTTCCGCTCCGAGGAAGTAGAATGAACACGTACGAGTCAAAAAATCATTGTATGATCCGGGAGCAAATCCGGATTCATCGCCGGAACCGGTTCCTTCGTATACCATGCCAGTACCTCTTACTTTGGGAGAACTGACCATGCACCGCACCCTGGTTATCTTTGGCGTGTTCGCACTGAGTCTACTTTCCATCAACCCGCAGTTGGCCCAGGCTCCGGACATCAAGGCCCGGCGGCCTATCGAAGCACTCGACTCGGTTTGGGTCGAGGAACTGACCTGGATGGAGGTTCGAGATGCTTTGAAGGGAGGCAAGGCGACGGTGATTATTCCAACCGGCGGCGTCGAGCAGAATGGTCCCTATCTCGCCACCGGCAAGCACAATTATGTCTTGCGAGCAACGGCGGAGGCGATCGCGCAAGCTTGGCAACGCCCTGGTAGCTCCCATTGTTCCGTTCGTACCGGAAGGCGGCATTGAGCCTCGCAGCGGGCATATGAAATATCCCGGAACCATCAGCCTGACGGAAGACACCTATGAACGGCTACTGATCGAGATTTGCGCCTCGTTCCGTGCCCACGGTTTTGAAAATATCGTCCTGATCGGCGACAGCGGCGGAAACCAGGTCGGCATGAAGGCAGTGGCCGCCAAGCTGAATACGCAGTGGAAAGGCGGCAAGACAGCCGTCCATTTCATCCTGGAGTATTACGACTACGATGGTGTGGAAGCCTGGCTCGAAAAAGAAGGAATCAAGCAAAAAGATGAGGGCTTGCACGACGACTTCATCATCACGGCCACGATGATGACGGTTGATCCAACCACGGTACGCATGAAGCAACGCATCGCCGCAGACAAGTTCCGCATCAACGGCATCGAACTGGCACCCGCAGCAAAGACGATCGAATGGGGCAAGAAGATCGTGGAGTTTCGGGCGGAAACGACCGTCAAAGCGATCAAAAAATCGATTGCTCTCAAATAGTTCCAAGTTCCAGGTTCCAAGTTCCAAGTTGAAAAACCCGAAGGGTTGTCGGTATTTAACTTGGAACTTCGAACTTGGAACTCATGAAGGAACTTGGAACTCATGAAGGAACTTGGAGCTTGGAACTAATTTTTTCGGAGCATCAATGAAGCGCTGCATTCTCGGAATCCTGCTCAATCTTCTGCTTGCCGGAAATATCTTGGCTGCGCCCCCAGTGGCTCTCGACGATCGATTGACTCTGGAAATGGTCGCCAGTCATCCGGACATCGTCACGCCCACGGGCCTAACCGTCGATGAGCTTGGACGAGTCTGGGTGATTGAGAATCACACGCATCAGCGCCAGGGCAATTACACCGGCCCGGCCCACGATCGCATTCGCATTTTCAGTGATCCCGATGCCAACGGTAAATTTCGCAAGATAACCACATTTGCCGATGGCTTCAAGAATGCGATGAGCCTTGCACTTGGCCGAGATGAGTCAGTATACCTGGCGACGCGATCCGATATTTGGCTGCTCAAGGATTCCAAAGGCAAAGGTGAGGCGGATGACGCAAGGTCATCGTTAAACTCGAATCATCCGGGGACTATCCGCACAACGGACTATCTGGGTTCACCTTCGATCCGCTGGGCAATCTCTATTTTTCCCTCGGCGAGAACCTGGGTGCTTCGTACAAGTTGATCGGCACCGATGGGGTTACTATGAAGGGCGGCGGCGAGGGCGGCAGCATCTATCGCTGCCGGCCCGACGGCTCGAAACTCGAACGGGTTGCCACGGGTTTTTGGAATACTTTCGCACTGGCGTTCGATGCGTTTGGCCAGCTATTCGCGGTTGACAACGATCCCGACTCGCGAGGGCCCTGTCGGCTCCTGCACATCGTTCAAGGCGGGGACTATGGCTATCGTTTTCGCAACGGCCGCAAGGGGCTCCATCCATTCACGGCCTGGAATGGCGAACTGCCCGGCACCCTGCCGATGGTCGCCGGCACTGCTGAAGCTCCCAGCGGAATTCTTGCTTATGAATCGATTGGATTGCCCAAGGAATATCGCGGCAAATTGCTGGTGACAAGCTGGGGCGATCACGTCATCGAACAATTCACGCTGAGTCCTCGTGGCGCATCTTATTCGGCGAAATCCTCGGTGCTGGTGCGCGGCGGGGACGATTTCCGGCCCGTTGCGATCGCCACTGCTCCGGATGGCTCTATTTACTTCAGCGATTGGGTGGATAAGTCGTACCCCGTTCACGGAAAGGGCCGGATCTGGCGTATTCGTGCGAAGGATTTGCGAAAGGATGATGAGTTAAGACCTTCGAGAGTTGCCGCTCTGAAAGCAAAAGACCTGCGTGGACTTCTGAGCGATCCAAGAATAGAGATTCGCGCAGCGGCGGCAGAAGCACTGGCCGACAAGGAGGACACCGGCAGAGACATACTGGTTTCCACGGTGAAGGAGAATAAGGATGTCCGAACCAGGCTGGCCGCACTCTGGGGAATTGCCCAGCTTGACGTTTCCGCGGCGTTCAAGATCCTGATACTCACTCTTGAAGACGCCGCACCCGAAATTCGAGCACTGTCAGCGCTGTTGATCGGTCAATTCTTGCGCGACGGTTATAAAAGAGGGGAGTCCAATCTAAAGTTTCTGGCACTCAACGACCCCTCGCCACTCGTGCGAATGCACGCAATCTTGCAACTCCGACAGCCTGCCTCCGTCAAATTGATCGTCCCAACACTCGCAGATTCCGATCCTTTCCTGGTCGGTGCTGCCTTGGAAGCCCTGGGTCGCCCTGGCAACATCGGTTTGTTGACTTCTGCGATTGACTCCAAAGATCCCAAACTAAGACTGGGAGTGTTGCTCGCACTTAGGCGCACTGGCGTTGTCGAGGTTCAAAAGCACTTGGCGCAATTCTTGAAAGACCCCAGCCCAGCAGTACGGCGAGCAGCGGTTCAATGGGTAGGCGAAGAGCACCTGAAGGAATACGCGGATGCCATCGCCCAGGCTGCGGCAACCGAACCAGTCAGTAGAGACCTCTTTGAGTCGCTGCTGGCAGCCAACGAGTTGTTGAGAGGTGGTTCGACCAAACCGAATACGGAGCCAAGCGGTGAAGAATATGTTGCGCGGATTGTCAAGGATAATAAGCAGCCCGTGGTTTTTCGCACCTTTGCCTTGCGAATGCTGCGTCCCGAACACCCCGTTTTCACAATCAATCTTCTCAAAGAGTTGCTGGCTCATCCCGATCCGAAGTTGCGGGCGGAGGCCGTGCGAACGCTTGCTCTAAACGGCGGATCGGCCACGGAGCCGCTCCTGCGCGAGTTGGCAAGTGCGCAGTCGATCAACGGCGATAGTCGGGCCTTTGCTGTGCTGGGACTTGCCCGCTTCGCCGCCAATTCCGAGGAGTCGCGGAAACTGTTGTTGTCTCTGCTCGCAGATGCAAAACTTCAGCGCGATGCACTGCGATCGCTCCGAGGAACCGAATTGAGTACCACGGAAAAATCGGCGCTGTTGACATGGTGGGATAAGTTGCCGGATGAGAAAGGAAAAATTGCCGACAATCGGCGCGAGCTTGCCGAACAGCTTTTGTTGGTTCTCGCGGCAAAGCCGCAGAAGGAAGAACAACCTCGTAGGCAGCAACTAGCGGAACTCATTGGCCCGGCACCAGCCAATGATAGCGATTGGAACAAGTTGCTCTCCACACCCGGCGACTCCGCTGCGGGCGAGAAAGTTTTCTTTCATCTGCGCGGTGCACGCTGCGCTGTTTGTCATCGGGTCGATGGCCGCGGGGGCCAGGTGGGTCCGGAGTTATCCGTGGTTGGCGGCAGCCTGAATCGCGCAAGATTCTCGAATCGATCCTCACTCCGAGCAAGGAAATCGCGCCGGCATTCACAAACTGGTCGATCACCATGAACGATGGTAAAAAGCACACGGGGATCATCCTGAGCGAGAATTTTGACAGCACCCTGACTCTGGGAGATGCCGAAGGTAAACGTCTCGTCTTGAGACGACTCGATATCGAAGATCGTCAAGTCTCGCCCAAGTCGTTGATGCCGGATGATCTCCACAAGATGATGACACGGCGGGAATTTCGAGACCTGGTGGAGTTTCTTGGCTCGGCCAGATCGCCGTGATATTCAACAGCTGCACTCGATCGATTTCCCCAAAGCGATTGGTATACACAATCAAATGTCCAGTACGCTCATCCTTAAAATATTTCCCGGCATGGGCAGGGGAGTTTGCTCCACGGTTCCTGTCCGCCGGGGCGAGATCGTCGAAGTATCGCCGGTCATCCCGCTTTCGGCAAAGGACTGGAAGCTCATCAAACATACATTGCTCGAAACCTATGTATTTGCCTGGGGCAAGTCGCAAAGACTCAACGCGATGCCCATGGGATTTGGCGGACTGTTCAACCACTCGGACGATCCCAACGTGGATTTCCAACTCAATCTGAAAGAGAAAACGGTCACCTTCCGCGCCCTGCGCGATATTGCGGCACTGGAGCAACTGACGATCGACTACCGCTGGCCGAAAAAGGATAGGAAGAAGCACCTCAAGCTACCGAACTAATGCATGTCTTATTTCGACACTTCTCACTGACCCGGCGTCACTTCGCCACCACACCGAGCAAATACGCGATCACGTCGGCGACATTCTGCTTGTTGAGTTGCTTCTCGAATTCCTCCGGCATCAACGATTTTGAACTCGCTTCGATCGTTTCGATTTGTGTTCGCAAGATGGTATCCTCCGCATTCTCCGCTCGTCTCAGAGTGATACTCGATGGAGTTTCAACCGCCAGGATTCCCGTGAAGGCCCGTCCATTCAACGTCGTCACGCGATAGTTCACAAACCGCGAGTCGACCTCTCGACTTGGATCGAGAATATCGATGAGCAATGCCGGTTTGCTCTTGGTTCGAAGCGCGGCCAGCAAATTCGCGCCCACTTCGTGTCCCACATTTTCCAGGCGATGGCACACTGCACAATGCTTCTGAAACAGTGTCTTGCCGCGCAGCGCATCGCCGTCCAGCTTCAACGCATCGGCATACGATTCCACGATCTTCTTGCGATTGGAATTTGTTGACTTGCCCAGCAAGTCAATAGCGCGCTGGCCGAGTTTTGCGTTCGGATGCTTCCGCAGGAATTCCAGGCGCGACGATTCCAGGTGCGCGGGCAATATCCGTTTGGCCTCGATCGCGTCCAACAATGCAGCCACTCGATCGGGTCGAGAACAGAGCGATTCCAATAACTCGCGCCGAAGACTTGGTCCCGATCTCTCCCAGGCGGAAACCAGTAGGGCTGTCGCCGCGGGTTCGCTTCGCGAGGCCAGTCCTTTGACGACGGCGGATTGAATGGCGATCGATTGCTGCGCCGAGAGAAGATCTTTGAAGACTGGCTCAGCGATCGTGAAGGGTCCATAAGCGAGAAAGCGAATGGCTCCAATCCGGCTCACCTCACTTTGCTCAGCGCTCAGCGCTATGGTGACGGTTTGCGAAAACAAGCCTTTCACTGCTGCAACCGCTTTTTCCAGAGATTGCGGCGGTTTGTCCCACAATGTGTAGAGCGGTCGAGCAGAATTCTGCATCCCTTGCCCAAGCCCTTGGATGATCGCGAGTTTCCAGCCATCGCCGGCCCTGGGCTGGGCGGCCAGTGTCTGCAACAAGTTGGCGATCGAATCCTCCGAGTTTCGCGCACCAACCATTACCGCCAGCCTGGAAACCAGTGCATCACGGGTAGGTTTTGCGTTTTCCGTTTTCCCCAGCCATTCAATCATCGGGACAGCTACCTTGCTGCACGATGACAGCACCGCAGTTTCGAGCCATGAATCGGCCTGGGGATGCAATAACAGTTTCACCAAGACTTCGGTGGCCGTGGGTCCCGGCACAGCACCAAACGAAAATGCGAGTTGAAGTCGAAGATGCGGCGCTGGGTCATCGACCATCTTGAGCATCTTCTTGACGATGGCCTCCGATCGAGAAGCGAACGGCTCCGCGAGCCGAAGCGCCTGTTCGCGGACATTGGCGTCGGAATCCGACAGGGCGATGAGCACCTGGGCTTCTTCGAGACGATTCAAGCCTTCCAGCGTCCACAGGGCATGCACTCGACCAGGTGCCGTCTTGGCAGATGTAGCCAGTTTCGCCAGGAGCCGATCTGCGGCGTTTCTCATTGCGTTCGACCAGTCGTTGCTGCGCAGTGAGCCGTTGCCATGGAATGGGACTTTCCAAAATCGCAACCAGATCCTCAATCGGGTCTTTGCTCAATTCGGGGTGTTTCTTCGCCTTGAATCCTTCCGGTACGATTCGCCAGATCCGACCGCGATCCCGGCTCTCCACGTTCCATTGTTTCCTGATGTCCTCCGGCAAGGAGAGAGGTGTTTCGATAATCTCCCGATAGAAATCGAGAACATAGATCGCCCCTTCCGGCCCCACCGTTAAATAAACGGGTCGGCACCAGTTGTCGGTTGAGGCGAAGAATTCACAATCGGGATCGCCACGCTTGGCACTGAAGAGACTACCCTTCACTTCGAGAATATCGCGATGAATCAAATTGTTGGCAGGATCGCATACGAACGTGTTGTTGTAATACTCAGATGGAAAGAGATTCGCCGTGTAGACGATCGGGCTACAGGCCGAAGTAACATAACCCCCTGGAAAAAGTTCGGTCGGCGGATATCGCTTGGAGTCCGGGGCATCCTTGCGGCGCGTGGTGCGCTCGACCCGCCACAGTTCATAGGGACTAATGCGATTCAACTTGCAAACGGCCCCATGATCCGGGATGTCGAAAGAAACCGCCGGAACCGTCAGGTATGGATTTCGGCGCAGGTAATGGTCGGGAAGCACGATTTGCCGAAGGTGCTGGCTATTGGTGGCAGTGAACCAGTGTTGATAGTCGTCCGGAGCCAGGCCATATTGCCCACCCCCAGACATCGTCTCCAGCGATTCCAGGTGATCGGGTTTGAAGCGAATGCCACGGCCTCTCAAAATGACTGGTTTCATGTCCGGCTTTTCTGTGCAAGTGATTGTCCCGCCAGTGGCACCGCCCACCATGACATAGATCCAGTTATCGAGTCCCCATTGCGGGGTATTGACCAGTTGTTGAATGTTGGACAGGCCGAATCCCGTATAAAGAACCCGTTTCTTGTCGGACTTGCCATCGCCGTCGGTGTCTTCGAGATAGATCAGATCGGGCGCAACGGTGACGATGATCCCATTCTTCCAGGCCATGACACCCGTAGGAAATCGCAATCCCGCCGCGAAGACGGTCGATTTTTCATAGACCCCATCGCCATCCGCATCCTCCAACATGCGGATGCGTCCCCGGCTCTCCATCCCGGTGCCAAGCCCGCCATTGGGATAGCCGCGCATTTCGCAGACAAATATCCTACCGCGCACATCAAAACACATCGCAACCGGATCGACAACATCCGGCTCCGAGGCTACCAGCTCTACCCTAAAACCTTTGAGAACCTTGAAAGTTGCCAGTTCCTCACGGGGAGAGCGCGGGCCAATATGATCTTTCGCCGGCTTGGACTCCGGCTCCGCAGCGGCACCAGTGGATAGGAGCAAGAAACCGAGGACGAGGCTCTTGATGTTCATGATGAAGCTCAAAAAGACAAGAAGACAGAACTAACCACAGAGTCACAGAGAACACCGAGAAGACAACACAGAGAGCATCAAGCGTAAGCCACATAAAGGGTCTTCCCTTCGCTTAGGCTTATTTCTCTTTGTATTGTCTTCTCTGTGTTCTCTGTGACTCTGTGGTTAGTCCATGCTTATTTCACCAGTTTCATGACACTTTCAACAATTTTATCTTCGATCGCCGGTGCCCATTTCGTTGGCATCCCGTAATAGACCATCGATGAATCGGCTTCGTAGCCGCCTTCCTTCAATACTCGTCTCGACGGTATGTACGCCATCACGTCGTTCGCATAGCCAGTGATCCATAACGCAGGTTTGCCCGAAAGTTCTTTCTTGAGCCGAAGGTTGTAATCGATGACCGTTTCCCCTCCCAGGCTAACCCAAAGCAACTCATCGCCGAAGCACAGACTTGCACCGGATAATGGCTATATTCTTCGGCGATTCTCTTGCCATCTTCCAGAATCTTCAGCATCTTCAATGCTCGATTACGAACCGCTGTTGTCTTGCTGAGCGAATCGGCCGACCATTTTGCTTTCTCAGGGATCGTATCGAAGGGCAGAACGATTTCTTCATATCTTGGGGTTATTTTCGCGGTTAATGGCTTCATCTTTCCCGACAGGACATCCTCGACCCCGGCCGCCAACTCCTTGCCGTACTTCATACACAATTCAATCTTGCTGCGTGGTAACGGGTTGGCGTCGGCCCCGCAGCCGATCCAGAACAAGGCCATTGTGCCGGGGTGCTTCTTCTCGATCTCGATCTGAGCGAAACCGGCATAGTCGCCGCACCATTCGTAAAACTGCATGGTCGTGTTATGGCAGGCATAACCAAAGACGACCGCTTTCAATTTCCCATCGGCATTCTCGACGCGCAGCACCGGGACGTCGTGATCGACCGGCCCTTCCGGGTTACGTCCGTTGATGATGCCATTCTTCGTCGGCTCGCGGCGATTCATGGCGAATCGCGCAGTCCCCTTGCCCATGCTCAGCTTTGCCGGTTTGAGATCCTTCAGTGCCTTGACGATCACCTCGACCATCCAGATTCGCAGTTTTTCGGTATAGGCCTTGATCCTCGCCGGCTGTTCCGGTGTGAGATCGTACATGTCGATGAGGTTACCGTAAACGACCGGGCCGCAATGCGTATGCGAGCAAGTCAGCAGAATTTGCTCACGTTTGAGTCCGGTTTGTCTCATCACATCCTGGGTAACATTCTCGTTTAAACCGCGTGGAATGCCGCACAGATCGCTGGTCAGCAGGACACATTTTGTTCCAGCGGGGTCTTCGATGGCGAGAGCCTTGACCCATAGATCGTGTTGCTTGGTGTCGCAGGGCTTGTTGCGCGATCCATAGCCTGCCATCCACAATGTTTCTGCAGGCGTAATGACTTTCGACGCGGTTCCCGCCTTGAAAGCGGGTTCATCGGCGGTCAGAGTTGTTGTGAGAGTCAGCAAGAGGAGGAGTGTGCGCATGATAGTGCTTCCAGAGATCATTATTCATTTCAATCTGCTGCGGCATCTGCAGCGAGCGTCGTCCAATCCAATGCTTGAATTTGCGACAACTCCATTGGGGCGATGGGCAAAGCAAATTGATCCTGATACCAGACGATTGTCAAATACGAATGGTCCTTTTTCGGGTCGCGAGCGGGTGGATACGAGCGGAATAGGCCGATACAGGTCGTCCACGGAATCTCGACTGGGTGCAATTTTGGTACGTGTTGAAGTAGCTCCAAAAGCTCGACATCGTCAGGCGAAACGTCTAATACGCGCTCAACCGGCTGAATTCGCGCTACAGTGCCGTATCGGTCTTGAGCTGTCTGAACCGTTCGGATCACCTCGTCCTGGTTCATTTCTCGGGTCGGCTGTCCCATCATTAGACCACGATGAGTTCGGTATTGCCACAACTCTTCAAGCCACAAGACACGTTCTGAGTTGTGGGTGACCCTGTACCGGTCCGTCATGGTTCCTCCTAAACAAACAAAAAAAGCCTACCAGCAAACGCCAGTAGGCTAATGTGTGTTCTATAGTTGTCCTAATCTAGCAGCAGGCTAGGCTCCCAGCCGACGCGCTCGGCAGATGCCCGCAGTTTCTCCAGAGCGCGGTTCTGAATCTGGCGGACTCGTTCCTTGCTAATTCGTAGCAAGTGGCCGATCTGCCGCAGGCTATGAGTGCCGTTGCCGGTCAGACCGAAGCGCAGATCGAGAACCTTCCGCTCGCGGGGCCGGAGGTTTTCCATCAGAAAGCCGAGTGCTTCCTGGCGCTCGTTGTTGGTCTGCGGTCGTGGCGCTGGTGTTGTCGGGCATCGCTTCGGTGAGCTTGAAATCGCTGTCGTCGTCGAGAACGGCGTTCAAGCGAAACAGGAGTGCGAGTGGCGGTTTGCAGGTGGGTCAGATGTTCCAGGCTGCTGCCGGTGCGGGATGCCGAGTTCTTGCGGGCTGGGCAGGTGCTTGCCGCCGTGAGCCAGCGCTTCGGATTCCTGTTGCAGCAGGCCCAGTTCCTGCAAGTGGTGCGGCGAAAGGCTGACCAGATGGCTTTGCCGGGCAACCGCAATCTGAAGCGTTTGGCGAATCCACCAAGTTGCATAGGTGGCGAGCCGGGTGCCGTGGCTGACATCGAAACGATCGATCGCCTGCATCAGACCGCAAACGGCTTCTTGAAGCAGATCGGCGTAACTGAGCGAATGATGGCGGAAGCGCTTGGCAACGTGAGCGGCAAGGCGAATGTTCGCCGAGGCAAGACGATGTTTGTAGTGAACATAGCGATCGTGGAGACGGCGAACGGCGGACGAATTCGAAAATGACTGCTTCATCGCAGAATTCGCGGATGAACTGGGCCATCGGCCACGGCTCACCATAGGTGGTTTATTGGCGCGAAGATCGGGGCGATAGCCGGAGCAGAACTCGAACCAGTTCGCATTTGCAGTCCCAAAAACTGGTTAGCAACTCCCGCTCTTCTTCCGGAGTCAACAGGTCGGAAGAAAAAGTAGTAAGTGGAGTATCGCTGACCGGCTGGACCGACGACGTGTGTCGTTTTTTCCGCACTGACTTCATGGCAATCCTTCCCCAGATCATTTTATATAGAGAGAGTTACATCCAATGGGGATGGTCTGCCCGTAAGGTCACGCACCTCCGGACGCCGGCGGAAGACTCTCCCCTACTATTATAGCAGGGGGTCGTCAAATCGGTCGCGCGGACGCTCATTGCCCGGAATGCCCAAATGGGCCGGGCCATAGAACACCTCCATGTGTTGAAAAAGCCGACGATCCTGCCGGCCCGAGACGCCCGGAATCCTCCCCAAAACAATTCAGCAAAGACAACAGATTCTAATAACCCTTGAATCACCCCGCAAGAGGCTTAAACGAAAAAATCACAAACTTTGCAAACTAATTTCTTCCGATCGGCCTGGAGACAACGCTATCCACCGACCGCAACTCTTATCATATCAAATAGTTACGACCATGAATCCTATCGAAACCCTGTTCGGCTCTGGTATTTGCCCTTTTGCACGTTACAAGCGAAAAACAGACAGAATCCTTGTTATCGGGATTCAGCAGGAGGGAAGTTTATGAGTTATACTGAAAAGTACGGCGGGAGATACCCTGTCCACTGATAACTGTCAGGATCGGAGTCCTGACCCACTCGCACCCCTCATTGTTCGTCTAGGTGTTTTATCGTGAGTCGATTCAAGTGTTCCGTTCTGGTGATCGACGACGAGCCTGCCTTACTCAACCTCGCTAGAGGACTGCTCAGTCACGACTACGCATTTCATCGCGCAGGCTCCGTGGAGCAGGCTCAGGAAATTCTCGCCGAACACGAAGTTGAAATCCTGTTAACCGACCAACAACTGCCAGGTATGCAGGGTATCGCATTTTTGGAATGGGTCAAGGAACATTCTCCCCGGACCGTCCGAATTTTAATGACCGGCGTCTATAGTATGGAAGAAGCCGTCGATGCCATCAACTCCGGATTGGCGCAACGTTTCCTCTTCAAACCCTGGCGTCCTGACCAACTTCTCCATCTTCTCCGGAATACCGCGCGAAACTTCCTTCTGGAACGCAGCCATGAAAACCTCCTGGATGAATTGCGCCGATTGACGGTTGAACTGGAGCAGCGCGTCGCCGACCGGACGAGGGAGCTGGAGTTGACCAATCGCCAGTTGCAGCAGCGCAACTCGATGCTTCAGAAGATGGCGCTTACCGACGCCTTGACGGGGCTTCCCAACCGCCGGGCCGTCGATCGGCTCGCCAAGAACGAGCTGTTGCGCCGGGCACGCAATCCCGCCCCTTTGGCGATCGGCTTGGTCGATGCCGATTTCTTCAAGGACATCAATACTCGCTACCTTCTGCCCGGCGGCGATCACGTTCTGGCCTGGTTAGGTCAAACGCTCAACAACTCGGTGCGTACGATCGATACGGTCGGGCGCATCGGCGGCGAGGAGTTCATGATCGTCGCGCCGGACACCGATTATGACGGTGCTCATATTCTCGCAGAACGTGTAAGAAAAACGGTTGAATCGGGTGAGACCGATTTCAAGGGCGAAACCATTCGAATAACGGTCAGCCTCGGCATGGTAGTCGTCGATGCGACCACGTTGACGGGATACGACCAAATCCGTCATGCGGCTTCCGCAGCGCTGAGCGATGCCAAGAAGAACGGCCGAAATTGCTGTGTCGTTCGAGAGTTGCCGCCATTTGCGGGGCCGACCACTGGGTGAAGAAAAAACCGTTCCCCTCTTGGTTATCCTGACAGGGAAATAGCCGTACTCCTCACGCTCCGCGTGAGGACAGTCTTCACGCGGAGCGTGAAGAGTACGGCTCCGAACGGTCGGACGGTATTGTCCGTTTCGGTCTCGAATTGCCCGCCTCTGGATTCGTGATAAGATCCCTTTATGGCTTCCAAACGTCAAGTACCATCGAAAGCCGCGCTGAGCCGCTGGTATCGTGGGGCGGATGTCCCCATGCACCTGATTCGCCGTTTCGCACGGCAGGTCGCCGATCGCTTTGCGCCGGAGAAAATCATCCTGTTTGGCTCCTATGCCTACGGCACCCCGCACGCCGACAGCGACGTGGACATTTTGGTGGTCATGCCGGCCCGCAACCAGATCGATCAAGCGTGTCGCATCGACGACGCCTTCGACCCCCCATTCCCTCTCGATCTCATCGTGCGTTCACCTAAGAATCTGGCTGAGCGTCTCGCGGACGGCGACTCGTTCTTGAGCGAAGTCATGAGCAAGGGCAAGATCCTTTATGAAAAGGACAACGGCCGAGTGGGTAAACAAGGCGGAGGCTGACCTCCAGTTCGCCCGCCCACCTCAACCGCGCCGCCGGTCACGCTAATCGGTCGAGGTTTTCCGACGCGATGTTTCGAGTCGCGGCTTCCTTGTCCGTTGGTTTGACTGTAAACGAAGGATTCTCCTCGCATTCTCGCAGAAACGCATCGAGTTGCTCGAAGTCAATCTCCTTGGCACGTTCAGTTAGTTGCTCCCAGGGCACAAGGTTCGAATTGAGCTTGAGGTTCTTGTCCGCCGAGGCTTCCGGTTCGAACCGCCAACCCGTCATGAGACGTTCGGCCACCCAGCGATAATGTTCCATTCGCGCCAGCACTTCTTTGTTTTTCTCGTACAACTCCTTCGGTATGGAGCTGCGAACATCGCCCTTTCCCAGGCGATAAAGTGCATATTCCAGCAACTTCAATTTGATCGGGGTATGGTCCGCCGCCTGTCGGTTCGATTCCCGGAATTCTTCCGATTCGTCCTTCCAGGGCTTCGGAGGCATTCCAGGCTTCGGGTGTCGATGCTCATAATCCTCGTGAAATGCTCGTCCGAGTTCTTCGCGGATCGAGTTCTCGATCTCTTCCAGACTCGCAGCTTGACGACATTCCCCGAATGGCATGAATCGATGTTCGGGA
This sequence comes from uncultured Planctomycetota bacterium, assembly GCA_963783095.1. GTDB lineage: Bacteria > Planctomycetota > Planctomycetia > Gemmatales > Gemmataceae > CAWAMR01. The sequence goes on along the minus strand of CAWAMR010000001.1, from coordinate 664,791 downwards.
ACCTTCGCCAGCGCCACCGCCAGCGCGGGCTGCTTGGGGAGCCAGACGAAAATCGGCACATCACCAGCCTTTTGACAGCGGAGCTTTTCCCGGAGCCGAACGGCCGAGTCGAAGTTGTCGTGATCCTCTTGACCGCAAACGAAAATGATCGGCTTGACGCCCGGCTCGTCCAGCATGTTCTTGATCCGGATCGCAAACAGTTCATCCCCGATGGTCGGCGGCAATTCGAGAAACTGTGCCGTGGAAACGTATTGAATGGCAGGTTCGTGCAGCACACGGATTCCGTCGGGGAGGTGCTGGCTCGAATCGGACCATTCATCGGTTTGCGGCGAAAAAGCAGCGACACCCCGGCCGGCTTCGGACCAGGGACAGAAGCGCGGAAAGCGGGAAAGAAACTCGGAAGCAGACTTGTCGATGTCGCGATCGACGATGGTGAATCGGCTCCGTTTCAAGTTCGGGAAGTGGGCCAGTTGAGCAAGTTGAACCGCCAACGCCTGGCCCATGGCACCGAAGCCGAGGATGATGAAATGAGCGACCCCTTTGGGAGTTTTCGGCGCAAAAGGCCAGAGTTGATTCGTGACCAGCATTCCCGCAGCAGTGCGCGGTACATTGAAGACACGCACTTCGAGTCGATCGGCGTTATCCAGGGTTTGAGCCAAAGGCTGCAAGGCGACCGAGAAGTTGATGTCGACAATATGAACGTACAGAGCCAGCTTGTCGGCGGACGGTTTGCGGTATTTGCCGACGATGTCGGCAACTTCGGCCGCCGACTCGACGTTGACGCCGTCATCGCCGGTGACGACAAAAACCGCCTTTGCTTGTTCCGCGTGAGCTTTTCGGAGAATATCTCCCCGGGTGGCGTCGCCGATGATCACATCCGCCCCGAGGCCACGTGCGTATTGAATCCAGGGGTTTTCCGGATCGGCTTCGATCACAACGGCATCATGAGCCCGATTCTTGGTATACAAACCATCCAACACCTGTAGGCCGATCTGACCCAGACCGCAGACGATCGTGTGATGTTTCTGCCACATGAGCCGGGGCAAATGTCGAATCTCTTCCAATACCCACGAGATCACCGTCAAGGAGATGACGACAAACAGCAAGGCAGCGCTGATCCTTGCCGCGAAGAGCCAGTCGTTCGTGGGATGCTGTTTATCATCTTCCGCCCCTGAATTGAGGAGATAGAGTTGCATGGTTTTGAAGAACGGAACCGTCCAGGAATCCGGGTTGCGGTCGTTAGGATTGTCGTAGTATTGAATGATATAACCTCGACTTCCCGCGACGAAGGTGACGGCGGCGAGCAACGCGATGAGGGGAGTCAACCAGGGCCGAACGTATTTTTCGCGGAAAGTCAGAGTCAAGCTGCGTCGGACATGCAACGGTTCTTCAGGCGATACAGGCATGATGGTAGACCCTTGCGATTGAAAAAGATGGTGTTGAACAAGTAGTTACCGGGGCTTCATTGCGGCAAGGCAATCGGTTTCCACGTTCGTTTCCGGTAGTCCTTTTCGAACTCGACGATCACCAGGCTTTGGTTGGCGTCGATGTCGTGAAAGACCTGGGTGGTTCCGCTGGTCGGCCAGTAGATCTCCAGCGCGCGCACTCGGTCGGCCTTGCCCAGGCCGATGTGTCTGCTCCAGCGGGTTGGCGCCGAAACTGCTGCCCGAAGAAACGTGGCGGTGGACGGTCAGCGGTTGCTCGCCGGCCGTGACGACCTTGATGCGGGCACCGATCGCTGCCCGGTTGGTCTTCTTGCCGACGAGTTTCACCGTCAGCCAGTTGTTCCCCTGGCCGGGGTTCTGGAACAGGACGTTGTGATACCGGTCGCCGGGCGACGGCCCCGCCGAGTCTCGATGAAGATATCCATGCGTGCCGTCGCGGTCCCAGTCGCCGCAGGCGACGCCGTGGCCCTTTTGCAGATGGCCCGTCCCGCGACGAAGCGGTGATCTCGGCGAATCGTTTGCCCGCCACGTTCTTGAACATGCGGTTGGGCACCAGCATGGACAGGTCCGGGTCGCCGGTGCCCAGGTAGAAGTCGAGGTAGCCGTCGTTGTCGAAGTCGCCGAAGTTGCTCCCCATCGGTGCGAAGACCATGTTCCAGGCCCGCCTCCTTGGTCACGTCCTGGAATCCCTTGCCCCCGAGGTTGCGGTAGAGCCTGCTCGTGTGGCCGGCTGTGCGGCTGGCCCATGCAGTCCCTTGACCACGTCCTCGAGGGTGCGGTCGTAAGCAGGTGGCGAAAATGTCGAGCCAGCCGTCGTTGTCGTAGTCGAAGGCCCAGCACGAGAAGCCGTTGCTGGGCCCGTCGATGCCCATCTGCGTCGGTGACGTCGGTGAAGGTGCCGTCGCGGTTGTTGCGGTACAGCCGGCCGTGCCGCTGCCGGTGATTGTTCGACGAACAGGTCGGGATAGCCGTCGTTGTCGAAGTCGATCCAGGCGCGCCCTTGCAGACAATCGGTCAGTCGCCCGGCACCCGGCCTTGGCGGCGACCTCCTCGAACGTGCCGTCGCCCTTGTTGCGATAGAGCCGGTTGGGCTGCCGCTCGCAGCAGATGAACAGGTCGAGAAAGCCGTCGTTGTCGTAGTCGGCCCAGGCGGCCGCTGTTGGAGTTGACCGGGTCGAGCAGCCCGGCCTCGCTCGGTGACATCGGTGAACGTGCCGTCGCCGTTGTTCCGCAGCAGAGCTCGGCCGCATCGGCTAGTGCGGGCAGCCAGGCGCCGCGCGGAATGAAGATGTCCATGTGGCCGTCGTTGTTGTAATCGGTCTGGACGCAATATCAGCCCGCCCAACTGCTCGTCCAGGCCGGCCGCTTGCGTGCGGTCCTCGAATGTCCCGTCGCCCTTGTTGCGGTAGAAGGCCATCGGCTGCGTCGGGTCGCACGACGGTGACGACGAGGTCGAGCAGGCCGTCGTTGTCGAAGTCGTCCATGATGGCCCCGCCGGACTGGTTGAAGCGGTTGACGCCGACGAGATGGCCGATGTCGCGGAATCGGCCGATGTCGAATTCCGACTGGAAAAGGCGTCCAGCGCCGAGCCGATGGCGCGGATCGACCTTGTCGGGATACTCGCCCAGCGTCATGTGGGCCAGATTGAGCAGCCAGCGCACTTCGAGGTCGTCGGGGAACTGCTCGAGGTACTCGGTGAAATGCTCGATCGCCAGTGCGCGAGCCGGCGGGATTGGTGTGCACGGCCGCGGGGCGATGGGGAAGATGCACGAACTTTCGCCGCGGCACAGGACGCAGTTATCGTTTTCTCCCATGCGCAGCGCGGTCAGACCCTTGTAATAAACAATGGTGTAGTGCCAGGCCATCTCGTTGTCGGTGCCCTTTATCCGGGTCTCCAGTTCTTCGAGCACCTGGTAGGCCCCGGCCGGGTCTCCCTGCGCGTGATGTAAGCTCGCCTTTCTCATCAACAAGTCCACAGGGTTGCCTGTCGCCATGTTTTGCTCGATCGCGGCGAGACCTCGAGGAATAGCTTGTTCGTAGGCGGCAGCATAGTCTTCGAACGACGACTCAGGTCCAGCCAAGGCTCGATATTTTGAAAGACCTGGAAATAGCCGCTGGTATCGACTGATTGTCGCGACCAAGGCTCGATGCGATCGGGCTCCAGGGAAAAGCGAAAGTACGCCGCACCACCCATCAATACCAGCCCGAGCACAACAATGATCTGCATTCTCTTGGGAAGATGAAACATGGTGGTTCCCCCGACCAATGATCGTCGAATAATCCGCTTCAGATAGGTGTCAGCCTGGGCTGGCGCGGCATTCTCGTTCCATCATCTCATGTTCTCAGGCGAGATGAAAGAAGATTGGCGATCCGATTTTCGCAACCTGTCGTTGCTTGCCACCCAATGCCGAATTAGAATCCATCTTACCGAACAAATCCGGAAAGCGGCGGGTGACACTCGAGCATCTCAAAAACTTCCACCAGGACGTTTGCACTTCATGAAAATCCGCTTCCTCCAAATGAAATTGTGGGGCCTGCCAATTCCCATCCTTGCGGGGCCCCTCATCGTCGCCATTCTGATAGGCATTCTGCACCTCATCGCTTACCAACTCAATCCTGATCTGCCCGAACTTGGAGATCTGCAACCACCAGAACCTTCCTTTATCTCCGATTCCGAAGACTCCGAGGATGCTTCGGACGCGGCCCGATTGCCGCCGATCGAGTTTTTTCAAGACATGACGGCGACATCGGGAGTCGATTTCATCGCTCGCAACGGCGAAGAAGCAGGCCATTTGACGTTTCTTGAATCGCTGGGCAGCGGAGTGGCCGTGATCGACTTCGATGGCGATGGCCTGCTCGACATCTTCCTGGCAGGCGGAGGCCATTTCGGCGGCGACAACGACCTGCAGATCCTTGGTTATCCGTGCAAGCTCTACAAGAACCTGGGTAACTGGAAGTTTCAGGATGTGACACGCAAACCGGACTCGACAAGCTCTGCTTCTATTCGCACGGCTGCGCAGTGGCCGACTTTGATCGCGACGGCTGGCCCGATCTGCTGGTTACGGGCTACGGTCAGTTGGCGCTTTATCGCAACGAAAGCGACGGCCGGGGCGGCAGGAAGTTCGTCGACGTGACCCAAGCCGCCCGGTTACAGGATGCACGTTGGCAAACCAGCGCGGCCTGGGCCGACCTGGATGGGGATGGGTATCCGGATCTCTACATCTGCCGTTACGTCGATTGGTCATGGCAAACTCACCGGGTCTGCAAAGGAGATGCCGACAGTGTCGAGGCGGAAATCTGCGCCGGCGACTTTCCAAGGCACAGCGCATGTCTTGTATCGAAACAACCGGGATGGGACATTCACCGATGTGAGCCGAGAGAGTGGGTTGCGGCTCGATCCGGCCAGCGGCAAGGGATTGGGGGTTGTGATCGTTGATGTGAACGACGATCGCAGGCCCGACATCTATGCCGTCAACGATACGACGATGAATCTGCTGTACCTGAACGACAGCGTGCCCGGCAAGTTGCGCTTCCGGGAAGCCGGCCTGTCGAGCGGAGTAGCGCTGGGCTGGCATGGCCGGGTGAACGGGAGCATGGGCGTCGATGCCGCCGATTATAACGGCACCGGCCGGGCTTCGCTGTGGGTGACCGCATTCGAGCGAGAAAGGCATTCTCTTTATCGCAATGTCTCCAACCGAGACGGTGTTCTCTTTCAGTACAAGACCCAGGAAGCCGGCATCAGGCACTGGGGCCGGGCTACGTCGGGTTCGGCACCGGGTTTTTCGATCTGGACAACGACGGCTGGGAAGATCTGGTCATTGCCAACGGACACGTTCGGCGCTATCCCACCCGCGCTCCACTACGGCAAAAGACGATCCTTCTGAAGAATAACGGGGCCGGGAGATTCGGAAACATCACGGTTCAAGGGGGAACCTATTTCCAGACGCCGCATCGTGGTCGGGGGCTGGCCATTGGGGACCTCGACAACGACGGCCGACCGGACCTGGTCATCACGCACCTGAATGAACGGGTGGTGCTGCTTCGCAATAACCCGCACCCTGCGGACGAGCCTCGGAATCACTGGCTGGGGCTGGAATTACTCGGGCGAAAGAATCGGGACGTGGCGGGGGCAAAAGTGGTTGTGGAAGCCGGCGGACGAGTATTGACTCGTTTTGCGAAAGGCGGCGGGAGTTATCTCTCCTCTTCGGATCGACGGATTGTGGTTGGCCTGGGCAAATTCAAGAAGGTGGATCGCGTGAGCGTCTATTGGCCCTGGGACACAGTGCAGCACTGGGAGGGGTTGACCGGCGATAAATATTGGCAGTTGGCCGAAGGAGAGCCACAGGCGAAGCATCATCAATAAACTGCTCATCTGGAGAATAAGCATGATCGAACTGACCGAAGAACAACGGCGGGCACTATCTGAGGGAGGCTCGCCCAACTTAGTGGATCCGCAGACCAAGCAAGAGTACGTCTTGGTTCGGGCGGAGGTCTTTGCCAAGTTGAGGGCCATTGTTGATGGTATTACGAAACGGGCCGGATGGGACGACCCCACGTTGGATGTGTATGAATCTTACCGGAAAGCCCAATGATTGCGCCAAACAAAAGACCCCTCATGCAACGACGCATGCGGGGTCATAGGGCAATAAAACTCGTCAAAGGTGAATCAAATCCCCGCCAACCGCTCCTTCGCGTCGCCGAACTCTTTCAGTTCCAGGCCCATCCGGTCCATGATCGACAGGTACAAGCTGCACAGCTTCCGCTTGTCGTTGCCCGCCTTGAGATAGTCGAGCGATCGGCCGGTCTTCAGCGTTGCCGCCGAGGCCGCCCGCCAGGACGACGGGAACCTTGGTCCCGTTGTGGGCGTCCCAGTGCTCGGAGACGAACATGATGCACGAGTTGTCCAGCACGGTCCGTTCGCCTTCCTGCATCTTGTCCAGTTTGCCGATGAGGTAGGCGTACTGCTCGACGTGGAACTTGACGATCGCCTGGTACTCGGGCCCGGTGTTCGAGTGCGAAAAGTTGTGGTGGGCGTCGCGGATGTTCAGGAACTGGTAGGTCTGGCCCGACAGATCGCGCGACAGCAGCAAGGTCGCCACCCGCGTGCGATCGGTCTGGAACGCCAGGGCGATGATGTCGCACATCAGCTTGGCGTATTCCTTGAAATCCTTGGGCTGCCCGACCGGCGGACGCTGCGACGCCGGCGGCAGCGGAGCTGTCCTGCCGGCTGGCCTTGTTGAGCTTCTGGATGTGCTTTTCGGTCTCGCGCACCGAGGTCAGGTACTCGTCGATCTTGACGCGGTCGGAGCCGCTCACCTTGCCGCGCAGATCGTTGGCCTGCGCGAGAGCGTGGTCGAGGATGCTTCCTTGCAGTTTGCTCGGTCTGGCTGCCGAAGAGGCTGTCGAAGGCCAGGGCCGGGATACAGCTCGATCGGGATCGGCGAATTCGGCGTGCGCCACGAAATGTGCGACGCATAGACCATCGAATATTGACTCTCGTGGAAGCCGCTGACCGGCTGCTCGCAGCCGAGCACCATGCTGGGCACCGGCGTCGCTTCTTCGAAATGTTGCGACAGCTTCTGATCCATGCTGACGCCGCCGGAGATCATCCGGCCGCGCACGAGGTTGGCCCCGGAAAGGATGTTGCCGGTGCACCGGGCGTGGCCGCCGTCGCCGTGCCGATTGAACAGCCCGTTGATGACGTTGAGCTTTTCCTTGTAGGGAGCCAGCGACTCCAGGCTCGAGCCCAGTTCCATCGCCGCGCCGTCGCCCTTCGACCACCAGTGGTGCGGCGAAATGCCGTCGCCCAGGAACAGACAGGCGAACCGTTGCGGCGGCTTGGCTGGCGCCGCCGCGGCGGCATCGGCGGCGAAGAGCTTCGCGGATTCCAACCAGGGCAAGGCGATGGTACAGCCCAGGCCCTGGAGCATCATTCGACGGGAAATCGGGTTCGAATCGTTCACGGTTTCTCTCCGGGTGGATCGGTTTTCGAAAGAGCGGGCGTGTAGTCCTTGCCGCGTTGATTGCGGAATTGCGGGCTCATCACCACGGTTTCAAACAGGGTCATGAAACGATAGTCGTTCTTTTCCAGCTCGGTCTGCATCTTTTCCAGCGAGCGCCTGATCCGAAAGCTCGAGCGATCGCCCCAGCGCGAAGCCGAGAAACTTGCGGCACAGCGTCTGGGTGAACTCCTGCTTGCGCTCGGCAACCAGATATTTCGAGAACTCGGGAATGCCGTGCGCGTGCTTCGCCCGTGGGCAGGTGCACCAGATTGTCGATGGGCCGGCCCGCCAGATCTTTCGTTCGGCTCTTGCCGATCGGCATCGAATCCTTCCATCGACAGCCCGACGGAGTCAAAGCGTTGATGACAGCGGGCACAGGTCGCATTCTCCGTGTGCAGCGCCAGGAGTTCGCGAATGCTCTTGCCCTTGGTATCGGTCTCCTTGGCCGGCAAGACCGCGACATTGGCGGGCGGGGCGGGGATATGCTCGCCGAGCAGCTTGTGGACCACCCAGAAGCCGCGCTTGACGGGACTGGTCCGCTGCGGGCTGCGAGTTTTTCGTCAGGAAGACCGCCATGCCCGAGGAAGCCGCCGCGGCCTTGCTGATGCAGACCGGTGGTCTTCTCCCAGTCGGTGTCGATCGCCGTGAAACGGCAAGCCCATAGTGCTTGGCGAGCCGCTTGTTGACGTAGGTCGCATCGCTGTGCAACAGATCGAGCACGGAGCGGTCGTTTTGGATCAGCGAGGTGGCAAAGCGCGTCGGCTCCTCGAACATCGCCTGTTTCAGACGCCTCGTCGAATTCGGGGAACACCTGCCGATTGACCGACTCGCTCTTGAGGAAATCGCGGTATTGCAACCACTGGCCGAAAAACTCCAGTGCGAACCCGCTGACCTTGGGATCCTTCAGCATGCGGCGCATCTGGGCACGCAGCGTGGCTTCGTTGTTCAGCTTGCCCTTGGCCGCCAGGTCGAGCAATTCCTTGTCGGGCATGGACGACCAGAGGAAATAGCTCAGTCTCGATGCCAGCGTCAGATCGGCAGACCGGCTGGATGGTTTTGCCCGCCGGCGGCAATTCCACGCGATAGCAGAAATGCGGCGAAACCAGGATGCGGATGATGCTCGCCCGCACTGCCTGCTCGATGCCGTATTCCTCTTGCTTGGCGACCGACTGGTAGAACTCCAGCAAGTTGCTTGGTTTCCTCGGCCGTCAGCGGCCGGCGATAGGCCGCTGGGCGAAGTCCTGCAAGTTCCGGATGTAGGCCGGCTCGGCCTGCTTCAGTTGCACGGCCCGGCGTTTCAGCCCCTGGCGGATGTCTTCGAAGAATGCATGAATCGGGTGCTTTGCCAGGTCTCGCTCCCGTGGCCGTCACGTTCGAGCGCTTGAGATAGATCTGCTCGAAGCGGAGCAAGTTCTCTTCCTTGCCGAGGGCGGGATCTTCCTCGCGGATCGAATTGAAATCGGGGTGCTTCAGGAAGCCCCGCTCTTCCCGTTCAAAGAAAACAAAGCCGTGGAGCATCTTGTCGTGGATTTTGGTGCTGAAGTACAATTCGTCCCACAGTCGATCCAGGTGCCGTTTCTCCTCTTCGCTGAGCACGGAGTTGCACAGAGGCTGATCGTCGCGGAAGAAGCCTTCGATCAGGTGAAAACCCGCCGAGATGCCGCGCGTGTCATCGACGAAATAGAACCGATTGGGAAACAACTTGCAGAAGGCCTCGCAGGAGGCGGCGAATTGCTTGGCCGCGGGATGGTCCGGGAGCGAAAAGCAACAGGCCGTCCGGACAGATCGTCATCCTTCGGCTTCTGGTTGAACAAGCCAATCTTGCGCCATGCCCAGTTTGGAGTTCTTGTCGATCCAAACTCGCCTCGGCATAAAAACGGGCGCGTACGCTGATCCTTCAACGCCTCCTGGGAGATCTCGATCTCGATCACCGACGGGACCTTCAACACCAGACTGTCCGGATCGACCTTGTGGCCCAAGCGGGTGGACGCCGAATTCCAGCCGTCTTTAACTGTGCCGGCGCATAGTTCGATCAGGAAGTTACGCAGCGAGATGTTCTTCTTGGCGTCTCCTTCGGGTTGTAATTGCTCGGCGCTGATGAGCTGAAATTCAGCTGGTTCAGGATGACATAACCATCTTCCATCTCCGATCCGACTTTCGAGACGGAGATGATCAGTTTCGCAGCGGATTTGTCCGGGTTGTTCTTGATTTCCCACTGGAGACGTTGGGTCGGCTGCTCGATCAGGGCCGGATTGAACTTGTCCCGGCTCGCCGCCGTTTTCTTGCGGCGATCGATGTGCGGGATCGGCGCGTTGCCGGCGTTGGAGATGATCGCCTGCGTTTCGGGCACGCACAGCATCAGGCTGAGGCGCTGAATGTCCCCTGCCAGGATCCGAATCGCCTGGCGCGTTTCGGCGGGAACGGCCGTCTGCGTTTCCGGGTCGCCGGGCAGGAGCGCATTCCAGCGCTGGCGGAGCCATTGGATGTAGAACACATTGCTGGGGGCATCGTCCTGCAGGGCAACCCAGAGCGAGCGGAGATATTTCGGGCTCAGCTTGTTTTCGGCCGCCCAGGCCTCGATCGTCACATCGCGCCGCGACGCGGGACGATGACGATACGACCAGGCTGCGGTGAAATAGGTCTCATAGTTGATCTTGTGCTGTTCGTAGAAGCGCAGAATCGCCTGCTCGTATAACTTCTGCTGGTCGCTGAAGGTCACCACTGGAAACGGAGCGAACTCGAATCCCGTGGTGGTCAGCAGGACGTGGTCGGCGACCTGCTGGCCAGCGGCATAGTACTTCTTGAAAAGGTTGGGCGACATCATCAGGGCTTCGCTGGTGTTGTTGAAACCCTCACCCGAAGCGGGATCGACCGGAAACGATGCAGTCGGGCGCATATCGACCCCGGTCAGATCGCGAATGGTATAGTTGTACTCGGCGTTGCTGAGTCGCCGGGGCAGCATGGCCCCGGATCGTCGGCCAGCTTCCGTGGCCTCCTCGAGCAGAACCTTTGTCAACAGCAGCCAGGAACTCGGTGCGCTCGACCGCGAAGGCTGCTTGGCCTTCTTGGGCGGCATCTTCTCTTCCTTGAGGAAAGTGACGACATGTTCCCATTGGCGAAAGTCCCCGGCCAGGAGTACCGCCGACGTATAGCGGGTGAGGTTCAATTCGCCTTCTGAGAGCTTCTTATTGTGGCACTTGACGCAATAGGTTTGAACGAACGGCAAAACCTTTTCGCGAAAGGGATCATCGCTGCGCGCGCTGGAAGCACTGACACCCACGAAGATGAGTGAATACAGAAGGGAACCGACACGATGCTTGAAGATCATCTGCTTTGCTCAGAAATCGCGTGAGTCCGAAACGATACTGGCGGGAGAGTTCAAGTCTATCGGTCGATAGCGATCATTTCGGTGGGTGGGATTCAACCAATACCCATAGCTTACCGCAGGTGCCGGTGTAAAGGCAAGAAAAACCTCTGAGATTTCAGCGCATTTCATGAGTTTCATTGATGCTCGGAAAATCATCGGGAAGCGGTCTCACCAAAAACCGTCTCAGGGGTCAGGCGAATGGTTAGCGGAAAATGGTTCGTTGCCATTCCATAAACTGATTTTCCGAAGTATAAAATGGTCATCGCCAACAGATCATTTTGGAGGAGATTGGAATATGAAAACCGCCAAACTCCGTTACAAGCCGTCGCAACGCCAACTCCAAACGTTCGAGGAATCCTGGAAGGAAGATCACGACGCGATCATGGATGGCCTCGACAAGATGGAGGAATTCTTCCGGCTGTTTACCGGTTTATTCGAGGCAATCGATGGTCTGATTCAGTCCCGTCGTGGGCATGTCTTTCGTGGTGATTGCCTGCCCGATTCAGAACTCGATGAGTTGGAAAAGAAACTATATGTTCGGTGGCTTGATTTGGCCGACGACATGCAAAGAGATATGAAGGAATTGGGGCAAGCTTTCAAACTGGATGGTTCGAAGAAATTCGAGGAATGTCAAGGAGTCGCTCGTAGTCGCCTGGAGAAATGGATTCCTGTTCTTCCTTCTTCTGCAGTTGGTCTCCGTACCCATGTTCTCGACGCGGAGGATGCCGCAGAACTCCAGGGTATCATCGAAGAAAATACAAGAATAGGCAGACCGACACAGACTTCTCTTGCCATCCCGAATGCGGATGAGTCTCTTCGAAATCTGGTCCGTTCAAAGTTTGGACACTAACGCAATAACATTTCGAGGTGCTGCAAGTCGACAACTCCCTGGGGCTATTGGGGTTCGTGCTTTTATCGATTGTTGGCAGACTACGGTCGAGTTTCGACAAGCTCTTCACTCGTCATTGGGTTGCCTATGGCTGTTGCTCGTCCTGTATGTTGGGCTGGAAAACATTCGAGCCATCCAATTCTACGATGCGATAGGATTTGCTGAATTACACAAGCCTTACAAAGACAAAGCGACCGGGAGAGAATATAAGCGGATGGTTCTTGTTCTCAAAGACCCACCCACCTGATTTTCGGGTAGTCTGGCGTCTGCTTTTTCAATTATACCAAATGGTATCCTGCCGAGAACGGCGCTGAGCATAATGATAATCCACGCCGAAATCAACATATAGGTGACTTGAGCAAACCTTGGCGCGCGCATGAACAGCATCGTCAGCGGAATGTAAATGGGAATCGCCACGGACGTGAAGGGCGCGAATGACAGAAAATGGCTTTCAAATCCTCGAGTCAGGTAGGGAATGCCCAGCAATCCGAGCGTTACCAAAAGCTCGTTCGTGTTCAGCCAGCGTTTCCAGACACCAACTCCGAGCAGGAACAAGCCGAAAACGTACACAATCCCATTGGCACCGCTGGCCAACATCGGGTAACCCACCAGATCGAGGTTTGTACCGAAACAATGCCCGGATCCTGGCACGAAACTCCCCCAAATCGGCTTGAGCGTCACGAGGGCGTACAGCTTCTCGGAGAGCGGTGCAGCAGGGTGAAGATTCCAGTGCTCCTGCGCTTTGATGAATGCCAGCGGTTCACCGAAACGATCGTAAAGGTAACCGGAATATGCGATCAACCCCCAAATCGATAGCGGCAACAGCCAGGCGCAGCGAAAGACGAAATGTTTCCAGTTATCCGATCGAACCCAGATCTCCCGCAGGATAACGAGAGCCAGCGCAACGCCGACCGGCCGGGTGCTCGCTGCCATGCCGGCGAAAAACGCCGGTACCACCAGCGGCAAACGGCACTCGACCGCCAGCAGCGTCAACGAGAGCAAACAAAAGAAAAGCGCTTCCGAATAGCAAATCCGGTAGAAAAAAGTCGGCGGGAAAAGGGCAAATAGCACGAGTGCTGCTGGGGCGTATGCCGGCAGCGTCGCAAATCGCCGTCGCAAGTAACTGAAGAACGCGACAAACCCGATCGCCAGACTACCTTGCGATACCAACAACATCGCCATCGTCATCTCGCATCCCGTGCAGCGCTGCACAGCTGCACTGAGCAAGGGATAGCAGGGGAAGAAGGCCACGTTGGAGCCGATACCCTCCCGGTAATTATAGCCTTTCTCCAGGATGCTGCGATACCAGTTGCCATCCCAGTTGCGGTAAGATTCAATCGTGTTGGAGGCAGAGTCGATATTGGGAATCAAATACCGCCAGCCGAACCACCCCGATCCCAGGATCACGATCCCGGTGGCCAGCCAAAGACCCAAACCCCAGCCCAGGTCGAGCGCGAGCCCGGCGTGGGGAACCGGCGGCGACACAACGGCAGCAGAGCCAGGCTCGCCGGCGGGTGAAAGGCTCATTGGTTGCTGGCTTGGAAGGGAGTGCAAAAGGTATTTCCTGTCGATGGTGTTGTTCGACTTTAACGTAGCAAGATGCGTTCCGGTGTCCACAAACTTCCGGGGCTGTCGCTTACGCTCGACCCCCGGCTAATGGCTGCCGTCCCTGGGGGATGGATTATTAAACGTCGAATTCACTAAAATTAGAACGCGGAGTGGATGAACTCTCAAATTCTGCTCTATGTTCTTCCATTAGGCGAGCGGCACCGAGAGCTTTCCGCTTACGTCGTGCGCGGCTCTTGCGTTCGCCGAAGAGCCGCGCACGAAGTAGCGGTTGCGGGAATATCTGTTTCAGCCGCTCGCCCTTCGCAGCCTAGATCCTCTTTTCGTCACCAAGGAGTTGACAGCCATGTTTCGCCGTTTGTCTCTTGCAGTCCTTTTCCCCTTGGGAATCGTGTTTCTCAGCCTGCCGGATTTGGCCGGCCAAACCCCGGCTCAGAAAACCGTGTTGCTGAATGTTTCCAAGGGCCAGATCCCGAGCGACACTGGAATGGACGACAAGACTATCCCGGAAATTGTGGACGACTTCAAGGAACTCGGCGGCAAAGCGGCTCGAAGGTTGCATTCGCCAAAGGCGACAGTTTTGGTACTAAACCCGGTGCGAGCAAGAATTGGAAAAAGTTCGTCGCTCTGCGTTTCGATGCTTTCAACCCTGCCAAAGTGGACGTTGATCTCGAAATGGCGGTTGTTCATGCACGCTCGACCAGCTATCAGACGCGTGTAATGATTCCGATTCGGCTCAAGCCCGGTAAAAACGAGGTCAAACTCGGCATCGACGCGATGACCAACGTGAACGGCTCCGCGCCCGACCTCGCGAACGTCATCCGCTGGTTCATTCTCGACATCAAGCACGCCGGCCCGACGCTTTATTTCAGCGACATCTGGCTCGAAGGAGGAGAATCACCCACTCCCGCCGTTGGTCCGGCAATACCGGTTGGGCCGCAGCCTCTGGTGGGCTACAAGGTCAAGGGCAAAATCGGCTCGACAGAAATCGATCTGACATTGACGCCGTTTGTGGTTGGCGGAGCGCCAGCTCCGGTCGCCTCTGCCGCGCCGGCCGTTCATGGCGATCCGGCCAGGCTCGCCCGCATCAAGGCAGCGAAGATGCCGGCCATCACGAAACCCATATCGTTCGAGACCCCGGAAGCTGACGCCATCCTGTCCGCTCTTGAGGTCTTCCCGGCCGACAATCCCTGGAACCTGGATGTCTCCACGTGGCCGTTGCATTCGAATTCCAAGGGCATTATCGGCTCGATCGGGGCCGACAAACCGATCCGCTATAACCCCGATATGGGTTTTGTGCTCATCCCGCCCGACCAGAAGAAGATTTCGGTCAAAATCGTTGGATACGCGGGCGAATCGGATCGGGGGCCGTTCCCGGTTCCCGACATCATCCCGATCGAGGGCTGGCCAGGCAATTATAAGGGCAAAAAGATCACGCTGGATGATGTGCAGCGCGATGTCCTGAAAGAAAACGGCGATCGTCACGCCATGGTCGTCGATCCCACCAATCGAATCCTCTACGAGTTTTACCAGCTTCGCAAAACCGATGCCGGCTGGCAGGCTTCGCAGTCGTCGATCTTCGATCTCAAATCGAACAAGATGCGGCCCGAAGAATGGACTTCAACCGATGCAGCGGGTCTGCCGGTCTTCCCCTCGGTGGTGCGTTACGACGAGCTGAAGCGCGGCATGGTGGAGCATGCGATGCGGTTTACGGTCGTCAAATCGCGCCGGGCGTATGTCTATCCGGCCCGTCACTATGCCAGCCCGCACAAGGATGAGAACCTGCCGCGCATGGGCGAGCGCCTTCGGCTCCGGAAAGACTTCGATATCAGCACTTTTTCGCCGGAAATGCAGGCAATACTCAAGGGGTTGAAGAAGTACGGGATGTTCGTCGCGGACAATGGGATCGACTGGGCGATTTCGGTAGCACCCGATCCACGCATTCCGGATTTCCATGCGGAACTGCGAAAATTACGCGGATCGGACTTCGAAGTGGTGGAGGCCCCACAAGGGTATCAGCCACCCGAGAATTGAGCACGTGGGATAGGCGTCCCGCCTGTCCGGACAGGCGAGACGCGCGAGACGCCTATCCCACGTAGTCGAGTGATGTTCATTGTTTCGCCGGTTCGGAGTTGGGAAAGAACGCTTTTCGCCAGTTCTCCCGGTATGCTGGTGGGCTTTGTTTGACTGCGTCAACTGGCAAGGATGGAACGGACTCAGGGGTTGATTCATAAGACGGTGTTTTGTGGTCCGAGAGTGAAAATCCTTCGGGACTCGTGGCGGATGAAGCACTTTGATCCCGATGAAGGAACTGCTTGACCCAGTCCGATTGGTCAACAGGAAAGCTTTGACTGTACTTTGCAATCGGGAAGTAACGAGCGAACGGTGGTATGGGAGAGTCAGGATTTGTCCAACTGGATTCTGGTAATGAAATTTCAGGAACTGGTTCCGAAACCTTGACTGTCGATGGCGTGTGTTCCACGACGGCGTCGGCAGGCGGAATGCGTTGCACCGGGGCAGGTTGATCGGTAGCCGGTGGTGTCGGCGCTTCAAGCTGACAATCTCTACGCCGAGATGGGCGAATGTATCGTATACCGTAGACCAGAGGCAAGGTGACAGTATCACCGACAAAACTGACTCCTAAATCGGCACCAGTGATCAAGGCCGACCAAAATGCTACAAAATGGCCTCCTTCATCCGGCGAAAATGCGGAGTTTACCGCATCGAAAGTATTGAGGTCCGCTGCGACACCACCATAGGGAATTGGGGACTCGCAATTTGCGATTATTGGCACAACAGAGTTTGCAAGATTTACGGTTGTCCCGCAGCCCGGCACCGATATCGTTGCCAGTACGCACATCGATATACCCAGAGCGAGCCTCATCGGATTACCCCTTCACAATGGGGCGCGACGATACAAAAGCGCCTGGAAAAATCAAGCGAATCTTAGAATCGTCGTGCAGAATGCAGAATATTAATCGGCATTTGAATGTTACAATCTTAAAATGCCGTGCCAAACCACCCATCTTTAATCGCATTTGACTTCTGAAATCATCCGCACCTACCGGATGGCACAGTGTTTGCAACTTTTGGAATAGTGGCTCGCAACTGGTCAGAATTCTTCCAAAAAGGAGATACATATGCGTACTTTCATGCTAACCACAGGTGCAGTTCTGGGATTGCTGCTTATCGCAGGAAGTCCGTCCAGCGCTCAGGCCCAGGTGGTCGTGCAGGGTGGTATCGGCGTAGCACCGTACTATGCTCCCGGTTACGCCCGCCCAGGCATATACGCCGGAGCGTACCCGTACTCCTACCCGGCCTATGGCGGCTATTACGTAGGTCCACGAGTATCAGTCGGTATTTCACCCTTCTTCTATGGCGGCTATCGTGGATACTATGGCCGTCCCGGCGTTTATGGAGGCTGGGGCTACCGAGGATACGGTTACGGGCGCGGGCGTCGATAACTCGAATCCAAGCACGACCAGTCACCGCCGAATCGTTCGGCGGTTTTCTTATGCGCAGATCCAAAAATCATCTTTCGTGATGACGGGGCGAATTGCCCCTTTCCGATACACCTCTCTGAGCGAATCCGGCACATCGGAAATTCGCAGGGTGTAACCAGATTCTCTGGGATGCCGTCGTAGCGGCGGCATCCTGCCGCCGTCTGCAACCTCTCGGCGGCAGGATGCCGCCGCTGCGACCCCCTCAGAGAATTTGGCTACACCCATTCCCAATCGCGCCGTCATCCTCACTGTACAATTCCGGCTCATTCTGATAATTATTTGGCCAGCCTCATTCATCCGAATTGAGCGCGGGTTGACCAGGTGATTGCCCGCCGACCGGGATGGTCAGAAATCTTGATAACACATCCACGACTACTCCGTTGGTTTCCATCGATTTCCTTGTGGATATTTCCCTGGCTATTGCTGGCCGTCGATCGAACCTGGTTTTTCAGCCCGCTCTTGCAGGATGCCTATATCTATTTCGGCTACTACTATCATCTCCCATCCCATCTGCTCGTCTTTCACGATCAATACTATTCCACGCGCCTGCCATTGATTCTGCCGGGCTGGATTGCCCATTCCTTGTTCCCTACCCTCATTGCCAATGCATTCTTGCGACTACTGCTTTTCTACACCTCGATCTTCGGTCTGCATGGGATATTGAAACGAGTCTATGGCCCGACGACCGCCCTGCTCATCACGCTGTTGATCGCCGGCAACCCCTTCTTCCTCGAAGCGATGGGCAACGACTACATCGATGGCTTTGGGATCACTTATACACTCGCAGCGATGTATTGCCTTCATCGCGCTTCCGGTTCGTCGCAGCGCCGGCTCTGGTTGATGTCGGCGGGAGGCGCGTTGTCAGCTCTCATCTTCACGAATTTGTTCTTCGGCTATTTCGCGCTGGGTATTGTGGTCTGCGATCGGCTCTTGACTTGCTATCTGCTGCGCGAGCTTCCCATTCAATTATGGTGGTGTGGGGCTGGATCTCTTGGCCTCACTGTGGCATTGATGTCCATCAACGCTACACTCGGTGGCAGTCCATTTTTCTTTCTCGCCAGTGTTCAGGCCGGGGTCGGACTGGCCAGTGAAGGATTTCCGCACACCGGCTGGATCTGGATCATCGATGCAGCGTGGCTGATACTGCCGGGAAGCGTTGTGGCCGGTGGATTGTTATCGTTGGCGGGTTCTCGAAACGAGCCTTGCCGGTTGCCGAGAATGGAAAGTGTGTGGGGTTTGCTGGCGGTGTATTTGGCGAGCCTGTTGTTGCTCGAACGCGGGAATTTGGGGTTCATTCGATACTGGTATTACGCCGATCTCTTGATCCCATTCGCTGCCATCGCTCTGGCAAGCTTGTCAGCGCCTGCACTTCGATCCATTGAACCTTCCCGGTTGCCGCTCTTTGCCATGTTGTTGATGTTGATGGGCATGTTGTCGCGGCTATTGCCGTCCCAGTGGGCTGGCATGGATGAATGGAACCTGTTGCGGTTCCTCGCTCCCATGTGGGTCGGAGCCGTCGCGATTTTTGGCATTGGGCTGCTGCACGGTCGATCCGTGGGAATTGCATGTTGTCTTATGGGCGTGAGCTTGGCGAGTGCCGCCGGCAAACCGGCATTTCGCTACGAGTGTGTCTGGCCGATGGTGCCCGCGACGATTTACGATGGCGTCCGGGCCTACGAACCGATCAAGGCCGATGCGATGCCGCGCCATCGCGGCAGCGCATCGCTTCATCCGGTCACACGATCCGAATTCCGCGATGTGGTTTTGGTACGACGTGACGGAACCTGCGGGCTTGATCGCGCATCAAGTGATCCTTTCGTATGGTTCGCGACGAGTCTTGGAGCATTTTCCCCAGATCCATCCGGAACTAAGAGTCATGCGGGAAGCCGGAACGGGAGAAGCGCTGTTTGGGATTTTCAGTCAAGACCCTCATACCGTGCAGAGGGCGATGGCGCTGATTACCGCCCAGGGTGGGACATGTCAGCTGGTGGACGATCAGTGGATCCATTCGGGGCCGATTGGTTTTTCGATTTATATCTTGCACGTAGGGTTCTGACGGTCGCAAGAGAATCGCTGCCAGAATTTGGAATAGCGGAAGTCTTTTTCAACAATTCAAACTTCGCGCTTGCACTTGCTGTCCTTTCACGCAACAATAAAATCGTCTGCTGATTGACCTACCTCAAACTAGCCTACCTCCATTCTCACCTTCAGGGGAGATTCACTTATGCCAACCAAGATTTCCCGTTGGCCTCTTTTGCTCGCTTTGACAAGTATTCTCGCTCCTGCATCGCAGCTCTCCGCCGCCGATCAGGTGCCAACAATTGCCCCTTTGCCAAAACCTGCCGAGATCCAAAGTTTGGCCATCTATCCGACCAAGGTCGCCCTCAACGGCGGCGATGAGGCCGCTCAACTGATCCTCACGGCCACTCTGACCGATGGAAGATTGTTCGATCTCACCGGCGATGCTCAGTATTCTGTCGCAGATGGTAAAACGGTTCGCGTGACCAGCCTTGGGAAAATCATTCCGAGAGAGAATGGAGCCACGGAGATCACAGCGAGTTTCGCAGGCAAGACCGTGAAGGTGCCTGTGAGCACCGTTCATGTCGGTGAGAATCTGCCGATCAATTTCGGCAACCAGGTTGTTCCGGTCTTCACCAAGCTAGGCTGCAATTCCGGCGGTTGTCACGGCAAAGCCAGCGGACAGAACGGGTTCAAATTGTCGTTGCTCGGCTTCGATCCCGAACTGGATTTCATGACGTTGGTGAAAGAGGCGCGGGGCCGTCGGCTCATGCCGGCCTCGCCGGAATCGAGCCTGTTGCTTCTTAAAGCCATCGGCGCAGCCCCTCATGGCGGCGGCAAGAAGATGGAGAAGGATTCGGATGAATACCGAATCGTTCGGCGCTGGATCGCATCGGGTTCACCGTTCGGACTGCCGACCGACCCCGTTGTCACCAAGATAACCATGTATCCGGAACAACGGATTATGAGCCGGCACAGCAAACAACAATTCGCGGTTTATGCTCATTACAGCGATGACACGATCGAGGACATCACGCGCCGAGCCCAATACGACAGTAACGATCAGGACATCGCCACCGTCGATCCCAATGGGTTAGTTTCGACACTTGGGTTGAGCGGACAGGCAGCCATCATGGCTCGCTATCGCGGTCACGTTGCGACGTTCCGAGCTTCTGTGCCCCTCGGCAGCAAGGTTCCGGAATGGCAATTCCCGCAACAGACCGTTGTCGATCTGAGCACTTCCAAGAAGTGGAAGGAGCTTGGCATCGCTCCCTCGGAACTGTGCAGCGACGAGATATTTATTCGCCGCGTCTATCTCGATCTGACCGGCACTCTGCCCAACCCGACCCAGATCAAAACCTTCCTCGGCGACAAGGATCCCAAGAAACGCGAGAAGTTGATCGATGCACTCGTCGATTCACCGGAATTCTCCTTCTACTTTGCCAACAAGTGGGCCGACATTCTGCGTGTGAAGCGAGGCCGCGATGGCGATGCTGCCAAGCGAGCACAGGGTACTTTCGCTTTCCACAACTGGATTCGCGAGACCGTCTCCAGGGATATGCCTTACGACCAGTTTGTGCGGGCAATTCTTGGTGCAACGGGCGACGAAAGCAACAATCCGCCGACCGTGTGGTACAAGGATTTGAAAGACCCCGAGCAATTCGTGGATGACACCGCACAGGTGTTTTTGGGATTGCGAATCGCGTGTGCCCAGTGCCACCATCATCCTTACGAAAAGTGGAGTCAGGACGATTACTGGGGCCTGGCGGCGTTCTTTGGACGCGTCGGCAGGAAGCAGGTTCCCGTAATCGGCGGCGCAGCAAGCAGGTACGGAACAGGTCATTTTCAGCAGGCCGAACGGAAACGTGAACAACAAGCGCACGGGTCAAGCTGCACCGATCAAACCGCTCGACGGCGAGCCAATGATTATCGGTTCGGATGAAGACCCTCGACAGAAGCTCGTCGATTGGATGGTTGACACGAAGAACCCATTCTTTGCCAAAGCGGTTGCCAATCGTTATTGGGCACACTTCTTTGGTCGCGGTATCGTCGATCCGATCGATGACATGCGCGTGACGAACCCACCGTCGAATCCCGAATTGCTTGATGCTCTGGCGAAGAACTTTGTCGATAACAAGTTCAGTCTGAAGTCGTTGGTGAAGACGATCACGAAGAGCCGAACGTATCAACTGTCGGCGATTCCTAACGAGTTCAACAAGAACGACAAGCAGGCTTATGCTCGATACTATCCGAAGCGCTCAGCGCGGAAGTGTTGCTGGACGCCGTATGTCAAGTAACCGACAGCCCGACGCAATTCGGCGGTCTGCCCAGCGATCGCTTCGCACCCAAGCGAGCGATCCAGTTACCCGATGAGTCGTACCAGTCTTACTTCCTCGACGTTTTTGGGCGTCCCCAGCGCATCAGCGCTTGCGAATGCGAGCGGGTCAGCGAAGCGAACCTGGCCCAGGCGCTGCACCTGTTGAATTCGGATGAGATTCAGGGCAAGTTATCGCGCGGCGGTGCGCGGGCGAGCGCTCTTGCGAATGCCAAGGACACCCGGTCCGATGCGGAAAAGGTCGAAGACCTGTTCTTGTGGGCATTCGCTCGCAAGCCGAGCGACAACGACATGAAAGTGGCGCTTCAACACCTCAAGAAGCACGAGAAAACGAAGCAAGTGGCTTACGAGAACATCTTGTGGGCACTGCTGAACACGAAAGAGTTTGTATTCAATCAGTAACGTAAGTGGACGTTAAATGCGGTTCTCCTCGCGTTCCCACGGCTTTCCGTGGGAACGTCTTTTTTTGGTTGGCGAGTTTTCAAGTAAACTGCCGCTTAGTTGGAGAATTTCGGTATTGCTGTCCCAACTGCTTCGGTGCCAAAATTCGGAAAACAAGGAAATATAGTTGTAAAGGATCGAAGCGAGTTCAGATTCTTGTAGATCGTAAGATCAGGTTCTTTGAGGAAGGGAGGAAGACTGTTCCATGATTGATTCGATAACCCAGAAACGGCTCTGACGATGTGGAAGTGTGAATAATCGGATCGCGAATTCCATGGCTAAACAAAGAGGTGGTTTTGTAAAAGGAATGGTTCGCAATCCGAAACCCTTACTTCATATCGAAAAGCAACACTTCGCCCGTATCGACTCCAACCAACTCGATCGAATCTTCATCCCGAATGGCCGCACCGTCACCGGCCTTGAGACGTTGACCGTTCAATAGCACAACTCCCGTTGCGACTTGCACCCAGCCGAGACGTCCGGTTCGGAAAGTGTGGGTTGCTTTCTCTCCTCTTGTCAGTTGCGCCACGTAGAGATCGGCATCCTGCTGCCACGACACCGATCCTTCTCTGCCCTCTTTGCTTGCTACCAAACACAGCCGGCCTTGCCTGTCCTTGGCCGTGAACGACTTCTGAGCATAACTGGGAGTCAAGCCTCTCTTCTCGGGAAAGACCCAGATTTGCAGCAAATGAACGCTTTCGGTCGTCGAGGGGTTAAACTCGCTGTGCGTAACACCGGTTCCTGCGGTCATGCGCTGGACATCGCCGGGACGAATGATCGATCCCGTACCCATGCTGTCCTTATGTTCGAGCGCTCCCGACAAGACATAGGTCAGGATCTCCATATCGCGGTGGGGATGAGTTCCGAACCCGCCACCTGCGGCGACGCGATCGTCGTTAATGACCCGAAGCGGGCCGAACCCCATGTTTGCGCGATCGACGTAATCGCCGAACGAGAACGAGTGCCGGCTATCGAGCCAATCGATTTGCGTGACGCCGCGTTTTTCTGCCGGTCGAATGGCAATCATAGTACTATCCTCCCTTTCACCATTCGATGCGCTCGGAGCCAGAAGGATTCAAAAAAACAGTGTTCAGTGTTCAAGCTCGAGATCATTCAGTTCAACCTCTACGGCGAAGACATTGCGACACTGTAACGGATAATCGGGTGCAGTCGGGCACCCGAAGATATGAATGATGCGGATTGTGAGTCCTTTGGAGTTGCGTGGGACCGACGGAGTAGTTATGTTCAATTTGGAAGGGTTGGAGAATCTCTCTTTGCTTGACAGAATTGTGAATATATGACGGTTTGATTTTTCAATGATTTGAGAGAATGGGATTTGTGAGAGAACAAGGAGAAAAACCGTCTTTTGCAAGCAAGCAGGGGTTCATCTGACGTATAGTTTTTAGACTCACCCGGTGACGAGGCCCGAAACCCAAGTGAAGGATTTCGCAGTCGGGTTTTCGCGATCCGGACCAATTGGGAGATAAGATATGAAATGCATGATTTTGAGTACCGTTGCGGTGCTTGGCCTGCTCTTCGCAGAAGCCTCGGCCGATGTGCAGATTATCGTCAGGACTCCGGGAGTGAGCGTGGGCGTCGGTGTACCCTATGCTCCCTATTATGCCCCTCCTGCGGTTGTGTATCCTGCTGTACCCTATGTCGCGCCGGGTGTGAACGTGGGGGTGGGAATTCGGCCGGCGATCGGAGTCGGGGTTGGTGTCGCTCCGCTCTATCGCCCTTACTATGGCGGCTACGGCTACTACCATCCTTACTATCGCCGCTACCGCTAACCGATTGAAGGTTGGCATCATCCGAAGCTAACTGCGAGACGGCAATCCGACGGGTTGAGAATCTCAACTGCGCCAGACTGCCGTCTCGTTGCGTTTATGCCGATCGGGATGTCAGGACCGACCTCCGCGATGAAAGATCGATCCGGGTAGCACATATCTATTTCGCGTTCTTCAAAGTGCTGATCAGGCCCAGGGTGGCCCAGCCCGAACCATAGTGACTGATGGCCAGGCCCTTTCGGCCCTTATCTCGGGATGGAACCCACCACGAGCCGTCCTTGGACTGCGTTCGCATCAGGAAAGCCTGGCCGCGCTGAATCGCCGGGTTCTCGGGCATCGGTGCCGGTTGAGGTGAGCACGATACAAGGTTTGCCCCGTGGCCAGGGCGTCGCCGGGACGATCCTTGAGCTGGCTCCAGCCGCCGTCGGCGTTCTGCGTCTTCAGGAGTTGCTTCACCAGCGCACGTACTTCAGCCGACTTGCCGAAGGGCTGGGCGATTTGCGATTTGAAGAATAGTCGACTGATTGCTGTCGCCGAGCTTGTTCTTCCGCAGCCAGGCCAGCGCCCGGTCGCGGCTTTCCGGCCCAGCCTTCCCCGGCCAGGCCCTTCTGCTGCCGCGGCCGACAACACCAGCACGGCCTGCATCGTCAAGACTTCGCCCGAGTCGCCGATGGGCGGTTCATAACCGGTCCGGCCCGATTTCCAGGAACCATCTTTTTCCTGCTTGGCCATGAGGTGGGCCGAGAATTTCTGCAATGCCTCGGTCGCCTGTTCGTCCAGAGACTGGGCGGCAAACAAAGGGGCAGAACAGGTAAATCGTATTCAGGCTCGTCTTCGCGCCGTTAAACTTGTCCTGAGCAAACGGCTGAAGGTCGGGGTTCTTCAGATAGGGCGTCAGCGACCAGTGGCGGAACTCGTCCAGAGTCTTGTCGTTGACCGCGAAGCCGTGATTCTTGGCCTCGGTCATGCACCAGACGGTCATCGGCACATGATGGCAGGATGCGCAGGCAGCTTGTGTCCCTTTGACCAGGATCGGCCGGCCGTGATCGGCTCCCACCTGATTGTTGCCGTTCTTCCAATCCCCAGCGCTCTTCTCCAGGAACAATAGGCTGCGCTCGATAGCCTGTTGAATGGCTTCGCGTGACGGTGATCTGTCGGCAGCGGGCGCAGGCCCACCGGCGATGGCCAGGGCGGTCATGAAGATCGGCAACAACATGGCTATCCTCCCGGAGTACGAATGCATGTCCCGCGAATCCAGTGTATTACAATCAGCACGAGCGAATCAACTCATGCCAGGATTTCTTTGACGAATGGAAGCCCCTCGCCGAGGTCAGCCTCTTTCGCTGCATCAGTCCAGCCAATTCTCCACTCGCAAGCCCGGCACTTGTTGGAAGTCGCTTCGGTTGGCGGATAGCAGAAGTGCGTGCGTGACGAACGCGGTTGCTGCGATTTTCAGATCCCTTGTGCCGATGCGAAGTTTCTGCCGACGGAGATCTCCTTCGGTTGCTCCGATCACCTCAACCATTCTAAATTGCCGGGTTCCCTTCTGTGAATCCTTTTGGGCGAGTAAATCGGCAGGGTTACTTCTTTTCGCGTGGCATCGGAGCGACTTCCGGGTACTTCGCCAACTCCGATACCGCCACTTGGCCGCGTCGTCCTTCTTGCTGGTTGCCTCGTAAAGCTGCACCAGTCGATCGATCGCTTCACGGATGCGAATGCTGCCCTGCGGCGGAATCGACTTCTCGCGCTTTTTCATCCCCTCGTAGCCGGCGAGTAAAAGCGGCTCGGCATCGGTGTATTTCTTCTGGCCCGAATAGCGCTGTGCCGAGCATCGAATTCGTGTTGAACGTTGTCCAGGAGTCGGCCTGCGTCTTCTCGCGGATGGCCAGGCACTCGCGGAGGAGCGGCTCGGCCTCGGCCCATTTATTCTGCTCTAGGAAAGCCATGCCGATCTGGGCAAGCAGACCAGCCAGTTGGGGGCTGTCCTTGGGCAGCGTTTTTCGAGTATCGGGCAACTGTTCGCGAAGCAAGTTGGCGAGCTTGGCGTATTCGCCCGCCTTCGTGTAGGCATCGATCAATTGCGGTTCGAACGCGCGAAGGTTCGGGTATTTATTCGCGGCCCGATAAGCCTCTTCAAGCAGCGGAATCGCTTCCGCAAATCGACCTGCGTCTTTGTAGTTCACGCCGAGGTTCGCGACGATCATTAGGGTCTCGGGGTACTCCCGCCCAAACTTCGCCCCATGACACTTCAAAGTCTCCTCGAACAGCGGGATAGACTTGTCGAGTCGCTTGCCTTGCCAATAGGCAAAGGCGAGGTTGTTCATGGCGCGGTGCGTCTCGGCATGATCCGCACCAAGCTTGGCTTTCTGCACTTTTAACGTCTCCTCGAAAAGCGGCAGGGCTAGATCCAGTTTTCCGCCGGCCTGATAGGCACAGGCGAGGCTGTGCATGGTGCTGAGCGTGGCGGGATGTTTGGAGCCAAGCTTGGCTTTCTGCAGCTTTAACGTCTCCTCGAAGAGCGGCAGAGCCAAGTCTAGCTTCTTGGCATCGTGATACGCAACGGCAAGGTTGTTCATGGTGATGAGCGTGTCGGGATGATCGGCACCAAGTCTGGCCACACATAGCTTTAGTGTGTCCTCGAAAAGCGGGATGGACTTGTCGAGCTGCTTCTGTTGCCGGTAGGCACGGGCGAGGTTATTCGAAGAAGTGAGTGTGGCGGGATGATCGGGGCCAAGCTTGGCTCTCTGCAGCTTCAGCGTCTGATCGAAAAGCGGCAGAGCCAGATCCAACTGCTGGGCATCGCCATATGCCAGGGCGAGGTTGCTCATGGTGGTGAGCGTTCCGGGATGATCGGGGCCAAGCTTGGCTCTCCTCAGCTTCAACGTCTCTTTGAAGAGCGGCAGAGATAGATCCAATTTCCCGGCGGCTTGATACGCACCGGCAAGGTTGTTCATAGTGGTGAGCGTGTTGGGGTGATCGGGGCCAAACTTGGCTTTCTTTCGCTTCAACGTCTCCTTCAGGAGCGACAGGGCCAGTTCCCGTTCCCCGGTAGCCAAATACGCTCCAGCGAGTTCGTCCATTGTTGTGAGCGTTTCGGGATGATCGGGTGGAAGATTGGCTTTCATGAGCTTCAACGTCTCTTCGAAGAGCGGCAGGGACAAGTCCAGCTTCCCGGTAGCTCGATACGCACTGGCAAGGCTGTACATGGCGAGAAGTGTGTCGGGATGGTCGGTGCCAAGCTTGGTTTTAGCGAGCTGAAACGTCTCGTCGGCGAGCGGCAGGGCCAGATCCAGCTTTCCGGCAGCCAAATACAACAGGGCGAGATTGGCCATCGTGCTCAGCGTGTCCGGATGATCCGGGCCGAGCTTGGTTTTCATGAGCTCGATCGTGTCCTTGAAGAGTGGCAGGGCGCGGTGATATTGCCCTGCCGATTTATATGCAACCCCCAGGCTGTTTTGCGCGTTGAGGGTCGCTTGTGCTTTCGAACCGAACACTTGGCGATTCAGTTCGACGCTTCGCTCCAGGAACGGAATCGCCCGAATGTATTCCCCAATTGCGCGATAGGAGACGCCAATAATCCAATTGAGTTCAGCCTCCGTGCGCGGGGCCAGGTTCTTGCGGTCTTTCAGTTTGTCCGCCGCCCGATCGAGCAGTTCGCGTAACGTGGCATTTCGGGTCAACTCTTCGCCGCCAAACCGGCTCTGCCCTTCGACGCTGGTCAAGGCCAGGAGATCGTCTTTGACGAAGGCGGCAATTGCCTCGGCGAAACCGCGTTCTCGGGCTTCGTTGTCGCGGGCAGCTTGCGCATCCTCTTTGTGCGCGGCGTTCGCTCTCGGCTCGTTTGGCTTCCGCCTTTCGTGCCTCTTCCGCTTGGTCTCGGGCGGCTTGCGCGTCCACTTTGGCGCGGCGTTCGCTCTCGGCTCGCTTGGCTTCCGCCTTTCGTGCCTCTTCCGCTACGTCGCGCTGGGATCGTGCCTCAACCAGCCCCCAGGATGTGCCCGCGATGCCCAGCACCAGTAGCAGCATCACCGTCAACCCCGCTATCACCGGCCCGCGATGCTTCTTCACAAACTTGCGCAAGCGATAGGTGGCCGATGGCGGTCCCGTGGCGACCGGCGATCCGCGAGATAGCGCTGGATGTCCATCGACAGCCCGTTGGCCGTCTCGTAGCGCCGGCCGCGGTCCTTTTCCAGGCACTTCATCACGATCCAGTCCAGTTCGCCCTTCACAAATCGCCCAAGCTTGGCGGGTTCCATCTGGCGGTTCGCTGCCACGGTTGGTTTCGCTTCGTTCGAGCTCAATCGGCTCGAGGGTGTCGGTGCTTCCTGCTCGCGGATCAACTTCAACATCTCGTCCAAAGCTGCCTTCTTGATCGTTTCCCGCATAAGCGGTGTGGTGCCGGTGAGCAATTCGTAGAGGATCACGCCCAACGCATAAACGTCGGCGCGGGTGTCCACGTCCACGGCGTTGAATTGCGCCTGCTCCGGGGCCATGTACAGCGGTGTCCCCATGACATTGCCGAACGCCGTGAACAGAGTATGCTCGGTGAGTTGCATTCCCGATCTCGCCTTGGCCAGCCCAAAGTCGATGACCTTGGGCACGGCCTTGTCGTCGTGGCTCTCGACGAGAATGTTGGTCGGCTTGAGATCACGGTGGATAATCCCCTTCTGATGGGCATGTTGCACCGCCGAGCAGATTTGCATGAACAGCTTGAGCCGATCGGCGATGCTGAGCCTGTGGGCGTCGCAATACTCCGTGAGCGGGATGCCCTTGACGAGTTCCATGACGAAGTAAGGCCGGCCCGCATCGGTGGTACCGGCATCGAGCAATTTGGCGATGTGCGGGTGGTCCATCAGGGCGATGGCTTGCCGTTCGGCCTCGAAGCGCGACAGAATGGTTTTGGAACTGCCGCGCTCGACGCGGATGAGCTTCACCGCGACCCGGCGTTTAACCGGTTCGATCTGATCGGCCATCCAGACGCAGCCCATGCCGCCTTCGCCGATCTGTTGCAGGAGCTTGTACTTACCGGCGACGATGGTTCCGGCGACCGCGGCCGAAACTTCGGCGGCCTTCCCATTGGCAAGGTGCGGCCCGGTGACCTCCTCAGCCGGTGCGGGTTCGAGGAAAGCCCCGACGCTCTGGTGAGCGGCCAATAGTTTCTCGACCCTGGCCCGCAGGACCGGATTGTCGGTGCAAGCTTCGTCGAGGTAGGCAGCCTGCTCGGCGGGAGTTAGCCTTTCGAGGGCGGCGAAAAAGATGGCTTCAACGGGGGACATCTCGCTCATGATTGGCTCCGGTAGAAGAATCCGTTACCATAATCGCGGAAACGGGACGTAAAACCCATCATCGATTTTCAGAATTCTCTTTTTCGAGGTCGGCGTAGAGCCAGGTACGAGCGAATGTCCACCACCGCTCGGCCGTTGGAACCGACACGCCAAGTGCTCGAGCGGCTTCGGGGATGGTCATTCCGGCGAAGAACCGCAGCACCACCAATTCGGCTTTGCGAGGCTCCTCAACGGCGAACCGGGCCAGCGCCTCATCCAGGGCCAAAACGTGATCCGGCGAATCGATCCCGCACGCCACTTCCGCCAGAGGCACTGCCACTAGACGTCCGCCCCGTTTTTCGGCGCTTGCGCGAGCGTGATCGACGAGGATGCGCCGCATCGCCTCGGCGGCGGCTCGCATGAAATGACTGCGCGACTCGAATGACGACTGTCGTGTCAGACGAAGATAGGCTTCGTGGACCAACGCGGTTGCATTGAGGGTGTGCTCGGGATTCTCCCCCATCATCTTCGCAGCGGCAAGCTTGTGCAACTCATCGTAGACGAGCGGGAGCAATTCCGCCGCGGCTTGTCGGTCGCCGGCTTGCGCCTGCTCGAGCAGGCGGGTCACATCGGTCATGCGATCACTTCTTTTCGCGTGGCATCGGAGCGACTTCCGGGTACTTCGCCAACTCCAGCGCCACTTGGCAGCGTCGTCCTTCTTGCCCGTTGCCTCGTAGAGTCGTACCAGTTGATCGATTGCTTCAGGTATGCGCGTGCCGCCCGGAAGCGGAATCGTCTTCTCACGCTTTTTCATTCCCTCATAGCCTGCCAGCAGCAATGTCTCGGCTTCGGCATACTTCTTCTGCCCCAGCAGCGCTTTTCCCAACATCGACTTGATGTTGAACGTCGTCCAATCGTCGGCCTCCGTCTTCTCGCGGATGGCCACGCACTCGCGCAGGAACGGTTCGGCCTCGGCCCACTTTTTCTGCTCCAGCAAGCACATGCCGATCTGGGCAAGCAAGCCTGCCAGTTGTGGGCTTTCCTTGGGCAGGGATTTCCGAGCTTCGGGCAACTGTTCCTGGAGCAGGTTGGCGAGCTTGGGAATTTCGCGTGCCTTGGCGTAAGCATCGTGCAATTGGGTGCCCACCCAGCGAAGCGACGGATATTTTTTCGCAGCGCGGTGGGCTTCTTCGAGCAGCGGAATGGCTTCCGCGAATCGGCCCGCATCTTTGTAGTTCACGCCCAGGTTCGCAACTGTTCGAAGCGTCTCTTGGTTGTCCTGCCCGAGTTTCAACTCCTTACGCTTCAAAGTCTCCTCGAACAGTGGGATGGATTTGTCGAGTTGCTTTTTCCGCCAATAGGCCCCGGCAAGATCGTTCATCGTGTCGAGCGTGGCGGGATCGTCGGTGCCCAGATGGGCTTTCTTGAGCTCGAGCGTCTTCTCGAACAGTGGGATGGACTTGTCGAGTCGCTTACCGCTGCCCATAGGCCGCGGCAAGGCCACCCATGCAAGCGAGTGTGTTGCGATGATTGTCACCAAGACTTGCTTTCATGAGCTTGAGCGTCTCCTCGTAGAGCGGCAGGGATCGGTCCAGCCTGCCGGCAGCCCGATAGGCATTGGCGAGGTTGTTCATGCTGGTGAGCGTGTCGAGATGCTTGTCACCAAGCTTGGCTTTCCAGAGCACGAGCGTCTCCTCGAAAAGCGGCAAAGCCAGGTCCGGTTTTCCGGCATCCTGATATGCATTGCGCGAGGTTGCTCATGCTGGCGAGCGTGTTGGGATGTTCGGGTTCGCAGCTTGGCTTTCCTGAGCTTGAGTGTCTCCTCGAAGAGCGGCAGGGCCAGGTCCAGCTTCCCGGCAGCCTGATATGCTTTGGCGAGATTGTTCATGCTGGGGAGTGTGTGGGGATGATCGGGTGCCGAGCTTGGCTTTCGTGAGCTTCAGCGTCTCCTCCAAGAGCGGCACAGCCAGATCCAGATTCCCGGCGTCCGCGATACGCCTGGGCGAGGCTGTTCATGGTGATGAGCGTGTATGGATTTGCGGTGCCGACCCTTAGTTTTCTGGAGCTTGAGCGTCTCCTCGAAGAGGGGCAGGGCCAGAGTCCAGATTCCCGGCAAGTGCATGGGTCACAGCGACATTGGACATGATGATGAGCGTGTTCGGGATGTTCGGGTCCGAACTTTCGCTTTGACAAGCTTGAACGTTTCCACGAACAACGGCATAGCCAGATCGCCGTGCCCGGTCCGGTCTGTAGGCAATCCCCAGGCTGTTTCGCGCGTTCAAAGTCGCCTCGGCATCTGCTCCGATAACTGGCGGTGTAACTGCGACGCTGCGCTTCAGGAAGGGGATAGCCCGCGGGTATTCGCCGATTCGGACATAAGATTCGCCAATCACTTGAGAGAGTTCGGCCTCCCGTGTCGCGGGGCCAGGCCCTTGCGCCCTTTCAGTTTCTCCGCAGCGCGATCGAGCAGTTCACGCAGTGTGGTATTGCGCGTCAACTCTTCGCCGCCAAACCGCATCTGACCTTCCACGCTCGTCAGAGCCAGGAAATCGTCCTTGACGAAGGCGGTAATTGCTTCGGCGTAGATGCGTTCGCGGGCTTCGTCGTCCCGCGCTCTCTCCGCATAGGTCTTTTGATTCTGTGCCTCCACATTGGCGAAGCGCTCGCTCTCGGCCCGCTTGGCTTCCGCCTTTCGAGCCGCTTCCGCTTGGTCGCGCTGGGATCGTGCCTCAACCAGCCCCCACGAAGTGCCCGCAATACCCAGCACCAGTAGCAGCATCACTGTCAACCCTGCTGTCACCGGGCCGCGATGCTTCTTCACAAACTTGCGCAAGCGATAGGTTGCCGATGGCGGTCCTGCGGCCACCGGCTCATCGGCGAGATAGTGTTGGATGTCCATCGATAGCCCGTTGGCCGTCTCGTAGCGCCGGCTGCGGTCCTTCTCCAGGCACTTCATCACGATCCAGTCCAGCTCGCCGCGCACCAGTCTGCATCAACTTGCTCGGCTCGGTGTGCCGGCACGCCGCCACGCTTGGCAGCGTGCCCGTTCCCGATAACCGGGTGCTCGGTTTGGGTGGTTCCACTTCCTTGATGATTCGCAACATTTCTCCGAAGCCGGCCGACTTCAAGTCCGCCCGGCTAAACGGCACGCCCCCCGTGAGCAATTCGTAGAGAATCACGCCTAGCGCATAAATGTCGGAGCGCGTGTCGATGTCGAGGTTGTTTAGCTCGGCTTGTTCCGGCGACATGTATTCCAGGGTGCCTATCAGAGAGCCTATCTCGGTGTAGATGCTCTGTTTGCTCAGCCGGGGCCGGTCGCCTTGGCCACGCCGAAGTCGATGACCTTCGGCACCGGCCTGCCGTCGTAGAGGCCGATCAGGATATTCGAGGGCTTCAGGTCGCGGTGGATGATCCCCTTCTGGTGAGCGTGCTGGACGGCCTGGCACACCGGCACGAATAGTTCCAGGCGTTGTTTCGGAGAGAGCTTGGCTTCGTCGCAGTATTTCGTGAGCGGTATGCCCTTGATGAGTTCCATGACGAAGTAGGGTCGGCCATCGTCGCTGATGCCCGCATCGAAGACTTTGGCGATATTGGGATGGTCCATCAGGGCCAGCGCCTGCCGTTCCTGCTCGAAGCGCGCGAAAAGTCGGCGGGAATCATCGGCAGCCTTGATGACTTTCAGCGCAACCCGGCGTTGCACCGGCTCGGTCTGGTCGGCGACCCAGACGATCCCCATACCACCTTCGCCAAGCTTTTCGCGCAACTTGTATCGTCCTGCAAACAGACTGCCTGGCTGGAGATCGATGCGCGGGGCGACGTTGACGGCGTTGGGCTGGTAGGCACCGGTACCCTCCAGGTCACCTCCCACCGGCGGCAGTTCGCCGGAATCGTCGTGGGTGCGCACCAGGACTTCGACCCGGCGCCGCAACTCCGCATTGCCTGCGCAGAGTCGTTCCATTATGCCGCCGCGCTGGTCAGGCTCCGCCGCCACGACTTCAAGAAACGCCGCCTGGACCTGTTTGGGATCGATCGCCATGATGGGCCTCCGTTTTGAATGCTCACCCTATCATGCGTAAACGGAGCAGCGATCTGTCGAAAATATTTGTGGATTTTTTCAGAAATCTTGGAATGCCCCACGTTTGACGCTTCCCAGCGGACCGAAGAAGGTGGCAGTCCGCCCAGGGTGCTCGCTTGCGCTCGTACCCTGGGCTTCGTTAGCGCACCCCTTCAGGGTGCCCCGGACGCTTTGCGTCATCATTGACCGGACGCTTTGCGTTCCCAACAAGGCACCCTGAAAGGGTGCCAGGCCGCCGAGCGGGCGTGCCAAAAACCCGACGGTAAATGTGCCGAAGGCCAGAATTTGCCCGGTGAAAGTATCAAATTCGGGAAAGAACAGCGCTGGAAAAACTAAAGCGGCGGCCGTGCCGTAGAGAAAGAAGTCGTACCATTCGATCGTGGTGCCGATGGTGCTGGCGACAACGGCCTCGATGAGCGATCGCCGGGAAGGGGTTACGGCATTGTCCATGAATCCGAGTCTAACATCGTCGGTGATAGTACTCTATCAGGTCGGACGCCAGAGGACGGAGGACAGCATGCCATGAGGACAGATTTCTATCTTCTGGCGTGTATTTTCTGTCCTCTGTCCTCTGTCTTCCGGCGTGCTGTCTTCTGGCCTATGCTGCCTTTAGCTTCGCCGTTTCTTTCTCGGCCACCTTGGCCTGAATGACATCGAGGAGATCCCCGACCTTGACGATGTTGTTCAGTTCGGGGGTCGGGATGTCGATGCCGTACCTGGCTTGAACCTCGATCACCAGGCTGACCAGATCGATCGAGTCGAGTTTCAACTCCTCGCGGAGGTTCTGGTCATCGGTCAGATGGCTCGGACGTTCGCCAACTCCCTGTTCCACCAGATCGAGCAAATCGTTGCGCAAAGTTTCACGGTCCATGGAACTTCTCCTTGCCGCCAGGCGGCGTGAGCGAGGTTATCGGGAATTGGTGCCTACCGGGCGGTTTACCCGCCGCCCAGGATTGCGCTGCTTCGGTTGCCGCCATCATTAGCGATTCAAGACCACAACGATAAAGTTCAATCCCGTGCCGGTCAAGAGCAGCCCGGACGTAGAGAGGTGGAGCACCGACCGCCATGATCGTTTCATTCTGCCTTCTCACACTGAGGTTGGATTCCTCCCCATAGCCTGATACCCGAAGAGTACGATTTGGGCTAGAGCAATTTTTTTCGGTGTTGCATTCTCGTTCCCACGCTCCGCGTGGTAACGCAAGGCCGGGACGCTCTGCGTCGCGTTCCCTGTGAAGGCAACGACTGTGGCGTAATAGCTTTTCGATCAACCGGGACGCAGAGCGTCCCGACCCGGCGTTACCACGCGGAGCGTGGGAACGAGAAGATTCTTACCCTTGACGACGCAATAGGCTGGTGCAATTTGGCCATGCTTCGGATAAACTGAAAACTGACCACTGACCACTGACCACTGACCACTGAACGGTCTTTCCATGTTCCAGCGCGGATCGATGCTCCTTGGACTTCTGCTTTGTGTTCCCGTGGCAAGCATGGCGGAACCAAAGATTGAAGTACGCCCCGCGCGGACGGATGCTTTCGGCGACCCGTTGCCGCCGGGAGCGATCGCGCGCCTTGGCACCCTTCGCTGGCGCACGACCCAACCGATTGAAGCGATCGCGTTTTCGCCCAACCGCAAACGGGTCATAGCGGTTTGCGAATCGAGTTACTTTCTTTTCGAGTTTCCCAGCGGCCGGCTCCTTCGACAGTATCGACGGATTCAACCGGAGGAGTTCGTTGGCCCGCTCGAATTCACGGCAGATGGACAAGCGGTCTTATTTGGAGGAACCAACTGCCCCGTTTGCAAACTCGATTTGGTTTCCGGAAAAGTGCGTGTCCTATTGCCGACCGTTCCCAATACGGAACTTTGTGGCTGTGCTATCGCTCCGGGAGGGCGCTGGGGCTTGCACTGGGCCGGTGATTTTTCGACCTATCGCTTTACGTTGCACGATTTTACGCGACGAGAGCGAGGACGGGAGATTGCCAGGATAACTGTCCCCGACGAGCCTGGCGAACCGAACGTAACCGCCACCATTTCGTTGCAAGGGCGATTCGCCGCCGTCTTGACATCGATTCCCGCCGCCAACAACAAACGCTCCTGTCGTATCACGCTCATTGAAACCGGCACCGGAAAGTCTACTTCGACAGTGCTTACTGCCGCCGATGCGGAGGAAAATCGCCTCACATTCACTGCCGATGAAAGGCAGCTTGTTTATTCGGATGGCAAGATCTTCTTGCGCTGGGAGGTCAAGCCGACAGCAAAGCTCGGCGGGCCGCCGGAATGGCAACTCCTGGAACGACTCCGATTGCCACGCGAGGAACTAATCGGGTTAACGCTCTTGCCCGATGGGAAGCAATTCATCGCTGTGAATCGACAGTCGCAAGTTGCCTTATGGGATACCTCCAAACGCAAGCTGCGCAAAGTTTGGAGCATGAAGGGCCAATTTCAATCTTTCGATCGCATCAGCCTTTCGCCGGATGGAAAAATCTTCTCGCTGAGCAAGGGTGCCGAAAATACGGTGCGCTTCTGGGACGTTGCGACTCGGCGAGAATTATTCCGTACTCCCGGCCATCGCGGTTCCGTCAGCGACCTGAGTTTCCACCCGAGCGGTCGGGTTTTGACCACGGTGGCAACCGATGGTGAAATCCGTATCTGGGATCTGACACCCAAACGAATGGGCATCCAGTCTGCCAAGGAAGTGAAAATCGAAGAGGAACGCTATCCCGGCCGGGAGTGGGCGACCCTCGAATTACCGGATCTTTACCCGAGCGGGGAAATGCCCCAAATAGCATTTGCCGATAACGGCAAACGGTTATTGGGGCTTTCGGTTGGTGGCGTGTGGCTGTGGCAAACCGGGACTCGAGCTCCGCCCAAAGAAATTGACTCGGTGGAAGATTCACGCGGCCATTTCGCCGCATCTTCCGATGGTAAATGGGTTGCGTTCGTCTCTGAGAGAGGCGTGACGGTACTCGATTGCGAGAATGCCAAACCTCACGAAAAACAACCCTCGCTTGCCGAACCGCTTGCCGACCTGTTCTTTACGCCCGACAGCACCCGACTGAACATCATCACCGTTTCCGGGCAATTGGTTTACTGGGATTGCCTGGCCGGCAAAGAACTTCCGCCGGGAGCGGACTTCAAACCTCGCAAGGGACAGAGCGAGCGCTATCGTGCCGTTTACAATTCTGCCAAGCAACGTCTCGATTTATGGGATCGCAGCGCCGGGCGCGTCGTTCGCAACTTGTCGGGTGATTTGGCAGGCACGCACGCCCTTTCCCCTGATGGCCGCTATCTTGTGCAAATCAGTGATTCGGATAACCAATTGATTCTGCACGAAACCGCTACCATGCAGGTCGTGCGGCGCTGGACTAGGACGGAAAGACTTGAACCATCTGGGCCAAGTGCCATGCGATCCCTGCGGTTTTCGCCTACCGGAAATTTGCTGGCACTGGGATGCGACGACGGTACGATTTTGCTCTTCGATGTTCGTCCGCCCGTTCCGAAGCTCAAACCCGATGCGAAAGCGCTCGAAAAGGCCTGGAATGAACTATCTTTCACCGGGGAAGACCAATCTTTCAAGGCGATGGGTGTCTTGCAGGCAGCACCCAAAGAGACGGTCGCGCTCCTGAAAGCAAAGCTGCGGCCGGCCGAGCCAGTCGATGCCGTAGCGCTCTTGAAACTGTTCGGCGAGCTCGACCACGATCGTTATGCCGTGCGCGAGCGCGCCATGCGCCAATTGATGCTCATCGCCGATCGCGTCGATGGCGATCTTAAAGGCCACCTTGCCGCGGCATCGGAGGAGGCGCGCTGGCGGCTCGAACGAGCTTTGGCCTCGACCACGAAATTGATTACGGATACGGAGATTCTTCGCAGGCTCCGCGCAGTGGAAGTGCTCGAACGCATTGGCACGGTCGAAGCAAAATCGCTCCTGAAGAAACTCGCTCAGGGGCGGGATGGATTGGTCGAACGATCGGCCCGAGACGCTTTGGCACGACTTGATCGTTGAAATTCTCTTCTCGATCGGGTAAAAACTATTCTTAGTTTTCGGTTTTCAGTTTGCAGTCAAATAACCATGTCTTGAACTGAACACTGAACAGTGAACACTGAACACTGATGGGTAACTACCATGATTCTCGTACTCATTATCCTGTTGATGGTCGTTTTTGGCGCAGCCACCTTCGTGCTGTTTTATTCTTCGATGTACTATCAACGACGATCGAAGATCCTCAACAAGGTGCCGCTGCTCGATGTCGTGGAACTGGAGGAAGGAGGGCAAGCCCGCATCAAGGGCCGGGTCGTCCCTCTCGAAGAGACTTTGCGCAGCCCGCTCGCCAATGTGAAATGTGTCTACTACCGCTTTATCGTTGAGGCAGAAAAGAAAAAGTCGGAGGTTGCCTCGAACTTTGCCCGGCGGCGCGGCGGAGGACGACGATGCCGACATCGAATGGGAGACGGTGATCGACGAAGCCAAGGTCGTCCCCTTTGCGGTCGAGGACGATTCGGGCCTGGCCGAAGTCGCCGCCAAGGATCTCGACGCCGACGTCCATGCTTCGGATCGGCACGTGACCGGCTCGCTGAAGACCTGTTCCAACGAGCAGGAAAGAGCGCTCAATCAGCGCTATCCCGGCAAGAAGCTGGTCTATTCCAAGAAGATGCGCTATACCGAAATCACCATCGAAAAAGGTGATTCTGTCGCCGTCAGCGGCGAAGTGCAAGTCCGCAAAGGACGCGATCCGCGCTTCATTGCGCAAGATCTGCCCGTGCACGTCAGCGACAAGACCGACGATCGGGTTCTTCAGGACACGCTGGCAAAAGCCAAATCCAACAAGATCTTCGCCTTCGTCAGTTCGGCGTGCACGCTGGCGGCGACGGTCTGGCTGGTCGTGTATCTGGCGACACCAAGCAAGAGCAAATCATCCGTGGCGGATAGCTCGACCACCGGTTCGAGCAGCACGACTTCGAGCAACGACAGAAGGTCGGTTGCCAGCAACAACAGCAACAACAATGGTGATGATCCGCTGCCGTTTCTGAAAAAAAAGAAGGATCAACCCAAAAACAACAACAATCGGCCCGGATTCGAACAACCCAAGGGAGATAGTTTCCCCGTCGTTCAGCCGCCGCCTAATTTCAATCCGCCGCCTAACTTTGGTCCGCCCAAGAAAGAGCCGCCCAAGAACGACTTCGATTCGCTCGTTGCAGAGGTGAAGAAAAAAATCGATCCGCCCGACGTCTTTGGCATGAAAGACACCATCGAGCGAATCGAGAAGAACATTCCGAGGAACCATGCGCGCCGGGCAGAGTTGTTCAAGGCATTCGCCGAAGGCTCCAGGAGTGAAAATCCATTCATTCGAGGTGATTGCACAACTGCTGCTGCCAAGTATGCCGGCAAGGAAGACGTGCCCGAGTTGCTGGCGATGCTAAGAGAGAAACGAAATGTTTTTGCGGAAGGGGAGATTTTCAAGTCGCTCGCGGAGATCAAAGACCCCGCGACCGCAGAACAAATGGCCGAGTTACTGAATACTCATGCGGATGGCGCTGCGAAGGTGCTCCGCGCCATCGGAACACCGGCGGAAAAATTCGTGCAGGTCGTCGCCACACGCCAACCGGGCGAAAATGCCGTCGCGCGCATCTTGCGCAAGAAGGCCATCGAGATTCTCGGCGACATCGGCACCCAGTCCAGCATCGACTTGATGTCTCCCTGGATTCCCGTGTTCGACGAATTTCACGTCAAACGCGAGGTGCAGGAGGCGATCAAGAAGATCGTGAAGCGAAATCAGTAGACCCTGCCCTTTTGTAGGGCAAGCGTCTCGCTTGTCATTCGAACGCCGAGCGGCAAACGAGACGCTTGCCCTACTTCTTTCGTGGACAAAAAAAGTGGACCGCAACAACCACTACGAAGCTGCCTTTGAAGCCTATCTTCGCCATAATCGGCTCACCACCGTTGCCGTTGATGAATCGCGCCGTTCCACCCTCGATGATGAGCCGATCAAGAGTCTCGATTTTATCGTTTACGGCTCGGCAGATGCCCGGCTCCTCATCGATGTGAAGGGCCGCAAATTCCCCGGCGGCGACAGCCGAAAGAGTCGATTCGCCTGGCAAAACTGGTCGCCGCGAAGGATATCGACGGGCTGTTGCGCTGGGAACAGCGCTTTGGCCGGGGTTATCGCGCCTTGCTCCTTTTCATGTACGATCTATTGCCGATGGTGGAGTTGCCCCTCGGAACGCGCGATCTGTGGATCTGGCGCGACCGTCGCTATCTGCTGCGCGGCGTGGCCGTTCAGGACTATCAACGCTCGATGCGCGTGCGCTCGCCGCGCTGGAGAACCGTGCATTTACCACAAGCAGCGTTTCGCCAGGTCGTTCGACCTTTTTCGGAATTTCTACATTAGGCGGGCAGCAGCAAGAGAATACCGCTTACTGCGTGCGCGGCTCCTTGGCCAATCCGCAAGAGCCGCGCACGCAGTAAGCGGTGGAGAATACCTATCCGCAAGAGCCGCGCACGCAGTAAGCGGTGGAGAATACCGCTTACTGCGTGCGCGGCTCCTTGGCCAATCCGCAAGAGCCGCGCACGCAGTAAGCGGTGGAGAATACCTATCCGCAAGAGCCGCGCACGAAGTAAGCGGTGGCCGATTCGCCGGTTTGGCACCGCCTAATGGAAGGAATACGAGCATGAAACTTGGGATTTGCCTGGAATCGATGGGCTTGAACCTGCGCGCTGCCTTGCCGCAGGCGGCGCGCCTCAGTGTCGGCGGCGTGCAGATTGACACGGCCGGCGATTTGCTGCCCGATCGGCTCACGGGAACCGGCCGGCGCGAACTGCGCAATCTTCTGAAAACCTACAACCTGCAACTCACTGCCTTGAACTGTCCCATGCGCTGGGGCATCGATGTCCCCGAGAATCAGCAGGCGCGCATCGACTTCATCCGCGACGCCATGACGCTCGCCTTCGATCTGGGTCCGCGCATCGTGGTGGTGCAGTGTCCGCAACTACCGGCCGAGGGAGAAGTCGATCGGGCCAATCGCTTGCGCGATGCCTTATTGGCCCTGGGAACGCACGGCGACCGCATCGGCACGATGGTCGCGCTGGAAGTCGGCTTCGACCCAACCGATAAAGTGCGCGATTATCTGAATGGTTTCGACGTGGGCAGCCTGGCAGTCAATTACGATCCGGCCAACCTGCTTGTGCACGGTCACGATCCCATCAAGAGCCTGTTCCCCTTGATCGGGAAAATCATTCACACCCATGCCCGCGACGTCCGGATGGCCACGGTGAGCCGATCGGCGCAGGAAGTCCCGGTCGGCGCAGGCGACATCGACTGGATGAGCTATATCGGCACGCTGGCCGCAATCGAGTATACCGGCTGGGTGGTTGTGGAACGACAAACCGGCGAAGATCGGCTCAAAGATTTAGCCGCCGGGGTGGCGTTCCTGAGGCGGTTTGTATTTTGAGAAATGATCCCGGACGGCTTCCCTGGTTGGGAATCCGCAACGAGAAAGCGAGCCGTTATGGCTTCTGTTGCAATGATGCGGCCAACACCTGTTCGATCGATTCCGCCAGGATGAATGTCATCTCCTTGCGGACGTTGTCGGGAAGTTCCGCGAGATCCTTTTCGTTCGCTTTGGGCAGGATCACGCGCGACAGCCCGGCCCGGCGGGCAGCCAATATCTTTTCCTTAACGCCACCGATCGGCAGAACCAGGCCCGTGAGCGTCACCTCGCCGGTCATAGCGGTATCAACGCGCCGGTACGCCGGTGTAAAGCGAAGCCAGTGCGGTGACCAGCGTTACACCCGCACTGGGGCCATCCTTGGGAACTGCCCCAGCTGGGACGTGGACGTGAATCCCCGATTTCTCGAATCGTTTTGGATCGATGCCCAGGCGTTTTGCTTCCGACCACACGAGACTCTGCGCGATCTTTGCCGATTCGCGCATCACCTTGCCGAGTTGACCGGTGAGCCGAAGGATTCGCGCATGCGGCAGAAGCGTGGTTTCCACATAAAGGACATCGCCTCCGGCTTCGGTCCAGGCCAGTCCCGTCGCCACACCTGGCGGCAACTCCTTGCGCCTGCTCCAGAGAGAAGCGTTCCACGCCGAGCATTTCCGCAAGATCTTTCACATCGACCAGCACGGCAGCGGTATTTCCTTCCGCGAAACGTACCGCAACCTGGCGGGCGATTCGCCCCAGCATTTGTTCGAGTTGTCGGACACCAGCCTCGCCCGTGTATCGGCTCACCACGCGCTTGAGCGCTCCATCCGTCAAGGTCAGTTGTTCGGGCTTCAAACCCGTCTGCGACCACTGCCTTGGTATGAGATACCGTTTGGCGATCTCGACTTTTTCTTCCTCGCTGTAGCCTGCAAGCCGCAATATTTCAAGGCGATCGAGAAGCGGTGCCGGTACCGTATCCAGGGTATTGGCGGTGGCGATGAAGAAGACTTTGGAAAGATCGAACGGGAGATCGAGATAGTTATCGCGAAAGGTGTTGTTCTGGGCAGGATCGAGGATTTCCAAAAGCGCTGCTGCGGGATCGCCGCGATAATCGTGACCGAGCTTGTCCACCTCATCGAGCATCAGCACCGGATTGTGAGCCCCCGCCCGCCGGATCGACTGAATGATTCGCCCCGGCATGGCGCCGATGTACGTGCGGCGATGACCCCGCAATTCCGCCTCGTCGTGCAATCCTCCCAGGCTGACGCGCTCGAAGGTGCGCCCCATCGCCCGTGCGATCGACTGACCCAGCGAAGTCTTGCCGACGCCCGGCGGTCCGACAAAGCAGAGGATCGGTGCCTTGGCCGAAGGATTCAACTTCAACACCGCCAGATGTTCGAGGATTCGGCGCTTGATCGGTTGCAGGTCGTAGTGATCTTCATCCAGGATTTGCCGCGCGATCGGAAGTTCCAGTTGATCCGTGGTTTCCTTCTTCCAGGGCAGTTCCATGACCAGTTCGAGATAGCTGCGCGTGACCTGAAAATCGGGTGCCATCATGGACATCCGTTCCAGCCTGCCCAGCTCGCGCTGGGCTTCTTTGCGCACGTGGTCGGGCAAGTCGGCTTCGGCGATTCGTTGGCGTAAGGTTTCAACCTCAGCGCTCTCGGGGGTCTTTTCGCCCAGTTCTTCCTGAATCGCCCGAAGCTGCTGCCGGAGAAGATAGTCCCGTTGCTCCTTGCTCATCTCGGTCTGAGCCGCGATGTGATTTGATTGCGCAGCTCCAAAATCTGGGCTTCATGAGCCAGCGAATCGAGCAGCAACTGTTGAACCTGTTCCAGTTGATTGGCTTCCAGAATCGCCTGTTCTTTCGCCACGTCGAGGCCGATCATGGAAGCAAGCAGATAGCAAAACCGCAGGGGATCGCCGGCCTGCCCGATCAGTTGATTGATATCGATGGGCGTATCGGGGCGAGCGAGTTCAAAGACTCGTCGGGCGGCCTCCACGACCGCGCGGTGACTCGCCTCGATCCCCTCGCCGCTGCCCTCGGGGGTCGGCAGCACTCGTACTTGCACGCGAAGGAATGGCTCGCTATGCTCCGCTTGCAGCAGTTCGACCCGGTCAATACCCTGAACCAGCA
This sequence comes from uncultured Planctomycetota bacterium, assembly GCA_963783095.1. GTDB lineage: Bacteria > Planctomycetota > Planctomycetia > Gemmatales > Gemmataceae > CAWAMR01. Next base: position 622,541 of record CAWAMR010000001.1, on the reverse strand, counting down.
ACTCGACATTCTCACCGGCGCGGGCCATCTTTTTGATGACCGCGCGGGTGCCGATTGAGAAAAGATCGGCAAGACCGGGTTGCTCGTTGGCGGCATCGCGTTGGGCCACCAGAAGCAACGTCTTTTCCTCGCTGTTGAGCGCCGATTCCACAGCTGCCCGCGAGCCTTGCCGGCCCACGGCCAGCGGCAAGAACATGAACGGCAGCAGTACCGTGCTTTTCAGTGGCAGAACCGGAAGCGATAATGGTGCCGGCTCCGGAATTGGGATCGTAGTAGTCATTGATTGGTGGGTTTTCGAATGCGGACGAGGAGCATGCCCTGCTTGAAGTCGAGATCGATACGTGCAGCGTCGAGGTCTTCCGGAAGTTCGATGATTCGTTCAAACCGGCTATAGGCGATTTCGAGTCGATAGTGCCGGCACCCTTCTTCCAAACACCAGTCGCGCCGCCGACCCTGAATCCGGATGAGTCGCCCATGCAACTCGATACCGATATCTTTCGGATTCACTCCGGCGAGGTCAGCCTTCAGAAGCCAACCGCTGTCGGTCTGATAGACATCGATGGCAGGCCGCCAAACCCCCGATGGTTCGGGAAGCTGCGCTTGGCTCAAAGGCCGATCGGATCAGTTGGATAAAGTCGGTGGCCATGACCTGCTCGATAGTTTTCAGTTTTCAGTGTTCAGTAAAGACATTCAGGAATTGGCTGAAAACTGAAAACTGAACACTATTCTATTTCTTTTCCGGAATAAGCTCCGCACAAATGAGCCGATCTTTGCCGCGCAGATAGAGCAAACCGTGCGACAATATCGGAGCGGCCCAGGATGGAGGCTCGAGTTCTGTGTTCCACTTGCTCACAAGCTCGTACTTCTTTGGGTTGATCTTCAATAATTGTAACTCACCCTGTTCCGTCAGGCAGAGAAAGTGCCCATCTACCATCATTAGCGATGCCCGCCACAAGTCAGTCACTTTCCACATCAATTTACCCGTTGCCGACTCGATGCAGCGCAATGTCGCGTCATTTTCGTGGCGACCGCTGCTTCCGTAGATGTAGCCTTCGTGATGGATCGGAGTGTTCCAGTGACACATCAGAAACTTCTCCCGGCGGTCGTTGTCGTCATCGGTCCAAATCGGTGTCGCTTTGCCGGGAGAGATCTTTAACAATACCGATCCTTTCTCATAGCATTCGGTGATCAATACCTTGTCGCCGATGACGACAGGATTGCTGGCGTTTACGCTTTCCTCCGCTTTCGCACGCCACTTGTATTCAAAATCGATCTTGCCCGTCTTGGGTTCAAAGCCGATCAGACCTCCTCGTGCAAAGTATAGACCCAATCGGCGACCGTTCATCGTCACCACGATCGGGCTGGAATAGCTGGCGAGCTCGTCCGATACCTTGTATTTCACCTCGCCTGTAATTTTGTCGAATGCGACGATTCCGGTACCGTTGCCTTTTGCTTCCCGCAAATCAACGGGGCGACGTCCCTTGTCGCTGCCGCCGACGGCCGCAATCAGTAAATCGCCTTCCACAACAGGAACGCTACCGACGCCAAAAAAGTTTTGATGGAAATGGAATTGAGCTTTCGTGTCAACGCTCCAGATCTTGTCGCCCTTGATAGCGTCGATGCAAAAGAGCATTCCTTCAGGACCATAAATATAGACCCGATCCCGATCGACGACCGGACAGGCTCGTGGTCCGGGGCTGTATCTGTAACGGTCCTGGTAATCGGTATCGTATTCAAACTTCCATTGAAGTTTGCCGGTTTCGGCGTTTCGGCAAGTTAAGCGCGCCTTGTCGCCGAAACGGTCGAAGTGATAGAGCCGGCCCCTGCTGATCACTGGCGGGGCGAAGCCCAAACCAACCGGGGCTTCCCAGACAACGCGCAGACCTTCTTTGGGCCAGGCGGTGAGAATTCCTTTTTCCGATGAGGTGCTGTCGTGATTGGGGCCAAGAAAGGTCGGCCAATCGACGCCGGTTTTGCGGGTCGAGAGGTTCGCCGGCTCTTCGGCAGCCAGTGGAGAAGCAAGGAATAAGAGTGACAGCGAAAACAGGCAGCGCATACAAAAATCCTTTGCGTCTTGGGGTGATAAGTGGAGTTTATCGCAACCGAAGCCTGGTGTCATGCGGAATTCAGTTTTACTGCACAAAGCCCGTTCCAAGCAAAGAACGCAAAATGATGGACGGAAAAGAGATTTTTCGTTTGACACAAGCAATCCAACCAGCGCGAATAGAATGGAAGATGTCGTTCCTGGCCAGGATTTCTTTGCGGTTGTTGGAGTATTCTTCCATGAAGCTCGCCATCTCTGGATTCGCTTCTTTCCTGCTGGTTGCACCTATTGCGGCTTATCCGTCGCCCTGGCGGAATCAGGACGATCGTTCCTGGATCGGCAAAACGATCATCATGAAGCGGTACGGCGTTCAGATCTACCGTACCAACGACGATCGGATTGATGTTGTCGTCGGCACGCTCAATCGAACCGATTATGTCGTGGTCGGCGAGAAAGAAGGGAGAATCTGGATTCGTCAGGATGGCGTGGAAGGATGGTTGTCGAAGGAAGATGCCGCGTTGCCGGAGGATGGCGTCGAATTCTTCTCCAAGCAGCTTCAACAAAATCCCAACGATACGACCCTTTATGCCAAGCGGTCGAAGTGTTACGAGTTGAAAGGAAACATGGAGGCAGCGATCAAGGACTACGATCAAGCCATCCGGGTTGCACCGGGTGCGTCATCCTGGTGGAACAATCGAGCCAATCTGTATCAGAAGTCGAAAGACTACGATCGGGCACTGGAAGACTACAACAAGGCTCTGGCATTGTCGCCAACGTCCTTTATCCCGCTGGGGAATCGGGGCAACGCCTACTACCACAAGCACGAATATGAGCGCGCCATTACCGATTACAATGACTCCATCCAGCAGAATCCCAAATACGTCAACGCCCACGCCAATCGAGGCAATGCCTACCGCGAATTGAGAGAATTCGACAAGGCGCTTCAGAATTACGAGCAAGCTCTTCGGATCGATCCCAAATATTCCTACGCCCACGTCGGTCTCGCTACCCTCTGGATCATGCAACATCGTTACGACAAGGCCGAGGAAGAGGTCGCCGCGGCAATCCGGCTCGATCGGCGTTCGGCACTGGCGTATCTGGCGCGGCAATCTCCGGCGCGAGCTGAAAGAGTATCGCCGGGCCATCGAAGATTACGATCATTCGGTCTGGCTGGAGCCGAAATCCTCCCTGGCCGGGCCGAGAGGGGCAATGCCCGGCGGGAATTCAAACAGTACGAGTTGGCGCTGAGAGATTACGACGAAGCTCTGAAAATCGAACCCAAATCGGTAACGGCTTTGATCGGCAAGTCCTTGCTGCTCGCGGCCTGTCCCGATGAAAATTGCCGCTCTGGAACCAAGGCACTGGAACTGGCCCAACAGGCTTGTGAGTTGACCAAGAACAAGGTACCGGGTGCTCTGGAAGCATTGGCCGCTGCGCACGCAGAAATGCAACAATTCGACGAAGCGATCCAGGCGCAACGGAAGGTACTGGAGATCACGTGGTATGCGAAGGAAAAAGGGGATGAAGTGAAGAGTCGGCTGGCGCTGTACGAGAGCAAAAAACCTTACCGCCTGGAATAGCTCTACTCTGTCCGATGGCGATGATTCGGTAAGCCGCACAATGTACTCCTCACGCGGAACGTGAGGAGTACATCGCGTCTTTCGGACAAAGTAGAAATAGATGTTTGGAATGAAAACACCGGACGATGAATCGACTTCTCCGAGAGGAGAGGCCGACCATCGCCCGGCGCGGGAGTTAGCTACCTCAAGCAGCAGGTCTAGGATTGAATATCGGCATTCACCATCAGGTTGCACAGCTTTCTTTGGACCCTTTCGAGCAATCTCAGGATGCGAGGTCGATCTATAGGAATTGATTCAATTGCGCTGGTCATTGAATCGTTTCAAGCAAGTTCGTGTCTTTGAGCGTCTGCATCATTTTTGCCTGAAATTCGGGGAGGGGTGCTGCCAGCGAGTGGACTTTTGACAAGCATTTGAGCCGCACTTTAAGCGGCGACCATTTTGGTGGCAGTCCTTCAACGCGTTTTTCCGCGGTCATATCCTTGAGAAACTAAATGGGCGAATGGAAGAATGCGCTTGAAAATGCATCACGGTGATGTATGGTGATGCTAAGGAGACTGAGCATGGCCAAGGTCAAGAAAGCAAGTCGGAAGCCGACAGCGAAGATGCCAAGGATCACCGTTAGTTTTCCAGAGAACGTTCAAGAAGAGTTGAACAGGATCGCCGCGAGGAAGAAAGTTTCGGTCGGCTGGGTGGTGCGTGAGGCTGTTGAAAAGTACCTCGCCGCCGATAATCCATTATTTCATGAATTGACGTGAAGCAGTGGACGTTTTCACACCTAAGCGTCGATCTGAAATCATGCAGGCGATCCGTGGCACGCACACTCAGCCTGAAATAATCGTTCGCCGGTTGCTTCATCGCCTCGGCTTTCGGTTCAGGCTCCATCGCAAGGATTTGCCCGGCAGACCAGATATTGTGCTGCCAAAACTAAAAACGGCGATCTTCGTACACGGCTGTTTTTGGCATGGGCATAATTGTAAGAGGGGCAGTGCGAAACGACGGCCAAAGAGCAATGTCGGTTATTGGAACGCGAAGCTCGACAGGAATATCGCGAGAGATGCGATCAATGCAAAGAAGATCGCCAAACTCGGTTGGAAACGGATGGTGATATGGGCTTGCGAAACGGAAAACACAAATCGTCTTGCGTCGCGATTGCAAATGGAGTTGCTCGCGTCCTAAAGGACGTGGCCGCTATTGAGCCGACTTTTGCCTCGTTCTTCTCGGGAATTGGAGGATTCGACCGTGGCTTCACTCTGGCCGGATTCCGCGTTACCTACCAATGCGAAATCAACCCGTACTGCCGTTCGATCCTCGAAAAGCACTGGCCGACGATCACCCGAAATGAAGACATCAAAAAAATTACTGACCCCGGAACCATCCCTGTTTCCGATGTATGGGCTGGAGGATTCCCTTGCCAAGACGTCTCCTTGGCGAGAATGGGGCCAAGAGCTGGGCTTAAAGGGAAGCAGTCTGGACTCTTTCATGAATTTTCTCGACTGGTTGAGTACTGTCGCCCCAGAATTCTCGTCATCGAAAACGTTCCAGGTCTTCTCTCTTCCCACAATGGCCGAGACTTCCAAATCGTTATTCGAACTCTGGCCGACCTCGGGTATTCTGTTGGATGGCGTGTGCTTAACAGCAAAGACTTCGGAGTCCCCCAGTCGCGTCAGCGAGTGTTCATTGTTGGATCTTATCGAGAAAGGGGAGGTCCAGCAGAAATACTTTTTGAGCCCGAACGCTGCGAAGGGCATTCTGCGTCGGGCGGAGCGAATGGAGAGAAACCTCTTTCCCCCTTTAAAGAAAGCGTTGGAGATCCTGTCAAAGGTCCGATCGTAAAGAAGCTAGCCCACTGCCTCTACGCCTGCTCTGCTCGCCACACCGGTACCGACTGGAGCAGAAATTACGTAAGCTATCCCGAGGGGAAAGTTCGTCGCCTCATCCCGGCCGAGTGCGAGCGGCTTCAAGGATTCCCTCCCGACTGGACGATGCCGTCCGATGACAGCCTCCGAAATGCCGACGACCTCGACTCACTTCGCTACTACGCACTTGGCAACGCGGTGACGGTGCCCGTCGCTCAATGGCTGGCACGCAGAATACGACTCTACCTAGAAAAAACACCCTTGAAAACTTGATGCCGGGAGGCAGCAACGATGTCCTCGATCTCGTCTACCATTTCCCGATGGACACCGCTGCCAGGCACTGAATCCCGAGCGTTGGTCGATAGCCTAAGAGACTTCAGCGCGGCCGGCAAAGCGACACTTATGGCCGAAGGAATCGCCGTCCTCGGGAAATGCGTCTCTCCGACCACTCCGTGTGGAGAGGACACCGGGCTGGTCATCGGCTACGTGCAGAGCGGCAGACGCTCAACTTTACGATGGTCAACGCCCTCGCCCGCGACAATGGCTACCCTCTCGTCATTATCATCACGGGGACGACGATCAACTTGTTCAGGCAATCGAATAATCGAGTCATTCGCGATCTCGGGATTTCGTCACGACGCGGCGGACGAAAATGGCGTCATTTTGCGAACCCCCGCCCGAGAGATCTCGACACCGTCCGCGGAGCGTTGCAGAACTGGCGATCCGGCGGGGTTCCGGATGCACGGAGGCAGGCAGTCCTCATCACCGTGATGAAGAACTATCGGCACTTAGGCCATTTGAATGACCTGCTCGACCTACTGGATCTCACCGACATGCCGGCACTCGTCATCGACGACGAGGCCGATCAAGCAAGCATGAACAACGAAGTCTTGCAGGGAACGCAAAGCTCAACATATGCCGAATTGCTGACCTTGAAAAGTCGTCTACCGAATCACACGTTCATCCAGTATACTGCGACTCCCCAAGCCCCACTTCTCATTAACATCATTGATGTGCTGTCGCCGTCTTGGGTCGAGATCCTGAGTCCAGGCCCTGATTACGTCGGTGGCCGCGATTTCTTCACGCGCGGCTCCCAGTACGTCCGCACCATCCCATCGGCCGAGATCCCAACGAAACGGCGCCCGTTGGCCAATGCACCGCCGAGCCTTCTGGACGCGATCCCGGCTGTTCTTGATCGGTGTGGCCTACAGCATCTACCGCGATGATATGCAGGGCAACCGATCAATGCTTGTGCACCCATCACGGCCGACGGCACCGCACGGAAACTACGTCGCTTGGATTCGGCGGTTGAAACGGCGGTGGGAGCGAGTCCTTTCGCCCGATGGGGATTACGACGAAAGGTGCCGACTCGTTGAGCAGTTCCGCGCAGCGTATGAGGATCTTGCCAGAACCGTATCGAACCTTAATGCAGATGCCCCGTTTGAGGAATTGCTGGAACTCTTCCCTGAAGCAATACGCACCACGGAAGTGATCGAGGTGAACACCCGGCAAGGAACCACGCCGCAGATCGTCTGGGAGAACTCCTACTCGCACATTCTCGTCGGTGGGCAGGCGATGGACCGGGGCTACACCGTCGAAGGGCTGACTGTGACCTACATGCCGAGAAACATCGGCACGGGAAATGCCGATTCAATCCAGCAACGAGCGCGGTTCTTCGGCTACAAGCGTCAATATTTTGGTTTCTGCCGGGTCTTTCTGGAGGAAGGCTCTCGCCGCGCCTACGAAGAGTACGTCGAGCACGAGGAGGACGTGCGCCTACGCCTTATCCAGCACCGCGACGCCGGCCTCCCCCTTGCCGAATGGAAGTGCGCATTCTTCCTGAGTGAAGACCTCAATCCGACCAGGCAGAACTTACTCGACGTCGATTACATTCACGGAGCAATCAGGAACGATTGGTATTTTCCCCGCGGCCCGCATGCTTCGCCAGCGGCAGTCCGAGAGAATCAACGAGTCGTCCAAGATTTCCTCGGGGCACTCACGCTTATTCCCGATAGCGGGCATCCGGACCGTACACCCACTCAGCGCCATAATGTCGCAGAGAACGTGCCTCTGCGCACCGCATTCGACCAGTTGTTGACAAAGTTGCGGACAGTCCGGATGAATGACTCGCTCCGCTTCTATCTTGTGCTCATGGAAGTACGCGCCTGGCTCGACAAGCACCCCGACGCGACGTGCAGCGTCTACCAGATCAGCCCCGGCGAACCGCGTGCGCGTGGTTTGAATAGCAACGATGCGATGCGGACGTTGCAACAAGGGCCGTTGAAGCGAGGCTCTGCGTCGCTCTATCCTGGCGACTACTACGTCAAAGCAACCACCGGCCTCACGATCCAGATTCACTCACTTACCATGAACAACTCGGCGGGAAACACTATCGCCACAGCTGTGCCTGTTGTCGCGGTCTGGGTGCCGGATGAATTCGCCAATCCATTTTTCGTGCAAGATCAGGCCTGAGCGTTCATCACTTCCTTCAACTTCTTCAAGAAGTCTGGATGGGGCCACGAGCTCTGATCAGCTGGAAGGCGACTCGTTGGAATTGCACCGATACATTGCCGTAGAAGATCGACGCTGAAGCCGTGCGTCTCCATCATTCGGTCTTCGGCCGATGCCGGTATCCGAACAACATACTCGATGCCTGCGAATGTTATCTCGATCAACCCTTCATCGAACGCCCAATGATGTAGCTTGCAGAGGCATAGGCCATTCGTGATGTGGTCCATGTCGTATTCGGCCCAAGGCAATATGTGCGTGCGTCGACTCCAGGATTCGTGTCTTCGCCAAGGGTAGGCAATCGCAGTCCGCAAACAACGCAGGTGGACCGATAAGACTCCCGAACCGAGCGCCTAAAAATAGCACTCGCCGCCCCGCGATGAGCGGCCCATTTCCGCCATGCCTTCACCTGCCGCCGGCGAATCTCCGCCATTTCAGGATGAATCGCTTCAATGTTCTGCTTCGGCTCTGGGAATGTGCTCTCCACTATTTCGACCAATGAGGGAAGCACGTCAGTCACCGGCGAGTTGCCGATGATTCCATAGTCGATGCTTGCGGCCGCGACCTCTCGCTGAAGCTGTCGAATCAACTGCTCACCAGGCAAGCCGAGCGGGCCGCCACTGCGCACCATCGTCTCATGCTGTTCGAGAAGCAAGCGGATCGCATCGTCGAAACGATCTTTGTTCGCCCAAACCTGTTTCACTTCCTCAAATCGTTCGCGGAAGGAAATTGTTTCCTGCTGATAGTTGTTCTGGACTTGGACATCGCCCAATGTGATGTCTACGCGATCCGCGCTGATGATCTGCACGGCGTTCATGAAGAGGTGCATGATCCCGTATTGCTCCGCGCGAATAATTGGCGCGCCATCCCCCATCGAAGGTTCTGACCGGCTTGGCTCTGGCATCAGCAGAGCCACCGCCACTTGCCGATGCGGATATGCCTTCTCCGGCGAACCTGGATAAATGCGAATGCGCCGTTTGCCTCCTTGGAGTCAAAGCCAAGTCCACGTATCGATGAATCCGACGCCAGAAAGTGCAATGTAAATGCGCCGATTGAAAAGATCCGGCGGGCGTAGTGCGCCAAGCTCGTCGCAGATCTCGTACTCGCCTCGGCCCTGCCGCTTCTGGTTGTCGCGTTGTCTCGCGTTCCCGCTCACTTGTTTGCTAATTCGCATGGCTATTGTCTTGGTGCAACTCAAAACCAATTACTCCTTCGATACCTGAAACATCGCGATCCGAAAGCCGACGTTCGCTATCGACGATTTTTCCGGAAACTCCGAGCGACGCTTGGCGCTGCGACAATCCAGCATCGGACTATTCCATGCTCCACCTCGAACCACGGTTCTGGAGTGTGCGCTGCTAAGAGGGTCTTTTGCAGGACTCTCCGCATAGAACTTATCGTCGTAACGATCGCGGCACCATTCCGCGACGTTGCCGTGCATGTCGTGTAAGCCCCAGGCATTTGCCGGATGTTTTCCCACCCGGGCCGGTTTCTTCCTCTCGGTCTCGCCAAAAACCGCTTGACTCGGCTCGAGGTCGTGCCCGAAAGAAAATCGGGTTTTCGTCCCTGCCCGACAGGCGTATTCCCACTCGGCCTCGGTCGGCAAACGAAATTCCCAGCCGGGCTTCCGCCCCATTTTGTCGTCCTTGTTGAGCCGGGCTATGAACGATTTTGCTTCTTCTTCAGTGACCGTAATGGCGTTGTCGAGATCTTCGTCCGGAACTTTTCCGGTGAGGCGCAATTTCTTCTTTCTCAACCTTCGGCAACGTCGCCACAAAACTGCGCGGGTAGCGACCCGTCACCGCGTGATATTGTCGGATCGTTACCTCCGTGGTTCCCATGTAGAACGGCTTGGTCAGTTCTACCTCGTGAACCGGTCCTTCATCGGGCTGATGTCCTTCCTCGCTTTCGGGCGATCCCATGGCGAAGGAGCCTGGGCGTATCAGCACCAACTCCATTTCTGAGTGGGATGGAAACGTCAGCTTGACGTGAGAATCGAGCGGTGGACCGGATTCAGGCTTGGACCGCGTAATGGCATAGATGGCAAGCACCAGCAAACCGAGGACGAAAAGGCCGACCCCGATGGCGATCGGCCCATACCATCGATTGGGGTTTGGCTTTTTTCTGCGAGGCGCTGCCGGGGTGGGTGGCGGGAGCCGAAATTGACTATCGGTCGATGGATCGGCATTGATATAAGCGTGCGGTGAGGTTCGCGCCACAGGCACTGCCGGGACCGGTATCGTGCGTACTTGCGTTGAAGAAAACGCTGCCGGCAAGCCGCAATAAGGCTCAAACGCCGCCGCGACCTCGGCGGGTGTTTGATAGCGATCCTGCGGTTTTTTCGCCAGCATCCGGTGGATGATCTGCTCGAAGCGCCGGCGGTATGTCGGGACGATTCACCGCCGGGATCGGATCGGTGCTGTGCTGGATCATCTTTTCGGTAGCTGTGCCGGTCGGGTACGGCGACATACCGGTCAACAAAAAGTAAAAAGTGCTGCCCAGAGAGTAGATGTCGGCCCGAATATCGGCACTGTGGGCATTGGCCGCCTGTTCCGGAGCGAGATAGTCCGGTGTGCCGATAACCAGACCTTCCGTCGTGAGCCGGCTCAGCTCCACGCCCGTGGGCGACTCCTGGAGGCGGGCCAAGCCCATATCGAGAATCTTGACGGTCGTGCCCTTGCCCAGGAGCAGATTCGACGGCTTGATATCGCGGTGAACCATGCCCTTTTCGTACGCATGCTGCAAGCCCATTGCCGCCTGGCGAGTGTATTCGCAGGCATCTTTGATCGATAGCGCTCCCGAATCCTTGACCAGCCTGGCCAGGTTCGTCCCATCCACGTATTCCATGACGAAGAAGTGCCGATCGCCGGCCTGGTCGGCATCGTAAGCCATGACGACGTTTTCGTGTGCCAGTTGCGCAGCGGCGCGGATCTCGCGGTGAAAGCGCTTGACGGCATCGGCATTGGCAAGACGTTCTTTTCGGATGACCTTCAGGGCAACGTCCCGCTCCATTTCCCGGTGATGAGCTTTGTAGACCTCACCCATGCCGCCTTCGCCGAGACGATCGACCAGGACGTATTGATTCAAGAATAACTCCGACCCCTTCCCCTTCCAGAACATCTTGACTTGAAAGGGGGTCAGCCAGCCGCGCTGAACGATGTCCCTGGCGATGCCCTGCGGGTCCGCATTTTCGACGTTCGCCGAGTGCGCGATGAACTCGACCTGTTCCGGACCCAGTAAACCACTGGTTCGGATCGCCTCGACAAAAGCAGTCAATTGCGGCAGACTTCATGGACCATTTTCATGCTGAAGAAATGGATCGGTACGGAGATGTTGTATAAGAACAGTTTGCAGTCAGTAGTGGTCAGTGGTCAGTGGTCAGTGGTCAGTAAATTCCCAATATGCGCGTCCGGTATTTGCAATTGAATTCACTGACCACTGACCACTAATCACTGGCCACTATTTCTTACTGTCCCAAATAAGCAACATCCGAATTCGTCGGGAATCCGAGGTTACTCTGCTGCATGGCAGCGATGAATGAGGCCGGCCAGCTTGGGTCGGGTGTCACGGCAACCATCGTTAGAGTTTCCACGTGCCCGTCGAGAAAGGCCACGTTCGCAAGATTGGTGTGGCGGAAGTGTGTAAATGCCTGGTACAGACCCCAGTACGCCATGGTCGAGAGCGGAATGGGAGGAACAATCGCATCGGTTTCTTGCAGCGAAAATGTGGTGGTGCCTCCCAGGAGGCCGGCATCGGAGAACACATAGGTTTGACTCGTGGGGAAGTAGATTAACGGGTAGCCTCCCACCGCTTTGTTGAAGCCGATGCCGCCGGTCAGAGGCAGACCTCCAGGGTTAGGGTAGGGATACTGGACATAACCGGGAGTTTGCCAGATCAGGGAAGGACAAAGAATCGCCCTGAAATTGTTTTCGTAATAAGGGGTCAGCAATCCGCTGGTCGGATCGATGATCAGATTATAGTTGGCATCATAGCTGGTTTGCGCGAACCACCACTGCGTGGCATAAGATGGGGCAGGCCCGCCGTAGGGGTAAGGGCTGAAGTCGTTGGGAAGAACCTGATTCACCGACTCGTAGTTGTGAGTCGCAAGGGCCAGTTGTTTCAGACCATTCGCACATTTGATGCGGGCCGCAGCTGCGCGGACTTTCTGTACTGCCGGGAGCAGCAATCCGACCAGAATGGCGATGATCGCAATCACCACCAACAATTCAATCAGGGTAAAACCCCGACGCGAGCGCCATGGCGCCCCAACAACATTGAACACGGGTAAATCGTCCCTTCTGCCGGGCCGGGCATGTGTACGATGCTTCCGGTCCAACAGAGGCGGTGCCCGCGCGTGCGAACAGAACCCTGCCGACTCAGATGCTTGGAACCGAAGCATCAAACTCGATCGTTCGGCAGGCAGGTCTTCTGGCTTTCGGCTCGTCACGAATCCCGACTGCCTTCCCGCGTTCCGCAGTGGCATTGAGTGTCGGAATTCTGGCCGATTACAGCGGCGGCCCCGCGACGGATTTGCACCGTCTTCCCGTTTAATCGCAAGTCACAATGAAATGCGAACCTGTCGAGTGGTTGTTATCGGAAATGTGAACAGAAATGACAAGGGACGACCTCAACGAGCCGGAAGCGTAAGCGACGGACATCAAGGATTCGGCACAGGGACTTCCTTGGGCGCGGGCAGTTGCGGCGGCGCTGCAATGGGTGAAGGTGGTGGAGGCGTCGGTGGATCGACCGGATGCTTCGGCGGCGGCAAATTCTTGCCTCTCACTCGTATTTCATTGGCCCGATCCATCAGTTCATCCAAATTGGGCCGTTGTAAGGGATCGAGGGTATATTCCAACAAATGTTTGTCGTAAATGATAAAGGGATTGATGTTCTCCACGAGGATGTCGAGGGGCGGATACTCATAAATCGGCGCGGGAACACGGTCCTCAATGATGCGGGTTTGGTACCCGTCTTTTTGCAACATGATGCGGTATTTGCCGTAATAGATGAAGCTGTAATTGACGGGAGAAAACCCAATATCCTTACCATTGATCGTGACCTTGGCTCCGGGTGGATCGGTGACGATGGTCATCTTCCGCTCCACGCACCCCCCCAGAAGGCCCAGCCAGCCCACAACCAACAACAATACGCAACGACGGTTCGTCATGGAGGACTCACCACCGGACAGAAGAAAACCGCACATCGTAAACCCAGTAAAGATGAAGCCGTTTACCCAGAACAACCGATTCGAGCAAGAGGAATCCGGAAGATGACAAGGTGACAAGGTGACAAGGTGAAACCGTATGTTGGACCCTTGATTGGTGTCAGGTGATCAGTTTTTGTCACCTTGTCACCTTGTCACCGTGCCACCTTGTCATTTTCTGTGTTCCCGTGCTAGCATGGTGAGTAGAATGGTAAGGATCGCTTATTTGGGGATTACACGTGCCCACTTTTGATCAGATCGATCACGTTGGGATGACGGATGTGGGCATCCGACGGAGCCACAATCAAGACGCCTTTTCTGTTCAGAGGGCGACCGACATTGATTATTGGCGCGAAGTCGGCCATGTCTTTCTCGTCGCCGATGGTATGGGTGGACATGCGGTTGGGGAAAAAGCCAGTGCCAGAGCCGTTCAAGAAATCCCTTTGACTTATGCAAAACACGCTCACGAAGGGCCAATGGTTGCGATTCGCCGATCGTTCCAGGAGGCCAATGCCGGAATTTTCGGGATCGGGCAGACCAGTCCGGAATTTCGGGGACTGGGCACCACTGCCACCGCGCTGATCCTGCGCGAGGAGGGTGCCTGGGTTGGACACGTTGGCGATAGTCGGGCCTATCGCATCCGCGCCGGGAGGATCGAACAACTGACCTTCGACCACAGTTATGCCTGGGAGATGGCTCGCCGGCTCGGCATTCCGCCCGAAGAATTGTCCGACGTCAAGAAGAACGTGATCGTCCGGTCGCTTGGGCCGGACAGCGCTGTCCAGGTCGATATCGAAGGGCCGCATCCCATACACGCGGGCGACATCTTTCTTTTATGCAGCGACGGGTTGACCAACATGGTGTCACCCGAAGAAATCGGCACGGTCGTCAGCGCTTTGCCGGCACAGGAATCGGCGCAATTTCTCATCGAGCTTGCCAATCTGCGCGGCGGTCCGGACAACATCACGGTCATCGTGGTTCGCACGGGGGGTGAAGAAGCATCGACCGTCAAAATCGATCTTCTCCCGGAACGGAAGTGGAAGCGCTGGCTCAGGGCCGGCTGGCGTGCCTGGAATCGCTTCGTCCCCTGGCCGATCACGTTTTTAGGGGGCGGCTTGATTCTTGCGGTGATTGGTCTCGTGTTCGCCGCAGCCGGGGAAATGAACATCCTAGCCGGCACATTCCTCATACTTGCAACCATCGCCATCATTGCGGGATTTATCGGGTTGATCCTTCTCCATCGCAAACAACAGCAACAAGTCGAGAGGGAGCCTGAAGCCGAGCGGCAACTCAACATTTATCGCGACCACTCCTGCCGGATCGAGTGCAGCATTGTGGAAAAACTGATGAAAATGGAAGGGCATTTGAAGGAGCAGCTCGAAAGTCGAAATGTGACGGCAAACTGGGACGACTATCGCGCGCTGCACGAGGGATCGCAGCGCAGTCTTCAGGAAGGCGATCTGCTGGCGGCCTTTCGCGATCAGTGTCGAGCGTTAATGGGCCTGGCCAAGAGTCTGAACAAATCGCGTCATAAAGAAGAAGGATTCCGCCCGAAGTGGGAAACGGGATGAGAAGATGACAAGGTCACCGGGCGACCAGCCCAAGAATGAACCATGAGGAACGCAGGAAAGCAGGAAAAAAACAAGCTTCAGGAGATAATGCCAATGTCGCAAACTATGCAAGCTGTGGAGTACAAAGCGGTTCGACGGGCAGGCCTTAGGCGTTTTCCCTATGTCGTTTACTACCGTATTGCGGGAGCGTCAGTCGAAGTGATTGCCGTGCAGCATGGTGCCAAAACCCACGGCGTTGGCGTTCCAGGATCAAATAGGCGGATTCAGGAGGCCCCCAAGGAATCTCTTACAGTCCCAATTCCCGCTATCGACTGAGTCTATCCGCGCCTGAAGCTGGGGTCAGTCCGACGGTGCGCAGCGCCTGCGTCAGAAAATCGGTCGCAATCCGCTGGGCCTGCTCGTCAACCGCCTTGCACATTTTGGCCCAAGCCTCTGTTGTGGTTCCCAGTGCTGCCGGTGCCGAACTCACCTCCAGATAAGCTTTCGCCTTCGGCTCCGTGCCGCTGGGTCGTAGAGCTATTTTCGCATTCTCCCCCAGATGAAAGATGAGAAAATTCCTTGCAGCAGCATCCGTCGCCCCTTTGAGCGGTCCCAGCCTGCCTTCTTCGTCGCGCAGATCCTCAAAACCTGTTACCTCTAAACCTGCGATGGTCTTGGGTGGGGTCGAACGCATCGCTTCCAGCATCCGCACCATGTTCGACTTGCCCTCGATGCCGGTCATGACGATATTCAACACTTCGTTGCGGAAGTAACCGTACTGCCGGGCCAGTTGATCGAGATAGTCAACCACCGTTCGCCCCTGGCGCTTCTGTTCCAGCGCCATGTCCGCCATCAACACCGCAGCTCCGCCGGCATCCTTGTCCCGGATTTCCGGTGTCGTCAGAATGCCGTGACTTTCCTCGCAGCCGATCACGAAATCTTCCGGTTTGCCGCGGACATCTTCGTATTCTCCGGTCGATTCGAGTTGCCACAAGACATCGGCAATGAA
The DNA here is from genome assembly GCA_963783095.1 of uncultured Planctomycetota bacterium. Classification (GTDB taxonomy): domain Bacteria; phylum Planctomycetota; class Planctomycetia; order Gemmatales; family Gemmataceae; genus CAWAMR01. Next base: position 606,791 of record CAWAMR010000001.1, on the reverse strand, counting down.
CTTGAAGCCGACCAGCAGATTCTCGACGACCTGAGCGTTGAACGATCGCGCAATTCGACTCACCAGTGAGGTGGTCACCTCCGTGCGGACGATAATCGGCGAATCCGGCAATCGGCCCTGGCGCGAAAGCTTGCGCCAGCTTGAAATGCGTCAATAGAGCAGCGATTTCGTTGCCGGTCAGGAAACGATATTCTCCTTTGCCGTCCGGAGTTCGACAGGCCATGCCGCCGAGCCGATCGGCATCGGGGTCGGTCGCCAGAAGCAAGTGCGCCTGATGTTCCCTGGCAACGACCTCCGCGCGATCGAGGCACTCCGGCACTTCGGGGTTGGGTGTCTTGGTGACGTTGGGAAACTGGCCGTTCGGCTCCATCTGCTCCGGCACGGGAATGGGACGGAACCCCTGGGCGATCAATGCCTCCATTGACGTCATGCTGCCCACACCATGCAAGGGAGTATAAACGAGTTTGAATTCGTCGAAACGTGGCGGCGTGGTGACGCTCTGCCTTCGGCATAATTCGACATACGCCTTGTGGGTAGCGTCATCGAGAAAGTGAATTTTCCCGCCACGAACTGCATCCAGCCAGGGAATCGACTTGATCTGCTTTACCTCATCGACCAGTTCGCTCATGATCTGATCTTCCGGCGCGACCGGCTGCCCGCCGCGCTCCTCGTAGAATTTGCCGCCGTTGTCGTCGGGCGGATTGTGCGAGGCGGAGATATTCAATCCTCCTTGAGCATGGAGGAAGCGGATCGCGTAGGAAAGTTCCGGAGTGGCGAGATAGCGCGAACTATCGGCAGGCAAAATATGGGCATGGATACCGTTGGCGACATAGACACACGCCGCATATTGCGCGAAATCTTTGCTGGAGAGGTGAAGCACCGGATTGGGCAGCAAGGGGTTATAGATTTTCCGCTTATCCTCGAACTGGCGGACATCGTAGGCGAGGACGATGTGCAACGGCTTACCGGTTTCGGGAAATCGGCGTTTCAGATACTCGCAATGACCCTGAACGCTGGCTCCGAGAGTCCAGAGATTCATGCGATTGGGACCAATGCCAACCCCACCGCGTCGGCCGCCGGTTCCAAAGGGTAGAACCTGATAGAAGGCGTCGAGCAAATCGCTCCATTTACCGGTCCGAATCAGCCACTCAAGCTGGGGTCGATAGCTGATGAAATCGGAGTGGGTCAACCAGAGTTGCAGAAACTGCGCTGCCGCATCTTTGTAGACAGGATCGGCGTTGACGGTACGAAAACCTTGCTCGATGACGGACGGCAAATCCATGAAAGAACGTCCCTTGGTAAGATTGAAATCCGAAATCGTTGTGGCTCGCCGGAGGCGAGCCAGACACGGATCGGGAATCATTTGTCTCGCTCTTGCGAGGCTAACCCGGTGCGAGTGCACCGAGCAAGTGAGGCCATAGCACCCACTTCCGTCCGGTCAAAATCACTGCTGCACGGTTTCCGGGAAGACGACACCGGCGTACACATCGGCCAGGGAAATGGATACTGGAACAGAAGTGAACTTCAGCGTATCCGTTAGGCCGACGAACGAGACCAGCGCCCACGAGCCATCAGGCTGGCGCACGAACCGCTCGCACACCGGCTCGTCCTGGGCCACGAGAATGTATTCGATCATGCTCGGGATTTGCTGGTAACTGCGAAACTTCGCGCCGCGCTCAAAAGCGCTCCGTGGATGGGGACAGCACCTCAATAAGGGCTGTCGGATTGGTCAAGGTATCGCGGTCTGCCGGGTCGTAAATTCCGCTACCACAAAGAATGATTACGTCGGGGTAGGTATACAAACCAGTTGCTTCCACCAAAACCCGCTGGTCACTGGAGTAAGTCTGGCACGGCCCACCCTTGAGTCGAATGCCGACTTCGCCGACCAAATTCTCTTTCACGCGGTTGTGTTCCCGACTGGCACGGTCCATGGCAAACATTTCGCCGTTGAAGAACTCGCTTTTGAACTCGGCGCGTTGCTCGATGGCTAGATACTCCGCCGCCGACAGTTTCCGTTTTGCTACAGCGCTCATGGGAAGATCTCCAAAATCGATATCGCCAATGCCGTTTGGCACGTTGCCGAAAGCTATTTCGCAATCTGCAACGATTCTACCCATTCCTTTCCTTCCACCGTAACCCGACCGAGTTTATTCTCCTCATCGCTGTAGAGAGCGAAACCGAGCAAGATGGGCCGGCCCGCCGACTTGGCCGGCCCCGCGACCAGTACCCAGTTCGATTTCTTTCCCTGTTCATCGGGTGATTGGACGAGGCGAAAGAATGATGGTGCAAACCCCGCTGCACTGAGTTGTGCCGGCCAGACTCGCACGCGCGCCTTGTCCGCCGTCACGAAGGCTCCGAGTCCGCGCAGGACGTCGTCGAGCATTTCGGGCACATCATCGGCGTCGATGGGATCTTGTTGTTTGCCCATCGGGGCAACCACCACGAGGCGCATCCGCACTTCCAAGCCATCGAGGAGCAACTTGCGCGAGCCTTTTGACGCAGGGGCCGGAGGATAATCCTCCAAGTCTTCGCGCTGACCTTTTTGCAGATCCTTGTGTGTTTTCTTGCCGCCGCCGAGCAATTTGACGGCCGCCACGATCACGATCAGCCCGCCAATGACACCAACAACCACCCAAATGTTCCCGCGTAACCAGTCTGTGATTTGGTCCATATCTCCCTCCAATAAACCATAAACTAACCGAGTACATTCCCATACCGCAAGCGAAATGATTGTGAAAGGAACAGCATGATCCCATTACTACTGACATTCGCTCTCGGGGCCGACCCTGCCCCCCAACCCTGGGAAAAGGATGAAGCCGTTCATCTGAAGAATATCAAACAACTGACGTTTGATTTTGTCCGGGCCGGGGAAGGGTATTTCTCTCCGGACGGCAAGAAGATTATCTATCAGGCCGAAGAGAAGAGCACCGGTAATCCGTTCTATCAGATCTTCATACAGGATTTGGCGACGGGCAGCTATCGCCGCGTCAGTCCGGGTACGGGCCGGACCACCTGCTCCGCCTTTTCGAGAGATGGGAAAAAGATCATCTTTGCCAGCAGTCACCCCGATCCGGATGCCAAGAAACATCAGGAAGCGGAATACGTCCAGCGCGCGATCGACAAGAAGTCCGGCAAACGCCCCCGCTACAAGTGGGATTTCGATCCCTATATGGACATCTTCGAGGCCGATCTAGAGGGCGGCGGCCTGAAGAATCTGACCCATTCCAAGGGCTACGATGCGGAAGGGTCGTTCTCGCCCGACGGCAAGCAGATCGTCTTTTGCTCGAACCGCGATGGCAATCTCGAACTGTATATCATGGATTCGGACGGCAAGAATGTTCGCCAACTGACCAAAGCGCCGGGCTGCTACAACGGCGGCCCTTTTTCTCGCCGGACGGCAAGAAAGTGATTTTCCGCAGCGACCGGAAAGAGAAAGATCGTTTGCAACTCTACGTTATCAACGTGGATGGAAGCGGGGAAAAGGCCTTGACGGATAACGATAAATGGGTGTACTGGGCTCCCTATTGGTACAAGGATGGCACGCATATCATCTATACCGCTGCCGATCACAGCGACGAAAAGGCCAGGCCGAACTATGATTTGTACTGGATGAATATTGAAACGGGAAAAACCACGCGCATCACCTATGCGCCGGCGATGGACGTGTTGCCGGTCTTCAGTCCCGACTACAAAAAAGTGATGTGGACTTCGACGCGCAACGAGAGTCATTCCTCGCAGTTGTACATTGCCGATTTCATTGCCCCGTGAAGTGACAAGGTGACAAGGTGACAAAGTGACAAAAGTCAGCGATAAAGAATCCGAAGGTTGTCACCTTGTCACCTTGTCACCTTGTCATCTGCAAGAGATTCCCATGAAGCGATTTGTTGGTGCGATGGTCGTCATTTTCGGCGTTGCTCTGGCAATTCGTCTGGGTGTCACCTGGAAGTATCAGGGTCTGGCGGGACCGCCGCGCAAAGAGGCGAACCCGGATCAAATCGATTACGAATTATTTGCCTATCAACTGAGCATCGGCAATGGTTACTCGTTCTCGGAGGGAAATCCAACGGCCTGTCGTCCGCCGGGAACGTCCTTGACCCTCTTTACCGTCTATCGGTTGGCAGGTCATTCGTACCTTGCCGCGCGGATCTGGCTTTGCTTGCTCTCCAGCTTGACCGTCCTTACGACCGGCTGGGTTGCCTTTCTGCTTTTCGGCAGGCGTGAAGCCATCATTTCTTCCCTTGTGCTCGCGGTCTATCCTGGACATTTCTATTACGCGATGCACTTTTTGAGCGAAGTACCTTTCTCGCTGGCCCTGACCCTGGCCTGCGGATTCGGCATCCTCGCAGCTCGCAAACGGCCCGGCTGGGCCGACATGGTATGCGGACTGGCCTGGGGCTTTACCATTCTCGTCAGGCCCAACATGCTGCTCGGTCTGGCCTTGCACGCTCTGATTCTGCTCGCGCGGACCGTGGAAAGATCGAATTCTTCGTTGCTTTTTGATGGTTAGCTGCGCAGCGGCCCTGGTTGCGCCCTGGGTGGCCCGAAACTATCTGGTGATGGGTAAGCCGACGATTTGCACGATCGTGGGGGGCTACACCTTCTGGGGCGCTCACAACGAAGTGATCGCCTCGAAGCCGGAACTGATGGGCTACTGGGTGTCCGCGAGTTCTTTGCAGGATGCCCGCCATCCGCTGCGGGGAACCGAGATCGAACGAGAGAACGCTGCTTATCGATATGGCTGGGAGTTTATTCGGAATCATCCGGATGCGCTGCCCGAAATCTGTCTTCACAAGATCGCCAGGCTTTTCTGGGTTTATAGCGAGACCGATAACGAAACCGTCGATCGGGCGTTTCGGATCAGTTGGATGTGTCTGTTCTCCTTTGTGTTGCTGGGCGGGTTTTTGGCAATCCGAAGAAGAACCTTGCAACTGGGAATCATCATCGTGCCGATTGCGGCAACCTTTTTGACGGCGATTGCGTTCTACGGCTGCAGCCGATTCCGGCACGGCATCGCACCCATTTTGGTCATTTTCGCCGCGGTGGGAATCAGTAAGGTGATGTACTGGCTGGGCTGGGGAAACCAAAATTCAGACCACCCATCTGTTGAGGTAAGATGAATATCGCGGGAGTGAAGGTGAAGTCGAGGTCGGCGAAATTCGGATCCAACTAAAAGCGACCGATCATCTGAAGACTGTCCAGAAGGGGCGATTTATCTCGGTGACAATAGAACGTGCCCATTTACGTTCCCTGGCAAGTTATGGCGGTGGCGCGTAGACATCTGAGTGAGCGCGGCGTCATCGAACCCGAAGACTTTGAAGCGATGCTCCAGGCTGTTGCAGCTTGAAGAGAAGATTCCAAACTCAACTCACCCCAGAAGCTCATCCACTCGCACCGATGCGACCGCACTCCCCGCCAACATCAACGGGATCGTATCGCCGGGTTTGTAATCTTGTCGCTGTCCGTACGCGGGCGCTGATGTTGGGCCGGAAGGAAGCGTGTAGACTTCGATCTGGGAGTCTACCAGATTGATGATCCAGTAAATGGGAATCCCGGCGTCCGCGTAGATCCAGCATTTGTCGGCGCGGTCGCCATCCAGTGTCGAATCGCTGACTTCCATGACGATGCCCACATCAGCGGCGGAAGGATGCCGGTGCTGGTAGTCGCGCCAGGTTCCGCGAACGATCGCCACATCGGGTTCGGGTTCGCTTTTGGAAAGAGTAACCGCGCATTGAATGCGAATGTTCCAATCCTGGGGAAGTAAGGAAATCAGCAGGTAGTTGGCCGCTTGCAACACGCTCGCTTGCAACACGCTGTCGTGGGGAGGATTGCGAGACATTTTTTTCACCAAATAGCCATCGATCAGTTCCAGGTTATCGTTCTCGGTGAGAATGCCGATTTCGATAAGCCGATGGTACTCGGGGACACTGAATCGGCGAAACCCGGCAAGTGTCCCAAGAACGGGCAATGATGGAATCGTCGAAACTACCACGAATCGCTCCCTTGAAGGTGGCCGTCGGTTATTGTTCTACCACAGTGAGGTCGCTTCCGACAACCTGGACTTCTTGATATGCCTGGGCACGGAAACTCATCACCATGTCAACTCGAAGCCGCGACGCGGGCGAATCTCGCAGGGGTAGTGTGTCAATCTCGATTGCGTCGAGTAGATGCGTCATTTCCGACAGAGCGCACGACAAGATCGGCCACGCAACAAGCGTTCATCATATAGGTATGTCGGAGGGGGAGTTCGACGAGCGTTGCCCCTTCCATGCGAACTTCGAAGACCGAGACGATGGCGTCATTCAGCTCCTGACCGAATGGGCTTTTCCACTGCCTCCAGCCCGCCGTGCCTGCTACGAGCGTCACGGGAACTTTTGCTGCGGGAAGTGCGTCCATGCGATCGGGACTGGCGAGTAATTGCCCGCTGTCGCCGGTGAAGTAGCGATATGCCCGCCACGAACCGAAGAATCTTGCCAGCTGTGGAGAATGGTTCGGCGTTCCGAGCATAATGAGGCGTTCGGGGAGTTGGGCCGGAGGGAAAAGCTGATCGACTGCCGCTCGCAAAAGCAAACCGCCCAGGGAATGCCCGACACCGATGTATGGATGGATGGCGAATGTGATGAGTTTGCGAGCCAGTCGATCGGTAATCGAGGCAAAGGATTCGAGGAAGGGGAAATAACCGAAAAAATGGGTGCGAAACCCGGATTTGCGGAGCCGACGAGCGAGGAGCATCATCGATAAAGGTGTGCGCCCCATGCCGTGAACGAGAATAACATTCATTGCTTACGAAGATGTTCGATTACCCCAAGTCGCTTCACGCATGAATGCTCACTTCTTCAAAAGCCCCGCTCGCTGCTGCCCTTGCTTCTGCTCGATTCATTTCTAAGGCTTCTGCCAACGCGTCGCGGAGATTTTCCAGCAATTCTTCCCGAGTTTGGCCTTGCGAATTGACGCCAGGAACCTCTTCGATCCAGCCAATCCACCACTCACCGTCTTGTTGGACAACCGCCGTGTAACTCGCTACCACCGCATCTCTCCATTGGCTTCGTGTGCCGCGCCCCGCATCCCGTGCCCGTTATTTTGACCCATTGCGCAACTTGAACATGGCGATCGTGTTGCCGCAGTCGTGGAAGCTGACTTCGGTCATGTAGTAGCGAATCAAAAGCAAGCCGCGCCCGCAGGGTCTTTCCAGATTTTCCGGCGCGGTCGGGTCGGGAACGTCGTTCGGATCGAAGCCGGGCCCCTGATCGGTGATCTTGATTTCAAAGCGCTCGGGATCGGCCTGGTAACGCACCGTCACGATTTTTTCGGGGTCCATCTGATTGCCGTGCTTGATCGCGTTTACGAGAGCTTCCTCAATGGCCATCTTGATGGCGAAAATCTCGGCCTCGGCAAATTGAACCACCTGCAACGCTTCCTCGATCTCGTTTTGCAGTTGGCGCGCAGCACTGAGGTCGCTGGGAATCGTGATGGTCACCGGCCCGCCAGGTGTATTCATGTAGCAACCTGCTTTTCCCGAAACGACACCGATCTATGGTTCGATCAGAACGATTGAAGAGCGACTTGCTCGTCCTGTTGGATCACAAAGAGCTTATCGAGTTTGGTGATTTCAAAAACCTCTCGAATCTCTTTGGTGATTCCGCACAGAATGAGTTTCCCCTTCACTGCCTGAACCTTCCGGTTGAGCGTGATCAGTTTCCCCAGCGCGGCGCTGGAGAGGAACTCCACGTTTCGGAAATTCAGAAGGATCTTCCGACGACCCAATTCATCGACTAGGCGAAATAAATCGTCGCCGATCATCTGGATGTTCTGTTCATCCAGAATCTTCTTGTCGACAAAGTTCACGACTGCGATGTCGCCCATATCCTCGACTTCGAGACGACGGCGACGTGGTTGCTGACTCATACCCATCTCCAAGTGGATACCGAAACATCTATTTGTTGATTGTCAAGGCAGACACCCCCGCTGTCAAGCGCTTCCAGCGCTTTTCCACACAGAGTCTTGGTCCATGCTACCAAAAGTTCTGGAGTCAACGGCAATTTATGACATAGAATTAACTATTCACTGCGCAATCCAGGAGGTTTGGTAATGCGGCTCAACTCCCATGCCCCGAATCTTACTCGTCGGTAATCCTGCCGGCGACGACGTGCGCTCCGTGCTGGAACAAGCCGGTTTCCCGGTCACCGTTTCGGGGCTATCCGGCATCGACCCATCCGAAGTGGCGCGCAGTCAACTCGTCGTCGTCGAGGTCACTCCCCAGTCTACCACAACCGCCCAGGCCGTTTGTCGGCGCTGGCGCATCGAACTCGGCGAACATTACGTACCGATCATCTGGCTCTGCTTCGAGGCGATCCCGGCCCTCTACGCGGGCGGTCTCGATGCCGGGGCCGACGTCTGCATCGCTCGACCGATAACGCCCGAACACTTGATCGGGCAAGTTAAAGCTCTCTTGCGCATCCAGCACATGAATTCCAGGCTGACGGGCCGGGCCGCCGAGGCGGGATTGATCAACCAAAGGCTGCAACAGGCCTATCAGCAAATCGATAGCGATTTGGAATTGACCCGGCGAATCCACCGCAGTTTCTTGGCGCGCGGTTTGCCTGAAATTCGGCAGACGCGCTTTGCCGTCTGTTATCGCCCGCGCAGCCGGGTTGGCGGCGATTTTTACGATGTCCTTCGGCTGGACGAGGAAAATGCCGGCGTTTATGTCGCGGATGCGATGGGGCGAGGACTTCCCGCAAGTAGTCTATTAAGCATTTTCGTCAAGAAAAGCATCGAAGTGAAAGAGATCAGCGGCCGATCGTATCGCCTCGTCCCGCCCAACGAGGTACTGGGCCGGCTCAACCGCGAATTAGCCGGTCTTGGCCTGGCGGAGCCGCCCTTCGTGACGATGCTCTACTTGCAAATCAATTGTCGGGATGGCGGTGTCGCTTTCGCGCGGGCCGGTCACCCGAATCCTCTGCTGGTGCCGGCCGAAGAGGAGCCGGCCTACTGGCACGCCTTCGGGACGATGCTCGGCGTCGTCGAATCCGATTACGCAATTCAAAATCAACAGCTTCGGCCTGGAGACAAATTGCTGCTTTACACCGATGGGGTCCATCCGCCAGGCTCCGAAGGAACCGGCGATCCGCTGATTGAGGCGGTGAAACTCCACCGACATCTGCCGCTACAGAATTTTGTCGATCAGGTAGCGCGTGAACTTTTGGAACGCTCGCGCCATCCGGAGGATTTTACCTTGCTGGGGATAGAGTACTTGAGTACTGCTCCTTCATGAATGGTGGCAATTTTGCAGCGTCCGCGGGCCGATTGATTATTCCTCATTTCATTTTGCGTATGGCGTATAGAGTGTGCTCCGTCGTCAGGTAAAGCGTGCCGTTGGCGAACACCGGGCCGGCCTGGAATCGAGGTATCCATGTCGTCAGGACACGTTTTTTCTCTTTCCCATGTTTGAAAACGGCCACGTCTCCATCATCTGAGACGACGACTACATGTCCATCTGCCCAGAGCAACTGCCCGCGAATTGCCCTCGCGATACGAGTACCCCAATAGAGTTTTCCCGTTTTTGCATCAAAGCAGTACACAACTCCGCCGATATCGGCGGCATAGACAAGCCCGTCGTGGGCTACGCAGCCGGCGACGGATCGGCCGAAGTAGTAGTCGCGTGAGCGGAGCAAGTCTACTTTTTCCTCGCCGGTTTCTTCGATTGCCGGGGCATCGTCCGGAACCTTGGGAGGAGTGAACCACAGAACGGCGGAGTTCGGATTTGGCTTGCCCTTCTTCATCCCAGCTTGAAGTTCTCGGCTAACATCGCCCTCCTTGGTCGGATCGATGCAGTATAGCGCACCAGGACCAGCATAGTTTCCAAGGCGGCCCGTTGCGATATATACGCGATTTTCGTAGAGGATAGGCGTGGCGACGATGTAGTTCCGGTTGCCTGTACCGTCAAGTTCCCAGTCAGCGTCCTTGGCGTTCAAGTCACTCTTCCAAATCAATTTGCCGGTGGCAGGATCGAAGGATCGCAGCCAGCCGTCGCCTTGCCCGACCATCACCTGGGCTTTGCCCTTGATCTCGACGACCAGCGGACTGGACGTCTGAACAAAAAGAATATCCTTGCCGGGAGAATTGTCCTTCCAAACCACCTTCCCGGTTGTCTTTTCCAGGCACACCAAACTCGGAGCTTCCGGTTTTGGCAAATTGACTAGACTCGCATCGATCCCGTTGTGCGTCACGACATACAGCTTGTTCTTGTAGCCCGCGACCGAAGCGGCGAAACTATCCATGCACATCCACCGGCGACTCGGAAACACGCTCAGTTTCTTCCGCATATCCAGCTTCCATATTTCGGTCGGCTTGCCGGTCCCTTTCTTCAAAGGGGCGATGTCGAAACAGACGACTTCGTTGCGGTTATTCACATACCAAAGCCGATCGCCATCGACGAGCGGGCACGACCCGAGCGCTGATCCTGGGAAATCTTCGATCCAGTCCACACCCTGTTCTGACAGCCGGGGCGTGCGATGCTCCCACAGGAGTTTCCCGTCCGACTCACGGAAGCAGAGCAACAATCCGCCATCCCTGTCGCTTTCCTTTGTTTTGTCGTTCATTGGATCGCGGGTGTTTGTGCCAACCCAGACCAGCCCATCGGCCACGACCGGTGGAATCATGGTTCGACCGCCGAGTTCGGCCCTCCAAGTGATGCCGCGTTCTTGCTGCGTCACAATGCCGTCTTCGACTTCCTTAAACTTGAAGTCGAGCGGAAGCCTCTTTTCCAGACTGACCGGATTACGAGTCGGCCCACCGCCCCACTGTGGCCAGTCGGCAGCCAAGGCCGAGGGAAGTAGACCAAGCGCAAGCATTACCACTGATTGAAAGCGATGTTGGAGGAACATGGTCATCCCTGGAAAGATGTGGCGACAGGAGATCATCGGTTATCGTATCTGCGGGAAACGTCTGAATGTCTTTCGAGCAAAGCAGGCATACCCCGCGTTCTGCGCGAACGCGGCTACGGCGCAGGAAGTCACTTTTCCGTAGCCGCGTTCGCGCAGAACGGTATCAGTTCAGCCAAAGGCGAGCGTCGAGGCGTAAGCTCGACGTGGACAGTCACCATACAGCGGTTGGGTCACCGGCGAAAAATGAGCGCACGAGTTGTGGCAGTCCACGTCGAGCTTACGCCTCGACGCTCGCCTTTGGCTAAACAGGTACCCAGAACGCGCGGAACTACGGCCCAAAAAGTCGCTTTTCCGTAGCCGCGTTCGCGCAGAACGCGGGGAACGTCCCCAACCTTTGACCTCCTCAGTCGTTTTGAAACCCGTGGGCCACTCAAAAGGTGGGGCATCGGTGGGCGCTCCACGCTTGGACCGCACCGGAATGTCATTTCGGTGCGGCTCTGTTCATGAGTTGCTGCAACTTGGCCAGAGTCTCGTCCGGGTGAGCCTTGGCTTCCGCCATGCAACCCCGACAACACATAAACACAGGCTTGCCTTTGACCACCGCCTTCAGAATCGGACCCGTCGAGCCCAGCCGATTGTCTTGATCGATGGCACAAAATACCTGGGCCTCGGCCAGTCGGCGATCTTCCGGGCTGAGCTTGGCCATTGCCGCTTTGATCGTTGCCGCTTCTTCGTTACTGATTGGCAGTGCAATCGGCCCGGCGGAACGCGCTGCCGTCATCCCGAAGATCCCCGCCGACTGGAAACTGTTGAGAGTCATCTGCCGATCGAGTTCCATTTTGAACTCATACTGGATCGGCATTGCTTTCTCTCCCGCCATGCCCGGTTCGACCGTAACATCCCAGCGCAAGAGATTGTTGGGACGCTGTTCCCGAAGATAGAGCGGATCTTTGCTCAAGTCGGGAGCGGTTTTGCCCAGGCTCACAACGACCGAATCGCTGTCTGCGTGGGGTAATCGATCCCACACCTGCAACTGGACTTTCTCGGTCTTGTAGCTGTTCACCAGAATGCGAAAATCGTAGCGAATCGACTGGTTGCCACCCTGCATGCTGCGGGATTTGTCGATCATTTGCCGCTGCACCTGGAGTTGCGGCTCAACGCCGAACCCGACCGTAAAACTCTCGCCAACGGCTACGAGCGGCAACGTCATCTGACCCACGAAATCGGTGCCGATATACATGGTTGCCTCACCGGGCAACAGCACAAGGGTGCTCTTGTTGGTCAGATCGGCCAGACGATAAACCTGCGAAGTCAGAATGGGGACCGACTTGTAATAAAACGAGGGCGTCAAATCCAGCCTGGCCACTTCCACGCCTTGTTCATCGCTGCGCGACGGGACTGAGGTCGGGTTGGGCAGGTGGTAGGTCACGCTCGGCCCTTCGCGCAATGCCAACGAGCAGCCTCGCTTGACGGCTTCCTCCGGATTGAGCAGTTCCCAGGACTGGTCGATGGCGGCAGCGGTGTTGAAAAGTCCGATACCCGTGGTCTGTTTGCGGGCGTTGAAGTCGCTTTGCGCTTTCATCCGCAAACTCTTGACCTGTTCCTCCAACTCGGCAGTATCCCCAAGACGCGCTGCCGGGACATTTTTCGGGACGACCGTTACCTTGAGGGTTTGCAGTTCCGGCGGCGCTGCATTAAGCATCGGCTTGGCGGTGGACAGAACCAGTTTCACGTTTTGCCAGTCTTCGCCGGTCTGCTGAATCACTGCCGCGAGGTATTCCAACTGGACGGCATCCTTGGCGTTTTTGCCCGCGCGGAGTTTGTATTGAGGAGACCACGAGGCTTCATTTACCAGATAATTGAGCCGAACCTTGCCGGCTGCGGCGTTGGTTTTCTCGACGACGATCACGGCATCGCGCTCGGTGCGGGCGATACCCGAAATGAGATCGGTAGCTTTTCGTTGCGCAACATCGACCTTGTCCTGATTGGCCTGCAACTGCTGTTGATAGCCCACGAGTGCCTTTGCTTTGTCGGAACGAGCTTCCATGATGTACTTGGCCATGGCGATGGCCGATTCACTGTTCAGAGCACCCTTCTCGGTGGAGTGGACGGTTGTTACGGTCGTGAAGTTTTCGAGTTTGCCGAGCAATGTATTGTCGGCTTGAATGGTCTTGATGTCTGACTCGATTTTGTCCCTGGCGATTTGCAGTTGCTTGAGTTCATCGCGGACTTTGCGAACCTCTTCGCGGGTATCTTCCTGGATGGCGCGGGTACGGTAGCGCGTCATAATTACGCGAATCGTGTCGGTGCCTTCCGTATAGAGCGAACTGTGCACGGTGGTCGGAGGAAGCGGGGAAACCGTCAATTCGAGTGTCCCCTTACCTTCCGGAACATCGACTTCGCGCGTCACCAGCGCACTGCTTGGATAAAGGGTAACGCCGGTAATCCGGCTCACCGCCGTTTTCGGGCCGGGATTTGGCACTGCTGCGGGAGCAAGCGCCACGACGGCAGAAGGCGCAACGAGCGGTTTCTTTTCGTTCTTCGGTGTTGTTGGCGAAGTTGGTTGTCCGACCACGATCGCCGTTACCAGGCAGCCGGCCATCAGCCAGGGTAGACTACGTTGCCACATGATTTGCCCCTTTTCATCGTTGGAGGAATTTTCCTCCAGCATCGAGGGTTGGAGAGTTTGGGGTAATTGGAAGAGTGGGTATTGTAGCGGAAGTGTGGATCCGATCGCAATAGTTTTTCTCACGATCTGACGATTGACTCAGGATCGGCGTTGGAGGCTTGATGGATCATTCCAATCGAAGCCGCGAGGCTGTCTGGCAGCGGTCCAAAAATCGCGCAGTCCTTTCAATACACCCAAGAGCAAAGCTCCTCCGAGTATTACCGCTGCGCTAGTTGTATACTGGCGTTCGCGTACTTTCCGGGCGGCAACTGCCTCCGGGGTCGCGCAGGCTTGAGTTCACCCTGCTTTGGCAGCATCCTGTGAAAAGTGCAAGCAAGCCACCGATAACAACAGGACCGTCAAGAGCCTTCTCAAGGGGCACCTCAATATTGCGGGTGTGAACGAAATCTCGCGGGTTTTCCAGGCTGGAATTCGATCCGGCAAAGATCTATAGGATATTCGCGACGAACAAGGAAAGATTTTGGAAATTAGCGCTGAAAGCGCGTGATTCGAGTCGCGCCGTCGCAGAGTTCAAAGCGATAGCCGTCGGGAAAGGCGTCGGCAAACTCTTCTTGATGCGATACCAGCAAGATGCACTGGAGATGGCCGCGAAGGTTCTGCAATTCCTGGATCATCACCTGCCGGCCGTTGCGATCCAGGCAGCCAAAACCCTCATCAATGATGACGGACTCAATGCACCGATGCTGCCGGCTGGCGTATTGGCCGATCCCCAGCGCCAGGCTGACCGCAACGCGAAATCGTTGACTGCCGCTCAGGAAAGCAACATTGATGGCGCCGTCGCCGGTGGTGCGATTGTATGCTTCGAGTTCGAGGGCGCGCTCGGTGCCGGCTCCTTCCTCGCCGGGGCAGAGTCGAAGAAACAATTGACCCCCGGAGAGACGATCCAGTACCCCGTTTGCGTAATCGACGATCTGGCGCTCGGCTTCGCGAACGAGGTGCCGCTGCAAACGATCGCGACCCAGCAATTGGGCCAGGAGCATGAAATAGTTGTACTCGCGCTCCAGGGACAATAGTCGGTCGTCGATCTCCTTGCGAAGATCCCGATGGTGCTCGAGAACCCCCTTCTGTTTGCGAGCGGTTTCGAGGGCCTGATCGCATTGCTTCACGCGCAGCCTGGACTCGCTCAGCAGAACCTGCACCTCGTCGGGAGAACAGCGAGACTCCACGGGGAAACGGCTGGATTCTGCTTCGGCACCGGCGATTTCCCGTTGCAGACCTTCGAGTCCGATCCGGGCGGAAGCAAGCTGCTGATAGCGGAGTTCCGTGCCTTTGGCGCTGAGTTCCTCCTGCTCCATTTTCCACTGGTGCTGCTCGCCCATTCCTGCACCATCGCAGAGGGTTCGCCACTTCTCCGGCAAGGCTCTTCTGGCACGCTCGATGGAAGCGACTGCGTGTTTTCGTTTTTCCTCTTCCCTGCCAAGCCCATTGATACAATCGGCAATTTGTTGCTGGATGCGCGTCATTTCCTTATTGAGTCGATCGATCTCCGTTTCGTTCTCCAGCAAATTCTTCCGAAGAGCTTTGAGGTTGTTGGCCAGGGAAGTTTCATCGGCTTGCAACGAAGTTTGTTGGCTCCGAAGCACGACCGGGTCGGACTTGGGCAGGTCTGCCTTGAGCTGGTCGCGCAATGCCCTGATACCGGCAATCTGTCCATTGAGTATTTCCCATTTACTGAGCGTCTCTTGTGCATCCTTCGCGCCGGCGCAGGCCGTCCAGGTCGCGGACTTGCCCGTGAAGTACGTCCAGATCAGCAGTCGTCGGATAAGTCGTCGATAACCAGTCGGTCGGAAGATCGGCTGCGATTCGTGTGCCGTAATCCTCCGGCATCGACAGGTAGCTCTCCTTACATTCGTTGCCCGATCGCTCCGCATCTTTGTCGGCCTGAACGGCTTCGGCCTTGCGTTCCTTAAACTCTTCCCGACATCGGGCGAGTTCCTCTTCGTCCTTGAGGAGGAGCGCACGCAAGGACTGTTCTTCCGCAGCGGCCTGGGATTGAAGCGCGATCGCATCGCGGCATGCGCGCTCGGCAGCGGCAAGTTCTTTCTCGCGCCGATCTTGCTCTTCCCGATAATGTCCGGGAGTCAGCTTCTGCCCGCAGTGCCGGCAGATTTTCTTCCCTTCGAGCGTTTGAAACTCCTTGACCGCTGCGCACGACTGCTGCAAAAGCGTATGGGCTTGCGTCGCGCGCATCCGCTTCCTGCCTAGTCTTCAAAGCGGTTTCGACTTGGGCTTTTTGCTCCGCGACCTTCTGACCCAGTTTTTCTCCCACGGCGCGGACTCGTGCCTCCTCCGCCTGGGAGTCCTCAGCTCGCTTTCGCGCCGTTGCGAGATCGCTGCGATATCGGGCAAAGCGTTCCAGTTGCGGTACGGCATTCTCAAGGCCAATGGCCTGCTCCAGCACTTGCTGCGCGGTATGCACCGCCTTTTGAGGCTCCGCCGGCAACTGATCCAGTTCATTTTGCAGGACAAGACAGCGACTTTGCTGGTCTTCGTACAACTTCACTTTCTCCAATACACCGGAAAGTTCGCGGAGTTTTTTCTCGACCTCGCTTCGTTTCGCCTCATCGGCCGACAACTGATTCTGGAGCGAGCTTCGCTTTTTCTTGGCGGTGTCGCCGGCATGTTCAGACTTTGTTTTCGATTCGAGAGCTTTTTCATGTTGGCCCGTCAACGTCCTGGATCGTTCACTGGAAAGTTCAATTTCGGACTGTAATTGCGAAATGGTGTTGATATGCGGCAACACTTCGCGCAGTTCTCGAAGACGTTGAAAGTCATTTTCAATGCCGGCAGATTCGGCGATCAGCGACTCGGCCTCTTTCCATTTTCCGTGCAATTGTTGAAGGCCGGCTTGCAGCTCCGTCCATTTTCGGGCTTCAAACTCGCGCATCTGCAGGCGATCGACTTCCAGCGTTGCCTGTTGTCGATTCTCTTCTTCCCTGGCGATTTCCGCCTCCGCAACTGCCCAATCGAAGTCGGTAATTTCGGGAATACCGGATCGTTGATTTTGCAGACCCTCAAATTCCGCCTTGAGCGTTTTCCTTCGACTATCGGCTTTCTCGTGGAGCTTTTGATAGCGTTCCAGATCGACGATGCTTGCCAAAACTTCGGCCCGGCCCGTCGGCCTGGTGTCCAGCAGTTTTTCCGCACGACCCTGCAACAGCAACACCGATGAGGTGAAGGTCTCGTAGTTCAAGCCGATCTTTTCGCGGATCCAACCATCGAAATCCGCCTTCTTGTTGGCATCCAGAACCGCAACCCATTGTTCTTCACCCCGCCCGGCCCCAGCAGTCGATTCCCGGCGAAAAATCTGCTGGGTTCCGCTGCCGCCGCCCCTGGGATTTTTTCGATAAGTACGTTTGGCCCGATAGAGTACCTTGTCGATCCAGAAATCAAATTCAACGGTAAGGGCCTTGCTGTCCTTGTTGATTAACTCCTGAGCGGATTGCGACCCGCCCCGGTGATGACCGAAAAGCGCGTACGTCAACGCATCGAATATCGTGGACTTGCCGCTGCCGTTGAGGCCCGCGAGCATCCACAACGGCGAGCCGTCGAAGAGGATTTCTTGCTCATCCTTGTAGCTAAGGATGCCGCTTAATTTGATGCGATGTGGGATCATTTTTCTTCTTGCAACAATGCTTCCAGGCGGCTCAGCAGTTCATTGCGATCGACATCCGGATGGTTCAGCAACTCCTGATTCAGGTAGTCGCGCACGGTCTCTTCAAAACTCTTGGTACATCCTGCCTCCGAATTGTTCAATGTTGCTCGGAGAGCACTGGACTCCTTCCAGTCCCGGCTATACCAGCGCGGAAATATCTCTTCCAATTCCTTTAGCACTTGCTCCAGGCTATCGATCCCCGCGGTATAAGTGAGATGGATGTTCACGAGATCATCGTTCGCTCCGGCGTATTTCTCGCGCAAGATCGGGATCATCTCTTTGGGATCGCGAATATCGATCTCATAAACGGGCGTTGCCGGCAGAGGCAACAGTCTCGGCCCGCCCTGCAAGCCCTTCGAGTTCAGGTCAATAACGACAACGCTCTTGGTGTCGTCGCGTTCGCCGAGGTCCATCCTTTCGATACTGCCGGAATAGCGTACATGCGATCGTCCGCCGAGAAACTGGGGTTTGTGAATATGTCCCAGCGCGACATAGGCGAACTCGGAAGCCCATTCTCCGGCATCGACGACCACATCATCCTGCTCCGAGAGACGAAACAAACCCGTGCCGACCGAGGCACCGCGGACGTTTACATGTGCGCCAGAACGGTCGGCAATTGGCGATCGAATTCGGCGTGCCGTTGCATTCTACGCAGGGTCTCCTCGAAAGCATTTTGCAGTTTCTGATATTTTTCTTCCGGGCTGGTGTAGCGCTGGGAAAGTTCATCGCGCAGATACCTTGTAGGGGTTGGATAAGGCATCAACAGGAACTGGACCTCGAATTTGTCTTTTCGATCCCGGAGCCGGATCAGAGACGGCTCCGTTGCCAGATACAACCGCCCGCCCGGCAACAGTGCGCCCAATTCCGCAGAAAGAGGAGCGGCAAGACTCATCGCACGCGCCAAAGTTTGGCAGAAAGTTTCGTTGTCGTGGTTGCCGGTGAGAGTGAGGATCGTGCCGCCGGCCTGGAGGAAATCGCAGAACACTTCCTGCCAGTGTTCGATCGCTTCCCGCAAACTATCCGGACGCGCCAGCTCGCTGAAGAGGTCTCCTGCCACCAGCAAAACATCGACCGCCTCCGATCGACAATAGGCAGCGATACGCTCGACGGCACGACGCAAATCGCCGGTGCGATCAATCCGGCCGAGCCGGTCGCCGAGGTGCCAGTCGGCAGTGTGCAAAATTCGCATATAAAAGTGAATCTCATCATGAACGGAGTGAATTGTCAAAGTCAGTGACAGCATCACCACGGGCGCTGATCGGTGAAGACGGTGCTAAAACGGAATGTCCTGAGATTCCGTTGTGGCAGTTACGGGCACTGGGTTTGTACCGGAAGAATTATGAGTCGGAGACGGTTCCGGAACCTCATCATCAAACTCCACGATTTCGAAATAGGAAATCCCCTCGACCCTACTGACGCGGGGCAAGCGACGCAGGACACTCTTGAATGCCACAATTTCCGATGACAAATGTGCTTTTGCAGCAAGGGCATACTGGTCTGCCGTCAGAATTCCACGGACATGGATTTCTCCCTCCTCTTCGTCAAAGATCGTGAAATCGACCTCCCCCGAAGGTCGAGAATCGTCCCGAGTCGGCTGGCCGCGAAGGGCATCAACGAAGCCGCAAACCCAGGCAACGCGGGGATTCGGAACGGTTCTCAACCTGGGTGCCAGGACTTCTGCAACCTCAAATGTCCTTTGCCCCATTTGCACGCGATGCGAGTATTCGCCTGGTGCCGGTAGAAAGGCTCTCGACCAGGCTGCGGTGACCGTTAGCGTCGCATCATCGCCGTTGGGACGTAGGCGGAGCAGGGACTCGCACAGATTCGCACTAATCCCTGGATTTTGAACTGGGTCAAGCAAATCGTCCGCGTTGCCTGAATCAGCAGCGCGAGCCAAGGCCGCCAAACTTCGAAGCAAAAGAGTGGTAACCTGTCGGGCAAATGGAGTGCTGGTCATACCCGGCAAAGTCAGGGTCGGCTCAAGAGGACACGCAACGCTGAGGACGAAACTCCCTCGATCCGTCTGGCCGAGACGACAGCGATTGACGAACTCTTCTGCTTCACTGCGCGACAAACGAGGATGGGATGATTGGGGAACGAGAACGCCATGAGCCGCCGAAAGAAGCAGCCGTCTGGTTCCGTTGATCATTCCGACAGCATGTTCAAACGGTAAGCTGCCGGCCTCGGCGTCCTGGCTCTTCTCGCGGAATTGGAGGATGTCGGCAGGCGGCAGCAAGAGATGCTCTAATACCTCGCGTGCCGGCCGACTCTCGAATTCCGCGAGTTTACGAATTGCTTCGGCAACCGCTTCGCTGTAGTCGTTCAACGATTGGTCGAGCGGAATGGCTACTTGGTGGAGCTGGGAGTCGGGTCGGTGAAGGATCGCAATATCGCGCCGCTTGCCATTGAGTGCCGGCTGCCAGCCCAATCCCTTTGTATATCCTTCTAGCGATCGGGGAGATACTCGCCCCGTTGCATCAAGTGGAAGAATCTCACGGAACATAAAGAATCTCCTCCTCCCGCGAGCAACGGGTCATAATATCCGTAAGTGATTCCACCGAAAGCAGTTGACTGCGGGGCACATACACCATTTGGTGAGTGGAGTTCTCGCTGGCCGGTGCTCCCTGGAGACTGACCCAATAAGCACACTTCCTTGCGATCAGGGCTTCTTCGGAATGTTGCAACCACTCCGCAGGGTTCGGGGGAAGATACAATACAACCAAAACTCGAGCAGACTCTAATCGCGTTTGGCGAAGCTTGTTGTACTGACCGATCCGAAGGTTATAGGAGAATCGCCCGTTTTGGAGGATAGGAGGCATACGTGTTGCCTTGAGCTGAACATGCAAGGCAAACGAAGTCCGAATCGAGTCTGGGGCAAGTTGCCTTCCATCTTCATGAATTTGAGCATCGACCCCCGCATCGTCGAGGTGTCGGTGAGTGTAAGAACACGAGAATGCACCGCGCGCGGCAACAGCATGCAAGTATGCATAGCTCAAATCAGCCTCAACATTCTGATCGGTGAGCACGGAAAGACCTCCACATGCGCACTACTGAATACCTGTACTTCGAAGTTCGTTGTATTCATTCCCGTCACGGCTAGCTGTATAGAATAATCTGAGGCGGGAAATATGAACCAACGGTTGTCCGTTGCTACCCATCAGTCTTTGGCCTCTGCCCTCTGTCTTCCGGGTGTTTCCTGAAGAGGTCGCATCATGTCCGAATCGCACGTCACGGCCGACTCTGCTCCCAACCCTGCGGCGGAAAAGGTGAAATCGTTCCCCACCGAACCCGGCGTCTACCTCATGAAGGACGCCGAGGGTCGAGTCATTTACGTGGGGAAAGCCAAGAACCTGAGGAGCCGGGCTTCGAGTTACTTCACCGCCATCGCCGCCGAGGAACATCGTACCAAGGAACTCGTCAAACAGATCGTGGACATCGACTACATTATCACGGCCACCGAGGTCGATGCGCTCTTGAAAGAGGCCCGGCTCATCAAGGACATTCAGCCGAAGTTTAACTCGTCTTTGAAGGACGATAAGTCTTTCCCATACTTGCAGATACGCATCCGGGAAGAGTTTCCGCGCGTCGAATTTACGCGAAAGCCGCGGCGCAAAGGAGTCAAGCTGTACGGCCCCTTTACCAGCGCTCGCAGCCTGCGCGCAGGCGATTCAGGTTTTGCAGCGCGTGTTCCAGTTCAGGACCTGTTCGCTGGACATTCGCAGCGACGATCAGCGCTGGCGCTGGTTTCGACCCTGCTTGCTGCACAGCATTCGCCAGTGCACGGCCCCTTGCAACTTCCGGGTTTCGCGCGAAGATTATCGCAAGCAGATCCGTTCCTTGCGCATGATTCTCGAAGGCAAACGCGACCGGCTCATCCGCGAGATGGAAGCGCGAGATGCAGCGCGGCCAGCGCGGCCATGCAGTTCGAAAAAGCCGCCAAGATTCGGGATGAGATCGCCTCGCTTCAAAAACTGGAATTGCGCGGCGATGCCGACAAGGATGCGCAACCCGAAGTGTTTCACATCGATCCGCGCAAGGGCTTGCTCGGACTTCGCAAGGTTCTGAAGCTGAAGGAAAACCCGCGCATCATCGAGGGCATCGACATCGCTCACCTTCAGGGACAGGATACGGTGGCGTCGCTGGTCAACTTTCTCGACGGGTTGCCGTTCAAAACGGGATACCGGAAATTCAAACTCAAGAGCGTCGAAGGGATCGACGATTTCGCCTCGATGCGCGAAGTGGTGGTTCGACGCTACCGCCGGGGCAAGGACGACAACGAGATTTTCCCGGATATCCTGCTCATCGACGGTGGCAAAGGCCAGCTCAATGCCGCACTCGATGCGTTTCGGTTACTCGGAATTGAGCCGCCCTGTTTGATCTCGCTGGCCAAGCAGGAGGAAGAGATTTTCCGGCCCGGAGAGTCGGAGTCGATCAAACTGAGCCGGCACTCGGCCGCGCTGCGGTTGTTGCAATACGTGCGCGATGAAGCGCATCGTTTTGCCCAGCACTATCATCATCAATTACGGCAAAAACGCCTAAAAGAAGGCTGATCGAAAAGGGTGCCCAACGTAGGGCAAGCGTCCCGCTTGCCATTGGTTTATGGGTAGACGTCCGGCCTGCCTTTGTTTAATGGGCAAGCGGGACGCTTGCCCTACGGTGGACGTGCTTCTCAGAGAAAGGAAGGAATACTCAATGCGAATTCTCTTGACCAACGACGATGGCATTTATGCTCCAGGGTTGCGTGCTTTGCGCGAGGAATTGATGCAACTGGGGGAAGTTACGGTGGTTGCGCCTGCGGCAGAACAGAGCGCTGCCGGGCATTCCGTGACGCTGTTGGTGCCGCTCTTGGTTCAGGAGGTCTTCGATGAGCAAAAGCGCTTTCTCGGCTGGGCCGTCGAAGGCCGACCCGCCGATTGCGTGAAGTTGGCGCTGTTGGAATTGCTGCCCGATCCGCCCGATTTGATTGTGTCGGGTCTCAACGCAGGATCGAATGCGGGCATCAACGTGCTCTATTCGGGAACCGTGGCCGCAGCGATTGAAGGCGCTTTTTTCGGCGCACCGCGATCGCCTGTTCGATGGCCTACACGAAGGCAAAACCACTCGATTTCCGAAGCGGAGCGGTCTATGCCCGGAAAATCATCGAACAAATTGTGGCCAAGCAACCTGCGCCGGGAATGTTATTCAACGTGAACATTCCCAGTCTGGAAATGGGGCCTGTGCGCGGCATCAAGGCGGTACCCCAAAATGTTGCCCCTTACGTCGAGCAGTTTATTCGTCGGGTTGATCCACGCGGACGCACATATTTTTGGATGGGCAACGATTTTGGCTGTCCCGATCCGCATCCCGATACCGATGAGCCGGCGCTGAGCGAGGGGTTCATCACGGTGACGCCGCTGAAGTTCGACCTCACCGATCGAGTGATGTTGGAGCAAATGGGATCGTGGGAGTGGGGGCTGGAATGAAATCCGATTTCTCGCCTAAATCGAATGGGTAGAAAACCGAAAAAACCAGTATGTCAAGCCCGGTCTCGCTGGCATTCGGTCTTTTCCTGGCCTAGAGTTGAAGTGGACGCCTGCTTTGTCTCCACTACATCCCAGCGTCTCGTTACGAGGCCATATGCCATGCTGCCGCAAGATCCGATCACGCTTGCTCTCGTCATTGTTTCCACGCTCATCCTGATTCGGCTGCTCCTGCCGAACATTCTCACCGTGCTCGGCCTCTTCCCCCTTCAGAACGGCTTCGCGGGAGGGCCGGAGGACGCGAACAGCTTTTGGCCGGACAAGATTGACGACAATCTCTATGAGGAGATGCTTGCCCTGGGCTTTCGGCCCGAAGGGACCAACTGGGAGCAGATGGCCTTCACGCGGCGCTACGAGTCGTTCGTCTTCACCAGGCCGGGAGAGAAATGCTTCGGGATCCTTTATCCCAACAATCAGATCATGCCGCGACGTGGCGCGTTTCTGACCGTATTCGAATCGGGCGGCGTCGTTTACACCAAGAACTATTGCGGCGGAGTCGAGGTCCAGGAGGGGGACTTCCTGGCCACGGGCGCGCGAACCGAACCCGTGCGCGAACTGACGCCACCGGCCCCGGCTTCCGCCTGGAAACCGATCGTGTTCTGCCTGTCGGCGGGCCTTTTGGCAATGACCCTTTTCAACGGCGCAAACTCCTGGTTGACTACCGATCAAAAGACCATGCTCTGGGTGCTGAGCGGGGCGGCCTTGATCCGTGCCCTGCTTCCAAGCCGTCCGCAAGGGGCCGCACCACACCCTCCCGCGCGGGACCGTGACCTGGACTTGCGTCTTTCGCTGGCGGAAACGCTGGCACGGCATCAACGGAACGTAAACCTGCTGATTGCCGAGGGACAGCAACTGCCGGCCTGCTTCGATGCCCACGAGTTCCTTGCCGCCCAGCAGCGCTATCACCGCCATCCAAGGCTTCGCCGACTATTCCAGGCTTCGATGTTGACGCTGCTGACCGTCAAACTGTTTGTCCTGGCACCGTTGCCGGTCGTCTTCTTCTGCATTCTGGGCATCGAGAGCCCAATCCCCTGGGGCACATTGCTCGTTGAGGGGCTGGTGGGTTTGTACTTGCGCTATGGCTGCTCGTCGACGGGAGTGGTCAATATCCTTCGGGGCTTCTCGGGCCGGCTCGACAAACTGAATGACAAACTGGAAGCGCGGATCAAACCGGAGGCTCAAGAAGCAGAAGGGATCAATTCGGACACAGTAGAGACAAGGTACCGAGCATCACCGTGAAGTCTCCGGGTACACGATCGGAGAACTCGGATCGCGGTTTTTGTGAAACTCCAGCGTCTGAAGGCGATATTGTCCGTCCCCATCTTTGATGAACGTCGCCTTCGCGTAGAACCGGTAATCGGGCAAGCCGTAGCCGGCCGGCCATAATTCGAAGCCGATTTGAACCCTGTTGTCGTCGAGCATTTTTGCATCACTACGATCGAAATCGCTGACATCAATACCGTTCCACGCCTGCATCGATTCTGCCCACTTTCCCTTCTCGTAAAGCCCTTTCTTATCCAATTCGTGGTAATGAAACGACTCGGAAACGTGCTTGAAAGCATCGTCCAGTTTTTTGGCTTTCGTTGCGGCAGACATTTCGATCATCTTGCGCATCGCCTCTTCGCGCGGACTCTCGAACAACTTGTCACACAGGAAGAGTGCGAGCAGAACCAGTAACGCCACGCTCGCGGCAATCAACTTGAGGCGTGTTTGCCGAAGAAACCAGATCGCACACAATAGAGCGGTCAGAAATGCCAGGGCAATGTAGAGTTTCGTGGGTGGGTCGGACAGGAATGTCGGCATTACAACACCATAACCGTTGAATCGGTCGGAGCGGATTCTAATAGTTGTCGCCAGCCCGTTGCAAATCCTTCTTCCAGAGCGACTTTTGCTGAGCATCCAACACGTCGATACATTGCTCCACGACCGCTTTGCGATACTGCTGGATCGCCCTGCCTTCAGGAACCAGGGTTTGTCGGGCTGCGCCGGTCTGAGTGGGTGCCGGCATTTGACCGAATTCCCGCCGAATCAGCGCCCGAATGTTGGGGTCGTCTTCGGCGATTTCCTTCAACTTCCCGACCTGGCTCTTGGATAATCTCAGCCTGACCGCATTGGCAATCATAAATCCTGCAAAGGTTTCCCTGGTGGTATCGTAGAGCGGTCCTGAATCGAGCGCGACGGGTTGAGCTTTCTCTGCTCGCATCAACGGATGATTGATCTCCACCTTGTCCTTCCAGGGCTTGCCCAGCGATCGGTTCAATGCTTTCAATTGCTCTGCATCCAGCACTCGTTCGACATCGCCGCCGAGTCGGATTTTCTCGTACTGAGTTTCGGTCAAGTTCAAGAAATCGGCAATACCCGGATACCCGCACACCGCGCCTAGACCGGCCTGCTGGGCTCGACGCTGCATGAGTAACTCGGTGAGCCGGGTCAATTGTTCCGGTTTCAGAGCCTTCGCCACATCCGGCCAGACCCGCGCGTCGGTAATCTGAATAGTTAAGACCAAATTGGGGTTTACCGCAGCCATTTCCTCAAAGTTTTTGTTCCAGACAAGCCACTGCTCCCCAACCTGGCCTTTTTGTTCCGGAGTAAGTTTCAATTCATTCTGAACCACAGGCGCTTGGAGATAGTGGAGCGCAAAGAGATCTTTTCCAAAAAAGTGCGTGAAATAGATCGACTGCCGTTGCGGCAGAGGTTCGCTCTGCGCTATCGCAATCCTCGGTTTGAAAGGCTCCCCCAGCAAATCGTCCAGTTTCGCCTGTTGTTCTTTGCTGAGGACTTCCCGGAACCGCTTGGCATGTTCCTGGGTCGTTTCAAAAACATCGAGCCGGATTTTGCGAAAGCGGTCCCCGGAAGTGGCATATTCGAGGATCGATTCTGCTCGAGCAGCGCGGAGCCGATCGATCTGATCCAGTTGTTTGGGCGTAAGTTGCAGGTCCGGGATCAGTGACGCCAGTACCGGCACGATGCCGTGTTCCCTCTCTCGATGTCGCAGGATGATCTGCTGGAGCCGTTTGCGTTGTTCGGGCTTGAGAGTCTTGTTCAGGAAATTTTTGCCGCTCTCCACTGGGATACCGGTCGATTTGAACTTCTCTTGCAAACGCTCCAGCTCGGCAAGTTGCTCTCTGATCACACGAAGTTCGAGCTGCACTTCCGGCACGGCAAGGTACAGCATCGGCACCGAGATCGAAGGGCGAGCAGTGAAGAATTCCGGGCTCTGGCCCGTAACGGCCGGCCTCCGCGCTGCCAAGGGCGGTTCAGGAGTTTGGGCAAAGAGCGGATCACTTCCAAACAAAAAAAGTGCGATCACGGCAATGTGGAAAAAGATTGGCGATTGCATCCGAAGACCTCCCTGGCTGCCTGGACTCGATATTTCGATGTGAATTGAGCGATGATTGCAAAAATATCTTACCCTCCCGCCATGAAAGTTCACAAGACTATTCCCGAATGGAAGATTGTGCCGCGCAGCGATCGTCCTCAAGCAACAGGCTCCTTGAGAATGGCTCTCAACTCGTCTACGTTGCCCGCAGCAAAGATTGCTTTTTGAATGTTTTTTAGTTGTGCCAGATCCTTGACCGATCGAAGTTCATCGGAGAACGCCTCACCAGTTTCGGCGAATTTCAGCTTCAAAGCGAGCGCCAGCCCTTCGTGAAGTTCTTCAAGGCGTCCTTCTTCTTTGGCGAGTTCTTCAAAGCTTGTGACAAATTTCATCTTTTGTTCCTCCTCTAAAGTGTGAATATTGTTCCGTAGCTGTTCTTTGAGTTCCCGGGCAACTCCAATAACCAATCGATCAGTCGCATGAGTTGGCGAACCTGCTCCGCGTTCAAACCCCGACCATAGAGATTGCGGATCAACGCCCACTTGGATCGGTAACGGGCAGTTGGATCACCATTCGTCGCCAGGCTCTCCAAGTGTGCCAGCATAATAACCGACCTGCTGCTGTTGTCGATATTCCCTGCGGGTCGGCGGGGAGGTTCGGAAAGGCGGACCTACGATGATAAGTGCGGCCCTGGCCACCAACAATTCAACTATATAGTGTAATAGTAGAATGCTGTGCGACCTTTCTCTATGCGCAAAAGAGATTCGAGAATGACGTCAAAACAACTGGTTCATTTGCTTGAAATGAACGAGAATTCGTCGATCCACATCATGCTGCCGACCGGTGAGTTTGTTCCCGAACATTTTCACATCACCGAGGTTGGGCGGGTTCACAAGACATTCATCGATTGTGGTGGAACTCGTCGCGAGTCGATCACCTGTCTTTTGCAGGTTTGGACTGCACACGACGTCGAACATCGACTCGACTCCGGGAAGTTGTCAAAAATCCTGATGCTGGCCGGATCGGTGCTGGGCACCGATACGTCGGCGGTTGAGGTCGAGTACGAAGCCGAACTCGGTTTCGCAATACAAGCTGGTTGACATTGAAATCACTCCGAAAGGATTATTGTTCGTTCTGGGCGGCAAACACACCGAATGCCTGGCACCCGATAAATGTGGCATAACGGGTTGTGGCGAGGCGAAAACTTGTTGAGCAATGAGTCGGATTCAGCAAATCCAGGACGGTTGAAACCATGAAATCAAAGCTGCCGACGACCGATGCCGGTTGTTCCGTGCGACCTTTACTCCAGGATCGACCGCTGCTCACGCCGATTCAGGCGGGTGGGCTGGCCGCCGTCTTCAAGGTTCTGGCCAACGACACCCGCCTTCGGCTCCTGCACGCGTTGGTGCGCGTTGAAGAACGATGTGTGTCGGACCTCGCCACGTCGTTGGGCATGAAACCTCAAGCCATTTCCAACCAACTGCAACGGCTCTCCGATCTGGGTATTCTGGCGTCGCGCCGGGCCGGCAACAGTATCTATTACCGCCTGGTAGACCTCTGCGTCCGATCCCTTCTGGATCAGGGACTTTGCCTTATGGAAGAGGTGACGGGACGCAGCCAAGCCGGTTATCGAAGTCGTTGCAACTGAGGAGCACCGGGATGCGCAGGCTCGCCGCCGAAGTCTTCGGGACCTTTGCGCTGGTATTCACGGGGACGGGCGCGATCATCATAAACGATGTGATGGGCGGAACCGTTTCGCATATCGGTATCGCCTTCACCTTTGGCTTGATCGTGCTGGCGATGATCTATGCCCTGGGCGATGTCTCGGGTTGTCATCTGAACCCGGCAGTAACGATCGGTTTTTTCGCCGCCGGCCGGATCCGGGGCCAATGGGTTCTACCCTATATCGCCAGTCAAATGCTTGGTGCCTGCCTCGCCAGTCTGACTTTGCGCATGATGTTTCCATCTCATGGCTCGCTGGGAGCGACATTACCTGCCGGGGCCGACTGGCAATCTTTCGTAATGGAATTCATGCTGACCTTGCTGCTGATGTTCGTCATTCTGAGCGTTTCGACCGGAGCCAAAGAAAAGGGCGTATTGGCAGGAGTTGCGGTTGGATCGGTCATTGCTCTCGAGGCCCTTTTTGCCGGCCCGATTTCCGGGGCGTCCATGAACCCGGCTCTGTCATTGGCACCCGCACTGGTGTCGTTGCATCTGGAACATCTGTGGATTTATTTGACCGCTCCCGTACTGGGGGCTTGCGCGAGCGTACTTGCTTGCCGGTGCATTCAAGACCCCAACTGTTGCGGTCACTCTCCACAATCCTATCTGGAGTCCAACTCGTGAAACGGGTCGTGTTTGTCTGCGTCGAGAATTCGAATCGGAGCCAGATGGCCGAAGCGTTTGCCCGGATTCACGGGACCGGAAAGGTCGAAGCCTATAGCGCCGGCTCCCGACCGTCCGGACGAGTCAACCCGAAGGCGATCGAGGCCATGAAAGAACTGGGTTACGACCTGACCACCCATACATCGAAGGGGCTGGATGAGTTCAACGGCAAGGCCTTCGACGCAGCGGTGACGATGGGCTGCGGCGACGAATGCCCGCTGGTGATGCGACAACGGCTCGACTGGAAGATTCCGGATCCCAGGGAAATGTCTCCGGAACAGTTTCGGGAAGTTAGAACTCTGATCGAAAAGAAGGTCAAAGAGCTGCTCGAATCTCTTTGAATCGGGCTGGACTTCGGGAGTGGAAAACCACTACACTTCACGGATTGATTCTCGTCGCGCTGAGGCAAGGAAGCCAGATGCAGATTGTTCATCTCACGGCATCGACATTCTTCGGCGGCCCCGAACGACAGATGCTCGGCCTCGCCCAGGCTCTTTCCGCGCGGTACTCGACCGACTTTCTCAGTTTTTCCGAGGCCGGCAATTGCCGGGCGTTCCTTCAACAAATTCAGCAGGCAGGTTTCGTTGGACGCGAGCTCCGCCAGGACACTCCCCATCTTCGCGCAGCCATCGGCGAAGTTGCCGACTATCTCCGTAGCTCCGCTGCGAATGTGCTCTGTTGTCATGGGTACAAGGCAAATCTTCTCGGTCGAGCAGCGGCTCGAAGGGCGGGAACGGTCTCCATCTCGGTCTCGCGCGGCTGGACGGGTGAAAACGTCAAAGTGCGCGTCTACGAGGCGGTGGATCGCTTCCATTTGCGCTATATGGACCGCGTCGTATGCGTGTCGGAAGGGCAAGCCAAAAAGGTTCGTCGAACGGGTGTCCCCGCCAAGAAAATCTCCGTCATCCGCAACGCTGCTCGCCTCGATGCCTTCGCAGCCCCCGATCCGGACTATCGCCGCCAACTGGGCGATTTGTTCCCGGAACCTGATCCGCAAGCCTTCTACATTATCGCTGCCGGCCGGCTCAGTCCGGAAAAAGGTTTCCAGGTTCTCGTAGAAGCTGCTGCGATCGTCTGCGCGGCGATCCCATCTACCCGTTTTGTGTTATTTGGAGAAGGTGGACTACAGCCGGTTCTCGAAGCGCGAATCGCTGCGCTGGGATTGAAAGAGTATTTCTTGCTCGCCGGATTTCGCAACGATCTCGACCGCTGGCTTCCCTGGGCCGATCTCGTCGTGATCCCTTCTTTCACGGAAGGTTTGCCCAATGTTGCGTTGGAGGCAAGCGCTGCCGGGGTTGCGGTCGTGGCAACCGCAGTCGGCGGAACTCCGGAAGTGATTCGCGATGGGCACACGGGCTACCTGGTTCCTGCCGGCGAGCCGGCAAAGCTGGCCCGGCGGATGATCGAACTCCTGCGTGATGATGTGAAGCGCAAGACGTTCGGAAGTGCCGGACGAACATTGATGAATGAGTCGTTCACCTTTGCAGCGCAAGCACGCGCCGTACGAGCGCACTGTTTCAACACGTTGTCGCAGACCATCCAATCCACCGTGGAGGGCTCCAGCTGTACTCTTCACGCTCCGCGTGAAGAAGGATCCTCACGCGGAGCGTGAGGAGTACAGCTGATGCAATATGATGCATTCGCTACTAAAATCGACCCCTCGAACTCGCCGGAAGCCGGTGCGCATCTGTTTTGTTATCGATCAACTGAGCCGGGCCGGGACCGAAAGCCAACTCATTGCGACTCATTCGTTCGCTGAGCCGGGACCGAGTTCGTCCCTACCTCTGCCTGCTCAACGGCGAAGATGAACTTTCGCGGTCTCTGGAGCCCGGAGATTGCCCGGTTTTGCGACTTGGCATCCGGTCGTTGCTGCGACCGTCGGCACTGGGGGCCGTGCGCCGACTCGGTAAATTCTGGCGAACCCATCGCATCGACATCGTGCAGACCTATTTCCTCGATAGCACTTATTTTGGGGCTATCGTGGCAAAACTCTGCGGTATTCGCAGGATTGTCCGCGTTCGCAATAATCTCGGTTACTGGATGCAGGGAACGCACCGCCACCTGGCGCGGTGGATGGGGAAACTGACCGACATCACCCTGACCAATTGCGATGACGGCAAACAGGCCGTCATCGCCATGGATCGCCTCACTTCCGAGAAAGTGGCCGTTCTCGAAAACGGCGTCGATCTCGATCGATTTCCGTTGACCTCACCACCCGATTTAACGCGCAATACTGTTCGCATCGGTGCAGTTGGCAATCTTCGTCCGGTCAAAAACATTGATGGCTTGATCCGTGTCGCTGCCCAGTTGTGCCGGCGCTACGAGCGACTGCGATTTGAAGTTGCCGGAGAAGGCGAACAACGCGCGGACCTGGAGCGATCGATCGCCGAACGAGGCTTACAGGATATTTTTCATCTGCGCGGATCGGTGGGCGATGTGCCCGGATTCCTCGCCGACAAGACATTGCGATACTTTGCTCTCATTCTGAAGGAATGTCGAACGCGCTTCTGGAATATATGGCCGCGGGCCGGGCCATTGTCGCCACGGATGTCGGGGCGAATGGTCAACTCATCGAGCACGGCATTCACGGTTTGCTTGTGCCGGCCAAGGATGAAGAGGCTCTTGCCGGCCGCATCGCTCATTTACTGGACAAGCCATGCGCTGCGAAGGAAATGGCCGAAGCGGCCCGCAAACGAGTGGAAGCAAAATATAGTCGAGAAGCGATGGTGCGACGCTTCGAGGATTTTTACGAAGAACTGCTGGCAGCTCCTGTGACCTGAATCTTTATCGGAGGCTAAAATCGCCCATTATGCCCCGATCAGTGGGGCCATCCGGATTGCATCGACCGGGCAGATCAGCGCACATGCCGAACACTCGATGCAATCTCCCGGTCGCGGCAGCCACGGTACTGCACCCGCAAGCGCCAGACAACCGGCCGGGCAGATCGTGACGCAATCGCCGCAGCCGGTGCATAAAGATTCGTTCACAACGGGGAGTTCTCGCATACTTGCTCCCCGTCGAGGCTGTCGACGTGTCTTCCCAATAGACCTGAGACAAGATCCTCGAACACCGGGCCCGTCAGTGGTGGAAACAGCACGTAGGTTGCGCCAGATCGTAGGCCAACCCTGCAGAGGTTGAGTCGTTGTTCAGCACTCTCCATTTTGACAGAACTGACCACGACCGTTGGGCACTGTGGTACCAACTCGTGAACTTGCCGTACCAGCGTCAATTCTTCCGCAAGTTGGCGTTCCAGTTTCAACAGCAGAATGGATAGCCGACCCTCACGCAATAACTGTAAACAAGCGTCGATTTGCCGGCATTCGCGGACCAGCCACTTGCGTTCCTTAGCAAGGTTCGCCACTTGTGCGGCGATCCAGCCATCGGTTTCGTAGATCACAATCTGCGGATAACGCATGCTTGTCTTACTCTTTATCCAATCCAAGTGCCTTGAGTCGGCGTAATAGTGTCGCCCGCGCCATCCCCAGGCGTTCGGCCAGGTCGGCGCGGTTGGCGTTGGCCTGTTTCATTGCTCGGAGGATCATTCTGCGCTCGACTTGCTCGAGAACCCATTCCAGCGAAATCACTTTTTTCGCTGGGGAACTGCCGGCTAATTCCGTCACCGTTCGCCGGCTGACCGCTGCCCGGATCTTCATCGGAACGTGCTTCACTTCGATTGGGTTGCCGCCGGATGCCAGGGCGCTTGCCCGCAGCGTTTCCCGCAGTTCGTGGAAGTTCTCCGGCCAATCGTGCTTTTCGAGGACGCCCAGACCTCGGGGTGAAGGCCGATCTTGAACCCCTCTTGCTCCATCATTCGTTGAACGAAACTTCTTAGCCCCTCGACCATTTCCGGCACTCCGAGCGGAAGCGTTCGGATTTCAAAGACCGATAGCCGGGTCGCAAATTCGGGTAGAAACCGGCTATCCTCCAGCGGATGGCGGGCTTCGTGGTATTCGACGATAACGCGCGACGGTAGGGACTGCTGATCGAGCCAATCGAGGAGCTCCCGTTGCAGATCGCCCGGCAGCGCGTGGGCATTTTTCAGATACAGTGTGCCGATCCGGCCGGTTTCTGCGAAACCCGTTTTCCCAAACAACATCCCGCGAATCAAGTAGGGCTGGAGGCCGGCGCAATCGATCGGCAGAAAACTCTGCTCGCGCGTTATCCCCTGAAAGTGAATGATTCGGGCCAGCGTGTCTTTCCCGCTGCCCTTTGCGCCGACGATCCAGACAGGATGCCGGCTCTTCGCCGCAATACGGGCCTGTTCGGCAATGCGCTGCCGGGCAGGCCGATCGCTTAGGAGCAGTTCAAAACTATATTCGGAAGCTGCTCTCCGACGCAAATCAATCAACGAATCCGGCAAACCTTTTCCAAGAGCTGCCCGAACCGGCTCTCCGATATGCGTAATTGTTCCAAGAATTCCAAGCAAGCCGTCAGCCCCCTTTAACGGCAAATAACTGACGTCCCACCAGGGTGGGCCATTGGACTGGCCGGGAACCGGCCGACGAACGGTTGCGCTATGGCCGTCAAAGACCTCTGCGGGTGGAAGAAGTGCGTTGGCGACACGTTGCGGGGGGTCAGGTTCGAGAGTTGCACGGGCTTTGCAGATTTTGCCGAGGATTGATTCGGTCGATTGCCCAGTGAGCCTTTCCCAGACGTGATTGACGTAACGAAACCGCCGGCGCGGACTTAGCAGAAAGACTGCTTGTGTCGAATGTTGAAACAACGAAGCCCAGTTACCCGCCGAATCGCGGGATCGATCCTCCGACGATGAGTTCGGAACCGCATCAGACATAGAACTTTAACCACGAATAAAACGAATAAAACGAATAAAATCCCAAGAAACAAGCAAGAACGATCATGAACAACGCCTGAATTGATTTTCTTGATTCGTGTTATTCGACTTATTCGTGGTTAAAAAAGTACTAAATGAACGTCGAGACGGCGAATAGCGCAAAGCCGATCAACAGCAAGAATCCGGTCATCCGCAAGCCCCAGCGCCCGGCCTCGCGGAAGATCATATCCCACTGGTCGTAGCGCGTGGCGCTGTAAACAATGCTAACTACGATTATCAGGATCGGCAAATGCACATAGATACTCATTTGGTAGTTGCCTCCACAGGCTTTGCTGCCGGTTCGGTTACCTTGGTTCTGACTTCTCGAAACGCCGGCCCGGCAACGGCATCGTAAATGACAAGTATGTTGAGCACCCCCGCAATGACCGTGTAGACCCAGCCGAGATCCCAACTCTTGTTGGAGTTGCGTTGCATGTTGTTGATGTCATCATCCGAAGGAGTGCGTTCGAATGCTCCGAAGACGGGCCCTTTTTCTTTGTCGATATCGTAGTAGTGGTACTGGACCACAGCAGGCCAGGCCGCGATACCGATAAAGAACTGCCCGGCGAAATGCGGACGGCTATATAAATCCGAGAATAATCTCGATAGGGTATTCGGTTTATCGGCTTTTGCGTTTGGGTCTCGCAGCGTGTCGGGCAGATAGACATTTTTCATCTGCCCAGCGCCATGCCGTAAAAGAACAACGCGTATAGTGCAACGAAAAAGACGACCCCCTTGGCAATGCGACCTTGTGAGATTTGCCCTAAACCGGGGATAAGATAGCTCAACACGCCCGCAAGAGGATCCAATTTGAGCGGCGGCGGCTTGGTTTTGGGAGGCGGAGCCGGTGAAGGTGACGCAGGTGAAGACATAAATGGAGGTGCCCGGAGGGAAGGTTAAACGCAAAGCCCGTACCAGTAATTCGCCGACGATGGGTTTATATTAGTCAGAGAACGTCATCGGGTCCAATCGACTCCCAACCAGTCGGCGATGCCCCAGGCAATTGCGCCAGGATCATGAGGACTCCAAGCCAGCCGATCAGATTGCGTCCCAGAGGTTTCGTAAACGCGGCTCCGAGCGGGCCGAAGCAATAAAGCAGTACTTCAACGAGTCGATTGAATCCAATAATCGGCCACCAGGTCCAGGGCACAGGAAAATCGATTGCGGTTTTTGGGCCGGGGGCTGCAAGGCCGGCCGGCCGGCTCACGGGTGCGGCGGTCGTGGAGGGATAGCCTTGAACCGGTTCTGCCATGGGTGGCAACGGCATCTGCGAACCGAAGACGAGGGGACTCTGCCGGGGCGGCGGTGGGAATGTTGGCACCGAAGCGGGCATGGCGACCACAGGCGGCAGCCTGAATCGGGGCAGCGGGAGCGGCGTCGGCGTCGGATCGATCGCGGTTGCCCAGGGCACTTCCGCCGGGACCACCTCTGCCTGCGCAGGCAATGGCGCAGGCATCTCGACGCGCCAAGCTTGAACCGTGGACGGCGGGGTCGGCAACGGCTTGATCGTCAGATTCGACGTTGGCGAAATCGGTTGTGTAAATTGGGGTACGGGCGGCAAGGTTGATGCCGGGGCCGGAGACTCCGTTTCAAGGCCGAGCGGCAAACCAAGCATCCGTTGAATCAATGCATCGAGTTCTTCCAATTGCTGCTTGGTCTCGGAATTGGGACGATAAGTGGTGGTAGACATGCGCGGATCCTTCCGTGTCGAGGCTTTTTGGCGCACTCTTCCTGAGTTGCCCAAGCGCGAATTCTACACCAGAACCGAGTCGAAAGGAAATGCCACTTGGAGTGTACTCGAACACCGGGTGTAGCCATATTCTCTGGGGGTCGTAGCGGCGGCATCCTGCCGCCGTCTGAAAACTCTCGGCGGCAGGATGCCGCCGCTACGACAACCCCCCAGAGAATCTGGTTACACCCAGCAAATCAAAAGATCGGTGATGTTACAGGATTTTGTCGGCACCATCGAAGAGCGAACCGTCCTCGGAAGGCGCTGTGCCGGCCAGAACAGGAATCGGTTCGGGCTGCGACGACGGTGTCGTCACTCGCGCGATCTTGGGTTTCTTTGGGGCTGGCGCTTTCTTGGCCGCTTTCTTGGTTGCTCGCGCTGTCGGTGCGGATTCCAGTTTGGGTTTGCTAAGTTTGGGCTTCGGCAGATATATTTTCGGAAGTTCGGCGACCTTCGCTTCCATCTTCTTGCCGGGTTGGAAGGTCACGACGTTCTTTGCCGGGACATCCACAGCCTCCTCGGTCTTTGGGTTCCGAGCCTTGCGAGGCCGGCGGGTTTTGACTTCAAAAACGCCGAAATTACGCAATTCGATGCGGCCTTCATGAAGCAAGACGTCAATAATGGCATCAAACGTCCACTGCACGATTTCCTTGGTTTTTACCTGAGGAAGGTTGGCACGCTCCGAGATTTTCCGAACAATGTCTTTTTTCGTGCGAACGGTGTCGATTTTCGTCACTGGATCACTCTCCCGACGCGAGTTGCGGATGACGCTCCCTGACACGTTATGGAATTTTAAGTCTAAGTAGGGCATGGAGTAGTGTCAAGTAAAAACGGCCGAATCCGATTTGCGCCTCTGAAGAACCCATGAGAGAGCCGATGCTAACCCCGGTCACGATTTCCTACCTGGAGATGAACGATCCATGCGAATTGCGTGCTAAATCGCCGCCTCGAATCGGCTTGACAGTGGTGCAAGTTTCGACGCCGCAGCCTGAGTTGAATCGATTCTTTTACAGCGCGGTCGGTGGTGACTGGTTCTGGATTGATCGGCTCGCCTGGACCTATTCCGATTGGATGAAATATCTGAATCGCCCGGACCTTCAGACCTGGATCATCACCGTTGATGGAGTGCCGGCAGGCTATTTTGAACTGGAACGGCAGGTGGGCGACAATATCGAGATCGTGTATTTCGGCTTGTTGCCGGCATTCGTGGAACAAGGAATAGGAGGATGGGCGCTGAGTGAAGCAGTATTGCGAGCCTGGGAAATGGGTGCAAAGAGAGTCTGGATGCATACTTGCACGCTGGACCATCCGAGAGCACTGGCGAATTATCTCGCTCGTGGCTTTCGAATGTTCAAGGAAGAAACGAAGATGGAAGATTTGCCGACGGAATCACCGGGGCCGTGGCCAGGAGCAAAAAGGAAATCCTGACTGCATCGCTCGAATGAGACAATGCACGGGCTGGGCACATCCCCCGCTCCCGGTATGGCGACGGTACTCGGGAAAGTGATTCCATTCAAGCATAACGGCAAGGATCATATGGCCTGGATTCAGGTCGATATGAACAGTACCAAGGTAAGTTTCCATGTCGCCAGCGACAACGTGACCCTATCGGAGGGCGAGATCAATACCTGGAATCTGTTGCTCGATCCCAAGGTGGCGGCAATAAAGCAGCCGCAACCGATGGCAGCGTCAACGGCCAAGCAGAAGGTGGAGGATCTCGCAACGAATGTGAAGACGGTAGACGGCCAGATGGCCACGCAACTGAATCAGCCGAACTCGGCGATCATGAAGACAATGGTCACGGTTGGCGGCCAAAAGATGACGCTCAAGGAGTATTTGGATTGTCCGGTGATGAGTGGGAAAGGCAGTTGCTTCGTCGCGGGGACATGGGTCTGGGATAGTGAGGGTCATCGGATTCGCATTGAACTGGCCTGGCTTATCCGCGTCATGACCAATCAGCGCGGCGAGGTTGGTTTTGGCCAGTTTGGTACATCGCGAGACATGGCGGGTTACGACCGAGACAATCTGCGCATTATCTATCTGGAAATGGAGGAAGCTGGTCAATGGAGTTCGCGCGTTCGCTTGCTGCGCGATGAGACGTGGGTACAGCAACATGGAGCCAAGCATGGTGAGCGAATTCGGTTCCAGCATCCCGAGATGAGAATTGATGGTTGGGCGACAGTGACGCTTGTGGCCGCAATCCGGTACGAAGATTTGCCGGTTGGACCGGGCAAGCTGGTCACCGCCTGGTTCGAGCATCGGGTGGGTAAGGTCTACGAGTTACGGACTGTCACCGCAGATGGGATGGAAGAATCGTTGTTTGGGACACCGACACATCCATTCGGAAGCCAAGATAGTCACGACTGGGTTCCGCTGAGCGAATTGAAAGGAGGCGAACAACTATTTGGCTTCAAGCGTTCGGTGGCTGTACTAACGGTGGCGGATACTGGACGAACGGAGACCGTGTATAATATTGAGGTGGATGGCGATCACTGCTACCGGGTGGGGCAGCAGGGGGTCCTGGTGCATAATGCCTCGAACCCGGTCGCAGATTTTGAAAGCGTGCCCTGTAATTCGGATAAGCGGAGGTGTACCAGTGTTGAGATGAACCAGTACAAGAAGTTCCCCAACCAACCCGCTTATACTCCGTTTGGAGATTATGCTGGCGGGGTCACAGTGTACATTACTGCTCGAATTCCAGCTGGTGAGAAGATCGCTTTGAATCCCCCAGGGTGGGATAGCACGCTCAACACGAGATCGGATGCGACAGTGATCGCACGAGGTCATGTGCTCGCTCAGGAACTTGGCGGACTGAACAAGCCTCAGAATGCATTTACGATTTGTCAGAACCCAGCAAATAGCCCCTTTATGAGCCACATTGAAAATGAAGTGGCTGTGCGCGTTGGTGGTAATCGTAAGGAAAGTTGGTATTATCAAGTGAAACTAGAATATAACAGCGGCGCAGTCATACCTGCTCGAATAAAGATTAGAGCTTGCACATATGAGAATGACACATCTGGAAACCCGACTGGCGAAATCTACCAAACAACGGGCTGGCTCTGGAACCAAGGCATACAAAATCCTGCTGGAATCGGTGGGATTGGAACGTGTCAAGGCGCGTAAATGAGTTGCTGTGAGGCGTGAGTCAATACCTACGTTGAAAGAGCCCAATTCGGCCTATCGAGATCAACAATGGCAGCACTAGATTTGTCTTGGTTGCGCCAGCTTCTTCCTCCACCGGGTAAACCGAACGACAATTGCGGCAATTGGGGATACGTAGATGCGCCTTATTGGCACGCCGTTACCGGAAGATTATAAAGCGTTTATTGATCTTTACGGTACCGGCATTATCCAGCCTGCCGAGTTCTGGGTTCGTAACTTTCTGGTCTCTCACGACCTTGTGCACCTTGGCGCTCCTCTTCATGCGGCTCGCAATGCTGGACAGTTGGGTTCATTCAACATTTTTCCAGAGCCGAATGGCCTCCTTGCTTGGGGCCTAAGCAATTTTGGGCACTATTGTTGCTGGAAGGTGGGCGGCGAACCCGCGGCATGGGAGATTGTCATTTTTTTTGACGATATGACGTCTCACCTTTCCGTATCTAGTAATTCAATGACTGGCCTTGTGGCCGAACTACTTGAGCTATCGTCGTCGTTAGTTGGAACGGTTTTCCATAAGACGATGTTCGCTCCTCCGCAGGGATTTCAGGCGCTTGAGGCGCGCCGTTCAACGACAAGAACATGGACCGAAGTTTGCCGAAACAATACTCAAATCACTTACAAGGTTGCAAATGCTCTTATTCTGTCTATCCCTCTCGAATGGAACGTCGTAGATAGGCTTGATATTCATAATACATCGCTGAAGTCGTTTCCAGAGATCCTCTTTATCTCCCAGCTATTTGACCGGCATCTTCCGGCCGCCGCAGCGCCAATCATCACCCTCTTTGTGAGACGCAATTCAGCCTCGTCCTTCGCAAATTCGATGTTGCTAAGAGACGCAATTCTCGAATCGTTTGCGAAACAAGAGAAGTGTAATGGAGCTGTCGGAGCTCAAGAAAACCAGGAAGATTTCGTTGGATTCATACGTGAGTCGTTATCAACCGCGGAAATCCAGACTCCTCATATCGTTGTTGGAGAATTGACAAGCGAATGTAAAACGGTCCCTTGGATAAGGTTTCAGCGGTATGAGGGCTTGGTCGTGGTGTGCTTCTTTTATGCACATCATGGCAGTTGGTTGCTTGAGTTTGAGTGCCCAAGTTTCACGATCGACAATTGGATTGTCTTGTTGGACGAAGTTGCATCTAGTGTTGGGTTCGAATGACTGTTTTAGATGGGACCAACTTCTTCAAAGACGTCAAGCTGTGTTGGTCCAGCGAATGTTGAGTGATGGCATGTCCACTGGTTTTTGCGGGTAAAACCACGGTGTGGCCGTGCTAAGATTTGCTTGGTGGAACACGGCGCAGAGGTAGTGTGATAGAGGCTCGCTTTTTGTAAAAACTTCAAGCTGCGCGGTTGAGCTTGACGCATGGGAGATGACGACGGCGGGCGGCGAACTGGACTTTCATTTCCAGGATCACGCCGGGCTGGCCTTCGACCAGCGTTTGCGGTTTGGCGCACGGCGAACCGCGCGGCCAGTTCGGACGCGGCTCAAAGCGAGGAGAACGATTGGCAGGCCGCTGGTTGAAATAGACTTCATCCGGCGTTGCGCCTTTGAGGGTCATGTGCGGACGCTCTTGGTTGTACCAGTCGAAGAATAAAGTGCGTTCACGCCGCATCGAATGTTGCAAGAACGGAGAGACAGATAAAGCCCGAGTCTTTCGTTGGCCAGTGCGTTCGTTTGAAGTCACCTGATTGCTGGAACTTTACGCCCAGAGCAGTTCTTGGTCGATGCAGTCGAATCGGCGCTTTACTTCTGCGCCCTTTTCCGATTACAATCTTCTCTCGGTTCGCCTTCCCTCCGTCGGATTCCTACCCATGAATGACGCCGCTGTGCGTACCTTTCGTAACGCCCGTCGCGAAGCCATCTTCGTTCTGTGCATCTGGTTTCTCGCACTCGTCTGGACTGTCGGTTACTGTTACTTGTTCGGTTATCGTCACGCCCCGGACAGTTGGCTCGTCCGCAATGGAGTCGTGGAAGCATCCGCCTCCGGACGTATGCCGACTCATCTCGGCTTACCCTCCTGGGTCTTCTGGGGCATCGTCGTTCCCGCCGGGTGCTGTTCCGTTATCACTTTGTTATTGGGATTATTTGGGATGAAAGACGATGCCATGGGCGAAGAGCAGGAAGGACCGACGTCATGAGCTTCCTGGGAATCTCGCAAGACAGTTTCCTCGTCCTGATCGCTTTTGCCTGTTATCTCATCGGGGTTTTGCTCCTGGGGATTTGGTCGCATCGGCTGATGAAGAAAGGAAACTTCGTCAAGAACTATTTTGTCGGCGGCCGACAACTCGGTGCCTGGGTGTTGGCGCTATCGGTCGCGGGCACTGCGATCAGTGGCGGATCGTTCACCGGCTTCCCCGCCTTGATCTATACCTACGGCTGGGTGCTGGCGCTGTGGATCGCCAGTTACATGGTCGTTCCCATGACGGCGATGGTCTGGCTTGGCAAACGACTCAATCAGGTGGCGCGCGTTTCCGGCGCGGTCACCGTGCCGGATGTCTTCCGCGATCGCTTTGCCAGTCCCACACTGGGACTCGTGGCCACCGTCATGATCTTCGTCTTTCTGGTATCGAATATGATCGCCCAGTTCAAATCGGGCGGGTTGGTGTTGCGGGCCGCCCTCGGATTGCCCAAGGTCAATGTGGTCGTGCCGATCGTTGGGATTTCGGTCGATCAGGGTTACTTGATCGGGCTGTGTATTTTCGCTTTTACGGTCGTCGCTTATACGACTTACGGCGGCTTCTGGGCCGTTACCTGGACCGACGTGCTGGAAGGGATCGTCAAAATTGTCGGTGTGACGGTGCTGGCGATCCTTGCGGTTCGCGCCGTGGCACCGATCGAAACGCCGGAAGGCGAGACGCTGACGGGACTTTCTGCCGCCACCGAAAGGCTGCATCAACAAGACCCAAAACTGGTTCACGGCCCCGGCCCGAGCAACTTTTTGCCGTTGACGATGGCGTTTTCCTATTTCCTGATGTGGTCGCTTTCAGGTGCAGGACAACCCAGCGGAATGGTTCGGCTCATGTCCTTCAAGGACTCGCAGAGTCTTCGCAAGGCCATGATGGTGGTCTGCTGTTATTACATGGTGACTTACGCCTTGCTGGTGGTGATTTTCATCTGTGCGCGGGCGATCTATCCCACGGAATTCCTGGTATCCTACGGCGGCACTCCCGACAGTGTGATGCCGGAAATGGCCCGCCGGCTCTCACCGCATCCGCTGATCGCGGGGCTCTTGCTCGCTTCGCCTTACGCAGCGGTGATGTCGGCAGTGGCAGCGTTCTTGCTGATGATCTCATCGAGCCTGGTGCGGGACATTTATCAGCGGACGATCGATCCAAACGTCTCGGCGAAAAAGATCAAGGTTCTGAGTTACACCGTCACAACACTGGTAGGGGTTGGCGTGCTGATCGCAGCGCTCGACCCGCCGCCCTTTCTACAAACATTCATCGTCTTTACCGGGACAGGACAAAGTTGTTCGTTTTTGTTCCCGATGGTGATGTGCCTCTATTGGCGACGGGCAACGAAACCCGGCATTCTGGCGGGAATGTTGGGCGGCGGCCTGACGGTTTTTGGCCTGTATGTTATCGGGTGGATGGGATACGGCGAACGCCGGCTCACGGCGAGGGATCCCTTCTATCTCCTCGGCTTCGACCCGCTGGTCTGGGGGCTATCGGTTTCGTTTATATTGGCGTTTGTCGTGAGTTTGTTGGGTCAACCCGATGCTAAGCAGGTTGAAAAGTATTTTCCGCCCAAGACGTAGTGGTCAGAAACGGCGCTGCAAAAAGCACGCACGCCGATGGACAGGTGATTTGACCGTTGTGATAATGCAGAAAGTTTCTGAAAACCTCCGCACCATAGGTCGGTCAAGTGCGGAATTGTTCCGTTCAATTACATCATTCCGCGCGGGGTGTGCCGCACCAGAGTCGTCCAAGCATTCACAACTGCGAATTGAGGATTTGAAGATAACAGGTTAAGAGTGGTTCGGCGATCGGGGCAATTACTCAGAAGGAAATCAACCATGAAGTGTCTTTTCGTCGTTGTTCTCTCCGGTTTGTTTCTCACTACCCCGACTGCTCGCGCCGAGTCGGTTGAGGGGACGGTTCATACGGTAAGCATCAAAGATCAGAAGGT
This sequence comes from uncultured Planctomycetota bacterium, assembly GCA_963783095.1. Lineage (GTDB taxonomy): Bacteria > Planctomycetota > Planctomycetia > Gemmatales > Gemmataceae > CAWAMR01. Next base: position 564,493 of record CAWAMR010000001.1, on the reverse strand, counting down.
GGTTCTCATCGGGGCGTCCGGTAGAAAACCAGGCGAATTGTCTCCATTCCCAATCAAAGAAACGACGCGTTTTGAAGAAGAAGTGGGACTCAAACGGGTTTTGTTACCAAATGGCTTGAAGGATCTTCGACCCGGTGATGTGGTGAGTCTCGATGTATCAAACCTCAAAGGGGTCACTTATGTTCTCCGCACGAAAAAGGCATCGGAGAAGAAATAGCCAAAAAGAGGATGTGAACGGTGGGTTCGAATTCGGAAGAAAAAAATGCCGGCCAAAATCACGCCGAACTAATCGTAGGTTCGACAAGATGGGGAGTGGTGTTCGATGAGTTAGTGATCGCCGAGTCGTTGGAGGCAAAGGGCGAACTATGCGGAACACATGGCGTGAACCTATTCTTCGATGACCAGGATGAATGCATCGCGACTGTTCCTGAGTGCGTCTTGGTCTGCAAGGTTCGCAATGGGGGCAATTTCGACTTTGCCCGCCAGCAATGGATCAGCACCGGGCGGCTCACGCGGTTGCTTAGATGAGAACCTCCCGCTGAACCAGCGTTCAACGGCAGTGCGCGGTGGTTATATGGCCTTGAATAGTTGGCAAGAACGGTATGTGTACCAATGGCACGGGAGAGCAAGGCTGGAGGGAGTGTGAAGGCGGAAAACCAAGACCCGATTCAGCGGTGGCGATCCATCACCGAGTTTTACGAGGAATTCGCCGTCAAGCCCCATTGGGAGTTTCTGCTACCAATGGTTGCTCTGACTTCATGGGTCGCCGAGCAACCGTTCGCCGCTCCGCTTTACCCTGGCACGTCCCACGAGTGGCTGTGTGTGGATCTGCACATCGGTTACAACCCGGATTTGCCATTCTTCTCTTGTGGGGTGCGGAGTGACGGGCGGTTCGAGTGCGAGTTGTGGGTGTCGGTGGGCAGCAGCCAAGATCGCAGAGTGGTTGCGCTCGATCAGGCTCGCGAGGTTTTTGCAGAGTTTGTCGTCTTGCTGCATGGCATAGGCCAGATGAGCAAGTTCCACTGACGGAGGGTGTCATGAACGCGCTGGTAGTTTCAGGATTCACGATACTTGGCGTTCTCACGATGTTGTGGGGAAGAGCATCTTGGCGGATCATTGTGCTGAATTGTGCCTCCAGCCGTGTTCGGCGAGGAAGAACTTGCCACTGTTGACATCAGAGGTCGTCGTCGGTCAATCCGGCATCGCGCATGATGCCGCGCTGAGTGCCTGGCTTCAAGTCTTGGTTGGCGTGGACGGGCACCACTGTCCGCCGACCTGTGGCGGCATGGCGATAAATGTGGTGGCTACTGTTGATGCGGGCCAACGTCCAGCCGCGCTGTTCCAAGATCCGGCACATTCGCTTTCCGGAGATGATCTTCACTTTGCTTCCACTGCAGCATCGCGTGCCAAAGCATCGTCGTGTGCAACGGCGAGCCAACCCTCGGCGGCCTCACCGAAGATTAGCGCGAACCTCGTCGAGTGTCTCGCCTTGGGTGTGACAACCGGGAAGTGCTGGGATAGAAGCGGAGTAACCGCCCGCCTGCGGTTCAGGGCTGACTATTGCGGTGAGGATAACCGTGACATCGACAACAAACGGTGGCGCAGGTGCAGTAACGTGGTTCATGGTTGAGTTCCTTCTATCCTTGGAGTATATTCCATACCGGCTCTGAGGTCGAGTAACAATGAAATCTTCCGAGGACCAGTTTTGGGAGGCGTTGTTTTTCTTGGTTTGGTTTGGATTTTGGTTTCAATTACATGGAGCAAACTGATGAGAGGGTGGTGCTTCGATGGCACAAGACGTACCTGAAGCGCAAGACCAACTCCTCGTGCTGCAATAGTCGAACCAGACTTGGGTGATCCTCAGGGAGGGGATAGTTACTATGGTGTATAAGAGCGGTCTCGACGAACAAAATTGACACTCCGTGTTAGGGATTCGAGCCATGACCGATTCGGAACTCCAACGACTGCAAGACACGCTGGGGATCGTCTTGCCGGCCCCATATGCTGAAGTCATGCGCGCATTCCCACCCGAATTGCGGCATTGGCCGAGTTGGGCCGATGGGGAAAGCCGAACGTTCTATTCCGATGTCGATGTCATTCTCGATGCGAACAAAAAGGTCCGCGAGAATCCAGGTCAGTTCGTCAAGTTCCCCAGGCAGTATCGGGCTGCCTGGCCCAAGAATCTGTTCCTCTTCGGCGACGACAATAGCGAATCCTTTTATCTCATCGATGTCAATAAGCCCAACCCCGAAGTAGACTCCATATTCAACGGTGCCATTCGCCCGTCCTTCCCCGATGTCGCGTCGCTGTATCGTTCCTTTCAATACCGGCATGGCGAGCGATGGAAAGAGGACGCCATGCGATCAACGAAACCGCCGAAGGTTCCAAAGGCGACGCTTTCGGCCGCTGTCTTCCTGAAAGAAGCCAAGCACCTTGCGCGTCCGGCAACGGTTCTGTCGGCCGAAGGCGCGGTATATGCCGCATGTTGGCGGGGGACCGGTGTCGTGCCGCCGCCGCCGGGCCAATGGGAACATTGGATTTCGATTGACCAGACGCTGTACCCGGCAATCCGCACAATCGCGGCGGCGTGTTAAGCGTGTATCTTTGCACCGAGGAAGGCGATCGGTTCCATCAGGTAGCGGTTTCGCAGGATCGCGCGGCGAAGCTGCCGAGCAAGCCGGATGGCGAACGTCTCTACGCCCACCGAATCAATTGCTTGCCGCCCGTCGAAGCGATTTTTCGTTTTGGACGCAAGCCGATTCAGACGTGGTTGGCGGCCAATGATTGGAACGCAGAATGGGGCTACAATAGCGATTTTTTGGACGCGGGGCCTGTTGAAGAATACTTGAGCGCGCTTCGTGCGGAACATCCATTTTTTCACGACGAGGAGTTCTACGCGATGTTCGGCGGCTGGAGCGTTTGCTTCGATGAAAATTGGGCAAAGCTTGTCGAGAAACCACTCTTGCTGCTTACTATACGCGATTCGGAGCCGTGGCTGGAAGTGTACGATGACGGGGAAAGACTCCTTGGCTTCAGTCGGATAACGTAACAGTGCGCGGGACGGCTCGATCGTTGGACATCCGAACCGCGTCCGCACCAGAAATCATTGCGGAGACGAGAACGCGAAAAAACATGGACCTTGCGTCCAGATCGCCGACGTAGTATAAGGCGATTCCCGGCCGTTGATCGAAGTCGCTCGGCCGTCAGAGGAGCATCACTGTGATCGTATCATTACACTTACCGAAAACCGCGGGCTCCAGTTTCTTAGCAACATTGGAGCGCAGTTTTGGAGCTGCGCTGTTGCCGGATTATGCTGACATCCCAATGAATACCCCACTCTACGAACGGAACAAATCAGCTTTGCAGAATTGTCTTTCAAATGCAGAAAATGCTTTTCAGGGCATAAAATGTATCCACGGACATTTTCTTCCCCTCAAATATCTGCTCTTGTCCGATAAACGGCACGTTACGTTTGTCACATGGCTGAGAAACCCTGTCGAAAGACTGTTGTCGCATTATCATTACTGGCAACGGACTTTCAATCCAGAGACCGCCCCGCCATTACACCGGAAATTCATGGAAGAAAAATGGTCATTAGAGAGATTCTGCTTGGGACCGGAAGTTAGGAATATGTACTTCCAGTTTTTATATGGATTTCCGTTAGAGTATTTCTCGTTTATTGGTATTACTGAGTTCTATGACGACGACTTCGCGTTCTTCGTAAGCCATTTCATGGATTCCTCTTTGGAGCCGGAAAGACTTAATGTCGGCAAATCGGCTGCCGAGGCCTATAAGATTTCGGAATCACTAAGAAATGATGTTGAGCAGTATCATTCGAAGGATATGGAATTATACCGCAGAGCGTTAGAAATGCGGCTAAGAAGGCGCTCTCGCCTGACCGCGATGCCGCTACTACTATCGCGCGATGCCGGCGGGTAATGCGGGACTCTCCGCAGAATTGATCGGGGATCGGCAACATGCTCGAGGTCGGCAAATGTTCTGTTTTTCGCCCGCTGGCCGAAGCCGAACCGTAATCTTGACCTCGGCAGCTTAATCATCTCGGATGGTGGTTCGGGACAATCACAAAATGACCCGCCATCTTGCGTGCGTGCCCGGAAACCCTATTTGTAAATCCAAGCCCTCCGTTCAACTTTGCTTCAACCATACTGTCCTTCGGTTTGCCTGCCATGCTTCACGTTCGTGATCTGCGCGTCGATTACGATAACTATTGCGCGGTCAAGCACCTCTCGTTTGAAATTGGCGAAGGACATGTTTTCGGGTTGATCGGACCCAACGGCGCGGGCAAGACCACGACCATGCGCTCCATCATCGGTCTTCTCGAACCGACCTATGGCGAAATCATCGTCAACGGCATCGACATCCGCGAGAATCCGCAGGAAACGGCCAGGCTCATGGGCTTCATGCCCGACTTTCCGCCCATGTACGATGACCTCGCCGTTTGGGAGTTCCTCGATTTGTGGGCAGCGAGTTATTACGTTCCGAGGAGCCATCGTCCCGATATCGTCGAGAAATACCTGCACCTGGTCGGCCTTTGGGAAAAACGCGATGCCTTCATTCCGCAACTGTCGCGCGGCATGAGGCAACGGGTCATGCTGGCCAAGACGCTCATCCCCGATCCGCAAATCCTGATGCTCGATGAGCCGGCCAGCGGCATGGACCCCCATGCCCGCGCCGACCTGAAAAAGATTCTGCGCGGCTTATCCGCACGCGGCAAATCGGTGCTGGTCTCGTCGCATATTCTTTCGGAAATGAGCGAGTTTTGCACCGCCGTCGGCATCATGGAAAAAGGCCGAATGATCGTCACCGGAACGGTCGAGGAAGTCAGCAGAAAGGTGATGGGCATCGCCGTGCTTCAAGTGGAGATTCTCGACAGGTCCGAGGCCTTGCTATCCGTTCTGGGACGGGATCGACTGGCGGGGCCGGTCATGGAAGCCGACCCGAACAAATTCGAATTCACCTATGACGGAGAACCCGAAGATGTTACCTCTTTGTTGAAACGAATCGTCGATGCCGGCGTACCTGTAATAGGTTTCGGTAAAAAGAAGGAAGGGCTGGAAGAATTGTTCCTCAAAGTCGGTGCGCGGGAAGTGTCCTAATGATGGGAGTTCCAAGTTCCAAGTTCCAAGTTCCAAACGCGAAGGGTTGATGGTTTTGAACTGGGAACCTGGAACTTGGAACTCACGAAAGAACTTGGAATATGCTTGAATTCTTTGATCTCGCCAACAATCCGATTTTTGTCAAGCACATCCGCTCCCGGCTGCGTCGATCGGCCGTGGTTCCCGCGCTGTTGCTGATATTCATTGCCAGCGCGGTGATCGTCGTGATCGATGCCAATACCCGCGACAACGAACCCAACACGACCCAGGGTTCGATGATGTTTTTTTGGCTGCAAATGTTTGTACTCATTGTGATCGGAGGTTCGCAGATCGCGTCGGCAATCGCGCAAGTTCGCGATTCCGGGATCCTCGATTACCATCGATTGACTCCTCTGCCTTCCGGCGTGCAGACGATCGGTTTTCTCCTGGGCGCGCGATTCGCGAATACATCCTCTATCTGATTACCTTTCCGTTTGCGCTCTATTGCGCCCTCATTAGCGATGTTGGCATTTTCGGGTTTGCCAAACTCTTTCTGGTGCAGGTTGCCGTCGTCCTGATGAGTCATTCGGTCGCGTTGATCACCGGCCTGGCTTCTCGATCGGCCCGGGCGCGAGTGGAACATTCGTGGTCGTGGCGACGATGGTGAATGGTGCATCCGTCCTGCTTTACTCCGCAGGATTTTATGGTCCGAGTCTATTGAGTTCTTTCCCTGTCTATCATGAAGTGTTTCTCGCCAAGGCTGCTGGAAGAGCGCAACAGCAGCAACAGCAGTGGCAGAAGCAACCATTTCCACCGCCCGGAGCGCGACCTGCGCGGCAGCCGGGCCAATTCGTTGCGCAACCTCCCCAGCCAGGTCCGAATCCCGCCCCGGCCCGGCCATTTGGTGCAAAGACATTCTTTGGCGGAGAAATGCCGGTGGTGTTGCAATCGCTGTTCTTTCAGGGAACATTTATCACATTCTTGTTCATCGCCGCGAGCCGGCGAATCCGCTCGGCTCGGATACCGATGCTCTCCAAGAAAGAAGCCTTGTTATGCCTGAGTTGTGTCGGGTTCCTTTCGCTTGGATCGTTTTGGAGCAGTTTCCAGATTGTGGTGGTGATGGGAACGCTCTGTTTCCTGACGTTATTGGCACTGGTCTTCTGCGCGTTGCTGACGCCCGATCAAACCGAATTCGGCAAAGGTCTGCAGCGGTCGTGCCGCTTGTTGGATGGACACGTTCCCTTCTGGCACGACCTGACGTCGACGAAAGTCCTGGTGCCCATTCTCGCTTTATTGACGGTGCTGCCGGCAATCATAGGTACCGTGGCGGTCCCGGCCCCTCAGAACAACGATCCCTGGCTGCCCTGGCCGCCGATCGCGGTTGCCTTCTTCACGATTCTGAGTTTCGGCTTTGCCCGCCAGGCCATACCTCTTTCTGTGGGAAGACGTTGGCCGGCGATGTTCGCTCTGTATGTCGTCCTGATCTGGGGCATGCCGGTGGCATTCGGCGGCATTGCCCACGCACTGGGAATGCACGAAGCGGTTTATGCGATGGTAATCAGCCCCCTGCTGGGAATGGTCGCTTCAAGCCGGCTTATCTTCACCGATGCCGATCAAACCGCCATGCTGCTGCTGTCGATTGTGCCGCCGATCATGCTGACAATGCTGTTCTTCTCCATCCTGATCGCAAGCGAGAAGCGGATTGCCTCGGCGGTAGTGGAGGAACAAGAGCACAGGCATCCAAGGGTGACAGAAGTCGCATGAGCTTCGCCGACTCCTACAAGAGCTCCCATTCCGAGAGCCTCGAAAGTGAATGAACTGGATTTTGAAAACTGAGTATCGATTGAAAAACTGTCACACTTTTCAAACTTTTCTGTTGTGGCGCAAGAATCCAGTGGCTAAACTCACCCCATCTCGTTCGTTGAGCGCTTCCCCACATCCACCCTTGAATCTACATGAGTTCGTCCGTCGCCGCAACCACTGCCGATACCCTCTTTGCACGTTGGAAGGAACTGCGCAAAAGGACAATCCGTTTCTCTTGCTGAACTCTGCTGCGATCGTTTCGACCTCGAGCCCGCACTGCTTCAACGAATTCGACAAGAATACCCCGAAGCGATCGATGAAATTGCCCGGTTCACCATGTCAGCTGACACAGCAGTGTTTCTGAAAGACTCCACACCCAATTCTCGAGAGCCGTTACCCTTGTTGGGCGATGCTCCCACTTTGACGCAAGTGCCCAAAGAGCACGCTGTTTCCGGTCCTCTTCGGACGGTCACCCACGCACTCGCCACATCGATGCGTACTGCCGCTTCAGCGCCGCTGATTCCGGGCTTCGAAGTGCTGGCCTTCCTCGGTGGCGGCGGCATGGGAGAAGTGTACAAGGTCAAGAAAATCGGCTTCAACATCACTTATGCCCTGAAAATCATCCGGCAGGATCGAACCAGGCACCAAAGCGTCGAACGCTTCCGCAAAGAAGCCGAGGCGATGACGAAGCTCGACCATCCCCACATCGTCCGCGTCTTTGAAGTCGGTACCGGGGAAGACGAGAATCCGTATCTGACGATGCGGCTCCTACCGGGCGACACGTTAGCCAGACGAATCACCGAGTGGCAGGGCAACATCCCCAAATCGATTGAGTTGATGCGAAAGATTTGCTCGGCGGTCTCTTATATCCACCAGCGCGGCCTGTTGCACCGGGACATTAAACCGGGCAACGTGCTATTCGACGATCAGGCCAATCCCTATCTGAGCGATTTTGGGCTGGTGAAGGATACCCTGGATGGAGAAGCAACTTCGACGATAAACGCTTCCATTCCCAACACAACGGAGGCGGAGAATACTCCCGGACTTACGGGTGCAGGCTCTGTACTGGGCACGCCCGAATATATGTCTCCCGAACAACTCGCGGGAGATCAAACGAGTATCGGTCCTCCCAGCGATGTGTTCGCATTGGGAGTCATGTTGCACGAGTTGATCGTAGGGAATCGTCCCTCGACAGGGTCCGGGGTTACCCAGCTGCGCGAGGCTCAAGAACCGAGAGTGTCTCCCTCTCTTGATGAAAGTCTGCTTCTCGACCCGACTTTGAAGCGAATCATCCTCAAGAGTTTGGCAGCCAACCCCGCCGATCGCTATGCGAACGCGAGTGAATTAGGTGAGGCATTAGCGAACTGGCAAGCACCGAGAATAACGAAGAGGAACCGTCTTCTTCATCGAGTGTGGATTATTGCCCTTGGCCTGCTCGCGGCAGGCGCGTTGCTGCTAGCCATGAAGCAACAAGCTTCCAAGAACCCCGAGAATCCGAATATTGCCGATTCTCATTCCGAGCAACGACCCGCGCCAATACCCGGCGTCTGGTTCGAAATGCTCACCGAAAAACCGCAAACGATTGTTTGGCCGGAAAACTCCACCTATTCGAGGTGGAATTATGAACCTGAGAATCATGTGGCGCGAGTCAATTGCACCGATGTTTGCTTATTGGAAACCGGCTCGATCGAGGCCAGCGACTACGACTTGGAAGTGAGATTCTCTTCCCAGCCCTGGGTGGGTGGAGTTGGAGTTTTCTTGGGTGGCCGAACCGAAAATGCGAATGGGACCGACTTTTTCACCGCTGATCTCCTCTTTCTCGAACACTTTGAACTCGGGCCCAAGTTAGAAGGACGGATCATTCGTGGAGTTTTGAATAAGATTCATGGGAACGGTCGCGTTTCATCTCTCCTTCAGGATTCGGTAACAATCCCACGCCCTCAAGCCAAAGAACATCTCCTTGAGATTTCGGTTGCCAAGGATAAACCGACGCGAATTCTCTGGAACAAACAGGAGATCCCTCCCATCCTGTTAAAGGGTCGCAACAAAAATGAATTACCCATTTCCGCTAAAGGAAGCATGGGGCTGTATATCCAAAACAGTAATGTTCATATTTCCTCTGTTCGTCTTCGAATTCATCCAGACTAAGGAGACTCCCCTTGAGCGCCCGCTTTCCATCCACATTAATGTCCAACTCGATATAGAAAAGGGCGACGATGGATCCATCCGGATTACCTCGACCCAACCCATCGTTCGGAAACCCCCTACCAGGCAAATGGGCTTCTTAACCTCTAGTCCAGCTCCCGGCGCTACGGTGCAAGTGCGGCTCAACAGCAGTAGCGCGTTCGGATCAATTTGTGCTTGGGCGCAATACTCGACTCCGGTCTACATGGTGAAAGCGCTGGTTTATCCGCTCAATCAATATCCTCTAGTTCCTCCGGATCAGCCTCCGGACGCAAGTGTGGCAGGAATCTCCTGGGCTTATGGGACCATCTGGCAATGGACGGATGGAAACATGGTGCCGGGGGCCGATCATTCTGCCACCGGCCAGCAAAACGTCATCGCTTTTTGGTATCAGGATCAAACCGGCTGGAATTTCGATCAAGGCGTCCAATTCACCGGCATCGATTCGCTATCGGGACCATGCCCGCCGTTGCCGTTTTCGGGTCTGACTTCGGAGACGGTGCGGAGCCTGCTGCAACCCTCCATTCTGGTCGGAGAATCACTGGGATTTCATGGTCCTCATGCTATTTTCAATAGTCTTTTTGCCCTTCGCAAAACCAGCGCAACCACCTGGAACAACCAAGGCGACGGCAATTCCACTCCCGAAATCTCCCTCACCTACGACGCCGAGCAAAAGAAGTGGACCCTTTTGCTGAAATTCCAAAGGACCAGCCTCACGCTCGCGACACATTCCTGTTTGATGATGGGTCCGCTGGTTTTCAATCTTTCGGCCGGTTCGGCAACCGCGGTTTCTTCGTCGCCGCCACGAGTTCGAATTTCACCCAATATCTGATTCGCGCTGGATTCTCATGCTCGAGACGACACTCGCCGCCGATTCGTTTTCCCCGACGTCGAATGCCGACGCGGTTTCATTGCCTTCGATTCGTGCCTATATGTATTCGTGCGAATCGAGGCGGGAAACTTGCGAAGCGACGCTGCAGCGGTGGCGCGACAGATTGGGGAGAAGCCCCATCCGTCCAGTGGGATTATGGCGAAGGGGGCCGATCTCCCCAGCGTATCGCGGTCAACGCCCATCGCATGTTGACGCGGGCGCTGAAGGATGGTGCCGATTATGCACTATTCCTGGAAGATGATCTGCTGTTTAACTTCCAAATTCGCCATAACCTTTTGGAATGGTTGCCCGTGTGCAAGGGTTGGTTGTGGATGGGATCACTCTACAACCCCGGCATCACTCCTTCGCCGGATGCGGATCTCGCTCTTTGCTGGAAGAACCGCTTTCTCCCAACCACGCCCGAACATTTTTTTGGCGCGCAGGCGATCGTGCTCTCCCATCAGGCGCTTTGTCAGATCCTGCACGAATGGAATCCGAACCCCCATTGGGATCATTTCATCGGTCAGGTAGCTGCCCGCGCATCCCGCCGACTCATCGCTCATGTTCCCAGTCTCATTCAACATGTACCCGTCACCAGCACGTGGGGAGGATGGTATCACAGGGCGCTCGACTTCGATCCCTTTTATCGTGCCGATTCTAATCCGGAAACAAAGCCGGAACACTTTTTCGAGTGGATTCCCGGCTGGTTCGATTACCAGGAACTGTACGCGCGTATTGTCCGAGAAGCTCCAGAAAAGGCTCATTTTGTCGAGGTCGGCGCATGGTTTGGGCGGAGCACCGCGTATCTGGCGATCGAGATTCTCCGGTCTGGAAAATCAATCCGACACGATGTTGTCGATCACTGGCAAGGTGGAAAAGGGGAAGCGATACATGAAACGATCCTGAAGCACACCGATGTCTACACTGAATTTGCAGCGAATATGCAGCGCGGAGGAGTCGCTGAGAAAATTCATGTTGTGCGGGCAGATTCCACCGAAGCAGCAGCTCGCTATCCTGACGGATCCATCGACTTTGTCTTTTTGGACGGCAGTCACGACTGGGAGAGCGTCCTTTCCGATGTACTGGCCTGGAAACCCAAGATTCGTCCCGGCGGTGTGCTGGCTGGGCACGACTGGGGTCGATTCGAGGTTCAGCCTGCCGTCTTGAGTGTTTTCGACCCGCACCAGATTGAAGTCCTTGGATTCTGCTGGATTTGGCGAACAGGATAGGGCAGGTGCAATCCAGCGACCAGCACCGTGGGGTACGGGTCTCACGTGCCCGTACGCCGATGCCGAATGCGAGGTTGACGGGCACGCGAGACGCGTACCCCACGACCCACCGGATTCAATAAAATCATATCCTGATCGGGCCGAATCCACCTCACAATCTCGCGTGATCCGCATGTCCGAAGTGACCCGTTTGCTCGACTTGGCCCAGGCCGGCGACCCAAAGGCCGCGGCGGGGCTGCTGCCACTCGTCTACGATGAGTTGCGCAAGCTTGCGGCCGGGAAGATGATGGGGGAGAATCCGGACCACACGCTCAATGCGACCGCGTTGGTCCATGAAGCCTATCTTCGTCTGACGCAACAGGCGTCGTTCGAGTCGCGAAGTCATTTCATGCGCGCCGCCGCCGAGGCGATGCGGCGCATCCTCGTCGATCACGCTCGGGCGCGCACCGCCCAAAAACGGGGCGGACGTCGAGAGCGCGTACCACTGGAAGAAGTGGTGTGTGGGATCGATTCGCCGGATCATGTTTTGGCCCTGGATGAGGCGCTGGCCCGGTTCGCCGTTGCGGAGCCTCGCAAAGCCGAATTGGTCGTTCTGCGCTTCTTCGCCGGGATGACGATCCCCGAAGCCGCCCAGAGCGCTGGGCGTGTCGGTTCCCACGGCCGAGCGATGGTGGACTTATGCTCGCGCATGGCTCTTTGCCGACCTCGAAAATGAATTTTCTGAAAATCGGTGATGGGTTTTGCGCCCGTTTACGCCAATATGGTAACGGATTCCTCTACCGGAGCCAATCATGAGCGAGATGTCCCCCGCCGAAGCGATCTTTTTCGCAGCACTCGAAAAGCAGAATCCCGCCGAGCAAGCCGCCTACCTCGACGAAGCCTGCGCCAACAACCCGGCTCTGCGCGCCATCGTCGACAAACTTTTGGCCGCGCACTCGCGCGTCGGTGCTTTCCTCGGACAGGCGGCCGGGGAGGTCACTGGGCCGGAAATCGCCAACGGGAACGTTGCCGATGCTCCCGCTGCAGTTGCCGGAACCATTGTCGCCGGTAAGTACAAACTTCTACAGCAAATAGGCGAAGGGGGCATGGGCTGCGTCTGGATGGCCGACCAGACCGAACCGGTGAAACGCCGGGTCGCGGTCAAGCTGATCCGCGTCGAGCGCGGCAGTTCCAAAACGATTCTGTCGCGCTTCGAGGCCGAACGGCAAGCCATCGCTCTGATGGACCACCCGCATATCGCCAAGCTGCTCGACGCCGGCACCACCGATGCCGGACAGCCTTACTTCGTCATGGAACTGGTGAAGGGCATCCCATTGACGGAATATTGCGACGCCCACAAGCTCAACATCGCCGATCGGCTCAAGCTGTTCATGCAAATCTGTTCGGCGGTGCAACATGCACATCAGAAAGGGATCATCCACCGCGATCTCAAGCCGAACAACATTCTCGTGGAGAGCCACGACGATAAGGCGGTGCCGAAGGTCATCGACTTCGGGCTGGCCAAGGCGACGTCGGGGCTGCAACTCACCGAGAAAACTCTTTTCACGGCGTTCGGCACGGTGATGGGCACACCGCTATACATGGCCCCCGAGCAGGCCAATTTCAACGCCGTAGACGTGGACACTCGCGCCGACATCTATGCTTTGGGGGTGATTCTCTATGAACTGCTCACGGGCACGACGCCGATCATGCGGGAGTCGATCAAGAAGGCAGGCTGGACGAAATGTTGAGACTGATTCGCGAGCAGGAAGCACCCACGCCGTCGAGTCGTCTCAGTTCGAACGAAGCGAAACCAACGGTGGCGGCGAACCGACAGATGGAACCCGCCAAGCTCAGGCGGTTTGTGAAGGGCGAACTGGATTGGATCGCGATGAAGTGCTTGGAGAAAGACCGCAGCCGGCGCTACGAGACGGCCAACGGGCTATCGATGGACATCCAGCGCTATCTCGCCGATGAACCGGTGGCCGCGGGACCACCGTCGGCGACCTATCGCTTGCGCAAGTTTGTGAAGAAGCATCGTGGCCCGGTGGTAGCAGGGTTGACGGTGTTACTGCTACTGGTGCTGGGCATCGCGGGCACATCCTGGGGCCTCGTGCAGGCTCGCGCACAGCGCGACAGAGCGGAAGAGGCCCGAAAGGCGGAAGCTAAGCGAGCCGAGAGCGAACGCCGCGCCAAAGAAGATGCGGAAACCGCCCGCGACAACGAAGCCCGAGAACGCGTCTACGCCGAAGCAATTACCGCCTTCGTCAAGGACGATTTCCTGGCATTGACCAGCGTGGAAGGTCAGGGCCGGTTTGGCGGTGAAGAGCTGACGCGCAATGCCACGCTACGTGAACTGCTCGATCGGGCAGCGGAGAAACTGAAAGTCCGCAAGAACCTGGCCCCGCGCACTGAGGCAGAACTCAATTGGATTATTGGGGTCTCCTATCGCGCCCTTGGGGAATACCTTCGGGCGATTCCGTTCCTGGAGCGGAGCGTCGAATTGCATCGCCAGGCGTTTGGCCCGGAAGCACAAGCGACCCTGAATGCGCAAAACAGCCTGGGGCTTGCTTACAGGGTTGCGGGGCAATATGAACGGGCTCTGCCGCTCTTCGAGGAGACGATCAAGCTCGTGAAAGTCAATCTCGGCCCCGATCATCCGAACACTCTGACTATAATGAACCATCTCGCCAGGGCGTATCAGGATGCCGGGAAACTGGATAAGGCCCTGCCGCTCTTTGAGGAGGCGTTGAAGCTAAGGAAAGCCAAGCTCGGCGCCGATCATCTCAAAACGCTGGACAATATGAACAACCTTGCCCATGCGTATACGGAAGCCGGGAGGCTGGATCTGTCCCTGCCGCTCGCCGAAAATACATTCAAGCTCGCGAAAACCAAGCTTGGCCCAGATAATCCCGGCACGCGCAACACCATGAACGGCCTGACCGGTGCGTATCAGAATGCCATGTTGAACCTTGCCACTGCGTATCAGGCTGCCGGGAAATTGGATCTGGCTCTGCCGCTCTTCGAGGAGACCTTGAAACTGCAGAAAGCCAAACTTGGCCCCGATCATCCCGACACGCTCACCACCATGGGCAGCCTTGCCAGTGCATATAGGGCTGCCGGGAAATTGGATCTGGCTCTGCCGCTCTTCGAGGAGACCTTGAAACTGCAGAAAGCCAAACTTGGTTACGACCATCCCAACACGCTCAACACCATGAACAACCTCGCCAGTGCATATAGGGCTGCCGGGAAATTGGATCTAGCTCTGCCGCTTTTCGAGGAGACCTTGAAACTGCAGAAAGCCAAAATTAATTACGACCATCCCAACACGCTCAACACCATGAACAACCTCGCCCTGGCGTATCTGGATTCCGGGAAGCTGGATCTAGCCCTGCCGCTCTTCGAGGAGACCTTGAAACTGCAGAAAGCCAAGCTGGGCCTCGATTGCCCCGACACGCTTAACACCATGAACAATGTCGCCCTTGCATATAAAGCTGCCCGGAAATTGGATCTGGCTCTGCCGCTCTTCGAGGAGACGTTGAAGTTGAAGAAAGCGAAGCTCGGCCCCGATCATCCCGACACGCTCACCACCATGGGCAACCTTGCCAGTGCGTATCTGGATGCCGGGAAATTGCATATAGCTCTGCCGCTCTTCGAGGAGACGTTGAAGCTGCAGAAAGCCAAGCTTGGGCCCGATCATCCCGGCAAACTTATGACCATGAACAACCTCGCCGCTGCCTATTGGAAACAGAGGCAACTCGACAAGTCCATCCCGCTATTCGAGGAGACACTAAAGCGTCGTGAGGCGAAGCTTGGGCGGCAGCACCCAGCAACTCTTGAGACCATTGGGAACCTCGGCGTGAACTACAAAGACTCGGGCCGTTTCGCGGAAGCAATTCCGCTGCTCGAAGAAGCCTATCTGGCCGCAAAGAAGTATCCTTCGCTTCGCTGGGTGGGTGGGCAATTGATCGATGCCTACATCAAGGCAGGCGAGAACGCCAAGCTCGCCAACTTGCTTCTCGAACACTTGCCCGAAGCTCGGAAAGCACTTCCCAAGGACAGCCCGCAACTGGCCGGCCTGCTCGCCCAGATCGGCATGGGCCTCCTTGAGCAGAAAAAATGGGCCGAGGCCGAACCGCTCCTCCGCGAATGCCTGGCCATCCGCGAGAAGACACAGGCCGAGAACTGGCTAACATTCAATACGAAGTCGATGCTCGGCGAAGCCCTGGTGGGCCAAAAGAAGTACGCCGAGGCCGAACCGCTCTTGCTGGCCGGCTACGAGGGAATGAAAAAGCGCGAGAAGACAATTCCGCCGCAGGGCAGCAATCGCATCCGTGAAGCGATCGATCGGCTGGTGCAGCTTTACGTGGCAACCGGCAAGAAGGACGACGCGGCCAAGTGGCGCTCGGAGTTGGCGAAGTACCCGGAAGTCGCTCCAATGCCGCGGGAGAAATCGCCTCAGACGGCCTACACGGAGCAGACCGTCGAGGGATTCCAGAAGACCTTCGATCAACTGGTGCCGAAAGGATGGCGGTTGAAACGGATCAAAGGCTATGAAAAGGATGGTGCTTCCCGCTTGGATAGTGTCTGGTACAAGCCTGCAGTAACGACGACATTCTGGTGCAACCACAATATGGATCGCGCCGGCTACGAAGTCCAGTCGGCCAAGCTGACGAAGTCGGGTTACACCGAAGTGCTGAAATCAACCTGGAAACTCAACGGCGAGGATCGCTTCTGGGCTGTTTGGGAAATCAAATGAGCGCGTGATCCAAGCCGTGGTCGTTCTCACACTTGGTGGACTGATTCCACGAAGAGGATGTCCAAAAGATTCACAGAAGGGAACCTGCCGATATAGAATGGTTGAGGTAATCGGAGCAACCGAAGGAGACGTCTATGAACGAATTGACACTGGAATCTCTTGCCAATCGAGTAGAGGCGCTGGAGAAAGCCATCGCAACGAAAGGGTCCGAACACGCGCCGAAAGACTGGCGCAAAGTTGTTGGGATGTTCCGCAACAGCGAGTTCATGCGCGAAGTCGATGAGGAATGCCTCCGAATGCGTGAGGCTGAGCGTGAGACGGCTCAGCGCGAGGAGTCGGCCGAATGATTCTCCTCGACACGGATCATGCGACCTTTCTGAAATACCCCGACAGCGAACGGGGTCGTCGTTTGATTGATCGACTGAAAGCCGTGGCGGAATCCGAGGCCATCGGTGTGACCATAGTGACCGTCGAGGAACGGATGCGAGGCTGGTTGGCCGTGATCGCCAAAGAAAAGTCGTCGCTACGGCAAATCCTCGGCTGTCGTGAGCTGGCCTTGCTGTTCGAATTCTACCAGGAGTTCGAAATCGTCCCGTGCGATGAGGCTGCCGCCCTTCAATTTGAGGATCTCCGTCGACAGAAACTTCGCATCGGCACAAGGGATCTGAAAATCGCCGCAACCGCGTTAGTCACGCACGCACTTCTGCTATCCGCCAACCGAAGCGATTTCCAACGAGTGCCGGGGTTGCGAGTGGAGAATTGGCTGGACTGACCTAGCGAATAAATCTCACTTCTTTAGAACATTTCCTCTTGCATTTTTGAACACGCATACAGTATATTTGATAATGTGAAATTCAGTTATGTGGTTCGTACAACAACGAGAAAGCGGCTCCGCTCAATCGCAAATCCGCAACGAACCGTAAGAGCGAACAAAATGTCACAAATTGCTTCCAAAGAACTTCTTTTTGATAGGATGCTAGTTTGAAGCAGAGAGTGTTTTGGTTTGCGTTGAATGGAGCCCGTCCGGCGGGCTGCAAATACGCGATGCAAGAACCTAATACAAAGCTAAACATCACTGATCAGGTAAACTTTCGCCAAACTCAAGCTTCTGGAAGACCGCCTTCGCGATGTCGAGGATGAACTCATGGCAAATATCCGAACGCGCGAATTGACCAAACAAACGCTCAAAAAACTTACAAAACAGTTGAAAGAAGAGAACACGCTGCGCTGTCAGGTGAAATTGACACGCACGCGAGACGCGTACCACCAAAAGAACTCGCTCAATTCACTTGTTATCCAATCTCGAAAAAAGTAAGATAACTATCATTCCTGCCGGAGGGTG
The DNA here is from genome assembly GCA_963783095.1 of uncultured Planctomycetota bacterium. Taxonomy (GTDB): domain Bacteria; phylum Planctomycetota; class Planctomycetia; order Gemmatales; family Gemmataceae; genus CAWAMR01. Next base: position 547,230 of record CAWAMR010000001.1, on the reverse strand, counting down.
TTTTCTTCCACTCCCAACACCATCCACCTTCCCACGCTTCGCTTCCGAGGTATCCGGATGCCGCGCTTTTGCTTGTCCCTATTATTTGGGCTGACCCCTTTCCTGAGTCCTAATCTCGTCCGCGCTGCCGAGCCGGTTCCGTCGTTTTTGAACGATGTTGTTCCCGTCCTGACCCGCACCGGCTGCAATCAGGGATCTTGCCACGGCAAGGGATCTGGTCAAAATGGTTTTCGCCTTTCCTTGCGCGGCTATGCCCCCGAACAGGATTATCGCTATTTGACCCGTGAGTTCGATGGTCGGCGGGTCGATCTGAGCCACCCCGAAGCCAGTCTGCTGCTTCGCAAACCAACCGGGCAGGCTCCGCACGAGGGCGGCAAAATATTCGATGTCGATAGTCCCGCTTATCGAGTGCTCCTCGACTGGATCAAAGCTGGGGTTCCCGCGCCGAAAAAAGAAGACCCCACCCTCATTCGGTTGGAAGTTGAACCTTCGGCCCAAACATTGAAGATTGGCGGACAGCAACCTCTCAAAGCCTTCGGCACTTTTAGCGATGGTTCCCGTCGCGATGTTACCTGGCTGACCAAGTTTGAATCCAACGATCCCGGATTGATTGCCGTCAACGAGAACGCGGTCGCCAAGGCACTTCGCAACGGTGAAACGGCCATTCGCGCAGCCTTTCAAACGGGTGTTGCCGTCACAATTCTTACAGTCCCTTTTGTCAGTGAAATCCCCAACGAGAAATTCGCCCGCCGGAACAACTTCATCGATGATTCGGTGTTTGCCAAGCTTTCGGCGTTGCGAATCGAACCATCGGAACTGACCACGGATGAGGAATGGATTCGACGGGCTTTCATCGATTCGATCGGCACGCTCCCCACTCCTGACGAGGTGCGGCAATTCCTTGCCGATAAGTCAACGGGCAAGAGGGCCAAACTGATTGATTCGTTGCTGGAACGACCCGAATTTGTCGATTATTGGACGATGCTCTTGTGCGATCTTTTCCAGAACCGCAAGGAGCGCGATCACGATGTTCGCGGGACCAAGGGAGTCCGCGCCTTTCACACCTGGATGCGGCAACAGGTTGCCGAGAATCGTCCCTGGGATCAACTGGTGAAGTCAGCGCTGACGCCGACCGGCTCAACCATCGATCAACCGGCGATCGGTTACTACATCGTGACCGTCGGCGAACATAACGAGGCCGAGCGCTCAGAAGTCGTCGCCTCGGTCGCTCAAGCGTTTCTTGGTACGCGCATTGGCTGCGCTCAGTGCCATAATCATCCTCTCGAACGCTACACTCAGGATGATTACTACCGCTTTGCCGGATTCTTTTCGCGCATCCGCCTGGAGCGTAAAGACCCGAAGATGGGCGCGACGATTCTGAAAGTATCCGCACACGATCCGAATCAGAGCAAAAGCCCGGTTGGGGTGGTCCAGCCGCGAACGGGTGATTTCCTCAAGGCCCAGCCTTTGGATCGATCGGAGGCCGCGATCGCTCCGACGGAAGATCCTCGCCAGAAATTGGTGGCCTGGATGATCGATCCGAAAAACGGTACGTTCAGCGGTGCGATGGTAAATCGAATCTGGAAACACTATCTTGGAGTCGGGTTGGTGGAGCCGGTCGATGACATTCGTCTAACCAATCCGCCCTCGAACCCCGCATTATGGGAAGCACTGAACAAGGAATTCGTTAGTTCGAAGTACGACATGAAGCAACTGATGCGCGTGATCCTGAATTCGCGCACCTATCAGCTTGCGAGTTCGACCCAGCCCGGCAACCAGACCGATACCCGATTCTACGCTCATTCGTATGCACGTCGAATCCCGGCGGAGGTGTTGTTGGACGCAATCAGTTATTGCACGGGGGTTCCGGAACAGTTTCCCGGTTATCCGCTGGGAATGCGAGCGATTCAAGTGCCCGATCCCGGCTCACCGTCCTACTTCCTGACAGTCTTTGGACGTTCCGACCGTGTGACGGCCTGTGCCTGCGAGCGCATGGGAGATGTGACCATGCCGCAAGTCTTGCACTTGTCGAACTCGCCGGGATTGTTTGGAAAGATTCAATCCGGCGATGGTAGATTAACGAAGTTAATGAATGAGATCAAAGATGATGACAAGTTGATCGAGGAATTATTTCTTCTGACGCTTTCGCGTATCCCAACGGCCGAGGAACGTGGTAAACTCAAAGAATATACCGGCAAGAACAAAACGCGCGCTGAAGCGTTCCAGGATGTGATGTGGGCCATGCTCAACGCCAAGACTTTTGTGTTTAATCATTGACCCTCTTATACAGCTTTTGAGATTCACCGATGCTCGATATTTCCCTGAATAGACAAGCAACTCGCACCTGTGATGGGACTTCCCGTCGCGATTTTCTTTGTGTCGGCGGGCTGAGTGCCTTCGGGTTGTCGCTCGCGGATTATTTGCGCAGCTGAAACCAGTCCCGCCAAACCCCGCAAATCGGGCGATCGCGCCAAATCCGTTATTCTCGTCTACCTGGGCGGTGGGCTTTCGCATCACGACACTTTCGACCCAAAACCTGATGCCCCCACCGAGATTCGCGGCAAGTACAAGCCGATCGCCACCAATGTCTCCGGGCTTCAAGTCGGCGAACTGCTGCCGTTGATGGCACAGACGATGGACAAGGTGTCGCTCGTACGTTCCGGTGCGCACAATAACGACCATCACGAAACCGCGACCAACTGGGTCATGTCGGGCCGATTCGGTTCGGCGTTTGGCGATTATCCCGCCATCGGCGCGGTGGTCGCTCACGAAAAGGGCTTTGTCGGCAAGCTGCCGCCCTATGTATCGGTGCCGCGCAATCCTTCCTTCACATGGGAACTGGGCAAGAGCGCTTATCTCGGCGGGCGGTTTGAATCGTTCAAGGCCGGCGATCCGAATGCCAAGGATTACAAGGTTCAGGATGTCGCTCCGGCAGATGGCCTGACCGCCAAACGCGCTGAATCCCGCGAGTCGCTGCTGCAAACCGTCGATGGCTTGGCGAAAACGGTACACGCGAACGATCAAATCAGCACTTACGATGAGTTCCGCCAGCGGGCAACGTCGATGGTGCTCTCCGGCGGTGCACGCAAAGCGTTCGCCGTGGATGAGGAATCGGATCGCCTGCGGAATCGCTATGGTCGGACGACTTTCGGCCAAAGTTGTTTGCTGGCACGCCGGCTGGTCGAGAACGGTGTGAAGTTCGTGACCATCAACTTTGGAGGCTGGGATCATCACGCTAAAATCTGGGATGGGCTGGGCAACAAGCTGCCCGACTTCGATCGCGGTTTTTCCGCGCTGATTCACGACCTGAGCGATCGCGGCGTGCTTTCTGAAACGCTGGTTGTGGCGATGGGTGAGTTTGGCCGCTCGCCGAAGATCAACAAGGACACCGGACGCGATCACTGGGGGCCGGCAGCATCGCTGTTGTTCGCGGGCGCTGGAGTCCAGCCTGGCAATGTGATCGGAAGCACGGACAAGCAAGGTGGTTACGTGACCAAACGGCCCGTGGCCCCGGCGGATGTCGCCTACACGGTCTTCGATTCATTGGGAATCGATCCTCGCAAACAACTGGTTGCCCCGGATGGCCGGCCCATCGAGATTCTCGATTCGGGTGAGTTGATCAAAGAGTTGTTCTGAGAATGGCACGTCAGAGATGACGCGAAAGAAAGACCTAGAGCCTGTTGCAAATCAACCGATATGTAGGGCGGGTCGAGGCTTTGCGAGGCCCGCCATGAAGCGGCATCTTGCTCTGGCGGGCCTCGCAAAGCCTCGACCCGCCCTACACGATTCGCCGACGTAAATTCTCCAACAGGTTCTAACGCATCTTCCTTCGAGCCTTATACTCGGGTAGATTCGTTATGAGCAGGCCCTCCTCGGAATACTCGGCATTGAAACGTACGAATAGCCCTTCGGTAGTTTAGGTTTTGAAACAGAATCGATCATCATTCCAATTCTCCAAACCACCATTGAGTTTGCAACCGTTAAGGGGGTAGAGGATGACAGTGCATCTGACCTCTACAATTTGAATGAAAAGACAACTTGCATTTTTGATCTTATTCCTACCGTCTCATCTGTGGGGGCAACCAAAACAACCCATTAAGAAAGACGCGCCACCGCAGATCATCGTTGCCCTCCCTTTGAGCATTCCTCTCGGAAAGACCACAAAGCTAACAGTGCGCGGCATAGGACTCGATACCGTAAAGGAAATCCGCCTTCATGAGCCACGTTCGTCGGGCAAGGTGATCGGCAAAGGCAAGAAAGTGCCCGTGCCCAATCAGATCCCCGTGACGCGCGTCGGCGATAGCGAGATCGAGATCGAAGTCACTCTGCCGAAGGAAGTCGCGGGTGGATTGGTTCCCTTCACTCTGATCGGTCTCACCGGAAGCGAGAGCAAACCCCATCAACTGATCGTGATCGACGACACGCCGCGCATCGTCGAAAAGGAGCCGAACGACTCTTTCAAGACGGCTCAAGCATTGACGCTGCCGGTCGTCGTTGAAGGCTCGATCCGCCAAAATCAGGACGTGGACATCTTCAAAATCGAAGGTAAAGCCGGTGACAAATTGCATTGCGAATTGCAAGCAGCCCGATTTGGCTCCCCGGTGGATGGCATTCTGACGTTGTTTGATGGCGATGGCAGGGTGCTGCAAACGGTGGGGGAAACGAGTGCCAGTCCGGATGCATTGCTGAAAGTGACATTACCGAAAAATGGGACATACTACCTTTCGTTGATCGATGCCAACGATCAAGGCGGGAACATCTACCTTTATCGTTTGCTGGTTCCGAAGATGACACGGTGACATAGACGCGAAGCGTCTTCGGTCTGGGCACTCCGAAGGAGTGCGCAACAAAGCCCAGGGTCGCGGTACTCCGCGCACGCATGGGTGTTCCGCGCACCCTGGGAAGCCTTGTCACACCTTCAAGAAGATCCGTTTCCGATACATTCCATAGCACACCAGCCAATACATAAACGTCAAAAGACACGCGTATACCACTGGCCCCCAGGCTCCCAGCTCGCCCGTTGCTTCGAGTTGTTTGAAAGTAAACGGGGTGAGCAGTTGCTTGAACATCGGTTTGAAAACACCCGATGCGAAGTAGATGAATATCGAATTGACCCCCACCACCATCAACGGAAACGACCAGCTTCGGAAACCGATCACGTCGATGACCAGGTAGAAAAACAACATCATCAGGCAGGTGAAACCAGCGGCATAGATGGCGAAGGATGCCGTCCAGATTTTCTTGACCATCGGCAGCGGTTTCGTCATCGGGAGATCTTGCGTCAACAGCCAGCCCACTGCGATTCCCAGCGCACCAACCACCAATATCACCAGCGCTTTCCGGCTCGGAAGAATGTCGCTGCGCAGCAAACCGCCGACCAGAACACCGAAGATGATCGTCGCTGCCGAGGAAACCGCATTGATAGTGACATAGAACCCGGTGCTGAGCGGGAGGATATTGGCATCTTCAATCGACGCAAATGGTGCGCGCATCCAGCGATCGATGGCTCGACCCACATTGGCATCCCGCATCGATATGTCCCAGGCCTGACTGCCCCCATACCACCAGTATGCAGTGGTATGTCCAGCCAGTAGCAAGAATGCCGCGAGCGCCTGCCAGGTCGGTTTCAGATGGAGCACGAAGAAGGCAATGAAATAGCCCAGAGCGATCTGTTGCAAGACCCGAATGAACTGAACGTAGAAGATTTTCTTCTCGAACGAGTCCATCACGATCCCGATGGCGATCAAGAGGCGCAACGCTTCAGAACGTGGCCGAACTGGCGCAACCACGACTGGCCTTCCTGCCGCCGTTTTGCAAACGCGAAGGGCATCGAAACCCCGACCATGAACATGAATGAAGGCTGAATGAGATCCCAAAAATTGCACCCTTTCCATTCGCGATGGTCGAGTTGATCCTGCAACCAGCCCCAATCCGGATCGCCCTTGAGACCCTGCGTGCCCAGGCTGGACGAGATCATTGCCAGCATGATGAAACCGCGATAGGCATCCAGGGATAATAATCGACCGAAGAGCGGAACAGAGGGAGTTGTTGTCATGTGGGTACGAGCCTGCTGCAGAAATAGAAAAATCTCATAACCTTCCGGTTTACACCGGGGCCATGAGAAAGTCTACAGCCGGGCCGAAAATCGACGCTTCGAAGCATCTCATTCTCAAACCATGCTCTCCAACAGATACTTCAACTTTCGCACTTCCGGCTCCAGAGGATAGCCCGTTTCCGGAATGTCGCGAATGTCGACGGTCAAGGCGCGATCGTACGATTCGCGCTCGAGTTGGTTGATGATTTTCCCGTACTCGACCTGTCCTTGTCCTACCTTGAGTTGAGGATGATTGGGGCCGCTGTCCCGGAGCCGAACGTGTTCGACGAAGGGAAGGACCACTTCATAATCGGGATGCGGATGCGGGCCGAACAGGTAGTGACTGGGATCGAGCGTCAAGCCAAGGCCATGAACTCGCTTGCACAGCTCAGCTGCTCCGATCGGGTCGGCCGTGACCTGATCGCGATGCGTCTCTACGGTCAAAACAATACCTTCCGCGGTTGCAAGTTTGGTCAAGCTCGAAAGCCGTTTCATTTCGAGATCGATGTCGCTGCCGATCGGCGCTGCCGGGACATTGACGACGGGAACCGCGAGAACCCGAGCCAGGCGACAAATGGCTCTGAGCCGTTCGCGGTAGATCTCGCCGTCCGCCTCATCGATTTCGACGTGAAACGCCGCGAACGAAAGCCCGGTAATTCGCAATTTTTGCACAAATCGATTGACATCGAGCGCGATTTCGGAGGGTCGCAAATGCGGGCCATGCTCGTGCAGGGCCAGATCGACCTTTTGAAATTGCAGTTCGTGCATGGTTCGTAGCGCCCGGTCGAGCGGATACTTGCCAAAACATAACGATGAACATGCGATGTACACGGCCATCCCCCCGTGAACAACCGCGCCGGATGCCGCCGACGGCTGATTGATCGTGTGTGTAGTTAGACCCTTCCCCAAGGGTCGGGGCAGGAAATAGCGTGAACTCAAGAATGATGCAAGAGAAATCCAGGAGGTTTTCTCGATTTGGGCCTGTTTTTTTGGCGGAATCTGGGTAGAAGATGGCGTTGGAGAAAACCTGGAGGTGAAGGGAATGCCGATAACTGCCAACCCCGCGAGCCGTATCGACCTGGTCTTGCTCGATGAAATCGAACAACGCCTGCAGGAACTCCTGGAGTCCACCGAGAAGCTGGAACTTCCCGAACCTGAACCGAATCGCTCATCGGCCCCGCGAGTGGGAGAAGCAATCGACGCGCACCTCACCGGCTGGCAGGATCGATTGACGGAGTTATCGCGGCAATCATCCGAGTTGGAGAGGGAACTGACGGCACAGGAGCAGTCCCTGCGCAAATGGTTTGAGGCATTGGCGGCGCGGAAAAAACTGTTGCAGAGCCTTACTACATGATCGAATGAATAAGACAAACATGTGTCACTCCCAAACTCGGAAAAGGGCAAGAACGCTTCCAATCCGAACGACCCAATTGCGAATTGCCAAGAACCCCGGCCCGATCCAATTCCATGAAATGCCCATACTCTCTTGTACCCGAATCATTTCCGCAGTGCGAATCAATTCGCGGATTTCGGGACGAATGAAGCGTTGCGGCAATACACTGAACACTGCGAATGGTCGATCGAGATGAAGCGTTTGCAGTGCTCGGCGAACCCCTGATCTCGTGTTGCCGCCTGACAAATCCCTTTTCTTACGGAGTGAGCATCGTGTTACGCATCGTTTCTATCTTCTCATTGGCCGTCCTGCTGTCGGCCGGCTCCCGCACGCGGGCGGAAGAACCCTTCTTCTTCAAGAACAACGACCGTGTCGTCATGATCGGCGACAGTATCACCGAACAGCATCTCTACAGCAACTATGTCGAGATGTGGACCAGTCACCCGCTTCCCCGCCTGGCAAATCACCTTCCGCAACGTCGGCATCGGCGGCGACACCAGCCCGGGCGGCAACGGTCGATTCAAACGGGATGTGCTCATCCACAAACCGACTGCCATGACCGTCGATTTCGGTATGAACGACGGCGGCTATCGAGCCTTCGACGAGTCAGGCTTCAAGAGCTATATGGACGGTCTGCAAGGAATGGCCGATCAAGCCAAGAAAGCCGGAATCCGTGCGGCCTGGGCGACGCCGCAGCCTCTGGACACCGACAAACAAGGACCGACTGCCCTGACCGACTACAACCTCACACTGGAGAAATACTCCGATGGTGTCAAAACCATCGCCGAGAAGAACGACGGCCTGTTCGTCGATCAGTTCCATCCCTATCTTGCCGTGCTCGACAAGGCGCGGATGGCGAGCTCCAAGTACACTCGGATCACGGCCGGCGACGCAGTACACCCCGGCGGCCCGGTCAGGCGCTGATGGCGGCCTCCATTCTCAAAGGATTGCACTTCCCGGCTCAAGTGGCCGCGGTCGAAATCGACCTTGCCTCGAAGGACAATTCCAAAGGCGTCAACTGCAAGATTTCCGATCTGAAGATCGACGGCGAGACCGTGACTTTCCGGCAAGAGGATGCTGCATTGCCGTTCTTCCCGGATGAGGCCAAGTCCATCCTGAAGTGGATCCCACTTCAGGACCAACTCAATCAGTACACTTTGAAGGTAGTTGGACTGAAGGGCGAGAAGTATGCGGTCAGTCTGGGCGGCAAGAAGGTTGCGGAGTATTCGGGCGTGGAACTTGCAAAAGGCGTCAATCTAGCGGGTCCGGCTCTCACTGCTGGTCCGGTGGCCGATCAGGTCAAAGCGGTTCGGTCGGCCATTGAGGCCAAGAACCGGTACTATCACGACCGCATCTTCCGTGGCGTCGTGTTAAGTGGAGCCAACATTCCCGACTGGCTCGGCATCAAGCTGACACCCAAGGAGATCGAGGAAAAGCGGTCGGCCGCCGTCGCCGAGCGGATGGAAAAGCTTCCGGAACTGGATGCTGCCATTCAGGCGGCACTCACGATGAAAGCGCATGAAGTGAAAATCATGCCGTTTTCTCCGTGATGCCGGCTAGATGCTGTTCGACTCAGCACGAATTGGGCAGTGAAATTTTCTGATCTGGTAAAATAGAGTAGCTTTGTGCGGCAGCGCGAGTTCCTTGATGTCGATCCGCGAAGCCTTCGACTTACAGCCAGTCGGCTTGCCGGAGCCGACCCTGCCAAACTCCAAAGGCAGATCGCTCGTCATGGCCGGTCGATTCACGGTATGCCACCTGTCCTGGTGTACCGTGGCTCAGATGGTAAGTTGATGATTACTGATGGTGTAACGAGGGCGACCCGCGTGGCCAAACTCTGCCCCGGGTCAAACAATCCGCGTAGAAGTTCTCGGTGACGTCCCACGCGGATTCGGATCACTGCCGACCGTTCAGGAGAAACTACCATGACCAAGCCTGAAGTTGCGGAATTGTTGACCCAACTCGGAATACTTCTGTCCCTATGTCCGGAAATGCGGTTTGGCCAATTGATAGCAAACCTCGCTGTGGTCGCTCGCGGCGTTGAACCTGGAGCGATCTGGGATATGGAAGATGAGGAATTGCTGGCGGCAGCCAAGTGGCAAGTGAGCGAATTGCTCTCGCGGGGACACAGTGAAGTGGCCTAACTGCGAGAGCCTGTTGCCGAACGGCATCATTCAATTGGCACCTTCGAGAAAAGAGTCCAACCATGAGTGAATCCCAACCGTCTAAAGTGTTCATGGTCGATAACAGCGATCCGCAAATGCAAGCAGCCTACCAAAGAGCTCGTGATACGTTCCGGTTTTTTTGGCGCGAACTTGCTTGGGAAAGGCGGCGAATAATTCCTGGTTTGGATCTGGCTTGCGTGAAGGCTCCATTCTCCGATGGCGAAGCACCATCCGACACGCAAGACAACCCCTACGTTGAGCAAATGTGGATGAACGAGATCGATTTCGATGGTAAAGTAGTGACTGGCGTGCTCCTGAATGCTCCTAACTGGCTGAAGACCGTCAAAGTAGGGGACTCGGCAACATTCCCGCTCGACCAGATCAGCGATTGGATGTATTCCATCTTCGGCGAGATCTATGGAGCACACACGGTAAATCTGATGCGCTCGCGGATGAACCATCGGGAACGCAAAGAGCATGACGAGGCCTGGGGCCTGAACTTCGGTGATCCGAATAAAATTCGCCTGGTGCCGGAACAGAAGAAGGGACTGCTGAAGTCTCTTTTTGGCGGACGAACCGACCCGGAAACTCAGGAACATCCCATGAGCGAAAACATGGGGCCGGCTCTTGAGGAACAACTGGCGAAACATCCCTCGATGCTGCACGACAAAGATGACAGGGGCTGGACCCTTTTGCATCATCAGGCGTTGGCCGGAAGCCTTGCCTCGGTGAAGATCCTGCTGGAACGTGGGGCCGATCTAAATGCGCTGACCGATCACGGAATGTCGCCGTTGCAACTTGCCAAGTCGCTTCGCTGGGACAAAGTGGTGGCACTTCTGGTGAGCAAAGGAGCGAAGTAACCTTTTTTCATCACTTCAATTCGCTCGGCGCAATTTGCAGAACCGTATACGGGTGCAATGCCAGCACGTAGACCGCGCCATCTTTCGCTTCGCAGACACCGAGAATCACATACTTCGTCGTGGTGATGCCATCGGACCGTTTATAGATCCCGCCATGAAACGGTAGCGGTCTACCCTTGCCATCTTCAAAAACAGTGTAATTGGGATTCTGAATTGCCACCTGACCGTGATCGCGCGGCGCTTTATCCCCTGACATATAGGTCACCAGATGATGGTCGTGAATCCCGTTGACGACATCCGTGAGAGCGACACATACCCGACCCTTCGGCCCGACACACATGGCTCGACAATCCGTACTTCTCTTCCCAGTGAGCAAGGCCCCGAGGCTTTTGCCGTTGAGCGTATCGCCCTCCTGAGTCAGATCGTAACTGTAGAGTTGATTGGTACTCATCGGCACGCAGTAGAGCGTTTTCCCATCCGGAGTAATGTCCCAGTTGATCGGATGCCCATCCGCATCGGCGAGATGCGATTCGGAACTGGGCGACCTTCCATCGATCGTTTGTTTGAGCTGTTCGAGTTTATCGGTGCGGGGATCGTAACGGACGATGCCTCCGCCAAGCATGGGATGATATGCCCGACCCAGATAATCGATGACGATGAAGCCATAGATATGTTGGGTGTCGATCAATTCACGATACTTGCCCGTTTTCAAATCGAGGATCAGGAAAATCGAGTTCTCGCGGGGGCCGGGACGATGATCCGAACAGGTGGAGATATACGCGATATGCCGGGACTCATCGGGAGTGATGCTGTTGATCCCGTGATGAGGAACGGGAATCGGGTACACTTTCGTCTTCCCGGTTGAGGGGTCGTAGACCATCGGATAGCCGCCCGGATAGTCTTCGCGTTTCTCCGTCTTGTCGGGATAGCCCTGCTTGGTTCCGAAATAAATCTTGCCGCTGGCCCCAACATTATTGCGCGTGTGAATTTTCGCCTGGGAGGCAAAGCCTTTGGCCTTGGTGCCGATCTCTTTGTGAGTATCGACGACCACCTTCATCTGTTTCTCTTTGGGATCGAATTCTACCAGCCAGGAATTGACGGCGTTGGCGTGTGTGCCGATATAGAGCCGGTTATTGTGGCCTTCGACGATGGCGAAATATCCTTCGCCATCCGGTGCGGTTTCTTTGGGCACAACGAAAGCAGTTGACTGAATCCATTTCGTTTTGGCCGGCTCCGCACCATGACACCAGGAACCCAAAGCCAGTGCCCCCAACAGTGTGATACAGTAATTCTTCATGTTGTTGGACCCCTTGTTTATATAGAACATAAGTGACGTAGCGGTGAACCGATCCGGCAAAGCCTCGAACCCCCGACCCCGAAAAATCGATGTCCTTTTTCCAACTGCGAGCAACCGAAGGCAACTCCTGGCCACTGATTCCGGACAGCAAGGTGGGCCACATTTGGGCCACCTATCTCTTGTTGGGCCAGACGCAATGGCTCAGTCCTGCGGACATCGAACGTAACCAACTCGCGCAAGTGCGGACGCTTCTGACTCATTGCCGCAAAAATGTGCCCTATTTCCGCGACCTGTTGACGCAACTCGATCTGGATCCATCCTCCATTCAAACCATGAACGATTTTCGGCGCGTTCCGCTGCTCAATCGGCGCAGCTGGCAGGAACATTCCGATCGTCTCACCGCTGAAGTATTGCCGCAAGGCATTACTCCCATGAACGAAATCAGCAGTTCAGGGACAACCGGGACGCCGGTGAAGGTTCTCAAGACCAGTATTTGCCAGGCGTGGTGGCTGGGCTTCTATCTTCGCACGCTGGAATGGCTAAACGTCGATATACGAGGCACCCTGGCGGTGCTGCGCCGTCGAACACGAAGGGCGAGGAACTGCAAAAGCATTTACAAGGTGTCCAACAGTCGAGTTGGCTTCCCGTTCTCGACCCGCTCCTGGTGAGCGGCCCCGTGTTTAGCATGGATATTCAGCAACACTTGCGCCGGCAGATCCAATGGCTCCATGAGGTCAATCCGAACTATATTCTGAGCTATCCATCCAATGCCGAAGCTCTCGCCGGAATTTTGCTCGATCAACCCCGACGGCTGCCCCGTCTGCGCTCGATTCAATTGATTTCGGAAACGCTCACCGATGAGGCGAAAGCCAAGATCGAGACTGCCTTCGGTGTTCCGGTCCACAATATCTATAGCTGCACGGAAGCCGGCTATGTTGCCACGCCCTGCCCACAGCAAAGCCAGGGCTTCCACGTGCACTCGGAGAACGTGATTCTGGAAGTTCTGAACGAATCCGGGCAGCCCTGCGGGCCGGGCGAGACCGGTCGGGTAGCCTTGACCGATTTGCACAACAGCCGCAGCCCCGTGATCCGCTACGAAATCGGCGATGAGGTGACGCTGGCCGAAACGAATTGTCCGTGTGGGCGCGGCCTGCCGCTACTCGCACGAATCTCGGGAAAGCAACGACCCATGCTGCGGCTCAAGAATGGCCGGCTCAAACAGTCGACGACTCTCGCCATCGCCCTGTCGTCTTTGGGCGGACACTATCAGCATCAGTTCATTCAAAAAACGCTGGATCAGGTCGTGGTTCGGATGGTTCCCAACAAGAGTTGGACCCCGGATCACCCGAAGCAACTGCTAAAGTTGTTGCAGGAGTTCTTCGAGTCGCCCTTGCACCTGCATTTAGAACTCAGAGATCGTCTGGAAGTGCCACCCAACGGTAAGCTTCTGAGTATCATCACCGAGGTCAAGGATTGAAGTGTCTTCCGGTCGTGGAGCGACCGGTCTACCATCGTTTAGGCCATTGCTGCCATTTCACTTAACTGCGGCTTGTATTTCAACTGGTACTTCCACGAACTGGGGCGATGCCGCGGCCCGCTTCATCAATTCAAATAGTTGCGGGCGGGCCGGTTGCCAGCGCTCGGCCACCGGGCCGTGCCAGGCGATGTAGTCATCTGCTGCATTCAAAACACTCGTTAATGCACGCTGCCAATGATCTAAGCCAAGACCGGTTCGGCGCTCCACTGCGAAATAGCCATCGTATTCGCTGAGGGCTTTGGGGTCGCGGAGTATCTTTTGCCGATATTCTTCAAAATCGACGCGCCCACCCGTCTCGTTCGCCTTCTCCTGGGCATCCATCCGCGCCAGCGAGACAGTTTTGCGAACCATGCGCCGCATGGCCTGGCCATGAGAGCGCCACCAAAAATGGTCGGCGTCTGCGACCTCTTGATAGGCAGGGCCGATGGAGTGTGCAAATTCACGGTCGTCGGCACGACAGGTCTGAACTGCGTCCTTCAGGTGTCGCAGAGCCAGTTCCATCACGATCGATTCGCGGTTGCTGACCCCTGAGAATCCGGCGTGAACCAGTTTCATGGACTCACGTACGTAGGCTTCGTACAACGCCTGCGTGAGTTCGGGGAGATCGGTGTAGGCGGCGGATGCGAGCCGGGCGTCACGTGCGAAACCAAGCCACTCCAGGGTTGAATCGACATCCCGAAGATTCATCGACGTGATCGCCCTGAAGATCGAATAAGAACTCATGGCGACGGTCATGAACATCGCATGATGCGTGCTGACCCAGACGCTCATGAGCTGATGTTCCGTGCGGTTACGGGGCGGAAGGTGCTTGGACTCGTATAACGGGCGCTCGACCGCAACTTCCGATTCTCCATCTCCGTCCGGCATCGTACCCGTTTCCGTCAAGGACAGGATCCGGATGGGGTGCAATGGGATTTCCAGCACGACGGAGGCCGTCTCGATCATCTCGAACCACTCCAAAAAAGCCGGGTCACTTCACGATTCGGCCCAAGCAGCAATCCAGCGGCCTCCGAAACTTTTGCCGTGTCATCTGTCTTATCCATCTAACCTAGGACGGAAAAACCGATTGGCCTTATCTAATCTATCCATTTTCCGCCTTCGACCGCAGGTTTTTTTCGGTGCAATCCAAATGAGACTGTCGAAGGGGGTTCCCCAAAGCATTTTCCCATGCCGTTTTGGGCGAGAAACGAGGTCAATCCAATAAGTTCCGAAGTTAGAAGATATCGATGATTACTATTTCTTTTTCTTTCTTCTGCGCCCGGTCTGTCATCGTGCAGGCAAAGTAGAATTCCACTGCGCCGTTGAGCGGCAGAGAGCGCTGGCGAATATCGAAGTTGAGGTCGCAGCCACTGAGTTCGACACTCCTTTCAGCCCAATTTGTCAGTAGTGCGTAGAGCTTTCTGCGCACGTCGAGGGCTGGAGGCCGGCCCAGGAATCTCATGATCTCGTACTTCACCTTCGCATAGTTTTCGTTTATCCGCGTGCTCAATGCTCTCTGTTTGACATCGTAGAACTTCACGCGCAACTCATTGTCGTGAGGCAGCGAGCTGAGCAGGTGCGCAGGTAGCCCATCCTGGACCAACCCAACCCAGCGGAGCCTGCCGTAGAAATCGGAGTCTTCAAAACCGTAGCCTTGAAATACTTCGTCGTAGCCGTCGATCCTGGCGAAGTCATCGCGCGGGCAGAGAACTGTGCCGCAAAGTCCCGAATCTATTGCGGTGGCCTTATAGAACCGCCCGGGCCGCAACAAGGGCAAGACGGTCTCGGTGAACGATGGTTCCATAAAGACATCGGCATCGATGAAACACAGCCAGGGAGCCTTTGCTGCTTGCGCTCCAACGTTCCTGGCATGGGTTAATTGAAATCGCGACCGGTCTTTGACCCGAACAACTTGAACCTGCGGATAAGCTCGTTGGACCCAGTCGCCACATCGCTCCGGGCAGGAATAATCGACCACAATCCATGAAGCTCCGGGTTGGCAAATCCAGGTTCCCAACGTTTGTTGCAGATGAGCCAGGCGGCCCATGCAAGTCGTGATGTAACAGATCTTGGTCAAAGAAGTAGTCATTGCAAATAAACCTACCGGGAACTCCAGCGCTGCCACATGGTACGGTAGGCCGATTCCACATTCCGGGCGAAGCGAGGCCCATCCATCAGGGGTGAAGTGCGCATCCTCTCGCGCAAACCCGCCCGCAGCGCGCTCAGGCGCGGTAAATCCTTGGCCAGGTCCGCAACGATCCGGACGTATTGCTCCGGGGTTTCGGCAATCAATTCCGGCAATCCCAGGTTTTTCAGTTGGCACAGACCGGCCCGGCCCACTACGGTATTCCCCACCAGAGTCACCACCGGCACTCCCATCCAGAACGAATCCAGGCTGGTGGTGTGGCCGTTGTAGGGAATGGTATCCAGTCCGATGTCGGTCTGGTTGTACAGTTCCAGATAGCGTGTCCGAGGCATCCGCCCGCGTACCTCGATTCGATCCGGAGTAACCCCGTTCTGCCGTAATAGGTCCACCGTCCTGTCGCGGTGATCGCCCTCACCCGACAGAAACAACAGCTTGGAGCCTGGAACGGCTTTCATGACTTCCGCCCACAACGTCAGGACGCCAGGGTTGATCTTGCAGAAATTGTTGAAGTTGCCGAACGTCACATACCCTTTCTCGACTACCGGCAAGGGGCCGACCGCCGGCTCAGCTGCGAGCGGATCGTAGCACCAGAACGTATCCGGAAGCCGAACCGATTCCTCGGTGTAGCAGCCCTCGAACATGCCCGGCGGATCCAGGTTAACATCCGTTAGCCGATAATCGATGGCCGAGACGCCGGTAGTGCCCGGATAGGCCAGCCAGGTCACTTGAATCGGTGCCGGCTTGCGGGCCAGCATCAAAAGGCGCGTCCGGCTCATGTGCATGGTCAGGTCTACCAGGATGTCGATCCGATCCGGCGCACCATCTCGGCGACCCGGTCGTCGGTGAGGCCTGCCACGTCGCGCCAGGAGTCGGTGAACGAGCGCAGCTTTTCGGTGATCCGATCCTTATTGATTACGTCCGAATAGCAAAAGATTTCGAATTTCGAATGGTCGTGTGAACTGAGCAAGGGCACGGTGAAGAAGGACTGGCAGTGCGTGCGGAAGTCCGGCGACACGTAGCCGATGCGCAGCCTGCGATCGGCGGAGCGGTCATTGGGGTGGGCGCGGATCTGCTTGGCCAGGGGCTGCGCGTAGAGCCGGTTCCAGACGCGGTGTTCCTCGCACAAAGCCGGGCCGTCGTAGCCGGGACAGAAATTGAGCGTGAACAACAAGCTGCTGTGCGTGCCGCGATCTTTCACTTCCTCCAGAGCTTTGCGGTAGAAAGAAACCGCTTCTTCCAGCTTGCCCTGGTCCTTGAGAGTAGTACCGAGATGGCTTAAGGTTCCGGCATCGCCGGCTTTCAATTCCAAGGCCCGCTTGTAGCTGCCGACCGCTTCATCGAGCCGGCCGCGATCGCGCAAGGCATTGCCCAGGTTGGTGTGGGCGGCGGCGAAGTTGGGTTCCAGTTCCAAGGCTCGACGGTAGCTGGCAATCGCCTCGTCGAGCCGGCCCCGCTCCGCAAAAGCATTGCCGAGATTGCTGTGCCCCCCGGCATAGTCGGGCTTGTAGTGCAAAGCTCTGCGGTAACTGGCCATGGCCTCGTCGAGCCGGCCGCGCTCCATCAGAGCAATCCCCAGCAGGTTGTGACCGTTCGAATCGTCGGGTTTGATCTCCAACCCCTTACGCCAACTGGCGATCGCCTCGTCCATTTGGCCCAGTAACTTCTGGACTCCGGCGAGGTGACCGTAGGCCGCTGCGTCGTTGGGTGAAAGTTCCACCACGCGACGATAACAGGCCGCGGCCTCCTCGAATTGGCGCTGATCTTTCAAAATGTGGCCGAGATGCAGGTGTGCCAGGGTGTAACTGTTGTTCAAAGCGATCGTCCGGCGCAAACTGGAGACGGCTTCATCGATTCGATTCAAGAACACCAGGCTCATGCCGAGGTAGTAGGCGGCATCGGCATCGCCGGGCTTTAACTTGCGCGTCCGCTGAAATTCGCTGCTCGCTTCTTCGTGCCTGCCGAG
This sequence comes from uncultured Planctomycetota bacterium, assembly GCA_963783095.1. Classification (GTDB taxonomy): domain Bacteria; phylum Planctomycetota; class Planctomycetia; order Gemmatales; family Gemmataceae; genus CAWAMR01. The sequence goes on along the minus strand of CAWAMR010000001.1, from coordinate 529,796 downwards.
TTGCGCCAGCGTCAGACCCAAGTTGTAGTGGGCCTCAGCGTATTGCGGGAGAAGCTCGATGGCTCGACGGCAACTGGCCTCGGCCTCAGCGTATTTTTTCAGGGTTCGGTAGGCCTCGCCCAGGTTGTTGTGGAAACTCGCTTCGTTGGGGTGGAGCTTGATGGCACGCTGAATATGTTCGACGGCCAACTGGTGCCTGCCGGTCTGAAGGGCCACAACCCCCAGTAGATGCAAAGCATCGGGATGGGTGGGCTTTACGACCAGCACCTCTCGATAAATCTCCTCCGCCTGCGGATACCGGCCCGCCTGATGATGGGCAACCGCAAGAGTCATTGCATCTTTGATTGTGGCCATAGAGAGTCAGGTTCTTCGAGTTCTGGGTTCGTTGGCAGATTTTATAATGATTTTGCTGAAATGCGTCCGTCTTTCTGGACGTTTTTGTCGCCGCGCCGTAATCCTAGTCGAAGTGTTCATCAAAACGATTTCAGTCTTATGGGCATGGTTTTTACCAAACTTCGTTTTTTCGGAATTTGCGACTCGTGGTAACGAAAGAATGAGCTGCGGAAGGAACTCGGATATTTGCAAATACCTCAAAAAACCCTTGGAAAACCGATCGTTTGCCGCACGCTTCGGCGATCGGCCTGTATTTTTTAGCAATTCGATTCAATTTACCCATTTTGACTTGACGGGCTTCTCCAGCTTGTATATTTTCTTAACTCTAACTCCTTCCTCGACCTCGTGGCGAGAGAATATTAACTGACCCGCTCTCCTTGATCCCCTTATAAGGACTTCCACATGCTGCGTCGATTCTTGAATCTTTTCTCGAATATGTCCCGCAAGGCCCGGCGATCCGGGAAACATGAGGCCGCTCGTCCATCTCGCAAACTGAAGCTGTTCCTTGAAGCTCTGGATTCCCGACTTGTCCCGACCGCAAACTCCACCGCGGTAGTCACCGGCGGCACCTTGTTTATCGTCGAAAATGTCGGCGGCAGCGCGGATACCATTCAACAGACTTCTGCTTTCGGCGGCAACTACTCGATTACCGATTCGAATGGCAGTTTTAACTTTTCCGGCGTCACCAATATTTCCTTCAATGCAACCCAGTCGGGCATTTCGGTCGAGTTCGGAAACGGCGTAAACACTGGCTACAACACTACCGGCGCGGTCACCGTCAACGGCCTCAACGCCGGCAATGGCCTTACTGTTCTTTTCGACGGATTCAATGTCAACGGCAAAGTCAGCATCCTCAACACGGGTTCAGGCTGATCGACCGACTTCACCGATTTCGGCGACCGGTTCGGCAGTTTGACCGTCACCGGCGGTAGCGCCGTGACCGGTGGCAACACGTTCACGACCATCAACGACTCGTATCACAATGGCTCGATTTCGGGCGTGTTCGTCGACCTGGAAGGTACGCAGGTCACCAACGGTGCCACCACCATCAACTTCGGTGCCGGCGGCGGCTACTTCCTGACCGATTACACTTTGGATCTCGGCAACGGCAGTAATGACGGTGCCAGCGGAGCGGCGAATGTAACCTTCAACGGCGACGTGACGGTGACCGACCTCCGTACCCGGTTCACCGACACGTTCCAGATGTGGGACGCCAACGTCAGCGGCAACGTCAGCATCAACGTGAGTTCCATTGGTTCCGATGAGGTTCCGGTTAATTTCGGCAACTCCGGCATCGGTGGCATCTGGATAACGAACTACAACATCGGCAAGAACTTGAGCATCACCACCAATACCTCTTCTGCCGAGGGTGATGTATATGTCAATAACTCCAACGTCAGCGGCAGCGCCAGCTTCGTCCAGCTCGGTGGCGAAGGGTATGCTGAATTCGACAATTCCAACCTCAATGGCAGCTTGACCGTTAATCAATCGACACTGTACAGCTACTTCGAAGCCTACGGCAGCACACTCGGTGGTCAAGCCAACACGATCGGCGGGGCGATATCGATCAAGCAAGCAGGAGTTGAGGGTGAGGTTTACGTCGATGATTTCTCAACCATCAAGAGCACTATCAGCATCGTCCAGGCCGGTGCGGAAGGCCACTATGCCGAGATCGCCAACGACTCCACCATTAGCGGCAACGTTTCCGTCAATCAAGGTACGGCGATTGTCAACGGCGTCGACATCAACGCTGACGAAATCAACGGCAGCGTAGCCATTAATCAAGTTTCCAGTTCCGTTGAAGGATACGTTGCTGTCGAGAACTCCACGCTTGGAGCTCTGACCATCGCCCAGGACGTGACGACTACCCCCGCAGGTTCCTACGCTGAAGCCTATGTGGACGGCGACACGATCAAGGGAGCCGTGAGTGTTACCCAGGCCAAGGGTGGCTATAATTATGTCGAGATGATTCAAACTACCACTACCGGAGCGGTGACCATCAATCAGTCCAGCACGGTTGCGGATCAGAACGAGGTTTACATTGAAAACGGCTCAACCATCAATGGCAGCTTGACTATCAGCCAGGCCGCCGGTTCCTCTGAAGGATATGTGGACGTGGGTGCTGAAGGCGGGGCGAATGTCTCAATCACCGGCAGCGTCACGATCACCCAACTGGGTTCCGGTGGCGCTGATACGGGGAAGACGGTTTACCTCGAAAACGCCACGAAGATCGGCGGTAACGTCTCGATCGTTCAGGCCAATTCGGCGAATGACAGCATCTATATTGAAAACGATACCATTAACGGCAAATTGGTCGCGACCAGCCAAAACAGCGGGGCCAGTAATTCCGTCCAGATCTACAATGACTCGATTAACGGCAGCGTGACCATCAACCAGAGCGCTATTGCGATAACCAACAGCGCCGAGGTCGATGATGACTCCTCGATCAATGGTAGTGTGACCATAACGCAGTCTTCGGCTACTGGACTTGCCTTCGCCGATGTGGAGAGCGACGATATCAATGGCAGCGTGACGGTCAGCCACTCCCTGGCAGGTGGTGGATACAACACATCGGTCAATATCGAAAATGACGAGATCACCGGCAACGTAAGCATCGCCCAGGCAGGCGGTTCCAATGACAGCGTTTACATTTACGGCGCAACGATTACCGGAAGCGTGACCATCAACCAGTCGGCAACTCTGAATGTTGAGGACTATGTCGATATTGATGGTGCCAGCCAGATCAACGGCAGCGTGACCATCACCCAAAACACAGCTGCGGAAGGCTATGTCGACATCGACAATGGCAGCTTGATCAAGGGCACTCTGTCAATTAAACAATCCGCCAGTGAAGATAATGCAGCCGGGATTAACAATGGTTCTCAGGTGACCGGCAATGTCTCGATCAACCAGGGTGTCGGATTTGACTATTTCACCGTCACCAACGGAAGTCTGATCGTGGGCAACTTTAGTGTTGTTGGAAACTCCAGCATTGGTGCCGAGGGCTATGTAGATGACAGCACGCTCAACAAGAGCGTGTCCGTGACCGAGGCAGTTGGTTATGACGACTACTTGTACATCGTGAATGGATCGACGATCATCGGCAGTCTTACCGTCAAATTCGGCAGTACGGATAATTACGTCGATATCGAGGATTCCACGATTCACGGCACGACAACGATGGCTTTGGGCGGCGGTGTGGTCGGTACGAACGAAGTCGATATCGAGGAATACGGCAGCGGTGCGGGCGTGACCCTGTACGGGACGGTCAACGTCAGCATGGGTGACGGTGTCAACTACGTCTACATAGGCGATGCCGGCGGGGTGGACTTTGTCGCGAACGCTTCCTTCAGCGCGAACGCGAGTGGCTACAACACCCACAACGTGAGCAACACGTCGGGTGAAACTCCAGTCTTCACGAACTTCTAACCCTGATTGAGATGGAGGAATAGGAGGCCGGGGCGAGGCAAATCGCCCCGGCACCGATTGCTCAGCAAGCGGGTTGGAAGGATTCCTTATAAGGACTTCCTACATGCTGCTTCGATTCTTGAATCTTTTCTCGAATATGTCCCGCAAGGGCAGGCGATCCGGGAAACATGAGGCCGCTCGTCCATCCCGCAAACTGAAGCTGTTCCTTGAAGCTCTGGATTCCCGACTTGTCCCGACCGCAAACTCCACCGCGGTAGTCACCGGCGGCACTTTGTTTATCGTCGAAAATGTCGGTGGCAGAACGGATACCATTCAACAGACTTCCGCTTTCGGCGGCAAATACTCGATCACCGATTCGAATGGCAGTTTTAACTTTTCCGGCGTCACCAATATTTCCTTCAATGCAACCCAGTCGGGTATCACGGTCGAATTTGGAAACGGCGTCAACACCGGCTACAACACCACCGGCGCGGTCACTGTCAACGGCCTCAACGCCGGCAATGGCCTTACTGTTCTTTTCGACGGATTCAATGTCAACGGCAAAGTCAGCATCCTCAACACGGGTTCAGGCTCATCGACCGACTTCACCGATTTCGGCGACCGGTTCGGCAGTTTGACCGTCACCGGCGGTTCCGCTGTGACTGGCGGCAACACTTTCACGGCCATCAACGACTCGTATCACAATGGCTCGGTTGCCAATAGCACGGCGGTTTCGGGCGTGCTCGTCGACCTGGAGGGTACGCAGGTCACCAACGGTGCCACCACCATCAACTTCGGTGCCGGCGGCGGCTACTTCCTGACCGATTACACTTTGGATCTGGGCAACGGCAGTAATGACGGTGCGAGCGGAGCGGCGAATGTAACCTTCAACGGCGACGTGACAGTGACCGACCTCCGAACCCGGTTCACCGACACGTTTGAGATGTTCAACGGCAATGTCAGCGGCAATGTCAGCATCAATGTGAGCGCCATTGGTGTCAACGAGTCGTCTCTGATCAACTCCGGCGTCGGCGGCATTTGGATTACGAACTACAACATCGGCAAGAACTTGAGCATCACCACCAATGTCTCCGGTTCCCCCGATCTGCTTGATATTGCTTCTGCTGACGCGTATGTCGATGGCTCCAACGTCAGTGGCAACGCCACCTTCGCCCAACTTGGTGGCAGCGAAGGGTACGCTGAATTCGACGAATCGACGGTGAATGGCAGCTTGACGGTAAATCAATCGACAACAGCGTACAGCTACTTTGAAGCGGTCGGCTTATTGAGTGGTCAAGCCAACTCGATCGGCGGTGCGGTATCGATCGAGCAAGCAGGTGTTTACGCTGAAGCTTACGTCGATAATTTCTCATCCATCAAGAGCACCATAAGCATCGTGCAGACAGGTTCGGCATATCATTATGCCGAGATCAACATTCGACTCAAGCATTGCCGGGAATATCTCCGTCAATCAGGCTACGGCGATTGATAACGATGTCGCGATTGACAATGACGCAATCAATGGCAGCGTAACCGTCAATCAGGCATCGAGTTCCGCAGAAGGATACGTTGATGTCAACGACGACACGCTTGGCGCTTCTGACCATTACCCAGGATGTGACTACCACCCCCGCCGGTTCCTTCGCTGAAGCCTATGTGGACAGTGACACGATCAAGGGGGCTGTGAGCGTCACCCAGGGCAAGGGTGGCTATAACTATGTCGAGATGAATCAATCGACCACTACCGGAGCAGTGACCATCAATCAGTCCAGCACTCTTGCGGATGTGGAAGATGTTGTCATTGAAAACGGCACATCCATCAATGGCAGCTTGACCATCAGCCAAGCCGCCGGTTCCGCTATACAATCTGTGGACATTGGTGGTGAAGTCGGAGCGAATGTCTCGGTCAACGGCAGCGTCGCGATCACCCAACTGGGTTCCGGTGCGGAGAAGACGGTTTACCTCGAAAACGCCACGAAGATCAATGGTAACGTCTCGATCGCTCAGGCTAATTCCGCGAATGACAGCATCTATATCGAAAACGATACGATCCTCAAAGCCGTCTCGACCAGCCAGAATAGCGGAACCACTAATTACGCCAACGTCAGCAGCGACTCGATTAACGGCAGCGTGACGATCAACCAGAGCGCCATTGCGGTGACCAATAGCGCCTATGTCGATAATGACTCCTCGATCAACGGTAGTGTGAGCATTACTCAGGCTTCCGCGAATGAATTCGCGGTAATCGATGTGTCGGAAGACCAAATCAATGGCAGCGTGACGGTCAGCCACTCCTTGGCCGGCGGTGGCTACAACAGTTCGGCGACGATCCAGAATGATGTGATCACCGGCAACGTGAGCATCGCTCAGGCAGGCGGTGCCAATGACTCCGCTTATATTGCCAACGCAGCGATTACCGGAAGCGTAACCATCAACCAGTCGGCAAGTCTGAACGCTGAGGACTATGTCGATATCGACATTGGCACCAAGATCAACGGCAGCGTGACCATCACCCAAAACACAGCGTCGGAAGATTTTGCCGGCATCGACGATTCCAGTTCGATCAAGGGCGATCTGACGGTTAAAGAGTCCGCCAGTGAGGAAAATGACGTCGGGATAAACAATTCCTCAGTGACCGGCAATGTCTCGATCAACCAAGGCGTCGGTGGTGACATTTTCCTCGTCAGCAACGGCAGTCTGATTGTGGGCAACTTCAGTGCCGTTGGAAACTCCAGCCTTGGTGCCGAGGGTGAAGTGATCGACAGCACGCTCAATAAGAGCGTGTCCGTGACCGAGACGGGTGGTTATGTAGACAGATTCTTCCTCGAAAATGGTTCGACGATCATCGGCAATCTTACCGTCAACTTCACCAGTACGGCTAATTACATCGATATCGAGGATTCCACTCTTCACGGCACGACAACGATGAGTTTGGGTGCCGGCGTGGTCGGTACGAATGAAGTCGATATCGAGGAATACGGTAGCGGAGCGGGTGTGACCCGAGTATGGGGTTGTCAACGTCAGCATGGGTGACGGTGTCAACTACGTGGAAATAGGCGGTAACGGTTCGGTGGACTTCATCGCTAACGCTTCCTTCAGCGCGAACGCGAGCGGCTACAACACCCATAGCGTGAGCAACACGTCGGGTAAAACTCCGGTCTTCACGAACTTCTAACCCTGATGGATCCGGAGGAATAGGAGGCCGGGGCGACACCAATCGCTTCGGCACCGATTTTCCCAGTCAGAATTGCGCCACCAATCCTCATATAATTCCTGCGGACTCATTTGCCGAGTGCACCAGGGAAAACGAATGAGGAGGCAAACCCATGCTGGTCCCCGGCGATCCCATTCCCTGGTTCACGGCTCGCAGTTCCATTAACCCGGCCTACCCGATCGCGGACGCCGCCGGCCGTTTCCTCGTGCTCACTTTCTTCAACTCTTCCTCCGACCCGGCCAGCCGGCGCATCCTGGATGACATCGAAAAACAACAGTATCGCTTCGACGTGGAAAACGTCTGTTTCTTCGGCATCAGCACCGATCCCAACGACGAGTTGCCGGGCCGGCTTCAGTTGCAGTTTCCCGGAGTGTTCTATTTTTGGGACTCGGATCGCTCGATCAGCCGGATTTTTGGCGCGGAGCCATCGCCCGGCTCACCGTATCGCACCCACTCACTCGTCCTCGATCCCACTTTGAGAGTTATCGCCGTGCTGTCATCCGGCGACCAACCTGAAGAGCACGTCGGCAGGATAGTGCAATTTCTGGACACGCTTCCGCCCATTCGCAGCTTGACCGGTTTCGCTCCGATATTGGTGGTTCCCTGGATCTTGGAGCCGGAGTTGTGCCGAACCTTGATCGCCCAGCACGAGCAGCACGGCGGCACGGAATCGGGGTTCATGCGCGATGTAGACGGGAAAACCGTACGTATCCTGGACGCGAGGCTCAAGCGCCGAACGGATTACCATCTGACCGATGCCGCTCTGATCGAGTCGGTATTGGTCCGTATTCGCCGCCGGCTGTTGCCGGAGATCAAGAAAGTATTCCAGTTCGAAGTCACGCGGATCGAGTCCATGTGGTGGTCTGTTACGACAGTAGTGCCGGCGGCTACTTTCATCAGCACCGCGACGACACGACGCTGGCAACCGCCCACCGGCGCTTCGCAGTAACGATGAACCTCAACACCGGCGAGTACGAGGGCGGCGAATTGCGCTTTCCGGAGTTCGGCCCACGTACCTACCGGGCACCGAGCGGAGGCGCAGTCGTCTTCTCGTGTTCGCTCTTACACGAGGCGCTGCCGGTTGTCAAAGGCCGGCGGTATGCGTATGTGCCGTTCCTTTACGACGAGGCAGGCGAGGAACTTCGGCTGCGGAACCAGCAGTTGAGAATCGAGGGTAGTCAGCGACCCGGTTAGCCCACCGTGCAACCCGACGGGGGTGTAACCATTTTCTCTGGGGGATGCCGTCGTAGCGGCGGCATCCTGCCGCCGTCTGCAACCTCTCGGCGGCTGGAAGCCGCCGCTACGACCCCCCAGAGAATGTGGTTACACCCCCCGACGGGAGGATGAATCGATTCAAGTTCCGTCGCTCCTCGAACCGATTCAAGAACGGGTTATTGGCGCTGTCACAACCGACCCGTCGTTTGAATGCATTCCACTTTCACCAGGTGCGCTGACGGATGCGCCAAATGATTGCGCTGTATCCGTGACCCGATGCGAGAAAGTGATCAATGCCAACCCCAGCTTCCCTGATCGCTCCTTCCTTATCGCGTCAGCGAATGCGATGGAAGAATCTCCGCTTGCGCCCGAATCTATCTGGCCGCCTTTCCCCTGATCTTACTGACGATCGGCTTGGAAATTGTGTCGCGAGCGTACTGGGCCATCGGTCGGGGGGTGCCGGTGTTTCACACCACCCGTATCTGGAACTCCTTTTACAAAGAATGGACCACCTCGGGTGTCGATGGTGCTCCCACCGCGCGAACCATGAATCGTACGAAGTGCTGCTGCTGGGCGGCTCGACCATATCCTGGTCGATTGACGAAATGAAATCCAGGCTGTCACCTGCTTTGCAATCGCGATACTGGGCGGCCGTGCGCATCACCAACCTGGCCTCTCCAGGCCGCAATTCACTGGACAGCCGGCTAAAGTACGAACACCTCGCCGACAAACGTTTCGATCTCGTTCTGCTCTACGACGGGTTCAACGACGTGCGGATGAACAACACTCCTCCGGGTGCCTTTCGAGCGGATTATTCCCATGATCCCCGGTACGCCGAATTACAGGCGTTAGCCCGGCACCGGGAAGTGAGCTGGTTTACCCTGCCCTTCACCGCCAAGTTCGTCGCCAGCTCTTTCTGCCGCCAGATGGGCCTGACCACTAGAACCGATCCGAAATGGAGTTCTGTCGCCGAGATCCGTTCTCCGGAAGGCTTCGAGGCGAACATTGAGGCCATTGTTCGCATGGCCGAACAGCGCGGCGACACGCTAGTGCTTATGACTTTTGCCTACCACATCCCCGACAATTACACCGACGAGGCGTATGAGGCGGGACAACTTGATTTCGCCGGAGACAAACTTACCCCCCTCAAACTCTGGGGCGAGCCGCAGCGTGTCATTCGCGCTGTCGATGGGCACAATGATGCGGTTCGCCGCGTCGCTCAAAGAAACGATGTCCTTCTCGTCGATCAAGCGGCCCATCTCCCCGGCCGTGGCCGGTACTTCCGCGATCCGTGTCATTTCACAACCGAAGGCAACAAACTGTTCGTCGACAACATCATCGAGGCACTCGGCATTCAAAAGCCCAATGGCTTCCTGCTTTCTGATTGAAGGCTCCTTGACGCAGCCTAATTTCCCAAGATCTTTTGCTGCAGGCTCGATGCCTGTGGTTCATTTGACCACGCCGTCAAGACAGGTGCCGTATGACCGCGATTCTCGGAATCTCGGCCTTCTATCACGACAGCGCCGCCGCGCTGGTCGTCGATGGCGAAATCGTCGCCGCCGCCCAGGAAGAGCGGTTCAGCCGCAAGAAGCACGATGCCGCTTTCCCGCCGCGGCGATCGCCTATTGCCTCGAAGAGGCCGGTCTGAGACCGAGCAACTCGACTACGTCGCCTTCTACGACAAACCGCTGACCAAGTTCGAGCGGCTGCTCGAAACCTACCTGGCCTTTGCCCCGGCGGGCTTCCGCAGCTTTCTGCATGGCCATGCCGCTCTGGCTCAAGGACAAGCTGTACATGCGGCGGACCATCCGCCACGGCTTCCTGGCAGGCGACGAAGCGCTCGATCGTTTTCCTGGATCATCACGAGAGCCACGCGGCCAGCGCATTCTTCCCCAGCCCCTTCGAGGAAGCCGCCATCCTGACGCTCGACGGCGTCGGGGAGTGGAGCACACGCCGACCTACGGCACCGGCGCGGGCAACCGGATTCGACGCTGACGCACCATCTCCAGTTCCCGCATTCGCTCGGGCTGCTCTACTCGGCTTTCACCTATTACTGCGGCTTCAAGGTCAACAGCGGCGAATACAAGCTGATGGGCCTGGCCCCCTACGGCCGGCCCGTCTACCGGGAGCCGATCTACAAGCACCTGATCGACCTCAAGCCCGACGGCAGTTTCTGGCTGAACATGGACTACTTCAACTACTGCCAGGGTCTGACCATGACCAGCCGCCGCTTCCACCGGCCTGTTCGGCGGCCCGCCGCGGCAGCCGGAAGTCGCAGCTCGAGCAGCGGCACATGGACCTGGCCGCCAGCATCCAGGCCGTGACCGAAGAGATCGTGCTGCGCATGGGCCGTCACATTCACCAGCAGACCGAGCATGACGCAACCTGGTCCTGGCGGGCGGCGTGGCGCTCAACTGCGTCGCCAACGGCCGGCTCTTGCGCGAGGGGCCGTTCGACCAGATCTGGATTCAGCCGGCGGCCGGGCGACGCCGGCGGGCGCCTTGGGGCCGCCCTGTTCGTCTGGCATCAACTCCTGGAGAACCCGCGCCAGCCCAGACGGCCGCGACGCCCAGAAGGGCAGCTTGCTCGGACCGCGTTTCACCACCGAACGAGATCGCGCCATTCCTGAACGCAGTGCGAAGCGCCCGTACCAGCGCTTCCCGGACGAGGCGGACTTGCTCGACGCACGTGCCGCTGCCCTGCTTGGCGGACGGCAAGAGTGGTCGGCTGGTTCCAGGGCCGCATGGAGTTCGGCCCGCGTGCTCTGGCGCGCGGAGCATCCTCGGCGATGCGCGCTCGCCGCGGATGCAGGCGACGATGAACCTCAAGATCAAGTTCCGCGAGAGCTTCCGCCCGTTCGCGCCCGGTCGTGCTCCGGGAACACGCATCACGAATGGTTCGACATCCAGCCCGGGCCAGGAGAGCCCGTACATGCTGCTGGTCGCGCCGGTGCGGGAGCGGCATCGGTTGCCGCTGACCGGCCGAGCATGCACCGGCATGCACGACCGACCCCGACCTGTGCGAGCGCGTCAACGTGCCGCGCTTCGACCCTTCCCGGCGGTCACGCACGTGGACTACAGCGCCCGCGTGCAGACGGTGGACGCGGAGCGGAACCCATCCGCTTCTATCGGCTGCTGCAGGCGTTCCACGATCGGACCGGGCTGTCCGGTGCTGGTCAACACCAGCTTCAACGTCCGCGGCGAGCCGATCGTCTGCACGCCGCAGGATGCCTACCGCTGCTTCCAGGCCACGGACATGGACGCCCTGGTGCTTGGAGACTTCGTCCTTCGCAAGGAGGAAACGGCGGATCCCGCCGCTCAACGCACGCCCGGCAGAAGTATCTGGCCCAGTTCCAACTGGATTGATGCCCCCACAAGCAGGAGGTTATCCCGTGACCGCGTTCAACATTCCCTGGCGTCCATCCAATTGGACATTGCGACAGTTCAGCGGTCTTTGGCTCGTCGCCACCGGCTTGCTGGCATGGTCGTTCGATGTGGTGTCGGGCACCTACGCCTCCACACGATCACTGCAATCGGGGGTTGCATCGGCATCGCCGGCTTGCTCCAGCCCTGGACGATTCGACCGCTGTTCGTCGGACTCATGGTCCTGACGGCACCGATCGGCTGGGCAGTATCGCAGGTGTTCCTGGCCGTCGTCTTCTTCGGGGTGTTCACGCCGATCGCGATGGTGTTCCGCCTTCTGGGCCGAGATGCCTTGAAGCGGGATTTCGAAGCCGACGCTGAAACTTATTGGGAGCTGAAGGTCATGCCGGCGGATCCTGTCCGTTATTTCCGCACATTCTGAAGAGGGAGGTTCTCATGCATCCGGATCTCAACCAACGACTTTGAAAAGGCCGCGCAGAAGCAGAGCGAAATCGGCGCTGTCCGCGAACTATGGCTTTTCTGCGCGACAACAAGAAGTGGTGGCTATTGCCCATCCTGGCGGTGTTGTTGCTTTTCGCACTGCTGGGGGTTCTCGCCGGCACCGGCGCAGCACCGTTCATCTACACGATGTTCTGAGAACAAGCAGAAACAGACACGAAAACCGCCTGTGGACGTGAACTTACGGCACTTAGGCCAGCGGCAGAAAGACATTTCCGCTTACTTCGTGCGCGGCTCTCGCCAAAGAGCCGCGCACAAAGTAAGCAGTTGCGGGTAAATCTGTATCTGCCGCTCGCCGTACGATAATACACCCGACAGGAGTCGAACCTGTAACCTTCGGTTCCGTAGACCGATGCTCTATCCAGTTGAGCTACGGGTGCATGGTGGTGGGATACTCTCGCTATGCGATTTGAATAATAGGGGTATCCTACCCGCCTGTCAACGGGGAGGGTTTGGTTTCTTGAGCTGTTTTGCCGTTTGGAGGATTGGAGGGGTTAATCCGGTCGCAACGATTCTCCGATCTTCCCCGATAACCGATTCTTCGCAACTTCTCATGCCGACTGGTTTCTTCGGCACAATGCGTCGATCACATTAAGGCATGAAGTTCTTGTCCAGTGACCGCAAGGAGGTTTCCCCGTGACGGTTCGCATTATCTCGACGTTGGCAGTTGTCTTCGGGCTTTCACTGACCAACTCTGCTTTCTCGAAGGATCCCGTTGACGCAAACACACCGTCATCGGCATCCATCGGCAAAAATCAAGCTCTTGCCAATTCGGTCGCCCGGGCGATTGGGGCGAGCGGTGTCGCAGTTGGAGGCAAGTACAGGTCACGACTCAACAGGGAGTGGTTGACTTAAACGGTACGGTCGTCAGCATGAAACAAGCCAAACAGATGATCGATCAAGCCCTCATGGTTCAGGGCGTGGTTCGGGTGGAAATTACCAATCTGAAACTCCTAACCTCGATCGAATCGCATCTGACACCCGCGCAGGGCTTTGAACCGGCAGGTCCGATCACGCTGCCGGGACCGACAGGCCCGATGACCGGAATGGGTCCGGGAGCGGGAATGGCCCCACGCATGGGCCCGCAGGATCCGGTGCCCTTGGCCGGTCCGCAGATGCCCACATATGGCCAGACGGGTCCAAACATGCCGCCCTTTGCCTGGCCGACTTACGCGCCCTATCCGAATATGTCGCGCGTCGCCTATCCGCAGGCCTATCCCTACAACGCTTTCCCGTTCATCGGCCCCTTCTATCCCTTCCCCAAGGTGCCGTTAGGATGGCGGTCGGTGAAGCTCGAATGGGACGATGGCCACTGGTATCTGGGCCGGCTATCCACACCTCACGATTACTGGAAAGTGAAATTCTGGTGATCGTAGGCGTGAGTAACCAAGTTACCGACGAACCGGGTCGATTGAGCAGTGCTCAATGGACCCGGTTCGCTTTCGTTTAGCGCCTGGCGACTTTCCCACATCTCATTCAGACCATACATTGTCACCAAAAGGTCCCCGATTCCCAGGCTTGTGCCCAACCTCGCGGTCGCGGTTCTCAGTTCCAGCGATGAGTCACTCCCCGCCGCAAACTGTCCAAGCGTACACATAGCCGCGGCCGGACTCGAACCGGCACGCCCCTTGCGGAGCAGGGGATTTTAAGTCCCCAGTGTCTACCATTCCACCACGCGGCCAATCATCGACTCCATTCTATAAGAGACGCGCGCGATAGGCTTCGGTTCACCCTCCGGATACAATCAGCTTCAGGTCATTCGCCGCTATTCCGAGGATCGACTCGTGATCGAGTCTTTTGAAAAGTCAGGTATCCGCTTTCGATTTCCCGGAAATTGGACTCTGGAAAACGATGTCGGCGAGCTACCGGCTGGGCTGCTTCGCTTTACAGCCTTGGGGCCGCTTTCATGGTCTTGTCTCTGCACGAGGATGAGGACGATCCCTCCCGTCCGGCCGATGCTGCTCTGGCGGCCATGCGCGAAACCTATCCCGATCTGGAAGCCGATGCCGTCATGGAAACGATTGCCAGCCAGCCAGGCGTCGGATACGACATTCAATTCTTCACACTCGATCTCACGAATTCCTGTTGGATTCGTTGCCTTCAGGTGCCGCAAGGCTGCTTGTTGATCCTGTGGCAGTGTACCGATAACGAAATGGATACTTACGGTGCCGTAATGCGCAGCCATCTACGCCTCCCTGGAACTTGAGGAAGATTGATGGGGTCGATCGTGCGTTACGGAACAATCCTCCTGGCGGCAGATGCGATTTTGATTGCAGGGTTCGGCTTGATGGTCATTCTGTTGCCGCGCCGGTCCACGGATGGCAGGCGAATCGCTTTGCCTGTGCTGCCGATAATGGGCGCTGTTATTATCGCTGAAATTGCCGTCGGACTCATCTATCTTGGAATCATGCTGGTCGCCGGCCATATCAGTCACACTTATTAGTAGCGGAGCCTCGCATGTTGCGATTTCTCATAACCGGCCTGACCGTTTTGTGTCTTCTGACACAAACGCCTTCGGCGGACAAAAAAGAGTTGGCGAAGCCGAAGGGCATTCCGGAAAAGGTGTTGAAAGTATTGGCCTACGTCGATGAAAAGTCCGAAGCGATGACGGGTTACGAAGGGGGCCGAACTTTCGGCAATTTTGAGAAGCTCTTGCCTCAAAACGACGAGAAGGGCCGACGTATCAAGTATCGCGAATGGGATGTCAATCCCTTGAAAATGGGTGTCAATCGCGGTCCCGAAAGGCTCGTAACAGGGTCGGATGGCCACGCCTATTACACGGACGACCATTACAAAACCTTCAAGAAAATCCGTTGAAGCACAAGGAGAATAAGAGGATGAACGCTGTCAAAATCGACGCGCAGCGAGATAAAGGACTGGAACTCGTTTCACGAAGTCTTCCGAAAGGTGCTGGGTTTCCCGATCAGTTATGGTTTCAACATGGATGCGTGGATCGACTGTATGACCGACCTGGATAACCCAGACGCCGGAATGAGCAAAATCCACGCGCTCAAGGGGAGCGTCGTGACCATCGTCCTGGAACACGTTGCGGATTTCGAGTTGCGCTGTCCGGAATTGATGATGGCCCTTCACGATGCCACGGCGTTTGTAAATTGGAGGCGCATCGAAAAGGGTGAACCACCGGTTTTGGCCCTGGCCTATTTCCGAGGAGCATGACTTGAATCGGGACACGGGGCGCGGGACGCGGAAATCGAGTCAACAACTTCACCTATCTCATTTCCCTCATCCCGCGCCCGGACCCCGCGTCCCGCGCCCCGCGCAAAAACCTCTTCCCTTCGATCCACTTTCCTCTATATTGACGTTTCCCCGTATTAGGGGTATTTTCGGAACACTCCGCGCGAGCGTTCCGTTTCTTTTTTCGCCGATCCGACCGGTGATATTGGCAAGCCCTCGCTTGCCGGTCCGGGGCGAACCACGAGGTAGGGCACTATGGCAACGAAGAATAAGACCAATCGAAGTCTCAAGAAGCGTTTCAGCGTCACTGCGACCGGAAAGCTCAAGTACAAAAAGAGCGGCAAACGCCACTTGTTGGCGGGCCGAACCTCAAAGCGCAAACGACAACTGCGCCGGCCAGGTATCAATTGCAATCCAGTCGCAAAGACCTACAAATTACTGATGGGCGAACAGTGACCGTCACCGGTTCTATCCGGTGGTTCATCTTTTCATTCATTGCTTCTTGAGAGGATTCATTCATGGTTCGCGCACGCAGTGGCAAGACGGTTCTCCGCAAGCGCAAACGAACGCGGAAACTGACCAAAGGCTTTCGACTGAGCCGGCATAATCTCTATCGGCAGTCGAAGGTGACGCTGATCCGCGCCCGCAAATACGCATTCCGCGATCGTCGGGCACGTAAACGACAGTTCCGCCGGTTATGGATCATCCGCGTCAGCGCTGCCTGCCGAATGCGGGGCATGCGCGTATAGCCAGTTCATCGCGGGTCTGATCAATGCGATGGTCAGCCTCGATCGCAAGTCGCTGGCCGATATTGCGGTTCACGATCCGGAGACCTTCACCAAACTCGTCGAGTTGGCGAAGCAGCATCAGCCGAAGGGATTGAAATAATTTCCGCTGGCGGTGGGGTAGTTTCTGCCCCACTGTTCCAGCTCATCGCTTCGTTAGCGAGGCTATGAATTCTGACCAAACATCTGCAATGCCCGTTCAAGGGCCTTCACCACTCGCACTCGCTTTGTCTCCTTCCGGAGCCTCAGAGGTAATCGCTCGAACCAAGTCTGCCCATCTCCCTCCCCGCCGAGGGCCGCCCCCATTGAGAATGGCAAGGCCCCGTAGAACCGCGATGACGGTAGAATCTTTAGCGAGTAGAACTGCAGGTACTCTTCGATCATGGCCAGCGAGAAAAACGCGAAGGTGAATCGGCACACCTCGACGTAGTAGATCCACTTGCAGTTTGGCACGCCAACCACGTCTGCGCCCCTCGTAGTCGTGAATCTCCAATTCTCGAGCCCGCTCCAATGAGTAGGGCTCTTTCCAAAAGCGAGCCATCTCAGAACGCTCCTTACACTGATACAGGACGCAGGACGCGATGGTCTTGGAAATAACCAAATCGGCACCACTTGAGCACGATGGACTACCCACCGGTAATTTCAGCGGAAAGCACTTGGTCATTGCCATCAAAGTGAACATACAAGAGCGCAGTGTCCAGTCCAGCGTTACTCCAAGAGCCCAGATAGTAACAAAATGTTCGCACTCCTTGTAAGCGATTGCCGAAACCGTCGACTTCTCCGTTCACACCCGGGACTCTTTCTGGCGCTCCAAGTAATTCTTCCACCACCTTTGCAGAAACTCCAGGTCGAAGATGGTTGCGGATTAGGTCTCGGGCCATAGGTGCCCGGTCACTCGAAACATGAGCATTCCTCCACGTGGTCGAATCGAATGTTTGACTGTCAAAAGGATCGGACGCCCGACCGCAACCAGATAACAGGAAAACAAATGCTATTGCGCAACACAATTCAATGCCAGATTTCCTCATATAGAGCATCGTGTTCCTTTCTCGTCGAACCATGTTCTCACAGACACTTTGACCACTCCACCGCCAGCAAAGCTTATTCGAACAAAGCTTTCACATATTCATCCGGGTCGAAGGGTTCGAGATCGTCGATTCCTTCACCCACTCCGATAAACTTCACCGGCAAACCGATTTTTTGCTTGATGGCGAAGATCGCGCCGCCTTTGGCCGTGCCGTCCAGCTTGGTCAGCACGATCCCCGTACATTTTACCGATTTGCAAAACATCTCAGCCTGCGTCACCGCGTTTTGTCCCGTCGTGGAATCCAGCACCAAAAGAACCTCGTGCGGTGCGCCTTCGATCTGCTTGCCGACGATGCGATGAATTTTCTCCAGCTCCCGCATCAGATGCGCCTGCGTGTGCAGCCGGCCAGCTGTGTCAACGATCACCACGTCGAAGTTCCTGGCCTTGGCCTTCTCGCAGGCGTCGTGCGCAACAGCTGCGGGATCGCTGCCCGCGTTGTTTTTGACGATCTCGCAGCCTATCCGTTCGCACCAGATCGTAAGTTGCTCCACCGCGGCCGCTCGGAAAGTGTCGCAAGCAGCAATGAGCACCTTTTTGCCGTCGCCCTTGAGTTTCTTGGCCAACTTCGCAATGGTCGTCGTTTTGCCGGAGCCGTTCACGCCTGCGATCATCACGATCGTCGGCCCCGCCATTGCGTATCGAATCGCATCGGAGGGGTTATCGAGCAACTCGCGCAGTTGTTTTTTGACAAACTCCTCAACATCGCCCGTAACCTCCTTATCGATAAACGACTTGCGAACTTTATCGATGATCGAACTGACCGCAAATCCGCCGACGTCGGCCAGATAGAGCCGGCGTTCCAGTTCTTCCAGGAATGCCTTATCGACTCGTCCGCGACCGCGAAACAAATCGACAATGCCCGTGAAGACATTGCGCAGTCTTGGTGAGGCCCTGCTTGATCTTTTGAAAGATGGCACGAAACATAATCTTGTCCGTTATCCGTTCGTTTTAACGATGAATTCAACCCGTTCGCGATCGCAAAAGCGCAAGTTCACTTCGGCGAAGGGATCGACTGCCGATAGCCCGGCTATTGGGCTGAGGCCCGTGACAATCGCTCCCACCCGTGATGGCCAGCCCGGTTTCCCCGGCCCAGGCGCGGAGCCTGCGTCCGTGCGACTGTTTGGACCAGGGATAGACGCATTCCAGGGCGTCGAGCCCATAAGATTGCAACTGGCGCACTTGATCCATCGTAGCATCCAACGGCGGATGCGCCCAACTGGAGATTCCGCCCGCATTCTTGACGATGGCGATGGCTTCCGCAACCGGTAGCCCGGCTTTCGGGGCGGCCGTCAATTCCGGATCGCAAAGATACCTTGAAAACGCCTCATAAGTCGAGCGAACTTGTCGGGTATCGATCAAAAGTTGGGCCAGATGCCTCCGACCCAGAGTTCCGCCCGGCGCAGTACCGCGAATGGTCGGCTCAATATCAATGGACAGGCCCAAGGCCCGCAATCGCTTCGCCATCGCGTGAAAGCGTTCCAGGCGACGCTGCCGAAGATTATCGAGAGCCTGCAACAGGGTTCGATCGTCGGGACGAACGAAATAGGCGAGGAGATGAATTTCGCGCACCGGCAAATTCGCAAGTAATCTCGACGGCAGGGATGATTTCCAGGTTTCGCCCGGTTTCGCTCGCGGCCTGGAGGGTAGGCCGATATCCGCTCAGAGTGTCGTGATCGGTGACGGCGATTGCCAGGAGTTTTGCTTTGACTGCACGCTCGACGATCTCAGCGGGCGTGAATAGTCCGTCGCTGTGGATCGAGTGCAGGTGGAGGTCGGCGTGACCAAGATCTTGATGGATCGCAAGATGTTGACACAGCTGGGTGAAAGGCGGCACCGGCAGGCATCGTTTCCCGCCTTCATAGAAAAGAAATCAATTCGCCCAGAGGTATGTTCCGGATGAGGCAGACAAAATCAATACGAATTTCTACACCCGCCGTCACTTTTGGCGTCGTTGGGGTTTCTATAAGTGGGGAAATCTGTCTAAACTGGGAAACTTCAGGATTTTAGCAGGAGTCAACATGAAGAAAATGAACCGAACGAATGGATTGGGCGTGGTCTGTGTAATGCTGCTGTCAGCTCACGGTCTGTGGGCGCAAGACTGGCCTCAATGGCGTGGACCGAATCGCGACGCCAAGGCCACAGGGTTCAATGTGCCCAAGACCTGGCCGAAGGAATTGACGCAAAAATGGAAAGTCACCGTCGGTGAGGGCGTGGCGACTCCTGCACTGGTAGGCGACAAACTTTATGTATTCGCTCGCGAGAGTGGCAGTGAGGTTATTCGCTGCCTGAAAGCGTCCGATGGACAGGAAATCTGGAAGGACAAATATGAAACACCCGGTGTAGGACGTCCTGCCGCTGACTTTTCCGGCCCAAGAAGTTCGCCGGCAGTTTTCGATGGCAAGGTTGTGACGCTTGGCGTGCACAGCATCCTTTCTTGCTACGACGCAGAAAAAGGGATTAAACTCTGGCGAAAAGACGAATTCAAAGGTAACGAGCCCAATTTTGCCATATCCAGTTCACCCATTATCGTGAACGGCCTTGCCATCATGCAATTCGGCGGTGGACGCGGCGGCAGCGGCGGCGGCATCGTGGCCTATGACCTTGCCAAAGGCGATGAAAAATGGAAATGGACCGGCGACGGTGCGGCCTATGCCTCTCCCAGTGTCCTGACTCTCGGCGATGACAAGGTGATTATCGCGGAAACGGCAAGAAAGATCGTCGCAATCTCGGCAAAGGACGGGAAGCTCAAGTGGGAAACACCGTTTGCGACCACGGGTCGCATGGGATACAATGCCGCGTCGCCGATGGTGGACGGTCAGACGGTTATCTATGCCGGATCGGATCGGGGTACTACAGCAGTGAAACTCGAAAAAAAGGATGATGCCTACGCCGCAAAAGATCTGTGGAGTAACAAAGATAACTCGGTGATCTACAGCACCCCGATCTTCAAGAACGGCATGGTGTTTGCGCTGTCGGGGAAAGATACACTGTTCTGCATCAACGCGGACGGCAAGACTGCCTGGACTCATTCCATTGCTAGCGCAAAGGGGGGAAGAGGGCGAGCAGGTTACGGGAACATCGTCGATGCCGGCTCGGTCTTGATGTCGATAACACCGAGTGCGAATTTGCTCGTATTCGAGCCATCCGACAAGGAATTCAAGGAGATCGCGAGCTACAAGGTTTCCAGCAGCGGCGGAACGTATGCCTATCCCATTCTGTCCGGAAACCGGATCTATGTGAAGGATAAGGACTCGGTAATTCTCTTCACGACCGAGTGACCGCCGAATCCTTTTTGCGCAGGTTGACCGCGGTCACTGACTACGGTTTCTTCTCAATGGCCTTCTGAAGAGGTTTATCAGGTTGAGGCGGTTTGTTGAGTTGAAGCTTTTCCTCTTCAACGATTTCGCCTCCATCGGCGGTTATCATCGCTCGCAGTTTCTTTTCGGATGGGGTGTGGCAAAATTTCCTGGCGCATTTTGAGTAGTTTGGTCAAGATAGGTAAAAGGTGTGTTGAGCGGAAGGAATTGAGCACCATGACCAGGATCCTATCATGCAGCCAGAACCGAAGTTTTCCCGCGAAGCGTACATTGAATCAATGCGACAACGGGTCGAAGAAATCCTTGGAAAGGTGGCGGATGCAGTCAACGACGCGACGCGAGGCCACATCATTTCGGGAAGTGAGGAGCAAGTTCGCGACCTGTTCGCAAAGCTGAGATGTGAGGCATTCGAGCGAGCAGCCCAGATGCGGATCGATGCGGCGGAAGCCGCTTTTCCCCCCTCCGCAGGATGCGAAGACCGGAAAGAGCAAGCGAAATAAAGGACGGCAGGAGTACAGCATTCTGACGATCAACGGCCGCATCCGACTGTGGCGGCGGCGCTGGCATTCGCCGGACGAAGGCACAACGACACCGCTGGACGCTTGGGTCGATGCGGTCGAAGCGACCATCAGCCTGGGCGTGCGCGAGATGGCCTGTCGGCTCAACCGTGATGGCAGGAGCTTCGACAAGTCAGCCGACAACTTGGGTCGTACGGCTCAAGTGCAGATCAGCGGCGAATCATTCCGGTGCCTAGTGGAGACGGAGGGGGCGCAGATCGCGCGAGCGCAGAAGGAGGGAAAGTTACCCGTCAATTGGTCGGCCAGCGATTGCAAAACGGAAGCGGCCGGTACGCGGGTTTACTTCGGCAGCGATGGGGTGATGGTGCCCCAGGTGACGGACGTCGAGAAAAAGAAACGGCGTGAGAAGACCAAGGCAAAGCGTCGGCGTCGCGGCAAGAAGGCAAAGCCTCTGCCGCCTCGAAAAGTCGGCACGGACCAGAAATACAAGGAATTCAAGATCGTAGCCTTCTACGACGAAACGCAAGACCATCGCTTGGTGTCGGGGACCAAAGGCGACCACCAAGTAGCGGGACGCCTGATGCGTCGAGAAGCAGACCGCATTCATTTGGATGAAGCGGACGAGAAGATCGGCAATGTCGACGGCGCGCCGTGGATCCGCAATCAAGTCGAGCGACAGAATCTGAATCTGGATGCGCTGGGTCTGGATTTCTATCACCTGAGCGAGCGCGTTCACAAAACGCGGCGGGAAATCTACGGTGATGGGGACGAAACGGGAAAGAAATGGGCGGTGGACCTGCTCCATTTGTTCAAGCACGAAGGCTACAAGCCTGCTTGGGAGTCGCTCCTACAATGGCGCGTCGGCCTCAAACGAGGCCAGCGTGCGCACGCCGACGAGTTGCTCTTTTACGTGAGCGAGCGGTCGGACATGATCCGCTATCCCGAATTCATCGCCAAGGGGTGGCAGATTGGCAGCGGCCCAACGGAAGCGACCTGCAGAACACTTACGGAACGTGTGAAAGGCCCAGGAATGCGCTGGGATCCGCCGAACGCCGAGGCCATCATGGGGATCGAATCGCTTTCACAGAGTGACCAATGGAAGGTCTACTGGGAAAGTCATTTGCCCTCAAAGGGTTAGGTATGCCAGGAAATTTTGCCACACCCTTTCGGATGTGGACTTCGATAGGAAACGCACGGACCCATCGCCCATCAATACGTTAAAGCCTCCCTCCGAATAGGTAATGAATTTCGGCAACGGTGTCGCGGTGTCGTACGAGAAGTCGTCTGGCTTGGTCCAGGGAACCCCTTCTGCGGCTTCAACCACCATGATCGTGTGGGATAAGCCATCGGTGATTTGGACGTATGACTTCCCATCTCTAAGGTCAAACATCGGTTCCTTTCCAAAAAAGAGCCGATAATGTGTCGTACCAGGTTTATCTTTGGGCTGCTGCGGATGCGTGTATGTCTTTACCAGAGTCTGCGCCAGTGCGAGGTTGTGTTCACTATCCCAGGGCTCGTAGAGTCTGAATTGCTTGTAGAGATTACCTTGGTCGATGAATGGGAGCAGGGCGACGCGCCAGCTCAGTAAAGGCTTGCCGTTCTTGTCGCAGATTGCTGCGGGAGGCAATTTGCCATAGGTCGCCTCGTAGTTCTGCATCGCGATGCCGATTTGCTTCAAATGGTTCGTGCTTACAACGTGCGCTGGGGTCTCGCGAGTTTTTTGCGCTGCCGGCATTCCCATTCCTGCCCTTCCCAACATGCCGCCTTGCAGACCCATGCCGCCCGGTAACCCCAACATGCCGCCTTGCAGACCCATGCCGCCTGGCAACCCCGTCATGCCCTGGCCGAAGACTCCAGGAGCACCGGGAAAGCCGGGTACTTGCATATCCATCCCGCCCTGAAGACCCATCATGCCGCCTTGAAGACCCATCAGCCCGCCTTGCATACCCAAGATTCCTCCTTGAAAACCCATCATGCCGCCAAGGTTGCTCGGCTTTTTGGCCTGGCGTTCCTGGATGAACAGATCGATGAGCTTCTGGCGTTTGCCGGCGTCCTTGCTGGCGACGAAGAAGTAAACCTCCGTAGGCGTGGGAGCGGTCTCGCGCAGATCCCGGCTGATCCGCCGAATGAAATCCTCATCGCGTTCGGTCTTCGCGGCTGGCGGCGTATGTTGTCGAGCGGGTGACTTCGTCTTCGAATCCTGGGCGACGATCGCAGAGGCGGAGAATCCCCCTACTACGGCCAACATCAAGCTGGCGCAAAGCAACATTGCGCTGCCGATTTTCAATTTCGTGAGGAACATGGTATTAAGAACCCCCTTTGCCAGGGCAAGGACATTGGCCGCGACGATGCTCTGAGTAAGAGGCTGCCCTGTGGAAATGAGCATCGCGGCTTTGGTTGAAGAACTAACGACCGTCGGGGAAAGTGCTGCCCGAACAACGCTTTCACCCAGGGCCACAGCAGTAATTCCTGCGGAAAAAGTTAACCCTCGTTGGGTGAGGCGCGCCCGCAACAATGCTCGAGCGCGTTCCAGTCTGCCGTGCAGGGTTCCGGACGATAGCCCAAGTTGGGTTGCTGCTTCATCGCGCGTCAGGCACTCGAGATAGCAGAGAATTAACGGCGCGCGCTGGCGCTCCGGCAAGCGCTGCAACTCTTCGTCGAGGATCGCCTGCACTTCGCGCCAGGTCACTTCGCAAGCTGGGTCTTTGGGTGCCGGCGCTGCAACAGCGCGTTCGCGATTCTTTCGACGCGCCTGATCCCGCCTCAAGCTGGTAGCTACACGGTAAGCGACGCCGTGAAGCCAACTGCTCAAGGAAGTTTTCTTGCGAACCGAAGCGGCCTTTCGCGCCAGCACGATAAACGTAGCCTGGCAGGCATCTTCCGCATCTTGCAAACCCGGAAGTGCTCTACGGCAAACGCCAAGCACCATCGGGCCATGCCGTTCAATCAAAACCGTGAAGGAAACCTCGTCGCGAGCTTCAATAAAACGCTCGAGCAATTGGCGATCCGACAATCCACGGATGGTTTGGATCGCCGCCCCTTTGCGAAGGTGTTCCATCACGCCGTTAAGTGAGCGCTTGACCATAATCGAAGAACTCTTCCGGGAAGAAAACGACTCCTGTGATAGTAATAGTTGCCGTGATGGGTTGTTGAGCGCGCTCGGGAACCAAAAATGCAAAAGATGGCGGATCCGAAAGTTGCGTGGAATCCTCTCAAGCGATGCTGGACGCCGTTAATCTCAGAATACTGCACGAGCCTTTCAATTCCGTATTTTTCCGAAATCGTGGTTCAATTGGTAACAGAAGGCGTCTTTTAGAGCAGAAGAACGCCGCCGACTAACTCGGCGGATAGTCAAATGAAGCCGATCTCGCGTGCGAAAAAATGTGTTTGCCACGCGAGCATCCAGCCGGGTCGGGCCACCCTTTGTGCCCCGGAGGTTTGCGAATGAAAAGTTTAGCATCGTTGTTGTGCGTTTTCGCCATGCTTCTGAGCGTCAGCGGATGCGGAAAGGAACTCAAAGGCGAGAAAGAGATGAAGGCGATAATCGAAGTTAAGAAAGAAGCCTCGGAAATGAAAGATCCCTCGAAAATAGGCGACCTGTTCGCGAAGGCAATCGCAGCTGAGAAGGCCCCTAAAGATCTCAATCTTACGGAAGAGGAAATGAAGGCGCTCAAGGAAAAGTACAAGGATGAACTTGCGAAATACGAAAAGAAGTAGAGCTAATTCGAGGATTCCGACAGTCTCCGTTCCCGCCAATCCGGACGCCATTTTCGTAGTGACACTTGCCTGAATATCGCACCCACGGTAGAAAACCGTGGGCTTTATTCGGTTCAGAGTTCAATCGTATCGGAAAACCTCGGACCCTTGCCGGATAGGAGATTCCCGGCAACCGTATAGCCCGCGGTTTCCTGCCGTGGGTTGAGCTGCCTAACCTCCTCAATCTGACAAATGGAAAAACCCTGCATCGCGCAGTTTCTCAACGAGATCGTTGCTTGCCCGCCTGGAATCTGGTACACTTTCTTAAATCGTTCCCACCTGAGTCGTTCTAACTCATGTTTCCTCCATACCTCGACTCTCTTCGTGAGGTCAGACTGCCAATGATGCCACGCATCCTATATTCAACCATCGTCCTCACTTTGCTTTCGGGAATTGCCGGAGCACAGGACAAACTCCCTGAAAATGCCAAGGTCGTGAAAATCGAAGCTAGGCCCACGGCGATCGATCTGAAACACCCGTTCGATTACACCCAACTCTTGCTATCGGCGACGCTCGATAGCCACGATGTTGTCGATGTCACGCGCATGGCCAGGATCGAGGTGCCTTCCACACTGGTAAAGATCTCGGCCGCGGGGCAAGTTCGGCCGGTGATGGATGGTAAAGGTGAATTGAAAGTGACCCTTAACGGCCAGACCCTTGTCGTGCCGGTCACGGTTACGGGACAGAAGGAAAAACGTCCTGTCAGTTTCGTCCGCGATGTGATGCCGGTGATGTCGAAACTGGGTTGCAATGCCGGCACCTGTCACGGGTCGGCCGAAGGCAAGAACGGTTTCAAACTCAGCTTGCGGGGATACGATCCTCTTCTCGATCATAATGCCTTGACCGATGATCTCGAGGGCCGGCGCTTCAATCGGGCTGCACCCGAACGGAGCTTGATGCTCATGAAGCCTTCGGGAGCAGTGCCTCATGTCGGCGGCGTCGTTTGGCAGCCCGGCGACCCTTATTACGAAATGGCCAAAACCTGGATCGCCGGCGGGGTCAAACTCGATCCTGAATGCTCCGCGCGTGCAGAGCATTGAAGTATTTCCAAAAGATCCCATCATTCCCGGCATCGGCAATACCCAGCAATTCGCCGTCATGGCGAAGTATAGCGATGGTTCGTCCGCGATGTCACGCGCACAGGCATTCATTGAGAGCAGCAATACCGAAGTAGCGACCATCGACAAGACCGGCCTGTTGACCACGCTCCGGCGCGGCGAGAGTACCATGTTGGCACGCTACGAAGGTGCCTATGCCGCCAGCACCGTCATCGTGATGGGGGACAGGTCCGGCTTCCAGTGGACCAACGACCGAAGCGTTCAATCATCTCGATGAATTGGTGTATGAGAAACTCAAACGCATCCGGTGCAGCCGAGCGAACTCTGCACCGACTCCGAATTCATTCGTCGCGTTTACCTCGATCTGACCGGTTTACCGCCGAGTGTCGATGAAGTGCGTTTTTTCCTTCTCGACAAGCGATCCACACGCGTCAAACGCGATGAATTGATCGACAAACTGGTCGGCAGCAAGGCATTTATCGAGCACTGGACCAACAAGTGGGCCGACCTGTTGCAGGTCAACCGCAAATTCCTGGGCGACGTCGGGGCCAAGGTTCTTCGGGATTACATTCGCAAGGCGATGGCCGACAATACACCCTACGACAAATTCGCTTACAGCATTTTGACCGGTTCAGGCTCCAACGCCGTGAATCCGACCGCGGCATACCTGAAGATCTTGCGCACTCCCGATGTGGCGATGGAGAATTCAACCCATTTGTTCATGGCGGTACGGTTTAACTGCAACAAGTGCCACGACCACCCCTTTGAGCGCTGGACTCAGGATCAGTATTACAGTTTGGCATCCTATTTCGCGCAAGTGAGCCGGTCGCGCGATCCGAAATATCCGCAAAATATCGGTGGCACCAATGTCGATCAACCTTTGCCCCTCGTGGAAATCATCTCGGACACCAAGTCGGGTGAGGTTCAACACATTCGAACCGGTCAAACGGCAAAACCGAGTTTTCCGTTCGTCCACAAGGATCTCGCGCCGACGAACTTGCCGCGGCGAACTCAACTGGCGAAGTGGATCACCTCGAAAGAGAATCCTTATTTCGCCAAGAGTTACGTCAATCGCCTCTGGAGTTATCTCCTTGGCGTCGGGCTGATCGAGCCGATCGATGATATTCGAGCGGGTAATCCGCCCACAAACTCCGCGCTCTTGGATCGTTTGACGAGCGACTTTATCGCCAGCAATTTCAACGTCCGCGAGATGATGAAGTCGATCTGCAAGTCGCGGACTTATCAACTTTCCATCCGGACCAATAAGTGGAATAAGGGCGACGACATCAATTATTCCCATGCCCGCGCACGCCGGCTGCCTGCGGAAGTACTATTCGATGCCATTCATGCGGCGACCGGAGCACAATCTCATATCCCCGGAGTACCGGCTGGAACGCGGGCGGCCCAGTTACTGGATGGAACGGTTGAGATTCCAGGAGGCTTTTTCGACCTCTTCGGCAAGCCTGCCCGCGAGAGTGCGTGCGAATGTGAACGCTCCAACAATTTGATGCTCGGGCCGGTCTTGAGCCTGGTCAGCGGGCCGGTACTTCATGAGGCTGTGCGCGATCCGAGAAATTATCTGGGTACTTTTGCGGCGAAATACAAGGACGACAAGGAGTTCGTCGAAGCCATTTATCTTTCGGTGCTGGCCCGCACGCCCACCACAAAGGAAGTGGAATCGGCAACAAAGGCGCTACACGACGGCGAAACGGATTACACTGCATTGGTGGCGGATTTCCAACTGAAACAAAAAGCCTTCACCAACTACGAGAAGCAACTCGATGCGCGGCAATCGGAGTGGGAGAAACGGCTCAGTCATGCGCCGACCTGGGAGCCTTTGACGGTCACCAAGGCAGTTTCGCCCGATAAAGCGACGCTGACGGTGAATAGCAAGGATAACAGCATCCTGGCTTCCGGAGCCAATCCCGAGAAAGCTACCTACATCGTCTCCGCAACGACGAAGCTGAAGGGCATTACCGCGCTTCGGCTGGAACTGCTTCCCGATCCGAGCTTGCGCGCCGGCGGGCCTGGTCGCGCCGATAACGGTAACGTGGTGCTCAACGAGTTGCTCGTTCAATGGACTCCATCGGACAAACCGAAAGAAATCAAGAATGCCAAGCTGCACAAACCGCAAGCCACTTTTGCGCAGGTGAGCTTCCCCATAACAAACGTAATCGACAACAATCCGAAGACTGGCTGGGCGATCTCGCCGCAGTTCGGCAAGCCAAATAGCGCGCTTTTCGAGTTTGCGGAAATCGTGAACAACGACAAGGGAACCAACTTTACCTTCACCCTGAGCCAGCAGTTTGGAACTAAACATACGATCGGGAAGTTTCGGCTCTGGGTGTCGACCGACAAACAACCCATGCTGGCGGATGGAGTGGCCGCGATCTTCGGCAGTTATTGGCGATCCCTGTAGAGAAGCGAACGGATGCCCAGAAAGCGGATTTGCGGAAACCGGCACCGGGCTCAGGATGCCGAATATCAACGGCTGGCCGGGACATTGAACAACCCTCCACCAACCGACAAACGGATTCCGGGAGCACAAGATTTGATGTGGGCGCTGTTGAATAATCCAGGCGTTCTTGTTCAATCGTTGAGGGTTACTCTTAGCGGTCGAGATTGACTAAAGTGCCCTTGCGAAACGCCCATGTAGCCGCGACGCCGGAGGCTTTGCGCAGCGGAGTGCGAGACCTTCGTGCTCCAATCACGATTGTTGAAGTCGGCTGCGGTGCCTTATTGGTGTCGGGAGGAGGGAGCGCACACGCTCCGCTGCGCAAAGCCTCGGCGTCGCGGCTACACGGGCGCTGGTTCAGGAATCGAGTCTTTGCAATGTGTCATTTCAGGCCGCGCGATGTTTATGTCTGCCCGTCGATCACTTGGATATCGTGTTCTTGCCGACATCAATGATGAACTTCTGATTCGACTCGTCAGTTATTGTGACTTGCTTTTCTTCGAGTCCCGCAAACTGCTGATTGAGTTGGGCCAATTTCTCTTGACTGTCGATGTCCATGTGTCGCAAAGCTAATCTCATACGGGATCCGTACTAATTCCCCGGTGGAATTCCCTTGCCGTTTGGGCCTACCACGACGAACGAACGCATCCTTCTCATCGATCCTGGCAAGATAAACTGGTATCTCAGGTTGTTCGGTCGATTTGAATGCCAGATTGAGCTTTTCGTCCGGCTGGAGATACATATGTTTGTCCATCTTTGACAATTCTGCCTTCGACTTTGACAAATTTCACCCTGCCACAGCCCAGAGCAGCCAGGATGAGGAGCAGAACAAGACCGCGAATGGCAAAACTATGAAACTGTCTGCATGTCATTCCACCCAGACCTATTTTACAGTTTTCAGCGCCTCAAAGGACGAGCTTCCCTGAGCCAAAGAGGACACCAAACCGTTTGATATTCCATCGCGCCTTCATCAACTGACCTAGTATACGGCAAAAAGCTTCGAGTGGTCTGTCGTTCTGCCCAAAGCGAAACTCGCCGACCTAAAACAAGCGGGCACCTTTGTTATTTTGGTTGACAGATAGAGCTTGATCGACGATAAATGGGAATGAGTATTTATTCTCTTTTACTCAAGTTGACTCGTTTCAGTTCAATTTCGTAAGGAAAATACTATGCCTTTCCCGCGCAAACACGTCAAACGTGGTTTTACTCTCATTGAATTGTTAGTCGTCATCGCCATCATCGCGATTCTGGTTGGCTTGCTGTTGCCGGCCGTCCAGAAAGTCAGAGAAGCTGCAAATATGACCCGTTGCAAGAATAACCTCAAGCAATTTGGACTGGCTTTTCACAATCACCTCGATAATATGGGAGCCTTCCCAAGCGGCGGGGCCGGTTGGTATCAGGATCGTGTTTGGAACTACAACGGGCCGGCAACTTTACCAAACCCAGACTTGGGGCTGGGGTTACCAGATTCTGCCGTATATCGAACAAACCAACTTATATATGATTCCTCCTGGCAGCTTACCCCCGGATGCCAGTGCAGGCCCCTATGGCGACATTCAGATCGCTTCTACTGTCTTGAAGATATTTTACTGTCCCTCTCTTCGCGGGGCCGGCCTTCCTTCAATAGTGTATCCGTACTCCCAGGCGGGCTGGTCCCCTTCCGTTGGCATGCGAGCGGGGAGTGATTACATGGGCAACGGTGGAACAGGAAATGGCTATGACGGGCCTCTTCAACCTATCCTCTCTTGGGGAGGCAAAGCTATTGTCCCCGAGTTCATTACTAATGGAACCTCGAATGTGTTACTGATTGGGGACAAAAATCTCCCTTTTCCCCTCGTCGAATCCAGTTCCAACTGCGATGACGATCAAGGTTGGACGGACGGCTGGGATAACGACATGATTGGGGGTTCATATGCCTGGCCGAATGTTCCTGTACCAGATTGGGGTCAGAATTACATCTGCGGAGATCTTTGGGGCAGTGTGCACGCCAGTGGTATCAATGCTGTTTACTGTGACGGCTCTGTGCATCAAGTATCCTACTCAATAAGCGTGAGTACTTTTGCGGCCCTTTGTTCTATTAATAGCGGGGCAATACTCGGCTCAGACGCTCCTTAATGATTCGAAAGCGATTGGTAGTCGGCAGGAGAATCCCTTGATGCAGGTGTGCCTGAGCGAGGTCACCACGCTCCTTAGTGCCTTTGCAGAGGATGTTGTTACCTATTCGGGTGCTGGTTGGCCGGCGATGGAAGTCTGGTTGACCAAGCTCGAAACGCATCTCGAAAAACACTCCCTGGATGAAACCAAACGACTTCTCGACGATAAGCAGATTCGACTCGTGGCCGCATCTTATCAGGGCGGCCTGCTGCTTTCCCAGGGCGAGGCCCGTAAGTTGCACTTCGAGCACTTTCGCCGTCGGCTCGAAATGTGTCAGCAATTCGGGATTCGCACTCTGCTGGTTGTTGCCGATTTTAACCAGCGCATTGATTCGACTACCATTTCAATGCGCTGTGGTTTCCTTGAAGCAGGCTGCTCAGTGGGCCGCAGGGTTCGATGTGCAACTGGCACTGGAATTTCGCGGAGCCGATACGTTCTGCTCGTGTCTCGACACTGCGCCTGATACTGATCGACCAATGCGGGGAAGTGAATGTCGGGGTGAATCTCGATTTATTCCACTATTACAAGGGGCCGAGCAAGCCCGAAGATCTGCATCGGCTCACTCCGAAAAACCTGGCGTTTGTCCAGCTCGCGGATGTCGCGGGCGTACCGCGTGAGGTCATGACCGACTCCGATCGAATCATGCCGGGAGAAGGTGATTTTCAAATCGAAGAAATTCTCACCTCTCTGCGCAAAATAGGATATGATGGATATGTGTCGCTTGAACTGTTCAACCCGGTGTTATGGCAGATGAAGGCAAGCCAGGTAGCAGAACTCGGTTTGACAGCGATGCGACGCTTGATAAAGTAGGCCCCTCTCCGTTACCGGAAAACATGGAACTGTTTTCCCACCACTGACATCGACTGTGCCCCTCATCGAAGTGAGCAGGAAACCCCTCACAACCGATGAAGCCGGTTATCCCACCCCACCACCTTGGACGAAGAACCTCCCTCCGCAAAAAGCTCTGGACCAATTGCCGCAACGACGATAAAAGCCACCGATCTGCTTTCCCCGGCAAGACGAAGATCGCCCCGGCAATACTCCCGGATCGGAGCTGCGTTGCAAGCCGGCATACCCCGACCTGCGTTGATGCCCCAACGGTCGAAGTCCCTCGGTCGAGCCGATTATGCTCGAACCGTGCGCGAACTGAGCGAACGTCTGGTTGCGTTGCAGCGACCCATTCGCGTTCTCGACGCCATGAAATGGGACGTCGAAACGCAACAGCAATTCTTTGCCGATCAATTTCAAAAGCTCCCACGAATCAACTCGGAAAGTTATCTCGGCCGACGGCTTGGATTCGATCCCCGTCGAAAACTTCAGGAACTCAAGGATTTGGAGCGCCAGATTCGCCGTTGTCTTCCCGCCGCCGACCCGGCAGGTCGATTACTGGCGAGCCGTTGCCGGCACTATCGGGAAGCAGTTGAGTTGATCGAAGTGCGCGGCACTCCGGAATTTGCCCTGCGGAGCCGTCGAATTTATGGGAGCACCCTTCAGCGCAGCGGCATCGAGCAGGTCATACGCTTCCTGGAAAATCGACTTCGATCGTATTCTTCAGGCGCTGAGGAGAAAACCTTCTCTGCTGAAGAAACGGGTGCCAGGCTTCTCGCAGGGATGCGAAGCTATTTCGGCAGCGACCTGGTGAAGGTCAAAGTGGTCGATACGCTGGTTTCCGATGCCTCGGCGGGTTCCGACTATATCAAGCTTCGGCGGGGCGCGTTTTTTCGACCAGCGACATCCGTCTTCTGGAAGTTCACGAGGCCTGGGTCCATCTGGGAACGACGATCAACGGTCGTGGACAGCCGATCTTGACCTGCCTGAGCAAGCCGGCACCCGGAACAACTCGCTCCCAGGAGGGTCTGGCGGTTCTCACTGAATTTCTGGCAGGTGCCGACCATCCCGGACGGATCCATCGGCTCCTGCTCCGCCTGCGCGGACTGATGATGGCCGAACAGGGAGCGGATTTCCTGGAGGTATTTCGCTTTTTCCGCGATCGGGGTCTGGATTGTTCGGAGGCCTATCACCAATCGGCTCGTCTCTTTCGCGGCAGTTTGCCGAGCCGCGTCGGACCGTTTACCAAGGACATCGCCTATGCAACCGGCCTGCGCATGATGACGAATCATCTCCGCTCGGCATTGCAGGGCGAGGGCTGGCCGACGATCGGGTTGCTATTTTGCGGCAAAACGTCGCTGGAAGAGTTGCCGACGCTGGTGGAATTGCGTGAGGCAGGCTGGATCGCGGCGGCAGAATTTGTGCCCGAGCCGTTCCGCGACCGAACGAGGTTGGCGAATGCGTTGAAGGGCTTGGACTTGTAAGCATTTGCCTCATATCGGTATCGAGTCCGTGCAGTTTGTTAGTCCAGGAACTGTTGCTGGCAAAACAGGAACTGCGTCTGCCGCATTAATATACGCCTCGTAAATTGCGAATGTACGATTTTCTCAGCCGAACCGCGCATTCCGAGGCTTGCACCTGGTCGCTCCTTTCGTCACAATACACTTCAGTTCGGCTTCCATCTCTCGGATCGAAATCTATGCCTGATGTTCCATCACTCGATTCCGACCCGCTTCAAACGGTTGATCTGCCGGCAGATGCCGAAGTCAATGCCGATCAGTGCACCGGAAACTCGCCAGCCAGCACGCCGGACGGAACACAACGGGAGCCACCAGCGTCCGCTTCGTTCGCGTTGCCTGGATACGAGATTCTCGGCGTGCTCGGTCGCGGCGGTATGGGGGTCGTGTACAAGGCTCGCCAACTTGCGGCCAACCGGATCGTGGGTCTGAAAATGATCCTGCGCGGCGAACATGCTTCAGCAGGGGACTTGCGGCGTTTTCAGCGCGAAGCCGAGGCGGTTGCCCGGCTCTCCCACCCGAACATCGTTGCCGTTCACGAAGTCGGAACCTATCAAGGCCTGCCCTATTTCACGCTTGAGTACGTTGCTGGCGGCAACCTGGCACAACAACTCAAGGGCAATCCCCAACCTGCCCGTCGGTCGGCCGAGCTGGTCGAACAACTGGCGCGCACCATGCAACATGCGCATCGGAACGGCATCGTGCATCGCGACCTGAAACCCGGAAATATTCTGTTGACTGCCGCCGAGAACCGGAACGAATCCGCTTCCACACGAAACAATCGAGTCGCATCGGAGTCTGGCCGGGCACTTTCGACCGAGAAAAACTCGAACGGCAACCCCGCTGAGCCCACGTTATACAGCATCCCGAAAATCACTGACTTTGGACTGGCTCGCCAACTGGAAGCGGAAGATGGGCAAACGCAAACGGGCGCGGTAATGGGCACGCCGAGCTACATGGCACCCGAACAGGCACTGGGAATGACCCGGCATGTAGGCCCCTGTGCCGACATCTATGCCCTCGGTGCCATACTCTACGAATGTCTTACTGGGCTTCCCCCTTTCAAGGGCGCTTCCAATTTGGAAACGCTGGAGCAGGTTCGCCGGCGCGATCCCGTTCCGGTTAGCCAGTTGCAGCCTACAGTCCCGCGCGACCTCGAGACCATTTGCTTGAAATGTCTGGCCAAGGAACCGGCCAAGCGTTACTCGACTGCGGGGGATCTTGCCGATGACCTTCAGAGGTTTCTGCAAGGCAAGCCGATTGTTGCCAGGCCGGTCGGCGTGGTTGAGCAAGCATGGAAGTGGGTGAAACGCAACCGGATCGTGGCCGGATTGCTGGCAACGGTGATCTTGGTCCTGCTCGCGGGAATCACGGCCACGCTGCTCGCCTATGCCGATGCAGTCCGTGCCAAGATGAGAGCTGAGGAAAAGGAATCGCTGGCCCGCGCGAATGAGAATCGTGCCAACAATTACGCTGGACAACTGGTGATCGAGTCGCGGGAAGTGAAGCGTCAAACCGACATCGCGACACAGGAGGCGGAGCGGCGCGGCCAGGCGCTGGCGATTAATTCGGTTCGACTGACACAAAGTAGCTGGAGGGAACGCGAAACGCATGCGGACACCTCTCACGTCTGGCTCAACGAAGTGCCGCCGGAATTGCGGCACTGGGAGTGGCACTACTTGAATACGTTTCTGGAAGGCAGTGCCTACACGCTGTATGATCATGGCGAACCTGTATCCGACTTGGCTTTTTCCAGGGATGGCACAAGATTGCTGAGCGTGTCGAGACAACGAATGGTCGTTTGGAACGCGCATTCGTGCCAGCCGATCTGGAAAAATACCCTGCCCAGGAGCGATATCGATTTGTTCCGCTACGCTTCGATCGACCCGGATGGAAGACGAATTGCCGCAGCCAACAAATTCAGCAGTCGGCTGTTCGATGTCGCGACACCACGAATAATCCGGATCGAGGGAACCCAACTCGCAATGCACAGTCGGCTTGGGTTCAACGCCGATGGGACCGTCTTGGCTGCCGTTGGCAATCTCAAGAATCAAAGTGCGCTGTTCGAAGTGCGAAACCCCGAAAACGGCAGTCTCATTCACGAATGGAATGTGCCCCAACACGAGATGCGTGACTTTAGTTTCAGTCCGGACGGGAAAGAAGTCGCGCTGGCAGGTTCCTCCGGAACTGCGGCCCGCGTCATCATCTGCGACTATCGGACGGGACGGCAGCGCATAGCGATCACGCTGAGACTGTCCGGAAATGCCCAACAAAGCAGCGTGCTCCGCGTGGTCTGGACACCTGACGGATCGAGCGTGGTGTGCCTTGTCGAGCATGACCGTAATCATTTTGGGCCAAGAAACGTAGTGGTAGTGGATGCGGCCAGGGGCACTGTCAAGTTCGACTCTCCGTCCCTGGGCTGGGCAAAAGAAGACACCCTGGCCTGCAGTCCGGATGGGTTGTTGGTGGCAACCGGTTCCGCCGAACCTGCCGGCGACCAACTGATCT
Organism: uncultured Planctomycetota bacterium; assembly: GCA_963783095.1. Classification (GTDB taxonomy): domain Bacteria; phylum Planctomycetota; class Planctomycetia; order Gemmatales; family Gemmataceae; genus CAWAMR01. The sequence continues at coordinate 494,507 of CAWAMR010000001.1, read as the reverse complement.
CCGTGTGGAACATGGTAACGGGTCAATTGTTTCGTGAATTGAAGGGGCATTTGAGCGATATCACCAGTCTGGCGTTCAGCCCCGATGGAACCCGCCTCGTTTCCGGCAGCATGGACGGGAGCATTAAATGGTGGGATCTCGGCTCGAAGCAACGACCCTTTTTTCTCGGACGATCCGGTGCCCGGTTGCAAGCGATCGCGGCTCGGGCCGACGGTGTCTTCGTTGCGATGGTGAGCGGCAGTCATGGCAAGCCTGCCATGCTCGAATTGTGGAACATGACGACCGGGCAACGCGAATGGACCCAGGACGCTTCGGAGGATTTCGCCGGAAGCGTCCTGTTCAGCCCGGATGGGCGGGAAATCATCACGGCCGGCGGCATCATCGGCAAGAAAGGTGAGATCAAGACCTGGAATGCATTGAGCGGCATGCTTCTCGATTCATGGACAACAGATTTCACATGCTACGGTCTGGCCATCAACGCAGACGGTACATTGCTTGCCTCGGCGGGAGGCAACCGGTTTTCGGCGGGTAAACAGCAACCGAAGAACGAGTTGAAAATCTGGGACCGCCGCAAGGGGGGGCTCTTGCATAATCTTGGCAGCGGCACTGGTGAGACGACGACTACGGTTGCTTTCCATCCGGATGGCACACGTTGCGTAAGCGGCACCCGCGATCAGTTCACCATCTGGGATTCAATAAGCGGCCAGCCTTTGCGAACGGTTTCTGCTCACGACGGTCCGATCAATCATATCGCCTGTTCGCCGGACGGAAAATACATCGTCACCGGCGGCAACGACGCCTTGCGCATTTGGAACGCCGAGGACGGCGAATGGATCGCGAATCTGGATGGGCACCAGGGATTGATTTACGCTCTGGCGTTTTCGCCGGATGGTGCCCGACTGGTCAGCAGCGACAACCGGTCCAGTATTCGGATCTGGGATCTGGTTTCGCATGAACAACTCCTGAAATTGGAAGCACCAGACGCCGCGGTAACCAGCCTGGCATTCGCACACGACAATTGTTTGGTCGGCGGTCGATCGGACGGGAGAATTCAAGTCTGGCGCAGCGCCAACTCGGGTGCCATCGGCTCGGTTGGAGGGGCATCGGCTGCGGGTTCGAGTGACGATGTTCAGCCCCAATGGTGCCTACCTGGTGTCCGGAAATCAATCAGGCGTGCCGAAGCTTCATCCGAAATAAAGCTGTGGGAGACGGCGACCGGGCGATTGCTTCACCATTTGCATGGGCTAAAACCAGGCGGTGCGCGTTCTTTTGCGTTCGACCCGGCATCGACGCTGGTGGCCGCCAGTCAGGAGTCCCAATTGGGTTTGTCCGAGGAAATTCTGATCTGGGAGATCGCTACCGGACAGGTTGTGCGCCGAATTTCCGACCCGGGTCACGCCAACCTATTGGGCTTTAGTAATGATGGGAATCGGCTGGTCGCCTGGGGTCTCGGCCGGGGGGCGAACGCATGGGATCTGATCTCGGGTAAGCCGGTGCCGACTCAGCCCGGCGACGAAATTCAAAAGCCTGATGCCATCAGTCCCGATTTGCGATTCACGGCCATACCCATCGGGACGAGGATTCGCCTGATCGCAAACCAACCTCCATCGCAATTGGAAACGGTTCTTCGCCGGCAGTGGAACCATCCGGTTATCTTGAATCGTCATCTTCAGGCGCAGGCTCATCAGCGTGCGGGCCGTGCCTACGCCGCCTGGTTCGAATTGGATCGGCGGTTATTCGAGATGGAAAGGCCGACTCCCGAGGATTTCCGCCTGCGCGACCTTGCGCTGCTGGCCGCATTGAAACAGTTCCCGGAGCACCGCATGCTGAAGCTGCTCTGGTAGCCCAGCTGCTGATTGCCCATCCGGAGACCATCGTCAAACCCGCCGATCTGATTCCGAGTCTTGTCGAGGCGGCCGGTCGAAACCCGTCACCGGCACTTCTTCAAGAACTGGGTGGACTGTATTTCCGCGACGGCAAGGTGGACGATGCTGTCGCCACACTGAAAAAGGCAATCGATCTGCGCGGTCCGGATAGTCCGCCGATCGAGGAACTCTTGCTTGCGCTGGCGTATCAATCGAAGAGCCAGTTGGAAGAATCACGACGCTGGGGAAGTCTGGCAACGGCCTGGATGGATCGAAATCGTCTGGCACGCCAGTCGATTTCGGCGATTGCAGCAGCTAGCGGCGGCGTTGGAGCATGCATCCCGTGGTTCGCGGCGGCACCCGTCGATTCGCTGGAAAGTTCCTACAGCTGGGAAACTTCGCGCATGCTTCGTGAACTGAACACTGAATTTCGGGTTGGCCTGAAGAAATAAGATTATGGGAGCCCTGCGTTGACCTTCTTTAATGTTGATGATCGCATCCTACATTGACTGGACCGGATTGGAATCTGCAAAAGATAATCGGCCGGGCTGGCCACGGCTATCGATTCGTTTGAGAATGGAACGACAGCGTCGGAGGGATTGATGTCTGAAGCAACCGAGAAGTTGGCCGAATTGGAGGCGCGTGCGCTGAGCGAACTCAAAGAGTGCGCGGAGGAGGCTGGGCTTCGGCTATGGCACACCAGATTCTTCGGCGACAAGGGTGAAATGGCGCTGGCTCTTCGTGCTGTCTCCACGATTCCCAAGGAACAGCGCAAAGACTATGGCCAGGAAGCCAACCGGGTCAAAGTCGTGCTCACCACTGCGTATGACTCCGCGCTCGCCGAAGCCAAAGAACGCACCATGATGGCGGGTTTGACCGCCAATCCGCTCGATGTCACCTTGCCGGGTCGGGCCCCATGCAGCGGGCCGCCTGCATGTGGCCACGCGAGTCATGCGCGAAATCTATGGCATCTTCTCGGACATGGGCTTTCAAATCTTTCGCACGCGCGAGGTCGAGGACGATCAAACCAATTTCGAGCTGCTGAACATGCCGCCGCACCATCCGGCACGCGATATGTGGGATACCTTCCATACCACTACTCCGGGAGTGTTATTGCGGACGCATACTTCGCCAGGTCAGATTCACGTCATGAAGCAGCATTGCCCGCAGCCGATCCGGGCTGTTTTGCCGGGAATGTGCTATCGCTATGAAGCGATCACTACGCGATCCGAGATTCAGTTCGAGCAAGTGGAGGGTCTGGTCGTCGGCCCCAATGTGACCATGGCCGATTTGAAGGGAACCATCACGGCCTTTGCGCGGCGACTATTCGGAGATGACCGGCAGATTCGCATTCGGTCCAGTTACTTCCCATTCACGGAGCCTTCGATCGAGGTGGACATTGACTGGCCCAAGGAAGATCCCAACGCCGATCGTCTTACCAAGGGCACCGGCTGGTTGGAGATTATGGGTGCGGGGATGGTGCATCCAGCTGTGTTGCGCAATGGCGGGTACGATCCCGACAAGGTCAGCGGGTTCGCCTTCGGGATGGGGCCTCAGCGAATTACGATGCTGAAATACGCCATCGACGATATCCGCGAGTTCTGGAAGAACGACCTGCGGTTTTTGAACCAATTCTGAGGAAGATGACAAGGTGACAAGGTGACAACTAACTGGCGTTTCTTTGATTATGGATGGGTCAAGGATGTCCGGGTTTTGGTCACCTTGTCACCTTGTCACCTTGTCATCTTCCCGCCAGGGGGCCAGATCGAGAAAATTCTGGAGTAGCTTCGGCCCTTCGATGGTGAGGAAACTTTCCGGGTGGAATTGAACGCCGTGTAACGGCCATTTCTTGTGACGGACACCCATGATCTCGTTTTCATCCGTCCAGGCTGTGACTTCGAAGTCCGGATTTTGAAACGTCTCCCTTTTGATGACCAGGCTGTGATAGCGCGTCGCCTCGAATGGGTTCGACATTCCCGCAAAGACGCCCTTATTATCGTGATGAATCAACGACACCTTGCCGTGCATGATGCGGTAGTTCCGAATCACTTCCCCGCCAAAACTATGCCCAATGCACTGATGACCCAGGCAGACGCCCAGAGTCGGAACACTGGAGGCGTAGCGCTTGAGAACCTCGTTGGATATGCCGGCCTCTTTGGGAGTGCAGGGGCCTGGCGAGATGATGATGTGCGTCGGGCGTAGCGCGTCAATTTGTTCGAGCGTGATCTGATCGTTGCGATGCACCTGCATCGGCAGTTGGGCGTTCAATTCGCCGAAGCGCTGAACTAGGTTGTAGGTAAATGAGTCGTAATTATCGATTAGGAGGATCATGATTTTGTCTATAGTAAGTCGAATGGGTGAATGGTTCAACCGCATTAGACCTGCGAGGGTACAAAAACATATCGAGAACGATTTACGAGGAATCTAACGGGTAACCGACAAAACAACAGAGCATCGGTTCGGAATGCAGCGGGATGAATAAGCTAACCTTGAGAATCTGGAGACCGAGCGAATACCTATATGCTCGACTGGGGTGCGAGATTCGTTTCCGATTCCCCGTTCTGAAACTGCTGGACTGGCGAGAGCGAACCGAGGAACTGGCGAACAGCACGAATCCTATCGCGGTGATCGTATTGGCTCACCTGGAAAGTCTGGCGACGAATCATCGACCGATGGAGCGATACCAGGCGAAGAGACAACTAATTCGCAGGTTGTTTGAGCGCGGTTGGGATAACCAACAGATCCGTGAACTCTTTCGACTGGTTGACTGGCTTTTGGATTTACCTGCGGAATTGCAACAGCAATTCCGGGACGACATTCACAAATTCGTGGGTGAATTTCACCCATCTTCGGGGTATCTTATATTGTTTGTTGTACCCGCCTTCTTTTCGTTTCGATCGCGATTGAATCAGGAACTCTCCTCATGAACTATGCTGTTGCTTTATCTCTCCTACTTGCTTTCTCGACCACAACTCTTGCCCAAGATCGTCCCATTCCAGCCAGGGAAGCTCCGAAACGCATGACCGTTCCCGAAGGGTTTAACGTCACTCTTTTTGCCGGGGAGCCTGATGTTGTGCAGCCTATCGCTATCACTTTTGATGATCGCGGACGACTTTGGGTCGTCGAATGCCTTTCTTATCCGAAATGGACCAAGGATGGCAGCGGTCACGATCGCGTTACCTGCTATGAAGATACCGATGGCGATGGACAGTTCGATGTCAAGCACGTGGTTTTCGATAAAGGATCGAACCTCAGCGGTATCGAACTCGGCTACGGCGGCATCTGGCTTTGTTCCATTCCGAATCTGCTCTTCGTTCCTTGCGATTTCAACGCCGACAAACCGATGGCCGGCAAACCGGAGCCGGTACTCGATGGTTGGAGTTTGAATCCCAAACACAACGTCTTCAATAGCCTGGCGTGGGGGCCGGACGGCTGGCTGTACGGCTGCAACGGCATCATCGACACTTCTCACGTCGGCGTTCCTGGAACACCGGCGAAGGATCGCACGGCGATGAACTGCGGGGTGTGGCGCTTTCATCCGAAGCGCAAAGTCTTTGAAGTGGTCGGCAGCGGCACGACCAATCCGTTCGGACTGGACTTCGATGAACGTGGTGAGATTTTCATCACAAACTGCGTGATTCATCACCTCTGGCATGTCGTGCCGGGATCGCACTTCGAGCGCATGTACGGTCAGGATCTCAACCCTTATGTGTATTCGTTGATGCAAAGCTGTGCCGATCATATTCATTGGGGCGGCGGGGACTGGACCAGTTCGCGCGGCGGCAAGGGCGTTCACAGCGAAGCGGGCGGCGGCCACGCTCACGTCGGCTGCATGGTCTATCTCGGCGACAACTGGCCGGATCAATACCGCAATGGCGTTTTCACGTGCAATTTGCACGGCAATCGCGTCAACCACGATCGTTTGGAACGAGCCGGGTCGGGTTATGTTGCGAAACATGAGAAAGATGTATTGCTGGCCAATGACCCCTGGTTTCGCGGTATCGCCATCAAATATGGTCCGGATGGCGGTGTGTATGTCACCGACTGGTCGGACACGGGCGAGTGCCACAATTACGATCGGGTCGATCTGACCAATGGCCGCATCTTCAAGGTTGCATTTGGGAAGATTCAGGGATGGCGAGGCGATTTGTCGAAGTTGCCGGCTCTGGAACTCGTTAAACTTCACGAACACAAGAATCAGTGGCTGGTTCGGCACGCTCGACGACTTATTCACGAGCGATTGGAAGCCGACAAACTTCCGGAAGGTATTGGCCACCAGTTCAAGATAAAAGCTTCAGATGTGAAACTTCCGTCTCGTGTCGAAGCGTTGTGGTCGGCCCACCTTCTTCACGCTCTGGATGAGCATTACTATGTTCGAATACTCGATAGTCAAAACGAAACTATTCGAGCCTGGGCGATCCGATTGGCCCTCGATCAGGAAAAACCTTTCGAATCCATTCCACGCCAGTTAGTCGAGCGAGCCAAGATTGAAAAGTCTGCCTACGTGCGGATGCACCTCGCTTCGGAGTTACAACATCTATCGTTGCCCGACCGCCGCGCCGTTGCTGCTGCACTGATGGAACACGCGGAAGATGCCGCTGATCCGATGATTCCGTTGCTGATTTGGTACGGACTGGAGCCGGCCCTCGCGGCCGATCCCAAGGCCACGCTGCCATTGATTGCAACGTCGAAGATTCCCATTGTCCGCGAGTACATTGCCCGCCGGGCAATCGGCATTAGTGCGAATAACTTTGAGCCGTTAATGGCGATTGCGGCCAAATCAAAAGATGCCGTTCTCCAGCAAGACATATTGAAGGGGATTCAGCAAGCATTCGGAGGTTGGCGTGAGATGCCGGCACCGGCCGGCTGGAAAGAATACTCGAAAAATCTGCTCGAAAGTCGGGTCAAGCAAGTCCGGGAACGGGCGACCCTCCTGGGTGTCATGTTCGGCAACCAGGCACTGATCGAGCAACTGAAGCGAACCTTGAGCAACCCGTTTGCAGGCATGGATGATCGCACGGTAGCTTTGAAGGCCCTTGTGCAGCGCGGCAAAGATGACATTGTCCCGTTATTGAAAGAACTGCTTGTCGATCCCAGCTTGCGTGCTTCGGCCATTCGTGCTCTCGCGGCATTCAAGGACGTGGAAACGCCGCTGCTGCTCGTAAAGCATTATCCGCGTTATACATTGGCCGAGAAGGAAGATGTCGTGCAAACGCTCGCCTCGCACCCGGCCTGGGCCTTGTTTCTGCTCGATGCGATCGAAAAAGGACTGATTCCCCGAACCGACGTTTCGGTCTTCGTTGCTCGACAAATGCAAGGGTTAAAAGATAAACAAGTCGCCGATCGACTCTCGAAAGTCTGGGGACAGATAAAGCCCGCATCGGCGGAAAGACTGGTCCTGACCAAGAAATACAAGGAGATGTTGACGCCCGCGGTTCGCAAGAGTGCGAATCTCGCCAACGGCCGATTTATCTATGCAAAGACTTGTGCTGCGTGCCACCGTATGTATGATGATGGTGGAAATATTGGACCGGCGCTGACCGGCTCGCAGCGGCACAACCTCAATTATCTGCTCGAAAATGTCATCGATCCCAGCGCGGCCGTTCCCAGGGACTACCAGATGACGAAGGTCGAAACCGCCAACGGAAGATTCATCAACGGCATCATCAAGCAGGAGACGGACAAGGTCATCGCGATCCAGACTCAGAATGAATTGATCGTGTTGCCGAAGGTCGAAATCGCAGGAAGGGAACAGTCAAAGTTGTCGTTGATGCCGGATGGACTGCTCGACAAATTGAAAGAGGATGAGGTGCGCAGACTTGATAGGATACCTTCAGAGCAAAGATCAAGTGCCGCTACCTTGAGTAGTTCCAAGTTCAAGACCCGAAGGGTTGATGGTCTTCAACTTGGAACTTGGAACTTGGAACTTGGAACCCTTACACGTTTTTTGGAGCTATCTGTGACAATCCGACGACTCGCTGTTTTACTCGGCGTTCTTGTCCTTCTGCCTGCGAACCTGCTTCCGCTTCGGGCGGAAGATAAAGCCGACGATTCCAAAGCAGCATTTCAAAAAATCAAGAATGAATACTCGCAGGCCTTTAACGAGTTCCTCAAAGAGTATCGCGTTGCAAAAACGGATGCGGAGCGACAAGCTTTGATCGCCAAAAAACTTCCCAAAGCTCCGGATTACGCTCCGAGGGTGTTGAAACTCGTCAACGCCGATCCCAAGAGTAGTGAATCCTTGGACATGCTGATCTGGGTCGTACGAACATTGCGTCCCGACGACAACAAAGCATTTGATCTGCTGTCGATGTATCACACCAAAGACAAAAAAATCGCTGTGGTTTGTCAGATGTTAATGTCCTCGCCACCGAATGGAGCCAAGGCATTCTTCGAAGCCGTTTTGGGCAATAATGAAGATCAAACCGCGCGAGGATATGCGTGTTATGGTCTGGCAAATTGGTATTTCGCGCAAACCGACAAGGCCGGCAAAACGACTTCGGACAAAGAGGCGTTACAAATGTTCCAGCGCGTGGTGAAGGAGTTCGGTGATGTCAAACTCGGTAATACGACCCTCGCCAAGCAGGCTGAGCTGAAGGGATGATCCGCGAGCTAACGACCTTGGCCATTGGTATGAAGGCACCCGTTGTCACCGGGAAAACGCTGGAAGACAAGAGTGTCAAGCTGGACGAATTGAAAGGAAAAGTGGTGGTGCTGGACATTTGGGCCACCTGGTGCGGCCCCTGTCGAGCGATGATCCCGCACGAGCGCGAAATGGTTGAAAAGCTCAAGGATAAGCCTTTCAAACTGATCAGTGTCAGCGCCGATGAGAAGAAAGAAACGCTGGAAAAGTTTCTCGAAAAGGAAAAGATGCCCTGGGACCACTGGTGGGCCGGGATGCAGGGAGATGTTTTGAAGGCATTCAATGTCCGCTTTTATCCGACGATTTACGTGATCGATGCGAAGGGTGTCATTCGCTATAAGAACATCCGCGAGAAAGAGTTGGAGATTGCCGTCAACAAGTTGCTTGCCGAGGCCGGGACGAAGTGATTTATTGACGCTCGCCCGAGCCGGTGCGTTATACCCGTTTAGCGCTAATCGAGCGTCGAGGCGTAAGCTCGACGTGGACTCTCGCCCTAAAGCCGTAGAGTTGCCGACGAAAGACTTGCGAATGGGCGGGGCAGTCCACGTCGAGCTTACGCCTCGACGCTCGCTTATGGATTTACAGTCTAATCCAAAACCTCATTTCACCGCAGAATCAGCACTTCTGGCCCAGTGCAAAAAGTATGTCCATCGAATCGGCGTTTAGTCCACATTTACAACGATTCTACTTGCCCTACCGCCTGGAACGAAGTACCTTATACCGTACATTTTAAGTTTCGATCTTTGAGGAAGCAGATGATGAAGGCCAAACACTTCCAAAAGAGCCAGCTTCGCCTCCAGGAACTTGAAACACGCTTGGTTCCGTCAACACCAGGACTCGCCTATAGTACCAACTGGTCGGGCTATGCGGTCTCGGGATCGAACGGCTCCGCGACGTATGTCGCCGGAACCTGGACTGTGCCGACCACAACTGAAACTGGAAGCGCAGACTTACGACGCTTCATCGTGGGTCGGTATTGATGGCGTTACTTCCGACTCGGTGGAACAGCTCGGAACTGACGCCCAGGTTGTAAATGGCAAGACCACCTATTACGCCTGGTATGAAATGTACCCGGCGGGTGTGGTCATGATTAACAGCATCACCGTGAATCCCGGCGATACGATCACCGCTTCGGTCAGCTATTCAAAAGGCGTTTTTACCCTGTCACTGACCGATGGATCCCAACCTGTGTTCTCGATCAATAAAAGTGATCCAAGTGCCGCACGATCCTCCGCAGAGTGGATTGAGGAAGCGCCTTCTTCCGGATCAGGCGTCATACCCTTGGCTGACTTTGGCACGGTCAGTTTTTCAAATGCCTCTGCGACCGTGGGTGGACAAACAGCGGCCATCAACGGGTTTACGGACAAAACTTATCAGGTCGACATGATAACTCAAGCTGACGTACTTAAGGCTACGACCTCATCACTAAACTCAAGCGGTACGGGCTTTACGGTGACGTGGGATTCGAGTGGACCTATTGGAGGGAGCGGGGGAAAACGCGGGCCTGAGATGCAGGATCCAGTGGCTTATTCGATCAATCTCTACAACCCAATCGCATCGACTCCGAATTCTCAAAGTTCATCGTTTTCCACCAGCGCCGGTCTCCCGGTATCGAGCGGCGTTTCATCGAGTTCGTGGGTTCCGAATGCGACCCCTCGTCAAACCTTCTATTCCTCGCCTGAGATCGCCGAGGTTTCCGCGGACCAAATCCGTAAGTCCATCGACTCGTCTGTCTCTCCAGCGATCCAGGATATTTGGCTCGGCAAGCCGATGCACGGCGACTTGCCGCAAAGCCCCCTGAAAGTCGATGACATCATGGGTAATGGGGCGCTGAACAGCTATCTCGTCGAGGATGGTGAGATCATGCGCGACTTCGAGGGGAGCCGGCCTTCTCTGACTTCCGCCGCGGATCGGCAGGACTCTGCCTTCCCCGCACTGGGAGGATTCTTTGGAATGGTCTTCCTTACCGGCTCCATGAAGCCGCCGGCAAAAAAATCGTCCGAGCGAAGGATAAACCCGGAAGAGTAATGTCGATACAACATTGGCATGCACCCATCTCCTCGATCGGTACGCTCCCGGCTCATTCCCTTGTGGTTCGCCCTGTTTGCCTTTGCACTCGGCGAAAATGCCATGGCAGCTTTCGCCCTGTCTCGACTCAACTCCGGCTTTCCAGCGATCAATGCACCTTTACGGCTGGCCGATAATGGAATCCCCGCACCGCTTGCACCTTTTGGTTGTTCTTGTGGCTATTCCTGGCGGCGGTCCCGACCATCGTTGTCGCACCTCTGATCGGCGCTCTTGCATCGAGCCGGTACAGGTGGCTGGTGATGCTCTTGGCTGCCCTGGCGGGACTGGGTATCGTTTCCTTCACGGGGATAAGCAGTTTTCCCAACTGGATCGGTACTATCGGGCTATTGTCCATTGCATCGGTCTTTTTTTCCGCATGTCGATTTGCGATTGTTCCGGAAGCCGCCAGACAGGGACACCTTCCTCTTCCGCACGTTCAGGCGATTGTGATGCTGGCAGTCTCGGCCGGCACAGGTGTCGGCATCTGGATTGGCTTCTCGGAAGTGGCTCCGCGGGGAATGCCGCTCCAGCTTCAGGCCGCTCATGCCGGTTTCGGTCTCGCGATCGTCGCCCTGATGTTCGCACGCTTTCAGCCGACCCATGAGCTTTTGATAAGCAAAGGGCTTATCGGACCCTTTCTGACTACCGCAAAATCGATTATGACATCGCGCAAGAGCCGGCATTCGCTGTTTGCCCTGTTGGGAGTTTTTGCGCTGTTGGTTGCGCTCGATCAGTGGCTCATTCCAAACCACGCTCATCAAGGTTTTGCGCTGGCAGTGATTATCGGTCTGATCCTGGGAGGCTTGCACGGCAATGCCTACCGAACTTTGGGAAGAGTCCCGTTCGCAACGGTGGGGTTGTCGATCTGCTCGATCTGGGGCGTAAGTTCTGCGGACTGGTATGGCGCGGGTCTGGGCATGGCCGTGTTTCTGGGAATAATGATCGTGCCGCTCTTGACCACGTATCAGATTTATCAGCCCGAATCTTCTCAAGGGCACGGTGCGGCCATCCTCTTTGCAGGCTGCGGTCTCGCAGCACTGGGTCTGGTCGCGTTTCTGATCTCGATGCGACAAGTACTCCTCGCCGTGCCGATATACGCAGGGTACGGAGTGATGGCCCTGAGTTTGCTCGGCCTTATCCTCGCCTGGCTCGTCTTCTTTCGGCCCGCATTGGAGACCGCGGTTGAATGGCTATTGTGGCCGTTTTATCGCGTCCGCGCATCGGGGCCGGGTGCGCCAATGTTGCCCTGGAGAGGGCCATACGTGATGATCGCCAATCATGCCGCGTGGTTCGATCCGTTATGGCTGGAGAAAATTTTGCCCGCTCCAACGGTACCGATGATGACGAGCAAGTATTACGATCTCCGCGTAATCTCCTGGTTTATGCGCAATGTCTTCGGGACGATTCGCGTGCCGGATGTGCGCATGCGCGAGATGCTCCCGAGATTCAGGATGCCCTTGCCGCCCTCGACCGCGGCGAAGTGCTGGTCGTATTTCCGGAAGGATACTTGCGCCGAAAAGAGGACCAGGAACTTCGGCGGTTTGGTCGGGGAATCTGGCAAATCTTGAAAGCGCGCCCGGCCGTCCCGGTCTTTGCGTGCTGGATCGATGGGAATTGGGGCAGTTTCATTTCCCATAAGGGCGGGCCGCCGACCAAAAACAAACGGATGGATTTCTGGCGATCGATCCGCATTTCCGTCGCCATACCTCGGATCCTGGACGCCAAGACCCTGGAAACTCACTTGCCGACCCGGCTAACTTTGATGCGTGCCTGTCTGGAAGCAGCGCTGCGTTGGGGTTGCCGGCGATCGATCTTTTCACGATACCTGAGTCGGAGGAAGAAGAACACTCTGCCCAACCCACGAAGGAGGCCGAGGGATGATTCGTGTTTCGGTGGTTAGCCCCCAGGACCAAGTACCGGTGAACGTCCCGCAGTTGAAAGAACTGGTGCGATCGGTCCTGGAAGGCGAGAGCATCAAGGAGGCAAAGATCAGCCTGGCTTTCGTGGATAATCCGACGATTCACGAGCTGAACAAACGGTTCTTGAACCACGATGAACCCACCGATGTCATCACCTTCCCACTGAGCTCACCCGGAGCAAAAACGCTGGAAGGAGAACTGGTCATCGGAGCGGAAGTGGGTCTGGAACAAGCAAGCGAGCGCGGCCATCCTGTGGAGGTGGAGTTGTCGCTTTATGTGATTCACGGGCTCTTGCATCTATGCGGCTACGACGACCGAACCGCTGAAGATTCCCAAAGAATGCGTGAGGCCGAACGCTATCATCTGAGCGAACTGGGCCTACCGGATATTGCCGAAGAGTGAATATATTAATACGTTCGCTTGATTTTTCAAATGTTATCGTAACATCGATTTCTTGTAGCAATTTGTAGTCGTGTTCATTTGTTTGAATTTGCGACAGTCCCGGCAAAATCGATTTTTTGTAGCAATTTGTAACATTCTATTCATATGTACTTTCGTTTACATCTACGATAGTCACCGCAAAATCGATTTTTTGTAGCAATTTGTAACATTCTATTCATATGTACTTTCGTTTACATCTGCGACAGTCACCGCAAAATCGATTTTTTGTAGCAATTTGTGACATCGCGTTCATATGCACTTTCGTTTACATCTGCGACAGTCACCGCAAAATCGATTTTTTGTAGCAATTTGTAACATTCTGAAAACATAGAGACGAATCACTACGCCATTTTCGGGAGCGGCTCATCATGCTGCCATAGCCATTGCTTGAACGTCGTCCAGGATCGACAGGATGGTTTCGATCTGTTCGGAGTTAAAGATCCCATCCGGCCCGCGCGCGGCGATGTCCGTGAACGGCGATTCGTAAAGCATCGATGCATCCATTATACCGTGTTCAGTCAGGTAGTTGATGATCAGATTCACGAATTCGATTTGATTCGCCGTTAATGACTTCCCGCTCAGAAAACCGGCAAAGGCTTGCTTGGCGGCATCGCGATCCAGGCCGACCAGCGAGCGAATGAATACTCCCAAACCGTGCGCTTGTCCCTTGGCGTGTTCGATCTCTTCGACGGAACCGGCCCCACTCTTGGTCAGAAGTTGTTCCAGTTCGGTGAGATCGATCGCGCTCAGCCTCTCGTTTGTGCGCAGCTTGCGAATCGCGGCATGATCCTGATGGGCGCGCAGGAATGCTCGGGCTTTCTCGCGAAATTGCTCGAACTCGCCGCCGCCCTCAAAGTCGAGGAGGTCCACGCTCGCTTCATCGCCCAGGGTGTCCGTGAACTCGGTGTAAATTGGCTTGCGCCTCGCCTTTTCGATCAATTGAACCAGGTCGCGCAGCTTCTTGCGGACGTTTTCCAGCATCGGCGCGGTGACATCCGGCCACCATTCTTCCGTCTGCAAATCCAGAATCAGCGGCATTTGCTCCTTGACGCGCGGTATCGATTCCTTCTCCTCCAATAAACCAGCGATTTCGATCACCTGATCGCGCAGCCTTTCGAAGCGAGGCTCCGCCAGGAGGACGGCCAGTTGTAAGCGCAGCATCAGCAAGTCGAAGCGCTTGGCCTCTTCCGATTCGGGTTTCAACTCGCTGGGCAGGCCCGCCACTTCTTCGGCCAAATCGCGGTGGTTGTCCGGCGTCAGTTCCTGCCAGGCGGTCGGTTCGGAGTAGATTTCGACCAGCCTGCGCTTCGGGGCGAACGACAAAGTTCTCCGGGTTCATGGCCGCAACCTCGGTCCGCAGCGTTTCCGCGGTCTCGCTGCGCAGCACCGTCTCGGAGGTTGCCGACTGTATGGAATCGGCTTTCGTGCCTCGGTTATCCAGCACGCCGACCAGTTCCAGCCTGGTCTTGAAAAGTTGCTTGCCCAGCGATTCCCCCGCTGAGCCATCCGTGGTTTCCGCGTTCGCTTTGAAGAATTCCAGGTTGCCGCAATAGTCGAAGACGTAAAACAGCTTTTTGTCCTTGCCCGGCCCAAACAAGTCGGGGCACAGCCGGGTTCCCCGTCCCATCATTTGCCAGAACTTGGTCTTCGAGCGCACGATCTTGAAGAAGACCAGATTCACCACTTCCGGCACGTCGATGCCCGTGTCGAGCATGTCCACCGAAATGGCGATGTGCGGCGGCTTGTCCTTGAGCGAGAAGTTATCGATCAGACTCTGCGGATATTCGGTCTGAAAGGTGATAGTGCGGGCAAATTCTCCTTTGAGGTGCGGATAGTTGACGTTGAAACGATCCTCGATGAATCGGGCATGGTTTTCGTTCTTGGCGAAAATAATCGTCTTGCCGAGTCGATCGCCGCCCGCGACCTTGATGCCGCGCATCATCACGTGCTTGAGAACCTTGTCCACCGTATCCTTGTTGAACAGCCATTTGTTGACCGCTGCGGCTTCGACGTAGTCGGGAACGCCCCCCTCCTCGTCCCATTCCATCTCATCCCACTGTTCCTTTTCCTCGTCCGAAAGCTTGTCGTAATCGATCCCCTCACGCTGGAACTTCAGCGGCACCGACACCGACAACGGCGGCACCAGAAACTTGTCGGCGACCGCCTCCTCCAGCGGATAAGCATCGGTCGGCACTCCCGTTTCCAGGTCGAACAAGCTGTAAGTATTCTTGTGGACTTCGCCCTTGGGCGTGGCCGTCAGCCCGACCAGGAGCGAATCGAAGTAGTCGAAAATGGCCTTGTACTTCTGGAAGACCGAACGATGGGCCTCATCGATCACCACCAGATCGAAATGGCCGACGCCGAAACGGCGTTGACCGTCGCGCGTGTCCTCGATCAAGCCCATCATGGTCGGATAGGTCGAGACGAACATTCGCCCTTCCGCTTCGCGATCGGTGATGAGATTGACCGGCGGGACGCTGGGCAAGTGCTTCTTGAAGGCACCAACTGCCTGGTTGACCAGTGCGATGCGATCGGCCAGGAACAAGGCCCGTTTCACCCAGTTGCACTGCATCAGGAGTTCGACCAGTGCAATCACCGTCCGCGTCTTGCCTGCACCGGTGGCCATGACGATGAGCGCTTTGCGTTGCTTATCCTTTTCAAAGGTCTCACAGATTTTCCGGATGGCCCGGCTCTGGTAATAGCGTTCGACGATCGCTTCGTTGATCCGCGCGTGGAAAGCGGCTTTTGGCTGGTGCGCCTTTGGATCAACAGTTCCAGTTCGCCTTTCTTGTAAAAGCCTTGCACCGAACGCGGCGGATAGCCGGCATCATCCCACATCCAGTGCTCGTAGCCGTTGGAGTAAAAGATGATGGGCCGACGACCGAACTGTTTTTCGAGACAATCGGCATAGAGTTTCGCCTGTTGCTGGCCGACACGCGGGTCGCGCCGGGTTCGCTTGGCTTCGATGACGGCCAGCGGCAGCCCATCGTCGCCCCAAAGGACGTAATCGACTTTCCCCTTGCCTTGCTTGTTGGGCATGCCCTCGACTTCAAATTCCCGATCGCGCTTCTGGTCGAGCGGCCAGTTGGCCTCCTTCAGCAACAGGTCGATGAAGTAGTCGCGCGTTTCTTCTTCGGAATAGTCGTGGGTATCGGCCTGGGCGGTGTTGGCTTTTCGGGCCTCCGCGATTTCCGCGCACAATCGGCTGAGTTCATCATCGAGGGCGGTCTTGTCGGCCAGGAGCGCTGAGAGTTTGTCATCCCGTTCGCGAAGCTGGGTTTCCAGCTTGCCAAGCTGGTCGATGGTTTGCTTGGCAACCGTGGTATTGACCGGAATCGCATGAACCAGAAATATCAACCCCGAAGCAGGCTTGGCTCCTTTGGCGTAGGTCCGGGCCAGCCAATAGCCGACGTGAAACAGTTCGCGCAGTGCCGTCTGGGCATCGGCCAGTTGAACGGGTCGATGGTTATGAACGGCCGCATTGCCCAGCCGGGCGATGAGGCGGGCCTTATTGAAAACGGCCTCGCCCGCGGCGTTCTTGAAGGTCGGCTCGTGGATAAGGGCGCTTAAATTGTCCTGATAGGGAAGCTCCATTCCGGCATCGTGCTTGAAGACCCAGTGAACCAGCAATTCCAGCGCTCGGCGGGCATAGAAGCAAGCGGTGCGCGGATCGGGATGAACGGCCGACTCCGCTTTGGACGCTGCTTCAAAGACTGCCGGCCATTCGGCTTGAAGGAAGGCGAACTAAGACACGTTACAACTCCCCACGAAATGCACGATGTTGGAGGGATGCAAATAATTCTTCCAGTTTAGCCAACGATTGGCGTTGCGCCGATCTGAGTTGTTGCGGTTTTCTCTTGACGACCTAGTGTACGCACGTTAGTATTTTTATTGGGGTTGTCAGGGACATCCTGACGAGCTTTTTGACCCCTTACAAGAGGCAAAAGCCCATGACGTCAAAAAAAAACGAACGAATTGCCAATCTGATTTTGTTCTTCCTGTCGGAAAATCCTGGCGCTGGAAGAACGCAAATAATCAAGTTTCTCTACCTTTCCGATCTGGAATACCGTCAGTATCAAGGCGAACCGATTACCGATCTTGAGTATATCTGGGGCGATCACGGGCCTTTTGACCCGCGAGTTTATGTTGTTTTGGATCAAATGAAAGCCGATGGAACCATTAGTGAAGAACCCTACGCGAACGCGTTCGGAAAGCCGGCTTATCGGTACAAATCAGAAATATCGCCGAAATCGGACGGTTTGCACCGGGCAGAACTTCGGATCGCAGAATCAGTGGCAAAACAAGTACGAGACACACCACTCCGGAATCTTCTCGATGAGGTTGTATACCAGACCATGCCGATGCTGGACGCTCAAGATCGAGACGCACGAGGGCAGAAATTGCGCATGGAACTGGTCAATAATCAGAAAAGAAAGTTCATGATTGATCTCAAGGATGCTTTTGACGCAGAGGAATCATTCGATAAGAACACGTGCGTGTCGGGCAAAGAATTCTTTGAGGAATTGCTGAGGTCGTGTCCGGGATAAACAACGATGCTCAAGATCGTTATCTCTGCTAAAGCAAAAGAATCCCTTGCCGAAATCCCAAAAGACAGAACACTTTTGACGGTAATTTGGCGTTGGCTCGAGCGCACTGCGGACGATCCGAGTATTCTTCAAGAACCGGCATTCCCTTTCATTCGGCCAATGCTCAATTTTCGAGCCTATGACAATGCTGGAAAATTGTGGGCGGCGACCATTCTTGTTCGCCTGGATACTCCGGGAGAATTGATCGTTGCCCAAATCAGGGCCCGTCCATTTCCCGATGGACTTGATCCGGATGACTTTTTGTTCATGGAATCTGAGTAATCATTTGTTGCCGCCGGTCCAGAAAGCATCCCAGATACGATCGATTTGACTGCGGATTTCACCGGTAAGCATGGGGCCGATCCGTCTTTTTGGAACAATCCAGAGGAGTACGCAATGGTTGTGAAGATTGTAGCCGGAAGACAATGAGTTGGCTTGCCGAGAGCGCAACGGTTTTTAACGCACCCGTCGACAACGCTAAACCACCCCGCCATTAATTCGCACGATCTGCCCCGTCACAAACTCTGCCGCGGGTGACACGAGCCAGCGTGCTGTTGCGGCGACATCTTCCGGCAGCCCCCAGCGTTGCAATGGTGTTTCTTCCTTGACGCGATTTTGCCAGGTTGCCGATGCGGTTTCACCCCATGCCGTCTTGATCCAGCCCGGTGCCAGACAGTTGACGCGAACCTTGGGAGCCAGGGTCTTTGCGAGACTTCGCGTAAACGCCATGATCGCCGATTTGGCTGCTGCGAATAGCTGTCCGCTGTCTCCCTCCATTCCGGTTTCCGCCTGATCCCAGCCCATGGTCAAAATCACTCCTCCTCGACTCGCTTTCATTCGCTCGCCCACAGCGCACGACAGCAGCATACTCGCGGTGACGTCGACCGCGAGCAGTTCTTGCCATTTCCGGAGAAAGGACCACGACGATGCTTCCGTGGTGAGCAAATCTGCGCCGGCGTTGTTGATCCAGATGTCGAGGCCTTTCCACACCGACCAGGACTGCTCGACGAGTGCTTCGCATTCCGCTGGATTGCGCAGATCGGCCATCCGAAGGTCAGTACACACGCCCAGGGCCGCTATCTCATCCGCGATCTTTCTGGCAGCATCGACGGAACGATGACCGTGGATCATCACCGATGCGCCGGCCCGTGCCAGTTCCAGGGCAATGGCTTTGCCGATGCCGCTCGTGGAGCCGGTCACCAGCGCTCTGAGGCCGGCCAACTCTCGAATCGAGTGCGCGATGGGTGAAGTATAAACCTCGACGGCGCTTTCCTTTGTGGCGGGAAGAAGATCTCGTAATTCAGCGATCGATTTCTTGAAAAGCGGATGGATAACATCCGGGGCAATCTCGGCAAAAGGAACTAATACGAATCGGCGCTCGTGCAGCCTAGGATGGGGGAGGATCGGATCGGGCACTTCTCGGACCCAATCGGCATAGAGAAGCACGTCGAGGTCGAGGGTGCGCGGTGCATTCCGTTCGCTGCGAACCCGACCGAATTCCTGTTCGATTTCCAGAAGACGCTGGAGGACTTGCTCGGGAGGAAGTTCCGTTTCGATCTCGGCAACGGCGTTGAGATAAGCACCTTGCTGGGCGGGGCCGCCGACCGGAGCAGTTTCGTAGTACGAAGAGACTCGAATCAATCGGATATGAGGTTCTGCACGCAATCGACGAATAGCGCGATCGAGCGTTGCGTCTCGTTGACCGAGGTTGCTGCCCAGTGCTATGAAGACGCGAGACATGAGAGGAAAACCAAGAGGAATCACTCACAAAAGCGACCTCAGGTCAACTAGATGCGCAAGCAAGGAGAATTTTCCTCGCTTGCGCATCAAGTTAACATCAAGGGCCTGTTACTTCTTGGCGGCTTCTTCCTCGCCCTCGGCCTTCTCTTTCTTGGCCTTCTTGAGGACAATTTTCACCACGCGAACTTTCGGCAAACCGAAGGGACTTCGGCCGTCCGTCCATTTTTCGGCGTCTTTGAGTGCTTTGATCCGCTCGGTGCGCGTCAGCACACTACGATTGCGGGCCATTCCGCCCTTACGTTTAAGGCTCTTGTCCAGGCTCATGACTTCCGTCCGTTATCCATTGGCTATCGTTCAAAAGGAAATAGTGATGATAGGACGCGATTGTTACTCTGACAAGGTGACAAGGTGACAAGGTGACAAGGTGACAAGGTGACAATCATTAAGCGTATCTATGAACATTCATGTAATCGACCCGATCCGATTATCAATCTGCGGTATTTTGTCACCTTGTCACCTTGTCACCTTGTCACCTTGTCACCTTCCGAACCTTGTCATCGTCAAAGTCTAACCTTGGCCCCGAAGTCGCGCTGTTCGCTGCTGATGAAGTAAGTATCGCAGGCCGCGTCGATGAGGTCCGGGCTAAAGTTCACTCGCTCCATGTTGTACTTGGCGATACACATCATTTGATCCAGAAGGTCTCTGGGCTGGCACATGCGAAAGGGTCGCTTGGTGGGCCGATACCACTTTTCGATGAGGTAATCGATGCCGTTCAGATCGATCTCCACTCGACGGGCCTTGCAAACGAGTTCCCAGATTTTGCGATACTGCATCTCATCCGGGTCGCGGATTTCGATCTTGAACTTGATCCTGCGCAGAAAGGCCTCGTCCGCCAGTTGGGTTGGATCGAGGTTGGTCGAGAAGATCAATAACTCGTCGAACGGCACTTCGATCTTGGTCCCGCCCACAGTGGTCAGGTAGTCGTAGCGCTTCTCCAGAGGCACGATCCAGCGATTGAGCAGGTCCATCGGGCGGATTTGCTGGCGGCCGAAGTCGTCGATCATCAAGATTCCGCCATTGGCCTTCATTTGCAACGGCGCTTCGTAGAATTTGCCGACATCGTTGAATTTCAAATCGAGCATCGACATGCTCAACTCGCCGCCGACGACAATGGTTGGGCGCTTGACCTTCACGTAACGATGATCGAAGGCAACTCCCTTGCGAATAAAGCTTTCCATCCCGGCGGGGTTTTCGTCATCCTTGATGGGCACATGCAAGATGGGATCGAAGACCTTGATAATCTGTCCGTTGGCTTCGACCGCATGAGGCAGAAAAACGGCATCGCCCATGAGACGAGTGATACGTTCGGCGATGCTGGTTTTGCCGTTGCCGGGATAGCCGAAAAAGAAGATCGATGCGCCCGAATTGACCGCCGGCCCGATCTCGTTAAAGACTTCATCCGAGATTACCAAATCCTCGAACGCCCGCTGAATGCTGCGTCGCGTCACGATCAATTTTTTGATACTTTGAGCAAGAACCGACTCGACGTAGTCCTCGAAGGGAACGGGACAGGGGCCGCAATAGCCGGTCTTGTTCAATGCATCCTGAACTGCGGCGGTCCCCTTGGGCGGCTTGATTTCGTAAACGAAGGAAGCATCGCCGCTGTTGCCTTTCTGGCCGATAATATCGATCAAAGTTTGCTTGCGCATGGCCGGCAGGATCGGTGCCAGCGCTGCGAACGGCAACTGAAGTTCGTTGGCCAGTTCGCCGCCGGTGAGCTGGCCGCGATTATAAATCGTTCGCAAAACGGTTTCGAAGAGGAACGGTAACGATAGGCCGAGATCCTCCCACTTGTTCGGCATGCGCGGAACGTAGGGATTGGCGATGCGCGGCACCGCTTCCTCCTCCTCCGGCGGCGGATCGCCCAGCAGCGTGACGCCATCAAGGCCGCCGCGCCGAACGGCATCCGCATGGAGCGCTTCGTAGTGCGAATGATGAAGTTCCAGGTGCCGGACTGCTTCGACATCGTCCTTGTCGCGTGCATGCTGAAGCGCTTCCAGCATCGCGGGAACCACAACATATTTGACGCCGTCGATGTAGAAATGGTGGAGATACTCACCGGGCCGGACGTAGCAGTCCGGCGAATGATACTCCTGTTGGAGCATCTGTTCCTGAAACTCCGGCGCAATGATAAATCGCATTCCTCGAACCCCGGATACCCAAAACAAGACGAGTCGCTGGTATTAGTATAGCCGATTGTGCGTCCTGTTGGCGTCAGTCAATTACCTCGGATCGATTCTGTGAGCAAATAAACACTTGTACGATCAGAATCAACGGCTTCGGTTGTCGAAATGGTTTGCGACGCGCCGGCTTTCGCTCGCGGTTTCGATGCTTTCTCGACATCGCAGGTTACTCCTTGGCCAAAAAGTTGCCAAGGAACGGGATTGCACCATAGCGCCCTTGCAAATAACCGCGTTCGAGGTTTTCTACTTTTCGCGGGTGATAATCCGTAAGCGGGTAAAGAAGTGTTGCTCCCTCTTTATCTTTTTCGGTGAACCAGACTTGATCGCGTCGCAAAGCAGATTCGCCCAGAGTCGAGCCCAGCAAGTTTGTGTCGTGGGTAGTGAACAATAGCTGGGCGTTCTTTGGATTGCGAACAGGGTCATTGAACAGGTTGACGATCTGAAGAGCCAAAACAGGATGCAGGCTGGCCTCCAGTTCATCGACGATTAATGGACTGCCGTCCTGTATCGCACGCAATATCGGCAACCCAATGCGGAAAATCGTTTGGGTCCCCTTCGATTCTTCCGAAAGCGGCAACCACGAGTCTTTATCACTATTTTTGTGTTTCAGATCAAAGCGAAATCGCTTCCAAGCTTGAAAAACATCTGGTTCTGAGATGACTCGAACATCAATAACCCCAAGATCTGCATTGCGTAACATTTCACGAAATTGATCCAAGAACTTCAAAGTCTTTCCGTGCTTTTCGGAGTGGGAGCTTTCCAGAAGCTCCGCTAGTTCAAAGTTCGAAGCTTCATATCGTAACCCAAATGAGAGGTTTACCAGACCCAAATTCTTGAACCAACCGAAGATCGGTTCAAGCTGTCGATGCCTATTTTGCACGGCAGCAGAGAGAAAAAGGGAGTTCGGTCTCGTGACTTGTTCAATTACCTTGTTTTCGCCCTTGAGATTCTCGCCAAACTTAAAAGAATCCTCATCTCTTTCGAACCAGGTTTGTTTCTTTCCGTTCGGCCAGGCGTGTAACCACTCTTCAACAAACGTGAGGTCGGCAGCCACAAATCCATACTGGTATCGAACGGAATCGATCAGGAAGGTGATCTCAAAAAGAGAAGGATTGCTTCTTTCGCCCGCCCAGGCGAATGGATCGCGCGCGATGACCTGATCCGGTTCCCAAGAGCGATGGGAGTCCATGACTGCAGAGCGCATAAACCCAATTGCGGAAAGCAGGTTTGTCTTCCCGCTGGCATTGGCCCCATAGAGAGCCGCGACCGGAAGCAACTCTTCAGAATGCCCGGAAACCTTTCTTGGCCGCCGGTCGGTTTCGTCGGAGACAGATGTCGCCTCCAAAGTCAGGACTTGCTCAGAACGCAAAGATCGATAGTTTTGGACGCGAGATTCTATGAGCATAATAAACCTCTTCCCACTATTCTACCAATTTTCATTCATTTTCTGCACATTTCCTGCAAAAACTCGACGGGAAAACCCATTGGAAGCCATTCGAAGAAAAACCTATTTGGAGGCTTTGATAAACTATTCCAGTGATGATGTGACCAGAGGCATCGTAGGGCGGGTCGAGTCTTCGAGGCCCGCCAGTGGAACCGCGCCAATCGGCGGGCCTCGAAGACTCGAGCCGCCCCACAGATTTTCCCAATCAGCGAAGAATAGTGAAGAGGCACTCTCTTCCGGATGTCTCAACATGATCGATCCCGTCTGCGGCATGAACGTCGATCCCGAAAAAGCTGCTGGTTCCTGGAGCCATCAAGGGCAGGCCTATTATTTCTGCTCTCTTGGCTGTCAGAAGAAGTTTCAACTGACTCCCGATCGCTATCTCGGCGGGCATCGTGATGCAATGTCCGCGTCACAAACTCACGTTGCCATTCAAACAAGCAGCAAAGATGGCCAGCGCTATATCTGTCCGATGGACGCCGATGTCGTCAGCGATCGGCCTGGAGCGTGTCCCAAGTGTGGAATGGCACTTGAACCGGCAGCGCCGACACTCGATAACGGCCCCGATCCCGAACTTCTCGATATGCAGCGGCGATTTTGGATCGGACTGGCGCTTGGGTTGCCTGTCTTTCTGCTGGCCATGATCGATATGTTGCCGAGTCATCCCATCACGAATTCGCTGGGCGTTTCGGCCTCGTTGGTCCTGCAATGGATTTTGAGTACGCCGGTAGTCTTCTGGTGCGGATTGCCCTTTCTGATGCGCGCCTGGAATTCCATCGCGAATCGCTCACCGAACATGTTCACTTTGATCGCTATGGGAGTCGGCACAGCTTATTTCTATAGTTCCCTGGCCGCAGCGGAACACTTGTTCGCGTTGCATTGGTTTCCTCACGGTTTCGAGGGGCAAGGTCATGCGGGAATGGTGGAGCCTTACTTTGAATCGGTAGTGGCAATCATCGTTTTGGTGTTGCTGGGCCAGATGTTGGAACTCAGTTCACGCCGAAAAACCGGCGATGCCATTCGTTCATTGTTACAGCGTATGCCGAGTACCGCATTGTTGATCGGGCTGGATGGGCGCGAACAGGAAGTTCCTGTCGAATTGATCCAACCCGGCGATCGTGTTCGCATCCGTGCCGGCGAAAAGATTCCCGTGGATGGTGTCGTCGATGAAGGGACAACCGCTCTCGATGAATCGATGTTGACCGGCGAATCGATTCCAGTGGAGAAGTCGAAAGGCGATTCTGTTTCTGCTGGGACGCTCAACGGCAATGGCGGCATCGTTGTCGAGGCCAGGCGCGTGGGTTCCGAAACACTGTTGTCGCAACTGGTTCAGCGCGTGGGCGAGGCGAACGGAGCCGAATGCCGGTTCAGGATCTCGTCGATCGGGTTGCGTCGTGGTTTGTACCGGCAGTCTTTCTGATCGCAGGTTTGACGTTTGTTCTCTGGGCGCTATTCGGGCCGGAGTCGACTCGATATGCCTTCGGACTTCTCAACGCGGTGGCTGTGTTAATAATCGCTTGCCCGTGTGCGCTGGGCTTGGCAACACCGCTGGCAGTGGTGGTCGGCATGGGTCGAGGCGCTTCGTCCGGAGTGCTTTTTCGTGATGCACAAGCACTGCAACGCCTAAGCCAGGTGAATACGCTGGTTTTCGATAAAACCGGGACTCTTACCGTGGGCCGGCCCGAAGTGATGGTGCTCGAACCGGCGGAAGGATTCGCTGTCAATGAACTGCTTCGACAAACGGCGAGTCTCGAACAGGCCAGCGAGCATCCTTTGGCCGATGCCATCGTTCGCGCTGCCAAACAGGCTTCACTGCATCTGACGGGAGCAGAGGAGATTCAAACCGTTCCCGGCCGGGGCATTCGCGGGAAAGTCGAGGGACATATCTTTCTCGTCGGCAACCCGGCCTTTTTGACGGAAAACAATCTCCAGGGTGAGCCGAGCCGTCGTCGGCTGGAAGACCTGCGCGAGGAAGGTCAAACCGTTCTCGTGATCGGAATCGATGGCAAATATGCCGGTTTGATTGCCGTGAGCGATCCCCTGCGCGATAGTTCCGTTGAGGCTCTGGAACAATTGCGGCAGATCGGCATCCGGCTGGTGATGCTTACCGGAGATAGCCGAAGCACTGCGCTCGCCATCGCTCGCCGGCTGGGAATTACGGAAGTGATTGCCGAGGTTTTGCCCACGGAGAAACAGAAAGTTGTGCGCCGGCTACAAGATGAGGGGCAAACGGTCGGGATGGTGGGAGATGGCATCAATGACGCCGCTGCGCTGGCGCAAGCGAATGTCGGAATCGCCATCGGGACGGGAACCGATCTGGCGATCGAAAGCGCTGGAGTGACGTTGGTAAAACCCGACTTGCGATCGCTATTGCGAGCCAGACACTTGAGCCTCGATACGCTTCGGACGATTCGACAGAACCTGTGGCTGGCATTCCTCTACAACGCACTGGCGATACCGATTGCAGCTGGGGTTCTGGTTCCATTCGGCGGCGGGTTGATTGGCCCAATCTGGGCTGCAGCGGCGATGAGCTTCAGTTCGTTGTCGGTGGTTGCCAATTCATTGAGGTTGCGAAAAGCGTTCTAACCACGAATAAAACGAATAACACGAATTAGGCGGTAGTCCGTTTTTCTTCCAAGAAACTTCGCCTCAATCCAACGATTATTGATTTGATATTCTGGCGAAGTTACTTTCGGATGAGGGCCCGAAACTGGGCGCAGACGCTACAAATAAATCCGCTACATTTTCCCAGGGAAGTCAACACCGGTAACGGACTGATTTCTACCCATCCGTCGGGAAAAGTTGCACCAATTGCAATCGAAACTCGGGAAGAACAACGCCTCCATCGAGCGTGTCGTTTCGACTCAAGACGCGGATTTGCGTAGGCGATTCGAAGATATAGACGCGCTGAAGACCAGGATGTATCACCCACACCAACCGAATCCCCGACGTAAAGTATTCCTCGACTTTCTCTACAACCGCGTCGAAGAGATCGGAGGGGCTAATCACCTCCGCAACCAGGTCGGGCAAGACATCCCAGGCATTCGACGAGGGAATTCTTTTCGTCTTAGGCCACCGGCTGAACGGAACAAAGGCAACATCGGGACGTCGATTACGATCCATCTGCAGGGGCAAGTGAAACAGCACTTCCGCGACACTTTGGCCCAGACTTGGCAAAGCGAACGCATTCAGGAAATGCGACAAACGTGAGGCAATCACACTCGACTCAGCGCTCATGGGAGGAGTCTCCACACGAAGACCGTCAATGATTTCGTAACACTCCCGATATTCGGGGTCGAAGGAAACCAGTGTAGGCATCGGTGTCAAAGTTGGAGCGGCACTCATTTTCTTTTCCACTCTTTGAGCAGTGCTTTCGGTCGAAATCCCAAAATCTTATTGGAATTGGAAAGCTGTTTCAGGTTGGCGATGATTATGATAACTGATTCCCCACCGTTTTGTATCCCTGTGTCGTCTGTTTCATAGAAGTCAAACTTCGTTTCCCGGAGATTTCCCAATGAGGTTTATCGCGCCATCACTTTTCGCTCTATTGCTCATTCCCTGCGCACATGCCCAGAGCGAACGCGGTTTGCGCTTCACTACCGGCGGATCGTTCCTTCCTGCCATGCGCTCGATCGTCGTGGTCAAGACGGGTGAATCTGGTCCCGGCGCTGCGAAACACAAAGCGCTCGCTTCTACCGGTAATTACAAGGAAACGGTAAGGCTTACGGGAGAAGGACCATTCGATCTTTGGTGGCAGCCCAAAGACGGGATCGCCGTCAAAATCCTGGCAAAAGTGAAACTCAAGGCAGGTGAGGTGAAGGACGTGAAAATCGACGACTATGTCGGAGTGGTGACGGTTCGCGGCGATGGGCAGCCTTGCGGGGGTTGGTCACCATTACGGAACAGGATGATCCGGGTCCGGACGAGAAGGGCCACAAACCGGTGCAAACCGCCAAGGACTATCGGCTCGACATGGTGGTGCCGCCAGGCTTTTACGCGGTGTGGGTCAGTCCGGACAACGGTGCCCGACCCAAGAAAATCAACGATCGGTTCCGCGTAGATGCAGGGAAATCGATTACCCTGGATTGAGGGTTTCCCGGGGAAACCGGCAACGCTGGGTAAATGCCTGGAATTATCTACTTGTGCGGCCCATCTTTTGATTCCTTCGGTGCCAATTCGCAAACCACTCGGAAACCGAAATGATTCATCGATTGATCGGGCAAATAGGCCGCCCGACAGTCGCAGGTCACACCGTCCGCATTGTCGAAGAAGCCGTAACTGCGAATGACTCGGAACTCTCCTTCATTCGGCCCCTTGGGATCGATCACATCCTTTTTCGGTAACTCGCCCTCCCAGTCTTGACAGTACTCGCTAATGTTGCCGTGCATGTCGAATAGACCCCAGGCGTTCGGTTTCTTCTCGCCCACAGGATGCGTGTGATTCTCTGAGTTCTTCGCGTACCAGGCATATTCGCCCAGGTTGGTCTCATCGTCCCCGAAGTAGTAAGTGGTCGAACTCCCGGCCCGGCATGCCCATTCCCACTCGGCTTCTGTCGGGAGCCGATACGTTTTGCCTTCCTTCGCGCTGAGCCATTTGCAGAATTGGACGGCGTCGTTCCAACTCAATTGCCCCACCGGATGATTATCGCTCCTTGAGACATCGGCAAGTTTCCAGGTGTATTCCGGCTTGCGCTCGTCTTTGTCGTTGACGCGCACAAGTCCACCCTTGCCCGATGATTCCGAATCGGTTTTGTAGTTTTTGTCTTTCACAAAGGCGGTGAATTGCGAAATGGTAACTTCATGAATGCCGATCCGGAACGGTTTGCTGATCGTGACCTGATGCTCCGGAACCATCGAAAACTTTCCCGGTGGGATCAGTCTCATCCGCATCCCTATCGAGTTCTTCTCCTCAGCAGGCACTCCCAGGTATTTCGCCCACGCTTCTTGATGGTCGGTCGCTCGTTTTTCCCCAAATGGGACGGTGGGGATGGAAGGGGCATTCGGTGAATTCGGCATCGTTTTCGGGTTGTCCACGATTTCGACCGTGCCCCCGTCAGGAACTTTTACTTCGTCGACTTTTTTGCCGCTCTTGTCGCGGATGATGACCACGATGGCCCAGATGAGCACTACAACTGCCAATCCACCCAAACCGAGCAGCAAGCGCTTGAAGCGCCGGTCGTTGCGGGGCGGCTTCATCGCGGGAGCGGGTACTGGAAGATCCGCAGTCGCAGCGATTCCTTGCCGGGGGGCTTCGGCCGGTGTCTCAACCGCTGGAACGAGAAACCGAGCCAGTTGCGATGCAACCTCTGTCGCACTCTGGGGCCGCATTGCGGGAATTTTCTCCAGAAGCTGCACGATAAGCGCTGAAACCATGTGGGGAATCGCCGGTTGAAGGAGGTGGGGAAGGGTTGGAATATCCGAGCCTAAACTCATCAGGATCGACATCGTGTCGCGGCCTTTGAAGGGACGTTGGCCGGTCGTCATCTCGTAAAGAGTCACTCCCAGGCTAAACAGATCGCGCGGTGATCGATGGTTTCGCTGCGTGCCTGTTCCGGAGCCATGTAGGCAGGCGTGCCGACAATCATTCCGCTTTGCGTCAGATGAATATCGTTCTCGGCGATTTGCGCCAGTCCGAAGTCGAGAATGCGAACGCGCGGGGTCAGTTCGGAATCGCCGGGCTCGAGCCAGATGTTTGCAGGTTTGATGTCGCGGTGAATGAGTCCCGTCTTATGTGCTGCCGCGAGACCCGATGCGATTTGGCGACCAATTTCCAGAGCCAGCGGCAGGGATAAGGGTGAGCTGGACTTGAGGCGGCGATCGAGAGGTTCGCCCTTGAGCATCGGCATGGCCAGGAAGGGTATATCCCGGTCCTCATTCACCTCGAAAATGGCGATGATGTTGGGATGTTCGACCTTGGCGGCGGCCGCGCTTCGCGCAGGAATCGGCTGCGGCATCGGCCCGCCGAGCGATTCTCGACTTCATGACTTTCAGGGCGACGTGACGATCGAGCCGATCGTTCGACGGCCTCGAACACCGTTCCCATTCCTCCCTTGCCGAGTACGCGTAGAACGCGATACGTTCCGAGACGACCGATTTCTTCGGGAGATTCCGCAGGGCCCAGCATGGTCCGCGGGTCATCTTCGTCCAGGACTCTCGGCTCAACGTCCGGTGTGAGAGTAACGGTTTGATCCGGCGTCGAGACGATATCCACAGGTTCTGAGGGATGTCTTCGACGCGGAGAGATTGTTCGAATTTGGCAACGAGTTCCTTCAACTCCCCACAATCGGATAGTTCATCCGGATTCGCGCCCGCAGGGCCTTACAATGTGTTGTTCCCGGTTACTTCGACCAGTTCGGAAACGAGTTCCGGATCGGTTTGCAGGGCATCTTCCACCAGCGCCACGGACGGATCGAGTCCCGACAGGAACTCTGGAACGTCGCCACATCGGGCTTGTTGCCGCAGGATTCATCGGAATGCCTCCCATTCGAGAAGTTGCGAGAAGTGCCATCAATACAAGAACGAGATGAGCTGAATCTTTGCCACGACTAATATTCTGATCAGTTCCAAGCAATCCGGCCAGTTCGGTGCGAAGACGCTGCAGTATTCGCGATCGCCCCACATAGATCGCGTTGGGCGAAATCATCAACTCGGCGGCGACTTCTCCGACCGGACGATTCTCGACGGTTGTGGCCCGGAGAAAGCTCGCCACGCCGTTGGGTGAAAGTCGGAGCGAATCAGTTGCGTTGCCTGTTGAACGAGGGTGCGATCTCTGACTCTTCGAATTCGATGGCCGGATCATCGCTGGCATTGCTTCCAAACGGTCATCCTCCGGCCCGATCGGCAACGGAATCTCTTGTCGCTGACGGTCATGCCATTTATTGACGGCGATCGTTCGTAGCCAGGCTCGAAAACTTCCCGGTCGTTGTTGAACGAACTTCGGCAATCCACGCAACACTGCAATGAAAATCTCCTGCAAGAGGTCGGCGCGGTCGGCGGACTGCAGTCCCAGACTCGAAGACCAATGTAGCAGGGGCGTGTAGAGATGCACGTAGAACGCACCCAGGCAACGTCACTGGGTACTCGGCGAAGTTGGTCGAGCAAACTGGCGGGAGTCGAGTGCATCAAAATCGGTGAGAGGAGTCTCAATGCGATCAGCGAACTTATTCAAAGGATGCCTCAGACAGGACCGCATCACCAGAGAATGTCGCCTCATTCCGGAAAGACAAATCAGTCGCGCCCTTTGTCGGCGGCGAAGACACTGGCTTAAAGAGCGTGCAACTAATGCCATACGGCGCATCATTCGATAAGCCAATAGCAACTATAAATCCGCTGATTTATGTTGCAAATCATTATATGGAAATTGGTTACGACAGATTTTGTCCTATGAGTCAGGGTGGCACGCGGGATGCAAATCCTAATCACCAATCATTCGCCAACTATCACCAACTTGACTCTGTTGCCCTTAGCAAGTCACGCCATATTCACCTACCTTAACAACAATTCCTCCAATTGGCGAAGACTTACCCATACTACTCAACGCTCCAGCTCACCTGCAGGCGCGGGAAAGGCAAAACTCGATGCTCGATCAACCGTACCAACGCCGGCCGTGTTGGTGCTCTCCACGGTAGCGTTCACACTTCAGTTTGCCGTTTGGTTAATGTTTGGCGTTCTCGGCGTACCCATTCAAAAGGAAATGGGGCTGACGAACATCGAACTCGGATGGTTGGGAGCCATGGCCGTTCTGGCGGGGGTGCTTCCCCGACTGCTGTTTTGGCATTTGGACCGACTTATGGGGGCCGGCTGGTTATGACCATCCTTCTCCTGGTGACTGCCATTCCGACTTATTGGGTTAGCCGGGCTACGACCTACGAGGAATTGATGGCCTGTGCCCTGGTATTTGGGCTTTGCGGAAATGGATTTACGGTCGGCATCGCCTGGAATGCTGGCGTGGTTTCCCAAGCAACAGCAGGGTCTGGCCTTGGGTCTATTTGGCGGGTAACGTCGGGGCATCCGCGACCAAGCTAATCTCTTCGGGTTATTCGGGGCAGTACTTTTGACGGCGATCCCGGCCGGCGGGCTCCTCGGCGGATTGCTGCCGGCAGGCTGGCTTTTTAAGTCCCGCTTTGTATTTGGTGTTGTTAGTCGGAATGGCAGCGGCGATCTCGTTTCTGTGCCCCCGGCCTGACCATACCCTGCCAAGGGCCGGAGCTTTCGGTCGATCATGGCCCTCTCAAGTTCGCGGAGAGTGTGGGAGTATAGCCTCCAGTACGTGGTGGTGTTCGGTGCCTATGTCGCTTTATCGCTCGGCCTGCCAAAGTTTTACGTTACCGTATATGGTTCCGAGTTCGAGCGCTGCATTTGACCTGCCGGCGGGCCAGGAGGGAGCGACTTCCGTTTTGAGACTCGCGAGTTTGCTCACCACACTCTTCATCTTCCCGGCAAGCCTGCTCAGGCCGGTCGGCGGCTGGATGTCGGATCGATGGGGCGCAACTGGTGTGATGTGGGGCACGTTTCTGGTGATGCTCCTCTCCAGCGTGCTGCTATCGGCCCCGCTCGGGTTGGGTGTCTGGATCTTCACTGCTCTGGTCTTCGTACTGGGGTGTGGAATGGGCGTGGGGAAGGCCGCAGTATATAAATTGATCCCCGATCACTTCCCACGGGATGTCGGGGCAGTGGGTGGACTCGTGGGAATGCTCGGGGCACTGGGCGGATTCTTCCTGCCGCCGGCCTGGGCCATCTGAACAGATGGACCGGCGTCCCGCAAATGACTTTTGTCGTACTTACCGCATTGATCGCGATCAGTGCCGGTTGGTTCTTCTTAAGTCAATTCAGGGCGGTTCCAGTCACTCAACCGGCCGGCGAGGTAACTGCCGAGATAACGAATTGAGTCCTTTCCCAGGTGCGCCGAGTACGCCGACCCTGGGGAAGCTGATCATCATCCCCTCTTTAACCGCGAAGCGGTCGTCTTTACCTCGAAGAGGTTACACTTCAAAGCCCAGGGTCGCCGTACTGCGGCAAGCCTGGGAAAACTTCATTGCTCAACCGTTATCGAGCGGCACTTGTTCTTCCCCTCAAGGACAAAATAAGTAGCCGTTACCGGTTGACTCACGTCAAGATCGCCGAAAGTTCCATCGCGATCGTGAATGCGAATGTGCGTATCGGCCATGATGTCCAGCGACAACAGCTTTTGATCGACCGATTGGATCAGAAGTTGACGCTTGCCGCGATCCAGTTGCATGATTCGTCCCGATATGAACCTGTCATCGATCGCCGTGGGCGACTTTCCACTCACAAGCGACTTTGCATCCTGTCGAACTTGGGGAGTGTTGATTGCAACGGTTGTCGAAGCCGCGCTTGCTTCTTTCTTCGCCGGCGAGGCGCATTGATCGATCGAGCGCTACTACAGCTATCATCCCGAGGGCACCAACTACCATTCCAAGCAAAAAGTTTCTCATCGGAGTTCCTCAAAAAGAAATCGAATCGAAAGAGCGAAATGAAAATCGTGCAAACCGAGTGCCAGTAAATTCTCGCCGCGTCATCATACTTGAGAAATGGCATGAATCGTTGCGTTCCGAAAAATCGATTGTCGATCTGAATTGAGGAGCCAAGTTGCGCATAACCGCGAAATTCAAGTTCGATTGATGTGGCCCGCAAATTCACGAAGAATCTCAAATTAAATCGCGATTCATGTCGCCGCAATAAAAGCCTTTGACAATGCATGATTTCTGGTCGAACGATTCATGGGGTGCAGCCAGATTTTCTGGGGGGGCATCCTGCCGCCGTCTGCAGCCTCTCGGCGGCAGGATGCCGCCGCTGAAGACTCCCAGAGAATCTGGTTAAACCCGATTCATGACGGCAAAACAATTCATGTTGGCATCGTAGTTGCTTCAAGTTCTAAGGAATCATCTCGATGAGCATCGCCTCCAACACGGAGAAAATAACTCATGCAAGGCACCATGCCAACTCTGACTCGTTCGCTAATAAGACTTGCCGATCGATTAACGCACATTGTCCAGGAAGACATCTCCTGGCGCAGAGTGCGATTGGATGGAACGGCTTCACGCGTCCTTCATGCGATCCAATTGACATTCGAGAAAAATCCGACGATCGGGGACACCAATGGGATGCGACCCGTGAGATGATTGAACTGAGGCCGACTTGCCCGAACAAGTTCGCAAACTCCGCAACGAGATAGAGGCCGCTCTGGATGCCTTCATGACTCCCTGAACGACTCGGCGGACATTCCATCAACTGGCCCTTTGCCATGGGCCTGATGGAGATTCCCGATTTCGACCGCATGAAGGAGGAAGGTGAAGCATTGGCGAAGGGACTTATCACGCTGGGAGGGGAACTTGAAGAGGCAGCCTATGCTGCTGCTTACACCGATCTAGGAGGCGAAGACTAAACCGCCTCGAAATGAAACAATCCAGGGATCCGGAAGCGTCCTGGCCGTGCGTGTTTGAATCAACTCTGAATGGGCGACAGAGCTTGGACGGACACCACGGCCGGTTTTGATTCAGCGCGATTCCGCAACGAGGTGATGTCGAACAAAATCCTCGTTCAAGGTTACACCCAGTCCGGGCCGATTGGGAACTTCGATCCAACCTTGCTCGGATTGGATTTTTTCGATCGTCAACTCGTGACGCAGCGGCGAATCCTCGACACAATCCTCAAATACGAACGCATCGCGGCAAGTACTCAACCAGTGAACGCTGGCGGCCACCGTGATCGGGCTGGTATAGCAATGGTTGCAGAGCCGGGCACCGATCTCTTCGACGCGACTGCGAATATAAGAGGCATCCGTGAAACCGCAGCGGGAAATATCCACCTGATAAACATCGAGCGCGCGCCGATCGATCAAGGGCCGAAACGATTCCCGGCCGCATTCGCCTTCGCCGGCAGCGATCGGTATCGGGGAACGGTCGCGCAGCCAAACATAACCTTCGATGTCATCCTCGCGCAGCGGTTCTTCGAACCATTCGGGTGATATTCGGCGAAGGCGTGGGCCCGACGAAGCGCGGTTCGAGCATCCCAGACACATCCGGCATCGATCAATAACATCGCATCGCCCAACCCCGCCCGTGCCCCCGAACCAGATCGATATCCACTTTCTCCGACACGCCCATCGGTTCCCAGCCGAACTTAACGGCCGTATACCCTGCCGTCGTCCAGCGCCTGGCGATGTCGCGGGTCTCGGAACCATCCCGGCCGAAAAGAATGGAGGCATAGCCCCGAATCCGATCGTGATGCTTGCCGCCGAGCAATTGATGAATGGGTTGACCGAAGGTTTGCCCTTGAGATCCCACAATGCCACGTCGATTGCAGCCATTGCCGTGATACCGACCGCCTTTCGGCCG
The DNA here is from genome assembly GCA_963783095.1 of uncultured Planctomycetota bacterium. GTDB lineage: Bacteria > Planctomycetota > Planctomycetia > Gemmatales > Gemmataceae > CAWAMR01. Next base: position 460,203 of record CAWAMR010000001.1, on the reverse strand, counting down.
AAGTACATGGTCCGGCGATACATCTTCTGCCAGAGACGTTCGTGTTCGAGTGGGTTTTCGCCAATGAGAATCTGCCGTAATCCGCAAGCGATATTGTGGCTAAAAGGGGCGTCGATGATCGCCTTGACCACTTCCGGCGAGGAATCTGCTTCACCGATCCCTTCCAGGCCGGTATCGGTACGGATGCGAACCAGTACCGAGTCCTGCGAACTGGCGGTCTTCGCTTGCACACTTGGGATCCGCAATATTTGACAAATGACTTCGGCGATTTTCATGGCAGGATCAAACTTTCTGCAACATAGAAAGAGCAACGGATGAATCGAATCTTTAGCATCATTACGAAATTCTCGTGTTTCTTCTCGTCCAGCAGACAGTTTCCACGGATTTTGCGGGACTGACGTTTTGGGGAGACCTTTGCCGATTTCAGGACACGGGAACGAAGGCTGGTTTTCGCGTAAATCTCACAGAAACGCTTACGCAGATTGGAACAAGGAACATTCAAGCCAATTGGCCGCAGTTACCCGTTTTGCCTTGACCCTCCTTCGCGCCTGGTTTAACTTACCTCTAAATTGCTCTCTCATTATGGGTCCGGTTCAATGGGTAATCTCGTCCATTGATCTCGGAGCGGGGTCAGATTTTGGCCACCCATCCCAAAACAGCGACATTATCGAAGAACGGCGGAACTCGACGAAACAAGTGGTGTTGAAAATTAATGATCCTCATTAGTACCCCTAATTCTCCCAATCGTGTCAACCATAACCGGGGTAATTTTGAAATCCTGTAAAATGGGGAAAGCGGGCAGTCTCAGCTGGTGCCAGGAGCCCCAAGGGGGTGTCGGGCTTGAAAAGGGTTTTAGGCGAGTGGCAGATACAGATTTACCCGCAACCGCTTACTTCGTGCGCGGCTCTTTGGTGAGAGCCGCGCACGAAGTAAGCGGAAATCTTAGGCACCAATCACCGTTCCCTCGGACTCGTTTATAAAGGTTTCCCATGCTGGTTCGATTCCTGAGAGCTTTGTCCTATCTTCATCGAAAAGCTCAGCGCTCCAGAAAAGCCAAGGACGTTCGTCCATCCCGTATCATTCGCCTGTTCCTCGAACCTTTGGGCGCACGATTGGTTCCTAGTACTGCCACGGCGTCCGTGTCGGCCGGCACCTTGACCATCGTCGAAAATAGTTCCGCAACACCGGACACCATCACCCAATATGGAACGGGCGATTTCACCATCGTCGATTCCACCAAAACTGCTAACTTCACGGGCGTCACCAATATCGTTTTCGACGCCAACGTCAGCAACATCAGCTTGACGTTGGAAACCCCGACCAACGGCAGCGGACTTAGCGGGAATCTCTCAATCGTCGGCGAGGGCCGTCACAACGCGCTCGAAGTGACGTTCGAGAACAGCTTCAACGTCAAGGGCAGTGTCACCATTTCCAACACCGGCATCGGCTCTTCAATGGTTGTCGCAGCCGGCGTGGACACCTTCGGCTCATTAACGGTCACCGGCGGCGCTGCCGTCACTGGGGCGGAGCACTTTGTTTCGATCGACGACGCGGCCTACAACGGCTCCATCACGGGTACACTCGTCGATCTCGAGGGAACAAAGGTCAATGGGCGGCCACCTTGGCCCTGGGTACGGGCGGAGGCGGTTTCATCACGGATGCCACGATCAACATCGGTGCGGAATCGGTTGCCGCCAATGAGTCGGTGCGCATCAGCATCGGCGGCGGCTTGACCGTAACTGCGCCCAATGCCATAACCCAACCCTACATCCAGATGTGGGGTGCCAACGTCGCCGGCAACGTCAGCATCAACACCTACGGCCCCACGACAACGAGTTACGTCGACATTCAGGACTACAATTTCAGCAAGAACCTTACTGTCTACACGAGTGCCCTGGCCGGCTTCGATAACGTATTTGAGTTGGTCAATTCCTCGGTTACCGGCAATGTCTCGGTCAATCAGTCGGGACCTGCGACCTACTCCGTCTCTTATATCAACTCCTCGATCAAGGGCAGTCTAACCGAGATTCAAGGCACAGGCTATTACGACAAATTCATCGTGGATTCGCCTAACCTCTCGATCGGCGGCTCACTCACGATCACCCAAAGCGCGGAACTCAGCCTTGCAGCTGTCGTGAACATTTCGACGATCAAGGGTGCCGTCGCAATTAACCAGTCAGGCTCCAATGGAAACGCAGCTTTCGTCGGGAACGACGTGCTCAACTCCTCTTTGACCATCAAACAGTCCGGCGCGATTGCATCTGACTACGCATATGTGTACAATGATTCAACTCCCAGCACCGTGACCATCGGCCAGTCGGGATCGGCCAATATCGCCGGTGTCAACACGTCAACGATCAAGGGAGCAGTGACGGTCAACCAGGCCGGTACTTTGAGCAATAGCGACTTCGTCGAGAATGAAGTGCTCAACAGCAATCTCAGCGTCAACCAGTCCACCGCTGGGCAAAACGACAGCATCACCGTCTTTAACATCTCGACTCCCGTCAGCGTCATCATCAACCAGGTTGGTGCCGGTTTGAACGGCACTCTCAATGTCTCGAACGACACAATCAACGGCAGCTTGACGATTACTCACGTTTTCCTGGCGGGAGGAGACAACACCAGCGACACCGTGAACAACTGCTCCATCAACGGCAGCGTAACCATTAACTCCGGGGCAGGCGTCAATAACTATGTCACGGTTGAGAACTCGATTATCAAGGGCACACTGACGGTTACGCAGGCGGTCAGCGCGGCCAATGAGAGTGAAACCAATTGGGGCTTCGATCAGGTTCTGATTTCGAATACCGCCATTACCGGAAATGTGAGCATCAACCAGCCCAGCGGGTCGGACGACCTTGTGGGCGTCTTTTCCAATACCTCGATCAATGGCAGCCTGACGATCAAGGAGGGCAGCCCCGATGATAATAACGTCAATTTCAACGACGCTTCATTGACCGGTGTTTTGACGATCGTTCAGGGTGCCGGCACCGAGGATACCGTCAGCATCTCGAACAATGCCTCGATCAACAGCAGCACGGTTACCATCAACCAGTCAGCGAGCTCCGGGAACACCCTGACTTTCAACACCTCGTACATCAATGGCAGCCTGACGATCAACCAGTCCGGCAGTTCCAATGATTCTGTAACATTCGTCAACGCCTCGACCAACAACAGCGTGACGCTGACTCAGACCAGCGTTTACCACAACAATTTCAACATGTCCAACAGTAATGTGACCGGTAATGTCACCATCAAACAGACGGGAAATGAGTATGCCTATGTAAACGTCGAAACGGATTCAGTAATCGGAGGCAACCTGAGCATCACTCAGACGGCCAACCTTGGGAGTGAGGTTCTGATTCAGGACAATACGACGATCGACAAGAACTTGAGTATCACGCTTGCTGCGGGCAACGAAAACCAGGTAATTCTCTACAATGACGTGAAGATTCATGGCAGTTTGACGCTCAACATGGGCACTGGGGATAATGGGGTAGTTATGCTGGACACCATCGTTACAGGTTCGACGAACATAAACATGGGTGTAAGCGGAACTGGCAGAAACAACCTCCTGATCGGTGCCGATGCCAAAATCCTCACCGGCTACTCCTCCTACTATTATTATGGGTACACATATACCTACCCCACCTACACCTACCTCACTGGCCATTCGCAGACGAAGCTGGATGGTGTGGTAACCGTCAATATGGGCAACGGCACCAACTACCTCTATATCGCAGGTGACGCGGTAGGTGGCGAGCCGGTGATCTTTGGGAGTATGGACAACACATTTACGGCCAACAAGAGCGGTACCAACTTCTATTATGAGGGTTCCAACATAACCAATCCGAACGTTCCCTCCTTCGTCAATTTCAGGCTCTTAACGTGACGCTGAGGTCTTTCGTCTTCACTTCGCCCGATCATCACGATCGGGCGGCTTGCAAAAAGTTCTACTGAATGTACGCTTCTTTTGTACACTTTCCCTCAAGATGTAGGAGTTGCAATCGGATCCGCGAGCATACGGAGACATCGTCGCGTCGAAATCTATTCCTAAAACTTTGCCGCATCAGCAGTTAGACAAAAACGTGCATTCTGTTTTTCGGTATGGCACGTCACCTGCATTGAACATTACGTTCTCAATTCTGCGAAGGGAGTCGAACATGATCCAGGTTCAAACGAAACCCGAATATATCCGCCCGCTACTCCGTCGGCCCAAACCGCTGTCTCGGCGTGAGGAAGCGATGCTCAAAGATGTGGCGTTTGTTCTTCGGATGACTGCTGAAGTGAAGGCCGCTATCCTTGAACAACCACCTTCTGCCAAATGACAAACATCGACGAAATCGATCCTTTTTTGTTTCGTTCCCGCTCGATGCGCGGTAAGTTGATGAATGGGTTGTCTTTTAGAAGAATCGTAGCCGTCCGCCGCCGGCGGAGAACTATTTATGCATGTCCGCCTTGTCCCGCTGGAAGGGGGCTCACCGATTGAGATCACCAAAGATCTCGTCGTGGTCGGTCGCAAGGAAGATTGCGACATTCAAATCGACCATAAAAGCGTTTCCAAGCAACATTGCGTGATCGTCAAAACCGATGGGCTGTTGTTGATCCGGGACATGGGCAGCACGAACGGAACCCGCGTCAACGGTCAACGGGTTCGCCGCGCCGCGCTGCTTCCAAACGATCAGTTAAGCATTGCGACACTGCGCTATAAAGTACAATTCACGGCGGAAGAAGATCCGCCCAGTCCGGAAGAATTTACCCAGCAACTCAACGCCAAGGATGTGGCCAGACTCCTCAAAGGGCGCGCCAACGAAGAAGCAAACGATGACGACAGCGTGGAAGATTTGGAGCTTCCGCCGGTCAAAGCGAATGTGCTCCCGGATGTGTATCCGGAGACGCCTGCAAAGAAATGAGCAATGTCACTCATAAGCGATCGCTTCGGTAATTCGCAAACGCACTGCACGTATCGCAGGAATCAAGCCGGCGATGGTGGCAACACCCACCGCAATCAAGCCGATCCCCATTGCCTCCTGCCACGGGATAATCATTCTGAAGTTAAACCCCGACTCCTCAAACAACAGAATTCGCAAGAGATACCACTCCATCGGTATGCCGAGCATGACGCCGAGAATGGTACCGAGGATTCCGATCAAGGTAGCTTCCGCCAGGACCGTTCGCAACACTTGAAGCTGAGTGGCCCCAACCGCGCGCAGCAATCCCAGTTCCCGCTGACGTTGCAGCACCGAAATCAGAAGCGCCGTCACCACTCCCAGTGCTGCCACAACCCCGATGATAAATTGCTGCATATAGGCTAATTTGAAAATCTTGTCGATCAGGCCCGCCAGGTAGGCGTGAATGGCCGGTCGATCGGCCACCTCCAGTTTTTTCGATGCCGCAAAAGCGCGCAGGGCGTCAAACGTGGCGACTTGGTCCGCTCCTTTGGCGAAGTAGACGTGGTAAAGATCGACCCAGGGGTCGTCAAAGAGTTCCCGATACCGCGCCCGGTCCATGAAGATCGTCCCTTTGGTCCAGGTGTAGTCTTCGCCGATGCCGACTACTTTCAGATCGACCGGGCCTGTCCGTCGAGAAGGCAGAGTGATGGTATCGCCGACCTTCACACCGAAGCGAATGGCGAAGTTCTCCGAGACGACGACATTATTCCCCTTGGGCAATTCCTTGAATGTTTCCAACCCATCGAGCACCTTGGTGAGACGGGCCGTCGTTCCGTCGTAGTAGTCCTGGGCATCCAGCGCCAGAATGCAAATGATGTTTCCGCGAAATTCGGGACGTACGAATCGGATGCCGACAACACGCTCGATACCGGGGACATTCTTGACAATCTCCGGCCCAACGCCGGGATCCATCCATGTCATGGAACTATTGGCAGCGGTGAGATTGCCCCAGAAGACAAAGGCATCGGCCTGGATCACCTGATCGATCCACAACTTGACGGGTTCCTCGTTGCTTCGGCCCACGCCTGCGGTTTGAATCATCAGACTGACGCCCGCAGCAAGTGCTCCGATGACCACGCCGGTTCGAGCCGGCGCACGAAGCAAATTGTCGGCGGCGAGCCTGGCCTCAATGCCGAACCAGCGATGAAACACAGGCTGCATGAGTTTGGCGGTCCAGCGCACGAAAAACGGCATGGCGAGGAACAACCCGACCAGAATCATCACCATGCCCAGATGCCCGCCCATGCGTGCGGGTAACGCATCTCGAAGAAAGATGATGGCAGCTCCGCCCGTGAATAAGCCGAGGCAAGCGATTCGGTGCATCCAGCGAAAGATCCGATTGGAAGAGGAAGGAGCTCGTCGAACTGCATCGGCGGGTTCATCGGAAGCGGCCTGGATCGCCGGCACCAGCGACGCCAGGAGCGCGGTCAACATCCCGGCCGCCACCGCAGTACACGCCGTCAAAAGACTAAGTTGTCCCGGCCGAATATCGCCGTTGAGGAACATCGAGTTCAGATCTTCTTTGACCAGTTCCATCGCCCAGCCGGCCAGGACTTGGCCCAGGGGAATGCCCAGCAAGGCACCGGTAAACCCCAAGAGGGTCGCCTCCCCCGCGAACAGCTTAGCTATTTGCACCCTGGTTGCGCCACCGAGCGCAGAACGCCGATGTCGTGACGTCGTTCGGCAACGCTAACCGACAGAGAGTTGTAAACCAGGAATAAGCCGACGACCATTGCCCCTGCGGAGCAGAGCGACAGCCCAATTTTGATGCTGCTTATTGCATCGTCGGTCGATTTCGCAGCCTGTTCGGGGGTCTGGACGCCCGCACGGCCTCCAATGACTTTCAGGACCGATGCACGCACCCGCTCGACGTTGTGGCGTTTGGTGACATAGATATCGATGCGCGAGACTTCTTCCTGAAGAGTGTCGTATCCCGCCAGCATTCCGCCACCGACTGAGAGACAAGCCGAAGGAATCCCCTTGTGGACGAGTTTCAGCACTTGTTCCAGGCTCATCGCCACGAGATTGCGAGCCAGCGCTGCTGCGGGGCCGTTCTTGTTGACGATCAGATAGCCGGCAATGGGATAGGTTCGATCGGTCTGGGCAAAGCGCAAATGCAAGAGTTCGTCTTTAGGAAGACCGAGCGATTGTCGTTCCTTGTATAAATCCTCGCTGATGAAGACGCCGGTTCCGTTCAACATGGCAGAATAATCGAGAACTTCCGCGTTAAATGCCTTTTGACCATCCGACTTTAACTGCATCAAATCATCGGCGTTGGCACCAATCAGAGTCGCGGGCCGGCCATCCTTCTCGGGGAATTCGGTGAGCCGAACTTGTTCGACGATAAGCGGCACAACCGCTTCGACCCCATCGATATGTGCCGATTGAATGTCGTGCGCAAGGCTAAGTGAGACGCGCAGTTCGCCGTTGTTGACCATCAAATCGGCTTGCTGCAACGGAACAGCGGATTCATGAGCGGCCGATTCGAGAACCTCACTGAGAATGCGCGTGGACACGAGCGTTGCAACACCGAGCGCAATGCTGGCGATCACCAGTAGCGCCCGCTCCCAGCGGAGGATCAGGTATCGCAAACTCAGAGAACGGAAAACTGCAAACATGCGGTATCCAGCAGGATAAAAATTAGATTCAAAGACATGCTAATTGTGCGGCGCAAAACCTGAGCGATGCGTCAGGTCATTCCTACGAGCAAACGCTGATTCCCTCTCCCCTGTACTCAGGGGAGAGGGTTAGGGTGAGGGGTAAACCTTCACCCGAACCAAACGCGTTTTTCATGCTGGCAGGCTCTTGCCCCTCACCCCAACCCTCTCCCCTGAGTACAGGGGAGAGGGAGAAAGACGCGACGCTTCGCTCAAATCTTTGTGGTTAGCATGTCTTTATTTACGATGCCACAGGCGCTATCAGGGTATCATCGATATCCACTCGGAAGCGTTCTTCGCGCGCGACTCGTCCATCCTGAATATGTACGATGCGATCCCCGTATTCCGCTGCTTTGCGATCGTGTGTCACCATCACCACGGAGCGCTTGCCGCGTTCCGGCAGGCTTCTCAGAAGGGAAAGTATTTCTTTGCTCGTCGCCGAATCGAGGTTGCCCGTCGGCTCATCACACAGCACGGCTTCCGGATCGATGACCAGTGCGCGGGCGATGGCGATGCGCTGCATCTCACCGCCGGACATCTCTTCGGGATAATGCTCCGCCCGATACGACATGCCGACATTGTCCATGGCAATGGCAGCTAGTTTCAGGGCTGGGCCGCGCCGAGTTCCACCAAGTAACAACGGCAGCGCCACATTTTCCAAACCGCGAAGAGTCGGCAAGAGGTTGAAAAACTGGAAGATGAAACCGACTTTGGTTCGGCGCAACAGAGACCGTTGGCGATCCGACATCATCTGCAAATCCTGTCCCTGGAAGTAAACGGTACCGGTGGTCGGGGTATCGAGCGCTCCGAGAAGATGGAGCAAAGTCGATTTGCCGGAGCCGCTCGGCCCCATGATGGACACAAACTCGCCCGACGAAATCCGCAGATCGACGCCGCGAACTGCCTGCACGATTCGGGTGCCTTGCTCGTAAATCTTGGTGACATTCACCAGTTCGTGTTCAACACCCTGGGGCATCGTGTTTTCCCTTGGAGAACCATTTCTCGCTGGCGAGAATCGTAGGATAAGCGTCTCGCTTGTCCGGACTTCATCCCTGTTTTGCCTCGAACTGACTCAGGGACAAGCGAGACGCTTATCCTACGCGATTCCTCAAATACATATACTCCGGCGATCCTAATGAAGTTTCTTGTATTTGATGCGATGGGGTTGATCGGCCTCGACTCCCAGTCGGGCGTGGCACTGCTCTTCGTAGGTTCGATAGTTTCCTTCGCACCAGACCACCTTGCTATCGCCTTCAAATGCCAGGATGTGCGTGGCGATCCGGTCGAGGAACCAGCGATCGTGGCTGATCACCACCGCGCAGCCGCCGAAGTTCAACAGTGCTTCTTCCAGGGCCCGCAAGGTATCGACGTCCAGGTCGTTGGTCGGTTCGTCGAGCAAGCAGCAGATTGCCGCCGCGTGCGGAGCAGCTTTGCCAGGTGGATGCGGTTTGCGTTCGCCGCCGGAGCAGTCTCCCACCATCTTCTGCTGGTCCGGCCCCTTGAAGTTGAACCGCGAGACGTAGCCGCGGCTGGCAACCTTCTGCTTGCCGAGCATGATGTAATCGGTGCCGCCCGTGATCTCCTCGAAGATCGTGTTTTCCGCAGTCAGAGCATCGCGGTTCTGATCGACGTGGGCCACCTTCACGGTCGGCCCAACGGTCAGCTTGCCGCCATCCGGGTTTCCTGGCCGACGATCATCTTGAACAAGGTGGTCTTGCCGGCGCCATTGGGTCCGATGACGCCGACGATGCCGCCCTTGGGCAGATTGAAGGTCAGGTCCTCGAAGAGCATGTTGTCGCCGAAGGCCTTCTTGAGTCCTTCGGCACGAACGACCAGGTCGCCGAGTTCCGGCCCATTGGGAATCTGCATGACGAGATTCGTCTTCTCGCTCTTCGTAAACCTGGGACTGCAATTTTTCGATGGCCGCCAAGCGAGCCTTGCTCTTGGCGACACGGGCACGCGGTGCCATTTTGGCCCATTCGAGTTCGCGGGCCAGCGCCTTCCGTCGGGCCGATTCCGGTGCGTTCTTCTTTGGCAAGCCGAGCTTGTCTTCTGATCCAGCCACGAAGAGTAGTTGCCCTCGAAAGGATGTCCGACGACCGCGATCGAGTTCCAGTATCCATCTCGGCCACATTGTCGAGGAAGTAACGATCGTGAGTAACGGCCACGACCGTACCGGGGTAATCTTTCAGATGGTGTTCGAGCCATTCCACCGATTCGGCGTCGAGGTGGTTGGTCGGCTCGTCCAGCAACAAGATGTCGGGTTTTTGCAGAAGCGTCTTGCACAACGCGACCCGGCGGCGTTCGCCGCCGGAAAGGGTCTCAGGCATGGCGTCGCCGGGCGGTAAGCGCATTGCATCCATGGCGATTTCAAGTTGCCGATCGAGTTCCCAGGCGTTGCAGGCATCGATGGCATCCTGAACCTTCTGCATCTCGTCCATCAGCTTGTCGAAGTCCGCTTCGGGATCGGCCATTTTATCGCCGATCTCCTGATGGCGTTTCAACAATCCCCTCGTCTTGGCAACTGCCTGCTCGATGTTGCCGCGAACGTCGGTGCTTTCATCCAGACGGGGTTCTTGCGGGACATATCCAATGGTGATGCCGTTGGCCGCCCGGGCCGACCCCATGAAATCCTTGTCTTGCAGTGCCATGATCCTCAAGAGCGTGCTCTTACCGGAGCCGTTACTGCCGATCACCCCGATCTTGGCACCAGGGTAGAAGGAGAGCCAGATGTTTTTGAGGACTTCCTTGCGGTCGTAGAGTTTGGTCAGGTTTTCGATTGTGAAGATGTAGTTCTCGGCCATCGATTCTCTCAGAACCAGGATCAAGCATAAAGCGTGTAATGGAATGATACCCGGTTTGCCGGGTTCTGGGTAGGCAGGTAGTAAGGGGGATGTGAATCCAAAAGCAAATCTCCCAATTGGATTGCTCTGCTACCGAGTAGTCCACATCTGTACTCCTCATGCTCCGCGTGAGGACTGATCTTCACGCGGAGCGTGAAGAGTACGGCTGAGCGACATTCCACATCACTTACAACACCGGGGACAATAATCGGCAACCATTTTCTGCGAGCCGGCTGACAAAGCCGCGCTCCGCAAATTGGTGCTCTCAACACGGATCGAAACGGCTAGATCGGCCAAAAATTGCTCTTCGAGTTCCTTCACAATGCCGGGCGATTCGATCACGCAGTTCAATTCAAAATTCAGAAACAGACTGCGATTGTCGAAATTCGCCGAGCCCACGCTGCCCCAATCGTCATCCGCGATGACCACCTTGGCATGAATGAAACCCGGAGTGTACTGATAGATCTTCACTCCTGCCGAAAGCAAATCTCCCCAATAATACCGGCCCGCGAGAAAAGGAATCCATTTATCGGGTCGGAAAGGCAGGAGGATCCGGACATCCCGGCCCGTTCGTGCCGCCAGACAAAGCGCATCCAGAAGCCCGGTGTCGGGCACAAGATAGGGAGTGGTTATCCAAACTCGTTGCCGAGCACGCATGATGACGGCAAACAGAACTTCGCGAATCGGTTTGATAAGCTGGTCCGGCCCCGACCAAACGATCTGAGTCGTGGTTTGTCCGCAAACCGGTATCACCGGCAAGTATCGATCCGCTGCAAGGTCTTCTGACGTGGCAAAGTTCCAATCTTCAATGAAAACTCTTTGCAGCCAGGAAGTGCCGGGCCCTTCCAGGCGCAGGAAGCTGTCGCGCCAGGTGCCGAAAAACGGAGAGGTGCTCGCATACTCCACGCCGATGTTCATGCCGCCGGTGAAGCCGACTCTGCCATCGACGATGAGTATTTTCCGGTGATTGCGCAGGTTGATGCGGACGACGCGACGAAGCGGATTGAATAACGGGAGAAACGGAGCAACTTTCCCTCCTGCTTCGACGAGAGGTTTTAGTAGTGCGCTTCGTAGTCCCCAGCAGCCGACGGCATCGTAGACGAAGCGCACTTCGACTCCGGCTTCGGCGCGTTCGGTCATTGCTTCGATAAATTCTTTGCCGACGGCATCCGCCCGGAAGATGAAAAACTCCATGTGAATGTGTACTTTGGCAGCTCGAATGGCGGCCAGCATTGCGGCAAACGTCGGTTCGCCTTGGTGGTAGAGATCGACGCGATTGCCGGCGATCAAGGGAGCTGCTCCGAGTTGACAGGCTAAATGGGCGATCTCTTCCCAACCAGGGACCAGCGGTGCTGAAGGGATTCTCATAGGAAGCAGCGGAACTTCCCCGCTGGCGGATTGCTTGAGTCGAAGACGGTGAGCCAGCTCGCGTTTTCTTTTCAGAGGACGATCGACACTCTGGTAGCCGAAAACAAAAAACAGCAGTGCGCCGAGAAATGGCAACAAGACGATGGTCAAACTCCAGGCCACCGCCGACATGGACTCTTTTTTAATGGAGAGAACCCACGCCAAAGTCAGGCCCGCGACCAGCAGATTGAGCAGGCCAATCCAGCCGGTGATTTCCCACCAACTTACGGCAATGAGTGATGCAGGCAAGGGTGATGTCTCCCTGTAGTTAAACGTCCTACTCGACGGATCGGGGATTAGACTAAGAACCTGTTACAGAGCTTCATGGCGGGCCTCGCAAAGCCTCGACCCGCCCTACACTGCTGTTTTATCGTGTCGATGGACTCAATAGCAGATTCGCTTCGGTAATTTGAGCTTTTTGCCGTGGTTCGTGGTCTGACATTGTCCGAGAAAAAGCGCCTGCACTGCCTTATCCAATTTACCGCATCCTCTCCTCGTCTCGTCAACTGATGTATTTCGTGCAAATTCTTCATTTCCACCCTATTTCGGAGCCGATAAATCCAACTCTTCCCAAGTGAGAAAAATCCATGTTGAAGAGCAAGATGAAACTTTTGGTTCGTCAATCGTGCCCGCCATTCCTCTGGAGTTCACTGCAACGATTGCGCCGATCAATCAAATCTCGCTTCGGGGGAACTGAACGCGAACGCTACCGGGTGGTTACTTCACTCCAGGAACTCGATCGAGAAATGCTTCATTGTGAAGAGCAGATGCAAGTATCGAGCGACGCCTTCAGAAGTGCTCTTACATCCTTCCGATTCGATGCGGGATCGTTATCATTCCCGAGCGACCCGGACTCCCGTGAATACCGTCAGGCTCAGATGGAACTCTACTCAAGGATCTCCGGAAGGAAGAGTTACAGCCCCTATCAAGACGAAGTCACCCCGGGTGATCTTAGTTCATATATCACGACTCCTTTTCCCTACTCTACCTACAGCCATAATACGGTGAGCGAGCAGTTGATCGCTGTCGGAAATCTCATTCAGGTCATGGGTCTCAAACCGGCAGGAAGTATCCTGGAGTTTGGCCCAGGTTGGGGGTTGTCGACACTCGAACTGGTCCAGATGGGTTATCGGGTCACGGCCGTAGATGTGTGTGAAATGTTCGTGGAGTTGATTCGTGAGAGAACGCGAAGATTGGAACAGAAAGTGTCGTTGGCTTGCTCCGACATGCTGGAATATCGTCCCGACCAGCAGTTCGATCGGGTATTGTTCTACGAATGCTTCCACCACTGCTCGGATCATCAGCGCATGATCCGCAATCTGGACCAGATGGTTAGCCCCGGAGGAGCCGTCGTCTTCGCGGGCGAGCCGATTCTTGATGATTTCCATGCGCCGTGGGGAGTCCGACTCGACGGCATGTCGGCCTGGTCAATCCGCAAGTTTGGCTGGCTCGAATTAGGCTTCCGAACCGATTATTTTCGCAGATTGTTGCGCCGGCACGGCTGGAGCCTGGAATCGTTTCAATCCAAAGATTTACCCTGGTTCAAAGTGTTTCTCTCTCGCCGCCTGCGCGATTCGTAGAAACTTCAGTCCGCAATTCCAGTGCGATTGACTCCAGAGCGGGGTTCGGATATTTCTTTTATCCGTCTCGTTGAGGAATGACTCATTCAGTGCCGAAGCCGGCCTTGGCTGGCAACATCAGGATAGGGCACTGAATAACCGCCGTTGGCTCGTCCTATCGTTTCTCCTCAATGATTATAGTTTGACCCCGAAATCGATCCCCTGGAGCGCGTCAAACTTGCTGCGGTTCGCAATTCCTCATTCATTGGGCCCGAAGACGATTTCAAATCGAAGTCTCGTGTCCCGGTTGGCAATTCCCTGTGCTGGATTCGTCGTGGTCTTGTTGCTTCTCCCCCATTTCATGACGATCCGACCCTGGAGTCTGACCTTTAAGCTCGGTTACGTTATCTCCGGGGATGAACCCCATTACCTGCTCCTCATCGGCAGTCTGATCGAAGATGGGGATGTCGATCTGGCGAACAACTATGACGCCGTTCACGCGGGGCAGACCTGGTGTGCCGGCCGATTCTGTCGCAACGATCGGCGTTTGGATCATCACACCTACTTGATGATCGATAATAGGCGCGTGCCGTGGAGCGACATCTATCAGACCATGCGAGAAGGTTCGATGGAGTTGACCATCGACCCTTATCAGCGCTACTATCGCCCGACGCAACCGGGATCGCAATCGGTACCGCCTGGAACCCCCGAGTATTCGGTGCATCAACCGGGGATCGCGTTTTGGTTGGCTCCGATGACCTATTGGGTGCGAGGCACGCGCTTTCTCGAACCCATAGCGTTGTTGGCCTCCGCGCTGGCGACGCTGGTCGCATTCTTCTACTTCCGGGCAATCTTGCGGTTCTTCGGTGCAGATCGACCCGCTATATCTGTACTCATCACGCGGAGCGTGAGGAGTACAGATATAGATACGATCAGCGCTGTCACATTTCTGGGAACGAGTATCTGGTTCTATAGTCGAAGTCTGTTTTTGGAGAGCCATCTGCTGATGTGTATGTGCGGGACGTACTATTGTGTATTGTCTCGACGCTCGCCGCTGTTGGCCGGGTTTTTCGCTGGTCTTGCTCTCCAATTCAAGGCGTATTACCTGCTTGCCATGATTCCGATCGGGATTGACCTGCTTTGGCGACGAGACTGGAAGTATCTGCTTTGGTCGAGCTTGCCGATCGCCATCAGCGGAATGCTGTTTTTGTTCCAAAACCAGTTCTTTTTTGGCGACTGCTTCACCGGATCGCAGCCTTACCTGGTCGGTTCTTTTCGGGACGGTGCGCTGGGACTACTGTTTTCCAGATCGCATGGATTACTCGCCACAAGCCCAGTAATGGTGATCGCACTTCTAGCCTGGCCGAGGTTTCTGCGCAAGTATCCTCGCGAAGCCACACTTTTGGGAAGTGCGTTCCTTATCAATTTCATTGTCATGTCGCTGTATGCGATTTGGTGGGGGGCTACCTGTTACGGGCCGCGCTATTTGACACCTTTTCTACCCTTTCTTTTCGCCTCACTGGCAGCAGCGCCGCACTGGCTCAGCATCCGAAGTTGGCGCGGGATTTTTTTCTGGATGCTGGCCATTTCCTCAATGGCAATCAACGCCTCAGCGGTATTTTACTACGCGCACTTCTGGGAAAATCCTCCCATCAGCGTTCAATTCATTGACTGTTGCACGAACTATTGCCCGTAGGGCGGGTCGAGGCTTTGCGAGGCCCGCCAGTAGGGCGGGTCGAGGCTTTGCGAGGCCCGCCAGTAGGGCGGGTCGAGGCTTTGCGAGGCCCGCCAGTAGGGCGGCGGGCCTCGCAAAGCCTCGACCCGCCCTGCAGTTTACGCCTTGATGATTTCCTTGACGCTCGCCCCCGATGGAATCATGGGCAGAACGTGTTCCTGGTAAGGAACCATCACATCGAGCACATACGGTCCTGTGCTTTCGATCATTTCGATCAATGCAGCATCCAGATCCTTCTTGTCTCGAATGGAACGCGCTCCCACTCCAAAACCACGGGCGATTTGCACGAAGTTCGGATAGGGTTCCCGATCGTGACCGGCTCCCAGATAGGTATGCCCCCGGTTACTCTGGAAGAAGCGATCCTCCCATTGCACCACCATTCCCAGATGCTGGTTGTTCAAGAGCAACACTTTGGCAGGCAGATGCTCGGTGAACGCGCAGGCAAGCTCCTGGATGTTCATCAGAAAGCTGCCGTCGCCATCGATGTCGATCACCAGGTTGTCGGGATGCGCTGCCTTCGCGCCGATGGCGGCCGGCAGTCCGAACCCCATCGTGCCCAGTCCGCCGCTGGTAACCCAGTGACGGGGCTGGTTGAAGTGGAAGTATTGCGCCGACCACATCTGATGCTGGCCGACGCCGGTAGTGATGATCGTCTTATCGAGCTGGTTGCGATCCTTGAGGATTTGCCAAAGCCGGTGAATCGCGTGCTGCGGCAGAATCGCATCGTCCCGATCCTGATAGCGCAGCGGTTCGGCTTCGCGCCAATCATCGAGTTGACGTATCCAGTCGGGATAGCGGCCGCCGCCGACCAGTTCGGCGTATTTCTCTTCTTTGAGCAAGCCGTTCAAACCCGCGATGGCGTCCTTGAGATCGCCGTGAATCCCCACGTGCGCGTGCTTGTTCTTGTTGAGTTCCGAGGGATCGATGTCGATGTGGACGATCCTGCCATGCTTGGCAAATTCGCTCAGTTTTCCGGTGACTCGATCGTCGAAGCGGACTCCAAAGGCCAGCAATAGATCGGCATCGTTAATGGCGTAGTTGGCATAGACGGTCCCGTGCATGCCCAGCATGTTCAGGCAAAGGTAATGATCGGCAGGGAAACCGCCCAGCCCATGCAGGGTCAGGGCCACCGGGATGCCGGCCGTCTCGGCGAATTCCTTCAGTTCGGGCGCAGCCCCGGAACTGATGATGCCGCCGCCGCCATAGATGATCGGCTTGCGCGAATTGCGAATCTCGGTCATTACCCGTTCGAGTTCTTGCCTGGTGATCTTGCGAAATGGCTTGTAGCCAGGCAGATTCATGGGCGGATCCCAATCCGGAACGATCTCGCGCAATTGAATGTCCTTCGGGATGTCCACGATGATCGGTCCCGGCCTGCCCGTATTGGCAATATGGAAAGCCTCCTTCATCACCCGGGCGATGTCCTCGGTCCTCTGAATGAGGTAATGATGTTTAGTGATGCCCCGGCATACTTCGACTATAGGAGTTTCCTGAAAAGCATCGCCCCCGATAAAGTTTGTGCTGACCTGCCCGGTGATGGCGATGATCGGGACGGAATCCATCTTCGCATCGGCCAGGCAGGTGACAAAATTGGTTGCCCCCGGACCGCTGGTTGCCATGCAGATGCCCACCTTGCCGGTCGTGCGGGCATAAGCCTGAGCCATGAAGCCGCCGCCCTGCTCGTGGCGGGGCAAGATGGTTCGGAGCTTGTTGCTCACGCGCGTCAAGGACTGATGAAGGGGCATACTGGCCCCCCCTGGATAGGCAAAGACAGTATCGACACCCTGCCGGATCAGGCATTCAACCAAAATGTCCGCGCCGCTCACGACTGTTTGGTTTGCGGGGTTACTCATAGTCATTCGCCTCAATAGCAGAATCTAACGATCTCGAAACGATCGCGGTTATTGTAGGAATTTGCTTCAACCTGGAAACGAGCGGGATAGAGTGGGTTCCGAATCGGTGCAGTTTTTCTCGGCATGATGTGGATTGATGGCGAAAGGATGAGTTCAGTCAGTGTTCGGGCGTCGAACCCCCATGGCAAATTTGGGGCAGTAAGCCTCGACGAATTGGTAGCCGTCCTCGGAACGAACGCATGAGGTTTGCCGCCGACCGACACCGAGGCGGAATGTGGCCGAATTATTTCGTCGCACCGGACAAGAGCGCACGAAACTCATCCAATGTTTTCACCGCAGGTATCGACTCCAAAAGCGATTGCAACTTTTTCGGATCTTCGACTTGTTGGACGGCTACCATCTGCGCCACTCCTGCGGCACTGAACTTAACGCTCAAACTTACTTCTATCCCACGCAACAAGCCTTCGCGTTTTCCTTCGCGTCTTCCTTCGCGTTTTCCTTTGCGTTCACCTTCGCGTTTTCCTTTGCGTTCACCTTCGACTCTTCCTTCTTCGCGGGCAAGGCGTTCAAAACTCGGTATGAATGGCATGCGTTGTTCCTTTCTCCAGGTCTCCAGTTTTCAGTAGGTCGCTCGGCCCCCGCTTATGTCGTAACACTGTGCTGTGGTGAAACTTGCATCCGCGCTGACCAAAAAATGCACGAGGCGCTGCTACCTCTTCGGGTCTCCCGGTTCGACCCATCGGGATTCGGGAGACCATATAATCGACCGTCGATTGCGGCAAGCCATCCAGAATCGGCGTATGAATCACCGCAGGTGAAATGGCATTGATGGTGATGTCCCCCTGCCCCGCGACCTCCTTGGCCATTGTCTTGGTGAGCGCGATGATGGCGGCCTTGCTGGCGGAGTATGGTCCCATGGTCGGATTGCCTTCTTTGCCCGCGACCGAAGCAATGTTGACAATCCTGCCATATTTGCGGGCGAGACATGCCGGGCAGGACCGCTTTGCAGAGCAAGAACGGCCCCGTGACATTGACATCCAGCACCTTGGTCATGACTTCGCGCTCGAGTTCCCAGGTTTTCGCCGCCCGGCCCGTGATCCCGGCGTTGTTGACGATGATGCTGATGGGTCCCAGATGTTTCTCGATTTCGTCGCGCGCACGAATGACGTCGGATTCCGAAGTGACGTCACCCTGAACCGCCAATCCGTTGATCTCGGCGGCGACTTTATTCGCCCCTTCGAGAACCAAATCGAAAGCCGCGACCTTGGCCCCCGCTGCTGCGAGACGACGGCAAATGGCCTCGCCGATGCCTTGCCCGCCGCCGGTTACGATCGCAACTTTGCCGTCCAGCCGGAAAAAACTATTGGACATAGGATGACCTCAATTTCCCTGATGAATGCTTCGATATCGTTGTATCGGACCACGTTGCCGATGATTCTATTCGTGAGTTGACCGTTTTACACAGTCAGCGCGGGTCTTCAACAGTTTGTTTGCAAACGCGCAGTGGATTGAAAACACGGAAGCGACATCTCCGAAGCAACTCGCAACAGGTTGATTGAGAGGCAAAAACCGACTATTTGCAAACATCTGTGAATGATTTGCGACAAAATCGACTTTGCGCTTGACCCAATCCGCATTGGAGTTACGATGGAATCCGTGAAAATAAACCGAGACTTGCGTCAAAAACCGGTCTACTCATCTTTTGCAATTTTCGAGGATGTCTTCCATGAACTTCGTCCTTACGCGTACGTGGCTGGGGATCATCGCCGCGGGGCTTCTTCTGGCACCATGCTCCGCTCGTGCCGAAGATGACAACGGCACCAAAATCTATTACGCTGGTTTGAAGTCTGCCTGCTTCGTGTATACTCCAAAGGTTGGCAGCGGATCCGGTTCACTCATTGATGCCCAGAAAAGATACATCATCACCAATAACCATGTCGTCGGCAACGCAGATATGGTGATCGTGCATTTTCCCATGTACGATACCAAGGGAAAACCGATTGTCGAACGGGACAAATACAAACAGAGCATCACCGCCAATAAGGGGATTCGCGGCAAAGTTCTGGTACGGGAAGAAAGCCGGGATCTGGCAATCGTTCAACTCGAGCGACTTCCACCGGGTGTTCGTGCGGTGAAATTTGCTGAAACCAGTCCCGACATTGGCGAGAATATTCACTCGATCGGAAACCCTGCTGCCAGCGACGCCGCATGGGTTTACACACCTGGGAAAGTCCGGCAGGTTTACCAAAAGACGTGGACAGCGGGTAGCGGTCGCGATGTCAGCAACCATAAGGCCAAGATCATCGAAGCCACCTCGAACACGAGTGCAGGAGATAGTGGCGGACCGCTGTTCAACTCCAAAGGCGAACAAATCGGCGTGACTCAAGGGGGGTTGGTGTCCGTCGCAGCACAGGGCTACGCGTTCTTTATCGATGTGACCGATATTAGGAATTTCCTCAAAGATCGCAAGGATCACTCTATCGGCCCGCAAAGATGAACCCACTGCGGAGCCGATGACCAACGAGATTGTCTCCGAGCCCAAGACCACCGACACGAAAACTGAGCCTATGACCGTTGCAAAAACTCCGGTCCCAAAGAAGAATCCCCCCAAAGTCGATCCCGTAGCGGCAGACCAGGCAGCTCTCGAAAAGAAAGCCAGTACGGAATTTGCACTGATGAAGGCGTTGACCCGCGATCCCAATAAGCGCGAACTGGCCATCGAAAAACTGCAAGCACTGATCAGGAAATATCCCGGCACGAACACGGCCAAGGAAGCCAAAGTGCTGCTGAGCAAGCTCGACCGATGACGAGAGATTGAGAACGGCGTCCCGATCCGAAATGGGAATGATTGCCGGCGGAGGGTCTCGTTCCAGACCCAGGGGCTTTATCTGATATCCTCAGTTCTCCCATGAGTAGCACTGTGAAAACTCCCCGGCATACGGATGGTGAACGAATACTGGCCGTGTTTCTGGATTTCGAGAATATTGGGATTGGCCTGAATAACCGACGAGATCGGTTCGACATCAACCGTGTGATCGAACGACTGGTCGAAAAAGGCAAGATCGTCGCCAAAAAAGCCTACGCCGATTGGAGCCGATTCTCGCAGTATACGACGATGCTGCACGAGGCCGCGATCGAGTTGATCGAAATCCCCGACGCGGGCTCAGACCGGCAAGAACTCGGCCGACATCCGCCTCTGTGTCGATGCGATGGACCTGGCCTATTCCAAGGATCACATCGACACTTTTGTCATCGTATCCGGCGACAGCGATTTTTCACCTCTGGTTTCGAAGCTGAAAGAACTGGGCAAGCACGTCATCGGCCTGGGATTGGCGGAGGCAACTTCCGATTTGCTCCGCGACAACTGCGATGAATTCATCTATTACGAAGACCTTGGCAGTGCCGTCAACCGCTCTGCCGTCGATGATGACCCAGTTGCCGGAAGGCAAGCGCAAGATCTTCGGGCTGCTGATGGAATCGCTGCTCGCACTTCGCCGCGAGAACAAGGAAGTCCTCTGGTCCTCCATGATCAAGGACACGATGAAACGAAAGAAGCCCTCGTTCAACGAAGAATACCACGGCTACCGCACCTTCAGTGAATTGCTGGAAGACGCCTCCCGGCATGGGTTGCTCGACCTGGAGACCCACAAAACCAGCGGCACTTATGTGGTAACGCGATTTGGTTCAGAGCCGCGGACGACTTCACCCGCGATCCCCAAGCATTCAAGTCCCCCACCGATCAACGGCCCACGTGCCGCTGCACCGAGCCGACATACGCGCGTGCCGGTTCGGCGCGAACCTCCGCCCCCCGTAGTGCCGGCGGTCGAAGATCTGGTCGACGACGTGGAGGAGCGACACGGATTTGATCCCGATGTCGAAAGCAAATAGTTTGGGCTATTTCGAAGAAGGCGAGCATTCGTAGATTCGAACTCGGCTACCCGTTCGGTGCACCATTTCCTCCCATGCTCGGCGATACTGGCTCACATTTTGCAGCATTTTGCAACTGGCTGATAATTTCTCCATCCGTATGCTGGTTCTTGAATCTTCTTCATCGAGGAACCATCTGATGATCGCATCGCAAACACCTCCCAGCCTGCATCGTGGAGCTGACACCACGCCGGCAGCAAACGAACAATTGTGTATCAATACCATTCGCGCCTATCAATGGATGCCGTGCAAAAAGCGAATTCCGGGCACCCTGGGACGCCGGTTGCCCTGGCTCCGGTCGCCTATATCCTTTGGCAGCGTTTTCTGCGATTCGATCCCAGTGAGCCGATCTGGCCGGATCGGGATCGATTTGTGTTATCCGTGGGGCACGCCTCGATGTTGCTCTACTCGATGCTCCATTTGACCGGCGTCAAGGCGGTAAACCCGGAATACGAAATCCCCGGAGCGCCTTCGGTTACGCTCGACGATATTCGGCTTTCCGCCAACTGGAAAGCAAATGTCCCGGCCACCCGGAATATCGCCTGACCAGCGGGGTGGAAACGACCACGGGGCCGCTCGGACAGGGTCTTGGCAATAGCGTCGGGATGGCCATAGCCTCCAAGTGGATGGCGACCTACTTCAACCGTCCCGGCTTTGAGATGTTTAGTTATCGCGTTTTCGCTTTCTGCGGCGACGGCGATATGATGGAAGGCGTTTCCAGCGAAGCAGCATCTTTAGCCGGCCATCTGAAACTCGGAAATCTGTGCTGGATCTACGACAATAACCGCATCACCATCGAAGGCAGCACATCTCTCGCCTTTAGCGAAGACGTTGCCGAGCGATTTTTGGGCTATCACTGGAATGTGATTGCGCGTCAGCGACGCGAACGATCTGGTAATCCTCGAAGAAGTCCTGGAAACGGTTGCGAGAACCACCGATCGACCGACTCTAATTATCGTCGACAGCCACATTGCCTACGGAGTTCCCGGCAAACAAGATAGCCATTCCGCGCACGGAGAGCCCCTCGGCGAGCCTGCGATCCGGGGTGCTAAAATCTTTTACGGCCTCGATCCGGATAAACATTTCGATGTCCCGCCGCAGGTCTACGAGACTTTCAAGGCCGGTATCGGCGCGCGCGGTGCAAAAATGTCCTCCGAATGGTGGGCAAAACTGGAAGAGTATCGAAAGCAATATCCGGTCCTTGCCGATGCCATCGACAAAATGCAGAAACGTCAACTTCCTAACGGTTGGGACAAGGATTTACCGGCTTTCCCCTGGGGAGAAGTGGACGATCCCAAGAACCCCGGCAAGAAGAAACTGGCTGCGATGTCCGGCGCGATGCTTCCGGGAAGGCACTGAACGTGCTGGCGAAGAACGTTCCCTGGTTGATCGGCGGCGCGGCGGATCTGGCTCCATCGACCAAAACCCGACTGACGTTTGAAGGTGCGGGAGATTTCGAGGCCGGCAGCTACGGCGGGCGAAACTTCCACTTCGGCATCCGCGAACATGCAATGGGCGCGATCCTCAACGGGTTGTCGGTGTCCAAGGTTCGTCCGTTCGGAGCAGGCTTTCTTATCTTTAGCGATTACGGCCGACCACCGATCCGTCTCGCTGCGATCATGGAAATTCCAGTAATCTATGTCTTCACCCACGACTCGATCGGTGTGGGCGAGGATGGGCCGACCCATCAGCCGATCGAACAACTGGCCAGTTTGCGGGCGATTCCCAATCTGATCGTTCTTCGTC
Organism: uncultured Planctomycetota bacterium; assembly: GCA_963783095.1. Lineage (GTDB taxonomy): Bacteria > Planctomycetota > Planctomycetia > Gemmatales > Gemmataceae > CAWAMR01. The sequence continues at coordinate 437,524 of CAWAMR010000001.1, read as the reverse complement.
CCGCAGATGCTAATGAGGTCGTCGAGGCCTGGAAGACGATCATGCAACTAAGACATCATCCCGCTTGCTCTGATCCTGACCCGTCAAGATTTGGTCGTCATCGACCGATCGAAGTACGCTTCGGCTAAGGGGTTGGAACGGGGTGCCTACGTCTTGCCGATGCGCCGAACGGCAAGCCCGATGTCTTGTTGTTGGCCAGCGGCAGTGAAGTTGGGCTGTGTCTGGATGCCTTCGAGCGTCTCAAGAGCGAAGGGATCAAGGCCCGGGTTGTGAGCATGCCTCAGCTGGGAACTGTTCGAACACGAATCGCAGGTCTACCGCGATAGCGTGTTGCCGCCGAGCGTTACCGCCCGTGTCGCCGTGGAGCAGGCCGGGATGTTCGGCTGGCATCAGTATATCGGCACATCCGGAGCGACCATCGGAATGAAGACCTTCGGAGCTTCCGCGCCCTTGAAAGAGCTTCAGAAGAAGTTTGGTTTCACGGTCGATAACGTGGTTGCGCAGGCCAAGTCCCAGCTCGCAAAAGGAAGGTGAAGCATGAATGTCGTCATCGCCTCGGATCATGCCGGCTTCGAGTTGAAAGAGTCGATACGCCAGTTCCTGGAACAGGCAGGTCACAAGCTGCTGGATCTCGGCACTTTTGATCCAACGCAGCCCGACGACTACCCGGACTATGCCGAGGCGCTGGGCATTGCCATACAACTAGGGCGTGCCCAGCGCGGTATTCTCATTTGCGGCTCCGGGGTTGGCGGCGAGTGTCGCCGCCAATAAACTGCCGGGAATTCGTGCGGGTTTATGCCACGATCATTACTCCGCTCATCAGGGAGTTGAGCACGACAATATGAATGTGCTCGTGATGGGGTCTGCGCGTCATTGGTATCGAGACCGCCAAGGATTTATGCGCTGCCTTTCTGGCAGCGCAGTTTTCCGGAGAGGAGCGGCACCTCCGCCGACTGGCCAAGATTCATAAGCTGGAGGAGAATCCGCCGCGACCGAAACCCATCGTTTCGCCCAACTCGATGACCGCATCCTGATCGGACAGTAGCCGAATTCGCCGGAATTCGGGGAACCCTCAGAATGCGCGGCAGTTGTCTGCGTCCAGCGGACCCGAATTCCGGCGAATTCGGCTACAATCCGCGTTGTTTGCCTCTCCATGTGTTTCGCTTCTGAGTTAACCGCCATTTTTTGGAGACTCCTGAATGCAACTCGGAATGATCGGACTCGGACGCATGGGCGGCAACATGGTCGATCGGCTCATGCGAAAAGGTCACCAGTGTGTCGTGACGGACTATCAGGCAGAAGCGATAGCCAAATGTCAGGCCAAAGGGGCCGTCGGCGCGGCGAATCTCGATGAGTTCGCACTGAAACTGACGAAGCCGCGCGCTGCCTGGATCATGGTCCCGGCCGGGAAACCGACCGAATCGACCATAGCAGAGTTGGCGAAACGCTTTGAAGCGGGAGATGTAATTATCGATGGCGGCAACAGCTACTTCAAGGACGATGTGCGCCGGGCCAAGGAACTGAAAGCACTGGGTATTCACTATATCGACGTCGGCACATCGGGCGGTGTGTGGGGCGTCGAACGCGGCTATTGCCTGATGATTGGCGGAGTTCGTGAAGCGGTCGAAAGGCTGGATCCGATTTTCAAGGCACTCGCGCCGGGCAAAGGAGAAATCGAGCCGACACCCGGCCGAGACAAGCTGGGCGGAACCTCCGAGGAAGGGTATCTGCACTGCGGTCCGCCCGGCACGGGGCACTTTGTAAAGATGATCCACAACGGCATCGAATATGGACTCATGCAAGCCTACGCCGAGGGTTTCGACATCTTTCGCAATGCCAACTCCAAAGAGTTGCCCGAAGAGTATCGATTCGATCTGAACTTGCCCGACATCGCCGAGGTCTGGAGGCGCGGAAGCGTCGTCGGCTCCTGGCTGCTCGATTTGACCGCGATGGCGCTTGCAGAAAATCCGACGCTTTCCGAATTCAGCGGGTTCGTGCATGACTCGGGTGAAGGCCGCTGGACGGTCCAGGCCGCCGTCGATGAAGCGGTGCCCGCCGACGTGCTGACCTCCGCACTGTATACCCGATTCCGCTCGCGTCAGGATCATACTTTCGCCGAGAAATTGCTCTCAGCGATGCGCAACAAGTTTGGGGGACACGTCGAACGCCCCGCGGGTGGTTGATTCCGGACCTCTTGGTCTTGCCGCTCCGCAGCCAAACTAGCTTCGATCAGAAGCCTATCATTCAGACGCAGAGCCTTCTGAAGGTGGTAGGATAACGCCGCAGAGAGGCAAGAGAAGACGTTCGCCGCGGAGCGGCAAACGATGAGACTGGCTTTTCCTTTTCAACAACCTTTCGCAGAAGGAGTTTCTCATGGCGATCCATTATCGCTGGGTTTTTCTCGTTTTCGCGTCCGGGCTGATGACCCCAACGCAGTCTGAAGCCAAGATCCTACTGATTACCAGGGGCGACACCATCAGTGATCTCGGAAGAATTGCCGGAGTACACGGCAATGATTTGCCTGCCGGTGCGCGGGTCGGCTATAAATACAGCTACATCGGAGTGTTTTGGCTCGACCTTTGGCGCTATGACGGCACATTTTGCATCCACGATGGAAACGACCGATTCGATCCGATATCGAAGACCGAAGGAGCGCAATTACTGGGGACGCAGGAATCGGACCTGAGCGAGCCTTTTTGGTACCATTTCCCGCCCGGACTGGTCATCATCGGGGCGATCATCCTCATTGCTGTGCCGGCCGCCTATATCGGCAAGGCCAAGCAACGGGAAATGAATTCCCTGATGCGCGATCCTCGTTATCAACAGGCTCTGGTTCTTTTTGTCGAGAAATCTCAACCGCCCGTGCCCGAAGACGGCGAAGGGAAAACTCCGCCTGCGCCCGAAGAAGGCGACGCGAAGCCCCCTGCGGAAGGAGAGTACAATCCGGACCTGCGCTCCGCAGGGTGGACCGCTGCCATCGAGCATCTGGTTAGCGCCGGGATCGAACGCGAACAGGCCGAACAGAACTTCCAAAAACTGCTCGATCATCTCGAAAAGAATTCGCAGGAGTGAAAGATGTTTGGCAGATGAGTTGCAGGGAGTTGTGGGACAGCAATCGCGGAGAAATCGCGAGCGCGAGAATCGATGCGTGAGCGAGGATATGTTTCCGAGTGAACGGAAGTTTCGTCCTCGCTTTCACGTCGGGTTAGCGTGAAGCACGCTATTTACCCTTCTTGGCGGCAAATGCTAAAGCTTCTTCCAGTTGCGTGATAGCCACGTTGATATCTTTGATTGCCTTGGCCTTATGGCCCTTGAATACTTTCTCCGCGGTTTCGAGATAGGCTTTGGCCTCGTTCAAGTCGTTAATCGCACTGGTGAGACGGGGATGTGGCCCGGAGCCTTTCGGTGCCGCTTTACCTTTCCAACCTGTGTATTTTTCGCCGACCGCGTCGAGCGCTTCTTTCAGTTGAATGCTTGCCGCGCCCAAAGCCTCAATGGCTTTTTCCTTGTGAGTCCCAAAAACCTTTGGAGCGGAGTTAAGGTATTTCTCCGCTTGTTCCATCTCATAAATTGCCTTATGTATTTTCGGGTGTTTTAGCTGAGCATTTGCGATGGAGACATCGAGCAATGCGATCGAGAACACTGCCACGATCGGAAGCAAAAAGCGTTTCGACATAAGGTGTTTACCTCAAGAAGTAAAGTGGTGCGGAGCAGACAACGACTCTCATTATCTACACCAGTTTAGGCGCTCGATTCCAGAAAAAAGTTCTCGATTTCGTTAGAAAACTCAAGTCGGCGATCGAAATGACAAGACATGCGATCAGGTCTCATCGGCGTCGGACGAATCAATGGAGAAAGCAACTGTGGCCAAGAATAAACGAACCGCCGATGAAACCCCGAATCTCTTCTCGTCGTTGGAAGAGCAACCCCAGGTCGAGGTTCCGGGACTGCCACCATCGTGGCTGACGGTTCTCGCGGACGAATTCGCAAAGCCTTACTTTGCCAAGCTCATGGCGTTTGTTGCCGCAGCAAGGGCAACGCATCAAGTATTCCCACCCGAAGCAGATGTCTTTAACGCTTTTCAATTCACACCTTACGATCGGGTCCGGGTGCTGCTGTTGGGTCAAGACCCCTATCACGACGACGGGCAGGCGCATGGGCTGTGCTTCTCGGTCAAACCCGGTATCGCGCCGCCGCCGTCGCTGAAGAATATGTTTCGAGAACTGAAAGATGACCTGGGCTGTACGATACCGAATAACGGCTACCTCGTTCCCTGGGCAAAGCAAGGTATCATGTTGCTCAACACGGTCTTAACGGTTCAAGCTCACAAAGCTGCTTCCCACAAAGATCAGGGCTGGGAACAATTCACCGATGCTGTCATTCGGAAAGTGAATGAAAAGGCGGAGCCTGTCATCTTCGTGTTGTGGGGAGCACATGCCCGCAAAAAGACCAAACTCATCATCGACCCAAAGCACATCATCATCGAATCGGGCCATCCATCGCCGTTATCGGCGGCGAGTTTCTTCGGAACGCGGCCATTTTCGAAGATCAACAATGCACTGAAAAAGAATGGATTTCCTGAGATCGACTGGCAATTGCCGGACTCATTTTCCCATCCTGAGTGAGGTTCTCTTGACTTTTCTCCTGCAAGAGCCGATAATTTCAAGCGTGGGGCAGTTCCCCAAAGAAACAAACACGCCACGGAACCTCGGCTGGCCGAACGAGGTTCTTAGGTCAGGATAGCCCCCCAGGACTTCATTGCCTGGACATGCGACAAGCGTAACCAAGTAATGGCCAAACGGCCACCAAAAGTTGCCTTCCTGATTCTCGACCGGCGCGTCTTGTAAGCCACGGTGACCTCAACCGGTTACCGTGGCTTCTTTCATTTCTGGCCACATCTGCACGAGAAGCTCTCTTGATTTGATAATTTCACGTAACGACGAGTCGGCCTCTTCCCCCTCTTTGTAGCACCTAACGACAGCCCCACAAACCATATCAACCAATTGAACCAGGTTGTGCTTCTTCGAATCGTAAGAGCTGGCAGCCACAATTCGTGGCTTCGTTTCGTGAAGCCCTGCGTGTTTCTTGAGAAATGAACAAATCTCCTTGTCAAACTTCTTGTCTCCACTCTTGTCGATGAAGACGCGAGCCCCGAAGAGGTGAGCTTTGATTGCGTCGAGGGTCATTCTTGCCGCGTGCTGATAGAGGTAACTCTTTTTGTTCCAAGCGTTACCAGTGAGTTCACGTTTATCGATGGTGGTAACGGCGTAATGAAATTCAAATTCCTTCACCGCGCGAAGGAATTCCTTTCGTCCTCGCTTTCCAGCGGAAGGAAAATGGAATTCATAGTTCGGAGAAAGAGAGAGTTCTTCGCGAAGAGAAATAATACGTTTTTCACAGGCAGCAGCCTGCTCCAGTTCAGGGAATACTACCGCAGCCACAGAAAAGTAAGGCGAAGGTTTGTTTTTTTTCAGGCAGAGTTTTCGCACTCCAGTATCACCAGATTCATCAAAGACTGCCAAACACATGACCGGGATTCCGGGTGACAACAGGCCGATATCTCAAACGGGCATGCCGGGTGGAACAATGGCGATCTGTAGTTCCAGGTGTCTTCGGTCCTAAAAGGCGGTACAAAGGCCACGAGCAATTCAGCTACGCTTCCGCCTTCCCCTTAACCCCGCTCTTTGAGGTATTGCCCAAAGTCAACGCAATCAACTCGTTGATTCGCCGGGCAAATGCGGTCGGATCTTTCAGTTTCGACCCTTCGGCGATCACTGCTTCTTCGTATAGAAGTCGCCCATAGTTCTCGATGCGCGGATCGTCGGCGTTCTTCCCGTATAACTCGCGGATGGCGATTACGGTCGGATGTTCGCCGTTCAACTCCAGAACCCGTTTCGATTCGTGATTCTCATCGAGCCGGCCCATCTTCTGTAAAATCCGCTCGTAATTCGCACCCATCGCGGCTCCATCCGCGACGAGACAGGATGCACTTTCCTTGAGCCGGCGAGAGAGACGAATGTCGCTGACTTCCGGGATTCGAGTCTTCAAAAACTTGAACAACTCCTGATATTGTTCGCTGCCCTCGACCGGCTTGTCGGAGTCGGCATCGATGTCGCCCCGATCGACCGCCTTGAGCGATTTGCCCTTGTACTGCATCAACGACGGCAGCATGAATTCATCGATCGTCTCGCTCAACAAGAGGACATCCCAACCTTTGGCACGGAACGATTCCAGGAGAGGGGAATGCTCGATCAGTTCCCGCGTCTCGCCGATGAGATAGTAGAGGTCTTTCTGCTCGGCAGGCATTTTCTCGACATATTCAGCGAGCGTGATGAACTTCCCGTTCTCAGTTTTCATCGACTCGAAGAGAATCAGATCGGCAAGACGTTCGCGATTCGACCAGTCGCGACCGACGCCCTCCTTGATCATCACGCCGAGTTCCAGGAAGAATTTGACATACTTTGTCGTTCTCGGTCGATCTTCATCCCTTCCAGCGTCTCCAGGATATTGTTGACGAGGTTCTTCTGGATTTTGTCGAGGATCGGCGTTCTGCTGGAGCAGCTCGCGCGAGATGTTCAACGGCAGATCGGCTGAATCGACGACGCCGCGCACGAAACGCAGGTAAGGCGGCAGCAGCCCCTCGCAGGAATCCATGATCTGAACACGCTGAATGTAGAGCTTTAGCCCCTTTGGGCTCCTCCCACTGGAATGACAACGGCTTGTGCGCCGGAATGAACAACAAGCACGCGGAATTCGAGTTCGGCCTTCGGCGGTGTAGTGGATGACGCGGGCCGGCGGCTCGGTGTCGTTGCTGATCTGCTTGTAAAACGCGTTGTACTCTTCCGGGGTCACTTCCGCTTCGTGCCGCAGCCAGATCGCCTTGCGCGAGTTGAGCGTTTCCTCGACGATCTTGGTTTCTTCGCCCTCTTTCCGCTCCACATCCATCACGACGGGATGTTCGATGAAGTCGGAGAACTTCTTGACCAGCGATCGCAGTTGCCATTCGTCGAGAAACTCCTTGCCGTCCTCCTTGAGGTGCAGAATGACGTCGGTGCCGCGCGTCGGCTTCTCGCAGGGTTCGACGGTGAACTCGCCCTGGCCGTCGGACTCCCAGCGCACGCCCATCGCTCGCCGATGCCTGCTTGACGCGAAATCACCGTCACCTTGTCGGCGACCATGAAGGCCGAGTAGAAGCCGACGCCGAACTGGCCGATCAATTCGGGCCGGTCTTGCATCTCTTGCTGTTTGCAGGCTCTCGAGAAAGGCGCGTGTGCCCGATTTGGCGATGGTGCCCAGGTTCTCGACGATCGCTTCGCGCGACATGCCGATGCCGTTGTCGGAGATGGTCAGCGTCCCGTTGGCCTTGTCAGCGGCGATCTTGATTTTCCAGTCCTTGTTGCCTTCGAGTTTTTCCTCGTTGGCCAGCGAATCGAACTTGATCTTGTTGATCGCATCGCTGGCGTTGCTGATCAATTCGCGCAGGAAGATTTCCTTGTGGGAATACAGCGAATGCGTGATGAGATGAAGCAAGTTGCTTCAGTTCGGTTTTGAATTCCAGAGTTTCGCGCGGAGTCGCAGCTGTCGTCATAAGGGCTTCTCGCATCTCAGATAAGTCAAATGAATTTCCCTTCAGTATTGTAGGTGCAACCCACCCGTCAGGCTTGTCGAGTTGAAACGATTCCGTATTGAGCCGTCACCTGTCGGCTGACTTTGTGCTGGATATACTCACATTCTCATCAATGAACAATTTAGAAGTCTTTGCCTTATACGATATGCACGGGAATGTCTATGAATGGTGTGAGGATTATTTTGGCAAATACACTGCTATGAAAAGCCTAAAATACTCGACGCAAACGATCAGACATTTAGATGAGCATCGTGTGCTTCGCGGTGGTTCGTGGCTCAGCTTTGCCGGGGACTGTCGCTCGGCCTTCCGTAACAGAGACGCGCCGGATATCCGCGGCCTCTACGGCTGCGGCGTCCGTGTGTGTCTCCGCTTGGACTTGCATTACTGTATTCGTTCATTATCGTCAATCATGATCCTACTCCAACGCTTTGAACGGTTTTTCTCCCATCAGGAACAATGAGATGGCTCATCGTCCATTCCCGCCGCGGAAGCAGCGCACCAGGGAGCATGTCATCGCCGACCTGAGCATCAATCATGTCGAGCGACAGGTATTATTGGCCGGACACGTTGTAGAACGATGGCTTCACGATTACGGGCTGGATCTGGTATTATTTACTTTTACACCCGAGGGCCAAGTTGAGCATGGTGAGGTATACTTCCAGGTAAAAGCTACGGATCACCTGAAACTATCCCGCGATAGACGATTCATCTCGTTCCGTATCGAACGAGCGCACTTACGATACTGGCTTGGCGAACTATTTCCGGTGATTTTAATTGTTTACGATGTTTCCAGCGATCGAGCCTATTGGTTTTATGTGCAGGCCGCCTTCACAGGTGCCCGACGATTTCGGGTAGCGCGGGGTTCGAAACGATTGACCATCCGAGTTCCATCAACGCAAATTCTCGATCCGGAGGCGGTTCGGCGAATTCGTGGATTTCGCGATGACATTTTGGAGCAACGAGAGGGGGTTGTTCATCGTGAGTAATCGAGTTACCTTTGCCCAATTCGATGCTGTTCTCGATCAGTTGGGTTTCAAGAAAACCGTCATTCGCGGTTCGCACGTAAACTATGATCATCCCGAGACCGGTGTATTTCTACTGGCCCGGCTTCATAAACCGAGTGATCTCGTCCCAAGCTACGTGCTGTTCGGCGCTCGAGTAGAACTCGAATATCAAGGGGTGATCGCCCGAGATGATTTCCTGAAGATGCTCGAAGCAGTCGCTGCATGACGCTGTAGAATAAATGGCTGAAAAGTGGAGAAAGATGAACGCCACTGCAACGATACTTCAATCGCCAACCTCGACTTCGACTGATTTACAAGACCGCAAGTGTTTTGAGATCGTTGATGGGGTCCGGGTACAGATTCGGCCCATGAATGTTGAGGCAGCGGTTGTCGCTTCCCAGTTGGCTTTTCATGTCTCGAACTTCGCGATCCCAAACGATATCGGCGAAGTAATCGTGAATGCGTTGTTCCGACTGCCGCTGCCAATGGATCGCAACCGACGACCCAGGGTGGCTCTGGTTCCTTTAGTCGTTGGCCGCAAAACAAACGAGCGCCCTCATCGGATGCCTGGGATGTCTTGCCCGACATCGTTGCCGAAGTCATCAGCCCCTCTGATCGATTCGAAGAGGTGTTCGAAAAAATCGAGGAGTATTTTCAGTCGGGAATTCAGTTGGTGTGGGTTGTGCATCCCAAGCAGCGGCTTATCTATGTCTATGAATCGACCACGCAAATTCAGGTTTTGACCCGGAACGATTCACTTGACGGCGGAGTTGCCCTTCCCGGTTTCCAGTTGCCCTTGAAGCAATTGTTCCCGACAGATGTGTAGGGGCATCGAATGCCGATAGAAGAAATCAGCGTTGACTGAGCCGGAAGCGAGCCTGCATCCCGACTTGATGGAGCCGCTGGCCCGATTGAATGCTCTTGCAGCCAAAGAGACTCAACTGTGGATTACCACGCATTCGGAAAAGCTCGCAACCGCTGTGGAAAAACTGACCGGAGCATCTCCGATTCGGCTGGAGAAACGGTTGGAAAAAGAGAAAGTAGAGAGTAGCAAGGGGCCTTCGACGTGACCCCTCCCCAACTTTCCTTTCCGATCCTGAAAAACTGCGGATTTCTCTTGGCGAGAATCTCAATCGATGGTATATGCCCTCTGGGGATAAGACCGATTCGTCCACATGGTCCTCAGGGGGAAAACCATGAAACGTCTCTGCGCGGTGTGCTGTGGCCTTATTGCCGGTTATCTGATTCTCGGCTGCAATTCGCCGCCAGGCACCTGGCAACATGCCGCTTTGCACGACTGGATGGGCGATAACATGCAAATGAAAACCGGCGGCGGTTCGACTTCGACGGACCCCAGGCCGATCACGGATCGCCCGACGTCGGCTCCGAGCGGGAATTGAGCTTTGGCTGCTCGTTTGCCGCGCAATCCATCACACGATTGCGCAGTTGTAGACCGGCGAATTCCCGATCGTCGCTTGCCGTGGCGTTTGGGTAGCGATAGACAACTCTTAACTTTCCTGTCGATCCCGATGAATTTCAATCCATGAAGCAATCGACCAACGACCTGTGTATGTGGGTCTTCACCATCTTCGGCATCCCTGCGCTTATCATCACCTGCTTCTGGATCTTTGGTTATCTCGGATTCAAACTCTTTTGAGATTGAGTAGCTTCCCATGAATCGGCCGATGTTGTGCAACGCTGTCTGGCTCCTTTTTGCTGGTTATGGTATGTCGAAAGACCCGCTGCCGCTCGAAAAAGAAACCTTCAGGATGCCACGGGAAAGACGCTTCCTTACCGAATCATGAAACCGCTCGCTTGCCCATCGTGCGGCGTGGGGTAAGCGTCTCGCTTGCCCGCCGCCGATGCCGATGGCGAGGCGGACGGTTTCAAGGCAAGCGAGACGCTTGCCCTACGTTGGCTGAGGGTTTAAAGCAAGCGGGAAGCTTACCCTACGTTGGCCATGAGCCTTGGTGCCGCATCGCGTTTCAGCTGCGGTTTTGCTCGGTCTCGGGATTCTCCAATATGCCATTTCTCTCTCTCATTTTCGTGTTGCTTGCCTCTTCTGCAAATGCCGCCGAGCTTCCGAAGGAAAAGGAATTCACCAACTCCATCGGCATGAAATTCGTTCGCATCGAAACAGGGCAATTCACGATGGGTAACGGCAGCGCCCCACCCAAATCCCGTGCGGAATGGCAAACTCGCGATTGGGATGAATCCCCTGCCCATCGCGTGAAGATCTCCAAGCCGTTTTACCTCGGTATCCACGAGGTCACCAACCAACAGTTCGAGCAGTTTGATTCAGCTCACAAGCGTTTCCGTGGGAAACAGGGTGTTAGTAACGGCGACGATGAACCTGTCACTTACGTCACATGGCAACAAGCGAGCGACTTTTGCAAGTGGCTCTCGAAGAAAGAGAATAAACCCTATCGCCTTCCCACCGAAGCAGAATGGGAATATTGCTGTCGAGCCGGGACGACCACGACCTATTCGACCGGAGATAAGTTGACCCTTGAAGATGCCAATGTCGGATCGACATCAACGAAGAGTGTCGGATCTTACAAAGCCAACCCTTGGGGCTTATTCGACATGCATGGCAACGTCGCGGAATGGTGTCTCGACTGGTATGGTCCTTATGAAGGAACTGAACAAACCGATCCCATCGGTAGAGTTGATGGATATGCTCGCATCTGTCGAGGCTGGAGCTTTGCCCCCACCAGCAGGCGACCCTGGGAAAACTCGAGGTATTGTCGATCGTCGAACCGTTCGGGACATTTACCGGAAGATGCCAACCGATTCACCGGCTTCCGAGTTGTTCTCGGCGACATGCCCACAACGAAACCGTTGCCGCTCGTGCTCAGCACTTACCAAAAAGATGTCAAACAAGACACGACACCCAAGGAAGGCCCGGACCCGAAAAAGCCTTACTTCATGGACTATGTCGCCCAGAAGAAAAACGCGACAATTCCCAAGGACACCTTCGGTCCAATCTTCAGCAATCACAATCACTTCACGGCATGTTGCGTTTGTCCCAACGGCGACGTTCTTGCGGTATGGTACTCAACCGTCACGGAAGATGGCCGGGAAGTTGCCCAGGCAGCTACCCGGCTTCGCAATGGCTCCGAGCAATGGGAACCTGCCTCGCTTTTCTTCGATGTGCCGGATGTCAACGATCATGCTCCAGTCCTCTTGACCTATGGGAAGCGAATCCTGCATTTCTGCACCCAATCGCTCAAAGGCTGGGATTACGCCTCGAACATCATCCGCTATTCCGACGATAACGGGGTCACCTGGTCGAAGCCAACCATCATGCTTGACCGGGATGATCCGGATGCGCTCAGTCAGCCTTGCAGTGCGATCGTTGCCCAGGATGGCACGATCGTCGTTGCCTGCGACGGCGACAACCACAAAGATGAACGTCTCATCCGGAGCAAAGATGGCGGGAAGACGTGGACCGTCGCAAAAGGCGATATGCGCAAAGCGATGGGCGGGAAATATGTCATTCACCCGACGCTGAGCCAGAGGAAGGATGGTGCGTTGGTCTCATACCTGCGCGGTCCCAATCCGATGCCGGGACTGGTATCCAAAGACATGGGAGATTCGTGGGAAACAATCTCAACCCCATTTTCGGGGATCTCTAGCGGAATGAAGGCAGCAGCACTGAAGTTGAAGAGCGGAGCATTATTGTTGATCAGCATCGATACCAAAAAACGATTCGGCACGGGCGTAACATTTGCGGCGCTCTCGTTCGATGATGGGTCAACGTGGTCTCACGTGCGCGAAATCGCAAACGTCGGAGGATATATGTCCGTCGCCCAATCGCCGAATTCAGTGATCTATCTGGTCGGGAGCCGACTGGGAGCTGTTGCATTCAACGAGGCGTGGCTCACTGAGAAGGTGACAAGGTGACCGGGTGACAAGGTGACCGGGTGTCACCTTGTCACCTTGCCATCCGGTCACCCGGTCACCCCACCCGCGCTCCGCATTGCACGCAGAACCGGCATCCCAGCCGATTCATGTGCTGGCATTTCTTGCACACCGCCCCCTCGGGTGTTAAAGGCTCCGCACATTGCTTACAGAAAGGTTCCCTGGCTTCATTCCGCGTTCGACATTTGGGGCAATCGCGCTCGCGCGTGATCCGCTGCTGTTCGAGATCGCGCCGGAAATCGTCGGCAGACATGTAGCGATCGGTGGGATCTTCTGCCAGATTGGTGGCCAGAATCTCGAAGAACCACTGTTCCTCCGCAGCGAAACCGGAGGATGAATCGCGGAGCTTGGCGCTGATCTCGCGGGCTGTGAAAAAGCCTTCCGGCGCTTTTCCCGTTGCCAGGTGATAGAGCGTGCCCGCCAGGGCAAACAAGTCGCTGCGAGGCTCCGGTTTGCCGATCACCTGTTCGGGCGGGGCATAGCCCTCCGTGAAAACTTTGGTCTTGGGCACGCTGCGTTCCTTGCTGGTCTTTCCCAGAGCGCGGGCCGTGCCGAAATCGATGAGGCGAATCGTGATCCCATCCGGAGACAGCATGATATTGTCCGGTTTCAGGTCGCGATGGACGACCGGCGGGTTTTGGCGGTGCATGTGAGCCAACACTTCACAGATTTTCGCGCCCCAACGCGCCACTTGCGCCACCGCGAAAGGCCGGCCACCGGGTTTCTCCAGAATTTCCAACAGGTTCTGACCGGGAATGAACTCCATCACGAGATAGGCGCTTTTGTCGGCCTCGATGAGTTCGTATAGCCTTGGAACGATCGGTGAAGATTGGAGAAATCGCAAGATCTCGGCCTCGCGCCGGAAGAAGGTCCGGCGGATCGCCGCCTCCTTCTCGTCGGCTTCGATCATTTCTTTGACTGCAATTCGCTGTTTGGAAGAAAGGACGGTACCGAGATACACGATCCCGAATCCGCCGGTCGCGAGCTGGCGATCGATCCGATAGCGCCCGGCGATCGTCTGGCCGATTCCGGTCGGGAGCGGAGTGTTGCAGCGACAACAGAGCCGTTCACCGGGCGGGTTGGCCACGCCGCACGAGGGATTCGGACACAGGTTCGTCGGCGTATCGGCTTCCAACTGCGGTTCGGGTGTGTTCAGAAGATAACCGCAGTCGGGACAGGCCGTTGTCCCTGGGTCAATCTTTGCTTTACATACCGGGCATGTCGAAATGGAAAGCGGGGCCGGGTCCGTTTCAGTGACTCGCGCGATGAGGGTTTTTTGGCAATTCGCGCAGCGAACCTCTTTGCCGAGTAAAACGGTCGGAACCATCAGGATACGTGAGCAGTGCGGACACTCAACGGATTGCGGCATGATGAGAGCATAACATGAGCGGCCCCACTCGATGACACACCTTTTGAGAGGCCTACGTGACGTTCCCCGCGTTCTGCGCGAACGCGGCTACGGAAAAGCGACTTCCTGCGTCGTAGCCGCATTCGCGCAGAACGCGGGGTATACCACTAGTTATCGAACTGTAACAAAAATCGGCCACTGTGCAGAAACCCACGGCTCAACACCGTGGGTTCAGTGGTTGGAACCGATTCCTATGGCCTCACGGCATCCTTTTTCGGCTCCTCCTGGCTCGTCTTTTCCGACAATAGCGAGACTGCTGCCTCCGCCGCATCCCTTATCTTCCGATCCTTGCTGGTTTTGAGCAGCACAAGCACCGGCAGGCTTTTGGCGGAATGCGCTTTCATTCCGGAGAGTGCCCAGATCGCGTCAATGACGGCTTCAGGTTGTGCTTCCTTGTTGCCGGCGATGGTCAACAGAGAAGAAATCACCAGATCGTTCTTCATTTCTCTCTTCGTATCGGTCAACAGCGCGATCGCACCTTCCGCCGTGTCGACTACTACTGCATTCTTGTGCTTTCTGAGACGTTCAAGTACAGGAAGAGTGCTCACCTTCTGCGATTTCATCCCCGCAAGCGCATAGATCGCTGCATTGATCACTGCGGGATCTTCCTCCACTCCTTGGGCAATGCTTCTGAGTCGAACCGCCCGGCTTCGAGCGGCTTCACCCAATACACCCAATGCCTGTATGGCTTCGAGTCGGATACCGGAATCTTTTTCGTCCAGAAACTTGTCGAGATCCTTCAGGTTGGGGTCTTCAAGCTTGGTTTGCTTGGTTTCCGATTGCATGTAGAGGACATGCGACCAGATAATCACGCTCTTGTCCTGTGCCTTTTCCATGTAGGCTGTTCTCAACGCCGCTCGGTATTCCTGCAAGACTTTTTCTTTCTCCGTTTCGGTGTCTTTTTTGGGCGGATCGGGAGGCCCAAGACTCATCATCGAACTGAGGGCAGTTCTTTTCACCATGTGCGATGGATCGTGAAGTGCCTTCATGAGTCCTCGGATCGCGGCGGGGTCAGGAGGAAGCTCTTTGATGACTTCATTGGGAGGATCTTTCGCTTCCTTGGGAGGATCTTTCGCTACCTTACCTTTCGCTTCCTTACCTTTGGCTTCTTTGCCCCCTGGCTCAGCGTCTTTCTTCTTTTCTTTTGGGGGCGGCGGGTAGTTCTTGCCGATTTGACCCAGCGCTACGGCGGCCGCCTGGCGATTCTGCCAGAAGTTTTTCTCATGGCCAACGGCAGTGGAAAGAGAGAACTCGATAAGGTTTGGGATGGCTCTTTTGGCGGCGGAACTGCAATTGCCGAGAGCTGTGATCGCTGCATTTCGGATCAAAGGATTCTGCTGGATCGTGGGCTTGAGTTGGCTCACCAAATAATTAAGACCGGCCTCGTACTCCGTCGAAGCAAACCCGAGTTGCGGAACCATCGAAATCGCGGTTATCTTCACCCCGTAATCGGGATCGAGGGTCAGGGCATGCAGCAGATTTACGCTGGCTGCCTCCCTTGAGCTCGGACCAAAAAAAACGACCGTTCGCAGCGCCATTTCGCGTGTGCTGGGATCGCGATTCTGCATATCCTTGACCCAGTCGTCGAGCTTCTTTCCGGCGATCACGGTCGGCCACTTATTTTCAGAGGCTTGATCCACCTTCGTTTCAGGAATTTTCGGATCTTTCTTATCAGGCCCTTTGGGCGGTTGTTGTGCAGCCAAGCTCGTGGCGAATATAAATCCAGTCGTCAGCATAAATCCCGTGACAGAGACACGACGCATGGAGAGTACCCCTTTGCAAATGTAGAACAGACGATTATTAAGAGCCTACCATATGGAACGGAAGTTGCGAAGAGTTGTTTGTAATAAGATCGACGGTGGCTTGTGCATTCCTGGTTTTGGAGGAATCCACGGAATGATCGGTCATCCATCGCAAACGAGTCCTCAAGCGCTTTATCCTCAAAACGGCCCCTGGCATAAAACTTGCGCTGCCAAGTATATTTTATCCAGTTTCACATTTGTATCCAAGCGTACTCCCTTGAATCTCCGACGACTCCTCGACAAAATACCATTACCTGCCAAGTGACTCTCTCGACGCACTCTTTTTGCTTTCACACCGAGATGCTTTCATGATCCGCATCGGTTGTATCAGTGCTGTCCTGGTTCTTCTTTGTGAATCCTCACTTATTGCCGGGGAACAACAAACTCCGATTCTATTTGAAACGCACATCCGCCCGGTTCTCAAAACTCATTGTTTCGACTGTCACGGAGAGGGGGACAAACTTCGAGGCGGGCTGGATCTTCGTCTGCGCCGGCTCATTGAAAAAGGCGGTGAATCCGGCAGTGCCCTAGCCGCCGCGAAGTCCAGGCAGAGTCTGTTGCTCGAAAAGATTCGCAAAGGCGATATGCCGCCCACCAAAAAGAAGCTAACGCAGGCTGAAGTCGCCTTGATCGAGAACTGGATCAAGACCGGGGCCAAGGCCGGCAAACCGGAACCCGAAACCTTGCCGGCCGGCATGCAAATCTCGGAAGAAGATCGCGCTTACTGGGCTTTTCAACCGGTGCGCCGACCCAAGGTTCCCGATACCGATTCCTCGACGCCGCGCCAAAACCCCCATTGATGCGTTTATCGCCGTTCGACTCAAGGAGAAGAACTTAGGGTTTGCTCCCGAGGCCGATAAAGCTGCTCTGATCCGAAGGGCGACGCTCGATCTCACTGGACTACCGCCGGGTCCGGATGAGGTCTACACCTTCGTTCGAGATACAGCGCCGGATGCTTACGAGAAACTGATCGATCGATTACTCACCTCACCCCGCTACGGCGAGCGCTGGGGCCGGCACTGGCTCGATGTCGCCGGTTATGCCGACTCCGAAGGATACAGCGAGCACGATCCGGTTCGCCCCGATGCCTTTCGCTATCGCGACTACGTCATTCGCAGTTTCAATGCCGACAAGCCGATGGATCGCTTCATCCAGGAACAACTCGCCGGCGATGAGATGATTCAGCCGGCGCTGGGCAATCTCTCAGCGGATGCGATGGAGAAGTTGATTGCCACGGGCTTTCTGCGCATGGCACCCGACGGCACAGCCTCGCCCGGAGTCGATGTGAAGGCCGCCAAGAATCAAGTGATCTCGGATACCATCAAGATCATCTCCAGCTCCTTTTTGGGCCTGACGGTCGGCTGCGCAATGTCACAACCATCGTTACGACCCCATTTCGCAAACCGACTATTATAGGCTGCGCGCCATACTCGAACCCGCTTACGATGTCTCGAACTGGAGAGTCCCCGCCGTGCGCCGAATTTCCCTTCTGACCGATGGCGATCGCAAGAAACGGGATGAAATCGAAAAGCAGGCCGGGCTGATCGATCGAGAGCGGACCAAAAAACAAGACGAATTCATCGAAGCGACGTTTCAAAAGGAACTTGCCAAAGTACCGGAAGCCATTCGCAAGAAAGCCGGCGAGGCTCGGAAGACTCCCGAGAGTAAGCGCAACGCGGAACAGAAAAAACTGATGCAGGAATATCCGAGTTTGAACGTAAACCCGGGAACTCTGTATCTGTACGACTCCAAGGCGGCAGCGGAACTAAAGAAAATGGCCGACAGCGCCAAGGCCATTCGAGACAAAAAGCCGCCCGAAGAGTTTATCAGCGCCCTGACGGAGGTCGCGGGCCGCATCCCCACGACCTTTCTGTTCAATCGCGGCGATCCCGATCAACCCAGACAGGCCGTTGTGCCGGCAGGACTATCGATCCTCGAACGCATCGACCCCTTGACCATCGCACCGAATTCCAAAGGATCCAGCACCGGTCGGCGGCTCGCTTTCGCGCGCTGGCTGACCGATGGGAAAAACCCGCTGCCGGCGCGAGTCCTCGTCAATCGCGTCTGGATGAATCACTTCGGCAAGGGACTGGTCGCCACACCGGGCAACTTCGGAAAACTGGGACAAAGCCCCACGCACCCGGAATTGCTGGACTGGCTCGCCTCCGAATTCATGGCCTCCGGCTGGAGCATGAAAAAGCTGCATAAACTCATCATGACATCGGCAGTGTATCGTCAATCTTCCAAGCGCGAAGCGATGCGCGATACCTTCGATCCCGATAATCAACTGCTGGGTCGATTCCCGCTGCGCCGTCTCGATGCTGAATCGGTGCGCGATTCGATCCTGGCGGTGAGCGGCAAGTTATCTTTGAAAGCCTTTGGCCCGCCCGTTCCTGTCAAGGAAGATGAGGTTGGACAGATTGTTGTGGGTATGACGCAAACCGATGGGAACGGCATCAAACAGGATGTGCCGCTGCCCAACGGCGAAGCCTTTCGACGAAGCATCTACATCCAGTCGCGGAGAAGTCAAAAACTGGGTTTGCTGGACACCTTTGACGGGGCGAATTCCGAACCCAATTGCGAAATGAGAGACTCTTCCACCGGGGCACCTCAGTCGTTGCTGTTGCTCAACAGCGATTTCATCGCCCGGCAAGCCGAGTTCTTTGCAGAACGGATCCAAAAGGAGGGGGGCCAGGATTCACGCGGGCAAATCGCTTTGGCCTGGAAACTGGCATATCAACAAACGCCTACGGCATCGGAGGTACAAGAAGCGGTTGCCTTTCTTAAAGCTGCCAGAGAGGCATTCCAAGCGAAAGCTCCCAAAACACCGCGCGATAAGAAGTCAAAACTTCCCGAACCGCCCGATCCGCACCAACAAGCGCTGGCTTCTTTTTGCCAGGCGCTGTTATGTTCCAATCGCTTCCTCTATATCGATTGATGTTTTTCAGAGTCACGAATATGTTTCAAAACCTGCATTCGCGCCGACACTTTTTGACTTCCGGGAGCATGGGTATCGGCTCCGTGGCGTTGGCCTGGCTGTTGAATCAGGAAGGATTATTGCAGGCGGAACCGGCCAAACCGGAATTGGAGCCTCATCGCCACGATTTGAAGCCCAGGCAGCCTCATTTTCAGCCCAGGGCCAAGGCGATGATCTCCCTGTTTATGCAGGGAGGGCCCAGTCATCTCGATCTGTTCGATCCGAAGCCCATTCTGGAAAAATACGACGGCAAGCCTTTTCCCGGTTCGATCAAGTACGACAATGCCGCCGAAGCGAGTTCCAAGGTTCTGGCATCGCCGTGGAAATTCAAGAGATACGGCAAGTCGGGCATCGAACTTTCAGAGCTTCTTCCCCGACTCGCCGAGATCGTCGATGAGATTACCGTGATTCGTTCCATGCAGACGGGCGTCAACAATCACGGCGAATCGATCCAGGCCCTGCACACGGGCCGGCGCGGCTCCGGCCATCCTACGGTGGGAAGCTGGGTTACGTATGGCCTGGGCACGACCAATCAGAATTTGCCGGCCTACATGGCCTTGCCCGACCCAGGTGGACTTCCCGTTCTGGGAACCGAACTTTGGTCCAACGGCTGGCTGCCTTCGATCTATCAAGGAACGGTCATTCGTCCCCGCGAGCCTCGCATTCTCAATCTCGATCCACCCCCGCATCTCAAAGGCGCGCCACAGCGCACCTGTTGAATTACCTGGAGCAACTCAACCAGGAACATCGGCACCAGCATCCGGGCGAATCGGACCTGGACGCGCGCATCGCCAGTTACGCACTGGCCGCTCAAATGCAGACTGCCGCCAAGGAGGCGCTCGATCTGAGCGCTGAGACCGAGGCGGTCAAAAACATGTACGGCCTCGATGATCCCAGCACCCGGGATTTTGGCAGTCGATGTCTGATTGCGCGCCGACTCATCGAGCGCGGCGTTCGCTTCGTGCAGGTATTTACCTCGACCCAGCAATGGGATCATCACGGCAGCATTCGGACAGCACTTCCCGCAAGCTGCAAGAAAATCGATCGGCCCTCCGCAGCGCTTGTGAAGGATCTGAAATACCGAGGCTTGCTCGACACTACCCTGGTTTCCTGGGGCGGGGAAATGGGCCGGCTGCCGGTGATTCAAAACGACGGCGGCACTGCCAAGGTAGGGCGCGATCACAACACCTACGGCTTCAGCATGTGGCTGGCAGGCGGCGGCATCAAAGGAGGCTTTACCTACGGCGCAACCGATGAGTTTGGGCATCACGCGCTCAAAGATATCGTGAATCATCACGATTATCATGCAACGCTTCTGCACCTGTTTGGGCTGGATGTGAAAAAACTGGTGTATCTGCGAAATGGGCAGGAAGTGTCGTTACTCGATAACCAGCCGGGACGAGTCGTGAAAGATATATTGCGATGACCGCCTCGACACGGAGTGTCGAGGCGGTCACGTGCAGGTCAAATCCTTACTTCTTGAGCCGGTCGATGAGGAACTGCGCTGAGTTCTTGTATTTCTCATTGGTTTGACCGGGATAGACCAAAACCACTTCGACGTTCATCGCCTTGAGTTTCTCCGCAAGTTTGAGGCCCATCACCGCGGAGTGAGTGGGGTCTTTTTGTTTCTCGCCCACCACCGGCGGAACTTGTTGGCTGGGATACTCCATAAAGATGGGCGGATCGTCCTTGCTGACGTGCTCGATGGGAGAGTATTCCTTGATCCATTTCAAGACTTTCTCGCGATTATCGTAAAGCGCTTGAAAACTCGGCAAGCCAAAGGCATGGGCTCCGTAACCGTAATTCGGCATCCACTCGCGCAGTTCCTTGGGATCGAGCGAAACCTGGGCACCGTTGACCGCAGCGCAATAGAGCCGGGTCGATTCCCGGGCAACGGGATCGTCGCTTTTCGGATCGGCCATATCATCGTGAAATGCAAGCCACAGCGACGAACAAGCGCCGGCGGAGCCGCCCGTTGCCCCGATGCGTTTCTTGTCGATGTTCCATTCGCTCGCCTTGGATCGAATGAACTGCAAAGCTCGCGCTGCATCTTCGAGTGGAGCGCGAACGGGAGGCTCGATCTTCTCCTGAACCGCCTGCTTGACATATCGATAGTTAATCGCCGCCACGGATATTCCGGCGTTAAGATATTGCTGCACCCCGAATCCGCGTTTGTCGCCGGCCTGCCAGCCGCCGCCGTGAATGTAGAGAACGAGGGGAGTGGGTTTATCCGAGGTTGCCTTGTAGAAATCAATGACTTGTCGTTCGTGTTTTCCGTAGTGTACATTCGCAAAAGTGGGTGCCAACCTGGGCATGGGCAGCTTTTCCAGTTCTTCTGCTGAAGCCGGCAGTCCAGTGCTGCTGAACAAAATCAGTAGTACGAGTGATCTTCGAGTCATCGGTGTTCTCCAAAAGGTGGGATCGCGGAAAGGTTCGGAGGCATTCGTGTCACTATACTCGGCGGAGATGGGGGTGGGCAAAAAGAATTCCGGATGACTCAACGATGCTCGGTAGAGAATCATTACTCAACTTGCAGTTATTTCAATCATCGGGTAAAGGCATTGGCCCATAGAGAGGATGTTCTCTCTTTCAAACCCCGAACGGAGATGGGTGCATGAGTGCCAGCTTGTCAAACAAATTCTCATTCTCATTTACTGGTAAATTTTCGCGCTTCGCATTGTTGATCGTGACCGTTCATTTCGGGGTGAAGCCCGCTCTCTGCGCTGATGGCACACCTGCGGTTAGTCCTGAAGAACAACTCCAACGCGATACTGCGGAGTATAAAAAATACCATGCTCAAGGCAAAGACGGATTGGACTTTATCAAGATCGCTGGTCCAACCCGCATCAAAGCATGGCAAATCGCTGCAGAAAAAGGCTCATCTGTCGGACAGTTCTTATTTGGTGAAGCATTTCTCACCGGCTCGGGAGTGACAAAGAACGAAAGCGTGGCTGTGGAGTGGTTTCGCAAGTCGGCGAACCAAGGATCCAGTGATGCTGCCACCACTCTTGGACTGTGTTACATGTTCGGCAATGGCGTTCAAATCAATTCGAAAACCGGATTTGAATGGTTGTTGCGGGGATCGGAGTTGGGAAATGGGCGAGCAGATTACGGTCTCGGACTCTTATGCCGAAAAGGCATTGGGGGCGAGCAAGATCCGATCAGAGCAATGGAATGGTATCGGAAAGGTGCGGAACGAGGATTTTTCGGAGGCGATGTAGCAATTGCACAATGCTATTTGAGGGGAATCGGCACGGAAAAGAATATTAACCAAGCCGTTGCATGGTATCGTAAGGCCGCCGAAGCGGGGAATTTGACTGCCCTCAACGCAATGGGAGAGTTCTATCAACAAGGCAATGGAGTACAAAAATCGGAAATAGTCGCGGTGGAATACTTCCAAAAAGCATCGAAAGAGGGATTCGCAGATGCTCAGCTCAAGCTTGGGTATTGTTATCAATTCGGTAATGGTGTTCAAGAAAACGAGCAAGTTGCGGTAGAGTGGTATCGGAAGGCTGCACAACAAGGATTGAAGGGGGCACAATACAATCTTGCCCGCTGTTATTTTGAGGGCGTCGGAGTCAAAAGAGATGCCAAAGTAGCAGTCGAGTGGGTGACGAAAGCTGCCTTACAGGGGTTGGACGTAGCCCAATTGGCGCTCGCGACTTGTTATCTCGAGGGTACTGGTGTTGCACAAAACGACATCCTTGGGGCCGGCTGGCTCCAGAACGCCGCCGACCAAGGCTTGGCCGATGCGCAAATGTACTTGGGTGGTTGTTACCTACGTGGAACCGGTGTGAAAAGTGACCCCCAAAAAGCCGCATACTGGAATCGGAAAGCAGCTGAGCAAGGACTGGCAAAGGCGCAATACAACCTCGGCAGATTTTATGAGCTCGGCATCGGTGTGGAGCGTAATGAGCAAATCGCGTTAGAATGGTATCGCAAAGCCGCAGACCGAGGACTTCGCGAAGCAATCGACCGCGCGGGAGATATCTCGACGCGGAACCTCAATAGTAAACCCTGAAACAGGAGTTTGTAAGTAATCCGTATCGATCTCAGTTCGCCAACTGAAGTTTGCAACCACTGTCACCGGTAAAGAATTTCGACATTCGCATCCGATTGGGCTTGACCATTGTTTCGCCTCAAACGGATAATTAAAACCAACTTGAGTAAACCCCCAATCACCGCGATAACACCCAGGACAAGTCATGGATCGACGACCGACATTCTCGCTCATTGTTCCAACACGGTCGCGGCCTATTCAACTTCGTCGATTTCTTGACAGCATTGCCGCCACCGCCAGTCATCCGGAGCGGATCGAAATCGTTCTTGTAGTGGATGAGGATGATTCATCGAGTCTCGCGATTCACGACGACCGGCTGGCTCTGAAACTCATTGTCGGATCACCCGGACAGACGATGGGAACTCTGAATGCAGCGGGCTACGCCGCTTCGCAAGGAGACTACATCATGCTCTTGAATGATGATGTAGTAGTCCATACCCAGGGCTGGGATGCCATCGCTCTGGCATGTTTTGAGAAGTTCCCAGATCGTTTGGTACTGATTCACGTAAACGACACCCTGATGAAAGACTATCTCTGTACCTTCCCGCTCGTTTCACGCACCTTCTGCGAGCTGGCGGGTGGAATTTGTCCAGAAGAATATATACGCTATCGGATCGACGACCACATTGAGGATATCTTCAATCTTTTGGCAGTGCTGGGTGAGCGTCGAACCATCTACCTCCCGGACGTGATCTTTGAGCACACCAACACGGTTGAGCATCCCCAGGCAGGAAAGGTATATCAGTCAGACCCAGCGATACTTGCCAGGGATGCTCCTCTGTTTCATTCGCTGTTTCCCGAGCGCAAAGAGCTTGCCTTGAAACTCTTGGCATCGATCCAAGAGTCGCAAGATCCCGCGATATATGCTGCTCGAAAAGAACTCTTAGACGGATGTCACGATTCCTTTGCCTTGCGCACTGTGGGTCGGCAGCATATCGTTCGCACCATGCGGTGGAGACGATCTCGCGAGTTTTCCGGACGACTGGGAAGACTGTGGACCAGAGCTTGGAAATGCCTACGCAGTAAAGGTATCCGGGGGTTTATCCGGACGCTGGCGAAAAAAATACTTCGCTGAATCGAGAAACACCAGGCCGGTTCCAACGAACGAGCCGGAAGCGTAAGCTTGCCTTTTCAGCGAACCCACAACTCGGCGCAGCAAGTTCCCAATACCAAGAAAACAATTCTTGAGAACGCACGCAAACCCCGGTAGTCTTGCCATGATGGAATGAATGCGATCGGCCAGTTGGTAGCGCAAAAGCATTCGTTCGCTTTTGAGTTGTTCGATCCGCTGGTGCAGGCCAATCATCGTGGTCCAGAGAGAAACACTCTCTTGTCCTGGGAAAACCGGGAGCAGATTGAATTGTCGAAGTACCCGCTGGTGATTCGCGAAGCGGTTGGTCGTGCGCGAGAATCCATTGGACAAGTGTCGATAGTAGAAGAGATGATCCGGTACAACTCCGATTCGCTTTCCTGCGTGGACCAGTTTTACGAAAGCTTCCCAGTCCTCGCAGGATGTGCCGCGATCGGTCTCATAACCGCCGACTTCACGAAAAACCTCGGTTCGGAAAATCGCGTTGGCATCGCCATAAACATTGCGAATGCCGGCCAATACATGCGGCCCACCCGTTGGCCTACAAGCATGAAGAAACTGTCCCGAACTGGGCGAGACACCATCCTCGAACGCGAGAAAATAACAAGTCATCGCCGCGCACTCGGGATTCCGGGTCATTGCTTCGGCGAAACGGGTTATCATTTCCGGCCGGGCCAGGTTGTCTGCATCCACCGGAACAAAATATTCTCCACGCGCGAGCGATAAGCATCGGTTCCGCGTTGCGCCGATACCGGCATTGCGTTGACGCAGAAACCGGTATTGAGGATAGCGGGCTTCCATCTCCGCAAAGACATCGATTGAATGCGGATCGGTCGAGCCGTCGTCGATGACCAGCACTTCAAGGTTTGGATAGCTTTGAGCCGCCAGCGTTGCGAGTGTTTCGGGAAGATACCGGCCCAGATTGTAATAGGCGATCCCAATCGTCACCGAAGGTTGAACGCGCGGCGCTGAATCTACAAATGAGCAACGTCGGTGCGAAGACGAAATCCACTCCGGACAAGTTGCGAATACTTCATCTGAATGAACGTTCCAGCCCAGCCGACCGACAAAAGCCAACAAAGAGAGCGAAGGAGCGATGTTGATGTCGGCATTTTCAAAGGAATACCGCTCCGCAAAATCGAGTTCAACCTCCTCATAGCCGCTGGGCCAGCGTTGCTCTTGTTCTCTTTGCCAGGCACTACAAGTGTTGAATCGACAAGCCAACAAGACATCGGTGAAGGCGATGCCAGCTTGTTTCGCTTGCAAACTTCGGAAGCCAAGACCCCGATGAAGGTCGAATTCAATCAAATCAAACCGATGCTCGCGATGAAGCTGCTCCAAAGCATGTCGAATGCGATCGCCTCGATCCACGTAAGCTGATTCATAAAGATTGGCAACGCGAAACTCTACAGGAGAGTTGCTGTTATCGAGAGTTGACACCGAGATGCCGGACTTGCGAAGCTGGTTACGCGTTGCCCTGGGTATATGCTCCGATCCGCAATATAGAACATGACTGTGCAGGCCATTCTTTTCATATTCGGCCAGTGTATCCGTCAAGCTGCCGACATCCGAGACGACGAGGCAGATCGATTTGGCCCGCACACCCGAGAGATCTCTTGGAAACATTTTAATGCCTCTTGAATCACTTCATCGGTATTGAAGTATCGATACTGAGCCAGTCTGCCGCAGAAATAAACTCTTTGCAGAGTTGTCTCTTGTTCTGCCAATTCCCGGTAACGCTGGTAGAGTTGTGCCGATTCGGGTCGCGGTACGGGGTAATAAGGTTCACCGGTTGAGGTTGGAGTTTCATAGCTAAGCACCGTATTCGGATGCTTCTGACCCGTCACGTGTTTAATCTCCACGGAGCGAGTGTAGGCAAAGTTGTTCGGGTAGTTGATCTGCACACAAGGCTGCACATACTCAACCGGAAAAGGCACGAACTCAAACTGCAAAGAACGATAAGGAAGTTTTCCGAATCGACATCCGAAGTAGGCATCTACCGGCCCTGTGTAGACCGTTGCCCGACGTGGGCAAACCAGGTTCCGTACTTCCTGGAATGGGCAGTCGAGCAGAACGCGGATTTTTCGATGTCGCAGCATTCGCTGAAACATGGCGGTGAATCCTTGTTTGGGCATTACCTGATGACGGTGCCCGACATATCGTTTGTCGCGATCGAGACGGACAGGAACCCGACCACAGACATCCGCATCCAAATCGCGTGGGTGAACTCCCCACTGCTTGAGAGTGTAGTTCAGGTAAAACGCCTCATATAAGTCCCGTCCAACCTTGCTTAAAACGAATTCCTCGGAGTTTCTTGGGGAATCAAACCGCAGTTGATGTTGCTGCAAAAACTGGTCTGCCGTTCCGGGATCCAGTTGGCAACCAAAAAACTGTTCCAAAGTCGTGAGATTGATGGGAAAGGGAAACAGGCTGCCCCTGACCAGGCTCTGGACTTCGTATCGGGCAGGGATCCAGTCGGTAAATCGCGAAAGGTATTGCAGGAGAGAGTCGTCGTTGGTCCGGAAATAGTGTGGCCCGTAGTTGTGGATACGGACCCCGGTGGCGTGAGAAGAATCGTAGCAGTTGCCGGCAATGTGCGTGCGCTGATCGATTACCAATACCTTCCATCCCAGCACACTAGCACAGCGCTCGGCCAGCACGCACCCGACGGGACCAGCCCCGCAAACCAGTAAATCGATATCATCGAGCACAGTGTTCCCTCACCCGCATTTTGGCATCCGATTGGTTTTGGCAAAAAATCGCGCTGCTGCCCTATATGATTCTGGAAGGCCGATATCGATGAATGGACTCAAAGTCCGAAATCCAGCCAGTTTGCCGCCGAAAACCCAGGTCGGCAAAACATCTCGCTCCAGGGAAATCGACTGGCCCGGGGCCAAGTTCTCGATCAATCCCCGGTCCAACAGATAAACTCCGGCATTGATCCAGCCTGGACCAGGCACTGGGCTCTTCTCTTCAAAACTGGCAATACAGCCATCTTCACCCAGTTGAACCTTGCCAAACCTTGAAGCATTGTCCACATACGTAAGAACCATGCCGGCATCTCGACCGCTTCGGCGCTGAAACTCGCAAAACGTCTGAAGATTGACATCGCAATAAGAGTCACCGTTCAACAGTAGAATCCTATTTCCCCGTAGCAATGGGAGTGCAAGTCGAATCGCCCCACCCGTGCCAAGCGGCCGGGATTCAATCGAATACTCCAGGTGCATACCGGCGTATTGATCGCCGAATTCTACTCGCAGTTGCTCTGCGCCGAAACCGGCGAGCAGGATGGCCTTCCGTACTCCCGACCGGCACAGTTGATCCAGAAGATAGGAAATGAAGGGCCGGCCTCCGACCGGTGCAAGCACCTTGGGACGATCGGCCACGACCGGACGGAGCCTGGTTCCCAGGCCGCCCGCGAGAATTGCCACCGATGATTCGCGCAACATATCTTGCATCGCAATTGCTCTTGTCCCGATTCGGTCAGAGTGTCGATCCATGGACGATACGCTCCGGCTTATCGACGGTGTATCCCCGGCTCAAGCCCTCGTAATGCAGTAGGCGCGCGTGCGGCGTCACTACCACCAGCAACCCTCGTTCTCGGACGCGCGTGCAAAGATCGACATCGTTGTACGCCACCGGAAACTGCTCATCGAACCCCGCGATCGCTTGAAACGGCGCTCGGCGAATGAGCAGACACGCTGCCGTTACCGCCGGGACAACTCGCGCCTGTTGCAGTTCTCCGTTTTCCCCCCGGTCGTGCTCGGGACATCCTTGATAGGGATGGACCCACAGCCCGTCCGTGCGCGGAAACAAGCCTGCATGTTGAATGGTTCGATCGGGATAAAGCAGGGTCGCCCCCACGACTCCCACTTTCGGATCGCAGGCAATGCGCAAAAGCTGGTCGAGCCAGTCCCTTGTCAGAATCTCGGTGTCGTTATTGAGAAACAGTAAATGATCTCCACGGGCCACGGATGCGCCGGCATTGCATAGGCGGGCAAAGTTAAATTCCCCCGGCGCATCGACGACCCGGACATTGCGATGTTTTGCTGCACGAGCAAGGTATCGTTCGGTCATCGGATGTGCGCTGCCGTTATTAACGAAAATGACTTCGAACCGGCGATAAGTGCCGGTGGCCAAGCTTCTCAGGCAGTTCCGAAGCAGTTCGAGTCGATCCTTGAACGGGATGATAATGCTCACCTTGGCCGAGAGTTTTCCGATCTCACTGGGCATGTGATAGGGAATCGACTGTTCTGACAAAATAGGTGTAACGGAGGTTCTGGCTCCGAACCAGCGCTTCACTTTCCGAAGCCAGGCAATCACGGGCCAGAGCATGTACCCCTGCAAGCGGGTCAGTTCGTTCTGGAGTGCTTCAGCGCGGACCCATTCGGAATGATATCGTTGATTGAGCAGATGGATCAGCTCACCATACGAGTTTCTCTTGCGCGATCGATGAACGGGAACGGGCTTGGACATTGGCGAATCCTCCTTGTGCCGGGCGATCAGGCCGCATTCTTGAATAGGGCCCGGCCCTCCATGCGATACGCCTTCATCAACTCGGCGATCCCGACATCCAAGGTTCGTCGTGCCTCAAATCCCGTTTTGCGGAGCCGATCACTTGAGACAATGTAGTTTCTCTTGTCGGGATCTTGACCGATCGGGGCGAAGTGGACGTAAAAATTCGGAACGTACTCTTTGACCTTGCGTGCCAGATCTGCTTTGGACAAATTCGCCGAGTCCAAGCCAAGATTAAAGGCCTTACCGGACATTGAAGCATGGTTCGCGATGACATGGAGCATGCAATCGGCAACGTCACGAACGTGCACGAAGTTACGTTTGAAGTCTTTTTCAAAGATGACCAGGTAACCATCTTTCACTGCTGCATGAACGAAATGGTTTACCAGAAGGTCGAGCCGCATTCGGGGCGATACGCCAAAGACGGTGGCGAGTCGGAGCGCAACCGCGTTGGGCGAATCGAGCAGAATCCTCTCGGCCTGAACCTTGGTCTTCCCATAGAGAGAAATTGGTTCGAGAGGACTCTCCTCGGTGCAGTAGCTTTGCCCGCTGGTTGCTCCATAACCGCTGTTGGTATTTGGGAAGATCACCCGCTGCTCCTGACTTCGCAAACGGTTCAGGAGACGGACAGAGTCGACGTTTACTGTTGTGGCCAGGACGGGATCGCGGTCGCAGGCACCGGCCCCGACGATGCCGGCCAGATGTATAATGACATCGCTATTTTTGAGCGAGGCTTTCATCAATGCTTCATCGCGCACGTCGCCCTTGACGAATTCAAAGGCGGCGTTGGCGCACAAGTGGTATAGCCCTTGCTGGCCGACACCATACATCAAATTGTCGAGTGCGGTAACGGAAAAACCGGCATCCAACAGGTGTTCGCACAGAATGCT
Source organism: uncultured Planctomycetota bacterium (assembly GCA_963783095.1). Taxonomy (GTDB): domain Bacteria; phylum Planctomycetota; class Planctomycetia; order Gemmatales; family Gemmataceae; genus CAWAMR01. Next base: position 408,227 of record CAWAMR010000001.1, on the reverse strand, counting down.
GCCAAGATAGCCCAGGCCGCCGGTTACAAGGACACGTTCTTTCATGGCAGGAATTCTCCAGGCGTTGGTGACAGGGTGAAACACAAAAACTTCTTCGTTCGAATTCAAACGGGAACGCGATCGGCAATAACTCCCGTTTGCCTTTTGCCCCATTCGAAGCGTTTCTCCGGTAAGACTGGTTTGCGACGCGCTCCTGCTAGGATGCGGACTTTGTGCCATATCGGACGAAGCACACGATGGACGACAAAGAACCACGGTCGAAGCCAGTGCATTTGATCTTGAACAATTTGCACATCGTGAATCAACTCTCTGAGAATGATTTCCACGGAGCCGAGCCGTTCGCGCGCATTGTAAAGGTCTGCGTTAAGCCGCGGCAATTGCGCTAACCCGGCTTCGGCTCGGTCGAAAAGATACTGGTCCAGAAATGCCTTGAGCTGGGCCAGAGACGGGGCGATAAAACACTGGTAGTCCAACTGATAGCGTCTGAGCTGCTCTTCGGTCAAATCCGCAGGCTGGACATTTCCCAGGTTGACGTCCAGGGCGTACACCAGTCCGCGATGGAACACCATGTTAAACCCTTGGTATGCCCCAATCACTGGACACCACGCCGAAGGAAAAGCCTCTTCTTGTTTCAATAGCTGGGAAAGAAATGCGTCATCGAACTCGCGAACGAACCGAGAGGCCGGGGCAACAGCGCTGCCCGGCGATGCTGTGGCTGGTTCGAGCGTATCCTGCCATTCCGGCGGCGGCACGATCCCCAGCTCATCGCGGAGGTACGTCGTCAACTCAAGAGAACGGCCGTGAAGAAGTGAATGCAGGAACGAGCGAAGTGGACCGGAAAGTTCGCAATCCGGGCCGGGGAGGATTCGCTCATGAATGGGAAATTCGCTGAGATTCACATCCTGACTGGCACCAAGAAAATCCAATACTTCACGAAACAACACCTCGGGAGCATTGGCAATGGACTCGAAGAAGCCGACATAGACTTGATTGCGCGGAAAAATCGACAGCCAGCGCTGAAGTTGACCCAGATAGTCGCCGCTCATGAGCGGCCAATCCTGGGTGAAATTCTCCATCCAGAGCTGATCGTCAACGGCATGAACGGGAGTTGTGCAACCCAAGAAATTGGCTTCACGATAACGATGATTGTGTCTGGCGTGAGACCAGGCACGTGCGATCGGATCGCGCATCAAGAAGATAATTTTCACATTGGGCATCAGGCAACGGATGAGTCGAATTCTCTCGACCGGGAGCAGGGCATACGAAGGTGAAGCTTCACCCTTGATTCGTCCGGCCCCAGGAGCAATCTGATCCAGATACCAGCTCAGATCCAGCGATTTGAAGAATGAACTGAAGTATTTGATCTCCTTGATCGAAGGCACGAACAAGTCCGGGTGATGACGAAGGTTTTCCGCCAGCCAGGTGGAACCTGTTTTCGGAGGCGAGATGATGAGATAATCCGGACACTCTGCCGTAAACCTCGACCACGGCAAACCGACCTGTTGCAGCCACCAGGCCAGGGTGTCGCGGTCATTGAGCAATGTTTCCGTCTTCATGATGCCCTCTCAATGTGAGCTGCCTGGTTACCTGTCCTTTCAACGTGCCGTTATTTCTGCCTCAACCATCGCCGAAGCATCCACCAGTTCATCTTTCATACTTGTCGAGAGAGAATGAATCCCGGCAGAGTCGGGCGTTTCGATCCCTCGTGCTCGATCAAATGCTTTTTGCAATCCCAGGTTCCATTGCTTCATGTTGAACTTCGTTTCAACGTCCTTCCGGGCCGTTCGACCCAGTCCGGCTCGCAACTGGCGATCCTCAACCAGTCGAGATACCGCCTCGATGATACCTTCGACCACTTGCGGGTCGGGCGTATACATCGGTTCGTAATCTTCGCACAACATACCCGCTTCTTCATCCTCCCAGGAAACCTTGCCATATCGTCCCTTGACGACCAGACCGTTGTGCTCGTGCATCAAATACTCCTCGATCCCCCAGCCGTCGGAGGCCACGACCGCCAACCCATAGGACATGGCCTGCAAGAGCGATACGATATGCACGCGAGCAGCAGGAAGCAGGTAGATATGGCTCGTTGCATGCAATTCAGCCATTTCTTCTGCGGAAACAAAACGATGAAACGTGCGCACCCAGCCTTCTTCCATGATCCGGTGATAGTGGGCATCCAGTCCGGGCAGGCTGGTTCGCATGGTGAGTCGAAGTTGCGGATAGCGAACCCGAAGGGTGGCAAAGGCTTCCAGGATGTCAAGACCGCCGCGCCACGTAGAAATTCTCAGGAACCTGACACCACGAATTGATGAAGAGCAAATGGATCGGTTCCTCTTCCGGTTGTTGTTCATGGTGTTGCCAGCACGCGGGAAGTTTAACACCCAGAGGAACGCAGGTGAGCTTCTTGCGTATGATTTCGCTATCGAATAGCGTGGAAACGAGATTCGCGGTCGATCGAATATGGGTGATGATGCCTTTGCAGTGATCGGCTTCAAGCAGTGCTTTGACGATCGGGAAATAGGGCGAATCTGCCAAGGACAGGCCGCAGGTGTTGCCGTTTTGGATCATTGGATAAAAGAGGGTCGTGGGATCTTCAATCTCAATGACCCACGGGTTTTGTCCATAGGTATACGGCATACTGGTGAGGAACACTAGACCCCGAGAATCGCCGACCAGCAGCTGGGATTGGAGGTGCCTGGATTGCACGAAGCGGACGGTTGGCAAAAGCTTGCATCCCCGCCAGAGCAGCGACATCAACAGGCGGATCATGACCACGAAGATGCGCAACCTGGCTCTCACATTGACGCCCTTGCGCGGACGCACAAACGCGATGGGGATGCGCAGCAAGGCATTCAAACCGTTCCATGCCTTGACTGTCGTTGTAATGACTTGACCGATTGTCCGATCCCACAGCGATGGCCCAGGCTGTTCGCAGAAGGACTGGAGTTCGTGAAACGGTAGCCGGTGGGAGGCTCGGACGTATGAGTGAATTGAGGGTGCTTGCCACAGTTGCCCGAAACCTCGAAAATCGGCAACCAGCCGGTAAATTCTACCGGGATCGACCTGGATGCTTGCCGGATTTTTGCTTCCAGTTCGGCCTGGGTCGGAGCGGAAATCACGCCTGCGCGCTGGCGTTCTTCAGGTAAATCGAAATCGATGCTGCTAACATGGTGCGGTATGGCATAGAGTGAATCCCGATGCCGAATCAGGTCGTACTCTTCGCACCGTCCCACAAACCTCGTCTTGAGATCATTGAAGTCTAATTCGTCAATGCGCGTTCCCGCATCGCATCCAAAGTAGGTGCCGACAGAATCGCAGGGTGCTTGAACAGCATCCCGGACTCGAGAAGCCCCTCATGACTCAGAGATGGCGGTATACCAAATACCCGGCCATGGGTTCGAATTAGGTGGAAGTCTTTGTAGCTGGCTGGGAAGGGAACCCTGTCTCGTCGGCCCATATTCATGATGCAACTCCATTTGCTAAAGCGACCCGGACACTCATGTAGGGCGGGTCGAGGCTTTGCAGAGGCCCGCCGCTAAAGTCTGGCGGGCCTGGCAAAGCCTCGACCCGCCCTACATTGACGGTTAGCTGCCAGACTTTAGCGGCGGGCCTCGCAAAGCCTCGACCCGCCCTACTTGGCGGCTTGTTTTGCAACTGGCTCTAAGTCGTTTTACGTAGCTGAGATCGTTCAGGCGAACACCGAACTCAAAGTCTTGCACAGTTTCCGGAAAGCGCGAACCGGCAATCTCCGCAACGGCTCCGCCCTTACCTTGCGCCACATCCGTTTGGGGATCGGTGCCAGCTTGTGTACGTCCGTGCCGTATTCGATGTTGAGGTACAAATTGCGTGCCTGCCGACGAACCAGTTCGAACCAGTACTTATTGCATGGGCCTACGTTGCAAGTGCAGTTCCATGTTGTTGTAAGTCGGTGCAGTTCCCAGGCTGGCAGGACGGACATCGGAGCCGCCGCGCTCGTAAAATGGGTGGTGCTGCCGCCAGATCACCATCTTGTACAGGTCGTAGAGAACCACCGATAGCCCCATCAGCCAGCTATCCACATTCGCTTGCCAACCAAAGTTTTGACAGACTTCGATTAGCCTGGAACTGATTACTGGCGACCAGGATCCGAAGGAAACCACCCAGCGTCGAATCGCCTCTTCTTGCTCATAGATCCCCGCGAAAGTCTCGATCGGCGGGCGCGTGTAGCCAAGGATGCAAAACTCATCCTTGACGTCCAGGATTTCCGAGACGAAGCCGGTGCGCATGAAAAAGAAGTCGTCCGCCGTCATCAGGCAAAAGCGCAAGCGCGGATCGCGTCTGGGTAAAGAGATATTCCTGGGCATGGTGCAAAGAGTGCCGGCCTTCCCCACGAGACCAGCAAAACGTGCGAACCCGGAACGGGTACTTTGCGAAGAAAGCATCTGGAAGACGGCAATCATCATCGTCGTCGTATTTGATCAGGAATTCGATCTTGTCGTATTCATCGGGTGTGATATGTTCCGCAGCGGAATCGAGGAGCCGGGGAAGATTGGAATCCGGATTGTCTTTGACGCGCGAACAAAACAGGACGCTGATCATGCTGATGTCCTCCTGACATCTTCAGGGGAGGCGCACTTGCTCACCTGACCGTCGATGGCCCAAAAATCCTTTTCGGGCATGCTCGTTAGAGAATGAAGTGGGTGGAAGTATAAGCTCGACCTCTAAATCGAGTCAATAGCCCTTTTTTCCCTCTTTCCCGATCATCGAGGTGCGAGCCACTTCATCTGGCGATAAAGCCTTGAGTTGTTTAAGCTCCCTCCACGGGAGAATGCTGCATTTTCCCGAGTTGAAGGGAGCGGGACGAATCATGTTGAATCAAATGACGATGATCTGGAGATTTCGCAATTTCTGGCTGTCGCTGGTCTATATGGACCTGAGTACGCGCTATCGAAGGTCGGTTCTGGGCATCGGCTGGTCGCTCATGAATCCGCTTTTGATGACCATCGTGTTCTGTTTCGTCTTCGGTGCCTGGTTCGATAATAAGGACTGGCGGCATTACGGCCCCTATTTCCTCCTGGGATTGACGGTGTTCGGCTTCGTTCGCGATTCTGTCTGTGCTGGGTGTCACACTTTCTTCCGGAACGAAAACTTCATCCGACAGTGCGCGGCCTGCCTCTATCTGTTTACACCTTAAGGACCGTTCTGGGTCTGGGAATTCATTTTGTCATCGGCCTGGGCCTTTCATTCTTTACCATCGCAGCGCTCCTGCCGGACATGCAGCGTGGCCCTGATGGGAGTGATCTGGGTGATCGTCCCGTCGCTGGTGCTGCTGCTCATCTTCTGTTGGTCGATCTCGGTCCTGGCAAGTTTTGTTTCGGTCTACTTTCACGACGTATCCCAGATGACCGAAGTGACTTTTCAAATTCTGTTCTTTCTCACGCCGATCGTTTACGACCCTTCGATGATCGTCAGCAAAGGTCTTACGCCGCTATTGAGTGTCAACCCGATCGTGGCCTATCTCGAAATCATCCGTACTCCGCTGGTGACCGGTCAAGTTCCTATCGCCTGGGCGTTCGTGAAAGCGAGCATCATCACCGCTTGCTCGGCGAGTATGGCGATGGCCGTGATTGCCCGGTTCGAGAAAAAGCTGATCTTTCGTCTTTGAAAAGGCAAGTGGCAAAAACAAATCTACCCACAACCGCTTACTTCGTGCGCGGCTCTCCAGGGAATTGGTGAGAGCCGCGCAGCGAAGTAAGCGGAAGCCTTTTTCTGCCGCTCACCTTAGCGCGAATCTCAATCCGAATCATTGACGGCATAGATCCGATAGAAATGGTCGGAATGGACAAGAATGTACCCGCTGGCGTTGATGCTTTGTTCGGCCGGCAACAGAATATGGGTAATCCCTTCTCGTCGCAATTCTGCACGAACACTTGCCTTGTCCCACTCCCGCCGGGTGTACCATTCACTGCATTGCTTTAGCCGGCGAAACCACTCCAGTACCTCGGTATCCTTGTAGGGAATCGACTTAAAATCGACGTAGATGGGGACGCCTGTAAAAAGCCGAAACCGCTGGAGATCAACCGCGATAAGATGTTTCTGTTTGCCGGTTGGGGGCGGAGTGAAACTGGTGGAAGTCACACCGCGCTTTCCAGGGGTGGGTTTTGGGATATGGACCGGAAGCAAATAGACATCGCCCGGCTCGCGGTGATCGCGAATGTATTCCAGAGCCTGTGTTTCTTGTTCATTCGGCAGATAGGCAAGGCCCCCGCTCTGCACCACAATGCCGCCGATCAAAGAACCCAACAGCAAAAGAAGACATCCGCATGCGATCGAGCGCCGAATCGGCAACAACTGTGCGAGTCGGGTGAGGAGGATGGTGGTGGCAATCGGCACTAACACCACGGAGATTCGCCAGGGAAACAACAGCGACAGACTATCGCTTTCAACGAGAAGTTGGATAATCGTCAAGGCAAGCCCTAACGGCGCTGGAATACCGAGAAGAAGGAAGAATTGAGTTTTCCTGACCCAAAGAATTGCCAGAAAGAGGGTGCCAACTTGAATTGCTGCGAGGATGTCGAACCAGCGCTGGATCGTGGTGTGATGAGGGATGCGAATCTGTGCAAGAATGTGCTGCGACTCCCGGAAAAGTTCTGGTGATGTAGGAGCGAATTTCAACATGGAATAGATCACCACCGGCAGGACCGCGATCATCGAAACCAGTCCCAGAAGTATTGCTTCTCGTCTACGTCTCTCCCGCAGCAACGCAACGATATACGCCAGAGTCAAGAATGCCGCTGGGAAAAGATAGGTCGCATGAACGATGCATGCCAGCGACGAGCAGATGATCGCAACGACGAGTCGATTGTAAGAAAACGCTGCAACTGACGACACCAGGAAGACGCCGAACGCCGAAGGCTGCAACCCTGGGCCGAGCACATATTGACCCGCGACACCCGACTGCGCGTACCAGGGATAATCGACTCCTGTAAGTCGCACCGAAAGGAGCCTGGCGATCCCGGCGTGAATCGCAATGAGCATGGTGCCGACAATCAGGAGGTAATAATAACGGTCCTGCCCGTCGGGAATGAGCCGGGCAGCGATTGCCAGCAGACTGATGAAGTAGATGCAGCAAAGAACGAAGAATATCACGTAAAAGATGAATTCGTCGAGATGTCGGTAGATCCATTCCACCATGCGGCTAAACACGGGAGTTGGGTCGAGGGTTTGTGCGAGCCAGTCAACACTGAGTGACCCTTCGCCGGCGGCAGCGGCCCCATGAAGAAAGTACTGGTTTTGATTGGAAAAATAGAGCGGCGCTTGGGTATGGGCCACGGCGAAGATGCAGGCCGTACCAAGCAAGATCAGAAGCCGATGACGGCTGACAAACGGGAACGTAAGGTCGAAGGACACTTCGGCGTACCTCAACCTGTTGGTTTTGATTCCGAAAGGAACTCCGAGAAATGCTTTCGTAACTTGGCAAGTTTCGGTGGAATTACAGCCTGACAATACCCCTGATAGGGGTGATTCCGGAAATAGCTCTGGTGATATTCTTCAGCGCGATAGTAGCACTTCAATGGACTTACTTCGGTGACAATCCGAAGGGTTCCCTTGGATTGCTCCTGCAATTCCTGGATCAGGTTCTCCGCGATCCGTCGTTGTTCTTCGGAGTGAAAAAAGATTGCGGAGCGATATTGCGTACCCATATCAGCTCCCTGGCGATTCAGAGTTGTCGGGTCGTGAGTGCTCAAAAAGATGAGCAGAATGTCTCGGAAGGAAATGACCGCTGGATCAAACGTGACCTGGACGACTTCCGCGTGTCCGGTGGTTCCGGTGCAAACGTGCTCGTAGGATGGATTGACGACGCTGCCGTTCGCGTAGCCCGATTCGACTTTCTGAACACCTCGTAACGGCTCAAACACAGCCTCGACGCACCAGAAACACCCGCCGCCGAGAGTGGCGATATCGGTATTCGGAACGGGCGTTTCGGAATGTGAAACCATCTTGGTTACTCCAGGCGTTCGCCGGGTTAACCCGGCACCTGAACCAGACCTGCCTTGCGCTGACCGCTCATGCACACATCCATGACTCGGCCATTCTCGTCGAGCGCCAGGTGGAACCGTTGTTCGCCCTGAATCCGATGCAGCGATAGATGGTAATCAGCGCTGGTCTTGGCCAGGAATGAAAGCTTTTCCGGCTTCTGCGGCGTGCGAATCTGACCCCAGGAACCATCACCGAGGTAGAGTACGCCGTTGCCGTTACCCAGCCCGTCAATCAACGGCTTGGTGCGTTTGAACGTATGGTCGTGGTGTTCCAGCACTACCGGAACACGGTACTTCTCGAAGAGCGGCACCCAGTGCTTGCGGTTTGCCGCGCCCGTCCCGTTTTTGCCTTCCGCCGATCGGAACGAAGGATAGGCAGGAACATGATTGACCACAAAAACATTCGGATGGTCTGAGCGTTCCTGAAGAACTTCATCCAACCAGGCAGTTTGCTCACCTTCGATTGGTGTTGTATGGCCGGTGTCCAACATTACCAGGCTTAGATAATCGCCAAAGTCGAGCGTTGCAAATCCTCTTTCCGGATAGAGGCCATCGAACATGGCGTAAAAGAAAGGAGCCTTCTCTCGTTTGTTGCCGTAACCGCCCTGGACTTCGTGATTGCCAAGGCATGCGAGCATCGGGATGAGTCGGCCGTTCCGACCGATCATATGCTTGCTGTAATTGCGAATGAATGCCAGCGATGTTTCCATCGAGGAGCCGTTGTCGTAAGCGAGATCGCCGCCGATGACGGCGAACATTGGATCCTGACGGGCGGCCTGGATATTATTGGAAACCGTGTGGGAATTCACTCCGCAGTCGCCGCCGGAAATGAAGGAAATCGCATCCGTGGCTTTGGCCGGCATGGTCTGGAAACGGAACACGGGCGATTGTCGCCCGACGGTAAAGCAGTAATCGGTGCCGGGAGCCAATCCGGATAATTCCGCTCGGAAAATCCCGTAGTTGCTCTTGGGGTATTGTCGGGAAGTGGTCAATTGCGATCGCCGAAATCGGTCCATTTTCGCGGGCCAGTAATAGATCGTTGTCTCCGGATAAAGTCCGGGAATGCCGATCCACTGAACCGTCATCGTTGTGGTCGGGTCGCGTTGCCAGGTCAGAAAAAGCGTACTCCACGGCGATGGACCATCGGGTTTACGTTGAGTTGCTATCTCGGCATTGAGGTTGTCGTGTCCAATGAACTGGGTGGACGCAAGGCCGGCGAATGACGCTCCAAGGAACGTCCTTCGAGAAGGGGAAAGCATGGCAGCGGATCCCGAGAAAAATGGTGGGAGGCAGGAGCAAAGGCAGGATGCAATATTGCTTTACAATTCTTATTATCAGTCAAGAGTTGCAAGTCAGCAAATGAAATCTTGGTGAAAAAGGTGGATTTCATTGTTTTGGGAGGTCGTCGGATTTCGTAGCTCCTTCCTCCGGGACGAATTGCAGAGAGACCGAGTTCAGGCAATACCTCTGACCCGTCGGTGCCGGCCCATCGTCGAAAACATGACCCAAATGACCGTCGCATCGCTTGCAGCGAATCTCGATGCGGAGCATTCCATAACTCGTATCGCGGATCCGGGCGATATGCTCCGGATCAAAGGCTTCGTAAAAACTCGGCCATCCCGTTCCGGATTCAAATTTCGCCGAAGATCGAAACAGAGGGAGTTTACATAATCGGCAAACGTAGACTCCGTTTTGTTTCTGCGCAGGCAGGCCGCCACAGAACGCTGGTTCGGTTCCGTGGTGCAGGATTACTCGACGTTCTTCAGGACTCAAATCGGCTGTCAACAATTCCAATTGATCTGCTGAAGGCGGAGTCAGATCGTATCCGGTGGCAGATCGATGAGTCATGGGATATTTCCAGTAAAGTCGCATCCAACAAACTAGCCGGCAGTGTAGGGCGGGTCGAGGCTTTGCGAGGCCCGCCATGAAGCAACATCTCGCTTCAAGCGGCGAATGTCCGGAGGAAAGAGGAGCGGTTCGGCAGATGCAGTCCACGTCGGGCTAACGCCCCGACGCTCGCCTTCGGCGAGCCTTTGCCTCTCTTTTGGTTGCGGCTACGCCGCGCTGTGTCCTCTGCGACTCCGTGGTTAGTCCGAATTGCATGTAGGTCTTGATCTACTTTTGTTCCGAATTCTTGGCGAACCAATAGATGCCCTTTCCGTACTGCGACGCTGTCAACGCATAGACTTCGCCTTTTTCATCCTCGCCGAACGAATAGACGGGCAATCCAAAATCCTTGATGGGACGGTTGGCAACGACTCGGCCCTTCTTCTCATCATATCGCAATGCCCAAATCCGATTGCTCACATAGTCGCCATAAAGATAGCTACCATCCAATTCCGGTAGCCGAGCCCCGCGATAGACCGTTCCGCCCGTAATCGACTTGCCGATATCGTGGTGATATTCCCAGATCGGGTCGATCATTTCCTTATTAACGCCCACACCTTTCGGACCAAAGGGATGAAGTGCCTCGCGACGATTCCAACCAAAGTTGCCGCCGGGCCGGACGAGATTGATCTCCTCGTAAAGATTCTGCCCCACATCTGCCGCCCAGAGTTGGCCCGTTTTTCGATCGAAGGACATGCGCCATACATTTCGCAGACCATAAGCCCAGATTTCCGGGAGAACATCCGGCTTACCGACGAACGGGTTGTCTTTGGGTATCGCGTATTTTTTCCCGGTGTCCTTGCGGTCCACGTCGATGCGATGAATTTTGCCGAGCAGACTCTTGAGGTTCTGGCCCTGATCTTGGGGATCATCTTTGAGACCGCCATCGCCGTGGGTTACATACAAATAGCCATCGGGACCAAAGCAAATCGTGCCGCCATCGTGATTCCAGAAGATTTTCGTGAACCGCATCAACTCTTCCTCGGAACCCGGCTCGGCTCGGTTGGGATTATCTTTGCTCACCTTGAAGCGCGACAGAACATTGGTCAATTTGGTATTCTTCGGAGTGTAAAAGACGAAAAATTCGCCGTTTTCCTTGTACTTGGGATGGAAAGTCAGACCCAGGAAACCTTCTTCGTTGGTCTTATCGTCGTAAGCAACGCGATCTTGAATATCGAGAAAAATCTCGGTCTTGGCGGCTTTTTGATCGTTCGCGAAAACATGAACCACACCATGTTGCTCGCCCACAAAAACGCGGTTGCTGCCATCGCCGGCATGGGTCAGAATCAACGGACGAAATTGGCTTATCTTGCCGTCGTCCGTTTCGCCCTGCCAGCCGTTCCATTTGAGATTGGGAAACGCAAGTTCTGCTTTCACGTTCATCGGCGTTGTGTTTACTTCGACACCGGGAACTTTGATCGGGACGACCGTGATGGTGCCGGCCGTCATGTCGGGAACCAAAATATTCTTCCCCGAAGCATCCAGACAAATATCCGCAGCGGCTTTGAATCCCTCCGCCATGAGAATCGGCTTATCGCCTGGCCGGGCAATGACATACACCTTGCCGTTCTTGTAATCGCTGATGAATAATCGGCCGAAATGATCCCAGATCAAGCCATCGCCGCCGCCAAAACCATCGGCGAGTTTAACGGTAGAGCTGTCCGCCAATTTGATTCGGTAGAGTTCGCCGGAACCAAAATCGACCAACAGCAGATGAGAAGCCCCGTCCATCAGCAAGCCGTTGGGAATATTCATCGCCGGCAAACCCTTCGGATCGAGAACCAGGCTCACCTTTCCCTTGGGATCGATTCGGTAGACAGCTCCACCTTTCCCCTTGAGATCGCCGGAATCGCTCGCAAAGAGCGTTCCGCTCTCGACATCGACGGCGAGGTCGTTGAGGAATAAGGGCGGCCTGGGAAAAGCATCCGCGGCGACGAACACTTCTGCTTTTCCCTTGGCATCGATCCGCCAGATGCGTTTCTTGTCCGCCACGAATAACCATTGAAGATAGGAAACCATGCCTTTGGGATCATCCAACCCGGTCGCAAAGGGAACGGCCTTACCATCCTGGATCACTTGCACCGATCCATCGCCGTCTTTATCGAATTCACCGATGACGGTCACATAGGTTCTGCCATCGGTGCCGATCGCAACCGATTCGGGATTCTTCAACCCGGTGATCCAAGGTTTACGGGGTTGGGCCGAGACCGACGTGGCCAAGCCCAGAAGAACGAGTGTGGAAAACATTGATTGTCGAGTCATGTTGCTCCTTCCTCGGTGACAAGGTGACAAGAAAGCCACCTTTCTTGAGTCCAGTATACGCTGACCTGCTCCGTCACCTTGTCACCTTGACACCTTTTCAACTCTCCTCAAGAGCGGCCTGAAGATTTCGGACCATCTCGCGCACGTGATTGAGACGAGGATTGATCGCCAGCGCCAGGCGGAACGCCTGCAATGCTGCATGAGGTCGATTCAACCGCAAGTAGCATTCAGCCATCCCGGCCTGAGCACCGAAATGATGAGGGTTTTTTTGCAGAACCTGTTCGCAATCCGCAATGGAGCGCTGATATTCGCCCATGCGAAAAAATAAAATCGCGCGCTGATTCACTGCCTCGATGAATTCCGGTGCCTCATGAATTAAATCCTGAAGCGCTGCCAGAATCTGCTCAAAATCGGCCAGATGCAAAATGGTTTGCAGTTCCCGAGTCTGTCTCTGCGGACCCGAGCGAAACCAGATCTCCCACATCGAGTCGGCGGCAATTCTTGCCGCCACATCATCGTCGTCGTGTAGCAGTTTCGCCAGCGCATCATTGGAGTCATACGATCCGACTAATCCCAAGGCCAGTGCAGCAGCACGGCGAACCTCCGGACTCGAGTCGAATAACAGCCTTTGCAGCGTGCCTTCGTTGTAGCGAGAGTTGATCCGCCGGCAGAACTTTCGCAGCGCCTGTCGCATTCGATGGCTGGAAAAGTCCGGGTCGTCGATACCCTTGTGGACATCCGGTAATTTGCGATACCATTCTATCAACAAAGGCACAGACACGCGGCCACCTCGATTGGGAAGAATTGGAACTCGGTGAGTCTATCCACAGTGTATGTAAAGATTTCAAATTTTCTTGCACACACTCCCGCAGCGTGTGCTATGGTTGACAATCCATTCTATTTTCCCCACGCTTTGATACACTTTTTACACCTGAGTACCTGCCATGTTTAACCGTGTCTGGAAGCGTGATTCGACCGATTCAATACCAAAATCGGAATCCGGATCCGATTCCAAGAACGGACTTTCGGATCGTCGAAACTGGGTGCGTGTCCCTTTGAATCGCGAAACGAGCTTTCGAATCGTCAACAGCGCGGCACCGGCGGCAGTCGGCCAGGTCCGGAATGTCTCACAGGGCGGCATCAACCTGATTGTCGGCCAGGTCATTAAACCGGGGACCATGTTGAGCATCGACTTGCCCCATGCCAAGGGAACGCCCGGAGCATCGGTGTTGGCTTGTGTCATGCACTGCAATGAGGAAGGGTCGCTTTACTCGATAGGCTGCACTTTCTCTTCGGAGTTAGGGGATTCGGAATTGCGCGAGTTCGGTGGCCGGCGGGAACCTGCGCAGAGTTCCGATCAGCGAACCTGGACCCGCTTTGCCGCGCACGGTCACGCGCAGTATCAGCGCGCAGCGAATCCTCTGGCAGTTGAGCCTCGTTTGGCAGAGATCACGAACATCTCCCCAAGCGGAATCGGTTTGGTTTTGGAGGAAGCCATTGAGCCGGGCACCGTCCTGAATTTGGGCCTGCACAAGAAAGGTGCACATGAGGCCCTTTTTCAGGTTTTAGCCTGTGTGGTCTTTCTGGGCGAACGAAGAGAAGGAGGCTGGGTGGCAGGATGCAATTTCATCCACGAGCTACCCGAACGAGATTTCCGCCAGTTGGTGTAAAACGGCGACATGGGCGAGCGGGCGATTCGCATCCTCCGCTCGCCAAATCATTTCTTCTCAATCTTCGGCTCAGTCCGTTGCAATTCGAAGACGAACTCATTCACTCCACTTTTCACCGTCGCAGTCAAATCGGATGAATAGCCTTTCGCATACTTTTCCGGGATAGCCAGCGTTTTTGGCTTTTGGGCATCGAGAGCATACCGTCCATCCGCGGCGACCGTCACGACATACTCACCGGTCGGGACTCCATCGAAGGCTCCATAGGTACTCAGTTGAAATGAGCCGTCCGCTGCGGTGACGCCATCGCCGGTGGTCCTCAAGTTCTTGGAATTGGGGACCTTCAAATGGAAGGTAACGGTGGCACGAACGACCGGAACACCGTCCGAATAGACGTAGCCCTTGACCATGTGCGTTGGTTTGCGATCGTACTCCTTGACGGGTTCGAATGTCTCCGGGACTTGCAGATTTTCGGGCAAAACGCCGTCGAGCATGATGTTTGCGAGCACGGGACCTGTCTTCTTCATGGTGACCCAGACAATGTGATCGAATTCACCATATTTCACGCCCCGCAACTTGCTGCCGCCGCCGGTCGTCGCCAACTGATAATAGTTCATGCCCTGGCGAATGAACTTTTGATAGCGATGGATGTGTCCGGCGAAGACCGTGTAATTCCTGCCCGCGAGCAATTTTTCGACCTCGCCCCAACCATTTTTCTCAACGTTATCGACCCAAATCGGCTTATGGATAGAAACGATGGTCCAGCGCACATTGGCATTATCGGCGAGAGTTTTCTTCGCGTAACCAACTTGCGCCTCGGTGATGTTGGTCGAACCCGGAGGATCCTCCGAACAAAGATTCAAAAACAGGACATCCTTGTAAACGAAATGAAAGTATCGTCTGCCGTATTTCTCTTCCCAGGCTTTTTGTTGAAACGAATTGCTCAGGTCGTGATTGCCGGGGACATAGAAAAACGGCATTTCCAGCTTGGAAGTAAACGATTGAAACTCTTTCCATTGCTCGGCGAGTTTATCCTTGTCGGTGGTGTACCCTTCGATCAAATCGCCGACCGAAAGGACAAATTCAGGCTGCAACAAGTTGATTTGTTCGACGGCGCGGGAAAACACTTTCTCCCGATGGCCGCCGGTGCGATCGCTAATCATCACAAATTGAAATTCGCCCGGATCGTTATTGAGGCGAAGGTGAGTCCAGGGGTTTCGCTTTTCCTGTTCGATGCTCAAGCCGGAGGGAGTTGGCGGCAAAGAATCGCCCGACTGACGAGCGAAAGCAACAGCCACCACGAGGATCAAACAAGCAAGACCACCGTAAAGAATTCGACGCATGGGATCGTTCCTCACGAAGCGGAGAGAGTTTGCGAGTTAGGGGAAAAAGGGAATCTGGATAAAGTAGGGTATCCGGATAGCACTCCTGATTGCAAGGTATCGGCAGATGATTTCTCGGACTCTTCATGGTAGAAGAAAAAAGTGCCGGGTAATGCGCTGGATTGAGCAGAGTTGCCACCCAAGCACCTATGCGGAAGTTGCTTCCAGCACAAGCGAAAACTTGTAGCGTTTTGTTGCATTTTGTTCCGACGCTTTGTAGGAGCCATCCGATTCGTCGGTGGATTCACCGCACCTATTATAATGAACTTTTGTTCAAAAGTAAAGCGCTTTTATCCAGTATGACGAAGTTACTTGGATGCGAAAACTTGTAGCATTTTGTAGCGTCTGCGCCCGATGCTCAGGCCCTCATCTGAAAGTAAATTCGCCAGAATATCAAATCAATAATCGTTGGATTGAGACGAAGTTTCTTGGAAGCGTCTGCGCCCGGTTTCGGGCTCTCATCGGTAAAAACTTCGCCAATCCATCAAATCGATAAGCGTTTGATTGGCTTTAGTTCTTGGAAGCGTGGCGTTCACCACCTCGTTTGTTTGGTTATTCAATAGTTGATCCGCAAACAAAATTCTGTAGCAACTTGTAGCATGGCGCTCACCACCTCGTTTGTTTGGTTATTCAATCGTTGATCGGCAAACCAAAATTGTGTAGCAATTTGTAACACGGCGCTCGGGAGTGCGTTCGTTCGCATTTGCGATCATTGCCGCAAAAACCGATTTTTGTAGCAATTTGTAGCGTCTGCGCCCGTTTCGGGCCCTCATCAGCAAAAACCTCGGCAATCCATCAAATCGATAAGCGTTTGATTGGCTCTTAGTTCTTGGAAGCGTCTGCGCCCGTTTCGGGCCCTCATCAGCAAAAACCTCGGCAATCCATCAAATCGATAAGCGTTTGATTGGCTCTTAGTTCTTGGAAGAACCCACCCCATTAACCAAGTAACTTCGCCATAATATCAAATCGACAATCGTTCTATTATACTCAAGGCGGGTAAAAAAGAGACATTCAAGTTTTCGCAACGATTGCGCCGCCCGCCCGCCAAAACCAGCCTCGAAGCCATCGGCTGGAGCCTCGCTCGCGCGTCGGGTTAACAACGTCCCACCTGAGGTTTTCTGGATTGTGGGAATGCCGATGTATCGTTAACCAGACGCGCCAGCGAGGCTCCAGCCGATGGCTTCGAGGCTGGTTTCTGACACATCGAGAACGGCTCATTCTTTACCGCGCAAAGTATAATGGCGAGTTTACCTGGTAACATTTTCTATCGCCTTGTTCCGACGCCTTGTCGGAGCCATCAGATTCGTGGGCGAATTCACAACAGCTATTATACTGTATTTGCGTTCAAGTTCCATGCAGATAATTGGCAAAACCGGACTTCACTGCGAAATGGAAACACGCAAGCCGATGCTGCTAAATTGATAATCCGGCGCGGGAATGCCGCGGTATGCAGAGCGGCAGTACCTTGCATGGCTGTACCAGGAACCACCCCGCAAGAATTCGCGGTCACTCTGATTGTCGCACTTGTTATCACACCATTGCCACACGTTGCCAGTCTGCACAGGGTGTAACCAGATTCTCTGGGGGTCGATAGGGTAGGGAAGACCAAGCATATTGGTTTCCCCTCCCTCCAAACCGGACTGGCGGATTTCCCGCATCCGGCTTTCCTGTTGTCGGTCTTACCCACAAGGGGATTGACTTGCTCGGGCATGGGCAGCTTCCAGACTATAGTACCCATGTTTGGCAAAGAAGGCATTCGGCCAGTGCTGATGATCCGTTCCCCGTCCGCGGCCTTTTCCGCCGGAACGTTTGCGCAGTATGCTCCGCAAACGTCCGCGAATCCAACCGTCCACGGTCTTAAACGTCGTGTGGTAACTGTGCTGGAAGAATCCAAACCAGCCACGCAACGTCAGGTTGATATCTGCGATTATACTTCGCAGCGATCGGCCGTTCGTCCGTTTCGTCTTCGTCCGGATGGTCTCTTTGAACTTCGCCATGCTCTTCTTCCTCGGCCAGCGCGTCAGACGTCCCCGCCGCGTGGTTAGGAAGTGATAGCCCAGAAAGTCAAAGCCTTCCTGCTGTACGTTGACGATTTTCGTCTTGGTTGGATGCAGCCGCAATCCCTCCGCTTCACACCACTGACGGATATACCCCAGTGTTTGTTCCGCTTCGGCCTGATTGCGACAGAGGATCACGAAGTCATCGGCATAGCGCACCATCTGCCACCCTTGGGCCGCCATTTGGTGATCCAGAGGATTGAGATAGATATTGCTCAGCAAAGGACTTAACACCGCTCCTTGCGGGGCTCCCGCTTCCGGTTCCCATTCTTTCAGTCCGTCCATAATGCCGGCTTTCAGAAAGGATTCGATCAACTGAAGCATCCGCCCGTCCGCGATGCGTTCCCGCAGCCGACTCATCAGCCGGTCATGTGGGATCGTGTCGAAGTAGCTCTTCAGATCGGCATCGACCAGGTAAGCGTAACCTTGCTTGAGCAGTTCATCCACTCGCCGCAGTGCGTCTTTGCAACCCCGCCGGGGCCGAAAGCCGTAACTGTGCGTGGCGAATTCTTTCTCAAAGATCGGTTCGATGACGTGTCGGACTGCTCCCTGAACGACTCGGTCGCGTACCGTGGGAATTCCCAAAGGTCGCTGCTCCTGGCTACCCGGCTTATCGATATACGTTCGCCGAATGGCCTGCGGCTGGTAAGTTCCTTCCTGGAGGGCTTTGGTGAGTTTCGCCACGTTGGCGTCCAGGTCGTCGGCAAATGCTTCGACCGTGACATGATCCACTCCCGGAGCGCCCTGGTTGGCAGCCACTTTGCTGTGACTGACGCGCAGATTGCGTTCCTTCCACACTTTATCGATCAGACTAAACCATATTCCTCCTTGGACGCCCTTTTCGAGCGCCGTCAACATGCGTTCGTTCCACACCGCCGGTTCGGTCCAGAGCCAGCGCTCCATAACGTCTCCGACTTGATTAGTCATTGCTGACACTGCCGTCGGGTTGGTTTCTTGCGGTGCTGACATCACGCCTCCAACTTCCTACGTCCCTTGGCTCCCCCGGCGTTACCCGGCTTCTTCGCTACTACGGACGCTCTGACTTCCGATTCCGATACTTCCCAAGGGCATGCAGCGATCGCTTCGCTCCGCGGATGCTCGCTGCAACATCCCGGCCCAGACGCCTTTGGGTACGGTCCATCTGCGGCAACCGTTCTCGACCCTCGTTCCATACATCCAGCGAAATCGGATCTCCCTACTTCCCGTCATGGAACCTTCTGACCGTTCTGTCTCCAACCACCCCTTGTCGTTCTTGGTGCTGAGTTTGACGCCCTCCGAGACTCCTTGGACTTCGCCTTTCGCTAGCAGGCTCGTCACGACAACAGGCCGAATCGAGTTCGTTATCCTACGGACCAGTCGTTCGCTTCCGGTTGCTCTCCACCTCGCCTCGCGACGACGCAGTTACCTTCAGCTACAATGTCCAAACTCGAAACATTGATAGGGACTTTCACCCTACCGATTCCATGCGCTCGTAGGCGCACTAGCGGCGGCATCCTGCCGCCGTCTGCAACCTCTCGGCGGCTGGAAGCTGCCGCTACGACCCCCAGAGAATGTGGTTACACCCACAGGTCAATTTCTCTCATGCCGCAAAAATGGATAACTTTTTTCCCGTTCATGATTTAACATCGTTGCATGCTAGCTTTCTCTCACAAACCAGAAATCGCGACGGATACCGATTCCTTTCATCCTCTTCGACGACTTCTGTGCTGACAATCTGCCAATTCTCGCCGGCAAAGACTCGACACTCTTCCGGCAAATAAGTGACACCCTGAAATTCCCCGTCCACAATCGTCACATACATGCGCTCCACAAACGGCATTGCAGCGCGAAATACCTCCGCACCGCCGATCACCATGATTTCATCTTGCTGAAGTTCCGTCAACAAGGCTCGCGCTTTCAGAATCGCGTCTTCAATGGAATGCGCGATGATGCATCCTTCGTGCCGGTAATCTTTCCGGTGGGTCAAGACGATATGAGGCCGGCCCGGCAATGGCTTGCCGAGTATTTCCATCGTCTTGCGCCCCAGAATGAGCGGTTTGCCCATTGTCAGTTTGCGGAATCGCTTCAGGTCGTTCGGCAAATGCCACGGTAACCCCTTTTCGGTCCCGATCAGAAAATCCTGGGACATTGCCACGATGAGAGAGATTTTCATATTGCGACTTCGCCGCGCAGGGCCGGATAGGGATCGTAACCCCGAATATGAATCTGTTCCAGGCGAAGGTCATCCATCGATGTTATCGAATCATCCAGTTCCAGCGTTGGCAACGAACGAGGCGCGCTTCAGTTGCTCATCGACCTGGTGTAAGTGATTGTCGTAAATATGAGCATCGCCGAAGGTATGTATGTAATCGCCGACTCCCAGGCCCGTCACCTTCGCCAGCAGATGGGTCAGGAGCGCATACGATGCGATGTTGAAGGGCACTCCCAGAAACAGATCGGCGGAGGCGCTGATACATCTGACAAGAGAGCTTGCCGGCGGTCACGTTGAATTGAGCCATCGTATGACAACCGGTCGGCACGCGCGGATCGGGCATGTCGCCGGGGTTCCAGGCGGTCAGCAACAGCCTTCGAGCTTCCGACGCGTGCGGATCGGCGACGACATGCCGAATCCCCTCCACAAGGTTGGCAATTTGATCGACCGTTCCGCCATCCGGCTTCGGCCAGCGCCGCCACTGCTTGCCATAGACCGGACCAAGCTCGCCCTGACTGTCGGCCCATTCATTCCAGATGGTTACCCGGTGGCGACGGAGATATTCGACGTTGGTTGAGCCGCTCAGAAACCAGATCAATTCATGAACGATGGCTGCCCACGGCAATCGCTTGGTGGTAACCATCGGGAAACCAGCGTTGAGATCGTGCCGAAACTGGTAGCCGAATATGCTGTACACTTCAGGCTGCCGGCCGTCGGCCAGATGGGCACGTTGCGCTTTTCGGTGCCCGTGATGTCGGACGAACGCCAGTAGATCAAGGTATTGTTTCATGTGCAACCACTCCACGGTAATACGCGCCGCGCGTCATGAATCAACGGGTTTCCCTTCCGGTGGCGGAGTCTTCAGCATGGGCAAAGATTTTGGCAATCCATCGAGAACGCTCGATTTGACTTCGGCAATCTTTTTCACGGACAGCCAGCCACGCAGGAGATAGCCGCAGGATTTAAGATTCTCCGCGGTCGGGGCAGAAGCGGAAGTTACGTTCCCCGATCCTCCGCTTGGGTGAACATCGTTTTTGTTCAAAAGTGTGCCATTCCAATCATCGGGCCGCCGGGCGAAAATCTCCTTTTCAAAATCGATGAGAGGCAATCCCTTATCCTTCGCAATGGCGCGAATCGCCTCACTGTAAGATGCCGCGAGTTCCTTGCGACTAATATGGGGCGGGATGGTTGAAACGATCGGTATGATCCCGCGCGACAGCATCAGATCGATCGATTTGAGATAATCGGCTTTGAAAGCAGCGAGTTTCCGATTGGCGCTTGCATCGTTCGTGCCCAACATGAACACAACGATTTGCGGGCGATACTTATCCAGGATCTGTTCGAGGGCCGGCATCTTCTGCTTACCGCCCGCCAGCATTTCCTCGGTGCGAATGCCGCTGCATGCCGTATAAGATCGCCCGCCGGCGGGATGATCGAAGCGCGCCAGATACCAGCCGTCTGAATCATCATCTTTCCCGGTATGCATCCAGGCGAGAATCGCCTTATCGACATCGGTCTTGCCCTGGCCGTTGCGTGCCCACTGGCCGTACGGATTCGAGTAAGTAATGGAATCGCCAATGTGCAGCACAACGCCGGGCCTGCCTTTGGAGATCGCTGCGACTTTTTTCATGCTCGGAACGTAGTCCCATCCCTGGGCGAGCGGTTTTTCCTCTGCTCGGCAAACAGTTGTTGGCAGAAACAACGCAAGTAGGGAGAGAGAACGTATCATGGAGAGACTCATTTTGCACTTATCAAGCCCGCTTGAAGCAGCCACAACAGCACCGCCCCAAAGATCAGGCGGTAACCGATGAACACATACGTTGAATAGCGCCGAAGGAAGTTTATCAAGAAGGCGATGGAAGCATAACCGACAATCCCTGAAACTACGGTAGCCACGATCAAGGCAACCACTTTATCTTTGCCGAGCAAGTCATGGCGCTCATCGTACAGTTGTTTCACCGCCGCCGCGAACACGGCCGGCAGCGATAGCAAGAATGAAAACCGGGCGGCGGCCGAGCGTGAGAGCCCCACGATCAGACCACCTGTGATCGTCGTCCCCGAACGCGAGGCCCCCGGTATCGGTGCCAAAGCCTGAAACACACCAATGACGATCGCATCTTTCCAACCAATCGACTCCTCATCTCGTCCGGGGTTTCCCGCTTTCTTGCGCAGGTGGGCGATGATCTCGGCGATCAGCAGCAGGAGTGCAAATCCGATGGCGGCCCAGGCGATAACGTAGAGAGTGCGAAAGTCTTCAGTGATGTATTTCTTGAAAGTCACTCCGACGATGACCACGGGCACCGTCCCGACCGCAATCATCCAGGCCATTTTGGCATCGTGCGAGGTTCCGTAACGGCGCGTTTTCACGTCGACCCATGCAGCCTGAACGATCCGCGCGATGTCTTCGCGAAAATACCAAATCACTGCGACCAGAGTTCCCAATTGAATGACCGCTGTGAAGGCAGAACCCCGATCTCCCCAGCCCAACAATTGAGGAATGACGAAAAGATGGGCGGTGCTGCTGATGGGAAGAAACTCGGTCAATCCCTGAATCACGCCCATTACCAATGCTTCCAACAATGACATCGATTTCTCCCATTGGAACCGCTTGGAAGAGTATTGTCCGATTGCGACGAAGAGATGACAAGTCGTGTGGAGGGTGGAGGGTGGAGGGTGGAGGGTGGAGGGTGGAGGGTGGAGGGTGGGGGAAAGTCCTTCAACCCTAAAAAACGAGTATGGGAGGGTGAAAGGTTCGCCCCTCACCCTAGCCCTCTCCCCGGAGAGGGAACAAACCCAGATGGCATCAGCACCATGCTTGCCAGGAAGATTTGCCGCACCCCCAAGCCATTGAGTCTGCGCATCGTATAATCAACCTGCGAGTCGGCACGTTCCTCTTATTGCTGTCTCTGCATGAACTCAATTTCTCCGCGAATGGCGATGCGATTTCTGCTGACACCGAGAAAAATCATCGGTGCGGTGGTCTTTAGCGCGGTATTCACTTTTTTCCTGGTTGGCCCCGGCGAGGAAGAGTTCCTTCAGCACCAGGCGGTATGGAAAGCTGCGGTGGCAGAATCTCCCTGGCTCTGGAGCATTCTCTTTTTCGGCATCATGTTTCTTCTCATCGGGTTTTCTGTGCCGGTAGCATCGGGCATGATGTTCGCAGGCGGGTTCCTCTTCGGCCGATGGCAGGGGCTGCTGATTTGTCATCCTGCTTCATTCCTGGGAGCAATCCAGGCCATGCTTCTGAGTCGATATCTGTTTCAACGAATCATCAGATGCCTCGCAGCGCGACAAGAACGTATTCATCAATGGTTCAGCGCAACCGATCGCGGCATCGAACGCGAAGGGTGGTACTACCTTCTGTTGCTGCGTCTAACCCCGATCTTCCCATTTTTTATCGTCAATCTCCTGATGGGTCTGACGCAGATTCGAGTTTCGACCTATTCGTGGGTGACAGCTCTGGGCATGCTCCCGGCGACCATCGTCTTCGTCAACGCAGGGGCCGCAGTATCGCATATCCATTCCGCGAGCGATTTTGTATCGCTGGAAACGCTGCTGTCCCTGATGCTTCTGGTGCTGATTCCGGTGCTCCTGCGTATCGTCATGCCCGGCATGCGCGTAACCGAAACAACCCAGAAAACGGGCATCCCGATTTAGCCGTCATTCTTCATGGTTTTAGAGTATCCGAATCCTGTATCCACGTGCTGAAATCCCAGCGAGCGAAACAACTTTATGGTTGGTTGATTTTCCTCCGGCACCTGCATCTCGACGATTCCAAAATATTGCTCCTGCACGTAACGCAACAGGTTCGCCAGCAGTAACTTCGCCAATCCCAGTTTGCGAACGTCTTCGCGCACGTGAAGATCGATGATCCCGATCGCCGGCACTCCCCAGCGCCAGCCGAACCCTTCCATTTCCCAGTAGATCGCTTGCGCCACAACTTCATTGGTCGCCTTATCGACCAACTGATATTTGAAAGGCTCCAACATCGATAAGACGTTTTCCTGCCACCAGGTTCCAGCTTTGGGCCGGGGCAGTGCTTGAGGCTCATATCGACGGCGCAAGGCAATGAAACGGGCATCCACGACGGTAGTGGAATGATCGAGCCTCCGTTGAAAAATCAGAGCCTTGCAATGGGGACGATAGCCGAGTGATTGCAGAAAGGGCTGCGCATCGCAATCCGTTTGCAAAATCCCCGGCGAATTACTGCCTCCATAGAGTCCAAAATAAAATGGGTTTTCGGTACGAAATGAGCCCGCGATGATTTGTGTCGCCCCTCGACTTCTAAGATATTCCTCGGCCCTTCGGACCAACTCCGTACCGATTCTATGCCGGCGCTGTGCGAGCCGAACTGCGCCCAGACAGATGATGCCCGATGTGAAATCGAGAGCGGATTGATCGGCGTTGGGTCCAAAACCGGCATGCATGAAACCGACCGGAGCCCCCTCGGATTCGGCGATAATCAGGCCCTGCGGATCGAAGTAGACCTTCGAGAAAACCCAGCGTTCGAGCGATTGCGCGGAGCGAAGCGTATACGTTCCGCGATGCGGGAATGACTCGTTCCAAATCGTGACGAGACCCGGCGCATCGGTATTGCGGAAAGCGCGATACTGGATCGATGGAGGATGCACCTTGCGGATACTCCGAAGGGTTGGACGAGCCACGCGAACCGGGAACCGTATTATAAGTCAACGTGCGGGTGATACAAGTTGGTCATGGGTGTTGCAATCGATTTGGTCGGTGATTTTTTCGATCGGTAGGAGGTCTGTCATGCGGACAATTCTAGTTGCGATCTTGAGTGCGAGCGGCCTGCTTGCCGCGGATTGGCCGCAATATCTCGGCCCCAATCGGGACGGCATCTCCACCGAAACGGGCCTGGCGCGCACCTGGGGTGCCGATGGGCCAAAAGTGCTCTGGAAGAAGCCGGTGGGATCGGGATGGAGCGCTCCGGTCGTCGTGAGTACCCAGGTCATCCTTTTTCATCGGGTCGAAAATGAGGAAGTGCTGGAATCTCTCGATGCGGCCACCGGCAAAGCGCAATGGAAGACAACCTACCGAACTCGCTATACCGACGACTTCAATTTCGATAACGGCCCCCGATCGACGCCGCTCGTCGCTACGGGAAAGGTGTTTACGCTCGGTGCGGATGGGGATTTATCGGCATTCCGCCTGACGACCGGCGAAAAGTTGTGGACTCGAAACATCAACACCGATTACGGAGTCAACAAAGCCTTCTTCGGAGTCGGCACATCGCCCATGATCGCGGCGGGTAAGTTGATCATCAACGTGGGAGCCAAGGGCGCTGGGGTCGTGGCGTTCGACCCGGCGAACGGGAAAGAATTGTGGAAATCGACGGATGATGGAGTGAGCTATTCTTCCCCCGTGACCGCCAAGATCGATGGCGAGGAACTTGCGGTATTCTTCACTCACAAAGGATTGCTGGCCTTGAAGCCGGCCGATGGGAAAGAAGTTTACAGCTATCCCTGGCGTCCTCGAATCAATGCATCGGTCAACGCAGCTTCGCCCATCGTCAGCGGCAACCAGATTTTCATCTCTACCTCTTACGGCACCGGGGCGGTTCTGTTGGAGGCAAGCAAGGGGGGCGAGCTCACGGAAGTCTGGAAAGGCGACAAAAGTCTCTCCTGCCATTACAACACGCCAGTCTTGTTGAACGGCTACCTCTACGGCCTGGATGGCCGGCAGGAGGGTGGTCAGGCACAACTTCGGTGTGTGGAATGGAAAACCGGCAAGGTGATGTGGAAGGAGCCTGCGTTTGGATGCGCAACGCTGACGCTCGCGGATGGTTTGATGCTGGCGATGGCCGAGACCGGCGCTCTGGTGTTAATCGAACCAAAGCCCGAAGGCTATAAAGAGTTGGCAAAAGCGACCCTTTTGGAGAAGCCGGTTCGAGCGGCAACAGCATTATCGGGCGGCAAGTTGTACGCTCGCGATTCGAAGCAATTGATCTGTGTGCAAGTGGGGAAATAATTTACTCCTCGGATTTGGGCTTGCCGTCCAGCCCATTCAACGCATCTGATCGATTGCGTCCGAGGTTCTCGGTTTGTTCAGCGGCCTCTTCGGGGTTTTCGGCAAGTTGACGTTTGAGGTCGCGACGACGGTGTTTGCTGCCCGCGCGTTTCAAGATGCGCTTGAGCTGGCGAAGTGCGCGTTTATCGGGATCGGGCATGGAGGATTCTCCGAATCAATGAATAAGCCGTTACGTATTCTTTTGGCAACGGACGCCTGGCGGCCGCAGGTCAATGGAGTGGTTCGTACCTGGGAAACCAGTATCAAGCAACTCGAGCACTGGGGACACAGCGTCAAGGTCATTCAGCCGAACCAGTTTCCTGGCTTTCCCTGTCCTTTATACACGGAAATCCGGCTCTGCCGACCGACCCGAAAAGAGATCGCCACTCGAATCCATAAATTCAACCCGGATGCCATCCACATAGCTACAGAGGGTCCGATCGGGCTGGCGGTTCGCGGTTTTTGTCGTGGAACGCGGCGATTCTTTACCACATCCTATCACACCAAGTTTCCTGAATACCTCAACGAAATGGTTTGGCTGCCCACAGGCATCGGCTATGCCTTCATGCGCTGGTTCCATCGTCGCTCTTCCGCCATTCTGGTCGCAACGGCATCTTTGGAGCAGGAACTCCGGCACCGCGGGTTCTCGCCCCCTTTGAAACGCTGGTCGCGCGGCGTCGATCTGGCCTTGTTTCATCCGCGAGCGCGCGGCACCTTTCCTTATCCCCGTCCCATCTTGCTCTATGTGGGACGAGTCTCCAAGGAAAAAGGGATCGAGGATTTCCTTCATCTGAAGACGCCGGGAACCAAAGTGATTATCGGCGACGGCCCCATTCGTCCCAGGCTGGAGAAACAATATCCCGAAGCGATTTTCCTGGGCTATCGGCGCGGCGAGGCGCTGGCACAATGCTACGCCGAAGCGGATTTGTTTGTCTTTCCCAGCAAGACCGACACGTTTGGACTGGTCATGGTTGAGGCACTGGCAACAGGTGTTCCCGTGGCAGCTTATCCGGTAGTGGGTCCTATCGACATCATCACGCACGAAAAAGTAGGGGCACTGGATAAGGATCTGGGGGATGCCGTGCAGCGAGCGCTTCAACAGAGTGACCGTGAGGAATGTGCTCGACTGGGCCGGCAGTACACCTGGGAGAATTGCACCAGTCAGCTCTTGAGTCACCTCGTAGATAGCCGAACAGGCAAGTGCTTTACAAATTGAGTTTACAGCTAACCACAGAGCCACAGAGAACACAGAGAAGGCAAGAAATCACTGGTTTGCCGTCACCTGCAGTGTATTCGCTTTTCATTCTTGTCTTCTCTGTGTTCTCTGTGACTCTGTGGTTAGCTTGGATTTATCAATCAGTCACCTTCGCTAAATTGCCGTAGGCATCGGTTCGTCGGTCCCTGAAAAACGGCCAGTTGCGCCGAACATCTTCCATTCGCTCTCGGTCGCATTCCACGATCAACAATTCTTCCTCCGTGTGACTGCCTCGTTTCAATACGACCCCAAACGGATCGCTCACGAACGAGGCTCCCCAGAACTCCAAGCCGCTATCTCCGGACGGTTCAAACCCAACTCGATTGACTGCCCCAACATAGATGCCATTGGCAATGGCGTGGGATCGTTGAATTGTCTCCCAGGCATCGTGCTGCTGTTTGCCGAATTCGGCTTTTTCGCGCGGGTGCCAGCCGATCGCCGTGGGATAGAGTAACACTTCCGCGCCTTGCATGGCGGTAAGTCTGGCACCTTCCGGGAACCACTGGTCCCAGCACACCAGTGTGCCGACCTTGCCGAAGCGCGTCGAGAAGACGCGAAAACCCAGATCGCCGGGACGGAAGTAATACTTCTCAAAGAAGAGCGGATCGTGCGGAATGTGCATTTTTCGGTAGATGCCAAGCATCGTACCATCCGCATCGAAAACAACGGCGGTGTTGTAGTAGACGCCGGCCATTTTCCGTTCGTACAACGACGCTACCACCACGACACCTGCGGCCTTGGCGGCGGCCGAGAGCCGTTCGGTGCTGGGTCCGGGTATCGGTTCGGCGAGATCGAATAGTCGAATGTCGTGAGTCTTGCAAAAATAGGGCGTGAGAAACAATTCCGGCAGGCAGATGATTTGCGCACCGCGCTCGCCGGCTTCCTTGATCTGGGCCAGTGCGCGCGTCATGTTCTCGTCCGAATCGGTCGAACAGCGCATCTGCACCAGTCCCAACGTGAACGTCTTCGACATTCCACCATCCCCGGATCAATTCCTCGTCAATACCGAATCCAGAATCAACAGCACATTCGCGACCACCGTACAGGCAGCGAGATCGGTCAGGTTCATCCCCTGTGGCAATGGACCAAGTGGGTCGGTTGCCATTGCCTTTGCCGCTGGGCCATTCTTGCGGAATCGCTTCGGCGGTCCATAGCATCTGGGTTCTACCCAATCTTCAGATAGAGCGGCTTGATTTTGTCGCCGATGGCTACTGTGATCCGCAAATCTTCCGCCTGTACGCCGCTCGCTGCGGCATCGGCGTATTTGACCGCTTCCCACGCGACCGGGAAGTTGAAACTTCGATAGATCGTCTCTGCTCCCTGGGGCAAAAACGGTTTGAGCAGAATCGCCGCGATCCTCAGCGCCTGAACCGCGTTGAACAAGACCCACTTGGCCGCTTCCTTGTCGGTCTTGACCAGTTTCCACGGCGCGTTTGCTTCGAGATACTGGTTCGTCGGCGTCAGGAAATTCAAAATCACTGTCTGCAAGGCCTGGTTGTATCGGCAGGCCTCGACGTGGCCGCGCACCTCGGCAACGAACGTGGACAAATCCAATCCCGGCACGATGGCAGCGGGCACGCGCCCGGCAGTCCCGGTCAACACGCCTTCGAAGTTCTTCCAGACCAGGTTCATTTCCCGGCTAAAGAGGTTGCCGAGATTGTTGGCCAGTTCGCTGTTGTAGACATCGATGAAGCGATCCGGACTCAACTCGCCATCCGAGGGGTATGGACACTCGCGCATAAAGTAATAGCGAAACGCTTCGGCACTGAATTTCTTGATGATCTCCATCGGTTCGAGCAGATATTCCAGCCCCTTGGTTCTCAATTCTTCGAGCCGGGACTTGCTGATCTTGTCGCCGTCGAAATTGACGAAGCCATGCCCGAATACCTTTCTCGGCGCTTCCTCCCGGCCGCCCAGAGCATCGCCGGCCAGATGGCACAATGAAAGCGCGTGATGTCCTTGCCGATGAAGTGCATGTCCGCAGGCCAGTATTTGCGGAACATCGCCTCATCGTCGCCGTAGCCGATGCCGGTGATGTAGGTCAAGAGCGCATCGAACCAGACGTAAATGGTAAATCGCTCATCGAAGGGGACACGAATACCCCAGTCCTCGCCGGTGCGCGTGATGTTGATGTCGAATAAGCCTTCGTTCTTGACCAGGCTGATGATTTCATTGCGCCGGCTTTCGGGCTGGATGAAATCCGGGTTGTCTTCGTAGTGCTTCAGCAGGCGATCGCTAAAGGCGGTCAGCTTGAAGAAGTAGCATTCCTCGGAGCGACGAATCAACGGCCGTTTATGGACGGGACAAAGGCCGCCCGCTTCCTGATGCTGTTTGTCGGTCTTGAACTCTTCGCAGCCTTCGCAATACCAGCCTTCGTAGTTGCTTTTGTAGATGTAGCCGTTGTCGTGAACCTTCTGAATGAACTTCCGGCAACATTGCTTGTGACGTTCCGAACTGGTTTGAACGAAGATGTCAAAATCGATGTCGAGAGCTCTCCAGACTTCCTGGAATTGGCGAGCCATGTCATCGCAATAGGCCTTCGGATCCTGTCCCAGTTCCGCAGCGCGCCGGGAAACCTTCAGCGTGTTCTCGTCGTTGCCCATCAGGAAGAAGACGTCGTAGCCTTCCATGCGTCGATAGCGTGCCTGCACGTCGGCCCCGAGTTTCTCGAAGGCGGTTCCAATGTGCGGTCGGCTATTCGGGTAATCGATCGCGGTGGTTTGAAACCAGCGTGGTCGCTCGGCCATAGATCCATTCTCCTTCCGGGACGCCTATCGAAACTCTCTTTTTAGTAGACTACTCCGCGACGGAGGAGGTTCGAGACGATTCACTTCGCACCACGGAAAGAATATTACTGTCGAGAGCCGTTCCTAATCCTAATCCTAATCATACTCGGATTTGAATTCGATTAAGATTAAGATTAGGATTAGGATTAGGATTAGGATTCGTTTCTGATGCGCGATGGTGTTATCTGCTCCGGCATGGTGAAGGTCTGGAAATCGCGCCATTGCCGGAAAAATTGAAGAGTCCCGCGATTGAACGAGCTGTGGAGGTTCTGAAAATGCTGAATCAAACTTCGATTGAACGAGAGCGATATGAATCGCGTCTGAAGGCGCAACGAGATCATGCCAGTAGCCTGACAGATGCCCGAATGGAAGGAATTGAAGGAATGCAAGAACAGCTTGAGAAATTCTTGCGATTCCGCTTCGGTCCAGCGGGTCAAGAATTCATCGACCCGATTCGGAAATTGGAAGACATTGCAACTTTGCGAAAAGTGACCGATGCCCTGCTCCAAGCGCACTCGATCGAGGAATTCCGAGTACAGCTTGCGACAATTCTCTCGAAATCCAGCTAAACAGTTGCGGAAGTAGTTCAAGACGCAAACGGGGAGAATGAACACAACGGTGCATTCTCCCCGACTGTTTCACTTCACTCAAGCGCTGTCATTTGATCTGCGCGGCGTAGGGCACCACCGCTGAATACCTCGGATCGCGATAGTTGAAGCCATTCTGCGGACCCGGATTGCCCGGGACACCGTAGTTGACCTGCGCTTGACCGGGCGGAGTGGATTGATTCAAAATCATCACCGCCCCGCGGTAAGCCTGCACATTCCCCGCCGGCAACGACAAAGTGATCTGGGCTGTGTTGGAGATAGCTGGGTTTTGGCCTGTCGCAGGTGTGCCCTGCGTGAAACTGATTCCAGTAACGGTAGCAGTCTGTCCGTATCCGTTGACGACCCCGTTGCCGGCGGGATAGTACGGCGAGGAGACTGCGCCTGGACCTTGCTGGGTGTCCGGAGCAATGGTAAACGTGCTGCCGACAGTAATCGTCCAAGGAGTGCCGTCGTAGGTGCCCGTCAGATAACTGCCGGTGACACCATACGTCGCGGGAACATTCACGTTCACCGATGCAGCCATGCCGCTATTGGTGAGGGGATCGTTGGAAAGCGGCACGGCATTGGCCGGGTCATAGTTGAAGTAGACCGGCGAAGTACCTTGCATACCTGGCGACGTACTGATGGTTGGATCGGTCGTGATCTTGGTACGATCCACGACCGCGAAGAACTTGTGGCGGACGTTGGTTCCCTCGTTGATCCCCAGTTCCTGACCCAAGATCGGGCGGTTCGTGTCGTTGAACGGCCCCGGATTGACGACCTCGAAATAGCCGACCGTCATCCAGACGGCGAAGGTGTTGCTGCGCGTCGTGAGATTGTTGTAGATCTTGTTCAGCATCTCATTCTTCAAGTAGGGATGCGTTTGCAGCGTGTTGTCGGTGATTTTGACGGATGGCCCTTGATAGGTAGTGTGAACCGTCGCAGCAGTGTGTCGGAGAATCGTGTTTTCGACGCCGAAGCCATTGGGGTACTGGGACAGCGGAAACTGTAGGCTGCCCGTGTTGTCGATCGGCAGGCCAAGACCCCAGAACGGCTGATCGTTTTGACTGAGTGTTGTTCCTCCCGGCGTTCTCATGCTCGACAAAGAAGCCCAGGCCGAGGCGGGCAGGCCGACGCTCGTGAAGTAATTCGATCCATTCGCATTCGCATCGCAAATAGACTGGAAAATGGCCGAGTTCCAAATCGTGTTGATGTTCACCTTGCCCGGCAGCCGGCCGCCCAGGCCCATCCCTTGAGTACGGTTCGGTGTTTCAAACATCGCAAGCGCGCGGAAAAGACGGGTTGTGTTGTCGTCCCAAACGGCCAAATGCTTGTGCCGGTAGGTTGCGGAAACAGTGGTACTGACGCCTTGGTTGGTACTCGTGCTGCCTGCTGCCCACCACGTTCCACCGTAAATAAACTGTTGGGTCAACTCCCAGGGTCGATAGGCCGAGACATATAGCGCTTCAATCGGGCTAATCAAGCCTCGGTCGAGCTGGACCAACCATTCAAACTGGTAGTCCAGGGTGTCCGCAGTGGGAGCCGTCGCCCCGTTGGCCCATCCCGCCTGACCGGCCACGCTGGCACCATTATGCCGGAAGAATGAGTGGTTCATCGTGCTGTTGTCCGGGGTTGCCATCGCGGCCCCGGCAGGAGGAGCAGGATTCGTCAGCGTGAACATAACGATCTGCGAATTGCCGGTTTTATCGGAATAAGCAGCATAAGGTTGACGATGAACATACGAGTTTTGAGCGCTTATCAGTTGGAGATTGGCATTCGCTCCCGGATTGGCATTGTTCTGCGACAAATACTGCCGGGCATCATTGACCTGACCCTGGAAGACAAAGTAATCGACCGTGATGAAAGGGTTGGTTGCGGCATTATAAGGCAGTTCGGGACATGCCAGACGTTGCAACAGCAAGGTGGGTAGTATCGTTGGGTCTCCCTTCCCCGTAAGGCCGCCGTTCTGGTCGGGGTTGGCGATGGTGATGCCGAGGTTGGCGATGTTCGCGGTCATATTTATATTGTCCGTACCAGGCAACGTATTCGGACCAAATACGACGAATCCTGTGTTGTTGCTTGACCCGTATGCCACATTGTTCGGGGCCGCGTTCGGGGCCACATAGAGTCCGTAGCCGCCGTTTGAAGGTGGTACAACTTGTACACTATTATTACCGGCCGCGGGGGTAAATTGGGCAGTCTGGGCATTGGCCTGGTTGGCTGCATCCGCTGTACCGGTGGCATTGGTGACAGGCGCAAACTCGCGTTGGGTGCGCTGATGACGAGCTGGTAGACAGCGCGATTGACGTTACCTGTATTGTTGTTGTTGACCCACAGCGGAGCGCCGCCGCTATAGCTCATTCCCGCAACCAAGGAAGCCTGGGAAGCCGTGATTTGTGCCGGGGCACCTGCGACGATGGGGGTTGTGACCGGGTTATGCAGTTCCACCCAGATTTTCTCGGCATACTGCGTTGCTACCGTCGTGTTGACATTGTTGATTTTGACGACCGCCGTTGCGGGCGATTCGGCTCGAACCGCCGCCTCGTTGATCACCAGCCGGGGCAATTCCGTACCCCAGAGGGTCTCCGCGACGATGTTGTTCTGGCCCACGTAAGCGGCGTTCCAGTTGAACGGCGTCATGTAATCGTCGTTGTCGATGTAGTCGACCAGATTGACCGACAACTGAGCCAGATAGCGCATCGCGTTGTATTGCGCCTGTTGTAAGCCGGGCCGCTGGCCGAGATCTGGGTTCCGCAGGCCACGCAGAAGCAATTGAAGATGTCGGCGGCAAATTGCTGGCGATCGTTGATGGCAAGCTGCGCGGAGGCGGCCGAGACGTTATTGTTGGTCGGCACGCCGGGGAAAGGTTGCGTCGGATCGACGCGATAGTCGGCGAGTTTGCGATTGAGATTGATCGAACCGAAGGCCGAGGCGAGCGCCTTCCAGGATCCGGTCGTCGTATCGAAGTCCGATACATTGCCTGCGGTGACCGCTTGCGAGCCGGTTCGGGTCGCAACACCCGGGAAGGCGACCGGTAAACCGGTCGGCTGCGACTGGGTTCCGTTCGGCTGCGTTTGCCCCGCTTGTTGTGTCGACACCAGTTGACCAAAAGAGTTCGTGGCGGGCGGCTGATTCCAAATCCAGGGTGTTATTCCCATTCGATCGAAGTCGTTGCTGATGGGGGTGATCGCAAAGCGCGGATTGAAGGAGCCGTTGGCTATACTCTGACCCAAACTGGTGGGGGCCAGGCTGCCGAGCGTCGAAAGCTGATAGTTCGAATCGTCGCCATTGAACTTGTAGTTCAAATAGCGCAATTCTCCTGCGCCGAACGTGCGATCGCTGCCGTTGGACAGCGTGCCGCTGCTGAGCAACAAATATGGGTTATACAGCGACGGGTGATAATCGCGCTCATAGTTCAAGGACTGTCCGGTTGTAAATGTTCCGTTTGAATATCCGCTGCCAAAATTCAACCCCAACGTAGGGGTGGTGTTGTAAACCCCTGCCGTCGAGCCTGCCACCGGCAACACCAGATTACCCGCTCCGTAAGTCGCCGTGCTGCCGTCCACATCAACGCCGGACCAGCTTGGTGCCAACGGCCCACCGGATAAGAAATCCGAAGTGACGAGATTGTCGGTAAAGGGTCGATTGGGAAGACCATCAGTGCCATATCGACTGGTCAGGATGGCACCCGCATCGGTGGCAGGCTGGTTTGCGTTGCCATTATTGACATTGAGGACATTGAGCAAATTCATCTCCCAAGGTCCCCAACCCTGGTTGGACGCCTGAGTCATTCCAGGCCCCTTCAAATTGCCCGCGACATTGACGTTGATTCGCCCATCCAGATCGACGATCAGGAACGCGACCAACGGCTTGTAGGTCTTGCCCTTCCAAGTCTTCACGGGCAAATCGAGGTCCATCCACATGCTGTCGTTTTGGCGGAAGTTGGTTCCTTCCAGTTGTTGAATGTCGCCGGTGCATGTGCCGTCGGGATTCAAGGGCGGATACGGGAACAACTGGCTGCCGTTATAGGTGTGATCGACCGGTCGGGGCCGGGAAATCATGTACTTGCCGGCCTGATTGGTCCAATTTGGGTTGCCGGCGCTAGGGTTGAGCGCGCCGAAGATCCACGGGCGATAGAACGATGGAACCAGAACCTGCCCACTGGTCGGATCGACGGCAGCGAGGTATAGATCCTTGGCATCGGGGTAGGTATACGAGGCATTGGCCGGGAAGTAGTTTTGGCTGGCGGTCAGGCCGCCGTTCCAGGTGGTATCGCTGGGTTTCGTGCGATAACCGATGCGCTCCGGGTCAAACAAGACGCCATCCAACGGATAGTATGCATTGTTCACAACCTGAGAACGATTGGATAACCCTAGCCCAGATGGAAGGTAGGTCGTGTCTTGAATGGTGCCGATGCCGTTGAAGGGAATGCTGTTCCCTGCGTAAATCGGGGACAGTGGCGTGCCGGTATAGTTCAGACCGAACGCAGTTCGCGCCAGGCTGTACCCTCGAAACATACTGTAAACGCCGGTTGGATCATCGGGCAAATCGAAAAGAAACTGGGTCATTGCCGCGTTGAAGATATCGGTTGGGATCGGGGCGGCATCATTGGTGTCGCCGCCGTTGCCGGCCGGCGAATTGGTGTGGGAGTGCGCCTGCGATTCGCGGTAAGCGCGAAGCATTGGCTTCGGCCTCGGCATAGAGCACGAAGGCCACGCCGATCACGGCAAAGAGTGCCAGCATGACGACGACCACCATCAGGATGACGCCGTGCCTGGGGCGATGGCGAAGAGAGTTGCGGTAGAGAGCCATCGAATAAACTCCTCAGCAAATGAATCTTCGGACCACGCTCCCGAGTTATTCGGGTGCGGAGAATAAATCAGACATCTTGCACGATAACCAAAGTACTCTTCACGCTCCGCGTGAAGATCAAACCTCACGCGGAGCGTGAGGAGTACAACTAATATGCTGCACGCGGTGCAGATCGACACATTAAAGAGACTCGATTCCTGAGCAACGCGCCCGTGTAGCCGCGACGCGAAGGTACTCCGTAGCGGAGCGCGTAACCTCCATGATTCAGAGGTTCCGTTTGGAATCCGGGTTATCGAAGGAGGCAGGTAACGCTGGTACCGCTACGGAGTACCTTCGCGTCGCGGCTACACCGGGCGTTTCTTGTACCAATGAGTCAATTTCCCCCACGTCGAGTATAAATCAGACATCTTGCACGATAAACAGTGTACTCTTCACGGTCCGCGTGAAGAGCAAACCTCACGCGGAGCGTGAGGAGTACCGCTAATAAATCAAACATCTTGCACGATCGTGATCTGTCGGGCTTGTTGGGCCTTGTTGTCCCAGATGCGAATCTTGATTTGAATCGCATCGATGCGGATTCGCAAGGGCGGGAAAAATCGCGGTATTTGGGCCAGTTGTATTGAAAGAGGACCAAGGATTCGCCGGGTTGGAATCGTTCCAGTTGATGTTCGGACTTTCGGAGTGACGCTCCGCGACCAGGTGTCGAAGAGCGGAATCCAACGTCCTTGCCATATACCGTTGGACTGGGTGGCAGAATGTCAAAGGGATAATCCCAATTGAGCAGACCATTGTCTGCGGATTCAGACCCGGAAAGGCGTTAGAGTCAAGGTTGGGCGTAGGATCGCTCGCGATCTCCGGTTGTTGTACTTGCCGGACCAATGTCCAATGCGGCTTGATCTCGAAGGAGATCACATCGCTTAGCAAAATATCATCACCCGCTATAACGTCTGATTTGCAGCCAGAGGTACACCCTGAACGCGATTTGCCCAATTCGTGACGCTCGAGGGCGTGTTGAAGTTTCCCCGCGGCGTATACTCATATCCGGAAACACTCCGCCGTTCGCGGAAGTGGGGATCGGAGCTATTCGGCACCAGAACGGCCTGTCGACGATACAAGATGTAAAGGGGAGTGTTGAGTTGTTGACTGCTCTGGTATTGGCGAGGGCGAAATAATAGAACCTCCGCCCACTGGCTGACATAAGATCGTGGATACTCGGGATAATCCACGATGCCCTGGGGCAATGCTGCGTGCAATTTGCGTAAAAAAGCTGATCCGGCGTTTGCCCCGAAAGTTTAACGGTCATCCCCATTTGATGAGAGGTGGCACGGGTAGACCAAATACCATCTTCATCAATACCTTCAAAGATTCCCGGATCTGGATTGGCGATGAAGAAGTATCCCTGGGAGGGCGGCGTCCAGCCGACTTGATCGAGGCGTTGATCGGTCAGAAACGCACCCGATAGTCCCGGATGAAAGCCGCCGTCGAAGTGCTGGGCGGCGAGATCGCGTTTGATGACGACCGATGCCATGCGCAATTTTTCCTGCATATTTCCTGCTGCACGCACGGTTCGGAAGGTGTCGATCCCCTTGGAAAAGGCGGTCGATAGGATCGCCATGATGAACATGGACAAAGCAGCGGCCACGAGCAGTTCAACGATGGTGAAGCCTCTGCGGAGATTGGAATTCAAGGTTCGGATTGTCGATGATAACCGCATGTGTGCCTCGCTAGAAATCGCGTATCGCTATAGCCGTACTCCTCACGCCGAGCCGCGTAACGAGCGGCTTTCGCACGCACGCCAGTAGGCGAGTGAGTATCCGGTGACGCAGTGCAGTGTCTCCGCCGAAACTCCTCGGCGGCTTGGAAGCCGCCGCTACGCCGGCTTCGCCTTCGGCGAACGGCAGACAAAAACCGACACTGAAAGCCCATCGCCATTTTCATCAGCCCATCGGGAATCCGGACAGCGTGCCGGGTTCCCACTCACTGCGCCGGTGCTCCGACGGCCGAAAGCGTCCCGCGATCGAACACCTCGACCACGCCGTCCAGCACCATAAAAGTTCCCGCAATATTGGCTGTTCCCGTTCGGATAAATACTGTACAACGGATTCGTTTTCACAGGATTTTGCAATTCCAATGAAAGAATACTGCCGCCCGACTGTAGGGTGTAACCAATCACTCGATAGAAATCGGCGCGATAGTCAGTCTGGCCCGCCACCGCCGTCGAAGTTGCGAAATATCGAGAATCCAACTGCCTTTCCTGATGTTCGGAGGACTCCCGCCGACCGTCAACTGCACGGCGGTGGTCCCGTTGTTGACAAGTCCGCTGTAGCCATATTCACCCGAGGGCGTGACCGCAGGCGGGCGCTTTGAGTACACAACCACCGTCACGTTGGCTTCCGAGCGAATGTTGTTTTTTCGACGTTGCAGCAACCAAGCCACGCTGAACTGGCCGCCTCGATCGATTAGCCCCGTAGAAGAAGTGTCAGGAGCCCCATTGGGAATGAGGGTACTGTTAGGGGTGAAAGTCATGTCGTCCAGAAGCGAGCAGGTGCGAACGCATGCCGCAGTTTGGGCAGGTAAATTGAGAACCATCGAGAGCGACGATCGAGCTAAATAGCCACTATAGCCACTGCCGCCACCGACCCACGACTGTGCGGCACTACCTGGGGTCGCGGCATTCCAGCCGATGGGGTCGATATAAACCGGCAGACTTGGCCCGCTTGAAGTTGTCGGCACGGAAAACACGGTATTATTATCCAGAAACAGAATTCCCGGCTCTGTGGTACGGGGTACCGGTATTAATGCCCCCGGCGGTTGTGCCCGATTCCCAGGCAGTGCGCCACATGATCTTGGCCATCGTCTCGGAACTGGCGGCCAGCGTTGCACAGCGATCATCCTTGAACGACTGGGCCATCTGGAATGCGGCGAGTGGAAACATGGTCATGAGCGCAAGGATACCCAGGGCCAGCACACCCAGGGCAATCAAAACCTCGACGAGGGTAACAGCAGATCGGCGTTGTCGGAGAATCATGAGAATACTCCTCTATCGAATGCGAAACCACAGCGTATTCCTCACGCAACGGCTAACCGACACGTAGGGCGGGTCGAGGCTTTGCGAGGCCCGCCATGAAGCGGTATCTCGATCTGGCGGGCCTTGCAAAGCCTCGACCCGCCCTACAAGACTCGCTGACGCTAATTCTGCAACAGTCTCTCAAATCTTTTCCCGGCGAATATGCCTGCGGTGAATAGTCACAGCCCCGAACTCAACCCGTCTTGCGTGTATAGATAAGGACTACCGGCCGGTCCCTGGAGTTGGGCCGCGATATGCCCGGTCCGAGCATAAATCGTCATCAAAGTCGGCTCACCCGCAGCATTTTGTCCAGGGCCATTCGTATCGCGCACCCACAAAACAATCGCGCCCGCCGGTGGCACCGATGACCTGACCCGATTGCGAGAATACGATGTCTACGGTAGTGAGGCCTTGAGACGCGAACCAAAACGGATCCGGCGTGTAAGACACAGGGATGTTGATGGACAAAGACAAATCGATCACAACGCCCTTGGGAAGTTCCATCATCGGTTCGCCCAATAACGGTCGGGGCATGCGAATGAAGCGATAACCGCTACTGAGAGTGAAAGGAAAGTTCGCGTTGCCGTAGGCGGAGCCGATGTTACTCGCCAGCGTGATGGTCGTGGAACCGTTGCTGACGCTTAAACCAAGAATGCGATGTGCCGATTCGGTTCCGGTGGTCAAGTCGAGCATGTCGTCCACCAAGACATCACCGGTAATGTCCATGTTGACGGTAGCAATGTTGGGTGTCGCTGCATTAACGAACAAAGTTGCCGAAGTTGCAGGGCTGCTCCCCGGTAGAAACGGAACATAATTGTCGGGCTGCTCCAGGAACACTACGCCGGTAATCCAAAGAGGATTGCTTGTCGATCGAATCAATCGAACGCCGCGCGGCAACTGATCGCGCAGAGCCAGGGTCTTGCCCTGAGCCAGCCAGCCTTGCAGTTGATCGGCACCGCGCGAGGCCGCGCGATGCGTGCTGGTTGAATCGAGGATCAAAACGGCCAGCGACGCCAGCGCCACAATAATGGCAATCACAACCAGCAATTCGATCAGCGTAAAGGCTCGTCGCTTCGGCTTGAGGATTTGCAACATGATTAGTTCCCCCGACCGCCGTCTTGACGCAAACGGTAGCTGTAAAGGTTGTCGTTGTCGTAGCCGCTACCATCCGGTGCCAGCCCGCTGTTCTGAGCAAAAGAGATTCCGAATTGCCCGTTTCGGCCCGCGGAAACTACAACTGGCACTAGGTTGAGGCCGGTTGGGCCATAGGGCGGCCCAAATGTATGAAGTGCCGACTGAGCACCGCTAAGTGAACTGAGTAAGCTGGCGCTTAAGTTCTGCAGTTTTCCAGACGGATCTTGCGGATCCGGAAGATTTAGGTTTGCACAGAACGCCGGTGTGTTTAGTTCTGTGCTGCCTAGCGGCCAGCGGACAAAACTGATCGGGTTGCCCCAGCCATCGACGAAGACCTTAAACGCCTTTCCGCCCACAGTCAGCGTGGTCACACCACCTTGGAGTGCTTGCTCCGGATCAAATGCTCCCAGTACCAACTCGCGTCTGAGTCAATGCCATATACAAGCAAACCGCTGCTTCATATTGCGGCGGGCTGGCACCAGCCGTCGCGCCGTTAATGTAGTCGAGGTAATTTTGCTTGTAAGTGTTTTGAATTATTGCTCCCGTGGACGGTGTAAACACTGTCAAATCGGTAGTTTGAACCTCCGAAAAGCTTTGCGGAAATTCCAGGAGCAAATTCGCCTTTACCCAAACAACCTGTGCTCTGTCCCGATCGTTACCGGCTGACCCGAACAAGCCGTTATTTGGAGCGATTGCAACAGTGTTTTTCTTTGCCTGCGAGATAACGACTTGCCATTGCTGATCGAGGGCACTGGCAATTTTGACGATGTTTTGCTCGGTGCGGCGTTGCACCTGCGCGGCGGAAACGCGATGGACGGCCGCGGCAATCAAGGCCGCCAAAACACCCATGATCGCAATGACCGTGAGCAACTCAATGAGCGTAAACCCGGAATTTCGCCGGCGTTTCAATGTGCGAAATCGCATCGAATCTCCTTGTTAAACGATCACTGAGAGGTACTGAGCATGCCGCTCGAGAAGTTGGAAAGATCATCGGCACCCACCTGCCCTGCGCCATAAAACCCTGTGCCTGGCGCCAAGAACCGCCGGGACCAAATATTTTGTTCGCACCCGCCGAGATGATTTGAAAACCAGCGTAGTTCACATTTTTCCCGGTTGCGTCAATAAAGGGAAAAACGCCGGTACCATTCGAAAAAGAGCTGGCGTAACCATTCACAAATCCGTAGCCGCCGTACGGATAAACCAGTGGATTGGTGTAATCGCCGCCGTTATAGGATGCCATATAGCAGTAGGGTGTACCCCAGGGGTCGAGAAAGTGCGGAATCGGCCCCGCAGTATCGAGTCTGGTTGATTGAAAGTCAAGGAAGGGGTTGCCCGCGGGAGCAGTGGAAAAGGGGGCGCTGGAAGAACCGAAGCCATGCAACAGGCCGAGATTCGAGTAACCCCCGAGAAAGAACACCAAGGACTGGTTACTATCGAT
Organism: uncultured Planctomycetota bacterium; assembly: GCA_963783095.1. Taxonomy (GTDB): domain Bacteria; phylum Planctomycetota; class Planctomycetia; order Gemmatales; family Gemmataceae; genus CAWAMR01. Next base: position 367,654 of record CAWAMR010000001.1, on the reverse strand, counting down.
TTGGCCCAGGCCTGGAAAACCACCGCCATTGGTGAACAACCTGGACCAGACACGCGTCGCATAGGCGATGTCCTGAGTACCTGCGGTGGCATTGGTCAGGTTGATGGTCGTCGGCGGCGGCGGGCAGCCGTAGGTCGATTGGAACTGCCCGATGGCGTTCCCTAATTGCGAAATATCGTTAAATACCTTCGCACGAGTGGCAGCATCGCGCACCTTTTGAATGGCGGGGAGCAATAATCCGACCAATACGGCGATGATCGCGATCACCGTCAATAATTCGATGAGCGTAAACCCATCCCGCCTCTTGTTATGAATCATGAATCATCTCCTTCAGGAATAGTGGTCAGTGGTTAGTGGTCAGTAAATGCAAAGACAAGATACCGGAACCTCTGACCGTATTTGTATTAACTGACCACAAACCACTGACCACTGACCACTATTCCAATTATTTGCTCAACCCTTCCAGAATTTTCATCAGCGGCAAGAACAGCGAAATCACGATCGCGCCGATGATGAAGCCGAGAACAACGATCATCATCGGTTCGAGAATACTGATCAAACTCTTCACCGCGGTATCGACTTCTTCGTCGTAGAAGTCGGCGACTTTGTAGAGCATGGTGTCGAGGTCGCCGGTCTCTTCGCCGACTTCCACCATGTTGACCACCATGTCGTCCACCAGCCTGGCTTCCTTGAGCGGCTCATTGATGGTATCGCCTTCGCGGATCGATTCGTAGACCCGCTGGAACATGCGTTCGAAGACGGCGTTGTTGGCGGTTTCCTTGACGATGGCCAGCGCTTCCAGGATCGGCACGCCGGAGCCGATCAGGGTGCCCAGCGTGCGCACTGGTCCGCGCCATGATCGTTTTTTTCGCCAGGTTGCCGACGACGGGTATCCAGAGCGTGAACCGATCGAGCGCGTAATTGCCCGCCTTGTTCAGTCGAATCAGCTTGATCAGGAAATAGAAGCCCATCGGGAACAGCGGCAGGCACCACCAGTAATCCTTGAACCACATCGACGTGTCGATGAGGACTTGCGTGGCATACGGGCAGCTTCATGCCGAAGTCCTCGAAGATCTTCTTGAACTTCGGGATGATGAACACCATGATGAACGTCAAGATGCCGACGGCGACCGATGATGACGACGGCCGGGTAGACCATCGCGCCGATGATTTTGCGCTTGAGCGTCTGGGACTTTTCTTTGAATTCCGCAAGGCGCTGAAGAATGATTTCCAGGGCACCGCCGGCCTCGCCGGCCTTGACCATGTTCACGTAGAGGCGGTCGAAGCACTTGGGATGCTTGGCCATCGCCTCCGAAAGCGAACTGCCGGACTCGACGTCATCGACGACGTCGATCAGGCGCGTTCTTCAGAACGCTCGGCTTCATCTGACGTTCGAGGATCTGCAGCGACCGCAACACCGGCAGACCGGCGTCCTGCAGGGTGGAGAACTGCCGGGTGAAGGTACAGAGCATCTTGGTCGAGACGCCGCCGATGGTGAAGGTCTTGCGGGACTTGCCGGTTTTCTTCTTCTTCTTGCCTTTGGCACCCTTCACGCCCTCTGGGTGAGCTTGGTGACGAAATAGCCCATCTGCTTGATCTTCTGCTGCGCTTCTTCCTCGTTGGTGGCCTCGATCTCGTCCTTGACCTCCTCGCCGGCAGTATCCATGCGCTTCGAACTTGTAGGTCGGCATAAGCGATGCTCCCCACGCAGTGCTCAGTTGTCAGTTTTCAGTGTTCAGTTTTCAGTGTTCAGTGTTCAGTGTTCAGTGTTCAGTTTTCAGTGTTCAGTGTTCAGTGTCTTGGCATTGGAACAGTATGCAGCATTCAATCAATTTCCAACATTTCTCGAACTGAAAACTGAACACTGAAAACTGAACACTGAACACTGATCACTCATCATTCATCATCCAGCGATCGTTTCCCGCACGACTTCATCGAGTGTCGTGATGCCGGCGTAGAGGGCCATCAAGCCCGACTCGCGGAGGCCTCGTGACGCCGTGCGCGCGGGCATAGTTGCGCAACTGGTCCGTGGAAGCTCCCTTGGAGATCAGGTCGCGGATGTCATCGTTCATCATCAACAATTCGAACAGGCCGTGCCGGCCCTTGAAGCCGAGGTTGTTGCATTTGTCGCAGCCTTCGCCGTAGTAGAACTGCTTGCCCTTCACGATCCTCGGGCTTCAGATTCAGTTCCATCAGCTGGTCGCGGTTGGGGTCGTAGGCGGCTTCGGCAGTTCGCGCAGATTTTGCGCGTCAGCCGCTGGGCGAGAATCCCTTCCACGGTGGCCGTGATCATGATAAGGCTCGACACCCATGTCGCGCAGTCGAGTGATGGCGCCCGGTGCATCGTTGGTGTGCAGGGTTGAGAAAACCATGTGTCCGGTCAGCGCGGCCTGAATGGCGATCTGGGCCGTTTCCAGGTCGCGGATCTCGCCCACCAGGATCTTGTCGGGATCTTGCCGCAGGATGGCCCGCAGGGCCAGGGCGAACGTCATCTCGATTTCGGCATTGATGGGACATTGAATGATCCCGTCGATTTCGTACTCGACCGGGTCTTCGGTGGTGATGATCTTTTCGGTGATCGGCGTTCAGTTCGTTGAGCGCGGAATAGAGCGTCGTGGTCTTGCCGGCCCCGGTCGGCCCGGTAACCAGCGTGATGCCGTTGGGCCGTGCGATCAAATCGCGGAACTCGCGCCAGCATCTCCGGGTCGCAGTGCCGACTTTTTCCAGGTCGAGACTGACCACGGTGCGGTCGAGTACCCGAATGCAAGACACTCTCGCCGAACATGGTGGGCAAGCACGCTGACGCGCATATCGACCGGCGTTGCCGCCGAGGTTCAGCTCGATGCGGCCGTCCTGCGGCAGCCGGCGTTCGGCGATGTCGAGGTTCGCCATGACCTTGATGCGCGAGGAAATGGCCGTCGCCAGGTGCCGGGGCGGAGGCACCATCTCGTAGAGCACGCCATCGCAGCGATAGCGCATCTTGTACTCATCCTCGAACGGCTCGAAGTGGATGTCGGAGGCGTGATCGCGAATGGCCATCAGCAACACCATGTTGATGAGCTTGCGGACGGGCTGGGCATTGGCCATTTCTTCCATGTCGGAAATGTCGATGCTGGTTTCCCGCCGGCCTGCTGCAAAAGTCGTATCGAGTTCCAGGCCGGCAATCATGTCGCCGATCGACTCTTCATGAGTGCTTGCGTAGGCCTTGGCAATAGCCTCTTCGATCTTCCTGGGCGGAGCCAGACAGGCAATCACTGATTGAATGCCGAGAAAGTTTCGAATATCGTCCAAAGCCTGCAAGTTATTCGGGTCGGCCATCACCACGGTGAGAACGTCATTTTCGTACGCCAGCGGCAGCATCTTATACAGTTCCGCCATCTGCTGTTGAACCATGCTCACCGCCGTGGGAGTCGCCTTGACCTCATCGAGATTGACGAGCCTTAAACCCATCTGCTCGGCGGTTCCCTGGAGGAGCTGGTCCTCGGTAACCAAGCCGCTGCGAATGGCCACCTGTTCGAGAGAGATTTCGGTCGTGCGCGACTCTTCGAGCAAGGCTTCCATCTGGGCTTCATCGATGAAGCCCAGGTCGACGAGAACCTGGCCGAGCTTGCGGGTTCCCGAGGGAATCTGTTTTTTCGGTATCGGTGCAGGTTTCGGTTCTGGTTTCGGTGCAGCTGGAGGTGGTGCGGGCTTGCCTGGAACCTTGCTCGATCCGGAGCCCACGAGCTTGCCAACGGGCGGTTTTTCACCCGCAGGTTTCTGCCCGGCAGGCGCGAATCGGGGTTGCCGCAGGCGGCTTCGGCGGGCCACTCGTTGGAGCAGGTTTAGGAGGACTGCCGGTTGGCTTGGTAGGCGCAGCACCGGACACTGGAGGCTTCGACCGGTGCCGAGCCGGGGGGCGTCGGCTTTTTGGGCGGATTCGGATTGTTCGGTGGTTGAGTCGCGGCCATATTCTCTCTCTCACAGTGTTCAGTGTTCTTCTGGAGTGGTCAGTGGACAGTGGTCAGTGGTCGGTAAATGCACAAACAGAGAGCCTTTTGGTATTTACTGACCGCTGACCACTATCCACTGAACACTGACACCAGTTATTTCCTGCGTCGGGGACGCTCATCTTCTTCCTCGTCCTCGTCTTCATCCTCGTCTTCGTCGTCATCTTCGTACTCTTCTTCGTCCTCGTCGCTAGCCGCGTTCGTGGTTGGCGATCTTGATCGCCAATTCATGCGGTTTCTTGGATCGCAAAAGAATCTCTTCCTTGTCGACCAATCCTTCTTTCCACAGCCGGAACAGGTTGTCATCGAGCAGAAACATGCCGTGCTTGCGGCCGGTCTGGATGCTCGAATCGATGCGGTAGACCTTGTTTTCGCGGATCAGGTTCTGGATGGCGTCGGTCACGACCATCATTTCGTAGGCGGCGATCAAGCCCTCCGGCTTTTTGGGCAGCAGCGTCTGCGACAGCACGCCGATCAAAGCCGTGGATAACTGGGTGCGAATCTGGTCCTGCTGGTCTTTCGGGAAGACGTCGATGATGCGGTTGATCGTGGATGCCGCTCCGGAGGTGTGCAGCGTGCCGAAGACGATGTGGCCGGTTTCGGCGGCCTCGATGGCCGCGTGGATCGTTTCCAGGTCGCGCATTTCGCCGACGAGGATGATGTCGGGGTCCATTCGCAATGCCCGGCGAATGCCTTCCTTGAAGTCGGGCACGTCGACGCCGATCTCGCGCTGGTTGACCGTGCATTTCTTGTGCTTGTGGTAGTACTCGATCGGGTCTTCCAGCGTGATGATGTGCCGGTCGTAGTTGTCGTTGATGAAGTTGATCATCGACGCGAGGCTGGTCGTCTTGCCGGACCCGGTCGGCCCGGTGACGAGGAGCAAGCCGCGCGGCCGGATGATCAGCGATCGGATGGCCTCGGGCATGCCGATCTGTTCGAAGGTCAGGAACTGGCTCGGAATGCGCCGAAGCACCATGCCGATGGAGCCGCGCTGCTTGAAGACGGCGACGCGGAAGCGGTAGCCGTCCATGAATTCGATGGCGAAGTCGGAACCGCCCTTTTCTTGCAGTTCCTGCTGACAGCGATCCGGCGTGATCGACTTCATCAGCGAGGTGGTGTCGTCGTTGTCGAGCGACTTGGTTTCGAGCCGTTTGCATCCGACCCTGATGGCGCACAACGGGAGGCTGGCCGACCGTGATGTGCAGATCGCTGGCCTTGATCTGAATGACCGTTGCCAGCAGTTTATCGATAACAGGAGATGCCACAAACAGACCCTCGTGGATAACCTAGCTTGGGGGTGAATGATTCACTGCAACACTTGAAACACACCGCACGAACCTGACTTGAGCTGGATTCCACTGCCTGTATTATCCCCACAGAGTTACAGGCAGACAACTTCTTTCTTTTAATGTCCCGCTTGCTCTGCCTCCGCGTGGCAGGTACTCAGCACTTCTTCGAGTGTTGTTGTTCCTTTAAGAACCTTCTGAATCCCATCTTCCAGCAGGGTCCGCATGCCGTTTTGACGTGCAACTTTGCGCATCGTTTGCGTTGGAGCCTGCGCGAAAGTCATTTCGCGAATCTGCGAATTGAGCTGCATCATTTCGAAGATGCCGAGCCGGCCCCGGTAGCCGGTATGGTTGCAGTGAGCCGCACCCTCGACCGCGCATGAAGGTGGCCTTCGCGGCTTGTTCTGGCGAGATACCTCCGGATCGCAGTTCCGTTTCCGAGGGGGTATATCCCTGTTTGCACTTGGGGCAATTTACACGGACGAGGCGTTGTGCCATGATGGCAATCACTGAAGATGCGATCAAGAACGGTTGTACACCAATGTCGCCAAACGTGTGATCGCACTGGGCGCATCGTTAGTATGGAGTGTACTGAAAACCAAGTGTCCAGTCAGGGAAGCCTGCACAGCAATCTCAGCGGTCTCCTTGTCGCGAATTTCGCCGACGAGGATAATGTTGGGTGCTTGTCGAAGCATCGCACGAATGATCCGGGCGAAATCGAGCCCAATGTTATGCTTCACTTCGACCTGATTGATGCCCGGCAGGTAATATTCGACCGGATCTTCCGCAGTGATGATCTTTCGATCAGGGCGGTTCAATTCATTTAACGCTGCATAGAGTGTTGTAGTTTTCCCGGAGCCGGTGGGTCCTGTGACGAGAAAAATACCGTTCGGTCGTTTGATGATCTGTTGGAACCGGGTGTAGTCCTCTTCACCGAATCCCAGATCGCGAATGTTGACTTGAATGCTCCCGCGATCCAAAATTCGCATGACCGTCGATTGGCCGTGAACAGTCGGCAACATGCTTACACGAAGATCGAAGTGACGGCTCTGAACATTCATCTTGATACGACCGTCCTGGGGTCGGCGCTTCTCCGAGATGTCGATACTTCCCATGATCTTGAGACGGGAGGTAAGCGAAGCATGCAGCCGGCGCGGGATCGAGTCGCGTTCGACCAGAACGCCGTCGATTCGATAGCGCACCCGGACCCGATCGGCAAATGGTTCGATGTGAATGTCCGAAGCGCGATTGGAGATGGCTTCCTGGATGATCAGATTGCATAGTTTGACGACCGGTGCGTCCGACTCATCTGCATTGGCCAGGTTGCCGATGTTTTCAGTCTGGGTAAATTCGATGGCAGTGTCCGTAAACTCGACCAACATCGAGTCCATCGATTCGGTTTCGGTCTGACCGTAATGGCGGTTGATGGCCTCCCGGATTTGCTCGTGATCGGCCAAGACAGGCTGCACGTCTTTATTGAGAATGAACGTTAATTTCTGGACGGTGTCGTAGTTGGTCGGGTCGGAGGTAATAATCTTGAGGACGTTGCCTTCGAGAGACAGCGGTAGAACGACGTTCTCGCGAGCCACGGATTCCGGGACCAGTTCGATGACGGTCTTGGGAATTTCGATGTTCGCCAAATCGACGAATTGAAGGTTGTGAAATTCCGCGATCGCGCTCATCACTTCGGCCTGAGTCGAGTACGTCAGCTTGATTAGAGCATCCTGGAGCTTGATACCGGTTGACTGCGCCAATCGAATGGCCTCATCGAGTTGATCTCTGCCTAGCGCCTTGTTGCGGATCAGTATTGAAGTAAAATCCTTCGCGGCTTCAGCCATATACCACACTCCTGCAAATGGTTAACAAGGATCGTTCACGCGAGGTGATGGGAAAGACCGGCGAACAAACTCTAGCAATAGAAAGGCTGGGGATGGTTCCGCACCGGTAGACATTGTTGCGTCGATCACCTGACTGGCTCAAATGCACATCTATGAATAGACACCGTTAATAGCATATCAGAACAATTCCTGGTAACGAAGGGCAAGAGAAAAATCGAAATATTTCCAGCCTCATCCACCTGCCTCACGTCGAGTATTACGATTGAAATGTTCGTAATATTCAACTTGTGAAGAATTCAGGTTGGAGCGCCCTTCTCTTTGTTCTTCGCGGCTCGTGCCAGATCCAGGCTGCGCCAGCAATACCAGGCCCCGACCGACGAATAAGGTTTCCACTGCACGGCGATTTGGTGGCTTGTGTGTTTGTCCGGGAGCTCAGACAAACCGTACAGATTCCGAAGGGCGCTGCGAACTCCCAGGTCGTCGTGAGGGAAGACATCCAGTCGACCCAGAGAAAAGATCAGAAACATCTGCGCCGTCCAGCGCCCAATTCCGCGAATCACCGTCAGTTCCTGGATCACTTCCTCATCGTCTTTGCGGCCCAGGGACGATAGTTGAACGCTGCCATCCAGAACTTTGCTCGACAGATCCAGGATGTATTCCGCCTTTTGATTGGATAACCCCAAAGATCGCAGTTGGTGCTTTTCAAATTGACCGACGCGCTCGGGTGTGAGAGTTCCCGGAGCCACTGCTGCTTCGAGTCGGTTCCGAATGGTCCGAGCCACAACTGTGGACAACTGTTGGGAAATGATGGAGCCTACCAGCATCCGGAATCGATTCCGCTGTAGTGTAAGCTGGAAAGGCCCCACCTGGCGCACCACCTCGAATAGGATGGGGTCTGCTTTTTCAAAGTGCGAATGATAATCGGGCGGTTGACGACTTCCTCTTGGCACAATGCAATCTCCAGAGAAGATCGACTTCGATCGCCGCGTATTGGTCCGGCAAGTTTGTATATCTGAAAGGGTTGATACAATCTTATCATTTCGCAGCAAGTAGTCGGAGCGCGTTACTATTTCTTCGGTTTCTCCAAGCTTTTAAGGCCAGGTTCCGAAAGCAGTGGTTGGCGGTAATACACTTCGAGGGTCAACACACACATGCAGGTCGTTCCGAGTCGTCCACAAGCGCTACCGATGGAACCCCGATCAGGATTCCAACTGCCAATGTCTGCCGGCTTTACGTTTGCGGTGGTTTCGCGGTTCTGTGTGGGCAACAACGCTTTTTGCATGGAAGGGTTCCAGTCACGCAGCCATGTCGAACCACCAAAGAAACGTGCATTTTGGATTGCGTAATACGTATAGTACATGTTGTTCTTGCTCGGTTTTTGCATGGAATATAGCCAGGAGATGCCCCGGCCCAGAGCCGGCACTTCAGAGTTCCAGCCCATGTATTGTCGGCACAACAAACCGATGGCCGTCAACGATTCGGAGCCGCCGGGCGTGCGATAGCCATATTGACAGCCATCCTCCGACGCAACCGTGTCCAGGAATTTCCCAGCACGCACAAAGGCTTCCTCCGGCACGGCAATTCCTGCTAACCTGGCACTGTGTAATGCCTGCAATTGCCAACCGGTTATCGAAGTATCGCCATCGCTCTTGCCCCCATAGCCCCAACTGCCATTGTCGGACTGATTCTTGACGATATTATCGCATTCCCTTTGGGCGATCGTTCTATACTTCTTGTCGGAGGTCATTCCCACAACCTCACAGAACGGCAACGCAGCGATCGCCAGAGAATAATTGGTGAAGGCAATGGGAATACCCCGCTCCATCTTTCTTTGCACAGTAAGCTCTTTGTTCAAGAAGTCCAAACCTCGGGCAATCGCCTTACCGTATTTTCGACTCGCGGGTGTCTCACCAGCACCCAGGAACGACAGAAGTGCCATCCCTGTTGCAGCAAGACGATCGTATTGTACCCCGCCGTCGAATTCCCAGCCGCCGTCCTCTTTTTGATGTTTGGCAAGCCAAGCCAAGCCAAGCTCAACCGCTTTTTCGGTTTCCTCATTCCCGCCGAATTGTTTGAGCGATTGTTTCTTTTTTTCGCCGAATCGGATTGCATACGATGGTCTGATCGATTCTGGTTCCCTCGGTTCTACTTTTGCTTTGGAAGCGATTCGCAGCGAGCTTGCCACCAAGTTGTCGTTGCAAACGACGTAAATCTTGTCGCCTTCAGAAACCGACTGGATTGTTACCGTTTTTCCCGCGAAGGTAATCGTCGTGTTTTTGGTGAACTTGATTCGCGCGACCATTCCCTGCAACATGATTTCAAGGCTCGAATTCCCAACATCCACCGAATGAACGGTGCCGCTCAGAAGTTTCTTGTTTTCCGAGAAAGCGGGCGATGCAGTCAACCCCAAAACGATCAGAAGCAACAGCGGGAATCGCATGATTTGTCTTACCTTTGATTGTGCCACCGCGACCTTACACAAAACCGATCGAACGATCATCATCTCCAAACCCTCGAAAAGAGTCAAAACATTTCGAACAAAATGAAAAATACCGAATTAACAGCAACCGGCGGCCCGAATTTATGAACGAAGCAGATTTTGATGGACATCCTGTTGCGATCTGGATTACCCTCAGCATAGTAATGACGAAAGATTTCACGATTCATCTTCGGAATTCCCTCCATGTTCTCCCGATCCGCATGTTTGCTGACCCTGCTGGTCTGGTTTGGCGAAATGATGTTCCAACAGGCTTCTGCCTGCGCCGCGGATCCGCCGGAGCTAGTGGTTGATGGCGTCTCTCTTTCTGAATCGATCCAGCAAATGAAAGACAAAAGCTCCAGTTCGCGCTGGCTTGCCGCCTGGAAAATCGGAAAGATTGGCTTGCGGGCAGACCTCGCGGTTCCTGTTCTGCTTGAAGCGCTCCAGGACCAAGAAGCTGATGTCCGTTCGGTTGCCTGCGACGCCCTGTGCGAATTCAGTTCCCAAGCCGGCAAGGCGGTTCCAATCCTCATCAAACAGGTAAAAACTCGCGATAATGTATCGGGTGCGTTGAAGCTTCTGCGAGCTATTGGTCCAGAGGCCTCACCTGCTGTACCCGCGTTGATTGAGTTATTGAAAGACTCGAAAGCCGATTCTTTGTTGGCTATCGTCGAAATCCTGGACGAACTGAAGTCAGGAATCAATGAGGCGACTCCGATTCTGTTGAATAGGCTCCAAAAGAGCAAGGACAAATCGGATAGAACCGTACTCGCTGCTCTGGCCAGGTTGCGGGCTGAACCCAAGATCGTCGTCCCGATTATTCAAAAAATGCTGAAAGAGCAGGACGGCCGAGAGATGATCTTCAGTCTTGCCTTCTATGGTGCTGATGCGCAACACGTTGTCCCGGACTTGATCCCTTTGTTCAAGTCGCCCGACTTTCAAGATCGAATCCAAGTCGCCGAAGTACTTGGCCGTATCGGACATGGTTCTAAGGAGGCCGCTGCAGGCGCTCAAGGCCGGTCTGGGGGATGATGACGGCTTGGTTCAGGTTGCAGCTTCACTCGCACTTTGGCAAGTGGAAAAATCCCCGGACGCCATCCTCACACTGCGAGACGTGTTGAAGAAGGGGGTTAGTACCGAACCTACTGAAGCTGCTCAGGCCCTGGGGAAAATTGGTCCGGAGGCGAAGGATGCAATTGGCGAACTGCGTGCCAGTTGTCAGTTGACCGAGGATGCACGCGTGGCGGTCGCGGCAGCAGGAGCTTTATGGAGAATTGAGAAAGACCGCAAAATGATTGGGGTATTGAACGAAAAGATTAAACAACGGAGTCTTTACCGTATGGAGGCGATCACAATCTTGTCGGAGATCGGCCCCGATGCAAAGGAAGCCATCCCTGCCATCAAAGCGTTGCTTCGCAACCCAGAACACGATCGATCCCAAATCCTAAATGCGATCAGGAAGATTGATCCGAAAGCTTTGCCTTTTTGACTGCTTCATCGCTCTCACTTAAAGCACGCGGCCCTTGGTGTTTTTGTCGAAATGGTCCTGGCGTTTAATAAAATGAGAAGAAGTGAGGTTGTCTTTCAAGGATGTTTCTCGCGACTCGATCGTGATTATCTCCGAAAGAGAGGAATCCGTTCCGCGAACTCTGATCAAAGTAAGTAGGTTCTTTGGTGAAAATCTTCAAGCAACTCTGCGCTGCGCTGCTCGGGCTTTTGAGCGTTTGCGTGTTTGTTCTGTGCATTGTCGCCCCAATTGGTGCCTGGAGGGTTCAACCCGCTTTGACGGAAGGTACCGCGCGCACCTTCACGAAAGCCAACGACGCACTGGAGATTGCGAGCCGAAGTCTTCGACTGGCGGACGAAGGCCTCAGGCAAGCAAAAGAGGATTTAGACACGATCAAGACGACGAATCTACCGGATGAGACCCACCCTGCAAAACCGGATTTCAGGAATGAGTTAATGTCAAGTTTCCTGGTCGATCGACTCGGCAACAAGGTCCATAATGTCAGCGAGACCGTTTCTGCAGTGACGGATGCATCAATCGTTCTGAACAGCCTGATGGACGGACTGAATAGGCTGCCCGAACCTTCCCTGGTCGGACTGAATACCGATCAACTCAAACAGTTCCAGCACTCTCTCACCGACGTCGCGAAATCCGCGCAAGAGTTGAACGGTTTGCTCGAACTGGGAGCTCCCGAAGCGATGGGGAATTATCCAGTCGTGATGCAAGTATCTCTTATCGATCAAGTGATGGCTCGGCTCATTCGTCGAGTCGGCGAATTTCGAGAAAAGGTTACCGCGCTCCAGACGGAGTTGGGTGCCGTCAAGACTCGAACGCTGGAATGGATACGGATCGGACCAATGGTTATCACGATCGTCTCGCTCTGGCTGGCAGCGTGTCAGGTAAGTATGTTTGTGCTGGCTCGAGCGTGGTTCAAGCGACTTGGAAAAAGCGTTCCCCCAGTGAGCCACCCCTCACAATGACCACGTATTAGGGGACTGGAACGGGCGATCACCCCTTTCGTTTATAAGCTCAAGCGTCGCTACGCGACACCGACGTTGACGCGCGTATTTCCGGGCGTTGAAACGCCCGGCTACCCTCGTAACACCGCTACGCGGTGGATTGGTTGCGACCGCGTAGCGGTCAACTGATGGTAGCCGGGCGTTTCAACGCCCGGATGGGGGTTTACTTCTGGATCGTGAACTGCGTTCCCGTTCTCGGCAAAAGTTGTTCCGAGCGTTCAATTCCCGGCGGCGTGTCGCGCCAGGAACGCGGATCTTTGCCCATTTGATAACCGACATCGTAGAGCATCCGAAGTTCATCGGGCTTGAATACCAATGCACTCCGATCGACGAGGATTCCCTGAGGCACCGAGATAAGGTGATAATTCATGCCGGCCAAACAAGCCTGATCGAAAATGCGAATCATGTCGTTGCGCGCATTGGAGTACAGCAATGCGGTAAGGACATTCGTTGTCACCGGCAGGACTCGTCGCTTTACGGTGTTGCTGTCGGCATACAACTTACCCGAACACATCACGTAGACATTCGAACCGGGGCGGAAGAAGGGATTCTTGGAATCTCGACTGTTGCCCAGCATCGGCATGAATACCTGAGTCGTTACGCCGCCATCAACGTGAAGCTCCTCATAGGCATTGCCATCGACCTCCACTTTGATAGGGACCGGCGGCAAGAAACCGGGAACCGACCCGGATGCGAGAATGATCCGGCGATACAGATCGAGCGAATCCGGTCTGCCGCTCGCCGCAATGGCAGTCATATCCCAGACGACAAAACGATGCGTTTCAAGATTGGTCGTACCGACATAAAGCCGGCGGCCTTCGGCGTGCGCCTGCGCCACCTTGGCCAGCACTTCCGGTGTGATGGCATGATAAATGGTCTGCCTCAAAGGTTGCGAAGACGCCAGCGCATCCGACCACAGCAACGATAACCACCAGCGACTGCGGTACACATCTTCTTTGCGTGCGTTGACGTAGGAGTCGCGCACGAAATCGTCGTATTCCGGGCCGAGAAAGACAAAAGTCGCCATGAAGGCACCGGTACTGATGCCGGTTACCACATCGAATTTGGGTCGAGTCCCCGCTTCCGTCCAGCCCTTGAGCACTCCGACATCGAACGCACCGTAAGCGCCGCCGCATGAGATGGCCAGGATATTCAGCGCCGGCAGTTTTTGCGGATCGCCGGCCGGCGCAATGTCGGAGGACGCTTGCCGGGTCTTCCTTAAAGAGATTAAAACCTGCGGATCGACCGGCACGTAAGGCGATCGGGGATTGCTGACATCCACGAGTTCCGCATTGAGAAGCTCCGGCGGGATGCGCTCTTGCACGAGTTCATGCCCAGAGCAGCCGACCTCCGGAACAAGCAAGAACAGCAGGCCGAGTGTTTTCATCAGCGCCTGGGTACTGTTCCCGACAACCCTAAGCCCATTCGGAGTTATCCCAGAACCATACACGGTACCATCCTCCAATCCAACTCGGACGTTAGTTCTGATCGAAGCGTGTGTCAAGTTCAATGGCGGTCGAATCGAACTCGACTTGATTCATTTCTCCCCGGCGGTTACACACCGCTATCTTTTCCATCCCTTCGCATTTACCCGGAGTTCGGGTGACCCGGCGATCGGGAATGTTCGGCGATCGTGCGTTTTGCCAGGGGATCGGAATGTTTGACTTCCTGGGTCGATTCGCTGCTGCTCACCCGTGGAAGATTCTGGCCGCATGGATTGCGCTGCGCACTGGGTTGACTTGCATCGCGCCGAACTGGAAAGCACAAAGCCAAGACGACGACATCCGCTTCATGCCCGCGCATTACCCGTGCGTGCGCGGCCATCAGTTGATGGAGCAGGCGTTTCCGAAGGAAGTGTCCGCGAGCCGGGCGGTTATAGCCATTGAACGGGAAAATGTTCCCCTGACCTCACAAGATTTTTTACTGGTGGATCGTCTCGTTGGTCAGCTGCGGCAACTGCGCGAAAAGCATCTGTGCGAGCATCTCACAGGAATTGCTTCGTACCGGGATGGTCCGATCGGAGATCGGCTCATCTCCCGCGATAAACACTGCACGTTGATCCAACTGGCACTCGATACACCTTATCTTGCGAACCATACGCGGGAGACGATCGATCGGGCGCAGCGTGAGATTCGCCCCATCTTCGACGAATCGGCCTCGGCCGGCCTGCAAATGTATATCACCGGCCCGGCCGGCATTGGCCGCGATCTGGTCAAGGCCAGTGCGGAAAGCCTCGATCATACGACACTGGCCACCCTGATACTTGTCGTCATGGTGTTGCTGGCCGTTTATCGGTCGCCGCTCCTGGCACTCATTCCGCTGATAACGATCGGGCTGGCGGTGTGGGTGTCGTTGCAGATACTTGCATTGGCAACGCTGATCCCAGGCGTTCATATCGTCAGCGTCAGCCAGGTATTTGCCATCGTCATCCTCTTCGGCGCGGGGACGGACTATTGTCTGTTTCTGATTAGTCGATATCGCGAAGAACTGGAGTCGGGGCATGAACCCGCAGCGGGAGTGGTACGCGCATCGCGCCTGTCGGGGGAGCCTTGGCGGCCAGTGCCGGGACAGTCATTTGCGGATTGGGCATGATGGGCTTCGCCGAGTTCGGCAAGATTCGCTCGGCCGGGCCGGTCATCGCACTGGGGCTGGCGGTGGGACTGGCCGCCTCGTTAACCTTGACCCCAGCGCTGCTTCGCCTGGGGAAAAAAATGGTTTTTTGGCCGGATCGCATTCAACTGTCCCTGGGATCTTTTCGCCGCGGGTTTTGGAACAATATCAGTCATTTTGTCGTTCGCCGGCCCGGACTGGTTCTGGGCGTGTCGTTGATTCCACTCGTTCCTCTGGCGCTACTTGGGACACAGATCCGCGCCGGCTTCAAGCCGATTGGCGATCTTTCGCCAAGTTCCGAAAGTGTCAAGGGACTCTCGGCAATCCAAAGACATTTCACTGCCGGCGAAACGGGTCCGTTAACGGTCTTGCTGGCGAGCCGAACCGACTGGAACAGTCCGGAAGGAAAGCTCCTCATCGACGATCTGAGCCGGGGGCTGGTGAACCTGCAAAACGTCGCGGAAGTGCGGAGCATGACGCAGCCGCTCGGCGTGGCGATTTCGGCGCAGTCTCGCGCAGAACCGACGCGAGCAAGCCGAATGGATTTGAAGAACTTGTTTAGTCGAGTGCAGAAGAATCTCGACAACGTCGTTGGCGGAATGACGCGCTTTGCAGCAGAACAACACTACACGTCGAGAATTACCGATACCAACGGGCCTTTGTATGTTACCCGAATGGATGTCATTCTGCATTCCGATCCGTTTGAAACGCCGAGCATCGATACATTGACGGTGGTCGAAATGTGGATGAGTGATGTTCTGCCCCGGCAGGCAGCAGCGTTTGGTTTCGTTCAAACCGAAATGTATGGGGTAACAGTCCATTCGCGCGATATGGGTAGAGTTGTGACGCACGACCGGATGCTGGTCAACATTTTGGTTCTGGTAGGAGTATTCCTGATCCTGCAAATCCTGGTTCGCCGCTTTTGGATGGCCGGCTATCTGTTGGGGACGGTATTGCTGAGCTACTACGCCACTCTGGGTATCACAGCGCTATTCACGATGTGGCTAACCGGAAAACCCTTTGGCGTGATTGAATGGCGCGTGCCCTTTTTCCTGTTCACGATTCTGATCGCAATCGGCAAGGATTACAACATTCTCCTGGTGACCCGGATTCTACAGGAGCGCAAACGGCATGGACTGGTTGAAGGAACTCGGCGCGGCCTGGCGGCCACGGGTGGCACCATCACGGCCTGCGGGTTAATCATGGCAGGTACATTCGGCACGTTGATGCTGGCGGACTTGAGCACGCTGAAACAGATCGGCTTCGCTCTGGGCGTCGGTGTCCTTCTCGACACATTCCTGGTTCGGCCCCTCCTGGTCCCCGCGTTCTTATTGTTGATGTGGAAGGAAGCGGACCCCGTTGCGGTGAGAAAACGAATGCTGCTCGAAAAAGAGAGAGGTGCAACAATTTACTCTGGCAAACAGGCTGCCGATGCCATCGGTATCTTATCCCCTCTCCCCGGTACTCCGGGGAGAGGGTTAAGGTGAGGGGCGAACCTTCAACCTTCCCAGAAGCGTCCATTCGGGAAAAGCCTCCCACCATGAAAGACGCGTCTTGGAAGGTTGAAGGTTCGCCCCTCACCCTAGCCCTCTCCCCTGAGTACAGGGGAGAGGGGATAATCCGCAGATGGTCAACTTGCTCCGTGCCCCGCAAGAACCAGCGTGCGGAAAAACCCATCCGATGCCCAGCGCTCGAACCAGCGCTTCAGTTCCACCGCGAGGTGATCGAACTCGAAATCTCCGCCGGCCAGGATCGCTTCGATCGCTTCGCCAATGCTTCGGCCTAATTGAAGTTCGGTTAGCATCCGGAACTCTGCTGCAGAAAGCTCGACGTTCTCGATCACCAGGTCGCGCCGATTGACCGCGAGAAACGTGCCGCACCGGTTCGGGGTAAGATGGATCGCGCTGTTTTCGCACGTCCGAGTAAAAGGTGTGGACCGGAAAGCGAAACTCTAGCAGCCTAAGACAAGGCACGGGCACCAGTGTCGCCGACAACAACTGGTCCGGGGAAATCTCCGCGAGCCGGGCAGGATCGAGCAATAACTCCCCTTCAACGCCGGGACCATCGAATACTTCGCTGTAGTTCCACTCCAGCGCGGCCAGATCGATGACAAAATCTTCCCACGTTGCAGAAGTCCCTGTCTCCGAGTTATCCACTTCCGACCGGGTTGCCGCCAGATAGCCGGCGAACCTGGCACCGAGTTGGCCGAGCGTATAGGAGCGCGAAGGGTGGTGTTGCAAATAGTCCAGCGCGAAAGCGTCGAAAACTTCTTCGGTGACGGCGTGGAGCAAAACGGGAAACTCGCCGCGCAAGCACTGCACCAGCCTGGCGAAGTAGGCGTTGTAATAAACGGAGATCCGCTCGACAGCGCTCAGGTTGCGCGATCGGGTGATGACGCGTTCCACCTCTTCTACGGCGATCGGCAACTGTTCTTTGGCTTCGTCGGAGTCGATCCCGGATGTTACGCCATCGGTATTCGTAATCACCAATTGCATCCAACGCTGAATGCGCTCGAGGGTAGAGGGTCCAGAAACAATCGAGTCAGCCATAAGTCGATTTCCTCGTTGCCCGCGGTGTTGCAGCGTTCCTTGCCGAATGGAATACAGATCTGCCTCCCTTATGAGCGGCCCCTCGCGATGACCCACCTATCCAGTGGCCAGACCCACCCAGCTGCTTCTGAACGTAGCATAAGCGTCTCGCTTATGCTATAGCCGACGCTGAAAGCGAGGCGGGCGCTCGCGTGGCAATCGGTAAGCGGGACGCTTACCCTACGTAAAACTTCGTTTTCAAGGCGGGCGCTCGCGTGGCAATCGGCAGGTAAGCGGGACGCTTACCCTACGTAAAACTTCGTTTTCAAGGCGGGCGCTCGCGTGGCAATCGGTAGGGTAAGCGGGACGCTTACCCTACGTAAAACTTCGTTTTCAAAACGACTCGAAACGTCAATTGTCCTCAACGCACATCCGGGACGATGAAAGCCAATGGATGCGGAATCGAGCGTTGACTGGTCACACCAGTTCGTTCCTGGGGGACTGCACGAATCTCGGCGTCGTCCAGAAACGCCCGCGCTTTGAGAACCTCATCGTGAACGACCGAAAAGGTTGGAATTTTATCATCCCATTCGAGCAGCGTCGCCGCCCCAGCGGTGCGCTGACAGGCCGTTCGATACAGGTTCCACACTTCGGGGATAACGTGATTATCGTGCGTATCGATCAGGTGGGTGCCGAGGTTGGTGTGCCCGGCCAGGTGATACTGGACGACACGCTGGCACGGCACGCTCCGGATGAACTCAACCGGGTCGAAGTCGTGGTTGAAACTCGACACGTATACATTGTTGACGTCGAGGAGCAGCCCGCAATCGGCATCTTCCGCCATCCGATGAATGAACTCCCATTCCGTCATGGTCGAAGCGGTGAAGCCGACATAAGAGCTGGGGTTTTCGAGAACCAGTGGTCGTTCCAGGAAATCCTGAACGGTGCGAATCCGCGACACGACGTGCCGCAGGCTTTCTTCCGTGTAGGGAAGCGGCAGCAGGTCGTGGGTATTTCGGCCTGCGACCCCTGTCCAGCAGACGTGATCCGAGACCCAGCGAGCTTTAACGGTGGCGGCCAGTTTCTTGAGTTTGCCCAGGTACTCGAAATCCAGAGGATCGCTGCTGCCGATCGACAGCGACACCCCATGCATCACGATCGGGTAATTTGCGGCAACTTCCTCCAACACAGCGCGAGGCCGGCCAAAAGAGTCCATAAAGTTTTCGGAGATAATCTCAAACCAATCGACGGCGGGTTTCTCGCGGAGAATGTGCGCAAAGTGAACCGTCCGTAAACCCACGCCGAACCCCAAATTCGGAAGACCTAGACGAGGTTCTTGCATGAGGTTGTCTCCGACATTCAGTGGTCAGTGGTCAGTGGTTAGTGGTCAGCAAATAGTGGTCAGTGGTCATTAAATACCAATAGCCCAAGGTCATTGTCTTTGGATATGCTGACCACTGACCACTATTCCTGGTCTTTGCATTTACTGACCACTAACCACTGACCACTATTGGTTTACTTCGGTGCCGGCCCAAACTTCTTGTCGTCCTTCTTCATTAACTCTTCGAAGCGCTTGCGAGCCTTGTCCCAGGCTTTCTTTTCCAGGGGAACGTGGCACGCGCCCATGCCTTTGCACTCGTTCTCGCCGGGCTTTGCCCCGCAGCCGCCCTGGCCGCGGCATTCATTCATCTCGCCGCAGGTATGTGCCTTGGCCGTTGCACACGCGCCCATGCCGGCACAATCGTTCTTGCCGCCCTTGCCTTTGCCTTTGCAGGCGTTGAGACCCTTGCATACGTGCTTGTCGCTCAACAACGGGTTCTTCTTGGGTTCCTTCTTGGGATCTTTCTTCTCCTGGGCAACCGCCGAGCCAACCAGCAGGCCGCTCAGAGCAGCTGATGCCAAACGGGCAAAATCGCGACGGTTCATTTCGGGTTCTGGAAGCATTGCGCTGGACTCCTGTGTGGTTCTCCAAATCACTTCGCTTTTTTGGAGAGGATGATCTTCCCGCCCGGAGCCGCCAGGCGAGGCCGAAGTGTTATTAGTGTATTAAGTATCGCGAGTATCATGCTGCCCCCCGGCAGGGATCGAACCTGCTGCTGACTGAATCAGCACGTTGAGATTCGCAAAGGAAATTCGCGCCAAGAGGTGGAGGTTCCTCAACATCGTCCTCTCGCGGCCATACGAATCACGTGCCGGATTGTAGTAGCGCCAACCTCTCTTCCAGGGTGAGACAGGGGGCTTGGGTAATCGGTGCACCGTGGAAAAGCCACGAGCGCCCGAAGAAAACGGGGACTACGGGGATTGTTGCTCAGATCCGAGAGTTAGCGCGGAGGAGGAGCGTTGGGACAAGCGGTGATGAGTGAAGACTCTTCGGATGAATCGGCCAGCCAATCCCAGACGGACCAGTCATAAGACCAACTCACCGAATTTTCGGGCAGAGTCGCTGAAAGGGAAAATGGACTGGCATCATCGAAGGTGCCCAGACATTTCTTTTGAAGCACACCACCAACCCAGCGTACCGATGCAGGGTCGGAAGTGGATGATGTCGATTGATCGACTTCAGTCTTGCTGCAACAAGACTTCGATGCGGATGGCGCTGGAGTACAACAACAACGTCCGGATTCACGATCGTTGACATTGCAGCCACAGGCGGCAGCGGTTGCATGAGATGTTTTGGGATGTGCTGCAATCAATGCCGGTACCGGTGCCCCAACGGTGAGAACGATCTCTCCCAGCAGAGCAAGGCTAAAAGCAAACCGGCGATAGCAGAATCTTGGCAAAGGTTTATTCCGACAATCTCAGGTACTTTAAGACATGGTAGCCCATGTGTGGGTTTCGTCAATAAGGAATCGGTGCGCGATTGAGCCGAGCGATGGCATCCTCTGCCCATTTGCTTGAGATCAGCCCATCGCGCGAGCCAATCTCCCATACGCAGGGCCGGGGCGCGATCAGCGAGCCGATTTCCGGAACATCACCGATATTGAGCAGTCCCGGAATTACCTGGGCACCGCAGCTGTAGAGTTGCCCGACTCGCTCCTGCATCACATTCATTGCTCCGGAGATCACCGCGACGCGAATGCGAGGTTCGAGAGCACAGGTCAGCATCGTCATCCGACCGCCCAGCGATAGCCCCACGCATCCCAGTCGTTTTGAATCGACTTGTTCGTGCTGGGCCAGCACTTCAAGCGCCACAGAAACGAGGAATGAGGCATCTCACTCCGAAGAAGATTTCGGCAGTAAACCGGGCCGGGGGAAAACGAAGCCGGTCGGTGAGAATCGAAAGCCCGCTGACTTCCCGTTATCGGTGGTCAGGTTGATGAACCCGAAGCACATCTCGTTGGTGGTTTCTTCGCCGAGGATTACCGTCCGGGGCGGAGTGTTGGGATTGTTCGGATTTTTGTCGCTATTATCGAAAGTCGCTTCCACGCTGAATTTCGTTCCCGCCGGTGCCTTGATAGGCTCCTTGAAGAAATAGACATCCTGCCAGTTGAAGTCCCAGTCCTGGATGCCGACCAGCGTGATCGTTGGTCCCTTAGGCGGAGTCATCGTGACCCGGATCGATTTCCCCAGCAGGTGCATGTGGGGAACCACCGAATAGAGGGTCGCGTCTTGTGCCAGCCAGAGGTCGCCAGTTACCTTGTGGTTGGCAGCGCCCGCTGGAATGGAGAAGAACCAGCCCGGCACGGCAAGGGCCTGAAGCGGTTTGTCCGTAAGTTTCTTGGCGAAATGCAAGCCCAGGCGGGTCCGGTCTTTCTCAACCTTTCCCGTCCGGTGATAGTGGACTTGCATCACGATATCGCAATCCTTGGGAAGATAATAGCCGACGCGATCGGCAAGAAAATGAGGCTGCAGACCGGGTGCCCAGCCGCCCACGTCGCCCGATGGTGGAAAAAAGCCCGGCCCCATGCGCGAGCTGTAGCCTGGGCCTCGATCCTTCTCATCCGGTTTCTTCGGGCGTGCCGTCTCTTTATCCTGGAGCTTCTGCCCGCGCGCAGGTTATCCAACAGATGGACGGTGTGATGCACCACGCGGCGATTGCCTGGGCGGACTTCATACGCGACCACAAACTTGTCTTCCTTCAAATGGGTCTGCAAAACGAACGAGCGAAAAATGTCCGGGCCAGCTGCTCCCAGCGTCATTTCCGCGCTGGGCTGCAGGATCAGATCGGGCTGACCCAGCATCCAGCCGTCCGTGAACTTGGGAGCAGGTTTGGCATCTTTCGGATTTCCTTCGGGAGTGCCCGCAGCGACCCAGGCTGCGACGGTGGCGATCTCGGCTTCGGTCATGCGCCGTTCGCCGCGCATGGCCTGTCCCTCGGTCGGTTTCCAGGGCGGCATCTTCCGACTCTGCGTAAAGCGCTTCAGGTCATCGGCCCAGGTAACCGCCTGTTTGAAAGTGACCAGCGAAAAAGGCCCAGCTTCTCCGGGACGGTGACATTGTTGGCAATGGTCTTGCAAGATCGGCAAGACATCGCGATAGAAAGCGATTTTCCCTTCCTCGGATTTTTCCCTGGGGAAAAAGATCGGACAACCGACCGCCGGCGTGACCGATTGTTCGATTTGCTTGCCGGTGCCAAGCGCTTCGAGGGTCTCGCGCAAGTCGTTTCGAGTGAAGTTTTTCTTCAGGACCAGTCTTTCGGCGTAGCGATCGTCGATTCGGCCGCGATAACGAAGCACGGCATCGGCATCCAGAACGAATACCTCCGGAACCGTCTTTGCCCCCAGCGAACGTGCTACCTTGAGATCCGCATCGTGGACCACGGGAAAGCTTAACCGAAATTCTTTGGCTTGTTTGGCCACGTCGGACCGTTCATCTTGCGTCGGCGCAACGGCAAGGAAAGCGACGTTCTTGTCTGCAAAAGTCTTGGCGAGGTCGTTGAGAACGGAGGCATAACTGCTCGATACCGGACACTCGAACGACAGAAATACAAGAACCACGGACTTACCTTTGAAACTATGAAGATTAATCTTCCGGCCTTCGAGGGTAAGAAGCTCAATGTCGGAGATGGGTTTGCCAATCTCGGCGGCCGAGACGGTGCCGACGGAAAAGGCGGAAACCAACAGAGACGGGATCAGGAGACGAAACATAGGAGGATCTCAAACGATGCCATCGAGTTGCAGGATGTTCGCCGAACTCGGTTTCATTCTATTGAGTAGCAACTCTCCTTGCAGAACGGGAGGTTGGGTCAGCGGTTTCCACCCCCGCTCAGCAGTTACATCGGCGACCTCGTGTCGCACCAACGACTTGTTCGGGCAGGTCTACCCGGTACAATGGTTGTATGAGCACAATCAGTATTCAAGATATTCAGTCCGACCCGCTCGCCTTCCTGAAGCGTGTCGAGGCGGGAGAAGCCTTTGTCGTCGTTCGAGGCGAGCGAGCACTGGCAGAAGTTCGGCCCGTCGTGACCGGTGGCACGGAACCGCGTCCGTTTGGCCTGTGCTCCGGACGTTTCACGGTTCCCGCTGACTTCGACCGGCCCCTCCCCGACGACGTTCTCAAGGATTTCGAGGGCGCATGAGGATCCTGCTCGATACCCACATCTTCCTTTGGTACATCAGCGCTGATTCTCAGTTGCCTGCTGCGTTCCGCGACGCGATTCGCGACCCTGCAAACGAGGTCTACTTGAGCGTCGCCTCTGTGTGGGAGGCTGTCATTAAGTACGCACTCGGCAAGCTCCCACTGCCGGAGGCCCCTGCGGAGTATTTGCCCAGGCAGCGCGAGGCGCACCGAATCGCGACTTTGCCGGTTGAGGAAGCCGCGCTCGTTCACCTTGCCGGTCTGGCACCCCTGCACCGCGACCCTTTCGACCGCATCCTGATCGCCCAAGCGCTCCAGCACAGTTTGCAGTTGGCTACCGTGGATGAATCAGTTCGCGCCTATCCCGTCCCACTGCTGCCAACACTTTAATAGACAAGGGTTGACAACACAGGGGTTGCAAGCCGATGGCAGAACATCGGGTAACGTCCTTTACTCTCCTTTGATTAAAGTGTTACAAATTGAGAAAACGCGACGAGTCGCGCCAACGCTTTGTTCGGCGCTGTCAGATTAGTTGATTAGGTCCGCTACGGGAATGCTTACGAGTCCGTCCCGCACGGAAAGAGGCCCGGACTGGAAATCAATTTTGTAAACCAGGACGACATTCGGACCAATTCGAGCCAGAGATTGAATGTCGGTCAACACTTCTCTTGTACCGACTCCGGTATACCAGCCCCACTCTCGCAAAGGCCGAGGTTCGTGCCCAGCCACAATGACTTCCTCCACGGCTCTCATTCCCGGAACGTCGAAAAGCACCACGCGGCCTGGATAACCCAACACTAATGCCCGGTCCTGGTTGAGGTAGACGACCGGCGACCCCATAAGAACTCCGTCTAGGAGGGTATCGCACCGACCGGCGTGCCGGAGCGACGGAAACTCGAATCGGTGGAGGACGGTTACAGCGACCTCGTGAATCAAGCACTCGTTGCCAACAGGGGAAAACTCGACCGGTCCCGGATTCGAGAGACTGGATTCTTGTGTCCATTCGAGGTGTTTCCCAGCCCGTTGCAACCAGAACAGATCCGATCCGTCTTGCCCGGCTCCGAGCAAGATAGCGGCCGCACCAGGCGGCCCCGCTCCCTCAAAGGAGCAGTAACACTCCCCAAAATGGTTTGGCACGATACCAGTCGCGACTACCGACCAGTCCCGAATCGAGCGAAGCTGAACTTCCAACTCCAGTTCATTGACGAGGGCCACCGACCAGAGAAAGTCCCCGGCCGTATCGAACTGACATCCCCAGAAACCGCGGAGGGATGGTAAATGGCGAGCAAAGCCTATCGCTGGTGGGTCGAATTCGAGCTGTGTATTACCATCAAAATCTACAAGCGTAAGACGACCAGCGGCTCCGCCGATCATGGCTAAGCTGGTCATCGTCGGGTGCGCTGCCATCGACCGAAGCTTGTCATCGTCGTGGGACTGCGCCGCCGAAGCAAATGTCCAAGATCGCGGCCTCTGCAACGGCGTAGTGTCGCGCGACAACAGAATGCGGCACCGGTCGTGGTGCAACGGCTGGTTCGCCGGCGGAATCCGGAGTTG
The DNA here is from genome assembly GCA_963783095.1 of uncultured Planctomycetota bacterium. Classification (GTDB taxonomy): domain Bacteria; phylum Planctomycetota; class Planctomycetia; order Gemmatales; family Gemmataceae; genus CAWAMR01. The sequence continues at coordinate 343,327 of CAWAMR010000001.1, read as the reverse complement.
TGGGAAAGCGAACGAGAACGACGTCGCCCCGTTTCATAGCTTCTCCGGCAGATCATCGTATTCATCCATTTCCTCGTGCTTGACCCGCTCCCAAGGCCAGGGCCTCTAGCTCCTGCCTTTTCCGGGGGCTGTCGTCGTACTCGTCCTCCTTGTGGCGTTCGTATTCGTCGACGCGGAGTAGGACAAAGGTCTCCTTGGTATGGGGATTGACAACGCGCGGCGGAATGGCGTCGGCAAGCTCCAACGCCTGCACTTGTTGTTCGGTGAGTTCGATCATGACTGGCCCCCTGATAATCGGCTTTGCCTCATCGCCTAAGCTCGTGCAAGCTTCGCTCCATCAGCATGTCCAAACAGTAGCCCATCAAGAGGCAAAGGCCATTCTTTTCTACTCCCATCCTCGACTCTTCTTCACCGGCATATTTGTCCGCTACCGCCTTCAACTCTTTGCGCAACAAGGCTCCTTCTGCTTTGTGAATCGGTGCAAACTCCGGAAATTTGCCATAAAGGCTGCAAAGTCGGTCCAAGATGGTTCCGTCCGCGACAAGACTCTTCACGTCTGCAGGTGTCGGCGCGGTCACGCCCTCATCAATTAACATGTTAAGGCGTCCCATCATCCCGATAATAGCGACGTTTCTGAGATCCGTCATGCAACACCCATTTCCGAATGATCGAGACTTAGTTGAGGAATCTGAATCCGAACCAGATAAATCAAGAATGATTCAGAGAACGCACCACCAAGCTCAACGCGATAAGAAGTACGTCTTCCATAAGCGCGACAGTCGAATTCATCCAGAACCAATTCGAACTTTGCTCGATCTGATCCCGCACCTGTGTCGGCGAGCAAGTCGTAAGTTTTTGGCCGAGTTCCCGTGCTGGTTATTAGGATAGCCTCGATCACGGCGCGCGCCATTACCGAGTCTCCCAGATGTAATCCACGGCGCTGTAATCGATACCCGCCTCGAAAAAGAATGTCTTGTCGGGATCGGGTTCGATTCTCTCCAAGACATCATCAATCTCATCCAAGTTGTCGGAAACTACAACAACTTGACCATTCGCAATGCCAATAAACTTGCCGACGTAAGGCGATTGCGGATTGGCGAGAGCTTCGGCGTTGATTTGATCGGCCAATTTTCGGTTTTGTTCGAAAACTTCAGGAATGATTGCCATTCATACCTCCTCGTTTATCCAAGAACATTTGTGATGATACGCTTTTGCTCGATGTTACGCAACACGCTGATGGATCGCGCGATTCATCGGGTGTGCCAGTTTTTACCGGCAAGTGGCAGATTTTTCGGAATCAATCCTTGTAAGTTGCTCGAAAAGTCGATCTACTGAATCTGAAAACATGCTTTACTTCCGCGACTCGACGGGAGACACGATGCTGGACTCGACCGAGCTTTTAACCCGACGACGTTTGCTGGATTTTGCAGCTACGGGGCCGCTTGGGCTGAGCCTTGCCGGTCTTTGGCAAGCGCAAGCGGCAGCCTCTGCGCCGAGCGCACCCCGTTTTGGCACCAAGACGATTCGCGCCTGCATTCTCGTTTTCTATTACGGCGGCCCAAGCCATATCGATACTTACGACATGAAGCCGAAAGCACCCGCGGAAGTTCGTGGGGAGTTCAAGCCGATCTCCACGACGGTTCCAGGCGTGCAGATCTGCGAACACTTGCCGCGCATGGCACATCTCATGAATAAAGTCGCACTGGTGCGCAGCGTCCACCATCAAGCCAGGCTTCACGACTCCGCATCGATTCACGCCTTGACGGGCAGGCCGCTCGATGGGCCGGATCGCGAGCTGTTTGCGCCTTTACCACAGTTTTATCCGAGCTTTGGCAGCGCTGTTGCATCCGCCGGGGGCCGGCCGGCGGGCGATGTGCCGTTCGCATCGTTGCCTTATTCCTTTCGCAATGTCCACGAGGTTCCCTGCCAGGGAGGTGGTATCCTTGGTTCGGGTGTCGATCCGCTGTTGATCGAAGTGGATGCCGGGATGTCGAGGTATCGCGCTGAATTGTTGAAGCGCACGCCGGAACTGCCATCAGGCCGGCTTCGAGAACGGCATAACCTGCTGGGTGCGCTGGAAAGCCGGCTCGATCGCCATTCACCCTTCCGCGATCTGTATCAGAAGGCGTACACGCTGCTCGATTCGGAAGCGATTCGGCGAGCTCTGGATGTGTCGGCGGAACCCGACAAGGTTCGGGAGCGCTACGGCTTCGGGGCGGAGCCTGCCTCGGTGGGCAAGGGCGGTGGCGGCGGCAACGGGGCTGAGCTGGGTTATGCCCGGCAGATGCGCGGGCAGAACCTGCTTCTGGCCCGCCGGCTGGTCGAGGCCGGGGTGTCGTTTGTCAACGTGTACGATTTCAGGCAGCAGGGCCAGAACTGGGATGCCCATTTCAAAGTGGCCAACCAGCATAAAAGATACCTGTTGCCGCAGGCCGACCAGAGTCTATCGGCCTTGATCGAGGATCTCGATGCGCGCGGCTTGCTCGATTCAACCCTGGTGGTCGCCATGGGTGAATTTGGACGAACCCCCAAGATCAACAACGATGGCGGACGGGACCACTGGCCGGACTGCTACACGGTGTTGCTGGCGGGGGGCGGCGTGCAGGGCGGAGCGATCTTTGGATCGAGCGACAAGATTGGAGCCTATCCTGCTTCCGAGCCCGTCACACCGGGTGACTTGGCGGCGACGATTTACTGGCGCTTCGGCATCGATCCGGCGCGTGAGATTCACGATCCGACCGGGCGGCCCCATCGTCTGGCGGCCGGCGAGCCGCTGCGCAGGTTGTTCAACAGCTGATTTCTAGTAGCCCAGGTAGACGAGGTAGTTGTAGCTGGTGGCTTCATAAGCGTACGAGGACGCATAGGACAAGAAGATCAAGGCATCGGCATACTCGCCCTCGGAAGCATACTGATACGCATCGAGCGCATAGTTGTACGCCAGGTCTGCGTAGTAGATGGCGTCGTAACCGTAATCGCTATAGATGGCAGCACCGGCGGCATAAGCGTCGTTTGCATAGGTCTGCGCATTTGCTGCATTCGCATAGGCACTATAGATGTAACCGTCAGTACTGCGGTGATGGAACAGGCGGCGATACGCTTGGTTGGCATCCACCTCGGCGCTGTAAGAGTACTGATAGGCATCGTAGGCCATCGATTCGTAGTCTGCCGCACGGGCCTGGACGGAATCGCCTGCCAAAATGACCAGGACGGAAAGCATAAACGCCCGTGCAACCGTGTGATAGATAGAATTAAACATTGTTAATCTCTTTGGGTGTTGTTGATAGTGTTGAGGAACAAACCAGTGTCCATACAAATTGGACAATTGGTTTTGCACCAGTAAAGTCGACGCTCAAAAGAGAAATACCCATTGGTTCAATTTCAGGGACATGCCAGGACGATATTCAAGCCTTCCATGAGAGCCGATCTCTCCGATTCGCCCGAACCGCAGGAAAAGAATGAACCGATTCCAGGCCGGTTTGGTAGAATGTCCCCATACATTCGGAGGTTCCGCAAATGGCGTTTACCAGTTTCACTTGTATCGATGATGTGGCGAAGAAGTACAAATTAACGTTCATTCAAGGGTCGCTGGTGCCGCCGGACCCAACCGCCCCGTCGTTCGACGAGCGCTTCCGCGCGGAGTTGGCGTTCAACTTGCGGAAGCTGCCGATCGGTCGGTCCGAAATTGGGGCGGGGGAAGTGTTGCTGTTCCCCATTCTGCGGGAGGTGTGGAAGCCCTACTCGGACGACCTTGCGCTGTTCACTCACGAGGAATTGAGTTTCGACAACGACCTGACAGGCACGCTGGACTACTTCGTTCGTAAGGTATCGGAGTATGGGCAGACGATCCCGGATATACCCTACCTCCTCGTCGCCGAGGCCAAGCTGGACGACTTCGAGCGAGCCTGGGGGCAGTGTTCCGCGGCGATGCTCGCCGCGCAGAAACTGAACCAATCCCCGGACGTGCCGGTGTACGGCATCGCGACCAATGGGAGCGCCTGGCAGTTCGGCATGCTCCTGGGCCGAGAACTGACGGTCGACCCGAACGCCACCGCGATATCCAACCTGGATTCCCTGTCGCAACGGCTGCATGCGGTATTTCGGGCGGTTCAAGCCCAGGCCCTCGCCCACATCGCGCGGGTTTCCTCTGCCTGACTCCCTGGCGGAAAACGATCCGGGCAAGCCAGGCGATTGCCGGAGGGGTACTATTTAGCCGATGCCTTCAGCTCCCCAACGACAAAATCCCAGATGTCCTTGTATTTCTCCGTGGGATGATCGGGGTACTTCACATAACAAGTTGCACCTGCCTGTTGGGCCAGCTTCTGAAATCCCAGCCCCCAGGCGGGCGAATGGACCTTATAATCCATTTCAGTCACCTTTTCGGGCTGGGTCAACCCCCAGTTATTCTCGAAATAGATTGGGGCAGCTCCCTTGTGCAAAAGTGCCTCGGGTGACCACTTCTTGATCGCCGGCAGCAGTTCGTCGCGACGTTTCAAAGACTCCTCAAAACTGCAACCCAGTGCGGGTGCGCCCCACTTGACGCCGGGCACCCATTCCTGCATTCGTTTCGGGTCGATGCTGGGCTGGCTGCGAAAGGCAGCCACGCAGGCCACTTTGGTCGATTGGCGTTCCACAGGGTCCGCGGCATTGGGATTCGCTCGATCGCCGGCACATCCCAGATAGAGAGCCGGCAGCGCACCTTGCGATCCCCCGCCGACCGCGATGCGCTTGGGATCGATGTTCCACTTGTCGGCGCGGAGCCTGATGAATTGCACGGCCCGGCAAGCATCGTCGAGCACATAGGAAATCGGAACCGCAACTTTGTCTTCCAAGGCATCGCTCATGGATCGCATCTCAACAGCGATCATCGCGCACTGATTGGCGAGAAAGTACTTCAAATTGCCCGGCCCCTTGCTCGGTTTCCAGATGCCGCCAAACCAAACAACGACCGGATAAGGCCCCTTGCCTTGCGTGGGCAAATACACATCCATGAGTTGATGGGGATTTCGGCCATAGGAAACGTCGGCGTGGGTCGGCAGCGGATCTGCCGCACGCAGGGGTTTTGCTGTGCCTGTAGTCAGGAGAAGGCCCATCAGAACGAGATTTCTGATCGTCATGGAAACTCCGGTGTTGTGCTCTGCGGGCGCAAGGATCATCGTATTGAAGCGTTCCACAATAGCAGCATTCGAATCAGCGGCTGAAAATGATAGAGCGATGAGTGGCTTGGGAACTATACTCTGCGAGTGGTGTTGAGTGATATAATACAAAAGCCGTGCGATTCATTCCGGAGGGGTACGATGAAAATCTTTCTGCTCACAACGATTGCCGTCTTCCTGCTCCTGGCGATTCGTTCCGCAAACGCACCGCTGCAAGGTGCCCAGCGCCCGAACATCGCTCAACCCAAGAATAAGGCCATCGCTAAACCCGAATCTTTCCCTACCAATGAAGATCTTCGCGCCCTTATTTATCCCGGCGGACCAATCACGGTTCTTCAGGATGTCGGGATCGAAGACAAAGCCCATCGATATGTCATCTCCTATCCGTCGGATGGGTTGAAACTCCAGGCGGTATTGACCATTCCAACATCCGCGCCGACCAAGGACGGCTATCCGGTGATCGTGTTCAATCACGGTTATATCAAGGAGCCGAGGGACTATAAGGCGTTGAAGGCTTACGCCGCCTATGAGTTGTATTATGCGAAGCGCGGATTTCTTGTCGTCAAACCCGATTATCGCGGTCATGCCGATTCGGAGGGACAGGCTGAACCCAACGGCTACTATCACCGAACTGTCGTAGATACGCTCAACCTCGTGGCCTCCATGAAAAAGGATGCCCGGGTAAACCCCAAGCGCATCTACATGATCGGGCATAGCATCGGCGGCTTGATCAGTTTGCAGTGTGCGGAAATTTCTCCGGATATCAAGGCAGTTGTCGATTATTCCGGCTCACCCGCGGATCCAAAGCTCCGTCATGAACTCCGTCCCAAAGCCTCGGCAGAGGTTCCTTCCTTCGATTTTCAATTCGATCAGATTCGCTCGCATATCGACGCCCTTCGTATTCCGGTTCAAATACACAATGGCACTGCGGATAATGCTATGCCTTTCGAATTCTCGAAGGATTTCTACGAACTGCTTCGATCGTCCGGTAAGAAGGATGTTGAACTTTTCCCTTACCCGAACGCGAGTCATATTCTCCATGATGCCGATCTGGAGTTGTTCCTCGAACGAACCGTCGACTTGTTCAATAACAAACCGCGTGCAAAGACAGCACAACTCGTACCGGGCAACGCTCTGCCCAACCTGTCCGGCCCAATGGGTCCAATGCAGGCAAGGCGAAGCGCGCCCTTTGGCCCATTTGGCGGCCCGACGCCGATGCAGATTCCTCCATACGCACGCTTTCACCGATTACCGGCTCCTCGACCTCCCTACCCTGGGCCTTTTCCCTACCCTGGGCCTTTCTATCCTCCGTATTCCAATCGCTTCCCGCCTGGATGAAGCAGCAGAAGTCATCACTTTCATCGTGGTGGCGGACTCACGATGGGATACGGCGGACGTGAAACGCTGTGTGTCGGCTTCTCCAACTGGTCCAGGCGTTTCAACAGGTGTCCCAGTTGGTTGCGGGCATCATCGGTTTTGAGCTTCCGAACGCGATCGATCTCTTCGCGCAGGTCGGCTTTTTCAATCTCCCTCAGTTCCGAATCCAATTTCTGTAACTCTTTTCGCACGCGCTGGATTTTTTCCGCCCGCGTCGGAACCGTTTGTTCCGGCTTCGCAACCACTCTGCGAGTATCAGGAGCTTTTTTGGTAGTAACACGTAATCGAAGAGCCGGCTGAACATTTTTCATCTCTTTCGGCTCGACCGTGCCATCCTTCGATACCAATTGCATGACAAACGCGTAACTGCCATCGCTTGGAAGTTCAACCACGAATTTATCGAACGCAGGAGTAGTGGATTGCAATTTCGTCCAGGTTTTGCCATCGTCTGTAGACACGTACAGATGCAATTGAGCCAGTTCATCTCTCCGGTTATAGTTAATCGGGATGTCCATCTTTCGGGAGTTGAATTCCACTTCTCCTTCACGGAGTGGTTTGGGTGGAGTTTCGGCGGCATCCTTAGGAACTGGAAATGCACCGAGGAGCAAACAAACGGTCCACGCACTGGTAATTCCGCACATGATGAACCTCCTTGTATTGATGAAAATTCAAAGCGCTGCGACGGGCCGCTTATTTTGTCTTCGCCAGATCTGTGATGACAAAACCAGCGCAAAAGGCTATGGTTACCCACGCCGCGTGTTTAAGCCGTTGTGTCGTATATTGAGCAGACGTCATCTTTGTCTTCGTAGGGTTGGTGTAGAACGAGCTTGCCGATGCTCACTTTGATGGCAATTTCCCAGTACGACGCAGGACTCATGAACACAACATTCGCTGGATCCACGATCGCGATTTCGGCCAGCTTGCTGAGTTGCGGATTGCTCGTCGTGTACCAAAGAAGTACGTGAGTGTCGAGGAGGAGCTTCACGGCATATACTCGGCGAAATCCTTCAGGTGTTCATCGTCGTCGGCCACGATTGTGATCATCCCTTTACAGAGACCAGGACCCGGTCGGGGTGGTCGTTTCTCTCCAACCAGCCTGGCCACGGGACGGTTATCCTGTGTCAGCACGACTTCCTCACCGGGGTTTAGCTTCTCAACGATCTCGGCCAAATGACCGTCGGCTTCTTCCAACGAGATGGTTTGCATCGCAGAACACTCCTTGATCAGTTCGAGCAGAATGTCGATCCGGCAACTCACCAACCCATTGTAACATTCACTCATCGCCCTTCAAGCTTCGCACAGCTCGGCGACAAATTCGCAAAGTTGACTTGTCTTCGCAATCGGCGGCCCAATCCATGCAGAGTTCCCGCACCCAGTCGGGCTGGGATTTCGCCGCATCATTCAACCAGTTGGACACCGAATCCTGCACATACTTTTCCGGATCGGCCTTTAACGGTCGCAACAACGGTAAACCAAGCTGGGGTTGTCGTTTCAACAGGTCGATGTGCGCTGTCCAGACGCCGCGAGGGCGGGTAAGCTCGACGGCGAATCGGCGCAGATAGGGTGATTTTTCCTCGACCCAAGGCTCCAACAACTCGATCGCGGTTTCCACATCCGCGCTGATATGGGGCCGTAATGGCATCCAGGCCCATTCTCGAACCGCAAAATGAGAATCGTCCGCCAGCGGCCGGATTCGTTTGAGTCGATCTTCCAGCGTTAATCCGGGGGCCAATCCGATGACGTAGGCAGCCCAGCCTCGGACGGTATCGGATGGATGTTCGAGGAAATCCTCCACGTCGAGGCCAAAGTCCTCAAGAAGGATTTCGCCCGCGATTCGCATTCGCTCGGTGATCGACGGCTTTTCTGCGCTGAGCCGGCGAAGGGTTTCGGGTGAAATGTCGGGATGGACACATTTCATGAGGACGGTGAAATCGACGGCAAGACCTTCCGCCAGATTGCCGGCTTCTCGCGTCCCGGCATTGAGTTCGGCGAGCACCTCCTTGCGAATTGCCCGGCTCCCTGGAGTTTTGCGTGGTTTGCTCATGAGTTCTGGTTCAAATTGACTGTCGGTTGCCGGCGCGACGGGTTGCCTCATTCTTCACCGGATATATTCCGCAAGCGGGCAAGTTCCTCTCGCAGTTTCTGCGTCTCCGCCTCTGCGGCTTGGCGAGCCTTGGCTTCGGCTTCACACTGCAACTCCGCAGTCTGGCGAGCCTTGGCTTCGGCTTCACGCTGTAATTCCGCTGTCTGGCGAGCCTTGGCTTCGGCATCACGCTGCAATTCTGTCGCTTCACGCTCCAATTCCGCTTGCTTTCTGGCCCTGCTTTCCGCTCGTCGAGCTTTTGTCTCTGCTGCAAGCGACGCTTCCGTTTGCGCCTGGCTTTCCTCACGTGTCGGCACGCGAACCATCGCGTTCCAAATGCAATCCCAGTACCACACTGGGAATTCGATCCTCAATCATTGGGATCGGCTTATAGATCCCTCGACTCAGTTTGTAGCCCAAAAAAGGGGGCTTGAGGTATTCTTCATACGGATCAAAAAGGAAGAATTCTTTCACCTTCAGCGTGTCGCGGTAAAGATCGAACTTTTTGCGAAGGTCTTCCTTTGCGGTCGATTTAGAAGTCAACTCAATGACCATATCGGGAGCTTTGCCTTCCTCCCAGAGCAAGTAATAGTCCCGGAGCTTCTTGGGAATGCCGTGTGTGACCAGGACGTCGGGTGAGATGTGCCGACGCCGATTCCCTTCCTCATAGAACAGGAGAATGTTTCCTGAAACGGAGGTCATTGAGTCGTCTTTATACCACTCCTTGAGCGTTTCGATGAGATCGATCATCAGGTCACGATGTAGTTCGGTTTCGGCCATGGGTCGTCCGTCGGATGTGGGATAATCGATTGCGGTGGTTTTACGTTGAACGTGCATCGGGTTGCCTCTTTCTGGTTCCAGTACAAACTACATCCTCTCCACTACCATTGCTACAGCATTCCCACCCCCCAGGCATAACGAGGCGAGCCCATATTTCAATCCGCGTAGCGCCAGGGCCGACAGCAACGTCACCAGTACCCGCGCGCCCGATGCACCGATCGGATGGCCCAGCGCGATCGCCCCGCCATGCACGTTGACTTTCGATTCGTCGAGGTCCAATTCTTTGCCGCAGGCAAGCATCTGGGCGGCAAATGCCTCGTTCATTTCAAACAGATCGATCTCTTTCATCGGCAATTTGGCTTTTTGCAGCACTTTTCTCACGGCCTGAACCGGGGCAATGAAGATGTCCCTGGGATTGACGCCACTGGTCGCATAGGCGACGATCCGAGCCAGCGGTTTCACGTCGAGCTGTTCCACCGCAGTTGCGGACGCGACCACCACCGCGGCAGCGCCGTCGCTGAGTTGCGACGCATTGCCGGCCGTCACGGTTCCGTCCGGCCTGAATGCGGGTCGAAGTTTCGCCAACCCTTCAATGTTGCTATCCGGTCGAATCCCTTCGTCGTGCGCGACGGTCTTTGCCTTCGGACCGCTGCCGAATGTGATGGGGACAATTTCCCTGGCAAACAATTCTTTTTCCCGTGCCGCCGCAGCTCGGCGATGGCTCTGCACCGAGAATCGATCCTGATCCGCGCGCGTGATGCCGCACTGTTGCGCGATGTGCTCAGCGGCATCGCCCATCGGCCAGTTTTCAAAGGCGCACCAGAGTCCATCGTGGATCAGGGCATCGACCAGTTTGCCGTCGCCGTATTTCAAACCGGTTCGACTTCCCATCAACAGATGCGGAGCCCGGCTCATGCTTTCCATGCCGCCGGCAACAATAATCTCTGCGTCGCCTGCCTTGATCGCTTGCGCAGCCAGCATGACGGCCTTCAATCCGGAACCACAAACCTTGTTGACGGTGAAAGCGGCGATACTGTCGGGCAAGCCGCCGAATAAAGCAGCCTGTCGCGCGGGATTCTGACCGACACCGGCCTGGACGACGTTGCCGAGGATGACTTCATCGACTTGCGCGGGGCCGACACCTGCGCGCTTCATCGCCTCCTGGGTGACAATGGCCCCCAGACGAGGCGCGGGAAGTTCCGATAGTTCGCCGAGGAATTTCCCTACCGGCGTTCGTACAGCAGACAGAATAAATGCGTCCATGTTGGATCTCGTTGGCATTTCTTTTTCGGACTCTTTTTCATCATACCTCTACCATTATTATGTGGGCGACAGCAAATCGTATTCGGAGAATGCCGGCAACCGGCAGCCAATTAGCAATGAACTCTATTCTCCTGGCCGATGGTCTCAGCAAAGATTACGGCCCCTTTCGCGCACTCGACTCTCTGCAATTGCGCATCGCTCCCGGCGAGGTATTTGGTCTGCTCGGCCCGAACGGTTCCGGCAAATCGACCGCGATTCGGCTCATGCTCGGCTTCCTGAAACCCACTGCCGGTCTGGTTCGCCTGGCCGGATTGGATCCCTGGACCCAGGGCGTCGAGGTTCGTCGTCGCGTGACTTATTTACCCGGCGAGCTGCGACTCTACGAAAACATGACCGGACGAGAATTGATCCGCTTCCTGATGCAATTGCGGCGGGAATCGCCGGCGATTGCCGATGTCGAACCGCTCGCGCAAACGCTCGAACATCGACCTTGATCGGCCCTTGAATCAAATGTCTTCCGGGATGAAACGCAAGGTCGCACTTCTGGCCGTTTTGACGCCGGACGTGCCGATGATTATCCTTGATGAGCCGACCAATACCCTCGATCCGGTGATGCGTGATCAACTGCTCCTGATGCTGCAAAAAGCCAAGGATCGCGGTCAGTCCGTCCTATTCTCTTCTCACGTTCTGAACGAGGTGGAGCGGGTATGCGATCGGGTCGGCATCCTTCATGCCGGGAAACTGGTTCATCTGCAATCGATGTCGGAATTGCACGAGGGCGCTTCGTGCGTGCCCGCTTTTCACAGCGTCCTTTGACAGGTCCGGAGGGTACGGCCATTCCTGCCGACGCCTGGCGGGCCGATGGAACTCTTGAGATGACCTATCGCGGTCCTCTTGCCGATCTGTTGAAGTGGTTGCAGCAACAAGCGGTGCAGGATGTTGCCCTGGAGCCGTTGGGGTTGGGGCCGATCTATCGTCGATTTCATGGAGCTGAATCATGACCACCTTTGCACTCTGGCGCAAGCTGCTGCGCGATATTCGCGTGTCGCTTTTGCTGGTGGCAGTGCTGCTGTTTGCCTTCGAAATACTCTGGATCAAGGTGGTCGAGCGCATCACAACCCAGATCGCACCCATGCTGGAATTGTTGTCGAGGGGCCAGGGAATGGGCGGCGACTTCCTGATGAGGCTGTTCTTTCGCGGCCCAGGAAAAATCTTCCAGACGATCCTCGGCGGTGAAAATGTTCAATGGGGCAACCCGCAAGACCTGATCGTTGTCGGATTCATGGCCCCGGAGGTTGTGATCATACTCTGCATCTGGGCCGTTGGGCGGGCCTCGGGGGCCATTGCCGGGGAAATCGATCGCGGCACGATGGAACTGCTGGTCGCGCAGCCGATCCGGCGCTCGCAAATTGTTATCGCTCACTGGGCCGTCGATGTGGTGACCATACCGATTCTTTGCCTGGCACTGTGGGCCGGCTCCCTGGTCGGCACCGCAGCATTCCGCCCATTCGTCGTCGATAACTCCATCTATGCCGATTTACTGCTGACTCCGCCGGCGGACGCGACCACTCTCCAGGCAAATGCACTGCCGGTCTGGCCCGGATTGTGGAATGTCGCTGCGCTGTTGTTCGCCATATCCGGTTATACCCTTTGGCTATCGTCGGCGGGCCGATCGCGCAACCGCGTGATGGGCCTGGCCATTCTCATCACGCTGGTTCAATACATGGTCAATATGCTGGGCCAGTTATGGGATGGCATGGCGTTTCTTCGGCCCTTCACGGTGTTTTATTACTACCAGCCGCAAGCCGCGGTTCTGGAGCATCAATGGACGGTTGATCCCGGGATGTTGTGGGGTGGGAAACCGCTCGTGAAGCTGAACGTGCTGTTGGTGTTGGGACTCGTTGGGGTGCTGGGATATGTCATGGCATTGATACGATTTTGTCGCAGGGACATCCCTGCCCCGCTCTAAAGTGAGGCGGGCTGAAATCCAACACGGCAGGTGCTTAAATGGAACGCTTCCGCTACGACCGCAGCAGTAAATGGCTGATCGAGCATCAGGGCCATCTGATTCTATTCCACAAGTCTTTCTGGGATTGAACTATAATAGTCCGGAACTGTTTGCCATTTTTGGAGGTGAAGAAGCCATGATCGAATCACCAATACTCGACGAGTTGATTGCAAAAATGACGGCCAAAGCTATGCACCGCTTGCTTTTCGGAGTCCTCGAAAAAAAGTATGGCCCCATTCCTTCTGAGATAAAAGCCTATTTGGGAGGAATTACAGACGACAAGCGTCTTGAGCAAATCAATGAATTTGCCGCCCTTTGCCCAAATCTCGACGACTTTCGGCAGAAACTGGGTTCGTGACGCGAAAATCCTTGCACAGGTCGCTATTTTTGGAGGGAAAGAAAACATGATCGGCACTACCACCGGTTTTGATGAATTGATGGCCGATTTGCGCCTCAAGGTCCGGCGCAGCACGATCCTTACGGTCATTGCCGCACGTTTTGGTTCTTTGCCTGCCGATATCGTCGACTCGTTGAAAAGTATCGACGATCACGAAAAACTTCAGCAATTGGTTCGATTCGCCGCCAGATCTGCAACTCTCGATGACTTTCGCCGGCAAATGGATCCTGGCTGTGATATACCGTGCATCGTTCTTGATCGAAAATAATCCCGCGCTCATTCTTCTTCGGCATAGAATTCCGTCGCGGCAACAGTTCTCGCCGGCCAGTCCAGGATCAATAGCCTCTTGAAGTGATAATCTCCACCGATGTTGTGGCCTCGAATGCCGTGCCACTCGCAATCGACCGCGAAATGGGTGTGACCGCAAAACGCAAACGCAATGCGATCCGCATAGCGCATCAACACGTTCTCGAGTTGAGTGTTTCCCGAAAAAGCCTGCCACAACAAGTCATCCAGTCCCAGCGGTTCAGGACGAGGATAGTTCAGCCCGCGAAACGGAGGATGATGGGTCACCACAATCGATTGCCGAACCTGGCCTGTCACAACTTTCAGATGTTTAGCCAGCGTTGCAATGGCCTGTTGGGTAAACTGCTCGTCGGTCAACGGCCAGCGGACGTAGTTACCGTCGTTGTGTTTGCCGCGCGTGAAGCATTTTCGAGTTAGAAATCCTTCCCAATCTTGAGTCATTGCCTTGAGACGGTCGATCGACCACGAATAGTCGTACCAGTTCATCGACCCCACGAGCGCGAGATCGACTTGCGGAAAGATCATCGGCTCCCGATCGAGATAGTGAAAGCCATGCTCGGCACAAATACGAGGGAGATAGTCGCGATAAACGTCAAGTGAATCGCCGCGCGAATCCGTTAACGTGACCCAGACATCGTGATTTCCCGGTACAACGGCCTTGGGACAAGAAAACTGGTCAAACAGCGCCAAACACTTCTCAAAATGATCCCCGGCTCCGACATCTCCGGCAAGTACGAGCAAATCGGGAGGATTCTTCGCCAAATGGGCGATGAGTCGAAAAGTCGCCAAATCGCCGGAATGGACTCGGCTACCGAAGTGAAGGTCAGCTGTCAAAGCGATGCGAAAGGGATTGCTCATGTCGCTATTATATTTGATCCCTATCTCCTATCGGTAGGTCGGGACTCCGATCCTGACCGCGTTCCAAAGGTTGAGGCGAGAAAGTGAGCATCGCCGGAATGGATGCCTCATCAAGTCGAGGCGACCGCCGCGCTCCGCTCGGCGATAAGTCGGCTCATCGCTTCATTGACCGGCCGGATCTCGAATGTCGTTATCCTCACCCCCGGTGTTTCGACATCAGCGCGATGGCGTGGTTCAGGTCGCGGGCTTCCAGCAGTAGAATGCCGCCGAGCGTTTCCTTGGTCTCCGCATACGGACCATCGGTGACCTGGACCTCGCCATCCTTCATCCTCAACGCGACTGCATTACCGGCGGAATCGAGCGCTTCTCCCCCCAGGTAATGCCCGCCTCGCCGAAGTACATCGTCGTAGGCAAAGCATTCTTCCATCATTCTCTGCACATCTGCCTGTGGTAACTGAGCAAACGCCGCCTCGTCGAAAAACCCTAACACGACGTATTTCATGCGACTCTCCGTTCAAGAACTGCCCTGCTGGTTGGTTCGGCCTTCACGCCGCCAAGCTCTCATTCATTACTTAAAACGGGCCAGGCCGTAACCGTCGCGATCCCCCGACTGGGCTTCCAGTTCTTTCACTTCCTCCAGCCGCTCGGGGGTGACTACCCCGGCAAAGTCCTCCGGTTCTATGAGCGGACGAATTTCGACGTCCGAGTCTTCCGTCGACAAGTTCGGGAATTTCTTTACCCAGTCAATCGCTTCTTGGAGCGAGGAGACCTTCCAGATCATGAACCCGGCGATGAGTTCCGTCGTCTCAGCGAATGGCCCGGCGGTGACGGTGCGATTTGCCCCGGAGAACCGAACCCGGGCACCGCGAGAAGTTGGCGTCAGTCCTGTACCATCGAGCATGATTCCCGCATTGATCAATTCTTCGATGAACTTGTCCATGGCCGCGAACATTTCGGGGTCCATCTCGCCCGCTTCCGACGCCGCTGACGCTTTGGAAATCACCATGACCTTCATGACGGAACTCCTGAACTTGGTGGATGGGAATGCGATCGAAGTCGATCATTTTCCGACTTTCACTCAGTTGTCGAACGAGAATCTCGGCAATCGACAACGGTTTCCAAAATTCTGCCGGAAATCTGTTACCCACGCATTTTGTTTTAGAAATTGCGGGCAAGCACCTTTAAGCTTTGGTTTTGGGGTAGCCGCATTCGCCAGAATGCGGGTGATTGCTCCCGCATTCTGGCGAATGCGGCTACGAAGCAATTCTACGTTTAAGCGCGTTTAAGCGTTGACGCCGGGCGAGAATTAGATTTCGGACAGTCGCCGAGTCAAAAATCGCCGCTCGGGTTCCTGCCGGGCCAACGATAGCGCTCGCTCATACGAGTTCCTTGCGTCGGACATTCTTCCGGAGCGCCGGCACAACTCGGCTCGCGCTGCGTGGGAAAGGTGATAGTCGGCCAAGTCCCCGCGTTCCAGAATCGCATCGACCAGGACCAGCCCCGCCTCCGGTCCGTCCCGCATCGCTACCGCGACCGCCCGATTGAGTTCGACGACCGGCGATGAATCGATTCGCAGCAATACGGAGTAAAGCGCGACAATCCGGTTCCAGTCCGTCTGCTCGGCCTTGGCGGCCTTGGCGTGGACTGCTGAAATGGCTGCCTGGACGGTATACGCACCAAAATCCCGCGACTGAAATGCTTGCTCCACCAGTGCCGTGCCCTCGGAAATCATTTGCTGGTCCCAAAGGGAGCGGTCCTGCTCTTCGAGCAGAATGATTTCACCGTCTTTGGAAACACGTGCTTGCCTGCGCGATTCGTGGAGCAGCATCAAGGCCAAGAGGCCCTTGGCCTCCGGATCGGGAAGCAACTCGAGAAGCAACCGGCCCAGCCGAATGGCCTCAGCGGTTAGATCAACCCGTAAGAGCGAAGCGCCCTGCGAGGCCGCATATCCTTCGTTGAACACCAAATAGATGGCGGAAAGTACCGCGTCCAGCCGTTCGGGCAGATCCTCCAGAGACGGAACGGCATAGGGAATTTGTGCCTCACGAATCTTCGCCTTGCCGCGTACGATGCGCTGGGCCATCGTTGCCTTGGAAGTCAAGAACGCGTGGGCGATCTCCTCGGTCGTCAGTCCGCAGACCTCGCGAAGCGTCAACGGTACCTGCAGATTTGGATCAATGGCGGGATGACAACAGGTGAAGATCAGACGCAATCGATCGTCTTCGATCTCTTTGCCGGCTCGGGCCGCATTTTCATCGGCCACTTCGTCTACTCGCGAAGCGATTTCGGGCTGAAGCACCTTCAGGCGGCCTTGCCGGCGAAGCGCATCGATCGCCTTGAATTTTCCCGTGGAGATCAACCACGCTCTCGGATTTGCCGGCTCCCCATCTCGTTGCCAAATCTCCACGGCGGCTGCGAACGCCTCGTGCATGGCATCGTCTGCCAGATCAAAATCCTTCAGCAATCGGACGAGTGAAGCAAACACGCGACGCGAGTCGGAGCGGTAGAGATCGTCGATCCGGTCGCGGATCGTCATGGAGGCATCGAGTTTCATGTTGATCATTTCACGCCAAGCGGTGGGTGTTGTTCATCCGCATGGAAATCAGTTCACAAGCGAAACCGTTACCTAGATTCTATTCGGACCTTGAAATTCGTCGTTGCCCCCTTAAAGAGTTCAAATCCCGTCGCCAGTCGCATTCGCAACCAACGACGGGATTTGATGTTACGCAGATTCGAGACAACAAGACGGCTATGGACTTTTTGTCGCCGGCATCCGGCGCTGGGAAGCCGGGCTGCGATGACGGAAATCCCCGTTCAGATTGAGTTTGCGCCTGTTGCCGCTCAGCGTTTGGCTGATCGCTTCTTCTGCTCGGGTAGTCATTTTCCTTCAGCGATTGATCATTTTCTGAGCCGCCTCCGAATACCGTTCGCCTTGGACCGTGATCTTGGCTGCGGCGGTCTCGATGTCATGTAGGTCGTTCACAGATAGTTCCACGGCGTTAGCAGCGACATTCTCCTTGAGGCGATGGAGCTTCGTCGTGCCCGGAATCGGAACGATCCAAGGCTTCTGGGCCAGCAGCCATGCGAGTGCGATCTGAGCGGGCGTCGCATTCTTCCGTGCCGCGATTTTGCCGAGCAGTTCGACCAGCGCCCTGGTTGGCCTTCCGGGCTTCCGGTGAAAAGCGGGGGACGGTATTGCGGAAGTCGGTGCTGTCGAAGGTGGTGTTCTCGTCCATCTTTCCAGTGAGATATCCCTTGCCCAGCGGGCTGAACGGGACGAAGCCGATGCCGAGTTCTTCGAGGGTCGGAATGATCTCCGCTTCGGGTTCTCTCCACCAAAGCGAGTATTCGCTTTGAAGGGCCGTGACAGGTTGGACCGCGTGTGCCCGGCGGATGACCTGCACGCCTGCTTCCGAGAGGCCGAAATGTTTGACCTTGCCTTCCTTGATAAGGTCTTTCACCGCTCCGGCTACGTCTTCGATCGGCACGTTGGGATCGACGCGATGCTGGTAGAGAAGATCGATGCGGTCGGTGTTTAGCCGCTTCAGCGACGCGTCGGCCACTTGCTTGATGTGCTCGGGGCGGCTGTTGAGACCTGCTTGTTTCCCGTTGGCGTCAAAGTGGAAGCCGAACTTGGTGGCGATGACCACCTGGTCACGTATCGGCGCGAGGGCTTTGCCCACAAGTAATTCGTTCGTGTACGGGCCGTAGACTTCGGCGGTGTCGAAGAAGGTGACTCCGAGGTCCACGGCCGCCCGGATAACCGAAATCATCTCTTGTTCGTCGCCGGCCGGGCCATATCCGAAACTCATGCCCATGCAGCCAAGCCCGAGGGCCGAAACTTCCAGACCGCTCTTCCCAAGTTTGCGCTTTTGCATTGCTATCTCCTTTTGGTCTAATTGAGTTTTCCGTCTCATGGCGGTCCCTTCGATTGCTCTCGTGTTAGAAACTTCCGTCTGTGGACTTTGAAAGTTCCTCGTAGATTCTGATCTCTTGCAGGCGGGCCTCCAGAGCGGGCCTGATCCCCGCGACGGCGTCGCTGCCCGCGTAAAACTGCTTCGGCGGATTCGTCATTCGGGAGATTTTGACAAGGGCTTCACCGAGTTTATCCGGGTCGCCCTGCTGCGTGCCGTTGTAAGCGGACCACATCTTCTGAGCACTGCCTTCTGCGGCATAGTCGTCGATGGCTATGCTGGGGTATTTCGCATTTCGGTTGTCCAGAAGGTCGGTGCGAAAGAACCCCGGTTCGACAAGCGTGACCTTAATGCCGAATTTCTCGACCTCGGCAGCTACCGACAGCGACAGGCCTTCGACGGCGAACTTCGATGCGGCGTATGCGGCACAGTGTGCAAACCCGATCACTCCCGCCATCGAACTGATATTGATGATGTGGCCTGACCGTTGCTTCCGCATGATCGGCAGAACAGCCCGCATCCCGTGCACAACGCCGTAGAAGTTCGTTGCCAACTGAGTTTTAAGTTCGGGGATGGTCATTTCTTCGAAATTGCCAAGCAGACTGTAGCCGGCATTGTTGACCGCGACGTCGATCAGGCCGAACCGCTTCACGACTTCCTCAACGGCCGCGTTCGTCTGGTTCTCGTCGGTCACATCCAACTTGACGAACGCGAGGTTCTCGCTCGCGACGTCGCTTAGGGCGCTCCGAAGCTTTTCGAGATTCCTTCCGGTCGCCAGTACGCGGTCGCCGGCCCGCAGGGCGGCCTTCGCAATCCCACTGCCGATGCCGCTTCCGGCTCCCGTAATAAACCAGACTTTGCTCATAGTGCTTTCTCCTTTTCTGGCCGACAGCCAATTGACGCAGGGTCTAATCCATCAGCACAGACTGTCGTTGCGTTCTTCTCGATATCCTGTAATATATGCCAAAATGGAAGCAAAGCGGTATGACGATTCTCGAAGTTGCTTGAACAATTCTCCAAAGCAAGTCTTTTGCCCGCGTTCGAGTTGCAACAGGTGTTTGAGGTGAGAAAGATGAGCAATCCCCACGCCGAACAACAGGACCGCCGCATTCAGGCCGATCAGGAAGAACTCTCCCAGCGAATCGCGCGGATTTTACCGCATGATGGCGTGGCCGAGCCCCAGCCGAATCTACATTTTGTGCGCCTTTCAAGCCCCGGCGAAAGGTTATACGCCGTTTGCGAGCCCTCATTCTGCGTGATCGCACAGGGCAGCAAGGACATCACGCTCGGAGCCGATACCTTCAGGTACGACCCCTCGCATTACCTCATCAGCACGATGGAGTTGCCGCTGAGCGGCAAGGTGGTCGAAGCATCGACGGAACGGCCCTACCTGAGCTTCCGGTTGGTGCTAGACCCGTCCATCGTTACTTCGGTGATGGTGGAGTCGGGCTTCGTGCAGCCGAATGGCGATAGCAACGTGAAAGCAGTTGATGTCAGCTCGCTGGATGCGGATTTGCTCGATGCGACGGTTCGACTTGTACGGTTAACGGAAACCTCTGACCGAATACCGGGTACTCGCTCCGCTTGTCATCCGGGAGATAGTCTATCGGCTCCTCGTCGGCGCACAGGGCAATCGTATGCGTCACCTTGCCAGGTTCGGTGGCCACGCCCATCGGATGGCTCGCGCTATCGAGATAATCCGCAAGAATTACGACAAGCCGCTGCGGATCGATGATCTCGCGAGCGAACTCCGCATGAGTGTTTCGGGATTCCATGCCCATTTCAAAGCAGTAACTGCAATGAGTCCGTTGCAATTCCAGAAGCAGCTTCGGCTTCAGGAAGCACGACGGCTAATGCTTAACGAAGATTTTGACGCAGCACAGGCGGGCTTTCGGGTTGGCTACGATGACGCGTCGCACTTCAATCGTGAGTACAAACGCCACTTTGGTAAACCGCCAATGCACGATGTCGAGCAATTGCGTGCGTTAACCGGAGCAAGCAACGTTTACTAAAGTTTACCATGCCCGATGTTGCGGATGCGTTGCAGTCGGGGCGACGAGACGGCTATTGAACTTTTGCTGTCTGGCGTCAGGGGCCTGGATGTTGGGATTCGTAGTCAATCGTAAAGCTAGTCTGGTTCGGTTCGCGTACGTCTCCAGAGAGATCCCCGAGGTGGTCTCAACTCGGTTCAGGATTCGTCGAACGGGGATCCTTATGCCACAGGACCCGTCTTCATATTACTTCCGCTCGGGAGCGACGAGCGGACCGGAGAACAGGCCGATGAGACCTTCGGCGGCCGTTGGGTGCGTGAAGATCGCATCTCGCAAAGTCGTATAAGGAAGGCCGGCGAGCATCGCCACTTGAACGGCCGCCATCATTTCACTTGCCTCGGCTCCCAGCACCGTGAAGCCTAGAATACGATCGTCGGCCCCGATCAAGGCTTTGGCGAACCCACGCGTCTCGGACAGTGTGCGGGTGCGCAACACCGCCGCCATGGGCTGTTTGGCCAGCCGGTACGACACGCCCTTGGCCTTGGCTTCCGATTCCGTTAGTCCGACATGAGCCAGTTCCGGGTCGATGAACAAGCAATAGGGAATGAGCCGGTCGCACGAGGTGCGATTACCCCCATCGAGGTTGTTTAGCACAATGCGAAAATCATCTTCGCCGACGTGCGTGAACTGAGGACTTCCGGCACAGTCGCCCACGGCCCAAACATCCACGGCCGAGGTCTGGAGTCGCTCATTGACTCGGATGTACCCGCGCGCGTCGAGCTCGATACCGGCCTTTGCTGCATCGATTCGATCGGTGTTGGGCACCCGGCCGGCCGCCAGCAGAATATCGGAAGCTTCCACGGTTCTTTCCGAGCCACCCGACGCAAGCGTATTTTGACACCGTCGCCGGAGCGACCAGCGACATCGAGCATCTCCGCGAGTAACAAGACTTCGATCCTTTCGTCGCGCATCAGTTCTTCGACGGCCTGGGCAATGTCGGCATCTTCCCGTTCCAACAACTGTTTGGCGCGCTGAATGATCGTGACCCGGCCGCCGAAGCGGCGAAAGGCCTGGGCAAACTCCAAACCCACGTATCCGCCGCCGACGACTACAAGGTGGTCCGGCACTCGCTCCAGATTGAGCGCTTCGACATGCGTGAGCGGCCCGGCAGCTGCCAGGCCAGGCACCGGCGGAATGCCGGCACGCGTACCCAAACCCAAAAACACCCGATCACCAAACAGCAGCCGGGAGCCACCGCCATTGAGCGTTACTTCCACTGTCTTGGGCTGGACAAACCGTGCTTCGCCCATCACCAGCTCCGCGCCGCTGGCCCTGAAGTTTTCCAGGTGAATCGCCACCAGGTCGTCGACCATCTTCCGCTTGCGACGAGCTACCGCCGGCATATCCACTTCTAGTTGCCCGGTCGTTATGCCGAGCCCCCTCTTCGGATCGACGAGTGAAAGGGCCTTGGCGCTGTAGATTACGTTCTTGCTCGGTAGGCAAGCGACGTTTGGGCACGACCCGCCGACCATCGATCGTTCGACTACGACGGTTTTTTGGCCTCGCTTGGCGAGCGTCCAGCCGAGCAGCTTTCCACCCACGCCGCTGCCGATCACCAGGTTTTCAAAATGCTCGACGTTCATCTCGATTCTCCTTGTGTCTATCGAAGATCAGAAAGGAAGTCGCGGATGGCCGCCGCAATCTCCGCGGCGTGCGTCTCCAGGCGCGAAATGCCCGGTGTCGAAGAAGCGCACGATCGCGTCCGGAATGTCGCGCTTGAACGCCTCGGCCCCTTGCGGCAGGAAGAACGGGTCGTTCTTGCCCCACACCGCCAGGAAGGGCGGCTTGTAGGTGCGGAAGTACTTCTGGAAGGTCGGATAGAGCGCGACGTTGCTCTTGTAGTCCCCGAACAAATCGAGCTGCAACTCGGCCGCACCGGGCCGACTCAGGTAGAAGTTATCGAGTGAGTATCCGTCCGGAGAGACCTCCGTCGCATCGGGGACGCCGTGCGTGTATTGCCAGACCGTCGTCTCGGGTTTCAAGAATTCTCGCAGGGCCTCGCGGTTCTTCTGTGACGCATCTTGCCAATAAGCCGCGGATCGGATTCCAGCCGTCGCTCAGACCTTCTTCATAGGCGTTGCCGTTTTGCGAGATGATTGCCGTGATCCGGTCCGGATGCTTCACGGCGATCCGCAGTCCGGTCGGCGCACCGTAATCGAAAATGTAAACGGCAAAGCGATCGAAGCCGACCACCTCCGTGAAACGATCGATCGTCTCGGCAATCTTGTCGAAGGTATGACCGCGACCGGGCATGTCGGACTTTCCAAAACCCGGCAAATCGGGAGCGACGACGTGAAAGCGGTCGGCAAGGAGTGGGATGAGATCCCGGAACATGTGGCTTGCGCTCGGGAAACCATGGAGCAACAACAACTTTGGGGCATCGGCCGAGCCGGCTGCGCGATAGAAGATGTTGAAGCCGTCCACGTTGGCAGTTCGATACCTGATGGCGGTCATGGTGCTTTTCCTTTGTGATGAGAATAACCGTTTGTTGCAAAACTCCACATGATCAGAGTTGCTCATATCGGAAATTTACGGCATCCATTGCAGCCATGAATCTAGACTTTAGCGCATCCGGAATATCTACCACAACGTTTTCTGCTCTTATATGAAATGCCCGTGACATTGGGCGTGCGTCTTCAAATGACATTATCCCACAGGAAACCAAGAAGTTGATGGCATGCAAGATACTACGGTCTTTATTAACTTCATAGCGCAGCATGAATTTTGACATTTGATTCACTTCCCTGACTCGTCAAACCGACACATGGGTAATCGTGATCGTGTGCATATCCGGGTGACAGAGTCCACAGAACACGGGGCCCGCCTTGACGCAGTTTCTGTTACGCCGCCGCAACCTTGACCATCGCCTCGTGGATGATATCCACCACAATAGAAGGCGCGGTCACGATCGGCGCTGGTCGACGGGATGGGCGCACACGTGAGCCTTCATCCGCTCGGCCATGAAGCGCTGGTTTTCCTCGGTGATCATGCGGTCTTGCTCGGCCACCAGGTACCAGGTGGGTCGGTCCTTCCACAATGGCCGATCGACGGCAACAGTGATGCATGCGGGCGAGATCGGTCGCTGAACCGCCGCCAGCACGGCCAGTTCCTCCGCGGCAGCATTTTGCGCGAAGGCGGTAGCGAAGGCTGACTCGGGCAGATAAATCAGCCCGCGATTGTCGGGAGCCAGCTTGGGCGCCTGCGGGTGAGGCTCGCCGCGGTAGAAGACTTGCGCCACGGTTTCGCCCTCGTCCGGAGCCAGGGCAGCGACGTAGACGAGCCCCTTCACCTTCTTGTCGCGGGTCGCCGCGATAACGGCACCGGCATAGGCGTGGCCAACGAGAACGATCGTCCCCGACACGCGTTCAAGCGTTCGATCCAGCGCCGCCACATCATCGCGGAACGATGTCAGCGGCAACGGCACCGCGACCACCTTGATGCGGTCCGCGGCGAGGGGCGCAATAACCTTTGCCCAACTTGATCCATCGGCCCATGCGCCATGGACGAGCACGATGCTCACGTTATTCAAAGACATCACCGCACTCCTTTCATCTTTGGTTAGATCGATTTCACTTCACCGCCGTCCATCCGCAGCGTCGAACCCGTCATCCAGCGGGCTCCCGGCGACACCAGAAATGCCATCAGCTCCGCGATCTCCTCGGGTTCGCCGTAGCGGGAGATGCCGGCTTCCTTCGGAAATCTGGCCGTCGCCTCCTCGACCGTCATTTTGTGGAGCGGAGCCCAATGGTCCAGATAGGAACGGCGCCGGCCGGTCATCACCGCTCCGGGCAGCACGCTGTTCACCTGGACGCCATCCTCGATTCCCTGATCGGAAAACGCCTTCGCCAGTGCGGTGATGGCCGCGTTGATCGTGCCGACCGCGGCATAGGGTGCCTTCGGGAAGATCGCCGAATTGCCGGACATCAGCACGACCGAGCCTTTCGCTTGCTTCAGCGCCGGCCACGCCGCGATGGTGAGCCGGCGCGCGCCCGTGCAGCTTGAGCGCCAGGCCGGCCTCCCACTGTTCGTCCGTCATCTCGAACAGGTCGATCTGCGGCACCGCTCCGGCGATATTGACCAGCGCATCGATTCGGTCGAACGCTTGCAAAGTTTGATCGACCACCGACTTGGCGGCCGAACGGCTGAGCCAGGTCCACATCAATGACGATCGTTTCCGCGCCCGCGGACCTGACCGCTTCGGCCGTCTGCTCAAGATTGGCTCGGTTCCGTGCCACCAAGACCAGCGCCGAGAAATCGCGGGCTAGGCGGATCGCTGTCGCTCGACCGATGCCCTGGCTGGCCCCCGTGATGACGGCAACAGTTTTTGACATGCGATTTTTCCCTATGCTGAAAGTGCGGTCGTTATTCTCCACGCGACCAAGAATGACACAATTTAGCGAATCGCAGCACGTGCCTCACAATCCGGAATACCAATCATACCCTCGCTCGGCCCAATAGTCGGCCGGCCGACCCTCTTGGAAGCGGATTCGGCCAAGCCACTTGATGTTCTTGATGCCATATTTGACGGTGATGACGAGCCGGAGTGGGCCGCCGTGACTTTCAGGCAGCGGCTCCCCATTTAACTGATCGCACAGCAGCGTTTGAGGGTGCAGTGCGCTTGGCGTGTCGAGGCCGACATAGTATGCGCCGTCGTGAGTGGCGAGAGCGACGTATGGATGCCAGGTCCCATCGGCACGCCGGCCCAATCCGTGCATTCTGGTAAAGTCCGCGAGCCGCACGCCGCCCCAGTTAACGATGTGGCTCCAGCCCTCGATGCATTTGAATTCAGTCGTCATCTCGACTCGCGGCAATCCGTTCAAGTCGATGAGATGGAAAGTCCGGTCGGCCGAACCGGGCTGCGAGACGATCAGGGACCAAGCAGCGGGATCCACTGCTGCGGGCCAGCCATGTTGCCCATTCACCTTCGGCTCGCTCGACGCAGTCCTTGGGAACTCGGTGGCCAACCTGCCGGTCGAGTATGTTCCCTTCCAGAGCCATTCGTTAAACCGATGGACCCCGCGAAGCGGCCACGGGATGCCGTCGGCGTCTGACCGCGAACCGAGCCACTTCCAGCCGATCAACGCCGCGGCGGCGGCTAGTCCGCCGCGGAAAAACCCGCGACGAGTGTGCTGCCGCATCAGTTGTTCGGCGGTTTGCGGGGCTTCCATGCCAGCGCCCGTCGAGCTGGGCGTTTTTGTGTCCTCCACCTTCGGCGGGTCAGGACGCGACGGTTGCGGCGAGTTCGGCTCCGACATCAGTTGTTCGGCGGTTTGCGGGGCTTCCATGCCAGCGCCCGTCGAGCCGGGCGTTATTTTGTCCTCCACCTTCGGCGGGTCAGGACGCGACGGTTGCGGCGGGTTCGGCTCCGACATCGGTTTTGGCCTCCTTGGTGATCGCGACAAGCTCGTATCCCGTCACCATGCTGCGGAAATTGTTCCACCCGGCGCGAACGACCTGGGAAATATGCACGATGAAAAACACGACGTACATGACGGTCAAGGTGAAGTGCTCCAGACGCGCGGCCTGGTAGCCGCCAAGCACCCACGTCAGCCACGCGAGCTGGGTCGGCTTGTAAATCGCCAGTCCGGTGACGATCGACCCAGCCCCCATGAGCACGACTCCGCCATAGGCCAGCTTCTGGGCGGCGTTGAACTTACCTGGCGGCAGCGGTTGCTTGCGAAGTTTGAGATCGTGAAGGACAACGTGAAACGCCTCGATCGGTGTCCGCCAGGTTGGCCGCAAGTCTCTCCAATGACCGGACCAGAACGTATACGCCACGAAAAGAACGCCATTAACGGCGAACAACCAGGCGAAGGCGAAGTGATACGCCATGCCCTGGGCCAGGCTACTCTCCAAGTCGAGCCGCCGATAAAACCAGTCCGGAAAAAACTTGACGACGACTACCCCGCCGACGGAGATTTGATACGGATCGTAGGCCCAGTAGATCAGCAGTCCGCTCCATAGCATGACGGCCAGGACCGGGGCGTTCATCCAGTGGAAGTACCGAACGGCTCGGTCGTGTTTTCGCTCTATCCGGAACATGGGCCAGCCTTTCATTGGGGGCGATCCCTTTACTTCTTTTCGTCCATCTTGCTGCCGTCCATCTTGCTGCCGCCCATTTTGTCCCCCGACATCTTGTCCTTGCCGCCCATTTTGTCCCCCGACATCTTGTCCTTGCCGCCGACCATCTTGTCGTTTGTATTCATCTTGTCTTTGTCGGCGGTGGTTGATGATGGGGTGCAGCCCGCAATAGCCAGACCCACGACCACGACAATGATCCGAGAAAACTTGCGCATGTGAGATACTCCTGTCCTTGTCGAAACGAAGTAAGGGAAAACATTAGCGACGCCGACGTGGGCGATTGGCCCTCCACGGGCGAGATTGCCCGAGCAAGCATCTCCAATAGGATGGACCAATAATGGCTTGTTTCTCTGTGCCAGTTCGCCTCTCTACCAGCCTAGGCGTAACAAACGGACAGCGCAACGCTGGCGAATCTGGCTGCGCGGATCGAAACCCTGGGACTGTAGCATGGACGACGTCAACACAACGGGTGATGTCCAGAATTATCTGAACGAGTTGGGCGGCAAAGCGAACTTCACGAGCGAACACGTGATCCGCGAACTCCTGGGCCGTGCCGCCAAGCGATTGGAGTTTTTATGTGCGACCATGCTGCACCAGGATTACCCCCGGCTGATCGGCGCGCCGATCAACTTGCAAAGCGACGAGTTACTCGGTGCCCTGATCGAACGCCTAATGAAAGCCATGCGCGAGACTCGGCCGCCGACCGTGCGTCAATTCTTCGGCTTGGCAAATCAGCACATTCGCTGGGAGCTCAATGACCTGGCCCGACGCCTAGAAGAGCGGGAGACGATCGAACGGTTGTCGGGGGACAACGTGCCGGCACCGGTGAGCAGCGGTTCTGAACTGAGCCTTAATGCACGGCGAATGCTGGACGCAATCGAAGGCTTGCCGGAAGACCAGCGCGAGGTCTTCAGCCTTGTTCGCATCCAGGGCATGAGCCAGACGGAGGTCGCCGCACTGCTGGGGGTGACGGCAAAAACGATCAAGCGCCGCCTTGATCGAAGTTTGATACTGCTCACCTCCGCGCTTGCGGATCTGCAATAGTCGACCTTTTCGACAAAAGTCAAACGCCTTTAGCCCTCTAAGCATCGCCTGACTAGCCGATCTTTCTGACGAGAGAAAATAGGGCGGAACGATGATCGACGAAGCGCGAATTCAACTGGCTCTGGAAGAACTACTCGGCTCGCACTGTACGCCGGAAGAGGCGTGCGCCGGAGATCCGGAGCTTATGCAGGCGGTCCGGTTACGCTGGGACTTGATGAAGCAAGTCGGGAATCGCATTGATGCACTTTTCCCATTGGATTGCGAAGAGTCAGCTGCTCCGCATAAGCAATTGCCGAGCATTGACGGCTATGAAGTGCAGGGAATTCTGGGTCGCGGCGGCATGGGGGTCGTCTTCAAAGCCCGGCAGCACAAGCTGAACCGGTTCGTCGCGGTTAAGACATTGTTGGCCGGTGCTTATGCCGGACTGCACGCGTTGGCACGTTTCCGCCGTGAGGCCGAAGCGATCGGGGCCCTGCGGCATCCGCATATCGTGCAGATTTACGACGTGGGCGAGCTAGACAGCGGCCCCTACTTCACGATGGAACTGGTCGAAGGCGGCAGCCTGGCCCAGAAACTGAAGGGTCGGCCATTGCCCGCGCGCCAGGCCGCCGAATTGATTGCCCCATTGGCAAGTGCCGTGCAATTCGCTCACAAGAGCGGTATCATGCACCGCGATATCAAGCCCGCCAACATCCTGATTAGCGCCGACGGCAAACCGAAAATCAGCGATTTTGGCCTTGCCCGTCCCATTGACTTAGGTCCCGAATATACACACACCGGTGTCCGCATTGGCACCCCCAACTACATGGCACCTGAGCAAGCAGCGGGCAAACCCAGCGCAATTGGACCGGCCGTCGACATCTATGCTCTCGGTGCCGTTCTTTACGAGATGCTCGCGGGCAGACCGCCGCACCTGGGTGAGTCAGCCGCCGAGACTGAGCGCAAGGTAATCACGGAAGACCCGGTTGCTCCATCGCGCCATAACTCGAACATTCCATGCGACCTGGAAACAATTTGCCTGAAATGCTTGCAGAAAGATCCGGCGCGCCGATACGCCAGTGCTCAGGATCTGGGGGACGATTTGCATCGATTTCTCGACGGCAAACCGGTAATCGCCCGTCCGATCAGCATTGTGGAGCGCATTTTCAAATGGTCTCGGCGTCGCCCGACGCTGGCAACGCTGGTTGCCATCGTGATCTTGTTCCTGATGGCTTCGGCAGGGGTAGCCGGCTGGTTGTATCATCGGGAAAGTAACCGTCAAGCGGAGACTGCCCGCCGACGAGAACGTGCTCGTGAATTTGTCGAAACTGCAATCAAGGATGTCTATCAGAGCGCTAGGGCTGAGCGATATATCGATGCCGAACGTAATCTGCAAGAGGCCGGAAACCGCATTGCCGAGGCTGACTCTGACGATTTGAAAAAACAGATCGAACGTGCCCGACAGGACGTGAAGTTTGCCCAGGCGCTGGCCGGGGTGGCCGCCAGAATGGAGTATCCTAGGCCGGTCGAAGGGTACTTTGTCGTTGTGACCGCACCAAGGGTTTGGGCGGACGGCTTTGCCAAGACCTTCGCGGAATGGGGTTATGATGTCAACGGCGACCCCGATGAACTGGCCAAGCGGATTCGCGCTTCGCGGTTACCTGAACAGACCATTGCCGGGCTCGATCAATGGGCGTTGGCGGCTTACCTGCTTAATGAACGGGCATTACAACAGAAATTGTTGCAGATAGCCAGGCTAGGCGATCGCGAACCTACCTGGCGAAACCGTTTTCACGACCCGGCGGTCTGGTCCGACGAGCTAGCACTGCTCAAGCTCGCCAAGGAATCGCTGAAAACGTCCACACCCACCGCGAATCAACTGGCCATAACCGGTGCGCTTCTCCGCAGCCACGGTGCCGCGGAAGAAGAAGCGATTCTCCTCGAACAAGCCGTCCTGCTGCGCCCCGGCGATTATCTGCTCCGCTGGGAGCTGGCGCGTGCCCTGGCGCGCAGCCGCCGCCATCGGGAATCGGCTGCTCATCTGCGCGTCGTGACCGCCATTTGGCCACAGTGGTCCTGGGTCGAAAATCACCTGGGTGCCGCGCTGTGCCTGGCTGGCAGCGCCGTCGAGTTCAACGAAGGAATCGCACACTTTCGCCGGGCGCTGACGCTGGAGCCGGGAAACCCAATTATTCGCTACAACCTTGCCATTGCCTTGTTGCGAAGCGGACAGTCTGATTTAGCCCGTGCCGAATGTGAGCGTGCCATCCAGGATGCCCCCACTGATCCGTGGGCATATCATGCGCTCGGCAAGCTCTATATGTCCGAGAATCGCTATAAGGAAGCCGTCCTTAAGCTGGAAAAGGCGATCACATATCGGCCAGAAGACAAAGGGGCTCAGTTTAATCTTGGCGTCGCTCTGAGAGCTCTCGGCAAGCGAGAGGAGGCGCTGGCAGTATTCCGCAAGATTCTCAAAATGCAGGACAGCCACCATAGTGCTCGTGAAGCATCTGGGCAGATCCTCCTGAAACTTCGCCGCTACGAGGAAGCTTACACTGAATTCGCGTGGATCATTCGAGCGTTCGATCAGGGCCAAGATTATTTAGAAAACCATTTGAGTGACGACACCTACGCCGGTGCCTGTGTCGGCTCGGTCGCGTCACTGCTTGGCCTGGGGCGATTTGGCGACGCCCAGAAGGCGGCCCAGCGCGCTCTTGAACTTCCCACTTTAGATGATCCAGCGCGTCAATCTGTTCAACATTTTCTCGACTTGGCGCAACGACTATCCCCGATGGAAGTGAAGCTGGCCAAGGGTGGAGAGCCGGATTCGGACGATGTGGCCACGTGGCGTGCCTGGGCACAATGGCTTTACGAGCACAAAAAAGCCGCTCTCGCGGCCGCGCGAGCTTACGAGGGTCTGCTGGCCAGGAAGGTGCCGCTTTCCCCGCCGGAGCGATTTCAGGCCGGTTTCGCTGCTGCCCTGACAGGATTCGGCGTCGCCGCCGACGCAACCATGCTCTCGCCCGATGAGAAAAATGCCTGGCGCGCCAAAGCACTCGCGTGGCTGCAAGCTGAGCAACCGAAAAACGTCGCTGGTGGTAATCTTTTGGATGCGGCCCGCACCGCTCGCGCCTGGCAGCAAGACGAGGAGTTGGCGCGCGCTTTTTCAAAATCCATGCTTGAATCGCTCCCTGCGCCGGAGCAAGGCGAGTGGCTTAAATTGTGGAGCGAGATAATTGCCGTGGCCGCTCTGGATCAGCAAGTCACGCTACAGGAAGCCCGCGCGCTTGCCGACCGCAAGGAATGGGCCATGTCTGCCGCGAGCTACGCAAAGATCTTGCGGGACACGGCGAACAACGAAGGCGAAATATGGTTCGAGTACGCTGCCGTGCAATTGCTGGCCGGAGATCGCGATGGCTATCGCAAGAGCTGTCAGCACATGCTTCAGACTGCGGGACGTGGCAGCATGCGCGCTTATCACGTGGCCCGCGCCTGTACACTGGCACCGGATTCCGTTGCTGACGCTCCAGAGCCAGGGCACCTCAGTGCCGAGGAATTGCAATACCACCGTAAGCAGTTTTGGGCGCTGACCGAGTTGGGTGCCCTGCAGGTCAGGGAAAAACGCGGCAAGCAAGCTCTGCCCCTTTTGACGCAGAGCATAAAAGCCGAACCCAAACCGGGCGCGGCCGTGGTCAACTGGCTATGGCTGGCTCTTGCTCATCGCGATCTCGATCAGCACGGCGAGGCACTACGTTGGTTCAAAAAAGCCGATGCCTGGCTTGATCTGGTTGGAAATGACTATTCACCAAGGGCCGACATCATGGGTCTGCACCGCCACAACTGGCTGGAAGCTCTCATTCTTCGCAGAGAAGCAAAATCCCAATTGTCGCCTGCGGTTACGAAATAACAGGCAATTGCGACAATCATTCCGATGCAGGATGCACCTTAAGCAAAGAGCGTATCACATTTCGCCTGCGCTTCGGGCCTTGGTGTAACCACTTTCTCTGGGGGATGCCTAAATGTACTCCTCACGCTCCGCGTGAGGAAAGTCTTCACGCGACATCAAAGCCGCTTCCCATTGCGTGGAAAAAGGCACTCGGAGGTGGAGTATTACGACAGCGTCGAATAGACCGAATATCTGTTTCAATCAATCCAATCCGCATCCTCAGCACTGTTGATACATTCCGACCAACCCATTTTCTTACGATGGAAAGTAAATTGCAAACAATAAGCAGAGTTGTAAAGCTGGATAATCTGGGTAATATTCTCTTGGCTTTGTAATTTTTTCATCGAGGGGAAGGGACACTCCGCTATGCAAAGGCACTGATATGAGACGAGCTGTTGTCGAGAAACTCGCATGTCCGGAATGTCGCGGTGACATCGAATTGGCAGAAGTCAAAGAAGAAAACGACGTTCGCATCCTTCGGGGAACGCTGAGCTGCAAAGCCTGCTCGAAGCAATACCCCATCGAGAAGGGCGTCCCACGAATGGTCAAGGTTGCTCCAGATGTCGCCGAGGTCTGCAAGCGTTTCTCATTCCAGTGGCTGTCGCGCTGGAACGGGCGTTTCGAGGGGGAACGCTGTTACGGGTTCAACGACGACATCTATATCGGCTGGGTCAAGGAACAACTCGAATGCCGGCGGGTTCCGGAGCCCGGCGAATGGCTTTTGGATGCAGGCTGCGGCAGCGGCGAAAAATCGCAAGTATTGGCTCGCCTGTGTCCCCATCAGAATGTAATCGGCCTGGACCTGGGTGTTGCTTCGCTGGAGAAAAGCATTGAAAACTTCGGCCACATGACCAACCTGGACTATGTCCAGGGCAATATCATGGAGCCTCCGTTCAAGGATCGCCAGTTCGATGCCGGCATGAGTCTGGGCGTTCTTCACCATACCAACAACACGCGCGAAGCGTTCCACAAGTTCCGCAAGATGCTCAAGGAAGAGACGACCTGCGTGATCTGGATCTACCCGACGTACTGGGAAGGCCCGGAATGGCGGATGCCGTACTTTGCGCGCGACGTCATCACGCTCCGGCAAGGTTACAGGCTGCCAACCTGGCTGCTGCGCTTCATCGCGCATACGATCGTGATCACGCTCTACCCGATCGTTCAGCTTTTCTTCTGGAAGTGCTACAAGCGCATCGGCAGAGATCTGCCGTTTTTCCGTATCAGCAGCATGACGATGCGCGAGCGCTATGCCGCGCAAGTGTTTTATTGCTTCGACACGCTATTGCCGCGCTACCAGTGGCGGCACCGGATCGCGGAAGTGGAAAGCTGGTTCCCCGAAGAAGGGCTCGATCCGGTCCTGAACGCGCACAGCTTCTACACGGCCAGCAATGTACCCGTGCATGCTCCAACGAAAGTAGTGGAAGAGAAGAGCCTTGTCGGTGCTGTGACATGATAAGGCGAGCGTCGAGGCGTAAGCTCGACGTGGACTGCCACCGCCGGTGCGCTAATCCGCCATCGGTAACTGTTCCTCTGCATAGAGACAGTCCACGATGAGCTTAGGCCCACTCGGCAAGGGGGCAATCTCCCCGGCAAACCATGAACCGCCTGCGTGGCGACAGCCCACGTCGAGCTTACGCCTCGACGCTCGCCTACGGCTAAACGAATACTTCCCCGACCTACACGATTGTGAGCGCATCGGTTCGAGACTACCGTCCTTCAATCACTTCTCGCGCTTGGATCTTTACGCCATTGAAACGATCCTGCCAGTCACCCTGCAGAATCTGTTGCATCAACTTCCTCGCCTCTGCCTCGTTGCCTCGACTCTGCAACAACTGAGCACGATCCCAGAGGATCTGCGCATTGGTCGGCTCGGAACTGAATGCCTCGCGATAACAGCGATCCGCCAGGGCCAGGTTTCCTTCGCTTTTCGCCGATTCCGCCAGCCTCAACCACGGCCCCGATTCATTCGACTTCAGTCCCAGCGGCGTCGTCAGATAATCCCAGGCTAATGACGAGGCCCCTTCACCACCCAGTTTCGTCAGTATCTTAGCTGCCAGATCGCATGCTTCGGTGGCGTCGGGATCGAGACTCCGCCAGCGATCGGCATAACGTATCGTGCGCGAAGCCAAATCGGCGGGGGCCGGCACTTTCAGGGTCACGGACGCTTCGGCAAGCCATTGATAATGACCCAGCAACTCGTTGTAATCGCTGCGTACACTACTGATATCGAAGACTGCCGGCATCGTCGCGAATTCGCGATCGAGGGCTTTTTCCAGGCACGAATACTGCCGGATGGTCTCGTTCCTTTTTTGGGCTATCTGCGCGGCTAATCGCCATGCCGCCGGCGCTTGAGCCAGGCTCGGATCATCGAGCAGACCCGTGAGCAACGTGTCGGCACGCCGATAGTCGCCGATTTTCATGAGATACTCGATGGCCGCAATCGTCGCGATCGGTTTCTCTTCCGGCTTCAGATCGGCCAAAGCTGTCCGGAGCAGACGATCGGCCAGAGGGTGGTCGCCCAGTTGCCGTGACTGCCACGCCAGCAACACGGCCCGTTGCCGATCGCGCTTCTCGATCGCCGCGGCAACGGAGGTCCGCATCAACACCGCCCATGCCGGGGACTTGTCGTGTTCCAGTGCGTTGCGGAATGTTTCATCGAGGAGCGGCAAACGCCCTTTTGCCAGTGTTTCCTCAAAGAGTTTGGTAAACCTTGTCCTGGCATCTTCAGCTGCGCCCGCATTGCGCAACTGGCGTGCTTGCTCGTATCGAGCATGATAATTCAGCCCGGATTTCTCAGCCAGCAGACCCCAGGCATTCGCCGCCTCTTTGCGGAATTCGTTGGTTTGAGCCTGGTCGGAAAGCATGGCCAGCACGCACCAGCCCCACTCGTTGCCGGCATGATGTTTCACAAAAGCCAGAGCGCGCTTTCGCTCGGACTCTCGGCTGCCGAGGATGCTGTCAACTACGGAATCGCTCTGCCAGCGAATCGAGAGAGCGCGGAAAGTAAAGAGGTTATTCAGGAAATCGTCGGGTGTCCGGGGGCCGGGATAGATACCCAGATGCGCCTGACAGAAACGGAATCGATCGTTGTAAAGGAACAGATACCGCAACAGAGGATCGCTCGGATTTGCAGAGGCCAGTTCCATAAGGCTTGAAAAATTTCCCGCATTGATACCTGTCGAGGCCATCAGCGTGTAGAAACCGCGCCGGCGATCGCCGCGATCGTAGAAGCATTTTTGCCAGATCATGACCACGTTGATGACATGATTCTCCGCGAAACTCGCGGCGAGAAGCTCCAGTGCTGCGGGCTCGTCGAGATATTCGAAGCAGCCGTTATCTTCCTGAGTCAGATCTCGACCGGGATTCAAAGCGTGCTTCGGAAACACGATGTCCCGACTGCGCAAGGGCAGCGGCAAAACAACCAGATCGTTCAAGTCCGGCGTCAGATTCGCCGGTGGGGCCGGCTTGCGATCGAACTTGTGGGCAACCAGTTCTTTCCCCTGAGCATCGAGAATCTTGACCATCCCCCCGGCTTCGTAAACTTCGCGGAGAAACACCGCGCCGGCCGACTGGGACTTCTTCGCTCGCGGCGACCGTGGAACGGGATCGGGTTTCATCTCATCTTTCTTGGAACTGGGATCAACTGGTGCGGCAAGGTTCTTATCCCGCAGCAACACCAGCCGTCGTTCCGCCAGACGATTGCCTTCGAAGATCAGGTGTATCTCAATCCACTCCTGCGGTTTAACCTCTTCGCCAGGCTCGGACGGGTCCAGCGGTACGATGGCCACCGTGCGCGGATCGACGACCACGACGTCGGCCCCAACGCTCAGATCCGCTGCGGGAGGCAGAAGATCGCGAATCATCCCGACGAGATCGGCCCGATGGAATCGGCTTACCGCGCGCCTGGCCCCGATGCCAAGTTCCGGATAGAGATGTAAGAGCGTCAATCCATCGCAATAGACGTGCTCCTTCAGTCCAAACGGCAGTTGGCGTTCGTAAGCGAATCGTCCCTGCCCGTCGTGGGCGATCGTGATAGCGGCACCCTTTCCAACCGGTAAAGTGGTGGTGCGCCATTCGGAAGTTCTTGCTCGTTCGATCATGGTTTTTGCGGATGGATCGAGCGTGCCACGACGGCTATTGAGTCGAGGGGCGGCCTTGGCTTCAAGGGCCGCCTGAACATCGGCAGGCGATGAACTCATGCCCGGTGCATACGCGACCAGATCGGTAAATACACGGTCGACATTGCTGAAACGGGGCCGCCCGTAATAGGAAGGTTCATGACTTCGGCCATCAAGAATATCGGAAACGAGTGAGATTTCTGGTTTCAGGTGCAGAGGTTCCTTCGCCTGTGGACGAGGAGGGAGTTGAGGTGAAAATGTTCCCAAGCTGCTAACGGTGCCGCCCGTGACGTAGGGAAATCTGTCACTAATTGCGCCGTTGAGTCGATCATACGATAAGGAACTCGGTTCTTGATTCATCCAGAATCGAAATGTTTCTTTCTGAGCATTCCGCAATTCGGCTGCCGTGGCGTTGCCATCCCACGGAGTGCGACCGGTGCCAATGAGACCGGTGCCCGACGAACGGCGGGGTGCATCGTATCCACCAAAGGGAGGAACTGCCAGCCCATACGACGACTTGTTTATTTCTGGAGGCTCTCCTGCGACCGTATTGCTTATGGTGATATTTTGGAGTCTGGTCCACGAATCGACTGGATTGGTCGGAGGACTGTCCATGTACTCAGAATCTCCGATCACGACATTTTTGCGAAACATCAGACGCATCATCTCTTGCTTGGCGGTTTTCACCGCTTCTGAATCGGTCGGATCATGCGTCATATAAAAAGCCTGTCGATCCTTGCTACCGGTGTACTTTTCTACCTCGATTTGATTCCAGTTCATTCTTTCCAGGTGGTCGGCTGTCGGAGAATCGGATTCTCCACCAAAATAGCCGAGACAAAAACTATACCGAGTTTCGAATCTCTCCAGTCGGTCGGCCCCCCCGAAGAACTTTCCTGCGGTCTGAACCGCTTCATCCCCGGCGACGGCGGTGTTCGGCAAGATCATGTATCGGGGCATCGTTCGGCACAGGATCGATTGCATCACCTGATTGCGATGGGGCTTTTGTGCTGTGAATCCGGGGCCGTTGCCCGCAGGCTGATTCGGATCGGGGATGTAGACGGTCGGCATTTTCGCGGGACACCCATACATTGCCCAGTGATCCGCACGGCCCCGATCGATCTTGAATTCCAGGTACATGGCCTCGTTTTCCAGCACCAATAGCGATGTGAACGGCGTCATCACATACATCGCCTTGCTCAATTCGGTGATGGTCTGCCGATGTTTGAGAATATCCTCGGCCATGAGGCGATCGATTTCCAGCTTGGCCCAGATGCGCGGCAAATACTCTGCCTTGGGTGCGATCTGTTGGATCGGCACCACCTGCTCGAAAGTTTGCCCGTCTACGGTGCCGCGCACGGTTACCGCGTTCAGCACGGCATCATCGATGCGCGCCACTGCGGCAAGCTCCTCGCCGTGGGCGAGCGTGTTGGTGAATGTCAGGAAGCGCGGCATATGCACGCCGGCGTCCACTGTGATGTTCAATAGCCGGGGTGTATTGAGCGTTGAGGCCAGCTCAAAACTGCGCCAGGCGATCGGTTCATCGGGGTTGATTTGGGTAAACAACCCACCCGTTTTTTCCGCGGCAACCTTCATAAATGCTGGGGAAACTCGTTTGCCAACCCCGATGCCGACATAGCGAGTACCTTGAGGCAGCAGCGCCAGGAGCTTATCGGTTCGCTGCTCGCCCAGGGTTGCCACTCCGCCGCCGATGTGGACCAGATGGGAATTCTGTCCACTCGTCAACCACGGCCCAGCTGCCTTCAATGCCCGTTCCAGATCCAGTGCCCCAATCAAATGGGTTTGCTCCAAGAACTTCATGGCTGCGGCCAGATTGTCAGTCGATACGGGCAGCGGCTGGGCCGTGAATCGGTGAATGCGTGTGCCCACCGTCATCAGTGCGAAGGTGTCATCATGTTCCGCATGTTTGAATAGATTCCGAAGAATCTCAATTTGCGTGCGCGCCACCAGCGGGTCGCGCGTGCCGGCCGATTCAAAGAGAATCACCCAGTCGCGGCGTTCTCGTCGCAATGCGCCCGGAAGCTGGGGACGATAGCGCAGCATCAGATACTTGTGCCCATCCTGTTCCGCAGCAGACCAGCGAACACTGGGCGTGGCCTTCGGATTCGACTCATTGAGGTCGAGTACCACGTCCTTGTCTGCCTTGATATCGGTCTTCCGATCGGTCAGCACCAGATCGCTGCCGCGCTGCCCGACCTTCATGTCGGGATGCGACGGCGAAGATGCCGACAGCTTGGCCCCATCTTTTATGAAGGCACTGAAGGACCAGTCTCGAACGACGTTCAGGCTGTGCCCGGCCGGAAAGCGATAGCTCGTTCGCCCGTAGGAAACCGGCAACTTTTGCGAGTAACTCAGGACGATGCGCTTTTCTTGTCGTGCCTCCAGCGGGAAAACGCGCATCTTGAAAAGGCTGCCATCCACCCATTCCAAAAGCGCGGGATCGCGATTTGCATAACGAACTCTCTCATAGGTCTGGCGAGCGATGTCGCGTTCGGCCATCCCGCCTTCCATTAATGTCGATTCCGCACCGCTCGAAACATACATCGCCAATCGTGAAATCGACGCATCCGGCGGCAGCGGGAAGTAAAACGTCCCTTCCATTTGAGAATTCTCACGATTGAAATAAGTCTGATCGATCGTGGTGCGCGCAAAACCGTCTTCAACATGAACGTCGATGTGATATTTGACCAGCGCGAGTTTCGCCTCCTGCCCATAGGGATCGACGGCGATCAGTGCACCGCCATCGTATTTGCTGCCGGGAATCAGGGGCGAATCGCCAGCGCTCTGCAATTCCCGCGTCCAATCCAGCGCATGAGAAGCACGAACCGCTGCGCGGATATCGGTAGTGCCGGGTGCAAGTTCTTGTCCCGCGGCGATCGCGGTTTCGAGACCGGAAACCTCGACCTTTCCTTGCGTGACCAAAATACCTGTGCCGTGGTCGTCGGCACGAACCGCGAACCTGGTTCCAGCGCGGTGAGGGATTTGCTCGGCGTCGAGACGGTGAAAGAACCTCGCTCTGCATTCGCTTCGATCGCTTCGACGAACACTTCGCCGGCGGTCAGTTTGAGTTGGCGATCCTGCGGCAACTCGATCGACGTGCGTTCATTGAGATAAAGAGTCGAACCATCCGGCAACATAAGTCGTCGTTTTTCACCGGCCTGAGTCGCTGCCTTTTGCCCGATGGCCAGCACTGTCGAAGTCGGTTCGGCCGGCCTGGGCTTGGGTTTCAAACCTGCTTCCACAATGGGGGGCAATTGATCTTTGCGGCTAACCTGCAGCGATTTTTGTTGACCAGGATCGGAGGGCGATTTCATCCAGAGGAGCGTCGGGATTGCGAGAAGAGCAACGGCCGACAGAAGTGGGAAAAATCCAAGCCACCAGCGATTATGAGGAATTGCCATGAGAACCTCCTTGATTCATGTTGCGGAAACCTTCAAGTGACGGGAACCTGTGATTTACAGCAATATTTCGCGAATGGGCTTGCCGCCGTGCGCTATGGGAACTGGGCGGTTGTTGTCGTAAACCGGCATAAAAAAGTTGAGTGGAGATGACGAGAGTCGAACTCGTGACCTCTTGAATGCCATTCAAGCGCTCTACCAACTGAGCTACATCCCCAATAGTGAAGTAGTAAACCTAGCGTCCATCCTCCCAGCTGTCAACCAATTCCCATCTCTTCTGGACAATTCTTCATACGTTTGATAGAAGGACACGACTTGCAGTTTCTGGGTTCGCTGCTATGCTCTATTCGATATTCTTGCCCGCTTCCTTCCCGAAGGATCGAGAGTGAAAACCGACACTTTGAAAATCGTGTTAAAGTACGGGCTTGGCCTGGGCGCTCTTGCCTGGGTTCTCATTTCCTACTGGAATCCGAAAGGTAGCGACGATCCCGGCCTATCCGGTTTGATCCAGCAACCGCTACATTTGGGTCCGTTCTTTCTGGCGGCGCTGATCGCCGCTGTTGGTTTGATCATTACCTTTCTGCGCTGGCATTTGCTTGTCCGGGCAGTCGGTATCGAATTTAGGCGATCGGATGCCGTCCGTTTGGGGCTGATCGGCTACTTCTTTACCAATTTTCTCCCCTCGGTTGGTGGAGATATGTTGAAGGCGTACTACATCGCGCGCGGACAGAGCCAAAGAACGCGAGCCGTCACTACCGTCATCGTGGATCGCGCCATCGGTCTTTGGGCGCTCGCTGCTTTCGTCGCGATCGTCGGCGGTATTTTCTGGCTTTCGGAAAATCCATTACTTTATGGATCCAATGGCAATCAATATCTCCAGATGATTGTCAGGGCTTCTATTGGCGTTACGGTAACGACTTTGGCCGTCTTTTTACTGGTAGGATTGGTATCGCAGCGGATCTCGGAGCTATTGGCCGGCTATTTGCAACGTATTCCGAAGGTCGGCGGATCCGCGGCAGAATTATGGCGAGCCTGCTGGATCTACCGTCAAAAAATGGGAGCGGTCACTCTCGCGGTTCTGATGTCGTTGGTTGGGCATCTGGGCTGGGTATTGGTCTATCACCTTGCCAT
The DNA here is from genome assembly GCA_963783095.1 of uncultured Planctomycetota bacterium. Classification (GTDB taxonomy): domain Bacteria; phylum Planctomycetota; class Planctomycetia; order Gemmatales; family Gemmataceae; genus CAWAMR01. Next base: position 303,422 of record CAWAMR010000001.1, on the reverse strand, counting down.
TCAGGCATTTGAAACGAAAAGTGAGATTGCCAGCCTGCAAGAGCACATGATTATTGTGCCGGTCGGCATGACGGCGCAGGCCATGTTTCCTGCTCCCGGCGGCGTGGGCGGCGGAGAGGCAGCGTATGGTGAACTCTATCATATTCTTGGGAAACCCAGGTCCAACGGAGTTGCCGGCAGCTTGTCGCAGCGCGTCATCTTTTTGGGATTGGGCGTGATCGGTTACCTGTTCTACACCCGAACCCGCAGCAGCAAAACTCCGCCCAAGACCGAAGAAGAAAGTCAGGCGACAGCGCCTCCCGATCCGGCTTCGATTGCAGTTGCTCCTGCGGTGACAAGGTGACACGACGGCGTATGTTAAATCATTGATGAACGTCATGTGCTGAGGTCTGTCACCATGTCACCAAGCCGCCGAATCACAGCGTCATTTCATTTCGGGTTGCTCTTCCTGTTCATTTCCTTTGGCTCAACTGTTGCTCAGCAAGTTACCGCCGATCTGGTACTGAAAAATGGGAAAATCTGGACCGTTGATCCTCAGCTACCGGAAGCGCAAGCCCTTGCTGTTTGGAGAGATCGCATCGTTTTCGTCGGCAAAGATGAAGAAGTTGCCGCGCTGATCGGCCCCAAGACGCGGGTACTCGATTTGCAAGGAAAGCGTGTGCTGCCGGGCTTCTACGATAGTCACGTTCATTTCTTGTCGGGTGGCGAGCTGCTCAGCCAGGTAAACCTCAAAGATGCCAGGGATGAAGCCGAGTTCGGCGAAAGACTCAAGAAGTTCGACAGCAATTTGCCGCGCGACCGCTGGATTATCGGCGGTAACTGGGATCACGATCGCACGTTCAACGGCAAATTGCCCAGCGCGGCAATGCTCGACCAATACGTGCCGAATCGCCCGGTCTTTATCCATCGCTATGACGGTCACATGGCGCTGGCTAACACCAACGCCATCAAACTCGCAGGGATCACGGCAGCAACGGTCGATCCCGACGGAGGCGTGATCTATCGCGGTGAAGATGGAAAAACTCCCACAGGGGTGTTGAAAGACAATGCGATGGAATTGGTGGCCAAACTCATCCCTCCGAGTTCCGATGACGCCATTGCCGAAGCGATCGGGGCCGGGTTGAAAGAGGCAAATCGCGTCGGTGTTACCAGCATTCAGGACATGGATGGCAGCGCTACGGCGATTCGTAGCAAGTTGTTTCACCTGTATCAACATTTGGCCCAGCGCGGCCAACTAACGTGTCGAATCGACTTCCGTTTGCCCATCGCATCGGCCAAGGAGCTGGAGACATTGGGCGTCGAGGCGAATTTTGGGAACGACTGGATTCGAATCGGCGGCGTGAAAGGATTCATGGACGGTTCGCTCGGCTCCAGCACGGCCAAGATGTTTGAGCCGTTTCTTGTGGATAAGAAGAATACGGGCGTTTTCGTCACGCCGCGCGCTGAGATGTTGAAGATGATCCAGGCCGCTGACCGGGCCGGGATCTCGGTTGCGGTTCATGCCATCGGCGACCGTGCCAATGCCGAGTTGTTGGATATGTTCGCCGAGACTGCAAAGATGAACGGAACACGCGGTCGACGTTTTCGCATCGAGCACGCACAACATCTCCGCGAGCAGGATTTTCCCAGGTTCAAAGAAGGCAAGGTGATCGCGTCGATGCAGCCTTACCACATTATTGATGACGGTCGGTGGGCAGAGGGGCGCATCGGTGCGAAACGCTGCGCGACCTCGTATGCCAATCGAAGCTTGTTGGATGCCGGAGCCAAGCTGGCGTTCGGTTCAGACTGGCCGGTCGCGCCGCTCGATCCGATCCTCGGCATTGATGCTGCGGTGAATCGTCGGACACTGGACGGCAAGAATCCGGCAGGCTGGTTCCCGCAGCAGAAGATCACGGTCAAAGAGGCGATCGAAGCTTATACGATGGGGAGTGCCTACGCCGGTTTTCAGGAGAAGGAGCGAGGCTCGATTACCGTGGGCAAGTTGGCCGATGTGGTGGTGCTGTCGCGAGATATTCTCGATGCGAAGGAAAAGGATCATATCTCGGAGGCGAAGGCGGTGATGACGGTGATCGGCGGGAAGGTAGTTTGGGAGGGGAAGTGAGCGATGTCGTTGTGAAACTTGCCTCGTCTAAAATAACTTGCGCAATTGGTCCGCATTTGTTCGTGCCTGTTTTGCTTCTTCTTCCAACCGACAGTCGCGATAAGCCCTTTCCGCTGCTTCGAAACAACTCACAGCAACAGTTTTGTTTCCAAGGGGTTCGTCTATTTCGCTCAAGGATTGATATGCCGAGCCAAGGTTGTTCTGGGTTCTGGCCCAACTGCTGGAGAGATTGGCCTTAGGGTAGGTACACAACGCGGCTTTATGGCAGGCGATTGCCTTCCTTAAGTTCTCATTGCGATCCCCCGTCAACAATTTCGACCATGCGAGGCCGAGGTTGTTTTGCGTGTCGGCCCACCAATCGTTTTGGATGATGACTTGATACACTTCCATATTGCTGTCAGGATCAATCAAGGTCAACCGATTTACACCGGGTTTCAAACCTGTCAAAAGGACAACTTCAGTATTTTTCGCGTGCGGGTGAACATCCAAGTTACCGCTAGACTGATCCCAGCGGACTTCGCGTATAGGTTTATTACCCCCATTTTCAAGTCCAACCCGGCCCTGAACCGGGACGACAATCATGCGACACGGCTCATTTGCGTCACCCCGGCGGCCCAGTATCCATTTCCAGGTTTTGACCCAGTCGGTTTCGGTGTAAACTCGCAACGCGGCTTCAAAACAGTTGATCGCCTTCCTGAAATCCTCATTATGATCCCTCGACGACAAGTTTGACCATGCAACGCCAAGGCGGTGCTGGATTTCCGCCCATTCGCCTGGGAAATTGGTTTCGGTATAGACTCTCGATGCGGCCTCAAGACAAACAATGGCATTCTTGATATTTTGGCTGTTATCCCCACTGAGCAACCAGGTCCGGCCAAGGTTATGCTGGATCCTGGCCCAATCGCTGGGAAAATTGGTTTCAGTAAGGACTTTTGCTGCAGCGTCAAAGAAAACGATCGCTTTCTGCAAATTCTCGGAGTCACCACTTGGCAGCATTGACCACGCCCAGCCGAGATTGTTCTGGATCCTGGCCCGATCAATAGGGAAATCGGTTTCGGAGTATACTCGGATCGCCGCTTCATAGAAACCAATGGCCTTCGTCAAGTTCTCAGAATAGCTTCCTCTTGCCAAATTCGCCCAAGCAAAGCCGAGACAGTATTGAGTACTTGCCCAAGCGACGGGGAAATCGGTTTCATTCAAGACTCTTGATGAAGCTTCATAGCAAACGATGGCATTCTTCAAGTTCTCGCTGCGATCCCCTTTGGCTAGGTTCGCCCAGGCCCAACCAAGGTCACTCTGGATCATGGCCCAATCGCTAGGAAAATTGGTTTCGGTATACACCCGCAGCGCGGCATTATAGGAAGCTATCGCCCTTAGCAGATTTTCAGGTCGGTCACCACTTGGAAGTCGTAACCATGACCAACCAAGATAGCTCTGGGTTTTGGCCCAATCGGTCGGGAAATTGGCTTCGGAGTAGATTGACAACGCATCTTCATAACAAGCGATAGATTTCCTTATGTTTTCGGAACTGATCCCGGACGATTGTCTGCACCTCAAATTGCCCTCCCGACAACTGTATCGAGCAAATCGTTCCGACCTTTCGATCGATTCGACTCTAAGCTCTTGGAGAAGTCGCACGGCTTCATTTCTCCATTTTTCAGCCTGGTCGAATTGGCTACATCGTTGGTGCAGCAAAACCAACTCTTCAGCGATGTCGGCTGCCGTTTCCCATTCCCGACGTGGTATTCCATCTTGGGGTGAGTGAATGTCATTCCAAACTGACATTAATTGGTCGATCTTCGGTTGGATTTCTGCGACGGGCATCGGAATTCGCTTTGAAGTTATTTCGCGGATTTCTGAAACCAAGAAATGCCCTCGGCCTTCCGGCAATTCAAACTCAAAAATGCCCGAACGCCACGACCAAAAATCAGGGGCTTTCTGGGCAATCAAGTTCAAAACATGGTCGGGCAACCACAGAACCAGTGGCCCACGGAGGTGGTACCGCATCAACTCACGCTGCATATTAAGAACAGACAAGATCGGTGGACGGTCATCTTCTGTGGCGTGGACGAAATCGGGAAATGCCTTCTCCAGACCGAATACGAAAATCGCGTCGGGATCGGCGGCGGAATTCTGTGCCTTGATAAGCCCTTGATAAAACCGATCAAAAGGAAGTTCAGACACATCCACCGACAGAATGCGCATGTCGTCGCATTCGGACCGCAATTTGGCAACGATGGGTGTTTCTTCGCCGGGATGATTCCAACGAGCGAATAACAACGCAAACTGTCCCCGGCCCCGCTTCAATTGCCGGGTCAAGCGTTGAAAATCGTTGGATAACACATCACTTGCCGTCATTGGGTTGTTGCTTTCGGTCATATTCTGCAAGTGCTTCCTTCATTTTCTTCAATTCCAGAATTGGTGGATCAACCGCGTATACAGGTTCCCCGCCATTGGCATAAGTGAACACGCACAAGTTCAGCAGCATCTCCAGATGATCGGGATCGGTCGGAGCTTGGCGAGTCCGATGAATTGCCGCGAGTTTGGGAAACCAGCTTTCCTTGATCTTCCGCGAAGCGGCGTGAACCTCACTCTTCGTTGCCTGTTTGATCGCCTCGCGTGTGATGGGGAGTTGGTCCAGGCACGAGAGGCATTCGCTGATTAGAATGAGCAATCCGCGCGGATGCCCTCCTGAAAAGACGATTAACTCCTCCGCAAGTTTTCGATCCGAGAACACAGAACCAAACTTGACGGAACCTTCTGGAGCGTGCTCAAATCGTTTTTGCAACATTTCACAAAGAGCTTCTCGCCCCTCGCGACGCTCGTTGTCTGGAAACGAATCCGCCACACGCACAGCGCCGATCACGACCGGCGGTCTCCCATAAGCCAAAGTCAACCGTCCCTCCACTGCTGAGTAGGCCATCGCGATGGGCAACGTCATCACCAGGTGGGCACCAAATGACTGGAATTGCGATGCGTGATGCAAAAACAACTGTTCTTGCAGATTCGGTTCGCCAGCTGAGTGACCGGGCGTTGGCTCCAGTTTCTCTAGCCAATCGATGATAATTACCAGATCGCCAAAACCTTTTTTGCGAAGAGTGGGTCGAACATCCGTGTTGATTAACTTCCCGAACTCTTCCACCAGACTTGTTCGATCTCCACGCAATAGATCCCAGAGTTGTTTGCGCCAGCTATCGCTGTCTCGAGCCTTCAATGCAATCTTGGCGGCAGCTTCAAACTCGATGCCGGTTCCCTTTGATCCTGCTTTCAATGACAACTCATGGAGTTCTGCCTCGCTGAGAAATACTCCCTTGAGTTCCTGCAATTTCCGGCTAAAGTAGCCTGGACGCAATTCCACTTCGTAAGGTGGTTCTCGCAGTTGCCGACCCGTTTCTGAGATGACCGCCAATAGCACTTCATTGAATGAGTATTGATAAACATTCAGATAGTCTTTGCAATTCACGTACACTACTGCGAGTTTCGGATCGGTGGTCTTCAAATCCTCTTGAAGTCTGAGCAGTTCAGTTGACTTTCCATCCCCGATGAATCCAGAGATCAAAAATGTTCTTGCGGTGTCTGCAAAGCGAAGCTGCCGTTCCAACTTCTTCCGCCATCCACCTTCCGGTTCCCCGCGTGCTTCCGCGAGAGGAACGTATCGCGGGTCATTTGGCGGAAGCGGTGTATCCGGCTGCAAAGAACGGTAAACGATCGTAATGTCATCGAGGGGCATCATCAATTCCCGCCTTTTCGGGTGGAATTATTCCACATTAATTATACACGATCTCGAAACTCATCGCGATCCTGCGCTTTATTATCGTCAAACACCGGCGACGTTCAGCTTCGCTAACATTAGTCAGCGTGAGTTTAGCATTAGGTTCTTCCCACATGTCGTTGCTCATATTGGAAACCCCGTTTCATGCGTGAATCGGCAGTTGCCGGGTACTCCGGATACCTCTTCCATCGCCGCACAGCGGTCGTATCGAGTGTCGCGTTACTCATTCCCCCATGTCCTTCAGTCGTTCTCTGGCCAGTTCCGCCGCGGCACGAAGCTTCTTTTCGAGCACTGCCTTCGGAGGTAGCTCGGTGAGGTATGTCGCGACGCGGATGCCGCTCGCGTCGAGTTGTAGCAGTTCCACCTGCTCATCGCCGGCGTGTTCGCACAGGATGAGGCCGAGCGGCGGCTCCTCGCCTGGTTCCGCTTCGTGCTTTTCGAGCCAGCGGAGGTATAGTTCCATTTGGCCCTTGTGCGCTGCTTCGAACTTCTCGAGCTTCAGGTCGATGGCGACCAGCCTGCGGAGCTTGCGATGGTAGAAGAGCAAGTCGAGATAGAAATCTTCAGCGTCTATCACGATTCGCTTCTGCCGGGCAACGAAGGTGAACCCGGCCCCTAGTTCCAGCAGGAATGCTTCCATTTCGCGGAGAATGGCGGCTTCCAGATCCTTTTCGCTGTAGGTGTCTTTCAAACCGAGGAAATCGAGGAAATATGGGTCGCGGAACACGAGGTCGGGAGAAAGCTGGTCGGTGGTTCGAAGTTTGGCAAGTTCTTGTTCCGCGAGCTTGGCAGGCTTTTTCGAAAGAGCAGTGCGCTCGAACAACATGCTGCCGATTTTCTGACGCAAGGTGCGGACACTCCACCGCTCAACGCGGCACATCTCGGCGTAAAAGTCCCGTTTCAATTCTTCTTTGAAGTAGATAATTTCCAGAAAGTGTGACCAGCCTAATTGTGCAGACAGCGTCTGCACAATTTCACGCTGTGGATAAACTTCGGCCAAACGAATCATATTGAACAGGTTTCGTCGGCCGTATCCCCGACCATACTCGGTGGCCAATTGTCTCGACAGTGTCGAGACAATCTGTTCCCCATAATCAGCCCGCTTTCTCTTGAGCACTTCGGTGCAAATTCGGGCTCCGATGCTCCAGTAAAGCAGTACCGGCGCTGAGTTGACCGCCCGTGCAGTTACGTCGCGGGCCTGGTCGATGAGGGTGCGGACGTCCGCGAGCAGATCCACCGGAACGACTAATGTGCCCGACGACTTGGCCGGAACCAGTTTCCGAGACGTTGGCTTCTTCTTGTTCACCCGGTCGCCTCCTTAAGCAACTTCAAATCGTAATGTCATCGAGTGCCATCGTCACTTCCCACGCTTTCGGGTGGAGTTATACCATCCGAAATTATACACGATCTCAAAACTCATCGCGTTCCTGCACTTTATTATCGTCAAACACCCCCTATACTACCTGAATTATCATCCGAAACCTGCAGATACTCTCCTATGAGCTTACTCCCTGCCAACCTCTCTCCTTCCTTCTCCAAAGATCGCGCTGTTCTCGGCGAACAGGATTATTATCTCTTCAACGAAGGCAACCACTATCGGCTTTACGAAAAACTCGGGGCGCACCTGTGCATTCGCGATGGCGTTGCCGGAACGCAATTCGCCGTCTGGGCTCCGGGCGCAGAGCAAGTTTTCGTGATGGGCGACTTCAACGGCTGGAACAAGACCGGCTGGCGGCTCTACGCCCAAGGCTCTTCGGGCATCTGGGTTGGCTTTGTTCCCGGCATGGGACAAGGCGCTCTCTACAAATACCACATCATCTCCCACCATAACGGCTATCGCGTCGATAAGGCCGATCCGGTCGGCTTCCGGCACGAGCATCCGCCACGCACCGGATCCGTCGTCTGGGGCCTCGACTACGAGTGGAGCGACCAGGACTGGATGGCCACGCGCTATAGGCGCAATAACCTCAAAGCGCCCATGGCCATCTACGAGATGCACCTCGGCTCCTGGCAACGCGTCCCCGAAGATGGCAATCGCTGGCTAAACTATCGTGAATTGGCTCCCCGGCTCTGTCGCTTACATGAAAGAGCTTGGCTATACGCATGTCGAGTTTATGCCGATCACGGAGCATCCCTTTTATGGCTCATGGGGCTATCAAACCACCGGTTTCTTCGCCCCTACGACGCGATTCGGCTCGCCGCAAGATTTGATGTTCCTGATCGATCAACTCCATCAAAACGGGATCGGGATCATTCTCGACTGGGTTCCCTCGCACTTTCCCAGCGATGAACACGGTATCGCCTATTTCGACGGAACCCATCTCTACGAGCATGCCGATGCCCGACAGGGGTTTCATCCCGATTGGGGCAGCGCCATTTTCAATTACGGCCGGCACGAAGTTCGTTCCTTCCTGTTTTCCAGCGCCATGTTCTGGCTCGATAAGTATCACATCGACGGCCTGCGCGTTGATGCGGTCGCCTCAATGCTCTATCTCGACTATTCGCGCAAGGAGGGCGAATGGATTCCCAATTGCTTTGGCGGCAACGAAAATCTCGAGGCGATGGACTTCCTCCGGCGCTTCAACGCGGAAGTCTACCTCAATTACCCCGACGTGCAGACTTTCGCCGAGGAATCGACCGCCTGGAGCGGCGTCTCGAGGCCCATCGAAGTCGGCGGCCTGGGCTTTGGTTTGAAGTGGGACATGGGCTGGATGCACGATACCCTGAAATACATGGCGCGCGAGCCGATTCATCGCGGCTATCATCAGGGTGAACTCTCCTTCCGCATGATCTATGCCTTCAGCGAAAACTTCGTTTTGCCCCTGTCACACGATGAAGTCGTGCACGGCAAGGGATCGCTGGCAGAGAAAATGCCCGGAGATGACTGGCAACGCGCTGCCAATCTTCGGCTCCTCTACGGCTACATGTACGGCCAGCCCGGCAAGAAACTGCTGTTCATGGGAGGTGAATGGGGCCAGTGGCAGGAGTGGAAGCACGAGCAGAGTCTCGACTGGCATCAATGCGGCTTTCAGCCTCACTATGGGATCAGGCGCTGGATAACCGATCTCAATCGGCTCTACGCTTCAGAACCGGCGCTCTACGAAGGCGATTGTTTTCACCACGGTTTTGAATGGGTCGATCACTCCGACGCCGCAGCGAGTATTTATAGTTTTCTGCGCAAGGCCGATAACGGAGAGAGTATTCTGGTAGTTTGCAACTTTACCCCGGTGCCGCGGCAAGGGTATCGAGTCGGTGTGCCGCACAAAGGCTTTTGGCGCGAACTGCTCAATAGCGACGCCACCGATTACTGGGGCGGCGGCATCGGCAATGTCGGCGGTGTCTGGTCGGACGATCATGGCTGGCACGGGAAACCGTATTCGTTGCATTTGACGGTTCCACCACTGGGGGTGCTGTTTTTGAAGACATAAGGCGAAACGGTAGGTGTTTGAATGGAACAGCTCCGCTACGATCGCAGCAGCAAATGGCTCGTCGAGCATCAGAGCCATCTCATTCCCACGGCAAGCACACAGATCAGATATTGCCCAGCTCTGATCGAATGCTGTACACCGCTGCGGCCTCAATCTTTGGCCCAGAACTTCCACTCCCCGGTCAATACGCTCAAGATCGAATAATAATCGTCGGTCCACAAACCGACTTTGGGATTGCCCCTTAGCGTCATCCATTGATCGCGAATGTCGTAGGTTCGTTCGCCTTTCTCGGGCACGTATTGGTTCGGATTGTCGTTCGCTAGTTTGAAGTCGGTGCCATCCGGCGCAATGAAATGCCCTGTGGGTATTTGGCTTCGCCAACGCTCGGTCGCGGCTTCGATTAGACGAAGATATTCCTTCTTTCGCGCCAGCACGATCCAGGTGGAGGCGGACTTGCCGGCCCCCTTCGGCGATATCGTCACCGGACGGCCCTGATCAACTTCGACTTCGACATTGATCATCCAGCTCCTGGGAGTGCGCACACGCCTTTCGATTTTCTCATCCCACGGATCGCTGCGCCCGTGCATCACGCGAGCCTCTACCCCCAATTCTTTGGCGATTCGATCGACGACCGGTTCCAGATTCATGTAGCGATTGGAGATGTGAATCGCCAGCAGCCCTTCTTCGTCCAACTTGTCGAAGTAGAGTTGCACCGCTTCCTTGGTCAATAAGTGAGCAGGGATCGCATCGGAACTGAAGGCATCTATCAGCATCATGCCGAATTTGCGATTCACTCGCTCCATCGTGATGCGCGCATCGCCCATTTCGAAGTCGATGTTCACGCCTTGCTGACGAGCTTTATCCACAAACGTGAAAAATCTCGGCGGTTCAACCAGTCGGCGCACCGTTTGATCGATTTCAAAAAAAGTGAGTCGATGCTTCTGACCTTCGCGGTTGAAGAGCTTCATCATCTGGGTATTCAGGCCGTAACTCGACAGCGAACCAGTTCCAAGACCAATGCAGGCCACATCGCTGTTGGCACTGCCGTCTGTTTTGAGACGATCGTAAAAGCTCTCGAACATCGACCCCACCGGGCCTGTGCGATGGTAGTAAGTCAAAGGCTCCCGGCCCGGGAATTGCCATTCCGGCTGGTCGGACACTCCCAAGACCGCTGCATAACAACCCAGGGGACTGGTAGGAGCCAGCGTATTGACCATGAGTTTGATCGAATGGGCATCGCCATAGCGATTTTGCAAACCGTGAACGGTTGTGCCATGCACCAACTGAACCGTTTGTCCATAAGTATCGCCGGGCTGAATTTTCATCCGGCCAAAAAAGGTTCGCGTGTAGTAAAACTCCAGGCTCCCCGGCGGGCTGTCGCATTCGTTGTACATCTCTCGAACCAGCCCGCCTCGCCCCGAAAGCCGCAGGAAATCCTGGTCGTAGATGGCCTTCATCTCGGTGAAGTAGGAAGCCAGCCACAACCCTGCCACTGCACCGCCGAAGCGAATGGGCGCTCCACGAAGAGATAGCAGAGCATTGCGGGCAGGCCGTAAATGGTGATTTGACGAATGGTGTCGCGTACCCGTTCCGCGTCGGAAGGATTTTCCCAGGGGCTTAACCGGTCGCGCAACATTTCCCCAAAAAGGACAGCACTGGCCAGCCCAACGCAAACTCCGCTGCCTCCGATCACCAGATATTGGTAAAAGGCAGTTGAAGCCACTTTGCTGCGCCAATAAAGTCCAAACGCGATCAGCCCGAGCGCAGCTGGTGCGAACCGCAACAAATCGAGGATTTCAAACTTTCTCTGGTCGTAGTATTCAAGGTATGGGTCACCTTCGATTACCACGTCGGGCTTCTGCAATTCGGGTTTCATCCCGTCTACGGGCAACCACATCAGCAAATAGCCAAGCCCGGAGACGACCAACAGCATCGACAGAGAAATGCAAAAGCGGCCATTGCGTTCCAACTGGTATCCCAGGAACAGCGCAACCGACGCCGGTATGGTGAATGCGATCGATCCCGCAAGAATCGTTCGTCCGTGTTTGAAGAGAAAATCGCGAATCTCGATCTCATTCGATTGCAAGACCCGGCACAGCGAGAACATGAGCAGAGGTATCAACACATCGAGCCACGGTGCCCATGAATTTCGCTTGGACGCGGGGAACATGCTCGGCAACAGGAAGCAGGCCAGAACCAGCGTGATCGGATATTCGCTGACGAAATCAAAAATAATCGGAGCTGCCAGCGCGTTGAACATGCCGCCGATCATCCCGCCCAACGACATGATGAGATAGAAATTCGTCAAATATCGGGTGGAGGGCCGACTTCGGGCCAGCTCGCCGTGACAGAGCATTGCCACCACGAAGAAGGTCGCCATGTGCAAGAGCAATTGCAGGCTAAACTTGGCCGTCACATGCGAAGTCAACAGGAAGGCGATTAACAGGATCAGGACCGGGGCCAGCAAGACGTAGAAGATATGGTCGTCCTGCGCCTGCTCGACTTCTCCCCCAAATGCATTCACAGCGCCCGAAAACAGAGAGAATATCGGAGTGAAAAGATGTCTGCCCCAGTGGGAAAAAACCAGAATAAACGTGATGAGATAGAGCGATAGAGGAATGATCCACAACAGCGGGATCGAGGCCATATCGGTTGAAATGTAGGTGGTAACGCCCAGCATCAAACTCGACGGGACAGCGGCCAGCATCAGCCAGCGGAGTTTCCGCGCCAGGGTGGGCGGCGGGTCGTCGAGCCTGGGCGGGACATTGCCGCCCTTGCGCACCGCCACAACGGGATTCTTGACGGCATTGGCGCAGTAAACCATCAAGATCAACAACACTCCGTAGCCTAGCGCGAATAACCAGGCCTGGTGAATGAGGCGCAGGTTAGGCTCCACGACGGTAGGATACGCCACCAGCGCCAGCAAACTGCCGAAGTTACTCGCTCCGTAGAGAAAGTAAGGATCTTTCGCCGAGGGATGGCCCGTCTCACCAAACCACTTTTGCAATAGCGGCGCGCTGGTACACAACACAAAGAAAGGCAACCCGATGGCGACGGTCAACAGCACAATGACGCCGAAGAAGGGATACTCATCCCCTTGCGGCGAAATGCTTTTGACGATCGGAATCGGCGAGTGATTGTCGGCCAACAGCGCACCGATCCCCAGAATCCCGATGGCGCAGCCGAGAATGGCCATGTGCACGGTGATCTGCCGACGCGGCGGGCGACTTGCAGTGAGATGATGGGAATAGAAATAGCCGAACAGCAAGAGTGCCTGAAAGAACACCATGCACGTGTTCCAAACCGCAGGAGTTCCCCCAAGCAAGGGGAGGATCATCTTGCCGACCATGGGTTCGACGAGAAACAAAAGTGTCGCACTGACAAACATCGTCAGAGCAAAAAGCAGCGGCACGATGGAAGCTCCCGTTACGAGTTCGCAAGAAACGTGTCGTTCATCCTACGGTGAAAGATGAATGTCGCCAGTAGCAATCGGTCACCAAGAGGATCAATGCGGTGCGTTTTCGACCCCAGAGGAGTCAAGGCAAAGGCGACCACAGTGCAGCCTCTTCGATGGGGTGTGGCAATTTTTCCTGGCAGGATGCAGGTTGCAACTCTTATCCCCTCTCCTCTGAGTAAAGGGAAGAGGGGATAAGCCGCAGATGGTATCGGTAACCCTCTCGCCAGAAGAATTTGCCGCACCCTTCGTTCCCGCTTCAAATCGATTGAGATTATCGATTTCGAGGCGGATTTCTCCTGTCCGCCCTGAATTGAAGCCGGGATCTTGCCCTTTTTTCGCGATCCCACCCCTTGGATCGACGATAACGCTTCGATTATACTTCCATCTGAGACAAACATCTCCCCTTTCCCATTTGTCTCATCGCCTGACGCTCGTCTTTTTCTGGTTGGTTGTGATCCCTCGACACCAATTCAGGGAGCACGTTCATGACAGTACGTGATCGGGACAGCACTGAACGGCTTATCGAAGAACTTGCCGAAGCAAGACTGGTCCACCCGTACCGGTTGATGGAGCTTTTTCAAGAATTCAAGGATGCCTCCGTCCAACAAGATTCTCGTGCCTTCGCGCAATTCCTCGTCGACCAAGGTTGTCTTACCGGTTATCAAGCACGGCGGGTGTTGGAAGGAAATATCGGCAAACTGACGTTGGGTCTGTATCGGCTCATCGATTTGATCGGTTCCGGAAGTCTTGGGCCGGTCTATCGGAGCTGCGGCGTCTCCGACCGACGAGCCTACTTGATCAAGGTGTTGCCCAAGCGCGAGCAATGGAACATCCGTCTGGTGAGGTCGCAGATTCAAACCTTTGCCAATTTGCCGCAACACCCGGGCGTGATTCCTTTCGTCGATGTTGGAACCGCGCACGGATCACATTATCTCGTCTGGCCGTTTGCCGAGGGTCGAAATCTCGAAGCGCTGGTTCGAGAGTTTGGACCGGTTTTGCCGGGCGAAGCGGCGCCGCCTTGGCCGGAAATTGGCCGAGGCTCTGAGCGTTTGCCATCGCGCAAGCCTCGTGCACGGACTGATCAAGCCGAGCAATATTCTGTTGGGTCCGAAGGGGCAAGTACAACTGCTGGACTTCGGAATCGGCGCATTGCTCGCAGACAATAGCGACAGCGACAGCGAACTGGTCGATACGATCTCGCGGGCCGGGATGGTTTCGGGGATGTTGGAATGTGCCGCTCCGGAATCGGTGGCCGATTCATCGAAGTGGACGCCTCTAGGCGATCAATATAGCTTGGGGTGTTCGCTGTATTTCGCGGCCACCGGACGATATCCGTTTCCGGGTGGGAGCTGCATCGACAAGGTTATCGCCCATCAAAAGCAAACTCCGACACCCATCGCCGCACTAAATCCCGATGTCCCTGCCGCGCTTGTGCACATCATCGATCGGCTCATGAACAAGTCACCGCTCGAGCGCTATCGGCGCTGGCAGGAGTTGATCGACGAATTGGCAAAACTGGCCAATCGTTCGGCGTCCTCATCGCCGATTTCCGTGGATATACAGACACCGCACCCGAAACGCCGGCTCATTTTGAACCGGTCCGGGGAAGTCGTACCATTAGAGCCTGACACGATCACGCTGCCGCGCCGTACGGGAAGCAGTGTCTGGAAATCGCTCTCCTTGTGGCAGCCGAAGCCCGAAGAAGTGCAGATCACTCTCTTTGGACCGGGAGCAACGATACCGGGACAGGCGGTCGTCCTTCATGCGTACGTGCATGAATCCCGCGACGAAGACCGGCTCTTGAAGCTGGCGAAACACCTACCGAATCCGCCGCAAAAGCTGGCGAGCATCGTCCTGAAAGGCAAGTATCAAAAAGGCGATTGGATTGGCCTGCGCTGGCTCGTCGAGGGCGGAAATGCAGCAGAGGAGAATCAGGATATCGAGTGGCAAAGCCCGATGATCCTGCGTCGAGTGCCGATCAGCATCGAGGGAAGCTATCACGGTGAAGCGATTCGCTGCGAACTGCACATCGGCACCGACCAAGGCTCGGCGGGTGAATTGGAGTTTGAACTCAGATAGTAGTGTTCAGTGTTCGGTGTTCAGTGTTCAGTTCAATCGCCGAATCGTCAGAGGATGATGCATGGAATCTTTGTCTTGCTGAACACTGAACACTGAAAACTGAAAACTACGAAGTTGGCATCAACCCCGGGTTACCCATCACAACTTTCCAGGCCCGGATTTGCCATTTCAGGAAAACCCCACCGGCGTGAAAGGGATCGGCTTTCAATAACTGCTCGGCTTCTTCCGCTGTCTCGGCCTCATAGACGATCAGCGCGCCCGAATCGTCGGTGAACGGGCCGGTGGCAAAAATCTTCCCGGCTTGAAGTAAACTCGTCAGATATTGTCGATGAGTGGGCCGGATTGCGGCAACTTTGTCCTTGTCTTGCAGATAATCGATAATGGCGGCGAACTTCATTGCACGGCCTCCGTTCTGCTAACTTGCTCGGCGGGGAAATAAGCTCGCGCGAGTATGGCGTGTGCTCCAAATAACACCGCGCTGAAGCAGACATCACTAATCAGCGTGCCTCGGAAAAAGGGCAGTCCTCTCTCATAACAGGTCATCAAGCCATCGAATGTAGCCGGATAAAAGGCGCGGCCACCCGAGTACATTTCCGGCTTCAGCACACAATCGAGCCAGACGCTAAAGTTCGAGATGAGGAAGAACTGCACACTGCCGGCCAAGGTAACGGCACCAATTCGCCAGGGCGATTCCGAGCGCGCCAGTTGCCAGCGCGCCAGCAGCAAATACAGGCCGTAACTCGCATAAATCAAGGGTGATGGCCCGCCATACTTGATACCCACGAAGTAAAGATCGACGACCGCCGTGGCAATAAACGGCAAGACGCGCCAGGGCCAGGGGCCCAGTCTGGCTCCGGCGAACAAAAACAATGCTCCGTTCAGGGCAAGGTTTGGCATGCGATATTCGTATGGGATCAGTCGAATAAGGATGGCGCACGGAATGGCAACACCCACTAAAAGGAGTGCCAGAGGCCGCCACGAATCGGAAGTCGTTGGTTTCATGGAATGATCGTGTCTCAACGGATCGGAATACCTTGTTTGAGGTGTGATTATCCTAAGTACCGAGTGTCGAAATGGGAAGGGAGACTTCTGCCGTTGCAAGGCGAACCATGCGAATCGCGACGCACAATTCGATCCACCATCAAGTTCCATTGTTGGAAGAACGACTTGGCGGCGCGAGATAACGGAAACCGCGAATCAGCACAATTCGTTGATCGGGATAGACTCCGAAGTCGACTACTATCGGCAGCCAGATAGCCATTTTCACAGTCGCTCGAGGCTGTCGCAGGTCGAACAGTTCTTCTCCGAAATTAAAGGGATCGTTTCGCAAGCGGTTATCGATATGTCGAAGGGCCGTGAGAAACCCGTCTAATTGACGATCTGCCATTGCTTGGTCGGATAAACGACGAAGATGTTGCCCAATCGCGGCGGACATGGAGACTCGAAATGGATCAGAACCGGGCGACGAGGTCATGTCGATTCCTTGCCCGAATGTCGAGCCTCCAGTTCCTGGATCATGTCGCCGAGTGAAATGTTGAGTTTTGGGTGGGCATACTCCTCTAGCGCTTCAGGGGTGAGTTGGGCCAGATACAATCGAGAAAGATCGTGCGCAAGAACCTTCCCGCGCAACAAGATGTAGAAGTGCGTCGCAAATCTTGGTCCAGTTCGCGGAGTCTGGTAATGTTTGGATCGTTTGCAATACTGCTTGCTTGTTGACCATCGTTTTCCCCCTGCGGGTAACAGGTCTGCCTGGAAAGGCCGACCTGCACATAAGCGGATGACATTTGAGATTAGGGGACACGGACGAAGAACACTCGCGCCATTCTACCACGCATAGAAGAATGTGACTACTCTGAAAGACCGGACTGCCGTGTTGCCAGGAGGCTTCCCGGTTTAAACTCCAACGGCTCACCATTCAAATTGATTGTCGGAATGCCATCGCAGACGCTCAACAATATGCCTGAAGGCAATGCCAGGTAGGGCACTATTTGCGGCGCGTAGCACACAGCTGCCTCATATAACGAAACACACTTTAACTCCGCTGCGTCGTTGTGGTCGTGATCCGCGTCGTAACACCCGCAGAACCATCCAGAATCGTTTCCGCTCCCCTCGACCCTCTCCATAATCAACCCAGTAGTCGTTCCCAACCGAGTACAAATAAGTCCCGACTGAAGCAGCGACGGGAAGGACAGGTCGTCCGGTGAAAGCACGCTTTCGACAACATCTTTTTGAAGACGCAGATCCCGCAATGTTCTACTTACCGTCTGCTCCCATACGATCGGCATCGATTGCATGTCGGGTTCCCACAACGAAAGCGAATCGTCGCCTGCGCTCCGGACTTCGGTGATAGCCCAGCCAACCTGGCAGGTCTGGCCTGGCAAGTAGTGTTCACCTTCAGCAACCGATTGCTCAAGCCATGCGAGAAACGAATGCACATCATTCTCGACGGGTACCAGAGCAGGATCAAAAGCAATCTCAAACTCGGGATGCCCATGAGCCCGACAATTCGTAGTTCGCAGCACCGCCATAGTGCCTCTCCCAATGACGTAGAACAATCCTCTACCACGCCCCTAAACAACAACCGCCGAAGCCTCCGCTGTTGCCCGCAAATACCGCTCGCCGAGCAAATGGCAATTTCAAATACTCGCCGCGATCGTAGACGATTTTGCCGTTCATCAACGTATAAACAACATGCGTTGCGTTTTCCAGCGGGTCGCCATCGTAAAGCACCAGGTCGGCAATCTTCCCGACTTCAATGCTTCCATAGTCCTTGTCCAAACCAAGAATTTTCGCGGCGTCGATCGTCACGGCTCGCAGTGCCCGCTCGTGACCCAAGCCGTGCGCCATTCCCATCGACGCTTCCGATCGCAATACGCGCGTTTTGGGGACGTAGCCTTCGAATGCCGTGCATATCGCCACCGGGATTTTGCGATCGGCAAGAAATGCCGCTGTGCCGGTGAAGCTGTGCAAGGTTTCCATGCTCCCGCCCGCGCCTGCATGGTGGGATGGACGATCACCGGAACCTTCGCTTTTTCGATCGCCTCCGGTATCAAGTAAGCTTCCGTGGCAAGACTCAGGATCGGCTTCAGCGAAAACTCCTCGGCAAGACGTAAGCCCGTCATGATATCATCCGCGCGATGGCGCTAAAAATCACTGGAACCTTCCCTTGCAACATCGGCAAGAGCGCTTCGTGCTTGAGATTGCGTGTTCCTTTCTTGTCGAGAGAATTCTTGGCTTGAGTAAAGGCATCCCGCACCAGCTTGGCCGTGGCCATGCGCGTCATCGGGGCCTTGCTCCCGCCCTTGGACGATTCGCCCAGATTCACCAATAATCCCGCCGGGAATCGGACGGTCATTTGGTCCACGGTCGATCCCGCAGTTCGGAAGATGCCCGTCTGTCCCGCGATGACGTTGACACGTCCCGGCATGGTGTGAATCGTCGTCACGCCCTGGGAACGCAGGATTTCCAACAAAGGCTCATTGGGATGAAAGCCATCGATCACCCGCAGATCGGACTGATTGGGATCGCTGGCTTCATCCTGATCCTGATCCGCCGAAATGTTCCATGCACCCGATAGGCCGCAAACCGAATGAGCATCGATCAAACCGGGCGTCACCTCCGCTACCGCGATGATCGGGACACCCTTGGGAATGACGACCTCCCCAACCGGCCCGATCGCCTTGATCTTGCCGTCCTCGATCAGGATCACACCATCCAAAATCGGCTTGCCCGACATGGTGTGGATGCGCCCCGCTCGAATCGCGCGGACTTTACTTGGCTTGTCCTCTTGGTTCTTGGGTGATTCGGGAGTCTTCACGGGTGCTAACGGCTTGAGCAAGGCCGGAGTATTCGGCAACGAACTCGGTTTCGGCAGAGCGAATCCGCCCGCTTGATAACTCCAGTCGGCTTTCTGGGATCGATCGAACACACGGACGCCATCGATATAGGTCTCCAATACTGAGGTGTAAGCGCTGAACGGCGAGCCTGAGAGAATCACGAAATCGGCATCTTTGCCGCGTTCCAGGGAGCCGACCCGATGATCGAGATGCATCATCTTGGCGGGATTGATCGTCAATGCTTTCAGCGCTGCCAGTTCCGACATGCCGCCGCGAATGGCGATGGAGCCGGTCCTGAGCAGAAAGCGCGACTCGGTGATGAAGTCGTCGGTATTGATCGCAACCAGCACGCCGGCTTTGTCCAGAATCGCGCCGGCTTCCTCGATCAGAGCCATCACCTCGGCCTTGCCGCCGGGACTATCGACCAGCGTCAGCGAAACCGGGATCTTTTTCTTTACCAACTCATCCACGACGCGATAACCTTCGGTGCCGTGCTGCAGAACGATCTCGAAACCGAACTCTTCGGCAATTCGCAGCGCGGTTAGCAAGTCATCGGCGCGGTGACAGTGAAAATGAACGGTTCGCCTTTTCTCCAACACTTCGACGAGAGGTTCCATGTTGATGTCTAGTTCCGGCTTATCGACTTTCTCGGCTTTCTCACCTTTGTCGCTCTTCTTCAGTGCCGCGCGGTATTTCATCCATTTTTGTTGATACTCGCGGGCCTTGATGAATTGCTCCCGTTGAAGCGATGCCACTTTCATCCGCGTAAAGGGAGCCTGTCCCTTTCTGCCGTAGCCCTTGGGGTTCTCGCCGTTGGCCATCTTCAAACCGCCCAGGTTCTTGGGATCGGTAATCCGCATCGCCTCGATCGTCTTGCCGCGCAGCTTGACATAGACCGTCTGACCGCCGATCACGTTGCCCGATCCCGGCATGATGTTGGCGGTAGTCAAGCCGCCCGAAAGGGCCATGCGGATTCCTGGGTCATTGGGGTCGATCGAATCGATGGCGCCAAGCCAGGCTGCACGGGGCCGGACATTTCGTTGCCGTCGCTGTTGGCGTGGACGTGCGGACGAGGATAAATACCGATGTGAGAGTGCGAATCGACCAGGCCGGGAATCAGTACAGCATCGGGCAGGACGCGAACCACCGCACCTTGCGGAATCTTGACGTCGGTCTCACTACCCGCTGCGAGAATCTTCCCGTTCTCGATGACGAGAACGGCCTTTTCGATCGGTTCTGAGATACCAGTGTAGAGCCGGCCGACTTTGAAGGCGGTGATTCGGGCGGTTTCTTGAGCTCGAACCGGTGCAGGTAATAAAAGGAGAAAAGTGAAGGTTAAGGAGAGAAGCCAAAGCATTCGAACCAACATGAGAACCCCAAATGACGTAAAGAGCAGAGGAATCGTTTAAGAGGAGTGTGCTATCGTAGAGGAGTTTCGTCAAGGGTGACGGAACTTCACTCGAAGATGTAGAGATGGTCAGGTATATTATGATACCATCGTAGCGTGTTACCGTTTGGAGGTTTGATCGATGAATGAGCCTTCTGTTCTCGACCTGCCGGCTTCGGTTTCGGATCCGACTGAGCTGGAAATCGAATCGATTCTGCCGAAGGTTGAATTGATCGAAAGTGATGGTGAGCCATTGGAAACCGAGTGGCATCGTCGGGCCATGAATGTGCTGATCGCAAGCGTCGATTATCGCTTTCGCGATCGTCAGGATTACTACGTGGGCGGCAACAGCTTTCTCTACTACAGCGAAGAGCAAGCCCGAAACCGCGATTTTAAAGGCCCGGATTTCTTCTTTGTCTGGGGGACGCAACGTCAACCGATGCGTCCGTATTGGGCAATTTGGCTCGAGGGCGGTCGAACACCCAGCGTCGTGATCGAACTTTGTTCTCCAACCACCATCAACGCCGACTACGGCGAGAAGAAAGACGTCTACCAGTGGTTGCGGATTCCCGAATACTTCTGCTACAACCACGACACGGGGCATCTGGACGGCTGGCGGTTGGTTAAGGGAAGGTATAAGGAACTTCCTCGTAACGAGCAGGGACGAATCTGGTCCGATGAACTCGAACTTTGGATTGGTTCATGGCAAGGTTCGGTTGAACGCTATTCCGACACCTGGCTACGGTTCTTCGATTCCGAAGGCAATCTGATCTTCTTTGGAGAGGAAGGGGCGTCCCATCGCGCCGAGGATGAAAAACTCCGCGCAGACGATGAGCAACGTCGCGCAGACGATGAGCAACGCCGTGCGGATGAAGAGAAACGGCTACGTTTGAGCATGGAAGCGGAAGTTCAGCAATTGCGCAGACCGGTTGGCGGCACTGGATAAACCAAAGTCGTGAGGAAAGCAAGCGGCGATTCGTTTGAAAACGCCTTCGCGATTGCGACATTGATCGATGAATGGGCTTGCCGATCGGGTTTCGATCGGCTATGGCTTGACTGTACCCTTTCCCCAATCGATCTTGCACTTCGGCAAGGCCTTCTTCAAGCGATCGATTCCCGCTTGCGTGACCTTTGTTTCTCTCAGGTCGAGTTCCCTCAATTCTTTGCACCCCTCGAAGTTGGCCAAACTCGCATCGGTCACCTTTGTTTCCCACAAAAAGAGCTGTTGGAGGCCGTTACAGCCCTTGAAGTTTCCCAGTCCCATATCGCTTACACCCGTCGAGCTCAGGTTGAGGTGGATCAGGTTCTTGCATTCTTTCAAATGGACCATCCCCGTGTCTGTGACCTTGGTGCCATTTAGATCGAGGTAGATTAGGCTCTTACAGTCCCTGAAGTGGGCCAGACCCACATCGCTCACCGGGGTGGACCACAAATTAAGTCTCATCAAATTCTTGCAGTTCTTGAAAATCGCCAGCCCGTCGTCGGTCGCCTGCTTGCTTTGGGGCAGTTCGACCCAGGTTAACCGGAATGCCTCACGGAGCAAGGCAGCGGCGGTTTTGATTTTCGGTTCCAGTTCGTTCACGTGAACGTAGCCGCCGACCGACAGCGCCCACTCAGCGGCCTGGCGGTCGGGATCGACGGCCGCCTTCGGCTTGATCGTGCCGCCGTCCCAGTCGATCGTGCAATTGGGTAATGCCTTCTTCAGTTTCTCGATTGCGGAAGCGGTGACTTTCGTTTTTCTCAGGTCAAGTTTTGTTAGTTTCTTCCGGTCGGTAAACTGGGCGAGACCAGCGTCGCTGACCGGCGCTCCATCTAAAGCGAGCAGAGTCAGCTCCTTGCAGTCCTTGAAGTGAACTAGACCAAGGTCGCTGACCTGCGTGCCCCCGAGTGCCAGGTACGACAGATTCTTGCAATCCTTGAAGGCGGCAAGGCCCGCGTCGCTCGCCATCGTACCGGACAGTTGAAGGATGGTCAAATTCTTGCAGTCTTTGAAGTGGACCAGTCCCGCATCGGTCATCTTAGTGTCCCACAGGTCAAGTAGCGTAAGGTTCTTACAATCCTTGAAGTTGGCAAGGCCGACATTGGTAATTTGTGTGTTAGGAAGCGAGAGAGACGTCAGATTCCTACAATCTTTGAAGACGGCCAGGCCAGCATCGGTCACTTTTTTGCACCCATTCAAATCGACCTTCGTGAGCCGGAACGCCTCGTTCGGCAGGTCGGCGGCAGCCTTGAACACGCTTTCTTGATCGTTCACGCCGACCGTCCCGCCGATGGACAGCGCATACTCGGCGGCCTTGCGGTCGGGATCGGCGGAAGCTTTCGGCAATTCCTTGATATTGATGCGGCGGTACAGAACCTCACCCGTGTGCTGTTGCAGGCCGATTCGGCCGGTTTTGCGCTTCACGCCCGGAAAGAATTGCGGCTTTTTGGCCAAGTCACTGAGGCTGAGGTTCTGGACCTCTTCACCGTTGACGGAAACTCGAAGGTCATCACCCTGGAGCTGAACTGCGAGTTTATTCCACTTCCCGTCGGCTACCGCCTTGGGTTCCTTGCTTGGTTGCAGGAAAGTGTTGATCCAGTAGTAGATGGAACCATATTTTGGGTACGTTGGGTTCGACCATCGGTCGAGCTTGATAGCGAGATGGTGGGGTAAGCCTTCAACGATTTCGCCGGGAATCGCCCGGATCCCAACCCCGCTTGCCGATTCCAGCGGTGCCTGGAACTCCAGTTCCAGAACGAAATTTTCGTACTCCCGATCGGTCAGAAGCCAGCCTCTACTTCCAGAACCGGCAGCGGGGGAGCCAGCTCCAATGCCTTTGATACTGCCATTTTCGACTTTCCAATGTTCCTTCGCGCCGCTGTCCACCGACCAGCCGCGCAAGTCCTTGCCGTTGAACAGCGGCCGGAATCCTTCGACAGTTTCCGGCGACTTCAACTCTTGCGGTCCGCTCTTCGCCAGCGGTTCTTTCTTGGCCGCGACCACCACCGGGGAATCGATCGTTACGCGCACCGTCGCTTTGCCATCGCGGGTGATCTCGAACTTGTCGGTATTGAGCTTCAGGCCGCCGACACCGGCGACTTCAATCAGGTATTTGCCCTGTGGCAGGGTCTTGTTCTTATCGCTCGGCCTGAGAGTGTAAAGCGCTTTTCCACTGTCATCGAGGATGTGCAACTCGCCCTTCTCAAAGAGTACCTTTGCATCGCCATCCACTTCCACGGTCAGCGTGCCGTTCTTCGTCTTGAAAATGAGCTGATACGCAGCAAATCCGCCGCCGATCAATAGCAGCAGAGCCGCCGCGACGATCCACTTCGCGGGCGATCGAGGCTTGGTTCTCGATTCCGCCCTCCGCGTTGCGACTGCCGCTTTGGAACTAACAGCGGTTCTGTCGTCTTCATCGATGCCAGCCCAAGGAGTCGCTCCGTCGGCTCGCGGCACCGACACAACAACTGTCCCTGGCTGGAGTCGACGCAGCGCCTCCGCCACTTCGTCGCCGGAGCCGGGACGCTTGGATGGATCCTTGTCCAGAAGTTTCACGATGAGCGTCGCGAGCTCGTTTGGGATATTCGGGTTGAGCGAGGCGCGGATCGGCGGGGTCGTCGAGGGCGAGGGCGGAAATGATGGCCATGGTATCCCGACCGTTGAACGGCCGTTGGCCGGTGGTCATCTCGTAGAGGATGCAGCCGAGACTCCAGAGGTCGACGCGAAAATCGACCTCCCGGCCCCGCGCTTGTTCGGGAGCCATGTAGCTGGGCGTGCCCAGGATTGTGCCCGATTGCGTGAGGTGCTCGCTGTCGCCGGAGAGCCGGGCCAGGCCGAAGTCCAGAATCCGCACCCGGTATGTCTGTTGCTTCTCGGCCCGGCTGGCGCGTTCCGAGGTTCGGATTTCCTCCAGCCAAATGTTGCCGGGTTTGATGTCCCGATGGAGCAGACCCTGTTCGTGGGCGACCGCCAGCCCCTCGGCGATTTGTCGCCCAATCTGGATGATTTCCGGCATTTCCATCCGGCCGCGCTTGAGGCGGGCGTCGAGCGGCTCCCCCTTCAGAAACGGCATGGCGATAAAGGGGACGCCATTTTCCTCGCCGACCTGGAAGATAGGAACGATGTGATCGTGCTCGACCTTGGCAGCTGCCTCGGCTTCGCGCACGAAACGCTGGCGGTTGAGCTCCTTTTTGGCGACTTCCGGTTTCATCACCTTGAGGGCAACCCGGCGCTTGAGGCGAATATCCTCTGCTTCCAGAACCATACCCATACCGCCTTCTCCAAGGATCCTCAGAACGCGGTAGCCGTTGAGTCGGCCGATCTCATCCGCGGCTTGCGGGGAACCCAGGAAACTCAATTCAGAAGAACCCGATTGCGACGGCAACTGCTCAATCGTATGAGCACCGATCGATGCAGCAGAGCTTGCGGTTGCAGCCTTGTTGCTTGGAAGACCAATTTCGATCAATTTTTGCATCAACGACTGGAAGTGTGCGCCCTTGCCCATCTCGGGCATCGTCCCAGCTGCGTGGAGATCACTGGTGACGGATGGGTCGCTGAGCGTGCCCACTTTCTGGACGCATTGCGGGCACTCTTGGAGGTGGTTGAGCAGTGATTCGATCTCGGATTCGGGCAACTGGCCGTTGATGAGCCGGCTAAGGCCGTCCGCAGTGGGACAGACGGTGATCGGATTCATGCGAAGCTCCACGAAAAAAATGATCTCGCACTACAATACGACCTTCGACGCGAAAACCTGACGCGAAAAAGAGCGGTTTGGTCAAAAAAGTCGTTATGGATAGAACCCAGCCAGTTCTTGACGTAATCGAGTCAGCACTCGACACTTGGCGGCATAGACCGCAGCGACGGTCAATCCAAGCAGCTTCGCCGACTTCCGCCGCGGGTCGATTATCGACGGCAACTTGCCAGAAAGCCTGCCAGGTAATGGGTTTGAAGTCGGTCTTCAAAATGTCGAGCGCGCGACGCATCAGAAAAGCGTTGTGCTCGGTCTCGATGAGTTGTTCGAGCTGATCCGAACTGTGGAGGTCATCCAACTCCCCGGCGGAACCGATCGGCTGCGGGATGGGTCGTCGCTTGGCGCGGTCGCGCCAGTGGTTGATCGCGACCATCCTGAGCCAACTGCGGAACCGAAAGGCAGGATCGTAGCGAAACTCCGGCATTCGGCGAAGTAGTACCGTGAAGATCTCTTGAACGAAGTCCGCCACGTCGGCATCCTGCATCCCGAGCCGGCTCGCCCACGAATACAGCATCGGCGCATATAGCAGTACGAAACGTGTCCAGGCTTCCGCGTCATCAGAGCGGTGAAGCCTTTCGAGCAAACTGACTGGCGTGGAGTTCATCGCCCAACAACCCTGGATCGGAGTCGATCGTTTGTATTCCTTTGAGAGCGTGTTTAGTATAGTCGCGTTCTCTTGCGGGTACATTCCAAAAACTCCCGATCCAGTGCCGTTCCCATTCCGATGGTTCGGATGCGTCAATTCTCCTGCGAGTCCCGGTCGATCGTTTGTATCCATCGTTCGAGTGGTTAGTATAACCACGCACGGTCTTGGATACATCCAAAAACTCTCAATCGAAGCTCTGTCTCACTTCAGTCGTTGATGGCTGGAAACTGTCGCTTCTTGGGTGGTTCCAGTCTCAAAGAAAATGGCACACCAAGGCAGAGGATGAGAAACACCGCACTGAGGATGAAAAGAAATCTCGTTTACGGATTGCGACGGAGCTGACACGAACGGTTCGCGGCACTGGAAAAACACCCTCCGACTCTGGATAATGCTGAATAAGCGCCTTCTTCGCAGAGGAGAAATACCATGAGCACGTTGCTCTTGCCATCGTTGCCGTTGGCCGATGTTCCCAGACTCGCGACGGCTGCAGATGTGGCTTTGTTTCCAAGAAGGCTAGCTACTGGAGATGTCGATTACGAACTCGATGACGGGAGGATCGTTATTGTGGCCCCACCGGGTGGAATTCATGCGTTTTCTCAAAAGAAATTCCTCAATCAATTTGTTCGACAAGGCGAAGACAAAGGCCTTGGGATCGCAGTTCCGGAAGTTGGTGTCATTCTTCGGACAAATCCAGATCGGCTAGTTGGTCCCGACGTTGTCTTCGTGATGAACAAGTCCGTGCCGATTCGTTTTACTCCAGAAGGCTACTTTGCGACGATTCCCGAACTCGTCGTAGAGGTTCGTGGCCCCAACGATTCGATGCTGGAACTCGAACGGAAAGCTGAAGAGTATCTTTTGGCCGGTGTATTGGTTGTCTGGGTTTCCGATCCGCCCCGGCAGACCGTGACCGAGTATTCGACGTGATATACCTCCGAAAACTTATCAGGCAACCGATGTCCTCACTGTTCCCGATGTGATTCCCGGATTTCATGCGATCGTGGCTAACCTCTTTTGAGAGTTGAGCTTCCATGACCACCATGCTATCGCCTTCGTCGCCGATGCCTTTTGCACCCAGGCTTTGGACAATAGCCGATCTCCCCTTTTTGCCAAGACGCCTTGCGAGCGGCGATGTCAATTATGAACTCGATGATGGGAGGATCATTATTGTGGCCCCAGCTGGCGATATTCACTCGTCCAGTCAAACGCAGTTGATACTCGAAATCGGCCTGCAAGGACAACGACAGGGACATGGTCTCACCCGAACCGAGCCGGGGGTTGTACTGCGAAGAAATCCGGATCGATTCGTCGTGCCCGATGTCGCTTTCATCACGAACGCCTCGTTGCCTCTCCAGCTTACTTCGGAAGGTTACCTTTTGACCATTCCTGAATTGGTGGTCGAGGTTCGTAGTCCGAACGATACACAGCCCGAGATCGACCGAAAGGTGCAAGAATACCTCGATGCGGGTGTTGTCGTAGTATGGGCACCCGATCCTGCTCGACAAACCGTCACCGAGTATCGACGTGGGATACCTCCGAAAACTTACCATACAACAGATGTCCTCACTGTTCCCGATGTGATTCCCGGATTTCATGCGATCGTGGCCAACCTCTTTTGACCTTTGAGATACTCTATGGCAGAACCATTCAAGATCGTCGTCGGCTTGGAAGTCCACGTTCAACTGCTCACCAAGACCAAGTTGTTCTGTGGTTGCCTCAACAAGTTCGGCTCGCCGCCCAACTACGCAAGTCTGTCCCGTGTGTCTGGGAATGCCGGGCGTGTTGCCGGTCATGAATCGCCAGGCTTTTGAACTCTCGCTGCGCAGCTGCCCTGGCGCTGAACTGCCAGATCGCCAGTTTCACCAAGTGGGATCGCAAGAACTACTACTATCCCGATTTGCCCAAGAACTATCAGATCAGCCAGTACGACCTGCCCTTCAGCCACGACGGCTGGCTGGAAATCAATGCTGCTGCCGATCCCAAGAAGGAATACGTCCCCAAGAAGGTCGGCATTATCCGCGCCCATCTCGAAGAGGATGCCGGCAAGAACATGCACGATGAATCGGGTCGTGGCGGCGACAGCCAAGGTCGATCTCAATCGCACCGGCACGCCGCTATTGGAAATCGTCAGCCAGCCTGAAATCAACACCCCGGAAGAGGCCAAGGCTTATCTCGAAGAGCTTCGGCTCATGCTGCGCGAAATCGGTGTTTCCGACTGCGAAATGCAGGAAGGTAGTCTGCGCTGCGATGCCAACGTCAACACTCATATTCCGCAAGCCGATGGCAGCATTGCGGCAACTCCTCTTGTGGAAGTGAAAAACCTCAACAGTATCGGCTCCGTGGGACGAGCCATCGCTCACGAGGCCGAGCGTCAATACAAGGAATTTCAGAAAGATCCCGTCAACTATCGCATCGCCAAGATCTCCAAGACCACCGCCGGCTGGAACGACGCCAAAGGGGTGACGATCGTCCAGCGCCACAAGGAAGAGGCCGCCGATTATCGCTACTTCCCGGAGCCTGACTTGGTTCCGGTGGTTGTTTCCGAGGCCGAAGTCAACGAAGCCCGCAAGGCGACAGGCGAACTGCCCGCTGCGCAACGAGATCGACTTCAGCAAGCACCGTATAGCCTGTCTGCCTACGATGCGCGGGTGTTGACGAGTCAGGGTCGGCGGATCGTTGCTTATTACGAGTCGCTTGCCTCCAAAACGGGTGATCCGAAAGTGGCATGTAACTGGGTGGCAAACGAAGTTCTTGCTTCGTTAAAGGATCGCAACGTCTCGATCGATGAATTCCCGTTGACGGTCGACCGGCTCAGCGGCCTGGTGGCGGAAGTGATGAAGACCGGACTGCCGATGAAAAAGGCGCGCGAGGTCTATGCGCAGATGCTGGAACACGGCGACGATGTTGCCGGCGCGATGACGAAGCTCGGAATCGGCGCGGTCGTCATGGATGAGGGGAAAATCCGCGATTTGATCCGCAAGGCGATCGAGGGCAATCCGCAAGCCGCCAACGATTTCAAAGCCGGGAAAGTGAAAGCTGCCGACCGCATCAAGGGTGCGGTCATGAAGGAAACCAAGGGAATGGCCAACGCGGAACTGGTGAATCGACTGTTATTGGAAGAGTTGGGGAAATAACCGCTTGGCAGAAATAGAGGTGTGCGGATGGACGAAACCAACCCGATTGTCATGAGCGAATTGACCGATCCTGTCGAACTGGCAAAGTCGCGAGCGCAGGACGAGCGCGCTGCGCGTAACTCAGCCTGGTTGCAAGCCCACGTGCCTGAGATCTATTCGCAATATCGAGGGAAATGTATTTGTGTGGCCGGTGAGGAGCTGTTCGTTGCCGACAATGCCCGAGAGGTAGCAGCGCTTGCCAAGGCCGCCCATCCAGAAGACGATGGCTTGCTGATTCGTTACATCCCCAAGGAAAAACTGGAGCGCATATATGTTGCTTCCCGGACAATGGCTCCTGTGTGACGACGGCGCGTTGCGCCCTGTTTTGTCCTGATCGTGGATCGTCCGCGCGATCTGGTTTGTTTGCTCGGCACTGGGCATCAATACTCCATCACACCCAATTTGTAAAACGGCGCTTCGTTCCGCAATCCCGATGGCGAATGCGGAATTGGTGAATCAGCTGTTATTGGAAATGTTGGAAAAATAGCGCTTTGGCCGGATTTCAGAGAGGAGGACAACATAATTATGACCATCAGCGACTTGCGCAAAGAATACACCAAGGGCGGATTAACCGAGGTTGACGTTCGTCCAAACCCCATCGAGCAGTTTTTTTTCTGGTTGGATCAGGCGATTGTTGCCGAAGTACCCGAACCGAACGCGATAAGCCTGGCCACCTCGACTTTGGACGGCAAGCCATCCGTTCGTGTGGTTCTCCTGAAGGGGTGCGACGAACGAGGTTTCACCTTTTTCAGCAACTACCTTGGCAGAAAAGGCCGGGAACTTGCGGTAAATCCCTTCACGGCTGCAGTATTCTTCTGGCACGAACTCGAACGTCAGGTTCGAATCGAGGGCAAGGTCGAGCGGGTTTCCGATGTCGAATCGGATGCCTATCATCGCTCCCGGCCCATCGGCAGCCAGCTTGGAGCATGGACTTCCGAGCAAAGTGAGATCATCTCCGGGCGCAAGATTCTTGAAGATCGGCTCCGCGAACTTACCAGCCGTTTTGGCAGTGGCGAGGTGCCGCGCCCGCCACATTGGGGCGGGTTCCGTATCATTCCAGAAGTCATTGAGTTTTGGCAAGGGCGTCCCAACCGTCTTCACGATCGACTGCAATTTCGTCGTTCCGATGGAAAATGGTTCGTGGAACGACTCGCTCCATGATTTTTCGATGAAACGGATCGGTTGAAACGTCTAACCATCCCGGCCACAATTTTTTTGTCACAAGGAGCAACGGATGATGAATGCGCAAGTATCCTGGCAGTGGTTCTGACAACGGCACTGGTACCGTTTGTCTCGGCAGAAGAAAAAAAAGGAGGCACCAAAGTGAGCAGTCCTCTTGCGTTCAAGATGAAGGCGATCGACGGCAGGGACGTTGACCTGTCCCAGTACAAGGGCAAGGTCGTCTTGTTCGTCAATGTTGCCAGCTATTGCGGCAACACCAAGCAATACACCGGCCTGGAGAAACTTTACGATACGCACAAGAAAGATGGACTGGTCATCGTCGGCGTTCCCGCGAATGAGTTCGGCGCACAGGAACCCGGAACAGATGAGGAAATCGCCAAGTTCTGCTCGACCAAATACAAGGTCTCTTTCCCGCTGATGTCGAAGGTTGTCGTCAAGGGCGAAGGCATCTGCCCGCTCTACAAGTTCCTGACCTCCAAGGACACCGATCCGAAGTTTTCAGGCGACATCACCTGGAACTTCGAGAAATTCCTGGTCGGTCGTGACGGCAAAGTGGTTGCCCGATTCAAACCGGGGACCAAACCGGAATCCGAAGAAGTGACCAAGGCAATTGCCGCGGAGCTGGAGAAGAAGTAATCAACGCACATTTCGTCCGATAATGAAAGAAGAAGAGGCGAGGAAATCCTCGCCTCTTCTTCTTTTGTCCTCCGCAACCAGAGAATCCCACTATCGTCTTACTTCTTCACATCCCAGACCCGTACAATACCGTCGCGCCCGCCGCTTGCGATCGTATTGCCGTGAATCGCGACGCTAAAGATCGTCCCAGTGTGGCCTTTGTACGTTTCGATCTCTTTGCCCGTTGCGACATCCCAAAGCTTCACGGTTCGATCTTCGCTGCCGGAAACCAGCTGCTTGCCGTCGCTGCTGAAAGCCACCGACCAAACATCTTCCTTGTGACCGTTCAAGACTTTGATGACATTGCCGGTCGTCACATCCCAAAGTTGGATCGTCCGATCCCAGCCGCCGGAAGCGATCATGTGACCATCGGGATGATAGGCCAATGTGTACACGCTCCCGGTGTGTTCCTTGAACGGTTGCTTCAAATCGCCGCTTTCGACATCCCAGACTTTGACCGTTTTGTCGCCGCTGCTGCTGGCGACGTACTTGCCGTCCGGCGAATAGGCGATCGCCATGATAAGGCCCGAATGAGCCTGAATCGAAGTGAGACCAGCACCTGTTTTCAGATCCCAGAACCGAATCATTCCGCTGCGCGAGCCGGTAACCAGGTGCTTTCCGTCGGGAGAGAACGCCATCGTTCGAACACTCGTGTTCAGGTGGATCGTGTTGATGTTTTTGTGGCTCTGAGTGTCCCACAATTGGACAGTGCTATCATCGCTGGCGGTGGCAAACATGGTGCCGTCCCGATTGAAGCGCAGACACCAGATCGGACCTTGATGGGCCTTGTCGATGGTGGCCTTGATTTGTCCGGTGCGCAGATCCCACAACTTGATGCTCCCATCGTCGAGCGCCATGGCCAGGGTTTCCCCATCGGCCGCGATGGCCAGAGACCAGATCGTTCCGGACTTGCCATTGAGAAGGAGCCGGGGCTGCGGACCGGAATCTTCCTCGTGTCCACGCTGGCCGATTACGGTCCAGTGTGTCAGTTTGGTCAACTCGCCAAGAAGCAGCAAACTATTGAAGCTCAACAAGATCACTCCGACGATCGCACCGTTTCGTCCCCACCAATTGCGACTGTAGCGCGGCAGGCGGCGGTTCGTCCGATGCTGTAGGGCGGTAGTGTCCGGGTCGGAGGGAATTTTTCCCGACAAGCTGCCGAGAAATTCTGCGACTTCCGATGCGTTCTGCATCCGGAGATTCGGATCTTTTTCGAGAAGGTGATCGATCAACCCGGCCAGTTCGTCGGGGATTTTCGGATTGAGCGCCTGAACCGGCTGCTGACGGGTCTCGGTGACTTCGCGCAGCACTACGAACGCCGAGGAACCCTGAAAAGGCGGATTGCCGGTGGCCATCGCGTAGAGCACGCTACCCAGGCTGAACAGGTCGGAACGGTGATCGAGCAGTTCGCCGCGCGCCTGCTCCGGCGACATATATAGGGGAGTGCCCGGAACAAAACCGCTCTGGGTTAGTTTGGAATCCTCCACCGCCCGAGCCAAGCCAAAGTCGGTGAGGAGCACTTTGCCCGTTTCGGCCTCAAGCAATATGTTTGCCGGCTTGATGTCTCGGTGAATTAAACCGGCCTGGTGCGCAGCGGCCAACCCGGCAGCAACCTGCCGGCCGATGCGCACGATCTCGTGTGCGGGCAGTGCGCCCTTCTGGTCGAGCAAATCCTGCAATGACTCGCCCTGAACCAGCCTCATGACCAGATAGGGCAATTCTTCGCGATGTTTCTCGACATGGTGAACGGCGACAACATTTTCATGAGTAATCGCCGCCGCCGCGCGTGCCTCACGGATGAATCGACTCCGAGCGACTTCATTCTTTGCGTAGCGCGGATCGAGGACTTTCAGCGCCACCTGACGCTGCAGACAAACATCCAGCGCTCGAAGAACCACGCCCATTCCGCCGCTGCCAACGACGCCGACAACGTGGAATCGCCCCAGTTTTCCCAAGGTATTGGGTTGTTCGGGCGGATCGAGGAAATCGAGCGGAATATCCTCAACGGTTTGAGAATCCTTGACCGCGGGGGTCGTCCGGGTTCGGGTATTTTCCGCAGCTTGGGGCAGAACCACATTCACATCGAGTTTGCGCAGCGCCGGCCAAAATGCGGAAGTATCCTCCGGAGTATCGCGGTCGATGTGTTCGACCGCCGAGGAGAAGCCGGACCCGCCGCCCGCCATGAATTCCAACGATTGCGCGCACGATTCACACGCGTCCAGATGAGCAACCAAGCGAGCCTGGGCCTCTTCGGTGATTTCACTATCGAGCAGCCCACGCAACTCGGCGGGATCGGGACAGGCGGTACAAATGGGGGCACGCATAAGCTCAGATCCTTCAATTTCGGCGATGGGCGAGAAAAGTAATCATTCCGCTTTGTCGAGTTGGCTGATTTCGTCACGTAGCCGGGCAATCACCCGGCTCTTGGCAACGTAAACCGCGCCAGGCGACATTTTGAGTCGCTCGCTAACTTCCTTGGCACTCAAGCCTTCCACGGCAGTCAGCCAGAAAGCCTGCCAGGTGCCTTCGTGAAATTCGTACCTGACCCGCTCAACCGCCCAGGCAAAAGTTCTGCGCTCGTACTCCCGGTCCCAGGTCTCTTCATCGACAGGCTCGTCGGGGTGTTCTTCCAGCCGATGATGGGCAGCGGAATCACCAGTGCCTTGAACTTGATGCCGGCGTTTATCCAGAAAGTTGAAAATCTTGTTGCGCGTGACCGAGTAAAGCCAGCCCCGAAAGGTGCCCTTGGCACGATCGTAATTCAGTCGGCCTGCATGGTTGGCCACGCTGCGCAACACCTCTTGCATCAGATCGGCAGCATCGGCGTCCTGGAGCCCTCGTTTGCGGGCAAAGCCGTAGACCACCGCAGCATACAGGTCGAAAAACTCGCGCCAGGCCGCTACGTCGTTCGGATCTTGAATCCGAACCAAGAGACTTGCCCGCGTGACCGGTGATACTGGCATGCGTTGCCCCACGACCTTATCCACGATGAAAGGAAGTTATCCTTCCTTTCATTCTAGGCAGATCCGTGCCAAACAGACCTCCCGGAAAGCGGATAGCTGTTCGATGCGCGATCTGAATCATAGGTTTCATGGGCAGCAACTTCGAGCCTTCTTAGCTCACCAGTTTCGCATTTAGATGAATCTTGGCCCCGGAGAGCACTTTCGAAACGGGGCAGCCTTTCTTCGCACCTTCTGCGAATTCGAGGAACTTCGCCTGGTCCAACCCTGGAATTTCCGCCTCGGTTTCGAGGTAGATGTTCGTGATCTCGAAGCCGCCAGGCACGTTGTCGAGTTGCACTTTCGCGACCGTATGAATTTTCTTGGGAGGATGGCCGGCCTTGCTCAACTCTGCGGAAAGTGCCATTGAAAAGCAGCCGGCGTGGGCTGCGGCGATCAACTCTTCGGGATTGGTGCCCGGTCCGGATTCAAACCGATCTTTGAATCCATAAGCTCCGTGAAAAGCACCGCTTCCAAAATCGATCTTCCCATGCCCTTCGCGCAGGTTTCCTTCCCAGACTGCTTCTGAAGAACGAACGATAGCCATTGGTGTACTCCTCAAGGTTGATAACTCGCGCGATCCAACCAGAGATACCGCGCCAAGGAAAAATCCTTACACCCCATTGGTGTCCGGATTGCCTTCCGGATGTTGTATTATTCGAGATGCAAAGGGGACAAATCCGCCATTCGTAAAGATTTTAGCCATTGTTTGCGCCAATCGTTGCGCAGCCGGCCTTGGACCATCTGCGGCCATTCCTATCCCAACTCTTTGTGCGCAAATTACTTGTGAAAAACAAGGCGCGAAGCGTTCTTAACCGGCATCGAAACTGCTTTGTCCACCATCTGTGAAAGTTGTTTGTTGGCCGAAATTTGGAGAGAACGGGGGAATTTGATGCGACCCAAACTCATTCTTGCACATGCCGATCCGATTGTTGCCATGCGCTATCGCATTGATTTGATCCATGAGGGATTCGAGGTAATCTGGGTACAGAATGCGCTCGAGTGTGCTATCGCCTTGCGCAGTTGCATTCCTGCAATCTTGATTCTGGACGCAGCCATTCCTTGGGGAGCTGGCTGGGGCATACTTGCTCTAATGAAAGAGGGTGAATTACCTTCCGTTCCGGTCTTATTGCTGATCGATCGAACCGAATCATTGCCGCTCGATCTTCATGGCACCGAGCCTCTTGAATTTGCCGTCCTTTACAAGCCCGTGGATCCTCGAACGGTTGCCGATGTGTCGGCATCTTTTCGAGTGATGGTCGCGCGTGGAAACACGAGATTTCCTGCCCGGATTGAGGCGAGCAGCACGTCGTAAGCTCGCCGCCGGTGCAGCCTAAACCGGCGAGTTAGACCTTGCCGTTCGTCTTTTCGGTGTGGGTGCCGTCTCCGTGCGCCCGATCTCCCAGTTCGATCGGCTTGTCGTCTTCGGATTCGATGGAGCCGTGAACGAGCAGGGAGTACAAACACGGCACTACGAATAAGGTTGTCACAAGTCCGGCCAAAAGCCCGCCCAGAACCGCGCGCCCCAGCGGGACATTCGCTTCGCTGCCGCGCTCCAATCCCAGCGACATCGGTATCAAGGCAAAAAACGTCGCCAGCGCCGTCATCACGACCGGCCGAACGCGAATGCTCGCTCCCTGGACGATTGCTTCTTGCGGCGTCAGTTTGTCCGAACGGCGCAGGTTCTGGGAAAAGTCGGTCAAAAGCACCGTATTGGAAACAACGATTCCCACCATGAAAATCATACCGAGCAAAGATTGCACATTGATGGCCGTTCCAGTGAAGTACAACATCAGAATCACACCGACACCACCCACCGGTACGGCGGACAGCACCACGAACGGGATGATGTAAGACTTGAACAGTGCCACCATCAAGAAGTAGATGAGTATGACAGCCAGGATCATTCCTAAAGCCTGGTTCGTGAAGGTTTGCTTCATCTTCTCATATTCGCCCGTGATCGTGATCTTGCTCCCTTCCAGTGGAACGTGCCCTTCCTTATCGGGGTCAAAAGCGGTCAGGCCGCCGTCGGGACGAGGCTTGCCGTATTTTTCAACGATCTTGTTGACGTCCGCGGCGGTGTGCCCCAGGTCTCGACCATAGACACCCATCGTCAAATCGATTGCTGGCTGCAAATTGTTATGAACGACCTCGGAGGGAACATTCAATCGCTTGATAGGGAATCGGATGAGGTTCCGAAGCGGCACGGATCCTTTTTGAATTGGGCTGTTCACGGTAATGTCGAGAAGCGTTTCCAGCGAGGTAATATTACTTTCTTCGTACTGGACACCCACATAGTATTGGTTGTGGTTCTTTGGATCGATCCAGAAATTATGCTTGTTGAACTGCACACTCGAGTTGAAAGAAGCGATGACGTTGCGCATGACGTCAATCTGATTCAGCCCAAGGTCTGCGGCTTTGGCGCGATCGACCTCGATCAGGTACTCGGGATAGTCGAGGCGTTGCAAAATGCGCGCGTCGACCACCCCGTCAACTTCCTTGACTTCCCGAAGAATGCGTTCGGCAATTTTGTGCGCTTTATCGAGTTCCTTGCCGGTGATGCGGACATTGATGGGGGTCGATTTTCCTTCGTTCATTGCCGACCGGATCATGCCGCCGGCATCGAATGCGAATTCCAAATTACGGAAGCGCGCATCCGCTGCAAAACCCCGGCGGAGTATGTCAACATATTCCTGGGCTGATCTCGACCGCTCTGACTTCAACTGGACCTTGACGACTGCATCCATCGGGCCGGCATTGGGCGTGAAGGCGGCCGACCAGTCGGCCGTCAGACCCAACTCGCTGATCACGATGTCGAGGTCATCTCCGGTTTTTTCTTTGACGAAGTTCTCGATCAGCGCGACCCCGCCCACCGGAATGTCGGCCGGCAGATTCACACTGGGGTATTCGGATCGAAAATCTTCAACATGAACCCATTTGCGATGATGGAAGTCGTAGCCGAATTTCGAGTTGCGGTTTTTTTCGAGCTTGAGCGGATGTTCCTTGATGAATTTGTCCACGAGGAGAAAACCTTCGCCGTTTTCCAATATCTCAATGCGCGTTCCCGACTCGGCGCGAACGTAGATTTCAAAGGCTCCTGCATCGACTTCGGGGAAGAACTCTTGCCGCAACCGCATGCCAAAGATCAGGATCACCGCGGCAAGTGTTCCGAATGCGACACAAGCGGTCAGAATTCGTGCCTTCATGACCACGCGCAGCACGCGAATGTAAATGCCGATCCCGACGTCGATAAGCCCTTCCCATTTTTCAAAGAGACGAGCGATTAGATTCTTGGAAGGTGCGTTTTCGTGAGGATTGCGGTGCTGGTAGTCCCAGGTTTCCGATTCGACCGGTTTGTGCCCGTGCGATGAAAGCCATTTTGCGCAACGACTCGGAACAAAGGTTCGAGACAGCACATAGGCAATGCACATCGCAAAAGTGACGGCCAGGAACATGGGCCGGAACAGGAATTTACCCATGCCCGGCATCATGGCCAGCGGCGCGAGCACGAGCAGCGTACACAAGCTGGCAACCAGTTCCGGCATGGCCACTTCGCTGGCACCCAGAAACGCAGCGGTGCGCTGGTTGGCACCCAGTCCCAGGTGGCGGTGCGTGTTTTCCAGGCAAATAATCGCACTATCCACCATCGGCCCGATCGCCAGAGCCAATCCGGCCAGCGTCATGACGTTGATCGTTTGATCGAGCGAGTGCAGGCTGGCAATCGCTCCCAGCACCGCGATCGGGATCGTCATCACCGCGATCAGGGTCATGCGCCATTCTCCCAGGAACATGAGAATCACCAGGGAGCAAAGAATGGCTCCGAGAACGCCTTCGAATACGAGGCTTTCGATCGACTTTTGCACGTAAATCGACTGGTCCATGACGAGCTTCAGATCGACATCGGGCGTTGTCAGTCGATCTTTCATGTCCTTCAGGCCATCCTTCAAGTTGCCGACGACGCTCAGAGTACTGGCACCTTGCTGGCGAAACACAGGGATGTAGACCTGTCGTCTTCCATCCACGCGGACAATGTTCGTCTGAATCAGGCTGGCATCTTTGGGCCTGGCGACGTCCTTCAGGAAGACGACCTTGTCGCCCTCGATCTTGACCGGGATGTTGCCCATTCTGTCGACGAAGTCATACATGGAGTTGGAATCGAGGGCGTAATCGAAGTAGCCGAATTTGGCGTCCCCGGCGGGAAGGAACACGTTGTAGCGATCGAGCGCGTTCATCACGTCCACTGCAGAAATATTGCGCGACTGCATCTTTTCCCGGTCCAGATAGGCAAGGACCGTACGCAGTCGGCCGCCATATACCACCGGCGCGTTGGATCCGGGTTTCGCCATGATCATATTCCGGACCTGGTATCGGCCGGTGTCGTAGAGGGTCGATTCATCCTGCGTTCCGCTATTCAGCGCAATCAGGCAGACAGGCGTCGAAGACGTAGGGTCGTAGGGAAGAATGACGGGCGGCAGCGTACCGGGAGGCAGATTGGGGATTGCGGCGGTAGCCAGCGAGTTCACCTGAGTCAAAGCCGAGGCTGGATCGGTGTCGTCGAAGTAATAGTTGCGAATGATGCTGGCACCGATGATGGAACGAGATTCTTGGCGGGCAGTGCCGGCGGCCTGCCCGTCCATCGTTCCATGCGCGACGTAATGTCTTTTTCAATATTCGTGGCGGACATGCCGTTATAGAACGTCAAGACCTGCACCGCTGGGCTGCGATACACAGGTAGAATATCCTTTGGGATTTTGCTTCCCGGCATGAATAGAGCGACTGCCCCCATGAGGATGATCGACAACATGAAGACGGTGATCGCACGGGGATTGTGCAGAGCGAAACGAATCAATCCGTTCATGTCGGAAATTCTCCGGATTTGTCAATGAGCATGTTCGGCGTTCTTTTCACTGCTCGATACCGTGACCGGTGTGCCGTTGTCCAGCGGTGCGTTCGCCCGCAAGACGATCGAGTCATCCGGCTTCAATCCGGAAAGGACTTCCACCTCGACACCATTGTCTTTGCCGATGCGGATGGGCATGAATTCGGCGTGGCCGTTGCGGACCACGCGAACGGTCGCGTTGCCGTTCTCAGCATCACCGGCAAGGGCCCCCGAAGGAATGGTGAGCGCGTGCGGAGTACCGCCGGAAAGGACGATAGTCGCCCGGCCATACATGCCGCGCCGAAGCCTGCCGGTCGGATTGGGAACATCGACTTCCGTTCGCATGGTGCGCGTGCTGAGATCTTCGGAGTCGGCGCAGCGCGCGACTTTGGCCTTGATGGCTGCGCCCGGCAGGGCATCAATCTCGATCACGGCATTATCGCCTTCATCGACGTAGGGAACATCTCGATCGGGAACTTGAATCACCACGCGCATCAGATCAGTTCGTTCTACGGAAAACAAAGGGTACTTATCCGCCCCGGTTGCTGCCGAGCGAATGAGATCGCCCGGGAAGAAGCCGCGCTTGGTGATGACGCCATCGTACGGTGAGATGATATGGGTATATCCCAGCAACACTTTGGATTTTTCCAGCTCGGCCTTGGCAACATCCACCTGTGCTCGGGCGTTCTTGAGGTCGGCTTTGGCCTGCTCGACGCGGGCGACCGCCGCCTCCGCATCCAGGGTCGTTGTCACAATGGCTTCTTTGCCGGCTTCCTCCGAACCGATGGCTGCTTCAAGGTTGTCCATCGATTCGTCAACTAATCTTGCGTCGATGGCTTTTTGATCGAGCAGTTCTTGCAGCCGATTGAATTGTTTATTGCGATAGCGCCGATAAGCAGTCTTGCTCTTGAGCAGTGCCGTCACCAAGGTGATTTTTGCCTTCGTCGCCTTGGCGTTGGCCATCGCAGCGTCCAGATTGGCAACGAACTGTTCGACGCGAGCGTTGGCATGTTCCAGTTCCGCAGTATTTCTTTGAACTTCGGCGACGTATTCGGGAACGGATATTTCGGCAATGACTTGCCCTTTTCTCACCCGCGATCCAATATCGATGAGTTTGCCCTTGGAGTCAACTTCGGAAATCAAAAACCCCGATACTTTGGCGTAGAGATCAGCGGATTCATAAGGCTCAATGCTGCCAGGTTGAACGCAGACGCGTTCAATCCCGCCGTCGCGAGGATGAACAACCTCAACAGAGACCGCTGAACTGCGTTGGGTGTTTCGATCGCCTCCGGACTGATCGGCTTCAGCGGCCGTCACCGGGGTTCCGTGCGTCATCCAGTACCAAAACCCCACCACCCCGCCGAGAACCACGACGGCCAAGGGTACAGCCCAACGAAGCCAGCGTGTGCCAATCGAGAGTGACGCGGAGCGTGAAGCGAAGGATGAATCGTTCATGATCGTATCTCTGAACAATGATCTGGCCAACTTCGGAGGTTGCCTTCCAAGAACATCTAATGGCAAATAGAATGCCAGTAGGCTTTCTTTCCAGAATCTTGTCGCAAGTATTGCCTATCAAAGAAGTTATCAAAATACGCAGAGGGGTGAAGGAGGGAAACCACGGAAAGTGTCATGGCTTCGAACGACCAACGGTTCACCGGGAGGGTGAACCGTTAGTCGTTGGCCCGAAGGCATATCTTTAGAGACTTTGCTTTATTTGTGCCCGGCCGTGAGTTGCTTTCCATCATTCGCGATCGTAACCGGCGTTCCCTGTTCAATGGGCGAGTTCGTCCGAACGATGACCTGGTCATCCGGCGTCAGTCCGGAAACAACCTCCACTTCGATCCCGTTATCGTTGGCAATCTTGACGGGAATGATCTCGGCGTGATCGTTGCGAACGACTCGAACCGTTGCATTGCCGTTGGTGGCATCGCCGCTCAGGGCCGATGATGGGATGGTGAGAGAATTCGCGGTGCCGCCGGCGAGTGTAATGGTGGCCCGTCCATACATGCCCCTCCGTAATCTTCCGGTCGGATTGGGAATATCGACTTCCGTGCGCATGGTGCGCGTACTGAGATCTTCGGACTCTGCGCACCGCGACACTTTGGCCTTGATGGACGCGCCCGGCAAGGCATCGAGCTCGATCAACGCCTCGTCGCCCTCATCCACGAAAGGAACATCTCGATCGGGAACCTGAATCACCACGCGCATCAGGTCGGTGCGTTCGACCGAGAACAAAGGTTGCTTATCCGCACCCATTGCCGCCGAGCGGATAAAATCGCCTCGGAAGAAGCCGCGCCGGGTGATAACCCCGTCGTAAGGTGAAATGATCTGGGTATAGCTCAACAAGACCTTGGATTTATCCAGTTCGGCTTTGGCAACATCGACCTGTGCCTTGGCGTTCTTCAGGTCGGCTTTGGCCTGTTCGACCCGAGCAGCAGCGGCCTCGGCATCGAGGGCAGATGTCACGATGGCTTCTTTGCCGGCTTCCTCCGAAGCGATCGCCGATTCCAGGTTGTCCATCGATTCGTCGACCAGCCTGGCATCGATGGCTTTTTCATCGAGTAGCGCTTGCATTCGCTTGTATTGCTTCTGGCGAAATTGACGGTAAGCGGTCTTGCTCTTGAGCAGCGCGGTGACCAGGACAATCTTCGCCTTGGCAGCTTTGGCATTGGCGACTGCGGCATCCTGGTTGGCGATGAATTGTTCCACGCGGGCGTTGGCATGTGCCAGTTCGGCGGTATTTTTGTTGACCTCGGCGTCGTATTCCGGAACCGAGATTTTTGCGATAACGTCCCCTTTTTTGACGCGCGTGCCAATATCGATGAGTTTGCCGTTGGCATCCCGTTCCGAGAGTAGAATTCCCGAGACCTTGGCATAAAGGTCTGCAAATTCGTAGGGTTCGATGCTGCCGGGTTGAACGCAGACTCGATCGATTCCTCCCAACCGAGGATGGACAACCTGGACCGATACCGCTGAACCGCGATTGGCCTGGTGATCGTTCAATGAAGGGTTGTTCGCACTGGATTGCTCAGTTCGAGAGGATGTCCAATGCCAGATCCCGACGCCCGAACCGCATAGCAACACAATCAAAGCGACTATCCAGAACACCAAGCGTATCATCGAACTGGCTTCGACCGGCGACGCGGGGGCCGGGATCGTCGTTTTTCTAGCGCCTTTTATCAAAGACGGGGTCAAGCCTTTTTCGTGGTCAGTCATGGCACGATATTTCGGTGCGTGAATTCGAACAATCAAAACCAAAGCGAGTCAACATGGTACATTCTACGATTATCGTACCTTCGGCGGTGTCGCGGTGCAAGGAATTCATTGGAACTTCGACGAAACTGTGCGCCTCCTCAACTTGTAACCGTCACTCTGCCAAGATAAACTTTCACCATGAGTACAGCCAAGAAACTCAACCTGGTGTCAGTGGAGGACT
The DNA here is from genome assembly GCA_963783095.1 of uncultured Planctomycetota bacterium. Lineage (GTDB taxonomy): Bacteria > Planctomycetota > Planctomycetia > Gemmatales > Gemmataceae > CAWAMR01. Next base: position 261,645 of record CAWAMR010000001.1, on the reverse strand, counting down.
ACCTTGCCGGCGAGTTGCTTTCGCCTATCAAGCATGAGTACCTGGGCGTCGTCGTGTACGCGATGGCTGGTGCGAGAAACATGCACAATGTTATCGCCACGAATATCATCGGCAGCCTGCATGCCCGTCTGCGTGGCCAACCTTGCCGACCCTTCAACTCGAACACCAAAATCCGCATACCGCTTCCGAACCATTTTCGATTCTATTATCCGGATGCCTCGGTGATTTGCCGGCCCAATCCGCAGACCGACTCCTATCAAGATGAGCCTGTTGTGCTCTTTGAAGTGCTCTCGGAACGCACGCGACGAATTGATGAAGGCGAGAAGAAGGATGCGTATTTGACCATTACTTCGCTAAAGGTCTACGTCCTGATTGGACAAGAAGCGGCAGCGGTCGTGGCTTTTCGGCGTATCGAGAGCGGCTTCGTCCGGGAGGTCTATCAAGGGATGGATGCCGTGCTTCCACTCGCCGAGATCGGCATCGACTTGGCGCTGGCGGAGATCTACGAAGCCGTCGAATTCGCTCCGGAGTCGGAAGAAGATTCGGCCAACTCCTAACGCAAGCTGTGCCGCTGATACTGGTTCACTTCAGCGCATTGTGAACGGATTCGACACGACGCAACGCTCCTGGTCAAGTCGATAGCAAATGTGTCTGCCATCGGCTGTTCTCTTTGTCCGCTCTGGCTGGAGGAATCAATAGAATAGAATGTCTTGCTGAAACAGAAACGGAAGGCCGACCGATGGCAAGCCCCTTTCCAGGAATGGACCCGTATCTCGAATCCCACTGGCGCGACATCCATGCGCGTCTGATCATTTACGCTTGCGACGCACTTCAGGGCGTCCTCCCCGGCTGCCTTACGCGCCCGCGTCGAGGAGAGCGTTTTGCTGGAAACCCCCATGGGTCCGGCCGATCATCCGCTGTTTCCCGACGTGCGCGTTGTCGAATATACGTCGAAGCGCGGGCTGGAATCCCGATCCGAAGGCGGGCGTTGCCGTGGCGGACGCCGCTTTTGGTCGATACCGAGCGGGATCCCGCCACCGAAACCTTTCTCGAAATCATCGACCGCGAAAGCGGCAACCGCGTTGTCACCGTCATTGAATTCCTCAGCCCAAGCAACAAATCTCCTGGGCCGAACCGCGAGCAATACCTGCGCAAGCAGCGCGAAGTCTGCTCCTCGGACGCCAACCTGGTCGAGATCGACCTGAACCGTTTCGGCACCCATACGTTGGCGTTCCCGCTGGCGCATATCAAGCCGCAGGGACGCACGGCCTACATGGCATCTGTCCGGCGCGCTACCCTGCGCGGCAAGGCCGAAGTATATCCGATGCCGCTCTGGGAACGGCTGCCGATCTTGAATATCCCCCTGCGGCCGGACGACGACGATGTGCCATTGGACTTGCAGTCGTTGGTGGACCAGTGTTACCGCAATGGCGCTTACGAAGGCACGCTGAATTACGCCATCGACCCTGACCCGCCGCTGTTAGGCGCGGAAAAGGATTGGGCCGAAGCATGGTTATCCGAGAAGGGGCTGCGACCCGCAAAAAAGGCGATGCGGCGCAAGGAAAAGCCGAAATAAGGATGCTTCCAGAGAGGCAACGCATGTCAAAGCAGCTAAAAATTCCGGCCAGCACATACAAGGAGGCGGTTTCGGGATTAGTCGCGAAACCACAGGAAAAAGAGACGCTTCTGGCCAGAGTTCCGGCGGATAATTCCGCTACCCTCGTCTACCTGACGGAGGAGGATAAGCCGCTCCTCCAGGAACTGCTCAAACTCCATATCGCCAAGTCGGCCCGCACCCGTATAGCCCAATTTGTTTCTGCAGTGGTCGTTCCGGGGCTGAAAGGCATCAGTCAGGAAGAATTCAAGACCCAACTGGCGGAGAAACCTGGTGAATTCAATATTTGCCTTCAGATCTTCGAACAATTCCAGAATCAACCGTTCGAGTTGAAAATCATGGAGCGTTGGTATCCCTTTCGAATGCCAAAGATTGATCTCGCCAAATGCAGCAAGAGAATCGTGGGTTTCTACGTCCGGATCAAATTCCAGATGGTTCGGACCATGTACATTGTCATCAAACAGGTCACCAGAGAGAATTTTCGGGATGCCTACGGCGACAAATCTCTCATCCAGATTCTCCAGGAACTAGACATACGCATTCCTGAGGAAAACGTCGATCCGGACCAGAACCCGTCTCGATTGGTCAGTCTTTCGATCGGTTTGGGCGAGGACTATGGAAAGCAAATCCTGGTCCGCGGTTCTGTATTGGAGGTCAGGACTGATGCGGCCCCACATTATTTTGGCGGCGATATGTCCTGGGAGACCCAAAAACATATCTACGAAAAAGAAAAGGCAGTCATCGAGCCGGAATTGGAACTGCCGGGCCAACGCCAGTTCTCCCCTTGGCATCAGCAGAACCGCCACGCGGAAGATCCGGATGGTGTTCTGCCATTCGTTCGTGTCTTCAGTCTCCGGACTCGTTCTTTTCTTTACACAGATTTCCGGAACACGGAAATCTATGCATACAAGACAGATATTGAAGAGCGTTTGCTTCTAAAGCCGGCCCACCGGAAGATCATTCAGGCCATCTTCACCGCAAACGAAGATACCATCAAAGACCTCATCCCCGGGAAGACAGGGGGGCTTTGTGTGCTGGCCTGGGGGAATCCCGGGGTGGGCAAGACTCTGACAGCTGAGGTTTACGCCGAACTCAAGGAACGACCTCTTTATGCTCTGTCGGTCTCTGAAATTGGAACGCAACCGCAGGAGATCGAAAAGAATCTACAACGGGTCTTTACCCGAGTCGAACGCTGGAATGCAGTTCTTCTCTTTGACGAGTGTGACGTGTTCCTGTCCAAGCGCGGCAACGATATTCATCAATCAGCTGTTGTAGGCATGTTCCTCCGGCTCATGGATTATTACTCTGGAACGATGTTCCTGACCACAAACCGGCTGGGTGTGGTTGACGATGCCGTCGATTCCAGGCTGGCTTTCCGCATCCATTACGAGGATCTAACCGTCTTGGATCGCCTGCACATCTGGAAACCACTGTTGGCTGAAGCTCACATCGAGCTTACGGATGAAGTGCTGGAGAAATTGTCCCTTCTCGACCTGGATGGTCGCAAAATCCGGAACTTGGTCCGGGCTATTCAGTTGCTCAAGGTAAGAAATCTGGTTTGGGAAGATGTCGAATCTCTACTTCCATACATCGAAATCAAAAAGGGTACGGCTTAAAAAGTATTCGTGCCTTCGATTGGAGCATCGCTATCAAATCGCCTACGTTCATGTAGTTATCGAGTTCCTGTCGCTCCTCATCGGTAAGAATCCCCTCTTGATTTTTGTTCGCTAGTTGATGCATCCGCTGCAAATCTTGACCGGAAAAGCTCAGCTTCAGAACATGCCGGGCAAGCTGACGAGTGAGTCCATGTTCGGGGGAGTCCCAAAAGTGCGCAAATATCGCCGCTTCACTTGTTTCATTTCGCAGACTTTCAGCTATTGACATCCCGATTCTCCTCTTCTTTGCACTACGGGATAGTATACCTTTGGGCCAAAAGCCGGTGTAGGGCAAGTATTGATTGCCCCCATTACCGGCAGCCAAGAGTGGAGATCGAGATGCCCTCCCCGTTTCCTGGAATGAACCCCTTTCTGGAACAGAGCGATGCGTGGATGGACTTCCACGACAACTTTATAGTGCGAATCCAGGAGTCGTTGAACGAGCATGTGGGTCCGAATTATCTGGTCAAGCTCGAAGTTCGATCCGTTGATGTATACAAACGTCGATCAATTGAAGTCCGCGACCGGCGTAACCGCCAGATCGCCACAGTTATCGAACTGCTCAGTCCGCCCAACAAGACTACTGGCTCGAATCGCGACGATTATATGGTGAAACGCCGGCAAATACTGTCCGCACCGACGCATCTCGTTGAGATCGATCTGCGTCGTGGCGGAACCCGTCCGAGTCCGCCGGATCTGCCGCCGTGCGACTACTATGTGCTCGTCAGTTGCCGCGAAGATCGGCCTCATGTCGGTGTTTGGCCGTTTGGTCTCCGCGAACCGATGCCGACCATTCCAGTCCCATTGTCAGCTCCCGACGGCCCGATCGCGCTCGATCTGAAATGGGTGTTGGATCGGACCTACGATGCCGGCGGGTATGGTAAGTACATCTATCAGGAGATCCCCGAGCCGCCGTTGTCCGAAAACGAGACAGAATGGGCACGAGCATATATTCCAGGATCGTGAGGCTCCCTGCAATCTTTTCCAAATTTCACCATTTCGCAGTAGCGAAGAAGCGATCCATCAGAGAATAATATACCTACCCTCCCAAAGCATTCCGATGTGGACCACCAAAGCCGGTGTGATGAAGTTGTTGGAAATAGATCGTCTCGCCGAATAGCGTGGTTCACCCGCAATAATTGAAACAACCAAGATCCTGATCCCAGTTCCCAATTTGGAGAGTTATTGATGCGTTCTGCCTGGATATTCAGCTTCACCATTGCCTTGTCCGCTTTCGGCACCCTCCGTGCGGAGGAGTGGTCCGAATTCCGTGGCCCAACGGGACAGGGGCTTGCCAAAGGCTCACTACCGACCGAATGGGGACCGAGCAAGAATGTCACCTGGAAAAAAGACATTCCCGGTACAGGCTGGTCGTCGCCGGTCATCTGGGAAGGTCGCATCTATATGACATACGCCCTTGAGGACAAAGCGAGTTCTACCAACGATCTGTCGCTGCGCGCGATCTGTCTGGATGCGAAGTCAAGTAAGGTTCTCTCGGACAAGGAAGCCATTCGCAAACCCGGCGGCAAGGGAGCTCGCCATCATCCGAAGAACAGCAATGCCAGCCCGACACCCATCGTGGACGGCAAACGGCTCTACGTCCTTTTCGGTCATTTTGGCTCCGCCTGCCTCGATCTCAAGGGAAAAGTGCTGTGGCGAAATACCGAGTTGACCTATTCTCCGGTTCACGGTAACGGTGGCTCGCCGATTCTCGTGGACGGCCTGCTCATCTACAGTATCGATGGTTCAGACAAGCAGTGTGTCGTGGCTTTGGACAGCACAACGGGTAAGGTGAAATGGCAAACCGACCGCAAGTCCAATGCACCCAAGAAATTCTCCTTCAGCACCCCGCTCATGATCGACGTCAACGGCCAACACCAGATTATCAGCCCCGCAAGCGATGTCGTGACGGCCCTGGACGCGAAGACGGGTGATGAGGTCTGGCGAGTGAATTACAAGGGTTATTCCGTCATTCCCCGTCCGGTTTACGGTCACGGATTGCTGTTCCTCTCAACGAGTTACGATAGTTCGAGCTTGCTGGCGATTCGCGCGGATGGGAAAGGCGACGTCACCGATACTCATATCGCCTGGACGATGAAGAAGGATGCCCCGCACACACCTTCACCGCTGTTGGACGGGGAGGAACTGTATGTGGTGTCCGACCGAGGGATTGCCACGTGCCTGAAGGCGAAGACCGGCGAAGTCATCTGGTCGGAGCGGCTCGGCGGCGGCTTCTCGGCCTCGCCGATTCTTGCCGATGGCAAGATCTATTTTCAGAACGAAGAGGGAATCGGCTTCGTGGTCAAGGCCGGAACCACATTTGAGTTGCTGGCGAAAAACGATTTGAAAGAAAAGACTCTGGCATCGTATGCCGTGGCGGATGGAGCGATTTTCCTGCGAACTGCCGAGCGCCTCTACCGCATCGAAAACCGCAAGCGATAGGATTTCAGAAAGGATGAAGGATTTCAAAAGGATGAAGGATGAATATATCTTTTTTCATCCTTCATCCTTCATCCTTTCCCGCTAAGATATGCCTCATCTCATTTCTCTTGCTTACCCCGCTTGGAGCCTGTGATGATCTGCATCACTATTGCCCAGGAATCGCGCCACATGGTGCTGGCGGACATGCTCAACGCCGTCCAGATGGGGGCTGATTTACTTGAGATTCGTCTGGATCTCATTGGCAAAGCACCCCAGTTTAACGACATGCTGGCCGCCAAAAGGAAGCCGGTCATGTTCAGTTGTCGCCGTCAGCAGGATGGCGCGCCAGTGGGAAGGCACCGAAGAAGAACGAATCATGGTTCTTCGACAGGCGATCATGAGCAAGGCTGATTATGTCGAGATCGAGTACGACATCGCCGATCAGATTCGCCCGTTTCCAGGCTGTCAAAGAGTCATTTCCTATACGAACGTCGAGAAAATGCCGTCCGCGATCATGGACATCTATGAAGACATGCTGACCATGAAACCGGACGTCATCAAACTGACGGTTCGGGCCAAGACTCCGGAAGAAGCCTGGCCGCTCATCCAGATTCTCGGCAAGCCGAAGGTGCCGACCGTTGTGACGGGGTTGGGCCGGGCGGGTGTCATGTTGGCGGTTCTGGGCAAGAAAATCGGCACGCCCTGGACATCCGCCGCGATCGAGAAGGGAAGCGAAGCCTTTCCTGGGCAGCCGACCGTTCGAGACCTGAAAGAGATTTATCGCTATGACGATATCGGCAAAACGACCCGATTCGTCGGCGTCACCGGAGTCAGTGAGCGCTCCGAGTTAACCTGCGGTTTGATGAACGCAGCATTTGTTCATTTGAATCTGCCGCATCGAGTGTTGCCCATTCAAGTTGGGAACCTGAAACTCTTCCGCAAGGTGATTGAGGCCGTTCGACTTCAAGGCATCGTCATGGAAGAACCGTTTTTTGAACATCTTCACGAATTGGCATTCCTCGACGAGTCCGCCAAACCACCGGTTCAAGCGGCCAACTTTCTGCTTCCTTCCTCCGAACCGGGTTGGACTGCTTCCAATTCCCTTGGGCCGGCCATGGTGACGGCGATCGAGGCGACCATTCGAGAAAAACAGGGCGAATCCGACCTGCCTCTGAAGGGGCGGGTAGTCTTGCTGGCGGGGTTGGGGCCGTTGACTCGGATGGTGGCACCATCCCTCAAAGAACGCGGCGCGAATCTCATTTTCGCGGGCAAGGACAAGCCAGCGACTCAGCGACTCAGCCAGATTTTTGGGGGCCGACAACTGGCCTGGGAAGCGATGTATACGACTTCGCACGACGTCTTGATTGTTACGGAAGAGCAAACGCCGGATTTGGTGGTTGAGGGAGAAACCCAGGAGATGGAAGTGCTTATCCACCCCGGTTATTTGCGCACCGGGATGTTTGTTCTGGACCCCAACGGGATTCCTCATCCTTCCAAGTTCGCCCGCGAGGCCAGCGCGCGAGGCACGACCATCGTTTCGCCGCGCCGGCTTCTGGTCGAACAAGTTCGCGAAAATGTTCGACGGGTTGCCCATGTCGATCCTGGTGCAGAATTGCTTTTGGCCAGGTTCGATGAGTGGGTGCAGGAAGAAACCGCAGAAGGGTAAAACCGATGGTTTCGTCTTGTCCAGGGAAAACCTCTTGAATTTTCGGGAGAAACCCCTTGCAGATGAACCTTCGAGCCGAATAGTATACATGCACCGCAGTAGTTTGCGCTCCTGCGGATCTCCTGGAACGCCGCGGGGAAACAACGAGTCCCGCGGCGTTCATTTTTCCCTGGCTCAATGAAACGCCTTTTGCCGTTCATCCCAGTCTGCGCGCATTTCCCGGCGTTCTTTTTCCACTTCCTCCGCGCTGCGCGGGACGTGGCCCCGTGCTTTCTGACCGGCCCAATTCTCCTTCGTCATGTCCTGGAATGGATCGCCATCGGGCAACGTGGGAAGCGCCTGCACAATCAATTGGGGAATTTGGAACTTGGAACCAAATGAAGGAATTTGGAACTTGGAACTATGAAAAGCCTCTTACAATAAGCATTGGACTCGCCGAATTCGGGACTTCGCACCGGGGTCTGCAAATGATGATCGGTCAAACCATCGGCCCATTCCTCATTGAGAAGGAACTCGGCAGCGGCGCGATGGGCAGCGTCTATCGCGCTCGTTACACCAAGGACGATCGCATCGTCGCCCTGAAAGTTATCGCGTTTGGACTCGCAGGCAATGAAAGCGCTCTGGCTCGTTTTGAACGCGAAGCCGAAATCCTCAAACAACTCAAACATCCCAATATCGTCCGCCTCTTTGCCACGGGCCGTTGGCGCGGCACGCCGTTCTTTGCCATGGAGTACGTCGATGGCGAATCGCTCGATCGCGTGATGGCTCGGCGCGATCGCTTCTCGTGGCAGGAAGTCATCGTCATCGGCAAGCAACTGGCCGCTGCCCTCAAGCACGCCCACGACAAAGACATCATCCATCGGGACTTGAAGCCCTCCAACCTGATGGTAACGCGCGACGGCACCCTTAAACTCGCCGATTTCGGCATCGCCAAGGATATTGACCGTACCGCGCTGACGGGAGCCAACAGCACCATCGGCACGGCGGCCTACATGTCTCCCGAACAATGTCGCGGTGAAAAACATCTCACCGGCAAATGCGATCTATATTCGCTGGGGATCGTCTTCTTCGAGTTGCTCGCCGGCAAGAAGCCCTACTATGCGGAATCGTCGGTCGATATGTTCCTGCTGCACGTCAACGAACCTGCGCCGCGCGTCCGCAATCAACCCGCATGCATGGATGTTCCTGCTGCGCTGGAAACGCTGGTGCATCAATTGATGGAAAAGAAGCCGGAGCATCGGCCGCGCGATGCGGCGATGGTTCTCCAGGTCCTGCAAGAAATTGAGGAGAAAGAACTCGCCCGTCAAAGCGTCGGCGAACAGGTATCAAAAGGACGGAAATCCGATCGTGTCTCCTTGAATCAGCCCGATTCGGATGATCTCGAAGCTGCCAGGTCGATCCGTGCGGGCACGAAAAAGAAAAAACTCAAAGTCAAGAAGACCCCCATCTATCGCCAGGGTTGGTTTGTGGTGGCAGGAAGTATCCTGATTATCGTGGCAATGTTCGGCATGGCTTGGTGGCTAACCCGGCCCGATAGCCCGGATGTCATGATCCAAAACATGCAAGCGGCCAAGACGCCGCAGGGGAAAGTGGCAGCTGCCAAACTCTATCTGGAAGTCTATCGCAATCGTCCCGCGCTCAAGGAAAAGACCGAACTGGTGCAAAAAGTCCTTCGCGATGAATCGGTGAAAGTCCGGGAAATGGCGTTAATGAAGCGCTATAGTAAGAAGGGCTTTCGCGAGAATCCGGAAGAAGGAGAAGATCCGGCCGCCTACAAAAAAACGATGATCGCCCTGGGTGCAGAAGAAGAGGGTGATGTTGTGTCAGCGCGAAAAAACTGGAAGGAACTCGAAGACAAGTACGCTGCCGAGAGCGACGAGACCAAGGCGATGTGGGGCTGGGTCGCAGCCAAACGACTGCGCGATCTCGATGAAGTCGATAATCAGGAGCGTAAACTACTCCTCCAGATTGAGGACAATATCTTCAAGGATGCCGATCTGAAAGCGGCCGGTGAATATGAGCAACGAGCTGTCCAGGCTTTGCGGCAAGAATTGTTTGGGGATTTTTCAGGGGCACGCGAACGCTGGGAGCGAATCTCGAAGGACACCGAGAAGGAGCCTGAGCAGCGTCTTTGGTTTTTTGTGGCGGGCAAGAAATCGCGTTCGTTGGATTCTAAAACACCGTCATCGGAAGAGCGCAAGGCACTCATCGAAAAGAAACTTGCGGAAGCCGAGAAGGAGTTGAAGTATTCGGTGAGCGATGAAGGAACAGGAAGCGAACGAAAGGTGAGTGGCCGAAAAGGTCGCAACATTTGCCGGGAGATTCGGGACTTGTACTCGGACGTTGAGCCTCTCAAGGAGCAGGTCCAACGCGCCAAACAGTTGTTGGAAAAATATCCGAATAAATGAACATGCGAACTCATACCAACAGTCATCTTGCTTTTGAACGTGCCCGCGCCGTCATTCCCGGTGGCGTGAACAGTCCGGCCCGCGCTTTCGGCGCGGTCGGCGGCGAGCCTCTTTTCATCGCGCGCGGCGATGGTCCGTTCCTCATCGATGTCGACGACAATCGCTATCTCGATTACATCGGCTCCTGGGGTCCGCTCATCCTCGGCCATGCCCATCCGCGTGTGGTTGCCGCAGCGATCGAGGCCGTTCAAAAGGGCAGCAGTTACGGTGCGCCGTGCGAAAGGGAAACCGAACTTGCGGAACTCATTCGTGAAGCGATGCCCAGCGTTGAGATGGTGCGGATGGTCAGTTCCGGCACGGAAGCAGCGATGAGCGCGATTCGGCTGGCGCGCGGCTACACGGGCCGGGACCGGATCATCAAATTCGCAGGCTGCTACCACGGCCATGTCGATGCGCTCTTGGTCTCCGCCGGTTCGAGCGCTCTCACGCTGGGGGTTCCCACCAGTCCCGGTGTTCCCAGAGGATGCACCGCAGATACGCTGGTGCTGCGCTACAACGATGTCACCGCGCTCCGGGAAGTCTTTCGGTCGCAAGGCGAGAAAATCGCGGCAGTGATGCTGGAACCAGTCGTAGGCAATATGGGGCTGGTGGTTCCATCCGCCGAGTTTCTGTCCGAGCTTCGACAACTGACTCAACAGCACGGCTCGCTCTTGATTTACGATGAGGTGATGACGGGTTTTCGTCTCGGCTATGGTGGAGCGCAGGAGTTATTGAAGCAAAAGCCGGACATCACGGTTTTGGGCAAGATTGTGGGCGGCGGTTATCCGGTTGGTGCATACGGCGGGCGGGCCGACATCATGAAACAGGTGATGCCGGCCGGCCCTGTGTTTCAAGCAGGGACATTGTCGGGCAATCCGGTGGCGATGGCCGCAGGTGTTGCGACCTTGCGGGAATTGAAGGAGAATTCACCCTACGAATACCTCGAACGGATCACAAAGCGCCTATGCGATGGCTTGGCAGCCGCTGCGAAGGAAGCAAAAATTCCCCATCAACTGAATCGTGTGGGCAGTATGTGGACGTTCTTCTTTACGGGGGAGCCTGTCACCGATCTCGATAGCGCAAAAAAAGCGACACAGTGGGTTTCGCAAACTTCTTCTGGGCGATGATGGATCGAGGCGTTTATCTGCCATGCAGCCAATTTGAAGCGGCGTTTGTATCGGCAGTTCACACGGAATCGCACATTGACGAGACGATTGCCGCGGCGAGTTCGTCGATGTCAAGGTGACGCGAAGCGTCATAGGTGTGGGCACCTTGTAAGGGCCCTTACAGGGTGCTCAGACCGGAATGCTTCGCATTCGTAGTTGGGAAATGACTGGAACATAATTTGCACAATCTTAATTTCTTACACAACCTCAAGGAGAACCTTCATGTATCGGACGCTTTTTCGTTGGGTGATGGTGCCGGCAGCATTGCTCGGCACGCTCATCCTCACCAATTCCCAGGCCGCCCTATCTGCCGGACCGGATCCGAAAGAAGTCAAAGCCGTCATCGATAAGTCGATTGGCTTTCTCAAGACCAAGCAGAATACCGACGGCAGTTTTGCCCCGAAACTGGGTGGTCCAGGCGTCTCTTCACTGATCGCGGCCGGCTTGATTCGCAATGGCAGGGGCGATGAGGAAATGGTTACGAAAACGCTCGGCTTCATCGAGAAGAACGTCAAGCCCGATGGCGGTATCTACGACCGGGGGTTATCGAACTACACCACCAGTGTGGCCCTCTTGGCGTTCAAAGAATCCAATACCGGCGGCAAGTACGACAAAGTCATCGAAAACGCCATGAAATATCTCAAAACGCTGCAAAACACGGAAAATGAGAAAGAATTGAAATACGGGGGCGTGGGTTACGATGCGAAATCCAAAGGCCGGCCCGATCTCTCGAATGAACATTTCTACGTCGAGGCTTTGCTGGCCGCGGGCATCTCGAAGGATGATCCGGCGATCAAGAAGGCGCTGATCTTCATGTCGCGCTGCCAGAATTTCGAGAGCGAGCAGCAGGACCAGGCCTTTGCCAAAAAGGCATCGAAACAAGATGAGGGCGGGTTCGTCTATAACCCCTTCGACGCGCTGAACCCCAAGAGCGATCGTCTGACGGCCGATGGGGGCTTGCGCTCGGAAGGCGGCATGACCTATGCCGGGTTGAAGAGTTTCTTGTATGCGGGTGTGGGCAAGAATGATCCGCGCGTGAAAGCGGCAGTGAAATGGGTTCGCGAGCACTATACGCTGGATGAGAATCCAGGGATGAAGGATGCCGGGTTGTATTACTACTATCACACCTTCGCAAAAGCGATGGATGCCCTCGGCGAAGATGAATTCGTCGATGCCTCGGGCAAGAAGCACGACTGGCGCAAGGAATTGTTTGAAGTGTTGAAGAAACGGCAAAAGGAGGATGGAAGCTGGTCGAACGCGAACCGCAGTTATGGGGAACAATTCCCCGAGTTGGCCACGTCCTATGCCATTTTGGCGCTGAGCTATTGCACACCGAAGAAATAATCAGAAGCATGACCACGGAGAATATTGGTAACCACGGAATGACACGGAAAACACGGAAGGATAAATAATTGAAAGGCATTTCTTCCGTGTTTTCCGTGTCATTCCGTGGTTGAACTTTTGATTATTTTTCTTGGGTATATTCGCCTTCGAGGACATTTCTCGCGTTGTCGTCGACATCTTCGCCCTTGAAGTCGGTGATTTTCGTGGTTTTGTCCTTGAACTCGGCCTTGAAGCTGAACGTGTAGCCCTTGGATTTTTCCACGGGGAAGTCGCCCTTTTTCTCAAACTTGGTTGTCTCGCACTTGAGCGTTCCGTCTTTCTCCAACTTGTATTTGGCATCGAGGACGCAGCCGTCTTTGCCGTTGGACATCGTGAACTTCAAGGTGCTATTCTTGCCGAAGGTAAACTTCAATTCCTGATCGCCGACCTGTTTCGTGTAAGTGCCGGTCAACACCTTGGCCTTTTCCTCGGCGAAACCGATGGAGCCGCAGCCAAGGACGAAGGTTAGAACTGCCAGTATTCGCATGAAGGTTTTCCTTATGATTGTTTCGGGAACGATCCAGAATGTGCCATCGATAACAGACTAGGAAAGTTCGAGGGCGCGGGTAGTGGGAAGTACAAAAGTCACTCTTGCCGGGAAGAACGGAAAACCTGAAATCAGACCGCTTCTTTTTGCATCAACGATCCTTTCATGGTAGAACAAACTTCTGCGAGATGACACGTTCGCTCCACAGAGAGGATTGGTACCCATGGCGCACACACTTCGTCTGGCAGCAGTCAGTTATGTTCCTCCCCCGCACGACCATCGCACCAATGGCGTCAATCTCAAGGCATTGCGCGAGGTCGTATTGCGGGTTGCCAAGGATAAGCCCGACTTCATCTGTTTCCCGGAGATTTGTGCCTGTTCCGGTCTGGGCTGGCCCAAGGCGGTGAAATCCGCGCCCGATCTGGAGCCTTTCGTTGCCGAGGTCGGCAAGATCGCCAAGGAGGTCAACGCTGCGCTGGTGGTTCCATTTCTCGAACGGTATATGGGGCAAGTTTACAACTCGGTTCCCATCGTCGATCGCTCCGGGAAGCTGGCGCTGGTCTATCGCAAGAATTATCCAACCACGGGCGAGATGGACGCAGGAGTGACGCCGGGCTGGGAAGTTCCCGTTGCCGAATGTGATGGTGTTCGGGTCGGGGCAGCAGTCTGTTTTGACGCGAATTTCCCTCAAGTCGCCGCGGAACTGGAACGACAACGCGCCCGAGTGGTCTTTTGGCCGTCGATGTTTTGGGGTGGTCAGTTGCTCCAGCACTGGGCCTTGCGTTACGGATTTTACGTCGCAGTTGCCTATTCGCCGGAGAGCGCGATCATCGACATGAGCGGTCGATACCTCATCAAGCAAGGAGCTGATACGTCTCAGGTTCGCGGGGGGCGATTACCCCCCTGGGCAGTTGCGGAAGTGAATGCGGATCGAGAAGTCTTTCATCTGGACTTCAACCAAAACAAGTTTCAACCGATCCGCGAAAAGTATGGACCCGATGTCGAGATCGAAGTCTACCAGCCGGAAGCGTTTTTCCTACTGGCGAGCCGGCGACCAGGCGTGACGGTGGAACAGATCGCCAAGGAATTCCAGCTTGAAACCTTGCGCGATTACCTGAAACGTAGCGTGAAGCAACGAGAGGAACATTTGCTGGCGCATCCGAAGAAGGCGAAAGAGTGACACAACAGAGTTTTTGCTGTTGCCCGAGCCCTCTCGTTCCCACGCTCTGCGTGGGAACGCACGGCTGTGACGCTCTGCGTCACGTTCCATATGAAGACAATGTCTGCGGCACAATCGCGTTTCGATCGACCGGGACGCGGAGCGTCCCACCCGTGCGTTACCACGCAGAGCGTGGGAACGAGAAAGAAAGCTCACCATGCTACGCCAACTCCTCACCGCTGGACTCTTGCTCGTTGTTGTTCCAAGTCTTTGTGCCCAGCCCTCGACCCCGGCGACCGAGAAGTATGCCGCTACCGCGAAACTCCTGGAACAATACATCAACCGCGAACTTGCCGACAAGGGCATCCCAGCGATTTCGATCGCACTGGTCGATGACCAGAAGATTGTCTGGGCCAAGGGGTTTGGCTTTGCGGACGTGGAAAAGAAGAAGCCGGCAACCGCCGATACCATTTACCGCGTTGGCTCGCTTTCCAAGCTCTTCACCGATATTGCGATCATGCAACTGGTCGAGCAAGGCAAACTCGATTTGGATGAATCGGTGACGAAGTATCTGCCCGAATTCAAGCCAAAAAACCCGTTCGACAAACCGATCACTTTACGACAACTGATGACCGACCGGTCGGGCCTCGTCCACGAGCCGCCGGTGGGGAGTTACTATCACGACGATCATCCCACTCTGGCCCAGACGGTGAAAAGCCTCAACGGAATCCCACTGGTCTTTGAGCCTGGGTCGAAGTCCAAGTCTTCCAATGCCGGCAGTGCCGTGGCCGGCTACGTGCTGGAAGTGACTCAGAAGACACCCTACGCCAAGTATGTACGCGAGCACGTATTGCAACCGCTGGGAATGAAACGCAGCGACCTGGAACCTCGCAAAGATTTGATTCGGGATCTTGCAGTAGGGCTAATGTGGACTTACCACGGGCGAGAGTTTCCTGCCCCCACGTTTGAATTGGGCATCGGTCCCGCGGCCTGCATGTATTCCAACGTCAACGACCTTGCGCGATTTATCAGCGTCATGCTGGCAGAAGGCAAAGGACCAAACGGTGCAATTCTAAAACCGGAAACACTTCGGGAAATGTTCAAGCCACAGTTCAACGGCCCTGTCCCAAAATGGGGGAAAGGCCTTGGCGTGGAGATAAACGATCTGGGGGGCAAAAAACACATTTTGCAACACGGTGGCATCTATGGGTTCGACTCTTATTTCGACCTTATTCCGGAAGAGAAAATTGGGGTTGTTGTCATCGGCTCGAAAGATGTTGCTGCCTGGTCACTTTTCTGGGACATCGGGGATCTCGCTCTGGATTCGATGCTGGCAAACCGACAACGCAAGCCGTTGCCCACCATCAGGAAAACGATTCGACTGAAGCGCCAGGAATTGGAATCCCTTGTCGGGCGTTACCGATCCGTGGACGGAAGCTTCGATCTCGTCGTAAGCGCGAACCGATTATGGTTGTTTCCGCTCGAAGGCGGCGAGCGGATCGATATCGCGCCTCGGATTATTGGCTTATTTCCGACGACTTGCTTTCGGTTGGTAACCGCTACGAACGTGTGGGCGTAAATCTACGCATGTTCAGCCGGGAATACGTCAAAGTGAAAGAGCAACCTCCTGTCGCAGCACCGGCGCGGTTTCTCGGTCTGATCGGTGAATATGGTTGGGATCACAATACTCTCTTCATTTTCGAGAAAGATCGCAAACTTCATGCGCTGATTGATTGGTTCGAATTCTTGCCTCTTGTCGAAGATAGCGAGAACAACTATCGGTTTCCCGATCACTACAAGTACGGTGGCGAAAAACTTATCTTTCAGCGCGACAAGCAAGGCCGCGCCACCGAGGTAAAAGTGGGGACCGTCATCTTCAAACGTCGGAAACTCGATGGCGAGGATGGGAAAACCTTCCGCATCAAACCCTTGAAACCCGTGGAGGAACTTCGCACAGAAGCGGAAAGGGCCAGTCCGCCAGTCGAGAAGATAGACATGATGGTTCGATCGCAACTTACCGATCTGACGACGCTGGATAATACCATCAAACTCGATTTGCGCTATGCCACCGACAACAACTTCATGGGAACGCCGCTCTATCCCAAGAGCGCCAAAGCGTATATGCAAAAACCCGCTGCCGAGGCACTGGCTCGCGTTCACAAGAAGCTCGAAGCCCAGGGCTATGGCCTGATGATCTTCGACGCCTATCGGCCCTGGTATGTCACGCACATGTTCTGGAACGCCACGCCGGAGCCCTTGCGCATGTTCGTCGCCGATCCCGCCAAAGGCTCACGCCACAATCGCGGCTGCGCGGTCGATTTGACGCTCTACGATCGCAAGACCGGCAAGCCGATAGAGATGGTCAGCGGCTTCGACGAGTTCTCGGATCGGGCTTACCCCGACTATCTTGGCGGCACTCATTTACAACGCTATCACCGGGATTTGCTTCGCAATGCGATGGAGTCAGGTGGATTTACTGTCTATGAGGCAGAATGGTGGCACTATGATTACAAGGACTGGAAGCGCTTTGCGATCGGAAACCAGCGCTTCGAGGACTTGGAAAAGAAAACGCCCTGAAGGCAAAGACAGAAGACAATTAACCACGGAAAACACGGAACGAAGACATAAGAAGTCAATCCTAAACAATCCGCAGTCAACACTGTCCGAAAACCGTGCAGTTCATTTTTTCTTTTCCGTGTTTTCCGTGTTTTCCGTGTTTTCCGTGGTTAATTGTCTTGAGTTTTGTGTGCGTTAGCCGATCGGCAATTCTACCCGGAAACACGCCCCCACGCCACCTTCACCCGCTCGCACTGTCAGCTTGCCTCCGGCCAGCGCTGCCCAGCGTGTTGCCAGGGCCAGTCCCAATCCTACACCTCCCGCTTTTACATCCGCATCGTGTCCCCGACGGAATGCCCGGAAGATGCTGAATCGCTCCCTCTTTGCTACTCCCGGACCACGATCTTCCACTTCCAGACATAGTTTTTGATCTTCCATCACCGCGCACAGCCAGATATGCGTGTCGGCGGCGTCCTGCGAATACTTGCAGGCGTTATCGATCAGGTTGCCGAGAATCTGCTCGACCAGGTTTCGATCGGTACAAATCGCCGTTTCGGGTGGAAGCGCGCTCACGATCTGCAAATCTTTTCGCGACGCCGTGCAGCGTTCCTGCCACATGGTGCAAACCTGGTCCAGCAACTCGCGGACGAGGACGGGTCGCTTGTCCACAGCAGGTCGAGACTTTTCGAGTCGCGCAAAGTCGAGCACGTTGTTGATAAGCCGATAGAGACGCTCGGCTTCGCCGTTGAGTGTTTGCAAGTATTCTTTCTTCTGCTGTTCTTCACTGACCAGGCCGCTCGTCAAAAGATCGAGATAGAGCCGAAGTGTGGTCAACGGCGTGCGCAGCTCGTGCGTGACGGCCGATACGAAGCGAATGCGTCGTTCGGAGAGATCGAACAACGACCAGCCTCCCAGTCCTACCGCGAGCAACGCCACCAGCACGGCCGTCCACGCCAGAAGCAAACCGATTCGCAGGGGAGTCCAGCCCAGCGCCGGCATTTGCCGGACCTCCACCGTGGTGGGGGTCTGGGCTTCGGGTTCAGCGGGCAACGGCGGTTCGCCGGGGTCTAGCTCTACCGGCAGCACCGTCATCGAGCGTTCCGGATGGGCGTGGTCGCCTTCGGGCAACGGGATAAGCTTGGCGTTGGGGAACAAATCGAAGATAGCTTCTTTGAGAAGCGAAGAAACGCGATTCCAGTCCAGCAAGATACCCTGAAAAGCCGGTTTGTTTCCGACCATCGCTGGGCGTAACATCAACAGATTTTCCGGCTTTTGCGCATTGGGCAGCCAGAGCGGACGCATGGAGCCGAGTCGAACCTCGATAGGCTGGGACGTCTTGGTCGTCTTGCTGGGATAGGTGTTGTCCAGAGGTTCGATGTAGTGCCGGCCTTCATTGAAGAAAGTCCACTGGCCTTCGGTCTTGGCGCGATAGGTCATCTGAAAGCGGCGCAGCGGGTCTTGTGCGGTGTTGTCGTTGTAATTCGGATTCGTCGTATTTGTTGGATTGACTCCCTGGCCCTGACTGGGTGGGCCCATCCGCGCGGTTTGCGGCTCTTGCCTTCCTTGCGTTAAGCTATTCTGGGAATTGGCGGCAAGGTCTTTGAGACTCTGCTCGATCTGCTTTTGCAGTTCGTTATCTTCCACGGCGAAGCCGCGATCTTTCAAGGATTTCAGGAATTGATGGGCGGGATAACACTTTTTCAACTTGGCCAGATGAGCCACTCGAGGATCGTTCACGTTATCGATGTTCAATTCGAGAGGTTGCTTGCGCAGAAGTTTCCGCAGAGAATCGGGGATCACCTGCGGCGACATCCAGCCATTGACGGTATCGACCTGAAAGTGCAGGATCATCCAGTCCGGTATCTCCGCCGTCATGAGCGGCGACGGGAGATAGAACTGTCCCGGCGTGCACGTCGCGCCCGTACACGTCAGCGCAGTGAACGGACTGTGCAAGGCAATGTAATGGGCAAACGGCCGGCTATCCTCGCGGGCCAGCGCCGGCATGAGCCGGGTATCGAGACGCCAAAGCGCCATGCGCTTTTGATCGGCCATCTCGGTTTCCTGCCGAAGCAATTGATCGTGGATTCGGCCTTCCTCGGCCGCGATGCGTCCATTCTCGGCGGCGATGCGCTTTTCCTCTTCCAGTCGAAAGGCATTCTCGGCGGCGAGACGCTGTTCTTCTTCGAGGCGCAGCGCCTCTTTGGTGGCCCAACCCAGCCCCCCCAATACCAGAGCCGAGATGCCAAGATAAGCAACCAGACAGCCAAGTTTACCGCGGAATAAGGAAGTCATATAAGTTCAGAAAAGATCGAATCTCCAACGAAGGCAAAAGACCAGACACTAACCGACACTAACCACAGAGTCACAGAGATCACAGAGAAGACAAAACGTAGAAGTGCAATTGTTCTTCAGATAAACGCAAATCAATCTAAAGAATATGCTTTCTGTGTTTATCTGTGCTCACCCGTGGTTCATTTTTGTCTTCTCTGTGATCTCTGTGACTCTGCGGTCAGTCTGCATTTGCTCTTCCGTCGAAAATCATCCTTCTTCCTTTCTGGCAGGAATGCTCAAGCCGGGTCCGGCCATGTAGCCGTGCGAACGAACCGTGATGATGGCTTCCGCCGTCTCGTTGCCGTCCGGATTGCGCAGTTCGGCGCGAAGGCGGGCGATGTGCATGTCCACCGTTCGAGTTTCCAACCCTTGCGCTTCGATGCCCCAGACGCGCGTCAACAACTCTTCACGTGAAACCGCCCGGCTGCGATTGTTGACCAGATACTGCAAGAGTGCGGATTCCGTTTCCGAAAGTTCATGTCGGTCGGCAGGAGTCCAGCGAATTTCCCGGCGCGCGAAGTCAATGATCGCCTTACCCAGATTCACGGTGCGAATCTCGGTTGTCTTCGGCATCGCTCGCCGCAATACCGCTTCGACGTGCGCCAGCAATTCGTGCGCGGAAAAGGGTTTTACTACGTAGTCATCAGCACCCATTTTCAGCCCGCGCACCCGATCTTCTTCGGTTCCGCGCGCTGTCAGGATGATAACAGGCCGGGCCGGATGTGTCTTGCGCATTTCGCAAAGAACTTCAAGCCCATCGCGCCGGGGCAGGAGTAAATCGAGCAGCACAAGATCGATGTTCGGCTGCGTGGCAGCGATCAAGCCCACCGCACCATCGGCGGCCTTGGAGACTTCGTAGCCGGTGATCCGAAGCGCATCGACCACGCCGCGCCGGATCGCAGGCTCATCCTCAACGACAACGATTTTCGCTCGCGGCATGCCGAAACTCCGAGAATGAGGGCTTGTTTTCCGTGTCTTGTTAACCCGACGCGCAAGCGAGGGACGAACCCGTTTGCGCTTCTTGCAAATCCATTCCAAGAATTGCCGTTCATGTTTATTTCACGAAACTCTGTCAGCCCGGGTTCGTCCCTTGCTTGCGCGTCGGGCTAACGATCGCCGGGCTAACCAGTCTATTTTCACGAAACTCAGTCAGCCCCGGTTCGTCCCTTGCTTGCGCGTCGGGCTAACCAGCGCCGGGCAACGAGTGCGCTGACAAGCAATTACTCCGAAATCTTGACGCCTTTGCTCTTCGCCTGTTCGCGGATCATTCCCTTGACTGCTTCGTCGAAGGTCCTGTCCGCAGCGCTCTTGGGTTGCTTCTTCATCTCTTCCTGAATGAAAGCAGACCGCTTGGCGCTGAGGTCTTGAATATCCTTCTGAATCTTGGCCCGTTCCTCGGCCTTCTTCTTGACAAAAGCCTCGCGTTCTGCGGGTTTGAGCTTCCTGAGTTCCTCGGAAAACTCTTCATCCTTCATCTTCTTGATGTCGAACTTGGGATCGTTCTTCATGCGATCGATAAGATCCCACTCGGTGTTGCAGTAAACGGACATCGCCTTCGTTGCCGTTCGGTCGAGTGCTGCAGTTGGTGCCCCTCCACCGCGGGGTGCCTTCAAAGCGTTCGCATCCTGAGCAGCCTGATTCGCGTGCTTTTCTTTGCCTTCTTTGCCGTAGGCAACATAAGTGGTGTTGAGTTTCTCGCCGAGTTTCAGCAATTGCTCATCGTGCGGGGTCTTGATGACTACCGCCTTGGAAACGCGATCCTGATCGATATTCGCATATTTGCCGCCGGCCTGGGTAGCGAAATCTTTCCAGCCGTTGGTTTCAGGATGGGAGGAAGAACCACAATAAATGGTGTTGACGAAAACACCCTGCTTCTTGGCCATGTCGGCAACCGTATCCAAGCGAACTTCTTTGTCTTGATCCGCCGGCTCGTTGCCGCAGACGAAAATGAAGCGCAGACTGTCTTTTTCATCGGTCCACTTCAATTCCTGAAGGGCATCCCGGCAGACGCGGGCCACATACTCGGTGCCGCCACGGGTTCGCAAGGCGTTGAGCTTCTTGTAAACCTCATCCAGATCGGTGGTTAAATCGAGTTCTTTGCGGACCCAACCGTTCTTCTGGCTGAGTTCGTCGTTGCCGTATTGATAGAGGGCAACGCGAAGCACGGGGGCAGGCTGGATCTTGGCGAAATCGTTGATGATCGTCCAGAGCTTGGTCTTGGCCGAATCGATCAGGCCGTCCATGCTATTGGAGGTATCCAGACAAATGGCGACATCCACCGTTCTGCCTTTGTCGGCATCGGCTGCGTTCGCCAGCGTGCCGCTGGTAACGACGACAGCCATTGCAAGGAAAAGACGTGAGAGCATTGAGAAACTCCTGAAGGACATGGAATCGAGGCCCAAACAGCGACAACTCATCTATCCAATCAGACGATATTGTAACCCAGATTGTTTGCGAAGGGTGTAACAGAATGGTAACGGGCAGTTGGGAGTTGGGAGTTTGGAGGTCCAAGTCGTCTTCCCCATTTCACCTCTTTTGGGTATCCTCCCGTTCGCTTTGGTCCGTTCTCGGATTCACGGAGGAATTCTCCATGCGAATATTCATTTCATCGATCGCGCTGCTCTTCATCTCCAGCTCATTTGGTTTTGGCGAAGATCCTGAAGAATTAACCGTTGCGCCGCGCGTCGTCAGGGGATTGAAGGTTGTCAGCGTCGTGCGTGGGATGCCGGTCTATGAATACGAAGTGCGCGAGGCCGTGCAACAGCATGTCCACGAGCTGCAAGGTCTATCCGGGGAAGAGCGAGTTGCCGAGGAACGGGCGATCTACAAACGAGAGTTGCGGCGCATTATCGAGCGCGAACTCATTATTCAGGAATGCCTCTCGCGTTTGCTATCTCCGGGTCGTCAGGCGGTGATGGACGAACTCTATTCGATATCTTTCAAAGCTGCCGAAACTCGAATGCAAGAGATGCGCAGGAAATTGCGGATTGCGAATGTTGCAGAATTCAAGGTTTACCTGGAATCGAATGGAATTACAATTCAAGGGCTGCGACGTCACCTGATACGCGACACAATGCTGAACATCTTGATGCGCGAACTGGTAAAGCCGGCATTGAATTCCGTTACTTTGGACACTCTCAAGGCATATTACGACGAGCATCCCGGCGAGTTTTACACCGAACTATGTCTGGAATGGAGCGAACATCTGGTATCAATCGGCCAATATAAGACCAGCGCGGAGGCTAAACAGCGTGCCGACGAGTTGGTGGCTCGTTTTAATAAGAAGTCAGGCTCCAATTCTGAAAAGAAGGCGGATGATGTTCTGTGGAAGGTTGAAACCGGAGCAAAGGTCAACACCATGAATGGACCAATCACCAGTAGAATGGCCGGAGACAAGCTATCACCTGTCCTTGCACCCCTGGTGCAATCATTACGGGAAGGGGAAGTTGGAATGGTTGAAGGTCTGCACGGCTTTCACGTCATTCGAATGATAAGACGCATCGATACGAACATTAAGCCATTTACGGATGAATCAGTCCAACAGCAAATTCGCAAACGGCTGGAAGGCAAAATCGGAGATCTCGCATACCGGGCTCTCACAAAACAGTTGGTGGTTCGAGCATTAGTCGAACAAGCACTTTTGGGTGACAAAAAGGATTCTTCCATTGAAGCCGTTGCATCCGCAGACGCCGACTCTATGGCGAAAAATCAGGTCTCGGCTCGGATGGTCAAAGACTGGTTGCAAAAAGGCGAAGATTACCTGAAAGTTGACGACAAGGCGCAGGCACAAAAGTGCTTCGAGAAGGGTATCCAGTTCGGCGAAGAATTTCCAGGCGAGGCATCGCTACGTTGTCGGATTCGACTCGCGGAGTTGCTCATCCAGAGCAAAGACAACAGGAATATTGCCCGCGCTATGGACGACCTGGAAAAGAAAGTGCTGTCGCATTCCGAGATCGGCAACAACAAGCAACTTCACGAGCAAGTCTTGACACTCATTGCCGATGCACTTTTTTATCAGGGAGAATATACCAAAGCCGAGACGCGCTATCGAACCGTGCTGGATAACGATCCCGAAGGATCCAAAGCGATTTGCGCCCGCTTTCAACTAGGTTTGTGTTATTTCCGTCTGGCCGGGATGGAGTCGGATCGTTGCAAGGAAGCCGACAAGGTTCGCAGCGACCCGGCATCATCCAGCAAGCAGAAACAGGAAGCGAACACGGTGTATAAGCAGAGTCATCTGCGGTACATGGAGGCACTGAAAAAAGCGCGGGATCCATTCATCGCCTGCGAAACTTCTTTGCAGCAAACGGCACCAAAGCTGACCCGGGAGAATGCAATTCTCCTCAGGCGTGCGTCCTTCTATGCCGCCGATTGCGCATATTTTCTCGGAGAATACGAGGATGCGATGGGCCGCTACGAGGGTTTGACCCAGCGTTACACGGGAACGGTCGCGGAACTCGAAGCCTTCAAGCAGATGTACGAGGGCCGCAAGTTCCTTGGAGAAACCGACAAGGCTAATGACGTGTTACTTCACATGTTTACCGCCTATACGAAGATGCCGGAGAGCGCATTTGACGGCGTATCGCTAGTGCGAACTCGTGAGTATTGGAGCAAATGGTTCAAGGCCAACCAGTCGTAGTTCTGAATTTCAATCCAGACACTTCATATTGGGATTTTGGAACTTTGAAGGAGTTTTACTACAAAGCCGATGGTCGCGTGTTTGAGGCACAGTGGGTGCGATCAACACATTCGACCCCGGCTCTTCATTCGGTTCCAAGTCGTCTTCCCCATTTCGCCTCTTTTGGGTATCCTCCCGGTCGCTTTGGTCCGTTCTCGGATTCACGGAGGGATTCTCCATGCGAATATTCATTTCATCGATCGCGCTGCTCTTCATCTCCAGCTCATTTGGTTTTGGCGAAGATCCTGAAGAATTATCCGTTGCGCCGCGCGTCGTCAGAGAATTGAAGGTTGTCAGCGTCGTGCGTGGAATGCCGGTCTATGAATACGAAGTGCGCGAGGCCGTGCAACAGCATGCCCACGAGCTGCAAGGTCTATCCGGGGAAGAGCGAGTTGCCGAGGAACGGGCGATCTACAAACGAGAGTTGCGGCGCATCATCGAGCGCGAACTCATTATTGAGGAATTCGTCTCGCGTTTGCGATCTCTGGATCGGCACGCGGCGATTGACGAACTGAAGGCGGTTTGCGCAAAAGAGGCCCAGACTCGAATGAACGATATCCGAAGCAAGATGAAGATTGCGAATGATGCGGATTTCGAGACATTCCTGGCGGACGCAAGGAATTACGGTTGAGGGGCTGCGGCGTCACTTTATACGTGGTACGATGTCCAACATCTTCACGCACGAACTGGCAAAGCCAGCGATAAATTCCATTTCTGTGGAGATCCTCAAGGCGTACTACGACCAGCATGAAGGCGAGTATCACACCAATGCTTGCGTGGAATGGAGCGAATATGTGGTATCCGTCAACCAAAATAAAACTCGTGCCGACGCCAAACGAAGCGCCGAAGATCTGGTGGCACGATTTAATAAGAAGCCGGATCCCAATTTTGACAAAAGAGCGGATGATATTCTGTGGAAGGTTAAAACCGGTTCGCGGGTGAAGTCCATGAATGGCCCGAGTGTCGGCCGGATGGCAGGAGACAAGCCATCCCCTTTGATCGAGCGGCTCGTGCAGTCGTTGCAGGAAGGGGAAGTTGGAATGGTGGAGGGTTTGAATGGCTTTCATGTCGTTCGATTGATGAAACGCATCGATGCCACCATTCAACCCTTCACGGATCAAGCAGTTCAGCAGGAAATCCGCAAACGGTTGAAAGCCCAAATTGGCGATCGTGTATACCAGGAGGTGGCAAAAAGGCTGGTAACGCGGGCATTGATTGAGCAAGCGCTTGCACGTGGCAAAAACATTGTATCCAGCGAGGTCTTGGCTGCAGCTGATACCGACCCCATCGAAAAAACTCAGCACACCGAAGACAGCGGAGCAACTCGATTTGCCGAAGATCGCAAAGTGCCACCGGTCGCCACCATTCCGAATCGCGAACCTCTTCGGCTCCCTTCACTGCCGAACGAAAAGAGCGAATTGCTGCCGGTCGCGGCCACGACTGCTCCGGAGGCGAAAGTTCTGACCACGGTGCGCGGGATGCCAATTTATGAATCCGAAGTGCGTGAAGCAGTTTACCAGCGCAACCAAGAATTGCTTAGGCAGTGTTGACATTCGCTCAGGCAATTTACGGAACCTGCGAAAGGAGGCTTCGTCGGCCGCGAGATTTCGCCGCTTCCTTGATCGTTAAGGGCTTCCCATTGTACGAAAAATATTCCACGCAGTTTCGGCATAGGTAAAGCTATTTCGCCTCGCCGGATTCCTACGATTGGTTGGCAGCCATGACGGTTGCCTTCAATCATGGAACCGAACACGCGAGGCTTGATACCCATGCTGCGACGACACGAAATCAGTGATGAGCAATGGAACATTATCAAGGACCACTTGCCGGGCAAGGAAGGCGATCCCGGTGCGACCGCTAAGGATAATCGCCTGTTCATCAACGCCATCTTTTGGATCGCCAAGACCGGCGCTCCTTGGCGTGATTTGCCGGAACGGTTCGGCCCGTGGAACAGCATGTTTCAGAGATTCAATCGCTGGTGCAAGAATGGCGTGTTCCCCAAAATCATGGATCTGTTGAAAGATCCCGACGTCGAAGTTTTGATGGTGGATTCCACGGTAATTCGTGCCCATCAGCATTCCGCAGGTGCCAAGGGCAGCAACGCCGAGGCCGAGTGCCTGGGACGCTCGCGCGGCGGATTCAGCACGAAGATTCACGTTTCGTGCAATGGTGTCGGCGAGCCTGTGAAGATTCTTCTGACGCCGGGCCAAAATCATGATGTCAAACAAGGACCGGCTCTGCTGGAAGGCAGCGATCCACAGAAAGTTCTCGCCGACAAGGGCTATGACAGCGACGAGTTCGTGGCGACGATCGAAGCGAAGGGCGCGGAAGCAGTCATTCCGCCGCGCAGCAATCGCGTCGAACCACGCGAATACGACACAGAGACCTATAAGCAACGCAACATCGTGGAGCGGATGATCAATATCATGAAACAGTCCCGCCGAGTGGCAACGCGCTACGAGAAAACGGCACGAAATTTTCTGGGATTCGTGGCTTTCACCGCGCTCGTGACGCTGTTAACCTAAACCCAGCCTCTCCAGTTTCACGGCTGGAATGTCAACACTACCTAGTTTGCCCTCTTACTCTTATCAACGCAACGCAAATGCGCAGGCGATGTTCAAGCAGGAATTGAGACGCATCATCGAGCGCGAACTGATTATCGACGAATTGCTTTCGAGTCTGCGAGCGCAGAACCGACAAGCTGCGATCGATGAACTAACTACTGTTTGCGCGAAAGATGCCGATGTGAGATTGAACTTTATCCGCAAGAGGTGCAACATTCAAAATGATGAGGAGTTTAAGCATTTCTTGAAGGTGCAAGGACTTACTGTGAACGGATTGCGCCGGCATTTGGAACGCAGCGTGATGGTGCAACTCTACATGAATGAAATCATCAAGCCGCGCATCAAAGGTATCGGCGCAAAGGATCTGAAAGATTACTACGATCGCCATCCCGATGAATTCCGAATCAACGATCGAGTGAAATGGCAGGATCTTTTCATCCTCAAGAATCGCTTCAACAGCCCCGGCGATGCCAGAAAGTATTGCGACCATCTGGCGGATCGGGCACGCAAGGGAGAAGATTTCGTCAAGATGGTTGAAGCGCTCGACCACCGCAACCTTCGCAACGCCGAGGGTTTGGGCGAAGAGAAAGGCCAAATCCTTCCGGCCGATCTCGAACCAATGGTATTTGAATTAAAGCATGGTGAAGTGGGTATCGTTGAAGTGGAAGCTGGTTTCCACATTGTGCGAATTGCCGAACGAACCTACGCCAAACGACGGCCTTTCACGGATGCCAAGGTGCAAGAAGAGATTCGCGATCGAATCGAGCATCAAATCAGCGAGCACGAATATCGCGAGTTGGTAAGAACATTGCGGTTTCGGGCATTCTTTGAGGAATTCCTCGAAAACGAGAAGAAGAAGGAACACGCTGCATCGCGAAACTAGCGATGAGGGATGAAGGATGGGGGATGAAAAAAACAGCAGATGAATTTGGATAGTGTTTTTTTCATCCCCCATCCTTCATCCCTCATCCCTTCACTATTTGCCGGCTTTGGCAGCCTCGAAGCGTTCGGTCACTGCTTGCCAGTTGAGCGTGTTCCACCACGCATCCACATAATCGGCACGCTTGTTCTGATACTTCAAATAATACGCATGTTCCCACACGTCGATGCCCAGTAGCGGCGTCAATCCTTCCATCAAAGGGCTGTCCTGGTTCGGACGGCGAATCACCTGCACCTTGCTGCCGTCCCATACCAGCCAGGCCCAGCCGCTGCCGAATTGACCCAGAGCATTTTCCTTGATCTTCGCCTGAAATGCCGCGAAATCTCCGAATGCAGCACTGATCGCATCGGCCAGGGGGCCGGTCGGCTTGCCGCCCGCGCCGGGAGCCATGATCGTCCAGAAGAGCGCGTGATTGGCATGCCCGCCCCCATTGTTGATCACCGCCTGCCGGATCGATTCCGGAACCGTCTTGATATTCCGCAACAAGTCTTCGACGGACAGGGCTTGTAGTGCGGTTTGGCCGTCAAGTGCCTTGTTGACGTTATCGACATAAGCCTTGTGATGCCGATCGTGGTGAATCTCCATCGTCATGGCGTCGATGTGAGGCTCCAAAGCGCTAAACGGATACGCCAGAGCGGGAAGTGAGAAAGCCATTCGTTCTCCTCATAGATGGGTAAATTGCCCGGCGAATCCCAAGAGGGGCCGGGAACAACGATGGTTAATCTAGGCTTTGCGGTTCGACCGGCAATTCATAACGGAAAACGCCATCGAGCTACCGTCCTCGTTTTCCATGAGTGATTTTCGCGACGTCTCATCCACACAGAACGGTATGGCAATTGCTGTACCATTCCTCGGATTTCCATTCAGACACCCCTGGGAACTTGAACGGAGGAAGATTGCCATGCGTTGTTTATTGACATGGTCGGTAGTCGTTGCATTTGTGGCGTCGGGTTGTAATCCAAGCAACACATCGTCACTTGAAAAGGATCGCGCTAAATTCCAGAAGGAGCGCGACGAATACGTTACCAAAGTCAAAGCAGATCTCGATCAGGCAGATCGAGACATTCATACGTTGAAGGAAAAGGCCAAGAAGGCTACGGGCGAGATGAAAGAAAAGATCGAAACGAGGATCCACGAACTGGAGAACCATCGCGGTGAAACCTATCAGCGCTACGAAGAACTGAAATCCGACACCAAGAAAAAATGGGAGGATCTCAAGACCGGAATGTCCAACTCCTGGGAAACGCTCAAGGAAAAAATCCACAAGGCCCAGGAAGACTTCAAATGATCCGGCTAATCTACCGCTGAGTGACTTCAAGCACTTCCTTGACGACCTCAACCATGTGTTGCTTGCCGAGATCGGGATTGACCGCGATGCCGCCTTCGCCTTCGAAACGGGCGACAGCATTTCGATCCTCGATCTCGACGTTGTGAATGACAGGTAGACATTGAAAATCACCGCGCAACGCGCGTAGCGCCAGTTTTTCGTGCTCGATGTCCTTCTCCGATCGGAACCCCAATTGACAAATGATTCGCGCCCACCATGCCGGAGCAATCAGATAGTGAGCGAGACAGAGCACCCCGATGGCGGAGAGAATCAGCCAGGGCAGGCTGTTACTTGCCAGGGCCAGACCGAAGACTCAGACCGATCAATCCGGCCAGCACAACCTTCGTGATTCCACCAACGGACCATTCCCGATCGAGCTCGGCGAGCCGTTCTTGTATGGCGGTTGGGCCTCTTTCGATCGCTTGCTCGACTCGTTCTTCGAGTTTCGGATCCGTTGAGGCTGCGCTTTGAGTAGCGCAACATGAGGATGATATCCGCTTCATTTTAGCACCTGCTTTCGAGATTATCCGGGCGGTTCGATCGTGGTTCAACTCGGCCATGATCGTTGAACAATTCAGAAATTCGCAAATAGCGTACCGCGACGGAAGTGCCCGAAACAAATTAGTTAGCGTCAGCGAATGGTGTAGGGCGGGTCGAGGCTTTGCGAGGCCCGCCAAGAAGCGCTCCGGCGGGCCTCGCAAAGCGTCGACCCGCCCTACACGGCGATTAATTAAAGTGAGCCAGCAGCCGATCCAACGTCTGAACATGCGTCCTTGTCAGCGGCAAGAGTCGACTGGCGATCACGATCCGGCACTCATCCGCCAGTTCTTGCTGGTTCATCGCCTCTTCATAGAGTTGCACCCCGTGCTCTTCCCCCTTTTTCAATGCGGAGAGCATCATCTTTGGCCCGAGCAGCTTGGCGGCACCAGTTATCAGTGCGGTGAAAAACCCCCAGGGGCCCGATCCCCAGGAAGGCTCTCCACCGTATTCGATCACGTATTCCCGAAGGGCTTCAATCGTGCCCCAGTGTTCGTTCGCTATGCGCTGAAGCTCTTCTTCAATCAGCTCATCTTCTAAATGAGTAAGAGCTTCCTCATAACTCTCCACGGCCGACAATTCTCCGCGCAGCAGTGAGTTGAGTTGTTCGACATTACGATCCGATAGTAGAGTCGACATGATTCTCTCCCGTTGACAGAGTCAGAAAATCAAGAACGTCAGAAAGGGATGAGATTGAATTGGGCAATTCTGATGCCGATTGGGAATCGGCAAGATTCGGGAGATTGTCAGCGCCGTGCGAATGCATGGGACAACGTGCATCCATTTATTGGCACGTTGCTTGCAATGTTTTTGATGTTTGAAGTTGGAGTCGGACGAATCGTCCGGCGGATGTCCAAAGAGAATAGAGGAGAAACAAACATGCTTCGTCTCGCATTGCTATTCTTCGTGCTGTCGCTGATCGCGGCGTTCTTTGGCTTCGGCGGCGTTGCCGTCCTGTCATTTGAAGCAGCAAAGATCTTCTTCATTGTCTTTGTGGTGCTTGCCGTGCTCTTTGTTCTCGGCGGAGCGTTCCGGAGTTCTTCGCCACGCGATCTGATTTGATTGGGTAGAATCGAGTTGCCGTGCAAGCGGCCAGGATCTTTCGGTCGTGGCCGCTTCCGCAAATTCACCGCTCGAAGTATGGATGGAAAGCAGTTGCCCATGTTCCGGCGTCGGGCTGCTCATGAAGCCGGCATGGTAAAATCATTTCATTCGTTTTTGCGCTGCGTCCTGATCAGGCTCGTCGGATGAATGCGATCGGGCGTATGGCCGCGTTGCGTGATTCTGGATAGACCTCATCGTGGATGATTGACTGACCGCGCGGACGGATTTGGTTGAGATTTCCGATCGCCTTTGGAAATTAAAGTTACGCGAAACTGAATTCCCTTTGCAATTCTCACCATCTCTTCGTTAAGATATGGGTTGTATTTGAATTACCGATAGTCCGCACACATATCCGCAAGCGGAGAGTTCCGAATGGCCGTCATCACACCGTTCAAAGTAAAATGCGAGAGCTGCGAGTTGACCCTCACGATCAACGATCCCGGCCTCATCGGCAAGAAGATATACTGCAAACGCTGCAAATATCCCATTCAGATCAAGTCGCCGGACGACGCGGGGGGCGATGCAGCGCCGGCCAAGAAGGCGGACAATCAAAGTCCCAGCTCGGCCAAAATCAAGAAAACAAACGCTGCCAAGCCATCGGAAAATGGTGCAGCCAAGACGCCGAAAGCGGATGAAAGCGGCGAAGGCGAGGGTGAAACAAAGAAAAAGAAGAAAAAGGCCAAAGGGAGCAATTCGACTCTTTTGATCGGTGGCGGACTTGGCGTACTGGCCATCGGCTTGATCGTCGGCGGATACTTCGCCTTCTTCGCGGGCGATGACAAGCCGAGCGGGGAAGCCAATAAGAGCGGGGAGCAGAAACAGGATGCCGGCAAGGAAAGACCCACTGGGAAGTATCCTCCCGGCAAGGCCGATCCGAAAAAGGATCCCGGCATGATCGATCCGAAGAATCCCGGCGGTTTCCAGAACCCCGGCGGAATCTTTGCTCAAAACGACAATCCCGATGCGTTTGCGCAAATGTCAAATCTATTACCTGAGGATTCGCAGTGGGTGCTTTCCATCGGCAAAGACGCCAAAGAAACTCCCGTCTTCGGCGTCTTCTTTGAGCCGACCGGATCCGGTAAAGCCTTCAAGCAGGCGACAGGCTTGGGCGGCGAGGATATCGATCATTTCCTCATGTCGGGCAGTGTGGATTTGTCTTGGGTATTTGGCGTCGTGAAGTTGAAGAAAGACGCGACGATTGAACAACTTCAAGCACCGATGAAACTCGTCAAGAAAAACCCCATCTTGAAGTCGCGATTGGTACACTCTAGGCTCCAGCGATCTTCTCAAAATGATCCGGGAATACGTCCTGGCCGAGTTGAAGTCGGCGGGCTGGCCGGCTTGTGCTGCAGATCCAACCAAGACATTGTCGGTAGCTTTTCTCGATTCACGAACCCTCGTATTCGCCGAGTCGGGCGCAATGGAGAAATTCCTGACCGCCGACACCAAACGAAAAGAACAAACCAAGTATAACCCTCCCAACGCAGGTTTCCCCGGTATGGGAATGATGGGCATGCCTCCCGGCGGCATGGGCAACATGGGCATGCCTCCCGGCGGCATGGCCAATATGGGTATGCCTCAACCCGGTAAAGGCAACGCGGGCATGCCTCCCGGCGGCATGGCCAATATGGGTATGCCTCAACCCGGAAAAGGCAACGTGGGTATGCCTCCCGGCGGGATGGCCAATATGGGTATGCCTCAGCCTGGTAAAGGAAACGTGGGTTTCCCTCCCCAAGGTCAGGGGGGGAACAATGGCCAACCGCCCCAACCCGGTTTGGGAGTCAATGGTCAACCGCAGCCGGGCTTCGGGATCATGGGTCAACCCCAGCCAGGGTTAGGGATCAACGGCCAAAAGCAGCCGGGCTTCGGGATCATGGGCCAACCCCAGCCGGGGTTGGGAGTTAATGGTCAACCGCAGCCAGGCTTCGGGATCATGGGTCAACCCCAGCCGGGGTTGGGAGTTAATGGTCAACCGCAGCCGGGCTTCGGGATCATGGGTCAGCCCCAGCCAGGGTTAGGGATCAACGGCCAAAAGCAGCCGGGCTTCGGGATCATGGGTCAGCCCCAGCCGGGGTTGGGAGTTAATGGTCAACCCCAGCCGGGCTTCGGGATCATGGGTCAGCCCCAGCCAGGGTTAGGGATCAACGGCCAAAAGCAGCCGGGCTTCGGGATCAACGGCCAACCGCAGCCGGGCCTCGGGATCAACGGCCAACCGCAGCCGGGCTTCGGGATCATGGGCCAACCCCAACCGGGCCTCGGGAACAACGGTCAACCTCAGCCCGGGTTGGGGATCAACGGCCAAAAGCAACCGGGCTTCGGGATCAACGGCCAACCGCAGCCGGGCTTCGGGATCATGGGTCAGCCCCAACCAGGGCTGGGGGGAGTCAATGGCCAAGCCCAGCCGGGCTTTCCGCCGCAGCCAGGGTTAGGGGCCAATGGTCAATTCCCGCCGGGGATGGGCAACATGGGTCAGCCTCCGGTTGGCTTTGGCCCTAATGGTCCCCGTCCCGGTGGCATGGGTGGTTTCACATCAAACCCAAGCTACCTCACCGTCGACCCGGAACTCAAGATGATGCTGAATCAACTGGAACAGGATAAGAGCATCGTCGCCACTTTTGTGGTCAAGGTCGACACCGCGATGTTCGGCGGTGGGCCGCTGGATGCCATGAAGCGACAGGTTCCGAATATCGGTACCCTTCAACTTCCCAAGACGCCCGTGATCGGCATTTGCATTCAGACACTCAATCCCACCAAACTGGCTGTCGTGGGTGCGATTCAGATGGACACCTCGGAACAAGCCAGGTTGTGGGGAGAGGTTGTTCAACTAATTCTTCCGCTGATAGCTGATGGTTTGACAGATAGGTTCGGCGTGAAAATCGGTGCAGGTCGGTCAAGAATGAGTGGGATGAACCCCGGTGGATTCCCGAATCCCAATCCGGGTGGATTCCCCAATCCCAATCCGGGTGGATTCGCCGAATCCCAATCCGGGCGGATTCCCGAATCCCAATCCGGGTGGATTCCCGAATCCCAATCCGGGCGGATTCCCCAATCCCAATCCGGGCGGATTTCCCAATCCGATGAATCCGATGGGACCAGGGCCAAATGGACCTATGGGTCCGAAGTTTCCGGGCGGAAAACTACCCGGAAAGAATTCCGCCATTCTCGATGGATCTCCCGACCTTCCTATCCAGGATTTCCAACAACCACCCCAACCTCCCGGCCCCAACGGTGGAATCATGGGCCGGCCTCCGGGCGGTAATGTGGGCCAGCCTCCGCGCGGCAACGTGGGCCAGCCTCCCGGTGGCTTTATGGGCAATCCACCGGGTGGTATCATGGGCATGCCTGGGCCCGGTGGAAATAATATGGGAATGATGCCTCCACCCGGCGGTAACAACATGGGCATGCCTCGGCCCGGCGGAAATAATATGGGAATGATGCCTCCGCCCGGCGGTAACAACATGGGCATGCCTCCCGGTGGCTTTATGGGGATGCCGGGCGTGGGACCGGGGGGCCAGCCTTTTAATCCGAATAATCCTGGAGGGCAGTCTGGCTCTTCCATTTCGGTCTCCAGTCAGGATCGGTTGTTGTTGGTGACGTTGGATGTGGATTGGCGTGCAAGTTACGACGATCTTTCCCCGCAACTCCGTGCCAGGGTTGACCGTCTGAAGGGCAAGGCTCAGATGTTGACCGGGCGTGCCCACTGGGCAACCAGTGCCGTCGCCATCAAGAAGTTCGAGCAGACACCTCCGCACATGATCCCGCAGGGAGCCTACCCGCGCAAGTCGAACCCCGCTCGGTTCAACCTCCCGTATCCTCCAGAACAGCGTGTGAGTTGGATGGTTGAAATGCTTCCCTGGCTGGGCTATGACTCGGTCTACGGCGGTATCAAGAAGGAAGCACCGTGGAATGACGAAAGTAATCTCCACGCCGGATCGGCGTGGATTACCGAGTTTCTCAGTCCGATGTTCCCCGAGAAGACCTGGACGGCCAAAGTTCCCTCCCTGCAGGGACGAACGCTTGGTGCAACGCACTTCGTCGGTTTATCGGGCATTGGCATGGATTCTCCGGAATTCCCCGATACGCCGGAATTCGCCAAGAGATTGGGTGTATTCGGCTACGACCGCCGAACTCCCTTCAGGGATATTTCGGATGGCCTGTCCAACACGATTTTTATGATCCAGGCTCCGCCGAATGTACCGCGCCCCTGGATTCGCGGCGGTGGTTCCACCGTTCAGGGTGTCCCGGTCAAGAACAGCATCAAGTCGTTCGTCAGCGAGCAGCCCGATGCTCGGTTTGGAACTTTTGCACTCATGGCCGACGGCTCCGTTCGCTTCGTCGGCGGCCATATATCGGATGAAGTCTTCCAGGCGCTGATTACTTACAAGGGCGGCGAGCAGATCGGCGACATCCAGAAAATCGCCCCTCTCGAAAACGCGCTGGAAAGCGAATTGAAATCGAATGCGCCTCTACAGGCCAGCTTCCCACCGCAAGGCCAGGAGTGGGCCGAGATCGAGATTCCCGAGATCGGCGGCAAAATCCGCATGCCGAGCACGCCGGATCGAGTCGGGACAAAGAAATCGGTCGATATTACCTATGTCTGGCCGAAGGCAAATGAGGGTTCCCCTCTTCTGACGTTGACCATCTTCGCTCCGGCAGTCAGGCTGAACAGCGTTATGGGAACGGATGCCGAACTCGACGCTCTTTTGGCGGAACTTGGGA
Source organism: uncultured Planctomycetota bacterium (assembly GCA_963783095.1). Lineage (GTDB taxonomy): Bacteria > Planctomycetota > Planctomycetia > Gemmatales > Gemmataceae > CAWAMR01. The sequence continues at coordinate 226,890 of CAWAMR010000001.1, read as the reverse complement.
AGAAGATCAAGCCGGAAAATGTCACCAGCATCAAGTTCTCGCACGGCCGGCCGGGCCGGCGCTACGAGGTCGTCAGCGGCGGCGACGTGATGGTGCATCAGCTATTCATCTCGCGCAACCGCGGTGTCATCATGGAGGTAGCCAAGAACGGCAAGGCCACCTCGGCGGACATCAAGAAGTTCCTCGATTCGGTGACGATTGGCAATGCAACCATTACGGATGTACCCGCGCCCAATCCGAAGGTGGTCGATCCGAAGAAAGAGGAACCGAAGTTCGTGCCGAAGACGGAGCCAAAGAAAGATGCGACCTCGAAATTTGTGGAGGAACTTCAAGGGAAATGGGTTCTGACTGCTTTCGAGGAAAAAGGGAAACAATCGCCCCCAGAGGAGATGACGGAAATCACGATCAAAGGAAACGACCTCGTTCTATTAAGGAGGAACAGCGCCCCTCAGCAGTTTACTTTCACATTGGCCTCTGATCAACAACCGGCGCACATGGACTTAAAGTCGCAGGATGCAGCCAAGCCTGGGATCATTCACGCGATTTACTCCTTAGAGAAAGGCGAACTCAAGATCTGCATGGGGAGTAACTTCACACCGGATGAACCGGAGAAGAGACCGAAAGAATTTGCAACTGCCGCAGGATCGGAAAACCGCGGTGGAAAGGGCAAGCTGATGTTCACCTTCAAGCGTGAAAAGAAGTAAAGACAACCTTTCGCCTCACGACGAAAGCGAAGGAGAAAGTCCCAAAAGAGCCTGCCAAGACGATTGGCAGGCTCTTCTCGTTACCACGCTCTGCGTGGTAACGCACGCTTTGGGACGCTCCGCGTCGCGGTGACGACGGTTACAATGTGGTAAACTGCCCTTTTCAGGGCTAAACGCAAAAGGGCGCGTATCTACCTTGTATACGATTTGAGTTGTGTCGTTGCCCAGGTTGATCTTTTTGATCAGCAGACTCAGAATCGCTCGTTTGGTCTTGAAATCGGCTTTGTCGATTTTCGCTCGGATGTCCTGGGCGAATTCCTCGAAATTGGCGAGCATTTCGCTGTTTTCCTTTCGGGTCCATTGGCCGATCGATTGGGCGTGACCAAGTATCTTCACCCCTTGCCCAAAGATGTGAACGGAGAACAAACGGCAGGAGGTCGTATCCGCGTGGCGAAGTTGCGCGGCATTGCCTCCTACGGCCTGATCATGCGCGCGATCGACAACCCGGAATGGGAAGTCGGCACCGATGTCGCCGGCTTTTACGGCGTCTCGAAGTGGGAGCCGCCGCCCGAAAACGCCGATGGCGAGGCCGAGCGCGAAGATGCTGCATTCCATCGCTACACCAACATCGAGAACTTCCGCAACTTCCCGAATCTGTTCGTCCCAGGCGAGGAAGTAATCTTCACCGAGAAGATTCATGGCATGAACTCGCGCGTCGGTCTGATTCAGATGGCTGAAGGTCCGACCTGGATGGCGGGCAGTCATGGTGTGCGCCGCCGAGAATTGGATCGCCAGGGCCGTCGATCGAAGTTCTGGGAAGTGCTGACGGACAACATCAAGGCGCTCCTGGAACATCTGGCCGAGGGAACGAAAAACGTTGTGATGTTCGGCGAGATTTACGGTAGTGGTGTGCATGACATGACCTACAGCATGACCAACGGCTTGCGAACGTGGCGAGCCTTCGACATCACGGTCAATGGCAACTATCTCGACTTCGATACGAAGGCAGAGTCATGCGCGAAGTTCGGCGTCGAGATGGTGCCGATACTCTATCGAGGCTCCTTCGGCGCACAGGTGGTTGAGACCTACTGCACGGGTCCGACGACCGTGTGCGATCCAGCAAAAGCGGGCAAGCACAACTTCCGGGAAGGTATCATTATCTCGCCGACGAAGGAACGCTATGCGCGAGAGCTTGGCGGCGATGGCCGATTGATCCTGAAGGCGATTAACCCGGATTACCTGATGCGCAAGGATGGCACGGAGTTTCGATGACAACGAACCTGCATCAAGTGGACGCCACCCCGTTTGACAAATTGTCTGTCGGCGGGGCGGAAATTCGACATTCAATTCTGTCAACCCGCGACAGAATCGGACATTGTGGGTTTTTCCCACTTGATGTTCACTGGCCGTTGGGCTATTGTCAATGAGGGACTGAAGGAAAAGGAAAGGGGCTCAAATGGTGCGTGTCAAACCGGACGGTCGCGAAGAGGTCACTCCAGCGGCAGAGCAGCAAGTCCGAACTGTGGACTCCAAGAGCCGTCTTCTGCTCCCAAAAGAATTCGCGAACGCAACCGTCACCATCGATCGCGTCAGCCAAACGGAGATTCGCATTCGGAAGGCTGTCGTCATTCCGGCAGACGAACTGCCCTTAGTCGAAGACCAGCTCAAACCGCTATCGGATCGTGATCGGGATTTGTTCATCGATTTGCTCGACAATCCACCCGAACCAACGCCGGCTCTTCAGAAGGCTCTGAAACTACACAAGAAGCGCCATGGCTGAGTGGCAAATCGAACTGCTGGCCGATGACCACCTGCGTGAGGCGTTTTCCTGTGGCAAGATTCCGCTGGACGCATTCATTCAGACCCAGTGCGGCCAATACACACGTAAGAGCATAGGGCGCACGTTCGTGGCAGTTCGACCCGGTGCGCGCACAGTGATCGGCTATTACACGCTCGCTGCCTCTGCCGTCGAATTGGCTCACCTCCCATCAGCGCTTGCAAAGAAATTGCCGAAGCATCCGGTCCCGATGGTTCTTCTCGGTCGGCTTGCAGTCGATCAATCGGCGCGAGGGGAAGGGCTGGGTCGCGATTTATTGGCCGACGCACTATCCCGCGCCGTTCGCATTGCCGACGAACTCGGCGTTTTCGGCGTCCACACGCATACGATTGACGACGAGGCGAAGCGTTTCTACACCAAGTTCGGATTTACGCCTCTGCTCGACCAGGAACGGCACATGCTCCTGCCGATCGCGACAATTCGAAAGGAATATGAAAAGCTGCGGAAGAGTAAGTGAATCAGGTGATGTCGAAGCGATCAATGAGGCTGAGGTTGAACTTTCAGCTCGGTGACCAGATACATATCGACGATACTGGCCGACCCATCCGGATTGTAAACAACGATAATGCTGCCATTTGGATGTTGAGAAACGAAATCTCGATGCGGAATATAATAGCTCTGACCATCCGCAAGTTGGATCGTGAAGGGAAGGAATGAGCTGGCTTTGCGCGTGAGTCGGAGTTGTTCGGCGGTCATAACCAGTTACTCGGAATATGAGAATTGTACTTTACCCCTGCAAGGATCATCCTATTTATTTTGTTAGCCGCTGGAGGTGTACGCGGTGTGGAACCCTTTTCCATGATTGACGCGATCTACGACAACAACATTCAGGCCGTAGAAACGGCAATCGCCGCTGGTGTCGATGTTAACGCGTTGCCAGCAGGCGGCCATCAACCACTCCTTCACCTGGCTATCGAGCATCAGCGCGTTGAGATCGTTCGTCGCTTGATCGGAGCGGGTGCCTTTGTTAACGGCGAGTTATCAATGCCCGGTTGGGATTTTGGTGGACCGGGATGGACGCCGCTCGTCCACGCCATCGATATTGTGAGCGACGCGGCTTGGCAGGCGCACCACGAGACGGGCCACGAACGCACCGAACTCACTGAGCTGTTGCTTGCTTTGGGCGCTGTACCGACCAGTAGAGCGTTCGAGATCGCTGAGAACTATGGTAGTGAAAAGGCGTTAGCGTTGCTTTACCAGTACGCGGGGCAGCGGCAATCCAATAGCTGAAGCTGGCCGAGTCCGCCATCCTGGTTCGCCGTGCTTCAACGTCTTTTCAGGCGGCTCGGTAGCCTAGCCAGTAATCCTTTTCGCAATTAACTGTAGGGTTAAGGCCAGAGGCGAGCGTCGCGGCGTAAGTGCGACGTGGCTACCACTGCCGGTAAGCTGAAATTCGACGCGGAGAAAAATGCGAGCGTACCGCTACTGGTTGCCACGTCGCGCTTACGCCGCGACGCTCGCCTGCCGCGTAAACCTACACCTATTTGTTTTTCACCGATCTCGATTCATCCGCGAGGAAACCATCCCATGCTGCATCACATCAAATCTGTTTGCCGGCTCTTTTCCTCGATCCTCGCCATTTCCTCCTCTTCCACGACTTTTGCCGCGGATCCCACGAATCGCCCCAACATCCTCATCGTTATCACCGACGATCAGGGTTACGGCGATCTTGGCTGCCACGGCAACCCCAAGATCAAGACCCCAAACATCGATCGCTTTGCCCAGCAGAGCGTTGAATTAACCCAGTTCTACGTATGCCCTGTCTGTTCGCCGACGCGGGCGAGTCTTATGACCGGACGATACAACTATCGAACCGGTGTGGTCGACACTTTCATCGGCCGATCGATGATGTATCCCGATGAAACCACTATCGCAGAGATACTCAAAGGCGGCAGGCTACCGCACCGGCATCTTCGGTAAGTGGCATCTGGGCGATAATTATCCGATGCGCCCGCAGGATCTGGGTTTTGATGAATGTCTGGTCCTGAAAGGCGGCGGCATCAGTCAGCCCTCCGATTTGCCGGGTGGTTCTTCGTACTTCGATCCGGTGCTGCTGCACAACGGCAAGATCGAGAAATTCAAGGGCTATTGCACTGACGTTTTCGCCGGCGCAGCGAGTGACTTCATCGCGGAAAAATCGGACAAGCCATTCTTCACTTACCTTGCCTTCAATTGTCCTCATGGTCCTTTGGAGGTTGCCGATGCGGACTGGAAGCCGTACCGGGAAATGAACCTGGCTCTTTCCGAGTTTCCCAAGACCGGTTTCCCCATCACCGGGAAATATAGCGAAACCGAAACGGCCAAGATTTACGGAATGGTCAGTAATATCGACGCGAATCTTGGCCGGCTTTTCAAGAAACTCGATGAAGCGAAGTTGGCTCAGGATACGATCGTGATCTTCCTGACCGACAACGGACCCCAGCAGCCTCGCTATAACGCCGGGTTTCGGGGCCGGAAGATGAGTGTCTACGAAGGCGGTATTCGGGTTCCGTGCTACGTTCGTTGGCCGGGGAAGTTGTCGGCCGGGAAAAAGGTCGATACCGTTTCTGCGCACATCGATCTTTTGCCGACCTTCCTGGAAGCCTGTCAAATTCCCTTGCCGCGCGACCTGAAAGTCGACGGGAAGAGCGTTTTGCCCCTGCTCAAAGGTGAGAAAACGGAATTGCCGGATCGACACATTGTCACGCAATGGCATCGAGGAGATAAGCCCGAGTTATATCGCAACTGCATGATTCGCGGGCCTCGTTACAAGCTGGTTCAGCCCGAAGGTGTGAATCCGGAAACGGCTTCTTTTGAGTCGAGGTTCGAACTCTTCGACATCCTGAACGATCCCTACGAACAAACCAATCTGGCCAGGAAATTACCCGACATCGTTCGGTCGCTGAATACCGCGTATGAGAAATGGTTCAAGGATGTCAGCTCGACACGAGGCTTCGCGCCGCCGCGCATTCATCTGGGCAACCCGAAGGAAAACCCATCCTTATTGACGCGACAGGACTGGCGCGGTCCAAACGCCGGCTGGGCAGCTGACAGCGAAGGTTTTTGGGAAGTCTTCATCGATCGGCCCGGCAAGTATCGGATCACGCTTCATGTGGGCCAGAACAAAGAGGCGCGAAAAGCATCGGCTCGGATTGGCGGGAAAACGATCTCCAACGCGATTCTCAACGGGACGGAAATTGTCCTGGAAGATGTGAAGCTGGAGAAAGGTGATACTCGCCTGGAGGCCTGGATCGAGAAAGGCAAATCGCGTGTGGGCGTCCGCTATCTTGAGGTGGAATGGGTTGGTGAGTAGCAACGGTAATGGTAATTGCAGGAATGGCGGGTCAGCACCGACGTTTAAGTGCAATAATGTTTAGTATATGAATATGCAATCATCGACCTGCCATGTGGCACGCCGTGATCGCTATAAGGAGAAATATATACAGATGCTCACATCATCGGTGGCACATTCTTTGCAGGTTTTTCGTTGCGGAGTTTTAAGCAACTATACGGAAAATCACCTAAGGGAGACCACATGTTTCATTCCAGCCGGAGTTGGCTCAGCCGACTTATTGCAAGTCCTTCCTCGTCCACCAACCCGCTCAAGTCGCGACAGAAATCACCAGGGTTACAGCTCCAAACCTTGGAGGCCAGGCTCACTCCCAGCGCCAACTTCGTTAATCTAACCACGGCCGACGTCACCATGGTCAAGGTGGCTGCTTCCGGCATCGTCTTTGCCGACCTCAAGGGCCAGGGCCTGTACGAGTATAGCTCTGGAAGCTGGACGCAAATATCGCCCGTGCTCGCCGATGCGATGACACTGGATGCATCGGGCAACCTCTTCGCCGACTTCAAGAACGACGGCTTCTGGGAATACAACGCGATAAACTGGACGGAACTGTCAAAGTCGAATACCACGACATTCACTGTGGATTCATCCGACAACGTCTATGCGGATTTCGCCGGGCGAGGTCTCTACGAGTACACTTCCGGTGTCTGGATGCAAATCTCTTCCGTGGTCGCTACTTCAATGACACTGGATTCATCCGGAAACCTCTTTGCCAATTTCAAGAGCTACGGCTTTTGGGAATACAGCGGCGGATCCTGGACTGAACTGGCGACGACCGATCCCACTATGTTCGCAGTCGATAGCTCCGAGGACATCTACGCCGACTTCACCGGCAAAGGCCTCTACGAGTACACATCCGGAACCTGGACGCAAATATCTCCGGTAACTGCTGATTCGCTAACGCTGACTTCCTCCGGCATTCTGGTCGCAGACTTCAAGGGCTATGGCTTCTGGGAATTTAGCGGTGGAAACTGGACGGAAATATCGACTGCGAACGCCACCCTGGTCACTGTGGGTGATTCCGGCAACATTTATGCCGACTTCAATGGCCAGGGGCTCTTCGAGTACTCCGACGGAAGCTGGACAAACCTGTCTACCACGATCGCCGACACGATCAACGTGGATTCTTCCGGAGACCTCTTTGTCACGTTCAAGAATTCCGGGCTCTTTGAATACAGCGCTAGTTGAGAACGGCGGCGCTACACGGGTACCTATGAAACCCGGCGCAACGTTGAATCAACGCTCTGGGTGCGGCCATATTCTCTGGGGGGTGTAGCCGAATTCGCCAGAATTCTGGCGAATTCGGCTACACCATTGAATCCGGCGACCCCCAGAGCAGCCCCGCTGAACGGCCCACGTCACCAGAGGCCAGCCAGGACGTTAAAGGTTGGGGACGTGCCCCGCGTTCTTGGCGAACGCGGCTACGGAGAAACGACGACCTCGGCCGTAGCCGCGTTCGCCAAGAACGCGGGGGTATCGGCCGACAGGGGTTGACACGACCTTTCAGGCGAGTTATCAGATAGAAGATGTCGAAAATGTTACTCGCATAGCGTCGGTAACAAATTCAGCGGCGCATTCTTTGGCAAGTTTTCGCGTTGCGGAGTCTCTCCAAGCGTAATACGGAAACTCTCCCCACGGAGACCGAAATGTTTGATTCATACCGGGGTTGGCTTGGCCAAGTTGTTGGGAATTCTTCCTCCTCCGGCAACCCATGCAAATCCCGGCAGAAATCCCAAAGTCGGTTACAACTCCAAGCGCTGGAGGATCGGCTCACCCCGAGCAATAGTCTGGTTCAACTCTCGATGTCGGAGGCTACCATGGTCAAGGTGACTTCCACCGGGACCATCTTTGCCGACTTCAAGGGCCAGGGCCTCTACGAGTACACCTCCGGAACCTGGACGCAAATATCACCCAAGGTCGCCGATGCGATGGCATTGGATTCATCCGGAAACCTCTTCGCCGACTTCAAAGGCAACGGCTTCTGGGAGTATAGCGGCGGAAAATGGACGGAACTATCCACGTCGAATTCCAAGTTAATCGACGTGGATAAATCCGGCAACGTCTATGCGAATTTCTCCGGCCAGGGCCTCGAGGAGTACAGCGCCGGAACCTGGACGCAAATATCACCCGTGGTCGCCAATTCGATGGCATTGGATTCATCCGGAAACCTCTTCGCCGATTTCATGGGCTACGGCTTTTGGGAATACAGCGGCGGAACCTGGACGGAACTATCGATGATGGACCCGAACTTGTTCGTGGTCAGTAGTTCCGACATCGTCTATGCCGACTTCAAGGGCCAGGGCCTTTACGAGTACTCGTCCGGAACCTTGACTCAAATATCACCGGTAACTGCCGATTCGCTAACGCTGAATTCCTCCGGGGTTCTTTATGCAAACTTCAAGGATTACGGCTTCTGGGAGTACAGCGGCGCAACCTGGACGGAAATATCGATTGCGGATCCTACTTTGGTCGGAGTGGATAATTCCGGGACCGTTTATGCCGACTTCAGAACCCAGGGTCTCTTCGAGTATTCCTATGGGGTATGGACGAACCTCTCGCCCACAGACGCCAACTTGATCACGGTGGACTCTTCCGGAACCCTCTTTGCCGATTTCAAGAGTACCGGGTTCTTTGAATACAGCGCTCCAAGCAGTTGAGAACGAGCACGGATGCCATTCCCAGAATCACCTCCATGTAGTAACTTACATTCAGAGAGTTGATCGCCGATTTCTAACCCCTGATGCTATGCAACAAGTCCTTTTTTGGATTCCGATCAGAAACGGGTGGTGGCCGGAAGGAATCCCGGTCTATGCCTACGGCACCATGCTCTTTTTGGCCTTCATCGGTTGTATCTGGATTGCCAGCCGACTCACCTTCAAAAGAGGAATCAACCTCTCGCGCGATCGAATTCAGGATCTATGCATCCTCGTTTTTGTCGTAGGGTTGGCGGGGGCCAGAATCACGTACATGATTCAGTACCACGTGCCGCTGGAAAAATTCTTCCGGATCTGGGAAGGCGGCATCGTGTTGTACGGCGGCATCCTCGGCGGCACCGCTGCATTTCTGATCTTCTACCATTACATTTTGAAGCCGCTCAAGGTGAACCTCTGGCAGTTAGGCGATGTGATAGCGCCGACCATCTGCATTGGGGTGGCTCTGGGCCGGGTCGGCTGTCTCCTGAACGGCTGCTGCTACGGCAATCCTGCCGCATCCGATGAGCCAAGCATCCATTTTCCTCTGTTGACCGCACCGGCTCGCGATATTCTCGTCGATGTCAAACCCGATGACGAGAAACATTACGCTCTGCAATCACCGGTTGGGTTTCGTCCCCGTCCTGCTGAGCTTGGGGCCGCAGACGATGTGCCAATGATCGTGGAGCAAGTGGAGCCTGGATCTGCCGCGGCGAAAAGCGGATTGATGCCCGGCGACAAGATTCTCAAAGTCAAGATGCTGGACGAATGGCACCCCCCATCCGCTTTTTGGAGCCGGCTGAACAACGATTGGCCGCGTGGCCGCAATGAGCTTCAATTTATCGTCGATCGCAATGGTCAAGAATTGGAGCTTCCCCCGTTTATCCCGCGCACGATCGGTTTGCACCCGACGCAAGTTTATGAAACGATTAGCATGTTTCTGCTACTCTTCTTGCTGCTGTCTTTTTACCCATTCCGCCGGCACGATGGAGAAGTCTTTGTGTTGCTGATGGTTGGGTATGCGTTCCATCGTTTCCTGAATGAAATTCTGAGGACCGAGCCGGTTGAAGGTTTCCAGATGACGCTGTCGCAATTGATCAGCGTTGGCGTGTTGGTGACAGCGCTCGCGATGGAAATCTACCTGCGCCGAAAGCCGGCACTGCAAAATCAACCTCCTCCGACGTCAGCCCTGCCGATCCCGACACCGGCTGCATCCTCTCCACTTGGGGGATAAAACCCCACGATCGCCCGATCAGCGCTGAACCTCGCAATGACTCCAGCACTCCGCACCGAAAACCTGACGCGAACCTACCGTCGTTCCAAAAAGACACGAGCGACGGAAGGCGGATCCGGAGATTTGATTGCACTGGACGGCGTCAACATCGAGGTCAAACAGGGGGAGTTGTTCGGCCTGCTTGGCCCGAACGGGGCAGGAAAAACCACACTCATCAAGATCCTGACCACACTGCTCGCGCCGACTTCCGGCTCCGCGTGGGTGGATGGCCTCGACATCATCAAGGACGCGAAAGCACTGCGACCGCGCATCAATATGGTTTCAGGAGGCGAATCGTGCGGCTACGGCGTACTCAATGTTCGAGAAAACCTGTGGCTTTTCACGCAAATCTACGGCGTTTCCAGCGCCGATGCCAAGGAGCGCATCGAAAAAATGTTGAAAGTCGTTGATCTCGCCGACAAGGCATCGACGAAAGTGAGCCATCTTTCCACAGGTCAGCGCCAGAAGATGAATTTTTGCCGTGGCTTCATCACCGATCCCAAAATCCTGTTCCTCGATGAGCCGACGCTGGGATTGGATGTCAATGCCGCGCGATCGATTCGCAAATTCTTGAGGCAATGGCTGGCCGAGAAAGCCGACCGGACGTTGTTGCTGACCACCCACTACATGATGGAGGCGGATGAACTGTGCGATCGGCTGGCCATCATCGACAAGGGAAAAGTGTTGGCCTGCGATACCCCCGCGAACCTCAAACGCCGGATGCAGGAATTCCCGATTTTTGAACTATCGCTGGCAGGCGGAGAAAAGCTCGACTTTGCCGATGTGGCCGGCGTGCATCAAGCAACGACGACCTATGGTCCGACATCGACGAGCGTGAAACTTTCGCTGTATGAAGAGGCCGCGATAGGGGCAGTCGTGCAGCGAGTCGTCGAACGGGGTGCACGCATTCTGAGTCTCAAGAAAGTGGAACCGACACTTGAGGACGTCTTCATTGAGTTGGTCGGGCACGGTCTGTCGGATTAGTTAGTTCCAAGCTCCAAGTTCCGTCTTTTAGTTCCAAGTTCCAAGTTCCAAGTTCCAAGTTGAAAACCCGAAGGGATTATGGCCTTTAACTTGGAACTTGGAACTTGGAACTAAAACGGGGGGGAGGAAAGCCCAGTGAGATTGTTCATCCGAACGGTGATCGCTCGCGCTTATCCTCGCGTCGTCGGGATGCGCCGACAACCTTCCTGGGTGATTCACGAGGCGATCCTGCCGATACTCTCGGTGGCGGCGTTTGCTTATGTCTATCGCGCCATGCAGGCACCGGAAGCATTGGTCGGATTCGTCATTCTCGGTGGAGCGATGACGGCTTTCTGGTTGAATGTTCTGTGGTCGATGGGGGCGCAACTCGACCTGGGAACGCGCCTCGGGGAACCTGGAAATCTACATCATGGCTCCCTGTTCGATGATGGCGGTTCTGGCCGGCATGGCGCTGGGCGGGATGATCCTGACCTTTGTGTGCGCACTCGGTCATCATGTCGGTGGGAATTCTATTGTTTCGGGTTCCTTTTGAGCCAACGAGTTGGTGGCTATTGATCGGAGTTTTCTTGCTTACGTTGTTGGCGCTCTACGGCCTGGGGATGATGTTTGCTTCGGTGTTTTTGTTGTGGGGCCGAGAAGCCTGGCACATCGTTAATCTGCTACAGGAGCCGGTCTATTTGCTGACCGGAATGAACTATCCGTTGAAAGTGTTTCCGACCGCGCTGGCGTCGGCGGCAGCAGTAATTCCGCTCACGGCAGGCATGGATGCAATGCGGCAATTGCTGTTCGACGCAGAAGGCTTTTGGCCGCTGTGGGTGGAAGTAGTTATCCTGAGCGTGGCGACAGTCGTATTCATCGGACTGGCACAGCGGTTATTGGCGTACCTGGAAAGACTGGCGCGGATAGAAGGCAGGCTTACCGTGATGTGGCAGTAAGCCAGACTTGCTGAATGATAGCCAGGGCCAATCGAATTCAGGCCGCCTGTTGTGAACTTCATTGTTTATGAAACTCTCTCGTCTTGGTCTTTCTCACGGAGTTGTTGCACGGGTGAATTGAACTCAACAAGTTGCTGGATACCTTCATTCACCGAGCGAGAGATCGACTTTGGACTTTCTGGAATTGGAGATTCCACATCAATAGGGATACCCGGCGCATTCTTGTTTCGCCAACGAAATTGCCGGTTCGCGGAAATCCGCGATGATATGCACACCTTCATTTTTGTTCGACTTACCCATTTTTGTCGTCACCTCAAGCGGAGTGGACGTTCCTCTACCATTCGATCATTATACCAGAACTGAATTGAATAGCGGCCTGCCTGCGGAAATTCGCATCCCTCAAGCCGAAAAACCACGCCGAGCATTTCCAAGGGAGAATGTCCGGCAAAGTTGAGGCTGTGTCGCGACGAACCAAAGAGTGGTTGCTCGTTTTCACTATCAGTATACACAACGCGGACCTGCGCGATTCCTTGCTGATAGCACTTGGTTAGAACGATGTAAACGCAAATCATTTCCCGCAACAAGGGAAAAGGTGGGTTCTCAAGCGAAACGATGTTCCCCATTAGACAATCAACATGAACGCAGTTTGGGCGGTCCGGATCCATCCGAACATCATCGCACAGCAGCATGTAGACGACGACGGGTTGCACAACACTTCTCCAACCAAGACAGGATGAAGATACTCTCAGATGATTTGTATATGTCAGCCGAACGCGTTCCAAGAAGCCATTTGCTACACTAATGATGGATTCAGATGCGAGACGGCGGCCAATGCACCTTATTGCATTAAACCAGGGAGTGATTTGCGTGAACAGATCTCGCATCATGGCAGGCGAGACGCGTACCCACGACTCATGTCTCATTCATCCGCAATCGCTTCAGGAAGGTCGTCTTCCTCGTTCTCGATGATGGCCGCGGGCGGCTGCATGGCCTTGAATTCCTTGGCGATTTGCTCTTGGAGACCAAGGATGTTCCCCATCGACTTGAAGTGCAGGCGATGAGTTTTCTTCCAGACTTGAAGCATCTGTCGCATCAGCTTGAGAACCCAGTCGCCGCGAACGTATTCCTCCGGCAGTTCCGCAATGAGGTTCTGATCGAGCAGGAATTCGTCGAGAGTTTGATCGTCCGTGAGGTTTTTCATCATCGGCACGTCCAGCTCTCTGGCTTCCTTCAACAGATTCTTGAGTGCCTTGCGCGACTTGCGCATAACGTGCATCAATTCCGGAACGAAATTCCTGCCCCATTGTTCGTGAGGGATATTAAAGAAGACTTTGGCGTATGAATCAGCCTCGTTGAATTGCTCGTTCAGATCGAGGTGCATCTGGAGCAAGGGCAGATGAAAACGATACCTGCTTAGCAAATCCTTGTAGAGCCGGTTGTCGGGCAGACGTTTAGCCATCTGGAAATACACCAGACAAACTCTGCGATCGAATGACCTGAACCAGGCGAAATGTTCATCCAATTCGGCATTCAGGTCCGCAACGATTCGTTTCGTTCTGCCGGCCGGCCGATACTGGCAGTCCCGCATCAGCCGATCGCGTTCCGAGCGTGCTTCGCGATAATCTTCACCACGTTTGCTCAGACCCTCAAACAGTTTAACTTCGACGCGAATCAGGCGTTCATCATCCCAGGGTTCATCATCGATCATTTTGAGGATTTCACTCAGTTCGCCCGGACGGATCGCTCGATCGTCGTAGACGCCGTGATACCGCTCGTCGTAGGTCAACTCTACGTGTTCATCGTCGATGAACTGCTGAACTTGCTCCGGTTCGGCGAGTTCGACGTTCCTTGACACTCTGAGGGTTTCCCGATAGGCGCGGAAGGTCACGGTCTCCTTGAGTTTCTCCGCGCGATCGAACAGTACCCAGGGACTGCGCTCGTCCAGGGGTGCCGGGACGAAGATTTGTTTGGCGTTTTCTTCGCGGTCGAACAGCGGCGGATGGTAGGCCCACATCGGTGCCTGGCTGTCATCATCCGGATCGAAGACCTGAATCTTCTTGCCGTCCAGCGGGCCTTTCAATTCCGGCGGTTTGCCGAGCGTCGGATCCTTGCGAATCTTGCGCAGGTATTCTGCGGCTTTGACCTGGTGGTAGTAGAGATCGGCCGAGTACATTCGGTGTTCGGCAGCGGTTTGAAGATCGCGCCAGGCTTGCATCAGCGCTTCCTGGCCGAATTCCGTGCGCTTCAAGCCGTGCACGATGGCATCGGAACCGGCCACGCGAACCCCGCATAGATCGGCATTGAACTCGCGTTGACGACGAATGTTCGTATAGAGGAAGACCATGCCCCGGAATATGCCGTAGAGTCCCATGCGAATTCCGACCACAATGTAATAGGCGATCGCAAAGAAGACGTGCCCATCACTTCGTTTGTCGTTTTTCCCTTGTTCCAGCATGCGGTCGAGCCAGTCGCGCTGCTGGACGATTCCCAGGATCACGTTCAACACAATAATCGAGTAAGAGTTGAGAAAACCGCTCTGGGCGCAGTGTCCGAGTTCGTGGGCCATGATGGCCTTGAATTCACTCAGGTTGACGCAGTTCACCAGACCGAGGCCGATATGGAGATCGCGTTTCGGGGCCATGAACAGATTCAGGAACGAAATTCGCGAGGCCATTGCCGCAGTCACATCGGGAACGGCATAGATATGTTCGGGAAAGGGTGAGCCGATCTCCTGGCAGAGCTGGTCGATGAAGTCGTAGAGTTTGGGATTATCTTTCTCCTTGATCTCGACATAATCGTCGTCCGTGCCGCCGCCCATGGTCAACAGGCCCTTGAACATCACAAAGAAGACCAGGAGCGAAACAGGTATCAGGATGATCCGAATGACAATCCATTGTTTGGGGCCGTCGAAGCCCCAGTAAACCAGGTAGACGCAGCCGGCCAGGATGCCGAAGTACAAGAGCAGAAACAGGATCGATGTGAGAAGCAGGATCGTTGCCTGCATCATGAATGTCGGGGAAGCGAGGGCCAAATCTTCCGGTACGTTTTTGGGTGAGGCTGGGTACGGTAAGTCGTCGTCATTGCGTGCCATCCCAAGTTCTCCCAAAACTGAAGAGCAGGTTCCTGTGGCGAACAGAGCTTATTCTGAAAAACCTCGTCGCGAGTAATTAGCCAAACCGGTAATGTAGGGCGGGTCGAGGCTTTGCGAGGCCCGCCATGAACCAGTTACTGGTCATGTAGGGCGGGTCGAGGCTTTGCGAGGCCCGCCATGAACCGGTTACTGGTCATGTAGGGCGGGTCGAGGCTTTGCGAGGCCCGCCATGAACCAGTTACTGGTCATGTAGGGCGGTCGAGGCTTTGCGAGGCCCGCCATGAACCGGTAACGTCATATAAATAAAGACACCACCGGGCAACAGTGAACCATCACTTAGAAGTTTCCGCGAGAGTGAGTGGGGGGGTCGAGGCTTTGCGAGGCCCGCCGCAATCAAATTGGCGGCTGTCGGCGGGCCTCGCAAAGCCTCGACCCGCCCTACGGGAAGCGGCTGTCGGCGGGCCTCGCAAAGCCTCGACCCGCCCTACGGGAGATCCCGGAATAAATACAGAATATCGCCTCCTACCCCCTGAATTCAAGCTTCCGATCTGGAAGTTTGTAACGAGAAGGAACGATGAATGCCTTCATTTTGGTTTGATTGCCGCGCCCGGATGATTCTCGATCCGACGATCATCAATCTGAACACCGGCTCATTCGGCCCATTGCCGCAAAGTGTCTTCGATCGCGTCACCGAATTACGGCGAGCCCTGGCTGCGGAGCCGACCCATTTTCTGGTCCGGGAGGTTCCTCCGCTCTTGTGGCATGCCCGCGAACAACTCGCTGCCTTTCTTCATACGCAGCCGGAACGACTGGTGTTTAGCGTCAATGTTTCTTCCGCAATCAATCTCATCGCTTCGAGTTTACGTCTCGCTGCCCCCGGTGAGATTTTGCTGACCGACCACGAATATGGGGCGATGCACTGGTGCTGGGAACGTGCTGCACAGCGGCAAGGGTTGACGTTACGGACGTTTCCACTGCCGACGATGGCAAAACATCCCGGTGAAATCGTCGAAGCGGCGATCGCGGCGATGTCGCCGAGAACGCGACTATTCTTCTTCAGTCATATCCTGTCGCCGACGGGTTTGGTTTTGCCTGCCAAGGAATTGTGTGGTGAGGCACGCCGGCGCGGCATCCTCACGGTCATTGACGGAGCGCACGCACCGGCAATGATTCCACTGGATGTCAGCGACATCGGGGCCGACTTCTACACGGGAAACTGTCACAAGTGGTTGTTGGCTCCCACCAATTCCGGTTTCCTGGTGATGGGACCGGGCAATGAAGATCGACTTCAGCCTTTGGAAGTGAGTTGGGGTTATCACCACAGTCGCCGGCAACTGGACGAGCGCGATGAGTTTGGCTCCACGCCGCGCATCCGGTTTCTGGAATTTGAAGGAACGCGCGATCCATGCCCCTGGCTAACCATTCCCGAAGCGATCAACTTTCAAACGACGATTGGCTGGGACCGAATTCGTGGACGGATCGCCGAACTGGCGGAATATGTTCGACAACAAATCGGCGGGCTGGGTTTGCCGTTGGCGACGCCAGCGGTTCCTGGAATGCATGGATCGTTGACGGCCTTTACGTTGCCATTCACAGGAGCAGAGAAAGCGAAAGAATTACGTGCGGCAATCTGGAAGCATCGAATTGAGATACCGATCGTCGAACGCCCGGATCGCTTATTGATCCGGGCCTCAACCCATTTCTACAACACGGAGGCGGAGATCGATAGGCTGGCAGAGGTGCTGCCGGGTGCGATCCAGTCGTCTATTTATTCAAGCCCGGAAGAAAACATCTGATACCGTTACTGAATGATGGTTTTGATCGATTGAGAAGTACGCAGTCAACGGAGAAACCGTCAGCAAGAATAAACCTTCGCTCAAGGCACGTCCACAATTGACGGGATCCCGCGCCAGGAATTCGTCGATCCTGGCTGACGCCAAGGTTATCGCCTTTGGATCGGGTGCATAGAGCCAGATGCGGGCCAGCTCCATTTCAGCAGACTTGTCCCATTCGACGGCGAACGGATTCATACCTCTTCACCCGCCTGCATGCGCCTAACAGATCGCGCATCTTGGCTTCATCCATTCCCTCCGCTTGAGCGATTTCGTCAAGACGGCGCAAATGCGCCTGCACCTTCGCCGCCGGAACGGTTTCTCGCGTTTGATTGCGCCTGCTCCGATGGCGGGAGACGGCCTCGGCGTCAAGGGGATCCATTGGTTGAAGGAAAGAAAGAATTCGACCCAAAGGGTCGCGCACCTCAACCGTTTCGTTTGCTTCCCGAAGAATTCGAGCTTGTTCATCGGTGAGAATAATTTGGGGCATGGCGTCCCTCCTTTTTATCCAGTCTACCAAAATGAAGACAAAAAAGGCCAGACAGCGAGCAGCAAATTGCTGTTTTCTGTCTGGCCTTTGCCTTCTGTCTTCTGGCGTGTCGTGCTGTCAATCGGAAATATTGCCAAGGAAGGTTTCATAACTGACCTTGTCGTTGTGTTCCTTCTTCTGAAGGTCCGCCAACTTCACGTCCAGTTCGCTCATTTCCTTTTCCTGCTTGGTGAACTTCGCCAGGTATTCCTTGTAGATGTCCGAATCCTTGGGGAATTCACGCAGGTTCTGACGCAGGCGATCCTGATCCTTCGTGATCGTGTTGATGCGGATCTGGACCGTGTTGATGTCGCGGCGGGTGTTGTCCCAGATTCCCTTGACCTTCAGCGCTTCCTGCAACTTGGCCTTCAATTCGGGCGAGGCTTCGTTGAGATTGATGAAGAAGCGAATCTGATCGTCGGCGTTGTTGGTCAAAGTGACCGAAGCGCCCTGCGTTCGCTCTTCGCGGACGGTGTAGCTCAGATCCTTCTTACTCGCAACGGAAACCTGGAAGCGGAACACATCTGCTGCCTCTTCCGCGGGCTTGTGATCGCCGACGAAGCTAAAGCCCTGGCCCTTGCGGTTGGGGTGTTCGAGCAACAAAACACGATCCGTGGTGGAGCGGTTACTGATGTCGTAGACCTTTTCCTCGCGGATCAAGGTTTCGGTATGGATGATGCCCTTGTTGGCCTTTACCTTGGTAATCCTTGTGGAGAAGTTGCCATTCTTCACACTGACTTCCGTGCCCTGATCGATGGCATAGGAGACGAGCCGTTCTTCGCCCGGTTGGAGATCGAGAACGCGCGTGTCACCGGCATATGTCGAACCTTCAAACACGGTGATCGGCCCCTGGGACAGGTGCATCCCGGAAGTGTTCTTGAACTTGAGTCCAAGGAGCGGGTGTTTGGCTTGCACGTTCGGGTTGTAAATGCTGATGCGTTGGCCGTCGATGTCCTTGTTCACGATCGGCAACAAAGCGGATTTCTGACGACCCAAGCTAACGGGTTGATCGATCACGTACTGGAAGTAATCGCCCAGTTGCGAAGCATGGGCTACCGAGTTGACGGCTTGATTCAAGTTCATGCGTTCGTTCATGGCACCGCCCACTCGATTGGCAAAATCACGATCGGCGGCAGCAGGAGCGCGCTTCATCAAACCTTCCATCTGTTCCCCACGGGCGCGAAGACCCATTTGCGGTTTAAAGGGGGCGGCTCCAGCAGATCGGAGAGCGGCGACCTCCGGTTGAGCAGCAGCCTGATCGAACTTCGCCAGCGCACCGGAATATGTCGGCGGACGCAGCGAAGCGAAGAGTTCCGGCTCCACGGTCGGTCGATTGATGTAGAGCGGGTTGTACAAATCCATCTTGAAAGAGATAGGCCGGCCGGAGATGAGAGCCATCTCGACGCCGTTCCAATCTTCATCCGTGGGATTCTCGACAACCGCCCAGCCTTGCAAGAAAGGCTTCTCTTGCTTGTCGAGCACGAGGCGATAGCTCGTCTTCCAGATCGGGTTTTCGATGACGTAGCCAACTTGAACTTTGCGCTTGCCTTCGCCGCTGAAGTTGAGGCTCACGGCTTTCTTCTGGGAGTCATGGCTCAAAGCGAGGGTTTCCAGGGCTCGGCGCATTTCATTTTCGAGAATGGGATTCGTGAAGCGAATGCGCTGGGTTTCGTTGAGTTTGATATTGCGCATCCCTTCCTGACACCACAGGTTCAAAATCTCAATATCCTGGCCGCCATCTTTGGAGGCAACTTTCTGATGCTCAACCCCCATAATGGTGCCGCTCACAGTACCGGGAGCGCCCACAGCGGTTTGCTGCATCACGACTTCGACCTTTTCGCCGCGCGCCTGATTCAGGATGCTGCCGAAGGTCGGATTATTGTTCAGGTTGATGGCAAATGACTTCAAAGTGCGATCGATCGGATCCCGGCTATCGTAAGTAACAGCGGACACGCGACCTTTTTCGGAGAAGTCTTGCAGGACCATCGACTTGATGAGGTCGTTGATGTCCTGTTCGGGGAAGGTCAGGTCGACGCGAACATCGCCCTCGACCTCGGCAGACCGGGCAAAGTGCCCGACGCCCGATGAAAACAGAATGACGCGAGAGATCGGCAGTGTGGTAACAGCCTTCAGGTCCGGTTTCCCTGCGGGTTTATCGGGCGCAGCATTTACCGACAATAGAACCGCCGACAACGACACGGCCCCGATGACCGGCGCGAGCCATAACAGTCTACGCATGTTTACCTCCGGAAGTAGAAATGGAGAGTATCCCCAACATATCTCAGACGAGGGATGGTGGGAGAAAGATTGCCCGGTTAGTTCCAAGTTCCAAGTTAAAGAAAAGGCAACCCTTCGGGTTTTCAACTTGGAACTTGGAACTTGGAACTTGGAACTTGGAACTGATCTTAGAGCCCCAGACTATCGAGATCATCCATCAATTTGTCGAGATCGTCCTTCGAACTCGATTCTTTCCCTTCCTGCCGTTTCGGGATGCCGACGCTCAGTCCAACAGCAGTCCTACCATCCGCGACAAGTTCTTGATCCCGCTCGGCGACCGCTTGCGTCAGGGCATCGACCGCTTCGCCGCCGCCGAACAGCTTGCTCAAATCAATCTTCAAACCGCCGATCGCACCGACCGAGGCCCCGGCAATCGCGGGAGTCTTGTACTCAGGAAACATGATCGCCTGTTCTGGACAGACTCGACTACATGCGGGGCAGCCCTTCTTACAATTATCTTGCGTCTCGACGAGTATCCGATCAGATTTATCCACTCCATAAACGCCGAACAGACAAAAATCGAGACATTCGAGGCAGTTCGTACATCGGCTATAGTCGATTACCGGATACCAGCGACGATTGGCGGGTGAGAGAAGCTTTTCCGGCTCAAATGCCGGTAGAGGCATGTTAGGCGCGGATCCGTTCTTTGAGGGCAAGCCTAACTCCACCATCGCAGGCTTGCTGGCGGAGCGAGCGGCTTCTTTCCTCTCGTGGCGCTCTTTGCATGCACCGGCAATGCGGCGAATTTCTCGAAGGAAAGGCTCGGCGCTGTTGGAATCGCGCAGGTCGAGCGTATAGATGTGCCGATCCGGAAATTCTCCTGCAGTGCCGATTCCTTTTGGCGGTTCGGCCTCGGCTTCTTCCAGTTCCTCGTCGTCGTCGCTCGGCGGCTTGAGTTGGGTCTGTCCTTCGTGGCCCTTGATCTCAATGCGATTCAACAACCAGTAGGCTGCGCGAGGAAACAGCCAACTGAGGACCACCATATCGCTCGATACGCCTTCGAGATAGAGCCGGCCCGTGTGATCCGGTCCCAAATCGTAGAGATTGGGGATGATCGATACATCGAGACCCGCTTCCATGATGAGGGCAGCGGCGATGCTCTCTTCCAGAGCACGTTTGGCAGGATGTTTGCCCGGTGCCTGCGATAAAACGACGGTCAAACGGTGTCGGCTCATGTTCGACGGCTCTCAGAATGAAGCGAAGCAGTGAGGAATATAGTAGAGGAAAAACCTCTGAAGAGAACAGCCCCGGGCGCGGTGGCGATTGTCTTCCGGATCCGCCCATCTTGACTGCCCTGGATTCACTCCGTCGTTTTCTTGAGTTCGAGGATGTATCGTTGTAAACGATACTTCGAGCCATTCTCCTTGATCCATTTCTTTACCGCGCCGTCCATGACCGTGTTGTAATCCTCGTTCTCCTTGACGACTGGCTGTCGCCAGCCATCCTTTTCTGTCAACGCCAGTTGCCAGAAGAGGGATTGCAAAGCCAGTGTACCTTGTCCATCCGGGCCCATGTCGCCCCAGGTCGTTTCTCCCAGTCCTGACAGGATAAGTTTGCTCTCTTCTTCGCCAATGGCTTCGGTCTTAACCGTTGTCGTGTTTGTTCCCGTTCCGACGACTGGCAGTGCCGTTCGATAGCGATGCAGCAGCACACATGCCGCAAACTGCCGATCGCTCGATTCCTTGGCTTTGAGCGTTTCGATGGGGTTCTTCAGCACTTTCACCACTTTTTTGACCCGGTCCATTTCATCGTCGAAAAAGGTGTGGCTCTTTTTCAGCGGGGAAGAATATTGCGGCAAGATGTAAAAATCTGCTTCGTGGTGCTTGACCAGGAAGAAACAGGCTTCCAGACCTTCACGCATGGATGCGGATGCATTGCCGCCACGGTAGGCCATCCTGCCATTGAAGAGCATCTCATCTTCACCATAGTATCCGGAGTTATTGGCACCCGGTACAAACCCGACGCGAACGTGGGTAACACCCTCAGTTCCGAGAACAGCATCCTGGACCTTCACGACGGCGACCATGTAATTGACTTTGGGACCGCCGGGCACTTCTGAAATCTTGAGAATATCCGGCTCCAAGGCAGTAATCGTACCGCGCACGATCACTTCGGCGTGCGCTGCCTGTTGGACGGATGAATTCATCATCCGCCGAGCTAACTTCAAAGCGTGCGCTTCAGCACCACCGATGAGGAGCAAGGCCAGGGCAATTGCAGCAGTTGTAAAATAGTGCGATCGTATCATGATGGAATGCTCGCTCAAAACCGATTATCGAGGTTTGTATAATATTAGACGATCGAAGCATCAAAATCGATGATTTTGTCTTCGGATTCTAGCGAATCGTTTTTTCCACCAGGTTTCGGAAAACTCCGCCTGTTTCAGGTAGTTTGCGATCTGCCGGCAAGGTACGATAAACACACTCATCGTTGAGTGGAAACGATTGGATAAGGAATGAACATGCGCACGCATACAATTGAAGTCGTCCCGGAGGACATTGACTACCCTGAAAGCGATGGATTACCTTTGGCCGAAAATACCGACCAACTATTGTGGATCGTCAAGCTCTTCAGCGGCTTCTTTGGCTGGTACCGCAACGATCCGAACGTCTTTGTGGCCAGCGATTTGCTTTGGTATCCGGTTGAGGGTGAGCGAGATATTCGCACTGCTCCTGATGTCATGATTGCCTTCGGTCGTCCCAAGGGTCGTCGCAGCTCCTACCGTCAGTGGCGAGAAGCTGGCGTCGCTCCGCAAGTTGTCATTGAAATTCGTTCTCCGAGCAACACCGATGCCCACCTGGCAAACCTTCTCGAATTTTACCGCATGTACGGA
The DNA here is from genome assembly GCA_963783095.1 of uncultured Planctomycetota bacterium. Lineage (GTDB taxonomy): Bacteria > Planctomycetota > Planctomycetia > Gemmatales > Gemmataceae > CAWAMR01. Next base: position 204,580 of record CAWAMR010000001.1, on the reverse strand, counting down.
GTTGAAGAGTATTACCTTTACGACCCCGACGAAGACTTTCTGGAAGGGTGGCACCGCAGCCGGTCACGGTTAGTCCGAAATCGACGGATGAATGGCCATGTCAGCCCCCGACTGGGCATCCGTTTTGATACGAGCGGCACCGAACTGGTCGTTTATCACCCAGACGGCCGACCTTTTGTGGCTCCAGACGTTCAGGCCGAAGAAACGGAACAGGAAATGGAAAAGGCTCATCGAAGAGTCGAACACGAGAAGAAACGGGCCGAAGAAGAAAAGAAACGCGCCGAAGAAGAAAAGAAACGCGCCGAAGAAGAAAAGAAACGCGCCGAAGAAGAAAAGAAACGCGCCGAAGAAGAAAAGAAACGCGCCAACATATTAGCAGCGAAGTTGCGAGAGTTGGGTGTCGATCCCGATAGTCTTTAAGGCGATTCGACTGCCAACCAGTGCTGCGAACAACCTCTTCCTGAACGAGTACCTTATGAATCAACGTATTATCTTGATAGTTCTGGGCTTGTGGAGTGTGCCGATGTCTGTGTGGTCCGATGAAGGGATGTGGCTGCTCAACGAGCCGCCGCGCGAACGCCTCAAGGAGAAATACGGCTTCGACTTGACCAAGGAATGGCTCGAACACGCTCAACTGGCCTCGATTCGCTTCAACAACGGCGGCTCAGGCAGTTTTGTCTCGGGTAACGGGCTTATCATCACCAACCACCACATCGGCGCCGACGCCATGCAAAAACTCAGAACCGCCAAGCGAGATCTCTATCGAGACGGTTTTCTCGCACGGAAGCGTAGTGAGGAATTGAAGTGTCCCGACCTGGAATTGAACGTCCTGCAAGAAATCGTCGACGTGACCCAACAGGTCAACGATGCCGTCAAACCGGGAATGAACCCGGCAGCAGCGTTTGCCGCCCGGCGCGGCGCGATGTCCGCCATCGAGAAGGAGTCGCTCGACAAAACGGGCCTGCGCAGCGACGTGGTAACGCTCTATCAAGGTGGGGTTTATCACCTTTACCGCTACAAGAAATTTACCGACGTTCGTCTCGTGATGGCTCCGGAGCACGCCATTGCCTTCTTCGGCGGCGATACCGATAACTTTGAGTTTCCTCGCTTCAATCTCGATATTTGCTTCTTCCGCGCTTACGAAGACGGCAAACCGGTCAAGGTGAAGCACTGGCTGAAATTCAGCGAAACGGGGCCGCAGGACGGCGAACTCGTCTTCGTTACCGGCCATCCTGGAACGACCAATCGGCTCGAAACCTACGACAAGTTAAAGCATCGCCGCGATCTGACCTTGCCCTACACTCTCGCCAGGCTGCGAGCGCTGGAGGCAATGCTCTCCAATTCTCCGAACGCGGCCCGGAAGAAAAGCGGCAAGCAACATCCGACTTGCTCCGGGTCGCCAACGCGCGCAAGGCTTTCAGCGGCCAGTACCAGGGCTTGCTCGATCCGGCCATCATGAAGACCAAGCGCAACATGGAACAGGCGCTCTTGAAACAGATCCAGGAATCGGGCGCGGACAAGGAATCGATTGCCCAAAAGAGCATGATGCAGATCGCCGAAATAGAAAAGAAATACGCGGGCTTCGAGAAAGAACATGCGCTGATGGAGACCGGGAACGCCTTGAATTCAGAACTGTTCAGCATTGCCCGGCACATCGTGCGATTGAGCACGGAAACCGGCAAGCCCAACGCCGACCGACTGCGCGAATACCGCGAATCGAATCTGGATTCGTTGAAGTTTCATTTATTTTCACCCGCGCCGATCTATCCCGGTTTAGAACGCGCAAAGCTCCAGTCATCGCTCAGCTTCATGGCCGAGCAACTGGGCGGCGATCATCCCCTGGTCATGCGCGTTTTGGCAGGAGAATCGCCGGCAAAACGGGTCGATGCCCTGATCGGCGGCACCAAGCTGGCCGATGTTGCCGAACGCAAACGGCTCGTCGAAGGAGGGGCAAAAGCGATCGACGATTCGCGCGATCCCATGATCGTTTTTGCCGCGTCTTGTGGACGCAGATGCTCGAAAGTTGCGCAAGCAGTTCGAGGAAGAGGTCGAGGAGCCGGAACGTCAGGCTTACGGGGAGTTGGCGAAGCTGCGCTTCAAGGTCTTGGGTCGCAGCGTTGCACCCGATGCGACGTTCACGTTGCGTCTGGCCTTCGGCGTCGTGAAGGGCTATCGCGTCGATGGCGACGATTTGCCATTTCACACCACCTTTGGCGGGGTGTTCGACAAGGCCGAAAAGCAAAGTCATCAGGAGCCTTTCGAGCTGCCGAAACGCTGGCTGGACGGGAAAAGCAAACTCGATCTGTCGACGCCGTTCAATTTCGTCTCGACCGCCGACACGATCGGCGGCAACAGCGGCAGTCCGGTGCTCAATCGGGCGGGCGAATTCGTCGGCATCAACTTCGACCGCAATCGTCACGGACTGGTGCGCAACTTCGTCTACACCGAGGAACAAGCCCGGCACATCGCGGTGCATTCCAAAGGGATTCTGGAAGCATTGCGGAAGTTATACGAGTGCCCGGACCTGGTGAAGGAGTTGGTGGGGAAGGAGTGAGAGGATGACTGCAAGGGACCGAATGACCACGTTCGAGGATGCTGGCTTGTGGATGCAATATTGGGCAAGGAATGAGAAACAAAGGCCGCAATCCGCAACCTTGTCTGGGAAGCATTCTTGCACAGCGCTATTAAACACCTCACAAGCTTGGAGACCAAGACCCAGGTCCGAGGAACCGGGCGGCCAGATCGCTCAGACCAAATCTGAGATGGGTGGTACACGCCGCTTCCCCGCAATCTGAAATACTTGCCTGTCGAAGAAACCCGAAGAATCGATGCTGTGGCGCGCGCACCCAGCCGAACCAGCGCGGCCGGCTCTCCTCGACCAGTAGCCGGACCAGGATCTCGGCCAGTTGATAACTCAGTCCCTGAATTTTCCCCAGCTGAGAAAACCCGTCGCCACGCCAGAAATCGTCCAGGCCATGTTTGCCCCAGTATCGCTTGTGCTGTCTGGCCATCTTGGAGTCGAGTTGCAGGAGAGATCGGCCGGTCATGTCGTGCTCAAACATCTGGGCCAGGCCTTCCTCGAGCCACTGTGGCATATTCAGGTGATGAAGAGCAACGTGGGTCAACTCGTGAGCCAGAGTGTTGCCCGCATCCGCGAGCTGGCTGCACTGGAGGGCGACATGCGGATAATCCTCCCGGATGTGCATGCCGGCTGATTCGCCTTGTTCGCCCCCCGGCGAATAGAGGGAGACGTAGCGATAGTAGTCATCCCGGTTTCGCAGGGCCACGACCAGTTGCTTGCCAAGCCCGTTGAAGTCAACCACCCCACCGAGAATTGACAGCATGGATGCCCGGCATTGCTCGGCGAATTCCAGAAGCGGTCGGCCGATCCCGTCCAAATGGGGCGCGAGGACCAGAAAATGTTCGGATTCGACGGATTCGTACTCGCCGTCGAGTGCGCTGCCAAGCTCGGCGAACCATTCACGAGTTACGGTGAGCCAGTTCACCCACTGGGAAGCGGGATCACTCTGGGACTCGACCCACAAACGGATCAAATCCCACTTTGGATGCGGCAACCCGTCTTCCCAGGTCAGCACGCTGGAAATGTCGAGTTCCTTGTTGCTCATGAGTCACTCAGAAGCTCTTGGATCTGTTCCGCGTAAGGACCCGTTAGTTGGTTGGCGTGGAAGAAACCCGTGGCCGACTCGAAGATGATGTTCGCCCCAACTTCCTCTGCTCTGCTCCGCTTTGGATTCGTCTCGAACCGAGCCAGATGAAGAACTTCCAAAAGGCAGCGAGAGAATTCATCTTTCTTATCCAGCTGACGGAACACTTTGGCCTGGCCAATCAATCCCTCAATCAGTAGCTGCCGTGCCGATGCAATACCTTCGGCATATGCTTTCGATGCGGATTGCGGATCGTCCTCAACATTATCGAGGAAATGGGCCAATTCGATCGTAGAAGCCGGCGAAGACCTGTCAAACTCGACAGCTTGCTGCAAAGCCTGCTTCACTTCTTCCAGATCGTACTTCGAATCCTCTTGTAATTGCACCAAGCTAGCCCAGAGGATGTGCAAGTGGGCATTTCCAGGCCAGACCTTGAGCAAGGACTCGACTTCGGCTAACGCCGTATCGTAATCCTTCTGTTCCCACAGGCGCGAAATCGTCGAGAGCTTATGCTTGAACCCGCGGAGGTTGCTCATGACCGCCTCCCTTTTCCTTTTTTCTGCAGTCGTTCTGTTTGCGCCAGGCGACTTCGGCGAATGGATCAGCGTTATCGCAAACGATATCCGTCGTCTCCAACGACGCAACGGGTCGGCGCTCAGCGGCAACCCGAACGGTCACGCGATGCAACCATGCGGCCAGGGTGTTGCCGCGAACCGAAGAGGCTTGTCGAGCCAGATGGAGAAAGACGGTCTGGAAGGCATCTTCGGCATCGACGTACTGCACAAGCCTCTTGGCCACCCCAAAGACCATTACCCCGTGACGGCGAACTATCTCAGTGAATGCCTGACCGTCGCGTGCTGCGATAAATCGACCAAGAAGCGCCTCGTCGTCGGCCTGTTGCAAGCCAGTGAACGAACGAAGAAATTGTTCGATGGTATGTGAAATTGCTTTTGGCACGACGAGACCCTCAACATCACTATATTCTCCGATACCTATGAAGTAGGCGGAGTAAGGCTTTTCCCGCCAAGAATTCTTGAAGACTGGTTCTTCTTGCGCGCCCAGCCATCGGGGTCAGCATACCGATCGACCAAACGCTGGTCCGCTTCCAAGTAGGAATTGAGGTCCGCCAAATGCATGTAGTTGTCTCCGCGCGTCAAAAGCGTGTCGCGCAGAGGATGGAAGATTCCCGGTTCATGGCTGTTGAAATGACCGGAGAAGATTAAGTCCAGTGCCGCGTCATGGCTGTGCCCTTTACAAGTATTGAATGCTTAACTTCGTATCAATGATCGACCGGCTTTTCCAGATGTCCACCGAACTGGAACCGCATCGCCGAGAGCAATTTGTCCTGAAAATCCGCGGCACCGCGTGAACTAAAGCGCTCGTACAGCGCCGTCGAAAGCACGGGCACGGGCACCGCCTCGTCGATCGCGGCTTTGATGGTCCAGCGCCCCTCTCCCGAGTCCGAGACCCGGCCCGCGAATTTCGCCAGCGCGGGATCCTGCACCAGGGATGCAGCGGTCAAGTCCAGCAACCACGAGGCGATCACGCTGCCGCGCCGCCACACCTCGGTGATGTCGCGCAGATTGAGGTCATACTGGTATAGTTCGGGCTCTCGCAACGGCGTCGTCTCGGCATCGATCGCGTGCTGCTCCTTGCCGATGTTGGCGTTGCGCAAGACGGCCATCCCCTCGGCATAAGCGGCCATCAGGCCATATTCGATGCCGTTGTGCACCATTTTCACGAAGTGACCAGCGCCCGATGGGCCACAGTGCAGATAGCCCTGTTCGGCGGTCCCGCCGATTTTCTCACGCCCTGACGTCCGCGGTATGTCGCCCACCCCAGGTGCCAGGGTCGAAAAGATTGGATCGAGGCGCTGCACGGCATGGTCCGGGCCGCCGATCATCATGCAGTAGCCGCGATCCAATCCCCAAACGCCGCCGCTGGTACCCACATCCACGTAATGAATCTGTCGAGGCCCAAGTTCCTTCGCGCGCCGAATGTCGTCCACGTAGTAGGAATTGCCTCCGTCAATGAGAATGTCCCCTTCCTCAAGGTGAGGCAGGATCTCTGAAATCGTTTTGTCCACGACCGCGGCCGGGACCATCAGCCAGACTGCACGCGGCTTGTCGAGCTTCTTCACCATGTCCGCGAGCGACGTCGCACCGATCGCATTCTCCTCGGTCAATTCTTTGACTGCTTTCGGCGACATATCGAAGACCACACATTGATGACCTCCTTTCAGCAGTCGTCGCACCATGTTGGCACCCATTCGGCCGAGTCCGATCATTCCCAGTTGCATAGGTATCTCCATTGTTAGGACATCATTCAAGCAATTGACCCACTGAAGACCCGGGCGAACGAGAACGGCCGAAGCCGCTCACCCAATCCCCGAGCATTCTCCGCACCGCGCTCATTGAGCGGCAGATGGCTTTCATCCCTCATCCCTTCTTTTTGACTTGAGCCTGGGCATACTGCTCCAGCTTGCGCATCGGCGTAGAACTTCCGAATTCCCTCGGCCAGTTTCTCTGTCCCCATCGCGTCTTCGTTGTGCATCCAGCGAAATGTTTTCTCATCCAGATGAATTTTCTCGGCGTCGGATTTCTTCGCGGCCTCCACGCCCAGGCTTTGGGAAACCGAACCCTTGGTCTTTTCCAATTGCTCCAACAGGTCGGGACTGATGGTCAAAAGATCGCAGCCGGCGAGATGAACGATCTGGTCCACCTTGCGGAAGCTCGCGCCCATGACTTGCGTCTTGTAATCGAACTTCTTGAAGTAATCGTAAATCCGTCTGACGGATGCGACACCGGGATCTTCGTCGGCGGGGATGTCCTTGACCCCGCGCTCCTTGCGATACCAGTCATAGATCCGCCCCACGAACGGCGAGATGAGCGTCACCCCAGCCTCGGCACAGGCGACCGCCTGGGCGAAGCTAAAGAGCAGCGTCAGGTTGCAGTGAATTCCTTCGCGCTCCAGTTGCTCCGCAGCTCGGATTCCTTCCCAGGTACTGGCGATCTTGATGAGAATGCGCTCCCGGCCGATCCCGGCTTGCTGGTACAACTCGATGAGGCGGCGAGCCTTGGCGAGAGTGCGCTCCGTATCAAAACTGAGCCCGGCATCGACCTCGGTGGAAACCCGGCCTGGGACAATCTTGAGGATTTCGCAGCCGAAGTCGGTGAAGAGTTTGTCCATGAATGCGACGCTGCGATCGGCCTGGTTCTGGCCGGCGCGGACTGCAAAGTTGAGGGCATCGTCTACCAGTTTCTGGTACTGCGGCTTCTGAGCCGCTTGCAGAAGCAGGGACGGATTGGTCGTCGCGTCTTGCGGTTTGTGCGCTGCGATGGCTTCGATGTCGCCGGTGTCGGCGACCACCGTCGTCCAGCGTTTCAGCGATTCGAGAAGATTCATGCTGTTACCTCGTTATTACTCGAGTGGTGGATAATCGAAATAGGGTCAGATTTTGCAATAAGCCACTGCACCGGGGACGTCGGTTTTTTCAGAGCGGGCTCGACCATTGGCCGCCAGGTTTTCTTGAGTTGTCTGTGCGTTTGCCGGCCAGGCGGCATTGAAGATAGTGCGCGGCCTTCGTTGTCTGTGGTTTGGTGGCGGCAAGGGCCGTCAACTAAATGGACGATGGAGCGGTGGAGCCCGATTTCCCCGATGGGGTGATTGCAGGTACGGGCAAGCAGGGTTACCATAGGTGTGGTACTTGCAAAGTCAACCATCTCGCGAAGCCGCTTGAGGGGCGAACCGTGGTCAGACAACCCGGGGACATCGGCCTTTGACGGGAGGACACCATGGATAGTGCATTGTTCTGGCACCGACTCCAATTCGCGTTCACAATCACGTATCACTACCTATTCCCCCAGTTGACCATGGGGCTAGCGTGGTTCCTGGTGTATTGGAAGTGGCGCGCACTGCGGACGGGCAATGAGAAATTCAACCGGGCCGCGCGATTCTGGGCCAAGGTCTTTGGGCTCAATTTCGCAGTAGGGGTGGTGACCGGCATCCCGATGGAGTTTCAGTTCGGGACCAACTGGGCGGGGTTCTCCAAATACGCTGGCGGAGTCATTGGGCAGACGTTGGCGATGGAGGGCATGTTCGCATTCTTTCTCGAAAGTGCCTTTATCGGCGCGCTCATTTGGGGCGAAAAGCGATTGGGCCCGCGCTATCACTTCCTCGCTGCGCTGGCGGTTGCGCTGGGAAGCTGGCTCTCCGGGTACTTCATTCTGGTGACAAATGCTTTCATGCAGCATCCCGTTGGCTATAGCATCGCAGCAGATGGCTCGCTTGGCATCGACAGCTTCGGGGCCTACCTGCTCAATCCATGGGCTTGGGTACAGTTCGCCCACAATCAGATGGCGGCGCTCGTAACGGGTTCGTTCGCAGTCGCGGCACTTGGCGCATTCTACACCTTGCGCAGCTGCCATCAGGAGCAAGCGAGCATGTACCTGCGCGCCGGGACTGTTGTCGGGCTGTTCGCTTCTCTCCTCGTTGCATTCCCGACCGGTGACCGCCAAGCCAAAATGGTGGGCGAGCACCAGCCGGTGACTTTAGCGGCCATGGAGGGACGATTCGTGAGCGGTCCCAGGGCCGGTGTCGCGCTGATTGGGCAACCCAATGTTGCGGCCCGGCGGCTCGAGAACCCAATCGAGATCCCGGGTGCTCTCAGCTTTCTTGCCTATGGTCACTTCGGAGACAATGTCCGCGGATTGGACGACTTCCCCCAGGATTCGTGGCCCGACAACATCGAGTTGCTCTACTACTCATTTCACCTCATGATCACGCTCGGGACGATCTTTATTGTCCTGATGGGCTATGCCGTATTCCGAAGCTTGCGCGGCCGGCTGGAATCCAGCCGCAGGCTGCTCTGGCTGCTGATGCTCGCGTTCCCATTTCCCTACCTCGCCAACACGCTGGGCTGGATGACTACGGAGTTGGGACGCCAGCCCTGGCTCGTCTACGGTCTCTTTCGCACATCCGAGGGCCATAGCAAGGTCGTGAGCGGCGGCGACACGGTGTTCACACTCATCGGCTTCGTCGGCCTCTACCTCATGCTCGGTGTGCTGTTTCTATTCCTGGTGGGTCGCGAGATCAGTCGCGGGCCCGAACGCGGAGAGGAGCTGCCTGTATGATCACCGCATGGTATGGGGTTGCCGGCTTCATGCTCATTCTCTACGTGGTGCTGGACGGACGCAACTTCGGCGCGGGAATGCTCCACTGGCTGGTGGCGCGAACGCCCGCGGAACGCCGTCAGGTCATTGCCGCAATCGGTCCGCTCTGGTCGTGGCACGAAGTGTGGCTGGTCGGTTTTGGGGGCACGCTCCTCGCCGTATTCCCCAAGCTTCTGGCATCCGCGTTTGCCGGTTATTACCTCGCGCTCTTTCTGATCTTGTGGTGTTTGATTTTACGGGGGATCTCGCTGGAAGTGGGCGGCCACATCAATGATGGCATGTGGCAGGGATTCTGGGATTTCGTCTTCGTACTCGCCAATACGCTTCTGGCCATCCTTTTCGGGGCTGCGGCGGGCAATCTGGCTCGCGGTGTTCCGCTCGCCTCCGACGGAACTTTCTCCATGGCTTTCTTCACCGATTTCACACCGCACGGGGAAGTGGGACTGCTCGATTGGTATACGGTATCGGTTGCGCTCCTCGCCGCTGTCGTGCTCGCAGCGCACGGTGCCACCTATCTCACGCTCAAGACGGAAGGCGTCGTGCACGACCGCAGCGAACACTACGCGAAGGTACTCTGGACAGCGGCCGTGCCGCTGCTCCTGGTGATAACCGTCGAATCCGCGGCGGTTCGCCCCGATGTGATCGGGCATGCGATTTACAACCCACTTTGGTGGCTCGGATTGCTCCTCGTTTTAAGCGCGGCAGTCGTGCTGGTTTCCGGGTTGACAAAGCGGCGTGAAATGCGTGCATTCATCGGATCGAACCTGGTGCTTGCCGGCCTGCTGGCTGCCGCCGCGGCGGCGATTTTTCCGGTCGTACTCCATTCGACGCTGGCACCTGAAAACTCACTCTCCGTTTACGACGTTGCCGCCAGTTCCAATTCGCTGACCTTCGCCGCGATCTGGTGGCCCATTGGTTTCGCCCTGGCGGCCGGGTATTTCGTTTTCGTCTCGCGACAATACGCCGGGAAGGTTAGCGTCAAACGAGACAATCAGGGCTTCTACTAACGGCAAATCTGCTTCCGGCTCTACCTCCCCGAGGGCCCGAGGGCGTCACGGAACTGGAAGAGTATTACCCAACTCGCACCGAGCATGGTATCATTGAGCGGCATGCGGCGGAGACGGCCGGACTGCTGGGGCCGCGCTGCCTGCTCATCGAGTATGGTAGTGGCAGCAGCCTCAAGACCCGTCGCCTCCTCGACCGGTTGCGCGAGCCGGCCGGTTACGTGCCCATTGACGTCTCGGGAACGGACGGTGTGCTTCCTGGAATGGAACAAGTCGTCAATGAAGATGCACTACTCCTTGAGGGTTCGGCTGCATCAGTCGATCCCTCGGCTCCGACACTATCCCGGCTACCGCTGCACTCGGCCATCTGGAAGCGAGCCAGTTATTGCCGTCGGAATTGCTGCCATTAAACACTCCAAACAATTCAGCGACTGATCGACAGCAGTCGATGGACGCAAGTCACCGCCAACGAGCCGTCGCCGACCGCGAAGCCCACGCGTTTGGTTGACCCCGAGCGGATATCTCCGGCGGCCAGTATGCCCGGCACGGTTGTCTCCAGCGGGCAAGGGTCGCGATCGCCGCGGGGCCATAATCCGGAACGAACGACGTCGGTGCCGGTCAACAGATAACCGTTGGCGTCGCGAGCAATCTCCGCCGGCAGCCACTCCGCCGCCGGCTCGGCGCCGATGAATACGAACACGGCCGAACAGGGCACCCGCTGTTCCGCTTTCGTGGCGTTATTCCTCAGGGTAATCGCTTCCATGTGACGATTCCCATGAATCGCTTCGATCTCGGTCTGTTCATGGACAACCACGTTGGCGGTTGCCCGGATGCGCTGCGGACAGAGTATTCCGACATGCCGGGACCCAGCGTGCGACGGATCAGCAGATGCACTTGGCGCGACGGGCAGCACTCGGCCAGAAACATGACGGCCTGTCCAGCCGAGTTGCCGCCGCCGACAACGGCGACATCGGCGCCGTCGTAAAGGTCGGCTTCAACCGTCGTGCAGGCATAATAGATGCCGGCGCCCGCAAAGCGGTCCGCCCCGGCTGCCTCCAGCCGTCGCCAACGAACGCCCAAGGCGAGCAGCAGCACCCGGCAGCGAATCTCCGCGCCGCAATCCAGTTGCAGCACTGTGCAATTCGTCGACGGACTCGCGCGGGCGTCAGTTTTTGGACCGCGACCGGGGCGACCATCCGGGCGCCGAACTTGAGCATTTGCAAAACACCGCGCATCGCCAGGTCCGCGCCGCTCAGTCCAGCCGGAAAACCGATGAAATTCTCGATGCGCGATGAACCGCCGGCCTGCCCGCCAGGTCCCAGCTTGTCGAGCATCAAAGTGGAAAGGCCTTCGGACGAGGCATACACGGCCGCGGCAATGCCCGCCGGCCCGGCCCCGACAATCGCGAAATCGACCTCCTGCGATGGGCAATGTCTTCCAGATGCCGGCCTCGTTGGCCAGCTCCTGCAAGGAGGGATTCACGAGAATTCGTCCGTTGCCGCATTCAATCACCGGCGTCTTTCGCGGTGAGCCCAGGGCCGTGAGAACGCGCTGGCCCGCGTCCGTTTCCGTGTCGAACCACGTAAATGGGACAAAGTTCTTGTAAAGAAACTCGCGGACCGTGTTTGTGTCGCGGCAGCGTCCTGGACCGACAACGCGCAGCCCAAGCGTGCCCAATTGCGACAGCATCTCGCGGCGACGAGTGAATGCGGCGATCAGCTTCTCACCAAGACTCGGCACGCGATTCAGCAGCGCCCTGAGGTGGCTGCTCGGAACTTGCCAGAGACGTGTTGCGCCCTGCGCGACGGCAGTCACAATCACCGGACGGCCCGTCAGTAGGTCGATGTCACCGGAAAACTGGCCCGGCCCGTGAGTGACGATCAGGCGGTCGCCGTCTGTCGGATTGCGAATCTCGATCTGACCGGATTCGACAATGTACAAATCGATATCCGCTTGGCCCGCCCGAAAAATGGTTTCAGCCATCCGCGTAGTCGCAAGCCGTGGCCAAGGGCTTGACGAGCGCGAGTTCGCCGCTGGTGAGCCGGGGAAACGCGACTTCTTCGATCGGAGCCATGCGCTATCCTCAACGCGGTGATGATTTGTAGTCCTGCATGCAATTATACGCGGGGCAACGGCCGCAACCACCGCACGACCCCGTTTCGGCACGCCGCCGCGCAACATCATCCAGGAGACGGTTCTTAAGAAATATTGCTCACTCATCGCTTTACGGAATTTTGTGTGCACCCGGCGGGCAGACGGCATTGAACGGGGTGGGAAGGTCGCGTTGCGGGTGATTCCACAGCGGAAGGGCCGTCAATATGCGATTCCAATTCGCCGGCTGCGTAGAGAAAGGTGCCGGCAAGTACCATGCAAGGAGAATCTATCCATGAACCCAACAACTTCTGATGCCCCGGTCTTCTTTGGTGCCACAGGCACCTTGGCTTACAAGAAGATCTTCCCAGCGCTTCAATCGATGGTAAAACGCGGTCGGCTCTGAGACCTTTGAATGCGGCAGAGAAATGACAGTAGGATCGTAACCAATGTAACGCGATGGGTAAAGACGGAACAACAGATTCGCATTCGCAAAAAGGAACCATAAATTCTAACCCACCCAGAAGTCCGGAATGATTCGCAATGGTTCATTTTACTAGACTAGAAGTGAGTTCGCCGTTTTAGGAGAATTGCATGTTGAATTCTCATCATCACGCGGTTGGTTGGGACAAAATGCGAACCTTCTTCTTTTCACTCCTGACCAGTTGCAGCACGAGTCCACGGACAGCGGAAGTTTTTTGACGATCTCGATTCACCCGATGCGACGACCTTGTATTCGCTCGACGGACGGGATCCAGAAAAGACAGGAAGCATTCCACAGTTTCGGGCCGATTGCGTTAAACTCAAAACATCCACATCCCGGTCATGACGCCGGGATGCAAGGGTTATCAACTCAGGCAAAATCAAGCCGCCAACGGCATCCTGACTTCTTCTTCCACTACCTCCACTTCACTGCGCATCGTCGGAAACTGTCGTTCCACATCCCATTCCATCGAATACGGCGGCTCGCCCAAGTAGATAAACCGTTCGCCCTTGTGGACCGGAATCGTTCGCGGTGAGCATTCGCCCCAGATCCAGTGATCGCTTCCTGCCAATCCACGGGGCAGCGTCCCATCGGCTCGCAAGGCCCCGATGGAGTACATCCCGAATCGCGCTGTGGCCGTCAGCAATTCATCGGTGATCGGCAGGCCGCGATAGGCCGCCACCACACGCGGATCGAAACGCGGAGAGCCAAAATCGTGCTTCAGCGCATCGACCAGCAATACCTGCAATTGATAGTTGTTCTCGATTCCCGAAGCAAAGACCCTCCACTCTCGTCCAGTGGCGGGATGTCGAACCGTGAAAGCCAGATCGTCGGCCACGTTCAGCAGTTTGTTGAGCTGGCTCGCTCCTTCGTGGTCCGTCGCCAGCGCCGCTGCGGATTTCGTTAGGCCGTGCAGAACGCGCGCGACTCGACGGGCTTCGACCGAGCCGAGCAACATCGGCGTCGCCTCGTCGATGAGCGAGTCGATACTCTCCCAGGCCTGGGCATCGCGCGGCGATTGGCTCCTGGCGGTCAGGCCATGACTGCTCAGATAGGAACGAGGCTTGGCGCGAAACGCATCCAGACGAGTCTGCCAACTTTTGTCGAAGGAAAACAACTCGGGAACTCCCGACTGCGGATCGCGCCGGCTTGCCTTTTCTTGCAGCTGACGGCAGGCATTCCGAAAGCGAACCGCTCCCGCCAGCGCTTCAGCCAGGGGCCGTAACTGTTCATGGGTCGAGTAGCCGACGTCCGGCAATGGCGAAGTAGAATCGAGAGGGACAATGCCGAGATGGGGATAGGTACGTGGTAGAGTTTCCGCAGGAAATGCATTCATGGTTCGTCCTCCTTGACGATAACGACAGTGTTCAGTTTACAGTGTTCAGTTTTCAGTTAATACCATCAAGGCGCTGATGTCATCCGATCACTCGATGTCTTTAACTGAAAACTGAACACTGTAAACTGAACACTGTGGGACATCAATTCAATTCGACCGCTTCTTCCCAATGCTCATAGAGCGATTGGAGTTTCACCTTCTCATCCTCGAAGGCGTTCATCGTTTCTCTTAATAGATTAGCATCTCGATAGACATCCGGCGAGGCCAAGGATGCTTCTAATTCCGCGACCCGCGTTTCGCACGAAGCGATCTCTTTCTCCAAATCCGCAATCTTTCGATAAGGGAAGCGCCGCTTGCGCTTCGGCTGCTTGCCGGTTGGAGCGCTAACGGCAGATGGTCGCGATTCATTTACCTGCGGGTTCACAGCTTTTTTGGTCGATTCCCGCAGGGCGGCTTCCCTGGCGGATCGCAGCAATTCGTAGGTGTCGTAATTGCCGTACACCACTTCGATTCGGCCGACCTCGATCACGATCAAAAGATCGACGACACGATTCAGGAAATAACGATCGTGACTCACCACGATCGTTGTGCCCTCAAATTCTTTGAGGGCTTCTTCGAGTGCATCACAAGCCCAGATGTCCAGATGATTGGTTGGCTCGTCCAGCACCAGCACGTTGGCACCTTGCACAACAAGTCTGGCCAATGCAGCCCGGCTCCGTTCGCCGCCGCTGCATTCGCTGACGGGTTGATCGATGATGGGGCCGGACAGACCGAACCGCGCCAGCAGATCGCGCATCTTTTGTTCGTTGAGGTCGGGATCGGGTTCGGGCCAGACCGCCTGGATGATCGACTTATCTTCGGGCAGCATCTTCAAATGCTGGTCGAGATAGCCGAACTCGACCAAATGGCCGCGCTTGACGGTCCCTTCGCTCGGCTCCTCATCGCCCAGAAGAATGCGCAAAAGCGTCGTCTTCCCGCTGCCATTCGCTCCCATCATCCCCATTCGTTTGCCACGCGGCAAGCTGAAGTTCAGGTTTTTGAACAGCACCTTGTCGTCATAAGCTTTACCGAGATCCTCGACCTGCAATACCACATCTCCGGAGCGAACCACTTGCCCGAAGTGCATGCGCGGGGATTCAACCCTGGTGGGAGGTTCGAGCCTTTCGATCTTGTCGATGGCCTTTTGCCGGGATTGCGCCTGCTTGGCAAGCTGGCCGTAGTGAACCCGACGGATATATTCTTCCTGCTTTTCGATGTATTCTTTTTGCGCTTCGTATTCGCGCAACTGGTGCTCGAAGCGCTCCTCGCGCAAGCGAACATATTGCTGGAAATTACCGGGATACGATGTGATTTTGCGAGCGTGCAATTCAAAGATTTTCGTCGTCACCTTGTTCAGAAAATAGCGATCGTGACTGACAATGATCATCGCTTGAGGCTGCTGCGCCAGATAATTTTCCAGCCAGCGCGTCGCTTCGATATCGAGGTGGTTGCTTGGCTCATCGAGCAACATGATGTCGGGCGAAGTGAGCAGTAGCTTGGCGAGCAATACCCGGCGCTGTTGCCCGCCGCTGAAGGTGTTCAAATCCCGGTCATAATCGGCCTCTCGAAACCCTAAGCCGCCCAGAACCTGCTCGACCTTGTGGTCGAGTGTGTAGGCATCGTTGTTGCGGAGCAATTCGTGGAGACGATCGTAACGTGCGGAAAGAGTTTTTTGTTCCGCCTCATCGGTCGCGCGCGCCATTTTCTCGGCGACCGCGATCATCTCGTCGTTGGCCTTGAGAAGTTCGGCAAATGCGGAGCGGGCTTCTTCAAAGAGCGTTCGACCGTTGGAAAACTCGGCATGTTGTTCGAGGAGAAGCGCCTTGGCCCCGGCATGAAAGCGGACATCGCCGGTATCGGATGTATCTTGTCCTGCGAGGATTCGCATCAGCGTGGTTTTGCCGGCACCATTGGGACCAACCAAACCGACTCGTTCGCCGTGAAACAGCTCAAAACTGAGGTTATCAAACAGCGGGCCGCGATCGAAGCCCCGCGCTAAACCGCTACAGCTCATCAGCAGCATTTCTTCCCCACATCAGTTCCAAGTTCCAGGTTCCAAGTTCCAAGTTGAAAACCCATCAGCTGCTTAAGCCTATTCGGTCCCTTTCATCGATGGCATTTAACTTGGAACTTGGAACTTGGAACTTGGAACTAACTATTCAGTTCAATAAACCGCTCAACGGCTCCCGTATTGATCATCCGTCTTGCTGCCTTCTTCAAAAATCGTGTCGCTTCATCGCGCTTGCCATCGAACCACAACTCTACCCCCAGCATAAACAGTAATCGCGGATCGTCTGGAGCGGTTTCGAGAGCCATTCGGAGTTGTCGAAGATGATCGTCGAATAGCGCGGCATTTGCGCCATAAACCTCCCTGGAACGAAATCGCGTTTGGGGCCAATCGGGTCGGATCTTCAATCCTGCTTCGATGGTGCTGACTGCATCGGGATATTTGCCGAGCGCAAATTGAGCCTGGGCCAGAAGGAAATAAGCGGTCGGCTCCGCCGGGGCGACAGTGACCGCTTGCTTGAATCGTTCCATTGCCCGACCCAGTGCCCCGAGTGCAAACGCTGCCTTTCCAAGTTCGATCTGTCGATCTGCTTCGGTGCGCGGGTTTGCTTCCGGAGCAGTTGCCAGCGGCAACTCCTTCGGCTTGACGCCGAGATCGATGGGTTTGGCGGGTTTGCCGGGCCGGTCGACCATGACCGGAAGTTTGGGTGCCGGCACTCGAACCGCCGCGTTTTTTTGCGGCGGTTGGAGCCGGGGAGGGGCGAGGTTCGGTTTTGCGGGTTGATTGGGACTGATCACGATGAATCGCTTCGGATCGATCAGCGGCGGCGCGGGATCGACAAATAGCTGGGGCCCGGCCACCACAACCGGCGGCGGCAGGACAATGATCGGCGGAGGGACAACAATAATAGGGGGAGGAAGGATGGGCGAGATCATGGAATATCCGTAATAGCCGCCGAAAGGAAATCCGCCGTAGTTGAAAACCGAGGTGTAGCCTAGCCCGCCGCCGATGGCGAATCGCCGATTGTGATAACCGAAACCGATGCCGCCCCGGTTCATCATGCCGATGCCCGGCGGTGGCAGCAAGAACTGCGCTGATGCCTCAGGAGCAGCGAGCAGCAAAAGCGTTACAATGCAAATGAAATGACGCATGCGTTGCATCCTATGCAGACGACCGCGAAGGGGTGTAATGAGATTATCGATTGTGAGGGCAAGAAATGCAAGGGAGAGTGAGGAGTTGGGAGTAAGGAGTTAGGAGTTAGGGCAAATTGCTGTTCAGTCCCCAAGCCGCTTGGTTGGACCGCATCGTTACGGCGTTGCGTCGATCACACCACCGTTCCATTCAATTTTGCATTGTGGCAAAGCTTTCTTGAGTTCGGCGATCCCGGCTTCGGTGACGTGGGTTTTTTGGACGTGGAGTTTCCTTAAGCTCTTGCATTCCTTCAAGAGTGCCAAGCCCGCGTCACTCACTCTCGTTCCCCACAGGTTGAGGACAGTCAAATTCTTGCAGTCCTTGAAACACTCCAGTCCCATGTCGCTCACTAATGTGTCGCCCAACTGGAGATTTGTCAGGTTCTTGCAGCCCTTGAAGTTGGCAAGGCCGATGTCGCTCACGCGTCCTGCCTGTTTCAGATCCAGGTATGTCAGATTCTTGGACTCCTTGAAATTGGCAAGCCCCGCGTCGCTCACCTTCGTGTCTTGGAGGTCGAGATGCACCAGGTGTTTTCGGTCCTTGAACAGGGCCAGTCCCTCGTCGGTCACCCGCGTGCCTCCCAGGGCAAGGCCCGTCAGGTTACAATCCCTGAAATAGCTGAGGCCGAAATCGGTCACTTGAGTGAAACCGAGGCCAAAGCTCGTCAGGCTTTTACAGTCCTTCAAATGGAGTAGGCCCGCATCGCCTACCTGAGTGAAGGCCAGGTCGAAGGCCGTCAGGTTCTTGCAATCCTTGAAGTGGACTAGTCCCTTGTCGCTCACAAGCGTGCCGCCCAGGTTGAAGCTCGTCAGGTTCTTACAGTACTTGAAGTGGGCCAGTCCTGTATCACTAACTAATGTGCCGCCCAGATCGAAGGCCGTCAGGTTCTTGCAATCCTTGACGTGGACCAGTCCCGCGTCGCTCACTTGCTTGTTGTCGTTCAGTAAGACACCGGTTAACCGAACAGTCGATCGAGGCAGGTCAGCGGACGTCTTAATGTCGCCTTTTCCTCTGATGGAAACCGTCCCCCCGATGGACAGCACCCACTCTGCTGCGAATCGGTCGGCTTCAGTTGTCAGGACAGGAGTATCCTTCGACTTGTCCAATTGAACTTTTTCCAATCGCCGGTTCGCCTTTCCCTCGGCATTAGGATCGTCCGTCTGGATCGGTAGGGTACTCTTATTGCGTGGGAGCACCAACAGCACCAACAGCACCACACCGACGATCGCTGCCGAGCTCGACACGATCCACGGGAATCGGCGCGTGTCACTCGCAGATCCCAGTTCAATCTCGCGCAATGCGGCGACGACTTCCTTGGCGGTTTGAAAACGCTTGGCCGGGTCTTTGGCGAGGAGCCGGTGAATCAGATTTTCCAGTGCGGTGGGAACTTCCGGATTAAGTTTGTAAACAGGTGTCGGCACTTTCTCGCTGATGGCCTTAAGAATGGCCATCATGTTCTTACCCTGGAAGGCACTTTGGCCTGTGCAGAGACGATACAGCACGCAACCGAGGCTAAACAAATCGCTTCGCGCATTGACTTTTTCGCCGCAAGCCTGCTCGGGCGACATGTATGCCGGCGTCCCGATAATTGCGCCGCTCTGTGTGAGGTGAACGTCGTCTTCCACCTGACGGGCCAGGCCGAAATCGAGAATCTTGACTCGACCGTTGGGGGATTCCAGCCAAAGATTCGCAGGCTTAATGTCTCGATGAACCAGACCGAGTTTGTGAGCGGCGGCCAAGCCTGTTGCTGTCTCGCGGCCAATCCGAAGGATCTCGAATATTGACAACCGCTTTTTTGAGGCAAGCCGGCTATCGAGGGCCTCGCCTTCCAATAATTCCATGACGATGAAAGGAATGTTTTCTTGCTGCGCGACTTGATAGATGGTGACCACATTGTCGTGATGGATCCCAGCGGCTGCGCGACCCTCGCGGAGGAACCGGTCCCGGGCAATACTGTCAGCAGCCAACGCCGGCATCATCACCTTGAGTGCGACGCGCCGCCGCAACATTCGATCCTCGGCTCGATACACCGAACCCATGCCACCCTGACCCAGCTTCTGAAGAAGATCGTAACCGCGGATTTGCAACTCGCCTGGTACCGAGGTGCTACCGGTGCCGCCTCGACGGCCCGGATCGGTCTCTCCCTTGGGTTGCTCAGGTGTATTCTTCGGATGTTCGGAAACCGTCCCGTCCAGCGATTCCGGCACAACATCCTTCGCGACATTCGGAGCGATTTCGGGCCCTGTTTCTACATCGCTTGAATTCTCGGGAATAGACACAGATCCGGGCTGATGGTGGAGCTTGTCGTCGGGCATGATGCGCACCTCCGGCTTCCGACGACGCTTGTGAAGTTGAACCGCAACCCGCGATCACGCCATTGCACTGCACGAGAATCACCGAGCGCGGGATGATCGCGTGGCATGACAGGAAAAAAAGAGTTTTTGGAGTATACTTCGTGTCGCTGAACGAGGCAAGCATAAACTCGGCTGAAACGACGACGGTGACAAGGTGACAAGAGTGTTCCTTATTTCGGTTCCCACCGTTTCAAATCTTCCAGCGTCAATTTGGTCTTGAGTGTTACTCCGGTCGGTTCGACGACTACCTCTGCACCCTCTCCCAGAGCTTTCAACAATGGATTTTGTGACGATGCCAGATTCTTCCGCTGCTCCGCGACGAATTCCTTGAATGCCTTCCCGAAGGCTTGGTTACTTTCCGCATCTTTGGTCGTGAGTTTCAATTGCAACCTCATCTCGTCACCGATTTCGACCAAACCTTGAATGCGAACGACAGGTTTCATTAGGTCGCGGACCTCTTTCCCATCGCCAAAGTTGGCGCGCAAGAAAAACGCTATGGAAGCTGACGTTTTTGGATGTGCGGATGCCAGGATTGCGTTGGCGCGATACCCCGTCTTGGCCAAGAGTTCTCGAAGATCCTTGTTGAATGTGATCTCCTCTTTCGGTTTGGCAAACATCCCTTCCATCTGCTTGATAAGTGTCCTTTCTTCTTTCGGCGTCTCATGCAGCAGAACAAATACCATTGTTCGTGGATCAACAAACCCAAAACAGGCATGATCGTTTTCTCGAAAATTCATCTTGTACTTGCCGACGGTCAGATCCTTCAGGCTCTCCCGATCTGCTTTCCACATTCTCTTAACGGCAGTAGGGTAGGTTTCATCCTTAAAACGAAGCACCGCACAGAAGTTCTCCAACTCCTCACCAACGGCGAATTGCCCAACCGTTGCGGCTTCGAGATTCGCCAACATCATCCACCAACTGTCGGCAGAGCGATCGTCGTTCTCCTGATTCAGTCTTTTCAGCAGGGGATCGATCCGTCGGCGAACTTCCTTGCCCCACTTTGTCTCCCATCCGTTTCCTGTCTGAACGTACAAGACCGTGATCGTGTCATCCGGAAGATATTTCAATAACTCGTCGGCCTTGTGCTCTTCTTTGGGCGCGGGGGCAGCCAAGACTGCCAACAAAAACGGATACACGCAAGTAGCGATCACAGGAATTTACCTCTTTTAATCGTGGTAAGGCGATGAAGAATTCACCTCACCACCTTGTCACCTTGTCACCTTGTCACCCGGTCACCCGGTCACCTTGTCATCTCCTTATCCCCAAGTCACCAATCCCGGCTCGAACGAGTTTGCCAGCAACTCATTCTTCGGCAACACCCGCACACAGTAGCCATATTGTCCGCTGCTTTGACAGAGCAAGGTTCCCGAATACACCCACACGCTGCTGCCGTTGGGCGAAGGTTGCTGCGCGGGTTCCGGGATCAATGTCAGAGTGCGAGGTAGAGCGATCTCGCCGCGGTTGTCCAGCAAGCCGTGAAACAATTGAACCTCGACATCGTTCGGCGACATTCCACCCAGCGAAACCTTCGCCTTGACGGCCAACTCCGCGCCGACCCGCATCAAGTCGCCACCCGTGGCCTCGACGTTCACAACCTGGATCTGGCCCCAACTGCCGCGCAGCCGAGCGCGCCACTTTGCCAGCTCGGCGGAGAACTTGAAGTGTTCCTCCGACAACTTCACAAACCGTTGATAGGAAGGGAGATAACAGACTTCGGTGTATTCCTTCACCATGCGGTTGGTGTTGAAGACCGGCACGTTGGTGGCGATCGAGCGCTTCATGCGCTTGAGCCAGGTGCGCGGCAAGCCGTCGCTGCCGCGCGTGTAGAATGTCGGCACGATCTCCTGCTCGATCAGGTCGTAAATCAGCCGGCTTTCGACGTCGTCCTGATAGGTTTCCTGGTCCTTGGTGTACTCCTCGCCGCGGCCGATGGCCCAGCCGTTGTCGCCGAGGTAGCCTTCGTCCCACCAGCCGTCGAGAACGCTGAGGTTCAGGCCGCCGTTGCAATTGACCTTCATGCCGCTGGTGCCGGAAGCTTCCAGCGGCCGCCGCGGATTGTTCAGCCAGACGTCGACGCCCTGCACCATGTAGCGGGCGATGTTCATGTCGTAGTCTTCGAGGAAGACGATGCGGCGGCGGAACTCGGGCCGGCGGGCGTACTGCGTGACCTGGGCGATCAGTTCCTTGCCGCCGTGGTCCTTCGGATGGGCCTTGCCGGAGAAAATGAATCTGCACCGGCCGGTCCTTGTTGTTGACGATGGCCGCCAGCCGCTCGAGGTTGCGGAAGATCAGGTTGCCGCGCTTGTAAGTGGCGAAGCGGCGGGCGAAGCCGATGGTCAGCGCATCCGGGATCGAGGACCTCGTCGGCGGCTTCGATCTCCGCCGGCGGGCGCCCGCGGCGCTGCAATTGCTTCTTCAAGTCGCTTGCCGGGCGAAGGAGACGAGCGTTCTCGCGCGGCGTTCGTGGGTCCGCCACAGTTCGGCGTCGGGAATGCGTCGACCCGCTGCCAGATGTCGAAATTGGTCGGCTCCTCTTCCCACTGGACGCCGAGATAGCGGTGGTACAGCTGGCCGATTTCCGGCGAAATCCAGGTCTGCGTGTGGACGCCGTTGGTGATCGACGTGATCGGCACCTCGACTTCGGGCAGGTCCGGGCCAGATGTTCTTCCACATCTTGCGCGAGACGACGCCGTGCAGTTTGCTGACGCCGTTGCTGGTGTTCGACATGCGAATGGCGAGCACGGTCATGCTGAAGTTTTCGTGCTCATTGTTGGGCTGTTCGCGGCCCAGGTTCAGGAACGTCGTCGCGGTCGATTTTCAGGCTCTTGATGTACTCGCCGAAAGTACTGGTCCATCATGTGGACGGGGAAGGCGTCGTTGCCGGCCGGCACGGGCGTGTGCGTCGTGAAGCAGGTCCCGGCCTTTGACGGCTTCGCGAGCGGTCGCGAAATCGTAGCCGTTCTCCTCCATCAGCAGGCGGATGCGCTCCAGGCCGCAGAAGGCGGAATGCCCTTCGTTCATGTGGCAGACGGTCGGCATCTTGCCCGAGGCCTTGAAGGCGCGGATGCCGCCGATGCCCAGGACGATTTCCTGTTCGATGCGGGTGTGCTGATCGCCGCCGTACAGCTGGGCGGTGATGTTGCGATCGTTCGGCCGGTTCTGCGGGATGTTGCAGTCGATCAGGTAGAGCGGCACGCGGCCGACCTGAATCCGCCAGATGCGGGCGGAAGACCTCGCGGCCCGGCAAGCGGCACGCTGACCAGACAGCGGCGAGCCGTCCTGCATGGTTTCCGGGATCAGCGGCAGGTTGAAGAAGTCGTTTTCGGGATAGCGCTCCTGCTGCCAGCCGTCGATGTTGAGGTACTGGCGGAAGTAGCCTTCGCGGTACATCAGGCTGACGCCGCACAGGGGCATGCCGAGGTCGCTGGCCGACTTCAGGTGATCGCCCGCCAAGACGCCCAGGCCGCCGGAATAAACCGGCACGCTTTCGTGGATGCCGAATTCGGCGGAGAAATAGGCGATGCGAAGGTTCGGATCTTTGCCGTGCGTTTCCTGGAACCATGTCGGGGCTGACAAGTAATGGTCGAAGGCTTCGGTAACCCGGTCCATGTGCGCGAGGAAACCCTCGTCCTCGGCAAGCTTGTCGAATCGCGACTGTTGCGACAGTCCCGAGGAGCCGAATCGGGCTATGATCGAGGGTTCGAACAGGTCGGGATCGATACGGCGAAACAGGGCTACGGCATCCGCGTTCCAACACCACCAAAGGTTGTAGGCGAGTTTGTGGAGGGGTTGGAGACGGGGCGGCAGATGGGGAAGCACCGTGAAAGTCCGGATCTGACGGTTCGGCATGAACGACCTCAACATCCTGGAACGAAAAAGGGCGACCTCTCTTGAGATACGATCATGGTAGAAGTTGTGCAGCGACAATCAATTGACGCCGAAGTTGATGGCGAATTCGCTAGAATCAACTATTTCAGGATCGCTCTCAACTCGATTGGAACCATGCGCGAGGAGATTTGCAATGCTTGCCGACCACGATGCTCTCTTGAGGGATCTCCGTCCTGAGTCGTGCCGGGCGTTTCCCCATACGGACAAGGAAGGGTTTTCAAGTCGCTCGTACCAGCACACAGCCAACAGCGTGACTTGCCCGGCGGTCTACCACATCATTCAAGAATTGCGGAAGCGATGAAAGGAGGGATCCTCAGAAGTAGCGTTCGGCCAAATAGTCCTCATATCCGCTGTGGTTCTCCCGATGATGACGGGCAAGGTGCAGCGCCAGGACTTCGGATCGTGACGTAAGGCTTTGTCCAATGCGGGCATTCGGTTACAATGCAAAGGAAGATGAGCGACTTGGCGGAGTAGGTTGCCGAACTGCACTGGAATTGGAGCGAACGAACGGAGAACCAGTAGTCTAAATCTAATTGGAGCGTCACAATGACCATATCGATCTTGCCGGCACTGGAGCAAATCCTCAACGATCGCGCTGCGCAGTTACACATCACGGTAGATAATCTCGTGAATCAGGCGCTATCGTATTACTTGCAGAGTGATCCCGAACTGGAAGCCGAACTGGCAGGTTGGCAAGAAATTTCAGAAGAAGCCCTCCGGCTTGTGGAGGATGAACTCTCTTGAATCACGGCGATCTCTTCTGGGTCGATTTTCCGCGTCGAGGTGGACGTGAGCAGGCGGGACTACGGCCAGCGATCATTTGGCAGGACACTCTCGCGTACCTTACACCCACCCTGATTGTGATACCAGTGACTTCGAGCTTGAATGCCTTGAAAATTCCAGGAACCTACCGGCTTCGCCCAACCCCTCTGAATGGTTTGACCATCGAATCAGTTGCATTGGTCTTTCAGATCGCTGCCACAGACCGATCTCGTTTCGCCAACAAGATCGGCCACCTCGATGATCCCGACTTGCTCGCCATTGCCGACCTTGGCGCAAACTTCAACGCCTTTAGGATCGCTTCATGGCCAACGCCGAAAAGTATCTTCGTCCCGAAGTCATCAATCAGGTCGCTCGACTCGATTTGAAGGCGAAGTTCATCGTCGAAGGTTTTTTGACCGGTCTGCATGCCAGTCCGTTTCAAGGATTCTCCGTTGAATTTTCCGAACATCGCAAATACGTTCCCGGCGATGATCTGAAGGATCTCGACTGGAACGTCTATGCCAAGACCGACAAGTATTATCTGAAGAAGTTCCAGGCCGAGACCAATGTGACCGGCTATCTGGTCATGGATCTCAGCGCCTCGATGGCCTACACCTATCGCCAAGAATTGACGAAGTTCGACTACGGTATTTGCCTGGCAGCTGCGCTCGGTTACCTGATGATCCATCAGCAAGACCCCGTCGGCCTGGTGACGTTCGACAAGGTGATCCGCGCCGTCCTGCCGCCGCACAGCAAGCGCACGCAACTCGGCAATATCCTGGCGATGCTCGCCAACCTGAAGCCGGCAGGCGAAACCGACATCGCCGCACTGCGTTCACCAACTCGCGGCCCTGATCCGCACCAAAAGCCTGATCATGATCTTCAGCGACCTGCTGACGGATGTCGATGCCTTGATGAAGGCGCTGTACCATCTTCGACATCGCGGCAACGAAATCATCATCTTCCATATTCTGGACGAAGCAGAAGTTCATTTCCCGTTTGAAGGGCTGATCGAATTCGAGGACGTGGAAACGCCGGAAAAAATGACCATCGACGCCAAGGGAATGAGGCTCGATTATCTGCAATCGATCGAGGAATTTCGCAATCACTACAAGGATGAATGCACGAAGGCGAACATCGATTACGTGGCGATGGATACGTCCGTCAGTTTCGACAAGGCTTTGTTGGAGTACCTGATTCAGCGACAACGGAGGTTCTGAACGGTGAACGACAAGCCCGAGACAAAAACCCCAACGGCCATTGTGCTTGCGGGTATCAACGGTGCCGGTAAGACCACCGCCTCGCGAGCACTATTGGCCGATACCCTCCATCTCATGACGTTCGTGAACGCCGACGTGATCGCACAGGGCTTGTGTGGTTTCAATCCGGAGTCCGTTGCCGTTCGTGCAGGTCAAATTATGCTGGAGCAATTGCACGACCTTGCTCGGAGCCGAGAGGATTTCGCCTTTGAAACCACACTGGCGGCTCGGACCTACGCCAGTTGGCTCGATTCTCTTCGGCAAGGCGGATATGAAATCACTTTATTCTACTTTTGGCTCATGAGTGCCGATTTAGCCGTGAGCCGAGTGGCCAATTGAGTAAAGGCCGGGGGACACCATATCCCCGAAGCAACGATTCGGCAGCGATATTCGCGGAGCGTTCAGAATCTCTTTGCGTTATACATGCCGGTTGTGACGACATGGAAGGTATATGATAACAGTGAAGGCGGACCTCGCTTCATTGCCGAAGGTGGACGAGAAAAAACGGAAGTGGTTGCGGACCCTGAAACCTGGAACCGAGTTAAGAAGGTGGTGGAAGATGGCTGAAGAAGATACTCGAACCATATCGGAAAAGATCGCAGATAATGATCTGATCACCGCAGCGCTTCAGCGGGCTGCGCGCGAAGCGATCCTGGCTCATGCCCGTGCGGGGCGAGCGGTGCCGATGTCGCCCAATGGGGATGGAAACGTCGTCTGGTTTAGCCCCGAAGAAATTTTTGCTCGATTCGGCAATATTGATGCTCCGCCAGCGAATAACTCTTGATACACCATGCACATTATCCTTATTACCGGCACAGCACTTATCGGTTTGCCCATCCTGCTGCATTTGATCATGCGGCAGGAGCCGAAGAAACTACAGTTTCCTGCGTTCCGATTCCTGAAGCTGCGTCGCCGCATCAATCAGCGCAAGATGCGCCTGCGCCACTTCTTCTTATTGCTGTTGCGGATGCTTTTGATTGCCTTGATCGCGGTTGCTCTTTTTCAGCCCAAGGCTATCAGCGACGGTTTCAACTTCGGCGAATCGCCGGTGTCGGCCGTGATCGTGATCGATACCAGCCCCAGCATGGGTATGGTTCTTGCCGAAGATCGATCGGGTCTTTCCCCGGCACGCCAGGCCGGTTTGAATCTGCTGCAAGAGTCGGCGCAGGGGCCTTGGACGGCTCTCGATGATGCTCGTGCTCGCATCATGGAGTTGATTCAGGAATTACCACCCGGAAGCAGGATTGCCATTCTCGATACCTCCGATCGTGGCGAGCCGATCTTCGAGCGCAGCATTGATGATGCTCGCAAGCGCGTTCGTGAAATCAAGAAACCGCGCGCCAATAGCCGGACCGTTTCGCGCACGGTGGAGACGGCCTACAACCTGATGTACCGTACCGACCAGGATGGCGAGCACGACGTGATGCCCCATCTGATTTGCGTCTTCTCCGATCGGACCTCGGCCTCCTGGGATGCCAATGCGATACCCACTCTTCAAGGAATGCGGGATCGGGTTTTGCAAGCCATGAAAGATCGCGGCATCACCGATGCAAAGATCCATTCGGTATATGTTGATGTGGGTGTCGAGAAACCGAACAATCTGGCGATCACACAAATTGAAATGCGGCCCCAGATCGTGCCCGGCAATGTGCCGGTCGAATTCACGGTCACTCTGGAAGCGACCGGGAGCGTGCAAAACAACGTCGTTACTTGCCGGTTCGACGAGGAAATGGAGACTACCAATATCGCCGTGAAAGTGCATCCCGGCGAGCCTCGCCCGGTCAAATTTGCCCGGCAAGGGCTGAAGCCCGGATTGCATCAGGCCGAGATTCGTCTGCAAACGCCGGATCGCCTGCCCTTCGACGACATCCGCTATCTTACCTTCCGGATCCGGGAGCCTCGCAAGGTGCTGTTGATCGCCGATGCACCGCCGGGTCTGGGCATGATCGGCGGCGGATCGGCAATTCTGGGCAAAGTGGTCGATTCGACCGTTGTCTGGCGCGTCTCGCTCGAGGCAACGACCTGGTATGCCTGCGATGTCCGCACGACGGAAGAGGTTTCGACCTGGCGCGATCCCAAGGATGAAAAGCAGCCTGACGGGCAAAAATGGGGGCAGTATGAAGCGGTCGTCCTGGCCGGTCTGACTGCACCCAAACAGGAATTCTGGGATTTGCTGTTCAATCTCGTCGAACGCAATGGCGGGAAGATAATCGTCAGCCCCGGCGGCGATGAGATGCTCGACGATCCCATGAAACCGCCGCGCGGCTACGACTACAAAAAATTGTTGCCGGGTGTTTTGACCGAACGAATCGATCTCGATCGTTCCAAGGAAGGCGTGCGCTGGACGTGGGATGAACTGAACTTCAATCATCCTTTGCTGGCGAATTTCCGGCCCTGGATTCAGGATTCCAAGATCGATTTCATCCACGACAAACCGCAAGCCTGGGGCTACTGGGAAGTGAAGGACTACTCACGCGAAGCGGCGATCGTCTTTTACGCCGATGCCGATGAGGATGCCACAAAACGCCGGCCCGCCATCCTGGAAAAGACGATCGGGAAACAAGGGGGCAAAGTCGTCCTGTTCACGACGCCGATGGATGCCCGGTTCGATGAGAACTCGGGCCGGTTCCGGCGAAAGACCGGTTCGTGGAACGATTATCCAGCCACTTCCTTTTTTCTGGTGCTTTCCAATTTGACGATGCGCTATTTGACGGGCGATCAGGAAGATGAGAATTTCAATTTCCCGACCGGGACAACGGTGGTTCGCAAATGGCCGGTCGATGCGCGGTCGCGCTCGAAAATCTATTATCTTTCAGGCCCCGACGTGGATGAAAAGACGGCGGTTCAGCGCTGGGATGAAAAGCAAAACGGCTATCTCCGCTTCCCGCCCGAGCGCACGATGGCCGCAGGAAACTTTACGATCATTTCCGATCCGCAGGACAAGACTCATCCCAAATGGCTGGATGGGTTTAGCCTGAATGCCCCGCCGGATGAAAGCAACCTCGACCGGGTGGAAGTACAATCGATCAACGACTTGTTCGGTCCGGATAGTGTCGCTCCCGCAACCAGGGACTTGAAGCTGCGCGACATCCTGAGCGGTAAATTCGATCAGCCGATCGAACTGTTTCCATTTTTGATGATATTGCTGCTGCTGTTCTTGGCGTTTGAGAACCTGTTATCGAACAAGTTTTATAAACAGCCAAAACAGCCGGCCGCGTAATCTATGGAGAATAGCTACATGGCGACATTGAAGAAGCACAGGCAAGCCTCTCGCAATTGATCCACGGGCTAATTCCGGGTGAAGAAGTCGTAATTACCGAGAACAATCAACCGGTAGCGAAACTGGTGAGCGAGCCGCCGAAAGTGAAGCCTGGTCTGCGTCCGCCGCCTGGACTGGGAAAAGGCTGGATCACCATTCTTTCGGACGATGATGAGCACTTGAAGGATTTTGAGGAATACATGCCATGAGGCTGCTCGATTGGAAACCAATAGGCGAGCCGAGCGGGGTAGGCTGCCCCACACTCCCTCGTTCCCACGCTCCGCGTGGTAACGCACGGGCGGGACGCTCCGCGTCCCGGCCAGCCGAAAACGAGATTGCGCCACACATGCTGTCTCAACTGGAAACGTGACGCGGAGCTTCCCATCCATGCGTTACCACGCGGAGCGTGGGAACGAGAAGACTCTGACTGAGCCGAACGCCTCGCGTTCAGCAAGAAGTCTGGCTTTGGTATTGAGACCTGGAATTTACCCCGTAGGGGTTTTTATGCAACCCGACTATATATGGAACGTCGTTACCAATCCGGCATGGCGTCCGTTTACCAACACCGATGCGCCCGGCTACGTGATCCTTGCGGCTTGCGCTGCGGTGTTGGTGGGGTTGACTCTCTGGACCTATCTCGGCGCTGCGCAAACGACACCGCGCCGGCTCGCCATTCTCGTAACATTACGCCTCGTCGCGCTTTTCATTGCCATCCTGACTACCTTACGGCCTGCGATCTCGGAAATTGAACAACCTCGATTGCCCTCGACATTGATCCTCGTTGTCGATGTTTCCGAAAGTATGAGCCTCAATGATGAATACGACAAGTTGAGCCGATGGGAAGTTGCTCGTCGAGCCATGGAAAAGGCAGCACCGATTCTTCAACAACTGGAAACCGAACAGCAAGTCACCGTCTATTCGTATGTCTTCGCCGCCGGCTTCAATCCCGATACCGATAAATGGGATCCCGCGCATAAACCGGATGGTAAACGAACCGATTTCGGGACGATGCTGCATCAGCTCTATCAACGGCATCAGGGCGAGAAGAACCTGCGCGGTTTGATTATTGTAAGCGATGGTGCGGATAATGGGACCGATTATCCTGCTCTTTCAAAAGCAATGGAATGGCGCGGCATCAACTGTCCCATCTATAGCTTCGGCGTCGGCCGAACCGATACGCGCTCCAATCAGAAAGACATCGCCTTCACATCCATCAGTCCCGATCCATCGCCTGTCGCCGTCAAGGGCGACCTCATTATCAAGGCGATGCTCAATGCACAGGGACTGGAAGGCGCGAACGTGGGAGTCCGCCTCCTGGTGAACGATCAGCCCGTGAAAACCGAGTACTTTCGGCTCCTCAAACCGACTGGCAATGAAATCGCCATCAAGACCAAGGCCCCCGATACGCCCGGTGAAATCAAGATAACGCTCGATCTGGAGCAGGCCCCTCCCGACGATGTCAACCCCGACAACAATCACATCGAAAGTTATGTGACCGTTCTCAAGGAGGGTGTCCGCGTCCTGGTGATCGATCGCCAACGGCTGGAATTGAAATACCTGCGCTACGCCCTGGCCTCGGATAAACGCTTCGATCTGGTGCAAATGGTTCGTCAAACCGATGCCGATGACGGCAACCAGTTCAAGATTGAAGATGGTGCATTCGACGTCATTATTCTGGGCGATGTTTCACCCAAACGGCTCACAGCAGTGCAGGCGAATATCATGCAGCAGATCAGCACGCTGGTGACGAAAAAAGGCGTTGGACTGTTGATGACCGGCGGCATCGATAGCTTCGGAGGCACCCCGGGTGTCCGAGATAGTGTCGGCTGGGCCGGCACACCGATTGCCGATCTCTTGCCGGTCACTGTAAGAAGCACCCCGCAAGTCGATCAACCAACCGAGATGCAACCCTTCGCCAAAGGGCTCAACTCGTACATCTTGCGCCTCGATCCCGACGCGGAGAAGAACAAGGATATTTGGAGACGCATCAATATAGCTGCGCGAACCCAACTAGGCGGTTACACGCCGCTGGGAACACCGAAACCAGGAGCCACAGTGTACGCGAACGCCGAGGATCCCGCAAAGCCGGGTACTGGAGTACCGCTACTGGTCGGCAAGGATGTCGGCGCGGGCCGGGTCCTGGCGTTCGGTGCCGACCAGACCTGGAAATGGGTCAATCTCGGCGTGAGCGAAGAAGCGATGAACAATGCCGATGGAGGCATGACGAGTCTCGAAGAAGGCGTGAACCTTCATGCGCGTTTCTGGAAGCAAATGGTGCTCTGGCTGGCTCATCAGGAGACCACGACCGGCAATGTTTACGTCTTGCCCGAACTGCGTCGTCTGGCGGTAAACGGCAAGAATGTCATTCGCATGGGCATCAAGGACAAACATGGCGATGAGATTCCCAATGCAGAGTTGGAATATCAAATCGTCCCGCCAGGTCAGGAACCCAAGGACGGCAAATTCAAAAAGGCAAATCGCGACAGCAAGGGAGCGTATGTGACTTACGAAGTCAAGCAACCCGGCGAACATCGCGTGTTCGTCCGGGGCAAGGGAAAAGATCCCGACGGCGCAGCCATCGAGGGCGACAAGATGGCTCCGTTTATCGTTTACCCCGACATTTCGGATGAGTTGTTGCGTCCCTCTGCCAATCACGATTTCTTGCTCGGTTTGGAGTCAACCGCAAACGGGTACGCACCTGAAACGGTTCGGCGCGCGGACAAACTGCCATCGTTTCTTCAGGAAGAGATGGTTGCGAAACCGCTGCGAGTGACAACCGCGAAGGCGAAGCTACGCCCGGACTGGAGCCGAAACGGCTCGAAATGGTTCTTGCCGGCACTGTTGATATTGTTCGTGACGCTGCTCGGATTCGAGTGGGGGCTGCGCAGAGTGTGGGGAATGGTGTAGGTCCAGCACGCCAGAGGACAGAGACCAGAATTTCAACCGCGAAAAAGGCTTTACAACTCGAAGCAAATTGGAAGTTCCATAAGGCCAAGATCAGCTTTGTGGCCCTTGATCGGCAAATCTTCCAGAATAACCGCGCTCGGGAGTGCCATGAACCTCTTCAAAAATCAGTTGGCAGACCTTCATTCCAGCGCGCAGCCGGACAGGATACGTTCCGTGGTGGAAGATCTCCAACTGAATGGCCCTGCCGGGGAGATCGGGGTTGGCGAGCTTGAAACCAAAACCGGCATGGATAGTTGGGGCAGTAACGTGGACTCCGATACCTAACCGCGCCAGAGAGCTTTTTCCTTCCACTCGAGCTGCGATACGCGATCGTTCGGGCAGCTTGATTTTTTCTTTTGTCCATCCCAACAAGAAATCTCCTGGTGCTAAAACATGGCCGGTTTCGGAGTCGATTTTTTTCCGTGACGTACATTGCTTCTTGATGTCCTCAAAATCAAATTCCGGATCATCTGGGGTTCTGAGTATTTGGCTTGGAGTGCTGCCTTGGTTGTTCCAGATCAACAATTCATCGTCCAGCCTAAGATCAATTGCTGTCGAAGCCCAAAGACTTTCATCCAATCTAGGGTCGGGATCGATATAGATTGCGCCGTGCTCCAGCGCAGATTTGATTTCTCGGTCGGAGAGGATCATGCTGGAACTCTTGACCCATTGGGATGGATAGACATTGTGTCAGAAGCTCTCACCCAAATGCGATTTGTTCCACCCTCCGACTCATGCGGGAATTCGATGAGGTACACCCCCTTGGAGTTATCCTCACGAAGCACTGCGACAGGAAGCCACGTTTCCCCATCCTTTTCAACCAGATAATCTGGCTCTAAGCGAAGAAATTCTTTCTTTCCGTTTGCGTCCAACAAAGTGATCGTTTTCTCGTCCGAGCGCATCCCTTCAGTGATGGCCTGGCATCGAATCATCAACATGTTCGCCCTTTCAGAGGTCGATTCGTCGGACGGGGAATCGAAGCAAATGATTTGTTCCTTTTTACCCTATTTTATGAACGATAGCAGACAAGTTTCCAATCGCAACCTACAATTTACTCCAGCCATTTGAGAGGCGTGGTCCGTCCACCAGTTTTGTCGGCAAAGTCAATTCGATGTTTTTCGAGCGCTTTTTTGGTTTAGCGGTTTCGCATAAAATGATTGTGATGGATTTTGTGGAGAATCTCCAGAACCGACCAAAAGCGACGGGGTTAAGGTATGCCAAAATTTACCTATCGTACTACAGCTAACCAAATCCCAGCTGAATGGGAGCTACTCTGCCCGCAAGGAACATACAGATTGCTTTCGCCCACTCAGCTTCCGGAATACTTCCCCAGCAGTCTTTTGGCGAAAACCGACAGTGTATTGCTTGTTAATTCTGGCAATCTTTACATGGTAGATTTCAATCGAGTAGATAAGGGGAAAATCGACCAACAACCATTTGGTTTTGTTTTCATCAGTGGCTATGCAGCTTGTTCGGGAGGTTATTTGGACCACGGGAATTGGTCTGGGAGAACCATCGACATGCCTCAACATTTCAGGGATGCAGTGGCCGCGAGCGGAATAGGAAACTGTTATCCTTTTGGTGATCTTCCAAGAATTCCTTCTGGACCGGTGTCAGAATTAGCCCCGACATATCAATCTGCTTTCTCGAATCTCACCTCTTATCTTAGTGGATTTATCCCTGTGACGACTATTGAAGGAGAAGAGAAGCAGAAGCAGGAGAAATCAACACAGTATTAAGCCACTACCCGAACTTGCTCCATCATTCAGAATCGTTCCAATGCACGCCAATCAAAGAAATTACCGCTTGGAGTCCCGCCAGTTCTCTCTGGCAACCACGAACATCATCTCGCTGGCCAGGACCGGGAAAGATTTCAGTGAGTTAGTTGTGTCTGTGACATTCCCGACCCCAACCGACCTGTTACCGGCGAATGTGGGAATCGCCAGATTGCCCCGCTCTTCCGTTCGGTGAGGGGATTCAAGCATCCTTGGGTCCAAATGCCAGAAGCGCCGGCGTCTCTGATAATAGCCGCCGTCCGTTCCATTTCGGTAAAGGCTGGAAAAGGGACGAAGTTCCCAACCGAGACCCCCATTGAGTCCGAATAGGCCCAGCGCGATGCCGATCATGAGGGTTCCACCCGCTGCCAACACAGACAACATCCGTCGCATCGAGCGCGGCATTGATAGCGGAATGCCGATCAACAAGGTTGCTGCTGTGCCAAGTTTCGGCACGAACCAAAGCACCGGTAGCCGGATGACGGCGACGATAATCTTGCTGATGGCGATGGTCGTCTCGACAACGAACTCGCGCCGAGTGAGCCAGACCCAGAGACAGAGAGCGATGAATAGGCTAACGCCGACTGCTAACCCCAAACCTCTAAGCATGGCGGTCGTGTCGGTTCGGGCATCTGAAACCGATTGCTGATAATCGTCTATCTCATCGGCTCTGGCCATTGAGAGCGAGAACAGGACCAGCGTTGCGAGCGTGGCAAAGCGAAACATGGCAACCCCTCAAAAACGGTTTGCGCCGTGTGAATTCAGCAGTGACGCTGCACCGAACAATTTCTGGTTGTTTGTCAAACTTACTTGGGGTATTCTAAATCGAATGTGATTTTGAAAGAGTCCAGTCACCTTCCTTCCCCCCACCCAGAGAAAAGGAGTCCAGAGTGCCCAGACCCACAATACTTTCCCTTTCGCTCTTTCTCTCGATATTGCTTCTCGTCGAAAAAGGCGGTCAATGTGTCGCGGAACAACCCGGTGATCGTCCGCGTGAAGATTTAGGGCCTGTGAATATTCCCGCCGATGTCAAAGCACTGATTAACCAATTGAAAGACCCCGACGAAGCGGTTCGCCTCAAGGCAGCCAAAGCATTGGGCAAACTGAAAGAGAAGGCCAAAGCAGCGGTTCCAGCCTTGACCAAGGCAGCCAAGAAAGACCCCGATGAAGATGTTCGGACTGTTGCGCAGAAATCACTTGATGCGATCAATGAAACAATTGATGACGATGAACGGGCGAAGCTGAAGGAAAAGCTCGAATCAATCGTGAAAAAACTTGTCAGAGCGAAAGAGAACCAAGAGCGAGTGGCTGCAATTCAGGAACTTGCCGCGTGTGGGCCTGATGCCAAGCCTGCTGGCGCATATCTTGTGGAATTCGGAATGATGCACACTTCAGCGACTGTTCGAGAAGCCGCATTCGTCGCCTTTGAGAAGATCGATCCACTGGTCCACAAACAAGTGCTTACCCTATTGATCGACGAAAATCGCGGGAATAAGTTTACTGCCGTTCAAGCACTTCAGGACATGGGCTCAAAGGCTAAAGCTGCGGTTCCAGCACTGAAAGTGTTTTTCTCATCGAACTCGCGCGGCAGATTCGTAGATACCTCAACTCTGAAAGCGTTGGTTGCCATTGCGCCCGAAGATAGTGCGGTTAAGACCACTATTTTGACCCTTGTTTCAGAAGAAAAGGCATTGCCCACGAGTGTCGAGATGATGCACTCGATCAAAGTGACCAACAAACAGAAATTCAACGCTCTATTGGCTGGTTTCCGTGCGACAAAATTCCAGCGCGTGTTCTACATCAAAGAACTCGGCAAATTGGGAGCAGACGCCAAAGAAATGTTGCCCGTCCTGATGAAGCTAAAGTTCGATCCTGATAACGAGGTACGAACCGTTGCTGAGGCCGCAATCGCAGCAATCAAAGATTGAGATCGTCGAAGTTCGATCCTACCATCATGAGTTTTGCTTCCACCATACGCGACCTGATGACGAAACACGGCGGCAAGGCGAAATTTGTCATCTCCGCCGTCCTTGGCAATTTTTTGCCAGGTATCGCGAATCTATTCGAGGCCATCGAATCGGGACAGAAACATACTCAAGACGAGTGGGAAAAGCGGATTGAAGAACAAGTCAAGGCGAACACTCTGGCGCTTGATCGACTCAGCACTAGGTTGGAATACATCGTCGAAACGCTAATCCGACAACAGGGAGACAAGTTAGAGGAATTGACCGAAAAGGTGAACAAGCTCCTTCGAGAACAGCGATATGACCCAATGGCTCAGCAAAACCAGCAGCTTGATTCATTTTTGACGAGTTTGGAGAGACAGATTCGACCCGACAGGACGAATCTCATCGGTTGTTTGGCAGCGTCAATTGTGGCAATCTTCGCATCGGTCGTAGTCGGCGTGTTCTGGCATCGGCACCAAGGGTCACAATCAACGCAACCACGAGCGTCATCTGAACAGGTTGGATTCAATAAATCGTCCACGAAAACGGATATGCGCAAAGTTCCCGGACAACTTACCAAGGCGAAGGCGGAAATACTCGACAGGGAAAACGCAGAGGAACTTGCCAATGCCGAGAAGCGCGGCAAAGAAAAGAAGCAAAAGAACGAGCAGTCAGCCAAACTGATCCTGTCACTTGCCAAGCAACTCATTAGCGAAGGCAACACTGAAAGGGCAAGAGAATTCCTGAGCAGGATAATCTCTGACTACCCTGACTCTTCAAGTTCAAAAGAAGCCCGTGAACTGCTGAAGACCGTGAAAGATTAGCGCGAAACTTGACCATCGCAATACCTGCGTGTTATTCCGATGGGGAAAAGCAGGGAAGAATGAACATTACTCTTTCAAGCGGCTGCCTGGCTTTGGCCCAACGTCAAGCTGCGCAAGCAGGCTACTTGGATCTCACGGCCTACCTTGAACATTTGATCGATGAAGTCAACTTGCAACAAGAAGTCCATCAGAGAACATTGGCGGCAATCCGCGAAGGACTGGAAGATGCGAAAACAGGCCGAACTCGACCGATGAGTGAGGCGTTGGCGGATATCGCTCGGAAACATGATCTTTCCGTCAAAGCAGTCACTTCGGAAGATTTGTAAGAAGCAGGTCATCTCTCTGGACGCGACGAATTCCTCTGGACGCATCTCGTAAATTTCTTCAAAATTCTCCGACGCGCAGCGCGGCTCCGGACGGTAATTATCGAGCAGCACGGATCGCTGCTTGTGGAGGTAGTTGTCGTGTTAAAGATTCGGGCGGTTCTGCGGGTCGTTACTCAGGATGCCCAGCCTTCGGATGCGGAACTTGTCAGGCGCTACGTCGCCGACCGCGACGAGCCGGCGTTCGCCGAACTTGTGCGACGGCATAGCTCGGCGGTGTTCGGCGTCTGTCGCAGCGTGCTGGGTAACGGTCACGATGCGGATGACGCGTTCCAGGCCACTTTCCTTGTGCTGGTCCGGAAAGCGCATCGTATCGCATTCCGTCCCAGTATCGCGTCGTGGCTGTTCGCGGTGGCGATGCGGGCCAGCCGGGAGGTACTCCGACAGCGGGAGCGGCGGCGTTCGCGCGAAGCGAATGCGGGGGTTCTTGAGGCCGCTGCGCCGTCGCCTTCGGACACTGTCGAAGATTCCCGGATACTTCTCGACGAGATCGCAAAGCTCCCGGAGACGTATCGTTCGCCGGTACTGCTGTGCGAACTGGCGGGCGTGACCCGAAGCGAGGCCGCGAAACGGCTCGGCATTCCCGAAGGCACTTTGTCGAGCCGATTGGCCGAGGCTCGAAGACGGTTGGCGCGTCGGCTGCAAAGTCGGGGCGTTGCCGCGAGCGTCGGCGTCCTGGCGACTCCGGTCTGTGCGGCATTGGCCGCAAGTGCCTGCGACATGGCAACGACTTCCGCGGTCCCTTCCAAGACAGTGGCTAAACTGGCGGAGATGATAATGCGATCGACCCTATTTACAGCGAGTAAACTCGCGACATGCGTTGCTCTGATAATGTTTGTGGTGGGTCTGGGTCTGGTGTTCGGCGACGAGCCGAGCAAGACCAAGGCCGAGGACATCAAGACGCCGACCCCGGAGAAAAAGGCCGATCCGGTCGCCCAGCAACTCTACGCTACTCGCGACATGCGGCTCTACTCCCTCAACCTCGACGGGAGCAACGAACAGCACATTCGCGTTACCGGGACGATAGCCGACCGAACGGTACAGCCGGCCCCCGATGGCCTATCGTTTGCCCATTGGCGCGACTCGCAAAAAGGCGGGGTTGGGTCCGCGTTAGTATTCACGAACCGTGAGGGTAAGGAGATTGGCAAGAGCGTGTCGTTGCCCCCGAACGCCGGGTTCCGCGAGTTCCGCTGGTCGCCCGACGGCACCCAGATTCACATCAGCCAAAGCTCGGCGGAAACCATTCGGGCTGAACACTATGTGGTGGACGTGAAGACACGCAAGTTCAAGGCAACGGAAACATTTCGAGGCTACCTCGTCAAAGATTGGTCCCGCGACGGAAAGTGCTTTCTCACGACAAAAGTCGGCGAAGGCTGGAGATGGCAGCCGAAGAGCATCCACCTGATGAACATGGACGGAACGGAAATCAAACAGTTGGCTACAGCCAAGAACTGGTGCGATGGGATGGGACTGTCGCCGGACGGGACACAGGCACTTTGTCTTCTCGACGGGAAGTTGGCGATCATAACCGTCGCCGACCCCAAAAAACCGATGTTCGTGGAGGGTATCGCCAAAGAGGCGGAGGTCACCAGTGCGTGCTGGTCGCCGGACGGGAAGCAAATCGCATATTGTACCGGCACTTTTACGTTTTTGACAAAGGAGCAGCAGCAAAAAATGGAAGCGCTACTGGTCATCGCCGAACCGTCGGGCAAGAACGCCAAAGTGATCCGAAAGGTGAAGGGAGAAAGTTTTAATTCAGTCTACTGGCGTTAAATAGGTTATCGCATCCAAATCACGCTGCTTTCTTCCGTTCCACCTCGGGCCTCATCCACCAGCGATTCAAGCCGCGCAGCGACAACATCCCTCGCTCGCTATACCAGTCGTGGGTGTCGGCCAGAGTTTCCGCCAACGGTCTGGCTTTATGGCCAAGTTCAACCTGCGCGCGTGCCGAGGTCGCATACCAGTGCAGTCGATTGAGACGGACGTGTTGAATGGAAGGGTATGGTTCGCGCCCGGTGAGCCAGGCTCGGCCCTCGGCCACTGCGGCAATTGCTCGTAACGACCAGGTGGGAATGGTCGGCATGGCTCGCGGGTGCATTTTTGCCGTCTGCGACAGCAGCCCCATGAAGGCTTTCATCGTGTGATTTTCGCCGCCCAGAATGTAGCGCGCTCCCGATCGACCATGCTCCGCAGCCAACAGATGACCCCTGGCCACATCGCGCACATCGACGACATTGATGCCGCCTGTCGGCGCGACCAGCATTCGTCCTTTCCAGAAGCGCACGCAGAATCGACCCATCACCGAACGCTCGTGATCTTCCGGACCGATCAGATAACCTGGGTTGACCACGACGACATCCCGTCCCGATCTGGTTGCATCCAGTGCGACCCGTTCCGCTTCTCGTTTGGCGTGAATGTAATCGACCCGCACATTCTCCAGATTGAAAGCGCTTTCTTCGCTGAATACTTCCTGGCGATCGCCTCCGCCCACGGCAACTATGCTGCTGGTGTGGACGATTCTCGCATCCGCTTTAGCGGCGTCGATGACATTTTTGGTCCCCTCGACATGAACTGAATACATTCGCTTCAAGGCGGAGCCCCAGACGGCGACGATCCCGGCGGTATGAAAAATGACATCGCAGCCTGCAACGGCTCGACTCACTTCTTGCGGATTGCAAAGATCGCCGAAAACCTTGTCTATATCGGGTTCGTTCAGAATGGGATGCCCTGAACTGGGTGCCAGCGAGAATACCGTCACCTGGGCATCGAGCTTTGCGCAATTGCAATACGAGATGATAGCCGAGGAAGCCGGTTCCTCCGGTGACGCAGACTCGCTTGCCGGCCCAGAAATCTCGTTGGGGCTGCATCATGTGATTCCTTCGCATGTCCTGACTAGTACCCGCAAATTGAAAAGACGGCGTGCAAGCACTAATCCCCTCTTCCCTGAGTACCTGACTATTTCCCACAAATAATCCAAGAGAGTGAGCAAGCACTAATCCCCTCTCCCCTGTACTCAGGGGAGAGGGTTAGGGTGAGGGGCAGAGACTGCCACCTTAAAAGACGCGCGTTCTTGAAGACTGAGGGTTCAACCCCTCACCCTAACCCGGGTCAGGGTGAGGGGCAGAGACTGCCACCTTAGAAGACGCGCGTTCTTGAAGAATGAGGGTTCAACCCCTCACCCTAACCCTCTCCCCGGAGTACCGGGGAGAGGGAACTAGCGCTTGCGCGCTGTCCTTTTCCTTTGTGGGTAACAGTCAGATTCCTCCCGTGAACATGAAACATTCAGCTTCGGCTCACGCCGCCTTTTTCCGGATCCAAAACCCGTGCGTATCGCGAACCGTCCGGGCGAATTCGCGCGGTCGATACCCCAGTTCGTTGCGTGCTTTTTTGTCGTCGTAGAAGAAGTAGAGCGCGAGCAGCCGGGCCTGGCCGGTGGTCAAATAGGAGCGGTGATTCTTTTTCCGGGCGAGGCATTCATTGAGCTTTGCCAGCACTCCGGCCAGTGCGCCCGGCAAACGAATCCGAAAGATCGCTCGATCGGCAACGCGGGCCAGTTCGCCGAAAAACGAGGTGAAGGTGCGATTCACACCACCCAGGATATAGCGTTCTCCCGGCTCGCCTTTTTCCGCGGCAAGGAGGTGTCCGACCGCGACATCGCGAACGTCGACAAAGTTATTTCCGCCGCCGAAATAGAACGGCAGCCGGCCGCGCCAGAAGCGCTGGCACAGCGTCCCAAATTCGCTTTTTGAAAAGTCGTCAGGCCCAACCACGCAGGCAGGATTGACGCCAACCACTTCGAGCGTCCGATCCGATGATCGCAGTGCCAGTTCCTCGGCTTGCCTTTTGGTGGTCACATAAGGGACGCGGAATGAACCAAGGTTCCAGAGCGCTGATTCATCCAGATTCGTGGGAGTCTGACTGGCCCCGACAGCGACGATGGAAGAGGTATGCACCAGTCTTCGGACCCCGGCCCGGCGCGCAGCAGCGATGACATTTTGCGTCCCGAGGACATTGATTCGTTCAAATCGCTCCCAGTCATTTTCAAAGTCAACTGCTCCAGCGAGATGAAAGAGGTATTCCGCGTTCTTGCAGCTGTGAGTCAGTAAATCGACATCTTCCAAAGGGGCCTGTTCGCAGTGAATTCCTAGTGCCGTGAGCCGATCTCGCGCGGAGCTGGCCCGGACCAGCGCAGTGACCTGGGCACCGCAGCCCTGAAGCAACCTGGCAATGTGATAGCCGACGAAACCCGTCGCCCCGGTCAGAACGACCGATCGTCCTTGCCAAAATCGAACTCGTTCCGTTTCGTTCATTGGTTCCAGGCTTGTTCGCGCAACCTACACACGAGCCAAGTGCATCAATGGCTTCACCAGGATGTATCGGTCCGGGCAAACCTGAGAATTCAGCGAATAGAAGATGCATGCGGAGATGCAGGTAATTTGGGAATGACCACAAAATGTGTTGGGCTTTGACTCAGTTGACAATCAAACGCCAAAGACAGTGACGCAAAACATTTGGCAGTATACGGTTGCGATCTCGGAAACTCCTGGAATCGGAAAGAAAGGGAGAATTTAATTGATATTTGTTCACTCAAATAAGTATCGACGTGCCACGTGGCACGTCGATACTTATATTACTATCCAAACGTATCGTATTTTGTGACGGGAAGATGAATCGTTTGCAAAATCGTCGTGGTGCGACTAACATTCAATACACCAACCAAAGGGCACCAACTTCAATAACTTTCTTACTCTCTAAACGGTCTTTCATGCGATTTTGTCTCATTGCCTTCATGGCCATCTCCGCACCTTGTTTCGCGCAAGATCCTCCGATTCCGAAAGTCCCTCCCGGCTTCAAGGTGGAGTTGGTGCTGCAAGCGCCCGACATCGAAGCGCCGACCGCTCTCGCCGTAGCGCCGAATGGCGATGTCTATTACGCCGAAGACCCGATGGATATGAGCGGGCCACCCACCCAGAACATCGACAAAATCTGGATGCTCAAAGGTGGCGATCCCAAAAAAAAGGTACTTATCGCCGACAAGATGTGGGCGGTCATGGGCCTGGAAATCGTGCGAGATACTCTCTTTGTCGTGCATCCTCCTCATGTGACGAAAATCTTTCTGGATAAAGAAGGCTCCGCAACCTTCCGCGAAGACCTATTCACCGATCTCGGCCCCAAGGTTGCCGGTGTGCCGAGTTTCAACGATCACGTTCCCAGCGGCATTCACATGGGCATGGACGGCTGGCTCTACGTCAGCATCGGCGACAAGGGCATTCCCAAGATGACGCGCAAGGAGAAGGATCAAGGCTCCGTCCACGTCGCCGAAGGCCGTTGGCGACACAGCAAGGAAGGCAATCACATTTCCCTCGAAGGTGGCGGAGTCATTCGCTTTCGGCCGGATGGGAGTGGCCTGGAAGTTTTCGCCAGCGGCACGCGCAATCATCTCGACGTGCCGATGGATGAGCATGACCGCATTTTCGTCCGCGACAACACCGATGACGGCCTGGGCTGGAATACCCGGCTTCATGTATCTGCCGCATGGTGGGTTTATGGGTTATCCGTGGGCGTACAAGCATCGCCCCAAAGAGATGCTTCCCGCCATTCACGATTTCGGCGGCGGCTCGCCCTGTGGCGGTTGCGTTTATCTCGATGATGGCTTGCCGGCGACATATCGTGGTCGGATTTTCCATTGCGAATGGGGCAAGCAAAGGGTTTTCGCAGTGAAGGTTGAGCCGAACGGCGGCGGGTTCAAGTACGTCGATGAGATCACCTTCATGGACCCGGCAAACGTCAAGGATTTTCGACCCTTCTCCCTACGGCCCACTGCCGATGGCCGAGGTTTCTATGTAACCGACTGGGCCTATAGCGGCTGGCTGGCCAAGGTAAAGGCCGGCCGATTATGGAAGGTGACTTATACCAAGGATGACGTGAAGCCGGCACCGCGCGGGAAGAGTACGGATTCGGTGGAGGATTTAATCAAGGCGCTAGATCACCCAGCACGTAGCGAGCGGATGCGGGCGCAATACGAATTGCTGAGACGCGGTAAAGAAATCGTCGTTCAACTCTCGAATGCGGGAACAGATCAGTATCGGTCGACGTTTCATCACCTGATGTTTCATCGATTGTGGATTTTCAGCCAACTGTCTCCCGATCGCGCTTTGAGCGCGGTCGACCAGATCATTCGCAACAAGAATACCAGTTTCATGAACGATACTATTGAGTTTGAATGCGCACGGGTTCTCGCGACTTGGCATCCCAGCGGCGACCTCGATTCCCGTGCTCGGCTTAAAGAACTTGACGATCTTCGGTTACGGCGGGACGCACTGTTGTGTCGGCTCCTGAAAACCTTCGACCCGGCGGTGCAAATCCAAGCGATATGGGCACTCTCCGACCCTTTTGCTCTGGAAACAATCACACAGTTGCTCGAACTGAAAAGTCGCGTTTCCGGGCTTCAGATCGAGCAGGCTATAGTACAACGCTTGCAACGAAGCGGAAACTGGGAAGTCCTTGTTGCCGCATCATCAATTAAAAA
Organism: uncultured Planctomycetota bacterium; assembly: GCA_963783095.1. Classification (GTDB taxonomy): domain Bacteria; phylum Planctomycetota; class Planctomycetia; order Gemmatales; family Gemmataceae; genus CAWAMR01. The sequence goes on along the minus strand of CAWAMR010000001.1, from coordinate 161,666 downwards.
GACCATCCCCGTTAACAAGCTTGGCAAAGTTCGACTTTGTTACGCCTTGACAGAACAATATGAATCTGATGCTACGATCCTCCTTCAGCGACTTGCTATGGATTTCGATCCGGACATACGCAACCTGGCCATCATGACTCTTTCGCGAAATGCGAAGAGCCGTCCTTCGTATGCAGGAGGCTGGTGGGGCACCCAACCAGCTGCCCAGAAGCCGCCGGCGCGCACTGTGGCTTGGAAAGACACTCCCACCATCCGCGACGCCCTGGTCAAAGCGATTGGTGATGAAGCGGCCGAGGTTCGTAAGACCGCCATCGCTGGGTTGATCGAGCTAAAAGAGCCTCAAACGCTCGATCCGCTCATCAAGCAACTCGACGCTGAAAAGAATGCGGATACTCGCTTCGACCTCATTCGAGCCATTGCCGCGCTGAACCTTCCGAAAGCGATTCCGACACTGAGTATCGAATTGCGGAAAGCGGAGAATCCTGAATCAGCTCGTCTGGAAATCGTCAAAGCGCTCGAAGCACTCAAACAACCCGATGCCACGGAAGCCCTGGTTTTGTCGGCAGTCAAATGCGACAACGAAGTGGTTCAGGCACGAGCGGTCGAAGCGCTCGGCAATCTCAAAGTGAAGGAATACATCCCTGCCATCATCAAAGGCTTAACGCATGAATCGCCATTGATGCGAAAAGCCGCTGTCATCGCCCTCGGCAAGTTCGGCGATGTCCGACATCTGGAACGAATGGTAGCCTTGTTAGGAGATCCAGACTCTACGGTCCAAAATACCGCGGTTCAAGCAATCGGTGGCATGCAACTCAAGGAGGGGATTCCTTTCCTTATCATCATGGCAGGTCGAGAGCCGACTCAGTTCAATGCGATTCTTGCACTTACAAAAACTCCCGATGTCAAAGCAATCCACGCTTACATGACGGGTCTTTCGTCCAAGAGTCCGGAGTTGCGAACCGCTTGCCGGCAAGCATTCCTGACCATTCGAGAACCCGCAACCAAAGTTCTCGAAGAACTGCATCAGCGCAAGGAGTTGCCGGCCGGGGCACTGCCGGAGTTGCGCTCGATCTACAGCGCCTTCCAGCCTATCGTAAGCTGGCATTTGATTGGTCCGTTCCGAAGCAATGGTAAATCTCATCCACCGGAAAAGGAACTGAATTTCGAGGCCGTCTATCCAGGCGCGGACAAGGAGGTACGCTGGCAAAAGGATCAGAAATCGCCCGACAAACTGCACGGGATGATCGACCTGGACGGCAAATTCTCGCCGAATGAAAATGTTCTGGTCTACGGTTACGCCGAGATTGAATCATCCGTTGCGCGCGATGCCACACTATTGATCGGCAGCGACGACACCATGAAGGTCTGGGTCAACGACAAGAAAGTCTTCGAGTTCAACGGCAATCGAGGCTGGTCCCACGATTCGGACAAGGCGAACGTGAAGCTGGAAAAGGGCAAGAACAAGTTACTCATCCAGTGCGGCAACGCTTCGGGGCCTTGGTCGTTCTTGGTGGCTTACACTGCTGAGGGTGGCAAACATGCTTTCCTGCAAGGCGTGCCCGAGAAACTCGATCTTGGAGCTTTCCGCGACTTCGCACGCAAAAACAAGGGCGATGCCACAAGGGGCCGAACGCTCTTTGCCGACCTGAAAGGACTGGCCTGCATCAAGTGTCATGCGGTCGGCGGACAGGGCGGCAACGTCGGCCCATCGCTCGAAGGAATCGCGCTGAAATACGCCAAGGAAGAGTTGATGACCTCGATCCTGGAGCCTTCCAAGACGATCGCAAACGGTTATGAAACGATCAAGATCACGACGCTGGACGGCAAGAATCTGATTGGCGTCTTCAAGGGCGAAACCGGCGACACGATTAACCTTGCCGATATCGAAGGCAAGCTGATCGCTGTGGCGAAAAAGGACATTGAGGATCGGAAGTTTTCACCGATATCGACGATGCCCAACGGCTTGAACGACGGGATGACCTTGCAGGACTTCGCCGATGTGGTGGCTTACTTGGAAGCTCGACGCGAGGAGCCCAAGAAGCTGCCCAAGCCAAAGCCGTGAACTTGACAATCGAATTCACCCTTGCGCAGCCCTTGATTCCGAATACTGTTGGCCCGGCTCCGCAACGGTTAGCCGAGGGAACATCAACGGCTTTTTGCATAGAGGACATTGACCCAGGTTTCCCTGCTGCGACTCCCGATACTTGAGCTTCCGCTGACAGTTTGGACAACGCATGGTCAGGAAATCTTCCTGCTCTTCAACGGGGGACGAGGAAGGTTTTGTGACATAGTAGAAAATGCCCATAATGAGGATTGCTTCGGAACACCATGCCATCAAAACCGGCAAATAGGGGTTCCTGGGTTTGCCGGTCTTCTTGATCGACTCCGTAAGCCCAACCATTTCCCGGCCGCAGAGAGGGCAGGGTGTGAGATCCTTGCCGGGAACATGGCCAAATTCCTTGTCGCACTTCCGACAATAAGCAAATCGGGCAGTGTCTGAAGCATCTTTGGGGCTTTCGGGATACATCAGGTATCCTGTTATCATGATCACGATCGCACTGGGTATCAAAACGAGAATGATTCTCTTGTTCTTGGAGAGTTTTCGAGACTTCATCCTGCGGATCTCCTATTGTTCGGCGATGGTGTTGATTGATGATTGACCTCGAAAAGTGGGGATGAGGTGAGCCAATTGCGGTGTTGGGCTGATTTTATCTCGCAGGTCGCGAGTTGCCACCCGCAAATGTGAAGTTTTCGCGAAGCAGACGTGAAGGTTGAACTCGGATATTTCAGCCGATCTACACTGCAAACCTCTTACAATGTAAGTCAATTCGTACCGTTTCCGATTCTTGGGAGAGAGGCAGAAACAGATTTGCCCGCAACCGCTTACTGCGTGCGCGGCTCTTTGGAAAGAGCCGCGCACGCAGTAAGCGAAAATGTCTTTCTGCCGCTCGCCGCAACCGCTTACTGCGTGCGCGGTTCTTTGGAAAGAGCCGCGCACGCAGTAAGCGGAAATGTCTTTCTGCCGCTCGCCGCAACCGAAAGTCAACGACATGCAGCCCCCGAATTCTTCCGTCAGGCGCACCGACATTCTCGTGACTTTGGGTTTGTTCTTGGGAACCTTTGCCTTGTTCGCGCGAGCGGGCAATTTCGGCTTCCTCAACTTTGACGACAAGACTTATGTTGTCGCCAATCCGCGTGTTCACTCCGGTCTCACGTCCGAAAGTATAACCTGGGCGTTTACCACGTATTATGCCGCCAACTGGCACCCCTTGACCTGGCTTTCGCTGCAACTGGACTACGATTTGTACGGCCTGAAGCCGGCTGGTTTTCATCTCACCAACGTGTTTCTGCACGCCCTGAATACCGCACTCCTTTTCGTCGTATTGCGACGGGCGACGAAGCAACTCTGGCCGAGTGCCCTGGTCGCAGCGCTGTTCGGCTGGCATCCGCTTCACGTCGAGTCCGTCGTCTGGGTAGCGGAGCGCAAGGACGTTTTGAGTACCCTTTTCTGGATGCTCACTCTCTGGGCCTATCTTCGATACGTGGAGCAGCCGGGCATTTTGCGCTACCTGGCGGTGGTCTTGTTTCTGGCGCTGGGTCTGCTGGCGAAACCGATGCTGGTGACTCTTCCCTGCGTGCTGGTGCTATTGGACTACTGGCCGCTGCGCCGCATCCATTCGAGCGCTGGGAGTCCTCAAGCGCAGGTGCCGATCGACGCCAGGTTCCAGGAGAGCATCCTGCCGAAAGTTTCATGGTATCGACTGGTGGCGGAGAAAATTCCCTTATTGGTTCTGGTCGCGGCTTCCTGTGTGGTGACAACTGCCGCGCAGACTAAGGGAGGTGCCATACGTGCGCTGGAGATCGTGCCTGTATCCGAGCGTATCGCCAACGCTTTGGAAGTCTATGCCGGCTACCTCGGCAAAACATTTTGGCCGCAAAACCTGGCGATCTTCTACCCCATGACTCATCCAACCTGGTCGGACTGGAATGTAGGAATTGCGCCAGTGATCCTTGCGGGAATCTCTGCCTGCGTGTTGCTCTTGGGCCGGAGAGCTCCCTACCTCGCGGTGGGCTGGCTGTGGTATCTGGGAACGCTGGTCCCGGTCATTGGGCTGGTCCAGGTCGGCGATCAGTCGATGGCGGATCGCTATACCTACGTCCCGCTCATCGGCATCTTCATGATGGTGGTGTGGGCCGGCGCGTATCTTGTCGTCCGCTATCATTTGCCCGCACCAGCAATTGTTTCCGGAGTAAGCATCGCGCTTTTTGCCTTATTGATTTGCACCTGGCAGCAAGTAGGCTATTGGCGAAGCAACATAACTCTCTGGACCCACTCCGTTGAGGTGACACCTCCCAATGTTCAAGCATACTACAATCTGGGCTACGCGCTGACGGAACAAAATGACTTGCCGGGAGCAATTGAGAATTTCAGCAAGGGCTTGCAAGTGGATTCATCTCATGAACCGACACTGGTCAATCGGGGTTTTGCGCTGTTGAAACTGGGGGAAGTCGATAAGGCCTTTCAAGACTTCGCCGCTGCGGTGCAAGCCAATCCGAAAAGCTCGATCGCTCAATACAACCTCGCCGTCATGTACAGCCGGCGGAACCAGGTCGCCGAAGCGATTCCCCATTACTTGCAAGCCATCGAGTTGGATCCCAGAGATCCTCGACCGCACGTCAATGTAGCCTGGCATTTTTTGAATGAGCGCAGGATTCTCGAGGCCCAGGCTCATTTTCTTGGCGCTCTGCGCCTGGGCCCGCGTTCCCCCAAACTCCTGGTGGGCCTTGGCGACACCTATCTCCGGCAAGGTCGCTACGACCAGGCCGTCGAGGTCTATGAGGAAGCGATTGAACTGAACCCCAAGGACGGTCTAGCATATCACAACCTGAGTGTGGCCCTGTACCGGCAGAAGCGTTCAGCGCAAAACATTACTGCAATGATCGGGGCCGCTCAACAGGCGGTTCGTATCGAGCCGCGCGTTCTTCGGAATTACCTTTACCTCGCGTTTCTGCTGCATGAAGCAGGGATGACGGCACAGGCGAAAAAGAATTACGACGAAGTGACGCGCTTCGACCCGAAATGGAAACAGACCTGGATCGACCAGGCCTGGCTCTTGGCCACGCATCCGGACGCGAATCGGCGCAGCGGGCCACTCGCATTGGAATTGGCTTTGCAAGCCTACCAGGGTTCACCCCAACCCGAACCCGAGATTCTGGATGTCCTTGCTGCCGCTCATGCCGAAGTCGGGCAAATGAATGAGGCAATCAGCACTGCCCGCAAAGCGCTGGAGTTGGCACGGTCGGCGAACCGGAAAGATCTGATTGCCGCCGTCCAAGAACATCTCCATTCTTATGAAGCGAGCCAGCCCATCCGGAAGTCGCCGACCCCAAAGTAGCATGGACCAGACCATGAAGATCAAATTTCGACGAAAACATCTCTTGTTCACCCTCGTGATCCTGCTGGGAGTTCTGCTGGTTGCCTGGGAAATTTTCCAATACGTTCCTTCGTTGCGCCGGCAATATCTGCATTACGCCGACCGGAGGGGGGACTTGGATACGCTGGTTCAATTTCTTGGGGACGACGATCAATTTGTGCGAGGTGACGCCGGCAACGCCTTGGCGGCGCGCGGTACGCAATCCGTTCCCGCCCTGGTTCGAGGCCTGGATGATAAGTCAACGCAGATCCGCATGTTATGCATCTGGACTCTCGGACGAATCGGCCCCGCTGCCAATGAAACGCTGCCTCTTCTCAAAGCCCGCATGAATTCGGACCCGTTGCCGAGGGTTCAATCCTACTGTGCGCAGGCGATTGGGATGATAGGTTACAGCGATCCCGGACTGGTGGCTGAGCTTTTAGACTGGTTGAAGAACGGCGATGACCGGACTCGTCTTTTGAGCGTATATGCTCTGTCGGCACCGCGGATACCAAAAGATGTCGTTCGACCTGCTCTGACATACGCTGCGCTGAATGACGGGGATCCGGCAGTCAAGGACGCTGCTCAGCATTCCATTGGAATGAATGCCGAGTGAACAAAAAAGGGCCTCTTGCCAGCCCTCCAGTTTCCTGGCCCAAAGTCGATTGAAAAATGAAATTGTGTACACTATAATAGGTGATGATCTGGTTGTGTGATCTCCGGCCGATACTCGACATGGTCGAGATGAGACATTCTCGCATTTTGCGAAGACCGGCCTCGCCTTCGGCATCGGCAGGATCCTCGCTAACGCTTCGGGTTAGTGTCAATCTCGCGCTTTGTCAGAAAAAAAACGGCAGACTATACACCAACCCGACGCGTTAGCGAGGATCCTGCCGATGCCGAAGGCGAAGCCGGCGTTTGCCATAGCGAAACCACACTTTCTACCGAGTGCAGCATATATCGACAATCGCAAATGCGAATGAATGAATTCCTGAACACCATGCTACAAATTGCTACAAAAAATCAGTTTGTACATTAATGATCGCAAATGCGAACGAATGAATTTCTGAATGCCGTGCTTCCAAGAAACTTCGCCTCAATCCAACGATTATTGATTTGATATTCTTGCGAAGTTACTTTCAGATGAGGGCCCGAAACTGGGCGCAGACGCTACAAATTGCTACATAATTTGGAATGCGGACAAACGATTGGATAACCAGACAAACGAGGCGGTGAACGCCATGCTACAAATTGCTACAAAAATCGGTTTGTACATTCATGATCGCAAATGTGAACGAATGAGCTCCCGAATGCCGTGCTACAAATTGCTACACAATTTCGATTTTCGATTGCGGCCTACGATTTGATAACCAAACAAACGAGGCGGTGATCGCCATGCTACAAATTGCTACAAAAATCGGTGTTGTTCCCAACCTGAAATGAAAGCAGGCTGCTCAGAACGAGCAGCCCGCCGCGTATTCCGAATCGAATATCGGTCAACGCCATTTGGAAGTGAATTCGGTCATGGCGTTGACATTCGGGAAACAAATTAGTCGTTCGACAGGTTGACCGGTGCTTCGTACTGAGCCTGGTTGCGCGTGATCAAAGCACGAATAACCGGTGTAGCGATCGTGGTCGAAATAAATACGACGTGACCGTCCGCGAAAGCGGTATTCACGCCGCCGTTGTGAAAGCTGAAGCCTTCGCTGTTTTCACCCGTGTCCAGCACGCCCCAAGAGTCGTTGTAACCATAGGAAGTCGAGGGAGTGGTGGGGTCGGGCACGTAATAGGTTGCGTTCTTGTTGCCACAGAGAGGGCCATTCTGGCCGCTGGCACTGTCGGGATTAGCCCAGCGCCATTGGATACTCACCGTGGGGCCGGCCTGAAGCGGACCGACCGGATCGCAGTAGCCGGCTTGGGTGGAAGTTGAATTGAGGTTGCTGTCGTTCATGCCAGGATCTTCAAAATACATGGCAGTGTTTGAAGAACCATCGATAATCATCGACATCGTGGCCAGGCCGAAGTTGGGATCGATTTGGTTAACGGTTCCCAAGAGTCGGTTGCCGTCGAGTTGAGTGAGTTTCGCTGTGGCAACAAGCGAAGTTGCAGTAATCGTATTAGCATAAGCGGTTGGAGCCAAAGTTGCCGAATTGATGACGAACGTCGTGTATGAATTGGCTGGATAAGCAGCACCGCACATCGCACCGGGAAACAGAGTGGCCACCCCACTGGGGGTGGCAGTTCCGTTGTAGATACCGTTGCTATCCATCGACGTGTAAGCGATCGGCATGTAGTCGGTGCAGCCGTAACCTTCAAGGTCTTTCGTACCACCAACACGGTCACCGGCAAGAGGGTTGGTTGGACAGTAGAAGATTGGCGGGGTACTGGAAGAAACAGCAATGTTCTGCGCAGTCTCATTGTACCGATGGGTCATATCGTAACCAGACTGAAGCGGTCCCTGGTCAATGTAGGGGAGAAGCATCATGAAGTTTGACTGGAAATCTTGAGCTTTCTGTTGTGCACCCGCGAGGAGATAGATGTGTTCGCCGGCGCGGGGAAGACCCTTGTACGTCGACTCATAGTTCAACGCACCAAGAGCGAGTTGACGCATGTTGTTGGCACATTTGCTGCGGGCTGCCGCTTCCCGAACTTTTTGCACGGCAGGCAGCAATAGCCCCACTAGAATGGCGATAATCGCGATGACCACGAGAAGCTCCACCAGCGTAAAGCCACTGCGTTTTCCATTTCGTTGCAAACGAGAGACCATTGGACTTCCTTTCAAAAGAAGTAAAGCACGTGAAAGAATCAGGAAACACACAATCCGGAGCAAGAAAGGCAGAGGCGTTCTTATCGAAGATTACAATATATACTCGTGTTTAACATCCCATTAACGAACGATGAAGAACGCGAGTATATTGCCATTTTCTTTATTGAGGCAAATCTACTTGCTCGCCACCGGCTCGAGTAACCATCGCGGCAAGGACATTGATATTGATCGTAGAACTCACGAATATAACCGAGCCGTCCGCGCGGGAAATATTCGCTCCTCCTGTATGAAAGCTGTATATATCACCCTGGAGATTGTTGCAATTCATCACGCACGGCCCAGTACCGATGTCCAGTAATCCAGTGGAATCCGTGCCGGTCACCGTAATACGGTTGTCGGAGTCGGCCCAGATCATCCCGGTAAATGCACCCACAGCGTAGGGGACATTGATAAGCCCCGAGTACCACTGAAGGCTTCGCCCGGCAGCTTCCGAAAACATGATGGTATTGCTGGTCCCGTCTGTGATCGAGGTGATCGGCGTTGGACCGTTCTGGCACATTGCCCCCTTGCTGCGAGAGCCCATGAATGTGTTCGTCACCAGCGGATTGGCGAATGCGATCTCAGCCCCATTAGCATTTTTTGTGGTCTTTACCTGGGTTGCAGGTGCATAGTCCGACGGGAAACCCGTCATCGTGTTATTAGCGTTACCCGACGGCCAAAGTTTATTACCGTAGATATTGAGGGTAGTGCTGATGACACCAATTGCGCTTACCGCCGGGGGGGCAAAAGAAATGTTGGTGCCGGAGGGTACACCCGCAGTGTACCCGCCAGTGGGTGTGTACGGTACGGTGGTGGTCGGGGCGATATACTTTTGGTCGTAGGTTATCATGCTTCCGGTGTTTTGTGTGGAAGGACACGTGTAAAGAGGCAAGTTCACCGAAAGATTGCCCGCGTTGTTGGGGTCGGCGGAGTCGATATTGTACCACCAGGTCGAGGCGGCCGCCACTTGTTCAGTATAGGGCAGCAATGTCACTAATACGCTGCACCGACCCTGGGTTCCTGCGAAATTACCAGGGGCGGGGATCGTGCTCGGATCGTAAGGAATGTAAGGAGGCTGTTCGTTATTCTTCGTGATTGCATTCCAGGGAAAGGCTTTATTCGCACTCTCATAATTCAAAGCTGCAAGGGTGATCTGCTTTAAGTTGTTCTGACACTTGGCCCGATTGGCCGCTTCGCGAACCTTCTGCACAGCCGGCAACAGCAGGCTGATGAGAACCGCGATGATGGCAATGACCACCAACAGCTCTACGAGTGTAAAAGCTTTGCGATTCTTGGGAAGGAGAGACATTTTCATGAGATTCCTTTTGCAATTAACAATAACGATCAGAACACAATCCAGCGCATTACCGGATTTATAGGGGGTAGTTCAATATCGGGAAGTTGGATTTCTCAATGGACAGAGTTATTTCGTTGAACTTCATAGAACTTTCTTCTATTACTCGACATCATTTAATATCAACAATCGGCTATCGGCCGCGAATCGGTGCGGCATTCGAGACCACAATGAGCTTTTGGTCTTTCATGCGTTGAACGACACCGGTCATCAGAAATTCTTCGTTTTCCCTCAGATTTTCTGCCAGATCGGTATCCCGCAGAATAAATTCAATTTTGAGATCGCCTGCACCACCCGGTGCGAAGAAAAATCGCGCCCGAGCGTTGGGATCGGGGGAGGGTTCCACGACCATCTTCCCTTTCAACGAGATGCCTGTCATGGCATACTTCTCTTCAGCGCGCTTTTTATCTTTGGCATATTCGGCGATGAATTTCTCGGCGGTAAATTGCGGGGCCAGATTCTTCGAACCCGGGAGGATTGCCATGACCACGGTATAAAGCCAATAGGCCATGAACAAACCGCCAACACTGATGATGATATAATTGCGAATTTTTTTGCGGCGTTCAGCGGCTTCTTCCTCAGCTTCTGCCGGAGAAAGTCTTTTGTTCTGCTGCTTTTTCGCAGATGCCTCGTGCAGTTTGCGCAGCTTCCTGGCTTTGTCCGCGATTTCAAGTTGCTTCTGATCCCACTCCCGCCGGAGCCTTTCCGCCTCCGCAGCTTCCGCAGCTCTTTGGGCAGCATCTGCTGAATCATCGGGTGGAAACTCTATCGACGTTTGATCCGGGAGCTCAATCTCTGCCGAGCTGGCCAAAAGTTTCGAATCTTTCAGAATGATCTCAGGCTCGGTCTCCTCTTCTTCAACGCGCTCGTTTGCCTGAGGTTCCGCAACGTGGGTGACCGAGGCTTTCCTTGGAACGAACTCCATCGTGGTTGACGCAGGCTTCGGCGCTACCGGCATCGGCGCTTCTAACTCTTGGGTCGATTCCTCCTCCTCGACCAGATCCGCCAGGTTCAGGACAACTTCTTCGGTGGCCCCCGTACTTAACCCGTACGGATCAATCGCCTGAGCGTGAGAGGAGCGGGTGCGGTGCCCGGCATCGGGAATGGTCTCCGACTGATCGACGACGGTGTACGGTCTTTCCGGACGTCGCCGTTCCGGCACGACCGGTTCGGGCTCGACGCCGCCCGGATCGAGGTCGAAATGCTGCTCGCGGAGGCGCAGAATTTCCGCCTTGGTCGCGCGGGCAAGAACATTCTGCGGGTCTAGCTGAAGCGCAACGGTACAATCCGCAAGCGCCCGATCGTATTGGCGGCGCGACACCTCAGACAGGCTGCGTTGAACGCAGTAAGCAGCTGAGTACTTGCCATCGAGCATCACGGCCTGAGTGAAATCACGCAGTGCCAGGTCGTGACGCTTCATGAGTTGGTAAGCGGTTGCACGATTTGAAATGGCTTGAACATAATCCGACTTCAACTCGATGGCCCGGCTAAAGTCCCGCACCGCCTCTTCGAGTTGGCCCATCTTGCTGAGCGTTGCACCCCGATCGTTATAAGCTTTGGAATAGCGCGGATTGATGCGGATGGCCTCGTTGTATTCTTCAACAGCCAAACCGTGGTTGCCCAGTCGATGCTGACAGCCGCCTCGGACCAACAGCGCCGGCACGAGATTCGGGTTGATGCGTAACGCAGCGCTGCAATCTTCGAGCGCCCCGTGAACTCACCGGTCTGAGCACGCACCGTGCCCCGGTCGAGGTAGGCCTGTTCGGATCGAGGATTCAGACGAATCGCCTCGCTGTAGTCCTCGATGGCTCGGTCGAATTTGCGCATCGCCGCGTGGATGTTGCCCCGGCACAAAAAGGCGACCGCATCGCGCGGGTTCAACTCGACGGCTCGACCCAGATCGTTCAGAGCACGCTCGAAGGAGGATTGTTGCTGGTAAGCAAGTGGCGCTGGTAATAAATCGTGGGGTTGGCCGAGTCGAACTGCTCGGCGCGATCGAAATCGGCGACTGCCCGGTCGTACTCGCGCGTGAGCTGGAGCGTGATACCCCGGTTGAGGTAGCCCGAGGGGTTGGTCGAGTCGAGTCGGATGGCTTCGCCAAAGTCGGCCAGAGCCTGCTCGTATTGTCCCTTTTGTCGGTAGGCATCACCGCGATTGGTGTAGATGCGCGGATTGAACTGGTCGAGGCGAATCGCCTCCGAGTAGTCGGCCACCGCCTGGTCAAACTCCCCTTTGAGACGATAAACGTCCCCGCGATTGGAGTATGCCAGGGGGAAATAGGGGTTGAGGCGGAGTGCTTGCCCATAGTCGGCCAATGCCAGGTCGTGTTCGCCCTTGCCCGCATAAACATCCGCGCGACTCTGATAGGCCCAGGAGTGCGAGGGATCGAGGCGAAGCGCTTCCGAAAAATCGGCGATCGCCTCATCGTCGCGACCCGAAAGAGCGAGCACCGCTCCTCGACTGAGACGGGCCGGCACATTCTTCGGGTCCAGAGTGATCGCTTGCGAAAAGTCGGCATCCGCCTTCTCGATCGACCCCATCAGCCGGGAGGCCGTGCCTCGACCGAGATACGAAGGAATGTGTTTTGGATCGAACTTCAAAGCGCTGGAATAATCGGCGCTTGCTCGCTCGTAATCGCCCTTGAGCCGATAGGCCTCACCCCGATGGAAGTAGACGGTTGGATTGTCGGGAACCCACTGTAAAGTAACGCTAAACTCGACGATCGCACGTTCGTAATCGCCGCGCTGGGAATAATTCACTCCCTGGCGGATGCGGGTATCGACATCGAAAGATTGCGGGAGTTGGAATCGTTGCGAGACTCCCGGCACTGCCAGTGAGGTTTCCCGATCATCAAATTCCTGTCGAATCCGAAGAGCAATTCCTGGGGAAAGAATGCCAACTCCGTTGTCTCCGAATGACGACTCGAACGATTGGTCCAGCGCCAGATTAATAAACGACACGAACAAGCCGATGAGCACGGAATCTTCTTCATCCGTACCGGCTTCAATGATCTCAGCAAGATTTGGATAGCCGGCATTACGGAATTGATCGGCGAGATCCCCCAAAGCGTAGTTTTCGAGTTCGCGGAGAACTGTTGGCTCCGGCAGAGTTCTCATGCGGGCGAGCTGCCGATCCAGTTCGGACATGTCCACAACATTGCGATGGAGCGGTCCATTTCGACTTGCTGCTGAGAGATCTGCGCGAATCTGCCGTTGCTGCTGGCCCACGCCGGCAACCCAAGACTCCAAGGGGCCGTCGGCAAGCATCTCTACCAGTGATCGAATGGGGCCGTTCAAACCCTCGCGTTGATCGGAATGCAAGGCAAGATCGACCGTAAGCCAGGTGAGAGAGAAGGCCCTTTGCAGCTCAGGCGCGGTAGCAAGAGGATCGCGCCGAATCGACTCGGATTCTGTTCCCCCTTCGGCGACCCTGCTATCCGCACGACCGTTCAAATAGCAGCCCGCAAGCGCATATCGGCACAAGAGCCGACGCAACGCAAGAAACGAGAGTATTTGAGCTGGGTTCATAGGGTTGGCAACTCTTGTCTATGGTTCAAACGCCCGAGTGATTCTCCAAAATCCTGAGAGCCACTTGCTGCTGACCAGGCCGTCGCACTTCTGCTGACTCCTTCGATTGGCCTGGGTGTGGACCCGACAATTTCAGTTCCCATCCATCCTTGGAACGAACCAACGACGCAATTAGACTCCTTCCGCTACGGAGGACTTCAAAGCCTGGAAAGATCAGAAAACCTATTTGCGAGATAAACTCCCCAGGAAGGGGAGGTGTGAGTTTACGAGGCCAATTTATTCTGCTCGCGGGGACGAAACCAACCGGAATTGTGAATGAAAGATGATGAATTGATGAGAAGGACAATCGGCTCCCGATACCTGAGCTGTGCCTGATCTCAATTCACCCTTTCAAACTTCCGGCAAACATTGTGATCGGCCGATCTATAGCCGGCTCACGTTCGATTCCTTCCCGTTCGCAAAAGCTCGAATGTCTTAGTCAACCAATTCAGGCCAATCGTTTTTTCCCAGAGTATCAACCGGTCGACAATCAATTCATGCTGGCAATTTGCGAATCGAGCAGTCGATCCGGCAAAATTGGGCAGGCAGCTTATCGGAGATTATCCGGTTCAACGAATGATTTACAACTCAATTTCAATGAATAATCGATGAAGGTTTTGAGAAGGCGGACGGTCGATTTTTGCACGGATCGCGGGATGAAAAGTCGAACGCGAACCTCGGCGCGGAGAGACTCGAATGCAAAGTCAGATCGAAAACCGGTTCTTCATCGCATTGACTCAAAATTCCAAATCACAAATTCCAAAACACAAATAACTTCAAAATCCCAAAGAGAACAAGAAACGAAACTTCGGAGGCGGAAGGGTTTCCGTTTTGGTCATTTTGAATTTGGGATTTGTTTGGGATTTGTGATTTGGAATTTGGGATTTTTGAGTCAGAGCCGTTTTTCAGTGCAGGCAGCCAGAAAGCAGCTGACAATCTTGTGTCTTTGGGTTTGCGGATTGGTCGCCCGAAGTCCCATATCGGCTGTATAATGAACCCTCAAGCGTGTTGGAGATCTTCTGTGTCGTGCAAAAAGGATGCGCCATGTCCCGTTTCGTCGATCTGAACCAGCACGGCTTGTTGGGTTTAGGAGCGGTCCACGACAACCTTGGTGCGCCGATTCTGGTTGAGATGGCTCTGGCCCGACACGAAGCTCAATTAACCGAGACCGGGGCCTTGACCGCCTTGACGGGCAAACGCACGGGGCGTTCCCCAAAAGATAAATTCATTGTCCAGGAGCCATCGGTCGAGTCCAGTGTTGACTGGGGAAGAGTCAATCAGCCGATGCCACCTGAGGTCTTTGCCCATCTGTTAAAACGAGCGCGGGAGTTTTCGCGCGGCAGGGAGTTGTTTGTTCAGGATAGCTATGCCTGCGCGGATCCCGCCCATCGCATCCATATCCGCCTCGTCGCCGAGAAAGCCTGGCACGCGCTCTTCGCGCAATGTCTGTTTCGTCGTCTCACTGCCGCTGAACATCGCACTTTTCAGCCCGATTGGATGATTCTGGCATTACCGGAGTTGCAATGCGACCCTGTGCGGGACGGCACGAATTCCGAAACCGTCGTTGCCATCAGTTTCGAGCAGAAAACGGTGCTGATCGCCGGGACTCATTATGCAGGGGAGATCAAGAAATCGGTTTTCTCGATCTTGAACGCCCTTCTGCCGTTCAAGGATGTCTTTCCCATGCACTGCTCCGCGAACATCGGCGTGAAGGGCGATGTTGCCTTATTCTTTGGGCTATCCGGGACTGGAAAAACCACACTCTCAGCCGATCCCGAACGCAGCTTGATCGGCGATGATGAACATGGCTGGTCGAATGAGGGAGTGTTCAACATCGAAGGAGGCTGCTACGCGAAAACGATTCGGCTATCGCCGACCGGCGAGTCGGACATCTGGAACGCCATCCGTTTCGGCAGCGTTTTAGAAAATGTCCCGCTCGACCCGCACACCCGTGTACCGAATTACGACAGCGACCGATACACGGAGAACACGCGTTGCGCTTATCCGATCAATTTCATGCGCAATGCTGAACCGAGCGGCAGAGGCGGACATCCGAGCAATATTTTCTTTCTGACCTGCGATGCCTTCGGCGTGTTGCCGCCGCTTTCCAAATTGACGCCGGAACAAGCAATGGAACATTTTCTTCTGGGATACACGGCAAAAGTAGCAGGAACCGAAACAGGGGTCAAATCGCCGCAAGCCACCTTCAGCACGTGTTTTGCTGCACCTTTTTTGCCGTTGCCGCCTCGCCGATATGCCGAATTGCTGCGCGAGAAGATGCAAAAGCACAACGCCCCGGTCTGGCTGGTCAACACCGGCTGGACCGGCGGCCACGCCGGCGCTGGAAAACGAATGAATCTGGAGCATACACGGGCATTGTTGAAAGCAGTGCTGGACGGGACGCTGAATGAAGTGGCATTTGCAGCGGATTCGGTATTCGGTTTGCAGATACCGAAGGAATGTCCCGGCGTTCCATCGGAGGTGTTGCAGCCTCGCTCGACCTGGAGCGACCCACATGCCTATGATGCAGCAGCCCATAAACTTGTGGCAATGTTCCAGAACCCGGAGCAAATGGAAAGTTAAGTTCCAGGGAATCGTAGGGCGGGTCGAGTCTTCGAGGCCCGCCGTTGGCCAATTTCATCCTCAATGAATCGGCTCCTGCGGCGGGCCTCGAAGACTCGACCCGCCCTACCAAACTATTCCGCGTAGCACGAAGTACCTGCGGCGGGCCTCGAAGACTCGACCCGCCCTACCAAACTATTCCGTGTAGGACGAAGACAAATATGAACCCAATTGAGATCACTGAACTTCCGAAACTGCCGGCGCGGGCAGATGATTCGCACAAGGGCACTTTCGGAAAGGTGCTGGTTGTTGCCGGATCGCGCGGCATGACCGGCGCAGCGATACTCTGCGGCACTGCTGCGATGCGGGCCGGCGCAGGACTGGTTCAAGTGGCGACGCCTGCGGATGTGCAAGCCGTCGTGGCCGGCGGGAATCCATGTTATACCACCGCGTCGTTGCCCATCGATGTGCAAGGTCATCTCAACGAGGATGCGGTATCGATCATTCTCGATTTAGCTCGAAGCGCGAATGTGCTGGCGGTTGGTCCCGGACTTGGACAACTCGGGAAAATCCCGGAGATCATGGAATATCTTCTCATCCAGGCGACCCTGCCGATCGTCCTCGATGCCGATGGCATCAATGCCTTGACGAAATTGCCGGTGGATGTGCTTCGTCGCCGGGAAGTGCCTATCGTGTTGACGCCGCACCCCGGCGAATTCGGTCGATTGATACGGCGATCGGCCGGGGAAGTACAACAACAACGTGAAGCGCTGGCGATCCCATTTGCCGCGGATCATAATGTAGTGTTGGTGCTGAAGGGTCAAGGAACATTGGTAACGGATGGCCAACGACTTTACCGCAACAACACCGGCAATCCGGGGATGGCGAAAGGCGGTTCCGGCGATGTGTTGACCGGAATGATTGCCGCGCTGATCGCGCAGGGATTAGCGCCGTTTGAGGCGGCTCAACTGGGCGTTTGGCTTCATGGAGCCGCCGGCGATTTTGCTGCGAAAGTGTTTGGGGAAGTATCGCTCTTGCCAACCGATTTGCTGGAATACCTCCCGAAGGCGTTTTGCATATCTCATCCGTTGCACGCTGACGGCAAGTTAATATCCTGACTTCCAATCCTTTGCGAACTTTTCTCCGAGTCATTAGCTCTCATGCGTCTGCTCTGCCCTCATTGTTCTCAGTCGATCGCCATTGCCGACACCGAGGCCGGTAAGCCGGTAAGCTGTCCCTTGTGCGCGCAATCGTTCCCGGCCCCGGAACTATACGCCGTTTCTATGCCCGATCCGCTACCACTCCCTTTGCCCGCAACGACGACACCTACATCAATCTCGCTGATCGGCGCACCGGAATCGCCTCAATTGCCAAGCGAGCCGAAGCCCTCCTCTCAACCAAAAATCGAGGGTCGCGGACGTGTCCTGTCGATTTCCCTGCACCCGGCCACGATGCAATGGCTTGCGCCATTTGCTTGACGCTCGCGCTTGTGTTGACGTTCTTCAAGTGGACCGGCTCCTTTCCAGCGGGGTACGCTGCCTACACGCAGAATGCCTGGCAGGCATTATTTGGCACCATGAGCGCTGACCCGGTGAGCGACAAGCTGTTTGAAATGGAGGCAACTCTGAAGGATCGGCTCGCCTCAAGCTGGTGGCTTCTGCCTTACCTGATATTGTTGATTCCAGCGGTGGTTCTTGTCTGGCGCATCATCTGGTGAACCGAGGCCGACTGCAATTGCCCACATTGCTGCAAAGCATCTGGAGCATCCGCCTCGCCCTGCTGGCGGCGATGGCGGGCATTCTCCTGTTTGTGTTGCTGATCCAGGTCGTTGCCGGTTTCGGGCTGGAACATGCGGTTTCAAGCCTGGTCAGCGAATCTCTCAAGGAAGAAACCAAACTGGCCAAAACACCCGAAGAAATCCAGCGCGTGCAAATGCAAATCGCGCGAGAAGTGGGGAAATATCAGTTGGGGAACACGATCTGGTTATGGCTGGCTATCGTAATGCACCTGCTGGCGCTGGTGGGAATTGCAGCGGAAACTGCGATGCAACAACGGGGCGACAAACCGCCGCCGCGGGTAGGGATATTCTGGTAACAAATAGTGGTCAGTGGTCAGTGGTCAGAAAAACCAAATGCCTGGGAGACTTTTGGCTTTGCATTTACTGACCACCGACCACTAACCACTGACCACTATTTGTTACCATCCCGCTGCTTCTTCGCCATCAACTGCGCAAGGTCAAGCATTTCGCGCTGCCACCGGCTTTCAAGAACTCGTCCAGTTCCACTTCGATTGAAATGTACCCCCACTGTTGCAGATCCTCCGCCAGTTTTGGGCATTGGCTATTGTGAATTACCGTCTTGCCAATCACCACGGCATTGCAGCCGAAACGGTTCGCTTCAGGCTCCGCGACCGGCAACAACTTCGGCACATGCGATTCCAGAACGCGCAGCCCATAAGCATCGAAGGCCGCAGGGAAGTAAAGTGCTTCACCCGGCGCAAGAGGACAGAAACAGGTATCGAGGTGGTAGAACCGAGAGTTGACCAGTTCTAACGGCAAAACGCGCACGCCCATTTGCTCGCCAACCCATTGATGAGCGCGGGCATCGGAGCGCGTGCGATAGCCGGCGAAAAGGGCGTCGCCGCAGAACAGGGCATCGCCGGCCCCTTCGTGATAGAGACCTTCGGGCCAGTGAATAACCTCAAAGCCATGTTCCAGGAACCAGGCATCGAAATGGGGTGACTCCTTGGCACGTTCGGCATGTTTGAAGCGCGAACTGAAGAAGCGATCGCGAAACATCAGGCCGGCGTTGGCGGTGAAGACCAAGTCGGGCAAACCCGGTTGAGGCTGCATTTCCTCAACCTTGACGCCGAGACCGAGCAGGGCCGTTCGCAGTTGCCGCCACTGCTTGAATGCGAGGTCGCGCACGGAAGCCATCGAGCGATTCATCCACGGATTGATTTCGTATTCAATGCCGTAATGATCGGGTGGACACATCAAGATTCGAGGAGTTGGACGCATTGCTCTCTGAATTCCCTTTCTGATTCCGAGATACTTTCATCAACTGGCGATCGCTTCGAGAACTTGAGGGGTCTAAGTTTTCTGCAAGAGTTCCTGCCACGAATGAACGTCTAAGACACGTTCGATAAGTTGCTCCAGTTTTTCGAGGTCGGTGAGATTGTTCACGGTAGTTTCCACGTTGGCATCGGCATTGCCGAACCGTTTGGTTCCGAGTCGTAGAACCAGTCTGCGAGCCTGAATCAATCGAGATTCTTCCATCGCGAGCACTCCTTGTAATTGTTGCTCCGATCCGAGAAGGCTGCTAATCATTTCGAGAACGCGAGGAGTCTAGGAATCCAGTAAGAGTTCCTGCCATGATTGAACGTCTAGGACACGTTCGTGAATTCGCTCCAATCTTTCAAGCTCGACGATATTGTTCAGGGTAGATTCCACACTTGCTTCGGGATTTCCGAACCGTTTGATTCCAAGACGCAAGATTGCTTTGCGAATTTCTCGGAGTTCACCTTTGGCAATGATGGCCTGATAGGTTGTCGATTCTTCCATAGCTATAACTCCTTGTAATAGTTGTTCCGAGAACGCAGATTCAAAGCGTAAGCCCATCAAAACGTATGTCGCCGACCATAATTTCGCTGCCAGAGGTTTCGTCGCTTCCGTGTCGAACCGCGTCTTGATTTGTGAGATTACCCCAGGCAAGGCGGTTCGATCAACATTCGTCAGCGGCGCGAACGGCAGCATCCCCAACGGGCCTTCGAGCCAGCGTTCTACCGGCTCCTGCCATAGGCGGATCACCCGGCAGGGAAAATTCCACGGCTCGCCCAACGGATTGGTTTCTCGGATTCCCACATCCGTCAGCGCGCTCATATTTGCTTCCGGTCGCAGAAGCATCACCACAAAAGCCACCGGCACGCGATGTCGGCGTCGGAGCAGACCGTAACGCTGAATCACGGAGACGGGCAAATCTTCATCCCAACCCGATTGAATTTCGGTGCCGAGAATCCAGGGCTCCGGATCTTCAACCCAGATCACCTTGTCGGCAGCAGCGGTAACGGTTGAAATATCGGCATCCACGCAGCGCACCAGATTCGCCGGACGAGGTTTACCCACAACCGTTGTCCACGCCGACGGCTCCATCTCCACCAGATCCTTGCTGGTGGCATCGTATGGTTTGGACATTGTCCGAGATCCTCACCCGATTCCTCTGTATTCGGTATCATATCATCATCTAACCCATCCTTGCGAGAGAAACCCATGACAACTCTCAACGAACGAGCCTGGACTTTTGCGGATGTACTGGCACAACATGCCGACGCTTGGCGCATCGGCGTTTCTTCAACTGCCGGCGCGAGGATCATCGATTGCGGCGGTGCCGTTCCCGGCGGATTGCAAGCTGGTTTAGAGATGGCGCGAATCTGTCTGGCGGGCCTCGCCGACGTTGCCCTGGAGCCGGGACCGGACGGTCCGATGATTCAGGTCTTCAGCGATGATCCGGTGCGGGCCTGTCTCGCTTCCCAGTATGCAGGCTGGCAGATCAAGACCGATAAATACTTTGCGATGGGTTCAGGCCCCATCCGCGCCGCCTACGGCAAGGAAGCAATCTTCGATCATCTCCCTAACGGAAGGGAACAACCTCCCGTGGCTGTGGGCGTCTTGGAATCTCGCAAGCATCCGACCCAGGAAGTGATCGCATATCTGGTCGATAGGCTGCCTTCGTCGGTGGAACGCATTACGTTGGTGGTGGCTCCCGCATCGAGCATTGCGGGTACGATTCAGGTAGTAGCCCGCTCCCTGGAAACGGCACTTCACAAACTCCACGAGCTGCATTTCGACCTGTCGCAAATTGTTTCCGGTTACGGTGTCGCTCCCTTACCTCCTATTGCGAGCGACGAAATTCGCGGCATCGGCTGGACCAACGACGCGATTCTTTATGGCGGCCGGGTGGTTCTGTGGGTCCGCGCGGACGATGAGGCCCTGGCGAACATCGGCCCAAAAATACCGTCCTCGGCGTCGGCGGATCATGGCTGCCCCTTTGCCGATGTGTTTGCCCGTTATGGCAACGACTTCTACAAAATCGATCCGATGTTGTTCTCGCCTGCGGAAGTTACATTCAACAACCTCAAGACCGGCAAATCGCATACATTCGGCAAATTGGAACCGGAAATTCTGCGCAAATCTTTCGGGAAATAACGACCGATCGCGCCGGCGCAGCTATTCATTACGATGCGGGATCTTTTTCATTCTCTTGGAGAAAAGGATCACGCATCGCGGCAAGGTGCTGCTGGGCATATCTGAGGAACAGCTGGCTATGGTAGGAATCTCCATTTGTCTGCTGTGCACGTGTTTGATTTCGGATCCGATAGAACCCTCCCGTTTTGGTTATCTCGATCAACCGGCTTATTCCATCGATAAAGTTCGTCGTCCACCATCAGCCCCCTATGAGCCTCAGCCTGGCGACATCCTTTTGTATAGCGACGCCAATCTTGCCTGGAAGGCACTTTATGCGATGGCAGGTAGTGGGTCGCCGGGCCATTCGGGTCTGGTAGTGAGGATGGCTAACGGCGAATTGGGAGTTCTGGAGGCGGGTTACAACGATACCCTCTGGACCCGAATCACTCCTGTGCAGCGTCGAGTCAACGAATACAAGGGGCATATCTGGGTCAGGCAACGTCATCATGCCATTACCCAGGAACAGTCTGATGCGTTGACTTATTTCGCCTGTGCAGCGGACGGTCACCGTTATTCGCTAATTCGGCTGATCGGGCAATTAACGCCTTTTCGTAGCCGAGGTCCGCTACGGACCTACTGGATGGGCCGCTCACATGGTCCGCGCGATCGGTACATTTGCAGTGAAGCAGTATTGGAAGCGCTGGTGTTTGCCGGGTTATTGGACGCCGAGACGACTCGACCGGCGGCAACGTATCCGATGGATTTATTTTACGATAAGTCGCGGAACCTCTACCTAAACAAGCATTTCCATCTGGCCCCGGATTGGGAAGTTCCCGCACTCTGGAGCCGCGAGCCTGTCATTGAAGTGAAGTGAGCTTGGATTCAGATAATCTTTCTGCTTGTCTTCAATACAAACTCAAAAGTGCCAGATCTCCACTTGGATGCTCTTGCTCGAGGATTCAGCATGTCCCGCTCCTGGCTTCTGCTATCGTTGCTTCTGCTCGCACCGCTGGGACATTCCGCTCCGCCGACAGCACCGGAATCGCCGAAAATCCCCGCCGGATTTCACCAGGTCAAACTGAACGGCCACACGTTCACGCTTCGGGAAGGCTTCTCGATCGAACTGGTCGCCGGGCCACCTCTGGTCGAACGGCCCATTGTTGCCGCATTCGATGAAAAGGGGCGTCTATATGTCTGCGACTCATCGGGGTCCAATGAAAAAGTGACGGAACAAGTCAAAAAGAAGCCGCACCGGATCGTTCAACTCACCGATACCGATGGCGATGGGCGCTACGACAAATCGACGGTGTTCGTTGCCAACGTCATGTTTCCGGAAGGGGCGATGTGGCTGGACGGTTCTCTTTATGTCGCTGCACCGCCGCAGATCATGAAGTTCACCGATACCGATGGCGACGGCAAGGCCGACAAGGAAGAGGTCTGGTTCGACGGCAAAACGCTGACCGGCTGTGCCAACGACTTGCACGGCCCCTACCTTGGTCCGGACGGCTGGATCTACTGGTGCAAAGGCGCGTTTGCCAGGCAGGAATACACCCTTGGCAAGGAGAAGAAATTCAGCACGCGAGCATCGCACATCTTTCGAGCCAAACCGGACGGCTCACGCATGGAGCCAGTCATGACCGGCGGGATGGATAACCCGGTCGATGTTGTCTTCACACCGGGTGGCGAGCGAATCTTCAGCACCACGTTCTTGCAGCACCCCGGCAATGGCAAGCGGGACGGTCTGATTCATGCGATTTATGGAGGTGTGTACGGCAAGGACTGGGATCCCGTCTACGAACATCCGTGGACTTCACCTTCACTCATGCCGGTCTTGACCCACCTTGGTCCCGCTGCGCCGTGCGGCCTGCACCGCTATGAATCGGACCAGTTCGGCAAGGACTACGAAAACAATATCTTTTGCTGCCAGTTCAACATGCGAAAGGTGAGCCGGCACGTGCTGGCTCCTTCCGGTTCAACATTTACAACGAAAGACAGCGATTTCGTCGCCTCGGACAACCTCGACTTTCATCCAACCGATGTGATCGAAGATGCTGACGGCAGTCTGCTCGTGATCGACACTGGCGGCTGGTACAAGCTCTGTTGCCCGACTTCTCAGTTGGTGAAACCCGATGTGAAAGGTGCGATTTACCGAATCAAGAAGGTGGAAGGGCACGAGATTGCCGATCCACGAGGGCAAAGGATTCCATGGGAGAAATTGAATGAGGTTGGCCTGGGCCGATACTTGCATGACTCTCGGCCGGCAGTGCAAAAGAGGGCCATGCAAGAGGCTCGAACCAGGGATTTAAGGTATGGCGTGACTGTTGCGGCACTGGCCGGCAACACGACGACACAGGGAATTCTCAATGCCATTTGGCTGGCCGACCCCGATACGAATGGGGGAGCCGGCCTGAAACTGATCACCAACTGGATGCATGATCCCAGAGAAGAAATCCGCCTGGCAGTATTGCATGTTTTTAGTCTGTATGGTCCCGTTTGGCCCTATCCACGTGAAAAGATCGAGCGTCTTCTGCTCACCGACAAGTCCATGGCCGTTCGGCGAGTGGCTGCAGAGGCTCTGGGTCGGATCGGAAAAAGATCGTCCATTCCGGCAATTTTTTATGCGCTCGCGGAGGAGAAGAATGACCGTGTACTCGACCATTCTCTCACTTATGCCCTCATCGAAATTGCCGACCCCGAGTTATCTCCCTGGTATGGATCGCCAAGAGTCCGCCGGGCGGCGCTGACCGCACTGGAAGCAATGCCGAACGGAAAACTCAACGCCGAGATGGTATTTCCCAAATTGGATGCCGAAGATTCCGCACTACGAGAAACTGCCTGGTGGATCGCCGGCCGACATCCCGCCTGGGGTAACGAGCTTGTTTCCTATTTCGGCAGGCAGTTGAACCAGGCAGACAAACTTGGCTTAATTGATCGCT
The DNA here is from genome assembly GCA_963783095.1 of uncultured Planctomycetota bacterium. Taxonomy (GTDB): domain Bacteria; phylum Planctomycetota; class Planctomycetia; order Gemmatales; family Gemmataceae; genus CAWAMR01. The sequence goes on along the minus strand of CAWAMR010000001.1, from coordinate 137,846 downwards.
TCGTATTATCCGATCGACTGGCGAAGTTCGCCAAGAATGAAGCGGTTCGCGCTGCACTGGGCAGCGTTCTGGTAGAATCCAAATCGGACGCCACTTCGCAGGTCATCTTGAATGCGATGAATCGTTCGGGATTGAAGGTGTGTCCCGATGTCTGGGTGAAGGGTCTTGGCCGGTCTTTGAAGTCGAAGAATCCTGAACTGGTTCGATTGGCCATTGGCGTGCTGAGAGCAGTGCCGGTCACCAGGCAACAGTACACAGAACTCGGGACAAGTGCCGAATTACCCAAAGCCAACGACTGGGGCCTGGAACTGCACATGCAATTCTTGGCCATTGAACCACCAGGAATCGAGCTGAACGACACCCACTTCAAAGCTGCGCTCGCCGGAATTCAAAAGAACGAAGCGCCTGCGCTTCGATCCGCGGCGGCAGATCTTCTCGCCCGACACGATCTGTCTGCCGAGCAACTTCTCACACTCGCCGACAAACTCAAGACTACCGCTCCGGCCGAGGTAGGCAAGTTGCTGTCGGCGTTTGCTCGGTCCACCGATGCGAAGGTCGGAAAAGCGCTGGTTCAAGGACTGTCTGTTCCCAATGTGCAAAGCATGATCCGGGTGGAGATGGTGAAACCGATCCTCGACAAGTACCCGCCGGCAGTGCGAGAGGATGCTGAAAAGCTCTACGCTCTGCTCGCGGAGGCCCGCAAGGGAGAACGAGACAAACTGGAACGCCTATTGAAGACGCTGCCCACGGGTGACATTCGCCGCGGGCAACTCGTATTCAACGGCTCGAAGGGACTGTGCGCTTCGTGCCACAAAATCGGCTACGTCGGCGGGCTGGTCGGCCCCGACTTGACGCGCATCGGCAACATCCGCAACGAGCGCGATCTGTTGGAATCGATCATCTTCCCCAGCGCCAGTTTTGTGCGAAGCTACGAACCGGTCAAGGTCACCACTATGGGCGGCAGAACCCTCAACGGCATCCTGAAGAAAGATGGTGCCGGTGAAATCGTCCTGGCCATCGCGGCGGACAAGGAAGAGCGAATTTCACGGAGTGACGTGGAGGAAATCAGCCCAAGTTCGGTGTCGATCATGCCGGCGGGGTTCGACCAGCAACTAAGCGTGCAAGAGATCGCGGATTTGCTTGCGTTCCTGAAAGCCTGTCGATGAATAGCAGTTACATGCGAAGTGAGTATGTGAGGGAACTCTGTACGGTGCCGGAGGGAGGTATACCGAGTTCGCGAAAGTTGAATCTGATTTCGCACCGTTTGCCGGCGTTTGCGACAGCCTTTGCCACCCAGTCTCCGACCGATAGGTAGATGTGCCGGCGCATCTCAAGGGATGGGAACTGGCCGAGGAGTTTCATGAGGTCGTACTTCACGTCCAAATATCGTTTGTTGATCGTCGCGCTGATTTCTTTCCGTTTGATGTCGTAGAACTTCACCCGAAGCTCGTCGTTGTGAGATAATGACCTGACCAGCTGACCGGGGAAGCCGGCTTCGGCCAGTCCGAGCAACCCCAACCGGGCGTTGAGGTCCAAGTCCTCAGCGCCCCAGCCTTGAATGACCTCGTCGTAGCCATCGATCCCGGCAAAATCAGCCCGCGAACAGAGAACCGTACCGACTAGTCCCGTCTCACACGGGTCAGCTCGGTAGAAATGCCCGGGTCGCAATAGGGGCAACACAGCCTCAGTGAACGAAGAAGCCAGCGCGATATCGGCATCGATAAAGCATAACCAAGGGGCATTCGCTTCCCGAGCTCCTAGATTTCTGGCATGTGCCAAATGAAAATGGGACTTGCCGGGGACGCGAATCACCTGCACCTGCGGATACGTTTGCTCGACCCAATCGCCGCATCGCTCCGGACAGGAATAATCGACCACGATACAACTCGCGCCGGGTTGAGCCACCCAGGTTCCCAGGGTTTGGCGCAAATGGTCCAGCCGGCCCATGCAGGTGGTGATGAAACAGATATCGACCAACGGGAGCCTCCGGTAACGAAAAGGAAATGAAATACTATAGAATCATCCTAGCACGAATCATCTTGGCTTTTCCTCTCCTTTCGTGTAGCCTCTTAGCCGAACTCTTCCGTTACTTTCCGAGGTGCCTCATGCGCTTTGGTCTTGCGCTGACTTCATTTCTGGTTTTGACTCTTTCGAGCATCGCGGCCCCAAAGCCTGTCGCCGAGTTTCATCCCGATCCGGCATCTGTTCAGCGCTATGGCCCCGCCTGGCGCTATCCGCAGGCCGGCTGGATTGTACTCCATATCGAAGGCAAGCCCTACGAGCGCGGCGTCCAGCACGGCCGGCTGCTCGCTTCGGAAATTGCAGCATATATTCGCTGTTTTGCCGCACAACAATCTTCCAAGTCGCCCGCCGAAGGGTGGAAGACAACGCGAACGCTGGTCAATTCGCTTTTCCTTCGGCGCTTCGACAAAGAGTTTCTCGAAGAGATGCAGGGCATTGCCGATGGAGCTGCTGCGGTGGGGGCCAAGTTCGAGAACCGGGCGATCGATCTGCTCGATATCGTCGCCGTGAATCTCTGGTCGGAAATCGAGTCGTTGGAGAGCGCTCTGGAATTGACCCCCAACGGCCTGGAAGGACTTCATCTTCCGAAATTTCACGCCAAGACCCCGGCAGCGCCGCCCGACCATTGCAGCGCCTTCGCGGCGACCGGCCCGGCAACGGCCGACGGCAAGATCGTGTTCGGTCATATCACCATGTTCGGCTTGTATCCGTCGCGGTACTACAATGTCTGGCTCGATATTCAGCCGGCTCAGGGCCATCGCATCGTCATGCAGTCCTATCCGGGTGGGATTCAAAGCGGCATGGACTACTACATGAACGATGCCGGCTTGATCGTTTGTGAAACCACAATCGACCAGACCAAGTTCAACGCGGCAAGGTTCACCTCTTACGACTCGCATTCGCAAGGCCATGCAATATGCCGACAGCATCGACAAGGTTGTCGAGACCCTTAAAGAGGGAAACAACGGCCTGTATTCCAATGAATGGCTGCTTGCCGATATCAAGACCAACGAAATCGCCATGTTCGAGTTGGGCACTGAGAAATCGAAGTTGTGGCGAAGCTCGAAGAATGAGTGGTTCGCCGATACCGAAGGATTTTACTGGGGCTGCAACAACGCCAAAGATCCGCAAGTTCGCATGGAGACCATTCGCAATGTTGAAGATCGGCCCGTCAACAACGTCTGGAAGCCTACCGACCGCGACAAGACCTGGATGAAGTTTTACCGGCAGCACAAGGGTAAGATTTCAACGGAACTGGGACAGGTTGCCTTCACAACCGGGCCGTTGTGTGCCAGTTCCGCCGGTGATGCCAAGATCACAACATCGGCAATGGCCAAGCAGTTGAAGACTTTGGCGCTGTTTGGCCCGCCCATGGGGAAACCCTGGCTGCCCACCGATGCTGAGAAGCACGAGTACCCCGAGATTGTGCCGCTGATTGCCAATCCATGGACGCTTTTGGAAATCAAATCGCCGCCGGAAGCGGTCAAGGGCTTGCATATCGTCGATTTACCCCAAAAGGTGCAACCCTGGGCGAGCATTGAGGATCGTCTTCCTTCCGAAAGCCATCATGTTTCAAAACCGGCATGGCATGGCACCCTTTTGCCAAAGACCGATGCAGATGTTTGGCTTGCCGCAGCATTCGCGGAGTACGAAAAAATCGTTGCCGCCGAGCACGCATTTCTGGAAGAGAATGGAAGCGATTCATTGTCCTCTTTGCAGCGGCAATACATACTCCTACTCCTCTATGCCCATCGCTGCGAGGCCGTACAGAACTTCGGCATGAAGAAAGCAGATGAGAATGATATTCTGGAGCTGCGCTGCCTGGGTGCGCGGCGAAACGGGAAAAGGAGTGATGCGCCTCAGTTTATTGCGCGGCTTCATAGGCAAGAAGCCGTTCGATGAAGCGATGGATTCGTTCGGCAAAAAACACGCCGGGAAAGCCGTAACGGTCGCCCAGTTCAAGGATCATTTCGAGAAAACGACCAAGCAAGAACTTCGGTGACCGGCTCAAGTTATGGGATTCCCTTCAACATACTCCAAATCTTGTAGTGAAGAATGTTCATAGACGATCCGTTCAAGTTACGGACAATCAGGTTGCCACGATCACCATGAAGAGCGTCGATGGCGTCATCGTTGAAACGGGCAATGAAAAATCGGGCTTGCTTCCTTATTCCTTTGAGATCGCCGTGGAGTCCGACTTGCATCGAACCGGAACCGCGCATCGGATTGCTCACGAGAAAAAGGGTGCATTCCTGCTGAACAATTCCGCATTTGAATCCCAATTAACCATCGGCAAATATGAGCCGGAATTGTGGGGGAGCGGTCCCGACGTTCATGTCATGACTTTCTATCACGATCTCGACGAATGCGTTATCGTTTATGGAACGCTTGCCGACGAGAACACCAACAAGGAAACGGCAACCCTGTTACAAGAAACAATCCGGAAGCACGGCAGCAATATCACCGTCCCGATCGTCGCCGACAGCGAGTTGAAGGCCGAACACGTGAAGGGACATCACCTGCTGTTGATCGGATCGCCTTCAGCCAATCGCCTGGCAAAAAACTGTGAGAAGCTGTTCCCAATAACATTTCGTACCGGCTCATTCACGGTGGATCGGGAAACCTATGCTCACGACGGAAGCGCTGCGATCGCCGCCGCCGTTCATCCAGGGGATACACGGTATTCGATCGTCCTATTCGCTGGTTTGAGCAGCGAAGCAACCTATCACACGCCGACATTCCTGTTGCAAAAAGGGCTGCATCCCGGGCAGGTATTGGTGATTCCGCACGGAACCAAAGCGAGAAACGTGGTATTGCCGCCAAAGCGATTGCAGGTCGATTTGTCGGAAGTACCGGTCGAGAAAAAATGATCCGAAGATGCTTCATTAGAATTCGAAACCAACGCGCCCTAGCGCTCACCGAAGCCAAATCAGCTGCAGCCGATGCCGAAGGCGAGACGGCTCTTGGCGAAGGCAGGAATGTCTGATTCTCCACCGCATTGAGTGTAACCAACGGAGGGTGTAGCCATATTCTCTGGGCGCTCATCAATACCAAAGAGTTCATGTATAATCATTGAGAGGCTTCGGTTTGGATCGTGGGGCAGGCATTGCAGCCCAGCATCCAGCAATGTCTGCCGGCATGTCCGGGAATAAACTTGTGAATCTCGATGACAAAGTCTGTTACTGCTTCCATGTCAGCCGGCGAAAACTCGTCAACTTCGTGCGCATTCACAAGCCGAAGGTGCCGAGCCAGCTTTCCCAATGCGGCGGAGCTGGGACAGGGTGTGGCTGGTGCGTCCCATTTCTCAAGCAGATTTTCAACCAGGGTGTCAAGGGTTGCGAAACGGAACTTGAAACCTTGACGCCGGAAGAATACGAACGCCGGCGGGCCGGCTACATCCGCGAAGGCAAGGGGACACCTCCTGCCGGTGCAACACCCTTGCCCGTCATTGAAAATGGGCCTCAATAGAGCGGCCCCGTTAGGCTGACCCACATGTGAAGAATCCGTCCGGCGACGCATCTGAAACGAATCCTAATCCTAATCTTAATCTTAATCGAATTCAAATATGAGTACGATTAGCCCGCATTTCTCACCAGTCCGCTCGCCATCCTTCCGACTGGGCTTACGGTAGCGTTGCAGGAGATGATTGACTACTGGATTGGTACTCCACAAGCTTTTTGCTATCCGGCAACGACCCGTCTTCGCCCGTTTTCCCCTTAAAAATCGTCGATTTTTGCCGCCTTTTCCGCTCGGTGCGTACCCTCAGCGCTCTCGCTTTCGCGATTTTTTCCGGCGTCAACATTACCGCTGCGCCCTGCTCTAGCCGCTCGGAGTAGCACTCCGAATCGGCATCACCAGATCACGCAGGTTCTGCCAAACCTTCAGGAACACTTCACGCCACGCGAATGCTTCCGACATCGACACCACCACGCGGCGTACCGTGACCCGAATCACCGCGCCCAGTTTCAGCAACTTCACGCGGATCGTGTTGCACTGCGCTTGTGCCAGCTGCGTCCCTTGCAGTCCGAATTCCCGCAGTGCCCGCATCACGATGTAGGCCACCGTCGACATGTAGAGCCGCACTTGATTGGCCCGCATGGTCTCGCAACTGGTGCGATCCGCGAACATCATCAATTGTTGTTCCTTGATGCGGTTTTCCATCTCGCCCCGAATACAGTACTCCTGCTCGTAAAGCGTTTTGGCGTCAAACGCCGCGCACGTCAACGAGGTCACTACGAAACGCGGGTTGGCCCCTTTTTTCAGATGCTCGGCTTTGCCCACCACACGTCGCGCCCGGCTCCAGCTTTTGTGCGTGCGGTACTCGAAATCCTTGAACACGCGCGACGCTTGCTGGGTCTGCTCGAACAACTGCTTGGCCTGGTGCATTTCTTGGCCAAGGGCCTTCAGCAAACGCTTGTTTTTCGCCAGCCCGAACAGGAAATCGACATCGTTCGCTTCGCACCACCTCATCAGATAGTCGCGGCAAAAACCGCTGTCGCCCCGTAGCACGATCGGCACGTTGGGCCACTTTTCTCGGAGGGCCGCCACGATCCGCTGAAGGTAGACCAAGCAGCCCGCCGAAGCGTCAATGTCGCTGGGCCGTAAGGCAGCGCACAGGGGATGATCGCCGCAGAAAATGTACAGGGGCAGGTAACAATGGCAGTCGTAATAACCGTGAAAGAACTTGCCCAGTTGATGACCGTGCACGGGATCGTCGGTGGCATCCAGGTCGAGAACGATACGCTGCGGCGCAACCGGATGCTGCTGCACGAAGACATCGACGAGATAGCTTTCGATTTTGCTCATATGAGCGACGATCTTCTTATAGCGGCTGGCCTCATCGTCACCGATGGCAGTGAGTTCGAGGCGGTTGAGCGTACTTTTGCCGGCCAACGGTTTGCCCTTGTCGCGACAGCGCAGCCGCTCTTCGCCGCTAGGATCGGTCTTGCCGACCAGGACCGCCAACAGGGGGTCCAGCCGAAGTTGATCGTGATCGTTGAGATCCTCGTATCCCAGGCACAAGCCGAAAACACGCTGCTTGACGAGATCGAGCAACGGGTGCTCGATCAAATCGGCGTCGCGATAATCGGTGAAGCAGCGAGCAAACTGCTCCAAAAAACGAAACTTATCCTCGACTTCGCGAAGCAATAAGCCACCGGCATCGCTGCTGACTTTGCCACCGTCAAAAGGGTGTGGCAAAATTTCCTGGCGCATTTTGAGTAGTTTGGTCAAGATAGGTAAAAGGTGTGTTGAGCGGAAGGAATTGAGCACCATGACCAGGATCCTATCATGCAGCCAGAACCGAAGTTTTCCCGCGAAGCGTACATTGAATCAATGCGACAACGGGTCGAAGAAATCCTTGGAAAGGTGGCGGATGCAGTCAACGACGCGACGCGAGGCCACATCATTTCGGGAAGTGAGGAGCAAGTTCGCGACCTGTTCGCAAAGCTGAGATGTGAGGCATTCGAGCGAGCAGCCCAGATGCGGATCGATGCGGCGGAAGCCGCTTTTCCCCCCTCCGCAGGATGCGAAGACCGGAAAGAGCAAGCGAAATAAAGGACGGCAGGAGTACAGCATTCTGACGATCAACGGCCGCATCCGACTGTGGCGGCGGCGCTGGCATTCGCCGGACGAAGGCACAACGACACCGCTGGACGCTTGGGTCGATGCGGTCGAAGCGACCATCAGCCTGGGCGTGCGCGAGATGGCCTGTCGGCTCAACCGTGATGGCAGGAGCTTCGACAAGTCAGCCGACAACTTGGGTCGTACGGCTCAAGTGCAGATCAGCGGCGAATCATTCCGGTGCCTAGTGGAGACGGAGGGGGCGCAGATCGCGCGAGCGCAGAAGGAGGGAAAGTTACCCGTCAATTGGTCGGCCAGCGATTGCAAAACGGAAGCGGCCGGTACGCGGGTTTACTTCGGCAGCGATGGGGTGATGGTGCCCCAGGTGACGGACGTCGAGAAAAAGAAACGGCGTGAGAAGACCAAGGCAAAGCGTCGGCGTCGCGGCAAGAAGGCAAAGCCTCTGCCGCCTCGAAAAGTCGGCACGGACCAGAAATACAAGGAATTCAAGATCGTAGCCTTCTACGACGAAACGCAAGACCATCGCTTGGTGTCGGGGACCAAAGGCGACCACCAAGTAGCGGGACGCCTGATGCGTCGAGAAGCAGACCGCATTCATTTGGATGAAGCGGACGAGAAGATCGGCAATGTCGACGGCGCGCCGTGGATCCGCAATCAAGTCGAGCGACAGAATCTGAATCTGGATGCGCTGGGTCTGGATTTCTATCACCTGAGCGAGCGCGTTCACAAAACGCGGCGGGAAATCTACGGTGATGGGGACGAAACGGGAAAGAAATGGGCGGTGGACCTGCTCCATTTGTTCAAGCACGAAGGCTACAAGCCTGCTTGGGAGTCGCTCCTACAATGGCGCGTCGGCCTCAAACGAGGCCAGCGTGCGCACGCCGACGAGTTGCTCTTTTACGTGAGCGAGCGGTCGGACATGATCCGCTATCCCGAATTCATCGCCAAGGGGTGGCAGATTGGCAGCGGCCCAACGGAAGCGACCTGCAGAACACTTACGGAACGTGTGAAAGGCCCAGGAATGCGCTGGGATCCGCCGAACGCCGAGGCCATCATGGGGATCGAATCGCTTTCACAGAGTGACCAATGGAAGGTCTACTGGGAAAGTCATTTGCCCTCAAAGGGTTAGGTATGCCAGGAAATTTTGCCACACCCCCGTCAAAAGCAGCGACCACTTGGCGAGAACCGAGGTCTTGGAAATCGAGGGCAGTTGGAGTACACTCTGTCATTGCTAGGAAACCTCTTGGTTTGGCATGAAGTGCTTGTTGGCACAACCTTTATGTCAAATCAGAGGCCCTGGCGCAAGAGGATTGGTGAGAAATTCGGGTTAGGATTATGATTAAGGCTGGGGAAAGGCGTCGCGAATATCGCCAATACCGAACGAATGTTTTTTTGGAAGAAGTGCGTGAGTTAGAATTGTAACAAATAATCGACTCTTCATAGAAGAAAGACGTAACCATGAAGCACATCGCATTGGGCGTGTCCATATTCGCCTGCTTGTTCGTGAGCCTACCGGTTGTGGCCGCAGATAAGCCAATGGTCCTCGAACTCTGGCCCGGTAAGGCTCCCGATGACAATGCCGGGAAAATCGGCGACGAGAAGTTTATCCAGTTAATGGTCGATGGCAAGCCGTACCAGGTCTTTGGGAAGCCGACCAAATGGTTGACCAACGTGACCAAGCCGACCTTGACCATCTATCGACCCGCAAAAGAAAAAAACACCGGCGTGGCAATGCTGATTTGTCCGGGCGGCGGCTACCACAATCTGGGCTGGGATGTGGAAGGTGAGGAAGTGGCCGAGTGGCTTAACTCGGTCGGGATCACCGGGATCATCCTGAAGTACCGCTGTCCGCGCCGACCTGGTGATATCAAAGGCGAGCCTCCCATCGGTCCACTCAAGGATGCGCAGCGGGCCGTCAGCCTGGTGCGCAGCAAGGCCAAGGAGTGGGGCATCAACGCCGATCGGATCGGCATGGTCGGCTTCTCGGCGGGAGGCCATCTTGCCGGAGCGACGGCCTGCAATTTTGACAGGCGGAGTTATGAGCCGATCGACGACATCGACAAGATCAGTTGTCGCCCGGACTTCGCCGTCATGCTCTATTCGGGCTATCTGAAGCCGAAGGACAAGGATGAAATATCGCCGGGTCTGCCGATTTCATCCAAAACGCCGCCGATCCTGTTGTTTCATGCCAGCGATGACAAGATCAGCCCTCCCGAACACAGCGTTATCATGTATCTGGCCCTGAAGCGCGGCGGTGCCTCGGCGGAACTGCACATCTACGCATCGGGAGGGCACGGCTGGGGAGTGCGCAAGAGCGATTACCCTTGTTCGGGCTGGACCGGACGGTGTCTCGACTGGCTGCGCAACCAGGGGCTGCTCAAGCCATGAAGTCGAATGTTCGTCTACCACTACCGGATTCTGGATCGATATAATGGCAGAGTGGTCAGCCTCGCAATTCTGGGCGACGATCGCCCTGACTGGCGACCAACCGAATTTGTCCGATCGAACTTTGGCTGCGAGGTACGTTTTCGGTTTCGCGCGGTCAAGCTGTTGGATTGGGCAGCGCGAGTCGATGAGTTGGCCGCAAGTACCAACCCGATCGCAGTGATCGTTCTGGCGCATCTGCAAAGTCTGGCGACCCATGCGGATCCGACCGCTCGATACCAATCGAAGTGGCAGTTAATACGCGGCCTATACGAGCGCGGCTACCAAGCCAAACAGGTCCGTCAGCTATATCGGCTCATTGATTGGTTGTTGGAGTTGCCAAAAGAATTGCAAGAAAGACTACGAACCGATATTCACACTTTTGAGGAGGGCCGACGGATGAAATTTGTTACCAGCATTGAACGACTTGCCAAAGAAGAAGGACTAAAAGAAGGCAAGGTTCTTGGTGCAAAGAAAGCTAAATCTCAAATTTTGAAAATGGCGTTATTGGCGTTGGAATGCAAATTCGGCAAAGCAGGGGTGGCTCATGCCAATGAGTTGTCCTTGGGCAAAAACCCTTCTCGATTGGAAAAACTCGAAGTCGCCATTCGCAAAGCTGGCAGCATAGAAGAATTGCGAACACTTCTGAAGTGAAATTGGAAACCGAAAATATTTAATTACCATTTGGGATGGTCGTTCTCATGCCACATTTGCTCGAAGCGGCTCGTCATATTGTTGCCTTCGGATTGCTCATCGCACTGACGGGCCCTGCCCTGGCTGACGATTCGTCCAAGGCAAAGCTGGCCGAGGCACGCAAGCTCTGGCTCAAGGGCAATTCCGCCGAGGCGCGAGCAATCTACGCCACACTCGCCAAAGAGATGAAGTCACCGGCACCGGCGATCGTCGGTGTTTGCCGGACATTGCAGTCGGAAGGTGAATACGCCAAGGCGATCGAAACACTCAATGGCGGTTTGAAGCAGGAGCCCGACAACGGTGCTCTGCTAGCCACAAAATCCGAAATACTTTACGCCACCGGCAAATGGGATGAGGCACTCAAGAATGTCGAGGCTGCGCTCAAAATAGACAAGGAATCTTTTCTCGCACGCTGGGTGAAGTCGCAAATTCTGCGCGATTCCGGGAAACTCGAAGAGGCCGATGAGGAAATGCGCTGGTTCGTTCGCACGTACACCACCCGCAGCAATAACGACGATGATATTAAAGATCCGGATCAGCTATTGCTGGTCGGACAGGCCGGGCTTGAACGCGCCCGCCGGCATCATCTCACCGAACAGTTCAAGTTCATTCTAAATACCATCTATGTCGATGCTTTGAAGCTCGATGAGAACCTTTGGCAGGCCGAATGCCTCGCCGGAATGATGTTACTCGAAAAGTATAACCGCCCGGAGGCGACCGGTGCATTCGACAACGCACTCAAGATCAACCCGCGTGCCGCGGAGGCGTTTGTCGGCAAAGGGATGGTCGCTCTCCAAACGCTGGAAATCAAGGATGCGGAAGGGTACGCCGAGCAGGCGCTGAAAATCAATCCGCATCTCACCTCAGCGCTTCGCCTGCAGGCGGATGTATTTCTTCTGGGCGGTAATCTGGCAGCGTCCATCCAATCGCTCAATGCGGCCCTTGCGATCAACCCGCGTGAGGAAGCGACGTTAGCGCGAAAAGCAGCGATCCATCTGATGCGCAAGCAAAAGGATGAATTTGCAGCGATCGGCGCGGAGGTTTTGAAATTCGATACCAAGCCGGGCGATTTCTACCGCGAACTGGCAACGTGTCTGGAAGATCACAAATTCTACAACGATGCCGAGCGTTATTTTCAGAAGGCCATTGAACTGCGAGAGAAACTACCTGCACCCAAGAGCGGGCTCGGAATGCTCTACATGCGCCTGGGAAATGAGAAGAAGGCGCGCGAATTGCTGGATCAGGCCTTCGAGGCCGATCCGTTTAATGTTCGCGTTGCGAATTCGCGCAAGGTACTCAAACATCTGGAGAAATACACCACCAAGGAGACCAAGCATTACATCTTCAAATTCGACCCCAAGCACGATCGTATTTTGGCCGAGTTTTTCGCCGATTATCTCGAAGAAGTTCATGCGGTTCTGGTGAAGGAATTCGGCTATGAGCCGCAAGGAAAGATCCTGGTGGAACTGTTCAACAATCACGAGATGTTCAGTGGTCGCACGGTCGCCTTGCCCGATTTGCATACGATCGGAGCTTGTACCGGCAAGGTAATGACGATGTGTTCTCCTGCGGCCAAAGCGTTGGCGCATCCCTTCAACTGGGGCCGGGTGGTTCGGCACGAACTGGTTCACATCTTCAATCTCGCCCAGACTGATTTTCAGGTTCCCCACTGGCTCACCGAGGGTCTTGCCGTTCGCAACGAGCAAATGGCCCGACCGCCGATGTGGAGCCGGGTACTGCGGGAAGCATCCGACAACAACGAGTTGTTGACGCTCGATACGATTCAGCTGGGTTTTGTGCGTCCTCGATCCGCAAACCAGTGGACGCTGGCTTATTGTCAGAGCCAGCTTTACGTCGATTACCTCGTCAAAAAGTTCGGCCGGCCGGCCATCGGCAAAATGCTCAACGCTTTCCGCGACGGACTCGACAATCCCGCTGCGATTCAGAAGGTTTGCGGCATCGACAAAGTTGCCTTCGAGAAAGGCTACCGCGAATTCATCGCCGGGATTGTCGAGAAAATCCCAGCATCCCGCAGCAAAACTGAAAAGCCGATGACTCTGGCGGAACTGGAGAAGGCCGTCCAGAAACAGCAGGACGATCTGGATCTGGCAGCCAGGCTGGCGAGCGAATACCTTCGCCGCCGGCAAACCGCCGAAGCGCGCAAGCTTGCCGACAAGATCCTCGCCGTCAAGAAAGGGCATCCGTTGGCCTCGGTCGTCAAGGCTCGCTTATTGAACATGGTTAAGGAAGGGGAAATGGCCATCAGCCTGCTCGAAGCCGCCGCCAGGGAAAATCCGGATGACACCAAGGTCCACGCGGAACTGGCGCGCTGTTACGCGGATGCGAAAGAGTTGACCAAGGCAACGGAATTGTATGAGCGTTGCCGCACGCTCGATCCGGTGGGAGGGGAGTGGTTGACTCAACTGAAAGCTCTCTATATCAAGCTGGAAAAGAAGGAAAAACTGGCCGAAGTGTTGACGGAGATTGCCGCGCGCGACAGCGACGACCTCGAAACGCGGGTCGAATTGTCGCAGTTGCTCCTGGAGCTAAAACGGCCCGACGAGGCCGAGGCCGTTGCACGAGATGCCATGCAGATCAACGTCCTCAATCAGCCGGCGCGGAAGGTATTGATTCAGGCCCTGAAGGATCAAAACAAGACCGAAGAGGCCGATAAGATTGCGAAGCGTTTCGAAGTGGAATAATCGGCCATGAGTCAATCCTTCCGTTTCGAGAGAAGATCATGATCGTGCCGAATAGTTTGAGTTCTCCTGTCTCGACGTTGTCGCGGATCGCATCGCCTCCGGTGCCGATTCGCCGGTTGTCGGTTCCGGAGTACCACTGTCTAATCGAATCGGGGTACTTCGCAGACGACGAGGCGTTCGAGCTTTTGGAAGGGTGGGTGGTTCCAAAAATGAGTCGAAACCCACCGCATGATCTTTCCATGACACTGGTATTGCGAGTTCTTGGGAAAATGCTCCCCGACGAATGGTTTTGCCGGCCTCAAGCCGCGATCACAACTTCCGACAGTCAGCCGGAACCCGATGTTGCGGTCGTGCTCGGTCCGGAACGGCGCTATGGGGATCATCATCCGGCTCCTGCGGAAATTGCGCTCGTGATCGAGGTCGCTGATTCCTCATTGTCGGAAGATCGTAATTTCAAATGGCGCATTTATGCCCGCGCGGGGATTGCGGTTTACTGGATCATCAATCTCGTCGATAATTGTGTGGAAATCTTCACCGATCCCACTGGTACCGGTGAGGATGCCGAATATCAAACCCGACAAGTTTTTTCTTCCGGCGAATCGTTCCGGTTGCAAGTAGCAGGACGAGATTGTGGGACGATCGCTGCGGCGGATTTGCTTCCCTGATGTTAACCCGACGCGCGAGCGAAGGAAAAACGCTCTTTCCTTCGCTCGCGCGTTTTGATGTTGCGATTACGGCGATAGTTGAAAGCGTTCGAAAGAACGATGTGAGCCCGAATGCAAGCAAGGGAAGGAGTTCCGGTGACGTCGCAATTCTACCTTGCTTGCGCTGCGGGCTCCGAATACCTTTGGAATGAGGCGGTCATGTCGGTTACGCTGACACAACTTCAACAACTCATACGCGACACCTTCGGCGCTGAAGGATGCTCGTCGTGGCGTGGAAGGTACATTCATGTGGTTCATGGAGGAAGTAGGCGAACTTGCAGAGCGCTGCGCGGCAAACATTCACACGCCGAGACTTCCGCTGAATTTGCCGATGTCCTGGCCTGGCTGGCCACCCTTGCCAACATTGCTGGCGTGAATCTCGATGAAGCAATCGCCATGAAATACGGCACCGGCTGCCCTCATTGCAAGAAAGTCCCGTGTGTGTGCGAACCAACCGAGAAGCCGTAGCCGTACCATAGTTATGACCCACGACCCAACAACCATCCGCCTGCGTGCTGCGCGAGCCACAATGCCAACTTTTTTCCTTTGTCGTAGCTCGATTGTCGTTCTCTATTTCGTGCCCCTGTTCTGCCTTCTCTTCCAGGATACCTCCGTTGGCATCTCCGCCGAGTATCCTTTCAAAATCACCGAGGTGAAGGTTGGTTTGCCTCCCGGCCCCTTCTCGAAGCACTTCGACGCAAACGGCAAGCCTCAATTCTTGTTCAAAACCGGAATGTGGGCACCGCTGCACGTTGCTGTGGAAGCTCTCGATCCGGGCATCCAGTCGAGGGAAATTGAAATCGTCGTTGAAGTGCCGGACGGCAACGACCTTATTGCACGCCAGACAAAAGTCGTGTTATTTGCCAATGGACCGACCGGATCGTACTATCCTTTCGAGCTTCCTTGCGTGAAACTGGGCGGCATCAACAGTGAAGTCACGGTTCGCCTTCGAGAACCCCGATCGACGAAAGAACTCGCCGCGCCTTTCCGAGTGAGTACGCATGGTTTGACGGCGGGAAAATACCTCGTGTTGGGCGTCGGGTCAGGTTACAAGGGATTGCGTTTGCCGAAAACGGAAGGATCTGCCGGCGAAGCCGTTGGCGACACGACCGAGCCTTTACGCAATGGTTGGGTCGAACTTGCCACGCTTCCTCCTGTGGGTGCGGACGCTGAGTATTCGCTATCCTTTCCGGAGGCTCAGGGTCTGGAAGCAGTCGATGTTCTCATTATGTCCACCGATCAACCGCGTTCATCCTGGGAACATCTGGTACGCTCATATCCGGCATCGGTCTATCAATGGGTTAAACGTGGGGGCCATCTCGTTATCAGCGTGGGTAAGAATGCCGATCAGTTCTACAAGCCGACGCCCGCGAACGAGCGCAACCGGTCGAACCTGGCGGATCTACTTCCCATCACAATCGTCGATCGAACCGAAGTCTCTTCGCTGCCGTTGCTGTTGCCGAATCATCCTCGAATGGTGATGCCTGCTCCGCCGGGAGGCAAGATCCCGGTTGCACGCATCGCGCCGAAAGCGGGTTCCTGGCACACGGTTCGGTTGGTTGCGGATGATGCCGTCAATCCATTGCCCTTGGTCGTGCAAGGCGGTTATGGGTTAGGGCGGGTCACGGTGGTGTTATTCGATCTGGAATCGCCCGCGCTGGCCGACTGGAAATACCGCGAGGCCTTTTGGGAATGGCTGCTGAACACCGCAGGCCCAAAGTTGCCGAGCGGGAAAGATCGACTCGTCGATAATCAAACCGGCGAGAAAGAAGACCAATATCTCGAATTGTTGCACGCCGATCTCGATACCTTCGAGAACGTGCCCGTCATATCCTTTGGCTGGGTGGCCTTGTTGATTCTCGGCTATCTCATTCTGATCGGCCCCGTCGAACGCTACATCCTGCGACGATTTTTTCGACGCCTGGAGTGGACCTGGCTGACTTTCCCCATCATCGTTGTAACAGTGAGTTTGCTCGCCGGCTGGGCGGCATACGATGCCAAAGGCCACGACATCAAGGTAGACAAGATCGATCTCATCGACATCGATTTGCAATTGCCGGCCGTTCATGGCCGGAGTTGGCTCTCGGTGTTTACCCCGAAGATGGATCATTACAACATTGCTCTGGAACCCAGATATTTTAGCGCAGCGGATATGACTCTCAGTTGGCATGGTCAGGCACAAGCGAATCGACAGACGCTGTTCCGACAAGCCTACGACATTCAGCAGTGGGTTTTCGATCCGGAATTGGGTGCCGAGGTTCATCGGCCGCGCTGAACGGGGTAGCGATTCAGTCGTGTTCCACGAAGGAATTCACTGCAGATTGGACCGCCTTCCAAGTTCCCCTCGATGCTTCCCTGCCCAGTAATCACCCGATGAGACTTGCTCGGCAGCCTTTCACTTCGACCTTGCACATCGCCGAGGGCGATCCGAACCAAATCACAGGCTCCATTACCAGCAATCTTCCCATCGATCTGATCGCGGATGCCCATTTGATCTACCGTGAGAAGATCACACCCGTACCGGCGTTGATGCCCGGTGTGCCGCGCTTCCTGGCCACCAGTTCACAGGCCGGTTCCGCGACAGCCTGGCTGTTGAACGCTTCGGATTTCAAGGATGCCGCCGGTTCCAAGATCGGCAAAGCCCGGCCTGGCAACAACGAGATATCGCCGACCTTTCGTCTCTGGCCGATCTTGCAGCACGAATTGATTCTCGGACAGTTCGCCAGGCTGCAAAATGCCTCGTTCCGCGATTTGGATCAATCCTGCGCGTAACCGACAAGAATCGGCATCAAGCGATCCTGCTCGCTCGCATCGGCACGGCAGAAGACTCGGCCGAAAGGATGAATGAAAACCCCACCAACCCGACTCGCATCAAGTTGAATGGTTCCACCTCGTTTGCCGGAACTATTCGACAGGAAACCTATATCCGCGTTATCATTCCGATTAAATAGTTCCAAGTTCCAGGTTCCACGTTCCAAGTTGAGGGCGGTTGGTTTTCAGCATGGAACTTGGAACTTGGAACTTGGAACTTGGAACTTGGAACTTGGAACTTGGAACTATGATTGAAACCCGCGATCTGACGAAAAAATATGGCGAGTTGTTTGCCGTCGAACGGCTCACCATCAAGCTGGAGCCAGGCGATGTTTACGGCTTCATCGGTCCCAACGGCTCCGGCAAGACGACGACCATGCGCATCCTGGCCACGCTGCTAATCCGTCGTGGGGTGAGGCAACCGTATGCGGCTACTCGATCTATTCCGGGTCGAAGGAAATCCGTCGGGCGATTGGCTACATGCCCGATCTCTTTGGCGTTTACGACGATATGAAGGTGATCGAGTATCTCGAATTCTTCGCCGCCGCCTATCGCATTCAAGGCGACGGCCCGTCGAAAAAAATGCGACGAGGTGCTGGAACTGGTCGAGTCTGGAGTACAAGCGCGATGCGCTGGTCACCAGCCTGTCGCGCGGCATGAATCAGCGGCTCGGATTGGCACGCATGCTGTTGCATGACCCTCAGGTGCTTGCTGCTGGACGAACCTGCCAGCGGCCTGGATCCGCGCGCCCGCATCGAGATGCGACAATTATCAAGCAATTGCGCAGCATGGGCAAAACGATCATGGTTGTCGAGCCACATCCTGCCCGGAACTTGCCGATATCTGCAACAAGATCGGCATCATTGAACGCGGCAAATTGATCTTCAACGGCAATGTCGAAACGGCGAAGAAAGCGGTCCAGCACAATCGCATCTATCTGGTTGCCGTGGCCGATCAGCGCATTGATGAAGCAGCAAAGGTATTGGATTCGTTTCCAGAGGTAGGAGGAATCGAGATCATCGATCAAGGTCAGACGATCAAGGTCTTTCGCAAGGAGGGGGATGAAGATACCAACGCTTCGCATTCGCGGTTTCGGGGATTGTCGGCCATCAAGGTGACATTGAAGGGCGAGTTCGACGATGGTAGTTTTATACCTGAGAGGCTAATCGCCTCGGGCTTTCGATTGAAGATGTTCGCGGAAGAAGAGATCGACCTCGAAGACGTCTTTTTGCGCATCACGGAGGGAAAAACCAATTAGTACCATCTCGGACATCATCACCATCGACGTGCTCGATGATCCGACACTCCGTGAAGCCGATGTGCAAGCCGTCATGGAGCAGTTCATTTCCGGGAAACCTCTCGATCCGAGTATTGCGACTCGCGTCCGCGAACGCTCGGAGCGGGCGACGGAAGAAATGCGACGGAAGTTCGGCACGGTCAACATGGCGGTCGATCTCATCCACCAATCGCGCGACGAAGAATGAAATACGCCATCGACGCCAGCGTCGCTGTTGCCTTGGCTGGACCAAAAAGAGCCGCTCATGATGGCTGGTCAATCCACGACTCTTTTCCGCCAAGGGCTTCGCGTCGCACTGCCGCTGCTATCATTTTCGCTTTTTCTGTTGGCGAGGTAAGTGCGGCGGCTCGATCTCCAATGAGAATGGTCCCAATCGGACACCCTGCCCGCGATAGATTGGTATGATCGCCAAAACTGCCAGCGCGAGAGTTCTAACGATTGATGCAATTACCAAAATGATTGTAGCTTCGGTCATTTTTTCTCCGTCATCGCATTCAAGAGCGGAAGATTATTTGATTCTCGCGTAGAGCCCCAAATCATTACTCGGAAGCTGACTGCACCCACCCATTCGGCATCGTCAAGTATGACCAGCAACCGCCAGAGCGGATAGTCGGTCAGTTTTAGGAGAGGTGTGGTGTGCATGATCGCCAAGTTATCGTGGCGGTCGAAGGACGTGTTATCAAAAGACAGTCAGCGGACTGCGCGTCCGCTGAAAAAATGCGAGTTTTCGCGGCAAGAATCGACGCTACTTTTTTTTCGGCGGACAGCCGGCGGACGTGCGGAATTCATCAATCACTTCTCGGACGCGACTTTGAATGTACATCCACTTTCCTTCGCGGCAACCCCGAACGGGTTTTTCGATTCGACAACCCTTGTTGTTATGAGCATATCGGTCCAGACGCTTTCGCAGGGCCTCGATTGCTTTCTTGTCAGTTGGCAATCCGGAAGCCTTTGCAAGGTCGGGCACAAGAAGAGGGGTTGTAAGATCCAACAGCATTGAATCGGCCAATGCGTCCGGTTCGCCCGTCGGCTTATCCGTCGTGACGGACTGCTGATTTTGCATCGGGGTATCGGCATCGCGCTTTTGTTTCTCGGCTTCGCGCTGGCGTATCGTTTGACTCATGTAGGTCAGTAGTTGGCGATCCGTCAATTCGGCAATCTTTTCGGGGGTCCAACCAAACTCACTGGCAAAGAAGTGCAACATTGATGAATAGTGACTCTCCGTTTCTTCGATCTTGTAACCGAGTTTTGAGAGGCAAGACGGTACATTTTCCCCACTTCTTGCACGATCCCAGCCAGATCGGGGAAAACATCGGCGAACGATTCGACGTTAGGCGTTTCGACCGTCTCGGCATCGCTCACAACATCAGGCGTCGTACTCTCCGTCGTTGCAAGCCGGTCTATGGACCGCGCCGGCGGGGCGGGCTATCCGCGGAGAGCCATTCGATTACTTCCAAGCCGTCATGCTGCCACACGACGTTGGCGGTCTTGTCGGCCTTGATTTTCTCAATGGCGCGGATTAATTCCTCACGTTTGCCGGCAAAGGCGAGTCGCCAGCACTCAACGGCGGCATCGGTTCCATGTTGTTTGCAAAAGTGGTTAAGAACATTCTCCATTTCGCCCGCCACGTTTGGTCGGTACCATTCATAAAGGGCGACATGTGGCGAGCCTTCATCGAGAACCGCACCAGAGTTGAGTCGGCGAGTTTGGTAGCCGCGAACATTACCCGTCCCTGTCTCAGTTCCCGGAATCGCAACGAAAAGAGCTATAGTCGGTCCGTGGAATCCTATAGCGGTAAGGCTGTCTGCGGCATTTAGGAACCGATCCGCATATGCTTGAGCCGTGAAATCGGCATCGGTGTAGTCGCGTGCGCCTTCTCCACGTGGCCGATAAACGGAGTGAAATAATTCACGAGCGTGCCTGCGACGCTCCGCCTCATGTGCGGCTGCATTTGCAAGTTGTCTCCTCTGCGCACTTTTCTACAACGAATGAATCAATGGAATCGATTGACATGCTTTTGCTCTCACTCGGCCCCGGCCAGCCGGTCGATGTCGGTGGAGTGAGAGCAACGCCAACATCGACCAACCGTGAACCGTCCGCTTCGAATCTGACGGCTACCCAATCATCGATCATTATACCCGGCGGCAGTGCAAGAAAACCCGCTAGAACATTTTCGCCTACAATTATCCGGCCTGCATATCGCCACGAGACAAGGAACATGAAGAAGACACCACGCGATTACAGGATCGGAGCATGGTTGAACGTATTCCTTGCCTTCTGCTCATTCGGCGGCGTCGTTAGTTTCTGGCTGAAGGGAATGGCGTTAAACATCGAGTTTCATCAGAAGGGCTTTAATTCCGGGTACTGCGGTTCGCTGTTCTTTCTCTGGGCATCGTGTGCGTGATCGCGGCCATCCATTGTTTCTCACGCATCCGGCGTCGAAGAACCGACGAAGATGATTAGCCTTATCAAGCCCTATGCGGGGTTCGCCGGCGGTTGAATCAGAAATCGATTCCCATTCCCATCAAAGAAAGAAACAAGCCCATGCAGCATATGCACGATGGAAGGGCTTGCGTCGAAGTCTATCGTTGGTCATCAGTCATCTTTTGTCAGAAGAGCGATTATCGCCTTGGCTTGTTCAGCGTAAGGCGTATTTGGGAATTTTTCGATCAATTCCTTGGCTCTGGCAACTGCCTCTGCCTTCTTGTTTTGTTTTGTCAGCGATTTGATTGCTTCTATTCGCAGCTTGCCTTCGCTGTCCTTCTGTGCCCACCCTTCCGCTTCCACACGCGCAGCTTTTCCGCTTTCAGTTTCTGGGTACATTTTGGCGATTACCTTCAATTCCTCGGACCGTTTCCTCATCTCTTCATATGTAGCTTTCTTCGGATCGTATTTCTCCTTCAAGTCTTTTAGCGCAGAACCCGCCTTATCTTCACGCTCTTTTCGGTCCTTCGCTTCGGCTTCCTTCATTTGTCGCTCGGCCTCAATCCGTCGCTCTTCGTCTTCACGTTCTTTCTTGGCCGCTTCAGCGTCCTTCGCTCGTTGTTCTTCTTCTTTCTTTCGTTGCGCTTCTTCACGTTCTTTTTTGGCCTTTGCTTCGGCTTCATTAACACCAAACCGACCGCGAAATCGAATTGTCTGACCTCGAATCTTTATTGTCAGAATTGCGATCTTGGACGTTTTGGGCGCATATTCAAAGAAGAAGTTGCTGCGATACACCTCGCCAGGGTTTAACTTGCACGCCAGACTATCGGCGCAAGACCAAGCGGTGTCAGGTCTGCGCAAGATCGGCGAAACTTGCCGAGAAACTTCGGGAACTTGGCATCGATCCGGAGAGTATTCAGTAAAACAATTCCTGCCTCGACTACTCTCCTCGATGTGACAGGATCCCCCTCATGAAAGTCATCGTCATCGGCGGTGCCGGATATATTGGCAGCCATACCGTTCGACAACTTCTCGCCCGCGGCCATGAAGTCTGGGTTTACGATAACCTCAGCCTGGGCCATCGGCAGGCGGTTGCACCGGAGCAATTGCTCATCGGCGATTTGAAGGATGCCGATCATCTCGATCATGTTTTACTCATCTATCGCATCGAAGCAGTGATCCATTTTGCTGCCTTCGCAAACGTGGGCGAATCCGTAACGCATCCCGCCAAGTACTATCAGAATAATGTCGTCAACACGCTCAATCTGTTGGATCGCATGAGACGTCATGCGATCCACAAGTTCGTCTTCTCCAGCACCTGCGCAACCTACGGCATTCCCGATCAAATTCCGATCACGGAAGAAACACCGCAACTGCCTATCAATCCTTACGGTCGAAGCAAGCTCATCATTGAACATGCTCTTGCCGATTACAGCGCAGCTTATGGTTTGGGCTATGCCGCCCTTCGCTATTTCAATGCTTCCGGTGCCTCTGCAGATGGCACCATCGGGGAAGACCACTCTCCCGAAACCCATCTGATTCCTCTGATCTTTCAAACTATTCTCGGTCAGCGGCCCCTCCTCGAGATTTTTGGAACCGACTACCCTACGCCGGATGGAACCTGTATTCGCGATTACATTCACGTCGATGATTTGGCAGAGGCCCACATTCTCGCATTGGAGAGTCTCGAACCGGCATCGGCGCTGAAATACAATCTCGGCATTGGACGCGGCTATAGCGTCCGAGAAGTGATTCGGATGGCGGAAGCGATCAGCGGCAAGAGCGCCAAGATCAAAGAGGGACCACGTCGTCCGGGCGACCCCGCGGAATTAGTCGCTTCTCCTGCAAAAGTGATGCGCGAGTTGGGTTGGAAGCCGCATTACATGGAACTGGAACCGATTCTCGAAACGGCTTGGAATTGGCACAAGACGCATCCCAAAGGCTATGGACAGTGATTGGAAGGTTTTCGGCACCACTATTCGTGGTATAGAACGCCATGTCCGATGTAACCCGAATCCTCGAAGCCGTCGCCAAAGGCGACCCTGAGGCGGCGGCGGGTCTTCTCCCGCTTGTCTACGACGAACTGCGCCGACTCGCAGCAGCCCGGCTGGCCGCTGAGCCGTCCGGGAACACCCTGCAAGCGACAGCTCTCGTCCACGAAGCCTATCTCCGGCTGGTCGGGACATCGGGCAGCGATCAATGGGACCACCGAGGTCACTTCTTTGCAGCTGCTGCTGAAGCCATGCGCCATATCCTGGTGGACGCCGCCCGGAGAAAGAAACGGCTCAAACGAGGCGGGGATCAGGTCCGACGGGATGTGGAAATGGCGGAAATCGCCGCTCCCGAGCCGCGCGAGGACCTGCTGGCCCTGGACGAGGCGCTCGACAAGCTGGCAGCAACGGATCAGGCGCGCCGCCGAATTGGTGAAACTCCGCTATTTTGTGGGGCTGACGGTCCCGGACGCTGCTCAAATCATGAACATTTCTCCCCGCTCGGCGGATCGCCTCTGGGCATACGCCCGGGCCTGGCTGCATCAGGAACTTCGCAAGTAGCGTGCGGCCCGGCTAACCAATCTGGCTTTGACTCAAAATTCCAAATAACAAAATCCAAATAACAAACAAATCCAAACTCCCAATAAACACAAGAAACTAAACATCGGCAGTTGAAGGGTTTGCGTTTTGGTCGTTTCGAAATTGGAATTTGTTTGTGATTTGTGATTTGGAATTTGAGGTTTTTCAGTCAAAGCCAACAAATCTTCAAGATTTTTGGCGTGAATTGCCGGCCGATGACGCATTCTCATTCGGGAAGAACCAAAATCCGTTCTTTTTGCGGCACTGTGAGATGTTATGAACGAACGAGAATTATTTCAGACGGCACTGGATTTGGACCCGGCTCAACGACAGGCTTACCTGGATCAAGCCTGCGGTGCCGATGCCGTTCTGCGGGCGCGGATCGAGGCTTTGCTCAACTCCCACGCTTCCGAAAGCCTTTTCCTGAATGTCCCTGCCCTGGAGCAATTGCATCCCTCCACTCCGGACGACGGTGAGACTGTTACCGTGCATCGTAATCGAGCAGAGGATGTCGGGTCCGATGAGACGATACCGGACGAGGATGTTGGCAACCTGGATTTCTTGCAGCTGACTAATCATCCCGGCTCGCTCGGCCGAATCGGCCAGTACGAGGTGCTTCAGATCCTCGGCAAGGGCGGGTTCGGGATCGTCTTTCGGGCACTTGACGTGATCTTGCAGCGCGTTGTTGCCGTGAAAGTGCTGGCCCCGCAGATGGCCTCTCACTCTCCCGCCCGCAAACGATTTCTGCGCGAGGCCCAGTCGTCCGCGCAGGTTCGCCACGATAATGTCGTCAAAGTGTATGCCGTCGAGGAGGAACCGTTGCCGCACCTGGTAATGGAGTTCATCCAGGGAGAAACACTCCAGCAGCGCCTTAATCGGAGAGGCCCTTTGGCAGTGATGGAAGTCGTCCAGATTGGCCGGCAGATTGCCGAAGGGTTGGCCGCCGCCCATGCCACCGGTCTGATTCACCGGGACATCAAACCGGCAAACATCCTGATCATGTCTGGTCCCAGTGAGCAGGTGAAGATCACCGACTTTGGGCTGGCCCGAGCGGCCGACGACGCCAGCTTGACGCAATCAGGAGTGGTTGCGGGGACGCCGATGTACATGGCCCCGGAACAGGCCAGCGCGGACGAACTCGACCACCGGGCCGATCTGTTCAGCCTCGGCAGCGTGCTCTACACGATCTGCAGCGGTAGGCCGCCGTTCCGAGCCAGCAGCACGCTCGCAGTCCTCAAGCGTGTGGTCGAAGATACGCCGCGGCCGATCCGTGAGATCATCCCCGAGACGCCGCAATGGCTCTGCGACATCATCTCAAAACTACAGGCCAAGAACCCGGAAGAACGATTCGGTACGGCCAAAGAAGTGGCAGATCTATTGGAACGAGGTATTTTGGCGCTGCAACAACCTGGCATTGTCGAGCCGCCCCAGGTTGCCACGGTGGAGAAAGTGTCGGTACCGGTGGAAACTTTTGATGCCAAGCCGGCGCTGGGCAGGCGGCGTTTCCGCACTCGGCGCTGGGCTGCCGCCGCGGTTGTTTTGCTCATGCTTTTCGGAATCCTCGGCTTGACGGAAGCAACCGGCGTCACCGATTTACGGGGTACGGTCATTCGCCTCGTCTCCCCTGAGGGCACGTTGGTCGTCGAAGTCGATGACCCTGGAGTCAGCGTTCAGATCGATGGGTCCGATCTCGTCATCTCAGGAGCCGGGCCCAAGGAAATTCGCTTGAAGCCCGGTAGCCACACGGTCGAGGCCCGCAAGGACGGCAACCTGGTGAGTCAGAAACTCATCACCATCACGAAAAACGGCCGGGAAGTGGTGCGGGTCAACCTGGAACCAACTGACGTGAAAGTCGCCAGCGCGAGCAAAGGGTCGGACCCGAAGAAGATATCCGAGGAACCGCGGTCTTCACGGGCCGTCGAAGGGAAGATCGTCGATCCCGACCGCCGGGCTGCCGAGGATGTATTGCGGCTAGGCGGGACGGTCAAGGTCAACGTTCGGGATCGGGAGCAAGAGATCAAAGAACCAGGCGAACTGCCCGGTGAGCCGTTCCGGCTCGTGCTTGTCGGCTTGCCTGACAACCCCCGATTGACCGACAACGACCTCACCGTATTCCAGGGTTGCCAACACTTGAAGAAGGTTTACGTCTGGGGGTCGAAAAATGTGTCGGACGTGGGATTGCGTCACTTTTCACAGTGCAAGCAACTCACGTTGCTCGGGATGGGAGGTACGGCATTGACCGACTCGGGCCTGGAATCCTTCAAAGAACTCAGAAACCTGGAAGTGCTTCACGTCTCGGGCACCCCGGTGACGGCAGTAGGGCTATCCAATCTCAGGGGCTGTCAGAACCTCCAGAACATCAACTTACACTGGTGTGCGAAATTTAAGGATAAGGACGTGCCCGAGCTCCTAAACTGGCAGAACCTGTCGGAGCTAATCCTGGATGAAACCGGCATCACCGACGCGGGGGTGGCACAATTGTCAGCGCTGAAGAAGCTGAGTCAATTGCGCCTTCTGAAGACCCAGGCGACGATAACGGGCATCGAGAAACTGGCCAAGGCACTGCCGATGTGCAAGATCACGTGGGATGGCGGCGTCATCGAAGCGACAGCCAGCATCGACACCGACCGCCGGGCCGCCGAGTACGTGTTGTCCATCGGCGGGGCCGTTCGCGTTGAGGGTGAGGACCGCGGTATCAGCGCGGCGGCGGAATTGCCGGAGCGAGCCATTCAGTTAACGGAAGTCAACCTCAATCAAAACAAGCAAGTGACCGACGCTGGGCTGGCCGCCTTCAAGGGCTGCAAGAACCTGACAGTCCTGAGCCTGTATGGCTGCGACCAGATTACGGACGATGGGCTGGCGAACTTCAAGGACTGCAAGGGGATAAAGTACCTCGAAATGGAAGGAGTCAAGGTGACGGACGCCGGGTTGGCGATATTCAAGGACTGCAAGAACCTGAGGCACCTCCATCTTGGCAACACGCCGGTGACCGATGCCGGGCTGGTCCATTTCAAGGACTGCAAGAACCTCGAGAACTTCCAACTGCTAAACACGCAGGTGGGTGACGACGGGTTGGCCTGCTTAAAGGACTGCAAAAACCTGATTCACCTCGATCTGCGTAACGTGCAGATGACGGACGCCGGTCTGGCCAATTTCAAGGGCTGCAAGAACCTCCGAACTCTTTGGCTCGGTGCCGCGCCAGTCACGGATGCAGGGTTGGCCGTTTTCAAGGACTGCAAGAACCTGACTCACCTCGATCTGGACGGCACAAGGATCACCGACGCGGGACTGGCCGGCCTCAAGGACTGCAAAGAGTTGATGGTCCTCCAATTGGAGGGCACGGAAGTCACGGACGCAGGGCTGGTAGATATCGCGGTGTTGGACAAGTTGACCGAAGTGCGGCTCGTCAAGGCGCAGGTGACTGCAAAGTGTGTGGAGAAGCTGTCGAAAGCGTTGCCCAAGTGCAAGATCACGTGGGACGGGGGCACCATTGAGCCCAAATAAGTTTCGATCTGACCGCAAGCCGATCATCGGTTTGGCGGATGATTCGCGGATTGATTGAGGAAAACAGCTATGGAAGAAAAAATCATAGCCCAAGAGGCGTCCGAACAGTGGGCTGACGTCGAACCGAACCTGGCACGCGCCGGTTCGAGTCGGCCGAGGTCACGCAGGCCTACGATTCCTCGACCAAAACGAAGGAGGATTCGGACATATCGCCGGCGAGCGAGCTGTCCGCGGGCCAGGTAGAGCGGGCCGGTCCCAAACTCCACAAAAGCCTTTCGTTCTTGCAGCCAGGCAGTCAGCCAGGGTCTCTGGGCCGGCTGGGGCATTTCGAGGTGCTGGAGTTGCTCGGCAAGGGCGGCTTCGGCATCGTGCTCAAGGCGTTCGACGAGAAGCTGCGACGCATGGTGGCCATCAAAGTACTCGGCCCGCAACTCGTAGGAAGCGCCAACGCGCGTAGCCGATTCGTCCGCGAAGCGCGCACTGCCGCCTCTGTCAACTGCAAGTATGTCGTGAGCACCTACGAAGTGCACGAACAGCCGATTCCGTATCTGGTCATGGAATATGTTGCTGGCAAGTCCCTTCAGGAGCGAATCGATCGACTCGAACCCTTCACGATCGCGGACATTCTCCGGATCGGCGCGGAAATGGCAGCGGGACTTGGGGCTGCGCACCGAACAGGGATTGATCCACCGCGACATCAAGCCGGCGAACATCCTCCTGGAGGACAGGAGGCCATTAATGGGCCACACGGAGCAGTTGGCGTCCATTAGCGAGCAAGCGAACAACACATCGCCGTTCGTGGTAGCCGAATTCGCCAGAATTCGGGATGCCCGGCAAAACCCGAATTCTGGCGAATTCGGCTACGAAAGAAACGTGCTGTCTGCTGCTGAGAAACTCTCGGACGTTGGCCGGGTCAAGATTGCCGATTTCGGACTTGCCAAGGCGGTGGACGATGTCAGCTTGACACAGTCCGGCATCATCACGGGGACGCCGCAATTTATGTCGCCCGAACAGGCGCGCGGCGAGCCGCTCGATCATCGCAGCGACCTGTTCAGCCTGGGCAGCGTCCTGTACGCGATGTGTACCGGCCATCCACCCTTCCAGGCCCACAAGACCGTGGGCGTCATGAAGCGGGTGTGCGACGACAAGCAGCGCCCGATCCGCGAAGTCAACCCCGCGATCCCCGAGACGTTGGCAGATATCGTCAACAAGCTGCTCGTCAAGGATCCCGCCGGGCGATTTCAGACGGCGGCGGAGGTCGCCGAACTGCTCGAGCATCAACTCGCCCACCTGGACGACGCGACGCTTTCGTCCAGGTATTGCTTACCTGTTGATAGCGAAGTCGCGGGTCAGATGCCGGCGATATCGACCGAGAAGAGGGCGCGGGGGTGGAAATGGGCTGCGGCCGCGGTCGTATTATTCCCAGTAATCGCGCTTGCCGCGACCGAGCTTGCCGGGCTGACTCACCTGTTCCGCCAGCGGTGGACAGCCCACCCGAGCGAGCCGGGCGGTGAGCCGGCACTGGGCCGGATCGCGAACAATGAAACGCCGACGCCAAAGGCGACGCAGGAACCGCTACCAGCCACGTTCAAGAACAGCATCGGCATGGAGTTCGTAATCGTACCAAAGGGCAAGTCGCGGCTCGGCGGGAGCAAGGACCGACCGGGCGACAAGGAAGTGGAGATCTCAGATGACTTCTACTTGGGCAAGTATGAGGTCACGCAAGAGGAGTGGACTCAGGTAATGGGGGCAAACCCGAGTCACTTCTCGCGCACGGGCGGAGGCAAAGATGCGGTAAAGGAGATCCCGGATGCAGACTTGAAGCGGTTCCCGGTCGAGAACGTGTCGTGGCCTGATTGCCGGTTATTTGCGGCAAAACTGAACGAGCTGGAGGCAGCATCCGGATGGGTCTACCGGCTGCCGATGGAGGCCGAGTGGGAATACGCCTGCCGCGGCGGGGACGGGAACCCGCTCAACGATGGCTTTGACTATTACTTCGAGCAGCCGACGAACACGCTCTTGCCGGAAATGGCGCACTTCAATTACGGCGACACAGCGCTCAAGCGGACGTGCAAGGTCGGCAGTTACCAACCCAATCATCTGGGCCTCTACGACATGCACGGCAACGTGTGGGAGTGGTGCCAGGACGCAGTACCCGCCAATCCGAAGGATCCCAAGTCGGTTTTTCAACGAGCGCACTGGGGCGGCAGTTGGCTTCTCGATGCCGGCCATTGCCGGGTCGCGCAGCGGCGCGAATGCGCCGTGGGTTCGGGCTCATAGCCTGGGATTACGTCTGGCACGAGTTCCATCCACAACTGCGGCCAGCCAACTGGTTCTCGCCTTGGACCACCTCCGGCTTGGAGAAAAAGAACGGGCCCAGCAGACATTGCGCCTTGCCGTCGCGAATCTAAAGCCCCTTGGCGAGAGCACTATTGTTCTCGAACTGGTCTGCGAAGCGTTGCGGGAATTCGGGTTCGACGGCCCGGAGGCTGAGGTGCTGCTCGCCGCAGCGGCCGGCGAACTGCCGGCGGCGCTCACCGAGGCTATCCGGAAGCAACCGAAATTGGCCGCCGGATACTTGGCCCGGGGCAATTGGTACGGTCGCCGAGGCCTTTGGCGGAAGGCAGCTGACGACCTTGTCGCCGCGTATCGCCTTCAGCCGAGAGCTTACGAGGGGTTGCAGATCGCGATCTTGCTGGCCCAACTCGGGGAGACCAACCGCTACCGGGAACATTGCCGGGAGCTTCTCGACCGCTTTGCCAGTACCAAGGATAATTCTCAGGCTTCCAAGGCTATCAAATCATGCTGCATGCTCGGTTCAGGCCCGGTTGGCGATTCGGCCCAGCTCGCGAACCTGGCAGAAGTGGCGGTATCGGGCGACCTGGCCCAGGAGTGGTACGAATGGTTCGTTCTGAGCAAGGGGTTGTTCGAGTATCGGTCCGGGCATTTTCAAAGCACCGTGACGAGCGTCCGTGCGGCACGAGCAGAGGCAAAGATCGGACGGGTGGATTCTTTGATCGTCGCGACGTTCTCTATCGAGTCCATGGCGTTGCTGCAGTGCGGAGATACCGATGATGCCCGCCGAGCGCTGGCCGCTGCGAAGAAGTTGATCGACGAGAAACTCCGGGTTCTCCTCGGTATTGACCTGGGCGATTCGTGGCATGACGTGCTGACTGCCTATTTTCTTTACGGCCAGGCCGAAGCGATGGTTGAACGAGCGGAGAGATTCACAGCTGTTCTTCAGGGTAAGGAAACACTCAAATACAACGCCGAACGGCTGGCTTTCGCCAAGATCGCGTACGACCAAAAGAAATTCGCTTTTGCCACCCGGCTTTGGGCCGAAGCGCTGGAAAGCGACCCCAAGCTCGGCGATGACCGGCAAGCGCAGCACCGCTACGACGCTGCTCGCGCAGCGGCCCTGGCCGCTTCGGGGCAAGGCCAGGATGAGCTGACTCTCGACGACGCGGCGAAGGCGAAGCTCCGCCGTCAGGCCCTCGACTGGCTGAATGCCGAACGGATGGCCTGCGACAAACTTATCAAATCCAAGTCGCCCTGGTCGCAAAACACCGTGCAGAAACTGAGCAACTGGAAGCTGGAGAGCGCTCTGGCGGGCATCCGCGACCCGGCAGCCCTAGCCAAGCTTCCAACGGACGAGAGCGCTGCCTTTGAGCAGTTGTGGGCCGACGTGGGTGGACTGGACACTTTGCTTTTGCTTCAAACGGCCGCACCCCCCTTGCTCCAAATGGCCGCACAACAAGCGTGGTTAGGCCAGGACAAAGAGCTCGCCGCAATTTGCGAACGGGCACTGCACGACGGGATGGATACAAAAGACCCCACGACGGCAGAGCGGACAGCCAAGATTTGCAGCCTGCGTCAAGCCGATGCCAAGACCCATCTGGCGGCGCTCGTTCTCGCCCGGCGTGCCGTGGAACTGGGAAAGAAGCATATTTACCTGGTGTACTTCCACATGTGCCTGGGCATGGCCGAATACCGCTGCGGCCATTTCGCGGAGGCCGACACAGCTCTACTCGCCGCATCTCGACAGACTGCGGGAACTCAGAGAGAATACGTGGCAGTTACGAGTTCGTTCTATCGGGCCATGAGCCTGTTTCGGCAAGGCAAAGAAACCGAGGCCCGGAAACTGGCGATCGCGATGGTGCCCAAAATGACCCCGATTCCTGCTGACGAGAAGAATTTGGCTAACACCGCGGGTGCCGACAGCCTCATTCTGTGGATGGCTTACAAGGAAGCAAAGGCTCTGATCCAGTTCGATAAGCCCGCCCCAGTTCCGGACGGGGAACTCCTGCCACTACCCAAGGAGATCAAGTGAATCCATATGTCATGAACGAACGAGAGTTATTTCAGGCGGCACTCGACCTGGACCCGGCTCAACGACGGGCTTACCTGGATCAAGCCTGCGGCAACAACGCTATTTTGCGGGCGCGGATCGAAGCCCTACTCGAATCCCATGCTTCCGAGAGCCATTTTCTCAATGTTCCTGCGCTCGAGCAACTCCTATCGTCCCCCTACGACGAGGCCACTCTTACCGTGCATGCTCTCCAGGCAGATGATGCCCGGTCGGATGCGACGATACCGGACGAGCAAGCCGGCGATCTCGAATTCTTGCAGCCTTCCAACCATCCCGGTTCGCTCGGGCGGATCGGGCACTACGAGGTTCTCGAAGTCCTCGGTCGGGGCGGCTTCGGCATCGTCTTCCGCGCCTTCGATGATACCCTGCAGCGCGTGGCGGCGGTCAAGGTGCTCGCTCCGCAACTGGCCGCCACTTCACCTGCCCGGAAACGGTTTCTTCGCGAGGCACGGTCATCGGCCAAGGTTCGGCACGAGAACATCGTCCAGGTATATGCCGTTGAGGAACAGCCGTTACCGTACCTGGTGATGGAGTTCATTCCTGGAGAAACTCTCCAGCAGCGGCTCGATCGGATGGGCCCCTTGGAGGTGAAGGAGGCAGTGCAGTTCGGCTTGCAGATCGCCGATGGGCTGGCGCCGCCCACGCCACGGGCCTGATTCACCGGGACATCAAGCCGGGTAACATCCTGATCGAGAACGGGCCGCACCAGAGCATCAAGATCACCGATTTCGGTCTGGCCCGCGCAGCAGATGATGCCAGCTTGACGCAGTCCGGAATCGTCGCGGGGACGCCGCTGTTCATGGCCCCGGAACAGGCACGCGGCGAAGCGCTCGACCATCGGGCCGACCTGTTCAGCCTGGGCAGCGTCCTGTACACGATGGTTTCCGGCCGGCCGCCGTTCCGGGCCAAGGGCACGCTCGCCGTCCTCAAACGGGTGGCGGAGGATACGCCGCGGTCGATCCAGGATATTGTCCCCGAGGTGCCCGAATGGCTCTGTCGGATCATCGCCCGGCTCCACGCCAAGAAGCCGGAAAACCGCTTTGCCACGGCCAAAGAAGTGGCCGATCTCTTGAGGCGTTGTCTGGCGGAGATGCAACTTCCGGCGAACGTCGCGAACTTCCCGCAAATCCCGCTACCGGCTGAAGCGAGAAAGCAGCTGATTTCGAAGGCGAAGCCGGCGACCCAACCGCGTTCGCGCAACCGCCGCTGGGCTGTTGCCGCTGCGGTAGTACTGGTGTTGTTCGGATGCCTCGGATTCACCGAGGCGACCGGCGTAACCAATGTGCGCGGCACGGTCATTCGACTAATCTCGCCGGAGGGTACGTTGGTCGTCGAAGTTGATGACCCGGACGTCAGTGTCAGGATTGAAGGGTCGGATATCGTCATCACGGGAGCCGGAGCCAAGGAAATCCGACTCAAGACCGGGAACTACAAAGTCGAAGCCAGTAAGGATGGCAAGGTCGTGAAGCAGGATGTGATCGCCGTCACAAGAAATGGCCGACAGGTGGTGCATGTCAGCAGGGAAGTACCGCCCGAAATGGTCGCCGCCAACGAGAGTAAGAAGGCGTTCGAAGGCAAACCATCTCTAGCTATAGCTCCTTTCGACACTGCCCAGGCGAAGAAGTACCAGCAAGCGTGGGCCAACTATCTCAACCTGCCGGTCGAAACGGAGAACAAGTTGGGCATGAAGCTCCGCCTGATCCCGCCGTCGGCAGAGGTGCCGGATGCATATTATCTGGGGAAGTATGAGGCGACGCAGGGAGAGTGGACGCAGGTGATGGGCTACAACCCGAGCCATTACGGCCCAAAGAATCGCAAGCTGGCGGGGATGGATACGAGTAAATTCCCCGTGGACCAGGTGAGCTGGTATGACTGTGTGGAGTATTGCAACAAGCTGAGCGAGCGGGAGGGATTTAAGCCGTACTATGCCTTGACGGTGAAGAGGCGGGACGGCGAGGAAGGCAAACAGATCGCCGCTGCGGACGTGACGATCCTGGGCGGGAACGGTTATCAGCTCCCGACCGCTGCGGAATGGGAACATGCTTGCCGTGCGGGAACGAAAACGAAATACGACACCGGGGATAAGGACGAGGACCTCCTTGAGTACGCGTGGTTCGACGACAATAGCAAGGGCCGGAGTCATGCCGTGGGCGAGAAAAAGCCGAATGCGTTTGGGCTGTACGATATTCATGGAAATGTGCGCGAGTTGACTACGGAGAAGCTGACGAACGCCACGACAGGGGCTGACGAGTGCGCCTGCGCGGCGGCGATTATCTTAATCCGGTCGGCCAGTGCGCGGTGGACTTCCTGTACAAGTATGGTCCGTCCAACCGCCACAACTCCCACGGCCTCCGCCTGGCTCGAGCGCCGGCAAATGCACCCAGTGCCGCCAAGCCGCCGGCCGTCGTCGAGGGGAAGCCGTTCACCGATGACGTCAAGCGTATCGCGGCCCTGCCCGCCCGCGAGCAGGTCGAGGAAGTCCGCAAGGAGTTGAAGAAACGCAACCCCGAGTTTGACGGCAAGTTCATGCCCATCGTCGAGAACGACGATATCATCGGACTGCAACTCCAGACGCAACACGTTAGGGATATCGCGCCGGTGCGTGCCTTCACCAAGTTGAGATCCATCGATTGCTGCGGGGACTTCAACGACTTCAACAAACAAGGACAGTTGGTTGACCTTTCGCCACTAAGAGGGCTACCTCTTACAAACGCGCGCATCATGTCTTCGCCCGTGTCGGACCTGACGCCGCTGCAAGGGATGGCCCTGACCGACATAAACATCGAACGCACGCAAGTGTCGGACCTGACGCCGTTAAAGGGAATGCCGCTGAAGAACCTCAACATCTACTCTACGCCCGTTTCAGACCTGACGCCGCTAAAGGGGGCAGCGCTGGAGTCACTTCAGGCCACGGCAACACAGGTAGAAGACCTGTCGCCGCTCAAAGGGATGCCGATCAAGGCGCTTCAGTGCGTCGGATCGAGGGTGTCCGACTTATCGCCCCTCAAGGGAATGCCGTTACAGATGCTGTTGTGCGACCGCACTGCGGTGTCGGACCTGACGCCTTTGAAGGGAATGCCGCTACGAATGCTCGGCTGCGGCAACACTCCGGTGTCGGACCTGTCGCCGCTGAAGGGAATGCTGCTGGATGACATTAACTTCGGCAACACTCAGGTGTTGGACTTTTCGCCCTTGAAGGGAATGCCCTTGAAGATTCTGACTTGCGACTTCAAGGCCCAGCGCGATGCGACGATTCTGCGTGACATCACGACTTTGGAGAACATCAACAGCAAACCCGCGGCGGAATTCTGGCAGGAAGTCGCTGGTCAAACCAAAGCCGACCGCAAGGCTGCCGAGTATGCGCTGTCCATCGGCGGGATGGTGCAAGTGAACGAACAGGATCGCAAACTCGACAACGTCGCAGATTTGCCGCGCGAGCCCTTCCGCCTTACAACCGTTGATTTGCATTCGAACCAACAAGTAAGCGACGCGGGCCTCGCCAACTTCAAGGACTGCAAGAACCTGACGAGACTCGTGCTGAACAAGACGAAGGTGAGTGACGCGGGTCTTGCCAACTTCAAGAACTGTAAGGAACTAACCTATCTCGACCTGGGCGGCAACGATCGGGTGAGCGACGTGGGTCTGGCCCATTTTGCAGGCTGCAAAAACTTGGCCGTCCTCGTCCTTTGGCAAACGCAGGTGCGCGATAAAGGCCTGGCCTACTTCAAGGACTGCAAGAACATGACGAAAATCTGGCTGGACTCCACGAAAGTCAGCGATGCCGGACTGAAGAACCTCACCGCCATGACGAAATTGGAAGAGTTGTATTTGAACAACGAAGCGCCGAATGTAACTGGTGCCGGAATCGACGAACTGACCAAAGCCTTGCCGAAGTGCAGGATCGAATGGGACGCACCCGACCATCGTGCCGCCGACTACGTGCTGTCGATCGGCGGTACGGTGCAAGTAAATGAACAGGACCGCAACCTTGGGGAAGAAGCAGATTTGCGGATATATCCATTCCGCCTGACGGCAGTTGATTTGAAAGGGAAACAGGCGAAGGATGAAGGCTTGGCCAATTTCAGGGACTGCAGATACCTGAAGGCAGTCCATCTGCAAAAGACGAAGGTCAGTGCTAAAGGAATCGAGGGCCTGAAGAAGGCGTTGCCCAAGTGCAAGATCGAATGGGACGGCGGCGTGATTGAGCCAAATTAACTCTGGACCTTGAATGCAAATTCGACGAGAATACTTTCTCTATCGCCGGTGGGAAACAAGGTTCTGAGGACTACCATGAACGAACCCAACGATCCCAATGTGACTACAGACCTCCCCTCCCGGCCGGCCGGTGCCCTCGACTCCCTCTCGATCGTTCCGCCTGCATTAACGGATGTCACGCTGGAGCGAACCCCCACGACCGATGCGGAGAATCCTGCGACACCGTCGCACCAACCTCCCACCCTGTCGAGGATTGGCGACGAACCGTCCGAGCACGATGAGGAAGAGTCCTTCGAATTCTTGCAGCCTTCTACCTTGCCCGACTCGCTGGGTCGACTGGGGCACTACGAGATTCTCCACGTGCTCGGTCGTGGCGGCTGCGGGGTCGTCTTTCGCGCATTCGATGACCGTTTGCAGCGGGTGGTCGCCATCAAGGTGATGGCCCGGCAAATTGCCATGCTTCCGACCGTGCGCCGACGATTCGTGCGAGAAGCGCGGACATCGGCGGCGGTTCGACACAAGAACGTGGTGCAGGTATTCGAGGTCGCGGAACAACCGTTGCCCTATCTGGTGATGGAGTTTATTCCCGGCGAGACGCTTCAGCAAAAACTCGCGCGAACCGGTCCGCTCGAGGTGTCCGAGGTATTATCGATCGGCCGGGAGATCGCTGAAGGGCTGGCTGCCGCCCACGCGAAGAACCTGATCCACCGCGACATCAAGCCGGGAAATGTTCTGATCGAAGACGGCCCGCCCAAGCGGGTCAAGATCACCGACTTCGGTCTGGCCCGCGCCAGCGACGATGCCAGCATTTCGCAGAGCGGCCAGATTATCGGCACGCCGATGTTCATGGCTCCCGAACAGGCTCTTGGGCACGACATCGACCAGCGGGCCGACCTGTTCAGCCTGGGCAGCGTGCTTTATCAGATGGTGACCGGCTGCGCCCCATTTCAGGCACCATCCACGCTGGCCGTGCTGGGGCGAGTGGCCGAGGATGATGCACGTCCCATTCAGGAGATCGTTCCCGAAACGCCGAAATGGCTGTGCGACATCATTGTCAAATTGCACGCCAAGAACCCCGACGACCGCTTCCAGTCAGCCCGGGAACTCGCCGACGTCCTCGCCGAATGCGAGGCGCAACATCAGGTCCAGGCCAAGAATTTCTCCCGCATCCTCCGCAGAACGCCGCAGCGCTCGCGGCGCTGGAAATGGGCCGTCGCCGCGGCTTTGTTGCTTCCCTTCCTGGTCCTGACGCTGACGGAGACGACAAGGGTAACGCATATCTTCCGGGGCCGACCGGCACCGGCCAACCCGAAGACGCCCGAGAGCGAGCCCACGGCCCTGGTGGAAAAGCAGGAGCCGATGCCAATCCCCGATGCTTCCATCGACAACGCCCAGCCCAAAAAACAGCTTCCCACCGAAGTCGAAAAGCCGATCGAGAAGAAACCGCCGATGGTGGTTGCCGAACCCGAAGAAAACCCCTTCAAGAAAGCGACGGTGGGCGACTTCGCCGATTACACGATGAACCAGGTGTCGAACGGCCAGAAGTTCGGCGGAAAGATCAGGATTGAGGTTGTCGCAAAGACCGATCGAACGGCCAGAATACGGATGATCAGGATTTTGTTCAACCAGTTCATGCCATATCCCGAACACGAAATCGACCTCACTAAACCCTACGACCCAACGAAAACGGGCTTCCTTCCACTCGGAGCCCAAAAGTTAGGCAGTGGTACCGAGAAAATTAAAGTCGGCAACAAAGAATACGAGACATCCTGGACCACCATGAGATTCAAAGGAAAAGTCGGCACCTTGGACACCCAGACCACAGCGAAGTTTTGGACCTCCCGTACAGTTCCCGTTGGTGCGCTGGTCAAGATGGAGTCGACCAACCTTGCGATTACCGGAGCGAAGAATTTCGAATCGAAAGTAACGATGGAGTTTTCAGTTTCAGGACACAAGATTTCCCCAGTCGAGGCTCGGAGCTTTGCTGCTAGAGGAGACTGGAAGTCAGCTGCTGCAGAATACGCTCGGATGTTCGCCGCGCACCCGATGGAGGACGGCGAACATGGGTTTGAGTGCGCCTGTGTGTTGTTGCTTTCGGGAGATCGGCCCGGCTATCGCAAGATTTGCGCCTGAGATGCTGCAACGCAGCGGACAACCCGGCATCAGGCCCTACCACGTCGCCCGCGCCTGCACCTTGGCTCCCGACTCGGTTAATGACTTTGCGCTTCCCAAACAGTTGGCGGCAGTTGAACTCCAGCAAAACAATTGGGCATTCTGGTCGCTGACCGAACAGGCCGCGCTTGCCTACCGTGCCGGCCGATACGATGAAGCGGCCGTTCTGTGCGAAAAGAGTTTGAAAGCCGACCCCAGGCTCGGCCGGGCTGTTCTCAATTGGCTTTGGCTGGCGCTGGTCGAAAATCGCCGCGGCAAGCTGGCGGCGGCGCAGGCCTGGCTGAAGAAGTCGACGGATTGGCTTAAACAGTTCCCAAATATCCCGATTGAACCGGATGAGATCAGGGGGCTGCATCTTCATAATTGGCTGGAAGCCAAGATCCTGCATCGCGAGGCTGAGGCCGCACTGGCCCTTACGACCAGATTGACGGCCATGATTCGGGGTGAGGAAAAGCCCGCCGACGACGCCGATCGGCTGGTTATCATCAAGGCGGCCTACGATTTCAAGAAATTTGCCTTCGCCACCAAGCTTTGGGAAGAAGCACTATCGAGCGACCCCAAGTTCGGCGACGACCCGCGCATGCAGCATCGCTACAACGCCGCCCGCGCCGCGGCCCTGGCCGCCGCCGGGCAAGGCAAGGATGAGCCGGCACTCGACGGCGCGGCGAAAGCAAAGCTCCGCGGTCAGGCGCTCGACTGGCTGAAGGCCGAACTTATAACCTGGAGCAAACTGGCCGAATCCAGCGAGGATCAACCGTTCCTTGCACAGTCTCTGAGTCACTGGCAGAAGGACAGTGACT
The DNA here is from genome assembly GCA_963783095.1 of uncultured Planctomycetota bacterium. GTDB lineage: Bacteria > Planctomycetota > Planctomycetia > Gemmatales > Gemmataceae > CAWAMR01. The sequence continues at coordinate 99,556 of CAWAMR010000001.1, read as the reverse complement.
TGGCCGGCATCCGCGACGCGACAGCGCTGGCCAAGCTCCCTGCGGAAGAGCAAAAGGCATTCACACAGTTTTGGGTAGATGTGAGCAAGATGGAAACCTTGGTTTTGCTCAAGTCTGCCCTCCCGCCGTTACTGAAATTCGCCGCTCTGCAAGCCTGGTACGGTCAGGACAAGGAACTCGCCGCTACCTGCGACCGGGCACTCAAGTTCGCGATGAGCACGAAAGACCCCACGACCGCGGAGCGGACGGCCAAGATCTGCTGCCTTCGTCAAGCCGATGCCAAGACCCACGAGGCGGCGCTGGTTCTCGCCCGGCGTGCGGTGGAACTCGGCAAGAACCATGATTACCTGGTGTATTTCCAGATGTGCCTGGGAATGGCTGAATACCGCTGCGGCCATTATGTGGAGGCCAACGCAGCGCTGAGCACCGCATCCCGTCTCACTGCGGGAACGGAGCGAAACATCGTAGACGTCACGAGCTCGTTCTACCGGGCCATGAGCCTGTTTCGGCAGGGCAATGAATCCGAGGCTCGCAAGTTAGCGATCAAGTCGGTTGCCAAAATGAGGCCGATTCCCGCCGACGAGAAGAATCCTCTCGCTAACGCCAACGCCGACGATCTCATTGTTTGGATGGCTTACAAAGAAGCGAAGGCCTTGATTCGCTTCGATAAGCCCGTACCAGTTCCGGAGCGGGAACTTCTCCCGCCACCCAGGGAGATCAAGTGAATCCATCTGAGCAAATGGTCCTTCCGCCGTCCACCGGAAGACAAACGCCCGTAATGAAATCGTTGTCGATGAACGACAATACCGCTTGCGCCACGTGATCGGGACTTCCTTCTCGTTTCACCAATGTCCCGTCGATCGCACGTTGCCTCTCGACTTCGGAGAGATCCTCGGGCAACATCACGGGGCCGGGCAAAATGCAATTGACCCGAATGCGCGGATTGCGGTGAGCAAATTCCACTGCCAAGCTGCGCGTCATCGTCGAGACAGCTCCCTTGGAAGGGAAATAGGCGGCATAATTCAGGTAGGGTCGCACCTCCGCCCAGTCGCCGACGTTCACGATCAACCCCCCTTCCATCTGCCCAACCATCGCCAACCCGGCCTGTTGACAGCACAGGAATGTCCCCAGAGTGTTGATCTCAAAATGCTCTCGAACATCATCGGCACGAATCTCTTCAAGTTGTTTCTGCTTCCAAATCGCTGCGGCATTCACCAAAACATCAATCCGGCCCCAGCGTTCGAGAATTTGCGACACCATCGTCCGCACTTCATGCTCGTTGCTCAAATCGGCGGGAAATGCTGCTGCTTCCACACGTTGTTCCTGGAACGATGCCACTGTCTGTGCCGCCTCGATAGCGGAAGTTCGATAGTGAAGAGCAAGAGCATACCCTTGCGCTGCCAACGCTTCCGCTACGGATCGACCGACTCGGCGTTTTCCGCTCCCCGTTACGAGAGCGACTTTGCGATGATTCATAGGGATCTCGCGATCTGAGATGATCTGTAACTATTGGGCAATCCGGGATGAATTATTCGTGAAGACACGTTACGATAGTGTTTTGGTTTGTCTCCCACAAGCGGTCTGGATTCTCCCGCCAGAGGCGCAACCCCAAGTGAGGCCATGCGCAACCTTTGGTTACCCCTGTTCATCGCCCTCGGTTTCAGCCTGAGACCGGCGCACGGATACATCGAGATTCCTTATACCCTCGGTCGATGCGTTGCCGAATCGAGCAACATCGTCGTGATGGAACTGACCCGTATCAACAAGGATAAGAACCTGTTGATCTTCAAGAAAGTCTCCGATCTCAAGGGGAATTATCCCAAAAACGAGATCAAGCACAACATCGGCAAGAAAGGCTTTCACGAACGCGAATGGAAAGCCGTCATGGAGTGGGCCGAGATCGGCAAGAAAGCAGTCTTCATGCTCAAAGAAGGGTCGAGCGAGACCTGCATCGGCGGCTACTGGTATCAGTGCTATCAGGAGGGCGAGTGGTTCGGGATGTCGCACGGCGAGCCGTTCTTACTGCGAACTTTCGTCGGCGAGGTCGATAAGCTTGCCGAAGCAGTTGCGAAAATTCACAAAGGGGAAGAAGTGATCGTTCCCTGTTTTGCCGACGGCGACAAGAATAAGCTGCACGAACGCAAAGGCAAACTCCAACGGATGCGAGCCAGTCTAAAAAAACAGGACTACAACCCCAAGAAGGATTTTGTCGGCTGGGGAGCCGATGGGGATGAAGCGGAATTCAAAACCGTCAAGTTGCTGCCCGAAAGTACGCCGGGTTGGAAGTTCTTGCCGGTCAAGAAGGCGAAAGTCAATGGTCAGGACTGGACCAGACTCGATTTCAACGATGCCGGATGGCGGCAAGGGAAGTCTCCGATCGGCTACGGCGAGGATGAGATCAAGAACCGCAAAGGAACGGAAATCTCCGAACAAGGCGAAGATTTTTTCTTTCGCCGGACCATCGAAATTCCCGCGGAGCTTCTGCAAACCAAGGGCGTCACCTTTCAGCTAAACATCGCCAGCGACGACCACGCCGTCGCTTATCTCAATGGGGTAATGGTCGATAAGGATCCGGAGCTGGATCACGAATTCGCCTACTGGAACCGTGAAGTCGAACTGCCGATGAAGGCTCAAACCCGGTCGAAACGTCGTCGCTCTGATCGTGAAGAATCGCATGGGAAGTTCCGATCTCTACATGGATGCGGAGTTGGCAGCGCTCGTTCCCCTGCCGAGGAAAAAGAAAGCAGCAGGCGATCCCAAGACCATCGTCAGTAAACCGAAAGTTCCCGGCCCCAAGGTAAGTGTCAAGACTTTACCGGAGGAGCCTTGCGATCCCAAGGCGATGATCGTCGATAAGGCCGCAAGAACCGTCACGATGACTTGTGCCATTGCCCCCCGCAAGTTGCCGCAATTCGATCAGAAATATCCCGTGGAAGTCATCGCGACCTCGCCTTCACCCAGAGGACAAAAAGCGCATGAAACGCTCGTGACCTTCAAAGGGTTCAAGCCCAGCGACCTGAACAAAGCGATGCTGGAGCTGGGTCTTAAACCGGGTAAACCTGCCTATGGCGAAGATGCCAAAGCGCAAGGTCCCGAAGTCAAAATCTTCCTGGTAATGATCGTGAATGGTAAAGCGACGAGGTTCCCTCTTGAAAAATGTTTGGTGTTACCGGGCGGCAAACAAGTGCCCGAGCTGAAATGGCTTTACACAGGGTCGATCGAAAAGCAGCCCGACCCGGAGAAGGATGACAAAGTGTTTGGTGCCGATCTGACCGGAACCTTGATTTCATTGTTCCCGGTAACTGATTGCTGCATCTTCCAGAGCCAGTGGACGATGAAGGACGAGTCCGTTCTAAAACTGGAAAGCAATGAAAAGTTACTGCCCAAAGAAGGGACGGAAGTAAAGCTGATTATCCAGGTGCCGTAACCTGAGCCGGCTCTCACAACTGTAGTCCGCACGCGCTGTGCGGCGTGCTGGTTTGCTTCGGCCAACCGAATAAACCCCAGATGACGTCGGCAGGCGCATCCTCTGGGGTTTATTCGTTCGCTTCATACTACGACTTGGTCGTGGTTGAGCTAACTGGTAGTGCTGCCGGTCGAAGTCGTGGTTGCCGTCTGGCTTTCATACGCTCCGATGTCTACCTCAGCACCGACGATGCGAGTGTCGCCACGCTGATCTTTGGTGACACTCGTCGGGATCAGCGTGTTATTGCCGGCATTGATGGCAGGACTGGTGGACGCGAGAGCCATGGTCTGCGTTGGGCCGCCATTGTTTTGCAATGTTTGAAGTTGTGGATCTTTGTTGAAAATGTCGCTCGACGTATTGCCCAGGAAAGTAACGCCGGTCTTGCTGAGCACCAGGCAGTTGTTCGCCGCCGTCACCGTCCCCAGGATGTCTGGAGCTTTCTTGGAGAGGTCGGTATTGTCGGCGATGATGGTGTTGTTCATGGTCAGGTAAACATAGGTTGCAACCCAGATGCCGCCTCCGCCGGCTTTGCTGGTGTTGTCGGCAATCGTATCGTCATCGAGAATGGAGCCGGCCGCGTTGCTTTCATTCTGCATCGAAATCCCTCCGCCGGACCCGCTGGCGGTGTTTCCCGAAATGGTGCTGTTGACGACCGTGATCTTTGAGATGCTTGCGACGCCGCCGCCATTTGTTCCTGCGGTGTTGCCCGAAATGGTGCTGTTGTCGATGACGGCGTTTTGCGCCACCACGCCGCCGCCGCCGTTACCTGCGCTATTACCGGAAATCGTCGAGTTGGTGATCGATACGTTGATGGCGTTGATTCCGCCGCCGGCCTTGGTCGCGGCCGAACCGGATATGACGCAGTTGTTGATATTGACCGTATCCCCTGCCTGTTGAGCGTCAATTGCTCCACCATCCCCTGTCACTCTACCGGCCCCCGCAGTTCGACCGCCCGTGATCGTCAGTCCTGAAAGATTCAGGGTAACATTGGCGGCACCGACATCGAAGACCCGTGTCTTAAAACTCGCAGTGATCGTATCTTCACTTGCGCCCAAACCCACGATCGTCAGGTTATTGTTGACGACGAGTTGGTCCAGTCCCGCATTGAGAGTGATCGTCCCTGGGACGGTGATATCGATCGTGTCGCCGGACTTGGCCAGGGCAATCTCTGACCGCAATGTGCCGCTACTGCCGTTGTCCAGCAGAGAGGTTACCTGAAGTGTTGCCGGGACGGTGCGCTCTTCCAGTGCTTCGACTCGCAGCTGTGCGTTTTCTGGGTCGCGCGTTCGGGCTGGAGGGCCTTGCATTTCCGAACCATTTGGAAAAAAATCGACTCATGTCTTGCCTCCTCGTCGGCCGGGACTTCCACCGGTCGGCTGTATTGTCGCTAAACACCACACCCGGTGGCGCTTTGGGCGAGGGCGATGTCACTTCGCAATTGCGTCCGCTCCGCTTTCAAGTCGAAACCAGTTCGCTCGAAAGTTATGTTCTCACGTGGTCCGACGGCCCGTGAACGGCTCATCCGCATCGACATCAAACGGGATCGAATCGATGTAAGGCACATCCCCAATCCCGGATAATTCGGTGGCAATCGCCCTGAATTGGTAACCGGCACCGACCGTGTCCAGCACGACATTGTTAAATGTCACCACGCCGTCAACCCCGTCGGAGGTTCCAATTGTCTGTACCACATTACCCTGTGCATCGATCAGTTCCAGTATCACGGGAAACTTCGGACCATTGAAGTTCAAGGCAACCTTGTCCTGGGAATTCAAGGCCAGGATGGTCACCGTCTGGGACTGGCCTGCAAGCACGGCGAGCGGCTGTTCGGCAAATTCCATGGTGTGGGCAGAATCGACGATTCGCAACGTAAAGAAGACTTGCTGTTTCCCGGTAAAGTCGAAGGGGATAAAGGTCGAGGCGTCCACGGTGAACACACCGACTTCGGAATCCGCCTTGAGGATCAACTGTGCCTCGCCGTTGCTGTCGGTTGTTACCGTCAGTGGTGTTTGGGGTATGCCGGTTGCTCCGTTGGCTGCGACATTGATCTTCCATGTCACCGTATTATTCGGGAGCACTCCCAGATCGGGCGAAATGATCTGGACCACAAGAGGAAGCGGGAAAAGCTGGTTTTCCGGCGTGGACTGGAAGTTTCCGCTCACAATGGTCAGTCCAAATCCGCGAACTTCGACAGCCCCAATGTCCCAAAAACCTCCTTGCGGACGAGGAACACCGCGCTGATCGACGTTGGGAGCACCGACGTTTGTGCCTGCATTAATGACCGGACTGCCCAGCTGGGGCATCAAGGTTTCGGTCAGGCCGCCATTATTCCGCAAAGTGCCAAGGTCGGGTGCTGCATTGATATTGGCAACGCTGCCGCCGAGATAGGCAATACCTGCGTTGTTGGTAACATCGCAATTGATGAGCCGCATTGTCCCATATGCGTTGGGACCGGTTGGTGCGTTATTGTCCGAGACGATATCGTTCGTCAGGTAGCCATATAAGGTTAAATTGTTGGTGGTGCCGTAGAGGTTCAGATTGATGCCGCCTCCCGAGCCCAAAGCACTGTTGGATACGATCGTGTTGTTGGTCAAGGAATCGGTACCATAACCGTCGATTGAGATGGCACCGCCGTTGCCGGTCGCCGTATTCTTGTAAAAAGTGCAGTTCACTATGGTGAGCGAAGCAGCGGCACCGGCACAACGAATTCCACCGCCAGCACCTGCTGCGGTGTTATAAGCAATGGTACTCTGGGTGATTCCCAGGTAATTACTGCACCATATTCCACCCCCATTTGTGGTACCCGAATTGTTCCCCGAAATGGTGCTGGTTGCAATGGTTCCCGCGCCGTCCATGGCGATCCCGCCACCATGGCCGGCGGCATAATTGTTGGTCACCGAAGAGCTAACCATCGTCAAGCTGTTCTGGGCATATATCCCACCACCGTTACCCGTCGCGTTGCAGCCTGTAATCAGCGAGTTGGTCACAAAAACATTGTCGCTGTTACTGGTAGTATTGATGCCGGCACCGTTGCCGGTGACCTTACCGTTTTCAATGTCCAGAGCTGTGAAATAACAAGTAGTATTGGGTTGCGTGATGCTGAAAACTCTACTGTTCTTTTGGGCATCGATCGTGACCAGCCCTGCTCCCGGTGTACTCTCGATCGTTATGCTGGCGTTGAGGTCGATTTCACCGCCCGTAAGCTGAACTGTGCCTCCCGACAAGGAACCAATGAATCTGACCGTGTCTCCTGACGCTGCCAGTGCGCACTCGGCGCGAAGTTCACCTGGGCCGCCGGCGACATCTGCCAGCGATGTAACGTACAAAATCGCCGGGACATCCCGATTTTCCAGTTCTTCCAATTGCAGATGAACGGGCCGTTGCACGCGAACCATCGGATTGGACTTGTCGCTCGAACCGAACCATCGGGAGAAAAGCTTGCTCATAAGCTTTCTGCCTTTGTCTGAAAGACCTTTGTAGCCCAGCCCAGGGTACACACTGGCACATCGTGATCGTATCGATCAGGAGGATTAATCGGTTCGCAACGGCACGTGCATTGAGTTTTTTTTAGAAAGCAAGGAAATTTTCTGAAGAAACTTGTCATTTGGGATTCTGGACGTGGAGAATGCGGGTTCCGGGGGATGATCTCACCCCGTTCATCGGCCCAAGTTCGAAGGGAAGAGGCCAATCCACCCCGAACTTGCGACTACGTGGTCCTTCGGCCTGTGAACGGCTGATCCGCATCCACATCGAATGGAATCGAGTCGATATACGAAACGTCCCCGATTCCGTTTAGTTCCGTACAGATTACTTTGAATTGGTATCCTGCACCCACCGTGTTCAGGACGATATTGTTGAACGTGATTACCCCGTCAACCGGATCGGATGTTCCGAGATTCTGTACCACATTACCCTGTGAATCGACCAGTTCCAATATCACCGGGAACTTGGGTCCATTAAAGTCCAGGGCGACTTTGTCCTGTGAATTCAATGCTAGGATGGTCACGGTCTGGGCCTGTCCTGCGAAGGATGGCTTGAGGCTGTTCCGCAAATTCCATGGTGTGAGCGGAATCAATGATGTGCTCCGTAAAAATTACCTCCTGTCTTCCCGTAAAGTCAAAGGGGATGAAAGCCGAAGCGTCCACGGTGAAAGTGCCGGTGCGGCCGTCAGCAAGCAGTATCAGCGATGCTTCACCGTTACTGTCCGTGGCCACAGTCAGCGGTGTTTGCGGGATGCCGGTGGCCCCGTTGGCCGCCGTGTTCACCTGCCAGGTCACGTTAACATTGGACAATACACCCAGATCCGGCGAAATGATCTGGACTACCAGCGGAGCAAATAGTTCGTTTTCCGGGACGCTCTGGTTATTACCGCTCACGATGGTGAGAGCATACCCGCGAACTTCGACAGCACCAATATCCCAAAGACCGCCTTGCGGACGGGGAACGCCGCGCTGATCGACATTGGGACCGCCGACGTTTGTGCCCGCATTGATGACGGGGCTTTGGGGCATCGGCATCTTGGTATCGGTGGGGCCGCCATTGTTCTGCAACGGGCCAAGATTCGGCTCCGCGGCGATCGTACCGGCGCTCGCACCGCTATAGCCCGTGATACCTGTGTTATTGTCGATATCGCAGTTGTATGCATAGAGATAGGCATTTGCCGCTTGTAAAATGTTCGGACCTTGACCTGTCGTGTCGATATTGTCAGAAACAATGTCGTTGATCAAGAAGCCCTGGATGGTGAGCCCAAGGGTTGTGTCGTAAGGTGTAATGTAGATGCCCCCGCCCCCGCCCCCGCCGTTGGCGGTGTTGGAAACGATGGTATCATTGGTCAAATGCTGGTCTCCATAGGCATGGAGCGATAGTCCTCCGCCGCTGAGTCCTGCCGAATTCTTGTAGAAAGTGCAATTCACCGCTGTGAGGTAGCCAGTACCGGTGGCGTCGCGAACACCTCCTCCGTCCGATCCACACGAGTTGTAAGAGATGTTACTTTGTGAAAGGTACAACGTGCCCAGAGTATTGATCCCACCTCCGTTGATGGCGGCGGTGTTCCCTGTGATCGTGCTGGTTTCTACCGTGCCGTTGCCAATGATTCTCATCCCGCCGCCACGATTGCCGGAGGAATTGTCGGAGACGGTTGAACCGACCATCGTCAGGCTATTATCGGCAAAAATCCCACCACCATTGCCTCCGGCATCACAATCGGTGATTGTGCAATCGGTTACAAACAGATTGTCGGTGTTGCTGACGGTGTTGATCCCACCACCGGTCCCATTGGTCTTGCCATTTTCAGCCGTGATTCCGAGCAGATAAAACGTAGTATTGGCTGTGGTAACATCGAAGACTCTGCTGTTGCCTTCTGCATCAATGGTGACCGGAGCGGATCCGGGTGCATTCCTGACGGTGATGCTATCCGGGATGTCAAGTTGCCCGCCCGTCAGATCAACTGTCCCTCCCCCAAGACTGCTGCTGAACTCCACGGTGTCGCCCGCCACCGCTGCTGCGATCTGGGTACGTAGCTCACCAGGGCCAGCGGCGACATCGGCTAGCGACGTCACGTACAGGATCGCCGGCACGTCCCGGCTTTCCAACTCTTCCAAGCGCAAATGAGTTCTTCGCACCTCGCGAACGGGCCGGGTGAAGATGTCGCTCGTACCCGACCAACGGGAGAAGAATCCACTCATGGGCTCCCTGCCTTTAACTGGTGAGACTTTGCAGCCCTGGGTATACGATGGCATATCGCGATCGTATCGATCAGGAGGATTAATCGGTTCGCAACGACGAAAAGATTGAGTTCTTTTGTGAAAGAGACGAGATTCTCTGAAGAACTTGGATGAAGGGATGAAGGGATGAAGGTCTCGTAAGAAAGGATGAAGGATGACCGTTGCCTACGGTCTTCCCTCATCCTTCATCCCTTCTCGAATCGTTCATGCTGTTTTGAGCCGCATCGGTACGTCTTTGAGTGCCTCATCCGGAAGGATATAGGAAGAAGCGAGAGTTTTAGAACTGTCGTTGATGAGATCGGGAAATCGGTTTGGAACCACTTGCACTGCGAAGATTTCCTGAACTGCATCCTGAAATTTCAAGAAGGCGATCACCTGACCCGTTTCAATGTTGACAACCCAGACCCCACAGGTTCGCTCGTTGAGACGTTGGGTAATCGGAATGCCGCTGAAGACGGCGCTTTCACGGACCTGAGAAAGTCCGATGAATGCGAGAGGCCCCGCGAAATCGAGGCCGCGCGTGAAGCCGGGCATCTCGGTCAGCTTGTGGTATTTGCCTGCCTGGGTATCAACCGTGCCAATGCTTCCATCACCCGACTCCAGGAGCCAAAGCTGGTTGCGATACCAGCGCGGCGAGTGCGGCATCGATAAGCCGGTCACGATTGGCTTGCCACCAGAGTCGAGATCCATCAGAACCCCGCCAGCGGCCTTGTTCGCCCGCCAGCCCTGGTGAGTATCCGTCATGCCCAGAGCGGAGATATAGCGTGGCTTGCCGGCGACCAGCGCCAGTCCGTTGAGATGACACCGATCCTGGGGTGCCAGGGCGGTGACGAACGGCGGACGCCAGCGCGGCACAAAGCTCGACGACGGATCGAGCGTACACAAGCACGAAAAGAGCGTATTGATGAACCACAAATCCTCGGTTTCACCCGAAGGCGAGAACCCCCACGCCATTTCATGAATGTCGATGTCGCCGGTGATGTGCGATCGGCGCGGCAAGAAGCAGGCATCGTGCTTTCCCTGAGGTTCCAATTTCGCGGCCACTGCCGGGATGTTGTGAAACTCCCAGAGCTGGACATGGGTTCCAAGGGCAAGCCGGTTGTGTCGTAGCGCCATCCCCATCGGTTTTTTGAACGGTCGAAAATGGGTATTCAGATTCTCGCCGTCGGCGCGAACAACCACCAGTTTCCCGGCCTGGTACGTAGTCACCAGCAGCGAAACACCCAACTCATTCAGCAAGATCGGGAAGTTGAGGGTATGAATGCTGCGCAGCGGTTCTAGCGGGGGTTCCGTGGGTGGGACAGTGACGGGTGCTGGTGCCTTTTCAATGCGAAACTTGGGTTTCTCAGCCAAGGTCCGAGGAAATTCAGGCGCAATGGCGGTTGTCATAAGCGTCTCGATCACAAGTAAATGTCTTGGATGGAACCAGAAACCTCTCCATCAATAGCGGAGTTGCAGCGAGAAGCTGACACCCTGTGCCCAAAAGCTGGTACTCTGAAAATTAAATGTCGGCGACAGCGTGGTCGTCCCAAGCCCGTAGGCCTGATCGCTCGGCACCCGGCCTGGATCGATGGTGCGATTGACCACCAATCCCGGACGGGCCACACTGCTGAGCCAGATGAAGTTGTAGCCAACCCCGATTCGTGCCCAGGGGGTTATGTCGTAGTGCGCATTCAAGTTCAGTTCGGGGGCAACGGCAAATCGGTTCTCGGAATAATGACCGATGTTGGTCGATTGCGCCAAAATGCCGCCCTGGGTCGTGATGAACTGACCTGCGCGAGGAAGCACCGAGGTTGAGCCGCTGATGTTATATTCTTCTTCGCTCTCTCCCATTGCGAACTTGCCGATCACATCGAGTCCGAACCGGCTCAGCGTCAGACTGTATTTCGCACCGATTTGGGCACCGTAGAAATCGGTGTGTCCCTGGAATTGATCCTGGACGATCAATTGATCGCCGACGTTGATCGGCTGGCCCAGGTAAGAGAGCACGCCCGTTTGCAGTTGCGTAATGTTACTGTTCACAGTCAATGTTTCCTGCATCGAATACGATCGGATACCCAGATAAGCGGTGAATTGGTTGTTCTCGTCGCGATACAGGCTGCGCGACAGATTCAGATCCCAGCCGTAGAAAAACGTCGAGGTTGAAGCCGAGATCGTGCCCACAATGTACCCAGGGTACGAGGCGGAATAGGCTTGTTCGCCCGCTCCCGGAATGATGACCGGTTGTCCCAGCACCGGATTGCCGCCGCTGTCGGACGAATAGGTGGCACCGTTGCTCTGTGTACCCAGGTAGAAGCCGCTGGCATCCAAACCCCAGTTCCGGGCCTCGTCCAGCCAGAGACCTCCGCTGATCCGCACGCCGGAGAAACCGGGAAGACTGACCGTTCCCCCTCCATAAAGAACTTGAGTGTTCGGCTGCCCCAGAGCGCCGGGGATGGGATCGGTCGAGGAACCGGTCGTGATTAAAGGAGGCGTCGGTGCCCCGCGAAGGAACCAAAGGAGATATTCACCTTGAACCCAAAAGCGCGGCGTATTGGTAGGATTGAGCCAGTACGAATCGGGATCGGTTGTTTGGGTCAGTTGCGTAGTCGGGACCGATGGGCCAGGCGAAGGTTGCGCAGGGACCGATGGCCCAGGCAAAGGCTGCGCCGGGACCGATGGCCCAGGTAATGGCTGCGCCCCCACCGATGGTTGGCCGGAAGCCGACGGCAGGATGATCGAATCCATCGTGGTTGAAGGCAATCGCCCCGGGCTGGTTTGGCTGGGCGGTTGCGCGTTCGGCGGCAACACAATCGGTGCGGGCGATCCCGAAGGTAATTGGCCGATGGAGGAATTCGACCCGGCTGGGCCTTGAGCCAGTAGATGCGCGGTGGCAACCACAGAGAGGGCCACGGCGACAAGCATTCGCTTGGCCATAGAAAAATCTCACATCAACCGCGGAAATAAGTCGTCAATGGGAGATGCATATAACTGCCTGAGAAGATGGAAGCAATAGCGATTTGTACCGACACCTACCCCTCCAACCCACACTTTGATTCAGTCCTCTCCTACCATTTGACCGCCAATTGGACCAGCACAAGAACGAACAAGCCCAAACTGATGATGCCGTTCACCTGAAAAAACGCCCGATTCACGCGCGTCAGATCGTCGGGCCGGACCAGCCAGTGCTCGTAACCCAGCAAGAGCGCAATGAGAATCAAACCGCCCAGATAGATCAGTCCCAGATGGGACGATACGAAAAACAACAGCAGCAGCAAACCGAGCATGATTATGTGGCAGATCAGCGCCACCTTCAAACTTGCCGGGATGCCCAATTTTGCGGGAATACTGGCGAGTTTTGCCTTGCGATCGAATTCGGCATCCTGGCAGGCATAGAGAATGTCGAAGCCTGCCACCCAGAAAAGCACAGCGCCTGCGATGACCAAAGGGACTTCGAGATTGGCCATGCCGCGCACCGCGATCCAGGCCGCCAGAGGTGCCAGCATCAATGAAGCACCCAACCAGAAATGAGCCAGAATGGTGAATCGTTTGGTCAACGAATAGGCGCAAATAAAGATCAGGACGGGGCCGGAAAGATACACAGGCCAGGGATTCGAGGGCTGCGCAGCCAAAACAGCAGGGTCGAGGCGACAAACGCGACGGCGCAGACTGCGGTAAAAACCAGGACGGTGGGCAAGGAGAGCAACCCGGCAGGCAGATGACGTTGCGCGGTGCGAGGGTTTTGGGCATCAATGAAGCGATCGACGATACGGTTGAAGGCCATCGCCGTGCTGCGCAAACACCATACCCAGGACGATACCGAGCAAATCGAGCCAACGAAACGGCTCATCGCTCCAGGCCAGCGCAGCGCTGAGCAAGGCAAACGGCAGCGCAAAGAGCGTATGACTGAATCGCACCAGTTCCAGCAGTTGACGGATCAACAGTCCCATCGTGGTCTCCTCTCCCGTGCTGTACAACCGCAAATCTTCGGCAACCATCACGGGATGGGTGGCGACATCGATACACTGAGATGATGACCCCCAAATTCTTTGACCCCGACGGCCTGTCCCGCCTCGGGAATATCGAACTCATCGCTCGACAAGTTGTCGAAGGTTTCCTCACCGGACGACATCGCAGTCCGTATCACGGTTTCTCCGTTGAATATCTCGATCATCGGCCCTATGTGCCGGGTGATGAATTGCGTTGCCTCGATTGGAAAATCCTGGCGCGCACCGACAAGTATCACGTCAAACTGTTCGAGGACGAAACCAATCTACGGGCTTATATCTTGCTCGATTGCTCGAAATCGATGGATTTCAAGGAAGGGGGCAAGATCACCAAGCTGGCCTGGGGCAGCTATCTTGCTGCCGCGTTAACCCATCTGTTGTTGCGGCAAAACGATGCGGTCGGCCTGGTCCTTTTCGATAGTGCGGTGCGGACCTATCTGCCGCCCAAGGCAAGGCCCACCCAGTTTCGCCGGGTGTTGGAACTGCTGGAGCCGGAAGCAGCCAGCGGCGATACCGATATGGGCACAGTGCTCAACGAGGTGGCCGAGCGCATTCGCAAGCGGGGACTGGTGATCCTCATCAGCGACCTGATCGACGACGTCGACAAAATTGCGCACGGTCTGGGACACTTTCGGCACGATCATCACGAAGTCCTCGTCTTTCATGTCATGGATGATGCAGAACTGAGTTTCCCCTACGATCGCCTGACCCGGTTCAAGGATATGGAAGGGGCGGGCCGGGTCGTGGCCAATGCCAAGAGTTTGCGAACTCGCTATCTTGCCCGCATTCAGCAGTTCCTGGAAGGCGTCAAGGCCGCTTGTTGCGAGCGCGATATTTCGTATATACTGGCCAACACCAACGAGGGCTACGATCAGTTTCTCGCAGCCTATCTGGAAAAACGATCTCGTGTCGGATAAATGCAAACGACGAACCACAGAGTCACAGCGCGGCGTAGCCGCAACCAAAGGATGCAAAGGTTCGCCGCAGGCGAGCGTCGGGGCGTTAGCCCGACGTGGACTGCATCTGCCGAACCGCTCCTCTTTGCACCGGACATTCGCCGCTTGAATTAAATCCAAGCAACAGCGGGTGGAGCCCACGTCGGGCTGACGCCCCGATGCTCGCCTTCGGCGAGAAGTCGCCCTAAATCACTCTACTGCGTAAAGATTCTCGACATTAGCAGTACAGAGAACACAGAGAAGACAAACAATGTCCAATATCTTTGCCTCGCGCAAAGACTCTTTATGAACGCAACCGCTTCTTGGTACAGAGGTTGCGATTGAATCCGGCTCGCCTGCGGCGAGCCTCGGTATCTGTTTGGTTGCGGCTTTGCCGCGCGGTGATTCTGTCGTTCGCTCTTGTCTTGATATACCATGAACTTCCTCCATTCCTTCCCAATCTGGCTCCTTATCGCGCTGCCGCTGATCCCGCTGGTGCTGCATCTGCTCACCTTGCAAAGGCTGCGGACCATCGAACTCCCTACCTTCCGCTTTCTCTTCGATTCTTACGTCCAGCAGCGCCGCCGAACTCAGTTTCTCGAAGCCCTCATCGCGCTCTTGCGAATGCTGTTCATCTTTGGGCTGCTGTTCGTCATTCGCCGGCCATACAGTCAAAATACCAGCGGTTTGTCGCAATCCGGATCGGATCGCGACGTTTACCTGCTCGTCGACTGCTCGGCGAGCATGGATGCGAATTCTCTCGGCGAGTCGGCTCTGAATCGAGCCAAGCAGGTGGCTCAGAAGATCGTCACCACTCATCTTCGGCCGGGCGATCACGTGACCTTGATTCGCGTGGCCGGCAAACCCGAGATCGTTTTCACCCATTTCGCAGCGGATGCACCAAGTATCAAGGATAGCATTGCGGGGCTGCAAATCAGCCCAGCGCGGGCCAACCTGTTCGCTTCGCTGAACTCGATCTTCGGCGATGAAAAGAAGCGCCCCGTCAATCCGCTCCTCTACTTCATCACCGATCGGCAACAGAACAGTTGGAGCGAGATTGAGCAACAACAGCAAATGGCGGATCGCTTCCTTCCTGCCGATACCCCGTTAGTGCTGATTGATGTCGGCAGCGATCAGAATCGCGCCAATATCGGCGTCGTGGGCAACCCGCCGGCGGACCAGCGCTCGGTGGTCGGATTGCCGATCGAATTGCAAGCCCGCATCGTCAAAACCTTCGATGGCGAAGCCTCCCTGACGCTGTCGTTCAGCGTCAACGATCAACTCAAGAAGACCATGAGTGTCACCCTGCCTGCCCAGGACCGAAGCGCGGTGGTTCGCCTGCGTTACATCCCTGAAGAAGATGGTGTGCTGCGCTGCAAGTTCCAGATTGAACCCGCCAACAAGTCGCAGGATTTCTTCCCGAACGACAATGCGTTTCTGTTCGCTCTGCCGGTACAACCCAGGCTGCGCGTGCTGATCGTCAACGGTGCGCCCGATCCCGATCGTTACAAGGATGAAGTCCTGTATCTGCGTGCTGCCCTGAGTCCGAAACGGGGCGATGGGGTGATCGATCCCCGTGCCGGCGGTCTGGATCAAACCGCAAGAATTCTCGACGTGATTGTCGAAAACGAGACGGTCTTCACCGGCATGGATGAAAACGCGATCCGGAACAAACTGGACAATCACGGTCTGGTGATTCTGGCGAATTGCGGGTTTGCCGTGTTGCCGGTCCCGCAAACACAACTGCTATTTGCCCGTCTGCGCGATTACGTTGCCGAAGGTGGCGGACTGGTGATTTTCCCCGGCGATCGCGTCACCAATCCCGCTCTCTATAACGACTGGCTTTTTCAAGTTGCCGGAAATCCCAAGGATGAGTTGACCCCCGTTCGCCTGGAACCCGCCGTTGGCGATCCGAACATGGAAGGCACCTTCAAACGGCTCGATAATCGCAAAGAAGCGCTGGGACACGCACTTTTCTCGGTCTTTCCCGCTTCCGACAAGCCCGATTCGCGCTACTTTGAAGACGTTTACATCAAGCGGCGGTTCCCGCTCGCGCTGCGGCATTCGCGCAAGACCACGAAACTCGCAATCTATCGCGATGGCGGTGCAGCGCTCGTGGAAAGTCGATTCGGGGAAGGGCTGGTTATCGTCGCCGGATTCCCGATCAACGCTCAATGGACCAATCTGCCCAGCAACGAGGCGGAATTTGTGCCGCTCATGCTGCAACTGGTGAACTATGCTCAAAAACGGGCCGATGTCGAGGGGCCTGCCATCGTGCCGGCCGACCAACCCGCGGAGTTCTCCATTTCCAATAGCTGGATGCCCGCCAAAGCGATTGTCGCGCCGCCCCGGCAGCTGGGCCGTGAGATCCTTTTCACCAAGTCGGGCGCTCGCGCAGCAGCTGTTTTCGAGCAGACCCGCGAAGGCGGCTTCTACACGGTCGAACTGGTCAGCAGCGGCGATGCGGCCAAGAAGGCAACCTCGGCCTTCGCGGTGAATCTCGATCCGTCGGAATCGGAAACAGCGCGGGTCTCGGACGAGGATTTGAAAACCTGGTTGCCGAATGCACGCTGGACCTTTGAAAGTTGGACCGCGGAATCCCTGCAACTGGGCGTGAAGGATCGGCGTCGGGAATGGTGGCGCTGGATCATTTACGGTTTGTTTGCCGTCATCAGCGCGGAATTACTTTTGGCAACCTTGCGCGGCGGCAGCGCCAACCGGGCAGCGGACGAGCATCGACTTTAGGAAGATCAAATGAGTACCACTTCGTTCCCCCCTGAAGTTGTGTTTGGAAGCAATTTGTAGCATGGCGTTCGCCTGCTCGTTTGCTTGGTTATTCAATCGTCGATCCGCAATCCAAATTGTGTAGCAATTTGTAGCGTCTGCGCCCGGTTTCGGGCCCTCATCTGAAAGTAACTTCGCCAGAATATCAAATCAATAATCGTTGGATTGAGGCGAAGTTTCTTGGAAGCACGACATTCTGAAATTCGTTCGTTTGCATTTCCGATCATCGATGTACAAACTGATTCTTGTAGCAATTTGTAGCGTCTGCGCCCGGTTTCGGGCCCTCATCTGAAAGCAACTTCGCCAGAATATCAAATCAATAATCGTTGGATTGAGGCGAAGTTTCTTGGAAGCGTCCGCGCCCGATGCTCGGGCCCTCATCTGAAAGTAACTTCGCCAGAATATCAAATCAATAATCGTTGGATTGAGGCGAAGTTTCTTGGAAGCACGACATTCTGAAATTCGTTCGTTTGCATTTCCGATCATCGATGTACAAACCGATTCTTGTAGCAATTTGTAGCACGACATTCTGAAATTCGTTCGTTCGTATTTACGATCATCGATGCACAATCCATTTTTTGTAGCAATTTGTAGCGTCTGCGCCCGATGCTCGGGCCCTCATCTGAAAGTAACTTCGCCAGAATATCAAATCAATAATTGTTGGATTGAGGCGAAGTTTCTTGGAAGCATGGCGTTCGCCTGATCGTTTGTTTGGTTATTCAATCGTTGATCCGCAATCCAAATTGTGTAGCAATTTGTAGCACGACATTCGGAAATTAGTTCGTATTTACGATCATAGATCATCGATGCACAATCCATTTTTTGTAGCAATTTGTAGCGTCTGCGCCCGGTTTCGGGCCCTCATCTGAAAGTAACTTCGCCAGAATATTAAATCGATAATCGTTGGATTGAGGCGAAGTTTCTTGGAAGCATGGCGTTCGCCTGATCGTTTGTTTGGTTATTCAATCGTTGATCCACAATCCAAATTGTGTAGCAATTTGTAGCGTCTGCGCCCGATCACGGGCCCTCATCGGCAAGCAACTTCGCCAGAATATCAAATCGATAATCGTTAGATTGAGGCGAAGTTACTTGGAAGCCCTACATTCTGTAAATCGTTGATCCGCAATCGAAATTGTGTAGCAACTTGTAGCACTTCATTCTTAAATTGGTTCGCTTTTTATATCATTGAGGATCTTGCCGATGCCGAAGGCAAGGCCGGTCTTTGCGATGCGAGAATGTCTCATTCTCGACCACCTCAAGTATAGAATCCGATCTTATTCAATATACTGTATTCTTGTTCAAAATTACAAGAGGAAATGTTCCAGCCCTTCTCAAAGACACACGCGAAGCTTGGGCAAGGCGAACCCGGTGCGGTAGCTCCGGGGGTAAGGGAGCAAGTCTCTGCGAGCAGGTAGTCACCCCGGTGCTGACGCACCGGGTTCGCCTCGCATTGCGAGGCAATGACGTGTGGCTTTGCAAAGAAAGAAGCGGAGGAGCAAGGCAGAAACGGGACCGGGCAATCTGCCCTGTCACTTTTCTGCTCTGCTCCTCCGCTCCCCGGTCATGGGCTGGTCGTTTACTTCTTCGCCGCGCCCTTTTCGAGGACCGGCAAAGCTCCGCCACCGGCACCTTCTCGTTTGTACAGAGGCAGGTGACGATAGAACACTTCCAGAGTCAGCACGCACAGGCAGGTCGTTCCAAGTTTGCCGCACTGGGCACCGATGCTGCCCTTGTCGGGGTTCCAGCAGCCGATGTCACCCGGCTTTACACCCCTGGTTTTGTCGGTGTTCTGAGTCGGCAAGAGTGCCTTCTGCATGGCGGGGTTCCAGTCTCGATGCCATGATGGTCCATCGAAGAAGTGGAACACTTGCGTGGCATAGTAGGTGTAGTACATATCGCCGATGGTCGGCTTGTGGTTATTCCACATCCAGGTAACACCGCGAGCCAAACCGGGTTGTTTGGGCCCCCAGTGCTCCATGTATTGCCGGCACAGGTGGCCAACCGCCGTCAGCCGTTCCGAACCGCCTGGAGTGCGATAGCCGTATTGCGACTCGCTTTCGGAAGCAACGCTCTGCAGGAACTTCTCCGCTTTCTTGAAGACGTCATCCGGAACCGCGACGCCGGCGAGCTTGCCGCTCTTGAGTGCCTGAACCTGCCAGCCAACGATCGAGGTGTCGCCGTCAGCCTTGCCGTTATAGCCCCAACTGCCGTTGTCGGCTTGAATGCTGATAAGATAGTTGCAGGCTCGCTTGGCGGCCTCCTTGTACTTGGGATCTTGGGTCATACCGGCCACTTCACAGAATGGAATCGTGCCGATGCCTTGAGCATAGTTGGTGCCGGCTCCGGCAAACACCCCATTCGGGCCGAGTTTCTTATAGAGGTAGTCGAGTCCGAGCGAGACGGTTCGCTTGTATTTCTTGGCAAATATGTGCGTTTCACCAGCGGCGAGGAAGGGAAGAAGCGACATGCCGGTCGCGGCGATGTGCTCGTTCTGCTGGCCCTGGTCGTATTCCCAGTGGCCATCGGACTTCTGCTGCTTGGCGATCCAGGCCAAACCCAAGGCAACGGCCCGTTCGGTATCATCGTTGCCGCCGTAAGATCGCAACATTTTCTCGCGAGTGGCCCCGCTTCGGCCCCGCAAATTGCCGGTCGAGATCAATGAACCAGCGCCGCCATCGCCCGCTTTCATGCCCGACTCGAGCATTTCACCCGTTGCACCCGGAGTTCCCGCATCACCAATGAGGCCTCCTTCTACCTGGGTCACGGCAGAGACCTCGCTATCCTGGTTCGGCAGACCGGATGGTTCGCCGTCGACCACCTTGGCGTCGACGACAACGTCTGCAGTACGATCGACTTCAACGGCGGCCTGCAAGTCGGGATCCAGCCCCGGATCTTGATTGGTGAGGTCTTCCTTCGGATCCTCAGCAGGTTCGACCTTGGTAACGATGGGAATTTCCGGATCTTTAGCCTCGGTCTTTTCCGGAATCAGGCTCATGATCATGATGTAGCCTGCGATCAGGATCACGTGCAAAAGACCGCTGATGATCCAGGCCGGAACCTGGCGCTTCAGGAGCCGAGTCCGCCCATCCTCGGTGGCGTACTCGAGTTTGCGAATCACGGGTGGAGAAGAACTTTTTGCCGGCTTGCCGTTTTCAGCGGCGATTTCGGCTTGCGACTTGGATGCCACGGCGAACCACTCCTTTCAGGTCATAACGACCAGGATGGATATAAATAGCGAATTGAATCGGCAGACACTATCGCTTCAAGAGGCAGCAATACGTTTCTCAAAACTTCAATCTTACCTCTTTATAGGGCGCTTTACGAGAACTTTCTCATAACTTTTGCGCTGGACTTCTGGCAGGGCTCACCGCGGCCCTCTGGTAGGGCGGGTCGAGGCTTTGCGAGGCCCGCCTGGGACAACATCGCGCGGCTCACGGCGGGCCTCTGGTAGGGCGGGTCGAGGCTTTGCGAGGCCCGCCTGGGACAACATCGCGCGGCTCACGGCGGGCCTTCTGGTAGGGCGGGTCGAGGCTTTGCGAGGCCCGCCTGGGACATCATCGCGCGGCTCACGGCGGGCCTTCTGGTAGGGCGGGTCGAGGCTTTGCGAGGCCCGCCTGGGACATCATCGCGCGGCTCACGGCGGGCCTTCTGGTAGGGCGGGTCGAGGCTTTGCGAGGCCCGCCTGGGACAACATCGCGCGGCTCAAGGCGGGCCTTCTGGTAGGGCGGGTCGAGGCTTTGCGAGGCCCGCCTGGGACAACATCGCGCGGCTCACGGCGGGCCTTCTGGTAGGGCGGGTCGAGGCTTTGCGAGGCCCGCCTGGGACAACATCGCGCGGCTCACGGCGGGCCTTCTGGTAGGGCGGGTCGAGGCTTTGCGAGGCCCGCCTGGGACAACATCGCGCGGCTCACGGCGGGCCTTGCAAAGCCTCGACCCGCCCTACAAAATCGCGGTTTCTAATTGGGCGACGTCGGAGGATTGAGCCGGTTGAAGCCGAATCCCAATTCTCCTGGGGGGGGTTCCTCCTCGAATGGGTTTTTCTTTCCGAGCGCCTGTCCAGTCATTTTTTGTACTTGCCTATCTTCCCGTCGGAACCACCACATCAGTCCAAACACAATCGCTCCGAAAACGAGAACCATCACCACGACCACCGGTATAAAAAACGACCCCAAACCCCAACTGTCGGTGGATGGTTCAATGATTCCAATCGTCCGCGCCAGAAGCAGGGGAGCAATCCGTTCAACGTACTGATCCTTTTTGCCCGGCTCTTTCGCAGGAATTTTTTCTTTCGACTTATACTTCCGCAGCTTGAAGTAATATCCATCCACCTGGGCTTGATAACTCAGAGAATCGCCCGGCGCGACGCCGGCCGGCAACTCGGAGAATACAACGCAAATCGGATAATCCGGATTGTTGTTGTTCAGAATCCAACCTTCGTACAAAGTCTCGAACTGATTTGCCAGTCCATCGGTCGGTTTCATGGGGCGAATCCGAACGAGGCGACCCTCGACCCGAATCAATTCTCGCAAGAAATCCTTCCGAACATCCCCCACCAGATCCGCATGAGAAAGCCCCCTGCCGTTCGGGTTCTTGAGCGAATACTGGGCCAGGACTTCCTCCGAAAATTCATGCACGTGTCTGAATATCTTGTCGTAGGCCTTTTCCTCTTCCGGAAAAGCTTTACCGCCAAGGACTTCCTCTTTGTCCGCGATGGCTGCAAACATGGGATCTTCACGCCATAACCGCACCCGTTTTGCGACATCCGTTTCAGTTTCCGGAGGCGGGGCTTCCTCTTTGGGTGGAGTCGGAATGACAAACTTCGATAGATTCGGATCAACTAACGGCTCGCCTTGCAATCGAGGCGGCGGTAAGAGTTCCGGCTGCCCCTTCGGTTGCCCCCTTGCGGGGACGCCGATCAACGCCAATCCGAGGCCGGCCATGAGCGCAGCGCAACCAATCTTCGCGCGGAAGAAGACATTTGGCCCGTTTGGCGCGAAGTCCGATTCGTTTCGTCGACCATAACGCATGATATGGACACCTTTTTCCTTACCCTCTTTTGGATGCGCGAATAACTGGGAAGGTTCCCAAATCTGAGAAGGATCTCAGAATCCGCCGATATTCTTCTTTTCCTTGGGAAGAGGCATGACGCCGACATTGTTGAAACCGGTTTTTTTGCAGGCGTCCATGATCAAGATCAATACCGCGTATTTGAGCCTCTTGTCCGACTCAATATTGATCACCGGCGGCTTTCCTTTACCCTCTGCAGGCTTCGTGATTGTCTTGAGCTTATCCTCCAGTGCTCTGATCATCGAACCGACGGATTGATTTTCGTCGAGTGCGAATGTTTCCGCCTCCGCTACGCCCGATCTCCACTGGATGACTGCTGGAATTCCGGATGGCGCATATATCGTCAGTTTATATTCGTCAGGCTTATCGATATCGTCTGGGGTGTCCAGCCTACCCGTAGGTGCAGGCACATCCGATAGCATATTAAAATCGATCTGGCCTTCGGAGATTGGCGGTTTGAACTGCATGACGAAGAAAAACAAAAGTTGAAAGGTCATGTCGAGCATGGGCGTGACCACCCGGCCCAGCGCTACCTCTTCCGGCTTCGGATTTTTCCGCTTCGCGATACCGAACATAAAAGGATCATCCTTTCTTCGGCAAGCTCGTATGAATTGAATGTGGAAAGGCGGCTCGCCGTGGAATTGCAGCGACGTATCGAAGAGTAGACGGATTACGGGAACAGAAAGTTCCCGGATAATTGCGATCGCCGCTTCGCCGCGCAGCAACACGCAATCCATGCCACGCGAGGCCGGCGCTTTATTCGACAGGAAACCAGGCGTTGAAACGGCTGAGGGTTTGCGAACGGAAACCTACGCTGGACCCTTCTTATCCTTGCCAAGAGGCATGACGCCGACATTGTTGAAACCGTTTTTCTTGCAAGCGTCCATGATCAGGATCAATACCGCGTATTTGAGCCTCTTGTCCGACTCAATATTGATCACCGGCGGCTTTCCTTTACCCTCTGCAGGCTTCGTGATTGTCTTGAGCTTGTCTTCCAGTGCTCTGATCATTGAACCGACGGATTGATTTTCGTCGAGTGCGAATGTTTCCGGCTCCGCTAAGCCCGATCTCCACTGGATGACTGCTGGAATTCCGGTTGGCGCAATTATCGTCAGTTTATATTCGTCGGGCTTCTCGTCGAGTTGGTTCTCCACGGTCTGCGAGTTCGAAGGCCCATCCGATGGCATATTAAAATCGATCTGGCCTTCGGAGATCGGCGGTTTGAACTGCATGACGAAGAAAAACAAAAGTTGAAAGGTCATGTCGAGCATGGGCGTGACCACGCGACCCAGCGCTACCTCTTCCGGCTTCGGACCTCTCTTCCTTCTTTTACCGAACATACAGGTTCAGCCTTTCTTCGGAAGGTTCGCACGCAATTGAACGTTGGGAAAATGGTTTGCCTTCGCCGCAAGCATGACATTATAGATGTGTTCAAAGTCGGTGTCTTTCGAGCCGCGAATCACAACGGTCATTTTTTTGACGCCCTCTTCGCCGCGCGAGGCCAGCAACGACTGATAGAGCCCAGCCATGTAACCGTTGATCTCCACCAGAGTTTCCAGCGCCTGAGGCTCACCGAGGGGAAGCAGCTTGCCTTTATCGTCTACATTGAGAAATATGATGTCCTTGGCTTCCCGGTCGATCGGCTTGGCGCTGGTTGCTTCCGGCAACTGAATGCTGGCGTTGAGCTGCTCCATCACGAAATTGGTCGTGATCATAAAGAACATGACGAGCTGGAGCACCAAGTCAAGCAAGGGGGTGAGATTCGGCTCAGCAATTTCATCGTCACCACCACCACCGTGACTCATCGCGATTCTCCCAGACGTTTCTTCATGACAAGGTGACAAGGTGACAAGGTGACAAAATACATGTAACCGCTCTTCTAACTCGTCACCTTGTCACCTTGTCACCTTGTCATCTTCCGAACCTTGTCACCTTGTCATCCCTACCTCACCGCGGCGGTGCCGAAGTGGTAACGGTTGCACTTGTGGGCGAGCCGGGGCTGCCTGCCTTCTTGGAATTGTGATACATCTGCGTCAAGAGATCATCGGCGATGTGGCCGGTGTCCATCGACAGACGGATGATCCGATTCCGGAAGAAAGCGTTGAAGAAAATCGCCGGCACCGACACGCCGATACCCAGCAAAGTCACGACGAGTGCATGCCGAAATACCCTGGGCAAGCGCTTTCGGATCGGGTGAACCGCCTTCACCGAGGACGATAAACGCCAGGATCATACCGTACACCGTACCGACCAGTCCGAGCAATGGCCCCAGCGTACCGATAACCGCTGCATAGTTGTTTTTCTGTTCCTTGTCGGACTTGATGCTCTCGAGCATATTGGCAGCAGCTTCACGGGCATCTTCCAGGCCGTATTGCAGCCGGCTCATGCCGGCGGTCAACACGCGACCCAGAAACGAAGGGTCGTTCCGCGCGAGTTCAAAGGCTTCCTTGAACTTGCGCTTATTGACCGTGTCGGTGAACTCATCGACAAACCCCGGTGGGATGGCGATGGATAAGCGCAGATCCAGCGCAAGCAGGACGACCAAGGCAATCAGGCCGATCGAGATCAACATCAGCATGGGACCGAAGACCCAGCCCGCCGACTCGACAATGTGCATGATGATGTTGGTTTTTGCATAAGCGGTGTTATCCGCCAGACCGAGCAAGGCTGCAACCACAACGGCGAACAGGCCGACAGTACGCCCACGCGGACGAGATAGACGCGAGATAAACAACATGGTGAAATGCTCTCTTCGCTTTGACGGGCCAATGGAGAGAATGGTTATTTCCCCACGTCTACCGTAGTGGTATCGGAAAGTGTAGGGATTACGTTCACTCGATAAACTCTACCGTATGTAACATGTCACTTCATGCAAGGCCAACTGTCAAGTGTTTTTACGGAAAATTGGGGAATCTCGCGCTACCAGGCGCGATTAAATCAGATCCAGTCGGCGCTTGGTTGCTCGGGCGCGATTGCAATCGCCGCAAACCCCCCGAATCATGAGCGTGTGCCCCTCACTTTGGAACTGGTGCTGGCCGCACACTTCCCGAACGGCGCTTTCGATCGCCGGGTGCTGGAATTCAATCATCTTCCCGCATTTCTCGCAAATCAAATGTTCGTGCTGCGGGTAGCCGTAATCGTGTTCGTAATAGGTGCGCGGGCCGATTTCCAGGCGGCGCAACAAGCCGGCATCGACTAATTTGGTCAAGGTCCGATATACCGTGGCCCGGCTAATACCGAGATTGGCGGCGTGCAAATCATCGATCAGTCGATCGGCGTCGAAATGCGAGTGCCGGGAAAAGATATGTTGCACCAGGTCACGCTGTTGCCCGGTGAAGCGTTGCGGCTTGCCCCGGCTCTGTGAGATATTCCCGGAACTTCTCTTCCGGAGATTGCGAGACCTGAATACTCGGTAGAGACAAGATGACGCTCCGGAGATGGTGGTGCCGGGGGCTCTCATCCGCCGCCGGTAAAACAAGTTCCGCCTTGCTTGCGCTGCGGGCTCCCAATGCCTTCAGCCGGTAAAACGAATTCCGCCTTGCTGGCGCTGCGGGCTCCCAATGCCTTCAGCCGGCAAAACGAATTCCGCCTTGCTTGCGCTGCGGGCTCCCAATGCCTTCAGCCGGCAAAACGAATTCCGCCTTGCTGGCGCTGCGGGCTCCCAATGCCTTCAGCCGGCAAAACGAATTCCGCCTTGCTGGCGCTGCGGGCTCCCATGCCTTCGGGGTGACCACGTTGAGTATATTCTACTGGCGCTATGGCCCGTTCATCCACTCCAACCTTTTATTTCCGGATAGACGGTTCAGAAAAAAAGAAAGGTTGCCCATCCGTGGTGAGCAGATGAGCAACCCTTTTGCTTTCGAGGTAATCCTGCGCTGCGGATCATCCGGCCATATTGTCGAGAAGTCGTTCCATAGCGGCCTCGAACTTGGCCGACGTTTCATAAATGCCCGCTTGAATTTCGTGTCTCACGCGAGCAACAAGTTCGTGTCGGATGCCGGGACCTTCCCTGGCCGGGGTTTCCAAACAGGCCCCCTCCTGAAGACGGTTTATCGGGCACGCGCTGGTCTGGTGAATCCGTGCGCGTTGGTGAGATGCGCACCGGCTCCGAGACCATCGATAACCAGGTCGGGACATATACTTCGCTCCCCTCGCGCCCAGCCGCGGCAGTGTGACCCTCGTGGCGCTTGGTTCAAGTGTAAAGCAGCGCAGGAAAGAATCAACCCATTTAATTGCACAAATGCGTTGATCTTAACAAATCGATGACAGGGCAAACGCATTATATGGCCCACGCTGAGAGACAAGGGAGTGAGGACGCCTGATTTTCGTCGCTGCAGGGCGGACAGGTTGAGAAGCCTTTCCGTTCCGGCAGATTACTGAACATGCAACCAGTTTGGCGATTGTTAGTGAGATTATCGACCTCGACCCGCCCTGGGTAACAGCAAATTCATCTGCGATTTGAGAAGATAGAGAAGTCTGCGCGTGTCAGGGATGTATTACACTAGGTTCGCGCAAGATGTCGGGCGCGCCGATGGCAAGCAACACATCACGGCGCACGGAACGTGCATCGGGACCGATCGAAGAACGTGGAAAAAGAGTAAGAATTTTGTAATCCCATGAGCGTTTGCCCAAAAATTCCAAATCCCAAATCTCAAAATACAAACAAATCCCAAATCTCAAAGGCAGACTAAACGCAAACCATGCAAGAGACTCATTTTGAGATTTTCGCTTCGTTTGGGTGTTGAAAGTTGTTTGGAATTTGTTGATTGCGATTTGGAATTTTTGTGCAAAGCCATTCCTATTGAGCTTTGCGAATGCAAATTCACCCGAGTGGCGTGTTCATCGGCAGGCGAACGGTAAACGTGCTGCCTCGACCCAGTTCACTCTTCAAGGTAATCTCGCCGCCCAGCAGCCGGCAGAGTTCCTTGACGATCGATAGTCCCAGGCCCGTGCCTTCGTGCTCGCGCGTCAAGGGGTTGCCTGCCTGCCGAAACTTCTCGAAGATCACTTCCTGATCTTCCGGGGCAATTCCAACCCCCGTATCAATGACCATAAATACGAGCTCCTTCCCGTCCGCCATGGTGCGCAAGACAACCCGGCCTCCTTCCGGGGTAAACTTGACAGCATTGGTAAGAAGATTGATGAGTATTTGCCTGAGCTTGGCAGGATCTTGTCGTATCAACGGCAGCGCTGAATCATATTGTACTCGCATGTCGATGTTCTTCCTCTCGGCCTGGGGACGAAGCATGGTCGTCTGACTCTCGAATAGTTCCGGCACCGATAGTTCCTCGGGCCGAACCTCCATCTTGCCCGCTTCGATCTTGGCCAGATCGAGGATGTCGTTGATCAGGTTCAACAACTGCTGGCCGTTGGCCTTGATGTTCGCCACCCAGCGCGCCTGTTTCTCCGTCAACAGATTGCCCGCGGACAACAGCACGTCGCTGAATCCCAAAATGCTGTTCAGAGGTGTGCGCAATTCGTGGCTCATGGTGGCGAGGAAATCGCCCTTGAGACGATTCGATTCATAAAGAGCCATATTGGCGCTGGCAAGCTGGTCCACCTTGCGATCGAGATCGACGTTGAGACTCTGATAACTCTCCTGCATGCTCATCAGCGTGCGCAACATTCGATTGAAGGCCAGGCTAAGATCTTCAAATTCATCTCCCGTTTGGATTTCCGAACGAACATTCAAATGTCCCGCGGCAATGGCGTCGCTGACGTCCTTCAGGTGCTTGACCGGTTTGACGATCACGTAACGAATGATGAGATAGCTTCCTGCCATAATACACAAGGAAGTGAGCAACGCGATGGAGATGAGAATTGCACGATTCACATGGACGGCGCTCTCGATGGTCTGAGTTGACAGGCGGATGGACATCATCCCCATGAGAGTACCTTCTCTCAATTCATCGACGCCGTATTCCTCTCGTTCTTCGGGCTTGTTGCCATGACACTCCAGGCACGACTTGCCGGCGCGAATGGCACCATAATAGTAGAAAGCTCCCTGCGAAGGCAGCGAGCGCGTCTCTTCGTTGAGACTTGGGTCGTTGAGGAACTTGTTCAAGATGGCCAGTTCTTCGCCCTCAGGTTTGTGATCGCTCTTTTTGGCCTTGGGTTTAACGAATTTGTATTTGTACTCGCTGATCCCTTCCTGGCCGCCGGGGTTTTCGGTAGCGCTTTGAAATTCCGCCATTGCATCCCGACTTTGCTTATCCGCGACGTGGAACCGGGCAACAATGGGCGATACCAGCAGCCGGCCCGTGGTTGCGGTTTGTTCGTAGGCAAGATGTTCGGTCTGGCGAGCATAAACCCAAAAACTGAGGGTCATGAGCAACAGAATCAGCGCCCCGAGCAGGAATCGGCTTTTCCGTTCCAGGCTCGTTTCGCCAAGCAACCGTTTGAAAGAGCGGTAAGACATGGTTCAGTATGCGAACCTGTTTGGGGGGAACCTGAATTTCCAGTCACGAGGGCATCGACATCCTCCAAGGTATGGATTATCACAATGGGCGAGCGGCAGAAAGACATTTTCCGCTTACTTCGTGCGCGGCTCTCGCCAAAGAGCCGCGCACGAAGTAAGCGGTAGCGGGTAAATCTCTCGCCAAAGAGCCGCGCACGAAGTAAGCGGTAGCGGGTAAATCTCTCGCCAAAGAGCCGCGCACGAAGTAAGCGGTAGCGGGTAAGTTATCCAAGTGTCCGATCCTTCTTGCGGCCTCGGAAGGGCAAGAGCACAGACCGGGCCAGAGAGCGAAAGGCACCCAGCGATTTCCAAGCCCTGGAATTCAGAATGGAATCCAAACGGATCTTGTGCTGATGCAGCTCGTGTCGGAGCAAGTCTGCCTCTTGGGTCGATCGCTCGAGCGCCATTGAGGCCTCTCCAAGTTCATGTCCCAACTGAGCGATACGCGCTTCTTTCCTTGGAAGTTCGACCTGCAAGGTCTCCAGTTGGGAGCGCAGAGGCTTGATCTCGGCGTCACTGCGCTTACACTGTTTCGCGGCATAGCGGTACTCAACCCAGAATTGCAGTGCCCCTTCGATCCAGCCCTGGTCGCCGCCTCCTTCAAGGGGATCGACCTCGAGAACCAGCGCCGCCCGCTCGCGCAACCGGCCAAAGAGCTGAACCGCCTCGGGAAAAGCCTGGCAGAACAACCGGCGCTGGGCCGATGACGGAAGGTCGCCCATAAGATCTTTGTCGTAAAGATCGGCGGGCTGACCCAGTTGGATGCCGAATTTGTCGCGGACGGCCGCGATCACCGCCCCCGGATTCGCTGCCGCCGCTCGTGCCTCCAACAGCAGGCAGGAATTCTCGTGGCGCTCACAATAGTCAAGGAGGAGCTTGTTGTAGTGTATCCAGGCCGCGACCGCCAGACTCGGATCGTTGCGGAAGATCGCATCGCCGCGGCGCAAGAGCGAGTCGAACACTTCCCAGGGGTAGCGGAACAGGAAAATGAAATTGAGGTGAGGAATGTGCTTCTTCCAGAAATCGAGGAAGAGGGTCGTTCGAGGCTCCTTCCAACCCCACGCCTGCCCGCTTTTCTGCCGGGCTTCAACGAACGCGTGAGCTTCGGCATCCAACTCCGCGCTGGGGGAACCCGGAGTCCCGCACGTGAAGCCGTCGGTGTTCAGGTTCTGGGAGGCCAGGAAGCGCTGATGGAAATCGAGGACGTCGAGATCCTCGAAATGTCCCAGGGGATTGCCCTCGCCGCGGCCCAGCAGGTTCGATCCGATGTCCAGGCCGGCAGCCTGGAGCAGCGCGGCAACCAGCGAAGTGCCCGAACGGCCAAAGCCGGTGACCACACAACAGGGAGATCCGGATGCCTGTTCGGACATGATTGCAACTCCAATCGATTCGTTTAGGAGGGCAAGGCTCCTGCCGAGCCTGAAGCGCTACCTGGCTCGGCGGGAGCCTCGCCCTCCCGATTCAGTCATCAATCTCGACCGCGTGCCGCATTCCTGTTTTGCTTGAACATCTTCAGCGTCGCAAGCACCTTTCGGCAAAGCCGGTGACGCACCGTATTGGGAGGAGCCAGTTTTTTCACGATCTTTTTGAAACGCCGACCCCAATTCATCGCTCGCCGGAGTAATCCTGCCGAGTCTTGCTGCTGCACACGATACCGAAGCTGCTCGTTCGATTCCCGTAGCGCTGCAATCTCTTTCTCTTTCTCGGCGAATGCTGCCTGAAGTTGCTGGTTCCAATCTCGGACCTCGGCAGTGTACTTGTTCAGGCCGGCAATCGTGGCTTCTTGATGATCGCACCAGGCCTTGGCTGCGGCCATGTACTGTTGCCGGGTGGGCTCAAGGCGTTTTCCGTCATAGATCCCCATGGAAACGAGCGGGAGCTCGGTGCTGTCGGTTGCAATCGCCACAAAATAGCGAATCTGCTCGACCCAGGCTTGTCGATCCGTTCCCTGAAAATCCCCTTCGATGATTTCGACTTTGCCGTTGCCCGAATACTCGACGGGGCAAAGGACCGAACCATCGCACATCAATTGGCCCAGCAACGCGTGCGACTTGAAGTGCGCGTCCCAAGAGGTTCACAAATTCGTCTCGATAAAGTTCCTTCACGTGGAACGAATTGGTGCGATTGTCCAGGTCGCTATAGACGCGCTTATTCGGTGACGAAATGATGAGGACGCCATCCGGACGAAGAACGCGTTTGATCTCCTTCATCATTTCATGATGCTTGTCGTGATGTTCGATCGTTTCAAAACTCACGACGAGATCGACGGATGAAGTTTCCACAGGAATGGCAGCGCAATCCCCCAATCTGAATTCGAGATTGCTGCGACGGTACTTCGCTGCTGCGTGATTTACGGAATCGGGACAAATATCAACTCCGATCACATGTTGAGCCACCCGCGCTAGCATGTCGCTGCCGTAGCCTTCCCCCGAAGCAATATCGAGAACTCTTTTGCCCGCCGCGAGATTCAGAGCCACGCTGTAGCGGTGCAAATGTTCAATCGCGGTTTGGTCTGTGACGCTCGGTACCAGGCGTTCGCCCGTCCAGGGTAGCTCAGCAACTGGGGTGATGTTCGTATCCATGAAAGGATCCTTCCAGCTCTGGGGATCAGGTCATGAATCTTTATCGGGAATTGCAGGGACGGAAGATGAATAGGATTTGTAAAAGAGTCCGATAAGAGCGATTCTCGCGATTGTGCGTGTCCGATCGCAGAAAGAAAGCCCACGAATCTCACGATTCGTGGGCCTCGAAATCTGTTGATCGGTTACCTCACGTCGAGCGGCAAGCTCTCCGAATGGCTATTGAACTCCGGAGCATACATGCACTGGATCTCCGCCATGCCGGTCTGGTATGACCCCTTATGCACCACGCGAACCGAATATTCAAACACATACGTGCCCTTCGGCAAGTAGTCGATGAAGAAGTGGCTCGCCGTGTCGCGGGTCGATTCGTAGTAGCCCAGGCCGTCCTGGTACTTGTACTGCGAAAGTACGTTCACCGGCTCCGTGCCGCTGCCCCGATGGTCCTTCAGGTGGACGTATTCCATGTCGCGGTCGGTGCGCAGTTCCACGCGGACCACGACCTCGTCGCCCAGTGCAACCGGCCCCGTCAACGCTTCCAGCACCGGCCCCTTCTTGGTGTACTGCCTGGTCCAGAGCGTCTTGGTCAACTTCAGCGGGTTATCGGTGTGCGGCGTCACCTTGCCGATGTCTTCCAGGTACTGCCAGTGAACGCTGCCCCAGGCCACGCCCGCATCGGTCTTCTTCACGTTGATCTTGCCCATCTCCGGCTTGATTTCGTTGCGGACGAACTTCTGCTCGTAGAAGCCCGTGCCCGCCTCGACCTTCTCCGGCTTGACGGCAACACCGCCCAGCGTCACCTCGACCAAAGCGTCGGACGCCAGCAGGTTGTTGCCGCGCAACAACAGAGCGTAGACCGCATCGGCCGTGGCCTTGGTCGTCTTCCAGTCCTGCGTCTGCTTCTGCTTGAGCAGCCAGACCTTGCAATCCTCGACCGCTGCACCATCGTCCATGACCTCGTCGAAGGCCTCGATCATCATCGCCTGGGTTTCGATCGGTGCGCGATACCACCAGTACGAGAGCTCCAGGTCGCGCCAGAACATGCCCATTTCTTCCTCATTCAACGACCGTTCCTTGATCGACTTCATGATGTCCAGCGGCGTGGTCTTGTCGCCGAACCGCTTCAAGGCCAGGGCCAGGTGGGCCTGCGATTGACGGTTGGCCAGCTTCAACCAGTACTTCCGGGACTGGCCGAGGAAGTAATCGACCGCCTTCTTGTGGCCGTCCGCGATCGGCCTTGTCCTTCAAGAAGAAGCTGCGGCCATAGAGGTACAGGGCGATCGTCGGGCTGAGATGGTTCTTTTCGACATCATCGGGCCGCTTCAGGATCTCCTGATAGATCCGATCGATCCAGGCGTCCAGCCGGTGACAGCGCGAACGGCGGCTGCATATCGACCGCCACTCTCAGGTGCCGCAGTCGGCCGAAGCCGGTGGTGATGTAGAGCGTGATGTACTCGTTGCCTGGGCCGCCGGGGAACCACGGCCAGGCGCCGTCACCGTTCTGCATTGCGGCCATCTTCTGAGCCAGCCCAGCGGTCTCCTCGTTGAGCCGGTTGTCGTCGAACAGGATGCCCACGTTCCGGCGGGCCTGGCTCTCCTCCTCGGCCTGGCGGACCCACGGCGTCTCCTCCAGCATCACCGACTTCAGGTCCTGGTTCTTTTCCAGCGGGCTGTCGAGCGCGGGCGTGTCCTTCCACTGGTCGAAGATGCGGCGGATCTTGGGATCGCTGTCGGCGATGTGCCGGGCCAGGGCGTTGGCATACAGGCGATTGAACGTCTCGCTCGGTGCACTCGTAAGGATACTCCATCAGGTACGGCAAGGCCATCACCGCGTACCAGGCCGGCTTCGAGACCATCTGCACCGTGAGACTCTGGTTCTGCATGGTCTTCGACTTGCCCGACTCGAGCAGTTTGCGGAAATCGAACTCCTTGGTCTGCGGGCCGCGGATCGGCAGCGGCAGCGATTCGGTCACCAGCACGCGGCGGGACAGCACCGGCAAGTAGCCTTCCTCGCCGTCGGAGACTTTGTCCGTGCCGAGCCGACCGCCTTGTAGCCGATCGGCCCCATGCCGTCGGGGACCGTGAGCTTCCAGGAGAAGCTCTTCGATTCCTTGGCGGCCAGTTCAAAGCCCTGATCGGTCGAACGGTTTTGCAGATCGGCATCGACACTCTTGCCGGTGCGGGCGTCGGTAAAGTCAGCCGCACCGTGCCGCTTTGCGGGAGCTTCGACTGGTTGGACACCTTGACGGTGAACTCCAGTACGTCGCCTTCACGGAGGAACCGCGGCGGATTCGGCTGGACCATCAGGTCCTTGGCCGTGACGACTTTGTCCTGGCAGGAGGCCGCCGCGGAGTTGCGTGTCGTGGGCAAAGGCCAGGAACTTCCACTTGGTCAAGGCCTCGGGCATGGTGAATTCCAGCTTCACGCCGCCCTCGGCGTCGGAGACCAGGTGCGGGAAGAAGAAGGCCGTCTCGTTGAGGTTCTTGCGTGCCGAGACACCACTCAAATCCAGCCCGGCAGGTTGTCCCTGTCCACCGACTCCGTTTGCTGCCCTCTTCTCGTCCGACTTGCGGCCTTGAAGCTGCTGTTGTTCCGCCCTTTCTTCGCCGGCAGCGCCCTTCGCAGCAGCAGCCATATTCATGCCCGGGGCAGCAGGGACTCCGTCCCTGAGCATTTGTCGGCCGCCACCGCCGCGCCCACCGAATCCTTCGCCGTCAAAGTACTGGTAGCCCCAGTAGTTCGTCGTCAATTCGTGCGGGAAGTGTCGATAACTGATATTGATCGGCTTCGAGTCCACGGGCAAGTATGCCCTGCAGTGTACTGCGGGCGCTTTCATCATGTTCTCGAACTGGTAGCTAGACTCGAGCTGCCATCCTGACGGAAGACGCCGAAACTCGAACGCCAGTTGTGGGGCAGAATAGGCATCCAGCGACGCATCGTACATGCCCGCCACCATCTCGGCCACAGCGCGCTTGGCATCCGGCTCCGGTGATGACTGCCGTGAAGGTTTCCTTCTTGCCTGGGTCCAGCTTGGTGACGAAATGCTCCCATTTCACGGTCAAGTTCTTGTTGGTCCAGGGCACATCGACCTGCTGGCGTCGTCAGATAAGCACGATTCTCGCGCACCATCGTCATGCGCACGATAAAGCCGCCGCGCATTGCTTCCGTGACCGCTTGTTTGACGGTTGCTTGCGTTCTGTCGCCGCTCGGTCCAGTAGCTTTGCAAAATCTTGCCGCGATGCTCCACTTCCATAAAGGCCCGACCCTTGTCGTAGCCGGTTCCCCACAGGGCGGTGAATTCTTCACCCGGCTCCAGGGTCCACTTGGGAGCGACGACCAGATTCGGCATCTTGATGTTCAGCGTGGCGGCATCGGGCTTGACGACTTCCAGCGGCAATCTGGGCCGTCACCGCCTTGCCGAAACGATCCTGCGTTTCCAGCAGCGCGCGATAGACGCCTGCTCCAAGCTTGACGTTTGCTGTGGCCTGGCCCTTGTCGTTGGTGGCGACATCAATGGCAGAGACCATGTCACCTAGTTGCCACGAGTTTACATCCGCTGGGTCCGCGTCGGGGACAACTTCCTTGCCATTCTTTAGCCTGGGCTGCGGACGCCAGTACCAGGGATCTTGCAATTTCGCCTTGGCAACCTTTTCGGGTTGCTTCAGGCTTGTAGACCCTTGAACTTGGTTCGCGACCTGCGCCTTCGCCATCGAGGGTGGTCGTCGAAACCTTGACCTCAACCGGCTTGGCATCGGTCTGCCATGCTGCGGCCTTCATGCCGGCTTTCAAGGCGGTGTAGCCAATGGTTACACTTCGCGTGCCCACGCGAGTTTCACCAGTGGAATCCAGCACGTCGGCATTGATGGTGTAACGGAAGCTAGGCTCCTCTTTCTCCGCGACCGTCGGTCGGGTTTGGCGTTGAACTGAATGATGAAACTGCCATCGGCTTCGGTCGTGGTCGTACCGTGTGCGATTTCCTGGCTGAGCGCGAGGGTTGTCGCCACCAGAAGCGCCAGCCCCACCAATCCGGATAACGCACTTCCCGAACCACCCGGAATTTGACCTTCGCGTTGTTAATCGCCGCTCCAGTGTAGGCCATCGCTTTGCCGGGAACCTGCACTTCAGCGTTCAACTTCGGAGCGGTCTTGGGAGAATCCAGGGTCACCTGGAACTTCGGTCGTTTGTATTCCTCGACCGTGACGAATGCGCTTCCAGATCCCGCGTTTTGACTGTGAATTTGCATCCGGCCCATGAGCCGATCGCGCGGTGCAGTGAAACTGCCGCTGAAGGAACCATACTCATTGGTGCGTCACGGTCTGCCGGGCAATTTCTTTGCGGTTGACATCGGTGAAAATCACTGTAATCGTTCGATTGGCGACCGTGTGTAGTTGTCGCCTTCGGTATCGACCCGGATGGCCAAGCCCTTGTACGAAATGGTCTGACCGGGGCGATAGAGCGAACGATCGGTGAAGAAGATCGTTTGCTCGTGCGGCTGCGGAACGAAATTGTTGTGCCACAGATAAATATCGTTGGCGGCGACAAGCTTCTGATCCTTGTGGGTCGCCATGATCGCATAGCTTTGCTGATTCGGCCGGGGACCGAGAATCGACCATCCTTGTCGGTTGTACCGTTGCCGGCCTGATTCCAGCGATTGCCGCCGTTGAATGTGTGATGCCAGCTTTGAATCTGTGCATCGACGATTGGCTTGCCGGTGGTGGCGTTCAGGACGAATCCTTCGAGCCTGCCGTCGCCTTGTTGCCGGGTGACGATCGACAAATCGCTAACCCAACAATCGGTGAGAGCGACCTGATTCCTGGTGTCGGTGAACTCCGGGTTGTAGCTGCTGATGAGGAAGTAGAAACCGGGCTTTACATCCTTCGGCGGCGCGACCTGTTCGAGCCTTTCCTTGTAATCCTTGGTCTCGGGCAATTCGACGTTCCATTCGTAATCGGGTTTCTGGGCGACCAATGCGTTGCGATCGCCCTGGTCAATCCCTTCGGGACGCCAGATGTTGCGATTGAGGCGGGCTACCCAGTCGGCCTTCACCAGACGGAAATAAGCCTTGGTCAAGTTGCGATAGCGGACCTGAATGGCGGGAACGGCTTGCCGTTCCAAACCCGTTCGACCGACACGTTGGAAGATTTGGCCTCAATTTGTTGGATCAGGTTGTAACACTGCTTGCCGCCGAGCGACTCGGGAAAAGCCTTCAGCCCTTCACTGGCGATTCGGTCGCGCCGACCAGATCATTTTCGCCCTGAAGAACACCGGCCCAGCGGGCTTTGGCCATAGCCGACAACTTCGTGCTTGGCATGGTTTTCAGCAAAAGTCTTGAGTGCGTTCTTGTAGGCGCTTGCTTTTTCCTTGCCGATGGCCTTGTTGTAGCCGAAGCTGAGTCGATGCAGATCGGCATCGTGGTAGGCGGTGCTGTCTTTGTCGGCTTTGTGGAAGTGCAGGAGTTGTTGAAAGAGCTTGATCGCCTTGATGGTCCGGGATTCGGTATCAGTTGTGGCGACATCCCACTTCACGAACTCATCGGCGGGAGCAAAAATCGGGCTGGTGGCAGGTAGCTCAAAAGCATCGGAAGCCTTGGCACCGGCCTGCTCGCCCGTGATATAAAAGTTGATCGCATCAAAGACGATGAAGTCATAAAGGGTTGGACGATAGGCATCCGACAGAGTTCCCTTGTTGATCAAGGCATCGTAAGCACCGACGGGGATATTCTTTAGCTCGCGCTCGGCAGACAGAGCCTTGGTGAATTGCTTGTCGATCTCGTCCATGATCCGGGGCAGATCCCAGGTTCGGATATCGTTGCCGGGTGCTTGTGCAGTTTGCGTTCGACGCACGAATCGGAAACGATTCTGCTGGAAGTAATGCCAGTACCAATGTGCGAGGATGGCATCCATGACGGGAACCATCTCTTTGGGAGCCTTGGCGATCTCCGCCTGCATTCGGCTGATCTTTTCTTCCGGCTTGTTGCCCTGAATGTTCCCTTCCAGGCTGATCTTCATGCCGATGGCCTTGATGGCTTCGGGATAGTTCCCGTCTTTCATTGTGCCGTCAATAATTGGCTGAAGATGCGTGATCGCGGTACGAGGCAGCCCTTTATCCTGGGCTTCTTTGACCTTTTTCCACTGATCGTCGCGCGGTGCGGCGACCATCAAGACTGCGCCCACCAGAAACAATGGGATAGCCGGCAAGAGTCGTGTGCAGATTCTGGACCACATCGTTGTTTTCTCACATGGATCGAGAGATTTCCCCGTGGAGAGACGGGGTGTATCGATAGTATCTCACTATCAAGACGAACGACAGGTAAAAAGGGTTGGAAGGAAAAAACAGATTTGACAAACGCCCCAGAAATCTCACGATGAGGAGAGAATTGATTGCGACTGAATTTCAGGTTCGGATTTGTCCATGCAAACGATTGTAATATTCCCGTATTTCCTGGCGGGATTAGCGAAAGATCCAACAATTTAACAATGCCGCACGAAGTTCTTTTTCACCGGCATCCGTCACCTGGGTCGAACTAAGGTTGAGCGTCGTAAGTTGCTTAAGATCTTTGAGTTCCTTCAGCCCTGCATCCGTCACGTTGGTGTAGCTGAGCTTGAGTGCGGTAAGTTGCTTAAGATCCTTGAGTTCCTTCAGCCCGACATCCGTCAATTGATTGTGGCCGAGGTTCAGCGAGTTGAGTTGTTTGAGATCTTTGAGTTCTTTTATCCCGCTATCTGTCAGAGAGTTACCGTAGAGCTCCAATTCGGTGAGTTCCTTGAGATCCTTGAGTTCCTTCAGCCCGACATCCGTGACCTGCGTATCGCTGAGGTTCAGTGAGCGGAGGTGTTTGAGATCCTTGAGTTCCAAGCAACCCGGCATCCGTCACCTTGGTGCAGCCAAGATCCAATGAATTGAGCTGTTTGAGATCTTTGAGTTCCTTCAGCCCGACATCCGTCACCCTGGACCATCGGAAACTCAGTGAGTTAAGTTGCTTGAATTCTTTGATTTCTTTCAGCCATGCATCCGTCACTTTGTAGCTGTCGAGCGAAAGCGAAATCAGTTGTTTGAAGTTCTTGAGTTCCTTTAAGCCCGTGACCGTCACCTTGGTATCCGAGAGGTGCAGCGTTTTGAGTTGCTTGAGATTGACGAGTTCCTTCAGCCCCACATCCGTCACTTTTTCGCCAAGAAATAACTCAGTGAGTTGTTTAAAATCTTTGAGTTCCTTCACGGAGCCATCGGTTACTTTTGTGCCCCAGAGGTTCAGCGAGTTCAGTTGCTTGAGATCCTTGAGTTCCTTCAGACCGGCATCCGTCACCTGGGTCGAACTAAGGTCCAGCGCCATGAGTTGCTTGAAATCCTTGAGTTCCTTCAACCCGGCATCCGTCACCTGGGTCGAACCAAGGTTGAGCGTCGTAAGTTGCTTAAGATCTTTGAGTTCCTTTAGCCCTGCATCAGTCACGCTGGTGTAGCTGAGCTTGAGCGCGGTAAGTTGCTTAAGATCCTTGAGTTCCTTCAGCCCGACATCCGTCAGATTCTGTGTGAAGGTGAAGTCGAGAGCAAAAGCAAACGGAAGACTTGGCAATCCTTTAAGATCCGTATCTTTAGCTCGATGTGACATCGAAAAAGTGTGAACCGTCTGTTTCGTTCGTGGATTCACATCAGGGCGGTAATGGCCACCCAATTTGGTAAAGGCGTCTTTCGCCGCCCGGAGTTGCTCCCAGGTCGGTTCTGCGCCATTGGTAACATCAACTTTGTCAGCCTGGCCCTTCGTCGCGTTTTGGTGAGATTGCGGAGTAGGTTCGTTCGCTTGGGGTTGTTTTCCGCAACCTTGTGCAACCAAAACGGACACTACCACCATCAAGACGGCCCGGGGCATAAGGGGAACTCCAAAACGGCAAGTCCTTAACACATGAGAGAAAGTATAGTCCGGTTAGGTTTGCGAAAGCAATCAGTTTTCTTTTGTTTCAATTTGCACTATCGAATGGCAATAACGCTGCCACGTATCACAACCTCTATTCATCCGGCTCCGTCACGAGCAATAACAGCTACATCGGCAACTGAAGTAGATTGGGTAGAGACCATTGCGCCGCCTTTGCCAACCCGAAGAATTCAAATCCGAAAACGGCGATCGCTGAGAGTGGCTGCCCCAAAACAGTCGTTCTCTGGTCTGTTGGTCGCTCGACGGTTACAATTCCCGTACTCGAAACCGCTTTCAATTATCTACTCACAACTCCCGCGTCGGAGTTCCGGCAATAGTTATGGATGCGGACCTGCTATATCGTCGCTATCACGAGTTGCAAGAGTACGTCGGCTGGACACAAGACGACGCTCGCAGGCTCCGTTCGCTCTCCGGATTGATTGAGCCGGTCTTGCAGCTGTTGATTGATGACTTTTACGCTGAGATCGAAC
Organism: uncultured Planctomycetota bacterium; assembly: GCA_963783095.1. Classification (GTDB taxonomy): domain Bacteria; phylum Planctomycetota; class Planctomycetia; order Gemmatales; family Gemmataceae; genus CAWAMR01. The sequence goes on along the minus strand of CAWAMR010000001.1, from coordinate 60,163 downwards.
GACACCCCGCGGCATGCAAAGTCATTACCGGCGGGGCATGCGAAATCCAGCGCTCAAGGAATCTCTGGTGCAATGGCTGCGGGAGTTGTTCGCGGGCCGTTACGACCGCGACTATGTGCTTCGCCGCTGGAAGGTCGGCAATCGGCACGTCGAGATTGGTCTGGATCCGGTTTTCACCAACGTCGGCTTTCCCGTCTGCGCATTGGATTGGTGGGCGCGCTGGGAAAATCCTGGCCGGGCGACCGCGACGGTTTGGTCCTGGCGATCCAGTCACTCAACAAGCTCATCGATCTGGACCTCGCGACCATCGAGGATGCGTATCAGGCCGAGTATCTGGCCCGACAGCAACGCATCGAGCGATTGGTGACCATTGGCCAGGTCGCCGGCGGTGTTGCCCACGAACTGCGCACCCCTCAATGTGGTCAAGACTTCGGTTTACTACCTCATCAATGTGCGGAACCCCAAACCCGAAAAGGTAACCGAACATTTACAGCGGATCGACCAGCATGTCACGGTGGCGGATGGAGTGATTACAGCTCTCTCCAATTTCGCCAAAATGCCCTTCCCGGACCTGCATCCTTTTTCGATCGAACGATGCATCGAGCAAGCACTGGAAACCAACCCGTTGCCCGAATACATTCAATTAAAAATCGAGCTTCCCGCAAGCTTGCCGCCGGGGCTGGGAGACATCGATCAACTCCGCATCGTCTTTGCCAACCTGATCCGCAACGCTCGGGAAGCAATGCAGGGGGGCGGCGACCTTACGATCGCGGGAAGACAAGTGGGAGACACCATTGAGGTGGCAGTCCGCGATACAGGTTCAGGTATCGCACCCGAAAACCTGCGCCGGATCATGGAGCCGCTATACTCGACCAAGCCGCGCGGTCTCGGCCTGGGGCTTGCACTCGCAAGAGCCATTCTCGACAAACATGGCGGAAGCCTGACCGCGACGAGCGAACTTGGGCATGGCAGCACGTTCACCATGACGTTGTTCGCCGATGTGAAACAGAGGTTCCAAAGATGAATGCAGCGGATGCGTCGATCTTGGTGGTGGACGATGAGGTAGACACGTGCCGCAATCTGGCCGACATCTTCACCGACCTGGGCTACCGTGTCGATACAGCGCACGATGGGACTTCTGCGCTGGAACTGGCACGGAAACATCACTACGACGTCGCACTGCTCGACCTCATGATGCCGGGTATGGACGGAGTCACGCTGTATTACGAAATAAAAAAGGTGCGAGCTGGTACGGTGGCAATGCTGATGACAGCCCACCTTGGTCACCCGCGTGCGGAGGCCGCTCTCGGAACCGGGATCTGGCGGCTCATGCCCAAACCGGTAGACTTGCCGCAACTGATGGGGCTGATCGCCATGGCGGTCAATCAACCTCTCGTCCTGGTCGTCGACGATGATTCCGACCTTTGTGCGAACCTATGGGATCTGCTTAGAGAATACGGTTACCGGGTCGGCCTGGCAAACGATGTAACCTCTGCTATTCATCAAGTGAACGACGCTGAATATAGGGTGATTCTTCTGGATATGAGACTTCCGGACGGGGATGGAAGTCAGGTATTCCGGGCGGCGCAGCAGACCAGCCCAGCCACGCGGGTCATCGTCATCACGGGTAGTGACGTCAATAGCGAGCAGATGATTCAACAGGTCTTGGTCGAAGGTGTGCAGGCCGCACTGCAAAAGCCATTAAACCTTGCGAACCTGTTGGCGATCCTCCACCAATTTGCCGGCGGAATACCCCCGGGCGGATCATCCAGCAAGAAATGATTGAGACTGCAATGTGCGGTTCGGGTATAGGGGTGGGCGAAGTCGAAACAACTGGCTCACCGAGTTCCCTTCGTTGGAGGCGGGCAGAATTCGGTGTCCGCCGGGAACGGCTTCGGATAGGAGCCATCGATCGGTACTCCGATCCGTCGTAACGCCTCTTCGGTATCGTAATAGATGGTCACCGTCCGCCTGTTGTTGCTGCGGACGAACGGCACATACGACACGCCCGAGCCCATGTCCCTTCCCCAGCCGGTACCGGTGCCCCCGACAGCGCTATCGAGTGCTTTGCTCGGGGTCATCCCACCCCTGGAGAATTCGGCCCGTGGGTGCGGCCAGTAGGTTTGCTCTTCGATGGCGATCAGGCCGATCACGCCGATGTTTTCGCGGTATCCTCTCAAGTAGGCATAGCTGTTCTTCTGGTTTTCGAACGTAAACGCGGCGACCGTTTCCTTGTCGTGCCGCCAGCCCTTGATGACGATGTTGCTGTTCGAATCGACCAGATACCCGGTCGACCTTTGGCGATGCCGCATCGCCGTTGATCACCGACAGGCCGTCGACGGAAACGATGGCGGCGATGCGGTGCGAGCCCATGTTCTTGACGCGGATTTCATATTCGCACCCCATTCGCGGCACGGGCAGATACGTCTGCCGTTATGCGAAATCACTCGCCGGGCTTGCCGTCAACCAGCACTTCCAGGCTGACGCGCATTTGGTCCTGCGGGGGTCGAATGTATTTTTCGACCGGCACGGCTGGCCTGGCGGATGGGTTGGGATCGATCCCGGTCAATTCCGAACCTTGTGCCGTCAGCAATCCGCCCATCAGAAAAAGGGGGACCGCGAGCATAGCAATGAAATGTCTCATGTTTGTTCTCCCTCCGGGCGAAGGCATCAACTTAAATTCTAACAGATGACTTCTCGCATTGTTTGTGCCGGATACAGAGTTGTTACAATGACAAGGAAATTGACTGACCGCTGACAATACCTGCTCACTGACATTAGTGACTTTTCGATCGCAGAATGATGTTTTAGGAGTTGTCCACGTGAAGATTGAGAAGAGATTCGTCGTCTCCATCATCCTGACCCTGTTGGACTACGCAAAAAGGACTAAGGCCGATAAAGTGATAATAGTCACCCGTTGGAAAAAATGTCATGCCTAAGCTGCCGGATTCTCCCCCGTTTGCCATCAAGTCAATTCAGATCCGAAATTTTCGTCGGATCGAATCGTTGGCGCTGAAATTTCTCGGTGCGGATGAAAGAACTTCTGGCATCGCTGTTATTGCCGGGCCGAACGGTTGTGGAAAGACAACCGTTCTGGAAGCTTGTCTTCAAGCATTGGGATCCGAAGATCGGTTGCAAGGAGCGAAGGGACGAGATGCTATTCGTTTCGGTTGCAGCAACTGGTCGATTGCCGCCGAAATTCAAACACCCGGCGGGCAATATCGAGTTGAAACCACAGCCGATGGTCATTATCAATGGCTCGACTGGAAACGCGAAAAGGTTGAAAAAACAACGATCCCGTCGTTGTATTTCAGTTCGTGGCGAGCTCCAAAACTGGTGGGGGCCTTGTCCATCTCTGCCGGGAAACGGGGCAAGCGTCCTGCCGATACGGAGCGAAATCGCCTATGGCGCGTCAAACAACATCTGATCGACAGCAAGGCTCACGCTCTAATGTCGCAACCAAGTCTTTTTGGCACGAGCGAAGAAGAAGAGGAAGTATTTGGAGAAGGCGTTCGCCGACTCAACCAAGTTTGGGACAGGTTTTATCCGGCATCCCACGAAAGGTTCGTGGTGGAACCAGTGAGCAGCGAACCCAGCGCAGGGTTCGATGTGTTTCTGACCGATCCAGCTAAGCAACGAATCCCTGTCGATGCCCTGAGCGCGGGACAGTTGGAACTATTTACCTTGTTTGGCTCGCTGCTCCTGACGGATTTTACGGAGGGGGTAGTGTTGATCGACGAACCGGAACTCCATCTCGATCCTCAGTGGCATCGACAGATGCTGCGGGCCATACAGACATTTTTGCCGAAGGCTCAGGTTATCGCGGCGACACACTCACCGCAGGTATATGATTCCGTCTTCTCATTCCAGCGACATTTTCTTGTGCCTGAATCCGATCCACGAGCGAAAGCCTGGGCTCCAAATGAGGAGGAAACCGTTGTCGTATGACTGCAGTTGCCCATCTCAATTCGTTGTACGCAGCGGCACCCATTATTCTCTGGGTTGAGGATACCATAACGCGCGATTACCTCGGAGAAGTCTGGGACAGTCCGATCGAAATTGCTTTCCTGATTGCCGGTGGGAAAGACCCGATCCTGCCGATTGTTACTTCAGCCCGAAGCGAAGGCATCAAGCATGTGTTTGGGCTTGTGGATCGAGATTTTGGAACGACCAACATAACAAAGTGGTCCATTCCCGGCACGCCACAATTTCGGTTGCCGCGGCACGAAATAGAAAACTACCTTCTGGATGCCGATGCGATTCTCAATTGTGGGCTGAACACCCAACGACGAAGTCAGGGTGACATCGACGGCGAGTTGGATCGACTCGCAGGACTACAACCTGCTTGGCTGGCTTGTCGAATGGTACTCACCGAGATGCGAAGGGATATCCAAAGTACATTCCCACAGCATCCGGGAGTTGGACAAATACCAAGCAAAATAGATGCCGAGACTTATATTCAGAGTTCGCACTGGTATGGGCAAGTTGTCGTCGAAGCAACGCGCTGGACAACGGCTCCATCGGTAGCAACGGCTATTGTTGCTGCCGAACTTCTCTATCAGAAGAAACTCGCTAATGGGGAGTGGAGGATCGACTTTTCCGGTAAAGAAATCATGCGCCGCTTCGAGATTATGTGTATCAACCAGGAGCCACAGGAAATCACGACAGCGACTTCGCGAGAGCAATCGGACTTTGGCAGCGTACGAACAATAAGATCCCACCCGACCTAATCGACCTGCGATCTGCACTACGCACTCAGGTCGGTCTACCTCCTTAACCTTGCCTTCGATATCTGCGACGTCATTCTTCATTCCCAGAAGCCAACGGCGTTTTTTTGTGCATATTCTTGTGAATTGGCACTCCGGTCGGGTAACATGATTTGACTTGTTCTCTGAATCCGCCAGATTTGAGCGCGATCAAATACGAGAGGAATACCAACTGTGGCAAGTTCATCAGCCCGAGCTACTTTTTGGACGTTGACCGTTCTGGTCGTCGCGGGTGGTGCGTTTGTCGGGGGCATTTATTTGCTCTACAAGAAAGATCGCCCGAAGCGCGTGATCGTTGAGGATCCCGAAGAAGTTCGCCGGGAAGTCCGCGAGGTTTTTGGGAAGCCCCTGCCGGCGAATCTGGCCCCCAAGGACATGAATGCCTTTTTCGAGAAGCTTGGGATTTGCGCGAAAAATAACGGAGTCAACGGCGGCGACCTTATCGACATCGAAACCATGATCCAAACCATCCAGGAGATGGCATCGCTCGCTTCTCTCGATCGTCGGTCCTGGAGCAGTGTGGCCGCTGGAATGCGAGATAGCAAAGATCAGATCTTGTCCAGTTGGGCCAACCGATTGGCTTTTGAGTCGACAGAGATTCGTGGCATGAAATGGATCGTTCCCGACCGGGAGGTGGTCGTCATTACCCGGCATTTGTTGAAAGGTGGCAATGGCAATAAGTATGGGCTGAAAATACGCTGGTGGCTGATCCGAGGGCCACAGGGTTGGCGATTCTATGATTTCGAGGATCTGAGCCTCGGCGGACGGTTTACAGTTTCGCTCGGGGAAATCCTAGCTCAACAAGCCGAAAACAAATTCGCCGATATTGCGCGGTTGACCAAGTTTGTCCAAGGTATTACCGAAGCAAAGAACGCCGTGATCGCTGGGCAGTACCGTGAAGCAGTGCCGATTTTGAAACAGCTCATTGCAAGCAATTCCGCGCGGGGGCTTCAACCCTACCTCTACCTTTGGCAGGCCTTGGCATATGTCGGTATTCAAACGGAACCGCAAAAGGCGCTCGACGCGATCAACAACGCCGAACGTCTTGCTCCGGATTTGCCTTTAATTCACTATCTGCGCACCGCTGCCTTCGTTCAACTCAAAGAATACCCGCAAGCCATCACTTCCGGTCGAAAGTATGTCGAACTTCTCGGCGTCGATTCGATCGTGAATTCCTACCTGGGGGTTGCGCTGCTGCAACTCAAGCGGCATGAAGAAGCTGCTGTCGAATTTCGAGCCGCTCTCGACGACGTCGCGGATTCTCCGGAAGCGCTGTGCGGCCTGCGGCAATGTCTGGAGCCGGGCAAGAAAAAGGAACTGGGCGAACGGCTGCTGCGCCTGGAAAAACCCCAGGAACTGTTTCAACGACTGATTAACGAATCGAATGGCGATGGAGATCATGAAGCCATAGATCTGCTGACGCAGGCCTTCCGCAAGAAGTTTCCCAACGATCCCGAAGGAACCTACCAGGCCGCCCGAGTGTTGATGAAGCATCAAAAAGCGGATGAAGCCACTTCATTGTTTCTCAAGGCGATCGATCAAGCCGAAAAGCCGAAACGGGAGAACTATCTCAGGCGATTCCTCGACGAGATGCACGAGAAAAAAACGCTGGATGCTTACCGGGCTGTGAAGGATACCGATGCCGATTTCGCGTTTCAGCATCTTGCCGACATGAGCATCGATGACGAATTTCCGGACGAGGAAAAGAATCTGAAAGAGTTCGGCAAATTGCTGGATGCCCACCGCAAACGTCGCCCCGGCGATCCGTGGATTTTCTTTTACCAGGCTGAGGTCGATCGAATCCAAAAGAGTTTCGACCAGGCCGAGGAGCAATTTGCGCGCGGGATGCAAATGCCATTGGATGCGAATGCTCGCGAGCGCTTCCGATCGGCAAGAGTCCGTTCATTATACGATGGCGGACGACCGATGACGGCCTACGAAAAAGTGGGGCCGAAAGATGCGACATTCCATCAACTTGCCTCGACCGCTGCTTTTGCGAACGACATTGAATTGCTGGCGGAACTGGTTCAAGCACATCAGAAGACCGATAAGGATTCGGTCGAGCTGGTTCACTGGCGCGGCGAACTGCACTGGTTGCGAAAGGACTATGTCAAGGCACTGGACCAGTACCTGCAATTTCAAAAGCGCCGAAAAGAACCCGAAAGCTACGAATGGCAGGTGGTTGACCGCATCTTCCGATGCCAGATTCGTCTGAAGCGATTCGCCGATGCCGAACGAGCGTTGAACCAGGCCAAAGAACCCGAGGCATCGGTGCGACGAGCGGCCGTGGCCGCGGCTTCGGGAGATGTCAAGGCAACGGAAGCCATGCTCGATCGTTTAGCGGAGAACAACATGCAATTCTGGTTTTATACCGATCCGGATCTGGGACCGGCTTTGCGAACCGAACCGTTCCAAAAGATTCGCCAGAAGTATCCAGAACCGAAGAATCAAGGCGGCAACGTACCTCTGGAAAAGACGTGAACACCATCTAGCCCCGGGCGAAGCTCTGTGAACTCGCAATACTCGAACGCCGTCGTCGGACAACCCAGAGTACGACCCAGAAAGCAGATGCAATGCCGAAACCAATCGCCATTGGCAGCCATTGGATTCCGCTCGATCTTTCGGGAACGGATTGGTCCGCACTCACCTTTCTGCCGATGGCATGTTCCAGCAAATTGTGGGTGATCTTTTGCACGCGCTCATCCGGCCCGTGCGGGCGGGACCAGTGCGACCACGGCAGCGTATGGCCGGGCGGGGAGGATAGCCCTTGCGCCCAGAAAATCGTCGAGGCGTTGAAAACAAAGTTGCCCTTGGGGCCGGGATAAATGGTGGCGGTCCACTGCTGGGCGTTCTGACCGCCTTGCCACGCGGTACCGTTGGCCACTACTTCCAGTCCCGGAATGTCTGCGGGCTGGCCGTGATATTCCCAGCCAATCAGGCCCGGAATGCTGTCGCCCTTTTTCACGCCGGTGCCGGCGAACATCCAGTGTTCCGGCCTGGTAATGATCCAGTCGCCGCCGCCGTTGACCGGATCGATGTTGCGAGCGCCTAGCAAGAGACCCTCGTCCGGTCCATGCTCCGGAAAGGGGCCGTTGAGTTTGATTCGCTTGAGAGCGTAATCGTTTTCGGCACCATACGGGCCGCCGCGAAACATAATACGGTTTGGCGTCCCGTTGAAACCGGGGCGCATAGGCGTGACCCAGCACATGGTATTGCCCGACAGAAACAGCAGGTTCACGCCCTCGTCGCGCAACTTCTCAACGCTGCGGAATTGCCGAATATCCCAGTATTCGTCGTGGCCAACACTGATGAACGACTTGCATTTAATTCCGTGATCCGGAGTCATCATGTCGCTGTTGGCACAGTAACTAACGTCGTAGCCATATTGTTCGAGCCAGTAGGCCAGCGGAAATTCCAGGGGCAGGAATTCGCCCGAACCCACGGTTAGAGGATCGTTCACAACTCCCGTAATTGTGCTTCGCGCCCGTAGGGTCGGTCGAAGCTGACATCGGCCCAAGGCCCCTCAATTCCCTTGGGATGCGTGTAAACGGAGAAGTTGTTCGGCCAGCGGTTGTAAGCTTGCCAGGTGTTGTCGGAACACTGGAACAGCACCTCCGCGGGCCGTTGGTCGCGAACGATGAAAACGACGTAGCTTTGCCAGTAAGGTTCGCGCCCGGCCTCAACCAATGTGGTCATACGACCCAGATAAACGCCGCTGACCCAGTCATCTGGGATTTTCAGCGTTGTCGTTACTTCCCAGCGGCATTCGTGAAGATTCTTTTCGCCGGGCCTTGGGGTGGTTTGCGTCTTGCCCTGGAAAGGCCCGAGCGTCGTCATGAGGCGTGCGCCCCGGCCCCCGTAATAACCCATTCGGAAAATCTCGATTTGAAACTCTCTGGGCGGATTGGCGGAAACCATGATGTCGATTGAATCGCCCGCCTGTACGCTTTGCTTGGAGCAATAGCCCTCAATCCATGGGCTGCGGAAGCCGCCGGCGTCCGCGCGCACGCGGGTCAACTGCCAGTCGGTCGATCCCGTTTTTAGGTTTTCCTCCTGGATGACGTTTGAGCCGCCTGCACTGGCCCAACTCTTGCTGGCAACGGCGACCATCAGGAGATAGGAAAGGAGCACGACTCGGGTTGATGGTCTGTGCATGAAAGAACTACTCATTGTGATTCTTGGACCGCGACGGTTACATGGCTGTGAATCCGTTGGTTCATTCTAAGTAAAGTGCGAGCAAAGAACCAAGAGCGCGCCTAAGTGGTCCTTTTTGCAATTATTTAGTGTAGGGTTATACCGCAGGCGAGCGTCGCGGCGTAAGCGCGACGTGGCTGTCACCGCCGGTGCGCTCGCTTTTTTCTACGAGTCGAACTTGTTGACAGAGGATCAGCGCACCGGCGGTGACAGCCACGTCGCGCTTACGCCGCGACGCTCGCCTTACGGACACATTAGAAGTAACCGCGACTTCTTTTGCGAATCCTGACAGCGATCTTGGGATGCCAACCTTCCCCCATCGCCTTCTGTCTGGTATGTTGATTCGTGGAGATTGCGCTATTTGGGATCGAAAGTCTTATGAAGGCTGTGACGCTACATTTGGCTCAACGTGTCGCCCCTACGAGTTTGCTCGGCTACCTCAATTTTTCCGATGGCCGGGCCGATCATCGTTTTCAACGCGCACTCAATGACGCCTTCGCGTTTCTGGGCGAGCAGGGCGATCCTGCGCCGTGGGCTACCCTGCGGATCTGGATGATGCAGCGTTGCGATGAATTGGAACAGGCAGGCAATGCCGCATTTCGCGATGCCACTCAAGTTTGCGCGGTCGTGCCTCTGGCGTTCGAGCGCGTTCTCATCGCCTACCGCGAACACCACGCCGATTTGCTCGCTCATCTGCCGGATGCGACGCTCTTTAATTCGTTCTTCCTCGCCCGCGTTTGCCGAGGCGGTGCTGAGCCAGGGTGGCCCGTGGGATGAGGGAAGCCGAATTATCGCCGGTGCCATTCAGAAATTGAATGATTTCGCCGGTCATCGCCCCATTGCCGTATTGGAGACTCGTCCCCAAACCGAATACTATCCTCACGAAAAAGCTCGGCCGATTCCGCTCTATATTCACGGCGTTGGGCCGGCTTACGGTCCTTATCGGGAACTCGTGGAACAGGCAGTGGCAATCATTTCCAAAACCGATGGCGACATTCTGGCGGATGCCTCGTTCGACCCGCAGCAACTGGATGAACTGGCGCTCGATCCGCGTGCTTACGACTTCGCCCATCCCGCCAATCGCCGTGCCAACTACATGTTCGGCGAATGGGATCCTCATTGCATCGACAACCACGGCAGTTACCGCCGGTTTGTGGTTCGGCAAGTTGTTCTGGATGCACTTCTCGATCACGTCCAGAAAATTTCTTCGGCGACAACGGGCGGTCGTCGCGCTGTTCTCTTTGAAGCCTCGGCAGTCCTTGCCGGCACCATGTTGATGGCTTCGGGAATCAGCGGCGATGGCCCGGAAATGCACGATTCGACCGTGAAGCTCGGCAACCTTCTGCCCAAGAATGCCCGCCTCCGGGATTCCTTCTACACCCGGCTCGTGGAAACCGTTCCAGGGGAGGAAGGCGATCGGCTCCGTAACGAAGCGGCGAAGTTGAAGCAGCCTTTCGGGGGCATTCGCCGGCATTTGAACCACGTTTTGGCCAAACATCGCGCTGCTCAGTTGCAAGATCGCAAGCTTTCGCTCTTGTTCGCGGAGTTGGGCTTTGCCGAAGCGAGCCGGGAGCACGCAGCGCGGATTCCTACGGCTTCGGCGCGTTTCCTCAGTGAAATTCACCTTCGACAAACAACCGCCAAGCTGGCCATTAGCCGGGGAGATCGAAACGCTGCTTTCGTTCTTTTGCCGGAAATCGAGGATCTGCTCGAACGAGGCATCGATTGCGGCGCGCTGGCCGATCCGTGGAACATCCTGGGCTTCCAGGGCATGTATCCTCTCTTTCAGGCTCGCGAAGACAGCATTCCCGACCCGCGTATCGAGGAATTGATCGAGGCCGTCTCCCGACAATTCGATCTCTACGCCCGATTACTCGCCGTCAGCGCCACGGCCGGCGATTCGTCCAATCAGGAGACCCTCGTCCGTTCCATGAAGCGCCTGGCCGGCTGGTGGGATCGCTACGCCAGTTCGGATGTCAGCGACATTCCCCGGCTCAACGGTGGCGAACGGGCCGAGGCCGCCCTGCACGTCGCCAAAGCGCTGGCCAAATGGAGCGTTGAATTCGGCAAACCCCGTCAAGGAACCAGCGCCCTTACCTCAACGGCAAAATCGCAGCTGCAATTCTGGCGATCCCGGCGCGAAGGATTCAGCTCGCCGGCGGCCTTGCGCAGGTAATCGAAGCCCTGCTTCGACAAAAGGAATGGCACGCCGCGATGGCGCTGCTGATGACCTGGCTGAGCGAAGCCGAATCGATCCCCCTCGAAGATGCCTTGGTTTCGTTTCATCTGCTCGTCGATTCCTGGCTTAATGCCGTCATCGCCTCGCAGAGCGGCGAAGAACGAAGCCATTTATTGATTCGGTTTTTCGAGCTTCTGGAAGCCAATGCCGATGCCTTCTGGCAAGTGCCCGACCCGCCCTTCGGCGCGAAGGCCGAGCCCGAAGAAAAAGAAGATCGCTACGAATCGGCGTACGAGGAAATGAGCTATCGGGACAGCACCGATGACGGCCAGGAAGGTTCCGTGATCGGTGACGGGCCGGATGACGGCTACAGTTTGGAAGAGGAATCCAAGCCGGTGGAACAACGGCTGGAGTTTCTCGAAACCGTGGCGAAACTCTGGAACAAGGCTCTGCCGGCTCTCGATCTTTCTGCCGAAGCGGCGTCGGGTGTGGAGGCCGGCAATTCCTGGTTGGAGACGGCGAAGATCTGGCAGCGCGATCTGCTGCGCTTTATCGATAGCATTCATGCGGTCGAGATCCCGCAGTCGCCGGGAGGTCTGGATGAGGTCATCGAATTTCAACGGCGCAAGTCGTACCGCGACCAATTGACCGATACCGCCATCGATACCTGTGTCGAAGTGATCCAGGCCGCCAACGGCATTGCCGCTCTGATCGGTGAGGAATCTCACACGGCCAGCATTCATACAGCTATGGCGACCAACGATCGCGACGAGGTGCGGGACGCATTGCCGGAGTTGATGCGGTCGATGTCCGAGACGCCGCTTTTGTTCGTTCCACTGTCCGATGGCGGCGACCCCCGGCAGATTTTGCAGGTTCGCTCTACGCTCTCGTTTTTCGAGATGCTTTTTCGATCGGCTGCCCCGTCTCGGCTTGATTCGCGAAACCTATCATCTCGTCAAGCTGGCCAAGTCGATGGAGCAGAACAACCCTCCGGAGGGCAGGAAAGTCTCGGATTTTGAACGGCTCTATCATGTGGCGTTGCGTTCTATCGTTGAGACGGTGTTGGAAATCACTACTACGTCAAACCGTAATGCCCTGCAATCGGTATTGCGCAAAATCGTCGATTCCTTCTTGAATGTCTGGATCGAACATAGCCAGGGGCTTCGCCTTTCGACGCTGGAACTGGTCAGCAGTTCCCGCGAATGGGAGCAACTGTGTTCGTTTATCCGCGAATACGGCGGCGACTTGTTCAGCACCGAGACCCTGCATCTGGAGACGATTCGCAGCATCCTGAACCGAACTACCGACGGCTGGCTGCAAGCCCTTGGCGAACAGGAGACATCGGAAGGCATCGGTGCCACACTTTTGGCCGACATTGAGAAGGGATCGATCGAACGGGAACGGGCGGCCCGGCTCCTGGAAATCACCTTGCAATCGGTGGCCGAGAATTACGACGCCTACCGAGAATACGATGCCACATCGACGCTCTCCGACTACGGCGAGAACCTTTACATATTCCTCGAATGTGCCCGGCTGCGCGTCAATTATCAACGCTTTGCCTGGCGTATGAGGCCCGTGATGGTGGCTCACGAAGTGCTTTGTCGAAAGGGTCAAAACGCGATGGCGGAAGACTGGCGTGGAGGAATCACCGATTCCATGAAACAGCGCTGCGAACAACTCTTACACGATCTGGACGAACTGGAGTCCGAGCACGGACTTCGGCTCCAAACCATCCGCGATCGGTTGGAAGAGCGATTCTTGCAGCCTTTCTTGCTGGATCGACTGTGCGCACTGGTCGAACCTGCTGCGCGAGAAATCACCCAGGGAATTGGCGAAAATGGCCCTGCCTTTCAGATGTTGGAGGAACAGCTCCAGCCGTTGACGGCGAATCCGGCGGGTGCGGGGCTTGATACACCCTCCTGGCTCAAGCGTCTGGAAACCGAAGTGGAAAGAGTAAGCCGGGAGGATGAGGAGGCTGTACCGCGTCCGGGGTCGGTTCGGCTCACGCTGGGCGAATTGCAACGACAATTGAAAGACTGGGAACGGTCGATCGATGAAGGGTGACCAGCACGATCAGCGGTTTCATTTGTGCTGATCACTCGGTTCTTGGTGAGGAGGGCGGGAATTCCGCGTCCAGAATTGTCCTTATCATGTTTTGCCGCACAAGCGTCCCTCTTGGCGGATTGCTGCCTGGTGGCATGCCATGGATTTTTTGGTATTCAGCGACGATGATTGCCTTTCCCTTTTGTGATTGCGCGAGGTCTAGTAATTCGGCTTCACGCTGCTCGCGATTCTTGTCCATTTTGTTCTCTCGAAGGGTCCTGACCACCGTTAAAGAACGAACCTCTTTGAACGATGGAAAAAATGTGAAACGCGACAGGAGAATGGTCAGCGGAAATCACACTGCCGACGATGTCCAATTTCCTGCTCGTCAATTGGATCCTGCAACCAGTCGCGTGTTTCGACAACACAATCGAATTTTATCGCGCCGTGCATCACGTCGCAATAGAAATTCAAGCGTTTGTCAGATATTGGCAACGCCGATATTACGTGGGATCAGTTCGTCTGTCTCTAAGTGACTTGAAAGAGTGGGAACGACCGATTGATGATGACTGACCGGCCGGAATTGGCTTAACAGTGTGTTGACTTTAAATGCCACGAGAGGTTCCAGCTAATGCGCTTTCGATCCTGTTCACTTCTCTTCGATGCGCATCTAACCGTCCCGTGGCATGGCTATTCTATTGATTCTAGATCACTCACTAGCATCGACTACTGACCGAAAAAACTCCTGATTCATTCTTGGAGCACTTATGTCAACGCACCCCGTCATGGCTGATGCCCTTACACCTGACGAAATCTTGACTGTGATCGACTCTTGGAACGATGGCACAAAGAAAATGTTTTTCGAGAGACTCAAAAGAGACGCAAGATCATTCCATTCGGTTGTTCGGCTATCGATTGGTAGATGCGAGTTTTTTGGACGAGGTGTTGCATCTCGTAAAAGAAGCAGTCAAGCAACGGTCGGAACTCGAATTGGACGTCGTCAAGTCGATAAAAGAAGTCCTCGGTGATGAGGGACGTGAGATCCGCAAGAAAAAGAAGTCCGACCCTGAGACTATCAGACGTAATGTGGAGATCTGCAATCGGAGAAAAGAGGATCGCAAATACTGGAGTCACAAAAAATTGGCCAAAGAGTTTGACGTGACCGACGGATATGTCAGAAGGGTGTTACGAGAAGAGCAAAAGTGGCGAAAGCTTTCCGAAAACTTGCCAGAAGAGTCGAAAACGCATCGGTCGGGATGGTACGCCGATCAGCAGGTTCAGACCAAGACCGGTACAAATTAATGCGCTCTAATTGTATTGCGAGAAGTTGATGTAAGAATCAGGTAGTGGCTCAAGACCGTGTTGTTTTAGGGGTTCGGCGCTAACGACGCGAAGGAGACCGCCGGTTCGATGCCAATCGGACTGGCAGTCGATTGAATGGCGTGGAACGAATTACCGAAAAATCGTTGCGCACGAGCCATGTCGATCCGCCTCAAGGGCATAGCGTATAATGGATTAGACACCAGCGGTAGAAGAAAGGCAAAGGTCAGCACAGCAATACTTCGCGGCGCGGCAGAATCCTCGCTCGTCGATTTCGTTGATAACGGCGTCAAGTGGTCAAAATGAAAGCCTGCGGGAGGCTCCGAACGGTGCGAGTTAATTCTTCCGCTAGGCTTCCAGGGTATAATGTTAGCGCAGGAACCGGTGCATTTGATACCTAAACCATAACGGCCATTGACTCGCAGAATGTGCGCGTATTGCTCATGCCTCAACCAAGGTTTTCTTCGGTTTTTGCGCGCCTTGGGACAAATCAAGGAAACGAGCGAAGACCCCAAGATTTAGTCAGTGCTTCATGTTGACGAGGTGTCTGGTCAGTGAGTGATATTCCTCAATGGGACCGAAGATCCCAAGATCAAGTCATTGCTTCGTGTTGACCCAACATGGAAGAGAAATCCATGACCCAACTGGTATCCATACAGATCAACGAGTCGCAGGTAAAACTCCTTGTGAGCCAAGTCCGGCAACTTGTCAACGTCCTGCAAGAAATCTCGGGCTCACTTTTCCAACTGTCGCTTCATTATGGGGAAGTAGCGACCAGCGTCTCACACTCACCGAGCTTTGCGAAAGAAGCACGGATCACTGCGGATGATCAGACCAGCCCTGCCACGGAAAAGCTCTATCGGAATCCCAATCCTTTTTCGATTCCGACACCGGACCATTCTGAAAACTCCGAAACTCAACCACCTTCCGACTCCTGATCGGAACTTATCATCGTCAACTGACTGGCCAACGCCAGAGAGAGTTTGCCCGTGTTCCTAAACCCTGAACAACGTCCTACATCCGGAACGAAGTTCTATGAGATTCCTCCCGGTATTGTTGATGATGCTGCTGGCTGGCAGCGATGCCAGTGCGCAGAATGAGAAAAGCTTTCTCAGGGACAGTCTCTGCCGTCGATCTCAGTAATTCCTCAATCCAGGTAAGGGTGGCTTTCTGCGATGGGCATCAATCTTCGGTTCGCCTCTGGATTGATGACGACACCAAAATCATGGTCGATGATAGGATGTCCTCGCTCGAATCGGTGTCCAAAGACGACGCGGTTCTGTTCGTTCGGGATAGCAATTTCCTTGCAATCGCCGTTAATGTGGCCTCGAAGGAGAGCTTGGCCCGTCGAGAAAAACTTCTCGCCGAAAAACGGGAGCGAGACCGCGAGCCGCAACCGGAAAACAAAATCCCACCACGGGTGAAGGGGAAAGAAAAGGCCAAGAAGCCCCAAGAGGAAAAGCCGCCGGAAGATAACAATGTTGCAGCCGGTGGCGATCGACCGCGCACGGACCTCGACGAGCCAAAACCCGAGATTCATGAGAAGAAACCAGAGCAAGCACCCAAGTCCAAAGAAATCGCTGCCCCAAAACAGCCTGCGAAAGGTCGCGTTCAACAAGATCGACAGCTGATGCCGACGCTGCCAGAAAAAGCTGCACCCAAGCCGATCGCACCGCAGCCAGCCCGCCAGGAGCCCGAATCTAAACCTGTTGTTTTACAAGTGCCTCCACCAGCCGCGAAGCCAACGGAAACGCCCGAAGCGAAGGCCAGCGACCCCAGAGTCGCTGAGCCAAGTCAAGAACCAGTTGGCGACGAATCGACGGGCCGAATAATCTCGATTGCAATCGGATTTACCGTTTTCAATTTGTTCCTGAGTCTAATGCTGTTGCCGAATTCGTTTTTACGCGATTTACTGTGTTCCATTTACAGGGCGTTTCGTGCCAAGGGCGGAAAACTGCTGGCATCCGCCGTACCGTTTGGAGAGGCGACTTACGAAATCACTGTTGAAACCAGAAAACACCTCCGCGCCCTGCGACGGCTGCGGTCTTGATTCTTCGATTCACGCTGGAACCGAGACGAGTCGGGTCTGACTGGTTTCTCGCGCCTTTATCCGGCCACTATTGGCACAGAATCAGAACTAAAGCGAACATACGTTAATGTTGACTATCCGGATACGATGACAATGGAAAATCAGATACCCGCAATTGAGATGGAGAACAACATGACGGAGCCAGAAGCCTCGCAAATCATCGAGACGTTCAAGGCGAACTCTGCGATTTCACGGGCGAAACGCGAGCAACAACTAATGGAATTAAGCACGGATGCGATCATCGTCATCCATCAATACACGATGGGTAAAAAGCGGTGGGAAATGCCAGCAAGAGGAGTAAGCGGCGGAATGATGATTCGGGCGATTCTTGAAAAGGAATACCCACCACCCAAGTAAGGGTTCCCAGGTGTCGGCAAGGTTCGCCGCAAGCATAGTATAAATATGATTAGTAAAATCAGGAGGACACGCATGAGCGCCAACATCGACGTTTTGAGAACGAAAGCCGAGAGTTATCGGCAAGTGTTGCGACCAATTGCCAACCATGACAAGAAAAATAAATTGAGTGGTCATGTTGCAAAAGAGTTCAACAAACTACTTGCACAGATACGGATTGAATTACCTGCTATTGCCGATCAAGTGCCTCAAGACATTCCCATGTCGTTCGAAAAACTCGACAGGGGGTCGGGAAATTCGGCAATCACCTTCCTCGACTTTGAATTGTTAGCGGAGCAAGTCATCACTCTCCTTGACTTGCAAAAGAAATGAAAAGGTGCCCCCATGTCCGATTTCGCAGAAATCGTCAAAGAAGGATTGAGGCTTGTCGTCAGGCCCTGTTATTCTTTTGCAATCGCTCTGACAACGCTTCTGCTGCTGATTGCGCCGTTGCCGGGTGTCATGGGGCTTGACAGGTTTCGGGAAGAATATCGGCAATATATCGGTCTTGTTTGTCTCTTTTGTTTTGTCTTGTGGGTCGTCGAGGCTGGTCTCTTCGTTGGTGAAAAAGTATGGGATTACCTACAGGAACAAGAGAAAAAAAAGATTGTCTTGAAGCGGTTGGAAAGTTTGGGGACATTCGAAGCAACTATGCTCTTAAGAGCAATAGAGAACAAGACTCAGACCGCTCTCAATTATCCTGATTCATCCGATGCGCATTCGCTCGTCACGAAAGAGCTGCTGCTCCAAGCCCTGCCGCTGTCAGTTGGGAAGAACTCAAGAAATCTTGTCCCATTCGTTATTCCTGATTTCGTTTGGGAACACATAAACAAAGTTACAGTAGTTGAAATAATCAGGAAACAGACCAAACCAAAGACTTGAGTTTCGCTTCTTGTCCTTTTTCCGCCGTGAAAACTTCCTGCCCGCGAATTACCATTGACGCCAACGACTGGTTACAACCGATCCGTTCCGCACAGGAATGATCCTGGTCAATATACTGAAGTTACCGTGTCGTTTACTCGCTGACGACAACAGGGGCGGCAATGAAAGTCTATACGCAGCTAATTGACGATCTGCGAAGCCGTCTCAAAGATGGGACTACTCCTTCTGCATTGATTCGCCATATTCTTGATGTGTTGGGTAATGCGGTATCGTACAGCCAACTTTGCGAGATTTTGGAAAACGCCTTTGCTTTGCCTGTGGCGAGAATTAGCCCGTTGTCGGTGGCTCCTGAACAAGACAACAGAGGTATTGTCCTCAACAAAACAATTCTAACGGAAATGGTACAGCGAAGGTCTGTTTGGGATGCTGTAATTTCCAATGATCATCCAGGTGAACCGTCGTGGATGGATGGGCTAAGTCTGAAAACAGCGCAAGATATTGCAAGCGGCCTCAGAAAGGCTCCGGTCCCAGGCTTATCCGATAAGAGTTGGGCTGGTCTCAGTGCAGAAGAGCAAGACGCTCTCTATGTCCAACTTACCAGCAGCCTCGTCATGTCTCAACGTGTTGAAGTCATGGCAAGGCTGGTCGAGCGATTGCAAGAGAAGGTTCATGCATTGGGGGAGGAAAAATCCCTTGCTCCTCTTCAAAACTAAACTCTTCCTCGTTAATGCCGGGAAAGTGTTTTTGATCCGTGGCCTGCCCTGCCGTTTGCATACTTCTCTTCACTCTTCGCACGGTCAAACCTCCTTTCTGACTGCCTGCCACAGTAGCACCCTGTAGCTGCAGCAAAGCGCAATCCCTCTTTGAGTGCTCACCCTCAATGCTGTTAGTGTAACCCTCTAATGCTTCTTCGAGGTTGCTCCAACCGGACTAAAAATCACGCCGGTGATTGTCCCTGTATGTCCTTTGAGATCCAGGAGGTGCTTTCCGGTCCTGGCCTCCCACACCTTGACGATTTTATCTCCACCGCCCGTTGCGAGTTGGGTTCCATCCGGACTGAAAACCGCGCTGGTAACTGTCCCCGTATGTCCTTTGAGATCCAGGAGGAGCTGACCGGTTCTGGCATCCCACACCTTGGCTGTTTTGTTCGCGCTGCCTGTGACGATTCGGGTTCCATCCGGACTACAACTCACCGTCAAAACCGGAGTCGTATGGCTCTTGAGCTCGAAAAGCATCTGTCGGCTCCTGACATCCCAAACCTTGGCGGTCGTGTCCGCGCTGCCTGTGATGATCCGGGTGCCGTCGGGACTGAAGCACACGCTGGTAACGGAAAGCGTGTGCCCTTTGAGAGCGAACAAGTAGACCCCGGTCCTGGCATCCCAGACTCGGGCGCTCTTGTCTTCGCTACCCGTGATGATTTGGGTACCGTCGGGACTGTATTTCACGCTCGTAATCGTACCGACATGTCTTTTGAGATCGAAGACGGTCTTTCCTGTCTTTGCATCCCACACTCGTGCGCTTTTGTCTTCGCTGCCCGTCACGATACGGGTGCCATCCGGACTGTAAGACACACTGGTAACCCCACCGGTATGTCCTTTGAGATCGAGTAAGGGTTGTGCGGTTCCGGCATCCCATACCTTGGCAGTCTTGTCCTGGCCGGCAGTGACAATCCGCGTTCCATTCGGGCTGAGATCCACGCCCCCAATCGCCCCCGTATGACCTTTGAGATCGAGTATGGGCTGTGCGTGCTTCCCATCCCATACCTTGACTGTCTTGTCGGAACTGCTTGTGACAATTCGTGTCCCATCCGGACTGAAACCCGTACACGCAACGGTCCCTGGGTGTTCCTTTTCCTGAGTCAGAGACTTGATTTGCCGCTTCAATTCGTCGCGTTGGAGTTCCAGGTCGCGTACAAGCTTGTTCCGTTCTTTGACGACTTCCATCTCTTTCTTGACTGCGGCGTCCTTGACCTGCGTCAGTGTGATCGCCTGAAGTTTGAACTCGTTGCGCAGTTGTTCGAGATCCTTCAATGCCTTGTCGCGTTCTTTGGTTCTCTCGGCTTCTTTCTTCAGAATTTGCTCGCGCTGCTTGATGATTTCCACTTCCTTCTTCAGGGCATTGTCCTTCGCCTGGATCAGGGCGTCGGTCTGAGCCTTGAACCCGTTGTGTTGTTGTTCCATATCTTTCACTGCTTTGGCGAGTTGCGATTCTTTCCGGAGCGCCCGATCGCGTTCCTGGACCAGTTCCGCTTCTTTCTTGAGAGCAGCATCTCTTGCCGATGCCAGCAGCTTGTTCTGTTGCTTCAACTCAATGTTTTCTTGCGCAAGACTTTTCTGAGATTTGTCGCGTTCTTTCCAGCGGAGACCTTCCTGTCTTGCTACGTCCCTTTCTCGAGTCCGTTCGAGAACTTCTTCAGCATTCTTGCCGGCCAACTCCGATTGCTCCTGCGCGATTCGTGCCTGTTTTGCGGCCAACTGTTCCATTTCTCCGGCGTTTTGGTTGGTCCAATAGATCCCCGTTGCCCCTGCGACAAGAGAGCACACCAACAACACCAGCAAGATGGGAACCACCGATCGGCCCACGATCGGCTCCGCGACGAGAATCGGACTCGCCTCAGGGCGACATTCCTTCACACGCCCATCTCGGCCATGCACCTGGTTCGCACCGACTTCTTCCGCGAATGGCAAAAATTCGTCGGTCATGCTTCCAGTGGGAACCGACTGATTCGCCACAAGCATGGTCTTCCGGGAAATGATCGCCTTGACCTGCTCGATCAGATCCGGACGGTCGTGACAGAGGTCCTCAACTTCGATCGGCTGCTCCGCCCAGTGGGCAATTTCCCAGAGGCAGATCAAGTCGTCAATCCGGGTTTCATCGTTCATGATTTGATGTTCAGTAAGAGCAGAGGAAAGAACGGTCAAAGTTTAGCGGAGTTAAAGGCGTTTACATCGGAAGGAAAATAACTGCAATTAACGGGCCAACCCTTTGGGGGGCTTTTGTGATTGTTATCTTATGAAAGGAGATCTCCCAAGTATCCTTCAAAGCCAGTGAACCCTCCTTTCTGACTGCCTGACACTGTGGCGGGGGTGGTTACGGTGCCTTCTGGTCTTGAGTGTTGCGTTTGCCCAACAAATCCCTGAGTGCCCCTTCGAGTTCAGGGAATCGATAATCGTAGCCCAATTTCATCGCCTGCCGAGGTATTACTCGTTGCCCTGTCGTCACGATACTCGACGCTTTGCCCAGCATGAGCCACAACATGAACCTGGGAACCGGGAGCCAACTGGGTCGGTGAAGCACTTTGCCCAGCGTTTTGCAGAAACCCCAGTTCGTCAATGGTTCGGGTGCTGTGCCGTTGATCGGCCCGCGCGCATCGGCACGATCCAGCGCCAGCATCAGAATGCCCACCAGGTCGGCATGATGGATCCAGCTCATCCAGTGCTTGCCGGAAGCGATGGGGCCGCCCAAGTACCAGTAAAAGGGCCGGGCGAGTTTCGGTAGTGCTCCACCCTCCGAATCCAGCACGATGCCGACGCGGATGTTCGTTACGCGCAGACCAGCAGCGACAGCAGGTTGGGCGGCGGCTTCTCCCAGGCTTTGCAAATATCGGCAAGAAAACCGTCGCCGGGCGGGTCGTTTTCATCCAGATCTTCGTTGTCGTGAGCACCGTAGTAGCCGGTTGCGGATGCGCTCACCAATACTTTCGGCGAACCGTCGGATCGTAAGGGTTGTTTCGCCAGCGTCTCGGCGATAAGTTGCGTGCTCAGAACCCGGCTGTCGAAAAGTTTTTTCCGAAACTTGGACCGCCAGCGCCGGGCCAGGATCGGCTCGCCCGCGAGATGGATCACCGCATCGCAATCGGCGAGATGTTCGAGCCAGGGGCCTGCAACGGATGGATCGCCCGTGACCGTTTCAGAATTCGCCGGTGGCATGCTGCGACGGGATAAGAGAATCACCCGGTCCCCGCGTTCGACGAGTCGGGGAATCAGTCGTCGGCCGACTAAACCTGTGCCACCGGTCACAAAGATTCGCATAAAGTAGTCGTTTCCTCTGCAAAAACTAGGTTCTCCATCAAAGCAAGCCTACGAATGCCCGCCTTGCTCGTCTGGTCGAATTCATCCATAATCCATTGGATAAACCAGAAGCGGTGTGAAGATGCCGCGTACAGGAACACGTTCCAATCAACGAGGTACGTCATGGCTCCATCAATTGCTCTGCTACGTCACGACAATGTCAAATTCCAGGACCAAACGGTTTACTTTACCGGCAACGCCTATTTCGGCTGCGAGTTTCACAAGTGTGTTATCATTGTGAAGGGGTTGCCTTACTTCTATCAGAACTGCAAATTCAACGGCTGCATTTGGCATCTCGATCTCATCCTGCACGATCGCGAGCAGGCGATCGGGCTGCAAAAATTCATCGCCGAGAACATTGCTCTTTCACTCCCCTCGGTTGCCACCGACAAAGTGGATTCGCCGCCGCCGCCCTCGTTTCAGGGCCCGATCGATGTGACGCCAAGATGAAGACTAACTGAGGATTCCCTACAATAGTAGTTCATCCCCAAAACTCGGAGGCGCGATCCAATGCGCCACTTGGTTCCGCAACATCGCTCTGGCCATTCGCACGCTCGGGGAAGGTATGTATATCACCCTTCTCACAATGGTGCATTCCTTCCGGCGCAAGGCATTTACGCAACATTTTGAATACCCGGAACGGCCCGTGCCGATCAAGCCGCGCTATCGGGGCTTTCATCGGTTCGATCTGACGACTTGCATTGGTTGCGACAAATGTGCCCGCGCCTGCCCCGTCGATTGCATCTACATCGACAAGGAAAAAGCGAAACCCCCGTTGAAAGGATTTGCGGTCACGGGCTTCAAGATCGATTACACCAAGTGCATGTTCTGTGCTCTGTGCGTCGATCCCTGCCCGGTCGATTGCATCTTCATGGGGTCGAACTTACGATCTGAGTTGCTATAGCCGAGATGGTTGTATCGTCGATTACGCGAAGCTGCCGTTGGAAATCGCTTCAGGACAGGCCACCCTCAATCCTACCGATGTCTACGAATCCAAAAAGGTTGCCCTGCCCGTTTGGGTAAAACTACCCGACCCTCCCGTATCCGATGACAAGGTGACAAGGTGACAAGGTGACAAGGTGACAAGGTGACAAGGTGACATGACAAGGTGACAAGGTGACAAGCATCGAGCGCATGTATGAACATTGATCTTGGCTGAAGTATCTTGTCACCTTGTCACCTTGTCATGCCCCAGGATCTCTCAGTTATGACAGAATTAGTGACTCTCTTGATTATCTTCGTCGGCACCGGCGTTGGGTTTCTGTCGGTCAATCTTCTCGTTGGGAAGTTGATTCGGCCCCATCGGCCGTCGGAAGAGAAGGGCACGATCTACGAGTGCGGCGAGCCCAGCATCGGCAGCTCCTGGATTCAGTTCGATTTGCGTTTCTATGTCGTGGCCCTGTTGTTCGTGATCTTCGACGTGGAAATGGCGTTCTTCTTCCCCTGGGCAACGGTATTCGGCAACGCCAATCGACTGGCGGGTGACGATTTACCGCCCGCGCAACGGATCGATGCGCAAAACGAGATGTTGCCCCGGCAGCCTACGAATCAAATCAATGCGGCGGAACAATCGCAGGCCTCAAAGGAGCTGGCCTGGATTGCATTTGCCGACATCGCGATCTTTTTCGGCGTCTTGCTGGTGGGTTTTGCTTACCTCTGGAAGCGGGGGGATCTCGACTGGGTACGCAGCGTCGCGGCTCAGAGTGAATTGCCCACGAACAATCAACCAGTGTCGGGTGAAGTCTTGGAGCCAGTTGCAGAATGAACGTAAGCGAATCCTGTAGGGCGGGTCGAGGCTTTGCGAGGCCCGCCGGAGCGGCAGCACGGTTCGCGGCGGGCCTTGCAAAGCCTCGACCCGCCCTACTTTATGGCAAGTCCTTGAGGGCAAACTGGTTCGCACTTGCATCGCCGGTCGGTGGACATAAGAATTTCTCGGAGAAAACGATATGGGTATGCTCGAAGGCAGTATGAAAGAAGGTTTTGTCACCACGACGCTGGAAGCGGCGATCAACTGGGCGCGCGAATCGAGCATGTGGCCGATGACGTTCGGGCTTGCTTGCTGCGCCATCGAAATGATGGCGACAGGGGCGGCGCGCTACGATCTGGATCGTTTCGGCGCTGGAGCGTTTCGCGCCACGCCGCGTCAAGCCGATTTGATGATCGTGGCCGGGACGGTCAACTTCAAGATGGCCGACCGCGTTCGCCGGCTCTACAACCAGATGCCCGAGCCCAAGTTTGTCATTGCGATGGGAGCGTGTACCTGCGGTGGCGGGCCGTACTACAAGTACGGTTACAATGTCGTCAAGGGGGTTGATCTGGTAGTTCCAGTCGATGTTTATGTACCAGGCTGCCCGCCGCGACCGGAGGCATTGCTCGAAGGTTTGATGCGAATTCAGGATAAGGTGCGGGCCATGCAAGAGCTCACCAAGGGGCAGCCTCTCGATTTGCCGACGCCGAAACGCACGGGCGGCGTGATGTTGCCCGATGAGATCAGTACACCCGAAAAGGCCATGGAGTTTCTGACGCAGACGAAGGAGAAGGCGAAAGCCGCCAAGGCGTAAGGAGATTGAGCAATGGCGTTCAGCGATTTCGGAACTCTCGATGATGTCGCACGAAAGTATTCGATCCAATACTATCGTCAACACTTCATCGAACCTGCGACCACTCCAAAACCAAGTGACTACTTTCGACAGGAAATCGACTTCACTCTCGAAAAATTCACGTACGGTCGTACTGAAGATTCTGCATGTGAGTCATTAATTTTTCCCGTGCTGCGCCGAGGTTTGGAAGACCTATCACAAAGATCTTTCCCTTTTCAGCCATGAGCCAATCCGTTTCGACAGCGACTTGTCCGGCACCCCCGATTACATCGTGACTCGTTGCTCGCCCTTGAGTCCTTTCTTTCCCGAAATTCCCTATGTATTGATCGTGGTTGAAGCAAAACGCGATGATTTTCAATGGGGCTGGGGGCAATGTCTTGCGGCGATGCTTGCCGCTCAAAAGTTGGCAATCCAGCCTCATCAAGTCGTCTATGGTATTTCTACCACTGGGCAGATTTGGGAATTCGGAAAACTCAAAGATGACCAACTAGTCGTAGAGCCAGTTCCTTTCGTCATCAGCAAATTGGATCAGGTTTTCGATAACGTGCATTCTCTTTTTGCCGATTGCCGTAAACAAGTTCTCTCGCTCACTTCCACTTTGGAACCCATCGCGTGACTACCAACGACATCATCTCCTTACTTGAAACCCGTTTCGGCTCCGCCATCACCGGCAAGAAGCTCGATGGCATCGATCCATTCGTGACAGTTGATCCCTCTAAACTCGTCGAGATTTGCCAGTTCTTGCGCGACGATCCCCAATTGCGGTTCGACTTGCTCAACTGCATCAGCGGCGTCGATTATTTGGAGATCGATGCCAAGAAAGCACCCAAAGCGGGATTCGAGCCTCATCTGGAAATTGTCTATCACCTCTCCAGTTTTACCCATCGGCATCGGTTTGTGCTGAAACTGATGTTGCCGCGCTGGAAGGACAATCAAGTCGGTCAGTTGCCGGAGGTTCCTTCGGTCGTCGATGTCTGGAAGACAGCGGACTGGCACGAGCGCGAAGTTTACGATATGAACGGAGTGATCTTTATGGGGCACCCCGATCTCCGACGTATCCTGCTCGCGGAAGATTGGGAAGGGTATCCGTTGCGGAAGGATTATGAATATCCGCTGGAATATCATGGCATACGATGTCGTTGAGAATTGAGGGAGAAGCCCGAAGTGAACGCACCGCAAAAGATAGTATGCCAACACGTGTGATTTTTGGAGGCTTTTCGCCGCACGCGACAGCGGCGTCCAAGTCGTCTCGTTCCCACGCTCCGCGTGGTAACGCACGGGTGGGACGCTCTGCGTCCCGTTCCCCATGAAGACAACTGCTGTGGCGCAATCGGGTCTTCGATCAACCGGGACGCGGAGCGTCCCACCCGTGCGTTACCACGCGGAGCGTGGGAACGAGAGCGTTCTTCCTTTGCAACCAGGGTCGGAGCTTTGTCGCGGTGAGCGAGAAGTGTCAAGCCTTGTGCAGATTCTGCTTGCATCATCCACTGGAATCGACCCGCCGAAGTCCATCGGGATGCACTCCAAAATCGAGCTTGGTTGCGGGGTGTTTCTTGTTAGGATGCAAGCATGTCAACATCCGTCATTTGGAGAAACATCATGAACAGCTTCATTCTGCCAGTGGGTTTGACGAACAAAGAGCAAGCCAAATTGGATCGACTTGATCAACCACTGGCAAAAATCTTCGATGATGCAGGATATGCGGTTCGGGAATGCCGAGCAGTCATAAAAGATGATACTCGCAGACTTGAGTTTAGCGACTTGAGCAAGAATCAACTAGTTTTGAGAATTTCTTCCCAGCGTTTCCTTTCGACCCCGGAAGATGAGTTGTTACCTTCCATTTTCAGCAAATTTCGCTGATCGATTTTGCAACGCAACGCTAGGACACTATCCGAAGGACATTACCCACTGACGAGACTCGGAGCGACGGGCAACCACCACGCAAGACAACGCCAGCATGGCATCCGGGTTGACGGATCATATTTGGAGTGTGGCGAAATCTCTCGAACGAATCACACAGGTTGCGTAGAATATTTTTCAGCCGTCGAGAAATGATTTCTCGACGGCTCTTCCTCGCATTGTTCTTGTGGTGAAACTGTTCTAACGGAGTTTGCCATGCTCGACAGGAATATCATCGACCAACTCAAAAATGATGGAAAATTCTCCGAAGTGCGTCAGGTAATCGGTAGCGGTCTATTTGATTGCACGCGAAATGGCCGGACATTTCGAGTTGAAATAACAGATTCCGGTGATGCCGATGACGCAAATCGCTTCATGATTAGGGTTATCAATCCAAACGGCACTAAGAATACGATGGCCAGGGGAAACGGCGACAAAACAATTCTCGGCGCTATCCAAATTGTCCACTGGTCCAATCTGGAAATGGACAACAATTGCGAAAAATAACAGCGACGCAACGCTAGGACAATACTAACCATTTGGAAGAGTTTACCGATGAAGACACCACTTTTGACGATGATGGCTGGGGTGCTGATGGCGAGCTTGAGCTGCGAAAAAATCCGACCCCCAGAAGGAAAGTCGGTCGTCCCAATCAGCGAAGTCAAAGAGCCGATTCAGAAAAACCAATCATCGCTCAGCCCATCGGAAAAAGAGTTCAATAATCGGTTGAATGATTTCATCAAAGAGGGGAGAAGCATAGCTCGGATGCTGGATCTTGTACCAGAACTCATTCCCTACAACAAGCGGATAGATGTTCTTACTGAGATGCATACACGAATACCAAACGCCGAGAATGACCGTCAAATGGCTTATAAGAAGTTTTCGCAATCAATTCTAACAACCCTGGAATTAGCTTCGTTCTATATCAAATCTCGCAGAGATTTTCTGCAGGCTGGAGCACAAGATAAAGCCGTCGAATGCGACCGAAACTGTAAACAAGTCGGCGAGGACGTTCGATACTACTTCGACGAGTTAGATTCAGCCATTAACAACTCGCGGCTTCCTTTGAGCGGAGACGAGCTAGACAAGAATCGTAAGAATTCGGTCGAGCCAACCATCAAAGGCAAGGAACCAACAGTTAGGATCAATCCGTCATCAAGTCCTTCATCAAAAGAAGTATCGAATGGATCAAATCCAGTTTCAGACCTCAAGCTGATTCTTGTAAAGATGGAGGAACACGGAACAACCGAAAGAGTAGTCGATTTCTTGGCAGATGGATACTGGCAGAAACGCAAACACAAAGCAGCGAGCATCAAGTATGACGTAAGGAAGACGGATTCACTTGTCTCTCCCTATGTCGCATCGGTGAGCTGGGACGTTGTTGGAAGACTCACGAAAGCTTTCCCGACGAAAGAGGGAGCCGAGAAAGCCGAGTTTGCGCCGCCAACCATCTTATCAGAACGATGGAACGCAACTTTTGCGTATCAGGATGGCAAATGGGTGGTGACTGATGTTTGGTGGCGATCAGAACTGGTTAAGCTTGAGAGCCGACACTCCAAGCTCGATAACTTCAAAGACCCAATTCAGGATTGGTGGCTTGCGCTGGGCGGAAATGACATCGCCAAGGAGCCGGCGAAGAAACTCACAAGTGAAGATATTATGGGGGAATGGCTGAAAACAGTGAAAGGAGGCACACCCGATAAGATGACATTGAACCCAAGCGGAAGGATCACTCATGGCGAGGCGAAAGAGGAGAGCAAAAGTACCTGGACATTCGATGGAACGAGACTAATCATGCGCCATCCAGATGGGAAAGTGCAGGGCGGTTTTTGGATCGACACAGCAATCGTATCCGAGAAGGATGGAAAGATCAGCTTTGAAGGGGCTAATCAATTTGGTGCCACATTCAAGGTGGAGGAGATCAATCCGAAATCCATTGCTGGAGTATGGCAGGAGCGAGATGATATACAGGTAACGATTGTCCAAAATGGAAAGGATTTCACGGCAAATTGCTCTTATCAAGACAAAGAACATGGAGAAATTCGCTGGCGGATGACTGGTACCATCTCGAAGGATCACCGAATCATCGGACGGCTCGTGTATATCAAAGCACCGAAGACGTTCAAGGCCCAAGCCCTCGCAGGTACATTGTCCAAAGAGGGCAACTCAATAAGCGGTCGCGCTGTATTCGATGGCGGCGGTCACGATTTTGTTTGGCGTCTTTTGCCCAAGTCGACGGCAAAGGATAAGTGATCCCTCGGAAACTGCGGACCCACCCGTTGTTGATTGTCGGCTGAAAGAAAGCATGTTCGTTACCGAATCGACGGCGACCTTTGGAGTGCGGCGGCTTGACACCGCTTTCTTTCTTTTCTGGGCGGTACGGACTTAACGAAAGCAGTGGCTCGACACAGAATTCGAAAGAAAGAAAGCGGTGTCAAGCCACCGCACTCCAAAAAAGGGCGGTGTCGAGTTCGTCAGCGAATAGGAGGATACCTCCGATCGACGAAATCCATTTATTCGCCGATGATGAATTGATCGCGTCGGCCAGACTTCGTGTTTACCTCCGTGGAGAATAATGATGGGCGAATCCACCAGTACCGATACTCAGATTGAAGAATTCGAGGGAGTTGCCGCACGACCTCCCAAACCATTATCGGAGGAAACTCGCGATTTTTTGCGCAACCGCCGAAAATACCTGCGTGACGCCGGGTTGCTTCCTCCAGAACAACCCAAACCTCCGAAGAAGGATGAACCTCCTTCGTCCGAACCGGACCAACCTAAATGAACACCCAGCACTCCGAGAACGAATGATAGATACTCGATCATAACCGATCCAACCTGATCCCTGAACCCTCGCTGACTTTGCTCCGGATCGGTATGCTAATCGAGTATTCCGCAATTATCCTCTCTTGAGGCCTCGGCGTGCTTGGTCCAATCTTTAGTCGGGAATTCGTGACCGTTCCCCGGCGGGAATCGCATCACATATCCCGGCTCGTGATCCTGCTTTTGCTCTGGGTCATCAGCATCACCGCCTGGCAGGCGACCGTCGGCTTTGGAAGAACGGCAACCCTCGGCGAAACTGCTCGATTCGGTTTGCTTCTGTTTCAGATCATCACCTTCGTCGAATTGACCCTCTTGCTATTCTTTTCCGCACTTTCTGCTGCAAGTACCGTTTCGCAGGAGAAAGATCGTCGCACGTTCGTGTTGTTGTTGATGACCGATATGCGCGACTACGAAATCGTCGTGGGAAAAATGCTCGGCAGTCTGCTGCCGATCGTGATGCTGCTGCTCGTGACGATGCCGGTCCTGGCCATGCTGCTGCTTCTGGGCGGAGTTTCGGCAGAACAGGTGATCCAGGCGGGAATCATTCTACTGGCGACCTCCGTTGCCGCAGGGTCGCTGGGCGGCCTGATTGCGCTGTGGCGCGACAAGACTTTCCAAGCGCTGGCGCTTTCGGTGTTGGGTCTGGTCCTTTACTTGTGCATCATGCAGGGGCTGGGATTGGTCGGCGCTGATCTCATCGACTACGGACTGGTCGCTGGTCCAGGCCTGGCTCGACCCCTATTTTGCGCTGCGCTATGTCCTGGAACCGCCCACGTCATCCGCGGCAATCCCGCCCGCGTATGGGTTCGCGTTGTCGATGCTCATCTTGAGCGCATTACTCAACGGCATCGGTTTATGGGGACTGCGCAAGTGGAATCCCAGCGGTGAGCCGATCATGCAGCGAGACGCCTCGGCCGACGATGAAGCCGATGAAAAAGGACGAACCAAAGCGCACGCCTCACCCGGCAAGGCTCGCGAGGTATGGCCAAATCCGGTTCTCTGGCGGGAGATCTGCACCCTGGCTTATGGCCGCCGGCCTCTGCTCATCAAATTTGCCTACGGCATTGTGCTGGCCTTGATTTGCTACTTCGCACTCGGCGAGCTGAATCACGGCGGCTCGCGCCAATCGTTTGTCGCCGCCTACGGTTTGGTTCCGGTGGCGATTCTCAGTCTACTGCTCGTCAGCGCCCAGGCGGTGACATCCATCACTTCCGAGCGCGACGGCAAAGCGCTCGATGTCTTGCTGGCAACGGATATCAGTCCGAAAGAATTCGTTTTCGGCAAGATCGGCGGCATCCTCTACAACACCAAAGAATTCATTATCCCCCCGCTCCTGTTGGCGATTTTCTACGCCGTTCGCGGCAGCCTGACGCCGACGCCGTCGGATGCCGCATGGGTCGAATCATTCGGCTTCAATGCGATGCCCTTGTTCTGCATTCTGGGCGCGCTAACGGTGCTGGTCGCCTTTGCGGTGATGTTGGGATTGCACGTTGCGCTGCGCATCGAGAACAGCAGGACATCTGTTGTTCATACGCTTGGGACGATGTTTTTTCTGTCGGTGGGTACGCTGATAAGCATCTACCTGATTATCATTAACGGGGGCAGCCTGGGAAATCAGTTGTTGAGTTTCAGCGCCTTCATCTGTTTGGGAATCGGCGGCTTGTGGTGGGTACTCAGTGCCGACCGGCCATCGCCGGCGCTGTCGCTGGCAGCAACGCTGTGTCCTCTGGCAATGTTTTATTCGGTCGTGAACATCATCATCGGTAATCCAGACTCCAATGAGGCGAACAATCCGCTGGTGCCGACTCTGGTAATCGGCGCTGCTTTCGGCTTTACGATTGCCGCAATGCTGGTTCCGTTAGTCAGCGAGTTCGATGTGGCACTGGGCCGAACGATTGGGCCGGAAGAATAAGATCCGATGGGCTAACCACAGAGTCACAGAGAACACAGAGAAGACCTAAGAGAAACAATCGGAAGCCAATAGAATCTCGCTTTCCGTTTTCTCATGTTTGAGTTCTCCGTATTTGTCTTCTCTGTGTTCTCTGTGACTCTGTGGTTAGTCCACTTTTGTCTGTCATCGTGTGCGGTATATATTCTCAATGACGTCTCTCTCCTCTACGCCGCCGATTACTACCGATCCGCTGCTGCGGACTCTGGCTCCGTTGCTGCGCAACCTGGAGAAGGATCTGCGTGCCTGGCTCGATGGGCCTCATCGCTTTCCTCTATCGATGTTAGCGCGCGCTTCGTCGGAGGGCATGGTCAATGATCTGCGCCGGCAGGCCGAGGCACTCGACGTCGATCGACCTTTGCTGGTTATCACGCTGATGGGCGGAACCGGCGTCGGCAAATCGACGCTTCTCAATGCGCTGGCCGGTGCACCGATCGCGCAGGCTTCGTTTACCCGGCCCACCACGCGCGATCCTGTCGTTTACTACCATCAATCGATCCGTTCCGACCGGCTCGACCCGGCGCTACGACATTGCCGGCTGGTTCAGCACGACCGGGAGTCCCTCTCCCAGAAAATCCTGGTAGATACGCCCGATCTGGACAGCAACGATCTTGCGAACCGCGAAAAACTGATGGCGATTCTGCCTGTCGCCGACGTTGTTCTCTACGTCGGCTCCCAGGAAAAATATCACGATAAGCTCGGTTGGGAACTGTTCAAAGAACAACGAAAACGCCGGGCATTTGCCTTCGTGCTGAACAAGTGGGATCGCTGCGTTCGCGCCGGTGAAAGCGGGTTGCGGCCCGATGAAGACCTGCTGCGCGATCTCAAGGCCGAAGGCTTCGAAAAACCTCAGTTGTTCCGGACCATGGCACAATCCTGGCTGGATGCCGCAGCAGGACAGGGACCGTCGGCCGAGCGGCCCGTGCCGGAAGGACTGGTGGCGGGTGAACAGTTCGGCGAGTTGTTGCACTGGCTGGAAATGGGCTTGACCCGACTCGAAATCGAGGCGGTCAAGGCGCGTGGCGTCGGGCAATTGCTGTCGCAGATTTGCGAGGCATTACAAGAGGTTCGTCCGCCGGACTTGTCGGAAGAGGCAACCCGAACTCAAGCGGCCTGGGATCGGATTTTGCATGAAGAATCGCAAGTGTATGGCGACGTACTTCTGAGCACCCTGGAGCCTTACAAGACCGAGATCGAACATCATTTTACGGTTGAAGGACACAAGCAATTTCGCGGCTTGATGGCGGGCTATCTTAGCTTCACTTCACGGTTTCGGTTTGCCGGCAGCACTTTGCGCGACCGCATTCCGTTTGTGCCGAAAATCGGCGGCGGCGAAAAGATCGAGCAGCCTAGGGCGTGGAATTTGTCGGCGTTCGCCCACGAATGCACTCGTGTGGCGGGTGAAAAGGTACTCGATAAACGCGGCGGAGCCATTGCCAATCGGCTCCTCGTGGAGGCCGACCGTCAGAATTTTCCTCTCCACCTTCTGAACGGACCCACTTCAAATGCTGCAAGGGCAGACTGGCATCAACGCTACGATCGAGCGCTCTTGGAAGCGCTCGCCGCGGTGGAGCAAATGTGCACTCGGCCGCAAGGCTACCGGAAGATCATCCAGGTGGTTCTCGTTGGTGCAGCGAATTTCCTACCGGAACTGGTATTTCTGAGTGCGCTGATTCTGCTGCTTTGGAAATTCTTCATGGAGAAGACTTATGACCCTTCGGTCTTCCATGTGGTGTTGCCGTTCATGTTGACGTTGGTTACCTTGCTGTTGTTACAGGTTCTCGTTGCGGTACTCTTACCCTTGCGCTGGGCGGCGGTTCGCGGCGAGTTTCACAAGCAGCTCATCGATCAGCTGCATGCCGAGCTGATGCGCGTTTACTTACCCATTCCCGAAGAGATGGCGAAGACATTGCTGGAGGAGAGAGAACACGTCGATCGCCTGGTTGAAGAAGTGAAACAGGTGTTAAGTCTGGCTGGGAGGAACGACAAGTCGCTGCCAATATCGCGGGCTTGTATGGGAATTAGAGCGTTTGGAATTTACCCTGGGAGCCGCTGGCGTGGCTGATGGAAAATGGATAAACGGATTGAACTGGGAGACCGGCACCGCTGATGCAGCACGCGCATCCTCGATGCGCTTGGAACGGGTTCGACATTATCTTCCTCTGGCGGTCGAACGTGCCGATCGGGACATTGAGCACGTCCATCAACTGCGTGTGGCAACCCGGCGAGCAGGGGTGGCCTTGAATCTGTTCGAGTGCTGTTTGCCGGGCAAATGCTTGCGAACCGGGAAGAGACTCCTTCGCAAGTTGCGGCGGGCGGCCGGGGAAGCGCGGACTGGGATGTCTTCAAGCAAATGCTCAACTCGACGCGCGTACTCCAATCCACAGAAACGAAGCCTGTCCACGACTTGCTATCGGGTTACGCCGCTGCCAGGCGCATCGACGCCCAGGATCATCTAACCAGCACCGTAGCTCACCACGGTTCTCGATTTGAGAAGGTTCGCCAGGAACTTTTGGACAATCTGCAACAGCCTGACAAGGATTTACACAACGCACACTTCGGCGAATTGGGAATGGCACATTTGAGTACTCTTATTGGAACGCTCAATGAAGCGGTCGGCGGCCAACCCAATGCTTATGAAGAACTTCACCAGGTGCGGATCATCGGCAAGCGATTGCGCTATTCGATCGAATTGTTCGCCGACTGCTTCAGCGGTTTGCTCCGTGAGCGAATTTATCCGATGATCGAAGAGGCACAGGAAATTCGCGCCGTTACCGATAGTCACCTGGCCGTTGATCGGCTCACGGCAATCCGCACGCATATCCAAACCTATCGCCCAGCTGAGTGGCCTCGTTTCAAGAAAGGGCTCGATGCCTTGATTTAATGCAACGCCGCCGATTTCCGAATGAACGGAAGGCCTTTTCAACTGGTTGCCGCGCTGGCAGGGATTGCTCTCGGAACTGCCTTTGGAGACATTGGCGAAGAAACCGTCCTCATGAGGGCACACAGAATGAGTAGGAACTACCAATTATGCTGCAAACAACAATTTTAGAAAATGTAGGAATAATTCCGTGCAGTATCCTTGATTCTCTCCCATTTCCATCGAGGAAACGGGTTGCTTTTCGAGTAATTTACTCTTTCATCGTTTCGGGTTCGATTGAGCAAAAAATGCGAAAACGGATCGAAGTTCTGTGGAGACAATAATTGAGATTATATCGATATTTCGCATTGTATCAAATATATAGATTCTCCGATTTGTATTGAAAACGTGAAGTATAATGCTTCTATGGATGAATGTACTTTGTCAATCTGACCCCCTCAGATTTGACTCGCAGGATCGGGTTCCCGCCACCGGGAGCCTGTGCCGACTGAAGTCGAATCATCCACCCTCCCGTTTCGGCAGTTGATCCAGAGCGTCCAGTTAGTTTTCTGGAATGATTCCACGCATACCTCTCGAAAGAGACGATGTCGCGCTAACGTCGCTATTCACCTGCGTTTCCAACAACACCGTGGCACAACCCTCGGTTTTCCCACCCTTGGTACAGCGATGGCATCGACCCTGTCAGGTAGGCCCTTCGGCTTGAGGAAACCCTTCCCGGATGGAGCCTCTGTTTCATGTTCGACCTTGGAAGCGATTCGGAGGGAGCCCGTTCAACTCCTTCCCGGCGGGGATCACCCGGCAGATCAACTGGATTCCGAGATTGACGTAGTAACCCGCCTGTTGGAAGCCCCCACTCCCGATCAAGTAGAAGTGCCGTCCGCCGATCCCGAACTGGCTTCCGACCTTGACGAAGCGATGGCTTGGTTTCCGACGGTTGGCCGCGATTTTCTTGGTTTTCATCTCTTACATGAACTGGGGCGCGGCGGGTTCGGGCGGGTTTTCCTGGCAGAGCAACTGGAACTCGCCAATCGCCTCGTCGCGTTGAAAGTCTCCGTCGAATTCCTCGCGGTGAATCGCAACGGCAGGCACAACTTCAGCATACCAATATCATGCCGCTGTACTCCGAGCACAGCACCGCGAAACTCCACGCCGTGTGCATGCCGTTTCTGGGCAGCACAACGCTCGCCGATATCTGTAAAGCCCTGCGCAGCAGCAACATCTTACCAACATCCGGCAAGCATCTTGTCAGCACTTTATACAACCGGCAAACGTCGGTTCAGTCGGGGGTGCGATCTGCTCCGTCCGACGTTTCTGCTGAAGAGATGGCGAGCGAATCCGAGGCAATCGACCAGGGCAAGTTGCCGCGAATTGCCAAGGCGAACTCCGTTCTCTCGCACATCGAGAACTTGAGCTATGAAGACGCCATTCTCTGGATCGGCGCTCGCCTCGCCGCCGGCCTGGCACGCTCACGAACGCGGCATCATCCATCGCGACCTGAAGCCCGCCAATATCCTGCTGACCGATGACGGCGAGCCGATGATCCTCGACTTCAACCTTGCCGAAGACATCAAACTACGATCCAGCGCAACCGCCAAAGCCGGCGGCACGCTCCCCTATATGTCCCCGGATCAACTGACCAGCTACGCCAACCCCTCCGTCGCCGTCGATGGCCGAAGCGATATCTATTCGCTCGGTTTGATCCTTTTTCAACTGCTGACCGGCAAATTCCCGTTCCCCATGCACCGTGGCAGAACGGCGGACATTTTGCCGCTCATGATCAAGGATCGGATTGGCCCGGTACCCGAACTGCGCTCTCACAATTCCGCGATCACCCCGGCCGTGGAAGCGATCATTCAGCGCTGCCTGCAACCCGATCCCGCTTTGCGCTATGCCCGTGCGGAAGAATTACTGGAAGACATCGAACGGCATCAGAAGCATTTGCCGCTAAAGCATACTCCTGAGCCTTCGCTTTGGGAACGGCTGCGAAAATGGGCACGACGCAATCCCAGGCTGGTTTCTCCCCAGGTTGTCGCAGCAGCAGTGGCGGCGCTTGGGCTGACAGCTGCAATCATCCTCGCGTCCTGGTCGTACCGAAAGAAAGAACGGGCGCTCGACGCTCAACGGGAGTTCGCGGTCAATCACTATCACGAGTTTGTTCCGCTGTTCCAACAGGCTGAATCCCTCTTGAGCGTCGATGATCCCGAACAGCTCAAGGAAGGCATCCAGACCGCTCAGAATGCTCTGGCAAGCTATGGAGTGTTGGACGATGCCAATTGGAGCGAGAAGTCTGAGGTGAAACATTTGCCTCCCGAAGACCGCAAACGGCTGCAACAGGAAGTCGGGGAACTTGGGTTTCTGCTGGCGCGATCGGTGGCGTTTCAACCCAAAGACGAATCGTCCGACGAGGCCGCCCGTCGCTATCACGACCTTGCCACCACGCATTTGGGTGAACAGGATCGACTTGTGTTGGCGGTTCAGCGCTCCGAACTGGACGGCCGAGCTACCCGGGAAGACTACCAAAACCTTCGGCTCAAGCTGGAAAACGCCGAGAACTTGAACGGGCGAACGCCCATCCTGATCGCTTCCGATCTCATGGCGCACGGTAACTGTCAGGAAGCCCTGAAACTGCTCAAAGCGGCCCTCGAACGCGATCAGGATGATTTCGGATGCTGGTACTTGCGGGCGCATTGCCACCTGGCTCTGAAAGAGGAGGCCGATGCCCTTCAATGTCTGGGTGTTTGTATCACGCTTCGGCCGAAATTTGCGCGGACCTATCATACACGGGCATGTGTGCTCTACGCCGCCCGAAAAAACCTGCAACAAGCAAAAGCCGATCTCGATCAGGCACTTCGGCTGCAACCCAACCTGCTCTGCGCCTATATCGATCGAGCTCTCGTGTTGCATGCTCCTGAAACAGGACAAGGCAGCGCTCGAGGATTTGGACTGGGCGGTAAACTGCCCGCAAGCGCCGAAGCGC
This sequence comes from uncultured Planctomycetota bacterium, assembly GCA_963783095.1. GTDB lineage: Bacteria > Planctomycetota > Planctomycetia > Gemmatales > Gemmataceae > CAWAMR01. The sequence continues at coordinate 23,099 of CAWAMR010000001.1, read as the reverse complement.
GTCTACTTCATTCGAGCAACGGTTCGGCAGGCACTCAAAGACAAAAAAGGCGCAGAGCAAGACCGAGCGGAAGGGTTGAAGCAACTACCCACCGACTCGATCAGTTGGGTATCGCGCGGCGTCGCGCAAATCCAGACTTCTCCGAAAGCGGCCCTCGAAGATTTCGTACAGGCGCAGAAGGCCAATCCTCGCTATCTGCCGGCCATCATGAATGAATCTTACGTACTCGGTGAATGCTTGAAAAAACCGGAGGAAGCAATTCCGGTCTTGAATCGGCTCCTCGAACTATTTCCCGATTCGGTGGATGGACGAGTCGCGAAGGCTGTTTACGCCGCCCGGCTCGGCAAGACCGATGTAGCGATCGAAGAGATCAAGAAGGCCCTGGCGAATGCTCCTCAGCCCGACACCCTGTATCGTGCCAGCTGCGTCTATGCGCTACTGTCGGAGAAAAAACCGGAGTATCGGAAACTCAGCCTGCATTACCTGGCAAGAGCATTGAAGCGAGGCTGGGGCTATGACTCTCTCGAACACGACGGCGACCTGAACCTGCTTCGGAAACTGGAAGAATTCACAAGATTTCTCGATCAGGTCAAGACGCTGCAAAAGTGGGACCAGTTGAAGTGACCTTGAAGGTTCATTTGCTGAACCATGGCATCCACCAGGGCCACATATCAGATTGAGGTTGGCTCAGCTCCACCAGGTACTGGGTCGATCCGTTCGGGGAGGAAAGATTGTTCTTGCCGGAGCCGGTGGTATCAAAATTCACGCCCGTCCCCGTGAAATCCCCATTGATGAAAATGGCTCCGTATTGGCTGACAGCCACATTGCTGATGTCGAGTTGAATAGCCCCGTAAGCGAAGATGGCGTCCGATACAAGCTGACCCGAAGAGTTCAACTCGGAGAGATAGGCATTGTACTGTGTGCCGTTGCCCGAAGCGGTCAGGTCGCTCGTGCCGCTGCCGGGATTGAAATCGCCCGTACCACTAAACGCACCAACCGTGTAGACATTGCCCGAACGATCCACAGTGATGCTCACCCCATACGCTGTTGCACCATACCCCAGATCCTCGGCCCAAACGAATTTACCCGAAGCATTTAGCTTCTCCACGAAAGCGTTGATGTTGCCGCCGTTATTGGAACTGGTGAGCGTGTTTGAGCCGTTGGGATTGAAGTTGCCCATACCTGAGAAATCGCCAGTAATGTAGACATTGTCGGACTTGTCGACGGCGATGCCGTATCCTTGCACCATTCCTCCGTACCCAATCAGGTCGGAATAAACGTAGGCACCCGAGGAATTGAGTACTGACACATAAGTATTGACATCGGAGCCGTTGTTCGAGGTTTGCAGGTCGTGAGAGCTGTTGGCTGGGTTGAATGCGCCGGTACCGGAGAAATAGCCGGTGGTATAAACCCGGCCCGAACCGTCCACGGCAATCCCTTCGCCGTAAGCAGTTGATCCATAGCCAATGTCAACGGCCCAATCATAGTTCCCTGCGGAGTTTAGCTTCTCGACGAAGGCGTTAAACTGATTCCCATTATCGGAACTGCTGAGATTATTCGAGCCGTGAGGATTGAAGTTTCCGGTGCCCGCGAAGAAGCCTGTGATATACGCATTTCCCTGGCTGTCGACCGTGATCGCATTGCTCAGCGCAATGCTCCCGGAACCAATCTCAACAGCGTAAGAATAATGGCCCGAGGAACTGAGCTTGTCGACGAAGGCGTTTGGATTTCCTGGGTAGACACTGGAGAGGGTATGGTTGCCATGAGGGTCGAAATTGACTGTCCCCAGAAAATAACCGGTAACATAGGCATTTCCCTGGTTATCGACCGCAAGCCAGGTAGCGACCGCAGTCCCGTTTGAGCCGCCAATGTCATCAACCCAAAGAAGAGCACCCGATGAAGAATACTTCGCAACGAAAACATCGCTGGCACCTTGCGCGGTGAGGGTCGTGTTCCCAAAGGTAACAGTGCCGCTGAAAAAGCCCGTTTGGTAGGCATCGCCGGAAGAATCGGTGGCGACAGCAGTTGAGTTTACCGATCCCGATGTCGTTGACCCGCCGACGACGTAGCCGTCCGTGGGGTTGCCAACTGGGAAACTCGGGGTGATCCGATCCTCCAATTTCAGGAGGCATAGAAGAACCTGCTTCCGCTGTGGTTTCTTCGCTACAGTCCGACGCCCGAACGGTTTAGAAAGTGACATAGTTCTCTTCTCGAAACATTCCAGTTTGGGCAGAGTCCCGAAAAATGCGGTCCATTCCCGCCACGGGAGTTAAGTTGGGCCGGAAAATAACGAGGAAGGGAAATTCGTGCAATCGCGCTTTCACTTTGAAGTGGTGCATCTCACGGCAAGGCTGCCATTTTCCAGATTTGAATGCGCAGCACTCGACTACGCAGATTATCTATCCTCGCCAGTCCACAGATAAGTTGGAGTGAGGATACCTTCAGCGCGACATTTCTTTCCGACGATCTCTTGACCTTCAGTCCGCTTCCGCAACAATTCCTATCAACGGCTCCTCTGAAGGAAAGGATTTTCAACATGGGGCGTATTTCTCGAAAATATTCAGTCATGCCGCGCTGCTTCACGGCAATCGACTTTGAAACCGCCGACAACGGACGCGATAGCGCATGCTCCGTCGCCCTGGTGAAAGTGGTTGACCTGCAAATTGTCGAACGGTGGTGCCGGCTCATCCGTCCGCCGCGCAAGACTTTTCTGTTCAGCTACTTACACGGTATCACCTGGAAAGACGTTGCCGATCAGCCTACTTTCGGGGAACTTTGGCCGGAATTTGCCAAACAGATCGAAGGGGTTGGGTTCCTCGCTGCTCATAGTGCGGGTTTCGATCGCGCGGTATTGCGCAATTGTTGCCTGGCCTCAGGCGTGACTCCGCCCGCAGTTCCTTTCCGATGTACCGTGCAGATGGCCCGTGCAACCTGGGACATCTTCCCGACGAAGTTACCCGATGTTTGTCGCCGGCTCCAGATCCCGCTGGTGCATCATCAGGCCGAATCGGATGCCGAAGCATGTGCCCGAATCGTGATCGCGGCCGTGGGCCGACTCGCTACCGCTCAGTTGTGATCTCCGCAATCAACTGGCCGATGACCGGCGCAAACATTGCAATAGCTCCTGCATATCCTCCGCCGGCGGGCAATCCCATTCCATCCATTCGTGCGTTTCGGGATGTTCAATTCCCAGATGGGCTGCGTGGAGCATCGGCCGGCCGGCATTGCTTCCATCGGGCACAGGCGATCCTGCGATTGGACGATCGTAGACGGTTTCACCGCAGAGTGGAGTTCCCTGTTCGCCCAGATGGATGCGTACCTGATGGGTTCGTCCCGTCTCGAGCCGGCATTCGACCAGTGCGAATGCGCCCAACACCTCGATCACGCGAACATGGGTGACCGCCCGCTGGCCTGAGCCGGTTTCCAGCGAGGTGCCGCGCCGACCATCGCCCCGGTCGCGGACCAGGTGCGACTCCATTCGGGAAAGACTCGGCCGGCCGCGCACGACAGCGAAATAGCGCCGATCAATACTGTGTTCGCGGAACTGTTGATTGAGCGAACGCTCCGCAGCGCGGGTTCGAGCAAAAACCACCAGCCCGGTGGTATCGCGGTCGATGCGGTGGACTGGTAACATGCGCCGATCCGGTGAACCCAGCAAACCGGGCAGCAGGTCGGCGAGTGTAACGGGGAGATAATGTTTCCCGCGTTCGCCGAATTCAGCGCGTTCCTCAGGGTGGCGCATGGTGGTTAAGCCCGCAGGTTTGTCGACCACGACGATCGCATCATCCGAATAGATAATTTTGGGTGTTGGGCCATGCCATTTCGGCATTTCCCGTTTCGGTGTCGCGTGTTTTAGGGCAGCCGGCCGAGCTGTTTTCTCGCCGCTGCCGGACGAAAAACCATGCACCTCGACCCGATTGCCGGCCTTCAGACGCAAAGCGGGATCGGTGGTAGGCTGCCCGGCCACACGGACCTGACGACGCTCGAGAAGCTGTTTTGCCTTGGACCAGGGGAGGCCGAGCTTGGTGCGCAGATACGCAGCGACGGTTTGACTCGCCTCGTGCTTTTCAACGATGAAAAAATGGAGCCGCATGTGCAACGATCGACGGAAACATCGACAAAATGTGATTCTATTCACATCGGTAGTGCTTGTCAGCAGCAATAACAATCGTCAATTCAGGTGACAAACCCCCGGGAACAATATAAAAAAGCGTTTGCTCGGCAAAGACTTGCGACTTTCTATTCCCGAGCACTGACCGCTATTCAGGAGCGTTTATGGACCTGGCGAAACTGCGTTACCTACCGAGTCACGAATGGGCTGACCTGCAGGGAGATATTTGCACGATCGGCATCTCGCAATATGCGGTGGACCAACTTACGGACGTGACCAACCTTGAGCCGGGCAAAATCGGCAAGCAGATCGTTGCCGGCAAGCCATTCGGCGAGATCGAATCGGTCAAGGCGGTCTTCGATTTGAATGCTCCCGTCAGCGGCGAAATCGTCGAGATCAATAGCGCAGTCGTGAAGGACCACTCGATCATCAATGCCGATCCCTATGGCAAGGGCTGGATGATCCGCGTCAAAGTCGCCCCCGGATCATCGATCGATCACCTGCTGACACTGGAGCAGTATCAGCAACAACTGGCCTCGGAAGGGCACTGATACCGGAAAGCGGCGAACATGTTCGAGTTTCGCCGACGAATTGCGATATTGCTGTTGTTCCTGGGTGCAGGTCTGCTCAGTGTGCATCGCCTCGATCTTCAGCACGGCCCGCAGACCATCATTGTCGCCGGCCTGGGCTTACTCGTGTTTTACGCCGGCATTTATGTGATGCTCCTGCGTCGAAACTAGCAGTCGTTCGATGCGCGTTGAGACTGAAGCGGCATTAAGAGGTAATGTTTTTTATCATTAATACAGGCCCGCCTGCGTGGGCGGGAACGAGCCGTTGATTGCGACAATCGGCGAGCAGATCCATTTTCTCGAGAAGAATAGTATCAGGTGCAGAAGGAGTTTATCTTGGCCTATGTGCTGAATACCCCGGAAGATGTCGCTGCCATGCTGGCAAAAATCGGGGTTTCCTCCATCGACGAACTTTTCTCGACCATCCCCTCAGAACTGCGACTTGGCCGGCCTCTGGCGATCCCGCCTGCCCTGAGCGAAATGGAACTCAGCGCCTTGGTCGCGCAAACAGCAGCTCGGAACCAGGCCGCGGGCGATGGGGTCTGCTTCCTGGGTGGCGGCAGTTACGATCACTTCATCCCGGCCGTGGTCGATGCCGTTGCTTCGCGCAGCGAGTTCTACACCGCCTATACTCCCTATCAGGCCGAAGCGAGTCAGGGAAGTTTGCAGGCGTTTTTTGAATATCAAACGCTGATCTGCGAACTGACGGGCATGGATGTCGCCAACGCCAGTTTATACGAAGGGGGCTCGAGCGTTGCCGAAGCGGTCATCATGGCGCATCAACATCGCCGACCGCAAGGGTGCGATTCTCGTTGCCGAGAGCGTGCATCCGGAATATCGGCAAGTCCTCTCAACCTACATGGCCAATCTGAATGTTCGGGTCGTGACTCTGCCAACACCGCACGGCTTCCTCGACCCGGATGATCTCACGAAAGCAGTCAACGATGCATACGATTTGTGTTGTCACCCAACATCCCAATTTCTTCGGGCATCTCGAAGAAATGACGCGATAACCGACATTGTTCACCAAGAAGGCGCTTTGTCGATCGTCAGTTTCGATCCGATCAGTTTGGGTATCTTGAAACGTCCCGGACAGTATGAGGCCGACATCGCCGTTGCCGAAGGACAGTGCCTGGGCACATCGATGGGTTATGGCGGACCGTATCTGGGAGTCATGGCCTGTCGGCAGGAATACGTTCGCAAAATCCCCGGTCGATTGGTCGGACAAACTGTGGATCGCAACGGCAAACGCTGCTGGGTGTTGACGCTGCAAACCCGCGAACAACATATTCGCAGAGAGAAAGCGACAAGCAATATCTGCACGAATCAAGGTTTGTTCGCGCTGCGAGCTGCCGTTTATTTGACCGCGCTCGGTCCACAAGGCCTGAAGGAGACGGCAGAACTCTGTTTTGCGCAAAGCACACTATGCCGCGGATGTGCTGACAAAGTTACCAGGAGTGAATCTGCGCTTTGCCGGCCCATTCTTCAAGGAATTCACCTTGAAAATACCCGGAAATGTGAGCCAATTACTTGTTCAGTTAAGGAAAGATTGCTACCACGCCGGGTTGCCGACTGGAAGATGGTATCCCCAACTGGGAGATTGTGTAACCGTAGCCGTTACTGAGAAGCGGACGAAGGCAGAGATTGATGAGTTGGGGCAGTTGCTCCGAAGATTCGTTAACTAGAACCGAGTCTAAGAAATGAACCACAGAGACACAGCGCGGCAAGCCGCAAACAAGTGGAACGGAGACTAATCCCCTCTCCCCTGTACTCAGGGGAGAGGGTTAGGGTGAGGGGTTGAACCTTCACGCTTCCCAGACGCGTCTTTCATGGTGGCAGGCTCTTCCCCTCACCCCATCCCTCTCCCCTGAGTACAGGGGAGAGGGGGAAAGACCCGACGCTCCGCTAAAATCTGGTTTTCTCTGTGTCTCTGTGGTTCATTTTTTTGGATGCCGATAAACTGATACTCTTACCGCGCACACAAAGATAATGAACAATACCCAATCCACCGAACTGCTCTTTGAACTCTCTCATCCAGGCCGGCGCTGCCATCGTCTTCCTGCGTGCGATGTTCCTCACTCAAAGCCACTGCACGAACTCATCCCGTCGGAGGCACTCAGCGATTCTCCGCCGCCGTTGCCCGAAGTCGGTGAAATCGATCTGATTCGCCATTTCGTCAATTTGTCGACGCAGAATATGTCGATCGATACCAACTTCTATCCGCTCGGCTCCTGCACCATGAAATATAACCCCAAGCGACATGAACGCCTCAGCGGGCTTTCCGAGTCTGGCGGGTTTGCATCCGCTCCAGGACGATGATAGTTGCCAGGGGATGTTGCAGATTCTCTTCGAGATGCAGCAATATCTGATCGAGATTTCCGGTTTGCCGGCAATCTCGCTTCAACCTGCTGCTGGGGCACACGGCGAGTTGACCGCTCTTTATGTCGCCGCTGCGTACTTCCGGGACAAGGGAGAAACCCACCGCAAGCGCGTCCTGGTTCCCGATAGTGCTCACGGAACGAATCCGGCCAGTGCGGCCCTGGCCGGGTTTGAAACCGTAACCGTGAAAAGCGGCTCGAATGGGCTGGTCGATCTCACCGACTTGAAGTCGAAGCTCGATCGGCAGACTGCCGTGTTCATGATTACCAATCCGAATACTCTGGGATTATTTGAAAAGCAGATCAAGACCATCACCGACTTGTTGCACGCCGAGGGAGCATTGGTCTACCTCGATGGTGCCAACATGAACGCCATCCTGGGCATCACTCGCCCCGGCGATTTCGGTGCGGATATGCAGCACTACAACGTCCACAAAACCTTTACCGGCCCCCACGGCGGCGGCGGACCGGGATCGGGACCGATCACCGTCCGGGATTTTCTGGCCCCATTCCTTCCCGCTCCCATCGTGGCCAAAGACGGGAATCGATATTATCTCGATTTCGATCGACCCAAATCGATCGGGCGGGTGCGGAGTTTCTTCGGTAACGTGGGTATCCTGTTGCGAGGCTACCTCTATATTCGCACGCTGGGGCCGGATGGTTTGAAGCAAGTGAGCGAACACGCGGTGCTGAACGCCAATTATCTCCTGGCGCTCATCAAACATGCCTATGACGTGCCGCATGGCGACCGTTGCATGCACGAGTTTGTGGCGAGTGCCAGGCTGCTTCGACGGGAGAAAAAGATCTCGGCAATGGACATCGCCAAAAGGCTCCTCGATCACGGGTTTCACGCCCCGACCGTTTATTTCCCACTGGTAGTAGCAGAAGCGATGATGATGGAGCCGACCGAAACCGAGAGTAAAGAGACATTGGAAGAATTTGCCGAGGCGTTGTTGAAGATCATCACTGAAGATGCAGCCTTCCTACATGAAGCACCGCACACATTGTCGATCAGCCGGCCCGACGAAGTCGCAGCTGCGAAAAAGCCTATATTGCGGTGGAGGGCGTAAATCGGGATGCGGGACGCGACAAATTCACCTGGGAACGCCAATCTCCTGATTGGCAAACTGTCAGCTACCGGTGCTTTTGTCGCGCCCCGCGTCCCGCATCCCGCGCCCCGCAATCACCTTTTGGGTCTTGGAATCTGCATCACAACAGGATCGGGCATCAGCGAATCGAGAACCGTTCCTTTATCCCCGGCTCTGAGCTTCATGCCGGCCAATTGCTTTTGCGCCGCCATCAACGCCGGATCGTCCGGGCTGGAGAACTGCCCAACGGTCACCATGCTGTAGTACTGAGTGTGCATTACGTAACTATCATAAGCAGATGGTTTCATTTTGCGCAGATATTCTGCCAGTGAGGTCGCTTGCAGGGCCGCGGCATTGAGATTGTCGCCCAGGTGGCCAGTCGATTTCCCGATCGCGGTTCCGCTATTGTTTCGATCCATAACCGTCGGTGCTCCGCTGTACACGCGGACCACCAGGGTATAGGGTTTCGAACATTTGAGGAGGTTATAAGGGTTCCCGGCATTGAGAGGTTCTACGATCGGATAGATGTCCTGCGCCTGCGGCTTGGGGCGCGGAATGGTCATATTCGGTGCAACCATGGCGGTTCGGAAGGGATTGGCACTGCTGCGATCCTCAGCAGGCTTTTTCTGACCCGGCTCAGGAGCGCCCTTCAAGATCATGCGCTGGCAGAACTCTTCCGGAGGGGCCTTGAATTTCCGCACGTCGCTCAGGTAATCGCGCGCGATTCCATATTCACCATGATCCCCTTCGGATGCCCGATAAGCACACAGAACTCGTCCGAAAACTGCATGGTCATGATCCGGAAACGACCTGCCTCTGCCTGGGGATTCTGTTTCCTCATCGACTGGACAAACTCGTCATACTTTTTGCGTAAATCTTGCACACGCTTTGTCTCTGCCAGTCGTTCATCCCTGTTTCCTTCAAACAGATACGCGGGCACCTTGTACTCGCGCATGATGTACTCTGCCATCGACTCGGCGAGTTCCCTGGCATTGTCGCATTTGAAGACTTGAACGCAGATCAACCACGGCCCGGCATCGGGCGTGAGCGCGTATTTGTAGGAGCGGGCATCATCGCGAGCGCGGGCGAACTTAGGGGCGTATAGGGATTCTGGGCCAGGACCGTGGATGATAGGATACTGCTTCCGGCCAGCATTGCGCCAGGATTGACCCGTTTCGCATCCGCGTCTCCTTGATTGCGATGGTTTGAGAATTTCAAGTAGGTGGTGCCAATACCCCAAAACAGGGAGCAAGGCCAGAGCAATTTTTTCCTGCTCCTACTCTTACTCTTACTCTTACTCTCATTCTTGCTCGTCTTGCACGCGGCTGTTGCGCACGCGCATACGTCAATTGAAGAAGAGTAGGAGTAAGCGTAAGAGTAAGAGTAACAGTCAGAATAAGAGTCTGAATAGGACCTGAATCTTGTGAGGGATCATAGCAGTGGACGACTCCCAGCCGTGGTGGTTGTGGCCGAATCTTCTTCCGCTCGACGTGCCGGCCGTCGCGGTCGTCTGGCAGTCTTTTCTTGCCGCTGAAGAAGGCGTTGTCGTGCCGGTCGCGGCGATGGTTGCTCTGGCGTTGACTGTATGGGGGAGCTTGCCGGCCTCGGCGATGCCGTTCGGCTCGACGTATTGCTCTGGATCGTGGGCGCCCGGTCGAGCTGGTCGCCGAACTTCGCCGCACCGCCGCTCTCGCAGGAGATCGTGGGCGTCGCAGACGGTCCCATCGCCGCGGGGGCGCGCGCCTTCCACGACCGGGGGTGCCTCAACTGCCACCTCATCGAGGGAGAGGGCGGGCGGCGCGGGCCGGACCTGTCGCGCATCGGGGATCTGCTCACCAAGGACCAGCTCGTCATCCGCATCTCGAACGGCGGCAAGAACATGCCGGCCTTCGCCGCGATCCTGAGGCCCGAGGAGCTCGAGGAGCTCGTCCTGTTCCTGCAGTCGCGCAAGGCCGCGGCGCCCCGCTGAGGGCGCCTCGCGCGGGTTGAAACCCGGGCGGCGCGCTATCGTGAAGACATGCGAAAGCTCATCTTCTTCGGACTTGCCCTCGGTCTCGTGACCTTCGGAGGCGTGGCGGCGGCGCAGTACCCCGCGCAGCCGCTGCCTCCCCCGCCCGCGCCCCCGACCTACGGCTACCCGGCACCCGCGCCGGTGCCCGCGCCGCGTCCTCGCTTCGGCAACGCGGGAGAGCTCGTCATCTCGAGCGACGCGAACCTCGGCCTGACGGGTCAGGTCGACGGAGGCGTGAACGGCTCGCCGGCCACCTCGGGCTGGACGCTGACGCTGCACCCGTCGGCCGACTACTTCGTCATCCAGGGGCTGTCGGTCGGCGCCTTCGTCGACTTCACGCACACCGAGTATGACCAGGAGAATCAGACGAACGGCATCGCCAACGGCACGGGCACCACGGCGTTCAACACCAACCGGTTCGGGGTCGGTCCGCGGGTCGGGTACAACATCCCGATCGTCGACTGGATCTCCGTGTGGCCGACGCTCGGCCTGGCCTTCGCGGCGACCGGCCAGACCGGCGGGGTCAACGGAACGGCCTGGACGCTCGTGCTCTCCGCGCCGTTCCTCTACCACCTGGCCACGCACTTCTTCGTGGGGCTCGGCCCCTTCCTGTCGGCCGATTGGCGGCCAACCAGTCGCAGAGCGCGACCGGCGCCGCAGCGGCCAGCAGCGGCCCCGCGCCGAAGATCACGACCTACGGCCTGGCGTTCACCCTCGGCGGCTGGTTCATGCCCTAAATCAGCGAGCACGATCCTCGAACACGAGAAGCGTGCGTCGTGCTCGCTGATTTCTCCTCGCCCTCGTCGTGCGCCTTCGGCGCCCGACGACGCGAGGAGTGACGTTCTCGTGGAGGGCTCCGCCCTCCCTCGCTCGCTTCGCTCGCGAGCCTCCCACCCCATCGCGCCTGCGGCGCGAACGACTTTGCTTCGCAAAGTCGCGACAAGCAACGGTTCTTCTTGCGTCGTGCGAAGCACGACGCTCGCCGTCAGGCGATGGGTGGGAGGCTCATCGCGCAGCGATGAGGGAGGGCGGTAGCCCTCCACGAAAACGTCACTCCCGGCGTCGGCGAGCGAAGCGAGACGAGGGCCGGGAGAAATCAGCGAGCACGACCCACGCCTCTCGTGTTCGAGGATCGTGCTCGCTGATTTAGCGACCGCCGTCCGTTGACAGGTCGGCCCGGAGCCCGAATCCTGGCCGCCCATGAAGACCTACGACAAGCACTACATCGGCGGCGAGTGGACCCCGCCGTCCGGCGAGGGCTCCTTCGACGTCGTCGACGCCTCGACCGAAGAGATCATCGGGCGAGTCCCCGCGGGGGACGCGGCCGACGTCGACCGCGCCGTGCGCGCGGCGAGGGCCGCGTTCGACGCGTGGTCGCGGACGACGCCCGCCGAGCGCGCCCAGTACCTGCAGAAGATCCAGGCCGGCCTCGCGGCGCGCACGCCCGAGATCGCCGAGACGATCTCCGCCGAGGTCGGGATGCCCATCGCGCTCAGCAAGATGATCCAGGCGGGCCTGCCCACGCTGACCTTCGGCTCGGCCGCGCAGCTCGCGACCAGCTACGCGTTCGAGGAGCAGTCGGGCAACTCCATCGTCGTGAAGGAGGCGGTCGGGGTCGTCGGCTGCATCACGCCGTGGAACTACCCGCTGCACCAGATCGCTGCGAAGGTCGCCCTGGCGATGGCCGCCGGCTGCACGGTCGTGCTCAAGCCGAGCGAGGTCGCGCCGCTCAGCGCGTTCATCCTCGCGGAGATCATCGACGCGGCCCGCCTGCCGCGCGGCGTCTTCAACCTCGTCAGCGGCGACGGGCAGACCGTCGGCGAGGCCATCTCGGGCCACCCGGACGTCGACATGGTGAGCTTCACCGGGTCGACCCAGGCCGGCAAGCGCGTCAGCGAGGTCGCGTCGAAGACCGTCAAGCGCGTCGCGCTCGAGCTCGGCGGCAAGAGCGCCAACGTCATCCTCGACGACGCGGACCTCGCCAAGGCCGTCAAGCACGGCGTGCAGGACTGCTACCTGAATTCCGGGCAGACGTGCTGCGCGATGACGCGCATGCTCGTCCCCAGGGCCAGGCACGACGAGGCCGCGCGCATCGCGAAGCAGGTGGCCGAGGCCTTCACGCCGGGCGGCGCCTTCGACCCGGCGGCGAAGCTCGGCCCGCTCGTGTCCAAGACGCAGCAGGAGCGCGTCCGCGGGTACATCCGCAAGGGCATCGAGGAGGGCGCGACGCTCGTCACGGGCGGCGCCGAGCAGCCCGAGAGCCTGCCCAGGGGCTACTTCGTCAAGCCGACGGTCTTTTCCAACGTGAAGAACGACATGACCATCGCGCAGCAGGAGATCTTCGGCCCCGTGCTCTGCATCATCCCTTACGAGGACGAGGAGGACGCGATCCGGATCGCGAACGACTCCAAGTACGGACTCGGCGGCGGCGTCTGGTCGGCGGACGCCGAGCACGCCAAGCGCGTCGCGCGGCGCATCCGCACCGGGCAGGTCACCATCAACGGCGGCGCCTTCAACCCGGGCGCCCCCTTCGGCGGCTACAAGCAATCGGGCCGCGGACGCGAGTACGGCAAGTGGGGGTTCGAGGAGTTCCTCGAGATCAAGAGCATGCAGCTCTAGAGGGACCCTCAGCAGCCGCCGCCGGCGTCGCTCTCGATGCCGTCGGCGCACAGGATGGTGGGCTCGACGTTCACGCTGGCGGTGCCGACCCCCGTCGTGCCCGACGGATTGGTGATCGTCACCGTGAGGTCGAGCGGCTGGCCGAGGAACAGGTGGTAGTCGGTGCCGTCGATGTCGAGCTGGTAGCGCAGCCCCGCCAGCGCGCAGAAGCCGCCCTGGTCCTGCTGGAACGTGAAGACGAACGACATGCTCGGACCGGCGAGGTTGGTCGTCGGCTGCACGCTCGTGATCGTGGTGGTCGAGCCCGACTGCGCGAGGTTCTCCTGGCGCACGGCGATCCAGATGTGGTGACCGCCCTGCGGCCCCTGCTCCATCTGCACCATCTCGCCGGAGGTGAGCGGCAGATAGGCCGTCTGTCCCGTCCCCACCTGCACGACCGGCGGACCGGCATTGGCCGGCTTGCACACGTCGGGCACGTTGGTCGCCCAGTTGGAGGCGTAGGCCTCCAGCCCCGACGCCGGCACGACGTCGGACTGGCACACGCCGCCGATGCACGTCTGCGGCGCGTCGCAGACGGGCGCCCCGGGCGGACCGCCCGGCAGCGGGAGCAAGCACTGGCCCTGCAGCAGGACGCGCAATAGCTCCGTCTGGCCCGGGACGAACACGGTCTCGGCCGTGCGGACGAGCACCGGCATGTCCGGCGACTGCGGCGTCCAGCTCGGGCTGGTGTACCCGTCGACCTCGACGGCGATGGGCGCATTCACGTTGCCGCCCGGAGGCAGCAGCTTCACCTCGTGCGGCAGCGCGGTCGGCGCGAGGATCTCGTCCGTGTTCGGCGCCCCGCCGAGCGTCGTGACGACGTGCAGCGTCCCGATGGCGCCGTTCATCGGCTCGCTCTGGACGCCGACCACCACCGCGGTCACCGGCGGCGACGGGCTCGACGTCGAGCAGCCCGCGACCAGGAGCGCGACCAGCGCGCTCCCGCCTCGGAGCGCGACCTGCGCGCTCCCACTTCGAAGCGCGACCCGCGCGCTACTGGACGGTCGAGAGCGCGCCGGCGAAGCAGTCCGGCGTGACGAACTCGGTGAAGCGCTTGGCCTCGTTGCCGCGGCTGTCGAGGAAGACGACGACGGGCAACCCCTCGGTCGCCCTGTACTTCTCGCGGAGCTTGGCCACGTTCGGATCGTCGTCATCGCTCGCATCGATGTGCAGGGCCACGAAGCGCGACCCTTCCTTCTGCACCTTGGGATCGGGGAACGTCTTCTCGTCGAGCTCTTTGCACGCCCCGCACCAGCTGGCCCCGAAATCGATGAGCACCGGCTTGTGCTCCTCGCTCGCCTTCGCCAGCGCGACCGACTCGCTCGTCTCCCAGTGTAGCTCGGGGGGCAGCTCGTACCACGTCAGCACCATGAAAAGACCCGCGATCGCGGGGACGATCGACGCCAGCTTCATGGGCTTGGACAGGCGCGCGATGGGAGACTTGCGGCGCTCCGCGGCCACGTGGATGCCCCCCAGGACGAGCCCGACGGCGAGGATGGCCATGGCGACCGCGCCGTACGCGACGGTGCGGTGTGCCAGCTGGTGGACGGTCTCCTTGGGCAGCGCGTCACGGATGTAGGCGAACGCCATGTAGGCCAGGCACACGCCTCCGATCCACTTGACGCCCATCATCCAGGCCCCCGCCTTCGGCAGGTTGACCGCGAAGGCGCCCACGATGAAGAACAGCGTGCCGAGCCCCAGCCCGTAGAACGCCATCGCGGCCGTGCCGAGCGCGACGTTGCGCGTCGTCGAGATCCAGCCGAGCAGCCCGAAGAGGAACGGGCCGACGCAGGGCGCCGCGACGAGGCCGCAGACGAGCCCGAGCAGGAAGGCGCCCCGGAACCCGGTTCCGCCGACGCTCGACAGCCGGTTGTTGAGGCTCGCGGGCAGAGCGAGCTCGAACGCCCCGAAGAGCGAAGCCGCGAGCGCGAGGAACACCAGGGCGATGCGCGCCGACGACCCACGGGTTGCCGAGCGCCGAGCCGAAGCCCTTGCCCGTCATCGCCGAGACGACCCCCATCGGCGCGAACAGGCACACGATCCCGAGCACGAACGTCAGCGACAGCAGCGCCCCTTGCCAGCGGCTCTTGGCCTCCTTGGCGCCGAACACCGAGACCGTGATGGCGATCATCGGGTAGACGCACGGCGTGAGGCTCGTCGCGAGGCCGAACACGTAGCTCGCGCCGAGCGCGATGACGGCCCCCTGCGCCAGGTAACGCTGGAACGCGCCCGTGTCCGAGGCCGCGCACTCGTCGCCGGCCAAGGCGAAGAGCGGCCAGAGGACGAGACCGAGTGTGACGAGGGTGGCGAGGATCAGGCGACGAGGCTTCACGACATTCCTCCGGCTAGCATTCTCCGTGCGAAGGGACGGCGTTTCGCAAGACATGGAGAACATAGCGGATCGGTGGGGGAATGCCGCAAGCGGGGACAGCCCTCGCTGGATCGCGGCCGTCTCGTAGAAAACTCTACGTCCGGCGGCGCGCGCCGGTTTCCTCAGTTGGCGGACATCTTGGCGAGCGTGGCGCGCGCCATCTTCACCTCGCCTTCGAGGGCGATGGCCAGGGCCGGGCGGCCGCCCTCGCTCCGGCGGACGAACGCCTCGAGGTAACGCTGCGCCGCTGGCCAGGCGCCCGCGGCGTACGCCAGGTGCCCCAGCACGAAGCGCCCGTAGCCCTGCCCGCACGGCGCGGCGGCCAGCTCGTCGATCGTCGCCTGCAGCTCGTCCACCTTGCTGCCCGCGGCCATGCGCACGAGCGCCAGGTGCGCGCGGTACAGCGGCCTGTCCTTCGTCCCCCAGCGTACGGCCCGCTCCATCGCCGCGATGGCCTCGGCGTAGCGCTGCGCGAGGAAGAGCGTGCTGCCCAGCGTCCAGAGGTGGAAGGGCCGGCGCGAAGCGGGCCCGCGCCGCGCCGCCACGCGCAGGTGGGCCAGCGCCGCGTCGAGGTCGCCCACGGCCAGGGCCACGCGCGCCGCGTCCTGCTGCAGCACGTCCGCCAGGACGCCCAGCTCGAGCGCCTGAAGGACCACCGCGCGCGCGGCGTCGAAGCGCCGCACCTCGAAGTGCGCAAGGTACAGCTGCCGGAGCAGCATCGCCTGCGTCGTCCTGTCGAGCGGCGCCCTCGCCGACAGCCCCAGCCGCGCCCAGCGAGCTCGAGCGGCGGGCGACCGCGCCGCCATGGCCTTGCGGAGCATCTCCTCGGGCCGCTACTGTAGCCGCTCGACCAGTACCGTCTTGCTGCCGCACCTCGTCGGAGGTGAGCGGCATCCGTCGTGCTGGGTCGTCCCGGCCCGCCGCAGGACTCGTCGGCCAGCAGGTTGCCCACGCCGGCGAGGCGGTGCTGGTGCAGTAGGGCGAGCCTCCAGGGGCGCCGCACCCGCCGCGCAGCCAGACGGCGCCGGACAGGGCGGCCTCCAATTCCTTCCTGGTGACCGTGAGGACATGGGGCCCGAGCCTGCTCTCGTCGGGCGCCAGCTCCAGCGAGCCGAAGCGAGGCGGATCGTGGACGAGCATCTCGCCCCCGTCGGCGAAGACGAACCGGGCCCGCACCCACTTCTCGTCGAAGACGCCCGGGCCGTAGCGGAGGCGGTCGAGGGCCTGGGCCCCGTCGACCACGAGTCCACCGGTCATGCCGAAGCGAACGCCGAGGGACGGACCCGTGCCGGTGTCGAGAACCATAAGCTTGCCCCGCCGCCACGCCGCGCGGTGAAGCGGCGGCCGATGAGGGCGTCCCGGAGGCGTCTCGCCGTGGTGCCGCCACGGCCGTAGCGAGCGTCGACCATCCACACCCGGGCCACGTCGCGGTCGAGAGAGCCCGCTCGGCCAAGGTGCGGTAGCGCTCGACCTCCAGGATCTCGGGCACGCCGAGACGGTAATCGGACCCCTCCGGCCAAGCCGAATATGGTGGACCCGTGCCACCAGGAGAAACCCCAATGGGCCGAGCTGTTCACCGAGGTCGTCACGTCGGGCCTGTGCACCGGGTGCTCGGCCTGCGTGATCTGGTGCCCCTACGACGTGCTCGGCTACGACGACTCCGAAGGCGTGTACGGCCCTTCCACGTCGACGAAGAGGGCCATACCGGCGATATTTTCCACGGATTGAAAGGCTGCACGCTGTGCACCCGGGCCTGCCCGCGCTTTCGTACCTGGGAGCCCGACATCGAGGAACTTCCGCTGCTTGGGAGGCCGCGCACGGAGGACGAGGTCTCGGGCATCTCGAGGCGGACCGTGCTGGCACGTGCCGCCGACACCGACGTGCTCGGCACCGGCCAGGACGGCGAACTGGTCTCGGCGCTCCTGATCTGGGCGCTCGGAACGACCCATCGACGCTGAACTCGTCTCCAGGCTGGAGGGAGACGGAACCAGCTGGAAGGCGATTCCCGGTAGCGCGCACCCGGGAGGACTGCTCGCGGCGGCAGGTCCCGCTACACCTACTCGGCCAACCCGCTGCCTATGCCGAGGCGGTGGCGGGCGCGCCGAGCGGATCGCCCTCGTCGGGATGGGCTGCCAGGCGTCCATCCCGGGGATCATGCGGGCCCGGAAAGCCGGGAAGATCGCCCGCGCTTCGCCTCTCCATAGGCCTGCTCTGCTCGAAGACCTTCGACGACGCCATCTTCGCCGAGCTCTTCGACGAGCACTACGGCCTGGAGCGGGCTGACATCTTGAAGATGAACATCAAGGGGGTCTTCCAGATCTGGATGCGCGACGCCTACCACAGCTCCCGCTGAAGGAGGCGCACGGCTGGACCCGGAAGGCTGCAGACCTGCCCCGACTTCGCCGCCGAGCACGCGGACATATCCACCGGCGGAATCGGCGCCTTCAGCGACTGGACCCTGACCTTGGTCCGGACCGAGAAGGGCGAGGAGGTCTTCGACGCCATAGAGGCGGCGGGCGTGGTGGAGACGCGGCCGATCGACGACGACCCCGGAGCGGTGGCGCTTCTGGACAGGCTGAGCCGGGTGAGTCGCCGGCGCTGGCCCGGTCCGCGGTACCGATGCCCCGGCGGCTGCCCTCCCCACGCAGGCTTCTTGAGGCCCAGCGGGTGGACGGACCAGAACGTGACGAGTTGGCCGCGTCCCTCGGCATTCAGGTGGCACGCCGCCGGACCGGGCCACACGGTCGCCCGCCTGACCCACCGACGGCCGGCACGCTAACCCGCACGGGACGGTGCACGGCAGGGTGTATTCTTCGCCGTGGCCGGCGCCGCCATCGCCGCCGCGGCCAACGACGAGGAGAACTCCGGCATCATCTCGTCGGTACTGGTCGAGTACCTCCAGCCGGCCACGGTCGGCGACGAGCTGTGCACCGAGGTTCAACGGTCGATCTCGACGGACCGGGAGGACATCTTCACCGGGACGGTCCGCCGCGGCGATGAAGGCGATCTCCTGGCCTGGGTGCACGCCCGGGGGACGCGGAGGTCCCGAGCCGGCTGACCGGCGTAGGCCCGGCCGGAACCGAACCCGGGCTGGCGCGCCGAACGGCCACGACTCACTGCATCGGTTGTCCCTTACTGCGTTTTGGCTCGTGGCCGAATCTGTGGGGATCGTGTCGTTGACGCCATCACCAGCAGGGGTCACAGTGGGCGGATGAGCGCGATAAGGGAGCGCACGGTCGTGATCCTCGCCTTCGACGGAGTCCAGCCACTCGACGTGGCCGGCCCCCAGGAAGTCTGCGCCGGCGTGGGCCGGGCTGCCGCTTCGCTCGGCCGGTCCGGCGGGTACCACGTTCACGGTCGCATCGAAGGGCGGCGGGCTGGTCCGCGGCGAGAGCGGGCTGGAGCTCGGCACGGTGCCACTGCCCGGGCCGTCCGAGCGCATCGACACTCTCGTCCTGGCGGGCGGGAGCGGCTCGCGGGAGGCCGCGGCCGACGGCGAGCTCGTCGGCTGGGTCTCGGCGACCGCGGCTCGCTGCCGGCGGGCCGCGACCGTGTGCTCGGGGACATTTCTTCGGCGCCGCCGCCGGCATCCTGCGGGGCCGCCGGGTCGCCACCCACTGGGCCCGGGCGGACGAGCTGGCCGCCTCGTACCCCGACGTGGAGGTCGACCCCGAGCCGATCTACCTCCGGGACGGGCGGATCTGGTTGAGCGCCGGGGTCACGGCGGGGATCGACCTGTCGCTCGCGCTCGTCGAGGGCCACCTGGGGGTCGATGTCGCCCAGACGGTGGCCCGCTGGCTGGTGATGTTCCTGCACCGGCCAGGCGGCCAGTCGCAGTTCGCCTCGCCCGTCTGGGTGCCACCGCGCCGAGCGTTCGGCCGTGCGGGCCGTGCAGTCCCGGGTCGAGACGGCTCCGCACCAAGGACCCACCGGCTGCCCGTCATGGCCGAGGCGGCGGCCATGAGCCTCCGGCACTTCACCCGGGTCTTCACGGCCGAGGTCGGGGAAAGCCCGGGCCGGTTCGTCAAGCGCACACGACTGGAAGCGGCAGGCGGCGCGAGCTCGAGACGTCCACCGCGACCCTCGACCTGGTGGCGTCGCGCTGCGGCTGGGCAGCGCCGAGACCCTGCGCCGCGTGTTCCGCCGCCATCTGGGCGTGTCACCTGAGCGCCTACCGCCGCCGATTCCGCACGGGCTCCGAAGAGAGGACTTCCGCATGACCGCATCGATGCAAGTCGCCATCCCCGTCTTCCCCCGCTTCACCGCGCTCGACACGGTCGGTCCCTACGAGGTGCTCCAACGCATCCCGACGCTCGACGTCACCTTCGTCGGGCACGAGCGCGGCAAGGTGCGCACCGAGAACGGCATGCTCGGTGTCTCAGTCGACGCGACCTTCGAGGAGCTGGCGGCTCCCGACGTGATCGTGTTCCCCGGCGGCGTCGGATCGCGCCCGCTCCAAGGCGACGAGCGCGTCCTCGCGTGGCTACGC
This sequence comes from uncultured Planctomycetota bacterium, assembly GCA_963783095.1. Taxonomy (GTDB): domain Bacteria; phylum Planctomycetota; class Planctomycetia; order Gemmatales; family Gemmataceae; genus CAWAMR01. The sequence continues at coordinate 3,424 of CAWAMR010000001.1, read as the reverse complement.
CAAGCCCACCGGGGTACGCGCTTCACGACGTCGGTCTGTACGGGTTCACTCGTCCTCGGGGCGGCCGGGCTGCTCGACGGCCTCAGCGCGACCACCCACTGGGCCTGCTACGACGAGCTGGCTGCACACGGCGCCCGGCCGACATCCGAGCGGGTGGTCGAGCACCTCGACCGCCGGATCATCCCAGCCGCGGGGGTCTCGAGCGGGATCGACATGGCGCTGCGCCTGGTGGAGCTGCTGATCGACGAGACCGCCGCCCGGGCGGCGCAGCTCATGATCGAGTCGACCCCGAACCACCGTTAGACTCAGGCTCGGTGGCCGAGTCCGACGACATCGTGATGACCCGGGTGGTGGATGCGCAGACCGCACGCTCGTAGCACTGGTTCAGCGCTCAGCGCTCAGCCGCTCCAGCGCCGCTCCCTGCCTTCGTGTCCGGCCGCGGCCGCCGCCTACCATGTCGTCCGTGGCCGTGACGTGCTCGTGCTGCTCGACGTCGGTCGATTGGTGGGTCAAACTACGAGTCGCATCCCGACCTGCCGATCTGCCACAACTGCCTCGCCGGGCTCAATGGACAGCGAGACAGCGAAGTCCGACTCCGTCGAGCGGGATCCTGGGTGATATCACCGGGTTCGAGCCGATTTTCAAGGTCGGGAATGTGGCTCGCTCCGTCGCCTGGTTCGAGCGGGCCGGCTTCGATACGTCGTTCCACGACGATACGTATGCCTTCGCGCACCGGTCTCGGGACCTTACGATCCACCTTGCCCGAGCTGCAGGCGACCAACATTAGGGTCAAGGTTCCCTCTACATCCACTGTCAGGACGCCGATCGGGTGGCCGAAGCGTGGAGAGCAGCGGGATCGACGTGGACGGCCCGAGGGACGAGGACTACGGCAACACGAGGGCTCCCGTCGCCGGACCCCGACGGAAACGTGATTCGCTTCGGTAGCCCGATTCGCTGAGGCGCTCCCCGTCGCCCATTCCCCGATCCGGGATGTGAACGACGGGAGTGACTGAGGGCTCCCACGACTCCGCCGCCTACTTCATCCTCGTCCTTCAGGAGTCGGCAACGTCCCCACCTTCGACGACCCTCGCAATCCGCCTGTCGGGCACAAGCCAGACGACAGCGACACCAACGTGGTTCGCGATGGCCACCCACGGTTCCCACAGCGCCACGACGATCCCTGCCACATAGGCGACAGCCGAAAGCCGTCCCTTGCGGTCATTGCCGATCGCGACGGCCAATCGTGAACCCGGCGGGTGGAAGATGCCAACCCGGAGCGGGTGAGCAGGAAGTAAGCGATGGCCGAAAGAAGCAGCACCAAGCCGTAGACGACCACCGGAGCGGTGTCACTCGGATGTTCACCGAACCACGCCGTGGCTGCGGGTGTCAGCGAGAGGGAGAACAACAGCCCCATGTTGGCCCAGAGGACCCGACCATAGATGCGCTCGACGACGTGCATCAGATGGTGGTGGTTGTTCCAGTAGATGGCCAAGAACGTGAAGCTCAATGCGTAGACGAGAAGCTTTGGTACCAGTGGCTTCAGGTCTCCGAAATCTTGACCGGCGGGTCGACGGAGATCGAGCACCATGATCGTCATGACGATGGCGATCACAGCGTATATCGAGAACCTCGAGCCTGCCCTTTTTCACGGCGAAAGCATCGCATACCGATCGCGAGTGACCGAGGCTCGCCGCGACCGAGACGGCGAAGCAGCCGGGGCGAACGACCCTGGGCGCGACAACCTGACACGAGAATATCGGCACGGGCGACATTCGTCGGTCAGCGGTCTGGTGACGGCGACACCGAGTGGAATATCGGGTTAAGAGTTCCGGTTGGACGGCCTATGACGGATTCGACCATCCAAGCTGTCCGCTTCGACCGTTACGGCGAGATTGACGTCCTCCGAGTGGTGGAGGTTCCACGTTCCCCGTCCCGCACCGGGTCGGGTCATCGTCGACATGGTGGCGGCCGCCATCAATCCGGGTGAGGGGTCCATCCGCCGGGACTGCTTCATGACCGCTGGCCCGCCCCGCGCGCCTCGGGGCAGGGCAGCGACCTTGCCGGTGTGGTGACAGAAATCGGTGAGGGTGTCGAGAGTGTCGCTGTCGGTGAAGAGGTAATCGGCTGGAGCGATGAGAGGTCGAGCCAGGCGGAGGCGGTGAGTCTGCCCGCCGACCATGTGGTGCCAAAGCCGTCAAGGGTTCCGTGGGAGGCCGCAGGCTCCCTGTACGTCGCCGGCACTACTGCATGGGCGACGGTGAAGTCCGTAGGGCTGAAGCCCGGCGAGGTCGTCACCATCTCGGGCGCTGCCGGCGGGGTGGGATCGATCGCCACGCAGTTGGCTCGCCGGGTGGGGGCGACGGTGCTGGGCATCGCCGGAGCGGGTAACTCTGACTGGTTGGAGTCGATGGGCGTCAAGGCAGTCAGCTACGGGGACGGCGCCGAGAGGCGTGTTCGCGCTGCGGCGGGAGGCCCGATCGATGCCTTCATCGACTGTTTCGGCGGCGGCTATGTCGACCTTGCTGTCGAGGAGCTCGGGGTCAAGCCGGATCGAGTGGACACGATCATCGACTGGGATTCGGGAGCACGACACGGAACCAATGTGGACGCAATGTCGACTGTGGACGATGTGGGTGCCGTCATCTCGGAGCTCGCGTCGTTGATTAAGGACAAGACCATTTCACGGTTCCGATTGCGGCAACCTTTTCCCTCCAAGACGTGCCGGCGCTCGGCTTATGAGTTGCTCGAGCAGCGGCACACTCGTGGGAAGATCGTTCTCGTTACCGGTGAAAGCGCGCGTCCCGGGGACCTGAGTACTCGCCGCTTGAGCTCCTTGATCTGTGAAACGCCTTCGACCCGGAACCGGAGTTCGGGCGGTCGTCTGAGCGCCGGGCTACGGTCGGACCAATGCCAGATCGCCGCACTCCATTCCTGCTCGCTGGCGAAAAGGAGACTTTGCTGGCCTTCCTCGACTACCTGCGAGAGTCATTGATCTTGAAGGTGGTTGACCTGGACGAGGACTACCGCTCGCCGATCGACGGTGCCGACCGGCACCTGCCTCCTCGGGTTGATCAAACATCTGACCGGGGTGGAGGTGGCTTGGTTTCAGTTCACATTCCCGGTAACGACGTCGTGATCCCTTCTGAGAAGATCGAGCCAACTGACTCCGTTGCTTCGGCGGTCATCGCCTATCGGGCCGCCATCGGGGTCAGCAACCGGATCGTGAGCGAATCCGATGACTTGGACCAGCTCTGCAAAAGGGCACCGACCACCCCCGAGCCCCAGTCGCTTCGATGGCTCCTGGTGCACATGGTCGAAGAGACCGCAAGGCATGCCGGCCACGCCGACATCCTACCGCGAGCAAATCGATGGACAAGTGGGTCGATGAATCCTCGGAAGACTCGGAAGATCGACGACATCTGGA